>NZ_CP191986.1:1320000-6120000 GCF_050945415.1 Spirillospora sp. CA-128828
GGAGCCTGCGATATGCCTCGGGGAGTCGGCAACCAGACTTTGATCCGGGGATTTCCGAATGGGGAAACCTGGCACTCGTCATGGGGTGTCGCCGCCTGCTGAATGTATAGGCAGGTTGGTGGGAACGCGGGGAAGTGAAACATCTCAGTACCCGCAGGAAGAGAAAACAATTGTGATTCCGTGAGTAGTGGTGAGCGAAAGCGGAGGAGCCTAAACCGTGCGCGTGTGATAGCCGGCAGGCGTTGCGTGTGCGGGGTTGTGGGACCATCTGGTCGTCTCTGCCGGGACGGCAAGGAGTTATAAACTGCTCGGATAGTTGAACGGCTTGGGATGGCCGACCGTAGACGGTGAGAGTCCGGTAGACGAAATTCGAGTGGCTTCTGGGTGTGTTCCCGAGTAGCACGGGGCCCGTGAAATCCCGTGTGAATCTGCCACGACCACGTGGTAAGGCTGAATACTTCCTGGTGACCGATAGCGGACTAGTACCGTGAGGGAAAGGTGAAAAGTGCCCCGGTGAGGGGTCGTGAAATAGTACCTGAAACCGTGTGCCTACAAGCCGTCAGAGCGTCCTCGAGGGGAACTTGTTTCTCTTGTTCGTGATGGCGTGCCTTTTGAAGAATGAGCCTGCGAGTTATGGTGTGTGGCGAGGTTAACCGGTGGCGGGTAGCCGTAGCGAAAGCGAGTCTGAATAGGGCGTTTTAGTCGCATGCTGTAGACCCGAAGCGGGGTGATCTAGCCATGGGCAGGGTGAAGCGCCGGTAAGACGGTGTGGAGGCCCGAACCCACCAGGGTTGAAAACCTGGGGGATGACCTGTGGTTAGGGGTGAAAGGCCAATCAAACTCCGTGATAGCTGGTTCTCCCCGAAATGCATTTAGGTGCAGCGTTGCGTGTTTCTTGCCGGAGGTAGAGCTACTGGATGGCTGATGGGCCCTACAAGGTTACTGACGTCAGCCAAACTCCGAATGCCGGTAAGTGAGAGCGTGGCAGTGAGACTGCGGGGGATAAGCTTCGTAGTCGAGAGGGAAACAGCCCAGATCATCGGTTAAGGCCCCTAAGCGTGTGCTAAGTGGGAAAGGATGTGGAGTTGCTGTGACAACCAGGAGGTTGGCTTAGAAGCAGCCATCCTTGAAAGAGTGCGTAATAGCTCACTGGTCAAGTGATTCCGCGCCGACAATGTAGCGGGGCTCAAGCACACCGCCGAAGCCGTGGCATTGCATCCTTTTGGGTGTGATGGGTAGGGGAGCGTCCTGCGTCCGGTGAAGCCTCGGGGTGACCCAGGGGTGGAGGGTGTGGGAGTGAGAATGCAGGCATGAGTAGCGAATCACACGTGAGAAACGTGTGCGCCGGATGACCAAGGGTTCCTGGGGCAGGCTAATCCGCCCAGGGTAAGTCGGGACCTAAGGCGAGGCCGACAGGCGTAGTCGATGGACAACGGGTTGATATTCCCGTACCCGCTGGTATGCGCCAACGCTGAACCCTCTGATGCTAAGACCCCGAATCCCGGGTTGAGCCTTCGGGCTTGTCCTGGGCCTAGCGGTCGGCCCGAGGGGGTAGTAGGTGAGTGATGGGGTGACGCAGGAGGGTAGCTCAGCCCAGGCGATGGTTGTCCTGGGGTAAGCATGTAGCCCGGTGTGCAGGTAAATCCGTGCACCGTTTAAGGGTGAGATGTGATGCCGAGCCGTTTTAGGTGAAGTGAGTGATCCCATGCT
This sequence comes from Spirillospora sp. CA-128828, assembly GCF_050945415.1. Classification (NCBI taxonomy): domain Bacteria; kingdom Bacillati; phylum Actinomycetota; class Actinomycetes; order Streptosporangiales; family Thermomonosporaceae; genus Spirillospora; species Spirillospora sp. CA-128828. Next base: position 1,321,711 of record NZ_CP191986.1, read on the forward strand.
GTCGAGAAAAGCCTCTAGCGAGTGTATCGGCGGCCCGTACCCTAAACCGACTCAGGTGGTCAGGTAGAGAATACCAAGGCGATCGGGTGAACTGTGGTTAAGGAACTCGGCAAATTGCCCCCGTAACTTTGGGAGAAGGGGGACCACGCTTGGTGAACCGTCTTGCACGGGGAGCTGGGTGGGGTCGCAGAGGCCAGGGGGAAGCGACTGTTTACTAAAAACACAGGTCCGTGCGAAGTCGTAAGACGCTGTATACGGACTGACGCCTGCCCGGTGCCGGAACGTTAAGAGGACCGGTTAGACGCTTTCGGGTGTCGAAGCTGAGAATCTAAGCGCCGGTAAACGGCGGTGGTAACTATAACCATCCTAAGGTAGCGAAATTCCTTGTCGGGTAAGTTCCGACCTGCACGAATGGCGTAACGACTTCCCCGCTGTCTCAACCACAGGCCCGGCGAAATTGCAGTACGAGTAAAGATGCTCGTTTCGCGCAGCAGGACGGAAAGACCCCGGGACCTTCACTACAGCTTGGCATTGGCGCCTGAAGCGTCTTGTGTAGGATAGGTGGGAGACTGTGAAGCCCAGACGCCAGTTTGGGTGGAGTCATTGGTGAAATACCACTCTGGTCGTTTTGAGCGTCTAACCCGCACCCGTGTATCCGGGTGGGGGACAGTGCCTGGTGGGTAGTTTAACTGGGGCGGTTGCCTCCCAAAGAGTAACGGAGGCGCCCAAAGGTTCCCTCAGCCTGGTTGGCAATCAGGTGGCGAGTGCAAGGGCACAAGGGAGCTTGACTGTGAGACGGACGTGTCGAGCAGGTGCGAAAGCAGGGCCTAGTGATCCGGCACCTACGTGTGGAAGTGGTGTCGCTCAACGGCTAAAAGGTACCCCGGGGATAACAGGCTGATCTTCCCCAAGAGTCCATATCGACGGGATGGTTTGGCACCTCGATGTCGGCTCGTCGCATCCTGGGGCTGGAGTAGGTCCCAAGGGTTGGGCTGTTCGCCCATTAAAGCGGCACGCGAGCTGGGTTTAGAACGTCGCGAGACAGTTCGGTCCCTATCCGCTGTGCGCGTAGGAGAATTGAGAGGGTCTGTCCCTAGTACGAGAGGACCGGGACGGACGAACCTCTGGTGTGCCAGTTGTCCCGCCAGGGGCACGGCTGGTTGGCTACGTTCGGTCGGGATAACCGCTGAAAGCATCTAAGCGGGAAGCCTTCCTCGAGATGAGTTCTCCCACCCCCTTTGTGGGGTGTAAGGCCCCCGGTAGACGACCGGGTTGATAGGCTGGAGATGGAAGCACGGTGACGTGTGGAGTCGACCGGTACTAATAGGCCGAGTGGCTTGAACACACTGAACGTTCAAAGCATCTCGCTGCGAGACGATGTTCGCGTCCCTGTGTGGTTCCCAGGAAACAACCGGGAACCCGCACAACATAATATCGAGCCTTGGTTGCTCGGACGAGTTCTTCCCGCACCCCTGCTGGGGGTGTTGGGGGTTGGTCGTTCGGTGGTTTTGGCGAGGGGGAAACACCCGGTCCCATCCCGAACCCGGAAGTTAAGCCCTTCAGCGCCGATGGTACTGCATGGGAGACTGTGTGGGAGAGTAGGACACCGCCGGACTCATATTATGGATAGGGCCCCGCCGACACGGCGGGGCCCTTCCTCGTTTTAGATACTCTTTCCGCCATGCAGCGGATCATCACTCGCCATCTGCAAGGCAGTGTGTGCGCCTACGAGCCGACCACGTCCCGGCCCGGAGAGCTTGATCCGGTGGCGAAGTTCCGGATCGCCTCCGACGACGAAGTACACGATCACGCGGTCACCGCTGAACTCCACAGAGCGTTGTATGCCACCAAACACGAAGTCGTCTGCATTGACCGGGCCGGCGCCGAGCTATGGCGCTATGAATTCGCCCCCAGGTCGAAGGAGAAGTACGGCCATTGGCCGAGTTGCGACTACTCCCTCGATGAATCTCTCGTCTGGGTCTACCGCCCGGATGCCATGGCCGGCCGCGGCAACCCCGACATGTGGGTCGTCCTGGACGCCGGCTCAGGGAGTGTCGTAGCCCAAGCCGAGCTGGAGACCGCCGGACACGGCGCCACAAGCCTCAGGCATCCCAGCGGCTCCCACTTCATGCTTTCGGTCGGCGAAGGCCAGGACGGCTGCGTCGTCTACCGCGGTGCCCTCTCGGACGGCGCACTCGTTCTCGACCGGTATCCATGGGCCGACCGCTGTCCGATCGACATTTCGCCGGATGGTCGCCGCTTCATGAGCGTCGACCATGGCCAGTCCGACGTCCAGTTTCATGACCACCCCGGCGGCGAGGTCGTGCTGACCCTCCCCATCGAAGTCTTCGGGCACGGGCCTGAGGATGCCTGCGTCGAATGGAGCGGCGGCTACCTGGACCCCGATACGGCGATCGTCACGGTCGGGGGCGAGACGGAAGACGAAGAGGAGTGGCACCAGCACTACCTGGTGGATCTGCGGACGGGTGGTGTTCAGGACAGCCTCGATGCCCATTCCCGCAACGCTTACGACTTCGAGCCACTGGGCGACGGCAGCTGGCTGACCTCGACCCCCGACGGTCGGCCGATTCTCTGGCGGCACGCGAAGCCCGATTAGCCCGGGAGCGCCCTCGGGTCATCGCGTCAGAAATCGTCTCCGGCCAGGACGGTGTCGGCGTCGACGATGCGGTAGGCGTACCCTTGCTCGGCCAGGAACCGCTGCCGGTGGGCGGCATAGTCCTGGTCCAGGGTGTCGCGGGCGACGACGGCGTAGAACCGGGCCCCGGCCCCGGACGCCTTGGGCCGCAGCAGACGTCCCAGCCGTTGCGCTTCCTCCTGCCGTGACCCGAAGGCCCCCGACACCTGGACGGCGACAGAGGCTTCAGGCAGGTCGATGGAGAAGTTCGCCACCTTGGACACGACCAGGACGTCGATCTCACGTGCGCGGAACGCGTCGAACAAGCGCTCCCGTTCACGCACACGCGTCTCGCCCTTGATGACGGGAGCGTCCAACAGCGACCCGAGCTCGTCCAACTGGTCGATGTACTGGCCGATGACCAGTGTCTGCTCTCCCCGGTGCCGGTCCACCAGTGCCTGGATGAGCTTGGTCTTGGTATCCGTCGTGGCGCAGAAGCGGTAACGCTCTTCAGGTTCGGCGGTCGCGTAGGCGAGACGTTCGGCGTCGGTGAGGGTGACGCGGACCTCGACGCAGTCGGCGGGCGCGATCCAGCCCTGCGCCTCCATGTCCTTCCAGGGCGCGTCGTAGCGCTTCGGCCCGATCAGCGAGAACACGTCGCCTTCGCGGCCGTCCTCCCGGACGAGGGTGGCGGTGAGGCCGAGACGGCGGCGGGCCTGCAGGTCGGCGGTCATCCGGAAGATCGGCGCGGGCAGCAGGTGGACTTCGTCGTAGACGACGAGCCCCCAGTCGCGGGCGTCGAAGAGCTCCAGGTGGGCGTAGGCGCCCTTCCGGCGCGTCGTCATGATCTGGTAGGTGGCGATGGTGACCGGCCGGATCTCCTTCTTCGTGCCGGTGTACTCGCCGATCTCGTCCTCGGTGAGGGACGTGCGCCGCAGAAGCTCCTGCTTCCACTGGTGCGCCGAGACGGTGTTGGTGACGAGGATCAGCGTGGTCGCCTGGGCGCGGGCCATGGCGGCGGCGCCCACGATGGTCTTGCCGGCGCCGCAGGGCAGGACGACGACGCCCGACCCGCCGTGCCAGAACGCCGTGGTGGCGTCCCGCTGGTAGGAGCGGAGCTCCCAGCCGTCCTCGACGAGGGAGATGGCGTGAGCCTCGCCGTCCACGTAGCCGGCGAGGTCCTCGGCGGGCCAGCCGAGCTTGAGCAGGGCCTGCTTGAGTGCGCCGCGTTCGCTCGGGTGGACGGCGACGGCGTCCTCGCCGACCCGGTCTCCGAGCATGCCCTTGATCTTCTTGGCCCGCAGCACCTCCTCCAGCACCGAGCGGTCGGAGGACGACAGGAGGAGCCCGTGCGCGGGGTCCTTCTCCAGCCGCAGCCGCCCGTACCGCGCCATCGTGTCGGCGACGTCCACGAGCAGCGCGTGCGGGACGGGGTACCGCGAGTACCGGATCAGCGTGTCGACGACCTGCTCGGCGTCGTGCCCGGCGGCACGCGCGTTCCACAGGGCGAGCGGCGTCACACGGTAGGTGTGCATGTGCTCGGGGGCCCGTTCGAGCTCGGCGAACGGCGCGATGTCCTTGCGGCAGGCGTCGGCCAGTTCGTGGTCGACCTCCAGCAGCAGCGTCTTGTCGGACTGGACGATGAGCGGACCGTCGGTCAAAGCAGGAGCCCCCGTCGGATTTCGGTGATCGATGCCTCGTCCGGACGCCGGGGCACCGCTGCCGCACGCTACCCGAGCCGCGACGCCACGTCGCGCGTTCCATGCCGGATCGCAGGGTTCAACGCCCCGTCCGGCGTCTTTATTGCGCCGGTCTTCCTAGCGCCGGCGCCCGCCGGTCAGATGCCGTCGGACGAGCTGTAGTCCGGGTCGGACGCCGTGACGCCGATGATGATGTAGATGATCAGGACGATGATCGCGATGAACACGGACGCGGCGAAGAGCGACCAGCTCCAGATCGTCAGCCTCCGGGCGGACGGCGGGTCGGTCTGGGTGCGGCCGAGGGCGACCGCGGCGGTGATGACGCCGGGAATGGCGACGATGTTGCAGCAGAGCAGGATCGCGACGGCGTTGCAGACGAGGGCGGCGATGGTGGAGCCGTTGCTCGGGGCCCCGTACGGGACGCCCGGGGGCCCGTAGCCGTATCCCGGCTGGCCGTAACCCGGCTGGCCGTATCCGGGCTGGCCGTATCCGGGCTGGCTGTAGCCGTACCCCTGCCCCTGCCCGTACGTGCCGCCAGAGTCCCAGCCCTGCGATCCGCCATAGGGGTCGTCCCAGCCCGACGGCGGACGCCCTCCGTACCCGCTCATCGGGAGCCTCCTCACACCACTCGCCCGGACACGCTATCGGTCCGATGGGTCACAGGTTGGACCGTATGCGACGTTCGCCGGTTCCCGCCGTTTCTCGCGTCCGTTTCCGGACACCGGGCACCGGCCCCCGCACCGGAGCGGTTATGAGGCGTCGTCGAGTTCGGAGACGCCGGTGATGCGGTGCAGGGCGAACCGGTGCACGGCGGCGCGGGTGGCGTCGTAGCCGGTGAGGAAGCCGCCCTCGACGCGGACCGGCTCGACGATGCGGCTGGACGCCTGGCCCTGCTGGTCGAGGTAGCCGATCCAGACGCGTCCGCCGCGCTCGACGGCGGCGCGGAGCCGCTCGATGGTGGCCATCGCGGGGGAGCGGGGCGGCTCGCCGGACGGGGCCTGCCGGGCGTGCTCGGCGCCGTGCAGGGCGGCCTCGTCCCCGGCGCGCAGCGCCCGCACCGCAGCGGTGATCATCGAGGCGTCGCTGCGGGTGTCGGGGCGCAGCCGGACGATCTCGGCGGTCGGCGGCGGCTCGGCGCGCTGCGCGTCCGGCCGGGTCACGATCACGCCGCCGCCGGGCGCCTCGGCGACCGGGGCGAGGCCCATGGCGCGCAGCCCGTCGAGCAGGTCGGTGCGCTGCAGCCCGGACGCGAGGACGGTCGGGGCGAGGCGGTGCAGGCGCAGCGGGCCGGCGCGGCGGTCGGCGAGGATCTCGTCGAGGGTGGCGGGCGAGTCGGTCCGCACGTAGGACGAGAGCACGCCGACGCGCAGGTGCCCGTGCCGGCGGGCCACGTCGTCGATCAGATAGCCGAGCGGCTGCGGGAGCGGGGTCGCCGAATGCCTGGTGAGGAGGTCGGTGACGTCGGCGGCGGTCCGTCCGGCGTCCAGGGCCCGGCGGATCGACTCGGGGGTGAAGCGGTACACGGTGGCGCCGCCGGTGGACTCGACGTCGGCGGCGAGCGCGAGCTCCCGGGCGAGGTCGGTGACCAGCGGGCCGGGCGCGATCGCGGTCAGGTCGGCCTGGATGACGATCTGGTCGACGGGCGCGGGGAGGTACTTCTCCAGCCCCGGTTCGGGGTCGTCGCCGGCGAGCAGCTCGCGGGCGAAGGGGGCCAGCTCACCGAAGCCGGTGAGGCCGAGGACGGCGGCCTCGCGGAGCGTCCAGCCGAGGAGCCGGTCGCGGGTCGGGCCGCCGCGGCGGGGCCGCAGCCACGCGAGCCGGGTGCGGAGCGCGTCCTCGTCGACGACGACGCCGCGACCCGCGCCCGCGAGGACGTCCAGGATCGCCCGGCGGGTGGACGGCGCGCTGCTGCGCACCATCGCCTCGCTGAGCGCGTTGATGAGCCGGTCGCGGTCGTCGCGTTCCCCGGCGAGGCCGGCGGCGCGGTCGGACTTCAGCCAGCCGCGCGCCAGTTCCGTCCAGCGGCCGGCGGTGTCGCGCATCAGCCACAGGTCGTAGGCGGGGGTGGGCAGCCATTCGCCGTCGAGGTCGCCGCTGCGGGTCAGCAGGCCCGCGGCGCACGCGACCTCGACGAGGAGCGCCGCCTTCCATTCCGGGACGTCCAGGAGCACCGCGGCGGCGCGCAGGTCGCGGACGGCGAGGCCGCCGCTGCGCAGCACGGGAGGCGGATCCAGGCCCCAGCGTTCCAGCAGTTCCTCGGTGAGCCTGACGGCGTTGAACGCCTCGCCGGCGGCGGCGCGGACCAGGACGTCCTCCCGGCGCGGCTCCGTGGCCGAGGTGAGCGGGGGCGGCTCCGCCGGGACGTCGCGGAACAGCCGGCCGCCGCGCAGATGCAGCGCGACCTCCCGGGGCAGCGTGACCGTGCGGTCGTCTTCGGCGGCGAGCAGGCCGCGCGCGAGCAGCCGCTCGATCGGGGTGGTCGCGGTGTCGGTCCGCACGGGCCGGCGCGCGTCGGCGACCCGTCCGACCGGCGGGCCCCAGGCGAGCTGGTCGAGGGCGGCGCGGGCGTCGGGTCCGGCGTCGTCGATCAGGGCGCCGGGGTCGGCGAGCAGCTCGGTGAGCCGGCCCAGGAGCCGTGCGGCGTCGGCGAACCCGCGCGGCTCCTCGCCGTCCAGGTCGGTGATCAGATCGGTGAGCCGCTCGGTGGAGTAGCCCGCGAAGACCTCCCGGACGGGCGGTCCGAGCCCCGCCGGGTGCGGCAGGGCCTGCCGGACGCCGGGTGCCGTGTTCGGCGTGTCGTCCCCCCAGGCCAGCCCGTACCGGCGGAGCGTGCCGAGCGCGTCGGCGGCCTGGCCGGGTGCGGCGTCGAGGGTGGCGGCCAGCGCGTCCGGCCCGGCCGGTGCGGGCAGGACGAGGAGCGCCTCCAGGACGGCGAGCGTGAAACGGTCCAGGCGGTCGAGCGCCCGGGACACCGCGGCGGGCGTCGCGGCACGGGCGGCGAGGGCGGTCAGGTCGGCGGGAACGGGGGCGAGCAGCTCGGGACGCGCGGACAGCAGCGCGCGAAGCTCGTCATCGCCTCGCGCGCGCAGCCAGTCCGCATACGTTTCCATCAGTTCCCCAACTTTATGTGGCGTGCACGCCGCGGGTGCGCAGGCCCTCAAGAGTAGAAGCCCGCGCGCGACGGGGAACAGGGATGGCGCAGGTCAGGTGGCGGGAGTGCGTTCCAGGTGCACCAGCCCGAGCCCGAGGCGCGCCCAGCTCTCCACGAACCGCTTCTCGTCGATGCGGGTCGGCGGCTCGTACATCGATTCGTTCGCCAGCCAGTAGTTCACCACCGCGCCGCCGAGGATCGCCGCGACGGCCGGCCAGTCCTCGTCCACGCCCTCGAACTCCGGCTGGGCCGACAGCCAGGTCGCGATCCCGTCGTAGAGCGGGTTGACGATGCCCTCGCGCATCTCCGCGACGAGGTTCGGGAACTGGTCGAGGTCGCGGAACAGCACCCGGATGAGGTCCTGTTCCTCGCGCATCTTCGCGAGCCCGGCCTGGCACGTCATCCGCAGCCGGATCTCCAGCGGACGGCCCTCGAACGCGGTCGCCTGCACGAGCACGTCGCTGATCTGCCGGCGGGTCCGCTCGATGTGTTCGCGGATGGCGGAGGCGAGCACCTCCTCCTTCGACCGGAAGTGCCGGTAGAGACCGCCCGCGCCCGGCGACAGCCCGGCCGCCGCCTCGATCTCCGCGACGGACGTCGCCGCGTAGCCCCGCTCGGCGAACAACCGGAGCGACTCGGCCACGATGCGCTCGCGCGTAGATGTCGTCATGGTGATGAAATCCTCCGCAAGAACACTAAGGCATCTTCGACCGGCCGGGGCGCCGCGTGACGTCGCGGCGCGCCCGAATCCCCGATGCGGCTCGTACCGGGCCGGGGGCGACTAGAGTTCCTTCGTCCGCGCCCTATCGCCGGGAGGGGCGTTGTCGGAAAGGTCGGCGATGTTCAAGTCTCCGCGGAAGGCGGCCGACGGGGCCTTCCTGCCCGAGGACTTCGTGGTGCCCACCCTGGTGGCCGGGCCCGACTTCCAGATCCGCCCGATCACCGTGCACGACGTGGTCAAGGACTACGGCGCCGTGATGGGCAGCCTGGACCGGCTGGCCGGCCGGTTCGGGCCCGAGTGGGGCTGGCCCGACCGTGAGTTCACGTTCGAGCAGGCCCTGATCGACGTCGCGTGGCTGCAGAAGCAGGGGCAGCTGCGCCGCTCGTTCAGCTACGTCGTGATCACACCGGACGGGGAGCGGCAGCTCGGCCGCATCCATGTCGCCCCGTCCGACGAGGCCGGGGCGGACGCCGTCGTGGTCTTCTGGGTGCGTGCGGACGAGGAGAACTCCGCCCTGGACAAGGAGCTGGAGGAGTTCGTCCGCACGTGGGTCACCACGGCGTGGCCCTTCGACATGGTCCGTTTCCCCGGTCGCGACTAGCCCAGGCGGCGGACCAGGCCGACGAGGATGCGGCCGAACACCAGGTAGACGAGGGCGGCCAGGCCGTAGTTGACGGCGACCTCGACCTTGTGGTTCTCGGGCTGGAAGACGTCCTTGAACTGCCAGCACAGGTCGGTGGCCCGTTCGCCGAACCAGCGGACGAGGTCGTTGCCCGTGTTGGCCTCGAACGCCACGAACACGATGTGCACGGCCAGGACCAGCACGACGAGCGTGGTCACGACGGAGATCACCGTGGCGAGCAGGCCGACGGCTCGGCGGCGGGCCGTGGCGGCGCCGGCCGTGAGCCGCCGCGTGCGCGGGGCGCGGTGGTCACCGCCGGGCTCGGTCTGGGTCTCTGCCATCTGCGGCCTCCTTCACCGGGGGACTCCGGCGGCGCGGGCGGTGATCGTCCTTGGGGTGGGGGTGGTTTGTTCGGGTGCTGTGTTTTCCCTGGTCACCTGGTTTATGGCCGGGGGCCCGGGTATATCCGCAGCACGGTCCCGCGCTCTCCTACTCGGATCCCGTCGCATCGCCACTACCAGGAGAGCGCGGGTCCTCGCGTGTGTCCAGCCCCTTACCCTAGGGGGGTGCTCGACGTTGATCTCCCGAAATCTCCTGACATCGACTTCGCTGTCGGGTTCGACCTCGATCTGACCCTCGCCGACACCCGGGCCGGCATCAGCGCCGTCTACGCGTCCCTCGCCGCGGAGACGGGCGTCGCGATCGACACCGACCTGGTGGTGCGGCGCATCGGCCCTCCGCTGGAGGAGGAACTCGCGTACTGGTTCCCGCCGGACGAGGTGCCCGTGATGGCGGCGCGCTACCGGGCGATCTACGCCGACGTCGCGGTCCCGGCGACCCTCCCCATGCCGGGCGCCGTCGAAGCCCTCGACGCGGTACGGGCCAGGGGCGGGCGCGTGGTGGTCGTCTCGGGCAAGAACCAGGCCGACACCGAGCGCACCGTGCGGTTCCTCGGGCTGGAGGCCGACGCCGTGGTGGGAGGCCTGTTCGGCGCGGACAAGGGCGGCGCCCTGCGCGCGCACGGCGCCGGGGCGTACATCGGCGACCACACCGGCGACGTGGACGCCGCCCGGGCCGCGTCCGCGGTCGCGGTGGCCGTGGCGACCGGCTCGTACGACTCGGCGGCCCTCGCGGCCTACGGAGCGGACGTCGTCCTGCCGGACCTGCTGGCCTTCCCCGAATGGCTCGGCGAGTTCCGGACGGCCTGAACTGCGGGTCGATATTCGGATGCCATGCCGGGACGTCCGGGATAGCTTCTGAGGCGTTGCCCCACAGGCGTCGCGGGGGCACCCGGCGTGTTCACCGGCCCGCGGCGAGGCACTAATCTTGGGGTCGATTTCAGGACGATTACCGAACGAGGTCTCCGGTGCCGACTGGCAAGGTCAAGTGGTACGACTCCGACAAGGGGTTCGGCTTCCTCACCCGCGACGACGGCGGTGAGGTCTTCGTGCACTCGTCGGCGCTCCCTGGCGGGGTCACGACGCTGCGGCCGGGCCAGCGCATCGAGTTCGGCGTGGTCGAGGGACGCCGCGGCCAGCAGGCACTCCAGGTCCGGGTGCTGGAGACGCTGCCGTCGGTGGAGAAGACCATCGCCAAGCAGCGGCGCAAGAAGCCGGACGAGATGGTCGTCATCACCGAGGACCTGATCAAGCTGCTGGACGGGATCTCCAACACCTACCGGCGCGGCAAGCACCCCGCCCCGGCGGAGGCCAAGAAGATCGCCATCGTCCTGCGCGCCGTCGCCGACGACCTGTCCCCCTGACCGCCGGGACTCGCCTCAGGTGTGCATCTCGGGGCGGGCGTCCTTGATCGTGGTGGGGCGGCCGGGATGGTGCTCCCTGTGGTGCGTGCCGGCCTGACGGGACAGCAGGAGGCCGAAGGCGAGGGCCAGCGCCGCCGCCACGACAGCCAGCGCGACCCGTCCGTCCGCGACGATCGACATGCCCAGGCCGAGCAGTCCGCCGAGCACCCAGCTCAGCTGGTGCAGCGTCTCCGACACCGCGAAGGTGGACGAGCGCATCTCCTCGCCGATCTCGCGCTGCACGACCGCGTCCATGGACAGCTTGCCGAGCACCTGGCCGAGACCGGCCGCGGTCGCCACGGCGAGGGCCGCCCAGAGCCCGAAGAACGCGGCGCCGGCGGCGGTCACGACGGTCACGGACGCCAGCGTCGCCGACACGATGAACCGGGGCGCCCGCGCCTTCATCCAGGCGCCCAGCGCCGTGCCGATCAGCCCGCCCGCCCCCGCGCACGCCGCCAGCAGGCCGAGCGCGACGTGGTGCGACACCGGGTCGAACCGTTCCTGCCGCAGCAGGAACGCCAGGTAGATGATCAGGAAGCCGGAGAACGCGCGGAGCGCCGCGTTCGCCTGCATCGCCTCCGCGACGACCGGTCCGACGCGCGGCAGGGCCCGCCACAGCCGGCGGGGTCTCCCGGAGGTGTCCGCCGCCGGTTCCGCTTCCGGGACGTCCACGTGCCGGGGGAGGCGCATGGTGAACACGACGCCCAGCAGGAACACGACCGTGCCGATGCGCAGCACCCAGCCGGCCCCGATCAGGACGGCGAGACCGGCCCCGATCGGCGCGGTGATCGACGCGGCGATCAGCCCGGCGAACGACGAGCGCGCGTTCGCCGTCACCAGCGTGATCTCGTCCGGCAGGACGCGCGGGGTGACCGCCGCCCGCAGCACCCCGAACGCCTTCGACAGCACGAGCACCCCGAACGCGGCCGGCAGGAACGTGACCTGGTCGCCGTGCGGGAGCGCGCTCGCCATCGCCCAGCACAGCAGCGCCCGCATCACGAACGTGCTCGCGATCGCGTACCGGCGGACGTGCCGGGCGCGGTCCAGCGCCGGGCCGATCAGCGGCGCCACGAGCGCGAACGGCGCCATCGTGGCGACGAGGTAGAGGGCGACCTGGCCGCGCGCCTGGTTGACGTCCAGGCCGAAGAACAGGGTTCCCGCCAGGGCGACCGTGACCAGGGCGTCCCCGGCGGAGTTGAACGCCGACGACTCGATCAGGCTGCCGAGCCCGCTGCGCCCGGCGCCCTGCGCGTGCGTGACGCGGCGGGTGAGCCGTCCCGTCCCCAGCACGGCCGAGCGGGCGCCGCGGCACGCCCGCGCCGCACCACCGGCGACGGCGCGTACGGACCGACCCGCCCGTGTGCGGTCTCCCATGCGCGCTGATCTCTCCCCTGCGGTCGTCCCGGCTCTTCGTCGAGGCACGGACCTTGGAGTGGCTCAATTGAGAGTACGTTCCCCGCTGGGATGCGGGCTCACCTCACCGACGCCCCGGGCTCGTGTCCGGCCACGTGCTCGCATGGGCGAGAATTGACCTGTGAGCCCACAGCGTCAGTCCAGCCCTGCGCGTCCGGCCGCCGCGCGCACCGCCTCCGGGACCGCCCGCCGGACCCGTACGCCCGCCATCGACACCGCCTGCGCCGAGGCCGTCGACCTGGCCCGCGAGGCCGCCGCCGACACCGCCCGGCCCGGCCGGGTCGGCGAGCACCTCGGTGTGCGCGCCGACGCGGACCGCGTGGTCACGCACTACTTCACGTGCCTCGACGCCGCGTACACGGGCTGGCGCTGGGCCGTCACCGTGACCCGTGCGTCGCGCGCCAAGTCGGTCACGGTCAGTGAATGCGTCCTGCTGCCCGGCGACGACGCCCTCCTCGCGCCGCCGTGGGTGCCGTGGCTGGAGCGGCTGCGCCCCGGCGACCTCGGCCCCGGCGACCTGCTCCCGACCGCGCCCGACGACGTCCGGCTCGCCGCCGGCTTCACGCAGGTGGACGAGACCACCGACCGCGAGGCGCAGTGGGAGCTCGGCCTCGGCCGGGTCCGGGTGCTGTCCCGGGAGGGCCGGGACGAGGCCGCCACCCGCTGGTACGACGGCGTCGCCGGCCCGCGCGCCCCGATCGCCGCGTCCGCGCCCGCCCAGTGCTCCACCTGCGGCTTCTTCGTCGCCCTCGCGGGCGAGCTGCGGCAGGTCTTCGGCGTCTGCGCCAACGAGTACGCCCCCGACGACGGTCGCGTCGTCTCCGCCGACCACGGCTGCGGCGCCCACTCCGAGGCCGTGTCCCTTCCGGCCGTTTCCGAGCACAATCCGCCGGTCATCGACGAACTGGGCTACGAGATCGTCCCGCCGAGTGGTGACGAGGACGCCGCGTCACTGGACGACGAGGCTCTCGGCCACAGCTGATCCCATGGAGGACGTGTTCGGCGCCGGGGACCTGCGTGAGCGCGTGCTGCGCGCCTGGGCCGAGTCGCCGGCGCGGTTCCGCGAGGACGCCAACGCCGAAGAGGACCACGCCCTTGGCGGCTATCGCGATCGCGTCGTCATCGAGCTTGCCCAGAACGCCGCCGATGCCGCGCTCCGTGCCGCTGCCCCCGGCCGTCTCCGCCTGACCCTCCGCACCGATGGCCGGCCGGTGCTGATGGCGGCGAACACGGGTGCGCCGCTGGACGCCGCCGGCGTGGAGGCCCTCTCCACACTTCGCGCCTCAGCCAAACGCGACGAGACCGGAGCGGTCGGCCGTTTCGGCGTGGGCTTCGCCGCCGTCGTCGCCGTGACCGACGAACCGTCCATCGCGTCTGGGGCGGCGGGGGTCGGGTGGTCGCTGGAGCGGGCTCGGGGGCTGGCCGAGGCGATTCCGGGGCTCGGTGACGAACTTCGGCGGCGGGGCGGACATGTTCCGTTGCTGCGGTTGCCGTTCGCCTTGGATGAGCCGCCCGAGGTTCCGGACGGGTTCGACACGGTTGTGCGGTTGCCGTTGCGGGACGACGCGGTCGGGTCGGTCCGGCGGCAGCTGGGGCAGGTCGGGGCCGCGCTGATGCTGGCCTTGCCTGCCCTGGAGCGCGTTGAGACCGATGTTGACGGGGACGTCCGGACGCTGACCGCCGAGCATCGCCCGCCGGGCGAGGTGGTGATCGACGGGGGTGTGTGGCGGACGGTCGAGGCGCATGGGGAGATTCCTGCGGCGCTTCTGGAAGACCGTCCGGTTGAGGAACGGGGACGCCCTTTCTGGCAGGTGCGTTGGGCCCTGCCTGAGGACGGCCTTCCGGAAGGCACGCCGAGTGTTCTGCATGCGCCCACGCCCAGCGACGAACGGCTTGATCTGCCCGCGTTGCTCATTGGGTCGTTTCCACTCGCGCCTGATCGGAGGCATGTTGCGCCAGGGGCGCTGACCGAGTTCCTCGTGGACCGGGCTGCGGACGCCTATGTGAGGTTGTTGAGCGAGCTGCCCGTTTCGCCGAAGGTGCTCGGGCTCGTCCCAGGGCCGGTCGGGGCGGGGGAACTCGACGCGCGGATTCGGCGGGGGATCCGGGAGCGGCTTCCGGAGGCGCCCTTGCTGCCCCACCGCACGCGCGGGCGGGACGCGATCGCCGTGGACGCGCCGGCCGCGTTCGTCGGCGTGCTCGGCGGCGAGGACGCCGTGGTCGGCGGCCTGCTGCCGCCGGAGTGGCCCGCCCGGAGCCCGGCGCTGGCCGCGCTCGGGGTCCGGCGGGTGGAACTGGCCGACGTCATCGATGAGCTGGCCGCTGTGGACCGGGAACCCGCGTGGTGGCATCGGATGTACGAAGCGCTCGCAGGGGCCGCCACGGACGCTCTGGGGGCCTTGCCGGTGCCGTTGGCGGGCGACGCGGGTCGTCTGGTGCGAGGACCGCGGGGGTTGTTGATCGCGGATGGCGTCGATCCGGCGGGATCGGAAGCGCTGGGCCTGCGATTCGTTCATCCGGAGGCCGTGCATCCGCTGCTGCTCCGGCTCGGGGCGGTCGAGGCGGGGCCGCGGGCCGTGCTCGCGGACGCGGCCGTGCGTGCGGCCGTCGCGGATTCGTTCGAGGCCGAGGACCCGGACGCGGTCGCCGAGGCCGTCCTGGGGCTGGCCGCGGCCGCGCACGTCGATCCCGGTGACGAGCCCTGGCTGGCCGAACTGGCTCTGCCGGGGGACGACGGCGAGCTCTACCCGGCGGGTGAGTTGCTCCTGCCGGAGAGCCCGTTGCGGGGCCTCATGGCGGAGGACGCGCCGTTCGGCGTCGTGGACGGCGAGACGCTGGAGCGGTGGGGTCCGGAGACGCTCACGGCCGTCGGCGTCTTGGACGGGTTCGCCCTCGCCAAGGCCGAGGACGTGAACCTCATGGGCCTGGCCGACGAGGCCGAGACCCTGGAACTCGACGACGAGGATCTGTGGGCGGACGACGTGCTGCGGCGCATCGGCGCCCAGGACCTTCCCCCGCTCGTTCCCGAGTTCGCGGCCGTCCGCGATCTGGAACTCGTGGACGACTGGACGGCCGCGCTCAAGGTTCTCGCCGAACCGCCATGGCGGGCCGCGATCGTGGATCCCGCCCACGTCACGCTGCACAACGGTATGCGTGTCGCCGTCCCGTCGTACACGGCGTGGTGGCTGAGTCGACACCCGGTTCTGGACGGCCGTAGACCCGGCGAGTTCCGGCTAGGCGGCGACGAGTCCCTGACCGGCCTCTACGACGTCGCGCCAGAGGGCTTGGACGAGCGGCTCCTGCTTGCTCTGGGAGTCCGCACATCGCTCACGGACCTGCTCGACGAGCCCAGGGGCGCCCAAGAGTTGCTCGACCGGCTCGGTAACCCTGACCGATCCGTGAGCCGCGCTCAGTTGGGCGTGCTGTGGACGGCCTTGGCGGACACTCCAGAAGCAGTCGTTGAGCCGCCCGACCGTGTGCGTGCAGTCGTGGACGGAGAAGTCGAGGTCGTCGACGCTGCGGACGCCCTCGTCCTGGACAGCCCCGATGTCCTGCCTCTCCTCCAAGGGCAACCGCTCATCATCGCCGCGCAGGGAAGGGACGTGCGGCTGGCCGAAATGCTCGACCTGCCCCTTGCGGGCGATGAGGTGCCGGGAGTGGTCGAGTCGGAGGGCGAAAAGCGTCCGGTGCCAGGTTTCGTCAAGGCCGTCCTGCCGGATGCCCCCGCCGGCTACCTCGCGCATGAGCGCCTGACCGTCGACGGCCAGAACGTCCCGTGGTGGACGAGGGACGGCCAGATCCACGCGAGCAACGTCAGTGGCCTGGCACGAGCTCTCGCATGGTCCACGGGGCACTGGACCGACCGGCTCCTGCTGGAGGCCGTCCTACGCGACCCTGGAACCCTGCCAATGCTGCTGGCCGAAGACGACCTGCAGCCCTAGCCGGCCGTTCCGCGCTTGGCGGCGCGGTCGGCCTCCTGCCGGGCCCGCCCGGCCTGGAGCCTGGGGGTGTACCACATGGCGAACAGACCGATCACGACGCCGGCACCGCACACCCACAGCCACCACCGGTCGTCGGACGGCAGCCCGACGATGAGCAGCACGACGAGTGCCACCGCCCAGGCGGCCGTGCCCGCGGCCGCGATGCGGACATCGTTGGTCTGCATCGGCGGGGGGTCCGGGCGGCGCGGAGGGGTCATGGGATCAGGCTACGTGGCGGCCCTGGGCCAGACCTCCGATGACCATGGTGATGAGAAGCTCATAACTGGCCTCCAGGTCCGCGGGCAGCCCGAAGCCTCCCGCCGCCTCCAGGACGGCGAACCCGTGCACGGCCGAGCGCAGGCAGCGGGCGGCGTGCACGAGCTCCGGGCCCTCCAGCGCATAGCCGCGCAGGGCCCCGTACAGGATGTTCAGGATGCGTTCCGCCGCGGCGTCGCGTGCGGTGGAGTCGTCCTGGGCGGACGTCTGCTCCATCGCGCCGTAGCGGTCCGGGTGCTCCACCACATAGGACCGGTAGGCGTACATGAGCGCCCGGACGGCGTCGTCGCCGGACCGTCCCAGCGCCGCCTCCCCGAGCCGTCCGGCCAGCTCTTCCAGCACGCGTGCGGTGACCAGGTGTCGCAACTCGGCGAGATTGCGGACATGCTTGTAGAGGGAGGGCGTCGCGACCCCTGCCCTTCCCGCCACCGCCGCCAGCGTGAGGGCACCGGGACCCCCGGCGTCCACGACGGCGACGGCGGCGTCCACGACCGCGTCCGGCGACAGTCCCGCACGGGGCATTCCGATCCTCCTTTAATATCGCTAGCTTAGAGGCTAATAGCCTTAGTGAGTGTGTCAAGCGGCGGCGTGGCAGCATGGGCAGCAGCACGGGAGACCAATGACGATGACCACCCCACCGATCCGGGGCCGCACGGCGTCCGCGCCGGGCCTGGCCGAGGAGCTGCGCATCTCGATCGCGCGGCTCTCGCGCAGGCTGCGCACGCTGCGGCCGTCCGCGGCGGGCGACGCCGGCCCGAGCCCGCTCTCGCTCACGCAGTTCGCCGCGCTCGCCGCCATCGAGCGGCACGGGTCGATGACGCCGCGCGAGCTGGCCGACCACGAGAAGGTGCAGCCGCCGTCGATGACCCGTGTGATCGCCTACCTGGAGGAGCGGGGCCTGGTCGCGCGCAGCCCGCATCCGACGGACGGGCGCCAGGTCGTGCTGAACGCGACCGAGGAGGGCGCCGCCCTGCTCGCGGACGAACGGCGCCGCAAGGAGGCGTGGCTCGCCCAGCGGCTCGGCGAGCTGACCGACGACGAGCGGGAGATCCTCCGCCGGGCCGCTCCGGTCATCGACAAGCTCAGCCGTTCCTGACCTCGCGGCGGGATTCGGGCGGCCCGCCGGTGTGATCGTCCGGATATGCCCTTGCCGGAATGCGGCCGCTCCGATTACCGTTAGCCTTGGTAATGACTTCTGCTAACGAAGGCCCCGACGAACCGGAGGGGACCGCGACGCGCGGCCCCCACGGCCGGCGGCCCGTACACCCGCCCCGGACCGCCGCCGCCAAACCGTCCCCCCTGACCGCGCCTCCCACGCGCCCCCGCCGCCGTCGCCCCGCGGCCGCCCATCCGAGCGCGCACACCCCGCCCCGCCCCGCCACCCGCGCGGCCGCCGACACCTCCACCCCGCCCGCTGATTCCGCGCCGCCTGCTGATTCTGCGGCGACTGGTGAGGCCGCACCGCCTGCTGAGGTTGCGCTCGGGCGGGAGGGAGCGGGTGTCGTGCCCGAGGCGAGCGGAACGTTCCAAGAGGGTGTCCGCGAGCCGGTGGAGCACTCTGGCGATGAGGCCGAGCGCAGCGGCGGCATGTTCCGGTCGCTCCGCAACAGCAACTTCCGGGTGTACGCGGCAGGCCAGGTCGTCTCCAACACCGGGACGTGGATGCAGCGGGTCGCGCAGGACTGGCTGGTACTCGGCCTCGCCCACGGCAGCGGCACCGCGCTCGGCATCACGACCGGCCTGCAGTTCCTGCCGATGCTGCTGTTCGGCCTGTGGGGCGGCGTCATCGCCGACCGTTACCCCAAGCGCCGGGTCCTGATGCTCACGCAGGTCTCGATGGGCGTGCTCGCGCTGATCCTCGGCCTGCTGGCGGTGTCCGGCTCGGCGCAGGTGTGGCACGTGTACCTGCTGGCGTTCGGGCTCGGCGTCGCGACCGTCGTCGACAACCCGACCCGCCAGTCGTTCGTGGTCGAGATGGTCGGCAAGCGCGACCTGCCGAACGCGATCGCGCTGAACAGCGCCACCTTCAACGGCGCCCGGCTGCTCGGCCCGGCCGTCGCGGGCGTGCTGATCGCGCTGATCGGCACCGGCCCGGTCTTCCTGGTGAACGCGGCGTCGTTCGGCGCCGTCCTCTTCAGCCTGTACGCGATGCGGACCGACGAGCTGCGTCACGCCGTCCCCGTCAAGCGCGCCAAGGGGCAGCTCCGCGAGGGGCTCCGCTACGTGCGCGGACGCCGGGACCTGATGCTCGTCCTGATCCTCATCGGGTTCCTCGCCATGTTCGGCATGAACTTCACCACCACGGTCGCGCTGGTCGCCAAGGAGGTCTTCCACACCGACGCGTCCGCGTTCGGCCTGGCGTCCAGCATGCTGGCGCTCGGCGCGCTCAGCGGCGCCCTGCTGGCCGCCCGCCGCGTGGCGCGGCCCCGGCTGCGGCTGCTGGTGGCGATGGGCCTGGCGTTCGGGACGCTGGAGGTCCTCACCGGCCTCATGCCGACGTACTGGTCGTTCCTGGTGCTGCTCGTCCCGACCGGCATCGCGATGATGACGATCACCACGGCGGCGAACGCGACCGTCCAGCTCGGCGTCGCGCCGGAGATGCGCGGCCGGGTGATGGCCCTCTACATGCTCGTCTTCCTCGGGACGAACCCGGTGGGCGCACCCACGATCGGCTGGCTGGCCGAGCACTTCGGCGCGCGGATGAGCCTGATCCTCGGCGGGCTGATCTCCGCCGTCGCCGCCGCCGCGGTGGGCGTGCTGGCGCTGCGGTGGGCGCCGGACGAGCGGGGGCGGGTGCGTCCCGCGCTGGCCCGGTTCCGCCGCGCCCGGGCCGCCGAAGGATGAAGGCCGTCCCGCCTATCCGCGTGACAACGGGCGCCACCTGCTGAAAAGCTGGCGGGGTGGCCCTCCGGACGCTCTCATGAGGCTTTTCGTGGCGCTCGTCCCGCCGCCGGACGTGCTGGACGAGCTTGAGGAGGCCGTCAGGCCGCACCTCGACGCGCTCCCCGACCTGCGCTGGATCCGGCGCGACCTGCTGCACGTCACGCTGACGTTCCTCGGCGAGGTCGACGACCGCACCCTGGACAAGCTGCTCCCCAGGCTGGAACGCGCCGCCCGCCGGCACGAGCGGATGACGCTGTCGCTGGCCGGTGCGGGCGCGTTCCCGGCCAATGGCGCCCACGCCCGCGTCCTGTGGACGGGCCTGTACGGCGACCGGCGCAGCCTGGCGCGGCTGGCCGCGTCCACCACGGCCGCCGGCCGCCGCGTCGGGACGCTGCCCGACAAGCACAAGGGGTTCCGCCCGCACATGACGCTGGCGCGGACCCGGCGCCCGGTGGACGTGCGATGGCTCGTCGAGGCGCTGTCATCGTTCGCGGGCGTGTCGTGGACGGCCGACTCCGTGCACCTGATGCGCAGCCACCTGCCCGGCAAGGACTACAGCCAGGTGACGTACGAGTCGCTGAAGACGTGGTCGCTGCGTCAGAGCTCCGGCGGCGGAGGGGCGGGACGGTCGGCGTCCGGCGGCCCCCAGGGGACGCCGTAGCGTTCGCAGGCGCGGCGCAGCTCGTCCAGGTCGGGCGGGAACGTGATCTGCCGCAGCACCCGCCCGGACGGCCCCCACACCACGAGCCGGGGCATCCGCTCGGCCGCCTCGTCGATGCCGACGCCGCCGATGCGGTCGCGGGCCAGATCCCACTCGACCTTGCCGCGCCGGGTGACGACGGCGAGACCGGCGGACGACACGCGCAGCTGCGACCGGTTTCGGTCGTACAGCCAGTAGCCGAAGAGCCCGATGGCGAACCCGAGGGGAACCGACCAGCTCGCCGTGGCGTTGAACCCGCCCAGGTCTGGGCCGAGCCAGACCGCACCCAGCAGCGCGACCGCCTCGCATAGCAGGACGCTCATCCCGTACGTGCCGATGCGGGAGCGGCGGGTCGCGTCCAAGAGCGCACCTGGTGCCGTGGCAGGGCTGGGTGGTGCGGAGACCGGGAACGTGAAGTCGTGCCCCTCCGCGAGATCGGGCTGGGAGGGGGAACCCACGCTCTGCGCGGGCACCGGAGCTGCGGCGGGTGCAGGATCGGCGGCGAGCGTGGACACGGCCGAATGGAACGCGGCGCTCAGGTAGGCGTCGTATTCGGCGTCGTTGACGGGCAGCCCGGCGCGGCGGGCGGAGTCGCGCAGGTCGGTGCGGGAGATCCGCAGCGCCGACAGGGGCGCGGCGAAGAACTCGTCGCCGTCGGAGTCGTACAGCCGGACCCAGGCGTGCCCGGCGATGGTCAGCAGCTCGATGCCGCCGATGCGGTCCTGGGGCATCTTCAGGACGACGTCGCCGGCGGCGTCCGCCCAGCCGAGCCCGTCGTCGGCGACGACGAGCCGCCCGCCGGGCACCTGCGCGAAGATCTCCGGCAGCCCTTCCAGCCCGTAGTCGGGGCGGCGCGGCGCCTTCGCGCCCGGCGTGATCACCCGGTAGCCGTGGTCGTCGAGGGCGTGCGCGAGCTGGAAGCCGTCCAGGCCGTGCGCGGGCAGCCGGGCGACGAGCTCCAGCCGGTGCCCGAACGCGAGCGCGGCGAGGTCGGCCCGGCGCGGTTCGCCGCTCAGCGGGTCGAGGCGAAGGCCGGGCCCGACGACGACCGCGGCGACGTCCCCCGCGGGAAGGTCCTGGATCTCCCGGCGGCGGCCGGGGCGGGCCCGCACCCGCAGCCGCTCCGCGGTGATCGTCCAGCGGATCTGCGCCGCCCGCAGCAGCCGGCGGCGCGCCGCGAGGACGCCGCCGGCCGCGGCGAGCGCCCAGCAGCCCGCGGCGAGCCGGGCGCCGAACTCGCCCGTCCCGTCCACCGCGATCCGGATGATCATGACGGAGCCGAGCAGCGCGGTGAGCGCGCCGAGGAGCACGATCCGGCGGCGGCTGGGCAGCGGTTCCGGAGTGTCCAGCCGCTGCTCGTCGCGCGTCCGCCCGGCCGCGGCGGCCGTCTCGGCGGGCGGCTCGTGCGCCGCCGCCAGCAGGGCCGCCTCTTGGTCGAGCAGCCGTTTCTCGGCCACGTGGTCGCGTGGCAGCGGGCCGCCCCCGGGCACGTCGTCCTCCAGCCCGGACGCGCGCAGGGCCTCGTCGAGCGCCGGATCGAGGAGGTCGTTCGCCTCGCCGTCCAGGACGTGCATCGGGATGCCGAGCCGGCGGGCCGTCACGAACACCGCGAGCGGCTCCAGGCCCATCGCGGTCATCCCGCCCACCGCGGTGCGCCCGAACCTGTGGAACACCGTCAGCATGCCGTCGCCGGTGGTGATCGCCAGGCCGTCGATCCGGGACCGCTCGTAGGAGACCATGATCAGCCCACCGGGCCCGAGACGTTCCAGGCCGGCCGCCGACAGCCGCCAGTACGGCCGGGGACGGCGGCGGCGCGCCTCCGGGGCCGCGCCCAGCAGCCACGGGATCGCCGCGACGGCGCCGATCAGCGCCGCCCACAGCCACACCGGCCGGATCGGCAGCAGCGCCAGCGCCACCGCGAGGACGGTGAACGGACCGGCGGCGACGGGACGCCACCGCCCGCCGGAACCCGCGAGTCCCACCAGCTCATGCTCCACAGTCCGCATCCTCACACGGGTCCCCGCGGGACCGTCGCCCCCTTCCACGATCCGATCGCCCTCCGAAACCGACTTCCATCGTGCCGGTCAGGTCCGCCGATTCGCACCCGTCACATCGGCCCCGGCCGTCACCGCCGTTGCCGCATCAGCCCGTAGCCGACCGCCGCGGCGATGGCGAGCGCGAGGAACAGCCCGATCCGCGTGTTGGATGCGTCCCGGTGGCCGTTCCCGCCGTTCCCCGCGTTCTTGGGCGACGGGGACGGCGACGGCAGCGCCTCCTCCGGGAGCGGAACCTGGTAGACCGGCTGGTTCCTGCCCTCCGACCCGACCAGCAGGGACCTGCCGTCGGCCGTGAACGTCACCGACTCGCCCTGCGACTGCATGGGGAGGTCGATCGTCTTCAGCGTCTCGCCCGGACGGCCGTCGGCGTCCACCGAGTACAGGCGGGCGCCGAAGTAGGTGCGGATGACGCAGGTCCGGCCGTCGGGGGAGAACGCGCCGTCGGTCGCGATGGCCGGGGCGTCCCCGATCTTGCGCAGCACGTTGAACCCGCCGGTCCGCAGCCGCGCCGGCGCCTCGTAGATCTTGCCGCCGAACAGCTTGCTGGCGATGAAGAGCCGGTTGGTGCGCGGGTTGATCATCATGGTCTCGGCGTTGCGCGGCCCGTCCGGGTACTTGATCCGGAACCGGGTCGCGGACAGCGTCCGGCTCTGCAGCCTGGACGGCTCCGGAATCCGGTACACGGTCACGTACGGCCACGCGCCACCGAGGTTGTCGCCGATGTCCGCCACGAAGATCGCCGGGCGGCCCCGGCCGTCCTTGCCGAGCGCCATCGCCTCCCAGTCGCGGGCCCCGGCGCCGCCGACCGTGAGGACGGCCTTGACCTGCCCGTCCGGGCCGAGCGCGTAGATCTTCGGGACGCCGCCGGAGTCGTTGTGGGTGTAGACGACGCCCGGATGCCGCGCGCTCGCCGCGAGCCCGCTGGACTCGGTGATCCGCGGATCCTTGATCGTGAACGCGACCCTGTCGTCCCGGCGCGCGGCCGGCGGGCCCGCGGAGGCGGCCGGCGAGAAGACGCACACGGCGGTGCCGGCGAGAACGGTCGCGGCACAGGCGCGGACGGCGGCGCGGCGTGCTGTCATGGCCCGATCATCCCCGTTCCGCGCCCCGACGATCATGTGACTTCGCGCCGGTCAGCTCAGCAGCGCACCGACGACCACGGCCAGGACGAGCGCGGTCAGCACGGTGGGAAGCAGCCATTGGGGCGCGCGGTTCACGCCCCCGAGCTTATTCGGCCCGCCACCCGGCTCGAACCGCCCGCCCATGATCTGCATCTCATCCTGCATGTGCGGATTGTTCGGGGTGCTGCGTTCGCCTTTCGCCGAGGATCCGGGGCTCGCCTCGGACGTCTTCGTCACGCTGGGAACGCTCGCGGAGGAGCGGGGCACGGACTCGGCCGGCCTGGCGCTGCTCGGCGACTGGCCCGGCCTCGGCGGGCCGGGAACCGGCGGCGCGAGCTGCCGGGTGGTGAAGGGCCGCGGGCGCTTCTCCGGGATCTGGCGGCCGGAGTTCCTCCCCGAGCTGGACCGCGCGCCCGTCGCGCTCGGCCACACCCGCTGGGCGACGCAGGGCTCCCCGGCGGAGGCGGACAACGCCAGCCCGATGGTCGTCCCCGGCACCGCCGCCGCGTTCCCCGCCACGGGCGGCCCGTCGGCCGGGGTCGTCGCCACGCACAACGGCGACATCGACGCAGCCGGCCTGCGTGCCCGGTTCGCGCCGCCGCCCGCGTCCGGCACGACCGACAGCGAGCCCGTCTTCCAGCTGCTGGCCGGCTGCCGGACCCCGTCCGACGTCACCGGGGTCCTCGAAGCCCTGGTCGGACGGGTCGCGCTGGCCTGGGTCGACCGCGACCGCCCCACCCAGGTGCACCTGGCCCGCGGCGCGCTCAGCCCGCTGACCGTGGCCGTGGACACCGACCAGAACATCTACTGGGCGTCCAACCCGCGCTGGTTCCGTGAGGCGGAGCGGCACACGCGGGTGCGGTTCGCCACCGCCGTCATGCTGCGCGAGGGCACCTACCTGAAGGTCGGCATGGAAAGCCGTCCCGGACGCCGTGACCTCCCTGAGGTGCTCGCGACGGCCACCTTCGTGCCGACCGCCCGAGACACCGACATGGACCCGCGCGTGTGGACGGGCTTCACGCGCTCCGACGCCGACAGCGACCGCGTCGGCCTGCTTCACCGGGTCGTGGAGCGCGAGGGCGGCACCGGCGGTCTGCTGACCGTCGCCTGAGGGGACGGCCCTCGGGGGCCCGGCGCGGTGCCCCCGAGGGTTTCACGGCGTTCGCCTAGAGGCGCTCGACGACGTAGTCGACGCAGGCGGTGAGCGCCTCGACGTCGTCCGGGTCGATCGCCGGGAACATGCCGACGCGCAGCTGGTTGCGGCCCAGCTTCCGGTACGGCTCGGTGTCGACGATCCCGTTGGCGCGCAGCGTCTTCGCGACGGCGGCCGCGTCCACGTCGTCGTTGAAGTCGATCGTGCCGACGACCTGCGAACGCTGCGCGGGGTCGACCACGAACGGCGTTGTGTACGACGTCTTCTCCGCCCACGTGTAGAGCCGCTGGGACGAATCGGCCGTGCGGGACGTCGTCCACTCAAGGCCGCCCTGGCCGTTCATCCACTCGATCTGCTCGGCGAGCAGCAGCAGCGTGGCCACGGCCGGGGTGTTGTACGTCTGGTCCTTGGCGGAGTTGTCCACGACCGTCTTCAGGTTGAAGAACTCCGGGACGTACCGGTCGGACATGGCGATCTCGTCGATCCGCTCCAGCGCCGCCGGGGACGCCAGCGCCACCCAGAGGCCGCCGTCGGCCGCGAAGCACTTCTGCGGCGCGAAGTAGTAGACGTCGGTCTCCGAAACGTCGACCGGCAGGCCGCCCGCGCCGGACGTGGCGTCCACCAGGATGAGGCCCTCCCGCGCCGTCGTGCCCGCCGGGCGCCTGATCGGCATCGCGACGCCGGTCGAGGTCTCGTTGTGGGTGAACGCGTAGACGTCCACGTCCTCTTCCGCGGACGCCTCCGGGTGCGTCCCGGGCGGGCCGCTGATGACGGTCGGGTCGCCCAGCCAGGGCGCCCCCGTGGTGACCTTGGCGAACTTGCTGGAGAACTCACCGAACGTCAGGTGCTGCGACCGCTGCCGGACGAGGCCGAACGCGGCCGCGTCCCAGAACGCCGTGGTGCCGCCGTTGCTGAGCAGGACCTCGTACCCCTCGGGCAGGGAGAACAGCTGGGCCAGCCCCTCCCGGACGCGGCCGACGAGGGACTTCACCGGCTTCTGCCGGTGCGAGGTCCCCATGTAGGTCGAACCGGACTCGGCGAGGGCGGCGAGCTGCTCGGGCCGCACCTTCGACGGACCGCACCCGAAACGGCCGTCCGCGGGCTTGAGATTGGCGGGAATGTCAATGCTTGGATTCGCGCTTTCGGTCACTCACCCGAGGTTATCTGACCTGTGTTTGCCCAGGGGGGCGACCCCCTGGAACCCCCGTCACGGGCGGGAGGCCGTTTCCCGATCCGCTCCGCGTCTCGCGAAACGGCCTCCCGCCCGGCGGACCGTGCGACCTCCGGGCGCAGAGCGCCCTCCGGCCGCCCGGCCCGTGATGGCGGCTGAGGTCAGTTGCGCCGGCGGCGTCGGGTCCAGGTCAGGAGGGCTGCCAGTGCTGCCGTGCAGACCCCGGCGATCACGGCGGGCGGGTAGAGCCAGTCGTCGCCCTTGGAGTGCGCCTCGATGGCCGTGTTGACGGAGTCGTAGGTCAGGAACGCCAGGAACAGGGCGGCGGCGATCACGGCGATCCGGCCGGACACGGCGTTGGTGCGGCGGCGGCGTTCCTCGCGCTCCGCCTCGTACCGGCGCAGCTCCTCGGCGGCGTCGGGCTTCGGCGCCGTGGGAGCCGCCATGC
This sequence comes from Spirillospora sp. CA-128828, assembly GCF_050945415.1. Classification (NCBI taxonomy): domain Bacteria; kingdom Bacillati; phylum Actinomycetota; class Actinomycetes; order Streptosporangiales; family Thermomonosporaceae; genus Spirillospora; species Spirillospora sp. CA-128828. Next base: position 1,347,543 of record NZ_CP191986.1, read on the forward strand.
CGGACGCGGGACCGATGTCGCCTTCCAGGGGCTCGTCGCGGCCGGCGGGGTCTTCACTCATGGCGCCAATGATGACAAAGTGGCCGAGTTTCATGCTCGGTCGCATGATCAGTGGAAATTTTCGATCTTTTTCGCTGCCCGGCGCGTCCAATCTTCGAAAGGGCGGCGGTGGGGGAGCGGCCGGGCGGAGGCGAGCGAGAGAGCGAGGCGTGGCGCATGGCGGGCGACGGCGACCGGATCCTGAGCGAGGATCGGCTCCGCGGGGTGCTCGACCTGTTCGAACGGCTGCGGGAGCGACCGCCGTGGCGGTGGCGGGAGCGGCTGCGGCCGCTGCTGCTCCTGCTCGGACCGGGCCGCGCCGCGTCCCACGCGGCCGAGATGCTCAAGTCCCGGTGCGAGGACGAGCGGGCCCCGGTGTCGCACATCGCCGCCGAGACCCCGGCCACCGACGTCGCGGGCGTGCTGCGGGAGGCCAAGCGCGAGCTGTCGCAGCCGAGCAGCCGTGCCCGGGGCGAGCCGGGACTGCGGTTCCCGCTGCTGGAGATGGCGCTGTGGCTGCGCGACCTGCGCGAGATCCGACTCGCCGGGGACCGTCCGGCGCCGCGCGGCGCGTCGTCCACCGAGCGGGAGAACCACCAGCTCGTGCGGCGGCTGACGCATCCGCCGGTCGGCGACAACGAGAACGCGCGGCGCCGCGAGCTGAACCGGGTGATCCGGCGGCGCGGCCGGGACGTCCTGCGCGACCTGGAGGAGGTGCGCAGCCGGCCCGCCACGTTCCTGTCCTTCCTGGAGCAGATCGCCCCGATCGGGATCGCGGTCGTCGCGCTGATCAGCGCGGGGACGGCGGCGGCGCTCGACCTCGCGTCCGCCGTGCTCGCCGCCGTGATCGGGCTCGCGTTCGTGACCGTGCAGATCCTCGCCCGGACGCGCGGCTGGTACGGCGTGCGGAGGTTCAGCTGGTTCCTCCGCCAGCCCTACGTCGACCGCGACTCCACCGGCTTCCTCGGTTTCGCGCTCGGCGTGTTCGACCCGCGCCCGGTCGAGCCGGAGGACCACGGCGAGCAGCTCGACCTGCTGCTCGTCGCCGCGTTCCTGGAGGACCTGCGCCGCAACTACCGGCGCGACTACCGGCGGGCGGCGTGGGCACGGGTCCGCTACCCGGTGCTGATCTTCGAGCACCTGTCCGCGGGGCACCCCGGCGTGACGTTCGTGGAGCTGGTCGAGCGGGTCCGCGCCGACAGCCAGATGACCGGCCGGCTGCCCGGGTTCGACCCGCTGATCGTCGTCGCCGGCGTCGACCCGACCGCGCCGGCCGACGACGACCCGTCCGCCCCGTCCGGGCCGCGGCTGGTCGACCGGCTCGCGCAGGCCGTCCGGGTGGACATGTCGTCCGGCGAGCCGCAGAGCGTCATCGCCGCGCGCGGCCTGTGGGACCGCTACACCCGGGAGCAGCGCCGCGTCGGCGTCCTCGGCTCGCGCAGGGAACTGCGCGTCGACATCACCCGCGACCCGGGCGGCGACCTGCCGCCGGTCCGGCCGGTGCGGCGCCGCCCCCGGCTCACCCATCCGGCGCTGCCGTGGATCGCGATGGTCGCGGTGGCCGCCGCCTCCATCAGCGTGATCTCGGTCCAGGTGGTGAAGTACTGCTCGCCGTTCGGCATCAGGCGGATGGCGAACGGCGAATGCGTCGGCGTCACCGACGGGTCCTACCGCTTCGGCGAGGACTCCGGCGGCAAGAACAACGACAACCGGCTGAACAAGGTCCTGGACGCGATCGAGGCGCAGAACGACCACGTCAAGGAGTCCGGCAAGCCGTACGCGACGGTCGTCTACCTGGGCCCGGTGACCGCCGACCCGTCCATCAAGAACAAGCGGATCGACCTGCTCGCCGGGGTGCAGGGCGAGCTGATCGGGCTGGCGATCGCGCAGAAGCGGTTCAACGACGCCGCCGAGGGCGACGACCTGCGGCTGCGGGTGCTGATCGCCAACGCGGGCGCCAGGTTCCGCTACGCCGAGCACGTCGCCGACCAGATCCGCAGGCGGGCGCTGAAGGACCGCTCCATCGTCGCGGTGATCGGCTTCGAGCAGAGCCGGCGGCAGACGCAGCAGGCGATCAAGCTGCTGGCCAAATCGGCGCTGCCCCTCGTCGGCACCGCCAACAGCTACGACGGGACGGCCCTGCTGGACGGCGACGCCGGCTACTCGCCGTACTACTTCCGGCTCGCGTCCCCGAACTCGCGGACGGCGGCGCACGCCGCGTACTGGGCGCGGCACGGCGACGTCGGCGGCAGGAAGGTCGACGACGCGGTGGTCATCTACGACGGCGACCCCGACGACCTGTACAGCGGGAACCTGGCCACCGACTTCCAGAAGGCGTTCCGGCCCGGCAAGGCGCTGATGCGCCCCTACAAGAACCCGGGCGAACTGAACAGGTCGGTCCGGGAGGCGTGCCAGGACCAGCCCGACCTGTTCTACTACGCCGGACGTTCGGACGAGTTCCGCTCGTTCATCAACGTCCTCGAACTGTCCTGCCCCAAGCGCCCGCTGGTCCTGGCGGACGACGAGATCGCCAAGTACGTCAGCGACAACGCCGAGGACATCGGCCGCAAGAACACCTTCGACCTGTACTTCACGCCGCTGGCCGCGCGGGAGGCGTGGACGTGGCGGTGGATCGGCGACCAGTCGCCGCAGACCTTCTACTCCGACTACGACCCTGCCGTCCGGGAGATGACCGACGAGGACCAGGGGTCCGGGCAGCGGCCGTCGATCACGCGCGCCGCCGTCGGCTACGACGCCGCCACGCTCGTCGCGACCGTGGCGAGCAAGGTGTACTGGCAGGAGAAGGCGCTGCCGTCGGCGGGGTCGGTGTTCGCGGCGCTGAACGACCCGGACCACGACGTCCTGCGCAACGGGGCCAGCGGCGTGCTGCGGTTCGGCTCCCGCGGTACCGGCCACCAGGTGATCGACCGGCCGGTCATCCTCGCGACGATCAAGCAGGACGGCACGACCGAGGTGAAGGAGGTCTGCGGCCGCCTCATCGCGGGCCGGCAGGGCAGGGCCGACTGCCCGCCCGGGGGCGAGAAGGGCGGGAACGCGCCGGAGTAGGCCCCGGACACGGCAAAGGCCCCCGGTCCGGGCCGGGGGCCTCAAGGCGCGTCGTGCGGGGGGACGGGTCAGCGCTTGAGGATCTCCGCTCCGCCCGCCACGTCCCCGATGGAACGGCTGCCGGGGCCGGTGTACCGGGCGCTCGGCCGGACGAGGCGTCCGGTGCGCTTCTGCTCCAGGATGTGCGCCGCCCAGCCGGCGGTGCGGCCGCAGGTGAACATCGCGGGCATCATCGCGGTCGGGACCTCGGCGAAGTCCAGGATGACCGCGGCCCAGAACTCCACGTTCGTCTCGATCGGACGGTCCGGGCGGCGCTCGCGCAGCTCTGCCAGCGCGGCGTCCTCCAGGGCCTTCGCGGCCTCGAAGCGCGGCGCGTCCAGCTCCTTGGCGGTGCGGCGCAGCACGCGGGCGCGCGGGTCCTCGGCGCGGTAGACGCGGTGGCCGAAGCCCATCAGCCGCTCGCCGGAGTCGAGGATGCCGGCGACCACCTTGCGGGCGTCGCCGAGCTGCTCGACCTTCTCGATCATCGGCAGGACGCGGGCGGGCGCGCCGCCGTGCAGCGGGCCGGACATGGCGCCGATAGCGCCGGAGATGCTAGCGGCCACGTCCGCGCCGGTGGAGGCGATGACGCGGGCGGTGAAGGTGGAGGCGTTCAGGCCGTGCTCTGCGGCGGACACCCAGTACGCGTCGATGGCCCGGACGTGCTTCGGGTCGGGCTCACCGCGCCAGCGGACCATGAACCGCTCGGTGATGGTCTTCGCCTCGTCGATCCGGCTCTGCGGCACCATGGGAACACCGACGCCGCGGGCCGACTGCGCGACGAACGACAGCGCCGTCACCGATACTCGGGCGAGGTCGGCGCGGGCCTCCTCGTCGGAGATGTCGAGCAGCGGCTTCATCCCGTACGCGGTGGCGAGGGTGGGGAGGGAGCTCTGCACGTCCACCCGGACATCACCGGAGGTGACCGGGAGCAGGTGCGGGTCGGCGGGGGCCAGTCCCGGGTCGAAACTGTCGTCCACGAGGAGGCCCCAGGCGTCGCCGAAGGAGACGCGGCCGACGAGCTCCTCGATGTCGACGCCCCGGTAGCGGAGGGCGCCGCCCTCCTTGTCCGGTTCGGCGATCTCGGTCTCGAAGGCGACGACCCCCTCGAGACCGGGTTTGAAGTCGGACATGTCGTCCTGCCTTTCCCAGAGTGATAAGGCGGTGCCGTGCCATTGAACCCTGTCCGCCTTACCGACCAGTACCCAGGGGTCATGTGAGTTGCACAAGACCCAGGTGAGAGGCTCTGACGCTGTGGATTCCCCAACGCCCGATCCCGCACGGCTCCGCAGATCCTACGAGGGGGGCGAATTGTCGGAGTCGGCGCTCCCTGCCGATCCGCTCGCCCTCTTCGCCGCGTGGTTCGCCGACGTGCACGCCTCCGGGCTGATCGAGCCGAACGCGATGGTGCTCGCCACCGCGTCGGGCGACGGTGTCCCGAGCGCCCGCACGGTCCTGCTGAAGGGGTACGGGCCGCAGGGCTTCCGGTTCTTCACCAACTTCTCGTCCCACAAGGGCCGCGACCTCGCGGAGAACCCGCGCGCGGCGCTCGTGTTCCCCTGGCACGCGATGTACCGGCAGGTGCGCGTGGCGGGGCCGGTGTTCCGGCTGTCCCGGGAGGATTCGGCCGCCTACTTCCGGACCCGGCCGTACGGGTCGCGGCTCGGGGCCTGGGCGAGCGAGGAGCAGTCGGGCGTCATCTCCGGGCGGGACGTGCTGGAGCGCCGCTACGCCGAGCTGGCCGAGCGCTGGCCGGACCCGGCGGAGGGCCGGCCGCCGGGGGCGCCGGACGAGGACGCCGCCGACGCCGTCCCGCTGCCGGACTTCTGGGGCGGCTACCGCGTGGCCCCCGAGTCGATCGAGTTCTGGCAGGGCCGTCCCGACCGCCTCCATGATCGAATCCGCTACCGGCGCACGGCCCCGGACGACAAGGAGGGGTGGGTGCTGGAGAGACTGTCCCCGTGACAGCGGAACAGCACCGAACCCCCGCCGACCGTCCTGACACCACCGAGTCCTCCGAGCAGGGCGACTCCGAACCGGAGGAACCCGCGAGACCCCGCGCCGGGGCCCGCCGCGGGCGCCTGCGGCGGCTCGCGATCGACACCCGGCCGCTGGGCCACCCCGCCTACCGGCGGCTGTGGCTGGGGCAGGGCGTCTCGTTCGTCGGGTTCCAGGTGACCGCCGTCGCCGTGCCCGTCCAGGTGTACGACATGACGAGGTCGTCCTTCTGGGTGGGCGTGCTGGGCATCGTCAACCTCGTCCCGCTGATCGTGTTCGGGCTCTGGGGCGGCGCGGTGGCCGACCACATGGACCGGCGGAGGCTGCTGTTCGCCTCCTCCTGCGTCATGTGGGCGGCGACGCTGCTGCTGCTCGTCCAGGCGCTGCTGGACGTCGGCAGCCTCGCGCTGATCATGGGAGTGGTGGCCTTCCAGGCGGTCGGCTTCGCCGTGTCCTCGCCCACCCGCAGCGCGATCATTCCCCGGCTGATCGACCGGCCGCTCGTCCCGGCGGCCAACACGCTCAACTTCACCGCGAGCCAGTTCGGGATGCTGGCCGGGCCCCTGTTCGCCGGTGTGCTCCTGGCCCACTGGCACTACGCGGCGGCGTACGCGCTCGACGCCGTGCTGTTCACGGTCGTGCTGTACGCGGCGCTGCGCCTGCCGCCGGTCCCGCCGCTCGGCGACGTCACTGGCTCGCCGGGGCTGCGGTCGGTCTTCGACGGGCTCCGGTACCTGGTCACGCAGCCCGTCCTGCTCATGTCCTTCGTCGTGGACATCATCGCGATGGCGATCGCCATGCCGCGCGCCTTGTTCCCCGAGGTGGCCGAGACACGGTTCGGCGGCGAGGGGGCGGTCGGCTACCTGTTCGCCGCGATCGCGGTGGGCGCGTTCGCCGGCGGGCTGTCGTCCGGCTGGATCGGGCGGGTGCACAAGCAGGGGATCGCCCTGGTCACGGCCATCGCGATCTGGGGGCTGGCGGTGGCGGCCGCCGGGCTGTCCCACCGGTTGTGGCTCGCGGTCGTGCTGCTCGCCGTCGGCGGCGCGGCCGACCTCGTGTCGTCGGTCTTCCGCCAGTCGATGCTGCAGACCTACGCACCCGACCGGATGCGCGGACGTCTCCAGGGCGTGTTCACCGTCGTCGTCGCGGGCGGGCCCCGGCTCGGGGACGTCCGGGCGGGCGCGACCGCGAGCGTCGCCGGCGCCACCGCGTCCTGGGTGGGCGGCGGCCTCGCCTGCGCGGCACTGGTCGTCGTGGCGGGATTCGCCGTCCCCGCCCTGCTCCGCTACGACACCCGCACCGCCGAGACCGTGCCGGTGTCATCGCCGAGCGCGGAACCCCGCGGCGAGCCCACGTCCTAGCGGAGGGCTGAGGCGGCGAGCTTCAGGTCGTCGACCAGCCCGGCGTACATCGCGTCGCGGTCCTCGGCGCGCAGGACCGCGGACGGGTGGACGGTCGCGAGCAGCCGCGTGTCGGCCTCGCCGGGCGGCTCGTCGCCGATCTCGCGCGCGGCGGCAGGGGTCCCTATCGTCTCCAGATCCGGCAGCGGTAGCAGGCGCCCGCGCTGTTTCGTCACGCGGAACGACGAGCCCAGCAGCGCCCTGCCCGCCGTGGCGCCCAGCACGACCACAACGTCCGGATCGAGGAGCCGCAGCTCGGCCAGCAGCCAGGGGCGGCACGCCCGCATCTCGCCGGCGTTCGGCGCCTCGTGGATGCGCCGCTTGCCGCCCTCCTGCCGCCTGAACTTGAAGTGCTTGACGGCGTTCGTGACGTAGACGTCGCCGCGCTCGATCCCGGCCTCCTCCAGCGCCCGGTCGAGGACGCGTCCGGCCGGGCCGACGAACGGGTGGCCCTTGCGGTCCTCCTGGTCGCCGGGCTGCTCGCCGACGAGCACGACCCGGCCGCCCGGCGAGCCCTCACCGAAGACCGTCTGGGTGGCGTTCTCATAGAGGCCGCAGCCGCGGCAGTCCGCGGCGGCCCGGCGCAGCGCGTCGAGATCGGATCGTTCCTCGGGCGTCTCCGGCAGGAACGGTTCCGCGTCCTGGGAAGGTTTCGCGTTCATCTTGCGTTCCCCTGTACCCGGCTTCAGAGGGATATTCGCGTGCCCCGGCGACCCGGGGCCGATGCAAGTAGACTTCTGCAAATAAGACTGGAGGGAGCTGTGACCTCACACGGCCTGATCGATACCACGGAGATGTACCTCCGGACGGTTTTCGAGCTGGAAGAGGAGGGGATCATTCCCCTTCGCGCGCGCATCGCCGAGCGGCTCTCCCAGAGCGGCCCGACGGTGAGCCAGACGGTCGCGCGGATGGAGCGCGACGGGCTGCTGCGGGTCGAAGGCGATCGGCACCTCGAGCTGACCGATAGCGGACGCGGTCTCGCGACCCGCGTCATGCGCAAGCACCGCCTCGCCGAATGTCTGCTGGTCAACGTCATCGGGCTGCCCTGGGAGGACGTCCACATCGAGGCGTGCCGGTGGGAGCACGTGATGTCGGAGGAGGTCGAGCGGCGTCTCGTCGCGCTGCTGGACAACCCGACCGCCTGCCCGCACGGCAACCCCATTCCCGGCCTGGACGAACTGGGCGGACACGGCGACGACGCCGACTCCGCCCCGCTCTCGGTGATGACCGCCGTGGCGAGCCCGGCGGGCGCGGCCGCGGTGATCCGGCGGATCAGCGAGCAGGTGCAGAGCGACAGCGACCTGATGCTTAGACTCAAGCAGATAGGGATACAACCGGGACGAGAGGTGATTCTCCGGGCGACCGACGACGGGGTGCGGGTGATCAGTGACGACGAGGACGACAGTCCCGCGACCGAGCTGCGGCGCGACATCGCCGAGCACGTCTTCGTCAGCCAGCGCTGACACGAACGGCGTGCGCGCACCCGCCTCGACGGTCTATACCGAAGATCTCCACAGCTTCGTGTCTCCAGGGCGTATCCCAGCGGCCGGTTCGTCGTTCAATACGACGAGGCAAACACGTACGACGTCCGTGCCGCGACGCGCGGTGATCATCGGGGCGAGGATCGCGACTGTTATCGGGATGGGGAGATGAACCACTGGGGGGAAGCGCCTGACGAGGCGCATCTGCCGCCCGAGACCGTCCTCAACCAGATGGAGATGGCGGTCATCGTCTGTGACCGCTTCAGCAACGTCATCTACGGCAACGCCTTCGCCCGCCAGCTGTTCGGCTTCGGCGGCGACGAGATCATCGGCCACTCCATCCTGTCGCTGGGCATCGCCGAGGAGGACCACGAGCAGGCCACCGAGCTGGCCAAGCACGTCCTCAAGGGCGGTGTCTGGGAGGGGACCTTCTGCAACCTGCGCGCGGACGGCACCACCGTCTACACGCGCGCGCACGCCGTCCCGCTGCGGCACCCGTCCGGTGCGGTCGACGGCACCGTGATCTTCGCGCGGGAGGCGCTCCGCTCCAACCAGCGCGAGCAGGACCGCTACGGCCTGATGGAGCGGATCGGCGAGCGGCTCGCCGGGTCGCTGGAGCTGGAGAGCACCCTCCGGCGCGTCGCCGACACCCTCGTCCCGCAGTTCGCCGACCACTGCTTCATCGACCTCTACAGCGGCGACCGGCTCTACCGGCGGGTGTCCCGGCACGCCGGCGGCTGGGAGCCGCCGCCCGGCACCTGGGCCGACGTCGGCGAGCCCGTGTCCTACCCGCCGGGCCACTTCAGCGCCAAGGCGATGGACCGCCGCGACGCCATCCTCGTCGAGGACATGATCCAGCACCGGTTCGCGGCGCCGACCGAGTCGTCCCAGCGGCTCGGCACCGAGATGGGCATCACCTCGGTGATCTCCGCGCCGCTCCTGGTGCGCGGCGAGCTGCTCGGCGTGATGAGCCTGGCCCTGTCGAACCTGTCCAAGCGGCCCGACCCGCACTACGACGGCTTCGACCGCGACCTGATCGGCGCCATCGCCAGCCGGGTCGCGCTCGCCGTCGACAACGCGCTGCTGTTCGAGGAGGAGCGCGACACCGCGCTCGCCTTCCAGAAGCACCTCCTGCCCGGCGACCGGCCGCCTCCGCTGGACGGCCTGCAGATCGCCTGGCGGTACGAGCCGGCCCGCCCGCTGGAGTCGCACGGCCACGGCATCCAGACACAGGTCGGCGGCGACTGGTACGACGTCATCCCGCTGTCGGCCGGACGCGTCGGCCTCGTCATCGGCGACGTGGAGGGGCGCGGCGCCCGAGCCGCCGCCGTCATGGGCCAGCTCCGCGCTGCGCTGCGCGCCTTCGCGCAGGACGACAAGCCGCCCGCCGACATACTGCGCAAGCTGGACGAGTGGGTCCGGACGATGACGCGGCCCGAGCGGATGCGGTCCGGCTGGAACAGCGACGACCTCGTCCGGCCGCCGCTCGTGTCCTGCACCTACTTCGTGTACGACGCGTGGTCGCGCGTCCTGGAGTTCGCCAACGCCGGGCACGACCCGCCCCTGCTGATCGTGGACGGCGAGGTCGGCGAGCTGGCGTTCGAGAGCCAGGGCGGCATGCTCGGCCTGCGCGCCCCCGGCATGGGCGGGGAGATCCTCTTCAACGAGGAGACGACCGAGCTGAAGCCGGGCTCGACCCTCGTCCTCTACACCGACGGCCTCATCGACCGGCGGCCCAAGGACGACGGCGACTACTACACCCGCGAGGAGTCGCGGGAGCTCGTCCGCACCGCCGTCGCCAAGGTCGCGCGCGCCGGCGTCGAGGCGATCGCCAACGCCGCCTACGACGCGGTGCCCGGCGACATCGACGACGACGTCGCCATTGTGGTGATCCGCACCGCCGGCGAGGAACTGGCCGTGGAGGAGCGCACCTTCACCGCCGAGCCGATCATGGTGTCGGAGGCCCGCCGGATGGCCGCCGACGCGTTCGCGACCTGGGGGATGCTCGACGAGCAGGCCGAACTCGCCTGCCTGCTCGTCTCCGAGGTCGTCACGAACGTCGTCCTGCACGCCACCGCCACCCCGGCGCCGCGCCGCGAGATGGTCGTCCCGGTCCCGGCCGGGCCGCCCGGACGGGGCGGTGAGCCGCTGAGCGCGCCGCCGCCCGTCCAGTTCAACACCGAGTTCGGCACCGGGACGTCCGCCGACTCGTTCGAGGCCGGTGCGTTCGAGGGCGGCGACTTCGGCGAGGACGACTGGAACCTCGGCGCCGACCTCGGTCGCCGCGAGCCGCCGACCAAGGAGTTCCGGCTCCGGTTGCGGCGCGGCGCCGACGCGATCTGGGTCGAGGTGTTCGACTCCGACATGCGGCTGCCGCGCATCCGCAGCGCGGGCGAGACCGACGAGGGCGGGCGCGGCCTGTACCTGGTCGACCAGCTCGCCACCCGGTGGGGTGCCCGGCCGATCTCGGACGGCAAGGCCGTCTGGTTCGAGTTGCCGCTGACGCCGTCCTGACCGCGATGCGCGCGTGGGTGGTCGAGAAGCCGTCCCCGATCGCGGCGGGGCCGCTGCGGCGCGCCGACCGGGACGTGCCTTCACCTGGCCCGGGCGAGCTGCTGGTCCGCGTGCTCGCCTGCGGCGTCTGCCGGACGGATCTGCACGTCGCCGAGGGCGACCTGCCCGTCCACCTGCCGGGCGTGACGCCCGGCCACGAGATCGTCGGGGAGGTCGCCGGCGCGGGCCCCGGCGTTCTGCATCGTCGTGGTGACCGTGTCGGCGTGGCGTGGCTGCGCGGGACGTGCGGCGCCTGCCGCTTCTGCCGCCGGGGCGCCGAGAACCTGTGCCCGGCCTCGGTCTACACCGGCTGGGACGCGCACGGCGGCTATGCCGACTACGCGCTCGCCGTCGACGCCTACACCTACGCGCTGCCCCCCGAGCTGGACGATGTGCGAGCCGCCCCGCTGCTGTGCGCGGGGATCATCGGGTACCGGGCGCTGCGCCGTTCCGCCCTGCCGCCGGGGGGGCGGCTCGGCATCTGGGGGTTCGGCGGCTCCGCTCATCTGGCCGCCCAGATCGCCGTCGCCGAGGGCGCCGACGTGCACGTCTTCACCCGGAGCCCGGCCGCCCGCGAGCTGGCCCGCGACCTCGGCGCGTCCTGGGCGGGCGACTCGTTCGACGCGGCCCCGGCCCCGCTGGACTCGGCGATCGTCTTCGCGCCGGCGGGGGAGCTGGTGGCCACCGCGCTGGAACGCCTCGACCGCGGCGGGACGTGCGCCATCGCCGGGATCCACCTGAGCGACGTGCCGTCCCTGGACTACGAGCGGTACCTGTTCCAGGAGCGGCAGGTCCGCTCGGTGACGGCGAATACCCGCGCGGACGGCGAGGAGTTCCTGATGCTCGCCGCGCGCCTCGACGTCGCCGTCACGACGCACACCTACGCGCTGGACGACGCGGACCGCGCCCTGGGCGACCTGGCCGCGGACCGCTTCACGGGCGCGGCCGTTCTCGTTCCCTAGGGGATCGGTTCCGCGGCGACGTGCGCCCAGGACTGGGTGAACCAGAGCTCGCCGCCGATGATGCGGGGCTTCGAACCGGTCTTCGGGCCGCCGTCCACCTCGTTGAGCAGGGCCATGCGGATGCGGTCGGCCGCGGCGTCGTCGCGGGCCCCGGCGAGCCACGGCTCCGCGGGACGTTCCACGGTGAACACGTCGAGCCGCCGGATGCTGCCGCCCGCCGAGGTGATCATCTCGGTGAGCCGGGCGATGGACGGGGTGCCGGGATGGTCGGGGTCGCGGAGCCGCTCGATCCGGTCGCGTTCGGGGCCGGCGAGGTTGCCGCGGACGAGGTCGGCGATGACCACCCGCCCGCCCGGCCGGCACACCCGCAGCAGCTCCCGCAGCACATGATCGGGATCGCCCAGGTTGTAGAGCGAGAACCGGGCCGTCACCAGGGAGAACGCGTTGTCCCGGTACGGCAGCGCGGTGGCGTCCGCCTTGATCGTCGTGCGCCGGTCCGGGCCGCCCGCCCACGGTCTGCGGTCCTCGCGCGTCACCGACGACGGCACGTGGTCGCCGTCGCGGGCGCCGCCGGTGATCCGGACGGGGCCCGTCCCGAACTCGACCGTCTCCATGCGGCCGCCGTCCCGCCCCCCGGACCGGCCGGTCGCGGACGCCGCCGGCACGGGCATGGCGTCCACCGCGGTCATGTGGCGGACCTGCGGGCCGAGCGCGGCGGGCATGGGGCCGCGTCCGCGCGCGACGTCCAGGCACACGTCGTCCCGGTCGGGTTCGACGAACTCCAGCAGGCGCCTCAGATGCGGGGCGATCGTGCCCCCGGTCTCCTGGACGGCGATCGCCGGATGCGGCACGGGTGTTCTCCCTCGGCTCGGGCCGGCTTCGCCGGACGGGGTACCGCTCGCGTCCGCCGCGGGGTGCGCCCCGGGGATCCCACCCGGGGGCCGGGTGAGGCGCATCGTCCTCGGCGGGACGTCGAACGGGCGTGAAGCCGGTTTCGCCTGTTATGACTCGCCGCCGGGCCGGGAGGTTCGGAAATCGGCCGCGGAAATTCTCCGGCCGTTCAGATGCGACGTCCGGCCGCGCGGTCCTGTTCCACCGCGCGGTTCAGCCCCGCACATGGTTGCCGTACATCGCGAGGGCGACGAGCACGAACACCGTGATCACCGCGATCCGGGTGGGCATCGGCAGCCGGAGCCGTACCGCAGCCCAGCGCACGCAGAACGCGGCCAGTAGTGACACGACGACGAGGGTGAGGATGCCTTCCATGGCCACCTTCATTCCGGGGGAGTGCCGCCTCCTTGAACGATAGACGGGTCGGCGCGTGCGGGGTGGGGGCGGATAATCTCCCTCTTGTGGCAGATGTGAAGGAAGTGGACGACCGGGACAAGGTCGACGACATGATGACCAACCTGGCGCGTGGACGGGTCGCCCTCGGGCTCGCCGCGTTCGCCGCGCCGAAGCTGACGGTGAAGCTGACGGGGCTGGGCGGGGACGCGCACCCGGGCCGCGACTACGTCGTCCGGATGTTCGCCGCCCGGGAGATCGCCCTCGGCGCCGGCTACCTGCTCAGCGGCGAGGAGTCCGGGCGCCGGCTGTGGGCCCGGCTCGGCCTCGCGGTCGACTCGATGGACCTCGCCAGCGGGCTGAAGACCCGCAGGGGGCTGCCGCTGTGGGTCACCGCCGGAGCGGTTGGGATCGCCGGCGTCGCCGCCTCGATCGGCGCCGCGAAGGTCGCCCGCGACCTGCTGCGCTGACCTTTTCCGACCTTGCCGCCCGAGCTGGGTGATCTCGCCCGGCTCATGGGTAGATCTCCCCCGGCACACACCCGTCAACTGGGCGGCAGGGGGACGGCGGCATGACGGCGGCGACGACGGCGAGGGACGAGCGGGTCATGCCGAAGGGCAGGGACCTGTACGTCATCCTCGGCGCCCTCATGCTCGCCATGCTGCTGGCGGCGCTGGACCAGACGATCGTGTCCACGGCGCTGCCGACGATCGTGAGCGATCTCGGCGGGCTCAACCACCTGTCGTGGGTCGTGACGGCGTACCTGCTGGCGTCCACGGCGTCGACGCCGCTGTGGGGCAAGCTCGGCGACCAGTACGGGCGCAAGCGGCTGTTCCAGGCGTCCATCGTCCTCTTCCTGATCGGGTCGGCGCTGTGCGGTCTCGCGCAGGACATGACCGAGCTGATCGGGTTCCGCGCCCTGCAGGGCCTCGGCGGCGGCGGGCTGATGGTGCTCGTCGTCGCGATCGTCGGGGACGTGGTGCCGCCGCGCGAGCGCGGCCGCTACCAGGGGTTGTTCGGCGCGGTCTTCGGCGTGGCCAGCGTGTGCGGGCCGCTGCTCGGCGGCTGGTTCGTCGACAACCTGTCCTGGCGCTGGGTCTTCTACATCAACCTGCCCATCGGGGTCGTGGCGCTCGCCGTGATCGCCGCCGTGCTGCCCGCGACGGGGGAGCGGGAACGGCACCGCATCGACTACCTCGGGACGCTGCTGATCGTCGGCTGGGCGGTCGGGCTCGTGCTGATGACGACCTGGGGCGGGACACGCTACGACTGGCTGTCCGCGCCGATCGTCGCGCTCGCCGCCGGCTCGGTGGTCCTGATCGTGGTGTGGCTGCTCGTCGAGCGCCGCGCCGCCGAGCCGGTCATGCCGCCGGCGCTGCTGGCGAACTCGGTGTTCTCGCTCGGCGCCGCGATCAGCTTCGCCGTCGGCTTCGCGATGTTCGGCGCGCTGACGTTCCTGCCGATCTTCCTGCAGGTGGTGCACGGCGTCTCGCCGACGCTGTCCGGCGTCTACCTGCTGCCGATGATGCTCGGCATGCTGGTCAGCTCGATCGGGTCCGGGCAGCTGATCACCCGGTTCGGCCGCTACAAGATCTTCCCGGTCGTCGGCACCCCGATCATCGCGCTGGCGATGTTCCTCCTCTCGGGGCTGGACGAGGGGTCGTCCACCCTCACGATGAGCCTGCGGTTCGCGCTGCTCGGTTTCGGGCTGGGGCTCGTCATGCAGGTGCTCGTCATCGCCGTCCAGAACGCGGTGACGTACGAGGACCTCGGTTCGGCCACATCCGGTGTCACGTTCTTCCGGCAGATCGGCGGGTCGTTCGGTGTCGCGGTGTTCGGCTCGGTCTTCAGTAATCAGCTCGCCGGGCATGTCGAGGATCTGGCGCGGGCCCTGCCGCCTGGGTTCGACCCGGCGGCCATCCAGGGGAACCCCCAGTTGCTCGACAAGTACCCGGCCGCGGTGAAGCAGGACGTCCTGCACGCCTATGCGCAGTCGATCGACTCGGTGTTCTTCTGGGCGGTCCCAGTAGCGGCGGCGGCATTCGTGTTGACCTGGTTCTTGCGCGAGGTCCCGCTGCGGGCGACCGGGCAGACGCGCGACTACGGGGAGGGATTCGGCGCGGCGCCGACGGTCCGCTCGTCCAGGCACGAGATAGAGCGCGCGCTGAGCGAACTCATGCGCAAGGACGCGAAGGCGTTCGAACTGTACGACCGGCTGGCCGCGCTCTCAGGCGTCTCGCTGCCCGCGGGCAGCGTCTGGGCGTTGTGCCGGATCGCCAAGGACGAGACGGTCAGCGGCCAGGAACTCGCCGCCCGCGCCGGTGTCCCCGTCGAACACGGGCGCCCGTACGTCGACCTGCTCGTTGATGCCGGATACGTCCAGCGGCAGGACGGGATCCTCGCCATCACGGCGTCGGGGCAGACCGTGGCCGGACGCCTGTTCGCCGCCCGCCGCGCCGGACTCGCCCGGCACCTGGACGGCTGGGCGCCCGAGGAGCATCCCGAGCTGGCCGACGTCCTGACGAGGCTCGCCGAGGCGTCCCTCGGCGACGAGACGGACGGCAAGGTCCTGAGCCCCGAGTCCGGGCCCGCCGAGCGCGGGGCGTAGGGTCCCCGAGACCCAGCTCACATGGCGTTGCGCCGTGAGCGATGTAATCTCATACTGACAGACCGAATCCCACTCGGTTTAGGGACGGAACCCCAGATTTTGGAGGCGTAGTGGCCGAGGCTTACATCGTCGGCGCGGTCCGTACCCCCGTCGGTACCAAGAAGGGCGCCCTGAAGGACGTCCACCCCGCCGACCTCGGGGCCCACGTGCTCAAGGAGCTCGTCAACCGCACCGGCGTCGACCCCTCCGCGGTCGAAGACGTGATCATGGGCTGCGTCATGCAGGTCGGCCCGCAGTCCCTCGACATCGCCCGCACCGCGTGGCTGTCGGCCGGGCTGCCGGAGTCCGTGCCCGGCGTGACGATCGACCGGCAGTGCGGGTCGTCCCAGCAGGCGATCCACTTCGCCGCCCAGGGCGTCCTGTCCGGCACCCAGGACCTCGTCGTCGCGTCCGGCGTCGAGCAGATGGCCGTCGTCCCGATGGGGTCGTCCGTCGCCATGGCCCTGGAGAAGGGGATGCCCTTCCCGTACGGCGAGGGCTGGGCCGAGCGCTACGGCATGCAGGAGATCTCCCAGTTCCGCGGCGCCGAGCTGATGGCCGAGAAGTGGGGCTTCAGCCGCGAGGACCTGGAGAGGTTCGCGCTGGAGAGCCACCAGCGCGCCGCCAAGGCGATCGAGGCCGGCTACTTCGACCGGGAGATCGCCCCCATCGCCGGGCTCGCCAAGGACGAGGGCGCCCGCCCCGACACCACGATGGAGAAGATGGCGGGCCTGAAGACGCTGCGGGACGGCGGCCGGATCACCGCCGCGGTCGCCTCGCAGATCTCCGTCGGCTCGTCCGCGGTGCTGATCGCCTCCGAGGAGGCCGTCAAGCGGCACAACCTCACCCCGCGCGCCCGCATCCACACCCTCGCCGTGTGCGGCTCCGACCCGGTCTACATGCTGACCGGCCCGATCCCCGCCACCGAGAAGGCCCTGGACCGCGCCGGGCTGAAGATCGACGACATCGACGTCTTCGAGGTCAACGAGGCGTTCGCCCCGGTCCCGATGGCGTGGGCGGCCGACACCGGCGCCTCGCTGGAGAAGACCAACCCCAACGGCGGCGCGATCGCCCTCGGCCACCCGCTCGGCGCCACCGGCGGCGTGCTGATGACCAAGCTGCTGCACGAGCTGGAGCGCACCGGCGGCCGCTACGGCCTGCAGACGATGTGCGAGGGCGGCGGCCAGGCCAACGCCACGATTATTGAAAGGCTTTAGCGACCTCGGTCGTCACGGGCGGGACTTTACGTCCCGCCCGTTCCCCATCCAGGAGGGCGCGTGTACGAGGCGATCATCTATGAGGTGGCGGAGCGGGTCGCCACGATCACGCTCAACCGGCCGGAGGCGCGGAACGCGCTGAGCGACCAGATGATCGAGGAGCTCCTGGACGCGTTCGACCGCGCCAAGACCGACGCCGACGTCCGGGTGATCGTCCTCACCGGGGCCGGTGACCGCGCCTTCTGCGCCGGTGCCGACCTGGGCGGCCTCGGCCGGGCCCAGGCCGACGGACGGCCGGTCGCCGACGCCGCCGCTATCCGCGACAGCGCCCCGTTCCGCCTCTTCACAGCCTTCCCCAAGCTCGGCAAACCCATCATCGCGCGCCTCTCCGGGCACGCCGTGGCAGGCGGCCTCGGCCTCGCCGCCGCCTGCGACCTGGTGATCGCCGCGGACGACGTCAAGCTCGCCACCCCCGAGGTCAACGTCGGCCTCTGGCCCATGATGATCATGGCGATCATCAACCGGAACGTCGCCCCGAAGCACGCCTTCAAGCTCTACTACACCGGCTCCCGCATCACCGCCGCCGAGGCCCGCGACATCGGCCTGGTCACCGAGGTCGTCCCGCGCGCCGACCTGGACGCCCGCGTCGACGACCTCGCCCGGGTCATCGCGTCCAAGAGCCCCGTGGGCCTGCGCCGCGGCCGCGACGCCTTCTTCGCGGTCGAGGGCCGCCCCCTGGAAGACCAGGTCGCCCACCTGCTCGGCGAACTGGTCGAGCTGACCGCCACCGAAGACGCCAAAGAAGGCATCACGGCCTTCCTGGAGAACCGTCCCCCCGACTTCCAGGGCCGCTGAGACGGCTAGTTCCCGGGCGTGAGCTCGGCCTGGGCGAGGTGGAAGAGGATCTTCAGGTGGCGGGCGCGCAGGGGGATCGGGGTCTCCAGCATGGCCGAGACCTGTTCGTCCCATGAGGCGGCGGCGAGCGTCAGGTCGAGGACCACGTCGTCGTCGCCGGACACCAGGGCGAGCGCGAGATCGAGCGCGGGGCTCGGCCCGTCCACCTGCCGCCGGAACTCCTGGAAATCGGGGAGCCGATCCCTAGCGGGCCGCAGGGCCGCCAGAACGATCAGCCATGCCCGTGCCGCCGCCGGGGCGTCCGGCCAGAAGCCCAGCAGGTCGGGGAGGCGGTCGATGACGGCCCGGCAGGTGGCCGCCTCGTCCGATCCGTCCTCACCGGTGGGCGGCACCGGTTCGATCGTGGCGATGTAGCTCAGGTGGATCAGCAGCTCTAGCCGGTACACGGGGGAGAGGTGCGGCGCGCGGGTGAGCTGAACGAGGAACCTGACGGTCTCCGGCGTGCAGTCGTAGCAGGTGTCCTGATGGACGACGGCACTGAAGTACTCCTCCATGGCCTGGTCCCACCCCTCGTCGTTGGCGGCGAGCCCCCGCAGTATGTCCGGGACCTCCTCCGCCGACCCGTAGGCGCCGGTGAGCGCGGCCCAGTCGACGTCGTCGAGCCCCCGCAGGACGACGGGTTCGCCAGTCGGTACGTCCGGCGGCTCCGGCTTCCCGAGGTCGTGGACGACGGCCGGGCGGGTAGCGCGGGCGGGTATCCGGGAGAGCGCCGAGATCCGCGTGTCCCGTACCTGCTCCACGGTCCGGTCGCAGACGGTCTCCCCCTCGGGGAAGATCCGGCGGGCCGTCTCCGGATGAGCCATGGAGCGCCTGAGGTCGGCACCCAGGTCCACGGCGAGTTCGGTGACGACGCGGTCCTCGGCGGCCGTCCACCAGGTGTCGTCCTCGTCCGGGTAGGGACCCTCGTCGAGGCTGGCGATCCGCCACCCGGAACCGGACGCCGGAGCGACGCGGACCAGTGTGTGACCACGCGCGGCCAGCTCCTGGGCGCCCTCCCGGGCCGTTTCCTCGTCGGGGACGAAAAGGCTGAAGGTGGTGGCATGCCGTGGAACGTGAATCACCGGCTCACTCTAGATGCCGCCCTTCCCCGCGGTGCCGCGTGTGTGAGACTTCGCGGCATGGAGATTAAGGAGGTCGTCCGGCGGATGGGGCTCGCGGACACCTACCGGGACCGGCACTGGAGCCGGGCGGTCAAGGTGACCGACAACACCGTCCAGAAGGCGGCGCCGGAATGGCTTGAACGGCTGCTCCTGGCATTGCTGGAGGTTGAGGAGCCGACCTATCCGATGCGGTACGGCTTCAATATGGCGCTGCGGCGACTGGCCACCGCACCCGGTGACGCGGGCCGGGTCGCGAGCGTCCGCGCCATCGCCGCCAAGGGACGGGCGTGGGGCGATGTCGGCTACAGCCTGCCCGAGGTCGCGGAATGGCTGGCCTGCGGGCAGCCCTTGGAACATCTCCTCACGGTCTTCGAGGATGCCGATCCTTCGGACGAACTCGCGGCCTGCCTGCTCCAGGAGGCGGCGTTGCGGCATGACGTGACGTCCGCCGTGGGATTCGCCGGGAGGCTGCGTGCCGCCGGGCATCCCCTCGCGGACCTGCCGCTGCGCCCGTCCCCGGCCGAGCGCGACCACGGCCTGCCCTGGTATCCCGGGCTGCCGAAGCCCCGCTGGCGTCACCTGGACGAGGAGGCGCGGGACGCGCCGGGGCCGGCCGGCATCGACATCACGGCGGCGGCGCTCGACTGGCCCGATGCGCGGCAGGCGTTGAGCGCCTACCGCAACTGGCCGTCGGGCGCGGACGTCGAGGAGGCCCGGTTGCTCCGGCTGGATCGTCCCCTTGCCGCCGCCGATTTCGGTGCCTCGCTGCTCCGCGTCCTTCCAGCGGACAGCACCGGCGCCGGCGCGACCGGAGTACGGCGGGTGACCGCCGGACACGTCCTGCGGAAGCTCTACGCCGGAGCCGCGTCCGGCGGCGCGTACGGCCCCGGCATGCACGGCGGCTATGCGCGCATGGCGTCGTGGGAGTCGCTAGCGGCCCTGGCGGGCGCGCGGGAGACCGACGTCGCGGCCATCGAGCAGGCCGCCGGCCGGTGCACCTGGCTCTTCTACACCTCGGAGTGGCATCTCCAGGTCATCCCGCCGCTGGACGTGGGCATCGCCGCCCTCCGTCCCGGCCACCGGACGGTGGCCGTCCTAGCGGTCACCGACTGCGACTGACTTGCGGGCGGTCAGGAAGCCGTCGATCTCGGCCTGCTGCCGAGCGTCGAAGGCACTCTTGGGGAGGAACGCCGCAGGCTGCTTGTTCACGAACAGAAGCCAGAACTCCGGGGTGGTCACGACGGTGGAGAACATGGACCACCGCATCGCCGTGGTCGACTGGTCGGTGCGGCACTCGTAACCGTCATCGGTCACCCGCACCGTCGTGGGGACGCAGAGGAACGCGAGCTGCGTCCGTGCGCGCCTGCGGAGCCACCAGTTCCCGGCCAGCGGGCCCAAGACCGACGAGACGAGCAGGGCGATGGCCATCGTCACGTTGCCGGTGACGAACAAGACCAGAGCTCCGGCGACCAGTACGGACACCAGGACCGCGTAAAGGGCGGCGAGCTGCCGTCTGAGTCCCTGGGAGAACGCCCGCACCACCTCGTCCGCGGTGGGCTGGTACTCGACCGTGATGTCCACATCGCCACCTTCGTTCAACGTGCGGATCATCCTTCACAAGCGCGCTCACCTGCGCAACTCCCCGGTCGCCGCCAGCGGAGGTAGACCTCCGGCAGCGCGTCCTGCAACCACAGAGTTGCGCCTGGCTGGATCCATGTGCAACCCTGTGGTTGCAGAAATGGTACGAGGGAGGAGCGATCACATGAGTGAGGACCGGATTGAACGCGAAACCCTGATCGCGGCATCCTTGGAGCGGGTCTGGTCGCTGGTGACCGATCCCGGGTTCTGGGTGTCCGACGAGCCGGGCCCGCCCGGCGCGGCCAAGGAAGGCGAGTCGATGGTGGCGAAGAACGCCGAGTACGGCACCTTCCCCGTGCGCGTGGAGAAGGTCGAGCCGCCGACGTACGTCGCCTACCGCTGGGCCAGCGCCTTTCCCGGGGAGGAGTTGCGCGACGACAACAGCACCCTCGTGGAGTTCACGCTGACCCCCGAGGGTGGCAAGACCCGGCTCCGCGTCGTCGAGAGCGGGTTCGCGCTGCTGGCCGGATCTGAGGACCTGCGCCGCAAGGCGCTGGAGGACAACGCCGGCGGCTGGCCGCAGGTCCTGGACGCCTTCAAGACCCGCGTCGAAGCCGCGTGACCGACACCCCTCGCGACGGCGTCGCGTCGGTCGACAGCGTCTTCGCGGCGCTGGCCGATCCGACGCGACGCCGCCTGCTCGATCTTCTCGCCGAACAGGGCGAGGCCACCGCCACGACGCTCGCCGGACGGCTTCCCGTCTCGCGGCAGGCAGTGGTGAAGCACCTCGCCGTCCTGGACGCGGCCGAGCTGGTCACCTGCGGCCGGGTCGGACGCGAGGTGCGGTACGCGGTGCGCCCCGCGGCCCTGAACGCGACGGCGCGGTGGATGGCCGCGCTCGCGGCCGACTGGGACCGGCGCCTGGCGAACATCAAGCGCATCGCCGAAGAAGCGGAGCGGGACGCCCGCTAGCCGTTCCGGCCACGTAACGCCCGACGGTTCAGCGGGGATGCACGGCGGCTTCGATGGCGTGGACGAGCATGTCGAGTTCGGTGTCGAAGATCTCGTCGGCGGTGATCGCGCGGAGATGGGCCTCGGCGGCGTCCAGTCGCGGGTGCTCTCCCCCCTCGGTTGCGTCCAGGCTGGCGCGGCGATGCATGCTCGCGGGGTCGCCGTGCAGTTCGCGCTGGACCCGTCCCAGCACGATGTCCAGGAAGACCATGTAGTACCGGGCGGCCTGTCGTTCGTCGAGTCCCGCCTCCGCGAGGATCTCCAAAGTGAGCTCCACGGTGCGCAGCGCGCCGGGGCCGTGGTGGGCGCGGGTCGTCGCGATCTCCGCCAGGCCGGGATAGGCGGCCATCTCGCGGCGGATGCCCGCGGCCAGGAGACGCAGCCGCCGGTCCCAGGGCCCGTCGTCGATGCCGGGCGGGACGACCTCCTGCTCGGCGATGGCGTCGGTGACGAGATCGACCAGTTCCTCCTTGCCGGACACGTGCCGGTACAGCGCCATCCGCGAGGCACCGAGATCGGACGCGAGCCGGCGGATCGTGAGCGCCTGCATGCCCTCGCTGCGGGCGATGCGCAGCGCGGCGTCGACGATCTGCGCGCGGTCGAGCGTGCCCCAGGCGCGGCGCTCCCCGGCCGGGCGCGGGGTGGAGGACGGGCTCACAGCCGAAACCGTATCTTGCGGACAGGCGTCCACAAGATTTAGGTTTGCCTAACCTAAAGCTGCTCGGCCCCGGAAAGGACGTGTCTCGTGGCTCCCCAGGAACAGGCCGTGCCGGTACGGCACGGGACGTCGGCGGGCGGCGCGCCCGGCATCGTGGCG
Source organism: Spirillospora sp. CA-128828 (assembly GCF_050945415.1). Taxonomy (NCBI): domain Bacteria; kingdom Bacillati; phylum Actinomycetota; class Actinomycetes; order Streptosporangiales; family Thermomonosporaceae; genus Spirillospora; species Spirillospora sp. CA-128828. The sequence goes on from NZ_CP191986.1 coordinate 1,369,650, forward strand.
GCGGCGTTGCTGGTGGCCGCGCTGGCGGCCAGCCTCGCCCAGACGATCGTCATCGTGGTGCTGCCCGCGTTCGCCCGCGAACTGTCCGCGCCCACCGCCGAGGTGACCTGGGTGCTGACGGCCTTCATGCTCGCCAGCGCGGTCGCGACGCCGATCGCCGGACGGCTGGGCGACCTGTTCGGCCACCGCCGAGTCCTGCTCGCCTGCCTGTGCCTCTTCACGGCCGGCAGCCTGGTGTGCGCGCTGGCCGCCGAGTCCCGCTCCCTCGGCGCGCTGGTCGCGGGGCGCGCTCTCCAGGGCGTCGCCGGCGGCGTGTTCCCGCTGGCCTTCGGCATCGCGCGCACCGCCCTGCCACCGGCTCGGCTCCCCTGGACCGTCGCCCTCCTCAGCGCCATGTTCGGCATCGGCGGCTCGGCGGGGATGGTGGTGGCCGGGCCCCTCGTGGACGCGTTCGGCACACCGGCGCTGTTCTGGGGGACGCTCCTGCTCGCCGGAGCCGCCCTCGCCGCCGCCCCGGCGCTGCCCGCCGTCCGTCCGGCCCGTAGCGGCAGGATCGACTTCGGCGGCGCCGCGCTGTTGTCCGGCGCGCTCGTGTGCCTGCTGCTTGGCATCAGCCAGGGCGGGACGTGGGGCTGGACATCGCCCGCCGTTCTCGCGCTGTTCGGCGCGACTCTGCTGCTGTCGGCCGCGTTCGCCGTCCTGGAGGCACGGATCGGCGACCCGCTGGTGGATCTCCGGTTGATGGGCGTCCGGGGGCAGGCGACGACCAACCTGGTCACGTTCGTCGTGGCCGTGGCGATGTTCGGGGCCATCACGCTGGTCCCGCAGTTCGTCCAGACGCCCGCCGGCGCCGGGTACGGCTTCGCGTCCACGCCGTCGGAGGCCGGGCTCATCATGCTGCCGGTGGCACTCGTCATGTTGATCGCCGGACCCGTCGCCGCCCGGCTCGGCCACCGCCACGGGGCCAGGCTCCCTCTCCAGGCCGGGACGGTCTGCGCCGCCGCATCGCTCGCCGTCCTCGCGGCCGCGCACGGGCACATCGCGTACTTCTACCTCGCCGGTCTGCTGCTCGGCGCCGGGTACGGCCTGGCCTTCGCCGCCATCGGACTCCTGATCGTGCAGAACGCCGAGGCTCACCAGACCGGCATCGCCACCGGCGTCAACACCATCGTGCGCACGGTCGGCGGGGCCGTGGGCGCCCAGACCGCCGCGGCCGTCCTGGCGGTTCGGGCGTCCTCGTCCTGGCCCTCCGAATCCGGTTACGCGCAGGGCTTCACGGTCTTCGCCGTCCTGGCCGCCGCCGCTCTGGCCGCGACCGTCGTCGTCCCGCGCCGCCGCTGAGTGTCGGGGTGCCCGCCTAAGGTGCCGGCCATGGACCTTAGGCTTTCTGGACGGCGGGCGCTGGTGACGGCGAGCAGCGGCGGAATCGGCGCGGCGGTCGCTCGCCGGCTGGCCGGCGAGGGTTGTGCAGTGATGGTGCACGGCCGCGATCAGGGGCGGGCCTTGGAGGCCGCGGAGAGTGTGCGCGCCGCGGGCGGGGAATCCGAAGTCGTGCTGGGCGACCTCACCGATGACGAGGCCGCCGCGGACGTGGCCGCCCGAGCCCGCCTCTGGGGCGTGGACGTCCTGGTGAACAACGCAGGGCCGTTCGTGGAGCACGACTGGGACACCGCCGAGCCCTCTGCCTGGCTGGACGCGGTGAACGGCAACGTCGTGTCCGCCGTGCGGCTGATCCGCGTGCTCGTCCCCCCGATGCGCGAGCGCGGCTGGGGCCGGGTCATCAACGTGGGGAGCCGCGCGGCGACCACACCGCTTCCGAACATGGTCGACTACTCCGCCGCGAAGGCCGCCGTGGTCAACATGACCACCGGCCTCGCCCGCCACCTCGCCGGATCGGGCATCACCGCCAACACCGTGAGCCCCGGCGTGATCGTCACTGAAGGCATGCGGCGCATGTTCGAAGACCGTGCCGCCGCCCAGGGCCGTCCCGCCCCATGGTCCGAGCTGGAGCCCACGGTGCTGGCCGAGTACGCCCCGAATCCCAGCGGCCGCCTGGGCACCGAAGACGACATCGCCGCCGCGGTGGCTTTCCTGGCCAGCCCTTTGGCCGGTTACGTCAACGGAATAGACCTCCGCGTGGACGGAGGCATAACGCAAGTTCCCTGAACCCCGGCGTGCGTTGCCCGGGCCGGTGGTTCTTGAAAGAATCTGTCAGAAGTACACCGGTGTTCGTTAGATGGGCGGCTCTCTCCACATGGACCCTCTACGGCCCGGCGATCCGCAGCGGGTAGGGACGTATCGCCTGCTGGGACGGCTGGGCGGCGGCGGGATGGGCCAGGTGTTCGCGGGCCGGTCGCCGGGAGGCCGGCTGGTCGCGGTCAAGCTCGTCCGTCCCGAGCTCGCGGACGACGCGGGGTTCCGCCGCCGCTTCGCCCAGGAGGTCGCCGCGGCCCGGAAGGTCGGCGGCTTCTACACGGCCCAGGTGGTCGACGCCGATCCGGAGGCCGACCCGCCGTGGCTGGTGACGGCCTTCGTCTCCGGCCCGTCGTTGCACCAGGCCGTCACCGAGCACGGGCCGCTGCCCGCGGAGGCGCTCGGCGTCCTCGGGGCGGGGCTGGCCGAGGGGCTGGCCGCGATCCATGCCGCGGGCCTGGTGCACCGCGACCTCAAGCCGGGCAACATCATCCTCGCCGCCGACGGCCCCCGCGTCATCGACTTCGGCATTGTCCGCGCCTTGGACGACGCCCACACCTCCACCACCGTGCTCGGGACGCCCGGGTTCATGTCACCCGAGCAGGCCCGCGGTCTCCATGTGGGGCCGCCCAGCGACGTGTTCGCGCTGGGGGCGGTGCTCACCTACGCCGCGACCGGGAACGGCCCCTTCGGCACGGGCCCGGTGAGCGCGATCGTCTACCGGATCGTCCATGACGCCCCGGACCTCAGCGGCCTGCGCTCCCACCTCGCCGCTCTGGTCGGCGCCTGCCTGGCCAAGGACCCGGAGCGGCGGCCGGGCCTCGCCGAGATCCTCGACCGCCTGGCCGTTCCGGCCGAGCCGGTCGGAGGCTGGCTCCCACCCATCGTCACGGCGATGATCGGCGCTTACGACCGCGAGTTCTCGCAGCCGGTGCCGGACATTTCTCCACCCGCCCGCGCATGGCGTCCGACCCGCCGCGGGTTCATGATGGCCGGGCTGGGCGTCGCCTCCGTCGGCGCGGCCGTCCCGGCGGCCTGGCTCCTGCGCTCGCCCCCGGCGGATGCCGGGAAACCGGACCCGAGGCCCTCCCGCTTCGGCCCGCCGGTGACACTTCCCGGAAATCACGGGGTGGTGCGATCCGTCGCGTTCAGCCCCGACGGCGCACTCCTGGCCGGTGTCGGGGACGGCGGCACGGCCGACCTGTGGGACGTGTCCTCCAGGACGCCGACCAGGTCGTTCGCTCATCGAGCCGTCAACCCGTTCGACAAGCCGCTGTCGGAGGTCATCGCCTTGAGCCCGGACTTCCAGGCCACCCTGTCCACGGTCTTCACCCCGGACGGGGACACCCTGGTGATCGGCAACGGCGACGGGACGATCAGTCTCCGGAACATCAGGAACGGAACCCTCGCCGAACTGCCCTATACCGACCCGGTCCTGTGGAACGGCTCCTTCGGCGACGTGGCGATCGACCCGGCGGGCCGGACGCTCGCGACCACCTACGATTCCCCGCTCGTCAGGCTGTGGGATCGGGCGAGCCGCAAGAGCGGTGCGACCCTGACCACCGGCAGCGTGGGCTACTGGGTCGCGGCGCTGGCGTTCAGCCCCTCCGGTGACGTCCTGGCCACCGCCAGCGGCAACCGCATCCCGGGCAACACCAGCACGGACGGCCTGCTGCAATTGTGGGACGCCTCCTCGCAGCAGCAGATCGCCACTCTCGCGAATACGAACTCCGACCTTCACTCCCTCGCGTTCGGCCCCGGCGGCGCAACGCTGGCGAACCTCTGCAACGACGGAACGATCACGCTCTGGGACGTCGCGGCCCGCACCACGACCGCGACCCTCACCGGCCCGGGATCCGGCATGACCTGCATCGGATCCGGCGGGAAGGGCCTCCTGGCGGCCGGCTCCAAGAACGGCATCGTCACGCTGTGGGACATCACCCGCCGCAGGAAGATCACCGCCCTCGAAACCGGCACCGACGCCCTGATCACCTGCGTCGCCGTCAGCCCGGACAGCAGAACCATCGCCGCCGGCGGCACCAGCCTCACCACCTGGACGCTCAGGTAGGAGCCGCCGAACGCATCACGTGGCGTGGAGTGACATGCCCATCGGGACGGGCAGGTCTTGTATATGGAATATCTCGTCACCATGACCACGCACGTACCAGATGGGACGTCGGACGAAGCCGTCACCGACATCCGTACGCGCGAGGCCGCACGCGCCCGGGAACTCGCCGCGGAGCGGCACCTGCTGCGCCTGTGGCGTCCGCCGCTGCGGCCCGGCGAGTGGCGAACTCTCGGGCTCTTCTCCGCCGTTGACGGCGATGAACTGGAGAGAGCCTTGTCCTCGATGCCGCTGCGGGTATGGCGCACCGACGAGGTCACCCCACTCCTGCCGCACCCGAACGACCCGGTGCCGCAGCCCGCGCAGGGGCCTCGGGAGTTCCTCACCACCTTCACCTTCGCCGTCCCCGAGGGGACTCCCCGCGGGGATGTCGATGAGGCGATCGCGGGTGAGGCGCACCGGGCGCGTGAGCTGGCTGCACTGGGGAACCTCCTGCGGCTGTGGGCGCTGCCTACTGACGGTGGTCCCGAAGCCTTGGGCCTCTGGCGGGCCAGGGACACGGACGAGATGCAGGCAATCCTTGAGTCGTTACCGCTCTACCCCTTGATGCGGGTGGAGACCACGCCGCTGACCGAGCATCCGAGCGACCCCGTCCTCGCCGGCTCATTAGGTCAGGGGATGAGGATGGTCTTGCCGCCGGTACGGCCGGCCTCGGCGTCGGCGTGCACCGCCGCGATCTCGGCGAGTGGACGGGCGGCGCCGATGTCCACGCGGATCACGCCCTTATCGACGAGGGCGACGAGTTCGGCCAGCTGATCAGGGACGTTGCGGGCGACGAAGTGTACGGCGGTCACCTGGGCTCCGGCCGGAGGCTCCACCGGGCCGGTGATCGAGACGAGCGCGCCACCCGGCCGGACCGCCCGGCAGAGCCCGGTCGCGTCCTCGGGCGATATCGCGGCGAGGTTGAACACCAGATCCACCGGACGGGCCAGAACCTCATGCGGCCTATGGAGGGTGTAGTCGATGATCTGCTCGGCGCCGTACTCGCGGACTCGCTCCGTGCTCCGCCGGCCGGCGGCGGCTATCACGTGCGCACCGGCGTGCTGGGCGAGTTGGACGGCGAACATGCCCACCCCACCGCCCGCGCCGTTGATGAGAATCCGTGTGCCCGTCCCGAGGCGCGCGTGCTCGAACAGCCCCTGCCAGGCGGTCAGGCCGGCGACGGGGATCGCCGCGGCATGGGCCAGCGGGATGCCGCGCGGAGCGCGGACCATCCGGGCGGCGGGGGCGGTCACGTACTCGGCCGCGGCGCCGCCTTCGTCGAGGCGTCCGACGACATCGTCGCCGACGCGCAGGTGTTCGACGCCCTCTCCGGTCTCGACGATCGTCCCGGCGGCCTCGGCGCCGAGGGTGAACGGGAGGTCCAGCGGCACGACGTCCCGCATCAGGCCCGCCCGGAACCCGACGTCCGAGGGGTTGAACGCGGCGGCGGCGACCTGCACCAGCACCTCGCCCGGCCCGGGAGCAGGACGGGGGACCCGCTCATGATGGATCACACCGGGGCCACCGAACGCGTGCACGCGGGCGGCCATCATCGTCAGGCTCCGTCGAGCCGCCGTCTGTTCTGCCGTCATGAGCCGCCTCCGCCGTTCGGTGATCTTCGTTCACCTTGACCGTAGGGGGCGACCGCCAGACGACCAATGCGCATTCATCTCGGATTCATACGCGTTCGTCTCTCGTCGCAAGATGTGACTACCCTGCCCGGGTGGATGTGCTGAGCGATGTGATCGCAGTGATGCGCACCGGTGAGCCACGGTCGGCCCTCGTGGAATGGCAGGCGCCGTGGGGTCAGCGGTTCCGGACGATCCCGGGAGCGGCGGGCTTTCAGATCGTCCTGCGCGGACCGTGCTGGGTGATCCCCGAGGAAGGTGATCCGTTTCCGCTGGCCGCAGGGGATGTGGTGTTCCTTCCGCACGGCGGTGAGCACGGTCTGGCCGACGCCCCGTCGACGCCGCTGGCCGAGCACGTCTGCGACCCACAGGACGACGTGAGGTTCGAACGCAGGTATGCCGCCGCGCCGGTCGGCCGGGTGCACGCCGACGACCCCGCCACGGTGACACTGTGCGGGGCCTACCAACTCGGTGCGGGACGCGGCCATCCGCTGCTGGACGACCTGCCCCCGCTCCTGCACCTGCCCGCCCGCGTCGGGCACCACCCCCACCTGCGCGCCGCGGTCGATCTACTCGGCGCGGAACTGGAACGGCCGCAGCCGGGGACGGACGCCATCGTGCCCGCCCTGCTGGACACCCTCCTGCTCTACATACTCCGGGCGTGGCTCGCCGAACGACCCGCGCACGGCGAGGCCACCGGCTGGGCGGTCGCACTCACAGACCCGGCGATCAGCGCGGCCTTGGCCGCCATTCACAATGACCCGGCCCACCCCTGGACCGTCGCCACACTGGGAACACAGGCGGGACTGTCACGAGCGGCCTTTTCCCGCCGCTTCACGACCTTGGTCGGACGGCCGCCGCTGGCGTATCTGACCTGGTGGCGGCTGGCGACCGCGATGCGCCTGCTGCGCGACTCCGACGCCCCGCTCAGCGCGGTGGCCGGCCAGGTCGGCTACACCTCGGAATACGCCTTCGCCAACGCCTTCAAGCGCGAATTCGGCATCGCCCCCGGCCGCCACCGCCGCAACACCCGCCAGAAGAACGCGCCCTCCCAAGAGGGCCCCGGCGGAGGGACGGCTACCAATCGAGTTCGCCGCTCTTGATACGGCCGAGGAGCCCGGTCACGGCGTCCCGCCTGAACCGAAGGACAGGCCCACGCGGGTCCGTGCTGTCCCGAACGCCCACCGTGGTCTCCAAGTCAGCCACCTCGACACACTGTCCGCCCTCCTGGGTGCTGTGGCTGCTCTTGCGCCAGGTGGCGCTCTTCACGTCATTCACAAGCTCTCCATTACCTCGCGGATCAGAGCTTCCGAGGCCGAGTCAGTCAGAGCAACGCTGCTGATCATGTCCCACAGCCGACGGATCTGCTCGACTTTCGAGCTTAGTTCGATCACATGCCCGTTGCCGCCTGCCGCCTCGACATAGGCAAGGTCGGGGTCGTCCTTGCTGCTCAGAAGGGTGAACCCGCTCGCGGGGTAGACGGGTGAGCCGCTCGGCGCGATCAGAACGTTGATATTGGGTTCCTGGCGGAGTTCCAAGAGCCGAATGAGCTGTGCCTTTGTTATGTCCTTACTGCCGACGACGTTGCGGATCGCCGTCTCCATCAGCAGAACGACGACCCACGGCGGGTTGCTTCTCCCGAGCACCTCTTGGCGGGCCATTCGCGTAGCCACAGCTCTGTCCAAGTCGCCAGTGAACTGGCCTGGGCGCAGTATTTCCCGAGCGTAGTCCTCAGTCTGTAGTAGGCCGGAGATGACGAGGTGGTCATAAACGCGGAGGGAATCCGCGGTGGCCTCCAGGCGGCGTAGGGGCGGAAGAAGAGGGGGATGCCCTCCTTGGCGGCGAGGGGCTGGAGCTCCTGGAACTGGTCCTCGGTGCCGAAGTGGGCGTCCAGGCGTTCGGCGAGTTCGGGGGACGGGGCCTGGGCGCCGGTCTCGACCTTGGAGATCGTGTCGTTCGAGTAGCCGACCTCGCCGGCCAGCTGAGCCTGCGAAAGTCCGGCTTTGTCTCGAAGCTTCCGGAGCTTTGCCCCGAAAAGTGCCGCGGCCGACTCGGTCGGATCGAGACGCTTCCGATTCACCACGAGATGCCCCCCTGAAGTATCGAGTTGGACAAAGTCGATTCCACTTCCGACGGTAGCCGCCGTCTCACAGAATGTGTGCGGAATCATGTGATTCGAGCGGCGAAAGCGGTGGGAGAAATGATCGTCAGGCGGGTGCGGCCGAGCGATGAGTTCGGCAAAACGGACGCGTTGGTTCGAATGGAAAGGACGGCGGCCGGGCCGCGGGCCTTGCGGCGGAGATTTCAGGCCATGCCGGAGGTCGTCCAGCAGGGGCGCCTGATCGTCGAGTCGCAGGCGTTGCAGTGGGGTCTGGCCGAGGAGACGGTGGAGAACGCCGTGCTGGTGGCGTCGGAGCTGCTCACGAACGCGGTGCGGGCCACGCGCGGCCGCCCGGTGTCGCTGCGGATGGCTCTGTCCGAGGCCGGGCTGCGGGTGGAGGTCTGGGATTCGTCGCCGGTCCGACCCAAGGCGTCCATCCCCGATCTCTCGATGCCGGAATGCCCCCTCCCCGATGACGCCCCCGACCCCGGTGGATGGGGGCTGGGCATCGTCGACTTCCTGTCAAAGGAGTACGGGGTTCGCGCAGAGTTCGACGGGAAGACGGTGTGGGCCCAACTGGCCGCCGAGTACCGGTGACCAACGCGGCAGCAGCCGGTTTCGTCTTCTGGGTTCCCGTAGCGGGCCGGGCGATCGCCGAACGCGAGCCCCTGGGACGCACCTGCCTCGCCGACCACGATGGCGGGTAGGCGCAGTGGTTCCAACGGCATTGCAGAACCGGACCATGGTCCGCTATCGTCACCGAGATGCAACCGGACTATAGTCCGAATCTCTTGGAGGCAGTGGTATGACCGCACTCATCACCCGCGACGAACTCAAGACGGCGATCGACGCCGGCGCCGTGACCGTCATCGACGCGCTGGGCGGCGAGTACTACGCAAAGCAGCATCTGCCCGGTGCCATCGCACTGATCCGCGACGATGTCGACACCCAGGCCCCCGCCCTGCTCCCCGACCTCAACGCCGCGATCGTCACCTACTGCTCCAACCCGGCGTGCCCCAACAGCGGACAGGTCGCCGACCGGCTCACCGCCCTCGGCTACACCAACGTCCGCAAGTACCGCGAGGGCATCCAGGACTGGATCGAAGCCGGACTCCCCATCGAATCCGCCTGATCTCCATCCGGGGGAGGGGCACAGAAGCCTTGTCCCTCCCCCAGGAGATGCACGTCTCTGCGCCACAGGCTCAAGCATTGAGGGCCGCATCGCCACAGGCACCGCGTTCGATCACGAAGCTGCGACGCTCCATGATCACTTGGAAGGCCTGTGCCTGTACTGGCCTCCTGGCTCGCCGAGCCTCTATGGAACCAATTCGCCGCACTCGTGCCCGAGCGGCCCCACTACGACCCGGGCCACCCTCTGGGTTGCCACCGGCGACGGATCAGTGACCGGATCGTCTTCGACAGGGCGGTGGTCGGATGGCGCATGGGACAGCGAATCAATCGTCGTTCGTGCGCTCGGTGTCGGCTCGGTGTTCCTTGATTGCCGCCTCTACCAGGGCGCGTGCGGCCCAGGTGATGGCCTCCTGCTCGGCCTGCGGGTCAAGTCCGCGGACGTCGCGCAGGGTGATCTGCGCCTCCCAGCCGCCCACGACGGTCAGGGCCGAGACCAGGCGCTCGAAGGATTCCTCGCTCAGGGTGCCGCGGAGCGGTTCGCAGGCTCGCTCCAGCCATAGCACCCTGCGTGGGCTCCGGCGCGGGATGGCCGGGTCCCGAGCCTCGTTCGGCGGCGGGTCGACGGTCAGACGGATCAGCCGGCGGCCCAGAGGAAGCGATTGCGGCGAGTGTTCCAGCATCGTCCGGATGAGGGCCTCTACCCGACCTGCGGGATCGTCGGCGAGCGCGGGGTCGGCCAGTACGTCCTCGATCGGAGGCTCGTTGAACGCGCCGAGGGTCGCATCGATCAGCAGGTGGTCCAGGGTCGGGAAGTACATGTAGATCGTCCGACGGGATACGTCGGCGGCGGCCGCGATCTCATCGATGGACGGCGTCGCTCCACCGGCGCTCAGCCGGACCGCCGCGTCGACGATCGCTTTGCGGGTGCGGCGGCGCTGCGCCTCACGTCCACCGCGCCGGACCGGATCGTCACTGGTCATCGTGCCGCCTGTCACTCCCTGGGCCGGTCGGGTCGGTCGGCGGCTGTCTTGACGGCCGCTCGTGGCATGAGTATACCTTGGTGCAGTCGTTGCACAGCAGTGCAATGACTGCACAACTGCGAACCATCTATGGCGCAGATCACGTAGCCGTACCCGTCACAGGGATCGGGTCGACGGCATCTCGTGTTCGGCAGCCGACAACGGAAGAACGGAAGGTCATCATGAGCAAGGTCTGGTTCGTCACCGGTTCGTCGCGCGGTCTGGGCCGCAGCTTCGTCGAGGCCGCGCTGTCGCGCGGCGACAAAGTGGCCGCGACCGCCCGGAACACCGACGGCTTTCATGAGCTGGTCGCCGCCTATGGCGACGCGGTGCTGCCGCTTGAGCTGGACGTGACCGACAAGGCCGCCGCCTTCGCGGGAGTGAAGCGGGCCATTGAGCACTTCGGCCGTCTCGACGTCGTCGTCAACAACGCCGGCTACGCCCAGATCGGCGCGATCGAGGAGTTGACCGAGCGGGAGCTGCGCGACCAGATGGAGACCAACCTGTTCGGCGCGGTGTGGGTCGTCCAGGCCGCGCTGCCCCACCTGCGCGAGCAGGGCTCAGGGCACATCATCCAGTTGTCCTCTGCCGCCGGCCTCATCGCGATGCCGCTCGGTGGGGCGTACCACGCCTCCAAGTGGGCGCTGGAGGGCCTCAACGAAGCCCTCGCCCACGAGGTCGCCGACTTCGGCATCAAGGTGACCATTATCGAGCCAGGCGGGTTCGCCACCAGGTCCGGCGAGAACCCCGATCCACTCAACAACGGCCACATGGCCGAGACGAACCCGGCCTACGACGGTCTCCGCCGGCGCCTCGCCGAGGTCGCGGGCAAGCAGCCCGCCGGCGACCCGGCCGCCGCGGCGCAGACCCTCCTCAAGATCGTCGATTCCGACGACCCGCCCCTGCGGGTGCTGTTCGGCCTGGGCTTCTACCCGATGATCCAGCAGGCCTACGCCGACCGGCTCAAGACCTGGGCCGACGGGCAGGACCTTTCGGCCGAGGCTCACGGCAACCTCGATCAACAGCCCCGCTGACCCTTGGTTCGAGCCTCCGAGAGCTGAGCCGCGTCGATCGGTCGCCGTGTCGGCGCCGATCGGCGTGGTCATCGGTGGACTGGCTCTGACCCGCGCCCGCCCGCCGCTGTTTCGCTATCAGAGAGGGCGGCCCCGCGAAGGGCGGCTTCAACTGGACTTGGCTGTCGGCAGGCCATTGCCGGCCGGCTTGGTGCGGAAGGCGCGGCGGTAGGCGCCCGGGGTCGTGCCGAGGGTGTTGAGGAAGCGTCGGCGGAGGTTGGTGGCCGAGGAGAGGCCGACGCGGCGGGCCACGGCGTCCAGGGGAAGGTCGGAGGACTCCAGCAGGTCCTGGGCCGTGGCGATCCGCTGGGATAGCAGCCACTGACCCGGGCTGGTGCCGAGTTGATCGATGAACCGCCGGGTGAGGGTGCGCGCCGATACGCCCGCGTGTGCGGCCATGCTCTCGATGGTCACCGGCTCGCTGAGTCTCCCGGTGATCCACTCCAGCAACGGTGCGAGCGTGCCGTCGATCTGTGCGGGGTGCGGCGGCGTCGTGTACTGCAGTTGCCCGCCCTCGCGGTGGGGCGGCATGACCATGGTCCGTGCGATGTGTGCGGCGTACTGGGCGCCCTGGTCGCCACGTACCAGGTGCATGCACAGGTCGATGCCCGCGCCTGCGCCGGCGCTGGTGGCCACGTCTCCGTGGTCCACGTAGAGCACGTCCGGGTCGACCCGGACGCGCGGGAAGCGTGCTGCGAGTTCGTCCGCCAGCGCCCAGTGGGTGGTCGCGGTGCGTCCGTCCAGGAGGCCGGTGTGCGCCAGTACGAAGGCACCGGAGCAGATGCTGACCACTCGCGCTCCCCGGGAGTGTGCGCGGCGCAATGCCCGGACGACCGCGGGTGAGGGCTCGTCGGCGGGCACCCAGCCTGGGATGACCACGGTGTCCGCCCGGTCGAGCGCGTCCAGGCCGTCGGTCACGAGCATGTCGTACCCGGCGCGTGTCGCGATCGGGCCGGGGTGTTCCGTGCACACGCCGAAGGCGTACCTCGTTGGGAGTCCCGGCCGCTCGATCCCGAACACCTGGGCCGCGCAGGCGACTTCGAAGGTCGACTGCGGCGGCCGGACGAGCGCCGCTACTCGGTGCATGGCAGAAAAGTACCGCATGATGTCTTTCCTGACACTCGGCGGGGCCGGCGGCCGGGGGCCAGGCTGGCTCCATGACGACAGAACGGAACACGCCTGCCTACGTGTGGGCCTCCGTCCACGACGCGCCGGTCCGCGACCTCTTCCCCGGCATCCGCCTGCGCCCGCTGTGGAGCGGGGACAACGGCGCGAAGGCCTTTGTGCTGGAGATGGACGCGAACACACGCTGGCAGGGAGTCGACGTCCACGAACCGGGTCCCGAGGAGGTCTACGTGGTCTCCGGCGTCTTCAACGACGGTGACCGGGACTATCCGGCGGGCTCGTTCATCCACGCCCCCGCGGGTTCCTCGCACGTCCCGCAGACGACCTCGGGCTGCACGCTGTTCCTCTTCTACCCGGAAGGGTAGATCGTCCGCCTCCAGCGGGTCCGTCAACGAGGAGGTGGGCTTTACCGCTTCGGGGGAATGGGGCCCGATGTGGGGGATTGGTTCACGCGGGAGATCACGGACGCCGGACGGCTCCGGTTGTTCTGCTTCTTCGTCGCGTTCATCGCGGGGTTTTTGTTCATCCGGTTCAGCGTGCGGATGATCCGGGCGCAGGTGCGATGGTGGCCGGGAAACGTCACGCCCGGCGGGCACCACGTCCACCACGTGGTGTTCGGGCTGGTGTTCATGTGCGTGGGGGGTGTGGGCGGCCTGGCCGTCCCGGAAGACGCCGCCGGATGGGCGGCGGCCGCCGCCGCCGTGTTCGGTGTCGGGACGGCCCTCGTGCTGGACGAGTTCGCGCTGGTCCTGCATCTGCAGGACGTCTACTGGACCGAGCAGGGCCGGCTGTCGGTCGAGGTGGTGTTCATCACGATCGCGCTGAGCGGGCTGATGCTGCTCGGGCTCAGCCCCGTGGGTGTGAACGACGCCGGGGACGGCCTCTGGAGCATCGTGAGCGTTATCTTGTTCAACCTGTGCGTGGCTGTGATCGCGCTGCTCAAAGGCAAGGTCTGGACCGGCGTCCTCGGCTTGTTCATCAGTGTGTTCGCGATCGTCGGGGCGGTCCGGCTGGCCCGTCCCGACTCGCTGTGGGCGCGGCGCCGGTACGCGGAGGGCTCCCGGAAGGAACGGCGGGCGCGGATCCGGGAGCGCCGCTACCGCCTCCCCATCCAGCGCTTGGGAGACCGGCTGAGCGACCTCGTCGCCGGCCGCCCGTCCATCAAGTCTTAGTGAAGCAGGGGGCTGAATCTGCGGACTCGCCTCCGTAACCCCGGGTTGCCGCGGCTTGGCGAATGCGGACGGTAATCGGTGCGGGATAGTCCCGCGACCGAGAAAAACAAGAACAGGAGAAAAGCGCGATGAACCCAGAACGACCCAGGTTCACCGTCACCGGCCCGTCGCCGGTGCTCGTGCTCACCGAACGGCTCCAGGCCGTGCTGAGCGAGGCCTTCGGCCGGGAGTACGCGAGCACCGACCCCGCGATCCGTCCGTCGAACTACGCGGATCTGCAGGCCGACGTCGCAATGGCGCTGGCCAAGCCCCTGGGGTACAACCCCCGGGTGGTGGCGCGGGAGATCGTGGGCCGACTCGACGTCGCGGACGTCGTGTCGGACATCGCGATCAGCGGGCGCGGCTTCATCAACCTGACGCTGAGTGACGAGTGGATCGCCGCCCAGGTCCAGCGGATCTCGGCCGACCTGCGCCTTCTGGTGCCGATCGCCGAGCAGCCGCTTCGGATCGTGACGGAGTATTCGTCACCCAACATCGCCAAGGTGATGCACGTCGGTCACCTGAGGAGCACCGTCGTGGGCGACGCCATCGCCCGAGTCCTGGACTTCCTGGGGCACGACGTGATCCTCGTCAACCACATCGGTGACTGGGGCACGCCGTTCGGCAAGCTCATCGAGTACCTCCTCGACCACGAGGGGGGCCCCGACGCCGGAGCCGACGCGTTCGTGAGCGACCCGGGCGCCTTCTACAAGGCGGCCGACGCGAAGGACAAGTCGGACGAGGAGTTCGCCGGACGGGCGCGGCGGCGACTGGTCGCACTGCAAACCGGCGACGAGGAGACGCTGCGGTACTGGCGGCTCCTCGTGGACGTCTCCATGCGCTCCTACAACTCGTTGTACGAGCGGCTGGGCGTCCAGCTCACCGACGACCACGTCAAGGCCGAGAGCTTCTACAACGGCGAGCTCGCCCTGACCGTCGACGCGCTGGTGGGTCACAACCTCGCGTTCGTCAGTGACGGGGCGCTGTGCGCCTTCCCGCCCGGGTTCAAGGGGCAGGACGGCGGGCCGAAGGCGGTCATCGTCCGCAAGAGCGATGGTGGGTACCTCTACACCACCACCGATCTCGCCGCGATCCGATACCGGATCGGCGTCGAGCACGCCGACCGGGTCGTCTACGTGGTGGGCGCCGAGCAGACGGAGCACTTCGAGCTGCTGTTCGCCATCGCGGAGATGGCGGGCTGGCTGCCCGAGGGGGTCGTCCTCGAACACGCCAAGATCGGCCTCGTGACCGGCCCCGACGGCCGGAAGCTCAAGAGCCGGTCCGGCGAGGCCGTGAAACTGTCCGAGTTGTTGGACCAGGCGTACGAGCGTGCCAACGCCGTGTTCGACGAGATCCGGCACGACGCGCCGATCGACAGCGCGACCCGTGCGGCGATCGTCAGCGACGTGGCCATCGGTGCGGTGAAGTTCGCCGACCTGCTGGTGGCGCGGGACAAGCAGTACACGTTCGACCTCGGTCGGATGGTCTCGTTCACCGGCAAGTCGGCCGGCTCCGTGCAGTACGCCGTTGTCCGGATGAAGTCCGTCCTCCGCAAGGCGGGGCGGACGCCGGAGACGGCCACGGGCCCGATCGTGATCGGGACCACTGAGGAGCGGGCCCTGGCGCTGCACCTGCTGGACTTCGGTACCACACTGGAGCAGGCGGGCGCGGCGGCGGAACCGCACCTGCTGGCGGGCTATCTCTACGAGCTCGCCAAGCACTACACGGCGTTCCACGAGAACTGCCCGGTGCTCAAGGCCCCCGACGAGGAGACCAGGGCGTCCCGGCTGGCCCTGTGCGCGGTCACACTGCGCACGCTGGTCACCGGCCTGAGCCTCCTCGGCGTCCCCACACCCGACCGGATGTGAGCGACGCACCTTGATCACCCACCCGCGTCCGTCCGGCGCCCCGGCGCCGGACGGACGTGACATCGGGGAGGCCTCCCGGTCTTCCTGAGCAACCGACGGGCCGCACTCCGCGCCGGCCGCCATCGAGCGGCCGACGCGGGGGTGCGGCCCGTCTTCTTGTCCGGGAGCGAGGCTTTTCATCCAGCTGTGCGAACTTTGCCGGAGGCGTGGACGTCTGACAAAACGGTGGCCGTGGATGTCGGGGGACCACGGCCACCCCGAGTCAGTACGGGGACGGGCCGCCGAACATCTCGCTGAGGCGCGGGGCCAGTTCGGGATCGCCGCGCAGTCGCAGGCGGCCGTCCATGAGGAGCGACGCCGGATTGGCGTCGCCGGCGAGTACCCGTAAGAAATCGGCCGTCGCCATCGTGAGGACGAGGGATGGGTCCTTCGCCGGGCCCGGATGAGCGCGGGCGCGGGTCTTCCCGATTTCGAGCGTCCACACGGTGCGGGTCAGCCGGAACTCAAGTTCACCGGTGAAGCCGGCCGCGGCGGACGGGTCGAACGCGCGCGCCATTCCGGCGAAGAAGATGCGCTGGGCGGCGGGGCCGAAGTGGCGTTCGATCTGCTCGTCCGACCGGCCGTGGACGAGTTTGTAGAAACCTTCCCTGAACCGTCTGCGGCTCGCGGAGCGGATGTCCCGGGAACGGTGCGCGCGGGCCACTTCGGCGTCTTCGTCGATGCGGTAGCCCGGAGGCAGAGTCCGGGCGGGTTTCCGGCGGGCGAGGGCGGCCTCGACGGCCGGGGCCAGCCGTTCGGCCTTGGCGGCCTCCCGTTCCTCGCGCCCCTCGGTGAAGTGCGGCAGGACGGCCTTCCCGAACAGTTCGAGCGACTCGCAGATGTGCTCGTGCCTGTTAGGCCCCGCCTGGAGGACGAACCCGATCTGGTCCACGCCGACCGACTCGTAGCGCCGGATCAGCTCGATGACCTGCTCCGGCGTGCCGACGGCGCCACGGAGGGACCCGACGTTGACGTTGAGCGTCTCGGCATTGGCGATGATCTGCTCGCGGGAGAACCCGCGGGCGTCGCGCCGCGAAAGGAACTCCTCCCAGACGTCGGTGCGTCCGGGATCGTGCGGCGTGGGCCCGTAGTAGTGCGCCAGTGCGAACGCGAAGAAATGCGCTCCGTCGATGCCCCGTTCGATGGCGGTGGCCTCGTCCTCGTGCAGCATCATCGGCAGGACGACCGACACGTTCGGGTTCACGGCGAACCCCGCCGGGACGCATTCCTCGGAGGCCAGGATGCGGTAGTACTCGTCCACCCATTTGCCCGCGTCCTCGGGCTCCACGAAGGAGAACGACAGGGCGCCGATGCCGTTACGGGCCGCGAACTGGATGGTCTCCCGGCGCGAGCACGCCACCCACAGCGGCGGATGCGGCTTCTGGACGGGCTTTGGCAGCACGTTGCGCGGCGGCATCCTGATGTCCCGCGACGACCACCCGGCGAACGGCTCCTCGACGAACATCCGTGTGATGGCGTCGATGGCGTCCTGCCATTGGGCCCGCTTCTCGGTGCGACGCACTCCGAACCCGCCCAGCTCGGCGCTTGAGCTGGATTCGCCCGTCCCGAAGTCGACTCGCCCGTTCGAGACGAGATCGAGTGTCGCGATCCGTTCCGCGATCCGCGCCGGATGGTTCACGGCCGGGGGCAATTGGACGATGCCGTGCCCGAGCCGGATCCGCTTGGTCCGCTGCGACGCGGCGGCGAGGAACACCTCGGGCGCGGAGGAATGCGAGTACTCCTCCAGGAAGTGGTGCTCCACCTCCCACAGGTAGTCGAACCCGACCCGGTCGGCGATCTCCACCTGGTCCAGCGCGTCCTGGTAGAGCTTCAACTCCTGCCCGTCGCTCCACGGCCGCGGCAACTGGTGCTCGTAGAAGATGGAAAAACGAATCTCAAACACCCCTTCCGCCTGACCAGGCAGAACGCGCCTGTCCCGGCCTCATCTGGCCAGCGTCACCCGAATTGGACGGATCGTCAACGGCGGGACGTCTCAAGCTGAGGAAGCTGCTGCGTGGATCACATGCAGCACCCACCGGCCTGAGCTTCCCGTCTGCCGTCGTCCCGCGCTCCGCAACGGACGAACGGACCTGTCCGGAGGGTGCTCCCGCGCGAATGGCGCGTACCCCGTGATAGACCGATTCGCGCGGGAGTGCCCTCCGGGTCCAGGAGGGGTCTGGGGAACCACGGGGTTCCCCAGTCGCGCACGCTCAGCCGATCTTCCGGCAACCTCCGAGGACTCCAACGGCGCTCGGCACATTCACGCCCTGGTGCTCGCCGCCGAATGGCTCTAGGTGGTTTCGCTGGGCGGGGAAGAACATGGATGTGGCCCTTCCCCGTGCTCGGGAAGGGCCACTGATGAGGTGACCGCTGCGAAGCGGTCTCCCGTGGTTCAGTCGACGGGCCTGGCTGTCACGGCCGGGAACCAGGGCGGCTTAGGCCAGCCACTCGACTCGTCGTACTCGCTGGGATCTGCCCAGTACTGGATCTGGAGTGCCGCGCCAGGAAAGGCTTCACAGCCCCGGCGCAGCATCGCGACCATGGCCTCCTCCCGGCTCGTGCCGGGATCGGGAAACCTGGTCACGGACCCCACGGTGAGTGCGTAATTCCCGTTCGACGCAGCCTCGCTGCTCGTCATCGGATGTCTCCCGACTGTTTGGGACGAGTACGTCGTCCAAGCTCAGTTTGTAAGTGAGTACGGGAGGGACAGTCCGCAGGGACCCCGCTTGCGCATGAGACCGATTCCGGGATGTCAGCCACTCCAGTTGCACTAGTTAGAAGCTCCGGCGTCGACTCGTCAGGGCGGCGGCGCGCCCCTGCGGTGAGCGGTCGGGGCGGGGCCGGCGGGCGTGGCGCGATGCGTGGCCCGGCGCGGCCGTCCGGTGACCGGCGCCCACGCCGCACGCTCCGGGCGGCCTGGCGCGGGGCCGCGCCAGCGGCCTGAGCGCCGCCGCCCCTTGATCTCAAACAGCCCAATTCGGCAATGATCACGGGTGTCCGCTGGCTGTTCGCTGCGAGTCGCTGCGCGTCGGTAGGCTCGCTGTGCAGGCTGGCACTGGTAGGGAGCGGTATGGAGAAGTGGAAGCTGACCTATGTGGTCAACGATGGCGGCGGCATGTTCGGCCTGGAGCCTGCGCGTGAACACCCGTTTGAGGTCGAGTTTGTGCCTCCCCTCGTAGCGTGGAGACCTGAACCAGAGAGATGGTTGGGTCGTGGGAGACAAGAGACGCCGGTTCGATCCGGAGTTCCGTGAGGGAGCGGTGCGGATCGTCAAGGAGACCGGCAAGCCCGTCGCGCAGGTCGCGCGGGATCTGGGGATCAACCCCTACACGCTGCACAACTGGATGAAGGTCGACCGTGAGCGGGAGGCCGCGGGCGAGGCGTTGCGCGGGTCCGAGCGTGAGGAGCTGGCTCGGCTGCGCCGGCAGAAGGCCGAGTGGGCCAAGGAACGCGCTGAGCTTGAGATGGAGCGTGAGGTGCTCAAGCGATCAGTGGTCCTGTGGGTGAAGGACTCGATGAACCGGTGATCGTCGCGGAGTTCATCGCGTCCTGCAGGACCGAGCACGGCATCCCGCACGCGATCGCCTGCCGGGCCCTTGAGGTCTCGCAGTCCTGGTTCTACAAGCACATCAACCGCGCCCCGACCGCGCGCGAGCAGCGGCGGGCCCGGCTGGACGAGGCGATCAAGCGGCTGTTCACCGCCTCGGGCGGCACCTACGGCAGCCCGCGGATCACCGATGATCTGCGGGAGGAGGGCTGGAGGGTCTCGGTCAACACCGTTGCCGTGCGGATGGCCGAGCTCGGTCTGGCCGGGCGTCCGCCGGGGCGGCGGCGGTCGTTGACCCGGCCGGGACGTCGGCCGGCCGCGCCCGACCTGGTGCGCCGCAGCTTCACCGCCGTGGCGCCGGATCTGCTGTGGTGCGGGGACGTGACGCAGATCGACACCGACGAGGGACCGCTGTATCTGGCCACGGTCGAGGACCTGTTCTCGCGCCGGATGCTCGGCCACGCCATGAGCGAGCACCACGATGCGGCCCTGGCGGTGGCGTCGCTGCAGATGGCGGCCGCGACCAGAGGCGGTGACGTGGACGGGGTGATCTTCCATACCGACCGCGGATCGGAGTACACCGCGGCCCGCACGGCCGCGGCCTGCCGCGCCCTGGGCGTGGTGCAGTCGATGGGCCGGGTCGGCTGCGCGCTGGACAACGCCGCCGCCGAGGCGTTCAACAGCACTCTGAAGGTCGAGTTCGTCCACCGGCACCGCTTCACCACCCGCGCCGAGGCCCGCATCAAGGTCGCGACCTGGATCGCCGACTTCTACAACACCAGCCGCAGGCACAGCGCCAACGACGGGCTCGCCCCGATCACGTTCGAGCGTCAGATGGCAGAAACCCGCAGAGCATCAACGGCCCAGCTCAGGGCCGAAGTGGCATAACACCGTCTCCACGCTTTGAGGGGATTGACAAGTTGAACACGGCGGGTCTGAAGCGGGAAGGTGACGACGAGCAGCGCATTCTAGAGATGATGCGCGCTGCTGTTCGTGAGCACGCGGGCGAAGGTGCGATCCTGACGGACGCTCAGCAGATCACCAGTTAAGAGCTGGTACGACTGCGGGCGTCCTGGTAGCGGGCTGAGTAGTAGGCGTGATCTCGGGGGTACTCGCGCAGCTGGTCAAGGCTCTGGGCATAGCCCGCGGCTGCGTCGCTCCAATCACGCACGGCATACGCCATGTCGGCTCGCTGGAGTTGAGCGCGTACGGGGTCAAGCCAGTAGAGCCACCCGGGGCGCTCCTCCGCGTCCGGCGCCCGTAGCGCCAGGTCGAGCGCTTCATCCGCAAGACTGCGCGCCCGGTCGCGTTCCCCGAGTGCTGCCGCTGCCAGACCTTCCTGATGCGCTGCGGCGGAAGCGGCTGCCGGGGTGAGACCTCCGGCGTTGCGGCGGCCCAGCTCGGCCGTGCGCAGTGCTCGGATTGGGTCCCCTCGGTCTAGGGCGTAGTAGGACCGGACGCGGGTGACCCATGATGTGAGGTCTTCGGCTCCGGCGTCGATGGCCCATCCCTGGGCGAGGTCCAGCCATGCCAACGCTGGACCGGGCTTGTTCTCCTGGGCTGCCACCCATGACAGCCAATGCGCGTGCTCTGCGGCCAAGGTGAGGAGTCCGTCAGCGACCTTGCCTGAGGAGTCGGGAAGACGCTCGGTTACTGCGTCCAGCTGGCTCCGGACAACTGTCCAGAGGTCGCGCCCCTTGGCGTTGTCCTCGGCCCGGCGGTAGGTAGCCAACACGTCGGCTATCCAGTTCGCAAGGCTCATATCAACCCGGCCCCGGCTCTGCGAGTGGGCGATACGTTCTCGCAGCTCTACTGGTGGTTGCCACATGGTTGGACTGTCGTCGTCCGCTGATACGCCGCTCAACTCCGCTGGCACCCCTAGACCAAGAGTGATCCGCTCGACTATGGCCGCAGTCTTCACGCGGTGAACTCTTCGCTCGATGTTCGATATGTACGGTTGGTTTACCCCGATCTGTGCCTCTAGCTGGCTCTGAGTCAGACCGGTCAGGTCCCGGTACCGCTTCAATATCCGGGCCCAATCGCGCTTCGCCCATGCTGCTCGTAGCTGCGGGTCTGTCCAGGGTCGCGGATCACTCACCCCCCGAATATATGACCTCCATATATGGGCTTCATATCGGTTCCGGCTGATCGCTGCCGCACGATGGTCCCCACCTAATCGCCGAGCTGGGCCGGAGGTAGCGCGTGAAGGCGAACGACCGGAACGAGTGCGTTGCGTGCATGGGACGCGGGTGGTCCTGGGTGTCGTCCCGGGTTGACCTGCTGGTGGCGCGGCGTGGCTCCGGACGTGGACCGGAACGAAAGCGAGAGAACTGCATCGAGTGTGGCGAGGCAGACCGGGCCGAGGTGGCGTGAAAGCGGCGGGTCCGGCGGCACGGTGCGGGCGGCCGTTGATCGGCCCGGTTCTGCTGCGGGTCGACCAGGGGACGGCAGTGACCCCGTGTCGCCGGACTCGCATCCATTACATGGCGGGGGCGGGCGCGTGAACGTGGCGGTTCGTCCGGCGGTATCCGAACACCGAAGGGAGAGACGTTGCGATGGCGGGTGAGACGGGAAAGGCCACCGTGGTCACTGGGCCGATGGAGTCGACGGCGGGCGATGGCGGTCGGTCCGCTCGGCTCAATCACGCGATGGGCGCGCGTCGGCTGCATCTGGCGGCGCTGGACGCGGTAATCGGACGCAGCGAGGAACCGTTGTCGTGTGGGCTGGTGAGCCGGGAGGGCGGGCCGCCGGTGCTGTTGGTGGTGAGCGGGGCGGATCGGGCGCGGTCGGTGCATGTGGGGTGTGAGCGGGTCGGCGGGGTGTGGTGGTTCGTGCGGGCCGACTCTGGTGAGGGGATTGTGCCGGTCGATGAGGTCGAGTCGGCTCCGGCGGTGCTGGCCGGAATGGTCGCCGGTGGAAAGGCCGGCACCCGATGACCGCGACAGCCCAAGTGGACACCTTGGCGCATCAGCGCAGGCAGACGCTGACCAAGGCGTGTCCGGACAGCGTGTATCTGACGCGCGCTCTGGTGCGTGAGGCTCTGGACGGGTGGGGGCTGGCGGCCTACGAGAGCGACGCCTGTCAGATCATGGGTGAGCTTGCAGGGAATGCCGCAAGGCTCTGCAAGGGTGCCACGGTCCGGGCTTGGGTGAGCCGGATCGATGTAGGCGTAGAGGTGTGCGTGTGGGACGGGCACCCTGGGCGCCCCGAGCTGCAAGCGCCGCGTGACGGTGCGGAGTGCGGGCGCGGGCTGATCATCGTTCAGGCGTTCGCGTCCGGTGGCTGGGGGTGGTGCAGCCTGGGAGCAGGCAAGATCGTTTGGGCGCGCATCGCGATCGATTACGCGTGCATGCTGTCCGCCGCGCGGTCGGCGGGCCGTCCGGTGGTCGGGCCCCTGCCGCACGTGGACAGGCCGACCGCACCGACGACAACCCGATAGACGACCCCCGGCGCGTCCCTGCCGGGTCCCCTGGTCTGGTGGGTTTCCCCGAGCGTCCGCCGATCGCCTTCAACGAGATGGAAACCCCCCCGTGAGACTCAAGCGAACGATCAACCGGCCGCTGATCATTGACGGCTGGGACTTCAGCCCTGAGCAGCTCCTGAGCCCTGGCGATGTAGCCGATATGTTCCGTGTCGGCCCCAAGACCGTGGCGCGCTGGGCTGATGACGGGAAGCTGGCCTGTGTCCGCACGCTGGGGGGCGTCCGTCGATTCAGCCGTCAGCAGGTCGAGTCCTTCTTGTCCGATGGGGCCTGATCGTGATGAGCGGCGACGCGCAGACAGGCTGCGGACGACAGGGTGAAGAACTGCCAGCTCGGGACCGGTGAAAGCGTGACAGCGGCCGGTGGCGTCTGGTTTGCTGGTGCTACTCGTGTTGTCGAGCTGTTGGCAGGACCTCGTGGCAGATCACGCTTCGTACGCCCCGAAGTACGTCCAGATCATGGAGACGCTTCGGCGTCGGATCACGGACGGCACCTATCCCGTTGGGGACCCGATCCCGTCTGAGGCGGCGCTAGGGCGGGAGTTCGGGGCGTCGCGACCGACGGTGGTCCGCGCCCTCAATGAGATGGCGCTGTTGGGTGAGCTGCATCGCGAGCACGGGCGGGGCACCTTCGTTAGAGCCGCCTCCCCGTCGCGGGCCTCGGACAGTAGCCGGCCCGGTCTGGCGGTCCTGGATCGGCAGGAGACGGGGTCGTCTGTCCGGGTGCTGGAGGTCGGCCGCCGTCCTGCACCGAACCAGGTGGCTGCGCTGCTGGGCCTGGCCGAGTCGGCTCCGGTCCTGCTGCGGCGGTACGTGGGCCTGTACGACGACATCGCGAGTGAACTGGTTTCGCTGTGGGCTCCGCTGGATGTCGCGCGCTCTACCGGCCTGGACCAGGAGGGCCCGTTGACGGTGCCGGTCCGTCAGTTGATGACGGCGGGCATCACCGAACGACTGACCCGCATTGATGAACGGCTGCGGGCCCGTCGTCCGACCAGCGATGAACGCGATGCGCTCGACCTGGTCGAGGGTGAGCCGGTGCTGTCGGTCCTGGGGTCGGTGGTGGACTCGGCCGGGCGGACGGTCCTGGTGGTGGAGGTCGCCCTACCGGGCTCGCTGCATGTCCTCGAAGACAGCTACGGCTTGTGACGCAGATCACTCGATAAGTCGTCTTTCACCGGTTGAAGATCCGGATCTCTCGGGTACGTTCTAAGTACAGCAACTCGACAAAGCGAGTTGTCGTCAGTAAGAACGATCGAGAGGGTGTGATCGCGATGGCGGTACGGGGTCCGTTCAAGGTCTCGTTCGGGGACGTGTTCCCGTTCGGGGCGTTCATCAAGGGCGGGGTGGAGCCGGTGCGGGACTTCGACCGGTCGACCCCCGAGAACTTCGTCCAGGCCCGCGACAAGGACACGGGCGAACTGGTCTGGGCGGTGGAGGTCCTGGACGCCGATCCGGAGTCCAAGGGCACGTTCAAGGTCAAGCTGACCGGGCCGGTTCAGCCGATCGTGCCGGAGGCTCCGGCGGGGTTCCCGTTCGTGCCGGTGGAGTTCGATGGGCTGGCGGTGACGCCCTACGTCAACTCCGGTACCGGGCGGCTGGCCTACAGCCTCAAGGCGGCTGCGGTCCGTCCGGCCAACTTCAAGGGCGGCGGCGCTTCCCGCACGGGCAAGGACAACGCGGCCAAGGACGCTGCCTGATGGCGGGCGGGCGCATGTCGGCGCTGTCGCTGCCCATCGACGCGTCGGCGTCGGTGAAGTTCAAGCCGTTCCGGGGGCGTACTCCGCTGTTCACGGTGTCGGCGGGTCGGGTGCTGGTCACCCTCACGCTCCCGGAGCGGGTCAACGCTGGGGATGTGGAGTTCGCGCGGGGGCTGGCCGAGCAGGCGGCGGCGTACGCGGTGGAGGTGGAGCGGCTGTATCGCTCCGGCCGTCGTCCCTCGTCGGGCCGGTCGTCGGGCAAGGGGGTGGCTGCCTGATGGACGCCTACAGCTACACCACGGTGAATGTGGACCCGGACGGGACGGCATCGGTGAACGTGGCCTTGCGGCCCGACCGGGAGGTCTCGGTGCTGTGCCCGCGTGGCCGTGACCGCGCGCAGATCTCGATCTCGCACGCAGGCGCCCGTGTGGTCATCATGCCGACCAACCCGACCGCGCCGACCGCCGAAGACCTCGCGACCGCCCGCCAGCTCGCGGAGTTGTTCGCCCGGTACGCGGCCGAGGTGGAACGGCTCCACACCGCGTCACAGTCCGCCGCACCTGCGGCCTGAAAACCAGGTGGGGCGGCTGGAGCTGGTACCTCCGGCCGCCCCGCTTCTCTCCCCTGAACAACGCAACGAAGAGGTGATCCATCATGGCATGGGAGTTCCGCAAAATCCGTCCGGGCGACAACGTCGCCGTCGAAGCGCAGCGTGACCCGTTCGCGCCCCCGAAATGGGCCCCTCCGGTGTGGCACATGCCCGAGGGCCTGGTGCTCATCGTCAACGCCGTCCGCATCCTGGTCCGGACGGTCGCCTTCCTGGTCCGCAACATCGTCCCCGTCACCGTGGCGTCCGGCCTGGGCTGGCTCGGCTACCGGTTCGGGTGGACGGTCCCCGTCATCGTCCTGGCCCTCGTCCTCCAGGGCCTGAGCGCGTGGGCACTGGTCGACAATCCGTCCTTCGTCCGCTGGATCGCCCGTCCCGTCCGGGCCCGATGGCGGCTCGTCACGATCTACCGGCGCGACTGGCAACCCGTCCTCGTCACCGCCGGACTGACCAAGGTCCACAAGGGGCGCGAATACCTGCCCTCCCTGGTCCGGGTCCGCTGCGGCCCGACGTCGGATCGGGTGCTGGTGAAGATGCTCAAGGGCCAGGCCCCGGACGCCTGGGAACAGGTCGCGGTCAACCTGGCGCACGGCTTCGGCGCAACCCTCGTCCGCGTCCGGGACGGGGACCGTCCAGGCCGGATCTGGCTGGAGTTCGTCCGCCGCGATGCCCTCGCCGTCCCCATCCCCGCACTCCCGATCCCGGACCCTGCCGACGTCGACCTGTCCGGGCTGGAGATCGGACGGGCCGAGGACGGCTCACCCTGGCGGCTCCGGCTCCTCGGCACCCACGTCCTCATCGCGGGCGCAACCGGGGCCGGCAAGGGGTCGGTCATCTGGTCGATCATCCGTGCGCTGCTGCCCTGGATGCTGTCCGGGCTGGTGGAGGTGTGGGGCATCGACCCCAAGCGCATGGAACTGTCCTTTGGGCGGGCGCTGTTCGAACGGTGCGGGCGCTACAGCGACGACCCCAAGGGCGGCATGGTTGAACTGCTGGAGGCGGCGGCCGAGGACATGAACGCCCGCGCCGAACGCTTCGCAGGCGTCACCCGCTCGTTCACGCCGTCGCATGAGCACCCGTTCCGGGTCATCGTGGTCGATGAACTGGCCTTCCTCACCGCCTACTGCCCCGACCGCGACCTGAGAAAGCGGGCCGAGTCGGCGCTGGCCGTGCTCACCTCACAGGGCCGGTCGGTCGGGTACTGCGTGATCGGCGCGCAGCAGGACGCCCGCAAAGAGGTCAACAACCTGCGCAACCTGTTCCCCGACCGCATCGCGCTGCGCCTGGACGAAGACGACCAAGTCGACATGGTGCTCGGCGACGGCGCCCGCGACCGTGGCGCCCTGGCCGACGAGATCTCCTCTATCCCCGAGGTCGGCGCTGGTGTCGGCTTCGTCCGGCTGGAGGCGAGTCCGGATCCGGTGCGGGTGCGGGCGGCGTATGTGTCCGATGACGACATCAAAGACATGGTCGCGCTGGGCTTCCCTGATGTGGAGGCGGCGTGAATCAACTGACCCTCGACGGTCGCGCATCCCCAGCGGCTGAGCCCGAACCCGCCCCGGAACCGGTGGTCAAGACGCTGCCCCCGCTGGCGCGCGGGGTGCTGGAAGCGGTCGCGGTCGAACACGGCGTCTGCATCCGGCCGGTGCCGATGCGGCGCGTGGACCTCAACACGGGCGCGGCTGAGGTGGTGTACGTCCCGTGCAATCACACAATGGCCTCGGTGTGCCCCTCGTGCGCCGAACGCAAGCGCAAACTCCGCGCCGTCCAGTGCTCCCAAGGCTGGCACCTGACCGAAGAACCCGTCATCACCCGCGCTGACCCCGATGATGAGCAACGCGCGTGGATGGAACTGCGGGCACAAGCTCAATCGGCCCGTGACCGTGCGGCCGAGGAGGGTTCGGCGGACGGGGAAGGGCCGGAGTTCTGGGATGCCGTGGTGCGTGACCTCGACATCGAACTCGAACGCTCCGGCGTGCGGGGCTCGCTCAAGACCGGCGAGGAGAGCAAAGGCCGGCGTGCCCGGTCGACTCGGCGGCGGCAGGACGCTCCGGATCTGCCTCGGCGTCCGGTCGACTCCCGCACGGTCGGCAAGGTGTTCCGGGGCCGTGACGGCAAGACGTTCCGGCCGTCGATCTTCCTGACCCTGACGCTGGACTCCTACGGGCGGGTGCGCTCGGACGGAACCCCAGTCGACCCGGCGACGTACGACTACACGCGGGCCACGCGCGATGCCCTGCACTTCTCCAAGCTGGTGGACCGGTTCGTGCAGAACCTGCGCCGGTTCGTCGGCTACGACGTCCAGTACTTCGCCACCGTCGAACCGCAGCGGCGATTGGCTCCCCACCTGCACATGGCCATCCGGGGCACCATCTCCCGCGCCGAACTGCGGCAGGTGGTGGCGGCCACCTATCACCAAGTGTGGTGGCCTCCCACCGACCGCGTCGTCTTCGACGGCGAACACCTCCCGGTCTGGGACGACGCTGCGGGCGACAATGGCGGCTACCTCGACCCCACTACCGGTGAAGTCCTCCCAACCTGGGATGAGGCGCTGGACGCCGTGGGCCTGGACGAGGATGCCGAACCGCTCCACGTGGTGAAGTTCGGGCGGCAGATCGACGCCCAAGGCGTGATGCCCGACTCCCCGAAGTCCCGCAAGCTCATCGGCTACTTGACCAAGTACCTGGTCAAGGGCGTCGCCGAATGCCACACCGCCCAGACTGCGACGCAGCGTGAACATGCCGATCGGATGGCCGAAGCGCTCCGCTATGAGCCGTGCTCACCGACGTGCGCGAACTGGCTGCGCTACGGCGTCCAGCCCAAGAACCCCGCAAGGGCCTCACCCCCGGCTACTGCAAAGGCAAGGCACACCGACACGAACACCTCGGCTACGGCGGCCGCCGCGTCCTGGTCTCCCGCAAATGGTCCGGCAAGACCCTCGCCGACCACAAGGCGGACCGTAAGGCGTGGGTCCTGGCCCGCCTCGCTGAGGCCGGTATCCCCGTGCTCAACCCGGCCAACCCGAACGCCGTCCACGTCTGGGAACGCGCCGGACCAGGCGACCCCGACGTCAAGCCCATCGAACGACGGCTCATGCACATGATCAACGAACGCGTCACCCGACAAGCACAACTCGACCAAGCAACCCGGACCGACACTCCCGATCATTCGGCAACTAGGCGGGCTGCGTGAGCGGTGAGAACAAGTGGTCTGAGGAGTCGGAACGATGGTTCGCTGCGCAGTTGGCCAAAGCACCGCCCATCAGTGAGGCCCAAGCCCGCGACACGGTCAGGATTCTTGCTCAAGCCAGAGCGGAACGAGGCGCTCAGGCTGGAACTTCGGTCCCTTTGGCGGAAGCTTCCTGACCAGGATGCCCGTCACGTACCGGTCAATGATGGCGCGTTGCCGGTCGATGGTCGCTGGATCCTTCGCCAGGGCGCGCAGTTCGTTCCCGCTATCGAGTACACGGGCGTGGGTCTCGGTGGCGGTGCGCTGCCATGTCTGACGTTGACGGCGCAGTTCCTTGATGGTGTTCTCCCACTTGGCGACCCGCGACATGCCGAACGACTCGCTGGTCTCGCCAGAGTCGATCTTGTCGGCCCACATGTCGCGCTTGCTGATCGCGTCGGCCAACTCCTCCTCGCCATCCCACTTCGCGTTGTCACCTGGGACGATCGCGGGCGACAACTCGTCAATGTGCCGGGCTACAAGTTCGATCACATGCTCGTCTGTCCGGTCGGCATTGATCGTCATCTTCCCGCACGATGTTGCGTCGCCGCTGCACCTGTAGACCCGGCGCTGCCGCTTCTCCCACGTCTTGGTTGCCTTGCTGTACCCAGCCACCACGTTGCCGTACATCGGGCCCTTACACACTCCGCACCGCAGCAAGGACGCCAGCAGGAATCGGCGTTGTCCTGGCGCCGGATTGGCTCGGCTCGTGGAGCGGCCGGCGAGGTAGGCCACGATCTCCTCGTGCTCGGCAACGGTGAAGACGGGGTCTTGACCTTCAACGAACACCGGCTTGCCATCACGGCCAATCGCTATCTCACCTCGGTAGATGCGGTATCCCGCCAGCCTTGGCGAGGTGAGTACCGCCTTGATCACGCTCTGCGTCCACAACCTGCCGAGTGGGGTCAGCAAGCCCGCCTCGTTCCACTCCCGTGCGAGGGCCGTGAGCTTCTCACCGGCCAGTACGCGCCTTCGGGCGTCCCGCAGCGCCTTCGCTTCGCGCGGGTCCTGTCGGTAGCGGAGTTCGTACCAGACGCGTTTCTTGGCCGCGTCAATGCGCAGCTTGTCTGCGGATGCCTCGGCTTCCCGCAACTCGGCCAGTGCCTCGGGAGTGGCCTGGTAGCCGAACCCTCGGCGGCCTCCGGTCGGTTGCCCCGCACTGGCCTTGCGCGCGTGCTCACGAGTCTGCCGTTCCCGCATGGCCGATACCTCGCCTGTCCCGATGATGGAGATCTCAAGCGTGAGGCGCTGGTGCGTGGCGGGGTCGTCCAGGTCGTAGATGGTGGCCTTGGATGCGAAGTGAATCCCGCCGTGCTTGGTGTTCCGCTTGAGTCCGTGTTCCCGAAAGACCCGGGCCAGGTCGTAGTCAAGACGCGCGAATCGATCAGACTTCCATGTGATCACGGCATTGATGACGCCCTTGGCGAGATCGCTCATCAGTTGCTCGAACGCGGGCCGCACAACGCCGTACTTGGCGGCCGTGAGGTCGTCGTCCACGTACAGCCGGGACAGTGGCCAACAAAGCTCGTCGGCGCGCTCCATGACGTCGGTGATCTGCTTGCTGATGCCCCGAAGGCTACGGTCCTCGTCGCGGGAGATCCGGGCGTACCCCCCGGCGACGACGGGGCCTCCCGCGCTGAACGTGTGCGGATCGAGGATGAGCCAGTACGACAGGCCGCCTCGGCCGAGCGGAAAGTATTCGGCAGTTACGGGTACGCACTCGGGGACGTGGACGCGGAGGTCTTCGGGGGTTGGCATGCCTCTAAGTCTAGAGATTCGTTAGTCAATCTGCTGCTCGTAGAACAGCGAGAACCGCATGGCGAACCACCTCCCGGCCAGCCTCACTCGAATTGGACACCGCGTCAACACGCATGACCGGCCGGGATCACATCCCGGCTCGCTTGCCGGGAGGGCCGCGCTTGGCACGGTAGAGCCCGAAACCGTGGTGAAGCCACGAGCGTCCACGCAAACAACCCGGTGCCCGTGCCGCACGAGCACCCGACACAACCAGGGAATCCACTATGAAGAATCGTCGCCGGACCGCGTACGCTGTCGGCGCCTTCATCAGCGCTTTCATCGGCGCCCTCGTCGGCGCCCTCATCGAGGGCTCGGACTTCGCTCTCGCTGATCTCTCCCTCCACACCCTGGGCGGAGGCATCGGCGGCATCGCCGGGGTCTTCTGCGGCCTCGACGGCCCCGACGCCGCCGCCGGCAGGAAGCTCGCCCGCCACATCGCTGGTGGCATCGTGCTCGCCGTCATCGGCTGCGTCGCCCTGGCCGCCCCGGTCTGGGACATCCCCGTTGGCTACGCCCTTCTCGTCAATCTCATCTGCGGTATGGCCGCGGGTGTCGCCGTCGGCTTGTGTTCGGCCCGATTGGGCCGGTGAGATCGGACGGCCCCGGACAGGACAAGTGCCCGACCTGCTCTCGCAGGTCGGGCTCTTCCTCTGCCGGGGAAGGTCCCGGAGGATCGAGTTGTCGACCAAGCGCTCGCTTGACGGTCGCCGCATCGGACCGGCACGGTGAGGCGGACGACATGCGAGAGGAGCGCCATGGCGCCGCTGGACGGACTCCGCGTCCTCGACCTGACGATGTGGCGGCCCGGGCCGTACGCGACGCAGCTGCTCGCCCAGCTCGGCGCCGACGTGATCAAGGTGGAGCCGCCCGGCGGGGAGCCGATGCGGATGTTCGGCGACCACTTCGACGTCCTCAACCGGCACAAGCGCGGCATCGCGCTCGATCTGAAGTCCGAGGACGGGCTCAAGGCCCTCAGGGGGCTCGCCAAGGACGCCGAGGTCTTCGTCGAAGGGTTCCGGCCGGGTGTCGCCGAGCGGCTGGGGGTGGGGCACGAAACCCTGCGAGAGCTCAACCCGCGCCTGGTCTACTGCTCCATCTCCGGGTACGGGGCGGAAGGGCCGCTCAAGGACGTCCCAGGGCACGACATCAACTACCGCGCGTACGCCGCCGCGCTGCCGCCCGACGCCGTCTCGCCGGAGGCCGACGAGCTCCCGCTCGCGGACATGGCGGCCGCGACGATGGCCGCGTTCGCGATCACCGCTGCCTGCCTCAAGGCGCGCGGAACGGGCGTCGGCGACCGCATCGACTTGGGCATGGCGGACGTCCTGGCGCACTGGGTCGGCACCGTGCCGGCGGCGACGCGGCGTTCGGGCGCGGGGCCCGTCCCCGGCTACGGCGTCTACCCGACGAAGGACGGCCGGAAGATCACCCTCGGTGTCGTGTCCGAGGAGAGGCTCTGGGCCGCCACCTGCCGCGCCCTCGGGATCGACGAGCACGCCGACGTTCCCTTCGCCGAACGGCTCGGGCGGATAGGCGAGCTGGACGCGGCCGTGACCGCCGCGGTGGCCGGGCTGACGCAGGCCGAGGCCATCGAGAGGCTCGGCGAGGCGGGGGCACCGGTGGCGCCACTCGTCTCGCATGCCGAGATGCTCGATCTCGACCATTTCCGGGAGCGGAGGATTCAGGAGGAAGGCCCCGTGCGGACCACCGTCCACCCGCCCCTGCCGCAGGGAGCGGTCCCCAGGCTGGACGAGCACCGAGGCCAGACCTGGCGGCGTCTCACGGACTGAAATTCCGGGCGGATTGTCCGATACGTTTGGCATGCTTGTGACGTGAACGCACGCGCGATGAGTCCCGTCCTGGTCGGCAGATCCGCCGAACTCGGGCGGCTCAGGGGCGCTCTCGCCGCGGCGCCCGGGGCCGTGCTCGTCGGCGGCGACGCCGGGCTCGGCAAGACCCGCCTGATCCGGGAGTTCGCCAAGGACGCCGAGGCGCGGGTGCTGGTCGGCGGCTGCCTGGAACTCGGCTCCGACGGCCTGCCGTTCGCGCCGTTCACCACCGTCCTGCGCGGGCTCGTCCGCGACATCGGCATCGACGGCGTCGCCGGGCTCGTCCCGCGCGGCGACACCGGCGCCCTGGCCCGGCTGCTGCCCGAGTTCGGGGAGCCGGAGTCGGACACCGCGTCCGGCGAGGAGCGCGCACGGCTGTTCGAGGTCGTGCTGACGCTGCTGGAGCGGCTGGCCGAGCGGGGCCCGTTCGTGCTGGTCATCGAGGACGCCCACTGGGCGGACCGTTCCACTCGCGACCTGCTGGCCTTCCTGATCCGCAATCTCGGCACCGCGCCGCTGCTGATCGTCATGACGTACCGGTCGGACGAGCTGCACCGCACCCATCCGCTGCGTCCGCTGCTCGCCGGGCTCGAACGGCTCGAACGCGTCCGCCGGGTGGAGATCGGCCGGCTGCCCCGCGCCGACGTCGAGGCCCTCGTCACCCAGCTGCTCGGGCAGACGCCACCGCCCGGCCTGGTCGAGCGGATCGAGGCCCGCAGCGAGGGCAACCCGCTGTTCATCGAGACGCTGCTCGACGACGACGGCACGCTGGCGTGCGAGCTGCCCGAGTCGCTGCGCGACCTGCTGCTGGCGGGCGTCCAGCGGCTTCCCGAGGAGACGCAGGACGTCCTGCGGGACGCCAGCGGCGGCAGCACCCGGATCGAGCACGCGCTGCTGGCGGCCGTGTCCGGGCTCGACGACGCCGCGCTGACCCGCGTCCTGCGGCCCGCCGTGGCCGCCAACGTCCTCGTCGTCGACGGCGACGGCTACGCATTCCGGCATGCCCTGATTCGCGAGGCCGTTCACGACGACCTGTTGCCCGGCGAGTACACGCGTCTCCACACCCGCTACGCCGAGGCCCTCGAAAAGGACCCGGGGCTCGTCTCGGCAGGGCGGCTCTGGGTGGAGCTGAGCTACCACTGGATGCAGGCCCATGACAGCACGTGGGCGCTGGTCGCGTCCTGGCGCGCCGCCGGGGAGGCCCGCAAGGCGGTCGCCTACGCGGAACGTCTGGCGATGCTCGAACGCGTCCTCCAGCTCTGGGACAAGGTGCCGGACGCCGCCGAGCACATCGGCGTCGACCACGTCACCGTGATGGAGGAGGCCGCGGCCGCCGCCGACGCGGCCGGCGAGTACGACCGCGGCGTCAAGCTCGTCACCGCCGCGCTCAAGGAGGTCGAGGCCGCGGACGGCGAGCGCGACACCGCCCGCTGGGCGATGCTGCTGGAGCTGCGCGGCCGCATGCTCTACCACTTGGCGCGCCCGGGTTTCGTCGAGGATCTGCGCGCCGCGGTGGAGGCGCTGCCCGCCGACCCGCCGACCATCCTGCGCGCCCGGGCGCTGTCCACGCTGGGCAACTACGTGCGCATCACCATCTCCATGGAGGAGGCCCGCGAGGCGGCGCTGGAGTCGCTCGCCATCGCGCGCGCCCTCGGCGACCCCATCGCGGAGGCAGAAGCGCTGATCACGCTGTTCTGCGCCCACATCGACTACGAGGACGAGGGGCGCCTGACCGAGGTCGGGGAGACGGCCGAGCGTAGCCGCAACCACCGGGTGCTGCTCCGCTACTACGTGATCAAGTCGCACTTCCTGGAGGGCGCCGGACGGCACGAGGAGGCCGCCGCCGTCGCCGAACGCGGCACGACGCTCGCCCGCGAGTACGGCGTGGCCCGCACCCAGGGCACGTTCCTGTCGATCAACCAGGCCGAGCCCCTGGTCTCGCTCGGCCGGTGGGACGAGGCCATGGCCGTGATGAACCACGCGCTGGAGCAGGACCCGGCGATCACCACCCGCACGTCGCTGCTCGTCCTGTCGGGCTGGGTGGCGCTGGTGCGCGGCGACCTCGCGACCGCCCGGGCGCAGTTGGCCAGGTCCCGCGAGATCCTGCGGCTCAAGTTGAACTGGCTGAAGACACAGGACTACTTCAGCACCCTCTGGCTTGAGGCGAGCATCGCCTCCGCCGAGGGACGCCCCGAGGAAGCGCTGAACGCCCTGCGCCTCGTCCTCGACAAGGGCGGCATGCCGGACGACGCCCGCTACGCGTGGCCGGCGCTCACCGTCGGCGCGGCGGCCTGCACCGAACTGGGCGACGCCGCCGCGGACCATCTGCACCGGTTCGAGGAGCGCGCCGCCGGCCTCGAAGCCAGCGGCCCGCTCCAGCACGCGCACTGCCTCACGTTCGCCGCCGAACTGGCCCGGGCGCGCGGCACTCTCGACCGCGCCGCCTGGGAGGAGGCCGCGGCCGAGTGGGAGGCGCTCGCCAACCCCTACTACCGGGCGCGGGCCCTGACCCGCGCGGCGGAGGCGGCGCTCGCCGAGGGCGACCACGACGCCGCGGCGGACGCCTTGCAGACCGCCGCCGAGCTCGCGGACGGGCTGGGCGCCGCGCCGCTCGCCGGGCAGATCGCCGACCTGCTGCGCCGCACCCGGATGCCGCGCCGGACCGACGCGTCCGCACCGCTCGGGCTCACGCCCCGCGAGTACGAGGTGCTGCGGCTGGTCGCCGACGGCCGCAGCAACCGCGACATCGCCGAGGCGCTGTTCATCTCGGTGAAGACGGCCAGCGTCCACGTGTCGAACATCCTCGGCAAGCTGGACGTGACGAGCCGCGGCGAGGCCGCCGCCACCGCCCATCGCCTGGCCCTGTTCGCCGCACCGAGGGTCGACGCCTGATCGTGCGGATCCTGCCGCGCCTGATCCCGCCGGAGCTGATTCGGTGGCGGGGATCTCCCCTCCGCTGACCCCCGCCACACGAACCGTCGGACCACACGGGAACTTCGTGGCCGGCCTTCTCGGTCACGGCCCGCGGAAGCAGGCGGTGCTTCGCCGCCCGGAGAGGCGAACCGGGACCGTCGGGCCACTGACCAGTGTCGCGGTCCGTAGGCCCGGACGCGGCGCGAGACATACCGTTACGGGCGACAGAAAAAAGCGACGGGGACAGGTCGGCTTCCGTGACCTGTCCCCGTCCGTGCGGCGCGGGTCAGCGCGGGACGCGCGCGACGCAGATGACCGTCTGCCCGAACGGCGGCTTGACGAAGCGCTCGATGGTGCGGGTGAGCGGCACCACCGTCCGGTCGTAGATCTTGACGAGCTTCGGGTCGGGGTAGCCGGCGCCGCCGCGGCGGACCGCGAACCACCAGGCGATGCCGCCCAGGAAGTTGATCGGCTTGAGGACCTCGGGGACCAGCCCGGCCTCGCGGACGGACTTCTCCAGCGTGGCCGGCGTGTACCGGGTGACGTGCCCGACCTTGCGGTCGAAGTCGCCGTAGAGCTGCATGTAGCCGGGCACCCAGATGACGATGCGGCCGCCGGGCTCGGTGACGGCGGCGAGGTCGCGCAGTGCCTGGACGTCGTCCTTGATGTGCTCCAGGACGTTCATCATCACGACGGTGTCGACCTTCTGCCGGATCTTGATGTCGGCCGGCAGGGCCAGGTCGATGACCTCGACGTCGTCGTTGTCCTCGTAGCGATTGCGCAGCTCGCCGACGCAGTACGGGTCGTTGTCGCTGACGACGAGGTAGTCCAGGCGTCCGGCGAACTGCTCGGAGAAGTGCCCGAGACCCGAGCCGACCTCCAGCATGGACCGGCCGACGTGCGGCGCGATGGTGTCGTACTCGTACTTGCGGTAGTTGCGGGCCTCGTCCCCGCCCAGATGGTTCTCCAGCGCGCCCTCACCGGCGGCGGGCTGGACGACGTCCCCGTCGGGCGCGGGCCCGGCGGCGGCGGGGCCGGACTTCTTCGGGCCGCTGCCGATGAGGTTGAGGAGGGTGCCTGCGATGGACTTCTTCTGACCAGGTGACTGCATTACTTCCCGCTCGCTGGGTGCGTTGGCGTTCGGCTTCTCGTTCGCCGGACCGTTCTCCTGTGGGGGCGACCCCCACACCCCCGCTCCGCCGGCGCTCCGCTCCGGAGCCGCGACCAGATCCCCGTGGGACGGTTCGATCTCTGGCGCGAAGGTCGGGTCAGTCTATCCATGCGTACGCGCCGGACGTCCCGCGGTGATCGATCGCGGGCGCCCGCTGGGCGTGTCGCCAGGTCAGAGGAGGGCGCGGTGTCAGCGGATGGTGCGGTGGACGTCCTCCCTGCTGCTCGGTCCCGGCTCGGACGACGCGATCCACGGCCCCGGGATGGACGGGTCCAGCACGCCCTCCTCCACCCAGGCGAAGTCTCCGGCGAGGACGGCCCGCGCCAGCTTCACGTCCATCGCGTCGGTGTTGCGCCACAGCCCGTCGAAGAGTTCCTCGACGCGGACGTGCGCCTGCCGGCAGAACGCGTCGGCGAGCAGCAGGGCGGACCTGCCCGGGGCGGCGGCGCCGTCCGGGCCCGGGCCCACCGGCGGGCCCTCCGCCGACGCGTCGGCGTGGGCGCGGACGCACACCGCGCTCATCGCGAACAGCTCGGCGCCGATGTCGACCATCCGGCCGAGGAACCCCTGCCGGTACTCCAGGCCGCCCTGCCAGCGTCCCGCCGCGTAGAAGATCGACCGGGCCAGCTTGCGGGACGCCCGCTCGACGTACCGCAGATGCCGCGCCAGCGGCCCGAACTCGGCGTAGGCGTTCGGGCGGTGCCCGGCGCCGGTGACGAGCGTCGGCAGCCAGCGCGCGTAGAACCCGCCCGCCTTCGCCGCCGCCCGCGCCTTCTCCCCGGTGGACGCGTCCGGGTCGATGATGTCGCCCGCCACCGACAGATGCGCGTCCACCGCCTCGCGGGCGATCAGCAGGTGCATGATCTCGGTGGAACCCTCGAAGATCCGGTTGATGCGCAGGTCGCGGAGCACCTGCTCGGCCGGGACGCCGCGCTCGCCCCGGGCCGCGAGGGACTCGGCGGTCTCGTAGCCGCGCCCGCCGCGCAGCTGGACCAGCTCGTCCGCGGCCCGGCACGCCATCTCCGACGACCACAGCTTGGCGAGCGCCGCCTCGATCCGGATGTCGCCCCGCTCGTCGTCCGCGAGCTGGCCGGACAGGTCGAGCATCGCCTCCATCGCGTACGCGGTCGCCGTGATGAACGCGATCTTGCGGGACACGGCCTCGTGCTCGCCGACCGGCCGGCCCCACTGCACCCGCTCCTTCGACCACTCCCGCGCGATCCTGGTGGCCCACTTGCCGCTCGCCGCGCACATCGCGGGCAGCGACAGCCGGCCGGTGTTCAGCGTGGTGAGCGCGATCTTCAGGCCGGCGCCCTCCGCGCCGATCAGGTTCGCCTTCGGGACGCGGACGTCGTGGAACCGGGTGACGCCGTTCTCGATGCCGCGCAGCCCCATGAAGGCGTTGCGGTTCTCGACGGTGATGCCGGGCGTGTCCATGTCCACGATGAACGCGGAGATGCCGCCGCGGTGCCCGTCCGACTTCGGGACGCGCGCCATCACGACGACGAGATCGGCGATGACGCCGTTGGTCGTCCAGAGCTTGACGCCGTTGAGGACGTAGTCGTCGCCGTCCGGGACGGCGGCGGCGCGCAGCCGGGCCGGGTCCGAGCCGACGTCGGGCTCGGTGAGCAGGAACGCGCTGACCTCCCGCGCGCAGCGCGGCAGCCAGGCGTCCTGCTGTTCCCGGGTGCCGAACAGCTTGACCGGCTGCGGGACACCGATGGACTGGTGCGCCGACAGCAGCGCGCCGATCGCGGGGCTGACCGACCCCGCGACCATCAGCGCGCGGCCGTAGTAGAGCTGCCCGAGCCCGAGCCCGCCGTACTTCTCCGGGATCTTCATGCCGAGCGCGCCGAGGTCCCGCAGGCCCTTGATGACATCGTCCGGGATGCGCGACTCCCGCTCGATCACCGCGGGGTCGATCTCGGCGGCGCAGAACTCGGTGAGCTTGGCGAGGAACTCCTCGCCGCGGCGCCGCGGCTCCTCGGCCGGGCGCGGATGCGGATGGATCAGGTCGAGGCGGAAGTCGCCCAGGAACAGCTGCTTGCCGAAGCTCGGCAGCCGCCACTCGGTCTCCCGGGCCTCCTCGGCGACCTTCCGGGCCGTCCGCTCGTCGACGTGCGCATGGGTTCGCTGGCTCATGTGATCGAACCTTCCCGTGGCCGGTTGGGGAAACCCTGCCCGGCCGGAGAGCAGAAATGCTCCAATGAGTCCGGACCGTCGCCGACGGCCTTGACCGGACCAGGCCAGAGGGGTTCGCTGTGCGTAATGGATGAGACACGCAAACCGACTCTCATCGCCTCGGTGCAACGCGCCCTGCATCTGATGGAGGCGGTGGCGTCGCATCCGAACGGCGCGCCCGCCAAGCAGCTCGCCCGGGAGGCGAAGCTGCCGCTCGCCACGACGTACCACCTGCTGCGCACCCTCGCCCACGAGGGCTACGCGACCCGGCTGCAGGACGGGGTCTGGGTGCTCGGCGAGCGGGTCGAGGCCCTGCACGGGCAGAGCAGGACGCAGCAGCTGCTCGCACGCATCCGCCCGACCCTGGTCGCGCTGCGCGACGAGCTGGGCGTCGCCGCCTACTTCGGCATGCAGGTGGACGACGAGATCCGCCTCATCGACATCGCCGACGGCCCGCGCACCCCGCGCGTCGACCTGTGGGTCGGTTTCGAGGATGCCGCGCACGCCACCGCGATGGGCAAGTGCGTGCTGAGCCAGCTCGACGACGACCGGCGCCGCGACTACCTGTCCCGGCATCCGCTCCACGACCTGACCCCGCACACGATCACCGAGCCCGAACGGCTGATGCGCACGCTGCGGTCGGCCGGCGGGCTGCTGCTCGACCGGGAGGAGTACGCGCTCGGCACGGGCTGCGCCGCGGTCCCGGTGACGGACGCGGCCGGGAGCGTCCGCGGTGCGCTCGCCATCTCGTGCCGTCCCGGGAAGCTCCCCAAGATCGAACGGTCGGCGCACCGGATGCGGGAGACCGCTGAGCGCATCCAGCGCACCCTGACCCTCGCAGGCTGAGCGGACTCTTAGGAGAGGCGGCGGCGCGTCCAGTAGAAGCAGAGACCGGACAGGCCCAGCGAGACCACGGCGAACAGACCGGTCTCGGCCAGCTGGAGCGGCCAGAAGCGATCGGCGGGCTGGTAGACCACCTTCTGCTTGTAGCCGAGCCGGGCGATCTCGGCGAAGCACTTCTCGGGCGGTCCGTCGGGGGCTTCGCGGCCCGCCTCTGGTGGCGCGGGTGCGCACGCTCCCATGACCAGGGAACCGGGCAGCCTGGCCTCGGTCCCGGACGCGTCGACCGTGTGGTTCGTGAGCGTCCATGACCTCGGTGCGGCCTCCGTCTCCACCAGCATGACCTTGGCGTCGTGGTCCAGCGTCATCTGCGAGAGGTTCTCCGACGTGATCGCGACGGTAGCGGTCTCGGGGGGGATGACGTGCGGGCGGATCCACAATGGCATCGCGACCTGGACGACGGTGAAGACGGCGAGCGTGATCGCCATGGCCGGCAGCGTGCGGCGGGTGAGGACGCCGGCCGTCACGCCGAGCGCGAAGGCGAAGGCCGTGTGCCCGATCGGGACGACGCCGTGCGCGTCGAAGGACAGCGGCTCGATCCGCGGGAACCGGTCGGCCACGGCCTTGTCCAGGGGCTCGGACCACCAGTTCGCGGCGCGGACGGCGAGCCCGGCGGCGACCATGGCGGCCAGCCCGACGAGTCCGAGCTTGACGGCCAGCCAGCGGGTCCTCGTGACGCTCTGGTTCCAGGCGAGCCGGTGCGTGCCGCTCTCCAGCTCGCGGGCGATGAGCGGCGCTCCCCAGAAGATCCCGATGAGGGCCGGGAGGACCATGACGATCGCGATCATGGCACCGTAGTACACCTGGTGGTCGTTGAAGAACGTCCTGGCGAACCGGCTGCAGGAACTCTCCGTCGTGCAGGACGCGAGCCCGCTGCCGTAGTCGTCCGCCAGGCCCGGCCCGGTGATCGCAAGGACCACGCCGAGGACCGCGAGCGCGCCGAACACCGCCGCACCCTGGGCGCGGAACTGCCGGTAGGTCAGCCAGATCATCGGATCGCCTCCAGCGCGGGGCGGCTCGGGGCCGCGGCCATGTAGGAGAGGACGAGGTCCTCCAGGTTGATCTGGCCGACCGTCCAGGCCGGGTCGTGGATCGGGCCGTCCGTGCGGACGACGAACGTGCTCTGCCGGTCGGTATGGCTCTCGGACACGACGTGCTGGTCCGCCGGCAGCGTGCCCGCGTCCCTTCGCGGTCCGGTCAGCCGGTGGTGGGCGGCCAGGAGTTCGTCGACGTCCCCGGCGACCTGGACGCGCGAGTCCACGAGGACGATCAGGTAGTCGCATGTGCGTTCCAGGTCCGACACCAGGTGGGACGACAGGACGACGCTCAGCGAATGCTCGGCGGTGGCCTCCATCAGGCTCTGCAGGAACTCGCGCCGGGCCAGCGGGTCGAGCGCGGCGACGGGCTCGTCCAGGATCAGCAGCTCGGGCCGCTTGGCGATGCCCAGCGTCAACGCCAGCTGCGCACGCTGCCCGCCGGACAGCTTCCCGGCCCGATGCCCCAGGTCCAGCCCGAGCCGGCCGATCCGCTCGCGCGCGACGGCGTCGTCCCACCCCGGATTGAGCCGGGCGCCGAGCTTCAGGTGATCTCCGACGCTGAGCCCGGCGTACGTAGGCGTGTCCTGCGCGACGTACCCGACCTTCGCCAGCTGCGCCGGCCCGCTCGCCGGACGACCGCCGAGCACCTCGATGCTCCCGGCCGTCGGCGCCACCTGCCCGACCGCCAGGTTCAGCAGCGTGGTCTTCCCGGCCCCGTTCGGGCCCACCAGACCCACGACCCGCCCGGCGGGGACATCGAGCGTGCACCCGGACAGCGCCCACCGCTGCCCGTACTTCTTGCCCAGCCCTCGGGCCTCAAGGACGGCGGTCACGCTATGTCCTCCTGACCGGCGGACCGAAATGTGGTCATGAACAGCGCCTCGATGCTCTCGTCGTCCAGCCCGGCGAGCCGCGCCCTGGCCAGCCAGCGCTCCAGGTCCTTGCGCAGCGGCCCGTGCGCGGCGAGCGACCCGCCCGCCAGCGTCCGCGTCACGAACGTCCCGACGCCGGGCCGCGGCGCGACGAGCCCCTCGTGCTCCAGCTCCCGGTACGCCTTGAGGACGGTGTTCGGGTTGATCGCGAGCTGCGCCACCACGTCCTTGACGGTGGGCAGCTGATCGCCGACCCGCAGCAGATCCAGCCGCAGCGCATGCCGCACCTGCCGCACGAGCTGCATGTACGGCGACACACCTGACCCGGTGTCCAGATGGAACTCGATCACCGTCACCTCCATTTAACTAGGATGCTAGTACTTTAGAGGTGTAGGTCTACGGTCTGTCAATGCGGCGAGGCTCAGCGCGCCTTGCGGAAGGCGTCCCGCAGCCGGGGTCCGTTGACGATGAACGCGGTCGGGGCGAGGACGAGGGCGGCCGCGATCTGCATCGCGACGAACCACGGCGGGAGGGCGCCGGGGATCAGGTCGACGGCGACGATCGCGATCGGCACGACGACCGAGATGATGCGCACGCGGACAAAGGCCGGCCGCGATCCCCGTGCCGCGAGACCGGTCAGCCAGTAGGTCACGGCGGCGCTCGCGAGCACGCCGCCCGTCCGGCCCCACATGAAGGAGGTCAGCCCGTTACCGGCGATCGAGAGGATGACGTCCACGATGAGGACGGCGACGGCGAGTGCCCCGTAGGCGGCGACGAACTTCTTCACCTTGGCGAAGGCTCGCCGGACGTACGGCTGGTCGATGTTGACGGTCGTGGTGTGCGTGTCGGTTTCCATGGTCATCGACGCTAGGAAGCGCGTGTCCGATCCGGTATCGGCCTGGACGCACGGGTGGGTGGGGCTAGACCCACTCCTCGGCTGACCAGGGCGGCAGCGGGCTTCGCACGGTGCACAGTAGAGGCACCGAACGGAACGCGAAGGAAGAGACATGAGGCAGCTGGGTTCGTGGCTGGGGCACGCCGGCGTCGGGTTCGTGCGGGCGTGCGTTGTCGCCGCCGTCAGCATGCTGGTACCGGCCGTGTGGGCCGCCGCTGTGGCGCTGGGGATCTGGTGGGGCGCGACGAACCCGTGGTCATGGGTGGCGCCGCTCGTGCTGGTGTGCGTGGGCACGCTCGCACTGTCCCGTCCGGTCTGCCAGATGGTGCGCCACCTCGTCGTGAGGTGGACCGGCACCGTCATCCCCGCCGGCTATCGGGAGGCCGGGCCGGTGACGCGGATGTCCACCGGGTACTGGTGGAACGGCTACAGCTACGAGCGCACCAAGCACGATGCCCTGCTGGACCAGAAGTGGCGGGTCCGGTGGCGCGACCCCGCCAACTGGCGCGACCTCCGGTTCACGGCGCTCGTGCCGTTCACCGCCGGGGTGGTCGCGTGCCTTCCGCCCGCCGGGGTGGCCGCGGCGATCCTCGGGCTCGGCCATCCCGATCCGGCCGCGCGCGCCGCCGGGGCGCTCGGACTGGTCGTGGCCATCGCCACGGCCCCCTACGCCTGGCGGCCCGTCGAGCCGGTGGCCGTCCGCTTCCTGCGCGCGACGCCGGCGATGGAACTTGCGGACCGGGTGGACGAGCTGACGGCCCAGCGCGCGGACACGACGGTCGCGCAGGCCGCCGAGATCCGCCGGATCGAGCGGGACCTGCACGACGGGGCGCAGGCACGCCTCGTCGCCCTCGGGCTCTCCCTGGCGACGGCGGAGAAGCTGATGGAGACCGACCCCGACCAGGCCAAGGCGCTGCTCCGGGAGGCGCGGACGGGCGCCGCCACATCGGTGACCGAACTCCGCGAACTGGTCAAGGGCATCAACCCGCCGGTCCTGAACGAGCGAGGACTCGTCGACGCCGTCCGCACCCTCGGCATGGACAGCCCTCTCGAAACGACCGTCACCGCGGACCTCCGGCTGCGCCTGGACCCGCCGATCGAGTCCGCCATGTACTTCGGCATCGCCGAGCTGCTGACCAACGCGATCAAGCACGCTCGGGCCACCCGCGCGCGGATCTCCATCGCCGAGGACGGCACCGCCATCGTCGTCCACGTCGAGGACGACGGCCGGGGCGGGGCCGGTGCGCGCACCGGCGGCGGACTGGAGGGACTGCGCCGCCGCCTCGCCGTCTTCGACGGCACGCTGGAGATCACCAGCCCGCCGGGCGGCCCGACCCGCGCGACAATGGCGGTGCCATGCGAATCGTTGTAGCCGAAGACCTCTACCTCCTACGCGACGGAATGGTCCGCCTCATCGAGGCCTACGGGCACCAGGTGGTCGCGACGGCGACCACCGGCCCCGAGACGGTCGACGCGCTGCTGAAATGGCGGCCGGACGTCTCCGTCGTCGACGTCCGCATGCCGCCGACCCAGTCGGACGAGGGCCTGCGGGCGGCTCTCACCGCCCGCCGCGAAGTGCCCGGACTCCCGATCCTGATCCTCTCCCAGCATGTCGAGCAGCTGTACGCCCGTGAACTCCTGGCCGACGGCAGCGGCGGCATCGGCTATTTCCTCAAGGAGAGCGTCTTCGAGGCCGACCAGTTCATCGACGCCCTGGAGCGCGTCGCCGCCGGCGGCACCGCCATGGACCCCGCCGTCATCGGCAAACTGCTGTCCAGCGGGTCCTCCAACCGGCGTCTCGAAGGGCTCACCGAACGCGAGCACTCCGTGCTCGGCCTCATGGCCGAAGGACTGTCCAACCAGGCCATCGGCCGGCGGCTCTACCTCAGCGAAAGCGCCATCAGCAAATACACGACGTCCATGTTCGGCAAACTGGGCATCACCGACGACGGCAACCGCCGCGTCCTCGCCGTCCTCACCTACCTGAACCAGACCTGATCCAGTCGTCCGGTTCGGCGGCGAAGAGCCGCGCACCAAGGTCACCAAGGGTGCTTCAGACCGTGATCGCAAGCTTGCCCTGCACGCCGCCGGCAGCCAGCACCTCGTGCGCCTCGGGCAACTTCTCCAGTGGGAAAACTTGCTGCAAGTGCACCCGAAGTCTCCCCGCCTCGACCAGCTCGGTCAGTGCCTCCAGGCCGGCAGGGTCCGGCTCCACGCCGACCGCTGCGAAGCGGACGCCGGACTGCATTGCCAACTCCGGCAGTGTGGTGCCGAGCCGCTCCACCGCCGTCACCAGCACGCCGCCCTTCCGCAGCACGCCGAACGAACGCTCTGCGTTCCCACCGCCCAGGCTCTCCAACACCACGTCCACCGGCGCGTCCCGGAGCACCTCGGTGTAGTCCTGGGTCCGGTAATCGACCAGCTGGTCCACGCCCAACCCGCGCAGGAAGTCGTGCTTGGCCGCGCTCGCCGTCCCGATGACCTCTGCGCCGAGGTGCTTGGCCAGCTGCACCGCGACGTGCCCGAGCCCGCCGCCCGCACCGTGGATCAGTACCCGTTGCCCCGGCCGCACCTGCGCGATCTCCACCAGTGCATGCCAGGCGGTCAGGCCGACCAGCGGCAGTGCCCCGGCCTCCTCGTGGCTGATCCCCGCGGGCTTGCGAGCCAACTGTCGCGCGGGGGCGACCAAGTACTCGGCGCTCGCCCCGGCCGCGGCCGGGAAGTACGGCATCCCGTAGACCTCGTCGCCGACCTTGAACCGGTGCACACCCGGGTCGACCTGCTCCACCACCCCGGAGACGTCCCAGCCCAGGACGAAAGGCGGCTCGCCCAGCAACGGGAAGGCACCGGAGCGGATGAACAGGTCCACGGGGTTGACGCTGGTCGCCCTGACCCGGACCAGCACCTGCGTCGGTCCAGGTGCCGGCTTGGGTGCGTCGTCGACGAGCTCCAGCACCTCAGGGCTGCCGAAGGTCTTCTGGGTGATCGCGCGCATCGTCATGCACTCCTGTTCGGAGAGTCGTTCGGG
This sequence comes from Spirillospora sp. CA-128828, assembly GCF_050945415.1. NCBI lineage: Bacteria > Bacillati > Actinomycetota > Actinomycetes > Streptosporangiales > Thermomonosporaceae > Spirillospora > Spirillospora sp. CA-128828. The sequence continues at coordinate 1,414,330 of NZ_CP191986.1, forward strand.
ATGTCCCTATCTTCGGCAGGGCGGTACCCATTGAACAGAAGGCACTTCGAAGGTATATAGGTACCTCATGGGTACCACTGACAACCTGCGCTTCTACGGCGGCGCGGATGCGTATCTGGCCGCCTGCCCTTCCCGTCAGATCCTGGATGTACTCGCCAACAAATGGACCATGCTGGTCATGGGCGCACTGTCAGGCGGCCCGATGCGCTTTGGCGAGCTGCGGCGCCGCCTGGACGGCGTCACCCAGAAGATGCTCACCCAGACCCTGCGCACCCTGGAGCGGGACGGCCTCGTCACCCGCACGGTGTACCCCACCATTCCGCCAAAGGTCGAATACGCGGCCACCGGGCTGGGCGAGAGCGTCACCGCGCTGATGCATGCGATCCGCACCTGGTCCGAGGAGAACATCAACGCCGTCCTGGACGCCCGCGACGACTACGACGCGCGGGCCGCCCAGGAGGTACAGCCGGTCACCGGTTGATCGCCTCCGGCTCGAAAGGGGCGAGGTTCGCCGTCGCCACCGGGAGCCGCGCCGCTCTGGACGGTCGCCGCCGGGCTGGGGAGTTGATGGGACTCTGAACAGCGCTGCCGAACTGTGTGCGTTCCTGCGCGGTCTGCTCGGGTGTGGATCGGGCAGGGGCCGAGGAGCGGGCGGCGCGGTCGGCGTCGCGGTCGATCAAGACGTCGGCTAAGGCCGAGGCGATCGATCTGAGTACGGCGGCGAAGAGCTGCGCGGGGTCGAAGTCAATTCCGGCCAAGTGGTCGGCGAGACAAGATTTCCGGGCGGGCAACTGAGCCTTGCCCACCCGGAAATCGATTGGCTCGGAATCCGCCCGTCAGGGGCATTCCGGTCCGTGTAGAGGTCTCCGCGACGGTGGCGCGGAAAACCGTGTGCCCGCGCACTCCATGTGGTCACGACGTGAATTCATTCCACGTCGCCCGCGAGGTCGCGCGCCTGTTCTACCGAGGACCGCCGGCCCGCGCGTCCGGCCGACCCGGGTCTGGTGCCCCGGGAGGCCCTGCCGGCAGGCTCTCCGAGTTCGCGACGACCAGCATGACCAGTTCGAGGTCTTCCTCGTTCAGGTCGATGAGGCCGGCCTCCGAGAGGAAGAGCAGCCACAGCGGATCGATGAACTCGCCGTCCTGACCCAGCCGGCGCGTGTATCCCGAGGTCTGCTCGTGTAGGGAACACAGCGTCCGATCTCCGAGAGACCGCAGCTCCGCGGGAGTGAACAGGCGGGCGCTCTTGAAAGCCCTGGACTCGAGACGAGGCGTCCCGTCGACCAGGGCCTGGTAGAGGTCCCACCAGTGTCCACGTTCCTTGAAGCTGTACTCGCGCTGGCAGTTGTTCGGCGTCCAGATCATCTCCGAGTTCAGCTTCTTCAGGCGACGGGCCCTGAAGCCCATCTCCTCCGAGAGCTCACCCGTGGCCGCACGGGCGGACCCTCGGAACTCGTCGATGTGACCGGCGGGCCAGTAGATCCCGCCCGTCTGCCGGCTGACGCCGGCCCAGAGATTGCCTTCGTCGTCGAACGGCAGGATTGTGACGCACAACCCGTCGCACTTCTGCCATTCGCTGATGGTGGGTTTATTCATCCCGACCAACTCCTGTCGTGGTTTTGTTTTCGATGCCTGTACGGCCTTGGGCCGCAGTGACGACCGTCCGGAACGGATGATCTTCGGCAACCCCCGAGAGCGGAGCGGTGGTGGGATCGAGTCGGGTCCCCGAGTCGTACGGAAGAATTTCCCTTTTGTTTGCAAATTTCTAATGTGTCGGATTCGCGCGCCGTGAGGCACCAGGTTCCGCAGGGCGACACCTGCCCGTGGTGTGGGCCCTCTACAGGTCGTCCGACGGCGCGTCCTCCGCCCCCGAGCGGCTGAAGGCGGTCACTGGTCGATCAAGCCGTCCGTTTTGTGCCGGGAGCGTGATTCGGCGATGCTTGAGGCGTGTCAATGGAGACTCTGAACAGCGCTGTCGAACTGGGTGCGTTCCTGCGTGGTCTGCCGGGTGTGGATCAGGTGGGGGCCGAGGAGCGGGCGGCGCGGTTGGCGTCGCGGTCGATCAAGACGTCGGCGAAGGCGGCGGCGATCGATCTGGCGATTTCGATGGTGGATCTGACGACGTTGGAGGGTGCGGACACGCCGGGGAAGGTGCGGGCGTTGTGCGCCAAGGCCGCCCACCCCGACCCGTCGGATGCCTCGGTGCCGCAGGTGGCGGCGGTGTGTGTGTATCCCGACATGGTGGATGTCGCCGTCGGGGCCCTGTCTGGGTCGGGGATCGGGGTGGCCAGTGTGGCGACGGCGTTTCCGTCGGGGCGGGCGCCGTTGGAGGCCAAGTTGGCCGACACTCGCGCGGCGGTGGCGGCGGGTGCGGCCGAGATCGACATGGTGATCGATCGGGGTGCGTTCCTGGCCGGTGATTACGGGACGGTGTTCGAGCAGATCGTGGCGGTGAAGGATGCGTGTGGTGCGGCGCATCTGAAGGTGATCTTGGAGACCGGTGAGCTGGCCACCTACGACCATGTGCGGCGTGCGTCGTGGTTGGCGATGCGGGCGGGCGCCGATTTCATCAAGACCTCGACGGGGAAGGTCTCTCCGGCGGCGACGTTGCCGGTGACGTTGGTGATGTTGGAGGCGGTGCGTGATTTCCGGGCGGCGTCGGGACGGCAGGTGGGGGTCAAGCCCGCCGGGGGGATCCGCACCACCAAGGACGCGATCAAGTATCTGGTTTTGGTGAACGAGACGGCCGGGCCGGACTGGCTGTCCCCCGACTGGTTCCGGCTGGGCGCCTCCAGTGTGTTGAACGATCTGCTGATGCAGCGCCGCAAGCTGGCCACCGGTGTGTATTCCGGTCCCGACTACTTCACCCTGGACTGAGGGATCATGGCAGTGTTTGAGTATGCGCCGGCCCCCGAGTCCCGGGCCGTCGTCGATATCCGCGCCTGCTACGGGCTGTTCATCAACGGTGAGTTCGTCGACGGGCACGGCGAGCCGTTCAAGTCGATCAACCCCGCCGATGAGTCGGTGCTGGCCGACATCGCCTGCGCCGACGACAGCGACGTGGATCGTGCCGTGACCGCGGCGCGGGCCGCCTACGACACGGTGTGGGGGCCGATGCCCGGCGCCGAGCGGGCCAAGTACCTGTACCGGATCGCGCGGATCATCCAGGAACGCTCCCGGGAGCTGGCCGTTTTGGAGTCGATCGACAACGGCAAACCGATCCGCGAGTCGCGGGATGTGGACGTGCCGCTGGTGGCGGCGTGGTTCTTCTACTACGCCGGGTGGGCCGACAAACTCTCCCACGCCGGGTTCGGGGCCAACCCCGGGCCGGTGGGGGTGGCGGGGCAGGTGATCCCGTGGAACTTCCCGCTGCTGATGCTGGCCTGGAAGATCGCCCCCGCCCTGGCCTGCGGGAACACGGTGGTGTTGAAACCGGCCGAGACCACGCCGCTTTCGGCGTTGCTGTTCGCCGACATCTGCCGCCAGGCCGACCTGCCGGCCGGGGTGGTCAACATCATCACCGGTGCCGGTGACACCGGCCGCGCGCTGGTCGCCCATGACGGGATCGACAAGGTCGCCTTCACCGGCTCCACCGGCGTCGGCCGCCAGATCGCCCGCACCCTGGCCGGCACGAACAAACGCCTCACCCTGGAACTCGGGGGCAAGGCCGCCAATATCGTCTATGAGGACGCGGCCCTGGATCAGGCGGTCGAGGGGATCGTGAACGGGATCTTCTTCAACCAGGGGCATGTGTGCTGCGCCGGGTCCCGGCTGCTGGTCCAGGAATCGGTCGCCGAGCAGGTCCTGGACCGGTTGAAGGCGCGGATGGCGACCCTGCGGGTCGGTGACCCCCTGGACAAGAACACCGACATCGGCGCGATCAACTCCGCCGAACAGTTGGCCAAGATCCGCGAACTCACCGCCGCCGGGGAGGCCGAGGGTGCCGGGCGGTGGTCGCCCCCCTGTGAACTCCCGGCGCAGGGGTTCTGGTTCGCGCCCACGATCTTCACCGGGGTGGCGCAGTCGCATCGGATCGCGCGCGAGGAGATCTTCGGGCCCGTCCTTTCGGTGCTTACCTTCCGCACCCCTGATGAGGCCGTGGTGAAGGCCAACAACACCCCGTACGGGTTGTCGGCGGGGATCTGGACCGAGAAGGGCTCGCAGATCCTGTGGACCGCGCAACGGCTGCGGGCCGGGGTGGTGTGGGCCAACACCTTCAACAAGTTCGACCCCGCCTCCCCGTTCGGCGGCTACAAGGAATCGGGGTTCGGCCGCGAGGGCGGACGCCACGGACTCAAGGACTACCTCAATGTCTGAGCGACCCTCTGAGCGAGCGCCCGAGCGGCTGGCCGTGCGCAAAACCTACAAGCTGTACATCGGGGGCGCGTTCCCCCGCTCCGAATCCGGCAGGTCCTACCCCGTGACCGACACCAAAGGCCGGTTCCTGGCCAACGCCGCCAAGGCGTCCCGCAAGGACGCCCGCGACGCCGTGGTCGCGGCCCGCAAAGCCTTCACCGGCTGGTCGGCCCGCACCCCCTACAACCGCGCCCAAATCCTCTACCGCATCGCCGAAATGCTCGAAGGCCGCCGCCACCAGTTCACCGACGAACTCCGCCACACCGGCGCCACCAAACCCCAAGCCGCCGCCGAAGTGGACGCCGCCATCGACCGGTGGGTCTGGTACGCCGGATGGGCCGACAAGATCACCGCCGTCACCGGCGCCGCCAACCCCGTCGCCGGACCCTTCTTCAACTTCTCCACCCCCGAACCCACCGGCGTCGTCGCCGTCATCGCCCCCGACTCACCCCTCCTCGGCCTGGTCTCGGTCCTGGCCCCGGTCATCGTCACCGGCAACACCACCATCGTCATCGCCTCCGAACCCGCCCCGCTCCCGGCGATCACCCTGGCCGAAGTCCTGGCCACCTCCGACCTGCCCGCCGGGGTGGTCAACATCCTCACCGGCCACCGCACCGAACTCGCCCCCCCGCTGGCCTCCCACATGGACATCAACGCCCTCGACCTCACCGGCGCACCAGGCGAACACCGCCACGACCTGCAAGACAAAGCCGCCGGCAACCTCAAACGCCTCCACCACCCCACCGAAACCGACTGGACCACCCAACCCACAACCACCCGCATGACCGCCTTCCTGGAAACCAAGACCGTCTGGCACCCCGTCGGCGTCTGATCTGGCATGACGCTGCGTGTGTAGAGGGTCACGAAGTGTGGAATAGATCTCCCCGTAACTGATCATCACTGGGGGGAGATCAGTGCCTACCAAGACCACATCGCGTACGACGTCGAGCCGAGGGACGGCCGGTCGTACGAAGAGCACATCAGCGACCAAGTCCGGTACCGCGAAGAAGCCGGCGGCGAAGCGGACCTCGGCGGCGAAGTCGTCGACACGGTCCACGACGTCCCGCTCGACCGGGACGAAGAGCAGCACGGCGAAGCGGTCGACGTCGGCCGCCCGGACCACCTCGTCGGCGGCCGCGGCGACCCGCGTCACGAAGGCCGCGAGCCAGGCCAAGACCGCCGCGACGCAGATGAAGTCGGTGGCGACCAAGGCGTCCACGTCGGCCAAGGCCATGACGGCGATGACCAAGGCGATGACCAGCGCGACCAAGGCGATGTCCGACGCCGCGAAGGCGATGGACGCGGCGGCGAAGGTCATCACCACGACGGCCAAGTCCACGTCGGCCAAGAGCACGACGGCGAGGAAGAGCCCGTCGTCGGCCAAGAGCACGGCGCGCAAGCCATCGGCCGCGTCGAGCCGTTCGCGGTCGACGACGTCGGCCCGGACGACCGCGGCCAAGGCGTCCACGGCGCGCAAGACCAAGACGGCGAGCACGGCGAAGAAGGCGAGCACGCCCAAGTCGAAGACGACCGCGGCCCGCAAGTCGACGTCGTCGCGGACGACGGCGAGCACCCGGTCCGGCGCGGCGAAGGGGGCGGCCAGAACGAAGACCGCCGCCAAGTCCGGGAACGCGACCCGCAAGACGCCCGCCCGGCAGGGCACGAAGGCGGCGGCCGCGCCCACGCCGCCCGTCGTCGAGCCGAAGACGAACTCGCTCCAGCATTCGACGCGGACGGACGGCGGGTTCCTCAGCGGGCTCACGAACGCCGGCCGCGAGCGCTGAAAGCCGATGGACGAGAAGGACATCCTGGCCCGCATCAGCGAGTACGTGGGCGAGGAGCAGCGGCTCCGCGAGCGGTACCAGCGGGACGAGCTCGGTCGCGAGGAGGAGCACCAGCGGCTGGAGCGGCTGGAGGTCGCGCTGGACCAGTGCTGGGATCTGCTGCGCCGGCGCAGGGCCCGGCTGGAGGCCGGTGAGGACCCGGACGACGGCACCGGCGTCCGGCCGCCCGACGAGGTCGAAGGCTACCTGCAGTGACGCGCGCGCCCCTGCGGTTCGGTGTGTCGCTGGCCGCGGACTCGTCCGCCCCGCTGATGAGGGCCGCGCAGGACGCGGACCGGTTCGGCCTCGATCTCCTCGGCGTCCGCGACCAGCCGTACCGGCGCGACACGGCCGACGCGCTCACGCTGATGGCGTCCGTGCTGGCCGGCACGTCCCGGATCCGGGTGCTGCCGGCGGTGGCGTGCCTGCCGCTGCGCCCGCCCGCCGCGCTCGCGAAGGCCATCGCGACGATGGACCGGCTCAGCGGCGGCCGCGTCGAGCTCGGCCTCGGCTCGGGGATGTCGCCGGACGGCATCGAGATCTACGGCGGCCCGCGGCTCGGCGGTGCGGCGGCCCGCCGCGCCCTGGAGGAGGCGGTGCAGATCATCCGGCTGCACTGGAGCGACCAGAACGGGCTGCGGTTCAAGGGCGAGCACTACCGGTTCGCGGCGTCGCAGGCCGGTCCGGCGCCCGTGCACCAGATCGGCATCTGGCTCGGCGTCACCGGGCCGCGCGGGCTCGACCTGGCCGGGCGGGTCGCCGACGGCTGGATCGCGCCGTCGTCCCTCGTGCCGCCGAAGCGGCTCGTGGACGGTCAGCGCCGCCTCGACGAGGCGGCACTGCGGGCGGGCCGGGAACCGGCCGAGATCCGCCGCGTCTACGTCCTCGAAGGGGCGGTCGACGAGGGCGACTCGCGGGGTTTCCTGCACGGCCCGCCGCGCCAGTGGGTCTACGAGCTGACCGAGCTGGCCGTCGGCCACGGCGTCGACTCGTTCCTGTTCGCCGGCGGTCTCGAACAGCTGCCGGTGTTCGCCCTGGAGGTCGTCCCCGCCGTCCGCGAACAGGTCGCTCGCGAACGGGCCGCATCTCCCCAGAGGGGCGACCCCCTGGAGCCCTCGTTGCAGGCCGGCCGGTCCTCGCGCCACGGTGCCGGTTTGTCCTGACCGTGCGGGCGCCTGCTACATGCGTTCCGGAGTCGGGACGCCGAGGAGGCCGAGGCCGGTGACGAGGGTGCGCAGCGTGGCCGCGCACAGGGCCAGGCGGGACGCCTTCGTCGCCTCGTCCGGGGCCTTGAGCACCGGGCAGTTCTCGTAGAACGTCGTGTACGCGTCCGCGACCGAGTAGATGTAGCTCGCCAACCGGTGCGGTTCGGCGGTGTCGCCGGCCTGCTTCAGGACGGCGCCGAACCCGAGCAGTTCCAGTGCCAGCGCCCGTTCGGCCGGGTGGCCGAGGACGATCGGGCCGGTCGCGTCCTCCGGTGTCAGGTCGCCCTTCCGGAAGATCGACCGGATCCGCGCCGTCGCGTACTGCAGGTACGGGCCGGTCTTGCCGTTGAACGAGATCATCCGGTCGAAGTCGAAGACGTACTCGCTGTCGCGCGCCACCGACAGGTCGGCGTACTTCACCGCGCCGATGCCGACCGCCTGGACGATCTCCGCCCGGGTCGCGTCGTCGAACGGCTCGTCGTGCTGGATCTCGTCGAACACCGCGCCCGCCCGCTCGACGGCCTCGTCCAGCAGTTCGGAGAGCTTGACGGTGCCGCCGGCCCGGGTCCGCAGGATCTTGCCGTCGGTGCCGAGGACGTTGCCGATCTGCGCGTGCTCGGCCCGTACCTCGTCGCTGAGCCAGCCCGCCAGCCGCGCGACGGCGAACACCATCTGGAAGTGCAGCGACTGCGGCGCGCCCACCACGTAGATCATCCGGTCGACGTGCTCGATGTCGACCCGGTACCGGATCGTCGCGAGGTCGGTGGTGGAGTAGTTGTAACCGCCGTCGCTCTTCCGGATGATCACCGGAAGGGGCTCGCCCTCGCGGCCGGTGAAGCCGGGCGGGAACGCGCACAGCGCCCCGTCGCTGATCACCGCGATGCCCTTGTCCTCAAGCTCCTGGACGGTCGGGGCGAGCAGGTCGTTGTAGAAGCTCTCGCCCCTGATGTCGTCGTCGGAGAGGGTGACGCCGAGCTGCCCGTAGGCGGCGTTGAAGTACCGCTTGGACACGTCCACGAGGACGTTCCAGAGCCGCAGCGTCTCCGGCTCGCCCGCCTGGAGGGCGACGACCCGCCCGCGGGACCGGTTGGCGAACTCCTCGTCGCCTTCGAACTTCTCCCGCGCCGCCTGGTAGAACGCGGTCAGGTCGCTGACGGACGAGTCGCCCCGCGCGGCGGCGTCCTCACCGAGGTCGAGCAGGTGCTCGATCAGCATGCCGAACGGGGTGCCCCAGTCGCCGACATGGTTGTCCCGGACGACGTCGTGGCCGAGGAACGCCAGGATCCGCGCGATCGCGTCCCCGACGATCGTGGTCCGCAGATGACCGACGTGCATCTCCTTCGCCACGTTCGGCGAGGAGTACTCGACGACGATCTTCTGTGGCTCCCCGGCGGCGGGGACGGCGAGCCGCTCGTCCTCCAGGGCCCGCTGCGCCTCGCCGGCGATCCATGCGTCGCTGAGGGTCAGGTTGATGAAGCCCGGCCCGCTGACCTCGACGTCCGACACCACGCCGGCGGTGTCGAGGTTCCGCACGATCTCGTCGGCCACCTCTCGCGGCTTGCGGCCCAGCTTCTTGGCCAGCGGCAGCGCCACGTTGGCCTGAAGGTCGGCGAACTGCGACGGCCGGATGACCGGGTCGGCGTCCGCGTACGACGGTCCGAAGGCGGCGCTCAGCGCGGCCTGGACCCGGGCGGCGAGTACGAGTTGCGGATCGGGCATGTTCCAAGGTTATCGGCGACGCGCCCACGTCCCGACCCGGTTTTCCGGACGGTCACGACGTGGCGGGCGGCTCTTGGGGATCGGGGACGGTGTTCGCGGCGGGGGAGGGGGGCTCCGGGGCCTCTTCGGCGGGAGGCTCCGGCCGATCGGCCCGGTCCTGCCGCTCCGAGTCGCGTTCGCCGTGCGTCCAGCGGCCGAAGCGTGACGTGCGGGTCGCGGCGACCTGCTCGCGGATCCGCTCGACGATCCGCCCGGCGGCCAGCCGGTGCGCCAGGTCGCAGGCCGAGGTGACGGCGCGGGCGCGGGAGGCGCCGTGCGCGATGACGACCGTCCCGTTCAGGCCGAGCAGGACGCCGCCGCCGTAGGTGTCGGGGTCGAGGCGGTCGCGCAGGTCCTGGAGGCGGCGGCGCTGGAGCAGGGCGCCCATCCGGGCGGCCGGGCTGGACGTCATCGTGTCGCGGATCTCGGCGAACGCGGTGCCGATCGTCCCTTCCATGGTCTTGAGCGCGACGTTGCCGGTGAAGCCGTCCGCGACGATGACGTCCACGCGGCCGCCGAGCAGGTCGTGGCCCTCGACGTTCCCGGCGAACTCGATGCCGTGGCTGCCGCCCGCGAGCAGCTCGTGGGCCCGCTTGGTGAGCTTGTTCCCCTTGCCCGGCTCGGCGCCGATGTTGAGCAGCCCCACGGACGGGCGGTCCAGCCCCAGCAGGATCTGCGCGTACGCGGTGCCGAGCGCGGCGAACTGGACGAGCGTCTCCGGCTTGACGTCCGAGGTGGCGCCCGCGTCCAGCAGGATCGTCGGCCGCGGACGCGTCGGCAGCGTCACCGCGATCGCCGGCCGCATCACGCCCTGCTGGCCCTTCAGCCGCAGCCGTGACGTCGCCACCACCCCGGCGGTGCTGCCCGCCGACACCAGCGCCGACGCCCGCCCCTGCTTGATCAGGTGGCAGGCGATCGCGATGGACGAGCGGGGCTTGCGCCAGCTGGCGAGCGCGCCCTCGTCCATGTCGAGGGCCTCCTCGGCGTGCACGATCGGGATCTTGCCGACGGCGCCGTGCCGGTCCAGCTCCCGCCGGATCCGCGGCGCCTGCCCGACCAGCACCACCCGGACCCCGTGCTCGCGGACCGCGTCGACCGCGCCCTCGATGATCTCCGCCGGGGCGTGGTCGCCGCCCATCGTGTCGACCGCGATCGGCAGCGGGCGCACCGTCGCCGGTCGGCGGAGCACCGCGGGGCGAGGCGTCGCGGCGCGCGACGGCTCGCCGGTGCCGGTCATGGCCGCTCCAGGAGGATGGAAGGAAACGCGGTGCGCCGCAAGAACGCAGCTCATCGCATCGTATGGCGTTCTTCCACCCGTCTTGACGGTGCCCGGCCGGAGTGGCGATCGTCACGCCGTCCCGGTCAGCCCTCCTTCTTCACGCAGTCGGCACCCAGGCACGGCGCGTTCTCCACGACCGGCCGGCCGTCCACGAGGATCGTGTAGTTGTTCTTGCGGGTCGCCTGCTCGCCGCTGCCGATGACCTCGACCGGCTTCTTGTCCGAGGTCGTGCCGGTGCAGGACACGCGCATCTTCCTCGGCGTCCAGCCGGGCAGGTCCTCGCACTTCAGCGCCGACGTCAGCGTCACGCCGCGCTTGTGCAACTCGGCGGTGGCGGTGACGGGCAGCGCCTTGCGCAGCGCGGCCTGCGTCTTGTAGGTCAACTCCTCGTGGCCCGACAGCAGCAGGTACGCGCCGCCGGCCACCGCGACGACCACGAGGAGCGCGGCGGAACCCAGGATCAGAGCCATGGTGCGGCTCATCTTGAGGCGCGGCACCTTCAGACGGGCCATCTTCACGCGGGCCATGTTCACGCGAGGTATCTTCACAATGGCTACGTCACCGACGGTACGCGGGCGTATGCACCGGGTGGTGGGTTTTTCCGTTCCGTATGCGGATTCCTTGCCCGGCTTCCTTTGCCCCGCGCCCCGGGCCGGTCCTGCCGGCTCAGCGGTTCTGCTGGTCGCAGCCGAGGCCGAGGCAGTCCTTGCGCAGCACCTCGCGCCCGCCCACGGTGACGACGTAGGACTCCCGTGGATCGGCTGTGTCGGCGTTGAGCGCGACGCCCTCCACTTTGACCGGTTCGCCGGTCGTGGTGCGGGCCGTGCAGCCGACGCGCACCACGGAGTCGCTCTCACGTCCCGGCGACTCGCACGTGGGACGGGCCTCCAGCTCGATCCCCCGCGCCTTCAGCTCGTCCACGACGCCGTCGGTGACGGCGTTGCGGTACGCCCCGTCCGAGATCCTCTGCATGACCTTGCAGCCGGACATGGTCACCGCGAGCAGGACGGCCAGCAGCACGGCCGGAACGCGTCTCATGAGGCGATCTCCGCCCGGCGCAGGCCGGCGACCGCGTCGGCCACCACGTCCGGACGGTCGAGCGGCACCATGTGCAGGGCGTCCGGCAGTTCGATCCGGCCGCCCCGCGGGCTCATCCGCGCGAGGTGCTCGTGGTCCTCGGACCATTCGCGTTTCTTGTCGGGTTTCTCCACGTCCCCCAGTGCGGTGACCACGGTCAGAGGGACGGGCGGGAACGGGCGCCGCTCACGCAGCCGCGCCAGGTCGGCGGCCTCCTCCCGGTAGGCCAGCTCCTCCGCGATGACCGCGCCGATCACCGTGCCGCGCCCGTACACCGACCGTACGACGTCCTCCGGGACGGCCTCGTCGCGCCGGCTGGTGTGCTTGAGGACCAGCCGCCGCCCGAGCGGCCCGGCGGCCTTTGCCAGCCGCGTCGCGCCGAGGAACGCGCCCGTCGCCGTGGCGAGCGGGGTCAGCGCGGCGGCGACCCGCACCCTCACGTGCGGGTCGCGCTCGTAGCTCGGATCGACCAGCACCATGCCCCGGACGAGTTCCGGCCGCAGCCTGGCCAGCGCCTCGGCGTGGAACGCCGCCATCGAGTGCGCGAGGACGGTCACCGGCCGTCCGGTGCGCTCCGCCAGCGCCTCCATGATCGCGGTGTCGCGGCGCAGCGACGGCGGTGCGACCGCCGCCGGGCTGAGGCCGAGGCCGGGGCGGTCGAACACGGTGACCCGGTACTCGTCGCGCAGCAGTGCCACCGCAGGGGTCCAGTCGAACCAGGCGCCGCCCAGCCCGGAGCTCAGCAGCAGCGGTGGTGCGTCCAGCGGCCCCGAATCGACCACGTGCACCTGCTCGCGGCCCACGTTCACGATCTCGCCCGCACCGTTCACAGACATGCCCCCTCCCGCGCCGCCGACGTTTCCCGCGCGTCCCGTGCCGCGTCCCGCCGGTCGGAGTACAGCGCCCATGCGATCGTCAGCAGCCCCAGGCACAGGACGGTGATCTGCACGCGCTGCACGATTCCGAGCCACTGTCCCAGGTACATCGCCCCCAGCGTGCTCAGTGCGAACACGGTCTCGGCGAGCGCGAGCAGCCAGCCCCAGCGGGCGAGCGCCGGCCACCAGCCGTACCGGCGGGCGGCGAGGGACAGCAGCAGCAGCGCGGCCACCCCGCAGACGATCACGGCGCTGCTGGTCACCGAGTGGAACTCGTGCGAGAACGACACGTTCTCGGAGCGCTCCCGCAGCGCGCACCAGGTCTCCAGGCTCGGGGCGCAGTCCAGCGGGAAGGACGCGTCGCCGATGGCGCACACGCCGAAGAGCCCGAGGAACGTCCACCCGGCCGTGGCCAGGGGCTTGCGCGTGAGCCTGCGGAGCGTCGCGACCGACACCAGGATCGACAGCACGCCGGTGATGAAGTCGCCGCCGCTGTAGACGAGGTGGAACGGCTGGTCGACGGCCGACAGTTCGCTCACGTAGCCGTTGAGGAAGTCCAGCTTCGGGCTGAGCACGTTCTCCAGGAAGAACGTCCCGTAGCTGATCGCCGCCACCAGCGCGAGGACGATCACGCGCATGGGTACGACGCCCGGCCCTTCCCGCTCGTCAGAGTCCACCCGGCTCCCCTCACGCTCGCACGATCGTGCGCCGATCGGTCCTGCCCGCCCCGTCCAGTATTTCCGAAGATCCCGCCGGTCGGTGACCTGGGGCGGCGTTTGACGAGTATCCGCTGGCCCAAGCCTTGCCGCAGGGTGATGGGGAAGTTGACGTGCCGTAGTCGTTGTACAAGCGGCGGGACGTCCAGCATGATGACGAGGCGATATGTCGGGATAGTCCGTGACCAGCCGTTGCCCCTCACCGGTAGGGGGTATTAATTCGGCATTAACCTGTCCCAAAGGGTTGAATGGGGGTGTCTCAAGCAGAACTGATCACGGTCCGTGACGACGCACCGGGGGTGCGATCCCGCCCGGCTGTGCGTTTCCCCGCTGACAGCAAGGAGTACCAACACGTGACACTGGTGAACGACGCGGCGCCCGCAGTGCGATCCACAGGTCGCAAGTTCCGCGCCTTCACGGCGAAGCACCTCGACGAGCTCACAGCTCGTGCGGGGCTGTCGCCCGCCCAGCGCCTCGCGACCCGGGCCGTGGCGACGGTCCTGCCGTTCCGGACGAACGCCTACGTGATCGACGAACTGATCGACTGGTCGGCCGCGCCCGACGATCCGATCTACCGGCTGGTCTTCCCGCAGGAGGACATGCTCCCCGCCGAGGACGTCGCGCACCTGTCGGACCTGCTGCGCCGCGAGGCCCCGAAGGCCGAGATCGAGGCCGCCGCCCGCCTGGTCCGGATGCGGCTGAACCCGCACCCCGCCGGCCAGATGGAGCTGAACATCCCGAGCTTCGGGGACGGCAAGATCCCGGGGATGCAGCACAAGTACGACGAGACCGTCCTGTACTTCCCCAAGCAGGGACAGACCTGCCACGCGTACTGCACGTACTGCTTCCGCTGGGCCCAGTTCGTCGGCGAGGCGGACCTGAAGATGGCCGGCGACGAGCCCACCGCGCTGCGCGACTACCTCCTCTCCCATCCCGAGGTGACCAGCGTCCTGTTCACCGGCGGTGACGCCATGATCATGGGCGAGCCGGTGCTGCGCCGCTACATCGAGCCGCTGCTCGACCTGGAGCAGCTCGAATCCATCCGGATCGGGACCAAGTCGCTCGCCTACTGGCCGCAGAAGTTCGTCACCGATCCCGACGCCGACGACATGCTCCGGCTGTTCGAGCAGGTCGTGGAGTCGGGCAAGAACCTCGCGTTCATGGCGCACTTCACGCACCCGCGCGAGCTGGAGCCCCTCATGGTCGCCGAGGCGTGCCGCCGCATCCGCGACACCGGTGCGATCATCCGCACCCAGGCCCCGCTCATCCGGATGATCAACGACGACGCCGCCACGTGGGAGTCCATGTGGCGCACCCAGACGCGGATGGGACTCGTCCCGTACTACATGTTCATCGAGCGCGACACGGGACCGCAGGATTACTTCGCCGTCCCGCTCGACCGTGCGTACGAGATCTTCCGGGACGCCTACAAGAACGTCTCCGGGCTCTCCCGCACCGTCCGGGGGCCGTCCATGTCGGCGACCCCGGGCAAGGTCTGCGTGGACGGCGTCATCGACCTGATGGGCCAGAAGGTGTTCGCGCTGCACTTCATCCAGTGCCGCGACGCCGACCTGGTAGGCAAGCCCTTCTTCGCCCAGTACGACCCCGACGCGGTCTGGCTGGACGACCTGAAGCCCGCCTTCGCCGACCGCTTCCCCTGGCAGAAGTAACCGCCGTGTGGCGTGTTCGCCCGGCCTAGGGCGAACACGCCATCTGGGTACGTACCCGGCCCAAGTGAGTAGGCCTGGCTGCTGCAGGCCTGGCTGCTGTGGCCCCCGCGCCCGAAGGTCAGCGGAGGTGGCGAGTGAGGAACAGGCACGCGACCAGGGCGGCGGCGCCGCACAGAGCCATGACGTGGCCGGGCGCCATGATCTCGCCCAGGGCGCCCGCCGCGCCGATGCCGGCCGCCTGGCCGGTCATCAGGCCGCTGCCGTACAGGCCGATCGCCTGCCCGCGGATCTCCTCGGGCACCGCGTCCACGAGGCGGCGCTGGACGGCCAGTTCGTAGCCCAGCCCGAACGTCCCGGCCGCCATCAGCGCGCACGCCGGGAGCAGGCCCGGTCCGAACACGAACAGCAGGAGCGGGGCGCCGGTCAGCGCGGCCAGCGGCAGCGTGAGACGTTCCCGCAGGTCCGGGCGGACCCAGCGGCCCACCACGAGATTCCCCCCGAACATCCCGGCGGCTGCGGCGGACAGCAGCAGCCCGGCCGCGTCCGGATCGCCCAGGTGCCCCGCGTACGGGACGGCGATCCCCTCCGCCCCCACCGACAGGGAGATCGGCAGCCAGCCCGCCAGGAGCGGTCCCCGCGTGCCGCGGCCGCCCAGCAGGCGCCGGTTGGTCCGCCACGTCTCGGCCGCCATCCCCGCGGACGGCGGACGGGAGGGCGGCGCGGCGTCCGGGAGCCGGAACCGTGCCAGCACGGCGGCCAGCGCCGCGCCGGCCGCCGCGAGCCAGAGCGTCCCGGCCGGGGTGAGCACCGCCAGCAGCAGCCCGCCCGCCGCCTGACCGGCGATCTGGGCGCCCGCGCTGGTCATCGTGAACAGCGACCGGCCGAGCACGTAGCCGTCCCCCGGCAGCAGGGCCGGCAGCCGGGCCTGGACGGTCGCCCCTCCGACCGGCGCGAACAGCCCCACGACGACGAGCAGCGCCATGACCAGCGGCAGCGGCAGGCCGCCCAGGGCGAGGACGGCCGTGACCGCCAGGCGCAGCAGGTGGTAGCCGGTGAGCAGCCGCCGCGCCGGGACGCGGTCGGCGAGCGAGAGCAGCAGGGCGCCGCCGATCACGTAAGGGAGCATCCCGGCGGCGAAGACGAGCGCCGCGGCGACGGGTGAGCCCGTCCGCTCGAACGTCTGGACCGACAGCGCGATCGTGCGGATCGAGTCGCCGGCCACTTGCAGCGTCTGAAGGGAGAACAGCGTCCGGAACTCGGGGACGCCGAACACGTCGCGGTACCGGGCGGTCGCCGTCGGGGGAGCGGTCATGACGCTGACTCTGCGATCGCGGCCGCCGTCCGGGACAATGTTTCGGGGAGGAGCGAAACATGTACCGCATCGAGGTGGGGCCGGGCGACCTCGCGGCCAGCCGGTTCGGGATCGCGCCCCTGATCGAGGTGCACAGTGCGCTCGGCCTGCTCGCAGGCCGGATGCCGATCGGTCCGCTGGGGCCGTGGGTGGAGCGGGCCCGCCCGGCGTACCGGCGGGTCGCCGGCGATCCGGCCGTCCGGGCACTGGCCTTCCTGCGCCGCCCGCACGGGTACATGGCCGACTTCGTCGTCCCGCCGCCCGCCCGGCCGAACCTCACGGTCGCCGAGCAGCTGGCGACGGTGCGCGCGACACCGCTCGACCAGGCACGCCGGGAGATCGCCCGGAACCTGGAGGGGCTGCCGGAGCCGGACGCAGTCGTCCGGGACGTGCTGGACGCCCCCGACATGGTCGAACGGCTCGCCACCGGGCTGGAGACCGCCTGGCGCGCCCTGCTGGAACCCGACTGGACGGTGCTGCGGTCGATCCTGGAGCGCGACATCGTCCATCGCGCCGGACGGCTGGCCGCCTACGGCTGGGCGGAGGCGCTGGACGGCCTGTCCCGCCAGGTGCGCTGGCGGGACGGCGTGATCGAGGCGGACATCCGCGCCGATGCCACCTTCCGGCTCGGCGGGGCCGGGCTGACGTTCGTGCCGGTCGTCTTCTCCGAGCTCGGCGCCGCGCTCGACCAGGACTGGCCGTACACGCTGATGTACCGGGCCAGGGGGGTGGCGGCGCTCTGGGAGAGCCGCCCGCCGCGTGGCTCCGACGCGCTCGCGAAGCTGGTGGGACGCACCCGCGCCGACCTGCTGCGCCTGCTCGCCGATCCCGCCACGACCACCTGGCTGAGCGCGCGGCTGCGGATGAGCGTCGGCGGGATCGGTGACCACCTCGCCGTGCTGCGCGCGTCCGGGCTCGTCATGAGGGAGCGCAGCGGCCGGTCCGTCCTCTACCGGCGGACGGCCGTCGGCGACGTCCTCGTGGGGGACGACTGAGGCCGCCCCGGGGGTTCCGGGACGGCCTCGGTGCGGGGGCTCAGGAGCGCTTGTGGCGGGTGCGCGGCAGCAGCGCCGCCGCGGCCACCAGCCACAGGAGGCCGCCGAACCGGATGACCGGGATCAGCGGCGCGAACCCGTCGGCGAGCAGGGTCAGCGTGGACAGCATCCCGGCGACGGCCAGGCCCAGCCCGATCCAGGTGAGCGGGCGCGGCAGCAGCCGGGCGAGCAGGCCGGTCACGGAGATCCCGGCGACCAGCATCGCGAAGCCCGCGCCGTAGGCGGGGCCGCCGGCCAGGAACGACAGGTCGGCGAGCGCGCGGGCGAGCGCCGGGCTCGCGTCGTCCGGCAGCCGGCCGCCCGTCCAGGCGAGCATCGCGCTCAGCGTCAGCGCGCTGGAGGCCAGCAGCCCGCCGGCCAGGGTGATCGCCGAGCCCGGCGCCGTGACGCCGAGGGCGCGCAGCCGCCGGTAGAGGACGGCCGCCAGCAGCGCCAGCGGGATCGCCGAGGCCAGCAGCAGCCAGGAGCCCGCCTTGATCGCGGTGCCGTGCTCCTGCGCGTACCGCAGCACCTCGGCGCCCGTCGCGCCGGGATGCGGGGTGGACCGGTTGGCGATCACGTAGCCAATGGTCAGCGCGGTGAAGGACAGGACCGGGGCGAGCAGCGGCGGTCCGGACTGCGGCCGGCGGCCCGCGGTCGCGGGACGGTCCGGGACGGAAGCGGTGGTCATGACATCTCCTTCGGTCGCGTTCAGCGAAGTGCTATACGAACGATAATGATTACAAAGTAGAACGATTGTCAAGCCGCTATCATGTACACATGAGCATGAATCGTGAGGGTGACGGTCCCGCGATCCCGGTCGGAGTGGCGTTTCTGCTGGCCCAGCTGGGTGCGCACGCGGCCGGCCGGTTCGCCGAGCGGATCGCCGAACTGGAGCTGACGCCGCCGCAGGCCGGGCTGCTGCGCATGCTGGCCGGTGCGCCCGGACGCAGCCAGCGGGAACTCGCCGACTCGCTCGGCATGCCGCCGAGCCGGTTCGTCCCGTTCGCGGACGAACTGGAGGAGCGGGGGCTGATCGAACGCCGCAGGAATCCCGGCGACCGGCGCCTCTACGCGCTGTACCTGACCGAGAAGGGGTTCACCCTGCTGGGCGGGCTCGCGGAGGCGGGCGCGGCGCACGAGAAGGAGATGACCCAGGCGCTCTCAGAAGACGAACACCGGCGGTTGAAGACGCTGCTGGAGCGCGTGGCCGAGCAGCAGGGGCTCGGCATGGGCGTCCACCCCGGCTTCCGGCGCCTCAAGCCGGGCGGGGCGGGGTGAGCAGGGCGGGGGTCGAGACGGGTGAGGCCGTCCCGGAACGCGGGACGGCCTCGGAGAACGTTCGGCTCGGCGGACGCCTCAGGTGCCGTAGACGGGCACGATCGTTGCGCGGGCCAGGGTGTGGGCGGTGATGTTGAAGCCCACGACGGCCGGCGAGGTGTCCGAGCCCAGGCCGAGCGACTCCACGTCCAGCGCGTGGACGGTGAAGACGTAGCGGTGCGGGTCGCCGGGCGGCGGGGCGGCGCCGCCGAACGCCTTGGTCCCGTAGTCGTTGCGGGCGTGCACGCCGACCTTCGAGTCCTCGGCTCCGGCTCCCGCGGGCAGCTCGGTCACGGACGCGGGGACGTCGAACAGCGACCAGTGCCAGAAGCCGCTGCCCGTCGGCGCGTCCGGGTCGTAGCAGGTCACCGCGAAGCTCTTCGTCTCCGCCGGGAAACCGGACCACCGCAGGTGCGGGGACTCGTTGCCGCCGCTGAACCCCCAGTCGTCGAACACGTGCCTGTCCGCGAGCCGCTCGCCGTCGGTGACGTCGTCGCTGGTGACGGTGAACGACGGGACCTCGGGCAGGTGCTCGTGCGGAAGCGGCGGCTTGCCGGCCATGGCGACCTCCTACATCAGGATCTGCGTGACCCCCCATCTCTATCAGGGGCCTCACGTCTTGACGGCACCCATCGTGAACCCGGTGACGAAACGGTCCAGGAACAGGTTGAACAGGAACGCGATCGGCACCGCGGTGATCACGGTGGACGCCTGGAGCGACTGCCAGAAGAACACGTCCCCCCGGACGAGCTGGGTCGGCACGCCGGTGCTGACCACCATCTCCGGGCTCGCCGACACGAACGCCAGCGCGTACACGAACTCGCTCGACGTGAGCGTGAAGCTGAACACGACGACCGCGACGATCCCCGGGAACACCAGCGGCAGGACCGTCCGCAGGAACGCGCCCAGACGGCTGTAGCCGTCCACCATGGCCTGTTCCTCGACGTCCTTCGGGACCGCCTTCAGGAAGCCGATCAGCAGCCACACCGACACCGGGATCGTGATCGTCGGATACACGACGATCATCGACCACAGCGTGTCCTCCAGGTGCAGCGCCACCACGACGCGGGTCAGCGACAGGAACAGCAGCGACGGCGGCACCAGGTACACCATGAAGATCGCGATGCCCATCGGGGTGCCCCACGGACGGTCGAGGCGCGCGAGCGAGTAGGCGGCCGGCAGCGCGAGCAGCAGCGTGATCGCCACCACCGCCGCGCCGACGATCAGCGTGTTCGCCACGAACGTCAGGAACGGCGTGTCGGTGAACAGGAACGTCACGTGGTCGGGCGTCGCCGGCTTGTTGAAGAAGAACGGGTTGCTCTCCGGGTTGTACAGGTCCTGGTTCTGCTTGAACGCGCTGATCACGCTCCACAGGAACGGCAGCGCGCACACCAGCGCCGAGAGGATCGCCGCCGCGTACACCCCGCACCGGGCCGCCACGTGCCGCCGCGCGTACCGCCGCCGAAGCCCCGCCATGTCCTGCGCGGTGGTCGTAATCATCCGGCCTCCAGGCGTCTTACTGTGCGCAGGATCGCGACCGCGCCCGCGAGCAGCAGCGGGAACAGGAACAGCGCGATGGCGGCGCCCTGGCCGACGTCCCCGCCCTCGATGCCCCGGAAGTACGCCCACGACGCCAGCACGTCCGTCGAGTGCGTGGGGCCGCCCCGCGTCAGCACGTACGGGACCGTCATGTCGGTGAACGTCATGATCGCGCCGAACAGGCCGGCGACGGCGATCACCGGCAGTGTCAGCGGGATCGTCACCTCGAACATCCGCCGCCAGAACCCGGCGCCATCGATCCGGGCGGCCTCGTCGATGTCGCGGGGGATCGCGACCAGCCCGGCCATCACGATCACCGCGGCGAGCGGGGTCAGCCGCCATGTCTGCACCGCGATCACCGACGCCATCGCCGTGCCGGGACGCCCCAGCCAGACGACGTTCGCGTCGATCAGCCCGAGATGGCGGAGCACCCAGTCGAGCGGCGAGTAGATCGAGTCCAGGAACCACAGCCACGAGATCGTCGACAGCGCCACCGGCGTCGTCCACGGCAGCAGCACCAGGAACCGGACGAACCACTTGCCGCGGAAGTCGGCGACCAGGATGTTCGCGAGGATCTTCCCGAACACGACGATCAGCACCATGCTCACCAGCGTGAAGATCAGCGTGTTCCGCAGCGCACGCCAGAACACCCCGTCCCCGAAGATCTCGTCGAAGTTGCGGAACCCGACGAAGTCGAAGGACGGGTCGCCGGTCGTCACGTCCGAGAACGCGAACGCGATGGCCAGCAGGAACGGAACGCCGACCAGCGCGATGATGTAGACGACAGACGGCAGCAGCATCACCCACGCGAGGAACCCCTCGCGGTCGGACAGCGCCGCCTTCGTGCGCACCTTCGGCGGTTCGACCATGACGGGCTTCGCGCCGGTCCGCGCGTGCGTCATGGCGCGTCCCCGAGGGGCACGGCGGCGGTGCGGGCACCCGATCCGGCGTCGAAGAACCGGAGCCTGTCCGACGGCACCGCGAACTCGTGCGTCTCCCCGGCCTCCAGCGGCGTCTCCACGGTGGCGGGCAGCCGGGCGATGACGCGGGTCTCCTCGCCGATGCCCGTGACCGTGCCGTACACGTGCCGGTCGCCTGACAGGTACTCCACCCGCTCCACCTGCAACGGCATGGTCAGCCGCGGCTCGGACACCACGTTCCCGGCGGGCAGCAGATGCTCGGGACGGAACCCCACCAGCGCGTCGTCCCGCCTCACCAGGTTCATCGGCGGCGACCCGATGAACGTCGCGACGAACGTGTCGGACGGGTCGTCGTACACCTCCTGCGGCGTCCCGATCTGCCGGACCCGGCCGTGCTCCAGCACCGCGATCCGGTCCCCGAGGCCCATCGCCTCCGCCTGGTCGTGGGTGACGTAGATCGTGGTCGTCCCGACCCGCTCCTGGAAGCGTTTCAGCTCGTCCCGCGCCGTCGCGCGCATCTTCGCGTCCAGGTTGGACAGCGGCTCGTCCAGCAGGAACACCGCCGGGTCCCGGACGAGAGCGCGTGCCAGTGCCACCCGCTGCCGCTCCCCGCCCGACAGTTGACGCGGCTTGCGGCGCAGCAGCGGCTCGATCTCCAGCAGGTCCGCCGCCCACTTCGCCTTGCGCTCCCGCTCGTCACGGGCCATGCCCTCCGCGCGCAACGGGAAGACGATGTTGTCCTTCACCGTCTTGTGCGGATAGAGCGCGTACGACTGGAAGACCATCGCGATCTGCCGGACCCGCGGCGGAAGCCCGTTCACCACGTTCCCGCCGATGAGCACCTCGCCCTCGGTGGGCTGCTCCAGGCCCGCGATCGTGCGCAGCAGCGTCGTCTTCCCGCAGCCGGACGGCCCGAGCAGCACCAGGTACTCCCCGGGCTCGGCCGCCAGATCCACGCCGTCCAGCGCCCGCACTTGCTCCGACCGCCCGCGCCGCGCCCGCACATGCCCGTCGAAGGTCTTCACCAGCCCCTTGACCTCAACCGTGTTCAACTGCCTCGCCTCCGCTCGGCGCTGTTCACTTCGGGTCAGCCGCCGACGAGGCCGCGGGTGCGCCAGTTGCCGAAGATCGCGTTGACGCGCTTCTCCGCCTCCGCGACCGCCTGGCCCGCGGACGCCTGGCCGCGGGCGGCGCGGCCGAACATCGTCGGCAGCACGTTGGTGTTGAAGATCTCGCCGATCGCCGGGTTGGACGGGCCCGGGTAGCCGATGTTCGCGCTCCACGACGTCGCCGTCTTCAGCAGGCTCAGCTTGTTCGCGGGCTTGGCGCCCCACGGGTCGTCGTCGAGCCAGCCGTTCAGCTGCGGCACGATCGACGGCCACCCCGGCAGGTCGTACAGCTCGGAGTAGTACGACACCGACGGGAAGTTCGCCGTGTAGTGCAGCAGGAACTCCTTCGCCGCGTCCGGGTTGGCCGCGTACTTCGGGACGATCCACTGCTGGATCACGTGCTGGGCCGCCAGCGCCGCCTTCGGGCCGCGCAGCGCGGGCACGAAGAAGATGTCGTCGCCGATCGTCCGGTTGGTGCCCATCGCGGTGCGCCACGCCGAGATCGAGTTCAGGATGTAGGACGACTTGCCGGCGATGAGCGCCTGGTTGTTGGACGCGGGCGTCCAGGAGAAGACCTCACTGGTCTCGGCGCCCTTGAACAGCCGCGCCATGTACTCGACGGCGGCGACGGTCGCGTCCGAGTTGAGCACGACCTTCTCGTTCTCGTCCTGGACGGACCCGCCGAACGACCACAGCAGTGCCCGCGCCGCCATGTTCGAGTCGGTCTCCGGCGACAGCCCGATCCCGCACGGCACCCCGGTCTGCTTCTTGATCTCCGACGCGCCGCGCAGCAGGTCGTCCCAGCTCGCCGGCCCGTTCGGCATCCCCGCCTTCTGCCACATCGACTTGCGGTAGTCGCCCGGGTCGGGCGACCAGCCGGGGCAGTACGCGTAGAACCGCCTGGTGTTCGGGTTGTAGCTCGACTTGCGGCACAGCTCCAGCTGCTTACCCCACCGCTTGCTGGCCTCCTGGACGAGGTCGGTCATGTCCAGGACGGACGGCTCGTACTGCGAGAACGGCGCGATGTGCTGGATCAGGTCGTGGCCTCGTCCCGCCTGGATCTCCGACGCGGCCCGGCGGGGGACGTCCACCGTGTTGATGTGGTCGACCCGGACGTTCACCCCGACCTTCTTGCCCCAGTCGGAGAGGAACTTGTCGAACCACTTGTCGTGCCGGGGCACGAAGTGGCTCCACATCAGGATGCTGAGCGAGCCGCTCAGCTTCTTCGCGGGGGAGGTGAACACCTCCTTCGGCGCGTTCCCGGAGCTCTTCGCCTGTGGGCCGCTGGTCTCGCTGGCGCACGCCGCCAGGACGCCGTAAGCGCCCGCCGCGAGCGCCGTGGAGGACAGGAAGCCGCGTCTGCTGATGGGGCTGAGCCGCTCGGCCATGGGATTCTCCCTCGCCGCTGAAGGTCTCCCTTACGACCGTAGATCCGCTAGGCCGCACCATCCAGCGACGATCCGATAACTCTGCGTCACTATGGCACCGCAGGGCACACCCGCCCCCGCGGCACCGGCCACCGGCTCCTTGCGGCCCCGCCCGACGGCTGCTTTTCGTGCGCCCGTTACTTGCCGGTGGCCTCGATGTACGCGGCGACGACCTCTTCGGGGTCGCCGTCCATGTGCATGCGGCCCTCGTCGATCCAGATGACGCGGTCGCACATCTCCTTGACCGTGTCCAGCTGGTGCGCGACGAGGAACACCGCGCCGGCATCCTTGCGCAGCTCGTCGACCCGGCGCTTGCTCTTCTTCTTGAACTTGGCGTCGCCGGTGGCGAGGGCCTCGTCGATCAGCAGCACGTCGTGGGTCTTGGCCGCGGCGATCGCGAACCGGAGCCGGGCGCCCATGCCGGACGAGTACGTCCGCATGGGGTACTGGATGAAGCCCTCCTTGAGACCGGCGAAGTCGACGATCTCCTTGTACTTCGCCTTCGTCTCGGTGGGGGACATGCCCATGGCCAGGCAGCCGAGGACGATGTTGCGCTCGCCGGTGAGGTCCTTCATCAGGGCCGCGTTCACGCCGAGCAGGGACGGCTGCCCGTCGGTGTAGACGCCGCCGCTGTGCGGGGGCAGCAGCCCCGCGATGGCCTTGAGGAGCGTCGACTTGCCGGAGCCGTTGGTGCCGATGATCCCGACGGCCTCGCCCCGGTAGGCCACGAACGACAGGCCCTTGATCGCGTGCACCTCGGTCATCGAGGGACGGTGCTTGCGGCGCAGGACACGGGACATCGCCGACGCGGCGTTGCCCTTGCCGCCCGCTCCGTACACCCGGTAGACGATGTGCAGGTCGTCCACGACGACGATCGGCTCCCGGGTCGGGTCGATGTCCAGCGCCCCGCGGACCATAGTGTCAGCCACGGCCGTATCGCTCCTCGGCACGGTAGAAGAACAGGAATCCGCCGGCCAGCATCACGACGGCCCACAGGACGGCGTACAGCCACAGCTGCCCCGACGTGTCCATGTTGTAGACGGCCTCGACGTGCTCACGGTATTTGCCGAGCAGCACGTGCCGGCTCAGCTCGACGTACACGTACGCCGGGTTGGCCTTCAGGAGCTCGGCCAGCCAGGGGTACTCGGCCAGCCGGGAGCCCGGCTTCATCAGCGACGGCAGGCTGAAGATCACGCCGGACATGTAGAGCCAGGTCCGCATGACGAACGGCAGCAGCTGGGTGATGTCCCGGTTGAACGCGCCCAGCCGCGCCATGACCATGCTGATGCCGACGTTGAACATGAGCTGGAGCCCCACGACCGGGACGAACAGCAGCATGTCGAGGTCGATCGGCTCCCCCTTCGCGAAGATGATCGCGAAGAGCACGACCAGGGCCAGCAGCAGCTGCTGGAACTCGACGACCGCGATGGCCAGCGGCAGCGTCGCGCGCGGGAAGTGCAGCGCCCTGATCAGGGAGAGGTTGTCGCCGACCGACTTGGACCCCGAGGTGACGGAGCGCTGCGTGAAGCCGAAGAGGAAGACGCCGGTCACCAGGAAGGGGATGAAGTCCGGCAACCCCCGGCTGGTGTTCAGCAGCTTTCCGAAGATCAGATAGTAGACGGCCGCGTTCAGCAGCGGGGTGAGCAGCTGCCATACCTGACCCAGGCGCGAGTCCGTGTACATCGAGATGTTCTTGGCGGATGCGAACGCCCAGATGAAGTTCCGGCGAGCCCAAACATCCTGGATGTACTTGCGCAGCGGGGGGCGCGCAGCGCTCTGCCTCAGGCCATACCGTGCGGCGTAGTCGGCCAGCGTCTCGTTCACGTGAGGAGACTCCGCGATCGTTCCGACCGACTCGCCACCCGGGGAAGCGAGCCTTTCCGGGTGACTCATGCCGCGAAGCCTATTGCAGTCGGTGAGTCGAGAGTGACGTTCGCCCGCATGTGACCCCCGATTTGAGATCTTACGGAATCATGTCGGCGTCCCTGGGGATACCCCGATCATGCGCGTTAACCACTCACGGCGCGTCGCCGTGCCGTCATGGAGGGTCATCTCGCACCGTCCGCGGACCCGGTGGGCCGAGGCCCGGCCCGAGGCCCGGTCCGGCCTGGCGCGCATCGGCCTGCTGCGCAGGCTCGGGCGGGCCGACCGGTGGGCTTTCGACCGGGTGGCGGCGGCCCGGCTGCGCGGACTGGAATACGTCCTGCCGCGGCTGTCCCGGATCGCCGACCACGGTGTCCTGTGGTTCACGGCCGCCGGCGCGATGGGGGTCGCGGGACGGCCCCGGCTGCGGCGGGCCGCGCTGCGCGGGTCCGTCGCGATCGCGGTGGCCAGCCCCGCCGTGAACATCATCGGCAAGCAGGCGTTCCGCCGGAAGCGTCCCCTCGTGGACCTGGTGCCGCCGATCCGGATCCGCTGGAAGCTGCCGACCTCGCACGCCTTCCCGTCCGGCCACTCGGCGTCCGCCGCCGCGTTCGCGACGGGCGTCGCGCTGGAGGCGCCGCGCGCGGTGGCCGTCCCGGTCGCGGCGACGGCCGCGGCGGTGGCCTTCTCCCGGGTGTACACCGGCGCGCACTATCCGGGCGACGTGCTGGCCGGGCTCGGGATCGGCGCGCTCGCCGGGCTCGGGACGCGCACGGTCTGGCCGTCCCACCCTCCGGCGGCCCGCGTGCCCCGGGCCGAGGACGCCGATGTCCGGGTCAGCGCCGACGGACGCGGCCTCGTCGCGGTCGTCAACCTCGGTTCGGGCGCCTCCGGCGAGGCCGACACCAGGATCCTGCCGGGACGCGCCGAGCTCGCGCTCGCGCTGGTCGAGGCCGAACTGCCCGCGGCGGAGATCGTCCGGCTGGGCCCGGACGGGGACGTCGACAAGGCGTTCGCCGTGGCCGCCGAGCGGGCCGCGGTCCTGGGCGTGATCGGCGGGGACGGCACGGTGAACGCGGCCGCGCGGGCCGCGCTGAGGCACGACGTCCCGCTGCTCGTCATCCCGGGCGGAACCTTCGACCACTTCGCCCGCACGCTCGGGGTGGAGTCCGCGGCCCAGGCCGTCGACGCCTACCGGAGCGGCCAGGTCGGCCGGGTCGACGTCTCCTACGCCACACCCCTCGCGGCCGGGCCGGACCGCGACGAGGAGCGCCTGTTCCTCAACACGGCGAGCTTCGGCGCCTACACCGAGCTGGTCGACCGGCGCGAGCGGCTGCAGAAGCGGATCGGGAAGTGGCCGGCGCTCGCGGTCGCCGCCGTTCGGACGCTGCGCCGCTCCGAACCGGGCGAGCTGATGGTGGACGGCAGGCGGCGCCGGGTCTGGCTCGCGTTCGTCGGCAACTGCGGCTTCGGGTCGCGGGGCCCCGCCCCCACCTGGCGCGACCGCCTCGACGACGGGCGGCTGGACGTCCGGATGATCACTGCCGGGCGGCGCGTGCCCCGCGTCCGCGCGGTCGCCGCGGTCCTCGCCGGGCACCTGCACGTCACGCCCGGCTACCACGCCTGGCGGACGAGCGGCCTGGAGGTCGTGTCGCCGGGTGGCGAGCTGCGGCTGGCGCGCGACGGCGAGGTGGCGTCGCTCCCGCCGGCGGTGCGGTTCGGCAAGCACGCCGGCGCGCTCACGGTGTTCCGTCCCGCCGTCCCCGGGACGGGGGGCCGGCGATTCGGCCGGCGGCGGGCGGGTAGGGGACGGGACGCCCGCGAAGGAGGGGAACCGCACGATGACGAGCCGTGACCTGGGGATCGCGCCCGGCGACCTCACCGACGACGACCTGTTCCGTGAGCTCGGCCACCTGTACGAGACGA
This sequence comes from Spirillospora sp. CA-128828, assembly GCF_050945415.1. Classification (NCBI taxonomy): domain Bacteria; kingdom Bacillati; phylum Actinomycetota; class Actinomycetes; order Streptosporangiales; family Thermomonosporaceae; genus Spirillospora; species Spirillospora sp. CA-128828. The sequence goes on from NZ_CP191986.1 coordinate 1,441,578, forward strand.
GGCTGGACGCGCTCCGGCACGCCGCCGACCAGGCGTACGGCGAGCACACGCGCCGGATGAACGAGCTGGAGGCCGAGTACCTCCGGCGGCGTCCCGGCCGCGAGATCGATCCCGAACGGCTTCGCGAGGGAGCCCGCGCCCGCTGAGGGCGAGCCGCCGACACGGCCGCCCGGCCCGTCCGGTGGGCTCTTCCGGGGGTGTGTGGGGGGTCGCCCCCTCACGGGAGTCCGGCCGGGCGGCCTTTTCGGGGGGTGTAGGGGGTCGTCACCCGACATGAGCCCGGCCGGGCGATCGGCGCTATGCGCCGGGGCTGGGGTTGTTCGGGGGTGCGTCTTGTTCGGGTAAAGGGGCGGGCGTTGGTCGCGGGGGACCGGCAGGGTCCGTGGAGGATCCCGGTGGGGGATCTTCGGGGGGTGTTGAGGTGGGGGGGACCCGGGCCGGCCGGAGACGGCGGCGTTGCGGGCCGCTGAGCCGCGGGGGCCAGCCGCTGTTGCGGGAGTGCGCCCGGCGGTGGTGGCCGATCGTGGCGGGCGCGCTCGCCACGACGGGGCTTCTGTTAGGCGCCTACCTGGATTTTCCGCGGCGGCCGGGGGCGTCGGCGGCGCTGGCCGTCCCCGAGCACGCCGCCGCCGGCTCGGCCGCGCCGGACGCGGCGCCACCGGAGCGGCCGATGAGCGCGTACACCACGGAGTTCACGCCGGGCGAGCCGCGCGTCCGCAACATCGAACTCGCCGCCCAGATTCTGGACGGGCACATCGTCGAGCCGGGGACGACGTTCTCGTTCAACGACGTCGTCGGGCCGCGCACCAGGAGCCGCGGCTACGTGCCCGCGCCCGCCATCATGGGATCGCGTCTGGTGAAGGACGTGGGCGGCGGCATCTGCCAGGTGTCCACGACTCTGTACAACGCGGTGTTCAGAGCCGGCCTGGACATCCGCAAGGCGCGCGCACACACCATGTGGATGCCGGAGTATCCGGAAGGGCGAGAAGCCGCCGTGTTCTATCCGGGGCTCGACTTCACCTGGAAGAACGACACCGACGCCCCTGTGCGCATCCAGGCCGCCTACACCGCGTCGTCGCTGACGGTGAGCCTCTGGGGCGAGCGCAAGTACGAGGTCCAGTCGCGGACGTCCGAGCGGTACGGCTTCAAGTCGTACGGGACGGGCGAGGGGCGAGGCCAGAAGTGCGTTCCCATGACGGGACGGAAGGGCTTCAAGATCGACGTGTGGCGGACGCTGTCCGCCGGCGGGCGCGAGGTGCGCCGCGAGAGGTTCCACACCGAGTACCGCGCCCAGCCCAGGGTGAAGTGCCTCTGACCCCGCGTGGCAGGGTGGGATGCATGGAGGGAACGTTCGAGCTGGGACCGGACGACGGGCGGCTGCTCGTCCGCACGGGCCGCAGCGGGCTCGGCCGGCGCGCCGGGCACGACCTGACCATCGAGGCCACCCGCTGGACTGCGGCGGTCGAGGCCCGTGAGCCGCGGGACGCGTCGTCCGTCGAGGTGACCGTCGACGTGGACGCGCTGGAGGTGCGCGAGGGCGCCGGCGGCGTGAAGCCGCTGACCGACCAGGACCGCGCGGAGATCAAGAAGAACCTGCGCAAGGTGCTGGACGCGCAGCGGTATCCGCGGATCACCTTCGTGTCGACCGCGGTGGGCGAGGACGCCGTCGAGGGCGATCTGACGATCATGGGCCGGGTCAAACCGGTGCGGATCGGGGCCGTGCTGAACGCCGGCCGGCTGCGCGGCGGCTTCACCGTCGAGCAGAGCCGCTGGGGCATCAAGCCGTACTCGGCCTTCTTCGGCGCGCTGCGCCTCGCCGACGAGGTCGAGATCGAGTTCGACCTCCGCCTGCCCGGCTGACCTTCGGTTCACCTCCTGGAGGATTCCGGTCTCCCCGGAAGATCACCATGCACTAGGGTGCGGGATCGTCGCATTCCCGACATTCGATCTTCAGGGGGGACGGGGATGGTCGCTCTCAGCAGGCGGGACTTCGGCAAGGCGGCGGGGCTGGCGGCCGCGCCGGCGCTGCTCGCCGGATGCTCCTCCGGCTCGTCCAAGACCGCGCAGGCGGTCGCGGCGGCCCGCTCGTGGCAGGTGACCGGCAAGGCGCTCGCGGGACTCGGCGGCTTCGACTCGACGCTCAAGACGTTCATGCAGCAGCGCAACATCTCGTGCGGGCAGCTCGCCGTCGTCCGCAAGGGCAAGCTGGTCCTTTCGCGCGGCTACACCTACACGAGCGAAAGCGGCCTCAAGACGCAGCCGACCTCGCTGTTCCGCATCGCCAGCATCTCCAAGCCGGTGACGGCGACGGCCGTGCTCCGGCTCGTCCAGGACGGGAAGCTCAAGCTCACCGACCGGGCCGCGACGCTGCTGGGGCTCTCCACCACGGCCGACCCGCGGCTGAAGGACGTCACCGTGCTGCGGCTCCTCCAGCACCTCGGCGGCTGGGACCGCGACATCACGCCCGACCCGATGTTCCAGGACGCGAAGATCGCGGCGGCGCTCGGCGTCTCGCTGCCCGTCACGCGGGCCGACATCATGAGGTACGTGTCGGCCCACAAGCTCGACCACGCGCCCGGGACGCAGTACGCGTACTCCAACTACGGGTTCCTCCTGCTCGGCCGGATCATCGAGAAGGTCACCGGGAAGAAGTACGAGGACTACGTCCGGCAGGTCGTGCTGGGGCCGCGCAAGATCACCCGGATGCGGCAGGGGCGCACGCTCACGAAGGCGTCCGGTGAAGTGCCGTACTACTCGGCGTACACCGGGACGACCGTGTTCGACAACAGCGGCAATAAGGTCGCCTATCCCTACGGTGCCTTCAAGCTGGAGAACATGGACTCGCACGGTGGCTGGCTGGCCACTGCCATGGACCTGACCCGTTTCGCGGGCGTCTACGACGGCGGGACGTCGGTCCTGACCTCGACGTCCATCAAGCGGGCGCTCGCCAAGCCGGAGACCGGCATCAACGACGACGGCTGGTACTACGGCTGCGGATGGCAGGTGCGCCCCGTCACCGGCGGCATGAACACCTGGCACAACGGGAGCCTTCCCGGGACGTACACGCTGATGGTCCGCCGGTACGACGGCCTGTCGTGGGCGGTGCTGTTCGACCAGCGCCAGGAGGGCGACGCGCCCAGCTACGACGGCATCGACCTGCTGCTTCACAAGGCCGCCAATGCGGTGAAGACCTGGCCGACCGGTGACCTGACCTCTACGTACTTCTAGCGCGGGCTGCGCGTTCGTACTGATCGTCGAGGCTGCGCGGGAACGGCATCATGCGGTGCCGTTCCCGCCAGGGCGCGTATTGGCGGACGGCATTGAAACCGGCCGCGGTGACGATCCGTTCGACGTTCGGGCCTGGCGTGTAGGCGGGGTAGATGTCCACGTGCGCGATGCCTTGGGGCAGATCAGCCGGCCGGTAGGGCGACACCAGGGTCATCGGCGGTCGGACCCTTTCGGCGGACGCCATGTCCTGCGCGTAGGCGACGAGTTCGAGCGTCTCTGCGTCGGGCCCACTGTGAACGATGAGCCAACCGTCCACGTCGACGGGGTCCGATGGGGGATCGGTGAGCGTCAGTGGCAGGACCTCGTCCGAGACTGTGCGCAAGTAGGCGTAGTGCGCGGGGTCGAGTTCCTCTAGGACGAACGTGCGGTCGAAGCGGGGCGGCTCCGCGGGAAGGAACGGCCGGTAGGCGTCCCAGCGAAGCAGCCGCGCCAGATGCGTCGTCCTTTTGCCGCGGGGGAGGCGCGTCAGTTCGCCCTTCAACCCGGCCGGGAAGGCGTCCACGATCACTTCGTCCGGCCGCAGGGCCGCGAGGTCGGCGGTCTCCACGACCTGCCAGCCGCCTGTGACGCGCGGATCGCCGGCGAACGGCGAGCCGGTGACAACGGTTACCGGGCCCTCCAGGCGGAGGGTGTGCAGGGCGGACCGGAGCCGGGTCAGATGCCCCAGCCCGTCGCCGGCCGCGTAGCAGACGATCACCGGGCCGAGTCGAGAACGGCGAGGTAGCCGGCCGTTTCAGTGGCCGGTGCGAAGTCGCGCCGGATCCGTTCCGCGCCCGCCGCGCCGAGCTTCGCCAGTTCTTCGCCGCCCGCCCGCGCGGCCCGGTCGATCGCCGCGCGGCAGGCGTGCGCGTCGCCCGCGGGGAATGTGAACCCGATCTCGTCGTCGGCCACGTCCGCGAGCCCGCCGCCGTCCGAGGCGATCAGCGGCACGCCGAGCGCCGCCGCCTCCAGCGCCACGTTCGGCATCCCGTCATAGAAGGACGGCAGCGCGACCAGGTCACAGCTCGCGTAGACGGCCGGAAGGTCGTAGCGCTCCATGAACGGGAGGACCGAATGCGGGACGTCGTGCTCGGCCAGCCACTCCTGCACGGACTCCTCGACCTCGCCCACGAGCAGCAGGTGGAACGACTCGGAGTGGCCTGACGCAGCCAGGGCGTCCAGAAAGAAGCCCACGCCCTTCTTCACCTTGAGTTGGCCGATGAGCCCGAGGGTGCGGCGCCCCGGCTCGACGTTCTCGTCCCGCCACACCCGGCCGCGCTCCCGCTCGGACGGCAGGACGCGCCACTGCGCGGTGTCGACGCTGTTCGCGACGAACGTGACCGCCGCGTCCGGGGCCAGCGCCGACACCAGCGGTGCATGCGAGCGGGCGACGACGCAGACGCGCGACGAGGCGCGCAGCGCGTCCGCCAGCACGCCGCGCCGCCGCATGGAGAAGACGCCGACATCGATGTCGTTGCCGCGCAGCAGCGTGACCAGCGGCGCGTCCAGCAGCGCGGCCAGGACGGGCGCGGCGAGCATCGCGTACACGCCGCCGAACGCGACGAGGTGGGTGTAGCCGGTGAGGTTCTCGGCCGTGATGGTCGTCCACAGGCGGCGCAGCGCGTGCTCGGGGTCGTCGCCGAGCGGGGCGGTCAGCAGCCGCCCGCCGTGCTCCCGCCGGACGCCCCACGGGCGTGTCCGGCGGGTCAGGTGCGCGACGTCCACTTCGGCGCCGGCGTCGCGCAGGCCCCGCACGATCCGGTCGCACGACTGCGACATGCCACCCTGGCTCGGCGGATAGTGCTCGGTGATCCACAGGACGCGGGGCATCAGCTGTCCACGAAGCCGGTGTCGTCGTCCGGTCCCCAGTCGCCCCCGTGGGAGTAGTCGTCGCCCGGGTTGAACGCCCCGCGGTCGTACTGGTCGAACGAGGAGTACCAGTAGGTGTCGCTGTAGGTGCGGGAGCTGGTCTGGTAGTAGTGGCGCCGGTACCAGCCCGTCCAGGACGGATCGTGCGGGTCGTGCGGGCGGTACCCCTGGGCCATGGCGCATTCGGGGCACAGCCCGCCCGGCCCGGCATGGACGGCGCAGACCGGCCGGGCGCACTGCGGGCACGCCGCCACCGCGGTCTGCCCGCAGCGTCCGAGCACGAAGAACCCGGTGGTCACGGTGCAGCGGGTCACGTGGTCCTCCTCGCGGACGAGGCCGGCGGCGTCCATCGGAACGGTTCCGTCGCCACCAGCAGGATCTGGCCGGTCAGGTTCCCCATGGCGGACTGGCCGGGAAGCTTGCAGGTCGACCGGATCACGAGCCGCTTCCCCTGCTTCACCTGGACCCTCACCCAGTTCGGCGGAGGCGTCCCGGGCCGCTGGACGGCGGCGTTCTTCGCCAGCTGCCGGGTGGCCCGGACCAGATGCACCGTCTTCGTCTTGGTCTTCACCTTGACCTTGCCGCGCGGGTTGCGCTTCTTGCGCCAGCGGTACCGCACCCGGTCGGTGACCGTCAGTTCCAGGACGCTGCCGTCCCGCAGTTCGGCGCGCATCCGCAGCCAGGGGTCCATCGCGAACCACTGCTGCATCGCCAGGACCGGCCGGTGGACGGGCAGGTCGAACCTCGGCCCCTGCTTCCCGGGAGCGTTGGGGCCGCGCATGTCGAGGGCCACCGACAGCACGCCGTCCGGCGTCATGTCGGACGCCAGCACCCGCAGCATCGGCACGACCACCTCCGGCACCCGTTCGGACAGCCGCCACCTGTGCCGCCGGATCTCGACGCGGTGCCGCGCGAGGCTCTGGATCACCGGCTCCCAGTCGTCGCGCCGCAGCGAGACGGAGAAGCCCTTCTCCAGCGTGAGCGCCTTGTGCAGCGGATGGAACCGCTCGATGGCGGCCTTCTGCTTACGCCAGAACATGACGAACCACCTAACGGACCCGTGCGATCGTGCGGTAGACCTCGGCCAGCCGGGCGCGCGACCGCGCCCAGGTCAGACTCTCCTCGATGTGCTCGCGGCCCCTGCGCCCCATGGCGGCGGCCTCCTCCGGGTACTCCAGCAGGATCCGGACGGCCCGCGCCAGCTCGGCGGGACGGTCGGCCGGGACGAGCCGCCCGTGCTCCCCGTCCGCCATCAGCTCCCGGACCGCCGGCAGGTCCGAGGCGACCACCGGCACGCCCGCCGCCATGGACTCGATCACCTTCAGCGGCGCGCAGCCCTGGTCGAGGTTGCGGGCGCATCCGGTCAGCGGCGCCAGCGACACCTCGGCGTGCGCCAGCCAGGCGGCCACCTCGTGGTGCGGCAGCGTGAACCGCCAGTCGATCCGCTCGGCGACCCCGAGCCGCTCGGCCAGCCGCCGCACCGGCTTGGCCCGCCGCTCCGGCACGGACGCGCAGATCACCAGCCGCAGATCGGCCAGATCGGCGAGCCGTGCGAACGCGCGCATCAGGACGTCCAAGCCCTGCCAAGGCTGCAACGCGCCGACGTAGACGATGTAATGGGCGGGCGCGTCGGCGGGGCGGACCGGCATGTCGCGCACGTCGGCCCCGTTGGGCACGAGATGGATCCTGCCCTCGGGGACGCCCCGATCCCGGACCGCCCTGCCGATCACCCGCGACGGCACCACGACGGCGTCGCTGCGCTCCAGGCAGTACCGCTCCAGTTCGCGGATCTTGCCGAGTGTCTTCGGCGCCGCCCACGGCCACGTGTGGCTCATCTCGACGGACGGCAGCCCGTTGACCTCGTACACGACCTTGTGGCGGCGCCCGTCCGCGACCGCGGGCAGCGCGCTCCACGGGTCCCGGACGTGGCAGACCTCCAGGCTCTCCCAGTGCGGTTCGAGGTGCGCGGCCACCCAGCCGGAGAACGCCTCGGCCCGGTCGATCAGGTTCGGGATCTGCTCGTCGAACCGGGCGATCTCCCGAGCCCCCTCCCGCTGGTAGCGCGGCAGGTCGCCGCCGCCGATCACGCCGAGGAGCCCGCCACCGTGGTGCGCGAACAGCTCGTCGGCCATCTGCGCGATGTGCACCGCCGACCCCTTGCTGGAGGGGAACCGGTCGAACGCGACGTACGCCGCCCTGTGCTTCATCCGACGCCGACCTCCTCGGGGACGGCCCGGCGCCCACGGTGCCAGGCGATCTGGTCCGCGAGACCTTCCGCCAGGTCCGCCGTGGCCGTCCAGCCGAGCATGTCCCGAGCGCGCCCGGTGTCGGCCCAGGTGCGCGCCGCGTCCCCGGCAACGGGCGTCTCCCGCTGGATCTCCGCTTGGACGCCCAGGGCATCGGTGAGCATCGCGATGGCGTCTCGTACCGCGACATGCTCGCTGTGCCCGATGTTGACGGCGATACCGGGCGGCAGGTCCTCGGCCGCCGCCGCGAGCGTCGCCGCGACCACATCCCGCACGTGGGTGAAGCTCCGGGAATTGCGCCCGTCACCGAACACGGGCAGCGGACGCCCGTCCAGCGCGGCCTCCACGAATCGGTGGAACGCCATGTCGGGCCGCTGCCGGGGCCCGTAGACGGAGAAGTACCGGAGCAGGACGGTCCGCAGACCGCCACCGGCGGCCAGGCCGGTGAGCCGCTCCACCTCGACCTTGCTGGCCGCGTAGGGGCTGGCCGGGCTCAGCCGATCGTCCTCCCGGTTCGGCCGCCGCCCCGCCGACCCGTACACCGACGAACTGGACGCCACGACCACCTTCGGCCGCTGCCCGGCCGGCCTTTCCAGGCAGGCCGCGAGCAGCCGCCGGGTCGCCCGGACGTTGTCCCGCTCCGCGATGGCCTCGCCCGCACCCCACGAGTCGCGTACGCCGGGCCGTCCGGCCAGATGCACGACGACGTCCGCCGCGACGACGGCGTTCAGCTCGTCCACCGCCAGATCGGCCTCCGCCGCGACGACCCCCGGCCGCGCCGCGACCTCCGCCCATGTGCGCCGCGCGACATCCGGGGCGAGCGACCGGCCGGGCGCGTCCACGGCGAGCACCTCATGGCCCGCCCCCGAAAGCGCGTCGACCACATGACTTCCGATGAACCCCGCCGCACCAGTAACAACCACCCGCACGCGGGCACTTTATCCGCCGCAGCCCAACCCGGGACAGAGCCACGGTCCGTCTTCTCTGCCCCCTCGGGGCTCAGCGGGGGCGGGCCACGCGGGCCTCGTCCCAGACGGGTTCCGCGGATTCGTAGACGGAGCCGTCGGCGCCGAAGATCAGGTGGCGGTCGAAGGCGCGGGCGAACCAGCGGTCATGCGTCACCGAGAGGACGGTTCCCTCGAAGGACTCCAGGCCCTCCTGGAGGGCTTCGGCGCTGGCCAGGTCCAGGTTGTCGGTGGGCTCGTCCAGGAGGAGGAGCGTGGCGCCGCCCAGCTCCAGGAGGAGGATCTGCAGGCGGGCCTGCTGGCCTCCGGAGAGGGTTTCGAAGGGCTGCTCGGCGCAGACGTTCAGCTCGTAGCGGGCCAGGGCGTTCATCGCGTCGTTGCGGAGGCGGGCGTGCTCGGTCATGACGATCTCGCACGGGGTGCGCCCGGCCAGGTCCGGACGGGCGTGGGTCTGCGCGAACAGGCCCGGGACGACGCGGGCGCCCAGGCGGGCGACGCCGGTGTGGGCGACGGGCTCCACCGGCGTCGCGCCGCGGGGGAGCGCTTCGGCGATCGCGGTGAGCAGGCGCAGGAAGTGGGACTTGCCCGAGCCGTTCGAGCCGAGGACGGCCACGCGCTCGCCGTACCAGACCTCGGTGCTGAAGGGCTTCATGAGGCCCGTCAGTTCGAGCCCCTCGCAGATCACCGAGCGTTTCCCGGTGCGGCCGCCGCGGAGCCGCATCTTGAGGCTCTGGTCGCGGGGCGGGACCTCGGGCGGGCCCGCCTCCTCGAACTTGCGCAGCCGCGTCTGCGCGGCGCGGTAGCGGGACGCGAAACCGTCGTTGACCGTGGCCTTGGTCCTGAGCGTGTTGACGAGTTCCTTGAGCTTCGCGTGCTCCTCGTCCCAGCGCCGGCGCAGCTCTTCCAGGCGTTCGTTGCGGTCGCGGCGGGCGGCGGCGTAGGTCGAGAAGCGGCCGCCGTGGATCCAGACGCGGGCCGCCTCGACGGTGACGATCCGGTCGGCGGAACGGTCGAGGAGCTCACGATCGTGGGACACCAGGAGGACCGTCTTGGAGGTCTCCCGCAGCCTTTCCTCAAGCCATCGTTTGCCCGGGACGTCCAGATAGTTGTCGGGCTCGTCCAGCAGGAGGACCTCGTCGGGGCCGCGGAGCAGCGCTTCGAGCGCGAGGCGTTTCTGTTCGCCGCCCGAAAGCGTGCGGACCTCGCGCCAGCGGCACGAGTCGTACGGGACGCCCAGGGCCGCGACGCAGCACGCGTCCCACAGCACTTCGATCTCGTAGCCGCCCGCGTCGCCCCAGCCTGCGAGGGCCGTGGCGTAGCGGAGCTGGGCGGGTTCGTCGTCGCGCTCCATCATCGCCAGCTCGGCCGTCTCCACGGCCTCGGCCGCCTCCCGTACCCGGGGCGGGGCCAGCGACAGCAGCAGGTCGTGGACGGACGACCCGTCCCGCATGCTGCCGATGAACTGGCGCATCACGCCGATGCCGCCGCTGTGCGCGACGGTTCCGGACTGGAGCGCCAGGTCCCCGGCGATCAGCCTGAGGAGGGTCGTCTTGCCCGCGCCGTTCGGGCCGACCAGGGCGGCCGTGACGCCGTCGCCGACCCGGAACGAGGCGTCGTCCAGCAGCACTCGGCCGTCCGGCAGCACATGGCCGATGTGCCCGGCCTCGACGTGTCCCATGGTGTCCGAGTCTCGGGAAGGCGCGCGGGGAGCGTCAAACGAATTACGCGTCCAGAAGCGTCCGGACGTGGTCGACGACGGAGCCCAGGGCGATCTTGGACGTGTCGCCGGTGGCGCGCGCGGTCACCTCGGCCACGCCCTCGGCCAGACCCCGGCGGCCCGCGGTCACCCGGAACGGGATGCCCGTCAGCTCGGCGTCGCGGAACTTCACGCCCGCGCGCTCGGGACGGTCGTCGATCACCACCTCGACGCCGGCGCCGGCCAGGCCGGCGTAGACGTCCTCGGCGGCCTTGGCCACGTCGGCGTCATCGGACTGGGCGATCACGACGACGACCTGGAACGGGGCCACCGCCACCGGCCAGACGACGCCGCGCTCGTCGTTGTGGGTCTCGACGATCGCGGCCATCGCGCGCTCCACGCCGATCCCGTAGCTGCCCATGATCACCGGGACGCGCCGGCCGTCCGGGTCGAGCACCTCGACGCCGAGGGCGCGGGCGTAGCGGTCGCCGAGCTTGAAGATGTGCCCGATCTCGATCGCCCGCTGGATCCGCAGCGGCTCCCCGCAGCGGACGCAGGGCTCCCCTTCCGAGACCTCGCGCAGGTCCGCCCACGTGCCGGCGTCGATGTCGCGGTCGACGTCGACGCCGCGGAGGTGGACGTCGTCGGTGTTGGCACCGGTGAACATGTCGCGGCGGCCCCGCAGCGCCTCGTCCGCGATCACGGGGAGGGTCACGCCGACCGCGCCGAGGCTGCCGGGCAGCGCGCCGAGGGCGTCCTGGATCTCGGCGGGCTCGGCGGCGCGGATCCGGGCCGCACCGGTCGCGTCCACGAGCTTCTGCTCGTTGAGCGGGTGGTCACCGCGCAGCAGGACGAGGGTGAGCGTCCCGTCCAGGACGTAGACGAGCGTCTTGATCTGGCGGTCGCCCGGCGCGTCGTACGCCAGCAGGTCCTCGATGGTGCGGACGCCGGGCGTGTCGAAGCGTTCGGGAGCGTCCGGGCCGGGGCCGTCCGACGCGGGCGGCAGCGCCGACGTCGCCCGCTCGATGTTCGCCGCGTAACCGCACGCCGGGGAGTGGACGACGAGGTCCTCGCCGATGTCGGAGGGGCACATGAACTCGGTCGAGCCGGAGCCGCCCATCGTGCCGCTGGACGCCTCGCACGGCAGCGCCGGGATGCCCAGCCGCTCGAAGATCCGCGTGTAGGCGCCGTGGTAGGCGTCGAACGAGGCGTCCAGGCCGGGACGGTCGACGTCGAAGCTGTAGGCGTCCTTCATCGTGAACTCGCGGGTTCGCATGAGGCCGCCCTTGGGGCGCGGCTCGTCCCGGAACTTCGTCTGGAACTGGTACCACTGCTGCGGGAGCTGCCGGTAGGAGTTCAGCTCCCTGGCGACGGTCGCGAAGATCTCCTCGTGCGTCATGCCGAGGGCGTGGTCGGTGCCGCGCCGGTCGCGGAGCCGGAACATCTCCTGGCCCATCAGCTCCCAGCGGCCGGACCGCTGCCACGGCTCCGCCGGGTGCAGCGCCGGCAACAGCATCTCCTGCGCGCCGATCCGGTTCATCTCCTCGCGGATGATCTGGATGATCCTCGCCCGGACGCGGACGGCCAGCGGGAGCAGCGAGTAGTGGCCGGCGGTGAGCTGCCGGATGTAGCCCGCCCGGAGCAGCAGCCGGTGGCTCGGCGCCTCCGCCTCGGCGGGGTCGTCGCGGAGCGTGGGCACGAACATCTGGGACCAGCGCATCTCGCGAGGGTAGCGAAGGTGCCCTGACCAACGCCGATGGTCAGTACCCTTGTGTGCCGTGAGTCGAGAAGGTGTGACGCCGCAGAGCGAGGATTTCTCCGCCTGGTACAACGAGCTGGTCGTGCAGGCCCAGCTCGTCGACCGCGGACCGGTGCGCGGCACGATGGTCATCCGCCCGTACGGTTACCGGGTGTGGGAGCTGCTCCAGGCCGACCTGGACCGGCGGATCAAGGACGCGGGGCACGACAACGCCTGCTTCCCGATGCTCATCCCGGAGTCCTATCTCAAACGCGAGGCCGAGCACGTCGAGGGCTTCTCCCCGGAGCTGGCGGTCGTGACGCACGCGGGCGGCAAGGACCTCGAAGAGCCGCTGGTCATGCGGCCGACGTCCGAGACCGTCATCGGCGAGTACATGGCCAAGTGGATCGACTCGCACCGCGACCTGCCGCTGCTGCTGAACCAGTGGGCGAACGTCGTCCGGTGGGAGATGCGGCCCCGGCTGTTCCTGCGCACCACCGAGTTCCTCTGGCAGGAGGGCCACACCGCGCACATCGACGAGGCCGACGCGATGCGCGAGACGATGTGGGCGCTGGACGCCTACGCGGCCGTGGCGCGGGAGCTGGCGGCGATCCCCGTCGTGGCGGGGGAGAAGACGCCCGGCGAGCGGTTCGCCGGCGCCGTCCGCACGTACACGATCGAGGGCATGATGCGGGACGGCCGGGCGCTCCAGGCCGGCACGTCCCACTACCTCGGCACCAACTTCGCCAAGGCGTTCGAGATCCAGTACCAGGACGAGGCGGGCAAGCTGACCCACGCCCACACGACGTCCTGGGGCATGAGCACCCGCATGATCGGCGGCGTGATCATGACGCACGGGGACGACAAGGGGCTCGTCCTGCCGCCGCGGCTCGCGCCCTACCAGGTGGTGATCGTCCCGATCGGGCGCAAGGAGCAGGGCGAGCAGGCCGCCGCCGAGGCCCGCCGGCTCGGTGCGGCGATCAAGGCGATGGGCATCCGGGTGCACGTCGACGACAACCGGCCGCAGCTGTCGCCCGGGTTCAAGTTCAACGAGTGGGAGATGCGCGGCGTCCCGATCCGCGTCGAGCTCGGCAAACGCGACATCGAGGGCGGCGTCGCGACCGTCGCGCGGCGGCTGCCGACCGTGGAGGGGCAGGGCAAGGAGCAGATCCCGCTCGACAAGCTGCCCGAGCTGCTGCCCGGGATGCTCGCCGACTTCCAGTCGTTCCTGCTGGCCAGGGCCGAGAAGTTCCGCGAGGACAACACGGCCGTGGTGGACGGCTGGGACGCGTTCGCCGCGCAGGTCGCGACCGGCTGGGCGCGGGCGTTCCACTGCGGCGAGACCGCGTGCGAGGACGACATCAAGGCCGAGACCGCCGCGACCCCCCGGGTCATCGCGGCCGACGCGCCCGAGGAGACCGGCGTCTGCGTGAAGTGCGGCCGGCCGTCCGCGTACGGCAAGCGCGTCATCTTCGGCCGGGCGTACTGAGACGGGGACGGCCGGGCGTCAGGTGTCACCCGACGCCCGGCCGCTCGCGTGCACCCTGGTCAGGTACGGCTGGACGAACCACGCCCAGCCGCACAGCAGCAGGACGACCACGACCGTCGTGACCACCGCCGCCGCCTCGTCGGACAGCGCGTGGACGATCAGCGTCGTGGACGCGGTGATCGAGATCGCGAGCGCGAAGGCGCCGGCGATCCCGAACCGGTTGGCGCGCCGGATCAGCAGCGGCTTCTGGTCGAGCTGGAACAGGATCCGGTGCTGGAACACCGGGGCGATGAAGCAGATCGACGCGAGCGCCGCCCCGAACAGCGCGACGTAGAACATCGCCTTGCCGGTGCCGTCCACCTTCATGTCGAAACGGGCGGAGAACGGGACGGTGAGCAGGAACGCGAACAGCACCTGCACGCCGGTCGTCGCCACGCGGAAGCCCTGGAGAAGTTCCATCAACTGCCGGTCGAGACGTTCGTGCTCGGTCTCGTTGCGGGGCTTGTCCGCGGGATTGACGGTCATGGTTGCCCCTTTACCCGACAAATCGACCGTCAGTCCGGGCAGGTCACCTGCGGGGCGGCTCCGCGCGCCTAACCGAGGGTGGGCGGCTCCACGCGCAGCGCGAGCATCGACACGTCATCGCGCAGGTCGCTGTCGCAGAACTCCAGCAGCGCCCGCTCCACGGCGGCGAGCATCTTGTCCGGCGGTGCGCCGGCCTGCCCGGCGAGCGCCTCCAGCAGGCGCTCCTGGCCGAACTCCTGCCGCACCATGTCGCACGCCTCCAGCACCCCGTCCGAATGCAGGATCAGGGTGTCGCCCACGGCGAGGTCGATCGTGTCGAGCCCCGCCTCGAAGTCCTCGAACAGGCCGAGCGGGACGCCGCCGCGGGACGCCGACCTGATCACGCCGTTCGCGCGCACGACGATCGCCGGCGGGTGACCCGCGGTGCCGAGCGACACGATGATCCGCTCGGTCTCCAGCGTCAGGCCCGCCATCACCGCGGTGACGAACCGGTCCTCGTCCAGCAGGGCCTCGTTCACGATGCCGAGGACGTCCCCCGGACGGGCCTTCCACCGGGACGCGAGCCGGACGCAGTGCCGGGCCGTCGCGGTCACGGCCGCCGCGTCCTCTCCCTTGCCGCACACGTCGCCGAGGACCAGCCCCCAGCCGCTCTCGGTGCGGAACACGTCGTAGAAGTCGCCGCCCACGTCCGAGCCGTGCGTGGCCGTCAGGTACCGTGCGGCGACGCTCACCCCCGGGATGGCCGGGAGCTTGCGCGGCAGCAGCCCGGCCTGCAGCGTGTCCGCGACCTCGGCGCGGCGCCGGTACAGCCGGGCCGCCCGGATCACCAGGGCCAGGTAGCGGCCGAGCCGCTGGACGACCCCGAGGTCCATCAGGTCGAACGGGCCGTACTCGCCGCTCGCCGCCAGCGTGATCGTGCCGATGGCGCGGTCGCCGTCCTCGATCGGGACGCTCAGCACCGACGTCGCGCCGATCTTGCCGCACACGGGCTGCCCGTCCGGGCACACGCCGAGCACGTCGAGGTTCTCCACGTGCGGCCGGAGCGCGCTCTGCCGGGTGACGAACACGCTGTAGGGGAGGGTGTCCCCCGCGGGGTCGACCTCCTCCAGCATCCGCGCGGCCTCGACGGACCGCTCGTCCTCCGGGCCCATCACGACCTGGCGGCGCAGGTCCGGCGCGGTGCCCGCCGCGTGGATGCCGCCCTGCGGGGGCGCGCCCGGGCCGCCGTTCGGACCGGTCAGATCGATGAACGCCCAGTCGGCCAGCTCGGCGGCCAGCAGCCGGGCGCACCGCCGGACGGCGACGGTCTCGTTGAAGACCGGCTCGTCAAGCAGCAGTTCGCTCGCGGTGGCGAGGACGTCCATCCGGTGGACGATCGTCGCCACGGCCTCGTCGTCGCCCGGCCCGCCGCCCTCGGCGGTCCGCACCCGGGTGGCCCCCGCGCCCTTGGACCTGGCCGCCGGGTCGTCGGCCGGGGTGGTCGTCGGACCCGCGGCCACCACGACCATCGGGTCGGGTTCGCCGCGGATCCACACCCGGGCCAGCGTCACCACGGCGTCGATCGGGTGGTCCCGGCCGAGGAAGCGGACGTTGACGCGGCGGCGCTGCCCGGTCCGGACCACCGCCGCCAGCTGCGACCGCACCGCGGCCCGGGTCGCCATGTCGCAGAACGCCGTGAACTGCTTGCCGGACACGTATCCGGACGACGTGCCGAGCAGCTGCGCCGCCTGCCGGTTGACGCGGCGGACGCTGGTCGTCCGGTCCAGCAGGAAGAGCGGCACGGGGGCGTCCTGGAAGACGGTCCGCAGCACCCGCCGCTCGTTCTCGGCGGCGGCCGACCCGCCCGGTTCACCGGTGTGCTCGCCGCCCATCGTCCGCAGCACGGTCAGCGCCAGCTCGAGCTCGACCAGGGCCGCGTCCAGCGTGGCGCGCAGGTCGGGTTCGGGCACGCCGGCGGCCTGGCGCAGCTCGCCGATGCGTCCTTCGAGATCCGAGATCTCCCTCAGCAGGGACTCGGGTTCGAGCTGGTCAGGCTGATCGTGCATCTGGTCTCCCTCTCGTCCGCGTCACACGGTGGAACCAGGACGGCTTCCGCCCGTACCGGGCCGGACCACGATCTACGGGGCCGCCATTGGCAGCCTATGCGCCTCGCCCGCCACTACGGCAGCCCCTGCTGACCGACGATACGCTGGGCGAGCGCGGTCAGCTTCACGTGACGCGTCTGCGAGATCCGGCGCATCTCGGCGAACGCCTCGTCGGCGTCGCAGCCGAGCGCGTGCATCAGAATGCCCTTGGCCTGATCGACGACGGCGCGTGCCTCGACCGCGGCCTGCAGCTGGACGGCGGTGCGGTGCACGTCGTCGTACTGCTGGGTGTTGGAGACCGCGGCGGTGCCCTGCGCGACCAGCAGGGACGCGAGCGCGTGCCGGCCGTGCCCGAGCGACTTCGGGGTCACCCCGTACAGCGTGAGCGTGACGAGGACGGGCGGGTTCACGTGCGGGGTCGTGGTGAAGCACCGCACCCCGCGGCGGAGCATGTCCGACATCGCCTCGGGCCAGCGGGTCTCGGCGAGGATGTCGTCGGAGGCCAGCGCCCGCCGGTCCCGGACCACGTCGAAGATCGGCCCGTGCCCGCGGGACAGCTGCCGGTCGGTGACCTCGGCGAGGTCGGGATGGCTGGCCGCGGCGGCCAGCGGCTCCGGACGGGGCTTCGCCGGCGCCGGAGCGGCCTCCGGCCCGGAACCCGGCGCGGGGATGTGCGGGACGTCGGTCACCGTGTCGGGCGGCAGGCCGAACCCCGGGCCCGGATCGCTCCCGGCCGCCTCGGGAAGGGCCCAGCGCACGCTCGCCGCGCCCGCGCAGCCGGCCACGGCACGCGCGGCGAGTTCGGTCACCCGGTGCAGGGTGCCCACGTCCGAGGACTCCCCGACCACGCCCAGCTGGGCGATCTCCAGGGCGAGCTGGTCCGTCAGGACCGTTTCGGTGGGCGTCACCCCTCCGAGATTATCCTGGCCTGTGGACTGCGCCGATGCCTGTCCCGGCACACGGACCTGATGCTTCATGGGGGGTCCTAATTGTTGGGCGGGGCCTTGCTGATCTCGGGGAGGGGGCCGACCTCCCCGTTCGCCACGGACAGGTCCCCGATGGACACGATGCCGACGGGGCGGTGGTCGGCGTCCACGACCGGCAGCCGCCGGACGGCCTGTTCGCACATGAGTCTCGCCGCGGTGTCGGTGTCGTCCTCGGGGCGGACGGTTGTCAGCTCGGCCGTGCACACGTCACCGAGGTGCGTCAGCGCGGTGTCGCGGCTCTCCGCCACCGCGCGCACCACGATGTCCCGGTCGGTGACCAGCCCGCAGAGCTGTCCGGCGTACGTGACCAGCACATCGCCGATTCCCTCGTCCCGCATGACACGGGCGGCCTCGTACAGCGTCGCGTCCAGCGGCAGGGAGAGGGGTGCCGCTGTCATCACGTCGCTGACCCTGGGTGGCATCGCGCGCACATCCTCCCGACTCGCCGGCGGCTCGCGTGGCCTGTGTGCGCGCCCTACCCACGGTCGGCGCGCCTATTCGGACGGTCTCCTGATCGGTCGCCGAGCCGCACGGCTCAGAACGCGAAGACGGTTCCGGTCCGTGATCGCATGACGCAGTCGTTGCCGTACTCGGCCCGGAAGCGGGCGGGTCTTCCACGCCAGCGTCCCTCCGCGCGGGCGACGACGGGAGCGTAGACGTCCGTGCACATCCGGCCGTCCGGCGCGTGCGCGAACCTCCCGCCCGACCCGCTCAGCTCCAGGCACGCCCGCGCCGCCTCGGGATGCTCGCCGCCGGGCGGATCGCAACGCAGCGTGACGGCCCTGGTCCCGGACGTGTTCTCGCCGGGATGCGTGACCGAGAGCCGCAGGGACGTCCCCGAATCGGAAGGCGCGGCCGCCACGAGGGCAACCAACGCACCCATGATCACACCGGTCGCAAGATTCGGCATCGACACTCCCGACAACGAGGGGTTGTCGCAGATTGTATCGACCCAATGACAGAACGTGCACGCAAATGGGCGATCCCGCAGTCACGGGGCAGCTGCGGGATCGCGTGTTACTGCAGGTCTCGGAACGTTCAGGCGGCCAGCGTGTGCGCGGCGCGGTTGTGGGCCGAGAGGGATTCGCGGAGTTGCTTGCGGCCGCGGTGCAGGCGGGACATGACGGTTCCGATGGGGGTGCCCATCATCTCCGCGATCTCCTTGTAGGCGTAGCCCTCGACGTCCGCGAGGTAGACGGCGTCCCGGAAGTCCTTGGGGAGGGCGCGCAGGGCGTCGACGACCTGGGAGTCGGGGATGCGGTCGAGGGCCTCGGACTCGGCGGACCGGAAACCGGACGTGCGCGACTCGCCCTGCGCGATCTGCCACTCCTCCAGCTCCTCGGAGCCGGCGCGCTGGGGCTCGCGCTGCTTCTTGCGGTAGGTGTTGATGAAGTTGTTGGTGAGGATGCGGTGCAGCCACGCCTTGAGGTTCGTGCCTTCTTGGAACTGGTGGAAGTTCACGTAGGCCTTGGCCAGGGTCTCCTGGACGAGGTCCTCGGCGTCGGCGGTGTTGCGGGTCATGCGGACGGCGCTGGCGTACAGCGGGTCGGCGAGCGGCAGGACGTCGCGCTCGTAGCGCCGCGTGTTCTCGATCGTCGCGGTGCCCTTGGCGTCGCGGCCGTTGTCGACCTTGGTGCTGCGGCGGACAGGTGTGGTGACAGCGGTCATCGTCGCTCCCCGTGATAGTGCCTCGTGAGAGGCCGGTTGCATGGCGCGTGTTCGGGGGCACGCGCGGACCGGGCGGAAAACCGCCCCCCGTCAACTGGTACGTGCCACCGTTCCCGGCGGGTTCGGTAGAGCCTCGGCCTCGCATGGAGGGTCGGCCGAGGGTGCTGCGCGCTTCGGCGATTGCCAGAGCGACCCCGCATCTTCGGGACGTCGCGGGCTGTGCCCGATCTGGCGCCTCCCACCCGCCGGTGGGTCTTCCTGGTATGTAAGACGCCTGGAACGGGCCAAAAGGTTGCCATGAGTTTTCGTGTCGTCCATCACACCGGGTGGCGAGACGGACGAACCGGTACTGATCAGAAGGTATGAGGCGCGGATTCCGGGGGCGTCCCGCGTTCGGTCACGGGGTGGCGAGATGGCCCGCCAGTACGGCCGGGACGAGCCGTGCCGCGAACTCCTCCGGCGCGGCCGGCAGCCCGGCGCCCGCCGCCACCGTCTCCGGGCCGGCCAGCCGGGTCAGGAACGCGTGCTGCTGACACCCTCCGAGCAGGGCCGCCGCGATGAAGGGGAGCGGCGCGCCGTCCGCGAGCCGTCCGGCCTTCCGCTCGGCCTCCAGATAGCCGATCAGGGCGGAGTGGCCCATCACCGGACCCGCCATGGAGCCGCCGGGCGGCCCCGCCGGGGGGCCGCCCGGCGCCCCAGGGGGCAGTGGCCCGGCTCTGTGGCCGCCGCCGTTCCGTGCGCGCGCCTTGGCGGCGGCCTCGTCCTGTGCTTTCACCGGGCCGTTGTCCCTCAGCCATGCGATCAGTTCCGGGTCGGCGAGGACGGGGCCGGTCATCGGCAGCAGTTCGCCGTAGAAGGCGACCATCTGCGTGGCAAGGCGGATGAGGTTCTCCTCCACCGTGTTCTGCCCGGCGGACCCGAGGAGGGCCATCATCGCGGTGCGCGCCGTCCCGGTCACCTCGGCCAAGGCCGCAGCGAACAACGCGGTCTTGTTGGCGAAGTGGTTGTAGAGACTGCCCTCGGAGACGCCCGCGGTGCGCGCGATCTCCTTGGTCGTCGCGGCGACGATCCCGCGTGCCTGGATCACCGTCACCGCCGCGGCCAGGATCCGCTCCCGCATCGGTTCCGCCCGTGCTGCCAAACCCCGCGTCACCTCACCTTCCACCGTGGACGTTAGCATGCCCGAGGGCGATGAGTGAGCGCTCACCCGGTCCATTTTCGCGGACTTCCGGCGATCTTGTCTCACAGCAGGTAACTTCCCCTTCACCGCGCGTTGCCGGGAAGCTTCGAGCGTCGTTTCCGCTCGGGTGAGGGGGACCGCATGGTGATCGCGGACCTGCTGGGAGTGGCGAGGATGACCGCCATCACGCTGGACGGGCGTGGGCGCATCAGCCACTGGGACGACACCGCCGCAGACCTGTTCGGCGCCGCCCGGCCGCAGGCCGTCGGGCGTCCGCCCGCCGCCCTGCTCGGGCTCCCGAGGGAGCATCGCGGCGCCTTCGAGCCGGAGGTCTTCGGGCACGTCTGGTGCGGGACCTGCACCCTGCGGCGCGTCGACGACGGCGAACCGGCCGAGGTCGGCTGGTGGGTCTACCCGATCGACGGGGAGCCGGGCGACCACGGCATCCGGGTCCTGGCGCTGGCCGCCGACCTGCGCCGGCTCCGCCGCGACGGGATCGGCATCACCATCGGCGACCTCCTGCTCGCCCCGCCCGACTCGGCCGGGCCGTCCGACGGCGCCGCCCGGCATCCGGCCGCCGCCCGGCTGCTGCGGGTCGAGCCGACCCTCGCGGCGCCGTCCGGGGACGAGCCCGACCGGATCGCGGGCCCGTTCGCCGGCCGCCTCGCCGAACTGCTGACCGCGCTGGACCGCGCCGCGTCCGAGAAGATCACCTCGCAGGTGCTCGGCTTCGGCTGCCCGGCGGTCTCGCTCGGGCTGACCATCCGGCTGCCCCTCGTCCCGCACACGCCGTCCGCCCCGCACGCGGGCCTCACACCCCTGGGAGGCGCCGCGCCCCGCGCGGGCGGCGGCGCGCACCCGAGAAGAGGGCCGGGGACGTCCGGGCCCGCGGACCGGCCGCCGCCCGCCCGCCGGGACGTGTCGCGCTCGCTGGAACCGCTCGCCTACCTCGGCGCGGCCGGCGAGCAGATCGGCAGCTCGCTGGACCACCTGCACGCCGCGCGGACGCTCGCCGAGGTCGTCGTGCCGCGGCTCGCCGACTTCGCCGCCGTCGAGCTGCTCGAACGCGTCGTCGCCGACTCGGCGCCGCCCGCCGACGAGGTCGACGAGACCACACCGATGCGCCGCGTCGCCGTCGCCCACAACGACGAGCCCGGACGCTGGGAGGAGGCCGTCCCCGAAGGCGAGGCGCTGTTCCTGCCGTCCGGCACGCCGTTCGTCCAGGCGATGCGGACGGGGCGGCCCGTCCACATCCCGTGCGTCGACCCCGAGCAGGCAGCGCGGATCGCCGCCGTGTTCGGCGACCGCGACCTGCGGCCGCTGTTCACCGGCCGCGCGCTGCTGGTCGTCCCGCTGATCGCGCGGGGCCGGGTGCTCGGCACGTTCAAGCTGCTCCGCAAGCCCGACCGGCCCGGGTTCGACGAGCTCGACCTCGCCATGGTCGACGAGCTGGCCCGCCGCGCCGCGCTCTGCGTCGACAACGGGCGGCTGTACCGGCGCGAGGTGAAGGTCGCCGAGGAGCTGCAGCGCAGCATGCTTCCGGACGACCCGCCGGACGTCGCCGGGGCCCGGGTCCGCTACCGCTACCGGCCCGCCGGGCAGGCCGCCCAGGTCGGCGGCGACTGGTTCGACGCCATCCCGCTGCCCGGCTGCCGGCTCGGCATCGTCGTCGGCGACGTGATGGGGCACGGCCTCACCTCCGCCGCGATCATGGGGCAGCTGCGCACCGCCGTCCGCACCCTGGCCGCCGAGGACATGCGGCCCGCCCGGCTGCTGCGCCAGCTCGACGGGCTCGCCCGCCGACTCGGCGAGGACTACCTCGCCACCTGCCTGTTCGCGGTGTACGACCCGGTCGAGCGGCTGTGCACGCTCGCCAACGCCGGGCACGTCCCGCCCGTGCTGGTCTCGGCGGACGGTGAGAGCCGCGTCCTGCCCGTCCCGTCCGGCGTGCCCGTCGGGGTCGGCGGGGAGCCGTTCGAGACGATGGAGGTCAAGGTCGAGGACGGGTCCCAGCTCGTGCTGTGCACCGACGGGCTCCTCGAACGCCGCGACCGCGACATCGACACCGGGCTGGAGGAGCTGCGCGACCGGCTCGCCGGGGCGTCCGCCGACCTCGACGGCACCTGCGACGACCTGCTCGACACGCTCCCGGCGCCCACGCCCGCCGACGACATCGCCATCGTCGCGGTCGGCTTCGACGGCATCCCGGCCGACGACGTCGTCAGCTGGGAGCTCGAACCCGAGCCCGGCTCGGTCCCGTGGATCCGCGCCCAGGTCGCCTCCCGGCTCGCCGGCTGGGGCCTCGGGGCCCTCACCGACACCGCGCGGCTCCTCGTCAGCGAGCTCGTCACCAACGCCCTCGTGCACGGCGCCGGATCCCTCGGCGTCCGCCTGATCAAGGGCCGGACGCTGCTCTGCGAGGTGCACGACGACGGCGCCGACATGCCGCATCTCCGGCACGCCGACGCCACCGACGAGTCCGGCCGCGGGCTCCAGCTCGTCAGCCACCTGTCCACCCGCTGGGGCACGCACCGCACCGAGGAAGGCAAGATCGTGTGGTTCGAGCAGCGCATCCGGCCGTACTGATCACCGTGGTCGTGGGCCCGCCTCGCGATTCTGAGAGGTAAATGTCCCGTTCGCGCCAGATACTTTCCAACCTCCCCTTCGTTCTGATCGAAGGTGTCGCCGTTCATCGAGGCCCACCGGGGGACGAGTTGGGTGAGGATCTGACGCTGCCGGTTCCGGAGACGCTCTACGGCACGTACGCCGTGGCGCTCGCCGAGCCGATCCCCGACCCCGCCGCCCTCGCGCACGGCGAGGTGACGCGGCGCACCTCGCCGCCGCTTCGCGACCTCGTCCTCGGCATGCTCGACAGCCCCATGCTCACCCTCGACCAGCGGCCGGCGGGGGGCTTCCCGCCGCTGCCGGGAGAACTGCTCGCCGCGTACGGCGGCTCCCCGTCCACCCTGGAGGCCGTCGACGCCGCCGAGCACGTGCTCGCCGTTCGCGCCGCGTACCGGCCGGGCCGTCCGCCCGCGCACGAATGGGCCGCCCGCGCCGTCGCCGGCGCGCTCGGCGCCGCCACGGACTCCCCGGTGATCGACGTCTTCACCCCGCAGGTCCTGCCGCGGGACCGCCTCTTCCGCTCTCTGCCGGGGCCCGGCGGCACGATCAGGCTCACCGACTGGATGCTCCTTCCGCACACCTCCGGCCGGAGCGGTTTCTACTTCACCACCAAGGGGCTCGCCAGATTCGGTCTCCCGGAACTGCAGACGGAGAACGTCCCACCCGGCCTCGTCGAGCCGTGGGGGCGGCTCCTGAACGGCCTCGCCCGCCGCGTCCTGGACCTCTGGCTGGACGAACTGCCTGCCGGCGAGCAGCCCCTCGTGGTCGAGATCCCTGAGATCGTCTCCGTCGGTCTCCAGGACATCGCCGCCGCTCAGGGCGTCGACGAGCCGATGCGGCGCGAGGTGTCCGTCCGGCTGCGGCTCGATCGGGAACCGCGTCCCGTGCTCACCGTGCTGCCCGCCGAGGACGGCCCGGACCGCCTCGACGCCCTGTGCGCCGCCCTCTTCGGCGCCCCCCAAAGCCACCGCTGAACTTGCCGATGATCTTGAACTCGGCGCAGGATCGACACCGTGAGATTCGGCCCGCGTGACCGTCGCAGCCCCGAACCCGAGGACCCCGGCCCCCCGGAGTCCTCCGACCCCGAGGACGCCGGCCCCCGCCAGGGCCCCTATCCCGGGGACGTCCACGTGGCGGGCAGGAGCACCACCCCCGCCTCGAACGACCCCCCGGCCGACTGGGTCCCGGTCCAGCCCCCACCGGACACCGAGGGCGAGCCGCAAACGCCACGGAACCGCGGCGCCACCCAACCAAGCTCACCCTCGTGGACCCCATACGAACCAGGTGTCTCCCCGACACCCGGCGCAACAGAGCCGACACCACAGCACGAACCGCCCCCGCCAGCCCCATGGACGCCACCGGACCCCAGCCCCGGCGCCTCGGAGGCCGCGTGGCCGGGCGCTCAGCCAGGCGAGCCGACTTCACCCTGGACGCCCTACGACTCGGGCAGCTCGCCCGCCCCGGAGTCGGCCTCGGCGGAGAACCCGCCCCAGAAACCGCCTGAGCCGGGCCCAGCACCATCGGAATCGCCGTCCTGGGCACCACAGCGATCCGACACCGGTTCCCCCGCGGGCCCGTGGCCGGGCGGTCAGCCAAGCGAGCCGACCTCATCCTGGACGCCCTACGACTCGGGCAGCTCACCCAGACCCGGCACTGCCCCTACACCCGCCTCAACGCCACCAGAGCCCACCCCGCACGAGCCGCTGCCCGGCCCAAACCCGCAACCAGCCCTGCCACCGTCGTGGACGTCTCATGAGTCGGGTGCTACATCGGGGCCTGGCTCAGTGTCACCGGAGTCCGCCTCCGACGAGCCGCTGCCCGGGCCGCGCGTGCAGCCGGGCTCGCCCCCGTCGGAGCCGCCATCGTGGGCGTCTTATGGCTCGGGTGGCTCGTCTGGGTCTGCCGCATCGGGGCCTGGCTCAGTGTCACCGGAGCCCGCCTCCGACGAGCCGTTGCCCGGGCCGCACTCGCAGCCGGGCTCGGCGGCGTCGGAGTCGCCGTCCTGGGCGCCGCGTGGGTCTGATGCGGGTTCTTCGGCCGGTTCTCGGCCAGGTGGTCAGTCAGGAGAGCCGGGGTCCTCGTGGACGCCCTATGAGTCGGGCGGTTCGGGTAGACCCGGCGATGCCCCTGCGTCCGGCTCAACGTCGCCAGAGTTTGCCCCGGACGAGCCGCTGCCCGGGCCGCGCTCGGAGTCGCCGTCGTGGGCGTCTTATGGGTCGGGTTCGAGGGCGCGGGCGGGGCGGCATGTGCGGGGGGACGATGAGCCGTTCCTGCCGGGGAAGGGGCTGTCGGCCGAGCCGCCGGCGGTGACCGTGCCGCGGCCGCGGTGGGCGCCGGTGGTGCGGCCCGGGCCGATGGCGGATCCCGAGCGGCGCCGCGCGATGGCGGACGCGTTCGTGGCGGAGTTCGTCGGCAGCACCACGTGGCGGGCGACGCTCGCGGTGCTGGAGAGCGCGTTCCCCGGGCTCGGGTTGGCGGCGACGCTCTCGCGGCGCCCCGATGAGCTGTGGCGGACGATGCACCCGCTCGACCGGACGGCGGCGGCCAAGCTCGGGGTGCCGGCGTGGCTGGACGACGCCGGGATGGTGTTCGACCTCAGCGCCCGGCTGGGCGTGCGGGCGGTGCGGGCCGCGGCGCCGGAACGGCCGCGTCCGGCGCGCGCGTCCAGGCCGTACGCGGGCGCGTTCGTCGTCGACACGCTGGATCCGCTGCGCTACCACCGGGCCGTGGGCGGGCCGCGGGCGCCGCGCGACCTGCCGGGGGAGGGGACGCTGCCGGTCCCGTCCGCGGCGGAGGACGACGACAGCGGCGTCGTGATCGTCGCGAACCTGACGTCCGCGGGCGTCCGGGTGCTGGACTCGGCGGTGCTCTGGAGGTACGCGGGCCGGGTCGTCACCGGGACGCTGCTGGAACCGGGCCGCCCGGGGTCGCGGGCCAGGGCGCGCAGCGCGCTGCGGGCCCTGCGGCGCGTCGTGTTCGTCGATCCGGAGCTCGGGCTCGGGCTGTGCCTGCAGATCGACGCGGCGCGTGTCCCGCGGTGCCTGCTGGCGTTCAGCGTGGACCGGGCGGACGGCGCGCCGCGGTTCGTCCGGTCCTGATCAGTCGTCCGAGCGCAGCCAGGACAGGTCGCGCTGCCGGTCGGCCGGAAGCTCGCGGATGTGGTCCACGAGCTGCCACGGCTCCGTCGGCGGCGTGCCCTCGTCCGGCAGCACGCCGCACAGCAGCGCGCTCTGCGTGCCGACCGCGACGAACGGGCCGAACTGCGCGACCCCGCCGCCGCGCAGCGACGCCAGCTCGGCGAGCAGCGCGTTCACGGCGGACGCGTCCTGCGGGTCGTACAGGCCGCGGACGTAGGAGAACAGGTCCTCGGCGAGGACGTCCGGGCGGCGTCCGGACATCTGGTAGACGGTGCCCCAGTAGGTGCCCGTGGCCTGCGCAGACCGCTGGTCGCGAACGCGGACCCGCAGCCCGCACTCGGCGGCGCACTGCTCATAGGCCTCGGCGAGCAGGGCCTCGCCCTCACCCTCCTCGCTGAGCAGGACGCCGGTGACGACGCCTTCCTCCCGGTCGAGACGGTCGAGCATCTCGCGGTTCAGTTCCGCGACGTCCTGCTCCACCGCGTCGAGGGAGCGTGCCAGCGCGTGCTGTGCGTCCCGGTCGAGGTCGACGCCCGCCATCTCCTCGGAGAGGTCGCCGAACTGCTTCTCCAGCTGGTCCACCCGGCCGGTGACGGAGTCCAGCCTTTCGACGAGGTCGGTGGGCGGGCCCTCCGGCTGCGGCGGCGGGATCGGGATGCCGACCGGCTCCGTCGCCTCGTCGACGACCTGCTTGAGGGCGTCATGCTCCCTGGCGAGCTCGTTCAGTTGCTTCCGCAGGTTGCGCAGTTCCGCCTGGGCCTGGGGGAGCCGTTTGTCGGACGCCAGGTAGAGCTCGCGTCCGGCGATCGCAAGGCAGAGCAGGACCAGGATCACGGTGCTCATGTGACTCCTCGGGAAGCGGGCTGCGCTCTCGACGATAACCACCCGTGGCCGCATTGGCCGAGTGCGCGACGGATCTCGTCCGAAACGCCCTCATTTCCTGGGCGGCGCGCCCCGCCGGCGTCAGCCGAAGAGGCCGCCCAGCAGACCGCCGAGGACTTCCGCGGCACCGCCCGCGAGTTCGCCGGCCACGTCGCCCGCGATGTCCCCGGCGATGCCGCCGGCCGCGTCCGCGATCACGTGGCCGGCGACATCGCCCGCGTACCCGGCGACGGCGTTGCCGAACGCGTCCACGGGGGCGCCGGCGACGTATCCCGCGACGTCGCCCATCGCGCCGATGGCCACACCGCCGGCGATCCCGGCCGCGGCCGCGCCGCCGACCAGTCCGGCCGCGGCGACGCCGTGCCCGTGGTGGCCGCGATGCCCGTGATAGCCGGGCGGACCGTGATGGACGTGCACCGGCGGCGGGCCCGGGTGCCCTGGCGCGGCAGGCGGATAGGGGGCCGGGCCCGGCGGAGCGGGCGGGGGCGGCCCGGCGTGGGCAGGCGGCGCGTACGGGGGCGGACCCCCGGGCGCCGGAGGCGGCGTCCCGCCGGGCGGCATGGGCCCGGGCGGCATGGCGCCTGGTGGGGTGACGTGCCCGGGCGCGGGAGGCGGACCTCCGTGGCCGGGCATAGGAGAGTGTGCAGGCGGGCCACCATGGCCGGGCGCGGGAGGCGGACCGGCCGGCCCTCCGTGGCCGGGCGCGGGAGGCAGGCCTGGCGGGCCCCCGTGGCCGGGCGGAGGAGGCGGGCCGGGCGGGCCTCCATGGCCGGGCATGGGGGAGTGTGCGGGCGGTGCGCTCGGAGGGGGCGGCGGGAAGGCATGGCCCGGCGCGGCGCCGTGGCCCGGTGCGGCGCCGGGAGCGGGCGCGTTGGACGGGCCCGGCGGGTACGCGGGGCCAGGGCTCGCCATGGGAGCCGGATGCCGGCCGGGGTCGGGTGCGGGCGGCGGGAACTGCGCGTTGCCGTACTGCCCGTACTCGCCCGGCCCGCCATAGGCCGCCGCGGCGGGCTGCCCGGGGGGCGGAGGCGGGAAGGCCGCGGGCCCGCCGGGCGGTGGCAGCGGCGCCTGACCCGGTGGTGGCGGCGGGGGCGCACCATGGGCAGAGGGGCCCGGGCGGGACGACCGCGGCAGCGCGACGGCGGCGTCCAGCCACTGGCCGATCTTGGCGTTCCAGTCCGTCTCGGCGGCCTCGGCGTGCGGCACCCGGAAGACGCCGAACGACTCGTCCTGCGGGGTGTCGCGGTCTTCGGCGCGCAGGACGAACGCCATGGCGCTCGGGCTGGCGACGAAGCTCAGCCCGACCTTGTCGATGCGGCCCGCGAACGCCGTCGGCGGGTTGAGGTGGATCTCCTGGTGGAACGGCAGCTGCTGGGAGACGCCCCGCAGTTTGGACGACTCGAACGTCACATTGGTGATCTGGAAGCCGAGCTGCGCGATCGCGGCGAGCACCCACTGCTGCGATTCCAGCGGTTCCACCGAGATCGGGTCGACATCGCCGGGATCGGGCTGGCCGGCCAGGTCGACCTCGGTGCACATCCCGATGGTGAAGCCCGGGAGTTCGTGGCCGAGGACGGTGGTGAACGGCAGTTCGTACGGCAGCGGGATCGAGAACGACAGGTCGCGCTGCCCGCCGGGGTCCAGCCGGAAACCGCGGGTGAGGGCGCCGCGGTACACCTCGGGCCCGGCGGTCTCGCCCCCGTACCCGTCCCGCATGCGCGGCATCAGCGCCAGCGTCACATGCCGGACCTCCGCGGGCCCGGAGCCGCCGCGCAGATGCACCTTGCCCGCCACGACCCCGCCGGGCTTGCAGTTCGGCTCGGCCAGGATCGTGTCGACGGACGGCCCGCCGCCTGCCATCTGCCCGTAGGACACAGGCCGTTCCCCTCTCCCGACGCGGGGCACTCCCCGCGCATCTCCGCCCGCGCGACGCGGGCCGCGCACATCGGCCCGCTCAAGTTAGACCTAGTCCACCATGCCATCGGTTCACGCCTCGAAGCGGAAACAAGCCCATTTTCCGTGCCGCCCCCCGCCCCGCCGAATGCCCCGCGGCGCCAGGTTGCGCATGCCTGGCCGTGTGCGATTTGTGGATTGCCGCCAAGCCGCACAAACGTGGCCGTGCCCCGACGCGCGGTGATCGATGGACGCGGGGACGGGCGGGGCATCCGGTCAGCCGCCGTCGATGAACGAGGGCATCGCGGTGGCCAGCCGGAGGTCGCCGATGTGCGGCGTGGTGGCTGCCTGGGCGTCGGTGGTCGTGGCCGCGGCCTCCGCCTGCCCGGGTGGGCGGCTACTCCTCCTTCGAGGTGACGGTGACGGTGGCGTAGCCGAGTTTCTCCAGTGGCTCGCGGATCTGGGCGGCGTCCCCGACGGCGATGACGGTCAGGGCCTCCGGGTCGACGTGCTTGCGGTAGGCGTGGGCCACGCCGTCGGGGGTGGAGGTGCGGACGGCGGCCAGGTAGGCGCTCGGGTAGTCGGCGCCCAGGCCGTTGGCGGACACGTCGGCCAGCTCGGCGGCCACGGAGCGGGCCGTCTCGTACTCGGCGGGCGCCCGGTCCGCCAGCGCGCGGACGGACGAGCCGTGCTCGTCGGCGTCGATGCCCCGGGAGACGATGCCGCGCAGCTCGGTCAGCGCGTCGGCGACGGCGTCGGCGGTGACCTCGGTGTGGACGGCGCCCTGGGCGATGAACAGGCCGCAGTGCCGCATCCGCAGGAGGCCGGCGCGCATGCCGTAGGTGTAGCCCTTCTCCTCCCGCAGCACCGCGTTCAGACGCGACGTGAGGCCGCCGCCGAGGACGTGCGACGCGACCATCAGGGACGGCCAGTCGTGGTGCGACCGGTCCGGGACCCCGTGGCCGAAGCTGAGGTACGTCTGGACCGACCCGGGACGGTCCACGACGACGATGCGGGCGGCGGACTCGGGCATGATCCGGTCGGCGGTGGGGAGCGGCCCGCCGGTGCCCGCCCATTCCCGCAGGGCGGCGGCGAGGGCCGCGTCGGCGTCCGTCCCGGCCAGGTCGCCGGCGACGACCGCGGTCGCCTCGGCGGGGACCGCGGAGCCGTAGAAGGAGCGGACGTCCGAGCCCTGGAGCGCCCCGATCGAGGTGCGGGTGCCGCCCGTCGGCCTGGACGCCCGGGCCTCGGCCGGGAACATCACCGCGCGCAGTTCGCGCATGGCTCGCGAGCCCGGGTCGGCGTCCTCCTGGGCGATCTCCTCCAGCCGCTCGCGGACGAGGCGGCGCACGTCGGCGTCGTCCAGCGCGGGGCGGCGCACCACCGAGGAGAACAGCTCCAGGGCCGCGCCGAGCCGGGTCGTCGGGACGTCCAGCGCGATCCGCAGCGCGGTCAGGTCGGCGTGCGCGTAGAGGCTGGCGCCGAGCCGCTCGAACGCGGCGGTGAGCGCTGTGCCGCCGCCCGGCTCGGTGCCCTCCAGCAGGGCGCGGGCGGCCAGCGTCGCGACGCCGTCCAGGCCGGACGGCTCGCGGCCCGCGCCCGCATGCAGGACGAGCCGGACCGCGGCGAGGCGCCGCCCGGGCAGGTCGCAGCGGAGCGTCGCCGGGCCGGCCGGGACGCGGCCCGCGGCGCCGGCCGGGAACTCCCAGACCGGGACGGGCCCCGGGACGGGACGGGGCTGCAGTGCAAGGCCGCTGCTCACGAGGTGCCTCCGTAGGTCAGGGCGGTGCGGGCGCCGGGGGCCAGCCAGCGGCCCGCCATCTCCTTGATCGCGTCTCCGGTGACCGCGGCGGCGCGGCCGGGGGCGGTGAAGACCCGGGCCGGGTCGCCGAACTGCGTCGCGTTCTGCGACAGCGCGTTGGCGAGGCCGGTCACCGTCTCGGTCTGCTCCAGGAAGCCGCGTTCGGCCTGGGCGGTGGCGCGGGCGGTCTCGTCGGCGTCCGGGCCCTGCGCGGCGAACCGCTGGAGTTCCTCGTCCAGCACGGCGGCGATCTTGTCCGGTTCGGGGCCGATGGCGTCCACGATCGCCAGGGAGGGGCCGGACGCCAGCCGGGTCACCCCGGCCCAGACCTCGGTCGCGATCTGGTCGCGGCGCACCATCCGGTCGTAGAGGCGGGAGCCGGAGCCGCCGCCGAGGATCTCGACGGCGAGCTCGGCGGCCTCGACGTCGTCGCCGCCGTCGGTGGGCAGGGTGAACATCGCGAAGTACGCGGGCGACGGGACCTCCTCGTCGACCGACTCGCCGCGGACGCCGGTCAGCGGCCCGAGCTCGCCGGGACGCGCGGCGGGCTGCTGCGGGCCCACCGGAAGGCCGCCGAAGTAACGCTCCACCGCCTCCAGCGTCTTCTCGGCGTCGACGTCGCCGACGACGGACAGGACGGCGTTGCCCGGCGCGTACCAGGTGGCGAAGAAGTCCGTGCAGTCGTCGAGGGTGGTGGCGTCCAGGTCGTCCATGGAGCCGATGGGGGTGTGAGCGTAGGGGTGCCCCTCCGGGAACGTCAGCGCGCACAGCCGCTCGAAGGCCGTCCCATAGGGCTGGTTGTCGTAGCGCTGGCGGCGCTCGTTCTTCACGACGTCGCGCTGGTTGTCGAGGTTGGCCTGGGTGAGCGCGGCGGGGAGCGTGCCCATCCGGTCGGCCTCCAGCCAGAGCGCGAGCTCCAGATGGCTGACCGGCACCGTCTCGTAGTAGTTCGTGCGCTCGAACGCCGTGCTGGCGTTGAACGCGGCGCCCGCGCTCTCCAGCAGCGCCGCGTGCTCGCCCTCGGCGACGTTCGCGGAACCCTGGAACATCAGGTGCTCGAAGAGGTGGGCGAGCCCGGTGCGGCCGGCGCGCTCGTGCCGCGAGCCCACCCCGTACCAGATGTTCACGGCGGCCAGAGGTACGACGTGGTCCTCGCAGACCACCACGCGCAGGCCATTGCCGAGCGTGTGCTCATGCAGCGGCTGTTCTGCCACGGAGCGCTCCCGTCCGTTCGATGGGTCGGCTGGTGGACAGCACCGCGCCCGTCAGCGGGACGTGCCCAGGCGGCGGGCTTGATCTCGGTCTCACCGTACCGGGTGCACACCCCCCGGCCGACTTCGTCGGAATCAGGACGCGGCCGACTCGTGCGCCGCGATGGCGTCCTCGAGCGACCGGTGCAGGACGAAGATCTTGGTGAGCTGGGTGACGTGGAAGACGCGCCGCACCCGGTCGTTGACGCCCATGAAGGACATCGAGCCGTCCCGCGCGCGCAGCCGGTGGTAGATCCCGACCAGCACGCCGAGACCCGTGGAGTCCAGGAAGGTCACCTCGCCGAGGTCGATGACCAGATGCGAGCCGCCGTTGTCGATGATCTCGAGCAGGGCCTCCCGCAGGCGGGGGCTGGTGAAGACGTCGATCTCACCGCTGATCTTCACGACCGTGAGGCCCTTTTCGACGCGATGCTCGACGGCGAAGTCCACCGGTGCTCCTCTCTGCCGCTCGTCTCGTCAAGAGCCCTAGGGAACTTCCAGGGCCCCCGAAGGGGAACTCATTAGCTACCCTCGTCGCGCGCCGTTACGCCCGTCCGGCCGGTGACACACGTCATGGGGACCTGAACAGCGCCCACACCACCTTGCCGCGCGACAGGGCCCGCCAGCCCCACCGGACGCTGAAGGACTCGACCAGGTGCAGGCCGCGCCCGGTCTCGGCGATGTAGTCGGGCTCCTTGCGGCGCGGCGCCGTCCGGCTCGCGTCCATGATCCCGCAGAGCAGCCAGGGCGCCTCGTGTCCCAGCCGCAGCCGGATCGCGGACGGCGCGGATCCCAGCGGGTCGGCCGGGTCGCCGTACAGTCCCTCGCGGTGCACGGCGTCGCCGGGCCGCCCGCCGACCACCCTTCCGCTGTGCCGCAGAGCGTTCGTGACGAGCTCGGAGACGACGAGGCCGACGTCGTCGGCGAGCTCGGACAGGTTCCATTCGGCGAGCCAGGAGACGGCGAAGTGCCGGGCGGCGGTGACCGACTCGGGGTCGGGTTCGACGGTGAACGAGACCGTCGGGCCGCTGAGGTCCGTCAGCGCCGTGACGGCCGTGTCGAGCAGTGGAGGCAGGTCACAGGACTCCGGGACGGGCGTCGAGCGCCCATCGTGGCCCCGTGGGTCGGCCGGCCCCGCCACAGGGCCGAGCTCCCACCGCGTGTCGTCGTGCGCATGGCGTGACGTCATTCCACCGGACCCCGCAGAGTGATCTCGTTGTGCAGCCGTGGCTCGGAAGTCTCGTGCGTTATCCTGCGCATCGTAGCGTGCGAATGCAAGGCCCAATGCACGTGCATCCGCGTCCTGAGGGTGTGGGGCGACGCGGGTCGTGCGCGGGTGATCGGAGGTAACCGCAGGACACTGAGGCCAGTGGCACACTAGGTTCGCTGTCCGCCGCAATAGCCGGGAGGTTGGGCGTGACTCCAGAGACGCCGGGAAGCGGGTCGACGGTCCGTCGGATCCTGCTCGGGTCACAGCTTCGCCGTCTGCGCGAGCAGAAGGGCGTGACCCGTCAGGACGCCGGCTACGTCATCCGTGCGTCGGAGTCGAAGATCAGCCGCCTTGAGCTCGGCCGGGTCAGCTTCAAAGAACGCGACGTGGACGACCTGCTCACGTTGTACGGCGTCGGCGACAAGACGGAACGCGAGGCGCTGCTACAGCTTGCGCGGGAGGCCAACACCCCCGGTTGGTGGCACCGGTACAACGACGTGCTGCCCGGCTGGTTCCAGACCTATGTCGGCCTGGAGGAGTCGGCGGCGTTGATCCGCACATATGAACTGCAGTTCGTCCCGGGGCTGCTGCAGTCGGAGGGGTATGCGCGAGCGGTGATCCGCCTGGGCAACGCCGGAGCCGCCGAGCAAGAGATCGACCAGCGCGTGGAACTGCGCCTGCAACGTCAGGAGCGCCTCACGGGCCCGGACGCACCGCGCCTTTGGGCCGTGGTGGACGAGGGGGCGCTGCGGCGTCCCATCGGTGGTCCGGAGGTGATGCGGGGCCAGTTCGAGCACCTCATCGAGATGTCCAAGCTGCCCAACGTCACCATCCAGATCATGCCGTTCAGGTTCGGAGGACACGCCGCCGAGGGGGGCGCCTTCACGATCCTGCGTTTTCCCGAGCAGGACCTGCCGGACGTGGTTTACGTCGAGAACCTCACCGGCGCGATGTACCTGGACAAGCGCGACGACGTCGACACCTATCTGCAGGCCATGGAACGCCTGTGCGTCGACAGCGCGACCCCGGAGCGCACCGTCGAGCTTCTTGGTGATCTTCTCAGAGAGACATGATGCTCCAGACCGATTACGACAACGGGATGCCGGCCGCCGAGCTCCTCGGTGCGCGATGGCTGAAGTCCCGGCGAAGCAACTCCCAGGGGAACTGTGTGGAAATCGCCGAGCTGCCCGACGGGCAGGTGGCGATGCGCAACTCCCGCCATCCCGAGGGTCCCGCCCTCATCTACACCCGCCCCGAGATAGAAGCGCTCATCCTTGGAGCCAAGGACGGCGACTTCGACCATCTGATCGCTTCGAGCAACTGAACCGCGAGCGGCCGGTCGGCACCGGTGCACCGACGTCGACCAGGTCGCCCCAACGCGACACGGGCCACCCAGGCGCGAGGGTGGCCTCTTTTTATGCCTCCGGCCGGCTCTTGCCGCCGTCTCAGCCGCAGTTGCCGTAGGCGGACGTACGGCCGTTTCCGCCGAACCGTACGCACGCGCTGGGCGCCTTCACGTACACCGGGCCCGCGTACCACGCGTACGATCCGCTGTCGGTGACAGGGTTGGCGCCCTGCTTCTGGACCCACGTCGACACGGACGACGACTTACCGACGTACTTCGTCTTGATGGTGACGGCGCAGTTGTAGGTCGAACTGTTGTAGAGCAGATAGGCGACGCCCCCGGAGACGCCCATGGAGCGTTGCACGTAGTACCCGCTTCCATGACCGCCGCTGTTGCACACCTGCTGCGGGGTGTACTTGTTGGGCGGCTCCTTGGGAGGGGTACCACCGCCGCCGGGGCTTCGCGTGGGCGTCGAGCCCCCCGGTTGCTGCGGTGAACCCGGCTTCTTGCTTCCGTTGGGGTTCGCAGGGTTCCTGCTCTGGCCGCCCTTCGGCCGCCCCGGCTGCGTCTTCGTCGGGTTCTGGCCCCCTGGCCCGGCGCCGTTCGCGGATCCGGAGTCGCCCTGCGTGCCCTGGTTCTGACCGGACGCCGCGGCGGGCTCGTCGTTGCGCTTGCCGTCCCCCGACCTTGTCGCGGCCCAGGCGGCACCACCCGCGATGACCACGGCGACCGCCACCGCGGCCGCGATGGGCACGGCGAGACGCCCGCGCCTCCTGCCGTCCGATCCGTGCCCGCCGGACGGGACCGGCGGGATCGTCGGCGGCATCCCGGGCGCGGCGTGGAACTGGCCGTGCCCACCGGGCGGCGGCCCGTCGAAGGACGGCTCGTCGCCGAAGGGGGCGGGCTGCGGCGCCGTGTGGTGCCCGGCGCCCGACGGGTCGGTGACGTGCTCGGGCGGCGGGGCCGCTCCGGGCACGCCGGACGGGGAGCCCTGCGGATCGGCCGGTCCCGGCGGCATGAACGCCTGCTGGGGTGCCGGCATCTCCGGCGGAAGCCCGGGGAAGGCGCCCGGCGGCGGGACGGAGGGCACCGGCGAGGACGTGCCGCTGGCCGCGCCGACCAGGCGTTCCTGGGCCTCGCGGGCGGTCGGACGCTGTGCGGGGTCCTTCGCTAGGCACGCCAGGACGAGCTCGCGCATCGGGCTCGGCAGCTCGCCCAGATCCGGCTCCTCCGTCAGGATCCGGTGCATGATCTTGGCCATCTTGTCGTTGCCGAAGGCGGGACGTCCGGTGGCGGCGAACGTCATCGTCGTGCCCCAGGCGAACATGTCGGCGGCCGGGCCGATCTCGTCGTCGGTGAAGTGCTCGGGGGCCATGTAGGCGGGCGTGCCGACGTTGTGCGTCTCATTCGCCCGGCCCAGCGCGCGTGCCACGCCGAAGTCGATGACGCGCGGGCCGTCCGGCCCCATCATCACGTTGTGGGGCTTGAAGTCGCGGTGGACGATCCCGGCCTGGTGGATCGCGGTGAGAGCGGTGAGGGTGCTGACGGCGAGCCGTTCCAGGGCGCCGCCCGTACGGGGCCCCTCCGCCTTCACGATGTTGTGCAGGGACAGTCCGGGCACGTACTCGCTGACGATGTACGGCTGATCGCCCGCCACGTCGGCGTCGAGGACCTGCGCGGTGCAGAAGCGTGCGACGCGCTTGGCGACCTCCAGCTCGCGGACGAAGCGCGCGCGGGCCGACTCGTTCCCGGCGAGCCCGCCGTGCAGCAGCTTGATCGCGACGAACTCCTTGGGACGGGCGCCCGCGGCCTCGCCCGCCGGACGGCCCAGGAAGACCGCGCCCTGTCCGCCCTCACCGAGGCGGCCCAGGATCTTGTAACCGCCCAGCTCCACCGGGTCTCCCGACCGCAGTGGCTGGGCGTCCGGCATCGTCCTGTCCGTCACACCACTCGCTCCCTGTCGCTTCCGCCTCGCAGGACCGTCCGGCAAGACTATGACCAGACGATCGTATGCGCTGCGCAAAGCCGCTGATCACGGGCGTTGGCTGCGAAGACTTAATTGGACTATAGTCCGGTTCTGGTGAAGGGAGATGTCGATGGATCGTCGGCCGGCCGGTGGCAGGCGCGTCGACCTGGAACTGATGCGGACGCCGCCGCCCAAGGAGCGCGCCGACGCCGCGCGCAACCGCGTGAAGGTGCTGGACGCCGCCGCCGCGCTCTTCGCGCGGCACGGAGTCGAGACGGTCACGATGGACGCCGTCGCCACCGAGGCCGGTGTGGGCAAGGGCACACTTTTCCGCCGGTTCGGGGACAAGGCCGGCCTGGCCGTGGCCCTCCTGAACGAACGCGAACGCGAGTTGCAGGACGCGATCCTGTCGGGTCCGGCTCCGCTCGGCCCTGGGGGCGGTGCCGCGGCCGTCCCGGCGCCGGAGCGTCTGCACGCCTTCGCCGATGCCTACCTGGACTACGTCCTCGACCACCTGTCGCTGGTGCGCATGTCGGAGACGGCCTCGCCTGGGGCGCGATACCGCATCGGCGCCTACGGCTTCTGGCATAGGCACCTGACGATCCTGCTCGATCAGTGCGGCGACGCGGTCCCCGACGGCGAGGCCGTGGCGCACGCACTGCTCGCCGTCCTCGGCGCGGAACACCTGGCCGCCATGGTCGAGGGCGTGGGGACGGAACGCGCGCGCGCCACCGTCCGCGCGTTCTTCGACATGGCGCCTAGCTAGAGAGATCCGGAAACGACGAAAGCCCCCGCATGCGGGGGCTTTCGTGCGCCTGGGCCTGCCGGGGCCAAGGCGGTGGGTGTCAGGCCGGGTCGGGTGTCCGCCGCTTTGAGCGGGCCTCCGCCCGGCCTTCCGCCTTGCCCGGTGGACCCTCCTGGGCGTGATTGCGTTCCAACTGCGCGGCGACCGCGAGGGCGCGCAACGACGTTGTCTTCACATGTTTCCGTTCGGCGGTGGAACGGGTGCGGGGAATGCTGCTCGGCACGGTTCACCTCCGTGGGTCGTGGACGTGCGTGCTACCCGGCCGGCCGGGCTTCGCACGGTAGTTGCAACCGCAAGATCCTTCCGGCTATTCCGAGTGATCGTTCCGTTTAGCGCCGGTCCGGATCCGGCCGCCGCGAGCGGCGAGCCGTCAGAGGTGTCCGTCAGAGGTAGAGGCCGACGCCGTCGGGCGTCCCGTGCTTGCCGGGCCGCAGGTCGGCGGCCCGCAGGGTGGCGAGCTCGGAGGCGTCCGACGAGGCCGTGAGGCGTTCGGACTGGGCGCCTATGGCGCCGTCCAGGAGGTTGCGCATCAGGCGGCCGTTGCCGAAGGACGGGCCCCGCGGCACGTCCCGGAGCAGCAGCCGGAGGCGGGCGGGGACGTCCGCGGCCAGGGTGAGGCCCTCGCGCTCGGCGAGCCGCGTGAAGATCGCGACCAGTTCGCCCTCGGAGTAGTCGGGGAAGGACAGGCGCTTGGGCAGCCGGGATTCGAGACCGGAGTTCGCGGCCAGGAAGCCCTTCATCTCGCGTTCGTATCCGGCCACGATGACCACCAGGTCGCCGCGGTACTCCTCCATGAGCTGGACGAGCGTGGACACGGCCTCCTGGCTGTAGATGTCGCCGGCCAGCGCGTAGGCCTCGTCGATGAACAGGACGCCACCGAGGGCCTGCTCCACGGCGGCCCGCACGCGCGGTGCCGTCTGCCCCATGTAGGGCCCGACGAGGTCGGCCCGGGAGACCTCGACGAGATGTCCGGACGACAGGAGCCCGAGTTGCGCGTACACGGCGGCGACGAGGCGGGCGACGGTCGTCTTCGCGGTGCCCGGGTTGCCGGTGAAGATCATGTGGCGGGCCGGTACGCCGACCGGCTGACCGGCGGCGCGGCGGAGCTCGGCGGCGCGGGCCTCGGCGGCGAGCCGGTGCACCTCCTGCTTGACGGCGGTGAGGCCGATGAGCGCGTCGAGTTCGGCGAGCGGGTCGGTGACCGGCCGCACGCGGGTGGATCCGGTGAGGGTGTCCGGGAT
Source organism: Spirillospora sp. CA-128828 (assembly GCF_050945415.1). Classification (NCBI taxonomy): domain Bacteria; kingdom Bacillati; phylum Actinomycetota; class Actinomycetes; order Streptosporangiales; family Thermomonosporaceae; genus Spirillospora; species Spirillospora sp. CA-128828. Next base: position 1,479,446 of record NZ_CP191986.1, read on the forward strand.
GTCGGACGGGAGGAGGGCCGCGAGGTCCTCAGGGGCGGGTTTGCGCAGGGCGGTGACGCGGCGCGCCTGGAGGGCGGTGGCGCGTTCGGAGAGGTTGCGCATGACGCGGGCGTTCCCGAACGAGCGGCCGCGCGGGACGCGGCGCAGCAGCTCGACGATCTTGTCGTGGGCGGCGGGGGAGGGCGACAGCCCGGCGGCCGCGGCCTGCCCGGCGAAGATCTCGACGAGCTCGGCGTCGGTGAAGTCGGGGAACCGGACGGTGAGCGGGAAGCGGGACGCGAGGCCGGGGTCGGACGTGATGAACCGCTGCATCTCGCGCTGGTATCCGGCGACGATGACGACGAGGTCGTCGCGGTTGTCCTCCATGACCTTCAGCAGCTCGGCGATGGCCTCGGGGCCGTAGTCGTCGTCCGACCCCGTCTGGGTCAGCGCGTAGGCCTCGTCGATGAACAGGACGCCGCCGATGGCGCGCTGGGCGACCTGCCGTGTCTTCACGGCCGTCTCGCCCACGTAGCGGCCCACGAGCCCGGCACGGGACGTCTCGATCATGTGCCCGGAGGTCAGCACCCCGAGGTCCTTGAGGACGCGGGCGAGCAGCCGCGCGACCACGGTCTTGCCGGTGCCGGGATTGCCGGTGAACACCATGTGCCTGGCGGGCCCCGCCGGGACGGGCAGCCCGGCGTCGCGGCGCATCTTCGCGGCCTTCGCGCCGGCGACGATGAGCTCGATCTCCTGCTTGACGGTGCCGAGACCGGTGAGCGCGGCGAGTTCGGTCATCGGGTCGTCGGCGGGTGAGTCGAACGAGGCGGGGACGTCCGGACGCTTGACGACGAGCTCTTCCCCGGGCTCCGTGCGTCCGCGGACCGATTCCACGACGATGTCGGCGAGGCGCTGGGCGAGGCGGGCGTTGCGCAGGTTCCGCACGGGCGGCGTCCGGACGAGCAGCTGACCGGCCGCGGTCAGGGCACGCTTGTGTGCGCGCGCCCCACGGTTCTGGACGGCACGGTTGAACAGCTCGGCGTATCCCTCCGCGGTGAACGGATGCGTTCGGACGACCTGGAACCGCAACGCGAGCCCAGGGTTGACCTCACGGATCCGTTCATCCCCGCCGGGCTCGCACAGAGCGACGACGTGGAGGTCGTCGTGGACGTCGAGGGCCCGGTGCAACTGCTCGACGATGGCCTCGCCGCTCTGCGCGTCGTGGGACATGTCGTCCAGGCCGTCGATGACCATCAAGCGCGTCCCGGCGCAGTCGCGTGCGTCGTTGTAGAGGTGCATGGTCGCGGCCGCGACCTCCTTGGCGGCGAAGAAGTCGTCGGCCAGCCACAGTGGCGGTTCGGTGATGCCGTGCCGCTGGACGAGCCGGGCGATCTCCTGGGCCGCGTCCCGCTTGCCGGTGCCGTCCGGGCCGACGATCATCAGCCGGACCGGCCCGTCGCCCGCCGCGATCTCCTCCAGCGCGGCGACGACGGCGGGCTGGCCGACGAGACCGGTCTCGATCTCGACCCGGCGGGCGCCGCGCGGGCGGGACGGGGCCTTGGAGAGGCTCGCGGCCAGCGGGTTCACCATCTTGCGGCGCGGCGTGAACAGCCGCCGGACGTCCTGCTGGAAGCCCGCGACCGGGATCCATACGGGTTCGGGGGAGTTCGCGGGACCGGGCAGCCCCTGGACGACGCCGGTGAAGCGGGTCGCCATGTCGAGCCAGCCGCGGCAGGCGTCGATGGCACCGGCGCCCAGGGCCCGCGCCAGCCATGCCCACTCGTCGATCGACCATGTTTCGGGGTCGAACGAGCCGCGCGCGTCCTCGAACCGCCTGAGCAGCTCGCCGTACTGGTCCTCGGTGAGGACGACCGACAGCTCGGCGGGCACCTGCTTGAGCCCGGCCTGGAGCAGCAGCCGGTAGAGCAGCTCGTCGGTGCTCTCGTCGTGCGGGGCGACCTCGCGGAGGTGCTCGTGCACGGGCAGCAGCCCAGAGCACACCCATTCCAGGTAGCCGATGGGCCCGGCCAGTTCCGGCAGGACCGCCACGATCTCGTCGTCGGCCTGGGCCTCCCAGAGGTCGCGCCGCCGCTCCAGCGGATGTTCGATCCACTTGCCGGGCGGAGGGGTCTCGTACAGCCTGAGCAGCGCCTGCCGCCGCCGCTCGAACGGCTCGACGCCCGCGAAGACGGCGAGCGACTCGCGGGCCAGGGTGAGGGCGAGGTCCTGGTCGCCGGCGTCCTCAAGCCAGTCGAACGGCCGGAAGGTGCCCGACCCGGCGCTCCATTCGGCGCGCGCCTGGGCCGGGTCGAGCGGCTCGGCCAGGTACCGCCCGAAGAACTCGTGGAACAGCTTCGAGCTGGACCCCGACTGGATGGTGGCGGAGCCCGGCAGGAAGCCGAGGAGCGTCATCATCTCGGCGACGACCAGCGAGGCAGGGGTGGTCATCAGGCCGTGCTGGGCGGTGGTCAGCTTGCTGCAGCGCTCGTCGCCGGCGAGCGCGTCGATCCGGTCGCGGATCTCGTCGAACAGCCCGTCCGGGACGCGCCACGGCCCCGCCGCGTAGAAATCGAGCACGGGCTCGTCCGAGACGAGCAGTTCCAGGTGTTCCGGCAGCCGCACCGCGTTCCCTCTCAAAGCACACAACCCCGGCCGAACAGCGTAACGAGCTGGAAGCTCCCCCGGGACCGGACGAACGGGACTCGACCAGGGGGCGCGCGCAGAACAATCGCGCATTTTTCGATCCAGCCGCGATCTATCACGTTGTTCACCACGCACGACCGGTCCGCGGCGGCGGCCGAACCGTTCAACTGGGTAGGTATCTGAAGATTCGGTTCGCGCCCGCCGTGGGAGACATACGTGATCACAAAGCTGCTCGTCGCCAACCGGGGCGAGATCGCCGTGCGCGCCTTCCGCGCGGCCTACGAACTCGGCATCGCCAGCGTCGCCGTCTACGCACACGAGGACCGGCTGTCCCTGCACCGGCAGAAGGCGGACGAGGCGTACGAGATCGGCGAGCACGGCCATCCCGTCCGCGCCTACCTGGACGTGGACGGGATCGTCGAGACGGCGCTGCGGGTGGGGGCCGACGCCGTCTACCCCGGCTACGGGTTCCTGTCGGAGAGCCCGGAGCTGGCGGCGGCGTGCGAACGCAACGGGATCACGTTCGTCGGGCCGCCGTCGCGCGTGCTGAACCTGGCGGGCAACAAGATCGAGGCGGTCGCCGCGGCGCGGCGCGCGGGCCTGCCGGTGCTGCGCTCGGCGACGCCCGAGCCGGGACGGGAACTCGCGGCGGCCGACGAGGTCGGTTTTCCTCTGTTCGTGAAGGCCGCGGCGGGCGGCGGCGGGCGCGGCCTGCGCCGCGTCGACCACCGCGAGGACCTGGAGGCCGCCGTGGACACGGCGCGCCGCGAGGCGGAGAGCGCGTTCGGCGACCCCACCGTCTTCCTTGAGCAGGCCGTGGACCGCCCCCGGCACATCGAGGTGCAGATCCTCGCGGACGGCGCCGGGCACGTCGTCCATCTGCGCGAACGTGACTGCTCGGTGCAGCGCCGCCACCAGAAGGTCGTCGAGATCGCGCCCGCGCCCCGGCTGGACGCGGATGCCGCGCGGCGGCTGTGCGATGACGCCGTGCGGTTCGCCCAGGAGATCGGCTACGAGAACGCGGGCACGGTCGAGTTCCTTGTGGACGACCGCGGCGAGCACGTGTTCATCGAGATGAACCCGCGCATCCAGGTCGAGCACACCGTCACCGAGGAGGTCACGGGCATCGACCTGGTGCAGAGCCAGTTGCGCATCGCGGGGGGCGAGACGCTCGCCGACCTCGGCATCGCGCAGGACGAGGTGAGCGTGAACGGCTTCGCCGTGCAGTGCCGCATCACCACCGAGGACCCCGCGAACGGCTTCCGTCCCGACACCGGGAAGATCTCGGCGTACCGGTCGCCGGGCGGCGCCGGGGTGCGGCTCGACACCGGTACCGCCTACGGCGGCGCGATCGTCTCGCCGCACTTCGACTCGCTGCTGGTGAAGCTGACGTGCCGCGGCCGGACGTTCGAGGAGGCCGTGCGGCGGGCGCGCCGGGCCGTCGCCGAGTTCCGCATCCGCGGTGTCGCGTCCAACATCCCCTTCCTCCGGGCACTTCTGGAGGAGCCGGACTTCCGTGCGGGCGGCGTCACGACGTCCTACATCGCCGACCATCCCGACCTGCTCACGGCCCGTTCGAGCGGTGACCGCGCGACGCGGCTCGTCCGGTATCTGGCGGACGTCACCGTCAACAAGCCGCACGGCGACGCGCCCACCGACCTCGACCCGGCGACCAAGCTGCCTCCGCTGAACCAGGACGGACCGCTCCCTGAAGGCTCGCGTGACCGGCTACTGGCTCTCGGCGCGCGCGCGTTCGCCGAGCAACTCCGGAACCAGAACACCTTGGCCGTCACCGACACGACGTTCCGGGACGCGCATCAGTCGCTACTCGCCACGCGAGTACGTACCTACGACCTGCTCGCCGCCGCGCCCTACCTCGCCCGTATGACTCCGGAGCTTCTCTCCGTCGAGGCATGGGGCGGCGCAACGTACGACGTCGCGCTCCGTTTCCTGGGCGAGTCTCCCTGGGACAGGCTGGCCGCGATCCGGGAGGCCGCGCCGAACCTGTGCATCCAGATGCTTCTGCGTGGCCGCAACACCGTCGGATACACGCCGTACCCCGACTCCGTGGCTCGCGCCTTCGTGAAGGAAGCGGCCACTACAGGAGTCGACATCTTCCGCGTGTTCGACGCCCTGAACGACGTGGAGCGCATGCGTCCGGCCATCGACGCCGTTCTGCAGACCCACGCCCTGGTCGAAGGCACCCTCTGCTACACCGGTGACTTGTCGGCCCCAGACGAACGTCTGTACACCCTCGACTACTACCTGCGGCTCGCCGAGGAACTGGTCGAGGCGGGCGTCCACATCCTGTGCATCAAGGACATGGCCGGTCTGCTCCGGGCCCCGGCCGCGCGCACACTGGTCCGGGCCCTCCGCGAGCGGTTCGACCTGCCCGTCCACCTGCACACCCACGACACTGCCGGCGGTCAGATCGGCACTTACATCGCCGCCATCGAGGCGGGTGTCGACGCCGTCGACGGAGCCGCCGCACCACTCTCGGGCACCACGAGCCAGCCGCCCCTCCAGGCCATCGTGGCCGCGACCGACTTCACCGACGCCGCCACCGGGATCGACCTGGACGCGCTCACCGTGATGGAGCCGTACTGGGAGGCCGTCCGGAAGCTTTACGCACCGTTCGAGATGGGGCTCCCGTCTCCGACCGGACGCGTCTACCAGCACGAGATCCCAGGCGGGCAGCTGTCCAATCTGCGGCAGCAGGCCGTCGCGCTCGGCCTCGGCGACCGCTTCGAGGAGATCGAGCGCTGCTACGCGGCCGCGGACGCGATCCTCGGGCGGCTCGTGAAGGTCACCCCGTCCAGCAAGGTCGTCGGCGACCTGGCCCTGCACCTCGTCGCGGCGGGCGCCGACCCGGACGACTTCGCCGAGAACCCGGACCGCTACGACATCCCGGACAGCGTCATCGGGTTCCTCAACGGTGAACTGGGCGACCCGCCCGGCGGATGGCCCGAACCGTTCCGCACCAAGGCCCTCGCAGGACGCCAGTACACGCCCGCCCGCGCCGAACTCAACGGCGCCGAGGAGAAGGCATTGGACGGCCCAGACGTGCGTGACACTCTCGACCGTCTGCTCTTCCCCGGCCCAGCGAAGGACTACCGCGAAGCCCGCGCGGCCTACGGCGACCTGTCCGTCCTGCCCACGGGCCCGTTCCTCTACGGGCTCCACACGGGACACGAGGTCGCGTTCGACCTCGAACCCGGTGTGCGTGTCCTGGCCGGGCTGGAGGCCGTCGGCGACATCGACGAGGCCGGCGTCCGGCAGGTCATCTGCACGGTGAACGGCCAGCTCCGCACCCTGTCCGTCCGCGACAAGTCCGTCGCCTCGGACGCGCCGCCGGTCGAACGCGCCGACCCGGCCGAACCCGGCCACGTCGCCGCCCCGTTCGACGGGTCGGTGACGTTGCGCGTGGCGAAGGGCGACGAGGTCGCCACCGGTGACGTGGTCGCCACCATCGAGGCGATGAAGATGGAGGCCGCCATCACCGCCCCGGTGGCCGGCACCATCGCCCGCCTGGCCGTCCCCGCGGCGACCCCGGTCCAGGCCGGCGACCTCCTTCTCGTCATCCAGGAGTAGCTCGTCATCCAGGACTGGACGGAGGGCGTACCGCGTAGCCGGAGAGGGACGGTTCCAGGAGGTCGAAGGCGGTCCTCGCGGACTCGGCGAGGGCCGTCGCGATCTCGTCGTGGGTCTCGCCGTTCAGGGTCCGGCGGAGGGTCTCCTGGAACAGGACGCGGTGGACTCCGCCCAGTTGCGCGGCGACGATGCGGGGGAGGACGTCGTCCGGTCCTTTGCCGGTCTCCGTGGCCAGGACTGCGGCGAGGGCGTCCTCCCGCTCCTCATGGAACTCGCGGAGCCGCGCGACCAGCGCCGGACTCTCGACGATCATGCGCGCGAAGCCGGGGCCGGAGAAGCCGATCACGGCGTCGTGCTTGGCGACCGCCTGCAGGAACCCGCGGCGGAGCGCGGCCAGCGCCGACTCGCCCGGCTCCCGCTCGGCGACCGTCCGGGCGAGCAGGGCGACGAACACCTCGTGCAGGTCGAGCGCCAGGTCCTCCTTGCGCGGGAAGTAGTTGGTGACCGTCATCTTCGCGACCTGCGCCGCCGCCGCGACGTCGGCGATCGTCACCTGGTCGAAGCCGTGCCGCATGAACAGGCGCGTCGCCTGGTGCGAGATGTTCTGCCTCGTCTGCTGCTTCTTCATCTCACGGAGTCCCATGCGGCCATCATCTCATACCTCGACCTAAATTTCTTCTTGACATATACTTATGTCGATCCTAAGTTTATGTCGCAAGCCTGATGGGTACCGAGATCGGGTGACCCGTTCCCTCCCGGCCGGACGAGCAAAGGACACCGCCCTGAACGCCAGCCACGCGCCGAGCGCGTCTCTCCGCGCCACCGTGAACCTCGTCGACCCGATGAAGGACTACCTCTCCCGCATCGGGCGCACCGCGCTGCTCACCGCCGAGCAGGAGGTCGAACTGGCCAAGCGCATCGAGGCCGGCCTGTTCGCCCGTGAGCGCCTCGAAACCCTCGGCGACGAACTGAGCCTCCAGGACAAGCAGGACCTGGAGTGGATCGCCGCCGACGGCCGCCGCGCCAAGGAGCACATGGTCGAGGCGAACCTGCGCCTCGTCGTGTCGCTCGCCAAGCGCTACATGGGCCACGGCCTTCCGCTGAACGACCTCGTCCAGGAGGGCAACCTCGGCCTGATCCGCGCCGTGGAGAAGTTCGAGTACCGCCGCGGCCTGAAGTTCTCCACCTACGCCGTCTGGTGGATCAAGCAGGCGATCAGCCGCGCGCTGGCCGACCAGAGCCGCACGATCCGCATCCCGGTGCACGTCGTCGAGGTGCTCAACCGGATGACGCGGGTCCGCCGGCGGATGATGCAGGACCTCGGCCGCGAGCCGACCTCGCAGGAGCTGGCCGTCGAGCTCGACGTCACGCCGGAGAAGGTCGAGTGGCTGCGGCGGCAGGCCCGCGAGCCGCTGTCCCTGCACACCCCGCTCGGCGAGGACGGAGACGGCGAGCTCGGCGACGTCATCGAGGACCCGGACGGCGGCGACCCCGCCGACGTCGTCGCGTCCTCGATGCTGCGCGGGCGCCTCGACGCCGTCCTGGAGACGCTCACCGAACGCGAGGCCGGCGTGATCTCGCTGCGGTTCGGGCTGTCCGGCGGCGAGCCCAAGACGCTCGAAGAGGTCGGCAAGGTCTACGGGGTGACGCGCGAGCGCATCCGGCAGATCGAGTCCAAGGGCATGCACAAGCTGCGCCACCCGTCCCGCCGCGAAACCCTCGCCGACCTGCTCAGCTGAGACGGGGGCACCGTTCGCCGGCCGGGTCCTCCGTCCCCACGGCGGCGCGTACATCGGTCGATGACCGGAGAACGTCGCCGAAACGGTGCACTCCCCGCGCGCCGGAATGAGAAAGTAGATGATCAGAGAGGCGACTTCTCGGGACATCTCGGCGCGGCGGAGAGACGGGGACGATGGCGAGGCGGTTCGGACGGCTGGGGCGGCTCGCGGGCACCGACGCGTTGCGCGGGGGTGCGGCCGGCGCCGCGCTGGCGCTGACCGTGACCCTGGCGCAGGCGCCCGCGACGGCGGCGCAGGACGGGCCCGCCGCCGCTCCGCCCGCGGCCTCGCCCTCCGCCCTGCCGGTGCCCGGCCCGTCGACCATGCCGTTCGACCCCGCCAAGCTGCGGGCCACGCTGGACGCCACCCATGACGCGGGGATGTACGGGATCTTCTCCGAGGCCAAGGACGGCGCCACCACCTGGGCGGGCGCGTCCGGTGTCGCGGACGTGCGCACCGCGCGCCCGGTCACGGCGAACATGCAGCAGCGCGTGGGCAGCATCACCAAGTCGTTCGTCGCCACCGCGATCCTTCAGCAGGTCGAGAAGGGGCACATCGGCCTCGACACCCCGGTCGGCCGCTATCTGCCCGGCCTCCTTCCGGGCTCCTACGGCGACCAGACCACCGTCCGGATGCTGCTCGACCACACCAGCGGGATCGGCGACTACATCGCCGGGGCGTTCCCGTCGTTGCAGGAACTGTCACCGGAGAGCCTGGACGAGTCCCGGTTCCGCAACGTCCGGCCAGAGCAGCTCATCAAGTGGGGGTTGCAGGCGCCGCGTACAGGAGAGCCAGGCGAGCGGTGGTCTTACTCCAACACCAACTACGTCATCGCCGGACTTCTCCTGGAGAAGGTGACCAGAAGCAAGGCGGAGAAGTACATCACCCGGAACGTCATCGACAAGGCCGGGTTGAAGCACACCTACTTCCCGTCCACAGCGTGGATGACCGGCCCGCACTCGCGGATGTACGAATCGCTGTACCAGCACATCAAGCCCCCGCGCGACTACAGCACCTACGACATGAGCTGGGCCGGGACGGCGGGCGCGCTGGTCTCCACGATGGACGACCTCAACCGCTTCTACCGCAAGCTCCTCACCGGCGGTCTCATCGGTAAGGACGCCCTGGCGCAGATGCAGCGGACCATTCCCGTGAAGGACGCCGACGGCAACGTCCTCATGAACTACGGTCTCGGGCTCTACTCCCTCGACCTGCCGTGCGGGACGTTCTGGGGCCACGACGGCGCCGTCTTCGGGGCCGGAACCCAGTCGCTGTCGTCAGCCGGCGGTGCCCGGCAGATCTCGGTCGCGCTCAACCTGATGAAGTACCAGCAGCTCAACGCCAACGGCTCGCCCGCCCCGCACCCGATCGACAACGCGCTGGCCGCGCACGTGGTGGAGGCCCTCTGCGGTACCCAGCCCGCCACGAGGACGGCGGGCCCCGCCCCGCCCGTCCGGCTGCAGCCGCTCCAGTCCCTGCACGTCGTCCGGTGAGCCGCCGGACCTCCGCTCAGACGAGGTCGGACGGGTCGGTGTTGGCGCCGCACAGCACCACCACGACGCGTTCCCCGGCGGACGGCCGGTAGGCGCCGGTGCGCAGGGCGGCGACCGCGGCCGCCGTGCCGTGCTCGACGACCAGCCGGTACTCGTCCCAGACGAACCGGCGCGCCTCGATGATCGCCTCGTCGGTGACCAGGGCGGGGAGCACACCGGTACGGGACGCGACCGCGAACGCGATGTCGCCGAGCCGCGTGGCGCCGAGCGAGTCCGCGGCGATCCCGGAGACGTCGACGTCGACCGGGCGTCCCGCGTGCAGGGCGCGTTCGAGGGTCGGGATCGTCTCCGGCTCGACGCCGACTGCGCGGGCGTGCCCGTCGAGGGCGGTGGCGACGCCCGCGATCAGCCCGCCCCCGCCGACCGCCAGCAGGACGGTGTCCACCTCGCCGCCCGTCTGCTCCAGGATCTCCAGGCCGAGAGTGCCCTGGCCGGCGCACACCTCGGGCTGATCGTAGGCGTGGCAGAACAGCGCGCCGGTGTCGGCCGCCCGCTTGGTGGCGGCGTCCTGGGCCTCGGCGTACCGGGTGCCGACCTGGACGACCTGCGCGCCGAGGGCGCGCAGCCGCGCGACCTTCACCGCCGGCGCCGTCTCCGGAACGAACACCTCGGCGGAGACGCCCACCTGCGACGCCGCGTACGCGAAGGCGAGACCCGCGTTGCCGCCCGACGCCGCGACGACGCCGGCGTCCGGCAGCCGCCCCTCGTCCCGCGCGGCCAGGATGTGGTTGAACGCGCCGCGCGCCTTGAACGACCCGCTGTGCTGCGTCAGTTCGAGCTTCAGCCACATCCGCCCGGCGGCCGCGAGCGGGCCCGGGTCGACCTCGATCAGCGGCGTGCGGCGGATGCGCCCCGCCACGCGACGCGCCGCGGCCTGGACGTCCGAAGGTTCGATCACCGGGTCTCCCTCCCGAGACATAAGCAGCCAACCCTAGTTTGGCGCATGACCACTCCCCGGGCCACCCGGCCGTCAGCGCTGGTCTGGGGCGACCCCAGACCCCCGGCAAGGGCGGCTGACCGTCGTCCTCCACTCCGCCGGCGCTCCGCTCCGGACGCCGGTCAGCGCGCGGTGCGTCGATGGTCAGCGGGGGCGGCGAGTCTCTTCATCGGCGCGGGAAACACGTCCCGCCGGATGAAATAGGAGTCCCTCATGAAGAACATCCTCATCTCGGGTGCGAGTGTCGGCGGTCCCGCGCTGGCGTACTGGCTGAAGCGGCACGGGTTCGGTGTGACGGTCGTCGAGGTGTCGGAGGGGCTGCGGGCCGGCGGGCAGGCGATCGACGTGCGCGGGCCGGCGCTGGAGGTCGCCGAGCGGATGGGCGTCCTCGACCGGATCCGCGCGGAGCGCGTCGAGATGCGCGGAATGTCCATGGTGGACGCGGACGGCGGCGAGCTCTACCGGAGCGAGGAGTACACGATCACCGGCGGCGAGCTGGGCAGCCCCGATGTCGAGATCCTCCGCGACGACCTGTCCCGCATCCTCGTGGACGCGGCCGGGGACGGCGTCGAGTACCTGTTCGGCGACTCGATCGCCGGGCTGGAGCAGGACGACGACGGCGTCCGGGTGATCTTCCAGAGCGGGATGGTCCGGACGTTCGACCTGGTCGTCGGCGCCGACGGCGCCCACTCCAACACGCGCCGCCTCGTCTTCGGGCCGGAGAAGGACTTCATCGCCCACCTCGGCACGTACCTGGCGGTGTGGACGGCCCCGAACTTCCTCGGCCTGGACCGCTGGCAGGTCTTCCACCAGGTGCCGGGCAGCAGCTGGGGCGGCGGCGTGATGAGCGTCCGGGACAACGAGGAGGTCCGCGTCTACCTGGGCTTCGAGTCCGAGGAGCCGATCGAGTACGACTTCCGGGACACCGCCGCGCAGAAGAAGATCATGGAGGACGCGCTGGCCGGCGGCGGCTGGGTCCTGCCCGAGCTGCTGGAGGCGATGTGGGACGCGAAGGACTTCCACTTCGACTCGATGGCGCAGATCCGCATGGACTCCTGGTCGAAGGGGCGCGTCGTCCTGCTCGGGGACGCCGGCTACTGCGGCTCGCCGCTGTCCGGGCAGGGGACGAGCATGGCCATCGTCGGCGCGTACGTCCTGGCCGGGGAGCTGAAGGCGGTGGGCGGCGACCACCGCGCCGCGTTCGCGAACTACGAGCGGGAACTGCGCGGGTACGTCGCCGCGAACCAGGAGCTCGCGCTGACCAACAAGGCGCGGGTGGAGGCGCAGCGCAACGCCGAGATGGGCGCCGAGACCGAGATGATCGACTTTCAGGACTTCGGGGAGATCGTGGGCTCGTTCACCGTGCGGGACTACTGAGCGAGGCGGCCCGCTCCAGCAGGACCCTGCGTTCGGGCGCGTTGCGGGTGAGCTCCGCGGCGCGCTCGAACTGTGCGCGGGCCTCGTCCGGGCGGCCGAGGCGGGCGAGCAGATCGCCGCGGACACTGGGCAGCAGGTGGTGGTCGCGCAGGACCGGCTCGTCCAGCAGCGCGTCGGCGATTTCGAGGCCCTTGCCGGGGCCGTGCGCCATACCGACGGCCACCGCGCGGTTCAGCTCCACGATGGGGGACGGCGCGACGCTCGCGAGGATCTCGTAGAGCGAGGCGATCTGCGTCCAGTCGGTGTCGTCCGCGGTGGCGGCCTGGGCGTGCGAGGCGGCGATCGCGGCCTGCAGGACGTAGGGCCCGGGCGGCTCGCCGATCGCCTTCGCGCGGAGGAGGGCGGCGAAGCCGCGGTGGATGAGGAGCCGGTCCCAGCGGCCCCGGTCCTGCTCCAGCAGCGGGACGGGCTCGCCGGACGCCCCGGTGCGCGCCCGGGTGCGGGACGCCTGGATCTCCATCAGCGCGACGAGCCCGTGCACCTCGGGTTCGCCGGGCGCCAGCTCGGCGAGGACGCGGCCGAGGCGGAGCGCCTCCTGGCAGAGGTCCGTCCGCACCCAGGCGTCGCCCGAGGTGGCCGCGTACCCCTCGTTGAAGATCAGGTAGATGACCTCCAGGACGGACGACAGCCGGGCGGCGCGGTCCGGCCCCTCGGGGACCTCGAACGGCACGCCCGCCTCCGACAGCGTCCGCTTCGCCCGGACGATCCGCTGCGCCACGGTCGGCTCGGCCACGAGGAACGCGTGCGCGATCTCCTCGGTGGTGAGGCCGCCGAGCATCCGCAGCGTCAGCGCGACCCGCGCCTGTGTGGACAGGACGGGGTGGCAGGCGGTGAAGACGAGCCGCAGGACGTCGTCCTCGATCCGGTCGTCGTCGGGAACGTCGAGTTCGGCCGGCTCCCGGGTCTCCAGATCGCGCCCGAGCTCCTCGATCTTGTTGTCCAGGCGCTGCCGGCGGCGGATCCGGTCGATGGCGCGGCGCTTGCCGACGGCCATGAGCCAGGCGCCCGGGTTGTCCGGGACGCCCGACTCCGGCCACTGTTCGAGCGCGGCGACCAGAGCGTCCTGCGCGAGTTCCTCGGCGAGCCCGATGTCGTGCACCATCCGGGCGAGCCCGGCGATGATGCGCGCGGCCTCCAGCCGCCACACCGCGTCGACGCTCGCGTGGACACCGGACACGTCCGAAGTCGTCACGCTGCCGATGAGAGCACCCGCACCGGCCGCCGCGCAAGCTCAGCGGACGCTCACTCCCCGGGGAACGGGTCGCCCGGGCCGAACACCTGCTGGATGACGCCCTGGCCGTCCCCGACGATCGCCCAGAACCGCTTGGACAGCTCGATCGCCTCCTCGCGGGAGCGGACCTCGATGAGCGCGAAGCCGACGACCGCCTCCTTCGCCTCGGTGAACGGCCCGTCGGTGACCGTGATCTTGCCGCCGGAGGAGGTGATGCGGGTGCCGCCGGGCTCCAGCCCGCCGGTCGCCAGCAGCACCCCGCTCTTGGACATCTCCTCGATGAACTTGCCCATCTCCACTTGCGTCTTCTCGTCCGGCGGCCCGGCCTGCGCGGCGCCGTCGTCCGTCGTCATCATCAGGAAGCGCATCTCTGTCTCCTCTGTCTCCCGGCCGGTCCTCCCGGCCCGTCACTCACGCGTCGAAGAAGGGGGGACCGGATCGACACCGCGGCCCGGAATCTTTCGGATTTTCTCCCGGGGCCGTATCGTGCCAGGCCGTAGTCCTTTTTGCCCGCCTTCTCCCACTCGTCCCGCCGACCCGGTCCGGTGGGCAAGTGAGTCTCCAACGAGTAACTTCTTTCGGTGGAAAGGTTCTTACGCGTCGAGGAGGCGTCCCTTGGGAGACCCGGCACCGGATACCGGTGTGCAGTCCATGCCCCGGACCGGTGGCACGCGACCGCAGTCGGCGCGCGTCTGGAACTACTGGCTGGGCGGCAGGGACCACTACCCCGCCGACCGGGTGGCCGGCGACCGGTTCATCGGCGTCTACCCGCAGATCGTGGACATCGCCAAGCATTCGCGGGCCTTCCTCGGCCGTGCCGTCCGGCACCTGGCCGGAGAGGCGGGCATCAGGCAGTTCCTCGACGTCGGCACCGGCCTGCCGACCGCCGACAACACCCATGAGGTGGCGCAGCGCGTCGCGCCGGACGCCCGCATCGTGTACGTCGACAACGATCCGCTCGTCCTCGCTCATGCCCGCGCGCTGCTGACCGGCACCCGCGAGGGCGCCACCGAGTGCGTCGACGCCGACGTGCGCGATCCGGGCCGCATCCTCGCCGAGGCCGCGCGGACGCTCGACTTCAGCCGGCCCGTCGGGCTGATGCTGCTGAACATCCTCGGGCACGTCCCCGGCTACGACGAGGCGCGGTCCGTCGTGAGCCACCTTCTCGACGCGCTCCCCGGGGGCAGCCACCTCGTGGTCGCCGACGGCACCGACGTCTTCACCGGTGAGCGCTTCCGCTCCGCGATCCACATGTGGAACCAGGCGAGCGACACCCCGTACCACCTGCGGAAGCCCGAGCAGATCGCCGGGTACTTCAAGGGCCTGGACCTGCTGGAGCCGGGCGTCGTGCCGGTGTCGCGATGGCGCGCCGAGCCGGGCCCGTCCGGGGAACCGGGCGAGGTCGACGAGTTCTGCGCCGTGGGGCGCAAGGCGCCATGAGCGACGAACTCCCCGGCGACCGGGCCCGCGTCGCCCAGGACCACCACCTGACGGTCGGTCCGACGGTGCTCCGGATGCTGGTCGGCGCGCAGCTGCGCCGGTTCCGTGAGGACGCGGGAATCTCCACCGAGGACGCCGGGTACGAGATCCGCGGCTCCCACTCGAAGATCAGCCGGATGGAGCTCGGCCGCGTCGGCTTCAAGGAGCGCGACGTCGCCGACCTCCTGACCCTCTATGGCGTGACCGACCCGGACCTGCGCGAGCCGCTCCTGGAGCTGGCCGAGCACGCCAACACGCCCGGCTGGTGGCAGCGGTTCGGCGACGTCGTGCCCGCCTGGTTCGAGCCGTACCTCGGCCTGGAACAGGGCGCCGTGGTCGTCCGTGTGTACGAGGTCCAGGACGTCCCCGAACTGCTGCAGACCCCGGACTACGCCCGCGCCCTCCTCACCGCCCGCCACCCCGAGGCACGGCCGGAGGAGATCGAACGCCGGGTGGACCTGCGGATGCGTCGTCGCCGCGTGTTCGACCGCTCCCGACCGCTGCGGCTGTGGGCGATTCTGGACGAGGCGGCGCTGTGCCGGACGGTCGGCGGCGCCGCGACCATGCTCGGCCAGATCGAGCATCTGGCCGAGATGGCGGCGCTGCCCAACATCACCGTGCAGATCCTCCCGTTCACCTCGGGCGGCCACGCGGCGGAGGGCGGCCGGGTGACGCTGCTGCGGTTCGCCGAGCCGGAACTGCCCGACGTCGTCTACCTGGAGCAGCTCACGGGCGCCCTCTACCCGGACAGGACCTCCGACATCGCCCGCTACCGGGACGTCCTGAACCGCCTCGGTGTCCAGGCCGAGCCACCGGACCGCACCCGGGAGCTCCTCCGGACCGCCCTGTCCCGGCTGATCTGAGCGCCCTACTTCCCGGCCGGGACGTAGGTGGCGATGATGACGCCGGTCTTGAAGACCTCGGTGCCGGCCAGCTCGAACGACGCGGAGAAGTCCTTGACGTTGAGCATGCCCACGGGGTCGCCGGGTCCGACGAGCACCGGGTGGATCCACAGCCGCAGCTCGTCCAGCAGACCGTTCGAGACGAGCGTCCGCGACACCGGCCCGAAGCCGTACTGCAGGATGTCCTGGCCGTCCTCCTCCTTCAGCTTCGTGATCTCGGCGACGGCCTCGGCCCGCGGGATCGCCGTCGTGTTCCCCCAGCCGGGCTTCTTCAGGGAGTCGGACACGACGTAGTGGGGCAGGTTGTTCATCCGGACGCCGAAGTCGCCGGTCGCCTCCTCCATCGCCGGCCACGCCTGCGAGAAGCCGTCGAACGTCCTGCGGCCCATGAGCAGGGCGCCGCAGGAGAACAGCAGCTCGTTGGCGTATGAGGCGGCCTCGTCCTGGAAGTAGGCCGACGTCCAGTTCTGCGGGTTGTCGATGACGCCGTCCAGTGACACGTACGTCGAGTTGATGATCTTGCGCATGTTGTCCTCCGTCGCCTGTGATCGTTCGCCTTCTCGCTGGCCTGAACCACGATGCGCCCGACCGTTTACGACATCCTTACGGCCCCTTTTCCGCGGCGGGGGCGGATCGGCGCCGCGCGGCCGGGACCGGACGGCCCCACTAGGGTCGGGATGTGCGCTTCGGAGTGCTGGGTTCCGGTGCCCGGGGTCAACTACTCGGCCCTGAAAGCAAGGCCGCGTAGTTAGGCGGTGGAGGGCGTCCGTCAACTCACTTGTTTCGTGGCGGTGTGGCGCCGTGCAACAGGAACGGGACCTCTGATAGTCGCGGTGAAGCCGACCAAGGTCTTCACTGCTCGTATGAGAGGTCCCGTTGTCCCGCCAGTCTGCCATCTGCGTGGTCACCCGTGCCGTTGAAGCTGCCGCAGGTCTGTTCGCGCCTGGTCATCTGGGCGAATTGACCCAGCACATCCCCTTCGAACTCGTCGACGACGTGCTGGAACGCACCGGCCGTACCGAGCGCCGGCTGCGACGACTGCCCTCGCGGGTCGGGGTGTACTTCGTGCTCGCTCTCGCGCTGTTCCCTGCCCTGGGGTACGCCCGGGTGTGGAGCAAACTGGTGGCGGGCCTGGGCCCGGCCGCAGGCGCGGCCCCATCGGAGAAGGCGCTGCGTGACGTGCGCCGACGCATCGGCGCGGCACCTTTGAAGCTGCTGTTCGAAACGCTGGCAGGTCCGGTGGCTCAGCCGGGAACCCCGGGCGCCTGCTACCGGCGCTGGCGGACCGTGGCCCTGGACGGCTGCTCCTCGATCAAGGCTCCTGACCAGCCGCGGGTCATCGGCTGGCTGGGCAAGGTCTTGCGGCCCAACGGCTGGGACGGCTATCCGATGCTGCGGCTGATGGTCTTGTGCGAGACCGGAACCCGCGCGCTGCTCGGCGCCTGCTTCGGCCCCACCGACCGCGGCGAGCGCCACTACGCCCAGTCCCTGCTGAACCTGCTGGATGCGAGCATGCTGGTGCTGGCCGACCGCGGCTTTGACTCCGATGACTTCCTCGCCCAGGTGACCGACACCCAAGCTCACCTGCTGATCCGCCTGAACGGACGACGGACCCCGGCCGTGCTCGCCCGCCTGCCCGACGGGTCGTTCTTGACCCGGATCGGCGGCCGGCACCTGCGGATCATCAACGCCGGCATCACTGTCACCTGCGCCGACGGCCAGCCCTTCACCGAGCACTACCGGCTGGCCACAACCCTGCTGGACCACCGCACCGACCAGGCCGCAGCCCTGGTCAAGCTCTACCACGAACGCTGGGAGGTCGAATCCGCCTTCTACGCCCTGCGCCACACCCTCCTGGACGGTCTCGTCCTGCGCTCACAAGACCCGTTCGGCATCGCCCAGGAACTGTGGGCCCAGCTGACCGTCTACCAGGCCCTGCGGCGCGCGATGTCCGAGGCCACCGGCACCGTTCCCGGCATCGACCCCGACCGGGCCAGCTTCACAACCGCCCGTGAGGCCGCCCGCGACCAGCTCGTCACCGCGCAAGGCATCCTCCCCGGCTCCCCGGGCAGCGGGGCCCTCACCGAGGCGGTCCTTTCCAGCCTGCTGCCCAGGCGCCGCACCCGCACCAGCGCCCGAAAGGTCAAGGCGTTCACCTCCCGCTATCGCGGCAACTCCGCCGATCCCAGGCCGCTGACCAGCCGGAACATCACCCACCTCGCCATCACGATCACAAAACCACCCCAAGACATCACCTCCTCTCCCAGCACCAGCGGCCAAGGGCGACGCGATCGCACCGTCCGCCTCCTAAGGACCGACAGCGACCGCGACTGGACCGCGCACGAGATCGCCAAAGCCCTCGGGATCGACCACTACCGCAGCCTCTGCGCGCAGCTTGGGCACTGGGTGAAAGAAGGCGTCCTTCACAGGACAGCCCGAGGGCTCTACCGGCTGACACCGACCTGGCAAGCACCAGAAACGATCACGGACTTGCCACTGCCCCCCACCGCCTAACTACGCGGCCTTGGCCCTGAAGGACCGAGCTTGCCGATTCGGTCCTTGTGGGCGTTGTTTACGCTCCCGACTGCCCGCTACGGCGGGGCGGTCACGGGTCGCATCCACCAGCCCGACGCTAGGCGGGGGCCGGATCGGGCATGTTGACGAATACCCACGCCGAGCGTGCGCGGTCGCGCACGTTGACCCCGGCGACGACGTCGGCGGGCCCAGCGAGACCACACCGACGACAGCAGAAGCGATCCCGAGCGGGCCGGTTGGCCTGCGCGATGTGGCCGCAGCGCGGGCAGCGCTGCGAGGTGTAGGCCGGATCCACCGTGATGAACGGCACACCGGCGCGACGGGCCTTGTAGGCGATGAACGCGCCGAGTTGGTGGAAGGGCCAGGAGGACAGGCATGCCCGCTGGTCGCGAGGAACCGTGACCCGTGCGCGTATCCCACTCAGCTCTTCGAGTGCGATGCCGCGTCCGGTGTGTGCCGCGACGGCGACGACCTGCTTGGAAATCGTGTGATTGACATGCCGGGCGTGCCGCGCCTCCCGGCGGGCGCGCTTCTTCAGCCGCCGGGCCGCCGCGCGGGTGCGTTTGGCCTGGAGTTCGGCGCGTTTGCGGGCCTGCCACCGCCGGTACCGGTCCAGACGCCGACCCTGGTGGTTGTCGCCGTCGGAGGTAGTGGCCAGGTTGATGATGCCGCGGTCGACCCCGACCCAGTCGGCGGGCTGGTACACCTGCGGGTCAGGGACGTCGCAGGTGGCGATCAGGAACCATTTCCCGTCCCGGTGGACCAGGTCGGATTCTCCCTTGCGGTGCGCGGCGAGCATTTTGGCCTGGTCGGGTGAGCAGGTGAACCGCAGGTTCTTGCACCGCCCGGCCACCGTCCAGATAGGGCGTCCCCGGCGACTGGGCGGCCCGGCGCGAGGAGGCCCTCCGGCTCGTGGACGCGACCGGTGACGCGCACCTCAAGGCGTGGGCGCGCTGGTTCCTGACGTTCGCCCGGTCCGACCTGGACGACATCGCGGCGGGCGCCGCACCGCTGGACGAGGCGCTGGCGGCGTTCCGCGCGTCCGGCGACCGATGGGGTGAGGCGGCGGCGCTGGTGATGCGGGCCATGTACGCCCACGCCCGCGGTGACCCGGCCGCGCTGGAACACGACGCCGAGCGGGCCGCCGCGCTGTTCGGCGAGGTCGGTGACCGCTGGGGCCGGCTCCAGGCGGTGGAGTGGCTGGGCGCGCTGGCGGAGCTGACCGGCGACTACGAACGGGCCGAGCGGCTGCAGCACGACGGGCAGCGGATGGCGGAGGAACTGCGGATGTGGCCGGACGTCGCCGTCCGGATGGCGTGGCGCGGCTGGATCGCCCACCTGCGCCGTGACCACGCGACCGCCCGCAGGCTGTTCGGGCGGGCGCACCGGATCGCCGTGGAGCAGGGGTTCGCGCAGGCCGTGACGTTCGCCGACCTCGGGCTCGGGCTGGTGGCGTGCCGTGAGGGGCGCCTCGACGACGCGGAGGACCGGCTGCGGCCCATGCTCGCGGCGGCGTCGCCCGAGGAGACCCCGCCGCTGTATCTGACGCTGGTCCAGACGGGGCTCGGATACGTGGCCGAGGCGCGCGGCGACGCGGCGTCCGCCGTGCGGTACCAGCGGGACGCGCTGGCCGTCGCGATCAGGCTGGAGGCGCCGCGCGACCTGGCGGGCTCCCTGGAGGGCCTGGCCGCCGCGCTGACGCTGTCCGGACGGCACCGGGACGCGGCGGAGGCGCTGGGGAAGGCGGCGGACGTCCGGGAAGCGGCCGGTGTGCCCCCCGGCCCGGCCGAGCAGGACGACATCGAACGGGCCACCGGTCGCGCACGCGACGCGCTCGACGCGGACGGGTTCGCGGAGGCGTTCGCCGCCGGCGCCCTTCTCGAACCGGCGGAGATCCTGCGGCGGGCGGAGTCCGTCCCGCCGGAGGGTCCCTCCGGCTGGGCGCCACGGTGAGCAATTTGTCCCGTATTGCAAGAACGTTGCGAAATGTCAAAATAGCGTCACAGGCCCTTGTGGGGGCCCCGTGCATGAAAGATGATCATCGGCCGTGGGGCCGCGGGGGATAGTTCTCAGACGCATGACCGGCGATCGGACGCTGGTGCTCGCCGCGTGCGCGACCGCGCTGTTCGCCACGACCGTCCTCGCCGCCCTGGTCGGCTACACCGGATCGGTCACCCGCGAGGGGCTGCGCCGCACGCTGGCGGACGCGACCTTCGAGTCCGTGGGGACCACGCTCGGCACGCACGTCCCGGCGAACGGCCTCACCAAGGTGCAGGGGCAGGTCGACCAGGCGCTCAAGCAGATCTACCGGGACGTCCCGCTGTCGATCTCGATGAGCGTGCGCAGCGACTCCTACACGCTGCCAGGGCAGGAGAAGAGCGACCATCCCGACCTGACGGCGTTCGAGACCTACACCGGGATCGACGAGCAGGCCCGGCTCACCAACGGCCGCTGGCCCGGGCCGGGGACCGCCGAAGAGGTCGAGGCGGCCCTGCCCGGCGCCGCCGCCCGCGCCATGCACGCCGACGTCGGCGACGTCCTCACGCTGCACGGACGCGTGGACGAGAAGTCGGTCGTGAAGGTGCGCGTCGTCGGGTTGTTCGACGTCCCCGACCCGCAGGACTACTTCTGGCAGGACGACAAGCTCATCACCACCGGCGTCGAACGGCTCGACTACACGACGTACGGGCCGTTCGTCGTGCCGCCCGAGGTGTTCGCCGCCCGGTTCACCGGCACCGGCTCCGAGGCCCGCTTCACCGTCATGCCCGACCTGCGCAGTGTCGCCCCCGGCGACCTCGGCCCGCTCGGCGACCGGGTCACCGCCGGCGGCGACACCTTCAAGAAGGCCGGTGACGGGGCGCAGTTCAGCGTCGCGACCGATCTGCCCGAGCTGACCGGGCAGCTGAGCACCGCCCTTCAGGTGGCACGGTCCACCATGCTCATCCCGGTGATCCAGCTCGTCCTGCTCGCCGGCTGCGCGTGGCTGCTCGTCGCCCGGCTGCTCGCCGACCACCGGCGCGGCGAGACCGCCCTGCTGCGGACCCGCGGCATGGGGATGCGCCAGCTCGCCCGGCTCGGCCTCGCCGAGGGGCTGCTGATCGTCCTGCCCGCGGCGGCGTTCGGCCCGCTGCTGGCCGGGCCCCTGCTGCGGCTGGCCGGGCACGCGCCCGCGGTGCGGGACTCGGGACTGCGGCTCGACGCCGGGCCGCTCCCGCCGCTCTGGATCGTCTCCGTGCTGACCGCGCTCGCCTGCGCGGTCGTCCTGACCGTCCCGACGCTGCGCGGCGCGAACCGGACGTTCGTGGAGGCGCAGGCCGGCATCGGGCGGCAGGGGCGCGGCGGCCTGCGCGGCTCGGGCACCGACCTCGCGCTGCTGCTCGTCGCCGGGCTCGCGATCTGGCAGCTCACCCGGTACGGGGCGGACGGCGCGGGCGGCGGGGACGGCACGTCCGGCATCGACCCGTTCATCGTGTCCGGCCCGGCCCTGGCCCTGCTCGCCGGCGGGGTGCTGCTGCTCCGTCTGGTCCCGTTCGTCTCCGGGGTCGCCGAACGGGCCGCCACCCGGGGCCGCGGGCTCGTGCCCGTCCTCGGCACCCGGCAGGTCGGGCGCCGCCAGCTCAGGTACACCGGGCCGGTGCTGCTGCTGGTCATGGCGATGGCCGTCGGGGTGCTGTCGGTGACGACGATGGCGACCTGGCGGCGGTCGCAGACCGACCAGGCCGACTTCCAGAGCGGCGCCGACCTGCGGCTCTCCGTCTCCCCCGCGGCGGGGAGCCCGGCCCCGCTCGGGCAGCAGGGGAGGTTCGCGGCGCTGCCCGGCGTCTCGGCCGCGACGGCGGTGCTGCGCATGGACGCCGACCTCGGCACCGAGCCCGCGACGATGCTCGGCGTCGACGCGAAGACCCTCGGCCCGCTCCTGCGCGTCGAGCCCGCGCTGCGGGACGACCTGCGGCTGGGCGAACTGGCGAAGGCGCGTCCGGCCGTCCCGGCGCTGACGGTCCCGGGGAAGCCGAAGCGGCTGCTGTTCGACCTGAAGCTCGGCCGCTCCGGCCCGGACCCCGAAGTGCCCCCGGACTACGTCCCGCCGCTCGGCAAGGGCTACCGGTTCGAGGTGACCGTCGTGGACGCGAACGGGCTGACCCGCCAGGTGCCCCTGCCCGGCTTCGACGCGGACGGCGACGAGCACACCCTCGCGGTGGACGCCGCCGACCTGGCCGGGCCGGACGGCGTGCTGTCCTACCCATTGTCGGTCCGCGGCATCCACTTCGACTACGACGACAACAGGCTCTCGGGCAGGCTCGACCTCGACGTGCTGGGCATCCGCGGCGACGGCACGGGCGAGGCCGCGCTGCCCGCCGGAGCCCGCTGGGACGCCTTCGCCGCCCCGCAGGACCTGGAGCACCCGCTCAAGGCGCGCGCCGAGAGCACGAAGGACGCACTGGCGAAGCTCACGGTCCCCTCGTCCCCCGCCCTCGACCGCGAGGGCTTCTACGGCTACGCGACCGGCACTGCCGTCCACGCGATGCTCGGCACGTCCAAGCCGCCGTCCCACGACATCAAGAACACCGACCTTCTGCCGGTCGTGCCCGGCGTCATCACCGCGGAGATGGCGAAACGCGCCAAGGTCGGCGTCGGCGGCACCGTCACCGTGAACACCCTCGACGGCGACCAGCCGGTCAAGGTCACGGGGATCACGCCGGCGCTGCCGAGCGTGCCGCCCGGCCGGCCGGGCGTCCTGGTCGACCTGCCCACCCTCACCCAGGACCGGCTCGCCGTGGACGGAGCCGGCGTCGAGAGCATCACCCCCCGCGAATGGTGGGTGTCTGCGCGCGGCGGGCGCACGGCCCCGGCCGTCCGGGAGCTCACCCGGCATCCCGGCTGGGGCGAGGTCGCCGCCGACCGCGTCGAGACCCGCTCCCGGCTCCGCGACGCTCCGCTCGGAGCGGCGCTCCAGGGCGCGCTCGTGCTCGGCTTCGGCGCGGCGCTGGCGTTCGCCGTCATCGCCTTCGTGGTGAACGCGGCGGTGACCGCCGGCGAGCGGTACCGCGAGTTCGCGGTGCTGCGGGCCCTTGGGGTGCATCCCCGGCAGGTCGCCGGGATGCTCGCGATCGAGCAGGCGTACCTGGTCGCGCTGGGACTGCTGGGCGGGACGGTCCTCGGCCTCGTCGTGGCCCGGCTCGTCGTCCCGCACATCGTGCTCAGCGTGCAGGCCGCGCAGCCGTATCCGCCCGCGGAGCTGGTCGTCCAATGGCCCGTGGTGCTGGCCGTGCTCGGTGCGGTGGCGGCGGTGCTCGGGCTCGTGCTGGCACCGGTGATCCGGACGCTGCGGCGCCGGAACCTCGGCGCGGGCCTGCGCGTGGGGGAGGACCGATGAGAGGGGCCGCGATCCGGCTCGCCCGCGCGCAGTGGGCGCCGCTCACCGCGCTGGCCGTGCTGACGCTGGTGTCCGCGCTGCTCGCCGTCGCCGTCCCGTCCCGGACGACCGCCGGCTACGACCGCGCCGTGGCCGCCGCGGTGGGCCCGGGCGCCGACATCCGCGTGCGTGGCGAGGCGGCGGGCAGCACCGCCTTCTCCGGCGTCCCCAGCGAGGCGGCCCTGGGCGCCAACGCCATCGCCTGGCAGCAGCGGCTGCCCCGCTCCCTGAGCGATGTCGTCGGCGAGCCCGAGTCGTCCGTCACCTCGCCTGGGAACGCGGTCGAGGGACGGTTCAGCCGGCCCAGGCTCCTCTACCTGGGCTGGGAGCCGGGTGCGTGGCGCCGCATCCGGGTCGTGACCGGGCAGCCGGCCTACAACAAGCCGGGACAGACGAGCGGCGACATGCAGGCCATGGTCGCCAAGGCGTACGCGGACCGGCTCGGCCACAAGACCGGCGACCTGATCACGATCAGTGGCATGAGCGTCCGCATCACCGGCCTGTACGAGCCGCTGAACCCCGCCGACCCGTTCTGGGCGCCGCGCGCCCGGATCCTGCACCCGACCGTCGAGTTCCTCCCCAAGACGACCATCGAGGCCGACGCGGGGACGGCCTTGATCGACAGCGCCGGGTACACGCGCCTCACCCGCGACCCGCGCACCAAGCTGACGTACGAGTGGCGGTTCCCGGTCCGCACCGGCGCGGTCAGCGCGGGACAGGCCAGGGCCATGGGCCGCGACCTCGACGCCTTCCGCTCGGCGGTCGAGGGACGCGCCGACCTGTTCCCCTGCGAGGTCTCCACCGCGCTCGACAACCGGCTGAAGGAGTTCACCGGACGGCTGCGCACCGCCCAGTCCGTCATCGGCCTCGCCTCCGGCGGGCTCGTCGCGGTCGCCGCCGGGGTGCTGCTTCTCGCCGCCGGGCTCCTCGGCGAGCGGCTCCGGCCCGTCCTCGGCGTCATGCGGGCGCGCGGCGCGTCGCTGCGCCAGCTCGCCGGGCCCGCCTGCGGGCTGACGGCCCTCGCCGCCGTCCCGTCCGCCGTGCTCGGATACGCGGCGGGACGGCTGCTGGACGCCGGCCCGCCGCAGACCGTTTCGATCTACGCGATCGCCGTGCTCGTCGTGGTGGTGCTGGGCGTTTCGGCGGTCACGGTCCTGCGGGAGCGCGGCGGCGGCCTCGGCTCGGTGACCGACCGGCGGGACGATCTCGTCGCGGCGCGCCCGTCGCGGCGGCGGCTCGTTCTGGACGTCCTGCTGGTGACGCTCGCCGTGATCGGCGTCGTGCTGCTGCGGGAGCGCGGCGCGTCCGCCGGCACCGACCCGCTGATCGCCGCCGTCCCCGTGCTGCTCGGCGCGGCCCTCGGCGTGCTCGTCCTGCGCGTCTACCCGGTTCTGCTGCGGGCGGCCGGGCCGTTCCTGCGGCGGCGCAGCGGGGCCGTCGCGTTCATCGGCGTCGCCCGCGCCTCCCGGCAGAACCTCGTCGGGGCGCTGCCGCTGGTCGTCCTGCTGCTGGCCGCGGTCGTCGCCGGCTTCACCGCCACCGTGGACACCGCGCTGCGGACCGGGCAGGAGCGCGCCTCCTGGGCCGAGACCGGCGCCGAGGCGCGCGTCGAGGCAGGGCCGCTGGACGACGCCGCGCTGCGCCGCATCCGCACCGCACCCGGGGTGACCGGCGCCGTCCGGGCCCGGGTCATCGTCGGGGCCACGACCGCCACGGACCCGGCGCCGGTGACGGTGGTCGGCGTGGACGTCGACGCCTACCGGAAGCTCGCCCCCGAGGTACCCGGCATCCCGGATTCCGGCGTCCTGGCGTCGCCGCTCGCCGCCCGCACCCTGGGGTCCGGTGACGCCGCCCTCAGCCGCGCGGGCATGGACCCGATCCGCGTGAAGCCGTCCGCCCAGATCGAGAGCTTCCCCGGGCAGGAGACCGGCAGCGCGTTCGTCATCGTCCCCTACCGGATGGTCGCCGGGGCTACCGGCTTCCCGTCCCAGGTCTTCGTCGCCGGGCACGACATCGACGCCAAGGTGCTGCGCGCCGCCTCCGGGAACGACGTCGTGATGCGGCGGGACGTGCTCCGCGACATGACGCGGCTGCCGCTGGTGTCGGTCGTCCACGACACGTTCCGGGACGGCGCTCTGGCCGGCGGGACGTTCGGGCTGCTCGCCGTCCTGCTCGTCCTCGTCGTCGGCGCCCGCGCCCGCGGCCGCACCATCGCCCACCTGCGTGCCCTCGGGCTGAGCCGACGGCAGAGCCGGGGCCTCGCGCTCGTCGAGATCGCGCCCGTCCTGCTGTGCGCGGTCGGCGCCGGATGGGTGCTCGGCCTGCTGCTCCCCGAGATCACCGGGCCGGTCGTGGACCTGCGCCCTTACACCGGCGGCTTCGCCGTCACCGCACACGTCCCGGGGGTCTCGGCGCTGCTCGGGCTTCTCGGCGCGCTGCTCCTCGCCGCCGCCGCGGCCGTCGCCGTCGACCGCGCCTTCGACACCGACCCCGGAAACGTCCTGAGAACGGGGGACTCATGACCAACACGCCGGACCTCGCCGAACTGGAACGCCGCGCCGCCGAACGCGGCCCCGTCTACGGCGAGGGCGCGCACATCGTCTGCGACAACCTCGTCCGCATCTACAAGACCGACGGCGTCGAGGTCGTCGCGCTGCAGGGCCTCGACCTGCTCGTCGACCCCGGCGAGCTGGTCGCCATCGTGGGCGCCTCCGGCTCGGGGAAGTCGACGCTGCTGAACATCCTGTCGGGCCTGGACGTGCCGACCGCCGGCGTCGCCCGCGTCGCCGGCTCCGACCTGCTCACCATGGCGTCCAAGGAACGGCTGAAGTTCCGGCGGGAGCAGGTCGGGTTCATCTGGCAGCAGACGTCCCGGAACCTGCTGCCGTACCTGACCGCCGCGCAGAACGTCGAACTGCCCATGAAGTTCGCCGGCCGCTCCCGCCGGGCACGCGCCACCCGCGCGGCCGAACTGCTCGGCATGCTGGACGTCGGCGACTGCGCGGGCCGCCGCCCCGCCGAGCTGTCCGGCGGGCAGCAGCAGCGCATCGCGATCGCCGTCGCCGTCGCGAACGAGCCGCACGTCGTTCTCGCCGACGAACCCACCGGCGAACTCGACACGGCCACCGCCGCCGGGGTGTTCGCCGCGCTGCGCCGCGTCAACGAGGAACTCGGCACCACCACCGTCGTCGTCACCCACGACGCGCAGGTGTCCGAGCGCGTCGACCGGACCGTCGGCATCCGCGACGGCCGCACCAGCGTCGAGGTCCGCCGCCGCTCCGAGGACGACGGGACGCGCACGGTCGAGGAGTACGCCCTCCTCGACCGCGTCGGCCGCGTCCAGCTCCCCAAGGGGTTCACCGAGGCCTTGGACATGCGCGACCGCGTCCGCCTCGCCCTGGAAAGCGACCACGTCGGCGTCTGGCCCGACCGGGAGGAAACGGAATGACCGACCCGATGGTGGCCGTCGAAGAACTCGTCCGGACCTACCGGACGGGCAAGATCGAGGTGCCGGCGCTGCGCGGCGCGTCGTTCACCGTCGAGCCCGGCGAGCTCGTCGCCGTCAAGGGACGCTCGGGCTCCGGCAAGACGACGCTGCTCAACCTGATCGGCGGCCTGGACACCCCCGACGGCGGCTCGGTCCGCGTCGACGGCCGCGACGTCGGCGCCCTCTCCGAGGACGACCTCCTCGCCCTGCGCCGCGACGACATCGGCTACATCTTCCAGTCGCACGGCCTCATCCCCGTCCTGTCGGCCGCTGAGAACGTCGAGGTGCCGCTCCGCCTCGTCCGCACGCCGCCCGCGAAGCGCGACGAACGCGTCCGCGTTCTCCTGGGCCTCGTCGGCCTGGCCGACCACGCAGCCCAGCGGCCCTACGAACTCTCCGGCGGCCAACGCCAGCGCGTGGCCATAGCCCGCGCCCTGGCCAACCGCCCCCGCCTGCTCTTGGCGGACGAACCCACAGGCCAGCTCGACTCCGAAACCGCCGCCGCGATCATGCCGCTGCTCCGCGCGGTCGTCTCCAGCGAAGGCGTAACGGTCCTGGTAGCCACCCACGACCAGACCCTCCTGGCGGAGGCCGACCGAGTGCTGAACCTGGAAGACGGCGTAGTAACCGAGGCGCCCGTCCCCGCCTGACCGTCACTCGACGGGAACGGCGTCCACCAGCTCGGGATTCGCCCGCCGCTTACTGGTGCGATTGCCCCTGTTCGGGGCTGGCATGCGTCTCTGACGGCGCCGCCGTTCTGCCCGGCGGCATGCCGGGCTCCACGTGATCAGTGGCCGGGCCTCTTCCACCTGGTCTGGGGCCTGGCCTACGCATGGCTGGCCCTGCTCCTGCGCCGACCGCGCCCCTGGGCCCGAGCCTGGCTGACAGCCCTGCTGGCGGTCCAGTTCGCCGGCAGGTTCGTGGTCTTCACCCACGACGGCCGCCCCCTGCTCCGCACACTCATAGTCATCGGCTGGGCAGTGACCCTGACCGTCTGGGCCCTCCTGTGGATCGCCCCCTCCAGCCGCACGTACTTCGCCGACGGCTTTATGTCGCCTTTCCGCCGTCACTGATTGGTTGGTGTCACAGCTGATCTTGGAGGCGTGATGAAAAGCGTGCTTCGCACAGGGCTCGCGGCCACGGTCTTGGTCGTCCTGGCGGTACCTGCCGCCGCGGCGACGGCTCCGCCCGACCCCGCCCCCGGTGGCCCTCAACGGCCCTTCGAACCCGATGTGACGGGCCCGCGCAACCTGGACTCGCTTCAGGTGACGGCGACGAAGGACGAAGGGCGCAGCGTGACGGTCGCCTTCGACCGCCGCAGCCGCACCGCCGAGGGCACGGTCCCGGCGGGCGCCCGCCGGTTCGTGTTCCTCTTCGACCGGGCGATCTCCTTCAATCCCGAGGCGTTCCCCACCTGCGCGCGCACGACCATCGTCACGGACGGCGCGGACGCCTGCCCACCGGGATCACATGTCGGCAGGGGCATCGGAACCTCCTTCGACGGAAGCGAACAGCCGGTCCTGGCGTTCAACACCCGCATCGGCGCTCTGCCCGGTGTCCTGGTGGTCCTCCCCGAAACGGGCGTAATCCTGGAGCAGACCTTCGAACGGGTCTCCACCCCCTACCAGGGCACCTACAGGTGGGCGCTGGACGAGATCCTGCCGCCCACCTCCGTACCGCCGCAGGACCGCGCCGGCACCTCCCGGTTCCGGCTCTCCTTCGGCGCCACCACCCACCGTCACGGCCGCCCGATCGGTTTCGCCGAGACCTCTGCCCGCCCCGGCACCCCACTGCGCTTCGGCCTATGGAGCGAATTCGTCACAGGCCAAAAAGCCCTCCCCACCTCCACGACCACTTTCCAGTGACCCGGACCTGGTAATCCGGGGGCGGTTCCGGCGGCGTCGAGCAGCTCGGCCCCGCCGTCCGCTCCCGGCTGGCCGTCAATCGACGGGGATGGCGTACACCAGCTCGTACCGCTCGACGGGAACCACGATCTCGGCGGTCTCAAGCGGCCGTTCCCCGAGGTAGGTCCGCTGGATCACGGTCACGATCGATCCGACCGGCTCGCCGAGCCGCTCGGCCTCGTCCGCGAGAATGCCCCGTGCCGAGACCACTTCGGTGGCCAGCGCCACGTCCTGCCCGATGGCCCGCATCCGCGCAACGACACCGGCACCTGCGTACGGCCCCTCCTCGGGCAGCATCACTGGAGTATCACGCGTGATCTCCAACGGCTCCCATGATGTCGAGAGCATGACGGGCCGGTCGTCCGCGAGGAACGTGTACCGCGTCTCCATCACGGGGTCGCCCTCGGCAACACCCAGTCGTTCAGCCACACTGGACGACGCCGTGCTCGTCTCCGAGATGGAGCGCCATGTCCCGGCGCGCCCCTGAGACTCCATGTCCGCGCGGAATGGGGAGCCCGCCCCGGCCTGCCCGCGATACCAGCTCCTCGTAAGGCGCTTCACCTTCGGGCGCTGCCGCACGTACGTGCCGCTGCCCGAGCGGGACTCCAGGTAACCCTCGGCCACCAGAAGCCGGACGGCCTCGACGGCCACACGATCCGAGACGCCGTGCTCGCGTGCCAGCTCGTGCCTGGAGGGAACCCGATCGCCGGGCGCGAGAGTGCCTTTGACGATCCGTTGCCGCAGATTGTCGGCGATGCGCAGGTACGCGGGCTGGGTCACTGTGACTCCGGGTGGCGAGGCGGCTGCAGATTCTCGACTCAAGCTTGACAACCTGAGTACTCAACTATCAAGCTGTGTACTCAGCTTGGTCGTTACTCAACGTCATGAGTTGATCGCTTAGGGGTGTTCTGGTCATGGAATGGTCGCAGACCTACCCAGGGTTTCCAGCCATGGTTCCTGCGATTCGCGCATTCGTTCGCGGACTCCTTGACGGTTCTCCACGAGCTGCCGATGCCGAACTCGTGGTCTCCGAGCTGGCCGGAAACTCCTTGCGGCACACCCCGAGCGGTGGCGTCGGCGGTGAATTGTTCATCACGGTGGCGATGCGGCCCGGTTGGGCACGGATCTCCGTGGCCGATGCCGGGTCCGGTCAGTGGAACCGCCCGGAAGCCGTCCTCGACGGAGTGGCCGAGTACGGGCGAGGGCTGTTTCTCGTCGAGCAGGTGGCCGACAAGATCGGCCACGACCTCGATGAGACCGGTCAAACCATGTGGGCGGAGTTCGTCTGGGACATCGAGCCGTGAGCTTGGGAGTCCTGGACGAGACGGGTCCGCTTGCTCGGACGGCAGTACGGCGGGACGTGGTTCGGGCATCACACGCGGGAGTCGGCGCTGGTCGACGTCGGCGGTGGTGCGGGTTATGGCGATGTGGTCTGGGGGGTGAGGGTTCGTTTTTGGGTTGTGTAGATGCGGGCCGCGGTGATTGATATGGCGGTCAAGGGGAGCCAGGCGGCTGCTATGACCCAGAAGTTCTCGCCGGCCGCGCTGGTCAGGAGCGGGGTGAGGAGGCCGACGAAGAAGACGCCGATGGCCAGGCCGAGGGTGGCGATCATGCCTGGAGTCGGGTCCGGGACGGCGCGGCGGGTCAGGCGCCAGACGCAGGCGGCCGTGACGAGGAGGCCGGGCGGGATCACGATCAGGGCGCCGATGAGGAGCCGTGTGCGCAAGTCGGCCGGGGCGGCGTCCGTGGTCTGGGTGTCGCCGTTCGCCGCGATCTCGGTCACGTGGCCGCGCCAGATGGTGCCGGTGATCCGGTCGCCCTTGTTGAGGTCACTGAAGACGGGGCGTCTGTTGGTGTAGGCCGTTTCCCACCTGGTGCCGTCCGCGTCCGTCAGCGTGGCGCGATCCAGTTGGCCCCTTTTGGACGTCCGGTGGATGCCGGACACGGTGAACTCCTCCGTCCAGCGGCACTCGGCGGGCTTGGACGGCGCGGCCGGGCAGCGCGGTGCGGCGTTGTAGGCGTCCAGGTTCCGGGTGCCGTCGGGGGCTTCCGTTGCGACGAAGAAGACGGCGAGCGCCACGAGGGCGATGCCGGCGAGCAGGGTGAGCACGGTCGCGACGGTGCTGCGCAGGATCCCGGAGAGGGAGGGCTGGGCCATGTCCCCATTGTCCCATTTGATGGATCTTGGCGTCTTACCTGCGGTGACGTTCGCCGTGCCGGTGGGCCCTCGCCGCGCCGGTTGCCGGGTGATCAGCCGGGGAATCGGTATCGGGATGGGAGGGCTCGATGGCGACCGTTGTGCTGTTGGGGACGCTCGACACCAAGGGCGCGGAGTACACGTGGCTTCGTGAGCGGGTGCGGGAGCTGGGGTGCGACACCGTGCTCGTCGACGGGGGTACCGGGCCGTCCGCAGTGGACGCCGATGTCTCCGCAGAGGTGGTCGCCCGAGCGGGGGGCGCGTCGCTTGAGTCCCTGCGGGACGCGGGGGATCGGGGCGCGGCGGTCACGGCGATGGGTGAAGGGGCCGCGGCCGTTCTCGCGGGGCTGCCGGAGATGGACGCGGTGCTCGCGGTCGGCGGGAGCGGAGGATCGTCGATCGCGGCGCGGGCCGTCCGGGATCTGCCCATCGGCCTGCCGAAGCTGATCGTTTCCACGATGGCATCGGGGGACGCCGCGCCCTACGTGGGCGCCAAGGACGTCACGATGACCTACAGCGTCGTCGACATCGCCGGGATCAACCGGGTGTCGCGGCTGATCCTCGGGAACGCGGCGGCGGCGGCCGCCGGGATGGCGAAGGCGTACGCCGACGCGCGGTCGGCGCGCGTGGTGGACGAACGGCCGCTGATCGGGGCGTCCATGTTCGGGGTCACCACGCCGGCGGTCGACGCGGCGCGGGAGCGGCTGGACGAACTGGGCTACGAAGTGCTCGTCTTCCATGCGACCGGGGCCGGCGGGCGGGCGCTCGAAGGGCTCGTGGAGAGCGGGCTGCTGGCCGGGGTCCTCGACCTGACCACGACGGAACTGGCGGACGATCTCGTCGGCGGGGTGCTTTCGGCCGGGCCCGGCCGGCTCACGGCGGCCGGGCGGCACGGCGTCCCGCAGGTCGTGGCGCCGGGGGCGCTGGACATGGTCAACTTCGGCCCGCGCGAGACGGTTCCCGAGCGGTTCGAGGGGCGCGAGCTGTACGTCCACAACCCGACCGTGACGCTGATGCGGACGACGCCGGAGGAGATGGGCGAGCTGGGACGGCGGATCGCGTCCAAGCTGGCCGTCACCACCGGGCCCACCGTGCTGTTCGTCCCGCTCGGGGGTGTGTCGGCGCTGGACGCGCCCGGCATGCCGTTCCACGATCCGGTCGCGGACGAGGCGTGCTTCGTGGCGCTGGAGGGAGCGGCGGAGTCGGAGACGCTCGACATGAACATCAACGATCCGGCGTTCGGCCGCGCGATGGCCGACCGGCTGCACCAGATGATCTCGGGAGGCTCCCGGTGAACCGCGAGACCGTCCTGTACCGGCTGCGGAACGCCGTCGCGGAGGGCAAGCCCGTCATCGGCGCAGGTGCGGGCACCGGGCTGTCCGCCAAATGCGCGGAGGCGGGCGGCGTCGACCTCATCATCATCTACAACTCGGGCCGGTATCGGATGGCGGGACGCGGATCGCTGGCCGGCCTGCTGCCTTACGGGGACGCCAACCAGATCGTGGTGGAGATGGCGTCCGAGGTGCTGCCGGTCGTGAAGGACACGCCCGTCCTGGCCGGAGTGTGCGGCACCGACCCGTTCCGGGTGATGCCGGTGTTCCTCGACCAGCTCAAGGCGATGGGTTTCGCGGGCGTCCAGAACTTCCCGACCGTCGGGCTCTACGACGGGGTGTTCCGGCAGAACCTCGAAGAGACCGGTATGGGGTACGACCTGGAGATCGAGATGGTGCGGCTCGCCCATGAGCGCGGCCTGGTCACCGCCCCGTACGTCTTCGACGAGGACCAGGCGCGGGCGATGGCCGAAGCCGGCGCCGATGTGCTCGTCCCGCATGTCGGTCTCACCACCAAGGGCAGCATCGGCGCCGGGACGGCCCTGACGCTGGACGAGGCGGTCGAGCGCGTGCAGGCCATGCGCGACGCCGCGTTCGCCGCCCGTCCCGACATCCTCGTCCTCTGCCACGGCGGACCCATCGCCGAGCCGGACGACGCCGCATACGTCCTGTCGCGAACGCAGGGTGTCGTCGGCTTCTTCGGCGCGTCCTCCGTCGAGCGGCTGCCGACCGAGCGGGCCATCACGCGGCAGGTGGCCGCCTTCAAGAATCTGGAGCTCTGAATGCTGGTGAATCCCGGCGACGTGACGACGATGACCTTCGACTGGGGATCGATCAAATGGTTCGTCACGCCGTCCACCGTGCCCGGCGCGGGCAGCACGCTGGGCGAGGTGATCGTCAACCCGGGCAAGGGACACGCGCGGCACAACCATCCGAACACCGAGGAGGTCATCTACGTGATCTCCGGCGAGGCGGCGCAGATGGTGGACGACGGGCAGCCGTTCCCGTTCCGTGAGGGCGACGCGGTCCACATTCCGAAGGGCGTCTGGCATTCCACGTACAACACGACATGGCGCCCGCTCCGCCTCATCGTCACCTACACGCCGGGCGGCGAAGAGAAGGCCCTGGAGGCCGCCCCGGACTACTGCCTGCACCAGCCCGGCGCAGTCCCCGAATGGAGCCAGGCCTAGCCACTCGTCCAGGCGTCCAGGCCGTCTTCTGTCAGGAGGACGTCGAAGGCGGCGTCGGCGGCGCCCGTCAGGGGGCCTTGCGCGCCCAAGGTCGATGGGCGGACGGGTGGCGGGGCCGATCGGCGATAACGCATCAGGGCGGCGGTGTAGCCGCTTTCGAGTGCGACCGGTGCCGTCTCGGCGAGGGCGGGCGCGAGGCCGGAGAGCGTGACGACGTCGGGATCGAGGGCGTTGACCAGGGCGCCCATGCCCCGTCCCAGCGCGTGCGCGGCGGCCGCGACGGCGGTGCGCGAGGCCGGAGCGGATGCGGCCGCGGCGATGATCTGCTCGGCCGCCGTCCGCGGATCGCGGGGGGCGGGACGGCCGAGTGCGCGGGCCATGGCGCGGCCGTCGACCTCCAGGTCCCAGCAGCCCCGCGCACCGCACGGGCATTCCAGGTCGGGATCGCCGAACGGCATGTGGCCGAACTCGCCGCCTGCGCCGGTCGCGCCGTCCACCGGGCGTCCGTCCACGACGAGGATGCCGCCGACGCCGACCTCCACGGTCAGGTGCAGGACGACGCGCGCCCCCGCGCCCGCCCCGCGCCTGGCCTCCGCCAGCCCGGCGAGGGAGGCGTCGTTGCCGACGAGCAGCGGGACGCCGGGCGGCTTGAGCGGGTCGAGGTCGACGTCGCGCCAGCCCATGCCGGATGCCTGGACGATCGCTGTCCCGCTGACGGTTCCCGCGACGCAGGCGGACACCGCGCGGAGCCGACGGCCGTAACGGGTGTGCAGGGCCGAGACATGCTCGGCGAGCGCCCCGAGGATCGTCGGCGAGCCGGAGTGGTGCCCCGCCTCCTCGGTCACGAGGCCGCCGCCGAGCTGGACGGCGGCCACGCGCCACCGCTCGTGGCTGATGTCGACGACGCAGACGACCGGGCCGTCGGGATGCGCGGTGAGAGTGGGGGACGGACGGCCGCGTCCACCGGTAAGGGGTGGCGCCTCCTCCTCGACCAGCCGCGACGCCTTGAGCCGGGCCGTGATCTCGGCCGCGTTGCCGCTACTCAGGCCCAGGGCGCGTGTCGCATCCGCGCGTGTCGCGGACGGGTGCGCATGGACGTACCGGAGCACGGCGAGCGCCCCCTGGCTGCGCAGGGCGCGCGCCGAGTGCGCGGTCTTCGGCTGCATGGTGACATCCTCGCCGGACAGACCGTCCTCCAGCCCCCACCCACCACCAATCAAAGGACGAGCTTCGCTCGGCGGGTTATCCTCGCTGCACGAGCATAATCCGGGAGGTCGTGACATGGACACGGACCGGGCGCCCGACGAGGGCACGCATCGAGCAGGCGCCTCCGACACGACCTCCGAACGGACCGCGGGAACGATCGCCCTGTACGCCATGTTCGGGTGCCTCGGCTACCTGCTTGCCTCGTTCGGCTCGATTCTGCCGGAGCTGCGCGAGGAACGGGACCTGCCGCGCGCGGAGGCCGCCCTCTACCCGTCGGCGTTCGCGCTCGGACTGGTGGTGATCGGCCTGATCGGGCCCCGCCTGACGGAACGGCTCGGACGATACGCGCTGCCCACGGCTCTGACCGCGCTCGTCGGCGGCGCCGCGCTCCTCGCCGCCGCCGGCGGACGCCTCGGCACGGCCGCCGGCGCGCTGATCTTCGGTCTCGGCGGGGCGGGGCTCGTCCAGCTCGTCCCGGCGGCGCTGCGGGCCGCGCACCACGGTGATGGAACGGTCCAGATCGGCGAGGCGAACGCGGTCGCCAGCGCCGCGTCCGTCCTGTCCCCGATCCTCATCGGCGCCGCCCTGGCCCACGGCCTCGGCTGGCGCACGGCCTTCGTCCTCCCACCCCTCACCGCAGCCGCCCTCCTGCTCCTCCTGGCCCGCACCTCCCTCCGCACCCCCGTCCGATCCAAAACCACGCCCGCCGATCCGTCCGGTACCGCTGCCGTCGGGGGTGGGGGTGGGTGGGTGTTCTGGGGGTGGTGGGGGGATCTTGTGCTTGCCGTGGGGGTGGAGTTCTGCATGGTGTTCTGGGCGGCGGACTTCCTGGGGAGTGTGAAGGGGTTCGGGGCGGGGAGCGCGGCGACGTTGTCGGCCGCGTTCGTGCTCGGGATGGCCGTCGGGCGGGCGGCCGCCGGGCCGGTGGTGAGGGTCGCGGGGCGGCCCGAGCGGCTGCTCCTCGTGGCCGCCTTCGTCGGCATCGCCGGGTTCGCGGTGCTGTGGACGTCGCCCGCGCCGGTCGCGGTCGCCGGGCTGCTGCTGGTCGGGCTCGGTGTGGCGCTGCTCTACCCGGTCATCCTGGGGCAGGCGCTGGCCGCGTGGGCGTCGCAGCCGGTCCGGGCCGCCGCGCGTTGTGCGCTCGCGTCGGGGGTGGCGATCGGCATCGCGCCGCCCCTCCTTGGGACGCTCGCCGACCTCACCACGTTGCGCGCGGCCGTTCTCGTCGCGCCCGCCCTGCTCACGGTCCTGCTGGTGCGTTGCGGATGGCGGCTCAGAGCGACGGCGTGATCACCGAGGTGAGTCCGCCGTTCGCGTGAAGTTCTCCTCGGCGGCGTCGGGAGGCGGTCCGGACGTCGGGCGCGCCGGAGAGCCTCTCGGCCGTGAAGGTCGCCATCGTGACCGAGTCGTTCCTGCCCCAGGTCAACGGGGTCACGAACTCGGTGTGCCGCGTTCTCGAACACCTCGCCGCCCATGGCCATGAGGCCGTCGTCGTCGCGCCTGGTCCCGGGCCCGCCGACTACGCCGGAGCCCCGGTCGAAAGAGTCCGGGGCTTCTTCCCGCCGTTCTACCCGTCGTTCGCCGTGGGGGTTCCTACGCGGCGCGTCACCGCGATCCTGCGCGACTTCGGGCCCGACATCGCACATATCGCCTCGCCGTTCGTGCTCGGCTCGTCCGGGCTCGCCGCCGCGCGGAGGCTGGACGTCCCGGCGCTCGCCGTGTTCCAGACCGACATCGCCGGGTTCGCCCGGCGCTACGGGCTGCGCGGCACCGACCCGCTGATCTGGTGGTGGCTCCGCCGGCTGCACTCACGCGCGGAACGCACGCTCGCGCCGTCCTCGCCCGTGCTCGCGGAACTCGAAAGGTGCGGCGTGCCGCGGCTCGCCCGCTGGGGGAGGGGCGTCGACCAGGAACGGTTCAGCCCCGTCCACCGGTCGCCGGAGCTCCGCGCGCGGCTCGCGCCGGACGGCCGGGCCATCGTCGGGTTCGTGGGACGGCTCGCCGCCGAGAAGCGGCCGGAGATGCTCACCAGGCTCGTGGGCGTGCCCGGTGCGAAGGTCGTGATCGTCGGGGCCGGGCCGGAGGAGGAGAAGCTGCGCCGCCGGATGCCCGACGCCGTCTTCACGGGGTTCCGCACAGGAAGGGAGCTGTCGGAGCTGGTCGCGTCGTTCGACGTGTTCGTCCACACGGGCGCGGACGACACGTTCTGCCAGGCGGTGCAGGAAGGGCTCGCCTCGGGGGTCCCCGTGGTCGCCGCCGCGGCGGGAGGCCCGCTCGACCTCGTCCGTCCGGGTGTGAATGGGCTGCTGTACGCGCCGGACGACGGCTCCGAACTGCGCGCGGCGGTGTCGACGCTCGTGGACGACGTCAAGATGCGCCGGCGGATGGCCGTCCAGGCAAGGGAGTCGGTCAGGGGACGCGGCTGGGACGCGGTCTGCGAGCAACTGATGGGCCATTACAGAGAGATCGTGCACGGCACAGGGGAACGACGACGCACGGAGCAGGCCGCGTGAGAACCTTCCCGTTCGTCGTGTCCATCCACGATGTCGCCCCGTCCACGGCGGAACCCACCGCGCGCTGGCTCACCGACCTGGACGAGCGCGGCGCGCCCTGCACGCTGCTCGCGATCCCGGGCCCGTTCGGGGGTGGCGCCTCCCTGCCCGAGGACGACGCCCTCGTCTCCTTCCTGCACGCCGCCGCCGGGCGCGGACACGAACTCGCCCTCCACGGCTATCTGCACGCGGGTGTGCCCGGCGGCCCCCGGTGGCGCGGCGGCGTGAACCGGATGCTGGCCAGGGGCGCCGGCGAGTTCTGGTCGCTGACCGAAGGCGAGGCCGTCCGGCGGCTGGAGGCCGGTCTCGGCCTGCTCGCCGACGCGGGCATCCGCGTGACCGGCTTCACCCCGCCCGGCTGGCTCGCCTCCCCGGGCACGCGACGGGCCCTCGCGGCCCTCGGCTTCGCCTACTGGACGAGCCACCTGGGCGTGCACGGCCTGCCCGGCGGCCCGGTCCACCGGATGCCCGCGCTGTCGCATCGGCCCGGCGGGACGGGCGAACGCGCGGGCGCCCGCCTCATGACCGGCGCGGCCCGCGCGTTCGCGAGGACGCGGACGCCGTTCCGCATCGCCCTGCACCCGGCCGACCTGACCAGGCCCGGTCTACGCCGGGCGGCGCTCGCCGCCATCGACGCCGCCGTCGCCTCGGGCGGCCGCCCGGTGACCTACGAGTCGCTGGTGTCCGGGTGAGGATCGTCCAGCTCGCCAACCTGTACAGCCCGGTCTCGGGCGGGCTCCGCACGGCCGTCGACATGCTGGGCGCCGGCTATCACGCGGCGGGGCACCGGCGGGCCCTCGTCGTCCCCGGGCCCGCCTACACGCGCCGCGACACGGAGAGCGGGCCGGTCATCACCGTCCCCGGGCCGTCGGTGGCGCCCGGATACCGGCTCGTTCTCGATCCGCGTCCGGTGCTGCGGGTCCTCTGCCAGCTCCGCCCGGACGTCGTCGAGGTTTCCGACAAGGCGACGCTCACCGTGGCGGCCCGCTGGGCAAGGCGTCGTGGCGTCCGCGCGGTGCTGTTCTCCCATGAGCGGCTGGACGCGATCCTCGCACCGCGCGTGCCGTCCTGGATGCCGCTGGAGACCCTCGCGGACCGCTGGAACCGGCGGCTCGCGGCGGAGTTCGACGCGATCGTGGTCACCTCGGCGTTCGCCGCCGCCGAGTTCGCCCGGGTCGGCGCGCCGTCCCTGCACCGCGTCCCGCTGGGCGTGGACCTCACGACCTTCCGCCCCCGCCCGCAGTCCGGGCAGGACGGTGTCAGGCTGGTGCACCTCGGCCGCCTGTCCAAGGAGAAGCGGCCCGACCTGGCGATCGGCGCGGCGGTGGAACTCGGGCGCCGTGGCGTGCCGGTCCGGCTGGACGTCGTCGGCGACGGGCCGTGCGGGCCCAGGCTGCGGGAATGGGCCCGGCGTGAGCGGCTTCCCGTCCGGTTCCACGGCCATGTCGGTGAGCGCGCCGCCGTGGCCCGGCTGCTGGCGGACGCCGACGTCGCGCTCGCCACCTGCCCCATCGAGTCGTTCGGCCTGGCCGTCCTCGAAGCGCTCGCCTGCGGGACGCCCGTCGTGGCGGCGGACCGCGGCGCCGCACACGAACTCGTCGTCCCGGGGGCCGGCGCCCGGGTGGCGCCGCGCGCGACGGCGTTCGCGGACGGCGTCCAGGAGGTCCTGCGCCTGCCGTCCGCCCGACGCCGCGCCGCCGCCCGCGCACGCGCCGAGCGCTACCCCTGGACGACCACCGCCGCCGGAATGCTCGACGTCCTCATCGCCCCGTGACCGCGCCGCCCGCGCCGGACAGCGCGACGAGCCGGTCCCAGCCGCGGGTGTAGACGCCGCCGGCGGCGCCGAGGTCGACGTCCGTGACGTACGGGGCCGGGGCGAAGTCGATCAGCGCGACGCCGAGGAGGTCCGCCGCCGCGTTGTGCCCGGCCGTCTTGCCCATGGGCGTCGCGTGCTGGCAGCTCTGCACCGTCCAGTGACCGTCGTCGGCGCGGGCGGCGGCGACGTCCCCGGCGGCGAAGACGTGCGGGTGGGCCCGCAGGCGCGTGTCGACCTTCAGGCGGCCCAGGCGGTCACGGTCACCGGGAATCCGGGACGTGAGCGGGCTCGCCTCCAGGCCCGCCGTCCACACGACCGCGTCGGCGGGGATCGACGAGCCGTCGGCCAGCAGCGCCCCGCCCTCGGTCACCTCGGCCACGCTCGTGCCGAGGCGCCGTTCGATCCCGAGCCGGTCGAGGGCCACCTCGATCACCGGTCGCGGCCCGAGACCCAGGTCCGGGGCGATCTCGCCGGCCTTCTCGACCAGGACGACCCGCCCGCGCCCGGCGAGTTCGGTGGCGATCTCAAGACCGGCGAACCCGGCGCCGACCACGACCGCCGTGTAGCCGTCGCGGCCGCGGAGGTGGCCGCGGAGCCGCTGCGCGCCCTCCAGGGTGTCCACGTCGAACAGCCGCTCGGCGCCCGGAATGTCCGGCCGGACAAGTCGGCTGCCCGCGGCGAGGACCAGCCGGTCGTACTCGACCGGCCGTCCGTCCGCGATCACCACGCGGCCGTCCACGTCGATGTCCTGCACCGCCGCGCGGACGTGCTCCACACCGACCGGCTCCAGGATCCGCTTCAGCCGCGGCCGCCCCCCACACCCCGGCGAAACCGCCGCCCACGACCACGACATGCGACATGTCCGTCTCCCTCATCTCGACTGCTGCCAGGAAGACAAGACACCACCCCCACATGTGACCGGGCTTCGGATATCGACCCGCCGGACGGCTGTGTTCCGACGCGTTCGCCGTGGTCGTGAGGGTTGAACGGGCGGCCGGCCGTCGGGCTCGCATGTGGCCGGGTTTGTGGAGGCTTACATGTGGCCTAGCTTTTCCGGGTTGGCCACTCGGCGGAACGTGGTGACCTGGCCGTTGGTGATTTCGAGTGTGTCGACCCAGATGACGCGGCCGTCTCGGTGGGCGGCCAGGGCGAGTTCGCCGCCGATCTCGACGAAGCCGATCCGGTCGACGCGGTAGTGCGACATGATCCGGGCCAGCAGGTGTGCGACCCGCTCCGCGCCGACGACCGGTCGGCGGGACGCGACGGCCTTGCCGCCGCCGTCGGCCACGTACACGGCCTCGGGGTGCAGCAGTTTCAGGAGGCGTTCGAAGTCGCCGCCCTCGGCGGCCGCGCGGAACGCGGTGAGCACCGTACCTGCTCCCGTTCCGCGCGGCTCGCCCTCGGCCGGTCGTCGCGGGCGTCCGCCACCCGTCTGCGGGCGCGGGACGCGAGCTTGCGGGAGGCCGCCGACGAGTTCCCGAGCACCCCGGCGACCTGGTCGAACGGGATCTCGAACACGTCGTGCAGGACGAACGCCACCCGTTCCGGCGGCGTCAGTTCCTCCATCACGAGCAGCATCGCGGTGCCGACGGAGTCGTCCACGATCACCCGCTCGGCCGCGTCCGGGCCGGTCGGCAGCGGCTCCGGCAGCCACGGCCCGGCGTACTCCTCGCGGCGCACCCGCGCCGACTTCAGGACGTTGTACGCGAGCCGGGCGGCGATCGTGACCAGCCACGCGCGGGGGTCGGCGACGCCGGACCGGTCGGCCGCCGAAGCACGCAGCCAGACGTCCTGGACGACGTCCTCCGCCTCGGCCACGCTGCCGAGCAGCCGGTACGCGGCGCCGAACACCGCCGGGCGGTGCGCCTCCCAGTCCAGGTCGTCCACGTACGGGGAGCCTACTCGTCGGCGAACGAGCAGTCGGCCGGGTTGTCCGGCGGCTGGAATTCACCGGACGGAAGCGTCAGCGGCGCGTCCTTCACCGTGTATCCCTTCAGCCATTTCCCGAAGGGACCGGAGCTGGCCGTGCTGAACGGCGCCGGGCCGCTCCCCATCTGCTGGCACTGCGGGAACACGACGCCCCACGAGAAGCCCATCCGGTCGTACTTGTGGCCGCGCGGCGACTGGTAGAAGGTCAGGTTCGCGCGTTTCTGGTTCGGCGGGATGCCGTGCTCGTCGTCCTGCCGGATTCCGGACACGACCGCGATCGGGCCGGACGCCATCACGTAGTCGACCTTGATCCAGCCCCAGTGGTGCTTCGACGGCCCGCCGGGCTCGTCCGGGGAGTAATGGTCGAACCGCACCGTTCCGCGTGCGGCTCCCATGACCATCTTGCCGTTGACGAACTTCCACGGCCCGCCGTGCGCGTCCACGACGAACCGCCGGTACGGGTACTCCGGATCGCCCGGGTACTTCAGCCAAGCGTCCCCGGTGACGTGGGCCTCCTTCGGGCTCGCGGCCTTGTCCTGGGCCATCGCGCTGCCGGTGCCGACCGCTCCGGCCATCCCCAGCACGGCGAGGCCGGCGACCAGAACACGCCTTTTCCGCGACATGTGGATCCCCTTTTCCGCGGACGCCCTTCGTCCGCCTCCCACACGTTCGCAGCGCCCACCGGGGGCGGCCTTCCCCCGCGAGACCGAACCGCCTAGCCCGCAAGGCGGAATGTCAGCTCACTTTCCCCCGGACGTAGACCCACGCGCCGTCATGCCGGACGAACCGGCTGACCTCGTGCAGTTCTCCGGGTTCCGAGCCCGCCAGATAATGGGCGCGGAATTCGACGACGCCCTTGTTGTCGCCGGGGCCGCCGCCCTCCTCACGGACGATCTCCAGCCGCGTCCACCGCGTGCCGTCCTCGAAGCCGATCCGCTCCGGGCGCGTCGCCGGATGCCACGTCCTCAGCAGATACGGCTCGTCCCCGACGGCGAACGCGGTGAACCGCGAGCGCATCAGCTCCCCGGCCGTCTCGGCCGCCGCCGCACCCCGGTGCAGCCGTCCGCAGCAATCGCGATACCGGGAGCCGACACCGCAGGGACAAGTCTTGGCCACACCGCGATTCTGCCAGCAGCCGAACCCCCGCCGGGCAAGCCGGGCGCGTCAGGCCGGCGTCAGGATCGGCGGGGACGGTGTCAATATCGCGTAGCTGAAGGCGTCACGGCCGGAGCGCGTCCCTAGGGTGTGCCTTGTCGGCAGATTTCAGGAGAAAAAGTGCATACCTGGCTGCCGGCAGCAAAATTCGATTTGGGGGGACTTTCGTGAGTGACGTGGTCTTCGTACTGCTGACCGTGGCGGTGTTCGTGCTGCTCGGCCTGGTGGTGAAGGGCGTGGAGAGGCTTTGACCGCCGAGAACGCCGTCGGGCTCGTCCTGGCGGCGGCGCTGATCCTGTTCCTCGTCGCCGCATTGCTTTTCCCGGAGCGTTTCTGAATGAGTACGACCCTCGCGGGGATCCTTTTCATCGGGTCTCTGCTATTCGCCCTTGCCGTGGTCTACCGGCCCCTGGGCGATTACATGTATCGCGTCTACAGCAGTTCAGGGCACAACCGGGTGGAACGTGCCGTGTACCGTGCGGTGGGCGCCGATCCGGACGGTGAGCAGACCTGGGGCGTCTACGCCCGCAGCGTGCTGGCCTTCTCGGTGGTCGGCGTTCTGCTCCTGTACGGGCTTCAGCGGCTTCAAGAACATCTGCCGCTGGGCCTGGGTCGCGCCCCGGTGAAGCCGGACCAGGCGTGGAACACCGCCGTCAGCTTCGTCACCAACA
The DNA here is from genome assembly GCF_050945415.1 of Spirillospora sp. CA-128828. Taxonomy (NCBI): domain Bacteria; kingdom Bacillati; phylum Actinomycetota; class Actinomycetes; order Streptosporangiales; family Thermomonosporaceae; genus Spirillospora; species Spirillospora sp. CA-128828. Next base: position 1,522,362 of record NZ_CP191986.1, read on the forward strand.
CCAACTGGCAGTCGTACTCGGGCGAGTCGACGATGGGCCACCTGGTGCAGATGACGGGTCTCGCGGTGCAGAATTTCGTGTCGGCCGCCGTCGGCATGTGCATCGCCGTCGCGCTGATCCGCGGTTTCACGCGCAGGAAGACCGGGCACCTGGGGAACTTCTGGGTGGATCTGACGCGGACCTGCATCCGGATTCTGCTGCCCATCGCGTTCGCCGCCGCGATCGTCCTGATCGCCGGCGGGGTCGTGCAGAACTTCAGCGGCGGTCACGCGGCCGGCACGCTCGCGGGCGTCCACCAGAACATCCCCGGCGGGCCGGTGGCGAGCCAGGAGGCCATCAAGGAACTCGGCACGAACGGCGGCGGCTTCTACAACGCCAACTCGGCGCACCCGTTCGAGAACGCCACGTCCTGGACGAACTGGCTGGAGATCTTCCTGCTTCTGGTGATCCCGTTCGCGCTGTGCCGGACGTTCGGCCGCCTGGTCGGGCAGAACCGGCAGGGCTACGCGATCCTCGCGGTGATGGGCACGATCGCCCTCGTCAGCATCTCGCTGGTCAACGTCCTCCAGCTGATGCACCACGGCACCGTCCCGACCGCCGCCGGGGCGTCGATGGAGGGCGTGGAGACACGGTTCGGCGTCGCGAACTCGGCGACGTTCGCGGGGGCGACCACGCTGACGTCCACCGGCGCCGTCGACTCCTTCCACGACTCGTTCACGAGCCTCGGCGGCCTGATGACGATGCTCAACATGATGCTCGGCGAGGTCGCGCCCGGCGGGGTCGGATCCGGGCTGTACGGGATGCTGATCCTCGCCGTGATCACCGTGTTCGTCGCCGGGCTGATGGTCGGCCGGACGCCGGAGTACCTCGGCAAGAAGATCGGCTCCCGCGAGATCAAGTTCGCGGCGCTGTACTTCCTCGTCACGCCGGCCCTCGTGCTGACCGGGACGGCGGTGGCGATGGCGACGCCGGACGGGCGGGCTGGCATGCTCAACGGCGGCGCGCACGGCTTCAGCGAGGTGCTGTACGCGTTCACGTCGGCGTCCAACAACAACGGGTCCGCGTTCGCGGGGCTGACCGTCAACACCGTCTTCTACGACACGGCGCTCGGCCTGTGCATGGCGTTCGGGCGCTTCCTGCCGCTCGTCCTCGTCCTCGCGCTGGCCGGGTCGCTGGCGCGGCAGGGGCACGTCCCCGAGTCGGCCGGGACGCTCCCGACCCACCGGCCGCAGTTCGTCGGGATGGTCGTCGGCGTGACGGTCGTCCTGGTCGCGCTCACGTTCCTGCCGGCGCTCGCGCTCGGCCCGCTCGCCGAAGGGATCCGCTGATGACGACGCAGACGTCGTCCCCCGTCCGCCCGCCGGCGTCGGCGCGCGGCAAGGGGCTGCTCGACCCCGCGCAGCTGCTCAGGTCGCTGCCGGACGCGTGCCGCAAGCTCGATCCGCGCACGCTGTGGCGCAACCCGGTCATGTTCATCGTCGAGATCGGCGCCGTGTGGACGACCGTCCTCGCGGTCCTGCACCCGAGTGTGTTCGGGTGGCTGATCGTCGGCTGGCTCTGGCTCACCGTGATCTTCGCGAACCTGGCCGAGGCGGTCGCGGAGGGGCGCGGCAAGGCGCAGGCCGACTCGCTGCGCAGGGCCAAGACCGACGCGGTCGCGCGCCGGCTGACCGGCTGGCGGCCCGGCCTACTGGACGCAGTCGAAGAGCGGGTGCCGGCGCCCGAACTGCGCCGCGGCGACCTCGTGGTCGTGGAGGCCGGCGGCATCGTCCCGGGCGACGGCGACGTGGTCGAGGGAATCGCCAGCGTGGACGAGTCGGCGATCACCGGCGAGTCGGCACCGGTGATCCGCGAGTCGGGCGGCGACCGGTCCGCGGTGACCGGCGGGACGCGGGTGCTGTCCGACCGGATCGTCATCGAGATCACCCAGGAGCCGGGCCGGTCGTTCGTCGACCGGATGATCGCGCTCGTCGAGGGCGCGAGCCGGCAGAAGACGCCGAACGAGATCGCGCTCAACATCCTGCTCGCCGCGCTCACGATCGTGTTCCTGCTGGCGGTCGCGACGCTGCAGCCGATGGCGATCTACGCCAAGGACGTCAACCCGGGCGTTCCGGACTCCCTCGCCCTCGACGCGCACGGCGTCACCGGGATCGTGCTGGTGTCGCTGCTGGTCTGCCTCATCCCGACGACGATCGGGGCGCTGCTGTCGGCGATCGGCATCGCCGGGATGGACCGGCTCGTCCAGCGCAACGTCCTCGCGATGAGCGGACGCGCGGTCGAGGCGGCCGGCGACGTCGACACGCTGCTGCTCGACAAGACCGGCACGATCACGCTCGGCAACCGGCAGGCGGCCGGGTTCGTCCCGGTCGAGGGCACGGCGGAGGACGAGCTGGCCGACGCGGCGCAGCTGTCCAGCCTCGCCGACGAGACCCCGGAGGGGCGGTCGGTCGTCGTGTTCGCCAAGCAGCGCTACGGACTGCGGGAACGCACGCCGGGCGAGCTGACCCACGCGACCTGGGTGCCGTTCAGCGCGCAGACCCGGATGAGCGGCGTCGACCTCGACGACCCCAAGAGGATGCTGCGCAAGGGCGCGGCCGCCGCGGTCGCCGAATGGGTGCGGGGGCACGGCGGCGACGTCCCGTCCGACCTGGGCCGGATCGTGGACGGCATCTCGGCGTCGGGCGGCACCCCGCTCGTCGTCGGCGAACGTGCCGACGGCGCCGCGCGCGTCCTCGGCGTCGTCCATCTGAAGGACGTGGTGAAGGACGGGATGCGGGAGCGGTTCGACGAGATGCGCCGGATGGGCATCCGCACCGTGATGATCACCGGCGACAACCCGCTGACCGCCAGGGCGATCGCGGACGAGGCGGGGGTGGACGACTTCCTCGCCGAGGCCAGGCCGGAGGACAAGCTCGCGCTGATCAGGCGGGAGCAGGACGGCGGCCGGCTCGTCGCGATGACCGGGGACGGCACCAACGACGCGCCCGCGCTCGCGCAGGCCGACGTCGGGGTGGCGATGAACACCGGCACGTCCGCCGCCAAGGAGGCGGGCAACATGGTCGACCTCGACTCCGACCCGACCAAGCTCATCGAGATCGTGGAGATCGGCAAGCAGCTGCTCATCACGCGGGGCGCGCTGACCACGTTCTCGATCGCCAACGACATCGCCAAGTACTTCGCGATCATCCCGGCGCTGTTCGCGGGCCTGTATCCGGGGCTCGACGCGCTGAACATCATGCGGCTGCACAGCCCGCAGTCGGCGATCCTGTCCGCGGTCGTGTTCAACGCGCTGGTGATCGTCGCGCTGATCCCGCTGGCGCTGCGCGGGGTGTCCTACCGGCCCGGCGGCGCGTCCCGGCTGCTGTCGCGCAACCTCGCCGTCTACGGGCTCGGCGGCCTCGTCGCGCCGTTCGCCGGCATCAAGATCATCGACCTGTTCGTTCAGTTCCTTCCGGGGATGTCCTGATATGCGCTATCCCAGTTGGCTCCGGGTGCACCTGGCCGCCGTGCGGGCCCTGCTCGTCCTGACCGTGGTGCTCGGCCTCGTCTACCCGCTGGCCGTCTACGCGGCCGGACGACTGCCCGGCCTGGAGAGCCGCGCCGACGGTTCCCTCGTCACGATCGGCGGCCGGACGGTCGGCAGCGAGCTGATCGGCCAGTCGTTCACCGGCCCGGACGGGCGGCCGCTCAGGCAGTACTTCCAGAGCCGTCCGTCCAGCGGCGAGTACGACCCGGCGGCGTCCGGGGCGAGCAACCTCGGGCCGGAGAACGTCGTCGACACGCTGCCCGACCCGAAGGCCGGCGTGGAGGGCGTGCAAAGCCTGCTCACCCAGGTCTGCGCGCGCAGCAAGGCCGTCGGCGAGCTCAACGGCGTGAGCGGCGCGCGGCCGTTCTGCACACGGGGCGGTCTCGGCGCCGTGCTGGCGGTCTTCGGGAGCCGCGCCGCGGACGGAACCGTCCCGCATCCCACCCGGGTCGTCAGCCTCAACGAGGAGGCGGGCGTGGTGAAGGCGCCGTTCGTCGCGTCCTACAAGGGAGTGCGCGTCGAGCTCGCCCGCCCCGGCGAGGACTACGCCAAGGGCCTCGTCGTGCCGGTCCGCGGTGACGCCCCCGCCGAGCCGGCTGTCCCGCCGGACGCCGTGACCGCCAGCGGCAGCGGCCTGGACCCGGACATCTCCCCGGCCTACGCCGCCATCCAGGTCAAGCGCGTGGCCCAGGCCCGCGGGATCGCGCCGGCGCAGGTCGAGCGGCTGATCCGGCGACAGGGCAGGGCCCTCGGCTTCATGGGCGAACCGGCCGTCAACGTGCTCAAGCTCAACCTTGCTTTGGACCGCGCCTACCCGGTACGTCAGGGCTGATACCGGTACCCCATCCCCGGCTCCGTCAGCAGGTGCCGGGGATGGGACGGGTCGCTTTCGAGCTTCCGCCGCAGCTGCGCCATGTACTGGCGCAGGTAGTGCGTCTCGCTCTTGTAGGCCGGACCCCACACCGTGGTGAGGAGCTGCTGCTGCGCGACGAGCTTGCCCGGGTTGCGAAGCAGGACGTCCAGCAGCCGCCATTCGGTGGGCGTCAGATGAACGCCGCCCGTCACTGTCTTCGCGGCCAGATCGACCGTGTGCCCGCCCACCTGGACGGGCACGACCGACTCGGCGGACGAGATCCGGCGGCTCACGGCACGGATCCGCGCGACCAGCTCCTCGATGTCGAACGGCTTGGTCACGTAGTCGTCGGCGCCCGCCTCCAGCGCCTCCACCTTGTCGCGGCTGCCCGCCCGCCCCGACAGCACGATGATCGGGACCTCCGTCCAGCCGCGCAGCCCGTAGATGACCTCGATGCCCTCCAGATCGGGCAGGCCGAGGTCCAGGACGACGAGGTCGGGACGCCACGAGCCGGCCCGGCGCAGCGCGCCCGTGCCGTCGGCGGCGACCTCCACCTCGTAGCCGCGGGCGCGCAGGTTGATCCGCAGCGCCCGGAGCAGCTGGGGTTCGTCATCGACCACGAGGACCCGCGTCATCGGGCTTCCTTCCGCCGGTGGAGTGGACGGGCAGAGAAACGATCATCGTGAGGCCGCCGCCCGGGGTGTCCTCGGGGATCAGCTCGCCGCCCATCGCCTCGGTCAGCCCGCGGGCCAGCGCCAGCCCGAGCCCGACGCCCGTGTGGTTGTCGCGGTCGCCGAGCCGCTGGAACGGCAGGAACGCCCGCTCCCTCTCACGGGGCGGAATGCCCGGGCCGCGGTCGGCGATCCGCAGCTCGACCCGGTCGCGGATCGGGCTCGCGGTGATCAGGACGGGCCCGCCAGGCGGGCTGTGCCGGAGCGCGTTGGCGATGAGGTTGACCAGGACGCGCTCCAGCAGGGCCGGGTCCGCTTCGACCTCGGGCAGGTCGGTGTCCAGCAGCACCGAGACGTCGCCGGCGCCCAGGTCGTCCAGTGCGCGGGGCACCACCTCGTCCAGCGCCAGGGGGCGGGCGGCGATGCCGAGGACGCCCGCCTGCAGCCGGCTCATGTCGAGCAGGTTCGCGACCAGCCGGTCGAGCCGGTCGAGGGACTGCCGGGCGGTGTCGAGCAGCTCGGCGCGTTCCTCGTCCGTCCAGGCGATCGAGGTGCTGCTCAGGCTGTCGGTCGCGGCCTTCGCCGACGCCAGCGGTGTGCGCAGGTCGTGGCTGACCGCGTTGAGCAGGGCGGTGCGCATCCGGTCGGCGGCCTCCAGCGGGCGCGCCTTCTCCGCCTCCGCCCGCAGCCGCTGCTGCCGCAGCGCTCCCGCCGCCTGCACCGCGAACGCCTCCAGGACGCGCCGGTCACCGGCGGGCATCGGACGCCCCCGGATCGCCAGCGTCAGGTCGTCCCCGACCGGGATCTCGGCGTCGCCCTCGCCGGGCGTGGCGCAGGGACGGCCGCCGACGGTCGCGACGATCCGCCAGCCCTCATCCGCCGCGGGACGTTCCAGCAGTGTGACCGACGTGAGCCCGAACGTCTCGCGGAGCCGGCGCAGCACCGCGTCCAGCGCGTGCTCACCGCGCAGGACGTCGCCGGCCAGCGTGGACAGCACCTCCGCCTCCGCGCCGAGCCGGGCCGCCTCCCGCGACCTTCGCGCGGCACGGTCCACCACGATGCTGACCCCGACCCCGACCAGGACGAACACCGCCAGCGCGATCAGGTTCTCCTGCTCGGCGATGGTCAGCTTGTGCACCGGCGGCGTGAAGTACCAGTTGAGCAGCAGGAACCCGACGACCGCCGTGACGAGCGCGGGCCACATGCCGCCGACCAGCGCGATCGCGACCACCGCCGCCAGGAAGAACAGGATGTCGGACGGCAGCGTGATCGCCGGGCGCGCCGCCAGCAGCCCGTACGTCAGCAGCGGCAGCCCGAACAGGGCGAGCAGGAATCCGCTGAGCCGGCGGCTCACCGACACTCCCTGCTCCCGGCCGGGCCGCGGCACCCCACGCCGCGCCTGGTCGTGCGTGACCATGTGCACGTCGATCGAGCCGGACCGCGCCGTCGTCGTCACCCCGATGCCCGGGCGCAGCAGCTGCGCGAACCGGCCGCGCCGCGACACCCCGAGGACGAGCTGGGTCGCGTTCACGCCGCGCGCGAAGTCCAGCAGCGCCCGCGGCACGTCGTCGCCGACGACCTGGTGGTAGGTGCCGCCGAGGCCCTCCACGATCTGCCGCTGCCGGGCCAGGTCCTTCGGCCGCGCCCCGGTCAGGCCGTCCCCGCGCGCCACGTGGACGGCGAGCAGGTCCGAGCCCTTCGACCGCGCGGCGATGCGGGTGGCCCGGCGCAGCAGCGTGGCGCCCTCGGGGCCGCCGGTCAGCGCGACGACGATCCGCTCGCGCGCCTCCCACGTCCCGACGATGCCGTGGTCGGCGCGGTAACGGTCGAGCTGTTCGTCCACCTTGCCGGCCAGCCACAGCAGCGCCAGCTCCCGCAGCGCCGTCAGGTTGCCGACCCGGAAGTAGTTGGACAGCGCCGCATCGACCTTCTCCGGCCGGTAGACGTTGCCGTGCGCCATCCGCCGGCGCAGCGCCTCCGGCGCCATGTCGACGAGCTCCACCTGGTCGGCGCGGCGGACCACCTCGTCGGGCAGCGTCTCCCGCTGCGCGACCCCGGTGATCTGCTCCACGACGTCGTTGACCGACTCCAGATGCTGGATGTTCAGGGTCGAGATGACGTCGATGCCGGCGTCCAGGATGTCGTCGACGTCCTGCCACCGCTTGGCATGCCCGCCGCCCGGGACGTTCGTGTGGGCCAGCTCGTCCACGAGGACGACCGCCGGGGCGCGGGCGATCACCGCGGCCGTGTCCAGCTCGGTGAACTCCGTCTCCCGGTAGGTCAGCCTCCGGCGCGGGACGATCTCCAGCCCGTCCAGCAGCGCCTCGGTGCGCGGCCGGTCATGCGTCTCGACATATCCCACGACCACATCGGTGCCCCGCTCGCACCGCCGGCGCGCCTCCGAGAGCATCGCGTACGTCTTCCCGACACCGGGGGCGGCCCCCAGGTAGACGCGGAGCTGCCCCCTGGCCATGCTCCCCATCCTTCCAGCCCGAGCCCCCGCCCCTTCGGCGGCGTCTCACCGAGACAACCTCGGCCCGGCGGCCGCCGATCCCGTCTTGACGGACTCCATACGCCCGCGCCCTCACCTTTCACGGCTTCCATATGCGCGGCGAGGGCGGCATGGGAGAACGCCCGGCCGGGAGGCCCCGGCCGGGCGTGTCTCACCGTCTCCTCAGAGGTTCGTCGGCCGGTAGGCCTTGTACTCGCTGTCGGACGACACGCCGTAGTCGCGCGTGCGGTGGTCGGTGCCGTAGTGGCCACGCTGCTCGTACGCCCAGTAGGACGTGTGCTTGCTGTCGGTCCACTTCTCGAAGATGACCACGTGCCGGGTCGTGTTGGTCCCGAGCGCGTCCATCACGAGGTCGCCCTTCTTCAGCTCGGACATCTGGATGCGCTCGGTGTACCTCGATGACGTCAGCCCGACGGTGTTGAGGCCGGGCTTGGAAAGGCCCAGCGCCATTGAAACGAAGCCCGAGCAGTCCGTGCGGTATCCGTTGTGAGTGCTCGTCTGGCTGTAAGGGATCCTCTGGTCGGTGTGCGGGTGCCAGGTCTTGGCCCGGGCTATCACTTTGGAGCGGCTGCTCCCTGAATCATCCGTGGCCTTCGCGTCCGCGCGGCTGTCGCTCGATGCGTGTGCCGACTTCTTTGCGTGCGTCCGCTTCACGGGAAGCGTCGCCACGGCGGCGGTCACCTTGTCGCCGCCGTCCGAACCGGACGACAGGATCGACGCGTGCGCCGCCGTCGTCGCCGCCACGCCCACGAAGGCGAGGCCCACGAGGGCGCCGGTGGCGCTGGGGTTCAGACGCAGAGGTCTACGGCTCTTGCTGTGCTTGCCTTTCAAGGGGGACTCCTTCTTCCAAGCCGCCTACCGGGTTAGCTGACGGGTTCGGACGTGGAAGTCGCCCTACGGCCTGAGAACAGGCCGATTCACCCCAGTGCGGGACTGCCTGGAGTCCGGCACGCTGGGTCCCCGGCTCCGCGCGATGGCGGACTCGGCGTTTGCCGCTGCGATCCGTGGGCGCTGGGCCCGGCCACGGGACCTGTGTCCCGTGCGCGAAAGAGCGGCGCTGATGGTTATGGGTGCGCGGCCGCGTCGGGGCCGCGTGCTGGGAACACCTGCGGGCGCTCGCTCAGACCTGCACGCGTGGCGTGCGCATGGTCGGCCGGCGGTGCCGGATGAGGCGTTCGTGCCCCATGGGGCACATAACACGGAAGTGCCTGGCGAGCACCTTGATGGGACGACAAGCTACATGGACCACCAAAGGAAGGCAAACTCCCCCAAAATCACGAACCGCCCAGCTCAGCGCGTCGGTGTCCGGCCGAGCACCGGCCGAAGCATGATCGACATTTCCCGTCCGTCGCGGTAATGATCTTGTATAGATCGCCCCAAGGTGATCGTCCGACATCGACGGAGAGGGCATCCGATGGCGATTCCCAGGTCCGCGCACCGGCTTCCGCTGGCGGTGGCCGCGGCCGGCGCGACGACGCTCGGGCTGTTCGCGCCCGCGGCGGCGGCCGACGTCCGGTACGAGCCCGGTTCATCCGGCCTCGGCGACTCCTACTTCCCCGACCTCGGCAACGGCGGGTACGACGTCGAGCGGTACCACCTGAAGACCGCGTACGACCCCGCCACCGACCGGCTCACCGGCACGACCACCATCACGGCCACCGCCACCCAGAACCTGTCCCGGTTCAACCTCGACTTCTACAAGATGAACGTCCGGTCGGTGCGCGTGAACGGCCACAAGGCATCGTTCGAGCGCACGGGCGAGCGTGAACTGGAGATCACGCCGCGGAAGGGGCTGCGGAAGCTGAGGTCGTTCGGCGTGACCGTCCGGTACGACGGTGTGCCCCAGCCGCTGAGCGGCCCGGTCGTCTTCGACCTGCCGTACGGATTCCTGGCGACCAAGGACGGCGCCACGGTCATGGGCGAACCCAACGGGGCGTCCACCTGGTTCCCGGCCAACGACCATCCGACCGACAAGGCGCTGTTCACGGTCGAGACGACCGTGCCGCACGGCCTCAAGGCGATCTCCAACGGCCGCCTCCTCCGGCAGCGGACCGCCGGCGGCAAGGACACCTTCCTGTGGCGGGAGGACCGCCCGATGGCGACGTACCTGGTGACCAACTCGATCGGGCGGTTCAACGTCTCCACGACCACGACCCCCAAGGGCGTCCCGCAGCTCGACGCGGTCGACCCGGAGGTGGCGTCGGACCCCAACTCGCTCGACACCCCGCGCAACACCACGCGGGTGACCGACGAACTGGCCGGCTACATCGGCGCCTACCCGTTCACCAGCACCGGGTCCATCGTCGAGAACGACTCCGGCCCGCCGCTGAACCTCGAGAACGCGCTGGAGACCCAGACACGGCCGACCTACCAGAGCCCGCCCGTCGAGAAGGGCGTGGCCCACGAGATCAGCCACCAGTGGTTCGGCGACAGCGTCTCCGTGCGCCGCTGGAAGGACGTCTGGCTGAACGAGGGCTTCGCGAAGTGGGTCGAGTGGTACTGGGCCGAGCGGCACGGCGGCCAGTCCGCGCAGCTCTCCTTCCAGCAGTCCTACGACGACCCGCCGCCCATCCAGCCGGACCGGCCCCCGTTCTGGGACGTCGTGATCGCCGACCCCACCCGCGACCAGATGTTCCACCGCGCGATGTACTTCCGCGGCGCGATGACGCTCCAGGCGCTCCGCCACAAGATCGGTGACGAGCGGTTCCTGCGGCTGGTCCGCACCTGGGTGGCGACCAAGAAGTACGGCAACGCGTCCACCGAGGACTTCGAGGCACTGGCCGAGCAGGTCTCCGGGCAGGACCTCGGCGCGTTCTTCAGGGTCTGGCTCCACGCACCGGGCAAACCCACCGCCTGGTGACCGCCGGGGCCGATTGATTATTGACGGAACTTCTGAGCTACGTCATAGTTTTGTAGCATGATCGCCGCTCCCCCGCGGGCGACGGCGGTCGTCGCGCCGTCGGCGAAGGAGTCCCCGTGAGAAGAGCCCCTTTCAGCGCCGTCGCGGCGGCGATCCTGCTGGCCTCGGCGATGGCGGCTCCCGCCGTCGCCGGGCCGGCGGGCGCGCCCCTCCGGGACGGCGCTCCCGCCGTGACCGTGGCCGATCCGGAATCCGCCTGCGCCGCCATGCGCGGCACCACCGTCCCCGCCGGCAGGATCGGCACGCCCGGGATGCTCCGGGCCGACGCCACGGTGACCTCGGCCGTCTACCAGAACGCGTCCGACGCGGTCCTCAGCGCGAACGGGCAGCCCGCACGCAACGCCGCCAACTCCTCGGCTGTCGTGACGCCGGCCAAGCCGGCCCACTGCAGGCTGACCGGGAACATCGCGCCGGTGACCAAGAGCGCGCAGCCGATCGGGTTCGAGGTGAACCTGCCGACCGAGTGGAACGGCTCGTCCACCCAGTTCGGCGGGGGAGGGTTCAACGGACGCCTGACCGACGCGGCCGGATACATCAGCAGCGACATCAACGCCGGCGACGTCCTCACCCCGCTGAAGCGCGGCTACATGACCGTGGGCACCGACTCCGGCCACCTCATCACCGCAAGCCCGCGCTACGACTCACCCGACCCCGTCGAGCGGGCGGGCGCGACCTTCGACTTCGCGCTCGATCCGGAGATGTTCCGCAACTTCGCCACCGACGCCTACAAGAAGGTCCACGACGTGGGGGAGGAGATCGCCAAGGGCTACTACGGCGAACGTCCCCGCAAACGGTTCTGGGTCGGCGGTTCCGAGGGAGGACGCGAGGGCCTGCTCATGGCGCAGCGATTCCCGGAAGACATCGACGGTGTCTTCGCACGCGTGCCGGTCATCGGATGGACCGGGCTGTTCAGCAACTTCATCGCCACCCTCCAGGCCGTCGAGCGCAACGGGAAGGCGGGCGGCTTCACCGCCGCCGACATCGGCCTGCTGGGACGCACGTCCGCGCGTGCCTGCGACGCGCGCGACGGCATCGCCGACGCCGTCCTCAGCGACTACCGCGGCTGCCAGGCCAAGGTCCTCAAGGCCGTGCGCGCCCTGAAATGCGCCGGGGCGCCACGGCCGGGCAGCTGCCTCTCCGCCGCGCAACTCAACGTCGTCGACACGGTGTTCACTCGGCTCGACCTCGGGTTCAGGCTGCCAAGCGGCCTGGACCACTACCCGGGGTTCCTGTTCGGGGGAGAACCCTGGTCCCTGGCATCGAAGGTCGGCGACAACCCCTCTCTCGACTACGGCGACACCGGATACCCCAGATACGCCGAGTACGGCGTCGGCGCCGCCAAGTTCGTGTTCGGCCGCGACCCCGGCCTGGACGTGGTGAACGGCTTCGACCGGACCGAGTACCGGCAACGCATGGCGCAGGTCTCGACGATGATGGACACGCTCGACCCCGACCTGTCGACCTTCGACAAGCGCGGCGGCAAGCTCATCGTCCTGGAGTGCACCGCCGACTACGCCCAGAGCGCGGCGATGGGAATGAAGTACTACGACTCGGTGGTCTCGACCATGGGCAAGGCGACGACCGGCGGGTTCATGCGACTGTACGTTTCACCAGGCACCGACCACGGCTGCGGCGGAAGCATCGACCCCGCCACCCTCGACGCCGGCGGCAAGACCCCCTACGGAGTCGGCACCAGCGCCGGGACCGTCAACGGAGTGCCGCGCAACGTCGACTGGTTCGGCGTCCTGGAGAACTGGACACTGAACGGCAGGGCACCGGGAAGCTCGGTGACGGCCACCGCCAACCACTATGCGCCGCCGTTCGAGGTGCTGGCCGCCAAGCCCGTCTGCGCCTACCCGCTGTTCCCGCGCTACACCGGCGGCGACCCGGCCTCCGCGAACGGTTACACCTGCCGACGCTGATTCCGGGGCGTGGCGGCGACGGCGCCGGAGCCGCCTTCTCCGGCCGCCGCACGCGCCTGGGGCCCCGCGTATCCTATGACGTACGTCATAGGGAGTGGTGTGAGGGTGTCACGAAGCGGCGCGGAGTCGCGGCAGCGGATCGTCATCGGCGCCGCCGACCTGATCCGGCGGCGCGGGCTGGCCGCCAGTACGGTCCGCGACCTGGCCGAGCACGCCGAGGCGCCGCTCGGCTCGACCTACCACTACTTTCCGCGGGGCAAGCAGCAGCTGGCCGCCGAGGCCGTCCGATTCGCGGGCGACCTGGTGCTCCTGGCCCTGGACCGCGAACTGCGAGCCGGACCCATCCCGGGGCTGCGGGCCTTCCTGGCCCTGTGGCGCGAAACCGTGATCTCCAGCGGGTTCCGGGCGGGCTGCCCCGTCCTCGCCGTCGCGGTCGAGGAACCGCCCGCCGACGGCGACCCCGAAGCCATCACCGCGGCCGCCGAAGTGTTCGCCGGCTGGCAGGAGATGCTCGCCGGATCGCTGCGCGCGCACGGCGCCGGTGACTCACAGGCGCGCAGGCTGGCCACCCTCATCGTCGCGGCGGTCGAGGGCACCGTCGCGATGTGCCGTGCGAGCGGTGACATCCGCCCGCTGGACGACGTCGCCGCCGAACTGGAGGCCCTCGTCGCGGCCGCGGTCGCTCCATGACCCTCGCCTTGTACCATGTGGTACAAGATCGGTTCATGGTGCTCGTTCCGGATGCCCCGCGTGCCCGGGCGATCGCGGCTTGGAGTGATGCATGGGCTTGGAGGAGAGCCTGCCCAGCGGCTTCCTGCTGACCACGGTTGAGCAGGTCGCGGGGTGGGCGCGCAGCAGTTCGGTGTGGCCGGCGACGTTCGGCCTGGCATGCTGCGCGATGGAACTCATGGCCACCGGCGACCCCCGCCATGACATGTCCAGATGGGGGATGGAGCGCGCGGCGGCGACGCCGCGGCAGGCCGACCTGATGATCGTGGCGGGCCGGGTGAGCCAGAAGATGGCGCCGGTGCTGCGGCAGATCTACGACCAGATGACCGAGCCGAAGTGGGTCATCGCGATGGGCGTGTGCGCCTCGTCCGGCGGCATGTTCAACAACTACGCGATCGTGCAGGGCGTGGACCACATCGTCCCGGTGGACATCTACCTGCCCGGCTGCCCGCCGCGCCCGGAGATGCTGCTGGACGCGATCCTGAAGCTGCACGACAAGATCAACAACACCAAGCTCGGGCCGCGGCGCGCGAAGCAGATCGCCGAGCTGGAAGAGGTCGAGCGCCGCCGGCTGCCGCTCCTGGGACTTCCGGACGGGCACTCTTCGGCCGTGCACTCTTCGGCTGTGCACGGCGCCGGCCGCGAGTAACGCAACGGGCAATGGGGCCGGCACTAGGCTGTGGCCATGGCTGATCAAGGCGGAATACCGGTGCTCCCCGAGCAGGACTTCACGCCAGAATTCGTCGTCCCCGTCAATCAAGAGTCGGTCGCCCGAGCCCGTCGCGCAGTAGCGCGGATACTGCGAATATCGGCATGGGTGCAGGTGGCCGGCGGTGGCCTCATCATCGCCTGTGGAGGCGCCGTCGCCATTCTGGTAAAGCGCGATCTGGGTGATAATTGGCCGATCGCGGTGTTCATCAGCGCACCGGGGTTGATCATGCTTTACGGAGCACGTAGCCGGTTCGCCGGGCTGCGGCGGATAAAGCAGACCTGGGCGGCCGCAGGTATCCCCGAAGTGGCGATGCATCTGTCCCACGATGGGCTACGTTGCGGTATGGATGGAGCGCCGCCGGTCTTTCTCCCGTGGCCCACCGTCGTTGCGCTTCACCTCAAATCCTGGCGCGGCCAGAAATCTCTTCTCATTCAACTCGCCCCCGGTGTGACGGCGGCCGCGCCAGGCGTCATCGGGCTCGATCACCCGGACGTTCAGCGCACATTGCAGCGCAAGCAGTTCGGTTTCAAAGGCCTTCGCTTCGCCGTGACCGCACTCCGCCGCCCACCCGAAGAGATCGATCAGGCTTTGGCCTGGTTCACTCGTGGCCGCGTACGAATCCACCAGTGATGAAGGTCTCCAGGGCCTCGGTCACGCCCTCGGTGTCGCCGGTCGCGAGGAGGTCGAGCAGAAGTCCGCGGATGACCGCCAGGCCGAGCCGGGCGGTCGGCCGGGCGGTTTCGGGCGGCATGCCGGATCGGATGTTGAGTTCGGTCAGCTGGGAGAGCCAGGACTGTACGAACTTGTCCGCGACGTCGGGGGAGTAGGAGCGGCCTTGCAGCGCGTGCGCGTACACCTCGAAGAACAGCCGCTCGTGCGGGAACATCGCCGGATCGGTGAGCCGGCTCCACAGTTCTCGCGCGGTGGCCGGAAGGTCCCGGCTCAGGGAGATCTCGTGGAGGACCGCGCGCTGGCGCTCCTCGACCTCCCGCACGATCTCGGCCTGGAGCCCTTCTTTGGAGCCGAAGTAGTACACCAGCATGCGGTGGCTGGTGCCCAAGGCAGTGGCGAGGCGGCGCAGGCTGAGGTCGCTGACCCCGTTGGCGGCCACATGATCCACCGCAGCGCGTAGGAGACGGGCCTTGGTCTCCTCGTAGCCTGCCGCCATGTTCCCCCTCGCGTGGACGTGCGCGAGCACCCTACCCCGCGCCCTCCGGCCTGGCGCGAACGTGCCGGCCCTCACCTCCGGTTGACGGAGGTGAGGGCCGGTAGGTCACCGCTCCCCGCAGTTGCGGAGCGCGGCATTGTGCCCGAGGGGAGCCCGCTCGTAGGGCCCCCCAGGCAGCATGCGCCAGGGCCTTCCCGCGACTGAATCGCCGGAGAACCCGCGGCGCATGTAGTAGTCCTCGAACTCCACGCCGTCGAAACGGGCGGCGACGAGGACTTCCAGCGCCTGCACATGGGAGGCGCCGGTCCCCAGCAGCCGGCCGTAGCGCAGGCCGGGCTGGCTCTCCCTCGTCGAGCAGGACCCCTTCTCGACCTTGGTGTAGTCGCCCGCGGCCCCCAGAACCTCGATGATCATCTGACGGCTGGGAGCGGTTCCGGTGAAGGCGATCGCCCAGAACTGGACCTGCTGGTACTCGCGGGCGTCGAACAGGTGCACGAACAGTTCCTTCGCGCCCTCGGGGGACTCGCCGTGTGCCCGTACGGTGAAGTACCCCCAGTTGTCGAGATCGCTGCGGTGGGCGATCTCGATCGCCTCCCGCTGCGTCCCGTCGCCTAGCAGGCGTGCACCGCAGTAGCGCTGCCAAACGCCGCGCCGGTCTCGGAGACGAAAGCCGGCGACGATCCTGAGGGCCTCACACACCTCTTGACGGGTCGCGCCTTCGCGGGCGATGACGTAGTCGAGAAGCGAGAGCGGCTCGACACGGTAGGCGAGGAAGTCGTCCAGGTCCTGGGGCGAAATCCCGGCCGTCACCGCGTCGTCGTAAACCTTGCGCTCCTGCTCGCTGAGGCCAGGCTGACGCCGCTCGGTCTCCAACATGCGAACCTCCGGTTCTCTTGTTCGTAATGATCTTCTGCTGGAACCGTCCGACCGCTGCGGGCCCGGGCAAGCGGATTCGCGGCACCGCACATGGAACGAACTGGAGGGAGACGGCGACGAACGACGGGAGAGCGAATCCGAGCGGTTTCGTCACTCTTCGGATTCCGGCGGCACGGCCGGCCCGGCGTGCACTTCGACGGTTCGCCCGTCGGGATCGTCGAGCAGGTGCCGACCGGCTTTCATCGGGGGCGTCATGGTGTGGCCGGTGACGTTGAAGCCGAGTCGAGCGCTGGTGGCAGGGCGTCGCTCGGTGGCGGGATAGAGCTCCAGCACCGTCCCGTCGGGCATCACGGCGGCGTAGTGCTCCGGCCCATTGCCGTGTTGTTCTTTGCGGAACGTCAGACCCAGGCGGGTGTAGAACCGGCGGGATTCTTCTAGGTGATCGGTGTAGAGGACCAGCAACGCCATGGACACCGTGGCGGGCGGGCCAGTGCTCATGGAAACGCCTCCTGGCGGTGGCCGATGGGTCGCGACCTCTCAACACATATCACCGGCTCGGATACCCGAACGTCAGCCGGGTGCGGACCCAGCCGGCGGCTGCGGCGGCGGGCCACAGGCGGGAGGCGAAATTCCGCGCGGTGATGCCCATGCGTGAGGTGGGGACCATCAGTGCGGCCGCCGTGGCCACGTTGTCCTGCCTGGGGTCGACCAGCTCGCGGTGGGCGGCCTCGTAGCGGGCGAAGGCGCCCTCAGGGGTGGCGGCGAGTTCGTTGGCGAGCGTGTAGGCGCCCGCCATGGCCAGGGTGGAGCCGTCACCGAACAGCGACACCGAGGAGGCCGCGTCGCCCAGTAGCGCCACGCGCCCGTCGTGCCAGCGGTCGATCCGCACCTGGCTGACCGAGTCCAACCACAGGTCGTCGGCGGCCATGGCCTGGTCCAGTAGATCGGGCACGCGCCAGCCGGCGCCGGCATAGGCCTCGGCCAGGATGCGCTTGTTCCGGCCGGTGTCGCGGTGGTCGAAGCCGTCCACCTCCGGGCTGCGGAAGATGAACGCGGCCAGGGCGCGGCCGCGCACGGGGTGGAGCGCGACCATGCGGCCGGGCGAGTTGTGGATGACCACGTTGCGTTCGTCCTCGGCCGGGCCGTCCAGCGCCATCGTCGCCACGTACAGCCCCGCGTGGCGCACGAACCGCTCCTCGGGGCCGAAGGCCAGGCGGCGTGTCATCGAGTGCAGCCCGTCGGCGCCGATCACCAGGTCGAACCGGCGCGGCACGGCCTTGGCGAAGGTGACCTCCACACCGCTCCCGTCCTGCTGGACGGCGGTCATGGTGTCGCCGAACAGGTACTCGGCCGAGTCGCGGCCGGCCTCGTAGAGGATCTCGGCCAGGTCGGTGCGCGTCACCTCCACCTCCCGGCTGCGTCCGGCCCGCCGCAGGGCGCGGGTGTTCACCCCGCCCACCCGGCGGCCGGAGTCGTTGACGAAGGTCATTCCGGTCGCGGTGGTCGCCGCCGCGCGCAGCCGCTCCATCACGCCCATGCCCTCGGCCACCTCCACGGCCGGGCCGCGCACGTCCACCGGGCTGCCGCTGGAGCGCAGGCCGGCGGCCCGCTCCACGACCGTGGTCCGGAAGCCGCTCCGGGCGAGCCAGTAGGCCAGCGTGGTCCCGCCGATGCCGGCGCCGGAGATCAGAACAGTCTTCACAGGGTCCTCCTCAGGGATTGAGGAGACCGTATGACCAGATTTGAAATTTAGTCAACTACTAACTGGAAGTTGACCAGAAGTGACATCTGGTCATATGGTCATGGCGTGGAACGCCTCCGTGACCCCCGCGAACGCGCCGCCCGCGCCGCCCGCATCCTCGACGCGGCCGCCGACCTGCTGCTGCGCCACGGCTACCGGCGGGTGAGCATCGACGACGTGGCGGCCGGGGCCGGCATCGGCAAGGGCACCGTCTACCTGCACTGGAAGAGCCGCGACCAGCTGTTCTCCGCCGTCTTCACCCGCGAGGTCTGCCTCGCGATCGACGAGGTGCGCCAGGCCCTGGCGGACGAACCGCGGACCGCCCTGCTCCACCGCTTCGCGCACGCCTACTTCCTGGCCATCGCGCGGCGGCCGCTGCTGCGCGGCTTCCTGCTCGCCGACGCCGAGCTGATCGGCAGGCTGACCGTCGACCTGGACGACCGCCACGCCACGATGGCCCAGGGCTACTTCGAGCTGCTGGCCGGGCACGGCCTGCTCTGCGCCGATATGGACGTGGCCGAGGTCGGCTACGCCTATCAGGCGACGTTCGAGGGGTTCCTGCGCGCCCAGGAGGACGGCGCGTCGGCCGACGGCTGGGAGCCGCGGGCCGACCTGCTCGCACGGACCGTGCGGCGGGCCTTCGAGAGCGGCGCGGTGCTGCCCGATTCGGTGATGCGGGAGCTGGCGGCCGCGACCGGGGCGCTGTTCACCGAGATGATCGACGCGGACCTCGCGGCATCCGGCATCAGAGCCGGGTGAAGCGATCTGGAGTGAACGCCGCCGTCCTGCTCAGGGCGACGACTTCGTGGCCGAAGCCGACGACGATCTGTCCGTCCGAAGAGATGGCGACGCCGAAGACCTTCCACGTGAAGTGCAGGTCTCGGCCGACCTGCTCCCTGGTGGCGAGATCCCAGAATCTGACCGTGTGGTCGTCGCCGCCGGTGACGATGAGCCGGCGGCCGCCGATGTCGCCGACGGCCACGGCGTTCGCGCCCCACTCGTGGGCGGTGATGGGCGCGCCGGCCTGGGCTCCCGCGGTCAGGTCCCACACCCGGACGGTCCGGTCCGGGCCGGCGGTGACGGCGTGCGGCCGCCCGTCCACCGCTGTCGTGGCGATGGCGTAGACGGACTGGTCGTGGCCGGTCAGAGGCTGGCCCACCGGCCGGCCGGTGATGAGGTCCCACAGGTACAGCGTGCCGCCCAGCGCGGCGACGACCAGGTGCGGCCGCCCGTCGATCTCCACCGGTGCGGCGATGTCCCAGTACTCGTCGCCGTCCATCGGCGTGCCGACCCGCTCGCGGGTGGTGAGGTCCCAGACGGGCAGGCCGTCGTCGGTGCAGAAGACGGCGTGCGGCCGCCCGTCGATCATCACCGTGGCGGCCGGGCCCAACCCGTTGCCGACGGTGAACGGCTCGCCGGCCGGCTTGCCGGTGATCAGGTCCCACATCCCGGCCTCGGCGCCGCGGCCCCTGCCGGTGACGAGGTGCTCGCGGCCGCCGAAGCCGATCGTGGAATGTGCGATCTCGGCACCGAGCCCACCGGTCTCCAGGACGATGCCCGGGGCGCCCGTGGCGAGGTCCCAGGTCCGCACGACTCCGCCGGAGTCACCGGAGACGACGTGCGGGCGCCCGTCGAGCTCGGCCGTCAGCACCGCGTCGACCATCTTCCGGTGGCCGGGCACCGGGCGGCACTCCGGCGGGAGCGGCCTCAGCTCCCACACGCGGACGGTCCCGTCCGGATGTCCGGTGATCGCGTGCGGACGGCCATCGACGACGGTGCCGCTCACGCAGCCGGCATAGCCGACCGACAGCTTCTCGATCACCTCGTCACGGCTGTCGAAGTCCAGGACGGCGAGCATCCCGTCGCGGTCCAGGACGACGGCGTGGGTCCGCCCGTCGATCTCGACGATGGACACGTCCAGCACCGGTTCGGGCCGGCTGACCAGCGGCGCGCCGACCCGTTCGCCCGTGGTCAGATCCCACAGGAACACCGTTCCGTCGGTGGCGGTGGTGACGGCGTGGGGACGCTCGCCGAGGACGACCGTGGTCACCGTGTTCACCGCCGCGTCATGCCCGCGCGGGCTCGGATCGGCCGGATTGCCAGTGGCCATGTCCCACACCCACACGCTCCCGTCCCGGAAGCCGGCGACCGCGTGCGCCCGGCCGTCGATCACCACGGCGGCCAGCGCGGCGAGCCCTTCGTCATCGGGGCAGTACAGCGCCGAGCCGGTGGTGAGATCCCAGCCCTCGACCATTCCGTCGGTGGAGCCGTCGTCGCTGTAGCTGGCGACGGCGTACGCGTGCCCACCGGCCGTCACGGTGGCCAGAGAGTCGATCCAGTTGAACCTGGCCGTGTACGTGCGCACCTGTCGGCAGGTGGTCAGGTCCCACACCCGCAGGTTCTCGTCGGTGCCGGCGGTGATCGCGTGCGGGCGGCCGTCGATCTCCAGCGTCGTCACGGCGCGCACCCACGTTTCGTCGCCGCATTCCATCGGCTCGCCGACCGGCTCCCCGGTGACCGCGTCCCACAGCCGGGCCGTCCCGCGGCCGCCGTCTTCGCAGTCGCCACCGCTGACGACGTGCGGCCGTCCGCCGATCACGACCGGGGCGACCGCCCCGACCGAATGCGGACCGGTATCGATCGTGACGCGCAAGCGAGGCTCGACGAGGGCTCCCGTCGCCCAGTCCACCGTCCACTCGGCGTCCGGTTCGTCCGGTACGGGCGTCGCGATGATCTGGGAGGACAACGCCCGGTCTCCGAACCGCGCCGCGTCCAGCGCGAGGATCTGCCGCCGCTTCCACGGGGCCATATCGCGGTGCACGTGATGCGAAGTCCGGTGGATCGCCGCCATCGTGCTCGGCGCTCGGTCCAGCGCCGCGAGAACCTTCGGACGGTCCCCGTTGATCATGGCGTCGACGGAAACGGCGTCGTTGTCGTCCATCATGATCGGCAACCTAGTGGCAGGCACCGTCACAACGAGGACGCATGATCGATCTTCACCGTTGCGCGGGGCCGCGATCGCCACGGCGATCACGGCCCCGATCCGAAGACCACGCCCGTGCGCCGGTCGTCTCCCGCCGATCAGTGGGCGCGGCCCCGGTGGTCGCTCAGCCGGCCATCCGCCGCCGCAGGTAGTCCTTGCCCTGCTCGGCGCCCTTGCGGCTCTCGGTCTGGGCACGGCGGAACAGATCGGCCAGTTCGTTGTCGCCGGCGCGCTCGGCGTCGGCGATGAAGGTCTCCAGCCGCAGCGCGTTGCTCAGGCACTGCTCGACGAACCAGACCAGGTTGTAGTCCTTGTCCATCGTGCCGGTGATGCCGCCGGTCTCCTGTGCTGTGCTCACTTGTTTCGCCTCCTCTCCATTGTGTCGGCCGTCCCCTACCCGGCACGTCGGCCCCCATGCCCAAACCCGTTCGCCACATGGAAAGGCGCGTCGGTAGGGTCGCGCAATGATGATCTTCGGCCCGGTCCTCGACGTTCGTCCGCTGTTCCCGCGTGAACGGCGCGTGATGCTCGAACTGCTCGGAGCCCTGGGCCCCGCCGACTGGGCCGCGCCGACGGTGTGCCCCGGATGGGACGTGCACGATGTCGTCGCGCACGTGCTCAACGACTACATGCGGCGTCTGTCGGGCAGCCGCGACGGGCATGGCGGCGCGGTGTTCGCCGATGACGAGACGCTTCCCGCATATCTGGCGCGCACCAACGACGAGTTCGTCCGGGCGTCCCGGCAGCTCAGCCCGCAACTGATGATCGAACTGCTGGATCACCTGGGACCGCGGCTGGACGCCGTGTGGGCGGGACGGGACCTCCAGGCTCCCGCCGACCTGAACGTCTCCTGGGCCGCGACCGACCTCGACAGCCCCGCCTGGCTCGACATCGGCCGCGACTACACCGAGTTCTGGGTCCACCAGCAGCAGGTGCGCGACGCCGTCGCCGTCTCAGGCGCCACCGAGCCCGATCTCATGGCTCCGGTGCTGGACCTCTTCGCCCGCGCCCTGCCGCATACCTTGCGGACTCACGACCGGCCGGAGGGCAGCACGGCTCACCTGGAGGTGCTGGGCCCGGCGGGCGGACGATGGGGCGTGATCCGGCAGGACGGACGATGGCGGATGGCCGAGCCCCAAGAGGAGCCGACCGCCCGCGTCTCGATGGACCAGGACACCTTCTGGCGGCTGGCGACCAGAGGCATCACCGTGGAGCAGGCACGCAAGCGCTCGACGACCAGCGGCGACCCGGAGCTCACCAGCGCCATCACGGCCCTGCTCGCGATCGTCGCCTAGCCCGGCCACGCCCGACTCTGGGTTGAAGGCCGATCGCTTCAGCGATGGCGGCCGGGACCGGCCGTGGTCGGGGTGAAGCGGACGGGCAGCGCTGTCAGGGCACGGTGGAACGGACCGGGCCGCCAGGTCGCCTCGCCGCCCGGGAAAGCCGGCGTCAGTCCGGGCAGTCCGTCGAGGAGCCTTTCGATGGCGGCCGTCGCGATGAGGAGCGCGGGCCGCTTCGCGGGGCACAGGTGCGAGCCGGCGCCCCAGGCGAGGTGGGCCCGGTTGCCGACCCGTGCATCCGCCATGGAGTGCGGGTCGGTGTTGGCGGCGGAGAAACCGATCACCACCGGCTGGTGCGCGGGCAGGACCGTCCCGCGGAACTCCACGTCCCGTCGGGGATAGGTGAAGCCGAAGTTCGCGATGGGCGGGTCGGTCCACAGCAGCTCGTCCAGCGCGTCCTCGATGAGCAGGTTGCCGCCCCAGACGTCGTCGGCCGTCTTCTCACTGGTCAGCAGCAGGTGGACTCCGTTGGCGATGAGGTTCTGCTCCGGTTCGGCCCCGGCGCCCATGAGGAGGAGCACCTGGTGCAGCGCCTCCTCGTCGGACAGCCCGACCGGATCGGCCAGCATCCGCGAGGTCAGGTCCTGCCCCGGCAGGCGCCGTTTCAACGCGATCAGCTCGGCGACGCCCTGGGTGAGCTCGGCGTTCGCCTTCTCCGCGTCGACGCCGTCGAAGATGTCCTTGAACCCGCGGGCCAGCCGCTCGCTGAGGGCGGGCGGGCAGCCGAGCAGCCGGGTGAACAGCAGCAGCGACAGGGGTCGTGCGAAGGCGGCGAGCAGGTCGGCCTCGCCCGCGGCGCCGAATCCCGCGATGAGCTCGTCGGCGATGTCGCCCACCTGCTCGCGCAGCAAGGACGAGTCGATGTGGTCCAGCGCGTGCGTGACCGCCCGCCGCAGCCGCGTGTGCAGTGGATCGTCGGTGTACATGCAGTTCGGCCGGTACATCATCAGCGGCAGCACCGGGCAGTCATGCGGGACGTCCTGCTGCCATTCCCGCGGGTCCTTGGGGAAGGTCATCGGATCCCGCAGCACCTGGAGCGCGGCCTCGTAGCCGACGATGAGGGTCGCCGGAACGCCGGGGGCCAGCTCGACCGGCACGGCCTCTCCGTACTCCCGCAGCCGCGCGTATGTCCGCGCGGGGTCCTCGGCGAATGCCTGGTCGTACAGCCGCACACGCTCCGGGTGCGGCGGAAGGTGTCCGGTTCCGCCTGGGACGGTGTCCATGGTGGTTCCTCCGGGTGGTCGGATCGGCATGCTCAGGGATGCTCCGCCGTGCCCGCCCGTTCGGCGCGCATGGCGCGAAGCAGGAGACCGGGCCGGATGAGGGTGTTCGGGTGGGCTCGCATGTGCGTGACCTGGAGGAAGCGGTGGTTGATCTCCGCGTCGGTCACGGAGGCCCGCAGGATCAGGTCGCTGATGCGGTGCGCGACCCGGAAGCCGCGCGGATAGGGGCCGGTGACGTGCGGCAGCGCGAGGTCGTTGGTCGTCGACGTCTGCCAGGCGGCGTCGACGACCAGCCGTACGCGGGCGAAGTAGTCGCGCGCCGGCTCGGCGAGCGACGGCGCCGACCGCAGGTAGGCCGACAGGCAGGAGGCGTGGAGCGCGGCCGACGACATGCCCTGGCCGTACACGGGATTGAACGAGGCGACCGCGTCGCCCACCGCGACGAGACCGGCCGGCAGCCGCCGCACCGCGTGGAAGTCGCGGCGCCGGGAGTCGGCCTGCCGGTAGGTCACGACCGGTCCGATCATCGGGGACCCCTCGGCGACCCACCCGAAGAAGGGCGGGAGCCGCCGGCAGCGCGCGCGGAACTCCTCCGGGTCCCGCGTCGGCCGGTCGTCGGCGAATCCGGACAGCAGGATGGACCAGCGGCCGTCCTCGACCGCGGTCAGCACGCAGACCCCCGGGCGGCGTCCCGCGCCCGGCTGGACGACCGACTGGACGGTGGAGACGCCGAGCGGGGCGCCGTCACGCCGGAAGCTGGCGGTGGCGTAGCCGAGGTCGATGCCGACCCGCCGCATCGGCGGCCGGGGCCGGCCGGCCTCTTCGAGCCAGTCACCGAGCCGGCTCGACCGGCCCATCGCGTCGACGACGAGATCGGCGGGCAACTCGGCGATCCCTTCGGCCGGATCGCCCTCGGCGGTGTACCGCACGCCGGTGACCCGGTCCGTCGCGAACGTCAGGCCGCAGGCCCGGGCCCGGATCAGCCGGACGTTGCGGAGGGCGAGCGTCCTGGCCCGTACCCGGCTCTCCAGGAACGGCCGGCTGGCGCTGACGATCTCGTCGGCGACCGGCACCTTGAGGGTGCCGTCGACGTACATGTGGATGGCCTCGTCCTTCGACAGCACCGCACCGTCTGCGAGCAGGCTTTCGGAAAACCCGGGGAACCAGCGGTCGAGCTGGACCCGCCCCCCGTGCAGCAAGACGTGCACCTGCGTTCCCTGCGGCACCCCTGGCCTGGCCCCGTGCGCGTCCGGGTCATCGCGTTCCAGGACGACCACCTCGTCGGCGTGGTCACTGAGGACCCGGGCCGCGAGCAGGCCGGCGATGCTGCCGCCCAGCACGACGGCACGCCGCATCACGATCCTCGTGCCGGCCGGCGGCCACGCGGCTCCGAGTTCACGGAAACGGCGGACCGGTCTCCTGCTCATGTGCGTTCGTTCTCCAATGCGTCGGCTCGTCGTGGTGGATGTCAGGCTGGGACGGCGGCCGGGTCCGGCTTGCGGGCGACGCCGCCGAGCTGCCAGACGCGTTCGGCCACCCGGGGCGGCACCGCGACGTCCGGACGCCAGGACGACACCCAGGTCAGGCCCGGCTCGGCGAAGGTGAAGTCGCCGAAGAAGCCCGCGATGCGCTCGCGTTCGCGCGCCGTGGCCGAGGGCACGACGGACCGGTAGACGTCCATGACGCCCTCGACCTGCCGGGGGCGCGCCTCCGGGCACGCGTGGGAGAGCACGAGGTGACCGCCCGGGGGGAGCGCCTCGCGGATCTTCCGCATGACCTCCTCCGGACGGTCGGCGTCGGACAGGAACTGCAGGACCGGGGTGAGCAGTACCGCGACAGGTTCGTCCAGGTCGATGAGCCGAATGAACTCCGGGTGGCCCAGGATCGCGCCGGGGTCGCGCAGGTCGGCGTGGACGACCCCGATGCGGTCGTTCTCAGCGAGCAGGGCCTGACCGTGGGCCACGACGATCGGATCGTTGTCCACATAGAGCACCCGGGCGCTCGCGTCGTGGCCCTGGGCGATGTCATGGGCGTTCTCGGCGGCCGGCAGGCCGGTCCCGATGTCGACGAACTGCGTGACGCCGCACTCACGGACCAGGTACCGGACGGCTCTGCGGGAGAACCGGCGGTTCTCGACGACGACCTGCTGGATCCGGGGATCGGCGGCGACCGCCGCCCTCGCCTGTTCGCGGTCCACCCGGAAGTTGTCCTTGCCGCCCAGCAGGCAGTCGATGACGCGGGCGATGGACGGGGCCGCCGACGTCATCGTGGGCCCGGGATCGCGGATCGGCTCGCCGACGCGCCGCAGTGCTTCGCTCATCATCCGCGACCGTGATCCGGCTGGGCTCCGCGGGCGGCGGATTCGCGGGGCGCCGCCGGTGCCTGATGCATACGGAAATGGTGGGGCCGCAGGGATTCCCGGCTCATCCGTAGATTTACGGAGCCCGGTACGGAATCACCCCTACGGGGGCTTCGCGAGCGATGGGACGGAACTGCCGACTCCGCCACCGGACGGCACCGTATTCACTACGATCTCGGATCGTTCGGCATCCCCGCTCCCGCGGCGGGCGGCGAGGACAGGCGGAGCGGTGACGGAACGCATGGCGGACGGCTGGCGCGACGGCTACGTTCCGGCCGAGCTCAACGGTTTCATCGGCCGCCGGGAGCTGCTCACCTCGGCGAAGGCGCGGCTGGCCGACCCGGGTGTACGGCTGCTGTCCCTGACCGGCGCCGGCGGAACGGGCAAGACCCGGCTCGCGATGCGGCTGGCGAGCGAGGCGCGCCGCGCCCACCCCGACGGAGCGTGGTGGGTCGACCTCGCCTCCCACACCGACCCGGCCTCGGCCGGGCGGGTCATCCTGGACGCGCTGCCCATCGACGACGTGTCGGCGCGGGAGTCCGGCGACGTCCTGGTCGCGGAGCTGAGCAGGCGGGCGGCCCTGCTCGTGCTCGACAACTGCGAGCACCTCGTCCCGACGCTGGCTCCCTTGGTGGTCCGTCTCCTGCGCGGCTGCCCCGAACTGCGGATCATCGCGACCAGCAGGGTGCCGTTGCGCTGTGCGGGTGAACACCTGATCGACGTGCCGCCGCTGAGCGTCCCGGCCGCGCCCGAACGCGCCGTCGTGACCGAGTACGAGGCCGTACGGCTGTTCGCGGCGCGCGCCTCCGCCGCGCGCGCGGACTTCGCGATCACGCCGCAGAACGCCCCCGACGCCGCGCGCCTGGTCGGGATGCTGGACGGCATCCCGCTCGCCATCGAACTCGCGGCGCCGCTCGTACGCATGATGTCGGTCGCGGAGATCGTGTCGATGCTGTCGGACTTCCGGCTGCGGACGCTCACGGAGGACGTGCACGCCCCGGCCCGTCACCGGACCCTCTGGGACAGCTTCGAGTGGAGCCACCGGCTGTGCTCGCCGGCCGAGCGGCTGCTGTGGGCCCGGCTGGCGGTGTTCGCGGGCGGCTTCACGATGGACGCGGCCGCCGCCGTCGCCGCGGACGGCGAGCTCGACGCCGGCCAGGTGCCGATGCTCCTCGGCGAGCTGGCCGCCAAGAGCATCATCGTCCCCGACACCGATTCCATTCCGACGCGGTACACCATGCTCGCGACCGTGCGGGAGTACGGGCTGGCCCGCCTCGGCGCGCGCGCCGGAGACCGGCCGGCACCGGAGGGGCGCCGGCCCGCGCCGCCGTCGGTCGACGAGACGGCCGCGCACCGCCGGCTCAGCGCGTACCTTCTCGACCGCGCCGAATGGTGCAGCCGGCACTGGTACGGGCAGGACGAGACCCGGTATCTGTGGGAGGCATGCCAGGACCTGCCGAACCACAGGGCCGTCCTGGACCGGTGCGCCGCCTCGACGACGCCGGAGGACGCGGAGGCCGGCGCCCGGCTCGCCGCCGCGCTGACCGCCATGCGGCTGTGGTTCTTCGGCGGGACGCTGGGCGAGGGCATGCGGACCCTGCTGCGAGCCGAGGCGGCCCTGGCCGGCGACCCGGCGGCCGCACCGCTCCGGCTGACGGTGCTCGCGCAGGCCGGCTGGATCGCGCTGTGCCTGGGCGACGAGGTCAACGCCGAGATCTTGGCGCGCCGCTGTCGAGCCCTGGCGCCGGCGGTGTCCGGAGACGGCGAGGCGGCGTTCGCGCTGGCCGTTCACCGCTTCTTCACCGCCACGACGGCCCTGTTCGTCCACGGCGACCCCGATGCGCTCGCGCTGTGGGCCGCCGTACGCGACGAGCTGGCCGCGATGAACGACACGCGTGTGCTGCCGATGGCCGAGATGCTCCACGCCATCGCCGCCGCGTTCACCGCGCCCGCGCGGGACGCCCTCGCCATCACCGACCGGCACCTCGCCGACGCCGGCGCCCACGGCGCGAGCTGGGCCGCCGCTTGGGCCCAATGGGCCCGTGCCGTGGCCGAGCTCCGGCACGGCGACCCGGCGTCCGCCGTCACGATGTTCCGGTCCGCGCTGCGCGCCCAGTGGGACATCGGCGAACGGTGGGGGTCGGTCTGGTGCGTGGAGTCGCTCGCGTGGTGCGCGGTGGCCCGCGGTCATCACGAAGAGGCCGCCCTGCTCCTCGGCGCCGCGCGGAACATGCAGCGGGCCCTCGGCGTGGCCATCCACCGGCTGCGTCCCTGGGCGGAGGCCCACGCGGCCTGCGCCGAACAGGCGCGGTCGGCCCTCGGCGACGCGTACGACGTGACCGAGAGCTACGGCGCGGAGATGGAACTCGACGCCGCGATCGACCTGGCGCTGAGCCAGTCGTCCAGCCCGCGGGCCGACGTTCCGGCCCGGCCGCGGCCGGTGAACCGGCTGCTCACCGACAAGCAGCACGCCGTGGCCGAGCTGATCGCCCAAGGGAAGACCGACAAGCAGATCGCCTCGGTGTTGTTCCTCAGTCCCCGTACCGTCCAGTCGCACGTGAGCGCCGCCCTCCGCAAACTGGGGTTCACCAGCCGGGCCGAGATCGCGGCATGGGTGGCCGAGCAGAACGGCGCGGCAACGGCCGCCTCGTCCTACGGGACAGCGGAAGATGATCGAGCGGAGAGGAGAAGGTACTGGACCAGCGACCGAAGCACCCCTCTTGCGGATTGAGTGTCTCGTGCGTCGCATGACACGATCGGTACACGCTGGTCGAGCCCTAGAGCGACACGCACCTCCTCTGGCGCATAGCGAAACCCGCCGTCGAACTCGTTCACTGCGACAAGGAAATAAATGCCCCGGCTCTCGAAGAAGTCGAGGACCGAGAAACTGTCGGCCAGGCGTCCCGCGTCGGCCACGACGATCGCGCCCAGTGCTCCGGCGGACAGTTCGTCCCACATGAACCAGAAGCGTTCCTGTCCGGGTGTGCCGAACAGGTAGAGCACGATGTTCTGCTGGGGAAGGGTTATCCGGCCGAAGTCGAAGGCCACGGTGGTCGTGGACTTGTCCGCCGTCCCGCCGAGGTCGTCGATCCCCACACTGGCCGTGGTGATGACCTCTTCCGTGTCAAGCGGTTCGATCTCGCTCGCCGCACCGACGAAGGTGGTCTTTCCGGCACCGAAACCGCCCGCGATCAGAACCTTGACCGGGGTGGGAGATATCTCAGAGTCGTTGTAGACCATCGAGCAATGCCTCCAGTAGGGCACGGTCTTCGGCGCCGGACAGTGGGGACGAGACTCGGGTCGCCATGGCACCGCGGTCAAGGAGATCCGCGATGAGAACCTTGGTGACGGCCAGGGGGAGGCGTATGTGCGCGGCCACTTCGGTGACGGATATCGGGGTATGGCAGAGTTCCAGCACCCTGACGTGCTCCGGATCCATCTCCGGGGTGGGGCCGCCGGTGGCGACCACCAGGGAGAGCATGTCCAGGTGCACGGTCGGATGAGTGCGGCCCTCGTTGACCGTGTACGGACGAATCAGCGGGCCGGCGTCGTCGTCGAGCCAGACTTCCTCGTCACCGGCTGCCATTTCGACGGCTTTCGTTGCCTGAGGCGGAGAACGACGGGCGTACCGCCGTTTCCAGGAAGGGCTGGACCGCCTTGATCAACCGGGCCATCTCCATTCCGATGATGGCCGGGTCGGCCTCGGCCCTGGCCAGGACGGCGAGAACCGAGTTGAAGCCGGCCCAGGAGATGAACAGCTGACTGGACTCCAGTTCGGCCACGACCTGGCGGACCTTGTTGCCCCCGTCGAGTTTCGTGCCGGCGGACCGCGCCATGGAGAAGAGCCCGGAGGCGAGTGCGGCGAGATATTCCGAGTTGGCGCGATCAAGGCCGTAGGCGGCCTTCGTGATCCCGTCGGAGGACAACAGCACGCTTCCCCTGATGAGGGGGACCTCCTGGGACAGACCTTGCAGCAGCCAGGCGAGATCTGAGGCCTGGTTGGGAGAAACGGCGCTCAAAGGATGCTCCTAACGAGTTTCGTGCTCTATGAACCGGCCTCGTCGGTCCTGTCCACCGGGTCCGCTTCCTGACCGCTGGCCATGCCCCGCTTGAAGGCGGCCATGAGCCGGTGGTTGTGGCCGATGTCCGCACCGTCGTCTCGTGGCGCGGGGGCATTGACGAGCTCGGGGGACAGATTCGTCTGCGGGCGGCGCCTCGGCAGGTCCGGACGGCGCCCGCCATTTGCCGGAGGGCCGGGGTCGTTCCATCCACTCGTCTGCATGGCGGACGTCGCGATGCCTTCGGGCGGCGGGGCCGGGCGGGCGCCGCCCTCCTCATGCGCGGGACGCACCGGGCCGCGCATTGGGTCCCCTGCCCCGCCTGACGGCTGAGACATCGGCCGGGCGGGTTCGGGCGGCGCCGCCGGTCGTCGTGCACCGCCCTCGGTGCCGATCGGATCGACCAGCTCCTTCGGGATCACGATCACGGCCTGGGTGCCGGCGAACATGTTGGTCTGCAGCCTGACGGTGATCTTGTGCCGGCGTGCGAGGGCCGACACCACCAGCAGCCCGATACGACCGTCGCGCACCAGTTCGTCGGCGTCGAATCGCTCCGGGTCGGCGAGCAGGTCGTTCAGCCGGCGCTGGGTCTCCCGCGGGATGCCGAGGCCGCGGTCCTCGATCTCGACCGCCAGGCCGGCCGTCACGGCCTCCACCCGGAGCACGACCTTGGTGTGCGGTGGCGAGTACTTGGTGGCGTTCTCCACGAGCTCGGCGAACAGATGGATGAGGTTCGCCACCGCGCCGCCTTCGAGCGTCCCCTCGACGGGCGGCATGATCTTGACCCGGTTGAAGTCCTCGACCTCTGCGACAGCCGAGCGCAGTACCTCGTAGACCCTGACCGGCCTGCTCCACTGGCGCCTGGACGCGGTACCGCCGATCACGGCGAGGCTTTCGGCCTGGCGGCGCAGGCGCGTGCTGAGGTGGTCGACCCTGAAAAGGCCCTTGAGGAGGTCCGGGTCCTCGACCCGGTTCTCCAGTTCGTCGAGCTTCTGAAGCGCGCGATGGGACAGCGTCTGCATGCGCCGGGCGAGGTTGACGAAGACCTCGACCCGCTGCGAGGGGGCCGCCGCGACCCGCACCTCCCTCGGGCCCTGAGCGATCACCGATTCGAGTTCGCTCAGCCGCCGTCGCAGATTCTCGTTGTCGGACGCCGAACGACCGAGGAGCTCGTGCTCCCGCCGTGTCACCTTCTCCGCCGCGACGATGGCACCGCACACGACGGCCACCGCTCCGGCGGCGGCGAGGACCACTGTCGCCGCGGCCGCCCGGGAGAAGGTCCCGGCGACGACCAGGACCGCCACCGCGGCCCCTCCCAGGCAGGCGATGAGAACCGCCGGGACAATGGAAAGGTACAGGTGCGAAGAATGGAAACCGACCGCAGGGCGCTCGCCGTTCTCGGAATGTCGACGGTGCCGTCCGTCTCCGGTTCCGGCGGGATGTGCGGGGTACCTGGGAATTTCGGGCATCGATGTCCTTGGTGACGATTCTAGGAGGCTGCGCCCGGCGGATATCCGTGCCCGTTCCGCAGATTCGCCCGTTGGTGGATCCTCTCCACGAGTTCGGCGGCCCGGGCTTTGATGAAGGCGACTCCCTGTGCACCCCAATCATGGGGCTCGGTGTCCACGACACAGATAGTGCCCAGCGTCCCGGCCTGGTCGATCAGCGGGGCACCAAGGTAGGCGCGAATGCCGATTTCGTCCACCACCGGGTTGCCGGCGAAGAGGTGATAGTCCATGACCTCGTTCAAGGCCATGGCATGCCGCCGCGTCACCACGTACATGCAGTACCCGTGATCGCAGGCCATGGTCCGGAACGGGTCCGTCGCCGGGTCGACGCCACGGTCGAGAGAGGACGGGTACAGCCCGGCGAAGTACTGCCGCTCGGGACCGATGAGGTTCACCATGGCGAACGGGGCGTCCAGCGATTGCGCCAGCTCGCGGGCGAACTCGTCGAACTCGGGATCGGGCTCCTCGCGGAGGTCCAGCTCCCGCAGCCGTGCCGCGCGGCGCGGCGCGTCCTCATCGACGGGGGTCACCAGGCGGAAGGCGTGGGGAAGGGTCATCACAGGCTCCTGCCCTAGGTCGTGTGGCGTGCATGAATGCGCCCGGAGCATAACGCCACAAGACGCTTTGGATCGTTCCAAGGTACAACGAGAGGAGTGATTCAGCATTTCGAAACCGGACGTCCGCCTCGCTGTGCAAAGTGTTTCTAGTGCATTCCCGGCGACGGTCTTACCGTGATCCATTGCTTCCTGGAGGAACGACCTCCCCGACACCCCGCGATGGAGCATTAGTGTCCCACCATCTCGATTCGCCACTCGCTCGGCAGGATCCACGTCTGGACATCTCCGACGTGTACGTCTTCCGAGGCGGCACGGGCACGGTCTTCGTGATGAACGTGAATCCGCTGTCCGGCGGTGGAGGTTTTCATCCGGAGGCGCGATACGAGTTCAGAATCGACACCGATGGCGACGCGGTCGAGGACCGCACCTATGTTCTCACCTTCGCGGACCGCGATCCTGATGGCGACCAGGCCTTCGAAGTCCACCGAATCGACGGAGCCGCGGCGCGCTTTCGCGACAGTGCCGGAACGGTCATCGCACAGGGCAGGACCCGGCAGGAGCTCATCGGCACGGGCGGTGCGCGGGTCTGGGCCGGCCCGGCCGCGGATCCGTTCTACATCAATGGCGCCGCCGTCGGAGCCGTCAAGGAGGCGGTCGCGAACGGCACACCCGTCGATTTCGCCGCCGTGGACCACGGTCATGCGACGAACCTGTTCGCCGGCACGAACGTCGGAGCCATCGTCCTGGAGATTCCCGACAGTGCCTTCGACGTCGCCGAGATCGGTTTCTGGGGGACGACGGCGCTTGCGACCGATGCCGGTGGCTGGCGCCAGATCAACCGGTGCGCGACTCCGCTCGTGAACACGATCTTCCACCCGGACGACTCGCAACGGGCCAGCGACTACAACACGACCCACCCGACCGAGGACAGGCTGCTTTACGGCCCGCTCGTGAGCGACGTGGTCACCAAGGTCGTCGCGGCGATGCGCACGAACGACGATCCGCGAGCGCACGCGCAGCAGGTGGTCGACACGATCTTCCCCGACATCCTCCGCTACCGGATCGGAACGCCGGCGAACTTCGGCTTCGCCGTTCGCAACGGGCGCGGGCTCACCGAGCCCTCACCGGAGGTGATGTTCGCGCTGGTGCTCAACAAGGCCGTACCACTGGGTATCGACGCCGGCTCCGCCGCGGGCGTCCCCGGCCCCGACTTCCCTTACCTCGCTCCTCCGGTGTAGGACCGGTCCACGCAGGACGGTGTCCTGCGCGGACCACCACGCGAGGCGGAAGAGGTTTCATGGTGCCCACGCTCAGCGCACTTCTGGAACACCCTGAGCTGGGGTTGCGTCTCCTCACTGGGGAGGCCGCGGGCATGTCGGAGGTCGAGTCGGCGCTTCTCGTCGACGGTGCGGATCTGGCCGTCCGGCCCGACTCGGCTCCCGGCATTCTCCGGCGGGTACTTCCCATCCTGTCGCTGTCCGCCGAGTCGCCGCCCGAGGTGCTCGACACCGCCGTGCGAAGACTCGGCGGCATGGGTTCCGCAGGCGTCGTGCTGGCCCCCGCTCTCCCGGACGGCCGAGAACCCGATCTCCGGGCAGTGACCACGTCGGCCGAACGTGCCGGCATACCGCTCCTGATGACACACCTTCCCTCGTCCCGGGCGTGGGCGCGGATCATGACGGTCATCAGAGAGGATCGGGCGCGCGCCATCGACGACTATCGGGAGATGCATCGGGAGGCGATGCGCCCGAACGGTCTTGAGTGCCTTCTGCGCTGGCTGGCACGACGCGTGACCGGAAACGTCGCGCTCCTCGACCGCATCGGCAGGGCACGGCACGCCTTTCCCGAACTTCCCCAGGACGTCCTGGACCAGGCGCAAGGCGAGATCCAACGCGTACTGAGCGGATTGGCCGGGGCGGCCGCGGTGAACCTCGGCTCAGGCGTCGTGAACGTCCAGTCGGTCGGTACGCCGGACAACGCCGGCGTGCTGGTGGTGACGCGGGAGAAACCATTTTCCCCACCCACGCGCTTCTTGATAGCGGACGCGTCCCGGCTCGTCGGGTTGTGCTGGCGCGCGGAGGAGGACGCACGCCGCGGGCGACGCGCGGACCAGGCGGACGGACACACCAGGGAAGCCGTCCTCCACCTGCTCATGACGGGCAATGTCCAGGGCGCCCGTCGTGTGGCGGGCGCGATCGGACCGAGCCTGGCGGACGAGGTCCGTGTCTACGTCATGGAGAGCCCCGCGAAAGCGCGCGGCGAATTGGTCACTCACTGCGAGGAGGCGTCGGAGGGCCGGGCATGGATCGTCAAATGTCCCGTCTACAGGCGGCACATCATCGTTCTCGCACCGGCCACAGATGATACTGACGCGATGGAAGAGGCCCTCCGGGGCTGGGCCCGCCCATCGAACGGCATCAGTATCGGCGGTAGCGAGATCGTCGCGCTCCGCGACCTGGAATCGGCGTACGGGCAGGCGTTTCACGCGCTCGCGTTGGCGCGCGGGCAAGGCACGGGCTACGCGCGTTTCAGCCCGAGCGGAGACCTCGCCGCGCTGTTGCGCCCCCGCGCCCGCGAATGGGCGGAAGCGACGCTCGAACCGCTGTCCGCCTACCGCCCCAAGCGCAAGCAGGATCCCGATGCACCCGAACTGACCGCGACGCTCCGAGCATGGCTGGACTTCAACGGTGGCGCCGCGCGCCAGTTGAAGATCCACCGCAACACCCTGGTCGCTCGGCTGCGGCACATCGAAGGGCTCCTCGGACGATCACTCCACGACATGGGAACGCAATCAAGCCTTCACCTGGCACTCCGCATCCTGGACGGCCCGGGAGGAGACGGCGACCAGGTGCCCCTTGACGCGCTACTGGACGATCCCGAGGTCGGCCGCTGGGCCCACTTGCAACTTTCCCCACTCCTTGAGCGAGACCCCAAGCCCTACCTGAAAACACTCCGTGTATGGCTGGCCAACAACGCTCGCATAGAACCGACCGCATCGACACTCGACATCTCGATACCCGGTGCGCGAAAGCGGCTGACCCGTGTCGAAACGATGCTCGGCCGCTCGCTCCTGAACGGCCCCTCAGCCCGCTACGACCTATGGTTCGCCCTGAAGGTCCGCGACTCGCAAGCCGCATCGACCACTTCCAAATGACCAGCGCGGACCGCCTGTGGTGTGTCGGTGCGCTGGACGCGGTCACCGTCGCCCCACGCCGTCCGCCAGGTGCTCTCCTCCCACACCCCGAGCCGACCCACCATCCGGCGATCCTGAATCACGGTTATGTGTATTTGGCACCCTGGATATCACGCCTTGTGTGGAATGGAGGGTATGGAACGTTCCGTTCACTTTGTCGGTAGTCTGCCGCCGGATCTGTCGACCAGCCCCCGTCAGGCCATGGAGTGGGTCCTCGATCATGCCCGCGGCCACCGGCTGATCTCCCTGCCCTGCGATCTCGACCCGAACTGGGTCATCGCCTACCTACGGGACCTCGCCGAGCGGGAGGCGTTCGAGATCAAGCGGCCCGGCGAGTACGCCGACTACGACGACATGCGCACCCACGGCGTTCGGCGCGGCCGGCGGTTGCGGCCCGATGACGTGTCGATGCGCCGCACCGAACGGTTGCGCGAGATCGTGGACGAGTTCCGTGCGCTGCGCGCCGAGCGCCCAGAGCTCGCCGACGTCCGTCTGCAGATCAGCCTCCCCAGCCCGCTCGACCTGGCGATCTTCGTGTTCGCCGGCCGGCCGTGGTCGTCCCTGCGGTACCTGCCGGTGTTCGCTCAGGCCGTCGTGGACGAGGTGGCGGACCTGGCGGCCTACGCCGGACCGGACGTCGTCTGGCAGCTTGAGACGCCGTCCGTGCTGATCGGCATGGACATGGCCAGGCGCGCTCCCGGAGGGCCGGCCCTGGCCGCGCGGCTCATGGCCGCCCAGGTCGCGAGCCTGATCGCGCGCTTCCCCGACGACGCTCAAGTGATCTTGCATCTGTGCTACGGCAACTACCGCAACACCGAGATGTTCGCGCCCCGCGACCTCGGCTCGGCCGTCCGATACCTCGACCTCCTCGCGGACGCGCTGCGCCGCCGCGGCCGGCGCCTGCCGCCGGTGCACCTCCCTGCGGCCTACGGCGCGCACCCCGCGCCGCGTACCGAGGCGTTCTACCGGCCGCTGAGCCGGCTCGCCCCGGAGTGGAAGGTCATCGCTGGGATCGCGGCGGCGGCCGACCCGGCGGGCGGCGTAGAGAGCCTGCGGCTGTTCGAGGCCGCCGCGGGCCGCGAGGCATACGCGGTGGCCACGGCCTGCGGCCTCGGACGGCACACCGCCGACGAGGCCGAAGAGGCGGTCAAGGCGATGACCGCTGCCGCCGACGCCTAGCAGGGGGTGAGACCGGCAACGCCGCCGCCGAGCGGTTCGCCTCGCCTTTGAGGCGAACCGCTCGGCGTGACGTCGTCGGTCAGGACAGTTCCCACGCCTGCTCGACGTGGCCGACGCACTCCCAGTTCACAACGGCGCCCCCGCCGGCGAAGTTCGCGGCGACGATGGTGAGGCAGTGGTTGTTGACCCCGCTGACCAGCCTGTCTCCGTCGAAGTGCCACTTCTGCCCGTTTGCGGTGTTGCAGTCGTAGAGGTTGATGGCGGCTCCGTTGCCCCCGTTCCCGCCCCGGACGTCCAGGCACTTGTCGCCGGGGAGATCGCTCTTGATCCTTCCGTTGTCGTCGAAGGTCCACCGCTGGTTGCTGCCGCCATGGCAGCCCCACACGGTGACCAGGGCGCCATTGCCGGTGTTGCCGTCGGCGACTTCGAGGCACAGGTCGCCGGCCGTCCGGGGCTTGATCAGCACGCCGGCGAGCCGCTGGGATTCCGGACGCGGCGCGGGCGCCGCCGAAGCCGAGGGGAAGGCCCACAGCCCGCCGAGCATGGCGATGGCCGGCAGCAGCGCCAGCATCGAGGATCTGCGCATCGTGCTCTCCAATCCTGTCCTGGGGTCATCCGCCGCACCGGCGGTGACCCGCGCTGTCAGCCCCAACGGTCGCCCGGGCAGCGGGCGCGGAGGTATCCCCAGCTCTTGGGGGTTGTCGTGGGCACGAAGCCGTGGCACGGCAGTGAGTGATGGCACTATGTGCCCGTTGAGCTGCGTTGCGTCGCCGATACTGGCCGGGTGGGCACTGGAGAGAGCGCATCTGGCGTCGCGGTGATCGGGGCCGCAGCGGAGGTCGGCTCCACTACGGAGCTGGGCACGGTGATCTCACGGTGGATCAGGACCGTAATACCGCACGAGGGGTACATGCTCGCCGCGGTGGACCCGCTCACCGGCGTCGGGTGCTTCCTGGCAAGAGAGCACGGCTACAGCCCGGCGGCAGCCCGCCGGCTGACCCTGGGCGACCGGCTGGATGGCGATCACCCCTTTCCCTTCGAACGGCTGGTGGAGGGTTCGTGCCGGGTGGGCGTCCTCAACACCGACGCTCCGGGCCTGCGCCGCAACGCCGCGATGCGCTCCGTGATGGCCGACCAGGGCGTCGGTAGCGAGTTGCGTGTCGCGTTGGTCGAGGCCGGAACCGCATGGGGCGGACTGGTCCTGCTCCGCCCTCGGGGAGCCCGGCCGTTCTCAGTGGCCGAGGCGGCCCGCGCTCAGCGGCTCGGCCGGGACGTCGTCGCCGCGATGAGACGCTATGCGACGGGCGCACCGCCAGAGCCCAGCAGGCTCGGCCGACCGCCAGGCGTGCTCGTCGTCGGAGCCGATGAGGTGGTCGTGGCGGCCACACCATCGGCGCGCGATTGGATCGGCGAGTTGGAGACCTTGCCCGCCCACGCACTCGCTGCGCCGCACATGCCGATGGAAAGCACCATCTGGAACCTGACCCAGGCCGCACGCCGCTCGGACACGCCCGCGCTCACCCGCGTCCCGACCCGGCGCGGATGGATCGTACTGCGCGCCCAGCCGATGACCGGCGATAAGGAGAGCGCGGTGGCCGTGACGATCCAGGCGGCCACCGGCACCGAACTGCTGCCCGCGATGGCGCTCTGGCACGGCCTGACTCCCAAGGAACGCGCGGTCATCGACCACGTCCTTGAGGGGCAGGCCACCAAACAGATCGCCCGGCGCCTGGGAATGTCGCCCCACACCGTCAATGACCACTTCAAATCGATCTACCGCAAGCTCGGTGTGTCCGCCCAGTGTCCGCCCGAGAGGAGTTGATCGCCAGACTCCTCGGCTGATTCGCGTGCATGGTGCGGCCGTCGGGATGGCTC
This sequence comes from Spirillospora sp. CA-128828, assembly GCF_050945415.1. Lineage (NCBI taxonomy): Bacteria > Bacillati > Actinomycetota > Actinomycetes > Streptosporangiales > Thermomonosporaceae > Spirillospora > Spirillospora sp. CA-128828. The sequence continues at coordinate 1,560,267 of NZ_CP191986.1, forward strand.
CCTAGCCGCGATCTGAACTCTTGGTGTTGAGGATCTCGCGGGCCTGCTCTGCGGCGCGGATGAGCCCTTCGGTGACGAAGTCGAGGAAGCGGGCGGCGTTCTCCAGGCGGGCGGCGGCCGGGGTGCCGGGGCCGAGGACGGCGACGCCTTGGCGGGCGGTCTGGACGAACTGGTCATTGTCCCGGGCACTGCGGATCATCGACTTGTACCAAAGGTCGTCGTCGACGACGTACCGCTCGCGGCGGCCTTCGGCGCTCTCCCGGCGGACGAGGTCCAGGCCTTCCAGGAACGCGATCGCCTTGGAGACGGACGCCGGGCTGACCCGGAGGCGCCGGGCGAGTTCGGATGCGGTGAGGCTGCCGGCGTCGGTGGTGTAGAGGCAGGCCATTACCCGGGCCATCATCGTGGGCAGGCCTGAGGTCATGAGGACGGTGGTGAGGGTCTCTTCGTACTCCTGTACGGCCTTGGCGTCGCGTCCATATGGGAGGGAGACCGGTTCCGCCCCCCGGGGAGCGGCCTGCCTGCGCCGTTGGGTGCGCTGCTGTGTGGCGCGGTGGGCCAGTTCTGCGCGGTAGCCGGTGGGGCCGCCGTTGCGCATCACCTCACGCGTGATCGTGGAGGTCGGACGGTCGAGACGTCGGGCGATCTCGGCGTAGGCCAGGCCGTCGGCCAGCCCGGCCGCGATCTGCTGGCGCTCCTGCTGGGTGAGCCTGCCTCCCGGCATCACGACCCCTTTCCTGCCCCACGGGTGCCGCCGTAGGTGCTGCTCGGTGTTGCTCGACACCTCGACCATAGCGTTCACCTTCAACACATTGCAACGGAAGATGCTCTCATTGTTGCGTTAAACGACAGACCGTTGCAATGATTATAGTGCTTCTACCTGCATAGATAGCGGTCTAGGGCAAAGATCTTGTTGTGTGAAACTGGAAAGCAACGTAGCTTTTCCAGTGTTCGAAACAACGAGCCGCAAGCACAAGGAGCACACGATGAACACCTTCGCCACCCCCGCCCCGATCACCGCGACCTTCGCCCTGCCCGCCGGCCGGATCCAGGTCATCGCCGCCGACCGCACCGACACCGCGGTCGAGGTCCGGCCCGCCAACCCCGCCAAGAGCCGCGACGTGAAGGCCGCCGAGCAGACCACCGTCGACTACGGCGACGGGGTGCTGCGGGTGGTGGCCGCGGCGGGCAACCAGATCCTCGGCCCGTCCGGCAGCGTGGAGGTGACGGTCAAGCTGCCCGCCGGTTCCCGGGTCGAGGCCCAGGCGACCGCCACCGAACTGCGGGCCGTCGGGCGCCTGGGTGACGTCGCGTTCGACGGCGCCTACCGCCAGATCAAGATCGACGAGGCCGAGAGCGTCCATCTCACCGCGACCGACGGTGACGTCGAGGTCGGACGGCTGCGCGGCCCCGCCCAGATCAGCACCGCACGGGGCGACATCACCATCGCCGAGGCCATGGGCGGCCAGGTCGTGCTGAACACCCAGTCCGGCGACATCACCATCTCCGCCGCCACCGGAGTTTCATCCTCGCTGGATGCCGGCACCTCCTACGGCCGCATCACCAACAGCTTGAAGAACGACGGCGCCGCCGAACTGGACATCCGCGCCACCACCTCCCAGGGCGACATCACCGCCCGCAGCCTCTGACCAGCAGGCCCCGACCCCCAGCCCCCCGACCCCCAGCCCCCCGAGGAGCATCCATCATGACGAACCTGGCCATCGCAGCGAACGGGCTGCGCAAGACCTACCCCGACAAGAAAGGCGAGAAGGTCGTGCTCGACGGTGTCGACCTGGCCGTCCCCGAAGGCTCCGTCTTCTCCCTGCTCGGCCCCAACGGCGCCGGCAAGACCACCACCGTGCAGATCCTGTCCACCCTGATCCGCGCCGACGGCGGCACCGTCCAGGTCGCCGGGTTCGATCTGGACCGGCAGGCCGACGACGTGCGTGGCGCGATCGGGGTGACCGGGCAGTACTCGGCGGTCGACAAGCTGCTCACCGGCCAGGAGAACCTGCTGCTGATGGCCGACCTGCACCACCTGTCGCGTAAGGACGGCAGGAGCAAGGCCGCCGAACTGCTGGAGCGGTTCGACCTGGTGGAGGCGGCCGGCAAGCCCGCCTCCACCTACTCCGGCGGCATGCAGCGCCGTCTGGACCTGGCGATGACCCTGGTCGGCGACCCCCGCCTGATCTTCCTGGACGAGCCCACCACCGGCCTGGACCCGCGCAGCCGCCGCGCCATGTACCAGATCATCCGCGACCTGGTCACCGCCGGCGTCACCATCTTCCTGACCACCCAGTACCTGGAAGAAGCCGACGAACTCGCCGACCAGATCGCCCTGCTGGACCACGGACGCCTGATCGCCCAAGGCACCTCCGAAGAACTCAAACGCCTCATCCCCGGCGGCCACGTCTCCCTGCGGTTCACCGACGACGACTCACTCAAGACCGCCCTCGACACGCTCGGCCAGGGCTTCCTGGACCCGGCCGACGACGACCGGCTCACCCTGCAGGTCCCCTCCGACGTCGGTGTCGCCTCACTACGCCAACTGCTCACCCGGCTGGACACCGCCGGCATCGAACCGGCCGACCTCAGCATCCACACCCCCGACCTCGACGACGTCTTCCTCACCCTCACCGGCCAGAACACCGGCCAGCACACCGGCCAGCACACCGGCCAGAACACCGACCAGAACGCCGAGGCCCTCTGATGAGCACTCTCACCCTCTCTCTGGCCGTGCGCGACTCCTCCACCATGGTCCGCCGCCAGCTCAAACGCCTGATCCGCTACCCCTCCATGACCATCCAGCTGGTCATCACCCCCGTCATCCTGCTACTGCTGTTCGTCTACGTCTTCGGCGGCACCCTCGGCGCCGGCATCGGCGGCGGCCGCGACACCTACGTCAACTACGTCCTGCCCGGCATCCTGCTCATGGCCGTGGCCACCGCCGCCACCGGAACCGCCGTCATGGTCGCCACCGACATGACCGAAGGCATCATCGCCCGCTTCCGCACCATGCGGATCTCCCGCGCCTCGGTCCTGACCGGCCACGTCGTCGGCGCCGTCATCCAGCAACTGCTCGGCATCGCCGCCCTGCTCGGCGTCGCCCTGGCCATCGACTTCAACCCCAACGCCACCCCCGTCGAATGGCTCGCCGCCGCCGGCCTGCTCACCCTGTTCGCCCTGGCCATCACCTGGCTCGCGGTCGCCCTCGGCCTCAAAGCCCAGACCCCCGAGTCCGCCAGCAACGCACCCATGCCCCTCATCCTGCTGCCCTTCCTGGGCAGCGGCTTCGTCCCCACCGACTCCATGCCCACCCTCCTGCGCTGGTTCGCCGAATACCAGCCCTTCACCCCCATCATGGAAACCATCCGCGGACTCCTGCTCGGCACCCCCATCGGCAACAACGCCGCAATCGCCACCGCCTGGTGCACCGGCATCGCCGCCCTCTCCTACCTGTGGGCCAAGCACACCTACAACAAAGCCTGACCATGAACCCGCCGAACAGGGCCGTCAGACCAACAGGTCTGACGGCCCTGAACCTTTCTCCCAGGCCGTGACTCGCGCAGACGCTTCACTCTTCCCCTGATCGCGCCTTCCCGAGTCCAGGTGATTTCCGCCCTGCCACCACTTCGACCTCGATGCCACCCGCATCCCCAACGCCGGACCCGAGCCGCCCCCCGCCGCCATCAGTCGCCCGTCCCGCGAGAAGGCGATGCGCTGCACACGGTGTCGCTCGGGGCGTTCCAAATCCACCGGCCACGGTTCGCGCGTAGCCGGGTCACGGAGGTCCACCGCGCCGTCGAACCGCCGCCCGATCGCCAGCGGGCCGCCGGAGGGGGCGTAGGTCCATGTGAAACAGGTGTCCCAGCGGTCGGCGCGGTAAGCATCCGGAAAGTGCCAGGCCACTTCACCGGTGTCGATCGACAGCGCGCACGGCCCCTGGACGGGGTCGGGGTTGGTCACGACGAGACTCTCGGTGGGATCGAATCCGATCTCGTGCAATGGCCGTTCGCGCAATGGAACCGGCACGGGGATCCGAGCGGTGAGGCGCCGCGCCGCGATGTCCATACCTCGATCTCGTTGGTCGTGTCGTGCAAGGCGTCGTGGTAGCGGTGAACACGAGCAGCCTCCGCCGTGCGTCGTCCCATGCGGGTTTCACGCAGAACGGGTTGAACGATGCCGACTTCCACTGGTCGTAGGCGGCGAGCACGCACGTGGCACCGGTCTCAAGATTGAGCCTGCGCGTCTCCCCGTTCAGCGCGTAGATCAGGGAAGTGCCGTCCGCGTCATACCGGACTGCGTGGACGAACGTCTGATGCGGCCCAACCGGCTCGGCGTGCACGAGCCTTCGTTCGCCGGTCGCCACGTCGATCAAATGGAGTTCAGCGCCGTACCCCTCCTTGAGGGTGGTCCCCACGGCTAGCTCGGCTCCGTCGGGACGCAGGTCGAACGCGTCCGACGCACACCGGTTGGGCGCCAGGCACTCCAACACCAGCTGACCGGGCGCAGCGTCCGCCTCCGGCCGCGAGAAGACGAAGCCTTCGTTCATCTTCTTGCGGACTTCCTTGACGAACGCGTAGTGCACGTCGTGCGGCGAGCCATCGATGTCGCGGCGTCAGCACGATCTCTTCCCGCTCCGCGTGGGGTGATCGTGGTTGGCCGACGTGCGCGCCACCCGGCCACCGGCGCTCGGGCTCACGTCACCACCAGCCCAATGAACGTGAGCGATCAGCGCGTGGCCACGACACGTCAGCGGGGAGAGTCAGCCGTGTCGGGTCGGCCGATAGGTCAGCACCTGCGTGTGGCCGTCGAAGGTCCGGGCCTGGAGCAGTTCGAGGTCGAAGTCGTCCGCACCGTCGAAGATCCGGTCCACGCCGGTCGCCCCGGAGATCACTGGGAAGACCGTCACCTCGATGGTGTCGATCAGGCCGGCGTTCAGCAGCGCGCGGTTGAGCGTCAGGCTGCCGTGGGAACGCAGCGGCAGGTCGGATTCGGCCTTGAGCCGCGTGACCACCTCGACAGGATCGCCGGACTCGATGGTGGTGTCCGGCCAGTCGAGCGGCTCGGTCAGCCGGTTGGAGAGCACCGTGACCGGAGAGTCGAACATGCGCGTGATCCACCCGTCGAGCAGGCTGCGATCGAAGCCTGGGTTGAGGAACGGCGCGTTCGAGGAGTAGGTCTTGGCCCCGAGCACCATGCGCAGCGGGTCGCGGTAGGCAGCGGCGCGATGCGCGAGGAATTCGGGGCCCTGCTTGCCCCAGTAGCCGCCCCAGTCGCCGTTGTGGTTGGCGAAGCCGTCGAGCGTGGAGAAGATGTCGAAGGTGTACGTGGCGGTCATGGTGTCTCCTTGGCGGGAAGTCGGTCGCGCCGCGCCTTGTGGCGGCCTCACCCTCGCTACGAACACCACCGCCCCGATCCGACACGCCTCCCGGATTTCTTTCAAAACTTTCCGGGCTCATCCGATCTGAGGCTGTAGTCGTGGTCTGAACCCGCCGGCCTCGAGTAGTGATCTTGCGGTGTAGCCGGTGAGGCTGCTGAAGCCCAGCGCGGAGCCGCCTGGGTCTTCGACGCGGCCGTTGATCGCTCCGGTCGCGCCGTTGCCGGTGCCGACCCGGTCGAAGTAGGCCGGCACGCTGGCGGCCCGGCGTTTGAGCGTTCGCCCGCCGCTGATCAGCTCGGTCAGGGCCGTGGGCACCGCCGCGCTGATGACGGTGATGATCTCCGCCGGCCCGGTCTTCGCGGAGGCTCGATCCGGGTTGCGATAGGCGGCGGTTGGCAGATGCCCCAGGTGGCCTCAACCTCGACGTTGCTGCTCAGTGGCGAACACGGCAGTCCCTCGCGGCCGACCAAGGCGGGAAGTCACAGGTGAACCTGCGCTTCCACGACCAGTCGACCGGGCGGAACCGCCGGCCGTGGCGTCGCAGTTCTGGTGTGCGCACCCAGCCCGACACAATACGAACCTTCGCGGGGCGGAGCCCACTGCGTCCCGGCGGGCAACCGCGGTTCCTCGATCATGTCCAGGCGGACCCCCGCACGGAGCGGCTCGAAGGCCGGTTCTCCTGGCCGTCCGGCCGATGGTGGTGGACGATCGGCGGAGGTGTCCTCGCCGCCGGCTTCGCGGTGGCGGGCTACACGGTGACCCGTCGCCCGCGCCACTGGTTCTCCGCGCCGCGCTGAAGTGGCGGTCTGCGGCCGGGTGCGTCCGGTCGTGTCCCTGCGAGCGCGGGCCAGCGTAGCCTTGCGCGAGTGCTTTCGCGTGGGAAGGGCGATCCACTGTGCTTGTGGCGCACGGAAATTGGACGGGTGACCGGCTGGTGCTGTGGGCGGAGCGGTCCGGTGAGGTGACGCGGAACACCTCGCGGGCGAGGGTCAGACCGCATCCGTTCGCAGCCTCCCATGCCGATCTGGTCAGCGCCTTTCCCGAAGTGGACGGCATGGAGGAGCAGGTCACGCTGACGCTGCCGGGTTCCGCGGCGTCGCCGCTGGCCTCGCCCGGGTGCGGGGTGGCGGTGTCGGTTCGTGCCCCTCGGCTGGGACGTTGGCGGGTTCCCGCGCTGTCCGTCGCTGCGCCCGAGGCGTTCGCGCTGCTGACGCGCGGGACGGTCGACGAGAAGGCCGGGGCGTCGCTGCGGTACCTGGCCGCCGTCGCGGAGCGGGCGGGTGACCTGGTGCGGCGCGGCCGGGTGCTTCCCCAGCTGGTGCGGGAGCCCGCGGGGTTCGCGGCGCGCTGGCGGCCGGTGCTGACCGGGGACGACGCGCGCTGGTTCCGCGAGACGGCGGCGGCGATGCCGCCGGTGGGCCGGGCCGTCGAGGAGGAACGCCCGTCGGCGCACGTGCTGATCGAGGCGCTGGTGTGCCTGGCCGACGCCGCCGTCCGCGCCGCGCTGTCCGGGCCCGTCGTCGGCGGCCGCCGTCCGGGGGCGCGGTCCCCGCTGCCCGACCGGTGGGCGGCGGCGCTGAGCGGCACGGACGGTTCGCTTCCCGGAGTGCGGGAGGATCAGGCGCAGGAGCCGGCCGCTGCGCTGCACGCGTGGTTCACCGACGCGCAGGCGCTGGACCAGCCGGTGCGGACGTGCTTCCGGTTGGCCGAACCGGACGGCGGCGACGACACGTGGCGGCTGGATTTCGCGCTGCAGCCGGCCGACGACCCGAGTGTCTACGTACCGGCCGAGGAGGTCTGGGCGGACGGCGGCCGGCCCGAGGAGCGGCTGCTGGCGGGCCTGGGGCGGGCCGGGCGGCTCTATCCGGAACTCGACCGCGCGCTGCAACGCGCCCGGCCGTGCGCACTGGAGCTGACCACGGCCGAGGCGGCGGCGTTCCTGCGCGACGCCGCGGCCCTGTTGCAGGCGGCCGGGTTCGGGGTGCGGCTCCCGGCATGGGCGGGCCGGCGGCGTGTCGGGTTGAGGATGACGGCGCGGCAGCGCAAGGGCCCGGGCTCGGCGGTCGGGCAGGGGTTCGGCTTGGAGGAGCTGCTGGACTTCCGGATCGACCTGGCGATGGACGGGGAACCCATCGGCGAGGAGGAGCTGGCGGAACTCGTCCGGCTGAAAGTGCCGCTCGTGCGGGTGCGCGGGCAGTGGGTCGAACTGGACGGCGGCCAGCTCGACGCGGCGTTGCGGGTCGTCCAGGAGCGGGGCCGGGGCGAGATGACCGTGGCCGAGGCGCTCGGCGAGATCGCCCTGGCGGGCGAGGAGGACCTGCCGCTGACGGCAGTCGACGCCGATGGGCTGCTGGGGGACCTGCTGTCGGGCGAGGCCGACCGTCGGCTCGCGCCCGTCCCGACGCCGGAGACGTTCTGCGGCACGCTGCGTCCGTACCAGGAGCGGGGGCTGGCGTGGCTGTCGTTCCTGTCAGGGCTCGGGCTGGGCGGCATCCTGGCCGACGACATGGGCTTGGGGAAGACCGCACAGACGCTGGCGCTGCTGCTGGTGGCACCGGGCCGGACGCTACTGGTGTGCCCGATGTCGCTGGTGGGGAACTGGCAGCGGGAGGCGGAGCGTTTCGCGCCGGGGCTACGCGTGTACGTCCACCACGGCCCGGACCGGGACGTCGCGCTCGTCCACGAGGCCGACCTGGTCGTCTCCACCTACGGGACGGCGCTGCGCGACCGGGAGGCGCTGGCGGCGGTCGAGTGGGCGCGGGTCGTCTGCGACGAGGCCCAGGCGATCAAGAACAGCGCGGCGAAGCAGGCGCAGGCGGTCCGCGCGATCCCGGCGCCGTTCCGGCTGGCGCTGACCGGCACCCCGGTGGAGAACCACCTGGCCGAGCTGTGGTCGCTCATGGAGTTCACCAACCCGGGGCTGCTCGGCCCTGCCCGGCGGTTCCGGCGGCGGTTCCAGGAACCGATCGAGGCCCGCGCCGACGAGCAGGCCGCCGCCGCGCTCAAGCGGGCGACCGGTCCGTTCGTGCTGCGCCGCCTGAAGACCGACAAGTCGATCATCTCCGATCTGCCCGACAAGTTGGAGATGAAGACCTGGTGCACTCTGACGCCCGAACAGGCCACCCTCTACCAGGCGGTGGTGGAGGACATGATGGCCCGCATCGACGGCAGCGAGGGCATCGAGCGGCGCGGGAACGTGCTGGCCGCGATGACCCGGCTGAAACAGGTGTGCGGACACCCCGCGCTGCTGCTCAAGGACGGCTCGGCGCTGCCGGGCCGGTCGGGGAAGCTGGCCCGGCTGGAGGAACTGGCCGCCGAGATCGTCGAGGAGGGCGACAAGGCGCTGGTGTTCACCCAGTACGCCGAGTACGGCACGCTGCTGCAGCCGCACCTGGAGGCCCGGCTGGACCGTCTGGTGCTGTGGCTGCACGGCGGCCTGACCAAGCGGCGGCGGGCCGAACTGGTGGACCGCTTCCAGCAGGCCGACGAACCCGTGATCTTCCTGCTGTCGCTGAAGGCGGCTGGGACCGGCCTGAACCTGACGGCCGCCAACCACGTGATACACGTGGACCGCTGGTGGAACCCGGCGGTGGAGAACCAGGCGACCGACCGGGCGTTCCGGATCGGGCAGACCCGTGACGTGCAGGTCCGCAAGTTCGTCTGCCTGGGCACCCTGGAGGAGCGGATCGACGAGATGATCGAACGCAAGCAGGCCCTGGCCGAAAGCGTCGTCGGCACCGGCGAGGACTGGATCTCCGAACTGTCCACCGACCGGCTCCGCGACCTGTTCGCCCTGGACCGCGAGACGGCGGTGACATGAGCCCCTGGTTCGAGCCGTCCCGGCCGGTCCAGGTCGAGGGCGGGCTCAAAGCGAGATCGCGGCGCGGCTCCATCGGCGCGCAGTGGTGGTCGCGGCGGTTCATCGACGTCCTGGAGGAGATCTGCGACCCCGGCCGGCTCTCACGCGGCCGCGCCTACGCCCGCAAGGGCCAGGTCCTGTCACTGGAGGTCGCCCCCGGCGAGGTCCGCGCGCGAGTGCAGGGGTCGCGTCCCCGCCCCTACAACGTCTCGCTCCAGATCGACGCCTATGACGCCGGCGAGTGGGAAGACCTGACCGGCGAGCTGGCGGCGCGGGCCGTCCACCGTGCCAAACTGCTCGCCGGGGAGATGCCGCCGGAGATCGAGCAGGTCTTCGACGACCTGGAACTGCCGCTGTTCCCCGACGGCTCCGAACTGGAGATGGACTGCTCCTGCCCGGACTGGGGATGGCCGTGCAAGCACGTGTCCGCGGCCCTGTACCTGCTGGCCGAGGCGTTCGACGACGACCCGTTCCTGGTCCTGGCCTGGCGGGGCAGGACCAGGGAGGACCTGCTGGACGACCTGCGCGGCGCACCCGCCGACGAGGAGCCGCGACGGCCCGGGCTGCTCGACGTGCAGGACACCCCGTTCGCCGAGCGCATGGAGGACTTCTTCACCGGCGGACGGGTGCCGCGCGTCATCCCGGGCCCCGCACCGGCGGATCTGCTGCTGCGTGCTCTGGAGCCTCCCCGAGTGGAGGTACGCGGCACGCCACTGCTCGAGTTGCTCGACCCCGTGTACCGGAGTCTCGCCGTCCAGGACGGGGAGCACCCGCCGCCGGGCACCTGAGCGGCCGGGCCGAGATCACGCTCTGGCAGCACAGCGCCTCGCCGGTACCCGATCGGTGGTCCGTGCCGGATCACGGCCGGAGGTTCGGGTGGCTAGTCCGCCGGTCGGCGGTAGGTGGTCGTTCGGCCTCTTCCGCCGTGTTGTTCGATGAGTCCCCGGCGGCGCAACTCACGGAGGGCCTTGCGGATGTTGGGGGCGGTCAGGTTCAGCTGACCCTGGAGTTCTGCCACGGTACGCGCGCCGGTCGCCAGTGCGTCGTAGACGCGCAGCTCTGTCTGGTTGAAGTCGTCGCCGGGGCGCGTTGTGGAGGCGGCCCTCCGGAGGAGGACCGTGAAGCGGATACCGGCGTCGATGTAGTGCGCGGGTGGGAGTCCCGCTTCGGCGAGGGTTTTGGTCACGATGGGGATGCCGGTGGCGAGGGCTTCGATGACGCGGGCGCCGCCGTCGGGGGTGCGGACATGCTGGCAGATGGCGACGAGCCGGGCATTGCGGGCCGAGGTCACGGCCTCGCGGCCGAGTCTCTCGACGGTGATGCCGTAAAGACCACCGGGATTGGAGACGATTAGGCGGTCACGGCGCAGGCGTACCTCGACGGCCATGCCAGCCGACCAGTGGTCGAGGTCGCGGTGGACGAGCGCGTTGGCGATGATCTCGCGGAAGGCGATGAGGGGGAAGGCCGGTTCGTCGTGGACGGTGCCGTCGGGTGCCGAGACGATCGCGGTGTCGAAGGTCCGTCTTGCCCAGGCGAGTGCCTCGTCGAGCATGAGGGGGATCGGGCCGGTGATGGTGGCCTGGTTGCGGGCGCGTGATCCCGCAGGGTCGTTCGGCAGTGGTTCGGCCGATGCCTGGATGACGAACCGCGGGAACCATTCCTGCGGGTGGACGCCCAGGGACAGCAGCCCGGCGACCGTGGGCGTCCCGTCAGGCGTCGTCACCCCCGCGCGGCGGAGGAGTTCCGCGCTGTCGTCGAAACGGCCCAGCCCGTGGGGGTCCCGTTCGCGCACCGACCGCAGGAAGCCCTCAACGAGATCACGGTCGAGGTCGTCGCGGGTGGCGCCGTCGACCGGGGCCCGGTCGAAAAGGGGTGGCTGCCGTGCGGCGAGGAATGCCTGCTCCTCAAGGGCTGATAGTTCGAAGTCCCCGTCGTACCCGCGCAGGTAGGCTGTGCCGGATCCGGTCACGCGGCACGGCTTGGCCGACGGATCGCACTCGTGAACGTGCGCCACAACGACCGGCATTCCCTCGACAACCCCGTCTTCCACGGTGATCCGGACGGGTGGGGTGAACGAGCGTGCCTTCACGGCGATGCCTTGCTTGAGCTTCTGCGGGTCGGTGAGCGGTACGGGCCGGAAGCCTGTCGCCTCATCGAGCCCCAGGATGATCGTCCCGCCGCCCGGAAGGTTCGCCAGGGCGCTGAGTGTCGAGGTCAACGACTTCGGCAGCCCGCCAGCGGCCGACTTGACCTCCACATCCGACGAGTCGCCGCCTGCTGTGCGCAGGCGTTCCACCAGGTCGTCCAGATTCATGCTCACGCGCCAAATGTAACAGAGATGCGGTTACATTTACCGCAGTTTCAGTTGCATTTGGGTGGGGCGTCTGCTCAGCTACGTGCCGGCGACGCGGGTGAGCTTCACCGGGCGCTGATCTTCTTCGCGAATGCGAGGAAGCCCTCATGGCCGGGCAACTTTTTCAGACAGTCGCATCAGGGCACGAGCTCTGTCTGGAGCGCCGATCTGGATTGCGCGGCGGGCTTGGAGGTAGGTGAGTTCGGGACCGGCGAGTTGGGGGTGGGTGACGAGCCGGTCGAGCAGATGGTCGGCATTGGTGCCTTCCAGGCGTTCAAGCAGAAGCAGATGCCACTCCGCGAGATCACCGGTGCGCTCTCTGCGAGAGTGATCGGCGTCGACGCCGTAGATTCTGGGGGCGGCGGTTCGGGTCTGGTCGAGTGCGGTCAGGTAGTGGCCGGCGAAGTCGGCCCAGGCGTCGCTGCCCCGCAGCAGCCCGGCAAGAACGGCGGCGAGGGTGGTCTCCTTCTCGCTGATGCGGCCCCATCCGGAACGGGTCCACCCGTGCTCCTGCTCCCAGCGGATGAGCTGCGGCGCGGCCAGCCGCGCGAAACTGGAGAATCCGTGGTGGTCGCGCAGACCTTGCCACAGGGTGGCGACGGCATCGGAGACGACGAAACCGGCAGCCTCCACGGGATCCTCGGAATGGAACAGATCGTAGCTCTTGATCTCGCAAGCCAGGTCGATGAGCTGCTCAAGGGCGGCGGCGCCGGTCGGGACGTCGAGAGCGAGCGCGGAGCGCGCGTCCTTGGCCAGACGCTGGAAGATGAAGCGCCACCGACTGCGTTCCTGGGGTGATACGCGCCGATCCCCGGCCATGTAGGCGCCCGCGCGGGCGAGTGCCACGAAGTCGGTGATGCCGCGCAAGACCCCTTGGGGGTCGATCCGCTCCTTGTTGGAAACGGCCGGCTCGGTGTCGGCGGGCTGGAGTTCGGTCTCGATGCGCTCTCGGAACTGCTTGGTGCCCCGCCAGTACAACGTCCACAGCAGCTTCCTCAACGCGTCATCGTCGAGACCGGCCAGTTCCTTGTAGAACTCGTCCTTGTTCATCCGCTTCGTCGCCACGACCGTCGATCGTAAACGCTGGAACTTGCCTGCCCCCTCCGTCCGTTGACTCGCGCAGCCGCCGGGCCGCGGCACGGTCACGAGTGGGGGACGGCAACGGCAGCCGCAGTGCAAGGAGGGCGTTGGGCGATCAGGGGGTGGATCAGGCGAGCAAGGCGGAAGGCGTCGTGTCCGGGACGACGTCGATGGTTCGGTGTCGTAGCCGACGGCTCATGTCATCTGATCGGTGTGTCACCTCATCCCCTGGGAGGCCTCCGCGATGGCGATCCGAGAACAGTCGTCTCATGACCCGTTCGGCGAGTGGGCGAAGCACAAAGGGCGGGCCGGCGGCCGGAAGGCCGCCAGCGGTACCCAACCGGTCGGGAAGGGCCTGCGCTTCGCCTTCTATGGGCGGACCTCGACTACCGGTCACCAGGATCGGCGGACGTCGTATGGGTGGCGGCGTGAAGCCGCCGACTCCCTTATCACCGGCGAAGGCGTGATCGTGGCCGACTACTTCGACGCTGGATGCTCACGCGAGGTGCCGTGGTCACGACGTCCACAGGCGGCGGCACTGCTCGAAGCCCTGACGGCCCGCACCTTCGATGCCATCGTGGTCGGGGAGTACGAACGCGCGTTCTCCGGAAACCAGTTTGCCGCGCTCGCTCCGCTCCTGGACGCACACGGCATCCGGCTGTGGCTGCCTGAGGCGTTCGGTCCCGTCGACATGAACGAGCCGGCGCACCGTGCGCTCATGATGATGCTGGGCGCGCAGTCGCGGCGCGAGGTACTGCGGGCACGGCACCGTGTCCTGGCCGCGATGCGCATCCAAGCCTGCGAGCAGGGCCGCTACCTCGGCGGCCGGCCCCCTTACGGGTACCGGCTCGTGGACGCCGGTCCGCACCCGAACCAGGTGCACGCCCAATGGGGACGTCGCCTGCGGCGCCTCGATCCCGACCCGCTGACCGCTCCGCACGTGAGATGGATCTTCGCGCGCCGCCTCTCCGGCGTGAGCGTGGCCGGAATCGCCCGCGAACTCAACGAACGCGGTGTCCCCTGCCCGTCCCGTGTCGATCGAAAGCGAAATCCCCACCGGTCGGGACAGGACTGGACGCTGAACACGGTCGCCACGATCCTGGAGAACCCCCGCTACACCGGCCGTCAAGTCTGGGACCGGCAAGCCGGGTTCGACGACACGACCACGGGATGGGCGATCTCCAAGAAGCCCGCCCATCCGGCACTGGTCTCCGACGCCGACTTCGTCGCCGCGCAGACGATCCGCGCCGCCAGACCCACCCGCGATGGGAGCGTCCGCGTATACCTCCTGGCCGGCATGCTCCTATGCGGCCTCTGCCGGCGGCGGATGGACTCCCATTGGGTCAACGGACGCAGCGGCTATCGCTGCCGCCACGGCTACGACAGCACCAAGCCGCGCTCTCGCGACGCGCCGAAGAACCTTTACCTACGAGAAGACCACCTGCTCGACGAGTTGATGCGGCAGATTTCACCACGACGAGGCGAAGCTCGCTCACCGTATGAACTCGTCGCACTCCTCAAGCGCAACGGTCTCGCCATCGTCTGCGACAGGTCATCTTGCACCGTGGTCGGCAACAACGAGGAAGAGCCCGCTCCAGGAACAGCCTCCCAGATCGAGCTCTTCGCGTCACCCATGGGGTAATCCTGTGTCCGACCGAAAGTACATGGCCCCTCCATTCATCGCTCGTCGCTCCGTACCGCATTTCGGTTGGTGCATAGCCTGCAGCCACCTGGTCGGATTGATGCGAGCCCGCACGCAGATCCGGACTGCTGCGTGCGGCTCAACATTACCGTCACGCGCAGGAATATCGAAGGAAGGCAAGGTCAAGTTTTCCGTCATGCGCCTTTCGGGCCCGGTGTCAATGTGCGCCTCCAGGAGATCTTGAACGGAGTGGGTCCAATGCTTGTTGGACAGGTTCGGGAGTTCTTTGACGGTCTCAGGAGATCGTGGACGTGGCCGTTTTGGTCGTTCTCAGTCAGGGTGAGGGGCCCCGCGCTTTCCGGACAGCTGACTGATGGGTGATCCGCGGGCAGATCTACGCTGCTTGCTGCCGGCCCAGATACTCTATGTGGACCTCAAGAGGGGTCCGATACCCGTTCGCGGAATGAAGTCTGCGTCGATTATAGAAGCCCTCGATGTATTGCACAACCGCGCGGCGTGCTTTGCTGCGTGTGGCAAATACCATACGGTTGAGCCACTCGTTCTTCAACGCTCCGAAGAACGATTCCGCCATCGCGTTGTCCCAGCAAACCCCGGTTCTTCCAACCGACCTGCGCATGCCGTATCGGCGCAGGTGCCGGCCGAACTCATCGCTCGTATAGTTCGACCCGCGATCGCTATGGAAGATGCAGCCCTCCTCGATGTTGACGTTTCCGGCTGCCGAGTCCAGGGCGGTCATGATGAGCGAGGTCTTGAAGTGATCGGCCATCGCCCAACCGACCACCATCTTCGAATGGCAATCGATCACGGTCGCCAAATACAGAAAGCCTTCCCAGGTCGGGATGTATGTAATATCACCGACCAGCTTGGTGCCTGGACGCTCGGCGGTGAAGATCCGGTTGACCAGGTCGGGGATCGCACCGGGCTCGCCGGCCTGGGTGGTGACCGGCCGCCACGGCCGCGGCTGCACCGGCACAAGCCCCAGCTCGCGCATCAACTGCCGCACCAGCTCCGGCGAGACCTGCTCACCCGAGCGCGCCAGCACCGCGTGGACACGCCGATAGCCGTAGGTCTCGTGGTTGGCCTCGAACACCGCCTCGATCATCGGCTTGAGGCGTTCCCGGCGTTCGGCAGTCGCCGACAACGGACGAGTCCGCCAGTCATAGAAGCCGGACCGGGAAACGCGCAGCCAGGCGCACATGTCAATGATGGCGTGGTTGGCCTTCTCCGCATCGATGAGCTCGTACTTGGCGCTCACCGATGATCCTTCGCGAAGAAGGCCGCGGCTTTTACCAGAAAGGCGTTCTCCTCGCGGAGCCTGCGGTTCTCCCGCTCGAGCTCAAGTTCCCGGGCGCTCTTCTTCTCGCCGCCGCCGCTTTCCGTCGACGCGTCGCCGCCGTGTCGCCTGCGGTAGTCCTTGACCCAGTTACCAAGCGTCGTGTCGTGGATCCCGACCTCACGGGCTACATGGGCGATGGGGCGTGGGCCGTCCAGGACCATGCGGACGATCTCGTCCTTGTGCTCCTGGGTGAAATGCCGCCTCTGTCGTGCCAACGACCTTCCCTTCCGGTTCTCCCCAACCCTAGTTGGGGACCTGTCCGGAAGATCCAGGGCGCCTCAAGTCGACGGCCAGGTCATGCGCACGATGGCATTGCAAGGCCTCAAGCGCAGCCCAGCCGCCGACTGCGTGACGCTCGCCGAAACCGCCCTGTCGCGGTTGAGAGGGAAGGCCGACCCGTTCACCGAGGCGACGTTCCGCAGCGCGCTCGCCCACACCTACGCCAAGGCTGGGCGGCGCGGCGAGGCAGTGGCGGAGGTCAAGCGCACCCATGAACTGATGGCGGTACCGCACCCGCCGGAGGAGATCCCATTCTGGGTACTGGCATGGGGGCCACCGGCGGGCACCGTGTACGCCCGGCTCGGCGAGGTCTTCAACACGCTGGACGACCCTGCGAACGCGGCCGGGCAGTACGCGCACGCGGCGGCCTCACGGCCGGACGGCACCTACGCCCGGGTGAACGCCCTCAACACCACCGCCGAGGCGCGGATGCACCTCAAGCAGGGGCACATCGAGGCAGCGTGCGATGCGTGGCGGCGCTCTTTGGACCTCATGGCCGGTGTGCACTCGGCTCGTACCCGCAAGGCGGTGACCGAGATGCGGCAGGAGTTGGCGGTCTTCCGCGACCGCGGAGTGCGTCAGGCCACCGACCTTGACGCCCGAGCCGGTGCGCTTCTCGCCAGCGTCGGCCGGGCCTGACCCGAGCAGGCGGCGTAGTGGGCGCGACGGGGCCGCTGTAGGACGAAGCGTGGCACGGCCACGGACGGGCGCACGGTGGACGATGGTCGCGAAGGTCGGAGCGCGCACGCGCAGGGGGCTGCCCAGTGCGTGCGTCTATCGGTGAAACTGGTCTCATAGACACCGCTGGCCATCCGCCATATACACGAGATCCTGGCGACGCGGTACTTGGCGGAGCGGTGTTCGGAACCGCCGATTAGGTCGCCGTTGCAGGGGGTCCGCTGAACGGTCAGTGCCCTTTGTTGCCCCAGCCCGCGCCCTGACCGATCGGGCGTGGTGATCAATCAGCATGCTCTCGATGCCCTGCTGGCCCCCGGCTGCTCAGCCGATGGCTGACCTGGCTGAGCCGACCGAATTTGACGCTAACTGATGACCGACGAGGACATCATCTGGCGGGCCATTTGATGCGATCTGTGGATCGGCTTCGTCGATTCAAAGGGCCCCGCTGAACTGTCGCAGTGGTATCCAACGAGAATTCAACATATCTTGTCTGACCAGTCGAAACGGCGGCTTCTGGCGCGCGGGTTGTGGCGGCAGAGATCAATTAGTCAGGACGTCCCGGCGAGTACTGGTCTGGCTCGGTCAACGAATTCGGTGACACCGGTTCTGCGGCGGTATGGGTGGAGGTTGTCGACGAGGCGGGATAGGTGGCCGATGCATCGGGTGGAGTCGACTTCGCCCGCCAGTGCGTCCAGGGCGTGGCTGCCGTGGGTGAGGGCCTGGTCGAGTTCGGGCCGGTCTTGCTGGAGGTAGGTGGTGGCCAGCAGCACGTGCCGTAGCGCGCCTTCTCGGGAGTAGGAGGAGTCTTGGAGGGTCAGGCCGTGGCGCAGGTGGGTGCGGGCTCGGGTGTGGTCGCCGAGCTTGAGGTAGCAGTACCCGGCTTGGGCGTGGGCCTGGGCTTGGTCCATCCAGTAACACCAGTCCGGTGGCCCGGATGAAGTGGGGTTGGCGGTGAGGGCGTCGAAGGCGGCGTCGATCGCCCGCCGGGCTTGGGTGGTGGCGTGGTCGTTGGCGTGGGCTTCGGCCGCCCTCAGCTCCAGGATCGCGGTGACGGCCGGAGTGGCTCCGCGGTATCCGGACCGCGCGGTCTCGGCGAGGGTGACGGCCTCGCGGATCTGGCCGATGTCTTTGGCCTGGCACGACCAGAACCCCAGCACGTTGGCGCCGAGTGCGTGGTCGCCGGCGGCGTGGGCAGCGTGCAGGGCACCGATCCAGTACCGCTGGGCTCGTGGGTGGAGGCCGGCGTCGAAGCTGATGAACCCGGCCAGGCGCAGCAGCTCGGCGGCGGTGGCGTGCAGGCGTCGGCCGACCGCGTCGGTGTACGAGTTCTGGTCCAGCAGGCCGGTGACGTAGCGCAGGTGCTGGTGGACCAGGTTCAGGAGCTGGCCGCCGCCGAGCTGGTCGTCCATTCGCCGCAGTTGGGCGGTGATCTGGTCGAGGTGGTCGACGACCTGCATCGGCACCCGCGTCCCGGTGGTGTGGGAGCTGTCGGGGGCGGTGTGGGCGATCAGCCACTCGTGGGCGGGTGAGGTGGCCGCACTCCCCAGCAGCATCAGGAACAGGCGCCGGTCCATGGCCCCAGCTTGGGTGCGGGCGCGCAGCGCACGCAAGGTGCCTTGGGTGTCCCAGGGCACGATCAGCCCGGTGTCGGCGGGCACGGCCTGCGGGTCGTCGGTCGGCCAGCCGAGCTCGCTGGGGGTGACCTCGCGGTGCAGGACTTCTGACATGAGCGCCGCGGTGAGGGAGGGCCAGGGTGGCCGGGGAGGGCGGGGCCGGTCGCCGGTCACCCATTTGTAGGGGGTCTTGGGGTGGATCCGGTCGGGGAGGCATTGCCGTTCGGCGAAGGAGTTGAGGCGGCGTGCCAGCCGCTCGGGGTTCCATCCCAGCGCGTTGAGCAGCGCGGCCAGCGGCGGGCCGTTCCCTCTGGCCGGGGTGGTGGTGTTGGAGTTGGTCATCAGGTTCTCCCCGGCACGAGTCGGCGGCGTGCATCCCCGGGTGCTCGCACCGTAGCCCTGCGCCGGGCCGCTCGGCTACCGGGTTGCACCCGCGCGCACCAACGGCACCAGACCGCACTGGCGGCACCGCCTCATCGATCCCTGTGCCGCCGCCTACTGGAGACCAGACAGCGCCCGATGGTCGGGGGCGGTGGCCCAGCGGGGAGGCACGGTGCAGCGCACGCAAGCGGGACCGGTCGGACAGCGCAGTTGGTGTGTGCTGTGCGCGGGGGCGGATCCGTCGCGGTCCACGCCGCTGGATGGGCTGCTGCCGCCTGGCCGGTCCCGGTTCATCGCGGTCGGCGAGAACCTCGTCGCGGTGCCGACGTACGGCTGCTTCGTCCCCGGCTACCTGCTTCTGGTGCCCCGGGCTCACACGCTGTCCTTCGGCCAGCTGCGGACCGATGCGTTGGAGGAGGCCCAGGCCCTGGTCGAGGATCTGGCCGCCCGGTTGCAGGCGGTCTACGGCCTGCCCGTCCTGGCCTTCGAGTACGGCTTGGCCGCCGCCGGAGTACGACGGATCGAACACGCACACTGGCACCTTCTGCCCTCGACCGCCAACCTGGCCGGATGGCTGGATGAGCGGCTGAACGGCGAAGAGGTTGGTGCTCTGGCCGATCTGCCCGCTGACCGTTCCTACATCGCCGTCCGCACCCAGCAGGCGGCGGCGGGTCTATGACGTCGGCCAGGATGCCGATCAGGCACGGCGGGCGCATCGGCGGATCCGGCTGCGCCGCGCGGTGGTCGCCCTTGATCCCCGTGTCGACAATGACGCCTGGGACTGGGCCGAGCACCGCTGCACCGACCTCATCGCCGCGACCGTCACCGACCTGCAGGCCCGGCCGCACGCGAGGCGGACGGCGCCATGAGCGGCGAGGTCTCCCTGGCGGGTCCGATGACAGGACGACCGGCGACGTCCCGCGGGGCGGCGCTGCAGAGCGGCTTCGACGACCTGTACACCGCGGTGTATGCGGTGCTGGACGACGCCAAGAGCAGGCACGACCTGGTCAAGCTGTACAAGGGCAGCCATGCCTCGCCTGATCCGCACCCGGTCGTGACCGATGTCGGGGCCTTCTTCTACCGCGAGCGGCGCGGCCTGTTCGGCTACGCCTGCCGCCAGGCGGGCCCCCACGCGCCGGCCCACGCCGACCTGGACGTCTTCGACGCCGCCCACCGGCCCCGCATCAGCGTCCGAGCCGTATTCGAGTTGCTGTACCCGCAGCTGGCCCGCCCCGGCGAATCGGCCGTCGGCGTCCTGCGCTATGTCGCGGGGCGCCGCCACCGGCTTGGCGCCTACCGGGGCGGATCGTCCGGGTTGGATGAGGAGGCCCGCGCGTTCGCCGCCGCCCACTTCACCAGCGTCGGCGTCCCCTGCACCCCGGACCAGGTGGCGGTGTTCTGCGGCGGTGCCAAGGGCGCGTTCATGGCGTTCTGCGCCGCGATCATGCCGCCGACGCCACGACGACCTGCACCACCTGGGCGGACTGCTACTCAGAGCGCAGCCACGCCATAGCCGATCGCCGCGTACTTCAAGGTGTCCTTGGCCTTGCCGACCTCGCCCGGGTCACCCCCGGCCAGCAGGTAACGGATCCCGCCGACGGTCAGGAACAAGGTCGCCAGCGCCACCAGCAACCCCACCAGCCACCTGGTGATCCGATTGATCACCTCATTCAGATCCTTCGGCGGCGCCGCCAGCGCATCGGCGAACGCATCCGGCGCCGCCAACAGCACCAGCAGCACACCGACCAGCACGACCACGGCTGGCGCCGCCCACCGGGACATCTTCGAGCGCATCAGCCACCTCCTAGATGGACGTGACCGGGGCCCCGAAGCGACCGGGAGGGAAGCGGGCTCTGCCGGCGGAGACCATCACCTCCCTCCGGCCACGGTCACGCGGTCGGACAGAGATCCGGCCCGCATGGGGCGGGCGGATCGGCCGACTGCAGGGCCCCGGCGCCCATCAGGACGCCACACCCCCGCATAGAAACCTCACAACAGGCACGGCCCACCGATCGGTCAGAGGGACCTATGCGAAATCTCAGCGCCGCAACCCCAACGGCCATACGCCTGGCTTTGTAACCGAGAGGGGGAGTCGTTTCGAGGTGACTGCGGGAGTCACCTTCTGACCGAGTTTGCGGTGTCGGTTTGTTTTGACGGCAGCCAGGGGCTTGCGGTGGGACGGTGGGTGTGCTTCTGCCGCAGGGGGCCGGATGGGGAAGTCTCAGTCGAAGGCTGATCTGTACGCCGCGATACGCCGTGACCATCGTGGTGGGCTGACCCAGCGGGCACGCCGGCGTGGGACGCCCGGGGCCGCCAGGTCAACGACCATGCACCGGCAATGGGCATACACGGCAATTCGATCACGTTCCCCCTGCCACAACGGGCGATGAGGATTTCCGGCATTCTTCATCGCACGTCGAGGCGGGAGGTAGGGCGGGATGGCAGCTGACGCCAGAGATCGCCCGGATGGCCGGTGGACGTTCCTGACCAATCATGCGCGGGTGCTGCTGGCCATCGCCCGAGACCCCGATGCACGGCTGCGTTCCATCGCCGCCGCCTGCCTGATCACGGAACGAGCCGTCCAGGTCATCATCGCCGACCTCGAACAAGCCGGCTATCTGCACCGGCAACTCAGCGGACGGCGCAACCAGTACACCCTCAGCCTCGACCTGCCGCTAAGGGGTCCTTGCACTATGCCCGCTCAGACCATCCTGGTGGGCAGCACGATGATCTGCCGCAGGTTGACGTGCCGGGGACGGCTGGTGACGTAGGCGACGACATCGGCCAGGTCCCCGGCCGCCAGTGGGCCGTACGCCGGCGCTGCCGCCCCGGCCAGCTTCTGCAGACTGTCCTCATCGAGGTGCGCGGCGATCTCGGTCGCGACTGCCCCGGGCTCGATGTTGGTGACCCGCACGTCCCGCGGTCCGAACTCGGCGCGCAGCAGCGCCGAGAGGTGGGTGACCGCGGCCTTCGTCGCCCCGTACACGGCGGCGCCGGGGAAACCGGGCAGGTGGTGCGCGCCGATGGACGAGACGTTCACCAGGTCCGCGCTGCGGCCCTGTGCGGCCGCTTCGTTCAGGTCCTTGGCGAAGGCGCGCGTGACACGCAGGACTCCGGTGACATTGGTGTCGATCATCCGCTGCAAGTCGTCGACGGGCGCGTCTTCGATGGAGAAGCTCAGCAGGCCGATGCCGGCGTTGTTGACGACCAGGTCGACGGTCCCGTACACCTCGTGGATCCGGTCCACGGCGGCCGCGACGGACGCGCCGTCGGTGACGTCGGCGACCACGGGCAGCGCCTGCCCGCCGTCGGTCCGGATCTTCTCGGCGAGGGCGTCGAGCCGCTCCGTGCGCCGCGCCAACAGCGCGACCTTCGCCCCCTGCGCGGCCAGCGTCAGAGCGACGGCCTCGCCGATCCCGCTCGCGGCTCCGGTGACGACGGCGGTGCGTCCGGCCAGGTTCTCGTACGACATGGAAGTGCTCCTCGGAAGGGAAGTCGGCCGGGACATCCCCGGCCTCGTCCACGACCCTCCGCCGCTCTGACGGCTCTACCCAGGGCTGAGCTTTTCCTGGGTCTGTCAGTACCAGGTTCCGCGCCGGGTGCTCCCCTACGATCGAGTCCATGGACGGGGATCTCGGTGACTTCCTGCGCACACGCCGCGCCCGCATCCAGCCCGCGGAAGTGGGGCTGCCCTCGTACGGCCGACGCCGGGTGCCCGGGCTGCGCCGCGAGGAGGTGGCACAGCTGGCCGGGGTGAGCGTCGACTACTACGTCCGCCTGGAACAGGACCGCGGGCCGAGGGTGTCGGACGCCGTCCTGGATTCCATCGCCCGGGTACTGCGCCTGGACGAGACCGAGCACGCCCATCTGCTCAGGGTGGCGCGGCCGCCGAAGAAGGCCGAGCGCCGCAGCGGCGCGCCCCGCGTCCGCCCCGGCGTCCAGCTGTTGCTCGACAGCATGGAGCGCACCCCGGCCTTCGTCACCGGACCCGCCATGGACACCCTGGCCTGGAACGCCCTCGCCGACGCCGTGCACGGCTTCGGCCGCATGGCCCCCGGCCGGCGCAACCTCGTCCGTCAGCTCTTCCTCGAACCCGGGGGCCGCGACTTCTACCCCGACTGGGCCGCGTACGCCGCCCAGTCCGTCGCAAACCTGCGGCTGAGCGCGGGCGCCCACCCCGACGACCGCGCCGTGCGCGACCTCGTGGGCGAGCTCTCCCTCAAGAGCGAGGACTTCCGCCGCCTGTGGGCCGATCACCAGGTCAGGGCATGCATGCACGGCGTGATACGCCTCCGGCACCCGGTCGCGGGCCTGCTGACCCTCCCGTTCGAGTCCCTGACGCTCCCGGAGACACCGGAACAGACCATCGTGGTCTACACACCGGAACCGGGCTCGGAGACGGCGGAACGACTGGCCCTGCTGGGGAGCTGGGCGACAGCCCACTAAAGGCATCCCGCGGAAGCCAGCCTCACGCTGCAATCTCTCGTTGACCTTATCGTGGACCACGAGACCGGAAACCCGGCTCAGCCAGAGAACACCGCTTCCGCGTCGGTGACGGTGTCAAAGACGCGCAGAACCTGATCCGCTCCCGGTCATCTCGAGGATCCGCCGCAGATGCTCAGGCACACAGGCCAGCACCAGCACCGCTCCACGCGCCTGCGCCTGCCGCCACGCCCCGAGCAGCACATTCAGCCCGGCCCTCGTCCCCAACGCCAGTGGCACTGACGCTTTCCACAAGGCATACAGGCGGGCCATGGGGCAGCACGCCGTATTCATCGCCATTGAAACCGACGGTCCTCGGTGGACCGTGAAGGCGGACACACTCACCGCGAGCTCCGGACACCACGTCGACGACGAGGTGAACGACGCCGTCCGGGCCGCGATCACCCGTTTGGTCCACAATCGTGAAGTCGGTGCGGACGCCTACACAGGGCCGATCTACTTCATGATGCACAACGTGTCGCGCGAGGAGCGGGCCCGTGAGCTCGCGGCCGCACTCCATGCCGCCCCGCACGGCGACCTGGAACCTCTCAACCGCGCCGTCCCTCCCACGGCCTGACCTGGACGTCAGGATCCTCGTTGGCCTGCCCTATCGATCTTTCCTCCTGGCGGCCACCTTCGCGTCAACGATCGGCCCGCTGCGTCAGCCCTGACGGGCTGACGCAGCGGCACAGTGACATCAATTCTCATCGACTTTGATCATGCAGACAGCTCTCTGGTGACTCCCGAACTCGCGTCGAAACGACGTCCACGGAAAGTGACACAGCCAATACGCTGCCTACGACGCCACACATCAGCCCGTAAGTACGACCAGCCTCAAACCAGGCGTGCCGGACTTCGGCAAAGGGCCCCGACTCCTCCGCACGCCGGGAGCGGCAAGGACGCTGATCGTCGTGTGCCGCGGCGGCAACGTCGGATCAACCGGTCGCGAACACGGCAACACACGCGGCAGAGCGGACGGCGAACCAGTGCTGAACGGAACGGCACGGCGGCAACGGCAACCTGGGCCGGCGCATGGCGGCACGGCAAACGCCCGAGGTAGATGCCGCTTCTATGAGGTTCCTATGAAGCCCGTGCCGACAATCGCGCCCATACCGGAAACCGACCTGAACGCACAGGAGGGACCGAACAGGTGCGCGAACCCTACTGGCACGACAAGACCCACGCCCTCTACACCGGAGACCCCCGCCAGGTGCTGGCCGAGATGCCAGCCGGATCCGCCGACTGCATCATCACCAGCCCACCACCCTGGACACCACAACCACGCGACACGACCGCAGACACCCCGAGCCGCTACGGCCGCGAGCCCACACCGGCCCTTCACCTCGCCGCCCTACGCCGCGTCTTCGCCCAAGCCCACCGGGTACTGACCGACCAGGGGACCGCTTGGCTGATCACCAGCGACCGCTACGCGGACGCGTCCGGGTCGGCCGGCCCACCGCGCGGACGACACAGGCGCCGTATCCGCGATCATGCGAACGCTGAGCTTGACCTCCGCTGCGTTCCGGAAACCGAACAGGGTACCGGCGGCAGCGCGCGTGGGTGCAATTGGTCGCACCTCAGACGGCAATCCGGCCAGCACGGCAGTGGCGTCGGCGGCAGAGCTATCGGCGATTGCCGCGACCGAAGCGGCACGGCAAAAGAGCCGAGTCGGCGGCACGATCCCGGAGCAGTGCCGGTCGGGCCTGCCGGAGACGTCTGGTCGTTGCCGACGCGGCCGCAATGGCACACCCTGCCGATCGAGGTGCCGCTCTGTTGCATTGCCGCCGGATGCCGACCCGGCGGCACCGTTCTGGACATGTTCGCAGGAATCGCCACCACCGGGATTGCCGCCCGGCACCTCGGCCGCGCCTTCATCGGCGTAGAACAGACACCAGCCCTGCGCAGCATCGCCAAACGCAGACTCCGGGAGGACAGCGGCCACGGGGGTAACGCACGGTGAGGCGCCAGATACATGAACCTCACCAAGTGGTTAGGCGTACCGAGTTGAGCAGCCAATATGCTGCCGAATCAAGTCCGGACGGGCCTCCCGGTGACCTGCCTGAGATCGCTGTCCCGGCCTCTGAGAGGGCGGGCCCGCTCGCGAACCAGGACGACCGTCAAGGTCGTGACACAGATGGATCGGGACGCTCGCTGGCAGTGAGGGTTCAGTTCGTCGCTGTCGGTGGACGTGATGGTGAAGCCCTTGAGGTTCGCCAACTCGCCGTGATTCGAGAGATTCTGCGATGGCTACACCAGAACCGGAGTTCGTACCAGGGCCACTAACCCAGGGTTAATGAGTGATGGCGGCCGGGTGAGTGGACGAGCCGGTGGTGTGGGCGTATGCCGGTGGCATGGCCAGATACCCCCAGGGCGGTGGGATGACCGACGCCGGCCGCTGGCGACGAGAACAGGTCCGGATGCAGGCCGCGCAATGGTTCGGCGAGGGTCGGCCCAACGCGTGGATCGCCGCCGAGTTGCGAGTCGGGCTGCGGCAGGTGGAGAAATGGCGGCGGACCTGGCGCGAGGGCGGGGTCGAGGCGCTGCGGTCCAAGGGCCCGCATCGGCGGCCGCGGCTGGACGATGCGGCCTTCGCGCGGTTGGAGGCCGAACTGAACCGCGGTCCGGCCGCGCACGGCTATGCCGATGACCAGCGGTGGACGCTGGGCCGGGTGGCCGCGCTGATCCGACGGCTGTTCGGGATCGACTACACCCTGCCCGGGGTGTCGCTGCTGCTGCGCCTGGGCGGCTGGTCGGTACAGGTGGCCGGACGCCGCGCCATCGAACGCGACGATCACGCCGTGCAGGTGTGGAAAGAGCAGGTGTGGCCGCAAGTGGAACCACCGCGGCGGACCTGGACGCCTGGATCTGTTTCCTCGATGAGACCGGTCAGGGGCTCAGGCCGCCAAAAGGACGCTCCTGGAGCCGCCGGGGACACCGGCCGCAGGTGAGGGTGCACGGCGGCGAACACGGCGCCCGCATCTCGGTCGCCGGGATGGTCTGCTACCGCCCGGGGATGCGGTCCCGGCTGATCTACCGGCTGCACCATTACCGCCGCCGCAAAGGCGAACGCGCCGCCTTCACCCTGACCGAGTACAAGAGCATGCTGCAGGGCGCCCACCAGCAGCTGCCCGGCGGGAAGATCGTGCTGGTCTGGGACAATCTGAACATCCACCACTCCGCGGCGATGCGGGCGTTCATCGACGCCCACACCGCCTGGCTCACGGTGTTCTACCTGCCGGCCTACGCTCCCGACCTCAACCCGGCCGAGAGCGTGTGGTCCCTGCTGAAACGCTCCATGGCCAACTTCCTGGCCACAGACCTGGACCACCTGACCGGCATGATCAAGCACCGCCTCAAGGTGATCAAGAACCACCCCGGCGTGATCGACGGTTGCCTGACCACCACCGGCCTCACCGTCACCACCACACCCGCCATCACCAATTAATCCTGGAATATGAGCTGGAACAGGGCGGCGTCGCCTTGCTGGCCGCCGACGAGCCCATATCGCACGACCCGACACCCGGCCGTAAAACCAAGAAGCGCGCCACGGCAACGTTGACCCGCCGGGTCAAGCAGGCGATCGCCGAGTGGTACGTGCTGCAGATGCTGGAGCTGGCGTGGAACGGCTTCCACGAGCATACCGAGCAGGGCTGGAACGTCGGCCGCCCGCCTTACGGCTACCAGGCTGAGCGGTGCCCTCACCCAGTACCTGCACAGCGTGCGCAGGGCAAGACCAAAACGCGGCTGCAGACTGATCCGGTGACCGGACCTGTGGTCACCCGGATCTTTCAACTGCGTGCACTGGATCGCCTGGGATACGACGACATCGCCGACCGACTCAACACCGATCTGGATCGTAATCCTCCGCCGATGCCGGTTGATCCGCGCCGTGCCGTAGGTCGGTGGACGGGCTCGGCGGTGCGGGGTGTCCTCAGCAATCCCAAGTACACCGGTTACATGGTGTGGAACCGGCGGGCCAGTAAGCAGGGTGGCCACTACAACCCTATGAACGAATGGGTGTGGTCGCCGCAACCCACGCACGAACCTCTGGTGACCCACGAGTTGTTCGAAGCTGCATCACCGGTGGCACGGCACCGCCAAGGGTCCCGGGCCGCAGTTGGGCCCAACCGTCACCCGCAGACCAAACGCAGCTACATGATGCGCTCCTTCATCGCGTGTGACTTGTGCGATCGCCGGAAGTTCGGCAAGACCCGCAAGGGCTGGGCCTATTACGCTTGCCAGCCGCAACGCCAGCATCACAAGGGACGACGTGACTGGTACGACGACCATCCCAAGAGCATTTGGGTCCGTGAAGACGCCTTGCTGGAGGCCGTTCACGATTTCTTCGCCCAGCGGATCTTCGGCCAGCGCCGTCAGCAATACCTGCGAGCCAGACTCGCTGAAACGATCGACGCGCCGGTGGAATCGCTCGCTGACGCGCATAAGACGAAGCTCGCCGCCGAGATCACCGACCTCCAGCGGCGTCAGGACAACCTGCTGGTGCAATTGGAGGAGTACGAGCCCACCGGTGAGACCGACATCGACCGGGAGTACCGGGCCGGCATCCAGCGCCGCTTCGCCGAACTGGTCACCAGGCGCCGCGAAGCACAAGCAAGGCTGGCCCAGCTCACCACCCGGGCTCAACCGCCCGGTGATGACATCGCGCTGCTCGGAGAGATCCCTCAACTACCCCCTCAAACTGGGAGAGCTGCCCGAGGAACTGCAACGTCAGCTCTATGACGCCTTCCAGCTTCAGGTCCGCTACAACAAGCCACGGCATGAGGCCCTGATCCGCGTCACCATCAGAGAGGACACCGTGCACGCACTCAACGCCGCAACCTCGACAACGTCGAGCTCAGCGAGCGGGCGCCGCTCGGGCGAGGCCGGGAGGAGCTTCCCATGTTCTGTGCGCCCCCGGCAGGATTCGAACCTGCGACACCCGCTTTAGGAGTCAGAGGTGCATGCCGGACGATCAACGGCGCTCACCTGCGCGCACGTCGCCGATCTGGGGTGTTTGTCGTCTCCGTGGGCATGCATTGGGACCACGGGGCCCTCGGTGGGCTCAGACGCTCGCCGTTGCCTGGGTCGTCAGCCAGGCCGCGACTCCTGCCTGGGGGTTAGTTGCGCTGGACCGGACCGCCAGTGAGGGCATTGGGGATGGCGCTTGTGGTGATGATTTGGCCTTCACCGATGAAGCGTCGAGTAACCAGGACTCCCGCCTCGTGGACGGCTTGCCCAGCGTGGCTCGCGGAAGCGTCCTCGATCAGCCACGGGGTAAGGTCGAGTTCAAATGCGTCTACGGCGGTTTTGAGGACGCAACTCTCCGTGGCGATACCGCATACGTATATGTCTTTCCAGCCGCGCTCGCTGACCAGGGCGCGGCCCTTATCGTCGGCAAATAGGCTGTAAGTAGTCTTATCGACGACAGCCGTTGCCCTCGCGGCGAGTGGTTCGAGTTCGGGAACGATGTCTATCTGTGGGGAGGAGCGAAGCTCCTTCCACTTGATGAGCCGCTCGAACGGGCTGCCCTCATAGTTGATATAGCGCGTGAACACGACATCGCCTCCCGATGCCTGCCAGCGTTCCACCAGATCGGCTATTACCGGAACGACGTGGCTAGACTCCGCGCGAACGAAGCCGTTCTGTACATCTACGACGACCAGTACGGTACTAGTTGAGGTCACGAGATCTCCTAACTCTGCGATTGGCGCACTATTTCTATCGCTTGATCGAGGTGGTCGAGCAGGCTGCTGGTCTTTACGATCGAATCCCTCATTGAACGATGCTGACCTGTCTCTTGCGGTCGAGGGTTGACCAGGCGGGATCTCGCGCCGCGCAAGAACCGCCACCCATGTTCCTCGGGCAAGACTGGATCGAGACCGAATTCAACCTGTCGGTTGATGTGTTCGCAGTACGCCCATATTGATTGAGTTGCCAACTCGCATGCAACTAGGTCGCTCTCGGCTAGTGCTTGGTCCGGAGACATGGGATGGTAAACAACGCCCGACCAAGAAGCGTATCCGACAGACAGGCCGCTAAGTCCAAACGGCTCGATTCCGCTTCCATCGTGCCCACTCGCTAGGATTCTGCGCTCGGCCTGTTCGGCGTCCTCCCTCTCGCTTTCAAGGAATCGCGCTTCGCGCTGCAATAGGATCCTTGGCGTGCAGATGGTCCGCAAGGCGGTATCAAGCGTGTTCTCGGGCCATCCTGGCTCGGTGACCCAATAGGCGCTTAGTACGTATGACGCGCTAATCTCATCGAGCCCGGTCAACTTTTGGAGGTTGGCAGTTGCCCATGCCAGATTTTCGGCGTAGCTGCGCATCCTCCATAGCGCGAGACTGGCGATGTTGGGCATCTTTAGTTCTTCCACCAAGTGGAATATCGCGACGCCAAATGGCCAAATGTGTAGCTCGCACTGTCCGGACGAGTGCGCGAAAGGGATGGATAGGCAAGAAATCCACTGCGGGGTTGGGGGTGTCTTCGCTTCGCTTGAACTCGCTACTTTCTCGGCGGCCCGTGCGCCTATAAAAGCTGCTATGAACTTATGTGAACGCGCAGAAAATCCCGCAAGCGCACTGCCGCTATCGCCCTTGATTTGCGGGACTTTGGCCGCGCTGACCCCTCGCCTTATCCGTTCCGCCTCTGCCGCCTTGCGGGCTTCTGTACGCCGGATCTCCTCTACCTCGTGATAGGCGGAGGTGAGGGCGCCGGTGTTAAGGAGTTTGTCGCATCCTTGCCAGAATAGTGCAGAACAGCTTTCGCCGCGTTCGGCGCCAGCGACGCGAGGACGAGAGTAGCCAAGCAGGTCGGCAAGTTCCTGCTGTGTATAACCCGAAGCTTCGCGAAGGCCGCGAAGCTTCCGGCCTAGTGCTTTCCTCGCTTCTGGTACTTCGTCGGTGGCCACTGTGAAGGTCTCCGGGGGCGAGATCGGTGGATGTCAGGCGAATGTCAGCGGAGTGTTAGGTCTCATGGTTCCCACTTCCGAACATCCGGCCTGACGACAGAACCTCGATGACATGACGAAG
Organism: Spirillospora sp. CA-128828; assembly: GCF_050945415.1. Classification (NCBI taxonomy): domain Bacteria; kingdom Bacillati; phylum Actinomycetota; class Actinomycetes; order Streptosporangiales; family Thermomonosporaceae; genus Spirillospora; species Spirillospora sp. CA-128828. The sequence goes on from NZ_CP191986.1 coordinate 1,590,399, forward strand.
CGATTACCCGTCCGACTCCGCCGAGGGGATGCGGCTGAGCAAGTGGACCAAAGCCTTCTCAGCGTCGTCCAACTCCGACCGCGAACGGTGGAGCTGAGCACGAATCTTCATGAGTTCGTTTCTCATGTCGGGCTCGACTTCGCCGGGGGAGCGCACGTAGGCGCCGCTCGCTGCACGGATCGTGACCAGCCCTTCCCGGGCAAGGAGTTGGACCGCCGCCGCTGCGGTGTTGGTCGCGACCTCGTACCGCTCCGCGAGCTGCCGATACGAGGGCAGCTTGCGGCCCGGTGGATACCGAGTGCCCCCTTCGATCTCGGCGCGAAGGAGGCGCGCGACTCGTCGGCTCGGTAGCCGCTCATCTTCTCTGTCCGCCACGAAACCACCTTACCCAACTGTCTTGAGACGGGGTCTTGACGAGCGCCCTCGCTGGGCCTACTGTCTCAATCCAGAACAGCTGACTTAAGTTAGTTGTTCCTCAAGGGGCCCCGGATAGATGGGGCCGAGGGACCCGGAACCCTGGTCAACCGGAGGGCCTGAGACGTGAAGGTCACGTCTCCGCCTGAAACGGGAGCGCGCTCCCGAAGACGACATCTCTGTATGAACGCCCTGGTCGATGACCGGGTCAAGTCCCGAAACCTGGCGTCGTCCCTGCCGTGCTGCGGCGGGGGCGACGCACCTATCTCGTCCTTTCGCGTTCTTTTTCACTCCTCTGATCTACGGAGAAGCCGGATGTTCCTTGCAGCCTCTTCCGGCCCCGCCGCTTCCGCTCCGGCTCCCGCTCAGGTGGGGGCGACGGGGTTCTACGTCGCGGTGCGGACCGGCGCCCGAGCCCACGCCGCGCTCGCGCTGGGCCCTTACGACAGCCACCGCGCCGCACGCGTCGAGGTGGACCGTGTCCGCGAGTTCGTCACCGACGGGTGCCGTGAGGCCGGTTGGTGGCTCTACGAGACCACCCGCGTCACCGCTCAGCCCGGCCGGGAACTTCCGGTCGGCACCCTCAACGCCCTGCTGGCCTCTGGCCAGAAAGCCGCCTGACGTTCGGCGACAGCCCCCGGCCGCAGGCGCCCGCCTGCCGGTCAACGAAGCGCCACCGATGCAAGGAGATCTCACCATGCCGCAGCCGAAGAAGATCTGGCCGATGTTCGTGGCGGTCGCCGCTTTCGGATACGCGATCAACCACCCGGAGAAGGCCGCCGCGCTGATCAACAAGGTGATCCACGCGATCAGCGTGATCGCCAGCTCGCTGGGCTTCTGACGCCCCGTGATGACCGCTCCACCGATCACCGTTCCCCCGCTCACCGACCCCAACGAGGTGCCCGTGTCCCGCTCCCTGACCCCGTTCGCCGCGCTGACCGGTGTGGACCTGCGGGGCAAGCCCGTCACCGGCGCGCAGTGCCGGTTCGATCCCGAGTTGCACACCGGCCCGGACGGCGACGAGTCCCCGGATGAGCGCGCGGCCCGTGAGGCGGTGGCCGCCGAGGTGTGCGAGTCCTGCCCGCTGCGCGCCCAGTGCTTCGAGCTGGCGATGCAGATCCGCCCCGAGCACGGGGTGTGGGCCGGTTTCACCGCCCCCGAACTCGCCATCCTCGCCGACCTGTCCGACCTCGACCCGTTCGCCCCCGACCTGAACGAGGTGGCCTGACCATGCGGACCTACACCCACCCCGACGTGCTCACCATCGGTCTCCGCGACGGCTGGGCCGACCCGGAAACCGACCCCACCCGCATCGACTGGAAGGCGCGTCAGGCGTCGGCTGCGATCCCGTTCGAGGTGATCGACGGGCGCCCGGTCAACCCGTGTGAGAAGACCACCGTGCGTTACGGCCGCAACGAGCTGGGGCACTGGGGTGAGGCGCTGGCCGCCGACGCGCTGGTCTGGCTGCTGGACGGCCGGGGCCGCCGCTGGATCCTCATGGTCGAGCGCGACGACGGGCACGGCTGGGCACTGCCCGGCGGATTTGTCGACCCCGGCGAGACCGCCCTGGAGGCGGCGGCGCGTGAGCTGGCCGAAGAGACCGGCCTTTCCCCGTCCGACCCGTGGTGGAACACCATGCCGCCCCGGTACGTGCCCGACCCCCGCGCCAGCGACGAGGCGTGGATGGTCACGGTGCTGTGCACCAAGAACCTGGGCACCCTCGACCACTTCCCGCCGGTCACCGGCGCCGACGACGCCGCCCGCGCCGCCTGGGTCCGCGCTGACAACTACGACACCCTGTCCGCCCACCTCGCCGAGGTCTACGGCGGCAAGGTCTTCAACGCCCACGCCGCCATGCTCGTCACGATGCTGGGGGTGGCCTGAATGGTCCGCCCGAGTGCGCTGATCGGCCGCGCCCGCAGCGCCGTGCAGGACCCGCAAGGCCGGATCCGCGTGGTGATCGCCGTGGTGTTCCTCGCGATCGCCGCCGCGGCGCTGCTGACCGGAGGGCTCACGTGAAGGTCCGCCTGACCGGCCTGCCCGCCGAGGTCGAGACCGCCGCCGCCCGCATCGCCGGCGTGGTCACCGTGCTGGAGACCTCCCGGCCCTACCCGCGCCGCGGAACCTCGGCGCTGGTCTCGCTCTACCTCGACGTCACCCTCGACACCGCCCTCGGCCCGCGGGCCGAGGAGCAGCATCCCCCGGCTTGACGTTGCATCCGGCCGCTCACCCCGCCCCCCGGTGGGGTGAGCGGGCTCACGGAACGGCAGAACCCCCGACCGAAAGGGATCACTCCATGGCCACACAGACCGCGCAGACCGCCCGGACCGGCGGCATGACGTTCGAGCGGGTCATCGACCGCAACCGTGACCTGATCGCCGCGATCATCGACACCACCCCGGGCACGGCCATCCCCGCGATCGCCCACACCCCCGAGGAATTCACCGACCTGGTGGCCGAAGCCGCCGAACGGCTTTGGCAGTCCCAGACCTGGGCCGACGACCAAGACGAGATCGACGCCGCGCACCGCTACCTGCGCGACGCGCTGGCCACCGACGACCCGGCCGCCCGCACGGTGCTGCTGACCCACGCCGATGAGCACCTGCGGATGGTGGACACCGACGACTGGCTTGACTGACGTTGCGTCCGGCCGCTCACCCTGCCCCCCGGTGGGTGAGCGGCTCACGGAACGGCAGTACCGCCGCTCCCGCACCGGACACGGTGCGCCCCGAGACGCCAGCACCGACCAAAGCACGAGCGTCCCGGGGCTCCTTCAACAGGAAGGAACCATCCACGATGGCCGACGACCCGACCAAGGGCAAGTCCGTCCGCGACGCCCACGACGCCGCCCAGTCCGGCAAGAAGAACAAGTAGGGCCGCGCGATGAGTTCGTGGAACGAGTGCCCCCAGTGCGGGGCCGCCTACGACACCCCGGCCGAGGCCGCGCGCTGCCGGGAGAGCCACTGACATGGCCGCGCAGATATCCGGGTGCTGCAAGGCACCGGTGAAGGCGACCATGACCAGCGTCCGATGCTCCAAATGCCAGGAGCGGATCACGCCGCTCCGGCTGATCGACGCTCCCGGCCGGTAAGTGATGCCGGCCGCCGCGAGCGTCGCGTTCATGGACCCGGCCGGGGACCGCTGGGGTATCCCGACATGGTCATGGGGCATGGCGCCCGGGCACCTGCTCACCCGGACACAGCTACGCGCACGCGGGCTGCGTCCGGGTGGGCAGCCGGTAGCGGGCCAGATCCTGTGGCGCTCACGGCAGGCCGCCCGCAACGGGTGGATCCGCGCCGCGTACCTGTACGACGTGCGCCGGGCCAAGCCCCGCCGCCCCGCCACCCCGGCCCAACTGCGCGCGCTGGCCAAAGCACTGGCCGCGCGCCGCACCTGCCCGCGCTGCGGACGCGACGCCGGATACGTCCTGCCCCAACGTATCGGGGCGTGCCTGACCTGCGCGGACCGGTGGGAAATCGACCGCGCGTGAACGAAGTGGAATCCCATGACGCAGATCGACCCGATGGAGATCGCCCCGATCACCCCTGCGGGGCTGGTCACCGGCGCGGACGTGATCGTGGTCAACAGCAGTGGCGGTAAGGACTCCCAGGCGATGCTGGACTATGTCGCCCAGCTCGCGGCCGAGGCCGGTGTCAGCGACCGGGTGACCGTGGTCCACAACGACCTGGGCGCCACCGACACCGGCATCCCGATCGAATGGCCCGGCACCGCCGATCTCGTCCACCGGCAGGCCGCGCACTACGGCTTCCCTGTGGTGGTCACCCGGCGGGACAAGGGCGGCCTGTTCCAGCAGCTGCGCAACGAGCGGCGCAAGTGGCCCTCGGCGTCGGCGCGCTGGTGCACCTCCGACCAAAAGACCGGCCAGGGCCGCAAGGCCGTCACCCGGCTCGTCCGCGAGCTGGGCATCACCGGCCGCCCGGCCGAAGTCCTGTACTGCCTGGGCCTGCGTGCCCAGGAGTCGCCCGGCCGGGCACGCAAACCCGTCCTGGAGATCGACAAGGCGGGCACGTCCGGGCGGCGCGTGATGCGCCGCTGGCTGCCGATCCATGACTGGAGCGACGCGCAGGTGTGGGACCGGATCCGCGCCAGTGGCGTGCCCTACCACCCGGCCTACGACCGAGGCATGACCCGCCTGTCGTGCTCGCTGTGCGTACTGGCCAGCCGAGACGACCTCATCCGCGCCGCCCGGCTCAGGCCCGACCTGGCCGCCGAGTACGCAGCGCTGGAAACCGAGCTGAACCACCGTTTCCGCGCGGACATGTCCATGGCAGACATCATCACCGCCGCCACCCCGCAGGAGGTGTCCCGATGACCCCCGTTGCGCTGACGCTTGCCGCGCTCACCGCCTTGGCGTGCTGGCTGTGCTCCTCCCCGGTCCGGCTCACGTTCGCCGCCGGGGCGCTGCTGGCCACCCACCCGGCGCCGACGCTGACGCTCACCGCCGTGGTGACGGCCGGACTGACGGTGGCCGCAGGTGCGCTGGTCTACCGGTCGCTGCGCGATGGCGGCTGGCACCTGGTCACCGTGTACCGCCCGCCCTCGATCCCCGCACCGGTCCCGGTGGGGGGTGTCGTGCGATGACGGGCCGCCGTAGCCCCGCCTGGTTCTTCGACCCGTTCCGCATCGCCCTCGAAAGGAGGCAGACGGCATGACCACGCTCAATCATCACCGCACGCCCGCGAGCCGCAGCGTGCCCGCCGGCTTCGGCGTGCCCGCCGCCGACACCCTCGACGCCCAGACCCCGCCCGCCTTGCCGACCGAGCTCACCGAGCCCACCGAGCCCACCGAGGGCGCCGAGGGCGCCGAGGGCGGCACGTCGGGCCCGGCCGGGCCCGACGCCTGCGACGGGGACGCGCTGCCGCCCAAGGTCGGTGATCTGACCAGTAACCAGTTCACCGCGGTGGCGGTGGTGGCCGCGCTGGTGGCGGCGCTGGGCCTGCTGGGGTTCGTCAACAGCTTCGCCGCCGTCGCCGAACGCGCCCAGCCCTCGTTCGGGCACATGGCCTGGACGGTGCCCCTCGGCATTGACCTGGGCATCGCGATCTTCGCCGCGCTGGACATCGTGCTGGCGCACCTGAACATGCGGATCCGGTGGCTGCGGTTCATCCCCTGGGGACTGACCGCGGCGACGGTGTACCTGAACGTCGATGGTGAGCACGACGGCTTCGGCAAGGTTGCGCACGCCGTGCTGCCCGCGCTGTGGGTCATCGCGGTGGAGATCGCCGCGCACGTGATCCGGATCCGCGTCGGCATCGCCGCCGGAACCCGCATGGAGACCATCCGCATCTCGCGGTGGATCCTGGCGCCGTGGCCCACGCTGAAGCTGTGGCGCCGCATGGTGCTGTGGGAGATCCGCTCCTACCCCGACGCGCTGGCCCGCGAACGCGCCCGCGTCTTGGCCCTGACCGGCCTACAGGACACCTACGGGCGGTGGGCGTGGCACCGCAAGGCACCCCGCCGCACGCGGGCCCTGTACCGCCTCGGCGAACTGACCGCCGAGGCGTCCACCGAGGTATCGGCAGAGGTTTCCGCCGACGCGTCCGGTGGATCGGACGCCGACCGTCCCGCCCTGCCCGTGCCGGACCGTCCGGCACTGGAGTCCGGACCGTCCACCCCGCCCGACGGCGGACCGTCCACCGGACCGGACGCCGGACCGTCCGAGGGGCCGTCCCGGACGCGCACCCGGACCACGGGCGCCCGGTCCACCGGACGCAAGCGCGGACCGTCCGCCGCCCGGTCCCGGACCGGCAAGCCCGCCGCGCCGCCGCCGGACGTGGACGACCTCATGCCGCTCGGGCGGCAGATCGCCGCCGACCTCGCCGAGAGCGGCCGGCCCCTGACCCGCAACACCCTCGCCGCCCGGCTGCGGGAGGCCGGACAGACCGCCGGTAACGCCCGCGTCGGCGCGCTGCTGGCCCGCCTGAAGACCGACACCCCCACCGACCCGCCGACCGGCCCGACCGGCCCGACCGATGCCGAGGGAGACACCCGTTCATGAGTTCCCTGGACAAGCTCACCGACGACGACACCACGGTGGTCCCGCTGCGGCCGACGGCCCCGGACACCGACACCGACGACAACCCGGACGACTACCTGGGCGACAGCACCGTCACCGACCCGGTGACCGGTGACGGCGGCGATGACGAGCCGACCCGGCGGCCGATCGTCCCGGCCGAATGGGGCCGCGACACCTGGCGGACCACGCTGGCCGATCACGCCGGGCTGTGGTGGTACAAGACCCGCTACCACGGCGTCCGGTCCCCCAAGCACACCATCGTGATCGCCTGGTACGCGCTGCGCGGGGTGCGGCGGCTGACGGGCCGCCTGATGGCGTGGTGGCAATGGACCGACGGCTGGATCCTGGAATCCCAGGCCGTGGCCGCCGGACGGTCCGGGCACCACGACGCGATGAACGCCCACCGCGAAGGCAAGAAGACCCGCGCCGCCCGCGGCCAGATCGTCGCCGCATGCACGGTCGGCGCGGCGGTGGCGGGCCTGGTGGGCTGGAAGTTCCTGCCCGGCTGGACGTGGCCGCTGGCCATGGCGGGCGCGGCACCGGTGCTGGCCCGGCACGGCGCCCCCGAGGGGCAGCCGATCATCGGCGCCGCGGTCGTCCCGACCGCCTACCAGACCCCCACCCCCGAGATCATCACCCGCGGGCTGGGATCGCTGGGCATCTCCGCGATCAACACCCTGATCAAGAACGGTGAAGGGCTGGGATTCATCAGCGACGTGCACCGCGACGGCGACGGGTGGGGCGTGGAGCTGGACCTGCCGCACGGGGTGACCGCCACCAACATCCTGCAAAGGCGTGAGGAACTGGCGTCCGGGCTGCGGCGACCCTTGTCGGCGACCTGGCCCGAACGCGTCGCCCACGAGCACGCCGGGCGCCTGTACCTGTGGATCGGGCGGCGTGACATCTCCAAGGCCAAGCCGATCCCGTACCCGCTGATCCGGACCGGCACCACCGACGTGTTCGCCACCGTCCCGTTCGCGGTCACCCCCCGCGGCCAGCTCGTCGGGGCGCCGCTGTTCGAATACAACTGGGTGATCGGCGCGGCGCCCGGGCAGGGCAAGACCACCGGCGTGCGGGCCCTGGCATCGGGGATCGCCCTGGACGTGCTTTGTGATCTGTGGATTCACGAGCTGGCCGGCAAGGGCGACCTGGAACCCCTGGCCCAGGTCAGCCACCGCTACACCTCCGGCATGGACGATGACGCGATCGCCTACGCCGCCGAATCGGTCCGCAAGCTCAAAGCCGAGGTGCACCGCCGCAGCGAGATCTTCAAGAAGCTGCCGCGCGAGGCCAAGCCGGACGGCAAGCTCACCCGCGAACTGGCCGCCGACCGGCGCCGCAACCTTCGCCCCATCGGCGTGATCTTCGATGAGGTGCAGAACCTGATCCTGCACCCCGACCACGGCGGCCCCGCCCTGGTCGAAGACCTGGCCATGGTGGAACGGGTCGGCCGCGCCTACGGCATCATCATCATCTTCGCCACCCAGCGCCCCGACGGGGACGCGCTGCCGCCCAAGGTCCGGGACCTGGCCCTGGTCAGGTTCTGCCTGAAGGTCCCCGATCAGGTCTCCAACGACATGATCCTGGGCACCGGCGCCTACAAGGCCGGATACCGCGCCTCCGAACTCCGCCTGGACGTGGACCGCGGGCTGGGCTGGTTCAACGGCGCCGGCGAGATGCAGGCCGTCCGCACCCACTACCTGGACATGCACGACACAGCCCGGATCGCCGCCCGCGCCCGCGCGATGCGCGAAGCCGCCGGGGTGCTGTCCGGCTACGCCCTCGGCGAGATCGAGTCCGATGAGCCCGCCCGCGACTTCGCCGCCGACGTCCTGACCGTGTTCGGCGACGCGCGCGCGCTGTGGTGCGAGACCATCGCCGCCCGGCTCCGCGAGCACCTGCCCGGCCTGTACGCAGACATCACCCAGGAAGCGGTCTCCAGCCAACTGCGCGCCCTGGGCGTCACGGTCAAGAACGTCCGCGAACCCGGCAAGACCCCCCGCAAGGGCTGCGAACGCGCCGCCCTGCTGGCCATCACCGGCGCCCCCGCTGGCGCCACCGTCGACGGGCGTACCGACGACCGCGAGACGGCGGGGGAGGCGGCCGGCGCGTAGCGCCACACACCGCCACCCGTTACGGCGCCGCTACACCCCGGCCACCTGCACAAACCCCCGGTTCGCCGCTACATGCCCGAACCGCCGTAACGCGCTGACCTGCGCTGTTACGGCGTAGCGGCGAACCGGCCCGCACCCGCAGAACCCGCCCGTCTAGACACCCGGCCCCGGCAACACCCCGCCGGGCCGCTACACCCGCTCAACCGCCCTTGGGAGGCACCCCGGATGGGGATCACTCTGTTCCGCTGCGGCACCTGCGGCAAGTCCTACGCCAACCCGCTGACCCACACCTGCGTCACCCGGATGGACCGCAAGCGGCGCCCCGGCAAGACCCGGCTCAAGCCCGCCGCCACCCGCACCTGTGGCACCTGCGGCAAGCCCTACACCAACCCGCTCACCCACACCTGCACTGTCAAGACCGACTTCCGCAAGCGCAAGGCCGCCCAAGCCCGCAAGGCCAAGGCCGATGCCAAGAAGGCCAAGGCCAAAGCCGCTCGCCAACGGCAGCGCGAACGCCAGCGCAACCGGCCCAAGCCCGCCCCCGCCAACCGCGCCCCGGCCAAGCCGACGCGTCCCAAAGCGACCCCGGCCAAGCCGCGGCAGGGTGGGCGCTCTCCGTCCACGGGCCGCGCCACCGGGCGTGCCGACGCCCACGATCACCGCGAGTGCTTCAACACCAGCCAGGGCGACCGGCGCCACGCCGCCCACGACTGCGACCGCTTCCCCTGCCGGATCTACGCCGAGGGCCGCGAACACGGCTACGCCCAAGGCCACGTGGTCGGGCACGCCGAGGGCTACGCCCAGGGCTACAGCGAAGGCCAGACCCACGGATACGCCGCCGGATACGCCGCCGCACTCTCCGAAAGGCACTGACCCATGCCCACCGACCCGATCACCACGATCCTCATCGCGCTGGCCGCCCTGGTCCTGTGGGTCATGTCCCTGCTGCGCCACCCCATCGGGACCTGCCCGCGCTGCAAGGGCGCCCACATCGTCCAGACCCGCCTCGGCCGCGTTCGCACCTGCAAGAAGTGCGCGGGCACCGGCCTGCACCGCCGCCGGGGCGCCACCACCGTCCACGGCCTCTACTGGACCCTCACCGGCAACCGGCAGAGGCAACAGCGCCGTGAGGACATCGCCCGGCGACTGGACGCCCGGCGGACGGGAGACCGGCCGTAATCCCTGTCCACCGATCTGGAAGGTGCCCCGACGAGGGGAAACCGGCCCCTCGTCGGGGACGCAAAAGGGCCCTCGGCGCACAGCCACCAAAGCACGCCGCCGAGGGCCCGCCCCAACCGATCATGGCCCGCCCGGACCCGAAGACCCGCCGACCCGTGAAAGAGGCACACCCATCATGACACTGCCGACACCCGATCCCGACGAACTCCCGCCGGTCGAGCAATGGCCGATCCTGACCGGCCCCGACTGCCCCGACTGCGGTGCCACCGACTACGTCCGCTGGCGTGGCTCCGCCCTCGGCCTGGACTACAACGGCGACCCGGTCAACCTCTGGGAGTGCGGCGAATGCTGCGGCGAGTGGGCCGTCCCCGCCCACCACTGGCCGGTGACCGACGGCCCCGACTGCCCGTACTGCCGCACCGACGTCACCTGCTGGGCCACCCTCGCCCCCGACGTCCCCGGCGACCTGTGGACCTGCCACAACGGGCACGAATTCGTCCTCACCCTTGAGGGGCTGATCGTCCTTCCCGAGGACGCCGCATGAGCGCGGCGGCCGACTTCATCCGGGAGTGGAACCGCGCCGCGATCGCCCGAAACGGCGGTGTGGTCATCACCCCGCAAGGCCGGATCACCGCCGAGACCGCCGAACAGATCCAGATCGCCGAGGACGCGGGACGACCGGTCACCTACGTCACCCGCCGCCACGTCCGGCGCCAGCTACCAGCCGCACCCGCCGAGAGTGACGCCGCATGAGGTGCCCGGCCTGCCACGGCGCCAAAGAACGCCGCCACTACCTGTGCCGCGGATGCTGGCGGGCGCTCCGAGCGCCCGTCCGCGCCGCTCTCAACCGGCGCGACGCGCACGCCGGTGTCCGGCTCCTGCAACTTCACCGGCAACTCCAGCAAGAGGTGCCGCTGTGCGAAATCGAGGTCATGTCGTGAGTGATCACAGTGCGATCGAGTGGACCGACGCCACCTGGAACCCCGTCACCGGATGCACCAAGGTCAGCCCTGGGTGCGATCACTGCTACGCCGAGACCTTCGCCGAACGCTGGCGGGGCGTGCCCGGCCACCACTTCGAGCGCGGCTTCGACCTGACGTTGCGGCCCGAACGGCTCGGCCAGCCGCTCAGGTGGCGTGCCCCGCGGCGGGTGTTCGTCAACTCCATGTCCGACCTGTTCCACCCCGGCGTCCCGACCGAGTACATCGCCCGCGTGTTCGCCGTGATGCTCGCCGCGCCCCAGCACACCTTCCAAGTCCTCACCAAGCGGCACGCCCGCATGCGGGCCCTGCTGCGCGACTCCCGGTTCACCGCCGCGGTGCACGACGCTGCCGCCGCCTACTACGGTCCGGGGCCCGTCCCGGCGCGACGGTGGCCGCTGCTGAACGTGTGGCTGGGGGTGTCCGCCGAGAACCAGTCATGGGCCGGACGGCGCATCCCCGCCCTGATCGAGACCCCCGCCGCGGTCCGGTTCGTCTCCGCCGAACCACTGCTGGGGCCGATCGAGTTGACCCGGGCGGTGTGGACGTGCGGCAGCGAACGCGGCCACGGGCTCACCGCCAGCTACATCCACGCCGGCGGATGCTGCGACCGCTTCCACGGCATCGACTGGGTCATCACCGGCGGCGAGTCCGGCCCCGGCGCCCGCCCCGCACACCCCGACTGGTTCCGCTCCATCCGCGACCAATGCCAGAACGCCGGCGTCGCCTACTTCCACAAGCAATGGGGGAACTGGGTGCCCTTCGACGGCACGCCGCACTACCCCTACGGGCCGGGCGCCTACGCCTGGATCCTGCCCACCGGCAAACAGGGCGAGCCCAGCGCGCCGGGCGGCGTGTGGATGCGCCGCACCAGCAAGAAGGACGCCGGGCGGCTGCTGGACGGCCGCACCCACAACGCCATGCCCGCCGGGAGCGATGCCGCATGACGGGCATGATCGGCCGCCGCTACCTCGACCCCGGCGACCGGCTGTCGGGCCGCAAGAACCCGCCCGAGGCCGTGACGGTCCTGACCCGGTGGGGGCCCGGCGGCGGACCCCGCAACGTGCTCGTACGCCGCCCGGACGGCACCCGCGAGGTGATCCCGTTCCCGCGCCGCCTCCGCCGCCTGGACACCGCCGCGCCCCCGGCCGACGACCGCCGCACCCCTGACCAGACGCCCGCCCCGATGACCGGAGGTGCCTGATGTCCTTCTTCACCCGCTGGACGCCCGGCGATGAGCTGACCCTGTACGACGAGTTCTCCGGGGCCGGTGGCTCCACCCAGGGCGCCGCCGCCGTGCCCGGCGTCCGCCCGGTGTTCGTCGCCAACCACGACGACACCGCCATCGCCTCACACGCGGCGAACTTCCCCGGCGTCGAGCACTACAAGGGCAACGTCGTCGAAGCCGACATCACCCGCTTCCCCTACGCGCACCTGTTCTGGGCCTCGCCGGCCTGCCCGCCCTGGACCGACGCCCGCGGCGTCAAACGGGACTTCGACCGCACCAACCAGCAGGTCCTCTTCGGCCCCGACGGGCCGACCGAAAACATCGCACGGGCCCGCGCCCTGATGGAGGAGGTGCCCCGCTACCTGCGGCACTGGGCCGACAAGGGCCGCCCCGTCCTGGGCGGCGTGGTCGAGAACGTCATCCAGGTCACCAAGTGGGACCAGTTCGGCCGGTGGCGCCGCGAGATCGAAGCGATCGGCCCGTATGAGGTGTACGTCATCGCCTTCAACTCCATGCACGCCCGCCCGGTCGCCTCAAGGCGGGCCCCGCAGTCACGCGACCGGGCGTTCATCATGTACATCCACAAGGCGTTCGGACGCCGTCCCGACTTGCGCAAGTGGCTGTCCCCGAAGGCGTACTGCCCCACCTGCGACCGCACCGTGGCGGCCATGCAGGTGTTCAAGAAGCCCGGCGCGTTCATGGGCCGCTACCGGCAGCAGTACCTCTACCGCTGCCCGTCCACCTCCTGCCGCAACCAGGTCGTGGATCCCGACGTCCTGCCCGCCGCGCACGCGATCGACTGGACCATCACCGGCAAGCGCATCGGGGACCGCGACGAGCCGCTCGCCGCGGCGACGCTGGCGCGCATCCAGGCCGGGATCACCCGGTACTGGACACCCGTCCTCACACCGGCGGGCGGCACCTGGCGCAAGGACGCCACCACCGTTCACGAGCCGATGCCCGCCCGCACCACCCGGGAGAACGACGGCATCGCCGTACCGCCACCGGTGCCGCCGCTGATGGTCCCGGTCGAAGGCCGCCCCGGCAAGACCGCCGCGCCCGCCTCGACGCCGCTGCGCACCCAGACCGCCCGCAACGAGACCGGGATAGCGCTTGCGGCCCAGGGTCTCACCGAGCCCTTCCTGGTCCCGCTGCGCGGTGGCGGCGACAAGGAGAACGCCCGCCCGATCGGTGACCCGCTCACCACGGTCACCGCGTCCGGCAACCACCACGGCCTGGTGGCCCCCGCCGCGATGGTGATGCGCAACAACACCCCCCGCGGTGATCTCGCGCAGATGTGCACGCCCGCGTCCGAGCCGCTCCGCACGCTCACCACCGCCGGCCACCAGTCCCTCATCACCGCCGAACACCTGCTGGTCCCCTACTACGGCAACGGCACCGCCCGCCCGGCAAGCGAACCGGTCGGAACCCTGTCGACCCGCGACAGGTACGCCCTCGCCCAGAACGCCGCTCAGGCCACAGCCGAGGACACCGCCGGAGTCGACCTGGACGACGTGCTGTTCCGCATGCTCGAACCCCACGAGATCGGCGCCGCCATGGCGTTCGGCGACGACTACATCGTCCTTGGCAACAAACGCCAACGCGTCCGCCAGTACGGCAACGCCGTCACCCCACCCGTCGCCGAGGTCCTGGTGTCGGCGCTCGTGGAGGCCATCACCGGCCAAGACCTGGAGGTGCCTGCGTGACCAAATCCGCCCCTCTCCGTGTCGTCCACAACGAGCCCGCCGAAGACGGCTCTGACATCGGTCCCCGGGACGCGCCGCCGCACAACATCGAAGCCGAACAATGCGTGCTCGGCGCCGCCATGCTGTCCCCGGCCGCGCTGGCCGAGGTGCGGCCCCTGCTGGACGCCGCCGACTTCTACCGGCCCGCGCACGCCCGCATCTGGGACGCCATATGTGCACTGGCCGACCGTGGCGCGCCCGCCGACCCGCTGGCCGTCGGCGCCGAGATCGGCGCCCGCAACCTCAACAAGATCGGCGGCGGCCCCTACCTGCACACCCTGATCAGCCGTGTCCCCACCGCCGCCAACGCGACCTACTGGGCTCACATCATCCGTGACCTGAGCTACGCCCGCCACGTCGCCGCCACCGGAACACGGCTCATCCAACTTGCCAGCGCCGCCGCCGACCAACCGGCCGATCTCCGCGCCCGAGTCGTCGCCGAGGTCGCCGCGGTCACCGGCGCCGACCGGCGCGGCTGGCCCGACCCCACCCCGCTCACCTCAGCGCCGGATCTGCCGCGGTTCCCGGTCTGGTGCCTGCCGGAGTGGGCCGCCGAGTACGCCGCGTGCGTCGCCGAGGTCACCCAAACCCCGGTCGATCTGGCCGGCTGCCTGGCGCTGGCCGCGCTCGCCGCCGCCGCGGGCGGCAACGTGACCGTCAGCGCCGGGGCCTGGGCCGAGCCGACCAACCTGTTCCTGGTCATGGTGCTGCCCCCGGGGAACCGCAAGTCCGAGGTCTACAAGGCCATGACCGCCCCTATCCGCGCGGCCGAACGCACCCTGGCCGAACTGGCCGGCCCCGCCATCGCCGAGGCCGTCATCTCCCGCAAGGTGGCCGAGGGCAAAGCCGAGGACGCAGAAAGAGCCGCGATCGCCAACCCCGACGACCCCACGTTCACGCTGGACGCCTCAGAAGCCCGCCAAGCCCTGGAGGCGACCCGCGTCCCGGCCGAACCCCGGCTGTTCGGCGGCAACGACTCCACCACAGAGAAAGTGACCTCACGGCTGGCCGAACAAAACGGCCGCTTCGCCGTCCTGGCCCCCGAAGGGGGGAAACTGTTCTCCATCGCCGGAGGCCGCTACTCCGGCAACGTCGACATCGGGGTTTTCCTGTCCGGCCACGCCGGTGAGGAAATCCGCACCGACCGCATGACCCGCACCGGCGAAACCATCGACGCCGCCGCACTCACCATCGGCATCTGCCTGCAACCCGGTGTACTCGCTGGGCTCGGCGACACCCCCGAATTCCGGGAACAGGGCCTCCTCGGACGCCTGCTGATCTCCATGCCCGAATCCATGCTCGGCCACCGCAACGCCCGCCCCGATCCCATCCCCGCACACACCACCACCGTCTACGAACGCATCCTCACCGAACTCGTGCTGTCACTCAGGCCGTTCGGAGACCCCGACGACCCCGACACCGCACCGGTCGCCCTGACCTTCACCACCGAAGCACAAGAAGCCGTCATCGACCTGTTGGAGGCCACCGAACCACGATTCCGCACCGGCACCGGCGACCTGGCCCACATGACCGACTGGGGCGGCAAACTCGTCGGCGCCGTCGTCCGCATCGCCGCACTACTCCACCTCGGCAAACACCTACGCGATGGCTACGGCCGCCCCATCGACCCGGCCACCTTCCAAGAAGCCGTCCAACTCGGCGAGTACTTCACCACCCACGCCCAAGCCGCCTACGACGCCATCGGCGCCGACCCCGCCGTCAACCACGCCCGCACCATCATCGACTGGGCCCACCGCACCAACACCACCCGATTCACCGCCCGCGACCTCATGCGCGGCCCACTCAAAGGCGGCAAAGTCCGCAAAGTCGCCGACCTCGAACCCGCCCTACGCGTCCTGGAAACCCACGGCTGGACCCGCCAAATCCCCGGCAACGCCACCGGCGGACGCCCCACCGCACCCGCCTACGAACTCCACCCCGACCTCTTCAACGACACCCAATAAGCCGGGCCCACGCACAACACCCAGCGTCACCCCACCAGGCCCGTACCCGGGGCCAGGGACACAGGGACAGGGTGACAGAAGGCGACAAAAGGACTTCTGTCGCCTTCTGTCACCCTGTCACCTGTCCCCGAACCCCCACCCGACCCCAGACCGCCGCTACACACAGTCAACCGGCCGCCGCCCCCGCATGAGGGGCCGCGGCCGGTCCTCGTTCACCCACGCTCAGACGGCCCCGGCGGACACACGACCAAGCACACCCGCCGGGCCTTTCCCCGCGCTACCTATCCCCGCAGCACACCCCGGCCCTTCATACGCAACCAGGGCGACTCTTACTCAATTGGCCCCGGCCAGCCCATCAGCGCGGCCGGGTCTTTGCTCGAAAAGGGAGACCATGATGGCGGCCAAAGATGAGAAAGACCTCACCGTCACGGACATCTGCCGGATCCTCCAGATTTCACGGAGAACCTTCTATGAGTGGCGCGCAAAGGGCAGGGCGCCGCGCTGCAAGCGGATCCCGAACGGGGAACTCCGTGTCCGCCGTGCCGAGTTCGACCGCTGGTACGACAACTGTGAGGACGCCGCTTGATACAGAACAGCACATACAACGTCCGCGTCTACGAGATCGAAACGCGTAAGAACAAGCATGGCAAGGTCACCTCATATCGGGTGCGGTGGAAGGTTGCAGGCAATGTGTGGAAGGAGCCGTTCAAGAACTACGCACAAGCTGACGCCTACCGCAGCGCCCTCATCACTGCGGCCCGTAACGGCGAAGCGTTCAGCACGGCCACGGGCAAGCCGGTCTCGTGGGCACGTGACGATCTGACCGAAATGAGCTGGTACGACTTCGCCTGTGCCTACGTGGACATGAAGTGGAAGGGGGCCGCGGCGAGGTACCGAGACGACATTGCGCGAGCGATGACCGCCGCCACTCCCGCGCTGCTGTCCAGCGAGCGCGGTAAGCCGGACGCGAAGAAGCTTCGCAGCGCCATGCAGCGCTGGGGGTATAACACCAAGAACCGTGGCAACGCCCCCGATGACATCGCCACCATCCTGCGGTGGCTGTCGGAGAACACCGCACCCGTATCTGCGCTCGCTGAACCGGCAACAGCGCGGGCGCTCTTGGATGCGGCAACCTCCAAGCTCAACGGTAAGAAGGCCGCCGCCACCACGGCCAGAAAGCACCGCATGCTGTTGGCCAACGCTATGGACTACGCCGCGGAACTCAAGCTCTTGGAGGGAAACCCGATTCGCGACCTGAAATGGAAACCGTCACGTACGACCGGCGAGGTAGACCGGCGGCGCGTCGTGAATCATGCCCAAGCCCGCGCGCTACTCAACGCGGTACGGAACCAGGAGCCCAGCGGGATGCGACTGGTGGCGTTCTTCGCTGTGATGTACTACGCCGCCCTTCGCCCCGAGGAAGCGGTCAACCTCCGGCGACCGGACATCACCTTGCCTCCGCTGGTGAAGAACGAAGAGACGGGAGAACTTGTAGAACCGGCAGATGGCTGGGGCGAGATCGTGGTCCGTAAGGCTGCGCCGTTCGCCGGCCGCGACTGGACCGACGACGGCGCACTGCGCGAGGAACGCTCTCTTAAGCACCGTGCGGAGGACGAGACGCGGCCGGTGCCCTGCCCGCCCGAACTGACCCGCATCCTTCGTGCTCACCTCGCCGAGTTCACCGACGGCCCCGCCGGTCGGGTCTTCTACGGCGTGCGCAGTGGAGAGCTCCCCAACATCACCTACCGACGCGCCTGGAGGAGAGCGCGGACGGACGCCCTCACCGCCGATCAGGCTGCGTCGCCGCTGGCCGAACGTCCCTACGATCTGCGCCACGCGTGCGTGTCCACCTGGCTCAACGCCGGGGTCCCGGCGCCCCAGGTCGCCGAGTGGGCAGGCCACAGCGTCGAAGTCCTGCTCAAGACCTACGCCAAGTGCATCGCTGGGCAGGACGAAGCGGCCAAGCGCCGTATCTCCGACGCGCTGGCCGGCGAGTAGCCACCCCGAGGGCTGTGCGGTCCCGTGGGACGGTATTGGGACCGATCAACCGCAGGCCGCCGCGTAGAGCCGAACACAACCGCATAGACCTCAAAGCCCCTGACCGGCGTCCGCGCTGGTCAGGGGCTTTTTCTGTGTGGTCAGAGGGGCGCCCCCGGCAGGATTCGAACCTGCGACACCCGCTTTAGGAGAGCGGTGCTCTATCCCCTGAGCTACGGAGGCTTGTCTCGCTTGCGGCTAGAGCGTAGCGGACGGCTCCTACAGAGTAGGGGAAGGGGAGCGGTGGGCGCTCCTTGTTATGGGGCTCGGACTCTAGGCCCCGCGGGGCCGGTGTGGGTACGCTTCGGTGGCGTGACCGGACGGCATCGCGAGCAGTCGAGTGACAGGGTTGCCGAGGACGAGGTGGACGAGGGCACGTCTCGCGGCAAGCGGATCGCGGTCGTGGCGGTGGCTTTCGCGGTGCCCGTCCTGCTGGCGTCGGTGATCGCGGTCGGGCTGCGGGAGGAGCCCGCCCAGGAGCGGCCGGAGACGGCGGGGACGCCGCAGCGGATCGTGACCCCGGAAGGGGAGCCGACGTTCGGGAGATACGTGCCGCCCGAGACGCAGCCGCAGGCCGCGACCAAGGCGCCGGACCGGCCCCCGCGGCCGGCGGTCACGCCGCGGAGGACGACGCCCGCTCCGTCGCCGTCGCCGTCGGCGCGGGTGCGGCGGCCCTGCCCGGCGGGGTGGGACGACGTCTGGTGGATGCGGCAGTGGTGTGAGGGGCAACGTCACCGTGGTCGCTGAACCCGTTACGCACAGGTCATCGTAGAACCTGTAGTAGCGTTCTGCCGCTGTTCCGCTTTTGGGCATCAGGAGGAATACCACCGTGCCGAACCCCCGGTCGGCGGCGCTGACCGCGGTCTTCCTGGTGATGACGACGCTCTCACCGCTCGGCGCCGCGAACGCGGCGGCGGGGGCCGACTCGCTCGAGTCGCTGCGCCGCGAGGCCTCGAAGGCGCGCACCGAGCTGGAGAAGGCCACGAAGCAGATGGAGGGCCGGCAGAAGGACCTCGCCGCCTCGCAGGTCAAGCTGCGCGGCACGCTGAAGGATCTCGCCGGTGCCGAGGCGGAGCTGAACCGTATCCGGCAGCCGCTGGCCAGGCTCGCGAACACCTCCTACCAGCAGAGTGGCGCGGCCGGGTCCATGGCGATCTTCGGCGGCGGCGACCCGAGCCAGGCGCTGCGGTCGACGGCGGACGTGACGCTGATCGCCAGGTCGCAGAAGGCTCTTGTGGACCGTGCCGACGAGCTGCAGGACCGGCGGCAGCGGCTCGCGTCCACCGTGCAGGAGTTGCAGTCGAAGAACGCGGTCGAGCAGACACGCCTCCAGCAGGAGGTGGACGGGTTGAAGACCCGGTCGGCGCAGCTGACCAAGCAGCTCAACGCGATGCTCGACAAGCTCGCCGTGACCCGGCAGAAACGGCTCGAACTCGGCTGCGACAAGAGCCTCGCGGCGGACGCCAAGAAGTTCCCCAACGGGCTCATCCCGTCGAAGTACCTCTGCGACCTGCCGCAGAAGGGCGGGCACAAGCTGCGCGCGGACGCGGCGCTCGCCTTCTACAAGCTGAACGCCGCGTACAAGCGCAACTTCGGCCGCGACATGTGCGTGACGGACGCGTACCGGAGCCTGTCCGAGCAGCATGCGGTCTATGCCCAGCGCCCTGGGTTCGCGGCCGTCCCGGGGACGAGCAACCACGGCAAGGGGCAGGCCCTCGATCTGTGCGGCGGCGTGCAGAATTCGGGTTCCGTCCAGTTCAACTGGATGGAGGCCCACGCCGGGAAGTACGGATGGATCCACCCGTCGTGGGCCTACAGCAATCCGTTCGAGCCCTGGCACTGGGAGTTCGGGACGGAGAACGAGTGAGCAGGGCCGTCCGCCGCGGGGTCTAGGAGGGGATCTCGGTGGCGGGGACGAGGTCCGCGGTGCAGTAGCGGCAGCGGCTCGCCTTCACCGGGATCTCGCTGAGGCACTGCGGGCATTCGCGCTCGGTGGCCTCCTTGCCGCGGTCCATCCGCTCGATCAGTTTGGCCGTCGGCAGCACGACCAGGAAGTAGACGATCACGGCGGTGATGACGAACGCGATCGCCGACGTTACGAAGACCCCGTAGGGGAACTTCGTGCCGTTGATCGTGACGGCCAGCCCGGTGTAGTCGGGCTTGCCGCCGATCAGCGCGATCAGCGGGGTGATGAAGGAGGTCGCGAAGTCCTTCACGAGGCTGGCGAACGCGGCTCCGACGACGAACGCCACCGCGAGGTCGACCAGGTTCCCGCGGAAGAGGAACTTCTTGAATCCACCCATTTGCCGGCTCCAGGGATTGTCGGGGGTGCGCCCCTGGCTGAGAGGCACCGGAACGGCTACGGATCGTAATGAAACCCTCGCGGTTCGCCAAGTCGGGCGCATGAACGATCTCTGAGGGCTCGGCGCGACCTCAGTGACCGGTGATCGTCAGCGTCAGCGGCGCGCCGGCCCCCGCGATCGCCACCGCCTGGGTCCGGTCGGTCGCGAGCATGACCAGCGCCCCCTCGCGCCCGCCGTCCTCGTCCGGCGGCGGAACCGCGAGGACCGGCACCTCCGACACCACCATCCGGGCCCCGCCCCACCCCGGCCCGGAGCCCGATGGACGGCCGGACGAACGCGCGTCGGCGCCGTGCGTCGTGAGCGGGCCGGACACGGGGGCGTCGTCGGGTGGGAGCCGGAGCGAGGCGCCGTCGGGCGGGGCCGTCAGCACGTCGATGTGGTCGCCGGGGTGAAGGAGCCGGACGGCGTCCGCGTCGGCGATGCGAACCGGTGTGGCCACCGTCCCGGGCCCGTACCCGCGCAGCAGGCCGTCGCCGACGACGCGGGCATCGGTGAGGGGTTCGCCGCGGCGCATGGGACCGGCGATGACGCGGCCCGCGGCGCCCGACCGGAGCGCGCCGGACGGGACGGCGGCCGCCGGCAGTTCCAGGTACCGCAGGTCGGACGGGGCGAGGGCCGTCCCCGCCGGAAGGTCGCGGGCGGCGCCGAGGACGCGGACGGACGGCGGCGGCCCCGGGCGGAGCGCCAGGAGGGCGAGGCCCGCGGCGGCCGCGGCGAACAGCGCCGCCAGCGGCCGCCGCAGGCGGGCTAAGCGGGCGTTCACGGCAGTTCCAGGGGGAGCTTGATGCCGTCCAGGGTGTTCGGGCAGGGGCAGGACCGTTCGGCGGGCAGCGCCTTGACGACGTCCGCGACGAGGTCGCGCAGTCGGCCGATGTTCTGGCCGAAGACGCGGAGGACCTCCTCCATCGTGACGCCCTCGCCCTCCTCGATGCCGGCGTCGAGGTCGGTGACGAGGCACAGGGAGGTGTAGCAGAGCGCCAGTTCCCGGGCGAGGACGGCCTCGGGATGGCCGGTCATCCCGATCAGCGCCCAGCCCTGGGAGGCGAACCACTGGGACTCCGCCCGGGTCGAGAAGCGGGGGCCCTCGATGACGACGAGGGTGCCGCGGTCGACCGGGTCCCACCCGGACGTCCGGGCGGACTCCACGGCGGCGCGACGGCCCGCCGGGCAGTACGGGTCGGAGAACGACACGTGCACGGCCGCGCCCTCGTCGTAGAAGGTCTGGTCGCGCCCGGACGTCCGGTCGGCGAGCTGGTCGGGCACGGCCAGGGTGCCGGGGCCGTAGTCGGGGGTGAGGGAGCCGACCGCGCAGGGGCCGAGCACCTGCCGGACGCCGAGGGACCGCAGCGCCCACATGTTCGCCCGGTACGGGATCCGGTGCGGCGGGAACCGGTGGTCGCGGCCGTGCCGGGGGACGAACGCGACGCGGCGGCCCGCCAGTTCGCCGATCGCGATGGGGTCGCTCGGCGGGCCGTACGGGGTGTCGACCCGCACCTCCTCGATGTCGTCGAGGAACGAGTAGAACCCTGAGCCGCCGATGACCCCGATCTCGGCGGCGGGCTGGGAGGCGGAAGGCTGAGTGGACATGGCGCCGACACTAGCCACCCGGGCCGCCGCCCCGGCAGGCCGTCCGCCGATTGTGGATAACTCCGCGAAGAAGGGGCCCGGCCGAAGCCGGACCCCTTCCTCCCCGGGGCCCGGCCGAAGCCGGACCCCTTCTTCCCCGGGGCCCGGCCGGAGCCGGGCGCCTTCACATCGCCGGGTACGCCGTCAGCCGACGGGGTCGAGGATCTTGGGCGGGGCGGAGGCCTGCTTCTTGGCGAGCCGGCCCGGGGCCCAGATCCGCCGGCCGATGTCGTACGACAGGGCGGGCAGCAGCAGCGACCGGACGATCAGGGTGTCGAGCAGCACGCCGAACGCGACCGCGAAGCCCATCTCGACCATGCCCACCAGGGGCAGCGTGACCATGGACGCGAACGTGGCCGCCAGCACCAGGCCGGCCGAGGTGATCACGCCGCCGGTGACGGTGAGGCCGCGCTGGATGCCGCGGCGGGTGCCGAGCGCCTGCGACTCCTCCCGGACGCGGTGCATCAGGAAGATGTTGTAGTCGACCCCCAGCGCGACCAGGAAGATGAACGTCAGCAGCGGGAAGCCGGAGTCGGTGCCCTCGAAGCCGAAGCCGTGCTCGAAGATCAGCGCGCAGGCGCCGAGCGAGGCGAGGAACGACAGCACCACGGTGCCCATCATCAGCAGCGGCGCGACGACGGCGCGCAGCAGCGCGATGAGGATCAGGAACACCACGCCCAGCACGATCGGGATGATCAGCTTGTTGTCGCGGGCGGAGGCGCGCTTGATGTCCAGCTGCGTCGCGGTCATGCCGCCGACCTTGGCGTCCGCGGACGGGACCGAGTGCGCCGCGGCCCGCAGCCGGTCGATGGTCGTGCGCGCTGCCTCGCTGTCGGCCGGGTCCTTGAGGGTGGCCTCGTACTTGACCAGTCCGTTCGCCGTGACCGGCGGGCCGACCTCGGCGACGCCGGGCGTCCCGCGGAGGGTCTGCGCGAGCGGGCCGGACGCCGGTGCGGACCCGATGACCACGGCCGGCGAACCCGAACCGGCGGGGTAGTGCCGGGCGACGACCGCGGAACCCTTCACCGAGTCGGGCTTTCCGGTGAACTGTCCCGCGTCCGACAGGCCGTCCGCCTTGAGCGAGCCCAAGCCGAGGGTGAGGGCGATCAGTCCGAGCATGGTCACGGCCCAGAGCGCGCGCGGGCGCCTGCCGACCAGACCGGCCACGCGGTTCCACATGCCGTGCTCGGCCTCGTAAGCCTCCGGCTTCAGGTACTTCTCGTCGTACCGGGGGACCAGCGGCCAGAACAGCCAGCGGCCGAAGATGACGAGGAGGGCCGGCAGGAGGGTCGTCATGGCGGCGAGCGCGGTGAGGACGCCGGCGGCGGCCACGGGGCCCATGCCCACGGTGGAGTTCATGTCGGCGAGCAGCAGGCACAGCAGACCGATCGCGACGGTGGCGGCGGACGCGATGATGGCGGGCCCCGCGCGGTGCAGCGCGTACGCCATGGCCTCGTGCCGGTCCTCGTGCCGGTGCAGTTCCTCCCGGTAGCGCGCGACGAGCAGCAGCGCGTAGTCGGTGGCGACACCGAAGACGAGGACGGTCAGGATTCCGGCACTCTGGCCGTTGACGGTGAGGTCCGCGTACTTGGCGAGCAGATACACCGTGGATTGGGCGAGCCCTAGGGCGAAGACGGCGCCGAGCACAGGGACGAACCACAGGATCGGGCTGCGGTAGATGAAGAGCAGCAGGACGATGACGACGAGCCCTGCGGCCATGAGCAGGAAGCCGTCGAGGCTCTGGAAGACCTCGAACTGGTCGGCGCCACCACCGGCGGGGCCGGTGACGTGCGCGGTCAGTCCGGGAGGTCCGCGCTTGGCGAGGTCGCGCGCCTGGTCGACGGCGCCGGTGAGGTCCACGTCCGTCAAGGGCACGAGGGTTTGCAGGGCTTTGCCGTCCTTGGACGGGAACGGCCCCTGTGCCTTCTGGGCGCCGGGCAGCTTCTGCAACGCGGCGACGTCCGAGGCGGCCTTGGCCTTGTCCGCCGGGGTGATGCCGCCGGACCGCTCGTAGACGACGACGGCGAGCATCGTCTCGTCCTTGCGGAACTGCTTCTCCAGGCTCACCACCTGGGTGGACTCCGCGCCGCCTGGCAGCCAGGCGGCCGCGTCGTTCTCCTCGACGTCGCCGAGCTTGCCGGCGAGCGGGCCGAGGGCCATCAGCAGGACGACCCACAGGGCCAGGACGGCCCACTTGGTCCGCCGTCCGGCGATCAGTCCGGCCAGGCGGTGTGACCGTCCCCTGGGGGGAGCCGGGCTAGGTGCGCTCATGGTTCCTCTCCTGTGTGCACCGGGCGATTCGAGATATGTCGCGTTCGCGCCAGAATCTCTCGACCCGCGAGATATGTCAAGTACTATCGCGATTACTTCCAGCGCGGGAGGCGCTGGCGAGCTTCTCGAACTAAGAGTCTCTCTAAAGTAGAGCTATGTCAAGCCGGGATGGTTCCGGGCGACCCGGGCCGAATCTCCCATCTCCTCAATGGTCGCCAGGCCGGCCCGCCTGCGCGTCCGGCATGAGGAGGGAAGTCGGCTACCTCCTTCGAGGCACAGAAAAGCCGCCGGCTACATCGGAAGATGTAGCCGGCGGCGTCAGAGCACAGGAAAACCCGGGGGATCCGTCAGCGGATCCCCCGGTGCGCGTACGAGACCTAGAAGGTCAGGCGACCTTCTCAGACGAGGAGGACGACTTGCTGGACGACGACGAGTCGCCCCCAGACGAAGACGACGAGGAGTCAGAGGAGGACGAGGACGCCTTGGCGGAGTCGCCCGAAGAACCGTTGGACTCACCCGAGCCGTTGGACGACCCGTTGGACGAGGCGCCCACGGTCGAGGACGACTTGCCCGAGCCGCGGCTGTCGGTGCGGTAGAAGCCGGAACCCTTGAAGATGATCCCCGCCGCAGAGAAGACCTTGCGGAGCTTGCCGCTGCATGCCGGGCACTCGGTCAGCGCGTCGTCGCTGAACTTCTGCACGACCTCCAGAGGCTCGCCGCACTCGGTGCAAACGTACTGATACGTCGGCACGGTTCCTCCTCGCTGACTCAGTCCGGCGGAGCCCGGACTGGCACTCACTCTGAACGACTGCTAATGGTACCCATGCCTGAAACAGGATTCGCCCCCGGGATGTTCCCCGGCGGGCCGGAGGTCAGCCGCCGGTCTCGCCGAACCATCCCGCCAGCCTGCCCTTCCGGCTGACCGCGCGCAGCCGGCGTTCGGCGGTCTCGCGCACGGCCTCGGTGGTGACCACCAGGAGGGTGTCGCCCGCCTGCAGGGGCGTGGTGGGTTCGGGTACGAAGCTCGCCCCCTCCCGCACGATGAGGGTGATCGACGCGCCGGGCGGCAGCCGCAGCTCGAAGATCTCCACGCCGCTCATCATGGAGTCGGCGGGAATCCGCACCTCCAGCAGGTCGGCGTGCAGTTCCTCCAGCGGCGCCGCCTCGACGTCCAGCTCGCGGGTCTGCTCGTCGCTCTTCAGCCGGCACCAGCGCGCGACCAGCGGCAGCGTCGGCCCCTGGAGCAGCGTGAACACGACGACGATGTTGAAGACGATCGCGAACATCCGGTCGGCGCTCGGGACCTCCGCCACCATCGGGATGGTGGCGAGGACGATCGGGACGGCGCCCCGCAGTCCGGCCCAGGACGCGAACACCTTCTCGCCCCACGACATCCCGAACCCGATCGTGGAAAGCACCACCGACACGGGACGGGCGACGAGCAGCAGCACGAATCCGACGACGAGGGCGGGCACGATCTGGCCGGGAAGGTCGCCGGGATCGGCCAGCAGGCCCAGCATCACGAACAGCCCGATCTGTGCGAGCCATCCGACGCCCTCGGCGAACCCCCTGGTGGCGGGGCGGTGCGGGAGCCGCGAGTTGCCGAGGACGAGCGCGCTCACGTAGACGGCGAGGAATCCGCTGGCATGCAGCAGCGACGTGGCC
Organism: Spirillospora sp. CA-128828; assembly: GCF_050945415.1. Classification (NCBI taxonomy): domain Bacteria; kingdom Bacillati; phylum Actinomycetota; class Actinomycetes; order Streptosporangiales; family Thermomonosporaceae; genus Spirillospora; species Spirillospora sp. CA-128828. Next base: position 1,616,022 of record NZ_CP191986.1, read on the forward strand.
CCGTATGCGCCGATGGACAGCGACAGGACGGCGATGGGGTAGAGGCCGGACGCGGGCAGCGCGACGCGGCGCAGCGCCTGGGCGCCCAGCCAGCCGACGACGAAGCCGATGATCCCGCCGGCGACCAGCTCGTAGATCATCACGCCGAGCAGTTCGGCCAGGTTGGGGGCGGTGCCGTGCGCGCTGAGCGTGACCACGATGATCACGACGGGCGCGTCGTTGAAGCCGGACTCGGCCTCCAGCAGGCCGGACAGCCGGGACGGCAGCGGCAGCCGTCGCAGCACCGAGAACACGGCCGCGGCGTCGGTCGGGGCGAGCACCGCGGCGAGCAGGAAGGCGGGCCGCCAGTCCATGTCGACGAGCCACATGGCGGCGAACGCGACGACGAGGATGCTGATCAGGGTGCCGATGGTGGAGACGCTGAGTGCGGCCGGCACCGAGGGCCGCACGTGCCGCCAGCTTGTGGTGACGCCGCCCTCGGCGAGGATCAGGACGAGAGCGGCGAAGCCGAGCGTCTCGGCGAGTTCCGCGTTGTCGAAATAGATGTGGAGGGGGCCGGACTCGCCGATGAAGAGGCCGAGGCCCATGTAGGCCAGCAGGGTCGGGAGACCCGCCTTGTGCGACAGCCTGACGGCGATGATAGCGCTGAGTACAAGCGTGGCCCCGAGGAGTAGCCAGATGTCGAGGTGCAACATCCCACCCTTCGAGGTCGTCAAAGTTGATCGTTTAGCAATCCTACAGATTCACGAGCTGATCACATACTTACGATTGAGGGATGGCGTGTCCGGGATCGCCGCTATCGCCGTGTGACCTGCGGATTTACCCCGTTGACGATGTTCTGCACGTCACGTCCCTGGACGGCCGCGATGACGTTCTCCTGCACCATCGCGACCAGATTGAACTGCGACTGGACGGACGCCCCCGCCGCATGCGGCGACAGCAGGACGTCCTCATGGGAACGCAGTGGATGCCCGTCGGGAAGCGGTTCCTCGTCGAACACGTCCAGGGCGGCGCCCGCCAGCCGACCCGAATCCAGAGCGGCGATGACCGCGTCGTCAGGCGCGATGCCCCCGCGCGCCACGTTCACCAGCAGCGCCTTGTCCGGCAGCAGGGCCAGACGTTCCGGCCCTATCAGCCCCCTGGTCTCGTCGGTCAGCGGCAAGGCGAGGACAAGGATGTCCGACGTCGAGACGAGGTCGTCCAGTTCCCGGTACGTGACCGCCGCATCCGAACGTTTCCGCCTTGACCAGTACGAAACCGTGCAGCCCAGCGCCGCGAACAGCCGCGCGGCCTCGGCACCGATCGCACCGAACCCGACGATGCCGACGCGCTGGGAATGGATCTCGCGCGGATGCCGTCCCGCCATCTCCATCTGCGGCCACCCACCCGCCCGGACGGCACGGTCGCCCCAGACGAGGTTGCGGCACAGCGCGAACGCCGCGCCGACCGCCCATTCGGCGACCCCGCGCGCGTTGAAGCCCGCCGCGTTCGCCACCGGCACGTTCGCCTCCGTCAGCGCGGCGACGTCGATGCTGTCCGTCCCGACCGCGGGCATCTGCACGAACGACACGCGCCGCGCCTCGGCCACCGCCTCGGCGTCCAGCGCCAGCCGTCCGGTGAAGTCGCCGATCACGATGTCGGCGCCGGGAAGCGCGGCGAGCAGGCCGGCCCGATCCCTGGTCCGCGGGAACGTGACCTCCGCGGCGTCACCGAGCGGTGCGAACAACCCCCGGACGATCTCTTCTCCGATCCGGGGCAGGGAAAGGATCCGCCACGGCGCCGTCATCTCGAACCTCCTGTCAGGCCGTCTCCGACCGCGTCCCCGTCCGCGATCTTGGCCCTCTCACTCTACGAGCCCGGCACCCGGGTCAGCCGAGGCGGACCAGCCCCTGCGACGGCGTCACCACGGCCCGGACGCGCTGGTCGTGCGGCTCCGCGGGCAGGCTCGCCACCAGCTCGGCGTCGTACAGCGGCGCCACGGTCAGGATCGCCGGGCCGACCCGCGCGAGCGCCCGGTCGTAGGAGCCGCCGCCGCGCCCGAGGCGTATGCCCGTCCGGTCGACCGCGACGGCGGGGACCACCACGACGTCCGCGCTGCCCACGGCGTTCACGCCGCGCGGGGGCTCGGACGGCTCCAGGCACCCGCGGGCGCCCGGGACGAGCGAGTCCGGCCCCTCGTAGGAGGCCCAGTCGAGATCGCCGTCCGGGAGCAGCCGGGGGAGCAGCACGTACGTCCCTCGCTTCCACAGCGCGAACAGCAGGCTGCGCGTGTCCGGTTCATTGCCGATCGAGACGTACGCCGCGACGGTCCCGGCCATCTCGACCTCCGGGACGGACAGCAGCGCGTCCCGGATCGGGCGCGCCGCCTCTGCACGGGCCTCGGGCGGCATCGCCGCACGTCGTCCGAGCACCGCGGCCCGGAGATCGGTCTTCGAAACGATGTCCTGCACGCTGTTGTCCTCGCGGGTGACTAGGGTCAGTACATGGCCGACATTGCACCTGTGCTCAAGGCGGTCGTCCCGGCGGCCGGCCTCGGTACACGATTCTTGCCCGCAACCAAGGCGACTCCAAAAGAAATGCTGCCCATCGTCGACAAACCGGCGATCCAGTACGTCGTGGAGGAGGCGGTCGACGCCGGGCTCACCGACGTGCTCATGGTCACCGGACGCAGCAAACGTTCCATCGAGGACCACTTCGACCGGGCCTACGAGCTGGAGGAGGCGCTGCGCGCGAAGGGCGACGACGAGCGGCTCGACGCCGTGCACGAGTCCAGCGACCTGGCGATCATGCACTACGTCCGGCAGGGCGAACCGAAGGGGCTCGGGCACGCGGTGCACTGCGCCCGCCAGCACGTCGGCCATGAGCCGTTCGCGGTGCTGCTCGGCGACGACATGATCGACGACCGCGACAAGCTGCTGCGGCGCATGATCGAGGTGCGGAACCAGCACGGCGGCAGCGTCATCGCGCTGATGGAGGTCGAGCCCGACCAGGTGTCGGCGTACGGCTGCGCGGCGATCGAGGCGACCGGCGAGGACGACGTCGTGCGCGTCTCCGACCTCGTCGAGAAGCCCGCCGCCGAGGAGGCGCCGAGCAACTGGATCATCATCGGCCGGTACGTCTGCGACCCCGCGGTGTTCGACGTCCTGGAGAAGACCCCGCCGGGCCGGGGCGGCGAGATCCAGCTGACCGACGCGCTGCGCACCCTCGCCGACATGCCCGCCGACCAGGGCGGGGGCGTCTACGGGGTGAAGTTCCGGGGCCGCCGCTACGACACCGGCAACAAGCTGGAGTACCTGCGGACGGTCGTCCAGTTCGCCGCGGAACGTCCTGATCTGGCGCCGGAGTTCATCCCGTGGCTGCGCGAGTTCGTCCGCAGGCAGGACGGCGTGGGTGACGCCGCGGGCTCGTGACGGGCGCCAGACTGGGGCCGTGGGCATGAGAACGGTCGACGAGCATCTGACGGAGATCCTCGGCAGCGTCGCGGTCCTGCCGCCGCTCGAACTGGCACTGCTGGAGGCGCAGGGCACGGTGCTCGCGGAGCCCGTGTCCGCGCCGTCGCCGCTGCCGCCGTTCGACAACTCCGCGATGGACGGCTATGCCGTCGTCGCGGCCGACATCGCGGCGGCCACCGAGACCGGGCCGGTCACGCTGCCGGTCGTCGGCGACATCGTCGCGGGCGACCCCGGCGTGTCGGCGATCCGGCCGGGCCTGACCGCCCGGATCATGACCGGCGCGCCGCTGCCGGCCGGAGCCGACGCGGTCATCCCGGTCGAGTGGACGGACGGCGGCAACGCCACCGTGCGGGTCTCGCGCGCCGCCCCGCCCGGCAACTACATCCGCCGGGCGGGGGAGGACGTCCTCGCCGGGCAGGTCGTGGCCGGCGCCGGCACGCGGCTCGGCGCCGCCCAGATCGGCATGCTCGCGGCGGTGGGACGCTCCCGGGTGACGGTGCGTCCGAAGCCGCGCATCGTCGTCGTTTCCACAGGCGACGAACTGCGCGAGCCCGGCACGCCACTGGCGCCCGGACAGATCTGGGAGTCGAACAGCTTCATGCTCACCGCCGCTGTCGTCGAGGCAGGCGGACAAGGATACCGGCAGGCCACGGTGGAGGACGAGCCCGCCAAGGTCTTGGAAATGCTTCACGACCAGCTTGTGCGGGCCGACGCCATCGTCACCACCGGCGGCGTTTCCATGGGCACCAGGGACGTCGTCAAGGAAGTGCTTGCCGGCACCGGGACGGTGGGTTTCCACAAGGTGGCCATGCGTCCGGGTAAGCCCCAAGGGTTCGGCCTCCTTGAAGGCACGCCGATCTTCACGCTCCCTGGTAACCCGGTGAGCGCGTATGTGTCGTTCCAGGTGTTCGTCCGCCCCGCGCTAATGGCGATGCAGGGATTGGCTCCCGAACCCCTCCCGACCGTGAGCGCCGTACTCGCCGAAGACCTCACGTCGCCTGCGGGGCTCCGCCATTTCCTGCGCGGCAGGCTGTCGTCCGACCGGGGCTCCTACAGCGTCACGGCGGCCGAAGTGCAGGGCTCGCACCAGCTCGGCTCGCTCTCCTCGGCGAACGCGCTGATCGAGCTTCCGGAGGATGTCGAAGCCATGCGGGCCGGTTCCCGCGTCGAGGTCATGAGGTTGCCGTCATGAGTGCCATGGGGTCGGAGTTCACCCATCTGGACGACAAGGGGTCGGCCCGCATGGTCGACGTGTCGTCGAAGGACGTCTCGTCCCGGACGGCGACGGCCACGGGATTCGTCCGCCTCTCGGCCGCGTGCGTCGAAATGCTGCGCGCCGGTGACATCCCCAAGGGCGACGCCCTGTCCGTCGCCCGCATTGCCGGGATCATGGGGGCCAAGCGCGTCCCCGACCTCGTCCCGCTGTGCCACCCGATCGCGCTGCACGGTGTCACCGTCGACCTGGACATCCGGGACGAGGGCGTCGCGATCACGGCCGTGACCCGGACCGCCGACCGGACCGGCGTGGAGATGGAGGCGCTCACGTCCGTCAGCGTCGCCGCGCTCGCGCTGGTCGACATGGTGAAGGCGATCGATCCCGCCGCAGTGATCACCGACGTCCGGGTCGAGGAGAAGACCGGCGGCAAGACCGGGGTGTGGCGCCGGTGATCAGGGCGATGGCGGTCACGGTGTCGAACCGGGCCGCGGCCGGCGTCTACGACGACAGGTCAGGGCCGGTGCTCGTCGAGATGCTGGAGGACCTCGGCTGCCAGGTCGACGGCCCGGTCGTCGTCCCGGACGGCGAGCCGGTCGCCGACGTCCTGCGGGACGCGGTCGCGGAGGGCTACGACGTCGTCGTCACGTCCGGCGGAACCGGCCTCACCCCGACCGACGAGACCCCGGAGATGACCCGCCGGGTCATCGAATGGGAGATACCGGGCATCGCCGAGGCGATCCGGCTGGAAGGACGCGAGAAGGTCCCGGCCGCGATCCTGTCGCGCGGCCTGGCCGGCGTCGCGGACCGCACCCTCATCGTCAACCTGCCGGGCTCCACCGGCGGCGTCCGCGACGGCATGACCGTCCTCGGCCGCGTCCTGACCCACGCCGTGGACCAGATCAGGGGCGGCGACCATCCGCGTCCGCCCTCCTGAGCGGCCGGCCCGCCGGCCTGGAACCGGTCAAGCCCGGATGACGCGGACGCCGGCCTCGGCGAAAGCGGTCAGCTCGTCCGCGGGCACGGTGCCGTCCGTCACCAGGACGTCGATCTCATCGATGCCGCAGATCCGCGCGAACGCGCGGTGCCCGACCTTCGAACCGTCCGCCACCACGACCACCTGGTCGGCGCGCTCGGCCATCAGCCGGTTCACGTCCGCCTCGCCCTCGTTGTGGCAGGTCGCGCCGTGCCGGGCGTCCACCCCGTTCACCCCGATGATCGCCACGTCCAGCGTGACATGGTCGAAGATGCCGGTGGCGAGCGGCCCGGTCAGCTCGTAGGACTGCGGCCGCGGCACCCCGCCGGTCAGGACGATCTTCACATGCGGCCGGACGGCCAGCTCGTTGCCGATGTTCAGCGCGTTCGTCACGATCGTGAGCGCCGGAGCCGAACCCTCGGCGTGCAGGTCGGCGCGGGTGGCGAGCACCCGGGCGACCTCGGACGTCGTCGTCCCGCCGTTCAGCCCGATGATCGACCCCGGCCTGGCCAGCTCGGCGGTCGCCGCCGCTATCCGCTGCTTCTCGGACGCGTGCCGGGCCGCCTTGTACCGCAGCGGCAGGTCGTAGCTGACGCTCTGCGCGACGGCGCCGCCGCGGGTGCGGGTCAGCATCTGCTGCTGCGCGAGCTGGTCGAAGTCGCGGCGGATCGTCGCGGCCGACACCGCCATCCGCTGGGACGCCTCCTCGACGGTCAGCCGGCCGGCGTCCGCGAGCATCTCGAGCAGCGCGTTCCAGCGCTCGTGCCGGGTCACACCGGCCCCCTTTCGGACGGGCGTCCGGGCGGTGGTCGCTGGACTTACCTGCGCGTTCCCGCCGTGGAACAATCAGCATCGATCATAGGCGCGCATCGAGGGGATTCCATGCCAAAGCCGGTCGACGCCGTCTCTCTGGTCAACGCGCGGATCGTCCTGCCGGACGGCGTCCGGCACGGCGCCCTCCACATCGCCGGCGGCGTGATCACGGCGTCGGCGGCCGGTTCCGCCGACGTGATCGATCTCGGCGGACGGCACGTCGTCCCCGGCTTCGTGGACATGCACGTCCACGGTGGAGCGGGCGCGTCCTACCAGCTCGGAAGCCCGGACGAGACGCGGCGGGCCGCGGCGTTCCACCTCGCGCAGGGGACGACGACCACGATGGCGAGCCTCGTCACCGGAGCCCCCGGCGAACTGGCCGACGCCGTCGCGGGCCTGGCGGACCTCGCCGCGGACTGCGTGATCGCGGGCATCCACCTCGAAGGCCCCTACCTGGCCCGCGACCGCTGCGGCGCGCACGACCCGGCGCTGCTGCGGGCCCCCGACCTCGGCGAGTTCCGCCGGCTCGTCCGGCTCGGGCGCGGGCACGTCCGCATGATCACCCTCGCGCCCGAACTGCCGGGCGCCCTCGACCTCGTCCAGGAGGCGGTCGCCTCGGACGTGATCGCCGCCGTCGGCCACACCGACGGCACCGGCGAGACTGCGCGCGCGGCGTTCGACGCGGGCGCCCGGGTGGTGACGCACCTGTTCAACGCGATGCGGCCGCTGCACCACCGCGAGGGCGGGCCGGTCGCCGCCGCGCTGAACGACCCCCGGGTCACCGTCGAGTTGATCAACGACGGCGTCCACGTCGAGCCCGCCGTGGTCCGCCTCGCGTTCGCGGCCTCGCCCCGGGTCGCGCTGATCACCGACGCGATGGCCGCGGCCGGGATGGGCGACGGCGACTACCGCCTCGGCGTCATGGACGTCCAGGTCCGCGACGGCCGCGCCACCCTCGCCGGAGGGACGTCCATCGCCGGCAGCACGATCACGATGGCGGACGCCTTCCGCCGCGCCGTGGCCGACATCGGCCTGCCCATCGAGCGGGCCGCCGAGGCCGCGTCCCTCGCACCGGCACGCGCGCTGGGCATCGATTCCCGTGTCGGCTCACTGGAGCCGGGCAAGGACGCCGACCTGGTCGTCCTGGACGCCGATCTCCACGTCGCCTGGGTGATGAAACAGGGCCGCCACGTGTGACTCCCGTGACCGAACATCCCGCGTGCCCGATTTCTCGGTGCCAATTGATGGCGTCCTGACGTCCGACCAGGGAATCATGGAAGCGTGGAACGTTTGCGGGGATGGCCGGTCACCCTGACCGAAGGCCCTGTCGGGCTGCGCCCGCTGCGGCATCGCGACGCCGCCGTCTGGCGTGAACTGCGGGTCCGCAACGCCGACTGGCTCCGCCCCTGGGAGCCCACGAACCCCGAGACGCCGCTGTTCCGCAGCGGCCTCGGACCGTACCTCAGCATGGTCCACACCATGCGCCGCGAGGCCCGCCAGGGTCTCGCGCTGCCCTGGGTCGTCACCCACGAGGACGAATTCGCCGGTCAGCTCACCATCGGCGCCATCGTCTGGGGTTCGGCCAGGTCCGCCCAGATCGGCTACTGGGTCGACAAGCGCGTCGCCGGACGCGGCGTCATTCCCACCGCCGTGGCCCTGGCCGTCGACCACTGTTTCTTCACCGTCGGCCTGCACCGCCTCGAGGCGAATATCCGTCCGGAGAACACCGCGAGCCGCCGCGTCGTCGAAAAACTCGGATTCCGCGAAGAGGGAATTCGGCGCCGCCATCTGCACATCGACGGCGCATGGCGCGACCACATCTGTTACGCCCTCACCGTCGAGGACGTGCCCGGTGGCCTGCGCGCCCGCTGGCTGGCCGGCCGGAAACAGGCATTTCCCCGGCACACCTGAGCCGGCCATGACTTTCCCGCCGTAAGAATCCTGCGATCGAGAAGGCCCGGCAAACGGAGAGTAACGGCGAGAACGATCTCGCGACACACCGCCCCTTATACTCGTCAACCTCTGACACCCCCTCGTACCGTGCGGGGCGTGACCCTGCTCCCATTGCACGTTCGCGCGCCGAAAGTCGGCCCGCCACTTGAGCGTGCCCGGGAACGGTGGGGCCGATGAGCAGCGCCGTCCTGTACCTCGCCATCGTCGCCGTCTGGGCCATCGTCCTCGTGCCCATGTGGCTGCGCCGCGACACCGAGGCGACCGGAATCTCCCGCCTCCTCCACAAGCGTCCCGAGGAGACCGAGGACGACGAGGAGGAGCCGCTCACCGAGGAGATCCCCGAGCCCCGCCGCCCGGTGGGCCGGGCCACCGTCATCGCCCGGCGGCGCCGCCGCACCACGGGCCTCACCGCGCTGGTCCTCACCGCGGGCGCCGTCGCCGCGTCCGGCCTCGCGCCCTGGTGGATCACCGCGCCCCCGGTCCTGCTGCTGGCCGGCCACCTGGCGCTGCTCCGCGTCGCCGTCGGCATGGACGCCGCCCGCCGCCGCGCCGCCGTCCAGGCCCGCGCGGCGGCCCGCGCCCGCGCCCTGGAGGCCCGCCGCGCCGCCGAAGCCGCCGAGCCCGCCGAGGTCATCGAGCTGGTCACCCCCGAAGAGGTCTTCGACCAGTACGCCGACGACCGCCGCGCCGTCGGCGAGTAACCGATGCGCGAACACCCCACGATGTTTGCTAACCTTACGGAGTCCTCGGGGCTGTAGCGCAGTCCGGTAGCGCACCTCGTTCGCATCGAGGGGGTCAGGGGTTCAAATCCCCTCAGCTCCACCACGAAGACACAGGTCAGGGCCGTACTCCGCGCATGGAGTACGGCCCTGACGGCGTTATGTCCGATCCTGGGAGCGGATTTGGGAGCGGGTCACTCCCTTGGGGCTGACGGAAGCTCCTGAAGCAGGTCGTCCAGCACCCCCACGGCGGAGCGGGGCGCCAGTGCGGCGCGCTGCCGCAACGACTCCTCCCACATGCCTTGCAGGGCAGTGACGGCCTTCTCCCGCATGCCTTGCAGGGCAGTGACGGCCTTCTCCCGCATGGCCGGGGTGACATGCCAGGTACCGCGCATCCCGGGGACTTCGTGCCCCATCCGCTGGGAGATCAGGAAGTAATGCACAGCTGCGTCCGCCAGCCAAGTCTGGTGACCGTGCCGGAGCCCGTGCGGCGTCAGCCCGGGGACCAACGCCAGCCAGGTCGCGACCGCCACGTCGTCCGCAGGTTGCTTTCCCGACCCCGGGCACTGTTCCGCACCCTTGCCCAGCCGATGGTTGATCAAGGTGCCATTGACGCGGCGGCGATGGCTGCGACCGCAATAGCCGCACCGGCCACTCTCCCCGTCGCTGATTAGACGGGGGCGTCCACGACCGGTCGGCACTGTGAACGGATCGCCGGGTACCGCGGCGGGCCATGGTGGCAGGGGGCGGCCCGGCCAAACCCGGCTCACGTCGGCTAGGACGGGCATCGAAGGACGTGCATCCTTCCCCTTTCTGGCTGGGTACCAGCCATCGGACGCCGGACGCATGAACCGCTCGCTGAAGTTGGAACGGCGGAAGTGACCGCCGTCCGGGCCAAGGAAGACGTACCGGCGACCGGGACACCAAGGCTCTTCCAGGTGGCGGCAATTGCAGATTCCTCCGCCGCCTGTGGACAGGTGACGCCGTAGCAACTTCCCGAGGAAGGGCGGTAGGTCTACGCCGCGAATGGATCCGTCCTTGGGGCGGCCTCGATAGAACCGGCCGTTCAGCTCATACAGCTTCCACTTCAGACCGGCGGTGCCGTCTTCGACCTCATTGGGGTCTAGGCCCACCATTTCGCCCCAACGGGCGCCGGTGTAGGCCATCATCACCATGGCAACGAAGTCGGTATCTACTCCCGAAAGGACAGAGCATCGCTCGGCGAGGAGTAGCACCTGGAGCGGCGTCGCCCAGACCTTCTCCTTGCGCTCGGCCTCCTGGATTCTGCGCTGCCCCTTCTTGCCGCGGCCTTTATGGCGCACGGCCGGGTTGGTCTGGATGTGCCGCGGGACGGCGGCCTCTAGCACGGTGATGAGCATCGACCGGGCATCCTTGGCGGTTCGTGCCTTGTAGGCCGGATTCGCTCGGAGTCTCCGCTCCCAGCTCTCGATCTCTTCGAGGGTGAGCGACTTGAGTTCGCGCTCTCCGAACTCTGGGAGTAGATGTACCTCGATCAGATACTTGTAGTTCGCCAGAGTTGAAGGCTCCAGGTCCAGGCCGGGGTACCAGGTGTTGACCCATTCCAACAGCATGATCTGGCCAGCGCGGGGGTTGACGTAGGTGTTGTTGCGGATGGCCGACTCTTGATCGCGCCCGTAGTTCTCGGCGTCCTTCTTGGTCTTGAAACGCAGACTGGCTGGCGACGACTCCAGGACGCCGTCAGGTCCACGCCAGCGGGCCCGCCAGTAGTTGCCGCGATTTTCGGCGTACGCCAATGCACTTCCTTTCGTTCGGGGTCAGCTTGCTTTTCTGGCCGTGGGGCGCGGTCGCAACGGCACGAAGCCGCTCGTGTTTGTCGCGGGCTGGACCGCGCGGCGCCGCGGGCGGCGGCCTGCGGCGGGTGTAGCCGGCGACGACAGGGCCCCTTGCTCGTTCAGGCGCACGATCTCGGCCAGGTGTGCGTCGGTGAATCGGTAGGCGCCGCCGAGCATGGTGAAGGGGATTTGACGGGCGGCGGCCCGCCGTTCGAGCCAGCTCACCTTGACGCGCAAGATCTCGGCGGCTTCTTCCTTGGTGTGGATCCGGATCTCGTCACGGTTCTGCTGAACGCTCTGCAATTCGGGGCCAGACGTGGGCATGGTGTTGCTGCCTCCTAGCAGAGGTGGCGGCCCCGGCGGGTGTGCTTGGTGGTGTGTCCGCCGGGGCCGTTTGGGACGGGAGGGTTATGGCATCGCCAGGGCGGGCGAATGCGGTGGTTGTGGGTGTCCCCGCACACCGGGCACAGCGGCCCGCACCCGGTCCCCGTGTTGTCGCCCGTCCAGTCGCGGGGTTGGGGGGCGGGCTCGTGGATGGGGGCGGGCTGGGTGGTGCGGGGCTGGGGTGCGGTGGCGGCGCTGATCGCGGTGAAGGCGATCAGCAGGCCGGTGAGGGCGAGGGCAGCCACCAGCCAGGGCGCGCCCGCCCAGACGTGCATGAGCACGATCGCGGCGGCGTAGATGGCCAGGTCGGGCAGGTCGGGGCGGTGCTGCCACATGCGTGCGGCGAACCGCTGCACGCGCGGCCAGGCACCGGGTTTGAAGAACAGCACCATCCCGGCCGCAGCGTTCCCGGCGGCGCCCTTGACGTTGGAGCCCAGGTTGCCCAGCCAGGTGGAGATCTGGCCCTTGAACACCAGTTGGTCCAGCAGCAGTACGAACGCGCCGGAGGCGAAGAACTCCCAGCCCTTCAGCGACCGGGTCTTGAACCCGACGATGACGACGCCGGACAGGAAGGCGAACACGATCCATTTGCCGACTTCCATCGGTTGATCCCTTCGGTTGGAGACAGAACACAGAGGGCATGAGCAGGGCCGTCCCGGCGCGTGCGGGGACGCGGCCGGGACGGCGATGGACAGGGGTGAAGTAGCGGACAGGTGGCACCCGGCAGGGCCGAGCGGGACCGTCAGGCCGGTACGGGGCCCTTTTGATCGGCCGAGGTCTGATCGGCCGGGGCGTCGCGCAGTTCTTGGTAGCGGCCGGCGACCCAGCCGATGGACCAGCCGCACCGCTCGGCGGCGTCACGCACCGACAGCCCGGCCTCGAACGCTGCGGCCACGACCTGTCGGGCTTGGGGCTGGGGCAACTTGTGCGGGGCCGGTCCCGCCGCGAGCAGCGCGCGGCGTTCACGCTCGGCGCGTTCGGTGCGCTGCCGCTCGGCCTCGCCGCGGGCGTGTTCACGCTCGCGTTCACGCCGCTCGGCGTCTGCTTGCTGCTGGCGGCGTTCACGCTCGGCGCGTTCACGTTCCCGTTCGGCGCGTTCACGCTCGGCCTGCCGTTCACGCTCGGCAGCCTCGGCCCGCTGGCGTTCCTCGCGCTCCAGACCTTCGCGGCGTTCGGCCTCCTGCCGCGCCATCGCGGCCTCGCGCTCGCGTTGCTCGCGAACGAGGCGGGCTTGGTGTTCGCGTTCCTCGCGGGCCTGCTGCCGCTCGGCCTCGGCGCGCTCGGCGGCGGCCTGCTCGGCCGCGGCGTGTGCGGCGCGCTGGCGGGCGTGCTCGGCGGTCAGGGCGGCGGTGATGGCCCGGCGGTAGGCCAGCCCGGTCTCGGCGGTCACGATCAACAGCAGCGGCGCCACCGCATGCACCGCCACCCCCACCAGGTCCTTCTTCAGTGCCGAGTCGGTGATGTTGAGGGACAGGGTCATGGTGCCGGTCATCCACCGCAGGACGGCCGGCCACCGGCCGCCATGGTGGCCCAGGCGGGCCAGCACCGAGTCAAGCCGGACCACGATCACGACCGCGGCGTCCACCACCAGCGGCAGAATCGGCGCCGTCCAATCCCACTTATCGGGGGTGTGCGCGCGCATCAGCGGGGTGACCGTCAGGACGGAGTACAGCATCGCGCCGAACACGATCAGCCACGTGCCCGCCGACAGCGCCCGCTCGGCTGAACGGATCTGAGCGGCGTTCACCGGACCGTTCACCGGACCGGGCAAGGCCGTGAACGGCGCGGTGTCCGTCGTGAACGCGGCGGGGCGGGCCGTGAACGGTTCGGGGGTTCGGGGTGAACGCGTCCCGGCGGGCCGGGGGCCGGTGTTCACCGGGGCGGGGGTCGTCGGGTTGGCGTTCATCAGGGCGTCTCCTTCTACCCGCAACCGCCCCCGAGCCGGGGCGGCTCGGGGGCGGCTCGGGGACGGGTTCGGTCAGGAGGGGAGACCCCGCGGGTTGGCTCACTCGCGCGAGGTCTGCTCACCGGTCGGGGCGCGGTCACCGGACAGGGCGGTGTGCCGCGGGCCGGGCGTGTGCCGGAGCCGCTTGTGCAGGGCGCTGAACGCAGCCACCGCAGCGAGCCCGGCCAGCATCAGCGCCGCGGTGGGTTCGATCGCAGTGAAGTGGGTCAGGACCAGCCACACCGCCCCGGCGGCGATACCTGCGAGCATGGCCACATCGATCAGCCCGAGCCGGGCGAGGATCTGCCGCCAGCTCACGCCATCAGCCCGAACTTGCCGGACCCCGATCCGTAGTCCCAGGTGTCGGGCCGGGTGGGGTGGGGTGCCAGTTCGTCCAGCGGGACCCAGCACGCGCCCCCGGCGCCGGTGGCCGAGTTGGGCTCGGTGCCGTTGTGGACCAGCGCCCACGGCACGTGACAGGCCGGGTCGCAGACCCAGCCCAGCACCACCAGCGGCGCCGGAGGCGCCACCGAGTCGGCGGACCAGACGACCGAGCCGGGCGCGTACCAGCGGCGACGGATCCGCCAGCCCGCCTCCGGACGGTCACCGCGGGCCAGTTCGTAGCGGCCGGCGAGCCACTGCCATGCGTCGTAGCACATTCCTAGGACCGCGGTCACGGCCAGTGCCGCCACCAGCGCGGTTCCGGCCTGCCGGGGCGGGATCTGCGGGACGACCGGCGCGGCCAGCGCGGCACCGGGCCAATCCCGACCGAAAGGAACCTGGGGCAGGCGCTGCGTCGAGTGCGGCGAGACCGCCGCGGCTGCTCAGGACGGCCTGCCTTGATCACTTCGGCCCCCTGATCAGGGATGAAGCCGATCTGAAGCCGTCATGAAGCCGCGGACTGCTTGGCTGCATCGGCGAACGCAGAGACCGCCTACCAGCCGATGGCGTCAGATCCGTGGACCAGCGGCCCCGGTGAAATCACTCCCATGACGACCACGGCCGAGGAACGAGGGTGTGGACTCCAGGACCTACCTTCAACTACAACGCCAACGGCCAGTGGATCGTCAACGATCAAAGCGATGACGCGGACCTCGCCACGCGCAACCAAAGTCCGTGAACTGACTCCCGGAGGCCCCATGCGCAGGAGATCGGCCGTCGCATTCGCGTTGGTCATGGCATTGGCCGCCTCGGCGTGTGCCGGGCCGTTCGGCCGGTCGAAACCCGACGCGTACGCCATCCCCCCGGACGCCTGTACTCTCCTCGACGACGGGGTCGTCCAGGCGTTTCTAGGCGCCGGAGCCGCGGTGAAGCCTCCGACGATCGAGGACGACCCGCAGGACTGCGTCTGGAAGCGCGCCGACGAGTCTCCGGCCTTGACGGCCCGATGGGAATCTCTGGCGACGTTCGTCCTCCTCTACAGAACAGATTCCAAGAAGAGCGGCGAAGAACGGGCCAAGGCCATCTATGCGGTACGGATCACGCCCGGTTACCGCCACAAATGCAAGGTCGCGGCGGACGAGTGCCGCTACCGCGTGATCGGCAGGCAATCCACCGTGGACCCGCCGCGAGTCGATGTCCTCGTGCGCAAGGACAACGTGATCCTCCAGGGAATCCTGGACGGCGACCTGGTCACCGTGAACCAGCCGGAGACCATGGCCCCGGTCGCCACCCGCCTCGCGACGTCCCTCACTCAGCGCCTCGGCTAGCCGATCTCCTTGATGACGGCGTTGCCTCCCGCGGCGGCGCGGGCGTAGAAGTCGCGGACGGTGCCGAAGTGGACGCCACACGCTGGGGCACCGAGTGACCGGATCACGCTTGCCGGTACCTGACGGCGAGTGTTCAGGGAACGAAGTCAACTGCCGTTGTAAACGGGCTCGACTTGAGGTTCCCCCCGTAGCGCGGCCACCTGGGGTGAGATGGGTCAGCCGGTCGGTGGTGAGGCGTGGTGTTGTTCCTCGAAGGCGACCGGGCTCAGCATTCCGATGCTGGAATGTCTTCTGAATGGGTTGTACCAGCACTCGATCCATTCAAACATTGCGGCGGCGAGTTCTCCTCTTGTTGACCACTTCTTGGTGTCCAGAAGTTCGAGTTACATGGTCCCCCAGAACGATTGCATCATCGCACAATGCCGTTTAGCTAAGCGTTGTGGTATTCATCTATCCACATTTCCACAGGGGTGGCACCGCATGTCTGTGGATAACTGGGAACCCGTTGAATCAAGTACACTGGAGGACTATCTTGTCTCCGCGTGACTGATGATTCCGGCAACACGGTTTTTCCGCGTTCCTCCATGGTTGATCATATCGGGATCGGCGTTTTGACGCGTCTGGTGTCGCGCGAACTGGTAGATGAGGTCGTTGCTGACCTGGGCCGCAAAGAACAGCGGAGCGGTAAGCTTCCTGCTCGCGTGATGGTCTATTTCGTGATGGCCATGGCGCTGTTCTACGGTGAGGCTTACGAAGAAGTCATGCGGAAGCTCGTCGATGGACTACGCTTTATGGGGACGTGGCGCCAAGGATGGGGCATGCCGACCCCGGGAGCATTGTGCCAGGCCAGGCAGCGCCTTGGTGCCGAGGTGATGCGCGAGCTCTACGAGCGTGTGGCTGTTCCGTGCGCGATGAAGTCGACGAAGGGCGCTTGGACCGGCGGCCGCAGGCTGATGTCGTTGGATGGATTCGGGATGGACGTTCCGGACAGTCCAGAGAATGCTGAATATTTCGGCTATGCAGGGAAGAAAGAACGATGTTCCCTGCCTTTCGTTCGGCTCGCCGGCCTGGCCGAATGCGGAACCCATGCCCTCGTCGCGGCCGAGATCGGACGCAAGGGCGAGGGCGAGGAGACGCTGGCCAGCCGCATTCTGAAGTCAGGAGCGATCGAGCCGGGCATGCTCGTCATGGTCGACTCTGGCCTTTACAGTTATAATCATCTCCGCATGGTAATAGACGCGGGAGCCGAGGCACTCTTCCGCGTTGGGGCGAATGTCGGGCTTCCCCTCCTAAAATGGCTTCCAGACGGCTCATACCTATCCTATGTGGCCGACTCCGCCGAGAAGGCGCGCGCATCAGTCAAAATCCGCGCCGGCAAGATTCAGATCACCGATCTGCCGGGATTCTACGTGCGAGTCGTTGAATACGAGGTGCCCGACCGAGGCGACGATGACGGCGAGCTGATAACACTGATCAGCAATATCATTGACCCGGATGACCTCAACGCGGTCGACCTCGCCATTTCTTATCACGAGCGGTGGGAGGTCGAGCTGGTCATAGGAGAGATCAAAACACATCAGCGGGGCAGTACCGTTGTCCTGCGGTCGCGAAAGCCGGAGCTCGTAGAGCAGGAGATTTGGGGGCTACTGCTAACACATTATGGGATACGCCACCTCATGCGCGAGGCCGCTGACCAAGCAGATCTTGATCCCGACAGGCTCTCATTCATCCGCTCCCTCCGCGTGGTCCGCCGCCAGGTCTCCGGCCAGGCGGCTTTTTCCCCCTCACCGGCTGGCAGAGAACCTCGCTGAAGCAGTTGAAGAGATCCTCGAACGCCCCAATCCCGAACGACGTCAACGCTCCTGCCCGCGCGCCCTAAAGAGAGTCAGACACAATTCATACCGAGCGAAGCGTCCAACTGACAAGAACGAATCCCACAGCTCACCACCCACGATCCATCTAATGCATCCGGCAGCTTAGCTAAACGGCATTGCATCATTGCATTGATGCTCCTATGACCCGTCAAGCGCACCAGCGAATTCTTGTTTCTTGCGATCCATCAAGAGAAAATGGTAGATTTCTCGCGCGATAAATCGCTTGAGGCAGCGCATGATCTCGAGCTTGGTTTTCCCTTCCGCAGTTCGTCGCGCGGTGTATTCGATGGTTGGTGCGTGGAATCGCATCCGGCTGAGGGCGATGCGGTGCAGGGCGGCGTTGGCTTGGCGGTGACCGCCGCGGTAGAGGCGGTGCCGGTTGGTCTTCCCCGAGGAGGCAGGGATCGGGCAGGCGCCGCAAAGCTTCGCGAAGGCCGCTTCGCTCCTGATGCGTTCGGGATTGTCCCCGGCAACGATGAGCAACTCGGCCGCTGAGTCGGCTCCGATGCCGATGACGCTGGTCAGCTGGGGTGCGGCGCGCGCGGTGAGGGTCTGCAGGATACGTTCGTGGATGTCGATCTCCTGGCCGAGCTGGCGGTATCTGCGGGCCAGCGTGCGCAAGGTGTAGCGTGCCGCATCAGCCGGAGTGGTCATGGATTCAAAGGGCAGGTCAGCGCACCGCTCGATCAGTGGCCGGTCGCCGAGTCCGCCGAGTTCTTCCCGCAGTTCTTCGGGTGCGTTCACCAGAATTGTCTTGAGAGAGATCATCGCCTGGCTGCGGGATTTGATCGCAGTATCTTTGGCGATTTTGATTTGCCGGATCATCTCGACGCAGCCGTCGCCGGTCTTGGGAACGGCGGTCGCGGTGCCGGCCAGCACGGCTCGGGCAGCGTTCTCGGCGTCCAGGGCGTCGTTCTTGCCGCGCAGGTAGCGTTGCTGCCGGTTCGGCCGGGTCACCTCGATGACGCGGTGACCTGCGCGCCGTAGGTGGGAGGCCAGCCCGGCGCCGTAGGACCCGGTTCCTTCGATACCGAAGTCAGCGCGGATCCCCAGAGCCAGGGCCCACTGCTCGAGCCGCCGGTATCCGTCGGAGCTGACCTCGATGGTGGTCTCGGCCAGCCGACCGCTGATCTCGTTGAGCGCGACGGCGACGTGAGTGTGCTTGTGGGTGTCGACACCGACGGTGATGCGCGCGGCGCGAACGTGAGAGATGCTGGTCAACGACTGCCTGTCCTTCCCAGGGCGGCGTGGTCGACGCGGCCGGGCGGGTGGACAAGACTGTGATGGGACCTGCTGTACTCAGGCTCCTATGAGGTCACTGCTCGCTCGGCACGCGCCTCCAGGGGCGCGTCGCCTGGTGACCGGCCGACAGATCAACGCCAGGGCACTCGAGCGGGCCGATCGTAGCAAGGGTCAGACCGGCACCAGGCGACGAACGACAGTCTCACAGTCGAAACAGTCGCCGACCGTCCCCATCGAGCCGAGTAGGCCCGTATCTCGCAGACGTTTCCCGAATGTCCAGGACGTGAACTGCGTTCCGTGGTCAGAATGCAGGATCGTGGAGTTGGCCAATGGTTTGCGGCGGGCGACCGATGCGGCCATCGCGTCGACGACCAGGGTTGTGGTCTGGCGGATATCGATGGAATGGCCGATGATGCGGCGGGAGAAGCAGTCGAGAACGGCGGCGCAGTAGAGTTTCCCTTCGGCGGTCGGGTGTTCGGTGATGTCGGTTACCCACAGGCGGTCCGGGGCCTGGATGTCGAACGCGCGCTGCACCAGGTCCTCCTCGGTGGGCTCGTTGACCGGGTTGCGGCGGCCTTTGCGCCGGTAGATGCCCTGGATGCCCGCCTCGCGCATGAGCCGCTCGACCCGCTTGCGGTTCACCCGTTCGCTCAGCCCGAGCGTCAGTTCGGCGTGGACACGTGGTGCGCCGTAGCTGAGCCGGGATTCGGCGTGGACGGTGCGGATGAGCTTCAGCAACTCGGTGTTGCGTTGCTCGCGGATCGAGGCGGGCCAGCCGAGCCAGTCCTTGTAACCGGATCGCGAGACGCCCAAAACTCGGCAGGCCACCGCGACGGGAATGTCGTAATCGGCGAGTTCACGGACCAGCGAGTACTTTATTTTGGGAGGACGTTCTCGCGAGCGAAGTACGCCGCGGCCCGTTTAAGGATCTCGTTCTCCAGTTCCAGCTGCCTGGCCTTGCGCCGCAGTTCGACCAGTTCCTTCTTCTCCGCGCTCGTCAGGCCGTCCCCGCGGCCCTCGTCGGCCTTTGCCTGCCGTATCCAATTGCTCAGGCACGATTGGCTGATGCCCAGGCTCTTGGCTAGCGCCGTGACCGGTTTGTCGCCGGTCAGAGCCAGCTCGACAGCGCGTCGCCGGAACTCCGGCGGATGAGGTGGTGGCACGAGACTCTTCCTTCCCCGTTGGCCCACGGCCAACTCAGGTCCCGTGGCCGTGAAACGGGGGGAAGCTCAACGTGAGTTGGAAGAGGTCCTCTACGGTCTACGTATGGCGGACGGCCGTTGAGAGAAGGGTGAGCATGGCGAACGAGACGGAGCGGCTGGCGGGGTTCCTGTACGAGATCGGTCTTCTCAAGCGCTACAAGCGCACCGGGTGGCTTGTGGCAGGTGTGAAGGACCCCGAGAGCATCGCCGATCACTCGCTCCGTACGGCGATCATCGCGAGCGTCCTGGCCGCGATGGAGGGCGCCAACCCCGAGCGTGCCGCGTTGCTCAGCCTCTTCCACGACAGCCAGGAGACGCGCCTCACCGACATCCCTTACGTGGCCAAGCCATACGTGAAGAAGGCGCCCAACGAGCAGGTCACCGAGCGCCAGACGCGCGGCCTGCCGGAGGTGGTCACCGCGATGATCACAGGCGTCGTCGCGGAGTACGAAGGCAAGGCCAGCGCCGAGGCGATGTGCGCCCGCGACGCAGACAAGCTTGAGTGCCTCATCCAGGCCATCGAGTATCGGGAGCACGGCAACCAGAACACCCAGCCGTGGATAGACAGCTCGCTCGCACAACTTCAGACCGCGTCCGCGAAGCTTCTCGCCGAGGAGGCGCAGAGGACTGGTTCTCTCGACTGGTTCATGCGCGCGTTGAACGGCGACGAGGACGCGTAGAGGCGTCCCGTACCTGGGCATTCGATGGCTCTGCTGTACAGCAGAGAAGTACAGCAACGCACCCGCACACGGGCGTATCTGATCACTCGCCACCACACCCACGACCAGCGAGGCGAAGGGATCACCTCGGCCGGGCAGGTAGTTCGCATCGAGGGGGTCAGGGGTTCAAATCCCCTCAGCTCCACCACGAAGACGCAGATCGGGGCCGTACTCCGCGCATGGAGTACGGCCCTGACGGCGTTTGTCCCCCTGGGAGCGGATCACTCCCCGGAGGCTGACGTCGGCGGCGGCGCCGTCAGCGCCGCCAACGCGGCTTGGCGGGGTGGGGTCTGCGGAACGGCGTCGCGCCGGTCAGAAGGAACCCGCCGCGAACGCCCCACGGGTCTAAGCGGAACGGCGCGCGGCGTGGCGCAGCGCCGCCAGGTCATCGGCATCGGGCGCACCTCGGGGTGAGGGGCCGGGGGCACGAGATGGATTCGTCAGCGGATCTTGTGGTCTCCGGCCACGACGAAGAACCGGCCCCCACCTGTGGAGGGGTGGGGGCCGGGCGTTACCGATTCCGGCCCGAAGGCCGAGGCGGCGGTCGTGTCGTGACTAGACCTCGACCGTCACCGAGATCTGCCTGCCGGATGCCAGTGGCACCCAGTAGAACTCGGCGTTGTGCTCGCCGGTGAGCTCGGGCTCATCGGTGCAGGAGTCGCGGACCGCGATGACGACCTGCAGCCGCTCGCCCTTCCGGGCCAAGCGGACCTTCAGGAAGATGTCGTCGGACTGCCGCGTGCTGACGGCGGGGTCCTCGGACCGGCCCAGGTTCCGCATGGACTGGACCGAGTAGTCCACCAGGTGGCAGACGGCACCATCAGCGACGTCGTAGACGTCGTGGTCCTGGTGGACGCCGAACGCCTGCAGCGCGTGGCCGACCAGGCCCTGGGCCGCAGGGACGGCAGATTCCGTCGGCTCGTGCCAGAGCCCGTAGCGGGAACCCTGGTCCGCCTGGTGAGGAGGCACTTCAGAGATCTCGGTCATGCGAGTTCTCCCCTTCGTGAGTTTGATTTGTTGGCTGACCTTGCGATGCTTACCGTCCGTAAGCGACGGGGGGTGGCAAGGCGCCGGCACCCACAAGCGTCAGCGACGACGCCTGCCACCAAGTCCTACTTGGTGCTGCGCGATGGATCGAAAGCCCGCAACCGGCAAGCGGGCGCCTCCGTCCCGTGTGACCTTGCAGTCGACGTCTATGCGCACACTCTCGCGATCCCGTCGTTCCGGACGTCCGCACAGATGCGGGGGACCCATCGATCCATGCCGGGGCGCCCCGCCACCGATCTGGACCTGTTCTCGGTCAAGACCACGATCGGCCGCCAGTACAGCGAGGATCTGGTCAGGACGGGAGCGGTGCGCGTGATCACGGTCGGCGACCAGGTGCACGTGCGCAACACCCTCCAGTCCGACCGGTGGCGGACGCTCCGCGGGGCCCCGGGCCTTCGGGAAGCGCGGATACGTATCCTGGCGACGCGCTCTTCAATTCCAAACTCTGGGTGGACGAGTTGCAGGGGTGATGGGGCCGATCGCGGGGGTCAGGTGGCTTTGCCGCGGGCTATGTAGAGCTTCATGTCGGTGAAGTCGAGGGTGACGTTGTAGGGCTTGTAGAAGGGGTGGAAGAAGGCGCCCAGCGTGTCGAATCCGGAGCGCGAGGGTCTGCTGTCCGGGTTCGCGTTGCAGTAGACGCCCTTTGCCACGGCGTCGCCGAGGCGGATTTCCTTCGGGTAGCAGGGGTAGACGACGACCGGGTGGCTGTGGGCGAAAGTCTCCAATGGGCGGTCGTAGTCGATGCGGATGCGCAGCCGCTTGGCCGTTTCCTCGGACATGGCCGCGGCGATCTCGCCGACTCCGCCGATGGACAGGCCCACCATTCCCGGGCCGGAGCCGGCGATGCTGCCCTTGCTGTACACCTCGTGCTCATGGCCCAGCCACAGCGGCAGGGGCTTGGCGCCCGCCCGGGCCGCCTCGGCGCGTGCCTTCCTGGCCGTTTCGGGGGTTCTGCGCCGCAGAATCAGCGACCGGCCCGCGTAGTCGAAGGTGGTCAGCAAGTGGTACCAGATCCACGTTCCGATGATGCCGTCGTTGGCCCCCCCGGGGTTGGGCTGGTCCGTCTCCGTCCACTCCACGGGGATGTTGCGCAGTTCGATGCCGCCCAGCTTGAAGGAGTCCAGCACCCCGAAGTACTGCCATGCGGTGCCGTCCAGATAGTCGATCTGCTGTTTGGCCACGGCGGTGAGCCCGGCTTCCCTGGCTACTTCTGCGTTCATCCCCAGCCACGGGGCGCCGGTGTAGAACATGAAGCGCTTCGGTGGTCCGCCGTTGATCGAGGCCTCTACCAGCGGTGTCGGATCCATCTGCTGCCATGGCAGCCGTGCGATGTCGCCGTGGATCTGATACGGCCGGCCGCGGAGCGCTCCGAACCATTTGGCGCGGACGTCCCCTCCGGCTGCTTGCCAGCATGGGATGGAGAGGGAGAATTTGTCCTGCCGGATGTAGCAGTCGCCAAGGAGCTGGTTGGTGTCCTTGTCGCTGGGCGCCAGTTTGAGGGCCATCGTCAGATACTTCTCGGCATCGGGGAACTGGTTGACCAGTAGCGCCACATGGCCGCGCTGGCGGGCCGCGTGCACGTTCGTGGGGTCCCTTTTCAGGATCTCCTCGTATGCGCGGCCGGCCTGCTCGAACTTCCCGGCCTTGAACAGCGCATCCGCGTCACCGGTGTCGGCTTGTGCCATGGCGTTGCCCAGCAGTGGTGCGGTCGCGGCGGCGCCGGCCACCACGGCGGCGCCTCGCAACAGCGAACGCCGGTCCCATTCTCCGTCATTTGCCATGGCCTTCTCCCTTTTGGGATCACTTTGCCGTCGGCAATTTCCTATCCAACGGACGGTCACAGCGCGGCGCCAAAAGCTGTGACCCGGCTGTGACCCGGAATTGCGGCGGCGCGGATCCCTACGAGGTCACGCCCACCTGACGCAGGCAGACGACCTCGCCGCTCTCCAGCACGACCATGAATTCGGTCTCGCGCGCCGGGTTGATCACGCAGTGGGACACGCTCTTGCCGAAGGTGAGGATGCCGAGCTCGGCGGCGTGTTCCAGATCCCAGACGGCGAGGGTGCGGCCGTCGTGGGCCAGGAGGAGCCGGCCGCTCCGGGAAAGCGCCGTCCTCCCCGGAAGGAACGACATCCTTGTCTCGTGAAGCCGGGTGCCGGTGCGCAGGTCCCACACGGTGAGGACGGGCTCCGAATCCCAGGTGAGGCGGCGCGCGGTGGTGCCCTTGTGCCGTGTGGCGGTGCCCTCGTACCGGGCGTTCGAGCGGCGCTCGGCGATGTCGATCAGGCGGCCGCCGTCGGCGGTGACCTCCCTGCGGCCGTTCCATTGGCGCGGGCCGGACAAGCGGTGGAGCATGCGGGATTCGGTGAGGTCCCAGATCTCGATCTCGTCCCCGTACAGCACGGCGGTGCGTCCGTCGGACGAGAGGTGGTGGCTGTCTCCCACGCGGAGGGCCCGGTTGCGGGCCCCCGTCAGCTCGGCGACCAGGGTGCCGGTTGCGATCTCCCAGGCGTGGAAGTCCTCGCCGCAGGGGATGAGCGCGTGGCTACCCGAAGGGGTGATGACGGCGTCTCCGTCGTGCTCGGTGGTGAACACCTCCCGGCCGTCGGACGGGTGCCAAGCCCGGACGGACCTGCCGGAGGCGGCGGTGACCAGGTCGTCGCCCGTCCCGATCGCCGTGATGTAGTCGCCTCTCCCAAAGGACTGGTGTCCGAGCAGGACGCCGGTGCGCTCGCCCGAGCGGGCGTCCCACAGCGTCACCGCCCCGCTGCTCCAGCCACCTGCGAGGGTGCGGCCGTCGGGCGTCACTGCCATCGCCAGGATCTCCAGGTCGGGGGACCTCATCTCCATCCACCAGGCCCGCTCCTGGGCGAACCGCTGGATATCGTCCTCGTCGTCGGTGGTGTACTTGTGCCGCGTGCAGGCGCCGGTGTCGACGTCCCAACGTCCGAGCGTGGTGTCGCGCGAGGCCGTGATCGCCGTCCGGCCGTCCGGGGCGAACGCCACCGCGCCGACGATGTCGGCGTGCGGGACGCGGCGCGAGTCCTTCTCGGAGCCCAGGCGGTGGACGCGGACCACGCCGCTCATCAGGCCTTCGAGGACATAGCCGCCCGGGACGCTCACCGCGATGTTCTCCGCGCGCCAGTCGACGATGTGGCACTTGAGCGTGCGGTCGCTCTTGAACCCGCCCACGACCTCGCCGCCGGTCACCGCCTTGATGATGTAGGAGTTGCCCGGTGCGGGGACGACGGCGAAACCGCCGTCGGAGGTGACCGCGGGTTGCTCGGGCGTGTCGTCCGCCGCGGCGACGGACGCGACGAGCTCGCCGGTCGCGGGGTCGTGGAGGTGCACGCCGGTGATGTCGGTGGACACCAGGTGGTCCCGTCTCCGCGGGCGCCGGTCGCGCAGGCGGTCGCGGAGCAGGTCGGACGCTTCGGACCACACGGCCCACTCCCGCATGCCGTCGGCGGTGACAAGGTCGCCCGACGCGGTGATGATCGGGTGGACGACTAGGTTCCGGTGTCCGGTGAGGGTCGTCAGGTGGTCGCCGGTCTCCAGGTCCCAGAGCTCGACGTCGGTGCCCGCGCCCGCGATGACGGTCCGGTCGTCGGGGGCGACGAGGATCCGCCCGACCATACTCGCGGCGCCGGAGATGTGCTGGTAGGAGCCGTTGCCGCCGTTCTGCCAGGCCTTGCGGCGCCGGTCGGACGGCCGCAGGCGATGGACGATCTCTCCGGTCTCCACGTGCCAGACGCACAGCGAGCCGTCGTACCCGCCGCTCACGGCCGTCGTCTCGTCGGAGGTCACGGCGAGGGCGCTGACCCCGTCCTCGTGGACGCGCGCCGAGTACCGCCGGACGCCGGTCGCGATGTCCCAGAGGCAGACCGTCCCGTCGGCGAACCCGCCCAGGGCACGGCGGCCGTCGTCGATGATCGTCAGGACGTTGCAGGCGAACTCTTCACGCCTGCCCGCGGTCAGGTGCGCGACGACGGGCATCCGATGGTCGGTGGACTAGCGGGTGCGCAGGCCCGCGGCCCCGTGCCGGTCGAGATGGTCGTCGACCGCGGCGGCGAAGCCTGGGAGGCCCACCAGATGGGCCTGGTGGGCGAGATGGCATAGGAAGTCGAACGGGAAGTCCTTGACGTTGAACCGCATCGAGGCACGCTGCCTGGAGATGATGAGGTAGACGTCGTCGGCGGCGCGGCGGACTCGGGTGTCCCCGTTCCTGCGCGCCCGGGCCAGCGTGAGCACGAAGGCGTCGGACGTGTCGTCGCCGGCCATCACGGCGCAGAGGAAGCCGGGGTCTGCGCAGGTGGCCGCGAATGCGGCGGCGAGGTCGCCGGAGCCGTCGTCGAGTGCGTCGACCATGTGCTCCAGGAGGTATTTCAGGACATAGGGGTCGCACTCCGACCAGCGGCCGGACTGGGCGCCGTGCAGGCCCTCGATGAGCGCCGTCCGTGCGCCCGCCGGGTCGATGTGGCGCTCGGCGGGCTCGGCGATGTCGTCCCCGGGGCGGGACGTCGCCGACGGCGCCGCCTGGGGCGGGGAGAGCAGGTGCGTGCGCAGGGAGTCGTGGTTAAGGCGGAAGGGGCCGTCCGTCGAATGCGCGCGCAGGTAGGGACCGCACACCCGGACGGCGTCCGCCACCAGCGCAGGGGGCAGGCCGGTCGCCAGGCGGAGCTGCCGCCTGGTCAGGCCCTCGCCATAGCTGACCGCGAGCGCCGAGAGGACGGGACGGACGACCGACGCCCACCGGTCGTGGTCGGCGCGCACCTCACGGTCGAGGAAGTCCCCGTACACCTGGGTCAGTCCGCGGGGCAGCGAAGGGCCGGCGTCGCGCCGTCCGGCCAGGATCTCCTCGGTCACGAAGTGGGCGTAGAGGAAGTTGCCCTGGGCCTGCCCGGCGATGCGGGCCGCCAGCCGCGGCCGGTCGCCGAGCCGGGCCGCGACGTAGGAGCCGATGTCGTCGGCGTCGTCCAGGCGGTCCGCGTGCAGGTCGATCCGGGTGTCCAGGTAGCGCGCGATCCGTCCGGCGACCGGCTTGGAACGACCGAGCAGCAGCCACCGCAGACCGGGGACCGCCTCGGCCAGCTCGGCCTCCAGCAGGTCGAGGAACAGCCTGCCGTGGTCGCCGGACCGCGCCTCGTCGACGCCGTCGACGAGCACGACCGCGGCGCCGGTCAGGGCGCCCGACTCGCTCAGCGCCCGCAGCGGCCTGCGGATCAGGAGGTTGTAGGTCTCCCGGTGGTTGTGCGCAGCGAGGTGAAGCTCGCGGATCAGGCTCATCTCGACCGTGCCGCCGGTGACCTCGCCGATGTGCTGGCTCAGGGTGAACTCTCGCGGGACCGCGTCTCCCGCCTGATCCGCCAGGACGCGAAGGTAGCCGGGGACGGAGTCCGCGAGCTGCGCGGAGATGTTGCTGACGACGCCGCCTCCGCTGATGCTGTCGGAGACCCGGACGCGGCAGAAGTGCGCGGCGTTCAGCCGGAATCCGTCCAGCTCGCCCGGTGCGGGGACCTCGCCGCGCGCGATGCGCACCAGATGTCCGGCGATCTCCGTCTTGCCGGCGCCGGGGTCCCCGGTGATCAGCAGCGATCCGCCGGACGGATCGCGCAGCCACCCGCCGACCCGGCGGAGCACCCACGGCCGCGGGATGAAGGAGTCGGGGACGGACGGGGGGCCTGAACGGTTATCCATCGGCCCTTCCGTCGTAACCGACGATCTCGCTTCGGCCCTCGGCCTTCTTCACCTTCTGCCTGATCTTCACCGACGCGTCCGGTGACACCGCGCGGGCGCCCGTCATGTTCGCGCCGCTGAGCGTCTCGACGTCCTGCTGGAGGTCGATCGACCGGCTGGACGGCCGAGGATCGTCCGACGACTCGGGTTCGCGGGACGGCTCGGACCGGCTCTGCGGCTCGTGCTCGCGGTAGGCGCGCCATCCCTCCACCGCCGCCCAGGCCAGCACGAGGACGACGGCCCCGACCACGGCGGCCGTCACCGGTTCGCTCGTCGCGATGTTGATGGCGGCCCCCGTGACGCCCCCGAGGACGATCGATCCCGCCGCCACGATCCCACGTCCCACCGCACCGCTCATGCCCCACGCCCGTCCCCGTCGCGCCGTGCCGTCGAACCAGATCGTCCGCCAGGGCCACGGGTGCCCGCAAGTCCCATGACGACCACAAGAATCTCGCGGGCCACGCTGTGTACCAGTTCGCCGCACACGTCAGATCAGAAGGTGAGCGGCTCCCAGGTCAGCCGTTCGGTCCAGTCCGGCTCGTTCGCGGCGACTGCTTCAAAGGCCGCGATCACGGCCTCCAGGTCGGTGGTCACGTGACGGCGGTGCCGCTCCGGGGAGCCGTCCCGGTGTTCCAGGGAGTACACGCCTTCGTCGAGGCCCGCATTCGGGCCGAGGCCGACCTGGACGTACACCTGTTCCGCGACGTCGAGGATGGCGAACCAGTTGCGTGGTGAAAGCGTGTGGAGTGCCTCTCTCAAAGCGGCGCCGGCAGGCTTGTGGAGCGCGGAGCCGTCGCACATGCTCAACGTCTGGCCAGGCAGGGACAACAAGACCGGCGGGTTGCGGACGATCTCCTCCTGCGGGTTGTAGAGGACCAGTTCATGCTCCGCGGCCAGGCGTTTGACGACGGCTTCGATCTCGTCGGCCCGCGACCAGGCGGCGGTCAGGATCACGTGGTCGCTGCCGACCCAGGGGTCGCTGTTCCAGGGCGATGACTCCAGGTCGTCCTTGAGATCTGGGAAACGAGCCCTCAGACCCGTGAGGAAGTCGGCGACTCGCGGGTCCGTCTCGCCGTTCGGCATTCCGTCGCAGAACTGACGGTACTTCTCACCGGCCACGCTCGCCGTTATGGGGGTTTCCTCGCGCCAGACACTCAGGTCGAAGCTCATGCTTCGGAAGCGTAGATCCTCCCGCCGACATCGAGCCGGGCGATCGGGCGGGAAACCTGGTCGGTTCGTCCCGGAAAGTTTCCCGGGGGCCTCAGCCCCCGGGACAAGTTGGCTGGCGGGATCCGGCCCTTGCCGACCGGATCCCCATTTGGAGTCCCTGTTCCCTTTCCCTTGCCGGCGAGTTCCGGCTACGCGGCTGACAGGTCCAGGTAAGCGGCCGCCTGATGAGGGGTGAGGGAGGTGGGAAGACTCCGAAGCCGCCGCCGCCAGATGTCCCCGTTCTCGCGCCAGGCGCGATAGAAGAACAGGCAGTCCGTCGGCCGGATCTCCCGGAGACGCTCCTCCGCCTCGGCGAGGCGTGCCAGGATCCGGTCGCGATCCGGAACTGGATCTTCCTTTTCGCGACCGTGAATGCGGTCCGCCACCTCGGCAAGGAAACGCGAGCGCTTTTCGATCGCGTCCACCCAGAAGAGCACCGAGGACACGTCCAATTCGGAATGGAGTGCCCGGACCAGTGCTTCGGCGATGAGGTCGCCGAACTCCTCCGTTGCGGCGTTCCGGCTGAACGGATCGTACGGCAGCTGCCGCAGTTCGCCTGCGACGGCCACCAAACCAGCGGCGACCGCGTCGCGCATGTACATCCAGTCCTCGTTGAATATATCGGGGAAGTATGCAACCACGCGAAATGTGTCGACGATGATGGCGTTGCCGCCAACGAAGGTCGACTGCGCACCTCCGGAAGCCCGGTGTGCGTGGCATACGATCGAATTATCCGGGAACTCGGGAACCCGGAACCCGACTATCGGGTACTGCTCGGTCAGGGCGGCGGCCCTCCTGATCATGGAAGCCGTCATACCCCGGATGTCGTCATCGAGGAAGAAGATCGTCCGCCAGCCGCACAGGTGGGCGAGCAGTAGCCCGATGTTCCTCTTCGTCGCGATATCCGTATGCTTTTCCTGGGCCCGCCGCCCGAAGTCGAGCAGTGGGTGGTCGTGTCCCGGCGGAACTTCGAGGAGAAGTGCGTTGGAGGGCAGCGAATACCTTTTCCGGATCTCCTGCAGTTGTGAAGATGTGCTGCAGAGCAGGACGATCGCGCACCCCAGGTCCTTTGCCAGGGCGATCGCGGGTCCCACCCGCTGTGGATGGATCGTGGGAACCACAATGGCGTCCAACGTTCCAGGGGTCCCGACGTCGACCTTTGATAAGTCGGTCAACAGATTGCGATGCGAACCTATATGGGACGCCTGGCCAGTGCGATAATTGCTCATCTTTCCTCCGTTTATGTTCGTCCGTGACCTGGTCACGAACGGTCCGAGATCTGGCTTGGTCTGGACATTGCTTACCGTCCGGAGAAGAACCCGCAGGGCAAGCCATGGGAGTAACTGTGCGTGGTGGCTGTCGCGCTCAGAGTTCTTGGCCGGTGACCCTTCAAGCCGACCGTGCCGGGAACGCCTCAGGGCGAGCGGCGGAGGGAGATGCCGATCTGACACCCAGTCAGACGTATGGAGGCTCTAAGCTGACGACATGCCAGAAACGGTGCTGACCGCAGACGGCAGGGTCGCAGGGCGGCGCGCCAAAGCCACCCGGCGGCGACTGCTCGAGGTGCTCACGGAGATGCTCGGCGAATCGCCGTACCGCGACATCACGGTGATCGACATGGCGCGCCGCGCCGGAACGTCGCCTGCCACGTTCTACCAGTACTTTCCCGACATCGAGGCCGCCGTCCTCACGATCGCGGCCGAGATGGCGCAGGGGGGCAAGCAGCTGCGCCCGCTGGTCGAGGACCAGCCCTGGACCGGCAAGTCGGGGTACGAGACGGCGCGGATGCTCGTCGACGGGTTCCTGGAGTTCTGGCGCCACCACGAGTCCGTCCTCCGTGTGGTGGACCTGGCCACGATCGAGGGCGACGAGCGTTTCCACGAGCTGCGCGTCCGCATGCTCAACAACGTGACGACGGCCCTCGCCGACGAGATCGCGGAACTGCAGCGACGCGGGCGGGTGGCCGAGAACGTGCGGCCGGTCGCCATGGCCGGCGCGCTCGTCGGCATGCTCGCGCACAACGCCGCACATCAGCGGGGTTTCGAGGCCTGGGAGATCTCCGTCGAGGACCTGCGGGACAGCATGGCCCAACTGGTCTGCTGGGCCGTCTCGGGCCGGCGCCCGCCGAAGTAGCCGCCCGGGCGGGGGTATTCCCACCGGTTCGTGCGAGCGTTAATCTGATGACCCGTCAGATGAGCGTGGGGAGGGACCGGTGTCCAGCCGCCAGGTGGCGATCGTCGGCGCCGCGCTGTCCGACTGCGGGCGGGCCGACGGCGCGACTCCCTACGCGTTGCACGCCCAGGCCGCGCGTCGTGCGCTCGACGACGCCGGGCTGCCGCGGACGCGGATCGACGGCTTCGCCTCCGCCGGGCTCGGCACGCTGGCCCCGGCCGAGGTCGCCGAGTACCTGGGGCTCCGGCCGCGCTGGGTCGACTCCACCTCGGTGGGCGGCGGCACCTGGGAGGTGATGGCCGCGCACGCGGCCGACGCCATCGCGGCCGGTCACGCCGACGCGGTGCTGCTCGCCTACGGGTCCACCGCCCGCTCGGACCTCAAGCGCGGGCTGCGCGCCGCGAACCTGTCCTCCGGCAACCGCGGCCCGGCCCAGTTCGAGGCGCCCTACGGCCATACCCTCATCGCCAAGTACGCGATGGCGGCCCGGCGGCACATGCACGAGTACGGCACGACGCCCGAGCAGCTCGCGGAGGTCGCCGTCGCGGCCCGGCGGCACGCCGCGCGCAACCCCGGCGCCCAGTACCGCGATCCGATCACGGTGGACGACGTGCTCGGCGCGCCGATGATCGCGGATCCGTTCACCAGGCTGCACTGCTGTATCCGGTCGGACGGCGGCGCCGCGGTCATCCTGGCGGCCGCGGATCTCGTCCGCGACAGCGCCCGGCCGCCGGTGTGGGTGCTGGGGACCGGCGAGCACGTCTCGCACGTCACGATGAGCGAGTGGCCGGACTTCACGGTGTCGCCCGCGGCGGTCTCGGGGCCGCTGGCCTTCGGCAGGGCGGGGATACGGCCGGACGAGATCGACGTGTGCGAGATCTACGACGCGTTCACCTACATGGTGCCGGTCGCCCTGGAGGACCTCGGCTTCTGTGCCAAGGGTGAGGGAGGCGCGTTCGTCGCGGAGGGGCGGATCGGACCGGGCGGCGCGCTGCCCACCAACACCGACGGCGGCGGGCTGTCGGCCTGCCATCCGGGAATGCGCGGCCTGTTCCTGCTGGTGGAGGCGGTGCGCCAGCTCCGCGGCGAGGGCGGCGAGCGGCAGGTCCCCGGCGCGCGGCTGGGCTGCGTGAGCGGGACGGGCGGCTGGTTCTGCTCCAACGGCACGATGATCCTGGGAGCCGACCGGTGACCGGGGGTTCGGCGTGCTGACCGAGGCGCTCGATGAGGCGGTGAGGCGGTATGGCCGCAGGCCGGCGCTCCGCACGCCTGAGGGAGGGGAGCTGTCGTACGCCGATCTCGGCCGGCTCACCGACGAGACGGCCGCCGGCCTGGCCCGCCGCGGGGTCCGCGAAGGGCAGGTGGCGGCGCTGCTGCTGTCGGCCTCGGCGGAGTACGTGGTGGCCTACCTGGCCCTCGCCCGGCTCGGCGCGATCACCGCGGGCGTGAACCCGCGGCTCACCGCGCCGGAGGGCCGGGCCGTCCTGGACAGGGCCCGGCCGGACGTGGTCATCGGCACCGCGGAGCTCGTCGCGGAACGGCGGTGCGCCGCAGAGACGATCGAGGTGCCGCTCGCCGGGACGCCGGACGCGGTGCTCGCCGGCCTGCGCGACGACCGGCGGGCTCCGCCGGCCGTGCGGACCGATCCGGATCGGCCGGTGGCGATCGTGTTCACCTCGGGCTCCACCGGGACGCCCAAGGGTGCGGTGTTCGCAGGCCGCCAGCTGCGGGCGATCGCGTCGATCGACGCGGGCGGTCCGCGCCCCGCTCCGCCGGTGCTGGCCGGGACGGAGCTGCCGCATGTGGGTTTCATGACCAAGCTGCCAGGTCACCTGCTGGCGGGTGCCCGTGTGCAGTTGCTGCGCCGCTGGCGCGCGGCGGATGTGCTGCGGCTGGTCGCCGAGCAGCGCATGCCGGTGATCGGCGGGGTGTCCGCGCAGGTGGCGCTGCTGCTGCGGGTACCGGAGTTCGGTTCCCACGATCTGTCGGCGGTGCGGGCGCTGGTCGTGGGAGGCGGCCCCTCGCCGCCCGAGCTGGTGCGCCGGGCGCGGCGGCGGTTCGGGGCGGCGTACTCGATCCGCTATTCGAGCACCGAGTCCGGCGGGGTGGGGACCATGACCGCCTTCGACGCACCGGACGAGGAGGCGCTGCACACCGTGGGCCGCCCCCGGCCGGGCATCGACGTCGAGATCCGCGACGATCGCGGACGCGCGCTGCCGCCCGGTGAGGTCGGGCAGATCTTCCTCAGGTCGCCCGCGGCGATGACCGGCTACTGGCGGGACGAAGCGGCGACCGGCGCCGCGCTCGCCGGCGGGTTCCTGCGCACCGGGGACCTCGGCGTCGTCGACGACCGGGGATGCCTGCGGCTGGCCGGCCGGCACGGGGAGATGTACATCCGCGGCGGCTACAACGTCCATCCGCAGGAGGTGGAGGCCGTTCTCGCCGAGTGTCCCGGCGTCGCGGCGGTCGCGGTGGCGCCCAGGCCGGACGCGGTGATGGGCGAGATCGGGGTGGCGGTCGTCGTGCCGGCGGATCCGGGCGTGCCGCCCGGGCTCGACGAACTGCGCGCGTTCGCCGTTGGACGGCTGGCCCGGCACAAGCTCCCGGAGGAGCTGCAAGTCGTGGCCGAACTTCCCCTCACCTCGATGTACAAGGTCGACCGGCGTGCCCTGGCCGGTCTGGTCACCCGGGCCGGAACACCGGGACGCTCACCTCTCCCTCGTCGCGGAACTCGACCCTGAGCGGCATGCCGATGGCCGCCGCGCCGGGTTCGCAGCCGACGAGCTCGGTCATCATGCGCGGTCCTTCCGCCAGGTCGACGACGGCCGGGATGTAGGGCACCCGCTCGCCGAACGGCGGCAGGTCGTTCCAGCGCACGACCGAGTAGGTGTAGAGGCGGGCCCGTCCGCTCGCCTCCGTCCAGCGGACCCGGTCGCTCCAGCATCGCGGGCAGAACGGCCGAGGGTAGAAGAACGGCTCCCCGCAGGGCTCGCAGTGCTGGATCAGCAGCCTGCCTTCTCGGGCGGCGTCCCAGTACGGCCGTGTCTCCTCCTCGATCAGCGGCAGATGCGACTGCGCCAAGGCTCCCCTCCTTCGAAAGAAATCTGACGGGCTATCAGATAATCTCGTCGGTGAGCTTAAACTGACGACATGTCAGATAACAGCCCGCCGCAGGCGGTGGACGCGGAACAGGACGTGAGCGGCCGGGTCCTGGCGCTCGGCATGGCGGATCTCGACACCTTCTTCCGGCCTCGCACCCTCGCGGTGATCGGGGCCTCGGACGCGCCGGACCGGCCGAACACCGCCGTCTACCGCAGGCTGCGCGCCTGGGCCGGGCGCGTCGGCGCGCGCGTCCATCCCGTCAACGCCGGGCGTGACCTGGTGGACGGCGAGCCGTGCCACCGGTCGGTGGCCGACGTGCCGGAGCCCATCGACGTCGCGGCGGTCCTCGTGGGCGATCCGCTCAAGGTGATCGAGGAACTGGCGGTGGCCGGGGCGCGCTTCGCCGTGGTCTTCGCCTCCGGTTTCGCCGAGCTCGACGGCGACGGCAGGCACGCGCAGGAGCGGATGGCCGCGGTCGCCGCCGGTGGTCCGCGCGTCCTCGGTCCCAACACCAACCTCAACGCGTTCGAGACCTTCCGCGAAGACCTCGACGGGCCCGCCATCGCGCTCATCTCGCAGAGCGGGCACCAGGGACGGCCCGTCTTCCAGGCCCAGGAACTCGGCATCCGGGTGTCGCACTGGGCCCCCACCGGCAACGAGGCGGATCTGGAGTTCGCCGACTTCCTCCGGTACTTCGCCGACCTTCCCGAGGTCGGCGCCGTGGCCGGCTACGTCGAGGGCTTCAAGGACGGCCGCACCCTCATGCTCGCCGCCGACCACGCGGCCCGGCGCGGCCTCCCGGTCGTGGTGGTGAAGGTCGGACGGACCCGGGACGGCGCGTCGATGGCCGCGTCCCACACCGGAAAGCTCACCGGGTCCGACGCGGTGACCTCCGCGGTCCTGCGCCAGTACGGCGTCACCCGGGTCGACGGGCTCGACGAACTCCTGGACACCTCGCAGCTGCTGGCCCGAGCCAAGCCGCCGGTGAGTACCGGTGTCTGCGTGTACGCCATCTCAGGCGGCACGGGCGCGCACATGGCCGACCTGTGCGCGGCCGCGGGCCTGCCGCTGCCCGCGCTGTCGGAGCGGACGCAGGAGGCGCTGCACCAGTGGATCCCCGGTTACCTGCGGGTCTCCAACCCCGTCGACAACGGCGGCCACCCCGTCGGCGACTGGCGTGGCCGCCGCATCCTGGAGGCCCTCGTCGACGACCCGGC
The DNA here is from genome assembly GCF_050945415.1 of Spirillospora sp. CA-128828. Classification (NCBI taxonomy): domain Bacteria; kingdom Bacillati; phylum Actinomycetota; class Actinomycetes; order Streptosporangiales; family Thermomonosporaceae; genus Spirillospora; species Spirillospora sp. CA-128828. Next base: position 1,650,520 of record NZ_CP191986.1, read on the forward strand.
GGTCGGCGTGCTCATCTGCCCGATCACCGGAGCGTTCCCGCCCATGAGCGACACCTTGGCGCGGGACCTGGCCGACATCGCCGAACGGACCGACAAGCCGGTGTGCGTGGTGTGGGGCTCGCCGGTCGGCACCGAGGCGGCGTACCGCGACATCCTGCTCGGATCGCGGCGGCTGGCGGTGTTCCGCACGTTCGGCAACTGCGTCGGCGCGGTCCGCGCCTACTTCGACCACCACGAGTTCCGGGCCCGGTACCGGTCTCCCTTCGGCGACGTGCCCCGGCACCCGTCTCCGGCCGCCGCCGAGGCCCGGCGGTCGCTTGCGTCGGTCCCCGCGTCGGAGCACACGGCCAAGCGGCTGCTGCGCGCGTACGGCATCCGGACGCCGCGCGAGGAGCTGGTGGACGGCGCCGAGGCGGCCGTACGCGCCGCGGCGAAGATCGGTTTCCCGGTCGTCCTCAAGGGCTGCGGGCCGGGTGTCGAGCACAAGTCCGAGCTCGGGCTCGTGCATCTGGACCTGCGCGGTGAGGCGCAGGTCCGGGACGCGTACCGGCACGTCATCGCGCATGACGGAGTCGACGCCGCACTCGTCTGCGAGCAGGTGCGGGGCGGCGTCGAGACGGTCGTCGGCCTGGCCCGCGACGAGGTGTTCGGCCCCACGGTGATGGTCGGCCTGGGCGGGGTGTTCGTCGAGGTGTTCCGGGACATGGCCTTCCGGGTCCCGCCGTTCGACGCCGACGAGGCCCGGCGGATGGTGACCGGGCTGCGCGGGTTCCCGCTGCTCACCGGGACCCGCGGCCGGCCCGCCGCGGACGTCGGTGCGCTCGTCGACGTGATCATGAAGGTGCAGCGGATGGGCCTGGAGCTGGACGGCGTCCTCACCGAACTGGACATCAACCCCCTGGCCGTGCTGCCCGCCGGAGCGGTCGCCCTCGACGCGCTCGCCGTCACCGCCGCCGAGCGGACGCGTGAGTCCCGCAGTGAGGAGAGCGATGATGAGCGCTGACGACCTGCTCTACGAGGTGGAGGACGGTGTCTGCCGGCTGACGCTCAACCGTCCACGGGCCCTCAACGCCATCACCCCTGACATGCGGGAACGGCTGATCGAGGCGTTCGGTGACGCAAGCGGGAATCCCGGCGTCCGGGCGGTGCTGCTCACCGGGACGGGCCGGGCCTTCTGCTCCGGGGCCGACCTCCGCGCCGCGGCCGGCGTCCAGGAGGACGGCGCCGCACCGCGCGCGGGCGACATCGCGCGTCTCCTCCGCGACGGGGCGCAGCGGCTCGTCGCCGCCGTGCTGGACTGTGAGCGTCCCGTGATCGCGGTGGTCAACGGGACCGCCGCCGGGATCGGCTGCCATCTGGCCCTGGCGTGCGACCTGGTCCTGGCCGCGGACGGCGCGCGGTTCATCGAGGTTTTCGCCCGGCGCGGGCTGGTGCCCGACGGCGGCGGCGCCTACCTGCTGACACGGCTGGCCGGCCCGCAGCGGGCGAAGGAGCTGATGTTCTTCGGCGACGATCTGCCGGCCGCCGAGGCGGCCCGGCTCGGGCTGGTCAACCGCGTCGTCGCGGACGACGAGCTGGCGTCGACGGCGGAGCACTGGGCACGGCGTCTGGCCGCCGGACCCACCCTCGCCCATGCGCTCACCAAGCGCCTGGTGAACCGGGCGCTGGAGGGCGACCGGGCGTCCTGCTTCGAGGCCGAGGCGCTGGCGCAGGAGATCAACATGACCACCCGGGACGCCCGGGAGGGGCTGCGGGCCTTCGCCGAGGGACGCCGCGCGTCCTTCGAAGGCAGGTAACTGACACACCATCAGATTGTTCGCTCGGCCGTCTTCCGTACCGGACGCACACCGATTACCTTGTTTCTGACGACCCATCAGATAGCTGAGGATGTGTGAAATGACCCTGTCCTTCGGGGAACTGCCGAAGATCATCAGCGTCGACGATCACGTCGTCGAACCGCCGCACGTCTGGCGCGACTGGCTGCCCGCCCGGCTCCGCGACCGCGGCCCGCGGATCGAGCGCCGCGGCATCGGCGCGATGGAGCATCTCGGCGGCGGCACCTACCGCCAGACGTTCGACGACGACGGCCCCCAGGCGGACTGCTGGATCTACGAGGACCTCGTCTACATCCACAAGCGTCATGTCGCCGCCGTGGGGTTCGACCGCGACGACATGACGATGTCGCCCATCACCTACGACGAGATGCGCAAGGGGTGCTGGGACCCGAAGGCCCGTGTCGAGGACATGGAGCTCAACCACGTCGAGGCCTCGCTGTGCTTCCCCACCTTCCCCCGCTTCTGCGGGCAGACCTTCACCGAGGCCAGTGACCGCGAACTCGGCCTGGCCTGCGTGAAGGCCTACAACGACTGGATGGTCGAGGAGTGGTGCGGCGACTCGGGCGGCAGGCTGATCCCGCTCTGCCTGATCCCCCTGTGGGACGCCGAACTCGCCGCACAGGAGGTGCTCCGCAACGCCGAACGGGGCGTCCGCGCGGTGTGCTTCAGCGAGATCCCGCCCCACCTCGGACTGCCGAGCATCCACTCCGGCGACTGGGACCCCTTCTTCGCCGCCTGCGAGGACACGGGCACGGTCGTGAACATGCACATCGGGTCGTCGTCCAAGATGCCGGCCACCTCCGCCGACGCGCCGCCCGCCGTCGCCGCCTCGCTGTCGTTCAACAACGCCATGGCCTCGTTGTGCGACTTCCTGTTCTCCGGCGTCCTGGTCAGGTTCCCGCGGCTGGACGTGGCCTACTCCGAAGGCCAGATCGGCTGGCTGCCGTACGTCCTGGAGCGGGTCGACGACGTCTGGGACGAGCACCGCGCCTGGGGCGGCGTCCGCGACACGATTCCCGAGCCGCCGTCCACCTACTTCCACCGCCAGGTGTACGGCTGCTTCTTCCGCGACCGGCATGGGCTGGAGTCCCTGCACCGCATCGGCGTGGACCGGGTGACGTTCGAGACCGACTACCCGCACACCGACTCCACCTGGCCGCACACCAGGGAGGTGGCCGAGGAGATGTTCCAGGGGCTGGACGCCGACACCGTCCACAAGATCGTGAGAGGGAACGCGATCCGCATGCTGAAGCTCGATCTGGCGTGAAGCATGGACCTGCGTTTGAGCGAATCCGAGTCGGCGTTCCGGCATGACCTGCGGACGTGGCTGGCCGCGACCCTGCCCGTCCTCCCGCCCGCTCCGCGGCGCGACGACTGGACCGGACGCCGCGCGTACGACACCGGCTGGCAGCGCAGGCTCCACGAGGCCGGGTACGCGGGCGTCGACTGGCCGGCGGAGTCGGGCGGGCGCGGGTCCTCACCGGTAGAGCAGCTGATCTATCTGGAGGAGACCGCGCGCCCCGGCGTCCCGTACGTGGGGGTGAACTTCGTGGGCCTGCTCCACGCCGGTCCGACGATCATCGCTGAGGGCACGCCCGAGCAGCGGCGCCGCCACCTGCCGCGGATCCTGTCCGGGGAGGAGGTCTGGTGCCAGGGCTTCTCCGAGCCCGCCGCCGGGTCGGACCTCGCCGCGCTGCGCACGACCGCGGTGCGCGACGGTGACTCCTACGTGGTGCGGGGTCAGAAGACGTGGAGCTCGTTCGCCCAGGTGGCGGACTACTGCGAGCTGCTCGTCCGCACCGATCCGGACGCCGCCAAGCACAAGGGGATCACCTGGTTGATCCTTCCGATGGATCTGCCGGGCATCGAGATCCGCCCCATGCGCACCCTGGCGGGGTCGGCGGAGTTCGCCGAGCTGTTCCTCGACGACGTCCGCGTGCCGGTCGCCAACCGGATCGGCGCGGAGAACGACGGCTGGCGGGTGGCCATGGTCACCCTCCGGTTCGAGCGCGGCACGGCGTTCGCCGGAGACCTCGTCTCGTGCCTGCGGCTGCTGCGCGAGCTCGCCGTCCTGGCCCGCGCGTCGGAGGCCGTGTGGGGCGATGGCGCGCTCCGCCGCGAGCTGGGACGGCTGCACGCGGAGCTGGCCGCGCTCTGGTCGCTGACCAAGTGGAACGTGTCGCAGAGCCGGTCGGGCGTCCCCGGAATCGGCGGCTCCGTGGTCAAGCTGCGCTTCTCCGAACTGCGGCAGCGGCTGTTCGAGGCGGCGGCCGCGGTGCTCGGCCCGGCCGCGCTGGCCATGTCCGATCTCGGCGGGCCGCCGAGCGGCCGGTACGCGCGGGAACGGCTGTCCTCGCTCTCGTACACGATCGCGGCGGGCAGCTCCCAGATCCAGCGCAACATCATCGGCGAGCGGATCCTCGGCCTGCCCAGGGAGCCGGACACCGCCTCGCGATGACATCCATCCGGTACGACGACGGGAGGAGCCAGCAGTGGACTTCCAGCCCACCGAGGATCAGCGGGCGCTGCGGACGGGCATCCGGGAGCTGCTGGACGGCCGTCTCGACCGGCGGCGGCTACTGGCCCTCGCGGACGGAAAGCCCTTCGCCCCGGAGCTCTGGCGGGAACTGGCGGACGTCGGGGTGTTCTCCCTGCGTCTGCCGGACGAGGCCGGCGGCGCGGGCCTGGGCATGGCCGAGGCGGCGCTGGTGTTCGAGGAGCTCGGCCGGTCGCTGATGCCGGGTCCGCTGGCCGCCACCTTCCTGGCGAGCGGTGTGCTTCCCCGGGCGGGCACCGGAGACCTGGTGGCAGGGGTGGTCGAACTGCCCGCCGCGCACACGCTCGTCCAGCACGCCGACGCGCTTGACGTTCTGTTCGTCCTGGACGAAACGGGTGTGCGGCGCCTGGACGTCAAGGCACTGGAACCGGGCGCCCTCGCGCCGGTCGCCGAGCCGTTGGACCCGCTCACCCCCTTGCATCGCGCCACCGGACTGCCGGCGGGTGAGGACATCGGCGGTCCGGAGACCGCGCGGCGATGGCGGCGGGAGGGCGCGGTGCTCACCGCGGCCCTTCAGGCGGGCATCGCGCTGAGCACCACCGAGCTGGCCGTGGCGTACGCCAAGGAGCGCGAGCAGTTCGGGCGCCCCATCGGGTCGTTCCAGGCGGTCAAGCATCTGTGCGCCGACATGTTCGCCCGGGCGGAACTGGCCCGCGTCGCTGTGTACGCCGCCGCCGTGACGCTGGACGACCCGGACGTCCCGCCGGGGGACCGGGAACCGCCCGTCGCCACGGCCAAGGTCATGGCCGACCGGGCCGCGCTGGACAACGCCCGGAGCTGCGTCCAGGTGCACGGCGGCATGGGCTTCACCTGGGAGGCCGGAGTGCACCTCTTCCTGAAGCGCGCGTCGGTGCTGGCGGCCTCCTTCGGGACCGCGGCCGTGCACGAGGAGGCGCTCGCCGCGGCCCTGACCCTCGACTGAGCTGATCACACCGGACACGAGGAGCGAGAGTTGACGGGTTTCCTGAAGGACAAGGTCGTCGCGGTGACGGGCGCCGGGCGCGGCATCGGCCGGGCGGTGGCGCTGGCCTGCGCCGCCGAGGGCGCCGCCGTCGTCGTCAACGACCACGGTGTGGGCGTCTCCGGCGAGGAGCCGGCGAGCGAGGTCGCCGAGGCCGTCGCCGCGGAGATCACGGGGGCGGGCGGCGCGGCCGTCGCGGTCGCCGACACCGTGACGACCATGGCGGGCGGCGGCCGCATCGTGGGAGCCGCCGTCGAGGCGTTCGGCCGGATCGACGGCGTCGTGTGCGTGGCGGGGATCCTGCGCGAGCGGATGCTGTTCAACATGACCGAGGACGAGTGGGACCCGGTGGTCGCCACCCACCTCAAGGGCACGTTCACCGTGTTCCGCGCCGCCGCCGAGCAGATGCGGCGGCAGCGCTCGGGCAGTCTCATCGGCTTCACCTCCGGAAACCACGCGGGCAGCGTGTCGCAGGCCAACTACTCGGCGGCCAAGGGCGGGGTGGTCTCGCTGGTGCGCAGCGCCGCGCTCGGCATGCACAAGTACGGCGTCACCGCGAACGCCGTCGCGCCGGTCGCCCGCACCCGGATGTCGGCGGGCGTGCCGTTCGCGCTGGGGGAGATGGGCGAGCCCGAGGACGTCGCCCCGCTGGTGGTCTACCTGCTGTCGGACGCGGCGCGCGACGTCACCGGCCAGGTCTACACCGCCGCGGGCGGCAAGATCGCCGTGTGGAACCAGCCGCACGAGACGCGCGCGATGTACGCCGACGGCCGCTGGACTCCCGCGGAGATCGCGGACCGGCTGCCCGGCGACATCGGCCAGGAGCGGATGCCGATGCTGGACCGGATCGAGGCGATGGCCCGGGCCGCCGCCGACGGCGCCCGGCCGAACGCCTGAGCCGGCGGCCCGCAGATGACGACGATGCGGCCCTCGGGCCTGTGGGAGCTGGTCGAGTGGCGGGCGGCGGCCTCGCCGGACGCCGAGATGGCCGTCGACGAGCACGGCCGCCGCCTGACGTTCGGGGAGTACCGCGCGGCGGCCGAACGGGCCGCGGCCGGGCTCGCCGCAGGTGCTGCGGACGGGGGAGGACCTGGCCGGATCGCCGCGGTCTCCTGGCAGCTGCCGACCCGGATCGAGTCGCTCGTGCTGGTGGCGGCGCTCGCCCGGCTCGGCGTCGTGCAGAATCCGATCCTGCCGATCTACCGGGATCGCGAGGTCGGCTTCATCGCCGGGCAGGCACGGCCGGCGATGCTGGTCGTGCCGCCGGCGTGGCGGGGGTACGACCACGCGGCGATGGCCCACCGGATCGCGGGCGCGACACCGGGCGTGGGCGTGCTGGTCGTGGACGGTGCGCTGCCCGAGGGGGACCCGGCCACCCTGCCGCCACCCGCACGGCCCGGCGGCGCCCCACCGGTGCGGTGGCTCTTCTACACCTCGGGAACGACCGCGGACCCGAAGGGCGCACTGCACACCGATGCCGCTCTCATGGCGACCGCGGCGGGCATGGCCGAGCGGCTTGACATGACGGCCGGAGACCGCAACGCCCTGGTCTTCCCCTTCACCCACATCGGCGGGATCGTCTGGCTGTTCGCCGGCCTGCTGCACGGGTTCGCGCAGATCCTCGCCGAGACGTTCGACCCGCGGGCCACGACCGACGTGCTGCGGCGGGAGGGCGTGACGACGGCCGGCGCGGGCACGCCGTTCCATCTGGCCTACCTCGCCGCCCAGCGCGAGAACCCGGGCGACCGGCTGTTCCCGAGCCTGCGGGTCTGCCCGGGCGGCGGCGCTCCCAAGCCGCCCAGGCTGCACCTCGACGTCAAGAGGGAGCTCGGCGGCGCGGGGGTCGCGTCGGGCTGGGGCCTGACCGAATGCCCCATTCTCTCGATGGCGAGTGTGCGGGATCCGGACCGGGCCCTCGCGGGCACCGAGGGGCGCGCGATGCCCGGCGTGGACCTGCGCGTGGTGACGCCGGACGGCCGCGTCGCCGGCCCCGGCGAGGAGGGCGAGCTCCGCGCCAGGGCACCGCAGATGATGGCCGGCTACGCCGACGCCTCGCTCGACGGGCGGGCCTTCGACGCGGACGGCTACTTCCGCACCGGCGACCTGGGAACCATCGACGAGCACGGCTACGTGACCGTGACGGGGCGGCTCAAAGACGTCATCGTCCGCAAAGGCGAGAACATCAGCGCCACGGAGGTCGAGGGGCTGCTGTACGAGCATCCTGGTGTGCGTGACGTGGCGGTCGTCGGCCTGCCCGATCCGGCGCTGGGCGAGGTGTGCTGTGCGGTGCTGGTCCCCGAGGCCGGCCGCGAACCGCCGTCGCTGCGCGAGCTGTCCGCCTGGCTCGGGGAACGCGGCCTGATGATCCAGAAGCATCCGGAACGGCTGGAACTCGTCGAGGCGCTGCCGCGCAACCCCGCCGGGAAGATCCTCAAGAACGATCTGCGCAGCCGCTTCGGCTGACAGCGGGCCGCGACGCCTGCTCCACACAGGACTCGGCCCCGGATCCGGTACCGGTTCCGGGGCCGCGCGCGCCGCTCGGCGAGATCGAGGCTCAGGGTTTGTGACCGACCGCCTCGGCGTACAGGGTGCGGTCGACGGCCTCGCTCTCGGGCACGGCCTTGCCGAGGGCCCCGCCCTCGATGAACGCCTGCTGCAACCGCTCCGCCGTGTCCTTGCGGATCTCCCAGTCCCACTGCGAGGAAGGCACGGCGTTGAGGATCTCGGGCTTGAGGCCCAGGACCGAGGACAGCTGCTTGATGAGCGCGGGGTCCTTCTTGTAGTCGCCGGCGAAGTAGGTGTTGTAGATGCGGATGAGGGCGCGGACGAAGGCGACGCCCGCGTCGGGGTTCTCCCGCAGCATGCTGGGTCCGTAGATCATGCCGCCCAGCGGCTCGCCGTGCGGCTGCCCGCCGAGGAAGGCCATCCCGGGCTTGCCGTCCAGCTGCTTCCACAGCGGGTCGACCACCCATGCCGCCTTCACGCCGCCGTTGTCGAGCGCGGTAACGACGTCCGCGGGCCCGCCGAGGCCGGTGAAGCGCACCTTCTTGAGGTCGGTGCCGTGCTTGCGCAGCACCTCCCGCATCGGGTACATGATCACGCTGCCCTTGCCGATGAGCGTGCCCACCGGGGTCCCGTCGCCGAACTTGAGGGCGTCCGGTGCGGTGCCCTGCGGGACGCGCGCCCACAGGCCGGACTTGGACCCGGCGCCAGGGGCGAAGTTGCCCAGCACCCAGCGCAGCTCGAACCCCTGGTCGATGCCGTTGAAGAAGGCCGCCTCGGGCGCCGACCAGATCGCGTCGACCTCGCCCTTGGCCAGCAGCGGGATCGAGTCGGCGACGCCCAGCTGCTTGAACTCCACCTCCAGGTTCTCCTTGCCGAACTCGCCGTTGGCGATGCCCAGCTTGACGGGCGCCACGAACTCGGCCGAGCCGGTGCTCGCCGCCACCGTGATCTTGGTCTTGCGGGCCAGGGGCCTGGCCGCGGGCGTGCCCTTGTCGCAGCGCGCCGGCTTGCGGTCCTGCGCCAGCTCGGCCGGATCGCTCCAGGAGCCCGCGCCGCACCCGGCGACCGGGGTGATGGGGCGTGCCTTGCGCGGCTCGGCCGAGGTCGTCGCCCCCGAACTGCACGCGGCGGCGGTGAGCGCCAGGGCGGCGATGACCGGGACGGTTGCGGGAAATCTCATGGGTGTCCTCCGCTGCCGAAGCGGCTGGTGGTGGGGTGGCCGGAAGAGGAACGGCGGTCAGGTGCGGACGCGGTCGCGGTCATCGGGCGCCCAGGGGGTGAGGCGCCGCCCGGCGAACCGGATGATCTCCGAGAAGACCACGCCGAGGACGGCGACGCAGACGATGCCGACGTACATCACGTCGTTCTGGAACAGCGAACGCGAGTTGAAGATCAGGTAGCCCAGGCCGTCGGTGGCGGCGACGAACTCGGCGGCCACGATGACCAGGACGGACACGCCGGCCGCGATCCGCGTGCCGACCAGGATCTGCGGCAGCGCGGCGGGCAGCAGCACGTGCCGGAACATCTGCCGACGGCTCGCGCCGAACACCGCGCCCGCCTCCCGGTAGCCCTCCGGCACGGCCATGATCGCCGTCATGGTGGAGATCCACACGAAGAAGAACACGGTCGTGGCGACCAGCGCCAGTTGCGGCCCCTCGCCGAGGCCGAACATGTTGAGGAAGATCGGCAGCAGGGCCAGCTTCGGGACCACGTACAGGGCGTCGAGCAGCGGCTCCAGCGCGGCGCGCACCGTCCGCGAGGTCCCCATGAGCAGGCCGAGCAGCATGCCGACCGCCGTTCCCAGCAGGAAGCCGAGGACGACCCGGCGGGTCGTGGCCCACGCGTCCGGCCACAGCTCGCCGTCGACCGCGCGCTCCCATCCGTTCGCGGCGATCGTGGACGGCGCCGGGTAGACCCTGGCGTCGATCCAGCCGCGTGCCGAGGCCAGCTGCCACAGCGCGATCAGGACGACGGGCACGGCGATCGCAAGGCCGATCTCCAGGGCCCGCCGCCGCGCGGCGGCACGTGCCGGGGACCGTTCGGCGGCACCCGGCTCGCGCACGATCAACCGTTCCGCGGGGGCGTCGGACTTGCTCGGCGCGGTCATCGGCTCGTCCTCTCGGAGGGCTCGACCTCTCCTCGCAGCAGGTGCCAGAGCTCGGCCTTCAGCTCCGCGCACTCCGGGGAGTTGCGGACGTCCCCGCTGCGCGGACGGCCGAACGGGGGCACGCGCTCGGCCAGGATCCGGCCGGGGCGCGCGCTCATCACCAGGACCCGGTCGCCGAGGACGATGGCCTCCTCCAGGCTGTGGGTGACGAACAGGACGGTGCGCCGGTCGGCGTTGCAGATCGCCAGCAGTTCCTCCTGGAGGATGGTGCGCAGCTGGGCGTCGAGCGCGGCGAAGGGCTCGTCCATGAGCAAGATCTCCGGCTCCACGGCGAGCGCGCGGGCGATCGACACCCGCTGCCGCATCCCGCCCGACAGCGCGGCGGGGTAGGAGTCGGCGAAGTCGGTCAGGCCCATGCGGCCGAGCCAGTCCCGGGCCCGCGCCGTCGCCTCCTTGCGCGGGACACCCTGGACGTCCAGGCCGAAGCGCACGTTGGCCAGGACCGTCTTCCAGGGATAGATGCCGTAGTCCTGGAAGATCATCGCCGCCGGGTCCGGGGCGGTGGCGCGGATCTCCAGGCGTCCGGCGCTCGGCCGCAGCAGCCCCGCGACCAGGCGCAGGAACGTGGACTTGCCGCAGCCGGACGGCCCCACCAGGCAGCAGAACTCGCCGGTCGCGACGCCCAGGTCGAGCGGTCCGAGCGCGTGCACCTCGCCGGCGGCGGCAGGACGGCGTCCGGGCAGCGGCAGCCGGGCCCTGCCACGGCGGAACCGGCGTTCGACGCCGGTGGCCCGGATCTTGACGGACGGCTCGGGGTCCCGGCCGGGCGCCGGCTCCGAATCGTCGCGGGGGATCGTAGAACTCGTGTCATTTCGGCTGAGTTCCATGGCCTCACCTCCAAGGGCGCGGTGGAAGCGACAATATGACGGGTCGTCAGATTTACGCAATAGCACCTGCCCGGCGATCTCACCGCGGCCCCGCCCGGGTCAGGTGCCCAGCGCCCCGGCATCGCGCAGCCGCGCGATGTCCGGCGCGCCGTAGCCGAGCACGTCGCGCAGGACCTCCTCGGTGTGCTCCCCCAGCGAGGGCGCGTGCCGCGGTGACCGCGGCTCCTCGTCGAGGAACCGGATCGGGCTCGGCAGCTGCTCGGCGCCCAGGCGGTCGGCCGGGATCCACGGCAGGCGGTGCTGGAACTGCGGGTCACCGGCCAGCGTGCGGGGCGTGTTCACCGGGCCGATCGGCACGTTGTGCTCGACGCCGAACGCGATCCACTCCGCGCTGCTGCGGCACGCGAAGATCTCCGTCAGCGCGTCCCGCAGCGCGGTGTCCCCGACGGCGTGATCGGCGTAGCGCGATCCGGGATGCCGTTCGAACAGGTCGGGGCGCCCGACGCCCGTGCAGAAGTTGCGCCACAGCTCCCGCTCGGAAGCCATGAAGAGGACGTGGCCGTCGCTGGTCGCGTAGAACTGGTAGCGCACGCCGTGGCGCATTCCCGCCGTCCCGGGCTCGCGCCGCCGGTACCCGTCGGCCGGATTGCCGGTGACCTCGTCCTCCGGCCGCTCGTAGGCGCGCCAGGTCTCGCTCCGCAGCCAGTCCATCGACGCGGCCGCGTCCGACTGCGCCACCTCCAGGACCCCGCCCGTCCCGGTCGCCCTGGCCCGGAGGATCCCCGCGAGGATGCCCAGCGCCGCGTACAGCGGACCGGCGTGGATGCCGATCGAAGGGTGTTCGGGGATCGCCCAGTGACCGTCCCCGGCCGATTCCGGCTGGACGAGACCGGCCCAGGTGTCATAGGCGATCCCGTGGCTGGGCAGATCCCGGTAGGGGCCCGTCGCCCCGTACCCGGAGATCCCGCAGAACACGAGCCGCGGGTTCACCTCGGCCAGCACCCGGGGACCGAGCCCGCGCCGTTCCAGCCCGCCGGGCCGCATCGCCTCGACGACGGCGTCCGCGCCCCGGACCAGGTCGAGGAACACGTCCCGGCCCTCCGGCAGGCGCAGGTCGAGGACCACGCTGCGCTTGCCGCGGCTGATGTGGAGGTGCATCAGCGACACGCCCTCCACCATGGGCCAGGTCATCTCGCGGATGTAGTCGCCGTGCGGCGGCTCGACCTTGATCACGTCGGCGCCAAGGTCGGCCAGGTGCGTGGTGACCGCTCCGGGCCCGAGCATGGACGCCTCGACGATCCGGACCCCGGCGAGCGGGGCGCCGTGCCCGTCCCCGCCCGTCACGAGAGCCCCCCGGACGTCGTCACCGTGGCCGTATCGCGGCCGGACCGCAGCACGGTCCCCGGCGTCGCACCGGTGGCGGCGCCGTCCCGGACGGTCTCCACCCCGCCGACCAGGACCCGGACCACGCCGGTCGAGCCCGCCGTCAGCCGGGGCCCGCCCCCCGGAAGGTCGTGCACGAGCCGCGCGTTCTCGGCGCCCACCGTCGCGGGGTCGAAGAGCACGATGTCGGCGTACCCGCCCTCCGCGAGGGTGCCGCGCCCGCGCAGGCCGAACAGTCGCGCCGGATCCCGGGTGATCATCTGGACCGCCCGCTCCAGCGACACCAGCCTGCGACCCCGGAGCGTGTCGCCGAGGAAGCGGGTGGTGTACGGGGCGCCGCACATCCGGTCGAGGTGCGCGCCGGCGTCGGAACCGCCCAGCGTGACGTGCTCGTTCTCCCAGATCACCTGCCGCAGCCGCCACGACGCCGGGTCGTTGTCCGGCGGCATCGGCCACAGGACGGTGCGCAGCCCGTCGGCGGCGGCGATCTCGACCAGGGCCTGGAAGGGGTCGAGCCCCCGCTCGGCGGCCACCTCCTCCACCACCCGGCCCGTGAGCCCCTCGTTCTCGGCCGAGTAGGTGTCGCCGATGACGTACCTGCCGAAGTCGGCCAGCCGGCGGAAGACGCCGGCCTCAGGGCTGCGGGCGCGCTCCAGCAGGCCGGCCTGCACGAGCGGGTCGCGCAGCGCGGTGATGCGCCGGTCGATCGGCAGCGCGAGGATGTTGCCCCAGCCCGGGAGGAGGTTGAGCGCGCAGAAGGTGCCCAGGCTCATGTTCATCGGGACCAGCACCGGCATGGTCAGCGCCACCACCCGGCCGCCCGCCGCCGCGGCCGCCGCCGAGGCCTCCAGCTGCCTCCGCACCGTGTCGGGGGAGCGCGAGTCGATGGTCAGCACGTTCCAGTTGAGCGGACGTCCGGCGGCGGCGCTCATCGCGGTGACGAGGTCGATCTCCTCGTCGGAGAACGTGTCGAGACAGCCCTCGAACGCCCCCTCAAGCGTGGTCCCCTCGTGCTCGCCGGTGGCGCGGGACAGCGCGATGAGCTCCTCGCGCGTGGCGGACCTGGAGGGGACCGGCTCGCCGTCCCCGTCGGAATGGGTGTGCGAGAGGGTGGTCGACAGCCCCATCCCGCCGGCCTCTATGGACGCGTGCAGCAGCCGCACCATCTCCGCGAGCTCGGCCTCGTCCGCCTCGCCGCCGACCGCGCGCGGCCCCATGACGTAGCGGCGCAGCGCGCAGTGCCCCACCATGAAGCCCGCGTTCACCGCGATCCGTCCCTCCAGGACGTCCAGGTAGTCCCCGAACGACTCCCAGTTCCAGCCGGCCCCGGTTTCGAGCGCGGCCAGGGACATGCCCTCGACCTTCGCCATCATCCGCCGGATGTAGTCGGCGTCCCGCTCCCGCAACGGGGCGAGGGTGAAGCCGCAGTTGCCGCTCATCACGGTCGTCACGCCGTGCACGTTCGACGGAGTGGCGAACGGATCCCAGCACAGCTGCGCGTCGTAGTGGGTGTGGGGATCGATGAACCCTGGGGCCACCACCAGCCCGGCCGCGTCGATGTTCTCCGCCGCGGGTTCGTCGATGCGGGCCCCCAGCGCGGTGACGCGCCCGTCCCGCACCCCGACGTCGCCGGTGAACCCGGGCTTCCCGGTCCCGTCGACGATCGTCCCGCCCTTGATCAGGTAATCCAGCATCCCGGTCCCTCTCGCCTGGGTCCCACTCGGGAAACGATCTTTGGAAGCTCCGGCACGGTCTGATCACCCGCCCTTTCTGACTACCCGTCAGATTAGCGCCGGAGGCGTCTTGCTGAAAGGTCGTCAGATGACCGACGATGAACGGACACCACGGTGGGAGGACAGGTGACGGACTTCCGGACACTGCGCTACCGGGCCGCTGACGGCGTCGGATGGGTCACCCTCGACCGGCCGGAACGGCACAACGCGTTCGACCGCACCCTGGTCGACGAGCTGCACGGGCTCTGGCGGAGCCTGCGGTTCGACGACGCGGTCCGGGTCGTCGTGCTGACCGGCGCCGGGGACCGGGCGTTCTGCACCGGCATCGACCGGGCCGAGGTGATCCCCCAGCCGAGCTCGCCGTTCATGGCCGACGACCCGTCCGAGCGCCTCGGCCCCAAATCCGCCGGCCTGTGGAAGCCCGTGATCGCCGCCGTGAACGGCATGGCCTGCGGCGGAGCCTTCCATCTGCTCGGCGAGAGCGAGTTCGTCATTGCCGCCGAGCACGCGACGTTCTTCGACCCCCACGTCTCCTACGGCATGGTCGCGGCGGTCGAGCCCACGCAACTGAGTCAGCGCCTGCCGTTCGGGGAGCTGATGCGCATGTCCCTCACGGGGACCGCCGAGCGGATCACCGCCCGGCGCGCCTACGAGATCGGCCTGGTGTCCGAGGTCGTCCCGGGCGACGAACTGCACGCCGCCGCGGACCGCGTGGCCGCCGTCATCGCCTCCCACCCGCCCGCCGCCGTCCAGGGAACCGTCCGCGCCGTCTGGGCCGCCAGGGACCTGAGCCGCCAGCAGGCCCTCGCGGTGGCCCCCTCACTCGTCAACCTGGGAAGCCTGGACAAGGACGGGCAAGAAGACCTGTTCCGCGCCCGCCCCGGCACCTGGCGCCCGCGCTGACGCCGGGGGCCGCCCGAACAAGGACAGGGCCCGGCGGAGGTGCCGGGCCCTGTGACTAGGTTGATGGTCATGGCCGGCCTCTGCTGAGAGGTCGACGATTACTCGGTATCAGGCCTGCTTCAGGCTCACCCCGGTGATCGTGGTACCGGAGGCCTCGATCGTCACCAGCGTGATGCCGCGCCGATCACGCGGCTGGTCCTCCGGTTGCCGGATCGCCGGGCCGGACTCCAGCCGCAGCAGCCTCCGCAGCGCCCTCGGCTTCACCCAGGTCGCCTTGCTCAGCCGCTCACCGGCGGTGACCGGCCGACGAGGCTCGCTCCGCACTTCGGCGAGCTGGCCGAAGAAGGCCCAGGCAGTTCCCTCACGAGGGTGCCCTTCACGGCGCAGCAGGTCCTCCACAGCGAGCTGGTCGAAGCGTACGTTCCCCTCACGAGGGAGCCCTTCACCGCCCAGCAGGTCCTCATCGCCGAACTGGTGGAAGCGTTCGTTGATCAGGTTGAGACCGTTGAGCTCTCCCCAGCTCAGCGTGCGCGTCACCGGGGACCTGCGAAGCTCGTCGAGCAGCTTCGCGGGGATCGGGTACCCCTCGAAATGCACCAGCATGAACCGGTTCCACCACGAAAGCTCGCAAAGCGGCCGCAGGTAACGCCGACGCCGTGCCCGTCCCCTGGAGACCGTGACGATGGCCTCCAGGCCGCGGTCCACCTTGTAGAGGTCGTCCAGGCCGAGCACGCCAACCGTCGTGTTCAGGTACAGCTGGGATCTGGTGCCGTCCTCCTTGAGGAGAACGAACAGATGGGTATCCGCCGCAGCGGCCTTCTCCATGGCCGTGAGCGCGTCGGGACTCCACTCGTGGTCGGCGAGTTTCAGAGCCTCGATGAGCTTGGCCCCGGGGGTGTCCTGCCCTGTTGTTTTGAGCATGATCGTTTTCCTTTGGGTTGTGAAATGAAACTGATGGCTTAGCCAGCCGGACCCCAATGGTGGGACCCGTCGAGGATGACCGTCCTGGAGAGGGCCCAGGCGACAAGGTGGGAGCGGGGCGGTAGGGCCCCCGAGGCCACCCGGGCAGGTGTGCCTGAGAAATGATCATTTTTGACCACCACTCGTGTGCCCGGTTGTGCTGTAATCCGGTAGTCCGGATCGTGATCACGGCGTCCACGGCCGTCAGCGGCCGGGAGAAGGAGACACGTATGGCCCGTCTCGTCGATCGCCTGGTGGCGCGGATGGCCCCGAAGGCCACCGCGTCCGCCGCTTGCAAGAGGACCTACTACTACTGCTCCGGTGGCTTGTACTACAAGAAGGTCTGTTGTGACGGCCAGTGCCGTCACTACGTCGTCGGTGCCTGCGGATCGCCGTGACGTCAGGTCCCTCGCGGGCGGCGGCGCGGTGCCGCCGCCCGCGAGGGGCGTTCTGTGAGGAGTGCGCATGGAATTCGTGCGGATCGGGAGCGCCTGCCTGATCGGGCTGGTCTTCGCCGTGTCGGCCGTTTCCAAGTTTCGCGACTTCGACGGCTTCGCCAGGTCCGTTCCCGCGCTTGTACCGGCGTGGGCCGGGCATGCGCGGCTCCTGGCGATCACCACGACCGTGCTTGAGTCGCTGGTGCCGCCGCTGCTGATCGCGCAGCCCATGGCGCCGTACGGCTTCGGTCTCGCCGCGGCGCTGCTGGCCGTCTTCGGCACCGCCATCGCGGCCTCGATCCGGCGCGGACGCCGCGCCACCTGCCGCTGCTTCGGCCCGTCCAGCGTCCCGCTCGGTCCACGCCATCTCGTCCGCAACGGGGCGCTGCTCACCTGCGCCGTGCTCGGCGGCCTTTCTCCCGGCGGCCTGCCGCCGGCGGGCGGGATCGCGGTGGCCGCCGCGGCCGGGCTGGTCGGAGCCGTGCTGATCGTCTCTCTCGACGACATCGTCGACCTGTTCGCAAGGAACCCCTGATGCCCTACCTTGCCGCCGCCGTCGTCCTCATCGGGCTGCTGTCCGTGCTGAACCTCGCCCTCACGCTCGCCCTGGTCCGCAGGCTGCGGGAGCAGGGCGCGACGCGGCCGCGGGACACCGGGCCGCCGACGGCCCTCGAACCCGGCTCGCAGGTCGGAGAGTTCACCACGACGACCACCGAAGGCGATCCGGTCTCGCGCGAGAACCTCATCGGGCTGGTCGGCTTCTTCTCCGCGGGCTGCGAGCCGTGCCACGACCTGGCCCCTCGGTTCGCGCGGCTCACGACGGGGCTGCCCCGGCTCGCGGTGGTGACCGGTGACGACCCGGAACTGGTCGCGGTCCTTTCACCGGCGGCCCGCGTCGTCGCCGAGGAGGACGGCGGCGTCGTGAGCCGCGCCTTCCAGAACACCTGGACGCCGGCGCTGTACATCGTCGACGGTGAGGGCCGGGTGGTGGCCGCGGGCGGACGCCTGGAGGACCTGCCCATCGAAACCCCGGCATGAGGACGCCGAACGCCGGGCCACGCTGGTGAGAAGGAACGTCCATGTACGGGAACTGGCCGTCGCCGGGGCCGAGGCGACCGTGCTCACCTGGCGGTCGGCGCCCGGCGGGGTGTCCGGCTACCTGCTGCTCACCCTGGCCGAGGCCGCCGGGCCGATCGCGACCGCCTGGCTGATGAAGACGGTGGTCGACCGGCTGACGACGGCGCAGGGCCCGGTCGCGGGCCCGGCGGCCGCGCTGGTGGTGACCGGACTGGCCGCCGCTTCCCTCCCGGGGATCGGCCGGTACCTGCGCGACCAGACCGGCCGGGCCGCCGGGGTCCGGGCGACCGACCGGCTGTTCGCCGCGACCGAACGCCAGGTCGGGCTGCGGCGGTTCGAGGATCCGGTCTTCCTGGACCGGCTGCGCCTGGCGCAGGAGGCGACCGCCACCACCGGATACCTGGTGGACGCCGTCTGCGGCACCGCGCGCGGCATGCTGTCCCTCCTCGGTTTCCTCACATCGCTGCTGGTCATCAGCCCGATGATGACGATGCTGGTGCTGGCGGCCGCGATACCGGCGATGGTCGCCGAACTGCTGCTGTCGCGGAGCCGGGCGGCCATGCAGTGGGCGATCGAGCAGACCCATCGCCGCGAGTTCTTCTACGGCCGCCTGCTGACCGACGTGGAGGCGGCCACCGAGATCCGGCTGTTCGGCGTCGGCGCCTTCCTGCGCGCCCGGATGATGTCCGAACGCGACCGCGGCAACCGGGCCGAGCAGCGGATGAGCCGGCGTGAGCTGGCCGCCCAGGGCGGTCTCACCACGCTGAGCGCGGCGGTGGCGGGCGGTGGCCTGTGGTGGGCGATCACGGCGGCACGGCACGGCACGCTCGGGATCGGCGACGTCACCATGTTCGTCGCCGCGGTCGCCGGCGTGCAGGCCGCCCTGGACCTGCTGACGTCCTCCATCGCCACCGCCCATGGCCGCCTGCTCATGTTCACCCACTACGTCGCGGTGACCCGGGCGGAACCGGACCTGCCGAGCGCCGGCACGGGCGAGGCTCCGGAGTTGCGGCGGGGTATCAAGTTCCAGGACGTGTGGTTCCGCTATAGCGACGACCATCCGTGGGTGCTGCGCGGCGTCGACCTGACGATCCCGCACGGCTGGGCCGTCGCGCTGGTCGGGCTGAACGGCGCGGGCAAGAGCACGCTGGTCAAACTGCTCTGCCGGATGTACGACCCGACGCGCGGGCGCATCCTGTGGGACGGAGTGGACCTGAGGGACATACCGCCGCACGCGCTGCGCGACCGCATCAGCGCGGTGTTCCAGGACCACATGAACTACGACATGACCGCGAAGGAGAACATCGCGGTCGGCGACCTCCGTGCGCTCGACCGGCCGGACGCGATCCGGCAGGCGGCCGCCCGCGCCGGCGTCCACGACAAGCTCGCCGGGCTGCCCAGTGGCTATGACACCCTGCTGACCCGGATGTTCTTCTCGGAGGCCGACAAGGAGGACCCCGACACCGGGGTCGTGCTGTCCGGCGGGCAGTGGCAGCGTCTCGCGCTGGCCCGGGCCTTCGTCCGAGACGGCCGGGACCTGATGATTCTGGACGAGCCGAGCTCCGGCCTCGACCCGGAGGCCGAGCACGAGGTCCACGGCCAGATGCGCCGCTACCGGGCCGGCCGGACCAGCCTGCTGATCTCGCATCGGCTCAGCGCCGTCCGGGAGGCCGATCTCATCGCGGTCCTCGACGGCGGGCGCGTCGCCGAACTCGGCGCGCACGAGACCCTGATGGCGGCGGGCGGCCACTACGCCCGGCTGTTCCGGCTCCAGGCGGCCGGGTACCAGGAGGTCTCCCAGCCTCGCGAGGACATCGGATGACGACGCTCGCGGTCGTCGTCGGAGGCGTTCTGGTGGCGACCGTCGTTCTCGTCGGATGGGTACGCCGGCGGTACCTGGTCACCACGGTCGACGGGCCCAGCATGGAGCCGGCGCTTCACTCCGGTGACCGGCTCCTGGTCAGCCGCACCCGCCGCGTGCGCGCGGGCCAGATCGTGGTGGTCAGGATCCGGCCGCCGGTGCTGGACGAGCCACCGTCGGATCATGTCCCCGTCCCGGACGGGGAGACGCCCGCCGTTCCGGTGGTGCCTGAGCACCCGGACGGCCCGCTGCTCATCAAGCGGGCGATCGCGGTGGCCGGTGATCCCGTGCCGGTGGACCGGGTGCCGTACCTGCGGGAGTCCCGGGAGACGACCGTGCCTCCGGGCGCCCTCGTCGTGCTGGGTGACAACGCGTCCACCAGCTGGGATTCCCGCGACTACGGGTTCGTCCACGCCGAGCAGTTCATCGGCGTGGTGATCCGCCGGCTCCAGGCGGGCTGACCCCGGCGGGGCTCAGCGAATCCAGGGCCGGGAGAGGCGGCAGATTGCCGTTGCGGACGGCGTTCAGGCGTTGGCGGATGAAGCGGTCCTGATAGCCGCCCCATGTGTCGGTCTTGGTGGGGTGGGTGCTCTGTCCGGGGTGCTTTCGGTAGAGCCAGGTCACGGCCGGTTCCTGGTAGCCGTCGAGCAGTTCGCTGAGCGCGATGAACAGAGCCACGTCCTGGGCCCGGGGAAGGGCTCCCCAGCCGCCGAACGCGCGAATCAGTTCGGTCGGGGCGACGAGGCCGGCGCAGGCGGCTTGGCACAGGCCGGTCTCCTCGTACAGACGGCCGATCGTTCCGGCGGGGACCCTGCCGCACGGGTAGGCGAGGGGATAGGGCACGCGGTGGCCGTCGATCAGGTCGTCCGCCTGGCCGATCGCCCAGCCGATTCCGGGATGCTCGGTGAAGGCGGGGATGAGCGTCGCGAGGCCGTCGGGAAGAAGGACGTCGTCATGGTCGAGCACTGCCACCAGTTCGCCGCGTGCGCGACTCAGCGCGAAGTTCCGGGTCGTTCCGGTGCCGAGCTGGGCGCCGTTCGCCTCATAGAGGGCGCCGGGGCAGAGGTCGCGCGCGGTCGGCGTCTCCCCGTCCTCCTGGACGAGCCATTCGAGTTCCCAGCCGTCCGGGAGGCGCTGGGCGGCCACGCCGTCGGCGGCCTGCCGCAGGTGGCCGGCCATCGGCTCGCGCACCGCGGTGATGATCGAGATCAGCGGCATATCACTCCTTCCCGCGGGCGCCGGGGGCCGGGCGCCCGGCCTTGATCGTCACACAGACCGAGGCGGGGAAGGAAAGCCGGCGCTGTCTACAGTGGTCGGATGGACGTGGACGCGATGCTGGAGAACTACGCCTACCCGGAGACGACGCCGTGGCTGCGGGCGAACATGATCGCGACCCTCGACGGAGCCATTCAGTACAAGGGGAACACCGGTGCGATCGGCTACCGGGGCGACTGGGAGCTCATGCGGCGGCTCCGGAGCCTCGCCGACGTCGTGATCATGGGGGCCACGACCGTCCGGGAGTACGACGACTTCCCCGAGTCGGCGCCGCCGTTGGCCATCGTGTCCCGAAGCCTGAACCTCGACTTCGACGGCCCGATCTTCGCGCGGACGCGGCACCGGCCGATCGTCATCACCTGCGAGGGCGCCCCGCGGGAAACGCGGCGGTTGGCCGAGCAGCGAGCCGAGGTCATCGTCTGCGGTGCCGAATCGGCGGACATCGGCAAGGCGCTGACCGAGTTGGCGGGGCGCGGCTACAAGCGTCAACTCTGCGAGGGCGGCCCGGTGGTTCTGGCCGAGGTCGCCGCCGCCGGCTGGCTGCATGAGCTGTGCCTGACGTTGAGCCCGACCATCACCGCCGGCGACGCCGCACGCATCCTGAACGGCCCGGTGATCGATATGCAGAGCATGGAACTGTGCCATGCGATCCAGGACGGAAACTACCTGTTTCTGCGTTACCGCATCGCGCAGGGCTAGTCCAGGTTGTGGCGGACGTAGGCGGGAGGGCGCCAGCCGAGAATGCCTTCGACCATGTTCACCGCCTGCCTCGCCTCCGTGACATCGTGAACGCGCACGATGCGGGCGCCGCTCAGGATCGAGACGACGAGGGTGGCGATCGTGCCCTCGACCCTTTCCCGCTGGTCTCGTCTCAGCGTCTCGCCGATGAAGTCCTTGTTGGAAACAGCCACGAGCAGCGGGTGGCCGATCCGTGCGATCTCCGGGAGGCGGCGGGTGAGTTCGAGTGAGTGGTAGGTGTTCTTGTTCAGGTCGTGGCCGGGATCGATGATGATCCGGTCCGCCGGCACGCCGTGCTTCTCGGCCAGGGCGGCCCGCTCGCGAAGGAACTCGGCGACCTCCGACACCACGTCGTCATACCGCGGACGGGGGTAAGGCGTCCGGGGATCGGCGAGGCTGTGCGTGATGACGAGACTCGCGCCGGCCTCCGCGACCACATCGGCGAGCGCGGGGTCATGGAGCCCGCTCGTGTTGTTGAGGACGTCGGCGCCCGCGTCGAAGGCCGCACGCGCGACCTCGGGACGGTACGTCTCGACCGAGATGACCGCGTCCGTGCGGGACCGGGCGCCCTCGATGACCGGCACCACCCGGTCCATCTCCTCTTCGATGCTCACCACGGGCCCGGGGGCGAACGGCACACCTCCGATATCGAGCCAGTCGGCCCCCTCGTCGAGCGCTTCCTGGGCCGCGGTCAACGCCTTGTCCAGGGCGAAAGTGCGTCCGCGATCGTGAAAAGAGTCGGGAGTGCGATTGATTATCGCCATTACCGCCACTTGCCGGGTGAAATCAAACGTGCGCCGCCCGATCAGCCGTTGTGGGCTGAAGATCTCGGGATAGTAGACAGCGCTGTGCTCGGACACATTGACCACCCAAAGTCGAACCGGATCCCAGCGTATCCCGACCGGGGTCCGGTGGTCACCGAGGTGATCACCGGACCCCGGTCAGGGATGCACTGCGGGCGGTCAGGGTCGCCGGTTCACCCCCACTGGCCGGGCTTGTAGTCGCCGGCGGGCTGCCGGGTGATGACGTTCATGCGGTTCCAGCTGTTGATCCCGGCGATGAGGGACACCAGGCCGGCGAGCTGCTCGTCGTCGTAGTGCTTCGCGGCGTTCGCCCAGACCTCGTCGGTGACGCCTCCGGCCGTGTCGGCGATGCGGGTGCCCTCTTCGGCCAGCTCCAGCGCGGCCCGCTCGGCCTCGGTGAAGACCGTGGCCTCACGCCAGGTCGCGACCAGGTTGAGGCGCACCGAGGTCTCTCCCGCATGCGCGGCGTCCTTGGTGTGCATGTCGGTGCAGACGGCGCAGCCGTTGATCTGGCTGGCCCGGATCTCCACCAGATGCTGGGTCGCGACCGGCAGCCCCGAGCCGGAGATGACCTTGGCCGCCGACTGGAGGTACTTCATGTACTTGGTCGCTACCGCGGTGCCGTAGTAGTTGAAGCGGGCTTCCATCATGATCCCCTTGCCGTTGTGACTGTTACACCTCACTGACGGAGCGGCCGGACGAGATGTGACGGCCGCCGGGATGTGATGTGTCTCGCCGGTGGCGGAGCGGGCGGCGGCCTCGCGGCGCCGCTCCGGCCGGCGCCGGAGCCGCCGCCCAACGAGATCGGCGGCGGCGAAAGAGGCGGGCCCGGTGAAAATGGCTCTCCAGGCGCGGTTCACCGCCCAAATTGCAGCTTCTGGAGCGATTGCAGAAATTGGTTAATGCACAGTATGATCAACGGTCGATTCAGGGCTCTCAGGGAGGCGTTCGATGGCTTACCGGAAAACGGCCGGTTGTGTCCTTCTCCTCGTCGGAATGCTGACCACCGCCGCCTGCGGCGGCGGCTCGGACGACAAGGGGGCCCAGGGGCCGTCTTCCAAGCAGTCCGCGCTGAAGACCACGCCGCCGCCGGAGACGAACGACCCTCTCGAACTGGATCCGGGTTCCACGCCCGGGCTTCCAGGAGCGCGCGCCGCGTTGAAGGCGTTCCTCCAGGGGCAGGCGAAGGGGGAGAGTCTGGTATGCCGGTACGTGGCGAAGGACGGCGACTTCGTGAACGGCCCGGCTCTACGGGGCAACTGCACCAGGGGCGTGAAGAACACGCCGCATTTCCTCAGGCCGAGGGAGCGGCAGGCGCTCAGCCAGATCCTGGTCAACGGCGGGAAGATCAACAAATCCGGCGACGCCGTCCTGCCGTTCTCGGGACTGAGCTGGACCGAGGGGAATCTGACGGAGCGAACCCTCCAGTCGGAGTTCGTGCTGCGCCGCAACGCCGAGGGCATGTGGCAGATCATTCGCTGACGCCCCGATGAACGCCACCTGCCGGAGGCCGTGGCCCTCGTCCGCTCTAACCTGTGACGGCGCCGGGTCGGCCCCCGCCGATCCGGCGCCGCGTGGGCGTCGCCCGAATTCGTTCAGGGGCCGTACATGCGGATCCAGTCGACCTGAAGGATCGCCTCGGCCTTCTTGTTGATGCCGGGTGCGGTCGTGTCCGTCAGCCCGGGGATCCAGTCGAGCTGGATCGCCTGGCCCATCGGGCCCGGCGGCTGCACGTCCCGCCTGGAGGTGTGGAACCAGCGCCGACCGTCGAGATACCCGTTGATCTCCTTGGCGGTCCACTCGACCGCGAACGTGTGCCAGGTGGTGAGGTCGACCTTCGTGTGGGCGTCGACGCGGCCCGAGTTGCCTTCCCGGCCCTTCTGCTCCGACCCCTCCTTCTGGTCGTAGTGGAGGAAGAAGTTCGCGCCCGTCCGGAGGCCGTTGTCCTCATAGGTCTCCATGTAGTCGATCTCGCCGCCGCCGCCCTTGGGTGCGGTGCCGCCGCCTCCGCCGACGGGCCACAGCAGCATGTTCGCGTTGTAGCAGGCGCAGGAGCGGTTGAGCTTCAACCGCGCCTCCCAGCGGCCCAGCTTCTGGCTGCCCTTGTGCCAGCCGAGCCCGCCGGTGGTCCCGTCGGGCCCGCCGGTGATCCGCAGAGCCCCGTTCTTCACGGTCACGGCTTCCGGCCTGCGCTTTCCGTTCCCGGCGTGTCCGGGGCCGTTGTAGACCTCCCACGCCTTCGTGTCGAGAGTGGTGTTGAACTCGTCCGCCGCCAGCGGAGTCCCCCACCCATAGCGCTGTGCCGCCGTCGCCCCGCCGGAGGGCGGGCGGGGCTTCTCCGTCTCCTCGGGGGGCGGGGGCGCGATGCTCTCAGGCCCTCCGGGGCTGTCGGAGGGGCCGACGCCGTCGGGGGGTTCGAAGCCGTCGGGGACGTCCCAGACGGTCGTTTCGCCGGGAGGGATCCGCTGGGTGTCGGACGCCGGGTCGAAGTCGGCCGGGCTCTCGCGCAGGGCGGCGAACGCCGAGACCGTGATGGTCACCGTGGTGAGCGCCACGACGACGGTTCGTCTTCGGAAAGAGAAAGGCACAGCAAACCTCCGAACCGAGCTATTGCGCCGGCCGCCCGTTCCGGCCGTTCGGCACTCGAATAATTCGGTGGAAATCTACTGTGCGCGCGTTCCGGGGCCCTAGGGCCCTAGGGCCCTGGTATCGGGCCTGAGGGACCCCAATCCAGTGGGGCCGCTCAGCCCTGCGGAGGCATTCCGAGCCAGGTCACAATGGCTGTGGACCGGTTGGGGGAGCCGAGTTTGGCGTAGATTCGGTTGATGTAATTCTTGACGGTCTTCTCGGTGAGAAATAGTTTGGCCGCGATCGTCGAGTTCGGATGTCCTTGGGCAATGAGATGCATGACCTCGGCTTCGCGTTCCGAAAGTCCGAAACGCTTTCGCTGCTCGGCCGGGTCGGCCGCCGCCGACACGGTGGCCGGATCCGTCCGGGCGGCGTCGATCAGAGCAGCCGACGCCACCCGGGAAAGGGGGTGAGCCCGTTGCCGGACCGTCTCCAGAACCGCCGCGCACAGCTCCTCGGGAGTGAAGGTGTTGTGCACCAGATAGCCCACGGCCCCGTTCCGGACGGCCGCCAGCACCACCTCGGGCTCCTCGACCTGGGTGAGCATGATGACCCGGCCGATCTCGCTCAGCGCGGCGGCGGCGGAGACCCCGTCGACATGCGGCATGCGGACGTCCAGCAGGATCACGTCCGGAACCAGCTCCCGCGCCAGTTCGACGGCCCGGCGGCCGTCGCCCGCCTCGCCCACGACCTCGATCTCGCCGCTCGCTTCGAGCGCCAGCGCGAGCCCGGAGCGGATGAACGGATTGTCGTCCACCACCAGCACCCGGCACAGCACGTCAACGTTCATTGGCCTCTCCGGTCCACGGGCTGGGCGTTCTCCCAGTCCGGTTCGAGCACCGCCGCGGTCCCGGCGGACTCTCGCCCGTCCGCTCCGTTCCCGGCCCGGCCGTCGCCGGCCACGAGGCTTTGCGACGCGTGGGCGGTCCCGGTCGAGGCGGTGCGGGGGAATCGGACGGTGATGGCGGTGCCGCCGCCGGGGATCGAGTCCACGGTGAGCTCTCCTCCGACCCGCTGTGCCCGTTCGTGCATGCCGAGGAGGCCGTAGTGGCCGTCGTCGGCGAGCGCGTTCAGCCAGCCGTCCCGGCCGGGCCGGCCGGGGAGGCCGCGGCCGTCGTCGCGGACGACCACCCGCAGGTCCTCCGGGCCGCCGTTCACGGCGACCTCCACGGCCGAGGCCCCGGCGTGCCGCCGGACGTTCTCCAGCGCCTCCTTGATGATCGCCACGGTCTCGTGCCGGGCGCGCAGCGGAAGGTCGGCGCCGTCCTGCACGCGATCGCGCACCTGGACGCCGGCCGTCCGCCCCCACTCCGCGACCAGCTCGCGTACCACGACGTGCAGAGGGCGCTGCACGGCGTCGGCGCGCAGCTCGGCGATGAGCGAGCGCGCCTGCCGAGTGGCGATCTGCGCGGCGGCCGAGATGCGCTGGGCCTCCTTCTCCGCGCGGTCCGGCGACCTGCGCACGATCATGGGAAGGCTGGACGCCGTCAACGCGATCCCGGACAGCGTGCCGGTCAGCGAGTCGTGCATCTCCCGGGCCAGGCGGGAACGCTCCTCGGCGGCCATGGCCAGCGCCTCCGAGCGCCAGACCGCCTCCTCGGCCGCGGCCTGCTCGTCGAACAGCCGCCGGATCACCGTCCCGACCAGGGCGCCGATCCCGTAGAACGCGGGCATCGCGAGGAGCAGCGGGAGCGCGGCGCTGTGTCGGATGTCGTCCGCGCCGTCGCCCCGGAAGAGCGCCACGTAGTACAGGACGGCCTGCTGGAGGCACAGCGCCAGCGTCGTCGGCCAGCGGTACAGCAGCCCCGCCAGACCGGCGGCGATCACGGTGACCAGAAAGTAGGGGCCGATGATCCCGCCCGCTTCGAGCACCGCGTAGCCGACGAGCACGTCCCAGGCCAGCAGCGCCGGCTGCGCGTACAGCCGCGGGATGAGCCGTTCCCAGCCGAGCAGCATCAGCCCGGAGAGCAGCGCCACCACGACCAGGACGGCCATCGCCCAGAAGTCGCCGCGCACCTGCTGGTCGATCAGCACCGTCACCCCGACGACCAGCACCCGCACCTGGATGAGCAGCACGAACGTCGTCCCGATCCGGGATTCGACGGACCCGCGCAAAGACCCGGAGGCGCGGTCGGTGAGGTCGGACATCGGACTGCCCTCCGCGAGTTCGCTCCGCCGGCCAGGCACCGGTCACCGCAGGCATCTACATAGGAACATTAGCCACATCTTTAGTGGAGGTCGCTACTATGCCCACGATCAACGGCATTTCCACTCAAGAAGGGTCGAGAATGCCGGTGCGGAGGACCGTCCCACGGCCGGACGGCGTCCGTACGCCCGCCGAGTTCGTCGCGGTGATGCGGGACCTCCAACGCTGGTCGGGACTGACCCTCCAGGAGCTTGAGGCCCGGACGGCGACCGCCCCCGTGCTCTTCCCGGGAGGGCTGGTCAGTCTGCTCGGAGGCAGTAGTCTGCCAAGACGGGAACTGGTGTCGGCGTTCATCAGTGCGTGCGGATGTGTGCCCGAGGTTCAGGCCGAATGGATGCGTGCGCACGAGCGGGTCGCGTCGGCGAATGCCGATCCCGGTACTCCGGACAAGCCCGCCGCCGTTTTGGAGCCGCCCGTGCCCCCCTCGCCCGAGCAGGCGCAGCCCGAAGAGCAGCCGAACCAGCACCTCCCCCGGCATCGCAAGTCCCCTCCGAGGCGCGTCCACTCTCGCAAGGGCCACTCGCGGAGGCGCGATCACTCCCACCAGGACGATCGCTCCGGCAGGCGCGATCAGTCGCGCAAGCGCCGTCCTCTCACCCCGCTCGTGGCCGCGCCGGCGTTCATCACCGTCGCGGTGATCGGGGCGGCTATGCTGAACGGGCTCGCCGGCGATGACTCCGGAGGGAAGGAGAACAAGCACAAGGGCGAGTTGTCCGCCTCCGCCCCGCCGAGCACGGGCTGGTACTCCATCCAACCCGAGAGCGCCGTGTCGGTCGGGGAATGCCTGACGATCCTTCCTGACAACGAACTCGACCCGACGCTTTCCCAGGACAAGTGCGACGACGAGGACCGCCTGCAGCGCTTCCGGCTTGAAGCCCGCCCGAACGGTACGTATGTCGTCCAGGCCAACACGAACGAAGACCAGATCTGGTGCCTCACGCTGGACGCCCCCAAGGACGGCGCCCTCCTGCATCCGAATGCCTGCGACAACAAGAACAAGTTGCAGCGCTTCAACCTGGAGACGGCCAAACCGGAGGGCCAGACCTCGGCGAACAATGGAACGTCCCGGCCGGCGCCTCTTTTCAACCTGCTGTCCGCCGAGACCCGCCAGAGCGGAATGTGCGTGGGCATCGACACCTTGCACCCGGGCACCGTCCAGGCCGTCCACACCACCTGCGCCAAGACGTCGATCTGGGGCTACACGTTCGTTCCGGTGATGGCCCCCGCCGGCAACTGAGCGGACGGCGACGAGGCGGCCGACCGGAGGTCGGCCGCCTCGTTCGAGCGGTCCGGGCCGCGCCGTGCGGCGGCCGCCCAGGTCGCCGGGATCACGACCTGGGGGAGGGGCTCGTCACCCCGCACCACCGACCATGCTGATGCGCTGACCCGGGGCGTACCGGTTGCCCGGGCCGACCTTGATCGGGTCCGGCTTGCAGGCGCCGCGCTTTCCCCGGTTGTCCCAGTCGACGGGCTGGTTCTTGAAGCTCTTCTTGCGGCCGGGGCGCGGATACACCTTCCCGTAGGTGTTGCCGGCGAAGTAGTTGTTCTTCCCGCACACCGGGTCGCGGTCGAACTTGAAGTACGAGAACAGGCCGTACCAGCCGGTGGTCTGGAACCTGTTGCCGGTCACCCGGTTGCCGCTCGCACCGTCGCTGGCCCGCACCGGGTCGCCGCTGACCTTGTAGAAGGCGTTGCCGGACACGGAGTTGTCCCCGGAGCCGTTGGAGAAGTAGACGCCGTGGATCCGGCTGAGGACCGTGTCGTTCTCCAGGTTCCAGAAGTTGTTCTTCTCGATCTTCATGTTCCAGGAGTAGTACATGTGGACGGCGCCGTACCCCTCCACACCGGAGCCGTACTTGGTGCCCAGCTTGCGGAAGGTCATGTTCCGGACGGAACCGCCGGTGATCTTCTTGCGGCTCTCCTTGTCGCCCCTGAACAGGATGCCGCCCGCGGTGTAGTTCTGGATGGTCATCCCGCTGAAGTGGATCTTCGCGTCGCCGGGCCGCACGGTGGCCCAGTAGCCGTCGCGGCCGCCGCCGTCGAAGACCACGCGGCCCGTTCCCGACTCGGGCCGGACGGTGATGTCCCCGCCCTTCGGGGAGTACCGCCACTCGAACGACTCGCTCTTGTAGGTGCCGCCCTTGACGAGCACCGTGGCCTTGGACGCCCTCTTGTCCTCCAGGATCTTCTCCGCCTCCGCCAGGGACGAGGCGGTGTTCCCCTGCTTGGCGGACGTCCCGGCCCCTCCTCCGGGGCTTACGTGAACGACGACCTCGTCGCCCTGCCGGGCGCCCGCCGACGTGGCTGTCAGGGGCTCGGGGCGCAGGGTCGTCACGATCACCCCTCCCGCCGCCACGACCACGGCGGCGGAGAGGCCGGTCAAGATCACAGTCTGGCGCATGTCTCGCTCCTCGATGAAGATCGGTCCCCGACTGATCAGCAGGAACGCTACGGAGCGCGGCGCCCGGCCCGTAGGGCCCTAGGGCCCCGGACTGCGACATCGACGACCCCAATCCCGGACCGGGAGGGAGTCGGGCCCGTCCGTGCTTATCTTTCCCAATTTATGGGTTTCTTGCGGACCTATCGCGGCATAGCGCAGGATAGGTAACTAAAGTGTCTAGTTCCGTGGCCGGAATTAATGCAGGCGGGGCGCCGATCTCGAGAGCGAAGGTGTGCATCCCCGCCCGGCACAATTGGGTCATCACCCGGGACCGCCTGATGGAGCGGCTCGAAATGGGGACCCGGGGTCCGCTGACGGTCGTGACCGGTCCTCCAGGAGCGGGCAAGTCGGTCGCGGCGGCCTCATGGGCGGCGACGGGCAGGACGCCCGGCCCGGTCGCCTGGGTCTCCCTGGAGGAGGAAGACCACCGCCCGGACGTGTTCTGGGATCTCGTGGTCGCGGCGCTGGAACGCGCGGAAGTGGCCAATGTTCCGCGACGCTCCGCACGGGAACACGACATCTTCCGCGCACAACTCGCCTTCGCCCTTTCCGGCCGCGTGGCTCCGGTCGTCCTCGTGCTGGACGACTTCCACCCGCCGGCGGGCTCCGATCTGGCCCGCGACGTGGCCCGCGTCCTCAAGGCGGCCGGTCCGGTACTGCGGCTGGTGCTGACCTCCCGGTGCGACCCGCCGCTGCCGCTGCACCGCTACCGGCTCAACGGTGAGGTCGCCGAGATCAGGAGCGGGGACCTGGCGTTCGACGAGGAGGAGATCCGTACGCTGCTCGCCCACCACAAGGTCTCGGCGAGCCCCGCTTCGGTCGGAGCCCTGCGCGAGCGGACCGAGGGCTGGGCGGCGGGGCTGCGCCTGGCCGCCATGACGATGGAGGGCCATCCCGACCCGGACGCCTTCGCCGCGGCGTTCGCCGGGGACGACCACGCCGTCGTCGACTACCTCGTCGCGGAGGTGCTGGACGCCCAGCCCGCCGCGGTCCGCCGGCTGCTGCTCAGGCTGAGCGTCGCGGAGCGCTTCGACGCGGAACTGGCGGCGGAACTCGCGGGGCCGGAGGCGGGCGAGCTCTTCGCGGGCCTGGTCCGCGAGAACGCCTTCGTCGTCCCGCTGGAACACGGCTGGTATCGCTATCACGCGGTGCTCGGCGCGGCGCTGAACCTGACGCTGCGGCACGAACATCCGGCGGACGTGGCCCCGCTTCACCGGCGTGCGGCGCAGTGGTTCAGCCGCGCGGGGCTGCTGGAGGAGGCCGTCCGGCAGGCGGTGCTGGCGGGGGACTGGCCCTATGCGTCCCGGCTGACGGTCGACGGGCTGGCGATCGGTCGGCTGCTCGGCCTGTCGGACGGACGGCCGCTCGCGGGGCTCCTGCGTGGCATCCCCGGCCATGCCGCGGGAGTGACGGAGCCGGAGCCGCCGCTCGTGGCCGCCGCGGTGGCGCTCGACCAAGGCGACGACGAGGCCTGCGCCGCGCACCTGGCCCGCGCGGAACGTCTCCTGGCGGGCCTGCCGGACGGCCATTCCGTCCCGGCGCGGCTCACCGCGGGACTGGTCAGGCTCGTCGCCGACTGCCCCACGCGGTACGAGGACCTGCGGGACCTCGTCCACGACCTGGACCGGCTGCTCGACGCCATTCCGCGCACGCCGTCGCGCGAGCTGCCGGAGCTGCACGCACTGGTCCGCTACGCGCACGGGCTCCTGGAACTGCGAGCCGGACGGCCGGGCCGGGCCGGGGCGGAGTTCAAGCGCGCCTTGCCCGCCGCCGAGGCCGGGGGTGATCTTCAACGTCGGCGATGCCTGGGCGCGCTGGCGCTGGCGGAGGCGCTCCAGGGCGGCTTCCGCTGGGCGTCCCACCTGACGACGCGGGCGGGACAGCTGCCCGAGGTCTCCACCAGTCCCGCGGGGCGGCGGGTCACGGCGGTTCACCTCGCCTGCGCCTGGGTGGCGCTCGAAGACGTCAGCCTGGACGAGGCGCGGGACGAGCTGGACAAGGTCCGCGTGGCCAACGACCAGTCCCCGGACGGTCTCCTCGCCGCCCTGCACGATCTGCTCGCGGCCCGCCTGGACATGGCCGCCGGCCGGCCCGACCGGGCGCTGACCGCGCTGGACGCCATCGGCGAGGACGCCGCCGCCCTGCCCTGGCTGCATCGCCGGATGCGGCTGGTCGAGGCCGAGGCACGGACCGCGGGCGGTGCGCCGGAGGCCGCGATGGCGGCGGCCCGGGACGTCGGCGGTGCCGAGGGAGCCGTCGCGCTCGCCCGCGTTCACCTGCACGAACGGCAACCGGCGGCCGCGTCGCGCGCGGTCCGTCCGGTGCTGGCGGAGTCCTCCGCGCCCGCGACGGCCCGCGTGGAGGCGTGGCTGCTGGACGCGTACCTGGCCTACCGGGCGGACGACCGTTCGCGGGGCCGTCGTTCGCTGGAGCGTGCGCTGCGGCTGGGCGAGCGCGAGAAGATCAGGCTGCCGTTCGCCATGGCCCGGAGCTGGCTGCTCCCCGTGCTGCGCCAGGATCCGGAGCTGCTGCGGCCGCACCGGCGGCTCATCGACCCTCTCGGCACCATGCCCCGCCACCCGCCGGAACCGGACGCGGGTGAGGCACCCGCCGCCGTCGTCGGCCGGTTGAGCGCACGGGAGCTGGAGGTGCTGCGCCTGCTTTCCAGGATGCTCACGACGGACGAGATCGCCGCCGAAATGTTCATCTCGGTCAACACCGTGAAGACGCACCTGAAGAGCATCTACCGCAAGCTCGCGGTGACGCGCCGGGGCGAGGCGGTTCGCCGTGCACACCGGTACCGGTTGCTGTGACCCTTGAGCGTCTCGCGCTCAGGACGCGGCCGGCGGGATCTGGCGAACTTCGATCAGCTCGAACCCCAGCGCCTGGATCCGGTCCAGGATCCCGTACAGCGCCGCCTGGTCCATGTCGCGGCCGCGCATGACCGTCTCGGCGGGTCGCACCGTGATGCTGAGCTCCTCGAAGGCGAGCCGGAACGACTCGCCGACCCGGCCGCTGATCCTTATCTCGTAGTCGGACGCCACATGCCGTGTGGCGTCATCCGGCTTCGGCACGCCACCTCCTCTCCTTCCGCCCGGTACGGCATCGAAGACGCAGGCGCCGCCGTGGGCGGGAGCCTCCGGCAACTCTGCTGCCACGATCGTCCGGTCCGGGGGGAGGTCGCATCCTCCCCGGCGGGTGAGCCGACTACGGCCGGGAATGCCGGAACTCATCCGTAGCGGGTGAGTCCGCGGCGGCGTCGCTGGACGATCCTGCTGGTGGGCGATGGACGGGCACGGACGGAGGTGCCACATGTCACAGCAGACTTCGGCGCGGCGGCATTCGGAGGTACGGACCGAGCACGCCGGTGTCTGGGCCACCGGTCTGGCGGTCTTCGCCGGCGTGCTGATGCTGATGATCGGGTCGTTCCAGGCACTGCAGGGGGTGGCCGCGATCGTGCGGGACCAGTTCTACGTGGTCACGCCGCGCTACGTGTACGACTTCGACGTGACGGCGTGGGGGTGGACGCACCTGGTGCTCGGCATCCTCGTCGCGCTCGCGGGACTGTTCATCTTCACCGGGCACGTGTGGGCCCGCGCCGTCGGCATCGCCTTCGCCGCGGCCAACGCGATCTCCCAGTTCCTCTTCCTGCCGTACTACCCGGTGTGGTCGGTGGTCATGATCGCCCTCGACATCGCCGTGATCTGGGCGCTGTGCGTGTACGGCCGCCGCGCCGCCGAGCAGACCGGTTACACGCGGCGGTAGTGACCGTCCGCGGGGCGGCCGGCCGGACGCACCGGCCGGTTCGTTTCGGGCTCCCTCCCGGAGGTAGTCAGAAGCGGACGGAAGGAGCGTGCCGATGCGTCCGGGCGTCGATGTGGAGGTCGAGAGCGTCGGCGTGCACGCCTTCGAGGTCCCCACCGACGGACCCGGCGGCGGTGAGGAGGACGGCACGCTCCGGTGGAACTCGACGACCATGATCCTCGTCGAGGCGCGGGCCGGCGGGCGGACCGGGATCGGCTACACCTACGGGGACGCCTCCGTCGCGGCCTTCGTGGAGTCGGCGCTCGCGTCCGCCGTGCGGGGGGCGGACGCGCTCGCCCCGCCTGCGGCCTGGGAACGGATGTTCACCGGGATCCGCAACGCCGGACGCCCCGGGCTCGGCGCGATGGCCGTGTCCGCCGTCGACATCGCGCTGTGGGACCTCAAGGCGAGGCTGCTCGGCCTTCCGCTGTTCAGGGTGCTGCCCGCCTTCCACGACCGCGTGCCCGTGTACGGCAGCGGCGGCTTCACGAACTACCCCCTGGACCGGCTGGCCGCCCAGCTCTCCGGGTGGGTGGAGCAGGGTATTCCACGGGTCAAGCTGAAGGTGTCCCGGCGGCCGGACGAGGATCCGCGGCGGCTGTCGGCCGTACGGGAGGCGATCGGGGACGGCCCCGAACTGTTCGCCGACGCCAACGGCGCGCTGGCGCGCAAGGACGCGCTGTACTGGGCCCGGCGGTTCGCCGAGGAGTGGGGCGTCCGGTGGTTCGAGGAGCCGGTGAGTTCCGACGACATCGTGGGCCTGCGCCTGGTCCGCGACCACGGGCCCGGCGGGCTTGAGGTGACGGCGGGGGAGTACGGGTTCGTCCTGAAGGACTTCGCCGACCTGCTGGACGGGCCCGCCGTGGACTGCCTGCAGGCCGACGTCACCCGGTGCGGCGGCATCACGGGGCTGATGCAGGTCGCGGGGCTGTCGGCGGCGCGGCAGACCGACCTGTCGGCGCACTGCGCGCCGGCGGTCTCCGCGCACGCGTTCTGCGCGGTGAAGCGGCTCCGCCACCTGGAGTACTCCCATGACCACGTCCGGGTGGAGCGGCTGGTCTTCGACGGAACCCTCAACCCCGTGGACGGCGCGCTGCGCCCCGCCGCCGACCGTCCCGGGCTGGGCCTGGCCGTCAGGTGGGACGACGCGGAGCCCTACCGCGTCCACGGCCGTCGCCCGGACTGACGGCCATCGCGGCGACGACATATCGCGAAACGTCGTAATGATCGGTATGATGAGCTCATGGCGGAGACCGTGCTTTCACCGGATCCGGACCTGGTCGGCGCACTGCGCGCCTTGGCGAACCCGATGCGGTTGCAACTGCTGTCGTGGCTGCGCGAGCCCGAGCGGCACTTCGCGCTGGACGGCGCGATCGCCGACCCGGCCGAGGTGGGCGTGTGCGTGAGCCACATCCAGGCCAAGGTCGGGCTCGCCCAGTCGACCGTGTCGGCGTACATGGCCGAACTGCAGCGGGCGGGCCTGGTGCGCGCCACGCGCGTCGGCAAGTGGACCCACTACAAGCGCGACGAGGAGCGCATCGCCGCGCTCGTCGCCGCCCTCGGGCGGACCCTCTAGGGTCCGGGATCGCGGGCGGAGCGCCCGGCGTTGCAAACATATCGAGATTCTGCGATGCTTCGATATGTACTGAAAGGCACTACATACGGGGGTTTGTGATGAGCGCCATCGACCGCGAGGACCTCGGGACGTTCGGGATCTACACCTTCGACTTCGAGAACCTGCCGGCTGCGCGGATGCGCGAGTCCGTCCAGGAGCTGGAGGAGCAGGGATGGCGGGCCCTCTGGATTCCGGAGGCCGCCGGGCGCGAGGCGCTCACCCACGCCGGCTTTCTGCTCGCCGGCACCGGACGGATGCACGTCGTCAACGGCATCGCGCAGATCTGGTCGCGCGAGGCGCGCCGGACGCACGGCGCGGCCGTCCTGCTGGCCGACGCCTACCCCGGGCGGCACGTGCTCGGGCTGGGGTTCGGCGGCGAGCCGCATCCGGGGATCAAGCCCCTGGCCGCGATGCGGGAGTACCTGGACGAACTGGACGCGCTCGAAGCGTCCGACCCCATGGCGAAGGCTCCGATCCGCCGCGTCCTCGCCGCGTACGGGCCCAAGATGCTCGAACTGGCCCGCGACCGCACGCTCGGCGCGCACACCTACCACGTCAACGTGGCGCACACCGCGCAGGCACGGGAGATCCTCGGCCCGGACGCGTTCCTCGCCGTCGAACACCCGGTGCTGTTCGAGCCGGACCCCGGCAAGGCCCGCGCGCTCGCCCGGGAGCACCTGGACCCGTACCTGAACACCCCGTACAACATCGCGAAGTTCCGCAGGCTGGGCTACTCGGAGGACGAGATCGCCACCGGGGCCGACCGGCTCGTCGACGACCTCGTCTTCTGGGGCGACCTCGACACGATCGTCAAGCGGCTCCACGCGCACGTCGAGGCCGGCGCCGATCATGTCGCCGTCCAGGTGATCGGAATCGGACCGGGCGAGTCCGCGATGCCGCACTGGCGCCTCCTGAGCGATGCCCTGGCCTGAACGGGCCATAGACGGGAACGACGCCGGGCAGTCACCTCGCGGCAGGTTGTTTTCACTCGTCGAGTCCGGGCCGATGACTTTCTGCTCGGGGTCCGGTCCATAGAACAGTGGGCCGTCACCCCGAATGGAGGCCGGATGCGCGAGCGGACGCGCGTGCCGCAGGCAGTGATGCGCGGCAGGCTGCTGGAGCGGGCGATCGGCTACGCGCTGACAGCCGTGCAGGCGGTCACGCCGCAGATGCTCGCGCGCCCCACGCCGTGCGAGTCCTGGGATCTCGACATGCTCATGCTGCACCTCGGTGATTCGCTGGACGCACTGCACGAGGGGATGAGCATCGGTCAGGTCGAGACGGTGCCGCCCCAGGCGGAACCGGTGGACGACCCCGTGTCGGCATTGCGTGTGCGAGCCGTCCGCCTGCTGAAGGTGTCCGCCGCCCGGCGCACCGTGACGATCGGCGACCGGCGGCTGGCCGGCGGGCTGGTCGCCGCGGCCGGCGCGATCGAGGTGGCCGTGCACGGCTGGGACCTTTCCCAGGCCACGGGGGAGGGACGTCCCATCCCGCCGGACCTGGCGGACGAGTTGATGGCGTTCTGCCCGCTGGTGGTGCCCGAGACGCGGAGCCCGCTGTTCGCCGATCCGGTCGAGCCGGGACCGCGCGCCGGACCGGGCGACCGCCTGGTCGCCTACCTCGGCCGCCGCCCGCCCGGCTGACGCGCCCCCCTCGCGCCGGACCCCGACCGAATGACATTCTGGTGTCCTGGCCGGAACGACGCTTGGAGGGGCCATGGCGATCGCCATCAGCGACGAGCACCGCGAACTGGCGCGGACGGCACGCTCGTTCCTGCGCGACCAGGAGGCGCGTGCGGCGAACCGCGCGCTGCTGGAGGCGGACAAGGAGACGCTGCCCGCCTTCTGGGCGGAGTTCGCCGCGCTCGGGCTGCTCGGCCTGCATCTTCCCGAGGAGTACGGCGGCGGTGGCGCCGGGCTGCCGGAGCTGGTCGTGGTCGCCGAGGAGCTCGGCCGCGCGGCCGCGCCCGGCCCGATGCTGCCCACGATGATCGCGTCCGCCGCGGTCGCCGCGTCCGGGAACGAGGAGCAGCGGGCGCGGCTCCTTCCCGGTCTCGCCTCGGGCGAGATCCCGGCGGCGCTCGGGCTGGACGGTTCGCTCACCGTGCGGGACGGCGTCGCCACCGGGGACGGCGGCGTCGTGCTGGGCGGCGGCCTCGCGGAACTGCTCGTCCTGCCGGCGGGCGACGACATGGTCATCGTGCGGGCGGACGCGCCGGGCGTCACCGTCGAGGTCCCCGGCAACCTGGACCCGTCCCGCCGTTCGGCGCGCGTCCGGCTCGACGGCGCCGCCGTGGACGTCCTCGCCGGAGCCGCGGCGCGGGCCACCGCCATCGCCCGGACGCTGCTGTCCGCCGAGGCGGTCGGCGGCGCCCTCGAATGCGTCGAGACCGCCACCGCGTACGCCAAGGTGAGGCACCAGTTCGGCCGCCCGATCGGGATGTTCCAGGCCGTCAAGCACCACTGCGCGAACATGCTCGTCGCCGCCGAACTGGGCACGGCCGCCGTGTGGGACGCGGCGCGGGCCGAGACCGGCCCGTCCGCCCAGTTCGAGCTCGCGGCGGCCGTCGCCGCGGCGCTCGCCCTGCCCGCGTTCACGTCCAACGCCGGCCTGAACATCCAGGTGCACGGCGGCATCGGCTTCACCTGGGAACACGACGCCCACCTGCTGCTGCGGCGGGCGGCGACGCTGGAGGCCGTCGCGGGCCCGCACGCGGCGGAGCGGGACGTGACGCGGCTCCGGGCCGCCGGGGTCGTCCGGGAGGCGAACCTGGACCTGCCGCCCGAGGCCGAGGCGCGGCGCCCGGAGATCCGCGCACTGGCCCGCGAGATCGCCGCGCTGCCGGCCGCCGAGCAGCGGCGGCGGCTCATCGAGACCGGCTACGCCCAGCCGCACTGGCCGCGCCCCTGGGGTGTCGAGGCGAGTGCCGGACTGCAGCTCGTCATCGAGGACGAGTTCCGCGCCGCCGGCGTCAAGCGTCCCCAGCTCGGCATCACCGGCTGGGTGATCCTCACCCTGATCCAGCACGGCACGCAGGACCAGATCGACCGCTGGGTCCGCCCGGCGCTGACCGGCGACGAGATCTGGTGCCAGCTGTTCAGCGAGCCGGACGCCGGGTCGGACGCCGCCGCCGTCAAGACCCGCGCCGTCAGGGCCGACGGCGGCTGGCTGATCAACGGCCAGAAGGTCTGGACGAGCGGTGCCCACTACTGCCGCTGGGGCTTCGCGACCGTCCGCACCGACCCGGACGCCCCCAAGCACTCCGGCGTAACCATGGTCGTCATCGACATGGAGCACCCCGGCGTCGAGGTCCGGCCGCTGCGCCAGACGACCGGCGACTCCGACTTCAACGAGGTGTTCTTCTCCGACGTCTTCGTCCCGGACGCCGACGTCGTCGGCACGCCGAACCAGGGCTGGACGGTCGCCCGCGCCACCCTCGGCAACGAGCGCGTCAGCATCGGCGGCGGCCTCGGCGGCCCGCCCGGACCGGACGTGATCCGGCTCTACACCGAGCGCGGCGACCGCGTCCCCGCCGCCGCCGAGCGCGTCGGCGCGTACGCCGCCGAGGAGCAGGCCCTGCGCCTGCTCAACCTGCGGTCCGCCGAACGCGCCGTCGCCGGCGGCGAACCCGGCCCGGAAGGCAACATCACCAAGCTCGTCCTGGCCGAGCACGGCCACGCCACCGCCGGCCTCCTCGCCGAGTTCGCCGGCCCCGGCACCGCCTTCACCGACGGCCTCGGCCAGGCCGCGGGCTGGATCCGCCTCGGCTCCCGCGGCCTGTCCATCGCCGGCGGCACGTCCGAGATCACCCGCAACCAGATAGCCGAACGCATCCTCGGCCTCCCCCGCGAGAAGTACTAGCCCAGGGGGGCGACCCCCTGGAACCCCCGTTACGGGCCGGGCGACCTCCGGGCGCAGAACGCCCTCCGCCCACCCGGCCCGTGACCGTGGCCGAGGTTCAACCTGCTGGGTCAGCGGCGGCGGCGGGTGTCGGGGGTCAGGGACGGGTTTCCGGTCAGGTGGTCGATGCCGCCGATGTCGGTGCCCGGCGGGACGACCTCGTCGATGGCGTCCAGGGTGGCGGCGTCGAGGCGGACGTCGGCGGCCGCGAGCAGGTCGTCCAGCTGGGTCATGGTCTTCGGGCCGATGATCGTGGACGTGATCGCCGGGTGCTCGCCGACGAAGGCCAGGGCCAGGTGGGTCAGCGACAGGCCGGCGTTCTCGGCGATCTTCGTGAGGCGCTCGACGGCGTCGTAGCGGACCGGCGCGTTCGGGTCCACGTCGACGGTGCGCCGCCGCCACGCCGGGTTGTCCGAAGGGGCGAACCGGGCGCCCGCCGGAGCGTCCTCGCCGCGCCGGTACTTTCCGGTCAGCCAGCCTCCGGCGAGCGGGCTCCACGGGATGACGCCCATACCGTGCCGCTGCGCGGCGGGCAGCATGGACTCCTCGATCGACCGGGCGAAGATCGAGTACTGCGGCTGCTCGCAGACGAACCGGACGCCGCCCCGGCGCTCGGCCGCCCACTGCGCCTCGACGATCCAGTCGGCCGGGTAGGACGACGACCCGACGTACAGGACCTTGCCCTGGCGGACGAGGTCGGTCAGCGCGTCGAGGGTCTCCTCCAGGTCGGCGTCCCAGTCGCGGCGGTGCATCTGGTACAGGTCGATGTGGTCGGTGCCGAGCCGGCGGAGGCTGTTCTCCACGGCCCGGACGATGTAACGCCGCGACCCGCCGCGGCCGTTGCGCTCCTCGCCGAGCGGGAAGAAGAACTTGGTCGCGAGAACGACGTCGTCCCGGCGGCCCTTGAGGGCCTTCCCGACGATCTCCTCGCTCTCCCCGGCGGAGTACATGTCGGCGGTGTCGATGAAGTTGATCCCGGCGTCCAGCGCCTTGTGGACGATGCGCTCGGACTCGTCGTGGTCGGGATTGCCGACGGCGCCGAACATCATCGCGCCGAGGCACTGGGTGCTGACCTCGACTCCGGTGCGGCCGAGCTTGCGGTACTGCATCTGAGCGTGCTCCCTCGTCAGGCGTACGCCCAGAACGCTAGGAGCTGGAGTGCGCTCAAGGTCAAGGGCGCCGACCGCGCGTCAGGCTTCGGCCAGCCAGTCGTACCAGGCGTCGAGGCCGTCGCCCCGGGTCGCCGAGACCGGGAGGACGGTGAGGCCGGGGCAGAGGCGGTGGGCGGCGTTCCGGCAGGCGTCCATGTCGAAGTCGACGTACGGGAGCAGGTCGACCTTGTTGAGCAGGAGGACGTCCGCGCCCCGGAACATGTGCGGGTACTTCAGCGGCTTGTCGGCGCCCTCCGTGACGGACATGAGCACGACCCGGGCCCGTTCGCCGAGGTCGAACAGGGCGGGACAGACGAGGTTGCCGACGTTCTCGACGAACACCGTCGAACCGTCCGGCGGTGAGAGCGCGGCCAGCGCGTCCGCCACCATCGCGGCGTCGAGGTGGCAGCCGGCGCCGGTGTTGACCTGGACGGTCCGGGCCCCGGCGGCGGTGAGGCGCCGCGCGTCCAGCAGCGTCTCCTGGTCGCCCTCGATCACCGAGATCGGACGTTCCCGGCTCAGGTCGGCGACGGTGCGTTCGAGCAGCGTCGTCTTCCCCGAGCCGGGGGAGCTCATCACGTTGAGCGCGGTGACGCCCCGCTCGGCCAGCCAGGCCCGGTTCCGCCCGGCCAGGTCGTCGTTGCGGGCCAGGACCTTCTGGTCCAGCGTGACGACGTGGCCGTGACCGTGGTCCAGGGTGGTCAGGCGCACGCCGTCCCCGGCGTCGCAGCCGCAGGTCTCACACATCGTCGGCGACCTCCACGGCCTTGATCGTCAGGTCGGCGCCGCCGCTGACCGTCACGTCGGCGCTGCCGCACGGGCAGAGCGCGAGCGGCTCGCGGGCGGGGAAGGACGTCCCGCAGCTCGCGCAGTGGCCCTCGCCCTCGGGCTCGGTGATGTCGAGCCGGGCGCCCGCCACGCAGGTCCCCTCACCGGCGAGTTCGAAGCAGAATCGCACCGCGTCCGGCATGACTCCGGAAAGTCTCCCTATTTCGAGGTGGACCACCACCACTCGCGAATCGGGCAATTGCGCGGAAATCGCAGCTATGACGCTCTCCGTGACGGCCAATTCGTGCACGCGTCCTCCCGGCCTGTTTCCGCTCGCCCGTCGCTGCTCCGCTGCCCCGATCTTCCCTGTTCAAACGGTGTGTTTACCGAACGGAGACGATCAATTGAAGGGCTTTTCGGGCGGTGTTTCGCAGGGTTCCCGCAGGGCAGGCCGCATTGGTAAATGATCTCAGCCGGTCGGGGGAGGGAAGCGGATGGTGAGCGTCGCTCCGGCGGAACCGCTGGCGGACGAGATCCACATTCTGTGGACGTCCGAGGGAATGAGCTGCGACGGGGACACGATCTCGGTGACCGCGGCTTCGCTGCCGAGCATCGAGGACGTCGTCCTCGGTGCGATACCGGGCCTGCCCAAGGTCCACCTGCACAACAAGGTGCTCGCGTACGAGAACGGCGACGAGTTCATGGAGGCGTTCCGGCAGGCGGCGCGCGGCGAACTCGACCCGTTCGTCCTCGTCGTCGAGGGGTCGATCCCGAACGAGAACATCAACGGGGACGGCTACTGGACGTCCATGGGCAACGACCCCGAGACGGGCGAGCCGATCACGGTGAACGAGTGGATCGACCGGCTCGCGCCGAAGGCGTGGGCGGTCGTCGCGGCGGGCACGTGCGCGACCTTCGGCGGCATCCACGCGATGGCGGGCAACCCGACCGGGTGCATGGGCCTCGCCGACTACCTCGGCTGGGACTTCCGG
Organism: Spirillospora sp. CA-128828; assembly: GCF_050945415.1. Classification (NCBI taxonomy): domain Bacteria; kingdom Bacillati; phylum Actinomycetota; class Actinomycetes; order Streptosporangiales; family Thermomonosporaceae; genus Spirillospora; species Spirillospora sp. CA-128828. The sequence goes on from NZ_CP191986.1 coordinate 1,692,046, forward strand.
TCCGCCGGCGGGATGCCGATCGTGAACGTGCCGGGCTGCCCCGTCCAGCCGGACAACTTCATGGAGACGCTGCTGTGGGTGCTGCACCAGGCGGCCGGGCAGGCGCCCGTCATCCCGCTGGACGAGCAGCTCCGTCCCACCTGGCTGTTCGGCAAGACGGTCCACGAGGGCTGCGACCGCGCCGCCTACTACGAGCAGGCCGACTTCGCCCGCGACTACAACTCGCCGAAGTGCCAGGTGAAGGTCGGCTGCTGGGGACCGGTGGTGAACTGCAACGTCACCAAGCGCGGCTGGATGGACGGCGTCGGCGGCTGCCCCAACGTGGGCGGCATCTGCATCGGCTGCACGATGCCCGGCTTCCCCGACAAGTTCATGCCGTTCATGGACGAGCCGCCCGGTGCGAGCCTCTCGACGACCCTGCTGCGGACCTACGGGCCGTTCATCCGGACGATGCGGTCGATCACCAACAGGAGTGCCAACAGGGAACCGAAGTGGCGCCACAACCGAGACCGGCTGACCAGCGGCTACCAGCCCCGCTGGCCGCACAACTGAAAGGCGGCCGTACATGAAACAGGGCACCCAGACGCGTGGCGGCCGGGCGGCCACGCAGGCGGGCCTCGTCGAGGTGGCGTTCGACCCGATCACCCGGATCGTCGGCAACCTCGGCATCTACACGAAGATCGACTTCGCGAACAAGCAGGTGGCGGAGTGCAAGAGCACCTCGTCCATCTTCCGCGGCTACAGCGTGTTCATGAAGGGCAAGGACCCGCGCGACGCGCACTTCATCACCAGCCGCATCTGCGGTATCTGCGGCGACAACCACGCGACCTGCTCGGTCTACGCGCAGAACATGGCGTACGGGATCAAGCCGCCGCCGCTCGCCGACTGGATCATCAACCTCGGCGAGGCCGCCGAGTACATGTTCGACCACACGCTCTTCCAGGACAACCTGGTGTTCGTCGACTTCTGCGAGCGGATGGTCGCCGAGACGAACCCGGGCCTGCTGACGACGGCCAAGAACACCGACGCGCCGCGCGGTTCCGTCCACGGGTTCCGCACGATCGCCGACATCATGACGGCGTTCAACCCGTTCGAGGGCTCGGTCTACAAGGAGGCCCTTCAGCTGAGCCGCATCACCCGCGAGATGATCTGCCTGATGGAGGGACGGCACGTCCACCCGTCCACGCTGTATCCGGGCGGGGTGGGGACGGTCGCGACCCCGCAGGTGTTCACCGACTATCTCGTCCGGCTCACCCGCTGCCTCGACTTCGTCAAGCGCGCCGTCGCGATGAACGACGACATCTTCGACTTCTTCCTGGAGGCGCTGCCCGGTTACGACCAGGTCGGCCGCCGGCGGACACTGCTCGGTTGCTGGGGTGCGTTCCAGAACCCGGACGTCGTCGACTACGACTACCGGCACATGTCCGACTGGGGACGCGCCGCCTTCGTCACCCCGGGCATCGTCGTGGACGGGCAGCTCGTCACGACGGACCTGGTCGACATCAACCTCGGCATGCGGATCCTGCTGGGCAGCTCGTACTACGACGACTGGGTCGGCGAGGAGACGTTCGTCAAGGAGGACCCGCTCGGCAACCCCGTCGACCAGCGGCACCCGTGGAACCAGACGACGCTGCCGAACCCGCAGCGGCGCGACCTCGACGGCGGCAAGTACAGCTGGGTGATGAGCCCGCGCTGGAAGCATCCCGAGACCGGCGACCATCTCGCGCTCGACACCGGCGGCGGGCCGCTCGCCCGGCTGTGGGCGACCGCGCTGGCCGGCGAGGTGGACACGCCGTACGTCCGGTCCACCGGGCACAGCGTGCAGATCGACCTGCCGAAGACGCCCGGCATGCCCGAGGTCAACCTGGAGTGGACGCCGCCGCAGTACGCCAACACGATCGAACGCGACCGCGCCCGCGCGTACTTCATCGCCTACGCGGCCGGGATGGCGCTGTACTTCGCCGAGAAGGCACTCGACGAGGTCCGGGCCGGGCGGACGAAGGTGTTCACCGACTTCGACGTGCCGGACGAGGCGATCGGCTGCGGGTTCCACGAGGCCGTGCGGGGCGTGCTGTCGCACCACCTCGTCATCCGCGACGGCAAGATCGCGAACTACCACCCGTACCCGCCGACGCCGTGGAACGCCAGCCCGCGCGACTCCTACGGAACGCCCGGGCCGTACGAGGACGCCGTCCAGGACCAGCCGATCTTCGAGGAGAACGGGCCGGACGACTTCAAGGGCATCGACATCATGCGGACGGTCCGCAGCTTCGACCCGTGCCTGCCGTGCGGCGTGCACATGTACGTCGGCAACGGCCGGACGATCGAGAAGAGGCACTCGCCGATGTTCGGTGCGCAGGAAAACCCTGGACAACACTGATGAGCTGGGACGACGAGCGGGTTCGCGAGCACGTCCGGCACCTTGAGGGGCTGATCGGCGGGCTGGATCCGGCGGCGGAGCCGGCCGTCCAGGCACTCGTGGAGCTGTACGGGGAGGCGCTCGACCGGATCGTCCGGCTCTCGGCGGACACGTCCGCGCTCACCGGGGACGAGCTGGTCGGCCACCTGCTGCTCACGCACGGCCTGCACCCGGAAACACCGGAAACACGGGTGCGGCGGGCGCTCGGCGCGCTGGACGGCTTTCTCGGCAAGCACCGGACGTCCGCCGAGTTCGCCGGGATCGAGGGCGAGACGGTGCGGTTGAAGGTGGCCGCCAAGGGCCGCGCCGCCGCACCCGGCCCGGTGCGGGAGGCGGTGGAGCAGGCGGTGCTGGCCGCGGCGCCGGAAATGGCGCGGGTCGAGATCGAGGCGCCCGCGCCGGAGCCGGTGCTGATCCCGCTCGACCAGCTGCGGAGCCGGGTATGACGTCCGAGCTGTCCACCCCGCGGCTGGCGGCGCTGGCCTCGGCCCCGCCGGCTCCGCCGCAGGCCGAGGCGCCCGGGCGGTGCGAGCTGTGCGCCGAACCGCTGCACGACACGCACCGGCATCTTCTCGACATGGAGAAGGGTGAGCCGCTGTGCGCGTGCGGTGCGTGCACCGTCCTGTTCGACGATCAGGCGGCGGGCGGGCGGCACTACCGGCTCGTTCCGGACGGACGGCGCGAACTGACCGGCTTCCATCTGGACGGCCCCCTGTGGGCGGGCCTCGGCGTCCCCGTCGACCTGGCGTTCTTCTCCGTGGCGGAGACGGGCGAGGTCACGGCTCGGTACCCGAGCCCGGCCGGGGCGCTGCACGCGGCCGTCCACGCCGACAGCTGGCGGCGGCTGGCCGAGGCCAACCCCGTCCTGGCCGGGCTGCGCCCGGACGTGGAGGCGCTCGTCGTGCACCGGGCGCGCGGCGCGTCCGAGCACTGGATCCTCCCGGTCGACGACTGCTACCGGCTCACCGCCCTGCTGCGCGAGCACTGGACGGGCTTCGCCGGCGGCGACGCGGTCTGGGACCGCATCGGCGCCTTCTTCGAGGAGATGAGGGGAGAGCAATGATCAAGGTTGGCCGGCCCGACGTGAAACCCGACAGGCCTTCGCACACCAAGGGCGTCCGCGAGGGCAACAGCAGCGGCAACTACGAGAAGCAGGCGGGGCACCTGCCCGACGGGACGTCCACGGCGGCCCGCTCCACCGGGATCAACCCGTCGTCCCACGGGCCGATTCTCGACTCGATGCCGAACCTGTCACCGGCATGAGCGAAGCGAACCCGGGGGGTGTGGGGGGTCGTCCCCCCTCGAATGAGCACGGCATGAGCGGGGCGAGTGGGCTGCCGGAGCTGGGGCTCGATCTGCTCGGCATCGAGGCGGAGACGTTCGCGGCGACGCCGACGCTGAACCTGCGGATCGGGCTGCGGCGGATGGACGGCGGGCCCGTCCAGTGCGTCCTGCTCACCACGACCGTGACGATCGCGGCGGCCCGCCGGGGTTACGACGACGCCGAACGCGACCGGCTCGCCGGCGTGTTCGGCACGCCGGACATGTGGGACAGGTCGCTGCAGGGGCTGACGTGGGCGCGGGTCGGCGTCACCGTGCCGACGTTCCGCGGCGGGACGGAGGTGGCGCTCTCCCTGCCATGCGGGCACGACATGCAGGTGGCGGCCGACCGCTACCTGCACGCGCTCGGAGGCGGCGACGTCCCGCTCGACCTCACCTTCAACGGCACGGTCTTCTACCCGGGCGAGGACGGCAGGCTGCGCACCGGGCAGATCCCATGGCACCACGAGGCCACCGGCGTCCTGCCCGTCCAGGTGTGGCGGGACCTGATGGGCCGCTACTACGGCACCGCCCGCTGGCTTCGCCTGGACGACGACTGCTTCGCCCGTCTCTCCGCCTACCGGGCGCGGCGCGCGCACTCCTCGTTCGACGACACGGTCGACGAACTCCTTCGCCGCGCCGAGACGCTCCGCGAGGAGGAGGAAGAGTGGACCACATAAGGGCGATCGCGGATGCGGTCCTGTACGAGGGCTACCTGCTGTGGCCCTACCGCCGGTCGTCCTTGAAGAACCGGCAGCGCTGGACGATCGGCGGGGTCTACCCGCGCCCGTACGCCGACAACGCCAACGACCACTGGAACGTCCATGCGGAGTTCCTGCTGGAGACGACACCGGGCACCGATGTCGAGGTGACGCTGCGCTTCCTGCACGCGGTCCACCGCCAGGTGATGAACGGCGACACCCCCACGGACGAGCTCCAGGTAGGGGACGAGACGTACACCACCTGGCAGGAGGCCCGTGAGCGCGAGATCACCACGGACCGGATCGCGATCGAGCGCCTGCTGGAAAGCCCGGCCCGGATCCCGATCGCGATGGCGCCGGGCACGGAGGCCGAACAGCTCATCCCCATGGCGAGCACCGGAGCGAACGTCCGGGCGATCAACGGCGGCCGAGCGGGTGTGCGGTTCGTGCGGGACTGGGGGCGGGTGGACGGATGGGTCGGCGTGTCCGCCGAACCTGTCGGGGACGGTGTCGTGCGGCTGCGGATCGACGTCGTCAACAGCGGCGACGCGGAGGGGCGTGAAGAGGCCGTCAACGCCGGAATGCTGTGCGCGCACGTGGTGGCGAACACCCGGGATGGGGCGTTCGTCTCGCTGACCGACCCGCCGGACGAGCTGGCAGAGGCCGCGGCCGGGTGCGGCAAGGACGGACTGTGGCCGGTGCTCGCGGGGGAGCCGGGCAGCCACGACACCGTCCTCGCGGCGCCGATCGTCCTCTACGACTGGCCGCAGGTGGCGCCGGAGAGCCCCGGCGACCTGTTCGACGGGACGGAGATCGACCGGCTGCTGATCCTCAGCGTGCTCAGCCTCACCGAGGAGGAGCGGCGGGAGATGGCGGCGACCGACCCGAAGGCGCGGCAGATCCTGGAACGGTGCGGCGCCCTGTCGTCCGGCGAGCTGCTCGCCTTGCACGGCACCCTGCGCGACCCGCGGAAGGACGTCTGGTGAGCGGCGGAAGGACGGTCGCCGGCGGGCGGGAGATGGCGCCCGGGAGCCGGGTCCGGCTGTGCCCGCGCGGTCGCGGCGCGGACATCTTCGACCTCGCCCTCGTCGGGCGCACCGCCACCGTCGAACGGGTCGACGAGGACATGGAGGGCAGGCTGCACCTGGTGGTCGCGCTCGACGACGACCCGGGCCGCGACCTCGGCCCCCGCAACCAGCTGGGGCACCGCTTCTTCGTCGGCCTGGACGAGGTCGAGCCGCTGGCCGGGGACGCGCCGTCCCGCAAGGTGCTCGTGGCGGGCATCGGGAACGTGTTCCACGGCGACGACGGGTTCGGCGTGGAGGTCGTCCGGAGGCTGGCGGAGCGGACACTGCCCCCCGGCGTGGACGTCACCGACTTCGGCATCCGCGGCATCGACCTGATGTACGCGCTCGGGGACGGCTACGAGACCGTCGTCCTGGTCGACGCGGCGGCGCGCGGGCACGAGCCCGGCACCGTGTCGCTCGTCGAGCCCGACCCGGACGGCTTCGGCGGCGTCGCCGTCGACGCGCACGGTCTCGACCCCGCGCAGGTACTGCGGCTGGCCAGGGACAACGGCCCGGTACCGGCGCGGATCCTGCTCGTCGCGTGCGAACCGTCGGCGCGGACCACGGACGCCACGTGGGAGATGAAGCTCAGCGCGCCGGTCGGCGCGGCGGTCGCCGAGGCCGTCCTGCTGATCGAGCGGCTGCTCGCGAAGGAACTCACAGAGAGGGGAGTGGAGAAATGAGGAAGGGAATCCGCATCGGCCCGGGCATGATCCGGCTGATGGTCGCCCTGTTCGTACTCACCGTGCTGGTCGTCCTCGTCAAGGAGATGCCTGCGCTGCGCCGGTACATGAAGGCCGAGTCCATGTGATGGAACCGCTGACATGTGATCGGACGACACGATGACCGTGGCGGAGGTGTTCCGGCGCCGGGTGGAGCCGGGCGCCGCGCTCGCCAGGGACGCGGACGCCCTCGCCGCCGCCTGCCACGCGATGGCGGTCCGCTTCCACCGCGGGGGGCGACTGTTCACCTTCGGCAACGGCGCCGCCGCGACCGACGCGCAGCACGTGGCGGTCGAGTTCGTGCACCCGGTGATCGTCGGGAAGCGGGCGCTGCCCGCGCTGTCGCTCACCGGCGACGTCGCGACCCTCACCGGGGTCTGCGCCGGAGCGGGGTTCGGCGACGTCTTCGCGCACCAGGTCCGCTGCTTCGGCGGGCCCGACGACATCGCGTTCGGGATCTCGCCGGACGGCCGCTGCGACAACGTCCTGCGCGGCATGGAGAGCGCCCGGGACCTCGGCATGCTGACGGTCGCGCTGACGGGCGGGGACGGGGGAGCGCTGACCGGGGCGGCCGACCATCTGGTGACCGTCCGGTCCGACGACCCGCGCGTCGTCAAGGAGGTGCACGTCACGGCCTACCACGTGCTCTGGGAACTGGTGCACGTGTTCCTTGAGCAGCCCGGCGTGCTCGGCCAGGAGGTGGGCGCGTGACGGATTGCACGGGCGACCACTGCGTGACCTGCGCGGACGAGGCGGTCCCGGCCGTCGTCGTGCGGCTGCTCGACGGCGGCCTCGCCGACGTCGACATCGGGGACGGGCGGCTCGAACAGGTCAGCGTGGCACTGGTGGACACCGCCGTGGGCGGCACCGTGCTCGTCCACGCCAAGGAGGCGATCGGGGTCGTGACGTGACCGAGATGCTCTATCCGTTTCTCTACGCGGGCGGGTCGGGGCTGGACACCCTCATGGAGGACGTCCGCCGCTCGACGCTGGAGAAGGCCAATGACATCGTGCGGCTCCGCGAGACCGTCCTGCAGAAGTACGGCGGGGAACTCGCGGTCTGCGCCGCGCGGATGGCGGCCGCCTTCCGGTCTGGCGGCCGGCTGTTCACGTTCGGGAACGGCGGCAGCTCGACCGACGCGCAGGACGTCGCCGCGCTGTTCCTCAACCCGGGCGGGCCGGCGCGCCCGCTGCCCGCGCTGGCGCTCACGACCGATGTCGCCGTCGTCACCGCGCTGTCCAACGACGTCGGGTTCGAGGTGGTGTTCGCCCGCCAGCTCGCCGCGTTCGGGCGGCCGGGCGACATCGCGCTGGCGCTGTCGACCAGCGGGAACTCCGACAACCTGATCGCCGCGCTGCGGGAGGCGACCCGGCGCGGGATGGTGACGGTCGGCCTCGCCGGCTACACCGGCGGGCAGATGGCGGAGACGCCCGGCCTGAACCACCTGTTCGTGGTGCCGTCGTCGTCCGTCCACCGCATCCAGGAGGCGCAGACGACCGTCTACCACGTCCTGTGGGAGCTGACGCAGGCGGAACTGACCCGGGAGGCCCGCTGATGTGCCTGGCGATACCGGGCGAGATCGTGGAGATCATGCCGGACCGTCCGCTGGCGAAGGTCGACGTGACCGGCGTCCGGCGGGCGGTGAACATCGGCCTGCTGGACGGGGAGGGGCTCGCCCCGGGCGACTGGGTGCTCATCCATGTCGGGTTCGCCATGTCCAAGATCGACGAGGACGAGGCGCGGGCGACGCTGACGATGCTGGAGGGCATCGGCGCGGCCTACGACGACGAGATCGACGCACTGCGGGAATCGAGGATCGACTGATGCGCTTCGTCGACGAGTACCGGGACGCGGAGAAGGCGCGGGCGCTCGCGGCCTCGATCGCGTCCCTGTGCGAGCCCGGCCGGCAGTACAAGTTCATGGAGGTGTGCGGGGGCCACACCCACACCATCTACAAGCACGGCATCGAGGACTACCTGCCGGAGAACATCTCGCTGGTGCACGGGCCCGGCTGCCCGGTGTGCGTGATCCCGATGGGGCGGGTGGACGACGCGATCCACATCGCGTCGCAGCCGGACGTGATCATGGCCTCGTTCGGCGACATGATGCGCGTGCCGGGCGGCGGCGGATCGTTCTTCGACGCCAAGGCCGCCGGCGCGGACATCCGGATGGTGTACTCGCCGCTGGACGCGCTGAAGATCGCCGAACGGAACCCGTCGCGGCGGGTCGTGTTCATGGGGATCGGGTTCGAGACGACCGCGCCGTCCACCGCGATGACGGTGCTGCGGGCGGCGGCGGCCGGGGTGACGAACTTCTCGGTGTTCTGCAACCACGTGACGATCCTTCCGGCGATCAAGGCGATCCTCGACTCGCCGGACCTGCGGCTCGACGGCTTCATCGGCCCCGGGCACGTCTCGACGGTCATCGGCTGCCGGCCGTACTCCTTCATCACGGGCGACTACGGCAAGCCGCTGGTGGTCGCCGGGTTCGAGCCGCTGGACCTGCTGCAGTCCGTGCACATGCTGCTCCTCCAACTCGCTTCGGGGCGGTCGGAGGTCGAGAACCAGTACGGCCGGGTCGTCCCGTGGGACGGCAACGCCAAGGCGCTGGAGGTCATCGGCCGGACGATGGAGCCGCGTCCCTACTTCGAGTGGCGCGGGCTCGGCTTCATCTCGCACTCCGCGCTCCGGATGAAGGACGAGTACGCGGCCTTCGACGCCGAGCGCATCTTCGACATCCCGGGCGGGCGGGTCGCGGACCCGAAGGCGTGCCAGTGCGGCGAGGTGCTCAAGGGCGTCCTGAAACCGTGGGAATGCAAGGTGTTCGGGACGGCCTGCACGCCGGAGACGCCGATCGGGACGTGCATGGTCTCGTCCGAGGGCGCCTGCGCCGCCTACTACAACTTCGGCCGCTTCACCCGGGAGCGGGTCAGAGAGGCCATCCGATGATCATCCGTGAGGAGCAGGTCCTCGAACGCATCGAGCGCGCCCGGAGCCGCAAGGCCCGGCTCCGCGACGACACGATCACGCTCGCGCACGGCTCCGGCGGCAAGGCCACCCACACGCTGGTCGAGGCGGTGTTCCGGGAGGCGTTCGGCAACCCGCTGCTGGACCGGCTCGACGACTCGGCGCGCTTCGCGGTGAACGGCGCCGACCTGGCCTTCACCACCGACTCGTACGTGGTGTCACCGCTGTTCTTCCCTGGCGGCGACATCGGCGACCTGGCCGTCAACGGAACCGTCAACGACCTCGCGGTGTCCGGGGCGACCCCGCTGCACCTGTCCGCCGGGTTCATCCTCGAAGAGGGCTTCCCGGTCGCGGACCTGCGCCGCATCACCGCGTCGATGCGGCTCGCCGCGGAGGCCGCCGGCGTGGACATCGTCACGGGCGACACCAAGGTCGTCCAGCGCGGGAAGGCCGACGGCTGCTACATCAACACGGCCGGCGTGGGGGTAGCCCACTCCTCGCCGCCGGGCGAGATCCGCCCGGGCGACGCCGTGCTCGTGACCGGGCCGATCGGCGAGCACGGTGTCACGATCATGCTGGCGCGCGGCGAGCTCGACATCGAGGCCGACCTGTCGTCCGACACCGCGCCGCTGAACTGCCTGCTCGCCGACGTGGCCGGCGCGTGCCCCGGCGGCGTCCGCCGGATGCGGGACGCGACCCGGGGCGGTGTGGCGACCGTCCTCAACGAGTTCGTGTCGGACTCGGGCACGACCGTGGTGGTGGACGAGGACGCGATCCCCGTGCGTCCCGCCGTGCGCGGCGCCTGCGAACTCCTGGGCATCGACCCGATGTACGTCGCGTGCGAGGGCAGCGCCGTGATCGTGGTCGCCCCGGACGCGGCGGACGCGGCCCTGTCGGCCCTGCAAGGCCACCCGCTGGGCGCGGACGCCGCCGTCATCGGCCGCGTCACGGACGACCCGTCCGGCCTCGTCCTGCTGAAGACCGCCTTCGGCGGCACCCGCATCGTCGACCTCCTGGTAGGCGACCCCCTACCCCGCATCTGCTGAGGCCGGGTAGCCGGTCCGCCGGGGCCGTGAACGAGACTGGCCCTCCCCCGAGCGGGGAAGGGCCAGTACTGGGCGGGTCCTCGTCATCTAGCGATGAGGACCCGAATTATGGGCCGAAGTCACCCGAGTACAGACGGACCCGGCGGAAGCGGCGGAATCGGCCACGGACGGCCCCCGGGCTCAGGGCCTCGCGGGTCCGGCGGCGTCGACTGCAACATAGCGTCCTCCAGAGATCTTCTGTGCGACGTCGTACGCAACCAGTGATGCGCACGGTGCCCAAGTGATGAACCTGGGCAGGAGAAACAGTCCTGCCAGGCGTTCGAGTCGCAACACCGCTCCAATGATTCAGGGCGGACTGTGACGGGGAACATACGGTTCTTGAGCAGGTCGCCAACCTGATCAGCGGCGCTGGCGTTCGGCTTGGACGTTCAGCGGCCGCAACGGGCCCAAACGGTCTTTCCTTCCTTGTCGAGCGGCCGGACACCCCAGTCGTGGACGAGCTGAGCCATGAGCAGCAGCCCACGCCCGCAGGTCGCGTCGCGGTCCTCTTCCTGAATTGCGGGTCGCCCCGGGCCCTCGTCCGAGACCTCGATGACGGTGAGCGGCTCGTGCGGGTCGGGGAAGACGCGGACGACGATGTGCCCGAATCCGACGTGCTTGTGGGAATTTGTAACCAATTCCGTAACCACGAGTCGGCCGACGAAGTCCTCGGTATGGCCGATCTCGCGGAACCGCTCCGTCAGGTAACGCCGCGCCTCCGCGGGCGCCCGGTCGGTCGGTTCAAGGACGAGCGCCGGCGTCTCCGGCGCGAGAGCTGCTGCTGACATCGGGGTACGACCTTCGAATCGTGTCCGGTTCTCGTATCTGTCAGTAAGCCACCCATTGACGCAGAGTTAGCGTTAATCTCCGAGAAGACGAAACAACCTGCTGCTGATCTTCAGCAGCGGTTACAAGCGGTTCCAGTCGGTTAAGGAGCGATGGGCATGGCATCCCCCCGACGACGTGCGGCGACGTCGCCCGCGCTGGCGGCCTTCGGCCGGCAACTGCGGCGGTACAGGGAGCGGGCCGGGTTGAGCCAGGCGCGCGTGGCGCAGCGTACGGGCAAGACCGCGGCCTTCGTCTCACAGATCGAGAACGGGAAGAAGCGCTGCAGACGCACCTTCGTCGAGATCATGGACCCGGAGCTCAAGGCGGGGGGTGTACTCCTCAACCTCTACGACGACCTGAACGGCGACGGCACGCCGGGTTTCCCGACGTGGTTCGACTGGCCCGAGGTGGAGGCCGAGGCCGACGTGCTGACCTGGTGGGAACACACCGTCATCCCTGGTCTATTGCAAAAAGAGAGCTACGCTCGCGCTTTCCTGGCGACACCGGAAGCCGTGGCGGCCCGCATGGCGCGTCAGGAGATCCTCACGCGAGACGTTCCAGCTCCGACTACCCTGATCGCGTTCGTGAGCGAACAGGCGATCACGAATCTCATAGGTTCACGCGAGATCATGAGGGAGCAACTGGAGCACCTGATAGTCATGAGCGAGCTACCGAACGTCACGGTCCAGGTCGTCGTAAACGACGACGGTGTTCCCGCTGGGACAGGCGGGGCGTTCATTGTCGCGACGATGAAGGACCGGAGCGAGGTGGCGTATCTTGAGACGACGGTGCGCGGAATTACGACCGATGACGAGAACGATCTTTCTGGATTGGCTCGTACAATAAGAATATTGGGAAGCAAGGCTCTCCCGGCAAGCATGTCACGGGAGATGATAAGAAAGGTCATAGAAAGCAAATGGACCTGAGTGGTGCTGTGTGGCGCAAGGCAATGAAGAGTGGTGAGAACGGCGGGGCATGCGTCGAGCTGGCATCCGTTTCTTGTGTGGTTGCAGTGCGTGACAGCAAGGATCCCGGCGGCCCCAAGATCATCGTGAGCCGCGATGAGTTCAGGCGATTCGCTGAGACCCTCAAGAACGTCTGAATCTCGAAGCGGAAGTCAACTGATTCGACGCACGACGACTTCCCACTCCCAGTCGGCGTTGTCTGGAAAAACAACCTCGGCGACCTGCCATGTCTCGTCGTCCACCGGGAAATTTTCACCGGGGTGAAGCGTGTACTCGAATTCTTCTGCAGTCTTCTCCATTGAGACCCCGAGAATGACCTCCGGGGGATCCTGGCGCTTCACTCGCATGACATCGAAGCCGGCCTTCCCGATCGTATAGAACCGGTTGGGCTTGATCCGGTGTTCGGTAATGCCTTCCATCTTCACTGACCTCCGGCTTCGTCTTCGAGTGCGGCATAGTAGCTATTGAAATACTTTGAAAATTCTGCTACGGGTATCGCGTCAGGGTGCTTGTGGCCGTAGGGGTTTCGCATAAGGACCTTGCCGTTCTCGACACCAATCAGCTCATACGCGTGCTGGCATCTCAGTTTGTATGCATCCGGATCGGCGCGTTGCATGGAATCCGGCAGGGTCGAGAACACGCTCGGCCGCTCAGATTCGACCAGGTCGGTCAGGACCGCTTCGTTGTCGGCGACGGCTCCCGGATCGGTGTCCAGGCGGTTGACACGAGCCGCCCTCCCGGTCAGCTGTGTAAGGATCTCGGCCTGGGTCCAGGCTCCGGTCCCCTTGTCGAGGCGAGCATAGCCACGTTCGCTGGGGTTGCCGACCAGTGGGTTCTGGCCGCGATCGGGTGGCCAGGTTTCATCGACGGCACCTAGGGCCTTCTCGATGTACCCGGGCCAGGTGACACCCGCTCTCGTGCATCGCGCAAACGCGGCCTCGTTCGTCCTTTCGGTAAATACTGGAATATCCTTCGACATCGTGACGTCGATCACGCGTCCGGTGGGTGCCGTCACGTCTCGATCTCTGAATTCCGCCTCGTGCAAGGCCACAGTCACCGTGCCGTCGTTGTTGTCTCGTACCGAGTCATGAATCTTGTCCGGTGAGGTTCCGGCCACGGCTCCTATCGCCGCGATGACGCCACAGTCACCGAGCGCCCCCTGCATCGCGTCCTCTCTCTTGGGCATCTCATCGAACAGTGGGAGTTCGTATTTCGCGCCGTCCTCATTCGTTCCCTGCGGGCGGCCGTACTCGACCTGCGACCTGAGGTCCTCAGGGATGTCGAGCCGATCCGCCGCTACCTCGATCTTCTCCCCGGTGTCGTTCGCGGACGCTTTGTCGGCAGGTGATGCGGGCTCTCCCTTCCCGACGATCTGCTCGGTCGCGGCCATCCAGGCCGACAGATCATCATTTACTCCCCGCACTGGATGGGGAACCTGCCCGGCGGCGCCGTCCTTGGAATTGGCCTCGGAAATATTGAGATTCTTGGGCTCGGTTGCCTTGGTCCTATCGGTCTCTGCCTCGGTGCCCGGGACTTCGGCTGTATTGCCGCGGTCTGCGCCCTGGGCACCGGTTCCGTTCGGTGGCTCGCTCATGCCTGGTGTCGGCTGGTCGCGATCGCCCGGGTCTTCGTCGGTGCGGGCGCGGGGGCCCTCGGTCCGGCGTTTCTCGTTGACGGGCTCGGTCTTCGGCTCGTCCACATTCTGTTCGGGCCCGCTGGGCTGCGGGGCGTCCTTCTTCTCGCCGGTGCCGTCGGTCTGGGACGGAACCGTTTTTACGTCGGTCTTCTCGGAGCCGTTCTGCTCCTGGGGGAGTTCGCGAGCGCGGGCGAGGCTTTCCAAGCGAGACGGCTGGCCGGGGGAGCCGGGGTTGTCGGGCCGCAGACCCGGCGGCCGGCCCTGCGCCGTGGGCTTGTCGATGGCTTCGGTGTGGGTGTCGGTCCCGCTGGTGTGCTCGATGCCCACGCTTGCAGCCCTTTCGCCGAGGGATACGAACCTGTCCAGGGGGAGCCGGGACAGCTCGCCAGGGCGTGTCCCTTCGGCCGCGGGGGCTGACGCCGGATCACACCGAGCCCTATGTAATCGCGCACATGGGGATTTTGCACGCGTGGACGTCGTCTCGAGGTCGTCTCGAATGCGTCTCGATGGCCGGGCGATTGCAGCTACCGATGTTTCGTCATCTTGTGGGATATCCACGGCCCGATCATGTGCGCACGAGGGCGTGATTCGAGAATCACGATGCCCCGATCAGCGTGAGCGGAGAGGTCGTCGTGGTGACTGGCCATGGCTCGCGGTGTGGTGGCCGGGGGAGTGTTCGTGCGATGTGCGAGAAGCCCCGTGGTTTCGACGAGGCGGCGCCGCGTGCCGCGGCGGCCCCGCGGCCGATCTTCGTGTGCGGGTACTCTTGGGCGGACCCGGTCCCGTTGGCTCCTCGGGTGACTACGCCGTCAACCTTTACGGTGCCAAAGTACCGGGTGACGGTGTACGAGGCCCGGACCGGCAGGCGACTGGGAAGCTCGGAGTTCGCGGGCGACAGGTTCGGGGGAGGACAGAACGACCCGGCCGAGTCCTGTCCGAAGGCGGCCCAGGCCCGGCGGAACGGTCCCCGGAGCGAAGATAGGGACGGCGATCCTTACGTCCGCCAGATTCAGGCCGCCCTGAAGCCCTACGTGACCGGATGACCACCAGGCGACGGAGGCGGCTCGAAAATCATTGGTGATCGGGCCGGGCGGCCTCTTAGCATTGTCTTATCGCTGCGGGGTAGTGCAACGGGAGCATGCAGGTCTAATAAGCCTGGTGATGCGGGTTCGAGTCCCGCCCCCGCCTCTAGAGAAAGGCGCGCCCGGGTACCGGGCGCGCCTTTACTGTGCTAATTCGGATTACTCGCCGACCGGCACTGTGACGGCGGAAGCGGCCCTCGCGGGGGCCCGGCGGGTGAGGAGTGTGACGAGCAGCGATGCCGCTGTCAGTGCCACGCCGAACCAGAGGACGCTCCTGACGCCGACATGATCGGCGAACAGTCCGCCGAAGAGCGCGCCGAGCGCGATGGACGTGTTGTAGGCCATTGTGTTGAGCGACATCGCGGCCTCGAAGGTGTCGGGAGCGGCGGCGAGCGTCATGTTGACCTGGCACAGTTGCCAGGCGCCGAAGGAGACTCCCCATAGGACGAGCACGATGAACGGGCCGGCCTGCCAGTGTCCGATCGCGAGCAGCAGAAGCAGGGACGCCACGAGTCCCGAGCAGGCGGTCATGAAGGTGGCCCGCAGATTCCTGGTCGCGGTGTGCCCGGCGACGAAGTTCCCCGCCGCGCCTCCGATGCCGTAGACCATCAGCAGCCCGGTGATGGCGCCCGGCGTGATGGACGAATTGTCCTCCAGGAACGGCCGCACGAATGTGTACGCCCCGAAGTGGCCGAGCACGAACAGCACGATGGTGAACATCACCGAACGCAGCCGCACATTCTTGAGCGGGAGCGTGAAGACCTCCCGTACCGGAACGGCGTTCTCCGACGGCAACGACGGAATCATGACGGTGACCGCGAGGAACACCAGCGCACCGAGGCCGCTCCAGATGAGGAACGTGGTCCGCCAGCTGGTGAGGTTCTCCAGGAACGTCCCCAGCGGCATGCCGACCACCGCGGCGATCGAGATGCCGGACATCACGACCGCGGCCGCCCTGTTCGCGTGGCGCTCCGGAACAAGACGCATCGCCATGCTGACACCTATGGCCCAGAACACGCCGCTGGCGAATCCCATGATGAGCCGCGTCGTCAGGACCAGCGGATAGTTCGGCGAGACGGCGGTGACCAGGTTCCCCAGAGTCAATATCGCCAGCAGCGCGGACAGCAGGACGCGCCGGTTGACACGCCTGCTCCACGCCACGATGAACGGCACGCCCAGCCCGGCCGAGACGCCGTACACCGTGACCATCAGCCCGGCGACTCCAACTGATATGCCGAGGCTCGCGCTCACCGGAGTGAGGATGCCGACGGGCATCAGCTCGGTGGTGAGGAAGGCGAACAGGCTGGCCGTGATCGCGGAGACCCCCAGCCATGATCGCAATGTCGAATGCGGTCGCTCGATGCGGATGTCAGTCCTCAAAGTCATGCCGGAAGTCTCGCTCCGACGCGATCAATGAGTCCAACACATGTTTGTCATCTCATCGATCTCGATACAAGATTGATCGATGGAGCTCCAGCAGATGCGCTACGTGGTCGCGGTGGCCGAGACGGCGAACTTCACCCGGGCGGCCGAGCGCTGCCGGGTCGTCCAGTCCGCGCTGAGCCACCAGATCGCCCGGCTGGAGCGGGAGCTGGGCGCCCGGCTCTTCGACCGGACCAGCCGCCGGGTCCGGCTGACGCCCGCCGGCGAGGCGTTCCTGCCCGCCGCCCGGCAGGCGCTCGACGCCGCGGAGCGGGCTCGCGCCGAGGTCGCTGCGGTGTCCGGGGAGATCCGCGGCCGGCTCGCCATCGGCGCCATCCCCACCGTGACGGCGGTGGACCTGCCGGGCGCGCTGAAGAGCTTCCACGTCCGCCATCCGCAGGTGCGGATCACGCTACGCGTGGGAGGGAGCGACGACCTGGCCGAACGGGTGCGGCAGGGCACGATGGACATCGCCCTCCTCGGGCTGCCGCGCGACGTCCGGCCGAAGGGCGTCCACGGCCGCGTCCTCGCACAGGGCGAGCTCGTCGCGGTGGTCGCGCCCGGCCATCCGCTGGCCGACGCGGTGGACGTGGATCTGCGCCGGCTGTCGGACGAGGTGTTCGTCGACTTCTCCGCCGGTACGGCCGGGCGCGCCCAGTCGGACGAGGCTTTCGCCGCCGCCGGAGTGAGCCGCGAGGTCGCCTTCGAGGTGACGACCCCGGCTCTCGTGGCGCGGCTGGTCCGGCTCGGCCTGGGCGTCGGCATGCTGCCCGCCGCCTTCGTCACCGAATTTCCCGACCTGCGTGTCGTCGAGCTCCGCGATCCCCCCACCCGGGTGGAGCACCTGATCTGGAGCCGGCTGGGCCCGTCCCCGGCCGCCGCGGCATTCCTGGAGGCTCTGGACACCCCGGCGGAGTGGCGCGGCCGGTAGGCGTGCCGCGCCACAGGTATGCCGCCGCCGCTTCAGCCCACCGTCAGGTTGGAGCTTCCGCTGCTCTGATATCCCTCGGTCGCGAGAATCATGTAGTAGCTGAAGCTGCCCAGGTTCATGCCGTGGGCCGCCCAGGCGTTGAAGTGATTGCCGGTAGTGATGGTTCCGCCCGTTCGCTTCGACTGCCGGACGCTCCAGTACTGATTGAAGGTCCTGGTGCCTTCGACCGAAGGGGCGTTGTACCGCGTCGTCTGGTAGATGTCGTAGGTGCCGCCGTCGCTGGTGACGGTGCCCTTGTACGTTCCCGTGGGCCGGTAGGTGCCCCAGTTGTCGACGACGTAATACTCGACGAGCGGGTTGGAGGTCCACCCGTAGAGGGCCAGGTACGCATTGCCGGACGGATTGAAGCTGCCCGAGTAGTTCACGCTTCTGCGTCCGCCGTTGCTCCAGCCTTTGCCGGCGACGAAGTTCCCGACGTTGCTCCATTGGGTGCTGTAACTGCCGCCGGATTTCAGCGTCATCGAGACCGATCCGCCGCCGTCGGTCCAGAAGGAGTAGTAGTAGCCGTTGTTGGTGCCGGTCTGGTTCGTGGTGATGGTCGTGTCGGCCCTGGCGGTCCCGGGCAGGACCGCCAGGGCCGCGGCCAGCGCCACGGCGCAGGCGGCGGCGAACGGCCTGGTGCGGAGATCGAGCCTGGTGAGGCCGTGTCTGCGGGGGACGGGGGAGTCGTTCATGGGAGCCTCCTCACTCGCGGGTTCGAAGCCCGACCCCGTGTCACGGGCAGGGTGGCCGGAGGGGGCTTTGCGCCCGGAGGTCACCCGGCCCGCGTAACGGGGGTTCCAGGGGGTCGCCCCCCTGGGTGAACACGGCGTCAGTGTTGGCTGGGCGCGATCACTGTGTCAACAGTTTCGGAAATGTTTCGTAATTCGTGATCGCTGTTGGTGGAACATCTTCCCTGGTAGGTCATATTTTGCGTCGCCGGACTTCGATGAAATCGAAGGGGCGGTCGGATTTGTTGATCAAGATCGAATCCAATGATTCGAAACTTTCGAAGCGCCACATTGTGGGTCTGTGAGGGGCTGTGCGGCTTTCAGGATGTGTTGAGGTTCGCTTGAGCTTCGTTGCAGGGGCCGCGGGTACGTTCGCCGGCCATGACAAGGGAGTTCTGCCGGCCGATCTTCGTTCTCGGGTGTCCGCGATCGGGGACGACGCTGCTTCAGCAGATGCTGCACTCGCACCGGCGCATCGCGTTCCCGTCCGAGACGCGGTTCGTGCACACCTCGTACGAGGCGCGGCATGGGTTCGGCGACCTGGAGCGGGCCGAGAACCGGCGGGCGCTGGCCGAGTGGATCACCGGCGGCCGGGACACCAAGTTCAAGGTTCTGGAACTGGACGCCGCCGACGTCATCGAGGAGATCGTGCACGGGCCGCCGACGCTCGGGTCGGCGCTCGCGGCCGTCTTCCGCGCCTATGCGCGGCGGCACGGCAAACCGCGGTGGGGGGACAAGCGCCCCAGCTACTTCCGCCGGGTGCCGATGCTCCAGCGGATGTTCCCGGACGCGCAGTTCGTCCACCTCGTCCGGGACGGCCGGGACGCGGTGAGTTCCCTGATGGGCATGCCCTGGTTCAAGGGCGACATCTACGCTGCCGCGCTGACCTGGCGGGAGGCGGTCGACACCGGCACGAACCTCGCGGCCCGTCTGGGCCCCCGTACCTTCCACGAGCTCCGCTACGAGGATCTCGTGGCCGAACCCGAGGACGCGCTGATGAAGCTGTGCGCATTCATCGGCGAGGAGTACGACCCTGAGATGACGCGGGCGTACGAGCACGCCCGGCGGACGGTGCCGTCCACACGGAAATGGCACCTGCGCACGCATGAGGCCGTCAACACCCGGCGAGTCGGAGCATGGCGCGACCGCCTGGAGGGGTGGGAGGCGGATCTGGTCGAGCATGTCCTCAACTCCCGCCTGCTCCACCACGGCTATTCGCTCAGCGAGGGAGCACGCCCCGCCGCCGGGCATCTCGCCAGATTCCACCGCCTCGCGGCGCACCGCTGGCGGACGCGGCACACGCAGGCCGTCCGGGACCGGCTCGCCGAGGCTCGCGAACCCAACCCCGTGGCCTCGCGGTTGGCCGGGCCCGTACCCGTGGCCTGAGGGTCTGCAGGCACTGATACCGCGAGGACAGGTGTTCCTTCCCCTCGGGCAAGGCATCCCTGACTCGACTTGGATGGGCGGATCTGGGGGGTTGTCCGAAATTCTCATGGAACGTGCCCGGAGGGCGGGAGCCGGGGCCGGCCGACCGGCGGGCGCCTGCTGGGGAACGACGCAGGTAGCGTGCCGCCGGACGCTGTGCGGGAGTAGACGGATCGATGGGACCCGGGAGGACGGCGTGGCCGGCCGGCGTTCGGGTGGGCCCATATCGGAACTGGCTACCAGTGGGTAACTTGCTGCCGTTTTTACCAGGTCACTGACTGGGTTTACGAGTCGGAGACATGCCCGTGTCCGATCGTTCACATCCGGGTCGAGACACGCCCTGCATTTGGCTGTATCTTGCGTGTTGCTCGTCTTCCGATAGCTATCGCGATTGATTCGATGATCCTCTGCCATAAGGAGGAATGCGGTGACCAGATCGGAAACAATTTCCCACGACGAGCTTCAATCGTGGCTTCTTGACAGGATCGCCTTCTACCTCGACAGGCCGACCGAAAACATCGATCCGGCGGTCGAACTCGCCCGCTACGGGGTCGACTCGGTCTACGCCATCAGCATCATCAGCGACATCGAGGACCACCTGCAGGTCGAGGTCGACGTGGCCGAGGCCCGGCGGCGGGAGACGGTGACCGACCTCACCGACTACCTGCTCGACCTCGTCGCGTGATGGCCGGCCGGCCCGAGGCCGGCGCCGCCGGGCCCGCCATGGTGGTGCTCGGCGACAGCGTGGCCGAGGGCCAGGACGATCCGGACCCGGCCGGCGGGTGGCTCGGCTGGGCCGGACGACTGGCCCGTCACCTGGCGATTCGCCGGGAGGAGATGCTCAACGTCTCCGACCCCGGCGCGACGGTCGAGGACGTCGTGCGCGACCAGCTGCCCGCCGTCCGGGACCTGCGGCCCCGGCTCGTCGTGCTCGGCTGCGGGATGAACGACGCGCTGCGCGGCTTCGAGCGGGCGGACGCGGCGGGCCGGCTGCGCGAGCTGTTCGGCTGGGCCGGCGAGCGGGGCGCGGTCGCGCTCGCCATCCCGGTGCCGCGCCCGCCGCTGCTCGACATATCCCCGATCTCGCAGTTCCGCAAGAAACGGACCGTGCAGCGGATTCATGACTTCAATGCGGAGCTGGCGAGTGCGACCGCCGAGTTCGGAATCCCGTTTCCGGCGCGGGAAACGGTGGCGAAAGTCGCCGACCCCGCGATGTGGAGTGCCGACGGAATCCACCTCAACTCGCGCGGTCACGGGTATGTCGCGGAGGTGATCGCGGACCTTGCGAAAAGCCTGCTCAGCGAGCGGGTGATCTGAGCCTCGGGGGGCCGATCCAGCAGTCTGGGAAACAGATGAAGAGACCATTCGCCAGCGTCCGCGTCCCCCGTTCGACGATGCTGATCCCGCTCGCTCCGGTGCTGGTCGTGCAGGCATGGCGGACGGTGCGCCGGACACCGCGGCTCGACCCGGCGGCCGGCGACGAGCAGGGCTTCGTCGCCGGCGCCGACCCGGGGAAGGGCCCGGCCTTCCGGGTCGTCGTGATCGGCGAGTCGACCGCGGTGGGCGTCGGCGCCCGCCGGCACGCGGAGGCGCTGCCCGGGTTCCTGGCGGTGGCGCTGCGGGAACGCCTGCGGCGCAGCGTGGCGTGGTCGGTCTCCGGCGAGAACGGGGCGACTGCCCGCAGGATCACGACCGGTCTCGTCCCGCCGGCGACCGGTTCCGCCCCGGACCTCGTGGTCGTCACCGTGGGCATCAACGACCTGATCAGGCGGCGTTCGCTGCACCGCTGGACGACCGACGTGGCCGAGCTGGTCGGCGTCCTGCGCGAACGGTACGCGGGCGCGAAGGTGCTCGTCGCCGGGATGCCGCCGGTGCACCTGTTCCCCGCCCTCCCGCGCCCGCTCCGCTCGGTCCTCGGTGAGCGGGCCCGCACCATGGACCGGATCATGCGGGAGACCGCCGCGGCGTGCGGCGCGGTCCACGCTCCCATGGACGAGGCGATGGCGCGCGACCGCGCGCTCTTCGCCACCGACGGCTTCCACCCCTCGCCCGCCGGCTACCGGGCCTGGGCGGAGGACCTCGCCCGCGTCGCCGCTCCCATTCCCGCCCCCGCCCCCGTCCTTCCCGCGCAGGATGCGCCCCCCCCCGCCGCCGCCGCCGTCCCACCCCGGACGGCGCAGTGACCGCCCTCACGGCAAGCGAAAGGGAGCAGCTCAGATGACCGTTCCCGGAACGTTCCGATCGGCGGTGGAGGCCAAGGACCTCGCCGCCATCACCGGTGCGCTCGACCCGGGCATCGAGTTCCACAGCCCGGTGATGGTGAAGCCCTATCTGGGCCGTGACGCCGTCGCCGCGCTGCTCGGCGTCCTGCTGGAGGTCTTCGAGGACTTCCGCTACACCGACGAGCTCGCGGGCGTCCCGTCCAACGGGACGAACGGCGCCGGCCCGCCCGCGCAGGCGCTGATCTTCAGCGCCCGGGTGCTGGGCAAGGCGGTCCAGGGACTCGACCTGCTCAGGTTCGGCGAGAGCGGGCTGGTCACCGGCCTGACCGTCATGGTGCGCCCGCTGCCCGCGGCGATGACGCTCGCCCGGGTGGTCGGCAGGCGGATGGAGGACGCGGGGGAAGCGGGGGGTCCGTCCGGTACTCAGCAGGCCTAGGGGCAGCCACAGGGAGCGACCCAGACATAGGGAGTCGAAGGAAAGATGGACAGTAAGGTCCCCGTACACCCCGCATACCCCGTACATCCCGCGCCGGCGGAGTCGTCCACCAGGACGCCGGCTCCAGGGAAGCCCTTTCCCGAGAGGCTGTCCCCGGCGCACGGGATAGCCGCCGACCTGAACCGCCATCTCGGCGACCCGATGGACGACGAGGCCGGCCCCTTCTCCTACAAGGCCATCGTGGAGGCGGAGGAGCGCGACGAGCTGCCGCCGGGCGCGGTGGACGCCGTCAGGGCGTGGGGTTTCCCGAAGTACCTGGTGCCGAGCACGCTGGGCGGGCGCCTGACGACACTGGAGGAGCTGTTCTTCGTCACCCGCGGCATCTCGCGCCGCAGCGTCACCGTCGCGGTGATGTACGGGTCGGGGCTGCTGGCGGTGAACCCGGTGTGGCTGTGGGGTGATCCATGGCAGCGCAAGACCGTCGCCGACGGGGTGCTGCGCGGCGACCTGGCCTGTTTCGGCGTTTCGGAGGCCGACCATGGCAGCGACGTGATGGCGTCGGAGTCGGAGGCCGACATCCAGGGGGACGAGCTGGTGCTGACCGGCGTGAAGTGGCCAGTCGGCAACGCCACCCGCGGACGGTTCGTGACCACCTATGCCAAGACCGGCCCGCGGGACTTCTCCCTGATCCTTGTGGACAAGCGGGAGCTCGACCCCGCCGCCTGGTCGACGCTCCCGCCCGTCCGGACGGTCGGGCTGCGCGGCCACGACCTCAGCGGCGTCGCGTTCTCCGGCGCGAGGCTGCCCGCGGAACGGGTGATCGGGCGGCGCGGTTCCGGGCTCGTCCAGACGCTGAAGACCCTGCAGATCACCCGGACGGCGATCGCGGCGCTGTCGGTCGGGACGATGGACGCGGTCGTGCGCATCGGGATGGAGTACGCGAGGCAGCGCACTCTCTACGGATCGGACATCTACAAGATCCCCGTGATCCGCGACCATCTGGTCAAGGCGCATCTGGACCTGCTGATAGCCGAGTGCGTCGCGATCCCCGTGGCGCGCTGCCTGACGGTCGCGCCCGGGCGGCTCAGCCTGTGGTCGTCGATCGTGAAGTACTTCGTCCCCGTCCTCGGGGAGGAGGTCGTGGCCAGCATCGGGACCGTCCTCGCCGCACGCGGCTACCTGCGGGAAGGCGTGGCGCACGGGGTGTTCCAGAAGCTTCAGCGCGACCACGCGATCGCGAGCATCTTCGAGGGCACCACGCACGTGAACCTCGCCAACGTCGCCGGGCAGCTCCCGTACCTCGTCGAGCCGCCGGCGGAGACGGGACGCGAGGAGGAACTGCTCGCCGACCTGTTCTGCTGGACGCGGACGCCGCCCGCCTGGAACCCGGACGGCCGGCTGCTGCAGCTCACCAACGAGGGACGCGACGAGGTCGGCCAGCGGTTCGAGGAGATCGCCGAGGAGCTGCTGACCGCGGCGAACGCGCACGCGGCGCCCGGCGTCGCTGCGGAGCTGAAGGATCTGCTGTCCGGCATCGGCGGCCTGCGCGCCAAGGTGGAGGCGGGCATCCGCGCGAACGAGGGCGACACCTCGTCGGTGGCGGCGCTCGCCCGCGCCAAACGGTACTGCGAGCTGCACGCGATGGCCTCCTGCATGCTCACGTGGCTGCACAACCGGCACGCGTTCGGCGGCCCGTTCGCGGACGGGCAGTGGCTCGTGCTGTGCCTGCAGCGGCTGCTCCAGCGCGCGCAGCCCGACACCGTCCTGTCGGAGGAGTTCCTCCCGCCGCTGGAGGACGTGATGTTCCGCGGCGCCGCCGAACGACGGTGGTTCTCCCTGCTGTCCCTGGCCGAGGACGAGTGAGTCCCTGTGTACACGGATTTCGTGTCGCTGGTCCGGGAGAACATCCGGGCGCATGGTGACGACCGCTCGTTCACCTTCATCAGCGAGGAACCGGGCCCTGTCTCCCGTGGGCGGCGACCCCCGGCGTCCCCTGGGCTGGGAAGGAGGTACAAGGAGAACGTCGTCGGTTTCGCCGAGCTGGACCGGAAGGCGCGTGTGCTGGGCTGCCGCCTGGAGGCGCGCGGGCTGCGCGATCGGGCCGTCCTGCTGCTGTATCCGGAGGGGCTGGAGTTCCTGACGGCGTTCCTCGGCTGCCTGTACGCGCGGGTCGTCGCCGTCCCGGCCCCGCTCCCGGACCTGGACGCGGGCCGTTTCGGACGCACCCGCCGGATCATCGAGGACGCCGACATCGCGCTGATCCTCACCGACACGGCGCACCGGGGCACCCTCGACGCGTGGCTGTCGGCCGCCGGGCTCAGGGGACGCGTCCACTGCCTGGACACCCAGGCGGGCAAGGAGTCCGATCCGGGCGGCTGGAAGCCCCCGGATTTCGGCCCCGGCACGCTGGCGTTCCTCCAGTACACGTCGGGTTCGACCAGCGAGCCCAAGGGCGTGATGGTGACGCACGGCAACCTGCTGTGCAACGGCGAGGAGATCAAGCGCCGCATCGAGGGGACGGCCGACACGGTCGGCGTCGGCTGGGTGCCCCACTACCACGACATGGGGCTGGTCGGTCAGTTCCTCCAGCCGCTCTACCTCGGCTGCCGGTACGTGTTCACCTCGCCGATCACCTTCATCAAACGTCCCGCGCTGTGGCTGGAGCTGATCACCCGGTACCGGGGGACGATCACGCTCGCGCCGAACTTCGGGTACGAGCTGGCCCTGCGCCGTGTCACCGACCGGCAGCTGGAGGGGCTGGACCTGTCGTCGCTGAGGGTCGTCAAGAACGGCGCCGAGCCCGTCCGGGCGGCGACCCTGGAGGCGATGACCGAGCGGTTCGGGCCGGTCGGCTTCCGGCCCGCCATGTGGATGCCCTGCTACGGAATGGCCGAGACGACGCTGCTCGTCACCGGCGCGCCCCTGGGCGGCGGACCCGTGGTCCGCGACTTCGACGCCGAGGCCCTCACCCGGGACGAGGCCGTCGCCCGCGGCGCCCCGAACGGTGACTCTCCGAACGGCAGTGCCGAGAACGGGGTCAGGCGGCTCGTCAGCAGCGGGCGTCCCGTCACCCTGGACGTCCGGATCGTCGCCCCGGAGACGCGCGCCGAGCGGCCGGAGGGACGCGTCGGCGAGATCTGGGTCCGCGGCGGCAGCGTCGCCCGGGGCTACTGGAGAAGTCCCGAGGAGAGCCGGACGACGTTCGGCGCGCGCACATCCGCGGACGAGGGCCCGTTCTTACGGACGGGCGATCTGGGATTCATCGCCGACGGCGAGCTCTACGTCACCGGCCGGATCAAGGATCTGATCATCGTCAACGGCCGCAACATCCACGCGCACGACATCGAGGAGGCGGCGCGGGCCGCCCATCCGGCCGCGCTGGTCGGCGCCGCCTTCGCGATCGACCCCGATATCGACCCGGACATCGGCCCCGGCATCGACGCGGGCGCCGGCGGGCCGGTCGACGCGAGCCGGGAACAGGTCGTCATCGTCCAGGAGATCAGCACCCGGGCCGCCGCCGGAACGCCGCTGGACGAGCTCGCGTCCCTCATCAAGACCCGTGTCGCCCGCGCGTTCGAGCTGCCCGCGGTGAGCGTCGTGCTGTCCGCGCGGGGCACCGTCAGGCGGACGACCAGCGGCAAGATGCAGCGCCGGCTGACCCGGGAGGCGTTCCTGAACGGGGAGATAGCCGGGCTCGCCGGCGACCTCGAACCGGGCGTCGCGGAGCTTCGCCGGGTGCGCGCATGAGCGCGGGCCGGGCGATTTCGAAGATCGCGAAAATTCGGGCTGACCAATCCTAGTCAAAATGATGACTAATCATGTCGTTGTCTGCTAACGTCGGGCATCACCCTGAGTCAAGGCGGGGAGAGAAGGCCGATGGCGCTACGTCACGCGGTGCTGGCGGCGCTGCTCGACGGCGAGTACAGCGGCTACCAGCTGGCCAAGATCTTCGATTTGTCGGTCTCCAACTTCTGGCATGCCGTACCGCAGCAGCTCTATTCGGAGCTGTCGAGGTTGGAGACGGAAGGCCTGATCAACGGACGGCAGATCATCCAGCACGACCGTCCCAACAAACGCGTGTACACCGTCACCCCGGCCGGGGTCGACGAGCTCGAACGGTTCGCCGCGGTCCCCGCCAAGCCGGGGATCATCCGCGAGAACCTGCTCGTCATGGTCCAGGCCGTGGACCACATCTCCGCCGCCTCCGTCATCGCGCAGCTCGAGGACCGGGCGGTGGCCTCCGCCGCCAAGGTCGAGGTCTTCGAGCGCACCCTGAAGCACCTGCGCGGCGACCTGGACGAGGAGACCTTCCTGCGCACCGGGTCCCCACTCGGCCCGTACCTCACCTGCCTGCGAGGCCGCCGCTTCGAGCAGGAGAACTACGAGTGGTTCACCAGCACCGCCCGGCTGCTGCGCGCCCGGGCGGGCACCCAGGCCGAGGGAGGCGACGCGTCATGACCGCGCCGCGTCCCTCGGGCACCGTGCCCCCGTCCGCCCGAACGGCGGCGCCGGCACCATCCCCCCATGCCCGCGGCCTCGCACCCCGGCCGGGCCGCATCCGGGCGACACGCCTTAGTCAAGGAGGCGTTCATCATGTCGGGCGAACACCACACCATCGAACTCCCTAGCACCCTGGCCACCACCACACCACCGCACGGCCTGCCCACCATGGACGAGCCCGCCCCGCTTCTGCTGGGCGAGCTAACGCTGCCCGCCGAGCGGGAGTCCGTCCCGCGCGCGCGGCGCTTCAGCCGGTCCGTCACCACCGCGTCCGGCATCGGGCACGTCGCCGACGACGCCGAGGTCCTGGTGTCCGAGCTGGTCACCAACGCCGTCCGGCACGCGCCGATCCCCGGCTCCGCGCTGTGCCTGCGGCTGCTGCGCGCCGGCACCCGGCTCCGCATCGAGGTGCACGACCAGAGCGCCGCCGTCCCCAGGGAGCGGCCGGTCGACCTCATGGAGGAGACGGGACGGGGCTGGTTCCTCGTCGCGGTCATGGCCGACCGGCACGGCACCGACCACACCGCGTCCGGCAAGTCGGTCTGGTGCGAAGTGCGCGCCTGGCCGCGGGACGAGCACCCCGGTCACTGAGCACCTCCCGCGCACCCCGGTCCGGCGATGGGACGTGCCATGCCTGCTGAGTACCACCGCCCCCCGGACTACTACCGGTGGGACGGCCGACGCATCACGGCCGAGGAGGCCCAAGGGCTGCTGCTCGACGTGCGGGGACGCCTGCTCGCGCAGGACGTCATCCGCGTCGGCGCCGTCGTCGTGGTCGTCTCGACCTGGTTCACCGTGATCGATCTCGGGCTCGCGGCGAACGGAAGGCCGCTGCTATGGCAGACGATCGTGTCCGATCACGCGATGCACGCGGACATCGGGCAGTACACCACGCGGGAGAAGGCCGCGCGCGGGCACGCGCAGGCCGTCTCCATGATCACCAGCCGGCTGCGCGGCCTGGTCGCCCGCGCCGCGCTGGACGAGGCGCGCCCCTGACCCCCGCGCCCCCTGACCCCCGACACACGGGCCGCGACATCCGGCCCGTCCCCGGCTTGAGGTAGTGATCTGATGACCTCGAAGACACCCCGCGACGGCGCGTCCGGCGGCAGCACCCGGCGGAGGCGCCCCATCCGGCTGCGGATCACGGCTTTGCTGCTGGTCCCGCTGGTGTCCCTCATCGCCCTGTGGGCGTTCGCCGCGAACATCACGCTCGGCGACGCGTTCGACAAGTACGACTTCTCGACGACGTACGAGAAGATGGGGCTTCCCGGCATCTACCTGGTGAACCAGCTCCAGGCGGAACGCTCCCTCAGTGTCGTCGCGCTGAGCACGCGCAGCCCCGCCGACAGGCAGAAGCTCGGTGGGCAGCGCGCCCGGGTGAGCGCGGTCGAGAAGGCGTTCCGCGCGACCGCGCTGTCGCCGGAGGCGAGGGACGCCGCGCAGCCGGAGACCAAGCAGCGGCTCGCCGAGGCGATCAAGGCGCTGGACCGGCTGCCGCAGCTGCGCGCCCAGGTCGACTCGGGCACGGCCCAGCCGCTGGAGGTCATCAACTCCTACAGCACCGTCCTCGACCAGGTCATCACGGTCTTCGACGGCCTGGTCACGGTCAACGACGTCGCCATCCTCACCCAGGGCCGCGCGCTGATCGGCATCGGCAACGCCCGCGCCTACATGCTGCGGGAGGACTCGCTCGTCACCGCGGCACTGGCGCGCAACGGGCGGTTCACCCAGGCCGAGCACACCGCGTTCGTCCAGTGGGCGGCGGAGGGACGGCGCGAGTTCGACGCCGGGCTCGCCGACCTGAACGGGCAGATCCGCGGGCCGCTGGAGAAGCTGGCCTCGTCCGAGGGCTACCGGCGGTACCGGGCGGCCGAGACGGCGATCGTGAACGCGCGCGGCGACCGGCTGCCGCCCGAGGCCGCGGACTGGCAGGCCACCACGCAGCTGCTGTCGCAGGCGTGGGCGCAGAAGGTCACCGAGGCGAGCCTCGCGCTCAACGAGCTGGCCAAGCCGATCGGTGAGCGGATCGTCCTGCGGCTCGTCCTCGCCGGCGGGTTCGGGCTGCTCGCCGTGATCGCGTCGATCATCCTGTCGCTGCTGGCCGCGCGCAGCCTGTCCCGCGAGCTGCGCGGGCTCCAGCGCGCCGCGCTGAACCTCGCCGAGGACCGATTGCCGGGCGTCGTCGCCCGGCTGCGGCGCGGTGAGGAGGTCGACGTGGACGCCGAGGCCCCGCCGCTCGTCATCGGCAAGAGCAGGGAGGTGGCGCGGGTCGGCGACGCCTTCACGAAGGTGCAGCACACGGCGATCGAGACCGCGGTCCGCGAGTCGTACCTGCGGCAGGGCATCAGCCGCGTCTTCCTCAACGTCGCGTGGCGCAGCCAGTCGCTGCTGCACCGCCAGCTCCGGATGCTGGACGAGATGGAGCGCGGCGCGTCCGACCCGAAGGCGCTCGAAGACCTGTTCCGCCTCGACCACCTCACCACCCGCATGCGCCGGCACGCCGAGGGCCTGGTCATCCTGTCCGGGACGTCCCCGGGCCGAGGCTGGAGCCGCCCCGTCCACGTCGAGGACGTCCTGCGCGCCGCGGTCGCCGAGGTCGAGGACTACACGCGGGTCGAGGTCGTCGTGGTGTCCGGGCAGGCCGCGGTGATCGGCGAGGCCGTCGCCGACATCATCCACCTGCTCGCCGAGCTGATCGAGAACGCGACGGTGTTCTCCCCGGCGCCGACCGAGGTCCTCGTGCGCGGTGAGATGGGCGCGAACGGGTTCGCGGTGGACATCATCGACCGCGGCATCGGGCTCGACCAGTCCGAGCTGGACGCGCTGAACCTGCGGTTGTCGCGGCCCCCGGAGTTCGATCTGGCGGTCACCGACCGGCTCGGCCTGTTCGTCGTCTCCCGGCTCGCCGGACGGCACGGCATCAGGGTCGCGCTCCAGCCCTCCCTGTACGGGGGTGTCAGCGCCGTCGTGCTGATCCCGCGCCAGCTGATCGTGGACGTCGACCAGCCTGAGGACGAAGTCGGAGCCGAAAGCGTTCCGGGTGGCGATGTGGCGGTCGCTGGAAACGGGGCCGCCCCGCAGAACGGGTCC
This sequence comes from Spirillospora sp. CA-128828, assembly GCF_050945415.1. Lineage (NCBI taxonomy): Bacteria > Bacillati > Actinomycetota > Actinomycetes > Streptosporangiales > Thermomonosporaceae > Spirillospora > Spirillospora sp. CA-128828. Next base: position 1,721,633 of record NZ_CP191986.1, read on the forward strand.
GCCCCGGCGAACGGGATGAAGCCGTGGCCCACGCCGCCGGGGCCCTCGTCAACGACGATGCTCAACGCCCCGGTGTACGACATCGCGCCCGTCCAGGACACGGCGGTGCCGCCCGACGCCCCGGCGTCCTACCCCGAATGGATGGAGGACCGGCCGGAACAGGACGCGGCGGTGGGGTTCGACAACGGCGACCAGACCCCGACGTCGTACGGAACCCCACCGCCGCATGAGACACCCCCGGCGGGGACCCGGCTGCCCGGACCGGCGCCGGTGTTCGACGCGACGCGTCCGTTCCAGGCCGCGGGGCCGCACATCCCGGCCTACGGCCACGACCCCTACGCCGGGCCGGGCCGGTACGAAGCCCCCTCGGCCTTCGGAGAGCAGTCTTTCGGGGAGCAGTCGTTCGGGGAGGCGCAGGTCCAGGCGGCCGGGGGCGGGCGCGCCCCGCTGCCGCGCCGGGTGCGGGGCGGCAACCTGGCGCCCCAGCTGCGCGACCCGAACCCGTACGAAGAGGAACCCGCTCCGCCCGACCCCGGCGACGCCATCGCCGCCTGGGAGGAACGGTCGGCGGAGGCGTCCCGTGACCTGTTCGCGTCGCTGCAGGCGGGCTGGCTGCGCGGCCGGGACGAGGACGAAGCACCCGCGGACGGACCCGTGGACGGCATGGAGGGAAGATCATGACCCAGCAGGGAGCGGGCACCGAGCTGAACTTTCTCCTCGACGATCTGGTCGACCGGGTGCCGCAGATCCGCAAGGTCGTCGTGCTGTCCCGGGACGGGCTCGTGATGGGTATGTCGCGGGGCGTCGGACGGGAGGACTCCGAGTACCTCGCGGCCCTCGCCGCCGGCTTCCACAGCCTCGCCGTCGGGGCGCGGCCGCAGTTGGACTCCGGCGAGATCCGGCAGACCCTCGTCGAGATGGACAAGGGGCTGTTCTTCGTCGTCCCCGCCGGGGCCAACAGCTGCCTGGCCCTGCTCAGCGAGGTCGGCGCCAATGCGGGCCTGGTCGCCTACGAGATGACGATGCTGGTCAAGCGCGTCGGCAGGCAGCTGTCCACCGGACTGAGACAGGGCGCGCCCGGACCTGGACACAGGTGACCCGGAATGGACCCCAGCGACGTGCCCGGTGCTCCTCGGGGTCCCGGCCGGGAGCGGTGGCTGGACGCCGCCGCCGGACCGGTCGTCCGCCCCTACGCGGTGACGCGCGGCCGCACCCGGCCGAGCGGGGAGCCGCTCGACATCGTGGCGATCCTCGTCGCGACCGGCCGGCCGCCGTCCGAGCCCGGCCGGCTGTCGCGCCAGCAGCGCCGGCTGCTGGCGCTGTGCCGGCGTCCGCACGCCCTCGCCGACCTCGCCTCGGACCTGAACCTGCCGCTCGGCGTGATCCGCGTGCTGGTCGGCGACCTGCTCGACTCGGGCCTCGTGGACGTCCAGCGGTGGTCCACGCCGTCCGCGCCGGCCGTCCAGCCGCACACCGATCCGAACCTGCTCAGGAGGGTGCTCGATGAGCTCCGCGCGCTCTGATCTCGACGAAGTCGAGGAGACCGACGACCGGGCGGACGGCCCGCGCGTCGCGCTGAAGATACTCGTCGCCGGCGGGTTCGGCGTCGGGAAGACGACCCTGGTCGGGGCGGTCAGCGAGATCCGGCCGCTGCGCACCGAGGAGGCGCTGACCGACGCGAGCGTCGGCGTCGACGACCTCGACGGCGTCGCCGCCAAGACCACCACCACCGTGGCGATGGACTTCGGCCGCATCACCCTGCGCGACGGCGTCGCGATCTACCTGTTCGGGACGCCGGGACAGGAGCGGTTCTGGTTCATGTGGAACGAGTTGTCGCGCGGCGCGCTCGGCGCGGTCGTGCTCGCCGACACGCGGCGGCTGATGGCGAGCTTCGCCTCGATCGACTACTTCGAGCGCAAGGGCACGCCGTTCGTCGTCGCCGTCAACTGCTTCGACGACGCCGACCGCTACGACCCGCCGGAGATCCGGACTGCCCTGGACATCGACCCGCACGTCCCCGTCCTGCTGTGCGACGCCCGCCATACGGTCTCGGCGAAACAGGTCCTCGTCTCCCTGGTCGAACACGCCCTCCGCCTGGCCGGCGGCACCCGGCGCCCCTGACCCGCGTATGGCGCGGGCGCCGTCAGGCGCCGGTGTGCTGCTCGCCGGGTTCCGGCGGGCCCATGACGATCTCGTCCACACCGACGTCGTGGCCGTCCGCGCATCTGACCTGCGCCGTCACGCGCTCCCCGCAGCGGGCGTGGGTCAGCATGACCTGGCGGCCCTCCTCGTGGGGCAGGTAGGTCTCGCCCCATTCCATGAGGCTGACCAGGGTGGGCGCGAGGTCCAGGCCCATCTTCGTCAGGTGGTACTCGTAGCGCGTGCGCTGCCCGGGTTCCTGGTAGGGCTCCCGGACCAGCAGGCCGGCGTCGACCAGATGGCGCAGCCGGGCGGTGACGGCCGATTCGGTCATGCCGAGATTGCGCACGAAGTCGCCGAAACGGTTGGTCCCGAAGAACGCCTCGCTGAGCACCAGGACCGCCGACGGCGGACCCAGCGCGGCCAGTGTTCTCGCGACCGGGCAGTTCTGCATCGACCAGGCTTCGCGGTCGGCGAAGTGCCCCTCAAGTGCGATCGTCACCCGTCCACTATAAACCTGCTGACTTCGCTTGACCAAAGTCAGGTGGCTCGCTAGCCTCCCTGACTATGGTGGAACAAAGTCAGGTACGCACGGGGCCGGTGCTCGCGGTGCTCTCCGTCGCCTCCTTCATGGCGGGCCTCGACCTGTTCATCGTCAACGTGGCGTTCAACGACATCGGCCGCGACTTCGCCGGGGAACCGATGGCCGACCTGTCGTGGGTGCTCAACGGTTACGCGATCGTCTTCGCCGCACTCCTCGTCCCGCTCGGCAGGCTCGCCGACCGCTACGGCCGCAAGAAGGGCCTCGTCCTCGGCCTCATCGTCTTCACCCTCGCCTCCCAGGCGTGCGCCGCCGCCCCGTCCCTGTGGTGGCTGGTCGCCTTCCGCGTCGTGCAGGCCGCGGGAGCGGCGGCGCTCATCCCCACCAGCCTCGGCCTCCTGCTGTCGGCGTTCCCGGCGGCACGGCGCGGCGGCGCCGTGCGGATCTGGTCCGCCGCCTCCGCGATCGCCGCCGCGGCGGGGCCGGCGATCGGCGGCGTCCTCGTCGACGTCTCCTGGCGCTGGGTGTTCGAGGTCAACGTCCCCGTCGGGATCATCGCGGTGCTGCTCGCGCTCCGCCTCGTCCCCGACTCCCGCGAAGGCGTCACCGCCCGCTTCCCCGACCTGCCCGGCACCGCCGTGCTGACCGGCGCCGTCGCGCTGCTGGCGCTCGGCCTCGTGCGGATCAACGACTGGCCGGGCGAGCGGACGACCGTCGTCGTCGGCGCCGCGCTGCTCGGCCTCGCCTGGTTCTGGCTGCGCTCGCTGCGGCACCCCGCGCCGGTGATCGAACCCGCGCTGCTCGCCGTCCGCACCTTCTTCTGGTCGAACGCCGCGGTCCTGCTCTTCACCGTCGCGTTCGCCGCCAACCTGCTGATCGGCGTGCTGTGGATGCAGCAGGTCTGGCACTACTCGCCCATCAGGACCGGGCTCGCCGTCGCGCCCGGCCCCCTGATGGTCCCCATCATGGCGCTCATCGCCGGACGCATGGCCGCCGCACGCGTCCCCGTCGGACTGATCACCGCCGTCGGGTGCATGCTGTGCGCGTTCGGCGTCGTCATGATCGCGATGAGCCTCGGCCCGGCACCGGCCTACGCGTCCGAGATGCTGCCGGGCTGGCTCATCGGCGGGACGGGCGTCGGCCTCGCCCTCCCCACCATCCTGTCCGCGGCCGCCGTCGACCTGCCGTCCCACCGCTACGCCACCGGCAGCGCCGTGGTCAACATGAGCCGGCAGATCGGCACCGTCCTCGGGGTCAGTCTGGCCGTCGCCGTGCTCGGCACCCCGCACGGCTACCCCGACGCGCACACCGCCTACGTCCACGCCTGGCTGATGGTCGGCGGGTTCATGGTGATCGCAGCGATCGCCGCCCTTGGCATGACCCCGCGCCGCCTGCAGCCGACCCGCCCCGTCCCCGAGCCAGAAACGGAAGTGATCGCCGGCGCCTCATGACCTCTCGAAGACTCGGGAGACGGGCGAAGCCTTGACCCGGACCGCAAGGCCCGGTTCGTCCGAACCCCGCACAGCAGGCACCTCATCCGGAGAGGTGCCTGCTGTATTTATTGGTTCTTCTCGTGGGCCAGCAGGTCACCCGGTTGGCAGTCGAGTTCCCTGCAGAGGGCGCTGAGGGTGGTGAAGCGGATCGCCTTGGCGCGGCCGTTCTTCAGGATGGAGAGGTTGACGGGGGTCACGCCTACGCGTTCGGCCAGTTCGGTCAGGGTGAGGCCGCGTTCGGCGAGGAGGGCGTCCAGATGGACGGTGATCTCGTGGGGGTCCTCCGGGGGCATCAGACCAGGCCCTCGGTGTCGGCGCGCAGGCGGGTGCCGTGGCCGAACGCGCCGGCCAGGGCGGCGACGAGGATGGACAGCAGGACGGTCGACGCGGACATCGTGAACCCGGACTCGACCTCCTTGGTGAACGGGGTGCCGCTGATCAGGGCCTCCGTGGTGATCATGTCGAGCGCGGGGACGGCGGTGCCGGTCAGGATGAGGGCGACGGCGATGCCGTAGAGGCGGTACACGTTCGCCGGGACGAAGACGTCGCCCCTCCGGAACGTCGTGGCCATCCGCATGAGAATGGACAGGATCACGAGGATCAGGCCGGCGTGGACGATCTGCGGGGCGGCGAGGAGGACGCGGTCCCAGAGGGCCGGGTCGGTGAACGCCAGTTCGGCGTGGTGGGTGCCGCGCAGGGTCGCCCCGCCGGACTGAAGGTGCGGCACCTGCGCGGCGGTGTCGAGACGCACGTCGCGCGTGTCGATGGGGGGCAGGGGCCCGGTCACCCCGAGGAGCGGGAAGAGGGCCTGGAAGAGGCCGACCAGCAGCAGGCCGAGCCCGATGACCAGTTCCAGGACATGGCTGTCCACCCGCGTCCAGCGGAAGGCCGTGGTCATGATGTGTCTCCTCGCGCAGCGGCATATCGTTTTTCGATAATAACGATAAACGATATGCCGCCGTCAAGCCCCTCAGCCCTGGAGTGCGCTGAGGACGACGAGGAGCAGGGTGGCGACCGCGAAGAGGCCGTGGCCGAGGACGACCGGGACGGGGAAGGAGCTCTCGGGGGCGGCGTCGGCCTGGGCGGAGCCCGGGGCGCCCGCGGCGCGGACGGACGGCGTGCGGGACACTGTCAGCCAGCGGGCGAACATGACGAAGCCGAGCAGCGCCACCGGCAGCAGGATGCCGAACGCCGTCCAGGCCAGCGCGCCGGTGTCGGTGAACAGGTAGATGATCCAGACGACGAGGCCGGCGGCGGCGAGCAGGAAGTGGCCGAAGATCACCGGGACGGGGAGCCGGGAGTTCCCGCCCCGGACCCCGCCGCGCGCGATCCAGGTGCCGAGCATGTAGAAGCCGCCCAGGGCGGTGACGAGCCAGGTGACGAGTGCGGCGATGTTCATGGTGTTCCTCCTTGGTCGGTGTGGGGACGTGGTGTGCGGGCAAAGCCCTCGGCCTGGGTTCTCTCGTCGGCGACGCGCACGCCGTAGCGGTAGGCGAGTTTCCCGCCGAGGAACCCGGACACGGCGAGGCACGCGAGCGACACGGCGGAAAGCGCGATCTGACCGAGGTCGACGGCTCCGGTGACGTCCCCCATGCGCCAGCCGAATCCGATCGCGTAGGCGAGGGTCACGGCGAGGTTCAGCGACATGTGGACCAGGGCCGTGCGGAAGGCGGGCGTCCCCGGCGGGATGGCGAGCAGATCCAGGAAGCCGGCCGCCGCGGCGGCGAGCGCGCCGATGACGCCCACGCCGATGAGCCACAGCGACCCCTTGGCCAGGAAGTCCGGGTCATCGACCAGATGCGAGGCGATGTCGAACACGAGGCTGCCCGTCCACGCCCCGATCGGCACCGTCGCGAGGATCGGGTGCAGGGGATGGCCGTAGCTTCCGGCGAGCGGGCTCACCGGCTGTTTCGCCAGGTACTGCGGATCGTCCATGACGACCTCCTGTTTCACCAACAAGTATTGGTGTTATAGCAGAGGGCCGTCAACACGGTGCGGCTGGCTGGGGCGCTGTCCTGTTTCGGGTAACTTTCTGGGCGTTATGGAGATCGCGCGTTAGGGTGATGGGGTGACCTCAGACTCCACCGGGCTGGAGGCCGCCGCCATCCTCAGCGACGACCTGCGGCGCGGGATGTACGCGTTCATCCGTTCGGCCAAGGCGCCGGTGACCCGGGACGAGGCCGCGGCCAGCGTCGGCATCTCCCGCAAGCTGGCAGCGTTCCATCTCGACAAGCTCGTGGACGCGGGGCTGCTGCGCGCCCGCTACGGCAGCCCGGCCGGAGTCCGGCGGGTGGGCCGGGCGCCGAAGGTGTACGAGCCGTCCGGTCTCGATGTGCGGGTCAGCATCCCGCAGCGCGAGCACGGTCTGCTGGCGAGCATCCTGCTGGACGCGGTCCGTGGCCAGGCCGAGGGGGAGAGCGGGCAGGACGCGGCGCTGCGGGCCGCAGGGGAGCGCGGGCATGCGCTCGGCGAGGCGGAGAGCCGTCCCGTCCGGGGCGGGCGGCTGGGCGCGGAACGCGCCCTCACCTGCGCGGCGGAGATCCTGGAACGGCACGGGTTCGAACCCGACCGGGAGGGACCGACCCGGCTGCGGCTGCGCAACTGCCCGTTCCATCCGATGGCCGAGGACGATCCCGACCTGGTGTGCGGCGTGAACCACGCGTTCCTGTCGGGCATGGTGGACGGTCTCGGCGCGTCCAGCGTCGAGGCCGCGCTCGCCCCCCACACCGGTTACTGCTGCGTGGAGTTCGGCCTGCGCGACGGCTGACGGGAGTCAGGTGGGCTCTCCAGCGCGCTCAGTTCGGTGTTCAGGCGGTCGAGGATCGGCGCGAGGCTGCGCAGTTCCGCGAGGTGGACCCGGGTCAGCTCGGCGAGGACCCGGTCGGCGGTGGTCGTCAGCCGTACCCGCATCACCCGGTTGTCCGCGGGGTCGCGCTCGCGTTCGACGAGGCCCGCGTTCTCGGCCCGGTTGATCAGCTCGACGGTGCTGTGGTGCCGCAGGAGCAGGTAGTCGGCCAGCTCGCCGATGGTGGGGGGACGTCCGGCGCCGTGGCCCCTGACGGCGAGCAGCAGCTGGTGCTGCGCCGGGGTCAGCCCCGCCGCGCGCGCCGCCTCCTCGCTCCACCGCAGAAAGCGCCGCAGCCCGGTGCGGAAGGCCAGCAGAGCGGTGAAGTCCTCCTGGCTGAGCTCCTGCACACGCCCCCCGTCCGTGCCGGCCTGCGGTGCCTCGATGGTACGGGTCGCTAGGGGGTCGCGCGGTCGAGGATCAGGTGGAGCTCTTCGGCGCGGTCGTCGGAGATGCCGCCCTCGCGGGTGCGGGTGGCGATCTTGTTCTGCAGGTAGGTGATGTTCGCGCGGGCCCGCCGGCGCGGGCCGCGGCCCTCGTCGAGCATGCCCTCGATCACGTTGGTGAGGTCGAGACCGACGTCGTCGCGGACATCGCCGACGGCGACGCCCTGGTCGACGGAGCGGCGCAGCTTCAGGAGGGCGTCGTGGATGTCCGCCATGGGAGCGGCCATGGGCGGGTCCGGCGTTTCCGACCGGGGCGGGTCCGGTGTCTCGGGCGGTGACGGCTCGGGTGTCGGCGGGGGCGGTTCGGGCGTGGACGGCGGAGCCGTCGCGGACGGAGACGCCGCCTGGAGGGGGAGCAGGCTCCCGGCCGAACGGTCGCGGCTGGAGAGCGTGTCGCCGATGGTGACGACCAGGGTGCTCGCGGCGATGATCGTGGCGGCGACGCCGGCGAGCGCGAGCCAGGGGAGGCGGAACGTGCGCGCTGGGCGGGCGAGTTCCTCGCGCCGCCATTGCGTGGGGGGCCGGTCCTCCGTCATGTCTGGATCGTCGCGAGGACGCGGTTCAGATCGTCCGCGACGCCGGGGGTCAGCCCCCGTTCCCGCTGCCGGGTGACGATCTTGTCGTGCAGCTGGGCGACGCGGCCGCCGACGTCGACGTTCGGGTTGGAGGTGAGATCGTTCTCCAGGTTGGTGATGACGTTGTTGAGATCGACGGCGACGTCGGAGCGGATCTCGCCGGAGGCGTATCCGCGGCTCACGATGGGGCGCAGCCGTCCGAGCGCGTCGGACACGCCGGTGTCCGGGACGGCCGGGTCCGGGACGGCCGGCTCGGTCCGCGGCGGCGTCGTGCGGGGCGCGGGGACGGCGTTGGCCGGCGTGGACGGCGGGACGGTGCCGGGGGACCGCGGCGCCGACGCCAGGATCGCGGCGGCGGCCGTGCCCGGGATCGTCAGCACGAGGGCGACCGTGGCGAGCCGGACGCCGCGGCGGCGGTGCCGGGGCCGCGGCCGCGGGCGCAGCGCCCTGGTCCGGTGGTCGTTCGGCGCGGCCGGGCCCGTCGTGCTTCCCGGCGCCGCGAAGACCGCGCTCGGCGGTTCGTCGTCGCGGGCGAGGAGGTCGGCGATCTCCGTGGCGGACGGAGGGTCGGGGCTCAGGCAGCGGGCGGCGAGCGCGGACAGCGCCTCGGACGTTCCGGGGGCGAGGCAGGCGCTGAGGATCGTGCCGAGCGCGCGGACGTCGGCGGTCTCGACCTCGGCGGCCCGGACGAGGCTCGTGTCGCGGCCCGCGGACGTGCGCGCGCTGCGAACGATCCCGCCGATGCCGGTGTCGACGACCTTCACCTCGCCGCAGCAGAGCATGACCTTGCCCGGCCTCAGGTCGCCGTGCACCACGCCGGCCGTGTGGGCGGCGTCCACCGCACCGGCGATCTGGCCGCAGACGTCGGACGCCTCGGACGCGGTGAGCGGGCCGCCCCGGAGCCGGTCCGCGAGGGTCTCGCCGTCCAGGAACTCGGTCACGACGAAGGACGTGAGGCGCCCGGCCGCGTCCCGGGTCTGGTCGCTGTCGTAGACCGTCTCCAGCACCGCGTGGGACAGCCCGGCGGCGCGGTTCACGCCCTCCTGGAAGGTGCGGTGCAGGTCTCCGCGCGCGGGCGTCAGGAGCTTCACCGCGACGGGACGGCCGAGCAGTTCGTCCCAGGCGCGCCAGACCTCCATCGTTCCGCCGTCGTCCAGGCGCTCCACGAGGCGGTAGCGCTCCGTCAGCCGCAAGCCCGATTCCACTCGACGTCACCTTCGTCGCACTCCGGTGCCGGGCGTGGTCCCCGGCGCGTCAGGAGGTACGCGCCGCCCGCCTGGGAAGTTCGACCGGACCTACGGACGGTGGCGATAGCGCCTTTCTGCGGTAATGCGAACTGAACGTCAATTGGATCGGCCGTCAGTTGTCTTGATGTTGAGATTTCATGGGCCAGCTGACAGGATCTGAACGCCAATGACCCCTGATGGCGGGCTGGGGTGACCATGACCGAAAATTCCATTGTCGTGCCTGTTGTGCTGCTGGCTCTGGCGGCGGTCCCGGGTCTGCATTTCGATATGACGCGCGGCCGCCGGGAGCGGTCCCGGCGGGAGAACGCGCCGAGATTCTCCCGCGTGGTCATCGCGGGCACGGTCGTCACGACCATCACGCTGATCCTGCTCGGTGCGCTGGGCCAGAGCTCCATGCCGAACCTGCGCCACATCCTGGACGAGAGCGGCACCCCGACGGCCACGCCACTTCTGGCAGCCTGGTCGGTGGGCTGTTTCCTCGCGCTTTCACTCACCCTGTCGTCGCTGGTCGCGGCGGTTCTCGTGCGGTTGGAGAATCGGCCCGGGCCATTTCCTGCGGCCCGGCCGATAGCCGGTTCGCGCGGCGACTATACAGATCGCGAAGTCGAACTCGAAATCACGCTGAGCAGCGGAGAGACCTTTCGGGGACTGCTCGGGGAGGAGTCGGTGGCGCGCGGGACCGAGCCGCGTTTCATCACCCTGTGCGGCCCGATCTTCCAGCTGGACGGGCACGGGAAACCGCTGCCGCTGGACGCGCTGCACTGGGACCGGATGGTGGTCCCGACCAGGGCGGTCACGAGCGTGCTCGTGCGTCCGGTCGAGGAACAGCCGCCGCCACCGCCGACGCTCCGGGGCGTCCCGTCGCGGCATTCCGCGCCGCGGATGCACCTGGGCGACCAGCTGAAGATCCTCGTCGAGCAGTGCTACGAGTACCGGCTGACGCCCGGCCCGCTGACGAAGCTCCTCGCGCTGGAGCTGGTGGTGATCGCGCTGGTCGGCGCGGTGACCAGCGCGATCACCTGACTCATACCCGGCTCGGCGACCGTTCGGCGCGCCACGCGGCGAGCAACTCGCGGAGGGTCTCCTCGTAGCGGGCGATGTTCGCGGTCTTGACGTCCTCGTACCCGCGGATCATGTCGGGCAGCTCGGCGATCCGCACCGCCGTGTCGTGGCGGTCGGCGTCCAGCCCGGCGACCAGCTCGTTCACCACCGCCACGTACCCGGTGACGAGACGGCGCTCGGCGCGGCGCTGTGCGGTGGCGCCGAACGGGTCGAACGGGGTGCCGCGGAGCCGGCGCATGGCCCGCAGCGCGTGGAACGCCGGGCGCGCCGAGCGGCCGAGCGCGATCTTCTTGTCCAGGCCGACCGCCCGCAGCAGCGGCGGGTGCAGCATGTACGCGACGGTGGAGCCGGGGCCGAACCGCTCCTCGACGTTCCGGGTGAGCTCCGGGTCGAGGTGCAGGCGGGCGACCTCGTACTCGTCCTTGTAGGCCATCAGCTTGTGCAGGTTGCGCGCCACGGCGACCGCGAGCCGCTGTCCGCCCGCACCGGCCTGTTCCTCCGCCTCGGCGACGCGCAGGACGGCGTCCAGGTACCGCTTGGCGAGCGCCAGGTTCTGGTACGCGGCGAGGTCCGGGACGCGGATCCGCAGGACGCGGGCCAGTTCTCCCTCCGTGCCAGCCGCGTCGACGAGGTTCATCGCGGTCGGCGCGGTGGTGTCCAGCGGTCGCGGGGTCGCCTTCACCGCGGCCGGCTCGGCCGCCCGTTCCGGTTCGAGGACGAGGCGGCGGCCCGCCCGGAACGCCTGGATGTTCGCCCCCGCCTGGACGCCGTTCAGCGTGAGCGCCTCCTCGATGGCCCGCGCGGACAGCGGCAGCAGCCCCGACTGGTAGGCGGCGCCGACGACGACGAAGTTGGCCGTGGTCGTGGCGCCGAACCAGCGCTCGGCGAGCGCGAGGGCGTCGAGCGCGACCAGCCGGTCCGCGCGGGTGTGGTCCGCGATCCGCTTGACGAGGGACGCGCTCGGCGGCAGCGACGCCGAGGTGTCGACGATCATCCGCCCGGTCGGGACCTCGCTGGTCGACACGACCGCGGTGGTGCGGTCCGGGGCGCAGCGGCGCAGGTTCGTCTCGGACGTCCCCGCCAGGGAGTCGAAGACCAGGTACGCGTCGGCGCCGCCCGCGCCCACCATCCCGGGCCGGTCACGGTCGGCGGGCCCGATGCGCAGGTGCGAGACGACCGCGCCGGCCTTCTGGCTGAGCCCCGTCTGGTCGAGCGAGCGGGCGTGCCGCCCGTCGATGAGGGCCGCGGTGGCGAGGACCTGGTTGACGGTGACGACCCCGGTGCCGCCGATGCCGACGAGGAGGACGTCCGCCGACTCCGGCCGCGAGGCGGGCTCGGCCGGCTCGGCGATCTCCGGCATCGGCCGGGCGGCCTTCCTCTTGCCGGGGATGACGGTGACGAACGAGGGGCAGTCGCCGTCCACGCAGGAGTAGTCCTTGTTGCAGGACGTCTGGTTGATCTGCGTCTTGCGTCCGAACTCGGTCTCGACCGGTTCGACGCTCAGGCAGTTCGACTTGGTGCCGCAGTCGCCGCAGCCCTCGCAGACGGCCTCGTTGATCAGCACCCGGGTCTGCGGGTCGGGCAGGAGGCCGCGCTTGCGCTTGCGCCGCGTCTCGGCCGCGCACGCCTGGTCGTACAGCAGCACGGTCACGCCGGGGATCTCGCGGAGCTCCCGCTGGACGGCGTCGAGGTCGTCGCGGTGCCGGACCTTCACGCCGGGCGCCCAGTCCGTTCCGCGCGGGTAGCGGGACGGGTCGTCCGCCACCACCGTGATCTTCGTGACGCCCTCGGCGTGCAGCATCCGGGTGATCGCGGCCGGGTCGGAGCCGCCGTCGGCGTCCTGCCCGCCGGTCATCGCGACGGCCGCGTTGTAGAGGATCTTGAAGGTGATGTTCGTGCCGGCCGCGACCGCCTGCCGGACGGCGAGGCTGCCCGAGTGGAAGAACGTCCCGTCCCCGAGGTTCTGAAACATGTGCCCGGTGTCGCTGAACGGGGCCGCGCCGACCCACATCGCGCCCTCGCCGCCCATTTGCGTCGTGCCGATGCTGCGGTCCTGGAACACCGTCATCACATGGCACCCGATGCCGCTCGCGGCGACCGACCCGTCCGGGACGACGGTCGACCGGTTGTGCGGGCAGCCGGAGCAGAAGTACGGGGTGCGGGTGGCTCCGAGCAGGTTGATCTTGGGCGTGCGGGGCTTCAGCACCGGGTCGCGCAGGTCGACGTGCTCCTCGCCGACGCGGTCGGCGAGGAATCGGGCGAGGGCCCTGGCGATCCGGTCTGCGTCCAGGCCCCCGTCGGGCGGGACGAGACCGGCGCCGTCCACTCCGCGCTTGCCGTACACGGCGGGACGTTCCGCCAGGTCGTACAGCACGTCGCGGATCTGCGTCTCGACGAACGCGCGCTTCTCCTCCACCACGACGATCTCTCGGAGCCCGGTCGCGAACTCCTTGAGCCGGCCCGCGTCCAGCGGGTAGATCATGGCGAGCCGCAGCAGCCGGACGCCGCGCCGGGTCAGTGCCGCGTCGTCCAGGCCGAGGCGGTCGAGGGCCTCGCGCAGCTCCAGGTAGGTGCGTCCGGCGGCGACGAGTCCGATGGCCGCGTCGCCGGCGGCGCCCTCGATCCGGTCGAGGCCGTTCGCGGCGGCGTAGGCTGTGGCAGCCTGCAGCCGGCCCTGCAGGACCTCGGTCTCCAGGGCCGTCGTGTCCTTGAGGTCGACGCCGGGCCTGCGGGTCGGCTTCCACGGGCGTCCCCGCCAGGTGAACTCGGGGAGCACCGGGTCCGGCACCGGCTCCGCGGTCACGGTCTCGTGGGAGTCGGCGACATCGGTCACGACCTTGAAACCCGTCCAGGCGCCGCTGAACCGGGACATCTCGAACCCGTGCCGTCCCAGCCGGAGCACGTCGCCCACCGATGCGGGGACCAGCACCGGCATGAACGCCTCGGCGAGCGCGCCTTCCGTCGCGGACGGCAGCGTGGACGACTTCGCGGACGGGTCGTCGCCCACCACCGCGAGCACCCCGCCGCGTTCGGACGTGCCGAGCCAGTTCGCGTGCTTGAAGGCGTCCAGCGACCGGTCCACGCCGGGCGCCTTGCCGTACCAGAGGCCGAAGACGCCCTGGTAGCGCGGGCCGGGCAGGTGGTCCACGAGCTGCGACCCGTACACCGCCGTCGCCGCCAGCTCCTCGTTCACGCCGGGCACGAACCGGATGTCGTGGCCCTCCAGGAGCTCGGCGTCCCGCATCAGCTGCTGGTCGAGGCCGCCGAGCGGCGACCCCCGGTAGCCGGACACGAACCCGGCGGTCGTCCAGCCGCGGCGGGCGTCCGCGCGCCGCTGGTCGAGCAGCAGCCGGACGAGCGCGTGCACGCCGCCGATCGCGATCCGGCCGCGCTCCAGCTCGAGCCGGTCGCGGAGCGGAGAGGGGGAAACGCTGGTGCTCATGCTTGCATTGAGCCAATGTCGCTGAGCGGTGTGCAAGATGGCTGGGCGATAATTGAGCGGATTGCTCAAGTCAGAACCGAGTTACCCGCCGGAGCTGAGCGTTGTGACCCGTACCACTCTCCTCGACCTGCAGATCCTCCGCCGTCTCGTCGAGCAGCCCCGCATCGGCGTCACGGAGCTGGCCGCCAAGCTCGGCATCGCCCGCAACACCGCGCACGCCCGGGTCGAGCGGCTCGAACGCGAGGGCGTGATCGGGCATCGCGGCCGGGAGGTCGACCTCGGCGCCATCGGGTTCGAGCTCACCGCGTTCGTCACGCTGGAGGTCGCGCAGGGCCGGCTCCGGGAGGCGGCCGTCGCGCTGTCCGCGATCCCGCGCGTCCTGGAGGTGCTCGGCATCACCGGTCAGGGCGACCTCCTGGTGCGGGCGGTCGCGCCGAACGGCAAGCAGCTCCACGAGGTGATCGACTCGATCCTCGCGTGTCCGGGCGTCCGCCGGAGCACCACCTCGATCGTCCTCACCCACCAGGTCCCGTTCCGCGTCGGTCCCCTTCTGGAGGACGAGGAGAAACGCGCCCGCACCCGCTGAACGGCGGCTCAGGAAAGACGGCGGCGCATCAGCAGCAGGGCGACGTCGTCCTTGGCCGGCTCCCGCCCGATGAGCGCGGACATCACCGCGGCGCCGACGTCCTCGGGCGGGCCGGCGTACACCGCCTCGCACAGCTTGGCGATGCCGGCGCGGATCGAGTCGTCCCGCCGTTCGATCAGCCCGTCGGTGTAGAAGCACAGCAGGGCGCCCGGGGGAAGCTCGATGGTCGTGGTCCGGCGGGGGATCGCTTCGTCCAGGCCGATGAGGACGTCGAAGTCCACGTCGACGGCGTGCGCGGGGGAGCCCGGCGCCGCGAAGACCGGGGGAGGGTGGCCGGCCGAGGAGACCCGTACCCGGCCCTCGGGACCGCACACCGCGTACAGGACGGTGGCCGTCACATCGGGCTCGAAGTGCAGCATCTTCCGGTTGAGCCTGTGCAGCGCCTCGGCCGGACCCGCCGATTCCAGCGCGTACGCCCGAAGGGCGCTCCGCAGCCGTCCCATGACGACGGCGGCCGGCAGGCCGTGCCCGGCCACGTCCCCCATGACGATGCCGGTCTCGCCGGACGGGAGCGTGAAGACGTCGTACCAGTCCCCGCCGACGATCGACTTGCCCGGACGGTAGCGGGCGGCCATGTCGAGACCGGGGATCTCCGGAAGCTCCGACGGGATCAGGCTGCGCTGCAGCTCCAGCGCTCCGGCACGTTCGGCGCGGCTGAGCAGCGACCGCACCGCCATGGCGGCCTGTGCGGCCGCGAGCTGCAGGAACTCTTCTTCCTCCGCGGTGAAGCGGCGCGGGGTGAGCGTCCCGACGTGCATGACGCCCACCAGCCTGCCGCCGCCGACGAGCGGTACGCCGAGCAGGGACCGGAGACCCCGCTGGACCAGGAGCGGGTTGAAGATGTCGGCGCTCGGCACGTCGGCGATGCGGATCGGCCGCCGCTCGGCGGCCACGCGTCCGGCGAACCCCCGGCCCACCGGGACGTGGGCCGCCTGGCTGACCTCTTCCTCGATGCCCTTCGCGGCCGTCGCCATGAGATCGCGCCCCGCCCGGTCGAGAAGCAGGACCACCGCGGTGTCCACGTCCAGGACCTCGCGGACGCGTTCGAGGAGGGTGTCCAGGAACTCGTCGACATCCATATGGGCGAACATCTCGTCGGTGATCGCCTGGATGTTCTCCAGTTTCCGGGTGACGCCCTCCAAAGCGCCTGACGCGTTCTCCACCTTCCCACTTTATGGGCGTTTCCTGATGATTCACCAGAAAGCGATGGTCACGGTGTGATCGCCGTGACGGCGTCACCGGGGCCGGAGGCAACGCCGCACGTCCGCGGCCATCTCCAGATCCTCGCGGGCGGCGATGACCAGGGTGCGGACGGGCGCCCCGGCGGCGGTGAGGTCGGTGTCTCCGTCCGCTTCGGCGTTGCGGTCGGGATCGACGGAGACGCCCAGGTAGGCGAGGTCCTCGGCCAGCCGCATGCGCACGGACGGATCGTGCTCGCCGATGCCGCCGGTGAACACGAGTACGTCGAGCCCGCCGAGGGAGGCCGTCATCGCGGCGGCGCAGGCGCGGAGACGGTGGTGGAAGACGTCCAGCGCGGCGAGGGCGATGACGTCGCGTTCCCCCGCGAGCTCGCGGACGCGGCGCATGTCGCCCGTCCCCGTCAGGCCGCGCAGCCCGGACTCGCGTTCGAGCGCCCGGCCGACGTCGCCGGGGTCGAGCCCGTGCTTGATCAGCCACAGCGGGATGCCCGGGTCGATGCTGCCCGCCCGGGACGCCATGACCAGCCCTTCGAGCGGGGTGAACCCCATCGTGGTGTCGACCGACCGGCCTTCGGCCACGGCGCACAGGGACGCGCCGGAACCCAGGTGGCAGACGACCATCCGCAGCGCCGCCGGGTCGCTGCCGAGCAGTTCGCCCGTGCGGCGGACGGCGTAGGAGAACGAGAGCCCGTGGAACCCGTAGCGCCGCAGCCCGAACCGCTCGCGCCACTCCGGCGGGAGCGCGTAGGTCGCGGCGGCGTCCGGCAGGGTGGCGTGGAACGCGGTGTCGAAGCAGGCGACGGCCGGGACGTCCGGCAGCTCACCCGTAATCTCCGACAACGCGTGCAGCGACGCCGGCTGATGCAGAGGCGCCAGGTCCGCCAGCTTGTGGAGACGCTCGGTGACCTCGGTGTCGACGCGCACCGGCTCGGTGAAGTCGATGCCGCCGTGCACGAACCGGACGCCGATCGCGTCTGGGCGCGGCATGCCGGCGACCAGCCCGGCCATCTCGTGGCCCGCGCCTGCGTCCGCGGCCAGGACCGTGTCGTCGGCGTCGAGCAGGCTCACCTTCAGGCTGCTCGACCCCGGGTTGACCGTCAGGACCCGCATCAGTACGGCCACGTCCAGTCGCGGACCTCCGGCGCGTCCTCGCCGTGCTCGCGGGTGTACCCGCGCAGGAAGAGGCGCTGGTCGGCCATGCGCTGCCGGATGTGCGCGACCCGGCCGCCGAGCGATGGGACGCGGTCGATGACGTCCATGACCAGGTGGTAGCGGTCCAGGTCGTTCAGCATGACCATGTCGAACGGCGTGGTGGTCGTGCCCTCCTCCTTGTAGCCGCGGACGTGGAGATTGTGATGTCCGGCGCGCCGGTACGTGAGCCGGTGGATGAGGTACGGGTAGCCGTGGAACGCGAAGATGACGGGCTTGTCGGTGGTGAACAGGGCGTCGTAGTCACGGTCCGGCATCCCGTGCGGGTGCTCGCTGGGCGGTTGCAGCCGCATGAGGTCCACGACGTTCACGACCCGGACGCGCAGTTCGGGGAACAGCCGCCTGAGCAGGTCCACGGCGGCGAGCGTCTCCAGGGTCGGGATGTCGCCCGCGCACGCCATCACCACGTCCGGGTCGGCGCCGTCGTCGCTTGACGCCCACTCCCAGATCCCGATGCCCCGGGTGCAGTGCGCGATCGCGGCGTCCATCGGCAGCCAGTTCAGCGCCGGCTGCTTACCGGCCACGATCACGTTGACGTAGTCGCGAGACCGCAGGCAGTGGTCGCCGACCGACAGCAGCGTGTTGGCGTCCGGCGGCAGGTACACCCGGACGATCTCCGGCTTCTTGTTCATCACGACGTCGAGGAAGCCGGGGTCCTGATGGGTGAAGCCGTTGTGGTCCTGCCGCCACACGTGCGACGACAGCAGGTAGTTCAGCGAGGCGATCGGCCGCCGCCACGGCAGGCCGCGGGTCACCTTCAGCCATTTCGCGTGCTGGTTGAACATGGCGTCGACGATGTGCACGAACGCCTCGTAGCTGTTGAACAGTCCGTGCCGCCCGGTGAGGAGGTAGCCCTCCAGCCAGCCCTGGCAGAGATGCTCGCTCAGCACCTCCATCACCTGGCCGGACGGCCCCTGGTGCTCGTCGGCCGGGAGCCGCTCGCCCTGGAAGACGCGGTCGGTCGCCTCGAACACGTCGCCGAGACGGTTGGACGCGGTCTCGTCCGCGCCCATGATCCGGAAGTTGGACGGGTTGCCCTTCACGACGTCGCGCAGGAACGTCCCGAACGTCCGGGTGGGTTCGGACGACGTTGTGCCGGGCTTGTCCGCCGGGACGGCGTAGTCGCGGAAGTCCGGCAGGGTCAGCGGCTTCAGCAGCAGGCCGCCGTTGGCGTGCGGGTTGGCGCTCATCCGCCGCTCGCCCGCGGGCGCGAGGGCCCGGAGCGCGGCCAGGGGACGTCCCTCGCCGTCGAACAGCTCCTCCGGACGGTACGAGCGCAGCCACTCCTCCAGCTGCGCGCGGTGCCCGGGATCGTCGCGGACACCGGCGAGCGGCACCTGGTGGGACCGCCACGTGTTCTCGACCGGAAGCCCGTCCACCTCCTTCGGGCCCGTCCAGCCCTTCGGGGACCGCAGGACGATCATCGGCCAGCGGCGCCGCTCGGAGACCCGCCCCTCGCGTGCGCCGCGCTGGATTCCGGCGATCTCGTCGAGCGCCTGGTCGAGCGCCGCGGCCATCTTCCGGTGCATCGAGGCCGGTTCGTCCCCGCTGACGAGGAACGGCCGGTAGCCGTACCCGTCGAGCAGCTGCACCAGTTCCTCCTCGGGGATCCGCGCCAGCACCGCCGGGTTCGCGATCTTGTAGCCGTTGAGGTGCAGGATCGGCAGGACGGCCCCGTCCTTCACCGGGTCCAGGAACTTGTTGGAATGCCAGCTCGCGGCCAGCGGGCCCGTCTCGGCCTCGCCGTCCCCGACGACGCACGTCACGACCAGGCCGGGATTGTCGAGCGCGGCCCCGTACGCGTGGGCCAGTGAGTACCCGAGCTCGCCGCCCTCGTGGATGGAGCCGGGCGTCTCCGGCGCGACGTGACTCGGGATGCCGCCGGGGAAGGAGAACTGCCGGAAGAGCCTGCGCATCCCGGCGGCGTCCGGCGACACGTCCGGGTACACCTCGCTGTAGGTGCCTTCGAGCCACGCGTTCGCGACGGCCGCGGGCCCGCCGTGCCCCGGCCCCATGATGTAGATCATGTCCAGGTCGCGTGCCCTGATCACCCGGTTGAGGTGGGCGTAGCAGAAGTTCAGTCCGGGCGAGGTGCCCCAGTGCCCGAGCAGCCGTGGCTTGATGTGCCGCCGTTCGAGCGGTTCGCGCAGCAGCGGGTTGTCCAGCAGATAGATCTGCCCCACGGACAGGTAGTTGGCGGCCCTCCAGTACGCGTCGATCTCCCGTACTTCGTCGTCGGTCATGGCGACGGACTCGGTCATGGCGCGCGTCCCTCCGGTGCTCATACCGTCCTGGGGACATCCCGTCCCCGCGATCGGCGCTCTCAACCGTCGCCACGAATGGGCCTGGCGCGAAAAATGACGAGGCCACGGCGCGTGGCCGTGACCTCGTCCCCCCACCCGGATGTGGACGTCACCGGTTACAGGGGCGGTTGCCGCGCGCGGAACGCGACGGCCTCCGCCCCGCCCCCCAGCGAACCGGCGGGAGCGTCTCCACTAGGTGCGTTGAAGCTTGCCTCGTACCCGCGCGTAGGTTCACTGATCCCGGCGTGCGGTCGATGAGCGGGCTACGGTCTGCGACGAGCGGCTTACGTTGAGCGACGGATGGGGGACATGGAGCGACCGGTGGGGTGACGGTAGTGGCGGCCGCGGTCTGCGATGCTACGCAGATCGGTACGGACAAGCCGCAAGGAGGCGGAGTGGGCGGGTTCTTCACCGGACGGACGCTGGCGGACATCGGACGCGACCTGCGGACCGGGCGGGAGTCGGCACGGAGCCTGGCCGCGCGGGCCCTGGAGTCGGTCGACCCGGACCTCAACGCCTTCGTCACCCTCGATCCGGAGGGCGCCGAGGCCGCGGCCGCGGCGGCCGACGAGGAGCTGGCCTCCGGCGCCGACCGGGGCCCGCTGCACGGCGTCCCCGTCGCGGTGAAGGACATCATCGACGTCGCCGGGCTGCCCACCGGGATGGGATCCGCGCACTTCGACGGGCACCTCGCCGAGGACGACGCGGTATGTGTGACGAGGCTCCGGAACGCCGGCGCCGTGATCGTCGGGAAGACCGGCACGCAGGAGTTCGCGTTCGGCGGCACCGGCGACGTGTCGGTGAACGGGCCCGTCCGCAACCCGCACGACCGGGAGCGGATGTCCGGCGGGTCCAGCAGCGGCAGCGCGGTCGCGGTCGCCGCGGGCATGGTCCCGCTCGCCCTCGGCACGGACACGGGCGGATCGGTGCGCATCCCCTCCTCGTTCTGCGGGGTCGCCGGGTTCAAGCCCGCGCACGGTGCCATCCCGGCCGGCGGCGTGTTCCCGCTGTCCCGCTCGCTCGACCATGTGGGCGTCCTCGCCGCGACCGCCGCCGACTGCCGGATCGCCTACCACGCCCTGGCCGGACCCGCGGAGCCCCCGCATGAGGACGGCGGCGCGGACGGTGGCGCGCCGGACGGGCGCGTCGCCTGGATCGAGCCGCCCGCCGCCGACCCCGAGGTGGAACGGGTCGTCCGCGCGCTGTTCCCGGACGCGGCGACCGAACGGATCGACTTCACCGGACTCCGGCAGGTGTTCCTCGCCATCCAGTTCAGCGAGGCGCACGACGTGCACGCCGAGCGGGTCGCGGAGGCGCCCGGCCTGTACCAGCCGGTGACGCTCGCACGCCTGGAGAAGGCCGCCCAGATGCCCGGCTGGCGGCTCGTCCGGGCGCTCCGCGAGCGGGACCGGTACGCACGCGAGATCGCCGGGCTGCTGGACCGATACGACCTGCTGGCCATGCCCACCATGCCGATCACCGCGCCGCGGATTGGCGCGACCGAGGTCGAGCTCGGCCCGCTCACCGCGCTTCTGGTCAGCCTCACGTTCCCGTGGAACGTCCTCGGCCTGCCCGCGCTGAGCGTCCCCGCCGGAACCGCCGCCGGGCTGCCCGTCGGCGCGCAGCTCATCACCCGGCCCGGCGCGGAGGACCTGCTCTTCCGCGCCGCCGAACGGCTCGCCGGCTCCGCTCAGAGGTAGGCGCCGCTCAGAGATAAAGGCCGAAGAACTCCTCGGGGTGGTCGAGGAGCGGGGGCAGGTCCTCTGCCGTCAGCGTGATGAGCTCTTCCCTGGACGGCGCCTGGACCGGCTCGCTCCCCTTCTCGGTCCGCGCGTCCCTCGCGACCGGCACGGCGGTGGAGGCGACGCGGTCCGCCTGGTTGGCGACGGCGACGTCCAGCATGTTGCGCATCAGGCGGCCGTTGCCGAAGGACGGGCCGCGCGGCGCCCCCCGCAGCATCGTCCGCAGGACGTCGTCGGTGCCGGGCGCCAGCTCGAACCCGTCGGCGGCGGCGAGCTGCCCGAACACGGTGATCAGCTCGTCATCGGTGTAGTCGGGGAAGTGGATCTGCTTGGGGAACCGGGAGTCCAGGCCGGGGTTGGCGGCGAGGAACTCGGCCATCTCCTGCTGGTAGCCGGCGACGACCACGACGAGGTCGTCGCGGTGGTCCTCCATCAGCTTGACCAGCTCGGCGATCGCCTCGTGCCCGTAGTCGCCCTTCAGCGGCGACTGCGTCAGCGTGTACGCCTCGTCGATGAACAGGACGCCGCCGATCGCGCGTTCCACCAGGCGGCGCGTCCGGGGCGCGGTCTGCCCGATGTACTCGCCGACGAGGTGGGCGCGGGACGCCTCCACCAGATGCCCGGACGACAGGACGCCGAGCCGCTTGTAGATGCGGCCGAGCAGCCGGGCCACCATCGTCTTGCCGGTGCCCGGATTGCCGGTGAACACCATGTGCCGGGTCGGCGGGGTGATCCTCAGACCGGACTCGCTGCGCAGCCGCGCGGCGTGCGTCCCGGCCACGAGCAGCGCGATCTCGTGCTTGACGGTGTCGAGACCGGTGAGGTCGGCGAGCTCCGCCAGCGGGTCGCCGGCGGCCTGCGCGGTGTCCAGCGCGAGCGGGATGTCGGGCTTGCGGACGACCGGCTCGGCGTCCGCCGCGGTCCTGGCCCGGACCGCGGCGACCACCTGGTCCGCGAGGTGCGGGGCCAGGCGGGCGTTGCGGAGCGTCTGCATCGGCGGGGTCGCGGCCAGCAGCGCGCCCGCCGCCTCGACGGCCGGCCGGGTGCCGCGGACGCCGCGGGCGTCCAGCGCGCGGCGGAACAGCTCGGCGTGCCCCGCCGCGGTGAACGGCCGGGTCCGCGCGATCCGGAACCGCTGCGGCAGGACCGGGTTGACCTCGCGGATCCGCTCCTCGCCGCCCGCGTCGCACAGGGCGACCAGGTTCAGGTCCGGGTGGACGGCGAGGAGCCGGTGCAGCTCGGCGGCCAGCGCCTCGCCGTTGCCGGGGTCGGCGACGACGCCGTCCAGGCCCTCGATGATCAGCAGCCGGTCGCCGGCGCAGTCGCGGGCGTCGGCGTGCAGCTTGGCGACGGCGTCCGAGAGGCGCTGCCCGGTGAACAGGTTGTCGGTGACCCAGTGCGGGTCGCGGCCGAGCGCGAGCGCCTTCCCCAGTTCCTGCGCGGCGTCCCGCTTGCCGGTGCCGTCTGGGCCGCAGATCAGCAACCGCACCGGGTCGCTGCCGCGGGTCAGCTCGTCCAGCGCCGCCACGACCTCCGGCTGCTCCACCAGCGATGTGGCGATCTCCGGACGCGCGGCCGCCTTCTGCCCGGCCGCCCCGTCCGCCGCGGGCGCGCTCGTCAGCGTCTCGGTGAGCGGGTTGACGACGCGGCGGCGCGGCGCGTAGAGGCGGCGCAGGTCCGTCTGGAACTGGCCGACCGGGATCCACTCGGCCTTCGGGAACCACGGGTCGCCCGGCAGGCCCTGGACGACCGCGATGAACCGCATCGCCATGTCGAGCCAGCCGCGGCACGCGTCGGCGGCGCCCGCGACCAGCGCGCGGACGAGCCACGCCCGCGTCCGCTCCTGCCACGCGCCCGCCTTGAACCCGCGGCGTTCCGTGGCGAACCGCCGCTGGAGCTCGTCGTAGCGGTCCTCGCCCAGCGCGACCGCCAGCTCGGCCGGGACGTGCTCCATGCTGCCCTGCAGCAGCAGCTGGATCAGGTGGACCTCGACGCTCTCCTCGCGCGGCGCCGCCTCCGTCAGATGCTCGTAGGACGCGAGCAGCCCGGCGGACACCCACTCCAGGTAGCCGACCGGGCCGAGCAGCTCGGGCACGGCCGCGACGATGTCGTCGCCCGCGTGCGCGTGCCAGTGCTCCCGCAGCTCCATCTTGGGCAGGTTCACGTCGCAGACCGGCGGGTCGTCGTACAGCCGCAGCAGCGCCTTGCGCCGCTCCTCCAGCGGCTCGATGCCCTCCAGCACCGACAGGCAGTCGCGGGCCAGCTCGATCGCCAGCTCCCGGTCGGGCGCCTCGATCAGCCAGTCCACCGGTGGCCGCCATCGGCCGCCCGGCGCGTCCCAGCGGGTCATCCGGGTGCTGAGCGGGCCCGGGTTCACCAGGTGCCGGTGCAGCAGCCGCTCCGGCAGCTGCGACCACGACCCCGCCTTGATCGCCCCGCCGCCCGGCAGGAACGCCAGCATGCCGAAGATCTCCGCGGTGACCAGCGACGCCGGCAGCGTCAGCAGCTTGTGCTCGTCGGTGGTCAGCTCCACGGCCCGCGGGTCGGCCGCCAGCCCGTCGATCCGCGCCGAGATCTCCTCGAACAGCCCGTCCGGGACGCGCCACGGACCATGCGAGTAGACGTCGAGCACCGGCTCGTCGGTGAGCAGTAGCTCCAGATGATCCGGCAGCCGCAACGAAACTCTCCCCAAGAAGGCTTAAAACCGGGGTACAGCCTACGTTTCCCGGGGACGTGGTGTGCTCATTGCGTCACCCTTGCCGCGCGGTCAGGGACGGCGGAGCGATTCCACGGCCAGGCGGGCGGCGGTGCCGATGACGGCGTCGGCCTGTGGCAGGACGGCGATGGGCAGCAGCGACCTCGTGAACACCGCCACCGCGTAGCGGCCGCCGTCCGGGTACTCGACGGCGCCGACCTCGTTGCGGACGGTCGGCAGGGTGCCGGTCTTGCCGCTGACCACCACGTCGTCGTAGGGGAAGCCGGACGAGAGGCGGTGCGGCCACACCTGGAGGCCGAACAGGCGCCGCATCGCCGCGCAGCCGTCCGGCGGGGCCGCCTCGTCCCGCCAGATCATCGACAGCAGCCGCGTCATGTCGCGTGGCGTGCTGCGGCTCGTGCGGAGCGGATCGAGGGCGCGCAGCCGGGCCCGGACGGCCGGGTCGTCCAGCCTGGCCCAGACCTCGGCGAAGTCGCTCACCCCTGCGTCGGTCAGCAGGGACTCGTGCAGTCCCCGGCCGTCGACCTCGATGACGGTGTCGCGGAGCCCGAGGGCGGCGGCCGTCGCGTTGACCGCGTCCAGGCCGACCCGGTCCAGCACGAGGTCGGCGGCGGCGTTGTCGCTGACGGTGATCATCAGGCAGGTGAGGTCGCGCAGTGACATGCGCACGTCGTCCAGCAGCGCCGACACCCCGGTCGGGCCGGCGGTGCGGTCGTCCGGGCGCAGCGTGACCTGCTCGGCCGGGTCGAGCAGGCCGTCCGCGGCCTGCCGGTGGAACGCGACGAGCAGCGGCACCTTGAACACCGACGCGAGCACCACCGGCTCGTCCGCGCCGGCCGCGATCTCCCGCCCGGTGTCCATGTCCACGACGTGCAGGAACCCGGTCACTCCGGCGGACTGGAACTCCGCCTCGATGCGCGCCCTGACGTCCACGACCTGGTTCGTCTCGCTCATGCCAGGAACCCCGAAGACGGCCGAGGAACCACGCGGCGGGTGGGCGCGCCGTCCAGTGGCGTCATGTCCGCCTCGTCGCGCAGCACGGCGGTCGCGACGGCGGTGAAGTCGGCGATCGCGCGGGCGTGGTCGGGGTCGCCCGCCCGCCGCCACGCGCAGGACGTCCGCCATGCGAGAGGCTCGCCCACCAGCGGGCGCCACGTCACCCCGGCGGTGTCGTCGGTGCGCGGGGCGATCGCCACGGCCGTCCCCGCGAGGACGAGCCCGTGCGCGAACCCCGGATGCCGTGCCTCGTGCACGGCCGCGGGCGCGTACCCGTGCCGCCGGCAGCCCGCGAGCAGTTCGTCATGTGCGCCGGGCGCCTCGCCGCGCGGCGGGACGACGAGGTCGCGGGCGCCGAGGTCGGCGAGATGCACCTCGGGCGACGCGGCGAGCTCCCCGGCTGCGGGCAGCAGCACCCCGAGCGGCTGCCCCAGCATCGGGCCGAGCTCCAGGTCGCGTGAGTCGCACGGATGCCGGACCACCCCGGCGTCCAGCGCGCCCTCGGCGAGCGCGCGGACCTGCTCGTCCGTCCCCGTCTCGCGCAGATCGAGCCGCAGGTCCGGGCGGCGCTCCCGGAACGAGGCGATCAGCGCGGCGACGATCGGCCCGCCGAGGTCGCTCGGCAGCCCGGCGCGCACCGTGCCGACCTCGCCCAGCCGGGCCCGCTCGGCGACGGAGTAGATGCGGTCCACGCGGGTGAGGATGTCACGGGCCTCGTCCAGCAGCAGGCCGCCCGGGGCGGTGAGCCGGACCCGCCGGCTGGACCGGTCGAACAACCGCACGCCGAGCTCCTTCTCCAGCCGCTGGATACGCTGGCTCAGCGGCGGCTGGGCCATGCCGAGCCGCTCCGCCGCGCGGCCGAAGTGCAGTTCCTCGGCGACCACGACGAAGCATCGCAGATGCCCCACCAGGTTCACGACAAGCGATGATATCAATCCTCATATCTTCCCGACATCGATATCAATCTTGGACTTTTCGGGCGGCGGCTGGTGTCCTTGTGCCTTCATCGAGGGGGAAGGAGTTCAGGCGATGAGCCGATCCCGTGTGCTCGCCGCCGCCGCGATCGTGGCGGCGGTCGTGATCGTGGGGGCGGGGGCGGTGTGGTTCCTGCGCGACGGAGCCGATCCGAGGGACACCGCGGAGCGCTACCTCGCGGCCTGGAGCAGTGGCGACGTCGCCACGATGAAGACGCTGACCGACCGTCCGCCCGCGGATTTCGAGACCCGGTTCACCCGTATGCGGGACGACCTGGGCGTCACCCGGCAGCGCTACACGGTCGCCTCCGTGGGACGTCCCAAGGACGACCGGGCGGGCGGCTCCTACAGCGCCGAGCTGACGCTGGCCGGTGACCGGACGTGGAAGTACACCGGGTCCCTGCCGCTGGCCGAGAAGGACGGGAAGTGGCTCGTCCGGTGGTCGCCGCAGGTCGTGTACCCGGAGCTCAAGGAGGGGCAGCGGCTTCGCGCGGGCCGCACCTGGCCGGACCGCGCCGCCGTCCTCGCGGCGGACGGCAGTGACCTGAGCACCTCGCCGTCCGGGTCCGCGCAGCAGCTCGCCGGGCCGGTCGGGCCCGCGTCCGCCGAGGCGGCGAAGAAGCTCGGCGCCCCCTACCAGAAAGGCGACCCGGCCGGCGCGGACGGCCTGCAGAAGCAGTACGAGCGGCGGCTCGCCGGAACACCGGCGCTCGCCGTCCAGATCGTGGACGCGGACGGCAACGCGGTGAAGACGCTGCAGCGGTTCGGCGGCACCGAGGGCAAGCCGCTGAAGACGACCATCGACCCGAAGGTGCAGGCGGCCGCGGGCAACGCGCTCGCGGCCGCGAAGGAGCCGGCGTCCATGGTGGCGCTGCGCCCGTCCACCGGGGAGATCCTCGCCGTGGCGAACAAGCCCGGCGGCTACAACCGCGCCCTCATGGGCCGGTACCCGCCGGGGTCCACGTTCAAGGTCGTCACCGCCGCCGCGCTGGTCGCGGGCGGCATGTCCCCGTCCACGAAGGTGGGATGCCCCGCGACCACCAACGTCGGCGGGCGCTCGTTCCACAACTACAAGCACGAGGACTTCGGGACGATCCCGCTCCGTGAGGCCTTCGCGCACTCCTGCAACACCACCTTCGCGCGCCTCGCCGTGGACAAGCTCGGCGAGAAGCGGCTCGCCCAGGTCGCGGCCCAGTTCGGGTTCAACGCCCCGGTGATCGCCGGGCTCCCGGCCGTCCGGGCGGCGTTCCCGGAGAACAAGGACGACACCGCGTTCGCCTCCGCCTCCTTCGGCCAGGGCGAGGTGCTGACCAGCCCGCTCAACATGGCGGGCGTCGCCGCCGCGGCGGCGGACGGCACCTGGCGTTCGCCCCGCCTGGTGGACGCCGCCCTCGCCGCGCAGGCCGCCGACGCCGGAGGCCGCAAGCCGGAGGCGCCGAAGAAGCTGGAACCGGCCGTCAGGAACGCGCTGCACTCCCTCATGCCGGCCGTCGTCAGCGAGGGCACCGCGTCCGGCGTCGCCTTCCCGTCCGGTACGGCCGGCAAGACCGGTACCGCCGAGTTCGGCCAGGGCGACAACCCGCCGACCCACGCCTGGTTCATCGGCTACCGCAAGGACGTCGCCTTCGCCGTCATCGTCGAGGGCGGCGGCACCGGCGCCGAAGCCGCCGCCCCCATCGCCGCCGCCTTCCTCAAAAAGGTCTGACCGACCCGTGCGGCCCCCGGCGTCCTCCGGCGCCGAGGGCCGGCGCGGTCAGCGGAGAGCCTGGGAAAGGATGCGGGCGGTTTGGGCGACGGCCTGGTCGTCGGCCTCGTCGTGGGCGGCGGGGCGGTTCGTGGTGATCACGATGATCAGCGGGGGGCCGGACGGCGGCCAGGCGATCGCGATGTCGTTCGCGGTGCCGTAGGTGCCGCCGGTGCCGGTCTTGTCGCCGACCGTCCAGCTCTTCGGGAGCCCGGCGCGGATGCGCTTGTCCCCGGTCACCGTGGCCTTCATCCAGCCGATGAGCCGCCTGCGGTCGGCGGGCGCGAGCGCGTCGCCGACGGTGAGCGCCCGCAGGTCCTTCGCCCACGGGCGCGGCGCGGTCGTGTCGCGCTTCTCACCCGGCTTCCAGTCGTTGAGCGCGGTCTCCCAGCGGTCGCTGCGGCTGACGCGGTCGCCGAGCGAGCGGAAGAAGGCGGTGAGGCCCGCCGGCCCGCCGATCTGCCTCAGCACCAGGTTCCCGGCGGTGTTGTCGCTCTCGGTGATCGCGGCATGGCATAGGGCGGCGACGGTCATGCCCGTGTCCACATGCTTCTCGGTGACGGGGGAGTACTCGACGAGATCGTCCTTCGTGTAGTGGATCACCTTGTCGAGCAGGCCCGGATCGGTGCGCCGCGCCTTCCGCAGGACCGCGCCGCAGGCCATCGCCTTGAACGTGGAGGCGAACGCGAAGCTTTCGTCCGGCCGGTGGGACACGACGCGCCCGGTGCCGGTGTCGATCGCGTACGCGCCGATGCGCGTGTGGTGCGTCGTCTCGATACGGCTGATCTGCTGGGTGACCGTCGCTTGGGCGGGGTCGGGAGAAAGCGCGTGGGAAGTGTTGCTCCGCGGCGCCGCGCTCTTCACGGCGGTTCCCCCGGAACCGCAGCCGGTGACTCCGGCGAAGGCCGTCAGGGCCAGGACGGCGGCGCTGAGCCGCCCGGCTCGGGTGGTGTTCTTCGTCATGCCGGAGAGCAGACCAGAACGGCGAAGGTCATGTCCAATATTGATATAGCGCGGAATTCAATATGGAAATTGATATTTGTGTGCCGTGACCTGGCGAGGTGAATCGATCAGAGCCAGTCGCGGAGCTTGAAGATCAGGTAGAGAATGACGCTGAGGACGACGATGATGATCGTGCTGATGATGAACCCGGAGTGCTGGGAGAACCCCGGATAGGGGACGTTCTGCCCGTAGAACCCGGTGACGGCGGTCGGCACCGCGATGATCGCCGCCCAGCTGGTCACCTTCTTCATCACCTCGTTCATCCGGTTGCCCTGCAGCGCCAGCCGCGTGTCGAGCAGGTCGGCGACGAGGTCGCGCAGGCCGTCCGTCGACTCCGCGGCGCGTAGCGTGTGGTCGTAGACGTCCTGGTAGTAGGGGACGAGCGGCGGCGGGACGATCCGCAGGTCGCGGCGGAGCAGCGTGTTGAGCACCTCCCGCATCGGCAGCGCCACCCGCCGCAGCGCGGTCAGGTTCTTGCGCAGCCGGTAGCTGCGCCGCTGGATCTCCTTGACCGGGAACTTGTCGTCGAAGACCAGGTCCTCGACCGCGTCGGCCTCGTCGTCGAGCGCCTGCACGGCCTCCAGTTGCAGGTCGACGACCAGGTCGAGCAGGCCGTAGAGCAGGAACGCGGCGGTCGGTTCGCCGACCTCGGTGTCCGGGCTCTGGTCCCACCGCTTGATCAGCTCGTCCACGTCGAAGGCGCCGTCCTGCCGGACCGTGACCAGCGCGCGTTCGCTGATGAACGCCGACAGCTCGTTCATCGCGAGCTCGCCGTCGCGGACCCGCGGGACGTAGGCGTTGAGGAACACGTAGCCGTCGTAGCGGTCGAGCTTCGCCCGCTCGTGCCGGGACACGGCGTCCTCGACGGCGACCGGGTCGAGGCCCAGCTCGTCGCTGACGACGTGCAGGTCCTCGTGCCGTGGCCCGCACAAGTCGAGCCACACGACGACGTCCGGGCGCTCCAGGTAGTCGCTCACTTCCGCGACGGGAAAGCCCTCCGCCTCGACCTTGCCGTCCCGCCAGGCCCGCGTCCGCGGCGGTGCGCTGCCGATCCGGTTCTCCGGATGCCGCTCGATATCGGTCTCGGACGGATGGGATCCCATGAGCCCCCTTATACCCGGCTTTGCCGCACCCGGTCCGCGGGGATGGCCGTCGAGGCGCGGGCGACGAGCTCGCCGGGCAGGACGCGGGAGGCGGGGCGGCGGCCGGCGAGAAGGTCGAGCAGGGCCGTCATGCCCTGCGCGCCCAGTTCCTCGGCGGGCAGCCGGACCGTCGTGAGCTCGGGTTCCAGCGCCGTCGCCAGCAGGACGTCGTCGAACCCCGTGACCGACAGATCGGACGGGACGTCCAGGCCGAGCGCGCGCGCCGCCTTGTACGCGCCCGCCGCGATCAGGTCGTCGTCGCAGACCAGTGCGGTCGGCGGATCGGAGCTCGCCAGCAGCCGGGTCGCGGCGTCCTTCGCCGCCGTGACGTCGATCGCGCACGGGTCCCGGGTCAGGACGCCGCCGGGCAGGGCCGCGACGGCGGCGGTGAGGGCGTCGCCGCGGGCGCGGAACGTCCACTGGTCCACGGCGGCGGCGACGTGCCCGATCCGGCGGTGGCCGAGCCCGGCGAGGTGCCCGGCGATCGCGCGCATCCCGTCGGCGACTCCGAAGCCGACCGTGGGGACGGCTTCGTCCGGGCCGCTGTCGAGCATCACGACCGGCGTGCCCCGGAACTCGGCGAGCGCCTCCACGGCCATCGAGGACGCGAGGACGCCGTCGATCGCCTCGTCCGACCCGAACGGGCTGTCGGCGGGACCCACCGCGTCGTCCGGCCAGGTCGAGACCACCACCCCGAAGCCGTGCCGGGCCGCCACCCTCGCCGCGCCCGTGTAGACGGGACCGAAGAACGGCGCGGTCAGGGTCGGGACCATCAGCAGGACGGTCCGGGTCGTGCCGAGACGCAGGTTCCGGGCCGCCTGGTTGGGCCGGTAGCCGAGCCGCTCGGCCGCGCTCCGCACGCTGCGCGCGGTGGCGGGGGAGACACGACCGCTCCACTTGCCGCCCAGCACGAGCGAGACCGTGGACTGCGAGACCCCGGCCTCCTGAGCCACGTCCTTGCTGGTGGGACGGCTGATTGCCGGCACCTGCGCCTCCCGGAGGATGAATGTGACGAATTCAGACTAGAGCGGACCCGCCCGGAAGTGGTACGTATGACGCGGTAAGTACTACGTATGACGGGAATCCGGGGGCCGAATCGATGCGCGGCTATGTCGTCTTCCTGCGGAGGCCGTACGCGGGACGGCTGCTCGGCGGCACCCTGCTCGGCCGGCTGCCTAACGGGATGGGCATGCTGGCCGTCGTCCTGCACGTCCGCGCGGACGGCGGCGGCTACACCCTGGCCGGCACCCTCGCCGCGATCCTCGGGCTGGCGACGGCCGCCGGGCAGCCCGTCCTCGGCCGCGCCATGGACCGGTTCGGCCAGCCGCGCGTCCTGCTGCCGGCCGCCTGCGCCGCCGCCGCCGGCTTCGTCCTGCTCGCCGCCGTGGGCGCGCACCCGCTGCCGGTTTCGGTCGCCGCCGTGTTCGTCGCCGGATTCGCCACACCGCCATTGGAGGCCGGGCTGCGCGCCCTGTGGCCGGACGTCCTGGACGGCCCGGAGCAGGTCGACGCCGCCTACGCGCTGGACGCCGCCGCCCAGGAGATCATCTTCACCGTCGGGCCGCTGCTCGTCGTCGCCGCGGCCGTCGTCAACACCGAGACGGCGCTGCTGATCACCGGAGCCCTCGGCATCGCCGGGACCCTCGTCGTCGCACTGTCCGGGCCGTCCCGCAGATGGCGGGGCGCGCCGCGCGCCTCCGACTGGGCCGGGCCGCTGCGCTCCCCGGGCCTGCGCGTCCTGCTGCTGTCGCTCGCCTGCGCCGGGATCGCGCTCGGCGTCTACGCCGTCGCGGTCGTCGCCTACGCCGAGGAGCAGCGCCGGGGTCTCGCCTCCGGGCTGCTCCTGGCGTGCATGGCGGGCGGCGCCCTCACCGGCGGGATCGTCTACGGCGCCCGGTCGTGGGCGGGCGAGCCGCACCACCGGCTGCCCTGGCTGCTGGCCGCGCTCGCCGCCGGATACGTCCCGCTCGTCATGGCGCCCGGCCTGGTCGTCATGTCGGCGCTGGCGTTCGTCTCCGGCGTCTTCCTCGCGCCTGTGCTGGCGTGCAGTTTCACGCTCGTCGACCGGCTCGCGCCCAGCGGGACCGTCACCGAGGCGTTCGCGTGGGTCGTCGCGGCGGTCGGAGCCGGCGGGTCGCTCGGCTCGTTCGTCTCCGGCGTCGGGCAGGACGTGGCGGGTGTCCCCGGCGCGTTCGCGGGAGCCGGGGCGGGCGGTGCCCTCGCCCTGGTCCTGTGCCTGCTGGGCGCCAGGACGCTGCGTCCCGCCGCCGTCCCCGTGGAGGCCGTCGCCTAGCCGCGCGTCATACCCACTTCTTGAACCAGATCCGGTTGTGCCAGTCGTCGTACGGGATCGTCTGCGCCGACAGGATCGGATGGAAGTAGGCGAAGTTCGCCAGCACCACCAGCAGGAACGCCCCCGCGGCGGCCGCGCCGACCAGCCGCCTGATCCCCGCCCCCTGGGCGAGGGGGACCGGAGCGTACGCCCCGCCGTCCTCATGCGCATCGGCGGGCAGGTCGTGCGCGGTGGCGAATGCCTCGCCGTACGGGCCCTGCCCAGGTCTCGCCGCGTGCGCGCCCGCCATCACGGCAGGCGCGGGTCCTATCAGGTAGCCCAATACCAGGACCACCGCCAGCACCATGAACGGGATCAGCGGCGTCGCGTAGAACAGGAACATCGTCCGGTCGGCGAACGCCGACGGGAACCAGGACAGCCAGCCCGCGAGGAAACCGAGCAGGATCGCCCCGGCCCGCCAGTCGCGCAGGAAGAACCAGATGAACACGACGACGATCAGTGCGGCGAGCGCACCCCACCACAGCGCGGGGGTGCCGATCCCGAGGATCTCGCGGGAGCAGCGGTCCGCGCCGCACGACTTCGGCTCGGTATAGAAGAACGCGACCGGACGGCGCAGGATCGGCCATCCCCACGGCCACGACTGGTACGGGTGTTTGGCGTCCAGCCCGGTATGGAAGTTGAGCATCTGGGCGTGGTAGTTCCACAGGTCGGGCATCGCCTCGAACGGCCGCAGCAGCACACTGCTGGACACGTCACCGCGCCCCCAGCCGCCCGGCTTGAAGATCCACCCCCACCAGGTCGCCAGGTACGCCACCAGCCCCACCACGACGATCTGCACGAACGCCGGGACGGCCTCCAGCAGCACCATCCCGGCGAACGGGGACCGCACTCCGGCGGCGCGGCGGGCGCCGTAGTCCCACAGGACGGTCATCACCCCGAACGCGGCGACGTAGAAGATCCCCGTCCACTTGGTGGCGCAGGCGAGGCCGAGGCAGATCCCCGCGCCCCATCGCCAGCCGTGCGCGAGGAACGGGCCGTACACCGAGGTCTCGCCGCGCTCGATCCTGTCGACGAGGTCGCGGCGGGAGCGGTCCCGGTCGTTCACCAGGCAGGCGAACCCGGCGAGGATCCAGAACATCACGAAGATGTCCAGCAGCGCGGCCCGGCTGGTCACGAACTCCAGGCCGTCCAGCGCCAGCAGCAGCCCGGCGGCGCAGCCGAGCAGCGTCGAGCCGGTCATCCGGCGCGCGACCCGGCACAGGATCAGCACCGACAGCGTCCCGACCAGCGCGGGCATGAACCGCCACCCGAACGGCGTCGCGCCGAACATCCACTCGCCCACCGCGATCATCCACTTGCCGAACGGCGGATGCGCGACGAACGCGGGCCCGCTGCCCCAGATGTTCGCGTGCGTGTCGGCGATGAGCATCTTGTCGGCGTTCTCGACGGTGTTGTGCTCCCAGCCGAACTTCAGCAGGGCGAGCGCGTCCTTGGCGTAGTAGGTCTCGTCGAACACGACCGCCTTCGGCGACCCCAGCCCGGCGAACCGCAGGTACCCGGCGAGCGCCGTGACCAGCAGCGGGCCCAGCCAGGACAGCCATGGACTCCCCGGGATCGCGGGGGCGAGCCACTCGCGCAGCGGTGGCGGCCTGCGCCGGGACGCGATGGCCGGGGCGGAAGCCAGATCCGTCGTCGCCATCCTGTCATCGTACGGGGGTTCGAGTGGGGCGCCGCCCTGGGTAAAGACGGCACGGCTACGGTCACCGGCCGGGTGGCCGGAGGGCGGTCACGCCCGGAGGTCGCACGGCCCGTCGGGCGGGAGGCCGTTTCACGAGACGCGGAGCGGATCGGGAAACGGCCTTCCGCCCGTAACGGGGGTTCCAGGGGGTCGCCCCCTGGGAGGATAGGTGCGTGACTGGGACCCTGCTGCTCGCCGCGGCGCCGATCGGACGGGCCGAGGACGCGTCGGCGAGGTTGCGGGCGGCGCTGGCGGAGGCGCCGGTGATCGCGGCCGAGGACACCCGCCGGCTGCGCCGGCTCGCGGGCGATCTCGGCGTCGGGCTCGCCGCGCGCGTCGTGTCGTACAACGACCTGAACGAGCGGGCGCGGGCGGCGGGGCTGGTGGAGGAGCTGCTGGCGGGCCGGGACGTGCTGGTCATCACCGACGCGGGCATGCCCGGTGTGTCCGACCCCGGGTACCGGCTCGTCGTCGCGGCCGTCACCGCGGGCGTCCCGGTGACGGTGCTGCCCGGGCCGTCCGCCGTGACGACCGCGCTGGCGGTGTCGGGGCTGCCGACCGACCGGTTCTGCTTCGAGGGGTTCCCGCCGCGCAAGCCGGGCGAGCGCGCCCGGCGGCTGGGCGCGCTGGCCGGCGAGCCCCGCACGATGGTGTTCTTCGAGTCGCCGCGCCGGCTGCCCGCCACCCTCGCGGCCATGGCGGAGGCGTTCGGCGCGGACCGTCCCGCCGCGGTCTGCCGCGAGCTGACCAAGACCTACGAGGAGGTCCGGCGCGGGCCGCTCGCCGACCTCGCCGCGTGGGCGGCGGACGGCGTGCTCGGTGAGATCACGCTGGTCGTCGGCGGCGCGCCCGAGCCGCGCGGGCTGTCCGACCCGGCCGACCTGGCCGCGGCGGTCGCCGCCCGGGAGGAGGCCGGGACGCCCCGCAAGCAGGCCATCGCGGAGATCGCCCGGGAGAACGGCGCCCCCAAGCGAGTCGTTTACGACGCAGTCGTCAAAGCCAGGAAATAGTCACGGCATCGGAACGGTCCAAACGGTTCTTTCTGGGAATAACGCAACTCGGTGGCGTGCGACCGGGGGCCAGTATGGGCTCGGCCGAGTCACCATGGAATCGGAACGCGGGCGAGATGGTCAGCGAGGGGGTGAGTGCCGTGCAGGATGTGTGGTCGAGCCATGAGGTATGGGTCTTCGAGTGCCTGAGCTGCGCGACGACCTGGGACGAGGACTTCGAGGTCCGGCACTCCGGGGACGGTCACGGCAACGAGGCCGTCATCTACGAGATGAAGGGCCAGCCCTGCACGACGCCCTGGATGGACCGGTCCTGCCCGACCTGCGGCGGCCAGAACGTCAAGGCGCTGTCCGCGGTGCGCGGCAAGCAGGCCGAGGTCCCGAAGGCCCGCGGTGGCAGCGACGTGGCGATGGTCTTCCATCTCCGCCGGATGCACGCCTGGTAGCCCCGACCCGCGGTCGCTCTCCGGCCCCGGCGCGACGCCGGGGCCGGGTCGGTACCCGTGTGGGGGGCGACCCCCCACACCCCCCCGGCAAGTACCGCCTGACCGGCGCCTTCCGCTCCGCTGGAGCTCCGCTCCAGGCGCCGGTCAGGCGGGGACGCCGGTGCTCGGCCGGCTCTCCTGCGGTGCGTCTTCGGCGGTCTTCCCGGTCCTGACGCGGGCGGCGAGGGTGCGGGTCCAG
The DNA here is from genome assembly GCF_050945415.1 of Spirillospora sp. CA-128828. Lineage (NCBI taxonomy): Bacteria > Bacillati > Actinomycetota > Actinomycetes > Streptosporangiales > Thermomonosporaceae > Spirillospora > Spirillospora sp. CA-128828. The sequence goes on from NZ_CP191986.1 coordinate 1,756,818, forward strand.
CCGGTGACCGTGCGGCGGGCCCCCGGGGTGAACGCCATCCCGGCGGCGAGTGCCGCCAGCGGGACGGCGGGCAGCACGTAGCGGTAGTCGAACTCGGCGGTGGCCGCCGGCGCCAGCAGCAGCCCGGTCGCGAGCGTCCACGGCAGCAGCGCCTCGCCGCCGAACCGGCGCCACAGCGGGATCAGCCCGGCCAGGCCGATGAGCAGGATGCCGCCGACCATCGTGCCGCGCAGGTAGAAGACGTCCTGGTAGCCGCGGGCGACCCCGGCGAACGGCTCCACGACCTGCGTGCGGGCGTCGCCCTGTTCGTAGCCCCGCGCGTCCTGGGACGCGGTCCCGCCGTGCGGCATGTGCCAGTCGGGCAGCGGGCGGCCGGTCTTGCCGAACTCGTACTGCGAGTACGTCGCCGGGTCGGGGAACACGGTCCGCTTCCACCGGAAGACCCGGAAGAAGTCGTGCGCGACGACCCGCAGGTAGTCGTCCGGCTGCGCGATGATCGCCCGCTTGGCGAAGTCGTTGCCGAGCTTGTTGTTCTCGGGGCTGAACCGCGTGCCGGTGTAGCGGTTGAGCGGGGAGCGGGCGTTCCAGATCCCGTCCTGGGAGTTGGGCAGCCGGTTCGCGGGCTCGGTGCACAGCGGGTACTCGCTGACCGGCAGGTCCTTCATCTCGTGGCAGTCGGCGAACTTGTAGACCCGCGCGTACAGGAAGATCCCGTTGCTCTCGGTGATCGCGAACTTGTCGCTGTCGGCCTTGTACCAGCCCATGTAGGCCAGGACGGGCAGCATGCAGGCCGCCAGCGTGACCGCCATCAGCCGCCAGCCGCTGCGCCGGACCAGCATGTACACCAGCACGCCGAGCAGCACCGGCATCCCGACCGAGCGGGTCAGCCACGCCATCCCGACGATGAGCCCGACCGCCGCGGCGATCTTCCAGGTCGGGCGGTCGTGCCACAGCAGCAGGGTGACCGCGCACATCACCAGGAAGGTGAACATGGTGTCCGACAGGACGAGGTGCTCCAGCTGCAGCTGGTAGGCGTCCAGCAGGACCGGCGCGGACGCCAGGGCCGCGCCCCAGCCGGGCAGCCGGAACTTGCGCCGCAGCAGCGCGTAGATCATCACGCCCATGGCGAGGCCCATGAGGTGCTGGATCGCGGCGACGAGCGCGAAGCTGTGGAACGGCTTGAGGACGACCAGCAGGAACGAGTACCCGTCGGGCCGCAGCGGATGCGGGTACGGGTCCATCGCGACGTTCAGGTAGTCGAAGCTGTCGTTGAAGAACATCACCGGCTGGTAGCCGAGCATCGCGACGAGCCGGAGCAGGGCCGCTGTGGCAATGATCACACTGAACGTGGGGTGGCGGCGCGCGAGCGTCCAGAGGCCGCGGGCCCGCCGCCGGACGTCCGGCTCGGCGGTCTCGTCCGCAGGGGCGCCCGTTTCCGGTCCCGCCTTGGCATTGGATTCCGGACGGTCCTTAACGGATTTTTCCGTGTCGGTGGCCGTCGCCGTGCCATCGGGCGTGTCGTCCGGCGCCGTGTCCGCGGCGGCGTCCGGGGAGGCGTCCGGATCGGGGGCCGCACCGCCCGCCGTGTCGTCCGCCGTGGCGGCCTCATCGGCCGTGGCCAGGGCCGTGCCGCCCTGTGCCGTCTCGTCGAGCGCGGTGCCCCGCGGCGATTCCCCCGCCACTGCCGCACCTCCCCTTCGATGTCCGGCCCCCGGTCCGGTGGCACTGCGTTCTCCCGCACGCGTCACAGCCGTCCCACCCTTTCCGGGCCGCCGTGCCCGTATGCTTGACGTCCTAGCCTGCCGCCCGCGACCGATCCAGAGTGGGATTTTCGGTTGCAAGTGGGCAACACGATACGGGTGCTCTTGACGAGAGCGGCCATCATTACCCGTCCTCGGCAGGCATCATGAACGACGACGGGCCGCCTCCGCGGAACAACAGAGATTATCGGAAAACACCGCAGACGGTCACCAGGGGTAACGAAGGAGAACGCGTGGAACTCTCCGTAGTGATGCCATGTCTGAACGAGGCGGAGACGGTCGAGACCTGCGTCCGCAAGACGATCGGCTTCTTCGAGGACAAGGGCATCGACGGCGAGGTGGTCATCGCCGACAACGGCAGCACCGACGGCAGCCAGCAGCTCGCCCGCGACGCGGGCGCCCGGGTCGTGCCCGTGATCGACAAGGGCTACGGCAACGCCCTGATGGGCGGCATCCGGGCCGCGCGCGGCAGGTACGTCGCGATGGGCGATGCCGACGACTCCTACGACTTCACGACCCTCGGCCCGTTCCTGGACGAGCTGCGCGACGGCGCCGACCTCGTGATGGGCAACCGGTTCAAGGGCGGCATCGCCGACGGCGCCATGCCGCCGCTGCACCGCTACCTCGGCAACCCGGTGCTCAGCTTCGTCGGCCGGCTCTTCTTCGGCAGCAAGATCGGCGACTTCCACTGCGGGCTGCGCGCCTTCGACAAGGAAGCCATCCTGCGGCTCGGCCTGCAGACCGGCGGCATGGAGTTCGCCAGCGAGATGGTCGTCAAGGCGACCCTGCAGGGCTACGACATCCGCGAGGTGCCGACCACGCTGTCGCCGGACGGCCGGACCCGCGCCCCGCACCTGAACACCTGGCGTGACGGCTGGCGTCATCTCCGCTTCCTCATGCTCTACAGCCCCCGCTGGCTGTTCCTCATCCCTGGTCTCGTCTTCATGACGCTCGGCCTGGTCGCCGGGATCGCGCTGTCGACCGGCCCGGTCACCGTCGGGGAGATCGCGTTCGACGTCGACACGCTGGTCGGCGCGTCCGCAGCACTGATCATCGGCTTCCAGGCGGTGCTGTTCGCGCTGCTCACAAAGGTCTATGCGATGCAGGAGGGATTCCTGCCGCACGACCGCCGGGTGCAGAAGCTCATCGACTGGTGGAGCCTGGAGCGCGGCCTGCTGATCGGCGGGCTGCTCGCGGTCGCCGGTCTCGGCGGTCTCGTCGCGTCCCTGCTGCACTGGCGGGTGAACAGCTTCGGCGAGCTGGACCCGCGGCACTCGCTGCGCATCGTCGTGCCCGCCGCGACCGCGCTCGTGATGAGCTTCCAGGCCATCTTCGCGTCCCTGTTCGTCAGCATCCTCGGCATCCGCCGCCGCCAGCACCCGCCGATCGTCGACGTGGCGGAGGAGGCCGCGGGCGTCGTGGACGCCGCCGCGCACGAGGTCGCCAGGAGCGAGGCCGCGAAGGCCGACAAGGCCGGGAGGACGGACGCCGAGCAGCCCGGGCAGGAGCCGGCGAAGGCGGGCGCCCGCAGGGCGGACCTGTCGGCGGACGACGACGGCGACGAGGGCGACGCACCCGAGAGCTGACCGGCCGCGGGCACCCCCCGGAGCGGCGCGTGCTCCGGGCCGTCCGATGTTCGTCACCATCTGAGAACATGACAGGACGGACCGTGCCGAATCGTGAGAAGTTGCTGAATGTTCCCGAGCCGGGGACCGGCGCACCGCCCGCACTGTGACAGGCTTGACCGTCGATGGATCTTCGTTCCCCGGCAGCCCGCGCCCGGCGCGCCGTACGCCCATGAGCACACGTACGCCGCCGGACGCCGCGTCGCCGACCGCCGCGGCGGTCACCCGGCCACAGGCCGCGCCGCCGGATCCGGTCGCCACCCCGTCCCGGCTCGACCGGCGCCGCTGGGCCTGGCTGTTCGTGCTCGGCTGGGCCGCGCAGGTCGCGGTCCGGCTGTGGCTCGGATCGGGGCAGACGGTGCCGGTGGCGACGCCGGACGAGTCGGGCTACCTGTTCGCCGCCCGCGTCCTGACCGGCGGCCCGGACGCCGACATGTCGTTCGGGACGGTCTACCGCGGCGGCTACCCGCTGCTGCTGACGCCCGCGTTCTGGATCGGCGCCGGCCCGGTCGGCGTGTACCGGGCCGCCCTGGTGATCAACGCGCTGGTCAGCGCGGCGATGCTGCCGCTGGCCTACCTGCTGCTGCGCCGGCTGCGGCTGCGGCGGCGCTGGTCGTACGTCTTCGCGCACGTGACGGCGCTGCTGCCGTGCGTGCTGTTCTACTCCGAGTTCGTGCTGACGGACGCGATCCTGCCGGTGATCCTGGTCGGCTGGCTGCTGCTCGCGCACGCGTGGCTGACGGCTCCGCCGCCCGCCGGGCGCCGCGCGTCCGTCCGGCTGACGCTGTCCGGGACGGGCGCCTCGCTGCTGGTCGCGTACGCCTACGCCTGCCACACGCGCGGCGCGATCCTGCTGGTCGTGCACGCGGCGCTGCTCGGCATCGCGATGGTGCGGCGCTGGCGGTCCTGGCGCGACGCGTCCGCCGCCGCGCTCGTCCTCGCCGCCGGGACCGGCGCGGGGATGCTCCTGAACCGATCGCTGCTGCCGCACATGTACCCGGCCGGCGACAACGACCTCGGTGGCAACGTCGTCCGGCGCCTCACCACGCTGGACGGGTGGGGCTGGATGCTGTCGCTCGGCACAGGCCAGGTCTGGTACCAGGCCGTCGCGACCGGCGGCGTGGCGGCGATCGGCCTCGTCACCGTGGCGTTCCTCGCCATCCGCCCGCGTACGGCGCCGGGCACGCCCGGGCAGGTGCGGGCGCTGGCGCTCGGTCTCCTCGCGATCGTCGCGGGCATCGCGTTCGCGACCTCGGCGGCGCTGCCGGTGGAGTACCGGATCGGCAACTACGTGTACGGCCGCTACCTCGCCTGCGTCACGCCGGTGCTGTTCATGGTGGGCGTCGCGGTCCTCGCGCGCGCGTCACGGCGGACGCTGCTGTGCGCGGCGTGCGCGGCGGCCGGGATGGCGGTCATGGCCGCGTGCGTCGTCCAGTGGTACGCGGGCGACCTGCTCACCCAGTACACCTACACGGCCTACGACTTCCCGGAGACGTCGTTCCTGACCTGGGACTGGACGGCGTTCCGCCTCTGGCACGCCACGCTCACCGGCCTGGTGCTGCTCGCCCTGGCGGTCGCGGCCGCCGGACTGCGCCGCCACGGCCCGCTGCTGCTGGCGGGCCTGCTCACCCTCGTCGCGGTCGGCATGTGCGTCACCGCGACCGACCGGATCGCGCGGCCCCTCGTGCGCGCCGAGACCGCGCACACCGACCTGCGGCGCAACGTCGACCTGGCGAAGCAGCGGTCCATCGCCGTCGACTGGAACGTCTGGTGGACGATCCGGCTCTCCCAGTACTACTGGGCCTGGTGGAGCGACGGCAGCGTCTTCGACGCCCGCTGGACCGCTCCGCCGCAGAACGTCGACCTGGTCGTGCTGGCATGGCCGAAGGGCAAGCCCGCCACCGCGTCCTGGCCGAAGGGCGCCCCGCCCGGCTGGCACGTCGTCGACGGACGCCGCACGGTCGAGGGCGACTGGGTCGCCTGGTCCCGCTAGTCCCCGGGCGCGGGCGGCGGCGGATTCCAGAGCTGCAGGATCCCGTCGGACGACCGCCACATCAGCGTCCATCCCGCGGCGGGTGACGGGCGCCAGCCGCCGCCGATCTGCGACTCCATGCCGCGCCAGCGCGTGTAGAGCATCGGCCCCTCCGTCGCGTTGCGCGGGACCTGCCCCAGGTAGTGCGGGAAGTCGCGGATCTCGCCGCGCCAGATCGGCCGGCCCCACATGTCGCGGGTGTAGAAGGTGAGGGTCTGCGCGAGCCGCCGGTCGGCGCAGATCAGCGTGATGTCGCGGTGGTCGCCGAGGTAGCCGCGCAGCTCGTTCCACGCCTTGTCGCGCGGCAGGTCCGGGACGGCGCGGACGGCGGCGACCGCGTACGTCCCGCCGAGCGCGACGGCGAGGACGGGCACCACGACGGTCCGCAGCCGCAGCCGGGACACCAGGCCGGGCGGCACCATCCGGAACATCAGGATCAGCGACCCGAACCCGCCGGCGAGCAGCGCCGGCAGCACCGCGAACCAGTACCGCTGCAGCCAGGCGCGCAGCGAGATGCTGTCCGGGTCGAGGACGCCGGAGAACAGCGTCAGCGGGACGGCGAGGGTGAAGAACCACACCAGGACCAGCGCGAGCCGCCGGTCGCGGGTGACGGCCCAGCCGGCGATGGTGAGGGCCAGCGCGGCGGTGAAGACGAGGCCGAGCGGGTTCCAGTCGTGCATCGCGCGCAGGAACGAGCGGGCGGCGAGCTCCCGGGTGACATAGTCGCGGGACTGGCCGCCGTGCTCGGCCGCCGACATGAGCCCGGCGAGCGGGTCGCCCCACACGATCTGGTTGTGGACGAAGTTCAGGACGAGGATCGCGAGCATCGGCGCGCCGACCGTGACGTTGCGGCGCCACGGGATCCGCAGCAGCGCCAGGTAGGCGGGGATGGCGAGGAACAGGAACGCCAAGAATTCGCGGACGAGGAACGACGCGCCGAGGAACACTCCGGCGGCGAGCAGCATGCGCGTCTGCGCCCGCCCGGTTCTGCGGCCCGCGACGACGAGGCCCGCCATCCCGATCGTGAACAGCCCGGCGCCCGGCATGTCCGGCAGCATCACCCCGGTCGACCAGGTGATCTCGTGGCCGTACGGGTTGGTCATCGTGAAGAACGGGTGGATGAGCAGGGTCGCGGCGGACGCGACGCCCGCCACGTCCCCGAACAGGGAGCGGACGACCAGGTACGTGCCGACGAAGAAGGCGGCGCCGCCGGCCCCGGCGACGACGAAGTACGCGGCCTGCCCGTCGCCGAGAACCTCCTGGACGAGCCGCGCCGGCAGCACCAGCCCGATCCGGGTGACCTGGTGCGGGACCTCGTCGAACGGCCACTGGCCGAGCGGGATGTCGGGCCAGTCGCGGGCGGCGAGCCACACGTAGTACGGGTCGAAGTACAGCGGCGGCGTCATGACCGCCCACTGGGCGGCCACCGCAGACGCCGCGACCAGCAGCGACAGCCACACGACCCGGCGGGTCCGCCGCACCCGGCGCGCCAGCCGTACGGGGAGTCCCCGGGGCGGCCCGTCGTCCGGCGCGACGCCGGTCACCGCAGGCTCGACGGCCTCGCCGGAGGTGGTCTGGGGCATGCCTGGCAAGGTTACTCGCGTGCCGGGGCGCCCGTGACGCGACTACCCTTGATTCCATGTCCTCGTCAAGCCGTCATATCTTGACCGCGCCCGCTTGGCCGTACGCCAACGGGCCCCGTCACATCGGGCACGTCTCCGGTTTCGCGCTGCCCGCCGACATGTTCAGCCGCTACCAGCGGATGGCGGGCAGCAAGGTCCTGATGGTCAGCGGCACCGACGAGCACGGCACGCCGATCCAGGTACAGGCCGACAAGGAGGGCGTGACCGCCCGCGAGCTGGCCGACCGGTACAGCGGCGTGATCGCCGAGGACCTGCACGGCCTCGGCATGACCTACGACCTGTTCACCCGGACGACGACGCTGAACCACTACGCGGTCGTCCAGGAGATCTTCAAGGGCCTGTACGACAACGGCTACATCTACCCGACCAAGACGATGGGCGCGATCTCGCCGTCCACCGGCCGGACGCTTCCGGACCGCTACATCGAGGGCACCTGCCCCATCTGCGGGTACGACGGGGCGCGCGGCGACCAGTGCGACAACTGCGGCAACCAGCTCGACCCCATCGACCTGATCAACCCGGTGTCCCGGATCAACGGCGAGAAGCCGAAGTTCGTGGAGACCGAGCACTTCATGCTCGACCTGCCGGCGTTCACCGAGGTCCTCGGCCGGTACCTGCGCGGCAAGCAGGGCCAGTGGAGGCCGAACGTGCTGAAGTTCGCGCTGAACCTGCTCGACGGCATGCAGCCCCGCGCGATCAGCCGCGACCTCGACTGGGGCGTGCCGATCCCGCTGGACGGCTGGCGCGACAACCCGGCGAAGAAGCTGTACGTGTGGTTCGACGCGGTCGTCGGCTACTTCTCCGCGTCGGTGGAGTGGGCGCGGCGGTCCGGCGACCCGGAGGCGTGGCGCGCCTGGTGGCAGGACCCGGAGGCCCTGTCCTACTACTTCATGGGCAAGGACAACATCGTCTTCCACGCCGAGATCTGGCCGGCGATGCTGCTCGGCTACGGCGGCCAGGGCGACAAGGGCGGCACGCCGGGTTCGCTGGGCGCGCTGAACGTCCCGACGGAGGTCGTGTCGTCGGAGTTCCTGACGATGGAGGGCCGCAAGTTCTCCTCGTCCCGCCAGGTCGTCATCTACGTGAAGGACTTCCTGGAGCGCTACGACGTGGACGCGCTGCGCTACTACGTCGCGGTCGCCGGGCCGGAGAACCAGGACACCGACTTCACGTGGTCCGAGTTCGTCCGCCGCAACAATGACGAGCTGGTCGCCGCGTGGGGCAACCTCGTGAACCGGTCCGTGAACATGGCGGCGAAGAACTTCGGCGCGATCCCGGAGGCGGGCGACCTCACCGACGCCGACCGGGCGCTGATGGAGCGCAGCCGCGCCGCGTTCGCGGCCGTGGGCGCCGAGCTCGGACGGTCCCGCTTCAAGAACTCGATCACCGAGGCGCTGGACGTCGTCCGCGACGCCAACAAGTACCTGTCCGACCAGGCGCCGTGGAAGCTGAAGGACGACCCCGAGCGCGTCAAGTCGATCCTGCACACCGCCCTCCAGGTGGTGGACGACGCCAAGACGCTGCTGACTCCGTTCCTGCCGAACTCGTCCCAGAAGGTTTACGAGATGCTGGGCGGGCAGGGCGTGTGGAGCGGGATGCCGGAGCTGACGACGGTGTCGGAGGAGGGCGGCCCCGACTACCGCGTCCTGACCGGTGACTACGCGACCGAGGCGCGCTGGGAGTCCACGCCGATCAAGCCGGGCGTGCCGCTGGCCAAGCCGACACCGCTGTTCAAGAAGCTCGACGCCTCCGTGGTGGACGAGGAACTCGCGAGGCTGGAGAACACGTGAGCCGAGACGGGGACGGGCAGGCCTCACGGTCGTACCCGCCGCTTCCCGAGCGCCTGCCTGTCGACGTCTTCGACAGCCACTGCCATCTCGACATCGTCGAGACGCCCGTCGACGAGCAGCTGAAGTCGGCGAAAGCGGCGGGCATCACGCGGATCGTCACGATCGGCTGCGACCTGCCGTCCTCCCGGTTCGCCGTGGACGCCGCCGACGAGTTCGACGACGTGTACGCGGCGGTCGCGATCCACCCGAACGAGACGACGGGGATCTCCGACGCCGTCCTGGCGGACATCGAGCTGCTGGCCGCGCACCCGAAGGTGCGCGCGATCGGCGAGACCGGCCTGGACTACTACCGGGACTGGGCGCCGAAGGACGACCAGCACCGGTCGTTCCGCGGTCACATCGAGATCGCCAAGCGCACCGGCAAGGCCCTGGTCGTCCACGACCGGGAGGCGCACGACGACGTGCTCGCGGTCCTGGACGAGGTGGGCCCGCCGGACACGGTCGTCTTCCACTGCTATTCGGGCGACGCCCGGATGGCCGGGATCTGCGCCGAGCGCGGCTATCTGATGAGCTTCGCCGGGAATGTCACGTTCAAGAACGCCGAGCCGCTGCGGGAGGCGCTGAAGGCGGCGCCGCTCGACCTGCTGCTCGTGGAGACCGACGCGCCGTTCCTGACGCCGATCCCGCACCGCGGCAAGCCGAACGCCTCGTACCTGATCCCGCACACCGTGCGCGCGATGGCCGAGGTCAAGGACGTGGACCTGGCGGAGTTGTGCGCCGCGATCGCCGCGAACGGGGAGCGCGCCTTCGGTTCCTGGTGACCGGCGGACAGACGGGGACATACCGCCCATAAGGGGCCTGTGGGGGCGTTGAGGTGGCGGAGACGGGCGAGGGGCTCTAATCTCTGGCCCGTTGAACGGGCGCCCCCGAGCCCGGCCCCCTGGAGGAACCCCCCGTGCCTTGGAAACCCGTGCGTCGCACGCTCATGCCCACCGCCGCGCTGCTGGCGACCGTGCTGCTGGCCGCGGCGTGCGGCGGAGACGGGGCGGGCCAGAAGAACACCGGAGCCGTCGCGGACGCGCCGCGCACCAGCGCCCCCGCGCCGCGCAAGGTCGTCATCGTGGTCGACGCGAAGAAGACCGAGACGATGACGACCGGCACGACCGTCCAGCAGGTCCTGGAGCAGGCGAAGGTCGCGCTCGGGCCGCACGACCTGGTCAAGCCGGCCGCCGACCGGCCCGCCGGGGACGTGATCAAGATCATGCGACTGCTGTCGGACCCGGTGACCAAGGTCGTGAAGACGCCCGCGCCGACGGTCCGCAAGAAGAGCTCGTCGGTCCCGCCGTGGAGCGAGAAGGAGCTGCGCAAGGGGCGCCCCGGCCTCAAGATCGTGAAGATGGCGTACGTCCGGCGCAAGGGCAAGAAGGTGAAGAAGGTCATCGCGCAGAAGGTGACGCGCAAGCCGGTCGCGCGGATCCTCGCGGTGGGCCCGAAGTCGGGGGGCGGGGGCTCGGCGGCGCGGCTGAACTGGCACGGGCTCGCCAACTGCGAGTCCCACAACAACCCGAAGGCCGTGAACCCGGCCGGCTACTACGGCCTCTACCAGTTCTCCTTGGCGTCCTGGGCGTCGGTGGGCGGGACGGGCAAGCCCTCCGACGCCAGCGCGGGCGAGCAGACCTACCGGGCGCAGCTCCTCTACAACAAGGTGAACGGCCGCTGGCAGGGGCAGTGGCCCAACTGCGGGAGGTTCCTGTTCTCCTGACCGGGCGGGCGGAGGTCCCGGGGGACGTCCCCCCGGAATGACAGGGGAGAATCGGGGCGTGGGGGAGACCAGGGGACTGCTCGGGCCGGCCGACGTGCGGGAACTGGCCGGGCGGCTCGGCATCAGGCCGACGAAGACGCTCGGGCAGAACTTCGTCATCGACGCGAACACCGTCCGGCGGATCGTCCGGGCGGCCGAGCTGTCCTCCGAGGACGTCGTCCTTGAGGTGGGGCCGGGGCTGGGGTCGCTCACGCTGGCGCTGCTGCCGGAGGTGCGGCGGGTCGTCGCCGTGGAGATCGACCCGGTGCTCGCCGCGGAGCTGCCCGCCACGGCGGCCACGCGCGAGCCCGATCTCGCGGGACGCCTGGAGGTCGTGCGGGCCGACGCGATGAAGATCACACATGTGCCGGGGCCGGCGCCCACTGCGCTCGTCGCGAACCTGCCCTACAACGTCGCCGTGCCCGTCGTCCTGAACCTGCTGGCCCGGCTGCCGTCGCTGCGGACCGCGCTCGTCATGGTGCAGGCCGAGGTCGCCGACCGGATGACCGCCGCGCCCGGCGGGAAGATCTACGGGGTGCCGTCGGTGAAGCTCGCCTGGTACGGCGACGCCCGCCGCGCCGGGGCCGTCGGCCGCGCCGTGTTCTGGCCCGCGCCGAACGTGGACTCCGGCCTCGTCGCGTTCACCCGCCGCGACCGGCCGCCGGGCGCGGTGTCCCGGGAGGAGGTGTTCGCCGTGGTCGACGCCGCGTTCGCGCAGCGCCGCAAGACGCTGCGGGCCGCTCTGGCGGGGTGGGCCGGGTCCCCGTCCGCCGCCGAGGACGCGCTGCGCGCCGCCGGCGTCGATCCGCGGATCCGGGGCGAAGCGCTGGACGTGGCCGCCTTCGCCCGGATTGCCGAGTATGGTCCTTCACGCCGGGGAGATCACCCTCAGACACCCTAGGCGAAGGCTCCCTCGGGGGAACTCAGCGGATCAGCACGAGCCGGAGGTCGATGTGAAGGCGCGTTCGCGGACGTCGCGGGCCAGGTTGCCGATCGTGGGGACGGCGCTGCTCGCGGCCGTCGGCATGGTCGCGACGATGGCCGCGGGCTGCGGTGACGGCGCGGGCGCGGCACCCAAGATCACGACGACGGCGCGGGCGGGCGTCGCCCCCGTCCCGCCGGCGAACGGGGCCTACTTCGGGGCCTGGGTGCCGCCGGAGGGCACCGGCAGGCCGTCCGCCTCCGCTTCGGCGTCTCCTTCCGGCTCTCCGTCGGGCTCTCCGTCCGGTTCGCCGTCGGCGTCGCCGTCCGGGAAGGACGCCGGCAAGCCCGGCATGGCGCCCGTCGCCGGGTTCGAGCAGCAGCTCGGCCGGCAGCTCGACATCGTGCAGAGCTACCGGGGCTGGAAGAGCGACTTCCCCGGCGGGCTGGAGAAGTCCGTCGCCGACGGCAACCGCTACCTGCTGCTGACCTGGGCGGGCGCGGACACCCGGGAGATCGCCCAGGGCGAGTACGACGACCTCATCGAACAGCGTGCCCGCGCCATCAAGGCCCTCGGAAAGCCGGTCTTCCTGCGCTGGTCGCGGGACATGGACAAGTCGTCCGGCCGGAAACGCGTCCACTCGGCGGCCGACTTCATCGCCGCCTGGAAGCACCTGCGTGAGATCTTCAAGCGGGAGAACGTCGACAACGTCGCGTGGGTGTGGTGCCCCACCGCCCGCGGCTTCAGCGGCGCGGACGCCGGCTCCTACTACCCCGGCGACGACCAGGTCGACTGGATCTGCGCCGACGCCGCACCCGGCGGCGACTACGACTACCGCGACCTGTCGGAGGCCGTGAAGCTGTTCATGGAGTGGGCGCGCAAGCGGCACAAGCCCATCATGATCGCCGAGTTCGGGGTGCCGAAGTCCTACGGCCCGCGCCGCGCCGAATGGCTCCGCGCGGCCGCCAAGACCCTGCAGGACCCGCAGGTCAAGGCGGTCGTGTACTTCAACTCCGACGAGCAGGCCGAGAACGCCCGCGACAAGCGCCGCGCGTACTCGGTGACCGGTGACAAGCACGCGACGTCAGCGCTGCGCGAGCTCGCCACCACGCCCTACTTCAACCCCCGCAACCTACCCGTGACCAGTGGCGGGTAGGCGTCCTCTAGGGTTTCCGTCGTGAACGCAGTGACGGTACGCGTCCCCGCCAAGGTCAACCTGCAGCTCGGCGTGGGGCCGCTCCGCGATGACGGCTACCACGACCTCGTCAACGTGTTCCACGCCGTGTCCCTGTTCGACGAGGTGACGGCCGAGCCGTCGGGGCGGCTGGAGGTGAGCGTCCAGGCGGCCCCGCACTCGCGCGTCGCGATCGGCGGCGTCCCCACCGACGAGGACAACCTCGCGGCCCGGGCGGCGAGGCTCGTCGCGGAGCGCCTCGGCGTCCGGCCGGACGTTCGGCTGCGGATCCGCAAGGCGATCCCGGTCGCCGGCGGCATGGCCGGGGGCAGCGCCGACGCCGCCGCCGCGCTCGTCGCCTGCGCCCGGCTCTGGGACGACCGGGATCAGCTCACCCGCGACGACCTGATGGAGATCGGCGCGGACCTCGGCAGCGACGTCCCGTTCGCCGTCCTCGGCGGGACCGCCGTCGGCGTCGGGCGCGGCGAGCGGCTCACCCCCGCCCTCACCCGCGGAACCTTCCACTGGGTGTTCGCCACCGCGGACGGCGGCCTGTCCACCCCCGCCGTCTACGCCGAGTGCGACCGGCTCCGGATGGAGGCGGAGGAGACGGCGCAGTGGCCGACCGTGTCCGAGGGGCTGATGACCGCGCTCGCCACCGGCGACCCCAAGGGTCTCGGCGCGACCCTGTCGAACGACCTGCAGCCCGCGGCGCTGTCGCTGCGCCCGTCGCTGCGCCGCACGATCGACGCCGGACGCGATCTCGGCGCGATCGGTGCGCTCGTCTCCGGCTCTGGTCCCACCTGCGCGTTCCTCGCCGAGACGGACGACGACGCCGTGGGCCTCGCGGAGGCGCTGCACGGCGCCGGCGTCGCGGAGCAGATCGTCCGGGCGCACGGCCCTGTCCCCGGCGCCACACTGGTATGACCGCGCGGCGGTAGCTGCGCTCGTCACACAAGCGAACTTCACCCCCACACTGCGCGTCATCTACCCGTGACACCGATTCCCTCCGGCACCGATTCATCCGGCGAGGTGGAGCGATGACGTATCTGTCCGGGTTGCTGGGCTTCGTGGCGCTCGCCATGATGGCGACGCTGGTCCTGCTGGCCGTGCGCCGCGACCGGGCCCTCAGCCGCAACGCGCCCGACAAGGTCGTGGGCGGCACAGGCGGGCCGGGCACGGCCGGACCAGGGACGGCCGGCTCCGGGACGGTCGTGTCCGGCAAGGTCGTGCAGGGGGAGGCGGGCGGCCAGTAGGCTCGGGGCGTCCCGGCTTCAACCACGATTTGGCGGACAAAGCATGACGGCCGCGCTCCTCCTCGCGATCATCTTCCTCGTCGTCCTCATCGGCGCCGGGGTCCTCGTCGTGGTCCTGGTCACGAGCTCCCGGAAGCGCACGGACACGGCCTACCGCCCGCCCGGCGCTCCCGGCCAGCCCTATCAGCCGGGTCAGCTGTATCAGCCAGGCCAGCCCGATCAGGCGGGTCAGTTCGGTCAGCCGGGTCAGCCCGGTCAGCCGTATCAGCCCGACCAGCCGTATCAGCCTGGCCAGTCCGGTCAGCCGGGCCAGCCGTATCAGGCGGGTCAGCCGTATCAGTCAGGCCAGCCCGATCAGCCAGGCCAGCCCGATCAGCCGGGTCAGCCGGGTCAGCCGTATCAGGCGGGTCAGCCCGATCAGGCGGATCAGTTCGGTCAGCCGGGTCAGGCAGGTCAGCCTGGTCAGCCGGGCGGGCCGGCGGGCCCGCCGCCTGGAGCGTGAGCATGGGGATCGGCGTGGTCGAGATCCTTCTCATCCTGATCGTCCTCGCCGCGGTCATCGCCGTTCCGGTGATCGTGCTGATCGTGGCCGTGAGTGCGCGGAAGCGGCGGGAGAGCGGGACCGCCTACCGTCCGCCGGGAGCACCGGGCGGTCCGCCACCGGGCGGCCCTGTGGGCCCTCCGCCTGGAGCGTGAGGAATGGCGTCCATCGGCCTGGTCCAGATCATCCTCATCCCGGTCGTCCTCGGCTCGGTCGTCGCCGTTCCGCTGATCGTGGTCCTGAGCATGCAGAGGCGGCGAGAGGGCGGGACCGGCTACCGTCCCCCGCCGGGAGCGCCGGGCGGTCCGCCGCCGGGAGCGCCGCCGCCGGGAGCGCCGGGCGGGCCGCCGCCGGGTGTCTGAAGGCCCGGCCGCGCCGAGGGGCCTCCGCGGGCTAATAAACTGCAGGCGTCGTGAATCTGATCAATCTTGAGAACGTCGCCAAGTCCTACGGGCCCCAGCCGCTGCTCGACGCCGTGTCCCTCGGCCTGGACGAGGGAGACCGCGTCGGCGTCGTCGGCCGCAACGGCGGTGGGAAGAGCACCCTCGTGTCCGTCCTCGCGCGGGAGACCGAACCCGACGACGGCCGCGTCACCCACGCGCGCGGGGTCCGCCTCGGTTACCTGACCCAGCGGGACGAGTTCCCGGACGGCGCCACGGTCCGGTCCGTGGTGCTGGGCGACCGCGCCGAGCACGAGTGGGCGGGCGACGTCCGCGTCCGCGACATCCTCGGCGGGCTGCTCGCCGACCTCGACCTGGACGCTCCGCTCGCCGGCATGTCCGGCGGGGAGCGCCGCCGCGTCGCGCTGGCCCGGCTCCTCGTCCCCGAGTCCGACCTGCTGATGCTGGACGAGCCCACCAACCACCTCGACATCGAGGCGATCGACTGGCTGGCGCGGCACCTGAAGGACCGCAAGGTCGCGGTGCTCGTGGTCACCCACGACCGCTGGTTCCTTGACGAGGTCACCGACCGGACGTGGGAGGTCGTCGACGGCAGCGTCGAACGCTACGAGGGCGGCTACTCCGCCTACGTCCTCGCCAAGGCCGAGCGCTCCCGGATCGCCGCCGCCACCGAGGCCAAGCGGCAGAACCTGCTCCGCAAGGAGCTGGCGTGGCTGCGCCGCGGCCCGCAGGCCCGCACGTCCAAGCCCAAGTTCCGGGTGGACGCGGCGCAGGCGCTCATCGCCGACGAGCCGCCGCTGCGCGACTCGGTGGAGCTGACCCGGTTCGCGACCGCGCGGCTCGGCAAGACCGTCTACGACGTGGAGGACGCGACCGTCGAACTCGGCGGCCGTGACCTCTTCAAGCGCATGACGTGGCGGCTCGGCCCCGGCGACCGCGTCGGACTCGTCGGCGTCAACGGCAGCGGCAAGAGCACCCTGCTGCGTCTGCTCGACGGCTCGGTGCGGCCCGCCTCCGGCACGGTCGTCCAGGGCAAGACCGTCCAGCTCGCGCATCTGTCGCAGAACCTGGAGGATCTCGACCCTTCGCGGCGCGTCCTGGAGTCGGTCGAGGAGATCCGCCGCCGCATCACGGTCGGCAAGCGCGAATGGACGGCGAGCCAGCTCCTGGAACGGCTCGGCTTCCCCGGCGACCGGCAGTGGACGCCCGTCGGCGACCTGTCCGGAGGCGAGCGCCGCCGTCTGCAGCTTCTCCGCCTCCTCATGGGCGAACCCAACGTCCTCCTCCTGGACGAGCCCACCAACGACCTCGACATCGAGACGCTCACCGAGGTCGAAGACCTTCTGGACGGCTGGCCCGGGACGCTCGTCGTCGTCAGCCACGACCGGTACTTCCTGGAACGCATCACCGACCACGTCGTGGCGCTGCTCGGCGACGGCCGGGTGTCGATGCTGCCAGGCGGCGTCGACGAGTACCTCGAACGCCGCGCGGCCGGGACCGCGCCCAAACCCGGCGCCGCCCGGGACGAGCCGGCGCCCCCGAAACCAAAGGCCGGCGGACAGGACTGGAAGGCCCGCAAGGAGCTCGACCGGCTGGAACGCCGCCTGGAGAAGCTCGCCGGGCAGGAGGCCGGCCTCCACGAGCAGCTCGCCGCGCACGCCACCGACTACGCCAAGCTCCAGGAGCTCGACGCCCGCCTCAAGGAGATCCAGTCCGAGGCCGCCACGGTCGAGGAGGAGTGGCTGATGCTCGCCGAGGATCTCGGCTGACCGGCACCTGACCGGCACGGGCTGGAAAATCCGGGTCGGAGCGGGGATCATCCCTGGATGACGACCTGGATCATCAGGACGGACGAGCCGGGCGACGGCCCGCGCCTCGCCGTCAAGGACGCGATCGACGTGGCCGGCCTGCCCACCACCGCGGGCTGCCGGGCCGTCGCCGAGCGCGCCGGACCAGCCGCCTCCGACGCACCCGTCGTCGCGTCCGCCCGGGCGCAGGGCGCCCGCATCACCGGCAAGGTCAACCTCACCGAACTGTGCATGGTCGCCGACGGCGTCAACCCGTGGACGGGCACGCCGGTGAACCCGCTCGACCCGTCCCGCGTGCCGGGCGGCTCGTCCAGCGGCTCCGCGGTCGCCGTCGCCACCGGCGAGGCCGACGTCGCGTTCGGCACCGACACGGCCGGGTCGGTCCGCATCCCCGCCGCCTGCTGCGGCATCGCCGGGCTGAAGACCACCAACGGCCGCATCCCCCTGGACGGCGTGTACCCGCTCTCGCCGACCCTGGACATCGTCGGGCCGATGGGCCGCGACGTCGCCGCCGTCGTCCTCGGCATGACGCTGCTCGAACCCGGCTTCGCCCCCGTCCCGTACGACCCGGCCGGGACGATCGCGCGCCTCCGCGTGGACGGCGTCGACCCCGCGATCGACGCCGCCGTCGACGAGGCGCTGCGCCGCCTCGGCCCCATCACCGATGTGGCGTCCGAGCACTACGCCGACGCGGCCACGGCCAACGGCATGATCATCAGCGATGAGGCGTGGAGGCTGGACGGGCACCTGCTCGCCGAACCCGCCAGGCTGAGCGGACGAATCGCGAGGCGCCTCCAGACCATGCACGAGGTGTCCGGCGCTGGGAAGCTCGACTGGGCCCTCGGCGTGAAGAAGGCGCTCAGGGCCGAACTGGACGCGATCCTCACCCGGCACGCCGCGATCGCCCTGCCCGTGCTGCCCTGCGTCACCCCCGAACCCGACGAGGCAGACGAATCCGACCTGGTCCTCACCTCATTGGTGGGCCAGATCAACGTCGCCGGCCTCCCCGCGTTCGCCCTGCCCGTCCCGCTGCCGGGCTCACACCTCCCCGCGTCCGTCCAGCTGATAGGCCCCGCCGACGCCGAAGAACACCTCTGCGGCCTGGCCGCCGCTCTGGAGACCACCCTGACCTAGTGGCGTTCGGTGTCGGAGTCGAACGGGATGAGGAGGGTGCGGAGGAGGGCGGCGAGGGCGTCGTGCTGGTCGGGGGAGAGGGTCTCCAGGATCGCCTGCTCGCGGGCCAGCAGGTCGGCGAAGGCCGCGTCGACGCGGGTCAGGCCGACCTCGGTGAGGCGGACCTGGACGCCGCGCTTGTCCTGGGGGTCGGGGTGCCGCTCCACCAGCCCGGCCGCGGCCAGCCGGTCGATGCGGTTGGTCATGGTGCCGGACGTCACCAGGGTCGCGCGCAGCAGCCGTCCGGGGCTCAGCTGGTACGGGGCGCCCGCCCGGCGCAGCGCCGTGAGGACGTCGAACTCCCACGACTCCAGGCCGTGGTCGGCGAAGACGGCGCGGCGCGCGCGGTCGAGGTGGCGGGCCAGCCGGGACACGCGGCTGAGGACCTGAAGCGGCCGGACGTCCAGGTCCGGACGCTCGGTGTTCCACGCCTCGACCAGCCTGTCGACCTCATCGCGCATGCCGACACCCTACCTGTCTTGATATCGAGAAAGCCGGTGCCGATCAGCGATGGAGGGCGAGCGCTCCGGCGATCCGTTCCGCGGCCTCCGGCGCCTGCCGGACCCCTTCCCGGTAGACCGGAGCCCACCGGGACCGGTCGCCGACGTTCGGCCCGAACGCCTCCAGCGCCCGCTCGTCGGGGACGATCCAGACGTCCCCGCCGCCGTGTGACATGTGGGGCAGCGGTTCGATGACGACCAGGGGTCGGGCCCCGTTCGCCAGTTCCTCGTTGGACCAGCCCGCGAACGCGCCGTCCAGGTAGCGGCGCCCGCCGATCGTGACCGGCTCGGCGAAACCCGGCGCGGCGCTGCTCGCGGCGACCGCGAGCGAGAGCGGGATGCCGCTCGACGCATCCCACACGACCGGTTCGCCCGACTCCACGTCCACTCCGGTGATCAGCAGCCGGGTCTTGGGCCAGGTGTCCGTCCCCACCAGGTAGCTCATGCTCGCGTGGTGCCGTTGCGCGGGCAGTGCCCCCGTGTCCAGCGCCAGCCGGCCGATCCGCCGCCTGACCTCGCCGGGATCCAGCGCCGGGTCGCGGCCCAGCTCGAACACCCGCGCCATGACCGAGCCGTCCACCGCCGGAGGCGGGCCGCTGGGCGGCGGCAGTTCGGCCAGTGCCGCCAGATCCCGTCCCGTGGTGATCGCGGCGCCGGCGATCGCGCCCGCCGAGGTGCCGACGACCAGCCCCGCGTCCGCCGGTTCCACGCCCGCCTCGCGCAGTCCGGCCGCGAGGCCGAGCAGCCATGCCGTTCCCACCGGTCCGCCGGGGCCGAGCGCCAGGGCCCATCCGCTGTCGTTCGTCATGCCGGGGAGCCTAGGAACAGCGCAGGCGCGGCCGCATCCGTCGACCGACTGGGCCGCGCCAAGACTCTTGACATCAAGATATGGGTCGGGCAAGATGTCTCTTGATGTCAAGACAAAGCGAAGCCGTATGGGACCCCGCGCAGTACGGGATCTTCAGCGATCAGCGCGCCAGGCCCTTCGCCGAACTCGCCGGGCGCCTCGGCGGCACCCCGCCCGCCCGCGTCGCCGACCTCGGCTGCGGCTCCGGCGAACTCACCGCCACCCTCGCCGCCCGCTGGCCGGACGCCGTCATCGACGCGTTCGACTCCTCACCCGAGATGATCGCCAAGGCCCGCGAGCACGAGATCCC
The DNA here is from genome assembly GCF_050945415.1 of Spirillospora sp. CA-128828. Classification (NCBI taxonomy): domain Bacteria; kingdom Bacillati; phylum Actinomycetota; class Actinomycetes; order Streptosporangiales; family Thermomonosporaceae; genus Spirillospora; species Spirillospora sp. CA-128828. The sequence goes on from NZ_CP191986.1 coordinate 1,776,401, forward strand.
GGGACGGCTCGCCTTCCGCGTCGCCGACGTCGCCACCTGGAAGCCCGAAGGGCCCGTCGACCTCGTCTTCTCCAACGCCGTCTTCCAGTGGGTCCCCGAACACCTCGACCTGCTGCCCCGATGGGCCGACGCCCTCACGCCCGGCGGACGACTCGCCTTCCAGGTCCCCGGCAACTTCAATGCGCCCAGCCACGTCCTGCTGCGCGAACTCGGCCGCTCCGACAGGTGGCGCGGCAAGCTCGGGTCCTTCCAGCGGGACGCGCCCGTCCTCGACCCCGCCGGCTACCTCGACCTCCTCACCCGCCACGGATGCGCCGTCGACGCCTGGGAGACCACGTACGCCCAGGTCCTCCACGGCGACGACCCCGTCCTCGAATGGGTCAAGGGGACCGCGCTGCGACCCGTCCTGACGGCACTCGACCCCGAGGAGACCGAAGAGTTCCTCGCCGACTACCGGGAAAGGCTCCGGCGCGCCTACCCCGCCGCCCCCTACGGCACCGTGTTCCCCTTCCGGAGGATCTTCGTGATCGCCACCCGGAGGCCCTAGACGTGATGCCGCCCGGCCCGCCGGGGGAAGCGACTCGTTCCCCTGCGGTGCCAACCCGGACGGACGGGCGGCGTCCGCAGAACCCGGACTCGCGACCCGAGACCGGCGACCCCTGGCCGGCGGCCGCCCGGACGAACTCCGGGCGGCCGCCGGTTGCCACCCTCCGGAGGCGACCATGATCACCGGTGTCCACCACGTCCAGCTCGCCGCCCCGCCCGGCAGCGAGGACCGGCTCCGCGCCTTCTACTCCGGCGTACTCGGACTCGACGAGATCCCCAAGCCGCCGGAACTCGCCAAGCGCGGCGGAGCCTGGTTCCGCGGCCCCGGCGTCGAACTCCACCTCGGCATCGAGCATGACTTCCGGCCCGCTCGCAAGGCCCATCCAGGGCTGCTCGCCGACGACCTGGACGCCCTCGCCGCGCGCCTGCACGCCGCCGGCCACGAGGCCAGGCCGGACGATCTCTTTCCCGGGCACCGCCGGCTCTACGCCGACGACCCGGTCGGCAACCGGCTCGAATTCCTGCAGCCGTCACGCTGACGGGTCGGTGATCTCCTCGAAATCACGCCGCCCCCTGCGCTGGGCCTTCTCGGCCTTCGCCGCCGCCCGCTCCTCAGCCTTCTCGGCCTTCGCCGCGGCCTTCTCCGCACGCTTCTCCATGCGCTCCAGCTCCTTGCGGCGCTGGCGGGGGTCGAGCGACGGCCTCGGCTCCAGCCCCGCCAGCCCGTTCCACGCCAGGTTCACTATGTGCGCGGCGACGTCCTCGCGGCGCGGCTTGCGCACGTCCAGCCACCACTGGCCCGTCAACGCGACCATGCCGACCAGGCTCTGCGCGTACAGCGGCGCGAACTTGTCGTCGTACCCGTGCCGGTCGAACTCCTGGGCCAGTATGTACTCCACCTCACCGGCGATCTCGCTCAGCAGGCTGGCGTAACTGCCGGTGCCCGTACCGCCGTGCGAGTCGCGCACGATGATCCGGAACCCGTCCGGGTGCTCCTCGATGTACTCCAGCAGTGCCAGCGCGGCCTTCTCCAGCTTGCTGCGGTAGTGGATCGCCGAGTCCAGCGCGTCCGTGACGAGCTTCAGCAGCCGCTCGAACTCCCGGTCGACGACGACCGCGTACAGCCCCTCCTTGCCGCCGAAGTGCTCGTACACCACGGGCTTCGAGACACCGGCCGCCGAGGCGATCTCCTCCACCGACGTGCCGTCCAGGCCGCGCTCGGCGAACAGCGTCCGGCCGATGTCGAGAAGCTGTTCGCGTCGTTCCTTGCCGGTCATCCGCTTTCTGCGGGGCCTGGGAGCGGGTTCTGTCACGGGATCAATTGTGACGGTCAAACCGCCTGCTTAGTGCGCTTCGCCGCCAGTCTGTCGCGGTTCGGCCACCGGACGTCATGGGCCAGGCGCATCTTCTCGAACGCCCAGATGATTCGCGCGCTGATGTCGATTTGCCCCTTCAGGACGCCGTGACGTGCGCAGGTCGGGTCCGAGTGGTGCAGGTTGTGCCACGACTCGCCCAGCGACGGGATCGCCAGCCACCACACGTTGCGGGACTTGTCACGGACCTCGAACTCCTCCTTGCCGAAGGTGTGGCAGATCGAGTTGATGGACCACGTCACATGGTGCACCAGCGTGATCCGGACGAACCCCGCCCAGAACAGCGCCGTCAGGAACCCCGTCCACGACATCGAGACCAGCCCGCCGATCACCGCCGGCAGCAGGAACGACACCGCGACCAGCCCGGGGAAGGCCAGGTGGATGCGCCGGATGTCGCGGTCGTTCAGCAGGTCCTTGGCGAACCGCGGCTTGGACGTCCTGTTGGCGTCGAACAGCCAGCCGTAGTGCGCCCAGGCCAGCCCCTTGCTCAGTGCCTTCCAGTCGTTGCCGAACCGCCACGGCGAGTGCGGGTCGAACTCCTTGTCCGAGTGCTTGTGATGCCGCCGGTGATCGGCGACCCACGTGATGACGGGCCCCTCGATGGCCATGCTCCCGGCCAGCGCCATGAAGATCTTCAGCCCGCGCCTGGCCTTGAACGCCCCGTGCGTGAAGTACCGGTGGTACCCGACCGTGATGCCCGCCGCGGACAGCACGTAGAAGACCATCGTGAGCACGACGTCCGTCCAGCCGAGGAACCGGCCCCAGGCGAGCGGCACGGCCGCGAACAGAGCCAGGAAGGGCAGCCCGGTGAACGCGGCGACGAGCGCCCGTTCGGCGTTGCCCTGCGTATCGGGCGAGAGTTCGGGACGCCCCTGCGGGCGGGGAGGATCCATGGTCGGGGCTGTTGTCATGCGTCACCACTTCCTGCGACTCGCGGCAGCCTTACCTACGCCAACGTAACCTACGCATCCGTAAGTTGCCCAGTGGCGAACGGTAAAATCAGCGAGAAACTGCCTCATACGCCACAAAACTCTCCTGCGAAACAGACAACGACCGGCCTGCCGCGGAAGGGCGCATGGAAGGCCCTCACCAGGACGAACGCTCGACCGGCGGCAAAGGATCCCGGGATGTGCCGCCGACCGGCGACACACTCGACCCCTGTGCCGCGGCGTGCCCGCCCCCGCGGAGACCGCCGCGCCGTCCGCGCCCTGGCTCGGGCCGGACGACACCGAGATGGCTTGCCCGCACGGGACGCTCTAAACCGATCCCGACGAACAGGCAGACTTCGGGCATCGCCCAGCGCAGGCCGAGGTAATAGGTGTGGGGTCGTGTGCCCACGGCCGGTATCGTGGGCCCCGCAGGCGCCCCGGGTGGGGATGAGGTCCTGCCGATCCGCCGTGGCGTAATTGGCAACGCAGTGGGTTTTGGTCCCAAAGACTCCAGGTTCGACTCCTGGCGGCGGAACTGCCTGAAATGTCTGAAGGGTCGCCTCGGGGTGGGCGGCGGGGTGACAGGTGCGGAGCGGGCGGTATCCTGCCCGTGTCGGGTTCGCCGTGGCGTGATGTCGCAGGTGGCGGGCCCGTGAACCGATCCCGTCCGCGATGCCGAGGAGCCTCCTTGTGAGCGCTGCGAGCCGCCCGGCCGCCGTCATCGTTCTCGCCGCGGGCGAGGGCACCCGGATGAAGTCCCGCACCTCGAAGGTGCTGCACGAGCTGTGCGGGCGCACGATGCTCGGCCATGTGCTGGCCGCCGCCCGCGAACTGGAGCCCGAGCGGCTCGTCGTGGTCGTCGGGCACCGGCGCGAGCAGGTCGTCGCACATCTCGCCGAGCACGCGCCGGACGCCGAGGCCGCCGTCCAGGAACGGCAGGGCGGGACGGGGCACGCCGTGCGGATGGCGCTGGAGCAGACCGGCGCGCTGAACGGGACCGTGGTGGTCACGAACGGCGACCACCCGCTGCTGCGGGGCGAGACGCTGCGGGCGCTCGTCGAGGCGCATGAGGACGAGGGGAACGCCGCCACCGTCCTGACGACCGAGATGCCCGACGCGACCGGGTACGGGCGGATGATCCGTGCCGCGGACGGCAGCGTCGAGGCGATCGTCGAGCACAAGGACGCGACCGCCGGACAGCGCGCCATCAACGAGATCAACGTCGGCATGTACGCGTTCGACGGGGCGCTGCTGGCGGACGCGCTGAAGCGGGTGACCACCGACAACGCCAAGGGCGAGGAGTACCTCACCGACGTCGTCGCGATCATGCGCGGGGACGGGCACCGGGCCGGCGCGCACCTGGCCGCCGACTGGGTGGAGACCCAGGGCGTGAACGACAAGGTCCAGCTGGCGCAGGCGCGCAGGCAGCTGAACGACCGGATCCTCGAAGCGCACATGCGGGCCGGTGTCACGATCATCGACCCGGCCTCCACCTGGATCGACGTGGGCGTGACCGCGGATCAGGACGCGGAGATCCACCCGGGAACGCAGCTGCACGGCCGCACGCATCTCGGCGAAGGCGCGCGGGTCGGCCCGGGCTGCACGCTGACCGACACGACGGTCGGCGCGGGCGCGTCGGTGATCAACGCGGTGTGCGCGGGTGCGGAGATCGGCCCGGAGGCGTCGGTCGGGCCGTACGCGTACCTGCGGCCGGGCACCAGGCTGGCGAGCGGGGCCAAGGTCGGGACGTACGTCGAGACGAAGAACGCCGACATCGGCGAGGGCACGAAGGTGCCGCATCTGACCTATGTGGGGGACGCCGAGATCGGCGAGTACTCCAACATCGGCGCGAGCTCGGTGTTCGTGAACTATGACGGGGTGCAGAAGCACCGCAGCGTCATCGGGTCGCATGTGAAGGTCGGCAGCGACAACATGATCGTCGCGCCCGTGACGGTGGGCGACGGCGCCTACACGGCGGCGGGCTCGGTGATCATCCAGGACGTCCCGCCGGGGGCGATGGCGGTCGCGCGGGCGCGGCAGCGCAACGTCGAGGGCTGGGTCGAGCGGAAGCGGCCGGGGACGCCGGCGGCCGAGGCGGCCCGCCGGGCCAAGGACGAGGACGGCGCGCCGTAGCGCGCGCCCGATGAGGACCGTCCCGCCTTCGGCGGGAACGCGGGGGACAGCGGCGTCCTCCGGAACAACAGAGCAAACCGTGCACCGGAGTCTTGTTGTGGTGCGCGGGGAGTGGGGACAACACCCCACATGTAAGGCAGAGTTCCATTGAGGGGGAGTTGTCAGAGGTGAGTGGGATCAAAGCGAGCGGCCAGAAGAAGATGATGCTCTTCACCGGCCGAGCCCACCCGGACCTGGCCAAGGAAGTATCCGACAACCTCCACGTCGACCTGACGCCGACGTCCGCCTACGACTTCGCCAACGGTGAGACGTTCGTGCGGTTCCTGGAGTCGGTCCGCGGCTCCGACGCGTTCGTGATCCAGAGTCACACGGCTCCCATCAATCAGTGGATCATGGAGCAGCTGATCATGGTGGACGCGCTGAAGCGCGCGTCCGCCAAGCGGATCACCGTGGTGGCGCCCTTCTTCGGCTACGCCCGGCAGGACAAGAAGCACCGCGGCCGGGAGCCGATCTCGGCGCGGCTGATGGCGGACCTGTTCAAGACGGCGGGCACGGACCGGCTGATCGCCGTCGACCTGCACACCGCCCAGATCCAGGGCTTCTTCGACGGCCCGGTGGATCATCTGTTCGCGCTGGACCTGCTGGCGCAGCACTTCGAGAGCCGGCTGGACACCTCCCAGGTCACGGTCGTCGCACCGGACGCGGGCCGGGTGCGGGTCACCGAGCGGTGGAGCGACCGGCTCGGCGGCGTCCCGATGGCGATCATCCACAAGAAGCGCGACCCGGACGTGGCGAACGAGGTCAAGGTGTTCGACGTCGTGGGCGAGGTCAAGGGCCGGACGTGCGTCGTGGTCGACGACATGATCGACACCGGTGGGACGATCGTGAAGGCGGCGGACGCGCTGTTCGACCAGGGCGCCACGAAGGTCGTCGTCGCGGCGACGCACGGCGTGCTGTCGGGCCCGGCGGTGGACCGGCTGAAGAACTCGCGGATCTCCGAGGTGGTGCTGACGAACACGCTGCCCATCTCCGAGGAGAAGCAGTTCGACAAGCTGACCGTGCTGTCGATCGCGCCGCTGATCGCCCGTGCGATCAACGAGGTGTTCTCCGACGGTTCGGTCACGAGCCTCTTCGGCGGCCACAGCTAGGGCCTTGGCGTTGGGCGTCGCGGGGTTGGGCTAGACTTGTGCAACCGCGTATGCCCCGGGTCGTTCAGTGCGGTGTCGGGACAGGGGCCGCACTCCCCGGGATACGCAAAGAATCTTCGAGGCGCCTGACGCATCGAGCAACGCCTGATTCGCTCTGTCCGTAGCGGACGTCCAGTGCCGGACGGCCGTGGATCGCAACAACTGAGGAGTTTTCGTCGTGTCCGAGGTACGCATCGCCGCCGAGCCGCGCACCGAGTTCGGTAAGGGTGCCGCGCGGCGCACCCGCCGGGCCGGCAAGGTGCCCGCCGTCCTCTACGGTCACGGCACCGACCCGCAGCACATCTCGCTGCCGGGGCACGACCTGATGCTGGCGCTGAAGACGCCGAACGTGCTGCTGACCATCGAGGGGCTCGCCGGTGGCGCGGAGCTGGCGCTGCCGAAGGACGTCCAGCGCGACCCGGTCAAGGGGTTCCTGGAGCATGTCGACCTGCTGCTGGTGAAGCGCGGCGAGAAGGTCGTCGTGGACCTGCCGGTCAACGTGGTGGGCGACGTGGTCCCGGGCGGCCGGCTCGCGCAGGCCGTGGTGGAGATCTCCGTGGAGGCGGAGGCGACGCACATCCCCGAGTCCGTCGACCTGGACATCACCGGGCTGGAGATCGACTCGCAGGTGCTGGCGAAGGACCTCAAGCTGCCGTCCGGCACCACGCTGGTGGCCGACGAGGAGATCCTGATCGTGCAGATCACCGACGCGACCGTGTCGGCCGAGGCGGCGGCCGAGGCGCCCGAGGCGCCGGCCGAGGGTGCGGCCGCCGAGGGCGAGGGCGAGTCCGCCGCCGAGTGACGCGGGCGCGGCCGCGCGGGACGCGGGCCGCTTGGTCTTCTCACGGTCCCCGCCGGTGTTCGCACCGGCGGGGACCGTGTTCTGTCGGTGCCGGTTTTCTGCTGGGTGAGGAGTGTTGTGCGGGTGAGCGCGGATCTCTGGCTGGTGGTGGGGCTGGGCAATCCGGGGCCCTCGTATGCGAAGAACCGGCACAACGCGGGGTTCATGGTGCTGGACGTCCTCGCCGCGCGGGCCGGCGGGAAGTTCAGGTCGCACCGGGCCCGGGCCGACGTGCTGGAGGGACGTCTCGCCGGCGCGCGGGTGGTGCTGGCGAAGCCCCGGTCGTTCATGAACGAGTCGGGCGGCCCGGTGAAGGGGCTGTGCGATTTCTTCAAGGTGCCGGTGGAGCGGCTGATCGTCGTCCATGACGAACTGGACATTCCCTTTGGCGCGGTGCGGCTGAAGCAGGGCGGCGGCGACAACGGGCACAACGGCCTGCGTTCGGTGACGAAGTCGCTGGGTGCGAAGGATTATCTGCGGGTGAGGTTCGGGGTGGGCCGGCCGCCGGGGCGAATGGATCCGGCGGCGTTCGTGCTAAAGGACTTCTCCGCGGCGGAGCGCAAGGACCTCGATCTGGAGGTGGACCGCGCGGCGGACGCCGTGGAGGCGCTGCTGTCCGGCGGGCTGGCTGCGGCGCAGAACGCCTTCCACGCCGGGTGACCGGATCCGGCCGCCGGATGCGCCGGTCCGGCGGTGATCGGCCGCCCACGGCGCCGTTTTGTGCGCGTCCACCCTGGTTCGCGTGCATTGCCGGGCGGATGCCCGCGTTCCACCCGTGACCACGGCAAAGCGGCCGTAAGATGCAGGTCGAATGAGGTTCAGGATGCATGTGAACCTCAGGCTGCGTTCAACCGTCTTCGGTGTGAATCGCGCTGACGGGGCGCGTGTTACAGAGGATTGGTGAGTGGTTTATGGCCGTCGTTGACAAGGTCCAGGCCGAGTCATCGATCCGCCATGACCAGAAGCGCTCCTCGTCGCCGAACTGGAGCGGATCCTACCGCCGGTTCGCGGTGTTCCTCGATTTCGCCAGCATGCTGATGGCCGGCGTGATCGCGTTCGTGCTCCGGTTCCCCGGAGTGCCGACGGAGCTGGACGCGCCGTACGTGGCGCTCACCGTGGTGCTTCCGCTGGCGTGGGTCCCGACGCTGGTGCTGTGCCGGGCGTACCAGCCCCGGTACGTGGGCGTCGGCTATGAGGAGTTCCACCGGGTGCTGCGCGCCGGGTTCATCCTCACCGCGGTCGTCGCGATCGTCGCGTACGCGACCAAGACCGATGTGGCGCGCGGCTATGTGGTGATGGCGTTGCCGCTGGGGACGTTCTTGGCGTTCCTGGCGCGGTACCGGCTGCGCAAGTGGCTGCACCGGAAGCGCTGGAACGGCGAGTGCATGCGGCGCGTGGTGGCGGTCGGGCACCGCACGTCCGTGGCCGACCTGATCCGGGTGCTGCGGAAGAAGCGGTACCACGGGATGGACATCGTGGCGGTGTGCCTGCCGCCGGCGCTGGCCTCGGGCGACGACGCGGTCGCCGAGGTCGAGGACGTCCCGGTGCTGGGCGACTTCGCGCAGGCGGCGGCGGTGGCCGACCGGATCGGCGCCGACTCGGTGGCGGTGCTGGCCTGCCCGGAGATGGACGGGGTGGCGCTGCGGCGGCTGGCGTGGCAGATCGAGCGCAACGACGTGGAACTGGTGGTCGCGCCGGCGCTGATGGACGTGACCGGGCCGCGGATCTCGATCCGGCCCGTGTCGGGGCTGCCGCTGCTGCACGTGGAGCACCCGGAGCTGGACGGTGGCCGCAAGGTGCTCAAGGGCCTGGTGGACCGGGTGGCGGCGCTGGCCGGGATCGTGCTGCTGAGCCCGCTGCTCGGCCTGATCGCGGTGCTGATCAAGATGTCCGGGGGGCCGGTGCTGTTCCGGCAGACCCGGGTCGGGCGCGGCGGCCGCGAGTTCACGGTCCTGAAGTTCCGCACCATGGTGGCGGACGCGGAGGCCCGGCGGCTGGACCTGCTCGCCGCCAACGACAACGACGGCGTGCTGTTCAAGATCCGGCAGGACCCGCGGGTGACGCGGGTGGGGCGCCGGCTGCGCCGGTACTCGCTGGACGAGCTGCCGCAGCTGTTCAACGTGCTGCGGGGCGAGATGTCGCTGGTGGGTCCGCGCCCGCCGCTGCCCGAAGAGGTGGCCCAGTACGGCGGCGACGTGTACCGGCGGCTGGTGGTCAAGCCCGGCCTGACCGGGCTCTGGCAGGTCAGCGGCCGCTCGGACCTGTCGTGGGAGGAGTCGGTCCGGCTCGACCTGCGCTACGTCGACAACTGGACCCTCGCGCTGGACCTCCAGATCATGTGGAAGACCTGGTCGGCGGTGTTCCGCGGCTCGGGCGCGTACTAGCCCGTACCGGCCCGCGCCGGTCCGTCCGCTGGGTGGGACGGTGACCCTGGCACGCGGTGTCATCGGGTATGCATGAGAAAGTTGACCGTGCAGACCAGTCGAGTCGGGAATGTGATGGACGAATGACCGGGGCAGGGGCGGCGGACGACCACGCGCTGGCGGCGGAGCTCGCCGGCACGGCGGGGCGGCTGCTGCTGGGCGTGCGGGACGAGATGGGCTTCGCGGACGCGCGCGCCCTGAAGGACACGGGCGACCTGCGGGCGCACGAGTACCTCATGGCGGCGCTCGCCGAGCGCTGTCCCGGCGACGCCGTCCTGTCGGAGGAGGGGCGCTCGTCGGTCGCGGGGAAGCGGTCGAAGGGCGACGACCGCGCCCCGACCCGCAACACCGCCGACGCCGAGCGGCTCACCGCCCGCCGGGTGTGGATCGTGGACCCGCTGGACGGAACCCGGGAGTTCTCCGAGGAGGGCCGCCGTGACTGGGCCGTCCACGTGGCGCTCTGGGAGCGCGACGAGAACGGCGGCCGGCTGGTCGCCGGGGCGGTGGCGCTGCCCGCGCAGGGCCTGACGCTCCGCACCGACGCGACGGGTGGCGCATCTCTCGTCCGCACGGACTCGGGCGACCCCGACCCCGTCACCGCCGGGCCCGAGGCCGGGCGCAAGACGCTTCCGCGCGAGGTGCCGCTGCACATTCCGGCGCCGGACGCGGGCAAGCTCCGCATCGCCGTCAGCCGTACGCGCCCGCCCGAGTTCGTGCGGCAACTGGCTCAGAGGCTGGCCAAAGCGGTTCCGGGGGGTGTGGGGGGTCGTCCCCCCTCGGACGGCATCGACGTGGAGCTGGTGCCGATCGGGTCGGCGGGGGCGAAGATCTCCGCGGTGCTGCTCGGCGAGGTGGACGCCTACGTGCACGCGGGCGGCCAGTACGAGTGGGATTCGGCGGCGCCGGCGGCGGTCGCGCTCGGTGCGGGGGCGCACGCGTCCCGGATCGACGGGTCGACGCTCGCGTACAACCGGAAGGACCCCCTGCTCCCGGATATCCTGGTGTGCCATCCCATGTCGGCGTCAACGCTGCTGACCGGCATACGGGAGACAAACGGCGCCCTGCCCTGACCGTCCGCCCCACGGACGGGACTGAAACACGGCGGGCCGGCGTTCGACCCGGTGGGAAGGCGAGCGCCCGTCCCGTGCCACCGGTTGCATCTGCCAGAACAGCGTGGAGAGAGCCCCAGACCATGCAGCGTTGCGATTACCTGCTGTCCCAGCTAGACGTGCTCGAAGCCGAGTCGATCCATATCTTCCGGGAGGTGGCGGCCGAGTTCGAGCGGCCGGTGCTGCTGTTCTCGGGCGGCAAGGACAGCATCGTCATGCTGCGCCTGGCCGAGAAGGCCTTCTGGCCGGCGCCGATCCCGTTCCCGGTGATGCACGTCGACACCGGGCACAACTTCCCGGAGGTGATCGAGTTCCGGGACCGGCGGGTCTCCGAGCTCGGCGTCCGGCTGATCGTGGCGTCGGTGCAGGACGCGATCGACAGCGGCCGGGTGACCGAGCAGAAGGGGCGCCGCGCGTCCCGGAACCGGCTGCAGATCACGCCGCTGCTGGACGCGATCGAGGAGAACCAGTTCGACGCGGCGTTCGGCGGGGCGCGGCGGGACGAGGAGAAGGCCCGCGCCAAGGAGCGGGTGGTGTCGTTCCGGGACGAGTTCGGGCAGTGGGATCCGAAGAACCAGCGTCCGGAGCTGTGGAACCTGTTCAACACGAAGATCGTCCAGGGCGAGCACGTCCGGGTGTTCCCGCTGTCGAACTGGACCGAGCTCGACATCTGGGACTACGTCCGGCGGGAGGAGCTCGACCTCCCGCCGATCTACTTCGCGCACACCCGGCGCGTGTTCGAGCGGGACGGCCTGCTCCTGGACGCCGAGACGGGCTACGCGAACCGCGGCGACGACGAGCCGGAGTTCGACGCGACGGTCCGGTACCGCACCGTCGGCGACGCGTCCTGCACGGGCGCGGTGAAGTCGAACGCGGCGACGCTCGACGAGGTGATCGAGGAGATCGCTGCGACGCGGATCACCGAGCGCGGCCAGACCCGCGCCGACGACCGCACCAGTGAGGCCGCGATGGAGGACCGCAAGAAGGAGGGCTACTTCTGATGGCCGGCACGGACCAGGCCGCCAAGACCGGCGCCGCGAAGACCATGGACCTCCTGCGGTTCGCGACCGCCGGCAGCGTCGACGACGGCAAGTCGACGCTGATCGGCAGGCTGCTGTTCGACTCCAAGTCGATCTTCGAGGACCAGCTGGAGTCGGTCGAGAAGACCAGCGTCGACCGGGGCGAGGAGTACACGAACCTGGCGCTGCTGACCGACGGCCTGCGCGCCGAGCGGGAGCAGGGCATCACCATCGACGTGGCGTACCGGTACTTCGCGACGCCGCGCCGCAAGTTCATCATCGCGGACACGCCGGGGCACATCCAGTACACCCGGAACATGGTGACGGGCGCCTCCACCGCCGACCTGGCGATCATCCTGGTGGACGCGCGGAAGGGCATCCTGGAGCAGTCGCGCCGGCACGCGTTCCTCACCACGCTCCTCCAGGTCCCGCACCTGGTCGTGGCGATCAACAAGATGGACCTGGTCGGCTACGACCGGGACGTGTACGAGCAGATCGTGGACGAGTTCACGGCGTTCGCCTCCAAGCTGGAGGTGACGGACCTGACCTTCATCCCGATCTCGGCGCTGCACGGCGACAACGTCGTCGAGCGCAGCGTGAACATGCCGTGGTACGAGGGCTCCTCGCTGCTGCACCACCTGGAGCACGTGCACATCGCGTCCGACCGCAACCTGATCGACGTGCGGTTCCCGGTGCAGTACGTGATCCGTCCGCACGCCTCGACCGACCCCGACCTGCACGACTACCGCGGCTACGCGGGCCAGGTCGCGGGCGGCGTGCTGAAGCCGGGCGACGAGGTGGTGCACCTGCCGTCCGGGCTGACCACGAGGATCACCCAGATCGACGGGCCGGGCGGCCCGGTCGACGAGGCGTTCGCGCCGATGTCGGTCACGCTCCGCCTCGCCGACGACATCGACATCTCCCGCGGTGACATGATCGCCCGTCCGCACAACCGTCCCGAGGTCGCGCAGGACATCGACGCGATGGTCTGCTGGATGACCCCGGACAGCACCCTCGCGCCGCGGTCGAAGCTGGTCATCAAGCACACCACCCGCACCGCGAAGGCGCTGGTGAAGAACCTGCACTACCGGCTGGACGTCAACACGCTGCACCGCGACGAGCAGGCGAGCGGCCTGGGCCTGAACGAGATCGGCCGTGTCTCCCTGCGCGTGACGCAGCCGCTGTTCGTGGACGACTACGGCCGCAACCGCCTCACCGGCGGCTTCATCCTCATCGACGAGGCCACCAACAACACCGTCGCCGCCGGCATGATCACCGGCGCGCGCTGACCGCGCCCCGCGGGGCCCGCCGGCCCCGCGGGCCCTCTCCCCTCGACCACAAGGCAGGCCCTCGATGCCCCCATCCGTCGGAGTCGTGCTTCCCACGCACAACCGGCCGGAGCTGCTGCGCCGCGCCCTGGAGTCGGTGCTGGCGCAGGACTACGAGGGCGAGCTGCGCGCCGTCGTCGTCTTCGACCGGGCCGAGCCGGACGTGTCGCTCGCCGGCGACCGCGTCGAGGTGATCGCCAACACCCGGGAGCCGGGCCTCGCGGGTGCCCGCAACTCCGGCATCCTGGCCCTGGACACCGATCTGGTGGCGTTCTGCGACGACGACGACCAGTGGCTGCCCGGCAAGCTCGCCGCCCAGGTGAAGGCCCTTGAGGGCGAGCCGGACGCGGTGCTGTGCAGCTCGGGGATCCTGATCGACTTCGACGGCCGGGAGCTGCCCCGGCTGGCCGGAGCCGGCCGCGTCACCTACGACGAGCTGATCCGCGACCGGATGATGAGCGTCCACTCGTCCACCTATGTGGCGCGGCGCGAGCCGCTCATCGACATCGGCATGGTGGACGAGACGATCCCCGGCAGCCAGGGCGAGGACTGGGACCTCGCGCTGCGCGCCGCCCGCCGCCACCCGGTCCTGAACGTCGACGAGCCGTACGTCCGCGTCCTGTGGGGGCTGACGTCGTACTACGCGCAGGCGTGGGAGACGAAGGTGGCCGCGCTGGAGTGGTTCCTGGAGCACTACCCGGAGATCGGCGAGGAGTCGGGCGCGGCCGGACGCGTGTACGGCCAGCTCGCCTTCGGCTGCGCGACCGTGGGCCGCCGCAAGGACGCCCTCCGCTGGTCGGCCCGCGCCTTCAAGGCGAACCCGGCCGAACGCCGTGTCCCGTTCGCCCTGGCGGTCGCCTCCGGCGTCGTCTCCGGCAAACGCGTCCTCCTGGCCCTCCACACCCGGGGCCGCGGCATCTGATCCGCCTCTTCCGCCTTCGCCGGAATCAGGGGCGGTTGAGCTTCTTCGCCGTCTTGTCGGTCAGGGTGTCCGCGGCGGGCGAAACGGCGTCCTCATCGGGGGAGGCGAACGCGTCCAGGTTGATCGCGCCCAGCGTGATGGTCTTGTCGTTCGGCTTGTCCTGGCCACCGCCTTCGGACGCGTCCGGGGCGGGCGGCCGCGCGTGCTTGCGCTGGCGCTGACCCTCCGGCTCGCCGAGCGGGTCTCGGCGGGGCCCGGGCTCGCGTGCGGCCGGCGCCGCGGCGCGGCGCGGCTCCTTGGACCCGGGCGGCGAAGCGGGCGGCGACAGGGGGGGCGCCGCGGGGCCGGCCGAGCCGTCCCGCCGCCGGGGCGGCATGTCGCGGGGTTCGCGGGGCAGCGTGGGCGGGGGCGCCGCCACGGCCGTCTCGTCCTGCCTCGGCAGGACGACCGCGCCGAGCACGGCCGCGCCCATCCGGTGGATGCGGCGGACGCCGTCGCGGATCTGCGCGTACCTGGTGCGCGGCGTCTCCACGACGATGAGGGCGGCGTCGGACAGGTCGGCGAGGGCCTGCGCGTCGGCGCCGAGTTCGGTGGAGGGGGCCTCGATGACGGTGAACCGGGCCTTCTCCCGCAGCGAGCCGATCAGCCGCGCCATCTGCTCGCGCTGCAGCATCTCGGCGGCGAGGTCGGCGTCGGCGCCGGGGGTGATGGTGGCGAGGGACGGCAGCGCGTGGTTGCGGCGCACCACGTCCCGCAGCTCCACCCGGCCGAGCAGCAGCTCCGACAGCCCCGCGCCGCGATGCAGGCCGAGGAGGTCGGACGCCAGCGGCGACTGGAGGTTCGCGCACACGAGCAGGACGTTCGAGCCGGTGCGGGCGAGCGCGGCGGCGAGGTTGACCGACACGATGCTAGAGCCGGGGCCGGGCGCGGCGCCGGTGACCAGGATGACGTGGTTGCCGTGGCCGAGCGTCGCGGTCATCTCGTGCGCGAGCTCGTGGAAGTTCTGCCCGCTGCGGCTCCGCGCGGGCAGCAGCCCGAGCCCCTCCTTGCCGCGCCGCTGCGGGATGGACAGCAGGACGGGCAGGTCGAGGACGCGCTCGACGTCCCCGGCGACCCGCACCCGCCGGTCGATCCGGTCGTACAGGATCGCCAGGACGATGCCGAGCAGCAGGCCCCCGGCGAGGCCGCTCGGCAGGAACTTCACCGGGTCGGGGCTGGCCGGGCCGGGTGGCGGCGACGCGCTGGTGATGATCTCACCGCCGTCCACGTTGGCCATGGCCACCTGGATGTCCGTGAGCTTGTTGCTGAAGGCGGTCATCTGCCCGGCAAGCACGCGGCGCTGCGTGGCGCCGGCCGTCGCGAGCTTCGTGCGGACGTCGCTGATCTGCTTCTCCAGCGCGGCCGCCTGGGTCTGCAGCCGCTGGACCGTCTTGTCGTTGCGGTTCTGGAGGTACGCCTCGGCGAACGCCTGCGCGCCCGCACGGGCCTTGGCCGCGCTCGGCGCCGCCCAGTCGATGACGAGGACCGACGAGTTCGGCGGCACGTTGACCTGGACCCGGCGCCCGAGGTCCAGCGGCGACTCCCCGGACCCGATGCGCTTCTGGACGAGGGACGTCACCTCGGTCGAGCGCAGCCGCTGCGCCTCGGTCTCCAGGCTGATGTCGGACTTGTTGTTGTTGTTCTGGCGCTGCTCGGGGTCGGTGGGCGACACCTGCACGACGGCCGTGGACACGTACGACTTGGGCAGCAGGAACAGGCCCGCGACGGCGATCGCGAGGCCCAGCAGCGCACCGGCGACGACCACCCACCAGCGCCGCCGGAGCATGGCCGCGTACTCCGCCAGCTCCGTGGAGTCGGCTCTCGAAGTGGAGTCCATCAGCCGGGTGTTCCTCTCGCCGCCGTCGATTCGCCGTGCGCGCCGTGCGTGCCGCGCGGTCCACTCCCCGTCGGAGTTCGATCCAAGATACCTTGACCCATTCGTGGCGAACCGCTTAACGGAGACGGGCGAGAACGCCCCGCCGATCACCGGGTCGCCCGCGCCGGGACTGGCCGGGTGCGGTCACCGCCGGTTGACGAGCCCTGTCGCGTTGTCCCAGCCGGTCTGGCCCACCAGCCGACCCTGGTCCGCCATCGTGGCCGGCACGTTGAACCCGTAGCGCTGCTGAGGACCTCGCCCCCCGGGCCGGCGGTCGAACGACTGGCAGCCCACCAGGGACGTCTGGTCGCCCTGGCCGACGAAGAACCCGTCGGCCTCGTTCGCGTTCGCGCCGAGGTCGCGGGAGCTCGCGGTGTCGGCGACGCATCCGGTGTACACGTTCTGGTCGTACTCGATGAACCAGCCGTGGCTCCTGGTGTCCTGCGCCTCGCAGCCGACGAACTTGTTGCGCGTCCCCTTGACGTGCCAGCCGTAGTCGCGGCAGTACCAGGCCTTGCACGCCTGGAAGAAGTTGTTGGCCCCGCCGATGCCGTCGGAACCGGCGATGGCCGGGCCGACGTAGAAGCCGGCGCTCGCGCCGGTCTGCCGCCGCGTCGTGGCCTCGCAGGCGATCCACCAGCTGTCGGGCGCCTCCACCCGGAAGCCGTACCGGCCCGCCTGGCGGACCCGGACCCTGCTGGTCACGCACGCCTGGGTGTCGCTGCCGCGGTAGGCGATGCCGTCCAGCTCCGGCGTGTAGACGGCGAGGTTGTCGATCCGGCAGACCGCGTCCGGCTCCCCCTTGTAGAACCTGCCGGTGCCGGTGATGTCGAGGTCGATCCCGATGCCGGCCTGGCCGGCGCAGTCGAGGACCAGATCGGAGACGGACACCCCGTCCACCGACCGGCCCTCGCCGATCGCGATCATCGCGTCCATGGAGCGCGTCGCGCGCAGCCTGGTCCGCTGCCCGGCGCCGCGGATGGTGCAGCCGCGCACGGGGACGACGGGCTCGGTGAGGCGGTAGTCGCCGTTCCCCAGCAGGATGGCGGTGGCACCGTCCTCGATGGCCTTCTGGATGGAGCCGTTCGGCGGGACGTACGTCCAGGGCCCTTTCTGCTCCGCCTCGGCCGGGGACGGACCGGGCGACAGCAGCGTCTCCGCCGCGACGCCCGCGGTGATGCCGGCGGCGGCGAAGGCGGTGCCCCCCAGCACCGACCGCCTCTGGTACCAGCGTTCGTCCACTGCTCCACTCTCCCCGATCGCGACGGCCCCGAGCCGCGCGATCCCCCGGGCGCAGGGGCGTAGGCTCGGCCTCCGAGTGTATGGTTCGTATCCGCCTGCCGGTCGGGAACGGGTGGAGTCCGGTGCGGTTGCCGGGGGCGCGGGGGGTCGTTCCCCCACACGGAAAACGGCCCGGTTCCCAGGGGAGGCGACGAGGGTGGTCACGACCGCGCCGCGGCGCTCCGCCGGGCCCATGCCGGGTCTGCGGAACCGGGGGCTCTCCGATCCCGGCGAGCGCGAGGCGCCTCCGGCCACACCCTCCCGTAAGGACCTGCCCGCCTGGCCGCTGGGGCTGCTGTTCATCGCCTTCCCCGTCTGGTGGCTGCTCGGCCTCGGCGCGTTCGCGGCGCCCATCGCCGCGTCCGTGATGGCGCTGCACCTGATGCTGCGCGGCGGGACCCGGGTCCCGCCGCGGTTCGGGCTCTGGGTGATGTTCCTGGTGTGGATGATCGCCGCCGGGACGCAGATCGACACGTTCGGCCGCGGCGTCGGATTCCTGTTCCAGTTCATGAACTACGGCTCCGCCACCGTCGTGTTCGTCTACGCCTACAACTGCAGCCTGAAACGGCTTCCGATCCGCCGCGCGCTCGGCATGGTGGTCGTCTTCTGGGTGTGGGTGGTGATCGGCGGTTTCCTCGGCGTGCTGCTGCCCAAGGTGGGGCTGACGACGCCGTTCGAGCGCATCCTGCCCGGCGCGATCAAGAGCAACGACTACGTGCAGGCCCTCGTGCATCCGCAGTTCGCGGAGATCCAGCAGCCGTGGGGTGCGCCCAAGCCCTACAACCGGCCCCGCGCGCCCTTCCCCTACACCAACTCCTGGGGAGGCCACTTCGCGCTCCTCTTCCCCTTCGTCGTCCTGTACATCACGCAGGCTCGGATGCTCACGCGGCTGGTGCTCGTCGGCCTGATGGCGGCGTCGCTCATCCCGGCGTTCGCGACGCTGAACCGCGGGATGTTCCTGGCGATCCTGGCCGGCGTCCTGTACACGGCGATCCGCTTCCTGCGCCGCGGGCATGTCCGCTGGCCGGCCATGGTCATCGCCCTCGTGGTCATCGGCGGCATCGCGGCGCTCCTGTCGGGCGTCGGGGCGGGGATCAACAGCCGGACGGAGTACAGCTCGACCAACAACGACCGTCTCGGGCTCTACACCGAGACCTTCGTGCGGACCCTCGACTCCCCTGTGCTGGGGTACGGGGCGCCGCGGCCGTCCGAGAACTTCGTGGTGTCCGTCGGCACCCAGGGGGAGTTCTGGCACCTGATGTTCTCCTACGGCTTTCCCGGGCTCGTGTTCTTCTGCGCGTGGATATGGTGGCTGGCGCTGCGGACCCGGGGCGTCAGACCGGATTCGCTGCTCTGGCTCCACGCGGTGCAGGTGATGGCATCGCTGATGCTCTTCTACTACGGGCTCGACCAGACCGAGCTCGTCCTGGTGTTCGTGGCGGCCGCACTGATCCTGCGTGGATCCGCCGGCGGTAAGGCGGGAGGCGTGGATGACCGCGGCGTTGCCGCAGACTGAGCAGAAGTCCGGGGACGGCCGGCGACACGGCCGCGACCTGCGGGAGTTCGCGCGCGGCGGGGCGATCGGGCTGATCAGCTCCATCGTCGCGGCGGCCTCGGGGTTCCTGCTGACCGTGGTGGTCGCCCGGACGCTGGGCGCCGCCGAGGCGGGCGTGTTCTTCGTCGTGGTGGCGCTGTTCACCATCGTCGCCGAGATCGCCGAGCTGGGCGCGGACACCGGGCTGGTGCGCACGACGGCGCGGCTGCGCGTCCTCGGCCGGGGGGACGAGCTGCGCCGGCTGATGGCGGTGGCGCACCTGCCGGTGGTGGTCGTCGGCGTTCTCTGCTCGGCCGGCGCGTACCTGGCGGCCCCCTGGATCGCCGACCGGTTCATCGACCCGGCGCATGCCGACACGGCCGTCACGCTGCTGCGGATCGCCGCGCCGTTCCTAGGCCTCATGGCCCTGACGCGGGTGGCGCTCGGCGGCACCCGCGGCCTGGGCAGCGTCACCGCCTACTCGCTGATCAACAACGTGCTGCTGCCCGGTGCGCGCCCGATCTTGGTCGGCCTGGTGTTCGTGCTCGGCATGGGGGCCGCCGGCGTCATGGTCGCCTGGACGGCTCCGGTCGCTGCGTCGTTCATCGCGGCCGTCCTGGTGCTGTGGCGGATGGTGCCCCGAGCCGAACGCGAGCGCGGGCAGGAAGACGAAACGGTCGCGGACCCCGCGCCGCAGAAGTCGGCGGGACGGGAGTTCTGGGCGTTCTCCGGACCTCGGGGAGTGGCCGCCGCGGTCGAGATCGCGCTGGTGTGGGCCAACGTCCCGCTCGTCGCGATGCTCGTGTCCAGCGAGGAGGCGGGCGTCTACGCGACCGCCAACCGGTTCGTCAGCACCGGGACGCTGGTGCTGCAGGCCGCGCGGATCGCGATCGCGCCGCAGGTGGCCGCGATGCTCGCGCGGGACGAGCGAGGCCGGGCCGGGCACCTGAACTCGCTGGCCACCCGGTGGGTCGTCCTCGCGTCCTGGCCCATCTACCTGGTGCTGGCCTGTTTCGGCCCGTTCCTGCTGGCACTGTTCGGCGAGGGGTTCACCGGCGGCGCGGTCGCGCTGGCGGTGCTGTCCGGCTCGATGCTGCTCGCGCTCAGCGCCGGCAACGTCCAGACCGTGCTGCTCATGGGCGGCAAGAGCTCCTGGAGCCTGGCCAACAAGTCCGTCGCGCTGACGGTGAACATCGTGCTGACCTTCGTGCTTGTGCCGCCGTTCGGCATCGCGGGCGCGGCGGCCGCCTGGGCGGTGGCGATGCTGATCGACACGGTCGCGGCGGCGCTGCAGGTCCGCTATCTGCTCGGGCTGCGGCTGGACGTGCGGCGCGTCGCCGTGACCGGGCTGTGGGCGCTGGTGTGGTTCGGGCTGACCGGGGTGGTGCTGCGGGCCCTCTTCGGGGCCTCGGCCCTGGTCTTCGCCGTCTACACCGTCGTCGCCTGCGCCGGGTACGCCGCTACGCTGTGGCGTCTGCGCCACTCGCTCGGGGGTGCCGAGTTCCTCGGCGCGGTCCGCAACAGGGGCGCCGGGGAAAAGAGCGCCCGACAAGGGGAGAGTGCCTGACCATGGGTCTTGTCGCCGGTCTCAAGGACCGCTCACCGCGGGCCGTCAAGGACGTGGCCAATTCGGTCACCCGGGCCTACGGGATGCGCACGGCGGAACAACGGCACCTGCCCGACTTCATGGTCATCGGCACCAAACGGGGCGGGACGACATCGCTGTGGAACTACCTGATCCAGCATCCGCTGGTCATGCCGATGTTTCCGGCGTCACGCGGACTCAAAAGCCCCTGGTACTTCTACGTCAACTATGCGAAGGGCGACGCTTGGTATCGCTCTCATTTCGCCACCGAGAGTGAACTCGACCGGATCGAGCAGAAGTCGGGAACGCGTCCGCTGACCGGTGAGGCGTGCCCGTACTACCTTTACGACCCGCGCGCGGTGGAGCGGATCCACGCGCGGATGCCCGGCCTCAAAGCGATCGTCGTGCTGCGCGACCCGGTCAAGCGCGCCTACTCCCACTACTGGGAGGCCGTCGGCAAGGGCGCGGAGGACCTCGGGTTCGAGGAGGCGCTCGCCGCCGAGCCGGAACGGCTCCGCGGGGAGGTCGAGCGCATGCTCGCCGAGCCGCTGTACTACAGCGAGCCGCACGACTTCAACAGCTACCGGGACCGCGGCGTCTACCGGCCGCAGCTGGAGCGGTGGTGCGAGCACTACCCGCGGGAGAACCTCCTGGTCATGTCCGCGGAGGAGCTCTACGCGGACGAGCAGGCCGCGCTCGACCGCGTCTGCGGCCTCCTCGGGCTGCCGCCGCACCGGATGGAGAGCGCCGAGCGGCACAACTACCTGCCGGCCCCGCCGATGGACGCGGGAACGAAGGCCGAGCTCACCGAGTTCTACCGGCCGCATAACCGGGAGCTGTTCGAGTGGCTGGGCGTCGATTTCGGCTGGCCGAGCTGAGCGGGTCCCGGACGCGCGAACAAGCGGGCCGGTTTACCGCCGTATCACTGATTTTTTCGTTGCCGCCGGACGAACTGGGAGTTTGTTCACATTGCCATTCCAGCATTGTGGAATTCATTGACCAACGGTCTCCACCTGCACTAACGTAACTTCATTCTCATGCGTGGCGCCTGGAGCGGCGGACGAATCGCCTGCTCAGCGCCATCCCCTCCGTCGAATCCCCCCGGGGGAGTTCATGCCAGATCGATTGCGTTTCCTGCGTGGTGTCCGGTATCGCAGAAGCGCCGTGACCATAGTCGCCACGGCGGCCGTGCTGACCGGCACGGTCGTCGCCACCGTCTCCGCGCAGGGCGGCGGCCGGACGGCGGCGCTCAGCGCGGCCAGCGTGCAGCGGGACGGGAAGAGCTCCGCCCGCGCCGCGGCCTCCTGCTGGGCCATCAAGCAGCAGTTCCCCTCCAGTGCGAACGGGGTCTACTGGCTGCAGACGCCGAAGCTCATCGCGCCCGACCAGTTCTACTGCGACATGACGACGGACGGCGGCGGCTGGGTCCTCGTCGGCCGCGGCCGGCAGGGCTGGAACTTCGCCTACCCCGGCCAGAACGGCGTCGCGGAGGTGCGCAGCAACCCGACGGGCACCGGCGCGTTCACCCCCGCCACCCTGCCCGCGGAGACGATCGACGGGCTACTGGGCGGCCACACGGTCGACGACCTCCCCGACGGCGTCCGGGTCCGCCGCGCGACCAACGTCGACGGCAGCAAGTGGCAGGAGATGCGGTGGAAGTTCCAGAAGGCCGCTCCGTGGTCCTGGACGTTCGACGCCGATCCGGCGAACCCGTTGACCTCCGTCAGCTTCGACGGCAGCACCTCCACCGGCGGTAACACCCGGCTCGTCGCCAAGGACAGCGTCCTCAGGCCGACGAACGGGTTCTACACCTACGAGACCAAGGAGAACAGCTGGCAGCGGGGCTTCGCCTACCGGTCGTACGTCACGGCCGGAGACAACAGCCCGACCAGCTACCTCTGGCGTTCCGGCGTCGCGGGCGGCAACACCATCCCGTTCACCCAGGTGTGGATCCGGCCGAAGCTGACCGACCTGGAGTACCCGTCCGTCCCCGACTCGGGTACCCCGGCCACGACCGAGAAGCCGCTGATGAAGAACCAGACCTCCGGCGGGGCGTGGGGCGTCACCGGTGTGGTCAGCGGCGGTACCGGCGAGAAGCACCTTGAGGTGCAGGCCATGGCCGTGTCGGGCAACACCATGTATGTCGGCGGCGAGTTCAAGTACGTGCAGAAGGGCGCGACCCCGGCCGCCGACGAGAAGGTCGAGCAGTCGTACCTGGCCGCCTTCGACACCACGACCGGCGAGTGGAAGTCCTCGTTCCGGCCCAAGCTGAACGGCGGCGTCTGGGACCTGGAGGTCGCCGGGAACAAGCTCATCGTGGCGGGCGAGTTCACCAAGGCCAACGACGCCGACAACACCGCCGGGCTGGCCGCGCTCGACCTGGCGACCGGGAAGAACGCGGCCGGATGGGCGGCGAGCGTCTCCAACTCCACCGGTGGCGCCGCCATGGCCCGCGCCCTGGACGTGCAGGGCAACTGGCTGTACGTCGGCGGCAGCTTCACCCGCATCTGGGGCGGTAACCCTCTCAGCACCAAGGTGTCCGTGGGACGCACCGCGCGCATCCGCGTCTCCGACGGCAAGCCCGACGGAACGTGGAAGCCGAACTTCAACGGCTCGGTGATCGAGCTGGACGCCAACCCGGGCGGCGACCGGGTCTACTACGCCGGCTACTTCACCCAGGTGAACGGTCAGCCCGCGCGGAAGATCGCCGTGCTCGGCACGGCCGCCCCGGCGGCTCAGGTGGCCGGTCTGAACGACCAGAGCTGGCACCCGAGCTCGTCGAACATCGACAAGCAGTACCAGCAGATCATCCGGGAGTACGGCGACAAGGTCTGGGTGGGCGGCTCCGAGCACATCTTCAGCGCCTACACCAAGAGCAAGTTCGACCGGATCAAGAGCGTCATCACCAAGCCGGGCGGCGACATGCAGGCCGCCGTGGAGATCAACGGCATCGTGTACGGCAGCTGCCACTGCTACAAGTTCGTCTACCACGACGGCGACGCGTGGCCGACGCCGACCACGTGGTCGCAGATCCAGACGGCCAACGCGGTGATGGCCTTCGACGGCAAGACCGCCGAGCCGATGTCGGACTTCTGGCCGAGCCTCGGCACCCGTGCCGGCAACGGGCCGTGGGAGCTCACCGAGGACAAGCAGGGCTGTATGTGGATCGGCGGCGACATCAACCGCGGGTCGTGGCTGAATTCCGGCTATCAATGGGCCGGCGGGTTCACCCGGGTGTGTCAGCAGGACACCTCGCCACCGGGGAAGCCCACCGACCTCAAGGCGAGCTCCGAGGACGGCGGGGTCAAGCTGACCTGGCAGGGGCCCTCGGCGAACGCCAACACCGCCAAGTACGAGGTCATCAAGGACGACCGGGTCATCGGCGTCACGTGGGGCTGGCACCTCACGGACGACTCGGGGACCGGCGGCCGCTACTGGGTGCGCGCCATCGACACGGCGGGCAACCGCTCCGCCTCGACGGAGGTCGTGACCCCGTAACCGGGTGACGACGGGAGTCAGGCCCGGGTTCGGCGGGAGCCGAGCCCGGGCCTGACCCATGTTCGGAGATGGACGCGCCCCGCGCCTGTCCCCGGATGACGGGGACGGCTCTCAGGACCGCCAGCGCGCGAGGACGTCGAGCATCGCGGGGAACAGCGCCGGGTTCCAGCCCCCGCCGCCGCGCTTGAGCCTGTACGTGCGCGTGAACATCTCCAGCAGGTAGAGACGCGCCATCAGGTCGCGGGCCTCCGCGGCGACACCGTACGCGGCGAGCTCGTCCCGGGCCGCGCGTTCGACGGCGGCCACCGCCGTGTCCAGCGGGGCCCCGTGCAGCACGAGCTCGACCTGGAAGCGCCAGTGCAGAAGGTCCAGCCCGACCGGCGCGCCCAGGGCGCTGTGCTCCCAGTCCCACACGTGCAGGTCGCCGCCGTGGTGGCCGATGTTCCACGGAACCCAGTCGCCGTGCCAGCGGCCGATCCGCAGTTTCAACTCCGCGAACCGGTCCGTGAGCGCGTCCAGGACCGCGTTCAGGGCCTCGGCGAGGTCGGGCTCGTCGTCCATCGCGGCGGCCTCGTCCCGCAGGCGCCGCCAGAACGCCGTGCCGGTGAGTCTTTCCCATCCGGAGCCCGAACTCTCCGCGATCGCGAGCGTGAAGGCCGGTTCGGGCGGGCTGCCGGGATCCCCGTGGCCGGTCACGCGGGCCGGCAGCGGAGCGGTCACCGTGATGACGAGGTCCCGCCACGGCCCGTGGTGCAGCAGCGCGGGGACGTGCGGGCGGGGCCCGCTCGCCTCGCCGGCACGCGCCGCCAGGCCCGTCGCGACCGCGTGCACCGCCTCCGCCTCGGTGGTGGCCAGTTCCTTCGTGGCCGGGCTCCAGCCGATCTTCGCGTAGCCCAGCGGAGCGCCGTCGCCGGAGAAGACCTGCAGGGTCGGTTTGCTGTTGGGGTCGATCGGCCGCACCCCCAGCCCGAAGACGAGCTCCGGAGCGTCCAGCACCCGGCGCAGGTGCTCGCCGAGCAGATGGTCCGCGGCCTGCTCGGCGGGGATGTCGGAGCGGATGCCGACGGTCAGCCGGTGCCTCAGCAGGCGCTGCGCGAGCCCCGTCCGGAACCCGGCGCCGAGGACGCGCCGGGTGGCCCGCACCTGCCCCGACCGCAACCGGTTGTAGCAGGTCAAGGTGGCCGCCGCGGCGGCGTTCCCGGCGATGGGCACGAGGAACTTCGCGTTCGCGGGACTGGGGACGACGGCGTAGCTCTCCACGGGCCGGTAACCGCTCGGCAGGCCGTCGAGAGTGGCCAGAACCGGCGCGCCGGGGCCGGGTTCGCCCCACAGCCGGAGGATGAGCTCGCGCAGTGGCACGGACGTGGGCACGACGCCTCCTGTCGCGATCCGGGCGGGGGATGCGCGTGAGTCTAGCGGCCCTCGCACCGTGTGTTCGGGGCGGCCGAGATGCCTGGAAGTGGCCTGGCGCCGACGCCGGATGCCATAGGGTTCCATGACCTCTGGTATCGCTTCACGGGTCGGCTGATAGTGAGAAGTGGGGGACCCCCGATGCTGTTCCGACGGCGCACCATGGCGTTCTGCGTTGTGACGGCCGCACTGCTGGCCGCGGCGTCCGCGTGCGGCGGCGGCGACGGCAGGTCCGCCGAACCCGATCCCCGCGGGCCGAGCGCCTCCGCCGGGGCGAGCGGCGCGCCCGGAGTGCCGGACACGGGCGACAACGACAAGTCGAAGACCGGGAGCAAGCCGACGACGCAGCCGACGCCGGTGTCGCAGACGCGGCCCTACCTCTACCCGCCGAAGGTGGGCAAGGCGGGCACCGTGTGCGGCACCGCGCAGAACAACCAGGCCGCGCAGTACGGCCTGAAGATGGCCCGCGGGCAGGCGAAGTGCTCGGAGGTGCGCACCGTCTTCACGACCTACTTCGGCTACATCGCCGAGGTCGAGACCCGCGGCTACGGCTACGACGGCCACCCGATCAAGTCGGCCGGCTGGACCTGCCGCCCGCACACCAAGGGCGACGTGACCCTGCGCTCGATCGACTGCGCGAAGGGCGGCGCACTCGCGAACGCCTCACTCCTGCCCAGCTGACGGGCACGGTGGGCCGGCTGCCTAGGAGGGCTTTCCGGCCTTGCCGTGGCGGAGGCGGTGCAGGAGGACCCGGGTCAGGTAGGCGCCCAGTTCGATGGTGTAGCGGCGCCAGAGACGGCGGGGTTCGCGGGCCAGGCGGTAGAGGAAGCCGACGCGGAGCTTGAGGACCCAGGCCGGGTAGTAGTCGCGGCGTTCGGCGAGGTGCTCGAAGTAGGCGCCGCACGTGATGATGACGGGTGCGGTGAGGCGGTCGCGGTACTCGGTGACGAAGCGCTGCTGCAGCGGGGTTCCGAGGCCGACGTGGAGGATGTCCGGGGCGGCGTCGTTGATCTCGGCGACGAGGCGTTCGGCGGTCTCGGCGGGGATGCGGCCCTGGTCGTCCGCCCAGTGGCCGTGCAGGGTGCCCGCGATGCTCAGGCCCGGGTACCATGCGCGGACGTTCGCCGCGGCGGCTTCGGCGACGCCCGGGGCGTTGCCGAACAGGAAGACGCGCCAGCCCTGCTCGGCGGGCTGGCCGAAGAGATGGTCGGTGAGGTCGTCGTTGGCCATCCGGCCGGGCACCGGGCGTCCGAAGATCTTCGCGGCCAGCACCACGCCCCAGCCGTCCGGCAGGTTGAGGTCGAAGCCGTTCATCAGGTCGCGCAGCCCGGCGTCCTTCTGCGCCTTGAGCACGTAGTCCGGGTTGGCGAAGGTGACGGTCAGCTTCGTCCGCTCCTTGACGGCCGTCTCGACGAAGGACCGGAACAGGGCGACGTCGGAGCGGCTGACCCGTACGCCGAGGACGTCGACGGTGTCATGCGGCCATCGTTGGTCCACGTTCGCTCTGCCCTCCCGAGGCACCGGCGACGCCGGGGGATACGACCGGAGAGGGCAGCGTATCCCGGTTCCGTGCGGTGCGCCGGAGGTAGAGGGAGACGGCGATCGTGGCGGCGGTGAGAGCCACCATCGTCCAGGCGAGGGGGACGGCGGCCATGCCGAACATCTTGAGCGAGGACGCGACCAGGACCAGGGCGAGGACCCGCCGGATGAGCCCGCTCGGGGCACGGGACGAGATCTTGGAGCCCAGGTAGACGCCGGGGATGGAGCCGGCGAGAAGCGCGGTGGTGACCTCCATGCGGAAGTCGCCGAACAGCAGGTGGCCGATGGCGGCCGCGAACACCAGCGGGACGGCCTGGAGCAGGTCGGTGCCGACGAGCTGGTTGGCCTTGAGCGTCGGGTAGAGGGCGAGCAGCGCGACGATGATGAGGGAGCCGGAGCCGACCGAGGTGATGCCGACGACGAGGCCGCCGACGATCCCGATCAGCACGGTCGGAACGGGCCGGACCTTGATCTCGGGGGCGTTCTCCCCGTCGTCGGAGGATCCGTTCCGGCCCCGGTACGCCAGGTAGCCGCGCAGGACGAGGCCGGCGGCGGCGATCATCAGTGCGGCGCCCATCGCCTTGCTGATCAGGTCTTCGATCGAGCCGCCGTGGCCGAGGGCCTTCGCGACCAGGACGCCGGAGAAGGCGGCGGGCACCGAGCCCGCGCACAGCCAGCCGACCAGCCGCATGTTGATCGTGCCCTGCCGGTAGTGGACGGCGCTGCCGACGGGCTTCATCACGGCGGCGGCGACCAGGTCGCTGGAGACGGCGGCGAGCGGGCTGACCCCGAAGAACGTCACGAGCATCGGCGTCATCAGTGCGCCGCCGCCCATGCCGGTCAGCCCGACGATGATGGCGACGAGGAACGAGCCCAGCGCCATCGTCCAATCGAAGTCCATTGGCATGACCTACCTGGCATATAGGAAAACTCGCTTAACAGACTAAGCGACGCTTCTCCGGAGTCGTAACCCGGGTGGGGTGGGACAAACGGGACGGAAGGGGTTACTCGGGCCGCACCCAGCCGCCGTCCACCAGCAGGCCGAGGACCTCGCCGACCGCCTCGTCCGGCGTCATGTGCGACGTGTCGAGCGTCAGATCGGCGTCGTCCGGCGCCTCGTAGGGGTCGGAGATGCCGGTGAACTCGGGGATCTGGCCGGCCCGGGCCTTGGCGTACAGGCCCTTGCGGTCGCGGCGCTCGCACTCCTCCAGCGGCGTCGCGACATGCACCAGAATGAAGTCGCCCACGGCGGACACCATCCGCCGCACCTCCGCGCGGGTCGCCGCGTAGGGGGCGATGGGTGCGCAGATGGCGGTGCCGCCGTGCCGGGTGATCTCGGCGGCGACGAACCCGATGCGCCGGATGTTGAGGTCGCGGTCGGCGCGGGAGAACGTCAGGCCGGCCGACAGCATCCGCCGGACGACGTCGCCGTCCAGCAGCGTGACCGTCCGGCCGCCGCGCTCGACCAGCGCGTCGGCCAGGCCGCGGGCGACCGTCGACTTCCCGGAGCCCGACAGGCCGGTGAAGAACACCGTGATGCCGCGCGAGCGCTTCGGGGGACGCGCCAGCGCCAGCTCGGCGGCGACGGCGGGCGGGGTGAACCAGTCGGGCACGGGCTCCCCGGCGTCCAGCAGCTCGTTGAGCCGCTCGGCCGTCAGCTCCGCCTGGACGTGGTCGGGCTCGATGCGCGCGACGGGCCGCCAGACCTCCACGTCGGCGTCGTATGCCCAGGGTTCGGGGACGACGAGCGGGATCGCGGTGCCGTCCATCTCCTCCTCGGCGAGCAGGTGGGTGGCGCCGTACGCGGCGGCGACATGCGCGTGGAGGAGGACGTCGCGTTCGCGGTCGCCGCGCGCCGGCAGCGGCACGGGGATGATCTGGGCGCCGTCCGGCAGCTCCTTGCGGACGCCCAGCAGCGCCCGGACGAGGGACTCGTCGTGTTGCCCGCTCAGCATCGGCAGGACGAGGACCTTCGCGCCGAGCCGCTCGGCGACCTGCCGCAGCTGGCCCAGCTGCTTGCGGTGGAGGGGCTCGCGGGTGGCCGCCACCAGCACGTTGCCTTCGAAGGCGTCGAGCTCGTCGGGGCGGCGGCGCAGACCGTGGAACGGTCCGTGCGCGGGGGCGCGGAGGGGCTCCAGCGGACCGGCGAGCCGCCACGCCTGGCTCGTCGGGTCCTGCCAGGTCTCAGTGACCCGCATCACCGCGAGTGGCACGCCCTCGGGGTCCTGGAGGACGACCCGCTCGTGGCCGGTCAGCTCCTTCGGGACGGTCAGCGTGACCGGGACCGGCCACGGGGTGCCGTCGGCGAGCCGGCCCCCGGCGATCACCATGGCGGTGTCGAACGAGCCGAGGAACCCGGTCAGCGGGCGGTACACCCCGGCCAGGATCAGGTCCAGGTCGGCGAGCTCCACCGCGTCCGGAGTCCAGGCGGGCAGGTCGCGCAGCGTGTCGGGAAGGCCGGCGTCGGCGGTCACCGCGATCTCCGATCCCGCCCGGCGGAGCGGCCGGGCTCGTCCGTGGCGATTAGGGGTTTCCGCAGGAAAAATACTGCCCCGGCCCGGACCCGCGCACGTGCGCCCCCGGATCAGATGACCCGCGCGAAGCGGTTCTCGGGTTTGCGGATGACGAGCGTGACCTCGCTGTGGTCGGCGGTGAGGCGGCCCCGGCTGACCGCCGACACCAGCCGGCAGAGCAGCTCGGCGAGGCCGGTTCCGGCCCCGAGCGCGTCGATGGCCTGCCGGGAGGTGTACTCCTCGGCGATCACGAGCCCGCGCATGACGCAGTACCAGCGCATGCCGCCCTGCGACGCGACCCGGTCGTAGATGGCGGGCGGCGGGCTCGTCCGCACGACCGGCACCGGGCGGGCGGGCGGCTCCGCGGCCGGTACCGCGGCGGGCATGCCGCCGGGCCGCGCGCCGGGCACGGCGGGCTCGGCCTTCGTGTCGCCCGCCGGGTGCGGGACGCGGGCATGGGCGCCGCGCCCCTGGCCCCGTCCCGGACCGGGACGGCGCCTGCGGGCGGGCAGGCGCAGCCACCTGGGGAGCGTGCGGTCCAGGAACCCGAACGCCGTGTTGCGGTCGCGCAGGTGGATCAGCAGCAGCCCGCCGGGTTTGAGCGCGGCGACGAACCGGTCGAGCACCAGTTCGGCGTGCGGGACCCGCTCGATCAGGTACGAGGCGTGGACGACGTCGAAGGCGCGCGGCGGCAGCGGGACGGTGCGCAGGTCGCCGAGATGCCAGGTGTCGAGGTCGGGCCGCTCGCAGGTGTACGCGCGCAGCTCGGGGGACTCCAGATCGACGCCCGTGACGTGGTGCTCGCGGTCGCCGAGGTCCAGCCCCGTGCCCCAGCCGCAGCCCGCTTCGAGGATGTGGATCCGCTGCAGGGGCTTCTCGTGGGCGTACTGACGGGCGCGTTCTGAGAAGAGATCGCCGTCGTTGACCGGCGGCGTACGCAGATCGGTCACAATCTCGCAGCGTAATCGTCCGACTCCGCTCCGTCCGCTATTTGCCCTTTCTTGGTGACCGTCGTGTCGCCCTGCGTACCCGCCGGGGGGTCGTCCGCGAGCTGCGGCGTCGCCTGAACGGGAGCCCGCGCGGGCGCGTACCCTGGTACGCGGTACCGGGGTCCGCGCGGATTCCCGGTTTTCGGGCTGCCCTCCCTCGGGGTGATCGGCGATTTTTTGCGGGCGAAGATGACGCTTTCCGGACTTGTTGACCTTGCGTGCACCGACCCCGGTCTGGAGCGCGCTCTCAAGCGGGCGCGCGCCGACCAGGAGGTCGTCGCGCCCGCCGCGCTGTGGCCGATCCTGGCCGCGGCGCTGAGCCGCAGCCTGCGCGCCGGCGGCGCGGGGGGCGTGGTGCTCGCGGTGACCGCGACCGGCCGGGAGGCCGAGGACCTGACCGCCGCGCTGGCGAGCCTGCTCGACCCGGGCCGCATCGCGCACTTCCCCGCGTGGGAGACGCTGCCGCACGAGAAGCTTTCGCCGCGCTCCGACACGGTCGGGCAGCGCCTCGCGGTGCTGCGGCGGCTCGTCCACCCGGACGCGGCCCAGCCGGACGAGGACGGCAAGGGTGGCGCGCTGGACGTGGTCGTCACGCCGATCCGCGCCGTCCTGCAGCCGATCGTGTCCGGGCTCGCCGACCTGGAGCCGGTACGGCTCGTCTCCGGCGAGGACGCCGACATGGACGACACCGTCCGGAACCTCGTGGATGCCGGCTACCACCGCGTCGACCTGGTGGAGAAGCGCGGCGAGATCGCGGTGCGCGGCGGGATCCTCGACGTGTTCCCGCCGACCGAGGAGCACCCGCTGCGCGTGGAGTTCTGGGGCGACACGGTCGAGGAGATCCGCTACTTCAAGGCGGCCGACCAGCGCTCCCTGGAGGTCGCGCAAGGCGGGCTCTGGGCGCCGCCATGCCGGGAGCTGCCGCTCACGCAGCAGGTGCGCGAGCGCGCCAAGCTGCTCGCCGAGGAGCACCCGGCGCTGGAGGAGATCCTCGGCCGGATCGCCGACGGCGACACCGTCGAGGGCATGGAGGCCTTCTCACCCGTCCTCGCCGAGAGCATGGAACTGCTCACCGACCTGCTGCCGGAGGGGTCGGTGCTGCTGGTGTGCGAGCCGGAGCGGATCCGCACCCGGTCGGTCGAGCTGGTCCGGACGAGCCAGGAGTTCCTGGAGGCGAGCTGGGTCAACGCGGCCGCCGGGGGCGAGGCGCCGATCGACCTCGGCGCCGCCGCGTTCCGCTCGCTGGAGGAGGTCCGTCAGCACAGCACCGAGCTGGGGCTGCCCCGATGGAGCGTGACAGCGCTCAATCCCGAGGGCGATGCGCTGAACCTGGGGGTGCAGCCGGCGGAGGCGTACCGGGGCGACACGTCCCGGGTCGTCGGCGACCTCAAGGGCTGGATCGACGGCGGCTGGCGGGTCGTGATGGTGACCGCCGGGCACGGGCCCGCGGAGCGGCTCGTCCAGCTGGTCGGCGAGGAGGGGATCGGCGCGCGGCTCGCCGGCCTCGGCGGGCCGCCCGAGCCGTCCCTGGCCACGGTCACGACCGGGCTGCTGGAGAACGGCTTCACCTGGGAAGCGGTCAAGCTCGCGGTCCTGACCGAGACGGACCTGTCCGGGCAGAAGTCGTCCACGAAGGACGCGCGGCGCATGCCGTCCCGGCGGCGCGGCGGCATCGACCCGCTGCGGCTCAAGCCCGGCGACTACGTCGTGCACGAGCAGCACGGCGTCGGCCGGTACGTGGAGATGGTCAGCCGGACGGTGCAGGGCGCCACCCGCGAGTACCTGATCCTGGAGTACGCGAAGAGCGACCGGCTGTTCGTCCCGACCGACCAGCTCGAAGAGCTCACCCGCTATGTCGGCGGCGAGGCGCCGAGCCTGCACCGGCTCGGCGGCGCCGACTGGCAGAAGGCCAAGTCCCGCGCCCGCAAGGCCGTCAAGCAGATCGCCGGGGAGCTGATCCGGCTCTACTCGGCGCGGATGGCGAGCCCCGGCCACCCGTTCGCGACCGACACCCCGTGGCAGCGGGAGCTGGAGGACGCGTTCCCGTACGTGGAGACGCCCGACCAGCTCGCCGCCATCGACGAGGTGAAGGGCGACATGGAGAAGGCCGTCCCCATGGACCGGCTGATCTGCGGCGACGTCGGCTACGGCAAGACCGAGATCGCGGTGCGGGCGGCGTTCAAGGCCGTCCAGGACGGGCGGCAGGTCGCCCTGCTCGTCCCGACGACGCTGCTCGTCCAGCAGCACATGTCGACCTTCTCCGAGCGGTTCGCGGCGTTCCCGGTCGTGGTGAAGCCGATCAGCCGGTTCCAGTCCGACAAGGAGATCGAGGAGACGCTCCGCGGCCTGTCCGAGGGCACCGTGGACGTCGTCGTCGGCACCCACCGGATCCTGTCGTCGCAGACCCGGTTCAAGAACCTCGGCCTGGTCGTCATCGACGAGGAGCAGCGGTTCGGCGTCGAGCACAAGGAGGAGCTGAAGCGGCTCCGGACGCAGGTGGACGTGCTCGCCATGTCCGCGACGCCGATCCCGCGCACGCTGGAGATGGGCCTGACCGGCATCCGGGAGATGTCGACGATCCTCACCCCGCCGGAGGAGCGGCACCCCGTCCTGACGTTCGTCGGCCCGTACGAGGAGAAGCAGATCGCCGCCGCGATCCGCCGCGAGCTGCTGCGCGAGGGCCAGGTGTTCTTCGTGCACAACCGGGTCCGGTCGATCAACAAGGTCGCGGCGAACCTGGCGCGGCTCGTCCCGGAGGCGCGGATCGGCATCGCGCACGGCCAGATGAACGAGCACGAGCTCGAAAAGGTCATGGTCGACTTCTGGGAGAAGAACTACGACGTCCTCGTCGCGACCACGATCGTCGAGTCCGGCCTGGACGTGCCGAACGCCAACACCCTCATCGTCGACCGCGCCGACATGTACGGCCTGTCGCAGCTCCACCAGCTGCGCGGACGCGTCGGGCGCGGCCGGGAGCGGGCGTACGCCTACTTCCTCTACCAGCCGGAGCAGCCGCTGACCGAGACCGCGCACGAGCGGCTCGCGACGCTGGCGCAGCACACCGAGGTCGGCGCCGGCATGTACGTCGCGATGAAGGACCTGGAGATCCGCGGCGCCGGCAACATCCTCGGCGCCGAGCAGTCCGGGCACGTCGCGGGCGTCGGCTTCGACCTGTACGTCCGGATGGTCGGGGAGGCCGTGCGGGAGCTGAAGGACGGCGGCGGCGGCGAGCCCGAGGCCGTCGAGACGAAGGTCGAGCTGCCCGTCGACGCGCACCTGCCGCACGAGTACGTGCCGGGGGAGCGGCTCCGGCTGGACGCCTACCGCCGCATCGCCGCCATCACGTCCGACGACGAGATCGGCGCCGTGCACGACGAGCTGAAGGACCGGTTCGGGCCGCTGCCCGTCCCGGTGCTGAACCTTCTCGAAGTCGCGCGGTTCCGCGCCAAGGCCCGCAAGGCGGGGCTCACCGACGTCACCGTCCAGGGCAACTTCATCAAGTTCACGCCCGTGCATCTGCCCGACTCCAAGCAGGTCAGGCTGCAGCGGCTCTACCCGAAGAGCATCCTGAAGCCGGCGACCGACACCCTGCTCGTCCCGGCGCCGAAGACCGCGCAGTTCGGCGGCCGGCCGCTGCGCGACCAGGAACTGCTGACGTGGGCGACCGGGCTGGTCGACGCCCTTTTCCTGCAACCCGCCACGCAGCGCTAACCTCTCTGAGGGCGATCCCAGCCCCCGAGACAGCTCAAGCGACGAGACGAGGAATCCGTGCCTGGTAAGTCCGTGAAGGCAGCGGTGGCGGCCGTGGTGGCGGCCGTCGCGCTGGCCGGCTGCGGCGGCTCCCCGAAGGTCGGCACCGCCGCCCTCGTCGGCGACGACCGCATCACCGTCACCACGCTCAGCCAGAACGTCCGCGACTGGCGGACGCAGTTCCGGGCGGACCCGGCGGCCAACGAGCTGCGCGCGAACGCGACCGGCCTGACGCCGCAGCTCGCCGGCGACTCCGAGTCGGACCTGCAGGGCGCGCTGACCCTGCTGATCAACTTCAAGGTCGCCGCCAAGGTCGCGGACCAGGCCGGCGTCGACGTCACCGGCGGGCTGGTCGACGCCGCCGTCCACGACCTGAACGACGAGGGCGGCGCCGCGTCGATCACCCTGGCGAGCGGGCTGCCCCGCGCGCACACCCGCGACCTCGCGCGGCTCGTCGCGACGCAGCGGGCCGTCATGCAGCGGTTCGGCGCCGATCTGAAGAACCCGCTGAACCCGGCGACGCAGCAGGCCGGGCAGCAGTGGAACGAGCTGTTCCAGCGGACCGCCGGCGACATGCACGTCAAGGTCAACCCGCGCTACGGGCACTACGACGCGTCCAAGTTCGAGATCGGCCCGATCGTGTACCGGCTGTCCAGCCCCGAGTCGGGTATCTGAGCCGTATGAGCCTGACCCTGCTCGCGACCACGCACCGGGTCGCGCCGGGCCTGCTGACCTGGCGGGCCTGGGACGCGCTCCGGTCGGCGGACGCCGTCCGGCTCCGGGACGGGCATCCGCTGCTGCCCGCACTCCTCGACGCCGGGATCGTCCCGGACGTCGTGGACGAGCCCGACCCAGCCGCGCTGGTCGCGGACGGCCGCCGGGCGGACGTCCTGTGGGTGGCCGCGCCCGAGGGCGACGAGGAGCTGATGCGCGGGATCGGGAACCTGGTCGTGAACGACCCCCTGGACGTCGAGGTGCTGCACGGCTCCTACGACCTTCCTGGAGCGCGCCTGCTCGACCTCGTGTCGGTGATGGACACACTGCGCCGCGAATGCCCGTGGGACCGCAAGCAGACGCACGTCACCCTCGTTCCGTACCTGCTGGAGGAGGCGTACGAGGTCCTCGACACCATCGAGTCCGGAGACTACGGCGCGCTCCGCGAGGAGCTGGGCGACGTGCTGATGCAGGTGGCGTTCCACTCGGTGGTGGCCGCGGAACGCGACGACGAGACCGCGTTCACGATCGACGACGTGGCGGGCGCGATCGTCGACAAGCTCGTCCGGCGCCACCCGCACGTGTTCGGGGACGTGACGGTCTCCGGCGCCGACGAGGTCAACGCCAACTGGGAGCAGATCAAGGCGGCCGAGCGGGCGGAGAAGAGCGGCGCCGAGGCGTCCGCGCTCGACGGCGTGCCGATGGGCCAGCCCGCGCTGTCGCTGGCCGCGCAGCTCCAGCGCCGCGCCGCCCGGATGGAAGCCCCGGCGGGCCTCGCCGACGACCTGACCGGCGGCGGGAACGAGCTCGGGGCCCGGCTTTTCGCGCTGGTCCGGGAGGCGGCCGAACGCGGAGTGGACCCGGAGGCGGAGTTGCGCGCCGTATCCCGGGTATTCCGCGATCGTGTCCGCGCGTGGGAACGGCGAGAGCAGTCCGGCTGATTCGGGGGATATCGACCGGAACCTCGCCGATGGGGTGGTCGGGCGGAGAAGGCGCGTTTACGCTAAGCGCGTGCCGACCGAGGGCGAAGGTGACACAGGGGACCCCGACAGCGGAGCCCCCGGCCCGCGCCGCCGGCGTCCGCGCCGGCTGCTCACCCGGTCGACGACCCGCGCCGAGAAGGCCCGTGCGCTGCGCGGGCTGGGCGCGCTCGGCGGGCTCGCCGGCGTGCTCGTCGCGCTCATGCTGCTGCCGACCGCGTGCACGGCGGGCGTCGGCGCCCGCGACGCGGCCGGCTGGTTCGAGTCCGAGCCGGACGGGCTGACGACCTCCGGCGTCCCGCAGCGGTCGAAGATCCTCGCCGCGGACGGCTCCACCATCGCCACGTTCTTCTACCAGAACCGGGTGGACGTCCCGATGAACAAGATCGCCCCGATCGTCCGGGAGGCGGTGCTGGCGATCGAGGACAGCCGGTTCTACGAGCACGGCGCCATCGACACGCAGGGCACGCTGCGGGCGCTCGCCACCAACCTCAGCAGCGGGCAGGTGGACCAGGGCGGGTCCGGCATCACCCAGCAGTACGTGAAGAACCTGCTGCTCACCCAGGCCGACTCGGACGCCGAACGGCAGGCGGCCAAGGAGATCTCCGCGGCCCGCAAGATCCGCGAGCTGCGGTACGCGGTGGCGCTGGAGAAGAGGTACAGCAAGGACGAGATCCTCCGCCGCTACCTCAACATCGCCTACTACGGCGACGGCGCCTACGGCGTCGAGGCGGCGGCCCGGCACTACTTCTCCAAGCACGCCTCCGAACTGAACCTGCCCGAGGCGGCGCTGCTCGCCGGCGTCATCCGCTACCCCTACGCCTACGACCCGACCCGCCACCCCGGCGCGGCCCGGCAGCGCCGCGACACGGTCCTGGACCGGATGGCCGACCTCGGCCGGCTCGACCGCGGCAAGGCGGAGGCGGCCAAGAGGCAGCCCATCAAGCTGGACGTCGACAACGTGCGGAGCGGCTGCGTCTCCAGCAAGGCGCCGTTCTTCTGCGACTACGTCCAGCGCGAGATCCTCACCAACCCGGTGTTCGGCAAGACGGCCGTCGACAGGGAGAAGCTGCTCAAACGCGGCGGGCTCACGATCCGCACCACGCTGGACAGGCGGGCGCAGAAGGCCGCGCAGCGCGCCGTGGACGGGCATGTCCCGCAGAAGAACTCCGCGCACAAGGCCGCCGCCGAGGCGATGGTGGAGCCGGGCACCGGCGACATCAAGGCGATGGTCGTCGACCGCGAGCTCGGCCCCGACAAGGAGCGCGGCAAGACGTGGATCAACTTCGCCGCCGACGCCAGCCACGGCTCCAGCATCGGCATGCAGGCCGGGTCCACGTTCAAGGCGTTCACGCTGGCCGCCGCGCTGGACGAGGGCCTGCCGTTCGGCACCCGGCTGATGGCGCCGCGCGCGTACACGCCGGTCGGCTACCGCAACTGCGACGGCGACCGCGTCGGCGATCCGACCGCCTCGCTGCGCAACGCCGCCGACGGTGAGGGCGGCAGGGAGTTCAGCATCGTCACCGGGACGCACCACTCGGTCAACACGTTCTTCCTCGCGCTGGAGAAGAAGGTCGGCCTCTGCGACACCGTCAAGATGGCCGAACGCCTCGGGATGAAGCAGGCGAACGGCAAGCCGCTGGAGGAGTACCCGTCGTTCACGCTCGGCTTCAACCCCGTCTCCCCGCTGCGGATGGCGGCCGCCTACGCTGCGTTCGGCGCCCGCGGGAAGTACTGCAGGCCGATCGCCATCCGGGAGATCCGGAACCCGGCGGGGAAGAAGCTGAAGGTCCCGGGGCGCGACTGCAAGCAGGCGATGGACGAGGGCGTCGCCGACGCCGTCAACTACGTACTGCGCGGCGTCCTCACCAAGGGCACCGCGCGCGGCATGGGTCTCGGCCGCGACGCCGCCGGCAAGACCGGCACCGTCGACAACTTCTCCGCGGCCTGGTTCGCCGGGTACACCCCGGACCTCGCCGCGGCCGTCTGGGTCGGCGACCCGCGCGGCGGTTACAAGCACCCGATGGAGAGCCTCTGCATGGACGGCCAGTGCTATGGCGCCGTGTTCGGGGCGACGATCCCGGCGCCGATCTGGCGGCAGAGCATGCTGGGGGCGCTGTCGCACACGGAACCGGGCTCGTTCCACCGGCCGCCGTCGCGCTACTTCAGCAAGGGCTCCGGCGAGGACCGGGCCAAGGTGCCGGACGTTCGGGGCATGCGGCCGGCCGAGGCCGTCGCCAGGCTCCGCGCCGCCGGCTTCAGGGCCAGGATCGGCGCGCCCGTCCCGTCCCGCCGCTATCCGAAGGGCACCGTCGCCGGCATGTCGCCGGGGCCGGGCTCGGCCGAGCCGGGCAACACCATCACCCTGTACGTCAGCAGGGGCTCCAAGCGCGGCGAGGCGGGCGGACGGCCCGGACGCGGCGGCGGGCAGCGGGCGCCCGTCCCGCCGGCCACCAGCACGCCGCGGGCCGGTGACCCGGCCCAGCAGGCACCCGCGTGACCTGCGCGTCCGTGTGATCGTCCGGTCGCCGGGTAGATCGTCATTGGGTGCGCACACCGCACCGATCCGTTCGGGGGGACGATCGTCATGCGAGCCATCGCCGTGTCCGAGTACGGCGCCACACCGGCGCTGATGAACCTGCCGCGCCCGGAGCCCGGGCCAGGCGAGATCCTGGTGAAGCTGATCGCCGCCGGGCTGAACCCGCTCGACTGGAAGATCGCCGACGGCATGCTCAAGGACTCCGTCGACGCGCCGTTCCCGCTGATCCTCGGCGGGGACGGCGCGGGAGTCGTGGACGAGGTCGGCGAGGGCGTGACCCGGTTGGGGCAGGGCGAGCAGGTCTACGGGTCGTTCCGCGACGTCGAGCGCGGGGTCGGCAGCTTCGCCGAGTACGCCGTCGTCCGCGAGGACGGCCCGGTCGCGCGGATGCCGCAGGGGATGATCTACACGCAGGCCGCGGCGGTGCCGACCGCGAGCATGGCCGCGCTCGGCATGGTCGAGGCGGCGCAGATCGACACCGGCCGGACCGTCCTCGTCGTGGGTGCGACCGGCGGCGTCGGGCAGGGCGTGGTGCAGCTCGCGTCCCGCGCGGGGGCCAAGGTCATCGCGACGGCCCGCGACGACATGGCGGGCACGATGCGGCGCCTCGGCGCGGACGAGACCGTCGACCACTCGGCGGGCGACCTCAACCGGCAGGTGCTCGCCGTCCACTCGGACGGGATCGACGCCGTCCTCGACATGGTCAGCGACACGCGGGCTACCGAGCACATCGCACAGCTGCTCCGGCCCGGCGGGACCTACGTCACCACCACCTGGTCGGTCAACCCCGACTTGATGGAGGCCAAGGGGCTGCGCGGCGTCAACTTCGAGAACGAGCCCTCGGTGGAGGCGCTGGACGGCCTCTCCGATCTCATCGACGCGGGCGCGCTGCGCGTCCGGGTCGAGCGGGAGGTCCCGCTGGCGGACGCGGCCGACGCCCTGGCCGGCAACCGGATCGGCGGCGCGCGCGGCAAGACCGTGCTGCGCATCTGACCCCGCCGGGCCGCACAGGTGAGGACGGCGGCGGGGCGGGCATGCAGAGCCACAGGAGGAGCTAATGAACCAGAGCCGGCCCGAGGACGACCGCCGCACCCGTCTGAGCGACATCGAGGCGTCGCTGGAGCGGCTGCGCGCCGACCTTCCCCCGCCCCCCAGCGACGCCACGGACTTCGTGGACTCCGGGCAGTATCTGGCCGCCCGCGAGGAACTGCAGGGTCAGATCGAGCTGCTGGAGGCCGAACGCGAACGGCTCCGCACCGATCTCGGCCTCTCCTGAGGCCGGACGCGGGACGGGAACAAAGCCCGACCGGCCCCGGTTCACCGAGTTGTGTCAAGCAACTGAGAAGGGGGCCGGTATGACGACCTACGAGGAGTTCGAGCGCGCGACGCTGTTCTTCGACGCCGGTGACTACGCGGCCGCCGCGGGCATGCTGGCGCCGATCGTCGCCGCCGGCCCGGGCAACCGCTCGGCGGTCGAGCTGCTCGGCCGCGCGTACTTCCACAGCGCGCAGTTGCGCCGGGCGGAGGAAACGTTCCGCCGGCTCGTCGAGCTGGACCCCTGCAACGGCTGGGCGCACGAGGCCCTCGCCCGCACCCTGGAGCGGCAGAGCCGCCCGGACGAGGCCCGCGCCTTCCGCAGGCTGGCGGGCGCCATGGGCGTCGGCCCGGCCGAGCGGGCCGGCGTCTCGGTGACGGCCGCCGACCTGGCCTGAGCCCGCTATCCGCCCGGCAGCCGGAGGACGAACCGGGCGCCGGGCACGCCGTCGATCCGGTCGGTGAGGATCAGCGACCCGCGGTGCGCCTCGGCGATGTCGCGGGCGATGGCGAGGCCGAGGCCGGTGCCGCCGGCGTCCCGGTGCCGGCCCTCGGCCAGCCGCGCGAACCGCTCGAAGACCCGCTCGCGGTCCTCCGGCGGGATGCCGGTGCCGTCGTCGATCACCTCGACCACCGCGGTGTCGGGCGGCTCCGCGCGCAGGATCACCGTCACCTCCGACGCCGCGTGCCGGTCGGCGTTGTCCAGCAGGTTGGTCACGAGCCGGGCCAGTTCGCTCCGCCCGCCGTGCACCGTCACCGGGCCCTCCGACAGCACCGTCACCTGGGTGCGGCGGGGCCGCCGCAGCACCTCCTCGTCGGTGATCTCCGTGAGGTCCACCGGCTCGCGGGTGAAGTTCGGGTCGGCCTCGAGCCGGGTCAGCGCCAGCAGGTCGTCCACCACCGCCGACAGCCGCTCGGCGTTGATCAGGACGGCCTGCAGCGTCTCGGGCAGATCGGCTTCGTCCGGGGCCGACAGCGCCAGCTCCAGCTCCATCCGCAGCGCGGTGAGCGGGCTGCGCAGCTCATGCGACACGTCGGAGACGAACCCGCGCTGCCGCGCGACCGCCTGCTCCAGCCGGTCAAGCGTCGCGTTCACGCTCTCGGCGAGCAGCCCCACCTCGTCGCGGCGGGGCGGCACCGGCACGCGGCGCTCCAGGTCGGTGGCGGTGATCTCGTCCAGCTCCCGGCGGATCCCGTCGACCGGACGCAGCGTCCGGCTCGCCGCCAGCCACGTCCCGTAGCCGGCGAGGCCGGTGATGAAGGGGATGCTGATCAGCACCAGGCTCGCCGCCAGCGGGCGCGGCAGCGGTCCCGGCGCGGGGGCGAGGGAGTAGACGAACTTGGCGGGCGCCCCGAGGCCCACCTGGTACTCGACGACCAGGAAGCAGCGGCCGCCGGGCGCGTCGATCCCGCAGAAGTGGCCGTCGCGGCGGTCCTCGTCGCGCGGCGGGGGGCGGATGGGCACCCGGGCGCGGTCCTGCATCAGCGGCGAGGCCGCGATTATCCGGCCGCGCCGGTCCGCTACCTGCAGGAGTTCGCCATCGGGCGCCGGGATCGGATCGGTGAGCCTCCCGGTGTTCATCGACGCGGCCACCACCCGCCCTTCGCGGGCCAGCTCCTTCACGGTCTGGTTGGCCGCGTCCCGCTGGATCAGGGCCAGCAGCACCGCGCACAGTGCCGACGAAAGCACCAGGGCGATCAGCACGGCCGTGACCGTCACCCGGACCCGTATCTCCGGGTGCCGTAGCACGGCCCGCCAGATCCAGCGGCTCGGGCCGGCGGACGGCCGGCGGAGCCGGACGCGTATGACGACCTCCCGGGTACGGTTTCTACTGGTACCTGGGATTTCTTGCCTGAATAGGGCAAACAGCACCCTGGCGGGCAGGTAAAAGGATTCTCAGGACCCCTCGTCAACGCCCCAGCGGCGCCGGATCGACCGGTCCACGAGCCCGAACAGCTGGTCGATCAGGATCCCGATGATCAGGATCACCAGCATGTAGGAGATCATGTCGGCGGTGTTGTTCAGCTCCCTGGCCTGCGACAGCAGCACGCCGAGCGACGTCGTGTCGCCGATGATGACGAGCAGCTCGCCGGCCATCAGGCTGCGCCACGCGAACGCCCAGCCCTGCTTCAGCCCCGCCACGAACGACGGCAGCGAGGCCGGCATGATCAGGTGCCGGTACAGCGTGAGGCCGCGCAGCCCCATCACCTTCCCGGCGCGCAGCAGGATCGGCGGCGTGTAGTCGACGCCCGCGATCAGCCCGTTGGCGATCGACGGGGCCGCGCCGAGGATCACCACGAACAGGATCGCGCTCTCGCTGAGCCGGAACAGCAGGATGGCGAGCGGGAACCAGGCGATCGACGGCATCGTCTGCAGGCCGGTGATCAGCGACCCGAACGCGCGGCGCAGCACCCGGAACTGCGACACCAGCGCGCCGACGACCACCCCGGCGGCGACGGCGAGGGCGAACCCGACGACGGCGCGGCGCATCGTCAGCGCGACCGCGTCCCAGAACCGGGACGAGGTGATCTGGTCCCAGAACACCGGCAGGGTGTCGCGGGGGCCCGGCAGGACCCACGGCTCCTTCCAGCCGCTCCACACCACCAGCTGCCAGGCCGCGAGCGCGATGAGCACGGCCGTGACCATCGGCCACACCGCCGACCACGTCCGCTGGACGAGCCGCGCCCGCGTCCTGCCGCCGAGTTCCAGGGCGTCCAGGCCGGCCAGCTCCCGGTCGAGCCGCCCCTCGTCCTTCAGCACCTCATGCGCCATGCCGGACGACCTCCTCGCGCAGCCGGTCGGTGATGGACGCCGCCAGCGAGGCGACCTCGGGCGAGTCGATCCGCCGCGGCCGCGGCATCGGGACGGGGAACTCCTCCACGACCCGGCCCGGGCGGCTGCTGAGCAGCACGACCCGGTCGCCGAGCCGCACCGCCTCCCGGA
Organism: Spirillospora sp. CA-128828; assembly: GCF_050945415.1. Taxonomy (NCBI): domain Bacteria; kingdom Bacillati; phylum Actinomycetota; class Actinomycetes; order Streptosporangiales; family Thermomonosporaceae; genus Spirillospora; species Spirillospora sp. CA-128828. Next base: position 1,818,716 of record NZ_CP191986.1, read on the forward strand.
CGTTGTGCGTGACGAACATCACGGTCAGCCCCCGGTCCCGCCAGATCCGTTCGATCTCGTCATGCAGGAGGTCGCGGGTCATCGCGTCCAGCGCGCCGAAGGGCTCGTCCATCAGCAGGACGGTGCCCTGCCCGCCGTCCGCCTCGTCCTCGGTCAGCGCCAGGGCACGGGCGAGCGCTACCCGCTGCCGCATGCCGCCGGACAGCTCGTGCGGACGCCTGCGCGCGAACCCGCCGAGATGCACCGAGTCGAGCAGCGCCCCGGCGCGGTCCCGGCGGTCCGCGCGGGGGACGCCGCGCATCTTGAGGGCGAGTTCGAGGTTCGCCGTCACGGTGAGCCAGGGGAACAGGGCGGGCTCCTGGAACATCAGCGCGACCCGGGCGCCGTCCTTGTCGATCGTCCCGGCGCTCGGCCGGTCGAGGTCGGCGACCAGGTTGAGCAGCGTGCTCTTTCCGCAGCCGGACGCGCCGAGCAGGCACACGAACTCGCCCGGCGCCACGTCCAGGGAGACCTTGTCGAGCGCGAGGAGCGCGGATCCGCCGGTCCCGAACGCCTTCGAGACGTCGCTGAGGCGGACCGCCGTCGTCCCGGTCATCGGTCGCTGACCTCCGCCTTCCCGCTCGACTTGAGCACCTCGTTGAGCGGGCCGAGGTTGTAGATGCCGTCCAGGTCGGTCTTCTCCAGCAGCCCGATCTCCTCGGCATGCTGCGCCCCTGCCGTCAGCGAGGACGCGACCGGGTCGGTGGTGAAGTCGATCTCCTTGAACGCCGATTCGAGGACGTCCTGCTTCAGCGGCTTCCCGCTCAGCTTGGCGAGCGCGTCGTTGGTGACCTTCTCGGCGTCGGCCTTGTTCTGGTTGATGTAGTCGGTCGCCTCGACGACGCCCTGGAGCAGCTTCTTGACTTGGTCGGGGTGCTTCTTCTCGTACTCCTGGCCGACGAGCAGGCTGGTGATCACGAACTTGCCACCGGGCCACAGCGACTTCTCGTCCAGCAGCTTCTTGCCCTTGTTCTCCAGGATCAGCCGGGACGCGTACGGCTCGGGGACCCAGGCGCCGTCGATCTCGCCCTGCGCGAACGTCTGCAGCGTCTGCGCGTTCTCCTGCGGGACGACCTTGACGTCGCCGCTGCCGTCCTTGTTCGCGGTGAGGCCGTTCTTCTTCAGCCAGTAGCGCAGCGCCACATCCTGCGTGTTGCCGAGCTGGGGCGTCGCGATCTTCTTGCCGCGCAGGTCCTGGACGCCCTTGATCCCGGGCTTCACGACCAGCGACACGCCGCCCGAGGCGGCGCCGGAGATGATGTGGACGGCCTTGCCGTGCGACTTGGCCCAGGCGTTGATGGACGGGTTGGGCCCGACGAACGTCGCGTCGATCGCGCCGGAGAACAGCGCCTCGACGGCGGCGGGGCCGGCGTTGAACGTCGCGGTCTTCGGCGCGGTCCCGAGGTGCTTGGCGAAGATGCCCTTCTCGACACCCACGAGGGCGGTCGCGTGCGTGACGTTCGGGAAGTAGCCCAGTCTGAGGGGCGCGTCCGCGCCGGACCCGTCATCGTCGCCGCCGCAGGCGCCGAGCGTGCCCGCTGCGACCAGAACGGTCAGTGCCACGGCGGCGAAGCGCCCGCGAAGTCCACGATGCATTATGATCTTTCCCTACCAATCAAGTCTGTTTGACCTGGACAGTAGATAAGGTAGGCAATACCTGCGTCAAGTCGCCGCCTCAGCAGGGTTTCGTCCACCCTGTCCCTTATGGGAACCGTCCGCCCCGGGAACGGCGAGGCGGTTGGGCGGCGCGGGGGCCGCGCGGATAGGCTCGGTGACCGCACCAGACCATCCGCACCATCAGGGGGTTCCCCGTGTCGTCGATCGAGGCCGTACTCGCCCGGGAGATCCTGGACTCCCGCGGGAATCCGACCGTCGAGGTCGAGGTCCTGCTCGCCGATGGGACCGAGGCGCACGCGGCGGTCCCGAGCGGAGCCTCCACGGGCCAGTTCGAGGCGGTCGAGCTGCGGGACGGCGGTGAGCGCTACGGCGGCAAGGGCGTCCGCAACGCCGTCAAGGCCGTCAACGAGACGATCGACGAGAAGCTCGTCGGCTACCCCGCGTCCGACCAGCGGCTGATCGACCAGCTCCTGGTCGACCTGGACGGGACCCCCGCCAAGTCCGCGCTCGGCGCCAACGCGATCCTCGGCGTCAGCCTGGCCGTCGCCAAGGCCGCCGCCGACTCGGCCGGCCTCCCGCTGTTCCGCTACGTGGGCGGCCCGAACGCGCACCTGCTGCCCGTCCCGATGATGAACATCGTGAACGGCGGCGCGCACGCCGACACCAACGTCGACGTCCAGGAGTTCATGATCGCGCCGATCGGCGCGACCACCTTCGCCGAGGCGCTGCGCTGGGGAGCCGAGACCTACCACGCGCTGAAGTCGGTGCTGAAGTCGCGGGGCCTGAACACCGGCCTCGGCGACGAGGGCGGCTTCGCGCCCGACCTGCCGAGCAACCGGGACGCGCTCGACCTGATCATGGAGGCGATCCGCAAGGCCGGCTTCACCCCCGGCCGCGACATCGCCCTCGCGATGGACGTCGCCGCCAGCGAGTTCCACGCCGACGGCCAGTACGCGTTCGAGGGCACCAAGCGGTCCGCCGACGACATGGCCGCCTACTACGCCGAGCTGCTCGGCGGCTACCCGCTCGTCTCGATCGAGGACCCGCTCGACGAGGAGGACTGGGCCGGCTGGGAGGGCCTCACCGCCGCCGTCGGCGACCGGGTCCAGCTCGTCGGCGACGACCTGTTCGTCACCAACCCCGAGCGGCTCGGCCGCGGCATCAAGTCCGGCGCCGCGAACGCGCTGCTGGTCAAGGTCAACCAGATCGGCACGCTCAGCGAGACCCTCGACGCCGTCTCGCTCGCGCAGACGAGCGGCTACCGCTGCATGATGAGCCACCGGTCCGGCGAGACCGAGGACACCACGATCGCCGACCTCGCCGTCGCGACCAACTGTGGCCAGATCAAGACCGGCGCCCCGGCCCGCAGCGACCGCGTCGCCAAGTACAACCAGCTGCTGCGCATCGAGGAACTGCTGGACGACGCCGCCCGCTACGCCGGCGCCGCCGCGTTCCCGCGCTTCGACGCGCAGGGCTGAGATCGCGTGATCCGGCGGGCGGGGCGCCGCCCCGCCCGCCGGGCACCGGGTTCCGGGCAGCCGAGCCACAGGCAGGGGACACGATGGCGCAAGGCGACGACCGAGCGGGCCCCCGAGGCGGGCGCGACGCGGGCGAGACCGATCGCGGCGGCGACGGCGCCGGGCCGCGCCGCACGAACCCGGCGCTGACCAGCCGCGCCGCAATCCTCGCGGTCGTCGTGTGCGCGATCGCGCTCAGCCTCGCCTACCCTGTCCGGGAGTACATCGCCCAGCGCAAGGAGATCTCCGATCTCCGCCGCCAGGAGGCCATGTCCCGCCGGCAGGTGGAGGAACTCGCCCAACGCAAGCAACAATTGGGCGATAAGTCGTACATTGAGCGTGAGGCGACGCGAAGACTCCATTACTGCCGTCCTGACGTAAAGTGCTACATCGTGCTGGACGGCAGCGAGGGCGACGGGCAGCAGTCCCGCAAGGGCGGACCGGCGACCAGACCGCCCTGGTACGAGACGCTGTGGCGGTCGGTGGAGGCCGCCGACCGGCCGCGCTGAGCCGTCCGCGGCCGCGCGCGGCCGCGGACGCGTCCGGCGGGTGGGGCCGGACTCGTACGAGGAGCCGGCGCGACGGCACGGGAGAACGGGGCCGGTGGAAGAACGGGATCACGGGATCCACGGGTGGGGACGAATGATCGAAGCAGATGACACGGCCGCCGTCGCGGCCCAGCTCGGGCGGGAGCCGCGCGGCGTCCGCGCGGTGGCGAGCCGCTGCCCGTGCGGGCTGCCCGCCGTCATCGAGACGGCGCCGCGGCTGCCCGACGGGACCCCTTTCCCCACGCTGTTCTACCTGACGTGCCCGAAGGCCGCCTCGGCCATCGGGACGCTGGAGGGCAGCGGCATCATGCGGGACATGCAGGCCAGGCTCGCCGATGACCCGTCCCTGCGGGCGAAGTACGCCGCCGCCCACGAGGACTACCTGCGCCGCCGCGACGAGGCCGCCCGCGGCGAGGGCGTCGAACCGCTTCCGGAGGGCATGCAGAGCGCCGGCGGCATGCCGGAGCGCGTCAAATGCCTGCACGCCCTCATCGCCCACGAGCTGGCCGTCCCGGGCGTCAGCCCGTTCGGCCGCGAGGCCCTGGACGCGCTCCCCGAATGGTGGCGCTCGGGGCCCTGCGTCCAGGTGGAACCGGAACCGGGGGAGGCCCGATGACCGCAGCGAAGCGAGGATCGTCGGGCCTCCGGGCCCGGGGGTCTGGGGGCCGCCCCCAGAAAGGTGGGGCGCGGTGACGCGCGTCGCGGCCATCGACTGCGGGACGAACTCGGTCCGCCTGCTGATCGCCGACATCGCGCCCGGCGGCGACGGCGAGAGCGGCGGGACCCTCACCGACGTCGAACGCCGGATGGAGATCGTCCGGCTGGGGGAGGGCGTCGACGAGACCGGGCGGCTGTCGCCCGCCGCGCTGGAGCGCACCTTCACCGCGATGCGCGGGTACGCCGGGCTGATCGAGCGGCACGGCGCCGGCGCCGGGCACGGGCCGATCAAGACCCGGGTGGTGGCGACCAGCGCGACCCGCGACGCGGCGAACCGGGCCGACTTCGTCAGCGGCGTCGTCGAGATCTTCGGCGTCGTCCCCGAGGTGATCAGCGGGGACGAGGAGGCCGGGCTGTCGTTCACCGGCGCCACCCGGGAGCTGGCCGCGCTGCGCCCGGCCCGCCCCTACCTGGTGGTCGACATCGGCGGCGGATCCACCGAGTTCGTGGTCGGCACCTCGTCCGCCGCCGCGGCCCGCTCGATCGACATCGGCTGCGTGCGGATGACCGAGCGGCACCTGAAGGACGACCCGCCCTCGCCCGAGCAGATCTCGAACGCCGCCGCCGACATCGACGCGGCCCTCGCCGCCGTCCGGGAGACCGTGCCGGTGAACGAGGCACGCACGCTCGTCGGGCTCGCCGGGTCCGTCACCACGGTCGCCGGCATCGCGCTCGACCTGCCGGCGTACGACCCGTCCCGGATCCACCTGTCGCGCATCACCGCCGGCCAGGTCCACGAGGTGACCCGGCGGCTGCTGCACGCCACCCGCGCGGAGCGGGCCGAGTTCGGCGTCATGCATCCCGGCCGGGTCGACGTGATCGGCGCCGGCGCGCTGATCCTCGACCGGATCATGCGCGAGTACGGGTTCGGCGCCGTCGTGGTCAGCGAGCACGACATCCTGGACGGCATCGCCTGGTCGCTGGTCTGACCGGTCAGTACTTGAGCCGAGCGAGCAGCGCGGGGATCAGCACGGCGTTCGGGTTCTGCTGCGGGACGTAGAGGATCGGCGAGGCGCTGCCCGCCTGCTGGATCCAGACCCGGCCCCGGTCGACCGTCGCGCCGGAGATCGACGACCAGCTCAGCGACACCCGGTTGCCGCGCACGCCGCCCGGGTGGACGGTGAGGCCCTGCGCCACGTCGACCGACTCGCCCGCCCGGACCCGGGACGCCAGCTCCGCGACGAGACGCTCCTCGGCATAGTCCTGGCACAGCTGGATCAGCCGCCCCCAGACGTGCTCGGGCTCGTCGTCCGGGCCCGGCAGGGTGCCGGGTTCGATCACCACCTCCACGCGGGGGCCGCCGTGGAACGGGTGCCGGCCCGCCTGGAAGATCCACTGGGTGCCGGGGACGTGGCCGGATCCGGCCGGGCGTTCCGCCGCCCAGTACGCCACCCATTCGACGCGCGCCCAGGTGATCGACGTGCTCCCGTAGGCGACGAGCACGTCGTCGGCGAGCAGCCGTAAGCCGCGCACGTTCACGTCCAGGGGCTGGACGGACGGCGCGCGGTCCCAGGTCGGCGCCTGCGGGGCGGCGTGCGGCGTCCCGCCGGCGGGCTCCCCGCGGGACCGCCGCTCCCGCCGGGGGATCCGCGGCGGCCGGTCCGGCTCGGGGTTCAGCCGCTCGGTCCAGTTCTCCCCGTCCCACCAGCGCAGGCTTCCCGTGCCGTAGGGGTCTGGGTACCAGCCCGGTTGCGACACTGCCTGCCTCCCGCTTCGCGCAATGGCGTGCCGGACACCCGCCTCCCCGACCGGCGAACGCATCGTACCGACCGGACCCGCGTCGCACGGGTCATGGGCGGAACCCGGCCACCGCGTGTGGCGTGGGACGATCGGTGGTATGCCGCCCGCCAACGCCCCGTTCGTCCCGCCCGGATCGGGCTGGCCGGAAGACCCCGCCGTCCCCGGCACCCCGGTCGCGCACGGCACCGGCGAGGTCGTCGAACTGGCCGCCAAGGCGCCGGATCTCAACGAGCTGTGCGCCCGCCAGTCGGTGTGCCGCGCGTGCGACCGGCTCGTGGAGTGGCGGCAGAAGGTCGCCGTCCAGCGGCGACGGGCGTTCGCGGACGAGGAGTACTGGGGACGCCCCGTAGCCGGCTGGGGCGCGGCGGAGCCGCGGATCCTCATCGTCGGGCTGGCCCCGGCCGCGCACGGCGGCAACCGCACCGGGCGGATCTTCACCGGTGACCGCTCCGGCGACTGGCTGTTCGCGTCCCTGCACCGGGTGGGGCTCGCCGCGCAGCCGGACAGCGTCCACGCCGGGGACGGGCAGCGGCTGGTCGGGGCGCGGATGGCGGCGACCGTCCGCTGCGCGCCGCCCGACAACAAGCCGACCCCGCTGGAGCGGACGACCTGCCTGCCGTGGCTGGCCCGGGAGGTCGAGATGGTCGCGCCGAGCGTCCGCTGCGTCGTGTGCCTGGGCGGGTTCGCCTGGCAGGGCGTGTGGCCGGCGCTCAAGCAGGCCGGGTACGGCGTGCCGCGGCCCCGGCCCAAGTTCGGCCACGGCGCGGAGGTCGAGCTGACGCCGCCGTCCTCGGTGGCCCGGCGCGATCCCGTCCTGCTGCTCGGCTGCTACCACCCGAGCCAGCAGAACACCTTCACCGGCCGCGTCACCGAGGACATGCTGGACGCGGTGTTCATCCGCGCCCGCGATCATCGCTAACGCGGTTCCGGATTCGTCGTGAGGGGCGTCAGGCGAATCTGGCCGTGCTGGCAGACGGAACCGTACGTCCAGGTCGCGTTCGTCCGCTCCGTCTGGTTCGGCGGGATCACCTTCAGGACGGTCGCGACGGGTTCGCAGTCGGCGCCCGTCTCGTCCCCAGCGGGCACGGCCGCCCAGTGCAGCCGCTCGTAGGCGCCGGCGCCGTTGTAGATCGTGATCGTCCGGGGCGTGCCCTCGCGGACGACCTTGGTGGGAACGGCCCCGGCCGAGTTCGCCAGCTGGAGGCCGGACCAGCCGCCCGTCGTGCAGTGCTTGCCCGACGTGTTGGTCAGCACGAGCGTCGCGTAGCGGTTCCCGGCTGCGGCGCCGAGGTCGGTCAGGGACGCCTTGAGCATCCCGGTGGTGCAGCGCGGACGCGCGGCGGCTCCGCCTCCGGAGGCGCCGGTTCCGGGCCTGCCGGTCGTTCCGTTCCCTCCGCCGCCCGTCCCGGTGCCGGGAGACCCCGGGCTCGTGGCGGTGGCCGCCCCCGGCGGCGGTGGCGTGGTGGCCCCGCCGGACGAGGTGCGGCTCGCGTTCGAGGTGGCGCCGCATCCCGCGAGCGCGGCGGCGACGGCCGCCGCGGCGAGGATCCCCCAGATCAGTCGTGGCATCGTGCCCCCCGGTGACGAGCCGACGGCGAGGCCGGGCCTTGGCCAAGCGGCCGTGGCGCGGCGGACCGGCCCCTGCACCGGTCCGCCGCCCGCGGCCGCTTGGCGCCCCCGTCCGGCCACGGCCTCGCCGTCTCTCTTCTGGTGGTACATCCGGTGAGATGCCGGATGTGGTCATGAAGTTCGCAAGTCGGGCAAATACGTGAGCCCGCCTCATATGCGGGTACCGCTCCCGACATGCCATCCGAGCGCACGAAACAGATCGTCATCGTCGGCGGCGGGTACGTCGGCATGTACACGGCCCTGCGGCTTCAGAAGAAGCTGCGCGGCGAACTGCGCCGTGGCGAGGTCGCCGTCACCGTCATCGACCCACAGTCCTACATGACCTACCAGCCGTTCCTGCCCGAGGCGGCCGCGGGGAACCTGGAGCCGCGGCACGTCGTGGCGCCGCTGCGGAAGGTCCTGAACCGCTGCCAGATCGTGAACGGGTTCGTGACCCGGATCGACCACGCCTCCAGGCGGGTCACCGTCCGGCCCGCCGGGTCGGAGACCGCCGGCGTGCCCGAGCGCGACATCGGCTACGACCTGCTCGTCGTCGCCCTCGGCTCCATCTCGCGGACGCTGCCCATCCCAGGCCTCGCCGACTGCGGGATCGGTTTCAAGACCGTCGAAGAGGCGATCTTCCTGCGCAACCACGTCCTGCACCAGCTCGACATCGCCGCGTCCAACGCGGGCGACGAAGAGGTCCGCAGACGGGCGCTGACCTTCGTGTTCGTCGGCGCCGGATTCGCGGGCGTCGAGGCCATGGCCGAACTGGAGGACATGGCCCGGGACGCCTGCAAGTGGTACCCCGCCATCGACCAGCGCGAGATGCGCTGGCTGATGGTGGAGGCCACCGACAGGATCCTGCCCGAGGTCGGCCCCGAGATGGGCCGCTGGACCACCGAGGCCCTCCGCCGCCGCGGCATCGAGGTCAAACTCAACACGCTGCTGAAGTCCGCGGAGAAACGGCGCATCGTGCTGAGCGACGGCGAAGAGTTCCAGGCCGGCACCCTCGTCTGGACCGCCGGCGTGAAACCGCACCCCGTCCTCAAGGACAGCGACCTGCCGCTCGACGACAAGAACCGCCTCAAGGCCACCGCGGAACTGACCGTGGACGGGCTCGACCACGTCTACGCCGCGGGCGACAACGCGGCCGTCCCCGACCTCACCGCCACCGGCGACTTCACCGCGCCCAACGCCCAGCACGCGGTCAGGCAGGCCAAACGCCTCGGCGACAACATCGTGGCCGACCTCCGCGGCAGGCCCAGGAAGCCGTACAGGCACGCCTACGTCGGCTCCGTCGCGAGCCTCGGCCTGCACAAGGGCGTCGCGAACGTCTACGGGCTGAAACTGCGCGGACTGCCCGCCTGGGTCATGCACCGCACCTACCACCTGTCCCGCATGCCGACCGCCAACCGCAAGTTCCGGATCACCATGGACTGGACCCTCGCGCTGTTCTTCCAGCGGGAGATCGTCTCGCTCGGCGAACTCGAATGGCCGCGCCAGGAATTCGAACTCGCCGCCGGCCGCAGCCACGACACCTGACCGACCCCCTTGACCACGCGAAACATTCCACTGGCCGGACCCGGCCGCGCGACGACTCCCCAGACGGCCCTCGGACCCGGCGCTGTCAGCCACTGACTCGATATGATGACGCCGCCCCTGTAGCCCAATGGCAGAGGCAGGCTCCCTAAAAGAGCCAATGTGTCGGTTCGAGTCCGACCAGGGGCACGAGGCGGCTGGGGCTGCTCGCCGATCTTCGATCGGCTTCGCCATGGCCCGCTGTGTTTTCCCAGGGGGGCGACCCCCTGGAACCCCCGTCACGCGGGCCGTGCGGCCTCCGGGCGCAGAGCGCCCTCCGGCCACCCGGGCCGCGGGGCGGTGCTGCTCGCCGATCTTCGATGGCTTCGCCATGTCCCCAGAGGGCGCCCCTGGAACCCCGTCGCGGGGCGGTGTTGCTCGCCGAGCTTTGATCGGGTTCGCCGGGGCCTCTGTTTCCCCGTCCAACTGCTCCGGCTGAGGCGTGGTTGACCGAGGGTGACTAGATGGATCGTGTCGGCTGATCATGTGGGGGTTTCGCGTTTAGACTGGGGGCCACTGCGGCCGAAGTGGAGACCTGATGGAGAGCAGAAACCCCGCGTTCCGGGGGAACGCCTTCTACCAGCGGACCGGAGGGCAGGGCTACGGGGCGCCCGGGTACGGGGCGCAGCAGTACGGTGCACCCGCCGGGTACGGAGCCCCCTACGCGCCACCGGGTGTCCGGCCGATGACCATGGACGATGTCGTCGTCCGCGGATTCCTGACGCTCGCCACGCTGGTGATCACGGCGGCGCTCGCGTGGGCGCTGGTGCCCACCGAGATGGCCGTCCCCGTGCTGGTCGTGGCGCTCATCGCCGAGGTCGGCATCTGGGCGTTCATCTCGTTCGGCCGCAAGGCCAACGCGCCGATGGTGCTGGCGTTCGCCGCGGTCTACGGGGTCGTCGTCGGCATCGTCAGCCACACCTACAACGACGTCTACAACGGGATCGTCTTCCAGGCCGTGATCGGGACGGCGCTGGCGTTCGGCGCGACGCTCGCCGTCTACGCGCTGCGCATCGTCCGGGTCACGCCCAAGTTCGCCAAGTTCGTGATGGCCGCCGGCCTCGCGCTCATCGGACTGATGATCGTCAACCTGCTGGTGAGCGCCTTCGGCGGTGACCACGGCATCGGCATCCGCGACCCCGGCAACCCGCTCGCCTACGTGTTCAGCGTCGTCGCGATCCTCGTCGGCTGCTTCTTCCTGCTGCTCGACTTCGACTCGGTCGAGCAGGGCGTCCGCTCCGGTGCGCCGGAGAAGTTCGCCTGGTACTGCGCGTTCGGGCTGGTGCTGAGCCTGGTGTGGATCTACCTGGAGGTCCTGCGGCTGCTCAGCTACTTCAGCGGACGCGACTAGCGTCCCCCGCAATGATCAGCCCCGCGCCGCGACGGCGTGGGGCTGATCTGTGTGGGATCTCAACGCCAGGGTCGTGACGGCACAGCGGCACGACGGCGGGGGCATCCGTTGGCGGGATCCCACCACGTCCGTATGAAGTTCGCGCGGCGCGTAAGGCGCCGTCAGTAGTGGCGCGCGCGCCGTGTGCGCTCGTGCTCGCGGACCAGGGCGGCCGCGTAGCCGTGGGAGAGGTTGTGCTCCTCGGCCAGCCAGGTACTGCGTTCCTCGCAGCGGGTGAACGAGGGTCCGTTCTCGATGGTGGTGAACCACTCGGGGATGTCACGTCCTGTGACTTGCGGAATGCGGGCGATCAACTTGCTGTGCGTCTCCGGCGAGTGGTTCAGTGACAATTGGCACCTCCAGGTCGCGGGGCTCTTCCTGCCGACTCTGCAACACCTCTCCGCATGTGACAACCCCCTAACGGGGACCTATCTATTGCGTTACGTAGATCATCTGTAACGGGGAGGTTCCCCGGAAGCGCGCGGGTGGTCCGCGCGCCCCCGGGTGGTGTTCGCAATCGCCGTCAGGACAGGCGTTCCAGGACCATCGCCATGCCCTGGCCGCCGCCTACGCACATGGTCTCCAGCCCGAACTGCTTGTCGTGGAACCTGAGTCCGTTGAGAAGCGTGGAGGTGATGCGGGCGCCGGTCATGCCGAACGGGTGGCCGACCGCGATCGCGCCGCCGTTGACGTTCAGCTTGTCGATGTCGATGCCGAGCTCCTCGGCGGACGGCAGCACCTGCGCCGCGAACGCCTCGTTGATCTCGACGAGGTCGATGTCGTCGATGGTCATGCCGGCCTTGGCGAGCGCCCTGCGGGACGCCTCCACCGGGCCGAGGCCCATGATCTCGGGGGAGAGCCCGGTGACGCCGGTCGACACGATCCGGGCCAGCGGGGTGATGCCGAGCTCGGCGGCCTTGGTGTCGCTCATCACGACGACCGCGGCGGCGCCGTCGTTCAGCGGGCAGCAGTTGCCCGCGGTGACCGTCCCGTCCGGCCGGAACACCGGCTGGAGCTGGGAGACCTTCTCGTAGGTCGTGCCGGGCCGGGGGCCGTCGTCCTTGGACACGACGGTGCCGTCCGGCAGCGTCACCGGAGTGATGTCCTTCTCCCAGAACCCGTTGGCGAGGGCCTTCTCGGCGAGGTTCTGCGAGCGGACGCCGAACTCGTCCTGCGCCTGCCGGGAGACGCCGCGCAGCCCGGCCACGTTCTCGGCCGTCTGGCCCATCGCGATGTAGATGTCGGGCAGGGTGCCGTCCTCGCGCGGGTCGTGCCACACCGGCGCGGCGCCCTCGCCGGTCGTGACGGTGCGGGCCTGCGCGTCGGCGAACAGCGGGTTCTGCGTGTCGGGCAGGCCGTCGCTGCTGCCCTTGGCGAACCGGCTGACGGTCTCGACGCCCGCCGAGACGATGACGTCGGCCTCGCCCGCCCGGATCGCGTGCAGCGCCATCCGGGTCGTCTGGAGCGAGGACGAGCAGTACCGGGTGATGGTGGCGCCGGGCACGTTGTCCCAGCCCAGCAGGACGGACACGACGCGCGCCATGTTGTAGCCCTGCTCGCCGCCGGGCAGCCCGCAGCCGAGCAGCAGGTCGTCGATCCGGCTCGGGTCCAGCTCCGGGACCTTCGCCATCGCGGCGGTGATCATCTGGGCGGTGAGGTCGTCGGGCCGGATGTCCTTGAGCGACCCCTTGAAGGCGCGGCCGATCGGCGAGCGCGCGGTTGCGACGATGACTGCCTCGGGCATGTGCGGTCTCCTGTCTCAGCGGCCGGGACGGCGTTAACTTACCCACCGGTCACCAGCAATCTAACCGCTGGTCCCTTGCCCCGTACACGCCGCCCCCGGGCGAAGTCCCGGCGGCCCGGTGACCGCCGCCCCATGTGTCCGGGACGCCGGAGGCCGGACCCTGAGACCGGCGCCACCTGCCAGGTCGCCCAAAGCGCGGGTGCGGTCTGGCCGGTGCACCGGACGGCCGGGGCTCGTCGAAGGTGACCGGACGGGTCCCGGCCCCCACCTCACTCGTCCGCCTCAGCCGTCCGCCTCGGCCGCCGGCAGGCTTCGGGCCCGCGCGGGGCGCGGCCACCGGGGCGTGCGGATCCGGGTGCGCGCCCGCGAGAAACCGGCCGCGCAGCGGGTCGCCAGCCGCACCGGGGCGACGCGCAGATCGCCGTGCCGCCCGGCGCGGGAGGGCCGCCAGGGCCCGGCGCCGATGGCGACGCGACGCGGGCGCAGGGTGGCCCAGCGGCCGCGGGGGCCGCGCTCGCGGCCCCGCACGGAGGCGCCCGTGACCTCGGTGCCGGCCCGCTCGGCCGCCTCGGCCGCGGCGCGGTAGACGGGCAGGACGTCCTCGCCCAGGTGGCCGGCCAGGTCGTGCCGCAGCCCGAGCGCGGACGCCACCGACGGCAGGACGGCCGCGGCCGCGGCGGCATAGCCCCGGGCGGACGGGTGGTAGCGGTCCTCGCTGAACATCGCGCGCGGGTCGGCGGCGAACTCGCGGCCGAGCAGTCCGCCGAGCGACACCGAGCGGGCGCCGCGCTCGACGGCGGCGATCGTCTGCGCGGCGGCGAGCTGGCGGCTGGCGCGCCGCGCGAACCATCTGAGCGGCGGCATCAGCGGCTTGATCGAGCCGAGGTCGGGACAGGTGCCGACGACGACCTCACCGCCCGCGGCGCGGAGCCGCTCCACGGCGTCCGCCAGGTGCCGGACGGACTCGCCGGCCGGCACCCGCCCGGTCACGTCGTTCGCGCCGATCATGATGACGGCGATGTCGGGGCACGTCTCCAGGGCGCGGTCGACCTGGCCGCTGAGAGCCTGGGAGCGGGAACCGGAGCGGGCGACGTTCGTCAGCCGGACGGGACGCCTGGCGGTCGCGGACAGCCCGGTGGCGAGGACCGCGGCCGGCGTCTCGTCCGGGGTGTGGACGCCGAGCCCCGCCGCCGTGGAGTCGCCGAGCATGACGAGCGACAGCGGGGCCCCGCCGCATACCTCGCCGTACAGCCCGTCCGCCGCCGGCGGGTCGCCGTTCGGCGTGGCTAAGATGATCTTCCGGGCGAGCTTGGCCTCCATCACGAGCAGGCCGAACGTGATGCCGCCCAAGGCCGTGATGCCCCCGCCGCCATAGGCCGCGGCCGCCGCGATCCGGCGCGCGGTGAATGCTCTCAACATGCTGCGCTGACCCTCCGTGATTTAGTTCCTACCCGCACGGAGGGGTCCCGATACCTGCCGGCATCGATCTCGGCTAACGTCGGAACCGGGAAACCTGCCGGAGCCGGGCCCGTACCCGCGCCGTGACCGGCGGCGGAACAGCGAAGCAACGCTCAGATCACCAGACTGAACGACAAGGATGTCGCGGTGCACGTACACGATTCGCTCGTCGAACTGATGGGCAACACCCCGCTCGTTCGACTGCGCAAGGTAACCGCCGGCGTGGGGGACGGCCTGCGACCGCAGGTGTTCGCCAAGGTGGAGTACTTCAACCCCGGCGGGTCGGTGAAGGACCGCATCGCGGTCCGGATGATCGACGCCGCCGAGCGGTCCGGGGAGCTCCGGCCGGGCGGGACGATCGTCGAGCCGACGTCCGGCAACACCGGGGTCGGGCTCGCCATGGTCGCGCAGGAGCGCGGCTACCGCTGCGTCTTCGTCTGCCCCGACAAGGTCGGCAAGGACAAGATCGACGTGCTGCGCGCGTACGGCGCCGAGGTCGTCGTGTGCCCGACGGCGGTGAACCCCGAGCACCCCGACTCCTACTACTCGGTGTCCGACCGGCTCGCGGGCGAGATCCCCGGAGCGTGGAAGCCGAACCAGTACACCAACCCGCAGAACCCGCAGTCCCACTACGAGACGACGGGCCCGGAACTGTGGGAGCAGACCGAGGGCCGCATCACGCACTTCGTCGCGGGCATCGGCACCGGCGGCACCATCAGCGGCACGGGCAGGTACCTCAAGGAGGTCTCCGGCGGCAAGGTGCAGATCATCGGCGCCGACCCGGAGGGCTCGGTCTACTCGGGCGGCAGCGGCCGTCCCTACCTCACCGAGGGCGTCGGCGAGGACATCTGGCCGGAGACCTACGACCGCGGCATCTGCGACGACGTCATCGCGGTCTCCGACAAGGACTCCTTCACCATGACCCGGCGGCTCGCCCGCGAGGAGGCGCTGCTGGTCGGCGGCTCCTGCGGGATGGCCGTCGTCGCCGCGTTGCGCGTCGCGGAGCGCGCCGGCCCGGACGCGGTGATCGTGGTGCTGCTGCCGGACGGCGGCCGCGGCTACCTCGGCAAGATCTTCAACGACAGCTGGATGGCGGACTACGGCTTCCTCACCCCGTCCACCGAGGAGGCCCGGGTCGGCGAGGTGCTCACTAGGAAGGGAGGCACGCTGCCGGAGTTCGTGCACGTCCACCCGCACGAGACCGTGCAGACCGCGATCGCCATCATGCGCGAGTACGAGGTGTCGCAGCTTCCGGTGATGAAGGAGGAGCCGCCCGTCATGGCGGCCGAGGTGGTGGGCTCGGTTGGGGAGACCGACCTGCTCGACATCATGGTGAAGGGCCAGGCCAAGATGACCGAGCCCGTGGAGGCGCACATGGCGGCGCCGCTGCCGACGCTCGGCTCCGGCGAGCCGGTCAGCAAGGCCGTCGGCGTCCTGGAGAAGTCCGGCGCCGCCGTCGTCCTCGTGGACGGCAAGCCCAAGGGCCTCATCACCCGCCAGGACCTGCTCGCCTTCCTGTCCGACGCCACCGCCTGACCCCGGAGACGGCAGAGCGCCTGGAGATCGTGGCGATCTCCAGGCGCTCTTCCTTTGTCGGGTCGCGGCGCCCGGCCGGTGGGCGGCGTTATGGGCCGGGATCCGCGACCCGACGTCTTCGGGGGCGCCGCGGCCTAGCCGCGGTACCCGGACGGGATGAAGTCCTCCCGCGTGTCGGCGGGGTGCACCGGCTTCTTCTTCGGCTCGTCGCCGTGCCCCGGCCACCAGGCCCGGTGGCCCAGCATCGCGGTCAGGCCCGGCACCAGGAACGTCGACATCACGAAGGCCGACAGCGCGATGCCGATCGCGACCGAGAAGCCCATCTGCTTGAGCATGGAGACCGGCGCGAGCATCATCACCGAGAAGGTGCCCGCCAGGATGAGGCCCGCCGCGGCGACCGTCGGGCCGCCGTGCTGGACGGCCAGGGCCGCCGCCTTCTTCGGGTCGTGGCCCTCCTTGGCCTCCTCACGCAGCCGCGCCGTCATCAGGATGTTGTAGTCGGTCCCGATGGCCAGCACGAACAGGTAGAGGATGATCGGCAGCTGGAAGATCACTCCGGCCTCGCCCTGGCCGTACTGGAAGACGTACACCGCGGAGCCGAGCGTCGAGGCGAAGCCGAGCAGCACCGCGATGACCAGGTAGAGCGGCGCGATCAGCGACCGCAGAAGCAGCGCCAGGATCACCGCGATCAGCACCGCCGCCACCGGCAGGATCACCGACAGGTCGCGGTTGTTGACCGCGTTGATGTCGGCGAAGACCGCGGTCTGGCCGCCGACGTAGGCGCGGGTGCCGGACGGCTCGATCTGGTGGACGGCAGGCGAGAGCTTGTCCTTGACCAGGCTGATCGACTCGTTGGAGACCGGGTTGGTCTTCAGCACCAGGTCGACGCGGACGACCGTGCCGTCCTTGCCGGGGACCGCCGGCTGGACGCGGCCCACGCCGGGGGCGTCCTTGGCCTTCTGGCTGAACTCGGCGATCTGCGCCTTGCCGATCGGCCGGCCGTTCTCGCTCTTGAGGAACACCTGGACGGGCGTGGTCAGACCGGGCGGGAAGCCCTTCTCCATGTCCTTGGTGGCCTGCGCGGACTCGGTGTCCTGCGGGAAGCCGGCGGCGAAGTCGTAGTCCGCCTTGAACCCGAGGGCGCCGAGCGCCAGCACGATCATGACGAGGCCGGAGGCGAGCGCGGCGACCACCGGGCGGCGGCCGACGCCGCGGCCGATGGCGCCGGAGATGCGCTCCTTGGGCTGCTTCTTCCACGCCTTGGACGGCCAGAACACCGCGGTGCCGAGCAGCGACACGAGCGCCGGGAACAGGGTCAGCGAGGTGATGCCCATGGTCACGACGGAGATCGCGAGAGCCGGGCCCCAGGCGCTGAACACCCCGAACGTGGCGAGCAGCAGCACCAGGAACGTGACGGCGATGGCGGCGGCGGCCGAGGAGATGACCTCGCCGACCCGCTCCACCGCGGTGATCATCGCGGTCTTCTTGTCGTCGCCGGCCCGCAACCGCTCCCGGAACCGGAACATCAGGAACAGGTAGTAGTCGGCGCCGATGCCGAAGAGCACGATCAGGATGATGGTGCTGAGACTGTCGTCGCCGGAGAAGCCGAAGACCTTCGAGGCCGCGCCGATCAGGCCCATCGCGACCTGCATGGTCACCATGATCACGATGATCGGCAGCACCGCCGCCAGCGGCGCCCGGAAGATCAGCAGGATCAGGCCGATGATCAGCACGAAGGTGGCGATGCCGACGATCTCGAAGGACTTGTTGAAGGAGTCCTCGTTGTCGACGAAGCCGGCGACGTCACCGCCGACCTTGGCCTCCAGCCCGCCGTCCTTCAGCAACGTTGGCAGGTCCTTGCGGATCTGCTTGACCGCGTCGCCCTGTTTCTCGCTGTCGGCCTGGGAGGTGCCCTTCATCGGCACCATGATCACCTGGACGGCCTTGTTGGGCGCCACGGCCTGCGCGCCGGTGGCGAAGTTCAGCACCGTCGGCGGCTTGTGGGCGTTGAGGGATTTGGCGGCCGCGTTCACCTTCGCGGTGTCCTGGGCCGTCAGCGGCTGCCCGTCGGACCGCTTCACGACGATCAGCGAGGAGGTGTCCTCCTGCTGCGGGAACGCCTGTTCGGCCACCTTCATGGCCTGGACCGACTCGTACTTCGAGGGCAGGAAGTCGCCCTGGTCGGACTCGGTGGTGAGCTTGGGGGAGAAGGCGATGATGAGAACCGCGGCCACGAGCCAGGCCACGATCGTCCACCACGGGTGTCTCACGACGAAGCGCGCGAGCCGAGCGAACATGGGGGATTCCTTAAGTCACTGTCGTAGGGATACCTGTAAAACGGTAGAGAACGGACGGGTCGTTGAGGTCACCCCCAGCGCCGAAATGGGGGCTGATACCTGCGGGGGATCCCCTCCTCCTCTAGGAGGGTCGGGGAGTGGATAGCCTCGTACCCATGGACAACGAGGTTCCGCAGGGCTTCGAGACCCTGGCCATTCACGCCGGGCAGGAGCCCGACCCCGCCACCGGTGCGGTCGTCCCGCCGATCTACCAGGTCTCCACCTACAAGCAGGACGGCATCGGCGGGCTGCGCGGCGGCTACGAGTACTCCCGGTCGGCCAACCCGACCCGTACTGCGCTGGAAGTATGCCTGGCCGAAACCGAGGGCGGGGCGCGCGGGCTGGCGTTCGCGTCCGGCCTCGCCGCCGAGGACGCGCTGCTGCGCACGGTCTGCCGGCCCGGTGACCACGTCATCATCCCGAACGACGCCTACGGGGGCACCTACCGGCTGTTCGCGAAGGTGGCGGAACCGTGGGGCGTCGCGTTCGACCCCGTACCGCTCGGGGACATCGCGGCGGTGCGCGCCGCGGTCCGGCCCGAGACGAAGATCATCTGGGTGGAGACGCCGACGAACCCGCTGCTCGGCATCGCCGACATCGCGGCGCTCGGCGGGGTCGCCCGGGACGCGGGCGCGCTGCTGGTCGTCGACAACACCTTCGCCTCGCCCTACCTGCAGCGCCCGCTGGAGCTCGGCGCCGACGTCGTCGTCCACTCGACCACCAAGTACATCGGCGGGCACTCCGACGTGGTCGGCGGCGCGCTGATCGCGGCGAACGCGGGCCTGGGGGAGCGGCTGGCGTTCAACCAGAACTCGATGGGCGCCGTCGCGGGCCCGTTCGACGCCTGGCTCACCCTCCGCGGGATCAAGACGCTGGGCGTGCGGATGGACCGGCACTGCGCGAACGCCGAGAAGGTCGTGGACATGCTGACCCGGCACCCGTCCGTCCGGCGGGTCCTCTACCCAGGGCTGCCCGATCATCCCGGCCACGACGTCGCCGCCAAGCAGATGAAGGCGTTCGGCGGCATGGTGTCGTTCCGGATGGAGTCGGAGGAGGCCGCCGTGCGGGTGTGCGAGCGGACGAAGCTGTTCACGCTCGGCGAGTCGCTCGGCGGAGTCGAGTCGCTGATCGAGCACCCGGGCCGGATGACGCACGCCTCGGCGGCCGGCTCGCCGCTGGAGGTGCCCGCCGACCTGGTGCGGCTGTCGGTCGGCATCGAGGACGCCGACGATCTTCTTCGTGACCTCGACCAGGCACTTTCCTGAGAATCAGCTGACCATTCCCCACCGGACTTGATCAAAACATCTATACTCGGCGCGCCAGGTTCGTCAAGAAAGGGCCCGGGGTGCGCAAAGTACTGGTCTGTGGGGCGGCGTTCGCCGCGACGTGTGTGTCGGCCGTGGCCGTTCCCGTGGGAGCCCACGCGAACGCGCCGGTGCCGACG
Organism: Spirillospora sp. CA-128828; assembly: GCF_050945415.1. Taxonomy (NCBI): domain Bacteria; kingdom Bacillati; phylum Actinomycetota; class Actinomycetes; order Streptosporangiales; family Thermomonosporaceae; genus Spirillospora; species Spirillospora sp. CA-128828. The sequence continues at coordinate 1,837,991 of NZ_CP191986.1, forward strand.
CCGAGCGCTTCGGTCCCGTCCGTGCCGCCGGCCGACGGGTCCGGGCCGTCCGGCGGGCCGGAGACCGGAGTGCCGGGGACCGGAGTGCCCGGGACCGGCTCACCGTCGGCGTCGTCTCCGGCGCAGCCGGAGAACGGCCAGGGCGCCACGGACGGCGAGCCCGACGGGACCGTCACCGCGCAGGCGGTGATGGTCACCCCGCGGCTGCCGAAGGTTCGCACCTACGCCTACGGCAGGAACGCGGCCCAGCGGATCGACGCCTACTGGCGCGAGCCGGGGCCGCGGGCCACGCCGCGCCCGGCCGTGCTGCTCCTGCACGGCGGCTACTGGCTGGAGGGCGACAAGGCCGGCGGCTGGAAGTACTTCGCGCGCCGGCTGACCGAGGAGGGCTTCGTCGTCCTGTCGGCGAACTACCGGCTGGCTCCCCAGGCGCAGTGGCCGGCGCAGCGCAACGACGCGATGTCCGCGCTCGCCTTCATCAAGAAGCACGCCCGGGTGTGGAACGTCGACCCGAACCGTGTCGCGGTGATGGGCTCGTCGGCCGGCGGTCAGCTCGCGACCCAGCTCGGCACGTTCGGGACGGGCACCCGGCAGGTCCGCGGCGTGGTCGCGCTGTCGCCGCCGAACAACCCGTTCCTGGCCTTCCAGGACGGCGCGAAGCCGGGCGCCTTGCTCAACGAGCGCAAGCTGCGGCGGGCCGTGACCGGCCTCGTCCACTGCGTGCCCGGCTTGACCGCCGACCCGGACTGCTGGACGCGGCTGGACGACGCGAGCACCCTCACCCACGTCTCCGCCGGCGACGCGCCGATGCTGCTGATGCACGCCACCGGCGACTTCGTCCCGGTCACCCAGAGCACCGGGCTGGCGAGCGCGCTGCGCGCCGCGGGCGTCCAGGCGACCGTCAAGACCATCGACGGCGACATGCACGCCTCCGAGATGCTGGAGGACGAGCACACCTACCCGACGATCCTGGCCTGGCTCAAGAAGCTCCTGAACCCCGGCCAGTGACGTCCGGGCCGGTCTCCTGTGGGGGGTCGTCCCCCCACGATGACGCGCCCCGGGGGCGCGTCATCGGCGGCCGCGGCGCACTCTCAGGTAGTCGCTGACGACGTACTCGCCCAGCCGCTCGGCGTCGGGTGCGAAGACCCGGCCGCCGTTGCGCCGCGCGACCTCCTCCACGAACGACACGAGCCGCCGGTCCTCGGCGAGCATGAAGAAGTTCATGCAGGCGCCGCGCCGCGTCATCTTGTCGACCTCGGCGAGGGTGAGGACGAGCGTGTCGGTGGACGGCGGGTAGTCGAACAGGGAGCGGCCGTCGGGACGCAGGTGGGCGGTCGGCTCGCCGTCGGTGACGACGAGGACGATCGGCTCGAAGTCGGGATGCCGGTCCAGGTGCCGTCCGGCGATCATCAGGGCGTGGTGCAGGTTGGTGCCCTGCACCATGTCCCAGTCGAGGCCCGCCATCTCCGTCGGGTGCAGCACCCGCGCGTAGTTGGAGAACCCGATGATCTGGATCGCGTCCTGCGGGAACTTGCTGGTCACGAGCGTGTGCAGGGCGAGGGTGGTCTGTTTCGCGACCGCCCACGTCCCGCGCAGGACCATCGAGTAGGACAGGTCGACCAGGAGGCAGACGGCCGCGCCGGTGCGGCGTTCGGTCTCGTGCACCTCGAAGTCGTCCACGCCGAGCTTCACGCCGCCGGGACGCGAGCCGTCGCCGGGCTCCGCGACCTCGGCCCTGCCCGGCGGCGGCTCCACCACCTTCGCGGTCGCGGGGCCGGGGACGAGCGCCGGGCCGCCCTCCATCGCGCTGCGGCGGATCGCGTTGCTCACCGTCCGGACGACGTCGAGGGGCTGCTCGTCGCCGAACCGCCACTCGCGGCTCGCCCCGGTCAGCTCCCCAGCCTGGCCCGCGTCGCGCTGGTCGTGGTCGCCCTGCCGGCCGGACGTCAGCTGGGAGAACACCCGGCGCAGCGCCGTCTCGCCGAGCCGCCGCACCGCCTTCGGGGTCAGTTCCAGTTTGCCGCGGTTGCGCCGCAGGTAGCCCTGCCGTTCCAGCTCCGCCTCGATGCGGCGGAGCGCGTTCAGGTCGTCGACGGCCTGCCGCCCGAGCGCCCGCCGGACGGCCTCCTCGTCGATGTCGTCGAGCCGCGCGCCCGGGTAGTCCTGCCCGAGCGCCGCTTCCAGCTCGCTGAGGTCGGCCAGCTCCGCGAGCGCGGTCGTGGCGTCGCCCATGCCGAGCGGGTCGTCCCCGGTCATCTGCTCGGACCGGCCCCAGCCGAGGTCGGGACGGCGGGCGCGCAGCGCGTCGCCGAGCCGGGTCATCTCCATGGCGAGGCCCGCGTCCTGCATGGCCTGCTCCATCAGCCCGGCCAGTTCGGCGCGCTGCTCGGGGCCGAGCGAGGCGAGGAGCCGGTCCATGGCGGCGGCGCGGCGGGCGAGGGAGTCGACCAGTTCCTCCAGGTTCTGTGGGTTGTCGGGGAACATGTCCCCGTACTCGCCCATGAACCGGTCGAAGTCCTCCTGGGTGTGCTCGCCGCGCGCGTCCCGGTCCAGCATCTCGTTGAGCGCGGCCATCATGTCCTTGACCCGCTCCATGGCGGCCGGGTCCTGGTTCTCCAGGGCCTGCTTCATGCCCTGGAACTGCGCGTCCAGCACCTCGCGGCGCAGTAGATCCTTCAGCTGCTCGAAGGTGCGGCGGGCCGCGTCCGAACGCCAGTCGTAGTCCGACAGCCGCCGGATCGCCTGGGAGGTGTCGGACGGCAGCGTGTCCAGCTCCGCCTCGCGCAGCCGCGCGTCGTCGCCCGGGTCGGGGAACAGCTCGGCCCGCTCCTGCCCGATCGCGGTGTCCAGCAGCGCGCGGGCCTGCTCCAGCGTGCCGTCCAGCCGGCCCCGGTCGCGCAGCGCGCGGCGCCGCTCGCGCACCTGGCGGAGCATGTCGTCGAGCCCGCGCCGGTTCTGCGCGCCCGGCAGGCCGCGGCGCAGCAGTTCCCGGAGCGCGTCGTCCGGGCGGGTGCCGTCCAGCACCGAGTCGCCCATCGCGTCGAGGGCGTCGCGGACGTCGTAGGGCGGGGCGAGCGGGTCGGGCCCGTCCTCGTAGGCGCCGTAGCGGTATCGGCTCATCGAATCTCCTTGCGCGTGGAGACCTCGGGTTCCGGCGTCACGTCCGGTACGTGGCCGTCCCGTCGGACCGTCCCTCGGCGACGTCCTTGGAGAGCCGCCGGGTGAGGAACAGTCCCTCCAGGGCGAACTCCAGCGCGGCCGCGGCCTGCCCGGGGGACTCCCCGCTCATGCCGAGCCGTTCCATGATCTTGGCGAGGCCGGGCACGTGCCCGATCCGGCGCAGCAGCTCCGTCGCCGCCACCAGTTCGCCGGACTCGACCCGCTCGCCGGAGTCGAACTTGTCGAGCAGCCCGTTCAGGTCGGCGGCGCCGAGCGTCCGGCGGTAGGTCTCGGCGACGGCACGGCGCAGCAGGTGCTCCAGGACCTCCTGCTCGCGGCCCTCCTCGCTGACCTCGAACTCCACCTTGCCCATCAGCGACGGCACGACCGACGGCAGGTCGCAGACGCGCGCGACCGCGCGTTCCTCCCCGGCGAGCGCCGCCCGCCGCACCGCGCCCGCCGCGACGGTCTCGGCGCCGGCCAGCGCGAACCGCGCCGACACGCCGGACCGCGCGTCCACCGCCGTCGAGTCCCGGACGAGCCGGGTGAACCGCCCGATGATCTCGACCAGGTGGTCGGGCACCTCGGCGGGCAGGCCCGCGAGGTCGGCGAAGTCGGACTCCTGCCGGATCAGCGCGAGCTCGGCGTCCAGTTCGAGGGGGTAGTGGGTGCGGATCTCGGCGCCGAAGCGGTCCTTCAGCGGGGTGATGATGCGGCCGCGGTTGGTGTAGTCCTCGGGGTTGGCGGACGCGACGAGCAGCACGTCCAGCGGCAGCCGGAGCGCGTAGCCGCGGACCTGCACGTCGCGCTCCTCCAGCACGTTCAGCAGCGCCACCTGGATCCGCTCGGCCAGGTCGGGCAGCTCGTTGATGGAGAAGACGCCGCGGTTGGTGCGCGGCACGAGCCCGAAGTGCACGGTCTCCGGGTCGCCGAGGGTGCGGCCCTCCGCCACCTTGATCGGGTCGACGTCGCCGATGAGGTCGCCGACGCTGGTGTCCGGCGTGGCGAGCTTCTCCCCGTACCGGTCGTCGCGGTGCTTCCACTCGACGGGCAGCTCGTCGCCCAGCTCGGCGGCGAGCCTGCGGCACCGCACGCAGACCGGCGCGTACGGGTGGTCGTTGATCTCGCAGCCCGCGACCACCGGCGTCCACTCGTCCAGCAGCCCGGCCAGGGTGCGGATCAGCCGCGTCTTGCCCTGTCCGCGCTCGCCCAGCAGTACCAGGTCGTGCCCGGCGAGCAGGGCGCGTTCCAGGTGGGGCAGGACGGTGTCGTCGAACCCGAGGATGCCGGGGAAGCGCGGCTCGCCGGATCTCAGCCGGTCGAGCAGGTTGCGCCGTATCTCGGCCTTCACGGAAAGCCGGACGTGGCCGCTGGTGCGCAAGGCGCCCAGAGTTGATTCACGGGGTGTGGATTCACGTGGTGTGGATGAACGCACGCGACCGACACTACGTCGCCGGTACGCGGAATCGCACCCCCGCCGGCGATTCGCCCGGCCTGCCCCGACTCGCTGATGTTCGCGTGGAGAGCCCCCGGAGGGGGAAACTGAAGGTGTGAACCGAGCCGGCGAACGGAGTGAGGGAGGCGGCGCCGATGGCGCGATTCGGTGATGGCCTGGCCCTCGGACCCGACCTGTCCAGTGCCGCCGCGGCGGCGGTCGAGCAGGCGCTCGCGCCGCTCAGCGCGGCGCCCGACCTGGTGTGCGTGTTCGTGACGGGGGACGATCCGGACGAGGTCGAGGCGGCCGCGGTGGCCGCGGAGCTGGCGGCGGGCCCCGCGCTGGTGCTCGGCTGCAGCGCGTCGGGGGTGATCGGCGCCGGGCGCGGCGTGGAGGAGCGGGGCGCGGTCAGCGCGTGGGCGGCGGTGCTGCCCGGCGCGCGGCTCGACGCGTTCCGCCTGGAGACGCTCAAGGGCGACGACCGGCTCATCGTCGTCGGGATGCCGGAGGGGCAGGACGACGACGTGGTCGGCGTGCTGCTGGCCGACCCGTACAGCTTCCCGGTGGACGCGTTCGTGGAGCGTTCCGACGAGGCGCTGCCCGGACTGCCGCTGGTCGGCGGGCTCGCCGAGGGCAGCGGGCTCGGCGAGACCGGGCACGGCGAGGTGCGGCTGTTCGTCGGCGGCGAGGTGCACCGGGACGGCGCGGTCGGCGTGGTGATCGGCGGATCCGTCGCCGCCGCCACCGTGGTCAGCCAGGGCGCCCGCCCGATCGGGCCGGACATGGTGGTGACCAAGGCCGAGGAGAACGTCCTGTACGAGCTGGCCGGCGTCCCCGCACTGGAGAAGCTGGAGCAGATCGTGATCGGGCTGCCGGAGGAGGAGCAGGAGCTCGCCGGCCGCGGGCTGCTGATCGGCGTCGCGATGGACGAGTACGCCGACGAGCACGAGCACGGCGACTTCCTCGTGCGCGGTGTGGTCGGCGCCGACACCGACAGCGGCGCCATCGCGATCGGCGACGTGGTGGACGTGGGGCGCACCGTCCGGTTCCAGGTCCGGGACGCGGGCGCCGCCGAGGAGGACCTCTCCGCGCTGCTCGAACGCTTCGACCTGGCGCCGGTCGAGGGCGCCCTGCTGTTCTCCTGCAACGGGCGCGGCCAGGCGATGTTCCCCGACTCCGACCATGACGCGAAGGTGCTCGACCGCGCGTTCGGCCCGGCCGGGGTGGGCGGGTTCTTCGCCGCCGGCGAGATCGGCCCCGTCGCCGGCCGCAACCACGTGCACGGTTTCACCGCGTCCATCCTGGCGTTCGGCCGGGCGGAGGAGACCACTTGAGCGGGCCGCCCGTCCTCGCGGTGGACATCGGCGGGACGAAGCTGGCCGCCGCACTGGTCGAACCCGACGGCGGCATCTCCGCCCGGACGCGGGCCCCCACCCCGAACGAGCCCGGAGTGGACGGCGAGGAGCTGTGGCGGGCGCTGGAGGCGCTGCTCGGCAAGCTCGTCGCCGACGCCGGCGATCCTCCGCTCGCGGGCGTCGGGGTGGGCTGCGGAGGGCCGATGACGTGGCCGGCCGCAGAGGTGTCCCCGCTGAACATCCCGGCATGGCGGGGATTCCCGCTGCGGGAGCGGCTCCGCGCCCGGTATCCCGGGCTGCCCGTCCGCATCCACAACGACGCGGTCTGCGTCGCGGTCGGCGAGCACTGGCTCGGCGCGGGACGTGGGCACGGCAACGTCCTCGGCATGGTCGTGTCCACGGGCGTCGGCGGCGGTCTCATCCTCGGCGGGCATCTGGTGAACGGGTTCAGCGGAAACGCCGGGCACATCGGGCACGTGATCGTCGACCCGGGCGGGCCGCCGTGCGGGTGCGGGGGCCGCGGCTGCCTGGAGGCGATCGCGCGCGGTCCGGGGCTGGTCGCGTGGGCGCGGGAGCAGGGCTGGCGGCCCGGGAGCCCGGACGGCACCGGTGTCGAGCTGGCCGCCGACGCCCGCCGCGGCGATCCCGTCGCGGGCGCGGCGATGCGCCGGGCGGGCCGTGCCATCGGCATCGCGCTCGCGTCCGCGACGCACCTGTGCGACCTGGAGGTCGCGGCGATCGGCGGCGGACTGTCGCAGGCGGGCGGGCTGCTCTTCGACCCGATGGAGGACGCGTTCCGGGCGCACGCCCGGATGGAGTTCGCGCGCCGTGTCCGGATCGTCCCGGCGGAGCTCGGGCAGACCGCCGGGCTCGTCGGCGCGGCCGCCCTGGTCTTCGCTCAAGATCGTTATTGGAGTGCGGGCTGAGCGCGGCGGGTGCGAGTATCACACAATGAGCGAAGCGAACCGGGGGGTGTGGGGGGTCGCCTCCCACAGGAGTACGCCATGACCTCCGTCAGTGTCGACGATGTCCGGGGTGCCCGTGAGCTGCTCCGCGGGGTGGCGGTGCCGACCCCGATGATCCCCTCCCGGGTGCTGTCGGAGCAGCTCGGCGGGCCGGTCCTGCTGAAGTGCGAGAACCTGCAGCGCACCGGCTCCTTCAAGATCCGCGGCGCCTACGTGCGGATCGCCCGGTTGACCGAGGAGGAGCGGTCCGGCGGGGTGGTCGCGGCCAGCGCCGGCAACCACGCGCAGGGGGTCGCGCTCGCGGCGTCGATGCTCGGCTGCAGGGCCACGGTGTTCATGCCGGCCGGCGCGCCGCTCCCCAAGATCGCCGCGACCCGCGGCTACGGCGCCGAGGTCGTCTTCCCGGGGCCGACCGTGGACGACTGCCTCATCGCCGCGCAGGAGTACGCGGACGAGTGCGGCGCGGTGTTCATCCACCCGTTCGACCACCCCGACGTGGTCGCCGGGCAGGCGACCATCGGGCTGGAGATCATGGAGCAGTGCCCTGAGGCCCGCACGATCGTCGCGCCGGTGGGCGGCGGCGGGCTGATGGCCGGGATCGCGGCGGCGGTCAGGGGCCTCGCCGCGGAGACCGGCGGCCCGGAGACCAAGCTGCTCGGCGCGCAGGCCAGGCGCGCCGCGGCGTTCCCGCCCTCGCTCGCGGCCGGGAAGCCGACGCAGATCGAGATCGAGCCGACGATGGCGGACGGGATCGCGGTGGGCCGTCCCGGCGACCTGACCTTCGACATGTTCACGGACCTGGTCGACGCGGTCGTCACCGTGACCGAGGAGTCGATCTCCCAGGCGCTGCTGCTCTGCCTCGAACGCGCCAAGCAGGTCGTCGAGCCCGCCGGGGCGGCCGGGGTGGCGGCGCTGCTGGAGCACTCGTACGCGGTCGAGCCACCGGTGGTCGTGCTGCTGTCCGGCGGAAACGTCGACCCGCTGCTGCTGTCGAAGGTGCTGCGGCACGGGCTCGCGGGCGCCGGGCGGTACCTGGTCGTCCGCTGCCGGCTGAAGGACCGTCCGGGCGCCCTCGTGACCCTGCTCGGCGAGCTGGCGGAACTGGGCGTCAACGTCCTGGACGTGATGCACGAGCGCGTCGCCGCCCGCCTGCACGTCGAGGAGGCCGAAGTGCTCATGCACCTGGAGACGCGAGGGGCCGACCACTCCGAAGACGTGATCGGCCGCCTACGCGAAAAGGGCTACACGCTCACCCTTAGCTGACCGGCCTAGAGGGACGGTTTGCCTTCGGAGTAGAGCCAGGCGTTGGCCCAGGCGTCCAGGTTCTTGTGCGAGACGCGCTCGGCGAAGCGGACGAAGTCCTTCGTCGAGGCGTTGCCGTAGCGGTACGCGGACGGCCACGCCTTCAGCAGGCGGTAGAACGCCTTGTCACCGATCTTCGTGCGGAGGACGTGGACGGCCATCGCGCCGCGGTCGTAGACGAGCCCGTCGAAGATGTGGTCGCGGCCCGGGTCGGCGACCTTGCCCTTCCACAGGCCGTCGCTCGCCGGGGTCGCGTAGGTGTCGTCGAAGACCTTCTGGACGGTGTCGCCGCCGTGCGCCGCGCCGTACAGCCACTCGGAGTACGTCGCGAAGCCCTCGTTCAGCCAGATGTCCGCCCACTTCGCCGGGGACACCGCGTCCCCGAACCACTGGTGGCCCAGCTCGTGCGCGAGCAGGCCGGCGCTCGGGATGCTGCCCGGCCGGCGGCCGAGGTCGTACACGGGACGGCCCTGCGTCTCCAGCGCGTAGCCGACACCGGCCTTGACCACGATGCCGCCCGTGGACGTGAACGGGTAGCGCCCGTACAGGCCCGCCTCGAAGTCGGTCACCTCGGCGGTCTGGTCAAGGAACTTCTTCGCGTCCTCCGGCTTGATCGCCATGGCCCGGTCGGTGGCGGTCAGGTTCGGCACGCCCGCCTTCGTCCGCCCGGTGAGGACGTCGTACCTGCCGATCGCGATCATCGCGAGCTCGCTGGCCATCGGGTTGCGGACGTCCCAGCGGGTGGTCGTCCAGGCGCCCTTGGTCCACCTGCCGCGCAGGTCGCCGTTGGCGAGCGTGGTGAGGTCCTTGGGCGCGGACAGCGTGTAGGTGTACGTCGCCTTGTCGGTCGGGTGGTCGTTGACCGGGTAGACGGTCGCGGCGCCGAACGGCTGGTTGAGCATCACCGCGCCGTCGGGCGTCGGCACCCAGCCGGACGTGCCCAGCGCGTCGTCGTTGATCGTCTGCGGGACGCCGGAGTACGCCACGGTCACCGTGAAGCGCCGGTTCTTCCGCAGCCCCTCGCGCGGGGTGATGACGAGTTCCTGGGCGCCGGTCCGCGTGAAGGACGCCTTGCGCCCGTCCACCGTCAGCGACGAGATCTTCAGCGGGCCGAGGAAGTCCAGGTCGAACCGGGACAGGTTCTGCGTGGCCCGCGCCTCGACCTTGGTGACGGCCTGGATCGACTTCGTCCCGGGGTCGTACTTCAGGCCGATGTCGTAGTGGGCGACGTCGTACCCGCCGTTGCCCATGTCCGGAAAGTAGGGATCGCCCGCGCCGGGCGCGCCGGGCGTGAATCGCGCGGCGGCGCCGGCGGGCGCCGCGGTCACCGCGAGGCTCGCCGCGATGCCCAGCGTCACGGCGGCCAGCGCTCTGGGGGTTCTGCTCATCGACCTCGTCCTCGGAACCTTGGTAAGCCGTCACAAGCGTGATCAAGACTTTCTTGTGATCCGGGCCCGCACAAGCGCGTTTTGGTCTCGAATTCGCTGGCAGGGGGTGGTTTTCGTGGCCGGATCCGGCATCCGGTCACCATCTCCGCGGTTTGGTCCTCGAATAGAGCCACGTCTGGAACAGCCCGGTGAGCCTCTTTCCGGACACCCGCTCGGCGAGCGCGATGAACTGCGGCGTCGTGGCGGTGGCGTGGCGATGCTCGGCCGCCCAGGTCCGGAGGATCGTGAAGAACGCCCTGTCGCCCACACGGTCACGGAGCGCCTGCAGGCACATCGCGCCCCGCACGTACACGGAGTAGCCGAACAGCTTCCCGGCACCCGGCGCGCCCGGCGGGGGGCTGAAGATCGGTGAGCTCGCGGGCTGCGCGCGGTAGCGCTTGAAGATCCTTCCGGCGGAGTCCCGGCCGGTGCGTTCCCGCCAGAGCCACTCGGCGTAGGTCGCGAAGCCCTCGTTCAGCCAGATGTCCTGCCAGCGCGTCAGGCCGACGCTGTCCCCGAACCACTGGTGCGCCAGCTCGTGGACGACGAAGTCGTCGTCCGGCGCGAACCCGCCGTAGAGGGGACGTTCCTGCGTCTCCAGGGCGTAGTTGAGCTTCGGATCGTCCACGATCCCGCCGGCCGTCGCGAACGGATACGGGCCGAACAGCGGCGCGGCCCACTCCAGCACCTTGACCGTGGTGCTCTCCAGTTCCTTCGCCGACGAACCGAACGCGGGGTCGACGGCCGTGATGACGCGGGTTCCGCCCGCCTGCGTCCGTCGCATATGGAACTTGCCGATGGCGACCGTGGCCAGGTAGCTCGCCATCGGCGCGCCCTCGGACCACTCGTAGGTGGCCGTCGTCCTGCCGTGCCGGACTGGCCCCGGCGTTCCGTTCGCGACGGCTTGCAGGCCCTTCGGGACGGTGACGTGGAACGCGTACGTGGCCTTGTCGCGCGGATGGTCGTTCACCGGCAGCCACGTGGACGCCCCGTCCGGCTCGGCGGCGACGACCGCGCCGTCCTTGCTCGGAATCCACCCGTAGGTGCCGAACGCCTTGCTCCGGAGCGGCTTCGGCCTGCCCGCGTAGCGGACGGTGACGGCGAACACGCGGCCGGCGGGGATCGGCTCCGCCGGCGTGACGACGAGTTCCCGGCCGTCGCGGCGATACCGCGCCGACCGTCCGTCGACCGAGACTCCGCCGACCTCAGGACCGCGGAAGTCGAGGTCGAACGTGGACAGATCCTGCGTCGCGGTCGCGGTGACCGTCACCGTCGCGTCGACCGTGCCCGTCCTGGCGCCGGCATAGGCCATCGTGACGTCGTAGTGGGCGGCGTCATAGCCGCCGTTCCCCGCGTCACGGAAGTAGGAGTCGCCCAGGCCCGCCGCGCCCGGGGAGGGTGCGCCGCAGGCGCCCGTCGGCGGCGCCGGGTGTGCGGCGGGCGGCAAGGGCTGTGGACAAGGTGCGGCCGCCCGCCGCTCCGCCGTGGTGCCCGGCACCGTGGTCGCGGACGCCGTGCCGGCCGACCCGATGAGGATCGCGACGGTCATGGCCGCGGTCGTTCCCCGAGATGGCCCGTTCACCAGCCCGATGGTGGCGCCGCGGACGGCCCGGCGGCGCACCGGCGGGCCGGATTTTCCCCAGCCCTTGCCGGAGCTTCACCCGGGGCCGACCGGATCACCCCGTCACTTGGCCGGACGTCCCGTCTGGTACAGCCAGTCGTCGAAGAACGCGTCGAGCTTCTTCCCCGACACCCGGTTCGCCGTCTCGATGAACTGCTTCGTCGTCCCGCTGGAGTGCCGGTGCTCCTTCGTCCAGGTCTGCAGGATCTTGTAGAAGGTGTCCTCGCCGACCCGGCCGCGGAGCGCGACGAGCGTCATCCCGCCCCGGTCGTACACCGAACGGCCGAACATCTGCTTGCGGCCCGGGTTGCCGGGCGGGACGTCCCACAGCTCCCGCCCGCCGAGGCCGTTGTACGCCTCGTCGAAGTGCTCCTGCACCGACTGGCCGCCGGTCTTCTCGTCCCACAGCCACTCGGCGTAGGTCGCGAAGCCCTCGTTCAGCCAGATGTCCTGCCAGCGCGTCAGGCTCACGCTGTCGCCGAACCACTGGTGCGCCAGCTCGTGCGCGACGATGGTCGGCTGCAGCCCGAACGCCCCGTACACCGGCCGCGTCTGCGTCTCCAGCGCGAAGCCGACGTCGGCGTCGTCGATCAGCCCGCCGGTGGAGGAGAACGGGTACGGGCCGAACAGCTTCGACCACTCCTCGATGATCTGCCCGTTCAGCTGGTGGAACCGGTCGACGGGCACGCCCTGGGTCGAGGAGTCCACCGCGGTGATGTTCGGGATGCCGCTCGGCGTCTTGCCCGTCCGCACCTCGAACCGGCCGACGTCGACCGTCGCGAGGTAGGTGGCCATCGGGTCCTTGACGTGCCACTTCGAGGTCGTCACGGCGCGCTTCTGCGCGACCGGCACGACCCCGGGACCGCCCGTCGGGCCGGTGCTCGGGGCGCCGCTCGGCGGCCCGCCCGGGCTCGGGAGATCGGTGGGCGGCCCGCCCGGCAGGGTGGGCACACCGCCGCCCGAGCTCGCCGGGGGCGTGTCCGGCTCGCCGTTGGCGATCGCCGTCAGGCCCTGCGGCACCGTGATCTCGAAGTCGAAGGTGGCCTTGTCGCTCGGGTGGTCGTTGCTCGGGAACCAGGTGTGCGCGCCGCTCGGCTGGCACGCCACGAACACGCCGTCGGACGTGCGGATCCAGCCGTACCGGCCGAGCACCGGATCCGACACCGGCCGCGGCGTCCCCGAGTACGCGATCACCGTGGTGAACGTCCGGCCCTTCTCCAGGGGCTTGGCCGGCGTCACCTCCAGCTCGCTTCCGCCGCGCTGCTGCCGCGCGGGCGCGCCGTCGACCTTGATGGACGACACGTCCAGCCCGGTCAGGTCGAGGTTGAAGCGGGCGAGCCGCTCGGTCGCCCTCGCCGTGATCGTCGCGGTGCCGTCCAGCTGCTTCGCGCCGTCCGGGGTGATGGTGAGCTTGAGCCCGTAGTGCTGGACGTCGTAGCCGCCGTTGCCGTCGCCCGGGACGTATCCGTCGCCCGCGGTCGTCGGACCCGCGGGCCCGTTGACCGCCGGGCCCTTCGGAGAGCCGGACGCGCCCGGATCGTCGTCGAACGGGGTCTGACATGAGGCGGTCAGCGACCCCGCGACGGCGAGGGCGGCCAGCCCCGGGACACCGCGGAACGCGGCGCCGCGAAGGGACCGCGAGCCGCTACGGCGGGGGCTGGGGGAGTTTCCGGCCATATGCACGTCGTCCAGCCTGCCCGGGCGGAGCCCCGCCCGGCAACTCGGATGGCCGAAGGGACGAAGTCATACGGGCGCGGCTCAGCGGCGGACGTAGGGGTTGGACTGGTAGGGGTCGGCCCTGACGACGACGGTGTGCGCCACCTTGCAGTGCAGCGCCTGCTTGCGCGGGTCCCAGAGGATCCACAGGATGTCGACCAGCCCGATGCAGCCGCAGATACCGCCGAGCACGCTGTAGAACGCGGAGCGTCCCGCCGCCTGGCCTGTGGTGATGGCCTGGCCGTCCTCCGCCCGGACGACGCGGATCCGCAGCAGCATCTTGCCGAGCGTCTGCCCCCGTCTGGCGTGCATCAGCCAGTAGTAGAAGAACGCCAGCACGACGCTGATCGCATTCGTCCCGACCTGCGCGCCGTTGTACATCGACTCGCCGGGCTCCGGGTTGAACACGCGGTCCCAGTTGACGAACGGGATCGAGATCAGGCCCGTCACCACGGCGACGAGGATGATGTCGACGATGCCGGCGCCCAGCCGCGCCCAGCGGCTCGCGAGCTCGCCCGAGGGATGGGCGGGGCCGCCCATCCCGTAGCCGGGGGCGTTGCCGTACTGCTGCTGGGCCCCGTATCCGGGGTACTGCTGCCCATAAGGCTGCTGACCGCCGTATCCCTGCTGCGCCCCGTACCCCTGCTGACCTCCGTACCCTTGCTGACCTCCATACGGCTGCTCACCGTACGGCGGCTGGCCACCGTAGGGCTGCTGTTGCTCGCCGTACGGTTGCTGTTGCCCATAGGGCCGTTCACCTTGCGGCGGCTGTCCGCCACCGTACGGGGGGCCGCCGTAGGGGCCCGGCCGATCGGGCTGCTCCTGCCCGTACGGCGGCTGCTGCCGCCCATAGGGCCGGTTCTCGTCCGGCTCTCCCCCGGATGCGGGGTCGTTCGGCGGTTGCGTCATGCCGTCAGCGTCGCCGCGTCACCGCCGCCCAAACATCGCCGCGTCCGGGAGCAGCCGGAATGTTTACCCGTGGATGATCAGCGGTTGCCGGGACGCGCGGTCAGGGCCGGGCGTACGGGTTCGGTGTCCACGGCGTCGCCTTCACCACGACCGTCCCGGCGACCTTGTCGTGCAGGGCCTGGCGCCGCTCGTCCCACAGGATCCAGGCGTTGTCGAGCAGGCCGACGAGCCCGAGGATTCCCGCGACGGGGGAGAGGAGGTTCAGCGCGCCCGTCGCGATGCCGATGGCGTAGACGAACGCCTGCCGGCCGAGGGCCTGCCGCCAGCTCACCGCCGAGAGGTCCGCGGCCTTCACCAGCCGGATTCCGCACGCCTTCTTGCCGAGCGTCTGGCCCCACCTGGCGTGCAGGACGGTGAAGTACACGAAGCCCAGCAGGAACACGATCGCGTACCCGGCGAGCAGCCGCGGGATGTTGTAGAGGTCCAGCGGGTTCGTGATCGGCTCGCCGGACTCGATGGAGTCCTGCATCTTGTCCCAGCGGATGGAGAGGAGCACGGCCGGAGTGGCCGCGATGCTGAGCACGAAGCTGTCCAGAATGCCCGCACCGAGGCGCGCGAGCCGTCCGGCGAGCATGTCCTGCGGGCCGCCGGCGCCGGGATGCGGGACGCCCGGAGGGCCGTAGCCGGAGATCGGCGGCGCCTGGGGCAGCGGCATACCCGGCCCGCCGTGCCCGGCCACGGGAGGCGCCTGGCCGGACGGGCCGCCGTACGTGCCCTGGTACGGCGGCGGACGCTCGGGTGACGCGGGCGCCTCGGCGGCGGGAGGCTCGGGGAGCCGGGAGTCGGGGGCCTTCCAGGCGTCGTCGTCCGAGGGCGGGGGATTCTGCGGCGGTTCGCTCATGCCCCCACAGTGTGCCGCGTAACGGGCGCACACGGTCACCCGGTGAATGTCCGGCCCCGGACGCGGCCGCGTCCGGGGCCGTAACCCCGGGGCCCGGACGGCGTCACAGGTTGCCGCGGCGCTCCTGCTCCCGCTCGATCGCCTCGAACAGCGCCTTGAAGTTGCCCTTGCCGAAGCCGAGCGAGCCGTGCCGCTCGATCAGCTCGAAGAACACCGTCGGACGGTCCTGGACGGGCTTGGTGAAGATCTGCAGCAGGTAGCCGTCCTCGTCCCGGTCGACCAGGATCCGGCGCTTCTGCAGCTCCTCGATCGGCACCCGCACCCGGCCGATGCGCTCTCGCAGCTCCGGGTCCTCGTAATAGGAGTCGGGGCTCTCCAGGAACTCCACGCCGGCGGCCCGCATCCTGTCGACCGTCGCCAGGATGTCGTTCGTGGCCAGAGCGATGTGCTGCACGCCCGGGCCGCCGTAGAACTCCAGGTACTCGTCGATCTGCGACTTGCGCCTGCTCTCCGCCGGCTCGTTCAGCGGGAACTTCACCTTCCGGGTGCCGTCCGCCACGACCTTCGACATCAGCGCCGAGTACTCGGTCGCGATGTCGTCGCCGACGAACTCCGCCATGTCGGTGAAGCCCATCACCCGGTGGTAGAAGCCGGCCCATTCGTCCATGCGCTCGACGTTGCCCACGCAGTGGTCGATCGCCTGGAAGAACCGCTTCTCCGGCGGCTCCACGATCGGGTCGGCGGGCGCGAACCCCGGCAGGTAGGGGCCCGTGTAGTTGGAGCGGTCGACCAGCGAGTGCCGGGTCTCGCCGTAGGTGGCGATCGCGGCGACGGTCACCTTGCCGAAGTCGTCCTCCAGGACGCGCGGCTCCTCCAGGCCCGTGGCACCCTTCGCGACCGCGTGCCGGTAGGCGTGCTCGACATCGGGGACCTCGATCGCGAGGTCGACGACGCCGTCGCCGTGCTCGGCGATGTGCCGGCCGATCCCGGTGCCCGCCTTCACCGGGCCGCGGAACGCGAACCGGGCGCCGCCCGACTCCAGCACGTGCACCGCCTCGTCGGGGCTGCCGTTCTCCGGGCCCCGGTAGGCGACCCTGCGCATCCCGAACGCGGTCGAGTAGTAGTGGGCGGCCTGCTTGGCGTTGCCGACGGCGAAGACGACGGCGTCCATACCCTTGACCGGAAACTCATCCATGCCACCTAATCTCGACATGCGCCTACAAGGTGCGCAAGAGTGGCTTGAAACGCTGGACAATATGTCCGGTGAAGCGCGGTCCGGACCGGTCGCTCTGTACATGGTGACCACGACCACGGGAGGGCGCCATGCCGATCGACGAGCTGGACGGCCGGCTGATCGAGCTGTTCACCACCGAGCCCCGCGTCGGCGTCCTGGAGGCGTCCCGGCGGCTCGGGGTCGCGCGCGGCACCGTCCAGGCGCGGCTCGACCGGATGGTCCGCGACGGCGTCATCGCGGGCCACGGCCCGGAGATCGACCCGGCGGCGCTCGGCTACGGGGTGACCGCGTTCGTCACCCTCCAGCTGCGGCAGGCGGGCGGGCACGACCCCGTCGCGGCGCGGCTCGCCCAGGTGCCCGAGGTGATCGAGGCCCACACCATCACCGGCCCCGGCGACATGCTGTGCCGCATCGTCGCCCGCAGCAACACCGACCTCCAGCGCGTCATCGACGTGATCGTGGACGTCGCCGGCGTCGAGCGCGCCTCCTCGGTGATCTCCCTCGCCACCCAGATCCCGTACCGCACCCTCCCGCTGCTCAGGGCCGTCGCGCGTGCGTCCCGCGAAGGAACGGGCGGTGGAAAGGGAACGGCCGGGAAAACGAGCGGTCCGCCGTCCCGGTGAGGGGCGGCGGACCGGACGTTCTCCCGGCCGGGGGTGATCGCCGTCCCGGGACGGCGGTCGATCGCGGCGGTGTCGCTACGCGGCGCCGTAGGGGGTGGCGTCGATGATCTCCACGGTCATGGAGCGGCCGTTGGGGAGGGTGTAGGTGGCCTTGTCGCCGACCTTCTTGCCGTCGATGGCGGCGCCGAGCGGCGACTTCGGCGAGTAGACGTCTATGGGGGCGCCGACCTCCTCGCGGGACGCGAGCAGGAAGGTGACCTCCTCGTCGTCGCCCTCGAACGAGACCGTGACGGTCATGCCGGGGCCGACGACGCCCTCGGTGCGCGGCGCCTCGCCGACGCGCGCGTTCTCCAGGATGCCCTGGAGCTGGAGGATGCGGCCCTCGATCTTGCCCTGCTCCTCCTTGGCCGCGTGGTAGCCGCCGTTCTCGCGCAGGTCGCCCTCCTCCCGCGCCGCCTCGATCTTCTGAGCGATCTCGATGCGGCCCGGGCCCGACAGGTGGTCCAGCTCAGACTTGAGCCGGTCGTACGCCTCCTGGGTCAGCCAGGTGACGTTGTCAGCGCGGGTCTCGGTCACGGGTACTCCTCATCCACATGTTGCGATCCTCGCCCGCCTCCGCGGGCGGGCGTCACATCGACATGAAGTGCGGCCGGGTGAAACCTCTAGCCTATCCGGTGTGTGCGGGTAAAGGTTCCCTGAACTCGGCGTCCGCAATCCGCCAATCGTGTCTCGGCACTCACCCGGTGTATCGGGCTCCCGGCGGGCCTCCGGTGTCAGATCTCCGGGTCAGACCTTGCGGCAGTCGCGGATCCTCGCGCCGGTGGCCCGCCGCGGCGTCTGCAGCGTCTCGGTGCCCTTCACGCCGGACGTCCCGGCCGGTACGGAGACCTCCTTCTGCGCGAGCACGGCGAGGTCGGTGTCGTAGGCGTCGACCGTGCAGCGCACCTCGTCGTCCTTCCCCTTGGCCACCGAATAGTTGATCTCTACCGAGGTGTCGGTGATCTGGTAGGTCACCGTCTGCGGGACGATGCCCGGAGTCTGCCCCGTGTGGGCGGCGAGGATGCCGAAGCCGGCCGCCATCACCGCGGTGAGGGCGCCGATCACCACCAGCCCGAGCCGGCCCCGCCGGGGCTCGGCGGGCGCCGCTGCTTTCGACACGCTCGTCGTCATGGCGGGGAATCTCCGTGCGGGGTGCGGACGTTGTCAGGGACAATTCATTCTCGTCTGTGATGACGCGTGCCTCGAACCGGGGGCCGCTCAAGAGTCCGGAGAGGGAGAACCCCCAGTGTCCGAGGTCATCGACGGTACGACGCTCGACCGGCCGTGCGGCGGTGACGAGCCGCTCCGCCTCATGGCGGTGCACGCGCACCCCGACGACGAGTCCAGCAAGGGTGCGGCCACGATGGCGCGCTACGTCGCCGACGGTGTCGAGGTCCTCGTCGTCACCTGCACGGGCGGCGAACGCGGCGACATCCTGAACCCCGCGATGGACCGCCCGGAGGTCAAGGCCGACATCGGCAAGGTCCGCGAGGCCGAGATGGCGCGGGCCCGCGAGATCCTCGGCGTCTCCCAGCGCTGGCTCGGTTTCGTCGACTCCGGCTTCCCCGAGGGCGACCCGCTGCCGCCGCTCCCCGAGGGCTGCTTCGCGCTGGAGCCGCTGGAGAGCGCGGCCGAACCGCTGGTCCGCGCCGTCCGCGACTTCCGCCCGCACGTGATGCTCACCTACGACGAGAAGGGCGGCTACCCCCACCCCGACCACGTGAAGTGCCACGAGGTGTCGGTGGAGGCGTTCGAGGCCGCCGGCGACCCCGAGCGCTACCCGGGAATGGGCGAGCCGTGGCAGCCGCTCAAGCTCTACTACCACATGACCTTCAGCAAGGACCGCATCCTCGCCCTGCACAACGCCATGGAGGAGGCCGGCCTGGAGTCGCCCTACGGCGACTGGATGAAGCGCTTCGAGGACGAGACCGACAAGGCCGCGAAGTGGGACGTGACCACCCGCGTCCCCTGCGCCGACCACTTCGAGACCAGGGACCGCGCCCTCCTCGCGCACGCCACCCAGATCGACCCCAACGGGTTCTGGTTCGTCGTCCCGCTGGACCTCCAGCGTGAGGCATGGCCGACCGAGGACTACCATTTGGCCAGGTCCCTGGTCGACACGGAGCTGCCGGAGGACGACCTGTTCGCCGGCATCCGGGAGAAGGTGTGTCTGTGATGGCTCCCGTCTACGCCATGCCGCTGAACAACGACACGGTCAGCCCTGGCGTGCTCGGCTTCGTGGTCTTCCTCCTCCTGGCGGCCGCCACGTTCTTCCTGATCCGCTCGATGGGCAAGCAGATGAAGAAGATCGAGGCGCCCCGCGAGGAGGACCTGAGGCAGCAGGAGTGGGAGCGCGCGGAGGCGGAGAAGGCGGCGCGGGCCGGCACGGCGGCGAAGACCCGGTCCGACGACGAGGCCTAACGGCCCTGCCCGTCCGGGCCGGTTGGAGGCGGCCGGGTCCGGGGAGGACCCTCGACGTGCGCGCGAACTTCGAGGACGCCTACCGGGACCTCCCGCCGCCGGCGGCCAGGCTCCTCAGGCTGCTGTCCCTGCAGCCGGGCGACGACATCGACCCCTCGGCCGCCGCCGCACTCGCGGACGTGCCGGAGCCCGAGGCCCGCGGACTGCTGGAGACGCTCGCCGAACGGGAACTGCTCACCGCCGACGGCCGCTTCGGCCTCCCGGGGCTCGTCCGCGCCTATGCGCGGGAACGAGCCGAACGTGAGGACTCCCAGGCGGACCGGGACGCCGCCATGCGCCGTGTCCTCGACCACTACCTCGCCGCCACGGTCACCGGGGAGGGGGACCTGGAGGCCGAGGGCCTGGCCCTGCTGGAACGGGAACGCTGGACGGAGGCCGCCGAGACGCTGGAGGAGGGCCTGCGCCACGCCGAACGCGACGGCGACCTCCGCACCGTCCTGCTGGCCCGCCACAACCTCGCCCGCGCCCTGACCACGGCGGGCGCCCTCGACCGGGCCATCGAGCTGCTCGGCCCGCTGCCGGACGAGTTCGCCGCCCTGCCCGAGCCCGACGACGGCAACCGCGCACGCGCGCTGGCGAGCCTCGGCGAGGCGTACCTGCGCGCGCACCGCCCCGTCGCGGCCATCAACTTCTTCGGTCAGGCGCTGGAGATCCTCCGCAAGCAGGACGCCGTCGACGAGCAGGCCGCCATGTTCGTCCACATCGCCGACGCCGCCCGCCAGCGCGGCGACCACGCCGCCGAACGAGCCGCCCTGGACCGCGCTGTGTCTCTCCAGGGGGGCGACCCCCTGGAACCCCCGTAACGGGCCGTGCGACCTCCGGGCGTGACCGCCCTCCGGCCACCCGGCCCGTGACGCTTCTGCGGCCTGTTCACGCCTTTCGGTGGTCCCAGCTGACGATTCGGTCGGGTTCCATGACGACCAGGACGCGTTTGGCGATGGCCTGTTCGATGCCCTCGGCGATGACCGGGTCGATCGGCTCGCCCAGCTTCGGGACGGGCAGGCCCGCCATGCGGGAGCCGACGACCATGCCGACCTTGCTGCGCGGCTCCGGGTCCTCGATGACGAGGCCCCGCCCGTACAGGGCGACGCCGCGCAGCTCGTTGTACTCGACGCCGTCCTCGACGAGGCAGGTCATGGTCGGGTTCCGGCGCAGGTTCAGCACCTTCTGCGACGCCTTGTACGTGGTGAAGGCGATCTTGCCCTCGTACAGCGTGTAGAACATCGTCACCAGGTGCGGCTCGCCGTCCTTGCCGACGGTGGCGACCTGCACCTTGAAGTTCTCCGCGAGGTAGGCCGCGGCCTCCTCGGGCGTCATCTTGATCTTCTCGCGCTTGCTCCCGGCCAAGGGGCCCTCCCTCTGCTCGCCTGTACCGTGCACACGATAACCAAGCGCTTGCATGCCCTTTCGCCCGGCACCATGGGGGGATGTCCGTGCGCGATCTGATCGTCCTCGGCTCCGCCAGCGCGGTGCCCACCAAGTCCCGCAACCACAACGGTTACCTGCTGCGCTGGGACGGCCACGGCGTCCTGTTCGACCCGGGCGAGGGGACGCAGCGGCAGATGGCGCACGCGGGCGTCTCGGCGAACGACGTGACCTGGATCTGCGTGACGCACTTCCACGGCGACCACTGCCTCGGCGTGCCGGGCATCGTCCAGCGCATCGCCCGCGACGGGGTCGAGCACCCGGTCGACGCGGTGTTCCCGGCGAGCGGCAGGCCGTACTGGGAGCGGCTGCGGCACGCGGCCGCCTTCCGGGACACCGACGTGATCCGCGAGCGTCCCGTGTCCGGCGAGCGGATGCCGCTGGACACCGGCGACGCCCCGTTCACCCTGGTCGCGCGGCGGCTCTCCCATCCGGTCGAGGCATACGGGTACCGGCTCGCGGAACCGGACGGCGTCACGATGCTGCCCGCGGAGCTCGCGGCGAGGGGCGTCAGGGGGCCGCTGATCCGACGCCTCCAGGAAGAAGGGCGGGTCACCACGCCCGAGGGGCGCGTGGTCACGCTGGACGAGTGCAGCGTGGCGCGTCCGGGGCAGAAGGTCGCGTTCGTCATGGACACCCGGCTCTGCGACGGCGTCCGGGACCTCGCGGACGGCGTGGACATGCTCGTCATCGAGTCGACGTTCCTGCACGAAGACATCGCCTTGGCCACCGAGTACGGCCACCTCACCGCCGCCCAGGCCGGGACGGTGGCAGCGGAGGCGGGCGTCCGGCACCTCGTCCTGACGCACTTCTCAGAGCGGTACCGGATCGAGGACGAGCACCGCTTCGTGGACGAGGCGTCCGCCGTGTTCGGCGGGGACGTGACCCTGGTCCACGACCTCGACCGGATCTTGATGCCGCCGCGCCGTCTGACCGGACGAGAACGTGGGCAGGACTCCATGCATGGCTGACGAAGTCGATGTCGTGGTGATCGGTCTCGGGCCCGGGGGAGAGGACGCCGCGGGACGGCTCGCGGAGGCCGGCGTCTCGGTCGTCGCCGTGGAGTCCCGGCTGGTCGGCGGGGAATGCCCGTACTACGCGTGCGTCCCCACCAAGATGATGGTGCGCGCCGCGGGGCTGCTCGCCGAGGCCGCCCGCGTCCCCGGGATGGCGGGGGAGGCGTCCGCCCGTCCCGACTGGACGCCGGTCGCCGCCCGGATCCGCGACGAGGCGACCGACTCGTGGGACGACAAGGTCGCCGCCGACCGGCTCACCGGCAAGGGCGCGAGGCTCGTGCGCGGCCAGGGCCGCATCACCGCACCGAACGAGGTCTCGGTGGACGGTCAGGTCTTCCGCGCCCGCCGGGGCATCCTGCTCAACACCGGCACGTCGCCCACGGCCCCGCCCATCGACGGCCTCGCCGACACCCCGTTCTGGACGAACCGCGACGCCGTCATGGCGACCAGGGCGCCCGAATCGCTCCTCGTCCTCGGCGGGGGCGTCGTCGGGGTGGAGATGGCGCAGGTCTTCTCCCGCTTCGACGGCCGCGTCACCGTCGTGGAGGCCGCCGACCGCCTCCTCCTCAACGAGGAACCCGAGTCCAGCGACCTGCTGCGCGCCGTCTTCGAACGCGAGGGCATCGGCGTCCGCACCGGTGTGAACGTCACCCGCGTCACCCACGACGGCGACGAGTTCACGATGCACCTCGGCGACGAAACGCTCACCGCCGAACGTCTCCTTGTCGCGACCGGCCGCCGCCCCAACCTGAAGGATCTCGGGCTGGGGAAGGTCGGCCTTGACGAGACCGCCCGCCAGATCCCCGTGGACGGCCACATGCGGGCGGCCGACGGCGTGTGGGCGATCGGCGACATCACCGGCATGGGCGCGTTCACACACGTCTCGATGTACCAGGCGGCCATCGCCGTCCGCGACATCCTCGGCGAGGAGGGCTCACCGGCCGTCTACCGCGCCGTCCCCCGCGTCACCTTCACCGACCCGGAGGTCGCCTCCGTCGGCCTCACCGAAGCACAGGCCCGCGACCAGAACCTTCCCGTTCGGACCGCCGTGGCGCCGATCCCCGAGTCGACCCGCGGCTGGATTCATAAAGCGGGCAACGACGGCTTCGTCAAGCTCGTCGAGAACATCGAATGGGGCACCCTGGCCGGAGCCACCGTCGTCGGCCCCTCCGGCGGTGAGATCCTCGGCTTCCTCTCCGTCGCCGTCCACACCGAGGCCCCGACCGCCGCCCTCCGAGAAATGATCTACGCCTACCCCACCTTCCACCGCACCATAGAAACCGCGCTCGCCGACCTCGCCGGGTAGGCGGTGGGGGAGTGAGGCGGCGGCCGGATCGGGCAGGATCGGGGGCATGAACCGGCTCAAGGACGCGACAAGCCCGTACCTGCTGCAGCACGCCGGCAATCCGGTGGACTGGTGGGAGTGGAGCGACGGGGCGTTCGCCGAGGCGCGGCGGCGGGATGTCCCGGTCCTCCTTTCCGTCGGATACGCCGCCTGTCATTGGTGTCATGTCATGGCGCACGAGTCGTTCGAGGACGGCGAGACGGCGCAGGTCATGAACGAGTTGTTCGTGAACATCAAGGTGGATCGGGAAGAGCGGCCGGACATCGATGCCGTCTACATGGAGGCGACCCAGGCCATGACCGGCCAGGGCGGGTGGCCGATGACGGTGTTCATGACGCCGGAGGGGCATCCGTTCTACTGCGGGACGTATTTTCCGCGGGCACAGTTCAGGGCGCTTTTGCAGGCCGTCCACAAGGCGTGGACGGAGCAACGGGACGATGTCGTCGGGCAAGGGCAGCAGGTCGTCGCGGCGCTGAGTTCTCGTGGGTCCGGTCTGGCCGGTGGCGAGGTGCCCGGTGAGGGCGTCCTCGTGCATGCCGTGAAGGTGCTGGCCGGTTCGTACGACCCGGTGCGCGGTGGGTTCGGGACGGCGCCCAAGTTTCCGCCGTCCATGGCGCTGGAGTTCCTGCTGCGGCATCACGCGCGGACGAGGGACGAAGAGTCGCTCGCGATGGCGTCGCACACCCTGGAGGCGATGGCCCGGGGCGGCATGTACGACCAGATCGGCGGCGGGTTCGCGCGGTACTCGGTGGACGCGCAGTGGGTCGTCCCGCATTTCGAGAAGATGCTCTACGACAACGCGCTGCTGGCGCGGGTCTACGCGCACCTGTGGCGGCTGACGGGGACGCCGCTCGCGCGGCGGGTGGCGTTGGAGACGTGCGACTGGATGCTGCGCGACCTGCGGACCGATGACGGCGGGCTCGCGTCGGCCTTGGACGCCGACAGTGAGGGTGTCGAGGGCAAGTACTACGTGTGGACCCCCGAGCAGTTGCGTGAGGTTCTCGGAGACGACGCCGCGTTCGCCGAGAGCCTGTTCGAAGTGACGGGGACGTTCGAGCGTGGGGCGTCCGTTCTGCAGCTTCTGAGCGACCCCGACGATGTCGAGCGGTACGAGCGGGTGCGGACGGCGTTGCTGTCGGCGCGTGCGCACAGGATTCCGCCGGCACGGGACGGCAAGGTGGTGGCGGCGTGGAACGGGCTCGCCATCGCGGCACTGGCCGAGTGCGGCGCCCTGTTCGACCGGCCGGATCTCGTCCGGGCCGCCGAGGAGGTCGCGCGGCTGCTGGTGGACGTCCATCTGCACGACGGGCGGCTGGTGCGGACGTCCAAGGACGGGACGGCGGGCGCGAACGCGGGTGTCCTGGAGGACTACGCCGACGTGGCCGACGGGCTGATCGCCCTGCACGCGGTGACCGGCGACCCCCGTCACGTGCGGCTGGCCGGAGAGCTGCTCAACACCGTCCTGGAACGGTTCGGGGACGGCCAGGGCGGCTTCTTCGACACGGCCGACGACGCGGAGCGGCTGTTCCGGCGGCCGCAGGACCCGACCGACAACGCGACGCCGTCGGGCCAGTTCGCGGCGGCGGGCGCGCTGCTGTCCTTCGCCGCGCTGACCGGCTCGGACCGGCACCGGCAGGCCGCGGCGGAGGCGCTCGCCCCGGCAGGCACGCTCGCCGGCAAGCACGCCCGGTTCGCGGGCTGGGGCCTCGCGGTGGCGGAGGCGGCCGCGACGGGGCCGGTGGAGATCGCGGTGATCGGCGATCCGGACGACGAGCGCACCCGGGCGCTGCACCGGACGGCCCTCATGACGGTCGCGCCGGGTGCGGTGGTGAGCACCGGCCCGCCGGACGCGGCGGGCGTCCCGCTGCTGGAGGGGCGCGGTCTGGTGGACGAGGCGCCGGCCGCGTACGTGTGCCGCGGGTTCGTCTGCCGGCTGCCGGTCACGACCCAGGCCGACCTGGCGCGCGAACTACGTGGGCAATTGGATTGAAGGTCCACTTTGTGGCAACGTGACCTTGATCTCATGCGAGCTTGCTGTTACTACTGAGTAGCTGGGACGGGCGTGACCTGATGGGGCAAGGCGGACGAGGGTGCCCGATGGCGCACCGGGTATCTGGACGGTGGCCGGACATCTGAGTCATAGTCGTGTCCGGGCACGGTCAAGAGCCGGTGCAGGGGCGACCTTCGAGGGAGTGTGGCAGTGGGAAAGCCGAACCGCCGGGCCCTGCCGACGATCATCGGCGTTTCGGTGCTGACCACGCTCGCCGCCAACGTCGCCGTCCTCGTCGCGCACGACGACGACCCGGCCGCGGCCACGCGTCCCAGTGAGCAGCGAGCCCGGTACGTGGCCGCGTCCGGCAGCACCAGCCTGTCGCCCACGGCGGTCGCGCCGCTCGGCAAGCGGCTCACTCCGCATGTCCTCGTGGCCGCGCCGTCCACGCTTCCGGCGGACGTCGTCCAGAGAATCCGCGGTGCCAAGGGCGTGAAGGGCGTCGAGGTCGTGGACGCCGTCCAGGGCATGGTCGCCGGCAAGCGGGTCGGGCTGTTGGGCGTCGACCCGTCCACGTTCCGCAACTACACGCCGAAGCCGACCGCCAAGTCGGACGCGCTCTGGCGCAATGTGGCCTCGGGCGACGTCGCGATCTCGTTCACGATGGGCAGCGACGGCGGCGTGAAGCTCGGCAGCCAGGTGCCCGTCGGCGGCAGGCAGCACCAGTCGCAGCTGCGCGTCGGCGCGTACGCGACGATGGGCATCAGCGACGTCGACGCCGTCGTCTCGCACACCACCGCGCAGGCCCTGGGGATGCCGACCGGCAACGCGATGCTGATCAGCGTCCCGAAGACCGAGCCGAAGGCGTTCATCAAGAAGCTCCGCAAGGTGCTGCCGAAGCAGGCCAAGGCGGTCGCGGTGAACCCGGAGATCGACTTCCCGGCGTCCGGGGACGTGCCGGCGTCCAACGGCCAGGTCATGACGGCCAGGCAGGTCCGGACGGTCATCCAGGCGGCCTACACGCGGCTCGGCTGGCCGTACGTGTGGGGCGGCGAGTCCGAGGCGGAGGGCGGCTACGACTGCTCCGGCCTGATGCAGTACGCGTTCGCGAAGGCGGGCATCCGGCTGCCGCGCGTCGCCGCCGACCAGGCCCGCGCCGGCTGGGTCGTGCCGTACGGCCAGGCCCAGCCGGGCGACATGCTCATCTGGGCCAACGACCCGACGGCCCCCGGCTACATCTCGCACATCGCCCTCTACCTGGGCAAGGGCAAGATGCTGGCCGCCCCGCGGACGGGCACCGTGGTGCAGGTCCAGAACGTCTACACGCGCAACATGCGCGGCGCGGTCCGGGTCAGCCCGAAGATGGCGGCCAAGGTCGCCGGCGCCATCGGCCGCTGAGTCACAGCGGGCAGCCGCGGCCGAGGAACTCCAGGTTGTGGTCGACGAGGGCCGGGATGTCCTCCGTGGTGGCGCGACCGTCGATCCACTGGTACATCGCCGCCTGCATGACGCCCAGGACCGCCCATGTGAACGCCTCCACGTCCGCGTCGCCGGACGGCCGGCCCGTCCGGGCGCCGACGACCTCGCTCAGCATGGCGTGCGTGCCTTCGCGCAGTGATTCGAACGTGCGGGCGCGCAGGGCGGGCACCTGCGCGGTGAGCCGCAGCCGGATGTTGACGACGTCCAGGTCGGTCTCGTACATCAGCGGGAGCATCTCGCGGAGCGTCTTGCGGAGCGCCTCGATCGGGGTCAGCTCCGGCGGCTGGTCGCGGAAGATCTCCGCCATGATCGGGTCGTACTCGTCGGTGACGACCACGTCCTCCTTGGTGGGGAAGTAGCGGAAGAAGGTGCTCGGCGAGATCTCCGCCGCCGCCGCGATCTGCTCCACCGTCGTCTCGTCGTAGCCCTGCTCGGTGAAGAGCCGGAGGGCGTGGTCCTGGATCGCCCTCCGGGTCCGCAGCTTCTTGCGCTCCCGCAGCGGCAGCCGGGAGAGCCGGTCCTCCAGCCGGTCGATGGCGTGCTCAGGGGACGACGTGCTCATGGTCCGATTCTCGGGCATCGGCGGCGGTGACCGCATCCTCCCGGGCCCGTCCGGGCTGGAAGAGCAACAGGAGCAGGGCCACCGCGACGGCGGCGGCCGCGCACGCGGCGAAGACGGCGTCCATGCCGTGGACGTAGGCGTCGCGGGCGGAGGCGAGCAGCCCGCCGTCGCCCAGCCGGCCGGCGACGGCGACGGCGCCGCCGATGGAGTCGTGCGCCGCGTCGGCCGCCTCGTGGGGCAGCCCGCCGGTGGACACGCGGTCCCGGTAGAGCGCGGACAGCAGGCTGCCGAGGCCCGCGACGCCCAGCGTCCCGCCCGTCTGGCGGAGCGTCTGGACGAGGCCCGAGCCGCGTCCCGCCTGCGCGGGCGGGAGGGCGGCGAGCACCGCGTCCATCGCCGGGACCATGGTCAGGCCGCAGCCGAGGCCGAGGACGAGCAGCCACAGGACGGTGGTGGAGTAGCCGTCGCCCAGCTCGGTGAACGCGCCCCATCCGAAGCCCGCCGCGAGCACGAGCAGACCCGTGACGAGGATGGGCTTGTGGCCGGAGCGGGGTGCGATCCGGTCGGTGACGATGCCGCCGGCGAGCAGGCCGAGGAGCATCGGGATCAGCCGCAGCCCGGTGCCGAAGACGTCGTTGCCCTGGACCGCCTCCAGGTACTGGGGCAGGACGAACAGGACCCCGGCCATCATCAGGTTCGCGGTGATGGCGGCGACCATCGCCCACACGAATCCGGGGTCGCGGAACAGTCCCATGTCCATCATCGGTTCGGCGGCGCGCCGCTCCCAGAGGACGAACCCGGCCAGCAGGACGGCTGCGAGCGCGAAGGCCACCAGCACGACGGCTTCGCCCCAGCCCCGGACCGGAGCCTCGATGACCCCGTACACGAGCGCGACGATGCCGGCCATCGACAGCAGGGCGCCGAACCCGTCGACCCGGGGCGCGGACGGGTCCTTCGTCTCCGGCAGCAGCAGGGCCACCGCGACGCCGCCGACGACCACGACCGGCACGTTGACCAGGAAGATCGAGCCCCACCGGAAGTTCTCCAGCAGCCAGCCGCCGAGCAGCGGGCCGAGCGGCAGGCCGAGCGCCATCGAGGACGACCAGACCGCGACGGCGCGGGTGCGCTCCTCCGGCGGGAAGATCGCGGGGAGCATCGACATCGACAGCGGGGTCACGATCGCCGCGCCGAGCCCCATGAACATGCGGGCCGCGATGACGCCGCCGGAGCCGTCCGCGAACGCCCCGGCGAGGGAGGCGATCCCGAACACCGCGAGGCCGGCCAGCAGCAGCCACTTGCGCCCGAACCGGTCGCCGAGCAGCCCGGCGGGCAGCAGCAGCGCGCCGAAGACGAGCAGGTAGGAGTCGACGATCCACTGCAGTGAGCTGGTGCTCGCGTGCAGCTCCTCCGACAGCGTGGTCAGCGCCACGTTGAGGATCGTCATGTCGAACCCGAGCGCCAGCATGCTCAGCGCCAGCGCGCCCAGCCCGAACCAGCGCCGGGCGTATCCCACGCTCATGACAGGCACCTCCAATTGAGTCTCTCTCTGAAATGAGAGTAACTCTCAAAAGATGGTGATTGTCAATCGAGAGAGAGGGTGGTGTTGGACCCTGATGCGTTGTAATTTTGATTACATGAATACGAGCGAAGCGGCGGAACAACTGCGCGGCTGGTTCTCGGGGCGGCTGCCGGAGGACTGGTTCGAGGGAGCGCCCGAGGTCGTCCTCGACCGCGAGGAGGTCAGTGTCGTCGGCCGGCTGCCCGTCCCGGCGGCCGCCGAGCAGGTGTCGGACGCCGAGCGCGCCGGCGTGATCGCCGGGCACGTCCAGCGCTTCCGCGACGAGACCCGCGACCGGCGCATCGGCATCGCCCGCGAGGCCGAGCAGCGCTTCGGCCACAAGGTCTCGTGGGGCGTCGAATGCGGCGGCGAACGGGAGATGTTCACCACCCTGTCCGTGCCGGTCATGACGCGGCTGCGGCAGCCCGAGCGGCGCGTCCTGGACACGCTCGTGGAGGCCGGGGTCGCCCGCAGCCGCAGCGACGCGCTCGCCTGGTGCGTCCGGCTCGTCGGCAAGAACACCGACGAGTGGCTGGCCGAGCTGCGCACCGCCCTGGAGCACGTGGAACGTGCCCGCGCCGCCGGGCCCCGGGCCTGACGGGCCAGAGCAGGCCATTCGCCCCGCACGGGCCGCGCGCGCGTTAGCCTGGCATCACGGGGGCGGTGGGAGAAGTGTCGCCGTCGGGCCATAATTGAGCGTCTTTCCCGCCAGGGTCGGTCGCTCGAAGGGAAGCCCACATGGGGGTTCGGCGTACGGGAGAGCCGCGCACCAGGTGGTCGCGCGGCGCACGGCGTGACGGTGTGCGCCGCCGCCCCGCCGAGGGCGGGCGGCTGATCTCCGCCCTCCGCCGCAGCGGCCCGTACGCGGCCGTCCGCGACGTCGTCTACCGGATGTACGAGCGCCGGGTCGAGGCGGACCTGCCGACCGACATCACCCCCCGGCACGTCGGCGTCATCCTGGACGGGAACCGGCGCTGGGCCAGGTCGATGGGGCTGGCCGACGTCAACACCGGGCACCAGCGCGGCGCCCAGAAGATCTCCGAGCTGCTGCAGTGGAGTGCGGAGGCCGGCGTCGAGCACGTGACGCTCTGGCTCCTGTCCACCGACAACCTGAACCGGCCGGCCGCCGAGCTGGCACCGCTGCTGGAGATCATCGAGAACACGGTCCGCAAGCTCGCCGCCGACGGCTGGCACGTGAAGCCCGTCGGCGCCCTCGACCTGCTGCCCGATAAGACCGCTCGCGTCCTTAAAGATGCGGGTGAGGCCACATCCGACGCACCCGGCCTGATTGTGAACGTCGCGGTTGGGTATGGAGGTAGGCGTGAGATCGCTGATGCGGTGCGCTCACTGCTCATCGAGCAGGCGAGCCGGGGCACCAGCATCGAGGAACTCGCCGAGATCCTCGACGTGGAGCACATCGCGGAGCATCTCTACACGCGCGGCCAGCCGGACCCGGACCTGGTCATCCGCACCTCGGGGGAGCAGCGTCTCTCCGGCTTCATGCTCTGGCAGAGCGCCCACTCGGAGTTCTACTTCTGCGAGGTCCACTGGCCGGACTTCCGCAAGGTGGACTTCCTCCGGGCCATGCGCTCGTATGCCGCGCGGCATCGGCGCTACGGTACCTGACCGTCCTCTGCTGACCACCGCCATCGCGGCGGACCGGCGCGCCACCGGCAGTTCCCCCATTCTCAGGGAGATCGAGTGGCCACACCGGATCGGCGCACGTACGTCCTCGACACCAGCGTCCTGCTCGCCGACCCGGGGGCGATGACCCGGTTCGCCGAGCACGAGGTCGTACTCCCCGTCGTCGTCATCTCCGAACTGGAGGCCAAGCGCCACCACCCCGAGCTCGGCTACTTCGCCCGGCAGGCCCTGCGCACCCTGGACGACCTGCGCGTGCGGCACGGCCGGCTGGACGAGCCCGTGGCGGTCGAGGGGCCGCTCGGCGACCAGGGCGGCACGCTCCGCGTCGAGCTGAACCACTCCGATCCGAGCGTCCTGCCGGACGGGTTCCGGCTCGGCGACAACGACACCCGGATCCTCTCGGTGGCCGCGTGGCTCGCGGACGAGGGACGCGACGTGGTCCTGGTCTCCAAGGACCTGCCGATGCGGGTGAAGGCGTCCGCGGTCGGCCTCGCCGCCGAGGAGTACCGCGCGGAGCTGGCGGTCGTGGAGTCCGGCTGGACCGGCATGCGGGAGCTGGAGGTGCCCGGCGGGGTCCTGGAGGAGCTGTACGACGAGGGGACCGCCGACCTGGAGGAGGCGCGGGACCTGCCGTGCCACACGGGCCTGCGGCTGCTGTCGGAGCGCGGTTCGGCCCTCGGCCGCGTCCAGCCGGACAAGTCGGTCAAGCTCGTGCGGGGCGACCGTGAGCTGTTCGGGCTGCGCGGCCGGTCCGCGGAGCAGCGGATCGCGATCGACCTGCTGATGGACGAGGACGTCGGCATCGTCTCGCTCGGCGGGCGGGCCGGCACCGGCAAGTCGGCGCTCGCCCTCTGCGCGGGCCTGGAGGCCGTGCTGGAGCGGCGCCAGCACCGCAAGGTCCTGGTGTTCCGTCCCCTGTACGCGGTCGGTGGCCAGGAGCTCGGCTACCTGCCCGGGTCGGAGAACGAGAAGATGTCGCCGTGGGCCCAGGCGGTCTACGACACCCTGTCGGCGGTGACCACACCGGAGGTCATCGACGAGGTCGTGGACCGTGACATGTTGGAGGTCCTGCCGCTGACGCACATCCGCGGGCGGTCGCTGCACGACGCCTTCGTGATCGTGGACGAGGCGCAGTCGCTGGAGCGCGGCGTGCTGCTGACGGTCCTGTCGCGGATCGGCGCGGGGTCGCGGGTCGTGCTGACCCATGACGTGGCGCAGCGCGACAACCTGCGGGTCGGCCGCCACGACGGCGTCGCCGCGGTGGTGGAGCGGCTGAAGGGCCACCCGCTGTTCGCGCACGTGACGCTGACCAGGTCGGAGCGGTCCCCGATCGCCGCCCTGGTGACGGACATGCTCGGCGACGTCGGGGTGTGATTTCCGGCAGGCGACGACCCCGGGGCCCGGGAAGGGGCACCGGGGTCTTCGCGTCTGAGAACGTCCCTGAATTTCCTACGGAGGGTGATCGTTAAACCCCGTAACGTAGAGTTGTGATGAAGGTCACAATTAAGGCCCGAGCGGTGGAGATGTGCAGGTCTGGTGGCGGTTTCGGGGCTGCTCCGGGTGGGTTGACAACCGTCCCACGCGCCGCATTCGTCTCGTTTCGGTTGCGAAGCAGCCCGTCACCTCGGGCATTGTGTCTCCCCGTAAGCACCCCCCGAGCGGTGCCAGGTCGGCGCGCGACCCCCCAGAACACGCGCGACGGGCACGGCGCCGCCCCGGGTCCGGGGCCGCCTGATCTCCTGACGGCCGGCCGGGCCGGGGTGGACAACAGTTCGTGCGCGTGCCCATGCGCGTGCGACCGTCGGAAGGACCGCCTTGTACGGAGACCGTCCCGGGTCCCCTAGGCGAGACGAACGACAGAGCTTCGACCCCCGGATCCCGGTGGCGGCATCGGCCCCCGCCCCGGCCTACGCCGCTGCCCCGGAAGCCGCCCCGGCGCCGCACGAGGACGATGTGCGGGTCGCCGGCACCGACCGCACCCAGGTCGGCGCGCCCGCCGGTGACACGCTCGGGATCCAGGCCGTCCAGGAGCCGCTCCGCACCGGAGTGTCCACGGACGACCCCCA
Organism: Spirillospora sp. CA-128828; assembly: GCF_050945415.1. Taxonomy (NCBI): domain Bacteria; kingdom Bacillati; phylum Actinomycetota; class Actinomycetes; order Streptosporangiales; family Thermomonosporaceae; genus Spirillospora; species Spirillospora sp. CA-128828. The sequence goes on from NZ_CP191986.1 coordinate 1,870,243, forward strand.
TGACGAGATCGCGTCGAACACGCCGCGCGCGGCCGGCCGGCGCTCCCGCTCCGGCAAGCGCAACGGCCTGCGGATCGCCGCGGTCGCGGCCGGCGCCGCCGTGGTGCTCGGCGGTGGCGCGGTCGCCGCGCTTGCGCTGACCGGCGGTTCCGGCGACGAGGGCGCCAAGACCGTCACGCCGACCAAGCAGCTGGCGGAGGCCGCTCCGAAGGTCGACCCGAAGGTGCTGGAGCAGCAGCGCAAGAAGCTGGCGCTCGAACGCGCCACCCGGGCGACGCGCGCGGACGAGGGCAAGGCCCCGTCCCTGCGCCCCAAGGGCAAGCCGATCCCCACCAAGAAGCCCGAGGACGACAAGGGCGGCAACGGTGGCAGCGGACCGGTCGGCGACCCGGTCCCGGCCGGCGAGGCGCAGACGATCGCCAAGAAGCTGATGCCGAGCTACGGCTTCACCGGCAGCGGCGAGTTCGGCTGCCTGGTCAACCTGTGGAACAAGGAAAGCCACTGGAACACCCACGCGGCGAACCCCTCGGGCGCGTACGGGATCCCGCAGGCGCTGCCCGGTTCCAAGATGGCCAGCGCCGGTCCCGACTGGCAGAACAACGCCACCACCCAGATCAAGTGGGGGCTCGGCTACATCGACAACCGCTACGGGACCCCCTGTAAGGCCTGGTCGCACTCGGAGTCCGTCGGCTGGTACTGACCCTCGGGCGGGCGAGCCCCAGGCGCCAGAGAGGCTCCTGGGACTCCTGCGGCCGACGCGGTCAGCGGCCGGACGGGCCGGTCATCCCGAGCACGTCGAGGGCGTCGTCCAACTGCTCGACGGTCAGCTTCCCGTCGTCCACGTAACCGCGCTCCAGGACGACCTCACGGATCGTCCTGCGCTCCTTGAGGGCCTGCTTGGCGACCTTCGCCGCCTCCTCGTACCCGATGTAGCGGTTCAGCGGCGTCACGATCGACGGTGAGGACTCGGCGTACTCGCGCAGCCTGTCCTCGTCGGCCTCGATGCCGTCCACGCAGCGGTCCGCCAGCAGCCGCGACACGTTCGCCAGCAGGGTGATCGACTCCAGCACGTTGCGGGCCAGCATCGGCAGCATCACGTTCAGCTCGAAGCTGCCGGACGCGCCGCCGAACGCGACCGCCGCGTCGTTCCCGATGACCTGCGCGGCGACCTGCGTGACCGCCTCCGGAATCACCGGGTTCACCTTCCCCGGCATGATGGACGACCCGGGCTGCAGGTCGGGCAGCCGGATCTCGGCGAGCCCGGCGCGCGGGCCGGAGCCCATCCAGCGCAGGTCGTTGGCGATCTTGTTGAGGCTCACCGCGATCGTGCGGAGCGCGCCGCTGGCCTCGACCAGGCCGTCCCGCGCGCCCTGCGCCTCGAAGTGGTCGCGGGCCTCGGTCAGCGGCAGCCCGGTGGCCCGGGCGATCTCCGCGATGACACGGGCGGCGAAGCCGGCGGGAGCATTGATGCCGGTGCCGACCGCGGTCCCGCCGAGCGGCAGCTCCGCGAGGCGCGGCACGACGGCCTCCAGCCGTTCCACGCCGTGCCCGACCTGGGCCGCGTACCCGCCGAACTCCTGGCCGAGCGTCACCGGCGTCGCGTCCATCAGGTGGGTGCGGCCCGACTTCACCATGTCCCGGAACTCGTCCGTCTTGCGCCGCAGCGCGGCCTCCAGATGCCGCAGCGCGGGGATCAGATCGTTCAGGACGGCCCCGGTCGCCGCGACGTGGATGGACGAGGGGAACACGTCGTTGGACGACTGGGAGGCGTTCACGTGGTCGTTGGGATGCACCGGACGGCCGAGCCGCTCCTGCGCCAGCGTCGCCACGACCTCGTTGGCGTTCATGTTGGACGACGTCCCCGACCCGGTCTGGAACACGTCGATGGGGAACTGGTCGTTCCACCGCCCGTCGGCGACCTCGCGGGCGGCCTCGGCGATCGCGCCGGCCAGGTCCTCGTCGAGCACCCCGAGCTCGGCGTTGACGACCGCCGCCGCGGCCTTGATCCGGCCGAGCGCGGCGATGTGCGCGGCCTCCAGCCCCCGCCCGGAGATCGGGAAGTTCTCCACCGCCCGCTGCGTCTGCGCCCGCCACCTGGCCGCCGCCGGCACCCGGACCTCGCCCATCGAGTCGTGCTCGATCCGGAACCCCTGCTCGGACATGGAAGCCTCCCGCTCGGATCTTCGGCCGTCCTACAGGCCAGCCCATCCGGTGGCTCCCGCATTCCCCGCGGCGGGGCTCGTCACTCCTTGTTCAGGGCGTAGTTCTGGCGTTCGCCGGGTTTGCCGGGTGGTTTCTGCTGGCCGTTCACCCAGACGTCGCAGGCCGACGCGTCGTAGATCACCGCGTTCAGGCGGGGCTGGCCGTACTGCCGCGCGTCGCCCTGGTGGAGCGTCTCGTCGCTGAGCACGGTGATCGCGTCGCCCGGCACCGACACGAAGATCTTGCAGGCGTCGGTGCGCGCCCGGACGACGAGCGTGCTCGTCGCCACGCCGGGCGGCGCGGCGGCCTGGGTGGTGGTGCCCGCCGGGCTGGACGACGTCGCGGTGGGGGACGGCCCGGGGCTCTCCCGCATCATCCCGACGATGAGGGCGGTGGCGCCGATCCCGCAGGACGCGACGGTCGCGCCGATGAGCCCGATCACGACCATCAGCCGGTAGCGGGGCGTCGGCGGGCGGCGCCCCGAGCGCGGGCCCGCCATGGCGCGTTCGAGCCGGTCGACCGCGCGGGCGTGGCTGAGCCGGCGGGTCGGGTTCTTCTCCAGCAGCCCGGTGATCACCGGCGCGAGGGCGCCGGCGTTCTGTGGGGCGGGGGTCGACTCGTTCGCCAGCGCGGACAGCGTCGCCATCACGTTCTCGCGCTCGAACGGCGGACGGCCCTCCAGCGCGGCGTACAGCGTCGCCCCGAGGGACCACAGGTCGGACCGGGGGGTCGCCTTGTCCCCGGCGGCGACCTCGGGCGCCACGTAGGCGGGCGAGCCCATAAAGTGGCCCGTCTTGGTGAGGCTCACCGAACCGGACGAGAACGCGAGCCCGAAGTCGGTGAGCACGACGCGGTCGCCGTCGAGCAGCACGTTGCTCGGCTTGAGGTCGCGGTGCACGATGCCGGCCTTGTGCGCGGTGTTGAGGGCGTCCAGCAGCGCCCGCCCGATGTGCGCGACGCGGTCGGGCGGGAGCGGGCCCGAGCGTTCGATGAGCTGTTCGAGGCTGGGCGCCTCGATCATCTCCATCACGATCCAGGGACGGCCCTGCTCGATGACCACGTCGTACACCTCGACGATGGAGTGCGTGCGCAGCTGTGCGGGCGCGCGCGCCTCCCGGAGGGTACGGCGGTAGAAGACCACCCGGTCGTCCTCGGCAAGGTCTTCGGGGAGCCGTAGCTCCTTGATCGCGACGGCGCGATCGAGGAGCTCGTCATGCCCTCTCCACACGGTGCCGTTGGCACCCTGACCTATTTCCGAGACCAGCCGGTAGCGCGTCGCGAGAACGAGGCGCTCTGACTGAGACATGGCGGAAAAGATACCGGAGTGGCCCGCTGGTCATCCGGGAGACCTCATCACCAACTCGGATTTTGGCCCAATACTGTGACCTACCGGCAAGAAACCTTCATGACCGGTGGGCCGGCCGTCACCGGGGCGCCGTCGGCCGCTGCCGAACGTCACCGCCTGCCGATGGTGAGGACGGGGCCGGTGGTGTCGGCGAAGAAGTCCTCGCCCTTGTCGTCGACCACGATGAACGCGGGGAAGTCCTCCACCTCGATCTTCCAGACCGCCTCCATGCCGAGCTCCTGGTACTCCAGGACCTCGACCTTCTTGATGCAGTCCTGGGCGAGCCGGGCGGCGGGGCCGCCGATCGAGCCGAGGTAGAACCCGCCGTGCTCCTTGCAGGCGTCGGTGACCTGCTTGGACCGGTTGCCCTTGGCGAGCATGACCAGCGAGCCGCCCGCGGCCTGGAACTGCTCGACGTAGGAGTCCATCCGCCCGGCCGTGGTCGGGCCGAACGACCCGGACGCGTAGCCCTCCGGCGTCTTGGCCGGGCCCGCGTAGTAGACGGCGTGGTCGCGCAGGTACTGCGGCATCGGCTCGCCCGCGTCCATCCGCTCCTTGATCTTGGCGTGCGCGATGTCGCGGGCCACGACGAGCGGACCGGTCAGCGACAGCCGCGTCTTCACCGGGTACTTGGTCAGCTCCGCCCGGATCTCCGCCATCGGACGGTTCAGGTCGATGCTGATCGCACTCCCCCCGCCCGCCCCGATCTGGGCGACGCCCTCGTCCAGGTGGTCGTCGGTGGTGTCCGGGAGGTACTGCGCGGGGTCGGTCTCCAGCCGCTCCAGGAACACGCCCTCCGCGGTGATCTTGGCGAGGGCCTGCCGGTCGGCGCTGCACGACACCGCGATCGCGACCGGGCAGGACGCGCCGTGCCGCGGCAGCCGGACCACCCGCACGTCGTGGCAGAAGTACTTGCCGCCGAACTGCGCGCCGATGCCGAGCTTCTGCGTCAGCTCGAACACCTGCAGCTCCAGCTCCAGGTCGCGGAACCCGTGCCCGAGCGGCGAGCCCTCGGTGGGCATCGTGTCCAGGTAGTGGGCGGACGCGTACTTGGCTGTCTTCAGCGCGTACTCCGCGGACGTCCCGCCGACGACGATCGCCAGGTGGTACGGCGGGCACGCGGCGGTGCCGAGCGAGCGGATCTTCTCCTCCAGGAAGGACATCATCCGCTTCGGGTTCAGAACGGCCTTGGTCTCCTGGTAGAGGAACGACTTGTTCGCGCTGCCGCCGCCCTTGGCCATGAACAGGAACTTGTAGGCGTCACCGGGCGTCGCGTACAGCTCGACCTGCGCGGGCAGGTTGGAGCCGGTGTTCTTCTCGTCCCACATCGACACCGGCGCCATCTGCGAGTAGCGCAGGTTCAGTTTCGTGTACGCGTCGTACACGCCGCGTGAGATGTGCTCCTCGTCCTTGCCATCCGTCAGGACGTGCTGGCCGCGCTTGCCCATCACGATCGCGGTGCCGGTGTCCTGGCACATCGGCAGGACGCCACCGGACGCGATGCCCGCGTTCTTCAGCAGGTCCAGCGCGACGAACCGGTCGTTCGGGGACGCCTCGGGGTCGTCCAGGATGCGGCGGAGCTGCGCCAGGTGCGCGGGACGCAGCAGGTGCGCGATGTCGCGCATCGCCGTCTCGGTGAGCAGCCGCAGAGCCTCCGGCTCGACCTGCAGGAACGTCCGCCCGTTCGCCTCGAACGTGGAGACCCCGTCGGACGTCAGGAGCCGGTAGTCGGTCTCGTCCGGGCCGAGCGGCAGCAGGTCGGTGTAGGAGAACTCAGGCATCTCAGGCAGATCCTCGCGCGATTCCGATGGGGGCCGTCTCACAGGTTACGGGCTCGGAACGCGCGGGCTCACGGGGGGCGACCCTGGTCCGCAGGCCGAGCACGACCCCGGCCGCGACCAGCGCGGCCCCCGCCAGGTCCGCCGCTCCGGGCCGGCCGAGGCCGAGCGCCACGGTCGTGATCACCGCGCTGACCGGGATCAGGCCCGCGAACAGCCCCGCGCGGTCGGCCCCGAGCCGTCCGATCGCGTCGTACCAGAGCAGGAACGCGATCGTGGTGACGACGACCGACAGGTAGGCGAAGCCCGCGAGCTCGGCGGCGGTCGGGACGCGGAGCAGCGCCGTCCCGTCCGTGACCAGGCCGACCGCGACGAGCATCGGGGCGGCCAGCGCGGCGGAGTAGGCGGAGACCCGCAGCGGCCCGAGGCGCGGCAGCAGCGGGACGGCCAGCAGCGAGAAGCACACCTCCCCGGCGAGCGCGCCGAGCGACAGCAGCAGGCCGCGCGCGCTGCCGCCGCCGAAGCCGCTGGCCAGGGCGGCGCCGGCCGCCACCACGCACGCCGACAGGAGGAGCGCGGGGGCCGGGCGGCGTCCCTCCAGCAGCGGCCCGGCCAGCGCCAGCACGACCGGGACGGTCGCGATCACCGTGCCGATCGTGGCCGGGCTCGTGTCCCGGGTGGCCGCCACGATGCAGACGTTGAACGCGACCAGCCCGGTCGCCGCCAGCGCCGCCAGCAGCAGCCAGTCCCGCGCCGACGGCCTGGGCGCGGCCCCGCCGGCGAGGCGGGCCACGGCGAGCAGGACGAGCGCGGCCACGGCGTACCGGACCGCCTGACCGCCGAAGACGGGGTAGCCGGAGATGGTCGCCGAGACGGCGGTCAGCGTGCCGACGAGGAACATCGCGGATCCGGCCCCGGCCATGCCGCGCTTGTGGGACGTGTTCATGGACGCAAAGCTAGAAGCTGCTTGGTCCACTCGGCAGAGCCAATCGAAATGCTCCATCGTGGACCAATAGAAGACCCCGTGACGTCCGCGCTCCCTATTGACGCTGAGTGTCATGTGACCGACCTTCATCTCTCACTCGACCGGTCCGCGGGCCGGCTGGCGGCGCAGATCGCGGCCGGCTTCCGCGCGGCGGTGCGGTCCGGCCGGCTGACCGCCGGGACCCGGTTGCCGTCGAGCCGCGACCTCGCGCGCGACCTGGACGTCTCGCGCGGCGTCGTCGTCACCGCCTACGAGCAGCTCACCGCCGAGGGGTTCCTGATCGCCCGGCGAGGCGACGGCACCCGCATCGCGCCGCTCGCCCGTCCCGACGAGGACGCCGCGCCGCCGGCCCGGCCGCCCGCCGCCGCCCGGCCGGTCGAACCCGCGCCCGAGCCGGCGGTCCGGTACGACCTGTGGCCCGGCCGGCCGGACCTGTCGGCCTTCCCCCGCGAGCGGTGGATCGCGGCCGCGCGCGCCGCGCTGCGCACCCTCCCGCACGACGCGCTCACCTATCCCGACCCCGCCGGGGTCCCGGACCTGCGCGCCGAACTCGCCTCCTACCTCGGCCGGGTCCGCGCCGCGCACGCCGACGCCGGCCGGGTCGTGATCATGAACGGGGTGGCGCACGGCCTGTCGGCGCTGCTCGGGATGCTGCGCGCCGGCGGTCACACGGCGCTCGCCGTCGAGGACCCCACCAGCGACCGGCAGCTGCCGATGCTGGAGGCCGCGGGGATCCGGGTCGCGCGGGTCCCCGTGGACGGCGAGGGCCTGGACGTCGAGGCGCTCGGCCGCACCGGGGCGCGGGCCGTCCTCGTCACGCCCGCGCACCAGTACCCGACCGGCGTCGTCCTGTCCCCGGCCCGCCGCGCCGAGCTGATCGCCTGGGTGCGCGAGGTGGACGGCCTGATCCTGGAGGACGACTACGACGCCGAGTTCCGCTACGACCGCGACCCCGTCGGCTGCCTCCAGGGCGTCGACCCCGACCGGGTCGTCCTGCTCGGCTCGGTCAGCAAGTCCCTGGCCCCCGCGCTCCGCCTCGGCTGGGTCGTCGCGCCGCCGTCCATCGCCGGACGGCTGCGTGAGCACCGCGTCAACACCGACCTGGGCGCGCCCGTCCTGGAGCAGTTCGCGCTGACGGAGTTCCTCAGCGGCGGCGGCTACGACCGGCACCTGCGCACCATGCGGCGGCGGTACCGGACCCGCAGCGACGCCCTCGTCGGCGCCCTCGCCGAGAATCTGCCCGGCGCCGTGGTTCGCGGCGTCTCAGCGGGCATCCACCTCTACGTGGAACTGCCGGACGGATGCGACGAGGACGCCGTGGTCGCCAGGGCCGCGCGAGCCGGGGTGTCGGTCGCGGGCGCCCGGCAGATGTGGTCGCGCGGACGCGCGGCCGACGCACCGCCCGCGCTCGTCCTCGGCTACGCCAGGCTTTCCGAGCCGCGCCTGGTCAAGGCGGCGCAACTGCTGGGCCAAGCGGTTACAGACGGTGTTGAAGGGTAGGACCAGCATCCCCGGTGTAGGAGGTATGCATGAGTCTGGATGAGGCCGCACGGCAGTTGAGGATGGCCGGGCACGACGCGCAGGTGGCCTTCGACTGTGTGGGCCTGGGCGACCTCGAAAGGGCACAGGAACACGCCGTGACCCTCCGGGCCGCCGCCGACGCCGCCGAAGTGGCGCTCAGCCGCGCCCTGCAGGACCTGACGCCGGAACAAGCCCAGGCCGAAGGAGAGAAGGCCATCCGTTCCCTGGAAGAGGTCTGAACCTCAGCCACACCGCTCATGGGCCGGCCGGCCCATGAGCGGTGCGGTTACGGGGATCGCTACCCCTGCGCCGACACAGCGGTTTCCAGCGGGTCGTCGCCCTGAGCGGGCACAGCCGGGGCGAAGCCCTTGGCGGTGGCGAAGACGACCAGGATCAGGGCGCTCGGGACGATGAACGCCAGGCGGAGTCCGTGGTCGGCGCTGAGCGGGGCGATGGCGCCCACCACGGCGGCGCCCAGGACGAACCCGACGTAGTTGAAGATGTTCACGCGCGAGACGGCGACGCCGAGGCCGGTCGGGTCGACCCGTCCGGCGGCGGAGAACGAGACCGGGGCGATCACGCTGAGGCCGAGGCCGGCGAGCGCGAACGCGGCGATCGCGAAGGCCGCGTTGGGCGCGGCGACCACGCCGAACATGCCGACGATGCCGACGAGCCCGCCCATCCGCACAACGAGGACGGCGCCCGAGCGGCGGACGGCGAGGTCGGCGACCGCCCGGCTGATCACCATGGTGATCTGGTAGGCGACGTAGCCGAGCGGCGCGACCCAGTCGCTCGCGGACAGCTCGTCGTCCAGGTACTTGGCGCCGTAACTGGAGATCGCCGAGTCAGCGAGGTAGGCGACGGCCATCGCGGCCCCGACGACGAGGATCGGACGCCACGGCACGCTGCGTCCGGCGGCCTTCAGCTCCTCGGCGGTCGGGCCGTCCCCCTCCTCGGCGCGGCGGTAGAGGCGCGGGCCGGTGGCGAGCGAGGCCGCGACGCCGATGGCGGCGGCGATCGCGAAGCCGGTGAACAGCGACAGGTCGAGCTTGTTGGTGAGAGACGCCCAGAGCCCGCCGAGGATCCCCGCGACGCTCCACACCGCGTAGAAGCCGGTGATCAGGCTGACCCCGTAGCGGCGCTCGACGGCGATCGCCTGCGCGTTCATCGACGCGTCCACCGCGCCGACGAACAGGCCGAACAGCGCCACCGCGGCGTAGAGCGCGACGTCGTTGTCGCCGGTCAGGCCGATCAGCGCGATCGTGACGGCGACGGCGGGCTGGGAGACGCGCAGCACCGGGCCGCTGCCGAGCCGCTGGAACAGGGCGCCGGACGCCACGCTGCCCACCCCGGCGACCAGCGGCACCATGAGCAGCACCAGCGAGAGCGTCGCGTCGCTCAGGTGGTGCGCCTTCTGCATCTGCGGGACCTGCGTCACCAGCGACGCGAAGCAGAGCCCCTGGACGGCGAACGCCGTGTACGCGGCGAGCCGCGCCCGGCGGTCCCGCGCGGTGATGCCCTGGCTCATGCGGCCCGACCTCTCTGAGCTGCGCAATGTGAAGAAGATTCGCGTCAGCGTAGGGACAGGGTACGCCCCAGGTCAATCGCGGGGGAGGCGCTCAGTCGATGAGGCGGTTGCGCATGCCGCGGACGGCGATGAGCCACATCAGCGCGGCGAACGCCACGAGCGCGCCGAGATGCCCGAGATCGGCGAGCGGACGCAGGCCGAAGACGGCGTCGCGGACCAGCTCCACGCAATGGTAGAGCGGGTTGAAGTAGGAGACCTTCTGCGCCCAGCCGGGCAGTGACCCGATGGGGAAGAACGTCCCGGCGATCAGGAACAGCGGCGTCACCACACCGGTGATCACGTAGTCGAACGAGTTGATCGACGGCACCACCGAGGACGTCCACATGCCGAACAGGCCGAAGCCGAGCGCCGTGAAGAACGTCACGAACGGGACCAGCAGCATCCCCGGCGAGGGATCGAGGCCGAAGAACAGCGCCACCACGATCGGGGTGCACGAGTAGACCGCCGACTTGGCCGCGATCCACAGCGCCTCGGCGGTCACCAGCTCGTGGACGTCCACGGGCGCGGCGAGCATCCCGTCATAGGTGTGCTGGAACACGCGCCTGATGTAGCCGTTGAACATGCCCGGGAAGACCGAGGTGAACAGCGCGGCCGTCCCGACGACGCCGGTCGCGACGAAGTCCAGGTACCGGTAGTCGCCGATCATCGCGACCATCGAGCCGAACCCGTAGCCGAACGCCAGCAGGAAGAACGTCGGCTCCACCATCGAGGCGAACGACTGCGACTTCCAGTACCGCTTGTAGAGCGCCAGCTCATGCCGCCAGATGCCCCGCACCGGGGCCATCTCGAACCTCCGCAGCCGCGGCGCCCGTTCCGCCTCCACGCTCATTCCTGCTCCTCGCGGGGGGACGACCCCCGCGTCCCCCGGTTCGCTTCGCTCATTCCACACGCTCCCCGGTAAGCACGACGAACACGTCTTCGAGGTTGGAGGCGCGGCGGACGCCGTCGGGGCCCAGCTCGTCCTCCAGCGACGGCGGGATCGTCTCGGCCTTGAGCACCGACACCGACGGGCCGGTGCGGCGCGTCGGGAGCCCGGCGGCCCTGGCCAGCCGCTCGACCTCGCTCAGCCGGCCGGGCGGCCCGTAGTGCTCGACGACCCGCTCGCCCGCGTGCTCGGCGACCAGCTCCGCCGGCGACCCCCGGGCGATGACCCTGCCGTGCGACATCAGGGCGCACTCGTCGGCGAGGCGCTCGGCCTCCTCGATGTAGTGCGTCGACATCAGCACGGTCGTGCCGCCGGCCCGGAGCCCGTCGATCAGCCCCCACAGCTCCCCCCGCACCTGCGGGTCGAGGCCGACGGTCGGCTCGTCCAGCAGGACCAGGGCGGGCCGGTGCACCAGCCCGCGCGCGATCAGCAGCCGCCTCCGCATGCCGCCGGACAGGTCGTCCACCCTGGTCAGCGCCCGCTCGGTCAGGTGCGCGATCGTCAGCGCGTCGTCCACCGCCTTGCGCCGCGCCTTCCGCGGCACCCGGTACAGGTGCGCGAACACCTCCAGGTTCTCGCGGGCGGTCAGCTCCTCGTCGAGGTTGTCCTGCTGCGGGACGACCCCCATCACGGCCCGCGCACGCTTGGACTCCCGCGGAACCTCGAAGCCGAGAACGTGGATGCTGCCCTCGTCGGCGATCGCCTGGGCGGTCAGCATCTTCATCGTCGTCGACTTCCCGGCGCCGTTCGGGCCCAGCAGTCCCAGGCAGACCCCGTTCGGGACCTCGAGGTCGAGCCCGTCCACCGCGGTGAAGTCGCCGAACCGCTTCACGACGCCGCGGAGCCTGATCGCCGCCGCCTCGGTGCCTTCCCGGGCAGCCGCGATCGGGGGACGTTGCAAGGTCATACCTTCACACTAGGAAATTCAGCCGACAGAACCCCACACGTTTTCTCGCGGGCCCGTCCCGGCCGGAGGCTAATCTCTACCTGTGGACGTCCCCCATCGACCGGCCGGCGAAAAGGTCACCCGTGTGCGCGATCTGCGCGCGTCCGACGCCGACCGGGAACGCGTCGCCGCCGTCCTCGGCGAGGCGCTCGCGGACGGACGGCTCACCATGGAGGAGCACTCCGAGCGCACCGCCCGCGCCTACGCCGCCCGCACGCTGGGCGAGCTGACCGGTCTCACCGGCGACCTCATCCCCGAGGAGGCGCAGCCCATCCTCGTGGACGACCGGCCGGTCTCGGTCTTCTTCGGCCGCACCCGCAGGGACGGGCGGTGGGTCGTCCCGGTCAAGCTCCCGCTCCTCGCCCTGTTCGGGACGGTCGAGCTCGACCTGCGCGAGGCCGTCCTGCAGCGCCGGCACATCGTGGTCGACTCGATGGTGCTCGGTGGCCGGATCCGGCTCCTCGTCCCCGACGGCGTCCGGGTGGACGTCACCGGCCGCACCATCCTGAGCACCCGCGACCTGCGGGACCGGCCCGCCTCCGACGGCCCCACCGTCGAGGTGGCCGGCACCCTGATCTTCGGTTCGGTGCGGGCGCGCGCGCCGAAACGCCCGCTGCGCACCCGCGTCCGCAACCGCCTCACCCGCGGCCGATAGCCCTGCGCCGCCGGCCCTAGACCGCGGTGTCGAAGTTGATGGCGCTGTAGGCGCGCAGCTTGCCGAGCTGGTGCTCGCTGGAGATCGTCCGGATCGTGCCGCTGCGGGACCGCATGACCAGCGAGTGCGTGACCGCCGTGCCCTTGCTGTAGCGGACGCCGTCGACCAGCTCGCCGTCGGTGATGCCGGTCGCGGCGAAGAACACGTCGTCGGAGGTCACCAGGTCGTCGGTGGTCAGCACCCGGCCGAGCTCGTGGCCGGCGTCGGCCGCCTTCCGCTTCTCCTCCTCGTCCTGCGGCCACAGCCGGCCCTGGATCACCCCGCCCAGCGCCTTGATCGCGCACGCCGCGATGATGCCCTCCGGGGTGCCGCCGATGCCGAGCAGCAGGTCGACGCCCGTGCCGGGCCGGCACGCCATGATCGCGCCGGCCACGTCGCCGTCCATGATGAACTTGATCCGCGCCCCGGCCTCCCGGACCTCCTTGACGATGCCCTCGTGCCGCGGGCGGTCCAGGATGCACACCGTCACGTCGTGCGGCGAGGAGCCCTTGGCCCGGGCGATCGCGCGGATGTTGTCGGCGATCGGACGCTCCATGTCGACGACGTCCGCCGCCTCCGGGCCGGTCACCAGCTTCTCCATGTAGAACACCGCGGACGGGTCGAACATCGAGCCGCGCGGCGCCACCGACAGCACCGCGATCGCGTTGTTCATACCGAGCGCGGTCAGCCGGGTCCCGTCCACCGGGTCGACGGCCACGTCGCACTCGGCGCCGGAGCCGTCCCCGACCTCCTCGCCGTTGAACAGCATCGGCGCGTTGTCCTTCTCGCCCTCGCCGATCACCACGACGCCCCGCATGGACACCGTGTTGATCAACTGGCGCATGGCGTTCACGGCGGCCCCGTCGGCGCCGTTCTTGTCTCCCCGGCCGACCCAGCGGGCCGCGGCCATGGCGGCGGCCTCGGTCACCCGGACCAGCTCCATCGCCAGGTTGCGGTCCGGCGCCGCCGGCTCGGTGGTGAGCGGAGAGGAAACGGTGGTCTCATCGGACATGACGGGGCGGCCCCTTCGGTCGGTGGTGCCTCGAATTCTCCGTGGACCGGATGGCGGGCCACAAATTGGACCAGACCAGCCGGGGCACGGGTTTCACCGGCACCGCGTGCGGACGGGATTTGACGGTCGCGCGGGCAAGGGATCGTTTCCCCATGGGAGAGGGCGTAATCTCAGGCGTCATGAGCAGCGACATCGACGTCTCGTCCGGCGGGGTGACACAGGACGGGGGCGCCCGGCCCGCGGAGGTCCCCGCGCGGACCTCCGACCGCGGGGCGGCCACGCGCGGCGCCCTGCTGGCCGCGGCCAGGGACGTCTTCTGTGACTCCGGCTTCGCCCAGGCCGCGGTGACCGACATCGTCGCCAGGGCGGGCGCCAGCGTGGGCAGCCTGTACCACCACTTCAACGGGAAGGCCGACCTGTACCTGACGCTGTTCGAGGACTTCCAGGGCCGCCAGCAGGAACGCACCCGCGAGGCGATCAACGCCGTCCGGGAGGCGGGCGAGGCCGACCCCATGCGGCAGTTCATCGCGGGCGCGGGCGCCTACCTCACCGGCTGCCTGGACGAGCGCGACGTCGCCCGGCTGTTCATCTCCGGCGACGGCCCGCCCGGATTCGACCGCGTCATGCGGCAGCGGCTCAACAAGTGGGCGCGCCGCAACGCCGCGCTGTTCCACACCGCCGACGGCGGGGTGGACGACGCCCTGGTCACGGTGCTGACCGGCGCGATGGCGGGCGCGGTGTCGGAGATCTCGCTGATGGACGACGAGGACGCCGCCCGCCGCCTCGCCGACGAGGTCATGGCCATCGTCGGCACGATAAGGAACCCCGGTACGGAGCAGCGCTGACCGTGCGGGATCCTGGAGGGGTGACCGACAAGACCCCGCCTTCCGCCCCGGACACCGCGGCCGCACGGCCCGTGATCGAGGTCAGCCCCGGCGTGCACAAGCGGCTGACCACGGGCCTCGGCGGTTTCGCCATGGCGATGGGCGCCTGCCTGCTGCTGGTGCTGGCGATCTACGTCATCACGCCGCGCAGCAACAAGGAGGTCCTGCCGACCGTCGACTACGGCTCGCAGCTCTGGGCCATGCGCAACGACGCGCCCTTCACCGTGTACGCCCCGGAGGGGCTTCCCGCCCGGTGGCGTCCCACCAGCTCACGGCTGAACGGGCTCGACTCCGGCGGCGACAAGCCCGTGTCGTGGCACCTCGGGTTCGTGACGCCCAGCGACGAGTACGCGGCGCTGGAGCAGAGCAACGAGAAGGCGTCCGAGTATGTCCCGCGCATGGCCAACAGCAGCAAGCCGGTCGGGACCCAGCAGGTGAACGGCGTCGCCTGGACCAAGTACTACCGCAAGGACAAGAAGGCGAACTCCCTCGCCCGGACCCTCCCGGACGGGCTGAGCCTGGTGGTGACCGGTACGGCCTCCTACCAGGAGCTGGCGGTGCTGGCCGGGTCGCTGCAGCCGCAGAAGAAGAACGCGAGCGTCGCCCCGTCGGCGACGGCCACGCCCCGCTCCTGACGCTCAGAACGGTGCGGCGGCCTCGCCGTTCTCCGGCCGGTCGAGAGCCGCGGCCAGCCGCGCGCGGGCGCCCTCCAGCCACTCCTCGCAGATCGCGGCGAGCTTCTCGCCCCGCTCCCACAGGTTCAGGGACTCCTCCAGCGTCAGGCCGCCGGCCTCCAGCCGCTTGACGACCTCGGCCAGCTCGTCGCGCGCCTGCTCGTACGACGGCTTGTCCACCGTCTCCTTCTCGTCCGCCACAGACTCCACCCTCTCACTCCCGGTCGGTGACGGTCACGCCCAGACGCCCGTCCGCCAGCCGGACATGGAGCCGCTCACCGTCCTTGACCGCCGCCGACTCCCGCACCACCGTCTCGTCCTCCCGCTGGACGATCGCGTATCCGCGCTCCAGCGTCGCGGCGGGGGAGAGGGCGAGCAGCCGGGCGCGGGTGTGCGACAGCTCGTCCCCGGCCCGGTCCAGCGCGCCGGACAGGCACCGCCGCGCCCGGTCGCGCAACGCCGCGACCTGCTCGGACTGCCGCTCGATCTCCCGCACCGGATCGGCCAGCGCGGGCCGCGACCGCACCGCGCGCAGCCAGGCCACCTCCCGCTCCACCGCGCCGCCGAGGCATCGCCGCCCCCGGTCGCGCAGCTGCCGGACGAGCTGGAGCTGCTCCCGCACGTCCGGGACGGCCTTCTTCGCCGCGTCGGTCGGGGTCGAGGCCCGGACGTCCGCGACCAGATCCAGGATCGGGCCGTCCTGCTCATGCCCGATCGCGCTGACCACCGGCGTCCGGGCCGCCGACACCGCGCGGACGAGCGCCTCGTCGGAGAACGGCAGCAGGTCTTCCATCGCGCCCCCGCCCCGCGCGATGATGATCACATCGATCTCGGGATCGGCGTCCAGCGCGCGCAGCGCCTCCATGACCTCGCCGACCGCGTACGAGCCCTGCACCGCGGTGTTCTCCACCCGGAACGCCACCGCCGGCCACCGGCGCCGCGCGTTCTGCAGGACGTCGTGCTCGGCGTCGGAGTCGCGCCCGCAGATCAGCCCGATCTTCCCGGGCAGGAACGGCAGCGGGCGCTTGCGCTCGGGCCGGAACAGCCCCTCCGCGGCGAGGACCTGCTTCAGCCGCTCCAGCCGGGCCAGCAGCTCGCCGACCCCGACCGGCCGGACCTCCAGGGCGCTGAGCGAGAACGTCCCGCGGTTGATCCAGAAGTCGGGCTTGGCGTGGACGACGACGCGGGCCCCGTCGGTGACCGCCGGCCCGGCGGCCTCGAACACCGCGCGCGGGCCGACCACCCGCACCGACATGTTCGCCACGGGGTCACGGAGCGTCATGTAGACCGTCCCGCCGCGGGCGTTGAGGTCGGTGATCTGGCCCTCCACCCAGATGCGGCCGAGCTTGCCGATCCAGCCGCTCACCGCCTGCAGGACGGTCCGCACCGGAACCGGGGATTCGGCCGTGGTCTCCATCGCCATGCAGGCAGCCTACGGTGCGCACCATGCCGCCCGGCCGCACGTTGTGTGACCGACGAGACATGTTTCCGGGGTTCACTGATTAGCCCAGCTAACTTAGACTAGCTAAGTAATTCCGAGGAGAGACCGTGACCGCATCCGAACGCGAGCTCGCCGAACAGCTCAACCGGCGCCTGCGCCATGTCGTGCTGATGCTCCGGCGGGTCAGCGCCGACCAGCCGATCACCAGCCAGCAGCTGTCCGTGCTCGGCTCCCTGGAGCACGGCCCGCGGCGGATGACCGAACTGGCCGCCGAGCACGGCGTCCGGCTGCCGACCATGACGGCGCAGATCAACCGGCTCGAACGCGACGGGCTCGTCGCGCGCCGCCGGGACGGCGCCGACGCGCGGGTCGTCACCGCCGGGCTCACCGACGCGGGCCGCGACCGGCTCGCCGCCGGACGCGAGCGCCGGATCGGCTTCCTCGCGGAGCGGTTCGCGGACCTGACGGACGAGGAGCGCGCGGCGGTCGCCGCTGCGCTGCCCGCCCTCGACAAGCTCCTCGGTGCCCCCTGAACCCCAGCACGGAGGTATCCATGGACGCGAAGCCCTCGGCGGCCCCGAAGGGCGGCGGCATCCTCAGGCAGCCGATGTCGGTGTGGGCGACCGCGTTCGCCGCGGTCGTCGCCTTCATGGGCATCGGCCTCGTCGACCCCATCCTGCCCGCGATCGCGGCGAACCTGGACGCCTCGCCCAGCCAGGTGTCCCTGCTGTTCACGAGCTATTTCCTGATCACCGCGGTGGCGATGCTGATCACCGGCTGGGTGTCCAGCCGGATCGGCGGCAAGAAGACCCTGCTCATCGGGCTTGCGCTCGTCGTGGTCTTCGCCGCGCTCGCCGGGACGTCCGGCACCGTCGGGCAGCTCGTCGGCTTCCGGGCCGGCTGGGGGCTCGGCAACGCCCTGTTCGTCGCCACCGCCCTCGCGGTCATCGTGGGCGCGGCCTCCGGCGGCGCCGAGTCGGCGATCATCCTGTACGAGGCCGCACTGGGCCTCGGCATCTCGCTCGGCCCGCTCGCCGGCGCCCTGCTCGGCGACATGAACTGGCGGTTCCCGTTCTTCGGCACCGCGGCGCTCATGGCGATCGGCTTCCTGCTGATCAGCGTGCTGCTCAAGGCGCCGTCGAAGCCGCCCCAGAAGACCAGGCTCAGCGCCCCCATCCGGGCTCTCTCACACGGCGGCCTGTCCACGACCGCGTTCACCGCGCTGTTCTACAACTACGCCTTCTTCACCGTCCTGGCCTTCACCCCGTTCGTCCTCGGGATGAGCGCGCACGGCATCGGCCTGGTGTTCTTCGGCTGGGGCGTGATGGTGGCGCTGGCCTCGGTGTTCGGCGCCCCCCTGCTGCAGCGGCGGATCGGGACCGTCCGGGTCATGTACCTGGCGCTGGTGCTGCTGATCGTGTTCCAGCTCGGCCTCGCCTTCCTCGGCCACGGCGGGATCATCGTGTGCACGATCCTTTCCGGGATCCCGATCGGGCTGAACAACACCGCGTTCACCGAGGCGGCCATGGAGGTGTCCGACAGCCCGCGGCCCGTCGCGTCCGCCGGGTACAACTTCGTCCGCTGGATGGGCGGCGCGCTCGCCCCGTACATCGCGACGAAGCTGGCCGAGGAGGTCGACGCGAACCTCCCGTACGTCGTCGGGGCCGCCTGCTGCGCCGTCGCGATCGGGATCCTCGCGATACGGCGCCGGCACCTGGCGCCACTGGAGCGGGTCGACATCGACCACGCCTTCCAGGACGCCTCCGCCGCGGCCTGACCCTCGCATGGAAAAGCCCCCGGCGACCGGCCGGGGGCTTTCCTACGTCGCTCAGCCTGCTCCGTTGAGCTTGGCGATGCGGCGCTCGTACATGCGGATGACGTCCTCACGCCCCGCGTGCTTGGTCTCGTACTCGCGCAGGAGCTTCACCTGGTCGACGGACAGGCCGCGCAGGCGCGCGCGCAGCTGCGGCAGCGTGGCGCTGTCGTAGTCGGGCACCGGCAGGTCCGCGGCGATGTGCTCGGCCTCCGCCGGCGCGGCGGGCTTGGACTCCGGCTTCGGCTCGAACGCCGCCTCGTCCTGCTCGGCCTTCGGCTCCGACTTGGCCTTCGGCTCCGCAGGCTCGGCCTCGGACTTCGGCTTCGCGGGCTCGGCGGCCTTCGGGCTCGGCGCGGGCTCGGCCTGCGGCGCGGGCTCCGGCTTCGGCTCGGACGGCACCGGCTTCGGCGCGGGCTCGGCGACGGGACCGGCCTCGTCCGCCGGCTTGGCGTGGTGCCTCCCGAGCGCGCCGGGCTTGGTCGGCTTGGGGGGCTTGGACGCCCCGGGGCGGGCGTGCTTGGGCGCGTGCCCGGTCTCGGCGCCGGGCTTGCCGATCGAGATCTCCGCGGCGTCCGCCGGCGCGGTGTCGGTCCGCGCGGCGGCCGTCCGCGTGCGGCGCACGGGTTCCGGCTCGGGCTCCTCACCGCGGACGCGCTCGACGACCTTCCCGACCACCTTCTCGGCCGTGCTCTGGACGTCGTCGCGCAGCCGCCCGATCACCGGCTTCACGCCGCCGCCCTCGGTGATCTCCTTGTAGTCCCTGGTCACCCGGTCGCTGAGCAGCAGCGCCCGGCCGACGCCGAACATGGCCAGCCGGACGGCGTGCAGCGGGAGGTCCCGGACCTGCTCGCCCACCGTGTCGCGGACCTGCTCCCTGAGGCGGCGCGGCGATTTCGTCATCGGACTATTCCTCTTCCTGCGTCGGCTCGTCGAATCTCACTCTGCCCCATGGGTGCGATCGTGGTCACCCCCGGGTGGGTCACAGCCCGTCACTCGTACGATAGAGCCATGACCGCCAACAGCCAGCGCCGTGTCCTGCTCGCCAAGCCGCGTGGTTACTGCGCGGGCGTCGACCGGGCCGTGCAGACGGTCGAGATCGCCCTGGAGAAGTACGGGGCCCCGATCTACGTCCGCAAGCAGATCGTCCACAACGTGCACGTCGTCAAGACGCTGGAGGAACGGGGCGCGATCTTCGTCGACGAGACCGAGGAGGTCCCCGAGGGCTCCATCGTGGTGTTCTCCGCGCACGGCGTCGCACCCGTCGTGCACGAGGAGGCCAAGGGCCTGGACCTGCGCACCATCGACGCGACCTGCCCGCTGGTGACCAAGGTCCACAAGGAGGCCGTCCGGTTCGCCGCCCAGGACTACGACATCCTGCTGATCGGGCACGAGGGCCACGAGGAGGTCATCGGCACCACCGGCGAGGCCCCCGACCACATCCACCTCGTGGACGGCCCGGACGACGTCGCCAACGTGACCGTCCGCGACCCCGAGCGGGTGGCGTGGCTGTCGCAGACCACGCTGTCGGTGGACGAGACGATCGCCACCGTCGAGAAGCTCCGCGAGCGGTTCCCCAAGCTGATGGACCCGCCGTCCGACGACATCTGCTACGCCACGCAGAACCGGCAGGTCGCGGTGAAGGAGATGGCGGCGCGGTCCGACCTCGTCATCGTGGTCGGGTCGACGAACTCCTCCAACTCCGTGCGGCTGGTCGAGGTCGCCAAGGAGCACGGCGCCGACAGCGCCTACCTCGTCGACTACGCCGAGCACATCGACCCGGCCTGGCTTGGCGGCGTCACCACCGTCGGCGTCACGAGCGGCGCGTCCGTCCCGGACGAACTGGTCCAGGAGGTCCTGGCGTGGCTGGCGGAACGCGGCTTCGGCGAGGCGGAAGAGATCGAGTCGGTCCAGGAGAGCATGCGCTTCTCGCTGCCCAAGGAACTCCGCAAGGACCTCCGCATCACGCCCGTTCAGTCCACATCGCCGTGATGGGCACGGCGGCGCTCCTGCGTCGTCGTGGGGGACTCGTCCCAGCGGACGGGGTTCTCGTTCTCCTCCTTCTCGAACAGGCGGACCCCGACGAGCTTGTCCCGCAGCTCCCTGACGTTCGTCCGGAGACCGCGGGCCAGGCAGACCACGAGGACGAGCAGCGTCCCGAAGAACAGCCACGGCGCGGTGGCCGCCAGCGCGGTGAGGACGCCGACCGACATGCCGCGCAGGAGCGAGCCGTCGCCGAGCGTGGTGACGAACACGACCGTGAGCGTGGCGGCGAAGAACACCAGCGGCGGGCTGACGACGAGCGTGAGGAGGTCGGCGGGACGGGTGGCGAACGCGGCCAGCGCGCAGCCGATCGCGAACCCGGCGCCGGCGAGCAGCGGCACGCCGAACCACCGCGAGAACAGCCCGCACACCACCCCGGCGGCGAACATGACCACGATCCCGCCGCGTCCGGTGAGCGTGATCGGGCCGGCCGACCTCGCCCGGGAGGAAGAACCGCGCTGACGAGTCACTGGATCCCCCGGGCCCGGCGAGGCGCCGCCCGGCGCGTCGCGTACCGTCGATGAACTCATGGCCACCTCTTCCCGCCGGCAGGACGACCGCCCGGCTCGCCCCGCTCATGGGTGTTCAGCCGATCGCTCTGCTCGGGGATGACCCGCCCGCCGAAACCTACCGGTTCCGCGGCCGGGTCGGACTGAGACCGCTTCTCATCGGGGAGACGGTCATCGTCGCCGAATGGTTCGCCATGGCCGGTCAGTTCGGCCGCAGAGAGCGCGCGGGGGCTTTCTTCGACGGGACCCGGGCCGTCCAGCCCGCCGTCGACCACGCCCAGTTCGTTCAGCTTGCGCGCACTCACCAGCACGCGGGTTTCGAGCGAACCGACCGTCCGGTTGTAGGACTTGATGGCTCCGGTCAGCGCGCGACCGAGTTCGTCGACGTGCTGCCCCATCGTGCCTAGGCGCTCGTACAGTTCCTTGCCCAGCTCGAAGACCGCGCGTGCGTTGCGTGAGAGGGCGGCCTGCTGCCACGCGTAGGACGCCGTCCGCAGCATCGTGATGAGGGTCGTCGGAGTGGCGATGTGCACGCGCCGCCTCATCGCGTACTCCAGCAGCCCCGGGTCGCGGTCGAGCGCCGGTGCCAGGAACGCCTCGCCCGGGATGAACAGGACGACGAACTCCGGCGACGGGCTGAACGCCTGCCAGTACGACTTGGCCGCCAGGCGGTCGACGTGATCGCGCAGGTGCCGGGCGTGCGCGTCCAGCCGCACCGGGTCTCCGCTCTCCGCGGCCTGGAGGTACGCGGCCAGCGAGACCTTGGAGTCGACCACGATGCTCTTGCCGCCGACCAGCCGCACGACCATGTCGGGACGGACCATGCCGTCCACGGTGGCGGAACTGGCCTGCTCGTCGAAATCGCAGTGGTGCGTCATCCCGGCCAGCTCCACCACCCGGCGGAGCTGGAGCTCGCCCCAGCGTCCCCTGGCCTCGGGCCGTTGCAGCGCCCGGACGAGCGACTGCGTCTCGCGGCGCAACTGGTCGGAGCTCTGCCGGACGAAGTCGACCTGCTTGGCCAGCATCGCGTGCGACTCGCGCCGGCCGGTCTCCACCTCGCGGAGCTGCTCCTCGACCTTGGCGAGCGTCTCCTTGAGCGGTGCGACCAGATGCTCGACGGCCTGCTGCCGGCGCTGCAGCTCACCGGCCGCCTCGGCCCCCGCCGCCTTCAGCCGGGCGTCCGCCAGCTCCAGGAACCGCTGGTTGCTGGCGTCCAGCGCCTTGGCGGACAGGCTCTCGAAATGCTCCGCCATCCGCTCCTCGGCGTAGGCGAGCTTCTCCTCGGCCGCCCGCGCCCGGGCGATCAGCGCGCCCTGCCGGCCCGTCGCGAGCGCGTACCCGGCGACGACGCCGAAGACGGCGCCGACGAGGAGTCCGGCGAACAGCGCGAGGTCCATCCGTTCATCGTGACAGCGAGGCCCCGATCGGCGACCGCGACGCGCCGTGACGCCCCGCGTCCCCGGACATTTGGCCCAGAGTCCACCCGGAGGCGGCCCGCCGGAGGTTCCGGGCAGCCCGAGGGGTGCGCGGACGCCCATAAACTTGACGGCCGTGAGCCTCTCCATCGGAATCGCCGGGTTGCCGAACGTCGGCAAGTCCACCCTGTTCAACGCGCTGACCAAGAACGACGCGCTGGCCGCCAACTATCCGTTCGCGACCATCGAGCCCAACGTCGGCGTGGTCGGCGTGCCCGACCCGCGGCTGACCGCGCTGGCGGAGATCTTCGGCTCGCAGAAGATCATCCCCGCCACGATGGAGTTCGTCGACATCGCGGGCATCGTCAAGGGGGCGTCCGAGGGGCAGGGCCTCGGCAACAAGTTCCTCGCCAACATCCGGGAGACCAACGCGATCTGCCAGGTCATCCGCGCGTTCGAGGACCCGGACGTCACGCACGTGGACGGCGACGTGGCCCCGTCCCGCGACATCGAGACGATCAACACCGAGCTGATCCTGGCCGACCTCCAGACGATCGAGAAGGCGCTGCCGCGCCTCGACAAGGAGGCCCGGACCAAGAAGGACAAGGAGAAGCTCGCCGTCGTCGACGCCGTCAACGCCGCGCAGAAGCTCCTGGACGACGGCGTCACGCTCTTCGCGGGCGCGGAGAAGGCCGGGATCGACCTGGCGCTCCTGCGCGAGCTGCACCTGCTCACCGCGAAGCCGTTCCTCTACGTCTTCAACCTGGACGAGAGCGAGCTGACCGACGAGTCGCTGCGCGCGCGCCTGCGCGAACTGGTCGCACCGGCCGAGGCGATCTTCCTGGACGCCAAGATCGAGGCGGAACTGATCGAGCTGCCGGACGACGAGGCGCTCGAACTGCTGCAGGGCATGGGGCAGGAGGAGTCGGGCCTGTCGCAGCTCGTCCGGATCGGCTTCGGCACCCTCGGCCTGCAGACCTACCTGACCGCGGGGCCCAAGGAGTCGCGGGCGTGGACGATCCGCAAGGGCGCCACCGCGCCGGAGGCGGCCGGCGT
This sequence comes from Spirillospora sp. CA-128828, assembly GCF_050945415.1. Classification (NCBI taxonomy): domain Bacteria; kingdom Bacillati; phylum Actinomycetota; class Actinomycetes; order Streptosporangiales; family Thermomonosporaceae; genus Spirillospora; species Spirillospora sp. CA-128828. The sequence continues at coordinate 1,893,074 of NZ_CP191986.1, forward strand.
CATCCACACCGACTTCCAGCGCGGTTTCATCAAGGCCGAGATCGTCTCCTTCGACGACCTGACCGAGGCCGGCTCGATGGCGGCCGCCCGCACCGTCGGCAAGGTCCGCATGGAGGGCAAGGACTACGTCATGCAGGACGGCGACGTCGTGGAGTTCCGCTTCAACGTCTGACGGCGCCTTGAGGCAGGGCCGCCGCGCCGGAGCGCGGGCGTGGCCCGTGTGATTTTGGCAACAGCTGATGCCGCCGAGGCTCCTGTGGCCACCGAGCTGGGTGTTTTGTCGTGAAATGTCGCGAATCCGACAGTCTGCCCGATATTTTTGGGAACAGATTGCGGTCGCCGTCGTCACCCGGTAACCAATCAACTTCCGAGTCGCCGTGCTTGTCCGGAACGTGGACCTGCGCACTGTTCGGAGCCTTGGATAGGGGATCGTCACCGTTTGGCAATCTTCCCCGTTCCTGCTGAGGTGGATTGCATTATCCACAACCGCGTGCCGGGGGTGTGCTTCGCTGCGATGCGCTGGAACAATTGACGCCCGTGGTTACCCTGGGCCCGAGGTGGGTTCAGAAAGGACCACCGGAACATGACCAGGCACAGAGGACCGCGCCGACCGGGGGCGAGGCGCGAGCGGAGGCAGGATGGCTCGCAGGTCGGCCGTGGGACGCGGCCGTGACACCGCCGTAGTCGACGAGACGGCGGCGCCCGGCCGGGCGCTCGCGTCGTCCGCCGACCCGTGGGACCTGCCGGAGACGGGCCGGGGCCGCGGAGGGTCCGGCGACGGCGGCGCGCGCGGCGGCGGCCGGTGGGGCGGTTCCGGCGGCCGCTGGTGGGTGTGGGTCGGGCGCGCCGTGCTCTGGGCCCTCATCGTCGTCATCCTCGTCAACGGCGTCCGCGCCCCGTTCGAGCGGTTCACCGCGGACGACACCGCCGGCGGGTCGGACACCCCGTCCAAGCCGCCGAAGAGCGCGGGCTTCCCCAGCAGCGCGGCGGGTGCGTTCGCCATCCAGTTCGCCAACGTCTACCTCAACTTCGACCAGAAGACCGCGCCCGTCCGCGAGGTGCAATTGCGCACCTTCCTGCCCGACGGCGCCGACGCCCAATTCGGCTGGAACGGCGTCGGGAAGATGCAGGTGCAGTCCGTCCAGGTCGCCGGAGTGGACGCCCGCGACGCCAACAACGCGACCGTCACGCTGCTCGCCCGGACGGCCGACAGGTGGCTCCGCCTCGCCGTTCCCGTGTACGCGGACAAGAGCGGCTCACTGGTCGTTTCGGCCCGTCCCGCCCTGCTCCCCCCGCCGACCAAGGCGCAGCTTCCCCAGGGCGGAGTCGACGACCGCGACACGTCCTTGGAGACCGAGCTCCAGCCGTTCCTCGGCACCTTCTTCCAGGAGTACGCGACCGGCAACCAGGCCGCCCTGTCCCGCTTCTCCAACGGGACGACCATCGCGGGCCTCGCCAGCTCCGTGAACTTCGTGCAGGTCAAGGAGGTCGTCGCGCCGAGAGGGCCGGAGGGCGAGCGCACCGTCACCGCGACCGTGGTGTGGCAGCCCGCCGGAGGCGGCGGGGGCGAGCTGGAGCAGACCTACCAGCTCGCCATGGTCAAGAAGAATTCGACCTGGCTCGTCCAGGACATTCGCGGCACCACGGAACCGAAAGCATCATGAGAGGCCGCGACGTGAACACGACGACCCCCAGCGAATCCGCCGACCTGGGAAAGGTAGTGGTCTTCTACGTGCCGAACATCATCGAGACCACGGCCAAGGCGATCGCCGAGGCCCTCGGCGTGGACGTCACCTGACCACCGGAGGAGGTCGGCAGGCGGCACGGTGCTCGCTCAGTTAGGGGAGTAGGGGCGTGGATCTACCCACGTACACGAACATCTGGCGCATCGAGAAGCGGCTCTACAAGCTGTACGACCTGCGGCTGCCCATGCCGCTGCCGCTCGTCCAGATCGGCGTGTTCCTCGGCATTTTCGTGCCGTGGATCCTGCTGCTCAGGGTGGTCGGGATCCCCTTCGAGTCACCCTGGCACGTCCTCTACATCGTCCCGCCGGGCGTCCTCACCTGGCTGGCGACCCGCCCCGTCATCGAGGGCAAGCGGCTCACCGAACTGCTGATCTCCCAGAGCCGCTACCTGGCCGAGCCCCGCACCTGGTGCCGCCTCACCCCGATCCGGGAGCCCCGCGAGGTCGTCATCGTCGCCCGCGTCTGGCGCCGGACCGGGGCCCCCGCCCCGGCCGCCGCGATGGAACGCGCCGCGATCAAGTCGCGCCGCCGCGTCCGCCGGCCCGAAGCCGAGCCGGTTCCCGTCGCGACCCCGGCCCTCGTCCCGCGGCCCTCGGCCGCCGCGGCGCCGCCGTCGCTGGGCGAGTACGCCGCCCAGCGCGAGCCCGTCCTCGCCCCCCGGCCCGGCGCACCCGCCGAGACCGCTCCGCCGAGACCGTGGCGCCGCGGCACCCGCGACATCTCCCACGAGGACGACGTCCTGCCCGCCTCCGCCGAACTCGACCGGCCCCCGGCGACCCCGCGGCTGGAGGCGCCCCCGCCGCCTCCCGGCTCCGGCAAGCGGGCGCTGGCCTCCGGCGTCCGCCGCCCGGGCGCCCCGGCCGCGTTCTGGCAGGCCGCCGAACCCCCCGGCGCCGACGTCCGCAAGGCCGCCGAGGAGATCGCCAACGCCCCCGACCACGACCCGCGCCCCGGCGAGCGGCAGGCGCCCCCGCCGCCGTCCGCGGACACCCGCGAGGACGTCCGGCCGCCCGCGTCGGCGAACATCCGCTGGGTACGCCCCGCCGAGCCGGGCGAGGGCGTGACACGGGAGCCGCCGGCAGAGCCGGAGCAGGCACACGCCGCCGACGGCGAGCGCATACGTGCGGTGCAGGCGTTCAACGGAGAGCCAGGCGACCGGAAGGTCGCCGGGCAGCGAGCCCTCGCCCCCCTCGGCGATCACGGATCCCAAGAACCCCCGCAAGACGTCCGGCCCGCGGTGGGACCGGCCGCTCACGAACCGGGAGACCGGAAGCCGCAACAGGACGCGCCGGCCGCGCGGAAGCCCGGAGAGGCGGGAACTCCCGACACGGCCGAGGACATCCCGGCCGCGCAGAGGCCTGGAGCCGCGAGAACTCCGGGCACACCCGGGAACGTCCCGTCCGTGGCGCGTCCGGCCGGGCAGAAACCCGGGGACGCGGGAGCTCCGGACACGGCCGGGGAGCGTCCGGCCGCTCAGGGACCGGGGCAGCGGGAAGGTCGGGATGCGCCGCCCGCCGAGCGGCCCGCGGCCGCCCGGCACTCCGGGAGCCAGGAGGCGGAGCGGGATGTTCCGCGTGCGGAGCGTCCGGCCGCCCAGGGGGCCGAGGGCCCGCGGGCCGGCGAGACGCGGCGGGATCTGCCGCGGCCGTGGACGCCCGCGCCGCGGCCCCCGGCGACGCGGCCGGACATCCCGATGGTGCCGGGCGCGTTCGGAACGCAGGGCGAGCCGCCCGCGGAGCCCTCCGAGCAGCAGGCGCCCCGGCTGGAGCCGCCGAGGCCCTGGACGAACGGGCTCTCCAAGCCGCCGCGTCCGGCGGCCTCGGAGAACCTCACGTGGCCGCCCGTCCCCGAGCCGGGGCCCCCGTCCGCGCCGGAGGCACCGGTCGAGCCGCCGCCTCCCGCGGAGGAGGCGGCCCCGCCGCGCGAGGTCCGGTCGCAGCCCGCGTCGCCCGTCCGGCCGCGGCCGCTGCCGCCGCCACCGTCCCCGCCGCCCTCCGGTCCCGCGATCACCCCGCCGGGTCCCGAGCACGAGGTCAGCGGCGGCGGGCTGCGCCGGCTCATCCACGCGGTCGGCGGCGGGCACGGCGAGGTCGACGCCGACTACCAGCAGCGGATCCAGCAGCCGTTCCACGGGACGCGGCACGTCGTCGTGCTCGGCTGCACCGGCGGCGCCGGGCAGACCGTCACGTCGCTGATGCTGGGGCACACGTTCGCGCAGTACAACGGGGAACCGGTCGTCGCGATCGACGTGAACCCCGGCCCAGGTGCGCTCGCCCGGCGGACGCGCAGCGACACCAACGAGACGCTGACCGGGCTCATCACGCGCGCCGACCAGGTCGGCAGCCTGACCGCGATGCGCCGGTACACCTCGCAGGCCAAGTCCGGGCTCGACGTCATCGCGGCGGGCAAGAACCCGCTGCAGGCACTGGACGACCGCGACTACGCCCTGGCGATCCGCACGATCGACAAGTTCTACTCGGTGACGCTGCTGGACGCGGCGGCCGCCGTGGTCGCGCGCGTCCTGCCGTACGCCGACCAGATCGTCCTCGTCACGCCGGCCAGCGCGGACGCCCCGCGCGCGGTCGCGATGACGTTCGAGTGGCTGGACGGCCACGGCTACGAGGAGCTGCGGTCCCGCGCCGTCACGGTCATCAACGGCGTGAGCCGCCGCAGCATGGACGACGTCGAGCAGGCCGAGGCCGTGGCGCGGGGGCGGTGCCGGGCGCTGGTGCGCATCCCATGGGATGATCACCTGAGCATGGACCGCGCGCCGCGCAACGAGCTGAAGTCGTTGCGGACGCCGACGCGGCGTGCCTATCTTGCCCTCGCCGGCGTGGTCGCCGGCGGCTTCACCGTCATGCCCGAGCGTTACCAGGAGCTTCAGCAGGAGCAGGAGGCCACCCGATGAGCGCCCCCCGCGGGCACCGAGCGGAGACCGCAGCGAGCCGGGCATTCCTGGCGGACGCGTTCGACCTTCATGACCGTCCGGACGGCGAAGACTCTCCCGGCCAGCCCTGCGCGGCCGCCCGCGCGGCGGGAGAATCGGGGGCCGGGACACGGGACGGGAGGTCGGCATGAGCAAGTCCAGCCGGCTCGCCGTGCGGTACTTCGACGACCGTGTGCTGTTCACCGACAACGCCGCGTGGGCGTACTTCCGGCTGCCCACGGTGTCCTACGAGTTCACCACCGGCGAGGAACGCGAGGCGCTCGCCACCAACATCACCATCGCGCTCGCGGGCATCCGGATGCAGGACGCCGAGGTGCATCTGCGGATCGCGCACCGGACCTACCCGGCGGCGGAGTGGGCGCTGGCGCTGGACCAGACGTCCGACGGCGGCGCGGGGTGGCGGGAGTACCTGGAGGAGACCTACGCGCACGTGTGGGCCAAGGACTTCTGGACCAAGGAGGTCTACCTCGGGGTCCGGCTCGGCCAGCGCGGGATGCACCTGTCCGGCAGCGTCCTGTCGCAGCTCAGGGTCCTGTACAAGCGGAGCGAGGGCGTCCTCGGCGTGCACGACGACGCGATCGACAAGAAGGAGATCACCCGCTGGACGGAGCAGGCCGAGCGGGTCGGGCGCGCGCTCGGCGGGTCGGCGCTGTACGCCCGGCACGCCACCTCGACCGAGGTGGCGTGGCTGTTCCAGCACGCGGTGACGGGGGCGCTGGCCGATCCGCCGCCGTCCGCCGTCCCGCGCCGGACGTGGGGCAAGGGCGAGATCGAGTCGCTGGTGGAGGGCGCCATCCACAACGGGCGCTCGTACCTGCGGATCGAGCAGCCCAACTTCACGGGCGCGGGCACGAGCGCCACGGCCGCGTCGTATGTCGCCTACCTGTCGTTCGCCCGGTTCCCGGACATGATGCCGTTCCCGGACGGCGAGCCCTGGTTCCACTACGCCGACGCCCTCCCGTTCCCGGTGGAGATCAGCGCGCGGATGAAGCTGATCCCGCCGGCGAAGGCGTCCAAGGACGTCTCCCGGAAGCTGGCGCACGCCCGCGACATGGACCAGCACATCCGGGAGGCGGGCGCGGAGGCGCCGATCGCGCTCGCCGAGCAGATCGACGCGGCCCGGATGCTGGAGCACGGCATCACCAAGGAGCGGCTGCCGTTCGTGTACGGGTGGCACCGGCTGATCGTGTCCGCGCCGACCGAGGAGCTGCTCGCACAGCGGGTGGACGCCGTCGTCGAGCACTACCGCGACATCGGCATCGACGTCGTCAACTCGACCGGCGACCAGTTCTCGCTGTTCCTGGAGTCGCTGCCTGGCGACCAGATCCGGCTGAACGCCTACGCGCAGCGCCAGCCGCTGCGGACGATCGCGGGCGGCATGCCGGTCGCGACCGTCGACCTCGGGGACCGCCCGGACGACGAGGCCGAGGGCTGGATCGGCCCGTACGTCGGCGAGACGCTCGGCCGGGCCCGGTCCATCGTGCACTTCGACCCGCTCGTCGCCGCGGCCCGGAACCGCCCGACCGCCGTCGCGATCACCGGCGAGCCCGGCGGCGGCAAGACCACGCTCGCGCTGCTGCTCATCTACCAGATGGCGCTGCGCGGCGTCACCATCGCGGCGATCGACCCGAAGGGCGACGCCGAGGCGCTGGTGCAACTGCTCAAGGCGCGGGGCCGCAAGGCGCGGATCCTGCCGCTCGGCTCGGCGGCGCCCGGCCTGCTCGACCCGTTCTCGTTCGGCGACGACCTCGCCACGATGAAGACGATGGCGACCGAGACGCTGCGGCTGCTGCTGCCGCGGATGTCGGAGGAGCGCGAGTCCGCGATGATCCAGGCGGTCGGCGCGGTCGCCAACGCCGAGCGGCCGTCCCTCGGACGCGTCGTCGACCACCTGGAGGCCGCGGAGGACCCCGCGTCCAAGAACCTCGGCGCGGTGCTGCGGTCCATGTCGGAGATGCGGCTCGCACGGCTGTGCTTCGACCCGTCCGGCGGCGAGCGCATCGACACCGCCGGGTGGACGACCGTGTTCACCCTCGGCGGGCTCACCCTGCCGGACGTCGCCATCGCGCGGGAGGACTACTCCTACGAGCAGCGGCTGTCGGTGGCGCTGATGTACCTGGTGTCGCAGTTCGCGCGGCGGCTCATGCACGGCCTCGACCGGCGGCTGCCGAAGGCCATCTTCCTGGACGAGGCGTGGGCGATCACCGCGACTCCCGAGGGCGCCAAGCTGGTGCCGGAGGTGTCCCGCATGGGGCGCTCCCGGAACACCGCGCTGATCCTGGTCTCCCAGAACGCGGGGGACCTGCTGAACGAGCAGGTGACGAACTGCCTGTCGTCGGTGTTCTCGTTCCGTTCCACCGAGCGGGTCGAGGTCAGCAACGTCATGTCGCTTCTCGGGGTGGAGGCGTCCGACGAGCACAAGGCCGTGCTGCGCAACCTCGGCAACGGCGAATGCATCTTCCGTGACCTCGACGGCCGTGCGGGGCGCATCGGCGTCGACCTGATCTCCGAGGAACTGCAGCGTTGGCTGGACACCAACCCGACCCGGTCCCGTCCGGGCCCGTCCGAACTCACCGCCGCGGGGGCCGAGGCCGAGGAGGCCACTCGATGAGGGGTTCCGGCGACCGGATGGCGCGCCTGCAGCGCTCACCGGGCGAAGGACTCGACCGCAAGGCCCTGGGCCGGTCCCGCCGCCGTACCACCCGCCGCCGGCGGCCGCGCACCCGCCGCTCGATACTGCTGCTGACCATCATGGCGCTGCTCATGGTGGGGCCGCTGTTCCCGGCGTCCGCGTCGGGTCCGCCGCTGCCGCCGAATCCGCTGAACGACGCGTGCAAACCGGCCGACCATCCTCCGCCCGAGCGGTACGGGTCCGGGACGGACGGCATGATCAAGCCGCCCGACTACCCGAACGAGAAACTGCAGAAGACCCACGTCGAGGGGCTGACGTACTACGACCGGTACGGCACCGCCGGCCAGACCTGGTACGCGGTCGACATGGGGTGCGCGGACGCGATGGCCATGATGGGCAACGCGGTCGCGAACACCGTGTTCACCTTCGTCCGGACGATCGACCGGACGACGATCAGCGTCTACCAGGCGGCCGCGTCGGAGTCGCTGCTGAGCTGGCTGAAGGACACCGTCGACGGGGTCATCACCGGCATCGGCAAGACGTTCAACGCGCGCTACTGGTCCTGGGTGATCATCCTCGGCGCGATGTGGCTGGCCTGGTGGGGCCTCGTCCGCAAGCGGGCGAGCAAGGTCACCGAAGGCGTGGTCTGGATGGTGGCCGCGATGGTGGCGCTGACCTGGCTGATCGCCCGGCCCGCGGACTTCACCACGCTCGGGACGAAGACGTCCGAGGCGACGTCCGCCGCGTTCAACGCCGCGTTGCCGCCGAGCGATACCAAGGGCGGGACATGTATTCCCGTCCCCAACGGCAAGCCCGACCCGGCGACGTCGGAGAACCTGGACGCGACGTCCCGCAACGCGAACGCGCTGTGGGTGGCGCTCGTCTGCAAGCCGTGGCTGCAGGGCGAGTTCGGCACCAACGACCCCAACGCGGAGATCGTCAAGCAGAACGCCGACAAGCTGCTCTGGTCGCAGGCGGTCGATCTGCCGGAGACGTACGGCACCAACAAGGTCGATCTGGGGAAGAAGTCCGACGCCTACAAGGACGTCACGAAGGACATCGACGACAACCATTCGGAGAACTACGCGCTGTTCCAGGGCAAGGACTGGCAGAACCGGCTGGGAGTGGCGATCATCGCGCTGTTCGCGGCGCTGGTCGCGGGGCTGCTCATCATGGTCATCGCGCTCGCGCTGATCGTGGTGAAGATCGCGTTCCTGCTGCTCCTCGTCGCGGGCCCGATCTTCCTCGGGATCGGGATACATCCGGGCGTCGGGCGGGTCATCGCCATCCGCTGGCTTGAACTGCTGCTGTCCATGCTGCTGAAACAGGCAGCGCTCATCGGCGTGCTCTCGCTGCTGCTGTGGGCGTACAGCCTGATCCTCGGTGAGACGCTGCCCTGGGGACTGCAGGTGCTGCTGATCGCGCTGGTGACGTTCGCGGCGTTCATCTACCGCAAGCCGTTCCAGCACCTGTTCTCCGCCGTCGGCTACTCGGCGGTCGGGGCGCGGGACAAGGGCGAGTCGGAGTTCGGCAAGTCGGTCGCGGCGGCCCGCAGGCGCACCGAGGCGATTCCGCCCGTGGCGGCCTACCAGGCGCTCCGCAAGCTCAAGAACGACCCGACACCGGTGGTGGCCGCCGCCGCAGGCGGTGGGGCGGGCGGCGCCATGGCCGGAGCGGTGACCGCGTCCGACCGGTCGGCGGCCGGGGCGGGCGAGGAGCAGTCGCCCGAGGACGCGCCGGTGCTCGCGGCCAAGCCGCGCGGCGCGGGCGCCGCGGCGGCGCAGGGACGATCCCGGCGCGGTGCTCCGCCGCTGAACCTGCCGACCAGGGCGGGCGCGCTCGGCGACCGCCGCAAGGACGGCGCCAAGGCGGGCGAGCCCCGGCTGGGCCGCATCATCATGGCGAAGGGCGACGAGGAGCCCTCCGGCGGCGGCTCCGGCAAGAGCGGCGTCCGGCCGACCTCCTGGACGGGACGCGGTGTAACCGACGGCGGCGACTCGGGCGGAAACGGCGGCTCCGGCCGTACCGGCGTCCGGGGCGCGCCCGGTGTGCAGGGCGCTCCGGGGAGGCGTGGCGAGCCCGGCAGGCGTGGCGAGCCCGGCAGGCGAGGTGAGCCCGGCAGGCGGGGCGAGCCCGGTGGCCGCGGCGGCCCCGGCGGGAGCGGTGGTTCGGGCGGTTCCGGTGGTTCCGGTGGTTCCGGCGGCGGAGGGTCGAACGTTCCCCGGCAGCGCGGCAACTCGGGCGGTGGCTCGGGCGGCAGCTCAGGCGGTGGCTCGGGTGGTGGCTCGGGCGGGAGCCCGTCGCGTCCCGCACCGGGCGGACGGCGTCAGCCCCCGCCGCTGTGGGGCAAGCGCGGCTCGGGCGACGGCCCGCCGATCCCGTTCTGGCTGCGCCCGGTCGACCGGCGGGACGAGTGATGAACCTGACCGACCGCCGGCGCAAGCTTCTGTTCGCGGGCCTGGTCGTCGTGCTCGCCGCCGTCGGCGTCTACTTGACGGTCGCGTCGCCCGGCGGATCGTCGGGCGAGCCCGATGCCCGCCCGAGCGCCACGGCCACTCGCGCGCCGGGCCCGTCGTCCACGCCGTCCGGGATCCAGAAGGCGGTGAACCCGGGCGACTTCGACATCTACCGGCTGCTGACGTTCTCCCGGCAGGAGTTCGCCACGGCGGCGGACCTGGCGCAGCGGTTCGTCGCCGCCTACGGCACCTACCGCTACGACGAGACCCCCGAGACCTACATGGGTCGGTTCACCGGCCTGACCACCGACGACCTGAAGCAGCGGCTCGGGCAGGACGCGGCGACCCCCGCGATGACGGAGGAGCGGCAGCGAGTGCAGCTCGTCGCGCAGGGATCGGCGTCGCTCGACCGGGTCCGCGACATCGAGGACAACTCGATCATCTTTCTGGTGACCGGCCACCAGCAGGTCACCAGGAGCGGCAAGACGAGCGACGACAGCAAGCAGTACGCCGTGACCGTGGCGCGGGACGGCGGTGCGCTGAAGGTGTACTCCTTCCAGCCCGCGGATGCCGGCCAGGCCGGTGACACCGGATGACTCCCCGGAGGCTGCTGATCGCGGCCGCCCTCGGCGTCGCCGCGGTGATGTTCGCCGCACTGGTCTTCGTCCCGATCCTGTTCGGCGTGAGCCAGTTCATCTTCGGCGGCGGGATTGGCGGCGGCGGCAACTGCGTGAACGTGGCCGACGCGGGCACGCAGCCCGCGGCGGCGAACGACGCGAAGGCCGTCCCATCGAACTATCTGTCGCTGTACCAGGCCGCTGGCAAGCAGTACGGCATCCCATGGAACGTGCTGGCCGGTGTCGGCAAGGTGGAGACCGACCACGGCAGGTCGACCATGCCGGGCGTCAGCAGCGGGGAGAACTACGCGGGCGCGGGCGGGCCGATGCAGTTCCTGGCCGGGACGTTCAAGGAGTTCGCGGTCGACGGGAACAAGGACGGCAAGAAGGACCGCTACGACCCGGCGGACGCGATCCCCTCGGCCGCCGCCTACCTCAAGCACAACGGTGCCCCGCAGCGGATGAAGACCGCGATCTTCCAGTACAACCACTCGTGGGACTACGTCGACCTCGTCCTGAGCTGGGCGAAACGCTATGTCGGCGGTGACTTCAAGGTCGTACAGGCGAACGGCGTCAACTGCGAGGACAACGAGCTCCCCGCCAACATGAGCGCCCTCGTCAAGCAGATCATCGCCTTCGCGCTGGCGCAGCGCGGCAAGCCGTACGTGTTCGGCGCGACCGGGCCGGACGCGTGGGACTGCTCCAGCATCATCCAGGCCGCCTACCGGCAGGTCGGCCTGAACATCCCCCGCACGACGTTCGAGCAGTGGCCGTTCGGCGTGAAGATCAGCAAAGGCAAGGAGCTGCCCGGCGACCTGGTGTTCTTCAACTCGGGCCCGGGGACGTCGTCGAACAACCCCGGTCATGTCGGCATGGTCATCGGAAAGGGCAAGATGATCGTGGCGAGCTGTTCGACCTGCGTTCCCGCGATCGGCGTGAAGTCCTACAAGCGGTCGGACTGGGTGGGCGTGACGCGTCCGCTCGCGCGGCCCGACTTCAAGAAGAAGGTGGACGCCCTGGCCGCGCGGCAGTAGGGCGGCGGAGCGTGGTGCTCAGCGGAACCGGCGGCTGCCGATGACGAGGAGGATTTCGCGGAGCGCGTCGGCGGCGTCCCGGATCTCCTCCGATGGCACCCGGGCCATGACTTCCTCGTGTGCGGCGGCCGACGCGGCGAGGGCCTGTTCGGTGATGCGCAGCCCGTCTGCGGTCAGTTGCACGAAGCGGCTGCGGGCGTCGCCGGCGTTGGCCTCGCGTTCGACGTGGCCGGCCTTCTGCAGCCGTTGCAGGACGTTGCTCGTTCCGCCCGAGGTGAGGAACGCCGACCGGGTGAGCTCGCTGGGGCGCAGCCGGTACGGCTCGCCCTCTCGGCGCAGGACGGTCAGTACTTCGAACTCGGCGTAGGTGAGGCCGAGTTCGGCGAGCGGGCCGCGGAGGGCCTGCTGTACCAGCATGGCGATGCGTCCGGCGCGCTTGCCGACCTCCAGCATCGCGATGAGCGGCTCGGACATGCCGTCGCGCCGCCACGCCTCGGCCACGACGTCGATGTCGTCCCTGCCCGCGCCGTCGTTCTTGCCCGCACCCTCGTCCGCCTGCACGCACCGAGAATACTCGCTCGCTCAGTTGCTTTTGGAAAAGCTAACTCTTAAGCTTTTCGGCATGGCAACGACTCTACTGCTCACGAACGGGCTCGTCATCGACACCGCACCCGAGCCGGCGGTGCTGGGAAACGCCGACGTGCTCGTCGAGGACGGCCGCATCGCCGCGGTCGGCCCCGGCCTGGCCGCTCCGGCGGGCGCCGACGTCATCGACGTGACCGGGCGCATCGTCATGCCCGGGTTCGTCGACACCCACCGGCACACCTGGCAGGCGGGGATCCGCGCGATCCTCCCCGACACCGACCTCCCCGCCTACCTGCAGCGCGTCCTCGGCGAACTGGCGCCCCGATACCGTCCTGAGGACGTGTACGCCGGGACGCTCGCCGGCGCACTGGAGTGCCTCGACTCGGGCATCACGACTCTGGTCGACTGGTCGCACATCCAGCTCAGCCCCGGCCACACCGAGGCGAACGTCGCCGCGCTGCGCGCATCCGGCATCAGGGCGGTGTTCGGCTACTGCTACGGCGGCGACGGCGACCTCGACGCGCTCGCCGCCGAGACGGCCCGCGTCCACCGCGAGTACGCCGACGGGACGATCACCATGGCGCTGGCCGCGCTCGGCCCCGAGATCGCGGGCGAGGAGCGCGCGCTGGCCGAATGGCGGCTGGCCCGCGACCTCGGGCTCCCGGTCACCGCGCACATGGGCGGCCACGGGGCCGAGAGCGCCGCGCGCGGGCTGGCGTTCCTCGGCGGCAACGGGCTGATGGACCACCCGACGACGTACGTGCACGCCAACTTCTACACCGACGAGGCGCTCAGACGGATCGCCGGCAGCGGCGGCACGGTGTCCGTCGCGCCCGGCGTCGAGGCCGCCCTGAACATCGGCGCGCCGCCCACCGGACGGGCCCGTGCCGCGGGCGCCCCGACGGGCCTCGGCGCCGACACGGTCGCCAGCTGCCCCGGCGACATGTTCAGCATGATGCGGGCCGCGTACTTCCTTGAGCGCGGGCGCCCCGATGCCGCCGGCATCGGGTTCACCGTGGCCGACGCGCTGCGGACGGCCACGATCGAGGGCGCCGAGGTCGCGGGGCTCGCGGACGTCACCGGGTCGCTGGCACCGGGCAAGCAGGCCGACCTTCTCGTCCTGCGCACCGACACGTTCGGCGTGGCGGCGGCCCACGATCCCGTGGCGGCCGTGGTCCTGTCGGCGGACACGCGCAACGTCGACACCGTCCTCGTCGGCGGCCGGGTGGTCAAGCGCGGGGGAGTGCTGCAGGACCAGGACGTCCCGTCCCTGCTGACCTCCCTGGCGGACTCCGCCGCGCGCCTCGCCGCCGCCTGAGGCGGATAATACGGCGGGATTCGCAGGCGGCGCGTGGCATGCTGAGCGTCGTGGAGCCCGAGATTACGATCCGTGTCGCCGACGAGCTGCTGATGTTCCTGCCCGCCGCGCGGCGGGAGGCCGTGACCAGGGTGTCCCACGACGGGACCTCGACGCTGGGGCACCTCGTGGAGTCGCTCGGCGTGCCGCTGCCCGAGGCGGGGCCGATGACCGTCGACGGCGAGCCGGCCGGGCCCGCCACCCGGCCGGACGCCGGCGCCGAGGCGAACGTGGCGGCCGTCCCGCGCCCGCAGCCCGTGCCGCTGGAGCCGGGGCAGGTCGCGCCCCGCTTCCTCCTGGACGTTCACCTGGGCACGCTCGCCCGGCGGATGCGCCTGCTCGGCCTGGACACCGCCTACCACAACGACATGGACGACCCGGCGCTGGTCGTCCAGGCCAACGAGGAACGCCGCGTCCTGCTCACGCAGGATCGCGGGCTGCTCCGCCGCCGCGCGCTGTGGTTCGGCGCGTACGTCCGCGGCTCCCGGCCGGACGACCAGCTCCGCGACCTGCTCGACCGTTTCGCCCCCGTCCTGCGCCCGTGGACGCGCTGCACCGCCTGCAACGGCGAACTGGTACCGGTCGACAAGGAGGAGATCGAACGGCACCTCGAAGCGGGCACCCGCCGCAGCTACGACGTCTACGGCCGCTGCGCCGACTGCGGGCAGGTGTACTGGCGCGGCGCGCACGGCGACCACCTGGAGGAGATCGTCCGGGAGTCGACGCGTCTGGTCGACGCCGTTCGGGGTAACGGTCGGACAAGGGCCGCCGTGACGGAGGGGAGCTGATCGCGATCGATCTCGTGGTCGTGGGCGCGGCGATCGTCTCGGCCGGGCGGCTGCTGGGCGCGCAGCGGGCCGAGCCGCCGCACATGGCGGGCGGCTGGGAGCTGCCCGGCGGAAAGGTCGATCCGGGCGAGTCCGACGAGGACGCCCTGGTCCGCGAGTGCGACGAGGAACTCGCCGTCAAGGTGCGCCTGGGCCGCCGCGTCGGCGGCGACTGGCGGCTGAGCGAACGCGCCCTTCTGCGCGTCTGGACCGCCGAGATCGTCGAAGGCGAGCCGCAGGCCCTGGAACACCTGGCCCTGCGCTGGCTGGCCCCGCACGAGGTCTACGACGTCGACTGGCTTCCAGGCGACCGTCCCGTCATCGGCGCCCTCGTCCGCGAGGGCCTCTTGCGAGGATGAATACAAGGGCCTCCCGCCGCGCCGCGGGAGGCCCTTGTACGTCTCGGGGCGATGGCGTCAGGTGATGCGGTTGGCGCCGGCGAAGTCGGAGCGGTCGGAGAGATTGGAGATCTTCACCACATCGCCGGTCTGCGGGGCGTGCAGGAACTTCCCGTCACCGAGGTAGATGCCCATGTGGTGCAGGTTGCTGCCGAAGTACACCAGGTCGCCGGAGCGCAGCTCGCCGCGCGAGACCTTCGTGCCCAGCGCGAAGAGGTCGCCAGTGTAGTGCGGCAGGCCGGACTTGCCGACCTGCGCGTAGGCCCAGACGACGAGGCCGGAGCAGTCGAAGCTGCTCGGCCCGGCGGCGGCCCACACGTACGGGCTGCCGAGCTTGGTGAGCGCCTTGCGGGCCACCTTCGCGGGCAGCCCGGAGCCCTTCACGGTCGCGGTGAGGCCGGTGCGCGGGTCGCTGACGTGGGTGGTGGTCAGCTTGTCGAGCCGCTTCATCACCTCGGTGACCTTGGCCTTGGCCGCCCCGCGCGCCTGCTTGGCGTCGTCCCACGCCTTCTTGAGCTGGGCGGTCTTGGCCTCCGCGGTGCGCTGTGCGGCGTCGGCCTGCGCGATCTGCTTCTTCAGCGCGAGGACGGCGGCCGCCTGGTTCTGCGCGAGGTAGGCGCGGTCGGACAGCCCGTCCGCCGATCCGCCGGAGCCGAAGAGCACGTCCGGGCCGCCGGCCATGTAGTTCGCCGCGGCCATCCGGCCGAGCTGCTCGCGGGCCGGCTCGGCCAGGGTGCGCAGGCGCTGCGCCTCCGCGGTGGCGGCCTGCTGCGCCTTCTTGGCCTTGCCGAAGTCGACGCGGGCCTTGTTGAACTTCTCGGTGAGGATCTCGGCTTCCTCGTTCAGCGCGTCCAGGGTCTTGCGCAGGCCCTTCTCCGTCGTCGGGGTCGGGCTGGGCGACGACGCGGCGGCGAGCCGGAACGGCTGCGCGGCGTGGGCGGTGACGGGCGGGGCGGCGCCGAGGCCGGCCAGGAGCATGGTGACGATGGCGGCGGGCGCGAGGCGGCGCCGCCGGCGAAGATCCGGAGCCAAGCCGGTGTTCTCCTCTCCTCGTACGCCTACCGGGTTAGCTGACGGGTTCGGGCCAGGAGTCGCCCTACGACGTGCGTCGATTCACCCCAGGGGGTTTGGGTCCCCGGTTCTCCCGCGATCGGGAGATTCGGCGTTCCGGCCGCAGCCCCGGGGGGAGGGGCTCCGGACGACCGGATCACGGGCAGATTACAAAGGATGAGCAAAGTTGGCCAATCGGGGCTGCTGTGAGCGCTGGTGCGAACGACGCGTAAAGGGTGGTACGCACCGCCGAGTAGAATGGATCGGTGCCGCGCGTCTGCGGCGACTCCCGAACTCTCACGCAAGGCGAACCCGCATGCCCATCTCCACGCGCGACGACCTCCGGAACGTCGCGATCGTCGCCCACGTCGACCACGGCAAGACGACGCTGGTCGACGCCATGCTCTGGCAGTCCGGGGCCTTCCGCGAGAACCAGGACGTCGACGACCGGGTGCTCGACTCCAACGATCTTGAACGCGAGAAGGGGATCACCATTCTCGCGAAGAACACCGCCGTCAAGCACAACGGGCTGACGATCAACATCATCGACACCCCCGGCCACGCCGACTTCGGCGGCGAGGTCGAGCGCGGGCTGTCCATGGTGGACGGCGTCGTCCTGCTGGTGGACGCGAGCGAGGGCCCGCTCCCGCAGACCCGGTTCGTGCTCCGCAAGGCGCTCGGC
The DNA here is from genome assembly GCF_050945415.1 of Spirillospora sp. CA-128828. Lineage (NCBI taxonomy): Bacteria > Bacillati > Actinomycetota > Actinomycetes > Streptosporangiales > Thermomonosporaceae > Spirillospora > Spirillospora sp. CA-128828. Next base: position 1,909,404 of record NZ_CP191986.1, read on the forward strand.
GCTCGGCTGCCGGTGATCCTGGTCGTGAACAAGACCGACCGTCCCGACGCCCGCATCGACGAGGTCGTGGACGAGACGTACGAGCTGTTCATGGACCTCGACGCCGACGAGGACCAGATCGACTTCCCGATCGTGTACGCGTCCGGCCGAGCCGGGCGGGCCTCGCTCGGCAAGCCCGCCGACGGCGACATGCCGGACAGCGACGACCTGGAGCCGCTGTTCAAGGTCATCACCGAGACGATCCCGGCGCCGTCCTACGACCCGGACGCGCCGCTGCAGGCGCACGTGACGAACCTGGACGCCTCCAGCTACCTCGGCCGGATCGCGCTGTGCCGGGTGCACGCCGGCACGATCAAGAAGGGCCAGCAGGTCGCCTGGTACCGGCACGACGGCAGCATCGAGCGGGTGCGGATCACCGAGCTGCTGATGACCGACGCGCTCGCCCGCAAGCCCGCCGACGAGGCCGGGCCGGGTGACATCATCGCGATCGCCGGCATCCCCGAGATCATGATCGGCGACACCATCGCCGACGCCGACGACCCGCGCCCGCTGCCGCTGATCACGGTGGACGAGCCGGCCATCTCGATGACGATCGGCACCAACACCGGGCCGATGGCCGGCCGCGAGAAGGGCACCAAGGTCACCGCCCGCATGGTCAAGGACCGGCTCGACCGCGAGCTGGTCGGCAACGTGTCGATCCGGGTGCTCCCGACCGAGCGTCCCGACGCCTGGGAGGTGCAGGGCCGCGGCGAGCTGGCCCTGGCGATCCTGGTCGAGAACATGCGCCGCGAGGGCTACGAGCTGACCGTCGGCAAGCCGCAGGTCGTCGCCAAGGACGTCGACGGCAAGCGGCACGAGCCGGTCGAGCGGCTCACCGTCGACATCCCCGAGGAGCACCTCGGCGCCGTCACGCAGCTGATGGCGGTCCGCAAGGGCCGCATGGAGCACATGACGAACCACGGCACCGGCTGGATCCGGATGGAGTTCCTCGTCCCGGCCCGGGGCCTGATCGGGTTCCGCACCGAGTTCATGACCGAGACGCGCGGCACCGGCATGGCGCACCACGTCTTCGAGGACTACGAGCCCTGGTTCGGCGAGCTGCGCACCCGCCCGTCCGGGTCGCTGGTCGCCGACCGGTCCGGCGCCGCCACCGCGTACGCGATCACGAACCTGCAGGAGCGCGGGACGTTCTTCGTCGGCCCGACCACCGAGGTGTACGAGGGCATGATCGTCGGGGAGAACTCCCGCTCCGACGACATGGACGTCAACATCACCAAGGAGAAGAAGCTCACGAACATGCGCTCCTCCACCGGCGACGAGCTGGAGCGGCTCACCCCGCCCCGGAACCTGTCGCTGGAGGAGGCGCTGGAGTTCTGCCGCGAGGACGAGTGCGTGGAGGTCACCCCGACCGCCGTCCGTATCCGCAAGGTCGTCCTGGACGCCAAGGAGCGCGAGCGCACCCGCGCCCGCACCAAGCGGGCCGGCTGACCGGAGAAGACCAGGCGTTACGGCGGACCGACGTTACGGCTGACCGCGGTGGACCGAGCTTTCCGGCCGACCGAGCGCCGAAGGGGACGGGGGCCGTCCGGTACCGGGCGGCCCCCGTTCGCATGTCCGGACCATGAACGGCGGCGGCCCCGGGGATCGGATCCCCGGGGCCGCCGTTCGCCGTAGCGTACTGCTCAGGCCAGCTGGATGGTTCCGGTCACGTCGGCGGCCAGGCGGAGCTGGTCGCCGTCGCGGAGCGGGGCCTCCACACCGCGGGGGAGCCGCTCGCCGTTGACGAACGTCCCGTTGGTCGAACCCTCGTCGCGCACCCACGCCGTCCCGGACGGGTCGAGCCACACCGTCGAGTGACGCCGCGACACGTTGTCGTACTGCGTGAACGTGGCCGCCACCGGCGACTGGCCCGCGTCGCGGCCGAGCACCAGGTGCTGCCCGACGGAGACCTTGAGCTCACCCGTCGGGAACTGCACGCGCAGGACGGGCGTGCCCTTCTGCGGCAGCGGGCGCAGGCACGAGTCGCACTGCGCGGCGCCCGGGTTGGCCAGCACCGCCTCGCAGTACGGGCACATGAACGCCGTGCTGTCGGGCGCGGCCGGGCGCGGCTGGTTCTGCTCGTGCGGCAGCAGCGTCGCCTCACGCCCGTGCGGCGGCAGCGGAGGCTGGCCCCCGTGCTGCGGCTGCGGGGGCTGGCCGTACTGGGGCTGCTGCTGCGGCGGGCCGAACTGGTGGTCGCCCCCGCCGGGCTGCGGGGCGCCGTACTGGTCCGGGGGCTGGTACTGCTGCTGCGGCTGGCCGTACTGGTCCTGCGGCTGCTGCTGGTACGGATCGGGAGCCGGCTGCTGCTGTTGCGGCGCGCCCCACTGGTCCTGGGGCTGCTGCTGTGGCTGCGGCGCCCCCCACTGGTCCTGGGGCGGTTGCTGCTGCGGCTGCCCGTACTGCTGCTGGCCCTGCTGGGGCTGCTGCCCGTACTGCTGCTGCCCGTGTCCCTGCTGCCCCTGGCCGTACTGGTCCTGGGGCTGCTGCTGGTACGGATCGGGGGCCGGCTGCTGCTGTTGCGGCGCGCCCCACTGGTCCTGGGGCTGCTGCTGTGGCTGCGGGGGCCCCCACTGGTCCTGGGGCTGCTGCTGCGGTGCCCCCCACGGGTCCGCGGGCGGCTGTTGCTGTTGCTGCTGCCCATACTGCTGCTGCCCGTGTTGCGGTTGCCCATGCTGGGGCTGGCCGTGCTGGGGAGGCCCGCCGTACTGCTGGCCCCCCTGCTGCGGCCCCGGCGGCGGAGGTACCCGCTGCGGGTCGTATCCGCCCTGGCCCTGCTGCGGCGCGCCGCCACCGGCGCGCGCGAGGTTGGCCCCGCAGCTCATGCAGAGCAGGTCGCCCGGCTGGAACGGTTCGTCACAGACAGGGCATTTCAAGGTCGCCATGACACATCCCCCGAGCGCACCCCGGCGCGGTCGAGCCTCGACGTGAGGTGCTCCATGTCACCTCTTCGCGGGATCCCGATGTAGTACACCCGCCTTCCCTCCGGCCCTTCGTCCACGGACACCTGTACTCGGGGCCCTGTTCCTTCTCCAGTCTTCCCGACGCCGGCCACCGTTTCGTACCGTTCGCGTCCCAGCGGGGACAGCGGCACGACGCGCTGGTTGGCCGACCCTCTCCAGAGTAGAGAGCCGTCCCCGGGGTGTCGCCCCCCAGGGTTGAGCCGGTCGACGTACGGCCCCGTGATCACGGCGTCACACATGTCCAGGATCTCGCGCGTCTCACCGGTGCGCGAGAGCCGAGAGTAGACATATCCGCTGTAAATCAATATGTCCAACTTAATCGTCTCACGGCCGAGGGTGTCCCGCCACGCGCGGATCCCACGTAGCAGGGTAGCCAGCGCGGCCGGCTGCTGGAACGGTTCCCCGCCCGAGATGGTCACCCCGTCGACCGGTTCCGGCAGTGACGCGAGCCATCCTAGGACCGCCTCGACGGGAACCGCCTTCCCCGGGTCGGCCTCCCAGGTGTCACGGGACAGGCAGCCGTGGCAGTGCAGCGTGCAGCCCTGCGTCCAGATGCCCGCCCGGGTGCCCGGGCCGAGGGTGGTCACCGGATAGTGCGCCTTGGCGAGCAGCAGCGTCTCGCCGGGGCCCTCGTCCGCCGGACGTCCCGGGCTCACTGGAGGTCCAGATGGACGATGCTGCCCTCGCGCCGTACCCCGGTCACAGTGATCTTCTCGTCCGGGACGAGTTCCCGGTCGAACAGCGCGCGCGCCAGCGGGTTGACGAAGTGCGACTCCAGGGCCATCCCGATGCCGCGCCCGCCCTTGTCGAGCTCCTCCGTGCACCATCCGCGGAGCGTCTCCAGCGCGTCCCCCTTCACGACGAGGACGAGCCGGTGCTCCTCGGTGACCCGCCGGCAGATGTTCGCGAACTGCAGGTCGAAGATCTTGTGCGCCGCCTCGCCGGAGATGAAGTCGAACACCACGATGTTGTCGCCGAACCGGTTGAGCAGCTCCGGCCGGTTCAGGACCTCGGTGAAGTGATCGGCGACGGCGCCCTTGATCCGCTGCTCGACCTCGTCGTAGGACATCCCCGGTGTGATGTTCTGCACACGGTCCGGGGCGCCATGGGCGGCGTCCCGGGTCGTGAGGTCCCGTCCCGGCACGAATAGGCCGAGGTTCGAGGTGAAGATCAGGATCGACTCGGAGAAGTGCACGGTGTTGCCGCGCCCGTCGGTGAGCCGGCCGTCCTCCAGGATCTGCAGGAACTTGTCCAGGATCCGCGGGTGCGCCTTCTCGATCTCGTCGAAGAGCATCACCCGGAACGGGTCCTCGCGGACGGCGTTGGTCAGCTCGCCGCCGGCCTCGTGCCCCACATAGCCGGGCGGCGACCCGATCAGCCGGTCGCCGGAGCCCTCACCGGAGAACTCGCTCATGTCGAAGCGCAGGTAGGCCGACTCGTCCCCGAAGACCAGCTCGGTGATCGCCTTGGCCAGCTCCGTCTTGCCGGTGCCGGTCGGGCCGGCGAAGAACAGCACCCCGCGCGGCCGGCTCCCGGACCTGGTCGCCTGCGCGCCCGACAGCCCGAGTACCGCCCGCTTGAGGATGTCGAGGGTCTTGGTGACGGCCTGCGGCTGGCCGATCACCCGCTCCGGGACGCGTTTCTCCCCGTCCAGCACCCGGCGCCGCAGATGGCCGCGGCTCCACGGGTTGTCGAGCACGCCGAGCTTGTAGGTGCGGACGGCGTCCGGCAGGTCGGCGAGGTCGACGTTGCGCTCCTTCGCCAGCCGGGTCACCTCGATCATCGACTGCAGGGTGAGCCCGTCGGCCTGCTCGGCGAACGCGTCGCAGGCGGCGGCCGCCACCTCGTCCGATCCGACGTCGCTGACGCCGAAGGCGCGGGCCAGCAGCCGCGCGGTCTCCTGCCGGTCGCCGAGGTGCGGGCGCGGGATGGTGATCTCGCGGATGTTCTCGTTGTCGGCCGTCAGCCACGGCGGCAGATCGCCGGGCCGCTCCACCAGCCAGATGATCGGGTTGTAGAGCGGCTTCGGCCGCGCCCCCGTCACCCGCACGGGCCGGGCGCTGCGCGACAGCTTCGTGCAGAAGCGGAAGAAGTCACGCTCGGCCGGCTCCAGGTCCGTCGGGGTCCGGGCGATGCGGGACGCCGAGTCGATCACGAACGCGGCGCGGACGTTCTCCTTCGGCCGGGCGATCGCGGCCAGCTGCCGGGTCAGCGCCTCCAGCGACGGCTTCTCGTCCGGCTTGATCTTGCCGAGCAGCGTCTCGGCCGCCTGCGCCGCGTCCCCGGCTCCCTCCGGGTACACCTGCAGGCCGTCCACCGGGTCGTAAACGATCATGCAGGACGCGCCGCTGGACCGCAGCGTCTCCCACAGCAGCCCGCGCAGCGGCAGCAGCCGCGCCGGGCCCCCGCCCTCCTGCGGCGGCGCGAGGAAGCTGTCGTGGAGGTTTCCGGACAGCACGTACTGGGAGTGCACCGACAGTGTCGCGTCCAGCTCCCGGATGAACGGCGGCCAGCCCTGCAACCGGCCCCCGAGGGTCGGAGATTCAATGCTCATCCGTGCTCCTCCGTGGGAGGCGGCGCCCCCGTAGCCCCCGGTTCGCTCCGCTCATCCCGTCGACTCCACTCCGCTTCGCCGGTGCGCCCCCCGCACCTCACTTGTGACGCTCGCGAGAGCGTACGCGTTGCCCCGCACGGCTCCCAGTCTGCCGTGACTCCGCCGGAACGGGCAGCTCACGCACCCCGGGCTCCAGCCGCCAGGCCACGTCGGAGCGGATCCCGGCCTCCGCCAGGCGCTCCCGGGCGGCCTCGAACGCGGTGCACCACTCGCGCTCCCGCTCGACGTCCACCCGCCGGTCGTCCTCGCTTTCGGCGGGGCGCTCGCGCACCATCGAAGCCCGCACGTGGGCGGCGCCGTCCACGCGCATGCGCACGCTGTGGTCGGGCCAGGCGCCCTTGGTCAGCGTCACGGTGCCGTCGTCGGCGGTCAGCGTCTCGAACCCGGCCTGGACCTCGTACCCCATGTCCTCGAACGCGGCCGTGATCGAGCCGAGGACGTAGCGGCGCTCGGCCTCGGCCTGCTCGGCGGCGTCCTGCTGGGCCGCCCGCCGCCGCTCCTCGTCCCGCCGCTCCCTGGTGCGGCGGTTGGCGTCCTGGATCCGCAGCCGCACCTCGTGCAGGACGCCCTCCGCCTCTTCCGGCGTCGCCACGCCGGCCAGCAGCCCCGCGGCCTCCACGACCGCCCGGCGCTCGGCGTCCTCCGCGTCGGGCAGCAGCCGCGTCATGATCCGTTCGAGGTGGTCCCGGACGTCGCCGGTCCGCGGTGGCGGCGGCGCGCCGCGCCGGACGTCCGCCGTGAGCCCCTCGGCCGGGACCTCGAAGATCTGCGTGCCGACCTGGGCGGCGAGATGCTCGGACAGGTGCCGCTCGGCCTCGTCCAGGACGGGGTCGGTGGCGGCGCACCAGGCGATCAGCTCCTCGGGGGACCGTTCGCCCGGGTCGAGCCGGCCGGGCAGCGGCACGTTCGCGCCGATCTTCGCGCGGGTCTCGGTGAGCGCGGCGATGCGCGCGTTGCGCTCCACGACCTCGCGCAGCGCCCGCTCGTGCGTCTCGGCCTCGGCGAGCGCCGCGGCCCGCGCCTCGGCGCGTCCGGCGGCGAGCGCGGCCAGCGCCTCCGTGCCCCGTCCGGCGAGGCCCGCGCCGCCCCCGAGGAGGCGTGTCATGCCGAGGCTGAGCACCACCGCGGCGTCCAGCGCGATGTCCGCGTCGATCCCGCTGCTCAAGGGGCTCCCCCGTTCGTCCGTTCCTGCCGCCAGCGGTGCAGCCGCACACCCGCCGCGAGGGCGTGCGCGGCGGGGGCGGCGACGAGGACGAGAGCCCACAGCAGGCTCGCGATGGAGGTGACCGCCGCGAGCAGCAGAAGGAAGAGGAGCAGCGGCACCGTCGCGGCGATGAGCACGCACCCGCAGCCGCGCCGCCCGGTCCGCTGCGCGGCGCCCGACATCGTCTGGGACGCCGAGGACAGCCCGCGGCCGCCCGCGCCGAGGATCCCCGAAAGGATCCCCCACGGCCCGTGGGGGAGGTAGTCCTTGCCCTGCACGCGCGCCAGGAGCACCTCGCCGCCGCACTGGACCGCCCAGGCGAAGAAGGAGAGGGCCGCCAGGACGCCGAAGGAGATGCCCGAGGAGGAACTGTGCAGGCCGACCGACGCCGTCCCGTCATCCTCGCCGCCGCCGAACAGGGAGCCGATCACCCAGCTGCCCAGCAGCCAGAAGAGCAGGAACGGCAACGTCAGCGCGACGGCCTTCCCCGTGGCCGCGTTGCGCCCGGCGAGCCGCCGTCGTTCGCGGTCGGCCCGGTGCGTGCGGAGCGCCTCGTCCCGCTGCTCGGCGGCGTGCCGTTCACGCGCTCGCGACTCGCTCGCCGCGACGGCCTCGGGAGCGGCGCGCGTCAGAGCGAGCAGCCGCAGCGGGTCGTCGCCGGCCCCGTCCGCCATCCACGCGAACCACGGGACGGGCTCGGGGACCGACGCGCGCGCCCGCGCCGCGCCCTCGGCGATCAGGCGGTGGCCCTCCGCCGGACGCGCCGCCAGGGCGAGCAGCGTCAGGAGAACGACGGGCGGGTCCTCTGCCCCGGCGTCGGGCAGGCGCCGCGCGAGACCCGGCGGCGTGGCTCCCTGCCCGCGCAGCCAGCGCGCCAGGTCGTTCCACGCCGACGCGTGGGCGCGCCACTGGTCGTCGACCCGGGCGAGGTCCTCGCCACCCTCGAATCCCGCGAACACCCGCAGCAGGCCGTGCTCCCACAGCCCCCGCCCGATGAGGCAGGCGGTGCGGTGGTCGGGATGGCGCCGGTCATCGGCCAGGGCCGCGAGGCCGGGCAGGTCGGCGGCGGTGACCCGCCGGCCGAGGAAATGCGGGGGCATCGCCGGGTCCAGCCACCGCACCAGGTGGACGAGCTTCACATCCGGCGGCAGGGCGGTCATGAGGTAGTCGTCGACGAGCGCGATGCGGCCGTCGTCCGGGACGTCCGCGAGCCACTCACGCAAGCTCCGCCAGGCTTCGCCCGTTTCTCCACGCCCGAAGAAGTACTGGGCGGCGTGGTCCCAGTTCTCGACAAGGGCGCGCGCCAGCTCGCCCCTGTCTGTGTAGCGCCGCCCCCGGAACGGCAGCCCGCTGCCTGCAGAGACGGTCTCTTCGGCGACCTGCGGTGAGCCCCCGTCCAGCCAGGCCTGGATCTGCTCGCCCGCCCACCTTCTGCGCGGGTCCCGGGTCAGCAGCCCCTGGCACAGCAGCCGCAGCCTCGGGTCGGGAACGTCGTCCGCGCTGACCGGCCGCGTCGCGAGATGGTCGACCACGACCGTCTCGCTCAGCCCCTGGAACGGCGCCCGGCCCGTCGCCAGCTCCCGGACGATCATGCCGAGCGACCACCAGTCGCGCGCCGGCGACACCTGGCCGGACAGCGACTCCGGCGCCGCGTAGGCCAGCGTCCGCGACGACGAGGCGAACACCACGCTCTGGTCGAGGACCTTGCTCAGCCCGAAGTCGGCGATCGCGAGCCGCAGCGGCTCCTTGCCCAGCACCAGGACGTTCTCGGGCTTGAGGTCCCGGTGGACGATGCCCGCCCGGTGCAGCGCCGCGAGACCGGCGGCGAGCTGCGCGGCGACCTCGCCGGCCGTCTCCCCGGGAAGCGGTCCCTCCTCCATCAGCGTCCGCAGGTTGCCGTCCGGCACGTAGGCGGCGACCTCGTAGTCGCGCCCGTCCGCGTGGCCCGTCTCCAGGACGCGCAGCACGTTCGGCGAGTCCAGCGTGGGCAGCTTCGCCCACACCTCCCGGTCGGCGCGGTACCCGCGGCGGAAGATCTTCGCCACGTACTCGCCGCCGTGCTCGTCCCGCACCAGCAGCAGGTCGGACTCGGCGCCCGTCACGGGCAGCTCGGCGACCACCGTGTACCGCTCGCCGAGCACGGCCGGCAGCCGCATGAGCGGACCCCCGGGAGCGTGCCCCTCCCGCCGGGTCTCCGCGGCCGGGCGCTGCCCGGGCACCCGCGCGTCCCGCCGCGTCGTCCCGGCATCCCGCCGGGTGTCCCGCGGCGGTGTGCCATCGAACTCGCCCACAGCCGTCCCGTCCAGCCCTTGTCCTCGATGGCCCGAAGGGGCCGCTACAGGAGACTTTAGAGCCTGGCCCGCGCCCCCGCCGGAACCCGCCGCACGGCGATCCCGCATCGCGCGAGGACCGTTCGTGCGGCCAGGCTCCCACACCGGAGTGCCGGGGCCGTGCGGCCCCGGCACAACCGGGCTGAGCGAACGGTGAGGACCGTGCCGGGTCAGGCGGCGGGCGCGCCGGTCGGCTGTGCGGACCGCACCTCGGCCTGGCTGGGCTTGGCGGCCAGCCCCGGAAGGCCCGTGGTCGCCGCCCGCAGGCGGGTGATGGAATCCGGTCCGAGGTCGCCCAGCATGATGTCGTAGGCGAGGTCACGGACCGTGTCGGCGCCGAGCACCGAGTGGAGCATGGCACCGATGGTCTCGGTGAGCACCCGCTCGTAGGCGTCGAACTGCACCGTCTCGGCCACCGCCGGGTTCCACTCCAGCTGGTCGCCCGCGGTGACGTGGAGCTGCAGGCCCCCAGTCACCGGGTCCACCTGGTCCAGATCGATCTCGGCGGCGGCGTGGCCGCGGGCCGCCGGGGTCCCGTCCTCGGTGAACAGCAGCGCCGGGACCGTGAAGGTCACCCGGTCGGCCGCCTTGCGCGGGCGTGCCGCGTTGCCGCGCGGCACGGGCGGGACGTCGATGCGCTCCAGCTGGGAGAGCATCCGGAACGTCGCCAGGCCGAGGATGCTGTTGAGGGCCAGCGCGGTCGCCCGGGTCACCGTCTCCATCTCACCGGGCTTGCGGGTGAGGTAGCCGCTGAAACCGTAGGCGATGATGCGCTCGCGGACCGGGGAGCGCAGGAAGATGCGCAGCCGCACCCCCGCGACCGGGAGCTCGAACTCGGTATCGGCGTCGGACAGCTCGGACCGGACGTAGCCGCCCTCCGACCTGGCCAGCTTGCCGGCCAGGGTCAGCTCGCCCTCGTTGCCGTTGCGGGCGAGGGTGAGGACGTAGAGGTCGCCGTCCAGCTCGGTGATCACCTCGTCGCCGAGGACGACCGACAGGGCGCGCGCCGTCTCGTTCAGGCCGTGCAGAGTCCTGCGGGGCATTCGCAGCCGCAGCTGGTTCTGCGCCGTCACCCTCCCGTCGACGGTGCTCTCGACGTGCTCGACCTCCCGCTCGGCCTGCTTGCCGGTGTAGTTGCGCAGGCTGAACGCCACGACCTCGTTGTCCGTCCGCACCCCGCACGTCGCCTTCAGCGCCTTCTTGGCGCTGAGCGGGTACGGAAGATCCTGCCGGACGTTCTTGGTCGCGTCCACGAACACAGGGACGTCGTCGTCGAAGAGGCGCCGGACGTAGAATTCTTCCTTGGTTTGTGCTGGCACTTCTGCACCCTTCTCCGTGTCCTGCCGCCGACCGCGCGAACGGCCGGCGGTAACGTCGGCACCCGGCCGCTTCCGGCCAGGTGCGGCACCGGTGGCACTGGTCCGGTGTCCACTCCTCACCCCTTAACCGTTTCGGGCCAGGTCGGATCGGCAAGTACCAGAGAATCAGACGACAGCGTCCAGGCCAACGAAACGCAAAGAAAGACGTGCGAGTCGCCCCACTGCCGGGACGGTCATGCGTGACACACGGGGGCGGCACACTACAAAGGAGACCTGATGCACCAGTTGAGCGATTACGTGCTGGCCGTTCGGACGACCGGTTCACCTCCGGCGATCGAAGGGGTCAAGTCGGTCGACCTGGTTCCGGGCGAGGACGATGACGTGATCGCGGCGACCATGGCCGGGCTGCGGGCGAGCGGCCTGACCGCGGCGGACTTCCGATCCCGGGTGATCTTCCTCGCGCCCGAGAGCCCCGACTGCCTCATTCCGTACGCGGCCCTGTGCGGGTTCGCCGGCCGCCGCGTCGACGCCTACGCCGGCGGGACCGTCCTGGAGTTCTCCCGGCTGGACCCGAAGGGTGAGGCGTTCCCCGACGCGGGCCGGCCGCCCGGGCACCTGATGTGGGGCCAGGTCGGCGGTCCGGACGCGGAAGGCGTCCCGACCGTGCAGGTCGGCTCCGGCTCGCAGCAGCTGGTCGCGCCGGAGGCCGCCACGGTGATCCGGTACGCGGCACGGCTGCGCATGGTCCCGCCGGAGTCGGCGAGGGACGCGCTGGCCACCTTCGTCCTCGTCGCGGCGCTGCGGCGGCGGTCCGACGACCGCTTCCCCTACCTGTCCACCGGCACCGAACCCGTCCCGATCGTCAAGGACGATCCGGCCCAGGGCGTCGACCTGGAGAAGCTGCGGCGGGAGGCGGGCAAGTACCGCCAGGAGCTGCGGGCCGGACGCCGCGCCGCCGACATCGTCGCGCCCCTGCCCGTGTCGCCGCACAACCAGCGGATCGCCGAGGCCAAGGCCGTGGACGTCCGGACGGTGCTGACGCGGCTCGGGTCCTCGTCCGACGACGAGAACCTGTGGCACTGCCCCCGCCCGCGGCGGCACAGCAACGGCGACGAGAACCCGTCGATGAAGGTGTACGGGGACAACCGCACCAGATGCCACCGCTGTGACGCCGAGAAGGTCGGCCCGATCCGGCTGGTCGTCGACGTGCTGGGCGTCACGCCGGACGAGGCCGCGAGCTTCATCCTGGACTCCGACCGCGTTGTGGACATGCGCACCGCCTGAACGGTCCCGGACGGCCGGGGGCCGTCCGGGCAGGGGGAATCCGATGGCCGATTCGCAGGGCCGCGTGAACGTGGTGCTGCTGACCGTGGATGGAGCGGACGTGGGCCTCGTTCACCGCAGTGTCCTCGAGCGGGTCGGCGAGATCGCCGGCCGGCTGGGCTGCCGCAGCGCCGTGGCACTGGGCAGCCCGCCGGTCTCGTTCGCCGGTTCCTGCCTGCCGCGGCTGCGGCGCGACCTGGAGCAGATCATCGCCTTCTCGGACGCGGCCCGGCGCACGGGCTGGGTGCTCGGGGAGATCGCCGTCGCCCCCGGCGACCGGGCGATGCCGGTAATGGACACGGAGCAGGGAAAGCTCTGGGTGCATCCGGTCCGCGGCTTCGAACTGCACGGGGAGACCGGCGTCCGGCGGGTCACCGAACTCGCCGACGTGCCCGGGACCCCGAAGCGCACCTCTCTGGGCCGCCTCATCGCGCCGCTGGCCGAGGCCGCGGCCCGTGCCCGGGTGCTCGAAGTGGGGGACTGGGAGCACAAGGGCGCCGTACACCTGGGCTGACGCGCCATGGGGCGCCGCCCGCCGCAGACGTGGCGGGCGGCGCCCCATGGCGTTTCCGCAGAGACCCGGCCGCCACCTCCGCGGCGGCGTCACCACCGCGGAGGCGGGCCGGCCAGTGGTCTGGGCGGCCTTGGCTATCTCAGCGGTCGACGAGCTTCTCCGGGGCCGCGGAGGGGCCGGTGACGGCGAACCGCAGCGCCGGCTGGAACTGCGTCTCCGGGTTGGCGATGAGGGCGCCGACCTGACCCGCGGCCGCCATCTCCTCGGCCACCGCTCCCGGACGCACCCCGAGCACGTAGTCGGCCTCCATCGGGCTCACCGCGGTGACGCACCCGGCGGGCAGCGCCGCGTAGGCCCCGAGGAAGACGCGGCTGCCGTCCGGGATCAGCGAGGCGAGCGCGCGGATGACGATCCGCGCGGCGGGGCCGGTGACGGTCACCGCCTGCATCTGCCCGAGCGCCCCGCGGATCCGGGCGATCTGGTCCTCGGTGACGACTCCGCCGGCCAGCAGGACGTCCGTGTTCGGCACCGTGCCGTCCCGCCGGCTGATCACGACGGAGTCGCCGACCTTCGAGACGACGAGGCCCCTCTTCTCCCGCGAGGCCGCGATCGTCTTGACGGCCCGGCGGGACGCGGTGAGGTTGGGGAACCCGGGGATCTGGCGTATGCCGTTCGCTCCGCAGACGGTGACCTGGGTGCCGTGGACGTGCACCTCGTCGATCGTCTCGTCGCGCATCAGCTCACCGAGCAGGTGGGTGCCGTTCAGGACGTGGTAGACCCTGCTGGCCATGGCCGGATCCCCGTCGGTGTGCCGGGTGAGCACCTCCAGCCAGAGTTCGGCCACCCGCGGGCGGAGCGAGGTGGCGATGCGCTCCGCGGTGGTCCACGCCGGATCCGCCGCGGGCGCGGCCTGCGCCGTGGCGCCGTTCACCTCCCGCGAGGTCTGCGCGGTCTTCGGAGCCTGCGGGGGCGCCGCGGGCTGCGCCGCCTGCCCGGCCGGCGCGAAAGGCGTGCTCGGCGGAGCCGACGACGCCCGTGCGGACGACGGAGCCTGTCCCGCCTCCGGGGCCGGCGTTTCCGGTGCCTGCGCGACCTTGACGTCCGTGGGGGGCTGTTTCCCCGCGGCGTCCTCGGGCTTCTTCGGCTTCCGCCCCTGGGTCTTCGGAGCGGCCGGCGGCGCGGCGGGCTGCGCCGCCGCGGGCGGGGCGCCGCCGGCGGAGTCGTCCCAGGCGGAGAACAGTGAGGCCCAGTCGTCCTGCGGCTTCTGCTCCTCGGCCCCTGCCGGGGACTCCGGGGCGGCCGTGTCCGCCGGGGCGGCGGCGCCGTTCACCAGGAGCTGGTCCTGCGCGGGGCTCTCTTCCGGCTCGTCCTCCGGCTCCTGGCCGACGCCGATGGCCGCCCAGAAGTCCATCCCGGTGGCGGGCTCATTTTGCGCTGGCATATGGCCGTTTCCTTTCTTCGTATCTGGCCGGCGGGAGGATGGTCACTTGGGGTCCATGCCGAGGAGCTTCCTCCAGATGCCGCCCCGGCCGCTCGCCTGCGTCGCCATGGGCTGGCCGAACACCGGATCCCCGGTGACGAACTGCAGGATCTCGCGGAAGGTCGCGTCCAGGTCCGGGCCGATCTGCAGGGCGTTCAGCCGGCGGTTGTTGGCCGCCTGCGTCCACTCCGGGTCCTCCGGGATCATTCCGACGAACCGCCAGCCCGGCAACAGGTCCATGACGTCCTCCGGGCTGCAGTCCACGTCGGTGCGGGCCCGGTTGAGGATGAGCGACAGCTTCTCGGGATCGACGCCGCCGCTCCGGGAGTGCCGGGGCATGGTGATCGCCCCGAGCCAGGCACGGGCGGCCTCCAGCGTCACCCGGTTGGGCTCGACCGGGATCAGGATCGCGTCGGCCTCGGGCAGGATCAGGTCGGTGAACGTCATGTGGTAGAGCTCGGCGACCGGCGTGTCGACGAACACGTAGTCGAACGCCTGCCGCAGCACCCCGAGGATCCGCTTGTACAGCATCGCGTTGATCAAGGCCGGGTCCGCCATGGTGACGTCGATCGGCCCGAGCAGCGTGTACAGCTCGACGTCCGGGAGCCGCGCGAGATGCTCGCGCACGCTCATCGCCGTGAACGCTCCGTTGACCCGGAGCAGGTCGAGGACCGTCGGCGACTCCAGGTTCAGGTAGCGCGCGACGTCGGCCTGCTGGAAGTTGGTGTCCACCAGCGCCACCGACCCCGGCCGGCCGGCCGCCTGCAGATGCCTGGCCGCGTAGACCGACAGGTTCACGGCCGTGCTGGTCTTGCCAACGCCGCCCTTGGCCGAGGCGACGGCGATGACCCGTCCCAGCCTCGGGGCGGGCGCCGGGGCCGCGGCCGGTGCGGGCGGGGGCGTCTGCTGCGGGCCCGGCCAGGCGTTCGAGGTCGGCTGGGCGTTCGAGATCGGCTGGGCGTTCGAGGGCGGCTGGGCCGGAAGCGCGTTCTGGTCGTGCCTCGTCGCGGCCCCTGACCCGGGCGTCTGCTGCGGCGGCGCTCCCGCGGCGGGTGGCTGCCCCTGGAGGGGCGGCTGTCCCGGTGTCGGCGCGGGCCACGGCTGCTGCTGGTTCGGAGCCGGGGCCGGAGGCGCGGGTTGTCCGGCCGACGGCGGCACGGCACCCGGCGCCTGGCCGAAGCCCTGCGGTTGCGCGGGAGCCGATGGCCAGCCGCCGGCGGCGGGCTGACCGGCCGCGGGAGGCCTGCCGGTGGCAGGCGTTTGGCCGGTGGCCGGCGGCTGGGCCGCCCCGAAGGGCTGACCGGCCGCGGGAGGCTGGGCGGCGACCGGAGGTTGGTCGGCGGCCGGCGTCTGGGCAGGAGGGGTCGTTCGGGGCGGCGCCGGCGGTTGTGCGGGAGCCGGCGGCGGATCGGGCTGTGCCTGCGGCGGATCGGCCGGCTGTGCCGGCGGCGGATCGCTAATGCCGAAGGTCGCCAGCAGGTCCGACATCTTGAGCTGTCTTCCGGTGACCTTCACCCCCGGGTCGAAGACGTCGCCGCGTTCGGCGAAGTATCCGTGCACCAGCACGGTGAACCCGTTGCCGGCGAGCCCGTTCGCAAGGACGGCCACCCCGGCCCCCGGGAGGTCCTCGACGAACCCAGGGGCGAACATGAACGCGGCCGGCGAGCCGACCCTCCCACTCCTGGACAGGTCGCGAAGTTCCGCCGCGGAGGCGGCGTCGAAGACCGAAGAGAACCGGCCGGTCGCCCGCAGGCTGCGGGCGACGCCAGGATCCCCCGCCACGACGAGGTTCGGCGCAGTTGCCATCACTCAGTGTCCTCAGGTGCTCTGGTTGTCACCCGGCCGGCGGACCGGCCGGAGTTTCTCTATAAGCGACTGTGCGGACAATGTCGGCTGCCGCCAGCCTCGGATGCCGGACTGTCTCCCTGAGAGCAATCACAACCTGGGAGATGACACGCATGGCCAACCTGAGGGCGGCGCTCGGGCGACTCACCGGGACCAGCCGCGCGGGTCGTTCCGAGGCTGACACGGCCACCATGTGGACCACTCCGTACGCATGGCGGACCGCCGACGGCATCTACGTCGGCTACAACGGCGAGGTGTGGATGTACCGCACCGTGCGGCTGTCGCCGATGAAGTGGGAAGACCCGGCGGAGCAGCTGTCGATGGCCGCGCCGCTGGCCAGGCTCCTCGGTGACCTGGGCCGGACCTCCCGGCAGCCGGTGGGCGGGCTGGCGACGCTGTCCAACAATCGGAACGTCCACCTCGTCTCGATCACCTGGGACGACCTGGTGACGCCGCCGAAGGAGAACACCGAGGAACTGCGCGCCTACCAGGCCGGCGCCTTCGGCTTCCTGGCGCCCAAGCGCGTCCTCTTCATCGGTGTGGAACTGCGGTCGTCGATCATGGACAAGGCGTCCCGCGCCGGCAAGGGCTCGGGCTCGCAGGGGGCCATGTCGACCGTCCAGGCGCTGACTGACCTGGTCAAGGACTCCATGGCCGACGACACCCCCGATTTGTCCGACTATGTCAAGGATCAGGAGCACATCGAGTCGATCTTCAAGCGGGCGGACGCGCAGTTGCCGACCCGGCAGGAGATGGACCAGCTGGAGTCCTGGTACAACCTCGGGCGCGGCCCCGACGCGGTGATCGAGGAGATGCCGACGCGGCTCGGCGTCGCCGGCATCGGGGAACTGGAGATGGCCGCCGTCATGCGGTTCGACCAGCCGGTCATGCCGTCCCCGGAGGCCCAGTGGGCGCTGGACGTGATCAGCCATCCCGGCGACGCGCCGCACGTGATCTCGATCCGGGCCGAGCTCGAACCGGCGAACCTGACGCGGGCACGGGCCCGCCGGGCGCAGCGCCGGATCATGTCCAACATGGAAGAGGAGCGCAAGACCCAGGACCTGGAGAAGGTGGAGCTGTCCCAGACCTTCCAGCAGGCCAAGGAGGTCGAGGACTACCTCGCGAACTCCAACCAGCCGATGCTGGCCAGGTGCAGCTTCATCATGGCCCGGGAGATGACCGAGGCCACCGAGACATACCTGGAGTTCCTCAACCAGTACTACGGGATCCAGATGAAGGCCCTGGAGCACCGGCAGATCCAGGCGCTGGAGGAGACCCTGCCCTGCTCCTCGGTCCGGGTGAACCCGTTCCTGCAGGACGTCAACGTGCCGATGGTCTCGCACGCGGGGCTTCAGGCATTCTCCGACCTCGGTGACGACGCCGGGGTCTTCGGCGGGCTCATCGACCCGGACGGCACGCCGTTCTTCGTTGATCCGCTCGGCGCGCCCCGCAAGAACCTGCCCCCGGTCTTCGGGATCTTCGGGGACCCGGGCAGCGGCAAGACCTTCTTCGCACAGTCGGTCGCCACCCAGTCCGCGCTGAACGGCCTGCCGGTGATCTTCGTGAACCCCAAGGGCGGCGACTCGCTCTACGGGATGGTGGACTACGTCCAGCGGCTGGGCATTCCCGCGGGGCGGGTGTCGATGTCGGCGCTGGAGGAGTCCCCCGGGGCCTTCGACCCGTTCCGGTACGCGCCGCCGACGATCGCGGCCGAGATCGCGAACGTGCACATCCTGTCCGCGCTGGACGACTCCCGTGACGGCCTCTCGCTGTCGGAACGGCTCGCGCTCGGTTCCGGACTGAAGCGGGGCGCGCTCAACGGCGCACGCTGCGTGTGGGACGCCCTGAAGTTCGTCCCCGGCGACGACGCCGAGCGGGTGCGCAGCCTGGTGGAGCAGCAGATGGAGGCGTCCTCCATGTTCTCCCTCGGCATCGCGCTCCAGCCGCTGCCCCGCCTGGACATGTCGCAGCGGCTCACGCTGGTCGACTTCGACCGCGAGCTCGGCCTGCCCGAGGGGAAGACGCCGAGCGAGTACTCGGTGTCGGAGCGCATCGCCCTCGCGGCGGTACGCCTGGTCATCCGGGCCTCGCTGGAGATCCTCATCGCCAACCGCTCCGGTGTGCTGATCGTGGACGAGGCGTGGACCTTCCTCTCGCAGGCCGAGGGTCTGGCGTCCCTGCAGCGCATCTCCCGTGAGGGTCGGTCGCTGAACATCATGCCGGTGTTCCTCACCCAGCGGATCGCTGACGTGGTGACCAAGGACCTGGAGTCCTACCTCAGCCGGGTGCTGGTCCTGAAGCTGAACGAGAAGCGGGAGGCGGAGACGGCGCTGAGCCTGTGCGGTCTGCAGCCGACCCCCGAACGGCTCGCGCAGATCCGTGAGTTCGGCCCGCTGCCGGCGGAGAACGGCAAGCCGGCGCGCTGGGCCCGGGGCATCTTCCGTGATCTGTGGCAGCGGCACGCCCAGGTCGTGCTCGGGCCCACGCCGCCCGAGGCGGCCGAGGCGTACAGCACCAACCCCGAGGACCGCCGCAAACGCGAGGAGCAACGCCGGGAGCGGGAAGAGGTCGAGCGGGCCGAGTACGAGGCGGCCGTCGAGGCCGCGACGCGGATGGAGCAGGGCGGTTCTCCGGCACCCGCTTCGAACGGACAGGACGTCACAGCGGCGGCGCACACGGGGCACGACATCACCACCGCGCCGCAGGCGGGGGAGGAGCAGAATCAATGGCTCGTCGGCTGAGGCCAGGCCCGCCCCGCGGCGGCGAGCCGCGGTGGGAGGCCCGCTCCGCTGGAGCGGCGCGGGGAGGCGCGAAGGCAGCTCGTGAACGTCCCCGCCGCGGGAAGCAGCTACTGGTGTGGCTGCTGGCCGTGACCGTTTTCGGTGGCCTGGCCATGCTGTCCGGTCAGGGGAGTGGTATCACGCCCGGCAACACGCCCGGCAATCAGAAGCCGCAGGCGTCCGCGCCCGCACCGGTATCCGCGCCCGCCCTGTCATCCGTGCCCGCACCGGCGTCTGCACCTGCACCGGCGTCCGCGCCGGCGGCGCAGACCGGGACGAGCGCCGACGGGCGCCTGCTCGCGGCGGCCCAGAGGCCCACAGAGGACGACGGCAACGGGGGCGGCGACGCCTGTTCCGTCTACAACGAGCAAAGGGACTACCTGCCGTTGCACCGGTGGACGTCCTTCGAGCTCTTCGTGGTGGACAACGCCCGGATCTTCAAGACCCAGCGGTTCGTCTCGATGATCGCCAGCCTGATGTTCATGGCCGGGGGCCTGTGCTGGCGGATCATCGGCTCTCTCATGGGGTTCGGCTACACCTTCGACATGATCTGCCAGCCGGACGCGGCGAAGGCGATCAACTCGGTCTTCCGGACCTTCTCCCTGTACGCGGCCTGGTTCTTGATCCCTTCGTGGTTGTTCGTCCTGGCGGCGGTGGTCAAACGCTGGACCAGCGGGGCCCGCAAGGGGCCCGCGTCCGGGATGCGCCTGATCGCGGTCTTCCTCGCCGCGAACGGGGTGATCTTCTTCATGGGCGACCAGGCCGACCAGCACCAGGACAATCCGACGGCGCCGTACACCGCGCCGTGGGCGGCCACGACGGTGCAGGGCTGGTTCGGCACCGCGGCGGACTCTCTGAACAGCCTGCAGCAGCTCGGGAGATTCAACGACGGCACGGATACCAACCCCGTGTTCTACGACAACCACTCTGAAGCCGGGGCCGGGCCGGTCACCTGCGCGAAACTCGACAAGACGCTCTACGAGCAGTACTCGAGCGAGAATGCCGGCACCACTATCGGTGACGACGGCAAAACGGCCATGGCCCAGGTGAGCAAGATGTGGGAGATCTCGCTCGTCCGCTCCTGGCAGGCCGCACAGTTCGGCGAGGGAACGAAGAAGTTCCCCTCGCCGGCCCATGCGTCATGCCGCTTCCTCGAAGCCAAATCCGACGTGGGCAACGACAAGAAGTTGATCGCCTACGACCTGTCGACCGGTAACGAGCCGGGTACCACCCAGCCGAGCATGGCCCGCGGGTACTACATCGACCCCGGCGCGGACGAGCAGATGATCTTCATCGCCTGGGGTGCCTGCAAGGGCCCCGACGGCGGAAGGTACGGCGACGACGGCGACGACGACGGCGGGCACACGATCCTGCAATGGGACGCGGCCACCAAGATCGCGGATAAATCGAAGGCTTGCAAGAAGCTCTTCAGCGACATCAGCTACGAAGACGACAAGAGCGGGACTCAGTTCAGTGTCGCTGGCATCGACGTGCTCTGTTTCATGTGTGACAACGGCACGATGGGCCCGTTCTACTTCAACGGCGATGATGAGCTCAAGGACAAGCTGGGAGATTGCTACTCGACCAAGCCGGAATGCCGTGCCGACTGGAACTTCGCCTCCGCATGGCTGGGCAAGAACCAGGCTCAGCGGCTCACCCAGGGCCTGATGGCGATGATCGTCGCCTTCGTCTTCCTGTTCGTCATGGGACCCATGGCGATCGGTATGACGGTCTCGAGTGTGGGCTTGGCAGGTCTGGTAATGATTTTGCCGATCACATTACTGCTGATAGGCGCGGGCCTGCCACAAGGCATGCGATTGCTCAAGCTGACCGGCGCGGCGGCGGCGGGTGACTTCCTGTTCACCTTGGGCCTGACGTTCATGGTGATGCTCACCGACACCACGTATCAGGCCGTCGAGGCGACCACCAACGATGGCACTCCGAACTTCTTCCAGCAGGTCGCGCAAGGCGCGGCTCCGCTGGTGGCGCTGTTCCTGTTCAGGAAGATCAGCAGGATCCTCAGCCTCGGGGACATCTCGTCCACCACCGGGGCCACGGGATTCGCCTCGGCCATCATCCTGAAGAGCAGCGGCGACCGGAGGATGGCGCGCAACCCCGGCCAGCAGGTGGGCCAACGGCTCGGCCGGCTCGGCGTGGGCAAGGCGCGGCTGGCCGCGCTGGACGAGAAGTCGCTGCAGCGGCGTCTGGTCAACAACCGTGCGACGCGGGCGGTGGCGGGCGTCGCCAAACGGGGCGCGCAGCGTGCCACCCGCCCGATCACCGACTGGGCGAAGGACCGGTACGACGGCACGCGTGCGCGTCTGCAGCGGGGCGTCAACACGCTGCAGCAGAAGGCAGCGTCGGGCTCGCCCGGGCAGCGTGCGGCGGCGTACGCCGGCCTGACCGCGGGCCTGGCCGGCCTGACGATGGTGGCACCGCCGGCGGTGCTGGCGACGTTGCCGCTGATGGCCTTCACCGGCAGTGCCGCGGCCCTGCGCGGCGGTCAGGCCGCCGGCGGCCTGATCTCCGGCGCGCGCAACGGCGGCCCGAACGGCGACGGGTCGGGCACGCCGATCTCGGCCGCCGGCATGCCCACGGCGGCGAGCGCCCGGACGGGCCTGCGGCAGGCCGACGACTGGCATCGCAATATCATCCGGGTCAGCGACCCCGAGGAGCAGCGGCGGCTGGAGAGAGAGCACACCGAGGACGGCCTGAACATGCATCGAGCCCGGCTGTGGGGAGCCGGGATGCACGGAGGGCTCAACCCGGAGTTCACCGGGTTCGTCAACGACGAGGAGAAGATGCGGGCGCTCGCCGACGCGGCGAACGCGATGGGCCTGAATGCCAACCAACTCCAGATCAGCAACCAAGGGCTGATCGCCCCCGATGTGGAGTTCGCGAACGGGCGGCCACAGGGCCTCACGGCCGAGCAGTTCGGCCAACTCGGGGCGTTCTTGATGCTCCCCGCGCGCGACCGGCGGCCCCAGATGACCGCCGAGGGGGTCCTGGAGACCAAGGATCAGCAGATCGCCCGGATGACGGCGCAGGTCAGGGAACGCGGCTACATGACCGATGACGGCGAGATCGTCAACATCCTCGAAGCCAACGGACTCGACACGCGCCTTCCCGAGGTGAAGGTGCGGGTGGAGCGCTGGCTCGAAGGGGGCAAGGACGACGAGATCACACGCATCACCCTCGCCCCCCGGCGGGGGGAGACCGCCGCCGTGGAGATGGCCCGGAACTGGGCCGCTGACGTCGACATGCCGACCCCCGACGTCCGCAACCTGCGCGATCTGGGGGCGGTGAGCGGCGTGATGCAAGCCGCGCAGAACGAGCTGGACTTCAACAATATTCGTATCGACCTGCCGGACGGCACCGCCACGTCGGCTGGAAATGTTCAGAGTCAGATCGAGCGGGAAATCGCCTCCATGGTGAACAACGCTCGGCAAACGAAGGATCTGCACGATACGCGCTTCGTGCTCACCCCAGAATTCTTCAATGCGGAAGAGATTCGTCTCACCACGGAGTACCAGGACTCTGCCCAGCGGGTCGACAGGCTGAGCGCGATGTTCCGTGACGCTGTCGACGCGTCCCGGACGGCGCGCGGAGTCTGCGATCTGCGGGTCCAGATGGCCGATCCGAGCACCATGATCGACACCGACGAGCTGGCGCGGCTCGCCGACCAGATCGGCAGGCAGAACCAACAGGCACAGCAGCATTGGCATGAGGAGCTCGACAGGCTGGTCGGCGCCATCTCACAGATACCGCAAAACGCCAGTGGCGCCGGAGCCATCATCGACGACCTAGATGATCTCCGACGTACGCTCGAGGGCCATGCGCGTATGGAGAGTGCGGATAATGACGTTGTGCTTCACCGGCTGGAAGACCTTCAGCAGTCCCTGCAGGCCAGCAGGCGGATGACTCAGGTCGACCCCCGGCTGGCGGCGAACGCGAACACCCCGGTCGACATTCGCAGGGTGCTGCGGGACATGTACCAGGACGAGATGTCCAGGACGTAGCCGAAAGCCGCTGATCCCAAAACAGTACCGGCCTCCACTCCCGTCACGGGGGTGGAGGCCGGCTGATGTTGGCGCTGCGCGCTGTTGCGCGCTGCTGCGCGCGGCTCAAACGACGCCCTCGCAGGGGTCGACCGCGTGCTTCTTGGAGCAGTCGGCGAACCGCTGAAGGTACGTCGCGACCGCGTCCTTGAACTCCTGCGCGGAGCGGATGATCTTCCACTCGTAGTTCTCCACGCCGAAGGTCCGGTCGAACTTCAGGATGGTCCCCGGCGAGTTGTCGCCGAGGAGGTTGCCGTTGACGGTCCCGTCGGGCACCTGGAGCTCGAACGTGGTGGCCCCGCCGGTGCCGCCGATCGGGGTCGGGTGGTCCATCCCGACCGGGTTGCCGGAGCCGTTGATGGTCACCTTCGTGTACGTCCCAGTGATCTGACCGCCCTCCGGGTTGACTTCGAACTCCAGCATGGCGAACTGTCGGTCGTTGCCCGGCATGCCGTTGTCCACCGAGGCGATGATCTTGACGGGTTCGGCCGCCGGAGTGGTGGCCGAGGCCGTGGGACGGTGCACCTCGCTGTCGCTGTCCGAGTTCGTCGTCAGCGCGGCGAACGCCAGGCCGGCGAGCAGTCCGACTGCGGCGACCACGGCGCCGATGATGGCGATAGGCCGCCAGTTGTTGTTCGGCTTCGCGCTCATGGTTAATCCTTCCGGATGAAAGGCGCGCGAGGCCGGATGACATCCCGGCCTCTGCGCGCGTCTTATGTGACGTGCGCAAACGAGACCGGAACGGGCTCCGTTTGCTATGGTACCCGTCAATTATCGCTTATAGCGCACCGTGATCGCAAGTCGACTGCTCGATGCATCCATATGGATAGGCTTTGTGGACCGATTTCGCGCCAAAATCAAACAGCCTCTCCCTGCCTGGTGCAGGGAGAGGCTGTTTAGTAGATAAGACCCCTCTGGCAAGGGAGAGATTTCTATCACATGGAGGTAGCGGTCGCGGTTTGTGAATTACACCTTGCTGGGGTCGATCCAGCCAACCCAGTAGACGCCGTCGGTGTAGGCGCGTTCCACCTTGGAGACGTCTCCGGTCTGGTTGGTGTGCACTTTGTATCCGTCGGCGAGTTGCATTGCCACGTGGCCGGGATGCGGCTCCACCAGATCACCGGGCTTTGCTTGATTCAGCGAGATCTTGTGCGTCCAGCGGACAGTCCTGAACGTGTCGGTGATGGGGGCATTGCTGCCCTTCGGGTAAAGGTTCGGGATGGCGCCGCTGTCGCGGTAGGCCCGGGAAACGAAGCTGGAGCAGTCGGCCCAGCCGGGTTCGTTCCGCTTCCCGTAGCCGGGTTTGCCGGGGGTGAGCGAGGCGTAGGGCCAGCCGAGGTGGGTCAGTGCCCATTTGATGGCCATTGCGGCTTGGGGGGTGCGGGCCTCCTTCACGGAGTCCACGCATAGCTGGTGGACGGTGAGCTCGCCAGAGTCCTTCCCCTTCCCCTTCCCCTTGTTCACCACCCCGTCGTGCAGAGCGTTTGAGGGGACGTCCTCGGGGCATCCGTCGGGTCCGACCGTTGTCTGGACGGTGCCCGAGTCTCCCGTCGTGCCCTCGCCGGTGGCGAGGGAGCCGATCAACTTGCCCGCGCTGCTGAACGGAGGAATGACGCCGCCGAAGAACCAGGCGTACTCGACGGCGACCTGCTCAAGGGGAAGCAGCACTCCGTCGGTGTTGCCGAGCCGGGACCATGCCTGGGTGGCGTCGGCGGCCACCGGCGCGCCGATCGGCTTCAGCGGGCGCAGCGCCAGCCGGGGAATGACCAGGGTGTCCTCGCCGACGACCGGTGGGGTCTCCTGGTTGGCGTCCTCCCGAGCCTGGTAGTAGTTGCCCAGGCCGCTGAGGTTGGCGCTGTCGGTCCCGTTGCCGACCAGGTCGGTGGCGATCTGGGCCAGCGAGCTGTTGAATCCGGGAGCCCAGGACCCGATCTGGCAGGCGGGATCGCTGCTCGGGTCCTTGATGTTGTGCGCCTGTTCCAGGGCCTCGAGTTTCGGCTGCCATTTGCTGTAGACCTCGTCGGCGTCTGGGGCCTTGTCCATCTTGCCGAACTCGGTGGCGTGCGGGGCGATGTCGGTGAGGAACTTGCGCATCACCGCGGTGCACTCATCAGTCGCTTTGAAGCTGTTCTGGCCCGGCCCGATGAGGGAGAACAGTTCCAGGTCGGTGCCCATGGCGATGCTGATCTTCTGCCAGCCGCCGATCATCGGCTGGAAGACGCCCAGGTCGTGCGGGCGGTCTTCGGGTTTGGTCTTCTCCACCGAGAGCACCAGCTTGGCGGCGGCGGCGATGTTCTTGTCGACATCGCAGCGGTCCTCCAGGTCGGCCTCTTCGGCCTCCTTCTTGGTCATCGGGAAGACGCCCTGGCGCGAGTCCTTGCCGTTGTCGCACTTGTCGGTCTTCCATTTGCCGGCCCCGTAGCTGACCGACATCGCCTCGTTGACCAGGGTCTCCACCGCGGCGGCCCGGTTGTCCTGGACGGCGTACTTGAACTCGCCGTTGTCGTACTTGCCGCCGGTGACCAGGTACAGGTCCTGGATGCGGTTGGCCTCGCACCGCCAGACCGTGATGATCTTGAAGCTGATCGACCACGGCTTCTCCGGGTCGTCGGGCGGGGGCACCGCGCACGGCCCGTCGGGGTTGGCCGAGCGGTCCATGAAGATCCCCGAGGACGCGATCACCTTGCTCCAGTACTTGCGCGCGTTCTCCTGGTCCTTGGCGTTCCCGTCCGCCTTCCACTTGGGGCTCTTCGGGTCGCGGTGCACCTGCTCGGCCGCCTTGACCAGGGAGTACGCGACGAAGTAGGAAGATTGGCAGGGATTCTGTGGATCGAGGAAGTGAGACCGCATCTGACCCGCCGCCGCCGGTGTCAACAGATACGGCCCAGTGCCCTGGTTGTCCTTGCCGCCGATATCGGGGTCGGGGTTCTCCACATCGCAACCCCAGGCGTAGACGCCGGGGCGGCGGCCCTCTGCCGATCCGCCTTGTGACGGCGCGCCCTGTGCGGGCCTGCCCTGTGCCGGCCTGGCATCCGCGCGGGGGGCGGCCGACGGCGTCCCGGACCCGCCGGGCGTGTCGGACCCGGGCGCGATGCGGAAGGAGGCGGGCTGTACGCCGCCGGCAGGGTGGTCCCGCGCCGCGGCCCGCATCTTGGTCATCACGCCGTCGACGTACTCCCACGCCGTCGGGTTGAAGTCACACGCCCCCGGGCACTGACCCCATTTCTCCGGGTTGGGTCCCCAGCTCCCGGTGAAGTGGTCGACCGCGATCGGCTGCCACTTGTGGTACTGGTTCCACTTGCGCAGCACGTCCTCTTTGGCCCGCCGGTCCTGCACACTCGGCGGAGCGTCACACGCCCTGGTGTAACCCCCGTAGTTGTTCCAGGTGCTGGTGATGTACTGGTAGGCGCCACACGCGGTGCTCTGGCTCGTGCCGGCTCCGATGGTGTAGTTACCGTTGGACTCCTGCATTCGCAGCGCCCACAGAAACCAGCCCAGCTGGTGGCTCAGATCCCCGTCCGGCGGCGCGACATGGTTACTGCCGGTGCCGGGCACGGTGGCTGCCGAGCCCTCACCGGAGATCCCCTGGACCGGCCCCGGTCCCGCCCCCACGGTGTTGCTGACGTCGGTGTTCACACCGTCGCCGTTACCGCCGGAACCGTTCCCGCTGGGAACCTCCTTGGACTTGCGCCCGGGGTCACGGTCGACGTTGTCGTAGGGGCTGTAGCGGGCGAAATCGGTCTGCGTCTTGACCAGACCCGCCAGGATCGTCCAGGGCACCTCGGAGTAGTCCTGCGCATTGCCCGACGTCTGCTCCGACGCCTGCTTCAGGATCCGCTGCCAATTCCCCGGGAAGTACTCGGAAACCTTGTTGTCCGAGGCCTGCTCCGGCTGCGACTCTGCGACGTCGTCGTCGACGTTGACGCCCAGGATCAGCGCGGCGATCAGGAGAATGGAGACCAGGACGGCGACGACCGGCAGGGTGACGGCGAGAAGGATCTTGAGCTTCCCGTGGCTCTTGTCTTTGCTCTTCTCGGAACCGTCGGCCCTGCTCTGGCCGCCCTGACCGCCCTGACCGGCTCCGGCCGCGTTCTGGCCGCCCTTACGGCGCCGGAAACCGTCCCAGAACGATTTCGGGATCTTCTGCCCGATCTTGGACGCTTCCAGCTTGTCCAGTGCGCCACCGCCGGCGCTGGAGTCCTTGACCGTGTCGTATGCCTGGGGCGCGTACCGATCGGACACGGCTCGGGCGCCGATGTCGGCGGCCTGCCCCAAGAGGTTGAGGCCCTTTTCCGCCAGGTTGTCGCCTTCTGGCATCGACGGAACATAGTTCGTCGGAAGGCCCTTTTTCTCGGCGGCCTCGCGCAGCTTGCCCTCGGCGAAGTCGCCCGCCGCCTTCTTGAGCGTGTCCTTGCCGGTGGTCGCTCCGTTGCCGTTGTTGGCCGCTGGCGGCTCCGACGGCGAGCCGGTGGGCGGGTTCTTGAGGTCCTTGGCCAGCTGTGCCGCCTGCGCGGCCGCGTCCAGCATCCGCTGCAGTCCGAGCGGGTTCGAGGGATCGTTCTTGACCTGCCCGCCCAGAACCGCCGCGTCGCCGTACGGGTTCTTGCCCTGCCCGTCCGTCCCCCGGTCGTCGCGTGCATGCGCGGCGAGGATGTCGGAGACGTTCTCCGGTCGCTGGAACGACGCGCCGATGCGAGGGTCCGACCCCAGCGTGGCGGCGTCCTCGGGCGTGAGCTCGGCCAGGTCGTCCAGCTGCTCACCCTCGGCCACCGGCCGCAGCTCCGCCCCCGCGGCCGTCGGGGCGGGTGGCTCCTCCGACGAGTCGTCGAGCAGTTCATCGCCGTTCAGACGCTGCAGTTCGACCGGCGGGTCGGACTGCCCCCCGGGGATGCTGTTCTCGTCCATCCAGGGCATCGGCCGCTACCTCTGTTCGGTACCTTGCTCAGCTCTGCGGTCGCCCCCGGCGTGGGAGCCGATCGATCATGACCGTCCGTCGGTTCGTGGCGGCGGCAAGGGAAGGCCGTGCGCGGGACGCGGGAAGCGCTACCTCGCCCGGACGGCGTATCCGCTCCCGTCCGGCTCCACCAGAAGCTCCACGACGTCGGGCCGGGCCCCGCCGGCATGCGTGATCGTCGCACTGAACCGGTACTGGCTGTTTCCGGTCATCGAGGGATCCGTGACGCTGATCCCTTTCACCACCGATCCCTGCGGCATGGCCTTCTTGGCCGGAGGCCGTGTCGTGCCGATGAGGGGGACGTCCTTCCAGTTCCCGGTCACCGCGGCCTGGGCGGCGGCCATGGCCGCGTTCAGGGCGCCGGCGGGGACGACGGTCGTGCCGCCGCCGGTCATCGGGATCTTGGTCGCGGCGGTCGCGGTGAAGTTCTTCGCGGAGGGCCCCGTCGGGAGCACCTGTGTGGGCGCGGCGCCGGGCGTCGTGCTTCCCGGGCTCGGTGAGGCGCTGAGACCGCGGGGATCCAGCGTCTGGACCTGGTAGCGCGGCGCCTGGCTTTGAGCGGTGGTGGTGGTACCGGACGAATCGTCACGGCCGAACACCGCACCGGCCACCAGCATCAGCACGATGCCCCCGACACCGGCCCACACGGCGATGTTCCACCACTCGGGCAGCTCGCTCTCGCTCAGGAGGCGACGCCGCCGGAAGCCCTGGCGAGCGTAGTCGGTCAACTTCGGCATGCCTCTGACCGTCGCCGACCAGGGCGTCCGAGCAACCCGCGGACGGCGACATGTTGCGAATCGTTATGGCGCCCGGAGCGCAACCGCGCACGGTCCCAGGCATGAGCGAGGAGGACGACCGCGTCAGGGGGCCGGCGATGCTGGCCGCGACCAACATGCTGAAGCCGCCGCCCGCGGTGATCGGCAGCCTGAACAAGAGCGTCACGCTGCCCCGTACCGTCCGGCTGACCACACTCATCGCGGTGGTCATCGGATCGTCGCTCGGCTTCCTGATCGCCTTCATGGTCCTCGGCCCTGGCCTGAACGCGCTGATGTACGGACCGGTGCTCGGCGGAGCGGCCGGCTGGTCGGCCGTCAACTTCTCCCCGCTGCGCGGGGAGTCGCTGGCCAAGTGGCTGGGGCTGCAGGTTAACGGGACCCGCAACCGGAGGCTCGTCGTCGACGGCCGGCAGGTCCGGCTGTACGTCGGCATCGCGCCGCTTCGCCGCACCGCCGCGGGCACCGTCCGGATGCTGCCCGGCGGTGTTCCGGTGGACGCCGTCCAATGGGACTCGCGCGGTTACCCGCAGCAGAAGATGCCCGGGGCGGACCGGCTGCGTCCCCGCGTCGGCGGCGGCCGCGGGCTGAAGGCGTCCACCCAGTTGTCCAGCGGCCGCCGTCGCCCGAAGCGCAGGCGCTGAGCCGACCGGCACTTGCGCATCCGCGTGAGTGCCGCACGGTCCTGGCTGCAGCGTGAACAAATCGAGGAGAGACACAATGCCGGAACAGTCACCCACTCGTTTCACCATGGTGCCCGCCCGGCGTTCAAGCGAGCCGACCGCTCGCAGGCGGGCCAGGAGAATCCTGGGTGCGCTCTTCCTCGCGGCAGGCCTGAGCATCGTCGCCCTGGTCGTCGCCTTCTCCAAGGGAAGCACCACGCCCGATCTGTCGGCGGTCGACCCGCAGGGCCGCGACCTGGCCTACACCGCGGCGGTGAACTTCCTGGCCGGCAAGGAGCAGGACGTGCCCCACGCCGACACCTTCGACCCGCAGAAGGCGTCCGCGCAGACCCCTGGCAGGCGCGCCGCCGCCCTCGACTACCGGTCTTTGAACTGGGTGGGGTTCACCCCTCAGCATTTCGGATCGGAGAAGCTCGGCTTCACCGATTTCGAGGTCCATCACTTCCTCGTCGTCATGAGCGATCCGGGACAGGGGGCCTCGCAGACCCCGTCCTCGACGCCGGGTGGCGCGTCGCCCTCGACGCCGGGCGGCTCACCGTCCTCGACGCCGAGCGGTGGGGCGTCCCAGACGGGAGCGGCGGGCGCGCCGTCCCCGGGCACGACGCCCACCCCACAGATCACTCCCTCGATCAGCTCTGGGCCCACTCCGCCGACCGGGGGCACCGAGACGCCCGCACCTGTCTCGGACGTGCTCCAGCTGGACGTGCCGGTGCTGCTCGACACCTCGGGGCCGCGGCTGGCCGCCTCACCCGCCTTCTCGGTCTGGAAGAACGGGGCCGGCAAGCCGGAGGGAACCGGTGACTACACCAATTACTCCGGACTGACCGTCCAGGTCAGCGAGGAGGCGAAAAACCAGATCCTGCGGTGGGCGACGGCCTACGCCACAGGTGATTCGGCGGGCCTGCTCGCCGTCACCGGCGACCAGGACAACTCACACAGCTACCAGGGCCTATCCGGGTTCGGCCTGGCGAACTCCGCTCAGGCCGTACAGGTTCTCTCGGCGATCAAATCCACCGACGAACAAATCATCGTTCGGGTACGTCTCATGCTTGCCAGAACGGATCAAATCGGGACGGTTCCTGGAAAGAAGAGCAACGTACAGCCGTTCACTAACTTCGCCGACTTCGACCTGCTGGTCGGAGCCAGTGGGGCTCAGCCGCCGGTGCTCGCCTGGGGACCGGCCGGTTCCGCGGCGGATCTGGAGCCCTACTACAACGCACAGAAAAACTGACCGGGACCTCACAACATGGAGGTAATGAGGATGTCAGCTCCTGGTTTTTACCTGCTCGCGGCGCCTGTCGGAGACAAAGGCGCCAACAGTTTCCTGGACGACTCGCCCGCGGGCAAGGCACTGGTCGCGATCTGCGGCGCCATCGCCGTCGTCATCGTGGTGTTCGGAGTCTTCCGGATGATCAACGGCATCGGCCGGGGCAGGCCGGGTGAGGCGTTCAAGTCGCTCATCTTCGCCCTGCTCATCGGCGGGCTTCTGTTCAACCTCAATCTCACGCTCACCGGGGTCAACATGATGGGCGACCTCGTCGGCAAGGTCTTCTCCAGCGTCAACACCGTCAGCAACAGCAACAACTGAGACAGGCATCTCAGTGTAGGGAGTGAACATGGCGGACCCGAGGGGGCCGGACAGCAGGCCCACGGACTATGCCGGCGGCGGCTACGTCTTCCCCACCGTGGTCCTGCTGGTGTTCGCGGTCATTCTGGCCGTGCTCGTTCCGGCCCTCTGCGCCTGGATGCTGCTGATCGCGTTGCGCCGATTCCTGGCCCGCCGGGACTGGGCCATCGTGACGCTGTCGGGAGTGGTGGGGTTCGCCCTGCGGGCCAAGGAGAACGCGTACGCGTACGGCTACTGGCTGGCCAGCTTCGCCGACTTCGGCCCGGGTCAGCCCGGGAAGGTGCCCGTCACCGTGCTGCTGTCCCTGACAGCGGTCCTCGCGGGCTGCTTCGGACTGATCGTCGGCAAGGCCAGGGGCTCGGCGATCGCGGGGCTCGCGTCCTTCCTGCGCAAGAAGAAGAAGTTCATCGACGTTTTCGACGGCACCTGGTTCCGGCACAAGGAGCTGGTCGACGACCCGATCACTCCGCGGGACGGCCGGCGCGAGATGCTGAAGAAGCGGGTGTCCACACGGGTGACCGTGGCCGACATCTCCGCGGTGCACGGCCCGCACGCGACGGAGAAGGCCCGGAGGACGCCGTACAAGGCCAAGGCCGTCCCGCTCGGCCTGGGCGCCAGGGACCGGCCGGTGTGGCTGAGCACCCAGGAGATGGGCATGCACGGCGCCGTGGTCGGCTCCACCGGCAGCGGGAAGACCGTCACGCTGATGTGGATCATCGGGGCGGCGCTCGACATGGGCTTCGACGTGACCGTCATCGACATGAAGGAGGACACCGAGCCGGGCGGCCTGCGTGATTTCCTGCGCGCCTACGGGCAGGCGCATCGGGTGCCGATGCAGGAGATCGCCCTCGGCGACGACAGCCCGTCCTACTGGTTCAACGCCCTGGCCGGCATGTCCGCCGACGAGGCGTTCGACACCATCATGACGATGGTCGAGTTCGACGACGCGTACTGGCAGGCCCTGAACCGCAAGGTCCTGCAGCAGGTCGTCCAGATGTGCTACGAGGCCAACGAGATCGCGCCGGACACGTTCGGCCACCCCACCATGCTGGGGATCGGCAAGATCATGGAGCACGGCGAGACCATGAAGGCCGCCGTCAAGGAGCACGTCCTCACGATCGACCGGGCGCGCGGTATCGGGTACTGCACGGAGCGCTACACCAACGTGCTCCGGCCGTCCCGCGACGAGGGCGTCTCCGCGGCCAGCTTCGGCACCAAGCTGACCGGGCTGTACGACTCCGGCGCCGGCCGGCGCATTCTCGTCCCGGCCGGAGACCGGCAGATGATCGACGTCCGGAAGGAGGGGCTGACCTACATCGGGCTCAACTCCCTCGGTCAGCCCGACATGGCCAAGATCCTTTCCTCCTCGGCGCTGCAGCGCCTGTCGGTCTACGCCGCGCAGCGGATCCAGGGCCGTGCCCCCAAGGACCGGCCACGGCTGATCGTGGTGGACGAGGCGAACTTCATCGACCGGGAGATCGCGATGAACATGCTGTCGCGAGTCCGGTCCGCGCTGTTCAACATGATCCTCTGCACCCAGGGCCCGACGGACTGGATCGACAAGGACGGCGACGACTGGTCCCGGCTCACCCAGAACATCAACTGGCTGGTCGCGATGGCCCAGTCGTCCCCCGAGGCCGCGGAGAAATGCGCCGACTTCCTCGGCATGCGGGACAACAACAAGTTCAGCGAGCGCGTCGGCCAGGACGGGCACACCCAGAACCTGCAGGCCATGGGGGAGGAGCAGTACATCGTCGCCCCCAAGGAACTGCGCGCCCTCGGCACCGGTGAGGGTTATCTGCGGGTGAACAAGCCCGCCAGCCGGGTCGAGTACGTGATCATTCCGATGCGGAAGCAGGAACTGGACCGCTACCAGCCGCCGGACCCGTTCGCGGTGCCGGTCCCCACCGCGCCCGGTCTCCCGCCCCAGCAGACGACGGGGCCGATGTGAAGGCCGTGAGGAGGCCGCGCCGCCGGCCGAAGGACGACGCGCCGCCACCCGACGAGGCGCGGACGCGCCGGTTCGATCCCCTGGCGATCGCGCTCGAAGCCTCGATCATCGTGCTGCTCGGATTCGTCCTGGCCGGCCTGTCGATCGAGCTCCTCATCCTCCAGTACGGAGATGTGGTCACCTTCGACGCCGGAGACCTCATCACCGCCGGCGCGGCCGGTGTCGCGGCCGGCGCGGTCGTCCGGCTCACCGTGCGGCTCCACCGCCGCTGGAAGAAGACGATCGGCAGGTACACCGCCGCCGCCGCGCTGTGCGCCCTCGCCGCCGCCGCGGGAGCCCTCGTGGTGATGATCCCGAGCGAGTGCCCCGGCGGGCTCTTCAGCACGGGACGGTGCGGCGTGCGCGAGGCGGCCGCCTGGGGACAGGTGGCCGGGCTCGGGGCGGTGCTGAACTTCATGATCGCCGGCTTCGCGCTGGGGTTCTGGCGGCTCGTCCGGAAACTGGCGCGGGAGATCCGATCGGTGATCCGCGACGGGTCGGAGCAGGGCGTCATCTGGTTCAAGGCGCTGCGGAACATCCGGCGGCGCCGGGCCGGCGCGGAGAAGGCGGAGAAGGCGGACGAGTCGGCCCGCGGCCCCCAGGACCCGAAGGGCCGGCCGACGCCGCGCCGGGCGGACGCCGAGCGGGCCCGGCGCAAACGGCTGCGCGCCCGCGCCTGATCCGGGTTCCGGACACGAGCGTCCCAGGAGAGACACAATGTACGAGGTCGGGCGGGCCGGAGCCTTCGTCTCCCGGCAGATGTGGCGCCACCGGACCGTCGGCTCGCTCTACGCGGCCGCGGCAGTGGCGCTGGCCGTCGCGGCGGCCGGATGCTTCCTGGGGCTGCTGGTCTTCGACGCCAGTGTGCCGCGGGTGCTGGCGGCGATCGCGGGAGTGGCCGCGCTGGTGGGCTGCGGGTACGCGTGGATCCGCGCCACGCGGGTGCTGCGGCAGGCCCGCCGGTCCGCCATCGGCGCGCGCTCCGAGAGGGAGGTGCGTGCCGCCGTCCGGCACACGGGATCGATCGCGGCGGCGTACGGGCTCGTTCTGGGCAACCGCGGCGGCGACTGCGACACGGTGGTCTTCACCCGCGGCGGCGGGGCCGCGGCCATCGAGGTGAAGACCGGGCACGGTCAGGTGTCCGCCGACAACGGGACCATGCGGGTGGGGGCGCGCGTGCTGCACGGCGACCCCGTCCGGCAGGCGGCGAACCAGGCCCGGCGGCTGTCCCGCAAGATGGGCGGCAGGACGGTGCTCGCCGTCGTGTGCGTGCCCGGGATGCGGAACCGGCCGTTCACCGCCGCCAACGGAGTGTGGGTGTGCTCCGCCAAAGACCTGAAAGGGGTGCTGGACCGTGCCCCGCGTGTCTTCAGAGCGGCCGAGGAGGCCCAGGAGACCATGCGGAATCTCTGGGAGGCGACCCCGGCCTGAGCCGTCGGTCCGGGGCGTCGATGCGGGCTTCGGCCGCCGGCGCCCCGGGGGTGGTCACGGCAGGTCCGGACGCCAGACGAGCGACGCGACGACCAGCAGGACGCCCATGCAGCTGATGAAGAGGGTGAGGATGACGGGGCCGAGGTCGAGGGCGCTGGGCCGCGGTACGCGGCCGGACAGGCCCCGGCGGATCGCCCCGACGGGGCCGCCCTTCTTGTCCGCACTGCCGCCGTCCTCGCCGGCGCCCTCGTCGAAGAACCAGGCGCTCTGCGCGGCGTCGGCGGTGCCGCTTTGATCCGCGGCCTCCCCCCAGGCGGCGGCCGGCTCCGGCTGGGAGACCACGCTCGGCCCAGGCCAGCCTTGCGGCGCCGCTGCCCCGGGCGCCGTCTCGGGCGCCTGCCCGTAGCCGGCGCCGGGCGCCGCGCTGTGCGCGACGTTCGGCGGGGCGCTGTAGGCGGCGCTCTGCTGCGCGCCGAACGGGTTGGCCGGCGGAGTGCCCTGCGGGGCGTTCGGCGGCGCGCTGAAC
Source organism: Spirillospora sp. CA-128828 (assembly GCF_050945415.1). Lineage (NCBI taxonomy): Bacteria > Bacillati > Actinomycetota > Actinomycetes > Streptosporangiales > Thermomonosporaceae > Spirillospora > Spirillospora sp. CA-128828. Next base: position 1,943,857 of record NZ_CP191986.1, read on the forward strand.
GGGTTGCTCGGCGCGGTGCCGTGCGGGGCGTTGGGCGGGGCGCTGAACGGGTTGCTCGGCGGGGCGCTGAACTGGGTGTTCGGCGGGGCGCTGGGCGCAGGGCTCGGGGGAGCGGTGTGCGGGGCGCCTGGCGGAGTGTGTTGGGCGCTGGGCGCAGGGCCCGGGGAAGCGCTGTACGGGGCGCCAGGCGGACTGTGCGGGGCGTTGGGCGGGACGTTGTGCGGCGCCCTCGCCGGGGCGCTCTGCGTGCTCGACGGGGCGCTGTGGGGGGTGCCGAACGGGGCGCTGGGGGCGCCCTGCGGCCCGGCGGCGGTGGAGCCGTTGCCGGACGTGCCCTCGGCACCGGAGCCGGGCGGCGCGGCGGAAGCGCCCCACGCGTCGGCAGGGGCCTCGGAAGGTGCCGCGGGCGCGGCGCCCGCCATGGAGTCCCAGGTTCCGAGCGCGCCCCAGGGGTCGCTCTGCGCGGGCTTCGCCGCCTCCTGCGGCTGTTCGGGCGCGGGGGCGGCGGGCGCTTGCCCGGGCCCAGCCGCTGGCGGCGCGGCGGGGGGCTCCTCGGCGGAGGCGTCGGTGTCATCGATGATGACCCACGGGGTCGACTCCTCGACACCGCCGGCCGGCCCCCCACCGGGCCGGCCCGCGTGCTCCCGTCCGTCGTTCATCCTGCCCTTCCTTCGAGTCGCCCAGGGCCGTCGGACGCGTCGACGATGGGCTGGAGCAGCTTGGCGAGGGCCTTCTGCTGGATCTGCCGCACACCTTCGCGGGACAGCCCGAGCCGTTCCCCGATGACGCGCAGCGCCTGCTCCGGCTCGCCGTCCAGCCCGAAACGGCGCGTCAGTACGTACCGTTCGCGAGGGTCGAGCAACGGCAAGCCTCGGCTGCTGAGGGCGCGCAGGTCGAAGCGGAGCAGCACCTCCTCCTCGATGCTCGGGGCGGAGTCGGGGAGCCGGTCCTCCCACGCGACCTCGTCCTCCCCGGGGGCGCCGGCCACCGTGTGGAGGCTGTCCAACCGGGGCGCGTCGAGCACGCGGCGCACCTGGGCCTCGGTCACCCCGGCGCGCCGCGCGACGTCGGCGTGGTCGACGGGGGCGTCCGGTCCGGCCTGCTCAAGGAACGCCCGCTCGGCCGCAAGGATGGCCGGGCGCTTCTCAAAGTCCCCGGGATTGAGGTTGGGATGATCGGCGTCCCGCACCGCGCGCAGCACCTCCCGCTGGATGGGCTTGAACGCCCAGCTGGCGAAAGGCCCGCGGTTCGGGTCGTAGGAGGCGATCGCCCACAGCAACCCGACCTTGCCGGCGCTCTCGAAGTCCTCGACGTGCTCGCTGGACTTCGAGGTGAACATGGTGACGTACCTGCGAACGAGGCCGAAGTTCGCAATCATGATCTCAAGCGTGAGGTCCTCGAACTCGCGCTCGGCCCGTCGCAACACCAGCTCCGACAGTATGTCGAGCTCGTCGGAGCCGGCCCTCGCGCGCAGCGCGGTGAGCCGCTCCTGGAGTTCGTGGCGCCGGGCGAAGAGCTCGTCATTGCGGGTACGGAACTCGTCGGCGGTGGGGCGTTCGCCACGCGCTGGCTGCTCGATGTCCATCCGTCTCCCTCGGCTAGTCAGGAATGCAGAGGCTGGAGTTTTGTAGCTATGCACGTTCGATGCCGGATGGCCCGGGAACGGTCGGAACGGAAACAGATCGTTGATACGTTCGCAGGCCGTTCGGACGGCTGCGGGAACCTCCGTTGAACGGTTGTGGCGGCCGCTCACGCGAACGCCGACGGAAGATCGCAGTTGAGCGCTTCGCCGGGGGGTGGCGCGACTGTCCGGGGAGGGGCCTCCGCGACAAGTTCGTTGACAAAGAATTGAGATCACGTAGACACAGTGTTGACCTGTTGATGTCCGTTCGGTGTACACGCGGTGTGTTGATCGAGGGAACGCACAGCCGGTTCGCCGCGTCGGGTTGCGGATCCGGGAATGCCCGGACTCTAGAGGTCAGGGGGTGCGCGCTTAGGCTGCGTGAAACCAGGCGGAGCCACGGGCTCCGTCTGCCAACGGAAAGGAAGATGATCGGTGCGAACGATCCTCAGCGATCTCGGTCTCGAATCCCCGCTCGTCGGGACGACCGTGACCGCACACATCAAGTCGAGCGGGCCGGACGGTTTCCGCTGCGCCGTCTATGACGTCGCGACCGGAGAGGCGCGCGACGCCCTCCTGCCGCGCGCCGACGCCTTCGACCTCCCGGAGGGGGCTCCACAGCCCCAGCTGGCGTCGGGCAGCAAGGTCGTCGCGCTCGTCGTCGGCGTGTCCCCGGGGCCGGACGGCTCGGAGCGGCTCATGCTCTCGGCGACGGCGCCCGAGCTGGTCGAACGCCTGCTGGCGGGGTTCGTCGACGAACTGCTCTCCGGCAAGGTCGTCATCAAGGCCATCGCCCGGGTCGCCGGGACCAAGACGAAGATCGCGGTGGCGCCCACCGTCCCGGGCGTCGACGCGCGCGGAGCGTGCATCGGCCGCGGCGCGAGCCGGCTCAAGGGCGCCGAGAGCCTGCTGAACCACGGCTACGGACGGGAGCGGCTGGAGATCATCGAGTTCTCCAACGACCCGGCGACCTTCCTGGTCAACGCCATGAACCCGGTGCAGGTCACCGACGCCCTCGCCGAGCGCGGGAACGCGATCGTGGCCGTCGAGGAGCACCAGCTCTCCGGCGGTATCGGCGAGGGCGGCCTGAACGCCCAGCTCGCCGGGCGGCTGACCGGGCACTACGTCCGGGTCGTCAAGACCGGCACCGATCTCCGCGAGGCGCTCGACCAGCTCGTGGCCGACAAGGCCGCCGCGGAGAAGGGCTGAGGGGGACCCCCGTGCTTCCCGTGGTGGTGCACGCACGGGCGGGGGTCCAACCCTCCGGCGTCGACGATCTGAGCGTTCCGGGCGGGGGAAGCCTCGACCGGGACTCGCTCGTCGCGGCCGGCCAGGCGCTGACCTGGCGGTCGGTCTTCACCAGCGGCTCGCTCACCGCGATCCCGCTGACCGCGGCCTCCGCGGTGCTCGTCGATCGCGACGCCGGAACGCCAGCCGAACTGTGGCACGACCGGTTCACCCGGGGCTTCGCCTACCGGATGGCGGGCGAGCTCACCATCGCGTCGGTCACCGCGGGGCTGCTCGGCGAGGCGGCCTCCGAGGACGTGAAGCTGCTCGGCTCGGCGATCGACGGGCTCGCCCGGCTGCTCACCGACCTGGAGGAGGTGCGTTCGCCCGGCGTGCGGGCCGAGCAGATCGTGGCCGACACCGTCCGGACCCACAACGCGCTGCTGGGCGGGCTCATGCGCCCGCAGGTCTCCGCACGGGAGCAGGGCGACTTCACCGTCCACACGGTGCGTTCGGTCTCCCGGCACCTGACCCGGTCCGATCTGGAGCCGATGCGGGCCCGGATCGGGCTGCCCTGGCCGGCGCGCGTGACCAACGGGGTCGGTGATCACCTGGGGCTGGCCCGGTGGCGCATCACCATGCAGTCCAACGGCGACCAGATGTGGTGCCGGCTCGAGGCGCAGAACGTCCTGGTCACTGAGCTGTGGCTGCGGAATCCTCCGGAGCCGCCGGAATGAGGTACCCGAACCCGGTCCTCGTCATGATCACGCCGTCGCCGAGCTTGCGGCGCAGCCGGGACACGTGCTCGGCCAGCGTCCGGGAGACCCCCCGGTCGGTGCCCCACACGTGCAGCATGATCTCCTCCTTGGAGACCGCCCGGCCGCGGTTCACCGCCAGGAACTCCAGGACGGAGTACTCCATGGGGGCCAGCCGCACCTCGGATCCGTCCCGGAACACCTGCCGGGCGGTGAAGTCGACCCGCACCGGCGGGATGTCGAGCAGGTCACCGCGGGTCTCGCCGGAGTGCCGGGCGATGCTTCCCGCGCTGCGCCGCAGCAGCGCCTGGATCCGCGCGACCAGCACCTCCGGATGGAAGGGCTTGACGACGTAGTCGTCCGCGCCCAGCCGCAGCCCCAGCGCCTGCTCGTGCGGCTCGGAGCGGACGGTCAGCAAGATCAGCGGCGTGGTGTTCCCCTCGTCGCGCAACTGGTCGATGAGGGACAGCCCGTCGATGTCGGGGAGGTTGATGTCCAGCAGCGCGAGATCGATGTCGCCGCGGCGCAGCGCCAACCGAGCCAACTCCCCGTTGGCGACCGACTCCACCTGGTAATGCCGCTTGCGCAGCAGACCCGAGACCAGCTTGACGAGACGCGCATCATCGTCTACCAGCAGGATCCGCGCCACGGCGCAATGATAACGGATTGACGTCCTCCCCCTCTGGGCGAGGGGGATCCCAACAGCAACCACAACCCCGCAAAGGCTGGTCGTGTTGAGGTTCACGGTTCACCGGCTCGCCCAACGGCGGGCCTCCCCGTGCAGCGACCGCATGCCCTGCGGCCGTATCGCGTATGTTCATGGCCGCGTTCACGTCGGCGTTGGCCCGATGCCCGCAGGTCACGCACGAGAAGACCGCTTGGCTCTTGCGGCTCTCCCCGGCGACATGTCCACAGGCGCTACAGGTCTGCGACGTGTTACGCGGATCGATCTTGATGACGCGTCCGGGGGCCTTGTGCTCCAACCGGGTCACCAGCACACCCCAGCCGGCGGCGAGGATGCCCCGGTTCAGCCCTGCCTTCTGCCGCACTTTGCGGCCTGGTGCCTCCACCGTGCCGCGCGCCGACCGGGTCATACCCCGGATGTTGAGATCCTCGACGGCGATCAGGTCGAACCGGCGGGCCAGGCTGGTGGAGGTCTTCTCGATCCAGTCTTTGCGCCGGTCGGTCTCGCGGGCCCGCAATCGCGCGATCGCGGCCTTGACCCTGGCGCGCCGCTTCGAGCCGCGCTGGGCGCGGGCGAGTCTGCGCAGCAGACGCGCCAGCCGAGCCTGCTCGGTCTCTCGCAAGCCGGGTGCAGTGAGCAGGTCGCCGGTCGACAAGGCGGCACTGACGGCCACACCTCGGTCTACCCCCACCACCTCACCCGTACCGGGCGCGGGCATGGGGTCGGGGATCGCGGCGAACGCGACATGCCAGCGCCCCGCCCGATCCCGGGTGACCCGGAACGATTTAGCGTCCCTGGGGACGGGCCGGGACCAGCGGAACCGCACCCACCCCACCTTGGGCACCTTCACCTGACCGACCCGCCGCGACACCCGCCGCACGTCGCCAGGCCTGACGGCCACGATCCGGAACCCTTCGTGGCGTCCGGCCTTGCGCCAGGTCGGGCGCCGGTGAGTGCCTGCGAAAAAGTTACCCATGGCCTGGGCGAAGTCCTTGAGCGCCTGCTGCTGCACCGTCACCGACCCCGCCCGCAACCAGGCGAACTCCGCCCGCGCCCGGGTGAGTTGGCGGCACTGCTCGGCGAACCGCGGCGCCGAGCGGCGGCCCGGCCGCCAGCAAGCGTGCTGCTCGACCGCGAGATTCCAGACGAACCGGGCGTGCCCGCAATGCTCCAGCAACGCCTGCTCCTGAGCAGGTGTCGGCTGCAGACGGTAACGGGACATGCCCAGAAAGCTACCGACCGCCACCGACAAAACTCGAAGAGCACCGTCCGGCATCGTGCCGCGCATCCTCCTCGTCCTTACGGACGGCGCCTCCACGCTGTGGGCGCCCGGTGAAGCCGGTCGTCCGGAGCGGCAGTGAACGGGCTGGGATGTCGTTGAGGCGCAGCGTGTTGTACGGCGTGATCGCGTCTTTCGTCGTCCTGGCCGTTTTCGGGATGAGCGGCTCGCCGTACGACCGCGTCGGTCCAGGGCCGGCGATCGAGGTCGGCCGGCCCGAGGGCGGGTCCTGGTCGGTCCTGACGGCCCGCGTGCAGCGCAGCAACTGGCTCCAGTACGCGAAGGCGGAGCTCACCGGAGAACGCACGATACGGGCCGACGGAGGCGGGTCCGGCGGCGACAAGGGCCCGCCCCGGTCCGAGGACGTGATGAGCACCTCGCAGACCCACGCCGTGCTGGTCGCCGCCCAGCTCGCCGCCGGGCGGGCACCCCTGGCCGCCGCCGGTCTGCAGGTGACCGCGGTCACCGGGCCGGCCCGCTCCACCGGTCTTCACCCCGGCGACGTCCTGCTGGCGGCGGGCGAAGCCGGCGACCTGACCCCGCTGCGTGCGCCGTCCGACCTGGAGGCCGTGACGGTACGGCGGACGACCGTGCGTGTGCTCGTCGTGCCGTACGGCTCCGGCGGTACGTGGGGGACCGCCGAGATCCGGCGGATGCCCGCGGGCCGGCTCGCCGGGGCGCAGGCCGGCCCTGCCGTCTCGGCCACCGCCTACCCGCTCGGCTCGGTGGAGGGCCCCTCGGCGGGGCTCATCCTGACGCTGGCCCGGGTCGACGCGCTCACCCCGGGCGACCTGACCGGTGGGCGCCGCGTCGCCGGCACCGGCGGGATCAGCCTCGACGGGGACGTGACCGCGGTCGGCGACATACCCGAGAAGGTGGACGCGGCGGCGAAGGCGCGCATGGACGTGCTCTTCGTGCCGATCTGGCAGCGGTCTGTCGCGGCCGCGGCGGCCAAGGGCACCCGCGTACGGGTCGTGCCGGTCCGCACGGTGTCGGAGGCCGTCGGCTGGCTCTGCGCCGCCGGAGGCCGCGCTCCGCTCTGCTGACGCCCGATCCGCTCAGGGGTGGCGGAGATGGGGCAGCAGCGCGGCGAGCGCGCGGCGGTGCACGACCGGGTCGCCCTCCCCGAGCCAGGCCTCGATCCGCTCGCGGACCTGTGCCAGGTCCCCGGCGTGCAGGTCGCCGTTCTCGGGCACCGGGAACTTCACCGAAGGCGACCGCACGGGGTCTGCCGGAAGCACGGCGACGAACCCCCGGACCCGCACTCCGCGCGGTACCACCTTGCGGATCTCCTTCACGGCGGCGGCGATGCCGGTGTCGCCGTCGGAGAACGGGCGTCCGACGGTCGTGATCACACCCTTGCCCGTCCAGGCGTAGGTCCCGGCGGGCCAGCGGCGGGCCATGACGAGGGCGAGCCGGTTGCCGCGCATCACGACGTGGTCGACATAGGGGAGGGCGTGTCCCGGCGGCTGCGGAGCGGTGATCGCGTGCACGATCCGCACGCCGTTCAGCTGCGCGATCCTCTCCAGCCCCGCGGCGCTCTCCTGTGCCAGTTGCTGGCGCGCCGGCTCGCCGTCGAGTCCTGCTCCGGGCACGTTGAAGATCTGGTAGCCGAGTGAGTCGGGGGCGATCAGCCGGTCCAGTTCCCGGCCCTGCCGGACGATGTGCGGCGCGGCCGCCAGCCCCGCGCCCCCCGTGGCGAGCCCCGCCAGCGCGGCGCAGAGCGTCCAGAAGGCGCCGCCGTCGGCGTCGGCCGCGGCGAGCCCGGCGGCGGCCACGAACGGCAGCACGCACACGGCCCAGAGCCACGACTGGGACCGCAGCGTGGGCTCCAGCGCGACGACCGGCAGCGCGATCAGCGGCAGGAGCAGGAGCAGCATGAACCCGACCGGGAAGCCGGCGGGCCACAGCGCGTACACCGCGGCCAGGGCGGCCACCGTCCAGACGACGATGGCCACCACCCAGAACCAGTGAGCACCGAACCGGGGGCGGACGCGCGGGACCGATTCGGGTTCAGGCGGCCGGGGCTTCGTGAAGGAGACGCCGGGCTGGGATGAGCCGGTGCCATAGGGGCGCCGCGGACCGGCCTTCGTGTTCTGCTGCTTCGTCTCCTGCTGCTTCCTGTACCCCTGCTCCGTGCCCTCCTGCCTCGTCTGCTGCTGCCTCGTGTGCTGCTGTTGCCTGTACTGCTGTTTCCCGTTCTCCGGATCCGGCCGCGGCTTCGGTTCGGGTTCGGGCCGGGGCCGAGGCCTGGGCGGCGGCTCGGGCGGAACCGTACGGGAGCGGGCGTCGTACGCGGCGCGGGACGCCGGGTCCTTCAGCGTGTCGTACGCCGTCTTGACCAGACGGAACAGCCCGGAGGTGCCGCTGGCATCGGGATGCACCGCGCGCATCGCCCGGCGGTATGCCCGGGTGATCTCCTCCGCGGGCGCGGTCCGCTCCACGCCGAGGAGCTCGTAGTAGTCCGGTTGGTCGTTTCCCATGGCATCCCACTCGTCGTCCGGCCTCCATCTCGACAGTCCGTGGTTCGTGCCCCGTGGCTGCCGACTTCGGCCACCGGGCGCGCGTGCGTGGTCGTGAGCCGCCGCGCCCGGACGGTTCTCAGTGGGTCCCGGCAAGGCAAGCGGGTCCTGACAAAACAAAGAAGGAGGTTTTTCGATGACCGAACCTAATCGGACATCAGCGTGCCCCTGCGTGATCGACAAGGGGGATCAGACGGGTGGACCCGCGGTCGACATCCTCATCTCGCAGGTCAACAGCCGCGGCTGGGCGGTGGTTCACAGTGATGAACCGGCCTGGTCCTACACCCTCGGCCGGTGGCACAACCGTCGCCAGCCGGAGTTCCTGATCTGTGGTCGGCCCCTCGGCTACAGCCAGCCCGTCGGCGACCGTCATCACGTCCTCCAGAAGGCTGTGGTGGCAGCGGGCTTCGACCTCGACCTGCTCAGGCTGGATGAGGTCGACTGCGGACTGCCGATTCCCCTGAAAGTGAAGCCCGTCAGGGTCCACGAGAGCTGGCACGGCACCGCGCTGATGCGCGCCGCCCGTGTCTTCTACAACGGTGAGCTGCCGGAGTTCCGCCAGCTCCTCTGGGTCGGTGCCGACGAGAACTTCCCCGGCGGCGACCTCGACGAAGCGCTCATCGGGCACCAGCCGAACCTGCGCGTCCCGAGGCAGCGACACCCGAAGTACGTCTGGACGGCCCTGGCCTAGCCCAGGTTCGACCGGACGCCGGCAGCAGAAGGGCACCTCACGTCGTGGACGTGGGGTGCCTTTTCTCGTCGGATCCACCGGCGGCGCGGCCGGAACAAAGAGATGCCCCGGTGGGAACGGCGTCAGCCGTCCCCACCGGGGCACCGGTGTGCTTACTCCCTCCGGCTGGAGGGAGCGTGCGGATCCCCGGCGGAACGGCCGAAGCCGCTCCGCCGGAGATGTTGATTCCCTTCGGTGGCCGTTACACGGCTACCACAGGTAGCTTCCAGGGAGCAGGTCGACCGGGTCGACCCATTCCCCGTCGTGGAAGCCCGAGATACCGATCGGGTCGTTGACCGTCACGATACGTCCGGGGTCCCTGCGGTACATGACCTCCCCCCTTTCGCGGGGGACGAAATGCGCGAAGGGGTAGACGGCGCACGACGTGCCGCGGAACGTGACCTTCGCGTGCTCGGTGAGGACCTTGGTCCACTCCTGCACGTAGTGCTCGATGGTCTGTTCCACGTAGTCGTTGACCGACATGACCGCCCCGACAAGCATCTGCCGGAGCACCGCTACCACGTAGGAGGCTCCGCACAGGTCTTGCACTGATTGGAGCTCCGGGCTGAGGAACTTGTTCCGGTACTTCACCTTCGTCCGGAGGTCCGGATCCAGGATCAGGTTCCAGAGCATGTCCCCCGAGTTCCGCATCGTGTCCACCAGGACCTGAAGTTCTGGAGCGTTTCGCCCCGGCTTCATGTCCTCCAGGATCTGATCGAGGTGCACGAGTTCGTCCCGATCGATGAGTTCCGCCTTGGCGGACTGGTCGCCGAGGACCTCCCGAAGGAGCTCCACGTTGCGATCCCGTCCGAGACGGCACCGACGGGTGGCTTCGTCGCGCCACCGATCGTAGGCGTACGCGGAGGTCTTCGACTGGCGCAATGCGTCGTGCATGTACAGCCAGTACGCCCTCCACGGCACATCGTTCACGACCGGGAACCGGGCGCTCTCCGGCGAGTGGAGCATCGCGTTGGCGGCGAACCGGGTCGCCACGTACGCGAGGTTCTGCTCGTAGAAGGAAAGCCCCCGGACGAATCCGGCCGAGGTGATGTACTCCTGAACGTTCCCGTCCGCGCCGTGTGAGCCGAGCTGGAACGCAGTCCGCCGGCCCTCGGGGTTGGTCGAGATCGTGGCCCTGTTGGAGCCGTTGCAGCCACCCAGGACGATGGACACGGTCTCAGGCCTGTCGGCCAGGACCTTGCCCGGTTCGCCGTGGATGAGCACGTGCTCGAAGGCGTTGCCGAGCTGGAACTCGGAGTAGAACGCCTGCACGTACACGGAACCGTCGTCCCTGAACCGGAGTTCGGAGACGGCGCTCTCGCCTGCCACGGTGTCCGGATCCGCCGAGAGCCTCAGACCCGTCGCCAGGTCTTTGGCCTTTCGGCGTGCCTTGGTCATGGCCTTACCCGTACCGAAGTCCAGGTGCCCGAGGGCACCCTTCCTCGACTCGGGCAGCCACAGCCAGTTCGGCGCGATCTCGGTCCACTCGCGCCCCAGGTGGACGGGGGTGATGCGGGACGAGTCGGGACCCTTCGGGTCCGACTCGGTTGTCCAGCGGATGGGACCGCTGGGTTCCGGGCGTGCCATAAGCACTCTCCTGTGGGTTGTGCTGACGCCCCGACCTAGCCGGGACGACGTGGCTCGGAAGCCACTCGCGTGATTGAGCCACGCAATATGGACTGTGTTGAACGAAGGCGAATTGGCAAGTGAAAAATCGTTATGACGATTGTGTTGCCGGTGTCACAAAAGAACGGCGGGGAGGTCGCCCTCCCCGCCGTGCCCGATCACCGGCGGCCGCGCGCAGCCGCGATCAGGTGCTGAGCTCGGTCCTCGGCTTGCCCTGGACTTCGAGCGGGTGCGCGAAAGGGGCCCCAGCCTGGTTGCGCTTTCCGATCAGCTTGACACGGTCCCCAACGTCTGGCTCGTGGAGTCAGACGGTTGTCCCGGCCGCATGGCCGGGACGCGTCCGAGGTTCCCAGGGAACCAAGGGTGCGTCCTGGCCGGTCGGTCAGGACGCATGGCGGTTCCTTGGAACCACCACCTGCGCCCCGGTTCGGCCGGGGTGCGACGCAAAGGGATCCCTCTATGTCACAGGGGAAAACTGCCCGCGGCCTACGTCTGGTCGGCGGCGGGCTGATCGTGCTCGAACTGCTGATCCAGCAGTCGGGCTTCGCGCTGAGCAGCCGTGTCGACTCGTTGGCGGCGGCGCTGTGGATGAGCGTCTTCGGCAGCTTCCTGCTGCTGGGGTACGCCCGCATGTACGGGAGCTTCGGAGTCAGGGACTTCGGCTCTTTGATGTGGGAATCGGTCATCCGCGTCGGTGTCTCGAACAGCGTGATCGGGGTGACCTACGTCATCGCGGTCGCCAAGCTCGGACTCGGCGTGACCGCCGCGATCACGGCCCTCGGGCCGCTGTTCGTGGGCTTCTGGGGCAAGCCGGACAACCCCGGCATCCTCCGAAGCCTGGGCGAGTCACGTCCCGTCAAGATGTGGGCCTGGGAGCAGATCGCACTGCGTGCGGCGGCCTTCGGCGGCGTCGTCCTGGTCAACCAGCCGTGGAAGTGGCTGGACGACTTCGACGCCGACACGGCCATCGGCCTGGTCGCCGCGGTCGCAGCGGCCGTGTGCTTCTGGAACTACATCGTGTGCGTCTTCGGCAAGATGGACCCGGAGAAGACCAAGGGCGGGCTGGCCGTGGCCAACCTGGTGTCGGTCCCCCTGACCGTCTTCACCGTCTGGGTCGCCGGGAGGTACATGGGCGGCGGCATGGAGGTGGCGCTCTCCTTGAAGGTCATCGGCATCTCGGTGGTGGCGGGCGTGCTCGCGCTCACCCTCCCCGCCGTCATCCAGGACCTCGCCACCGGCAAGGTGAGCGACCGGATCACGGGTGTCCTGTACCTGCTGGACTCCCCGCTCGCGGCGCTCATCGGTGTGCTGGGTGTGACCCTGGGCGTGCTCTCCGACAACCAGTTCCCCGACACGTGGGTCTGGGTCGGGATCGCGGTCGTGGTCTCAGCCGCACTGCGCGTCACGCTGAAGGGCGACAAGCCCGACAACGCGCCGCTCAGTGCCTGATCTGGTCCGCGGTGTCATGATGAGCCGCTGACCACCCTTTGAAGCGGGGCCGGAGCACCACTCCGTCCCCGCTTCTGCTTTTGTACGATCCCGATCACGGCGCCGATCCCCGCCAGGCCTGGGCTCTACAGCCGGCTGAGCACAAGCGGGCACATCACCGCGATCAAACGAACCGTGCTGTCCTGGAAGAAGGAGAGGGGCGGGCGGGCAGGTCGTGGCGACCCACCCTCCCGCCAAGTGCAGATCCCACCCAGAACACCTAGGCCGAGCGGGACTTCGTGTTACTCGTCGCCGAACACGATCCTTACGCGGTAGATGGTCCCCATGATCGGCCTCCGGATGAGGACGAGCTCTGCGTCGTCCACCGAAATGCCCCCTTGTATCAGTAGGACGCCCTGCATGCCAAGGGACAGTCGGTTCTGGAAGACGACCGCATAGGCGGGGTCCCGCGTCGCCTTAGCCTGCGCGGTAGCGATCAGACCGAGGAGTAGGTCGGCTGCGACGGAAACGTTGCTGGAACGCAGGCCCATCTTGCTGAGTGCGTAGATGGCCTCGTGCCGTTCGAGAAGCGGCTGTTCCATGCGAAATCACCTTTTCGTTTGGTTTGTTTAGCCTTGTGACAGCTACTGTCCGGTCTTAACGAGGCATGGCAACGCATGGCACTCGCGCCCGGGGGAGCATCAGTGGTTCGAGATCAGGCCCTGTACCCCGACGTGGAGGAACGCTAGGCGGCGGCCGGTAAACCGGAGGCATCCCGGTGCGGGGTGACCCTGGAGGGGCAACGCATCTGGCTGGACTCGCCGAGCAGCCCTGTCGGGCGGCCGTGAGGGAGTTCGGCGGCGTCGTTGCGGCACTTCCGTCTGGAGTGACGTCGGCGTGGGAGCCGCTGTCCGGCGCGTTGTAGTGGTGGCGGGTTTTTCGGAACAAACCTCTCAGCGGGTGATCGCGGGCAGTCGCGGGCCGCCGTGCGATGGTAAAGGCCACGAGGCCCGCCCCGTGCGCTAGAAGCAAGAACCGGGGTAGGGAGGATCGCTCCTCCTCACCCCGGATCGTGGGTGCGCCTTTCAGCGCATTCGTCAGTTCTTCGCCGCGGGGACCGCCCGGAGGGTGATCAGCGCCGCGAAGAACGTCGTGGTTCCCGCGATGGCGCAGGGGATGAGGACCTGCCAGGTGATGGCCGAGGCCAGAGCGCCGAGGGCCAGTGCCAGCAGGCTGTACGGGGCGGTGAGCAGGCTTCCGAGCACCACACCCAGCGCGGGGTGGTGACGTCCGCCGCGGACCGCCTTGCGTCGCATGGACAGGATCGTCTTCCAGGCCATGAAGTAGCAGTCGAGGGCCACGCCCATGAGCGGCAGGGCGATCAGCATGTCGGTCGGCCAGTTCTCCGCCGACTCCGCCCTGGTCGAGTGCACGAGCAGGTTGAACGCCGTCAGCCAGAACAGGTTGGCGACCGTGGGGAAGATCGCGACCTTGAGGATCTCCTCCCGGAACATCGACCAGTTCGCGACGATCTCGTCCCAGCCGACCTTCCGGTTTCCCGCGATCCCGCGGACGCGCGGAACGCGCAGGGCCCCCAGGAAGAGCAGGGCCGTGACGTTCGTCGCCGCTGTGATCATGCCCATGGCGTTGTTCGGGCTTCCCGTGGCGAGCACCATCGAGATGCCGAACACGGACAAGATGACGACGAGCCATGCGAGGAGCGTGCACAGGGCTCGCATCGCGAGAGCCCTGATGGATTCGGGTGTTGACACGTTGGTCTCCCTTTTTCGATTGCGGCTTGGATCTGCCGGTCCCGAGGAATCGGCAGGCAATGACGACCGTGCGAAGCGGATGCCGAAGGGCAACCGGGTCACCGTCGGAGGCGAGGGGGAAACGATCAGGGGCCCACAAAAAAGTGTCCCGGTGGGGGCGGCTCGAAGCCGCTCCCACCGGGACACCTATGTGGGGCTCACCCTATGCGGTCACGCCGCATAGGGGTAGTAGAGCTCCCGGAACACGTCGCCGCTCGGCACCAGCTTGCCCTGGGAGGGGTCGCCCGAGTCGAGGACGATCATGTTCCTGGGGTTCCCTCGGAACCGGGCGAAGGGGCCGTACGGCCCCGGCGTCCCGCCCAAGATCTTCCCCTGCTTGCCGATCGCGATCATCGGCGGCACCTCGTCCGGGTGACGCCGGGCGAAGCGCTCGGCGAGGCCGATCATGCGCCTTGCCGCACCTGCCTCGTCGACCACGATGGCGAGGCCCTCGCGGCCGTAGGTCATCAGGTTGACGACGTCGGCCATGTTGACGAGGCCGTTGAGGCCCTCCAGGTCCGAGGGATCCTCGGACCCGAGCCGCCACTCGGCTTCGAGTTCGCGCCGGATCGCCGCCCTGGTGCGCGGATGCAGGACGGACCCCCAGAGGCCGCCCGTTTTCCGCAGACTGACGAGGAGGTCGGCCACGACCGGCCTCTCACCCCGGAGGACCGCCGCTTCGAGGTGCTTGCCGACGACATGAAGCGCGTCGTCGGAGACCACCTGTACACGGTGCCAGTCGTTGCCCAGCATCTCTGCCAGGAGGCCGGTGAACCCGGTCTCGAAGAGGAACCGGTCTCGCCTCGTCCTTTCGAACCACGTGGTGCAAACGTCCGGAAGGACGCGGTCCTCGTGCAGCGCGGGGAGCAGCGGAAGCCAGTGCTCCACTGTGGGAACGCGGAATCGCAGCCGGACCGCGGGCCCGTCCGTGGGCAGGGCGCGAACCAGCTGGGCGACCGCCCCGGCGAGGAGCGAGAACGACTCCCGTGTCCCGAGGGTATGGCCTTTGGATCCGAAGCCGATGGACTCGATGCGCTCGTCCATCCTCTTCAGAACGTGCCCCGAAGTCAGCCGGCCCAGCGGGACCGTGGACTCCGGTGTCCGCGCGACCGCACGGCGCCTGCCGCGCAGGCTGCCGGCGCCCACGAGGAGCGTGATGAAGGGGGCGGTCCTGAACGCGTGCTTCAGGTCGCCTCCGACCCACCAGTGGTCGACGTCGGCGCCGTTGGAGGACCCGGCGAAGACGAGGCCGTCCGGACCGCCCGCCGTGCTGTCGACGACGACCTCGTTCCTGGGGACCATGCCGTGCAGGCTCAGCCCCTCGACGAGGGACTCGAACCGACGGCGCGCGTCCAGCGAACTGCCCCGCAGCGGCCGGCGCGGTCCGCCGACCTCGCGATGCAGGCCGGCGTGGGTCTCGCCTGCCGCCATCGTGACCTGGCTGAGTACCTGCGGAATGTCAGGCACCTCCTGGCCCCAGGGCTGCGCGAAGTAGCGCCTGAGTGGGAATGACACGTGTCACCCCTCCTTCTGGATTGTCCTTCGCCCGCACGCTCCGTGCGGACGGCCCGGTTCGACGACCAGGCAGGAATGACCGTGCCGGATTCTCCGCGGTCGGCAAACGCGGAAGAGGAACTTGTGGCCTTTCGGTCGCCTATACGGACCCGAAGAGCTGCGTCCAGTAGGTACCCGCCTTGCCGCCCCCCTGGAAGCCGATCCCGATGTGGGTGAAGTCGGGCTTGAGAATGTTGGCGCGATGGCCAGGGCTGTCCATCCAGCCCTGCACGACCTCGGCGGGCGAGCGCTGGCCGCAGGCGATGTTCTCGCCGATGCCCAGGTGCGTCGAGCCGGCCGCGGCGGCGCGGTCCCAGGGCTGCGTTCCCTCGGGCGAGGTGTGGGAGTAGAAGCGGCGGGCGGCCATGTCCTCGCTGTACGCCTGGGCCGCCGCGGTCAGGCACCGATCGTCGGCCAGCGGCCGGAGCCCATGGGCGGCCCGCTGGGCGTTGGTGAGGGAGACGACCTCGGCGGCGAACCGCGTCCGGCCAGCCGGGGAGAACGGTGTCGCCCACAGCACCGTCCAGTAGAGGTCGCGGTCGCGGCCCCTCCCGGACGCGTGGCCGATACCGACGTCACAGAGATCCCCGTTGCGCAGGGCCTCCACCTGTTGCCCGCCGTCCAGGTAGTACTGGATGAACTCTTCCAGCGTGCGCGGACCGGACACGAGCTGCTCGTCGATGGTCAGGTAGATGTAACCGTGCATGCTGACCTGGTCGAAGACCGACATGCCGTCCGGCCCGTCGGCGTCGAGCCGGCGTTGCGCGGCCATGGCCGCGGCGTGCGCCTGCGCGGCCGCGGTGAGCCGGCCGTCGAGCGTGATGGGCGGCAGCCCGCTCCTGGCCCGCAAGGTGCTGGCGTGGTGCCCGAAGCCGTTCAGGTGGGCGACGGCGGCCGGCGGCCGGACGGGACGGCTGACGGCAGGCGGCGGTGGCGGCGCCGCGGCCGGAGGGGGAGGCGGTGGTGGGGGAGGCGCCTGGTTGCCGTCGTCGGAGACGTCGACACCGAAGTCGCGGGCCAGCCCCGCCAGGCCGTCGGCGTACCCCTGGCCGAGGGCGCGTAGCTTCCACGTGGCGCCGCGCCGGTAGATCTCCACAAGCAGAAGAACGGTCTCGGTCCCCGGACGCGGCGGGGTGAACCGGGCCACCACCGCACCGTTGCTCCCGACGGCCCGCAGCGCCGGGGCGGGCAGGCCGCTCAGCGGAGTCCCGGGGTCGGCCGCGCTGATGACCACCGTGACCCGGCTGGCCCCGGCCCGCAGCCGCGGCGGATCGACCACGACCGCTCCGGGCCGCAGGCTGGCTCCTGGAGCCGACGGTTGGTTGAAGAACACGAAGTCCTCGTCGCCGCTCACTTTGCGGTCATCGCCCGTGATCAACGCGGACAGATCGAAGGGCCCCTGCACCTCGATCGAGATCGTGCCGTCGGGCAGCGGAAGGTTCCCGCCGGAAACCAGGTCGCGCATCGCAATCCCCCGTCCAAAGGGGTCGTCCTCACGGAAGGACGAGCTTCCAGACGACCGCGCCGAGCGAACACAAGGGTTCGTCAAGGACCGTACGAAGATGTGTTGAAGCGGCAAATGAGCGACCCCCGGACGTTGCGTCCGGGGGTCCTCGGACCCGGCTGGAAGCCGGGGGTTGTGTCAGGCGGCGAGGCCGAAGCGACGCCGCAGGTACCGCATCCACCAGGGAGCCGTGTGGAACTCCAACTCCTGGACGAACAGCAGAGCACCGGCCGGACCGTCGACGACGATGTCGGCCTGGTCTTCGAGGGGCTTGTACCCCTTCACGGCCACCTTGAGGACGGGAATGCCCAGGTCGCGCAGGTAGTCGAGC
Source organism: Spirillospora sp. CA-128828 (assembly GCF_050945415.1). Lineage (NCBI taxonomy): Bacteria > Bacillati > Actinomycetota > Actinomycetes > Streptosporangiales > Thermomonosporaceae > Spirillospora > Spirillospora sp. CA-128828. Next base: position 1,960,930 of record NZ_CP191986.1, read on the forward strand.
ACATGGAAGACGCCCTCGTCAGGGGCGCTGTCTCCGATGTACACGAAGTAGGGCCAGTCCCCGGAGGGAACGACCCTGTTACCGGATGCCCCGAGGGACGCCCAGATCTGCTCGTAGACCTCCCGCTCGGCGGGGGTGAACCCCCGCACGAACTCCTCGATCGCCTCGGCCGGCAGGTACTGCCGGGCGAAGGCGGCGGCCGAGACCTTCTTGCTCAGCCCCATGGGGCTGAGCTCGACCACCAGGTTGCCCGGGTGGCACGCGAGACCGTACTTGACGGCCAGCGCCTGGACTTGGTCGAGCAGCTGCTCGACCTCGTCCTCGGAGGCGTCCGCCGTCCAGTGGACGGCGACCGCGTGGGTCTTCTGCTCGACACTGTATTTCTTGTTCTTCTCCAGCACCGAGATCGCTTCGGCAAGCCCGGCCGGGACCGGAAGCAGGTCGTCCTGGTTGCCGTCCTGCCACCTTTGGGCGCCGAACTGGCACCAGGCCACGACCCCCGGAAGGAGCATCCCGAACATCTTGAGCTGCTCGACGGCCCGTCCAGTCAGGTAGGCCATCAGGAACAGCCGGCGTTTGCCGAGAAGGGAGAAGAGCCTGCGAACCTGGCACAGGATGTGGGGCCACTTCGGCCACCTCACCGGCCACCAGAAGCTCCCGTCGAGATCCACCAGCAGGATGGTCCGACGGATGTTCCGCAGGATCGCCTTCAGCGCGACCTCCCCCGCCGTCGTCTTGACGGTGAAGCAGGCGACGCCGTCGGCTCCCGAGTTCAGGCGGGTGAGACCCAGGATGTTCTGGATCACCCGCAGCACCGCCATCAAGGCGGTGTGTTGGAAGCCCCGGTCTCCCGAGACTTCGCGCACCCCTTTACGCATAAGGGCACACCTCTTTCGTTTTGTTTGTGGCGCCCTCGTCTTGCACGCCACTCGGATGATTTGTTCGTGGCGACCGCATGCCGCCACTGGGAGAGACCGTCCCTGACCAGGAGCCGGACGCAACACAGGTGTAATCCGCAGGCGGGTCGCGCGTGTGCCGGAGTCTCGGCGGGCGATCGTGTCCATGCCAGCGCCGCCCGGCGCACCGACGCCAACTGGGCGGAACTCATCCCGGATGGATGATCATTGGCATCGCCGCGTGGCTGTCAGACGCCATCGGCGTGAACGGCAAACGCGGCCAGGGGGCCGGGCGGCAGCGCCCTGAGCGGGCTTCATGGACTGTAGGCGGGCCGGCGCGCATGGCCGACCGGGAAAGCTTCGGGGACGCTTCGGGAGGCGGTCAGCGCCAGGCGTCGTCGGACCGCTCGGCAGCCGCGAAGCTGCCGTCGGCGACGCGGCGGGAGACCTCATCCCATTCGCGGATCACTCGGCGCTTGCCGGCCGGGATACTCGGCCAGTCCTGCCGGGTAACCGGCTTGCCGGAGTAGACCGGATCCCAGGCGATCGCATGGAAGGGGCCGACCTCGGGCGCGACGGTCTTCATGACGTTGATCGCGCGGCGGTGGTACCACTTGGACACGGCCGTGACCGTCAGTCCGGCCGCGAGCGCCTCGCGCAGGAACGGCAGCGCGTGCTCGACGTTCTGCCAGGTGTCAGCCGACCGGTCCTCGACCCGGATGGCGTCGGCGGGAACGCCTCGCTCGATGAGCCGCTCCCGGAAGACCTGGCCCTCGACGATGCCGTTGTGCCGGTTGACGCCCCCGGTCGCGATGATCAGCGGTGCGACGCCCTGATGATACCGCTCGGCGGCGATGTCCACAGGCGGGACCTGGTTGGTCCCGAAGAGGAAGTACGCGCTGGGCTCGCCGTCCGGCGGCGGCGCCTGGATGTCCACGAAGCGGGTGATGGCAGGGAACTGCTCGGGGCTGACGTCGGTCATCCAGGATCCTCGTCGATGGCGGCCGGCGGCAGGCCGCCCCCCGCCGGGAGGGCGGACACCTCCAGGTAGCGGGCGTGGTAGTCCGCGGTCTGGCGGGCGCCTGCGAAGTTCTCGGCCAGGACCCTATCGAGCCGCTTGGCCAGCACCATGGTCGGCCAGGCCGGGCGACTGCCGGCCAGCGCGTCATGCCCGGCGGCGACGGCCTCGTCGAGCTGCCGGACCTCAGCGTGGGCGAGGCCCAGGATCAGCAGCGAGCGCGCATATCCGGACGGGTGCTCGCCGCGTTGGCGCGCCTCAGGCCGGTAGACGGTCGAAATGACGCGCCCGGTGGCGGCCACGGCCTCCCGCGAATGCCCTGCCAGCAGCAGTGAGGTCGCCGTGTACGGGGGATCCTCGGCCAGGGCGATCGAGAATGCGCCAGCCTCCGGAATGCCGTCAGGGAGCGCCGAGATTGCCGCTGCGGCATGGCGTCGCGCGCGGGCCATCCGGTCGTCGGCGCCGGCCATCGCCGCGGCGCGCATCTCCTGCGAGGCGAGCTTGGCGTGGACCACGGTGCCCATCGGGGCGATCTGCTGGCCGCGTGCCGCCAGCGACGCCGAATGCTGCGAGTGTCCCTGATAGAACGCGATCATCGCGCGTGTCAGCACCGACCAGGCGGCCAGGTCCGGGTACCGGGCCTCCTCGCTGCGGCGCTCGGCGTCCGAGCACCACAGCCGCGCGGCGGCGTGCTCGCCCATGTCGCAGGCCGCGACGGCGAGCAGGTGCGACAGCCACCCCGCCGCCAGCGCCAGATCGGCGGTCCGCGGGGAGGAGTCCGAGCGGCCGTGCAACTCCTTGGCGTACGACCGGACGGTGAGCAGCTCGTCGGACACCTCTGCCGGAGGCAGGGCGCAGATCGTCATCGCGTAGTGGTCGATCAGTTCGCCGAGGTTGTTCACGACGCCGCTGAGATGATCGCCGCCCAGGATCTCCATCGCCTGGACGACGCGATGCCCCTGGCCCATGATGGGTAGCGCGGTGAATGCGATCCCCTGCTTTAAGAAAACCCGGCGCAGCAGTTCGCTCACCCGCCCCCAGTCGTCGTCCGGATCAGAGTGCTGAGTGGCCGACCGCGCCGAATCCGGCAATGGAGGAAACAGGTCATCGGGGGCAACGCCGAACAGGGCAGCAATGGCGACCGCCCAGTGCCGAGGACAGTGCAGGCCGGCCTCCCAGCGCGAGATCTGCCTGGCCAGAGCCTTGACTTGCTTGGTCTCGGGATGCGTGATCCCCACGCCCGCGAACAGCCGGCGCGCCATGTCCCATTTCCCCCAGCCGCGTTGATCGCGCTCGAATTCGAGGCGAATCGCCCAGGCTGGACGGTCGGACTCGTTCATGTCGCGGACCCTTCCGGGAGAGGGCCGAGGTGCCAAGGGTGACAAGGGCTTTGTCGCCCTCTTCGTGACGCCCATTGTCACCTATCTCCGTGGCGTAGGACATGGATTCACTGGCTTCAGGCGGAGCCTCGCGCCGAGCAAATGGGAGCCGGGACCCGCCGTCCACACAAGACGGCCCCGGCCAGCGGGCGCACGCCGGTGTTCCGGGGCCTTACCGGAAATGGAGTCCGGCTATGGGCAACGTACCCAAGGCGGAGGACTCGGCGAGCCTGGACCTCGCCGATCTGCGCGCCGAGTTCCAGGGTTGGGAGATTGAGGCGGGTCCGGGTGACCCGGCCTATCGGGCATCCCGCAAGGGCGGGCACGGCGGCCCCATGACCGTCGGCGCTTCGTCCTACGGCGGACTTCGCGAGGCACTGGACGAGGTGGATCGTCTCGACTGCCGTCACGCCATCTTCGCGCTGCGCGACGCCCTCCGGGCCCGGGGCCTGACCGCCAAGATCTTCGGCCTGACGGTCTCCACCCAGACCCGCGCCGGGATCCTGCGCGTCGTGGCCGCCCGGCGTGGCGTGTACTCGTGGACGACGGGCGTCGAGCTCGCGCCGATCGACGACCCGGAGCTGGCCGTCGATCGGATGATGTCCGGGCTGGGAATGTGGAGCGAGATCGATGGCTGAGAAGCCGGTTCCCGCCTACAGCCACCTCGCCAGACTCCAAACGGTGCTGGACGCCAAGCAGTTCGAGACCCGGCTCGGCGGCTCCAGTCTCATCGTGATCGCCGCCGCCGGCGAAGACCAGAGCGGCCCGCGACCGGCGGACACGGTGATCTGCCGGGGGCGTGACAGCGACCGTGGGCGCATGTGGTTCTGGACGTCGTGGAACGAGCCGATCACCACGGCCGAGGACCTCACCGGCGCCGCCGTCATCATCGCCGGCTATCTGACGCCCCAGCCGTAAGCCGGGGGTGCCCCTGCCCCCGGCGGTGTTGCTCCGGTCCAGACCAGCGCGGGGCCGAAGGGCCCCGCGTGCGACCGGGCCCGGCTCTGGTAGGTCATGCCCGGGCCGCCCGCCCCGCCGCGCCACCCCCCGCGCGCCGCGCGCCGCGCGGCGCGAACGTCCTCCCATCTCCCTACGAGGCAGGCCCGCGCCGCGGCACCCGCATGCAGGTGATCGAGTGCGACGACGGGTTCGTGTCCGTCGAGGACGCGTACCGGTACTTCACCCAGCCGGACGGGTGGCTCGCCTGCGAGCGCCAGGCCGTCGCCGCAGCCGCGGGGCTGGGGGTGCTGTACATCGGGTGCGCCGCCGGGCGTCACATGCTCGCGATGACCCGGTGGCGGCCACGGCCTCCCGTGACTGCCCTGCCAGCAGCAGCGAGGTCGCCGTGTACGGCGGATCCTCGGCCAGGTCGATCGAGAATGCGCCAGCCTCCGGAATGCCGTCAGGGAGCGCCGAGATTGCTGCTGCGGCATGGCGTCGCGCGCGGGTCATCCGGTGTCGGCGCCGGCCATCGCCGCGGCGCGCATTTCCTGCGAGGCGAGCTTGGCGTGGACCACTGTTTGCAGCACGCGAGTTGCCATCGCCCGGTGTTTCAGGACGGTCCACTGTGCCGATTCGACAGTCGGCTCGTCTCGCCCCATCGGAGGGCAGGCGAAACAAGACCACTCCGGCCGGCGCGGCCGGGTGGTACCCAACAAAAAGACAAGGAGGTCGGTGACGTATGTCATCTACCACTACCAGCCGGTCGCCGGTTGGTCCGATGTGGATCGGCGTCGCCCTGATGCTGTTCCTCTTCGGGTTCCAGCAGATCGGTATCGGTTCCACCACCGGGATGTGGGCGCTGCAGGCCAGCGCCTGGATCGTCGGCATCGGCACGCCGGTCCTCTGGTTCGTCACGTACCGGAGGTACGGGCGGCCCTCCGAGTGGACTCCGGCCGACAGGGTCGCGATCCGACGGGTGACGGGCGGCAACCTGGCCGTGAACATCGGATGGCCGTTCGCCGGCCTGATGATCGGACTCGGTCCGGCCAGCTCCGTCATGGCTCTGGGACCTGTGTCCGTGGGGCTCCTGGAGGACATCAGGAAGCGCCGCTGGACGCCGGTCCTCCTGCGCCTCGGCGTGCTGGGCTGGATCGTCGTCGCGACCGAAGGGTGGGAGCTCTTCAACGACGCCTCCTGGACGACCGTGCTCGGTCTCTTCGCGGCTGCCGGCGGTGCGTGGCACTTCTGGAACATCCCCAAGGCCCAGGACATCTGGGCCAAGGGCGAGACGGAAGCGAAGGCCCAGGAGAAGCTGGACCAGGGCATGCTCGCGTCCAACAAGCGCGCCGCGCCGATCATCATCGGCGTGGCCGTGATCGCGAGCCTGTTCTTCGGCCACAGCTGGGTGCCCGGCGGGTTCACCGCCGGTTCCCTGCTGGAGGTCTTCCTGCGGGGCGCCACCGCGGGCCTGTGCGTGTTCGTCGCGGGGATCCTCTTGACCAACAGGGCCAAGAAGTACCTCCACGGGAGCACTCTGGGCCTGATGTTCGCGTTCAGCCCCGTCGTCGCCGGGATCATCGGTGACGTCGGTGGTCGGCTCGGGTGGATCCAGGGGAACCAGGAGCTGTCGCTCGTCAACTGGATCGGCATCTTCGGCGTCTCGGTCTTCGCCTTCTGGACGGCTCGCGTCCAGAGGAAGATCAACGACGCTGGGGAGGCCGCCACTGTCCCCGAGCAGGCTCCGGCTGTCCCCGAAGCCGGGCTCGCTGAGGCGATCGACCAGCGCGGGGTCCGTGAGGACACCGGGATCTGGGAGACGCGGTCGCCTGAGCCCATCACCACGGAACACCCCTGGGCGAAGTACATGGGGGAGTTCCCTGAGGAGCCGGCTTCCGCGAACCGCGGCGGCAAGGTCCACCTGGCCTCCATCGGCAGCGTGGACATCACGGCGGAGGGCGTCCAGGTCCACAACGTGGGCGGCCTCACCTACCGGTACGACGACATGTCGGCCGAGATCGAGACCGTCGGCGAGCTGACGGTCCGCGACGGGCGCCTCACGGGCTTCCGCGGGAGCAACATCTCCGTCGTCCGTGGCGGTGTCCCGGTGTCGATCTCGGACGCCGGGGAGATCAACGTCGGCCTCACCGACGGCACGTTCAAGGTGAGGCAGGCGAGTAGCGTGGACATCGGCGGCGGTCCCGCCGCCGTGTAGGACTCAAGGAACCGGTCCACTCCGGCACTGCGTGTAGTCGTGTGCGAGGAGGAGGCCGGCCAGCCTTTCTCCTTCGCATTCGACGAAACGTGGTGTCGGCCTCGGCAGATGTCGCGGCTAGTCGGATGCGGGGAAGGAACGGCCAACCTTCCTTCGCATTTCGGCGAAACCACGGCGTCGGCCTCGGCTGATGCAGCGGTGTGCAGGGTGCGAAGAGGGAATGGCCGCCCACTTCGCATTCGGCAAACCGTAGCGTCAGCTCAGGCGGGCACCGGTCGTCGGTTGTGAGGAGGGATGGCCGTCCCACTTCGCACTGACGAACCGTACGTGTCCGAGCCGAGCGAGGTCCGGAACCACACACGGAGGACGACGGCAGCAACATCGCCGTCGGTCTCCGTGTGAAGCGGAGGGGGGTGGCCCTCCCCTCCGCTTCAGCACCACAGCGGACGGGTTGGCCCCCGTTCCGCTCGAACAGTCGGCGTCTGGGGGGCACCCCCGCCGACCAGCAAGTCGCTACGGCCGGTCCTGCCCAGGACCGGCCGTACTTCTTTGCGCGACAGGACTCGGTTCCGACCAGACCGGGATCGGCGGCACCAAGAAGAAACCGGCTCGCTCCTGGGGAGGAACGAGCCGGTCTTGTTGCGGTTGCGTCACTGGCCGCGCCCCGAGGGGCACGAGCCGGTGCATTGCTGTTCTGTTGTGGTCGGAACCGGTTCGGGCTGTAAGGACCGGACCGGCCCGACGGATTCAGTTGGACCGGTCCGGTCCTGATGGCGCGGACCGGTGTGACGGGCCTAGACGGCCACGTACTCGGACCTGGCCTGGGCCGCGATGAGGTCCGCGCGCTCCAGGTGGAAGGTGATCACCTCCTGGAGCGGGTAGGCCTGGTCGGCGTTCGCGATACCGCGACCGTAGACCGTGCGCTCCTCCGTGAACATACCCACGTCGTTGCGACCGGCCACGAGCTCGCCCATGACCTCGTCGGCACGTTCCACTTCGTGGAGACGGAGGAACGTACGCCCCACCCATCCCGTCACGTTGGTGAACCGTGCCTCCTTGTCCGGCGAGATCCCGTCGTCGAACTGGTCGGCGTGGTACCTCACGTGGCCATCGCCGACCCGCAGTCCCCTGAGGGGGTCCCGCTCGTCGTCGGGCGCGTCGATGGCGTACACCGTGGCGCGCGCCAGCTCCTTGTCCGCAGGGTCGTCGAAGTTGAAGACGTCCTGGGCCATGAGCATGGCCAGGAGGATCGACGAATCCAGGACGAGCAGGTTCGGTGCGGCCATGATGACGCCGTCCCGGACGCACTCGTTGAGGAGCCACGGCTTGACCTTGGCTCCCAGCTTCGCGTAGCGGTTGGCCTCTTCGTCCTTCCCCGCCATTTTGAAGATCCTGGCGGCGAAGTAAAGGGCCTGCGCGACGAGAACCTGGGCCGAGGCGTAGACGACGAGGTCCTCGCCGGCCTGCCTACGGACCTCCCAGACTCCGGAGCACGGCTGGAACAGGGCTTCCGCGGCCTGATCGGCCAGGGCCTGCGTGAGGCCCAGGTCGAACGTTCCCCGCTTGGCCAGGCGCCAGAGGTGCTCCAGCGGGTACACCCACCGGTCGTGCTGCTCCTGGTCTCCCGCCCCGTTGCCGTGGCGGAAGATGGAACCGCGGTGGCCCAGCCCGGTGACGATGTGCTCACCGCGCAGTGCCACGTCCTCCCCGTACGGGCCGTACATGATCTTCGCCTTGTGGCGCAGATCGGGGAGGTTGTTGTACCACCGCACGATGGCCGGGAGGACCTCGCGGTCTCCCAGGCTGTCAAGGGTGGAGACGGTGAGTCCGCCATCCCTCAACCAGTGGTACAAGTAGTCCCACGTGCGCTTCGGCACGCTGACCTCCCGCGGGTCGTCCTCCGGAAGGCTGCGCGAAGCAGCCGCGTAGAACGACCCGGCCCGGTGGCCGAGACCCCGAAGCAAGATCGCACACGCCCTGACGAGGGACGCGTACTCGTTGTCGGGGATCTCCAGTTCCTGGACCCACTCGAACCACCCCTCTTCCGACTCCTTGAGGAGCCTCTCGACGTCCTCGACGGTCGCCGGTGAGGGGTCGTCCATCCACCCGAGCCAGACGTAGGCGATCTCCCCGTCCTTCAGGGCCAAGTGGCCCGTGACGGAGGTCAGGTCGTCGCCGGACTCGGGGGTCAGTGCCATGTTGGTGACGAGGAACAACTTCATGCTCCCCACCTTCGCCATGGCCTCCAGACGGCCCTCCCGGGATCGCAGGACGGTCCATCGGACCGGCTGCTCTCCCTTGTGGCCGTAGCGCAGGAGGAGATCCAGGCGGGCGTTGACGGTCCCCCGCTCACACTGGAGCAGGCGAGCCATCTGGCCGTGGACGGAGGAACGCGGAGACCCCACCATCCACGCCCGTTCCCGGGCGAGTCCGGTGCGAGTCGACCACGTCGACACCAGGGTGTGCGACGTGTCCTGCATCCGTCGGCTGACAGGGAATTCCTTGTCGTCCAGGCCGAGCCTGAACGCGGTCCTCCACTCGGCGTCGTACAGCTCGTGGGTCACCGGGACGCCGTTGGCGTCCGGGAGGCACCACGAGGTGACGTTTCCCCTACGGTCGAGGAGAGCGAGCTCCCCCAAACCGTTGGAGATGACGGCAACGTCGTCGGGTGCCGGTGACCGCCACCGACCACGCTGCTCGTTGGGACTCTGACACATGGTGCCAGTCCCCCTTTCTTTGGGTTGAAACGTTCCATCCGTGTCCCCTAGGGCTCACGGACTGGTTCGACGACTGATTTCGCCGAACGTCGTTAACAGTCCCGAAACATCTGGGAAACGCAACCGCAGTGCGTCGGCGGAGGTGCAAGGCAAGGTGTGGATGCGCGGGCGTTGATCACCCTGGGCCTGATTTGGCGACCGTCTGACCTGGCCAGGGGGCGTACAGCCGCAGAAGAAGGACCAGAGGCGATACAGAATTGTCACCTGTCTGAGGCCTAATCTGAATGGCCCTCGCATTAGCCGGTGAAGAGTTCGCTGGAGGATGCCACCCGGCCGGCGAATGCTCTCGTAGCCGCGTGTGGCGAAGGCATGTCCATTACCTAAGGTCGTAGGTAATGTCAATAAGTACGGCGGGCCGGTTTTCGAGAAGTTCTGTCGGAAACCCGGCCCGCCGTTTCCGTGTGCCCTTCTCTGCGGTCCCGGCGCCGCCGCCTCCGAGCGAGAGCGCCCACACCACGCGGCCCAGCGCCCGGCCGAGCGTGATCAACAGTTCGTAAGGGCCTGTTCACCGGGCGGCAACCTGCATGTTCCCGCAGCTGAGCGGCCATGCCCGACGATCGTTAGCGAACGATCCCGGCTCCACGGAGTCGTGCCCATTCAGCGGTGCGACGCAAGGGGAGCCGGGTCGCGAACCGGTTCCCCTTGTGCGCACCTCGCATGAGGAGTTCCGACAATGACAAACAAGACTGCTGTTACACGTAAGCGACACCCCGGCTTCGGGGTGCTACTGGGCGGCCTCGACAGGCTCAGCTCGGCCGGGGGGAAGGCGGTTCTGGACCAGCAGCTCATCCAGCCCAACGGGCCGCTGCAGGTCCAGCACGCCACGTTCCTGGAGTCCACCATCGGTGGACTGCTCCTGCTCCTTCGCATCTACCTGCCGATTCCGGCGCGGTGGCGGAGGGGGCGGGGGGCCGGTGCGCCGGAGGGCGCCGCCGAAAGGCCGGCGGGGTCGCGCAGGCTGGCCCTGCTGACCTTCGTGACCATCGCGGGGGACAAAGCACTGCTCGTCCTCGCGCTCACCTCGATCCCCTTCGGCATCGCTGGAGGGATCTACTACGCGATCCCGCTCATCGTCCCCGTCGTCTGGGGCATCCGGAGCGGACACAGGGGGCGCGCCGCCGTCCTCACCCTGTTCGCGGCGGCCCTCGCGGTCGGCGTCGTCCTTCTCGTCCAGCAGGACGGGACGGCACAGGGAGACCACTTCCTCCTGGGCGTGCTCTGCGCCGTGGGGGCCGGGGCGGCCAAGACGCTCTTCCTGCCGGTCACGGACCGCCTCATCCAAGGGGCGGGACGGGTCTACACCGAAAAGGCCATCGCGTGGTCGCTGGTGATCGTCGGCGTTCTCGCCGGCGCCGTCGCCTGGGCCACCGGAGGCTTCGCTCCGCTCATGAACTGGCCCATCATCATCTGGGCCGTCGTGGTGGGGCTGCTGAACAACACCCTGCCGCGCATCATCCAGATGCCGGCGCGCGAGCTCGCCGGGGACGCCGTGTACGCGGTGTTCCTCGCCGCGAGCCCGGTGATCGCCACGCTCGTCGGGGTGGCCTTCCTGGGTGACCGCCTGGACGTCGTCCAGTGGGCGGGGCTCGTCGTCATGACGGTGTCCGCCACCGCGGTCGCCAACATGAGCCTCAACCTGAAGGGCAAGGGCCACGCTCCGCTCATCGAGCTGTCGTCGGCCACGCCCGAGGCCGTCCTGGAGCACGCTCTGAAGGAGCGCGGCGAGGTTCTGGAGCAGCTTGAGCGGCTGACCCAGGAGTTCGCGGACTGCGAGCAGGCCGTCGCCCGGGCCGAACTCAACGTCGCCGAGGCCAGGCTCGCGAAGGCCAGCGCCGACGCGGGGAAGGCCAAGGACGCCGCTGACAAGGCACGGGCGGGAGCCAAGAGGGCCCGCACCGAGGCGGAGAACGCCACTGCCAAGGAGGAGGCCGCCAATGCCGCAGTCGGGTCAGCCAGGGAAGGGGTTCGTCTCGCTCAGGAGAAGCAGAAGGCGCCCACCACGACGTCCTAGCGACGGTCGCGGCAGGCACATCGCCCCCGCAGCGGGACGTACACCGCCCTAAGGGGGGAGACACCGCCCAAGAGGCGGAGCAGGGGTGCGGAGACCATCGTCTCCGCACACCGTGAACACCGAGTCCGGGGCTGGGACGGCCATCCCGCCCTGGAACGGTGCAATTCCACACAGCGTGACGCCTTGGCCAGCGTCACGTCCACATATGACGGCGGGAGGATTCGTCCTCCCGCCGTCCCTTCTTTTCACTGCCCGACGCCGGACCTGGAGTCGTCCTTGGCCGGGGCGGCCTCGTGGCAGGCGACGCTGTGGCCGTCGCTGATGGGCAGGCGCTTCGGCTCCTCGGTGGCGCACCGGTCGACCGCGATCGGGCAGCGGTGCCGGAAAGGGCAGCCGGTGGCGGCCGGCAGTGCGTCCGAGGCGCCGGCGGTGCGGTGCGCCGCGCCCAGCCGGGGGACGGCGTCGCGCAGCGCGGCGGTGTACGGGTGGGCCGGGGCGCCGAGCACGTCGCCGATCGGGCCGGACTCCACGATCCGCCCGGCGAACAGGACGTGCACGGTGTCGCAGAGCCGGTCGACGATGGCCAGGTTGTGGGTGATCAGCAGGTAGCTCAGCCCGTGCTCGTCCCGCAGCCCGGCGAGGAGGTCCAGCACGTGGGCCTGGACGGTGACGTCCAGGGCGCTGGTCGGCTCGTCCAGGACGAGCAGCCGCGGGTCGACCGCCAGCGCCCGCGCGATGACCACGCGCTGCCGCTGCCCGCCTGACAGTTGGTGGGGGCGCCGGTCCGCCAGGGCAGGGTCGAGGCCGACGTCGGTGAGCAGGTCCGCCACCGACGGCGCCGCGGGCCCCCCGTCCCCGCCGGCCTTCCCGGCGGGTTCGCCGTCGGCGCGGCGGCGCCGGAGCCGCAGCGCCTCGGAGATCGAGGCGCCGACGCGCATCCGGGGGTCGAGGGCCTCGCTGCCGTCCTGGAACACCGGCTGCACCTGCGACCGGTAGAGCGCCCGGCCCGCCCGGTCGAGCTTGGCGATGTTCTGGTCGCGGAACAGCACGCTGCCGCGCTCGGGTTTGACCAGGCCGAGCAGCGCCCGCGCGATGGTGGTCTTGCCCGAGCCGCTCTCCCCGATGACGGCGACCCCGCCGGAGGTCTCCGGCACCGTGAGGGAGACGTCGTGGACCACCCGGGTCCGCTCGTAGCTGATCGTGAGGTTGTCCGCGCTGAGCATGTTCACTCCCCGATCGCGGGGACCGCGTCGAGCAGTTCCCGGGTGTAGGCGGCGGAGGGACGTTGCAGGACGTCGGCGGCCGGCCCGGCCTCGACCACCTGGCCCTGCCGCATGACGACGACGTGGTCGGCGATCCCGGACACGACGGCCAGGTCGTGCGAGACGAAGACCAGGGCGATGCCGTGCTCGTCGCGCAGCCGGGCCAGCAGGTCCAGCACCGCGGCCTGCACGGTGACGTCCAGCGCGCTGGTCGGTTCGTCGGCGAGGATGACGTCGGCGCGCAGGGCGACGGCCATGGCGATGGCGAAGCGCTGCGCCTGGCCGCCGGAGACCTGGTGCGGGTAGCGGCGCAGCAGCCCGGGGTCGAGCAGGACGCTCCGCAGCGCCTCCTCGGTGCGTTTCCGGGCCTCGGCGCCGCGCAGCCCGTGCCGGGCCAGCACCCGCTTGAGCAGGGTCCCGAGCCGCATCGTGGGGTTGAGGGACGACTGCGGGCTCTGGCTGACCAGGGCGATCACCGAGCCGCGCATCCGGGACAGCGTCCGGTCGTCCGCCGTCACCACGTCCGTGCCGTTGACGACGATCTTCCCGCTGACCTTCAGCCCGTCGGTCAGCCCGAGCATCGCGTTCAGGGCCGTGGTCTTGCCCGAGCCGCTCTCGCCGACGATCGCCGCGCACTCGCCGGGGCCGACGCTCAGCTCGTCGAGCGAGGCCAGCAGCAGGTCACCGGCCCGTACCCGCAGGTTCTCCGCAGTGAGCACCGGTTTCATCGGGTGACCTCCCGCCGGGGATCGAGGACGGACCGCAGACCTTCGCCGAGCACGTTGAAGCAGAACGCGGTGATGACGATGCCGAGGCCCGGGAAGGCGACCACCCACCAGTTCGTGGTGAACAGGCTCTGCCCCTGCTGGACCATGAGTCCCCATTCTGCGGTGGGCTCCTGCGGCCCGAGGCCGAGGAAGGACAGTGCCGCGGCGGTGAGAATGACCCCGCCCGCGTCCAGGGAGAGCTGGACCAGCACCGGGGTCAGCGAGTTGGGCAGGACGTGCCGCAGCACGATCCGCGTCCGGGACCCGCCGAGGCAGCGGGCCGCGTCGATGAAGCCGCGCGACCTGATGGACGTCGCGGCGACCGCGGCCATCCGGGCGTACCAGGGCCACCAGGAGGCGGTGATGGCGATGATCGCCCCCTGCACCCCGGGATGCAGCACCAGCGCCAGCGCCACCGACAGCAGCAGCGCGGGGAAGGCCAGGAACACGTCGGTGATCCGCATGATCACGTCCCGGACGATCCCGCCCGCGTAGCCGGCGAAGACGCCCAGCAGCACGCCGATGACGGCGGAGAGGGCGAGCACCGCGACGGCGATCGTCAGGGAGGTGCGCGCCCCGTAGAGCACCCGGGTGAGCATGTCGCGGCCGACGGCGTCGGTCCCGAACCAGTGCTCGGCGCTCGGGGATCGCAGCGCCTCCGCCGGGTGGGTCGCGTCGGTCCCGTCGGCCGGATAGGGCGACAGCAGCGGGGCCGCGATGGCCGCGATCACGATGAGGACGAGGATCACGGCGCCGATGGTGGCGAGCCGGTCGGTGCCGGCGGCCCGCATCAGCCGGTGCACGGGCCGTTCCCGGATGGGCGGCGCCTTGGTGGTGTCGACAGCGGTCATCTGATCCTCACCCGCGGGTCGATGGCGGCCTGCGCGAGGTCCACCAGCAGGTTGACGATGACGTAGGTGAACGCGATCGCGATGGTGACGCCCGCGATGGCGGGGGCGTCGGACGAGCGGATCGAGTCGGCGGCGTACCGGCCGAGACCCGGCCAGTTGAAGATCGCCTCGACCAGGAAGGCGTTCACCAGGGAGAAGGCGAAGACGAGCGCCAGCAGCGCCAGCACCGGGCTGAGCGCCGGCCGCAGCGAGAACCGGGTCAGCACCTGCCAGCGGGTGAAGCCGAGGGCCCGTTCCAGCCGCGCGTGGTTCTGCGTCGACTCCTCGATGAGCGCGGCCCTGGTCATCTGGGCGACCACGCCGGTCGGATACGCGGCGATCGCGGCCGCGGGCAGCACCAGGTGGGCCAGGGTGCTGCCGAGGATCGGCCAGTTCCCGGTGATGAGCGCGTCGACCGCCGTGATGTTGGTGAACAGGTGCAGAGGGCTGGTGCCGTCGAGCTTGGGATCGTACTCGCCGGCGACGGGCAGCCAGCCGAGCTTCGTCGCGAACATGTTCTGCGCGAAGAGCGCCAGCAGGAAGACCGGCACCGACACGCTCGCCATCGACGAGATCCGGATGGAGCCGTCGGCCGGCCGGCCCCGGTACCGGGCGGCGAGCACGCCGAGCGGGATGCCGACCAGCACCGCGATGATGATCCCACTGCCGACCAGTTCCAGTGAGGCGGGGAAGGCGGTGGAGACGTCACCGAGCACGTCTTGGCGGGTGTGCAGGCTGATCCCCCAGTCGCCCTGGACCAGCGAGGTGAGGTAGTCCCAGAGCTGGAGGGGCAGGGGGTCGTCCAGGCCGAGCTCCGCGCGGGTGCGGGCGAGCTCGGCGGCGGAGGCCCGGGGCCCGGCGTAGGTGACCGCCGGGTCCCCGGGAACGAGCCGCATCACCACGAAGGTGAGCACCAGGACACCGGCCACGACGAACGCGGCCTGTGCCAAGCGTCGGAGCAGGTAACGGGTCATGTCACGCGGCCGGACGGAGTTCGTGCGCGAACACGACGTTGGGGTACGCCGGGTCGTCGGTGTAGCCGTCGACGTCCGCGGAGTACGCCCGCTGGTACTGCTGGACGAACAGCGGTGCCGCGACGGCCTGGTCGACCAGCAGCTTGCGCTGGAGCGACGCGTACGACGCCTCCGCCGCGGACCGGTTCGTGGCGGTCAGCTCGGGCAGCTTGTCGATCTCGCCGTCCACGCCGGAGTCGGCGAGGTAGGTGAGGTTGAAGTTGACCGGGTCGGCCGAGCGGAACAGGTTCAGGAACCAGCTGTAGGCGTCCGGGTAGTCCGGGTACCAGTACATGACGAAGATGTCCTGGCGCTTGGACGGGTCCTTGCTCTTGGCCCGGTCCCACTGCGCGTCCCACTGCATCGGCTTGGCCTGGAGCTTCACGTTCAGGCTCTTGAGCGCCGAGCTGAGCAGCGTCACGAACTTCTGCTGGTCGTCGTCACCCTGTGCGTAGGTGAGGTCGAGTGTCAGCGCCTTCTTACCGGGCCCGTATCCGGCCTGGTTCAGCAGCCGCGTTGCCTCGGCGGTGTTCTGGCTCCCGGCCAGACCCGGGGTCGCCCCGGTCAGCCCGGTCGGGACGACGCCGCTGGCGGCGGTCCCCGACCCCTTCAGCGTCGACACCAGGCCGTTGTAGTCGATCGCGGCCTGGACGGCCTTGCGGACGTTGACGTCCTTCATCGGGCCGGACTTCGTGTTGAAGAACGCGATGAGGTTCTGGAACGACGGCACCGACTCCGTCTTGAGGCTCTTCATCCCCTTCGCCTGGGCGAACAGCTGCGGGTTGAGCCTGTGCACGTAGGTGACGTCACCGGCCTGCAGCTGCTGCCAGGCGGTGGTGACCTGCGGGGTGTTGCGGAACTCGACGCTGGTGTAGTGCGCGCCGTTCCACCCGCCCCAGTAGTCCTTGAACTGGCCCAGCCGCACCTCGGCTTCCTGTCCCTTGTTCCAGGAGGCGACGGTGTACGGCCCGGTGCCGGTGTCGTGGCCCTTCGCGACGTAGTCCTTCAGGTCCGCGCCGCCGGGCGCCTTGGTGTCGTAGATGTACGAGGCGTAGCCGGAGGAGGAGACCAGGTCGAGCGGCGCCGCGTACTTCAGGTTGAACACCAGGGTGTGCGGGTCCGGCGTCTCGATGGTCTTCACCGGGTCCCAGATGTAGGCGGCCCCGCCCTTCATCTTCATCGTCCGTTCGATCGCGGCCTTGGCGGCACTGGAGGTCAGCGCGGTGCCGGTGTGGAACTTCACCCCGTCCCGCAGGGTGAAGGTCCACTTCTTGCCGCCGTCGGACGAGGCCCACTTGGTCGCGAGCCGCGGTTCGACCTTCTTGGCCTTGGTGTCGTACCGGGTCAGCGACTCGTAGACGTTCTGCATCGCGATGATCTCGTTGGAGTACGAGGTCGCGGGATCCCAGTCGGTGACGACGTTGAGGTTGAAGGAGTAGATGAACGAGCTGTTCGACGAGGCCGCCTTGCGGACGGTTCCGCCCGAGCAGCCGGTGGCGGCGACGGCGATTGCCGCCGCGAGTGCCAGTGATCTCATGCGCCAGGACATGACGGGGATCTCCTTGCAGGGGGACCGGACAGGGGGTGGGGTGGGAGGGCTCAGAGGCTGCCGAGCGGGCCGGCGGCCTTGACCCGGAGCCGCAGCGCGGGTTCGGGCAGATAACTCATCGGTACTTCGGTGATCTCCACGACCTCCACCCCGGCCGGGTCGGCGCCGGCCTGCACGGCCCGGCGGCTGGCGTCGCCGGAGGCCTCGGCAATGGCCTCCCTGCGGCCCTCGCCGGCCGGGATGATGGTCTCGATAGTGCCACTGACCATGGCGAT
The DNA here is from genome assembly GCF_050945415.1 of Spirillospora sp. CA-128828. Lineage (NCBI taxonomy): Bacteria > Bacillati > Actinomycetota > Actinomycetes > Streptosporangiales > Thermomonosporaceae > Spirillospora > Spirillospora sp. CA-128828. The sequence continues at coordinate 1,977,921 of NZ_CP191986.1, forward strand.
CGCCGCACCGACGGCGTTGGCCACGTCCCCGTGGTCGGGGCGGATCACCTCGGCGACGCCGGCCAGGGCGTCGGGGATCAGGAACGACCCGCCGCCCACCGCGATCAGCGGCTGGTCGGTCTTGCCGAGGGTCATCCGGTCCACCGCGTCGGCGAGCATCCGGTCGGCCGTCTCCACCGCCGAGGCCAGCGTGCCGTGCAGGCCGGCCGGGATCGGCGCCCCGGCCGGTGCGCCGCGTCCCGCCAGCGCGCCCGCGTCGGTCATCGTGGCGGTGTCGCCGCCGAAGGTCAGCGCCTTCTCGGTGATCCGGTAGCCGACCGACTGCGGCCCGACCGTCCCGTCCGGCCCGATGACGGTGCCGCCGCCGAGCGCGAGCGCGAGGATGTCGGGCATCCGGAAGTTGGTCCGCACCCCGCCGATCTCGACGCCCGCGGACGACTCCCGGGGAAAACCGGAGGACAGCACGCCGAAGTCGGTCGAGGTCCCGCCGACGTCCGCGATGATCGCGTCGGCGAGGCCGGACAGGAACGCCGCGCCCCGGATGGAGTTGGCCGGGCCCGAGCCGATCGTCAGCACCGGGTACCGGACGGCGTAGTCGATCGCCATCAGGGTGCCGTCGTTCTGCGCGAAGTAGGTCGTGACGTCAAGGCCGCGCTCGGTGAGCGTGCTCTGCAGCCCCTCCCACACCGCGCTGATCACCCGGTAGAGGCCGGCGTTGAGGATCGTCGCGTTCTCGCGCTCAAGCAGCCCGAGCGTGCCGATCTCGTGGCTCATCGAGATGGGCACCCCGTCGCCGAGCTCGGCCCGGACGATCTCCGCAGCCTCCAGCTCCTGGTCGGCGGACGCGGGGCTGAACACCCCGGTCAGCGCGATCGCGTCGGCGTCGGCGGAGTCGGCCAGCACCGCCCGCAGCGCGTCGGTGTCCAGCGGCGAGATCGTCCGGCCGTCGACGTAGTAGCCGCCGGGCAGCACGGCGGTGCGCGCGGTGATGGCCGCCGACAGGTCCGCCGGCCAGGACTGCGCCGGGGGGACCGAGGTGGTGGCCGGGCCGCCGAGCCGGATCGCGGCCACCCGGCCGAGGCCGCGGCGTTCCAGGATCGCGTTGGTGGCGTGCGTGGTGCCGAGCATGACCCGGCCCACCCGGTGGGCGTCGTCGCCGAGCTGGTCCAGCACCGTCGTCAGCGCGGCGTGGAGACCCGAGGTGACGTCTGCGGTGGTCGGCTGCTTCGTCCTCGCCAGTACCTCGCCCTTGGCGGTGAGGACGACCGCGTCGGTGTTGGTGCCGCCGACGTCGACGCCGATGCGCAGGTCCTGGGCGGTGCCGCCGGACTTACGGTCAGCCATGAGTGAGCTCCTCCACGGGCGTGTAGTCGATGTCGTAGCCGAAAGCCCGCGGGCCGGCCGTGGCCAGACCGCGCTCGGTCCGCCAGATCGGGTCGCACGGCCAGGACAGCACCGCCACCCGCTGGCCGTACCGCAGCGACTCGGTGGAGATGGCGCCGGCGGTCTGCGCGTCCACCACGGTGATCAGGTCGGGGACGCAGGCGCGCGGCCGGCCGTCCTCGAGCGCGATCAGGTTCTCGTTCTGGATCTCCACGCGGAGGAGCCGCCCGCGGTCGTCGCCGGTGCCGTCGACGACCAGGCTGCCGCGGACGAACCCGCCGCCGGTCCGCCGCTCCACGTCGATCACCTTCCCGGTGATCAGCACGGTGGCGTCCAGCGTCGCGCGAAGCGATTCGAGCGGGTCGGTGCCGTCCTGCACGGCGCGGCCGATCGCGAGGGCCCTGCTCACCGTGCCCTCGATGACGGCGCCGCGCGCCTGCGCGCCGGTCAGCACGTAGTCGGCCATCAGCGCCGAGGCTCCGCACGCGACCGTGACCGCGCGGGAGATGCGCTCCGACCACAACCCGTCGACCGGGCGGACCGTGGTGACGTTGCCCTGCACGTCGGCCAGGACGACGAGGTTCACCGGCCGCCCCGCCACGTGCATCGCGACCATCTGGACCTCGGGGAACGCCCGTCCCATCCCGTCGGCGTCGACCAGCGGAAGCCCCAGCCGCGCCGCCCAGGCGACCGGCTCGACGCCGTTCGCGCCACCGATCTCGCACGCCATCACCGCGGCCACCGAACGGCCCATGATCCGCTCGACCTCGTCCCTGATGAGCAGCGGCTCCTCCCCGCTCATCAGCATCTCGTGGCCGACGGTGGGCGCCCCGATCCCCGACAGCGGCAGGATCAGGCTGTCGTCGGGCACTGCCGACAGTGGAATGAGCGGCACCTCACCGAACTGGTCGATGGCCCGGACCGTGGTCAGCGTGCCCGTCTCGACTTCCCCGCCGCCTCCGGTGCCCAGGATCGCGCAGCCGCGAGCGAGCGCCGGGACGTCGTCGAGGGTCACGCGATCGGTCCTCGAAGGTGTCATCTGCATGCAGGAAGAATCCCCTGGCCGTCTGACCTGGCGGAAGGGTGGGGGGCACAAGGTTTCGGCCAACTTTGTGTCGCTGGCACAATGTTGATCGTGTCCTATGTCGCGGATCTGCTCGGATCCGGTTCCCGGATCCCCCTGACCCTGCTCGCCGGGCCGCCGGACGCCGTGCCGCTCACCTCCGTCACCGCGGTCGAGGCGCTGGCCCGGCTCCAGCGCGCCCCGGCCGGTGCGCTCGTCGTCGTGACCGGACGCTCGGCCGCGAAGGCCGCCGGATACCAGCTGGACATCGCGGTCCGGACCGCCGCCGAACGCGGCGTGCCGGCGCTCGTCCTCATCGGCGCCGGGCCGCTGCCCATCACCGCCGCCCGGCTGGCCGAGCGGGCCGACCTGGCGGTGCTCGCGGCCGAGGAGGACTGCGACGTCGCCGAGGTCGTGCTCTACCTCGGCCAGGTCATCCGGGGCGACGCCGGCGACTCGCTCGCCCGCGCGCAGGCCGCGCTCCGGATCGTCCGCGAGCTCGGCGATTCTCCCGACCCCGCCGACGCCGGCGACCGCGCCGTCGCGTTGCTGGAAAGGGTCGGCGCCGTGCTGGGCCGCACCTTGACGACGACCGACGCCACCCGGCAGGGCGACGCCGAGCCCATCTGGGTGGCGGGGCGCCGTCACGGCGGCGTGACCGGCCCGCCCGACGACGCGGTACGGCTGGTCCTGCCTGCCGTGGCCGCCGCGATCGGACGGCTGCGGCAGCTCGCCCTGGAGCGGGCGACCGCGCCCGGCCAGACCCGGTCCGACATCCTCACCGAGCTGATCGTCACCGAGCGCGCCCAGGCGGGCGCGCTGGCCGACCGGGCCCGGCTGCTCGGCCTGGCCGTCGACGACCTGCACACCGCGATCTGGACGACTCCGGACCGGCCGGCCGGCCCGGACCCGGCCGAGCTGGCGGAACGGCGGCGGCTGTTCGACACTCTCACCCTGCGCACGCACCAGGCCCCGCTGCCGCCCGGCGAGTCGTGGAACGTGGCCCGGCTCGCCGCCGACATCGTGCTGGTCGGCACCGCCCGGGTCGAGATACGCGAGGCGCGCGCCAGGCAGATGATCGAGGCCATGCGGGCGGCCGTGGCCGACGAACATCCCGGCATGGTGCTGCGCTTCGGGATCGGCACGCCGCAGCGGGGGATCGACGGGCTGCGCCAGTCGGCCACGGAGGCCCGCGCGGCGGCGGCGATCGCCGCCCGCTCCCGCGAGCTCGTCCACACCTTCGACGCCGCGGGGATCAACCGGGTGCTCGCCCAGATCGCCGGTTCGCCGCTCAGCCGCCGGGTGGTCGACGACCTGCTCGGCCCGCTCGACGCGCTCGGCGCGGAGCGGTCGGCCGAGGCCATCGCGACCCTGTGCGCCTACCTCGACGCGCGCGGCTCGCTGAAGGCCGCCGCGTCCCGGCTGGCACTGCACCCGAACGCGGTCAACTACCGGATCAGGAAGATCGTCGAACGGCTGGACGCCGACCTGACCGACCCGGACACCGCGTTCGCCCTGCACCTCGCCTGCCGCGTCCGCCTCCGCGACTGAACAGCCCGCGCCCCGCCCGGAAACGAAAGAACCGCCCTCGTCCCAGGAATCCTGGAACGAGAGCGGCCTGTATTCAGATCATCGTGGCCTCAGCGGCCACGTTGATCACTTCTTGGTCTCGACGTCGATCACACCCTCGTCGGTGATGACGATGGTGCCTTCGTCGTTCTTGCCGATTTCCTTGGACATATCAATAACCCCGTTTCATTTGCAATCAACTGTAAACAACAATTACGAGCCCGAAGACCCGCATAGTGGACTGTACGGAGTCCGGCCGGGATGGCAAGTCCCTATTTCCGGATCGTGCGTGTGTTCCATCGCACAAAGAACCGGCCTCCACCCCATCGGGGATGGAGGCCGGTCAGTACATCGCCCGGATCGGGTGGATACCGGGCGTCGGTCAGGGGGACGTCACTGCCTCTGGGGGTCGACCAGGGCCCAGACGCGCTTCTGGCCGGTGAGGGATTCGGCGCCGCACCGGTGGGTCAGCGAGATCACCCGCTTGAGCCCGGTGCGGGTCGACTGCAGCACCTGGGGCATGACGGCGCTCCGGTCGCTCACCACGACGAGCGGGTACACGACCTGCTCCTCCTCATCGGTAGCCCACCCCAGTATCAGGGTGAAATCCGGCTGGGAGGAGCGGAGCTGCGCCGGCTGGGAGGAACGGAGCAGCTCCGCCTCCGCCGACCGCTTGCCGTGCCACTGGGCGTTGCGGATCAGCTCCCTCGCGACCCGGATCACGTCGGCGCGCACCTCCGGCGGCAGGTCGGCGTAGATGCCCTGCACCAGGTGCTCCACCATCGTGTCCGTGGGCTCGTCGAGCGTGGCCTTCTGCGTCCGGATGGGGTAGGGCACGGGGCCCGTCTCCCACTCGGGGCGCGGCTGCCTGCGGCCGAGGAGTCCGTTCTCTTGGCGCATCGAAATGCTCCTTACTGTCGTTTGCGACTGCGAGGGCCGGGTGCCACTCGCGACCTGTACCGTCCGTGCACGCTCACACCTGGCAACGTGTCCTTCGGTGTGACGCCGGACATGTGGGGCGGCTTGACGTGCCCCAACGAAAGAGCCGGCCTCCATCCCGTCGGGGATGGAGGCCGGTCCGTGTCACCGCCGAGGCCCGTCAACACGAGCCGCTGCGGCCGTTGGAGCGGATCTCAGGCGCGGCCCGAGATCAGAACTGGACCCACACGACCTTTCCGTCCGGCCGCCGGACGGGGTCGCAGCCGTGGCCGTACCGGTCGCCCAAGGCCTGGGCGAGCATCAGGCCGCGACGGGCGATCGCCGGGGAGAACTGGAACAGGTCCCCCTGGTCGAAGACGGCGATGCGGACCCGGGGCTCGTCGCAGCCCTGCACCTTGACCGGCTTCCTGGATGTGCCTGCCGCCACGTTGGTGGCGTGTTGCGGCCTCTTCCGCGGGCCGCACGGTACGTCGTGGGTGCCCTAGGGGTCCCCACGACCTATTTCCCAACCGAAACAGGAGACGAGGATGACGGTCGAAGAACCGGAGCGGGGAGATGGCTCCGCATCGGACCGAGAGGTACTGGCCCGCAAGTTCGGTCTCGCGCACGATGACGAGTTGTTCGAGCAGGCTCTTACCCACCCTTCCTACGCCAACGAGAACGGTGTGCCCAGTGACCAGCGTTTGGTCTTCGTGGGCCAGCCGGCCTTGTGGATGGGCGTCACCGACATCTTGTTCCGCCGGCGGCCCGAGGACCCGGAGGGCTCGCTGAGCAAGCTGCGTAGTGCCGCTGTCGCCACGCCGTTGCTGGCCGAGGTCGCGCGCTCGCTCGACATCGACGATCACATCCGGCTGGGCCACGGCGAGCAGACCAGCGGTGGGGCGAACAAGGACCCCATCCTGGCCGACGCGCTCATGGCCCTGATCGGAGTGGTCCACCTGCAGTTCGGCGTGGATCGGACCTTCGCGCTGGTGCACGAGCTCTTCGATGAGTCCATCGAAGAGCTGGCGGCGCTTGACGCGGGGCGGAACTGGAAGCAGGAACTGAAGGACCTTGCTGCCGACAAGGGGCTGGAGGAGCCTTGGTACCGAGTCGACAAGACCGGCTCGGACCACAAGCCGGATTTCAAGGCTTGGGTCCAGGTCGGCGGGTTCACTTACGGTCCAAGCGAGGTCCGGAAGTCCAAGAAGGAGGCCGAGAAGGAGGCCGCCGAAGCCGCCTGGTATGCGATCAGCGACCAGACGGACGACTGAGTCGCCGTCCCTGAACCTTGAGGGACGGCTTGTCGAAATGACCTCCCCGTGAGGTCCTAACCGGGACGGCCCCCTCACAGGGGCCGTCTCGTCTTCGTCCGGCGTGTTCTCCCGCGCCGATCGGAGCCGGGTTGCACCTGCCTCCGGACTCCGGACGGATCCTCAGTATGTCCTACCGTCGGATGGGCTGCTTCGGCCTGCTCTCCCGCATCGTGCTCATCGTGATGCTGGGCATCGTGGTGATCATCTGTGTGGCCAACCGTTCCTGGCTGCAGGAGAAGGCCGTCAACGCGATCTACGAGGGCCGGCCCCAGATCCACGCCGGCAAGTACTTCAAGCCGGGCGCGTCCGCGGTGGAGGACGGCGTACGGCAGACGGCCGTGATGATCGACAAGAAGCCGCACGTCCGCGTGACGTCACCGACCGACAAGTGGCACAAGAATCACAAGGACGCCAAATGCAAGCGTGATGTCTGCACCGCGGCCGCGACCCACCAGGAGTTCACCGGCGCCGGCGCCATCGACATCGGCGGGATCCTCGCCGGACTGCTGCTGTGCTACATCATCTGGATAGTGCTCTTCGACGACGACGACTATGACGATTACCGCCGTTATGATCGCCGGTATGACCGCCGTTACGACCGCCGCTGAACGCAGTTCTGGACGCGCCGAGGCACGGTACGCCGCCGGAGCCGCGGCGGCGCCGATCATCGGCGTCGATCATGACGGGCGCCGGTGATGTCGTCCTGGCTTCTCGCGCTTCTGGCGATCGCATTCGGTGTGGCCTTCGTCCTCGGCGGAATTCATCGCTACCGGACGAGCCGCGCGTTCATGGCCACCGCGCACCGGGTGCCGGGAATCGTCGCCGGAATCCACCGGGTGTCGACGACCGATTCCTATGAGTTCTTCCCGGTGCTGCGTTTCCGGACGCTGGACGGCACGGACATCGAGACGGTCGGCGAGACCAGAGGCGGGTCGTTCGAGTTGACCCGGCTCAAGGGGCGTCCCGTCCCCGTGCTCTACGACCCTCAGGACCCGCGCAAGGCCCGGATGGACACCTCGTCCGGCCGGGCCCTCGCCGGTTCGGCCGGCATGGCGGCCGCCGGCTGCGTCTTCGCGCTGATCGGAATCGTCATGCTGATCGCGACCGCGACCTGACGGTTCCGGAGCCCGCGTGGGAGAGCGGGGCCGCGGCGGTGCGTCCGTCCGGTTAGGGTGCCGGAGGGTGCGCAGATGCCGGATCGGGGCGAGGGGCGATGGTCGCGTTCGTGTTGGTGCCCGCCGGGCTCGTCGTCGGCCTGCTCGCGGCGCCGATGGCGGCACCGTTCGTCGGCGCGGTCTCCCGCCGCGGCCGCGTCCTGGTGGCGCTGGTCACGGCGGTGCTCTACGGCGTGCTCGGATGGCGGGTCGGACTTGAGCCCGTCCTGCCGGCGCTTCTCTACCTCGCCGCGGTCGGCGCGTTGCTCGGCTTCATCGACGTCGAGGTCAAGCGGCTTCCCGACCGGTTCACACTGCCCTCGTACGGCATCGCGGCGGCGCTCCTCGCCGCCGCCGCGCCGTTCACCGGCGACGGCCTGGAGCGGTTCGAGCACGCGCTCATCGGCATGGCGGCGCTGTTCGTGCTGTATTTCGCGCAGGCGTTCGCCGCGCCGTCCGGGATCGGGATGGGGGACGTCAAGCTGTCCGGCGTCCTCGGCCTCTACCTCGGATGGTTCGGCCGGGACGCCTGGATCGCCGGCGTGCTGGCGACCTACCTCTTCGGCGGCCTCGTCGCCGTCGGCATCCTGATCGTCCGCCGGACGCGCAAGGGCGAGTTCCCGTTCGGCCCCTACATGCTCGCCGGGGCGCTCGTCGCGGTCCTCGCCGCCACCGGCTGAGACCTCAGTCGCAGAGCTTGCGCCCGGCCTTGACGCCTCCACCGATCTTGTTGATGGCGGGTGCGGCGAGACGCACGCCGTTCTTCCCGATGACGAGCCTGACACCGTCCTGAGGAGCGGTGCTGTCCGCGGTGAGCAGCGCGTCCGGGACGTCACGCGCGAGCGCCGTCGCCTGTGCCTCCGCGGACGGCGCGTAGACGAGGCGGCTCGCCGGCGTCGCGTCGGCCTTCTCCACCTTCTCCGCCACCTTGAACCCGCGCTGCCGGAGCTGGTTCGCGACCCGGTTCACCAGCGCGTCCCGTCCCCCCGCGTCCACGATCGTGACGTGCACCTTGCCAGGCGCGAGCGGCGCCGGCTGCGCCTGGGCGGGGTTGGTCGTCTGCGCGGGAAGCTCGTCGTCGTGCCGGATCGCCTCGAACAGCGGCTTCGCGAGCTCCTCGTTCCACTGGACACGGTTCGGGTCAGGCGCGTACCCCTCCACCGGGACGGTCACGAACCGCACCTGCCCGGCGCTCATCCCCTTGAGCCCGTCCGCCAGCTTCCGCATCGCCGCCAGGTCGAGGTCGTCATCGGTCGTCATCGACTTGGTGGCGGCCTTGAGGAACTTGTACGTCTTCGCCGGATCCGTAAGGACGGACCCGCTGGTCGCCTTGTCGACGACCGCCGCCATGAACTTCTGCTGCCGTTCGATCCGCTCCAGATCGGAGCCGTCACCGAGCGAGTAACGCGCGCGCACGTAACCGAGCGCCTCCTCGCCTTCCACGGTCTGCTTCCCGGCCTTCAGATGAAGCTCGGCCCTGGGATCGTTCACGGGCTTGTCGACGCAGATCTCGACTCCGCCCAGGGCGTCCACCATCCGCTTGAATCCCGCGAAGTCCACCTGCACGAAATGGTCGATGTGGATGCCGGTGAGCGACTCCAGCGTCTTCCATGTGCACGTCGGCCCCGCATACGCGAACGCCGCGTTCAGCATCCCGAACTGCTCCGGGACGGTGCCGCCCTTCTCCTTCTTGCACGCCGGAATCTTCACCATCGAATCCCGCGGGAAGCTGATGCCGACCGCCTGATCCCGGTTCGGCGACAGATGCAGGAGGATCGTCGTGTCCGAGCGGGCCCCGGACATCCCCGCCCCGTACCGCGCGTTGTCGCCCTCCCGCGTGTCAGAGCCGATCAGCAGGATGTTGAGCGACCTGTTCAGCTTCTTCGGCCGATCCGTGCCGAGCTTGTCGGTGACGTGCTCCTGCTCGATCCCGCCGACCAGATCGTGGTACAGCCACGCCGCCCCGCCGGCCCCGACCAGCAGCAAGGCGACCACACTGACCGCGACCCACCGCAGAACTCTCCGCCGCTTCCCACCTCCAGCACCCGGAGGCACGCCGCCCGGCCCGGCTTCACCGGCATCCGCGCCCGCGCTCCCATCAACAGCACGGCCGCCATCCGGCGCCATGGCCGCCGCCTCGTCGCCTTCGTCTGCGGGCGGTTCGTCGGCGGTCTGCTCTGCCTGTTCGGCGCTGGCCGTGTCGTGGCTGCCATGGGGGGCCGTGGCCGCTGCTGCCTCGTCGTCTTCGTCTGCGGGGGGTTCGTCGTTGGTCTGGTCTGCCTGTTCGTCGCCAGCCGAGGCGCGGCTGCCATGCGGGACCGTAGCCGCTGCTGCCTCGTCGCCTTCGTCTGCGGGCGGTTCGTCGGTCGTCTGGGCTGCCTGTTCAGCGCTGGCCGTGTCCCGACCGTCTGCGTCGGTGGTGGCGGTGTCCGTGCTCAGCGGGTCGGTCCGCTCATCCGTGGTGTCGCTCGGCTCGGCGGCACCCGTGGTCTTGGCGGGCGGAGGGGCGCTCGGACGTTCGGGACCCGGGTCCCCGGCGGTGCCAGGAGTGCTGTGGGCGGCCTTGTCCCCCGCGAGGTCGTCGCGGCGAGGGTCTTCGTCGCTCATCGGTCCCGTCTCGGGCGGGCCCTGTCGAGGGCGCGTGGTCTGCGTGGTCGATCAGCCGGTGGAGGTGGCCGATCCAGGAAGCATGCGCCTCCCTTTATTGGATGCGCGAGATGCCCGTTTTGTTGACAAGGGTGCGGAAATCTTGGCCTCCTGAGCCCGGCGGCTTTCCGTACGATCTGTCTCGTGAACGAGGGGTGGGTGATCGGCGGCCGGTTCATCATGCTCGACCGGATCGGGACGGGGGGAACGAGCCGTGTCTGGCGGGCCTATGACCACGCGGAGGGCCGGTACTGCGCGGCCAAGCTCGTGCGGCAGCCGGGTCCCACGTCGATGCTGCGGGTCGTCCGGGAACGGGCGCTGCGGCTCGCGCACCCGCATGTGCTGACGCCCTACGCGTCGTGCATGGCCTACGACGACGTCCTCCTGGCCATGGACCTTGTGAGCGGCGGTTCCCTAGAGACGCTCCTCGGGGACTACGGCAGGCTCCCTCCCGCGTACGCGGCCGAGGTGCTGGATCAGCTGCTGGCGGCGTTGAGCCACATCCACGGCACCGGGGTGGTCCACCGGGACGTGAAGCCCGCCAACCTGCTGCTGGAGCCGAGCCCGGTCGGGGCGCCGCACGTCCGGCTGGCCGACTTCGGCATCGCGCTCGGGGAGGACGGGATGCGGTTCACCACGACCGGGTTCGTCGTGGGCACGCCCGGATACCTGGCGCCCGAAGTGCTCGACTGGAACCGGCCGGGGCCGCGCCAGGACCTGTACGCCGCCGGCATGGTCGCGTGGCGGATGCTGACCGGCGCGGGCGACCCCGAGCCGCGCCAGCGGGTGGGGGCGCCGCCTCCCGGTGTGCCGCCGAGGCTGTGGGCCGTGGTCGCCCACCTGTGCGCGACGGACCCGGCGCAACGTCCGGGCGGCGCCGACGCCGCCCGCCGCGCGCTGGTCGCGTGCCATCTCGAACTCCGCTTCCCCGTCCGGACGCTGGACGGGGAACCCCTGCAGATCTTCGACCACCTGGGCCCGCCCCCTTGACCCGCATCCACAACGGGACCTCCCCCCAAAGGTGTGGACCCCCTGAGGTGCCCCTGGATCATGGAGGTCTGGGTGCACTGAGCGGCCCGACGACATCCACGGAGCACCCAATGCAGCCGCAGTCGGCGGTGAACGCTTCGACGGCCTAGTGACCGAAATCCCTGCCTTGAGGCACCTTCCTCTCCTACGCCAGTTCCGTGGACGCAACCGGTCCTCGCACACGAGTACTGCCGCGCCGTATGACCTGCTCGGACTAATTGTTGGTACCCACGGCGTCAGCGCAGGAGGCCCACGTAACGCGAGAGGCCATGCTCGACCTGCGCCATGTCATCCCGCGTGAGATAGTCAACGATTTCGCCAGTAACGTACGAGAGGTCGATGGTGCGGATCTGATCGATCAAGACCTTGGTATCCCGCCCCGCGATGACAACCTCCGGCCTGAAGATCGACGACTGGGCCCTGGTCGAAGTCGGAATAATGGTCACCGTGGACCAGGCGTTCTGCTCGATGCTGATGACGAGCCCGAGGCGCCGGCCCCGTTGTTCGTGGCCGCGTTTGGCATCGCCAAGGTCTACCGGGTAGACCGCTCCCCGGATCACGCGCGTTCCGGCGACCTCGCCGGAACGGTGAGGCCGGTGTCGGTAATGCGGATGTTGCCGTCGGCGTCGTACTCCCATGCATCCGCTTCAGCGGAGAGGTCTTCGGCCCTCAGCCGGTGCATGTCCGCGCGGGCACGCTCTTCCCATGCCTCGCGATCCAGCAGCCGCAGCGCGCGGCGGATGACGTCGCTTGTTTTCTCATCCTTGCGGCGGTTGGCTTCGATGACACGAAGGTCTTCTTCGGTGGGACGGAATCCAACACTCATGAACCTAGTGTACAACAATCGTTGTACGCCGGGCGGCTCGCTACCACGCACTACGCTGCTACCTGTCAGTTGTGCCCGAGACAAAGCCCGCGACTCGGCCTCGGTCAGGCGGCCTGGTTCGGCCGTGGTGAGGGGACGCTGACCGATCCGGATGTCCGCGACACGCGGGAGATCCCGAAGCACCCGGTCCGTGCCGAGTGGAACGATGCCGCGCTGGAGGACGTCCTGGCGACGGTGAAAGAGGAGCTGGGCCTCTTTCGCGAACCGCACCGAAACGTCCCCGGCCTGGGCTCTCGATGAGATCGCCGCGATGGTGTCAGCAGGTGACGCGCCGGGCGCGCAGGCCGCCGCGGCGACGCTTGCACCCTTCTGGGACAAGGCGCTGAGGGCCCGGACAGCGGAGAAGGAGGATGACACCGTTGCCGGGCTCTTCGGCAAGGCGCTGCGGGCGGCGGACGCCGTGGCGGACGCGGAGACCGCCACGACGCTGTTGCGGCCGTTCCGTATTGAGAACCTGACTGACGCGTATGTGAACTCGTTCGGAAAGATCGCTGACGAGTACGGTCAGCAGTGGACTGCGAACCTGCTGCGGGCGGGGATCAGCCGATGTGGGCGCACTGAGGTGGGCACGGCGGCCGCGCACGATCTCGAAGCCCAGCGCGATCCACTCCGGGGTCTCGGCCTGCCAGAGCACGGCCGGGGAGATCGGCCATGGCCGCGCCGGCAAGGATTTCGGCCAGGTCGGCGGTGTGGACGTTGCCCACGCCAAGCGTGGTGGACATCGGGCATGGGGAGACCTGCCCGTCTGGGCCGACGGCCGCCTTGCCGTCGCCGCACCGGCCGCACAGCCCCGCCAGGTCGGGGACCAGGCCGTGGGCGGCCCGGCCGAACGGGCGGACCTGGTCCACGTCGATCCTGCTCGGCGCCGATCGTGGTCAGGCCGCGACGGGCCCGCTCGGCGCGCTCGGGCTTGCCGGTATCGATGGCGTCGGCGCGCATCGATACTCCGAGCTCGACGGCGGCATCCGGGTGCATCGTCGGCTCGCCGCCGATGCACTGGACGCGGCGAACTCCGCAGGCGGCGGCCTGGTCGAGGACGCGGACCCAGTCGTCGCGGGTCATGGTGCCGCGGCCGCCCGCCGGGCCGGAGTCGTTGAAGCAGTGGACGCAGCCGAGCCGGCACTTGCGGGTGAGGTCGAGCCAGAGCATGTCAGGCGCTGACCGCACGGTGTGCTGGGACCCCAGTGTGATGGTCATGGTGATCTCCATCGGCGCGCCTCAAGGTGTGGTGCCGCCGCCCCGCGCGCCTTCGACCCGGGCCGCGGGGTTCAGGGGTGCTCGCCCGCCGGAGACGCCTGCGCGCCGAGCATCACGGCGATCCGGTCCGCGGCCTCTTCAGGGTCGGCGCCGAACCGGTCGGAGTGACCGCGCCCGGACCAGCGGCGGTAGGCCGTGCCGTCCCAGGCGACGATCAGGCGACCGGTGCGCCCGTAGGTGAGGTGCACGCGCGGCAGCCCGGCCTCGTCGTCGCGGACGATCGAGGCGGCCACCTGGGGGGCGCGGCGCCGGACGGCCGCGTACAGCCGCTCCGCGGGCCCGAAGGACTCCATCCGCGATCCCAGCGTCATCGTGTCCACATCCGCAGGTACCCGTTGACCGTGACGGCGAGCGCGTCATGACTGGGCGCCTCGACCAGGCGGGGGCCATGCTGCATGGGGACGATCGCCCACCAGCTGCCGGTCGCGGAGCCGTGCCAGTGCGTGATGCCGTCCGGGATCGGCGGCGGATCGGTGAGCGGCGGCAAGTCCACCCTGGTCTCGGCGTTCACACCAGCCCCAGCCCGGGAAGCATCCGCTCGGCGGCGAGTTCCGGGTCGTCGATCGGCGCGAGCTCGACGCCCGTCGTCCACGAGTACATGCCGCGGCGGGCGGCCACGACCCGCAGGATCCCGGCGCGGGTCTGGGTGGAGACCGTCAGACCGAAGATCTCGGCCGTCAGATCCCGGGCCCGGAGGGCGTCGCGCAGCGCGAAGATCGCGTGACGGCAGTCGAGCCGGTCCACCTCGTCCAGTGCCGCGCGGAGCCCGCCGTAGGAGTCGGCGCCGAGCATCATGGGCCCGGCGTGCCCGCCGTCGCGGGACGCCCGCCACAAGGGGCTGACCTCTCCCGCCTCGATCTCCCAGCCCGGGAATTCCTCGCGGAGATGCTTCTTGATGGATTCGGCATCGGCGTCCATGCCGATCGGCTCGGGGGTCGGGTGCACCGTGCGCTCCCTGTACTCGTGGCGAATGCGTCACGGTTAGTGAAATCCCGTTTGCAGGGAGTGCGATAGGCGGATACTGGCGGTCAGAACGCTGACTGTTCGGTAGTCCGCCTGTCCGGTCCTGGCGAATGGTGCATGCATGACCGACGACCCGATCCCGCCGTGGGCGCCGCGCTTGGCGGCCGCGCGCGAGGCCCGCGGATGGTCCAAGCCGGCCACTGCGCGAGCCCTGTTCCGGGCCGCCGGCCTGGAACCCAGCAAGCAGCAGGTCACCTCCCTGGCGCGGCAGATCCGCAAGTACGAGCGCGGCGAGCACTACCCGCGTGAGTGGGCCGCCCACTACGCCACCGTGTTCGAAACAACCGAGGAAGAACTGTTTGGGCGATCTGGCGGCAGCGATGACAATGAGGACGTGGACCGCCGCACGCTTCTCGGCCTCATGGCCACCGCCACCACGGTCAGCTCCCTGGCCCGTGACGCTGAACCTCTGCGTGATGCGTTCGAGGCTGCGGTCGCCGCAGACATCAGCGACCGTGACGCCGACGCCTGGGAGCGCGTCGCCCACGACTACGCTCGCGAGGTCGGCTGGTCTCCCGCCGCAGTCGTTCAGCCAGAGCTGACAGCGGACTTCGCCGAGCTGACGCGACTGGTCCTGTCCGGCCGTGGCACTGCTCGGACGCGCTTGATCCACGTGGCCGCTCAGTTGGCCGCGCTCATGGCGATCAACTTGACCAACCTCGGGGAGGGGCGCGCTGCGCGCCGCTGGTGGCGCACGGCCTGCCGCGCTGCCGATCAGACCGGCGACCACACTGCTGCCGCCCTCGTTCGTGGCCGTGCCGCCGTCTTCTCTCTCTATGCCCAGACGCCCCGCCTCTCGGTCGTCGAGGCGGCCGAGGAGGCGATCGAGGTCGGCCGCGGCGTTCCTTGCGCTGGCGTCGTCTCCGGGCATGCTGCCAAGGCGCAGGCTCTCGCTGAACTCGGTCGGCACGACGAGGCCACGGAAACCCTCGACGATCTGCGCAGCGTGTTCGAAGGACTTCCCGAGGCTGTGCAGACGGAGCGGGGCAGTCAGTGGGGGTGGTCGAACGGTCGCCTTCACTATGTCACCAGCCTCGTTCACACCTGCGCCGGGAACATGGGGCCCGCGATGGTCGCCCAGGACGCCGCGCTGGCCGTCTATCCGGACCAGAACTGGCAGGCTCGGGGGCAGATCGAGATGCATCGGGCTGGAGTTCTGATCCGCGCCGGAGACGTCGACGAGGGCGCTCGGCACATGACACGGGTGCTGGAGAGCTTGCCAGCCGAGCAGCGGTGTGACGGGCTAGTGAAGGGGAGCGCGCTGACCTCGTTGCGGCTCGCGGCGCCCGCCCAGGCTGGGCGACCCTCGATCCGGCAGGCACGTGACCTACTCACATCGACAGGAGACCGATGACCTCGGACCTCACCTTCACCCGCCATCAGCCCGCCGACGCTGAAAAGATCCTCGACACTGTGATCGTGCCGGTCTACGTCGCTTCGCATCAGGACGTGATCGACAAGCCGTTCTACTCTGCGGAGCGGTTCGCCGAACGGTTTCCCGGCTACGCCAAGGCCCCCGGCTTCGAGATCGTTATCGCTCACATGGGTAACAAGCCGGTCGGCCAGTCGTTCGGGTATGCCCTGCCGGTGACCGCCCGCTGGTGGAACGGGCTGACCACCCCTGTCCCGGACGGGTTCACTACCGAGACCGGGTCGCGGACGTTCGCGCTCAACGAGCTGATGGTCGTCCCCGAGTGGCAGGGCAAAGGCGTCGCCCACGCGTTGCACGACGCCCTGCTGGGGGGCCGGGGCGAGGAGCGGGCGACGCTGCTGGTTCGCGATGACAACGAACCCGCGCAGCGCGCCTACGCGCGGTGGGGCTGGCGCAAGGCCGGGAAGGCGCAGCCTTTCCCCGACTCGCCGCACTTCGACGTGATGATCATCGACCTGCCGCTGAACGGACGCCCCGTGTCGTAGACACCCCGTCTGGGCGCTGGTCCAGGACCTAAACCATGCTCAGGAGGTGATCCGTAGGGCTGTAGTCGATCTTCCAGTCGGCATACACCCCGCTGAATCCGTCCTGCCGGCACCGCAAACCCACGGTGACCCAGCGAACCGAACCGTCGT
This sequence comes from Spirillospora sp. CA-128828, assembly GCF_050945415.1. Lineage (NCBI taxonomy): Bacteria > Bacillati > Actinomycetota > Actinomycetes > Streptosporangiales > Thermomonosporaceae > Spirillospora > Spirillospora sp. CA-128828. Next base: position 1,994,232 of record NZ_CP191986.1, read on the forward strand.
CGCGCACCGAGAACGCGACGGCCGCCTCGAACTCCTCACCGCCACACGGGCAGCAGGCAGCGCCGGGCTCGTCCTCCTCCCAGGATTCCTCGCTCCAGTACTCCCCGCTGTCGGCGATGAAGGCACGGCGGCCACACCCAGAGCACTCCCGTTCCGCCCCGGACTCAATGACGAGCATGGAGAACACCCGGCCGTCGCATCCCTCGCACGCGGAGGAGACGATCTTCACCGGGCGATCGTCGACGGCGTTCCGCAGAAACGCCCCGAGCTCTGCGGAGACACCAGCGCCAACCTGATCGTCAACATGCACAAGCGCATCGTTCCAGACGCCCCGGACATCTCCCTGGCCAGCTTGACCAAAGGCATAGGGACAGACACGCCCGCGGGTCCTCGACGGCGACAAGGAGATTTCCAGCCGCAACGGGTCGGATCGGATCGACGGCCTCACGGCACTGCCGCGCTGACCGGTTTGGGCGCGGGTCGTTCTGAGTGACCTGGTTGATCAGGTTGTGAGGCCGCCACTGGCCTGGTGGCCGCAACACGCAACCGCCGACGGGGCGCGTTCGTTGAAGGAAAGTGGCATTCATAGCCTTCATGACGATTCCCGGCCTTGTGATCGCGCTGTTCGCTTTTGCTGTCCTTGATCGTGCGGGCCTGTGGGCGCACCGCAGGTTCCGCCTGCCTTGGAAGCGGGACGAAGTAGCACGCCCGATCTCGGCGGTTGCGGTCGGCGAACTGGACGCCTTCTTCCATGGCACGCACCGCCTCCAGCAAGAGCAGCGCCGCTCCTCGCTGATGCTGCGAGACGAGGAGAACGACGGTGGGCCCCCGCGCACTCGCGTCGACCTCGACGCCGGAACCGCCATCGTGCGGCGTCCACCCGGCTCGGCCTGATCAGTCCGGTCATTCAGAACGAGCCGCGCCCGGCCGGTTTCTTGCCGGAAGAGCCGTGGTGCTGGTGGGTGGCGGGTCAGCGGGTGGCGGAGATGACGACGCGGCGGTTCTTGGCGCGGCCGTCGGGGGCGTCGGAGCCGTCCGGGCGGGTGTTGGGGGCGGCCGGTTTGGTCTCGCCGTAGCCGGTGGCCTTGAGGCGGGAGCGGTCGATGCCGCCCTTGGTGGCCAGCCAGCCGACGATGGCCTGGGCGCGGCGCTCGGAGAGGGTCTGGTTGGACGCCGGGTCGCCCTTGGCGTCGGTGTGGCCATCGACCTGGATGGCGGCGCCCGCCGGGACCTCCTTGCCGATCGACTCGGCGATCTTGGTCAGTTCGGCTTCCGCGGCGGGCTTGATGTCGGCCTTGCCGAAGTCGAAGAGGACGTCCGCCTTGATGTTGTAGGCGATGCTGTCGTCGCCCTTGATGACCTCCCCGGGACCGGCCACGTACGCCTTGAGGGACGCTCCGGGAACGCTGACCCCGTCAACGCTGACCCCAGGCACCGACACGCCTGGGACGCTGACCGCCGGGATGCATTCCTGCTTGTCATTGCAGACGCTGGAGCGGTAGAGCGAGCTCCGGTAAAGCGAACTGCGGTAGAGGGAGCTGCGGTAGAGCGAGGCCCGGTACACGGAGCTGACGTACTCGCCTTCCTTGGACGGCTTGCTCTGGCACACCTCCTCGCGGGTGACGCCGAGGCGTGTCACGGCCAGGCGCGAGATCTCCGAGCGCGTCACCGGCGGGGCGTCGATGCCCGGGGCCTTGACCCCGGGAATGGTCACGGCGGGGATCTTCACGGCGGGGATCGTGACACCCGGGATGGTGATGGCACCGAGGCAGCCGCCCGGGGCGGGCTTGTGCTCGACGCACTGCGCCGGGACGTGCTGTGCCGGGATGTCGACGCCCGGAATCGTCACGGCCGGGACCTTCTGGCCGCTGATCGTCGCCTCCGGGACGCGCACCGGGTCGGCGTGCACGGCGGGGATGTCGACCGCCTTGATCAGCTGCCCGCCGCCCGGGCAGCTGGTCGGTGCCGGCCCGGTGGGAGTCGCGGCCGGGGGCGAGGTGGGCGGCGCAGGCCCGCCGCTCGGCCGGTCGTGGCCGCCTCCGGCTCCCTTCGGCCGCCCGTCGCCGCCGCACGCGGCCAGGCACAACCCGGCGGCCAGGAAGACGGCGAGTACTCGCGATTCTCGCTGCATCACCGATCAGCTCTTCTCGTAGGTGATCTCGACGCGGCGGTTCTTGGCGCGCCCTTCGGGGTTGTCCTTGCCGCCCTGCTCGTTGGGGGCGACGGGCTTCGTCTCGCCGAAGCCCTTGGCCTCGATCTGCAGGCTCGCCCCTTGCAAAGCCCGCTGCAGCTCGGCCTTGACCGCCTCGGCGCGTTTCTCCGACAGGCTCAGGTTGTAGCCGGGGTCGCCGATGGAGTCGGAGTGCCCGGACACCTGGACGGCGCCCCTCGCGTCGCGCAGCCGGGGAGCGAGGCCGGCGATGCGGCGCCGGGCGGCGTCGGTGAGCGTCGCCTTGCCGAAGTCGAACAGCACATCCGCCGAGATGCGGACGGTGACCTGGCTACCGTTGGTCTCTTCCTCCTCCAGGGGGATGACCGCCTCGGACAGGTCGATGCCGCGCACGGCGGAGTTCGGGTCCAGGGACAGGACGCTCTGGGTGAGGTTGCCGTCCGGGACGCCCGGGTCCGCCCCGGCCACGGACGGGACGGCGAGCACCAGCGCCAGGACGCCCGCGACGGCGGTGGACCTGCGCATGTGGTTCACCGCTCCACCGGGACGTTGCGGAACGTCGGCCAGTTCCCTAGCTGCACGTCGATGGACTTCACGCTGTCCGGAGGGGCGGCGAAGGTGTAGAAGGACGACGTGGGCTGGTCGTTGGTCATTTGCGTGAAGATCTCGTCCGTCTGCAGTTCCTTGCCGCTGGAGTCCTTCACCACCACGTACCGCTTGAGGTTCACCGGATCGATCAGCGAGGTGTTCAGGCCGTTCCTGCCGTTGAGGCCGTAGGCGTTCATGCGGTTCGGCTCGACGCCGGGCACGTGCGGGACGAACTGGACGGTGAGCGTGGCCAGCTTCCCCTTCACCTTGAGGCCCATGATCGCGATGTCGACTTTGCCGCCCTGCACCGCCGGGCTGTCGAACGTGCCCTTCACCACCGGCTTCGTGTTGTTGTCGAAGCTCGCCTTGCCCACCGAGCCTTCGGCGCCGGAGCCCTTGGCGCCGTCGCCCGAGGACGAGCCGGAGCCCTGCCCGAACGGGGTGCAGCCGGCCAGGAGGATGGCCGCCGCGGTGGCGGTCACCAGGCGATATGCCAGGCGCATGATCGATCCCTTCCAATTTGTCGCATATGCAAATTCCATGTTCCATGGGAGCATGGCCAGTGAGCCGAGCCGCCATGTGCGGTTGTAAACCTAGCGTTTGCACTTGCGAATCGTCAAGGGGGTCGATGAGGTGAGCGTCGCCGAGGACACGGTCGCCCGGAACCGCGCACTTCAGGCGGAGTGGTACGGCGAGCCGCTCGGCGACCGCGTCCGGCCGCTACTCGGCCGGCTCGGGATGTCGCAGTCCGGTCTCGCCGGCGTGCTCGGCCTGTCCGCGCCGATGCTCTCCCAGCTCATGTCCGGGCAGCGGGCCAAGATCAGCAATCCGGCCGTCCTGCACCGGCTGATGGCGGTCGAGGAACTGGTCGCCGATCCCGGGTTCGACACCCTGGCGGCCGCCGGGATCAAGGCGCGCCTCGAAGAGATCAAGGCGGAGTCGGCCGCCACCACGTCCGGCATGCGCATGGCCACGTCCGAGCGTGTCCCCACCGGGGGGCATGCTGTCGGCGCCGGGCGGCCCGGCGAAGCGGGGGAGGGGCGCGGCCCGGCGGAGTCGGCCCGCCTCGTCCAGGCGCTGCTGCGCGAAGTGGCGTCCGCCGCCGAGATCGAGGCCGCCGCGGGCCTCATCGCCGACCGCTTTCCCGACCTCGCGGAGGTCCTCCGCGTGTACGGCGCCGGCCGCACGAGCGAGGCCGAGGCCCACTTCGTCCGGACGGTCCTGAAGGAGACGCTGCGCGACCGGACGGTCATGCCTTAGGGCACTCGTCTCGATTCTCTTGGACCATAACGACTGGTTATGGGTTAGGGCCGGTGCCACGGGCTCGCGAGGCGGCTAAAGTCTGTGGTCAGGGTCACATAAGGGTCCGGCTGTTATGTATGTCACAGGTCCTGGCGGGTGGCGTAGGGTCGCTTCGCTGGAAGCGCACACGAGGCGTCACCGCCCGCACGCGGCACGGCCTCCGGCCGCCCGTGCGCGGCCCGGCCGGGGCGCACGGCCAACGGCCGGGGCGCGGACGGGCGCGGCGGACGGCCGCATGGGTGCGCGTACACCGTGGTACGGGGACACGACGACCCGAGCTCAGGAGAGCGATCGATGAGCACTGTGGAGGCGCCGGCCAGGTCGCGCGCCCAGATCAAGGCCCGCACGCTACGCAAGGACAACTGGCGGCTGTATCCGCTCACGACCTTCGTGATCTTCACGGCGTGGGTGGTGTACGCGACGGTCAGGGCCTTCTGGGGCTCCGCCTTCTACGTGCCGGAGTACCACTACCTGACGCCGTTCTACTCGCCGTGCCTGAACGAGATCTGCAACAACGTGACGGTGGACGGCCACACCGGCGACGCGGCGGAGTTCGGGACGTTCCTGCCGGCGGGCACCCGGGGCTGGATCCCGTTCGCGGCCATCTCGCTGCCGTTCCTGCTGCTGTTCCGGCTCACCTGCTACTACTACCGCAAGGCGTACTACCGGTCGTTCTGGGCGTCGCCGTCCGCGTGCGGCGTGCGCGAGCCGCACGGCAAGTACACCGGGGAGCGGCGCTTCCCCCTGATCGGCCAGAACCTGCACCGCTACTTCTGGCTGGCCGCCTTCCTCATCTCCGTCATCAACACCTACGACGCCATCCGCGCCTTCCACGGCAAGGACGGCGGTTTCGGCATCGGGCTCGGCACGCTGATCCTGGTCGCGAACGTGGTCCTGCTGTGGCTGTACACCCTGTCGTGCCACTCGTGCCGGCACATCGTCGGCGGCCGGCTGAAGAACTTCTCCAAGCACCCCTTCCGGTACCGGATGTGGGGCTGGGTGTCGGCGATCAACCAGCGGCACGGCATGTACGCCCTGATCACCCTGGGCTCGCTGGTGGCGGCCGACCTGTACGTGGCGCTGGTGGCCAGCAACACCATCTCCGACCTGCGTATCTTCAACTGAGGCCAAGGAATCATGACTGAGATCGAGAGGCACTCGTACGACGTCGTGGTGATCGGTGCCGGCGGCGCCGGGCTGCGCGCGGCGATCGAGGCGCGCCTCCAGGGCAAGAAGACCGCGATCATCTCCAAGTCGCTGTTCGGCAAGGCCCACACGGTGATGGCCGAGGGCGGCGCCGCCGCCGCGATGGGCAACGTCAACGCCAACGACAACTGGATGGTCCACTTCCGCGACACCATGCGCGGCGGCAAGTTCATGAACAGCTGGCGGATGGCGGAGCTGCACGCCAAGGAGGCCCCGGAGCGGATCTGGGAGCTGGAGCTGTGGGGCGCGCTGTTCGACCGCACCAAGGACGGCAAGATCAGCCAGCGCAACTTCGGCGGGCACGAGTACCCGCGGCTGGCGCACGTCGGCGACCGGACGGGCCTCGAGCTGATCCGCACCGCCCAGCAGAAGATCGTCGCGCTCCAGCAGGAGGACCACGCCGAGCACGGCGACTACGAGGCGAACCTCAAGGTGTGGGCCGAGACGACGGTCACCCGGCTGCTGAAGGACGCCGACGGCAAGATCTGCGGCGCGTTCGGCTACGTCCGGGAGAGCGGGAAGTTCGTCGTGTTCGAGGCGCCCGCGGTGGTGCTGGCTACGGGCGGCATCGGCAAGGCGTTCAAGGTCACGTCCAACTCCTGGGAGTACACCGGGGACGGGCACGCGCTGGCGCTGCTCGCCGGCGGGACGCTGCTGAACATGGAGTTCGTGCAGTTCCACCCGACGGGGATGGTCTGGCCGCCGTCCGTCAAGGGCATCCTCGTGACCGAGTCGGTGCGCGGCGACCGCGGCGTCCTGCGGAACTCCGAGGGCAAGCGGTTCATGTTCGACTACATCCCCGAGGTGTTCAAGGACAAGTACGCCACCTCCGAGGCGGAGGGCGACCGCTGGTACGACGACCCCGACAACAACAAGCGCCCGCCCGAGCTGCTGCCGCGCGACGAGGTCGCGCGCGCGATCAACTCCGAGGTCAAGGCGGGCCGGGGATCGCCGCACGGCGGGGTCTTCCTCACCGTCGTCGACCGGATGCCGGGCGGCGCCGCCGAGATCGTCAAGCGGCTGCCGTCGATGTACCACCAGTTCAAGGAGCTGGCGGACGTCGACATCACCAAGGAGCCGATGGAGGTCGGGCCGACCTGCCACTACGTGATGGGCGGTGTCGAGGTCGACCCCGACACCGGGGCCGCGCTCGTGCCCGGGCTGTTCGCGGCGGGCGAGGTCTCCGGCGGCATGCACGGCTCGAACCGGCTCGGCGGCAACTCGCTGTCCGACCTGCTGGTGTTCGGCCGGCGCGCCGGGCTCGGGGCGTGCGAGTACGTGGACGGGCTGGACGCGCGTCCCGCCGTCCCCGAGGACGTGGTCGAGGCGGCGACGACCGAGGCGCTCGCCCCGTTCGAGCGGGAGGGCGGCGAGAACCCCTACGCCGTTCACGCCGAGCTGCAGACCACGATGAACGAGCTGGTCGGCATCATCCGCAAGGAAGAGGAGCTGCAGCAGGCGCTGGAGGCGCTCGGCAAGCTCCGCGAGCGGGTCGCGAACGTCGGCGTCGATCCCGTCGCGGTCGGCGACGACGGGCGCGGCTACCACCCGGGCTGGCACCTCGCGCTGGACCTGCGCAACATGCTGCTCGTGTCGGAGGCGGTCGCGAAGGCGGCGCTGGAGCGGCAGGAGAGCCGCGGCGGCCACACCCGCGACGACCACCCGCAGATGTCGGCGGAGTGGCGGAAGATCAACCTGGTCTGCTCGCTGGCCGGCGACCCGGCGTCGCCGCACGTCGAGCTGAAGCGCCAGCCGCTGACGCCGATGCGGAACGACCTGCTCGAACTGTTCGACAACGACGAGCTGAAGAAGTACCTGACCGCCGAGGAACTGCCGGCCGGCCTCGCCGAGGAGGCCGAGGCGGAGGAGGCGGAGGCCGCGGCCGGGTCGGGCGCGACCGCCGCGGGCTCCGGCGAGGAGAACGAGGAGGGCGGCCGATGAGCTACGAGGCCAAGTTCAGGGTCTGGCGCGGCGACGACGGCGACGGCGAGCTCACCGACTACACGGTCGAGGTGAACGAGGGCGAGGTCGTCCTCGACATCATCCACCGGCTGCAGGCCACGCAGGCGCCCGACCTCGCCGTCCGGTGGAACTGCAAGGCGGGCAAGTGCGGCTCGTGCTCGGCCGAGATCAACGGCATGCCGAAGCTGCTGTGCATGACCCGGATGTCGACCTTCGAGCCGGACGAGACGATCACGGTCACGCCGGTCCGCACGTTCCCGGTCATCCGCGACCTGGTCACGGACGTGTCGTTCAACTACCAGAAGGCGCGGGAGATCCCCTCGTTCGACCCCGGCGACGCCAAGCCGGGCGAGCTGCGCATGCAGCAGGTGGACGTGGAGCGGTCGCAGGAGTTCCGCAAGTGCATCGAGTGCTTCCTGTGCCAGAACGTCTGCCACGTCATCCGCGACCACGAGGAGAACAAGGAGAGCTTCGCCGGCCCGCGCTTCCTGATGCGGATCGGTGAGCTGGAGATGCACCCGGCGGACGAGGCCGACCGCCGCAACATCGCGCAGGACGACCACGGCCTCGGCTTCTGCAACATCACCAAGTGCTGCACCGAGGTCTGCCCCGAGCACATCAAGATCACCGACAACGCCCTGATCCCGATGAAGGAACGGGTCGTGGGCCGCAGGTACGACCCGGTGGTGTGGCTCGGCAGCAAGCTCGGCATCGTGAAGAAGGGCCAGGACACCCCGTCCGCCTGACGTTTCTCGCGACCGGCCCCCGCCGCCCCGCAACGGTGGGGGCCGGTCGCGTTCTCCGCCGCTGTTCGCCCGCGGGCCGGCGCGCTGGCATGCGCCGCCCCGAGGCGCGACGGGCGGCGTGCCCCCGGACCGCCGCCCGCCGCCCGCCGTTCCCCGTGGACGCCGTGACGCTGGACGGCCTCCGGCCGCACACGCCGGGACCAACCATGACGCACGTCCCGCCGTTGGAACAGGCATAAGTACACACAACGCGTGATTGAACCGTGATTCTTTCCCACGACGCGGGGAGGGGTGGATCGCTTTAGCGTGGTGGGCATGAGCGCCCTCGAACCGGGCTCCTTCCTCGCCGACCTCACCCCGGCGGAACGCGAGGACCTGGAGTCACGTGGCCGCGTCCGCGACTTCGACCGGGGAGACACGCTCTTCGTCGAGGGCGAGGACCCCGGCTGGGTGGCCGTCCTGCTGAGGGGCCGGGTCAAGGCGTTCTCCTACCGTGAGCAGGGCGGGGAGGCCATCCTGGCCGTGCGCGGCCCCGGGGCGCTGCTCGGCGAGGTCGCCGCGATCGACGGGCTGCCGCGGTCGGCGACGGTCACCGCGCTCGAACCGGTGCGGGCGATCGCGGTCACGGCGGACGAGTTCATGGCGTTCCTGCAGGCCCACGGCCGTGTCTCCATCATCATCATGCGGATGCTCTGCCAACGCTGGCGCGACGCGGACCGCAAGCGCGTCGAGTTCGGCATGTTCGACGCCACCGGACGGGTCGCGCAGCGCCTCGTCGAACTGGCGGAGCGCTTCGGAGTGCCGTACGACCACCGGACGGGCGCGAACGCCGGTGGGGAGAGCGTGCGGATCACGCTGAACCTGTCGCAGGAGGAGCTGGCGGGCTGGGTCGGCGCGTCCCGCGAGGCGGTGAGCAAGGCGCTGCGCACGCTGCGCCGGCACGGCTGGATCGAGACGGGCCGGCGGCGCCTGATCGTCCACGACCTCCAGGCCCTGCGCCGTCACGCGCGCTGACCCGGTGGACGCCGGAACGAACGGCGACCCGTACTCTGTGCTGGATGCAGTTCCAGCAGCTCGCCTACTTCGTCGCGGTCGCGGAGGTTCGCCACTTCACGCAGGCCGCCGAGCTGCTGCGGGTCGCGCAGCCTTCGCTGTCGAAGCAGATCCGGGCGCTGGAGAACGAGCTGAACGTGTCGCTGTTCAGCCGCGCCAGGGGGAACATCACGCTGACCCCCGCCGGTGAGGCGCTACTGCCGCTGGCGAAGCGCATCCTGGCCGATGTCGACACGGCGCGCTTGGAAGTGCAGGAGCTCGTCGGCCTCAAGCGTGGGCGGGTACGGCTCGGCGCTACACCGTCCCTGTGCGCGGGCCTGTTGGCGGACGTCCTGCGCCGCTTCCACGACACGTACCCGGGGATTCAGCTCATCGTCGAAGAGGGAGGCTCGCGGGACCTCGTCAAGGAGCTGACGCGTGGCTCACTGGACATGGCCCTGGTCATCCTTCCGCTCCACGGTGACCCGCCCCTGGACACGACCCCGATACTGCGCGAATACCTGGTGGTGGCGTCCTCTCTTACAGCCACACAGCTACCGCGTCGCTCCTACCTGCGGATTGAGGATTTGCAGAACCGTCCCTTGGTGATGTTCCGCCCCGGGTACGACCTGCGTGAGGCGACCATCAGCGCATGCAGGGCGGCCGGGTTCGAGCCCAGGTTCGCCGTCGAGGGCGGCGAGATGGACGCCGTCCTGCGCTTCGTCGAGGTAGGCCTCGGCATCGCGGTCGTCCCCAGCATGGTCCTCTCAGGGCGCCCCGGCCTGCGCGGAACGCCGCTCGTCCTGGCCGACGAGGAGACGCGGCGCGGCCGCCATGGCCCCGGCCTGCTCCGGACGATCGCGCTCGCCCACCGCAAGGACGTCGAACTCACGCACGCCGCCCGCGCGTTCCAGGACACCCTGCAGACGTTCCTGGTCGAGGCCGCACTCGCCGGAAGCCTCCCCGCGGGCGTCGAGACCCTGGTCGACAACTAGCCGCGCAGGTCGTCGGCCGCCTCGCGGAACGCCCTCGCGGCCCGCTCGAAGTAGTCGAACAGCACCGCGCGCTGCTCGTCGGTGTAGCCGCCGACGATCTCGCCGATCCGCTTCCGGGCGGGCGCCATGACGCGGTCGAGTTCGGCGGGCGCGGCCACCGGCTCGACGATGACCTTGCGGCGGTCGTCGGGGGACGGGACGCGCCGCACGTAGCCCGCCTGTTCCAGCCGGTCGATGAGCCGCGTGGTCGGTCCGGTGGTCAAGCCCGTCCGGGCGGACAGCTCGCCGGGGGTCATGGCGCCCGCCAGGTCGAGGATGTTCAGCGCGTAGAGGTCCGTCCCGCCCAGGTCACAGGCCCGCGCACTGGCGTGGCCGTGCAGCATGACGGCGCTGAGGTACCGCCGGTAGGCCGCCGACGCCTCTTCGGGTGTTGACACGTCGCACCCCGTTCCCTAATCTCTTCCTAAACGAAGAGAAATCTTCGAAGCAGAAACTTCTCCATCGAAGCTACCAGAAGGAGCCGGCCATGAACGACACCACCGCGATCCAGAGCCTGTTCGCCCGCCTCACGTCCGCATGGGGCGCCGGCGACGGTGCCGCCTACGGCGCCTGCTTCACCACCGACGCCACCTACATCACCTACGTCGGCACCCTCTACCGCGGCGCCGAGGAGATCGGCGACGCGCACCAGGCTCTCTTCGACAGCTTCCTCAAGGGCACCAAACTGGCCTGCGAGATCGTCGACATCCGCCTCACGACCCCCGACACCGCCGTGGTCATCACCCGAGGCGACACCTACAAGAAGGCCCCCGGCAAGCTCAAGAAGCTCCAGACGAACACGGTCGTCCGGGGCGCCGACGGCCAGTGGCGCCTGGCCGCCTTCCAGAACACCCTCCACAAGTCCCTGATGGAGGCCGTCTCCTTCAAGTTCCAGCCCGCCACCCGGCCCGCCCCCGCCAACTGACACGTGCGAGCGGCCCGATCAGGCGGTGAGCAGGTCTTCCAGCAGACGTGCCCGGACGGTGTTGTCGTCGCCCTCTGGAAGCTTCCATGGGCACGCGATGTCCAGGGCGGCCACGCGGCCGGTGGCCATGATCCGGCGGACGGACTCGACGACCGCGTCCCGCGAGGGCCCGCCGCCGACCGGGAACTTCAGTCCCGGCAGGTCACCGGCGTCGATCACGTCCACGTCGATGTGCAGGACGAGGGGCCCCTCCGGCAGGGCGACGTCGTCCACGCCGCAGCGCCGCACCTTCGACGACGCCAGGAACTCCGCCTCGGCCGGGTCGAGGTCGCGGGCGTCCACCAGCACGGCGCGGTCCTCCGGCAGCGGACGCAGGCCCAGCGGGTCCGCGAGCAGTCCGGAATCGGCTCCGAGGATCTGCCGCAACGGCATCCCGCCGATGTAGCCGGACGTCGAGCTCCGCACCGTGTGGACGTCCCCGTGCGCGTCGAACCAGACGATGGACGCGTCCACCCCCGCCCTCTGCACGCCCGCGAGGACGGCCTCCGACGTCAGGCAGTCGCCCGACACCACGCGCGGACGGGACCCGCCGGCGACCTGGTCGGCGACCTCGGCCGACACCGGTTCGAACAGCGCGGCGACGCGCCGCCACACGTCGCCCTCGGGCAGGTCCCGCGTCACCGGGACGATGTCGGGACCGGGCAGCGGAAAGGAGGAGTCGGGAAGTCGTTCGTCCTGGTGGTAAGGCACCAATGTGACCGTCATGCGCTCACATTAGAAGACCCCGCCCACGTGCTCCGGGCGGGGTCGGGGACTGGGAGCGGTCACCGCTTCTTACCGCCCGCGGTCGCCTTCAGGTAGTCGTGGTTGAGGCGGCCGATGACGTCCAGCGAGATGCCCTTCGGGCAGGCGACGGTGCACTCGCCGGTGTTGGTGCAGCCGCCGAACCCCTCCTCGTCGTGGGTGTCCAGCATCGACACGACACGGTCCCAGCGTTCCGGCTGGCCCTGCGGCATCAGGCCGAGGTGGGTGACCTTGGCGCCGAGGAACAGCGCGGCGGAGCCGTTCGGGCAGGCGGCGACGCAGGCGCCGCAGCCGATGCACTCGGCGGCCTCGAACGCCTGGTCGGCGTCCGGCTTCGGGACGGGCGTCGAGTGCGCCTCGGGGGCGGTGCCGGTCGGGGCGGTGATGTAGCCGCCCGCCTGGATCATCCGGTCGAACGCCGACCGGTCGACGACCAGGTCCTTCACGACCGGGAACGCCTTGGCGCGCCACGGCTCGACGTCGATGACCTCGCCGTCCTTGAACTTGCGCATGTGGAGCTGGCACGTGGTGGTGGCGCGCTCCGGGCCGTGCGGGGTGCCGTTGATGACCAGCGAGCACATGCCGCAGATGCCCTCGCGGCAGTCGTGGTCGAACGCCACCGGCTCCTCGCCGGCCGCGATGAGCTTCTCGTTCAGGACGTCCAGCATCTCCAGGAACGAGGCGTCGGGGGAGATGTCGTCGAGCTTGTACTCGACCATCCCGCCCTTGTCCTGGGGGCCGCTCTGGCGCCAGACGCGCAGTGTGAGCTTCATGGTTACTTGCACGACCTCTGTTACTTGTACGAGCGCTGCGTGGGCTTGACGTACTCGAAGTTGAGGGCCTCCTTGTGGAGGACGGGCTGCTCGCCCTCCCCGGCCCATCCCCAGGCGGCGACGTGGCTGAAGTTGTCGTCGTCGCGCTTGGCCTCGCCGTCCTCGTCCTGGCTCTCGGCCCGGAAGTGGCCGCCGCAGGACTCGGTGCGGTGCAGCGCGTCGATGACCATCAGCTCGGCCAGCTCGAAGAAGTCGGCGACGCGGCCGGCCTTCTCCAGCTGCTGGTTCAGCTCCTCGCCCTTGCCGGTGACCCTGACGCGGGTCCAGAACTCCTCGCGCAGGGCCGGGATGAGCTCGAGCGCCTTGCGCAGCCCCTCCTCGGTGCGTTCCATGCCGCAGTACTCCCACATGATGTGGCCGAGCTCGCGGTGGAAGGAGTCGACGGTCCGGTCCCCGTCGACCGACAGCAGCTTGTCGATCCGTGACGTGACCCGTTCCTCGGCCTCGCTGATCGCGGTCTCGGCGACCGGGGCGAGGGCGTTGCGGGCGATGTAGTCGCCGATGGTGTTCGGCAGGACGAAGTAGCCGTCCGCGAGACCCTGCATCAGCGCGGACGCACCGAGCCGGTTCGCGCCGTGGTCGGAGAAGTTCGCCTCGCCGATCACGAACAGGCCGGGGATCGAGGACTCCAGGTCGTAGTCGACCCACAGCCCGCCCATCGTGTAGTGGACGGCCGGGTAGATGCGCATCGGCGTGTCGTACGGGTTCTCGCCGGTGATGCGCTCGTACATCTCGAAGAGGTTGCCGTACTTGGCCTCGACCTTGTCGCGGCCGAGCCGCTCGATCGCGTCGGAGAAGTCGAGGTAGACGCCGAGCCCGCCGGGGCCGACGCCGCGTCCCTCGTCGCAGACGTTCTTCGCCGCCCGGGACGCGATGTCGCGCGGCACCAGGTTGCCGAAGGACGGGTAGATCCGCTCCAGGTAGTAGTCGCGCTCGTCCTCGGGAATGTCGGCGGGCCTGCGCGTGTCGCCGCCCTTCTTCGGAACCCACACGCGGCCGTCGTTGCGCAGCGACTCCGACATCAGCGTCAGCTTCGACTGGTGGTCGCCGCTGACCGGGATGCACGTCGGGTGGATCTGCGTGTAGCAGGGGTTGGCGAACAGGGCACCGTGCCGGTGGGCGCGCCAGGACGCGGTGACGTTCGAGCCCATCGCGTTCGTGGACAGGAAGTACACGTTGCCGTAGCCGCCGGACGCCAGCACCACCGCGTCCGCCGTGTAGTGCTTGACCTCGCCGTTGATCAGGTTCCGGACGACGACGCCGCGGGCCCGCCCGTCCTCCATGATCAGGTCGAGCATCTCGTGCCGCGGGTAGAGCTCGACGTTGCCGGCGTCCACCTGCCGCATCAGCGCCTGGTAGGCGCCGAGCAGCAGCTGCTGGCCCGTCTGCCCGCGGGCGTAGAAGGTGCGGGACACCTGCGTGCCGCCGAACGAGCGGTTGTCGAGCAGGCCGCCGTACTCGCGGGCGAACGGGACGCCCTGCGCGACGCACTGGTCGATGATCTGCCGGGAGATGTCGGCGAGCCGGTACACGTTCGACTCGCGGGAGCGGAAGTCGCCGCCCTTGACCGTCTCGTAGAACAGCCGGTACACGCTGTCGCCGTCGTTGCGGTAGTTCTTGGCGGCGTTGATGCCGCCCTGCGCGGCGATCGAGTGGGCGCGGCGCGGGGAGTCCTGGAAGCAGAACTGCTGGACGTGGTAGCCGGCCTCACCGAGGGTGGCGCCGGCCGAGCCGCCCGCGAGACCGGTGCCGATGATGATGATCTTCTTCTTGCGCTTGTTGGCCGGGTTGACCTGCTTGGCCTCGAACTTGCGGGTCGTCCAGCGGTCCTCGATGGGCCCGGCCGGTGCCTTGCCGTCGGCGATCGGCTCGCCGGACTTGTAGAAGCTGTCGGTCATGGTCAGCTCACCCATCCGAACGTGATGGAGACGGGGACGGCGACGAAACCGAGCGTCACGAGCGCGGCGACGGTCCCGGCGAGGCTCCGCAGGGCGTTGTGGCTGCGCGGGCTGCGCAGCCCGAGCGTCTGGAACGCGCTCCAGATGCCGTGGTTGAGGTGCAGCCCGACGAGCAGGATGGCGACGACGTACCAGACCGTGATGTACCAGCGGGACGGGTCGAAGTCGGCGACCATCCGCTCGTACGGGGTGGCGTCGGCGCCCTTGGGGTTCACGACGAAGAACGTCAGGTCCAGCAGATGCCAGATGACGTAGACGGCGATGATGATGCCGCCGTACCGCATGGTCTGGGTGGCATAGCCCTGCGCGTGCGACTTCTTCTTCGACTGGTACTTCACGGGACGGGCGGCGGAGGCGCGGCGCGCGAGCGATACCGCCGACCACATGTGCAGCACGACCGAGGCACCGAGCACGACCTCGATGAGCGTCAGCACCGTCCGGTGCGGCACGGCGGGCTCGCCCATCGTGCGCAGCCAGTGCGCGTAGTGGTTGAACTCCTCCGCGCCGAGGAAGATCTTGAGGTTCCCGATCATGTGCGCGACCAGGTACAGCACGAGGATGCCGCCGGTGACCGCCATGACGGCCTTCTTGCCGATGGTCGATCGGTAGATCGCAGGTATCGCTATAGCCACGACCTGCACGCTATGTCCGGTTCGGCGATTACTTCCAAGTCATCGGCGCACTCGTTGCGATAGCCGCAGGCTATGAACACAAGCAGCGCAGGACTTGTGTCCGTTCCGTGACGTCCGCGGGGGTGAGCGACTTCACAGTGGGTCAGGGAACTTCGCCGGTCAGTGATCCAGACGATATTGACTGAGGTCAGGGCCTTGTGGTCAGTGCCCTGTCCGGTCCGCCCAGCGGGTCAGCAGCAGGACGGCGAGGTCGTCGGTGAGGGCGTCCCCGTTGAGGTGCTCGACCTCGGTCACCAGTTCGTCGATCAGATACCGGCCCGCCGCGCCCCGGCCGCGCGCGGTGCGGGCCAGGCCGAGCAGGCCGTCGGTGCCGAGCCGGGTCGAGCCCTCGCCGATCCTGCCCTCGATCAGGCCGTCGGTGTAGAGCATCAGGCCCCAGGAATCGCCGAGGTCGATCTCGGTGGTCGGCCACTCGGCGCCGGGCACCAGGCCGAGCGCCGGGCCGTGCGCGTAGTCGGGCAGCGCCGTAACCTCGCCGTCCTGGCCGGGGGTGCCCCGGAACAGCAGCGGCGCGGGGTGCCCGGCGAGGTGCATCCGGGCGGTCCGCCGGGACGGCGCGATCGTGATCATGCAGAGCGTGGTGAAGATCTCCTCGCTGCGCCGCTCGTGGCCGAGGACGGTGTCCAGGGTGCCGAGGAGCTGCTCGCCGGTGTGGCCGGCGAGGACGAGCGTCCGCCAGGCCATCCGGAGCTGGACGCCGAGGGCCGCCTCGTCCGGGCCGTGCCCGCACACGTCCCCGATCATCAGGTGGACGGCGCCGCCCTCGGTCTGCACGGTGTCGTAGAAGTCGCCGCCGAGCAGCGCGCGCCGCCGGCCGGGCCGGTAGCGGGTGTGGTGCCGCAGCGACGGGTCGTCGATCAGCGGGACGGGCAGCAGCCCGCGCTCCAGCCGCGCGTTCTCCCGGCCGAGGATGCGCGCCTCGACCAGTCGGCGTTCGGTCTCCTCCGAGCGCTTGCGCTCGATGGCGTAGCGGATGGCGCGGGCCAGCAGCGGCGCGTCCACCTCCTGCTTGACCAGGTAGTCCTCGGCGCCCGCGGCGACCGCTTGGACGCCTAGGTGGGCGTCCTCCAGGCCGGTCAGGACGACGACGGCGGCCGGGCCCGACAGCGCCAGCACCTTCCGGAGCGCCTCCAGTCGGTCGATGCCGGGGGCGGACAGGTCGACGATGATGCACTGGGTGCGCCGGGTCAGCGTCCGCCCGGCGGCGGCGAGGTCGCTCGCGACCGTGATGCCGGCGTCCATGCCGCTCTCGGCGAGCATCTTCTCGACCATGAGGACGTCCGACGGGTCGTCGTCGATGAGGAGCAGGTCGACCCTGTCCTCGGTCCCCGGCGTGAAGGGGTGCGTCTGGCGGCTGATGGTGCTCACAAGGCTTCCGGAAAGTCGGGCTGGCGACGGCACTGGCAACGACCGGGACGTCTCGCTCTATTCCTGCGGGCGGCAGGGGAGCGGTACGGGCCGCGCCGGGGGAGCGGCGTTGGCCTAGCCGCCAGGGTCCCGGCTCAAGGAGCGGAGGAAGCGTCGCTCCGTACGGACCCGACCATAGCGTGTCCCGACGTCGGGGCGCATCCCCTGAGCACGTTCCGGACGTTGTTTCCGGACTGACCGAAAAGCGATCGGGCCAGCTGAAAAACCAGTCGTGCATCGAGGGTTCCGCTGCATAACCTTCGACGTGTGAAGCCGTTGCCGGAGAAAGATCCTGGCGGCCCCGACCACTCCGTTCGAGGGGGGACGACCCCCCGCACCACCCGAAGCGCCCCTGGCGCCGATCGTGGATCCCCTGCGCGATTCCTGCTCTGGATGATGCGCGCCCAGTGGCGCAGCATCACCGCCGGCGCGCTCCTCGGGGTGGTCTGGATGCTCAGCCAGGCCCTGATGCCCGCCGCGATCGGCCGCGCCATCGGCGACGGCGTCGCGGCGCGGGACGAGCGCGCCCTCGTGACGTGGGCGGCCGTCCTGCTCGGCCTCGGCGTCGTGCAGGCCGCGTCGGGCGCCGTCCGGCACCGGTTCGCGGTCTACAACTGGCTGGCGGCGGCGTACCGGACGGTCCAGCTCGTCACCCGGCAGGCCACCCGGCTCGGCGGGACGCTGCCGAAGCGGCTGAGCGCCGGCGAGGTGGTCAGCATCGGGCTGTCCGACGTGTCGCACATCGGCGACGTCCTGGACATCGTCGCCCGCGGGTCGGGCGCCGTGGTCGCGATCGTCGTCGTGGCCGGCATCCTGCTGGCGACGTCGCCGCCGCTCGGCCTGATCGTGCTGGTCGGCGTCCCGGTGATCCTGCTGGTCGCGGCGCCGCTGCTGCGCCCCTACCGGGACCGCGAGCTGGCGCACCGGGAGCTGGTCGGCGAGCTGACCACGCACGCCACCGACCTGGTCGCCGGCCTGCGGGTGCTGCGCGGCATCGGCGGCGAGTCGCTGTTCTCCGGCCGCTACCGGGCCGAGTCGCAGCGGGTGCGCGCGGCCGGGGTGGCGGTGGCGCGGGCCGAGACGCGGATGAACGGCGCCGAGGTGCTGCTGCCCGGGCTGCTGATCGCGCTGGTCACCTGGGCCGGTGCCCGGTTCGCCGTGCGCGGGACGATCGGCGTCGGCGAGCTGGTCGCGTTCTACGGGTACGCGGTGTTCCTGATCGTCCCGCTGAAGACCCTCGGCGAGGCCGCGAGCAAGATCACCAAGGGGCTGGTGGCGGCGGGCCGGGTCACCGCGCTGCTGCGGCTCGACCCCGAGCTGCCGGACGCCGGGACGGCCCGCCCGGCGGCGGACGCGGAGCTGGTCGACATCGCGTCCGGGCTGGTCGTGCGGCCGGGCCGGGTCACCGCGATCGCGGCGGCCGAGCCGCGCGACGCGCAGGCGATCGCCGACCGGCTCGGACGGTACACCGACGGCGATGTGGATTTCGGCGGCGTCCCGCTGCGCGCGGTCGCCGACATCCGAAAGCGGATCCTGGTCGCGGTCAACGAGGACCGTCTGTTCTCCGGGCCGCTGGCCGAATCGCTGGCGCCGGACGGCGACGAGGCCGCGGTGCGGGCGGCGATCCATGCGGCCTGCGCCGAGGACGTGGTCGCCTCGGTCGGTCTGGACGCGCACGTGGCCGAGGCAGGACGGGAGTTCTCCGGCGGCCAGCAGCAACGCCTTCGCCTTGCGCGGGCGTTCGCCGCCGACCCGGACGTCCTCGTCCTTGTGGAGCCGACCAGCGCGGTGGACGCGCACACCGAAGCGCGCATCGCCGACAGGCTCGGCCAAGCGCGCGCGGGCCGCACCACCGTGGTGTGTACGACGAGCCCGCTGATGCTGGACCGCGCCGACCACGTGGCCTTCGTGCAAGACGGCCTGGTCGTCGCAGAAGGAACCCACCGAGACCTCCTGGACACCGAGCCGCGCTACGGGGCGGCGGTCACCCGAGGAGAAAGCGCAGAAAGGGCAGGGACGTGAGCGCCCAGACACTGCCGATCGCGACGCCCGCGCAGGTGCGGGCGTACGCGCGGCGGCTCGTCCTGCGGCACCCACGCGCCCTCGCCAAGGTCCTTGCTCTGCACGCGCTGGCCGCCGTGACCGGGCTGGTGACGCCCCGGCTCCTCGGCGCCCTGGTGGAGGACGTCCGCGACGGCCATGCCGGCATCGACACGACCGGCCTGGCCATCGCCGCGTTCGTGATCGCCCAGGGCGTGCTGATCCGGTACGCCTACCTCGCGTCCGCGAGGCTGGGCGAGCGGGTGCTGGCGGAGCTGCGCGAGGAGTTCGTCGACCGGGTGCTGGAACTGCCGCTCTCCACGGTCGAGCGCGCGGGGACCGGCGACCTCGTCACCCGCGCGTCCCGTGACGTGGACACGCTGAGCACGTCCGTCCGGTATGCGATGCCGGAGACGATCGTCGCCGTCGTCGTGGGCGCCTTCACCGTCGCCGCGCTGCTGCTGAACGGTCCGCTCGTCGCGCTGCCCGCGCTGGTCGCCGCCCCGATGCTGGTGCTGGTGATGCGCTGGTACCTGCCCCGAGCCCACGGCGGCTACCTGCGGGAGAACGCGGCGTGGTCCCAGATCGCCGACGGGCTGACGGAGACCGTCCAGGGCGCCCGGACGGTGGAGGCGCTCGGCCTCGCCGGCCGGCGGCACGAGCGCGGCGACGCCGACCTCGCGAGGTCCTACAAGGCGGAGCGGTACACGCTGCGGCTGCGCATGGTGCTGTTCCCGGTGGCCGAGCTGGGGTTCGTCCTGCCCGTCGTGTCGACGCTGCTGGTCGGCGGCCTCCTCTACATCAACGGCATGGCGTCGCTCGCGCAGGTGACCGCCGCGACCCTCTACGCGCAGCAGCTCATCGAGCCGGTGGACACGGTCCTGTCATGGCTGGACGAGTTGCAGCTCGGCGGCGCTTCGCTGGCCCGTCTCCTCGGCGTGGGCGATGTCCCGCCGGACCGCACATCGAACGGCCGCACGCCCGCCGGGGAACGGCTGACGGCACGCGCCGTCCGCTATTCCTACCGGCCCGGGCACGACGTCCTGCACGGCGTCGACCTCGACCTGAGACCCGGTGAACGGCTCGCGATGGTCGGGCCGAGCGGCGCGGGCAAGTCGACGCTCGGCCGCCTGCTCGCCGGGGTGGACGGCCCGCGGTCAGGCAGGGTCGCCGTCGGCGCCGACGGCGGCGTCCCGCTGGTCGAGCTGCCGCTGGACGACCTGCGCGGCCATGTCTCCCTGGTCACCCAGGAGCATCACGTGTTCCGCGGCACGCTCCGCGAGAACCTGGTGATGGCCCGCGCGGGCGCGTCCGACGACGAGATCGGCCAGGTCCTGACCGCGGTCGACTGGGACGGCCCCGGCCTCGACACGGTCGTCGGCTCGGGCGGCGAGACCCTGTCGCCCGCCCAGGCGCAGCAGCTCGCGCTGGCCCGGCTCGTCCTCGCCGACCCGCACACGCTCGTCCTGGACGAGGCGACCTCGCTGCTCGACCCGCGCGCCGCCCGGCACGTGGAACGCTCGCTCGCCGCCGTCCTGGAAGGCCGGACCGTCGTCGCGATCGCGCACCGCCTCCACACCGCCCACGACGCCGACCGCGTGGCGGTGGTGGAGGACGGCCGCATCACCGAACTCGGCACGCACGACGAGCTCATCGCCGCCGAGGGCTCCTACGCCGCCCTGTGGACGTCCTGGCACGGAGGTTCACCGGGATAGGGCCGACTTGAGGAAGTCGACCTGGATGTGCAGGAGGTTCTCCGCCACGACCTCCTGCGGGGTCATGTGCGTGACGCCCGACAGGGGGAGGACGGTGTGCGGGCGTCCGGCGGCCAGGAGGGCCGAGGACAGGCGCAGGGTGTGGGCGGCCACCACGTTGTCGTCGGCCAGGCCGTGGATGATCATGAGCGGCCGCTTCAGGCCGGCGGCCTTCTCGATGAGGGAGTTGGCGGCGTAGTTCTCCGGCTCCTCGTCGGGATGACCCAGGTAGCGCTCGGTGTAGTGGGTGTCGTACAGGCGCCAGTCGGTGACCGGGGCGCCCGCGACGCCGGCGTGGAACACGTCCGGGCGTTGCAGGACGGCGAGACCGGCGAGCCAGCCGCCGAACGACCAGCCGCGGATCGCGACGCGGTCGAGGTCGAACGCGGCGGGATGCCGGCGCGCGGCCTCGATCAGCGCGGTGATCTGGTCCTCCAGGACGGGCTCGACGAAGTCGCCGCGGACGGCGCGCTCGAAGGCGGGGCCGCGCGCGGGCGTGCCGCGGCCGTCCGCGATCACGACCGCGAAGCCCTGGTCGGCGAGCCACTGCGGCTCGCAGTACATGCGCTGGACGGCGAGGACGCGCTGCGCGTGCGGCCCGCCGTAGGGGTCCATGAGGACGGGCAGGCGGCCGTGGCCGCGCTCCCACCCGGTGGGCAGCAGCACCGCGGTGCGGATCTCGCGGTCGCCGGCGCGCAGCAGCTCCACCCGCGGGGTGATCACCGGCGTCTCGGCGAACGAGACGACCGGATGCGACCCGGACGGCGTGCGGACCTCGACCTCCGTGCCGGGACGGTCGAGCCGCGCGCCCGTCACCACGGTGACGCCGCCGGAGCGGGTCCCGCCGAAGACGCCCTGCCCCTCGGTGAGCCGGGTCACCTCGCCGGCGTCGTAGGAGTACAGGTGGACTTCGGTCGGCTCCTCCGACGCGCTGAACAGGATCGACCCGGCGTCCACCCCGAGCACGGCGCGGACCTGCATGCCGCCGGGCGTGACGGGCTTGCCGGCGACGGTGATGCGGCGCGTGTCGGTCTCGGGGTCCCCGGTCACCCAGACGAGCTCTCCGCCGTTCGTCCGGACGGGCAGGCCGGGGACGACGTCGGTCCACAGCGGGTCGTGCTCGCTGTGCAGGAGGGACGTCTCGCCGTTGGTCGGGTCCACCTTGAGCACCCGCTGGGTGCGCTGGTCGCGGGGCTGGACGATGATCATCAGGCCGTGCCGGTCCCAGGACGCGGCCACGAAGTAGGGGAACATGCCGCGGTCCCAGGCCACGGCGAGGCGCCCGCCGTCGACCTTGAGCAGCACCAGCGACACCAGCGCGTTCGGCGTGCCCGCCGCCGGGTAGGCGATCTCGGACGGGGACCGGTCGGGGTTCGCGGGGTCGGCGATGTGCCAGCGCTGCACGGGCGTCTCGTCCACGCGCGCGACCAGCAGCGTCCCGCCGTCGGGCGACCACCAGTGGCCGCGCATGCGGTCCATCTCCTCGGCCGCGACGAACTCGGCGAGCCCGTAGGAGACCTGGTCGGACTCGGGCCGGACGAGTGCCCGGTCGTCGGTGCCGTCCATCTCGATGAGCCGCAGCGTCCGGCCTGACACGTAGGCGACGCGACGGCCGGCCGGGTCGGGACGGGCATCGAAGACGGGCGGCTGCGCGGGCAGCTCGCGGATGAGCGCCGTGTCCAGGTCGGCGACGTAGAGCCGCCCGCCCAGCGTGAAGACCGCCTGCCGCATGCCCCGGTCGGTCGCGTACCCGACGATGCCGCCCGCCTGCTCGCGGGCGCGCTCGCGCCGGGCGCGCTCCTCGGCGGGCAGGTTCTCCTCGCCGGGGACGTCCAGCGCGGCAGGGTCGGCGACGCACCGCTCCTCACCGGTGCCGGTGTCCAGCGTCCACAGGCAGGTCACCGGGTCGTCGCCCGCCCTGGTGCGCAGGAAGGCGACGCGCGACTCGTCCGGCGCGATCTGGAAGGCGCGCGGGACGCCGAGGCTGAACCGTCGGGTGCGGGCGCTCTGCCGCGGATAGCTGATGCTCATGGCATCCGAGTCTGCCAGTACGGCAACGGAGTGGAAGTACGGCGCACGGCGGCCTCCTGCCTCTATGATCACGGGTCGTCGCGTGGTGGACGGGGGTAAAGACCCGTGCCCGGGTCCGCGCTCGCGTAAGCTCAAAGCTTCCCCAAGCACTTTTGTCGTCGCGGGCTGAGGAGTGGTCAATGCCGGAGCTGCAGTCGGGAGATCCCCGGCGGCTTGGCTCGTACGAGATCGTCGAACGGCTCGGCGAGGGCGGCCAAGGCGTCGTCTACGGCGGCGTCGACCCCTCCGGGAACAAGGCCGCGATCAAGCTTCTCCGCGCCGATCTGGCCGGGGACACGATGGCGCGCAACCGGTTCGTCCGTGAGGCGCAGGCCGCCAAGCAGGTGGCGCGGTTCTGCACCGCGCAGGTCCTGGAGGCCGATGTCGCGGGCGACCAGCCCTACATCGCCAGCGAGTACGTGCCGGGCCCGTCGCTGTACAAGCAGGTCACCGAGACCGGCCCGATCGGCGGCGCGCCTCTGGACCGGCTGGCGATCGGCACCGCGACGGCGCTGGTGGCGATCCACCAGGCCGGGATCGTGCACCGCGACTTCAAGCCGCACAACGTCATCATGGCGCCGGACGGCCCCCGGGTGATCGACTTCGGCATCGCGCGCGCCCTGGACACCGGGCAGACCAACGCGACCAAGGCGATCGGCACGCCGTCCTACATGGCGCCCGAGCAGGTGGCGGGCGCGACCCTCACCGAGGCCGTGGACGTGTGGGCGTGGGCCACCACGATGGTGTTCGCCGCGACCGGGCGCCCGCCGTTCGGCGACGACACCGTCGTCGCGGTGATCAACCGGGTGATGCACGAGCCGCCGTCGCTGGAGGGCGTCCCCGCCGACCTGCACCGGCTGATCGCGGCGTGCCTGGTGAAGGAGCCGGAGCGGCGGCCGACCGCGCAGCAGATCATGATGGCGCTGATCGGCAGCGGCCCGGGCGGCGGGCGGACCCGGATGGACGACCCGGCGCAGGCCACCACGATGCTGGCGGAGGGTTCGACGCTCGCCGCGGGCGGGCTCGGCGCCGCCGGGCTGGCGGGCTCGACGCACCCGGGCGGCGGGACGCGCCGCGTGGCGCCCCGCGACTACACCGGGGACCTGCCGCCCGCGCGGCCCATGGGCGGAGCCGGCCGTAGCCGCTACGACGACTGGGAGCCCGAGCGCAAGTCCAAGTGGCCGATCTTCGCGGCCGTCGCGGCGATCGCCGTGCTCGCGCTGGTCGTCGGCGTGTTCATGGCGACCCGGGGCAGTAACTCCCCGAACACGCCCAGCACGCCGTCGGTCACCGACTCCGCGCCGACGTCGGAGGAGCCGACGTCCGAGACTCCGACGGAGGAGCCCGCGCCGACGCGCACCCGGACGCGCCAGAACACGCCGCCGCCCCAGACGTCCACCCCCACCGAGGAGCCGACGACGGAGACGCCGACGGAGGAGCCGACCACCGAGACGCCGACGGAGGAGCCGAGCACCCCCGACGGCGGCGACGGCGGGGACGGGGGCACCGGAGCGGGTGGCGACGGCGGCACCGGAGGCGACCCCGGTACCGGCACCGGAGGCGGCTGAGCCGGGGGTGCGGCGGCGCCGCCGGGAAGCGCGGGGGCAGGGCGGTCATCGCCGCGATGCCGGGCCCTGAGTAGGCTCGTTGACTATGAAGGAGCCGCGGATCCTGTTCGTCCACGCCCATCCGGACGACGAGTCCATCGGGACCGGGGCGACCATGGCCAAGTACGCCGCCGAGGGCGCCCACGTCTGTCTCGTCACCTGCACACTGGGCGAGGAGGGCGAGGTCATCCCGGAAGAGCTGCGCCACCTGGCGTCCGACAAGGAGGACAGCCTCGGCGAGTACCGGATCGGGGAGCTGGAGGCGGCCTGCGCGGCGCTCGGCGTCCGCGACCACCGGTTCCTCGGCGGGCCGGGCCGCTGGCGCGACTCCGGCATGATGGGCGGGCCCACCAACGACGACCCGCGCTGCTTCTGGCAGGCCGACGTCACGACCGCGGCGCTGGACCTCGTCCCGGTGATCCGGGAGCTCCGCCCACAGGTCATCGTCACCTATGACGAGCGCGGCAACTACGGGCACCCCGACCACATCCAGGCGCACCGTGTCGCGTGGCGGGCGTACGAGCTGGCCGCCGACCCGTCCCACGAGGACGGCGCCGAACCGTGGCGGGCCGCCAAGTTCTACGCCTACGCCACCCCGCGGACCGTCCTCGCGCGCGCGATCGCGGTGATGCGCGAGGCCAGGCTTCCGTTCGCGCGCGTCGCCGGGCTGGACGAGCTGGGCTCGGGCGTCCCGGACGGCCAGGTCACGACGGTCGTCGACGCCCGTGCGCACCTGCCCGCCAAGCTCGCGGCCCTGCGCGCCCACCGCACCCAGATCGTCGTCGCGCCCGAGCAGGTCGGCCCGTTCTTCGCGCTGTCGAACAACCTGGGCCAGCAGGCGTTCGGCACCGAGTACTTCATCCTCCAGGCCGGCGACCTCGGCCCGGTCGGCCCCGGCCGGCGCGAACGCGACCTCTTCGCCGGCCTCACCGAAGCCCGGCCCTGACCGGAGCCCCGCTCCCTGCCGGGGCGACCCCACGCCGGCCCTGTTCCTGTGGGGGGCGACCCCCACGCCCCCGGGAAGACCGGCCCGGCTCCCTCCGCTCCGCTGGCGCTCCGCTACGGAAACCGGGCCCTGTTCCTGTGGGGGGCGACCCCCACGCCCCCGGGAAGACCGGCCCGGCTCCCTCCGCTCCGCTGGCGCTCCGCTACGGAAACCGGGCCGGTACCCTGAAGCCCGTGGAAAAGGACGACGACGAGGCGCGGGTGAGCCTCGCCAAGGACGGTCTCCCGGCGGACGGCGACGCCGGTGCGTCCGCCCTGAAGGAGGCCGGCGGCGAGCGCCCGCTGGACGCGTTCGTGTCCGGCGCCGCCTACGCGGTCCTCGCGCTGCTCGGCGGGCTGTTCGGCCTGGTCGGCTCGTTCGTGCAGGACTGGTACACCGGCCCCGTGCCGTTCGCGGCGATCGTCCTGGCGGGGCTGGTCTTCGTGATGGCCCGGCTGTGCGGCATGGGCATGGGCGGACGGCTCGGTGCGACGGTCCCCGCGCTGGTGTGGGGAATCGTGGTGTTCGTCATGACGATGCGCCGGCCGGAAGGCGACCTGATCGTCCCCGGGAGCCTGTCCGGATACGTGTTCTTCGTCGGCGGCCTGTTCGCCGCCGTGATCGGGACCATGATGGTGCCCCCGGCGCGGCCGCCGGGGGCGTGGCTGACGGCAAGGGCCGGACGCGCCCGCGAGTAGGGTCCGCCCAGTCAGCCCCGGGCGGACCCCTCACGTCACGTGGCCATCGAGGCCGGTTCCGGATCCATCTTGGCGGAGACGTCGGTCCGGTGCCCCTTGAGGGTGAGGCAGGCCGCGGCGCTGAGGAGGATGACGCCGATCGGCAGCCACATCGTCGGCTTCATCGCGTGGACGAAACCGTGTGAGAACACCTGTCCGGCCACTTCCTGGACGCGGTGCGCGACGCTCGGCGGGACCCCGGCCGGAAGCTGCTGCTTCGCGCCGCTCTGCCCGGCGCCGACCTCCAGGCCGCCCTTCGCGGCGCCCGCGAAGCCCCGCACGAAGCCGCCGCGCATGTCGGCCGGAAGCGCCGAGGAGCGGGCCGTCGCCTCGTCCCGGAGCGAGGACGCGAGCCGGTTCTGCAGGACGGCGCCGACCGCCGCGCTGCCGAGCACCGACCCGACCTGCCGGATCGTGTTGTTGACGCCGGACGCCGCGCCCGCGAGCCGGGGCGGGACGTTCCGGGTCGCCTCGGTGGCCATCGGCGCGAACACGCCGCCGATGCCGAACCCGGACACGACGAGCGGCGCGATGAACGCCGTCCAGTCCGAGCCCGCCCCGGCGATGACGACGATCCACGCCATGCCGGCCGCGTAGAGGGTGAGGCCGGTCATCAGGATGAACTTGCCGCCGATGCGGTCCGACATCCGGCCCGCGACGGGCGCGAGGAACATCGACACCACCGAGGACGGCGCCATCACGAGCCCCGCCTTGAGGGCACTGAACCCCAGCACCGACTGCAGGTAGATCGTCATCGGCAGGAACATGCCGATCATGCCGATCGACACGGCCGCGCCGACGAGGTTCAGGATCGTGAAGTTGCGGTCCTTGAACAGCGAGAACGGGACGAGCGGCTCGCCGTCCTGCTTGCCGCGCTGGTAGACCACGAAGATCACGAACAGTCCGAGCCCGGCGGCGATCAGCCCCCAGATGCCCTCGTTCCACTCGTACTTCTGGCCCTCGGTCAGCGCGAACGTGAGGCAGAAGAGGGCGGCGGACGCCAGCAGGACGCCGGGGACGTCGAACCGGTGCCGGACGGTGCGGGCGTGGCCGGGCAGGATCGGCACGGCCATGGCCAGCACCAGGACACCGATCGGCAGGTTCACGAAGAAGATCCACCGCCAGTCGAGGCTGGTGACGAGCAGGCCGCCGATCGTCGGGCCGGCGATGGTGGACACCCCGGCCACCGCGCCCCAGACGCCGAGGGCGGCGCCGCGCCGCTCGGGCGGGAACACGCTGATGATGATCGACATGGTCTGCGGCATCAGCAGCGCCGCGCCGAGGCCCTGCACCGCGCGGGCGGCGATCAGCTGCGCCGGGTCCTGCGACAGGCCGCACGCCAGGCTGGACAGCGTGAACAGCGCGACGCCGGCGATGAACAGGTTCTTCTTGCCCCACAGGTCGCCGAGCCGGCCGGCGGTGATGAGCAGGACGGCCAGCACCAGGATGTAGGCGTTGACCACCCACAGCACCTCGTCCAGCGAGGCGTCCAGCTTGTCGATCATGCTCGGGATCGCGATGTTCACGATCGTCAGGTCGAGCAGCGTCATGAAGAATCCGAGGGAGAGCGTCAACAGGATCGCCCAGGGATTGCCGCGCCATCTGCTCATGAGGCCCCCTTGTCGTCATTGAGTTGTGGTCGTGGCCGGGGACGGGGGTGGCAGAACGCCCTCGTCTCGTTGTCCTTCCAGGTGAGCCGGCCGGACTCCAGGTCGTCGCCCAGGCCCCGGACGAAGTCCAGCTCGCAGCGCAACCGCGCGATCAGCCACTCCTGGTCGATCAGCTTGTACCGCTCGATGCCCTGCTTGAGGAGGGAGTCGTGGGCCGTCTGGTGCCCCGCGAGCGCCGCCTCCAGGGCGACGGCTCGGCTGCGCAGGTGCCGCGCGACCTCGCTTTCCGGCAGCAGGTTGATGAACGCCAGCCCGGTGCCGAAGAGCGGGAACTCCTCGGTGGGACGGGAGAGCAGTTCGGCGAGCCGGAACTGCGCGGCGTCGCGTCCCGCGGTGGTCACCGCGTAGACGGTCCGCTCGGGCCGGCGGCCCTCCCGGCTCGTCTCCAGCGGCTCGATCAGCCCGCACGAGGCGAGCCGTTCCACCGAGTGGTACAGCGACCCGTGCGTGATCTTGACGGCCTGGTCGTAGGCGTGGTCGCGGATGCGCTGCTGCATCTCGTACGGATGCATGGGCCCGTCGCACAGCATGCGCAGCACGGTCAGCGCGAGCGGTGTGAGGGGTCGGGACATGTCAGCGGCCTTTGGTCGAACTCGATTAGTCCACGTAGACTAATCCAAATAGACCGCTCTTGCCACCTAAGTTAGAGATCGGACATATCCGTGCAGGTCACCGCACCGCGTTCACCGAGTTGGCCGCGCCGTTGCGGGACACGTACTCGCCGACCCGGTCTTCCCGGACGGCGGTGAAGAGCTCGCTGACGCCATCGTCGTCCAGGAGTACGACACTCTGCCCGTCCCGCTCGGCCGTCCCCGCGACCGGCGCGGTCAGGTACTCCATCAGCGACGTCTGGAGCAGCCGGTGCGCGAGGCCGCGCAGCGTGCCGGACGAGACGGAGTCGTCCACGGTCACCGAGCGGGTCGCGGCCCGGATGAACCGGTCGATCTTGATCGGGTTGCGGGTGTCCAGCGCCTTGCCGGCGAGCGCGTGCAGGAACGCCTGCTGCCGCTTGATCCGGTCGAGGTCGCCGCCCGGCAGGTTCCAGCGCTGCCGGACGAAGTCCAGCGCTTCAAGACCGTTCAGATGCCGGTGGCCCGCCGTCCACCTGCGGTCGTGCTTCGGGTCGTAGGTGTCCTTGGTGATGGTGACGTCCACGCCGCCGAGGGCGTCGGTCATCTTCACGAACCCGTTGAAGTCGAGGGCGGCGTAGTGGTCGACGCGCACATGTGTGAGCTGTTCGACCGTCCTGATCAGCAGCGACGGCCCGCCGAACGCGAACGCCGCGTTGATCTTCGACATGCCGTGCCCCGGGACGGGCACCCGGCCGTCCCGGGGGATCGAGATCAGCGACACCCGGTCGCCGCCGCCGGACAGGTGCACCAGCATGATCGTGTCGGCCCGGGCGCCCATCGAGGGGATGTCCGCGCGCCGGTCGGACCCGATCAGCAGCCAGTTCTCGCCGCGCCCGGTGGAGGAGGGACGCCCGGCCCCGGTGGGCAGCGCGCCGGCGACCCGCCTGACCCCTCCGTCGTACGCGTGTTGCAGCAGGTAGAGACCGCCCGCGAGCAGCA
Source organism: Spirillospora sp. CA-128828 (assembly GCF_050945415.1). Taxonomy (NCBI): domain Bacteria; kingdom Bacillati; phylum Actinomycetota; class Actinomycetes; order Streptosporangiales; family Thermomonosporaceae; genus Spirillospora; species Spirillospora sp. CA-128828. The sequence goes on from NZ_CP191986.1 coordinate 2,023,325, forward strand.
GCAGGACGCCCACCGCCAGCCCGCCGCAGCCGATGACCACCCGGCGCCCACCCCTGATCCGCAGCATGCGCCCACCCTGTCCGGGGCGGTGGACCGGGTGGGCGCGCCAGGCGGGCGGGGGGCCGACTCTTTGACGAATGAGGGGTTTGCAGAGGGGTTGCCGCCGGGCGCCGTTGACCGGCGGCCGCCCCGCACGTCAGCCCTTCAGGGCGATCTCCAGCTGGTCGAGCGCCCAGTCGAGGTCCTCGCGCGTGATGACCAGCGGCGGGGCGAGGCGGAGCGTGGTCTCGTGGGTCTCCTTGGCGAGGACGCCGAGGTCCATGAGCCGCTCGCTGACCGGGCGCGCCCTGCCGTGCAGCTCGACCCCGGCCCACAGGCCGCGGCCGCGGACCTCGCGAACGAGGTCGCCGGGCAGCCGGCCGAGCCGGTCGTGCATGTGCGCGCCGAGCGTCCGGGACCGGTCCTGGTACTCGCCGGTCTTCAGGATCGCGATGACCTCGCGTGCGATCGCGCAGGCGAGCGGGTTGCCGCCGAACGTCGAGCCGTGCTGGCCGGGCTTGAAGACCCCGAGGACGTCGCGGTCGGCGACGACCGCGGAGACCGGCATGATGCCGCCGCCGAGGGCCTTGCCGAGGATGTAGACGTCGGGCACGACGTCCTCGTGCTCGACGGCGAACGTGGTGCCGGTGCGGCCGAGCCCGGACTGGATCTCGTCCGCGATCATCAGCGACCCGTTGGCGGTGCACAGCTCCCGCACCGCGCGCAGGAACCCGCTCGGCGGGACGTTGACGCCGGCCTCGCCCTGGATCGGCTCGATCAGCACGCCGACCGTGGCGTCGTCCATCGCCGCCTTCAGCGCGCCGACATCGCCGTACGGGACGGTCCGGAAGCCCGGCGTGTAGGGGCCGTAGGAGTCGCGGGCGTCGGGGTCGGTCGAGAAGCTGATGATCGTGGTGGTGCGGCCGTGGAAGTTGCCCTCGAACGTGATGATGTTCGCCTGGTCCGCCGGGACGCCCCGGACCTCGTAGCCCCACTTGCGGGCGGTCTTCAGCGCGGTCTCGACGGCCTCGGCGCCGCTGTTCATCGGCAGCACCATGTCCTTGCCGCACAGCTCGGCGAGCTCGGACACGAACGGGCCGAACTGGTCGTGGTCGAACGCGCGGCTCACCAGCGTGACGCGGTCGAGCTGGCGGCGGGCGGCCTCGGTCAGCCGGGGATTGCGGTGCCCGAAGTTGACCGCCGAGTAGGCGGCCAGCATGTCGAGGTAGCGGTGGCCCTCGGCATCGGTCAGCCACACGCCGTCCGCCTCGGAGACCACGATGGGAAGGGGGTGGTAGTTGTGCGCGCTGTGGTCCTCGGACATCGCTCGCAGCTGATCGGTCGGCGTCACGACGCTCCTTCGCGCTTCGGTCCGGCCGGTCGGCCGGGCATGGCTGGGACACCGGACGGGGCCCGGTGTCTGGGGGAGGAGGCCGGGCGGGTCAGGTGGCCGCCGGTCCACTTCCCAGCGTATGTTCGGAAATGACTGACGACCAATGACGAAAACCTACTTGGGGGGTGTTATTTGTTGCGTCTTGACGAGCTTGACCGTCGAATCGTTGCGCGGCTCTTGGAGGACGGCCGCGCGTCGTACGCGCAGATCGGCGACAAGGTCGGGCTGTCGGCTCCGGCGGTGAAGCGGCGCGTCGACCGGCTCCGCGCGGACGGCGTGATCAACGGCTTCGCGGCCGTCGTCGACCCGGCCGCCCTCGGCTGGACGACCGAGGCGTTCATCGAGATCTTCTGCACCGGGGCGACGTCCCCCGACGAGATCTACTCCAGCGTCCGCGGCCACCCCGAGGTCGTCGCGGCGTACACGATCAGCGGTGACGCCAGCGCCCTCGTGCACGTCCGGGCCCGCGACATCCAGCACCTCGAACAGGCCCTCGAACGGCTGCGCCGGGAGAACAACATCACCGCGACCAAGACGGCGATCGTGCTGTCGCGGCTGATCGGCCGCCCCACCGACGCGCCCTCCCATGGCTGAAGCGTCGGTGCCATTACCGGCCAGTAGGCTGCCGGGCATGGACTTCGCGACCGCTGACCTCATCGACGACTTCGGGGACGAGCTGCGCAGCTGCGAGACGCAGTTCCGGCAGTACGGGGCGCGGACCGCGTTCGCCGGCCCGGTGTCGACCGTGCGCTGCCACCGCGACAACGGCCTGGTGAAGAGGCTGCTCAACACGCCCGGCCAGGGCCGCGTGCTGATCGTGGACGGGGCCGGCTCGCTGGCGTCCGCGCTGATGGGCGACATGATCGCCGCGGCGGCGGTGGCGAACGGCTGGGCCGGGGTCGTGATCAACGGCGCGGTCCGGGACGTGGCGGCGCTGCGCGGGCTCGACCTCGGCGCGAAGGCCCTCGGCTCGAACCCGCGCAAGAGCGCCAAGGACGGCGCGGGTGAGGTGGACGTCCCAGTGACGTTCGGCGGCGTGGAGTTCCGTCCGGGCGACTGGCTGTACAGCGACGAGGACGGCATCGTCGTCGCCGAGCGAGAGCTGCCCCTGTGACCTGGGCGCATCGTGCGACATGCCAGGGCATTCGACGCAAGATCGTCTAAGTCGGCCGTAGCCGGGCGGAATCGCCTGTCCTACCTTCACTCAGCAACCCACCTGAGGCAGGGGAGACATGCGCGCCAAGAAGATGCTGCTGGTGCCCGCGGCGGCGATGGGGCTGGTCGTGGGACTCGCGGCCGTGCCGGCCGCCGCACAGCCGAGGCCCCCGATCCCGAAACCGACCGCGAACCCCTGGCAGATGCGGCACTGGCCGCAGACGCAGCCGTGGCAGCGGGTCCAGCCGTCCGCCCGCACCTTCGCGGCGGGCGCCCCGCGTCCGGCCGACCCGCAGAACTACGAGCTTCCCGACACGATGACCTGGGACGACTACAGGTCCATCCCGGGGACGTCCTGGTCGGATCCGGCCCGCAAGGGGTCGGTGAAGAACTTCAACGGCGCGGTCGTGCTGGTCGACTACCCGAACCAGCCCTTCGAGGTGACGCAGCCGAAGAACTCGTCCATCTTCGGAAACCCGACCAAGGTCGGCGACGTCCCGCGCGACCAGGTCGCCAAGTTCTACCAGGACTTCCTCAACAAGCCGCAGGAACTGAACCACGGCCACACCCTCCACGAGTACTGGATGGAGGACTCCGGCGGCCGGTACGGGGTGAACCTCACCGGGTTCGGCGCCTACCGGATGCCCGCCAAGGACCACGAGTACGGTGTCGACGGCATGCAGGGCGGGACCGGCTGCCCGGCGGGCGACACGTGCAACCGTGACCTGCGCAAGGACGCGCGGGCCGCGTGGGTCGCCGATGTCGGCGAGGAGGCGGCCGGGAAGTTCGACTTCGTGTTCTTCCTCAGCGCCGGGCAGGACGAATCGTCCACCTGGCAGGAGTTCGGCGAGATGAAGTTCGGCACGAAGGAGCAGGTGCCGAACGAATGGGGGCCGGGCGACCCGAACCTGCCGAACTGGGTGAAGACCCGGTACGTCCCATGGACGTCCTGGCAGTCGGGCTCGACGATCTGGCCGAACGCGATCGCGGGCGTCTCCTCCACGCAGGCGGAGAGCTCCGGCATGTCGGTGTTCGCGCACGAGTTCAGCCACATCATCGGCGTCGGAGACAACTACAACAACCCCTACGGCGACCCGCCGCGCCGCGCTTACAGCGGGCCCTGGGACATGCTCAGCCGGGGCACGTTCAACGGGCCGGGGGGCCCGCACAGCCGCTGGACGATCCCGGCGACGGGCGGCGGCTCGATGGGCGCGCAGCACATGCTCCGTAACAAGTTGAAGCTGGGCATGGTGAATCCGGACAACGTCCTCCAGTTGAGCCGGGACGCGCTCGCCTCCTCGGGCATGGTCGTCGCCAGGGTGACGGCCCGTTCCGTCGATCCGGGCAAGAACGGTCTCGCCGGCATCAATGTGAAGCTCGGCGAGGGCGGCGACAAGAGCCCGGCGTGCGACACCGACACCGACCCGCTCTGCGACGGGGGCGGTTACAACAACTACACACTTGAGGTCGTCGACCGGATGGGCACCGACTCCTTCACCCCTGACTCGGGCGTCCTGCTGGCGAAGACCAAGGACGAGGACCGTGCCCCGTTCATCTGGGTCGAGGACGCCAACCCGCAGGACATCGACAAGGTCGACTTCGTCCTGCCGGACGGGACGCCGCAGAAGATGACGATCGGCGACTACCGCCAGCTGTCCGACGCCCTCTACCACGCGGGGACTAACTCCGGCAGCGAGTACGAGTACGTCGACCAGGCGAACCGGCTGCACTTCTACGTCCTGAACCTCAAGCGGGACAAGAAGGGCGTCCTGTCGTACACGGTCGCGGTCAGTTCGCTGGACGGTGCCGGGCCGCAGCGGCGCGGCGTGAAGGTCGACCCGGGCCGCGCCCGGCCGACCGGGGCCGGCTGGACGAAGTGCACGATGACGCTCCGCAACACCGGCCAGGGTGGGAGCGGCCGCAACGGCTCCGACGTGTTCCGGCTCAAGGCCGGCGTGTCCGGTGACGGCTGGACGACGTGGCTCCCGAACGAGCTGGCCACCGCGCCGGTGAAGGGCCGCACGGCGGTCGAGGTCTGGGCGAAGCCCAAGCCGGGCGCGCACCGGAACGCGACGCTGCGGCTGACGGGGACCTCGGAGAGCGACCCGTCGAAGACCGACTCCGGGACGTGCCGGCTGCGCTGACCCCTTTCTCGAACGGGGCGGTCCCCATCGGGGGCCGTCCCGTTCCGTACGTCCAGGCCGCGCGCGGGGCGGACGTAATGGAGAACGCAACACAAGTTGGATTTCCCAAGGTCATTTCGGGGTCGTCCGTTGTGTCCGGCCGAGTTATGTTGCGGACTGTGATGGTTTTGCAGCGTACAGTGACCGGAATCCGGCGACCGGGCATCGCGGTCCTCGCCGCCGGCGCCTCGCTGGCCGCGCTGGTAGCCGCCGTCCCCGGCGCGGCGCCCGCGGCGGCGGCGCGGGCGACGGCGGCCGCCGCGCCCCTGAACGCCCGCGACTTCGATCTGCGCCGGGGTGCCGACCGGAGCGAGCCGCTCAGGGCGCTCGCCGGCAGGCTCCGCAGCAGCAGCGTCGACGGGCTGCTCCGCTCGTCCGGCCAGAGCAGGATGGGCCGCGGCTGCGGCAAGGCGGCCGCCGTGCCCGCGCACTCGCTCGTGTACTGCTTCAACAAGAAGGACACCGTCACCCACAGCTGGGTTCCGCAGGGAGTCACGACCGTCTCGGACGCGGTGGCGGGCGAACGGTGGGCGGGCGGCGGCCGGCCGATCATCGTGTCCTGGCACAACGGCGGCAAGGTCAGGCTCACGTTCGTCAATCCAGGTCGGCGCACGTACGCGCACGTCCTGCTCGTCGCGCCGGTGATGAGGGGCGGGCAAGCCGACTACACCGACATCGGCATCCACGCGGGCGGCATCGCCTGGTACGGCAACAAGCTGTACGTGGCCGACACCCGCCACGGGGTGCGTGAGTTCGACATGCGGCAGATCTACGACCTCGCCAAGAGCAGGGCGGGCTCGACCCATCACGCGGACCGGGTCGGGCTGCACGGCGGCAAGTACCACGGCCACGGCTACCGCTACGTGATGACGCAGACGAGCAGTTGGGAGTTCGCCCACGGCAAGGTCGGCGGCACCTGCCGGGGGTCGGGCCCGCTGCGCATGTCGTGGGTCGCGGTCGACCGCACGACCAGGCCGCACGTCCTCATCGCGGGCGAGTTCTGCCGGTCGAACTGGGCGCGCGGCCGGGTCATCACCTGGCCGCTGGCGGCGCTGTCCGGGGGCGGCATCGCCCACCCGAACGGGGGCGCCCGGCTTCCGGCCGACAGGATCCAGGGCGGGGTCAGGACGCACGACCGCTGGTGGTTCACCCAGGGCCGCGGCGGCCGGCGCGGCCGTCTGCTGGCGACCCGCTACACCCGGCGGGGCTGGTCCCACGTGAAGCACCGGACGATCTCCCACGGGCCGGAGGACCTGTCCTGCTACCGGGGCCGGCACCGCGTCTTCACACTCGCGGAGTGGCCGGGCAAACGGGCCCTCTGGGCGTTCCACGCGGCGTCCTGCTCCTGACCTCGGCGTCACGCGTTGACGGGTGTCCTGGTCTGTTCGGTCTCCTTCGCGGGACGACGCCGGACCTGGGCGAGCGCGACGGTGCCGAGGGCGCCGACGCCCAGCGCGGCCCCGATCCAGCCGATCGACGGGTAGCCGAGCCCCGCGTCGAGCGCGAGCCCGCCGAGCCATGGCCCGACCGTGATGCCGATGTTGAACGCGACCACATTCCCGGCCGCGACCAGCGTCGGGGCGCCGTCCACCAGCCCGAACGCCCGCGAGTTCAGGGTCGGGTTCGTCCCGAAACCGACGAAGCCCAGCAGGAACACCAGGACCATGACCGGTACGGGTGACTGCGCCACCAGGGCGAGCAGCACGGACACGACCGTGAGCCCGGTGAACCCCGCGTACAGGGTCGGGACGCCCCACGCGTCCGCCGTCCGTCCTCCGGTCGTGATGCCGATGAGCGCGCCCACGCCGTAGAGCGCGAGCACCCCGGGTACCCACGCTTCCGCGATCCCGGTCGCCTCCGTCAGGAACGCGCCCAGGTATCCGAAGGTGACGAGGAGCCCGCTCGTGGCCAGCGCCGTCGTCCCGTACAGGAGCCACAGCCGGGGGACGGCCAGCGCGCGCACCTCGTCCCGCACCCGGGGCGGCCGGCCTTCCGAGCGCCGGGCGGGGATCGTCGCGGCCACCCCCGCCATCGTGGCCGCCGACATCGCCGCCACCGCCCAGAACGCCGCCCGCCAGCCGAGATGCTGGCCGACCACCGTCCCGGCGGGCAGTCCCACGATCGCCGCGACGGTGAGTCCGCCCGCGACGATGCCCATCGCCTTGCCGCGGACGTTCGCCGGGACGAGGTCGACGGCCGTCGCGGCCGCCACCGCCCAGAACCCCGCGTAGACGAACGCGCCCACCACCCGCATCGCGAACAGCGTCCAGTACCCGGGCGTCAGCGCGCTGATCGCATGGGTCAGCGCGAACACCGCGAGGAACGCCAGCAGCGCCCGCCGGTGCGGCCAGCGCAGCGTCAGGACGGCCAGCACGGGCGCGCCCACGAGCATCCCGATCGCGAAGGCCGAGATGAGCAGCCCGGCGTCCGGCACGGACACCCCGAGGTCGTGCGCCATGCCGGGCAGCAGGCCCGCCAGCATGAGCTCCGACGTCCCCTGCGCGAAGATCGCCAGCCCCAGCACGTAGACGGCCAGTGGCATCGGTGTCGCCTCCTGTATTGGATTGATCAGTACAAAATTGGGATGTGAAAAAGGGCGGCCCGCGACCGCCCCGGCTCAGATACCGCTCATCGCCGTGTCGGCGATCGTCCGCAGCGTGTCCCGGCCGGCGCCGCCGCGCGCGGCCACCTGGATGCCGCTGATCGTCGAGATCATGTAGTGCGCCAGCGCGTCCGCGTCCTTGCCGGCGTCGATCTCGCCGGCGCGCATCCCGTCCTCGATCGCCGCCTTCAGGGTGGCGAACCGCCGCCGCCGGTCCCGTTCGAGCCGCTCCGCGAGGCCGGGGTCGTGCGGGCCGAGCTCCACCGTCGCGTTCACCACCAGGCACCCGGACGGATCGTCCTCGTCCGGGGCGACGGCCCATTCCAGGACGGTCCGGAGCCGCTCGCGCACCGGCCCGTCGCCGTCCTGGAGCAGCTCGATGAGCCGGGCGGTGCGCACGTCCATGTAGTGCGACAGCGCTTTGACGAACAGCTCACGCTTGCTCGCGAACGTGTTGTAGATGCTGCTGCGCCCGAGCCCGGTCGCCGTGCACAACTCCTGCGTGGACGTCGCCTCGTACCCGGCCGTCCAGAAGGCCCGCATGGCCGCCTCGACGGCCCGCCCCTCATCGAACTTCCTCGGCCGCGCCATGCCGTCACCGTAACACGTTATGGACAGCTCGATCCAATACGGGACCACGGGGACCGGCCGGGGTGACGGCTAGGGCGGTGTGAGCCGGACCAACCGCGCGCTCCCCGGACGTGCCAGGACGGCCTGGTCACGAGGGAGCGGGCCGCGCAGCGTGGACGGCAGCTCCCACGAGTCCGCCTCCTGACCGTCCGCATGCCCGGTGAGCAGGACCGGGGCACCGATGTCGCGCAGCGTCTCGACCAGCGGATCTCTGGGTTCGCCGAAGCTGATCTGGTGCCGGGACACGATGAGGCGCAAGCCGTTCGAGGGACCGGCCCGGAGCAGCGGCAGGAGCGGGACGAGCGGATCATCCTGGAGCAGCCACCGGCGGTTCCTCACGATCAGGTACACGTCGGGGCCCTGTCCCGTCATCCCCCGGTGCTCAATCTTCCCGATGGCCTCCCTGAGGCGACGGTCGAATTCTTCGGCGGCGCTCGAAGCGCCGCTGCCACCCGACGTGGCCCCGCCAACGTCGGAGAGATGGTCTTCGCCGTCCAGAAAGTAGATGTGACCCTGGGTGCGGTTGCGGATCTCCTGGTCCAGGTAGAACAGCAGCCTCGCCTTTCCGGAGCCGGACGGACCGGAGACCAGCAGATGGCGATCGGTCTCGAAGTCGATGAACACGGGCTCGCCCGTGCCGGGGTCGGTCCCGAGCCGCACCGGCCCTCCGCCCGGCCGGGACGTGGGGACGATCCCGGCGGAGCGCGGCGGAGGCTCCGCCTCGAAGGCGCTGATCCACCTGAACCGTTCGGCGAACTCGGGGATGGCGCGGCGTAGCTCGCCGAATCGATCCGGGTCGCCGCAGAGGACCATCAGGGTTTCGTCGTGCTCGTACTGCATCACCGAGAGCAGGCTTTCGATCGTCTCCCGGCGGAGGTAACCGGTCTCCGCGTCCTGCCCCCGTCTGTCATGGACGAAGGCGACGCTGCCCCGGTTCCTCCTGAAGAGGTCCGCGACAGTTGAAGCGGGATCGGCGCCGAAACCGCGCTCGCCGTACGCCAACCTGAAGAATTGGCGGTCGCCATTCGGGAGTACCCCGAGTTCCTTGAGCAATTCCCCGTACAGCTCCGCCGTCGTGGACATTTCCGAGCTGAACGGGGCCGGGAAGATCAGGTGGCGAAGCGCGAGCGGACTGCCTGAGCGCACGGTTTCGGCATCGGCCCCGAGAATTTCTCGCAGGGCCGTCCGCACCGTCTCGTTCTCGGTCCTCGCATCGATCTCGGAGATCATGCCGTCGAGGTGGGCCAGGCTTTCCGCCTCCTCGGAAAGTGCGGAACTCTGCCAGCGGTCGCGCGCTCGCCGGACGAAGTCGTCAATGGCGGCCCTGGGTGGATCTTCCGCGACGGTGAATCTGTGCGGGGAGCCGCCGCCGGCGAGGAGGTAGGCCGTCCGGCCGTCGTCGGGGAACGCAACGCTCGCCTGCCCGAGGACGCGCTGGAGTTCGGCGGGCAGCAGCGGGCTCGCCGCGATCCGCCAGCCAAGGAGGGGCAGGAAGCGGTCCCAGATCGTGGCGTTGTCGACGGTGGAGGAGGTGAGCAGCAGTTGCACGCCGAGGGCTCTGCCCCGCTGCGCCAGCGACAGAAGCGTTTCGCCGACTTCGCGCCTGCTCGGCGGGAACGTCAGCGACACGTCCGCCACCACCAGCAGGCGCGGCTTCTCGGGGGAGGCGGTGGCGGGCGCGACGGCGGGCTGGTCGCCGGGCCGGTAGCCCGCGAAGAAGTCCCACCAGGCCTGATCGACCGAGTTCGGGTCCTGGCGGTACTGCTCGTACAGCTCCTCGACCAGCCACTCGTTGGTGCCGAAATCCGAAGCCCCCGGGAATCTCCCTGACGGTGCGGAGGCACGGGCGTCCAGCTCGCTCGACAGGAAATCGAAGAGCCGCTGGAGTTTCTCCGGCCATCCCAGCAGCTCCTCGTCGGAGAAACGGACGTGCGGGAGGTCGATCGGTTCGCCGAGTGGATGCTCGCCCAGGCCGGCGAACACGAACGTGAAGTCCGCCGGGGAATGCGCGGCAGCGAGCGCGAGGGTGATGGCGCGCACGATTCTCTGGCGGGCTTCGGGGGTGCCCACGATCAGGCCGTGCGGAATCCCAGCGGAGGCGTCGAGTGGATAGAGGCTGACGACGTTTCCACCGGTGTCGTAGCCGATCGCAGGGTTCCGTGGCGTGGCCGCCGGGCGAGCCCACACCTCATGGAACCTTTCCCCGGGCCCGCCCCCGTTCAAAGCGAGAACGTCGAGCTGGGGCGGGGGTGAGTCTGGGCGCGCTGAAGCCGTCGGTTCTCCGGGCCAGGGAAGCCGTTCCGCCTCCGGGCCGCGTTGGCGCATCAGCTCCACGATCGAGGCACTGGTGTCGGGGGATATGTGTGCGGGCTCAAAGGCAGGACGGGCTTCCTGCGCGAAAATGTGGAGGAACGCCAGGTGATCTCCCCGTTGGCTCGGGGACCCGATGTTCCAACCGGCGAAACCGGTGATGGAGGAAGGCGGGAGCGAATCGTTCGGCGAGCAGAAGAGGAATTTGATTCCGTGTGCCGGCCCCTCCTCGCAGAGCGCGGCGAGGGGGGCGAGCAGGTCGGGGCGCGCGGCCAGCAGGGGGCCGGCGTTGTCGATGATCACGATGAGGGCGGGCAGCGGATCGAGCGGCCAGCCGGCGGCGATGGCGGCCTGATACTCGTCCCACGACGTGACCCCGGCGGCCCGGAGGGCGGTTTCGCGGCGCCTCCGTTCGGCCTCCAGCGCCCCCGGAAGCCCGCTTATCAACGGTGAGCCCGCAGACCCGGTGTGGACGGCCGCGGCGACGTGGGGGAGGCTCCCCAGGTCGGCGAAGGGCGTGCTCCTGGTGAAGTCGGCGAACACGAAATTGACCATGTTCGGCGAGTGGTTGAGCGCGAGGCTGAACACGAGGGTCCGAAGCAGCGCGTCACGAGCGGGGCGGGGACCGTTGATCAGTCCGTGCGGGAGATCGGGGTTGCTGTGCAGGACGTCCACCGACACCAGATCGTCGCCGTCCGCGCCGATCACCGTGGGCCGCGGACGCCGGTCCCAGTCGTCCCCGATGAGTTCGTCGACGGGTGTGTCGAGGAGTCGCAGCAGGTCGGGGGGCGCGGCGGGGACCGAGGACGGGGTGAGGTGAGAGCGGGTCCGCGGGGTGAGGAGGGCGAAGTGGTCGGTGTCGGCGGCGAGGGTTATGTGGCCGCCGTCGGTGGGGAGGAGGGCGCGGAAGGTCTCGGCGGACGTCCCGGCGCGGCGTTCGATCTCGGCGGAGACGGCTTCGAGGACGTGGCGGGTGTGCAGGGCCTCGGGGCGCGGCAGCGTGTCGAGGAGGGCCTCGCGGGCGCCGGGGACGAACTCGTACCGGACGCCGCCGATCGGGCGCAGCAGGCCGCTGAGCAGGACCTCCGCGAGCTGCCCGGGCCCTGAGCCGCCGAGGATGCGGTGCTGGATGAGGCGCATCACCGGCAGGGACGGGACGGAGACCGCCACGTGCGCGGCGAGCTCGGCGGCGTCCGGGGAGGCCGTGGCCAGGAAGCGGCGGACGCGCTCGGCGATCGGCAGTTCGTGCTCGCGCCGCACCGGGGCCGTCCCGGATGGGCGGGACGGCAGCACCGCGACGGCGGCCGGCTGCGGGTCCGAGCCGGAGACCAGCCGGGCCCACGCGCCGAACCAGCGCGGCGTGATCTCCAGGACGGGAACGGGCACGCCGGGCCCGGCGGTGCCGTCGTACGGGGTGAAACGCAGGTCCGTGTTCGGCGCGCCCGGGCGAGGGAGGACGGCGAGGCCGGGCGAGGTGGGGGCGGCGGTGCGCCGCCAGAGGCGTTCGGCGAGGGGCTGGAGGATCGCGACCGGCCCGGCCTGCGCCCAGCGGCGGACAGAGTGCACGGCGCGCCCGTTCCACCAGTGCGGCCCGGAGCAGTCGCTGAGAACGAGCACCGCCTGGCGGCCGGACGCGTCCAGGAGGGTGCCGGGATCTTGTCGCGGCGCCTCGGGTGTCGAGGCTATGCGGCCCGTCCCGTCGAGATAGCCGACGTGGACGTCCTGGAAGGCGCCCTGGCGGAGGAGCGCATCGGCCAGCTCGCGCGCGAGGGGACGCCAGAGCCGCATGGGCGGCCCGGTGTCGACGACCAGGCTCAGGCTGAGCCAGCGCTCGGGCGATGGGACGAGGACCGGCGTCCACAGGCGGGTGTCGGCGATGCGCGCGGCGGTCGCCTCTTCGTCCAGCTCACGGTGGTGCCTGGACGGGACCCGGCGCTTCAGCGGACGCAGCGCCCGCTGCACGCCGAGCGGATCGGCCAGCATCGGCGCGGTCGGGACGAGCACCTCGGACGCCTCCCCGGCCGGTTCCGCCGCGGCGGCGGGGCGCGGATGAAGCCCCGTCAGCGGTTCGGAAGCCGGTGGCGGCGCGGGGGTCGGCGGCGGCACCAGGCCGGGGGCGTCCGCGGGTTCATCGGGGGCCGGAGGCGATACCGGCCGGGCGGGGAACGCTTGCTCCGGGGCGGGAGAGATGTGGCAGGCGAGCCACAGCATCTCGCTCAGCTCGCGGGCGTCCGGCGGCGGCCCGACGGCCGACAACGCCTCCCGCAAGCGTTCAACGTCACTCACGGGGGGTGGCCCCGCTCCGGTCAGTCGTCATCGATGGGCCCGGTCAGGTAGGGCATGATGCGGTCGGCCAGGGCGCGGCGGTCGTCGGTGTCGGCGTGGCGGCACAGGTAGACGGCGTTGAGGAGCTGGTCGGTCGCCAGCGTGCCGGACGTGGAGCGCTCGAAGAAGCGGCGGACGAGGTCGTCGCTCTGGTCGGCGAGCGCCCCCAGATGCTCCCGGACGATCGCGGACAGCTCGGCCTCGCCCGAAGGCTGCCGCAGCTCGACGGTGACGCAGCGCCGCAGGAAGGCGGGCGGGAACTCGCGTTCGCCGTTGCTGGTCATCAGGACCAGCGGGAACGCGCGGCAGCGGACGGTCCCGGCGGTGACGGTGACCCGCGAGCCCGGCCCGTCGGCGGTCATGACCTCGGCGGACGGGTCGGCCCGCCGGCTGAGTTCGGGCAGCTCGTACTCGCCCTTCTCGAAGATCGTGAGCAGGTCGTTGGGCAGGTCGATGTCGCTCTTGTCGATCTCGTCCACGAGCAGCACCCGGGGACGCTCGTAGGGGAGCAGCGCGGTGCCGAGCGGCCCGAGCCGGATGTAGCGGCCGATGTCCTCTTCGCGCGGCGCGTCGTCGCGTCCCGCCGCGTAGAGGCGGGTCAGCGGATCGTACTGGTAGAGGCCGTCGCGCAGGGTGGTCCGGCTGGTGATGGGCCAGTGCAGGACGGGCCCGAGACCGAGCTCGTGCGCCACCGCGTAGGCGAGCGTCGACTTCCCGGTGCCGGGAACCCCCGTCACCAGCAGCGGACGACGCAGATACAAGGCGGCGTTGACCTGCTGCACGGCATCGTCCGACGGGCGGTACGTGGTCGCCTGGTGCTCGTTCCCCGAACCACCGGACGGGATCGGCAGGACGGGTCCGCCGTCGAACGCGCGCCAGGGCGGCGGTGGAGGCAGCCGGTCGATGCCGTCGTGCGTGCGACGGCTCCCGTTGTAGAGCAGCCAGTCGGGCACCTATACCTCCATGGCGAGCGGGGGGTCGGGAAGCCGGGACGGATCGTCCCACAGCAGCGTCAGGTCACGCCCGCAGTGCGGCGTGCCCTTGGGGGCGATGAGGGCGGCCTTGCGCAGGGCGAGCGCGACCTGCGGCAGGTCGCCGGGATGCTTGTCGCCCACGGCGGCGGTCAGCTCGTCCAGCACATGGTGCCCGCGGCAGTCGTCATGGGACGACGCGTCGCAGGGGGTGCGCGTCCACAGCATGACCGGGATGCCGTTGTTGAGCGCGGCGGTCAGCCAGCTCTTCACCGGACGCGACCCGTACACGAGGACGCAGAAGTCGATGTTGGCCTCAAGCCAGTCCTGGAAGTCGCTGCCCTTGCGTGGCGCGTCGCACGCGATCGGACGCGGCTCGCTGCGGCCGCGCTCGTTCAGCAGCCGCCAGCGGTGGTGGGCCTGGTCGCGGCGGATCGAGTCGGGACGCAGCCGCTCCACGTCCCGCACCACCACCGGGTACTTGCGCATCGGGATCCGGTTGCGCGGGTCGACGTACCACTGCTCGAACGGCTTGCCGAGCCAGCTCTCCGGCACCGCGAACTCGATCATCCAGTCGCGGCCGAACAGCGCGGGCGCGAGCGCGGCGACGCCCGCCTCGACGACCGGCCGGACCCGCTTCTCCGGCACGCGTTCGGTGGGCCGTCCCGGGCCCTCCGCGCCGTCGATCCAGGTGTGCACGGTCACGTCGAAGGCGTTGTCGAACGTGACCCGCTCCAGCCGGACGATCACCGACGCGGGCCCGTACCGCGGGGCGGCCGGCCCGGCACCGGGCAGATGCCGCGCGGACCACGCGGTGAGCCGCCGCCGTCCGGCCTCGTTCAGATGCGGTCCGAGCGTCGCGACGTACCGGACGAGCCGCTCTTCCTCCCAGCCCTCCGCGACATACCGCACGGAGCCCCACGCGGACCGGAACCCGCCGAGCGCGGGCCGGCCGGTGATCCGTTCGATGTCGGCGGCGAGCGGATCGGTGAACCGCACGCCGGCCAGGAGTTCCCGCAGCTCACGCCGCGCGTCCGGGGTGAGCCACCGCAACGGCAGCAGATCGTCCAGCTCCTCCCAGTACGCCCGGATATGTGTGATGGGGAGCATCCAGCCGAGGTCGGCCCGGCCGTCGTGCCGCAGCTCGGCGTTCGTCACCATGCCGATGACCTCGCCCGTCTCCGTGTCGTACACGGCCGAGCCGCTGTAGCCCTCTTCCAGCCAGTCGCCTGGCCCCGTCTTCAGTTCCCACCATTCGCGCCGCATGCCGCGATGCGGGAACGTCGTCACGGAGGCGTGCCGCTCGTTCTGGTCGCGACGGCGCGGGAACCCGCAGACGCCGAACGTCCGGCCGCCGGAGGTGCGTTCGTGCAGCCCGTCCGGAACGGCCAGCCGCGCGGCGGCATAGGGGACGGGCTCCCGCAGTTCGAGGACGGCGACGTCGCCGGGGTCCCCCTCCCGCCGCCAGTCCCCGGACCGCACGACCCTGACGGGCAGGTCCTCAAGCAGCCCGGGGAACCCGACGCGCGCCTCGTCCAGCCCCTGGACGGTATGGGCGCAGGTCAGCAGCCGCGTGCCGGTGACGAGGAACGCCGCGCCGAGCTTGCCGCCGGACGGAGTTCCGACCCAGGCTCGCCACTGCCAGTCGTCCACGATGCGGCTACGCCTCCTCCGCGGGCCTCGCCGGCTGCCCCCAGGTCATCTTGACCTTCAGATGTCCCTCGACGGACGTCTTCGCGATCACGGCGCCGGCCGCCGCGTTGAGCTTGACGCCGAACTCCAGCTCGACGGTGTCGGGGTTGAGGGCGCCGCCGCGCAGCGACGCGAGCGCCGCCTCCGCCGCGTCCCGGACGTTCTGGAACGCGTCCTCGAACCTGCCCGCCGCGTCGTAAATCAGGTCACCGGCGCGGGACACCGACTGGAACCCCGGTTCCTGGTCGTCGCTCTCCACGACGATCGTGCCGTTCTCGGTCTGCCAGCGCACCAGTTCGTTCACCCGGCAAATTTAACAAGATCATGCGGCCCGGGGTGCTTTGCTGGAAGGACCACGGCCACAGGAGGACATGGTGATCACGGTCGACCAGGTGCGGGCCCTCGCGATGACGCTGCCGCGCACGTCCGAGCACCTGATCAGGGACCGGGTGAAGTTCCGCGTCGGCGCCATCGTCTACGTCGCGTTCTCGCAGGACGAGACCGTGATGGGCTTCGCCTTCCCCAAGGAGGAGAGGGCCGCGCTGGTCGAGTCGGAACCGGCGAAATTCCACTTGCCGGGCGAATCCGACTTGCGCTTCAACTGGGTGCACGCCTGGACGGCGGCGCTCGACGAACCCGAGATGCGCGAACTGGTCATCGAGGCGTGGCGGATGGTCGTCCCGAAGAAGGTCGCCGCCGCCCGCCTCGGCCCTCAGGACGGCTGACGCCCGTCGGCGGGCGGCTCGTGCCACTCGGGGGAGAGCGCGGCGTACCGGCCGATGTCGTCCGCCGCGGCCAGCAGCGGACGGGTCAGCCGGCGGGTGGGCAGGTTGCCGGTGCGTCCGGTGACGCCGATACAGCCGATCAGCGAACCGTCCGGGCGGCGCAGTCCGGTGGCGACGCAGCTGAAGCCGAGCAGGGACTGCTGGTGTTCGACCGCGATGGCCGTGTCGCGGACGGCCTGGAGTTCGGCCAGGAAGCGCGGCCACGAGGTGGTGGTGTGCGGAGTCCGCGGCGCCGGCGGCCGGCCGCGCAGCCCGTCCAGCAGGCCGGGCCGGTCGGCCAGCAGCACGTGCCCCAGCGCGGACGCCTGGAACGCGGCGCTGCGGACGTCGTCCGGCCAGCTCGCGTGCCGCATGTCGGAGGCCCGGTTGACGCCGAAGGCGGTGGTCATGAGGCTGACCCCGGAATCGCCGACCTGGCATACCCAGACGATCTCTCCGGTGCGGGCGAACAGGTCCTGCACGTGCGGGGTGGCGGCCTGGAGCAGGCCGTGCTGCACCGCGGCACGCGTGCCGAGATCCAGCAGATGCGGGCCCAGCAGGTAGCGCCCGTCGGCGCGCCGTTGCAGCATCCGCCGGGCGACCAGGTCCGCGGCGATGCGGCGGACCGTGGGCTTGGGGATGCCGACCTCCCGCGTGAGCTCGGCCAGCGTCACCGGCCGGCCGTGGGCCGCGACCGCGTCGAGGACGGCGACGACACGTCCGGTCACGGTGCGGTCGTCCATACCACCCATGGTCGGGCCTGCGCGGACGGAAAGCCACCGGATCGGGTCACTCAGTGACACGCTCCTCTGGCGTTCCGTGGCCGGTTTCGGTGACCGTGGCGGAGGCGGCAGAGTCTCACCTGGGGGAACCATGCCATGAACCAGCCCCACCGTCCGGCGGCCCGGCCCGCGAGCGTCCGGCCCAACGTCCTGTTCTTACTCGCCGGCCTGATCCTCATCCTCGCCGGCCTGGCGGCGATGCTGGGCGGGCTGCTCTACGGGGCCCAGGCGATCCTGGGCGCCGACCTGCGCCCCGGCGATCTGGGCGATGCCGGAGACGACCTGGAGCCGCTGGTCAACGGCTTCACCGTCGTCATCGTCGGCTGCACGGTGATGACGATCGGCCGCTACCTGTGGCGCGGCGCGCGCCGCCGCGGCGCCCGCGACCGGCTCGGCCGGCTGCTGATCATCCTCGGGTACCTCGTCATCTGCGCGGCCATGGTGATCATGATGCGTTTCATCCTCTCCGCGCTGGACACCGGCGACCTGGGCGAAGGGGAGAAGATCCTCTTCCGGGGACTGATCGTCTGCGCGGTGGTGGCCGTTCCCGGCCTGCTGCTCGCCCTGCCCGGTCTGCGGATGGCGAGGGAGCAGGCGCTGATGCAGGGCGAGGTGGAGGTCGACCGTCCCGGCCCGCCGCCTCCACCGCCGCCTTGGCGGCCGTGACGCGGCGGCCGTCTGCTCAGACACCCCATGTCGTTGGATGTCAAGCGGCCTGGGGTTGGGCGTGATGTGACCAGGCGGTTGCTTCGTCGTAGAGGGTTCGGGTCTTGAGGCATCCGTGGAGGATGCCGACGAGGCGGTTGCCGAGTTGGCGCAGCGCTGGGTTGAAGCCGGCCTCGCGGGTGCGTTGTTTGTCGTAGTAGCCGCGGGCGCCCGGTGAGGCCCGCAGTGAGGCGAATGCCTGGGTCTGCAGGGCGTCGGCGAGCCGGTTGTTGCGCACGTAGCGGGCCTGGACGGTGTGGATCTTGCCGGAGGCCCGGGTGATCGGGCTGGTGCCGGCGTAGTTCTTGCGGGCTTTGGCGGAGGCGTAGCGGGTGGGGTCGTCTCCGAACTCGGCGAGCACCCGGGCGCCGGTGATCTCCGCGATGCCGGGCATCGAGAGGTAGATCTCAGCGTCCGGGTGCGCTCGAAAATGGGCCTTCACCTGCTCCTGCATCGCGGCTATCTGCTCGTTCAGCGCGATGATCACACGGGCGTGAGCGGTGGCGGTGGCAGCGTAGGCGGCGGTGAGTGGCTCGGGCAGGCCGAGCTGCTGTTGGCGCAGCGCGGTCTGGATCGTGGCCGCTTTGGCGTCCCGGTTGCGTCGGCGGGCGCGGGTCAGGACGGCCGTGATCTGGGTGCGGGTCAGCTTCGCCCCGGCCGCCGGGGTGGGTGCCTTGATCAGCAGTTCCAGCGCGTCCGTGCTGGTCAGGGCCAGGCTGGCGTAGGCGTTCAGGGCGGCGGGGAAGTACTCCCGCAGCGTGCTGCGCAGCCGCTGGAAGGTGCGGGTGCGTTCCCAGATCAGAGTCTGGTGGGCGCGGGCGACGACCTTGACGGCCTGGGCCTGGGCGCTGTCCCCGGCCACCGGCCGCAGCTGGGCCCGGTCGATGCGGACCATATCGGCCAGCGCGTGCGCGTCGCCCTTGTCGCTCTTGGCGCCGGAGGAGGCGTACCGCTCCTTGAACCGTGCGACCTGCCGGGGATTGATCGCGTAGACCTGGTATCCAGAGGCGACCAGAGCCTGCACCCACGAGCCTCGGTCGGTCTCGATTCCCACGATCACGTCGGCCGGGTCGAGAGCCTCGCCGCCGTACTTGGCGACAAGCTCGTGGAGCCTGGCGACGCCGTCCACACCCTCGGGAAGCCGGGCGGCGGCCAGCTTGCGGCCGGATGGGTCCTGGACCTCGACATCGTGGTGGTCCTCGGCCCAGTCATCGCCGATCAACAGCAACGGATCTCTCCTGGTCAGCTACTTCGCTTGTCGTGCAGCCTGCGGAAGACACGGCTCGCGGCCTAATGGATCCAGTGCTCACGCCACACCTGGCGGGCACGCCACCCCATCAGCGGTCTGGCCCTCCGGCCGACCAGCAGGGGCACGGTCTGACCACAGAAGTCGACTGCTTCCGGCGTCGATAGTGCTCACCTGCTGGCGGCTACGGCACCGAGTCTCTCCGACCCGGCAGCTCCCATTAGGCGTCGGCGGGCTCGACCTCGGGCGCCGCGTCCTCGGCCGGCTCCGGCTCCGGCAGGACGGCCGGGACGCGGCGGCTCCACGCCATCGCGGCGGCGAAGCACGCGAACGGGAGGGCGGGCAGGACGTAGCGGTAGTCGAAGTCCACCGTGACCGGAGGGACGGCCAGGAGGGCGACGGCGGACGTCCAGAAGAGCGCGGTCCGCGCGCGCGCCCGCCTCCACACGATCCCGGCCGCGCCGACGAGCAGAACCCCGCCGAGGACGGTGCCGGGCACGCTCACGTGCTTCTGGTAGTCGCGCATCACACCGGCGTAGGGGTCGACGATGTGCGTGCGGCCCGTCCCGTGCGAGTACTCGTCCACCACCTCACGGCGGTCACCGCCGCCGAGCACGGGGAGATCCGGCTTCCGCGCGGCCGGCTTCGTCGGGAAGTGGTACCGGGCCTCGGTGCCGACCGTCGGATAGCGGGAGCGGTGCCATGAGAACGTCCGGACGAAGAAGTCGTACGAAACGACACGCAGATAGTCGAGCGGCTGGTTCTTGATGGCCCAGAACGCGAACCGCTGCGCCCGTGCGTTGGTCTCCTCGTCGAACGCCTCGCCGTTGGACCAGCCGGTCGGCGAGTTGTCCTCCCAGATCTGATGGGACGAGGCGGGCCGGTCGTCCTTCGCGCCGTACGGGCAGAGCTTCGCGATGTCGGGCGGGGGCGCGAACCGATCGCAGTCGGCGAAGGCGGCCGCGCGTCCCCACAGGAAGATGCCGTCCACCCCGGTCATCTGGAACCGGCCGTGCTCCTGCTGGAACCACGTCGCATACGCCCCGACCGGCAGGACGAACGTCACCGCGAGGGCCACGTGAACGGGCCATCGCGTCCGCCTCACGAGGAGATACAGCAGGGCGATCAGGAACAGCGGCAGGCCGATCGTGCGCGTGACGGACGCCAGCCCCAGCAGCGCCCCCACGAGCGCGGCCCGCCGCCACCCGGTCGCCCCCGGTTTCGCGAGCAGCAGCATCGCCCCGAACACCAGAACGGTGAAGACGGTGTCCGACAACAGCAGATGTTCAAGCTCGATCTGGTAGGAGTCCAGCAGAACGGGTGTGACGGCCAGCGCGGCCCACGTCCGCCGCACCTCGAAGTTCCGCACGAGCATCCGGTAGCCGAGCCCCGCCACCCCGACGATCGCCGCATGCTGCAACGCCGTGATCAGCATCAGGCTGTGGAACGGCTTCAACGCCCAGAGGAAGAGCCCGTACCCGGACGGCCTCAGCGGATGCGGGAACGGGTCGTCCGCGATCCTGACGAAGTCGTAGCTGTCGTTGAACCACAGCACGCCCCGGAACCCCAGCATGGTGACCACCCGCAGCACGACGCCGGCGAGCAGCACCGCGCAGAACAGCCAGTTGCGGCGGACGGCCAAGGGGGAGAACGGCACCGGGAACCTAACTGTGGACGTGCGGGCGGACAGGATCCTGCGCCGATCCAGGACCGGCGGCGTCACGCCTGGGCGGGGGACGTCACCACTACCGCCCACGTATCGGCGAGATCCTACCAGCGCCCCCCATCACCCCCCGGGCCGTGCCGAACATGGCCGGGGCGGTTCGTAAAGGTTCTTGACTTGGGTCGCGGAGCCCGGACGGTCCTTACTGCACCCCCCGCCACATCAGTCTCCCGGCAGCGGCCTGCCGCGGTCATGAGTTGGAGAGCAGACCTTGTTCAAGGGATTGGCGCGTCACCTGTCCGCATTCGCCGTGATAGGGGCGCTCTGCACCCTTGTTTGGCTCGTGCTCTATCTCCTGTTCCGGATGGTGATGCCGTCACTGGCCGCCAACGCGCTCTCGCTGGTGATCACGACGGTCGCGAACACGGCGGCGAACCGCCGCTTCACGTTCGGGGTGACCGGGTCGGAGGGCGCGCTGCGGCATCAGCTGGAGGGCGGCGTGGTCTTCCTGATCGGCCTGGCCCTCAGCAGCGGCGGGCTCGGCCTCGTGCACTGGCTCGCGCCGACCGCCCCGCGGGCCGTGGAGATCACGGCGATGCTGGGCTCCTACGCCCTGGCCACCCTGGTTCGCTTCGTGCTGTTGGGCGGCTGGGTCTTCCACCCGCGCCGGGGTGCCGCGGCGGGGGAGGCCGGTGATCTGGAACCGGTGGAGATCCCGGAATCCACACCCCCTCCGACCCGGGTGGGTTGATCTCCCGGCGGCGTCCCGGCGCTCAGGCGGTGGTCTTCTTGGGCGCTGTCCTGGGGATGGCGGCGAGCTGGGTGGCGTGAGCGACCAGGCGGTCCTTGCTGTCCCAGATGTGGACGAGCTCGTCGATGCGGTCGGTCGTGACCTGGGTCGCCTGCATGCGGACCCGGACCGGGCCGGGGGCCGGGAGGCACCGGATGTAGGCGGTGAACTGGATCGTCGGCGCCCAGCCGGGGAGTTCCAGGTCGAAGGTGGCGGCGGGGAGCATGTCCAGGGCCACCAGCAGGCTGAGCGGGTCCCAGTCGCTGCCGTCGGCCAGGCGCTGCCAGCCCGCGACCAGCCCCCGGCGGGAGGGCCGGCCGAACGCGAACCCGAGAACGCCCGGGTCGACGTGCTCTTCGACGACGTCCATCAGCGGCACCGGGAAGCCGGCGCCGGGCGGGTCGGTCGGGGCGAGGAAGCAGTCCTGAGGTTCGGGTAGTTCGACCGGGCTCATGGACGTCCACCAGGGATCGGCGTCTTCCAGTCGCTCCTGGGTCACCAGCGCCTCGACCATCGGCTGGTCGTCCTGGATGAGCCGGGCCCGGTACTGGGCCGTCGTGCGGCCGACGCGCAGGGTCTCCACGCACACCTCGGCCGGCCCGGGCACGGGGGCCCGGAGGAAGGCCGCGCTGGACGCGGACAGATGCGGATGCTCGTCCCCGGCGACCCGTCCCACGGCCCGCCCCAGGATCGCCAGCAGGTAGCCGCCGTGGAGCTTGGTGTCCACACCCCATTGGGCGTGCAGTTCCGCCGTGAACCGTTCGAGCCCTCCGGTCGCCTTCAACGGCTCGACCGCGGTCGCCGTCACAAAGTCTCGCACGAATCCCCCAATTTCGGCATGACGAGAAAGAAGCGAATGGTCCGACGTCGCCAGATGCTCCCTTGTCTTTGAACATACGCTAGCGTATGGTCATTCCATACGCAACAGTATGGTCATAATTCGACCGAATGGGGAAGCCTGAAGTGACAGTGGTCGACCATTCACGGGCGAGCCTGAGCCCGGTGCGCCTGCGGTGGGTGCTCGCGATTTTGTCCACGGCCTCGTTCATGGCCGCCCTGGACCTGTTCATCGTGAACGTGGCCTTCAGCGACATCGGCCGTGACTTCGGGGCGCAGGCGTCCGACGTGTCGTGGGTCCTCAACGGGTACGCCATCGTGTTCGCCGCCCTGCTCGTGCCGCTGGGCCGCCTCGCCGACCGCTACGGCCGCAGAACGGGGTTCGTCGCCGGCGTCCTGCTGTTCACCGCCGCATCGCAGGCGTGCGCGGCGTCGACGTCACTGTGGATGCTCGTGGTGGCCAGGGCCTTCCAGGCGGCGGGCGCGGCGGCGCTGATCCCGACAAGCCTGGGCCTGCTGCTGATGGTGTTCCCGCCGGAGCGCCGGACCGCCGCCGTGCGGATCTGGTCGGCCGGCTCCGCGCTGGCCGCGGCGGCCGGTCCGGTGCTGGGCGGTTTTCTCGTCAACGCCTCGTGGCGCTGGGTGTTCGAGATCAACATTCCGGTGGGGATCGCCGCGGCCGTGGCGGCCGTCCGGCTGGTGCCCGACGCCCGGGACGGCGCCGGCACGAGGATTCCCGACCTGTTCGGCGCCGGCCTGCTGGGGACCGCGATCGGGCTGCTGTCGCTCGGGCTGGTGAAGCTCAACGACTGGCCGGTCCCGCGCACCACGGCACTGGTGCTCGCGGCTCTGCTGCTGCTCGCCTGGTTCTGGTTCCGGTCGCGGCGCCATCCGTCACCGGTGATCGAGCCCCGTCTGCTCGGCGTCCGGGTGTTCGCCTGGTCGAACGTGACGATGCTGCTGTTCTCGATCGCGTTCGCGGCGAACCTGCTCCTCACCATCATGTGGCTGCAGGGCACCTGGCGGTACTCAGCGGTCCGCACCGGCTTCGCCATCGCCCCGGGAGCGCTGATGGTCCTGGTCACCGCCGCGGTGGCCGGTCGTCTGCAAGGCCGCGTCGCCGCCGGTGTGATCACGGCGGCGGGCTGTGCGCTGTGCGCACTGGGTGCCCTGGTCACGGTTCTGCGCGTGGGGGAGTCGCCCGGTTATGCCACGGAGATCCTGCCCGCCTGGCTGATCGGGGGCGCCGGGACGGGCCTCGCGCTCCCGACGATCCTTTCCGCCGCGTCCGAGGGCCTGCCCCCGCACCGGTTCGCCACGGGCAGCGCCGTGGTGAACATGAGCCGGCAGATCGGGAGCGTGTTCGGCGTGAGCCTCCTGGTCGCCGTCCTCGGCACGCCGATCGGATACGCGGCGACACACCGTGCCTTCATGAACGTGTGGCTCCTGGTCGCCGGATTCCTGTTCGCGGGCGCGGTCACCGCCCTGTGGATGCGTGAGCGCGAGGCGGGCACCGCCGTGTCGGATCCTCCGGCATGATGGGGCGACCGGACATGACCGCACCGACGAATACGGACAACGATGCCGACCGCGCAGGACTGGGTGAGAGCGGCCCTTGATTTCATCGGCGAGGGCGGGCTGCCGGCGGTGGCGGTGGAGCCGATCGCCGTCCGCCTCGGCGCCACCAAGGGCAGCTTCTACTGGCATTTCCCCAACAAGACCGCCCTTGTCGATTCGGCGCTCGCCCACTGGGAGAAAGAGAACACCGAGGGAGTCATCGCCACCGTCGACGCCGAACCCGACCCGGCGCTGCGGCTGCGCAAACTCTTCTCCGCGGTGCCGTCGGCGACCGGCGGCGACCCGGTGGAGATCTCCCTGATGGCCGCCGCGAAGAACCCGCAGGTCGCGGAGGTGTTGCGACGGGTCACCGAACGGCGGATCGACTACGTCGCACAGATCTTCACCGATCTCGGCTTCCCGCCGGACGAGGCTCGCCTCCGCGGTCTGCTGGCCTACACCGCCCACCTCGGGAAGGTGCAGATGATCCACGCCGTCCCGAGCGCCCTGCCGGCGAGCACCGAAGAGCAGGAACGCTACCGGGACCTGATGCTCTACATGATCCTCCGCCGCGACTGAACCCCGCACCCGCTCCGCGGCCGCGGCGACGCGGCTCACCCGCGGGGTGCGAACCCTAGGCTGATCGCCATGACGAATGGGGATATGCGCTACGGACAGTGCGGCGCGTGCGGCGCCGGCGAGGTGTTCCGGGGCGAGTACAGGGCACAGAGCGCGCTCCGCCAGACGGGCGGGAGCGGGTTCGGGGCAAAGCAGCCCGTCTTCGACGCCTTCATTTGCGCAGCCTGCGGGAATACCCAGTTGCATATGCAGCTGGACGCGAAGATGGCCTCGCACATACGACGCAAACTCCAGTGGATTCCGCCGGCCCAGGCCACGCGCTAGGAGCCTGGGCCCGCCCATCAGAGGGCTCGCAGGTCGATCGCTCGGGCGATGGCCTGGTAGCCGGCGTCGTTGGGGTGCAGCCCGTCCTCGTACACGTAGGCGAGCCGGGGCCGGTCCCGGTCGGCGGGGTCGGCCAGGATCCGGTCCACGTCCACGACGGCGTCGTACTCGCCGCCGGTCCGGATCCAGTGGTTGACGGCGTCGCGGACCTTCTCGACCTGCGGCGTCCACACGGGGAACAGGGCCCCCTTCAGCGGCAGGACCGTGGCGCCGACGACCTTGACGCCGCGGGCGCGGGCGGCCCGGATCAGTCGCCGCTGGGCGTCGATGACCTGCCGTGCCGTCGCCGGGCCGCCCGGACGCAGGCAGGGGTCGCCGGGCGTGTCCCGGATGTCGTTGGCGCCCAGGTGAACGAGTACGGCCCGGACGCCCGGACGGTCCAGGGCGTCGCGCCCGAAACGGGCGGTGGCCCGGTCGCCGCCGCACGAGGAGTCGTGACGCAGCCGGTTCCCGCCGATCCCGGCGTTGACCACGCCGAGCGGGCGGCGCGCCGCCGCCAGCCGTTCGGCCAGCATGTCGGGCAGCCGGCCGTCGGCGCCGTGCGCGGAACCGACACCGTCGACGAGCGAGTCCCCGAAGGCCACCACGGTGCCCTGGCCTGCGGCGCCCTCGTCCGGTACGTCCACGCCCGACAGGTAGTACAGCGCGTCGGTGGACTCGCCGTAGGCATCGGAACCGACGTCGGACAGGTGGTCGCCCGACGCCCGGTAGGCGGGCTGCGGGGTGAAGCGATGGAAGGCGGCCGGCCCGGTCGCCTCGGTGAAACGCAGGGTGACCACCAGCTTCTCCAGCGGAGACGTGGCGAGCGGCATGGGATCGCCGGCCAGCTCGCCGCCGGGGCGCACGACGGCGGATCGGCCGCCGCCGAACGTCAGGGGCACCACGGTGCCCGGCCACGCCTTGGCCCCGCCGGCGGATCGGCCGATCGTGGCTCCGGCGACCTTCAACGGCTTGGTCCCGTACAGGTTGGAGAGCCGGATCCGGACCCGCGTGCCGCCCGCGCTCATCCGGATCACCTGGCGCAGCGAGTGGTTCCGGAATCCCTCCGTCGACCAGTTCGGCCCGTTGTCCTCATTGCCCGCCTGGGGCCGCTGCATCGCGGCGCCCCAGCTCTGGAACCAGCGCGAAGACGGATTGGACGCCAAGCGGGCCGACGGCGGAGCGGCGGATGTCGGATGCAGAAATCCGCCGATCAGCACCAAACCGGTGACGGTGGCCAGGGGAACGGCTTTGCGGGGGGAGAGCTTCCATTTCATGATGTGAATCCCACCGTTGAGGCGCCGTCACCTGCATCACGCCAGTCCCCCAACTTCCAGGTACGCCTAGCACTACCTCTGCCGCGAAGAGGCGAGGAGCACGGCGGTGTCGGTTAACGTACGCCGTGTGCCAGCCGACCCCCCGCCCACGCCGCTCGCGGCGATCGGCCGGCGCCGGTTCCTGCTGACCGCATGGCCCTGGCGGTCGGCCGGCTACCTGGCGTCGAGCGTGCCGATGGCGTTCACGGCGGGTCTGCCGATGGCGATGCTGGGCATGCCGTGGCTCCTGGCGCTCTCCGCGGACGCGGACTTCGGCGAGCGGGCGTTCCTCGCCGCGCTCGGCGCGCTGCTGATCGGTGGGCTGGGGCCCCTGCTGACCATGCCGCTCGCCCGGCTGGAGAGCCACCGCCTGCGTCTGGTGGACGACCGCCCCGTCCGTGCGGGCCATCGCCCGCTGTCAAGCCCCGGCGTCCGGACCTGGCTGCGCACCCGCTACCGCGAGCCGGTCACCTGGCGGGAACTCGGCTACTTCCTGCTCATGATCAGCGTGGTGCCCCTCGCGTACGCGGCTCTGCTGTCCATGCTGGCGTTCCTCGCGGCCTGCCTGGCGAGCCCGCTGATACTTCTCGGCGGCGACGGTCCGATGGCGCTGGGCCCGGCGAAGGTCGGCACCACCGCGGACGCGTTGCCGTTCGCGATCAGCGCCTCGGTGCTGCTGCCCGCCGTCCCGTACCTGCTGGCGCTGTCCGCGGGGGCGCATGGGGCGCTGGCCAGGGCGCTGCTGCGACGCGGCTCCGGCGAGCGGCTCCAGGCCGAACTCGTCGAGGTCGCACGGTCCCGGGCCCGGCTCGTGGACGCCTTCGAGGCCGAACGGCGCCGGATCGAACGCGACCTCCACGACGGCGCCCAGCAACGCCTGCTCGACCTGACCATGCGGCTCGGCCTCGTCCACCTGGACCTGCCGCCCGGATCCCCGGCGGCCGACGGTGTCGCCGACGCGCACCAGCAGGCCAAGCGGCTCATGGAGGAGCTGCGCGAGCTGATCCGCGGCATCCACCCCCGGGTGCTCACCGACCGGGGACTCTCCGCCGCACTGCGCGAACTGGCCGACCGTTCACCGCTGGACGTCACCGTCGAGGCCGAACTGCCCGCGCGGCCGCCCGTCCACGTGGAGAGCACGGCCTATTTCGCCGCCACCGAGGCGCTCACCAACGCCGCGAAGCACAGCGAGGCGGACCGGGCGCGGGTGGCCGCACGGTGGGACGGAGACGTCCTCACCGTCGAGATCGCCGACGACGGTGTCGGCGGGGCCGACCCCGGCCGCGGCACCGGCCTCACCGGCATGGCCGACCGGGTCGCCGTGATCGACGGCAGACTACTGGTGTCGAGCCCGGCCGGGGGCCCGACCGTCGTCCGCGTGGAGCTTCCGTGCAGCTTGAACGATCACTCACCCGGGTAGTCCTCGCCGAGGACGGCGTCCTGCTCCGGGAGGGCCTCTCGGGCCTGCTCGCCCGGTTCGGATTCGAGGTCGCCGCCGCCGTGGAGGACGCGGCCGCCCTGCACACCGCCGTGGCCGAGCACGCCCCCGACCTCGTGGTGACCGACATCCGCATGCCACCGGACTTCTCCGACGAGGGCCTGCGCGCCGCCGTGGAACTGCGCCGCGCCGATCCGGGGCTGGCGGTGGTGGCGCTCAGCCAGTACGTCGAGCTCAGCTACGCCTCGGACCTGCTCGACTCCGCGGACGGCCGCCGGGTCGGCTACCTCCTCAAGGACCGGGTGGTGGACGTGGCGGAGTTCGTCGCCGCGCTACGCCAGGTGGTGAACGGCGGAACCGTGGTGGACCCGCAGGTCATCCGCCAGCTGCTGCGCCGCCGACGCGACCCCCTGGCGGACCTCTCGCCACGCGAACACGAAGTGCTCGCCCTGATCGCCGAAGGCCACTCCAACGCCTCCATCGCCAGGCAGCTGGTCATCACGGAGGCGACGGTGGGCAAGCACGTCCGCAGCATCCTCACCAAGCTCGACCTCCCCCAGACCGAGGACACCCACCGCAGAGTCCTGGCCGTCCTCACCTACCTCCGCGGCCAGGCCCCCAGAACTCCTCACTGACCGGGATGGACCGCGTTGAGCCGACCGGCATGACCAGCGGTGAAGCCGATCTGACGCTGATCTGAAGCCGGTCGCTGTTTGACTGCGCCGTGCCAGGCCCTCATCGCGGGGCCCGTCCGGATCAGGAGGAAGTTATGCGACGACTCCACAAGGCTCTCGCCGTCACCGGTGGGCTGACCGTGCTCGGGTTCGGCCTGACCGCGCCTCCCGCGCAGGCCGCCGGCGACTGCCTGAACGGCTACGTCTGCATGTGGGAGGACCCCGGCTATTCCGGGAGCAAGTACGTCGAACAGCCGGGCCAGAACGGCCGCTACGAGATCGACGGGTGGAACGGCGACAACGAGATCTCATCCGTGGTCAACAACACGGGCAAGTGCATCGTGCTCTACGCCAACGACGGATGGACGGGCCGAACGCACTCCATCCAGAAGTCCGGTACCCAGAGGCTGAGGCCGAACCTTCAACTGAACGGCTACGACAACGAGGCGCAGAGCTACGGCATCTTCAACACCGGCTGCTGAGCGACCACCGAGACACGGCAAAGCGGCCCCCCGCGGAGGGGGCCGCTTTAGTTGATCAGGAGGTCAGGGGTCCTCAGGACCCCGCGCCCTCCTTGTTGTGGTCCGGCTCGGCCCCGCCGTCGGCGGCTGGAACGGGCCCGGCGGCTCGCTGGACGAGCAGCAGCGACCGGACGGCGATCTTGGCGGCATGCCGCCGGGCCTCCGGCTTGTTGCGGCCCGGCTTGCCCGGTCCATACGTGACGCCGCCGATCGTGACCTTGGCCACGAACATCTTGCTGTGTTCGTAGCCCCGCTCCGTGAACGTGTACACGGGCGTGCGACGTCCCGCCGGCTCACGAGAACCGAGCTGCTGGAGGACTGTCGTCCAGTCCACCTGCGAGCGTGCGCTCGTCGGCCATGTGCCGAGTTCGGCGATGAGATCCTCCAGAGGCTCGGTGAACAGGTACTTCACGAGCATGGAGGCCGCCGCCGGCCCGCAGTCCTTGTGGACCGCGGCGGTCACGGCCTTGAGCCTGCTGGCCAGGATCGACTGCTCATCGCCCCCGCTGGTGCCGTTGTTGCTCCGACTGGGCTTGATGTAGTCGCCGAACCTGAGGTAGCGGGCCACCTCGGCCAGCGTCTCCGTGCTGAGCAGGGTGTCGCGTAGCTCGACCCGTAGGGACCGCGGCACTTCAGCGTCGGACACCATCTCGGTGACGGCGAGAGCGATCAACGGTTCGCCGAGAAATTCCGAGGACTTGTTGCCCCTCGTCAGCGTCTGCTTGAGCAGTGCAGGGCGCTGGACGTCGACGCCGAAGGCGTTCAGGATTGTGACGAGATCCTTTGCAGGATCGAGCTGCGGCTCCGGATTGGTAGCCATATTGCTCCTCATCTGCTTTGCGGTTCTTTCCTGGGGGTGCTCCCGAGTGCACCCAGGTCACACCGTCCGGACGACCGTCTGAGACGCAAGTCCGAGCGCGCAGCCGAGACCTATCGTCCAAGCACGGCTTGGGCGACCTGCTCGGGCAGTTCGGCGACCATGTTGTGACTGCCCGCGAGTTCGAGCACGCGCAGGTGCGGCCGATCGGCGGTGAGGGGCAGCAGGTCGCGGCGGATTCCCGCGCGCAGCGCCGGCATGAGCTCGCCGACGCGGCCCGGCAAGCCGGGCAGGTTCTCAGTGGCCAGGACGAACAGGGCGGGGCAGCGGATGTCGGCCACCGCCGCGATGGTGTCCTGGAAGTACGGGTCGTACCTGATCTGCCTGGCCAGCGCGGCGTCAGGCCGCACGTAGACACCCTCGTCAGTGGTGTGCAGCGCCCGCTGGGGAAGCATCGCGGCGTGGGTCTCGGGCAGCGGCCGGGCCATCGCCTCGGCCTGGGCGTCGAAGACGGCCTTCAGTTCCGCCAGGAGCGCGGTCAGCTCCTCTTGCCCGATGCCTGCGTAGTGCCGTGGTGCGGTCTCGGCCGAGCGCAGGCCGTCGAGGTTGACGATTCCGGGGCCGTCCGGGTGGCGGAGCGCCCATCGCACCGCGACCATGCCGCCGAGGGAGTGGCCGACCACCACGGGAGCGTCCAGGCCGAAATGGTCGATGACCGCCTGCACATCGTCCAGAACCGCCTCCCACTCCCACGGCCCGTCGCCGGACAGCCCGTGGCCGCGCAGGTCCATCGCGACGACCCGGTGTGCACCGGTCAGCAGCGGCGCAACCGCGTCCCAGTGCAGGAGGGTGCCGCCCAGGCCGTGGAGCAGCAGCACGGGAGATCCGCTGCCGCCGTGGTCGCGGACGGCCAGCCGCACCGGACGATCACCGATGATCACTTCTTGGGGTGGCACGGGATGCTCTCCTGGGGGCGGTTGAGCCGGTCGCGGATGGAGGAGGTGGTGACGCCGCCGTCGGGATCCTTGTCGAGCTTGCCGCGTTTGACCAGGTCGTGGACGCCTTGCCGGGTGATGCCGAGCATCGCCCCTGCCGTGGAGTACGACACGGCCGCAGCCGCGGGGTGGCCCGTCGAGCGGGCCACAGCCCGCCCCAGCGCGGTACGCCACCACGAGGTGGGCGGGTCGAAGGGTGCGTCGCTGGGGAACAGCACCCCGATGAGCCGGGCGGCGGTGAGGGTGGCCCGCTCCCGGTCGGCGCCGAGCAGTTGGGCGGCCCAGACCTCGGCCTCCACGCGCAGCTGTTCCCTGATCGGTCCGAGAGCCTCGTCGGAGGCCAGCAGGATCTCCAGCGGGTCGAGGATCCGCGTCTCCAGCACCCGGACCAGCTCGGCCACCAGTTCGACATGATCTTCCGTGGTCGTCACTTGACGAAAGGTAGCAAGTACTTGCTCCTATGTGTCAAGTAGTGGCTGAGGTGCCCGGACATGCCTGAGCCCCGGCTGGGCGCGGCCGGGGCTCTGTGGCTGGTCGAGGGGTTACTGCTGCTTGAGGTCGGTCAAGAGTGCGCGGAACGCGGCCAGTTCGAGGAGAAGTTTGGGCCCGTCCGGGTCCTTGGAGTCCCGCACGCCCACCCCCTTTACAAGGGCCGCCAGCTCCACACAGTTGCCGCCCAGGTTGTCGCTGTAACTAGACCTTCGCCAGTTCAGCTCCATCGTTCCTTCAAAACCTTTCGGATGAGGTTCCGGGAATCTGCCACCGAAAGAGCATGTGCCTGAAGGGTGGCAAATGCCTTGCTTGCGTAGAGCGTATCGGCCGGATCGTTGGAGGTGTGCCCTCCGTTCAGAGTCGACAGATACACGACCTCATCGCCGTTCTCCTGGGTGGCCAGTGTGAAGGGAGCGTGGACGCCCGGGTAGTAGGCGACAGGCGCTATCTGGAGCTTCACGTGCTCCAATGTGGACATGGCCAGGAGATGTTCGCACTGGCTACGCATCACCTCACGTCCCCCGACGACCCGATGCAGGACGCTTTCGTCCAGCACCACGCACAACGTGGGCGGGCTGTCGTCGTTCAGGATGGACTGTCGGCGCATCCGCGCGGTCACTGCAGCATCATCGACCAGTAGTGCTCTGGCGTAGTCCTCGTTCTGGAGGAGGCCATAGACAAGTGTGTTCTCGAACGCCCGAAGGAACGCGGCCGAAGCCTCAGCCTGGGGAAAGTCGGCGAAGAACTTCGGGTAGGCGGATGACTTGACGATGTCGTCCCATGCGTCAGTGAGGGTCGTTCCGGTGCCGAAGGCCTCGTCCAGCCGGATGGCGAAGTCCCTCCTGCATCGGGTCGTCCCGTTCTCCACCTGAGCGATGTAGCTCCGGCTCACGGCGGCGCGTTTGGCCAGTTCGAGACGAGCCAGGCCGGCCTCATTCCGAAGTCGGGTCACTTCCTGGCCGAAACTGATCGTCTGACGCGTCGGCCTCCGTGCAGCCATTTCGGCAACCTCCTTGTAACCGATTCACATCCTCTGACAGTGACTTGCGTGTGTTATCGCCATTCCGTAGCCATGCTACGCACTGCAGTGGATTCTGTGCGGGGAGTTACGGAAAACGGAGGTGATCGTTCATGGAGGGCCCCGCGGAGATCGTTGTGCCGGTTCGGGCTGAGTCGATCAAGGTGGCTCGGGACTGGGTGGAGGACGTCATGGCACGGCTGGGCCAGGACACGTACGTCGCAAAGGTCGTGGTGTCGGAGCTGGTGACGAACGTCCTCCGCCACACCGGGAGCGCGACGGCGACCGTGCGGGTCGTCCAGGTGGACAAGGGAACGGTCGTGGAGGTCTTCGACGCCTGCGACGTCCTGCCGGTCACCGCTCCGGCGGACCTGATGTCCGAGGGAGGACGAGGGCTGGCGATGCTCGGTGCCCTGGTCAAGGAGTGGGACGTCCAGCCACTCGGCGGCGGCGGAAAGGCCGTGTGGGCGTTACTGCCCGAAGCCGCGCCGTGAAGGGGACGACGTGCTGGGCTGAACGAGAACGGGCTGCCGCGAGCGGCTCACGGCCGGCATCACACGTTCGAGACGGCCGATCGGCGGCTGGCCCGGATGGGGGCTGGTCGTCGGCCGTGGACTTCGTTCGTTCTCGCTTGGGCCCCACTCGGGTCCGTGCGACCTACCCCAAAGTAACCGGCCTGGGTCGGGAGGCCGCCGAGGTCGGCAACCGCCCGTGCCGCGTCCTGGGGTACAGGTTGCCGCCATCGGCTGCTTATCCTTCGTGGTCTTGTGGGGTCCATTGGGGGTTCCGGCCAAGGAGCGCGACGATGGTGCCCATCACCGAGTTGGCCGGATCCTCGGCGAAGGGCGGACGGTAGGCACCGCCGGGCCGGTTCAGTGGACTGCCGGGGGCGGTGTTGGCGCGGGCGAGCGGCAACGCGGCCTCTGCCAGCGTGGCCGGTACGGTCAGCGGGGTCTGGAGAGCGCTGGCCAGGTCCCAGCGGTGTACAAGCATGTCGACCGTGTGAACACCGAGCACCCATTCGGTCGATACCGGTTCCCGACTGGGAAGATTCAGGTTTGGGCCGGTGGCTTGGAGAGCGGCCGTCCAGCGTGCTGCGATACGAGCGAAGTCATCGCGCGGGTCTTCGCTTTCCCCGTCGAGGGGGCCGAGCACGGTACGGGCCACCGCGTCATGGCGTTCGTTCATGTGGCGGAGCAGATCCGCGACCGTCCAGCCCTCACACGGCGTCGGCTTCATCAGCGCGGAGCTGGGGATCAGGGCCACGTCATGGCCGATCAAGGCGAGTGCGGTCGCGTCCAAGCGCAGGAGGTCGGTCACATTCACGGGTTCCACTCCCCATCGGAGGCATCGGACAAATGGCGAACGATCGGACGCCAACATAGCGTACGCTCGTTCGCTATGCTGGTCGTATGTCTCCCCGTCACTCGGCGCTCGAAGCAGAGCGGACCCGCGCGCGGATCGTGCGGACCGCGATCGACGAGGCATCTCGGCTGGGCCTGGAAGGCCTGACGGTCGGGTCTCTCGCACAGCATCTCGGTATGAGCAAAGCCGGGCTGATCGGTCCCTTCGGCTCCCGCGAGCGATTGCTCGAAACCGCGCTCGAACAGGCCGGCGTGGTCTTCCGTGCGGCGGTCCTTGAGCCGTTGGCGGACGTGCCGCCCGGCCGCCGCCGTCTCGAACAGCTGATCACCTTGTGGGTGGATTACCTGGCCGACTGCCCTTTCCCCGGTGGATGCTTCGTCACCGCCGCGTCATCCGAACTCGACGGACGTCCCGGCGCCCTGCACGACCGGCTGCAAGGCATCGTGGTCTCCTGGCGCAAAGTGCTGATCGCCGAGGTCGTCGCCGCCCAACCCGAGATGCCTGGGCCGCACCGGCCGCCCGAGGAGGTCGTCACCACGCTGATCGGACTCTCCATGGCCGCCAACCAGGAGATCCAACTACTCGAGGACCCGTCGGCCGCGACCCGCGCCCGAAAGGCCATGCGTAACGCGGCGGGTCTCGACCGATGACCCTGCGGCAGCCCTGGTGTCCTGACGGCTCTGAACATCCGCGCGGAGCGCTTCGCTGATCTCAACAACGTGGTGCCTTCAGTGACACGACGCGGCCGCTTCAGGTGATTTCGAGGTTGGCCATCATGCCCATGTCCTCGTGTTCGGCGTTGTGGCAGTGGAAGAGATAGCGGCCGCGATAGCCGTCGAAGCGGGTGATGATCTCCGTCGACTCGCCGGGCCGCAGTGACACGGTGTCCTTCAGACCCGCGTCGTGCGGCAGAGGTGCCTTGCCGCCGCGCGTGAGCACGCGGAAGCCGACCAGGTGCAGATGGACGGGGTGGTGGACGTCGGCGATCAGCCGCCACACCTCGACGTCGCCGAGCCGGGCGGTGACGTCGGTGCGGGCGGGGTCGAACGCCCGGCCGCCGATCAGCCAGCCGTGGCCGTGGCGCATCCGCCCGGCGCGGAAGGAGAAGTCGCGCACCCGTGTGGCGTCGGACCGGTGCCACGTCGGCAGGTCGTGCGACAGGATGCGCGGTACGCGGCTGTGGTCGGCGGCCTTGCGCGCGACGCGGAAGGCCATCACCTCACGGGTGCGCCCGGAGCCCAGGCGGTTGACGATCTTGACGAGCCCGCCCACCGGGACCGGTGCGAAGTCGATGACCACGTCGTAGCGTTCGGCCGGCGCGATCGGCAGGTTCTGGTGGACGACCGGTGCGGTGAGCAGCCCCTGGTCGGCGCCGACCTGGATGAAGTCGAGCCGTCGGCCGTCGCCGGTGACCGCTTGGAGGTCGTAGTGCCGGGCGTTGGAGGCGTTCAGGACGCGCAGCCGGTGGCGGGCCGCGTCCACCTCGTGCACGGGCCACGGCGCGCCGTTGACCAGGATCACGTCGCCGAGGACGCCGCCGAGGTAGGGCTCAAGGACGCCCGGGTGCTCGCGCAGGGTGCCGTCGAGCGCGGGATAGGCGAGGTTGCCGTGCTCGTCGAACGCCCGGTCGGCGATCATGAGGGGCAGCTCGCGCGGGCCCGCGGGCAGGCCGAGCGACTCTTCGGCGTCGTCACGGACGAGGTGCAGCCCGGCCAGTCCCCGCCAGATGGCGGGGGCGGTGAAGTCCATCCGGTGGTCGTGGTACCACAGCAGGGTCGGCCGCTGGTCCAGCGGGAAGGTGTAGTCGCGCGTCAGCTTGGACGTCACCGCTCGCGGGTCGTGCATCGCGCCCATGCCGGGCATGCCGTGCGCGGTCTCCCGCCAGCCGTCGGGCAGGACGAGGTCGGTCGGGTAGCCGTCGGAGGCCGCCGGGGTCCGTCCGCCGTGCAGGTGGACGACGGTCGGTACGGGCAGCTGGTTGCGGTGTGTCACGTTGACCGGCCGGCCGCGGCGCGACTCGATCGTCGGCCCCGGGAAGGTGCCCTCGTAGGTCCACGCCGGCGTCCGGACGCCGGGCAGGATCTCCAGGGTCGCCTCCCGCTGGGTGATCTGGTAACGGTCGATCCCGCCTGAGGTGGCGACCGGTTTCAGCACGCCGGGGATCGGCAGCGGCACCTGGAACGCGGGCGGCAGCGGCACCCGGCTGGTCAGTTGGTCACCGGTGACCGCCGGACGCCGCGACAGTTTGGCCGAGGTCGCGAGCCCGGCGGCCGCCATCGCCCCGAGCGTCCCGCCGATGCCCAGCACCCGCCGTCTGGTCATGTCCCGCTTAGGCATCGTCGGCCTCCCGCTCCCGCGCCTCGCGCGCCTGCATCGTGTGCTCCTGCGGCCGTGGTCCGGCGGGACGGCGCCACACCGCGATGAACTGCACGACGAGCCCGACGACGGTCAGTACGCCCAGCGGCAGGTGCAGCCACAACGCGCCTTGCATCCCGGCGAAGTACTGCACCGTCTCGGCCACCACCACCGCCAGCGTGGCGACGAACGGTCCGGGCCGGCGCAGCCGGACCCAGACCACGATCGCCACGATCAGCTGCAGGTAGCCGACCGAGGTGGTGACGTTCGCGCCGGCCTCGTGCAGGCGCAGGCCGTCGTAGTCACCGCTCAGATACACGCCGGCGAACACCGGCTGACCGACGATCGCGACCACATGTGCGGTGACGAAGCCCCGCAGAACCCACGCGGAGGGTCTCGTCCGTAGCGCGTCACCGGACCTGGCAGGCACTGCCATCTCAGGGCCTTTCTCGGGAAGTGTGGGATGAGGCCGTGCTGCTGGACCGCCTGGCGGCGGCCCGATCCCCGCTCGGGTCGAGCCGCGGAATCGGGACGCCGCGCGAGCAGCGGACGGGGCTTGCTAAGCCGGAATCACGCCGAGCTGTTTCATCTGAGCGAGAACGTCGACGATCCCCCACGTCTCGGCGATTCGGCCGTCGGTGAAGCGGACGATGATGATCTCTCTGTAGGTGATGGTCTTGCCGGTCGGCGGGACGCCCATGTACTCGCCCTGGTGGGTCCCGGTGACGGTGTTCCTGAAGACGACCTTGTCGCCTTCGGCGATCATGTCCTCGACCTCGACGTGAAGATCGGGGAATGCGCGCAGGAGCATCGCGCCCACCTGCTTGAGTGCTTCGGCCCCCGTCGCGTCGATCGGCAGTGGCGTGCGGATCAGCACGTCCGGGTCGACGACCTCGTCGACCATCTTCCAGAAGATCTCCACGTCGCCGGTGCTCTGGGCGTCGTGCAGACGGCTGAACGCAGCTTTGTTGCGTGCGATCTGATCTGTTGACATCTCGCTGTCTCCTCGGATCGATTGAGAATCGTTCGGGTCGCTATCGCCGCTCACATCGAGGGCTCTGGCCGCCGGTCCGGGTCACTTCTGGAGGACGGCCTGGATCTCCAGGCTGATCGACACCTTGTCGCCGACCGTGACGCCTCCCGCGTCCAGCGGGATGCTGATGTCGATGCCGAAGTCGCGCCGGTTGATCTCCGCGGTCGCGGAGAAGCCGGCCCGCCGTCCGCCCCACTGGTCCGAGCCGAACCCGTTCACCTCGACCGTCAGTGGGACCTGCCGCGTGACGCCGTGCAACGTCAGCTCACCGTCGATGACCCAGCCACCGCGGGTCTGGCGGATGCCGGTCGAGCGGTAGGTCATCGTCGGGTACTTCTCGACCTGGAGGTAGTCGGCGGCGCGAAGGTGGTTGTCACGCATGTCGTTGCCGGTGTCGATGGACGCCAGGTCGATCGTCGCGGCGACCGTGGAGTCAAGGAGGCTCTCGCCCGTGACGATGGTGACGTCGTAGGCGGTGAACCGGCCGCGCACCTTGCTGATCATGAGGTGCCGGGCAGAGAAGCCGATCTCCGAATGCGACGGGTCGACCTTCCAGATACCGGCCAGATAGCCCGGGATCGCGACCGTCGCTGAGGCGGTCGTGGGGACAGAGTTCATGGTTTCCTCCATAAATGTGATGCCGGCGCGGGACGTGGTGGGATCTTCACCAGTGGTGTGGAGCCGTCCGGACCGGACGGTCGTGCTCAGCCGAGTCCGATTACCCGAACTGGCCGACCCGGTAGTCGCCGGCGGGCAGTTGACACATGACGTTCACGCGGTTGAAGGCGTTGATGACGGCGATCTGGGACACCAGGGCGGCGAGCTGGTCCTCGTCGTAGTGCTGGGCCGCGTTCGCCCAGACCTCGTCGCTGACGCCGCCGACGGCGTCGGCGATGCGGGTGCCCTGCTCGGTCAACTCCAGGGCGGCGCGCTCGGCCTCGGTGAAGACCGTCGCCTCCCGCCAGACCGCGACCAGGTTGAGGCGGGTGGAGGTCTCCCCGGCATGCGCGGCGTCCTTGGTGTGCATGTCGGTGCAGAAACCGCAACCGTTGATCTGGCTGGCGCGGATCTCCACCAGCGCGATCGTCGCGGCCGGCAGCCTCGAGTCCTCGATCGCCTTGCCCGCCCCGATGATCTGCTTGAGGACCTTGGTCGCGACCGGATCGGCGGACAGGTCCAAGCGTGCGTTCACGGTGTGCTCCTTTCGTGGTCGTTTGATGGCCCTCGGGGGCAGCCCGAACATGGCGATCGGAGATCGCCGGTGGCCAGGTGTTGTCGATGCGCAGCCAGCGGATCAGCCGGCGCTCGACGTCATGGGGGCTGGTCAGCAGCGCGCGTCTACTGCGCCCCCGCGGCGAGCAGGTGCCGGCCTCCTTGTGACTCTTTCTGCAGGTAGTGCCGTCTGCGAACATGTCCAGACTCCTACGCGGCCCCCTTGCCGATCAACGCGCAACTGCGCGAAGATCGTGAAGCTGAGGTTCACGATGCGGAGGTGTCATGCCGGAGCGGCACGAGATCGAGGCGTTCTTGACACTGGCCGAGGAGCTGCACTTCGGCCGCACCGCAGAGCGGCTGCACGTCTCCACCACCCGGGTCAGCCAGACGATCAGGAAACTGGAGCGAGCCGTCGGAGTCCCACTGTTCGAGCGCACCAGCCGCCGGGTCACGCTCACCCCGATCGGAAGCCAGCTGCGCGACGAACTACGACCGGCCTGGGATCAGGTCCAGCAGAGCCTCCGGAACGCCATCGCCGCCGGACGCGGCATCACCGGCGTCCTGCACGTCGGATACTTCGGATCCGACGCAGCACTCTTCCTGCATGCGGCGACTGATGCGTTTCGCCGCCGGTACCCCGAGTGCGACGTGCAGATCGTGGAACTACATCTCAACAACGGCGTAGCGGCGCTGCAGACCGGCCAGGTGGACATGGAGCTGGCCCGCCTCCCCGCCGACCACCCCGAGCTCGCCGGCGGGCCAGTGCTGTTCACCGAGCCGAAGGTGCTCGCGGTCTCCTCGTATCACCCCTTCGCACGCCGCACATCGGTGTCCCTCGAAGACCTTGCCGACGTCCAGGTGCTGCAGAACCCCAGCGCCGTCTTGGACAGCTGGGACGAATTCCATTCCCCCAAAGTCACCCCGAGCGGCCGACCCATCCCACACATACCGGGCGCCGAGACCTTCATGGGGATGCTCGCACTCGTCGGCGCCGGCAAGGGCGTCTACCCCGAAGGAGGCCGGGCGATGCGGTTCTACGTCCGTCCCGACATCACCTACGTGCCCTTCCGCGACACCCCGCCCATCGAATGGGGACTGATCTGGCTCGGCACACGCGAGACCGCCCGAATTCGCGCCTTCGACCAAACCGCACAACTCGTCGCGCCTGATCTGCCTACGCCCCCCACTTCCTAGGCCTCCCACGGCTGGGCCAGGACGCCTACGTCGCAAAGGTCGTGGTGTCGGAGTTGGTGACGAACGTCCTCCGCCACACCGGAAGCGTGACGGCGACCGTGCGGGTCGTCCAGGCGGACAAAGGGACGGTCGTGGAGGTCTTCGACTCCTGCGACGTCCTGCCGGTCACCGCTCCGGCGGACCTGATGTCCGAGGGAGGACGAGGGCTGGCGATGCTCGGTGCCCTGGTCAAGGAGTGGGACGTCCAGCCACTCGGCGGCGGCGGAAAGGCCGTGTGGGCGTTACTGCCCGAAACCGCGCCGTGAACTCTTGGCCATGGCGCACCTCGATGACATCATGGCGACCTTCTGGGGCCCGGCGACCACGGTGTCCAGCCACCTCTGACCGAGGACATGATCAGGGATGCTGAGCGTGGGCTCGGTGTATCTCTGCCTTCCGTGTTACTCGGCCTGCTGCGAGTGCAGAACGGCGGGCTGGTGGCAGATGCCTGACGTCCCGTCTCCACCGGCGACCACGCGAGAATGAAGGTATGTATTGCCTGCAGGCGGTCATAGCCACCGAACCCGTGCTCCGCGAGCTGGCCGTCACCGCCGCTGAGGCGCGCATCGTTCCTCTCGGCCAGCGTCTTTCGCTCTTGCCGATGACCGACGCGCTGTTCGAAGCGGTCACGGTCGCCGGAGCAGCTGGACTCGACGGGTTCTGGAAGGCGCCCGCAGGCTTCGCTGGTGTGCTGGCCGCCTGTTCGGCGATGGGACCGGTGGCCTATGTCGAGGCTGACTACTTCGGCGGGACGGGAACACAGGACGCGCAGGTCTGGGATGCGGGGAAGGTGGTCCTCGGCCCCCTGCATCTGGCCGAGGGAGAACCGTCGCCGGCGATCGGCAGTCCGATCTCCCAAGCGCTCCGACGACTCGGGGCTACCAAAGGCGCTCACGTTGACGAGTTCGACGCGGTCGGACTCGGCCGTCACCGCGCGACAGACCGCTGGCTTTCGCCCAGGAGCTGATCAACGCCGATGAGCGGACACCTCTAGACCTGGTGCACAGCGGGTTTCCGGTGGTGTCGCGAATGCCGGCTCTTGCCAGCGCGTCAAAGACCATCCGTAGAGTCCTGGCCGTCCTCACCTACCTCCGCAGCGGGGAAGGAGGCCGGGCAGCGTTCCGATGACAGCGATCAGACCGCGTACAACGGCGCTTGTGACAACTCGGTCTCCATGCGGTCACTTGCCGAGGAAGGATTCGGCGATCGTGAGGTACACGTCGCAGCGCAGCAGCGGGTCGTCCAGGTCCCCGATGATGCGGCTCACCTCGGCCAGGTCGCGGGTCGCGATCGCCTTGGCGGCGATGAGCAGGGCGCCCGGCCAGTCGGCGGGGTCGAGGGTGCGGGCGATGCGTTCGGCTTCCGCCGGAGCGTACCGGGCCATCAGCGAGGCGAGCCGGGGCAGGTGAAGATCGCGGCCGACACCGGTGTCATCCGACGCAAGGATGTGGGACTCGGCTTCGCGCAGCAGAGCCTGGGCTCGGTCCGGCTCGCCGTCGGCGACCGTCTCGGCGAGGAACATCAAACCGGAGCCCGCACCCGGAGGGCCGGAGCGGAGCGCGGCTTCGGCTCGGTCGAGGAGTCCGTTTGCGGCGGCCGGGTCGGTCCCGGCGACGACGGAGGCGATTCGCGTCCTGGCGGTGGCCTGGGATGCTCCTTTGAGGGCGAGGGCGATGCCGCGCATCTCTGCCGCCAGCCGGGAACGTTCGGCGTCGCCGGGCGGAAACGCCACGGCGGCCGCGGTCAGGACCTCGACGGCGTACCAGGGCGAGGCGGTCGGCAGGTCGCGGACGATGCGTTCGGCGTCGGCGGCGTCCTGCCACGCGGTCACCTCGGCTACGCGATGCAGGAGGATCTCGCGCATCCCGACGTCGGGAGCGGTGTCGGCGGCGGCCTCGGCGTCGCGCAGGCAGGCGGCGGCGTCTTCGGGAGCGTGGTCTTGAAGAACCTCGGCGAGGAGGACGAGAGCGCGGCCGCGCTCCGACGGGTCGGGGATGGTCAGCGCGATGCCGCCGGCCTCGGTGAAAAGGGTGCTGGCGCGGCCCGGGTCGTGGCCGGTCATCGCGGCGGCGACCTTCGCCAGGTGGGCCGCCGCCAGAGCGGGGCTGCGCCCCGCCGGGCCCGTACTTCGGCGAGTCCGAACAGCTGCGTGACGTGTTCGTCCAGAGCGGCCAGTTGTTCGGCGGCGCTCCTGGCCGCCTTCGGGTCGTCGCCGACGGCGGCCCGCCGCCACCGCGTGGCGGCTGGTGGACGCTCTGATCACCCGCGCGGGCTCGCCGGCTTCGGAGTCACCTTCCTTCACAACTCGGAACTGGTCGGCAGCCGGGCGACGTGCCATCAGCGCGCCGGAGAGGCGTTGCTACTGATCGCTGCCGAACACCGACCGGTGGCGCTCGGTGGCGATCAGCAGGACGGTCGGCACTGCGGCGACGACCGTGGCGGCGAGGACCCAGGCGAAGGCGGTCCCGAACGCGTCCGCCTGGCGTGAAGCCATTCCTCCGGCACCGTCCAGGCCGTGCTGGAGGACGACAGCGAAGATCGCCGTGCCGACCGACGCTCCGAACCGCTGGACGACGTTGAGCTGCGGGGTCGCGTCGGCGATCTTGGCGCGGCCGAGGGCGTTGAAGGCGGCGGTCATGGCGGGCATGCCCGAGAGGCCGATGCCCAGGCCGCGCGCGACCAGGCCCGCGTCCAGCAGCGGGTACGGGACGTCCGCGCTTATGAAGAGGAACGGCGCGGTGGTCACGACGGCGATCACCCCGCCGACCAGCGACGTCCGCCCGGGGCCGAACCGCTCGGTGATCCGGCCGGATGCCCAGATCGAGGCCAGCGCCCCCAGCCCCTGCGGCACGAGCAGCAGGCCGGTCGCGACCGTGCTCTCGTGCCGTACGACCTGAAAGTAGATCGGCAGCAGGATCATGCCGCCGAAGATCGATGCACCGACGCCGAAGGTGACGAGTGAGGCCGCGCTGAAGGCGGGGTTGCGGAACAGGCGCACGTCCAGCAGCGGGCGCTCCACCCGCAGGGAGCGCAGCACGAAGAGGCCGAGCAGCACGGCGCCGCCCGCTGTCCACGCCGTTCCGAGGGCGGCGTCGCCCCGCTCGCCGACCTTGGCCAGGCCGTATGTGACGCAGACCGACCCGGCCACCGCCAAGACCAGCCCCGGCACGTCCAGCGTCCCGGCTTCCTCCTGTGCGTCGCGCGGCAGCATGCGCAAGGCCAGCCAGGCCGCCACCGCTCCGATCGGCACGTTCACCAGGAAGATCCACTCCCAGGAGGCGTGCTCCAGCAGCAGTCCGCCCAAGGTCGGGCCGGCCACCGGCGCCATGATGGTCGGGATCCCGATCAGCGCCATCACGCGGGCGAGCCGCCGTGGGCCCGCCGCGCGGACGATGATGATCTGCCCGACCGGCGTCATCAGGCCGCCCGCCAGGCCTTGCAGGACACGGAACGCCACGAGCTGCTCGGTGTTCTGGGCGAGGCCGCAGGCGAGCGAGGCGAGGGTGAAAGCGGCGGTCGCCGCGGCCAGGACCCGCCGCGCGCCGAGTCGCCGGGCCAGCCAGCCGCTCACCGGGATCACCATGCCCATGGCCAGCGTGTAGGCCGTCACCACCCATTGGACGATGGTGAGAGAAGCGTGCAGATCTGCCGACAGCGTCTGCAGCGCGATGTTGACGATCGTGGAGTCGAGCATCACCACCAACCCGCCGAGCATCGCGACGATGATCACGCGGCGCAGCTCGGGCGGAAAGCCGGTGGAAGCCGCGGCGGCCAGGGTCGGTGGGGGGTCTTCGCGGATCTCTGCAGTCATGGTCGACAGCATTTATCCAGATAGACAATTCTGTCAACCGACTGGACAATCAATACGATTATCCAGCCGGGCAACGGTCACCTAGACTGGGCATATGGCGGAGAACTCTGCGAAGCGCTGGCGTGCCCCGGCACCCGAGGAACGGCAACGCGACGCCGAGCGGACCCGCGCCGCGCTCCTGGAGGCCGCCCTGGAGGAGTTCGCGGCCAAGGGCCAGGCGGGCGCCCGCGTCCAGGACATCGCTGACCGGGCAGGCGTCAACAAGCATCTGATCAGCTACTACTTCGGCGGCAAGGAGGGGCTTTACCGCGAGCTGCAGCGGCGCTGGGTGGAGCATGAGAGGGAATTCGCAGGCGAGGACGTACCTCTTGACGAGGTGGCCGTCCGCTACCTGCGGCGCTGTGTCGACGATCCACGCCCCACCCGCCTGATGCTGTGGAACGGCCTCGAGGACGGACCCAAACCGGAGGACACCCCGGTCGCGCAGTCGATCCGCGACGACCTCGACCAGATCAAGAAGCGCCAGGAGCGCGGCGAGTTGCCCGCCGAACTCGATCCCGCCTCGGTGCGGCTCGCGGTCAACGCGATGACGGCCGCGCCGATGCTCATGCCGCACGTGGTCCGCGTGGCGTTCGGCCTCGATCCCGGCTCACCCGAGTTCGAGAAGCGGTACGGCGAGCAGCTTCGGCTCATGATCAAGCTTCTGTGCGGGGGCGGCGCACCGGACGCGGACGGCTGACCGCCGGCGTGGCACGCTCCGTCCCTGGGGCCGGTGGAGAGGCACTCCAGGTGTACGGGGGTGGGACACGCTTGCCGGGGGCCGCATTGCCGTCCGAAGCCAGCGCCGACAACGCTGGATCCCCCCGGGCCCCCGCGGAGACCGTTGTGCCGGTTCGGTGCCCGAAGCCACGCCGTGAACGGCAGCGACGTGCCGGACACCGCGGGGCTAGCTTTCGGGGGAGGAGGCCAGGCATGCGGCGAGGTCCTCACGTAGGCGGAGCTGCTGCTCCCGGGACAAAGGTGAGAACAGCTGCTTTTCGACGGCGCGGACGGTCACGCTGGCCTGGCGCAGCAGTGTCCGGCCGTCCCCGGTGAGTTCGGTCGGCAGCGCTCGCCCATGGGGTGCCTGATCAGGCCGGGTGAGCAGGCCGCGCTCTTGTAGCCGGCGTAGGACGAGGTTCATCGACTGGCGGGTGACGAAGGCGCGGCGGGCGAGTTCCGCGTTGGACAGCCCGGGGTTCTGGCCGAGCAACTCGAGGCACGCGTATTGGGGAACGGTCAGGTCCAGCGGCCGCAGGGCTTCGTCCATCGCGGTGCGCATGGATGCGTGCACCTGTTTGAGGACGTAGCCCACAGATAGCTCTAGATCGCCGACTGCCTCTTGCTCCATGTCAGCATTCTGACATAGCGTGGATGTCAGCACATTGACATGAGGGGGCGAGGGCATGGGTGGAAACGTCACGTACTTCGAGGTGCCGAGCAGCGACATCGCAGCGACCCGGCGGTTCTGGGGCTCGCTGTTCGGCTGGACGTTCTACGAGGGCAACTTCCCGGGCTACTCGATGATCCAGGGGCCCGAGCCGATGGGCGGCGCGCCGCACGACGACTCGTCGCGACACCCGCGGATCTTCTTCGCCGTCGATGACATCGAAGCCGCTGTCGCTCGGGTGCGCGAACTCGGCGGTACGGCAGAGGACCCCGTGACGATCCCATCCGGTGCGTACGCCCATTGCACCGATGACCAGGGCGTGGAGTTCAGCCTCTCCCAAGAGGCGGGAAAGCATGCTTGAATCGCATCGATGCCGGCGAGCCGGGGCCACAGGGGGCCGGCACCTCGTGAGGCCGCTGCTTCCGCTGGCGTTGG
Organism: Spirillospora sp. CA-128828; assembly: GCF_050945415.1. Classification (NCBI taxonomy): domain Bacteria; kingdom Bacillati; phylum Actinomycetota; class Actinomycetes; order Streptosporangiales; family Thermomonosporaceae; genus Spirillospora; species Spirillospora sp. CA-128828. The sequence goes on from NZ_CP191986.1 coordinate 2,068,058, forward strand.
CCACCTTCGCGGTCGGTACCGACGCCTTCGTGATGGCCGGGCTCCTGCCGGCCATCGCCGCCGACCTTGATGTGAGCATCCCTGCGGCCGGACAGCTGGTGACGGTGTTCGCGCTGACCCTTGCCGTCGCGGCGCCGGTGTTGAGCTGGCTGCTGAGCCCGCTGGATCGCCGCAGGGCTCTGCAACTGGCGCTGATCGTGTTCGTCCTCGGCAACGTCGCGACCGCGCTCAGCTCGAACTATGCGATCGCGCTGGCAGCTCGGATTCTCACCGCTCTCGGTGCCGCCACGATCACGGCCTCCGCCTCGAGCGCGGCTGTCGCGATCACGCCCGAAGAACGCCGGGGCCGTGCGATGGCGCTGGTCATCGGCGGATTGACCCTGTCCACCGCGCTGGGCATGCCACTGGGCAACTTGATCGGCAGCGTCGATTGGCGCCTCACGCTGTGGGCCGTCGCTGCCCTGGGCGTCGTTGCCGCCATCGGTATCTCGGTGTCGTTGCCCAAGGTGGCGTTGCCTGCGACGAGCCTGACCGCACGTCTGGCTCCGCTGCGCCAGACCAGGGTGCTCACCATCTTGGTGGCAACGCTGCTGGTGATGGCCGGCCACTACGCCGTCTACACCTACATCGGCGCGATGACCGCCGAAGCCACGACAGGGTCGTTCCCCCAGGCGCTCACCATGATCCTTTTCGCCTGGGGTGTCGGCGTCCTGGCCGGCAACGTCCTCGCCGGCTACCTGGCGGACAAGCGTCCAGCGCTTGGAGTCTCGCTCGCCGCGCTCGGCGGCGGCACCGTGCTGCTCGCGATCAGCCCACTCACGGTCGGCCACCTGATCATCGCCACCGCCTGGGCCGCCGTCTGGGGAGCCACCGACGGAATGGCCTCGGTGGTGCAGCAACACCGGCTGGTGACGATCGCGCCCGCCTCAGCACCATTGCTCTTTGGCCTCAACTCCTCCGCGATCTACGTCGGCGTCGCGATAGGAGGCGTACTTGGCGGTCTGTCCCAAGACTGGCTCTCGATCACCCTGCTCGGCGTTCCCGCCGCCGTCCTGGCGCTGCTCGCCACCACGGTCACCTTCGCCGAGGGGCGGGCCGACGACCGGGCGAAAATCTCGGCCGTCGAACCCGAGTATTCCCAGTAGCGCAAGGCCATGGGCTCGTGAGCGCGGCTGCTCACAAGGCGCTCCGACTTGGCTCTGTCCGCCCCAAGCGGTCGGCGACATGCGCCGCGAGCGATGGCCTCCTCATGCGCGGCCCGCGGGTCGTCGACGTGGAGGTCGAGACGCACTTGTTGGGAGGCCTTCCCTTTCTAGTAGACGCTATTGTTTGTTTGACCGATGGACGTTCCGACGGTGCCCCGGGGCCGCCGTCGGCACCGGAGAGGGGCCACGCGATGGCGACGGTGATCTCCTACCGAGGACACGGCTGGCTGAGTCCGCTGATCTTGTTCAGTGCGCCGCTGCCGCTTGCCGGAGTGCTGTCGCTGACCGGCATGCCCGTCATCGTCGCGGCGGTGCCCAGTTTCCTGGCGGGCGCGGCCGTCAACCACCTGGTGGGCATTCGGCTGAACTCGACGGTCACGCCGCGGGGCCGGGTGTTCCACAATCGGCACGAGTTCATGGGCGCGCCGATGCAGAACACCTCGTGGTTCGTCGGCGGGCTGCTCTTCCTGGTGGCGGGGGCCGTCGTGGCCGGAATGGGCGGTGAGGCGGCCGGACACCTCTTCTTCTACCTCGCGGTAGGGACGGGACTGGCGGTGTGGATGGTCGTCAAGATCCGGCGCGGTCGGGTTCACCCCCTTTACCTGTCGGGAGAGGCGGCGCTGGCCGGCGGCCGGATGACGGTGATGGTCGACGGCCGTGCGGTCACGTTCGAAATGCCCGCCAAGGTCAGATCGGGAGCTTTGGTGCGGGCACCGGGACAGGGCCGGGATGGCACAGACCTGAACCTGCGGGTGATCGTGCGGGGATGATCTCGGACGACCTCACCGCCCGATCACTCCAACCCCTGCGTCAGCCGCGGCCGAGGACGCAGAACTCGTTGCCTTCCGTGTCGGCCAGGACCGTCCACGGGACGTCGCCCTGGCCGAGGTCGACGTCGGTGGCGCCGAGAGCCCGCAGCCGGGCCACCTCCGGCTCCTTGTCGTCAATGGGGTCCGGAATCAGGTCGACATGCGCGCGGTTCCACCATGTCCTCGCACCGGATGTGCGAAGGAGCTCCAGATACGGCCCGACCCCTTCGGGCGAGCGCAGCACCGCATGATCATCGGTCACCTCGTGCAGGGTCCACTCGATCGCCTCGTCCCAGAACCGGGCCATGGCACGCGGATCCTCACAGTCGACCACGACCGCGGCGATCGGCCCGGTATCCCGGTAGATCTCCCGAGGCTCCAGCACACAGAACACATTGCCCTCCGGGTCGGCCAGAACCGTCCACGGGACGTCGCCCTGGCCCACATCCGCAGGCGTCGCACCGAGATCCTTGAGGCGCGCGACCAACTCCGCCTGATGGGCCGCAGAGGTCGTGGCGAGATCGAGGTGCACGCGGTACTTCACCGTCTCCGGGTCCGGAACGGCGACGAAATCGATGTAGAAGGCGGCGGGGTCCGGCCAGTCGAAGCCCACGGGTGCGATGTTGGTAACACCGGGTCCCTCGCTGTCAACACCCCAGCCGAGCACCTCCGCCCAGAACCGGCCGAGCGCCGAGTCGTCCTGAGCCTTGAAGTTCACCTGAACAAGCCGTAGCGCCATGCCGCCGATCATAGGCCCGGGTGGGAGGTCTCACCGCCCAGGCTCATGGGTGAGCACCGCAAGGTACTCATGCTGCTCCCGCAGGAGGTCGCCCAGGCTGGGATGCGGTGACAGCGGCAGCGTCCGGTCCCCCACCACGATCTTCGTCAACGCCAGACCGGTCCCGGTGAGCAGGAGCCGGAGGTCGGCGGGCGTGTAGCACCGCAGGACCTGGCTGATCCGCTGATCGGGGCTCGACGTCTCCCACCAGGTGTCGATCGCCGTGCACGTGACGGGGTCGAAACGCGTCCGCTCATCGAGTTCGCGGTCATACCCGGCGGCGGCGTCCGGTGTCCGGTGCTCCTGGTCTCCGTCCCAGCGAGCCCAGACGAAAGGGTTGAAGACATCGATCAACGCGACCCCGCCCGGCCCGAGCCACTCGGAGGCGATCCGTACCAGGAGCCGGCGCTGGTCGTCGTCGGTCCCTACACCAAAGCCGTTCCAGTAGCAGACCACGTCATACCGGTCCGCCAAGTCCACCTCGTAGAAGTCGGCCTTGTGGACGGTCAGCGAGCCCGGAGCCACGTTCCGGAGCAGTTCGCCGGACAGATCCGCGCGATCGCTGACCTCGACCGCCGTCACCGCGAAGCCCGCCTTTGCGACGGCCGCCGCCGTCGCGCCGTAACCCGATCCCAACTCCAGAACCCGTCCCGCCTCGGCGCCATGCTCACGCAGGAGCCGCACCCGGCGGTGGTCGCGTTCGGTGATCCGCGCGTCGGCCCGCCCCCACCATTGACCGGTCTTCGAGTAGAACTCGCGAACCCAATCCATGATCCAAGCCAACCAGGACGCGCGAGGGCGTGGCCAGGCCGTCAGCGCATCAGTCGGCCGTGACGCGGGGCTTCTTGAAGCGTTCCGCGTGCTCGGCCGCCCACTGCGCGAACGTGCGCGCCGGGCGGCCCGTCACGCGCTCAACGGTGTCGTCTACGGTTCTGGAGGCGTCGTCGGAAGCGGCGTACCAGCCGATGACGAACTCGGCGTCCGCCCGAGAGACACCGGTGGCCATCAGCCTGTCGACGGCTTGTTCGTGCGTGATCGTGGCGAAGGCGATGTCGTGGCCGGTCGCCTGCGACAGGACGGCGATCCGTTCGCGTGGTGTCAGCGTCTCAGGCCCGGTGAGGTTGTAGGCACGCCCCGTGTGGCCGTCGTCGAGCAGCGCGATCGCCGCCACCGCCCCGATGTCGGCCTCGTGGACGAGAGCGCTGGGAAAGTCGTACGGCTCGCGGACGATCCCCTCGGCCTGGATCGGCTCGATCCAGGTCAGGGTGTTGGACATGAACTCCTGGGGTTCCAGGCGCGTCCACTCCACACCCGAGTCGGCCACGGCCTGCTCGACCGGCCCCACACCGCCGCCCCAGACCACGGTGATGCGCCGCACCCCCGCATCGACCGCCCGCCGCACGAGCTCGGGCCCGACCTCGGCGAGCCCCGCCGTCACAGTGATGTGCAACCGGCTGACACCATCAAGAGCGGTGCCCAGCTTCGCTGGTGCGGTGTGCGTCCCGTCCACCAGCTCCACCTCGGCCGGAAACCTTCCCGCGGCCTCGGCCGGATTCCGCGTCAGGGCCCGGACCCGCTCTCCTCGGCGGACCAGCTCCGCCACTACGTGCCGGCCGGTGTTCCCGGTGGCACCTGTAACCAGTGTCGTCACAGTTGATTCCTTTCGTCGCCGACGACGCTAGGAACTCAACCGCCCTTGAGGTCAAGCCCGCCGTCACCGGCGGCCGAGTACCGCCTCGGTGGGGCGCGTGGAGGCCATCGCTCAGGCTGAGGGCTCCAAAGTAATACGGCCCCCGTGTGAAACCTGGGGGCCGTGACTGGGGAGCGACGACGTTGACGTCATCGCCGGTTGATACGAAGCGACTCTTTGCCGGGCCGCTTGTTGATGGCTGCAACGCCGCGGGCGGTGAAGAGCACCATGATGACGCCCGTCACCCACCACGGCAGTTCGATGCACATGAACACGGCCACCACCACGCAGGCGATGACCACTGCACCCCACATCACGAAGCGGAGGTAGGGCCACTGCTTGACGACGCCCGCAACTGTCATCGCGGTCACGCAGGAGAAGAAGGTGAACAGCAGCCACTGTCCATTCGCAGCCGAGATCACGGCCGCCATGACGAGCACGAAGGGCGTGAGGATACCGGCGACGAAAGAATTGGAGAACATGACTGCCTCTTTCTTGTTTGTGTTCTGGTTTGTAGGGTTGGGTTTATTTTTACGCCTGGTTGGATACAGGCCTTGCCCTAGACTGTCCGGGACGGTGAGCGATCCGCAACAGGGAACCCGAGAGCGTTCGGCATCAAGAAGGCGGGCCGTCGCGCCGACGTCCGGTATCTGAGATCTTCCAACAATGGCGAGCCGGGCCAGAGCCTCACGTGTGGATTGCGCGGCCCCTTTTCCGACCCCCGCCTTAGTGCCGCAACGGCATTTGCAGCCCGGCTTGTAGTGGATCTCTCGCGCTTGAGGTCAGGCGCCGCCGCTCTGCTCCGCAGGCCACGCTCAGCGCGTAGCCGTTGGAGTAGCCCACCTTCCTCGCGATCGTGTGCACCGTGTGGTCGGTCTCGCGCAGCAGGTCTGCCGCCAGGGCGATCCTCCAACCGGCGAGATAGGCCATCGGCGGTTCGCCGACCAGAGCGGTGAAGCGCCGGGCGAGTGCCGCCCGCGAGACGCCCACCTTGGCCGCCAGGCCCGCCACCGTCCACGGGTGGGCGGGTGCGTCGTGGAGCAGCCGCAGCGCGGCACCCGCTACCGGGTCGTCCAGCGCGCGGCACCAGGCCGGGGCATCGGCATCGGGGTCGTCGAACCAGTCGCGCAGCGCGGAGACCAGCATCAGGTCCAGCAACCGGTCCAGCACCAGCTGCTGTCCCGGCCGGGCTCTGGCGACCTCCTCGGCCACCGTCTCCACCGCCGGGAAGGTGCCGTCTCCGGCCGGCGCCACCAGCACGGCGGGAAGCGCCTTCAGGAGCCGTTCGCTGAGCTCTCCCCGGCGCTCGAAAGCACCGCTGAGCAGCACGGCGGCTCCCTCGGCATCCGTTCCGCACGTTCGGGCGGGCCCGAGGGCGTGCTCGACGCCCTCGGTCGCCGAGCAGTAGTCGGCGCTGGTCACCTCCAGCGAGGGTGTGGTCGCGGGGTCGTCGGCCACCGTGTAGGGCGCGTCGCCGCGGATGACGGCGATGTCTCCGGCTTCGATGAGCGCCGGCTCGTGCCCGTCAGGAACGATCCAGGCATGGCCGCGCAGCATCGTGGCCAGCGTCAGCGGGGCACCGCTGGCCATCCGAAGGGCCCAGGGGGTTGCATGATCGTCTGTCGGAAGACGGCACCGCGCGCCCGTATCCCAGCCAACAACTCCGACACGGCGTCCATGGCCTCAGCGTAGACGTCTGGACATCAGATGGAGCGTTCAAGCCATGGATCGTCTCGGAGGCAGCCGGTTGACTGGGGCCATGTCTGAACATCCAATTCTGGTCACCGGGGCGACCGGTAAGTCTGGCCGCCGCGTCGTCAGCCGGCTGCGGGCCGAAGGGCTGCCGGTTCGCGCGGCGTCCCGCAACGGGGAGCACCACTTCGAGTGGACCAGCAGGCGCACCTGGGATTCGGCGCTGGAGAGCGTGCGGTCCGTCTACATCGTGCAGCTGGACGGCACGAAGCTTGTTCGCCCGTTCGTCGAGCGGGCTGTGCGGCACGGGGTACAGCGGATCGTGCTGGCGTCCGGACGCGGCATCGACGATCCGGGTTACGCCAAGGACGTCGGCGGTGTCCTGGAGGGCATCCGCGACAGTGAGGCCGCAGTACGCGAGAGTGGCGTGGAGTGGACGATCAGCAGGCCAGGCTGGTTCGCGCAGAACTTCAGCGAGGGCTTCTTCGCCGACGCCATCCGTGACGGTGAGTTGCGGCTACCCGCCGGCGACGGGGCCGCAAGCTTCGTCGACGCCGAGGACATCGCCGCGGTCGTGGCCGCCGCCCTCACCGACGACCGGCACGCGGGCCAGATCTATGAATTGTCCGGATCCCGGGCGGTGACACTGACCGAGGTGGTCGCCACGATCTCCGAGGTCACCGGCCGCGAAATCCGCTACGTGCCGCTTTCAGTCGAGGAGTACGTCGCGGAACTCGTTCAGCAGGGATCGCCGCCCGCTGACGCCGAAGCCTTCGCCGACGTCATTGAGCCGCTCAGGGAGGGGACGGACGCGTACGTCTCCGACGGCGTGGAGCGTGCCATCGGCCGCCGGCCACGGACCTTCGCCGACTTCGCCAAGTCCACTGCCGCTGCGGGCGGTTGGCCGGCCTGACCGTCACTGGAACGTCGGCGTCATCGCCTGGTGTTGCGGAGCGACTCGATGCCGGGTCGCTTGTGGTTGGCCCAAATGAAGCCGATGCCGAAGAGCACCACGAGGATGCCCAGCAGCCACGGCAATTCGATGCCCATGTACACGAGCGTCAGCACGACGGCGATGGCCAGCGCGATGGCCAGTGCGCCCTTCAGCGGGAAGCGGAGCCAGGGCCACTCCTTGACGGCAATGGACACTGTGATCGCCGTCGCGGTGGAAAGGCAGGTGAACAGCAGCCACCATCCCGCCACGGCCGAGATCACGTCCGCCACGGCGAGTGCGAAGAGCGTGATGATTCCGAGGGAAATCTTGGAGGGCATGGTCGCCTGTTTTTGGCTAGCCGGACATGGGGCTCGCTCTAGACCGTCCGAGCCGGCGAGCGATCCGCAGTACTGCAACGGCATTCGCGTCCTGGAGTCGCAGGTTCAGGGGCTCCTTGTCGTCAGGCGGTGGGGCCGTCGAGGTCGAACAGGCGTCCGTAGCCGCTGACCGGCAGGGAGATCCGGCCCCTGCGCAGGGCGTGCCAGAAGAGCACCTGGTTGGCCGTGAGAACGGCACAGCCGAGGGCCTCTTCGAGCGCCTCGATCACTCCCACGGCCCGGAATCCGTTCCCGCCGATGAACAGCGCGTCGACTCCCGCGGGCACGTTCCCCCGGATCCACTCGTACAGCCCGGCCGGGGTGACGGCACGCTGGTCGCTCCGCACACCGCACGGCGCATGGTGGACCACGTCGAATCCCTCGCCGGTGAAGAACCGGGCACCGGAGGCGTTTAGATCCTCGTCGAACCATGGCGGGTCGAGCAGCACGATGCTCCGCGCCTCCAGCATGCGGAGGGCGCGCAGCGCGGCGGTGCAGGTGGCGACCACGGGAATCCCGCCGGTACGCCCTTCGAGCCGGTCGATCATCTCCGCCTCGCCGTCCGCCCCCAGCAGGTACCCCGAACTCGTGAAGCCGAACGCGATCACCTGGAGCGGCGCGCCGGCCAGGAGTTCGGCCGCCCGGTCCACGTGCGGTGGCCGGGCGAACGCCCGGACCGGCTCAAGCGGAATCGTCGGATCCATCCCGCCGCCGGCCCTCATGGCGCCGAACTCCACCCGGGAGGCGTGCACGCCGACACCGTTAGGCGCCATGGCCCGCAGTTCGGACTCCGGACCGACGTCCGCATGGGGCGTCAGCACACCGATCCGGCCGGTCACATCCCAGCCGTCAGGTCTCCACATGATCCATCCCCTCACGCACGCTCTGGCCTGCCTGTTTCTTCACCAGAGGCGGCCCGGACACACCTCGGCACACGGCCCTGGACGTGCACGGACGGGAGATACGTCGTTCGCAATCCTGGGAAGCTGTCGCTAACAAAGCAGGAGATCACGCGGCGACGGCGCGCGCTCGATGAGGAGGAACTCATGTCCTATCCAGACGCCTTCTACCTGGGAGACAAGGGCGAGATCAGCGGTGCGCTCCGAACCGCGGGCACCGCGCCGGAACTGTCGATCGGCGGACGCACGAACGTGCACTACCTGGCCACCGGCGCCAGTACCGGCGGCCATTACGGGCTCTACCGGTGGGAGATGGGCACTGAGCCGTCAGGTTCCGGGGCGCACTTCCACCGGACCTTTTCCGAATCGTTCTTCGTCCTGAGCGGGACGGTCAGCCTGTACAACGGCGAAGACTGGCGAGATCGTGGAGAGCGGCCGACAACTCAGCGAGCAGGAGTGGGCTGACCTCTACCACCGCCACGACCAGTACATGGTCTGACCCGTACCCCAGTGGCCCGCATCAGTCGTCCAGAACCTCGATCAGCGGGGCCGCCCCTTCGTTGACCGTGCCCATGGCCTCCTGGGACACGCCGTCCCTGGTGCCCGTGATGCGCATGGGGGAGATCGGCGTCACGAGATAGGTCCCGGGTTCCAGGACCTTCGGCCCCGGGATCCGGAGTGTGGCGGTGGCCGTCTGAGTGCTCAGGTAGGCGCATTCTGCCGCCACATAGGGTTGCGCCATTTCCGGCCGTGTGAACTTCGCCCGCACGAAGATGGCGCCCGTGCCCGTGGGGAGTTCCTTCGGTTTTGCGGGCGGGACGCGGTAGAAGGCGAGATAGTCGCCTTCGAAGGGCGCATCGTCCCCATGCCAGCCGAACTCGAAGCCGCCCACGGTGTCCGCACGCTTCGGGTCTTTGCCGAAGCATTGGCGGCGCCCGCCCGGGAAGTACTTCGCACCTTCCGGGGTCCGGGCTTTGAACCGCTGAACGAACCGCAGGCTCGTTCCGCGTTTGACCCTGGCCGGGGTCACCGTCATGGTCACGTCCATGTAGGGAGTGTCGGAGGCGGGCATGTTGATCTGCCCGGTCAGGACGCCCGGCCGGGTCCAATACGCATGGATGCCGCCGTGGCTCTCTCCGCCGACGCCCGGCCCCGCAGGCCAGAACACCCAGGCGGCGATCACTGCGCCGACACCGGCCGTTCCGATGGCCGCCGCGCCCTTCGCTCCGCCGACCTTGCCCAGGACGCCCTTGGACGCCGACGTTCCGGTCTTCGCCAGTACGTCCGATGTCACGGCGCCCTGGGCGGAGCCCAAGGAGGTGTGACCCGCCACGCCGGATGCGGCGGTGCCCACTGCGGTGGTCGATGCGCCGGGAGCCAGCAGGGCACCTCCGAGCATCGCCAGCGGAACCGCGGTGACCACGGTCGCGGCGACCGCGCCCAACGCGAGGATTCCTTGGCGCTCCCAGTCCGCGCCGTACGTCCGGACCGCGATGTCCTCCAACTCGCTGACGAACTCGTAGGCGTTCCAGACCCGTTCGGACGGCGTCTGGGCCAGGCCCCGCCGGACGAGTGGACGCAGGGGTTCAGGCACCTGCTCGAACGATGCGAAGCCCTGAGTGTGCGCCGTTTTCAACTCGGCGAGCGTCGTTCCGTGAAATGGCTTCCTACCGGTGACGCATTCGACGAACACGCCGGTGGCCGCGTAGAGGTCGGTCGCGGGAGTGGCGGGTTCGCCGGCCCATTGTTCCGGTGCCATGTACGCCGGCGTCCCGGCTTGACCGCCCTGACCGGTGAGGACGGCGATGCCGAAGTCGATCAGCCTGCTCTGCCCATCGTCCTGGACGAGCACGTTCGCGGGCTTGTAGTCGCGATGGACGACGCCGACCGCATGTGCCGCCGCCAACCCGAGCAGGGAGCCTTTCAGCGTCGCCAGCGCGGCTTCGGGTGTGAGCGGCCCGTCATGCTCGTCCAGCATCTTGCGGAGCGGACGGCCAGGCACCGCCTCCAGGATGATCGCCGCGCCCCGGGGCGATTCCAGATAGTCCAGGAGCCGCGCGACGTGCGGGTCGTTCACCCGCTTGAGCATCTGCGCCTCATCCCGGAAGGTGTTCCGGGCGTTCGTGTCTCCGAGCAGGCCAGCGGCCAGGTACTTGATCGCCACCGGTCCGCCGCCGGACTCATGCCGTGCGAGGACTACCTCGCCCTGGGCTCCGGATCCCAGCTCGGCCAGCTGGACGAACCCCGGTAACCGGTGAGCGGCCGAGGTCATTGCCCGGTGTTGGTCTGGATCTCGCTGACGACCAGTGGCGTGGGCTGGGAGGTCATGGTCTGGTCGTCGAGGACTCCGCCGGGGGAATCGCAGTCGGCGCCGTCACACGTCCAGCTGACCTTCCAGGTGATCGTGGCGGTGACTTTGTACAGTCCACCCGGTTGCCCAGCCGAGGATCGCTTGTACATGTAGTTGCAGGTCTTCCCGTCGCTGCTGCCTGCTCCAGGGCAGACCAGATTGTCCTCGCCAAGATTCCATGTGACGGACGCGGGTCTCGCCGTGGCCTGGACCGTTTGCGCGCCCACCGTGATCGGCTGGGTCTGGACGACATTGAAGGCGTCCACCCAAAGGGATGTCCGCACCCGCACGAAGGTCTTGCCCTTGGGAGCCGTGTGCGCCGTTGGTACGGGAAGCTCGGCCGAGTCTCTCGCCTGCTGCACCAATTGCCACGTGTTGGGAGGTGCGGCCGCCGGCGGTGCGTTGTAGGTGGGGTCATTGGCGACGTCCGCCCCCTCGTCCGCCGTCAGGCCCACGGGCGGGGGTGGCTGCACCGGCCCGCCGGCACCGCCCGGCCCTCCGCGCGTCCCACCACCGCCGCCAGGGGAGCCTCCCCGGGTCACACCGGACAGATTGCAGTCGAGGCCCTTGTTGCCGCCGCATCCGTAGGCCGCAGCCTGAGCCGGGAATGCGAGAGCGGAGGCGAGCAGGGCGGTCGCGACGATGACGCCTGACGCTGCTCGGCGCTGGGCGAGGTTGTTGTGAGACATCGCATGTCCTCTGCGGAATGTCAGCATGTGCCGTCCCGGACGGAGGCGGCGACCTTCCAGGAACCACCGTCGTATTGAACGGTGTACCGATACATGAAGGCACCGCCCGGTCCTCCGCCCGTCCGTTTGCCGGTCTTGGCGGAGAAGCGGTACCCGGCGAGGGTTCTGACGCAGTCGATCAAGTAGATCTTCGTGCTGTCTTTGGAACGGGCGTAGACCCGGGGATTGACGGTCTTCGTGAAGCGCCAGATCTCGCCCTTGGCCTTGGTGGCCTCGACATCGTTGGTGACCTCGGTGAGGAGGGGATCCATGGCGACGTCTGGCAGGGCGCCGGCGTCGTTCGTGTCGTACGCCTTCTTGTAGGCGTCCTGGTAGGCGCGGTAGCGGTCGAGCACCGTCTTGTAAAGCTGCGCCGTGGGGATGGCGGACGGGGCGACGGCGGCCGATGCCGGGGCGGTGCCGCCGGTGTCGAACTGGCCGTTGGGGGCGAGCTCGCCGCTGGAGGAAGAGCCGGACGAACCGCATCCCGCGGCCGCGCCCAGGGCCAGGAGGACGGGCAGAAAGGCGGCGCGGCGAGATCTCAGCGGGGAGGAACGGACCAACCGGGTGCGCATCGCCATCCCTGAGCGGCAGCAGACAACGGGGCGGAATACGCGCGAAAGCTTACAGAGCCGCGTGGGGCGAGAAAAGCCATTCGTTGCGAATGACTTGACCTCGACCATGCTTGAGGTACCACGCTGAAGCTACTACCGCAGATGAGAGGGGTTTTGATGCGTGCGGTGTGGCTGACGAAGTTCGGCGGTCCGGAGGTGCTGGTGCCGGGGGACGCGCCTGATCCGGTGCCGGGGGAGGGGCAGGCCCTCATCGAGGTCGAGTTCGTCAACATCACGTTCGTGGAGACGCAGCTCCGGTCGGGCACCGGTCCGGCGCCGGTGCGGCTGGAGCCGCCGGTCATCCCGGGCAACGGGGTCGGCGGCGTGGTCAGCGCGGTCGGGGACGGTGTCGACGGGACGCTCGTCGGGCGGAGGGTCGTCAGCAGCACCGGCGGCACCGGCGCCTATGCGGAGAAGGCGGTCGTGGCCGCGGACGGCCTGTTCGAGGTTCCCGGCGGCCTGGCGCTCGACGACGCGGTGGCCCTCCTGGCCGACGGACGGACGGCGACGATGATGCTGCGGGCCGCGCGCCCCCGTCCCGGTGAGCGTGTGCTGGTGGAGGCGGCGGCCGGTGGTGTCGGCACGCTCCTCGTCCAGCTGGCGAAGGCCAATGGCGCGCGGGTGGTCGCGGCGGCCGGGGGCGCGCGCAAGACCGAGACGGCCGTGCGGCTCGGCGCGGACGAGACGGTCGACTACAGCGAGCCCGGCTGGGCGCGGAAGGTCGGGAAGGTGGACGTCGTCTTCGACGGTGTCGGCGGCGACGTGGCCCGTGAGGCGTTCACGCTGCTCCGGCAAGGCGGGCGCATGGTCAGCTTCGGGCTCGCTAGCGGCGAATGGGCGAGCATCCCCGAGGAGGACGCGCAGGAGCGCGGTGTGACGATCGTCCGCCCGTCGGCCACTCCCGAGGAGCTTCGCGAGTTCACGATCAGCGCGCTGGAGGAAGCGGCCCGGAAGAGGCTCAAGCCGCTGATCGGCCAGCGGTTCCCGCTCGACGACGCCGCCGGAGCGCATGCCGCGATCCAGTCGCGCCGAAGCGTCGGCAAGACCCTCCTTGAGGTCAGCCGACCTTCTTGAGAAATGCGTCCAGCGAACGTTCGTAGGCGGCCGGGTCGACGTTCCAGGACTGGGTGTGGTCGCCCGGCGTGGCGATGTGCGTGACCATGCCGGGCGGCGCCGTCCGGGCGAACGCGAAGGCCGGCCTGTTCGCGACCATCTCGTCGTCCTTCGTGGTGAACATGAGCACCGGTGTGCGGAGATCGGGCGCGTACCGGCGCTGGTCGAAGTCGGACAGGTCGATGCCGATGCGCCACTCCACGATGCGCTTGGCCAGGTTCGTGATGAAGCCGGGCAGGTGACGGGCGTCGCCCTGCTTGTCAAAGGTGTCGCTCCAGTCCATCACGGGGGAATCGAGCACGACCCCTCGGACGAACGACGGGTCCTTCCGCAGCGTCGTCATCACCATGGCGCCGCCCATGGACCACCCGTACAGGACGACGCCCGTCGCGCCGTGCGCACGCGCGTAGCCCATGGCGGAGACGACGTCATGCCATTCGGTGGCGCCGAGATGGTTCTTCCGGTCGCGGGACGGCGGCGCGCCCACGTCGTTCCGGTAGGCGATGGACATCATCGGCAGGCCCTGCGCGTGAACGGCCCGCATGACGCGGAACGTCTCGGCCTTGTCGGCGTTCCGTCCATGGACGCCGATGACCCATGTCCCTTTGTAGGACGTTCCGGGTATCAGCCAGGCGGGCATGGGCCCGACTTCCGACGGATACAGGACGTCCTGGAAAGGCAGCCCGAGCGCCGTCTTCGGATCGCCGTCATACAGCCAGTGGTCGATCTCGACCGGCGCACCCTTCTCCAAGGCGCCTTCCTTGACGGACGTCACCTTCCGCACCACGTGCGAATCGTCACCGCCGACGACGGGCCCGAGCATGGCGCGTCCGCCCTTCCAGACGAGCGCCCAGGTTCCGGAACGTTCCGTCGCCGGATCGCGGGGCAGCGTGACCGTGCCGTTCCCCGTGTCCTCGATCGTGAACGGGTACTCGGCCGAATGATCGACCTCGATGGCGACGCCGGCGAAATACCAGGCGACGCCGCCGACGACCGCGCCCAGAAGCACGATGATCGCGACGGCCGCGGCCATCAGCCGGCGGGCACTGCGGCGGCGTGGGCGGTCCGGCGGCCGGGGGGCCGCCGAGGCGGATGACTCTGGCGCTGCGGTCGACACGACATCGAAGTTAGCCTCCCGCGAGCGTCGCGAACGCCCGGGGCACTCCGCAATAGATTGATCCGTGCGGTTAACCTGCCGGGCAGGTGCCATCGGGGAAGCCATCGGGACGGAGGGACGGAGCCGGTGACGGGGCAGCACGACCGCATCGCGGAACTCGAGAGCCGGATCGTCGGGTTCGCCCGGCAGATGGCCCCGCCGGGCTGGCGGCGGATCGATCTGCACTGCGTCGCGACCGTCGCCGTGAACGACGTCGCGCTGACCGTGCTGACCGGGGACGGCAAGACCGTGACGGCCGAGACCGTCCCGCCGGAGCTGACCGGCATGCTGATGGAGCTGCGCCGCGCCCACTACGTGCCCGAGCGGGGCACCTGGTTCTCGATGATCGCGATCATCGAGCCCGATTCCGCGCGCCCGCTCTACAACCTCGACTTCGATCCGCTGTGGAACCCGCCGATACCGGGGGACGCCTGGCGGCGCGACCAGATCGTCATGCCTCGGGAGGGCGCCAACGTGCCCGGCTGGCTGAGCGACCGCCTGGACGGCCGCGAGCCCGTCGGTAGACCCGCCCACGACCCCGGGCCGATGGACCCGGTCGAGCAGATGGAGTTGCTGTCCGACCAGGTCGCCGTCCTGGTCGCCGATCACGCGCCGCCGCTGTGGGAGAAGATCTCCGGGCACTACCAGGCGGTCGGCGGGCACGTGGAACTGCCCGCGACGACGTGCCGGCGCGCCGACGGCTCCCAGGCGTCCTGGACGGCCCCCGCGGCGATCACCGGGCTCCTCGACCGGCTCCGCGCAGGGACGCACGCGTTCCAGGGCTCCACCTGGTTCCGGATCGACTTCGAGGTCGTGTACGAGGACGGCGCCGTCCGCTGCCGGGCGAGATTCAACAACGACGACGAGCCGCGCTGGGACCGGGAGCCGTCCGCCGACGACGTCCGGCGCGAGCTTGAACGCTTCCCGCGCGACGACGTTCCCGAGTGGATGACGCGGCGGCTCCGCACGCGTCCGCACCCGGTCACGGTGGCCGACACACCGCCTCCCATGCCGCGGACCGGCCTCCGGCGGGCCCGGATCTTCGACCATGCCGCCCCAGAGGGGGGACGTCCGGCCGTGTCGCGCCCGCCCATCCCGCCGGACGAGACCGACCGCGTCGCCGAGTACCTGCGGGAGGCCCCGACCGTCATGGCCGCCCGCTCGAACGCCCCCGACAGGCTCGACCCCTCGCGCGGCGCGTCGGTCCCGCTGACGTTCCACACCGACGGGACGTGGGTGTGGTCGGGCGCGGTGGCCTATTACCTGAGCGAGCACGGCATCCCGCCAGAGCCCGACCTGGTCGCGCACATAAGGGCCAACGAGTTCCGTGTACCGGCGGTGGACGACGACACCCTGGACGCAGCGAACGCCGACGTGACGGGCCGGCCCGCCCCCGAACGCGTCCGTACGGAGGCAGAGCCCGATTGGGTGAGCAGGCTCCAGCACCGCCTGGACCAGCTCCGTGTGGACCGCGCCGCATACCGCGTCAACGACACGGCCGAAGGGGTCTGGTGCCTTCTGGCTCAGGCAGACCGCTGGTCGGTCTTCCAGGTGCGGGACGGTGAGCGTCGCAAGGAGGTCGTCTTCGACGACACCGAGCAGGCGTCCGCGCATCTGCTCGGACGGCTTCTCATAGACCCGCGCCACACCGTCCAGGACGGGCCCTTCGAACCGCTCCCGGGCGAGCCTCCGCTCTCCCTTCTGCGCGACCGCCACGTGATGGAGCTGACCGCAGGCACGGAAGTGGACCGCTACGGCGGCCCAAGCGGCAATGTGACCTACACGGCCCGCACGCCGTATCCGCAGAGGTCGCTTCCACCCGAATGGCAGGACCGCCCGTACCACGTCTACCGGTTGCAGCGGGCGACGGAGACGCTGACCGGCACGGCCGTCCCGTGGTTCGGGCAGCCGGGCGGCGGGACGGCGCACGTGTTCCGCCGGTCCCTCGCCAACCTGCTCGCCGACGGCAGCCTCATCGAGGTGCCTGACGGCTGATCACACGCCGCCGATCGCCGAGACCAGCCCCAGCGCCAGCACCAGGTCGAGGTGGATGAACGTCTCCAGCTTCGCGCCGGGCGGGACGTCCGGGTCGGCGGCGAGCCGGTCGAGGACGGCGAGCGCGGCGGGGGAGTCCAGGTCGTCCGCCAGCGCGGCCTCGGCCTCGGCCGCGTACGCGCGGTTCATGGGACGCCCCGGCGACGTCGCCCATTCGGCGACCTTGCCGCGCCACACGTCCAGCCGCTCCTTGGCGGACGACAACCGGACGGGCGACAGCTCCAGCGGCTCCCGGTAGGGGACCTCCAGCATCGCCAGACGCGCGGCGAGCGCGTCCGACGACGCCCACCCCCCGGTCTCCTGAGGCACGACCAGGCACAGCGCGTCCATATCGGCCGCACCGGACACGTAGACGTCGGCGTCCGGGGTCGAAGCGTCCTGGAACGGCTGGATGTTGTAGTCGTCCAGACCCTTCGCGGAGACGCCCGTGCTCATCACCTGGACGTGGCGCCCGGCCCGTTCCGCGACCCGCCGCAGCAGGTCGGCGACGACCGCCCGGCGATATCCGCCGCCTGTGCCGTTCGAGGGGGGACGCCCCCCCACGCCCCCCGACGCGCCTGCGGCGCCGCCTGTGACCTGGATGCGCAGCCCGCGCCCGGCCGGCAGCGCCTCCGCACGTCCCGTCCGATGGTCGTGAAGCCGCAGCATGCCTCCACCCTAGGGCGGGGCTACAGCGGGCGGTCGGAGGCCAGGGGGCCGAAGGTCGCGGGCGCGGCGCCGTCGGACCGGCGGACGGCCGCGAACCGGAGCCGCACGTAGTCGGCCACCCAGCCGGACTCCCGGCGCAGCGCGGGCGCGGCCAGGTCGTTCACCCGGTCGAGCAGCGGGTCGACCATCTCCGCCGGGACTTCGGCCAGAGCGCGCGCGGCATAGGCGCGGACCCAGTCGGCGGCGCCGTTCGGCCCCTCGGTCATCCGGGTCGGACGTTCGGCGTGCTCCAGCAGCCGCAGCGTGAACCCGGCCTCCTCCAGCTTGGTCGCGTACTCGGCCGGCGACGGGAAGTACCAGGGCAGCTCGGGCTCGCCGAGGCCGAACACCCGCCAGGCCGTCTGCATCGCGACGATCAGCTCGGCGCAGTTCCCGGCCCCGCCCAGCTCGCCGACGAACCGGCCGCCGGGACGCAGCGCCGCGTGCACGCGGCCGATCACGGCGTCGGGGTCGCGGGTCATCCAGTGCAGGGCCGCGTTCGAGGCGACCGCGTCGAACGACTCGCCGACGGCGAAGTCGTGGGCGTCGCCGACGATGAACGACAGCCCGGGGTGCGTCGAGGTCGCCTGCGCGACCATCTCCGGGCTGCCGTCGATGCCCATCACCTCGGCGCCCCGCTCCGCGATCTCGGCGCTGAACGAGCCGGTGCCGCAGCCGAGGTCGATGACTCGTTCGCCGGGCTGCGGATCGAGCAGATCGACCAGGGGGGCACCGTGCGCGGACACATACCCGAAGGCGGAGTCGTACGTCGTCACGGCCCAATTCACTGTCATAATTTATCGGACAATGCCTGCTCGGGAGGTGGCGTTGCAGTGGCGGACGTCACGTCGGAGGTCCGCATCGTGGGGGCCGAGGGGCCGGACGGCCTGACCCTCCGCACCTCCGGCCTGTCCGCGCGGGGTCTGCCGGAACTGCGCGCTTCGGGGCTGCCGCCCTATCTGGGGCAGGGGTGGGCGCGCGTCCTCGCCGAACTCGCACGGCGCCTCGCGGCCACCGGCGAGATCCCCGGCGGAGAGATCGCGCCCGGTGTTGAGATCCGTCTCACACCCGCGGACGACGGCACGCTGGCGCCCGTACCGCCGCCGGGCCGCGACCTCGCCGAGTGGCGCCGGGACGTTCTGCTCCGGCTGTTTCCCGAGGCCAGGATCTGAAAGTCGTTCTAGAATCGGATTCTGACCAGCTGCCGGGCCGGGAGAAGGGTGCACAGGGTGCCGTACGCAGAGATCGAGTACGAGGTTCGGGACGGGATCGCCACGGTCACGCTGAACCGGCCGGAGAAGCTGAACGCCTTCACGTTCGTCATGCGCAAGGAGCTGCTCGACGTCTTCGACAGTATCGACGCCGACGACGACGTGCGGGTGGTCGTGGTGACCGGCGCCGGGCGCGCCTTCTGCGCGGGCGCCGACCTGAGCGGTGGCGGCGGCACCTTCGACAAGGAGAAGTCGAAGGACATGTTCGCCGGCGAGGACGACGTCCTGGAGGACGGCACCCTGCGCGACGGCGGCGGCACGGTCGCGCTCCGGATCGCGCGCTGCCTCAAGCCCGTCATCGGCGCGTTCAACGGCGCCGCGGTCGGCGTCGGCGTGACCATGACCCTCCCGATGGACGTCCGGCTCGCCAGCGAGAAGGCCAGGTTCGGCTTCGTCTTCGCGCGCCGCGGCATCGTCACCGAGGCCGCGTCCAGCTGGTTCCTGCCGCGCATCGTCGGCATCTCGCAGGCCATGGAATGGGCCGCGACAGGCCGCGTCTTCGACGCCCAGGAGGCCCTCGCCGGACGTCTCGTCTCCCGCCTCTACGCTCCGGACGAGCTCCTGCCCGCCGCCTACGCGCTCGCCCGCGAGATCGCGGGCAACACCTCCGCGATCTCCGTCGCCGCGATCCGCCGCCTCATGTGGTCGGGCCTGTCCGCGCCGTCCCCGTGGGACGCGCACATCGCCGACTCCCGCCTGATGGCCACCCTTGGCGGCGGCGCCGACGCGATCGAGGGCGTCTCGTCCTTCCTGGAGAAGCGCGACGCCGACTTCCCCCTGCGCGTCGGCAAGGATCTTCCGCCCGAAGTGCCCGACTGGCCCGTCCGGTAGGCCCGGGCGAGGTCAAAGGACGATCTTGATTTTCCGGACCATGGGGATATGTGTTGCCAGTGTGACGGAGGGTATCAAGCGCCCCTAGGCAACACGTTCGGGGGTGCGTGGTGCGGATCAGGAATATCGCCATCGTCGGTGCCGGACTGCTGCTCGCGGGGGGATGCAGCCACGCGGAACGCCAGGCGCGGACCGCCGGCGAGCACGCCACGCTGGGACGCAAGGCGCCCGCCACCCGGGCACCGAGCCCGACACCGCCCCCGCCCAGGAACATCAACTGCGACCAGGTGAAATGCGTCGCGCTGACGTTCGACGACGGACCCGGCCCGTACACGGCGCGGCTTCTCGACACGCTCAAGAAGGACGGCGTCCGGGCCACGTTCTTCATGCTCGGGGAGAACGTCGGAGCCCATCGTGATCTCGTCCGCAGGATGGCGCTGGAGGGCCACGAACTCGGCAACCACACCTGGTCCCACCCGCAGCTGACCGGGCTGTCGTCCGCCGAGGTGCGCTCGCAGATCCAGCGGACGCAGAAGGTCATCGGGGAGGCGTCCGGCGGGATCCGTCCGACGCTGGTGCGGCCGCCGTACGGGGCGACGAACAAGCACGTCGGCCAGGCCGTCGGCATGCCGCTGATCATGTGGAGCGTGGACACGCTCGACTGGCGCTACCGCGACGTGGCCCGCGACACGCGGGTCGGGATCAAGGAGCCGAAGAGCGGCGGGATCGTCCTCTTCCACGACATCCACAAGCCGAGCGTCGAGTCCATCCCGAAGGTGGTGGACGGGTTGAAGAAGCGCGGCTTCACGTTCGTCACCGTGTCGGAGCTGTTCGAGGGGGTGCGGCTCAAGCCGGGTGGGTCCTACCTTGAGCGCGTCCCGAAGCCCAAGCAGGTCACGGCCGGCCCGACGCCGTCCGGCTCATCCACCGGCCCGCCGCCCGCGAGCCCGGTGCCGCCGAGCCCTGCGCCCGCGAGCCCGGCCCCGGGGAGTCCCCGCTAGTCGTCCTCCCGGCGGGGGCGGCGCCGGGGCGGCGGCTGCGGCGGGACGACCTTCGCCGCGACCATGGCGTCCTCGGGCACCTCGACCAGTTCGCCGGTGCGACGGCGCACCGCCAGCGTCCCGCCGGACCACGATTCGAGCATGCCCACGACGTCGCTGTACTCTCCCGTTGGCAGACGACGGCGCAGCGAGATCCGCTGACCCACGTCCGCGCTACTGATGGCCACCACCAGGCGTGCGGCGAAGCGGCCTGACATGTGAGGACCCCCCATGTCGAATCGACGGTGCCGGGGTGGCCATACTATTCACAGCGAGCTTGCGGTGACCCGTGACGTGCGGCGGGGCCGGATATCCGAGAGGAGTCACTGACGTGACCTACGTCATTGCGCAGCCCTGCGTGGACCTGCTCGACAAGGCATGCATCGAGGAGTGCCCGGTCGACTGCATCTACGAGGGCAAGCGCATGCTGTACATCCACCCGGACGAGTGCGTCGACTGCGGTGCGTGCGAGCCGGTCTGCCCGGTTGAGGCGATCTACTACGAGGACGACACGCCCGACCAGTGGAAGGACTTCTACAAGGCGAACGTGGAGTTCTTCGACGACCTGGGCTCGCCCGGCGGCGCGTCCAAGGTCGGGAAGATCGACAAGGACCACCCGCTCGTCGCCGCGCTGCCTCCGCAGAGCCAGGAGGACTGACAGGCAACCGCAGCGGAGCGAGGATTGCCTGTCAGTCCCCTCTCGGGGGTCTGGGGGTCGCCCCCAGGGCGAAACGGCCGGGTCGGTCGGCGGGGGCGCCCGCGAGGGCGCGTCTCGTAGGGCCGCTTGTGTCGAAACGGGCCGTGGTCGGGCGAACGACCACGGCCCGGCTGATTTCTGAGGAGGGATGGGGTCTTGTTCACGTTGCCGGACTTTCCGTGGGATCGGCTCGCGCCCTACAAGGAGCGGGCCTTGGCGCACGCGGACGGCATCGTCGACCTGTCCGTCGGCACGCCCGTGGACCCCACGCCCGACCCCATCCGGGAAGCCCTGGCAGGCGCCGCCGACGCGCCCGGCTACCCGCAGACCTACGGGACGCCGCGGCTCCGCGAGTCGGTCGCGGGATGGCTGCGCCGCCGCGTGGGCGTGGCCGGCGCCGACCCCGACGCGGTGCTCCCCGTCATCGGCACCAAGGAGCTGGTCGCCTGGCTGCCGACCTTGCTCGGCGCCGGTCCCGGCGACAAGGTCGTCTTCCCCGAGCTGGCCTACCCGACCTACGACGTGGGTGCCCGGCTGGCCGGTGCGGCGCCCGTCGCGACGGACGGGCTGCTGTCCCTCGGCCCGGTCAACCCGAAGATCGTGTGGGTGAACTCGCCGTCCAACCCGACCGGCAAGGTGCTGCCCGCCGAGCACCTGCGCAAGGTCGTCGCCTGGGCGCGCGGCCGGGGCGCGATCGTCGTGAGCGACGAGTGCTACCTGGAGTTCGGCTGGGACGAGGGCAGGCCGCCGATCTCGATCCTGCACCCGGACGTGTGCGAGGGCTCCCACGAGGGGCTGCTCGCGGTCAACTCCCTGTCCAAGCGCTCCAACATGGCGGGCTACCGCGCCGGGATCGTCACCGGCGACCTCGCGCTCGTCAAGCGGCTGCTGGAGGTCCGCAAGCACGCGGGCATGATCGTCCCAGCACCGGTGCAGGCCGCGATGACCGTCGCGTTCGGCGACGACGCGCACGTGGACGAGCAGCGCGCACGGTACGCGCGGCGCCGCGCCACGCTGCGCGCCGCGTTCGAGCGGCACGGGTTCCGCATCGACCACTCCGAGGCGTCCCTCTACCTGTGGGCCACGCGGGACGAGCCGTGCTGGGAGACCGTCGCCCACCTGGCGTCCCTCGGCATCCTCGTCGGACCCGGCGAGTTCTACGGCCCGGCCGGCGCCCGGCACGTCCGGATCGCCTTCACCGCGACCGACGACCGTGTCGGTGCCGCCGCCGCCCGCCTCTGACACCCGTCCTTCGCGGAACCTGACCGTTGTCTACGGATTCCGTGGTTTCCGCATGAAACCGGCTGTTCATTTGATACGTCTGATCGCGATATGGGCATGAGACGCCACAGTCGGTAGGATCCGCTGGTCTGTGACGTCAGATGCGGACGAAACGATGGAGGTGTCCGTGGACAAAGCGGCGATAGTGATCCTGCTGGCGCTGATCCTGGTCGCCTTGGTCGTGCTGATCGTCGTCCTGCTGCGGCGCCGTTCGGGCACGACGGCCCCCGCCCCCGCGCGGGCCGTCCCGCACGACCCGTTCGCCCCCGAGGACCAGGTGGCCGGCGACCCGCGGACCCTCAAGGCCGGCGACATGGTCGAGTACCTCGGCACCCGCTACTTCGTCCGCGGTTCGCTGCGGCTGAAGGAGGGCGGCTTCACCTGGAGCGAGCACCTCCTCGACGCCGACACCATCGAGGGCACCAAGGTGTGGATCTCCGTCGAGGAGGACCCCGATCTCGAGGTCGTCTGGTGGACCGAGCACGACGCGGGCGACCTCAGGCCCGGCGAGAAGACCGTCGTCGTGGACGGCGTCGAGTACCGCCGCGACGAGCACGGCACCGCCGACTACACCAGCGAGGGCACGACCGGCGTCGGCGTCCAGGGCCGGGTCGAGTACGTCGACTACGAGGGCCCGCGCGGGAAGTACCTGTCGTTCGAGCAGTACGGCGGCGGGCAGTGGGAGGCGGGCCTCGGCGAACGCGTCCCGACCGGCTCGATGACGATCTACCCCGGTGGCGGTAGCTGACCTTGCGCGCCACTCTCGAAACCCCCTACGCGGACGCGCGCGCCGACGGGCTGTCGTTCGCGCTCGGACTGCCGCCGCTGGACGCCCTCGCCGTCCTGCCGGTGGAGCGCGCCGGCCTGACCGTGGAGCTGCGCCTGCTCGGCGCGTCCCACCAGGTCATCGCCGGGCCGCTGAGCGAGACGGTGGCGTGCCTGCCGGACGTCACCGAGCCGCTGCCCGGGCGTGCGACGACCTCCGTACCCGGCTGGACGTACGACTTCGCCGCGACGACCGCCGCGCACAGCGACGCGACCGCGTTCGCCCGCGCCGTCGAGGCCGTGTGCGCGCGGCTCGCGGACCGCGGTGACGCGCTGACCGGGGCCTTCCCCGGATCGCCGCACGCCGTCACCGCACTGGCCTTGGAAGACACAGCGCAGGAAGAAGCCGGGCTCGGATGGCGGACCTGGCACGCCTACCCGCAGACCCGGGAGATCGTCATGACGCGGAGCCGGCTGGTGAGACCATCGTGAACAGCAGATACCGGGTGGCCGGGGCCGTTGCCGCCGCCACCGTGACCGTCGCGGCGCTCGGGGGCTGCGGAACCTCGCAGTCGTCGTGGATCGCCGACAAGTACACCAAGACCGGGTCGGGCACGTACCGGTCCGGGAAACCCCCGCAGACGGTCGCCTCGGAGATCGGCCGCAAGTTCAAGCCGATCGACCGGGTGGACGACATGACCACCATGGGCGCGAACGGCGGCATCTTCATGCGCTACCCGAAGCTGGTCGTCGGCGTACTGCCGAACGGGACGGGCAGCCGGATCACTGTCGACAACGCCCGCAGCGGCTACAACCGCCACTACAACCACGTGAGCGGTCGCTGGGCCAGCCCCGGCAGCAACGGATGGACGAGCAGCGGCGCCGCATCCTTCCGCGGCGGCGGGCCAGGGTCGGGTAAATGAGGAGCGACAGATGAACGACATCCTGCACGAGATCGGCGCCACCTTCGCCTACGGCGCGGTCGGCATCGCGCTGATGGCGCTCGGCTACCTGGTGGTGGAGGTGACGACGCCCGGCAGGCTCGGCAAGCAGATCTGGACCGAGGCCAACCGCGGCGCCGCACTCCTGCTGGCGGTCAAGCTGTTCAGCGTCGGCATCATCGTCACCACCGCGATCGTCACCAGCGACAACGACCTGAGCGACGGCCTGGTCGACACCGCGGTGTTCGGCGGCATCGGCATCGTGCTGATGGTCGTCGCGTTCCTGCTGCTGGACGTGCTGACGCCGGGCAAGCTCGGCGCGACGCTCGTCGGGACGGGCGGCGCGGGCACCGCGATCCACCCGGCCGGCTGGGTGGTCGCCGCCGCCGACCTCGGCGTCGCCGCGATCGTGGCCGGGGCGGTCTCCTGACGCCCCGCGACCTGGACCAGGCCGTCCAGCCGGTCGCCCCGGACACGTCCGCGCCCGAGACCGGCGGTCCGGGGCGTCCGCGCGTCCTGCCGCGGGCGGCGCGGGCGCTGGTCCTCGCCGCCGTGTTCACCTGTGCGGCGTGCGGGCTGGTGTACGAGCTGGCCCTGGTCGCGCTGGGCAGCTATCTGGTCGGCAACTCCGTCACCCAGGCGTCGATCGTGCTGTCGGTCATGGTCTTCGCCATGGGCGTCGGGTCACTGCTGGCCAAGCCGCTGCAGGGCCGGGCGGTGGTGGCGTTCGCGGTCGTCGAGGGCGCGCTGGCGCTGGTCGGCGGCGTGTCCGTCCTGGCGCTGTACGCGGCGTTCGCGTGGCTCGACCTGTACGTTCCGGCGCTGGTGGTGGTGTCGTTCGCGGTCGGCGCGCTGATCGGCGCCGAGATCCCGCTGCTGATGACGCTGCTGCAGCGGATCCGCAAGCAGGACGCGGGGTCCGCGGTCGCCGACCTGTTCGCGGCCGACTACGTCGGCGCGCTGATCGGCGGGCTGGCTTTCCCGTTCCTGCTGCTGCCCACGTTCGGGCACATCAAGGGGGCGCTGCTCGTCGGCGTCGTGAACGCGGTCGCCGGGATGGCGGTCGTGCTGTGGCTGTTCCGCCGCCAGGTCGGGCGCGTCGCCCGGATCGGGCTCGCCCTGGGCATGGTCGCGGTCCTCACCGTCCTCGGCGGGACGT
Organism: Spirillospora sp. CA-128828; assembly: GCF_050945415.1. Lineage (NCBI taxonomy): Bacteria > Bacillati > Actinomycetota > Actinomycetes > Streptosporangiales > Thermomonosporaceae > Spirillospora > Spirillospora sp. CA-128828. The sequence goes on from NZ_CP191986.1 coordinate 2,093,130, forward strand.
ACGCGCTCGCGGACCGGTTCGAGGTCACGGCGCGGCAGGCGCTGTACGCCGACCCCATCGCGGTGTCGAAGCGCACGAAGTACCAGGAGATCGTGATCACCCGGCAGGCCGGGCTCGGGGGGGCTTCGGATCTGCGCCTGTTCCTGAACGGCGACCTGCAGTTCTCGTCGGTGGACGAGTACCGGTACCACGAGTCGCTCGTCCACCCGCTGATGTCGGGGCCGCACGGGCGGGTGCTGATCCTCGGCGGCGGGGACGGTCTGGCGCTGCGCGAGGTGCTGCGGTACAAGGACGTCCGGAGCGCGACGCTGGTCGAGCTGGATCCGGAGATGATCCATCTGGCCCGGACGTACAAGCCCCTGGTGTCCCTCAACCGGCACTCGTTCGAGGACCCGCGGGCCAAGGTCGTCAACGCCGACGCGTTCTCCTGGCTGCGCGGCCTGAAAGAGCAGTACGACGCGGTCATCGTGGACATGCCCGACCCCGACGACGTGTCCACGGCCAAGCTGTACTCGGTCGAGTTCTACGGCATGGTGAAGCGGGCGCTGGCGCCGGGCGGGCGGATGGTCGTCCAGTCGGGTTCGCCGTACTTCGCGCCCAAGTCCTTCTGGAGCATCCAGAAGTCGATAGCGGCGGCCGGTCTCGCGACCACTCCGTACCACGTGGACGTGCCGAGCTTCGGCGACTGGGGATACGTCCTGGCGTCCCCCACGAAGAAGGCGCCCGCGCTCAGCCTCTCGCCGGACGCCCCTTCGCTCCGCTTCCTCGACGCGTCGGTCCTCCAGGCGTCGACGGTCTTCCCCAAGGACCGCCGCAGCCGGGATGTCGAGGTCAACACTCTCGTCCACCCTCGCCTGGTGGAGTACGAGGGCCAGGAGTGGAAGAACTCCTAGTCGGGAACCGACGGTCTCGTGGGACGCGACCAGCCGTAGAGGCCCGTCCGGCCGCGCAGCCTCGGAGGGGAGCAGGCCGCGGCCGGCGTAGAACCGCGTGGTTACATTGCTCCTGTATCAGTAATCACTTACCGAGGGAGACCGGCGGATGGGACGGGACATCTACACCGAGGAGCACGAGGCCTTCCGCGACATGGTGCGCTCCTTCATCGCCAAGGAGGCCGCGCCCCACCACGAGCAGTGGGAGAAGGACGGGATCGTCTCGCGCGAGGTGTGGCTGGCGGCGGGACGCGCGGGCCTGCTCGGCATCGACATGCCGGAGGAGTTCGGGGGCGGCGGCAACCCCGACTACCGCTACTACGTGATCATGAACGAGGAGCTGGCGAAGGCCGGCGTCCACGGCCCCGGCTTCGCCGTCCACAACGACATCAACGGCGGCTACCTGCGCCAGCTCTGCACTCCCGAGCAGAAGAAGCGCTGGTTCCCGGGCTACTGCACCGGCGAGATCATCACCGCGATCGCGATGACCGAGCCCGCCGCCGGTTCCGACCTGCAGGGCATCAAGACCACCGCGGTCCGGGACGGCGACCACTACGTGGTGAACGGCTCGAAGACGTTCATCTCCAACGGCATCCTCGCCGACCTGGTCATCGTCGTCGCGAAGACGGACCCGTCCGTCGGCGCGAAGGGCGTCAGCCTCCTCGCCGTCGAGCGCGGCATGGACGGCTTCGAGCGCGGCCGCAACCTCGACAAGGTCGGCATGCACGCCCAGGACACCGCGGAGCTGTTCTTCGACAACGTCCGCGTCCCCGCGTCGAACCTCCTCGGCGAGGAGGGCATGGGGTTCGTCTACCTGATGCGGAACCTCGCCCGCGAGCGCCTGTCCATCGGCGCCACCGCGCAGGCCGCCGCCGAGACCGCGTTCGAGCAGACCCTCGAATACTGCAAGACCCGCGAGGCGTTCGGACGTCCCATCGGCAAGTTCCAGCACCCCCGCTTCACGCTCGCGGAGATGAAGACCGAGCTGACGGTCTCCCGCGCCTTCACCGACGAGTGCATCGTCAAGGAGAGCGAGGGCGAGCTGACCGCCGACGAGGCCGCGATGCTCAAGTGGTGGAACACCGAGCTGCTCAAGCGTGTCGTGGACCGTTGCGTCCAGCTGCACGGCGGCTACGGCTACATGACCGAGTACCCGATCGCCAAGGCCTACCAGGACGTCCGCATCCAGACCATCTTCGGCGGCACCACCGAGATCATGAAAGAGATCATCGGCCGCGGTCTCGGCGTCTAACCCCCCACCGAAGTGGCGGTCAGGAGGGCTTGGGCGGCGGTGCGGGCCTGGCGGGCCGGTTCGGGGGTGTGGTGGACGGCGGCCAGGACGGTCGCGCCGCTGATCAGGATGTGGAGCTGGCCGGCCAGGGTCTCGGAGGCGGTGATCTCGGCGGTCAGGACGCGCAGATAGTCGTGGATGGCGGTCATGTGGTCGGCGACCGCCTGGGCGACCGATTCGGAGTCCTCGCCCAGTTCGCCGAAGGCGTTGTTGAACGCGCATCCACGGAATTCGGGCTGCTGGTACCACTCGTACAGCCAGTCGAAGACCGCGAGGACGCGTGCCTCCGGGGTGGGGCGGTCGGCGGTGTAGGCGCGCAGCGCGGCGCGCGCCCGCTCGTCACGCCTTCGCAGGTACGCCTCCACCAGGGCGGCCTTCGAAGGAAAGGCCCGGTACAGGCGCTTGAGGGGAACCTGGGCGGCGTCGCGAATGCGGTCCATTCCCACCGCCTGGACGCCGTGGGCATAAAACAGGGCGTCAGCGGCGTCTAGCACCCGGACACGGTCCTTTTCAACGGAGCTGGTGTCCATATCCGGCCATCTTCCACATCTTCTTGAAAACGATCGTTCTCGATCATACCTTTCTCAGGAAGAACGCTCGTTCTCGCCTTTGGCGGCAGTGCACCCGACGGGGGAAGGGTCTGCTCCATGCTGCGTATCCACTTCACAAGTGAGGATCTGGGCCGGACGCGGCTGGCCACGGGCCCGGAACCGATGTGGGAGCTCCTGCTCAGCCTGCACAAACTGACCGACGCCGAGGGGCGGATGGTCTTCGACTGCTGGCGAGGGCGCGTCCGGTCCGGGACCGGGGCGGGGCTGCCCGCGTCGGCGCGATGGCTTCCGCACCTCGCGCCACCGGTCGGCTACTCTCCAGACTTCCTGACTCCCGCGCGGCAGGCGGGCGACCTGGGCACGGGCCTGGACCTGGTGCTGGCGACGCCGCGGCGGCGCATCCGCCACGATCTGACCACGCTGGCGGCCCAGCAACCGCTGCGCGGTCCCGTCGCCGAACTGGCCGACGGATCCCGCAGGGCGCTGCACCGGCTCGGGCAAGCGCTGCGCGACTATCACGCGCACGCCCTGGCCCCGTTCTGGAGCCGCATCCGCACCTGCGTGCAGGCCGACCTCACCGTCCGAGGCAAGACCTTCGTGCACTCGGGGATCGAGGCGGTCCTCACCGATCTGCATCCCCAGGCGCGGTGGGATCCGCCGGTGCTGAAGCTGCCCTACAGCAGGGACCACGACATCCACCTGGACGGCCGCGGGGTGCGCCTGCTTCCGTCCTTCTTCTGCTGGGGACGGCCCTTCACCTTCCACGACGCCGGGCTGCCCCCGGTCATCGCCTTCCCCGTCGAGCACGACCTGGACTGGCTGGCCCCGCACCCGCGGCGGGACCCCAGACGCCCCCTGGCCGCGCTGCTGGGCCGCACCCGCACCAGGGTGCTGACCGCGCTGGCCGCCCACGGCGGCTGCACCACCACCGAACTGGCCCGCCGCACCGGGATCTCCCTGGCCTCGGCGAGCCAGCACACCGGCGTGCTCCGCGACGCCGGCCTCATCACCACCGTCCGCCGGGGAGGCCACGTCGTCCACTCCCTGCAACCGGCCGGCGCGTCGCTGATCGACGCCCCCGCGAAGCGGGACCTGCCGGCCTGAAGCACCGGGCCGCCCCCGTGCGGCCCGGTGCTGTTTCTCACTCCCAGGTGATGCCGTGCTCGACGCAGGTGTCCCACCGTCCTTGCGCTTGTCGCACACGGTGAAGTCGCGCTTCGGGCACGGTGCTCACCGCGGTGAAACCGCTCGGGTGTCAGGTTGGGGCGCGTGAACACACATGAGGATGTGGTCGTGCGGCTCGGTTCCGTACTCAAGGCATACGGCGACGTCGCCGCGCTGGACGGGGTGAACCTGGAGATCCGGCGCGGTGACGCCGTCGCGGTGATGGGGCCGTCCGGCAGCGGCAAGTCGACGCTGCTCAATATGGTCGCGGGACTGGACAGGCCCACGTCCGGCACGGTGACGGTGGACGGCGAGGACGTCACCCGGATGGGCGAGGCGGCGCTGGCCCGCTTCCGGCGCCGCCGGGTCGGCATGGTCTTCCAGTTCTTCAACCTGATCGACGATCTGCCGGCGCTGGAGAACGTCGCGCTGGTCGCGCGGCTGGTCGGCGTCCCGGCGCGCAAGGCGCGGGCCCGGGCGCTGGACCTGCTGGACGAGCTCGGCATCGCCGACCGGCGCGACGCCTACCCGGCGGTGCTGAGCGGCGGCGAGCGGCAGCGCGTCGGGGTGGCGCGGGCGCTGGTGAACCGGCCGGCGCTGCTGCTGGCGGACGAGCCGACCGGGGCGCTCGACAGCGCCACCGGCGAGCAGGTCGTCGACCTGCTGCTCGACCTCAACCAGAAGGGGCAGACGGTGCTGCTGGTCACCCATGACCAGGCCCTCGCCATGCGGTGCGCGACCCGGCTGGTCGACTTCATGGACGGCCGGATCGTCCGGGAGACCGTGCCCGAGCGCGGGACCGTCCTCCAGCCCCCACCCACCACCAATCAATCGACGAGCTCCGCTCGGCGGCCCGTCCGATGAGCGCGGTCTGGGCGGCCTCGCGGGCCGGGGTGCGGCGCCGGCGCCTGCAGACGGTCAGCATCGGCGTCGTCGTGGCACTGTCCAGCGCGACCCTCGTGTTCGGGCTCGGCCTGCTGGCCGCCTCGAACTCGCTGTTCGACGACGCCTTCGGCAAGGCCCGCGGAGCGCACGCGACCGTCACCTTCGACGCCGCCAAGGTGACGTCCGAGCGGGCCGCAGCGACCGCGGACGCGTCCGGCGTCACCGCCGCCGCGGGCCCCTTCCGGACGGCCACTCTGCAGCGGACGCGAGGCGGTGGCCCGGTGGAGGACGGAGGCGGCGGTCTCCTCGTCGCCGGGCGGGCCGACCCCGGCGGGCCGGTGGACAGGCTGACGGTCACGTCCGGACGGTGGGCCCGGGCGCCCGGCGAGATCGTGCTCCGGGGCAAGCCCATCGGTCCGCTGCGGCTGGGAAGCAAGGTGGCGTCCCCGGGGCTGCCGGAGCTCACCGTCGTCGGTTTCGCCACGTCGGTGACGAACGCCCGGCCCGGCGACTCCGGGCCGGGCGGCTGGGTGACGCCGAGCCAGATCGGCGCGCTCCGGCCGGACGGGCTGCTGATGGAGTACCGGTTCGCCCGCGCCGCCGACGCGGCCCAGGTCCGGCAGAGCCTGGCCACGGCGACCGCCGGGCTGCCGACGCGGGGCTACGAGTCCTACGTGATCGTCAAGCGGGCGTTCGAGACGAGGTTCGACCAGCTGATCCCGTTCGTCACCGTCTTCGGCGCCCTCGCCATGGCCGTGTCGGTGTTCCTCATCGCCAACGTGGTCAGCGGCGCGGTCATCTCCGGGTACCGGCGCATCGGCGTCATGAAGGCGATCGGCTTCACCCCGGCTCAGGTGACCGCCGCCTACGTCTCGATGGTCATGATCCCGGCGGTGCTCGGCTGCGCGACGGGCCTGGTGGCCGGCCACCTGCTCGCCGCGCGGATGGCGGCCGACCTGGCGGCCGGCTTCGACCTGCCGTCCACGGGCGGCGCCGCCCCCGTGCTGGACGCGGCGGCGGGCGGAGGCGTCCTCGCGGTGGTGGTGCTGGCCTGCCTCCTTCCGGCGCTGCGGGCCGGACGGCTTCCGGCGGTCCAGGCGATCAGCTTGGGAACCGTGTCGCGGCGGGGGAGCGGACGGCGGGCGCAGCGGTGGCTGGCCCGGACCCGGCTGCCCGCTCCGCTCGGGCTGGGGCTGAGCCTGCCCGTGGCGCGTCCCGCCCGGTCGGCGCTCACGCTCGCGGGGCTCTGCCTGGGCGTGACCGCGGTGACCATGGGGGCGGGGCTGCAGCAGACGGCCACGGGCATCATGACGGCGGACACCGAGGGGCACACGTCCGTCCGGGTGGGGGCCATCCCTCGCGCCGATGGGGCGTCGGGGCCGTCCGAGCAGCAGATGTTCGCCGTGGTGCGCTCCCAGCCGGGGACCGCCCATGTGATGTCGTCCGGCGTCGCGGCCGTGACGATCGCGGGGTTCCCTTCAAAGATGGAGGCCGAGACCTACAGCGGGGATTACCGCCCGTTCCTCGGCGACAACCTCGTCCGCGGACGCTGGTTCAACCGCCCCGGCGAGGTCGTGCCCAGCGAGGCGTTCCTGCGGCTCCAGCACCTGGACGTGGGCGACACCCTGACCATGCAGGTGAACAAGAAGCAGGTCACGGCCCGGATCGTGGGCTCGTTCGCCCACCCGGACACCGACCGGCTGATGCTCGACGCGGCGAGCGTTCCCGCCGGGAACGAGCCCGGACCGCGGCCGGTCTCGGTGATCGTGAAACCGGGGACCGATCCGACCGGCTACGCCGGCCGGATCAACGCGACGACGCCGTCCAGCGGACTGTTCGCCGAGGTCAGCTCGCCCGATCTAGGCGGCAGGGTGATCTTCAGCGGTCTCTTCCTGCTGTTCTCGCTGATCATCTGCACGGCGGCAGGGCTCGGGGTGCTGAACAGCGTCGTGCTGAGCGCCCGCGAGCGCAGCCGGGACCTCGGTGTGCTCAAGGCCATCGGGATGTCTCCGCGGCAGGTCGTCCTGATGATGGTGACGTCGATGGCCGCCCTGGGGATCATCGGCGGCGCGATCGGGGTCCCGCTCGGGGTGCTCGCCCACCACGGTGTCGTGGCGCTCACCGGTGACGTGCTCGCCAGCGGGATGGCCGCGTCGTGGATCCACGTCTACTCCTGGCCCCTCCTCACGCCGCTCGCCTGCGCCGGACTGCTCGTCGCCGTCCTCGGAGCCTGGCTGCCCGCCGGCTGGGCCGCCGCCACCCGCACCGCCTCGGTGCTCCGCAGCGAATGAGGCGGCATCGTGGAGGCCACGGTCACCGAGAGCCCGCCGCCGGGGTTCGCCTTGGCCTCCACGGTGCAGTCGTGGGCGCCGGCGATGGCGGCGACGATCGACAGGCCGAGCCCCGCCCCGTCGGCGGGCCCCGTCCGGTCCGCGTGCAGCCTCCGGAACGGCTCGAAGAGCTCGTCCACCTTGCCGGGCGGAACGTCTGGACCGGTGTTGCGGACGACCAGCCCGGCATCCTGCGACAGTTCGACGGAGACGCTCCCGCCGGGATGGTTGTACCGGATCGCGTTCTGCACCAGGTTGGCGACCATCCGGGTGAGCAGGACTTCGTCGCCGGGAATCGTGACCGGTTCCAGAACGGCGGTGACGGTGACACCGTCCTGCTCCGCGAGCGTCAGGTTGTCCTCGACGACCTGCCCGGCCACCACTTCGAGATCCACCGGGCTTCGCGCGTCGAGCCCGCGTTCGCCCTGCGCCAGGACGAGCAGCCCCTCGATCAGCCGCTCGGACCGCAGGGTGTTGCGCAGCATCTCGGCCCGGACCGTGGCGAGCCTTCCGGGCGAGGGATCGGCCAGCCCGACCTCGATTGCGGTCCGCTGGATGGAGAGGGGCGTGCGCAGCTCGTGCGACGCGTTGGCGACGAAGCGGCGCTGGCTGTCGATCGCCTTCTCCAGCCGGTCGAGCATGGCGTCGAAGGTGTCGGCGAGCTCCTTCAGCTCGTTCTGGGGTCCGTCCAGCGCGATGCGTTCGTGCAGGGTGGACAGCGACAGCCGGCGGGCCGTGGCGGTGACGCGGTGCAGCGGCCGCAGCAGCCGCCCGGTGAGCCACCACGACACCGCGAACGCCAGCACGACGATCACCACGATGGCGACCAGGATGACGAGCCGCTGCGAGACCACCAGGCTTTCCTGGAACTCCTCCGGCCCGACGGGCGCCTTCGCTCCCGGCTGCGGAGGGGACGGCGGCGACGGCACGATGACGGTGCAGGGGCCGGGGGCGCGCCGAACGCACGGGACCCCGTCGCTCGGCCTCACGAAGGGGACGTCCCGCACCCGGTCATTGACGATCCTCCGCTGGTACCACAGCACGGCGCTGAGCACCCCCAGGGTGATCACGGCGAAAAGCCCGCCGTAGAGCAGCGTCATCCTGGCCCGCACGGTCATCGGCCTCACAACCGGTACCCGCTTCCCGGCACGGTGACGATGACGGACGGCCGGCCGAGCTTGGCCCGCAGCTTGCTCATGGTCACCTTCACGACGGTGGTGAACGGGTCGGTGTTCTCGTCCCAGGCCCGCTCCAGCAGGGTCTCGGTGCTGACGACCGTGCCCCGCGCCTGCATCAGCACCTCCAGCACCGCGTACTCCTTGCGGGACAGGGGCACATGGCGTCCGTCGCGGTGCACCTGCTGCCGCGCCGTGTCCAGCGTGATGCCGCCGTGCTCCAGCACCGGCGGCAACGGCGGGACGCTTCGCCGGCCCAGCGCGTTGACCCGCGCCACCAGCTCGTCGAAAGCGAAGGGCTTGGCCAGATAGTCGTCCGCGCCCAGATTCAGCCCGTCGACCCGCTCGTGCACCGCCCCCGACGCGGTCAGCATCAGGATGCGCACCGGCTCGCCGCGCCGAGCCAGCTCGCGGCAGATGTCGTCGCCGTGCATCTTGGGCAGATCCCGGTCCAGCACGAGAACGTCGTAGTCATTGACCGTGAGCCGCTCCATGGCCCCGGCCCCGTCGTAGGCGACGTCGACCGCCATCGCCCGCTTGCGCAGCCCTTCGGCCACCAGATCGGCCAGAAACCGCTCGTCCTCGGCCACGAGTATCCGCATCGTCCCATTCCCGCAGAACACTTATAAGCCGACGGTTAACGCTCCGCTAAGATCACGGGCATGGAGGGGACGGCCGCCCGGAACGAGTGGGCCCGCGAGCTGATGCTGAAGCACCTCGAACGCCATGGCGCCGAGCTCACCTCCGCGATCACCACGCGTGAGACCTGGCAGCGGCTCGGGCACCCGGACGTCCTCGACTACGTCGTGAACGCCGACCTCACCCCGCCGCCCGGCCGTCTGATCGCCCACCGGAACCGAGCGTTCGGCCGCCTCTTCCTCGTGGTCAGCCACTTCCCGACCGTCAAGTACCGGAAGATCCGCAAAGAGCTGCTGCCGTCCGGCTACCTCGCCCTGCTGGACCCGATCCTGCACTCGTCGGGATTCTCCGCCGGCGAGGTCGACCTGGGCCACTGGATGCTCCTCAAGGACGAACAGGGCAACCGGGCCGTCACCCTGACCTACCTCCCTGCCAACCGCGAGACGATCCCCTTCCTCCCCTGGGACCTCCTCTCCTCGGAGGAACGCCGCAAGGTGGACCAGTTCATCGCCTGAGCCTGCGGGCGCCGCGAAAGAGCTGCGCGCCGGCGTCGCCACCCGGCCACGCGGTCTGGGTGGCCTGCTTTCCGTGATCGCTGTATAGCGCGGGCCGCAAGGGTCAGGTCAACTCTTGTGAGCACTCCGTACGTGTGCGGTTAAGGCACGTGCGTGTTCTCTCGCGTCCGGGGAAGCATCCGTGTCCGGTCAAGACATGGGTGTGTATTTCGAGTGCGGATGAGGGTCGATGATCCTCCTCTCCCACTCGGAGACCCGTCCATGTCCGGTCAAGGCATGGTGCTCATGTGTGAGCTTGGGCTGACTGCCCTCGCCTCCATCCGGGGAAACGTCCGTGTCCGGTCAAGACACGGGTGTGGTGGATGCGAATGAGGGTCGGGCAAAACCCTCGCCTCGCATCTGTAATCGGTGTCTCAGGCGGAGACACCGAACGTGAGGCCAAAGGTCCGCCTGACCTGAGGCTTCATGCACAACGGTGGGTTTGGAACCCCCCGATGAGGTCGGCGGCCTGGCCGCTGACCTTCCCTTCGATGGGGAGATGTCACTCCCCATCGTCATAGACCCCGGCGTCGGGGAGGGCACTCCTCCTCAGCGCTTCCCAACTACAACGGCAGGGGCTACTCCCTGCCGTTTGTCTTTGCCCGGACGCGGATGCCGGCCCTCTTCCCGTTCATCGAAGCTAGAATTCGCCCGCATGAAGGCAGCGGTGCACGACCGGTACGGGCCTCCGGAAGTCGTTCGGGTCGTCGAGGTGGATGACCCCTCGATCGGAGATCAAGACGTTCTTGTGCGGGTTCACGCGACGACCGTCAACCGGACGGATTGTGGCTACCGGTCGGCCAAACCCTTCTTCATCCGCTTGATCACCGGACTTGCCAAGCCGCGGCGTCGTGTCCTCGGGACCGAGTACGCGGGAGTGGTGGAAGCAGCCGGAGCGGGCGTCACGGCCTTCACCGTCGGCGACCGTGTATTCGGGTACAACGAAGGCGCCTTCGGAACCCATGCCGAGTATCTGTCCGTTCCGCAGGGCGGGGCCATTGCGACCATGCCGACAGGTGTGACCTTCGAGGAGGTCGCTCCTGGTACCGAGGGCGCGCATTACGCACTGTCATTCATTGAGACGGCGGGCGTCCGGGCTGGGTACGACGTGCTCGTCTATGGCGCGACCGGAGCCATAGGCTCGGCGGCGGTGCAGCTCCTGAAGCATCGCGGGGCCACCGTGACAGCGGTGTGTGAAACGGCGCACTTGGAGCTGGTGAAAGGCCTGGGCGCGGACCGGGTCGTCGACTACACGACGCGGGACTTCACCAAAGATGAGCAGAGCTACGACGCGGTGTTCGACGCGGTCGGCAAGAGCACGTTCGGGCGTTGCAGGCGGCTGTTAAAGCCACGCGGGGTATATCTGTCCTCGGATCTGGGGCCCTGGTGGCAGAACATACTCTTGCCGTTGGTCACACCCCTGTTCCGGGGCAGGAAGGTGAAGTTCCCCCTGCCGAAGCAGGGTCAGGACATGGTGCAGAGCTTCCGGGACCTGATCGAAACAGGAGAGTTCAGACCCGTCATCGACCGCCGCTACCCGCTGGACCAGATCGTCGACGCCTACCGGTACGTCGAGACCGGCCGGAAGATCGGCAACGTCGTCATCACCATCGTCCCGGACTGACCTCAACGGACGGTTCGGCAACGGCCCGGTCCGGCTCCGCTGAGCCGACCTGAACGTGCCGGGTACGGGGTGCTGCTGGAGGCGACGGCCCGGGGCTTCCAGCCGAAGACCGACCAGTGGCTGAGGCGGGGTTCGGTGGTGGTCTACTGCGGAGCCGTGATCGCCGTGCTCGGGCCGCCGGCCCTGTGGTCGCCGGGCTGTCGCGGGCCGCGGGTCCGCGACGGGGGCAGGGCGGCGACGAGAGCGGCGCCGAGCGCCACGCAGACCGCGCCTGCGGTGAGGCCTCCCGAGTATCCCAGGACGGTCAGTGTGGCCACCCCGACGGCGCCGCCGATCTGCTGGACGGAGGTGAACAGGGCTGAGCCGAGACCGGCGTTCTCGTCGGTGGTGCCGTCGACCGCGGCTGCGGCCATGACGGGCAGGCTCAGCCCGTTGCCCATGCTCAGTATGAGCATGCCGGGCAGGACGTGGGCGGCGTAGGAGTCGCCGGCCGCTACGCCGGACAGCAGCAGGAGGCCGACGATGTTGACCAGGAAGGCCGACATGAGCGCCCACCGTGTCCCGATCCTGAGCGAGACGCGAGAGGACAGCCACATGCCCGCCAGGATGCCGGCGCCATAGGGCAGGTAGGCGACGCCGGCCAGGAACGGGCGGTACCCCAGAGCGGTTTGAATCTGGATCATCAGCAGGAACGACATCGCGTACATCGCCATCGAGAACAGCAGGGTCGCGCCGTTGGCGACCGTCCGCGTCCGCGAGGCCAGGAACGCTCCGGGCACCAGTGGCGTCGCCGCTCTCGACTCCACTGCCAGGAACGCCACCGCCAAGGCGGTGGACAGCGCGACGGCACCGATGACGACCGGATCGCCCCAGCCGGTCTCTGCGACCCGTAGCAGCCCGTACACCAGCGACACCGCGGCAGCGGTGGCCAGGACCGCGCCGGGGACGTCGAGGCCGCCCCGGCCGGCGGCGCACGACTCGGAGATCAGGCGGGGAAGCAGCAGCAGAGCCACGACGACGACGGGAAGGTTGATGAGGAAGATCCCGCGCCAGGACACCAGGTCGGTCAGCGCTCCCGACAGCACCAGACCCGAGGTTCCGCCCAGGGCCGCGAGCCCGCCCCAGATGCCCAGTGCCCTGGCCCGCTCCTTCGGTCCCGGATACAGCAACGTGACCATCGACATCGCCGCCGGACCGGCCATCGCCGAACCCATGCCCTGTACGAACCGCCCGATGACGAGTTGCCACGGCTCCTGCGCGAGCCCGCAGACCAGGCTGGCCACCCCGAACAGCGCCACGCCGATGAGAAAGACGCGGCGGCGGCCCAGCAGATCCGCCATCCGCCCGCACAACAGGAGCAGCCCGCCGAAGGCCAGGAAGTAGGCGTTGACGACCCAGGGCAGATCGGAGGCGCTGAAGCCCAGCTCATCGCGGATGCTGGGCAAGGCGACGCTCACGACGGTGTCATCGAGCACGAGCATGAACTGGACGAGGCACAACACGATCATTGGCACCCGACGACGCTATGGCGCGCTCCATTTGGCCACAATCCGCCGTGAGGCCAGACTATGTCGCATGGAGGACATCGGTGCGATCATCGTCGGCCGGTTCCCGCTGGCCTCTGGGGAGTGGATCCCTCCGCACAGCCACACCCATCACCAGCTCGCCTGGACCCGGCGCGGCGTCCTCGGCGTCGGTGTGGGCGAGGTGTACTGGGTCCTGCCGCCTGCCCGGGCGCTGTGGCTGCCCGCGGGGGTCACCCATACGACCGGCGCGACCCGCGAAGCGGTCCTGTGCAGCCTCTACCTCGCGCCGGAACGCTGCCCGCTGGACTGGCCCGAGCCAACGGTGGTCGGCATCAACGGCCTGCTGGCCGAGCTGATCGAGTACCTGGCCCGCACCGACCTCGCCGATGACGCGCGGCGGCGCGCCGAGGCTCTCCTGCCCGATCTGCTGCTCCCGCTGCCTACACGTCCCATCGATGTGCCGCACCCCACCGACGAGCGCGTCCGGGTGGTGGCGGCCGCGTTGCTGTCAGACCCGGCCGACCCGCGCAGCCTGGAGGCCCACGCCCGTGCGGCGGGGGTCAGCAGGCGAACGATGACGCGGCTGTTCGTGCGCGACACGGGCATGAGCTTCGACCAGTGGCGCACGCGGGTACGGCTGCGCGCCGCCCTGCCGCTGCTGGCCGAGGGGCGGCCGGTATCGCGGGTGGCGCACGACGTGGGGTATGCCACGGCGAGCGCGTTCCTGGCGGCATTCCGCCGTACGGTCGGCACCACACCCCGGCGCTACCTGCTCAGTCGCTGACCCGCACTGGGATCCGCGTGCTCCGGCGGCTGCGCCCGCACCTCCTGCGCCTGATCGACGCGGAGTTCTACTCCTGCACGCGCCGTGCGGGCTGGCCGCCGTCAGTCAGTTCGACTGAGCTCCCCCGGACGTCAGAGGGCCCCGGAGCCGAGGTGCGACCATTGGTGGCGGCATACTCGCTGGGAAGGACAGCCATGGACTTCAAGCTGGAACTGGTGCAGGTCCCCGTCTCGGACGTCGACCGTGCGAAGACCTTCTACACCGACAAGGTCGGGTTCAACGCCGACCACGACCACCAGGTGAACGAGGAGATCCGCTTCGTCCAGCTGACGCCGCCCGGGTCGGCCTGCTCGATCTCCATTGGCACCGGGCTGGGTGTGGAGATGACGCCGGGCTCCGTCCAGGGCCTGCAGATGGTCGTCGAGGACGCCGAGGCCGCCCGCGCGGAACTGGCCGCCCGAGGCGTCGAGGTCAGCGAGGTGCAGGACTTTCCCTGGGGTCGCTTCGTCTTCTTCAAGGACCCGGACGGCAACGGCTGGAACATCCAGCAGCCGATCGTCCCCGCCTGAGTCTCCGGAGGCGCCTGAGGCGGTGAGAGGCCGGATGCGGTCTTGGGAGTTCTGCAGACCGACTGGACGGTATGTAATGCGGGGGTCTGCCAGAGGAGGATCATGCGCGTCCGTTCCCTTGCCGCCCTTGCCGCTCTCGTTCTCGCCTCGGTCGTTCCGACGAGCGCGGCGCATGCCGATCGGGTTCCCGACGACCAGCCGCTTCCCGGGTACACGATCGACAATCCGCCGCTCGCGCCCGTCCTGGTGCATGGGAAGCCGTCACGGGTGCTGCAGGGCGTCCACCGCCATGCCGCCTATGACATCGAGGTACCGCCGCACTGGAACGGCAAGCTGGCCCTCTATGCGCACGGTTATGCCGGGCAGGGGTTCGTACTGACGGTCGGGCCGCCGCCGTTCGGGCTGCGGCAGCGGCTGCTCGACCAGGGGTACGCGTGGGCGGCGTCCTCCTACTACGACAACGGTTACGACGTCCGGGCGGGTGTGCTGAGCACCCGCGACGTGGCCGAGTTGTTCGCCGACAAGGTGGGACGGCCCAAGCAGCGCATTATCGCCGGCGTCTCGATGGGCGGGCACGTCATCGGACGCTCGCTCGAACAGTTCCCGGGCTACTACGACGGCGCGCTGCCCATGTGCGGGGTGCTCGGCGACGACGAACTGTTCGACTTCTTCCTCGACTACAACGTGGTCGCCCAGGATTTGTCCGGCATCCGCGAATACCCGGTCACGGACCAGTACGCGACGGTGACCGTCCCGAAGATCGAGGCGGCGCTCGGGCTGACCGGTCTGCGGCCGGGCGGGCCGGACACCACGAACGAGCGCGGCAAGCAGTTCCGCTCGGTCGTCATCAACCGGACGGGTGGCAAGCGCCCCGGCGACGTCCAGTCATTCGCGGTTTGGAAGGACTTCCCGTTCACGCTCGCTACGCCCGAGCCACCGGACGCAACCCTGGCCGAGTATCCGGCGCAACTGTCGACCAACCTGTTCACCCGTTATGAGCCGAACGAGCCGGTGAACGTCAACGCGACGGTGCAGCGGGTGCGGGCCGCGAACCTGCCGGCGCGGCTGTCGAACCGGCTGTCGCAGGTGCCGCGCATCAACGGGCGTCCGACCGTGCCCGTGCTGAGCCTGCATGGGCTGGGGGACATGTTCGTCCCGTTCTCCATGGAGCAGATCTACGCGAAGGAGGTCGCGCGGAACCGCCGGTCGGGCCTGCTCGTCCAGCGCGCCATCCGCACGACCCAGCACTGCGAGTTCTCGAACGTGGAAGCGGGGACGGCCTGGGACGATCTCGTCCGCTGGATCGACAGGGGGAGGCGCCCCGCCGGTGACGTGACCACGAAGCCGTCGGTGGTGGCGCGTCCGGACTATGGCTGCCGGTTCAGCGATCCCGCCGCCTACGCGGCCGGGACGGGGACGCGGCGGCTGTTCCCCGCCTGCCCCTAGGGTTCCCCGCCTGCCCCTGGGAGGGTCCGGCCACACGCGCCCGTGGCCGGATCCGCCGGATCACAGGTCGGTGGCGATGATCTTCTCGATGTTGCGTTCGGCGAGGGCGGTGATCGTGACGAACGGGTTGACGCTGGTGTTGCCCGGGATGAGCGAGCCGTCGATGGCGTAGAGGCCGGAGTAGCCGCGCAGCCGGCCGTAGTTGTCGGTCGCCTTGTTCAGGACGGCGCCGCCGAGCGGATGGTAGGTGAGGTGGTCGCCCCAAATCTTGTAGGCGCCGAAGAGGTCGGTTCGGTAGATCGTGCCCTCCTTGCTGTTGATCTTGTCGAAGATCGTCTTGGCCATGTCGATGCTGGTCTGCTTCCAGGCGGTCTGCCAGTTCAGCCCGACCTGCCCGGTCGCCGCGTTCCAGGAGAACTCGGCGCGGCGCGGGGTGTTGGTGATCGACAGGTAGAACGAGGCGTACGTCTCGATCCCGGTGGGCAGCGGCGCGACCTCGGCGAACGCCCCGCCGGCGTCCCAGTTGTCGATGCCGCCGGTGGGCATGGCCGACTGCAGGCTGCCGGTCGGGTCCCACAGGTGGTTGGCGCGGCCGCACATGACGTTGCCGTTGTCGCCCCAGCCCTTGCCGATCTCGGCGTTCAGGGCGGGCAGCGCGCCGGTCGCCTTCAGCTTGACCAGCAGCTTGCTGGTGCCGACGCTGCCGGCCGCGAAGAACACCCGGTCGGCGGTCACCGTCTTTGTGGCCACGACGGTCCCGGTCGTGTCGATCTGCTCGATGACGACCGTGTACCCGCCGCCGGACGCGGGGGACACCGACGTCACCCTGTGCTGCGGCGAGATGGCGACCCGGCCCGTCGCCTTCGCCTGCGCCAGATAGGTCTTCTGCAGTGACTTCTTGCCGTAGTTGTTGCCGTAGAGGATCTCCGCGTCCAGCGCGGACTTCGGCACGGCGCCCGCCGCCTCCTGCTTCATGTAGTTGAAGTCGTACACGTTCGGGACGTAGACGAACTCGAACCCGGACCGCTGGGCGTGCTTCCGTCCGACCCGCGCGAACTGGTAGCAGTCGGTGGTGTCGAACCAGGCCCGGTCGATCTCGTTGACGCCGAGCCCGGAGTTGGCGCGCGGGTAGTAGACGTTGTACATCTCATCGGCGTTCACCGAGGGGAGTACCGCGCTGAACCGCGAGCGCTTGGGCGTGACCGCCATCCCGCCGTTGACGAGCGAGCCGCCGCCGACGCCGCGCCCCTGGTAGACGAGGATGCCGCCGAAGTCCTCGGCGTCGAGGATCCCGGTGTAGCGGGGGACGTCCTTGTCGATGGGGAAGCCGAGGAAGTTGCTGATCGGCTGCTTGGTCCGCGTCCTCAGCCAGAAGGACCGGTAGTCGGGCGAACGGGTGTTGGCGAAGATCTTGCCGTCCGAGCCGGGGGTGTCCCAGGCCATGCCCATCTCGACCATGTGGACGTCGACGCCCGCCTGGGCGAGGCGCAGCGCGGCGACCGAGCCGCCGTAGCCGGTGCCGATGACCAGGACCGGGACGTGGGCGCCGTTGCCGATCGGCGCCGGTGCCGGGGCCGCCGCGGCGGCGGTCCGGCCCATCATCCCCAGCCCGAGGATAGAACCGGTTCCAACGATGAACCCGCGACGGGACACGCCGGGAGGCGCGGTGGAGTCACGCATGTGACCTCCCTCACTCTGAATGAGATTGAAACGTGTTCTACCTGGAAACGTGAGGTACGTCACCGGCTACCGAAAGGTAGATTCGTGTCCACAAGTGGCTACCAAGTGCTTGCTTGGGAATGTGTTACATTCCGCGCATGATCTCCGCGATCGTCTGGGGCACGGGCAACGTGGGACGGCTGGCCGTCCGGGCCGTCGAGGCCCACCCCACGCTGAAGCTCACCGGCGTGATCGTGCACGATCCCGGCAAGATCGGCCGGGACGCGGGCGACCTCGCCGGCCTCGGCCACACCCTGGGCGTCGTCGCGACCGCCGATGTCGACGCAGTCCTCGCGACCGGCCCGCAGGCCGTGGTGTACGCGGCCTCAGGCGACATCCGCCCGGACGACGCTCTCGCCGACGTCCTCAAGGCGGTCCGCGCCGGCGCCGCGGTCGTCACCCCGGCGCTGTACGCGCTCTACGACCAGCGCAACGCGCCGCCCGAGATGCGGGGCGAGGTGCTGGACGCCGTCGCCGAGGGCGGCGGCTCCCTGTTCGTCTCGGGGATCGACCCCGGCTGGGGCAACGACGTCCTGCCTCTGCTGATCAGTGGACTCGGCGGCACCATCGACGTCGTCCGCTGCCAGGAGATCTTCGACTACTCCACCTATGACCAGCCCGACTCCGTCCGCTACCTGGTCGGCATGGGGCAGCCGATGGACTACGAGCCGCCGATGCTCGCGGCGACCGTCCCGACCATGGTGTGGGGCGGGCAGGTCAGGCTGATGGCCCGCGCGCTGGGCGTCGAACTGGACGAGATCCGCGAGACCCTCGACCGGCGCCCGCTCGACGACACCGTGACCACCGCGTCCATGGGCGACTTCGAGAAGGGCACGCAGGGCGCGGTGCGGTTCGAGGTGCAGGGCATCGTCGACGGTGAACCCCGCATCGTGGTCGAGCACGTCACCCGCATCCACCCGTCCTGTGCGCCCGACTGGCCCAGGCCACCGGACGGCGACGGGGCGCACCGCGTCATCATCGAGGGCGTTCCGCGCATCGAGGTCACGGTCGAGGCCACCGACGAGCACGGGAACCGGGCCGCGGGCGGCAACGCGACCGCCGTCGGACGCCTGGTGAACGCCGTCGACTGGCTCGTGGACGCCGAACCCGGCCTCTACGACGCGCTCGACGTTCCCGTACGTCCCGCCGTCGGCAAGCTCGGAAGGACCCGCCCGTGAACATCGACGTCCCCGAGGGCAAGGACCCGATCCAGTACGTGTGGGGCGAGATGGTGCCCGGCATCGGCCCCGCCGCCTCGAAGCTCTCCCTCGCCGTCTACGCGCACACCACCCTCGGCCTCCGCGAGTTCGAGGCCGCCCGGCTGCGCATCGCCCAGATCAACGGCTGCATGTTCTGCCTCGACTGGCGGACGGAACGCGAAGGCGAGAAGGTCGAGGAGGAGTTCGCCGACGCGGTGACCGAATGGCGCACCACCGCCGCCTTCGACGACCGCACCCGCCTCGCCGCCGAGTACGCCGAACGCTACGCCCTCGACCACCACGGCCTGGACGAGGAGTTCTGGACCCGGATGACCGCGCACTACACCCAGACCGAGATCGTGGAGCTGAGCATGTGCATCGGCTCCTGGCTGGCGTTCGGCCGCCTCAACCGCATCCTCGGCCTGGACGCCATGTGCATTCTGCCCAAACCCTGACATGGGCCGGGCCCGGCGCCACCCCGCGCCGGGCCCGAGTCTCCGGTAGGTCAGGCGGCCTTCTCCGCAGGGGTGTAGTGGGACGCGTCGTCGCCCTCCAGCCGGTAGCTCTCCTTGCCGTCCACGCCCACCGGGATGCCGCCGGCGACGGTGACCCGGTGCAGCAGCCGCGGCAGGTCGCCGTAGTCGTCCGGCGCGTAGTGCTGGGTGATCCGGTTGTCGAACACGACGAGGTCGCCCGGCTGCCACACCCAGCGCAGGACGTTCTCCGGACGGGTGACGTACGACTGCAGGATGTCCAGGATCGCCCGTCCCTCGCGTGACGAGAGCCCGACGATCTTCTGCGCGAATCCCCCGATGTAGAGGTTCCGCTCGCTCGACTCCGGGTGCACCCGGACGACCGGATGCGCGGTCTTCCACGTCCGGGACACGAACGCCTTGCGGTGCTCGGCCACCTTGTCGGGGTCGCCGCCGCTGCCGCCGGGCCGGACGTAGTCGTAGTCGTTGGTGTGGACGGCCCACAGGCGGTCGGCGAGCGCACGCAGCTCCTCCGGCAGGTCCTTGTAGGCGGCGGCCGTGTTGGCGATCAGGGTGTTGCCGCCGTAGGGCGGGATGACGAGGCCGCGCAGCGTGCTGATCTTCGGTGGGGACTGGATGAACGTGACGTCGGTGTGCCACTGGTTGGACCGCCCCGACTCGCTGTCCACCGGCAGGATCTCGGGCCGTCCGTCGACGGCCGGCACGGTGGGATGCGCGCCGGTGAGCGGCCCGAACCGGCCGGCGAACGCGAGCTGGTCGTCGTCGGACAGCTCCTGGCCGCGGAAGCCCAGGACCTTGTGCTCCAGCAGCGCGGAATGGATCTCACCGAAGATCTCGTCGGACAGGTCGCGCACGTCGACGCCGACGACCTCGGCGCCGATGCGACCCCCGACCTTGCGGATGTCGAACTCGGACATTGGCTACCTCTTCTCAGGGGGACGGACACCGTGGAGCTCCACCGAGCCGTAGCGAACCACGACCTGGAATCCAAAGTCAACTATTCCGATTGACTTAGTAGGAAATAGGCGTCATAGTCGCACCAGTCCATCCATCCAGGGAGATCGTGTTGAGCGCTTCGAGCATCACGGGAACGACAAGACGACGATTCATCACCACCCTGGCGGTCGCCGCGACGGCGGTGCCCGTCACGGCGGCGTGTGGCAGCGCGGCGGGGAGCGCGGGACACACCCGCACCCTGCGCTACCAGGGCTGGACCGGCCAGGTCACCTTGCCCGAGCTCGCCGCCGACCTGGGGTACCTCGGCGACGTCCGGCTGAAGTGGATCGGCAACACCATCAGCGGGCCGCAGGACGTCCAGTCCGCCGCGACCGGCCAGGTCGACTTCGGCGGCGCCTTCAACGGCGCGGTGATCAAACTCCAGGCGGCGGGCGCGCCGATCACGTCCGTCATCGGCTACTACGGCACCGACAAGAAGTACTACAACGGCTTCTTCGTCCTGAACGGCAGCCCGATCAAGGGCCCGCGCGACCTGATCGGCAAGAAGATCGGGATGAACACGCTGGGCGGCCACTCCCAGGCCGTCCTGGACCTCTACCTGCGGCGCAACGGGCTGTCCACGGCCGACATCGAGAAGGTCGAGGCGCTCGCCGTGCCGCCGGTCACCACGGAGCAGTCGCTGCGGCAGGGGCAGATCGACGTCGCCGCGCTGAGCGGCATCTTCCAGGACAAGGCGATCGCCGCGGGCGGAATCCGCCCGGTCTTCAAGGACTACGACTTCCTCGGCGCCTTCACGGCCGGGTCCTACGTCTTCCGCGACGACTTCATCAAGCGGAACCCCGGCACCGTCCGGGCCTTCACCGCCGGGATCGCCAAGACGATCGAGTGGACGCGGACCACGCCGCGCGCCGAGGTCGTCGCCCGCATGACGAAGATCCTCAAGGCGCGGGGCCGCAACGAGAACGCCGACGCGCTGCAGTACTGGAAGTCGGCGGGCGTCGCCGAGAAGGGCGGCGTGCTGACCGACCGGGAGTTCGACACCTGGCGGACCTGGCTGGAGCAGGTCGGCCAGATCCCCAAGGGCAAGGTCAAGGTCTCCGACCTTTACACGAACGAGTACAACCCCTACGCGTCCGGGGGAGGCCGGTGATGAGCGCGAAGATCAGTGTCACGGGGGTCGGCAAGACCTTCCCCGTGCGGGGCGGCGGTGAGTTCACCGCGCTCCAGGACGTCGGCCTGGACGTCGCGGAGGGCGAGTTCCTCGTCGTGGTCGGGCCGTCAGGTTGCGGCAAGTCCACTCTGCTGGACCTGATCGGCGGGCTGACACGCCCCACGAGCGGCCGTGTCCTCATCGACGGGGCCGAGGTGACCGGGCCCGCGCTCGACCGGGGCATCGTGTTCCAGCAGTACGCGCTGTTCCCTTGGCGGACGGCGCTGCGCAACGTCGAGTTCGGCCTGGAGGCCAAGGGGCTCGGCCGGCGGGAACGCGTGGAGACCGCCCGCCACCACCTGGACCTCGTCGGCCTGTCCGGGTTCGAGGACCGCTACCCGCACGAGCTGTCCGGCGGGATGAAGCAGCGGGTCGCGATCGCCCGCAGCCTCGCCTACGACCCGGACGTCCTGCTCATGGACGAGCCGTTCGCCGCGCTCGACGCGCAGACCCGCGAGTCGCTCCAGGAGGAGCTCCTGCGGATCTGGGCGCGCACGCGCAAGACCGTCGTGTTCATCACCCACGGGATAGACGAGGCCGTCTACCTGGGCGGACGCGTGGCGGTGCTGACGCCGCGGCCCGGCCGGGTCAAGGAGATCGTCGACATCGACCTCGGCTCCCGCGACGAGCGCGAGGACGTCCGCTCCAGTCCCGAGTTCGCGGCGCACCGGCACCAGGTGTGGTCGCTGCTGCACAAGGAGGCGGTCCACGTTGGCTAGCACCACGCAGGCCCCGGCGCAGGTCGCGACAGCCGCCCGGCGGGCACCGCTCCCGCGTCCGTCCCGGCTCGCCGGGGCGGCGGCCGGGGTGTTCCGCCGGACGATCGCGCTCATCGCGTTCTTCGCCGTCTGGGAACTGGCGCCCCGCGCGGGACTGGTCGACCGGATCTTCCTGCCGCCGGTCTCGGAGGTCGTCCCGGCGCTGTGGGAGCTGGCCCGCGGCGGCGAGCTGTGGAGCGACGCCGAGGCCAGCCTGGTCCGGTCCCTGGCGGGGTTCGGGCTGTCGATCGTCGTCGCGGTGCCGCTCGGCCTGCTGATCGGCTGGTACCGGCCGGTCGCCGAGCTGCTGAACCCGCTGCTGGAGGTGTTCCGCAACACCGCCGCGATTGCGCTGCTGCCGGTCTTCGTGCTGATCCTCGGCATCGGCGAGACGTCCAAGGTCGCGATCGTGCTGTACGCGTGCACCTGGCCGATCCTGCTCAACACGATCACCGCCGTCCGCACCGTGGACCCGACGCTGGTCAAGTCCGCGCGGTCGCTCGGGCTGCCCGCACCGCGCATCTTCCAGAAGGTGATCCTGCCCGCCGCGGTGCCGTCGATCTTCACCGGCGTCCGGCTGGCCGGCGCGACCGCGGTGCTGGTGATGATCGTCGCGGAGATGGTCGGCGCGAAGGAGGGGCTCGGGTTCCTGATCAACTCGTCCCAGCAGAACTTCGCGATCGCCGACATGTACGCCGGGATCGTGGCGATCTCCGCTCTCGGGCTCGTGTTCAACTACGCGCTCGTCCTGCTGGAACGCCGCTTCACCCGGTGGCGGGCGGCCCCCGACCGCTGACGGGACGGCTGACCCGGTCGCCGGCCCGGACGGCTGACCCGGTCGCCGGCCCGGACGGCTGACCCGGTCGCCGGCCCGGACGGCTCAGCCCTCCTCGTCGATGTGGGCGAGCTTGTCCGGGTTGGTGACGGCGTAGACGCCCCGGACGCGGTCGCCGTCCGGGGCGAGGTCGAGGACCATGACGGCGAACGGCGCGTCCTCGTCGAACAGCACCGCGGACGGGTCGCCGTTGACGGTCCGGTAGCGGATGTCCAGCGCCTTGGGGCTGTGGCGGGCGGTCGTGGCCACGATGACGCGGGCGACCTTGTCCCGGCCTTCGATGGGACGCAGAGCCGCCTTGCCCCGGCCCTTTCCGCCGCCGTCCGTCCACAGCGTCACCTCCGGGGCGAGGATGTCCAGCAGCGACTCCATGTCGCCTCCCAGGGCGGCCTTGAGGAAGCGCTCCGTCGCCTCCCGCTGCACCTTGGGGTCGGCCTGGTAGCGGGGGCGGCGGGCGTGCACGTGCTCCCGGGCGCGGTGCGCGAGCTGCCTGACGGCGGACGGGCTGCGGTCCAGGATCGGCGCGATCTCGGTGTGCGCGTAGCCGAACACCTCGTGCAGCACGAAAACGGCCCGCTCCAGCGGCGTCAGAGTCTCCATGACGACGAGGAGCGCCATCGACACCGCCTCCGAGCGTTCGGCGGTGTCGCCTTCGTCGCCGTCCGACACCAGCGGCTCGGGCAGCCACGGCCCCACATAGGTCTCGCGGCGGCGGCTGATCGCGGCCTGCCGTGAGAGCGCGGTGTTGACGGCGATCCGGACCAGGTAGGCGCGCGGATTCTCGATTCCGCCGCCGCCGCTGCGGGACGCCCACGCCAGCCATGTGTCCTGCAGGACGTCCTCGGTGTCGGCGACGCTTCCCAGCATGTTGTAGACGACCGAGAACAGCAGCTCCCGGTGACCGGCGAACACCCTGGTCGCCGTGTCGTCGGTGGTGCCTTCGGGCATGGCTCGACCTCCTGTGCGCTCACCCCCTCAGAGGGCCGCCGACATCCCGAGTGTGACATCGGTGGCGGAAATGTGATGTGGGCCTCATCTGCACGCAACGGCGTCACACTCGCGGGTTCCGATTCGCTCATTGGTCGCGAAACAGCTCCGACAGGGGGACTGAAATGAGCGACCAAGGGCGCGACCGCGTCGACGTGACGTTCATGTACGCCGTCCACGACGCGTTCCAGCGCGACCTCGACCGCCTCACGGCGATGGCGGAGGCCGGAGACGCCTCCGGACCGGCGGTCGGGGCCGGATGGGACCGGTTCAAGCGGTTCCTGCACATCCACCACACCGCAGAGGACACGCACCTGTGGCCCGTCCTGCGGGCCAAGGCGGCGGATCCGGCCGTCCTGGACCGGATGCAGGCCGAGCACGACCGGCTGGACGAACTGCTCGACATCGTCGGCGCGGCCGTCGCCGCCGGCTCCGCCGCCCGGCTGGCGGACGGCGCGGCACGGCTCGCCGAGGAGCTCGGCGCGCACTGCGAGCACGAGGAGGAACTGGCGCTGCCGCTCGTCCAGGACCTGCTCACCAAGGCCGAATGGGACGCGTTCGGCAACGAGCAGCGCCGGAGGCTCGGCGTCAGCGGTGCCGCCGCGTTCTTCCCCTGGCTGCTGGACGGCGCGGAGGAGGCCACCCGGCGCAAGGTGCTCGGTGTCGTCCCGCCGCCCGTCCGGCTCCTCTACCGCGCGGTGTGGCGGCCCCGCTACCTGCGCGCTCCCCGCTGGCAGGCGCCCGCGGGCGCCCACTGACCGGAGGTCCTCCCATGACGAACCCTCAACGATCGTTCCTCGCGACCGGACGCGGCAAGATCACCTTGACGCTGCTGTGCGCCATCGCGTTCCTGGACTTCATCGACGCCTCGATCGTCAACGTGGCGCTGCCCGCGATCCGCTCGGACCTGGACTTCACCGTCCAGGACCTGCAGTGGGTGCCGTCCGGCTACCTGCTCACCTACGGCGGGTTCATGCTGCTCGGCGGCCGGCTCGCCGACCTGCTCGGGCGCCGCCGCGTCGTGGTCGCGGGGACGGTGGTCTTCTCGCTGTCCTCGGTCGTCGGCGGCCTCGCCACCACGTCCGGGATGCTGATCGGCGCGCGGCTCGTCCAGGGCGCCGGGGCCGCGCTGATGCTGCCGGGCACGCTGTCGATCCTCACCACCATGTTCAAGGAGGGCGGCGACCGCAACAAGGCGCTCGGCGTCTGGGGCGGCGTCGCGGGCGGCGCCTCAGCCGCCGGGGTGCTGCTCGGCGGGCTGCTCACCGACGGGCCCGGCTGGCGCTGGGTGATGCTCGTGAACGTCCCGGTCTGCGTCCTCGTGATCGCCGGGCTGTTCCTGCTCGTCGAGGGCGACCGGCGCAGCGCCCGGCTCGCGAACTTCGACGTTCTCGGCACGGTCCTCGTCACCGGCGGGATGCTGCTGCTCGTGTTCACCCTGGTCAAGGCGCCGGAGGTCGGCTGGGACGCGGGACGGACGATCGGCGGCCTCGCCGGCGCCCTGGTCCTGCTGCTGGCGTTCCTGGTCAACGAGCAGCGCGGCCGCAACCCGCTGCTGCCGCTGTCGATCTTCCGGATCCGGGGGCTGGCCGCGGCGGACGTCACCCAGCTCGTCGCCGTCGCGGGCATCGGCTCGATGTTCTTCTTCCTCAGCCTCTACATGGAGAACGTCCTCCACTACTCGCCGATGAAGACCGGGTCGGCCTACCTGCCGCTGTGCTTCGGCGTCGCGATCGCCGCCGGCGTCTCGTCCCAGCTGCTCACCAGGGTCGGGACGCGCCCGGTCATGGTCGTGGGGCTGCTCATGTCGGCCGGGGGCGTCTACTGGCTGTCGCGCATCCCGGTGGACGGTGCGTACCTGACCGACCTGCTGCCCGGACTGATGATCGCGTCACTGGGGCTCGGCGCCGCGTTCGTGTCCGTCACCACCGCCGCCAACGCCAACGTCCCGCCGGACAAGGCGGGGCTCGCCGCGGCGCTGCTCAACGCCTCGCAGCAGCTCGGCGGCGCGCTCGGGCTCGCGATCTTCTCCGCGGTCGCCACGTCCCGCACCGACGGCCTGCTCGCGGCCCGGACGCCGGTTCCGGAGGCGCTCACCTCCGGGTTCTCCAGGGCTCTGCTCGCATGCAGCATCTTCCTGGCCGGCGCCGCGGTGGTCGCGCTCCGCGCCGCCAACAGCCATGGCGAGGCGTCCTCGGCGGAGGGAGTGGAGGCGGAGGCCGAGCCCGTCCCGGTCAAGTAGGGGACATGCTCGCGGCGCCCGGGGTGCGGATGAGGAACGTCCCCAGCAGGACGACCAGTCCGGACGCCGCGAGCACGAACTGGCCCGGGGCCATGCCGAGCGGGGAAGCGCCGGCCTCCTTCAGGAGGTCGGCCGCGGCTCCCGACAGCAGCGCGGCGAGCGCCAGCCCGAACCGCAGGACGGCGTGGAACGCGGTGAGGGCCAGGTTCCGCTGGACACCGCCGAGCGCCTCCTGGAGATAGGTGATCCCGCCCACCAGGGCGCTGGTCGCGGCCGCGCCGAACACCACCGCCCCGACGAACGACCAGATCGTGGAGCCCAGCCCGGCCATCAGGGCGATCACCGTGCCCTGCGCGGCCGTCCCGAGCCGGATCTGCGTCATCAGGCTCCCTGCCTTGCGGTGGATGAGCAGCAGGCCCGCGAGCGCGCCCACCCCGAACAGCACCACCAGCACCCCGAACCCGACGGCGCCCGCGTCCAGGACGTTCTTCACGAACACCACGCCCAGCGAGAACAGCGCGCCGAGCCCGAGCGCGACGACCGCGATGCCCGGCAGGACGGCGCGCACCACCGGGAGCCGCAGCGCCGAGAGGAAGCCGGCGTGCAGCGGGTCCCGCTCGGTGCGCTCCATCTCCCGCTTCTCCGCGGGGCCCGGCCCGAGATCGGGGATTCCCTTCACCGCGAGGTAGGAGATCAGGTACGTCAGGGCGTCCAGCCAGAAGACGACGAAGTACCGCCAGTGCCCCTCCCACCCCGCCTGCCCCGACACCCACTCGATCAGCCCGAACGCCCCCGCGCCGATGGGGATCATCCCGTACGAGGTGGCCATCGTGATGCCGTTGGCGAGCTCCAGCGTGCGGGTGTCGTGCCGGTTCTCCTCGTCCTCGATGAGGAACGGGATGGAGGCGTCCCTGGCCGGCAGGAACATCAGCCCCACCACCTCGATCAGGAACGCCCAGAAGTACACCCACCACAGCCACGGCACGACCGGCAGCGCCAGCGCCATGCCGGCCCGGATCAGGTCCGACCAGAGCATCACGCTGCGCCGCCGCCACCGGGTCACCACCCGCGCCGCGATCGGCGCCCCCAGCGCGGACGGGAGCAGCCGCAGCACCAGCACACCGCCGACCGCCGTCGTGGAGCCGCTCAGCTCCAGGACGAAGTACATCAGCGCGAGGGTGCCCATCCAGTCGCCGAACGAGGACACGGTCTGGCCGACGATGAGCCGCCGGAAGTCGGGCCGGTTCAGCTGCTCCCTGAGTCCCATGCGGGCTCCATCCCCGGGGTGTCGGGCAGCGGCGCGGCGAGGGCGGAGTCGTTCAGCAGGGCGGCGAGCCGGGCCGCGGCGGCGTCCCAGCTCCAGTGCGCGCACGTCCACCGCCGTCCGGCGGCGCCCATCGCGGCGCGCCGGCCGGGGGAGGCGAGCAGCCGGTGCAGGGTCAGGGACAGCTCGTCGGAGTGGGCGGCGTCGACGAGGACGCCCGTCCGCCCGTCGATCAGGGACTCGGGGCTGCCGCCGGACCGGCCGACCACGACCGGCAGCCCGGCCGCGGACGCCTCCAGCACCGACAGGCCGAGCCCCTCGGTCTGCAGCCCGCGCCGGTCGTCGCGGCACGGCAGCGCGAACACGTCGGCGGCGGCGTAGTAGCGCGGCAGGTCGGCGGCGGAGACGTGCCCGGTCAGCGTGACCGTCCCGGGTGTGTCCCGGTCCGCCAGCTCGGTGAGCCGACGCCGCATCGGGCCGTCCCCGACGATGACGAGGCGCGCGTCCGGGCGGCGCCGCACCACGTCGGCCCACGCGCGGATCAGCATGTCGTGGCCCTTGCGGCGGACGAGCCGGGCGACGCTGAGCACGACCGGCCCGCCGCCGAGGCCGTGCCGGCGGCGGACCGCCGAACCGTCAAGGCCGGGGCGGAACCGCACGGTGTCCACGGCGCCGGCGAGCCGGACCAGCCGCGTCCGGTCCCCGACGGCGTTCGCCAGCTCCGGCAGCGTCGTCGCGCTGAGATGGGTGAGGACGTCGAACGACCGTGCCGCCACCCGCAGCGCCGCCCGGGTCGGCGGCGCCCGGAACCAGCCGAGCTCCTGACCGTGCGCCGACCCGACCAGCCACCGCACCCCGGCGGCGCGCACCAGCGGCGCGTACATCCCGAACGGCGCGGCCGCGGTGATCCACCCCGCCTCGACACGGTGCCGGACGATGAGCCGCCGCAGCCCGCGGAACAGCAGGTAACCGTGCCGCCGCACGACGGGGAACCCCAGCCCCGCGTCGTACTCCGCACTCCCGGCCCGCGCGGGCGCCACGACCAGCAGCCGGTCGGCGGGCAGCCGCCGCACGAGCTCCCACGTGAACGTCTGCACACCGCCGGGCTCGGGTGGAAAGTGCCCGGTCAGCACCAAGGTCCGTGGGATCTCCATGCGTCACGAACTTCCCGCACAGCCGTAGACCAACCACCCTGATCAGGAGCGACGCCCGCGCGCTGCCGTTCGAGACACCGCTGTGGCCGCACCGTCGTGGACGGTGCGGCCACAGGGGATGAATCGGGTGCGCTCAGCCGCAGGCTATCGGCCCGAAGTCATACGAGCCTGCCCAGTCTTCCCAGCCCCAGACATCGATGCAGGTGTCGCGGGCGGACACGTAGACCGGTCCCGCGTAGTACCTGTAAGGTCCGTTCACGTCGTAAGACGTGTCCCCGTAGCGCAGCTCCCGCAGTTTGACGCTGACGTCGGACAATTTGCCGTAGCTGTTGTTCGTCGTGGACTTTTGCGTGAAGGCGCAGTTCTTGCCATTGCTGGGGTTGTAACCGATCTTCACGTATGCGACGGTTCCCCAGCCGTCCGCGCTCTTGTCATAGCCTGAAAGTGCGATGCTTCGCACTTCCCTGTAGCTGCTGCCGCAGACACCGGGCACAGAGTAGGCCGCGGCGGCGTTGGCTGGACTCATGAGGGACAGGGTTCCGACAGTGGTGACGGTGAGTGCTGTAAATGACAGCACGGTTCGGCGCAGAGCCGTGTTCATGCGTGCCCCCCAGGGCTTTTCTCCACGCGCGGACAGGAGATTCGTCCGCGCGCTGGCTTCCGCCATCTGGGGAAACTGTACCGAATATGATCAAGAGATCAACATCACGAGTCGGCAACGAAAGTGATTGCGCTTAACGGCTCGTCGGCCGGTGCTTACCTACTTTGATTGGTGTTCTCTCTGAGTTCACCTGGCCCACAATTGGTAGCATTGAGGTAGATCACCGTCGCGTATAGTGACCGTGATCTGGGTTGGCCGTACGGAATTCCCGAACACCCGTAGACCAATCCTTCCCAGTGAGCCGCACGGTCCCGCGCGCCCGAACGCACGAGCCGGCCTGCTCGACCGACCGCCGGGGCTCTCCGGGCCCAGGTGAAGGCAGCGCCTGCGGAGAAGGCGGGAGCGCGGCACGAGTGTGCCGCGCTCCCAGGTGCTGGCGCCTCCCCGTCAGAGGTTCAGCAGGGCGGCACCGAGCGCCCCGTTGGGGCACTTCTCTTCCAGAATGATCCGGGCCAGTCGCGCCAGCCCGATGGCGGACTCACCCCCCGTCTCCAGCAGATCGTGGAGGTTGTGCCGCCGGTCTTCCGGCAGGTTGAGCTCGTAGAACTCCCGCCACGTCTCGACGAGGTGCGAGTACAGCGCGTCCTCCGGTTCAGCGGCGGCGAGCGACTGCAGCCTCGTCCAGATGGACGGAAGAATGCGTCGTACCTCCTTGACGGCACGGTCCGGCTTCTGCGAGCCGGCGGCCTCTGTGAGGTACTTGATGAGCAGCCCAGCCAGGACGACCTCTCCCGGCTGGACGGTTGGGGCTTGCGCCGCCGCCATCCAAGCCGCTTCTTGCGACTGGTGACGCTGGCGGTCGGAGTCGGCGAACTGGCGACCCTTCCGGCTCGACCTCGGCGTGCGGCCTCGCTCCGGGCGAGGGGTTTGCGTGGCGGAGCCTTCCCGCTCCAGGCGACGACGACGGATCGCTGCGACATCGGTCGGAGTAACGTTTTCAGCCATGGGTTGTTCCCTCCCTGTGGGCAGGTGAAGCGCCTAGCGACATCTGTCCCGTACAGTCCACGATGCGGAACAGCTGTCAAGAGCCACTCGCTCCACTCCGGCCGGAAACCGCTGATCAGCCAAACGTGCAATTCCCGTCCGACAAGCCGCCCGCGGCTCCCGCCCGACAACCCCGGTTCCTCCGGCAGCCGTCCCGCATAGAGAGCGCCTTTACGCCGGGTCCGCTGGAGGGTCTTCTTCTGGTGGGTCAGCGGACGATGATGGCGGTCTCTGTGGCGTCCTTGTCGGGGGTCCAGCCGTCGTGGCCGGCTTCGGCTTGCCAGCGTTTGCCCGCGTAGCGGACCTCGGTCAGGCCGTAGGCCTGGGCGTGCGTCACGGCCCAGGTCGCGACCGCCCAGCCCGCTCGCGGGTTCGTCGCCTTGATCGCGTTCCAGGAGTCCGCGCGGGACGGGGCGCCCGCCTTGAGGGGGCCCGGGCCGCCGACCTTCAGGCGGCTGCCGAAAGCGCGGCGCATCTCGCGGAGCGCCTCCGGGCGGCGGGACGTCGTCTTCTCGTCGGGCGGGTACCAGCAGCGGGCGGTGGCGGGCTCGCGGCCGGTGAACGCCGTCGCGAGGAGCTTGCCGTCCGGCTCGTGCTGGGCGTAGGCGTCGCCGTCCGCGCTGCGCTGCACCAGCTGCGCCGCGTCGTGCAGGTCGCGGTCGAGGTAGTCCTTGATCCTCACCAGGGCGTCGAAGAACTTGCTGGTGGCCTGGACGGGGTCGCGGAGCTTGTCCGGCGTGCCCCAGCCCTGCGACGGGCGCTGCTGGAACATGCCGACCGAGTCGCGGTCGCCGCCCGGCAGGTTGTGGATGTGCGACTCCTGGATCGCCGTCGCGTAGGCGATCACCGAGGCCCGCTCGGGCAGCTGCTTGCGGAACGCGACCGCGGCGATCGTCGCGGCGTTCGCACCCTGCTCCAGGTCGAGCGGCATCGTGCCGAGGCTCGTCCGCACCTCGCAGCCGGATCCGTGCAGATACGGCCGCGCCCTGTCGAAGGCCACGTAGGCGCCGACGCCCGCCAGCAGGGCCACGACGAACACGCCCACCGCCCAGCGGCGGCCGCGGCGGCGCCCGCCGCCGTCCGTCCCCTCCTCGGGACGGGGCTTCAACCTCGACCAAACAGCCACGCGAAGAAGGTACCGGGAGATGGGCCCTACTAAGCTCAGGAGCCATGACCGACACGTTCACCAGCCCGATCTCCGGCGGCATCGACGAGCTGTGGGAGCGGCGCGCCGACCTGACACCGGACGACGCCGACGCGCGCGCCGCCATCGTGGCCGCCGTCGACCAGATCGACGCCGGCGAGGCCCGCGTCGCCCGCATCGACCCCGACTCCGACGAGGTGCTCGTCGACGAGCGGGCCAAGCGGGCCATCCTGCTGAGCTTCAAGGTCCTCGGCATGGCGCGCTCCCAGGTGGGCGACTTCCGGTACCACGACCGCATCCCGCTGAAGAGCCGGCTGGACGGAGTCCGCGTCGTCCCCGGCGCCATCGCCCGCTGGGGCGCCTACCTCGCGCCCGGCGTGGTCCTGATGCCGTCCTTCACCAACATCGGCGCCTACGTCGACTCCGGCACCATGGTCGACACGTGGGCCACCGTGGGGTCGTGCGCGCAGATCGGCAAGAACGTCCACCTGTCCGGCGGCGTCGGCATCGGCGGCGTGCTGGAGCCGCCGAACGCCAAGCCCGTGATCGTCGAGGACGAGGCGATGATCGGCAGCCGCTCGATGATCGTCGAGGGTGCCCGGGTCGGCCGCGGCGCCGTCGTCGGGTCAGGGACGAACCTGTCCGCCTCCATGCCCGTCATCGACGTCGAGACCGGCGAGGAGATCAGCCGCGGCCGCATCCCCGACTGGTGCGTCGCCGTCGGCGGCACCCGCTACAAGGAGTTCAAGGGCGGCACGTTCGGCCTGCCGGCGGTGCTGATCCTCAAGCGCCTGGAGGAGGGCCGGCGGCACGACAAGGCGTCCCTGAACGACATCCTCCGCGACCACGGCATCAACACCTGAGCTCGGTGATCTTCAGGGGGCGGGCGGTGAGGACGGCGACCGCGGCGGCGTAGCCGGGGCCCGGGTCCAGGTCGGCGAGGCGGACGGGGGAGACCGCCGCCTCGCCCTCCCAGGCGACCACCTCCGGCGGGTCGTCGGGGGAGGAGACGTGGATGGACGTCATGGGGGCGGCCAGTCCGTGGCCCGTCGCCTTCAGAAGGGCCTCCTTGCGGCTCCAGTAGATGTGGAAGCCGCGTTTGCGGTCGGCCATGGCGGCGAGGGCCTCGCGCTCGGGGGCGGTCAGCACCATCTCGGCGAGGCGGTCGATTTCGCGGTCGCTGCGGCGTTCCACGTCGACGCCGACCTCGGCGCCCTCGACGAGGACGAGAACGACGCGGTCGCCCGAGTGGGAGAGCGAGAAGTCCAGGTCGCTGCCCGGAAGGCGGGGCTTGCCGTGCGTGCCGCCGCAGTGCGGGCAGTCGGTGGTGAACCGGATGCCCTGCGGGCGCAGGCCGGCGGCGTCGGCCAGAACGGTGCGGGCCAGGTGGCGGCCGGTGACGAAGCGGGCCTTGTCCTCGGGCCGCATGAAGCGGTCGTAGCGCTCGCGTTCCCGGTCGTCCAGAAGCGCGCGCATCTCGGGCTCGTCCGCGGGACGCGCCCAGTGGACGGCGCACTCCAGCACAGGCATCTCCACGAACGCGATGATAGGACTTGAGCATGGGCCTGGATCTCTTCTCGGACGTGGCGGACCTGACGGCGGCGATCGTCGACATCGAGTCGGTGAGCGGCGCGGAGGAGCCTCTCGCCGACGCCGTCGAGGAGGCGCTGCGGGCGCTCCCGCACCTGGTGGTGGAGCGCGAGGGCCACAACGTGGTGGCCCGCACCGATCTCGGACGGGACGAGCGGGTGGTGCTGGCGGGGCACCTCGACACCGTCCCGCTGAACGGCAACCTTCCGTCCCGGGTCGAGGGCGACCGGCTCTACGGCTGCGGCACCACGGACATGAAGAGCGGTGTCGCGGTCGCGCTGCGGCTCGCCGCCACCGTCACCGAGCCGACCCGCGACGTCACCTACGTCTTCTACGAGTGCGAGGAGATCGAGGCCGAGCGCAACGGGCTGCGGAAGCTCGCGGCGGCGCGGCCCGAGCTGCTCGCGGGCGACTTCGCCGTGCTGATGGAGCCGACGGGCGCGCTGATCGAGGGCGGCTGCCAGGGCACGATGCGGGCCGAGGTCACCGCGACGGGGGAGCGGGCGCACAGTGCCCGCGCCTGGATGGGGTCCAACGCGATCCACACCGCCGGGCGGATCCTGGACGTGCTGCGCGCCTACGAACCGGCCCGGCCGGTTGTGGACGGCCTTGAGTACCACGAAGGCCTGAACGCCGTTTTCATCTCCGGGGGCGTCGCCGGAAACGTCATCCCCGACGAATGCATCGTCACCGTGAACTACCGGTTCGCGCCCGACAAGTCGCCGGCCGACGCCGAGGCGTACCTTCGGGAAACCTTCGCCGGCTTCCAGGTGACCATCACCGACTCCGCGTCCGCCGCCCGGCCTGGGCTGACACACCCGGCCGCCGCCGCGTTCACCGCGTCCAGCGGGGCCGAGGTCCGCGCCAAACTCGGCTGGACGGACGTCGCCCGCTTCGCCGAGCTCGGCGTCCCGGCCGTCAACTTCGGCCCCGGCGAGCCCACCCTCGCCCACACGAAGGACGAGTACGTCGAGATCCCGCTGATCGCCGAGTGTGAGCAACGTATGCGCACGTGGCTGGAGGCTCCGACTACCGTGGCTCCATGACCATGGAAGTGAATCCCCGATCGCGCCGGCAGGGTCCGGCCATGCTGCGGGGGCGGGCCGTCCCGCCGACGACGACCGACCAGCGCCTCCTCGACAGCCGCGGCCCGGCCGACTGGGTGCACGCCGACCCGTGGCGGGTGCTGCGGATCCAGGCGGAGTTCGTCGAGGGCTTCGGCCTCCTCGCCGAGCTGCCGAAGGCCGTCAGCGTCTTCGGCAGCGCCCGCACGAAGCCGGACTCCCCGGAGTACGAGCTCGCCGTGGACATCGGCGCCCGGCTGCACGACGCCGGCTACGCCGTCATCACCGGGGGCGGGCCGGGGATTATGGAGGCGGCCAACAAGGGCTGCGACGAGAACGGCGGCCTGTCGGTCGGGCTCGGCATCGAGCTGCCGTTCGAGCAGCGGCTCAACGACCATCTCGACATCGGCCTGGAGTTCCGCTACTTCTTCGTCCGCAAGACGATGTTCGTGAAGTACTCGCAGGCGTTCGTCGTCCTCCCCGGCGGCTTCGGGACGCTCGACGAGCTGTTCGAGGCGATCACCCTCGTCCAGACCGGGAAGATCACCCGGTTCCCGATCGTCCTGGTCGGCACGGAGTTCTGGGGCGGGCTGATCGAGTGGATCAAGAAGTCCATGCTGACCAGCGCCAAGATCTCGCCGCAGGACATCGACCTGATCCACCTGACCGACGACCCCGAGGAGGTCGTCAAGATCATCCACGAGGGGCACACCCGGGCCGAGCAGGAGATCATCGAGGCCCGCGCCCAGGCCGAGGCCGCGGAGACGGCCGGCGAGTGACCCGTGGCCGTCGCGCCAGCGGTGGCGCGGCAGGGCATGCGGTTCAATTCGGCCATGGGGAGTGAGCGCGCCGGGGAGCGGCCGTTCCGGGCGACGATCAACGACGTGGCGCGGGAGGCCGCCGTCTCGCCGGCGACCGTCTCCCGGGTGCTGACGGGCACCAAGGCGGTCTCCGCCGATCTGGAGCGGCGGGTCCGCGCGGCCGTCGAGCGGCTGGGGTACCGCCCCAATCCGGCGGCGCAGGGCCTGCTCCGGGGCGCCACGCACACGATCGGGATGGTCGTCCCCGACCTCGGCAACCCGTACTTCGCGGAGGTCCTCAAGGGGGTCACGACCGCGGCGGAGGCGGCGGACTTCCGCACGCTCGTCTCCGACACGGGCGAGAACCCGGACGCCGAGTGCGCGGCCGCCCTGGAGCTGGCGCGCTGGACGGACGGCGTGGTGCTGTGCTCCCCGCGCATGCCCGACGCCGACCTGGCCGCACTCGCGGACCGGGCGCCCCGCCTGGTGTGCGTGAACCGGCTCGGCCGGGGACGGACGGTCCCGGCCGTCGTCGTCGACTTCGAGGCCGGGGTCGCCGCAGTGTGCCGGCACCTGCGCGGCCTGGGCCACCACCGCGTCGTCTACCTGCGCGGGCCGTCCAGGGCCTGGTCGGAGCGTGCCCGCCAGCGGGCGCTGCGCGCGGCGGCCGGTCCCGGTTTCGAGGTCGCCCAGGTCCCGTGCGGGTCGGGCGACCTGGACGGGTACCGCGCCGCCGACGCCGCCCTCGCCACCGGTGCGACCGCCGTCGTCGCGTTCAGCGACCACGTGGCGCTGGGCGTGCTGGCCCGGCTGGACGAGCTGGGGGTCGGCGTCCCCGGCGAGGTCTCCCTCACCGGCTTCGACGACACCTCGCTCAGCCGGCTGGTCAGCCCGCGGCTGACCACCGTCCGGGTCAGCAAGCAGGACCTCGGCCGGCGGGCCTGGGAGCTGCTCGGCGCGCCCGCCCCCGACGTCATCACGATCGCGCCGGAACTGGTCGTCCGGGCCTCCACCGCGCCGCCTCGCTGATCAACCGGCCGTTGCGAAGGCGTCCACTCCCGTGAGGTCGGCCGAGAGCCGCCACAGCCGTGCGGCCTGGTCCGGGTCGGTGGCCCACGTGTTGACCCCGTAGCCGAGGACGGTGCCGGGTTCGGCGGGCTCGGCGATGTCGCAGTCCTCGCAGTACAGGCCGCCCATGCCGTCCAGCTGCGGGGACGTCGCCGCCCACACCTGCGTCGCCGCGCCCTGCTCGGGGGTCTTCCACACGCTGCCGGACGCGCCCTCGTCGATCCTCGTGCTCAGCCCGGCGATTTCGTCCTCCGACATGTGGCGGCCCAGGGCGGTCCTGATGGTGCCCGGGTGGAGCGAGAAGGCCCGCACCCCCGCATCCCGGGCGAGGGAGTCCAGGTGCAGGGCGAACAGGACGTTGGCCGTCTTCGCCTGACCGTAGGCCTCCCATTTGTCGTAGCCGCGCTCGAAGTGGACGTCGTCCCAGCGGATGCCGGACAGCTGATGGCCTCTGGAGGAGACCGACACGACCCGTCCCCGCCCTTCCCGGATCGCCGGCCAGAGCCGGTTCACCAGGGCGAAGTGGCCGAGGTGGTTGACGGCGAACTGGCTCTCCCAGCCCGGGCCGACACGCGTCTCCGGGGCGGCCATGATCCCGGCGTTGCCGATCATCAGATCGATTGCGCGCCCGGTCCCGAGGAAGCGCTCGGCGAAGGCGGTCACGCTCCGCTGGTCCGCGAGATCGAGCTCGTCCACCTCGACGCCGTCGATCCCGCCGGCGGCCTCCTCGGCGACCTCGCGCCGCCGGGCGGGCACGACCACCCGCGCTCCGGCGGCGGCCAGCGCCCGGGTGGTCTCCAGGCCCAGTCCGGAGTAGCCGCCGGTGACGATCGCGAGCCGCCCCGACAGGTCGATGCCCGCGAGGACGTCCGCGGCGGTGCTGTGCGCGACGAAACCTGAACCGATCTTGTGCTGCCGAGTCGTCATGGGACCGAACGTACGAGCTGGAGCACACTCCAGGTCAACCGCATGGGAGACCGGCCGGCGGGTACTCCCGGCCTGTGGACGTGGACGTCGTGGAGGACGGGCCGTACCGGTTCCGGATCGAGCCGGCCGGAGCCATGCGCGTGCCCGGGGTCGTGTTCGCGTCACGGGAACTGCTGGAACCGGCCGCGAACGCGATCCAGCAGGTCGCCAACGTCGCCACGCTCCCCGGGGTGGTGGACGCCTCGTACGCCATGCCCGACATCCATCTCGGGTACGGCTTCGCGATCGGCGGCGTGGCGGCCACGGACCCGGACGACGGCGGTGTGATCTCGCCTGGGGGCGTCGGCTTCGACATCTCGTGCGGCGTCCGGCTGATGGCGGCGGACATCGACGCGTCCGGGCTCAAGCCCGTCCTGGAGACCGTGATGGACGGGCTCGACCCCGTCATTCCGCGTGGCATGGGCAAGGGCGCCGTCTGGCATCTGCCCGGACGGCGGGAGCTGACCGGCATCCTCACCGGCGGATCGCGGTACGCGGTGGAGCAGGGCCACGGGGACGAGCGCGACCTGCTGCGCTGCGAGGACGCCGGGTCGGTCGCCGGCGCCGACCCGGGGCAGGTGAGCGAGCGGGCGGTGGAGCGCGGCGCCCGGCAGGTCGGCAGCCTCGGGTCGGGCAACCACTTCCTTGAGGTGCAGCAGGTCGCGGAGGTGTACGACCCGGACGTGGCCGAGGCGTTCGGGCTGCGCCCGCACCAGGTCTGCGTGATGATCCACTGCGGCTCGCGCGGGCTGGGACACCAGATCTGCACCGACCACGTCCGGGCGATGGAGCGGCGGATGCCGCGGTACGGCATCGAGGTGCCGGACCGGCAGCTCGCCTGCGTCCCGGTCGGCTCCGGCGAGGGCCGCGCCTACCTCGGCGCGATGGCGGCGGCGGCCAACTACGGCCGCGCCAACCGGCAACTGCTCGCCCAGGCGGCGCGGAGGGTCTTCCAGCGGGCCGCCGGGGTCCGGCTCGACCTGGTCTACGACGTCTCGCACAACCTGGCCAAGCTCGAAGAGCACGTCGTGGACGGGGAACGGCGGCGGCTGTGCGTGCACCGCAAGGGCGCCACCCGGGCGCTGCCGCCCGGCCATCCCGACCTGCCGCCCGACCTGCGCGAGGCGGGCCAGCCGGTGCTGGTCCCCGGGACGATGGGCACCTCGTCCTACGTGCTCACCGGGGTACCGGGAGGGCCCGCCTTCGCGTCGGCCTGCCACGGCGCCGGACGCGTGCTGAGCCGCCACCAGGCCGCCCGCGGCGTTAGCGGCGAGCGGCTGCGGTCGACGCTGGAGGGGCAGGGCATCGCGGTGCGGCCGTCGTCCTGGCGCGGCCTGGCCGAGGAGGGGCCGGACGCCTACAAGGACGTGTCCGCCGTGGTGGAGGCCGGTGAGGGGGCGGGGCTCTGCCGGAAGATCGCCCGTCTCGTGCCCCTCGGGGTCGTCAAGGGCTGATGGCGTCACACGTCGATCGTCACCACGCAGGACCAGCCGCGGGCGTCCCGGCCGAAACGCAGTTCGTGCAGTGACACCGCCTTGGGCACCGCGCCCACCCCGGTGGCCGCCCCGGCGTCTCCGGCCGCCAGCCAGACGTGCAGCCCGCCGTCCGGCGTCGAGGTGATCTCGGCGCCGAGGACGAGGGACCCGTCGGCGTCCAGCCGGTAGATCACCTCGTCCAGCACGGCCACGAGCAGGTCGGCGTCCGGCGCCGGGGGGACGTCCACCCGGATCTCGCGCGACGATGGGACACCGGAGACGTCGGCGAAGGACTCCACGAGCCCGGCGACCGCCTCGCCGACGCACCCCTCCCGCGTCGGCGCCCACGCCTCGATCCGCAGATCCGCCGCATGCGGAACACCGCGATGCCCGCTACCACCTTCCGGCATGGACGACATCGTCGAACGCCCTGCGGTCGGGCCGCCCGATCGGCCGCAGCGGACGGTCCGCCGGGCGGCCGAGCGCGATCATCACGGCGGCGAACCGGTCGTCCGGGATCCCGAGCAGCTCACGGGTCCGCTCCTGGTCGGAGACGTTCGCGTGGCCGCTGCCGATGCCGAGGTCCGCGGCGGCCAGCATCATCGCCATCGTGGCCTGGCCGAGGTCGAAGCGCAGCCTGTCGCGCCGCCCGGCGTCCTCCTCGATCTGCGCCACCAGCACGATCGTGGCCGCCGACCCGGCCACGTGGCCCGCCCCCTGCCATACCTTCGACAGTTCCCGGAGCGTCTCTTGGTCGGTGACCAGGACGAAGTCCCACGGCTGCCAGTTGTTCGCCGAAGGGGCCCGGCGGCCCGCCTCCAGTATCCGGTCGAGCTGCTCGCGCGGCAGCGATTCGTCCTGGTAGGCCCGCACGTTGCGCCGCGAGGTGAGCGCTTCCCAAGTCTCCACGCCGGTCGGCTACCCGGCCCCGGCCCCCCGAAACCGGAGCCGGGCGCCTCCCGGCGCTACGCCGGGGTCAGGTGGAGGATCGCGGACCCGTCGGCGGCTGAGAGCACGGTGATGACGATCCCGTTGGCCGTGGCGCGCGTACCCACGCCCGCCGTCCACCATGTACTCGACCGCCCCGACTGATCGTCGCCTCCGGAGGAGTAGCCGCCCCCGCCGAGGTTGAGGCACTTACCGCTGGTGCCGCAGACCTGAACGGCGGTGAAGGAGTTCCCGGAATCGGTGATGGTGAACGACACCGTGCCGCCCTTCACCGCCTTGGTCTCCAGTTTGCCGATCTTGAACTTCTTCCGGTCCACCGGGAGCGTCGCCGGACCGGTCACCTTCACCTCGCAGGTGCCGCCCTTGCAGGCGTTCAGATCGGTTCCGTCCGCGGCCGCTCGCGATGTGGGCGTCGAGGACGTCGTGCCGTCGGCGGATCCGGATCCGTCCCCGCCCGATCCGCAGCCCGGCAGTGCCAGAACCGCGACACCGGCCAGCAGACTGCACGCTGCGCGGACGGTCAGACCGGGCGATGAGTGTGTCGTCATGGCAGGTCCATCGCTCCTTTCGACGCGGGAGGTTCGTGGCCGCCGAGCTTAGGCATCCGCCGCGGGACCGGTCCCGCCTCGTCGGCCGTCGCGGAGGCGATCATCGGTTTCCTCGGCGAACATGGAGCCATGTCGCCGTGGCGGTTCGTCGTGGTGTTCGGCGTGGTCAGCATGCTGGCCGACGTCGTGTACGAGGGCGCGCGGTCGATCACCGGCCCGTTCCTCGGGTCGCTCGGCGCCGGCGCCACGCTGGTCGGGGTGGTGACCGGGGCGGGCGAGGCCGCGGGCCTGGTGCTGCGGCTGGTCAGCGGCCCGGGGGCGGAACGGACGGGCCGGTACTGGGCCTGGACGATCGCCGGCTACGGCCTGACGGTCGTGGCGGTGCCCGCGCTGGCGCTCCCGGTCGGGCTGGCCGGCGCCTGCGTGCTCGTGATCGCCGAGCGGGTCGGGAAGGCGACGCGCAGCCCGGCCAAGGACACCCTGCTCTCGCACGCCGGCACCCCCATGGGGCGCGGGACGGCCTTCGCCGTACACGAGGCGCTGGACCAGACGGGCGCCTTCGCGGGCCCGCTGATCGTGGCGGGAGCCATCGCCTGGCACGGGTACGGCGCGGGATTCGGCGTGCTCGTGCTCCCCGGCGTGGCGGTTCTCGCCGTGCTGGTGTGGCTCGCCCGCCGCGTCCCCGACCCCTCCGTCTACGAGACCGGGGCCGAGGGTCCGCGGGCGGCGGGCGGGCATCGGGGCGCGCCGCTCGCCGGACTGGGCGGCGTCTTCTGGCGTTACGCGGCCTTCTCGGCCGCGACCATGGCGGGGTTCGCCACGTTCGGCCTGATCGGGTTCCATCTGGTGGACGCCGGGCTGCTCCGGCCGGAGCTGGTCCCCGTGGTGTACGCGGTGGCCATGGCGGTGGACGCGGTCGCTGCGCTCGCCACGGGCCGCCTGTTCGACCGGTGGGGGCTGCGCGTCCTGGTGGTGCTGCCGGTGCTGGCGGGCGCCGGGACGGTCCTCGCGCTGACCGGCTCGGTCGTCCTCGCCCTCGCCGGGGCGGGGCTGTGGGGAGCGGCGATGGGCGTCCAGGAGTCCACGATGCGCGCCGCCGTCGCCGACCTCGTCCCGGCCGCGCGGAGACCGACGGCCTACGGCGCCTTCGCGGCGGTCTACGGCGTCGCGTGGCTGGCCGGCGGGGCGGCGCTCGGAGCCCTCTACGGGCACGCGCCGGCCGCGCTGGCTCCGGTGGTGATCGCCGTCCAGGCGGTGGCGCTCGCCATGCTCTGGCCGTCCGTCGGCCGTCCACGGCTCACGTCGGCGGAATCAGGACGGAGTCGATGATGTACACGGTCGCGTTGGCGGTCTGGACGTTGCCGCAGACCACGTTCGCGGCGCCGACCGTGTAGGAGTCGCCCGAGCCGCTGGTGGTGAGCGTGCCGCCCTGCAGGGTCTTGAAACTGCCGGTCCCCAGGCCGCTCGGCGAGATCCTCCGGCCGACGACGTGGTAGTTGACGATGCTGGTCAGCGTCTTCTTGTCCGCCAGCAACTTGTCGAGCCTGTTCTTCGGGATCTTCGCGAAGGCGCTGTTGGCCGGCGCGAACACGGTGATGTCCTTGGCGGAGTTGAGCGTGCCGGTGAGGCCCGCCTTCTCGATCGCGTCGGCCAACCTGGACAGCATGGGGTTGGTCGACGCGGCCGTCGCGACCGGTTCGGCGGACATGCCGCTGGAGCCGTCCGGGCCGGTCGTCGAGATGCCCGCGCACGCCGGGCCGAACGGCAGGCCCATCGGGCTGTCGCCGGTGCCGGCCGGGGCGGACGAGCTGGGCGGGGCGGACGAGCTGGGCGGGGCGGAGGAGCTGGGCGACACTACGCCGGAGGCGTCGTCACCGCAGCCACTGAGCGCGGCCGGCAGGGCCACCGCGGTCAGGATGCCGACGGCGATTCCGAGGCGATGCATGGGTGAACTCCTCTGGCGGTCGATGAACTACCGGTCTGGACAGCTTGCAGCGATCAGGTCACGGTGGCCACCTCCCCGCAAACCCAGCTGCGACTCCGGGCCGTGGCACGGCGTCGCAAAATCGCGGCCTGACCAGGGCGTTTCCGCGGAGGGAGGGAAGTGTTCCCTCTGGAGGTGGAGCGTGGACAGCAACGCGAAGGTCAAGGCGAGCGCGGCGGTGGTGGCGGCGGTCCTGGTGCTCGCCGGGTGCAGCGGCGGGGACGACAAGAACGCCGAGTCGGCCGCGGTGCGGACGTCGGCGCCGGTCTCGGGCGGGGCTTCGGACCTGCAGCAGCAGTACGAGAGGGTCGTGGACGCCGTCCTGCCGTCGGTCGTGA
Organism: Spirillospora sp. CA-128828; assembly: GCF_050945415.1. Taxonomy (NCBI): domain Bacteria; kingdom Bacillati; phylum Actinomycetota; class Actinomycetes; order Streptosporangiales; family Thermomonosporaceae; genus Spirillospora; species Spirillospora sp. CA-128828. The sequence goes on from NZ_CP191986.1 coordinate 2,134,989, forward strand.
AGATCCAGACCGACCAGGGGGAAGGGTCCGGCGTCGTGTTCGACGGCCAGGGGGACATTGTGACCAACGCGCACGTGGTCGCCGGCGCGAAGAGGATCCAGGTCACGTCCTCCAGCGGCGGGTCCCCGCTGGACGCATCCCCCGTCGGCGCGTTCGCCGCCGACGACCTGGCCGTCGTCAAGGTGCACGGCGGGTCGCTGAAACCGGCGTCGTGGGGTGACTCCGGCAAGACCGAAGTGGGCCAGATCGTCCTCGCGATGGGCAACCCGCTGGGGCTGGCCGGGAGCGTCACCAACGGCATCGTCTCCGCGCTGCACCGGACGGTGACGACCAAGGGGGAGGGCTCCTTCCAGGGCTCGACGATCGCCGACGCCATCCAGACGAGCGCGGCGATCAACCCGGGCAACAGCGGCGGCGCCCTCGTCACCCTGGACGGGCAGGTGATCGGCGTCCCCACCGCGGCCGCGTCCGACCCGCAGATCGGCGGTGCGGCGGCCGGCATCGGCTTCGCGACGCCGAGCGACACCGTGAAGCGGATCGTCCCGCAGCTCATCCAGACGGGGAAGGTGTCGAACTCGGGCCGGGCGGCGCTCGGCGTGGTGGTGCGCACGATCGTCGACCCGCAGAGCGGGCAGCGGTCGGCGGTCGCCGTGGTCGAGGTCGAGAAGGGCGGCGGCGCCGCCGCGGCGGGGATCCAGGCCGGGGACCTGATCCTTTCGGTGAACGGCACCGCGACGCCCGACCAGACGGCGCTGTCGTCCATCCTGGCGAACCTCCAGCCGGGCCAGACCGTGAAGGTCGAGATCCAGAAGCAGGACGGCTCCAAGAAGCAGGTGGACGTGAAGCTCGGCGAACTTCCCGGCGGGGCCTGATCCCCGGCCATTGACAGGGGCCTGTACGCGGGTACAGTGTACAAGCGTACAGGTTGCTGAACATTGGTACAGGGGTGGGGATGGCGCCGAGTGAGCGGGCCGAGGATCTGACCGGACGCGCCCGCATCAGGGACGCGGCACTGCTGGAGTTCGCCGAGCACGGGGTGAAGGGCGCGACGATCCGGGGCATCGCGAAGGCCGCCGGGGTGTCGCCCGCCCTCGTCCAGCACCACTTCGGGACCAAGGACGCGCTGCGCGAGGCGTGCGACGAGTACGTGATCGAGACCATCGGCGAGACCAAGCGGGAGGCGCTCGACGGGGGGATCTCCAGCCCCGGCTTCCTGTCGGTCGCCATGCGGACGGCGCTGCCCGTCCAGCGCTACATCGCCCGCGTGCTGACCGACGACTCGGCGGCCGCGCGCACCCTGTTCGACGACGCCGTGGCGTTCAGCGAGGACTTCCTGAAACGCGGAGGACCCGGGATCTCCACGCCGAACACCGACGACCTGCACGGCTACGCGACCGTCATGACCGCCATGAGCTTCGGCCTCATCGTCCTCCACGAACACCTGTCGCGCGGCCTGGGCGGCAACGTGCTGATGGGCGAGGGCTACCCCCGGATGGCCCTCGCGATGCTGGACGTCCTCGAGGACAACATCATGTCGCCCGAGCTGACCGCGCAGGTGCGCGCCGCGCTGAGATCCCTGCCCGCCGCCGGTGGGCAGCCGCCCCACGAGGAGAAACGGTGACAACGAACGAGCCCCCCGTATCCGTGTCCGGCCTGGTCAAGAACTTCGGCCGGACCCGCGCGCTGGACGGGCTGGACCTGACCGTCCGGCCCGGCGAGGTGCACGGATTCCTCGGCCCGAACGGCGCCGGGAAGTCGACCACCATCCGGATCCTGCTCGGCCTGCTGCGCGCCGACGGGGGCACGGCCCGGCTGCTCGGCGGCGACCCGTGGCGGGACGCGACGGAGCTGCACCGCCGGCTCGCCTACGTCCCCGGCGACGTGACGCTGTGGCCGAACCTGTCCGGCGGCGAGGTGATCGACCTGCTCGGCCGGATGCGCGGCGGGACGAACGCGCGCCGCAGGGCCGAGCTGCTCGACCGGTTCGAGCTCGACCCGCGCAAGAAGGGCCGCGCCTACTCCAAGGGCAACCGGCAGAAGGTCGGGCTGATCGCCGCGCTGGCGTCCGACGCCGAGCTGCTGCTCCTCGACGAGCCCACATCCGGCCTGGACCCCCTCATGGAGGAGGTGTTCCAGGAGTGCATCCGGGAGGAGCGGCGCGAAGGGCGGACCATCCTGCTGTCGAGCCACATCCTGTCCGAGGTCGAGGCGCTCTGCGACCGCGTGACGATCATCCGGAAGGGCGTCGCCGCCGAGTCCGGGACGCTCGCCGAGCTGCGGCACCTGACCCGCACCTCCATCGACGCGGAGCTGGCGTCGCCGCCCGACGGGCTTCCGCTGCCCGGTGCCCACGACGTCCGCATCGACGGCAACAAGATCCGGTTCGAGGTCGACACCTCCGCCCTGGACGCCGCGCTGCGGCAGCTCACCGAGGCGGGCGTGCGGAGCCTGACCAGCCGTCCGCCGACGCTGGAGGAGCTGTTCCTGCGCCACTACAAGGACGAGCTCGCCGCGGACAACGGGCACCGGAAGGCGGTCTGATGAGCACGGTGGCGAAGACGAGGGCGGAGGTCCTCGCCCCGCGGCGGACACGGCTGGGCGCACTGGTCGGGACCGGCGCCCTGATCAGGCTGATCCTGCGGCGCGACCGGTTCGTCCTCCCGGCGTGGGTCCTTCTGCTGACGCTGATCCCGGTCAACTTCGTGAAGGCCACCGACAGCCTCTACCCGGCGGCCGCGGACCGTCTGGAGTACGCGCACACCACCGGAACGAATCCGACGTTCCTCGCGCTGTACGGGCCGATGTACAGCTCCGACCTCGGCGGCATCGTCGCGCAGCGGGTCGGTTTCATCCCCGTCGTCATCGGGCTGATCAGCGCGCTCACCGTCGTCCGGCACACCCGGACCGAGGAGGAGGCGGGGCGCCGCGAGCTGCTCGGCGCCACGGTCACCGGGCGCGGCGCGGGCCTGGCCGCCGCGCTCATCGTGACCATGGCGGCGAACCTCGTGCTCGCCGTCCTGCTCACCGCGGGCATGGCCGGGCAGGACCTGCCCGTCGCGGGCTCGCTGGCGGTCGGGCTGCAGTTCGCCGCCGCCGGATGCGTCTTCGCCGCCGTCGCGGGCGTCACCGCCCAGCTCAGCGAGAGCGCCGGCGCCGCGCGGGGGACCGCCATCGCCGTGCTCGGCACCGCGTTCGTGGTCCGGATGGCCGCCGACGTCGGCGGCGACGGCAACGGGCTGTCGTGGCTCGGCTGGCTGTCGCCGCTCGGCTGGGGCAACCGGGTGCGCGCCTACGGCGGGGAGCGCTGGTGGACGTTCCTGCTGATCGTCGCGCTCGTGGCCGTCCTGGTGGCCGCCGCCGGAGTGCTGTCGGCCCGCCGCGACGTGGGCGCGGGGGTGCTGCCGCCGAGCCTCGGCCCGGCCGACGCGCCGCGCCGGCTGTCGGGGCCGTTCGGTCTCGGCTGGCGGCTGCAGAGCCGTCCCCTCTACGGATGGCTCGCCGGGTTCGCCGCGCTCGGCGTCGTTTACGGCGCGGTCGCGGGCGGCGTGGGGGACATGGTGAAGGACAACCCCGACCTGGAGAAGATCTTCACCCGGATCGGCGGGCAGAGCGGGATCACCGATGCGTACTTCGCCTCGATCATGAGCACCCTCGGCCTGATCGCCGCCGCCTACGCGGTGTCGGCCACGCTGCGGCTCCGCACCGAGGAGTCCGGGGAGCGCGCCGAGCCGCTGCTCGCCACCCCGGCGGGACGGCTCCGGTGGGCGGCGAGCCATCTGGTGTTCGCCCTGCTCGGGCCGGTCGCGGCGCTCGGCGTCGCGGGGCTGGCCGCCGGGGTGGCGCACGGCCTGGACACCGGCGACCCCGGCCGCGAGGTGCCGTGCGTCCTCGGCGCCGCGCTCGCACAGCTGCCCGCCGTCTGGCTGGTCGCGGCGATCGCGCTCGCCGTGTTCGGGCTGGCGCCCCGGTTCACCGGCGCGGCCTGGGCCGCGGTCGGCGTGTTCGCGGTCATCACGCTCTTCGGAGCCGGGCTGAACCTGGACCAGTGGGCCCTGGACGTCTCGCCGTTCACCCACATCCCGAAGCTGCCGGGACGGTCGTTCACGGCCACGCCCATGATCTGGCTCGTGGCGCTCACGGCCGCCCTGGCCGCACTGGGCATGGCCGGGTTCCGCCGCCGCGATATTGCGTCGAGCTGACCGGGGGAACCGGTTAGATTGACGGGGTGACAGCGCCTGAACCCCTCGCCATCTGTGTGTTCTGCTCCTCCAGCGGCAAGATCGACCGCCGCTACGTCGATCTCGCCGCGGAGGCGGGCGCCGAGCTCGCCCGGCGCGGGCACAGCCTCGTCAGCGGCGGCGGCCGGGTGTCGTGCATGGGCGCCGTCGCCCGCGCCGCGCGGGAGGGCGGCGCCCGTACCGTCGGCGTGATCCCCGAGGGCCTCGTCAGCGCCGAGATCTCCGACGAGGACAACGACGAGCTGATCGTCACCGCGGACATGCGGGACCGCAAGGGCGAGATGGACCGGCGCAGCGACGCGTTCCTCATCCTGCCCGGCGGCATCGGCACGCTGGAGGAGCTGTTCGAGGTCTGGACGGCCCGCGCCCTCGCCATGCACGACAAGCCGGTCGTCATCCTCGACCCGACCGGCGTCTACGAGCCGCTCCGCGAGCTCATGACCGGGCTGACCGAGCAGGGCTTCGCCCGCCCCAAGATCTGGGACGCCATCGGCTGGACGAACTCCGTCCCCGAGGCGTTCGACCTCCTGGAGCGGTCGCAGCCCCGCATCGAGTTCTCCCCCGAGGACTACGCGGAGGCGGAACTCTAGCCCGTCAGTCGTGTTTGCGGCCCGGCATGTTCTCGTACATGTCGGTGAGCTTCTGGCGGAAGCCGCGGGCCGCGATGCCGATCTTCTGCGGGTCCTTGAGCCCGGCCTTGACCGCCTTCTTGGCCTGGTCCTTCATGATGTGCGGCGGGATCGGGGCGATCTCGTTGTCGACCACGAACTCCAGCACGACGGGCCGGTCACTGGCGAGGGCCTCCCGCCACGCGTCGGTCACCTTCCCGGGCTCGTCGCAGTAGATGCCCCGGAGCCCCGCCAGCTCGGCGTACTTGGCGTACGGGAAGTCCGGGATGCTCTGCGACCCCTCGTACTTGGGGTCGCCGCCCATCGCGCGCTGCTCCCAGGTCACCTGGTTGAGGTCCTGGTTGTTGAAGACGGCGAAGATCAGCGGCGGTGAGCCGGCCATCCGCTCGGCGTACCGCTTCACGGTGATCATCTCGTTCATGCCGTTCATCTGGAACGCGCCGTCGCCGACGAAGCAGATGACCGGGCGGCCGGGGTAGGCGAACCGGGCCGCGATCGCGTACGGGACACCGGGCCCCATCGTGGCGAGGGTGCCCGACAGCGACGCCCGCATCCCGTCCCGGAGCTTGATGTGCCGGGCCCACCAGTTGGTGGCCGACCCGGAGTCCGCGGTGAGGATGGCGCCGTCCGGCAGCAGCGGGGACAGCTCGTGCGCGACCGCCTGCGGATTGATCTTGCCCTCGAAGCTCTGGCCCGCCCGCTTCGCCATCACGGCGTCCCAGGCGCGGACGTTCTCCTCGATCTCCTCGCGCCAGGCGCGGTCCTTCTTGCGCCGCAGCAGCGGGATCAGCTCCCGGAGCGTCTCCGCGGCGTCCCCGACGACGTGCGCGTCCATCGGGTAGCGGATGCCGATCATGCGGCCGTCGATGTCGATCTCGACGCCGCGGCAGCTGCCCTCGTCCGGCAGCCACTCGGCGTACGGGAAGCTCGTGCCGATCATGAACAGCGTGTCGCAGTTCATCATCATCTCGTCGCTGGCCTTGGAGCCGAGCAGCCCGATCGGCCCGGTGACGAACGGCAGGTCGTCGGGGACGACCTCGCGGCCGAGCAGCGCCTTGGCGATCCCGGCGCCGAGCAGCTCGGCGGTCTCGATCACCTCGGCCTCGGCGTCCGCGGCGCCCTGGCCGATGAGCATGGCGACCTTGCCGCCCTCGTTGAGGATGTCCGCGGCCTTCCGCAGCTCCTCCTTGTTCGGCAGGACGCGGGGCCGGCTCCAGCCCACGCTGGAGTAAACCGAGCCGTGCTCCTTGGGCGGCGACGGCATCGCGTCCGACTCCTGGACGTCCTCCGGGATGATGATCGCGGCGACACCGCGGGTGGTCAGCGCCGTCTTGAACGCCCGGTCGATCACGTGCCGCATCTGCCCGGGGTGCATCACGATCTGGCAGTACTCCGAGACGTCGGAGAACAGGTTCTCCAGGTTCACTTCCTGCTGGTAGTGCGTGCCCTGGGCGAGGCGCTTCTGCTGCCCGACGATCGCGACCACGGGCTGGTGGTCCAGCTTGGCGTCGTACAGGCCGTTCAGCAGGTGGATCGCGCCCGGTCCCGACGTGGCCGTGCAGACGCCCACCTCACCGGTGAACTTGGCGTGGCCGCAGGCCATGAACGCGGACATCTCCTCGTGCCGCGCCTGGATGAACTCCGGCTTCCCCTCGGCCCGGTCGAACGCGCCGAGCATTCCGTTGATGCCGTCGCCCGGGTACCCGTAGACCCGGTCCACGCCCCATTCGGTCAGCCGGTGGAGGACGTAGTCGGCCACTTGCTGCGCCATCGAAGTCTCCTCTCCTCGTCAACTCGTCGTGCGTCATCGCCGCAGCGGCCCGTCAGCGCCGCAGCAGCTTCGCCGCGCCGGCCGCCGCGCCCGCGGCGGCGCCGGCCGTCGCCGCCCCCACCAGGTACTTGTGGCGCCCCGCCCAGACCTGCGGGCTGCGCGCGTGGGCCTGCTCGTCGAACCGGCCGTGGCCGCCGTGGTCGGCGGTGTCGTCGGCGGGTTCCCAGAGATTGGCGGGCTGGTCCGCGCGGGTGCGCTTCTCGGTCTGCTGCGACTTGAACCCGGTCCGCGCCAGGTAGCGGTCCAGGAGCCCGGCCGCGACCTTGTTCGCGAGGATCGTCCCGACCGTGCTGCCGCCGACCCAGTACTCGCGGCGCCCCGGATGCTCGGCGGCGTAGACGAGCGCGTCCGCCGCGACCTCCGGCTGGTAGATGGGCGGGACGGGCTGGGGGCGGCGCGGCAGCCGGTTGAGCACCCAGTCGAACTGCGGCGTGTTGACCGCCGGCATCTGCACCATCGTTACCTTCACGCCGCTGCGCTCGTGCATCAGCTCCGCCCGCAGGGAGTCGTGCATCCCCTGGACGGCGTGCTTGGAACCGCAGTAGGCGCTCTGCAGCGGGATGCCCCGGTAGGCCAGCGCCGACCCGCACTGGACGATCACGCCGCGGTCGCGCGGCATCATCCGCTTCAGCGCGGCGCGGGTGCCGTTGACGTAGCCGAGGTAGGTGACCTCGGTGGTGCGCTTGAACTCGTCCGGCTCGATCTCCCAGAACGGCGCGAACACCGAGGAGAAGGCCACGTTGACCCACACGTCGATCGGGCCCAGCTCGTCCTCGGCCCGCTGCGCCGCCGCGTCCACGCCTCCGGGGTCGGCCACGTCCACGCCGATCGGGAGGGCGCGCCCGCCGGCGGACGTGACGTCGTCGGCGGCGCCGTCCAGCCCTTCCTCGCCGCGGGCGAGCAGGGCGACCTGTGCACCGCGCCGCGCGAACGCCACCGCGGTGGCGCGGCCGATGCCGCCGGTGGCGCCCGTCACCGCGACGACGGTGTCCTTACCGATCCTGTGCTTCATCTCATCCCCACTGCCCGTGACAAGGGCTCTGTAACGCAAGCCCCGCCATGGCGCCGGGCGCGGCTCGGATACCGTCGTGGTGTGCGCGCCCGCGACCTCGCCATCGAGTACCCCACCGTGACACCGGACGACACCGCGATGGACGCGGCCCGGCTCCTGGCGGGCCGGGGCCTGCCCGGCCTGGTCGTCGTGGACGATCGGCGCCGCGCGGTCGCGGTGGTCCCGGGCTCGCGGCTGCTGCGCCAGATCGTCCCGCCGCACGTCCGGGACGATCCGAACCTCGCCCGCGTCTACGACGAGCGGCACGCCGACCGGCTCTGCGCCAAGCTCGCCGACCGCACCGTCGCCGACCTGCTGGAAGACGAGCGGACGCCGCTCCCGGTCGTCGACGCGGACGCGACCGTGATGGAGATCGCCAGCGTCATGGCCGGCGCCCGCAGCCCCGTGGTCGCCGTCTCCGACGACGAACGGCACCCCGAGAAGGGCGCGGTGATCGGCGTCGTCACCGCCGCCCACCTGCTGGACCGCCTGCTCCCGGCCGCCGGCGACGCCTGACCGGCCGTTCACCCACGCCATCGAAGGAGACGAATGAGCGTCGATGTCCCCGCCTCGCGGGAGCTCGCCGGAATCGCCGAGATCGCCGCCCGCGCCACCGGCGACCGGCTGCGGACGGCGTTCCGCTCGCGGCCCCAGGTCGACACCAAGCGCGACATGCACGACCCGGTGACCGAGCACGACCGCGCGGCGGAGGAGACCATCCGGGAGGTCCTCGGCAAGCACACGCCGGGCAGCGTCGTCGTGGGCGAGGAGGGCGGCGCGCGCGGCGAGTCCGACGACGTCCGCTGGTACGTGGACCCGATCGACGGGACCGCCAACTTCGCCGTCGGCCTGCCGTTCTTCTGCGTCTCCATCGGCGCCGTCGCGGGCGGTGAGCTGGTCGCCGGCGCGGTGTACGACCCGGTGCGGGACGACATGTTCACCGCGTCCCTCGGCGGCGCCACCTGCAACGGCGAGCCGATGCGGAGCCGCGGGGCGCCCCGCGACGAGACCGCCGTCGTGGCCACGTCCTTCCCGAGCGCGCACGACCTGAGCGGTGACCGGGAGGAGGCGCTGCGGCGCTTCGGCCTGATGGTGGACGCGTTCGCCACCGTGCGCCGCCCCGGCAGCGCCGCGCTCACCCTCGCGCACGTCGCCGCCGGCTGGACCGACGTCGCCTACGACTCGTCCATCAACGCGTGGGACATCGCGGCGGGCATGCTGCTGGTCAGGCAGGCCGGCGGCACGTACGTCCCGCTCCGCGGCGAGCCGGGCGGCGACGACTGGGACGCTCCCGGATACCTGGCGTGCGTGGGCGGCTTCGACCTGGAGGGCTCCGTCATGGCCGGCGTCACCGACCTGAAGGGCGTGTGAGCACCGCCGGCGGTCAGCGCTCGACGAGGGTGAGCGCGAAGGAGTAGCGGTCGGCGCGGTAGACGTGGCTGCCGTGCTCGATCGCGGCGCCCTTGTCGTCGTAGGCGGTGCGGGTCATGGTCAGCAGCGGGACGCCGCGCCGCTCGTCCAGCAGCCGGGCCTCGGCCGCCGTCGCGCCGCGTGCGCCGATGGTCTGGTTCGCGATGCGCAGGTTGACGCCGGTCGAGCGGAGCAGCTCGTACAGGCCGTGCCCGGCGAGGTCGTCCTCGGTCACCGCGAGCACGCCGCCCGGCAGGTAGTTGGTGAGCAGGGCGAGCGGCTCGTCACCGGTGAAACGGATCCGGCGCATCCGGGTGACCTCGGCGCCGGGCGGAACGCCCAGCTCCTTGGCCACCCCGTCCGAGGCGGGGACCGGGCCGAGTTCGAGCACCTCGGTGCGCGGTTCCCGGCCGGCCGCCGCGAGGTCGTCGTGCAGGCTGGTCAGCTCGATCGGGCGGCGGATCTCCGACTGCACGACCTGCGTGCCGACGCCCCGCTTGCGCACGAGCAGCCCCCGGTCGACGAGGTGCTGGATCGCCTGCCGGACGGTCGGGCGCGACAGCCCGCAGCGGCCGGCGAGCTCGACCTCGTTCTCCAGCCGGGTGCCCGGGGTCAGCTCGCCGGCCCGGATCGCCGCCTCCAGGTGCTGCGCGAGCTGGTAGTACAGCGGCACCGGGCTGCCGCGGTCCACGGTCACGCGCGGTCGGTACACCCAGGCCCCCTCTCGTCCCGGGACGATCGTACCTTCCGTTGTGTGCTTAACTTATTACCTCCTAATGTCATGACAAAGTTTCAGTGAGGCAGGTGGCGGTATGACGCTCGACACGGAGTCCCCGGCCGGGACGCGCGCCCGGCGGATCGCGGGGCTGACCGAGACCCGGGCCGTGCGGCCGGAGTCCATCGCCGAGGCGGCCGGGCGGCGTGCCCGGCGCCCGGCGCTGCTCGGTGAGACCGGACGGCTGATGATCATTGCCGCCGACCATCCCGCGCGCGGCGCCCTCGCGGCCGGCGGCGACCCGGTCGCCATGGCCGACCGCGGCGAGCTGCTCGACCGGATCTGCACCGCGCTGGAACGGCCGGGCGTGGACGGTGTGATGGCCACCCCCGACGTGCTCGAAGACCTGCTGCTCCTCGGCGTCCTGGAGCACAAGATCGTGATCGGCTCGATGAACCGCGGCGGGCTCGCCGGGGCGTCCTTCGAGATCGACGACCGCTTCACCGCCTACAGCGCCGGCGCCATCGCCGCGTCCCGCTTCGACGGCGGCAAGATGCTGCTGCGCGTGGACGCCGACGACCCGGCCACCGCGGACACCCTGGAGGGCTGCGCCCGCGCGGTGACGGACCTCGCCGGGCACGGGCTCATGGCGATGGTCGAGCCGTTCGTCTCCCGCCGCGTCGACGGCCGCGTCCGCAACGACCTGTCTCCCGAGGCGATGATGCGTGCGATCGCCATCGCCTCCGGCCTCGGCGCCACCTCGGCGCGCACCTGGCTGAAGGTCCCCGTCGTCCCGGACATGGAGCGCGTCATGGCCGCCTCCACCCTGCCCGCCCTGCTCCTCGGCGGCGAAGTCTCCGCCGACCCGCGCGCCGCCCTCGAAGGGTGGCGCCGCGCGCTGCGCCTCCCCACCGTCCGGGGCCTCGTCGTCGGCCGCTCGCTCCTCTACCCCCCGGACGGTGACGTCGCGGCGGCCGTGGACGCCGCGGTGGAGGCCCTGTAGGACGCACGGCCGGGCGGCGCCCAGAGCAAGATTGTCCTGGGGGTTTGCCGTCCGGCCGGTGCTCGTTCACCGCCGGTTCAGGGGCGGCGACCAGGCTCCCGCGTGATCCCCTCACGAAGGAGTGCCCATGTCCGTGACCCGTCGCGGAGTCGTCAAGGGCGGCGCGGCCGGCGCGCTGTCCATCGCCCTCGCCGGAAGCCTGGACGGAATCTTCCAGACCTCCGCGGGTGCTGAAACAGGGGAGGCGTACGGCTACGGCCCGCTCATTCCCGACCCCAAAGGCGTCCTGGACCTGCCCAAGGGTTTCTCTTACAAGACGCTGTCGGTCGAGGGCGATCCCATCTCCGACGGCGTCGTCGTCCCGGGGCACCACGACGGGACGGCCACGTTCCCCGGCGGCAGGCACGGCCGCACCCGGCTGGTCCGCAACCACGAGCAGAGCAACAACGGCACCCGCGCCGTGGCGCCCGCCGAGCTGACCTACGACCCGGCGGCCAACGGCGGCACCACCACGCTGGAGGTCGACAGCCGCGGCAACCTGCTGTCGCAGTACGTCAGCCTCGCCGGGACGTCGACGAACTGCGCCGGCGGCCGCACCCCCTGGGGAACGTGGCTGACCTGCGAGGAGACCGAGGGGTTCACCGGCGAGACCAAGAGCCACGGCTGGGTGTTCGAGGTCGACCCGGAGGGCCGGCGCACCGAACCGGTTCCGCTGACGGGGCTCGGCCGGTTCGCGCACGAGGCCGTCGCCGTCGACCCGCACACCCTCACCGCGTACCTGACCGAGGACGCCGCCAAGCCGTTCGGGCTGTTCTACCGGTTCCGTCCCCGCGCCCACCGCGGCGGCTACCACGCCTACATGGCGGGCGGGAAGCTGGAGGCCCTCAACGTCCGCGGCGTCCCGGACCTGTCGGCCGTGCAGGAGCCCGGGACGCGGCTGCGCGCCCAGTGGGTGGAGGTCCCGGACCCGTCGGCGAAGTCGACGTCCGTCCGCAAGCAGTTCGACACGATCACCCGGAGCCAGAAGCTCGAAGGCGCCTGGTGGGGTCACGGCAAGGCGTACTTCGTCTGCAGCTACTCCAAGAAGGCCGACGGCGGCGCAGCCGACCACGCCGGACAGGTCTGGACGTACGACCCGCACAAGAACGAGATCGAGCTGCAGCTCATCTTCAAGCCGGGCGGGCGTTTCGACGGCCCCGACAACATCACCGTCTCCCCGTACGGCGGCGGCGTGATTCTGGCCGAGGACGGCGACGGCGAGCAGTACCTCATCGGCACCACCCGCGAGAACAAGCCGTTCGCGATGGCGCGCAACGCCCTCAACGGCAGCGAGTTCACCGGCGTCACGTTCTCCCCGGACGGGCGCATCCTGTTCGCCAACCGCCAGTCCGACCCGGGCGCGACGTTCGCCATCACCGGTCCCTGGCACCAGCTCCGAGGCTAGGCGGAACCCCCGGCGGGCCGTTCCGCACGGTTCGCCGGGGCGCCGCGCCCGCGCCCGCGTCCGCGTCCATGTTCGCGTCAAACGTGCCCGGTGCCCGACGGCGCGTCCCGCGAAAGGTCCGCCCGCTCTTGCGACCCTTGCCGCCAGGCGTGGCACGATCGGGGACTGGGATTCGTCTCCCCTATGGGGTGCCGTGAGATCGGAGCGTGATCGTGGTCGTGGTTCTCGTCCTGGCCGGCGTGGCCGTGCTGGGCGCCGTCGTCGTCCTCGCCATGGGCAGGGGCGGCGAGCTGGCCGAGACCCATCCCGACTACGCGCCGCTCCGGGAGGACGCCCGGGGACGGCCGATCCTCGGCCGGGTGGGCTCCCGGTTCCGGTTCCCCGCGACCATCTGGGGCTACCAGATGCAGGTGACGGACGAGGCCGTCGACCGCCTCACCGAAGCCCTGCACGAGCGTGACGACCGCGTGGCCGAGCTGGAACGGCAGCTGCGCGACCTGCGGCGCCGCATCGGCGAGGGGGAGTCGGCCCGCCCGGTCGGTGCGCTGCACGGCATCGAGGAGCCCTCGGCGAACGGGGTACTGCTCGGCAAGGACACCGTGGAGCCGGAGACCGCGACGGAGGAACAGCAGCAGTGAGCCAGGTCGCCGTGCATGCCGAGGCGCTCTCGCAGGCTCCGCCCGAGCGTGTCTTCGAGGTCCTGACCGACTGGCCGCGACATGCCGAGTGGATGCCGTTCACCCGCGCCGAAGGCGGCGACAAGACCGGCGACGAGCTGAAGGCGTGGACGGGGATCGGCCCGGTCGGCTTCCTCGACACCATGGTGATCACCGACTGGCGGGAGGGGCGCCGCGTCGCCGTCCGGCACACCGGCCGGGTGGTGCGCGGCGAGGCGTTCTTCAAGATCGTCCCAGCGGGATCGGGCAGCCGCGTCATCTGGGCGGAGCGCGTCGACCTTCCGCTCGGCCCGCTCGGGCGCGCCGGATGGCTGGTCGCGGGACCGGTCGTGAAGGCGTTCATGACCGTCGGGCTCCGCCGGCTGGCCGTTCTGTCGCAGGCGTGAGGTAGAACGGGCGGGTGAGCACCGCGATTCTGGGCGAGGACGGGCTGGCCCGCTGCCCGTGGGGCCTGTCGGCACCCGACTACGTCGCCTACCACGACGAGGAGTGGGGCCGGCCGGTCCGCGACGACCAGGGCCTTTACGAGCGGCTGTGCCTGGAGGCGTTCCAGTCGGGGCTGTCGTGGCTGACGATCCTGCGCAAACGCGAGGGCTTCCGGGCCGCGTTCTGCGGCTTCGACCCCGAGAAGGTCGCCGCGTTCGGCCCGGACGACGTCGACCGCCTGATGGGCGACGCCGCGATCGTCCGCAACCGCGCGAAGATCGACGCCGCCATCGGCAACGCCCGCGCGTCCCTCGACCTTTCCGGCGGCCTCGCCGAGACCGTCTGGCGCTACGCCGACCCCGACTCCCCGGCCTACACCGACATGGCCGACGTCCCCGCCTCCACCGACGCCTCCAAGGCCCTTGCCAAGCACCTCAAGAAACAGGGCTTCCGCTTCGTGGGCCCCACCACCGCCTACGCCCTCATGCAGGCCTGCGGCCTGGTGGACGACCACCTCACCGGATGCCACCGCCACCACGCGTACAGGTGACCACGCCTACAGGTGACCACGCCTACAGGTGACTACTCGGCTTTGGCGGCTTCGAGGACGGGGACCGCGGCGGCTCTGCGGGCCGGGAGGGCGGAGGTCGCGAGGGTGACGGCGGCGGCGCCGGCGACGACCGCCGCGAACAGCCACCACGGCGGGTTCGGCGCCAGGAACGAGCTGCCCGTGGCCACATGCATCAGGAAGACGGTGCCGAGGGCCGTGCCGATGCCGAGCAGGCTGCCCAGCAGCACGACCGTCGCGGCCTCCCAGCGGACGATCGAGCGGATCTGCGCCATCGTCGCGCCGACCGCGCCGAGCAGCCCGAACTCGCGGGTCCGCTCGCCGACGCTCATCGAGACGGTGGTCGCCATGCCGAAGAGGGCGAGGACGAGCGCCATCCCGATGAAGCCGTAGATGACCCGCATGCCCTTCGTCATCGCGCTGGACGCCGTCTTCACGTAACCGGACCTGTCCAGGACCTCCACGCCGGGAACGTCGGCGAACGCGCGGGTCAGGGCCCGTTCGGAGCCGCCGCGGACGAGGACGGCCTGGGTGGACGCGTCCGGGTCCAGCCGGTCCATCGTGGCCGGCGAGACGATCGCCTGGTCCGCGAACAGGTGGGACGGGTCGTGGTAGGCGGCGGCGACGGTGAGCGTGACTCTGCCCTGGGCGCCGCGGACGACGATCTTCTGCCCCTTCCCGATCTTCTGCCCCTTCATGATCGTGGAGGTGAGCGCGATCTCGCCGGGGCCCAGTCGGGGGAGGCGCCCGCCGAACCTCAGGACGGAGGGCAGCGCGTCCTGGTCGGCGCCCATCACGGTGAGGTAGACGGGTTCCGGGTCCTCCTCGGGCGACGGTCGCTTGGGCGCGGGCGACACGAGCTTGATGTCCGACACCGTGAGCGCCGCCGCGGCGGACACGCCGGGCACGGCGGCGGCCTTCGCCACCGTGTCGCGGGGGAGGGGCGCCGGGCCGTCGGACGTCATGCCGGCCGCGGCGATCGCGTGGTCGGCCCGCATCACCTGCCGGCCGGTCGCGTCGAACCGCGCGTCCACCGTCAGGACGATCAGCGCGGTCGCGCCGACCAGCGCGACGCCGAGCATGAGGGACGACGCGGCCGACGACACGCGGCGCGGGCTGCGGGTGATCGTGGCGCGGGCGAGCCGCCCGGCCTCGCCGCTGACGGCCGTCCCGAGCCGCCCGACCAGGCCGCCGAGGGGGCCGACGAAGAACGGGGCGAGGACGGCGAGCGCCGCCACCGTCGTCATGCAGCCCATCAGGATCAGCACGCAGGTGCCGACGGTGCGTTCGGGGCCGGGCGGTTCCTCGGCCCTGATCGCCCACACCGGGCCGAAGAACATCCACGCGCAGGCGACACCGCGAACGCGCCGAGGAGGCGGGGCCAGCGGCGGCCGGGCGTGTCCGCGCTCGCGGCCCGCAGCGCCTGCATGGGCGAGATCCGGGCGGCCCGGCGCGCGGCCCGCCAGGCCGCCAGCTGCGTGACGAAGACCCCCGCCGCGGCGGGGACCGCGAGCGCGATCCAGCCGAACTGCGCGTCGGCCGCAGTGATGTCGAAGCCGTCTTCGGCGAACAGCCGGGTGAGCAGGCCCGACACCGGGTAGCCGAGCAGCACGCCGCCGGCCGAGGCGACGACGCCGAGCGCGAGGGCCTCGAACCGGATCAGCCGCTTGATCTGCCGCGGCGTCGCGCCGAGCGCGCTCAGCAGCGCCAGGCGCCGGGTCCGCTGCCGGACGAGCGTGCCGAACGTGTTGGCGACGACGAACAGCCCCACGAACACGGCGACGGACGAGAGCATGCCGATGGCGCCGCCGACCGACGCGCCGGCGCCCTGCAGGTCGGCCGACTGGGCATGCCGGACGCCCGCCGCCGTCCGGACGGTCACGTCCTTGCCGAGGTCGCGGGCCAGGTCGCCGCGCAGCCTCGCCGGCGGACCGCCCGCCGATCTCACCCAGACGCTCTGCCACGTCCCCGCCGGAAGCCCCGCCGCCTGCCGGACGGTCTCCGGCGGTGCCAGCAGCAGATCCCCGCTCGCCACGGCACTGTGCCCCTGCACGGTGACGATCCCGACGATCCGCATCTTCCGGCTCTGCTTCGGGAGCATCACCTGCAGCGGGTCGCCGACGTCCAGCTTCCCCGCGCGGGCGACGTGCCGGGTGACCGCGACCTCGCCGTCGGCGGCGGGCGCGCGGCCCGACTCCAGGTGGTACGGGTTGAGGCGGTCGTCGGACGTCCAGGGCCGCAGCGTCGTCCGGGCGCCGGCCGGCGGCAGGATCGTCTTGCCGCCGGAACCGGTCGCGGTCACCGGGACCATCGCGTCCCCCGCCACCCCGGCCACACCGGGACGTCCCGCCACCTCGGCGAGCGCGACCCGGCCGTCCGGCGCCGAGTACGGGTCGTCGGGGTCGGCCGACCCGCCCTGGACGAGCACGTCCGCGCGGGAGTACTCGCTGGCGTCGCTGCCCGACACCGCCTCCTGCGCCCGCAGCGTGAACTGCAGGGAGCCCGCGATCAGCCCGATCGAGAAGACGGCCGCCAGCAGGGTGGCGGCCAGCCGCATCCAGCCCTCGGCGAAGGAGCGGCGCGCGATCAGCCACATGCCGGTCAGCCCTCCATCCGGCGCATCACGGCGTGCACCCGGTCGATCGTGGGCTGAAGCAGTTCGTGCACGATCGCCCCGTCGGCCAGGAACAGCACCCGGTCGGCGTGCGCGGCGGCCCCCGGATCGTGCGTCACCATGATCACCGTCTGCCGGTAGGCGTCCACGGCGGTGCGCAGGAACCCGAGCACCTCGGCGCCCGACCGGGAGTCGAGGTTGCCGGTCGGCTCGTCCGCGAACAGGACCTCCGGCCGGGTCAGCAGCGCCCGCGCCACCGCGACCCGCTGCTGCTGCCCGCCCGACAGCTCGGCCGGACGGTGCGCCAGCCGCTCCCGCAGCCCGAGCGCGTCCACGATCGCGGCGAACCACTCGCGGTCGGCCCGCCGGTTCCCGAGCCGCCCGGTCAGCCGGATGTTCTCCTCCGCCGTCAGCATCGGCAGCAGGTTGAACGACTGGAACACGAACCCGAGACGGTCGCGGCGCAGCTTCGTCAGCCGCGTCCGGGACAGCTTGGTGATGTCGACGTCCCCGATCAGCACCGAGCCGGACGAGACGGTGTCCAGCCCGGCCAGGCAGTGCAGGAACGTCGACTTCCCGGAACCGGACGGGCCCATGATCGCGGTGAACCGGCCCCGCGGGAAGGCCGCGGACACACCGCGCAGCGCGGTCACCGCGCCGTCGCCCGTCCCGTACGACTTCACCACGTCGCGCGCCACGGCGACATGGTCGTGAACCTGCCCGGCAGGGGGTGCGGCGGTCGTCTGCGTCATGCCGTCCAGCAAACCGCCGCGGACCCCTCACCCACAGTGGCGCGGACTCCCCTCCCCATGCGGGGGAAGGCCCTACCTCCACCCGACGGAAGGCCCGAGGCAGACGTGGCCCCCGGGGGAACGGCGGCTAACGGCCCTCGAAGGCCGGTTGCTGCTTCTTCAGGAACGCCTCGGTCGCGTTGTGGTGGTCGCTGGTCTTCTCGCACTCGTCCTGGAGCTCGGCCTCCCGTTCGAGGGCGGACGACAGGTCGTGCGTCGCCGCGAAGTCGAGCGCCGCCTTGACCGCGCCGTAGGAGACCGTCGGGCCGGACGCGAGGCGCCGCGCCAGTTCCACCGACGCCGGGGCCAGCTCGTCCGCCGGGACGACCCGCGTCACCAGGCCCATCTCCAGGGCCTCCGGCGCCTTGACCGGCTCGCCGAGCAGCAGCAGTTCGGCGGCCTTCGCGCGGCCGACGAGGCGCTGCAGCGTCCACGACATGCCGCTGTCGGGGGCGAGGCCGATGCCGGTGAAGGCGGTCGCGAAGCGGGCCCTGTCGGACGCGACGATCAGGTCGCACGCGAACGCCAGCGACGCGCCCGCGCCCGCCGCCACGCCGTTCACCGCCGCCACCACCGGCTTCCGCATCCCCGCGATCGCCAGCACGATCGGGTTGTAGTGCCTGCGGACGGTGTCGTCCAGGCCCTTGCCCGCGGCGAGGTTGTCGCCGTGCTCCCGGAGGTCCTGACCCGCGCAGAAGGCGCGTCCGGCACCGGTCAGGACGACCGCGCGGACGGCCGGGTCGGCGGCGGCGCGCACGACCGCCGCGCGCAGCGCCTCCTTCATCTCGGCGGTAAGCGAGTTCATCCCGTCGGGACGGTTCAGTGTGATCGTTCCCACACCGTCGCTCACGTCGTAAAGCACGGTCTCAGACATCGTCGTCCTCCCGGTCCTGGACAGATCTTCCCCGGCAACCATCGACGAACCAGGACGCGGCGGGCAAGCCCCGGCCCGCACGCGCCGCCCCCGCTCGGCGGCCTTTCCTGCGCACGGTCTGCTGATCTGGAGGCTGATCGTTACCACTTCGCGCCCGGAAGACGAGATAATGGACCACTACTGATGACGCGGATGCGACACGCGGCCACGCGGCCAGAGGTGCGCGAGGCCGCGGCCCTACGCAGGAAGGGGATGCACGCATGGCGGCGATGAAGCCGCGGACGGGAGACGGTCCGCTCGAAGTGACCAAGGAGGGACGCGGGATCGTCATGCGGGTCCCTCTGGAAGGCGGCGGCCGCCTCGTGGTCGAACTCTCCGCGGACGAGGCCAAGGAGCTCGGCGAGGCCCTCAAGGACGTCGTGGGCTGACGCCCCGGCCGCTTCCGGCCTGTTGGTGACGGTCCCGGCGATGCCGCCGGGGCCCTTGCCATTTCCCGTAGAAGACAGCGTCACCGATCAGGGGGGGACCTACCGCCATGCCCATCGAGACCCGCGTGCACGGCGCCGGCGGCACCGTGTCGCAGACCGCGGCCGACCTCGGGGCCGAGGTGGTGGCGGTTCCGGTCCGCTCAGGGCCGGTCGCCCCGGCGGCCGAGGTGGCGGCGTCGCTGCCGTTCACGCTGGACGAACTGCTGGCGCTGCACAGGGCGAAGGGCGAGCCCGGGGAGATCACGGCCGCGCAGGTGCGCGTCGGTGACCAAGTTCGCGAACTGCTGCTCTACGGGGTGGGCGATGCGGCCCCGGCCGACCTGCGCAGGGCCGGCGCCGCGCTGGCCCGCCGCGGCAGGGGCCGGACGGCGCTGGTCGCGGGCGTGCCGGCCGGCGACCTCGCCGCCTTCGTCGAGGGCGCGCTGCTCGCCTGCTACGAGTTCAAGATCGGCGCCGCGCCCGCCCGGAAGGCGCTCGGCATCCTCGCCGTGCTGACCGAGGCCGGGCCCGACTCCGACGCCCCGGCGATCGAGCTCGGCACCGCGCGGGCCGGGGCCACCGCGCTCGCCCGCGACCTCGCCAACACTCCGGCCCGGGAGAAGGACCCGTCGTGGCTCGCCGCCCAGGCAGAGCGGGTCGCCGCGGAGGTCGGCCTCACCGTCCGCGTGCGCGGGGAGAAGGAGCTGGTGGACGAGGGTTTCGGTGGGCTGCTGGCCGTCGGCGGCGGGTCGTCCAGGCCACCCCGGCTGATCGAGCTTTCGTACGACCCGGAGGAGCCGGACGGGCGGCATGTGGTGCTCGTCGGCAAGGGCATCACGTTCGACAGCGGCGGCCTGTCGCTGAAGCCGAACGACAACATGAAGACGATGAAGACCGACATGGCGGGCGGCGGCGTGGTCATCGCCGTCATGAGCGCGCTGCGCGGCCTCGGCGTCCGCGCCCGCGTCACCGGCCTTGTCGCCGCGGCGGAGAACATGCCGTCCGGGTCGGCGATGCGCCCCGGCGACGTGATCACCCACTTCGGCGGGACGACCTCGGAGGTGCTGAACACCGACGCCGAGGGGCGTCTCGTGCTCGCCGACGCCCTCGCGTACGCCGACGCCGAACTCGACCCGGACGTGGTCGTGGACGTCGCCACCCTGACCGGCGCCGCGAAGGTCGCCCTGGGGCTGCGGCACGCCGCGCTGTTCTCCAACGACGACGCCCTCGCCGCCGCGCTCACCCGGTCCGGGACGGCGGCGGGCGAGCCCGTGTGGCGGCTCCCGCTCGTGGAGGACTACCGCGCCGCGATCGACTCCGACCTCGCCGACATCAACAACATCGGGCGCGGCGGCTACGGTGGCGGATCCATCACCGCGGCGCTGTTCCTGCGCGAGTTCGCCGGCGACCGGACCTGGGCGCACCTCGACATCGCCGGTCCGGGCCGCTCCACCGCCGAGGACGCCGAGATCACCCGCGGCGCCACCGGCTTCGGCACCCGGCTGCTGCTGGACTGGCTCCTCGACCCGCGAAGCGACGGGGGGTCTGGGGGGTCGTACCCCCAGAGGCGATCCGCCTGATCACTTCGTCCGGCGGTCGATCACCGGGACGCGGCGGCGCCGCCTGGCCTGCTTGACGATCTCCGGGAGCGTCGCGTCCCAGCCCGCCTCGACCGCGAAGCACCACGGCACCGCCGCGGCCGTGGACGGCACGTCCCGCATCGTCAGCGCCACCAGCGGCGGCCGCTCCGACGTGCGGGCCAGCTCCGCCAGCTCCGGCGTCGGCAGGAACACGAGATAGTCCTGCTCGCCCCTGCGGGTGCCGCCGACGCCGCGCCGCAGCGCCGTGATCGCCGTCACGTCGTCCCAGGCCAGCGTCCGGCCGGCCCGCCGGGGCAGCGGCCACCGTGCCGGGCGCCGCACCCCGTCGCCGTCCAACTCCAGGACGGGACGGCGCGCCAGCATCCCGCCGGCCGACACGAGCAGGCCCGCGCCGAACAGCACGAGCCCGGCCACCCCGAGAATCATGATCGCGACGCTGCCCACGCCGGCGCCGCGCAGCACCCCGCCCGCGATGAACGCCACCGACGCCAGGAACAGGATCACGAACGCCGCCAGCTGCCAGATCCCGCGCCACGTGACCCGGTTCCGCACCGCGAAGACCTCGCGCGTCCCGGTCACGTCCATGAGCGGTCGCGGGTCAGTCGCGTTTCACGGCGCAGATCAGGCCGTCGCCGACCGGGATCAGCAGCGGGACGAGCCGATCGTCCTCGCGGATCATGCGGTGCACCTCGCGGATCGCCTCGGTCTCGGGGTCGCGCCGGGCGGGGTCGGCGACCCGGTCGTGCCACAGCGCGTTGTCGAACGCGACGACGCCGCCCGGCCGCAGCAGCCGCAGCGCGTCCGTCAGGTACTCGGGGTACTCCCGCTTCGCAGCGTCGCAGAACACCATGTCGTAGGCGCCGTCGGTGAGCCGCGGCAGCACCTCCAGTGCCGGCCCGATGATCATCCGGGTGCGGAAGCCGGACAGGCCCGCCTCCCGGTACGCCTGCTTCGCCAGCCGCTGGTTCTCCGGTTCGATGTCGACGCTCGTGAGCACCCCGTCCTTCGGCATGCCGCGCATCAGCCAGACTCCGGACACGCCGCACCCGGAGCCGACCTCCACGACCGTCCGGGCACCGATCAGCGTCGCGAGGAACCGCAGCGCCGCGCCGCCGGCCGGGCCGATCGGCATCGCGCCGACCTCCGTGCCGCGGCGCCTGGCGTCCAGGAGCGGCTCGTCTTCGGGGAGGAAATCCTCCACATAGGCCCGGGTGGCCTCAATGGCGTCGATGGCTGCCTCCTCGCGGGACCCCCGCATGGCTCATGCTGGAAAGACCATATCGTTGACAGGGAACCAACTGGCGTTTCAGCGCGTTGTAACCAGCGCAAGCACAAGCACAGAGTCGGTCCAGAACCGCCCCAGCCCAGGCGAGACCGTGCCGTTCCAAGGCGAGAGCCTTGGCTCACGAGAGAGGAACAGCCCGGCACCATGGGAGTCGCAGCACTCAGTTTCAGAAGCGCTGTGGGGGTCGGCCCCAGGCAGGGGCTCGGGAACGCCGCTCGCACCCGCGAGAACGCCCCCGAGGCCGAGTGGGCACCGCCGTCCTGGGACGAGGTCGTTCGCGAGCATTCGGCCCGCGTCTACCGGCTCGCCTACCGCCTCACCGGTAACCAGCATGACGCCGAGGACCTCACGCAGGAGGTCTTCGTCCGCGTGTTCCGTTCGCTGTCGAACTACACACCGGGGACGTTCGAGGGCTGGTTGCACCGCATCACCACGAACCTCTTCCTCGACATGGCGCGGCGCCGCCAGCGCATCCGCTTCGAGGGGCTCGCCGACGACGCCGCCGAGCGCCTCCAGGGCCGCGAGCCGACCCCGGCGCAGGCGTTCGACGACAGCAACTTCGACGCCGACGTCCAGGCCGCGCTCGACGCGCTGGCCCCCGAGTACCGCGCGGCCGTCGTGCTGTGCGACATCGAGGGCCTGTCCTACGAGGAGATCTCCGCGACCCTCGGGGTCAAGCTCGGCACCGTGCGCAGCCGCATCCACCGGGGGCGGGCGCAGCTGCGGGCCGCGCTGGAGCACCGGGCGCCCACCCGGCGCCGGCCGGGGACCCGGAACGACTACCAGACCGCGCTCGCCGAGGACGAGGGGGCCGCACGCGATGCGGAGGTCCGGGGCGAGGCGCGTCGGGAGCAGCACGCGGCGGGCGGCGTCAGGCCGCTGCCGGAGGGCGTGTAAAGCCGTACTTGCCGCGCGCGGGCGGGACCGCGCGCCTGACCGAACGGAACCGACGGAGGCGGCGTGAGTTGTCTGGGGGAGCGTCTGACCGCTCTGGTCGACGGTGAGCTGGGGCATGAGGAGCGCGAACGCGCCCTCGCCCATCTCGCGGGATGCGCTCGCTGCCGGGACGAGGCGGACCAGATGCGCCGGCTCAAGGGACGGCTGCGGGGGCTGTCCGGGATGCCCGCCTCGGACGGCACCGACGACCTCCCGTCCGGCGACTTCCTGAGCCGGCTGCGTTCCCTGCCCGCGTCCACGGGCCTTCCCGCCGAGTCCGCCTCTTCGCCCGCGTCCGGCGGCGCACCGCCGGAGTCCGCGGCGCCCACCGGAACCCCGGCGCGGCGCCCGTCCCGGCCCCTTCGATCATCGACGCGCCCCGTCCGGCCCGCTTCCGCCGGACGGCCGCGCGACACCCGCCCGGCCGGGCACGCCGCCGCCATCGGCGCGCAGCCCCGGCGCCGCTACCTGGTCGTGGGCGCCGCCACCCTGTTCCTCGGCCTCGGCACCGCCTCCTACGTCGCGGGCGGACGGCAGGACGCCCCTGCCGTCACCCCCGCGTTCGACCGGTTCGCCGTCGAGCACGCGCTCACGTCCGGTGACGCGCCGATGACGGACCCGCTCACCGACCCGGTCAACCAGGTCCAGGTCTCCCCGGGGCCGTGACCGCGCCGACCGCGCCGGGCCGTCCCCGGAGGCCCTCTGGGGACGGCTCCGCCGATCGGCGCGCCCGGCGCAGCGCGGTGCTGGCCGGCGGGCTCGCGGGCGCTCTCGCGCTGGCCGGGACGCTCCCCGGCGACCCTGCCGCCGCGCGCGGCGCCCGCAGCGATCCGGGCGCCGTCGGCCTGCTGCGCGCCGCCGCCGACGCGGCACGCCGCGTCCCCTACGAGGGCCGGCGGTTCCTCACCACCCGGAACCGCGGCCGGGCCGTCACGTCCCGCGTCGCCGTCTCGCACACGCCCGGCGGGAGCGTCCGGTACCGGTCCGGGACGACCGGGGAGGCGTACCGCGCCGACTCCGCCGCCGGCGACACGACCGGCTTCACCCCCGCGACGCTGACGCTGCTGACCCGCAACTACTCGGTGGTCCGCGCCGCGGACGCGTCGGTCTGCGGCCGTTCCGCCCGCGTCGTGGAGGCGCGCCGGGCGGACGGAAGCCCCGCCGGGCGCTTCTGGATCGACCGCGAGACCGGGCTGATGCTGCACCGCGAGCTGATCGACGCCACCGGCCGCCCGGTGATCGCCACCGGCTTCACCGAGATCAGCTTCACACCGGCGGCGGAGCCGGTCACGCTGGCCCGGCCGCGCGGCGGGCCGTCCCGCTTCCCCGGGTCCAGTGCGGACGGGCCCGTCGAGAACGCCGGCGCCCAGGACACCGTGAGCCCGTGGGGCGAGGCGCTCGACCGGACCGTCCTCGCCGGCCTCCGCCACCGGGGCTGGCCCGTCCCAGAGGGCCTGCCGGGCCGGCTCGCCCTCTACGACGCCCGCCGGGAGAGCGGCGGCGGCGCCCTTCACCTCAGCTACTCCGACGGCCTCGCCGCCGTCTCGGTGTTCGTGCAGCGCGGCAGCCTGGACGAACGCGGCCTGACGGGCTGGCAGAAGACCGTCCGCAGGGGGCGGACGGTGTTCCGCCGCGAGTCCCTGCGGCACTGGGCGGTGTCCGCCGGGAACGGCTACGTCTACACCGTCGTGACGGACGCGCCGCAGAGCACGGCCGTGGCGGTGGCGGTGAGCATGCCGCGCGACTCTGCCCCGTTCTGGACCAGGCTCTCCCGCGGTGCCCGCCGCCTCGCATCGAAGGCGAATCCTTTCGATTAAGGCGAGATGAGAGTAATTGGCATTAGGTCTTATGCTCGCCACATGCCTTACGGGGCAGCATGAGCACGGATAACGAGGACCATGCTCGGTAGGAGAGATGGGGATGACGGAAGACAACCGCGGCCCGAGCGGGGCGCCGTCGGAGGACGACGACGTCGTCCCCGGCCAGGAGCCTGAGCGGCAGGAGGCGGCGGCTCCTCCCGAGACGGTGACCGACCGGGAGATCCCCCTGGAGCAGCCGGCGGACGACCCCGAGCCCGGGCAGAGCTTCCCGGCCGACGCGGTCGACGACCCCGAGCCGGGTGCCGCCGACGAGGCCGAGCCGGAGCCCGCCCGCGACACGGGCGAGGACGGGGACCGCCTGGTGGCCGGGGGATTCGCGCCGCCGGACTCGCTCGGCGGCCCGCCCGACACCAGCGAGGACGTACTGTCCGGCGCCGACATGGGGCCGCAGGAGGTACCGCTGCAGGAGGTCGCGTCGCACGACATGCCGCAGCCCCCGCCGCCCGTCCAGCTCGACAAGCCGCCGGTGGACACCCCCGACGACCGTCAGCGCCCCGGGTTCGTCCCGCACAACCAGGACCCGCGGGCCGCGCAGGGGCCCCCGTACGGGGGCTGGCCGCAGCGCTCCCACCAGGGCCCGCCGCCGCCCGCGCCCGGCCGCCCGCCGATGGGCCCGCCGCCCGCGCCACCGGGCCCGCCGCCGCCAGGCGGTCCCCGGCCCATGGCCGGCTTCGGGATGCCGCCCGGCGGCGCCGGCCCCAACTGGGCGCCCGTCCCGGCGCTCCCGTCGTCGTCGCGCGGCGGCCCGGGCCTCGGGCTCCTCGCCGTCGTCGCGCTGATCGTCGCGCTCGTCGCCGGCGCCGTCGGCGCCGGGATCGGCGTCATCGCGACCGACGACGACAACGGCGGCTCGGTCAGCCTCGGCGGCAACGACAGCAACGACACCAAGGTGCAGAGCCGCCCGCCCGACTCGGTCGCGGGCGTCGCGCAGCGGGTGCTGCCGAGCGTCGTGATGATCCGCGTCCAGTCCTCGCAGGGCGAGGTGGGCGGCACCGGCTTCATCGTCAACGGCGGCTACGTCATCACCAACAACCACGTCGTCGCCGGCACCGGCGGCGGTTCCGGGCAGATCCAGATCGTCTTCAACGACAAGAAGACGCTGCCCGCCACCGTCAAGGGCGCCGACCCGAGCTCGGACGTGGCCGTGCTGAAGCCCGAGGGCCAGCACTCGCTGCCCCCGCTGGCCGTCGGCGACTCCAGCGCCATCGCCGTCGGCGACCCGGTGATCGCGATCGGCTCGCCGCTCGGCCTGCAGGGCTCGGTCACCACCGGCATCGTCAGCTCGCTGAACCGGGCCGTGCCGACGCAGGGCGAGGGCGGCGCCGACGCGTCCTACCTCAACGCGATCCAGACCGACGCCGCGATCAACCCCGGCAACTCGGGCGGCCCGCTGGTGGACGCCAAGGGCCGCGTGATCGGCATCAACACCGCGATCGCCACGCTCGGCGGCCAGTCGCTCGGCGGCGAGCAGCAGAGCGGCAGCATCGGCCTCGGCTTCGCGATCCCGATCAACCAGGGCAAGCGGGTCGCCGAGGAGATCATCCGGAGCGGGACGGTGAAGCAGGCCAAGCTCGGCGTGCTGCCCGACCCGCGCTACCAGGAGGGCGGCGCCCGGATCATGCCGCAGCCGGTCAACGGGCAGGACCCGGTGACCAAGGGCGGCCCGGCCGACAAGGCCGGCCTGAAGCCCGGCGACGTGATCACCAAGGTCGACGACAAGCCGATCGAGGACGCCACCGACCTGATCGCGCAGATCCGCAGCCGCGCCCCCGGCGACCGCATCAAGATCACCTACCAGCGGGGCGGCAAGGAGAGCACGGCCGAGGTCACGCTCGGCGCCGACTGACCGGCCCGGCGCGCGGGGGCGTCCCCGTACGAAGGGCACGAATGTTCAGACCTGGTTCATCCGGGCTGGGGATACGCTAAAGGGACCGGCCCGCCGCAGGGCCGGTCCCCTTGGCTGTGTGGAGGACGGGTTGTTCGACGTCGGACTCGGTGAGATGGCGGTGCTCGTCGTCCTGGCCCTGGTCATCTTCGGGGACAAACTGCCGCAGGTCGCCGGGCAGGCCGGCCGCATGCTGCGGCAGTTCCGCGAGATGGCCAACACCGCCAAGGCCGACCTGCAGGAAGGGCTCGGGCCCGAGTTCAAGGACTTCGACCTCAACGACCTCAACCCGAAGACGTTCGTCCGCAAGCACCTCCTTGAGGACGACGACACCTTCCTGAAGAACGACTCCGGCCTCTTCGACGACGAGCCCTCATACGCCACCACCGCCGGCGACCTGGACCACGGCGAAAAGCCCCCGTTCGACAACGAGGCGACTTAACCCAGGGGGCGACCCCCTGGAACCCCCGTTACGGGCGGAAGACCGCTTCCCGATCCGCTCCGCGTCTCGTGAAACTGCCTCCCGCCCGGCGGGCCGGGCGACCTCCGGGCGTAGAACGCCCTCCGGCCACCCGGCCCGTGGCCGGGGCTGCGGGCGTTACCGGCCCTTTGGGCTGATGCCGAGGGACATGCCGGCCAGGCCTCGGGTGCGGCCGCCGAGTTCGTCGGCGATGGTGCGGAGTTCCTTGGCGGCGCCGGCGTCCGGGTCGGAGAGCACCAGGGGGACGCCGTTGTCGCCGCCCTCGCGCAGGCGCGGGTCGATCTGCACCTGGCCGAGCATGGGGACGCGGGTCCCGAGCGTCTTCGTCAGCGCGTCCGCGACCGTCTGGCCGCCGCCCTCGCCGAAGATGTGCTGCTGCTCACCGCAGTGCGGGCAGGTCAGGTAGGACATGTTCTCGATCACACCGACGACCTGCTGGTGGGTCTGGGCGGCGATCGCGCCGGCCCGCTCGGCCACCTCGGCGGCGGCCTGCTGCGGCGTGGTGACGACGAGGATCTCCGCGGACGGCAGCAGCTGCGCGACGGAGATCGCGATGTCGCCGGTGCCGGGCGGCAGGTCCATCAGCAGGATGTCGAGGTCGCCCCAGTAGACGTCCGCGAGGAACTGCTGGAGCGCCCGGTGCAGCATCGGCCCGCGCCACACGACCGGCTGGTTCCCGGCGGTGAACATGCCGACCGAGATCACCTTCACGTCGTGCGCGGACGGCGGCATGATCATGTCTTCGACCTTGGTGGGCGGGTTGTCCACGCCCAGCATCCGCGGCACCGAGTGGCCGTAGATGTCGGCGTCCACGACCCCGACCTTGCGGCCCTGCGCGGCCAGCGCGGCGGCCAGGTTCACCGTCACCGACGACTTGCCGACGCCGCCCTTGCCGCTCGCCACCGCGTACACCTTGGTCAGCGAGTTCGGCCGGGCGAACGGGATCTCCTTGGCGGGCTGCCCGCCGCGCAGCTTGGTCTGCAGCTCCTTGCGCTGCTCCTCGCTCATCACGTCGAGCTCGACGCGCACCGAGGACACCCCGTCGAGCTTGGCGACGGCCTCCGTGACGTTCTTGGTGATGGTGTCCTTCATCGGACATCCGGCCACGGTCAGGTAGACGCCGACGCGGACGGTGCCGTCCGCGTCGATGTCGACGCTCTTGACCATGTCGAGCTCGGTGATGGGCTTGCGGATCTCAGGATCGAGCACCGTGGCAAGCGCGGCGTTCACCCGCTCGGTCGTCAACTGGGAGGCCATGCGTCCATGGTATGAACCCGAAGCCGATGCTCGCCAATCAGGGTGTCCGTCCTCACACGCCGTGTACGTCCCCATCGCGCCGGACGGCCGCCCGGCCGTACCATCGGTCCGTGACAAGCGGTACCCTCTCGGCCGCCGCCGAGCTGATCGCATGGCGGACGATGCTGCGCGCCGAGGCGCTGATCTCCCGCCGGCTGCAGGCCGACCTGCTGGCCCGCCACGACCTCGCGCTCGGCTCCTACGACGTGCTCATGCACCTCGGCGAGGTACCGGACGGGCGGCTGCGGATGAACGATCTCGCCGACCGCGTGCTTCTGTCGCGCAGCGGGCTGACCAGGCTCGTCGACCGGCTGCAGCGGGACGGGCTGGTGATCAGGCAGTCCTGCCCGAGCGACGCCCGCGGGCTGTTCGCCGCCCTCACGGGCCCCGGCCGGGACCGGCTCGCCGAGGCCACCCCCACGTACCGGCAGGGCGTCCGCGACTACGTGCTGAGCAGGCTGGACGAGCCCGACCTCCGCACCCTCCGGCACATCCTGGACAAGCTCGCCGACGAGCGGGCTCCCCTCTAGGGGATCGGCTCCTTGGCGTCCAGCTCCCTGAGGATCTGCTGGAGCTCCGAGCGCAGGAAGTCGCGGGTCACGACCTCGCTCAGCGCGACGCGCAGCCCGGCGATCTCCCGCGTGAGGTACTCGGTGTCGGCGATGCTCCGGTCGTTGCGGGCCCGGTCCTGCTCGTACTGGACGCGGTCCCGGTCGTCCTGCCGGTTCTGGGCCAGCAGGATCAACGGCGCCGCGTAGGACGCCTGCAGCGACAGCATCAGCGTCAGGAAGATGAACGGGTACGGGTCGAACTTCAGCGCCGGCGGCGCGAACAGGTTCCACACGATCCACACGGCGACGAACACGGTCATGTAGACGATGAACCTGGCCGTCCCGAGGAACCGCGCGATCTGTTCCGACAGCCTCCCGAACGACTCGGGATCGTAGTGCGGGCGCGGCAGGAGCGTCCGGCGGAGCTCCCGCGGCTGGTCCAGGCGCGAGGTCAGCTGGCGTGTCGTCATCATGTCGTCCCCCGGAGAGCCTCTTCCTCGGGATCGGCGGACCCCTCGGCGCTCGCTTCCATCGCGGTCTCCCGCCAGTCCTCGGGCAGCAGGTGGTCGAGGACGTCGTCGATCGTCACCGAGCCGAGCAGATGCCCGGTCTCGTCCACGACGGCGCCCGCGACCAGGTTGTAGGTGGCCAGGAACATCGCGACGGCCTCCAGCGACATGGTGGGCCGCAGCGGATCCAGCTCGGCGTCCACGATCCCGCTGACCAGCGTCGGCGGCGGCTCCCGCAGCAGCCGCTGGAAGTGGACGGTGCCGAGGTACCGGCCTGTCGGCGTCGCGGTCGGCGGCCGGCACACGTACACCTGCGCGGCCAGCGCCGGGTTCAGGTCGGGATTGCGGATCAGCGCGAGCGCCTCGGCGACCGTCGCGTCCGGCGCGACGATCACCGGATCGGTCGTCATCAGCCCGCCCGCCGACTGGTCGGCGTAGGTGAGCAGCCGCCGCACCGGCGCCGCGTCCTGCGGCTCCATCAGCGTCAGCAGCCGCTCCCGCTGCTCGGTCGGCAGCTCCCCGAGCAGGTCGGCGGCGTCGTCCGGGCCCATGGCCTCCAGGACGTCGGCGGCCCGCTCCACGCCGAGCTTGCCGAGGATCTCGACCTGGTCGTCCTCGGGCAGCTCCTCCAGGACGTCCGCGAGCCGCTCGTCGTCCAGCGCGACCGCGACCTCGGTGCGGCGCTTCTCGGGCAGCTCGTGCACGATGTTGGCGAGGTCGGCGGGCTTCATCCGCTCGAACGCGGCGATCAGCCCGGCGGCGCCCTGCCCGTGCTCGACGGCGGAGAACCCCTCCACGGCGTCCCAGTCCACGACCAGGCTCTCCCCGCGTTTGCGCAGGCCCCGGCCGGTCCGGCGGCGGACGGCGACCTTGGTGACATGCCAGTCGCGGGTCCGGGTCGGCTCCATCGCCACGTCCACGACGGAGACCTGCTCGCCGTCATCGCGGAACCGGACCGTCCGGTCCAGCATCTCGGCGATGGCCAGCGTCTCCGACCCGCGTTTCTGGAACCGGCGCACGTTCAGCCGCCCGTCGAAGATGATCGCGTCCGCCTCGATCACCGTCACGCGGGTGATCGGCAGGAACACCGCGCGGCGGGACGCGACCTCCACCACCAGCCCGAGCACCCGCGGCGGGCGCGGCGCCAGGCGCAGCGCGACCACGACATCGCGCACCCGGCCGACCTGGTCGCCCGCCGGGTCGAAGACCGCGATGCCCGCGAGCCGGGCGATGAACACCCGTGTCGGAGCTCCGCTCATGGCCAGGACACTACCCATGATCTCCCGCCTGATCCGGACCGGTATGTCACATCGCGCCCGCCCCTGCCGTCCTGGTGGCGAGAGGGACATGAAAGGGTTGATGACCGTGAGCGAAGCGTTCGAGGAACCTTTCGAGGAGCACCGGAACCTGCTCTTCGCGGTGGCCTACCGGATGCTCGGCACCGCGGCGGACGCCGAGGACGCCGTGCAGGACGCCTGGCTGCGCTGGTCGGCGGCCGACCGGTCCGGCGTGGCCGACCCCAAGGCGTACCTCGTCCGGATCACCACCAACGTCGCGCTCGACCGGCTGCGCTCGGCACAGGTCCGGCGCGAGACGTATGTGGGGCCGTGGCTGCCCGAGCCGATGCTGACCTCCCCGGACGTCGCCGAGGACGCCGAGCTGTCGGAGTCGGTGTCGATGGCGATGCTGGTCGTCCTGGAGACGCTGAGCCCCCTCGAACGCGCCGTGTTCGTCCTCAAGGAGGTCTTCGGCTACCCCTACGCCGAGATCGCGAAGGCGCTGGACCGCTCCGAGGTGTCGGTGCGGCAGCTCGGCACCCGCGCCCGCAAGCACGTGGAGGCGCGGCGGCCCCGCTTCGAGGCGGGCGGCGCCGAGCGGCGCGAGGTCACCGACCGGTTCCTGGACGCGGTCCTCGGCGGCGACATCAACCGGCTCATGGAGGTCCTCGCCCCCGACGTCGCGCTCTGGACGGACGGCGGCGGCAAGGTCAGGGCGGCGCGGCGGATCATCCACGGCTCCGACAAGGTCGTCCGCTGGCTCACCGGCATCGCCCGCCAGCCCTACGCGGGCGTCGAGCCGGCCGACATGCTGATCCGGCGGGTCGACATCAACGGCGAGCCGGCCCTCGTCGTGGACGGCCCGAACGGCCCGATCAGCACGGTCACCGTGGATCTGGACGACACGGGCCGCGTCCAGGCGATCCACCTCGTCGCCAACCCCGACAAGCTCCGCTCCATCGCCGAGGGGCGCGAACTCCCGATGTGACGGCTACCGGTCGACGGCGCGGCGCTTGCCGCCGTACAGGCGCGGGGGAGGGCCCGCCGTCGTCGCGGGGGTCGGCACGGGCCGGACGGTCGCGTACCCCTCCGACGCCTCGACCACCTCGTCGGTGGGGGTGAGCCGGATGATCCACGAATCGGTGGCCCACGCCTCCACCTGGCCCTCGTGGGTGGCCGCGTTGAGGCGCTCCTTGGCGAGGATCGGCGTGACCTCGTCCCACAGCTCGGTGCCGGGCTCGACCTGCTCGGCCTCGGCGACGAACGAGACGAGCCGGCCGCCCTTGTCCTTGCTGCGCAGGATCACCGTCACGTGCGCGGACTCCGGCAGCCCGGGAAGCGGCTGCTCGCCCTCCCCGCCGGTCAGCACATAGGCGGAACCGTCGTGCCACACGTGCCAGGCGGCGCGCGGCTGCGGCAGGCCGGGCAGGTCCAGCCACAGCAGCCCCGACTTCTTGGCCGCCTCCTCCACCAGCGCCCTGTTCAGACCCATGCCCCGAGGGTCTCACACCCGCTGGATAGCATCCGGGCCATGCGCTCTCGACGTACCACCCTCGCCGTCCCGGGCAGCAATCCCCGCTTCATCGAGAAGGCGCAGGGGCTCCCCGCCGACGAGATCTTCCTCGACCTGGAGGACGCCGTCGCGCCGTCCGCCAAGGAGGACGCGCGCGGGACCGTCGTCGCCGCGCTCAACGACGGCGACTGGACGGGCAAGACCCGGGTGGTGCGCGTCAACGACCTGGAGACCCCATGGGCCTACCGGGACGTGATCGAGGTCGTCGAGGGCGCCGGGGCCCGGCTCGACGCGATCATGCTGCCCAAGGTGCCGGACGCGACCCACGTCCAGTGG
Source organism: Spirillospora sp. CA-128828 (assembly GCF_050945415.1). Taxonomy (NCBI): domain Bacteria; kingdom Bacillati; phylum Actinomycetota; class Actinomycetes; order Streptosporangiales; family Thermomonosporaceae; genus Spirillospora; species Spirillospora sp. CA-128828. The sequence continues at coordinate 2,167,277 of NZ_CP191986.1, forward strand.
CTCGACCGGCTCCTCACCCAGATCGAGCGGGCGACGGGCCTCCCCGCCGGCCGGATCGGCATCGAGGCGCAGATCGAGGACGCCCGCGGCATGGTGAACATCGACGCGATCGCCGCGTCCTCGCCCCGGCTGGAGACCCTCGTCCTCGGCCCCGGCGACCTCATGGCCTCGCTCAACATGAAGACCCTGGTGGTCGGCGAGCAGCCGCCCGGCTACACCGAGGGCGACGCCTACCACTACATCCTGATGCGGATCCTGATGGCCGCCCGCGCCAACGACCTGCAGGCGATCGACGGCCCCTACTTCAACGTCCGCGACGTGGACGCCTTCACCCGCGTCGCGCGGCGCTCCGCCGCGCTCGGCTTCGACGGCAAGTGGGTGCTGCACCCGTCCCAGATCGAGGCGGGGAACGCGGTGTTCTCCCCGTCCCAGGACGACTACGACCACGCCGAGCTGATCCTGGACGCCTACGAGCACTCCCTGGGCGAGGGCCGCGGCGCAGCCCGCCTCGGCGACGAGATGATCGACGAGGCGTCCCGCAAGATGGCGCTCGTCATCGCCGCCAAGGGCCGCGCCGCGGGGTTGACGCGCACGAAGCGCTTCGACGCGTCCGGGAACTGAACGCCCCTTACGATTCGTACCACCTACGCGAACGTTTCCGGGAGGGGTCACACGTGTCAGAGCCAGGGGAAACCAACGGCTGGGCTCCGCTGGACCCTGATCTCGACCGCGAGCCGCCGGCGGACCCGCCCCCGCCCGCCCCACCACGCCCCGGCGCCCCCGGACACCCCTACGGCCAGCCGCACCCCTACGGCGAGCAGCAGCCTTACGGCCGGCGGCAGCCCTATGGCGAGCCGCAACCTTCCGGCCAGGCGCAGCTCTACGGTAGTCCGCAGGGATACGCCCAGCCCTACGGTCAGCCGCAGCCTTACGGTCAGCCGCAGTCCTACGGTCAGCAGCCTTACGGGGAGCGGCGGCCGTACGACCCGGCGCATGGTCATGGGCACCCTCCGGGGCCGTACGGGCCGGGGCCTTATGGCGGCGGGTACGGGACGCCGCCCGTCAAGCGGCCGTGGACGGTGGAGTCGCCGAAGGGGGTCCCGTTCCACCGGCTGGCGCGCAACGAGGTGCACCGGTGGTGGCGGCCGCTGGTCGGGAGCCTCGGGATCGTCGTCGTGGGGATGGCCCTGGCGATCGGCGTGATGGTCATCGGGACCATCATCCGGCTGGTGGTCACCGGCGACGTCCCGGACACGTCCGGCACCGACGTCGACTCGATCTTCGGCGACGAGACCGCCGACCTGGCGTTCAACCTCGGGTCGCTGGCGCTGTTCCTGCCGGTGGTGCTGCTCGCGGCGTGGGGCGTCCAGCGGCGGCGGCCGGGGACGCTGTCCTCGGTCGCCGGGCGGCTGCGCTGGCGCTGGATGCTGGTCTGCTCCGGCCTCGCGATCCTGTTCTGCGCCGTGTCCTACGGGGCGTCGCTCATCGCGGCCGCCACGCTGGACGACCAGTCCGGCGGCGACGACCACTGGGTGGGGTGGGGGCGGTTCCTCGCCCCTGCCATCGTCATCATCCTGCTCGTGCCGTTCCAGTCGGCGGCGGAGGAGTACGCGTTCCGCGGCTGGATGCTCCAGGCCGTGGGCGCCTGCACGCTGGAGAACGCCAGGGGACGCGCCGGACGCGCGTTCAGCGTCGTCTTCCGCACGCCGTGGCCGGGGATCGTCGTCGGTTCCGCGCTGTTCACGGCCGGGCACGGCTATACGGGCTGGGGGATCCTCGACATCTTCGCCTTCGGCGCGATCGCGGCGTGGCTCGCGGTGCGCACGGGCGGCCTGGAGTCGGGCATCGCCCTGCACGTGTTCAACAACCTGATGGCGTTCCTCGGCCCGGCGGCGGTCGGCCAACTCGACATCGAGCAGGGTGGCGTCCCGTGGCAGGTCGTCGTGGCGGACATCGTCCCGATGGCGCTGTACGCGGGGGTCGTCGTGCTGGTGGCGCGCCGGATGCGGATCCAGAGGGTCACGGCCGAGGACGAGGTGCCGGTGGCGGCCGCCTCGGAGCCGGAACCCGTCTCATAGGACGCCCCACAGCGCGAGGGCGTCGAGCAGCCCAGGGGTGACCGGGAGGTCGCGCAGGTCGTCCGGGGACGCCCAGCGCACGTCGGACGCGTCGTCCCCCGCCCGGAGCGTCCCGCCGGCCACGGTCGCCGTGTAGTCGTGGATCTCGTAGGTGACGCCGCCGGGCCCGGGACGCTCCACGGTCCCGGCCAGCGGGCCGACGAGAACGTCCAGGCCGGTCTCCTCCCTCAGTTCGCGGGCGACCGCCGCCGGGTCGTCCTCGCCGGGTTCGACGCGTCCGCCCGGAATGGACCACAGGCCTTCGCCGGGCGGGCGCCCGCGCCGCACCAGGAGCAGCCGCCCGTCGCCGTCCCGCACGATCCCGCCCACGCAACGCACTCGCATGACCCCATTTTTCCGCCTGTTTTCCAGGCGGTGAGCGGCCCGCGCTTGACGAGCCGCGATGTCGCCGCGCAGGGTGGGTACTCATGAGGGCGGAGCCCACATGCCCGCGATGCGCGGGCCCTCTCAGCGCGCCGAGCCTCTGGTCCAGCGACTGGAGCTGCGGCGTGCACGGCGCCGTACTGCCGAGGCAGCCGTCCAAGCGTCCCGGCCCGGACGGGCTGGCCGCCGTGCTGCGCGACGCGAGAGTCCCCGTCTGGACGCCCTGGCCTCTTCCGCCGGCCTGGCTCGTCACGGGGTTCACCACGGTCGGGGACGATCGTTCCGGCGCGCGGGCGACGGCCGTCGCCGTGTCCGGGCCGGGCCTTCTGCGCGGTCCCGCCGACATGGTGCTGATCGCCGAGGAGCCCGGCATCGGGCTCGGCGCCCACTTCGCCGGGCTGGCGGGCGCCGACCCCGGCGAGGCGTTCAACGGGAGCCCGCCGCACGTGAAGCTCGACGTCAGCGGCCCGGCCGCGACGTGCGGCCAGTCCGTGCCGATGTGGGCGGTCGGCGCCCGCCCCGACCGGGCCGTCTACGCGGGGGAGGCGATGGGCAACTGGCTGTGGACGATCCTGTGGCCCGCCGACGCCGGGGTGCTCCTGCTGGAACGGCTGACCCTCCTCGACCTCCGCGAGCCGGGAATGGAACTCGATCTCCCCTACGGCGCCCACAGCCCGCGCCTCGACGCGTGACCGCCCCTTGACTCTGTGGCCCCTTGACGGCCAGGGCCGCTTGATATGAAGGGGCCATGCGGATCGATCTGCACTGCCACAGCCACGCGTCCGACGGCACCCGTCCGCCCGCGGAGGTCGTCCGGCGGGCGCGGCGGAACGGGGTGGACGTCCTCGCCCTCACCGACCACGACACCGTCACCGGATGGGACGAGGCCGCCGACGCGCTGCCGGACGGCCTGACGCTCGTCCCCGGCATCGAGCTGTCGTGCAAGCAGGACGGCCGGAGCCTCCACCTCCTCGGCTACCTGTTCGACCCCGCCGAGCCCGCGCTGGCCGCCGAGCTGGCCCGGGTCCGCGACGACCGGGTGATCAGGGCGCGGGGCATGGTGGACCGGCTCCGTGAACTGGGCGTGGACGTCACGTGGGGCATGGTCCGCGCGCTGGCCAGGGGCGAGGCGGTCGGACGCCCGCACATCGCGCGGGCCATGGTCGAGGCCGGTGCGATCGAGGCGCCGGAGGAGGCGTTCACGCAGCAGTGGATCGCGCAGGGCGGCCGCGCCCACGTCGAGCGGTACGCGCTCGACCCGGCACGGGCGGTCGAGCTGGTCCGCGCGGCCGGAGGAGTGTGCGTGCTGGCGCACCCGCGTGCGCGCCGCCGCGGATACGTCTTCGGGGACGAGGTGATCGAGGGTCTCGCCGCCGCCGGGCTCGCCGGGGTCGAGATCGACCACCCCGACCACGCCCCCGAGGACCGCGCCCGGCTGCGCGACCTCGCCGCCGGGCTCGGCCTGGTCGGGACCGGGTCCAGCGACGACCACGGGGCGCTGACCGGCGACCGGATCGGCGCCGAGACGACCGCTCCGGACGCCTTCGAGACGCTGCTCGCGGCCGCGACGGGCGGTGATCTCCGTCTGCCCGATGGGCGCCGAGAATCACGGTAGGGTGCGAAGTGTGGACGCGCGCATCGAACAGGTGGTGACGTCGGGGACGCTGACCCTCGACGACACCGAGTACGACGTCGAGAGCAACACCTACATCGTCGGCGACGACGACGAGGTCATCGTGATCGACCCGGCGTACGACGCCGAGGCCATCCTCAAGGAGGTCGGTGACCGCGAGGTCATGGCCGTCCTGCTGACCGACGGCAACGAGCACCACCTCAACGTGGTCTTGGAGGTCGCCGCCGCCGGCGAGGAGGACGAGGAGAACTGGGCGCCGATCGCGCTGCACCGCGCCGACCGGCTGCTGTGGCGCGACTATTTCGGCCGCCTCGCCAAGGAGGAGGAGGACGAGGACGACGCCAAGGCGCTGCGGTCCCTCGAACCCGACATCTGGCTGGAGGACGGCGGCATCTTCGAGATCGGCGAGGCGCAGCTGGAGATCCTGCACACCCCGGGCAACACGCCCGGCAGCGTGTGCGTGATCAGCGAGCAGCTCGGCCTGCTGTTCTCCGGCGACACCCTGCACCGCGGCCGTCCCGGCTCCATCGGCGGCGTCTACGAGGACCTGCGCAAGCAGCTCAACTCGATCGGCGCGCTGCTGACCCCGCTGCCGAAGGACCTGCGGATCCTCCCCGCCCAGGGCGACGAGACCACGGTCGGCGACGAGGACTCCCGCTGGGAGAGCTGGGGCTCCCTGGCGCAGGAAGACTGACCGGGGACGCTGGGCGTGGGTGCTGAGCAGCTGGGCTTCGACGGTATGCCCCAGCGGCTGTACGCGTGCACGCCGTCGAGGCTGAACACCTGGCTGGACTGCCCGCGCCGCTACCGGATGACCTACCTCGATCGTCCGATGCCGCCGAAGGGGCCGCGGTGGGCGCACAACAGCGTCGGCGTGAGCGTGCACAACGCGCTCGCCGGCTGGTGGCGGCTGCCCGTCCGCGAGCGCACGCCCGAGGCCGCCGGGACCCTGCTGGCCCGCGGCTGGCTGACGGACGGGTTCCGGGACGAGGCCCAGTCCGCCGAGTGGCGCGAGCGCGCCCGCGAGATGACCGAACGGTACGCCGCCGGTCTCGATCCCCACGACGAGCCGCTCGGCGTCGAACGCACGGTCGCGACCCGCACCGACCGGATCGCCGTCTCTGGGCGCATCGACCGGCTGGACGCGCGCGGCCCCGAGCTCGTCGTCGTCGACTACAAGACGGGACGGCACGTCCTGACCGCCGACGACGCGCGCGGCTCGCTCGCCCTGGCGATCTACGCGGTGGCGTCGTCCCGCGTCCTGCGCCGCCCGTGCCGCCGCGTCGAGCTGCACCACCTGCCGTCGGGCGAGGTCGCGGTGTGGGAGCACACCGACGAGTCGCTCGCCCGGCACATGCGCCGCGCCGAACAGATCGCCGCCGAGGCGTCCGCGGCGGACGAGGCTTACAAAGCCCTTCCGGGGGGCGGTGTTCCGAAGCCTCGCGTGGCGGAACCCCAGGACGGCGGCGTCGACCACGCCCGGTACGACGAGTTGTTCCCGCCGCGTCCGGGCAACCTGTGCTCGTGGTGCGACTTCGCCCGCCACTGCCCGGAGGGCCGGGAGGCCGCCCCCCGCAAGGAGCCCTGGGCGGCCCTTCCCGTCGACGTCGTCTAGGCCGGGGCGAGGGCCCGCTGATCGGGCCAGCGGCGCGGGTCGCGCAGGCCGTAGAGCCCCTTGCCGAGGTCGTATCCCTCCGCCGCGAGCCGCTGCCTCGACCGTTCGAGCATGTCGCGGGTGTTCTTGGCGAACGCGTAGTCGTGCAGCCGCTCCGGCACGGAGTTCAGCGCGAGCCGGAACGACCTCAGCGCCGCCGTCACCGCCGGCCGCGGCACCTCGGGGAGCACCCCGTACATGCGGCGGGCCCAGTCCGGCAGGGTGTAGTAGCAGAGCGCCCCGAACGGGAAGTAGCCCGGCTTTCCCGGCGCGAGGAACCGCAGGTTCTCCGGCATGGTGGGCCACATCAGGAACCGGACGGTCTCCGCCGCCTCCTCGGTGACCCGCAGCCGGGGACGCATGTCGGCGAAGAACGCCTCCATGTCCGCGACGCTGCCCGGGACGTCCTCGGCGTGGAGCCCGACGAGCGTCGCCGACCAGCGCTGCTCGTCCAGGTACCGGTCGGCCATGGCGCCGGTCAGCGGTAGCCCTGCCCGGCGCGCCACCTCCAGGTAGGAGTAGACCTCGGCGCAGTGCACCCAGAGCAGCAGCTCAGGCTGGTCGAGCCGTTCCTTCCTGCCGGTGTCGTGGTTCAGGATGCGCAGGCTCCGGTGGATCTCCCGCACCCGGTAGGCGGCCTCCTCGACCTCCTCGGGGCTGCCAAACGTCCCCAGGCCGACGAAGTCGGAGGTGCGCTGGAGCCGGCCGAACGGGTCCTCGCGGAAGTTGGAGTTCTGCCAGACACCCCACATGGCCATGGGGTGCAGCGCCTGAAGCATGAGGCTGCGCACCCCACCGACCCACATGGACCGGTCGATGTGCACGCGCCACGTGACGCTCTCGGGGGGCTGGACGGTCGCGGGCAAATCTCACACCTCACCAGTCGTCGTGCAACAAACTGGAGTAAGTGTCTCATTACATGAAGGCGGCCGCCAGATCGACCCCCGTGTTCGGTCTGTGGAGGTTGGTCGGCAGTGAGATGCATAAAGGATGTATATAAAGCTGCTATGCTTCAGGCATGAGTCGCCAAGGGGTCGTGCACGGCGCTTCCGATGCCATCGGGTCAGCCCTCTACGGTCTGGCCACCAGGGCCGTGAGACGCCTTCCCCGCGACATGAGCCTGACGTCCGCCGCCACCTTGGCGACCCTGGACAAGACCGGCCCGCGACGGATCACCGATCTGGCGGTGGCCGAGGGCGTCACCCAGCCCGCGATGACCGTCCTGGTCCGGGTGATGGAGGAATCCGGGCTGGTCGAGCGGACGGGCGATCCGTCCGACAAGCGGGTCACGCTGGTGTGCCTGACCGAGGCCGGCGCGTCGTACGTCCGGGCACGGCGCCAGGCGGGCGTCGACGCGTACGCGCGGTTGATCGACGAACTCACCGGTGACGAGGTCGAGGCCTTGGCAGCGGCCCTTCCGGCCCTGCTGCATCTGGCAGAGCTCGAAAGCCACGCCCGAGAGGAGTCGGACCGGTGACCGCGGCCCAGGCTCATGACCAGCCCATGAGTACTGCCCTGATACGTTCCGAGGCACGTCTGCTGGTCCCCGCCCTGATGTTCATCGCCCTGGTCGTGGCGGCGGTCGCCAGCCTCGGGGCGCCGCTCATCACCAGCGTGGCGACCACGTTCCACGTCTCCCTCGACAGCGCGCAGTGGACGCTGACCATCGCCTTGCTCAGCGGCGCCGTCGCCACACCCGTCCTCGGCCGGCTCGGCGCCGGTCCGCACCGACGGGCCACGATTCTCGCCACGCTGGCGATCGTCGTCGTCGGCAGCGCGCTCACCGTGCTGCCGCTGCCGTTCGCCTGGCTGCTCGCCGGCAGAGCGGCCCAAGGCGTCGGACTCGGTCTCACGGCGCTGATGATGGGCGTGGCCCGCGACCATCTTCCCGAGGAGCGCGGCGCGGCCACGATCGCCCTGATCTCAGTGGTCTCCATCATCGGAGCCGGCGTCGGCTACCCGCTGGCCGCGCTGCTCGCCGAGTTCGGCGGACTGCGGGCCGCCTACGGCTTCGGCCTGCTCGTCACCGCCATCGCATTCCTGACCGCTTGGCGCTCCATGCCCGCAGCTCCCGAAGGCCGCTCCGCTCACGTGAACGTGGCCGGTGCGCTCGTCCTGGCGGGCGGACTGCTCCTCGTCCTGTTCCTGGCCGGCGAGAGGAGCCTGTGGAGCCGACACCTCGCCGTGGCGGTGCCCCTTGCCGTTGCCGCCGTGTTCCTGCTGTGCGTCTGGACCGCCTCCGAGCTGCGCAGCACGACGCCTCTGGTCGACGTCCGGGCGGTACGGCACCCGGCGGTCGCCGGGGCGAACATCGCCATGTTCGTCGGCGGGAGCGGCATGTACCTCCTGCTCACGCTCATCACCCGCTACGCGCAGACGCCGCACAGCGCCGGCTACGGCTTCGGGCTGACCACCTTCGTGGCGGGGCTGGTCCTCATCCCGTTTTCCGTGCTGGGGTTCGTCGCCGGCAAGCTCACGCCCCGGCTCCGCGAACGGATCGACGGCCCCCTCCTCCTGGCCGGCAGCGCCGCCATCGTCGGCGGCGGGTTCGTCCTGTTCGCGGCGGCCCGGTCCAACCTGGCCGAACTGCTCGTGGCCATGGGCATGCTGGGCTTCGGCGTCGGCAGCTTCTCGGCCGCCATGCCCGGCGTCATCCTGGCCGTCACGCCCAAGAGCGAGACGTCGAGCGCCATGAGCTTCAACTACATCGTCCGCAGCGTCGGGTACTCCCTGGGCAGCGCCATCGGCGGTCTGGTCCTGGCCGCCGGCACCGACACCGGCCGCCTCTTCCCGGACGACGGCGCCTACACCACCGCGGCGCTGGTCGGCGTCGCCGCGATGGCGATCACGACGATGACCAGCCTCGTCCTCGCGCGCCGATCATGGATCTGGGCATACTTCCGAGCATCGATTCCGAACACAGGAGGTACCGTGGCCAAGGGCTACTGGGTCAGCGCCTACCGCACCATCGCAGACCCTGAGAAGGTCGCTGCCTACGACAAGCTGGCCGGTCCAGCCATCAAGGCCGCGGGCGGACGGCTGCTCTCCCGCGGCAGCCGGGTCGTCGCACGCGACGCCGGAATCGCCGAGCGCACCATCCTGATCGAGTTCGACAGCTTCGAACAGGCGGTCGCCGCATACGAGACTGCGGCCTACCAGGAAGCGCTGGCCGTACTTGCCGACGGCGTCGAGCGCGACCTCCGCATCATCGAAGGCCTCGACTGACGACCGATGCCGCGTCAGGGAGGAACACGATGCCGACTGCGGGATCACCCCGGCTCGGGCAGGTGTGTGAGGGCGTGCTGGAGGGCATCGGGGGCGACGTCGTTGAGGACCAGGCGGTCGGCGGGGTGCAGGAGAGCCGGGTCGCCCCGGCGCAGATCGGCGGCGCCTCCGGACGCGATCAGCAGGGTGCGGCGGCCGGTGGCGCGCGCGGGGCGCGCCCCAGTTCACCTGCGTCAGGTTCCATGGGACGCAACGCCCGGCTCCAGCAACGACTGCTCGGCCCAGATCGTCTTGCCCGTGGTGGTCTGCCGCGTCCCCCATCGCTGGGTGAGCTGGGCGACGAGCAGCAGGCCGCGGCCGCCCTCGTCGTAGACGTGCGCACGGCGCAGGTGCGGCGAGGTGGTGTTGGCGTCCGACACCTCGCATATCAGCGTGCGGTCGCGGATCAGCCGCAGCCGGATGGGCGGATCGCCGTACCGGATCGCGTTCGTGACCAGCTCGCTGACGATCAGCTCGGTGACGAACCCGGTCTCGACCAGCCCCCAGTCCTCCAGCTGCGCGAGGACGTTCTTGCGGACGGCGCCGACCTCCGCGGGATCGGGCGGAACATCCCAGGTGGCGACCTGGTCGGCGCCCAGGGCGCGGGTCCGGGCGAGCAGCAGCGCCACGTCGTCACCGGACCGTTCCGGCAGCGAGCCCAGCACGGTGTCGCACACGTCCTCCAGCGAGCCGCCGGAAGCGGCCAGTGCCCCGCACAGGTCTTCGATGCCACGGTCGAGGTCCCGGTCACGGCCCTCGACGAGCCCGTCGGTGTAGAGGGCGAGCATGGAGCCCTCGGGCAGTTCGAGCCGCGTCGACTCGAAGGGCAGGCCGCCGATGCCGAGCGGGGGTCCGGGGGACATCTCGACGAGCCGCACGGTGCCGTCGGGCAGCAGCAGGGCGGGCGGGGGGTGCCCGGCACCGGCCAGGGCGAGGCCGCGCGAGATGGGGTCGTAGATCGCGTACAGGCAGGTCGCGCCCATTTCCGCGACGTCATCGTCACGGTTCTCGTCCGTCGCCAGGTGGACCACCAGGTCGTCGACGTAGGTGAGGAGTTCGTCCGGCGGCAGGTCGACGTCGGCGAGGGTCCGCACCGCCGTGCGCAGTCGCCCCATGGTCGCCGAGGAGTGGATGCCGTGCCCCACCACGTCACCGACGACCAGGGCGACCCGGCATCCCGACAGCGGTATGACGTCGAACCAGTCGCCGCCGATGCCCGCCAGGGAACCGGCCGGGAGATACCGGTGGGCCACCTCCACCGCGGCCTGTCCGGGCAGTCGCTGCGGCAGCAGGCTGTGCTGGAGCGTCAGCGCGGTCGACCGCTCACGGGTGAATCTCCGGGCGTTGTCCACGCATACGGCGGCCCGGCTCGCCAGTTCCTCCGCGAGCGCGACATCGTCGCGGGCGAAGGACTCCGGGCGCAGAGCGCGGACGAAGACCGCGACTCCGAGCGTGGTCCCACGGGCCCGCAGCGGCACCGCCAGCAGCGAGTGGACGGGAACGTCGAGCTCGTGGATCTTGGCCGCCCGCGCGGCGTGCTCTGCCATCCACCGGTCGAAATCCGGTTCCCCCGCCCCGCTGAGCACGGGGTGCCCGCCCGCCAGCGACCGGGCGGGCGGTGAGAACGGCGGGTAGGCGTCCATCTCGCCCAGCCCGATGACGGCCTCCGGCGTTCCCGCGGTTCCGGACAGGTGCGCGACCCGGCGCAGCGCGAGGCCGGCACGCGCCGCCGCCGCCGCCTCGGGAGGGTCCGGTATGTCCGGTGCCAGCACCCAGTCGAGCAGATCGACGCTGGCGAAGTCGGCGAAGCGCGGAACGGCCAGCCCCACCAGTTCCTCAGTGGTCCGGACCACGTCCAGGGTGGTGCCGATGGTCGCCGAGGCCTCGTTCAGCAGGGCCAGCCGCTGCCGGGCCCAGTGCTGCTCGCTGCTGTCGAAAGCGGCCAGGCCGACCGCGGCGACCTCGCCCGAGCCGTCCCGGACCGGCCACATCTCGATGTTCCAGGCGTGCTCCCGGGTCCCCGAGGGCGCGTGCGTGTAGCTCTCGTAGTGGGAGGGGGTCCCGGATTCGGCCACCTCGCGCAGATGCCGGAGGAAACCCAGGCTGGTCTGGTCCTCCGGAACCGTGTGCCCGTAGAACCGGCCAGTCAGCGAATCCTCGCAGACCCCCATGACCTGGCAGGCCACGTCATTGAGCCGCAGATAGCGCTGGCCGGTGTCGAAGGCGGACATCGAGACGGACGCCTGCTGGAACACCCGCTCGGCCACCGTCGGTTCCGGCCCGCCGGGGGCGGTGGCGGTGACCACGAATCCCTGCGGTTCGCCGTCCCCGCCCAGGACGGGGCAGGCCCGCAGGGCCAGTTCGACGGGATGCCCGTCCCGGTGGCGCAGGACGACCACCCGGGGGAGCGCGCCCGCCGTCCACGCTTCGAGGGAGTCTCCGGCGAACAGTCCGGTCGCCGGGCGGCCCACGACGTCCTCAGCCGAGTATCCCGTCAACCGTAGGGCCGCATCGCTCCATCCGGTCACGATCCCCCGCGCATCGACGATCGCCGTGAAGTCGGCACTCGTCATACAACCCACGATGACCCCCGTGTCGCACGGGGTCAACCCGGCAACACGGCCGCACCGCCGACCCGATGATCTCTCGTGTCAGCGGTGGGCTCCGGCCTGTGCCACGGGTCCCCCGGCCGGCCGGATCGCCCATTCTGCAATCGGATTTCTCCGGACGCGCCGCCGAATCGGGATGGCACGACGAGCATTAATGGCCATGTTATTACACTCGGCTTTCTTGTGGTCGCGGCGTGTATGGAGAATGGCCCGTGAAACGGTCAACAGGGCACGCCGCAGGACGGCAGGGCGTAAGTGAGCAAGACCGAGGACAGTGCGGCAGACAGGGGGCGTCCATGGTCTAGAAGTCCGTTCTAAATGCTGCTCCTGGGCCCTTGACGGAGGCTGAGCCGACTTCCTACAGTCGAGTAACTTAGCGATTGATCTTGGAACGGGTGCGGTCTCCGGCATGGGTTCCGCACGCTCCGAGAATGGTCGGTCACGGCTTTGCCGCATTTTCTCACCCTCGGGACACCGATGTTTGTTCCGGCATGCCCGAAACGGGGGTCCGTGGGAATGCGCAGGCGCATTGGGTGCATGTGAGTTCTCGAATAGCGATCGTCGGCATGGCGTGCCGGTTCCCGGACGCCTCGTCTCCCGAAGAGCTGTGGGACAACGTCCTGGCCGGGCGGCGGTCGTTCCGCCGCATCCCGTCCCAGCGGGTCAGGCTGGAGGACTACTACAACGCCGACCGGAGTTCCGCCGACCACATCTACATCACCGAGGCGGCGCTGCTGCGCGACTGGGAGTTCGACCGGGTCCGCTTCAAGGTCGCCGGTTCCACCTACCGGAACGCCGACCTGACCCACTGGCTCGCGCTGGAGACGGCGGCCGAGGCGCTGGCCGACGCCGGATTCCCCGAGGGCCGCGGCGCGCCCGGCGAGACCACCGGCGTGCTCGTCGGCAACTCCCTCACCGGCGAGGGCATCCGCGCCGCGCAGATGCGGCTGCGCTGGCCGTACGTCCGCCGCGTGGTGGCGGACGCGCTGAAGGGCGACGTCGAGACCGACCGGCTCGCGACGCTGCTCGCCGACCTGGAGCACTCCTACAAGGCGCCCTTCCCCGTCCCGGACGGCGACTCGCTGGCGGGCGGCCTGTCCAACACGATCGCCGGCCGCATCTGCAACCACTTCGACTTCAACGGCGGCGGCTACGTGGTGGACGGCGCGTGCGCGTCGTCGCTGCTGTCGGTCATCACCGCCTGCAACTCGCTGCTGACCGGCGACATGGACCTCGCGGTCGCGGGCGGCGTGGACATCAGCGTCGACGCCACCGAGCTGATCGGCTTCTCCCGGGCCGGCGCACTGGCCGTCGAGGAGATGCGCGTCTACGACCAGCGGTCCGCCGGGTTCTGGCCCGGCGAGGGCTGCGGCATGGTCGTGCTGATGCGCGAGGAGGACGCGGTCGCGAAGGGCCACCGCGTGCACGGGTTCATCGACGGGTGGGGCGTGTCGTCCGACGGGGCGGGCGGCATCACCCGTCCGGAGACCGACGGCCAGCGGCTGGCGCTGGACCGCGCCTACCGGCGCGCCGGGTTCGGCCCGGACGAGGTCGCCTACTTCGAGGGGCACGGGACCGGCACGGCCGTCGGCGACGCGGCCGAGCTGGAGACGCTGATCGAGGCGCGCCGCGCGGCCGGCGGGTCCGCGCCGCCCGCCGCGGTCGGCTCGATCAAGGCCAACATCGGGCACACCAAGGCCGCCGCGGGCGTCGCCGGGCTGATCAAGAGCGTCCTGTCGGTGGGCGCGGGCGTGCTGCCGCCGACGACCGGCTGCGAGCGTCCGCACCCGCTGCTGGACGAGGGCCGCGACGCGCTGCGCGTCCTGCGCAAGGGCGAGGCGTGGCCGGACGGCGCGCCGCTCCGCGCGGGCGTCAGCGCCATGGGCTTCGGCGGCATCAACACCCACCTGGTGGTCGAGGCGCCGCGGCCGTCCCGGCGCGTCCGGGTCGGCACCCGCGCCCGGACGCTGATCAACTCGCCGCAGGACGCGGAGCTGTTCACCCTGGACGCCGGCACGCCCGCGGAGCTCGCCGAACGCGCGACCGCGCTGGCCGCCGCGGCGGAGGCGGCGGCCCGGTCGGAGCTGCCCGACCTCGCCGCCCACCTGGCCGGGCGGCTGGACCGGCGGCCGTGGCGCGCCGCCGTCGTCGCGAGCACCCCGGCGAAGCTCGCGGACGCCCTCCGCCGCGTCGCCGAGCTGGCCGCCGAGGATACGCCCCGCCACATCGACCGGCGTCCGGGGTGTTCGTCGGTGGCCCGGCCGATCCGGCCGGCATCGTGTTCCTGTTCCCCGGCCAGGGCTCGGGGACCCGCTCGGACGGCGGGGCGCTGCGCCGCCGTTTCGAGTCGGTGGACGAGCTGTACAAGACGGCCGCGCTGCCCGCCGGCGCTGACCAGGTGGAGACCGCGGTCGCCCAGCCGCGCATCGCGACCGCGTCCGCGGCGGGGCTGCGGGTGCTCACCGCGCTGGGCGTGGAGGGCCGCGCCGCCGTCGGGCACAGCCTCGGCGAGATCACCGCGCTGCACTGGGCCGACGCCCTCGACGAGGACGCGCTGCTGCGGATCGCGGCGGCGCGCGGCGCGACGATGAGCGAGCTGGCCGAGGACGACGGCGCCATGGCCGGCATCACCGCGGACGCCGAAACCGTCGCCGCGCTGCTCGCCGAGGAGGATGACGGGGTCGTCATCGCGGGCCACAACGGCCCCCGGCAGACCGTGGTGTCAGGGCCGGCGGACGGGCTGCTGCGGGTCATCGGCCGCGCCACCCGTGCCGGGCTGCGGGCGGTCCGGCTGCCGGTATCGCACGCGTTCCACTCGCCGCTGGTCGCTCCCGCCGCCGAGGCGTTCGAGGGCCGGCTGCGCGGCGAGCCGCTCGCGCCCGTGCGCCGCCGGGTGTTCTCCACGGTGACCGGCGCGCCGCTGTCCCCGGCGCTGACGCCGGACGAGCTGCGCGACCTGCTGCGCGAGCAGATCACCGCGCCCGTCCTGTTCGCCGAGGCCCTCACTGCTGCGGTCAACAACGCCGAAGGCGCTTCGGGGGGTGTGGGGGGTCGTCCCTCCTCGGACAGGACAGGCACGGGGGGCGCCGACCTGCTCATCGAGGTCGGGCCCGGGCAGGTCCTCACCCAGCTGGCCGGCGAGATCACCGGCGTCCCGGCCGTGGCGACCCGCACCGACGAGGACTCCCTGACCGGGCTGCTCGCCGCGCTCGGCGCCGCGTTCGCCGTCGGCGCGGGCGTGCGTGTGCCCGAACTGTTCGCCGACCGGCTGATCCGGCCGTTCGACCCCGACAGCGAGCCGGCGTTCATCGGCAACTTCTGCGAGATCGTCCCCGAGGTCGATGCCGCGCTGCTCGCCGGCGCCTCGGCGCGTGCCGCCATGCCCGGCGCCGCGTCCGACGAGGGAGTCCCGGAGGACGTGGACACCGACGATCCGCTGCTGCTCCTGCGCACGCTGGTCGCGCGCCGCGCCGAGTTCCCGCTGGAGGCCGTCCAGGCGGACAGCAAGTTCCTGGACGACCTGCACCTCAGCTCCATCGTGGTGTCGGAGCTCGTCGGCGAGGCGATGCGCACGCTGGAGCTGGCCGAGCCCGCCGCTCCCACCGGCTATGCGACCGCGACCCTCGGGCAGGTCGCCGAGACCCTGCAGGAGCTGGTCGCGGGCGGGGCGGCCGGGGCGGAGAACACCGAGGCCGCCGCCGCGAAGATCGTCCCGCCGGGCGTGGGGCCGTGGGTGCGGGCCTTCGCGGTGGACCGCCGCGAGGTCCCGGTACCCGGCCGCTCCGCGCCGCGGGCGGACGGCGCCTGGCAGATCGTCGGCGACCATCCCGCCGCGGATTCGCTGCGCGCGGCGCTGGAGTCCGCGCGGCTGGGCGACGGCGTGCTGGTGATCGTCCCGTCCGGCGGAGACCGGCTGGCCACGCTGCGGAACGGCGCCGCCGCCGTCCTCGCCGGCAAGGACGTGACGCGCTGCGTCTTCGTCGAGGACGGCCCCGGCGCTGCCGGGTTCGCCAAGACGCTGCACCTGGAGGCGCCCTGGGTGGCGACCACCGTCGTGACCGCCCCGCTGGACGACCCCGCCGCCCGGACCGGGTCGCCGCCGAGGCCGCCGCCACGAGCCGCTTCCGCGAGGTGATCCACGACGGCGTCCGCCGCGAGCCCGTGCTGGCGCCGGTCGAGCCGCGCGGCACCGACCTGCCGCTCGGCCCGGACGACGTGCTGCTCGTCACCGGCGGCGGCAAGGGCATCTCCGCCGAATGCGCCCTGGCGCTGGCGCGGGAGAGCGGCGCGAGGCTCGCCCTGGTCGGACGCTCCGACCCGGCGGGCGACGAGGAACTGACCGCCAACCTCGACCGGATGGAGGCCGCCGGCGTCACCGCCCGCTACCTGCGCGCCGACGTCACCGACGCCGACCGGGTCGCCGCGGCCGTCGCCGCGGCGGAGGCGGCCCTCGGCCCGGTCACCGCCGTTCTGCACGGCGCGGGCGGGAACGTCCCGAAGCTGCTGGACGAGCTGACCGACGACGACTACGCCCGCACCATCGACCCCAAGGTCGCCGGGCTGGAGGCCGTCCTCGGCGCCGTCGACACCGCCCGGCTGCGGCTCGTCGTCACCTTCGGCAGCATGACCGGACGTGCCGGCCTGCGCGGCGAGGCCCACTACGCCGTCGCCAACGAATGGCAGAGCGACCTGGTCGAACGGCTCGCCGCCGAGCATCCGCACTGCCGGTTCCGCGCCGTCGAATGGTCGCTGTGGTCGGGCGTCGGCATGGGGGAGCGGCTCGGCTCGGTCGAGAACCTGTCCCGCGCCGGCGTCACCACGATCACCCCCGACCAGGGCGTGGCGATGCTGCGCGACCTCGTCGCCGACCCGGCCGCGCCCGTCGTCGCCGTCGTCACCGGGCGGTTCGGCGAGATGCCGACGGTGTCGTTCGGCGCGGGCCGGCTGCCGCTGCTGCGCTTCCTCGAACGGCCCCGGGTGAACTATCCGAGCATCGAGCTGGTCGCCGACGCCGACGTCGGCTGGGGCAGCGACCCCTATCTCGCCGAGCACGTCTTCGGCGGCGGCACCGAGGCCGTCCTGCCAGGGACCGTCGGGATGGAGATCATGGCGCAGGGCGCGGCGGCGCTGCTCGGGTCCGAAACGGTGCCGGTCCTCACCGACGTGGAGTTCCTGCGGGCGATCGCCGTCCCGGCGGACGCGACGGTCACCGTCCGGGTCGCCGTGCTGCGCACCTCGCCCGGCAGCGTCAGCGCCGTCGTCCGGTGCAGCACCACGAACTTCCAGATGGACCACTTCCGCGCGGTCTGCGAGGCGCCCGGCGGGAAGCCGAAGGGCAGCGGGCTCGTCCGGCCGGAGAACGCGGCGCTGCCGCCGATGGCGATCGATCCGCAGACCGAGCTGTACGGGCCGATGCTGTTCCACGGGCCCCGGTTCCGGCTGATGGGCGACATCCGGCGGGCGGACGCCAAGCACGTCACCGCCCGGCTGCTGCCCGACACGCGCGTCGACTGGTTCGGCCGGTACCTGCCCGGCCGGCTGCTGCTCGGCGATCCCGCCGCCCGCGACGCGTACATGCAGCCGCTCGCGCTGTGCGCCCCGACGGTCCTGGCGATCCCGGCGGGGGTGCGGCGGCTCGTCCCCGGGCCGGCGGCCGGCGCGACGGCCGCCTTCGTCCACGCCCGCCACCGGGTGGAGGACGGCTGCTGGGACATGGACGTCACCGACGAGGACGGCGAGCTGATCGAGACCTGGGAGGGCTTCACGACCCGGATGGTCGAGAAGTTCCCGCTGCCCGCGGGCTGGGTGCCCACGCTGCTCGGCCCCTACGTGGAGCACGCCCTCGTGGAGTTCGGCCTCGCGGGAAGGGCGATCGTGGACACCGACCCGGAGGGCGCGTCCCGGCGCGCGGCCGCGGAGCTCGCCGTCCGGCGGCTGCTCGGCGGCGACGTCCGGCTGCGGCACCGCCCGGACGGCAAGCCGGAGGCGGGCGACGGCCGGGCCGTGTCGATCTCGCACTGCGCGGGCGTCACCCTCGCGACCAGCACGCCCGGTTGCGACCTGGAGCTGGTCACGGCCCGCGACCGCGAGACTTGGGCGGGCCTGCTCGGTCCCGACGGCCTCGCGCTGGCCGGGACGCTGGACGAGGACTTCGACACGGCCGCGACCCGCGTCTGGGCGGCGGGCGAATCGGCGGTCAAGGCTGGCCTGCCCGCCGGCACCCCGTTCACGCTCCTCTCCACCCACGAGGACGGATGGGCCGTCCTGGCGGCCGGCGACCATCGCGTGGCGACCATGGCCACCGGCCTCCGCGGCGTAGCCGACCCCGTCGTCCTGGCCGTCCTCACGGAGGACGCGTTGTGAAGGGTTACGAGTACCGGCACATCGTCACCATCGAGGACACCGACCTGCTCGGCAACGTCAACTACGTCAACTACATCAGCTGGCAGGGACGCGCCCGCGAACTGTGCTTGCGCGAGTTCACCCCGGACGTGGTCGCCGGCTTCGGGGACGGCGTGCGGCTGCTCACCGTGAGCTGCCAGTGCGACTACCTGCGGGAGCTGACCATCTTCGACGAGGTCTCGGTCCGGATGACGCTCGGCGAGGTCGGCCAGACGCAGCTGACGATGAAGTTCGAGTACTGGAGGCAAGTTTCGTCCGGTGAGGAACTCGTCGCCACGGGTGAGCAGCGCGTCGCCTGCGTCCGCGCGGACGCCGACGGCAACATGGCCCCCGCCCGGATCCCCGAGTCGATGCGCCGCCTGATGGACGCCGTGTCGGCGGGCCGCTGAAGAAGGAGACGACCATGGAAGGCGTATCCGCGACGGCCCGCTGGACGGCCGCCGCCCGCGCGGTGGAGACGCGCCGCCCCGACGCCCTGTTCACCGACGACCTCGCCGAGGCGCTCGCCGGTCCCGAGGGTTTCGCCCGCTTCGAACGCTACGACAATCCGGGCACGACCGAGTTCCTCGCGATCCGGACGCGCTGGCTCGACGAGGTAATCGGACGCTCCGCGCGGACCCAGGTCGTCCTGGTCGCGGCGGGCCTCGACACCCGGTCAGTGCGGCTGGACTGGGCGTCCGCGACCGTCCTGTACGAACTCGACCAGGCCGGCCTCATGGAGTGGAAGGAGAAACGGCTCGCCGAACTGGACGCCGTCCACCGCTGCGACAGGCGCGGCATCGGCACCGACCTGACCGGTCCGTGGGAGGAGACGCTCCGTTCGGCCGGCTGGGACCCGTCCGTCCCCACCCTGTGGATCGCCGAAGGGCTGCTGTTCTACCTGCCGGAACCCGACGCCCGGACACTGCTGGAGCGGCTCGCCGCAAGCTCGGCACCCGGCAGCGTCCTGGCCGGCGACCTGATCGCGCACCAGTCGATGATCAGCGAGTTCACCCAGGAGGGCCTGGCGCGCCTGCGCGCGGACGGCTGCCCCTGGCTCTGGGGCACCGACCGCCCCGAGGAGTTCCTGAACTCATGCGGCTGGACGCCCGGCGACCTGCGGCTGCCGGGCGAGGACGGTGCCTCGTTCGGCCGCTGGCCGTGGCCGCCGCTGCCCCGCGACACCCTCGGCTTCCCTATGAACCACCTCTTCACCGCGACGGTCTGACGCGCCGCGCCCGCGGGCACTCCGGCGTCCGCGGGCGCGCCGGAGGTTTCACAGGGTGTCGTCCCGCATGACGTCCAGGTTCATGAACCGGGGGCCGGAGCGGCACAGCGCCTGCATCTGCTCGGCGATCTGCCTGGTCTCGGGCAGATCGCTGTTCCGCATGGCCTCCTCGTAGGAGGGGAACTCGACGATGTCCACGAAGTGGGCCGGGTTCTCGCGGTCCCGGGTGTGGAACTCGTGCGTCGCCGTGCGCTTGCCTTCGGTCGCGGACGCCCACTCGTCGAACAGCCCGTCCAGCTCTGCCTGGCGGTCGGTCTCGTACTCGATGATCTGTACGAAGCTCATGTGTCTCAACCTCCTGCCATCGCTCGCTCGTCCTTGAGGTGGGTGCGGATCTCCTCACGCAACTCCGGAGTGTCCTCGTGCCCGTGCACCGATACCGCGTGCTCGGTGGCGGCGCGGACGACCTCGTCCTCTTCGCCGCTGATGGTGAGCGTGCAGCCGGACTCGCTCGGCATCTCCCTGCAGTCGGCCACCTTGCGCATGATTCCCCCTCGCCGCCCGGCCCCGGCGCGCGCGAGTCGCGATCATGCTTCGCGGCGCCGGCCGTCCAGGCCCGTTCCCGCCACACCACCACCACATGGCAACTCCCTATCAATCGTGACATATGCCCATGTCAGAGGGAAGCTGTCGGAGGCGCGGTGTACGGTGACGCCTCCGCTGAAGAGAGGCTGAGCCGATGGACTGGGTCGAGTCCGCTGGGGGCCCGCTGCTGGCCGCGCCCGCGTCCCAACTCGCGCGCTGGGAGGGCGCCACGGACGACGAAGGCCCCGTCGAGACGTGGGGCGACTACGGGCGCGCGTGCGCGGTCGAGGGCTACATCGGCCTGGTCGACATCGGCGCCGGGCAGGCCCTCGTCCTCGGCGACGAGCCCGCCACGACGACCTACCTGCCCGACGAGCGACTCTTCCTCCGCTGGGCCGCCGCGGACTCGGAGGCCGGACTCGTGTCCGCGGCCAGGCAGGCCCTCCACGACATCACGTGGGACGAAGAGATCACCTGGGGCGTCGACGGCCCGATCGTCCTCTTCGACTCGGCCTGGCCCGGCGCGACCCCGGAGCCCGGCAACCACCTGACCATCGACCTGGCCGCCGCCCGCTACCGCGTCCGCGCCGCCTACAGGCAGGACGACCGCAACTGGATGATCCTCGTCCAGCTCACTCCCGTGCCCTAGCCGCGCCGGCCCCGGACGAGGTCCAGGGCCATCTCGGCCATCAGGTCGGCCAGCTCGTCCAGGGACAACCGGCCGCCGGGGTGGTACCAGGTGCTGACGCTGTTGCACATCGCGAGGAGCGAGAGGCGGGTGACCGACAGGTCGCGCAGCTCGAACTGGCCCGCCTCCACGCCGGCCCGCAGCACCTCGTTCCAGATGCGCCCGAACACGGCGCGCAGGTCGCGGACGGGCGTCCAGCTTCCGTCGGCGTCCGTCCTCGGCATCTCGCGGGCGCTGGTGTTCCACAGTTCGGCGCCCGTCCCCTGCTCGCGGACGTGCGCCCGGACGAGGTTGGCCAGCCTGGCGGTCGGGTCGGGATCGAGGTCCGCGGCCTCCTTGGCGACCGCCACCGCGCGCTGGAGCGCGTCCTCGGTCTATGGACTACTCGCGCGCTGGTGTGGCGGGCAACGAGCTGATCCGTGCGGCGCTGCAGGGCGGGGCTTCCGACAGGAACGGCCGCGGCCGCCGGGGTGTGGTCGCGTCGGACCAACCCCGCCGACCGCGGCCGCGGTGTCGGGAACCCGGCGGTGTCAGGCCGCCGAGTGCTGCGAGAGAGTGGCGATGATCGCGAAGAACCCGAGGACGTAGATCGCCAGCGAGATCGCCATGGCGGTGGCGATACCCGCACCGAGTTTCTTCCAGACGCCGCTCCGGTTCTGGGCGCGCTGGTCCCAGAGGTTGTAGAGGCGATCCGACCTGTCGCCCCAGCGGAGAATGTTCATGCAGCACATGAACACCCACAGGGCCAGGAGCGTGAAGGTCTCCAGAGTGCTCTGCTCCTTCCAGGCCTCCAGGCCCCCGAGCAGCAGCACCAATTGTGCGAGCGTGTACAGGACCTGGGCGACGCACGCCCTGACGGTCCGATACAGCGGTGACCACGTGATCGAATTCATTTTCGACTCCGTCTTCCTCGTTTGGTCACGTCCGGCCCACGGCATTGCCGGACGTCTTACGTCGGCAACCGTCCACCCCCCACCCGCCCCGACCAACCGAAACGAGCCGCCGAGCCGATTTGTTCAAGAACACGTACCGGCGCGGTAACCGAAGATTCCCCCAAGAATCACCACCCCCCGGAACTAGGCCAGAGGAATTGGGCTCTGGGAATCTCCGGGACCGGGCGGTTGCGGTTCGTGATCTCCGGTGGTTGGGTGGCGAGCGTGGAGTCGGCCTCAGCGGAACCAGATGCAGGAGCTTCGGTGTCCTATAAGGCCGTCCAGGCCGTCGGGGACACGGTCTACTGGATGGAGTGCGGTCCTGACGGCGATGTGCTGGTGCGGCGAAGCGCGGTTCCAGATGAGGATCCGCAGTCGCGATGGCCAGATTCAAGGGACGCTGAAAAGGTGTTGCCGGCGGGATTCCGTGTTGCGTCGAACGTGCATGATTATGACGCGGGCGCCTATCTCGCCACTGCGGACGATATCTGGTTCTGCCGCGCAGGCGACCAGCGCATCTATCGGGCCCGCCTTGGCGATTCCGGACCGACACCACAACCAATTACGCCGGAACCACCGTCCCCGCAGTCACTGCGCTATGCGGATCTACAGCTCATCCGAGCGACGAACGTCCTGATCTGTGTGCGGGAACGCCACGAACGAGGCGAGGTCGTCAATGAATTGGTGGCACTGCCTGCGGATGGTTCGGCTCTGCCGAAGGTGATCGTCTCGGGCCAAGACTTCTACACATCCCCGGCGCCCAGTCCCGACGGGCGACGCTTGGCCTGGGTTTCGTGGGACGCACCGCGCAAACCTTGGGATGGTTCCCGACTCTGGGTGGCCGACCTGAGCTCAGATCAAACGATCGAGAACGTGACCTTGGTCGCGGGAAGCGATGAGGAGTCGGTCTGTCAGCCCTCCTGGAGTCCGGCTGGGGTGCTGCATTTCATTTCCAACCGGACGGGCTGGTGGAACCTCCACAGTTGGCGGGATGGTGCCGTTGAACCTGTGGTCACCGGCCAGTTCGACCTCGCACAGGCCCCTTGGAAACTCGGCTGCCGGACCTACGCGCATTTCGGCCGTGTGATCGTGGCGATCGCCCAAGACGACGGACCCTGGCACCATCTTGTCGACACGGGATGGGGCAAGATCAATTACCGCTCCATCGATCCCCAGCCCGTGCTCCAGCCCTACCTGGCCCTGACAAGCCGCGAGGCGGTGACCATCATGTCGTCGCCCGGAGAGCAGCCCATGGTCTGCGTCAACGATCTGTACGACGACGTCTTCTACGGCACCAGGGCGTTGACCCACAAGAACTAGAAAGAACCCAGGACGGGGGCCGTTCCTGAATCCCAAAGGTGAGGCGGGAGGGAAACCCCTCCCGCCCACTCACGTACATGCGGCGGCAGGATGCCTGCTACGCCGCGAATATCCGGCCCCTCAGCCGCCGTAGTAGTGGCCGCCGGCGCCCCTGTAGGTGCGCAGGCCACTCGTCTGGCCGCCGATGGTGCTGGTCTTCGCGTCGTTGGGGTAGACGCGGTTTCCGTGCTCGTCCACCGGGAGACCACCCGTGCGCCGGACACAAGGATGGACCGTCCTCACCTGCCTCCCGGTGGCAACCTCCATCAAGGGTGTCGGCCGTGAGGAGCCGGTCCCGGACGCGACGCCAATCGCCACCGTCCCAGAGGCGCGCAGTGGCGGTAGGAGCGGACTGAGGCACGGTAAACCCTGAAGCCCACGGACTACGGGCGAAATCCAAAGCAAAATCGCTCGCGCGCTAAGCGCGCGGGCCAGACGACAACGGAGGTCCCTCACCATGTTCAGCGCTACCGAGATTGGCGTGGTCGTCGCCATCACCCTCATCGCACTCATTGTCGGCGGCTGCCTCGACGGCCTCCGCTGCGCCATCGGCAGCGGCCTGGGCGGTCTCAGCTGCGGCTTTGCCGGCGCCTATTTCTTCGGCGTTGCCGGCGCGGCCACGGGTGGGGTCATCGGTGCCGCCCTCGGCATCGTGGTCGTCGTCTTCGTCATCGACGACGACGGTGACGGTGGCGGTGACGGCGGCATTGACATCACCGCCCTCTTCTAGCGAAGGCATCGGCGGCATTCACTCCTGAGGAACGGTATCCGGCCGGTCCTTACAACACAGTCCGGCCCCGCGGCGTTCACGCGGGGCCGGACTTTCCTCTGACGCGCAACACTTCGCCTCTGCGGCTGGGCTGGAGGGTCGTGTGCGAGGATGAGTGGCCGTGATCGATATCAGGCCGTTGCGTCCAGAGGACCGTGCCGCCTGGGAAGTGCTGGCGCGCGGCTACAAGGCGTTCTACCGCACCGTCGTGCCCGATGAGGGGTATGAGGTGACCTGGCAGCGGCTGCTGAGCGGCGCGGAGTTGCACGGCATCGGTGCGTGGTCGAGCGGGCGGCTGGTCGGCATCGCCCACTATCTGTTCCACGTCACCTTCTGGTCCGCCGATTCCTGCTATCTCCAGGACCTGTTCGTTGACGAGGCGGCGCGCGGTCAGGGTGCGGCGCGGGCGCTGATCGAGCAGGTGGCCGAGGAGGCGCGGGAGCGGGGCGCCACCCGCCTGTACTGGACGACCAAGCAGGACAATGTCCCCGCGCGCGCTCTGTACGACAAGGTGGCGCGCTTCCACGGTTTCATCCGCTACGACTACCCGCTCGGCGACTGACCGGGCCCCACGGCCGAACCTGCCTGTTAGACGACTCGCAATCCGGCGGGCGGTCAGGTGCCTGCGGTCACGGACTTGAGTTCGTCCAGAGACTCCCGGATGTGCTGGGGCAGGTCTCGCTCGTCGGTTTCGTTGATCCAGTGTTCGAAGGCGACCTTGAAGACCGCGATTCCCGCCTCGGCGGTCAGGGCCGCGGCCGTGTCCGGGACGCCGCGAAGGCGTAGGGCCTCGGCCAGGGCCGAGGCCAGGGCGGCGAGTTTGATCAGCTCGCGTTCGCGCAGTTCCGCGTTCGCGTCTATGACGGCCTGGCGTTGGCGGGAGTGTTCGCGGCGTCCCTCGAACACGGCACCGGTGGTCGCGAGAGCGTGGGCCGTCGCGTCGAGTGGCGTCGCGGCGGCGGGGGCGTCGGCCACGGCGCCCGTGAGCATTTCCTGCAGCATGGCCGAGCCGCCGAACAGGACCTCGCGCTTGTCGGCGAAGTGCCGGAAGAACGTGCGCTCCGTGAGCCCGGCCCGGCCGGCGATCTCCGCGACCGTGGTCTTCTCGAACCCTCGCTCGCCGTAGAGGTCCAGCGCCGCCCGTTCGAGCCGGCCGCGCGCGTTCGGCTCCCATCGCCCCATGCCCGGCCGGCTTCACCGGAGGTTTCTCATGCGCGTTTTCGTCACCGGGGCGTCCGGCTGGATCGGCTCGGCCCTCGTCCCCGAACTCGTCCAGGCGGGCCACCAGGTCACCGGGCTCGCACGCTCGGACGCCTCGGCCGCCGCCCTCACCGCGGCCCGCGCCGAGGTGTGCCGCGGCACCCTTGACGACCTCGACCTTCTGGGCAGTACCGCCACCGCCTCGGACGGCGTCGTCCACCTCGCGTTCAAGCACGACATCGCGTTCTCGGGCGGCTTCCAGGACGCCGCCGACGCGGACCGCCGTGCCGTCGAGACGTTCGGCGACGCGCTCGCCGGCTCCGACCGGCCGTTCGTCCTCGCCTCAGGGCTGCTCGGCCTCGCCCCGGGGCGCGTGGCGACCGAACGGGACGGGCTCGACCGCGAACCGGCCGAGGAACCGGGCCCGGGGCCGCAGACCCGGCTGGCCACCGCGCGGCTGACGCTCTCGCTCGCGTCCCGCGGTGTCCGCTCGTCCGTCGTCCGGCTGCCGCCGACGGTGCACGGCCAGGGCGACAAGGGCTTCCTGGCGTCCCTTGTCGGCATCGCCCGCGACAGGGGCGTCTCCGGCCACATCGGGGACGGGGCCAACCGCTGGCCCGCCGGTCATGCACTCGATGCCGCGCACCTGTTCCGGCTCGCGCTGGAGAAGGCTCCGGCGGGAGCGGCGCTGCACGCGACCGCCGACGAGGGGGTGCCGATCCGCACCGTCGCCGAGGTGATCGGCCGTCATCTCGATGTCCCCGTGGCCTCCGTCGCCCCCGAGGACGCCGCCGGGCACTTCGGCTGGATGAGCGGCTTCATCGGCTCCGACGCCCCGGCGTCGAGCACGATGACCCGCGAGCTGCTGGGGTGGCGGCCGACGCAGCCAGGGCTCGTCGACGACCTCGACAAGGGCCACTACTTCCAGACCGCCTGACCGGTCGCCCGCACCGTCCGCGCCCGGCGGGCGGTGCGGTCAGCGGAAGTCGGCGGCATGGTCCTCGGCCCACTGGCGGAACGTGCGGGCGGGACGGCCGAGCAGGCGTTCCACGGTGTCGGTGACGCGCTCCGGCTCGTCCGCGAACCGCTTCCATGCATCCAGCCTGGCCTGGACGAAGTCGGCGTCACCCCAGGCCGCCGTCAGCTCCTCGCGGGCGATCTCCGCCGGGAGGTCCTCCCAGCGCACCTCGCGTCCGATCACCTCGCCGATGACGCGAACCTGCTCCCGGTGGTTGATCGACTCCGGTCCGGTGATCACGTAGGCGGCCCCGTCATGGCCGGGGGTGGTGAGCGCGTGCACGGCGACGTCGGCGATGTCGCGTTCGTGGATCAGCGACCGTGCGGCGTCCCCGTACGGCCAGCGGACGACGCCCCGCCTGATCTGGCCCGCCCACGCGAGCGTGTTCGCGGCGAAGTCGATCGCACGGACGAACGTCCAGCCGGCCCCTGACCTCCTGATCTGCCGCTCGATCTCCTGGTGGAAGGACGTGGCGGGCTCGTCGTCCGCGAGGTCGGCCACGTCGGTGGACAGGTAGACGACGTGCCGGGCGCCCCGCGCGATCGCGTCCACCACGCGGGGTTCGACCGGCAGTCCGGGCCACATCAGGTAGACGCCGTCCACGCCCCGCGCCGCACGCTCCACCGCATCGGGGGACGCCAGGTCACCCTGAAAGATCTCCACCTGGTCCGGCAGCGCGGCCTTGCCCGGCTCGCGGACCAGTGCACGGACGTCGTGCCCTGCCTCGGCCAGCGCGTTCACGACATGCCGACCAACCCGGCCCGTTGCTCCGGTCACCAGAAATTCGCTCACGGAGCGAACGTAGAACCTCAACCGCGCTGGAGGTCAAGCGGACGAGCGAAGGGTGCGTTCGGTGTCGTACCAGAGGTCGCGGAGGGCGGCGGCCGTCGTCTCGGGGGCGTCCCAGGCGGGGGAGTGCGCGGCGCTGGGGATGACGACCTTGGGCGCGTTGAGGTGCTCCGCCATGGCCGCCTGGACGCGAGGATCCCACACGTCGTCGTCCTCGCCGTAGAGGACGAGGGTGCGCAGGCCCGTGTCGGCGCAGTGCTTGGCCAGTTCGCCGACGCGGTCGGAGGCGGTGAGGATCTCGTCCGACATGCGGGCGAGGCCCTTCTCGGAGTTGCCGAGCGTACGGGCCTTGAGGAAGGCGACGATCTCGCGCTGGACGCCCCGCCCCACATAGTCGGGTTCGAGGCTGATCTCCCAGATCTGCGTCATGCCGAGCTCGGGGATCGCGTCGCGGAGGGCGCGGGCCTTGGCGGCGGCCTGGCCGGTGACGGCGGACGGGCCCGAGCTCATCAGCGTGAGCGACGCGGGCCGGGCCCCGGCGAGGACGGCCTCGCGGCACACCAGCCCGCCGAACGAGTGGCCGACCAGGTGGACGGGCTCCGGGCCGAGCGCCGTCAGGAGGGCGGCGATGTCGGCGCCCAGGGAGGCGCGGGTGTAGACGGACTCGTCGTCCGGCCCGAGGGACTCGTACTGTCCGCGCATGTCGATCGCCACGACACGGCGGCCGGACGCGGCGAGGGTCTGCAGGACGGCGAGGAAGTCCTCCTTGCTGCCGGTGAGACCGGGCACGAGGAGCGCGGGGCAGCGTTCGGGCACGCCCGATCCCGGCAGGGCCTCCAGCGCGGCGAACGGGCCGCGGGAGGTCTCGACGGTCGTCCGGCGGACGCCGGGGGGCAGACTCACGAACCGGGGCGTACTCACGGGGGACCACCATAGTCAAAGGTCGGCAACGGACTTCGGTGAAAAAGTTTCGGTGGTAGCGTCACCAGCGTGCTTCCGATGCCTGCCATCTCCGCGCACCGCCGTGACGAAGCGGGCCTGTCGGGTCTCGGCGAGGCCGTCGCGTCCGGCGCCGAATACGTCGAGATCGACATCAGGCGGACGGGGGACGGCCGGCTGGTCGTCCACCACGACCCGGAGATCGGCGGGCTGCGGCTGAACCGGCTCAGCTACGACCGGATCCAGGAGCTCGCGACCCGGCCCGTCCCGCTGGTCGGCGACGCCATGAAGATCATCGCCGGCCGCGCGCAGGGGCATCTCGACCTCAAGGAGCGCGGCTGCGAGCACGAGACCGTGGCCCTCGCGATGGAGGCCTTCGGGCCGGCGAACTTCGTGGTGACCACCGGCGAGGTGACGTCCCTCATGGAGATCAAGAAGAGCTTCCCGGGAGTGCGGACGGCCCTGTCGGTGGGACGCAGCCTGTGGCAGCGCGGCGCCGCGCACGACTTCGCCCCGCTCCGGCTGATCCGCCGGGCGGGCGCCGACATGGTCGCCCTCAACCACCGGCTCGCCCGCGTCGGCGTGCTGCGCCAGTGCGGCCGCGCCGGGATACCGGCGATGATCTGGACGGTCAACGCGGAACCGGTGATGCGGCGCTTCCTCTGCGACCCACGCGTCGCCGTCCTCATCACCGACTACCCGGAGACCGCCCTGCGGCTGCGGGGCGACCGGTCGGTTCCGCCTGGGCGCGACGAAGGCCGGCCCGGAACGCAACCGCGAGACTGAACGGGAGTCTCGCGGCTGGTTCGGCGGGACGGACCTACTGCCTCTGAAACCCGCTAGGCCGTCTGCTCGGCGGCGGGCTCGGTGCCGGCCGCGGCGGGCTTGCCGGCGCGGGTGCGGCGGCGGGTGCGGCTGCGCTTGCGCTCGGTGGCGACCGCGTCGACGACGTTGCCGTCCGCGGCGGTCTCGGCCTCCGCCGCGGCCGCCTCGACCGGCTTGCCGGCGCGGGTGCGGGTCCGGTTGCCCTTGCGGCGGCGCGGCCGGGGACGTTCCCGGTCCCGGTCCCGGTCGCGGACATGGCTCCGGATCTTGCCGGTCTCGCCGATGTCCTCCAGCTCCTCGGCGTCCAGCCCGGCGCGCCCGTGCCGCTGCTCCTTGGGCAGCGTCCCCTTCGTGCCCTCGGGGATGCCGAGCGCCGCGAAGAAGTGCGGGGACGTCGAGTAGGTCTCCTCCGGGTTGGCGAACGGCAGGTCCAGCGTGCCGTTGATCAGCTTCCACCGGGTGAGGTCGGACCAGTCGACCAGCGTGACGGCGACGCCCTCCTTGCCCGCGCGGCCGGTCCGGCCGATGCGGTGCACGTAGGTGTCGGCGCTGTCGGGGCACTCGTAGTTGACGACGTGCGTGACGTCGTCGACGTCGAGGCCGCGGGCCGCCACGTCGGTGGCCACCAGCACACCGATCTTGCCGTTGCGGAACGCGCGCAGCGCCCGCTCCCGCTGGCTCTGCCCGAGGTCGCCGTGCACGGCGGCGGCGTCGAAGCCGCGCTGCGCGAGGTCGGCGGCCACCCGGTCGCAGGCCCGCTTCGTCTGGCAGAAGATCATCGTCAGCCCGCGGCCCTCGGCCTGCAGGAGACGCGCGAGCATCTCCGGCTTGTCCATCTGGTGGGCCTGGAACACGTGCTGGACGACCTGCGGCGTCGCGTCCGACTCGGTGTGCGACTCGGCGCGGACGTTGGTCGGGCGGGTGAGGTACCGGCGGGACAGGGCGACGATCTCGCCCGGCATCGTCGCCGAGAACATCATCGTCTGGCGCTGCGCCGGGATCCGCTCGATGATCCGCTCGATGTCGGGCAGGAACCCGAGGTCGAGCATGCGGTCCGCCTCGTCCAGCACCAGGATGCCGATCTTGGACAGGTCGAGGTGCTTCTGCTTGACCAGGTCGAGGAGCCGGCCGGGGGTGCCGACGACGACGTCGACCCCGTCCCGGAGCGCCTCGATCTGCGGCTCGTACGCGCGCCCGCCGTAGACCGACAGGACGCGGGTGCCGAGCTTGCCGCCGGCGAC
Source organism: Spirillospora sp. CA-128828 (assembly GCF_050945415.1). NCBI lineage: Bacteria > Bacillati > Actinomycetota > Actinomycetes > Streptosporangiales > Thermomonosporaceae > Spirillospora > Spirillospora sp. CA-128828. The sequence goes on from NZ_CP191986.1 coordinate 2,196,892, forward strand.
GAGCAGGTCGTCGGTGACCTGGAGGGCCAGTTCGCGGGTCGGCGCGACCACGAGGGCGCGCGGCTCGCGGCCGCCGTGCTCGATGCGCTGCAGCAGCGACACACCGAACGCGAGCGTCTTGCCGGTGCCCGTGCGGGCCTGGCCGATGATGTCGTGGCCGCCCAGCGCGATCGGCAGGGCGAGCTCTTGGATGGGGAACGCCTCCACGATGCCTTCGGCTTCGAGGGCGTCTGCTATCTCGGGGACGACCCCGAGTTCACGAAAGGTAGTCAGGGCTTTCAGCCTCCAATATGCGGGGTCTCCGCTCCCGGGTGCGGCGCGGCTCGCCGGCGGGGCTCCGCCGTGGCGGGCGTGTCCGCCGTTCCTTGACCGCGCGCTCGCACGGGAGGGACCAGCCGTTGCTCAAATCTCTCGGCGACCGCAGTCAGGGGTTGAAAGCAGTCACTCGCTGTGGCTGCGTGCGGTCACACTCCGCGACGCAGTGTACCGACCGTTGATTGCATACACCAATAGCCGATCTTCGTATGCAACGTTTCCACGGTTTCATCTATTCCGTCCCAGGTTCGCCAGGCGTTACGCGGCCCGGGGACAGGGGCCCGCGGGGCGGACGGAAGGCGGCGCGCGGACGGCCACATCCGGACAATCCGCGAAGGGGGAAGCCCCCGGCGCGCGGGGGCGGCGGGGGCTTCCATCGGGGGCGTCCCGGGGTCAGAAGGTGCGGCGGCGCGGCCGCCAGCCGCTCCGCCGGCCGCCGTGGCCGCGGGTGTTCAGTGAGGTGAGGGCGGCCACGCCGAGCGCGGCGACCACCACCGCGAACACGAACGCGATCAGCGCGCCCGCGCCGAGGGCGTCGGCGATGACGCCGCCGACGATAGAGCCGGCGATCCCGATGAGGATCGTCAGCAGTATGCCGATCGGGTTGCGGCCGGGTACGAGCAGCCGCGCGAGGGCTCCGATGACGGCCCCGACGACGATGAACCAGAGGATCGTCGTGAGCATGTCGATCATCCATTCCATATCCGTGGGCCGGGTGGCCCGTGGTCGGAGACCGATATGCCCGTCCTGCCGGATTGAAACAAAGCCCAGGTCAAGGCCGGTGGAAACGACGTAAAGTCCGGCCGGCTCAGGTGTACTGGGTGCCGAAGCCCACGCTGCGCTGCTCGTCCTCGGAGATCTCCAGGTAGCCGACCCGGCCGGCCGGGATGACGACCCGCCCGGCGCGGCGGTCCTTGAGCGCCAGCACGCCCTGCGGGTCGGCGAGCGCCGCGGCGAGTGCGTCCTGCACCTCGTCGGCCGACTGGTCGGTGTCGACCACGAGTTCCTTGGCCACGTTCTGGACCCCGATGCGAACCTGCACGCGATGCTCCCGTCGTCCGGGCGTCCCGCCGACCGCCGGCGGGCCCGTCTCCGATGTTCGCACGCAGATCGCCGAGGGCGCCGTCACACGGTTGTGCCGAGGGTGAACGCAGGGGCGACGATCCATTGTGGGGGCGCCCCCCCCGCAGCCCCCGGCAAAGGCCGCCGATTCGGGCGGGTCAGCCCTGGTCGTTGGTACGCGGGAAGCCGGAGATGCCGCGCCAGGCGAGGCGGGCGATGATCTTCTCGGCGGTGTCCTTCGGGATCGCACGGTGCTGGGACAGCCAGAAGCGGGCACTGACCTCGGCCATGCCGACCAATCCCATGCCGAGGAGGTGCGCCTCCTCGGCGGGGGCGTTGGTGTCCTCGGCGATGACCTGGGCGATCATCTCGGCGCACTGCTGGTTGGCGCGGTCGACGCGGGCCCGGACGGGCGCCACGTTGCGGAGGTCGGACTCGAAGACGAGACGGTACGCCTCGCCGTCGCCGGCGACGAAGTCGTAGAAGGCCTGCATGCACGCCTGAACGCGGAGCTTGTTGTCCGTGGTGGACTCCAGCGCCTCGCGGACGATCTTCACGAGGGCCTCGGCGTGCTCGTCCAGGAGCGCCAGGTACAGCTCCAGCTTGCCCGGGAAGTGCTGGTAGAGCACGGGCTTGCTGACGCCTGCGCGCTCGGCGATCTCATCCATCGCCGCGGCGTGGTACCCCTGCGCGACGAACACCTCCTGGGCCGCGCCGAGCAGTTGCCTGCGGCGCGCCAGTCGCGGCAGTCTCGTGCCACGGGGGCGGGCGTCCGGGGTCGCGGTCACCACACTCTCCGATCACCGAATCGTTGCGGCGGATGGGGGCGTCCGTCGCGGCAAACAATCTCATTATCCTACGTGCGAGTAACTCCGTTGGTCACGGGCGACGCCCGCCGACGTTACTTCGCGCAGGTCAGTGTATTCCCGCCGGGACCGGGAGCGACCCGGCCCCGGTTCTTCCTCCAGTATCCGCGCCCGTGGTCCCGGCGGCACGGGTCACCGGTAGTCGTCCTCGTCCAGCCGTATCTCGCGCCGCTGCTCGGCGGCATCGGCCTCGTTGGCGTCGTCCGGCATCGGGGTCCGGTCGACGCGGTCGTCGGCCTCGTCCAGCACGGTCCGCTGCTCGGCGGCGTCGGCCTCGTTGGCGTCGTCGGGCGGCGGCTGCTCCAGGTCGTCGATCTCGCTCATCAGGCGTCCTCCTCAGCGTTCACAGCCGGCCGGCCAGGTCCCGCAGCGGCTCCTCGACGGACTCGCCGTAGGTCGGGAACGCGTGGACGACGTCGGCGAGCAGGCTCAGCGGCGTCTCCGCGCGGATGGCCAGCGCGATCTCGCTCATCCACTCCTCGGCGTAGAGTCCGGCCGCGGCGGCGCCGACCAGCAGTCCGCGGGACCGGTCGGCGTACAGTTCCACACGGCCGCGCTCGTCGGCCTCGACCGCCGCCCGGGCCGTCGCGGCGAGGTCGTACCCGGCGGTGAGGAGGTCTATGCCGAGTTCGCCCGCCTGCCTGGGGGAGATCCCGACCGAGTAGACCGTGGGGGTCGTGTAGACGACGCGGGGGATCGCGCGGTAGTCGGCCTCGCGCCGCTGCCCGAGGAGGTTCGACAGCGCGACTCGCGCCTGGTAGCGGGCGGCATGCGTGGTACGGGCGATACCCGTGACGTCACCGGCCGCCCACACACCCCCCGTGGCGGACTGCACCTGGCAGGTCTCGTCCACAGGCAGCCCTTGCCCGGGCGTGATCTCGACGCCGAGGTTCTCCAGCCCGAGGCCCTCGACGCGGGGACGGCGCCCGGCGGCGGCGAGGACGCGGTCGGCGTCGAGCGTCCCGCCGTCCGACAGCCAGAGCCGCAGCCCGACGTCCTTGCGCTCCACGTTGCCGACGTCGACGCCGAGCCGCAGATCGACGCCCATCCGGCGCAGCGCGTCGGCGAGCACCTCCCCGGCGAACGGCGCCTCCGCGGTCAGCAGCCGCCCGGACGCCTCGACGAGCGCGACCTGCGACCCGAACGCCGCGTACACCTGTGCCAGCTCGCAGCCGATCGGCCCGCCGCCGAGGATCACCAGGCGGCGCGGCAGGTCGGGGACCGACAGCGCCTCGCCGCTCGTCCACAGCGGGACGTCGGCGAGCCCCTCGACGGCCGGGATCACGGGCTCACTGCCGGTGCAGACGACGAGGTCGCCGAAGCCGTGCACGGTGCCGTCCACCTCGATCCGGCCGGGTTCGAGGATCTGGCCGCGGCCGCGCAGCACGGTCACGCCGGCCTCGGCCATCCGCGCGACGGCCGGGGCGTCGCTGCGCCCCCCGGCCAGCTCGTCGCGGCGGGCGACGGCCATCTCCCAGGTCTCGCCGCGCCGCGCCGACAGCAGCAGCGACTTGGACGGGACGCACGCGAAGTACGTCGACTCGCCGCCGACCAGGCGGTTCTCGACGAGGGCGACGTCCCGGCCGGCGCGCGCGAGACCGGTCGCGACCAGCTCTCCCGCCGTTCCCCCGCCGAGCACCACGGCGTCGTAGTGGTGGTTCTGCGCCAACTGTTCTTCCTTCCGCCACGCGTGGTGTCCCCTGACCATGGTGACGGAATCCGGTGCCGGAGCGTGCAGGTTCGAACACATAGGGCACGCGAATTGTCAGGGAAGCGGCTGATGCTCCTTGAGTAGCGGCTTGAGAAGATCACCGTCCTCGTCCACGCGGGCGAGGACGTCGCCGGGGCCGAACACGAGGTCGGCGGCGTCCCGGCACGCCTCCAGCTCCTCCCAGGTGATGGGCGTCGAGACGGACGGGCGGCTCGCGGCGCGCAGCGAGTACGGGGCGACGGTCGTCTTCGCCGGGTTGTTCTGGCTCCAGTCCACGAAGACCTTGCCCCTGCGCAACCGCTTCTCCATCTTCGCGACGACGAGCTTCGGATGCTCCTCGGCGAGGCGTTGCGCGGCGGACTTGGCGTACTCGGACGTCCGCTCGGGCTCCTTGGGCTCCTTGACCGGCACGTACAGGTGAAGGCCCTTCTTGCCGCTCGTCTTCGGGTAGGACTCCAGGCCGTCCTCGGCGAGCAGGTCGCGGAGCAGGCCGGCGACCTCGCACGCCTCCACGATCGTGGCGGGCGGGCCGGGGTCCAGGTCGAAGACGACGAGGTCGGGGCCGTGCACCTTGCCACGCGGCCCGACCTTCCACTGCGGGACGTGCAGCTCCAGCGCGGCGAGGTTCGCGCACCACACGAGCGTGGGCAGGTCGTCGACGACGACGAAGTCGAGCGTGTCGCGGCCCGTCGAGCTGCCGGGCGTGGGGATCGTCGCCGTCCTTATCCAGGCCGGGGTGTGGGACGGCGCGTTCTTCTCGAAGAACTTGCCGCCGTCGACGCCGTCCGGCCAGCGGATCCGGGTCGCGGCGCGGTCCTTCAGGTGCGGCAGCATCACCGGGGCTATGCGGGCGTAGTAGTCGATGACCTCGCCCTTGGTGAACTCCGGGTAGAGGTTCTTGTCGAGGTTGGACAGGGAGAGCTGCTGCCCGTCGACCTCGACGGTGGTCCTCTTACCGCTCACGTGCCGCCACCTCCGGCGGGGTGTCACTGCTCACTCGTGACCTCCAGGGGGTCCTTGTCGTCACGGAGGCCCCGCCAGGAAGGGAAACGCAGACGGCCGTCCCTGGTGCGGGCGCTGTAGGCGACCTCCCCGACGAGTTGCGGCTCAACCCATTGCGCGTCCCTGGAGAACTCGCGCGGTACCACCTCGTCGTACGGGCTGGTCGGACGGCGCAGTGGCCACAGAATCTCGTACAGCTCGTCCAGTGCGCGGTCTGTGAAGCCCGTACCGACGTGGCCGACGAAACCCAGCAGGCCCTTCACGTCGTATTCGCCTAGTAAGAGCGATCCAACTCCGCCTTCGCGTCGCCCCTTGCCGGGTTTCCATCCGCAGACGATGACCTCGCGCGTCATGAAGTTCTTCACCTTGCGCCAGAAGTCGACGCGGCGGCCGGGGCGGTACGGGGAGTCGAGACGCTTGGCGAGCAGCCCTTCCAGTTGCTGTTCGCGGGTGAAGGCGAGCAGTTCGTCCACCTGCGACTGGTCGCCGGCGTGGAGGTACGGGGGCACCTCCACCGGTCCGGTGCCGGCCAGGTCCAGCTCGGCCAGCACCGAGCGGCGGTCGGCGTACGGGAGGTCGTACAGGAGGCGGCCGTCCAGGAAGAGGACGTCGAAGACCACGTACCGGACGGGCACCTCGCGGATCAGCCGGGGGTCGGGACGGCTCACGTGCATCCGGCGCTGGAGGCGCTCGAAGCTGGGCCGGCCCTCCTCGAAGGCGACGACCTCGCCGTCCATGACGACGTCGTGGTCGGGCAGCAGGTCGGCGAGGGCGGACAATTCCGGGTAGCGGCTCGCCACCTCGCTCCCGCGCCGCCCGACGGCCCGGACGCCGTCGGCGGAGACGTGCGACAAGACGCGGACGCCGTCCCACTTCAGCTCCAGACCCCATTTCCCGCCGTCGGAGGGGAGGTTCCCGGTGGAGGCCATCATCGGCTCAACGGGCCACGGCATGGTCATACGGGCGTCTTACCCGGTCCCGGCTCACGGAAAAGGATCAAGGGGCCGTTCTGGCGCAAATCGAACGCGGTTGCGACGCTAGGGGCGGGAACGTGCTGGGTAAGGACGGATCATGCGCAGTATCTGGAAGGGCGCGATCTCCTTCGGTCTGGTGACCATTCCGGTGAAGCTCTACTCGGCGACCGAGCAGCGGGACGTCGCGTTCCACCAGGTGCACCGGGAGGACGGGGGGCGCATCAAGTACAAGCGGGTGTGCACGGTCGACGGCGAGGAGGTGCCGTACTCCGACATCGCCAAGGGCTACGAGCTGCCGAGCGGCGAGATGGTCGTGCTCACCGACGAGGACTTCGCCGACCTGCCGCTGTCGTCCAGCCGCCGGATCGACGTCCTGCAGTTCGTGGAGCGGGAGGAGGTCGACCCGATCTACTTCGCGAAGTCGTACTACCTGGAGCCGGACCAGCAGGGCGCCAAGCCGTACGTGCTGCTGCGGGACGCGCTGGAGAGCTCCGGCCAGGTCGCGATCGTCAAGGTCGCGCTGCGGCAGCGCGAGTCGCTGGCGACGCTGCGGGTCCGCGAGGGCGTCTTCGTCCTGGAGACCATGCTGTGGCCGGACGAGGTCCGCGCCCCCGACTTCCCGTTCCTGGACGAGGACATCGAGGTCCGCAAGCAGGAACTGTCGATGGCGACGTCGCTGATCGAGTCGATGGAGGGGGAGTTCGACCCGGCGGAGCACAAGGACGCCTACCGGGAGGCGCTCCAGTCGGTGATCGACGCGAAGATCGAGGGCAAGGAGGTCGCGCGGCCCGCCGAGGAGGCCGAGGAGGAGCCCGCCGCCGATCTGCTCAGCGCGCTGCGCGCCAGCGTCGAGGCGGCCAAGAAGAGCCGTGGAGAGAAGGACGGCAAGGCCGCGTCCGGCAAGGGGACGTCCGCGAAGAAGCCCGCGGCGCGCAAGACGTCGTCGAGGTCTGGCGCGAAGAAGGAACCCGCAGCGAAGTCCCGGAGCCGCAAGTCCGCGTGATGGGTGGCGACCCGCCCCAGGCCAGGGTCAGTTGTCGCGGCGGGCGGCGAGGACGCGGCCGAGGGCGGAGGCGGCGCCGGACGGGTCGGTGCACGGAGCGATCCGCTCGCCCCAGCCGTAGAAGTAGGCCCAGTCGTCGCCGGACCGTTCCCGGACGGCGATGACGTTCTCGCTCAGCGCCCGCATCAGCGGGTCGGCGACGAGCGCGGAGGGCCGGCGGTCGGCCGGCGCCGCGACCTCGACCGTCCAGCCGTCGGAGCGCAGCGCGTCGGTCAGGCGTTCCAGGTGCCCGAGCGCCGTCTCGGCTTCGGTGATCACCTGCGCGGACATGGTGCCTCCCAAGGAACATCCCGTGATGGTGGTGTGGGTCCGCCGGGCGAGGCTCCGTCGCGGTGAGCGTCACGCGAGGTGCGGCCGGTGGAACGACGTTCAGTCTTCCGCCGGGTGGGGGAGATCACAAGCGGTTTGGATGCATTGGTGGCCGGCACTTCGGCGTGCCGGCCACCGGATGCCCGGTCAGCCCACGGGTTCAAGCCGCGACGGCGGCTCGGCCGGGGAGTCGCTCTCCCGGATCCCGAACCGGCCGTAGAGGCGGGCGAGCGGGCCGGGGGCCCACCAGTTCGCCCGGCCGAGCAGCCGCATCGTCGCCGGTACGAGCAGCGCCCGCACGATCGTCGCGTCCACCAGGATCGCGATGGCCATCCCGACGCCGGTCATCTTGATGAAGGTGATGCCGGACGTGGCGAACGCGCCGATCACGATGATGAACAGCAGCGCGGCGCTCGTGATGATGGCGCCGGTGCGCTGCACGCCGGACGCGACGGCCGTCGTGTTGGAGCCGGTCAGGTCGTACTGCTCCCGGACCCGCGACAGCAGGAACACCTCGTAGTCCATCGAGATCCCGAACAGCATGGCCAGCATCAGGATCGGCATCGCGGGGGAGATCGAGCCGGTCGCGGTGAACCCCAGCGGCCCGGACAAGTGGCCGTCCTGGAAGATCAGCACGACCGCGCCGAACGTGGCCGACAGCGACAGCATGTTCATCACGATCGCCTTGAGCGGCAGCAGCACCGACCCGAACGCCAGGAACAGCAGGACGAAGGTCGCACCGCCGACGAGCACCGCCAGCCACGGCAGGGTCGCGCCGAGGCTGTCGAGCTGGTCGACGACGTCGGCGGTGACGCCGCCCACGTAGGCGTGCGCGCCGGGCGGCGGCGGGACGTCCCGCACCTGCTGGACGAGGTCGCGCGCGGCGCCCGAGTTGGGGTCGGCGTCGTAGCGCAGCGCGATCCGCGTCGTGGTCCCCTCGGAGCCGGTCACCGTCGCGCCCGTGATGCCCGGCACGGCGTCCAGGCGGGCCCCGTACGCCTGAACGGCGGCCTGGTCGGACGTTCCGGTGACCACGGCCTCGATCGGGCTGGTGGCGTTGCGCGCGAACCGGGTCTCCAGCGTCTCGGACACGACCCGCGCCTCGCTGCCGTCCGGCAGCACCTTGGCGTCCACGCCGCCCCAGTTGATGCGCAGAAACGGCCCGCCGAGCGCGAGGAGCAGCGCCACGGTCGCGACCGCGTAGATGACGGGCCGGCGCATCACGCTGCGCGCGACGCGTCCCCACCAGCCGTCGAACCGGCTCCCGGGCGTCTTGCGCCGCCGGACGGACAGCGCGTTCACCTTCGGGCCGAGGACGGCCAGCAGCGCGGGCAGCACGGTCAGCGCGCCGACCATGCAGACGAAGACGGTCGCGATGCCGCCGTAACCCATGGAGACGAGGAAGTTCTGGTCGAACAGCAGCAGGCCCGACAGGGAGACGGCGACCGTGACGCCGGAGACGGCGACGGTGCGGCCGGCCGTGGCCATCGTCGCGGCCAGCGCGTCCTCGGCGGTGGCGCCGTCGCGGCCGATCTCCTCCCGGTACCGGCTCACCACGAACAGCCCGTAGTCGATCGCGAGCCCGAGCCCGAGGAACGTCGTGATGTTCACCGCGAAGATCGACACGTCGGTCAGGTACGTCAGCGCGTGCAGCGCGGTGAACGAGCCGAGGATCGCCAGGCCGCCGATCAGCAGCGGCAGGCTCGCCGACACCAGGCCGCCGAAGATGACCACCAGCAGAACGAGGAGGATCGGCATCGCCATGCCCTCGGCTCTGCCGATGTCGGACGAGACGCGCTCGTTGATCGCCGCCTCGGTGCCGACCGCCCCGCCGACCTTGGCGGTGAGGCCGCCGCCGACCTTGCCCAGGTCGTCCTTGACCGCGTCGTAGCCGTCGTGCCTGGCGGCCTGGTCGGAGCCGGCGAGCTGCAGGACGGCGTAGGTCGCCGTGCGGTCGTTGCTCACGAACTGCGGTGCCTTGGTCGTCCAGTACGTGCTCGCCTTGGCGACCTTGTCCTGCGGCAACGCGGCCAGGGCCCGCTCGACCGACGCCCGATAGGAGGGGTCGTCCACCGTCGTCCTGCCCTGGTAGAGGACCACGACGTCCGCCTGGTCCCGGCCGAGATCCCGCTCGGCGATCTGCACCGCCTTCGCGCTCTCGCTGCCCGGCGTGTCGAAGCCGCCGGACGAGGACAGCGCGCCGAACACGCCCGTCCCCCACACCGCGGCGAAGGCCAGCGCCGCGCCCGCGATCGCCAGAACCCACCGTCTGCGCCGGTGGACCCACCTTCCCCATCGATCGAACATCGCGCGTTCCCCCGTCCTGTTACATGGAGTAAGCTTCGTGAACACCGTAAACCGCGAACGCCGTTAACTTCGCATGCAGCGTTAGCTTCCGTCAAGGGTGTTTCTGGGGAATCATGCGAAGGCGGCCGGGCGCGGCCGGAGACCAGGGAAAGAGGGCGGCCTAGTGGAATCGCGACGTGATCGGCTGCGCGCGGCGACGGTCAAGGAGATCTCCGAGACCGCCCGGCGGATCCTCGTCGACGAAGGCCCCGAGGCGGTGACCCTGCGGGCCATCGCCCGCGACATGGGGATGACCGCCCCGGCGCTCTACCGCTACTTCGGCAGCCACGGCGAACTGCTCCGGCATCTGGTCGGCGACGTCTTCACCGAGCTGACCGGCCAGCTGCACGCGGCCATGAAGGAGGTGCCGGACGGCGACATGAGCGGCAAGTTCCTGACGGTGTCGCGCCAGTTCCGCAGCTGGGCCCTGGCGCATCCCCGCGAGTACGCGCTGCTCTTCGGCTCGCCGGTCCGCGGCGCCGGGCACCAGGAGGAGGTCGACTTCGCCGAGGAGTGCGCCCGCCAGTTCGGCTGGACGTTCATGACCCTCTTCCTCGAACTGTGGAGCAAGGCCCCGTTCCCGGTGCCGGCCGACGACGAGATCGAGCCCGCGCTGCGCGAGCAGCTTCGCCGCTACCGCGACGACGTCCTCGGCGTCGAGCTGCCCCTCGGCGTGATCCGCCAGTTCCTCAAATGCTGGATCAGGCTCCAGGGCGGCGTCAGCCTGGACGTCTTCGGGCACCTGGAGTTCGCGCTCGACGACGCCGCCCCCATGTTCGAGCTGATGCTCTCCGAAGTCGGCCCCGAGCTCGGCCTGACCTACACCCCGCCGCCCGGGGAGTGAGCCGGCGGCGCCGGCCGGCGGGAACGCCGAAGGGCCCCGCGATCGCGGGGCCCTTCGGGTGCGGAGCGGATCAGTAGCTGGGCTGGCTGGGGTCGATCTGGTTGACCCAGGCCAGGATGCCGCCGCCGACGTGGACGGCGTCGCCGAAGCCGGCGTTCTTCACGACGGCGAGGGCCTCGGCGGAGCGGACGCCCGACTTGCAGTGCAGGACGATCTTCTTGTCCTGCGGGAGGCGCTCCAGCGCGGAGCCGTTCAGGAACTCGCCCTTCGGGATGAGCGTGGCGCCCGGGATCGAGACGATCTCGTACTCGTTGGGCTCGCGGACGTCCACGAGGAAGATGTCCTCGTCCCGGTCCTGCATGGCCTTGAGGTCGCGCACCGAGATCGTGGACTCCTTGGCGGCCTCGGCGGCCTCGTCCGACACCGCGCCGCAGAACGCCTCGTAGTCCTCCAGCAGCTCGGTCTGCGTCGGGTTCTTGCCGCACAGCGGGCACTCGGGGTCCTTGCGGACCTTGACCGAGCGGTAGGTCATCTCCAGGGCGTCGTAGATCATCAGGCGGCCGACGAGCGGCTCGCCGATGCCGGTCAGCAGCTTGATGGCCTCGTTCACCTGGATGGAGCCGATCGACGCGCACAGGACGCCGAGCACCCCGCCCTCCGCGCAGGACGGCACCATGCCGGGCGGCGGCGGCTCGGGGTAGAGGCAGCGGTAGCAGGGGCCGTGCTCGGCCCAGAAGACGGACGCCTGGCCGTCGAACCGGTAGATCGAGCCCCACACGTACGGCTTGCCGAGCAGGACGGCCGCGTCGTTCACCATGTAGCGGGTGGCGAAGTTGTCGGTGCCGTCCACGATCAGGTCGTAGCCGCCGAAGATGTCCATGATGTTGTCGCGGTCGAGCGCGGTGTCGTGCACGACCACGTCGATCAGCGGGTTGATCTCGCGGACGGTCTCGGCGGCCGACTCGACCTTCGGCTTGCCGAGGGACGACTGCCGGTGGATGATCTGGCGCTGCAGGTTGGACTCGTCCACGACGTCGAAGTCGATGACGCCGAGCGTGCCCACCCCGGCGGCGGCCAGGTAGAGAAGGGCGGGGGAGCCGAGGCCGCCCGCGCCCACGACCAGGACCTTGGCGTTCTTGAGGCGCTTCTGCCCGGCCATGCCCACGTCGGGGATGATCAGGTGCCGCGAGTAGCGGTTGACCTCGTCGCGGGTGAGCTCCGAGGCGGGCTCGACCAGAGGTGGCAACGACACGGTGGATGCTCCTGTGCTGACGCTCGGCGTTATGGAGGCGGGACTTCGTCGTCCTCACGGCACAACCTTGCCATGGGCTGCGGCATTCCCGGCGGCCACCCGCCCGGGAGCCGCCCGGGGAGGGGTCCTTACCCGGACGACAGGCGGAATTTCGGGAAGCGCCGTTAATCTTGACTGTTGTGGCATTCCTGCCCCCCTCTCAGCAGCCGCCCCCGCCGCGGCCCCCGCACCACCCCGGCATGCCCGGTCCTCCCGGTATGCCCGGTGCCGCCCGTCCGCCCGGCATGCCCGGCGGCCCGCACGCGGGGCCTCCCCGTCCGATGGGCGCGCCGCCGCCCCGTCCGATGGGCGCGGGGCCGGCGGGCCCGTACGGGCGGCCGAGGGTGCTCGGGCTGACCGGCCGCCAGTGGATGATCGTGGCGCTGGTCGTCGGGTGCTGCTACCTGGTCTCCACCGGAGTGTCCGTCGCCGGTGCCTGGACCACCCTCAGACGCGAGCCCACGAACGCGGAGCTGCAGATCGCCGCCAACAAGGAGGTCGCCCGCCGCTGGCAGGCGTGGCCCGCGCGGCGCATCTTCCCTGAGAAGATCAGCTACCGGCCCACGGGCGACCACACCGAGTACGCCTCCAGGACGGGAATCGTCCCCGACACGAGCTGCGCCCAGGGCGTCGACGAGGAGATCGCGACGACGATCGGCAAGCACGGCTGCCGCGCCGTCCTGCGCGCCACCTACGTCGACCAGCTGCAGGGCGTCGTCGTCACCGTCGGCGTGGTGGCGTTCCCCGACCCCTGGAAGGCGGACCGGGCGTTCAAGGAGCTGCCCGGCGCGCAGGGCCCGGACGGGACGGGTTCGGTGCGTCCCGCGCTGCACGCCGCCGCGTTCCCGGGGACGGCGTCCGCCCGCTTCACCGACACGGCCAGGCAGGACCGGACGATCGACCGCGGCGGCCCGTACGTGGTGCTGACGACATCGGGCCAGGCGGACGGCCGTCCCGCGTCCGCGATCAAGAAGGCGCGGCCGGGCGAGCCGTTCGCGGTGGCCCCGCAGGTCGGCCACGCGATCGCGCGGACGCTGTCGGCCAAGGCGCTGCCGGACTGCGACCGGCCCGAGTGGCGGTGCTGACCGCAGTGGCGGTGCTGACCCGAGCGACGTTGTTGACCGCAGTGGCGATGCTGACCGGAGTGGCGATGCTGACCCGAGCGGCGGTGCTGACCCGAGTGGGGATGCTGACCCGAGTGGGGATGCTGACCGGAGTGGCGGTGCTGACCGGAGTGGCGGTGCTGACCCGAGTGGGGATGCTGACCCGAGTGGGGATGCTGACGGGAGCGCGGATGAGACGGCGTGGCGTTGCGGCCGTGGGCGTGGCGGCGCTGGCCGGCGCCTGGCTGATGCCCGTCCAGGCGCGGGCGGACGAGGTCCGGGACCGGCAGCAGCCGATCCTGAACCTCCTCGGCATGGACGCCGCCTGGAAGATCACCAAGGGTGCGGGCGTGACCGTCGCGGTCGTCGACTCGGGCGTCGACCCGCAGCAGCCGGACCTGCGCGGCAAGGTCACCACCGGCCCAAACATGCTCGCCGAGATCGACGCCGGGACGCAGCCCAAGCGGCTGCACGGCACCGGCATGGCGTCGCTGATCGCCGGGCGCGGCCACGGCGCGGGCGGCGGATCCGGGGTCATCGGGATGGCCCCCGAGGCGGGCATCCTCGCGATCCGGTCGATCGGCGAGAAGGAGGACGCGAGCTTCGTCCGCTACCGCACGTCCGAGAAGGCGGACACGGCGGTGGCGCGCGGCATCCGCTACGCCGCCGACCACGGCGCGGACGTCATCAACCTCTCCCTGGGCAAGAACGAGGAGGTGCCGGAGGAGCGCGAGGCCATCGGCTACGCCATCGGCAAGGGCGTCGTGGTGGTGTCGGCGGTCGGCAACGACGGCGAGGACCCGGGCGCCCTGGACGGGGACGGGTTCGCGCCCTACTCCTACCCGGCCTCCTACCCGGGCGTCATCGCGGTCGCGGCGACGGAGCCGGGGCACGCCCGCGCGCCGTTCTCCAACCGCAACTACTCGGTGCTGCTGTCCGCGCCGGGCGCGGGCCTGCCCGTCGCCGGGCCCGGTGGGCAGTATTTCGTCAGCGACGGCACCAGCGACTCCAGCGCGGTCGTCTCCGGGATCGCCGCGCTGGTCCGGGCCAAGCACCCGAAGATGGCGCCCGCGCTGGTCGCGCAGGCGCTGATCCAGAGCACCCGGCACGGCCCCTCTGGCGGCTACGACCCGGAGGTCGGGTTCGGCGAGGTGCACGCCGCCCGCGCCCTGTCGGCGGCGGACTCGCTGGCCTCGGCGCAGCCGGGCCCGGCCAAGGCCAAGCCCGCCGGGCAGCGGTTCGGCGAGGAGGACCCCGGGCCGGTGGAGGTCATCGAGAATCCTGCCTGGGTCCGCCCGCTGATCATGGTGGTCCTGCTGCTCGGCCTCGGCGGGACGGCCGGGGCGGGCGCGATCGCCGTCGCCTTCCGCCGGCGCCACCCGCGTCCGGCGGGGCGTTCGGGGGAATGAGCGGATGTGGTCCGAACCTGACGAGTACGCCGAGGCGGTGCTGGACGCGGTGGAGCGGATCCCGCCGGGCCGCGTCCTGTCCTATGGGGACATCGCCGAGCTGATCGGAGCGGGCGGGCCCCGGCAGGTCGGACGCGTGATGTCGCTGTACGGGGGCGCCGTCCCGTGGTGGCGGGTGATCCGCGCGAACGGCCATCCGCCGAGCGGCCTGGAGGTCGAGGCCCACGAGAACTACCGCGCCGAGGGCACTCCGCTCAGCACGGACGGGCGCCGCGTCGACATGGCACGAGCGCGCTGGACGGGCCCGGATCAGCGCGGGTGAAGGCGGAACGCCCCGGCGATGACGGCGGCCAGCACGAGCGGGCTGAGGGCCGCGGCCAGGATGGGCGCATGCGTCATCAGCGCGCCCGCGACCGCCGCGCCGGCCCCGAGGGCGAGGATCACGGCGGTGCGGAGCCCGGCCGCCGTGCCCTGCCCGGCCGCGAACCCGCCCATCATCGACGTCAGCGTCCCGGTGACGAACGTGGTGGTGATCCCGTCGGCGGCCATGCTGCGGGCGGCCGCCGTCTGCGCGCCCATCGCGACGGACGACAGGGCGATGAGGGCGAGCAGCCCGCCGCCGCGCGGCTCGGCGTCCGCCATGGCCCAGCCCGCGAGGAAGACGGTCTGCAGCGCCAGGACGAACCCGAGCACGGCGGTGACGCGGGGCGGCCAGACGCGGCCGTGGCCGGAGCGTCCGGCGATGCCGAAACCGGCGAGCAGGCCGAGCGCGAACGCGAGCGTCGCGACGCCGCAGCGGGCCAGGTCTGCGCCGTTCCCCTCGCCGGCGGCGAGCCCGAACAGCACGATGTTGCCGGTCATGTTGGCGGTGAACACCTTCTCCATGCCGAGGAACCCGACGACATCGGTCGTCCCGGCGCCGAACGTGAGCAGCACCAGCAGGACGGCGCGGAGCCGGAGCGGGGAGCGGGAGGGGTCCCCCGCCGCCGCGGGCGCGGCGGCGGGGGACGGATCGGAGAGGTCGGACGACGCGGTCACCGTGCTCCCTAGTAGATGATCAGCCCGGCGACCGTGGCCACCACCAGGCCGGCGAGCACGGGCAGGAACGAGCGGCGGACGAGTTCGAGCACCGGCACGCGGGCGAACCCCGCCACGGCGATCAGCGAGGACCAGGCGACCAGCACGCCGCCGCCCGCCCAGACGCAGCCCATCTGCCCGATCGCGGCGAGCAGCGCCGGGTCCACCCCGGACGCCGGCCCGAGCGTGCCGGCCAGCGACCCGGTGAGCGGCAGGCCGGAGAACCCGGAGCCGTCCAGCCCGGTGATCATGCCGATGATCAGCACGCCGAAGCCGACCACGTACTGGCTGTCGGGGATGGCGTCCTGCATCCGGACGACGACGTCGAACAGGAAGCCGGGCGCCTTCGCCCCCTCCTCCATGCCCATGATCTTTCCGGCGAAGTCGGCGTTGCCGATGAAGAAGAACCCGGCGATGGGGATCACGACGCCCATCGCCTTCATGGCGAAGACCAGGCCGTCCACGATGTGGTCGGCGCACCGCTCCAGGCTGTGGCGGCCGTCCCGCGCGATCGCGGCGGACAGCAGCAGCACCGTGGCGACGCCGCCGACGAGCGCGGCCGCGTCCCCGCCCACGACCTCGGGGACGAGGCCGGTGAACTTGCCGACCAGCATGTAGCCGACCAGCCCGACGAGGGCCAGCGGGACGATGGCGGCGAACGCCTTCGACCGCTTCGGGCAGTCCGCGCCCGGCCGCTCGTCCTCGTTCAGCGACGACAGGGCCCGCTGCGCCATCGCGTCGGACGAGCCGCCGTCCCCGCCGTCCCCGCCGGGACCGTGGTCGAGGACGGCCACTCCGCCGTCCCCGCCACCGGTCGCGACGGTCTCCGGCCGCAGGACGCGCCGCGGTAGGACCCGGATGAGCGAGCGCCGCGGCGCCGCGGCCTCCGACTCGCCGGCCTCCCAGCGTTCGAGGAGCGCCGGGTCCGGCTTGCGGAACTCGCCGCGGGTCATCAGGTAGCCGAGGCCGAGGGCGACCAGGCCCGTGATCAGGGACAGCACCATGGCGCGGTCGGCGACCGCGCCGGTCGGCACCCCGGCCGCCTTGGCGGACAGGCCGGGCGCGACCTGGATGACGTAGTCGCTGGACAGCGCCATGCCCTGCCCGGCGATCGCGATCGCGACCCCCGAGCTGATCGGCGGCAGTCCCGCGGCGATCGCGGCGGGCAGCAGGATGGCGCCCATCAGCGGCACCGCCGGCGTCGGCCAGAAGAACAGGCTGATCACGTAGGTGACGGCGGCGAGCACCCAGAAGGCCGAGTGGCCGGACCGCATGACGACGCGGAACGGCTCCACCATCCGGCGGTCGGCGCCGAGCGCGCGCAGCGCCCCGAGCAGCGCGGTGACCAGCGCGATGATCAGGAAGATGCTGAACAGCTCGGACGCCGCGGTGAGGCTGGCGTTGAAGATCGACTCCAGTCCCGTGACGAAGCTGCCGGTGAACACCCAGGCGGTGAGGAACGTCGCCGCGATCGCGGGGATGACGACGTTCTTGCGGGCGATCATGACGGCGATGATGACGATGATTCCGGACAGATAGATCCAGTGAGCGGCTCCCAAGGGACGCTCCCTCCCTGTACGCGCCTTCCGCGAGGTCGTCGGGCGCAACGGTTGCAGAGAATCTGCTCGATCGGTCCGAGGTGAACAATGAGGAACGTGCACACTACGCGCCTGGTCATTTTGTGCACCATGTCGGGCGTCCCGCGAGCGAAGCGGCGGGGCACCGCGTCCCTGTGCACGCTGCCCAAGGAATGTGCCGGATCTTCGGCGATCGGCCCGTATCGGCGCTGATCGGGGGCCGCCGAGACTGGCGGCATGTCAGCGGAGAACGCATTCGGCCGCCCAGGCCGCGGGCCCACGGTCGCGTCGGGCGGCATGGTGGCCGCGAGCCATCCGGCGGTGAGCCTGCTCGGTGCCCGGGTCCTGGCCGGCGGCGGGAACGCCGTGGACGCCGCCCTGGCCATGGCCGCCCTGTCATGGCTGGCGCTGCCCGGCCAGTGCGGCGTGGGCGGTGACGCGTTCGTGCTGCTGCGCCGCCCGGACGGCTCCGTCGCAGCGTTCGGCGGCAGCGGCTTCGGCCCGGACGGCGGCGAGCCCGCCTTCTACCGCGACCGCGGGCTGGCCGCCGTCCCGCTGGAGGGCGCCCTCGCCGTCGCCGCCCCGGGCGCGGTGGCGGCCCTGGCCGCGCTGCACGCCGACTCCGCGTCCCGGAGCCTGCCCGAACTGTGGGCGCCCGCGATCGCCGCCGCCGAGGACGGCCTGCCCTGCACCGTCAAGACCCGCGCGGACATCGTCGAGCGCCGCGACGCGCTCGCCCGCGACCCGGGCACGGCCGAGGTGTTCCTGCCCGGTGGCCGCGTCCCCCGCGTAGGTGAGCCGATCTTCCAGCGCGCCCTGGGCGCCGCACTCCGCCGCCTTGCCACCGACCCGGCCGACCTCTACTCGGGTGACCTCGCGGAACGTTCCGTCGACGCCCTCGTGGACGCCGGGGCGCCGTTCTCCGGCTACGAGTGGATCGCGAGCGGCGACTCCTCCGCCGAGCCGGCGCTGACCTGCGCCTACCGGGGGGCGACCGTCCACCTGACCCCGCCCCCCACGCCCGGCTGGATGGTCGCGCAGCAGGCCGGCCTCTGCGACGGCGTCCTCGACGGCCTTCCGTGGCTGTCGGCGGAGGCCGTCCACCGGATGGCGTCCGCCGCCCGGACGGCCTTCGCCGACCGGTTCGCCGGATGCGGCGCCGACAGCGGCCACTGGCGTTCGCTGCTCGTGCCGTCCGCGCTGGCGGCCGCCCGCGCCCGCCTCGACGCCGGCGACCTCCCCGTCCCCGCCCCGCCGCCCGTCCCCTCCGGCGGCGACACCACCTCCATGGTGGCCGTGGACGCGGAGGGACGCGCGGTCAGCCTCATCCACTCGCTCGCCTTCACCTTCGGCGCCCGGATGACCGTCCCCGGCACGGGCATCGTCCTCAACAACCGGCTCGGCCGCGGCGCCTACCTGATCGACGGGCACCCCAACGAGGTCCGGCCGCGCCGCCGCCCGCTGCACACCCTGAACGCCTGGCTAGTCACCGGCATTGCCGGCCGCCTCCTGCACGTCGGCAACACCCCCGGCGGGGACGGCCAGGTCCAGTGGAACACCCAGCTCGTCTCGCACCTCCTCGACCACGGTCACGACCCGGCGACGGCCGTCGCCGCGCCGCGCTTCACCGTGCACCCGGGCAGCGACGCCGACGTGCTCGGCCGCCCGCCCGAACTCCGCGTCGAGTCGCGTCTCGGCGCCGCCCGCATCGACGCGCTCCGCTCGTCCGGCCACGACGTCACCGTGCAGGACGCGTGGGACGCCGGCGGCAGCGCGCAGATCATCTCCGTCGCGGACGGCGCCCTCCTCGGCGCCTCCGACCCGCGCCAGGACGGGGTGGCCCTCGGTGTCTGAACTCCCCGCCACGCCCCGCCCCCAGGGCGCCTACGTCCCCGCCGTGGCCGAGCCGCTCCGCGCCGGCGACGTGCTCGTCACGAGCGCGGGCATGACCCCGCGCCAGGACGGCCGCCTGACCGTCACGGGCCTCGTCGGACGCGACCTGACCCTGGCCGGTGCCCGCGAGGCCGCCGCCCTGGCGGCCCGCAACGCCGCGGCCGCCGTCGCGGACGGAGATCTCGGCCGGGTCCGGCGCTGGATGCGGATGACCGTGTACATCGCCTGCGCGGACGGGTTCACCGACCTCTCCGCCGTGGCGGACGGCGCGTCGGCCGTCCTGGACGAGCTGACGCCGGGACTCGCCCGCCCGGCACGCGGCGCCATCGGCGTCCGCGCCCTGCCCGGCGGCGCCCCGGTCGAGGTCGAACTGACCGCGGTCGCACGAGCGGTCCCCGCGCCCACGACGGCCGCGGGGCGCGGATCACCGGCGGCCCATCCGAGTGCGGAGGACGAGTGAGCATGCATGAGGGACTGAACTTCGTCGGTGGCGAATGGCGCCCGGCGGCGGACGGCGTGACGTTCCGGCGGCACAACCCGGCCTGGCCGGACGACATCGTGGGGGAGTTCCCCGAGTCGTCGGCCGCCGATGTGGACGCGGCCGTGGCGGGGGCCGTCGAAGGGGCCGCGGAATGGGCGGCCACGTCAGCCGAGAAACGCGCCGACGTCCTTGAGGCGGCGGCCCGGTGGCTGGAGGAGCGCGCGGACGAACTCGTCGTCGAGCTGGTGCGGGAAGAGGGGAAGACCCGCGCCGAGGCGGCGATGGAAGTCTCCCGCACGCCGCGGAACCTGCGGTTCTACGCGGGCGAGGCCCATCGCGTCACCGGGCAGAGCCATCCGGCGGACGACGGCGGGATCGTCTACACGCGGCGGCAGCCCGTCGGGGTCGTCGGGGCCGTCACACCCTGGAACTTTCCGCTGAACATCCCGTCCCGGAAGATCGGGCCGGCGTTGGCGGCCGGGAACGCGGTGGTGTTCAAGCCGAGCCCGGTGACCCCGCTGCTCGCGCAGCGGCTCGTGGAGGCGCTGCTGGCGGGCGGGCTGCCGGCGCGGGTCGTCGCGCTCGTGCACGGCGGCGCCGAGGCCGGGGCCGCGCTGGCGGCCGACGGGCGGGTCGGCGCCGTGACGTTCACCGGATCCACCCGGGCGGGACGGGCCGTCCACGCGGCGGTCGGCCCGTCGCGGCGCGCCCAGCTGGAGATGGGCGGCAAGAACCCCGTCGTGGTCCTGGACGACGCCGATCTGGACCGCGCCACGCAGATCATCGTCAAGGGCGCGTTCGGGCTGTCCGGCCAGGCGTGCACGGGGACGAGCCGGGTGATCGCGCACGAGGCCGTCCACGACGAGCTGCTCGAACGGGTGGCCCGAGCCGCCGAGGCGCGGGTCGTCGGGGACGGCCTGCGCGACGGCGTGGACATGGGGCCGCTCGCCGCGGACTTCCAGCTGGAGAAGGTCCTCGACTATGTGCGGATCGGCGAGGAGGAGGGCGCCGAGCTGGTCACCGGCGGGCGCCGGGCGGCCGGCGACGGGTACTTCGTCCGGCCGGCGGTCTTCGGCGGGGTGACGCCGGACATGCGGATCGCGCGGGAGGAGATCTTCGGGCCGGTGCTCGCGTTCCTGCGGGCGTCCGGCCCGGACGAGGCCGTCGAGCTGGCCAACGGCACCGGCTACGGGCTGTCCGCCGGGATCGTCACCCGGGACCTCGACCGGGCACTGGAATTCGCGCGGCGGTCCGAGAGCGGGCTCGTGAAGGTGAACCAGCCGACCTCCGGAATGGCGATGACCGTTCCTTTCGGTGGGCTCAAGGAGTCCAGCACGCAGACCTTCAAGGAGCAGGCCGGACCTTCGATGATGCTCTTTTACACGCAAGAGAAAAGCGTTTACATGTCACCCCGGTAAGGATCTCAGAAGGGAGCAAGGAAATGGCAGAGCCGCTGTCCAAGGACGCGTTCCGCGCCGAGCTGCAGAACGCGATCAAGGGCCGCGAGGCCAAGAACGCCTCGTTCAGCAAGGCGTGGGCCGACGGCGAGCTGAAGCGGGAGCATTTCGCCCGCTGGGCGGAGAACCACTACCACTACGTGGGGCCGTTCGCCGACTACCTCGCCTACGTCTACGCCAACACGCCCGACGAGTTCACCGGCGCCAAGGACTTCACCCTCCAGAACATGTACGAGGAGGAGCTGGCCGACATCCGGCACACCGACCTGCTCATCCGGTTCGCCGAGGCGTGCGGCACCACCCGGGAGCGCGTCGAGGACCCGTCCAACATGAACGCCATCACCCGCGGCCTCCAGGCGTGGTGCTACGCGGTCGCGATGCGCGAGCACTTCGTGGTCGCCACCGCCGCCCTCGTGGTCGGGCTGGAGTCGCAGGTCCCGAGCATCTACAAGAAGCAGATCGTGCCGCTGCGCGAGGTGTACGGGTTCACCGAGGACGAGATCGAGTTCTTCGACCTGCACATCACCTCCGACGTGGTGCACGGGGAGCGCGGTTACCAGATCGTCCTCGACCACGCCGACACGCCGGAGCTGCAGGAGCGCTGCCTGCGGCTGTGCCGGTGGGGCGCGGAGATGCGGTTCTCGTACACGCAGGGCCTCTACGACACCTACGTGAAGCCCGACCTCGTCGGCGCCTGATCCGAATCCGACCAGGCGGCGGGGCGGGCCCCGTCCCGCCGCCGGCCCCCTACGCAGGGAGTACGACCGTGGACCAGCAGACGGGCGAGTGGGTGCGGGCCGCCACGCTCGCGGAGGTGCGCAGGCGCAGGCGCCTCGCCGTCACCGTCGAGGGACGGCGGATAGCGCTCTTCCTGGTCGGCGACGACGTCTACGCGCTGGACGACGTGTGCGTCCACAAGCAGCGGTCGCTGTCCAGGGGCGTCGTCCTGAACGGGCGGGTGATCTGCCCCGGGCACCAGTGGGTGTTCGACCCGGCCACCGGCGAGGCGGAGGACCAGGACGAATGCCAGCCGACGCACGCCGTGCGCGTGGACGGCGACGTCGTCTACGTCGACCCGCGGCCCCGAGTCCTGATGGAGGAGCAATGATGAGCGGTAGCGAACCGGGGGGTGTGGGGGGTCGCCCCCCACAAGGAGCGCAGATCGAGTCCGTTGTGGTGGCCGGGGCGGGGCAGACCGCCGCCGTCGCCGCCCGCACGTTGCGCCGCCGCGGCTTCGACGGCCGCGTCACGCTCGTCGGCGCCGAGCACGACGCCCCCTACCAGCGCCCGCCGCTGTCGAAGGAGTACCTGGCGGGGGAGCAGGACCGCGACGAGCTGTGCCTGCTCACGCCGGAGTGGTGCGAGGCCAACGACGTGGAGCTGCGGCTCGGTGTCGCGGCCGCCGCGATCCGTCCCGCCGAGCGGTCCCTGGAGCTGGCGGACGGGACGCGCCTGCGCGGCGACGCCGTGCTCATCGCGACCGGTGGACGCCCCCGCCGGCTGCCCGGCGTCGAGGGCGACCGCGTCCGCCACCTGCGGACCGTCGCCGACGCCGACCGGCTCCGCGCCGAGCTGCGGCCGGGTGCGCGGGTCGTGGTGATCGGCGCCGGGTTCATCGGCTGCGAGGTCGCCTCCACCGCCCTCGACCGCGGCGCCCATGTCACGATCGTGGAGCAGGCCGGCCGCCCGCTCGGGCACGTCCTCGGCGACCTGATGGGCGACGTGATGGCGGCGCTGCTCCGCACGAACGGCGTCGACCTGCGCACCGGAGAGAAGGTCGAGCGGTACGAGGAGACGGCGTCCGGCGCCGTCGTCACCACCAGCGGCGGGACGTCCCTGGAGGCGGACGTTGTGGTGGTCGGGGCCGGAATGGTGCCGAACGTCGAGCCCGTCACCGGCGCCGGGATCGAGACGGCGGGCGGCATCCCCGTCGACGCGTACTGCCGGACGGGCGTCGACGGCGTCTACGCGGCAGGCGACGTCGCCTGCCAGTGGCGGCCGAGCCTGGGCCGCCATGTCCGCGCCGAGCATTTCGACAACGCCAACTCGCAGGGCATGGCGGCGGCCAAGAACATCCTCGGCGGGAAGGCGGCGCACGACGGGCCGCCGTGGTTCTGGTCCGACCAGTTCGGTCACGGCCTCCAGCACGCGGGCCACGCCGACGGCACGGACCGGCTCGTCGTCCGGGGCCGGGTGGAGGACTTCGACTTCATCGCGTTCTACCTGGCCGGAGGCGTGCTGCGGGCCGCGTTCACCGTCGACCGGGGCGGCGACCTCGCGATCGCCCGGCAGCTGATCGCCTGCGACGCCGTCCTGGATCCCGACGCCCTGCGCGACGAGGACGCCGATCTGGCCGACCTGTTCGACACGCTCGGCTGACCCAGACCGATCGATCCCGCCGACCTGACCGACCGTTCGGCGCACGGAGCCGACATCCGACATCGTGGAGCTACCGATGGAATACCAGCACGTGGCCCGTTCCGGGCAGGTGCCCGAGGGCGTCGTCCGCCGATTCTTCGTGGGCGAGGCGGAGGTCGCCGTCGCCCGCTGGGACGGCGAGGTGCACGCCATGTCGAACTACTGCACCCACCTGGACTGCCTGCTGTCGTCCGGCCGGGTGACCGAGGACGGGCTGCTGTGCTCCTGCCATGGCAGCGTGTTCGACTTCGCGTCCGGCGAGCCGATCACACCGCCGGCCACCAAGCCGATCAAGGTGTATCCGGTGAAGGAGGAGGACGGGCGGATCCTCGTGCACGTCCCCCCGGAGGACGCCGCGAACGGCGGTCCCCGACGGCGGCGGCCCGTTGGCCGAGCCTGACCCGGGGCGCGGATCGTGGGCGGCGCTCGTGCCGCTGCTGCTCGGCACGTTCACCGGGACCGTCGCCAACACGATCGTCAACGTCCCGCTGACCCTGATCCTGCGCGACCTGGGCGCGTCGATCTCGTCCGGAACCCTGGTCGTCATCGGGTTTACGCTGCCGTTCGCGGTGCTGCTGCCGGTGTCGGGGTGGCTCGGCGACCGGTGCGGCGCGCGGCGGGTGTTCGTCGCCGCGATGCTGGTCCTGGGGCTCGCCTCGGCGGGTGCCGGGCTCGCCGGCGACCTCGCTGTGCTCGTCGCCCTGCGCGCGGTTCAGGGCGTCGCGACGGCGGCGATGCTGCCCGCCGTCATGGCGCTGATCGCCTCGCGGTTCGGCGGCGCGCGGCGCGGCCGGGCGCTCGGGCTGTGGGCGGCGGCGAACGGCGTCGGGCAGGCCGCCGGGCCGACGCTCGGCGGCGGCCTCGCCACCTGGTTCGGCTGGCACGCGGTGTTCTGGCCGGTCGTGCCGCTGTGCCTCGCCGCCGCCGCGCTGGCCGTCCGGCTCGTCCCGGCCGGGCGACCGCGGCGCGTGCCGCTGGACTGGCGCGGCGCGGCCCTGCTGACGCTCGCCGCCGGGCTCGGTCTCGGCGCGACCTCCGCCGCCGCGACCCTGGGCGCCGCCTCGCCGTTCGTCTGGAGCGGCGCACTCGCCGGTGTGCTCGCCGCCGCGGCCTACGTCGCGTCCTCGCGCGGACGCCCGGACGCGTTCCTCCCGCCGCGCCTGCTGCTTGAGGCCCGCTACCTGCGCTCGTGCCTCAGCGTCCTGGCGCAGATGTTCTGCCTGGGCGCGACACTCCTGGCGGTCCCGGTCTATCTGACCACGCAGCGGCACACCGGCACCCTGTACGCGGGGGCGGTCCTGCTGAGCCTGCCCGTCGCCATGTCGCTGCTGGGGCCGGTCACGGGCGTCCTGATGGAGCGACTGTCGCCGCGTGCCGTGCTGCGCGGCGGTCTCGTCGTCCTCATCGCCGGGCAGGTGCTGGTCGCCGCCGTCCTCGCCGTGTCCGGGACGGTCCCGTGGCTGCTCGCCGCCCTCGCCCTGACCGGCGCGGGGGTCGCGTTCGTCCAGACGCCCGCCGCGACCGGCGCCACCCGCTCGGGCGCGGGACGCCGCGGCGCCGGCCTCGGCCTGTTCAACCTGCTGCGCTTCGGCGGGTCCGCCCTCGGCGCCGCCTGGGTCGGCGCCGTCCTCGACCAGGGCCCCGCCTTCGGGCTGATGTTCGCCGTCTGCGCCGCGACCGCCGCGCTGGGGCTCCTGGCGTCCTTCGCCGGCCCCGATCCCGTGTAGCGCGCCTCAGCGCGGGGCGGCGGCGGGCGGGGCCACCTCCTCGTCGAGGGTGCCGGTGACCGTCGTCAGGGTGTCGATGTGGTGCGCGAGCCAGAACGTGAACTGGGCGTCGGCCGAGCGGATGTCCATGCGCAGGGCGCGGGACGCCCGGTCGAGCTTGTAGAGCATCGTGTTGCGGTGCATGCCGAGTTCGCGGGCCGCCGCGTTCAGGTTCCCGGACGTCCTGATGTAGGCGAGCACGATCCGCTCCAGGTCGCCGCCGTTGGCGCGGCGCAGCGGCGTGAGGGTCTCGCGGGCGAACGACTTGGCCTCGGCGTTGCGCGCCACGTCCTTCAGCGCGGCGAAGACCCTCAGGTCGTCGTAGCCGCAGACGGGGTCGGCGGCGGTGTGCCAGGCGAGGCCCATCGTCAGCCGCGCCTCGTGGTAGCCGGCCGCGACCCCGGCGGCGCCCTGCCCCGGACGGCCGTGCGTGACGCGCAGGTCGTCGCTCAGCTGCGGGCGCAGCGCGCGGTGCAGCCGCTCGGCGAACCGGGCGGCGTCCGCCCGCTGCCGGATCGGGTCGTGCTCCGCGCCGACCCGCTGGATCACCACGATCGTCGAGCTGATCGCGGCGGTCAGCGCGCAGCCGCCGGGCTCGAGGTTCTGCGCGGTGCGGGTCGCCGACACCGTCCGGCGCAGGTAGTCGCGGCCGACGGGCAGCAGCGACGCCGCCGCCACCACGTGCACGGCGAAGTGCCCGTCCACGTCGAACCCGTGGTGGCGGGCCCGCGCGCCCAGCTCGTGCGAGTCGGCGAACCTGCCGTGGACGAGCGCCTCCACGAAGTCGCCGCGGGCGCGTTCCTCCGCCGCCCGCACCGACCGCTGCCGCAGCATCTCCGACCCGATCAGCGTCGCGCCGTGCTCGGCGACCACGCGGTGCTGCGCCAGGTCATGCGGGTCCGGCGGGCAGACCGGCTCGACCATCACCATCCGCCCGAACACCTGGCCGCCCACCAGGACGGGCGTCACGAGCGCGTGCACGGGCCGGTCGTCGGGGGCGAGACGCAGCCGCATCTCCGCGGCGTGCGCGTTCGCGTCCGTGAACTCGGGATGGTCGTCGTGGGCGTCCTCGGGGAGGGCCGCGAGGATCGCGTCGGGGTCGGCGGGCTCGGCGCCCGGCGCCTCCTCCCAGGCGAGGCGCTCGCCGTCCGCGTCACAGATGAGGACGCCGCACCGGGACAGCCCGACGACCGCGCGGGCCATGGCGGGCACGCCAGGGCCGCGCGCGAGGACCTCCGCGAGCGTCCGGTGCACCCGCGACCCGTACTCCAGGATGTGCGCGGACTGGGCCAGCGCCTTCTGCCCGATGAGCCGGCTCACGGTCCGGTAGTCGGCCTCCCCGGGCAGGGCGAGCAGCGGGATCCCGGCGGAGTCCGCGGCGCGGGCCGCCGCGTCGAGGTCGGAGTCGGCGCCCGGCGGGGTCCAGGCCAGCAGCGCGGCGGCGTCCCGGCGGGCGAGGTCGGCGACCACGGCGGCCGCGTCGGCCGGCGCGGCCAGCGCGGTCACGGGCAGGTGGACGGCGACCCCGGTCAGGTCGGGTTCGCCGGCGGCCTCGTCGGTGTAGCGGCGGGTCTCCGACAGCGGGAGACACCAGCCGACGCCGCGTTCGAGCCCGGCGCGGCCCGCGCGGAGGGTGCCGCGCAGCAGCGGCTCGGCCAGCAGTGTGCCGACCGGCAGATGCCCGTCGGCGGTCGTCACGGTCGCAGGGTGATGTGCCATGTGCCCACATCCCGTCCGGTTCGTTCGGCAGAGTGTACATAGCCTCGATGCGCGCGGGCCTTCGAGACTGACGGGAGTGGAAGGAGTACGTGGCGGACGGCGCGAGAGGAAGACCGTCCCCCACATCCTGCTTTACCGTTCGAAATCCGGCAATACCCCTTTTCTGTTTTGGGGGGTGGTGCCCGACTGGAGGCCCTCCGTGCACACCGTTCACCGGCTCACCCTGGAAGACGCCCTGATCATGCTCACCGCAGCCGAGGAGGAGGCGCGCCGGATCGGCGTCAAGCAGACGATCTGCATCGCCGACGACGGTGCCCACCCGATCGCGGTGCACCGGATGACGGGCGCCCGCCTCACCGGCGTCGAGATCGCCATCGCCAAGGCCTTCACGGCGGCCGGCCACCAGCGCGACACCCACAAGTTCAACGAGCCCCCGAACGGGCCGGCGCTGCCCGGCAACGAGGCGTTCGGCATCGACCAGATGCATCCGGGCAAGTTCGCGATCTTCGTCGGCGGCTTCCCGATCGTCCACGAGGGCGAGGTCGTCGGCGCCGTCGGCGTCAGCGGCGGCAACGGCGACCAGGACAAGGCCGTGGGCGCCGCCGCCCTCCGCGCCTTCAAGGAGAAAGTGGCTGTGTCGGCCCAGGGGTAGCGACCCCCTGGACCCCCCGAAGGCGCTGGTCAGGTGGGCCAGGGGTGGAGGTGTTCGAAGGCTGCCGCGGCGGCGAGGACGCGGGCGTCCTCGTGGCGGCGGGCGACGATCTGGAGGCCGGTGGGTGCTCCGCCCGCTTGGCCCGCCGGGACGGAGACCGCCGGGTGGCCCGACAGGTTGAACGGGAACGTGACGGCCAGGGCGCCCCAGTGGTCGACGGGGCGGCCCGCGATCTCGGCCGGCATCGGGCCCTCCGCCGGGAAGGCGGGCGCCTGCGTCGCCGGGGTCAGCAGCAGGTCGAAGTGCCCGAAGCCCTCCGCCAGCGTGGCCACCAGCCGGGCGCGGGCCTCGTGCGCGTCGACCAGCGCGTCGGCGTCCAGGGCCCGCGCCGCGTCGCCGTAGCGGCGAACCGTGGGGTGGACGGAGTCCAGGCGGTCCGCTGGAGCGTTCCGGAGCTCGGCGTGGACGTCCGGGACCGAGAGCGTCCGGAACGCGGCCCCGCACGATTCCAGACTCAGATCGGCGGACACCTGGCGCGCCCCGGTGCCGGCGATGAACGCCTTCGCCGCGTCCTCCACAACGGCGGCGACCTCAGGATCGCAGGGCGCGTAGCCGAGGTCGGGCGACCAGGCGACCCGCAGGCCGCGCAGGTCGATCGTGGTCAAGGACCTCTCGAAGGGCTCGGCGGGGGCGGGCAGGGACGCGCGGTCGTACTCGTCCGTCCCGCAGACGCAGTCCAGGAAGCGCGCCGTGTCCCGGACCGTGCGGGTGAGGACGCCGTAGTGGTCGTTCTCGGCCGTGCCACGGTGCCGGGGCCCGCGCGGCACCCGCCCGTACGTGCCCTTGAACCCGACCAGCCCGCAGTAGGAGGCGGGGATGCGCAGCGACCCGGCGCCGTCCGTGCCCGTGCCGAGCGGGACCATCCCGGCCGCGACCGCCGCCGCCGACCCGCCGCTCGACCCGCCGGGCGTCAGCTCCGGCGCGTGCGGGTTGCGGGTCACGCCGTGCAGGACGGACGCGGTGAACGACGCCCGCCCGAACTCCGGCGACGCGGTGAGCCCGACCGGGACCGCGCCGGCCTCCATCGCCCGCGCCACCATCGTGGACGTGTGGTCCGCGACCCGTCCGGCGTGGATGACGCTGCCCATCGCATGCGGCCACCCGGCCACCGCGTGCAGCTCCTTCACCGCGAGCGGCACCCCCGCCAGCGGCCCCGGATCCTCGCCCCGCACCACCATCGCGTCGATCACGCGGGCGCGGGCCAGCGCGCCCTCGGCGTCGACGTGGACGAACGCGCCCAGCCCGCCGTCCAGCCGCGCGATCCGTTCGAGGGCCTCCGTCACCGCCTCGCGGGCGGAGCACCGCCCGGCCCTGACCTGCTCCGCCAGCCGCACCGCGGTCACAGCGCCACCGCCGCGACCGCCGTCGCCACCACCAGGCCCGTCACGACCGGCAGGAACAGGCGCCTTGCCAGGTCGATGACGGAGACTCCGGTGAGTCCCGCCACCACGATCAGCGAGGACCAGATGACGAGCGTCCCGCCGCCGGTCCAGCTCGCGCCGTTCTGCGCGATGGCGGCGAGCGTCGCCGGGTCCGCGCCCGCCGAGTGGCCGAGCTCCCCGGCGAGCGAGCCGGTGAACGGCAGCCCCGGCCAGCCGTTGCCGTCCAGCCCGATCACCATCCCGACCAGCAGCATCGCGAACGCGGCGAACACCGGGACGTGCGGGATGTGCGGCTGGACGTGCGCGATCGCGTCCAGCAGGAACGCCGGACCCGTCGTGCCGTCCGGCAGCCCGAGGATCTCCCCCGAGTAGTCGGACAGCCCGACGTAGACGAACCCGGCGATCGGGATGACGACCCCCATCGTCCGGAACGCGAACGCGATGCCCTCGGTGAAGTGGTCGGCGCAGTCCTGCAGCCAGGTCCGCCGGTTCGCGACGACGCTGATGAGGACGAGCGCCAGCGCGGCCGTCCCGCCGACGAGCGGCGCGCCCGCGCCGTCGTCGATATCGGGGACGAGGGAGGTGAACCGCCCGAGCAGCATCACCACGAGCAGCGCGACGAACACCAGCGGGACCGCGAAGGCGACGAACCGGGCCCGCCCCGAGGGAGTCTCCTCGCCGCCGCCCTGGCCGGTCGCCGTCAGGGTCGCGGTGCCGCCGCCCTTTTCCTCGCCGCCCACCGCCCGGGTGCCGCCGTCCCCGGTCACCGCGTGCGCCGCGCCCTCGCCGATCGCCGCCAGATCGAGGGTGGCGGCCTCCGCCGCCGCGGGGTCGAGCATCTTGCCGCGGACGTCGCGCAGGTAACAGAAGGCCAGCGCGACCACGCCGGCGATCAGCGAGATGATGAGCGCGCGGTCGGCGATCGCTCCGGCGGGAGCCTTCGCGCCCTGCGCGGACAGGCCGGACGCCACGCCCATGACGTAGTCCGAGCTGAGCGCCATGCCCTGCCCGGTGATGGCGATCGCGATGGCGGCGGCCAGCGGCGGCAGCCCCACCCGGACGGCGGCGGGCAGCAGGATCGCCGCGATCAGCGGCAGCACCGGCGTCGGCCAGAACGACATCGACAGCAGGTAGGTGACGACGGCGAGCACCACATAGGCGACGTGCCCGTTGCGGACGAACCGCTGCAGCGGCCGCACCATCATCAGGTCGGAGCCGAGCGTGCGCATCGCGCCGAGCATCGCCGTCACGATCGCGATGATGACGAAGATGGGCAGCAGCTCCTTCGCCGCGGTGATGCCGGCGTTGAACACGGCGCCGAGACCGGTCGTGACGCTGCCGCTGTAGACGAGCGCGGTGACGAACGTCCCGGCGATGGCGAGCCCGACGACGTTCTTCCGCGCGACCACGGTCGCGATGAGGGCGGCGAGGCCGAGGAGATAGATCCAGTGGGCAGGGGACAACGCGTTACCTCCCACCTCTGGGACGCGGGGCGTCCGCGTCCGTCCACGAGGGTCGTCGTAATGTGCACGATCACTCCTGCCAGGAGCAATGACGAAACCGCACATGGCGGGGACCGCGGTTTGTGCAGGCTGTCGCCGCGCCGGACGGCCCGGGCCCGCGGTGGGCGTGGGCGATCGTCCCCCTGCGGAGACGGGCCGGCGGTGGTTTTTCCCTCCCGCGACATGCGTGCGTTGTGGTCAGAACAGCCCCGGTGATCTGTTCCAATGAACTGTTGTGCCGTCTGCTTCCTACCGTCTCGTGCGCCGCGCGGGTCCCGCGCGGGCCGTCCCGCCTGTGCTCGATGAGCGGCAGCGGCGGGTCGTCGAGCATGCCGGCGGGCCGATGCTGGTCCTGGCCGGGCCGGGCACCGGGAAGACGACCACGATCGTGGAGGCGGTCGTCGACCGCATCGAGAACCGGGGCGTCGACCCGGAGCGCGTACTCGTCCTGACGTTCAGCCGTAAGGCCGCGGGGGAACTGCGGGAGCGCATCACCGGCCGCCTGCACCGGACGACGCGGACACCGCTCGCCCTCACCTTCCACAGTTACGCGTACGCCCTGATCCGGCGCGATGCCGTGCTGAACGAAGAGCCGGCTCCGCGGCTGTTGTCCGGGCCGGAGCAGTTGCTGGAGGTCCGGCGGCTGCTTGAGGGCGAGCTTGCGGACGGTGCGCGTGACTGGCCGGAGCGGCTCCGGGCCGCTCTGGCGACGCGTGGGTTCGCCGAAGAGCTGCGTGACTTCACCTTGCGCGCGATTGAGCGGCAGTACGTCGCGGAAGACCTCATCGCCCTGGGACGCATGCGCGGGCGCGACGACTGGCCCGCCATCGGCGCGTTCATGGACCGCTACGTGGACCGGTTCCTCCTCGACCCCGTCCCCACGTACGACTACGGCGAGCTGATTCACATGGCCGCGGGCATGCTCGCGGACGAGGAGGTGCGGATCCGGGAACGGGACGCCTACGACATCGTCTTCGTGGACGAGTACCAGGACACCGACCCCGCGCAGGAAGCCCTCCTGCACCACCTGGCCGGGGAGGGACGCGACCTGGTCGTGGTCGGCGACCCTGACCAGTCCATCTACGGGTTCCGGGGCGCCGACGTGCGCGGCATCCAGGAGTTCCCCGACCGCTTCCTGACTCTGGACGGTGATCCGGCGCCCGTGGTGGCGCTGCGGACGTGCCGGCGGATGGGGCCGGAGATCCTCTCGGCGTCGCGCCGGATCGCCCGGCGGCTGCCCGCCGGGTCGGCCGGTGCCGCGGAGCACCGCGCGCTGAACCCGGTGGAGGAGCTGGAGGACGGCGAAGTGCGTGCGGTGATCGCCGACTCCGAAAGCCAGGAGTCGGCGTTGGTCGCCGACGAACTGCGTCGCGCCCATCTGCTCGACGGCGTCCCCTGGTCGCGTATGGCGGTCCTGGTGCGAAGTGCCGTGCGCCAAGTCCCGGTTCTGCGTCGGGCTCTCGCGCAGGCCGGTGTGCCGGTCGTCGTCGCGGGCGACGAGGTTCCGTTGGTCGCGGAGCCGTCCGTCCGTCCTTTCCTTGTTCTGCTGCGAGCGGCGTTGAAGAAGGGCTTCCTGGACGAGGTCGTAGCGGAAGACCTGCTGACAGGGCCGCTGGGCGGTGCCGATGCGCTGTCCATGCGCCGGCTCAAGCGCGCCTTGCGCGACCTGGAGGAGCTGTCGGGTGGGCAGCGTCCGCTGGGGGAGCTTCTGGTCGCGGCCGTGGACGACGCTCGCGAGCTTGTCCTCGTCCACGAAAAGGTCCGTGCACCCGCCGAACGGATCGCGCACCTGCTCGAAGTGGCGCGGCGCAGCGTCCACGACGGCGGCACCGCCGAGGACGTGCTGTGGGCCGTCTGGCAGGAGAGCGGCAAGGCCGACGTCCTGCTTGGGCAGAGCGTCAAGGGCGGGACGCGCGGCGCGGCGGCCGACCGCGACCTCGACGCCGTCGTGGCGCTGTTCGACCATGCCGCGCGGTTCGTCGACCGGCTCCCCCAGGCGGGGCCCGAACTGTTCGTCGACAACATCGCGTCCCAGGAGATCGCCGGAGACACGCTCGCCGAGCAGGCGCCGGAAGGCGAGGCGGTCAGGATCCTCACCGCGCACCGCTCCAAGGGACTGGAGTGGGACGTCGTCGTGGTCGCCGGCGTCCAGGAGGGCGTCTGGCCCGATGTGCGGCTGCGAGGGTCCCTGCTCGGCGTCGAGGAGATGATCGAGCACGCGGCCGGCGCCGAGCCGGAAGGGGACGCCGCGGCCGGCGCCTCGATGGCCGCCAAGATGCTCGACGAGGAACGGCGCCTCTTCTACGTCGCGGTCACGCGCGCCCGCAAGCGCCTCATCGTGACGGCCGTCGGCGGCGACGACACGGAGGAACGGCCGTCCCGGTTCCTGAACGAGCTGCTCCCCGGCGCGATCGAACAGTCGCAGCTGGACGAGAAGACCCGGTGGCTCTCGCTCTCCGCGCTCGTCGCCGACCTGCGCTCCGCGGTCGCGGACCCGTCCCGTCCGGAACCGCTGCGGCGCGCGGCGGCCGGGCACCTGGCGCGCCTGGCGCGCGCGGGCGTACGCGGAGCGAAGCCGGAGAACTGGTACGCCATCACCGCGCTGTCCGACGCCGGACCGGCCTTCGCCGACGACGAGCCCATCACGATCTCTCCGTCCCAGGTCGAGGCGTTCACCACCTGCGGGCTGCGCTGGCTGCTCGCGTCGGCGGTCGGCGCGCAGGAGGGCGGGCCCAACGAGTACAGCACCATGGGCAAGGTCGTCCACGCGGTCGCCGAGATGGCCGGCGCGGACGACGGCATCGACGAGGTCCACGTCGCCGAACGGCTGGACGAGATCTGGAACGACCTGGAGTTCCGCAGCTCCTGGTACTCGGAGAAGCAGCGCGAGCAGGCCACGACGATGGTCGACAAGTTCCTCACGTGGCACCGCGACAACCCCAACGAGGTCGTCGCGCTGGAAGAGTCGTTCAAGGTCGACCTCGGCCGCGTCGTCATCAAGGGCCGCATCGACCGCGCCGAACGCGACGAGCAGGGCCGCGCGGTCATCATCGACATCAAGACGTCGTCCACCGCCGTCCCGAAGGACGACCTGGCCCGCCACCCGCAGCTCGGCGTCTACCAGTACGCGGTGATGCTCGGCGCGTTCGAGCGGCACGGGCTGATCGAGCCGGGCGGGGCCAAGCTCGTCCAGGTCGGCAAGGCCGCGTTCGCGGCGAAGGCGCGCGAACAGGAGCAGCCGCCGCCCGCCGACGACGAGGACCCCGACTGGCCCAAGAAACTCGTCGAGATCGTCGCGACGGGCATGGCCAGTGATGTGTTCCAGGCGCGGGCGAACGACAAGTGTCGCACCTGTCCCGTACGCTCCTGCTGCCCTGTGCACGACGAGGGTGGACAGGTGGGGGACTAGAGCGGCGCGGTAGGGGACCGGTGCGGTGCTGCCGTACGCTCTTGCTGCCCAGTCCATGACGGCGCGGGCAGGTTGGTGACCGGCTAGCTCGGGGGGAGTGGGGTGATCACGCCGGGAGAGCTGGCCCGGCTGCTGGAGATCCCGGAGCCGACGGATGAACAGGCCCGGGTGATCGAGGCGCCGATGGCGCCCATGGCGGTGATCGCCGGTGCCGGGTCAGGGAAGAGCGAGACGATGGCCGCACGAGTCGTGTGGCTGGTCGCGAACGGGTTCGTCCGGCCGGAGCGCGTCCTCGGGCTGACGTTCACCCGCAAGGCCGCGGCCGAACTGGGCGTGCGCGTGCGGAAACGGCTCGACAAGCTCCGCGAGGTCCTGCCCGGGGACGAACTGGAGCGGCTCGGCGGCGAAGCGCTGTTCGACGGCGAGCCGATGGTGTCCACCTACCATTCGTACGCGGCGCGGCTTTTCGGTGACCACGCCTTGCGCGAGGCCCTCGAACCCACGATGCGGCTGGTCTCGCCTGCCGTCGCCTGGCAGATCTGCTCGCGGGTGGTCGACACCTACAACGGCCCTATGGACCGCATCGACTGGCAGCCCGACACCGTCACCAAGGCCGTCATGGAACTGGCCGGCGACCTGGCGGAGCACCTGCGAACGGCCGAGGACGTCCGCAGGG
The DNA here is from genome assembly GCF_050945415.1 of Spirillospora sp. CA-128828. Classification (NCBI taxonomy): domain Bacteria; kingdom Bacillati; phylum Actinomycetota; class Actinomycetes; order Streptosporangiales; family Thermomonosporaceae; genus Spirillospora; species Spirillospora sp. CA-128828. Next base: position 2,231,256 of record NZ_CP191986.1, read on the forward strand.
TCGGGACATGGCTGGACGAGCGGATCGCCGCGGTGAAGAAGCCGCTCAAGGCGCAGCGCGACATCCTCGCCAAGCACGCCGTCCGCGAACAGCTCATGCCGCTCATCGACGCGTACGGGCGCGCCAAGGCCGACCGTGAGGTCATCGACCACGGCGACCAGATGGCCCTCGCCGCCCGCATCGCCTACAAGCATCCCGAGGTCGGGATGATCGAGCGATCGCGGTTCTCGGTCGTCCTCCTGGACGAGTACCAGGACACCAGCCAGGCGCAGCTCGTCCTGCTGCGCTCCCTGTTCGCCGACGGGCACCCCGTCACGGCGGTCGGCGACCCGTGCCAGTCGATCTACGGGTGGCGCGGCGCGAGCGCCGGGAACCTGCTGCGGTTCGCCTACGACTTCCCCACGCAGCCGGGGGTCGCCGGCGGCCGCCCGGTGCCCGCGCCGGTCGTCCAGCTGAGCCGGTCGTTCCGGAACGGCGAGCAGATCCTGGAGGCGGCGGCCAGGGTCCAGGAGGAGCTCCGGGCAGAGACCAAAGCCGTCCCCCGCCTCATTCCGGGCGCCGGACGGGAGGGCCGCGGACGCGTCGAATGCGCGCTCCTCCCCACCGTCGAGGACGAGGCCGACCGCATCGCCGCGCGCATCGCCGCGCTCATGTCCGCCGACCCCGAGACCTCCCCGGACGGCGCGCCACAGGCCGAACCGCTCCAGTACTCCGACGTCGCCGTCCTCGCACGGAAACGGTCGCAGTTCCCGCTGATCCGGCGGGCCCTGGAGGCCCGCGGCATCCCGGTCGAGGTCGTCGGGCTCGGCGGGCTCCTCACCGTCCCCGAGGTACAGGACGTCGTCGCCACGCTGCGCGTCATGCACGACCCGACCGCCGGGGCGTCCCTCGCCCGGCTGCTCACCGGCCCCCGCTGGCGCCTCGGCCCCCGCGACCTCGTAGCCCTCGGCCGCCGAGCCCGCACCCTGGCCCAGGAGACGACCCGCGACGTCACCCCCCCAGAAGCGGCACAGGGTGTCGCGTCCCCGGAGGTGGCGCAGGGTGTCGCTTCACCGGGCAACCCGCGGGATGTCACCCCGGCAGAGGTGGCGCGGGGTGACGATCCAGCGGAGACCGGGCGGGGTGTCGCCGCAGTGGAGGCCGTGTCCGGCGTGGAACTGCCCGAGGGGCCTTCCGGTGAGGGCGCGGGGCCTGTCGCCGATCCGCTTCGGGCACTCGTCAGTGAGCTGAACCAGGAGACCGGCAGCCTCGTCGACGCGCTCGACGACCTCGGCGCGCCCGAGGCGTACTCGCCCGAGGGATACGGACGGCTGCGGCGCCTGCGCGACGAGCTGCGCATGCTGCGGAGCCAGGTCGGCCTGCCGCTGCCCGACCTCGTCAACGAGGTGGAACGCGCGCTCGGCCTCGACATCGAGGTCGCCGCGCGGTCCGGTCTCGACCCGGTCACCGCCCGCGCCGACCTCGACGCCTTCATCGACGCCGCCGCGACGTTCGCCGGCGACGCCGAAGACCCGACGCTCGGCGCGTTCCTCGCCTACCTCAAGGCGGCCGAGACCGAGGAGTTCGGGCTGGAGGCGGGGCGGGTCGGGGAGACCGACAGCGTCAAGCTCCTGACCGTCCACGCGTCCAAAGGGCTGGAATGGCCGGTCGTCGTCGTCCCTGGCCTGTCGTACGTCCCGCAGAAGAACGGCGCCCCCGCCAAAGGGTCGATCTTCCCGTCGCCGCCGCAGAACGCGACCCGCTGGACGGCGAATCCGCGCGTCCTGCCGTTCATGCTGCGCGGCGACCGCGCCGACCTGCCCGCGCTGAACGGGCTGGAGAAGGACGACCTCGCCACGTTCGACCAGGCGTGCTCCGAACGCGACCTCCGGGAGGAGCGGCGGCTCGCCTACGTGGCGGTCACGCGCGCGTCCAGCCTGCTCATCACGACCGGCTACTGGTGGGGTGCGTCGGGACGCCCGCTCGGGCCGTCCCCGTTCCTGGAAGAAGTACGGGCGGTCTGCGTCGCCGGGGCCGGGTCCGTCGCGATGTGGGCCGCCCCTCCGGAGGAGGGCGCCGAGAACCCGCTGCTCGCCGACCCCGACGAGGCGCACTGGCCCGCTACCCCCGGGGAACGCGGCCATTCGGACATCTCGGCCCGAGAACGGTATGAGGCGGTCGTCGAAGCCGCCCGCATGGTCGAGGACGAGATGGCCGGGCGGACACGGCACTGGGCGGGGGACGCCGGGCTGTCCGACGCCGACCGGGGCCGCATGACCGCGTGGGCGCGCGACGTCGAACTGCTGCTCGCCGAACGCGACCGGGGACGCGGCGGCGACGGGCTGCTCGTCGAACTGCCCGCGCACCTGTCGGTGTCGTCGCTGGTGTCGCTCGCGCGCGACCCGGCCGCGCTGGCCCGGCAGATCCGCCGGCCCATGCCGCGTCCGCCCGCCCCGTACGCCCGGCGCGGCACCGCCTTCCACGCCTGGCTGGAGAGCCGCTGGGGGCAGCAGCGCCTCCTCGACCCGGACGAACTGCCCGGCGCCGCCGACGAGGGCGCCGCCGACGACTCCTACCTCGCGCGGCTGCGTGACCGCTTCGAGGAGTCGGAATGGGCGGCGCGGGAACCGCTCGACATCGAGGTTCCGTTCGAGACCATCATCGGCGACCGGCTGATCAGGGGCCGGATGGACGCCGTGTTCCGGTCGCCGGGCGGCGGATACGAGGTCGTCGACTGGAAGACCGGTTCCCCGCCGTCCGGGGATGAGGCGCGCTTCGTCTCGGTGCAACTCGCCGCATATCGGCTTGCGTGGGCCGAATTGACCGGAGTGGACGTCTCACAGGTCAGCGCCGCATTCCACTACGTCAGCGCCAATATCACCGTCCGGCCAGCGGATCTCCTGGACGCGTCCGGCCTCGCCGCCCTTCTGGAGAACGTCCCGGCCGCCTAAAGGGTTTGCTGATTGTTGAAGGGTTTGTCACTGCCTCTGTTCACCGTGCGTGGTTTCGGGGATGATCCGTGCAACCATCCGAGGAGGCGACGTGACGGTGACCCATGACGAGAAGGTCGTACGGGAGTTCTCCAAGCAGGCGGCCGGGTTCGCTGACCCAAGGCTGAACGCCGCGTTCACCCGCCACCTGGACCGGCTTGTCCGGTTCATGGACCCGGAACTCGACCAGGAGGACGTCGTGCTGGAGGTCGCCGCCGGCACCGGCATCGTGTCCCGCGCGATCGCCCGCCGCGTCCGGCACGTCACGGCCCTCGACCTCACGCCCGCGATGCTCGCCGAAGGCAAGCGGAGCGCCGACCACGCCGGCCTCACGAACGTCACCTTCGCGCACGGGGACGCCACCGCCATGCCCTACCTCGACCGGTCGTTCACGCTGGTCGTCACGCGCTTCTCGCTGCACCAGGTCGCCGACCCGGAGGCCGTCGTGAAGGAGATGGTCCGGGTCAGCCGGCCCGGCGCCGCCCTGATCATCGCCGATCTCGTCCGTCCGGCTGGCCTGGACGGGGACCTCGACCGCATCGAGCGGCTCCGCGACCCCTCGCACGGGACCGCGCTCACCGAGTCGCGGATCGCGGAACTCGTCACCTTGGCGGGGGCGGAGGTCAAGCGCGCCGAGAGGTTCGACCACAGCCGCCCGCTTGACCCGTGGCTGGACTTCTCGCATACCCCGGCGGACGTCGCCGCCCAGGTCAGGCGGGAACTGGAGGACGAGCTGGCGGGCGGGCCGGTCACCGGCATGCGTCCGAGCATGCGCGACGGCGTGCTTCATTTCACGCATTCGTACCTTTTCCAGCAGGCGATCGCCGGCTAGTCCCGGTTCGGGGGCTCGCTGCACGGGAGCCCCGTCCCGGGGAGTCCCGTTTGGGTCTCGTTGGGCTCGTCTCGCTTGGGTCGTCTCGCTTGGTTCGGCTTGTCGGCTCATCTCGGGTTCGTTCTGCTGGATTCTCGTTTCGTTTCGAGCAAACGTTCGACGTGGGTCGCTCGCATGTTCTAGGTTGTCGAACATGGGTTCTAGCAACGTGCGCTCCCTCGATCGCAAGCCTGCCGCGCTGGCGATGCGCATCGGCGTCGTCGCGGCCGAGGCCGCCCTCGCCACCTTCGCCCGCAACCTCGACCTGGACGACCTCGCGGACGGCGTCGACTTCCAGGGCGCCATCGGCCCCGCCGAATGGCCGGTGTTCTCCCTGGTGATCGACACTCTCGCCGAGGCCGGGCCGGGCGACCTGCGAACGCTGGACGAGCGTCGTGCCGACGCGCTCAACGACCTCGCCCGCATCTGCATGGCCGCCAAGAACCGGGCCGGCGCGGCCTGACCCCGTGACCGGGCACGCCCGGGACCTCGCGGCCTTGGGCCCGGGCGTTCCCTTCGTCAGCGGCCGAGGGCGCGCGTCTTGATCTTGCCGGTGCTGGTGCGGGGGAGCTCCCGGACGAACCGGACGTCCCGCGGGACCTTGTACCGGGCCAGGCGCTCCTTCACGTACGCCTTGAGATCGTCTTCGGTGACCGTCGCGCCCTCGTTCCTGACCACGTGGGCGGCGAGCCGCTGGCCGAACCGCTCGTCGTCCACCCCGGTCACCGACACCTCGGCCACGTCCGGGTGGCCGCCGAGCAGGTTCTCGACCTCGCCGGGGAACACGTTCTCCCCGCCCGAGACGATCATGTCGTCGGCGCGGCCGTCGATGAACAGCCGTCCCGCCCCGTCGAAATGGCCGAGGTCGCCGGTGCCCGTGAGGCCGTCCCGCACCCGCTTGCCGCCGCCACCGGTGTAACCGGCGAACCGCAGTCCGCCGCCGGTGTAGATCTCACCGGTCTCGCTCGGCGGCAGTTCCCGTCCGTCCTCACCGAGGATCTTGATCGTGAGCCGGAAGGACGGCTTCCCGACCGTGCCGGGCGCGTCCCGCAGATCCTGCGGCGTCGCGATCGTCGCCCACCCGGTCTCGGTCGCGCCGTACACGTTGATGAGCATGTCGCCGAACGCGTCCATGAATGCATCGGAGAGGTGTGGATGCAGCGCTGAGCCGCCGCAAACGACGACGCGGAGGGACGGTGTTCGCGGCGCGTCCTCCACGTCCAGAATGCGCTGCAACATGACGGGCACCGCGACCAGCGTTTCCGCCTTGCAGTCCGCGATCCTCTCCAACGTCCGCCGGGCGTCGAAACGGCGGGACAGGACGAGCGGCATGCCCATTCCGAGCCCGACCGTCGTGTAGGCGAACCCGAGCATGTGGAAAAGCGGCGGCGCGATGACGATCGGCGCCCCGGAACGGACCGGGACCCGCATCAGATGACTGAGCGCCGCTGGGAGGAGCGACGAGACCGACAGGTCGTGGCGAGCGCCCTTCGGAGTGCCGGTCGTTCCCGACGTCATCACGATGACGTTGCTCGTGCGGTCGGGCTTTGCCGGTTCGGGGTCGGTCTCGGCGATCAGGATGTCGATCGTCTCGGAACCGGTGTTCTTGGTGGTGTCGGAGTTTTCTGCCCAGGCGATCAGGCGGGTTCCGGTGAATTTCGAAGTGTCGACTGTCTGGCCGAATTCCTCGTCGTGGACGAGTAGTTCGATGCCTTCACGCTGGACGACCTGTCCCAGTTGGGTGGCGGAGAAGTCGGTGTTCAGCAACACGACGTCATTGCCCAGGCGGGACGCGGCCAGAAGTGTCTCAACAAAGCCCCGGTGGTTCCGGCACAGAACTCCGACTCTGCCGTTGCCTCGTGTGCCGGCGAGGCGGCTTCTCAGGGCTGTGGCCAGCGCCGCTGCTCGTTGTTCGAGTTCCGCGTAGGACAGCGCGCCGCGTTCATCGATCAGCGCCGTACGGTCGGGGAATCGCAGCGCGGACATCGCGCCTATCGTCGCCGGGACCGGTCCGAACCGCACGTAGGGGAGCGGAAGCCGCGCAGCCCGATCGGGGCGGACGGGGCGCATGACCCCGGCGTCCCGCATGGCACGGGTCGCTCTGACTCCAAGACTCGCGACGGAACGCACCCGGTCAAGCAACTGCACGCGTCTCCTGTTCGGGGGTGTCGGGCTCGCGTGGACGAGTCTGGCATACCCGGCTTCGTGCGAGATATTTGCCGGTGTGCGGTGTCGTTTGCGCTCAGGGCCGCTGTCGCCTTGGGGCTGGCGCGCCCCTTTCCGGCGCGTGCGTGGCCGGGGTCTCTTTTTCTATCGGTTTTAGTGTGGTTGCCGTGGGTGGACGGCTGAGGTGGCCTTCCGAAGGCTGCTGCGCTCGTTTCCCTTGTCGCCGGTTGCTGTCACGTTGGTTGCGGTGGTCGGCTGGTGATGGGTGATTCTGTTTCGGTTGGGTGCGTGGTTGCTGCCGGTGCCGCGCTGCGCGCGGCAAAGGCGGCGGCGAGGAGGGATTGTGGCTCGGGTTGTCGGTGATGGCGTGCGCTGGCCGCTGTACCCCGCGCTGTCCTTCACCCAGACACAAAACGCCTGCCTACGACCGCAACCAACGTGACAGCAACCGGGCGGATTGGAGACATGCGCGCTGTGCTGCAGAGGTCACCTCAGCCGTCCACCTGCAGCAACCACACTTACTCCGATAGAGCCGTCCCCGGCCATGCGCTGACCGGTGGATGATCAGGAACTGCAACCAGGCACGATTTTTTAGTCTTTATAGAAAAAAGATGTGAGGATAATGTTGCTTGTCCGGATTGCCGGATCGTCATTGTCCTTGCATTGTCTTATAATTATGGGGAGTTGAAGTCGGGGGGGTGAATCGTCGTGTCAGTGTCGAGCGAAATCGTTGATCGCCAGCGTGAATGGCAAGACCGAACGTGGTTCCCGCCTGGCCCTCAATTGGCGATCTGTCTTTCCGGCGGGAAGGAACGCCTCGCCGACCTCACGGACGACGAACTTCTCCAGGTGGCTGCCGCCGCCCGCCGTCAGACGTCCTGGGCCCAGGCCCGCGAACTGGCCGCCATCGCCGAACTTCAGCAGCGTCGTACCGGCGCCGAAGTAGACGGCGACCCCGATTACCGCGTTCTGTCCGCGCACGAGGCGGTCACCGAAGAGGTCAGCGCGGCCCTGAGCGTCACCGGCAACGCTGCCGCGACCCTCGTTCACCTCGCCGAGCGCCTCGTCGGCCCACTGGCCGCCACCGGTGCCGCACTTGAAGCCGGACGAATCGACCTGTCCAAGGCCCGCGCTATCAGCGCCGCCACCGAGACCCTTCCCGACGAGGCCGCCGAGAAGGTCGAAGCGGCCGCTCTGGAGAAGGCGTCCACCCAGACCACCGGGCAACTCCGCCGCCGGATCAAACGGCTGGCGGAGCGGCTCGCGCCCGAGGCGGTCGAGGAACGCAAGCGTGAAGCGGTGCGGCAGCGGCGGCTGGAGATATGGGACACCCCGTCCGGCACCACCGATCTGGCCCTGTGTGACCTGGCCGCCGAGGACGCCCACGCGATCTTCAACAAGATCACTGCTGCCGCGCAAGGCCTCAAACATGACGGCGATCCCCGGCCCTTGAACCTCATCCGCACCGACCTCGCCACCCAACTCCTGTACGGCGCCGACCTCCCCGCCGCCCTACGTGCCCTCCTCACCCCACCACCCGATGACCTCCCGACCGCCCACCGCACCGTCGGGCATGGGTGTGAAGGACGAACCGATGCGGCGGAGTCGGCTTCTAGCTCTCCGAGCATCGCTGACGCCGCCGAACCGGGTGGGCGTTCCGTGGCGGGCGATGGTGTGTTCGTGTCGGAGTTGGTCGACCGGATCGAGCGGCGGCTTGCGCACGTGCGTGACCATGTTCAGCCTGAGCGACTGCCCATCGCCATTCGACGGGCCGCGCAACGCATCCACCAGGAGCTCGCCGGAGCTCGTGACGACGCCTGCCGAGGGCGCGATGAACGGCACGGGCGGCCCGGGTATCGACCGCCCGCCGCACTGCGCCTGGAAATAGAGGCTCGGCACGCCACCTGTGTGTTCCCCACCTGCAACCAGCCGGTCCATCGATGCGACATCGACCACACCATTCCCTGGCGGCCCGGCACCACCTGCCGATGCAACCTTGCTCCACTCTGCAGACGGCATCACAGGTTGAAGCAGACACCGGGCTGGAAACTCCATCAGGTCTGGCCCGGAATCCTTCTCTGGATCACACCATCCGGCGCCTGGTACATCGTCCGCTCCGACCGACGCTGATCGCCCCTGTCCCCACCCCACCGGCCCGTCCACTCATCCGACCGCCACGACCAACTAGCCCGTGTTAAATGCTTGGTGTCGTGGTCGAGGACGCCGTGCGCAATGGGCGATACCTGTGGATCACTTCTGGTCACGGCCGGGTGTAGCGCATCCTGATCTTGGTCTGGTCGTCGCCGTGACGTGCTACTTCCTGCAGGCCGAGTCGCTGGTAGAGGGCGTAAGCGCGGTGGTTGACCGCCAGTACGTCCAGGACCAGGTCCTGACCTTGCCGGTCGGCCTGGTGCAGCAGTGCGGTGACGAGGTGGGTGCCGATGCCGCGTCCTTGATGGGCGGGATGGATCTCGATCCGACCAAGGTAGATCTCGCCGGGACGGTGTTCGACGCTGAGAACGCCGACATCGTCCCCATCGGCGGTGATGATCTGCCAGTGGCCGGGGTCGAACGCGTGCGCATGAAAGTCCCGCTGGTCTTGTTCGTCCCATCCCCAGAGCGCGGTGACGTAGTCGCCCATGGCGGCCTTGTGCAGCTGGAAGCAGAACTCGTTGTCGGTGGCCGCGGCCGGTCGTAGCCCGATGGCGGTCACACGGCCTCCTTGCCGGGTCGTTCGACGAGAATGCTCGGTCCCGGCGACAGGATCGCTAAGGACAACCGCTTACGTCCACCAATGATCACGTCTAGGCGGCCGCTTGGTGTTCGGCCGGGGCCGGGGTTGTGCGGGCAGCGCTTCGTCAGCGCCATCCAACTGGGCTGCTCGGAACGTCCGGCCCCCGTTGCGCGGCTGCGTGCCGGCGGGCTCCGGTTTCATTCAGGTTTAAGCGGTGCCTGAAAGGCGGGTGCCGTGCGGAAGCGGGAGCGATTTCAATCTCCTTTAGTCGGACAACCGGCACGTTCTCTGATGGGGGAGATTCCATGAAGTTGCGAACCACGGCTGCGCTCACGGCATTGGTGGCGGCGTCCGGTCTCGCCACTGTCGTGTCCACGGCCGGGCCCGCGTCGGCCGCCGGCGGCTGGCATTGTGTGAGGAACAGCGACTCGCACGACGGCGACCCGGGCGGTATCTCAGGCGGGGTGGCCCGCCAATGGAAGAAGACCGACGCTTACGCGAACGCGGCCTTCAACGCCAAGGGAGAGCATTTCGGTCTTCTCAACGCGACGTCCACCTCGGTCACGGCCAAGCTGTACGTCGAGCACCAGCCGAACGTCTTCGAGCTGAACTGGGAACTCAAGCTCCCGAAGCCGCCGAATGGCGGCGCCTCGATCGCGAAGAAGGACCGGGACCTGCCGGAGGGCCTCCGGGTCTACGTCGTGGTGTCCATTCACAAGCGGGGCAGCTGCAAGAGCCCGATCCTGGTCAGCTAGAAGCGGGGGATCGATGCGGTGAGGGTCGCGTGGACGGCCTGGACGGCGGGGGATCGCCATCTGGACGAAGGTTCCGCGAGCCACAGGTGCTGCTCGGCCAGCCCCGCCGGTGGCCGCAGTTCGACAAGGCGGCCGTCGGCGAGTTCGTCCGCGACCGTCACCGTCGGGAGCAGCGACACGCCGAGGCCTGCGGCGACGCATCGTTTCGCGACCTCGATGCCGCCGAAGCGGGGCAGGGACATCGTGGGATCGGACGAGGCGATCAGCCCGGCGAGTTCGTCGCTGTAAGAACAGCCCTCCTCCAGCAGCAGCACGCCGGTCGTGGCCAGTTCCGCCGGCGTCACGGGACGGTTCCGTGGAAGGTCGCTGGTGCTCGCGGCGACAAGAGACAGTTGCTGGACGCCCAGATCCACCAGATCGACGCCCGGCGGGTTCAGCGAAGGTTCGAGGACGAGCGCCAGGTCGGCGCGGCGGTCGGCGAGAGCGGCCAACGCCTTCCGCGTGGCGGCGGGGAACAGCGACAGGCTCACGTCCGGGAGCTTCGCGCGCAGCTCGGGCAGGGCCGGTGCCAGCCAGTAGGCGCACACCGACTCCGGCGCCCAGAGCCGGATCGGGCCGGACGGCTCGGTGGCGGCGAGTTCGGCGAGCATCCGCTCTTCCAGGTCCAGGATCTGGCGGGCGTGCTCGGCGAGCAGCGAACCGGCGCGGGTCGGGGAGACCCCGGCGGGATGCCGGTCGAGCAGCGGCGTCCCGACCAGGCGCTCCAGCGTCTGGATGTGCGTCGTGACCGTGGACTGCACGAACCCCAGTTCCGCGGCCGCGGCGGTGATCCCCCCGGCCCGCAGGACGGTGAGGAAGCTGTTCAGAAGACGCGTTTCCATCGATCATCCCGATGTGATTCATCAAAATTCATCGTTGGACGCGATGGTAGCCGCGGCGGCAGACTGCCGTCATGAACAACCCGGCTTTGCGCTACACCGCCTTCGACGTGGACGGAGATGGCGGCAACCCGGCCGGCGTCGTCCTGGACGCACGGGAGATGGACGCCGCGCGGATGCAGAAGATCGCCGCCGAGATCGGATACTCCGAGACAGCCTTCCTGCTGGACGAGGGGGAGGCGGGCGAGCGCCGCTACAGAATCCGATACTTCAGTCCGCTGGCAGAGGTCGCCTTCTGCGGGCACGCGACGATCGCCACCGCCGTCGCGCTGGCCGAGCGGCAGGGAACCGGACGGCTCCGGCTCGTCACCTCGGCCGGAGAGGTCGGGGTCGAGACACGGCAGGCGGACGGCCGGATCCTCGCCACCCTCACCAGCGTCACCCCCAGCGTTCGCGACATCGGCGAAGCCGATCTCGCCGCTGCGCTGGAGGCCCTGCGCTGGGACGCCGCGCAACTCGACGCCGCGCTTCCGCCGCGCATCGCCAACGCGGGCAACGACCATCTGATCCTCGCCGCGTCCTCCCGTGCGCGGCTCGCCGACCTCGACTACGACCAGGAGGCGCTCGGCGACCTCATGGCACGTCTCGGCTGGACGACCGTCCACCTCGTCTGGCGGGAAGGCGGCACGGTCTTCCACGCGCGCGACCCGTTCCCACCCGGCGGAGTCGTCGAGGACCCCGCCACGGGTGCCGCCGCGGCGGCCTTCGGCGGATACCTGCGCTCGCTCGGCCTCGTCCGGCCTCCGGCGCGGATCACCATCCACCAGGGGGAGGACATGGGGAGGCCCAGCCGGCTGCTCGTGGACGTCCCGCCCGGAGACGGCGGGATCGAGGTGAGCGGAACGGCCGCCCCGATCGGCGGCTGACGGACCGCCGGCGATCACTCGTCGCGTAGCGTCGTGTCATGCCGCATCCGACCGCCGCCGTGACCGCCGACGATCTCGACCTGGCCGTTCGGCTTGCCGTCGCCACGTTGCGCGAGGCCCCCGCCGACGCCTGGGACGCCAAGGCCGGGACACTCGAATGGACGTGCTGGGAGACCGTCGAGCACCTCGGCGACGACCTCTTCGCCTACGCCGCTCAGCTGGGGCCGGGGACGCGGCCCATGGACGGTGAGGTGCCGTTCGTCTGGGAGAGCCGGCGCCCCGGCGGTCCCGCGAACGTGATCCATGCGAACCGTGACGCCGGGCCCGCCGGCCTGCTGCAGGTGCTTGAGGCGTGCGGCGGGCTGCTGGTCGCCATGGTCCGCACCGTCTCCCCGGACGTCCGCGCCCACCATGTCTTCGGCGCCGCAGACGCCGAGGGGTTCGCAGCCATGGGAATCCTGGAGACGGTCGTCCACACCCATGACCTGGCGGAGGGGCTGGGGCTGCCCTGGAAGCCGCCCGCCGACCTTTGCGCGCGCGTGCTGGGACGCCTGTTTCCGGACGCGCCGCACGATACGGAGCCGTGGCCGACATTGCTGTGGGCCACCGGGCGTGGAGAGCTTCCCGGACGTCCGCGCCTTACGTCCTGGCGCTGGTATGGCAGTCCTCGCCCGTGAGGTAGTGGAAACTCGGCTTCGGGTGCATGAGGAAGTCGTGGTGGGAGATGTTCCACGCGTAGGCGCCCGCCATGGTGAAGGCGATGATGTCGCCGGGGGCCAGGGGCGGGACGGGGACGTTGCGGGCGAAGACGTCCTTGGGAGTGCATAGCTGCCCCACCAGGGTGACCGGGCTTTCTGGCCCTGTTGTTGTGAGGACCTTGAAGGGCTGGTCGTGGCCTTTTGTTACGGGGGTTCTCAGGTGGTGCGTGCCGCCTCTGAGGATGACGTAAGTCTCGCCTCGGGTCGTTTTCACGTCTAGGACGTCGGTGACGTACCAGCCGTGGTAGGCGGTTATGGCGCGGCCCGGTTCGATGCGGATGGTGGGGCTTGCGGGGAGCTTCTGCCCGTAGTCAGCCCAGTCGAAGAGGGCGTCGGGGTCGGCGTAGTCGACGGCCATTCCGCCGCCGATGTTCAGTTCGGGGTCGTCGACGCCTTGGGCCTCCAGCCAGGGGAGCGCCCAATCGGCGATCTGGCCGGCCAGGTCCAGTATGGCGGGGGCGTCCAGGCCGGAGGCCAGGTGGGCGTGAACTCCTCGCAGGTCGATGTGCGGGATCTCCGATATGCGGCGGGCGCATTCGTTGAGTGCGTCCTCATCCATGCCGAAGGGGCCGCTCATGGTCAGGGCGGCGTTCGGGGTGTTCAGGGGGAGGTTGGCGCGGAGGAGCACGCTGGCCGGTCCGGCTATGTGAGAAAGTTCGCGTGGGCTTTCCACATGAATGCGGTCGACGTTGAGTGTGTCGGCCAGGTGTAGTTCTTCGGGGGTTTTGCCTGGGCCGCCGAAGGCGATGCGGATGTCGGGCAGAGTTTTCCTGACGTGAGCCAGTTCGCCGCCGGATGACACCTCTATGCCGTCCACGTGGGGAGCCAGTGTCCGGAGGATTTCGGCGTCCGGGTTGGCCTTGGCGGCGTAGAAGAGTTCGGTGTTCGGGAGGGTGGCCCGAACGGCGCGGATGTGGGCTTCCAGTCCTGGCAGGTCGTAGAGGTAGGCCGGGTAGCCGGCGAGGTTCAGCGCGTATTCGTTCATAGCGGTCTGGGCGCGGCCAGCGGGTTCGGGACGGGGACGTAGGTCGCTCCTCGGTCGGCCGTCCGGGACCAGCGGGTGCGGAGGTTCGCCTTGGCGGGCAGCGGGACTCCGGCTAGCAACGCCCTTACCTGCGGATGGTGGTCGTGGGCGGCGAAATGCTTTCTCGCTCTGCGCCAGAGCGTTTCCTCCAGGGACGGGTGGAGGTCGGCCACTGCGGCGGCTATCTCGGTGAGGTGGTTGACGAGCAGGCAGTAGACGACTCGGTTCCAGCCTCGCTCGGGGCCGTAGGTGAGGGCATCGGTCACGCGGGCGGGGAGATGCGTCAGGTCCCAGCGTCCTGCGGTCAGTTTGGTGCCTTCCAGGTCGCGGAACGCGGCGTGGATCGGCATTCCGTCAGCGTCCACGCAGATGAGTACGTTCTGAAGGTGCGGCTCTAGGACGATGCCGTGGTCGAGGTAGGCGCTCAGTACGGGCGGCGCAACTTGGGCTACGTAGGCGTCCCACCAGGCTTGGGCGCCGTCCTGGGTCGACAAGGCGGGCAGGTCTGCGAGGAACGCGCTGTAGGGGTCGGCCAAGGCGCCCGCCAGAAGCGGAGTGCCTGGTAGAGACTTGATGCCCTGCCGCAGAATCACCCCAAGGCCCTCGTACAGGCGGCGGTCGGGGAGGGTGAGGCTGCGGTAAGCGGGTTCCGCGAGGAAAGTCGAGTTCAGCTTTCCGAAGATGGGGTGCAGTAGCTCATTGAGGGCTATCGCGCCGGTCAGTTCGTACCAGGCGTTCTTGCGGACGCAGTTGGTGATGCGCACGTCCAGGCTGAACTTGCAGAACACGTCGGCGTCCGGCAGATACGCGGTGCGGACGGACGAGGTGGGGACCGCGTCAGTCTCGGACGCGCCCAGGTTGAGCAGCAAGCCGTCTGCCAAGGCCTTCCGCAGAACGGGATTGTCCGCCAGCAAGGAGAACTGCCAAGGATGGACGGGGAGCAGCCGGCGACCCCGAGGCGCGGCCGGCCCATGAGCCTCCAGAGCCGCGAACGCGTCCGGGTCCCCTTCTTCGGCGATGAGGTGCTCCGGGACGCCCAGCCACAATGGACGAAAACGGGCCCGGGTCTCTGGTGCGTACCGGAGCCATTCGGCAGGCAACCCTTGGCGGGCCTTCGGGGACGGGTGGAAACGGTGCCCCGCGACAAGTGACTGCTCTGAGTCGATATAGGGATCGCCCGAGGGTTCGGCGCGGCCGGCGATGATGGAGGTCAGCGCACGGTGGCTGTCGTCCACCTGGGTGAGGAATTCGGGGTTCGGGCGGCCGGTCGCGAGTTCCAGTTCACCTGCGACCAGATTCGCCAGCCTGTCCCACGGAGCGGGTATCCAGTCGTCCCCGCGACGCTCCTCGTAGGGCGGCGACAGGCGGTAGGTAGGGCCCGACGGGGGGCGAGCCAGGCCCGCACGCAACACGACACCCGCCCGGGGGAGGCGGACCACAAGGTGAGCGCCGTCCGGCCACGTCTGCTCTTCGGGCGCGCACACCTCCCGGACCAGGCAGTTGAGCAGCGCGGTGGAGGTGGCGTCGTCGGCGCCGACGGCGGGTTCGGTCAGAAGCACGTCGCGTCCCGTAGGTAGTTGGGCCCTGGTGGGCCGTAGTGCTTGTTGATGTCGGCCGCGCCGGTCCTCGCCTTGTCGACGAGAGTCCCGGCGGTGAGCATGGCCTTGCCTGGCAGCGTGGCGGCCTCCAGTGTCCGGCTGCGCAGGAACGCGTCCTCCGGCCCGAGCGCCTCGTCGAGCCGCTCCCGGATCATCCGCAGGCCGGTGCGCCACGGGAGCAGGCCACGCTCGGCCAGGCCCAGTGCGGGCGCGGCCGCGCACAGGTGCAGCGTGATGGTGACGAAGACACGGGCGAGCGTTTCGGGGTCGGAGGTCGTCATCCGGCGGTCGATGAGGTCGCGCGGGTCCGTGCCGGGGGACGGGGCGAGACGTTCGCGGAGCCGGGACGGGTCGATCATCGCGCCATCGTTGTCTTTGATGAGCAGGCGAAGTGGCGAGTCGTCCAAGACGAGGGCCACGTTCTGCTGGTGAGCCTCTAGCGCGATGCCGTAGCGGAACAGTGTGACGTTCCAGGAGAACAACGCTGACAGGTACGCGCCGAAGAGGGCTTCGACGTCCCAGCGTTCGATCACGTAACCGTTGTCCGGGGCCTCGGCAAGTAGCGCTGCGACAGGGACGACGTGCGCGCGGGCAGTGTCGGCTGGGAAACGCCGCACCATGTAACCGAGAAGCGGGTCGTCGGCGTGCCCATAAGTCTGTTCGTCGGCGAGAAGCACGGGAAGCACTGGTTCTTGTAAAAGGACCTGGCGCAGGACGCGTTCCACGAGCGCGCCGTCCGGGAGGGTGCCCGGCATGATGGTGCGCTTGTTGCGGAGGCCGAGAGTGCTGGTCGGAAGCGGCATCTTCAGGTGGCCGAGAGGCGCGGCGGCCACGGTCCGCATCGACAGCGTGGGTGTGACCTGAAGGTACGGGCCGGATGCGAGGACCACGCCAGGCCGGGCACGAACCTGCCGCACCGCGAGCGGATGGACGGGGAAAAGCGCGTCGGCCGAGGCCAGGCCCACGTCGGCCGGGGTCGGCCACCAACCGGGAAGCGTCCCGGCGAGGGTCGCGTGGCGTACCGAAGCCCAGCGCAGCGGGAACGACGGGGCGAACTCCGGCGCGTAGCGGCTCAGATCGGTCATGGACAGCCCGGCACGGCTCCGGCCGGTCGGGTGTACCGGATGGTCGTTGTAGGCCGCCAGCGTCTCGTAGAACGTGCCAGGGCCCGTCCGCAGCTCGTCCGGGAGCCGTCCGAGCCGCCGGTGCACGGCCGGGCGCGCGTCGTCGTGGAGCTTGGCCGTCGCCAGCGCGTCCAGGCATTCGCGTTCGAAGGCGGCCGTGTCGTCGCGAGGATCCGCCACCATGCGGACGGCGTGGAAGACGTCGCTCAGCCTTAACCGCTCCTCAGGAGCCACGACGAGTTCGGAGAGAAAGGCCGGGCGCGCCTCGGCGAGGCGCACACGACGGCCGGGAAGCTTCAGGGTCCGGTCCGTGATGAAGCGCCTCAGACCCGCGTAGTCCTCGCGTAGAAGCGCGTCCAGGACGCCGGCCGCGAGCGGGCCTTCGACGTCGTCAGCGGTCACGTGATCGTCCAGTTGTGGGCCGCCCGGAACCGGGTCAGCGCGGTGCTGTCAGCGGTCACGTGATCGTCCAGTTGTGGGCCGCGCGGAACCGGGTCAGCGCGGCGTTGATCTCCTCCTGGCCGGGACCAATGGCGCGAACGGTGCCCAGGTAATCGCGGTTGGTGCGGGTGACGGCCACGGTGTCGCCGACTGTGCGCTGAGGTCGGTAGGAGAGCCGGACATGGCCGTCCTCCATTTGCAGCGGCCCGGGTGCGGCGGTGAGCGTGCCGGAGCGGTCGGCTATGACCGGCTCGGCGACGGCATGACGCGGCTGAGGAATCGTCCAGCCAGGCAGGCTCTCCCCAAGATGGACCCGCAGAATCTGCTCGAAGAGGGGTATGCCAAGCAGGTCGGCCAGGAGGAAGTCACAGTGGTCGCCGATGAGCCGGTAGTTGACCTCGATGATGCGGGCGCGACCCTCGTGGACGACGAACTCGGTGTGACACGCCCCGAATCCGATGCCCAGCGCTTCCAACTGGCGCAGGACCTGAGGCGTCTCTGGTGGAGGGGCCGTCCACTCAAGGCGCTCTTCGACGAAGAAGGGCGGCGGGGACAGCGTCGTGCTGAACGAGCCCAGCACCCGTAGCTCTCGCCCATCGCCCAGCGTTTCCAGCGTGTGGAGGCGGCCCGGCAGATACTCCTCGGCCACAAGGGGATCGTTGCGGCGCGCTGCGATCTCCTTTACGCGCGTGGCGAGTTCCAGAGCGTCCCGGACAAGGAACACGTCCTCGCTTGCGACACCCTCGCGCGGCTTCACGACGAGCGGATACGGCGCGTCAGGTGGCACCCGGCCGGCGTCCGCCGAGAAGACCGGGTCCATGGACGCGAGGTGCCGCCGCATGAGCGCCTTGTTCTTCGCGCGCGTCGCCGCGCGCCAGTCCTTGGACGGCAGCCCGAAGTAGGCGGCCGCGAGCGCGGCGGGCGCTTGCAGGAAGTCGCTGTTGGAGAGGACCGCCGCGGGCTCCCCGTCGATGCGGGCGACGATCTCCCGGTAGTCGGAGACGTCGCATTCGACGACCGGCCCGTCGAACTCATGCGCCTCCGCACGGTCCGTCAGGAGCGTTACGTCGAGACCCAGGCGCGCCGCGGCGGGCAGGAACCCGTGGGTCACCGAGTCGGTGGCCTTCCCGGCGACCAGGTACAGAGAGGCGGCCACGAGCGGCCCTTCCAGTCGGCCAACGAGTGAGCGGGAAATGCGAGAGGGCGAACAGGCGGCGAGTGAGGTAAGCCTTGCCTAATTCGCAGTGATCAGCATAGTGGCGGGGGCACGGGCCCCATGCAAGAACGATGCCATCGCGTGTCCCGGGCCGCCTCCCCGGCGGCTTCGTCACCGACGCCCCGATCCGAGAGAATGAGCCCATGGATCTCGTCGACCGGTGGACTGCGCTCGCGGGAAAGCACACCCGGCACATCGGGACGGAACTCAACGAGCGCTACGGGGAGACCCACCGCCGCTACCACACGCGCGAGCACCTCACCGCCGTCCTCGACCTCGTGGACGAACTGGCAGGGCACGCCGACGACCCGGACGTCGTCCGGCTGGCCGCCTGGTTCCACGACGCCGTCTACGACCCGGAACGCGCCGACAACGAGGAACGCAGCGCTCGCCTGGCCGCACGCATGCTCGCCGACACGGACCTCCCGGAGGCGGACGTCGAGCAGGTCGTCCGGCTCGTCGAACTGACCACGACGCACGCGCCGGACGAGGACGACCGGAACGGTCAGGTCCTCTGCGACGCCGACCTCGCGATCCTCGGCGCGGAACCCGGCCAGTACGCCGCCTACGCGGCCGCCGTCCGTGAGGAGTACGCGTTCGTCCCGGACGAGTTCTTCCAAGCGGGACGGGCCGAAGTGCTCAACGGCCTCCTGGCGCTGCCCAAGCTCTTCCACACGTCCATTGCGCACGACCGGTTCGAGGAACGTGCACGCAACAACATCCGGACGGAACTGCTGCTCCTCAACGCGTAGCTGTACTGACCACAGAGGTGGTGGACGTGGCGACATGCAGTCGATGATCTTGGAATGAGGGAAGGCCGCCCTAGCCGCGAGGCCGGTAGACCTTGCGGCGGCGCAGACCCGCCTTGGTCAGCCGCAGAAGCAGTTCCTGGCAGCCCACCGCCTCGGCCCCCTGCAGCAACGCCGCCTCATACAACTCGGACGGGACGTCGTAGTGGTCGCGCTCGAACGCCCGCGCGGGCATTCCCAGCGACGCCGCGAACGCGTGCAGCTCCTCGTATGACACGTCGCTGACCATGTGCGACCACACGCGTCCCCGCGCGGGCCACAGCGGCGGATCGATGAGGATCAAGGCCACTCCCAGGAACCAGGCAACGGGATCCCTTACTGTGAGTTTCTTGTCTCGCGAAACCCGGCGCGTTGCGGGGGGCGTCCGGAGAACCCGGATGGAAGAGACTCAGCCCGACAGTACGACATGCGAAGGGGCATGCAGGTGAACGACGTAGTCGCCTACATCCAGGCGGACCGCGACCGGTTCGTCGCCGACCTCAAGGAGTGGCTGGCGATCCCGTCCATCTCCGGGGACCCGGCGCACACCGCCGACGTGCACAGGTCGGCCGGGTGGCTCGCCGAGTACCTGCGCGGGCAGGGCTTCCCCACCGTCGAGGTCTGGGAGACGGCGGGACTGCCGGCCGTCTTCGCCGAATGGCCCTCCGAGGACCCGGACGCCCCCACGGTCCTCATCTACGGCCACCACGACGTCCAGCCGGTGGAGCCGCTGGACGAGTGGGAGACCGAGCCGTTCAAGCCCGTCGAGAAGGGCGACCGGCTCATCGGGCGCGGCACGTCCGACGACAAGGGCCAGATCTTCTTCCACACCCTCGGGATCCGCGCGCTGCTCGCCGCGTCCGGGCGGCAGGCCCCGCCCGTCACCATCAGGCTGCTCGTCGAGGGCGAGGAGGAGTCGGGGTCGGTGCACTTCGCCGACCTGCTCCGCAGCCGCCGCGACCGGCTCGGCTGCGACGCCGTCGTCATCAGCGACACCACCATGTGGGCGGCCGACGTCCCGTCCATGTGCACCGGCATGCGCGGGCTCGCCGAGGCCGAGGTCACCCTGCGCGGCCCGGACGGCGACCTGCATTCCGGCTCGTTCGGCGGTGCCGTCGCGAACCCGTTGCAGGCGATGGCCGCCCTGCTCGCCTCCCTGCACGACGCCGACGGGCGCGTCACCCTCCCCGGCTTCTACGACGACGTCGTCCCGCTGACGGACGAGGAGCGGGCCCTGTTCGCGCGCCTCCCGTTCGACGAGGACGAGTGGCTGCGCACCGCCGGGAACAGCCGCGCCCCGCACGGAGAGAAGGGCTACACGACCCTCGAACGCGTCTGGGCCCGGCCGACCGCCGAGATCAACGGCATGTGGGGCGGGCACACCGGACCGGGCGGCAAGACGATCGTCCCCCGCGAGGCGCACGCCAAGATCTCGTTCCGGCTCGTCGCCGGCCAGGACCCCCGCAAGGTCCAGGAGCAGTTCAGGGCATGGGTCGCCGAGCGCGTCCCGGTCGGCGTCGAGGCCGAGGTCCGCGTCCCGGGCGGCGGCGTCCGGCCCTGTTTCTCCCCGATCGACTCGCCCGGCGTCAAGGCCGCGCGGCGCGCCATGGAGCGGGCGTTCGGCACCGACGTGCTGTTCACCCGCGAAGGCGGCAGCGGCCCCGAGGCCGACATCGCCGACATCCTGGAGGCGCCGCTGATCTTCGTGGCGGTCGGGCTCGACGGCGACCGCATCCACGCCCCCAACGAGAAGGTCGAGATCCCGCTGCTCCTCAAGGGCGCCGAGGCCGCCGCGTACCTGTGGGAAGAACTCGCCACCGCGCTGCGCTGAACGAGAGGATGAAAGTGAACGACGGCCCCCTTGAATGGCTGGCGCTCGCGCGTGGAACGCTCGACCGCGTCGCGCTGAACCGCCGCGACGACGCCTGGCTGGACGAGGCCTGGGCCGACCCTGGGACGCGCGTCCTGGTCGTCCAGGACGGCCGGTCGCTCGTCACCTACGAGCCCAGTCCCGCGCTCGTCTTCGTCCCGCCGGAACAGGCGCCGGACGGCGACCGCTGGCTCCTCGGAGTGGACGACGACGGCACCGCCTACTTCGGTGCGCCCGGCCCGCTGCCCGCCATCGAGGGGACACGGCCGGCCGGGCTCCGCCACGTCGGCGCCCTCCTCGGCGACCGGGACTCCGGCCTGCTCACCCACATCGTGGCGCTGGAGCACTGGCACGCGACCAACCGGTACTGCTCGCGGTGCGGCACCGAGACGCGCGTGACGTCCGGCGGGCACGTGCGCGTCTGCCCCGAGGACGGATCGCAGCACTTCCCGCGCGTCGACCCGGCCGTGATCATGCTGGTGACCGACGAGGCCGACCGGATCCTGCTGGCCCGCGGCCCGCAGTGGCCCGCCGACCGCCGCTCGATCCTCGCCGGGTTCGTCGAACCGGGGGAGTCCCTCGAACAGGCCGTGGCGCGGGAGGTGAACGAGGAGGTCGGGCTGCCCGTCCGGGACGTCCGCTACCTCGGCAGCCAGCCGTGGCCGCTGCCGCAGAGCCTCATGCTCGGCTTCACCGCGAAGACGGACGGCGGCGTCCCGCTGCGCCCCGACCCCGAGGAGATCCTGGACGCGGCCTGGTACACCCGTGACGAACTGCGCACGGCGATCGAGGCGAAGGAGATCGTCTCCCCCGGTCCGCTGTCCATCGCGGCCCAGCTCATCATGCGCTGGTACGGCGGCGACCTGCCCGGCATGCCCCCGTTCTGACACGCGCGAGCCCGGCGTCCCCTCGGGGACGCCGGGCTCGGCGCGGGGTCAGGCGAGTGAGGCGAGCTTCGCCTTGACCGCCTTGGCGCTGGGGTTGGTCGCGGCGGTGCCGTCGGGGAAGACGAGCGTCGGGACCGTCTGGTTGCCGCCGTTGACGCTCATGACGAATTCGGCGGCCTCGGGGTCGCGCTCGATGTCGACCTCGACCATCTCGATGCCGTCGCGGGCCAGCTGGCTCTTCAGCCGGCGGCAGAACCCGCACCAGGACGTCGTGTACATGGTGAGCTGGCCGGCCGTGCCCTTGGGCCGGTCGGTCGTCGGCGTCGCCATCGCTTCCGCGTCTCCCTCGTTCGTTCGGACGATCCGTGCCCTCCCGAGAACAGTAGACACCGGCTTCTCATTCCGCGTCGCCCGCCGTGCGATCGGGGGGCCGGGTTCCCGGCCGGAGTTGTCCACAGGTGGCGGGATGGCTGAGACGGGTGGGACGGACTGCGAGTATGGGGGGATGTCAGCAGAGTCGGTGCTGGAGGGACTCGACCCCGAGCAGCGGGCGGTCGCCGAGGCGGTGAAGGGGCCGGTGTGCGTGCTGGCCGGCGCCGGGACGGGGAAGACCAGGGCCATCACGCACCGGATCGCCTACGCCACGCTGACCGGCGTCGTGACGCCGCAGCGGGTGCTCGCCGTGACGTTCACCACACGGGCGGCGGGGGAGCTGCGCAGCCGGCTCCGGCAGCTCGGCGCGCCGGGCGTGCAGGCCCGCACGTTCCACGCGGCGGCGCTGCGGCAGCTGACCTACTTCTGGCCGCGCGTCGTCGGCGGCGAACCGCCCAAAATCGTCGATTCGAAGATCGGCCTGGTGGCGGACGCGGCGCGGGCGTGCCGGCTGTCGCTCGGCCGGACGGAGCTGCGCGACGTCGCGGGCGAGATCGAGTGGGCGAAGGTCACCCAGAACCGCCCCGAGGACTACCCGGCCGCGGTCGTCAAGGCGGGCCGGAGGCCGCCCGCCGAGGTCGTGGACGTGGCCCGCGTCTACGCGATGTACGAGCAGCTCAGACGGGAACGCAACCTGCTCGACTTCGAGGGGATGCTGGAGCTGACCGCGGCCGTCCTCACCGAGCACCGCGAGGTCGCGGGCCAGGTCCGCGAGCAGTACCGGTACTTCGTGGTCGACGAGTTCCAGGACGTCAACCCGTTGCAGAAGATGCTGCTCGACACCTGGCTCGGCGACCGCGACGACCTGTGCGTCGTCGGCGACCCCAACCAGACGATCTACTCGTTCACCGGCGCGTCCCCGTCCCACCTGCTCGACTTCACCCGCGAGCACCCGGGCGCGAAGGTCGTCAAGCTCGTCCGCGACTACCGGTCGACGCCGCAGGTCGTCCGGCTGGCGAACGGGGTGATCGGGCAGGCCCAGGGCGTCCGGCACCGGCTGGAGCTGGTGGCCCAGCGCGACCAGGGGCCCGAGCCCCTGTTCAACGAGTACGACGACGAGGTCGCCGAGGCCGACGACGCGGCGCGGCGGGCCCGCAAGCTGATCGAGGAGGGCGTCCCCGCGCGGGAGATCGCGATCCTGTTCCGGATCAACGCGCAGTCCGAGACGTACGAGTCGGCGCTGGCGGCGGCGGGCGTCCCCTACGTGCTGCGCGGCGCGGAGCGTTTCTTCGAACGGCCCGAAGTGCGCGAGGCCGTGGTCCGGCTGCGCGGCGCCGCGCGGGCGGGCGGCGACGCCGAGACGGACGGCATGGGCTTGATACAGACCGTCCGGCACGTGCTCTCCGGAGCCGGGTTCGCCGACCGGCCGCCGGAGGGCGCGGGCGCGGCCCGCGCGCGCTGGGAGTCGCTCGCGGCCCTTGCCCAGCTCGCTGAGGACATGGCCGCCGACAACCCGAAGGCCGGCCTTTCCGACTTCGTCGCCGAACTGGAGGAACGCGCCGCCGCACAGCACGCGCCGCCGCTGGAGGGCGTCACGCTGGCGTCGCTGCACGCCGCCAAGGGCCTGGAATGGGACGCGGTGTTCCTCGTCGGGCTCGCCGAAGGCACGCTGCCCATCATCTACGCCAAGACACCCGAACAGATCGAGGAAGAACGCCGCCTGCTCTATGTGGGGGTGACGCGTGCCCGCGTCCACCTCAATCTGTCGTGGGCGCTGTCCCGCTCACCCGGCGGCGCGCAGATGCGCCGCCCGTCCCGCTTCCTGGACGGCCTGACCGGCAAGACCACCACGCACACGCCCGCCCCCGTCGACCGGTCGAAACGCCGTCCCGCCAAGGGCCCGCAGCCGTGCCGCGTGTGCGGGCGCCCGCTGACCGCCGCCGTCGAACGCAAGCTCGGCCGCTGCGAGGACTGCCCCTCCGAGCTGAACGAGGAACTCCTGCTCGCGCTCAAGGACTGGCGGGCCCAGGTGTCCGCCGAGCAGAAGGTCCCCGCGTACGTGGTGTTCACCGACGCGACCCTCCAGGCGATCGCCGAGCACGGCCCCGAATCGCTGGAAGAGCTGGCCCGCATCCCGGGCGTCGGAAAGGTCAAACTCGACCGCTACGGCGACGCCGTCCTGACCCTCTGCGGCCACTGACGCGTGCTGGGGTGAGACCTGGCTCACTGCGCGCGATAGGGAAGACTGGCGGCCGTGAAGGAATCGCTGAAGGAACTGCTGGACCTGCTCGACCTGGAACAGATCGAGAACGACATCTTCCGCGGCCGCAGCCCCGAGGAGCGGCGGCAGCGCGTCTTCGGGGGGCAGGTGGCCGGGCAGGCGCTCGTCGCCGCCGGGCGCACCGTCCCCGCGAACCGGCCGGTGCACTCCCTGCACGCCTACTTCATCCGGCCCGGCGACCCCCTCGTCCCGCTCGTCTACACCGTCGACCGGGTCCGCGACGGGCGGTCCTTCACCACCCGCCGCGTCACCGCCGTCCAGCACGGCAAGGCGATCTTCACGCTGTCGGCGTCGTTCCAGATCGCCGAGGACGGCCCGTTCCACCAGGCCCCGATGCCGGACGCCCCCGGCCCCGAGACGCTGCCGGACGGCCAGACCCGCCTCGCCCCGCTGTTCGGGGAGGTCGGCGCGCGCGAGTTCGTCGGCCGCCGCCCGTTCGACATCCGGCACGCGACGCCGCTGACGTGGGAGGCCGCCAAGGACCCCTCCCTCGCCACCCCCGAGTCGAAGGTGTGGCTGAAAGTGGACGGCGAGCTGCCGGACGACCCGCTGCTGCACGTCTGCCTCATGACCTACGCCTCGGACATGACGCTGCTCGACACCGTCCTGCTCAACCACGGCCTGGCCTGGGGCGACAAGCGGACGATGGGCGCCAGCCTCGACCACGCGATGTGGTTCCACCGGCCGTTCCGCGCCGACGACTGGCTGCTGTACTACCAGGACACGCCGTTCGCCGGCGGCGCGCGCGGCCTCGCCCGCGGCCAGGTGTTCACCCACGCGGGGGAGCTGGTCGTCTCCGTCATGCAGGAGGGCCTGGTCCGGGTGTCCGACGCCGGACACGGGCGCTGAGCCGTCGCCTGTGAGATGATCGTTTCCGCAGGGGCTCCCGTGAGCTTCGACGCTCGCCAGGCGTCGCGGGTTCTCCGGGACGAGGGTGAACTCACCCACAAAACCGCAGGTCAAAAATATCTTGCTTGATTCGGCGGAATCCCCGTACGCTCGTCGCGAGCAATCAACCGGCCGACCGGTGTGGATCTTGGATCCGCCGGCCCCGGCCCGAGGAGCCAGGAAGGTGGTGTGCAGTCCGGTGAGTAACACGTTGATCAAATCCGCGTCGTCCTGGACCGCCGCGTGCCCTGGCGCCTCGATCTCCAGCGCATCGGCGACCCGCGTCCTGATGCCCGGCGAATTCCTCGCCCAAGGCACGGCGTCCCTGCTGCGACAGCGTGACTGGTATGGCACGAATCCGTGCGATCAGCGCTTCGAGCAGCGAATCCAGGACGACCAGGGGCGGAGTGTCTTCGAACACCTTCTCGAGGACATGAGCGTCCCGGCTCCGGCCACGGCCCACGTGGGCGTCACCGTCAAGGGTGGCGTGTCGGGTCCGTACCCCTGGAGGCGACCGGTTTAGCACCACGACCGGCAAGCCCCCAGGCCGCGGATCCAGACCGGATCCGCGGCCTTCTTCTTTGCCCAGACAACCCACCGATACGCCCGTTGAGATCCAACGAGAGGAACAAGGGTGACTGTGATGCAGGGGGCTCTCGCAGTGAGCGAGGAGGACCTCACGCTTCCGTGCCGGACCGACCCGGAGCTGTTCTTCGCAGAGGCTCCCGCCGACGTCGAACTCGCCAAGGCGCTGTGCCTTGAGTGCCCGCTCCGCAAGGAGTGCCTCGCCGGGGCGCTCGAGCGCCGGGAGCCCTGGGGCGTCTGGGGCGGCGAACTCTTCGTCCGCGGAGTGATCGTCCCGCGCAAGCGGCCCCGCGGCCGCCCGCGGAAGCACCCGCGTCCCGACGAAGTGGCGGTGTGAGGAACCGATGCCGACCACCACGCTCAGCCGAATCGACCCCGGAGGCGCGGCCCCCGCGCGGGGACCGCGCCTCCGGGCGGCCGGGGAGAACGAGATGACGTTGCTCAGCCAGGACCTGTCCAGAGAACGAATACCCGAGACCGTGCCGGGCGAGCTGGCCGCACGGGTACGCGCGCTGCGTCGCGCCCGCCGGGACGCCCGGACCAGGGCGTCGCGCGTCCGCCGCGTCCTGCTCGCGCCCACCACCGGCGGCGAGACGTACACGCAGCCGCAGCGGCACTGAACCTGACCGACACTGAACCTCCGGTCCGCCCGGTCGCAGGCCGCCGTCCGTCCTTTCTTGGATGGTTTGGCGGACGGTACGCCTCCCGGCGGGCATGTGGAGCGCGACCGGTGGCCCACTTCACCGGACGCGCGAAGAGCGGGGCCCGCGCACCTCATCAGTGCGCGGGCCCCGCTGAGCTTTCCGGGGCTCAGCCGGTGACGAGCTCCCCGTCCTCGTCGTCGGCGAAGCCCGGCACCCACTTCAGCGACTCGGCACGGGCCGGGATCTCGCACTCCAGCTGGCACAGCACGCCGGTGCCCGCCGACAGCACCCGGTGGATGATCACGTATTCGGGCGGCAGGTTCAGCTGCCGGACGACATTGGACGGCCGCAGGTCGGTGACCCGGGCGGCCATGTCCCGCAGCCACTCCCGGTTGAACTTGAACGTCTCGGTGACGAACGGCTCGGTGATCGGGGCGAGGAACGCGCGGAGCGACTCGGCGTCGATCTCGACGCCCTCCCGGATGAAGTCCTCCCGGCGCAGCGCCTCCTCGATCTCGTCGATGTCGGCCATCGTGCCGATCCGCAGCAGCAGCCCGAGCCGCCGCTGGAAGCCGCCGGGGATGCGGTCGACGGCGCCGAAGTCCAGGACGCCGAGCCGGCCGTCGGCCAGCAGCCGGAAATTGCCGGGATGCGGGTCGCCGTGCAGCATCCCCGACCGCTTCGGCCCGGACAGCAGGAAACGGCAGTACAGCAGGGCCGCGTGGTCGCGGGTCTCCTGGTCCCCGTCGCTGATGATCTTCGAGAGGGCGGTGCCGTCCATCCACTCGCTGATCAGGATGTTGCCGGACTGGGCGATGACCTCGGGGATGTGGAAGTCGGGGTCGTCCAGATAGGCGTCCCGGAAGAGGGTCTGCGACTCGGCCTCGATCGTGTAGTCGAGCTCCTCGGCCACCCGCTCCTTCAGCTCGGCCAGCATCGCCTTGACGTCCAGGCCGGGCATGAGCACGCCGAAGAGCCGGCCGAGCCGGGCCAGCTGGTTGAAGTCGCTGATCAGCGCCTTGCCCGCGCCCGGATACTGCACCTTCACCGCGACGGCCCGGCCGTCGTGCCAGACGGCCCGGTGCACCTGCCCGATGGACGCGGCGGCGGCCGGCCGGTCGTCGAACGACTCGAAGTAGTCGCGCCACTCCTCGCCGAGGAACTCCTCCAGCACCGTGTGGACGGTCGACGCCGGCAGCGGGGGAGCGGCCTCCTGCAGCCTGGTGAGCGTCGCGCGGTACGGGCCGGCGATCTCCGGCGGCAGCGCCGCCTCGAAGATCGACAGCATCTGGCCGAGCTTCATCGCCCCGCCCTTGAGCTCGCCCAGCACCTTGAACAGCTGCTCGGCGGTGCGGGTCTGGATCTCCATCGCGACGGCCTCGGCCGGCTTGCCGAAGGTCCGCTTCCCCATGCCGAGGGCGGTGCGTCCCGCGAAGCCGATGGGGAGGGACGCCAGCTTTGCTGACCGCGTCACCGCGCGGCGGGGAAGATCGCTCACGCGGACCATTGTCGGTGATCGACTGTCGTTCACGCCACAACCAACCGGAAGTCAGGCCCTTCTCGCGCGCAAACCCGGCCACATGACCAGGGCGAATGCTGTAAGTGTGCGCTTTCTCACGCATCCGGGGGCGGGCGGCGGGCGGTACGGCGGGCGCGATACGGTGCCAGCCATGCCCGCAGAGCCTGCCGATGTACTGCCGGTGGAACGCCGCCCCGACGGCGTCGCCGTCCTCACGCTGAACGACCCCGGCCGCCGCAACGCCATGTCGGACGAGCTCACCGCCGCGTGGAAGAAGACGATCGGGGAACTCCGCGCCGACGCGGGCCTGCGCTGCGTCGTGGTGACCGGCGCGGGCAGCGCGTTCAGCTCCGGCGGCAACCTGTCCTGGCTCGCCGACACCGGTTCCGTCGCCGTCCCGCCGCTGCGCGACCGGATGCTGGAGTTCTACCGGACGTGGCTGACGATCCGCGCCCTGGAGGTGCCGACGATCGCCGCCGTCAACGGCCACGCCGTCGGCGCCGGGCTGTGCCTCGCGCTGGCCTGCGACCTGCGCTACGCGGCCGAGGACGCCAAGCTGCTCGCCCCGTTCACCGCGCTCGGCCTGCACCCCGGCATGGCCGCGACCTGGCTGTTCCCCGAGGTGGCCGGGCTGCCGCTGGCCCGCGAGATGCTGCTGGCCGGACGCGTCCTCACCGGCGCCGAGGCCGCGGAGCACGGGCTGGTCAACCGGGCCGTCCCGCGCGAGGCCGTGCTGGCCGAGGCCGTCGCCGTCGCGGAGAAGATCGCCGCGCAGGCGCCGATCGCGACCCGGCTCACCAAGGTCGCGCTGTCGAACGGGGGCCACCCCGACATGGAGTCGGCGCTGCGGTGGGAGTCCCTCGCCCAGCCGGTCACGATGTCGTCCATGGACATGCTCGAAGGGCTCGCCGCGCAACGCGAGAAGCGCAGCCCGCAATTCACCGGCGAGTAAAGCCGGAGCGCACCGCGCAACGCTCCACCGGGTTTGTGGAAACCGTTGGAGAACTGTGAAAAACATAGGGGTTGACCTGCGATAACGTCAAACACCCCCTGTGGAGGACGCAAAATTTCGAGTACGGTTCTGGCGTGCCCCCTAATGTTGAGGTCCGCCGCAGCGCCCGACGGCGGCGAACCGTGTCCGCCTACCGCGATGGCGACAAGGTGGTGGTGATGGTTCCGTCCAGGCTGAGCAAGGCCGAAGAGGAACAGTGGATCGCGACCATCCTGGAACGGCTTGAGGAGAGGGAGCGCCGCCGGCGCCCCACCGACGCCCACCTCCAGTCCCGCGCCCGCGAGCTGTCCCGCCGCTACCTGGACGGCCGAGCCGACCCGGTCAGCGTCCGCTGGGTCGCCAACCAGCGCACCCGCTGGGGATCCTGCACCCCCGACGACGGCACCATCCGGCTGTCCACCCGGCTGCGCGGCATGCCCGGCTGGGTCGTCGACTACGTGCTCGTCCACGAGCTGGCGCATCTGCTCATCCCGGGGCACGGCGCCGACTTCTGGGAGCTGGTCGGCAACTACCCGAAGGCCGACCGGGCCCGCGGCTACCTGGAGGGCGTCGCCGCCGCCGCCCACCTGCCGCTCGAAGCGGACACCATCGGGGACGACGTCACGGGCATCCACCACGGCGACGGCCTGCACCCCGGCGAGGAGTTCCCGCACGAGGCCGCCGGGTGACCGACGCCCCCGGCCGGACGCCCGCCGCCTCGGCGCGCTTCGCCGCGGTGCTGTCGCGCCCTCCCCGAACCCCGGACGTTCCGCCCGGGATCGATCCCGACGACTTCCGCCTTGCGCTGCTGGAGGACACCTACGAGGTCGTGGCCGGGCTCGAACTCGTGACGTCCGCGCTCGTCCTGGACCCGCCGGACCAGCCGGACGCCGAGGCCGTCACCTGGCCGGGCACGCCGATCGTCCGGGAACCGTCCCTCACCGGCGTGTTCGCGGCGCTGCACGCGCTCGGCGCCGAGGCCGCCGCGATCATCGCGCCGGACGCCCCCGACCTGCCTCCGCTGCTGGTCGGCAAGCTCTTCCGCGCCCTCGGCTCCGCCCCCTCCGCCGCCTGCCAGGCCGAGAACGCCGGACGCGGCCTCGTCGCGCTCGCCGCGCGCCTCCCGCTGCCGGGCTGGCTCACCACCGCCCTGCACGACGTCGATCTCGACACCCCGGACGCGCTGGCCCGGCTGCGCGCCGCCGCCCCCCGGCCCGGACTCATGCCGCAAGGCCCCGGCTGGCACCGCCTCCGCACCGTCGACGACCTGCGCTTTCTCGACCCGGGCCTGGAAGGCTGGGAGAACACCCGGGCCCTCCTGGAGGGCCACCCTCTCACCCACTGAGAGAGCACCGCGCCCTGCACGCATGGGCACCCGGCCGCGTGTCAGCCACTTACCGAGACCGCCCGCGCCACCAGGTCCCGGACGGCATCGTCGGTCGGTTCAGGGAGATCGTCCACCGGGAACCAGCCGAGGTCGTCCGATTCGTCCGACACCGCGTGCCGGGCCCCGTCCGGCGCGATCGCCACGTACTGGACGTCGAGATGCCAGGTCCCCTGCGGGTGGCAGCGGACCGCGTGCCGGTCCAGCTTGGCGGGCCCGGGCAGCAGTCGCAGGCCCGCGATGCCCGACTCCTCCGTCGCCTCCCGCAGCGCCGCGCCCGCGAGCGTGAGATCGCCGGGCTCGCAGTGCCCGCCCAGCTGAAGCCACGCCTTGACCTTCGCGTGCAGGGTCAGCAGCACCCGGGTCCGGGACGCGTCGAGCACGGCGGTGCTCGCGGTGATGTGCCCGTCCGCGCACTCCCGCCACATCCCGTCCGCCGGATGCTCCGTGAGATGCCGCAGGAACTCCACGCGCAGCCTGTCCTGCTCCTCATCGGGCGCCTGCCAGGACGACAGCACCCGCACCGCGTCGTCGTACAACGACTCCGATGCGACCGGCCGGACGTTCACGGGCGGACCCGCGTGCTGGAAGCCTGCCGCCCGCACACGCCGTCCGGGCGCGTCATGCGCGGCCGACGCGCGGGTAGTGGGAGTTCTCGGGCCGGCCGCGCCGGCGTTCCTGGTCGATCGGCCGCTGCCAGCACAGGCCGGCGCGCTCGATCCGCCGCCTGACCGCGTTCGTGGACGAACCCGGCTCGTAGCGGCAGCCGCTCACCCGCGACCGGCGTGACCGGCTCATGCGCGCCCGCCGTCGTCCGGACCGGACCCCTCGCCGGGCCCCTCGTCGCCGGGCTTGGCGTCGGGCTCGTCGCCCGGCTTGCCGTCCTCGTCCGGCGCCTTGGTGAGGTTGGACAGGTCAAGGTCGGACAGGCCCTCGATCTCGTCGCGGCCGTGGACGAAGCCCTCCGGGTCGTCGAGATCGCTCGCCGTCGGAAGCAGGTCGGGGTGGTCCCAGACCGCGTCCCGGCCCTGGGTGCCGCGCACCTCGGTCAGCGACCGCCACAGCGCTGCGGCCTCCCGCAGCCGGCGCGGCCGCAGCTCCAGGCCGACGAGCGTGGCGAACGTCCGCTCCGCCGGGCCGCCGGTCGCGCGGCGGCGCCGCACCGCCTCGGCCAGCTTCACCGAGCCGGGCAGCCGCCCCTGCGCGGCCTCGTTCACGACCGTGTCGACCCAGCCCTCGACCAGCGCCAGCGTCGTCTCCAGCCGGGCCAGCGCCGCCTTCTGCCGCGGCGTCTCCTCCGGCTGCAGCTGGATCTCGCCGCCGAGCGCCTCCTGCAGCGCCTCCGGGTTGCTCAGGTCGAGCCCCTGAACCGCCTGCTCGATGCCGGACAGGTCGACCGTGATGCCGCGCGCGTACTCCTCGACCGCGCCCAGCAGGTGCGACCGCAGCCACGGGACGTGCGCGAACAGCCGCTGGTGCGCCGCCTCCCGCAGCGCCAGATAAAGCCGGACCTCGTCGCCGGAGACCTCCAAGCCCTCGCCGAACGCCTCCACGCCTGCGGGCAGCAGCGCGCCGACGCCGTCCGGCGCCAGCGGCAGCCCCACGTCGGCGGAGCCGGTCACCTCGCGGGCCAGCGCGCCGAGCGCCTGCCCGGCCTGGCCGCCGACCATCGCCCCGGCCATCTGCTTGACCATCCCGATCAGCGGGCCCGCCATCGCCTGCATGTCGGCGGGGATCTCGCCGCCGCCGAGCGCCCCGCCCATCGACTCGACCATGCGGGCCGCGATCGGGTCGCACACCTTCGCCCACACCGGCAGCGTCTGCTCGATCCACTCCGACCGGCTCCACGCCTGCGGCGTCCGGATGCCGGCGGGCAGCGTCGTCCGCTCGTCAAGCCACAACTCGGCCAGCCGGAGCGCCTCCACGACCTGGCGCCGCTCGGTGTCGACCACCGACGGGTCGCCCTGCTCCACCACCGTGTGCCGCGCGATGTTCTTGGCCAGGTCCCAGTTCAGGGGGCCGCCGCCCTCGCCGCCCGCACCCTGCGCACCGATCATGTCCGCGAACCGGTGCAGCATGTCGGCGAACTGCGCCATGTCGCCGCCCATGCCCTTGAACGGATCCTGGGGCTTGTCGTCGTCGTCGCCGTTGCCGGGACGGTTGAAGCCGAAGGGAGTGTCACTCATCGGTTTGCCCCTGGGATGCATGATGGGCTCATATCCGCAACGTTAGCCGGTCCCGGCAAGGTCGCGTACACAAGGAAGGGGGCACCTCCGTGGCAACGGGCAAGGTTCGCCCTCGGCGTAGCAAGGGCCCGGTCGTCGCCGTCACCGGCGCGGCCATCGGGGCGGGGCGGCTGCTGGCCGCCCGGCTCGCCGAACGGGAAGAGATCCGCAAGATCGTCGCGATCGACGGGCACCGGGGGGACGTGCCCGGAGTCACCTGGCGTGTCGTCGACATCCGGGATCCGCTGCTGTCCAACCGGCTCTCCGACGTCGACGTGATCGTCAATCTGGACATCGAGCGGTCGCCCGACGCGGACCCCCGCGAGCGGCGCACCCACAACGTCCGCGGCGCCCAGACCGTCGTCACCGCCGCCGCTGCCGCCCGCGTCCGCCGCGTGGTCCTGATCACCTCGGCGATGGTGTACGGGGCCGGACCGGGCAACGAGGTGCCGCTCGGCGAGGACGCGCCGCTGCTCGCCGAGGCCAGCACCTCCATCGCCGGCGACTACCTGGAGATCGAGGAGCTGGCGGCGACCGCGCATCTCACCCACCCGGGGCTGGACGTCACCGTCGTCCGTCCCGCCGCGCTCGTCGGGCCCGGCGTCGACACCGTCGTCACCCGGCATTTCGAGGCGCCCCGGCTGCTGTCGGTCAAGGGCAGCACCCCCGGCTGGCAGTTCTGCCATATCGAGGACCTCGCGTCCGCCCTGGAGGTCGTCGTCACCGAGGACGTGACCGGGCCCGTCGCGGTCGGCTGCGAGGGCTGGCTCGGCCCCGAGGAGGTCACCGAGATCACCGGGAAGCGCACCTTCGAGCTGCCCGCCGCGCTCACCTTCGGGATGGCGCAGCGCCTGCACCGGCTCGGCATGACCCCGGCGCCCGCCACCGACCTGCACTACGTCGCCTACCCGTGGGTCGTCGACTGCGCGCGGCTGCGGGCCGCCGGCTGGAAGCCGCTCTATGACAACGCCTCCGCCCTCCGCGCCGTGATGGACGAGACCGCGGGACGGCACGCCGTCGTCGGCCGCCGCGTCGGCGGCAAGGAGGCCACCATGGCGACCGCCGCGGGCGCCACCGTCGCCGCGATCGGCGCGGCCGCCGCCATCCGCCGCGCCCGCAAGCGCCGCAGGTGAGCCCTCGGCGGCCTCAGCTGGAGGGTGGTGTCGCGCTCGGCGAGCCGGACGGGGACGGCGATCCCGAGGGGGACGGCGACCCCGACGGCGCCGGGCTCGGCGTGGTCTTCGGGGCCGCCTGGCCCGCCGCCGTCAGCGCCGCCTGCGCGTCCTTGATCCGCTTCCAGGCGTCGCCCATGCCCGGGTAGTCGCCCTTCTTCTGGGCGTTCTCGTAATCCGTCACGGCCTTGTTGAGGTCGCTGATCGCCTTCTGCGCCGCCGCGCTCAGCTGACCGCCCGGCGTCCCGGACGGCGACGCCGGCGTGCTCGTCCCGCCGAGGACCTGCTCCAGCGCCTCGCCGAACGTGTCGGCGGCGACGATCTTCTCGCGGTACCGGACGAGGATCTTGCCGAGGATCGGGTACGGCTCCTGCTCCTTGCCGCCCGCCGCCTTCGTGTACATCGGCTCCACATACAGCAGGTCCCCCCCGAAGGGGATCGTCAGCAGGTTGCCCGGCACGGTCTTCGTGCCGCCCTGTCTCAGCGCGAACAGGTCACCCTTCACCTGCGTGTCCGTCTCGAACGAGTTCTGCACCTGCCCGGGCCCGGTCGGTTGCGCGTTCCGCGGCATCTGCAGGATCTGGATCTGCCCGTAGTCGCGTCCAGGTGTCGACCCGACCGCCATGAACGCCGCGAGCTGCGGGTTGTTGACCGGGTTGAACACCGTCGTCAGCGAGAACGACGCGGCGTCCTCGCCCGGCATGCGGAGGCTCTGGTAGTAGGGGGGCTGACGCTTGCCCTTGACCGTCGGGTCCTGCGGGACCTCCCAGAAGCCCTCACCGTTGTAGAACGCCGACGGGTCCGTCACGTGGTACTTCGTGAGGATCTTCCGCTGCACCTTGAACTGGTCCTGCGGGTAGCGGAAGTGGGACTCCAGCTCCGGCGGGATCGACGTCCGCGGCTGCACTGTGCCGTCGAACACCTTCATCCACGTCTTGGTGATCGGGTCGTTCTCGTCCCACTGGTACAGGTGGACGGTGCCGTCGTAGGCGTCCACCGTGGCCTTCACCGAGTTGCGCAGATAGTTGATGTGGTCGTTGGCCTGCCGCGCCACCGCCGACCGCGTGTCGGTGATCGTGTCGTGGGTGGCCTCCCCGAGGCTCATCTCCTCCGAGTACGGGTAGCTGTTGGACGTCGTGTAGCCGTCCACGATCCACAGGATGCGGCCGTTCACCACCGCCGGGTACGGGTCGCCGTCCAGCGTCAGCCACGGGGCGGCCTTGTGCACCATCTCCCGCGGCGACCGGTCGTACAGGATCCGGGCGTTCTTGTTGATCGCGCCGGACAGCAGCAGGTTCTTGTCCTGGAACTTCGCCGAGTACAGCAGCTTGTGCAGGAACGAGTCGATGGAGACGCCGCCCTGCCCGTCATAGGTGCTGCTCTGCTGCCCGGACGGGCTGTTGTCGGGGTAGTTCAGCTCCTGCTGGCCGCTCCCGCCGACGACCGAGTACCGCGGCGACCGCTCCCCGAAGTAGATCTCCGGCTGCGCCACCTTGATCTGCTGCGTCTGGGACACCGGCATGCTGTTGGTGACGAACTGGGGTTCCCCGCCGGAGGCGAACCGGTCGCCGAACGCGGACACGAATCCGTAGCCGTGGGTGTAGACCATGTGGTCCTTCACCCAGCTGCGCTGCCCCGCCGGCGCCCCGGACAACTCGCGAAGCGCGACGATCGTGTCATACGTCCTGCCGTCGATCGGGTACCGATCGATGTCCAGGGTGTCGGGGAACCTGTAGAAGGGGCGGCGACGCTGCAGTTGCTGGAACGTCTCGCCCACCACGTTCGGGTCTAGGACGCGCACGCCGCCCAGGCTGTCGGCCTCCTCCTGCAGCTTCTTCTTGTCGGTCACCGGCTGCGACCCGTACGGGACGACCTTCGCCCCGTCCACCCCGTACGCCTGCCGCGTGAACTGAATGTTGCGCTGGATGTACTGGCGCTCCTTAGCCAGTTCGTCCGGCTTCACCTGGAACTGCTGGATCAGCAGCGGGTACACGCCGCCCAGCAGGATCGCCGACAGCACAAGCAGCGTGAACCCCACGCCCGGCAGCATCATCCCGCGCCGGAGCAGGTTGCTGAAGAACATCGCGGCGCACAGCAACGCGATGACGGCCAGGATCGTCTTCGCGGGCAGCAGCGCGTTGACGTCCGTGTAGGACGCGCCGGTCGCCACCCCGCGCTCCGAATGGACCAGCCCGTACCGGTCGAACCAGTACGCGACCGCCTTCAGCAGGATGAACAACCCGAACAGCACCGACAGATGGGCCCGCGCGGGCGGGCTCGCCTTGTCGCCCGGCCCCTGCAGCCGAAGCCCCCCGTACAGGTAGTGCACCATCACCGCGGCCAGGATCGACAGGATCACCGTCGCGAAGATCACACCGAGGACGAGGCGGAGGAACGGATACGTGAAGACGTAGAACGACACGTCCTTGTGGAACTGCGGGTCCTTCACCCCGAACGGCGTCCGGTTCAGGAACGCCAGCCACACCGGCCACTGGCCCGCCACCGACGACCCCGTCAGCACCCCCAGCGCCCCGAGCAGCGCACCCGCGATCAGCCGCCGCCGCGGATCGATCACCGCCCGGTACCGCTCCAGCCCCTGCTGCTCCACCGACAGCGGCCGGTACGCAGGGCGCAGGCGGTACGCGACCACCACATTCGCGCCCACCACCAGCACCATCAGCAGGCCCGCCCCGAAGAAAAGGACCAGCTTCGCCTGCAGTTGCGTCGTGTAGACCGACGAGAATCCGATGGAGCGGTACCAGAGCAGGTCCGTGTACGTCGAGGTGAAGACCATGAAAGCGACCAGCAGCACGGCCAGCGCCACCAGCACCGGTAGCAGCAGCCGTGTCCGTCCGGTACCGAGCCGGCGCCCGAAACCGGGAGTCCGGAAGGTCAAGTGGCCCCTCCGATCGAGAGCTCGCCCACCGGCCGCCCGCCGGTGCTGTAGATGCAACTTACCGACTGGGACGCGGGTTCCCGCATTTCCCCGTGCTGAATGGGGGAAAGATGGGCGCGTGAGTCTTCTGGAAGAAGTCGTGCTGGACCTTGAACGTCATTCGGCTCAGGAGGGCTGGGACAGCGCACCGCGCATCTACGCCCTCGTCCGCAGCACCGAACTGCGCCGCGCCGAACCCGACCTCGCCGACCAGCTCGGCCTGCCCCCCGACGCGGACACCCTCGCCGCACTCGAACAGCCGTCCCTCCCCGACCAGGCCAGCGTCGAGGACGCCCTCGCCACCATCGCCTGGCCCGACGCCGTCGAAGGCTGCGC
The DNA here is from genome assembly GCF_050945415.1 of Spirillospora sp. CA-128828. Taxonomy (NCBI): domain Bacteria; kingdom Bacillati; phylum Actinomycetota; class Actinomycetes; order Streptosporangiales; family Thermomonosporaceae; genus Spirillospora; species Spirillospora sp. CA-128828. The sequence continues at coordinate 2,267,593 of NZ_CP191986.1, forward strand.
CCTCGTCATGGAACGGATCGTCCTGCCGCCCGAAGCCGAGGACAACATCCCCGAAGACGAGGCCGAGGCCGCCGAATACGCCTCGTCCCACCCCAAGCGGGAGGACGTGCGCATGATCGTCGGCGTGCTGCGCGACGGCGCCCGGCACTCCGCCCTGCGGCTGCGCCGCCACGACGCCGACGACGAGGTCCTCACCGGGCCCGACCTCGTCCCCGCCCTCGCCGAAGCCCTCGCCGCCACCTTCGAACCCGACGAACCCGGGCCGCGGGGATAGCCGTCCCGCCGGGTAGCCTGCGGGACGTGAGCGAAAGCGTTGCGGAAAGCGGCCGAGACGTCATCAGGCTGATCGGCGTACGCGACACGCCCCTGTCCGTGGACGAGGTGTACGCCGCCGTCGGCGCCCCCGGCGCCGGCGGCACCGCCGTCTTCGTCGGCACCGTCCGCGACACCGACCACGCCCGCGCCGTCACCGCCCTCTCCTACAGCTCCCACCCCACCGTCGAGCGTGAACTCCGCGCCGTGATGGAAAAGGTCGCCGCCGACTTCCCCGTGCTGGGCCTCGCCGCGCTGCACCGCGTCGGTGACCTGCGGATCGGCGACATCGCCGTCGTCGTCGCCGCGTCCTGCCCCCACCGCGGCGAAGCGTTCGACGCCTGCCGGCGGCTCATCGACGACCTCAAGGCGACCGTGCCCATCTGGAAGCACCAGACGTTCGCCGACGGCGGCGACGAGTGGGTAGGAGCCTGCTGACCGCCCGAACCGCATAGAGTTTCCGGCATGTCTCGTCGTGCCGCCACGCTCAGCCTCGCGAGCGTGCTCGTCCTCGTGCTCGCCCTCATCGGCTCCGTCATGCAGGTGCCCTACGTGGCGCTCATGCCCGGACCCACGAGCAACACCCTCGGCACGAACGACAAGGGACAGCCCCTCATCAGGATCGACGGCCGCAAGACCTACCCCGACGAGGGCCACCTCAACTTCACCACCGTCACCTACCGCGGCGGACCCGGCGGCCGCATCGACCTGTTCACCGCCCTGCGCGGCTGGCTCGCCGGCGACACCGCCGTCGTCCCCGAAGACACGATCTTCCCCAAGGACGAGTCGCCCAAGCAGGTCGACCAGGAGAACACCCGGGCGATGCAGGACTCCCAGCAGAACGCCGAAGCCGCCGCCCTCCACGAACTCGGCATCCCCGTCACCACCCGCGTCGTCATCGACGGCGTCCAGAAAGGACGCCCCGCCGACGGCGCCCTCAAACCCGGCGACGAGGTCACCGCACTCGACGGCGCCAAGGTCACCAGCGTCTCCCAGGTCACCGGCTCCATGGCCAAACACAAGATCGGCGACTCGGTCACCCTCACCTACACGCGCGACGGCAAAGAGCAGAAGGCCACCCTCAAGACCGTCGCCGACCCCACCGGCAAACGCCCCGTCGTCGGCGTCGTCCTCGCCGACCAGTACAAGTTCCCCTTCAAGATCGACATCAGCATCGGCGACATCGGCGGCCCCTCCGCAGGCCTCATGTTCTCCCTCGCCATCGTCGACAAACTCACCCCCGGCCCCATCACCCAGGGCAAATTCATCGCCGGCACCGGAACCATCACCCCCGACGGCAAGGTCGGCCCCATCGGCGGCATCCAGCAGAAGATGATCGCCGCCCGCAACGCCGGCGCCACCGTCTTCCTCACCCCCAAGGACAACTGCGCCGACGCCGCCGGCGCCCGCCCCGACGGCCTCCGCCTCATCCGCGCCGACACCCTCCACGACGCCGTCCAGTCCCTCAACGCCCTCACAAGCGGCAAAGGCACCATCCCCGCCTGCACCAAATGACCCCGCCCGTACAGACCACTCCGCCCCATGCCATAGACTTAAGACATCACCGCGGGGTGGAGCAGTTCGGTAGCTCGCTGGGCTCATAACCCAGAGGTCGCAGGTTCAAATCCTGCCCCCGCTACTAGTCCTAGGGTCCTCCTGGTCGCAGGCTTTGCCTGCTCTCCAGGGGGACTCTTCGCATTTCGCCCGGGGGACGATCCCCCGGAGCCCCCTGTGCCGCCGCCATCCCCCGCCCGCCCGCCCCTGGGGCTCCGCCTCTAGACCCCCGGGTTGTTGCGGGGTTCCGGTTGGCGTTCGTCCGCCCCTGGGGCTTCGGCCGTGGACTCCCTTGCCCCCTTTCGGGGGTGGTTTGGGGGTGTTGGGGGTGGTTGGATCGCGGCTTACGCGTCCTGCCTGGGGTTTTGTGGGGGTGTGGGGTTATGTCCTCGTCGGTTGTTCGTGCTCGTCAGCACTCTGTTGGGGATCTGCTGCATCGGACGGCGCGGCGGTATCCGTTGAAGGTAGCCATAATCAGCGGGGAGCTGCGGGTCACGTTCTCGGAGTTCGACGTCGCTGTGAACCGGGCCGCGCACGCGCTGTCGGCGCGGGGGCTGCGTAAGGGGGACCGGCTGGCGCTGCTCAGCCACAACTGCTGGGAGTTCGCTTTGCTGGCCTTCGCCACGGCGAAGCTCGGTGGGGTGCTCGTGCCCGTCAACTTCATGCTCAACGCGGAGGAGATCGCCTACATCCTCCGGCATTCCGGGGCTTCCGGGATCGTCGCGGAGGACGGGCTCGCTTCGACCGCCGAGAAGGCGCTGGCCACGGCGGATGTCGCCGGGGGCGTGCGCGGGTGGATCCCGCTGTCCGGAACCTCCCCTGGGGAGGGGTGGGAGGACGTCGGCGCCTGGTGGCGTGAAGGGCCCGCCGCGGCTCCCGAGGTGCCCGTCGGGGACGACGATCCACTGCGGCTCATGTACACGTCGGGGACCGAATCCCGGCCCAAGGGCGTGATGCTGTCCAGCCGCTCACTGGTCAGCCAGTACGTCAGCTGCGTGATCGACGGCGAGATGAGCGCCGACGACGTGGAAGTGCACACGCTGCCGATGTACCACTGCGCGCAGCTCGACTGCTTCTTCTCCGTCGACGTCTATCTCGGGGCCACGAGCATCATCCTGCCGGGGCCCGATCCGGCGGTGTTGCTGGAGACGATCGAGCGGGAGAAGGTCACCAAGCTGTTCTGCCCGCCCACCGTCTGGATCTCGCTGCTGCGCCATCCCGACTTCGACACGCGGGATCTGTCCTCTTTGAAGAAGGGGTACTACGGGGCTTCGGCCATGCCTGTGGAGGTCCTGCGGGAACTGATGCGGCGGCTGCCGGACGTGCGGTTGTGGAACTTCTACGGGCAGACGGAGATGGCGCCGCTCGCGACCATCCTGCGTCCCCACGAGCAGCTCGAACGGGCCGGAAGCGCCGGGCGCGCGGCCATCAACGTCGAGACGATGCTCGTGAACGACGACGACGAGCCCGTCCCTCCCGGTGAAGTCGGTGAGATCGTCCATCGGAGCCCGCATGCGGCCCTCGGGTACTACCGCGACGAGGAGAAGACCGCCGAGGCGTTCCGAGGTGGGTGGTTCCACTCCGGTGACCTCGGGGTCATGACCGAGGACGGCTACCTTTCGGTCGTCGACCGGAAGAAGGACATGATCAAGACGGGTGGCGAGAACGTCGCCAGCCGCGAGGTCGAAGAGGTCATCTACGAGCTGGACGGTGTGGCCGAGGTCGCCGTCTTCGGGATCAGCCACCCGCACTGGATCGAGGCCGTGACCGCGGTCGTCGTGCCCATGGTGGGGACCGCGTTGAGTGTGGACGACGTCCTCGCGCATGCGCGAGAGCGGCTCGCGGGCTACAAGCGGCCCAAGTACGTGGTGCTGGCGGATTCGCTGCCGAAGAACCCCAGCGGCAAGATCCTCAAGCGCGACCTACGCACCCAGCACGCCGGCCTGGCCGACGCCTAGGTTCCTTCCTGCTTCAGGTGCTGGGCGAGGGTCAGGGCTAGGTGGAGGGTCAGGCGGTCTTGGCCGTTAGTGAGGATCAGGGTCGTCAGGTCTTCTATGCGGCGTAGGCGGTGGTAGAGGGTTTGGCGGTGGATGTTCAGGGTCTTGGCCGTTTGCTGGACGTTGCCTGCCAGGTCCAGGTATGTGCGGGCTGTCTCGGCCAGGTCCTTGTGCTCTAGGAGGCGGTCGGTGCCCTTGGTCTGTGTTGTTTGGGTCAGGGCTTCGTCGCCTGCCGTGCGGAGGAGGCGCAGGACGCCCAGGGACGTCCAGTCGCGGGTTTCGCCGGGGGCTGCGGTCCGGGCCGCTACTCGGGCTCGGAGCCAGCCTTCGTGGACGTCGTCCAGCGTTGGGCAGGGTGTGTAGACGCCTGCTTGGACGGGGGCGTTGCGTTCCTCCAGGAGGCGGCGGGCGCGGGCGATGGTGGCCGGCGCGTTGGCGGGGATGAGCAGGACGTGGTCCCGCTGCCAGACGGTGGTGAGGACCGAGTGGGGGAGCAGCCACGGGTTGAGCGGTTCGTGGCTCGGGGTTCGCAGGACGGCCACGGTCAGCGGCGGGTCGGCCGCTCCGGCAGCCGTGAGGTCGTCGGCGGCCTGGGTTCTGACGTCCGGGTGGGTGGAGAGCAGGTCGGCCACCTTGTAGCCCAGGTCGTCGCGTTCGCGGGCCTGGCGGGCCATGAGGAGTCCGGCGCGTTCGCAGAGGGGGATGGCCTCTGTCGCCTGGGTGTCCGTTATGCGTTCCTGGTCGTCCAGGAGCCACAGGTAGCCGTAGGTGACGTTGTTCCAGCGCACGGGGAGACACAGCCGGCCGAGCTGGCCGAGTGACGTGTCGGCGGGGATGCGGACGGGGCCCGTCGCGCGGGCGATGCCGTGCCGTTCGAAGCGGGCGCGGACCGCCTCGGTGGCGCGGCGGTGCAGGATCGAGGCCGTCCGGACGGGATCGATCGTGTCGCCGTGGGCGGCGTAGGCGACGAGGTGGAAGTCGCGGTCCTCCAGGGTCGCCGGCGCGCGGAGGAGGTCGGCCGCCTGTTCCACGATTTCCTGGAGGTCGGGTGCCATGAGAATCCTTCGTACGTTTGTATGAAGATAGTGGGTCTTCAAAGTGGCATCTGACTATATGGGGCGAGGGTTTCTGCTCCTAACGTGCGAGGTGTTCCCCGACGTTGGAGGCGCTCATGCCCAGCCCTCTTCTGCTCGCCGCCGCGCGGAGCGGGCGGATGCGCGATCTGGTCACTTCCATGCCCCTGACCAGGGGAGTCGTCGACCGGTTCGTCGCCGGTGACGATCTCGTCGCCGCCCTCGGCGTGGTGCGGGAGCTGGCGGCGGAAGGGCTTGAGGTCACTCTCGACCACCTTGGCGAGCACACCCGGGAGCCAGCCCAGGCGGTCGCCACCCGGGACGCCTATCTGCGGTTGTTCGCGGCCCTTGAGGAGCAGGGGCTCGCGCAGGGCGCCGATGCCTCCGTGAAGCTGTCCGCCCTGGGACAGGCGTTGCCCGGTGAGCTCGCCCTCGATCACGCGCGGGAGATCTGCGCCGCCGCCGGACGTGCCGGGATGACGGTCACGCTCGACATGGAGGACCACACGACGGTCGACGCGACGCTGGAGAGCCTCGGCAAGCTCCGGAGCGACTTCCCCTGGGTCGGGGTCGCGGTGCAGGCGATGCTGCGGCGCAGTGAGGGCGATCTGCGGGAGCTGGTGGGTGAGGGCTCGCGGGTGCGTCTCGTCAAGGGTGCCTATGCGGAGCCCGTGTCGGTGGCCTTCCAGAGCCGGGGTGAGATCGACCGGGCCTATGTGCGGGGGCTGCGTCTCCTCATGCGGGGGGACGGGTATCCGATGGTCGGGAGCCACGATCCGCGGGTCATCGAGATCGCGCTGACCCTTGCCGCGAACAGGCCGCCCTCGTCGTACGAGTTCCAGATGCTCTACGGGATCCGGGCCGCCGAACAGAGGCGGCTCGCCGGGGGGCACCGGATGCGCGTCTACGTCCCGTACGGGGCCGACTGGTACGGCTACTTCATGCGGCGCCTGGCCGAGCGGCCCGCCAACCTCGTCTTTTTTCTCCGTTCGTTCGTCTCCCGCTAAGGAGGGTCCCCTTTCCATGGACGCAGTGACCAACGTGCCGGCGCCGGTGAACGAGCCGGTGCGCGGATATGCGCCGGGCAGCGCCGAGCGTGCCCGGCTGGAGGCGAAACTCGCCGAGCTCACCGCCGCGGCCCCGATCGACCTGCCCATGACGATCGGCGGAGAGCGGCGGCTCGGCGGCGGCGCCAAGGTCGCCGTCGTGCAGCCGCACCGGCACGCGTCCGTCCTCGGGACGTTCGGCACCGCCACGCGCGACGACGCGCGGGACGCCGTCGCGGCCGCGCTGGAGGCCGCACCGGCGTGGCGGGCGCTGTCCTTCGACGACCGGGCCGCGATCTTCCTGCGGGCGGCCGACCTGCTGGCCGGGCCGTGGCGCGAGACGCTGCTGGCCGCGACGATGCTCGGGCAGTCCAAGACCGTCCAGCAGGCGGAGATCGACAGCCCGTGCGAGCTCGTCGACTTCTGGCGGTTCAACGTGCACTTCGCCCGGCGGATCCTCGCCGAGCAGCCGATCAGCGACCCGGGGGTGTGGAACCGGTCCGACCACCGGCCGCTGGAGGGGTTCGTCTACGCGATCACGCCGTTCAACTTCACCGCGATCGCCGGGAACCTGCCGACCGCGCCCGCGCTGATGGGCAACGTGGTGGTCTGGAAGCCGTCGCCCACGCAGACGTACTCGGCCGTGCTCCTCATGCGGCTGCTGGAGGAGGCCGGGCTGCCCCCCGGCGTCATCAACCTGGTGACGGGCGACGGGCTCGCCGTGTCGGACGTGCTTCTCCAGCATCCCGATCTGGCCGGGATCCATTTCACCGGCTCGACCGCGACGTTCCGGCACCTGTGGAAGACGGTCGGGAACAACATCGAGAAGTTCCGCGGCTACCCGCGGATCGTGGGGGAGACGGGCGGCAAGGACTTCGTCGTCGCGCACCCCTCCGCCGACCGGGCCGTGCTCAGGACCGCGCTCGTGCGGGGCGCCTTCGAGTACCAGGGACAGAAGTGCTCCGCCGCGTCGCGCGCCTACGTCCCGCGCTCCATCTGGGACGACGGGTTCAAGGAGGAGTTGGCCGCCGAGGTCGACGGGCTCACCATGGGGGACGTCGCCGACCTGTCCAACTTCATTGGCGCCGTCATCGACGAGCGGTCCTTCGCCAAGAGCAAGGCGGCGATCGACCGCGCCCAGGCCGACCCGGACGTCGAGGTCGTGGCCGGCGGGACGTACGACGACTCGGCGGGGTACTTCGTGCGGCCGACCGTGCTCGTGTCCGGTGACCCCGAGAACGACATCTTCCGGACCGAGTACTTCGGGCCGATCCTTGGCGTCCACGTCTACGAGGACGACCGGTACGACGAGATGCTCGCCCAGATGGAGTCGATCGCGGACTACGCGCTGACCGGCGCCGTCATCGCGACCGACCGCGCGGCCGCCGCCCGCACCGCCGAGGTGCTCCGGTACGCCGCCGGCAACTTCTACATCAACGACAAGCCGACCGGCGCCGTCGTCGGGCAGCAGCCGTTCGGCGGCGCGCGGGCGTCCGGCACCAACGACAAGGCCGGGTCCGTGTTCAACCTGCTGCGCTGGACGTCGCCGCGCTCCATCAAGGAGACGTTCGTGCCGCCGACCGACTACCGGTACCCGCACATGGGATAGCCGGCCGGTCGGTCACGCCCCGATGCCCGTGGCTGGGAGCGAGACCCAGCCACGGGTGAAGGGGGACGAGATCCGCCGCGCGTTCGGCAGGTCCACGCCGATGCCCGGATGCGCGCCCAGCAGCTCTTCGAACGCGACGCGGGCCTGGAGCTTCGCCAGGTGCGAGCCGATGCAGAAGTGGACGCCGCTGGAGAAGCCCACATGCCGCGGGATGTCCCGGGTGACGTCCAGATCCCCGGCGGACGGACCGAACTCGCGCTCGTCCCGGTTCGCCGAACCGAACAGCATCATCACCTTCTCGCCCTCCGGGATCTCCGTCCCGTGGACGGTCACCGGACGTGTCGTCGTCCGGGCCAGTGCCTGCACCGAGCTCTCCATGCGCAAGAACTCCAGCAGCGCGTTCGGGATGAGAGACGGGTCGGCCGCCAGCCGCTCGCGCTGGGCGTGATCCCCGTCCAGGAGGGCCACGCCGTGCGAGATCAGGTTGCCGGTCGTGTCGTTGCCGCCCGCGACCATGACGAAGCAGAACCCGAGGACGTCCCAGTCGGAGAGGCGTTCCCCGTCCACCTCGGCCGCCGTCAGAGCGCTGATCAGGTCGTCGGACGGATCGGCGCGGCGTGCGGCGATCACGTCGGTGAAGTAGGCGAACATCTCCGCGACCGCGGCGGCCGCGTCGTCCTTCAGCGCCTTCGGCTCGAAGCCGTCGTCCTGCAAGGTCGTCAGCGCGCTCACCCACGGGTCGAACCGTGCCCGGTCCGCCTCCGGGACGCCGAGCAGATGCGCGAGCGCGAACGTCGGCAGGGGCGAGGAGAAGTCCCGGTGCAGGTCCGGTGCCACGCCGTCGGCCGCCTTGCGTTCCATGAGGGTGATCCGGGAGCGGACGAACTCGCGGAGAAGGTCCTCCAGGGCGCCGATACGGCGCGGAGTGAAACCGTGGCTGATCAGCCGCCGCAGGACCGTGTGCCTGGGCGGATCCAGCATCACGATGGTCGGGGCCAGACCCAGCATGCCGATCTCGTCCGGATGGAATGTCAGGCCCTGCGCGGACGAGAACGCCTCCGCGTCACGCGTCGCCGCCCAGATGTCGTCGAACCGGGACAGCGCCCAGAACGGCGGATCGTCATGGCGATGGACCGGGTCGTCATCACGAAGCCGCCTGTACGCCGGATAGGGGTCGGCCTGGAACGCGGGATCGAACGGGTCGTAGACATCCGTCATGGCGCGGCCTCCGGTTGTAACAGGCGCCGTTATTAACGCCCCCTGTTAGTATCACCGGGTGCCGAAAGACGCAAGAGCCACACGCGACGCCCTCATCCGCGCCGGCGCCCGCCTCTTCGCCGCCCACGGCATCGACGCCGCCCGCACCCGCGACATCGTCGCCCTCGCCGGACAGGCCAACGACTCCGCCATCACCTACCACTTCGGCTCCCGCACCGGCCTCCTCGAAGCCATCCTCCGCGCCGGCATCACCCGCATGGAACCCGCCCGCGCCGCCACCCTCCCCACCCTCCGCAACGGCGACCTCCACACCATCACCGCCGCCATCGTCCAGCCCACCGCCGACGAACTCCGCACCGAACAAGGCCGCGACTTCCTCCGCATCACCGCCCAACTCGCCGGACACGCCCGCATCCGCGACCACCGCCTCCCCGCCCTCCTCCACGACACCGCACTCGGCGAACAACTCCGCCACCTCCAAACCACCTGCCGCGCCACCCTCCCCGAACCCATCGCCCTCGAACGCATCTCCCTCCTCATCGCCTTCCTCACCGCCGCGCTCGCCGACCGCACCGAACGAATCGACCCCGCCACGAACGACCACACCCTCCTCGACCACGACACCTTCACCGCCGACCTCACCGCCATGCTCACCGCCGCCCTCCAAGCCCCACCCCCAACCGGTTTGCCTAACCCACCCCAGCCCCATACAGTTGAGTCATCACCGCGGGGTGGAGCAGTTCGGTAGCTCGCTGGGCTCATAACCCAGAGGTCGCAGGTTCAAATCCTGCCCCCGCTACTGGTCTGGGGTCCGTGTGGTCGCCGCTTTGCGGCTTCCCCGCGGACCCTTCGCGTTTCGCCCGGGGGACGATCCCCCGGAGCCCCCTGTGCCTCCGCCATCCCCCACCCGCCCGCCCCTGGGGCTCCGCCCCTAGACCCCCGGGTGGCGCTTAGCCTGGGGGGATGCGTTGGTCCTTGGGTGCGGTGCTCGATGGTTGCTGTGTGCTCGTCTTTGTTGCCATCGGGCGGGCTTCGCATGAGGAGGCCGCCAGTCTGGGTGGGTTCGCCACTACCGCCTGGCCGTTCCTCGGTGGGCTTGCTGTCGGGTGGGCTTCCTGGCGGGTTTGGCGGCGGCCGGAAAAGCTGGTGCCCGCCGGGGTCGGTGTGTGGGTGACCACCGTGGCCTTGGGGATGGTGCTGCGGGCCGTCTCCGGGCAGGGGACGGCCGGCGCGTTCGTGATCGTGGCTTCGGTGTTCCTGGGGCTGGCGTTGCTCGGATGGCGGCTCGTGGCCCGATTTGTGGGGGTTCGGGCGGTGTCGTCGGGCGCTGAGCGGTGACCATCTTGTTGTGGGAAGACGTCATTTGACGGGGAACGCGCCGTCCTGGTGAAGTTACCGGCGAGTCACGTCTGTCATTCCTCGGAGGGGACACGATGCCATCTGCGCTGCGGGACTGGCTGGACAAGCCGAACACCGGACGCGGCGTTCACCTGGCGGCCGACGACGGCGGCTGGGAGTTCCGCGACTACGGTGAGCTGGCCTCCGCCGCGCGACGCACCGCCGGGGCGCTGATCGAGGAGGGCGTCCGGCCGGGCGATGTCGTCTGCCTCATCCTGCCCACGGATTTCACCTGTATCGAGACGTACTTCGCCGTGTGGGCGGCGGGGGCGACCGTCTGCCTGATCACGCCGCCGCTGTTCCAGGACGGGGACGACTACGTCGCGCACGTCGCCGCGATCCTGCGGCAGGCGTCCCCGGCGCTGGTCGTCGCCTCGGAGGGGCTCGCGGAGTACGCGGGACGGGCCATGGGCGAGGCCGGGATGAGCGGGCGGCCCTGGCGGCCCCGGCAGGCCGCGGCGGAGGCCGAGGTCCGGCCCGCCGGGGAACTGGCGCTGCTGCAGTTCACGTCCGGGTCCAGCGGCGCGCCGCGCGGCGTCATGGTCACCTGGGAGAACCTGGCGGCCAACATCGAGCTGATCTCGCGGATGGCCGGGTTCGCCGATGACGACGTGGTGGCGTCCTGGCTGCCGCTGTACCACGACATGGGGCTGATCGGCTGCTTCCTGACGCCCATCGTGCGGCAGGGGTCGCTGAAGCTGATGCGGCCGGATCATTTCATCCGGGACCCGGCACGGTGGATCCGGTGCTTCGCGGAGGCGGCCCACACGGCGGCGCCGCCGTTCGCCTACGCGTACTGCGCGCGGCGGGTCAAGCCGGAGCAGCTGGAAGGGCTCGACCTGTCGGGGTGGAAGATGGCGCTGATCGGCGCCGAACCCATCGACCCGCATGCGCTGGAGGTTTTCGCGCAGCTCGTCGAGCCGTTCGGGTTCGCGCGGACGATGTTCAAGCCCGCCTACGGGATGGCCGAGACCACCCTGCTGGTCACCATGGACAACGCGCTGAGCAACCCGCTGGCGGTCCGGCCCGATCCGGAGGCGCTGACGTTCGGGGAACCCGTCCGGATCCTGGATCAGCACCTGCTCGGGCCCGAGTCGCTCGGCGCGAAGGCGGGCTGGGTCGTCGGGTGCGGGAAGCCCGAGGACGACGTGCCCGTCACCATCGTGGACGACGAGGGCGGCGCCCTGGCCGACGGGCTCCTCGGGGAGATCGTGGTCGGGGGGCCGTCGGCCTGCCCGGGGTACTTCGCGGGGGCCGAGGCCAAGTCGACCCGGTTCGCGGACGGGAAGGTCTACACCGGGGACGCCGGGTTCTTCCACGAGGGCCAGCTGTTCGTGCTCGGGCGGATGGGCGACAGCATCAAGGTGCGGGGACGGTCCGTCTACGTCGAGGACCTCGAATCGAAGATCGCCGAGGTGAGCGGGCTCGGGAAGGGGCGCATCGTCGTGGTCGGCGTCCCGGGCGCCGGGCAGAAGGGGCTCGCCCTGTTCGCCGAGACCCAGGACGAGTCCTGGGTCGGCGGTGTGCGGGAGATGCTGCGCCGGCGGGTCGGGGACGACGTGGAGCTGACGGTCGCCGTGGGGACCGGGCTGATCCAGCGCACGTCCAGCGGCAAGCCGCGCCGCCGCTACATGTGGGAGCGGCTACAGGGCGGGCACTTGGAGGGCGCGCGCATCGTGCCCTGATTGCTAAAGCGAGTGATAACAGGACAACATGGCGTTGACGCTGCGAGAGGTCGACGATGCCGGTTGCCAAAACGCTGTTCCGCCTGGGTGCACGCCTAGGGTCCACTGCCCAGAACGCCCTGGAGGTCGCCCGGTTCGGGGGCTTCGACACCGACGAGGACGCCTCCCCGTGCGAGGTGGTGACCGAGCAGCGGGTGTACCGGCTGCGGCACTACTTCCCCGAGTCGGCCGGCGGGCCGGTGATGCTGCTCGTCCCGCCGCTGATGATCACCGCGGAGGTGTACGACATCTCCTCGCGGGTCAGCGCGGTGCGGGTGCTGCGTGAACGCGGCGTCGACCCCTGGGTGGTGGACTTCGGGGCGCCCGAGCGGGAGCCGGGCGGCCTTGAGCGGACGATCACCGACCACGTGCTGGCCGTCAGCGACGCCGTGGACCGGATCCGCACCCTGACCGGGCGGGACGTGCACCTCGCCGGGTACTCGCAGGGCGGCATGTTCGTCTACCAGGCCGCCGCGTACCGGCGCAGCGAGGGCATCGAGTCCGTCGTGACCTTCGGGAGCCCGGCCGACACGAGCGTCGGGCTCCCGTTCGGGCTGCCCGGCTGGCTCGCGTCCGAGGGCGTGGAGCGGGTCCCCGACTGGCTGCTGGGCGGCTTCGCGGTGCCCGGATGGGTGACGCGGCTCGGGTTCCAGGCGCTCAGCCCGGTCAAGTCGGTGCGGTCGCGGATCGACTTCATCCTGCAGTTGCACGACCGGGAACGGCTCGCCCCGCGGGAGCGGCAGCGGCGGTTCCTGGAACGGGAGGGCTGGGTGTCGTGGCCCGGCCCGGCGCTGGCCGAGTTCATCCGGCAGTTCATCCAGCACAACCGGATGCTGACCGGCGGGTTCGTCATCGGGGACCGGCTCGTCACGCTCGCCGACATCACCTGCCCCGTCCTGACCTTCGTCGGCGAGGTGGACGAGATCGCGCCGCCGCCCATGGTGCGCGGGATCAGGCGGGCCGCGCCGCGCGCCCAGGTGTACGAGGCGTCCCTGCGCGCCGGGCACTTCGGCCTCGTCGTCGGCAGCCTCGCGATCGCGCGGACCTGGCCCGCGGTGGCGGCCTGGGCGCGATGGCGGGCGGGCGAAGGCGGCCTCCCCGAGATCGTCGCGCCCGTCACCGGGGACGAGGAGGCCGCACCCGCCGGACTGCCCGGCGGCCCCGCCGGATACGGGCTGCAGCTCGCGATGGGCGTCGGGGCGAGCGCCGCCCGGTCGGCCTACCGCACCGCGTCGCGAGCCGTGCACGGCACCCGGCAGCTGTCCGGCGAGGCCGCGCAGAACCTGCCGAGGCTCGCGCGGCTGGAACGCATCCAGTCCGACACCCGCATGTCCATGGGGCTGCTCCTGGACGAGCAGGCCGGCCGCAGGCCCGGCGAGGTGTTCTTCCTCTACCGCGGGCGGCCCTACACGTACGAGGCGTCCAAGCGCCGCATCGACGCCGTCGTGCGGGGGCTGATCCACATCGGGGTGCGGCGCGGCGACGCCGTCGGCGTGCTCATGGGCACCCGGCCGACGGCGCTCGCGCTGGTCGCCGCGCTCAACCGGCTCGGCGCCGTCGCGGTGCTGCTGCGGCCCGACGGCGACCTCGCCGCGGAGGCGCGGCTCGGGCAGGTCACCCGGGTGATCGCCGACCCCGAGCACGCCGCGCGGGCTGCGGACCTGGACGGCGTCCGGACCTATCTGCTGGGCGCGGCGGGCCGCGGTGAGCGCGGGTCGCTGACGGACATGGAGACCATCGACCCGGAGCGGGTCGATGTGCCGGGGTGGTACCGGCCGAATCCGGGACGTGCCGGCGATCTCGCCTTCGTGGTGTTCCGCGGTGACGGGGAGCAGCTGCGGGCGAGCCGGATCACCAACCGGCGGTGGGCCCTGTCGGCGTTCGGGACCGCGTCCTCGGCCGCCCTGTCCTCGTCCGACACCGTCTACAGCATCACGCCGCTCCAGCATCCGTCCGCGCTGCTGATGAGCCTCGGCGGCGCCGTCGCGGGCGGTGCGCGGCTCGCCCTCGCCAGCGCCTACGACCCGGAGACGTTCTGGGACGAGGCCCGCCGCTATGGCGTGACCGTCGCCTCCTACACCTGGACGCTGCTGCGCGACCTCGTGAACGCGCCGCCGAACCCGGCCGAGCGGCACCACGCCGTCCGGCTGTTCATCGGCTCCGGCATGCCGCGCAACCTGTGGCGGCGGGTCGAGGAACGGTTCGCGCCCGCCCGGGTGCTGGAGTTCTACGCCTCGACCGAGGGCGAGTCGGTGCTGGTCAACCTGAGCGGCAAGAAGCCCGGGTCGCTCGGCCGGCCGCTGCCGGGCAGCGCCGAGGTGCGGCTCGCCCGGTACGACCTGGAGCGCGGGCGGCTCGACGAGGGGCCGGACGGGTTCGCCGTCGAGTGCGAGCCCGGCGAGATCGGCATGCTGCTCGCCCGGGTGCGGCTGTCGGCCCTCGGTACCGCGGCCCGCCCCGTGCGGGGCGTCTTCCGGCCCGAGGACGCCTGGACGATCACCGGGGACCTGTTCCGGCGCGACGCCGGCGGCGACTACTGGCTCGCCGGGCGGGAGACCGAGCTGATCCGCACGGCCGACGGGATCGTCCCGCCCGAGCCGATCCGGGACGCTCTCGGCCACCTGCCCTATGTCGACAGCGTGGCGGTCTACGGGATCCCGGTGGGGGACGCGGAGCTGGCGGCGGCGGCCGTGAGCCTGCGCGACGTCGCCGAGCTCAAGCCCGTCGATCTGTCGGAGGCGCTGCTGCGGGTGGAGCCGGGGCTGCGGCCCTCGATCGTCCGGGTCGTGGACGAGGTGCCCGTCACGGCCGGACGGCGGCTGCGGACCGCGCCGCTGCGGGACGAGGGCGTCCCGCCGGCCGGCGACGGACGCGCGTACTACCGGGACAAGGCGGGCGCCTACCGGCCGTTGACGGAGGCGGCGCGGCGGCGGCTGCTCAGGGCGCCGGCCGCCCGTGAGGCCCGCTGACGGCCAAGTCACGGGCCATAAGCCTGGACTTACCGGCGCCCGCTACGTTAAGAACAAAGCAACAGAATTCGATTTTTTGTTGCACGCCTCCGGAGGGTTCATGACGAGCGTCCTCGCGCCGCCGCCGCAGGGCAGCGGCCTGAAACCGGTCCCCGGCGTGCCCGGCGTCCCGTACATCGGCAGCACGCTCGCCGTGATGCGCGACCCGATCGGGATGGCCCGCAAACGGTACGCCGAGTACGGCGCGGTCTCCTGGGGATGGCTGCTCGGCCAGCGGACGGTCACCGTCCACGGACCGGAGGCTGCCGAGGTCGTCCTGGTCAACCGGGACAAGGCCTTCGCGAACGGGCCCGCGTGGAGCTACTTCATCGGCCCGTTCTTCAACCGCGGCATCATGCTCCTCGACTTCGAGGAGCACCTGCACCACCGCCGCATCATGCAGCAGGCGTTCACCCGCCCCCGGCTGCGCGCCTACATGGACGCGATGGCGCCCGGCATCGTCAAGGGCGTCGAGTCGTGGGAGCCGGGCCAGGGATTCAAGGTCTACGACCACGTCAAGAAGCTCACGCTCGACCTCGCGGCGGACGTCTTCATGGGCGTCGAGCTGGACGACGCCGAACGCGCGCGGATCAACGGCGCGTTCATCGACGCCGTCCGCGCGGGGACGGCCTACGTCCGCTACCCCGTCCCCGGCCTGCGCTGGCACCGCGGTCTGCGGGCCCGCAAGGTCCTGGAGGAGTTCTTCCATCGGCACCTGCCCGCCAAGCGCCGCGACGGTGGAGACGACCTGTTCGCGGCGCTGTGCCAGGCCGAGACCGACGACGGCGAGCGGTTCACCGACGAGGACGTCGTCAACCACATGATCTTCGCGCTGATGGCGGCGCACGACACGACCACCATCACGCTGACGACCATGGCGTACTACCTGGCCAAGCACCCCGAATGGCAGGAAACGCTGCGCGAGGAGTCACTGGACCTCGGCACGGCGCAGCCCGGCTTCGACGACCTGGACGCCTTCACCGGCATCGACATGGTGATGAAGGAGTCGATGCGCTTGGTCACGCCCGTCCCGGCGCTGCCGCGCAAGGTCGTCAAGGACACCTCCATCCTCGGGTTCCACATCCCGGTGGGCACGACCGTCGTGGTGCCGATGCTCAGCAACCACCACATGGCCGACTGGTGGACCGACCCGGACGAGTTCGACCCCGGGCGGTTCTCCCCGGAACGCCGCGAGGACAAGGCCCACAAGTACGCGTGGTCGCCGTTCGGCGGCGGCGCGCACAAGTGCATCGGGATGCACTTCGCCGGGATGCAGGTGAAGACGATCCTGCACCAGGTGCTTCAGCGGTATCGGTGGAGCGTGCCCGCGCGATACGAATGGCCGCTGGACACCACGTCCCTTCCGTCGCCGAAGGACGGCCTGCCCGTTCGTCTCGACCGTCTGGAGCAGAGCTCATGAGCAAGGTCGTCGTCATCACCGGGGCCGCGCGGGGGATCGGCCTCGCCACCGCCCGCGCGCTGAAGGCGAAGGGCGCCACGGTCGTCATCGGCGACATCGACGAGGCCGCCGTCAAGGAGGCCGCCGAGTCGCTCGGCGTCACCGGCCTGGCCGTGGACGTCACCTCCCGCGAGTCGTTCACCGCGTTCCTCGACCGGGCCGAGGAGACCGCCGGGCCGCCCGACGTCCTGATCAACAATGCGGGGATCATGCCGATCGGGCCGGTCACGGACGAGAGCGACGCCGACGCCCGCCGCTGCGTCGACATCAACCTGCACGGCGTCATGCTCGGCACCAAACTCGCGCTCGGCCGGATGCTGCCGCGCGGTTCGGGCCACATCATCAACGTCGCCTCGCTCGCCGGCGTGATGTTCACCCCGGGCCTCGCGCTCTACAACGCCAGCAAGGCCGCCGTCGTCGCGTTCACCGAGGCGACCCGGCTGGAGGTGCGGGACCGGGGCGTCCATGTCAGCGCGGTCCTGCCGACGTTCACCAACACCGACCTGGTCGCCGGGACGAGCAGCCCGAGGGGCCAGCGCAACTGCGAGCCCGAGGACATCGCCGCCGCCGTCGTCGAGCTGATCGGCCGCCCGCGCCCGCAGGTCGTCGTCCCGAAGAAGCTCGGAAGGCAGGCCCGGCTCGGGGCGCTGCTGCCCGACCGGGTCAGGCGGGCCGTCGCCCGCCGCTACGGGCTCGACAAGATCTTCCTGGAGTACGACCCGGAGGTCCGCAAGGCGTACGACGCCAGGATCCGCACCGGGTCCTAGGCGGCCCCGGCCGCCCGCCGGGCCCTGCGGAAGGCACGGCGGGCCTGGGGGAGGTAGCGGACGGCCTCGGGGAGCAGCGGCCACACGCGGTTCGCCGCGCGGACGGTTGCCGCGAACCGCCGGTACCGGCGCTCGTCGGCGGCGGTCCACGGGAGATCCAGCAGTTCGCGCATCCGCGGGTGGAGGCCGCCGACCGTGATGAACCGGGCGACCGCGTTCAGCGGCGGCGACACCGTCCGCCACACCGGTGCCGGGACCTTCGCGGGGGCGGGCAGGCCCTTCGTGACGTAGCCGACCCCGTACCGGGCGGTCTTGTGCGGGACGATCCCCTCGTCCAGCATCCGCTTCCAGTACGCCTGGAACGCCTCCCAGCCGTCCGGCATGGGCCGGTCGCTGACCCCGTACATCCGGAACCAGGTCTTGGACTCCTCGTAGATCTGGTGCTTCTCCGCCTCGTCCAGGGGCCCGATGAACGTTTCGACGCCGTACAGCATGTTGTCGAGGAAGGTCGCGTGCGCCCAGTAGTAGGTCTCGGGATCGAGCGCGTGGTATCGGGAGCCGTCCGGCATCGTCCCCTTGATGTCGCGGTGGTAGTCGCGGACCCTCCGGCCCGTCTCGGCGGACCGCTCCGCGCCGTACACCGTGTCCAGGATCGGCCCGGCCGACCGCTTCACCCGCGCGAACGTGTCGGAGAAGAACACCGAATGGTCGAGGACGCCCTGGCCGAGCGCGGGGAGCATGTTCTGCAGGACGGCCGCCCGCGGCCCGACGAGGACCATCCGGGTGTCGCCGAAGTAGCGCCAGGTCAGCGAGCCGGGCCCGAGGGGAGCCGGGGGTCGCGCGTCGGCCTGGTCCGTCATGTGCACCGCCGGAGTCCGAGACAGAACTACAGAACGACGATTATTGTAACTGTGTTGCATGCGGCGGCGGCGAACCGGGCGCCCCGGAGGGCTAGGGTGCGGCTATGACCACGGACGCGACACTGCGGGACCGGCTCGCGACCCCGGAAGCCGACGCCGACGATCTCGACACCCGCATCCTCGACGCCGCGCTCGCGGAGTTCGAGAGCTACGGGCTGCGCAGGGTCAGCGTCGAGGACGTCGCCAAGCGGGCCGGGGTCGCGCGCACCACGATCTACCGCCGGTTCACCAACAAGGAGCAGCTGCTCCAGGCCGTGATCCTGCGCGAGTGCCGCCGGTTCCTCACCGCGATCGCCGAGGCCACCGAGGATCTGGCGTCCCCCGAGGACGCGGTGGTCGAGGGGTTCGTCGTCGGGCTGCAGAGCGCCCGCACCCACCCGCTCATGACGCGCGTCCTGACGAGCGAGCCGGAGGCGTTCCTGCCGCAGCTCAGCATGAACGGTGGCGCGGTGATGCTCGCCGCCCGCGACATCCTCGCCGACCGGCTGCGCCGCGCCCGCCCCGGCGACGCCGAGGACCACGACACCGTCGCCGAGGTGCTGCTGCGCCTCGCGGTGTCGCTGCTGCTCCTGCCGGGCGGCGGGCTCACCCTGGACGACGAGGACGCCATCCGCGCGTTCGCCCGCGACTACCTCACCCGGATGCTGCGCCCCGGAAACGGCTGACGCCGGACGTTCCGCCGCCTGCGCCCGTCCCGTACGCTCCTGGTCATCGAATTTCGTTCTAGAGCCGGAGGCGGCGGCATGGCAGCGGTCGTTCAGACGTCCTGTGGGAAGGTTCGCGGCACGGTGCGGGACGGCATCACCGCCTTCCTCGGCATCCCCTACGCCGCGCCGCCGTTCGGGCCGAACCGCTTCCGGCCGCCGCGCCCGCCGGAGCCGTGGGACGGCGTCCGCGACACCGTCGAATACGGGCCGACCGCCCCCAAGCCGGGCTACCCCCGGCCGTTCGACACGCTCGTTCCGGACCCCGGTATCCCGGGTGAGGACTACCTGAACCTGAACGTCTGGACGCCGTGTTTCTCGGGAGGTACAGGGGGGTCGTCCCCGCTGGGTGACGCGTCGCCGGAGCCCGGGGGCCCGGGGTTGCCCGTCATGGTGTGGATCCATGGCGGCGCCTTCCGGAACGGGTCCGGCGCCGTGCCCGTGTACGACGGCCACAACTTCGCGCGCGACGGCGTCGTCTGCGTGACGATCAACTACCGGCTCGGCGTCGAGGGCTTCGCGAATCTGCCCGGCGCGCCGCTCAACCGGGGGCTGCGCGACCAGATCTTCGCGCTGGAGTGGGTCCGCGACAACATCGCGGGCTTCGGCGGCGACCCCTCCCGGGTCACGGTGTTCGGCGAGTCGGCCGGCGGGATGAGCGTCACCACCCTGCTCTCCCTCGACCTCGGGCTCTTCCACCGCGCCATCGCGCAGAGCGGCGCCGGCGCCATCGCCCAGGACCCGGCCGACGCGATGCTCGTCACCGCGGAGATGGCCGCGCGGCTCGGCGTGGAGCCCACCGCGGAGGCGTTCGCCGCGCTCGACCCAGCCGCGATCATCCCCGTGCAGAACGCCGTCGCCGCCGAGGTCTCCATGGTGCCCGACCCCGGCCGCTGGGGCGTCACCACCGCGGCGGGAGGGATGTCGTTGACCCCGGTGCTGGACGGCGAGCTGCTCACCCGCCGCCCCGAGGACGCCATCGCGGACGGCGCCGGAAGCGACGTGGATCTGCTCATCGGCTACACGTCCGAGGAGTTCCGGTTCTTCCTGATGCCGACCGGTCTCGCCGCCCAGCTCACCGACGACGTGCTGGGCTTCGTCACCGCGGGCATGGGCGTCCCGTCCGGGCTGCCCGCCGCCTACCGCGACCACCACCCGGACATGACGGCCGGCGAGCTGATGGCGACGATCATCACCGACAGCCTGTTCCGCATCCCCGCCGACCGCGCCGCCGCCGGGCACGCCGCATCGGGCGGGCGGACCTGGATGTACGAGTTCGCCTGGCGGTCGCCCAACCACGACCTCGGCGCCTGCCACGCGCTGGAGCTGGGGTTCGTGTTCGACAACCTCACCGGAGAGCGCGAGGGCCTGACCGGGCCGAACCCGCCGCAGGCGCTCGCCGACCGGATGCACCGCGCCTGGGTGGACTTCGCCGTCGCCGGAGACCCCGGCTGGGCGCGGTTCGACCCGTCCACGCGTTTGGTGAACGTCTTCGACGGCCCGGCCGACGAGGTCGTCAACGACCCGCACGGCGATGACCGCAAGCTCTGGGACTAGAACCCCTCGGTGACGTGCTCCGCGATGGCCAGAGAGGACGTCGCGGCCGGGGACGGGGCGTTGCGGACGGTGGTGACAGGGCCGAGACGTCCCATGCGGAAGTCGTCGACGAGGGAGCCGTCGGGGTCCACCGCCTGGGCGCGGACTCCGGCGGGTGCCGGGACGACGTCGGCGGCGGTCAGTTCCGGGACGAAGCCGCGCGCTTCGGCGACGAACGCCCGCTTGACCGCCGAGCCGTAGAGCTCCCTTGCGCCCGTCCGCCAGTGTTGCCGGGCGAGGTGACGGAAGCCCGGCCAGCGGAGGGTCTCCCACAGGTCCGCGGGGCGGACGTCGCGCCGCCGGTAGCCCTCCCTGGCCAGGGCCAGGACGGCGTTGGGGCCGACGTCCACGCCGCCGTCCACACGGCGCGTGAAGTGCACTCCGAGGAACGGGTAGCGGGGGTCGGGGACGGGATAGATGAGGCCGCGAACGAGGTCCGTCCTGGACGGGACGAGCCGGTAGTACTCGCCCCGGAACGGGATGATCGCCGGGGCCGGGGAGTCGCCCGCCAGCCGCGCCACCCGGTCGGACTGGAGGCCCGCGCAGACCACCAGCCGGTCGAACGTCAGCTCTTCGTGCGGGGAGGCGACCGTGACGCGGTCGCCCGCCCGGCCGATGCGGACGACCTCGAAGCCGAGCCGGACCTCGCCGCCACCCTTGGTCACGTCCTCGGCGAGTGAACGGGCCACCGCCGGAAAGTCGGCGATGGCCGTGGTGGGGGAGTGCAGGGCGGCGACCCCGGCCGCGTGGGGTTCGATCTCGCGCAGTTCCCCGCCCGTCAGGCGCCGCAGCCCCGGAACCCCGTTGGCCGTCGCGCGCCGCTCGATCTCGTCCAGGGCGGCCAGTTCGGCGGCGTCGCGCGCCACGACCACCTTGCCGCACTCCTCGTACGGCAGGTTCCGGTCGGCGCAGTAGTCCTTGAGCAGGCCGATTCCGCGCCTGCACAGCGTCGCCTTCAGGGAGCCGGGCTCGTAGTAGAGGCCCGCGTGGGCGACGCCGCTGTTGTGGCCCGTCTGATGGGCCGCGACACGGTCCTCCTTGTCCAGGACCGTCACCTTCACGTCCGGACGCGTCTCCGCCAGCCGGCGCGCGATCGCCAGCCCGAGAATGCCCGCGCCGACGACGCCGGCCCGTGTCTCCGCCACACCCGCACCCTAACGGCGCGGGCTCCGCTCACTCTGGGGGCCGCCCCCTCTGGCCCCCGGCGACGGTGTGGTGCGTCAGCTCCCGAGCCGCTTGCGTCCCTGCGCGCGGACCCGCTTGCGCTGGGACGGGTCGAGCATCATGTACCCGACGAGCGGTGCGCCGAGGACTCCGAGAATGATCAGCGCGCTGAGCCACCAGGGGAACACGAACAGCGTCAGGAAGCCGACGACGACGCCGCCGATCACGAGCTTTGTCTGGGTCGACATCTGGTACCTCCGTTTACGGGCCGCCCATCATGTCAACGGCCGTCCCGCGACCGCTGTTCCACGATATGTCGCGAGTCTCGCCGAAGGCCAGGCCGCGCCCCGTAAGATCCGCAGCCAGTTCCGGGCCCGTCAGATCCGCAGCGACAGTTGCCCGCCGCCCAGGGTGCGGAGGACCTCGGCGTGCAGCCTGCCGTTGGTGCAGACCACGCTGCCGCCGTCCGGGCCGGGGACGCCGGTCAGGTCGGTGAACATGCCGCCGGCCTCCTCCACGATCACCTGGAGCGCGGCGAGGTCCCACAGGGACACCTCGGGCTCGGCGGAGACGTCGATCGCGCCCTCGGCGACCATCATGTGCGACCAGAAGTCGCCGAACGCCCGCGTCCGCCACACCGACCGGGTCAGCTCCAGGAAATGGGTGAGGCGGCCCTGCTCCTCCCATCCGCTGAGGCTGGAGAAGGACAGCGACGCGTCGGCCAGATCGCCCACGGCCGACACGTTCATGCGGGTGGCGCGGGTGAGGCTGCGGCCCGTCCAGGCGCCGCCGCCGCGGGCCGCCCACCAGCGGCGGTTGAGCGCGGGCGCCGACACGACGCCGACGACGATCTCGTCGTTCTCCATCAGGGCGATCAGCGTCGCCCACACCGGGACGCCACGGACGAAGTTCTTCGTCGCGTCGATCGGGTCGATGATCCAGCAGCGGTTGCCGTAGCCGGTCTTGCCGTACTCCTCGCCGATCACCGCGTCCCGCGGGCGGGCCCGCTTCAGGGTGCCGCGGATCTGCTCCTCGACGCTGCGGTCGGCGTCGCTGACCGGCGTCAGGTCCGGCTTGGTCTCGATGGCGAGATCGAGAGCGCGGAAACGCCTGGTCGTGATGTCGTCGGCCCCGTCCGCCAGCACATGCGCGAGACGCAGGTCATCGGAATAGCCCGCCACGGCGTGCAACGCTACCCTGATCACCGCCTGTCCAGACACACTTACCCGGCTCGATCCGGCTTTTCGGTCGGCCGGACGTGGCGCGCCGGGCGCGATGAGCCGTTTCGCGGGACGGGTGATGGCAGCATGGGGGCCATGGCGCACGACCTTCCCGAGTGGGTGGCCGAGCTGACCGACCCACGCCGGGCGGAAACGCTCGACGAGCTCGCCGACCGCCTCGTCCCCCTGGCAGAGCACGCCATCGACGTGTCCCGTCGATTGCAGGCGCAGCTCAACGAGCTCAACGACCCGTTCAAACGCGAGGCGCTGTACGGGCGCGTGGAACGGCTGAAGGCCCGGGTGGGCGATGCCCTGGACGAGATCACCGGCGAGATCGCCGCGTCCGGGGAGGAGCGCATCGAGCGGGTCTGGGCGGACTGGGCCGACCGGGCGGGCCCCGGCGGCGGCGGCGCGCGGGAACGGGAACTGCGGCGGCTCCTCGACCGCGACATCGTCCCGGTGCTGTCCAGGCAGCAGCAGGACGTCGCCGAGCGCGTCGCCGAGCGCACCTCCGGGGCGCTGGAGGGCGCGACGCAGATCCTGCTGACCCGGGTCGAGGAACTGGCCAAGGCGGTCACCGACCTGATCCACGACGTGCTCCCGCTGGCCCGCGAGGGCCTGACCCTCGCCAGCCGGATCTCGACCCTCTCTAGCCACGCGCGGAAGGCCGGGCGGGGCCCGGTCCCGGACGAGCTGAAGACCGCCGGGGCCGAGACGTCCCGTGCGTTCGACGAGGCCGTCGCGCGGCTGGAGCTGGAGTGGGCCGCGCTCGGCGCCCGGTCGGCGACCGTCCGGGCCGCGCTGCGCGGCGCCGAGGAGAGCGCGTTCAGCCAGGTCACCGAGGAGATGACCCGGTGCGTGGAAGAACTCGCGCCCCGGCACGTCCAGGCGCTGAACGAGGCCGAGGCGAAGGCGCGGAGCCTTTTCGAGGAGTCGAGGGGCTAGACGGCCTGCGGAAAGCGGAACAGCCGGCCGGGGTCGTAGGCCGCCTTCACCTTCCTGAGGCGGTCCACGTTCGGGCCGTAGTAGGCGTGCGCCCAGTCCTTGAGGCCGGCGTCGATGTAGTTCACATAGGCCGCGCCGCCGATGTAGGGCTCCATAGCGCCGTGGGTGGCGGACAGCCAGGCGTCGTCGGGCGCGAGGTACTGGACGCAGAACAGGCCCTTGCGATGCGGGAAGGCGGTGTCGCCCGGCCCTACGCGCGCTATGGCGGCGCCCATCGCGTCCATGAGCACCGACCGGTTCCGGACATCGTTGCCCTTGCCGAAGCGGTCCAGGAGGGCGCTGATCGCGTCGTCGGGGAGCGGCTTGTAGGCGACGTGCGACTTTCCGGAGTAGTCGGTCCGGGGAAAGGCCCCGGCGGGATTCTGGCCGGGCAGCGAGCCCTGCTCGTGGCACTGCCCGACGGTCTGGCCCGCACAGCCGCCCATGAACTTCATCGCGTCCATGTAGGAGCGGCTCTGCGCGCTCGATGAGGCGGGGTCGGCGTTCGTGGCGGCCGACAGCCGGTTCATGTGCCCGTCCGCGTCGGCGAGCGCCACCCCGGTGACCTCGATGCTCGGGGTGCCCTGGTCGGGTTCGGTGTCCAGGTGGAGGCTCGTCCAGACCTCGCCGGGCGCGGCCGGGGCCCACCGCTGCCAGCCGCGGATCACGTCGGCGGCCTTCGACCATGGCCAGCGCAGGCTGAACGGCGTGACGTCGCCGACCTCGTGCGTCCGGAACGTGAACGAGGCCGCGACGCCGAAGTTGCCGCCGCCTCCGCCGCGGCACGCCCAGAACAGGTCCGCGTTCCGCTGCGCGTCGCAGGTGACGACACGCCCGTCCGCTGTGACGACCTGGACCGACTCCAGGACGTCACACGACAGCCCGTACGCGCGCGATGTCACGCCCAGGCCGCCGCCCAGCGTCAGGCCCGCGACACCTACCGTGGGGCAGCTTCCGGCAGGGACGCTCACACCGTCGTCGGCGAGCTTGTCGTACACGTCGATCAGGCGGGTCCCGGCGCCGACGACGGCGTGGTCGCCGTCACGCTTCACCGTGTCCATGGGGGAGACGTCGATGAGAAGGCCCGTGCCCGTCGACCAGCCCGCGTAGCTGTGGCCGCCGCAACGCACCGCGACCGGCATCCGTTTCAACGTCGCGAACGCAAGGCATTCGGAGACGTCCTGTGGCGTCTCGCAGTAGGCGATGCCCGCCGGGCGGACGCGGTCGTAGCGCGGGATGTAGAGGCGCCTGGCCGCGGCGTAGGAAGTATCGGACGGCCGGATCAGCCTGCCGTCCAGGCCGCGTTCCAGGGCGTTCCAGTCGGCCGGACCCGTCGGGGCAGGCCGGGACGGCGAGGGCCGGTGGGCGCCCGGGCTCGGCTTCTCCTCCGAACACCCCGCGACGGCCAGCGTGCCGAGGATCGTCGCCTTGAGGACCGCTCGCCGCTCCATGCCGTCATTGTCCCGGCGATCGCTCACGAGTTGGTGCAACTCCTGCTTTTCAGGACGGCGCCCGGAATGTGCCGAGGAACGTCTCGAAGTACCGGACGCGCTGGTCCCAGTCCTTCTGCGCGCCGGCCAGGATCGCCTGGTACATCGCGTTGTCGAACTTGAACACACGCACCCGCGCCCGGCCTGGCTTTCCGTCCTTGGTGAAGGTGAACTGTGCCTCGGCCGCCTGCCCGCCCAGGTAAGAGATGTTCCGGGTGAATTTCTCCTGCTTGAAGTCGGGATACTGAGAGGTGTCGCTCTTCATGCCGTTGACCGCGGAGGCGAGAGCGTCCCCGGGGTCGGCTTCGGCGGAGTCGATGCGCTGGATCGCGAACCCGAGCGTCACGCCTGGGGCAGGGTCGCGGAAGGTGACGTCGTCACCCGAGGGCTCCTGCTTCCATCCTTGGGGAACGGCCGCCTCGAAGGCCGAGCCCCGGTACAGCTCGTACCCGGCGGGCACCCCGTTCTTGCCGGTTTCGCCGGTCTTTTCGCCGTCGTTGTCGCCGCCGTTGGCGAACACCACGATCGCGACCACGGCGGCGACCAGCGCGGCCGTGAAGATCCCCGCCGGGACCAGCAGCGGCCAGGGCATCCCCCGCCGCCCGCGCGGCGGCACCGCCGGCGGGGACGCGGGCGACTCGACCGTCGGCGGGACGGCCGGCGGCTGCAGCGTCACGTTGTGAGGCGGCGCCGCGGACGGCGTGTGGAGCGGCGCACCGTTCGCGATCTGCCGGAGCATCCCCTCGGCCTCGTCGGGGCGCATCCTCTGCTCGGGGTCCTTGCGCAGCAGCCCGTGGAGGACGGGTGCCAAGGGCCCGGCGAGCCGGAGGGGGTCCGGGTCGTCCGACAGCAGGGCCGCCATCACGCCCCACACGTCCGGGCGCCGGTACGGCGGCCGGCCCTCCACCGCCGCGTACAGCGTCCCGCCCAGCGACCACAGGTCGGACGCCGGGGTGGCCTTCTGGTGCCGGGCCTGTTCGGGCGCCAGGTACGCGGGCGACCCGACGATGGCCCCCGCCTGCGTGAGGGTCTCGTCGCCCGCCATCGTCGCGATCCCGAAGTCGGTCAGGACGGCCCGGCCGCGCGGCATCAGCACGTTCCCCGGCTTGACGTCCCGGTGCACCACTCCGGCGGCGTGCGCGGCGCCCAGCGCGTCCAGCAGGTCCAGGCCGATCGCCGCGACCCGGCCCGGCGGCAGCGGCCCCTCCCGCGCGATGACCGCGTCCAGGCCCTCCGCCCGGACGAGCTGCATCACGATCCAGGGGCGGCCGTCCTCCTCCACGACGTCGTACACGGTCACGATGCCGGGATGGTCGAGCCGCGCCGCCGACCGCGCCTCCCGGAAGGTCCGCGCGTAGATCCGCTCGACCTGCGCGTCGTCCAGCCCCTGTGGCAGCGACACCTCCTTGATCGCGACCTCGCGGCCGAGCGTGCGGTCGCGGGCCCGCCAGACGGCGCCCATCCCGCCGCGGCCGAGCACCTCCACCAGCTCGTAACGCGTTGCGATCAACCGGGACATAGAGGCGACCATACCGACGGGACGGCCTGCCGTCGCGGGCTATTCGGCCTCACCCTCGCGGCTGGCGAGGAGGCGGCGGAGGGAGTCCAGGCGGGCGCGGCTGGCGTGGCCCTCCTCGACCCAGCCGTCCAGCCCGCAGCTCTCTTGCAGGTGGTCGCAGTGGGGCGGGCAACGCTCGGCCGCGCCCTCCGCGAGGTCCTCGAACGCGTTGATCACGTTCTCCGGGTCGACGTGTGCGAGACCGAAGCTGCGCACGCCCGGGGTGTCGATGATCCAGCCGTCCCCGCCGGGCAGCTCCAGCGCGATCGCCGACGAGGACGTGTGCCGGCCGCGGCCGGTGACCGCGTTGACGTGGCTGACCGCCCGCTCCGCGTCCGGAACGAGGGCGTTCACCAGGGTCGACTTGCCGACCCCCGAGTGGCCGACGAGGACGCTCGTCCGGCCGGTCAGGTGACCGCGCAACCCGTCCAGGTCGCCGCCGCGCCGCGTCACCACGTACGGGACGCCGAGCGGCGCGTACTCGGCGACCAGGCCGTCCGCGTCGGCGAGGTCGGCCTTGGTCAGGCAGAGCAGCGGGTCCATCCCGGCGTCGTAGGCGGCGACGAGCTGCCGGTCGATCATCCGCGGGCGCGGCTCGGGATCCGCCAGCGCCGTCACGATGACGAGCCGGTCGGCGTTCGCGACGATGATCCGCTCGAACGGGTCGGTGTCGTCGGCGGTGCGGCGCAGCGACGACGTGCGCGGCTCGACCCGCACGATCCGGGCGAGGGTGTCCTGCTCGCCGGAGACGTCCCCGACCAGCGCCACGCGGTCGCCCACGACGACCCCCTTGCGGCCGAGCTCGCGGGCCCGCATCGCGGTCACGGCGCGCTCGTCGCCGGTGCCGGGATCGGCCAGGCAGCGGTACCGGCCCCGGTCCACCGCGATCACGAACCCGGGCGAGGCGTCCTCGTGCGCGGGACGACGGCGGGTGCGCGGCCGCGACCCGCGGCGCCCGGGCCGCACCCGGACGTCGTCCTCGTCATAGTCGTGCACTCGTCGTGCCAGTGGTCCGGTCCCTGCTGTCAGGCGGGCGCCAGCATCGACGCCCACTGCCGGGTGAAGTTCGGAAGAGTCTTGCCCACGGTGCCCGGATTCTCCACTTCGATGCCGGGAACGGCCAGGCCGAGAACGGCCGCGGCCATCACCATGCGGTGGTCGTCGTAGGTGTGGAACACGCCGCCGCGCAGCGGCCTCGGCCTGATCTCCAGGCCGTCCGGCAGCTCGGCGGCGTCGCCGCCGAGCGCGTTGATCTCGGCGGCCAGCGCGGCGAGCCGGTCGGTCTCGTGGCCGCGCAGGTGCGCGATGCCCGTCAGCCGGGACGGCGAGTCCGCCAGGGCCGCGAGGGCCGCGAGCACCGGGGTCAGCTCGCCGACCTCGTGCAGGTCGGCGTCCAGCCCGGAGAACCCGCCGGCGCCGCGCACCGTCAGGCCGTCCGGCCCGTGCGACACCCCGGCGCCCATCGCGGCGAGCAGCCCGCGCAGCGCGTCGCCCGGCTGCGTCGTGTCGGACGGCCAGTCCGGGACGGTGACGCGCCCCCCGGTGACCAGCGCCGCGCCGAGGAACTGCGCCGCGTTCGACAGGTCCGGCTCGATCACCCGTTCGCCGCCGCGCAGCGGACCGGGCGCCACGCGCCAGACGTTGTGCTCCGTCTCGACCTCGGCGCCCGCCTGGCGGAGCATCCGGACGGTCATCGCCAGGTGCGGCGCGGACGGCACCGGCGGCCCCTCGTGCCTGACCTCCACGCCCTTCTCGAACCGCGGCGCGGCCAGCAGCAGCCCCGACACCAGCTGGGACGACGCCGACGCGTCGATGGTCACACGTCCGCCGCTCACCGAGCCCGAGCCGCGGACGGTGAACGGCAGCGCCCGCCGCCCGCCGTCGTCGATCTCGGCGCCGAGGGCCCGCAGCGCCGAGATGATCGGGCCCATCGGCCGCTCGCGGGCGCGCGGGTCGCCGTCGACGGACACCTCACCGGACGCCAGCGCCGCGACCGGCGGCAGGAACCTCATCACCGTCCCGGCGAGCCCGACGTCGACGCGGGCCGGGCCGGCCAGCCGCTCCGGCGTCACCTGCCAGTCCGCGGCGTCCTCCCCGATGCCCACGCCCAGCGCGCGCAGGGCGTCCGCCATCAATTCCGTGTCGCGGCTGTGCAGGGGCCGGGTGACGCAGACCGGCGCCTCGGCCAGCGCGGCCAGGATCAGCGCCCGGTTGGTCATCGACTTCGAGCCGGGCAGCGGCACGACGGCGTCCACCGGGGCATGGGCGACCGGGGCGGACCAGTGCGGAGAGGACATGCCCCAAGGTTATCCGGCCGGCCGCCACCGGCCCGACGGCGATCAGAGCGGGACCGGCATCAGAGCGGGACCGGCATCAGAGCGGGATCGTCAGCAGCGTCCCGCCGCTGTCGAGCCGCACCTCGAAATGGTCGATCTGGCCGCGGCCGAGCCCCGTCCCGCCCTGCATGATCAGCGGCTTCGGCGAGCCAGGCACGCCGTACCCCTTGTCGGGGACGCTCCAGCCGGCGACGACGCTGCGGTCACCGTTCTTGCCCACGGCCTCCAGGTGGCACTTCAGCGGCCCCTTGATGCCGCGCAGCTCCAGCCCGACCTGCGTGCCCCACCCCTTGTCGACGAGCCCGACGGTGCCGGACGCGCCCGTGCTCGCGTTCGTCGCGTGGAACCTGTCGCCCGCGATGGCCTGCGCCGCCGGCGGCTTCTGGTCGTAGCCCTCGTCGTTCAGCGCGGTCCCGATGCCGACGCCCGCGGCCAGCGCCACACCGGCCGCGGCGGCGCCGAGGACGTACGCGCCGCGCCGGAACCGCCGGTCGGCCCGCCGCCGGCGGCGCACCATGTCGATCACCGGCGCCGGGGCCGTGGACGGCCGGTCCGCGCCCGCCTCCCAGCCGGGTTCGGCGGCGGGTGCCAGCCCGGAGAGGGCGTCGGCCGTCCCGGACAGCGCCGCCAGCTCGGCGCGGCACGATCCGCACTCCCGCAGATGCGCCTCGAACTCCCGCCGGTCGCCGTCTTCGAGAAGGCCCAGCGCGTAGGCGCCGACATCGGTGTGCTCGACCTGGGAACTCAAGACGTCACCCCCCTCTCCTCCAAGGCGACGCGCAATGCGCGCAGCGCGTAGTACACGCGGGACTTGACCGTCCCCACCGGGATGCCGAGGTACTCGGCGGCCTGGTTCACCGTCCGGTCGCGCAGCACCGTCTCGGTCAGCGCCTGCCGGTGCGCGGGCGACAGCGAGTCCAGGGCCTCGGTCACCACGACCTTGCGAAGCAGCGCGTCCATCTCGTCCGCCATCGGCAGGTTCTCCAGAGGGCCGTCGCCGACCTCCGGCGGCCGGACCTCGCGCTGCCGCCGGTTGTCGATCACGATACGCCGGGAGACCGTGGCCAGCCACGGCATCAGCGAGGACGTCCGGTCGTCGAGCCGGTCCGCGCTGCGCCATGCCCTGATCATGGTCTCCTGCACGACGTCCTCGGCCCACGGGCGGTCACCGCCCGTCAGCCGGAGGACGAACGCGAGGAGTGGCCGATGGTACTCGCGGTACAGCGCGGCCACCATCTCCTCGTCCTGCACGGCCGCGTCGTACTGCTGGGCGGGTCGCGCCGGGCCGGGGCGGCGGAGCAGGCTCCGCAACCCGCCGCTCTGGCGACCGGTCGATCCGGGAACTGCCATGGCCGGGGCGTCTCCGTCGTGGTGGAAGGCGGTCACCAGGCAGTACGGGACCGCCCGGGTCCGCGGTTCAACGCCTTTGAGGTTCTTTTAAGGTTCTCTTTGGAAAGTCAGCGTTTGACCGCCTGAAGGACCTTGCCCGCCTGCACGGCGGTTCCCGTTCTGACCGTCTTGCCGGCCTTCATGGCCTGGGCCGTCCGCGTCGCCGTACCGGCCTTGATCGACTTGCCCGCGGACTTGCCCGCCTTCGCCGCCTTTCCGGCGCGGGCGGTCGCCGCGGCCCGGACGTCCGAGCCGCCCCGGGCGAGCCGGCCGGCCTTGAACGCGGTGCGCGTCCTGACGGTCTTGCCGGACCTCGCCGCCTTCGCGGACTGCTTGGCGGCCTTGCGCCCGCCCTCGGCGCGGGCGATGCGCACCTGCCGGGCCGCCTCCCGGCGCGCCTCCCGCAGCGTGGCGGCGGCCTCCCGGCGCAGCGCCTTGGCCTCGGCGCCGGTCTTGATCTGCGTCTCGCGGGCCGCGCGACGCAGTTCCGCGGTCCGCGGCGGGCGGCGCGGCTCGGTCGCCACCATGAGCAGCGCGCCGAACATGCCGGCGTTCTTCAGCAGGTGCGAGCGCTCGCCTGCGCGGCGGTCGGGGTCGTCCTCGGTCCAGTAGCGATGCTCGGTCGCCAGGGCCGGGACCAGCTGCGCGGCGAGCAGCAGCGTGGTCAGCCGCCGGAACCTCCCGGTGAGCAGCAGCACGCCGGTGCCGACGCTGAGCGCGCCCTCCATCCGGACGAGCGTCTCGGCGTCCTTCGGCAGCCAGTCGATCCGGTCGGCCACCGGCTTGACGGCCGGGCCGACCCGCTCGGCGCGTTCCCGCGGGTCTCGGAGGACGTCCAGGCCGGTCATGATGTACGGCGCCGCCACGAACGAGCGGGCCATGGTCGTGATGGGTCGCATGACCCGCTACATGCCCAGCGCGCCGCGCCTCAAGCGCGGCAGGATGGGACCCATGTGCGGACGCTATGCCACCACCCGTGCGCGGCAGGAGCTGCTGGACGAGTTCCAGGTACAGCTCGACGCGGTCGACGGGGACATCCAGCCCGACTACAACGTCGCGCCCACCAAGCAGGTCCCCGTCGTCCTGACGCGGCGGCCCAAGGACGAGCCGGAGGAGGCCGCCGCGGTACGGCAGCTGCGGACGGTCCGCTGGGGGCTCGTCCCGTCCTGGGCCAAGGACCTGTCGATCGGCTCGCGCATGATCAACGCGCGCTTCGAGACGGTGCACGAGAAGCCGTCGTTCCGCCGCGCGTTCGCGAGGCGGCGCTGCCTGCTGCCCGCGGACGGCTATTTCGAGTGGTACACGATCCAGGACCAGGGCGGCGCGCCGGAGCCGGCCGAGGGCGAGAGGAAGGCCAAGCAGAAGCCGCAGAAGCAGCCGTACTTCATCCACCCCGGCGACGGCGCGGTCATGGCGATGGCCGGGCTTTACGAACTCTGGAAGTCCCCCGAGGACGAGTGGTTGTGGACGTGCACCGTCATCACCACCGACGCGCCGGACGACCTCGGCCGGATCCACGACCGGATGCCGATGATCGTCGAGCCGGACCGCTGGGACGCCTGGCTCGATCCGGCGCTCACCGACACCGAGCAGGTGCGCGGCCTGCTGGTCCCGGCCATGGCCGGGACAATGGACGCCTACCCGGTGTCAAAGGCGGTCAACAGCGTGCGAAACAACGGCCCGGAACTCATAGAACCGGCGATTTCTGGGGATAGTTTCGGCAACCATTCCGACAGCCTGTTCTGACGGGGGCTTTACCGGGAGGAGTTCGCCGCACCGTGGACGCCGCCGCCGCCCGTTCCCGCCTTCGAGGCATGCTGGAAGATCTCGACCGCTCCATCGCCATTCTCCGCGGGGAGAGCCCGGAACGGGACGCGTCCGCCGCGGACGCCGGGGCGGGCCTCACCGCCCACGAGCGTGTGGAGGCGGCCCTGGACGCGCTCGAACGGCACCGCGGCGGGGTGCTCGCGGCCCTGGAGCGGATCGGCGCCGGAACCTACGGCCGCTGCGTCGGCTGCGGCCGGCCCGTCCCCGAGGGGCGCCTGGAGGTACGTCCCGACGCGGCCCGCTGCATCCCGTGCCAGACCAAGCACGACCGCCGGTGACCCCGCCTAGCGGCGCGCGCTGGCCAGCAGGTGGATGCCCAGGGACTCGTCGGTCTGCTGGGCGTTGAGCTCCGTGCGGACGAGGCGGGGCAGAGCGCGCGGGGATTCGCCCAGGACGTGCTCGACCGTCGACGGGGACAGCACGGTGCGGGGCCTGATCCACTCGCATTCGAAGCCCGCGTCGGCGAGCAGCTCGCGGAGCTGGTGGGACGAGAAGGAGCGGGTGATCGTCCCGTCCGGCCAGGGCACGAGGACGACCTCGGCGCTCGGGACGTCCGACAGGTGCGCCCAGTAGTTCCGCTCGGCCAGCAGCGCCATGCCGAGGGTGAGCGAGTCGACGCAGACCAGGACGCGGCCGCCGGGCCGCAGCACGCGGGCGATCTCGGCGATGGTGGTCTCGGTGGCCAGGTGGCGGGAGAGCACGCGGTTCTCGGCGACGACGGCGTCCACCGAGGCGTCCGCGAGGTAGGAGAGCGTCCCGGAGTCGCCGATCAGCGGGATCGTTCCCTCGGCCGGGCGCCCGGGCGCGGGCCGGGCGCGGCGTTCGGGGTCGCGCACCTCCAGCACCGCGTGACCGGCCGCGGCGGCCTGGGCCGCGCTGCGTCCGTGACCGCCCGAGACGTCCAGTACGCGGGACGGCCTGCGCGGCAGCCACCGGGCGAGCTGGGCGTCCGCCACCGCCCGGTAGAACGTCCAGTAACGCGCCAGGGCGTCCGCCGACCCGTCTCCGGAGGTGTCACGCAGGCTGGCGACGGTGGGCTCGGAAGGTTGCGCCGAAGGCACCGAGTGCACCAATTGCTCCTGTTCTAGCCGTGTATGTCACATCTTTCCCCGTCCAGGGCCGGTCATCACCCTGAGTGAGGGACGGGCTGCTGCGACCCGATGTCCGGCAGGCCTTCCCCGCCGGGGAATCGCCCGGGAATCGGCGGGGGAGTTCCGGTGTTGCACCGTCTCACAGCCCAGTACAGCGGAGGTGCGAACCAGATGACCACAGCCGTCGCCGATCAGCAGTCGAGGGCGGGTACGGCGGCGCCCCGCGGCGACGCGCGGGCACCCGCCCGCGTGAGCAGGCCGCGCGGACCGATATCGTCTGTGGGAAACGGCGCCGCCGGCCCTGTCAAGGGCAGCCCGGTCATGGGCAAGGGCGCCATCACAGCCGAGGGGGTGGGTCAGGTACCGGGCACCACGGAGACCGTGGAGCAGCGCCAGGAGCGCTTCCAGCGCGACGTGCTCCCGTTCTTGGACCAGCTTTATTCGGCCGCGCTGCGCATGACGCGCAACCCGGCGGATGCCGAGGACCTCGTTCAGGAGACCTTCGCCAAGGCGTTCGCGTCCTTCCACCAGTTCAAGGAAGGCACCAACCTCAAGGCGTGGCTCTACCGCATCCTCACCAACACGTTCATCAACTCCTACCGCAAGAAGCAGCGCCAGCCGCAGCAGGCCGCCACCGAGGACATCGAGGACTGGCAGATCGCGCGCGCCGAGTCGCACACCTCCAGCGGGCTGAAGTCCGCGGAGGCCGAGGCGCTGGAGCACCTGCCCGACTCCGACGTGAAGCGGGCGCTGCAGGACCTGCCGGAGGAGTTCCGCATCGCCGTCTACCTCGCCGACGTCGAGGGCTTCGCGTACAAGGAGATCGCCGAGATCATGGGCACGCCCATCGGCACGGTGATGTCCCGTCTGCACCGGGGCCGGCGCCAGTTGCGCGGCATGCTGGAGGACTACGCTGAAGAGCGCGGGCTCACCCGTGCGAGCAGGGGGTCAGCATGAGCTGCGGCAACCACCACGAGACGCCGTGCGACGAGGTCCTCGCCCGGGTCTACACCTATCTCGACGGTGAGCTCGACCAGGGCGGCTGCGGCGAGGTACGCCAGCACCTCGACGAGTGCGGCCCCTGCCTTCGCGAGTACGGGCTCGAAGAGGCCGTCAAGAAACTCGTGAACAAGTCCTGCGGCTGCGAGCAGGCGCCGACCGACCTGCGCGCCAAGGTGCTCGGCCGCATCGAGGAGATCTGCGGCGACATCCAGTCGTCCGGAAGCGCCGGCAAGACCGAGAACGCCTGACCGCCGGTATCTTGCCGGTGTGCTCGCACTCGTCACCGGCGCGGCCGGATTCATCGGTTCCCATCTCGTCGACAGGCTCCTCTCGGACGGCCACGAGGTCATCGGCGTCGACGACATGTCGTCCGGCGCCAACGTCCGCCCCGGCCTCGAGCTGTGGGAGATGGACGTCACCGACCCGGCCCTCGTGGAGAAGGCGGCGGTCCGGCGCCCCGAGGTGATCTGCCACCTCGCAGCCCAGGTCAGCGTCCGGCTCAGCGTGGCCGATCCGCTGGGCGACGCCCGCACCAACGTGGTCGGGACGGCCAACGTCCTGGAGGCCTCGCGGGCGGCCGGCGGGCGCAAGGTCGTGTTCACCTCCAGTTGCGCGGTGTACGGGGTGCCGGACGCGCTGCCCGTCCCCCCGGACGCCGAGCTGCGGCCCGCCTCCCCGTACGCGGCGTCAAAGGTGTCCGGCGAGGTCTACGCCGGGATGTACCGGCAGCTGCACGGCATCGACTTCACGACGCTGACGCTGGCGAACGTCTACGGGCCGCGGCAGACGCCCGAGGGCGAGGCGGGCGTCATCTCGATCTTCACGGACGCGCTGCTGTCCGGCCGTCCGACCAAGGTGTTCGGCGACGGCACCCAGACCCGCGACTACGTCTACGTCCTGGACGTCGTGGACGCGTTCGCCCGCGCGGCGGGGGACGTGGGCGGCGGGCGGCGCTTCAACGTGGGCACCGGCGTGCAGACGAGCGACCGTGACCTGCACTCGCTCGTCGCCGAGGCGGCGGGCGCGCCGGACGATCCGGAGTTCGCGCCGCCCCGGCTGGGCGACCTGCCCGCGATGTCCGTCGACCCGCGGGAGACGCGGGAGGCGCTCGGCTGGCGTCCGGGGGTCGGCCTGCCCGAGGGGCTCGCCGAGACGGTCGCCTGGGCGCGGGAGCGGGACGCCGCGCACGGCTGAATGGCCCCCTTGTCCTAATCCCGCAAGATGCCGTTTTGGGGCTCCTTCCTGGGTTTATGAGGGTGCATTCGCGGATGCACGTGCATTCTGGTTGTGCAGACAGATTGTGCGGGTGCGGCGCGAGTATTCGGCCGCGACAATTGATCACTTAAGGTGACGAATGACTCACGCTTTGCTCACGTTTTCCCGCACGCCTGTGTGACCTGGGCAGTTCGCGTTAGGCTTGTGCCGAAATCAGCGACGGGAGCGCGTGCACTCCGGTGAATTCGGGGTATGTGCTCGCCCGGGAAACCTGGACCGCACCGGTCCCGGTGGCCGGCCGTGAGGCCGGACGGCCCGGTTCGGCTGGGGGGAGGCAAGGAGCCATGCTCAAGCGCGTGATGCCGGAGGAACGCGGCGGACGCCCGGGCGCCCCGGCGTCGTCGCTGATGATGACCAAGGGCGTGTCCTGGGTCTAGGTGCCGGCAGGCACGTGTGAGCCCGGCGGCGGCCCGCCATTCGTCACTCCCCGAGGGGCGGCAAATGCGTGGACTACCTCTCGCTGCCTGGGCGTACGTCTGTGGTGTGGTCGCCCTTGCGGCGGGCCTCATCGCGACGTCGTCCTTCGCGGATCTCGACTGGACGAAGCTGGCCGTCCTGGCCCTGCTCTTCCTGATCTGCGACTCGGCGCCCGCACGGCTGAACATCACCCGGGCCAGGGTGTCGCTGAGCTTCGCCGCGAGCCTGGCCTCGGTGGTGCTGCTCGGCCCGGTCGGCGCCGCGCTGCTCGGCCTGTGCGCCCTGGTCACCGGGCAGCGGTTCTTCGCCCCGGTCAAGAGGGTCTTCAACGGCGCGCAGTTCGCGCTCAGCGGCTTCGTCGCCGGGACGGTGTTCGACCTCCTCGGTGGTGACCGGTTCCATCCCGAGCAGGCCCGCTGGGTGGAGAACGTCATCGGGCCGTTCCTCGGCGCCCTGGTCACCTTCGTCCTCGTCAACCTGACCCTGATGGCCGGGGTCCTGCTGCTCAGCCGGCAGGCCGCGCCCCGCGAGCTGCTGCACGAGAGCGGCCAGCTCGCCGTCGGCTGCCTCGGCTACGGCATGGTCGGGCTGCTGATCGCCGGGCTGTGGCCGCGGGTCGGGCCGTTCGCCGCCGTCCTCGTCCTGCTCCCGCTGTTCATCGCCCGCTGGGCGATGGACCAGGCGTACGCGCAGCAGCAGGCGCACGCCGCCACCCTCGCCGCGCTGTGCCAGGCGGTCGAGACCAAGGACTTCTATACCCGCGGCCACTCCGAGCGCGTGTCCCGCGGCTCGGTGATGATCGCGCAGGAGATCGGGATGCGCGCGGACCGGGTCGAGGCGATCCGGTACGCGGGGATGCTGCACGACGTCGGCAAGCTCGGCGTCCCCACCAAGGTGCTGCAGAAGTCGGGCTCGCTCACCGAGGAGGAGTTCGCCGCGATCCAGCTGCACCCGATGCGCGGGCTGGAGATCGTCCGGGAGATCGGGTTCCTGGACGAGGCGCTCGCCGGCATCATGCACCACCACGAGAAGATGAACGGCCGCGGCTACCCGATGGGCCTCGCCGGGGACGAGATCCCCGAGTTCGCCCGGGTCATCTCCGTCGCCGACGCGTTCGACTCGATGACCTCCAACCGCTCCTACCGGGCCGCGCGCACCAAGGAGGAGGCCGTCGAGGAGCTGCGCCGCGGGATGGGCGACCACTTCGACCCGGCGATGGTGGAGGCGTTCCTGCGGGCGCTGGAGCGGGACGGCTGGGAGCCGCCGCGGCCGGTCGTCCTGCCGGACGACGACGTCGTCGAGACCACCCAGCAGGACCACGACGACCCGAGCACCCCCCTGCGGGTCGCCGGCGGCGACGAAGTGCGCCAGTGACGGGACGTCCATGAGCAGTCAGATCCGCGGCCGCGAGCGGGCCGCGTGGCAGACCATCGACTCCGGCCAGCTGCTGCTGATCGCCACCGCCGGGCTGTTCGTCATCGTCGCGATCGCCGAGGTCGCCGCGGTCGGGCTGGCGCAGCCCGACATCGCGATCATCTTCGGCGTGCTGGTCGCGCTGGGCGAGCTGTTCCGCATGGTGATGCCGGGCAACCGGGAGGTCGCGCCGATCGCCGGCGCCGGCGCGATGGGGTACGCGCTGCTGGTCGGCGTCGGCCCGGAGGGCGCGCCCCCGGACGCGCCGCTCGGCGTCGTCGCCGCCGAGCACTCGGCGCTGCAGGTCGTCGCGGTCACCGCGGTCGGAATGCTGGTCGGCTCGCTGCCGCACATCGCGGTCGGCCGGTCGCCGCGGCCGGACGCGATGGCGCGCCGGCTGTTCACCGTCGCGGTCGTCGCGCTGTGCTTCCGGCCCCTGCTGTCCCTCGGCCTCGCCTGGCAGCTGCTGCTGGCGCTGATGGGCCTGGTGGTGGCCGCGTCCTGCTTCACCGACGTGCTGATCGCCGCGATGATCCGGGCGGAGGCCGTGCGGGCGCGGTTCGGCATCGCGCTGCGCGACGAGATCGACGCGAAGATCGCGCTGTGCGCCGCGACCAGCGCGACCGCCATGCTGATCGCGGTCGCCACGACGGCGATGGGCAAGGCCGCGCTGCTGATCTTCACGGTGCCGATCCTGGTGACGCAGTTCGCGTTCCGCCGGTACGCCGGGATCCGCGCGACGTACCTGCAGACCGTCCGGGCGCTGTCCCGGGTCACCGAGGTCGGCGGCTATGTGGAGACGGGCCACTCGCGCCGGGTGTCGATGCTCGCGGTGCAGATGGGGCGCGAGCTCGGGATGTCGGAGGAGGAACTGCTCGAACTGGAGTACGCGGCGCTCATGCACGACATCGGGCAGCTGTCCCTCGGCGACCCGATCCCGGGCGGCGCGACCGTGCTGGCGTCCCCGGCCGAGCAGCGCCGCATCGCCGAGCTGGGCGCCGAGGTGATCAAACAGACGGGTGTGCTGGACAGGGTCGCGCACATCGTCCAGCTGTCGTCGCACCCCTACCGGGCGGGACGCGAGCCGTCCGGCGACTCGGGGGAGCGCCCGATCCCGCCGCCGCTCGCCGGCCGCATCATCAAGGTCGCCAACGCCTACGACGACCTGGTCGGCGACTCGGCCGACCGGGACCGGGGCGCGGCTGTGCTGGAGAGGCTGCGGCTGGACTCGGCCGCCGAGTACGACCCGACCGTGGTGGAGGCGCTCAGCCGCGTGGTGGACCGGCGTCCCCGCCAGTAGAGCTCGTAGGCCACCGCGACGGCGATCGTGACGGCGGCGGTGGCCGTCCAGAGAAGCAGGACGCCGTGGTGCTGGTCGTCCAGCGGTGACGCGCCCCAGCGGCGGCCCAGGTACTCGTACCAGTGGCCGAAGACGGTCCCGTCCCGCATCAGCGCCGTCCCGGCGATGACGTGGAGCGGCAGGACGGCGAACGGCATCAGCGTGCCGGTCGTCCCGTGGAAGTACGCCAGGCCGACGACCAGGAAGGCGACCATCGCGAGCGAGTGCAGCGCGTGGTTGCCGAGGGACGGCCCGAACAGCGGCGACGGGTACCACGCGTAGAGGCTGAGCAGGAGCAGCAGCGACGAGACGACCGGGTGGCCGAGCACGCGCACCCCCCGGCATCCGGCGGCGGCCGCGACCAGCCGCCGGCTCTCGCCCCGCGTCGCCTTGAGCGCCAGCTGGACCGGTGCCCCGTAGAGCAGCAGCGCGGGCGCCACCAGACCGACGAGAACGTGCTGCAGGGCATGGGCGCTGAACAGCACCATGCTGTACCGGGAGAGCCCGCCGCACGTGGCGAGCAGCACAACAAGGAGCCCGGCGTCCCAGGAGGCGATCCGCCGCCACGGCCAGTCGCCCACCCGAGCGACGCCCGCCCCGTACAGGCCGGCGCCGGCCAGGATCAGCACGAAGAACAGCGGGTCGATCCACCAGTCCGTCAGGTAGGGGCCGAGCCCGGCGGGACCGGGCAGCGGGAACCCGAGGCGCAGCGTGACCGGGTTGGTCGTGTCGGGGAGATTTTCCGGCGGGGGCGTGCGGGACAGCCCGGTGGCGAGCGCCATCGTCGCCGTCATGACCAGGATCTCGACGGTCCCGAGGCGCAGGAACGGCCGCGCGCCCCTGCCGTCCCGCAGCGCGGGGATCGTGGCGCGACGGTGCCACCACCCCAGCCCGCCGAGAACGGCGAGCGCGACGCCCTTCGCGACCACCAGCATCCCGTACCGCGAGCCGAGGTGGACGCCGCCGAGCCGCACCCAGGCGTTCACGGCGCCGCTGACCCCGACGACGGCGAACGACACGAGCGCCAGCCCGCTGTAGCGCCCGACGACCTCGGGGAGCCGGTCGCGGACGTACGGCGCGACGGTGACCAGGGCGACGAGCCCGCCGATCCACAGCGCGACTCCCGCGACGTGGGCGACGAGGCTGTAGACGGCGAGCGCGTGGTTCGCGCCGCTCGCGGCGTGCCCGGTGAACAGCGGCGGCAGCATCCCGGCGAGCGCCCCGGCGAGCAGGTAGCCGGCGCCGCCGCCGGCGCGGGGCGTGCTCGCCGCGACCGACAGGACGACCGCGACGGCGAGGACGAGGAGCAGCGCCCGGCCCTGCGGCAGCTCGATGAGGAACGTCCGCATCATGTCGCCGGTGACGCCCGTGAGGCCGGTCCCGAACAGGTCCAGGACGCTGAACACGATCAGCGCGAGGGTGCACACGGCCCAGGCCATCGCCGTCAGGGACGCGGCACTCAGGCAGCGCCGGCCGGCCTCGGAGGACCCGGGGACGAACACGGCGGCGACCAGCAGCCACCCCGCGGTGAGGACGGCGGCGACGTCGCCGCCGAGCTTCGCGACCGAG
Source organism: Spirillospora sp. CA-128828 (assembly GCF_050945415.1). Taxonomy (NCBI): domain Bacteria; kingdom Bacillati; phylum Actinomycetota; class Actinomycetes; order Streptosporangiales; family Thermomonosporaceae; genus Spirillospora; species Spirillospora sp. CA-128828. The sequence continues at coordinate 2,308,052 of NZ_CP191986.1, forward strand.
AGGCCGACCTTGGCCAGCGCCCCCGACTGGGACAGCCCCGGCGTCGCGGATTCGCTGAACGCGCCGCCCAGCCGCACGACGAGCGCGAGGACGACCAGCGCGATCGCCGCGGCGCCGATGACGAGCATCGGCTTGTCGGTCCGGGGTTCCGGTGCCGCCTCGCAGGCCCGTGTCGCCTCATGTGTCGTCACGGCCGGAAATACGCGCACACCGGCCCGAGGGGTTCATTAATGTATCGGCCAAGCCGATCCCGAGGAGCGAGATGAGCGCCCCCGACCAGGGAAACACATATCTGGAGAAGGTCGTCGCGCAGCAGGCGGTTCTGGAGGACGACCTGAGGGCCCGGCGCTCCCAGCCGGCGCCGCCCGCCGCGCCCGGCGCGGTTCCGCCGCCGCCGGGCCCGCTGGCCAAACGCGACCGGGCGCTCGGCGGCGGGGCGGGCGACCGTCCGGCGCCCGGCCCGGTGGACGTGCGGATCAGCGGGTTCTGGCGGTGGAAGAACGTGCTCGTCCCGCCGAACGCGTTCGTCGTGCACACCCGGCGGGGGCGGCCCGAGCCGCTGCACGTCGGGCTCGGGGTCTCGTTCCGGTTCAACCCGTCCACCGACTCGTTCCTCGTGGTGCCGGGCGCGACGCAAACGATCCTGATCAACGCGTACTGCATCTGCCGCGAGCTGCAGGGCGTGCTCGTCCAGGGCTACGTGCAGTGGATCATCCAGGACTTCGGCGTCGCCTACCGCAAGCTCGACTTCGGTGACGCCGACGACCCGATGCGGCTGGTCAACCTGCAGCTCCGCGAGCAGGCGGAGGCGGCGATCAAGGACAAGGTCTCCACGATGGGGGTCCGGGACGTCCTCAGCGACAAGCAGCCGATCATCGAGGAGCTGACCGCCCGGCTGCGCGCGGTGGCCGAGGGCGAGGACAACAGCGACCAGGGCCTCGGCCTGCGCATCGTCACCGTGCAGATCAAGGAGGCGGTGGTCAGCTCGTCCCGGCTCTGGGAGAACCTGCAGAAGCCGTACCGGGCCGAGCAGGGGCAGATCGCGCGGCTGGCCGAGCTGCAGGCCGAGGAGGCGGTCGCGCAGCGCGAGATGGCCGCCGCCCGGATCAAGGAGACGCAGCGGCTGGAGCACGAGCGGGAGCTGGCCGAGCTGCGCGCCCGCAACGAGTCGCAGCTGTTCGACACCGAGGCGACGGAGAAGGCGCGCCGTACGCGGCGCGAGCACGACGACGCCCGTGAGGTCGCCGAGCTGCAGACGGAGACGACGCGGCACGCGCTGCGGATGGAGCGGGAGCGGCACGAGGAGGAGGCCGAGACGGGACGGCTGCGGATCGAGCGCGACCACGAGCTGGCGCGGCTCCGGACGGAGGGCGAGCTGGCCGTCGCCGACCTGCGCGCCCGGTCCCGGCACGAGCAGGCGCTCCTCGACCTGGAGCGGGACGGCGCCCGCGCCGCGCTGGAGAACGAGCGGACGCCGGCGGCCGTCCAGACGCGGCTCATCTCCGCGCTGCCGCAGATCATGGCGGCCCTGCCCAAGCCGGACGAGCTGCGCACCGTCACCGTCAACGGCGTCGACCAGACCAGCGTGGCCGGCCTGATCACCCAGCTCACCGCCGTCGTCGGAGCGCTCCGCGCCGCGTCGGAGGGTGCGGCTACGGACGGTCCCACACGGGCGGGAACGTGACCGGAAGCGCGGTCAGCGCGCGGTGGAACGGGCCGGGCCGCCATTCCAGCCGGTCCGCGGGGACGGCCAGTTCCACGTCGGGCAGCCGGTCGAGGAGCTGCTCGATCGCCACGGACGCGATGAGCCGGGAGTGGCCCTTGGCCGGGCAGGTGTGCGGCCCGCCCGCATAGGACAGGTGGGCCCGGTTGCCCTTGCGGTCGGCCGTCGCCCGGGACGGGTCGGTGTTCGCCGCCGCGTAGCTGACCAGCACGGGCTGGTGGGCGGGCAGGTGGTACCCGTGGAAGTCGATGTCCTGCCGGGGGAAGGTCGTCCCGTAGTTGGCCATCGGCGGGTCGGTCCACAGGATCTCGTCGAGGGCGTCGTCGACGGGCAGGCTGCCGCTGGACAGGTCGCCGCCGAACCGCTCGTCCGACAGCAGGAGCCGGATGCCGTTGGCGATGAGGTTCTGCTCCGGCTCGGTGCCGGCGCCGACCAGCAGGATGAGCTGGTGGACCATCTCCAGGTCGTCGAGCCCGGCGGGGTGGCTCATCATCCAGGACGTCACGTCCGCGCCCGGCTTCCGGCGCTTGTACGCCACCAGTTCGCCGGTGGCCTCCCCGAGCAGCGCGTTGCCCTCTTCGGCGGAGACGGTGTCGAAGATGGCGCTCATGCCCCGGACGAGCTTGTCGCCGATGTCGTGCGGGCAGCCGAACATCTCGTTGAAGACCAGCAGCGGCAGCGTCCGGGAGTACTGGCCGATGAGGTCGGCCTTGCCGTCGCCGGCGAACCGGTCGATGAGGGTGTCGGCGTTGCGCTGGACGTACTCGCGCAGCGACACCGGGTCGACCCGGTCCAGGCTGTCGACGATCACCGACCGCAGCCGGGCGTGGACGGCGCCGTTGGTGAACAGGGCGTTGGGCCGCGCCATCATCATCGGCAGCACCGGGCACTCGGGGCCGACCGCCGCCTCCCACACCTCGCTGGTGCGCGGGAACGTGCCGGGGTCGCGCAGGATCTCCAGCGCGGCGTCGTAGCCGAGGACGAGCGTGGCCGGGACGCCCGGCGACAGTTCGACGGGCGCGAGGTCGCCGTAGGCGCGCATCCGGGCGTAGGCGCGCTGCGGGTCCCTGGCGAACTCCTGGCCGTACAGCGCGATCCGCTCGGGTTCGGTGCGCACGTGGCCGGTGGTCATGGCGTCTCTCCCTCGTCCAGGGTGAGCAGGTGGTCGACGAGCGAGATCAGCGCCTTGGTGGACGATCTGCGGTCGCGGGCGTCGCAGGTGACGAGCGGTGTCGCCGGGGCGAGGTCGAGGGCCTCGCGGATCTCCGCGTCCGGGAACACCGGCGAGCCGTCGAAGTGGTTGACGGCCACCGCGTACGGGAGGCCCTGCTTCTCCACGATGTCCATGACGGCGAACGACTCCTTGAGCCGGGTGGTGTCCACCAGGATCAGCGCGCCGAGGGCGCCGCGCGCCAGGTCGTCCCACAGCCGGGTGAAGCGCTGCTGCCCCGGCGCGCCGAACAGGTACAGGACGAGGTCGTCGCTGAGGGTGAGGCGGCCGAAGTCCATCGCGACGGTGGTGGTCGTCTTGTCCCTGAGGCCGGCGAGGTCGTCCACGGACGCGCCGGCCTGCGTCATTCGCTCCTCGGTGCGCAGCGGGCGGATCTCCGACAGCGTCCCGACGTAGGTGGTCTTGCCGACGGCGAAGTGCCCCACGATGAGGATCTTGACGGCCGTCCGGACGCTCTCCCGCAGATAGCGCGAGTCAGAGGCGAGCGCGGAGTCCATCGAGCACCTCCTGAAGGAGCCGGACCTTCGACTGCTGGGCGGCGGGCGCGGCGGCCCGGGTGGTGAGGTGCCCGCTGTCGACGAGATCGGAGAGCAGCACCTTGGTGACCCCGACGGGCAGGCTCAGATGCCCGGAGATCTCGACGACCGACAGCGCGCCGCCGCGGCACAGCTCGACGATGCGGAGCTTCTCGGGGGACAGGCCGGTGCGCGGCAGGTCGCCGGTGGCGATCACGAGGGTGACGAGGTCGAACACGTTGCGGGTCGGGTGCGCGCGCCCGCCGGTGACGACGTGCGGGCGGACGAGGGACCGCTCATTCCGGCGCGGAGTCATGCGGGACGGCCCGCCCCGGGACGCGGCGGGCTGGTCATCTCCTTGCCCAGCCGTTGCACGAGTTCCTGGAGCCGGAACGACACGGTCTCCATGTCCACGTGCTGTGTCGCCGACACCGCCAGGTACGCGCCGGGCCCGGCGGCGACGAGGAACACGTACCCGTCGTCGAACTCGTTCACCGTCTGCCGCCAGGTCGTGTCGGCGTCCCCGCAGAACTCGGCGGTGCTGCGGGCGAGCGACTGCAGGCCCGCCATGCCCGCGGCCTGCCGTTCCGCCTCGTCCCGGCTGATCCGTTCGGAGTGCGCCATGAGCAGGCCGTCGGCCGACAGCAGGATCGCGTAGCGGGTCTCCGGCATCCGCAGCGCGTCGTCCAGCATCCAGCCGAGCCGGTTCGTACCGTGGTCCATCGCGCCGTTCCATCCCTCGTTCATGGCCGCAGATCCTTGCTCTCGATGCCCGGGCCGTCGTCGTCGGGCGATGCGGCGGCGCGGCCGGACCGGGTTCCGCGCTGCCAGGCGCCGAGGCCGGCGGCGGTGTCACGGGCCGGCCTGGCCGCCGGATGCTCCCCGGTGTCCCGCGTGCCGGTGCCGGCGTCCTCGCCGGCCGTCCCGGCGGGACGTTCGGCGACCGCGACACGACTCCGCTTGGGCAGGCCGCCCGGGGTGGAGGGGGCCTCGGCCCCGGTGGACGCGGACTGCTCCTCCGCCGGGCGGGGCGCGGCGGACGGTTCGGCCCTGCGCTGGTCCGGGACGGCGGCGAGCAGCGCGGTCGGCACGAACACGACGGCGCGGACGCCGCCGTAGGGGGAGCGGGTGTCGACCGACACCCGGAACCCGTACCGGGCGGCGAGGACGCCCGCGACCGCGAACCCGACGCGGGGCGGGTCGCCGAGCCGGTGGATGTCGACCGAGGCGTCGCCGGACAGCAGCTCGGACGCGCGCTGCATCTCCTCGACGTCCATCGCGACGCCCGCGTCGTCGATCATGATGGCGACGCCGTTGTGCGTGGCCTGGAAGTTGACCTCGACGGTGGTGTCGGGACGCGAGTGCCGGGCCGCGTTGTCCAGCAGCTCGGCGAGGGTCAGCACGATCGGCTCCACGGCCCGGCTGGTCACCGCGGTGTTCAGCGGTCCCTGCAGGTTGACGCGCAGATAGTCGCGGATGCGGCCGGTCGCGCCGCGCACCACGTCGCTCATCGAGGACGCCGAGCGCTGCTGGCCCGGCCACGACCCGCACAGCACCGCGGTGGCCTGGGCGCGCCGCCCGAGCTGGGCGTTCATGTGGTCGATGCGGAGCAGGCCCTCCAGGACGTCCGGGTCGTCGTGGCGCTCCTGCATGTGCGAGATGGCGAGCTGCTGCTCGTTGGCGAGGCTCTGCACGGCGCGCATCATCGCCCGCAGCGTCGACTTGGCGGACAGGTCGGCCCGCTCACGGACCCGCGCGGCCGAGCCGGCGAACAGCTCCATCACGGTCCGCAGCGCCTGACCGTAGGCGGGCGCCTCGCGGTCCAGGTCGTGCAGCGGGCCGGCGACGCGCACGCCGGGGTTGTGCAGGGACTCCATGAGCTCGGGCAGCCGGACGTCCGCCAGGTGCCGCAGCTCCCTTTCGCGCAGGTCGAGACCGCGGGCCAGGACGGCGTTCTGCGCGCGGAGCCCGGCCGTCTCCTGCCGCTGCCGTACCAGCTGGACGGCGGCCGCGATGCCGGCGGCCGCCACGACGACGAACGCCGCCGCCAGGAGGAATTGCTCCATCAGATCCTCCCTGCAGGGATTCGGGTGAGGTGGACCGGCCGGTTTCCACGACACCCGGCGGCCCGTCTCGTGGCTGGTGGGGGGTTTCGGACGGCGCGGATACGCCGCAGTTTCGGCACCGTAGGACGGGTGTCCGGTGCGGTGCTTGTGCCCGCGCGCAGAGAACTTGCCGCCGAGCGCATTGGAAGATCACCCACCGTCTGAATCGCACTACTTTCCGGGGTATTCGGCTGATTCGGCGACGGCGATCGTACTACTCTCACGCGAGAGCGATCTTCACGCCGGGCCTGCCCGGCCGCGGACGGAGGCCTGCGGTGGACGACGTGCTCGGCGGGCCGGCCTGGCAGGGCGCCGCCTACCGGCTCGTCCTCTACCTGGCGGACAAGGCCGAGTACGTCCGCACCGCGGGGCAGGCGCGCCGCGACCGCGGCTACCGGTTCCTGCTGCCGCTGCACGGCGAGATGCTGATGCTCCAGGACGGCCGGGAGGCCCGGCTCCGGCCGGGGACGGGCGGTCTCATCGCACCGGCGGCCCCGTTCCGGGTCGTCCAGCCGCGGCCCGCCCGCGCGCTCGTCATGACGATCCCCGCGCACGAGATGGACGGCCGGCTGAGCGCCCCGTCCCTCCCGGTGACCGGGCTCGACCTGTCCACTGGCCTCGGCCGCGTCGTCGCCGACATGGTGCGGGCCGTCGGCGAGGAACGCGGGGCGCTCACCGAGCCGCAGTTCGACGCCGCCTGCGACCGGATCACCGAGCTGCTGTGCCTGCTCCTCGGCGGCGGCGAGCATCCGCCCGCGCCCGGCCATCTCGCCGAGGTGGAGGCGGTCGTGCGCCGCTACGTCCGCGAGCACGCCACCGACCCCGGCCTCACCGGCGCCGCGATGGCGCAGGACCTCGGCTGGTCGCTGCGCCAGGTGCAGCTCGCGCTGCAGCGGGCCGGGACCACGCCGCGCGAGCTGATCCGCGAGGAGCGGCTGCGGCTCGTCCGGGACCGGCTGCGCAACCCGCTCGACCGGCACGTCACCATCACCGACCTCGCGCACGCCACCGGGTTCTCCTCCGCCAGCGCGCTCAGCCACGCGTTCCGGCAGCGCTTCGGCGTCAGCCCGCGCGAACTCCGCCGTCACGGCGCCCGCGGCGTGTCCCACTAGCCGGGCGTTCCGTACTCCCCATGTGTGTCCCATGACATGGACGGCGGGCCCGTTGAGGCGTTCACTCGTACCGTGGACGCACCGCTCGACCGCGCCCCCGCGGGCGCCCTCGCGACCTGGTCGGGGCTGAACTGCTCCGTCCTCTTCTGCGACGTCGCCGGGTTCGGCGACCCCTCCCGCGATGACGACGACCGCAGGGTCGTCCGCGACGTCACCTACGGTGTCCTGCTGTCCGCGCTGGACGCCTCGGGCGTCGCGTCCGCGGACCTCTACCGCGAGGACCGCGGCGACGGAGCGCTGGTCGTCGTCTCGCCCGCCGTCCCCACCGCGTCCCTCGTCGACCCGCTCGCCGGCCACCTGGCCGCGGCGCTCCGCGGGCACAACTACCGCGCGAGCCACGCCGTCCGCGTCCAGCTCCGCGTCGCCCTGCACGTCGGCCCGGTCATCCCGGACGCCGAGGGCCTGGGCGGCCAGGTCATCATCCAGACGGCCCGCCTGCTGGAGGCCCCCGTCCTGAAGACGGCGCTCGCCGCCTCGGGCGCCGACCTGGGCTTCATCGTCTCACCGTTCGTCTACGACGCCTTCGTCGCGCACCTGCACGGCCCGATCGATCCGCGAGCCTTCGAACGCGTCTCGGTAACGGTCAAGGAGACCACCACCGACGCCTGGATGTACCTGGCCGGCGCAGGCGACCGTCCCGCCGCCCCCGCGCCGCGCTCACCCGACGGTGACGGCCCCAACGGCGCCACCATCTTCAGCGGCGACGTTCAGGTCCGGGGCGACCTGGTCCTCGGCGACAAAATCATTCACGAACGCTAGGCCGCCGTCCCCCCACCGTTCCTCGACTCCGGGCAAAAGCCGGGCCCACTTGTCCGGCGAACGCGAAACGGCGAGATTCCGGATGGCCGTGAAGCGGAACAGCCATGCCAGTGCGTCCGCCGAGAGCCCGGTGCCGGACTCGGACCGATAGGCGTCAAGGAAAACGTCCGTCAGATCCCAGCGCGGAGCGTCCGGCCACCCGTTGGCCAGATGAAGGGCCGCCAAGGTCACGTCATACCACTGGACGTCCCAGTGCGCCCGGTCCCAATCGACGATCTCCACGACCCCACCGTCCCGCACCAGGATGTTCTCGGTCCGCAGATCGTGGTGCGTGAGCCCCTCGGGTCCGAGATCCAGGCTCCGCCGCTCGGCCCGCAGCCGGTCGAGCCCGGCACTGACCATGTCGATGTGTCTGGGAATGCGGTCTCGTGTCCGCATATCGCTGACCACGGCGTCGCTCTGCCCGAGGACGTCCAAGAGCGGCCAGTCGTAAACCCGCAGGTTGTGCGCGGGAGTGCGCAGGACGGCGGCATCCATGGTGCTCGATGTCCGATGGACGATCGCCAGCTTCCGGGCGGTGTCCCTGACCAGTGATGACGAAAGCCAGTCGGGGCTTTGATCGTGTTCGGTATAGGAGCGGACGAACCAGCGATTGCCCAGCCCCGTCACCCAGTCACGGCCACCCCGGCGAGGGCGGACCGGTGGCCGCACCACTGATTGCGGGTCGCCGTCTCCCAGTGCGCGCAGGATGGCGAACTGGCGGTGGAATGGAACCCGCCCACGCTCCTTGCGCACCTTTGATGCCACATACATCCGGTCGCCATTCCGATACGTATAGTGCAGGCTGTAGTGCCGGCGCGGAGGACCGTCGAACTCGGGGTTCTGGTGGCCGTAATGCCATCTGAGAATCCCACGACAAGTGAGAAAACGGTCATTCGGATCGAGCAAGGCACGTCCCAGGTGATTGCGTCCGTGCCTCGCTTAGGCCCGGACGGCAATTTCACCACACCGGCCCCATTGATTGTGCAGAACCCAAATATCCCCGCGGCTAAGAGTTCCCAAGAAGCTTCTCAACCTCGTGGGTGATCGTCTTGGCCTCGGTGCGGGCGGCCGCGGCCTCGTCCGGCGCGTCGACCGCGTCGCAGATCCGGGCCAGCAGGCTGAGCGCCTTGATCTCCTCGTGCCGGACGCCGATCTGCGCGGCGAGGTCCCTCGCGCGCCGGGCCTGGATCATCGCCTCGGCCGGCCGGTCCAGGCGCAGGAGGATCTCGCCCAGGTTGCGCAGCGTGACGACCTTCCCGAAGCGGTGCCCGACATCGTCCTCCAGGCTCAGGCCGCGATCGGCCGTCCGCAGCGCCTTCTCGGCCAGGCCCATCTGGAGGTACACCTTGCTGAGCAGGTCGAGGGACCCGGCGCTGCCGCGCCTGTCACCGATCATGTAGCAGAGCCGGAGCGAACGCTTCGCCGCGCGACGCGCCCCGTCGAGCCGGCCGGTGTTGAGTTCGATGAGCCCGAGGGCGTTCAGGACATTGGCCTCGCCGTGCCGGTCCCCGATCTCTCTGCGGATCTTGAGGGCGCGTTCGGCGGACGCGAGCGACTCGCTGGTCCGGCCCGGTCCGTAGTAGATCCTGGCCAGGTTGTCGAGCGTCTCGGCCTCGCCCCGCAGGTCCCCGATCTCCTTACGGATCTCCAGGGCCTCCGTGGCGCACCCGTAGGCCTCGTCGTACTCGCTGAGACCCTGGTAGCCCCGGGCCAGGGTGTCGAGCGTGGTCGCCTCGGCATGCCGGTCGCTGATCTCCCGGCGGATGTCCAGTGCCTGCCTGCCGAGTTCCAGGGCCATCCTGTAGTCGCTGAGCTGGAGGTGCGTCCGCGCCATGTTGTCCAGAACGGCCGACTCGCCGTAGCGGTCCTCGGTCTCGATGGTGAGCCGCAGCGATGACGCGGCCTCCAGGAGCGCCTCCTGGGTCTGGCCGAGCTCTCGATAGATGACCGCGATGTGGTGATGCATGAAGAAGCGGGCGAGCGGGTTGGCTCCCCGTTGGGCGGCCTCCAGGCCGAGACGGTGGACCTCCAGGTTCTCGTGGCAGTACCGGCGCAGCTCGAAGAAGTCGTAGACGGCGTCGGCCAGTTCCCAGGTCAGCTGGTTCCATTCGAGGCGGGCGACCTGCCGGACGAGCTCGGTCAGGTTCTGCTGTTCGGCGGCGAACCATTCGAGGTGGCGGGCCCGTTCGGCAGGGTCCGGGTCCACCGGCGGCGCGGTCAGCTCCTGGCGGATCGTCCGGCGGTACCTGTCGAGGAACCGCCCGGCCTGCTGGGCGGTGGTGAGGTAGCACATCGCGAGCCGCTGTATCGCCGCCGTCCGGACGAGGGAGGAGTCCTCCTTGAACGCCCTGCTGTGCGCGTACTCGCGAAGGAGGTCGTGAAGGTGGTAGCGGCCGCGCTCGATCTCCTGGACGAGCCCGGCGGTCTCCAGCCGGTCGAGCAGACGCTGGGCGGCCTCCGGTGTGGTGCCCAGCAGCGCCCCCACCGCCTGCGGCGCGACGTTCGGCCCCTCCACCAGCCCGAGGAGCCGGAAGGCGCGCTGCAACTCCCGGGCAAGGCTTCGGTAGGACAGGTCGAAGGCGGCGCCGACGGCCTCGCCCGGGTCCTCGCCCAGGGCCAGCTTCGACAGCCGGTCGCCTTCGGCCAGGGCGTGCACGGTGTCGGCCACCGACTGCTGGGGGCGGGTGGCGAGGTTCGCGGCGGCCACGCGGAGTGCCAGCGGAAGCCGTGCGCACATCTGGACGAGTTCCGCGGTGGCGTCCGGCTCCTCCAGGGTCCGCTTGTGCCCGGCGACCTCGCCGACCAGTTCGAACGCCTCCTCTTCCGACAGAAGGTCCAGTGCCGTCGCCCGGGCGCCGCTTCTCGCCACGAGGGCGGTGAGTTTCCGCCGGGCGGTCACCACGACGACGCAGGACGACGTGCCGGGCAGCAGCGGGTGGACCTGCTGCGCGTTCGCGGCGTCGTCCAAGACGATCAGCACGTGCTTGTCGGCCAGCCGCGAGCGGTAGAGCGCGGCGAGTTCGTCCTCGTCGACCGGCAGCCGGCTGGACGGCACCCGCAGCGTCCGCAGCGCCTGGCCGAGCGCCTCGCGCGGTGGGAGCGCGCCCCGTCTGGAGTGGCCGCGCAGATCGATGAAGAGCTGCCCGTCGGGGAAGTGGTCGGAGACCAGGTGCGCCCAGTGCACCGCCAGCGCCGTCTTGCCGATGCCGGGCATGCCGGTGAGCGCGATGATCACCGGGGCCGGGCCGGCCGTTCGCACGAGGGCGTTGAGCTGGGCGAGGACCGCGTGCCGCCCGGCGAATCCGGGAACGTCGAGGGGAAGCTGCCGAGGCGGTTCCTCCACGTCGGGCGCCGCGGCCATGTGAACGTGCTTGTCGCCCGAGACCAGGTCGCCTCCGGCTCTCGCCCCGCCGAGATAGGTCGTCATGCCGGGCCCTCCGCGGTTAGATCGACCTGAGCTCACCGTAACCTGGGACGATCTGCTAGCACTGCGGACAAATGCACACACGGGCCGAGCGGGGACGTACGGTGCCGGTGTGGATCACCGTGAGGCCGTGGCGTGTCGCCCGGCCGGGCCGGCCGGGAGGCGGAGCCGATGACGCATGAGCGCCTTGCCAACTGGGCGGGGAACGTCGTGTACGGGGCCGCGCGGACGTATCGGCCGGAGTCCGTGGACGAACTGCGCCGTGTCGTCGCGCGAAGCGGGCGGGTGCGGGCGCTGGGGAGCGGGCACTCGTTCAGCCGCGTCGCCGCCACCACGGGGGATCTCGTCCTCCTCGACGGGCTGCCGCCCATGGTCGAGATCGACACGGCGCGTTCGAGGGTGACCGTCGGGGCCGGGATGCGCTACGCGGACGTCGCCGCCGAGCTGCACCGGAACGGGCTCGCGCTGGCGAACATGGCGTCGTTGCCGCACATCTCCGTCGCCGGGTCGTGTGCCACCGGCACGCACGGGTCCGGCGACGGCCTCCGCTCCCTGGCCGCGGCCGTGACCGCGCTGGAGCTCGCCGGCCCGGACGGCGACCTCTTCGAGCTCCGCCGCGGCACCGACGACGCCTTTCCGGGCGCGGTCGTCTCGCTCGGCGCGCTCGGGGTCGTGACCCGGCTGACGCTGGACGTCGAGCCCGCGTTCGAGGTGGAGCAGAGCGTCCGGCTGGAGGTGCCGCTCGACGATCTGGCGGCGCGGTTCGACGAGGTCTTCGGCGCCGCCTACAGCGTCAGCGCGTTCACCGACTGGCGCAGCGGCGAGGCCAGGGTGTGGCTCAAGCGCCGCACCGGCCGTCCCGAGCCGGCCTGGGCCGGTGGGCGTGAGGCCCCCGGGCCGGAGCATCCGGTGCCGGGCATGGCGCCGGCGTTCTGCACCGTCCAGCTGGGAATTCCCGGCCCGTGGCACGAGCGCCTTCCCCATTTCCGCCCGCAGATGACCCCGAGTGCGGGCGACGAGCTCCAGTCCGAATGGTTCCTGCCCCGGGACGCGGCGCCGGCGGCCCTCGCCGCGGTCCGCGCGATCGCCGGGCGGGTCGCGCCGGTTCTGCACATCTCCGAGATCCGCACCGTCCGCGGCGACGATCTATGGCTGAGCCCGGCGTACGGCCGGGACACGGTGACCCTCCATTTCACGTGGCGCGACGACCCCGGCGGGGTGCTGCCCGTGGTCGCGGAGCTGGAGAAGAGGCTCGTGCCGCTGGGCGCCCGGCCGCACTGGGGCAAGATCACAACCATGCCCGCCGCGGAGATCATCGCCCGCTACGAGCGGGCCGGCGATTTTGCTCGGCTGGCGAGCAAAATCGATCCGGCGGGGAAGTTCCGGAACGCCTTCGTGGCCGCGCTGTTCCCGCCCGAGTGAGGGTCGCCGCAGGTCAGGAAAAGGGCCGTGGGGGCGTACGGCAGCTTCCGACCAATGCCCGGGCCACGGCTGGGGAATTGTGACATTTATTGGCATTTGCCGTAAATGACACTGTCGCAGTGCCACCGTTCCCGCCCCCGCAGGGCGCCCCCGGCCCTGGCCGGGAACGGCCGCAGAAGGGCTCCCCCCGATGCGACGTCTGCTCCTGTTCTCGCTTCCGGCCCTCCTGGGCGCGGCACTGATCGGCGTCCTGGAGACGCCGGCGTCCGCCACCCCGCCCAACATCCCGTCCGCCGCCACGGCCACGTCCCGGCTCTCCACGCTCACGGTCGCCGCCGAATCGCACCAGAGCACCTACGACCGCGACCTGTTCCCGCACTGGATCACGATCTCCGGGTCGTGCAACACGCGCGAGACCGTCCTGAAGCGGGACGGGACCAACGTCGTCACCGACTCGTCCTGCGCCGCGACGTCCGGCTCCTGGTACTCGCCCTACGACGGCGCCACCTGGACGGCCGCGTCCGATCTGGACATCGACCACATGGTGCCGCTCGCCGAGGCATGGGCGTCCGGCGCCTGGGCCTGGACCACGGACCGCCGCCGCACCTACGCCAACGACCTCGGCGGGCCCGAGCTGTGGGCCGTCACCGACAACGTCAACCAGGCGAAGAGCGACAAGGACCCCGCCGAGTGGCAGCCGTCCGTGAGCTCCTTCCGCTGCGTCTACGCCCGCGCCTGGATCCAGGTGAAGTGGTACTACGACCTCACCGTCGACAGCGCCGAGAAGAGCGCCCTCACCACGATGCTCGGGACCTGCTGAGCTCCCCGGTGTCCGCCCTCCCCGCATGGGCCGCGGGGAGGGTGACGGTGATGTGGAGGCCGCCGGTCTTGCGGGGTTCGGCGGTCACGGTGCCGTCGTGGGCGCGGACGATGGACTGGACGATCGAGAGGCCCAGTCCCGCGCCCTTGGCGGTGACGATGCGGTCGTTGTCCAGCCGCCGGAAGGGTTCGAACAGGGCCGGGATCTCGTAGGGCGGGACGGCCGGGCCCGAGTTGGCCACCTCCAGGACGGCGTGGTCGTCCTCGGTGCGGCAGGACAGGCTGACCCAGCCGGATTCGGTGTTGTGGCGCACGCCGTTCTCCAGGAGGTTCTGCACCACGCGTTCGAGGAGGAGGGCGTCGCCCATCGTCATGGCCTCGGCGGTGGCCGTCCTGACGGTGACGCCGGCGTCCTTGGCCTCGGCGGCGGTCTGGGACGCGACGTGCCCGACGACGTCCGCGAGATCGACGGGGGCCCGCGCGGTGATCTCGTTCTCCGAGCGGGCCAGCAGCAGCAGGCCGGTGATGAGGCGCTCGTGGCGCGAGTTGATCTGCAGGAGGGTCTCGCCGAGCTGCCGGACGTCCGGGGACGCCGACTCGCGGTGCATCGCGACCTCGACCAGGGCACGGCCCAGGGTGAGCGGGGTGCGGAGCTCGTGGGAGGCGTTGGCGACGAAGCGGCGCTGCCCGTCGAAGGAGCGGTCGAGGCGCTCGACCATCGAGTCGAAGGTGTCGGCGAGCTCCTTGACCTCGTCGCGGGGCCCGCGGAGGGCGATGCGCTCGTGCAGGCCGCGGTCCGCGGCGGGGGAGCCGGCGATGCGGCGGGCCGTCTCGGTGACGCGGTGCAGCGGGGTCAGGACCCGGCCGGCGATGAGCCAGCCGAAGCCCGCGGCGGCGCCGCCGACGACCAGCAGCGCGATGGAGCCCTGGGTGACGAGGGACGTGACGGCGGCGTCGTGCAGCTCCTCGCGCTGCTTCTTCATCCAGTGCTCGGAGTCCGCCAGCAGCCGGGCCTCCGCGGCGGACTGGGCGTCCTTCGGGGCGGCCTGGACGTTCTGCGGGGCGCCGGTGGACGCGGGCCCGGGGTTCAGCCGGGTCGCGAGGACCTTGGTGGTGCCCGTACGGGAGAGCTGCTGGTTGAACAGGGCGTAGGTGACGCCGAGGAGGACCAGGCCGGCGACGAGGAACACGCCGGCGTAGGTGAAGGTCAGCCTCGCGCGGAGCGACAGCCTCATGGAATCCGGTACCCCGCTCCCTTGACGGTCTCGACGACGGGCGGGTCGGCGAGCTTGCGGCGCAGCTTGAGGACGGTGAGGCGGACGGCCCCGGTGAACGGGTCGGCGTGCTCGTCCCACGCCTTCTCCAGGAGCTGCTCGGCGGACACGACGGCGCCGTCGGCGCGGAGCAGCTCGGTGAGGACGGCGAACTCCTTCTTCGCGAGGGGCACGTACCGCCCGTCCCGGAAGACCTCGCGGCGCGCCGGGTCGAGCGTGATGCCCGCGCGGTGCAGGGTGGGCGGCGCGGCGGGACGGGACCGGCGGCCGAGCGCGAGGACGCGGGCGGCCAGCTCGGGGAACGCGAACGGCTTGGTGAGGTAGTCGTCGGCGCCGAGGCCGAGACCGTCGACGCGGTCGGTGACCTCCGCCGCGGCGGTGAGCATCAGGACCCGCGCCGTCGTCCCGTCCCGCACGATCTCCCGGCACACCTCGTCGCCGTGGACGAGCGGCAGATCGCGGTCCAGGACGACCACGTCGTAGTCGTTGACGCAGACGCGCTCCAGGGCCGCGGCCCCGTCGTAGGCGAGGTCGACCGCGTGCGCGTCGTCCCGCAGCCACTCGGCGATCGCGTCGGCGAGCAGCCGTTCGTCCTCCACCACCAGCACTCTCATGAAGCCTCCTCCGATCGCCGATGGTGCCGGGCTCGGTGTTTCGTTTCCGTAAGGGGCAGCCCGCCCGGAAGCGGAAACACAGGGGAAACGCTTCGCCCGGTTGCATCACTCCTCGTGCGGCCGGAACGTCTCCGGCCGGCGACGAGGAGGAAGACATGCGACTGCAGATTCTGGCGGCGCTGCCGCTCGCGCTGACACTGGCGCTGACCGGCTGCGGGTCGGACGACAAGGGCGACGGCGGGGTGGCCTCGGTGGGCGGCGCGAAGAACGGCGGCGCGAGCGGCGGCCCGAAGCTGAGCCAGGACGAGATGGGCGTCAAGTTCGCCCAGTGCATGCGCGAGCACGGCGTCGACATGGAGGACCCGAAGCCCGGCGGGGGCATCCAGATCAAGACCAAGGGCAAGAAGGAGGACATCGACAAGGCCATGGAGGCGTGCCGGCAGTACAACCCCATGGCCAACCGCACCGGCGCGCCCGACCCGAAGCAGCAGGAGCGCGCCCGCGAGTTCGCCAAGTGCATGCGCCAGAACGGCGTGGAGAAGTTCCCGGACCCCGACCCGAACCAGCCCGGCATCCGGATCGACAGGAACACCGTCGGCAACGACCCCGACCTGGAGAAGGCGCAGGAGGCGTGCCAGAAGGTCCTGCAGGGCGGCGGGAAGTGATGGGGGAGACCACCGCGGAACGCGCGCCGGCCAAGGAGGAGGGACGCCGGGCGCGCCGCCGCCGGCCGCGCTTCAAGATCGCCCTGGCCGTCGCCGCGATCATCGCGGTCGGCGGCGTCGCGACCGTGGCGGCGTTCGGCAGCGGCGGCGGCGACGGCGGCGGCCGGGCGACGGGCCTGCCGCCCAGCACGACGAAGGTGGCGAAGCAGACGCTCAGCGACGCCCAGACCGAGGACGGGCAGCTCGGCTACGGCCCGACGCTGACCGCGACCAACCAGACGAAGGGCACGATCACCAAGCTTCCCGAGAGCGGGGACGTGATCACCCGGGGCCACCGGCTGTACGAGGTGGACGGCGACCCGGTCGTGCTGATGTACGGGTCCAAGCCGTCCTACCGGCCGCTGCAGGCCGGGACCGAGGGGTCGGACGTGGAGCGGTTCGAGAAGAACCTCAGCGCGCTCGGCTACGACGGCTTCACCGTGGACGACGAGTACACGTCCGACACCGCCGAGGCCGTCCGGGAATGGCAGGACGACATCGGCGTGGCCGAGACCGGCATCGTGGACGTCGGACGGGTCGCCTACGCGAACGGTCCCGTCCGGATCGAGTCGGTCGCGGCGAATCCGGGGGAGCCGGCCGCACCCGGCAAGAAGATGCTCGAATACACGGGGACGACGCAGGCCGTCACCGTCGAGCTGGACACCGCCGACCAGCGGCTGGCGAAGAAGGGTGCCCGCGTCGAGGTGACGCTGCCCCAGAACAGGACGATCACGGCCGAGATCGACGAGGTCACGACCGTGATCGAGCCCGCCGAGCAGGGCGCGGATCCGACGACGAAGGTGGAGGTCACCATCTGGCTCGACTCCGCCAAGGCGAAGAAGGCGGCCGCCGCCTACGCCCTCGCCTCGGTGGACGTCGAGTTCACCGCGGGCGAGCGGAAGGACGTCCTGACAGTGCCGGTCTCCGCGCTGGTCGCGCTGAGTGAGGGCGGCTTCGGCGTGGAGGTCGTCAAGGGCGCCACGTCGTCCTACGTCGCGGTGGAGACGGGCATGTTCGCGGACGGGAAGGTCGAGATCACCGGCGCGGGGATCGCCGAGGGCACGCTCGTGGGGGTGCCGAAATGATCACACTGCGGGACGTGACGAAGTCGTATCCCGGCGGCGTGCACGCGCTCGCCGGGGTGTCGCTGCACGTCGACGCGGGCGAGCTGGTCGCGATCGTCGGCCCGTCCGGCTCGGGGAAGACGACCATGCTGAACATGCTGGGCACCCTGGACCGTCCGACCTCGGGCGACATCAGCATCGACGGCCACGACGTCGGACGGCTGCCGGACGCGAAGCTGTCGGCGCTCCGCGCGAGCCGCATCGGCTTCGTCTTCCAGCACTTCCACCTGGCGGCCGGGACCCGGGCGATCGACAACGTCGCGGACGGCCTGCTGTACTCCGGGCTGCGCCCGGCGGCGCGGCGGCGGCTGGCGGCGGTGGCGCTGGAGCGGGTCGGGCTCGGCCACCGGCTGGACCACGAGCCGCACGAGCTGTCCGGCGGGGAGCGGCAGCGGGTCGCGATCGCGCGGGCGGTCGCCGGGGAGCCCGCCCTGCTCCTCGCGGACGAGCCGACCGGCGCCCTCGACTCGGCGTCCGGGGACGGGGTGATGACGCTGCTCCGCGAGCTGAACACGGCCGGCACCACCGTCGTGATCATCACGCACGACCGGGAGATCGCGGCGGGCCTGCCCCGCCGGGTCCGGATGCGCGACGGCCTCGTGGTGGACGACTCACGCCTCACCGGGGCGGCGCGATGACGGCCGGGACGCTTCAGCCCGCCCGGCTGTGGCCGGGCGACGTGGTCAAGGTCGGCGCCGTCGGCCTGCGGACCCGGCCGATGCGGGCGTTCCTGTCCGCGCTCGGCATCGCGATCGGGATCGCCGCGATGGTCGCGGTCGTCGGGGTGTCGTCCTCGTCCCGCGCCGACCTCGACCGCGCCCTGGCCTCGCTCGGCACCAACCTGCTGACCGTCTCGCCCGGCAGCACCCTGACCGGTGAGGAGGCGCAGCTGCCGTTCGAGTCCGAGGCCATGGTGTCGCGGATCGCCCCGGTCCGGCAGGTGTCGTCGATCGGCCTGCTGGACGACGCGAAGGTCTACCGGACGGGCAAGATCCCCGAGACCGAGACCAACGGGATCGCGACCTACGCCGCCCGCACCGACCTGCGGTCCGCGACGGGTGCCGAGCTCGGCAACGGCGTCTGGCTGAACGCCGCGACCGGCAGCTTCCCGGCGACCGTCCTCGGCTCGACGGCCGCGCAACGCCTCGGGATCGGGCACGCGGCGCCGGACGTCCAGGTGCTCATCGGCGGACGCTGGTTCACCGTGATCGGCATCCTGAAACCGGCGGCGCTGGCCCCCGAGCTGGACACCGCCGCGCTGGTCGGCTGGCCCGCCGCGCAGGCCCGGCTGGGCTTCGACGGGCATCCGACCACCATCTACACCCGGTTGGAGGACGCGAGCGTCGAGGACGTCCGGGACGTGCTGGGCGCGACCGTGAACCCGGAGGCGCCGAACGAGGTGCAGGTGTCCCGCCCGTCGGACGCGCTGGCGGCGAAGAAGGCCGCGGGCGAGGCGTTCACCGGGCTGCTGCTCGGCCTCGGCGCGGTCGCGCTGCTGGTCGGCGGCGTGGGGGTCGCCAACACGATGGTCATCTCGGTGCTGGAGCGCCGGTCGGAGATCGGGCTGCGCCGTTCCCTCGGCGCGACCCGGGGCCAGATCCGCGCCCAGTTCCTCTCCGAGTCGCTGCTGCTCTCGGCGCTCGGCGGGCTCGGCGGCGCGGTGATCGGCATGATCGTGACCTCGATCTACGCCCTCTATCAGGGGTGGCCCGTCGTCATCCCGGCCTGGGCGGTCCTCGGGGGCGTCGCCGCGACCCTGCTCATCGGCGCGGTCGCCGGACTGTACCCGGCGATCAGGGCGTCCCGCCTCAGCCCCACCGAGGCCCTGGCCACCACCTGACGCGGACCCGGCGGCTCCCGCGGCGGCCGGGTCCCGCGTTCGGCGGCCCTGTTCGACGGCCCGTTCGACGGCCTCGCCCGATGGCCCTGTTCGTGGCCTTGCACACTCGGCGGTTCCGCATGGAACGGGCTGAGCCGGTGAAAAGGCGTGTATGGGAGAAACGGCGACTGAGCCCGTCACCATCGTGTTCACCTGGGACGTCAGGCCCGGCCGGGAACGCGACTTCGAGGAGTGGGCCGAGGGGCTCCATGAGGTCGCGACCCGGTACTCCGGGCATCAGGGCGCGACGTGGCTGCGCGCCGAGGGGTCGCGGTACCGGTACTACACCGTGGTGAACTTCTCCGGCCAGGCGCGGCTGGACGACTGGCTGGGCTCCGACGAACGCGCGGCGTGGATCGAGCGGGTCCGCGGAATCGCCCAAGAGCACCGGCAGGACACGACCGGGCTGGAGACATGGTTCGACCTGCCCGGCGAGTCGGTCCCGCCGCCGTCCAAGGTCAAGATGATCGCGGTGACGTTCTGCGCGGTCTACCCGCTCAGCCTGCTCCTGCAGGCGTTCGTCACGCCGCTGACGAAGCCGTGGCCGCTGCCGCTGAAGGCGCTGGTGTTCCCGGTCGTCGTGATCCCGCTGATCACCTTCTTCGTCATGCCGGCGCTGAGCCGGGCCTTCCGGCGCTGGCTGTACCCGATCGGGCGGGCGCAGCGGCCGGCGCGGCCCGGCCGCTGATCATCGCAGCAGCTCGCGCAGCTCGCGGACGGCCTCGCGGAGGCCGGCGGCGAACACCCGCATCGCGTCCGCGACCGCCTGCGGGGTGCTGAGGTAGACGTTGAAGCGGTCGGGCAGGAGGACGTAGGCGACGCCGATGCACTGCTCGCTGGTCGATCCGAAGCCGAAGTACTGGATGTTGACCGACGGCGCCGAGCTGGTGCTCAGGTAGTCGTCCCGCATGACCGTCCAGCCCGGCGTCTCGAACAGTGACGGCTGCTCGGTCACGCCGAGTTCGGCGCCGCGCCGCTTCTGGATCAGCTGCAGCTCCCACAGGTGCTGCTCCGGCGCCTGCCCGGCCTGGCACTCCTTCGCGCGGCGGACGTGGGCGTCGGCGGCGGCGCGGAACGCGTCCCGGCGAGGCGCGGGACCGGCCGCCGGATCGTCCATGATCTCGACGAAGCGGAGCACCTCGGGGGTGACGACGCGCATGGCCTCGGTGCGTCCGTGCCGGTACTGGCGGGTGGCGATCGACTCGTAGGTGGCGCCGGCGTGGCCCTTCGCGCGCTTGTGGGCGAGCTGGTAGGCCATCTGGACGAACGCGTCCGGCGACATCTTCAGCCGCTTGATCTCATCCGTGCCGAAGCCGTCGAACGACACCGTCGTCGTTGCCGTCGCGGCGCCGTAGGCGGCGAAGGACGACGCGGCGTCCTGGATGTCGCCCCGCACGGAGTCGTCCAGGACGAAGTCGATCGGCTCGATGGCCGGGAGGCCCTGCGACCTGGCGCCCGACCGCTGCGACGGCTTCTCGGGGGGTGCGCTAAGCAGCGCGTCCACGAAGCTGAGGATCGTGGTGCCGTCCAGGCCGCAGTGCTCCACGTTGATGCCGGCGGTGCCGTCGCCGAACACGACGAACGACACGGCCTTGTCGAACCAGCGGTTTCCGCTGTCGCCGTGGAGCAGCTGGTCGCAGGCGTCGAGGGTGTTCTCGGGGACGAAGTCCTCCAGGCACACGCAGAACAGCGCGGTCTCGACGTCGTCGAGCGCCTTCTCGTTGCCGAGGGCGAGGAGCGCCGCGCGGCTCGCCGCCCACTCGGCGCGGGCCCTGGTGGTGAGATGCCCGGCGGACGGCTCCAGCGCGGCCTCCGCCTTCATGATCGTGCCGAGGCCCGTGCGCAGCTCGTCCAGCGTGTGCGGGCGCCCGTCCGGGCCCAGCACGTCCATCCGGATCATGTTGCTGCGGAAGAACACCACGATGTGGCGGGCGTCCGACGGGCCGGGCCACTCGTCCGTGTAGGGCACGCGGACGGTGTCCTGCCCGGTGCCGGGGATCCGCGTCGCCGAGAACAGGAACTTGTTCTGCACCATCGACAGCGGCCGGCCGCGCTGGACGACCGGCGGGACCTCCTCCCGGTCCAGCCGCAGCTTGTAGTCGAGCGCTCCGGCGATCAGCCCCGCCGCGCGCTCGACCTGCCCCTCGGGGGAGTCCTTGAACAAGAAGAAGAAGTTCGCGTTCAGTGCGATCCGGTCGCGGCGGCCCAGGTACCGGTACGGCCAGAACGTGTCCAGCCAGCTGTGCACGCCCTCGCTCGCCTCGTAGCGTTCGAGCGCCGCGTGCAACGTGCGGCCCGGCCCGTCCGGACGGGCGAAGGCGGCCAGCGCGGACTCCGTCCGCTCCCGCTCGTCCTCGGTCAGCAGCGGCCCGCACCACTCCATGAACCGCTCGCAGGTCGCGTCGAGCGTGGGCAGCGGCACCCGCGGCAGGCGCTCCTCGTTGCCGAAGGTGCGGGACGAGAGTTCTTCACGGGCGTTCAAGTCGTTCCTCGCGTTCGATGGTCGGCCACGTGGGCGGGAGATGTAGAGCTGCGCGTAGTACCAGCCGCCGGTCTCCAGACCGCTCGGATCGACGCCGGCGTCGGAGAGCCGGTCGAGGACGAGGGCCTGCTCCTCCCGGGTCGCGAACCGGCGCTGCCTGAACAGGCCGCCGCGCCTGACGGACTCGTACCCGGCGGCGGCGAGGGCCTCGGCGACGGGGTCGAACGGGAACATGCGCAGGATGAAGTGCGCCATCCACGGCCTGCGCTCCGGGTGCGCCCCGGCGACGCGGGAAATGGTGCGCTCGGTGACGTATCCGAGGCAGCCCGTCGAAATGACCAGGTCCGTTGCGGCGAGCTGCGCGCGCTGCTCCTCGGTCGGCTCGCCGCTCTCCAGATCGGCGTGGACGGCGCCGTCGAGGAAGCCCGCTTCGAGTCCGTAGGAAAGGGCGTTCTCCGAGGCGTCCAGGCCCAGGAAACGCACCTGGTTCGTACGTGCACGGGAACCGACCAACTCCCGGTCTCGGGCCAGCAGCGTGGCGCGCGTGTGCCGGACGGCGTCGGGACCACCGTAGCGGTCGTACAGATCGCCCATGGTGAGGCCGTATTTCACCAGGGCCGCATTGATGCCATAGGAGCAGCCGATATCCAGAACGGTCGGGGCCGGAACCCGGTGCACCTCCCGGTATTCGGCGATGAGCCGCTGGAAGTGCGGTTTGGCCAGGTCCGGGATGTTGTAGTCGAGTTCCCGCAGCGTGCCGAAGTAGTCGCGCGGATCGGGGCGGGTGTAGATGTGGTCGAGTGAGATCTTCCCAGTCGCGTCGACGCGCAACAGCGGCCTCCTAGTCGAGCAGCCGGTCGACCCGGACGGCGCGGCCCTCCGCCGCCCGGTGTTCGGGCAGGACGCGGCCGAAGAGCTGCCTCGTGCGCGCGACGCTGCCGATGACCCCCGGGCGCTCGCTGTAGGCGAAGATCGCCGTGTGCCGCGCCGTGTCCCCCCGGACCGTGCCGACCCGGTGCAGCGAGTACCGCCCCTTGAAAAGCTGCAGGTCACCCGGCCGGAGCGTCAGCCGGCGGACGAGATCCCCGCCGCCTCCGGTCAGCACCCGCCGTACGTCGCCGAAGTTCTCCGCCTCCGCCGACCGGATGTTCGGGCAGTACTCGAAGACGCCCCCGTCCTCCGGCTCCTGCGTCAGCAGGCTGACCGTGAACTCGTTGGTGTCGAAATGCCAGGGATGCCCCATCCCCGGGTTGACCACGTTGAGGCACAGCCCCGACAGCGGGTCGGCCAGCTCGTGCACCCTCGGCAGCCCGAAGCAGCTCGCCACGAAGCGCTGGAAGAGCCCGCTCGCATAAAGCCGGTGGACGATGAAGTCCGCGGGGATGCGGTCGCGGGCGACGAACGCGTTGCCGCGCTCGACGGTGATCCGCCCCGGATGGCCGTCGGGCAATGGAGTGCGAACATCGATGTTGTAGGCGTTCACCGTTTCGACGTCGTAATGAGCATGCGGCGCGATCGTCGCGCATTCGGTGCGCAACGCGTCGAGCAATGCGGGGCGAATGAAGTCGGGCAGCACGCAGCATCCGGTTTTCGCCAGCTCGGCCCGGGTGCGGGAAACGACGGACTCCCATCCGGCGCCGTCCGGCGCGGCCAGCGGATAGCACTCCGTGTCGACGACCTGGACGAGAGCCTCCGCTGCGCCCATGAAGATCCCTTCGCGTCGGCGAACCTCAGACGGGTTTTAGCACATTCCTCCGGCGAATTCATGACCGTGCTTTTCCGTTGCGGTTTGTCAGAAAACGATAAGCCCGGCCCGTGACCTGTGCCTTCGAACGGTCCCGGGCCGGAGCCCGCGCCGGCGGCGATGTGTCCCATCTCACCGCGCGGCCCTCCCGGGCCCTGGCCGCGCCGGGGGTGGCGGTAGTCCGCACCTTGCGCGAACCTTTCGGTACGCAGCGGCGTCACCGTCCTGTGAAGCGTGATCGAGGAGCGGCGGGAGCACGGGATGGAATGGCGGCTGACGGGGTTCACCGAGGACCGTGAGCTCGGGCGCGGGGCGCAGGGACGGGTGGTCCTGGCCCACCACGACGAGTCCGGGACGCCGGTCGCGATCAAGTACCTCGCCGGCGGGGACACCGCGGCGGTCGCGGGACTGCGGGCCGAGGCGCAGATGCTCGGCCGGCTGACCAGCCCGTACGTGGCGCGCCTCTTCCAGTTCGTGGAAGGCGAGCAGGGCGCCGCGATCGTGATGGAGGCGGTCAACGGCGTGTCCCTCAAGGAGGTGCTGCTCGAGCACGGCGCGCTGACGCCGGAGGCGGCGCTGATCGTCCTGAAAGGGTCGCTGCTCGGGCTCGCGGCGGCGCACGCCGTCGGGGTCGTCCACCGCGACTACAAGCCGGCGAACGTCGTGGTGCGCTCCGACGGGCTCAGCAAGCTGGTCGACTTCGGCGTCGCCGTTCTCGCCGGAGAGGGGTCGTTCGCGGGCACCCCCGTCTACATGGCGCCGGAGCAGTGGCGCGGCGAGCCCGCGACCCCCGCCACCGACGTGTACGCCGCGACCTGCGTGTTCCTGGAATGCGTCACCGGGCGGCGGCCGTTCACGACGTCCGAGCGCGCGGTCCTGATGAACCAGCACCTCAGCGCGGCGGTCGAGGTCCAGGACGTGCCCGAGCCGCTGCGCACGCTCGTCCTGCAGGGGATGGCCAAGGACCCGGGGGAGCGGCCGCCCGGCGCGGCGGCGTTCGTGACGTGGCTCGAATCGACCGCCGTCGGCGCCTACGGGAGCGACTGGGAGCAGCGGGGCGTCCGCGCCCTGGCCACCGCCGCGGTCGCCCTGGCCGCGCTTTTCCCGCTGGGAGCGCTCGCCGTCACCCCGGGCGCGTCCGCGGCGGCGGGTGCGGGCGGCGCGGGCGCTGTGGGCGCCTCCGGAGCCGGCGCCGGGGGAGCCGGCGCCGGGGGCGCCGGGTCGGGCGCCGGGACCGCCGGAACGGCCGTCGGCAAGGGCTTCCTCGCCACGGCGGCCGGCAAGGGGACGATGGCCGTCGCCGGCACCGCCGTGGTCGCCGCGACGGCGGGCGGGGCCGTCTACGCCGTCCAGGACCACAAGTCGCCGCCGCCGCCCGCCCGGGTCGCCGTCGTGAAGCTCGTCTCCGACAACCGGACGCTCACCAACCCGGCGATCCAGATCCAGAACGCGCAGTACCCGATGGTCAGCGGGCTGAAGAACCCGGCGCTGGAACGCCGGATCAACACCGAGCTTCGCGGACCCCTGGACCGCCTCATCGCGATGGCGAAGGGAAGCGACGCCAACTGCCAGGGGAAGCCCATCAAGGTGGGCACGGAGACAAGGCTCGGGCTGCGCGGCCCGCGGCTGGTGTCCGTCCGCTACTTCATGCTCTCCGACTGGTGCCAGCAGGCGGACGGGTCGCCCGGAGGCGAGGTCGTCACCGTGGACCTGCGCACGGGCCGCAGGCTCACCGCCGCCGACGTCTTCCTGCCCGGGACGCTCACCGCCGGCGGCCTGGCCCGGCTCCAGACGCTCATGAAGCAGCACCCGTTCCAGGAAGGCCAGCGGCAGTGGACCGACTGCTCACCCGACGGGCGGTTCGAACTGGCCGACTTCTCCCCCCGCAAGGGCGGCATCGGTGGAGCCGAGTACGATCCGCCCCGCCTGAGCGCGTTCTTCACATCTGGGGAGTTCCAGCTTTCCTACCTGGCCGCCGGCAGTGACGGTTGCGGCGACCTGGACTTCGGCGCCTCCTACGCGAGCGTCCGGGCCCTGCTGAAGCCCGAGATCGCCGCGATGCTGCCCAAGACGCCGTCCCCGGCCCGTTCCTAGCATCGGCGGCCGTCCGACATATCGGGGGACGTACCGGGTAGGCCCGTGACCTGGAGATACCGCGACGGGGCCCAGAGCGCCGAGACCGTGGGGCGGCGAGCCGATGCTGAGAGAGTTGCTGGCGGCCAGCCATCTGATGTCGATGGAGCAACTGCCGGATGCGGTGGCCGGTCCCGCCGCGAAGGCGGGCCTCCAGGACGTGGTGATCTACGTCGTGGACCTGCAGCAGACGGTGCTCCGGTCGCTGCCGGGCAGGGGCCCGGACGCCGGGGCCGAGGCGGAGCTCAAGATCGACCGGACCGTGGCGGGCCGCGCGTTCCAGACCGTGCGGCCGGTGATGGGACAGGTGTTCGACGACGGGACCTGCCAGTACTGGACGCCGATCCTCGACGGCACCGAGCGGATGGGCGTGCTCCGGGTCACCATCCCCCGGGAGGACCAGAAGGCCCGGCAGGAGACCGAGTATCTCGCGAGCCTGGTGGCACTGCTGATCGTCAGCAAGGGGCCGTACAGCGACGGCTACGCGCGGCTGGTGCGGACACGCGAGATGAGCGTGTCGGCCGAGATGCAATGGCGGATGATGCCGCCGCTGACCTTCGCCAACGACCAGGTGGCGATCGGCGCGGCCCTGGAACCGGCGTACCGGCTCGGCGGCGACGCCTTCGACTACGCCCTGGCCGGCGACATCGTCCATCTCAGCGTCTTCGACGCCATGGGCCACGACACCGCGGCCGGCCTGACGTCCAACCTGGCCGTGGCGACGGGCCGCAACAGCCGGCTGCAGGGGACGGTCCTCGGGGACGTGGGCCGGCGGATCGAGGAGGTGCTGCTGGAGCGCGACGCGTCCGGCAGGTTCGTCACCGCCGTGCTGGCGGACCTGAACCTGCGGACCGGCATGCTCTCATGGGTCCTGCACGGGCATCCCGCGCCGGTGGTCATCCGCAGAGGGCGGTGGGTGACCACGTTTCAATGCGAGCCGGGCCACCCCCTCGGCACCGATCTCGGAGTCCCCGCCAGGGTCTGCGAGGAGCAGCTCGAACCGGGTGACCGCGTCCTGCTCTACACCGACGGCATCGTGGAGGCCCGGGACCCGGAGAAGGCGGAGTTCGGCCTCGACCGGTTCGTCGACTTCATCATCCGCCACAACGCAGCCGGAATGGCCGTCCCCGAGACGCTCCGGCGCCTCGTCCACAGCATCCTGGAGCACCACGCGGGACGCCTGGACGACGACGCGACCGTTCTCGTCCTCGAATGGCACGGGACGTCCGCGCGCACGGACGCGGAGCAGGTGGTGCGGCAGACCTGATCAGCCCCGCCCGCCGAGGGCGTCCATGAGCATCGGGTACGCCTCGTGCAGGTCGCGCTGCCAGTACGGCCAGTCGTGCTGCCCGTCGAAGAACCGGGCGGTCACCGGGATATCGAGGGCGTGCAGCCGGTCCACGAACGCGTGCGCGTGGTCGTTCGCCGCGGCCTCCACCGGGTCGGTGATCGGCAGTCCGCCGAGGGACCCGGGCCTGCCGTTGCCGCTCGCCACCCACAGCCGGACGCCGCGCAGCCGCCCGGCGAGATCGGTCGGGTTGTGCGCGTGCCAGATCGCGGCCTGCGCGTCGGGGTCGCCCCACACCCGCCGCCAGTCGGTGCCGGGGCACGCGAAGGACGGCCCCCAGCCGGTCGAGCTGTCGCCCGGCCGGTGGTCGTGCAGGGTGTCCACGTATCCGCTGAAGGCCGCCGCGGCCTCGAACATCCCGGGGAAACGGGCCGCGTAGAGCATGGCGCCGAGCCCGCCCATGGAATTTCCGGCGATCACGCGTTCGCTCCCGGCGCGGTAGTCCCGTTCGAGAATGCGCAGCAGTTCGGTCATGTGGAACGTCTCCCAGCGCGGCGATCCGCCGCGCCCGTAGTTCCACCAGTCGGAGTAATTGCCGCAGCGGCCGCCGTCGGGCATCACGACGATGACGCCGCTGCGGGCGGTGAGCTCGGCGACGTCGGTGTCACGCGTCCAGGCGGTGTAGTCGTCGACGCCGCCGTGCAGCAGCCACAGCGTGGGCCAGGTGCGGCCGGCGTGCCGCGACCAGCCGGGCGGGAGCAGCAGGCGCACCTTCTCGCGGCCGTCCATGGCCGGTGAGGCGACGGTGAGATCCACGGTCCGGGACGCGACGGCCGTCTCGGCGACGACCTCGGCGCGGGCCTCGGCGGACGCCGTGGAGCGATCCGCGAACACGAGGGGGAGGAGCAGCACGAAGGCCCCCAGCCATGCGGCGGGGGTGAGGCGATGGAGCAACGCGGGGCCTTCCGGGAACACCGGCCATGGGTGGGCCGGCCCTCGAAAAGGGGGGAGCGCCGTGATACGGCCATTCTCTCCCTACACCGCGTGGATCCCCGTTCACGGGCCCTTCGAAGCGTTACCGCAAAAGTTTATAAAATGCATTTCCGGGAGTATGGGAACGCGCCGGGTGCCGTTGTGCGGCACCCGGCGCGTCCGAGCGTGGGGGCTCAGGCCCCGGGCGCGGCCTCGCGGACGGGCGCGTTCACGTAGCGCACGGCCCGCCGCACCAGCTGACGGCCCACGCTGTACAGGATGAACGCCACGCCGATCAGCGGGAGCACGAGCAGGACGATCTGCAGCCCGGAGGTGACCAGCGTGAGCGGGCCCGCCCCGTCCGAGGCGGCGGACGCGAGCCTGCGCATCATCCCCCAGTCCTTGGCCACCAGGGCGGGGACCTGCGTGATGATGAGCCCGAGCTGGAACACCAGCAGCGGGATCACCGTCAGCACCCAGAACGTGACGAAGATCTGCGGCCAGCGCTTCAGGTCGTCCAGCCGGACGTCGGCGGGGCGCCGCAGCAGGGTGCGGCGCAGGATCGGCCCGATGTACTTGAACAGATCCGGGATGCCGATCAGGTCCGACATGATGTAGTACCCGTCGAACCGCAACGTCGGCAGCAACTGCTGCATCATCTCAAGATTGACGTAAAGGACGGCGGCGAGCAGCGGCTCGAATCCCGTCTGCAGGTACAGCAGGGTCAACGCGACGACGAAGATGGCGTTGAAATAGACGCCCGCGAGGTCGGTGCGGAGCCGCCCCGCCCGCCCGAGCCGGTACGACTCGGTGATGTCGGTGTAGAAGGCGGGCCACACGAGGTAGATGCCGCAGCCCATGACGCCCGGACGGACGCCGCCGTACCGGCAGGCCGTGGCGTGCCCGATCTCGTGGAACGCGCACGACGCGATCCCGAGGGCCATGACCAGCAGGATGCTGACCGGGGTGAGGATCGCGAACGACAGCGCGTCCGCGATCGACCGGGAGGTGAGGATCCACCCCTCGCTGACCAGGAACGCGGCGATCATGAGGACCATCACCGGGGGGCGGAACAGCCAGGAGAACAGGCCGCCGAGCACCCACGTCACCGACTCGGGGAACACGGCGAGCTTGAACTTCAGCCCCAGGAACGGGTCCGCCTTGACGATGGGCGGCGCGGAGCCGTCGCTGTAGGTGGTGACGCCGAGCGGGGCGAGCTTGCGGTCCACCAGATAGACGATCTGCTCGGCGGACAGCCTTGCGCCGGCCTCCTGGCTGACGGCGTCGGCGACGGTGTCGAGCGCCGTGACGGTGTCCTGCGTCGCGGTCAGGTCCCGGTGCTCGTGCAGCGTTCTGACGACCAGGAACAGCAGCGGCGGCAGCCGGACGAGCTGCCGGTTGGGCAGGCAGACGAGCTGCGGCGGTTCGCGGTAGCCGGAGTTCTTGAACTCGCCGACGAGTTCGGCGCCCTCCACGAGGGAGGGCAGTGTGAGGGCGGCGGGCGCGGTCATGAGTCGTGGGTGATCACCACGGCGGGCACGCACGTCATCGTGGAGTGCGGCGCCTCGGCGAGCAGGCCGGTGCCGAGCAGCCCGGTGGTGCCGGCGGACTGCGTTGCCTGGCACGCGTAGTACACCTCCGACTCGCCGCCGTGGCCGCGGTGGCCGCCGCCCATGACGGCGGACAGCAGGAGCCGCCGCGGCAGGACCTCCGCGGTCAGCCGGTCGAGTTCCGCGTAGGTGAGGTGTTGTGGGTTGGAAGCGCTCATTTGTTCGCTTTCACGTGTGGTGGAAGGGGGAAGGGCTGGCGAGAGACCGCCAGCCCTTCCGATCACGGGCCGAAGCCCGCGGTTACATGCGCTCGGCTCAGTGGCCGGAGATCGCGGTGCTCGGCGTGCAGGTGAGCGAGCTGGCGTCGTTCTGCGCGTGCAGACCGATGAGCTGCAGCAGGCCGCTGTCGGCGCGGGTCTGCTGGCTCTGGCAGGTGCTCACGACCGCAGTGGTGCCGTCGCCGTGGCCGCCGCCGTGGTTCAGGTTGAGGTTGTCGTTGTCGTTGCCGCCGTTGGCCACGAGCAGGGTGGACAGCACGGCGCGCTCCGGCAGAACCTCGCCGGCCAGCTTGTCCAGTTCGGTGTAGCTGAAGGACTTCATGTGGTTCCTTTTCTTCCTTGTCACGCCCGGATCTCAAGGTGGATACCGGATGTCCCTTCCCTCGCCCCAGGTCGAAGCGAGGTAGCTCTACGTATAGCAGATGTGACGGACTGTGGCCAAGTGTGGGCTGATCAGCGGTTCCTTCGCGTCGCCTCCGCGGGGCCCTCCGCCGGGGGCCCGGACGCATGAGCGGCCCCTGCTGGGTAGGAGGGCTACGTCCGCGCTGATCAGGAGGAGAGCATGGCCGGCAACAGCTTCAGCATCGACGTCGCCGCGATCCGGGACCGCGCACGCCAGAAGATGACCGACGGCCCGGTGACCGAGGGCTACCGCAGGAGCGCCGAGGAGGTCATCGGCGTCCTCAACGACGTCCTCGCCACCGAGATCGTCTGCTGGATGCGGTACTCGCGGCACGCGATCAGCGCGACCGGGATCGACCGCGCGCAGGTCGCGGCGGAGTTCGGCGAGCACGCGGACGAGGAGCGCGACCACGCGATGCGCGCGGCGGAACGCATCAGCCAGCTCGGCGGCGACCCCGACTTCGACCCGAAGACGATCGCCGAACGCGCCCACACCACCTACGAGACCTTCGACGACAACGACCTGAAGGGCATGCTCCGGGAGAACCTCGTCGCCGAACGGATCGTCATCGAGTCCTACCAGGAGATCATCCGGTGGCTCGGCGACGGCGACGTCACCACGCGCCGGCTGATGGAGCAGATCCTCGCCGAGGAGGAAGAGCACGCCGACGACCTCATGGACCTGCTGGGGAACTGACATGGAGTTCGGATACACGCTGCTCTGCGAGCAGACACCGCCCAAACAGCTCGTCACCGACCTCGTCGAGGCGGAGGAGGCCGGGTTCGGCTACTCGGTCATCTCCGACCACTACTTCCCGTGGCTGGAGAGCCAGGGCCACTCCGCCTACGCCTGGTCGGTGCTCGGCGCGCTCGCGCAGGCCACCCACCGCATCCCGCTGATGACGTTCGTGACCTGCCCGATCATGCGGTACCACCCGGCCGTGGTGGCGCAGAAGGCGGCCACGATGGGTGTGCTGTCGGACGGCCGGTTCACGCTCGGCCTCGGCTCGGGGGAGAACCTCAACGAGCACGTCGTCGGGCGCGGCTGGCCGTCGGTGGACGTCCGGCACGAGATGTTCGCCGAGGCCGTCGAGATCATCCGCGCGCTGTTCTCCGGCGACTACGTCAACTACCGGGGCCGGCACTTCGGCGTCGACTCCGCGAAGCTGTACGACCTGCCGGCCGAGCCCGTCCGGATCGGCATGGCCGCCTACGGCCCGCGCGCCGGGCGGCTCGCCGCCGAACACGCCGACCTGCTCATCTCCGACCAGCCCGTCGCGGAGACCGTCGGCGTCTTCCGGGACGGCGGGGGAGCCGGGAAGCCCGTCTATGGCCAGATCCCCGTCTCGTACGGCGACGACTACGACGAGTGCAAGGAACGCGCGCACCGGGTCTGGAAGTTCTCCGCGTCGGCGTGGAAGGTGATGGCGGAGCTTCCCGGGCCGGTGAACTTCGAGGCCGCGACGAAGACCGTCCGCCCCGACGACGTCGCCGAGTCCGTCCCGTGCGGGAACGACGTGGAGGACTACCTCCGGGCCGTCCAGCAGTGGGCGGACGCGGGCTTCACCCACATCTCGTTCTGCCAGTCCGGGCCGGACCACCAGAAGGACTTCCGGACGTGGGCCGAGGCGGATCTGCTCCCCGCCCTCCGGGAACGCTTCGGCTGACCGCGCCGGCATCCGAGCCCGGTCGCGGGGGTCAGTGGAGCTCGTAGGCGCGAATGATCTCCTGGGGCGACCTTGTTGCCGTTCGTGTCCTCGGCGCCGATCCTGAGTGGCACTGTTCCCTGTCCGCGGAGGTGGGCGATGCCGGCCTTCAGCGGGACGTCCGCCCAGGTCGCGCCGTCGTCGAAGGACGTCTGGAGCCCCGGCCGCCCGTCCCGCGCGATGCTCTTCACGTGGACGGTGACGAGCCCACCGGACGCCTTCGGTTCCGGTGCGGCGGGACGGCGGTGCTCGTGCAGCGCCGTCACGTTGTAGCGCTCCGGGTCGTCCGCCAGCCTGTCGTCCGGGACGACATAGAGGTCGCCGCCGCTGTGCCTGACCGAGAACGCGGGGTCGCGCCCCGGCCCGGGCGTCACCGTCGTGCCGCCGTCCGCGACGTGCACCGCGTCCCCGGTGGGCAACGTGACCTCATAGGCCCCGGTCTGCGCCGCCTGCTGCCGCGCCTCGAAGAACTCGGCCTCGTGACCCGCCTCGCCGGCCGCCCGCTGCGCCTTCTCGCCACACCGCCCCATGTGGCCGTCGAGGCCCTTGTCGCAAGCCGCCAAGAGGAGATCGCGCGGAGCCGCGCCGCCATAGGCCCGCTCCTCGCTGAAGCCGCTCCGCACCCGGAGGAACTCGTCGAGGTGGTCAGCGGACGGGCGGCCGTCGCCCGCCGCTACCTGCAACTGCTGCAGGGCGCCCGCGAGGAACCCCTGCTGGACGCCCCTCTTCGAGGCCCTCTGGCGCACCGGCCTCCCGCTCCCCGGCGACGACGCCCCCCACCTCGACCCATGACCCGCGAGGACCATTCGTCATCGCAGTGTCACTGGTCGACTACACGCGGGATGGGCGGGAAGGGTTCTGCGGGTATCTTCCCGAGGTGCGGAGACGTTGGCCGTATGAGTGAGATCTCGGCGCTGCCCAGCACGGTCGTCCGGTGTGGTGACAAGCGGTATCCGGCGCTGAGCCGCGGGTTCAACCAGCGGTGGATCGCCGAGCCGGAGTACGTGCGGCTGCTGCGGACGCCCGAGGAGGCGCGGGCCGCGCTCGCAGAGGCGGTGCACGAGAAGCCGGCGAACCCGGCCCGGACGCGGATCACCGTGAAGTCCGGCGGGCACTGCTACGAGGACTTCGTCTGCGGCGACGACGTGCGGGTGATCCTGGACGTCAGCCCGATGTGCGACGTGTCCTATGACGGCGCGATGCGGGCGTACTGCGTGGAGGCCGGGGCGACGAACTGGCACGTCTACAGCCATCTGTATCCGATCAGCGGCAAAGCGCTGCCGGGTGGTTCGTGCTACTCGGTGGGGCTCGGCGGCCACGTTCCGGCGGGCGGGTTCGGGCTGCTGTCGCGGCAGCACGGGCTCACCGTCGACTACCTCTATGCGGTCGAGGTCGCGGTCGTCGACAAGGACGGGAACGTCGAGCTCGTGGTGGCGAAACGCGACTCCAAGGAACAGGTGCTCCGCGACCTGTGGTGGGCGCACACCGGAGGCGGTGGCGGGAACTTCGGGCTCGTCACCCGGTTCTGGTTCCGGGGGCTGCCGCAGCCGCCGGAACACGTTCTGCTGTCCGGGCTGGCGTGGGACTGGAAGGACTTCACCAAGGACGAGTTCGCCATGCTCGTGAGGTCCTACGGGGAGTACTTCCGCGACCACCAGAATCCGTCCACCGCGTCCGGGAAACTGTTCGCGATGCTGAAGCTCAACCACGTCAGCAACGAGCAGATCGGGCTTCTCGCGCAGGTGGACGCCGACGACCCGGACGGGCCGCAGGTGATGACCGACTTCGTCGCCGCGCTCGACGGGCGGATCGGCCCGGCGGCGACGAGGATGCGGTCGGTGATGGGCGAGCACTTCGTGCACATGGACATTCCGCGCACGATGCCGTGGCTGACCGCGACACAGGCGCTGAACTCCAGCGGCGAGATCCGCTGCGGAAAGTACAAGTCCGCCTACCTGCGGAAACCGTTCACCGATCAGCAGATCAATGCGATGTGGGCCTATCTCGGCAAAGAGAAGTACAGCGACTACGTGAACAAACAGGCGCTCATCCAGGTCGACTCGTACGGCGGCGCCGTCAACAAGCCGCTGCGTCAGACGGCGTCGCGGCAGCGCGATTCCATTCTGAAACTGCAGTACCAGGTGTACTGGACGCAGAATGACGTCCACGAGGACACGCACATCGCCTGGATCCGCGACATCTACAAGGCGACGTTCGCCGCGACCGGCGGAGTGCCCGTCGCGGACGGCGACACCACGGACGGCTGCTACATCGGCTATCCCGACGCCGATCTGAACGACGGACGCTGGAACGGGTCCGGCCAGTCGTGGGAGACCCTCTATTACAAGGACGCCTACGCGAAACTCCAGGAGGTCAAACGGCACTGGGACCCGCGCGATGTGTTCCGGCACGCCCAGTCGATCCGTTCCGTGCAGGCGAAAAAGTAGTACGGGTCCGGTAGCGCAGCGTCACGGATCATCTCGCCTTTATTGCATTCGATGCCAATACTTGCGGGTGTGACGTCCGGGACAGTAGTTTCGTCGGGCGAACGGAGCGCCGGGCCGGGGCGGCCCGGACGGCTGGGGAGTCCATGAAAAAGCGTACCGACCGGAAGATCGCCATCTTCGGAACCGCTGCGGCGGCCGTGCTCCTGCCCGCCGTCATGGTCGGGCTCGCGCAGGCGGGCGTGGGCGTGCCGAAGGGCAGGTCGGAGGCTTCCGGCAACTCCAAGCCGATCCCCTCGTTCGGCCCCGCGACGCAGCCGTCGGCGCCCGGCGCGACCTCCGCGTCGCCGACGAAGTCGCCGGCCGCGGCGAAGCTTCCGAACGTTCCGCTGAACAGCAACCCGTTCGGGACGGGCGGGACGCCGAGCTCCGGCGACCCCGACACCGACACCGGCAGCCACGGCAAGAAGCCGCACATGCCCGGCGGTGCCGCGTCCGGCAAGTACGCCAAGGCGCCGGACGGCGCCGCCATCACCGGCGTGAAGAAGATCAGCTCGCGGATCTTCGACGTGACGATCGCCTCGCCGGCGCTGGGTGCCGCGGTGAAGACCCGGGTGATGGTGCCGAAGAGCTGGAAGTCCAACACCAGCAAGACGTGGCCGACCGTGTACGCCTACCACGGCGGCAACAACAACTACACGTCCTGGACGAAGGACTCCAACATCGAGCAGGTCGTCGGCCCGTACAACGCGATGGTCGTGATGCCTGAAGGCGGCTCCAACGGGTCGTACACCAACTGGTACAACGGCGGGAAGGGCGGCATCCCCGAGTGGGAGACCTTCCACATCCGCGAGGTCATCCCGCTGATGGAGCGCAACTTCCACGCGGGATCGGTGCGCGCCGCGATCGGCCTGTCGTCCGGCGGGCAGGGCTCCATCACCTACGCCGAACGGCACCGCCTGTTCAAGTACGCCGCGTCCTACAGCGGCGCCCTCAACATCACCGCCCCCGGCATGCCGCTCATCCTGACCTCGGTGAACCGGCAGGCGGGCACCGCGATCTGGGGTGACCCGATCACCGCGCGCGGGAACTGGCGGGCGCACGACGCGGCCGTCATGGTGTCCAAGCTGAAGGGCGTCGGCGTCTACGTCTCGTCCGGCAACGGTCAGCCTGGCCCCTACGACAACCCGAACACCCCGCCGCAGGACGCGGGACGCATCGGCGAGCAGCTGGCCGGGATCATGAACGACAACTTCGTCGCGGCCGCGAAGCGGGCGGGCGTCCCGGTCACGTCCCACCTGTACGGGCCCGGCATGCACAACTGGAAGTACTGGCGCGTCGAGCTGTCCCGCAGCTGGCCCGCCATCGCCAAGGCCATCGGCGCCCGCAAGTCCTGAACCGGGCGGCGTCGCGGACGCCCGGTAGCGTGACCGGAGATGAAGGGATTCGCGCGGCGGGAGTTCCAGCTCGTGCTGCTCCGCCGGATGGCCGACTACCAGCCGGGTCTCGTCGAGGACGCGATGCGTTCGCTCGATGCGTCCCGCACGGAGATGCGGAGCGTCAACGCGCGCTGGCAGCGCATCGTGCGGTCCCGGACGTTTCCGCGCGGACGCCGCCGTTACGAGGCCGTCCTCGGCCCGCCCGCCGCCGTCGAGGAGCGGCCGATCGGCGACGTCGCCTGCGAGGTGGCGTGGTGGCCGCCGCTGTCCCTCTGGCCCGGCCTGCGCTTCGAGATCATGATGGGCCCGGACGGCGCTGTCATGCACGAGTGGCTCGTCCGGGACGACGGCGTCCCCGTGCCGCGGTTGAAGAGCGTCCACGACCTCGTCCCCTGGTCCTGCGTCGTCGGGGACGTCGACGAGCGGTTCGGTGCCGTGGCGCACCAGGACGGCGAGGTGCCGAGCCGCTGGCACGCGACCCTCACCGGGCCGGACGGAGCCACCTACGCCGCCCATTTCGTCTGGGGTCTCCTGCAGACCGTGGTGAGCGTCCGCGCAGGTCCAACGTTTGGGTGATCTTGGTGATTTGCGTGGCCGTAGATTGCGTCCGCGTCCTTAGCGTGGTGGTATGCGAGCTTCGAGGATCCGGCGATGCCCGAGGTGACCGCACACGCCCCCGGCTACCCGACATGGGCCGAACTGGCCAGCCCTGACGTGCGCGCGTCCAAGCGCTTCTACTGCGAAGTGTTCGGCTGGTACGCCTACACGCTGACCGGTTCGCTCGGCGAGTACTACGTCTTCACCCTGCGCGACGTGGGCGGTCCGGCGGTCGCCGGCATGCAGCCGCTCGCGGACGACTCCATGCAGCCGACCTGGACCTGCTACTTCCGGACCGACGACATGGAGGCCACGCTGGAGACCGTGCGCGCGATGGGGGGCCAGGAGCTGAGCGAACCCGGCGACGCCGCCAACCTCGGGCGGATGGCCCACTGCTGCGACCCGGAGGGCGCCGACTTCGCGCTCTGGCTGCCGTACGACTTCCAGGGCGCCGATGTCGTCGACGAACCGTCCGCCATGTGCTGGGTCGAACTCGCCGCCCACGACACCGAGGGCGCCCGCCGCTTCTACGGCGCCGTCTTCGGCTGGAAGGCCGTGGACCGCTCCTACTACACGCCCACGTACACCAACTGGAAGATCGGTGACTGGACCGTGGCGGGCATGGTCCCCCTGGCGGAGTTGGGGCCGGCCGGCTTCGAGCCCCACTGGGTCCCGTTCTTCTGGGTGTCCGACTGCGACGCCATCGCCGCGCGGGCCGCCGGCCTGGGAGCGCGCATCCACCTTCCGCCGACCGACATCAGGCCCGGGCGGTTCGCCGTCATGACCGACCCCGCCGGCGCACGCCTCGGCATCGTCACCCCGGTGCGCGAAGCCGGCCGAGAAGCATCAGGACGAGCTCGTCGATGACCTCGTCGAGGGTCGCGTCGACCCAGCCGGCGCTCCAGTCGTGCAGGAGTCCGTTGATGCTGCCGATGAACGCGGTGGCGGCGATCCGGTAGTCGCGGTCGGCGATCTCGCCGCGGCCGGCGGCGGCGGCCGCCTCGGCGCAGATGAACTCGACCCAGCGGGCGCGGCGGGTGAGCCGCTGCCGGTCCATCCGCGGGCTGACGCCGACGATCTCGACGAACGCGATCCGGATCCGGGCCCGGTCGCCGGTGATGCTGGCGGCGTAGGCGCGGAAGAGGCGGGCCGTGCGCTCGGCGAGGCCGAGGCCCTCGACGGACGGGAGCGCGGCGACGACGTCCCGTTCGGCCGCGTCGTTGACCTCCAGATGCAGCTCGGCGAGCAGGTCCTCCAGGGTGCTGAACTCCTCGTAGAACTGGCGGGTGGACAGCCCCGCCGCCTCGCTCAGCGCGGCCACGGTGGTGCCCCGGTAGCCGGGCCCGCGGCCGAACATCTCCAGCCCGGCGTCCAGGAACCGGCGGCGGCGCTCGGCGCGCCGCTCGGCCGCCGACCGGCCGCCGTACCTGCCGGTCGGTGTCGCGCGCCTGCCCGCCACGTCGTTCCCTCCGCTCGCCCGGACGGCATTTTCCCGCAACTGGGTCTTGTGCCGCACATCACCCTGGCTTACTGTCCAGTAACCACAAGGTTGAACACGGCCGTTTTCAAACTGGAGACCCCACCCCCAGGAGGACGACATGCCTTCCAGAAGTCTCCGGAGGCGTACCGCGCTGCTCGGCTGCGCCGTCCTGGCAGCGACCGCGATGACCGGTGCGGTGCCCGCGAAGGCCGCCGCGCTCCGGGACGTCATGGCCGTCGGCAACGGCCAGGGCGGCACCGTCAGCTTCATCGACACCGGCACCTACGCGAACCTCGGCTCCATCAACGTCGTCCCCGATCTGCAGGAACGCCTGGACGCGATGACGCCCGCCGAGCGCATCGGCTACGAGGCCGTCAACGCCGCGCAGGGCTACCGCAAGCTCGTCGACGACATGGCCGTGTCACCGGACGGCGCCACCATCTACGTGTCCAGAGGCGCGCTGTCGGACGCCGTCGCGTTCGACATCGCCACGAAGCGGATGCTGTGGCGGCACAAGACCGAGGGGTTCAAGGCCGACCACGCCGCCCTCTCCCCGGACGGGAAACGGTTCGTCGTCAGCGCCACCACCGCGAGCAAGGCCGAGGTCATCGACACCGCCACCGGGTCGCTGGAAACGAGTTTCGCCACCGGGACCTACCCGCACGCCAACGACTACTCGCCGGACGGCCGGATCCTCTACAACTCCAGCATCGGCATCACCTCTCTGCCGAAACTCCTCAACGCGCTCAAAGGGTCGAAGGCCGTGACGGCGGTGGACGCGGCGACCTTCAAGCCGCTGCGCACCTACACCTTCGACTACGGGATCCGCCCGGCGGTGTTCACGCGCGACAACAAGACGATGTTCGCGCAGCTGTCCTACCTCAACGGCTTCATCGAGTACGACCTGACCGCGGGGAAGACCACACGGACGGTGCAGATGCCGTTCAGCGACAAGGCCGCCAAGATGAAGCCGGACGACTACCCGCAGAACTCCGCGCACCACGGCATGGCCATGAACGCCGACGAGACCAAGCTGTGCATGGCGGGGACGATCGACGACTACGTCTCCATCGTGTCCCGTCCCGGCCTGACCACGGACGGCACCGTCCACTACGCCACCGACGCCCTGCCGTACTGGACGCAGACGAGCCCGAACGGCCACGACTGCTTCGTCTCGCTGGCCGAGGACGACCAGATCTCCGTGATCGACTACCGGACGGCCAAGGAGGTCGCCCGCATCGACGTCGGCCGCTTCCCGCAACGGGAACGCGCCGCCAAGCTCACCCCCGCGGCTCTGGCCGCGCTGAACCCCGCCAAGGGGTAAGCCCCCGGAACCGGCCACCGCGCGGCTCGTCACATCCCCCGCCGAGCCGCGCGGTGGCTTCCGTGTTCGACGCCCGCACCCGCCGCCCTAATGTTTGCAGAATTGTTGACAATTTGGGTTACAAGGCTGGAGGGTGGGGCCATGAGTACTTCTGCCCCGCCCAGCCCCCTGCTCGTCGTGAGCGCCCATGCGGGCGACTTCGTGTGGCGCGCCGCCGGCGCGATCGCCCTGGCCGCCTCGCGCGGTGACCGGGCGAAGGTCGTGTGCCTGAGCTACGGCGAGCGCGGCGAGTCGGCCCGCGCCTGGCGGGAGGGCAAGGGCCTGGAGGAGATCAAGGAGCTGCGCCGGGGCGAGGCGGAGGCCGCGGCGGCGGAACTGGGCGCCGAGATCGAGTTCCTGGACGCCGGGGACTACCCGCTGCGCGAGACGCCCGAGCTGGTCGACCGTCTCGTCCGGGTGTACCGGGAGTTCGAGCCGGCCGTCGTCCTGACGCACACGCTCGCCGACCCGTACAACGGCGACCATCCGGCCGCGGCGCGGATGGCGTTGCAGGCGCGGGTGCTCGCGCAGGCCATCGGGTACGAGGCGCCGGGCGAGCCGCTGGGCGCCCCGCCGGTGTTCTTCTTCGAGCCGCACCAGCCGGAGCAGTGCGACTTCAAACCGGACGTCCTGCTGGACATCACGCCGGTGTTCGAGCGCAAGCGCAAGGCGATGGAGCGCCTTCCGGCGCAGGTGCACATGTGGGACTACTACACCGATCTGGCGAAGCGGCGGGGCGTCCAGCTGAAGCGGAACGCGGGCCCGAACCTGGGCCTGCCGCACGACACGATGGCCGAGGCGTACGTCCGGCTGTACCCGCAGACGACGGGGGTGCTGGCGTGAGGACGGTCGTCGTCACGAACCCTCCGCGGGCCGAGGCCGCCGCGCTGGACGAGCTGGGCACGTACGGGGTCGCGACCGTCCACGAGGCGACCGGACGCACGGGGTATCTCGGCCCGTCCCTGCGCCCGGTGCAGGCGGGAACGCGGATCGCCGGCTCCGCCGTGACGGTGCTGTCCTGGCCGGGCGACAACCTGATGATCCACCTCGCGGTCGAGCAGTGCCGTCCGGGCGACGTGCTGGTGGTGACGACCACGTCGCCGTCAACCGACGGGATGTTCGGCGAGCTGTTCGCGACCGCGCTGCAGTACCGGGGAGTGCGCGGGCTCGTCATCGACGCCGGGGTGCGGGACGTCGCCGACCTGCGCGCGATGGGCTTCCCCGTGTGGTCGGCGGCCGTCAGCGCGCAGGGGACGGTGAAGGCGACACCGGGCGCGGTGAACGTCCCGGTGACGATCGGCGGGCAGGTGATCCGGCCGGGCGACGCGATCCTCGCCGACGACGACGGGGTGATGTGCGTCCCGCGCGCGTCGGTCCGGGAGGCCGCCGGCGCCGCACGCGCCCGCGAGGAGAAGGAGGCCGCCACCCGGGCGGCGTTCCGGAAGGGCGAACTCGGCCTCGACCGGTACGGGCTGCGGGACCGGCTGCCCGGGATGGGCATCGAGTACGTCGAGTACGGCGAGTACGACGCGTGAACGGCGTGCGCTGCATGCTGATGCGCGGTGGGACGTCCAAGGGGGCCTACTTCCTGGGCGGGGACCTGCCGTCCGCCGCCCCCGAGCGCGACGACCTGCTGCTGCGGATCATGGGCAGCCCGGACCCCCGGCAGATCGACGGGGTCGGCGGGGCGCACCCGCTGACGAGCAAGGTCGCGGTCGTTTCGGCGAGCGCCGACGGCGCCGCCGACATCGACTACCTGTTCCTGCAGCCCGGCGTGGAGGAGGCGACGGTCTCCGACCGGCAGAACTGCGGGAACCTGCTCGCGGGCGTCGGCCCGTTCGCGGTCGAGCGCGGCCTGGTCGCGGCGAAGCCGGACGAGACGAGCGTCCGGATCAGGATGCTCAACTCCGGAAGCGTCGCGACCGCGACGTTCCCGACACCCGGCGGAGCCGTCGGCTACGAGGGCGGCACCGAGATCTCCGGGGTGCCCGGCACGGCCGCACGGATCGACCTCGACTTCGCGGGGACGGAAGGGTCGTCCTGCGGGGCGCTGCTGCCCACCGGGCGTCTCCGCGATGTGATCGACGGCGTCGAGGTCACGTGCGCCGACAACGGGATGCCGGTCGTGGTCGCCGCCGCGTCCTCGTTCGGCGTCACCGGGTACGAGACCGACCTGTCCCATCTGCGGGACAGGATCCAGTCGCTGCGGCTCCAGGCCGGTGAGCTGATGGGCCTCGGCGACGTCTCGGCCTCCTCGGTGCCCAAGACGACGCTGGTCGCGCCGCCCCGCGACGGCGGGACGATCTGCACCCGCACTTTCATCCCGCTGCGCACGCACACCTCGATCGGCGTGCTCGGCGCCGTCACCGTCGCGACCGCCGCGCTGATCGGCGGCGCCGTCGGCCACGACCTCGCCGAGCCTCCGCCGCCCGGCGCGCCGATGAGCATCGAGCACCCCACCGGACGGCTCGACGTGACGGTCGAGCTCGACGGCACGACTGTCCGGCGGGCCGGAATCGTCCGGACGGCCCGCAAGCTCTTCGACGGCACCGTCTTCCCCCGGAGTTCCCTGTGACCATCAAGCACGAGATCGCGCACGTCGGCCACGTCGAGCTGCTGACGCCCGAACCGGACCGGAGCCTGTGGTTCTTCACCCGCGTCATGGGCCTCACCGAGGTCGGCGCCGAGGGCGACTCGGTGTACCTGCGGACGTGGGACGACTACGAACACCACACCCTCAAGCTCACCGCGCACAGCACGTCCGGAATCCGGCGGACGGGCCTGCGGGCGTCCTCGCAGGAGGCCCTGGACCGGCGCGTCGCGGCGATCGAGGCGGCCGGGCTCGGCATCGGCTGGCGGGACGGCGACCCCGGCATCGGCCCGACCTATATCTTCCGCGACCCCGACGGACACGAGCTGGAGATCTACTGGGAGTCGGAGTGGTACCAGGCGCCGCCCGAGCTGGCGCCGGCCCTGAAGAACCAGGCGCAGGCGTACCCGGCGCTCGGCGTCTGCGTCCGCCGCCTCGACCACGTGAACTTCCTGGCCGCCGAGGTCGAGCCCAGCACCGATTTCCTGCGGGACGTCCTGGGCGGGCATCCCACCGAGCAGATCCGGCTGGACGACGGCACCATCGCCGGGCGCTGGGTCACCTTCACCAACAAGTCCTACGACCTCGTCTACACCCGCGACCGGACGCGCAGCAACGGCCGCCTGCACCACATCGCGTTCGCCACAGACACCCGTGAGGACATCCTCCGCGCTGCCGACATCTTCCTCGACAACGGCGTCTTCATCGAGACGGGACCGCACAAGCACGCCATCCAGCAGACGTTCTTCCTCTACGTCTACGAGCCGGGCGGCAACCGCGTCGAGCTGTGCAACCCGTGCGCCCGGCTGGTCCTCGCACCCGACTGGAAGACGATCACCTGGACGGAGGCGGAACGCGCCAAGGGGCAGGCATGGGGCCTGAAGACCATCGAGTCGTTCCACACCCACGGAACCCCGCCGGTCGGCTAGGGAGCCGGCTGGAGGCAGGTCAGCCGGAGAGGCGCCTCAGCAGGTCGCGGCTGGCGGCGGCCATCGCCGGCGGGACGTCCAGCTCGTCCAGCATGGTCGCCGCCGCCTCCATCTCGGCGGCGCGGCGGACGGCGTGCTTGTACGTCCCGCCGACGAGCCGGTCCACGGTGTGCTCACCGGCCGCCGCCAGCTCGGCGACGATGTTCTCGCGCAGCCAGTCCTCGCAGCCCGCCGCCCGCGCGGCCTCCAGCGCCTCCACCACCGAGCCGGCCAGCCCTTTGAAGAACACGCTGCGGAGCAGTTTGCGTCCGGCGGCCACGCCGGCCTCCGCGTCCAGCACGTCGATCTCCGCACCGGACGGGGTGAGGATCGCGGCGACGTCGCGGGCGCCCTCCCCGCAGGCCAGCATCGGCGTGCGCAGCCCGCGGCCCGGTACCGGCGCCATGATCGCCACGTCCGCGAACCGGACCCCGCCCTGCCCCGCGATCGCGTCCAGCTCCCGCTTCAACCCCGGCGACCCGGTGTTCAGATCGGCCCACACGACGCCGTCCCCGACCCCGCCGATCCCGGCCTTCAGCGCCGCCACCGCGTCGTGCGCGCTGTTGACGCTCAGCACCAGACCGGCGCTTTCCGCGGCCTCCGCCTCGCTCCCGGCCTGGACCATCCCGCCGGACGCCGCGACGGCCGGATCGTATCCGCGCACCACCGCTCCCGCCGCGACGAGGTCGCGCGCGATCGCGCCGCCCGCCTCACCGAGCCCCAGAACGGCGACAACCGCCATATCGTCCCTCCTCCGCGACCGGGATCCCCCTGCCACGGGCTACCCTAGATCAGCGACAAAATTGGCGACAATCTGGGGGAGCCCGTGAGCGACGTGGTGGCCGGGATCCGGGAGGCGATCCTGACCGGCGAGTTCGTCCCGAACCAGCGGCTGATCGAGGCCGACCTGTCCGAGCGGTTCGGCGCGAGCCGCGCCGGGGTCCGCGCGGCCCTCGTCGAGCTCGCCAACGAGGGCCTCATCGAGCGCGTCCAGAACCGCGGCGCCCGCGTCCGCGCCGTCTCGCTCACGGAGGCCGTCGAGATCTCCGAGGTCCGGATGGTGATCGAGGGCCTGTGCGCCGCCAAGGCCGCCGAACACGCCACCCCGTCCGACATCGCCGGCCTCCAGGCGATCGGCGATGAGATGCGCGCCGCCGTCTCCTCCGGAGACGTCATGGGCTACT
The DNA here is from genome assembly GCF_050945415.1 of Spirillospora sp. CA-128828. Taxonomy (NCBI): domain Bacteria; kingdom Bacillati; phylum Actinomycetota; class Actinomycetes; order Streptosporangiales; family Thermomonosporaceae; genus Spirillospora; species Spirillospora sp. CA-128828. The sequence goes on from NZ_CP191986.1 coordinate 2,351,479, forward strand.
CCCGGCTGAACGAGCGCCTCCACAGCCGCGTCCGCGAGATCAGCGGTCAGGGGACCGCCTCCGGCGTCCTCGAACGCCTCCGCGCCCAGAACGTCCGCCACCAGTTCCGGCTGGCCATGCACCCGGGCCGCCCCCAGGTCTCCCTCCCGCAGCATCTGGAGATCATCAACGCCATAGCGGCGCACGACCCGCCCGCCGCCGAACGGGCCGCCCGGGCCCACCTCCAGAGCGTCATCCGGACCCTCCGCGAGATCGCCACATAGCCGGAAAACCCGTCGCGGTCCTCCCCTTCCTGCCGTTACCGTCACCTTGCCGTTAAGGGACGATCTTGTCCGGCGGCGGTCGTCATCAGAGAGATGAGGAGGATCCCCGATGACAACCTCGACCCTTGCACTGACCAAGGTCCGCAACATCGGGATCATGGCGCACATCGACGCCGGTAAGACGACGACCGCCGAGCGGATCCTTTTCTTCACCGGTGTGTCGCACCGGATCGGCGAGGTGCACGACGGGAACACCGCGCTCGACTACACCAAGCAGGAACGCGACCGGGGCATCACCATCACGTCGGCGGCCACGACATGCCATTGGGCCGTCAATGGGATGGAGCACACGATCAATCTGATCGACACGCCCGGGCACGTCGACTTCACCATCGAGGTCGAGCGGTGCCTGCGGGTGCTCGACGGGGCCGTGGCCGTGTTCGACGGTGTCGCGGGCGTCGAGCCGCAGTCGGAGACGGTGTGGCGGCAGGCCGACCGTTACGGCGTGCCGCGGATCTGCTTCGTGAACAAGCTCGACCGGGCCGGCGCCGACTTCCTGCGGTGCGTGGACATGATCCGGGAACGGCTCGGGGCCGTTCCGCTGGTCACGCAGCTGCCGATCGGGGCGGAGGCCGGGTTCGCGGGCGTCGTCGACCTCGTGTCCAGGCGCGCGCACGTCTGGTCGGACGACGGCCACGCGGTCGTGGACGTTACGTCCGGCATGGCCGAGGACGTCCGCCGATGGCGGGCCGCGCTCGTCGAGACGGTCGCCGAGCACGACGAGGAGGTCATGGAGCTGTACCTGGGCGGTGCGGAGCCGTCGCAGGAGCAGCTGCACGCGGCGATCCGGCGGCTCACGGTCGCGTCCGCCGTCACCCCGGTGCTCTGCGGCAGCGCGTTCAAGAACAAGGGCGTCCAGCCCTTGCTGGACGCGGTCGTGCGGTACCTGCCGTCGCCGCTGGACGTCGCCGACGTGCCGGACGACGCGCCGCTGGCCGCGCTCGCGTTCAAGATCATGAGCGATCGGCATCTGGGCCGGCTCACCTTCGTCCGGATCTACTCCGGGCGGCTGGAGTCGGGCGCGCCGGTGCTGAACAGCGTCAAGTCGAGGAAGGAGCGGATCGGCAAGATCTACCGCATCCACGCGGACACGCGGGAGGAGATCGAGTCGGCGGGCGCGGGCGACATCGTCGCCGTCATGGGCCTGAAGCAGACCACCACCGGCGAGACGCTGTGCGACGACGCCCATCCCGTGATCCTGGAGTCCATGGACTTCCCGGCCCCGGTCATCGAGGTCGCGATCGAGCCGAGGTCCAAGGGCGACATGGAGAAGCTGAGCGTCGCCATCCAGCGGCTCTCGGAGGAGGACCCGTCGTTCCAGGTCCACGACGAGAACGGGCAGACCGTCATCGGCGGCATGGGCGAACTCCACCTGGAGATCCTCATCGACCGGATGAAGGAGGAGTTCCGCGTCGAGGCGAACGTCGGCCGGCCGCGCGTCGCCTACCGGGAGACGGTCCGGTCGGCGGTGGAGCGGGTCGACGTCACGCACCGCAAGCAGACCGGGGGCAAGGGCCAGTTCGCGAAGGTGCAGATCTCCCTCGAACCCATCGAGGACGGGTACGAGTTCGTCAACCAGGTCACCGGCGGGCGGATCCCGAAGGAGTTCATCCCGTCCGTGGACGCGGGCTGCCAGGAGGCGATGCAGACCGGCGTCCTCGCCGGGCACGAGATGACGGGTGTGCGGGTCACCCTGCTGGACGGTGACTTCCACCCCGTCGACTCGTCCGAGCTCGCCTTCAAGATCGCCGGCTCGCTGGCGTTCCGGGAGGCGGTCCGCCGCGCGTCCCCGGTGCTGCTCGAACCGGTGATGACCGTCGAGGTCACCACCCCCGAGGAGTACCTCGGCTCGGTGATCGGCGACCTGAACGCCCGCCGGGGCCGGATCGAGGGGACGGGCGAACGCGCGGGCGCGTGGATCGTCCAGGCCCTCGTCCCGCTGTCGGAGATGTTCGGCTATGTCGGGCACCTCCGCGGCATGACGTCCGGCCGCGGCGTCTTCACCATGCAGTTCGCCGCCTACGCGGAGGTCCCGGCGCAGGTCGCCGAGAAGATCATCGCGGCGGGCTGATCCGGGGCACCGGGGCCGCACGACACCGTGCGGCCCCGGTCAGCTCCAGATGGTCACGTAGACCGGCGGCCGGAAGCGGGCGGGTTCGTCGTTTGCCGCGTGGTCGATTGCGTGTTCGATGTCCAGAACATAAAGTAGCCGCCATGTCACTGTCCGGGATTGTCCAATGAGGTGGCCGCCGCACCGCAAGGGCGGTCCGGTCGGACCTCGCCGAAGGCGGCCGGGTGTGGCTGAGTCGGGGTTGCGTGCGATCGATCCGCCCTTCGTTGCCGCTGGGCCATGCGGGGTGGCGGTCCGGGACCGGCTCAAGGGCGTGACCGCGCGTGACGAACAGGTGCTGCGGCTGGTCGGCGGCCATCTGGGGTCGTTGGCTTCGCGTGACCTCAAGGCCAGGTGCACCGATGGGGTGGAGCACTGCAATGCTACCTGGGCGGTCCGCAAGCGGGGGCTGACGGGCGCGTCGTCGGCGCGGTGGGCCGGGTCGATCACCAAGGCGTCCCATGATCAGTGGGCGCTGGCCCGCCGCTGCCAGTACGCCCACCTCCAGTCCCTGCAGGCGGGTGTGCAGACGATCGAGCGCCGGTTGTCACTGCCGGTCGGCGAGAAGGGCACCAAACGGGCGCCGGGCGGCTACCGGTCCCGGCAGGAGTGGTTCGCCAAGTCCCGCCGCCTGCGGGTGCTGCGCGAACGGCTGGCGGCCGAGCGCGCCGACTTCGAGGCCGGTGTGGTGCACGTGGTGCGGGGCGGTAAACGCCTGGCCCGCAACCGGCATCATCTGGATGATGCGCAACTCACCGAGAACCAGTGGCGCGAGAGATGGGAGGCCGAACGCTGGTTCTTGCAGGCCGACGGGGAGTCGGGCAAGCGGTACGGCAACGAGACCATCCGCGTCACTCCCGGCGGCGAGGTGTCCATCAGGCTTCCGGCCCCGCTGGCGCACTTGGCCAACGTCCCGCACGGCCGGTACGTGTTGGCCGCCCGCGTCGCCTTCGCGCATCGGGGTACCGAGTGGGCCGACCGGGTGGCGGACGACCGGGCGGTTGCCTACCGCATCCATCTGGGTGTGTCCCGGGGCCGCTGGTACCTTACCGCCTCCTGGCAGATCCCCCGAACCCCGCCCGTCCCCATGGCCGCCGCACTGGCCGAGGGGGTGATCGGGGTGGATACCAATGCCGACCATCTGGCTGCCTGGCGGCTGGACGTACACGGCAATCCCGTCGGCGATCCGCGCCGTTTCGGCTATGACCTGTCCGGCTCGTCCGGCCATCGTGACGCGCAGGTCCGGCACACCCTCACGAGGCTGCTGCGCTGGGCCAGAACCTGCGGTGTGCGCGCGATCGCGGTCGAGGACCTGGACTTTGCCAAGGAAAAGACGCGGGAGAAGCACGGCCGCCGCAAACGGTTCAGGCAGCTGATCTGCGGCATGCCGACCGGGCGGCTGCGGGCCCGGCTGACCTCGATGGCCGACGCCACAGGCATCACGATAATCGCCGTCGACCCCGCCTACACCAGTAAGTGGGGCGCCCAGCACTGGCAGAGACCGCTCACCAGTACGACCCGAAAGACCACCCGGCACGATGCGGCGAGCATCGCGATCGGGCGACGCGCCCAGGGACATCCGATCCGGCGACGGACGGCACCGCCCCCTGTTCACCGGAGTGATGAGCAGGGGCATCGGACCGTCCAGGCCCGACCGGCGCCTCGGGACGTCAGGGAACCCGCCACCCTGCCACGGACCGTGCACACGATGCGCGCCGCCGGGCGGGCCATGCTCAACGAACGCGGGCAACCAGCGCGTCCAACACCGTTCGGGACGCGCGCAGTACCGGGCTGTGGACCCAAGACCCACTCCCGAACACTGTTTAGGAACGGTTCGTCGGCGGCCACTGCGCCGCCCGGACTCCCCCTCGACGGGCTGGTCACGGCGAGCAACCCGTGCCTGCGCGAAGATCGCGCTGTCGGTGGTGCGGAGATCCTCTCGCTGCGCCCGCGCCCGGCCCATGGGGTCGGGCCCGCGCCTTCCACCGGGGCGGAGGCGGGGCACTGCCACTGAGTGTTGACGGCGGTCGCGACTAGAATTAGATTCGCATCCCGACCGGTCGGTATGCTCCCCCGCCGTCCGGTCGACCACAGCGCGCGGCGACACCGCGACATGGCGACACGGAGGCGGCGGATGCGAGCTGCACGGCAGGCATGGCGGCGGCTGGAACCGGTGCACGGCATGATCTATTTCGTGCCGGAGGCGCCCGAGCGGTACGCCGCACTCGGCCTGGACGCACGGGCCGGCTACTTCGCGTCCCGCGCGGCGGCCTTCGGACGCGCCTCGGCCGAGGTCGTCATCGCGACGTTCTACAACTTCAACCCCGCCGTCGTCCGCCGCGCACTCCCGGCGGCCTGGGAGAAGGCGACCCCGGAGCAGCTGCTCGCCGCGCGGGCGGAGGCGGCGGGCGCCGCCCTCCGCCGCGCCGGCGTCGACCGGCTCTCCGGCCTGGAGGAGACGCTCGCCCTGGCCCGCCGCGCCGCCGAGGGCGCCCGCGACCACGCCCAGGGCCGGCCCCTCTACGCGGCGCACGCGGCCCTGCCCTGGCCGGACGAGCCGATCCTCCGGCTCTGGTGGGCCCAGACCCTGCTGCGTGAGTTCCGCGGCGACGGGCACGTCGCCGTCCTGACCGCCGAGGGCGTAACCCCGCTGGAGGCCCTCGTCCTGCACGCCGCCACCGGCACCATCCCCACGCCGTTCCTGAAGGCCACCCGGGCGTGGCCCGCCGCCGAATGGGACGCGACCGTCGAGCGTCTTCGCGGCCGAGGCCTGCTGGACGGCGAATCCCTCACCACCGAGGGCGAGGATTTCCGCCGGCACATCGAGGACCGCACCGACGCGCTGGCACTCCCCGCCTACTCGGCCCTCGGCGAGGACGGCTGCGAGCGCCTCGCCGAACTGGCCCGGCCCTTCGGCAGGGCCGTCGTGGACGCCGGCCTCCTCACCCCCGCGTAACGCGGGGGTGAGCCGCCACAACCAACGGACCGGCACTTGTGGGCCCCACGGCCGGACACGACGGGGCCGCCCCCACTAGTCTCGGCCGGGTCGGGACGCCCGGTCCCGCCCGATTCCCGAGGGGGTCCGCAGGTGTTCGAGTCCGTGCTCGTGGCGAACCGCGGGGAGATCGCCGGACGGATCGTGCACACCGCCCGCTCGATGGGGCTCAAGGCCATCGCGGTGTACTCGGAGGCCGACGACGGCCTGCCCTTCGTGGCGGAGGCGGACGAGGCCGTCCTGATCGGACCCGCCGACCCGTCCCGCGGCTACCTGAACACCGCCGCGATGCTGGAGGCCGCGCGCCGGACGAACGCGCAGGCCGTCCACCCCGGCTACGGGTTCCTCGCCGAGAGCGCCGTGTTCGCCCGGCAGGTGGCCGGGAACGGCCTCGTCTGGGTCGGCCCGCCGCCGCTCGCCATCGCGCGGATGAGCGACAAGATCAACGCCCGGAACCTGATGAAGGAGGCGGGCGTCCCGGTCGCGCCCGGCGTCTGGGAGCCCGTCCCGGACGCCGCGACGGCGGTCGAGGAGGCCGAGCGCATCGGCTACCCCGTCATGGTGAAGCCCGCCTTGGGAGGCGGCGGCATCGGCCTGGCCGCCGCGCACGAAGCGGAGTCGCTGCGCGAGGCGTTCGAGACCGCCCGCACCCGCGCCGAGCGGCTCTTCGGGCAGGGGGACATCCTGCTGGAGCGGTTCGTGGAGGGCGCCCGGCACGTGGAGGTGCAGATCCTCGGCCTCGCCGACGGCACCGTCCTCGCGCTGGGCGAGCGCGACTGCTCCGTCCAGCGCCGCCACCAGAAGGTCGTCGAGGAGACACCGTCACCGGGCATCACCCCGGAGTTGCGCGAACGGATGCTGGCCGCCGCCGTCCGCGCGGGCGAGGCGGTCGGCTACCGCGGCGCCGGAACCGTGGAATGCCTCGTCGACCCGGTCACGCAGAACTTCTTCTTCCTGGAGATGAACACCCGCCTGGACGCCGGGCACCCCCTCACGGAAACGGTCACCGGCATCGACCTCGTGGAGCAGCAGTTCCGCGTCGCCGCCGGCGAGCCCGTCTCCTTCACCGAGGCGGCGCCGCGCGGCCACGCGATCGCGTTCCGCATCCACGCGGAGGACCCGCGGCGGTTCCTGCCCGGCACCGGCGAGATCACGGTGTGGGAGGAGCCCGTCGGCGACGGCATCCGCATCGACGCCGGATACGCCGAGGGCAACACCGTCACCTCCTCCTATGACCCGCTGCTCGCCCAGCTGTGCGTCCACGGCGACGACCGCGCCCACGCGCTGGCACGCGCCCGCGCCGCCCTCGACGCGTTCCGCATCGAGGGGCCGCCGACTAACCTGCGCTTCCTGCGCGAACTCCTCGACCGTCCCGAGTTCGCGGACGGCGGCTACGACACCGGGATCGTCGGGCGCATGCGCGCCCGCGTAGGGTGACGCCGTGCCTCCGAACGACCCGATCTACTGCGACCGCTGCGGCGACCCGGCCCCCGAGGGCGACCACGCGTCCTGCCGCGCCGCCCGCGAGATGGAACCGCCCCGCTACTGCGCGCACTGCCGCCGCCGCATGATCGTCCAGGTCACGCCGCTGGGCTGGACGGCCCGCTGCTCCGTCCACGGTGCGATGGCGAACGCTTCCTAGAAGGACAGCGCGTAGGTCAGCAGGTCCACGCCGGGGGCGGGCGCCCAGTCCCGGTCGGGGGTGCGGACGAACCCCATGCGCTCATAGAGACGCTGGGCGGAGTCCATGTTCCGCTGTGTCGACAAGCGCAGCCCGGCGAGCCCCGCCGTCCGGGCCCGCTCGGCGCAGGCACGGACCATGGCACGTCCGACGCCACTGGCACGCGCCGTCTTCCGGACGGCGAGCATCCGGAACTCCGCCTCGTCCGGCCCGGCCAGCTCCGCGTAGGGGCTTCCCGGCGGGCAGTACGCGACCGCGCCGACCACCTCGCCCTCGACCTCGGCGACGAGCAACTCGGCGTTGGCGGCCCGGTCGGCGGCGTTCCGCAACGTGCTCACGTACGGCGACGCGGGATTCACCAGCCCGCCGTGGACGTAGACCTCGACGGTCAGCTCGCCGACCAGCTCGTACTCGTCCGTCCGAGCCACCCGAACGATCACAGTCTCACTCCCCGCCGCCCAGTTCCAGGTGTTTGAAGGACGCCAGCATACGAAGCGCGTTCTCAGGGCTCTTGAGCAGGTATGCGGTCTCCTCCGACGAAGGGTCGTCGACGGCCGCGTCGAGCATTTCGGTGTACCTCGCCCTGCGGCTCGGTGGTCGGTAACCAGGTCAGGTGAGGTCCTGGCAGGACGACTCGCCGGGGAGGAAGGGGCGGAGGCGGACGGAGTAGGTCTTGCCCTCGCTGCGCCAGGCGACGTCGCCGCCGGTCGCCGGGATCTTCTTGGGCTGGGCGACAGTGCAGATGGCGGCCCCCACCTGGGAGCCCTTGCCGAGCGGCTCCAGCGGCCAGTTCTTGACGGTGCCCCCCGTGGCCGGGCCCGCCAGCACGGCCGTCTTCGCCGGCGTGTACGGCCTCGGCTTGGCCGCCTGGTCGGATGCGGACCAGGCGGCCGGGTCGAGCCTCTTGAGGAAACGCGCCTCCGGGCCCGCCTGCGACTCGGGCTGGACGACCCGGGTCGTCGCGTCTCCCACGGTGACGACCGTGGTGATCGCATCGGCGACCTGGCCGGAGCCCACCGTGTGGGAGCGGCCGAGGCCGGCGGCGCGGGCCTCGTCCAGGAGGCGCCGCACCGCGTCCGGCTTCAGCCGGTACTCGGTCGGCTTGCCTTGGGGGTTCCGGGACGCGGTGTTCTGGGACGCGGCCACCGCGCGTCCCGTGGAGTAGAGGGAGAACTCGGGGAGGCTTCCCGGGCGGCCGAGACCGGCGATGCCGCCGGTCTTGCGCCAGCGCAGGACGAGCTTCTCGCCCGTGGGGGAGTCCTTGGGGGGCGACGACGTCGTGGACGTGGTGGGTGCGGGGGACGCGGGCGCCGCCGTGCCGGAGTCGTCGCCGCACGCGGTCAGGGCCGCGGCGGCCATGGCGGCGCAGGCGAGTGCCGGCACCCGGCGGGAGCGTGTGTGCGGACCGGCCATGACGCTTGGACGCCACGGCGCCTGCCCGGGTTCCGCCGGTTACAAAATCTCCCGGGCGAAGACTGTGGGGTCCGGCGGCGGACCGGGTCGAGGGCCCGCGCTAGTGTGCCGCCTTGTGAGCGTGCTCATCGTCACCGGGACCTGCACGGGTGTCGGGAAGACCGTCGTCACCGCGGCACTGGCCGCGGTCGCCGCCGTGCGCGGCGCACCGGTCGCCGTCGTCAAGCCCGGCCAGACGGGCGCCCGCGCCGGGGAGCCCGGTGACCTCGCGGAGGTGCGCCGCCTCGCCGGGCTGGACGACGTGCACGAGTTCGCGCGGTTCCCGGACCCGCTGTCCCCGGCCGCCGCCGCGCGCCGCGCCGGGGTCCCGCCCGTCCGGCTGCCGGACGTCGCCGAACGCGTCCAGGAACTGGCGAGCAGCCGGCGCCTGGTGCTGGTCGAGGGCGCGGGCGGGCTGCTCGTCCGCTACGACGAGGAGGGCACCACGATCGCGGACCTGGCGCGCTGGCTCGGCGCCGCCGTCGTCGTCGTGGCCCGCCCCGACCTCGGCACGCTCAACCACACCGCGCTCACCCTGGAGGCGATGGCGCACCGCGGGGTGCAGCTCGCCGGGGTGGTGATCGGCGCCTGGCCGGACGACCCGGACCTCGCCATGCGCAGCAACATCCGCGACCTGGAGACCATCGCGGCCCGGCCGCTGTCGGGCGCGCTGCCCGCCGGTGCGGGCGCCCTGGACCCGGCGGAGTTCCTGCTGGCCGCGCACCGCGGCCTGGCCCCCTCGTTCGGCGGTGGTTTCGACGCCGCCGCCTTCCGCGACAGCTTCGGCCCCGACAAGGAGAACACGTGACGGACATCCTCGACATCGCCCGCCGCCAGGTACTGGACGAGGGCCAGGGCCTGTCGCGAGACCAGGTCCTGGAGGTGCTGACCCTGCCGGACGACCGGCTGGAGGACCTGCTCGCGGTCGCCCACGACGTCCGGATGCGCTGGTGCGGGCCGGAGGTCGAGGTCGAGGGCATCGTGTCGCTGAAGACCGGCGGCTGCCCGGAGGACTGCCACTTCTGCTCGCAGTCCGGCAAGTTCGAGTCGCCCGTCCGGTCGGTGTGGCTGAACATCCCCGAGCTGGTCGAGGCCGCGAAGGAGACCGCGAAGACCGGCGCGACCGAGTTCTGCATCGTCGCCGCCGTCCGCGGCCCGGACGAGCGGTTGATGTCGCAGGTCCGCGAGGGCGTCAAGGCGATCAACGACGCCGTCGAGATCAACATCGCCTGTTCGCTCGGCATGCTCACCCAGGAGCAGGTGGACGAGCTGGCCGCGATGGGCGTCCACCGCTACAACCACAACCTTGAGACGGCCCGCTCCCACTTCCCGAACGTGGTCACCACCCACTCGTGGGAGGAGCGCTGGGACACGCTCCGCATGGTCAAGGACGCCGGCATGGAGGTGTGCTGCGGCGGCATCGTCGGCATGGGCGAGACCATTGAGCAGCGCGCCGAGTTCGCCGCGCAGCTCGCCGAGCTGGAGCCCGACGAGGTACCACTGAACTTCCTCGCGCCCCGTCCCGGCACCCCGTTCGCCGGCTACCCGCTGGTCGAGGGCACGGAGGCGCTCAAGACGATCGCCGCTTTCCGCCTGGCCCTGCCCCGCACCATCCTGCGCTACGCGGGCGGCCGCGAACTCACCCTCGGCGACCTCGGCACCCGCGACGGCATGCTCGGCGGCATCAACGCCATCATCGTCGGCAACTACCTGACCACCCTGGGCCGCCCCGCCCAGAAGGACCTGGACCTCCTCACCGACCTCCACATGCCCATCAAGGCCCTGAGCCAGACCCTGTGAGCCTGAAGGGACCCTGTGACACTGGAGGTGAACGTGTGCCCACGCGGCCACCCGTTCACACGATGTGAATCATTCGTTCCCGGATGATTCGGCGAATGTGGTCCTGGACGACCTTGCCGTCGACGCTTTTCGCCCAGGAAATGCCGACCTCGGTGAGGGCTCCCTCATCCTCGTGGTCGAGGACTTCAATGGCTGCCTCCTCCGGCAGGAAGAGGTGTTCCCGAATTTCCTCGGTGGTCATGCCCCGGGGATCCTGAGGGTAGGCCACTCCGTGAATCACGATCCGCGTCCGCTGGTCGACGGTCGTCGCCATGGGCGGAGTCGTGGTTTCGGGTTCGTTCTCTACTTCCATGGCCGCCAACGGCTGGTCTCGATCTCGATGTTGAACGGCTCCGGCAGCCGGATCGTCTCTCCGAACTTCCACGACTCCCGGAGCAGGTAGGCGCCGGTGGACCGGTCCGGGACGGAGAAGAGGGTCGTCTTGGCCTCCTTCGGCGATCGATCCACGAGAAGGTAGTAAGGGATCTCGACCTTGGCGTAGCGCGACCATTTGTTGGGGTCCGCGAGCCGACGTCCGGTGATCGGCGGGCGGTCCTGCTCGGAATTGCTGCGGGAGGTGACTTCGACCACCATCTCGATCTCATCGGGTGCCACTCCGAAGGCGTCGGCTTCTACGGTCGCGCCCAGGACGTCCGCGTCCAGCACTATGAGATCCGGGATACAGCCCTTGCCCGCTGTCTCCCGGTAGAGGTTGACGACCTGCCTGGTCACCCATGGGAAGTCGGGCTCCTTCACCGAGGCCACCGTGAACGCCTCGCCAATGTCGCTCAGGACGCCGGCGTGCGCCAAGCTGGGTGCCGGTGACACGACGATCTGACCCCCGATGATCTCGACCCGTATTCCCTCGTACGGAAGATCGAGAAGGTCCTCGACTTCGCCGCGCGCCCACATGCCGAACAGCGTGTCGTTGGACAGGCCGTCGAGGCTGGAAACCACGGTCTTTGTCACGTTCTGCGACCTTTCCCTCACGATCTGCTCCCGGTCATCGTAGAGAAGGTTCGTACCCAGCGTAGTCAGATCCTTCGAACTTGTGGTCGAAGACCCTTAGATGCCGCGTGACCTGGGGCTGCGCGGGGGGTCAGCGGCTGAGGCGGGTGGTGAATTTGTAGCGGTCGCCTCGGTAGAGGGACTGGGCCCATTCGACGGGCTGGCCTGTCGCGTCGAAGGCGTGGCGGGAGAGGAGGAGCATCGGGAGGCCGACGTCCACGCCCAGGAGCTGCGCGTCGTGGGGGGTGGCGAGGACGGTCTCGATCGTCTCTTCGGCCTCGGTCAGGTGGACCTCGTAGGCGGTGGCGAGCGTCTCGTACAGGGAGTGGTGGCGGGGGAGTTCGCGGCGCAGGCCGGGGAAGCGGCGGGCCGGGAGGTGGGAGGTGTCGATCGACATGGGCTCGCCGTCGGCGAGGCGGAGCCGGTGGACGCGCAGGACCCGTCCGCCCGGGCGGATGCCGAGGAGTGCGGCGAGGCGCTCGTCGGCGCTGACGTAGCCGGCCTCCAGGATGCGGGTCTCGGGGCGCAGCCCGTGGTGCCGCATGTCCTCGGTGTAGCTGACGAGCTGGAGCTCCTGCGCGACCTTCGGCTTGGCGACGAAGGTGCCCTTGCCCTGGATGCGCTGGAGGCGTCCCTCGACGACGAGTTCGGCGAGCGCCTGGCGGACGGTGGTGCGAGAGGTCTCGTACTTCTCGGCGAGCGTGCGCTCGGGCGGGAGCGGGCTGCCGGCCGGCAGGGAGAGGATCAGCTCGACGAGCAGCTCTTTGAGCTTGTAGTACTTGGGAATCCGGGGCGCCTGGTTAGGGTGGCGCCTGCCGATGTCGCCGAGCGAGGCCCGGTCGAATCCGTGCTCGAATCCGCCCCCGTGCCGGGGCCCGCCCCTGACCTCCGTCACGGCATCTCCTCACGTTCATCACGGGTTCTCCCCGATGTTATGTGTGAAGACTACGGCCGGTAGAAGAGGCCACCTCCGCCAGGGCCGCCCGGAGCCGTGTGAGGTCCGACTCGTCCAGCGTCGCGCGGGCGGTGAGGCGCAGGCACGCGCGGCCCTTCGGGACGGACGGCGGACGGAAGCAGCCGACGCGGAGGCCGTGCTCAGCGCAGATCTCGGCGGCCCGGACGGCGGCGTGCGGCTCGCCGAGGAAGACGGGGACGACGGCCGCCGCGGGGTCGGTGGTCTCCAGGCCGGAACCGGCCGCGAGGTTTGCCAGCCGGAGTGCCCGCTCGCGGGCCCGGCCGGGGAGTTCCGGGTCGGATTCCAGGATCTCCAGGGCGGCGAGGGCGGCGCCGGCGGCGGGCGGGTTCAGCCCGGTGTCGAAGATGAACGACCGCCCGGTGTCGACCAGCGTTTCGATCACCTCGGGCGCGCCGAGCACCGCGCCACCCTGGGAGGCCAGCGACTTCGACAGCGTGAGGGTGAGGACGACGTCCGGCTCGCCCGCGAGGCCCGCGGCGTGCGCGGCGCCCCTTCCGTGGTCGCCGACGACGCCGAGCGCGTGCGCCTCGTCGATCACCAGCAGCGCGCCGTGTGCCCGGGCGGCCGCGTGCAGGGCGCGCAGCGGCGCGAGATCGCCGTCCACGGAGAACACGGCGTCGGTGACGATGAGGGCGTGGTCCTCCTCGCGCTCGGCGAGGGCCTGCTCGACGGCGGCGGTGTCCCGGTGCGGGACGATCACCACGCGGGCCCGCGACAGCCGGCACGCGTCCACGATCGAGGCGTGGTTGACCTGGTCGGACAGCACGAGCGTGCCGGGTCCGGCGAGGGCCGTGACGGCGCCGAGGTTGGCGAGGAAGCCGGAGGAGAACACCAGGCCGGCGGCGCTGCCGGTGAACGCGGCGAGCCGCCGGTCCAGTTCGGCGTGCAGGCCGGTCGTCCCGGTGACGAGGCGTGAGCCGGTGGAGCCGGTGCCCCATGCGCGGGCGGCGGCGACCGCGCCCTCGACCAGCCGCGGATCGCCGGCGAGCCCGAGATAGTCGTTGGACGCCAGGTCGGTGAGCCCGTCGGGACGGGGCCGCAGCGTCCTGCGCAGCCCGGCCTCGGCGCGCAGGGCGGCCGCGTGCCGGAGCCGGGCCAGGGGGTCTCCTTCTCCGGTCATGCGGGAATCCTGCCAGGTCGCGCAGGGTGCGGGGCAGCGGCCCCCGCTCCAAAGCCGATGGGCGATGATGGTCGCGTGCCTACATTGACCGATTTGGTCCGCGACCACACCGACCTCACCGAGACGGATCTGGAGTGGCTGCACGCGCTGGTGTCCGACTGGCAGCTGCTGGCCGACCTGTCGTTCGCGGACCTGCTGCTGTGGGTGCCGCTGCGGTCCGCGGACACGCTGCCCGCCGGCGGGACGTCCCGCGCGGACCGCGGCAAGCGGGGCGCGCTGGACACCGGCGCGACCGTCCCCGGCTGGGTCGCGATCGCGCAGATGCGGCCGACGACCGGGCCCACCGCCTACCCGCAGGACCTCGTCGGCAAGGTCGTCCGGACGGGCCGGCGCGGGCTGATCGACGTGGCGTGGCGGGAGCGCCGGATCGTCCGGGAGGGCGACCCCGAGTGGGGCAGCGGCATCCCCGTCCGGGAGGAGTCGATCCCGGTGCGGCGCGGCGCCAAGATCCTCGGGGTGATCCAGCGCAGCACGAACCTCAGCTCGGCGCGCACCCCGTCCCGGCTGGAGCTGACCTACCTGCAGAGCGCCAGCGACCTCGCCACGATGATCTCCGAGGGACGGTTCCCGGTGCCGGGCGAGGAGCCGAACATGGTCCGCTCGCCGCGGGTCGGCGACGGGCTGATGCGGCTGGACCGCTCCGGCAAGGTCACCTACGCCAGCCCGAACGCGCAGTCGGCGTACCGGCGGCTCGGCTTCCCGGCCGACCTGGTCGGCGAGGCGCTCGGCCAGGTCACCGCGGATCTGTGCGACACCGGCGAGCCGCGGGAGGAGGCGCTCAGCGTCGTGCTGTCCGGCCGCGCCCCGCGCGAGGTCGAGGTCGAGTCGCGCGGCTCGATCATGCAGCTGCGCACGATCCCGCTGGTCGTCGGCGGGACGCGGATCGGCGCGATCGTCCTGTGCCGGGACGTGACGGAGCTGCGCTGGCGGGACCGGGAGCTGATGACCAAGGACGCCACCATCCGGGAGATCCACCACCGGGTGAAGAACAACCTGCAGACGGTCGCGGCGCTGCTGCGGCTGCAGGCCCGGCGGCTGCGCATCCCGGAGGGCCGGGCCGCGCTGGACGAGGCCGTCCGGCGCGTGGGATCCATCGCGATCGTGCACGAGACGCTGTCGCACACCCCGGACGAGCTGATCGACTTCGACGACATCGCGGACCGGGTGATCACGATGGCGGGCGAGGTGTCCACACCGGAGACGAAGGTCGAGCCCAAGCGGACCGGCAGCTTCGGCGTCCTGCCCGCGGAGATCGCCACGCCGCTGGCGATGGCCCTGACCGAGCTGCTGCAGAACGCCCTGGAGCACGGCCTCGCGCACCGGTTCGGAACGCTGGAGGTCGTCGCGCACCGCTACGGCGAGGGCGAGCCGCCCCGTGAGCCGGGCGGCGTGCCGCTCTGGGGCGAGTGGTCCGCGCCCGGCGCCGACGAGCCCCGGACGCCCGCGGACGAGAGCGGCGGCGAGCCGCCGTCCGGCCGGCGGCTCGTGGCCGTCGTCGCCGACGACGGCGTGGGGCTCCCCGAGGACTTCGACGTGGAGAGCAGCAACAGCCTCGGGCTCCAGATCGTCCGGACGCTGATCGTCGGGGAACTGGGCGGCCGCCTGGAATTCAGCCCCCGCGACGGCGGCGGCACCGAGGTCGTCGTCGACATCCCCCTGGACCACAACCACCGCCCGGGGAGGATCTAGCCGGGAAACGCGAAGTGCCCGCGGCCTCGGGGGCGGCGGGCACTTTCGTGTCGCGGTCGCGGCGTCGTGCTCTCCGGCCGGGAGGTTCGGAGGCGGTGCCGCGGGCGGGTGCGGGGGCGGTTCAGATGCGGGCGCGGGCGCGAGCGCGGGAGGCGCGACGCTTCAGGGCGCGGCGCTCGTCTTCACCCATGCCGCCCCAGACGCCGGATTCCTGGCCGGACTCCAGTGCCCAGCGGAGGCAGGCGTCGCTGACGTCGCAGCGCCGGCATACCTGCTTGGCCTCTTCGATCTGCAGGATCGCGGGCCCGGTGTTGCCGATCGGGAAGAACAGCTCGGGGTCCACGTCACGGCAGGCTGCGCGGTGGCGCCAGTCCATGCGGTCCACTCCTTCGTCAGGTGGTGGAGACACTCCACTTTTGTGAACGGTTTCACATGTCGCGAACGCCCAGGGTGGCGGTGGCCAGGTCCAGGGGTGATTGTTCGGCGGCGCCGCGAGCAGACGACCGGCGGCGTTGGGGCCTCTGTCGGCTGGCGCACTTTGAGCGTTTCAGGAGGGCAGGGTCGACGCAAGACCTTTGAGAAAGGATTCTCAAAGTATGGGTGTCGCATGTGTCACACCCGCGAGACGAACGTGTTGCTTGGCTCTCACCTGGCGGCCCGAGCGTCCTCAAATGACGATGCGGATCGCCTTCGGCACCGAGCGGAACGTCACGCTGTGCTGCTCGCCCAGGTAGTCGCCGTCCAGCTGGAAGGCCACCGGACGCTCCGCGCGCAGCGTGACCTCCGCCGCGTCGTGCACGTTCACCACGTGCCTGCCCTGCAGGGGGCGGGTGCGCGCCGTCAGCATCTGGGCCAGCGCGCCGAGCGTCGGGCCGACCTCCAGGGAACGTATTCCGAACACGTCGAGGCCGCGCCCGAAGGTCGCCTTCGGACTCGGATTCACGGGAAGCCGACCCATGAAAGTCCACGGCGACGTATTGGAGATGAACGCCAGGAACAAGCCTGATTTCGGCGGGCGGCCGGGCTGTTCCAAAGTGAGCGCGGGACGCCGCCGGTCCGTTCCGGAGAAGAAATGCCGGACCGCCGTCCGCACATACAGCGACGGGTCGGCGCGGACTCCGGCCTCGCGCCGCCGTTCGACCTCCCGGACGACCTCCGCGTCCAGCCCGACGCCAGCGCAGAACGTGAAGTACCGCTCGGTGCCGCCCGGGTGGCAGGCCGTGCCGAGCCCGACCGTGCGGTGCCGTCCGGCCCGCAGGGCCTCCAGCACGGCCTTCGTCGCGCCGATCGGGTCGTCGGGCAGGCCGAGCGCGCGGGCGAACACGTTCGCGCTCCCGGACGGCAGCACCGCCAGTGCCGGCAGGTCGGGGGAGGGGCCGTCGGCGAGGAGGCCGTTGACGGCCTCGTTGACCGTCCCGTCCCCGCCGAGCGCGATCACGACGTCGTAGCCGTCCACGGCCGCCTGCCGGGCCAGTTCGGTCGCGTGGCCGCGGTGGCCGGTCTCGGCGAGGACGAGGTCGAGGTCGCCGGTGAACGCCCGCATGAGGATGTCGCGGGCCCGCCGGGAGGTGGAGGTCGCCTTGGGGTTGGCGATGAGCATGGCGCGCACGGCGTCAGGGTATCGATCGTTCCGGATGCGTTCTCCGGCGGTTTGCCCGGGGGACGGGCCGCGGCACCGTGCGAGTAGGGTTTCGGGGTGTGACCAAGCGTCCCATCACCGTGCAGGCCGCCGCCGCCCTCGAAGCCGCGGAGGGCCTCGCCGCCGTCGGATTCGGCGCCTACACCGGCGTCGAGACGGCCACCGGCGCGGCCGTCGACCCGGCGAGCGCCATCGGGGTCACCGTGCTCGCCCTCGCCGGCGGCCTCGGCATGCTGGCCTGCGCCCGCGGGCTGCTGCGCGCCGACCAGTGGAGCCGCGCGCCCGCGGTGCTGACCCAGCTGTTCGCGCTGCCGGTCGCCTGGTCGCTGTGGCAGAGCGAGCGTCCCGGGATCGCGATCCCGATGGGCGTGGTCGCGATCCTCGCGCTGATCGCGGTGCTCAGCCCGCCGAGCACCGCGTGGCTCGTCGAGGACCACGACGAGGACGATGGCCAGGACGATGGGCAGGACGACGGTGACGGCGACGTGCGGGAGGAAGCCGTACCCGCGAAGACCGCCGCGGCCGGTGAACCGGCCGGCAAGGAGCCGCGCTCCCTCGGGCGGCGGCTCAAGGACCGCCTGAACGAACAGCCCACCAAGGACTGACCGGGCAGGCCGAGGCCCCGGAACGGACCCGGGGCCCTGACGTTCTCACTCGTCGGCGGTCAGACCCTCGCGGAGCTGTGCGAGGGTGCGGGCGAGCAGCCGGGACACGTGCATCTGGGAGATGCCGAGCTCGGCTGCGATCTGCGACTGCGTCATGTTGCCGAAGAACCGCAGCAGAAGGATCTTCTTCTCCCGCGCCGGGAGCTTCTCCAGCAGCGGCTTGAGCGACTCGCGGTACTCCACGCCCTCCAGCGACTCGTCCACCATGCCGAGCGAGTCGGCGACCGCGGGGGCGTCCTCGTCGCCGGAGTCGGGGGCGTCGAGGGACACGGTGGAGTAGGCGTTCGCCGACTCCAGGCCCTCCAGCACCTCCTCCTCGCTCATCTGCAGGTGCGCGGCCAGCTCGCTGACGGTCGGCGCCCGGCCCTCGCGCTGGGCGAGGTCGCTGATCGCCTTCGTCAGCGACAGCTTCAGCTCCTGCAGCCGGCGCGGGACGCGCACGGCCCAGCCCTTGTCGCGGAAGTGCCGCTTGATCTCGCCGACGATCGTGGGCGTGGCGTAGGTGGAGAACTCCACGCCGCGCTCCAGGTCGAACCGGTCGATGGACTTGATCAGGCCGATGGTGGCCACCTGGATCAGGTCGTCCAGCCATTCGCCGCGGTTGCGGAACCGGCGGGCGAGGTACTCCACCAGCGGCAGATGCAGCTCCACGAGCTGGTCGCGGATGCGCTGGCGCTCCGGGTCGCCCTCCGGCAGCACGGCGAGCCGCTCGAACAGGGCGCGGGCCCGCGCGCGGTCGGGCACGGCGCTCTCCGACCGCTCGGTACTCGCCCCGGCGACCGTCGTCTGCTCCGTCGTCGTCTTCTCCGTCACGGGGCCCCCGCCGCACCGCGCCGCTTCTGCAGCGTCACGGTGACCCGGTCGTCGGAGCCCACCCGGGCGTCCACCTCGCCCGCCAGGGACGACAGGACGGTCCAGGCGAACGTGTCGCGGCTGGGCTCCTCGCCGTCCACCGTGAGGACCGACACGGAGATGCGCATGGCGTCCCCGGTCAGCTCGAACTCGCACGTCAGATCGGTTCCCGGCAGGGCCTGGGCGAGCAGCATCGCGCACGCCTCGTCGACGGCGATGCGCAGGTCTTCTATCTCGTCCAGCGTGAAGTCCAGCCTGGCCGCGAGACCCGCGGTGGCGGTCCGCAGAACGGACAGGTAGGCGCTCGCGGCGGGCAGCTTCACCGTCACCACGTCGCGGACGGACAACTTCGTACTGGCCGGCATTGCAGCGGTTTCCTCTGTCACGTCACTCCCTCGCAGGATGGTCCCGCTGCATTCGAAACTACCGCCTGCGAGGCGTGCAACGAGACTCCGCCGCGCGTGGCTTTCTCACCAATGTCCGCGGCGGGGGGAAGGAGGTGTTCCGCATCGGCCGGGAGGAGGGCGCCGCGATGGGTGATCACCTCGGCGGCCAGGGCGCTCGCGGCCTCGGCCGCCCGGCGGCGGCCGGCGCCGGCCAGGCGGGCCGCGAGGTAGCCGCCGTTGAACGCGTCGCCCGCCGCCGTGGTGTCGATCACGGTCACGTCCGGGAGGGCCGGGACGGCCTCCGCGGTCGTGCGGTCGGCGATCATGCAGCCGTCGGCGCCGATCTTGACGGCGATCTCGCCGACTCCGGCGGAGCGCAGCCGCCCGACGGTGTCGGCGGCGGTCCGGTCTCCGAAGACGGCCCGGTCGTCGGTGAGGGTGGGGAGGGCGATGTCGGTCCGGGCCAGGACGGTGGACATGGCGGAGGCGGCGGCCTCGGGGGAGGGCCAGCCGGCGGGACGGTAGTTGCCGTCGAACGCGACCAGCCCGCCGCGGCGGCGGGTCTCGTCCAGCACCGCGAGGAGACGGGCGCGGGCGCCGGGGGTCATGATCGACAGGGTGATCCCGGACAGGTAGACGACGTCGTGCGCCGCGACGGCCTCGTCGATCTCGGCCGGCTGGGCGGGGCCGAACAGGCCGCGGGCGGCCGACCGGGAGCGGTAGTAGTGGAACGTCCGCTCGCCGTGCGCGTCGGTGCGGATCAGGTAGAGGCCGGCCTGGCCGCCGGGGACGGCGCGGGTGTGCTCCGATCCGACGCCGCGGGCGGCCCAGGACTCCCGCATCTCCGTGCTGTACGGGTCGTCGCCGACGAGGGTGACGAACTGGACGTCGGCCGTGCCGGGGGCCGCGCTGCGCGCGAGGTAGGCGGCGACGTTGAAGGCGTCCCCGGCGTAGCCGACCGCGAGCCGGTCCCGGGCGACATGGCTCAGTTCGATCATGCATTCGCCGATCAGGGCGATCCGGGCGGGACGGTCGTCCGGTGTGCGCACGGCGGCTCCTCTCCTCGGTCGGCCAGAGGAGACGATACATCTAGACAGCAAGTGATCTGATGACTAAGACTTCGGGGTGTCGCGCCGACGGAGAAGGGACGCCCATGGACGATCCGATGCGAGGCTACGCCGACGACGGGTACGCGATCTTCAGAAACGTGCTGGACCCGGCGCTGATCGCCGAGGCGGACCAGCACGTCCGCTGGCTGCAGCGGCGTTACCCGGAGCGGACCGGCGAGGACCTGTCCACCGAACTGGTCGCACAGGACCCGTTCTGGGTGCGGCTGGTCTCCGACGACCGCCTCCTGGACGTCGCCGAGCGGTTCGTCGGACCCGACATCGCCCTGTTCGCCTCTGCCTACATCTCGAAGCCGCCCTTCACGGGCAAGGCCGTCCTCTGGCATCAGGACGGCGCGTTCTGGCCGCTCGACCCGATGCGCGTCGTGACGCTCTGGCTCGCCATCGACCGCTCGACTCCGGAGAACGGCTGCCTGCGCGTCATTCCGGGCAGTCACAAGGAGGAGCTGCACGAGGTCCGCGAACGTGACGACGCCGAGGCCGTCTTCGGTGTGGAGAGCGCGGTCGGCGTGGACGAGTCGGATGCCGTGGACCTCGTCCTCGAACCCGGCGACGTCGAGGTGCACCACCCGAACATCATGCACGGCAGCAACGCCAACGACTCGCCCTACCGGCGCTGCGGGCTGACCATCCGGTACATCCCGACGTCGACGAGGATCACCCAGGAGCCGCTGCCGTTCCCGTCGGCGCTGCTGCTGCGCGGCGATCCGGGCGTGAACGAGTACCAGCCGCGCCCCATGTACGTCCCCGGCCAGGACTTCGCCTTCCACGGCGCGGAGCACTGGAGCTGATGGGCTACCGCCGGCACCGGCCGTCCCGCAACTGGGGCGCCCGGGTCCACGAGATCACCTGGTCGGGCCTGGACGCCCTGGTGCTGGAGAACGAGCTGCTGCGGGTGACCGTCCTCGCGGGCAAGGGCGGCGACATCGCCGAGTTCTGCTACAAGCCGCGCGACATGGACTTCGTGTGGCTTTCGCCGGACGGCCTGCGCAACCCGCGGGACGTCGCCGGCGGTGCCACCGACGATGTCGCCGCGTTCCTCGACGGCTATGAGGGCGGATGGCAGGAGGTCCTGCCGAACGGCGGCGCGCCGAGCACCTACGAGGGAGCCGCGTTCGCTCAGCACGGCGAGGTGGCGGGCCTGCCCTGGGACGCCGACATCGTGGCCGACGGCGCCGGGGAGGTCGCCGTCCGGCTGACCGTGCGGGCGCGCCGGATGCCGCTCCGGGTGACCAAGACGCTCCGGCTGCGGTCGGGAGAGGCCGAGCTCGTCGTCGAGGAGGAGCTGGCCAACGAGTCCGGGGTGGAACTGCGCGCGATGTGGGGGCACCACATCGTGTTCGGCGCGCCCTTCCTGCGTCCCGGGCACCGGATCAGGCTCCCGGACGGCGTCCGGGTCGTCCCGCACGAGACCGCGATCGCCCCCGGCGGACGACGGGTCCGGGCGGGAGGGCCGCACGCGTGGCCGCGCGTTCCGGCGGACGGCGGCGGGGTCGTCGATCTCGGCGTCGTCCCCGAGTACGGTGCGCCGAGTGAGATCGTCTACCTCACCGGCCTGGACGAGGGCCGCTACGAGGTCGTCGATCCGGACGGCGGGCTCGGGATGCGGGTGCGCTGGGACGCGGCGGTCCTCCCGCACCTGTGGCTGTGGCAGGAGTCCGGAGCGACCACCGGCCATCCGTGGTGGGGGCGCGCGTACGTGATGGGCCTGGAGCCGTTCGCCGGACACCCGACGGACGGCCTGGCGGCGGCGGTCGCCAACGGCACCGCGCTCAGGCTCGGCCCGCACGCCACGAGGAGCCTGTGGCTGCGCGCGGGCGTCATCGGAGGAGATCAATGACGGAGTTCGAGGGCAGGGTCGCCGTGGTGACCGGAGGGTCGCTGGGCATCGGCCGGGCCGTGGTGGAACGGCTCGCGCGGGACGGCGCCGCCGTGGTCTTCTGCGGCCTCGGCGAGGACGAGGTCCGGCGGGCCGAGGAGGAACTGCGCGCGGACGGCCTGGAGGTCACCGGCGTCCAGGCCGATGTGACCGACGCCGCGCGGATGGACGACCTCGTCGGGACGGCGGTGTCCCGGCACGGGGGCCTCGACGTGGTGGTGACCTGCGCGGGCGTCCAGCGGTACGGGACGGTCGAGGAGACGTCCGAGGAGCTGTGGGACGAGGTGCTCGGCGTGAACGTCAAGGGCGTCTTCCTCGCCTGCCGCGCCGCCGTGCCCGAGCTGCGCCGCCGGGGCGGCGGGACGATCGTCACGATGTCCTCGGTGCAGGCGTTCGTGTCCCAGGACCGGGTCGCCGCCTACAGCGCGAGCAAGGCCGCGATCAACGCGCTGACCAGGGCGATGGCGCTGGACCACGCGGCCGACGGGATCCGCGCGAACGTGGTCTGCCCGGGCTCGGTGGACACCCCGATGCTGCGCTGGGCCGCCGACCTGTTCCGCGGGGAGACGGGCCAGGACGCGCAGGTCGCCGAGTGGGGGCGGGCGCATCCGCTCGGCCGGGTGGCGACCGCGGCGGAGGTCGCCGAGGTGGTGGCGTTCCTCGCAGGGCCGCGCTCGTCCTTCGTGACCGGGGCCGAGCATCGCGTCGACGGGGGCCTGCTGGCCCGCAACCCCGCCGCGCTGCCGGAAACCCGGACCTGATTTCTCGAAGATCTAGACACCAAGTCATTTGATGACTCATGATGTGGGGCGCACGAGCGGCGTGTGACAGCGACCTCGCGGAGGTTTCCATGCAGGAGTCCCGTCCTTCATCACCCGATCGGCCCTCATCCGTTCACGCGGGACGGCGCCGCACGCGCGCCGCGGCCCTCGCCTCCGCGCTGCTGCTCGGCGCCGGTCTCGCGGCCGCCCCCGCCGTGCCGGCGATCGCCGACACGCACGGCCACGGCCCGTCGAACGGGCGCGGCCCGTTCATCGGAAAGGGCCACGAGAAGGCCCGCGGCCAGGGCCACACGGCCCATTCCAATGAGCAGGCGGCCGCGCCGACCTGTTCCGGGCACGCCCCGCCGACGTTCGGCACGGCCACGCAGAACACTTCGCTGAACGGCAAGTTCACCTCGTACGGCAACAGCAACACACTCCTGGACGACTGGACGGGCGCGGACACGACCTACTCGCTGAAGCTCTCGGACGGACGCATCGTCTACGCCTACTCCGACACCTTCCTCGGCCAGGTGAACGCGAACGGCTCACGCCCGGTCGTCATCGAAGAGGGCGGGACGACGCCGTTCATCAACAACTCGTTCGTCGTCCAGGCGACGGGCGGCGCGCTCACCACCGTGCACGGCGGGACGGCCTCCGCGCCGAAGGCCGTCATGCCGCCCGCGCAGTCCGCCCACTGGTACTGGGCCGGCGACCTCACCCAGAACGGCTCGGAGGTCCAGCAGCTCTACCGCGAGTACTACGACCCCGATCCGGACAACGGCACCGGGTGGGACATGAAGTTCAAGGACAACGTCCTCGCCCGCTTCCCCAGCGGCAACCTGTCCACGCCCACGCAGGTCAAGGCGATGCCGTCGGCGTCCGGTACCCAGTGGGGGTCGGCGCTCCTGCGGGACGGCGGCTTCACCTACATCTACGGCACCGAGGACTACATCGATCCCGAGACGCAGGTGAACACGAAGTACCTGCACATCGCGCGCGTCAGCGGCACGGACCTGCGCGGAACGTGGCAGTACCGGACGGCCGGCGGCTGGTCTGCCGTGGAGACGGACTCGGCGCGGCTGATGAGCGGCGTGTCCAACGAGTTCAGCGTGGCCAAGCGCGGCTCGCACTACATCATGGTCAACCAGGACGCGAACATCGCGTTCGGCGCCGAGATCGACGTCCTGCTGTCGTGCGCGGCGCACGGCCCCTTCACCGGTGAGCAGACGGTCTACCAGACGCCCGAGACCGGCCAGTTCGGCTCGTACGGCGACCCGGACATCTTCACCTACAACGCCCACCAGCACGCGTCGCTGTCGTCCAACGGCAGCCTGGTCATCTCCTACAACGTGAACAGCCTGGACGCCACCAAGGGCCCGACCAACGACAACTACCGGGACGTGAGCATCTACCGGGCGCGGTACATCAGCCTCCCGGTCTCCGGCTGAGCCCGTCCCCCCGAGCCGCGGCATCGCCGTTCCGTCCACGGCGGTACCGCTCCCACGCGCCCCCGGGTGACCTCCCGCCCGGGGGCGCGTCCCGTCCACGACCCCAGGAGGCCCGGACCATGACCCTGGACCCCGAACTGGCCGCCGCCCTCGACGGCCTGCCGTACGTCGGCCTGGCGGACCCGATCAAGGCCCGCGCGTCCATGCGCGACCTCGCCGCCGCGCTGGCCGAACCCCCCGCCGGAGACGGTTCCGGCGTCGAGGAGCGGACGATCCCGGGTCCGCCCGGTGCGCCTGAGGGCCCTTCCGGGGGGTGTGGGGGGTCGTCCCCCCACAGGAGACCCGTCCGGGTGCGGATCTACCGGCCGCGTGAGGCGGCGCGTCCGGCGCCCGTGCTCGTGTACTTCCACGGCGGCGGCTTCGTGACCGGAGAACTGGAAAACGAGCACGGGCGATGCCTGGAGTTCGCCGAAGACGGGATCGCGGTCGTGTCGGTCGGCTACAGGCTCGCGCCGGAGCATCCGTACCCGGCGGGGTTCGAGGACTGCTACGCCGCGACGGTGTGGGCGCACGAGCACGCGAGCGGGTTCGGCGGCGATCCGGAGCGGGTGGCGGTCGGCGGGGGGAGCGCGGGCGGCGCGCTGGCGGCGGCCGTGGCGCTGCGCGCGCGGGACGAGGGCGGCCCGCCGCTGGTGTTCCAGATGCTGCTCTATCCCGTCCTGGACGACCGGATGGAGACCCCCTCGATGCGGGCTTTCACCGAGCCGCCGCTGTTCAACCGCACCGATGTCCGGCACATGTGGCGGCATTATCTGGGCGGACGGGCCGACGTCCCCGCCTATGCGGCCCCCGCGCGGGCCGGTGACCTGTCCGGGCTGCCGCGCGCCTACGTGCTGGTCGCCGAGTACGAC
This sequence comes from Spirillospora sp. CA-128828, assembly GCF_050945415.1. NCBI lineage: Bacteria > Bacillati > Actinomycetota > Actinomycetes > Streptosporangiales > Thermomonosporaceae > Spirillospora > Spirillospora sp. CA-128828. The sequence continues at coordinate 2,376,403 of NZ_CP191986.1, forward strand.
CCGCTGCGGGACGAGGGGCTCGGCTACGCGCACCGGCTGATCGTGTCGGGCGTCCCCACCGAGCTTCACCATGTGCCCGGCGCCTGCCACGGTTTCGACGGCATCCTGTCGGCGCGGCTGGGACGGCTCGCGTTCGAGGAACAGCGTGCCGTCCTGCGGCGATGTCTCACCGGGAGGCTGGACAGCGCAGTCGCTAAGTGATTAGATGACTTTACTTCTTTGGCGGAACGAGGTGGCGATGTCACAGGATGTGGCCCGGCCGAGCCTGGCGGACGCGCTCACGGAGCGGATGCTGGATCTCATCAGGTCGGACGGCCTGCGCGCCGGTGACCGGCTGCCGTCGGCGCGCGAGCTGTCGCAGCGCTTCGCGGTGACCACGCCGACGCTGCGGGAGGCGCTGCGCCGGCTGGAGGCGACCGGGGCCATCCAGCTCCGGCACGGCTCCGGGATCTATGTGGGCGCCGACCTCGAACGCGTGGTCATCCCCAACCCCAACGTCCGGGAGCTGGAGGCCGACCGGCTGCTCCAGCTGCTGGACGCCCGGCTGCTGATCGAACCGCCGCTGGCCGGCCGGGCGGCACGGCTGTCGGGGCCCGCCGACGTCGAACTCCTCCACGCCATCCTCGACCAGGCGAGCGCGGACCTCGGCGGCGACGCGCAGGACGCGGAAGTACGCCTGCACAGGGCCAACATGACCTTCCACCGGGAGGTCGCCGGCGTCGCCGGCAACTCCGTGCTCTGCGAGGTCATCGACTCGCTGCTGTCGGTGCACGCGTCCGAGCAGCGGGAGATACAGCGCATCTTCGACGACCGCGTCCGCGACTTCGAGGAGCACACGGCGATCCTCGCCGCCATCGAGTCGGGCGCGGAGCGGGACGCCGAGTCCCTCATGCGGTCGCACCTCGCCGACATCAAGCAAGTGATAGAGCAGCGGCTGGCCTGAGCGGCCGCACCCCCGCCGCCCGGCGCGCGCCGTGCGGCCGGTTCACCATTCCCTGATTCAGTCCTTCGACCACCCCGATCGGGCATCGGCGCCCGATGAAGGAGGCTCACCATGGTGCCGTCCACGCGACTCCGGGTGACCGCGCTCACCGCGAGTGCGGTCCTGCTCGCCGCCGGCTGCGGGTCCGGCGACTCGGGCGGGAGCAAGTCCGAGCTCAAGCTCTACAACGACAAGGGCGCCTGGAAGCCCTTCTTCGAGCAGATGGGAGCCCTCGGCAAGCAGGAGACCGGGCTCGACATGACGCCGGTCGGCTACACCGACGAGCCGACCTACACCGCGTTCATCAAGACCTCCTTCCGCACGAACGTCAAGCCCGACCTGTTCACCTGGTCGACCGGCGGACGCCTGGAGGAGATCGTCAAGCAGAACCAGGTCGCCGAGACCACGAAGATCTGGCAGGACGCCATCAAGAGCGGCGACCTGACCGAGGACCTGAAGACGTACTACACGGTCGGCGGCAAGCAGTACTGCGTCCCGCTGAACACCGCCTACTGGGGCATGTTCTACAACAAGAAGATCTTCGCCAAGTACGACCTGCAGCCGCCGAAGACGTGGGCGGAGCTGGAGAAGGTCGCGCAGACGCTCAAGTCGAAGGGCCAGGTGCCCTTCAACCACACCACCCCGACCTCGCTGTTCTCGTTCGCCTGGTTCGAGCAGCTCCTCGCCGGCACCGACCCCGATCTGTACGAGCGGCTGTCGAAGGGCCAGGCGTCCTACACCGACCCCGGCGTCGTGCAGGTGATGGAGCGCTGGAAGTCGATGATCGACAAGGGCTGGTTCTCCAAGCCGGGCGACAAGGCCGACCCCGCCGACCACTTCAAGTCGGGCGACGCCGCCATGGTCATCAGCGGGACGTGGTTCAACACGAGCATGACCCAGCGCGGCCTCAAGCAGGGGAAGGACTACGGGTTCTTCTTCGTCCCGAACACGAACCCGGCGCTGCCGAAGCGGTCGCTGATCTTCGAGAGCGGCCCGCTGTGCTCGCTGCGCAAGGCCCCCGACCCGGCCGCCAGCAGCAAGTACCTCAAGTGGTGGATCACGCCCGCCGCGCAGGAGAAGTGGGCGAACGCGCGCGGCGACGTGTCCGGCAACCCGAAGGTGAAGGTCGCCGACCCCGAGCTGACCGCGGTCACCAAGGAGGCCGCGTCGAACGGGAACCGGCTCGTCCTGCGCTACTTCGAGGCCGCGCCCGCGCCCGTGCTCACCGAGGCGCTCAGCGGGTTCGACAAGTTCCTCAACAAGCCGGAGACCTACATGGACGTCCTCAAGAGCATCCAGAAGGTGAACGAGGACTACTGGAAGTCGCACAAGGCCGGAAGCTGATCCTCCGAAATGAGCATGCACAAGGCCACCACCGACCGTCCGAAGCTGACGGTGGTGCCGCCCCCGGGCGCCGGCCGCCGCAAGGCGCGCGGCCGGCGCCGTCAGGGGTTCGCGCTGCACGGCACGTTCCGGCACCTCTACATCTCGCCGGCCCTGCTGTTCGTCGCCGTCCTGCTGTACCTGCCCTTCCTGTGGACGGCGTACCTGAGCTTCACCAGCTACGACGGGCTCGCGTCGCCCGAGTTCAGCGGCCTGGACAACTACCGGCGGCTCTTCGAGGACGACGCCCTCCTCACCTCGATCCGGAACACGCTGCTGTGGGTCGTCGGGACGATCGTCCTGCCGGTGGGGCTGGGGCTGCTCGTCGCCGTCCTGTCCTACGACCTCAAGCGCGGCGCGTGGTTCCGGCTGCCGTTCCTGCTGCCGTACGCGATGTCGGGCGCCGGTCTCGGCGTGATCTGGGGCTTCATCCTGCAGCCCGACGGGATGGCGAACCAGATCCTCACGCTGCTCGGCATGCCGGGCGGTGACACCGCCTTCCTGCAGGACGGCCCCGGCAACACCATGGCGATGATCGTCGTGTGGACGTGGCAGCAGCTCGGCGTCAACATGCTGCTGTTCGTCGTCGGCCTGCAGTCGATCCCGCGGGCCCCGATCGAGGCCGCGCGCATCGACGGCGCGTCCGGCTGGTCGATGTTCCGCCACGTCACCTGGCCGCTGATGCGGCCGATCACCACCGTCGTCCTCGGCCTCGCGCTCGTCGCCGGGCTGAAGAACTTCGACATCGTGTGGGTGATGACGCAGGGCGGGCCCGGCCGCTCGTCCGAGACGCTGGCCGTGACCATGTACCGGGACGTGTTCGTCGCCAACGAGTACGGCTACGGGTCGGCGGTCGCGGTGCTGCTCACCACCATCACCGGCCTGGCCTCGTACATCTATCTGCGGCGTCAGGTCGGGAGGGAGGAAGCCCCATGAACCGTGTGAGCTTGAACGTGCGGCGCGGGGTGCTGGCCGTGCTGGGGGTGGCGTGGCTGTTCCCCACGTATCTGATCATCGCGAACGCGATCCGGCCGGCGGGCGACTACGACCCGTCGGACGCGGTGAAGCCGCCGTCGTCGATCGGCCTGTTCGGCAACATCGCGGAGGCATGGGACCGCACGGCCGTGGGCGACACGCTGCTGAGCACGCTGCTGTACAGCATCGTCTCCCCAGCGCTGGCGGTGCTCATGGGTGCGCTCGCCGGGTACGCGATCGTGGTGCTGCGGCTCAGGCACGGCTTCGCCTGGTTCGTGGTGATCTTCGCCGGGACCGTGGTGCCGTTCCAGATGCTGCTCGTCCCGCTGTTCGTCGGCTACAGCAAGGTGTCGCTCTACGACAACCGGCTCGGGCTGATCGTCATCTACTCGGCGATCAACGTGCCGCTGGCCGCGCTGGTGATGCGCAACTTCTTCGGCAACGTCGCCGTCTCGATCTTCGAGGCGGCGCGGCTGGACGGCGCGTCCACGTTCCGCATCTTCTGGCGGATCTACCTGCCGCTGTCGGCGGCGGCCCTCGCCGCCGTGTTCATCCTGGAGTTCACCTTCGTCTGGAACGACCTGCTGTTCGGCCTGACGCTCTCGCAGTCGCAGACCGTCCGGCCGGTGTGGGCCGAGCTGTCCGCGCTGACCACCGACGTGTACGCCGGGACGCCCGTTCCGATCGCGCTGGCCGCCGGCCTGGTGGTCTCGCTGCCGACCGTCGTGCTGTTCCTCGCGACACAGCGGCTTTTCGCCCGCGGCCTGACCCTCGCCCAGTTCTAGTGCTCGCCCAGAGAAAGATTGACGCATAACAATGACCAGTCGTCTGCTTCAGGCGAGCCTCGGCTCCCCTGACTATGACGGGATCCGCGCCGCGCTGCGCGAGGACACGTCCACCGAGGTCCTCGCGGTGCGGGGGCTGTGCGTCCGAGCCGCCGTGCTGCCGCTGTTCAAGCGAGGTGAGGACGGCGCGCTCCGGCAGGCCGTCCGGGTGACGCTCTCCGGCGGCGGCCGGGTCGAGGTCGCCCTCAAGGACGGGGACGCCGAGGTGGCCTCCGCGACCGGCGAGGGCGAGACGCTGACCCTGCTGGTCCCCGAGGTGGACGGCCCGCGCCGCGTCACCCTGGAGGTCCGGGACGCGGACGGGCTGGTCGGCGCCGCCCCGCTCGACATCACCCCGCAGCGCAGGTGGAACGTCTTCGTCGTCCACCACTCGCATCTCGACATCGGCTACACCGACACGCAGGGCACCGTCCTGCGCCACCACCTCGACTACCTCGACGCGGCGCTCCGGCTGACGCGGGAGACAGACGGGCGGCCGGACGACGCGCGGTTCCGCTGGTCGGTGGAGTCGTCGATGCCGGCGCTGCGCTGGCTCGCGACCCGCCCCGACGACCAGGTCGCCGAGTTCACCGAGCGGGTCCGCGCGGGCAACATCGAGGTGACCGCGTTCCCGATGCAACTGCACACGGAGGCGTGCTCGACGGAAGAGCTGTACCGGCAGCTCCGCTTCGTCGAGGACCTGCGGCGCAAGTACGGCATCGAGGTCCGCTCCGCCATGCACACCGACATCCCGGGCGCGGTCGCCGGGACGGTGGACGCCCTGAACTCGGCCGGCGTCCGGTACCTCGCCGCCGCGCACAACTGGGCCGGACGGTCCGTCCCGTACATCACGGGCGGCGACCGGCTCGCCAGGCCGTTCCGGTGGCGGTCGCCGGGCGGCGGGGAGCTGATCGTCTGGTTCACCGACACCCCGCACGGCATGGCCTACATGGAGGGCAACACGGTCGGGCTCGTCGACGGCTATGACCTCGCCGAGGACCTGCTGCCTCGCTACCTCGGCTCCCTCGCCGACCGGCCCTACCCGTACGGGCCCGGCACGTTCGGCTGGTACGCCGCGCCGGGCCAGGTCGGCGCGGCCAAGGACCCCGACTTCCTGGACGCCGTCCACCTGCGCGTCCAGGGTGCGCACGCCGACAACGCCGGGCCGTCGATCGTCCCCGCCGACATCGCGCACCGCTGGAACGAGACCTGGGCCTACCCGCGGCTGCGGATGGCGACCAACGCCGACTTCTTCGAGTACGTCGAGGAGCACCACGGCGACCGGCTCCAGACCCACGAGGGCGACTGGACCGACTGGTGGGCCGACGGCCTCGGCTCGGGCGCCCGCCCGCTCGGCTACGTCCGGCGGGCCCAGAACGTCCTGCGGTCCGCCGAGACGCTGCACGCCCTCGCCGACGACCGCAGCGGTGACCGGACAGGGGCCCCGGCGGCGATCGACGAGGCCTACGACCGGGCCGCGCTGTTCGACGAGCACACCTGGGGCGCCGCGAACCCGTGGGAGGACGCCGAGGAGGGCGGCGACTCCGGCGGCCTGCAGTGGACCCGCAAGTCGCAGGTCGGCTACCAGGCCCACGACGACGCTCTCGACCTGCTGCAGGCCGGCGCGCGGCGCCTCGGCGCGACCTTCGGGGCGGCGCCGGACGCGCTCGCCTCGTTCCTCGTGGTCAACCCGGGCACGGCCGCCCGCACCGACGTCGCCCGCGCGTTCCTGCCCCGCGACATCGTCTCCGTGGACGTCCCGATCACGCTCGTGGACGCCCGCACCGGCGAGCCCGTCCCGCACCGCGAGGAGGAGGTCGACCCGGACGAGTGGCCCACCCGTCCCATCGGCCGCCACCTCGAGGCCGTCGTGCCCGACGTCCCCGGCCACGGGCACGTGCGCGTCGACGTCGTCCGGGCCGGGACGGAGACGCCGGAGCCCGTCGACCTCGGCACCGAAGGCACGATCGAGAACGAGTTCTACCGCGTCACCTACGACCTCAAGGAAGGCCACATCGGCTCGGTCTTCGACAAGGTCACCGGCCGCGAACTGGTGAACGCCGACGCCGTCGCCGGGTTCGGGCAGTACGTCTACGACCGGTACGCGACCGCGCCGCATTTCAACCACATGTCCGGGCACATGCTCGTCCATGACAAGACGATGCTCGGAGACAGGGCCGTCGCCACGCACGCGACCGTCGCAACGTGCGAGCGCACCCCTGCCGGTGAGCGGCTCGTCGTCGAACTCCACGGCAAGGGCGTCGACTGGCTGCGCACGACGATCGACCTGTACGCGGGCGTGCCGCGCGTGGACGTCCGGTACCAGCTCGGCAAGCAGCCGACCGCGGCCAAGGAGGCGGTGTTCTTCGCGTTCCCGTTCGCCGTGGACGGCCCGCCCGCCGCCTGGGAGCTGACCGGCGGCGTCGGCGGCACCGCCGTCCCGAGCGTCCCGGGATCGGCGGAGCACATGCGCCCGATCCGGCACTGGGTCGCGTTCGAGGACCCCGAGCTGACCGTCGCATGGGCGACGCTGGAGGCGCCGCTCGTCCAGTTCGGCTCCATCCACATGCCGTACGCGCCGTTCCCGCCGACGCTCGACAACGAGGACGGCACCGTCTACTCGTGGGCGCTCAACAACATCTGGGACACCAACTTCCCGTCCCAGCAGCAGGGCGAGACCACCTTCCGGTACGCGTTCGCGTCCGGCCCCGCCGGGTCGGGACGCAGGCTCGGCGCCCGCACGGCATCCGGGATCACCGACCAGTTCGTCGCGACCCTCGCCACCGGCGACGCGCCCGCGACGGAGTCCGGGACGTTCCTGCGCGTGGACGACCCGGACGTCCTCGTGACCTCGCTGGGCCGCGCCCGCGACGGCGACGGGCTGGCCGTCCGGCTCCAGTCGCTCGCCGCCGCCGCGGTGGAGACGAGCCTGCACGTGCCGGGCGCCACCGGCGCCCTGCTGAGCGGTGGATCGGAGCGTGACCCGGCGGAACTGCCCGTCCGGGACGGCACGATGACGGTACGGCTGCCCGCGTGCGGCGTCGTCACCGTCACCGTTCGGCGATGAGGACGAATCGGGGACACATGAAGATCACAGATATCCGCGCCACCACGGTCACCGTGCCGCTGGAGGCGCCGCTGCTGCACAGCAACGGCGCGCACTGGGGCCGTTTCGTGCGGACGATCGTGGAGGTCGAGGCCGACAACGGCCTGGTCGGGCTCGGCGAGATGGGCGGCGGCGGGCAGAGCGCCGAGGCCGCGTTCCAGGCCCTCGCCCCGCATCTGGAGGGGCACGACCCGTTCGAGCTGGAGACCCTCCGTTTCAAGATCGCCAACCCGACCGCGAGCCTCTACAACAACCGCACCCAGATGCTCGCCGCCATCGAGTTCGCCTGCCTGGACCTCGTCGGCCAGCACCTCGGCGTCCCGGTGTACGACCTGCTCGGCGGCCGCATCCGCGACTCGGTCCCGTTCGCGTCCTACCTCTTCTACCGCTACCCGGGCGCCGGCGGATCGACGGAGGTCCGCACGCCCGAGCAGCTCGTGGAGCACGCCCGCGCCCTCAAGGCGCAGCACGGCTTCGGCGTCCACAAGCTCAAGGGCGGCGTGTTCCCGCCGGGCCACGAACTGGAGTGCTACAAGGCGCTCGCGGAGGCGTTCCCCGGCGACCGGTTCCGCTACGACCCGAACTCCGTCCTCAGCCTGGAGGAGGGCCTGCGGTTCGGGAAGGCGATCGAGGACCTCCCCAACGACTACCTCGAAGACCCCGTCCTCGGCCTGGAGGGGCTCCGGCTCGTCCGCGAACGCGTGAACATCCCGCTCGCCACGAACACCGTCGTCGTCAACTTCGAGCAGCTCGCCGCCAACGTGCTGCGCCGCAGCGCGGACGTCGTCCTGCTCGACACCACCTTCTGGGGCGGGATCCGGCCCTGCGTGAAGGCCGCCGGCGTGTGCGAGACGTTCCAGATCGGCGTGGCCGTGCACTCCTCCGGCGAACTCGGCATCCAGCTCGCCACGATGCTGCACCTCGGCGCCGTCCTGCCCAACCTCACCTACGCCGCCGACGCGCACTACCACCACCTCGCCGACGACGTGATCGAGGGCGGGCTGATGCGGTACACCGGCGGCCGGATTCCCGTTCCCACCGGTCCCGGCCTCGGTGTCCGGTTGGATCGTGACAAGCTCGCCGAGTACGCCGAGCTGTACAAGGAACTCGGCGGCTACCCCTACGACCGCGACCCGGGGCGGCCCGGCTGGTACCCGATCGTCCCCAACGACCGGTGGGCCGACCCGGACGTGCCACTTGCATCGCTCGAATAGCCTGCCACCTGTGATCCGTTACGCGACCCCCGACGATGTCCCGGCCATCCTGCGGCTGATCCACGAGCTCGCCGACTACGAGCGTGCCCTCCACGAGGTGAAGGCCACCGAGGATCAGCTGCTCGACCGTCTCTTCGGCGACGACCCCAAGGTCTTCGCGCTCGTCGCCGAGCACGAAGGCCGCGTCGTGGGCTTCGCCGTGTGGTTCCTCACGTTCTCGACGTGGAACGGTACACACGGCATCTACCTGGAGGACCTGTTCGTCGAGCCGGACGTCCGCGGCCACGGCTACGGCAAGCTCCTCCTCACCGAACTCACCCGCATCGCCGACGACCGGGGCTACGAACGCGTCGAATGGTCGGTGCTGGCGTGGAACGAACCCGCCATCGGCTTCTACAAGGCCCTGGGCGCCCGTCCCCAGGAAGAGTGGATGGTCTACCGCCTCGCCGGCGACGCCCTCACCAAGGCGGCCCGCTCCTAGCACATGGCAGAGGCCCAGCCCGTTTCGGGCTGGGCCTCGGCGTTCGGGCCGGTCAGGCCTGCTTGGTCTCCCAGAAGATCTTGTCGATCTCCGCGATCTTGCTCAGCAGGTCATCGGCGACCTTGGGGTCCATGCTGCCCTTGGTGCCGGTGGCGCCGGCGAGCTTGGTCGCCTCGTTGAACAGCTGGTGGAGCTGGGGGTACTTCTCGAAGTGCGGCGGCTTGAAGTAGTCGGTCCACAGCACCCACAGGTGCTCCTTGACCAGCTGGGAGCGCTGTTCCTTGATCAAGATCGCCCGGGCGCGGAACTCCGGGTCCTCGTTCGCCGCGTACTTCTCACAGATCGCCTTGACCGACTCGGCCTCGATCCGGGCCTGCGCCGGGTCGTAGACGCCGCACGGCAGGTCGCAGTGCGCAGACACCATGGTCTTCGGGCGCAGAAGCTTGAGCAACACCTGCGAATCCCTTCCCTCGTTGCGGATCATGCTCAGGTCACCGACATTACCGTTGTAGCCCTGGGCCCGTCCGGGCAGGGCGCTCGGTATTTCGGCCTAAGACCCGGACCGCACCCGGTCCGGAACCCTTCCAGCAGAGTTGTGACCGCCGCCCGCCGAAGTATGCGGGCGAACGAGGAGGATCATGCGGATCCGGAGGCCGCGCCACCCGGTGCCGTGGGCCCTTGCCGGCGCGGCCGTTCTCGCGCTGGGCGCAGCGCCGAAGCCGCGGACCGTGGAGGTCACGGGGGACTCGATGCTGCCGGGTCTGCGGCCGGGGGACTGGCTCATCGTCCGCACCGGGGTCCGCCCCGCGCCCGGCGACCTCCTCGTAGCGCGGCATCCGGAGCGTGCCGAACTCCTGATCGTCAAGCGGGCGGCCTACCGCGCCGAAGGCGGCTGGTGGTTGGAGAGCGACAACCAGCGCGCCCCCGGCAACCGTGACAGCTGGGACTTCGGGCCCGTCCCCGACGCCCTCGTGGTGGGCCGCGTCGTGGCCCGCTACTGGCCCCTTCCGGCGGCACTCTTCAAACGCGGTGCCTGACGAGCCGCCGTGGCCCGTGTTCCGGGGTGTGGAACACGGGCCGCCGGTGGTCAGATGCGGGCGACGCCTTCCTTGCGGGCCTGGGCGGCGACGGCGGCGCTGACCGCCGGGGCGACGCGATCGTCGAACGGGCCGGGGACGACGTAGTCGGCGGTCAGGTCGTCGCCGACGATGCCGGCGAGGGCGTTCGCCGCCGCCAGCTTCATGCCCTCGGTGATCGAGTGGGCGCGGACGTCCAGCGCGCCGCGGAAGATGCCGGGGAACGCCAGCACGTTGTTGATCTGGTTCGGGAAGTCGCTGCGGCCGGTCGCGACCACCGTGGCGTGCCGCCGGGCGATCTCCGGGTGGACCTCCGGGGTGGGGTTGGAGAGGGCGAAGACGATCGCGTTCTCCGACATCGTCGCGACGCACGACTCGTGGACGGTGCTGCCGGACAGGCCGATGAACACGTCGGCGCCGCGCAGCGCCTCCTCCGTGGAGCCCTTCAGATGCGACCGGTTGGTGATCGCGGCGATGCGCTCCTTGACCGGGTTCAGGCCGTCCCGCCCCTCGTGGATGAGGCCCTTGCTGTCGGACAGTGCGATGTCGCCGATGCCGGCCTCGATCAGGATCTGCGAGACCGCGATGCCGGACGCGCCCGCCCCGGCCACGACCGCGCGCAGCTCCGACAGCGGCTTGCCGATGAAGCGGGCCGCGTTGGTGAGCGCGGCGAGCGCCACGATCGCGGTGCCGTGCTGGTCGTCGTGGAAGACGGGGATGTCGAGCGCGGCGCGCAGCCGGTCCTCGATCTCGAAGCAGCGGGGCGCGCTGATGTCCTCCAGGTTGATGCCGCCGAAGCTCGGCGCCATCCGGATCACCGTGTCGACGATCTCGTCGACGTCCGTGCAGCTCAGCGCGATCGGCACGGAGTCGACGTTGGCGAACTCCTTGAACAGCAGGGACTTGCCCTCCATGACCGGCATGGAGGCGGCGGGGCCGATGTCGCCGAGCCCGAGCACGGCGGTGCCGTCGGTGACGACGGCGACGACCTTGGACGTCCAGGTGTAGTCGTAGGCGAGTTCGGGGTTGTCGGCGATCGCGGTGCACACCCGGGCGACGCCCGGGGTGTAGGCCAGCGAAAGATCGTCCTTGTTGCGGACCGGGATGGTCGACCGCATCTCCAGCTTGCCGCCGCGGTGCAGCGGGAAGGCCGGATCGTCCTCCAGTGAGGGCGGTTCGGTATGAATGGGCTCAGCAGCCACAGCGACCCCTGTCAGTGAAAGTTGGCTTTCTTGCGATGCCGCCGCGGTGGTGGTGGTCTGGTGGCCGGTCACCTGGTGGTCATCTCGCGACGCACGGGGGTCACCCGTTGTCCGATTGTGCCACACGGGATTCTGCGCGCCCGGGGGACGGGGTGGTGGTGACCGTCACGTGACCGTGCCCGAACGGTAGCGGGTCGGTCGCGCTACGTGGAGGACATCCGGGGACCGCGTACTGATCTGGAGCTTCGTCGTTGCGTGATTGTTTCGGACCCTTTATCCAGATCAGGGACGTTATACGCCAAACTATGCACCTAGCCTTCGGATCTACGCGGATCCGACCAAACCACCTGGAGGGGGACCAGTGACCACCGGTTCTCTGCGCCGCCGCGCCGTCGCGGCGAGCGCGCTCGTGCTGACGGGCGCCCTCGCGCTGTCCGCATGCGGCGACAGCAACGACTCGGGCGGCTCCGCGGCCTCGAACACGAGCGTGGACAGCAAGCTCGCGGCGATGGTCCCGGCCGCCATCAAGAGCGATGGCAAGATATCGATCGGCACGGACGCGTCGTACCCGCCCAACGAGTCCGTCGACCCGGCCTCGCAGAAGATCGTCGGGTGGGACGTCGACCTCTTCAACGCCGTCGCGGCCAAGCTCGGCCTGAAGACCGAGTACCACAACGCCGGCTTCGACACGATCATCCCCGGCGTCCAGTCCGGCAAGTACGAGGCGGGCGTCTCCTCCTTCACCGACAACAAGGAGCGCGAGAAGGCCGTCGACTTCGTCAGCTACTACTCGGCGGGGACGGCGTGGGCGGCCCTCAAGGGCAACCCCAAGGGCGTCAACCCCGACGACGCGTGCGGCAAGAGCATCGGCGTCCAGCAGGGCACCGTGCAGGTCGACGACCTCGCAGCGCGCAGCAAGAAGTGCACCGAGGCGGGCAAGCCGGCCATCAAGCCGGTCGTCCGCAAGCAGCAGACCGAGGTCAACAACGACCTGGTCGCCGGCAAGGTGGACGGGATGGCGGCCGACTCGCCGATCGTCGGCGGCGCGGTCAAGAAGACCGGCAAGCTGCAGATCATCGGCCAGGTCTACGACACCGCCCCGTACGGCTACGCGTTCGGCAAGAACTCCGGCCAGTTCAAGGACGCCGTGCTCGGAGCCCTCCAGGCGCTCATCGCCGACGGCACCTACAAGAAGATCCTGGAGGAGAACGGCGTGGAAAGCGGTGCTGTGACCCAGCCGGCGATCAACGCCGCGCAGGGCTGATCGCATGACGGTCGACAACGACGTCGAGAAGGGACGGCCGGAGGCGATCAAGGCCGTCCCCGTCCGGCACCCGGGCCGGTGGCTCGGCGCGGCCGTCATCGTCGTGCTGGTCGCGATGTTCGTGCACTTCCTGCTGACCAGCAAGGCGCTCGAATGGTCGGAGCAGTGGAAGTTCCTGTTCTCCGACGCGGTGCTCAAGGGCGTCCGCAACACGGTCTGGCTGACCCTCGCCGCGATGGCAGGCGGCGTGGTGCTCGGCATCGTGCTCGCGCTGATGCGGTTGTCGGCCAACCCGCTGCTGAGCGGCGCGGCGTGGGTGTACCTGTGGTTCTTCCGCGGCACGCCGCTCTACACGCAGCTGCTCATCTGGGGCGCGATCGGCACGCTGTTCCCGACGGTCGGGATCGGCATCCCCTTCGGGCCCGAGTTCGAGACGTGGAAGACGCAGGAACTGGTCAACGCCGCGATCGCGGCGTCGCTGGGACTGATCCTCAACGAGGCCGCGTACATGGCCGAGATCGTCCGTGCGGGGATCCTGTCCGTGGACGAGGGACAGCAGGAGGCCGCGAGCGCGCTCGGCATGTCCCGGATGCAGACGATGCGGCGGATCGTGCTGCCGCAGGCGATGCGCGTCATCGTCCCGCCGACCGGCAACGAGGCGATCTCGATGCTGAAGAACACCTCGCTGGTCGCGGCCGTCCCCTACTCCGAGCTCACCTTCACCGCGCAGACGATCTACGCCAGCACCTACAAGATCATCCCGATGCTGGTGATGGCCTGCCTGTGGTACCTGCTCATCTCCTCGGTCATGATGATCGGGCAGTACTACCTGGAGCGGCACTACAGCAGGGGCACCACCAAGGGGGCCGAGGTCAGGCTGCGGCTCCGCTTCCGCGGCGGAGGAGGTGGCCAGTGAGCGGAGACGAGGACATCGTGAGCGACTCCCTCTCCAAGGAGCCCGAGGAGCCCGAGGAGCCCGCGGCCGCGGCCGCGAGCGGCGGCCTGATGGTCAAGGCCGAGCGTGTGCACAAGTCGTTCGGCCGGCTGGAGGTGCTGAAGGGCATCGACCTGGAGGTGAAGCCCGGCGAGGTGATGTGCGTCGTCGGGCCGTCCGGGTCCGGCAAGTCGACGTTCCTGCGCTGCATCAACCACCTGGAGAAGATCAACGGTGGCCGGCTCTGGGTGAACGGCCACCTGGTCGGCTACCGGGAGTCGGGCGGCAAGCTGTACGAGCTGCGCGACCGGGAGGTCGCGGCGCAGCGCCGCGAGATCGGCATGGTGTTCCAGCGGTTCAACCTGTTCCCGCACATGACGGCGCTGGAGAACGTCATGGAGGCCCCCTGCCGGGTGAAGAAGCAACCCAAGGCGGAGGTCAGGGAGCGGGCCCTCGCCCTGCTGACGCGGGTCGGGCTCGGCGACAAGGTGCAGAGCTACCCGGCGCAGCTGTCCGGCGGGCAGCAGCAGCGGGTGGCGATCGCCCGGGCACTGGCCATGGAGCCCGCGCTGATGCTCTTCGACGAGCCGACGTCCGCGCTCGACCCCGAGCTGGTCGGCGAGGTCCTGGAGGTCATGAAGCAGCTCGCCCTCGACGGCATGACCATGGTCGTGGTCACCCACGAGATGGGCTTCGCCCGTGAGGTCGGCGACTCGCTGGTCTTCATGGACGGCGGCGTCGTCGTCGAGGAGGGCACGCCGCGGGACGTCCTGACCAACCCGCAGCACCCGCGCACGCAGGACTTCCTGTCCAAGGTCCTGTGAGATCGGAGCACGCGGCCCGCCCCCCGGTCCGGGGGGCGGGCCGCGTGCCGTTCCGGCGGACGGTTAGTGTGCGTTCATGTTCGCTGTCACGGCCACACAGATCGACGCAGACAATCCGCTGAACGGGCTGACGCTGGGGGAGCGGCCCGATCCCGAGGTACCGGACGGCTGGACGACCGTCACGGTGAAGGCCGCCGCGCTCAACCACCACGACCTGTGGTCGCTGAAGGGCGTCGGCCTGCCCGCCGAGCGGCTCCCGATGATCCTCGGCTGCGACGCGGCCGGAGTGGACGAGGACGGCAACGAGGTCATCGTCCACTCGGTCATCGGTGACCCGGCGCGGGGCGGCGGCGACGAGACCCTCGACCCGAAGCGGTCGCTGCTGTCGGAGATCCACCCCGGGACGCTCGCGGAGAAGGTCGCGGTGCCGCGCCGCAACCTCGTCCCGAAGCCCGCCGGGCTGTCGTTCGCCGAGGCGGCCTGCCTGCCGACCGCATGGCTCACCGCGTACCGGATGCTGTTCGACAAGGCCGGGCTGCAGCCCGGTGCGTCCGTGCTGGTGCAGGGCGCGGGCGGCGGTGTCGCGAGCGCCGCGATCGCGCTGGCGGCCGCGGCCGGCTACCGCGTCTACGCGACCAGCCGCAGCGAGGCCAAACGCAAGCGGGCCGAGGAGCTGGGCGCGGACGCCGCGTTCGAGACGGGCGCGCGGCTGCCGGAGCGGGTGGACGCCGTCATCGAGACCGTCGGGGAGGCGACCTGGTCGCACTCGCTGAAGTCGCTGCGGCCCGGCGGGCGCGTCGTGGTGTCGGGCGCGACCAGCGGGCAGGTGCCGCCGGCGGAGCTGAACCGGGTGTTCTTCCTGCAGCTCCAGGTCGTCGGCTCCACCATGGGGACGCGGGACCAGCTGGAGCGGCTCGCGCGGTTTCTGGTCAAAACGGGCACCCGGCCGCTGATCGACCGCACGCTGCCGCTGAGCCGGGCACGCGAGGGTTTCGCCGCGATGGACGAGGGCGACCTCTTCGGCAAGATCGTCTTTACGCCGTGAGGCCGGGAGCCGTGGCCGGGTCTCCGGTCACGGCTCGTCCCTGCGGAAGATCTCGTTCTTCAGCCGGTCGCGGGTCTCGTTCAGAAGGGCCTCCGCGGCGGCGAGGTCGTCGTCGTCCAGCCGGGCCTTCTTCGCGCCCTTGCGGACGTCCTCGACGAACCCGCGGAGCAGGCGCTCCAGCTTGAGGCGGGCGACGTCCTCGCGGGTGCCGGTCGCCGTCTTCCACGCGTCGTCCCAGTTCTGCCGCCACTCCTCCTTCCACGCCTGCTTCTGCTCGCGCCAGTACTCCTTCTGCCGGCGCCACTCGTCCTTCTGGCGCTCGGTGGTCTCCTTCCACGCCTCCTTGGACGTGGTCTTGCCCTGGTCCCGCATCGTCCGGGCGGCCTGCGTCAGCTCCTCGCGCAGCGACCGGACGGTCTGCCGGACGTCCTCCTGCACACCGCGCGCGAACTCCTGCGCCGAGGCGGAGAGGTCCTCCTCCAGCTCGGCCAGCTCGTCCATCCGGCGCTCCAGCTCCTCGCGGCCCTTGTCGGTCAGCGAGTACACCTTCTTGCCCTTGATCACCTCGTGGGTGACCAGGCCCTCGGACTCCAGCCGGGCCAGCCGCGGGTAGATCGTGCCGGGGGAGGGCGAGTAGACCCCGAGGAACCGGTCCTGCAGCAGCCGGATCACCTCGTAGCCGTGCCGCGGGCTCTCCTCCAGCAGCTTCAGCAGGTACAGCCGCAGGCGACCGTGCCCGAAAACGGGGCTCACGTAGTCCTCACTTCTCCATGCGGGGGTTGGTGGTGATCTCCGGTGCGTCGTCGTCGCGGCCGAGGAGGGTGATCGTGCCGGACACCGTGTTGACCGCGAGCCGGCCCGAGCCGTCCCCGATCTTGCCGGTGACGCTGCGCGAGACGGCCCGCTCCTGCCGGCCGAGCTCGGGGAACGACGTCTCGATCCGCCCGGCCGCCGAGTTCAGCGTGACCTCCGCGCCGGTGGACCCGGGGACGCGCAGCGCCACCTCGCCCGAGACCGTGTTGACGTCGACGCCGCCCTCGCCGGCAAGGTCGATGTCGGCGGCGATGCGGCCGCTGACCGCCCGGGCGGCGAGCCGGTCGATGGACGCGCCGGCCAGCGACAGGTCGCCGGACACGGACGTGAACGACACCGTCCCGTCGAGGCCCTGCGCCTCGATGGCGCCGGTCACGGTGTTGGCGTCGATCGCGCCCGCCACCGCGTCGAGCGTCACGGCGCCCGAGGCGCTCTTGATGGACGTGCGGGACGTCATGCCGGTCACGACCGCGTCCGCCGACACCAGGTTCAGCGTGACCGGGCAGTCGCGCGGGACGGTCACCGTGATCGCCGCGCGGACGTTGTGGGTGCGCAGCCAGCTCAGCATGCCCTCCCACAGCTTCTCGTGGGTGACGGTCAGCATGCCCGCCTCGTGCGTGATGGTCAGCGGCGGCCCCTGGACGTCGCCGATCATCATGGACGGGCGCTCGTCGGAGGCGAGCACCGACACACTGCCCGCGATCAGCGTGACCCGCAGCGCCACCACGCCGTCGAAGTCGAGTGTGGTGGGTTCGTCGATCGTCCAGCGCGACATCGCGGCATGCCCTTCGTCCGGCTCCTCATCCAGTAAACACGATATGTCGCGTTCCTGGGAAGGCGGGGCGTGGCGCGCCCGGCCGGCCGGTCACTCGTCCTCCTCGTCGTCGAGGCGGGCGAGCCAGGTGGCGAGGCGCTCGACGGGGGTCTCGAACTCCGGGTTCAGATCGACGAACTCGCGCAGCCGGTCCGCCAGCCAGGTGAGGCTGACCTCCTCGGCGCCGCGCCGGTCCGCCAGCTCCTCGATGCCCCGATCGGTGAAGTACATGGCGTGCTCTCTCCATGAACGCCGAGGGCCCCGGCGCGCAGCGCACACCGGAGCCCTCGGTCTTACCAGTACCTATTTCTGTTCGCCGAACAGACGCGCGAGGAGCGCCTCCGTCTCGGCCTGGTGCAGCTTCGCCGAGCCCACCGCCGGGGACGAGGACGCCGGGCGCGACACCCGCGACATCCTCAGGCCCTCGATGTGGTGGGGCAGCTTCAGGGCCATGAACGGCCACGCGCCCATGTTGGCGGGCTCGTCCTGCACGAACACGACCTCGGCGTCCGCCGGGTACTTGGCCAGCTCCGCCTTGATCTCGTCGACCGGCGGCGGGTACAGCCGCTCGACCCGGACGACCGCGGTGTCGGTCGCGCCCGCCGCCTGCCGGGCCTTCACCACGTCGTAGTAGATCTTGCCGGTGGTGAGCAGCACCCGCCGCACGCCCGCCGGGTCGATCGCCGGGTCGCTCTCCGGGATGACCGGCTGGAACGCGCCGCCGGTGATCTCCTCGACCGGGGACGTGGCCGCCTTCAGCCGCAGCAGCGACTTCGGCGTGAACACGACCAGCGGCTTGTTCCGGCCCGACAGCACCTGCCAGCGCAGCAGGTGGAAGTAGTTCGCCGGGGTGGTCGGGTAGACCACGGTCATGTTGTCCTGCGCGCACAGCTGCAGGTACCGCTCGATCCGGGCGGACGAGTGGTCGGGCCCCTGGCCCTCGTAGCCGTGCGGAAGCAGCAGCACGACGCCGGAGTGCTGGCCCCACTTCTGCTCGCCGGACGAGATGTACTCGTCCACGATCGACTGGGCGCCGTTGGCGAAGTCGCCGAACTGGGCCTCCCAGCAGACCAGCGCGTCCGGGCGGGTCATCGAGTAGCCGTACTCGAAGCCCATCGCCGCGTACTCGCTGAGCAGCGAGTCGTGCACGTAGAACTTCGACACGCCCTGCCCGAACTGCTTGAGCGGCGTGTACTCCTCACCGGTCCTGCGGTCGACGAGCACCGCGTGCCGCTGGCCGAACGTGCCGCGCCGGGTGTCCTGCCCGACGAGCCGCACCGGGTGGCCGTCGATCAGCAGCGAGCCCATCGCCAGCAGCTCGCCGGTCGCCCAGTCGATCGCGTCGTCCTCGATCATCTGGGCGCGGCGCTGCAGGATCGGCTGGAGCCGCGGGTGCGGGGTGAAGCCCTCCGGCAGGCTGACCTGGGACTCGATGAGCCGCTTGACGGTCTCCTGCGGGATCGCCGACCCGGCCGAGCCGGCCCTGCCGTGGTCGATCGGGATGCGCTCCTCGACGTCCGGCTTCACGACCGAGCCCGGCTCCAGGGGCTTCTTCACGGCCTCGCGGGTCTCGGTGAAGGCCCGCTCCAGCTGCTCCTGGTAGTCGCGGAGCGCCTGCTCGGCCTCCTCCACCGTGATGTCGCCGCGGCCGATCAGCGCCTCGGTGTACAGCTTGCGGACGGACCGCTTGGCGTCGATCAGGTCGTACATCAGCGGCTGGGTGAACGACGGGTTCTCGCCCTCGTTGTGGCCCCGCCGCCGGTAGCAGACCATGTCGATGACGACGTCCTTCTTGAACGTCTGCCGGTACTCGAACGCGAGCTGCGCCACCCGATAGCACGCTTCCGGGTCGTCGCCGTTCACGTGGAAGATCGGCGCCTGGATCATCCGGGCCACGTCCGTCGAGTAGACGCTGGACCGCGAGTACTCGGGGGCGGTGGTGAAGCCCACCTGGTTGTTGATGATCACGTGCACGGTGCCGCCGGTGCGGTAGCCGCGCAGCTGCGACAGGTTCAGGGTCTCGGCCACCACGCCCTGCCCGGCGAACGCGGCGTCGCCGTGCAGCAGCACGGGCAGCACGCTGAAGCCGGCCTCGCCCACGTCCAGCAGGTCCTGCTTGGCGCGGACGACGCCCTCCAGCACCGGGTCGACCGTCTCCAGGTGGGACGGGTTCGCGACCAGCTCGGTGTGGATCTTGGAGCCGTCGCTCGCGACGAAGTCGCCGGACGCGCCGAGGTGGTACTTCACGTCGCCGGAGCCCTGCGCGCTGCGCGGGTCGAGATTGCCCTCGAACTCGCCGAAGATCTGCCCGTAGGACTTGCCGACGATGTTGGCGAGCACGTTCAGCCGGCCGCGGTGCGCCATGCCGATGACGACCTCGTCCAGGCTTTCCATCGCCGCGGCCGAGATCACCGCGTCCAGCAGCGGGATGACGGACTCGCCGCCCTCCAGCGAGAACCGCTTCTGCCCGACGAACTTCGTCTGCAGGAACGTCTCGAACGCCTCGGCGCTGTTCAGCCGGCGCAGCACGTGCAGCTGCTCCTCGCGCGACGGCTTGTCGTGCGGGACCTCCACGCGCTTCTGGATCCAGGCGCGCTCCTCCGGGTCCTGCATGTGCATGTACTCGATGCCGACCGTCCGGCAGTACGCCATCCGCAGCACGCCGAGGATGTCGCGCAGCTTCATGGTCGGCTTGCCGCCGAACCCGCCGGTCGCGAACTCGCGCTCCAGGTCCCACAGGGTGAGGCCGTGCTTGAGGATGTCGAGGTCGGGGTGGCGGCGCTGCTTGTACTCCAGCGGGTCGGTGTCGGCCATCAGGTGGCCGCGGACCCGGTAGGCGTGGATCAGCTCGTGCACGCGGGCGACCTTGGCGACGTCGTCCTCGTGGGTGGCGGAGATGTCCTTGACCCAGCGCACCGGCTCGTACGGGATGCGCAGCGCCTCGAAGATCTCGTCGTAGAAGCCGTCCTCGCCGAGGAGCAGCTCGTGGATGCGGCGCAGGAAGTCGCCGGACTGCGCGCCCTGGATGATCCGGTGGTCGTAGGTGGAGGTCAGCGTCATCACCTTGCTG
Organism: Spirillospora sp. CA-128828; assembly: GCF_050945415.1. Taxonomy (NCBI): domain Bacteria; kingdom Bacillati; phylum Actinomycetota; class Actinomycetes; order Streptosporangiales; family Thermomonosporaceae; genus Spirillospora; species Spirillospora sp. CA-128828. Next base: position 2,396,410 of record NZ_CP191986.1, read on the forward strand.
ATCCCCATGCGCGACAGCGTCTCGCCGGACGCGCCCGCGAACTCGGCCGGGTACTCCATCGCGCCGACGCCGATGATCGTCCCCTGGCCGGGCATCAGCCGCGGCACCGAGTGGACGGTCCCGATCGTGCCCGGGTTCGTCAGGCTGATCGTGGTGCCCTGGAAGTCCTCGAGGGTGAGCTTGCCGCCCCGGGCCTTGCGGACGATCTCCTCGTAGGCGGCCCAGAACTGGCGGAAGTCCAGCGTCTCGGCGGCCTTGATGCTCGGCACCACCAGCTGCCGCGTGCCGTCGCCCTTGGGCAGGTCGATGGCCAGCCCGAAGTTGACGTGCTCCGGCTTGATCAGCACCGGCTTGCCGTCGACCTCGGTGAAGGCGGCGTTCATCTCCGGCATCGCCGCGAGCGCCTTGACGATCGCGTACCCGATCAGGTGCGTGAACGAGACCTTGCCGCCGCGCCCGCGCTTCAGGTGGTTGTTGATGACGATGCGGTTGTCGATCAGCAGCTTCGCCGGGACGGCGCGCACGCTGGTCGCCGTCGGCACGGCGAGGCTGGCCTCCATGTTGGTGGCCGTCCGGGCGGCGACGCCGCGCAGCCGGACCTCCTCGGCGCCCGCCGGCACCGGCGGCGGGGCCGGCCTGCCCGCCTGCGGCGCAGGGGTCGCAGGCTTCGCGGGCGCCTTCGGCGGTGGCGCCGGGCGTTGCGGTGTCGGCGGAGCGGCCGCGGTGCCGTTCGCGGTCTTCCCGGCCGCGCCATCGGTGGGCGCCTGGGTGGAGGTGGGGGTCACGGTCGCCGGCCGGCTGTCCGGCTGGTAGTCCGCGAAGAAGTTCCACCAGGCTTCGTCAACGGAGTTCGGGTCGTCGAGGTACTTCTGGTACAGCTCGTCGACCAGCCACTCGTTGGCACCGAAATCTGTGATCTTGGGGTCGGCACTTGTTTGCGACGACTCTGTCGACACGGCGGAGATCGCCCTCTTCCGCAGCTCGCAGGTGAGTTTTTAGACGAGGTCAAGGCTACTCGCACTTGCCCTTCGCCCAAGCCAGCACGGTAGGACCCGCCGCCTTCGGCCTCCTCGATTGGCCGAACCTGCCGAAGCCCGGACCGTGGCTTCGGCAGTGTTGGCCAACGACCGTCAGTGCGTGTGCGGGGCGACCGTCGGGCCCTCGCTGGCCTGGATGAGGACGAAGCCCTGCCCCTGGTAGGCCAGCTGCATCGCCTCGCCGCTGCCGCGTCCGATGAGGGCACTGGCCTTGAAGGTGCGGTTGACGCCGACCTGCAGGCTGGTGCTCCACGCGACGGCGGACTGGCCGTCGGCGAACGTCGGGGCGCGGCCGCAGTCGAGCATGACCGGCGTGCCATGTGTGGTGAGCGCCACCCACCCGGTGCCCTGGAGGGTGGTGTTGAACAGGCCGCCCGCGGCGATGCCCGCGCCCTGGACGCGCTGGATGTCGGACTGCAGGTGCGAGTCGTAGGCGAGGATGTTCTTGCCGTTGACGGTGATCCCCTCGTTCTCCAGGTAGAAGAGGTGGATGTCGTCGGCGTCGTTGGCGGCGAACAGCAGGCCCTGGCCCTTGACGCGCATGAGGGGGACGCCCTCACCGGTCAGGGCCTTCTTCATGAACTTGCCGATGCCGCCGGCGCCCTCGTAGTCGAACTCCATCTGGCCCTGGAAGGCGACCATGGAGCCCTGCCGGGCGAGGACGTCTCCGTTCAGGTGGACCCTGAGCATCTTGGAGTTCTGGAGGGCGAAGTGGCCGGGAAGCTGCTGGCCCTGTTCGAGGTTGTTGAAGAACTGGCTGCGCATGGTGCGGTCGTGCCTCTCGTGCGGATTACCAAGGATGCGCCAGCATAACGAGGGAGAAGCCGTCAACGTCCCCGGTCATGCCGGGTCGTCCAGTCCATGATCGGCCCCTTGGGGACGACGCCGGAAGGGTTGATGTTCCGCTGCGTCACGTAGTAGTGCCGCTTGATGTGGTCGAAGTTCGTCGTCTCTCCGAACGCGGGGATCGAGTACAGGTCGCGGGCGTAGCCCCACAGGTTCGGGTAGTCGGTCAGGCGGCGCAGGTTGCACTTGAAGTGCGAGTAGTACACGGCATCGAAGCGGGCGAGCGTCGGGTAGAGCCGGACGTCGGCCTCGGTGATCTCGTCGCCGAACAGATAGCGGCGCGACGAGAGGCGCTCCTCAAGCTGGCCGAACGTGTCGAAGAGGGCGTCGAACGCCTCCTCGTAGGCGTCCTGCGACGTGGCGAACCCGGCCTTGTAGACCCCGTTGTTGACCGTCGTGTAGACGAGGGCGTTCAGCTCGTCGATCTCCGGGCGGAGCGCCTCGGGGTACAGATCGGGCGCGCCGGGGCGGTGATGCGCTGTGAACTCCGTCTCGAACATCGTGGTGATGTTCGGGAAGTCGTTGGTGACGAGGCGTTTCGTCCGGGTGTCCCAAATGCACGGAACCGTGTAGCGGCCCTGGAAGGAGGGATCGCTGCCCAGATACAGCTCGGAGAGGAAGACGGCGCCGGTGACGGGGTCGTGGTCGGGGAACCGCCAGCCGCGCTCGTCCCGGATGGGGTCGACGACCGCGACGCCGATCACGTCCTCCAGGCCGAGCAGCCGCCGGACGATCAGGGTCCGGTGCGCCCAGGGGCAGGCGTAGGAGACGAAGAGCCGGTACCTGCCGGGCTCGGCGGGCAGGCCGCTCGACCCGTCGGCCGTGATCCGCTCGGTGAACCGGTTGGCCTGCCGCACGAACCGGCCGCCCTCGACCTCCTGCACGCTCATGGTGGACTCCTCCAGAAAGTCGATGGGGCCACCCGGATTCCGGTCCCTGAGACCGATCCGGGGCCGGGAACCTCGCGGCTACCATAACCGTCGGTAGCTAGTGTCAAACGGCCCACGGCCGGGCCACGACCGGACGAGATGTCGGGGGACCATGCTCGAACAATTCAACGCCCTGGTGGACGGCCTCCCGCCCGCGATGATCTACCTGATCATCGCGGCGCTGGTGTTCGCCGAGGCGGCGCTGTTCGTCGGGTTCGTGTTCCCCGGCGAGACCGCGATCGTGGTCGGCGGCGTCCTCGCCAGCCAGCACGTGCTGTCGCTGCCGCTGCTGCTCGTCATCGCGGTGGTCGCCGCGGTCGCCGGTGACTCGGTCGGCTACGAGATCGGCCGCAAGTACGGGCCGCGGCTGCTGGACGTCGGGATGATGCGAAAACACCGGGCCAAGGTCGCGAGCGCGCAGGACCTGATCCGCCGCCGCGGCGCGTTCGCGGTGTTCATCGGCCGGTTCACCGCGCTGCTGCGGGCGCTCATGCCGGCGCTCGCGGGCAGCTCCCGGCTGCCGTATCCGAAGTTCCTGGTGTTCAACGTGATCGGCGGCGTGACGTGGGTGGTCACGTTCACGCTCGGCGGCTACTTCGCGGGCACGGCGTTCGAGCACGCGGCGAAGCTGGCGGGTCGGGGCCTGGCGATCGGGCTCGCGGCGGCGGCCGTGGTGGGGCTGGCGGTGTGGACCGTCCGCAAGCACCGCCGGGAGGCCCGCGAGGAGGCCGAGGCGGAGGCGGAGGCCGAACCCGAGGGCGAGCCGGCGCGCACCACCCCGTGACGCCGACCCGGTTCCCGGAGCGGAGCGCAGGGAGCCGGGTCGGCGAGCCCTTCCGGGGGGTCTGGGGGTCGTCCCCCCAGAGGAGACCCGCCCGGTTCGTGAGCACGCGGGTTCAGAGGTGCATGCGGCCGCAGATCATCGGCAGGTCCAGGTACGTGCGGATGCCGGGGTCGGCGGCGCACACGGCCGGGACGGAGTTCAGCGCGTGCGCGGACGCCGCGGAGATCTCATCGGACACCCATTCCTCGTCCGCGTAGAGGGTGAGGGACGGGCGGCCGTCCACGCGGAGCGAGTACCCGGGCCGCCCCCAGTCGTCGGACATCCGCGCGGCGTTCGCCTTGTGCACGAGCTCGACGGTGATCACGGGGCGGCCGGCGGCGATGCCGCTGAACGTCCAGCGGGAGGCGGCGACGGTGCCGCGCGGGATGGGCCCGGCGGCGGTGACGAGGTCGGTGCCCGCCAGCCGGTGGTCGACGTCCATGTCGATCTCGTCGAGGTCGACGCCGAGACCGGCGGCGATCAGATGCAGGCTCTCGGTGTAGAGCGTCCGCATCGCGGCCCGGGCCGGCCGCAGGGCGCGCAGGTACGCCTCCTCGTCCTTCCCGAAGCCGATCATGTAGTGGATCATCGCCCACGACGGGTGCCGGGCGAAGTCCGTGCACTCCCGGGCGTAGACGTGGGTGATCCGGCGGGACAGCCGCGACAGCACCAGCGGCATCACGTCCGCCATGAAGCCGTGGCTGACGCCGCTGCCGTGCACCGAGACGCCGCCCCGCTTGCAGGCCTGTTCCAGCTCGTTCACGAAGAACGGGCCGTGCGCCCGCGGGTAGACCAGCCCGCTCAGGGAGACCAGGTTCTTGCCGGACGACAGCAGGGCGCAGAGCGTGTCCAGCTCGGAGAACCGGTCGTGGACCGGGCTCGGGGCGTAGACGACGCAGTCGGCGTCCAGGTCGAGGATCTCGTCGATGTCGCCGGTCGCGGTGATCCCGATCGGGTCGCGGCCGGCGATCGTCCCGGCGTCCGCGCCCACCTTGGCCGGGCTGTGCACCCACACGCCGGCGAGCTCCATGTCGTCCCGGTCCAGGACGCCGCGGATCACGCTGCGGCCCATCGCGCCCGTCGCCCATTGCACCACGCGGTAGCGGCGAGGGCTCGGCGTGGACGCGTCGGCGGGACTCATCGAGACGGGACCTCCGTTGCTCTCACGGCGTCGATGAGTGAGGAGACTACGCGGTAACCCCCGGTGAAATGGGGCATTCAACGCAACTTCCCCCCACGTCCCATCGTACGCAGGACCGCTCGGGGGTCCAGTCCGGGAAACCCCGGGGGTCGCGGCCGAGCGTGATTCGGTTCAGTGGTACCACTGGGTAACCCCCGGATGATTACCTGGGGACGTAGTCGGTGCGATGTGAGGAGACAGCAGATGTCGGAACTGCGCTACGACGGCCGCGTGGCGGTCGTGACCGGGGCGGGCCACGGCCTCGGCCGGCAGCACGCGCTGGAGCTCGCCGCGCGCGGCGCCAAGGTCGTCGTGAACGACCTCGGCGGCGACCGGTCCGGGGTCGGCGCCTCGGCGGGCCCCGCGCAGGAGGTCGTGGACGAGATCAAGAAGAACGGCGGCGAGGCCGTCGCGAACCCCGACAACGTGGCGACCCCCGAGGGCGCGCAGGCGATCATCGAGACCGCGCTGGACGCGTTCGGCAAGGTCGACATCGTCATCAACAACGCGGGCATCCTGCGCGACAAGTCGTTCAAGAACATGAGCACGGACGAGTTCGACGCCGTCATCGCCGTCCACCTGCGCGGTTCGTTCCTGGTGTCCAGCGCCGCGTGGGCGCACCTGCGCGAGCAGGGCTACGGCCGGATCGTGAACACCTCGTCGCCGGCGGGCCTGTTCGGCAACTTCGGCCAGGCCAACTACGCCACGGCCAAGATGGGCCTGGTCGGGTTCACCAAGACCCTCGCCCATGAGGGCGCCAAGTACAACATCAGGGCCAACGCGATCGCCCCTGTCGCGTGGACCCGCATGACCGAGGACCTGCTTCCCGCCGACTTCGCCGGCAGGCTCGGCGTCGACCAGGTCACGCCGCTCGTCGCCTACCTCGTGCACGAGTCCAACGAGGACTCCGGCGAGGTCTACACCGTCGGCGGCGGCCGCATCGCGAAGATCCTCGTGGCGGAGGGGCCGGGCTACGGGCAGCAGAAGACGCTGTCGGTCGAGGACGTGCGGGACAACTGGGCGGCCATCAACGCGGCCGAGCCGCTGACCGTTTTCAGGAACGTGGGCGAGCAGATGGGCCCCCTGATCCAGCAGCTCACCTCCTGAGCCGTTGGCCGGGATCGAGCTCGACCGGCGGGACGGGGTGCTCACGATCACCCTGTCCCGTCCGGAGCGACTGAACGCCGTCGACGGCGCCCTGACCGAGGAGATGCTGGACGTCCTCAACGGGCTGATGGGCGACCCGTCCACCCGGGTGGTCGTGCTGACCGGCGCGGGCCGCGGGTTCTGCTCGGGCATGGACCTCCAGGCGGGCGACCCGGACGGCGAGAGCGGCGAGGGCCGCGTCCAGCGGCTCTACCGGGGCATCGCCCGCGGCGGCGAGGTCACCGCGCGGCTGCGGGAGATCCCGCAGCCGGTGATCGCGGCGCTGCACGGACCCGTCGCGGGCATGGGCGTGTCCTGGGCGCTGGCCTGCGACCTGCGGGTCGCCGACCCGACCACCCGGTTCGTGGTGCCGTTCACCGATCTCGGCCTGTCGGCCGGGGACTGCGGCCTGTCCTGGCTGCTGCCCCGGCTGGTCGGCCCGGCCAGGGCGGCCGAGATCTCCTACCGGGCCCAGCGGCTGGACGCGGCGCGCGCCGACGCCCTCGGGCTCATCACCGAGATGACCGCCGAGGGAGGGGACGGGGCGGCCGCCCGGTCCCTCGCCGACGAGCTGCTCACCAAGTCCCCGTACGGGCTGCGCCGCACCAAGGAGCTGCTCAACGCGTCCCTGGACGTCCCCGGCCTGCGCCGCCAGCTCATCGCCGAGACGGCCGTCCAGACCCTCGCCTTCTTCAGCGAGGACCTGGCCGAAGGCATGACGGCCACCCTGCAGAAACGCCCCCCCGACTTCAAGAACCGCTGATCCCGGGGGCGTCCCCGGTCCGGCACCGCTACGCCTGGGGAAGCAGGGCCTCGACGTAGCGGAGGGCGGCGAGGCGGGCCAGGGCCGGGTGGACGTTCAGTGGGGCCGAGTGGGAGGCGCCCACGGTGGCGGCGGCCGTCGCGACCAGCGCGGCCTCCGGCTCCGGGCCGATCAGGTGCGGGGCGATCGCGATGGAGGTGGCACCGGTAGCGCGCAGCTGCTCGGCCGCCGCCTTGACGGACGCCTCGTCGTTCAGCGACGCGGTGAAGACGGGGGCCGCGAGACGGGAGGCGAGGAGCACGCCGGTGACCTCGGCCTGTCGGACGGCCGTCGCGTCACCGGGGGTGGCCACGATGACGCCGGACGCGGCGGTCACCATCGTCATCAGCCGGATGCGGTCGGCGCGGGCGAGGCCCGCGTCGGCGAGGCGGTCGTGCAGCGCCTCGGCGATGAGCGGGTGCGGGCCGAGCGGCTCGGCGGCGACGGCGCGCACGGGCGCGGCCTCGACCGCGGCCCGGACGGCGGCGTCCAGCGCCGGGTCGGGGCCGGTGGACAGCGGCACCACCACGGCCGTGGGCTCGTCCTCCTCCCGGCTCAGCCCGGCGAGCACGCCGCCCAGGCTCGCCTCGTCGCCCTGCAGGTGCCCGACGTACGCGGGCTGGCCGGTGTGCTCGATCTCGACGAGCCGGGCGAGTTCGGCGGCGATCTCGGTGCCGGCCTGCCGGGCGGACCCGGGGACGGCGAGGACCAGCGTGGGGGATCCGGGAGGCAGCAGGAAGGACTCGTCGCCGCGGTGCCGGCCGCCGCGGGGGGTGCGGCGCCGTCGGGACGGCAGTGCCTCGGATGCCTGGCTTTCGGGACTCACGGCGGGCATCGTAACGCCCTCCGGCCCGGGAACCGTCCTCCCGGCCCGGCCGTCGTCGTTGCCTGTAGGAATCGCGGATCTCCTTCCCTTGCCGGCCGCGGCGTGAGCGGTGGGGTGAAGAAGCAGAGTATGGTGCAATCTCCTCCGAGGACAGGGGGAATTGAAGCAAATTGTCCGGATTTGCCGCTATCTCCTTGTGTCAGATTGGACAAGATCATCGTGTCTTCGAACATCGCCGCAGGTGGCCAGGAATAGCGGCAATGCGTCCGAAAGCCGCCAAAGGGGTTGCGGGCCCGTCGCGGACGGCCTTTATGATCCCAGGGACCCTCCGTGCCGGAACGTTCGAGGTCACATGAGAACCCCCCGTACGCGCTCGATCCGCTCGAAGGTCACCGCGCTGCTGCTCGTGCCGCTGCTCTCGCTCGTGGCGCTCTGGGGGTACGCCGCGATCGTCACCGGACGCGACGCGCTCGCCCAGCGCCGGTACCACACGCTCGACCGCGAGTTCGCGCCGAGCGGCCAGGGCGTCCTGCTGGAGCTGGGCAAGGAGCGCCAGGCGTCCGCCATGTTCCTCAGCACCCCGCGGTCCACCCCGGGCGGCACCCCCGCCGCCCTGGTCTCACAGCGGTCGCGCGTCGACGCGGCCGTCGAGAACTTCCGCCGCGAGGCGACATCGAGCGCGGCGCGCAGCGCCACCAACGCCGAGATGGAGAGCCGCGTCACCGAGGTGCTCCGGGCGCTCGGCGGGCTCGGCGGGCTCCGGGCCGCCGTCGACGCGCGGTCCGTCGACCGGCTCACCGCGATCAACGGCTACGGCACGATGGTCGACGACATGCACCGGCTCTACGACAGCCTCGTGGTCATCGACGACTCCGCGCTCTACAACTGGACGCTGTCCACCCGGCACGCCGGCCGCGCCATGGAGCTGCTGCAGCGCGAGAGCGCGCTGGTCGCGAGCGCGTTCATCACCAAGGGCCGGATGACCCCGGCCGAGCACCGGATGTTCGTGGAGATGGTCGGCGAGCAGCGCTGGCAGTGGATCAAACAGCGCTCGCTGCTCGACCCCGCGATCTACCGGACCGGCACCGTCCAGGTCTTCGCGTCCGCGCGGTACCAGAGCTTCAAGGCGATGGAGGACCGGATCGCCGACGCCGACCCGCGCAGGCGGCTCCCCGTCGAGGCCGGCGAGTGGCAGCGGACGGCGCAGCCGCTCGTGATGTCGGTCAACGCGATGGTGCTGAGCAACTCCAGGCGCGCCGGTGAGCACGCCGACGACCTGGGCCGGGCGGCCTACGTCCGGCTCGGCGTCGTCGGCGGCCTCGGCCTGCTGGCGGTCCTCGTCTCGGTGCTGCTGACGCTGCGCTTCGCGCGCGGGTTCGTCCGCGAGCTGGTCGGGCTGCGGGGGGCCGCCGAGGAACTGGCCGGCGAGCGGCTGCCCGGCGTGGTCGCCCGGCTGAGCCGCAACCAGAGCGTGGACGTCGCCGCGGAGGCCCCGCCCCTGCACGCCGGCCGCACCACCGAGGTCGCCCGGCTCGCCGAGGCGTTCGCCCAGGTGCAGCGGACCGCCGTCGACGCCGCCGTCGGCCAGGCCGAGCTGCGCGCCGGCGTCAGCCGCATCTTCCTCAACATCGCCCGCCGCAACCAGTCGCTGCTGCACCGCCAGCTGACGATGCTGGACGGCCTGGAGAGCCGCGCCGAGGCCGACGACCTGGAGGACCTCTTCCGGATCGACCACCTCACCACCCGCATGCGGCGGCACGCGGAGAGCCTGATCATCCTGTCCGGCGCGACGCCCGGGCGCGGCTGGCGGCGGCCGGTGCGGTTCACCGACGTGCTGCGCGCCGCCGTCTCGGAGATCGAGGACTACACCCGCGCCACCGTGCTGAGCGACTCCGAGGACGGCCTGGTCGGCGCGGCCGTCGCCGACGTCATCCACCTGCTGGCCGAGCTGATCGAGAACGCCGCGGCGTTCTCCCCGCCCAACACCGAGGTGCGGGTCATGGCCGAGCGGGTCGGCATCGGCTTCGCCGTCGAGATCGAGGACCGCGGCCTCGGCGTCAAGCCGGAGCTGCTCGCCGAGGCCAACCGCCGGCTCGCCGAGCCGCCCGAGTACGACCTGGTCGACACCGACCAGCTCGGCCTGTTCGTCGTCGCGCGGCTGGCCGCCCGGCACGACATCTCGGTGACGCTGCAGCGGTCCCCGTACGGCGGGGTGACGGCGATCGTCCTGCTGCCGCACGAGCTCGTGGTGCCGGCCGAGGAGATGGCCGCGGGGATGCTGCCGCCGGCGTCCGAACCGGACGAGGACCCCGCGCCCGCCGTCGCGTCCCCCCTCGACACCGTGACCGACGGCCTCCCCGGAGAGCACGAGTTCGGAGAGCATGAGGCCGTGCTGGTGCCCGCGCCGGCTCCGGAAGCGGTCGTTCCACTGCGGAACGCTCCAGGGCACCTGGAGGGGGCCGGCGGCCACCTGGAGGCGCCGCCCGCGCTGCCGGAGCTCACCGGACCCGCCACGCCGTGGCCCGTCCCGGACGAGCCGGTGCGCGCCCTGCCGCCGCGCTCCGCACCGAACCCCTGGTCGGACGACGCCGTACCTCCGCTGGAGGACGAGCCGGCGGAAGAGCAGGTGGTGGCGATGGACGAGCACGAGAACACCCGTGGGAACGACGACGGCAACACGGCCGAGGACTGGCGGCCCGCGGAAACCTACGCGGGGCTGCCCCGCCGCGTGCGGCAGAAGAACCTGGCCCCGCAACTGCGCAAGACGCCCCCGCCGCCGCCCCGGGCCGGCGGAGCCACGGCCGGGGGTATCGCACGCTCGCCCGAAGAGGCACGCTCTCTGATGGCTTCGATACAGCAGGGATGGCGGCGCGGACGCGCCTCCGATGTGGGGGATGAGGGAACCCGATGATGCACAACACCGTGACCGGTGAGCTGAACTGGCTGCTCAACGACTTCGCCGAGCGGGTCACGACGGTACGGCAGGCCGTGATCCTCTCGCGCGACGGGCTGGCGGTGGCCGCGTCCAACGAGCTCGCCCGGGAGGACGCCGAGCACCTGTCCGCGCTGGCCTCCGGCGTGCAGAGCCTCGCGCGCGGCGCCGGCCGGCACTTCGCGGGCGGGAACGTCCGGCAGACGATCATCGAGATGGACGCGCTGCTGCTGTTCGTGACGGCCGCGGGCGACGGCACCTGCCTCGCCGTGCTGGCCGAGGCGGAGGCCGACGCCGGCCTCGTCGCCTACGAGATGGCGGTGCTGGTCAAGCGGGTCGGCCAGCACCTGCAGGCGAGCCCGCGGTTCGGCGCCGAGCCGGGCGGCCAGGGCTTCGGCGGCGCCGGGGGGCCGGGGTCGCGGGGCTTCTGACCGATGACCCCGTCGGCAGAGCGGTGGCTGGACCGGGACGCCGGTCCGGTCGTGCGCCCGTACGCGATGACCCGGGGACGGACCCGGCCGGAGGGCGCGGGCTTCGAGCTCATCGCGGTGGTCGCGGCCACCGGCGTCCCGGCGGGCGACCGGCTGCGCTACAGCCCGGACCACACGCGGGTGCTGCGCGGCTGCGCGCGGCCCCTGCCGGTCGTCGACCTCGCGGCGGACCTCGGCCTGCCCATCGGCGTCGTCCGGGTCCTGCTCGGCGACCTTCGGGACGAGGGCCTCGTCGCGGTGGTGGCCGAGGCGCGGCCGGCCGAGGGCCGCCGCCCGCCGAAGGGCGTACTGAGGGAGGTGCTCAATGGTCTCCGCGCACTCTGACGGGCCGCCCGCCCGGCCGCCGGGCCTGGCGGACCGGCCGCTCGTCACGACGAAGATCCTCATCGCGGGCGGGTTCGGCGCCGGGAAGACCACCATGGTGGGCTCGATCAGCGAGATCAGGCCGCTGCACACCGAGGAGCCGCTGACCGAACGCGGCGTCGCGGTCGACGACGTGTCCGGCATCGGCGCCAAGGAGACCACCACCGTCGCCATGGACTTCGGCCGGATCACGCTGTCGGACCAGCTGCTGCTCTACCTGTTCGGCACGCCCGGCCAGGAGCGGTTCTGGTTCATGTGGGACGAGCTCGCCTCCGGCGCGATCGGCGCCGTCGTGCTGGCCGACACCCGCCGGCTGAAGAGCTGCTTTCCCGCGATCGACTACTTCGAGCGCCGCGGCGTGCCGTTCGTGGTGGCCGTGAACTGCTTCGACGGCGTCCGGACCCACCGGGCGCAGGACGTCGCGATCGCGCTCGACCTGGATCCGGACGTCCCGGTGGTGCTGTGCGACGTCCGCCGCCGCGAGTCGTCCAAGGAGGTGCTCGTCGCACTGATGGAGCACGTCCTGACCTGGCCCGACGAAGAGGAGGTGGCGCACGGTGATCAGATGACCGGTCATCGTGAACCCGCGACGTAGTAGGCTCCCGCACACCCCCGTACTCCCACGCATCGGGAGGTTTCCCCCGCATGTACCGCCCCCCAATGCCGAAGGCGACGCCATTGAGCAGGGTCCGCCAGCCGTGATGGGCCCGCGTCTCTCCTCCATCCGGGCGAGGATCACCCTGCTGGTCCTCGTGCCGCTGCTGGCGATCGCCTCGCTGTGGGTGTTCGTCACCGGCATCACCTACGGCGACGCGCACCTGCTCCTGCAGAGCCGCAAGTTCCAAGAGAAGACGGTGCTGCCCGCGCAGCGGCTCATCGACGCGGTGCAGAAGGAGCGGCGGTTGTCGACGGCGGAGCTCGGCGGCACCCGCGGCACCGACCTCGGCACGATGCGGACGCAGCGGCAGACCACCGACAAGGCCGCCGAGGCGGTCCGCCAGGGCGCCCGGGACGAGGGGCTGCGCGGCTCGATCCTCCCGGCTACGGTCCGGCGGATCGACGGGCTCGTGCAGAAGACCGGCAACCTCGAGGCGATCCGCCGCAGCGTGGACGAGCGGGTCGCCGACCGCAGTCATGTGCTCCGCCAGTACGACGAGATCATCGACGCGGCCTTCGCCGTCTACACCTCGGCGACGCCCGGAGACGGGCTCATCGTCGCCGACACCCGCACTCTCATCGCCGTCGGCCGTGCCCGCGAGTTCATGGCCCGCGAGGACGCCCTGCTGACCGGTGCGCTCGCCGCCGGGCACATCACCGCCGCCGAGCGCGGCGAGTTCGCGCAGCTCGTCGGGGCGCAGCGGATGCTGTACGCCGACAACGCGCCGAACCTGCCGGACAGGTCCCGCGCCAGCTACCAGCGCCTCATCGCGTCGCCGCAGTTCATCCAGCTCCGCGAGCTGGAGGACCAGGTGATCCATGGCGCGGACGCGCCCCGCACGACCCGCCAGACCGGCGGGCCGGCCGGCGCGAAGACGGGGGCGGGACAGGGCGCCGCCCGCGGTGCCCGCGCCCCGACCGTCGAGCCGTCGGTGTGGCGGTCCGTCGCCGACACCGCCAACGGCCGCCTGTACGACTTCGAGAACGAGACCCTCGACGAGGTCATCGGCCACGCCCAGGGCATCGCGATCCGCTCGTTCGCGCGGCTCGGCCTGGCGGGCGGCCTCGGCCTGCTCGCGATCGTGCTGTCCACGCTGATCGCGGTCCGGGTCTCCCGGCGGCTGCTGCGCGAGTGCCGCACGCTCGCCGGCGGCGTCGTGGACTTCACCCGGAAGCGGCTGCCGCTGCTCGCCGAGCAGATCCGCGCCGGGGACCCCGCCGAGCCCGAACCCGAACCCGGCGTCGAGTACCGGATCACCGAGATCCGGCAGATCGCCGACTCGTTCGACCGGGCCCGCGAGGCCGTGCTGGTGGCCGCGGAGGGCGAGGTCGCGGCGCGGCGCGGCATCAGCGAGGTGTTCGTCAACCTCGCGCGCCGCAACCAGGCGCTGCTGCACCGCCAGCTCAGCCTGCTCGACACGATGGAGCGCCGCACCGAGGACCCGTCCGAGCTGTCCGACCTGTTCCGCCTCGACCACCTCGCGACCCGCATGCGCCGGCACGCCGAGGGGCTGGTCATCCTCGCCGGGAAGACGGCGGGCCGCGGCTGGCGGCGCCCCGTCCCGCTGGTGGACGTGGTGCGCGGCGCGGTCGCCGAGGTCGAGGACTACCCGCGCGTCCGGGTGCAGCCGCTGCCGCGCCTCGCGCTGCTCGGCTCCGCCGTCGCCGACGTCATCCACCTGCTCGCCGAGGTGGTGGAGAACGCCACCACGTTCTCGCCGCCGCAGTCGCCGGTGCGGGTCAGCGGGCAGCCGGTCGCCAGCGGCTTCGCGATCGAGGTCGAGGACCGCGGGCTCGGCATGACCGAGGAGGCGCTGCGCGCCGCCAACGAGCGGCTCGCCAACCCTCCCGAGTTCGACCCGTCCGACAGTGCCCAGCTCGGGCTGTTCGTCGTCGCGCGGCTCGCCGAGCGGCACGACATCACCGTCACGCTCCGCCCGTCCCCGTACGGCGGGACGACCGCGATCGCGCTGATCCCGGGCTCGCTCATCGTGGAGAACGCCGAACCGGAGACGCCGGCGGTGCGCCGCACCACCGGGCCGATGCAGACGGTGTCCGACCCGGCCGCGGCGCTGTCGGCGTTCACCCGGCCCGCCATCGAGCCGGACCAGACGGCTTTTACGGGGGGTGCGGGGGGGCGTCCTCCCGCAGGAGACCGGACCGACTCCGGCGGGGTCGTGCGGCTCGTCGCCGAGCCGCTCTCGGCCGGCTCGGCGCGTCCCGCCGAACCCGCCGAGCCGCTCGCGCCGGAGCCCGAACCCGCGTCCGCCGAGACGCCCCCGGAGCCCCCGCCGTCGCTGAAGGACGGCGAGCTGCCGAAGCGCAGGCGGCAGACGCATCTGGCGCCCCAGCTCAAGCAGCGTGTGGACGCGCACCTCGCCGCGCAGGCCGAGGCCCCGCCCGAACCGCCGCCGGCGCCCGAGCCGGCCGGGACGCCGCTCGCGGCGCCCGTCCCGATGGACTCGGTTCCCGCGGACGCCGCACTGCCCGAGGGCGACGCCGGGACCGTTCCGGCGGACGAGGGACCGGAGGACGGCGAGCCCCGCTCGCCCGAGACGATGCGATCGATGATGTCCGCCATGCAGCGCGGCTGGGAGCGCGGCAGGCAGGACGCCGTCGACGTGGAGACCGCAGGCAACCCAGGTGACCAGGAGGACGACACCCCATGACACATGCCCAGCACTCCGGCGCGGAGTTCCCGGGCGGATCCGGCGGTGAGCTGAACTGGCTGCTGGACAGCCTCGTCCAGCGGGTCGCTCCCGTGCAGAACGCGGTGGTGCTGTCGAGCGACGGGCTGCGGATGGCCGCGTCCAGCGGGCTGTCCGCCGAGGAGTCCGACCACCTGTCCGCCGTGGCCGCGAGCTTCCAGAGCCTCGCGCGCGGTGCGGGGGAGTCGTTCGGCGGCGGCCCCGTCCGGCAGACGATCGTGGAGATGGAGTCGTCGTTCCTGTTCGTCACCGCCGCCGGGCAGGGCGCCTGCCTGGCGGTCCTTGCCGACGCCGACGCCGACCTCGGGATCATCGCCTACGAGATGGCGATGCTGGTCACCCGGGTCGGGCAGCATCTGTCGGCGAACCCGAGGGCCGCGGCCGAGACCGGCGGAGCGTGACATGGGCGGCACGGCCTGGTACGACGACGCGGCGGGCCCCGTCGTGCGCCCGTACGCGCTCACCGGAGGCCGTACGCACTACGACGGCGTGGAGTTCGACCTGGTCGCGCTGATCGCCGTCGCCGAACCACCGGAGGCGGCGGACGACGCCCACGCGCTTCCGGTGAACCCGTGGGCGCCGGAGCCCGAACATGACATGATCCTGGAGCTTTGCCGCACCCCGTTGTCGGTCGCCGAGATAGCGTCGGATCTGGAACTTCCCCTCGGGGTCGTCCGTGTCCTGCTCGGTGACCTGCTCGACCACTCGCTGATACAGGTCCGGCGACCCGCGCCGGTGGCGCAGTTCCCCAGCGAGCGCGTACTCAAGGAAGTGATCGATGGAATCCGTGCGCTCTGACACGGGCGCCCACCAGGGCGACTCGGCGCTGACGGTCAAGATCCTCGTGGCCGGTGGTTTCGGCGTCGGCAAGACCACCCTGGTCAGCGCGGTCAGCGAGATCCGCCCGCTGCGCACCGAGGAGGCACTGACCGAGAAGAGCATCGGGATCGACGACACCACAGCCGTCGCGAACAAGACGACGACGACCGTGGCGATGGACTTCGGCCGCATCACCCTGCCCAACGGCCTGGTGCTGTTCGTCTTCGGTACCCCGGGCCAGGACCGGTTCTGGTTCATGTGGGACGAGCTGGCCAAGGGCGCGCTCGGCGCGGTCGTCCTCGTCGACACCCGCCGGCTCGCCGACTGCTTCGCCTCGGTCGACTACTTCGAACGCCGCGGCGTCCCGTTCATCATCGGGGTCAACCGGTTCGACGGCGCCGGGCAGCACACGGCCCAGCAGGTCCGCGACGCCCTCGACCTGTCCCCCGACATCCCGGTGATCTCCTGCGACGTGCGCGACCGCGAGGATGCCAAACGCGTCCTCATCACCCTGGTCGAGCACATCATGCGAACCATGAGCAGCGGCCGCCAGCCGGTCAGTTACTGACCGGACCCGCGTCGCCGGTCTTCGCCGACGGCCCCGCGCCGCCGCGCCCCTCGCGCGGCGGCGCGGGGCCGTTGTCGGTCCATCTTTGTCCTCTGAGTGGAGAAAGTTCGAATGATCTAGGGAAAAGGTCTTCTCAAGGCGGCGAAAGCCGGTTACGGTCTCGGCATGAGACCGGGGTCACACGGCTCCGGATCGATCCCGAGAGGACGGCGTGATGCGCATGTCGGCTCGTCCGCAGAACGTGCATCAGGCACGCCTGCTGCGGCTGCTGCGTGACGAGGGGCCGCGCTCGCGCGCCGAGCTGGGCGACGTCGTCCGGCTGTCGCGGTCGAAGCTCGCCGTCGAGCTCGACCGGCTGGTCGAGCTCCGCCTCGTGGAGGGCGCGGGGCTGGCCGCCTCGCGCGGCGGCCGGCGGTCCGGGATCGTCCGGCTGTCGCCGAGCCTGCGGTTCGTGGCGTTCGACATCGGGGCCACCTCGATCGACGTCGCGGTGACCGACGGCGCGCTGGAGGTGCTCGGCCATGTGAGCGAGCAGTGCGACGTCCGGCAGGGGGCGACCGTGGTGCTCGACCGGGCGCTGGACCTGCTCGGCAAGCTGCGCGACGAGGGCCTGATCCCGCAGGTGCACGGGACCGGCATCGGCGTCCCCGGGCCGGTCAGCTTCCGGGACGGCATGCCGGTCGTCCCGCCGATCATGCCGGGCTGGGACCGGTTCCCGGTGCGGGACGCGATCGGGCAGGAGCTCGGCTGCCCGGTGCTCGTCGACAACGACGTGAACCTCATGGCGCTCGGTGAGCTGCACGCGGGGCTCGCGCGGTCGGTGGACGACTTCCTGCTGGTCAAGATCGGCACCGGTATCGGCTGCGGCATCGTGGTGGACGGCGCCATCTACCGGGGCATGTCCGGCAGCGCCGGCGACATCGGGCACATCCGCGTCGACGACGACGGGCCCATCTGCGCCTGCGGCAACGCGGGGTGCCTGGAGGCGTACTTCGGCGGCGCGGCGCTCGCCCGGGACGCCGAGGCCGCGGCGCGGTCCGGGGAGTCGGCGCAGCTCGCGGCACTACTGGAGACCCACGGGGAGCTGTCGGCCGAGCACGTCGGCGAGGCGGCCGCCGCGGGCGACCCCGTCGCCGTGCAGATCATCCGGGAGGGCGGCCGGCACGTCGGGCAGGTGCTCGCCGGGCTGGTCAGCTTCTTCAACCCCGGCCTCGTCATCATCGCGGGCGGCGTCGCGGGCCTCGGCCACGCGCTGCTCGCCGAGATCCGCAGCGTCGTCTACCGCCGGTCCGCGCCGCTCGCGACCGGCAACCTCCCGATCGTGCTGTCCGAGCTCGCCGGCGCGGCCGGCGTGGTCGGCGGCGCCCGGCTCATCAGCGACCACGTCTTCTCCTTCTCCGCGTCCTGACCTCTTTTCGGCCCCCCGAGGAGGCCCGATGGGCTCGTCCGAACCCGAACCGCTGCTGCGGATGCGCGGCATCGTCAAGCAGTTCCCCGGCGTCCGCGCGCTGGACGGCGTCGACCTCGACGTCCGCCCCGGCGAGGTGCACTGCCTGCTCGGGCAGAACGGCGCCGGGAAGTCGACGCTGATCAAGGTCCTCGCCGGCGCGCACCAGCCGGACGCGGGCGAGATCGTCTTCGCCGGGCGGCCGGTGCGGCTCGCCGGTCCCACCGCCGCCATGCGGGCCGGGATCGCGACCATCTACCAGGAGCTCGACCTGGTGGACGGCCTGTCGGTCGCCGAGAACATCTTCCTCGGCCACGAGAAGGCGACCTTCGGCTTCACCCGGCGCGGCGACGCCGAGCGGGCGGCGCGGGAGCTGCTCGGCCGCCTCGGGCACGGTGAGATCCCGCCGCGGCGCGAGGTCGGGCGGCTGCCGGCCGCGGGCAAGCAGGTCGTCAGCATGGCCCGGGCCCTGTCGCACGACGCCCGGCTGATCGTGATGGACGAGCCGTCCGCCGCGCTCGCCCACGACGAGGTGGACAACCTGTTCCGCATCATCCGCGAGCTGACCGCCGCCGGCGTCGCGGTCGTCTACATCTCGCACCGGCTGGAGGAGATCCGCCAGATCGGCGACCGGGTCACCGTGCTCAAGGACGGTCGTTCCGTCGCGGGCGGGCTGCCCGCGCAGAGCACCTCGACGGATCAGATCGTGTCCCTGATGACGGGACGCGACGTGGAGTACGTGTTCCCGGAGCGGCCGGAGCCCGCCGACGACCGTCCCGAGGTGCTCCGGGTCGAGAACCTCACGCTGCCCGGCGCGTTCGAGGACGTGTCGCTCACCGTCCGCGCGGGCGAGATCGTCGGCCTCGCCGGGCTCGTCGGCTCCGGGCGCTCGGAGATCCTGGAGACCGTCTACGGCGCGCGGCGTCCCGCGCGGGGGCGGGTGCTCGTGGACGGGCGTCCCGTCCGTCCCGGCGACACGGGCGCGGCGGTGCGGCGCGGCATGGGCATGGCGCCGGAGGAGCGCAAGAGCCAGGCGCTGCTGATGAACGAGACCGTCGCCGGGAACGTCAGCGTCGCCGGGCTGTCCCGGTACGCGTCGTTCGGCTGGCTCAGCCGCCGCCGCGAGCTCGCCGACGTGCGCCGCCAGATCCAGGCGCTCGACATCCGCCCGCCCGACCCGAGACGCCCCGTGGTGACGCTGTCGGGCGGCAACCAGCAGAAGGTCGTGCTCGCGCGCTGGCTGCTCGGCGCGGCCGGGCTGCGGCTGCTGATCCTGGACGAGCCGACCCGCGGCGTCGACGTCGGCGCCCGCGCCGAGTTGTACGCGGTGATCCGCGAACTGGCCGGACGCGGGATCGGGGTGCTGCTGGTGTCCAGCGAGGTCCCCGAGGTGCTCGGGCTCGCCGACCGGGTCCTCGTCGTCCGGGAGGGCCGCATCGTGCACACCGGCGACGCCCGCGACCTCGACGAGGGCGCCGTGCTCAACATGATCATGGAAGGGAGTGCCCTGTGACCGACACGTATCACTCTGGGGGGTCGGCCCCTCAGACCCCCCGGAAAGACGTAGGGGTAGGCGAGAGCGGCGGGGCGCTCGCGATCGGGAAGTCCCCGGGCGGGGGGCCGTGGCGGCCGTTCGCGCGGGGCGGCGGGGCGGGGAGCCGCGAGATCCACCATCTCGGGCTGGTCGCCGCGCTGGTGCTGCTCGCGGTCGTCGGCCTGGTGACCGAGCCGGACAACTTCGCCACGTCCGGGAACGTGGTCGGGATCCTGGCGCTGGCCGCCACCATCGGCGTGATCACCGTCGGCCAGACGTTCGTGATCATCGGCGGCGGGATCGACCTGTCCGTCGGGTCGGTGATGGCGCTGGCGTCGGTGTGGGCGACCACGGTGGCGACGCAGTCCTACGGCCCCGCCGTGATGGCGATGTGCGCGATCCTCGTCGGGACGGGGTCGGGCATCGTGACCGGCCTGCTGATCTCCTACGGCCGGCTGGTCCCGTTCATCGCCACGCTCGCGATGCTCGTCGCGGCGCGGGGGCTGGCGCAGCGGATGTCGGACCGCAGGACCCAGCTCGTCCGGCCGGAGAACGACGCCATCGAGGCGCTGTCCACCACCAAGGTGCTGGGGCTGCCGCTCGTCGTGTACATCTTCGCGGCGGTCGCGGTCGCCGGATGGCTGCTGCTCAACCGCACCACGTTCGGCCGCCGGACGTTCGCCGTCGGCGGCAACCCGGAGGCGGCCCGGCTGGCCGGCATCAACGTCCGACGGCACACCCTGCTGCTGTACGCGCTGTCCGGCTTCTGCTGCGGCATCGCCGCGATCATCATCATGGCGCGGACCACCACCGGCTCCAGCACCCACGGCGACCTGTACGAGCTCGACGCGATCGCCGCCGTGATCATCGGCGGGACGCTGCTCACCGGCGGCCGCGGCACCGTCATGGGGTCGATCCTCGGCGTGCTGGTGTTCACCGTCATCACCAACCTGTTCATCCTGAACGGCCTGCAGACCAGCGACCAGCTGATCGCCAAGGGCGTGATCATCGTGATCGCCGTGCTGCTGCAGCGCCGCGGGCTGCGCTCGCCCACCTGACCTTCCGGCGTCCACCACCCCTCCACATCCACCACCCGCACGTCCACCACCCGCACGTCCACCACCCCACACGTCCGGCGCCGCGCGTCCCGGGGAGCGCGCGGCGGGGGACGACCCATCCCTTCACCAGGAGCACGTCATGCGTGATCAGAGCCCTCGTCCGAGCCGCAGAGGCGTCCTGTTCGGCGGTGCCGTCGTCGCGGCCGGCGGCCTCGCCGCGGCCTGCACCGGCAACAGCGAGAAGAGCGACTCCACGCCGGCCGCGCAGTCCGGCTCGCTCGGCGGCGACAACGACAAGCCCGGCAAGCAGGTCACCATCGGGTTCTCCGCACCCGCCGCGGACCACGGCTGGATCGCGGCGATCGCCAAGAACGCCGAGGGCCAGGCGAAGAAGTACAAGGACGTGACGTTCAAGCCGGTCGAGCCGACCAACGACATCAACCAGCAGATCTCCGCGGTCGAGTCGCTGATCCGGGCGAAGGTGAACGTGCTGGTGATCCTGCCGAACGACGGCGAGCAGCTCAACCAGGTCGCCCGCAAGGCGATGGACGCCGGCATCCCGGTCGTCAACCTCGACCGCGTGTTCCCCGACAAGCTGTCGTACAGGACGTGGATCGGCGGCGACAACTACGGCATGGGCGTCTCCGCCGGCCACTACGTCGGCAGGAAGCTGAAGGACAAGGGCGCCTCGAACCCGGTCATCGTGGAGATCCAGGGCATCGCGACGCTGCCGCTGACGCAGGACCGCAGCAAGGGCTTCGCGGACGCGCTGAAGTCCTACGGGTTCTCCGTCACCGCGAAGCAGGACGCGAAGTTCACCGTCGAGTCCGGCAACCAGGTCGCGACGAACCTGCTCCAGGCGCACAAGAAGATCGACGCGATGTGGAACCACGACGACGACCAGGGCGTCGGCGTGCTCGCCGCCATCAAGCAGTCCGGCCGCAAGGAGTTCTTCATGGTCGGCGGCGCCGGGTCGGCCAACGCGATGCGCGAGATCAAGTCGGGCGGCGGCGTGCTGGAGGCGACCGTCACCTACCCGCCGACGATGGCCGCGTCCGCGATCAAGCTGGGCCGGCTGATCGCGCAGGGCAAGGGCATGACCGACCTGGTCGAGCTGCAGGTGCCCCAGTCGATCACCCTGGCGTCCGAGACGGTCACCAAGGACAACGTCGACACGTACATGCCGCTCGGCTTCGAGTCCTGAGCGACGGGGGCGCCGGCGCGTCCGCCTCCCTTCCCCCAGGCGGGCGCGCCGGCAACGACAGAGAGGTGAGCAGAACATGACGACCGTCGGAGTCGGGATGGTCGGGCACGCGTTCATGGGGCGCGCCCACTCCCAGGCGTGGCGCAGCGTAGGGCCGTTCTTCGGGCCGCCGCTGACACCCGTCATGACCGCCCTGGCCGGCCGTTCCGCCGAGCGCGCCGGCGCCGCCGCCGCGGCGCTCGGCTGGGCGTCGGTGGAGACCGACTGGAAGGAGCTGCTCCGCCGCGACGACGTCCAGCTCGTCGACATCTGCACGCCGGGCGACAGCCACGCCGAGATCGCGGTCGCCGCCCTCGACGCGGGCAAGCACGTGCTGTGCGAGAAGCCCCTCGCCAACTCCGTCGCGGAGGCGGAGGCGATGGCCGCCGCCGCCGAACGGGCCCAAGGGCGCGGCGTCCGGTCGATGGTCGGGTTCAACTACCGGCGCGTCCCGGCGGTCACCCTCGCGCGCAGGTTCGTGGACGAGGGACGCATCGGCACCGTCCGGCACATCCGCGCGCAGTACCTCCAGGACTGGCTGGCCGACCCGGAGGCCCCGTTCACCTGGCGGATGGACCGTGACAAGGCCGGGACGGGGGCGCTCGGCGACATCGGCGCGCACATCATCGACACCGCGCAGTTCATCACCGGGCAGTCGCTCGTCGGGGTGTCGGCGCTGCTGGACACGTTCGTCCCGGAACGCCCGGTGCCGGGCGGCGGCACGGCCCAGGTCACCGTGGACGACGCGGCCCTGTTCATCGGCCGCACCGACGCCGGCGCGCTCGCCACGTTCGAGGCGACCCGGTTCGCGACGGGACGCAAGAACTCGCTGCGGATCGAGGTCAGCGGCACGTCCGGGGCGCTGTCGTTCGACCTGGAGTCGCTCAACGAACTCTGGTTCTACGACCGGAACGAGGACGCCGAGACGGCCGGCTTCCGCCGGATCATGGTGACCGAGCCCGTCCACCCGTACGCCGGACGGTGGTGGCCGCCCGGTCACATCCTGGGGTACGAGCACACGTTCACCCACCAGATCGCCGACCTGCTCACCGCCATCGCCGACGGGACCGACCCGCGCCCGTCGTTCGCCGACGGCCTGCAGGTGCAGCGCGTCCTCGCCGCGGTCGCCGACAGCGCCGCGTCCCGATGCTGGGTCGATGTCGAAGGGAGCGCATGATGGCACGACCGATCACCCTGTTCACCGGCCAGTGGGCGGACCTGCCGTTCGAGGAGGTCTGCCGGCTGGCCTCGGGCTGGGGCTACGAGGGCCTGGAGATCGCCTGCTGGGGCGACCACTTCGAGGTCGACAAGGCCCTCGCCGACGACGGCTACGTCCCGCGGAGGCTGGAGACGCTCGCCAAGCACGACCTCAAGGTGTGGGCGATCTCCAACCATCTCGTCGGGCAGGCCGTCTGCGACCACCCGGACGAGCGGCACCAGGCGATCCTGCCCGAGCGGATCTGGGGCGACGGGGAGCCCGAGGGCGTCCGGCGGCGCGCGGCCGCCGAGATCATGGACACCGCGCGGGCCGCCGCGAAGCTCGGCGTCGACACGGTCGTCGGCTTCACCGGCTCCTCGATCTGGCACACGGTCGCGATGTTCCCGCCCACCCCCGACGCGATGGTGGAGCGCGGCTACGCCGACTTCGCCCACCGCTGGAACCCGATCCTGGACGTGTTCGACGAGGTCGGCGTCCGGTTCGCGCACGAGGTGCACCCGAGCGAGATCGCCTACGACTACTGGACGACCGTCCGGACGCTGGAGGCGATCGGGCACCGTCCCGCGTTCGGGCTGAACTTCGACCCGTCCCACTTCGTCTGGCAGGAGCTCGACCCGGTCGGCTTCCTGTTCGACTTCCGCGACCGGATCTACCACGTCGACTGCAAGGACACCAAGGTCCGCACGGGCGACGGCCGCCGCGGGCGCCTCTCCTCGCACCTGCCGTGGGCCGACCTGCGGCGCGGCTGGGACTTCATCTCCACCGGCCGCGGCGACGTCCCGTGGGAGGACGTCTTCCGCGCGCTGAACTCGATCGGCTACTCCGGTCCGATCTCGGTCGAGTGGGAGGACGCCGGCATGGACCGCCTGCAGGGCGCGCCCGAGGCCCTGGAGTTCGTCCGCGCCCTCAACGCGATGGAGCCGCCCACCGCCTCCTTCGACGCGGCGTTCTCGTCCGACTGAGCCCGCGGTGCGCCGCCCCTGTGAGGCCACGCACGGGGGCGGCGCACCGTTCCTTCAGGCGACGGGCCGGGCGCCCAGCCTGCGCGGGGCGTGGTCCTCGACGAAGCGCTCCAGGTCGGACGCCGTGGCGCCCATGGGCGGGACGACGATCAAGCGGTCCACCCCCAGGTCCGCGTAGGCCCGGACGAACTCGGCGTCCGGGAGTCTCGGCGGGCTGACCGAGATGTGCAGGGGCTCCCGGCCCGCCTCTTCGCGGAGTGCGCGCACCCGGGGGATCAGCTCCGCGCCGGCGCGCCGCCCGACCATCCACCCGTACCACCCGTCCGCGTGCCGCGCGGCCCGTCGGAGCGCCGCCGGGCCGTGCCCTCCGGTCACGACGGGGATCGGGCGCTGGACGGGACGCGGATGCGCGTCCACGCGCTCGAAGTCCACGTGGCGCCCGTGGAAGGCGGGCTTGTCGTCGTACCAGAGCGATCGCATGGCCGCGAGGTACTCGTCGGCGCGTTCACCCCGCCCCTCCGGCGGGACCCCGACCGCGCGCATCTCCGGCTCCAGGTACCCGGCCGCGGCCCCGAAGATGAGCCGTCCTCCGCTGAGCACGTCGACGCTGGCGAGCTGCTTGGCGAGCACGAGCGGGTTCCGCTGCGGCAGGACGACGACCCCGGTGCCGAGCGCGATCCGCTCGGTATGGGCGGCGAGGTGGGCGAGGGCGACCAGCGGATCCAGGAAGGGTGCGTCCGGCTCCGCCGGGGACGGGTCGACGCGCGGGCTCGGCAGGACGACGTGGTCGCCCACCCACACCGAGTCGTATCCGAGGTCCTCGGCCAGCTTGGCGACGCGTGCGGCGACCTGCGGCTCGGCGCAGGAGTGCAGGTTGAGGGCGAAGAGTCCAAGAGTTGGTGGCATTTCTCAATAGTCGAACTCTTCTACTATCGAGTCAACCGATGATCGAACGGATATAACCTGCTGCCATGGTGGAGGGTTCCATGCGGGACGGGCTGCCGGAGGGGCTCGCCTCCCTGGCCGGCTTCCAGCTGTCCAAGTGCGGATGGTGGCTGGAGCAGCGGCTGGAGGAGGACCTGAAACCGCACGGCATCCGGGTACGGCACTTCCTGGTGCTGGCGATGCTCAGCACGTCCGAGACGCTGTCGCAGCAGGAGATGGCCGGATACCTGCTGCTCGACCCCACCCTGATGGTCGGCCTCGTCGACGACCTGGAGGCGCGGGGGCTCTGCGAGCGCACCCGCGACCCGCGCGACCGGCGGCGCCACTCCGTCCGCATCACCGAGGACGGGCTCGACCTGCACCGCCGAGCCCGCGCCCTTGCCGACGAGGTGGGCGCGGACGTGTTCGGCCCGCTGTCGGACGACGAGTGGCGCACGGTCGTGAAAGCGATCGGCCGGGTCATGCAGCCGTTCTGGGCCGAGCAGATGGTGCGCCCGCGCCGCAAGCGCTGACCCGACCGGTCAGGGCAGGGCGCGGAAGTCGGCGAAGTCGAAACCGGGGGAGACGACGCAGCTCACCAGGACCTCCTCGCCCCCGGCCGGGCGCGCCGCCTGCCAGACGCCGGCCGGGACGACGGCTTGCGGAACCTGCCCGTCCGCCAGGTCCGCACCGAGCGTGACCGCCTCCGGCGTGTCGGACGGAAGGTCCCCGTCCCCGCCGAGGAGCAGCGTCAGCGGCCCGCCCCGGTGCCACAGCCACACCTCCGCCGACCGGACCGAGTGCCACATGGACTCCTCGCCGGGCGGCAGCAGGAAGTAGATGCCGGTCGCGCCGGCCCGCTCGCCCGGGTAGCCGTCCGGCGTGAACGCGACGTCCGACCGCCAC
Source organism: Spirillospora sp. CA-128828 (assembly GCF_050945415.1). Taxonomy (NCBI): domain Bacteria; kingdom Bacillati; phylum Actinomycetota; class Actinomycetes; order Streptosporangiales; family Thermomonosporaceae; genus Spirillospora; species Spirillospora sp. CA-128828. The sequence goes on from NZ_CP191986.1 coordinate 2,421,830, forward strand.
GTCTCCCGGTACCAGCCGCCCTCCGGATGCGGCAGCAGATCCAGCGCCTCGGCGGTCGCGGGCCGGTCCAGCAGCGCGACGTGCCGGCCGTCCGGGCCGCGCCGGACATATCGGACGCGGGACGCCGTCGTCCGGTCGATCACCCCGCGCGGAGGCATGGCCCCGGGGGCGGGGTCCAGGGTGACGGCGACGACCTGGCCCTCCTTGAATACGTCGTCGGCGACGGCGAGCGGCCCGGACTCGTCGTCCGGTGCCCACACGGCCCCTGCCTCGGACAGGACGAAACGGGGGCCGGCCTGGGCCTGCCAGGCGTCGAGCGTCGTGAGCAGCAGCACGCACCGAGCCTAGACGGTCGGGCCTAGTCCATCTCGGAGAGGCGGGCCGGGTCGAAGGCGATGGGGAAGGGGCGGTCGAGCGTGACGGTCTCACCGGAGCGGGCCTTGCCGGTCAGCTCGTAGTGGTCGTCGCGGAGTTCCAGCAGGGTGATGGTGGGACGGGGCTCCAGGTCGACCAGCCAGTAGTGCGGGATGCCCGTCGCGGCGTACTCCTCCACCTTGCGGACGCGGTCGATCTGCTCGTTGACCGTGCGCGGCGTGACGACCTCGGCGACCAGGATGAGGTCGGGGCCGTAGTAGGTCCGGGTCCGGCGTTCGAGCGCGGCGCGGGCGACGTCGCGGGCCACGGCGAAGACGTCCGGTTTGCGGATGCCGGCCGGGGTCGTGACGTCCTGCGGGGCGCCGGCGACGTGGACGTCGGCGTCCGCCTGGCGGGCCGCGTCCTTCAGGATCGTCTTGAGCTGCTCGGCCGCGTGGTCGTGCCAGAGGTCGCCCGGCAGCTCGTGCAGCCAGCCGTCGGCGAGCTCGTAGCGGCGGCCCTCCTCGGGGAGCTCGTCCAGGTCGTACAGCGTGTACGGGCCGTGCGCGCGGCCGGGCGTCCCGCCCATGAGTCGTCCCCCCTCACCTCGATGAACGGGCTGATCCGAATCTAGTGGACGGACGTCCGGAAAGGGCGCAGCCATGATCGCGCGTCGGGATGCGGCCGAATGTCTCGAAAGCCGAGCGGCGGGGAGTTAAGATACATCGCGTCTTGACCCTCCAGGCGGTGGAGGGACCAGGCTGCGGAGGCGGAACGCCTCGAAGGAGAGATGCGATGAGCGTCGAGCAGCACGACCAGGCCGCGCCCGCGCTGCGCGCTTCGGACAGCGACCGCGACGAGATGCTCGTCCGGCTCCACACCGCCTTCGCCGAGGGGCGGCTGAGCGAGACGGAGCTGGACGAGCGCATCGACCTGGTCCTCGCCGCGCGCACGCATGGCGAACTGGACGCCGTGGCCGCCGACCTGCCGTCCGGCCGGGCCGCCCCGGGGTCGGCCGGGCACGGGCCGGCGGGCCGGTTCCAGGTCGCCTACAAGGGCTCGGTCAAGCGGGCCGGACGCTGGCGCCCGCCCGAACGGTTCACGACGGTCGTCTACAAGGGCACGGGCCTGCTCGACCTCCGCGACGCCGAACTGGACGGCCAGGTCACGACCCTGTGGGTGCTCGCCTACAAGTCCACCGTCCAGATCATCATGCCGCCGGGCGTCCGCGTGGAGACCGGCGGTGTGGGGGTGTCGGCGGAGGTGTACGGCGACCGGGCGCCGGGCGCACCGGTCCTCCACATCCGGGGTTATGCCTACAAGGGGGCGATCGAGGTAAAAGATCGGATACGCCGGACTTGAGGCGATAGAACGCTCAGCGGCCCCATCGGCCGCCGTTCACGCGATGTCCGTACAAGGGCTCCCGTGGCGCGATTTGATAGTGGTCCAACAGGACCGTGAAGGAGCGCGTGTGACGGCGAGGACCCCGGAGCAGGATGAGGCGCGGCGGACGGCCGAGGAGGAGCCGGCGGGCTCCCGCGACGTCCGGCGGCGCCTCACGTTCGGGGTCGCCGGCGATCTCGCCGACATGCCCGCCGCCCTGTCGCCCTGGCAGCGCGCCTACGAGGCCTGGCGCGCCGCCGGCCTGAACTGGGGGCACGGCGCTCCGCCCCGCGAGCGCACACCGAAGGCCACGAGCCTCAACGCCGTCCGCGCGGATGCCCAGCCGGAAGCGGCCCCGAAGCCGAAGGCCTCCAAGCCGAAGCCCGCCAAGCGCAAGCCCGCGAACGCCAGGCCCGCGCCCCGGCCGGCGAGGGGCGTGAAGGCGAAGCCCGATCCGGATGACGTGCTGGTCGCCGGGCCGCCGAAGCCGGACCCGGTGCCGGCGATGCGGACGGGGCCGACGCGGCGGCTGCGGGTGCGCGGGACGGTCGCGGCCGGGCTCGTCGTGGTCGCCGGCGGGGTGATCTTCGTGGTCGCCCAGGGCGACGACGAGCCGGGCACACCGGGCATCCCCGGCCCGATCCCCGCGGACGGGCTGTTCGCCCCCGATCCGGCCGCCGCGACCGACGGGCTCGTCCAGGACCTCACGACCATCGCCTCCGCGGGCGGGACGATCGTCGCCGCGGGCACCGAGGGCGACGGCGTCCCCGGCCGGGAGCGGACCCGGTTCGTCGTCTCCGCCGACACCGGACGCGCCTGGTCGCTCGCGAAGCTGCGCGGCCCGGACGGCTCGGCACCGCCGTCCGGCGACACCCCGCGGCTCCTGTCCGGCGGGAACGGACGCTGGGTGGCGCTCGGCCGGTCGTCCGGCGGCGGCGTGGTGGCGTGGACGAGCGGCGATGCCGGGACCTGGACCCGCCGCACGCCCGCCGCGGGCTTCACACCGGCGGACCGGGTGAACGACCTGACCCGCACCGGCCAGGGCTTCGTCGCCGTGGGCGCCTCCGGCGGCCGCGCCGTCGCCTGGAGTTCGGCGGACGGACGCGCGTGGCAGCGCATCGACGGCATCCCGGGGATCACCGGCCTCGACCGCGTGGCGGCCGCGGGGAATGTCGTGATGGCCCACGGGACGTACTCCAAGAAGGTCACCGAGAAGCGGGGCAAGAAGAAGGTCACCCGGACCGTCGGCGCCGACGGCCTCTGGCGCTCCGCGGACGGCGGCCGGACGTGGACGCACGTCGGCATCCCGCAGGCGCAGGGATCGTACGGCTCGACCAAGGGACTCACGACCGGCCCCGGCGGGTTCGCGACCGTGCGCGAGGGCAAGCAGACGACCGGCCGGAAGAAGCACCGCAGGACGAAGCGCTTCGGCCTCCTGTTCACCTCGCCGGACGGCCTGAAGTGGCGGGTCGCCGGCAAGTTCGGCGGCGCCGGCATCGACCGCTTCGACGGCACGCCGTCCGGCCTCGCCGTCATCGTCAAGGCGGCGAAGGGCGCGCACACCGTGCTGCGCAGCGCCGACGGCCGCACCTGGCGGCCGGGCGGAACGCTCGCCGCGCCGGTGCGGAGCAGCGGGCTGACGGTCGCCGGCGAGCGGCTCGCCGAGTCCGGACGGCAGGGCGACGACGCCTACCTGCTCGGCGTGGACCTGCGCACCGTCCCGGGCGCCGTCCACCCCGAACGTTCGATCGGCTCGGTGGCCGCGGGCCCGGGACGCTCCGTCGCGGTCGGCAGCACCAACGGCCGTGCCGCGATCTGGACGACCCCCGACGGCCGCTCCTGGACGCGCTCCCGGTTCCCCGCGACCGGCGGCCGGCTCTCCGATGTCGCGCACGGCAAGCCCGGCTGGCTGGCCGTGGGCCGCGTCTCGGGCGCGTCTTCCGGCCCCCTCGCGATGACCTCCAAGGACGGTCTGGTCTGGCGGAAGGCCACGCTCCCCGGCGGCCCGCCTCCGGTGGCCGTCACCAGCGGGCCGTCCGGCCACGTCGCGGTCGGAACCGGCGCGGCCTGGCGTTCCGCCGACCTGCGCGCCTGGCGGCGCACGGGCATCGACGGCGCTCCCTCCGACGTGACCGCGACGGGTTCGAGCTACGTGGCGGTCGGCGGCAAGGGCAAGGCGCCCGCCGCCTGGACGTCCCGGGACGGCCTCAGGTGGACGCCCGCCAAGCTCCCGCCCGGCCTCACCGCCCCCCTCACCCAGGTCGCCGCGAGAGGCGACACCCTGGTAGCGATCGCCGCCGGCTACACACTGGTCTCTGCTGACGCCGGCGCCACCTGGACACGGCGCGCCCTGGGCGGCCCCGACCTGATCGCGACCGCCGTCACGCCGACCACGCGGGGTTTCGTCGTGACCGCCACGACGAACGGGGACGCCGCCGTGCTGACCTCCTCCGACGGCGCGGCCTGGCGTCGCCTCGACGTCCCGGGCCTGGCCGGCCCCGGCGATCAGCGCATCACCACCCTGACCACGATGGGCCCCGACATCCTGGCCACCGGCGCGGACTCCGACACCCCGACCTTCTGGCGCGCGCCCGCCCCCGAGTAGGGCATCAGGAACGGCCCAGGGTCAGCCGTTGCAGCCGCAGGAGCAGCCCTTCGGGCATGAGCACCCGCCGCCATGTCCGCAACTGCAGTCTTTTTTCGTCATGGGCGGAACGTAGCTTTTCTGGCGCTGTGCGGTCTATGGCCGAAGCGCGATGGGGACCTGTCGTACAGGACACGGGCCGTCCCGGGGCGGGGGGTTCGGGACGGCCCATGCCGGGTCGAGGGGTTCAGAAATCGATGTGGAAGTCCACGCCGAGCAGGACGAGGACCCAGAGGAAGATGGCCAGCAACGCGCTGACGACGCGTTGGAGCAGGCCCTCGGTGATGTAGCCGCGGTCCCACGCGATGAATATGCCGATGATGATGTAGATGAGGCCGACCAGACTGATGTGCGGCCGGTATCGAGTCGCCATGGGGGACGTCTCCTCCCAGCTGGGGGTGTGACGATCGGTGGTTGCCCGGCCCTGCCGGAGGAAAACACCGGAGGCGTTCAGGGACCTGCCGCGACGATCTTTTTGGCACCGCCCAAATTCGGTGCGGTGCCTACTTCCCCGACATGTCGATGCGGACGACGGTGGGGTCCCGCTCGCCGGCGCGGTCGGCGAACTCCGCGCTGCGGTGCACCACGTCGAACTGGTGCCTGCGCCTGTTCAGCGACGCGCTGAGCATGATGTGGTCGAGGTCCTCGGAGTTGCCGGCGGTGACCGCCGTGTAGCGGTCGCCCGCGCGGAGCCCCGCGGGCAGGTCGGTGAGCCCGGCGCTCTGGGCGAGCGTCTGGACGGGGACCGACGTTCCGCGGTCGTTGAGGTCGCCCGCCACGATCACCTGGGCCTTCGCGTCCACCCTCCGGACCGAGTTCACGAAGGTCGCGACCGTGCGGGACTGCGCGTCGCGGCGCCACTCGGTGGGCTGGGACGGCGGCTGGCGGCGTCCGAACAGGGGCTCGTCGTCGTCGGTGCGCGGGAACCACTGGTTCGCGATGACGATGAGGCGGCGGCCGCGCCAGGTCAGCTCCCCGGCGAGCGCCTTGCGGGTGCCGGCCCACGCGGCGTCGCCCGGCGCGATCCGCCCCGGGCTCAGCGTGAGCCCGGCCGTGCCGCCGCGCGGGACGGCCCGGACCGATGTGACGGCCGGGTCGGGCCGCGCGGGCGGATCGTCCGGGACCGGCCCGGACTGCGAGGGACGGTCGACGAACGCGAGCCCGCGGTCGGTGCGGAACAGGAACCCGACCCGGTCGTTGGCGCCCTTCCGCCCGCCGTCGGAGTTGTCGCGCGGATACACCGAACGCCAGTCGTAGGCGGGCCCGCCCGCCGCGCTGATCGCCGTGATGAGCTGTGCGACGGTCTGGTCGTCGGCGACGGTGCCGTCGTCCTCCGGGCCGCTGTTGTCGCCGAGGCCGGCGACCGCGATCAGATCGGGGGAGCGCAGGCCGTCCACGACGTCGTGCGCGACGGCGTCGAACCGCGCGGCCGGCGCGTCGGGGTTCAGCCCGTCCAGCCCGGCGGTGGCGACGGCGAGCTCGCCGGGACGCTGCGGGCGGGTGGTCTCGCGGGTGATGGCGCCCGCGGTGCGCCGCGGCGTCGCGGTGAGCAGCAGCTTGTAGTCGCCGTAGGAGTAGTCGAGGATGCCGTGGTTCGCGCCGGGGAGCCGGTCGCCGACGTTCATGCCGGGCAGCGGCGCGAGCGCGTCGTCGAGGATGATCCGCTCGGGGTTGGGGTCGGCGTCGCGGAAGAGGATGCCGCCGCGGGCCGTCCGCGCCTGGGCGCCGGTGCCCCAGGCGGGCAGCACGGGCAGCTCGCCGTCGCGGGACGGTCCGGCCGCGACGGCGTCGTCGATCCGGACCCGCATGCCTTCCAGGGACTCGTAGAAGTCGATGGCGTCGTGGCGGGGATCGAACGCGCCGCCCCTCTCCACGTCGCCCTGCCCGCGGTCGATCACGCTGCCCGGGGCCCGGCGCCCGCGCGGGCCGAGCACGGCCGGCGGCGGCAGCGGCGTGCCGTGCGCGTCGACCGCGGTCGCGGTGGCGTCGATCTCGGTACGGGTGAGCCCGCCGGACGACGCGCCGCCCGGGCGGAACTCCCTGACCTTGCCGTCCACCCGGACCGCGTCGCCGACCAGCGCCTTCGGCCGGGTCCGGGTGAAGACGAAGACGCCCTCGGACGTGGCCTCGCTCCTGTCGGGGCGAGGGTCCTGCATCCAGAACCCGTTGGCGGTGAGCGCCGTCACGACGCCCGGCACCCGGGCGACCGCGACGCCGTTCAGCCGCGAGACGTGTGCGGCGCCCTGGATGTCGTGGATGCGGGTGGACAGGGGCGCGGCGTGCGCCGCGGAGACCGGGGCAAGGGGCGCGGCGAGCGCCACCGCGGCCAGGAGCCTCCCCAGACCGTGCACCAACCGCGCTCCATCACCGTCTAGGAGTCCGAATGAACGACAAGGATGATACGCGTGCGGAAGCGTGCGGCGTGATCAGTCGGGTCACTCCTCCAGGGACAGTGCGGCCTTCGGGCACGACCGGACCGCGTGCCGGGCGCGGTCCTGCTCCTCCGGCGGGACGTCCGGCTCGATGATCTGGAGCTCGTCGTCGTCGTTGAGATCGAAGACCTCGGGCGCGAGCCCGACGCACACGGCGTTCGCCTCGCACACCAGCGGGTCGACCCGTACTCTCATCGTCTGCTCCGTTCGCGAATCACGGTGAGCGTGCGGTGGCCGGGGCGCCCGCCGGGGTCGCGGGCCGCGCCACCTCGCCGGCCAACCTACCGAACAAGGTTCGGGCCATTCCGCCCGCCCGGAAAGTTCCAGTCCCAGTGGGCAGGACTCGGGGCGAGACTTGCATCTCAGTATGGCGATGTCGGATATGGTGCCCCGATCGGAGGAGATCGATGACCCACACCAAGGCGTCCACCGACTCGGGGACGACCGCCCGTTCGGCCGCGGCGACGCCCATGCCCACGGCTCTGCTGCGCACCGCGCGCTCCGCCAAGGGCTTCATGCCGGAAGGCGAGGGCCTCGCGCTGTACGAGACCGCCCTGGACTACGGGAGCCGCCTCGCCGGAGTCGGCCCCATGCTCGAGGTCGGCACCTACTGCGGCAAGTCCGCCGTCTACCTGGGGGCCGCGGCCAGGGCGGCGGGAACGGTCCTGGTCACGGTCGACCACCACCACGGCTCGGAGGAGAACCAGGCGGGCTGGGAGCACCACGACCCGGCCATGGTCGACCCGAGCACGGGCCGGATGGACACGCTGCCCACGTTCCGCAAGACGATCGGCGCCGCCGGACTGGAGGACGAGGTCGTCGCCATCGTCGGGCAGTCCCGCACCGTGTCGGCCTTCTGGCGGACGCCGCTGGCACTGCTGTTCATCGACGGCGGTCACGCCGAGGAGCACGCGCAGGGCGACTACGAGGGCTGGGCGCCGCACGTCGCCACCGGCGGCGCCCTCGTGATCCACGACGTCTTCCCCGACCCGCGGGACGGCGGGCAGCCGCCCTACCACGTCTACCTGCGGGCGCTGGCGAGCGGCGCGTTCGAGGAACGCCGGGTGGAAGGGTCGCTGCGCGTCCTGGAGCGCGTCAGCGGCACCGACCCGCTGAAGCCCGCCTGACCGCGCTCACACGCGGTTGGCGACCCCGACCAGCGCGCACCCGCACGCCAGCGGATCGGACGCCTCCGACGGCCCGAGCGGCCGTCCGGCGATCTCCTTGAAGAGCCGGGAGCCGGGGGAGGCGTCCGCGAGCGCGTCCGCCGCCAGGATCACCGCGGCGGCCGTGTAGGTGGAGCGGTCCCCGGGGAAGTGCCGCTCGTTCTCGAACTGCCAGCCCGTCCAGTACGAGCCGTCCTCGTGCCGGAGGTGCTGGATGGTCGTGAACAGCTCCAGCGCGCGGTCGCGGTCGCCCGCCGCGTCCAGCGCCAGCACGAGCTCGCAGCTCTCCGCCGCCGTCACCCACGGCTGGTCGGACACGCAGCGGCAGCCGAGGCCCGGCACGACGAACGTGTCCCAGCCCGCGTCGAACCGGCGCTCCGCGTCCGCGCCGCGGACCGGGCCGCCGAGCACCGGGTAGTACCAGTCCATCGACCAGCGGCTCTTGTCGGCGAACGCCTCCGGGTGCGCGGCCACCACGTGCCCGAGCTGGTCGGCCGCCAGCTCCCAGTCCGGCTGGTGCTCGCCGAGGTGCTCGGCCAGCGCGACCGCGCAGCGCAGCGACTGGTAGATCGACGAGCAGCCGGTGAGCAGCGCGTGGTCGGACGGCTCGCCGCCCTCGTGCCGGATCCAGATGATCTCCCCGCGCCGGGTCTGCAGCCCGAGCGTGAAGTCGATCGCCCGCCGGACCGCCGGCCACATGTGCCGGGCGAAGCCGGCGTCCCCGGTGGTGAGCAGCTCGTGCCAGACGCCCACCGCGACGTAGGCGGCGTGGTTGGACTCGCCGCCCGGCTCGGTGACCTCGCCAAGCACCCACTTCGCGGGCCACGACCCGTCCGGCCGCTGGACGCCGCGCAGCCATTCGTACGCGCGCCTGGCCTCCTCGCCGAGCCCCGCGACCGACAGCGCCATCGCCGCCTCGATGTGGTTCCAGGCGTCCACGTGGCCGGGCACGCCCGCCACCGGCGAGAACCACGGGATCGCGCCGGACGACTCCTGCTGCGCGGCGATGCTCAGCGCCGTCGCGACGATGTCGTCCGACGTGAGGACTCCGGGAACTGCGGGCGGCGCGGTCTCAGACCGCATCCGCCGTCTCCTTGGCCGGGGCCGACGGCGTTCCCGGCGCCGCTGGCTTGGCGAAGTAGACGACGACGCTCTTGCCGATCAGCGGGTTCATCACGCGCTCCGCCAGCCGGGTCGCGAGCGGCCGCTTCATGATGTCCCACACGAGGATCTGGTGGTACGCCTTGGCGAGCGGGTTGCCGTCGTTGTCCACCCCCACCGCGCACTTGATCCACCAGTAGGGCGCGTGCAGGCCGTGCGCGTGGTGGTGGCCGCCCACCCTGAAGCCGACCGACTTCAGCTTGGCCTCCAGCTCGGCGCGGGTGTAGATGCGCACGTGCCCGCCGGGGGCGGTGTGGTAGTCCTCCGACAGCGCCCAGCACACCCGCTCGGGCAGCCAGCTCGGCACCGTGACCGCCAGCCTCCCGCCCGGCTTGAGGACGCGCAGCAGCTCGCGCATCGCCCGCATGTCGTCGGGGATGTGCTCCAGCACCTCGGACGCGACGATCGCGTCGAAGTGGTCGTCGGGGAACGGCAGGTCGAGCGCGTCACCCTGCACGGTCTCGGCGGTCGCGTCCGCGGGCACCTCGCCTTCGAGGCGCATCGCCCCGAACATCGTCTCCACGCCGGCCAGCTCGCCGGCGTCCTGGTCGAAGGCCACGACGTGCGCACCCCGGCGGTACAGCTCGAAGGCATGCCGTCCGGCGCCGCATCCCATGTCCAGGACGCGGTCTCCGGGGGTGACGCGGAACCGCTGGAAATCCACGGTCAGCAGGGTCGTGCTCCTTCCGTACGGGGGAGTCCAGAGGACGTGCCCTCACTTGCCCTTGCGGGCGGCCAGACGCCGGTAGTTCTGCTGGGTGATGGCGGCCCTGTAGTGCGCGACGGTGGCCTGCGCCACGGCCGGCCAGGCGAACCGCTCCTGGACGCGCGCGAGCCCGGCGGCACCGGCCTTCGCCCGCTCCTCCGCGGAGTCGTGCAGGCGGTGCAGGGTCGCGGCGAGTTCCTCCACGTCCCCGGGCTGCACGAGGATCCCGGCGTCGCCTGCCACCTCGGGCAGTGCGCCGGCGCGGCTGGCGACCAGCGGCGTCCCGGACGCCATGTGCTCGACGGCGGGCAGCGAGAACCCCTCGTAGCGGGAGGGCACGACGGCGATCTCCGCGGACGCGAGCAGCTCGCCCAGCTCCTCGTCGCCGATGCCGCTGACGAACCGGACGCGCTCGCCGAGGGCCAGCTCGCGCACGAGCTTCTCGGTCGGGCCGTCCTTCCGCGGCCTGCTGACGACGATCACGTGCACGTCGCGCTCGGTGGCCACCTTGGCGACCGCGCGCAGCAGCACGTCCACGCCCTTGATCGGCGCGTCCGCGCTGGCCATCGCGACGATCCGGCCGGGGACCCGCTCGCCGCGCGGGTGGAAGATCCGGGTGTCGACGCCGAGCGGAAGGATCTCGATGTCGCGCGGGTCGACCTTGAAGTCCTTGACGATGTCGACCTTGGAGGACTCCGACACCGTCAGCACCGGGCCGATCCGCCGTGACACCTGCGACTGCATGCCGACGAACCCGTACCAGCGGTGCTTGCCGAGCTTCTGCTTGATCCCGCGCGCCGCCTCGATGTCGATCCGGCGGTCGACGCTGATCGGGTGGTGGATGCTCGTGACCAGGGGCAGCCCGAGCCGGGAGATGCCGAGGTTGCCGAGGCCGAGGACCTGGTTGTCGTGCACGACGTCGAAGTCGCGGCGGCGCCCGCGCAGCAGCCGCAGCGCGCGCAGGCTGAACGTCAGCGGCTCGGGGAAGCCGCCCGTCTTCATGTGCGCGAACTCCAGGACGTCGAGCCAGTCGCGGAACTCGCCGAGGGAGGGGGTGCGGAACGGGTCCTCGTCCCGGTACAGGTCGAGGCTCGGGAGCTTGGTGAGGGTGATCTCCTCGCGGTCCAGCTCCGGGTACGGCTGGCCCGAGATGACCTCCACCGTGTGGCCGAGGTCGACCAGCTCCCGGCTCAGATGCCTGAGGTAGACGCCCTGCCCGCCGCAGTGCGGCTTGCTCCGGTACGAGAGCAGGGCCACCCGCAGCGGGCCGCCCGTCTCGCCTGCCTCACCCACGCCGTTCCCTGCCCACGCACCACTCCCGTCAGTCGAGGGACGCCGGCCGCACGAGCACCGGCATCTCCTTTATGCCGTTGATGAAACAAGACCTTAGCCTGCGTACGTTACCGCTGAGTTCAATATTGGGCATCGCGTCCAAAAGTGTTTCGAAAAGCACACTCAGCTCAAGTCGGGCGAGATGGGAGCCCAGGCAGAAGTGCGGCCCGCCGCCGCCGAAGCCCAGGTGCGGGTTCGGGTCCCGGCCCACGTCGAAGGCGTACGGGTCGGCGAAGACCGCCTCGTCGCGGTTCGCGGACGCGTAGAACACGACGACCTTGTCCCCCTCCTTGATCTTCCGGCCGCCGAGCTCGGTGTCCCGGACCGCCGTCCGGCGGAACAGGTTGACCGGGGTGACCCAGCGGACGATCTCGTCGGCCGCGGTCCGCACCACGGACCGGCCGGCCTTCAGCCGCTCCCACTGCCCGGGGTGCTCCAGCAGCGCCAGCATGCCGCCGGTCGCCGCGTTCCGGGTGGTCTCGTTGCCGGCGACCGACAGCAGCATCACGAACAGCTCGAACTCGTCCCCGGTCAGGACCTCGCCGCCGGCGTCCGGCTGGAGCAGCTTGGTGACGATGTCCTCGCGCGGGTTCTCCCGCCGGTCGGCGGCCAGGACGTTGGCGTAGGCGTACAGCTCCGTCGCCGCCGCCTGGCCCTCCTCGGGCGTCCGCTGGAACTCCGGGTCGTCCCCGCCGATCAGCGTGTTCGACCAGGTGAAGATCTTCTCGCGGTCCTCCGGCGGGGCGCCGAGCAGCTCGCAGATCACGTACAGCGGCAGCGGCGCCGCCAGATCCCGGACGAAGTCGGCCTCCTCGCCCCTTTGGAGGGTCTCGTCCACGAGCTTCCGGCAGATGTCGCGGATGTGCGCCTCCAGCGCCCCGATCGCCCGCGGCGTGAAGCCGCGGTTGACGATGCTCCGTTTGCGCGAGTGCTCCGGCGGGTCCTGGTTGAGCATCATCATCCGCTGCAGGACGAGGTGCTCCTCCGGCGGCTCGTCGAACAGGGCGAGCCGCCGCCAGGACGAGAAGATCTCCGGATGCCGCGAGACGTGCACGACGTCCTCGTGCCGCGTGACCGCCCAGAAGGGCGGGTAGTCCCGCTCCGGATCGCCGTGGTGCCGGTGCACGGGTTCGTGCTCCCGGAGCCACGCCAGCTGCTCGTGCGGGACGCCGCCGCGCTCGTACGCGCCGGGGTCGACCAGTTCGATGTCGGGGGTGGTGGTCATCGCCGCGGACCTCCTCGTCCGGAGTGATGGGCGCCGTCAGCCTCTCAGGGGAGCCGAGGGCGTGAAGCTCACCGGGATCTCCTTGTAGCCGTTGACGAAGTTGGACCGCAGCCGGCGCGGCTCGCCGGCCAGGCGGATGTCGGGCATCCGCTCCAGGATCGTCTCGAAGATGATCCGCAGGTTCATCCGGGCGAGGTGGGTGCCGAGGCAGTAGTGCGGGCCTCCGCCGCCGAAGCCGATGTGCGGGTTCGGGTCGCGTCCCACGTCGAAGGCGAACGGGTTCTCGAACACCCGCTCGTCCATGTTGGCGGAGCCGTAGAACAGCACGACCTTGTCGCCCGCCTTGATCTCCTTGCCGCCGAGCTCGGTGTCGACGAGGGCCGTCCGGCGGAACTGGTTGATCGGGCTGACCCAGCGGACGATCTCCTCGACGGCCTTCGGCACCAGGCTCCGGTCCTCCCGCAGCCGGGCCCACTGGTCGGGACGCTCGAAGAAGGCGATCATGCCGCCGGCGGTGGCCGTCCGCGTCGTCTCGTTCCCGGCGATCGACAGCATGATGACGAACAGCTGGAACTCCTCCAGGGTGATCCTGCTGCCGTCCGCGTCGGGCTGCAGGAGCTTCGTCACGATGTCGTCGCGCGGCGTGGACTGGCGGGCCGCGGCCAGCTGCCCGCCCCACTCGGCGAACTCCGCGGCGCACAGCGTCGACTCCTCACGGCCCTCGATGAACTCGGGGTCGTTGAACGCGACGAGCTTGTTCGACCAGTGGAAGATCTTCTCCCGGTCCTCCAGCGGGGCGCCCAGCAGCTCGCAGATCGTGTACAGGGGCAATGGCGCCGCGAACCTCTCGACGAAGTCGCACTCGCCCAGCGGCGCGGCCTCGTCGATCAGCTCGTTGCAGATCCGCCGGATGTGGTCCTGCAGTCGCCCGATCATCCGCGGGGTGAAGCCCTTGTTCACCATGGACCGCAGCCGCGTGTGATCCGGCGGGTCCTGGAACAGCATCATCTGCCCGTACAGGGCGATGTCCTCGTCGGAGAACTCCTCGAACATCGCCGACCGCTCGCGCGAGGAGTACGGGTCGGCGCGCCGCGACACCGCCACCACGTCCTCGTGCCGGGTGACCGCCCAGAACCCCGGGACACCGTCGTTCGGGTCCTGGTGCCAGTGGACGGGATCGTTGTCGCGCAGCCACTGGAACTGCCGGTGCGGGATGCCCCCGCGCTCGTACACGCCGGGATCGATGATGTCGATCTCGGGAGCTCGGAAGGCCCGGTGGGCGGAGACGGGGGACGTCGCGAGTGCCATGGATGATCCTTCGTGCCGGGGTGGAGACCACACGAGGCGAGCAGGCCGTTTGAGCGCTTGCTTGGTGCACGCACCTAGAACACGTTCTAACATGAGACTCCAGTCTCATCAAGAGTCCCACCCGTGAGAGTGACCCGCGTCGCACCCCGGTCCGGGCGTCAGAGCTCCAGATCGCGCCCCACGGCGTCCCACCACGCGACGGCCTTGCCGACGTCGAGGCCCGTGACCCACAGGTCCTCCGGGTCGTCCGGCATCAGCGGCTCGCGCAGCACCGCGTCGAGCTGCCACGACTCGTGTGGCGCGCGCTCGCCGGTATCGGGATCGTCGTAGAGCGCGGCGACCTCGGGCGGCAGCAGTGCCGCCTCGTGCTCACGCCCCGCCGTGAACGGGTATCCGTAGGCGGCGGACGCGGCGGTGTGCACCGGCAGTCCGGTGCGCCCGGCGAGCCGGTGGACCGCCGAGATGTCATGGGGGGCGGGGCCGCGTTCGTCCAGCAGGCGCAGGAACCGGGCGATGCGGTCGGCTCCGCCCCAGCCCTGCGACCCCGGCGGGTCTCTCCTCTCCCGCCCCGGCATGACGAAGTCGTGGAACTCCCCGGTCGGGGAGTACTCGATCGCGACACCCGACAGCATCACCAACGCCCCGCCCGGGGTCCGCCAGATCTCTCCGGCGGGGGACTGTCCGGTCGGCGAATCGAACCGCAGGCGCCGCCACCGGCCGCTGCCGTCGCCCCACGGCGTGTCGCCCAGCGCGCCCAGCCAGTCGCGGGCCTTCGCGCGCTGGTACTCCGGCGTCCACGCAAGCGCGGCCAGCAGCGCCGTGCCGCCCAGTTTGCCGAACTCAAGATGGTTCGGCCGAGGCGGCTCGACGCGGCCGAGCGGACGCGGGGTGTCGCCGGCGGGGCCGGACTCGGCCGCCTCGCCCAGAACCTCCGCGAGCCTGCGGACGGCCGGCACCTGCCCGATGTGCCGGCCGGCCCGCAGGCCGCTCACGCTCCGGATCCGGCCGGGCAGCCTGGAGGGGCGCTTCCGGCCGAGCGCGTCGCACAGCCGCAGCGCGTGCTGCAGGTGACCGGCGGCTCGCTCCAGGAGCGTCCGGACTGTGTCGCGGAGCCCCGCGTCGGTGATCTCCGGCAGGGCTCGGTCGAGTTCGCGGTGCAGCTCCCGCCCGCCGGGCAGCGCGGCGTCGAGAAGACCTACGACGGTGCCGTGCTCCAGTCGGCGCAGCGCCGCCGAGCCGTCCGGGTCGACGGGCGCGAGGTGCGGCCAGAAGCCGGGCGGGACGCCCGTGTACGGCCGCCGCCGCGCGACGGTCCGCCCGTCCGCGATCATGCGGAGGACGCCCCCGTCGAGAACCACCCGCACCGGTTCGGTGGCGCCGGGAAACGTCACCGGAACGGATGTCGCGCTCCGCGGCCAGGGCAGTTGCTCGCCGTCCGGCACCTCCAGCCCGCCGTCGCCGGCGAGACGATAGGTCTCCGGACGCCCGCCGTGAAGACGCGACAGGAAGGTGTTCGTGCCGTCGAACCATGGCAGAAGCCTGCCGGGGCCCGTGAACCAGCGGTGCTGCGTGTCGAAGAAGGGCAGATCGTCTTCGTGCACGATCCCGCCGGGCCCGTGCACTACGACGCGCTTGTGGGCCATGCCGAGGGTGAGGAGATCGCCGTGCAGGACGGCGCTCGTCGCGGCGTCCCAGCCCTGCGGGCACTGCAGCTCCTCGGGGAGCCCGGCGCGCAGCGCCCGCCACGCCGCGTCCACCGGGTCGGTGATGCCGACGCCGTCGACGAGCCCGGCGCCCATGGCGTCCGCGGCCATCGGGAGCCGCCGGGAGCCCTCGACGGCCTCGGCCATCGGTACCAACCGCGGGAGCGACGACTCCAGGCCCTCTAGGTCGCCCGCAGCGCACTCCTCCCGCCACGCCGCGAACTGCTCGCCCAGCACTCTGCGGATCGGCGCGGGCTTCAGCATCATGCGTACGAGGGAGGGATAGTCGATGTTGTCGGCCTTGCCGAAGCCGCGGACGAAAGCGTCAAGGTCACGGCGCGCCTCGTGGTCTTCCTCTATCTCCGCCGCGAGCCGCAGGAAGTCGGTGTCCGACCTCCAGGACGGAGTTCCCGGACCGTCGGCCGGCGCCAGCGGGTGCGGTCGGGCGGTCGCGGCGCAGGCGACCGGGTCGGTGTCCGGTTCGAACCAGGGGCCCGGCGGCGGGAACATCCGGTCGCCGGCCTCGAACGCCAGCCCCATCATGTCGTCCAGCTGCAGCGGGCCCACGTTCCGGTACCACTCACGCGGCAGCCGCCGCCCCCCGTCGGCCCGCCCGACGAGCAGCCGCCATCGGCGGTGATGTGCGGCCTGTAGCGCCGGGACGTCGTAGAGGCCGGGATCGGGACGCGCCGCTATCAGCAGGTCGAGGAGTTCCTCGTCCTTGGCGAGCTCGCGCAGCGGGATGTCCAGGTCCCCCCACACCGGGATCGGCGCGCGCGGCAGGAGCCCGCCTCGCAGCAGCCGCTCGGCGGCGAACCGTCTCTCGGCGTCCGCACCGAGCCGGGCCGCCACCGCGACCCGCACCAGCTCGGGCACGACGTACTCCGGGACGGTGCCCGCGTCGAAGAACGCGCACACCGCCTCGCGCGCCCACCGGTGCGCCTCCCCGGGTTCCGGATGCTTCACCAGCCGCTGCAGATGGTCGCGCAGCCTCGATTCACCGATGGCCCCCGACGGGACGAGCTCCACCAGCGTCCGCTGCGCCCGTGCGGCGTCCGCGGGCAGCCCGAGGGACCGCGCCTGGGCGTCCTCCATCTCACGCGCCCGCCCGAAGAGGTGGCCCGCCTCGTCCGGCAGGCCGTTCGCCGCGAAGACGCGCGCCGCGTGATCCAGGAACTCCGGCGCCGATGGTTCGGCGAGCGTCCCCGCCAGGGCGAGCACCTCCGCGCGCGCACCCTGCGGGTCGTCCGCCGCTCGCGCCACGGCCTCGTCCAGCCCGGGCCATGCCTCGGACATTCACACCCCCTGATCCCGTCGGCCTCCCCTCTGGAACGCCCACCCCTCCCGATCGGAGGCTGACAGGCTAGCGCTCCCGGACGACACCGGGCGGGAGGCCGGAATCGTCAGCGCAGGACGTAGCGGAGGGGGTCGTCGGTGCCGTCGCGGCGGGCCGTGCCCCGCGTTTCGAGGGTGCGCAGGTGGGCCGCGGCCTCGGCGGCGGCCATACGGCGGGCCTGCTGGGACATGTCGGCCCACGGGTGCCGCCAGGTCAGGCCGGCCGTCAGGTCCCACAGGGTGATCGGGCTGGACGACAGGAGCGCCGCCACCTCGGCCAGGCGGTCCTCGTGGTGGGCGATGATCTCGCGGGCGCGGGCGGAGAGGCCGTTGAAGCGGAACTGGTGCGCCGGCAGGACCTCGTCCGCCGACATCGCGGACACCTTGTCGAGGGAGCCGAGGAAGTCGCTGAGCGGGTCGATGTCCGGGGTGTCGTACGGGTAGAGGCCGATGTGCGGCGTGATGCGGGGCAGGACGTGGTCGCCGGTGAAGATGCGGTCGCCGTCCTCCAGGTGCAGGCAGATGTGGCCCGGGGAGTGGCCGGGCGTCCAGACGGCGCGGAGCCGGCGGCCGGGCAGGTCGACGAGGTCGCCGTCGGACAGCTCGCGGTCCGGGATCGCGGGCGGCGACACCCGGGTCTGCTGGGCCGGCCCGGTCAGGTCCGAGTCGGCCGCGCCGGCGCGGCGCAGGGCGGTCAGCTCGAACGCACGGCGGCCGCCGTGGCCGACCTGGTGGAAGAGCCGGACGATGTCGGCGTCCGCGTGGTGCATGGCGATCCAGGCGCCGGACTCCTCGCGGACGCGGCCGGCGAGGCCCGAGTGGTCGGGATGGAAGTGCGTCACCACCACGCCGCGGACGTCCCGCACGTCGATCCCGAACGTGCCGAGGCCGTCGCGGAGGGCGGCCCAGGCGTCCTCGTGCTGCCAGCCCGCGTCGATCAGGACGGGCCCCCGCGGGCTCTCCAGCGCGTAGACGAGCGTGTACGCCAGGGGGTTGTCCGGGATGGGCACGGGAACGCTCCACAGCCCGCCGCCGAGGTCCTCAGGTTCCGGCTGCACCGAGACCGCCTTTCGCGCCTGTCAAGGTCGGAGGCCCCGGCCGGACGACCGGGGCCCGTGTCCAGGATGCCTGTCAGATCCGTTCGAGGATCGTGGCGGTGGAGAGCGCGCCGCCCGCGCACATCGTGACGAGGGCCGTCCCGGCGTCGCGGCGCTCCAGCTCGTGCAGCGCGGTCGTGACCAGCCGCGCGCCGGTGGCGCCGACGGGGTGGCCGACGGCGATGGCGCCGCCGTTGACGTTGACCCGGTCCATGTCCGGCTTGTGGACCGACGCCCAGGACAGCACGATCGACGCGAACGCCTCGTTGATCTCGGTGATGTCGATGTCGTTCATCGTCATGCCGGACCGCCGCAGGACGCGCTCGGTCGACTGGACCGGCCCGTCCAGGTGGTAGTACGGCTCGCCGCCGACGAGGGCCTGCGTCCTGATCCGGGCGCGCGGCCGGAGGCCGAGGGCGTTCGCCTTCTCCTCCGACATCAGCAGCACGGCGGCGGCGCCGTCGGAGATCTGGGACGAGGTGCCCGCGGTGTGCAGGCCCTCGGGCCCGAGGACCGGCGTGAGCTTGGCGAGCCCGGCGGCCGTCGTCTCGCGGAGGCCCTGGTCGCGCGTGACCTCGCGGGTCTCGCCGGTGACGTTGCCCTCGGCGTCCAGCACCGGCGCGGTAATGGGGGCGATCTCGCGGTCGAAGCGGCCGTCCGCCCACGCCTTGGCGGCGAGCTGCTGCGAGCGCGCGCCGAACGCGTCCAGGTCGGCGCGGGTGAGGCCGCGGCGGGCGGCGATCCGCTCGGCGGCCTCGAACTGGTTCGGCATGTCGATCGACCAGTCGTCCGGCCGCGGATCGGCGGGCAGCACGTTGCTGCCGAGCGGCGCGCGGCTCATCACCTCGACGCCGCAGCCGACCGCGACGTCCACGACGCCGGCGGCGATCTGGGACGCGGCGAGGTGGACGGCCTGCTGCGACGACCCGCACTGCGCGTCGATCGTGGTGACGCCGGCCTGCCAGGGCAGCCCGGCGTAGAGCCAGGAGTAGCGGCCGATGTGCGAGCCCTGCTCGCCCGCCTGCGTGACGCAGCCCGCGAAGACCTGTTCCACCTCGGCGGCGTCGATGCCGGAGCGTTCGACGGCGGCGTTCAGGGCGTGCGCGAGGACGGCCATCGGCTTCAGGCCGGCCAGCCAGCCGTTGCGCTTCCCGAGCGGCGTGCGCACCGCCTCGACGATCACCGGGGTACCCATGCGGTCTCCTTCTAGAACACGATTCGCCTTTGACTGTAACGTGTTCTAACTTTCCCGGAAACGGGCGGTCCCGGTGAGAGGGATCGGGCCCGGCGGCGTACGTCGACTAGCCTGGGCGCACGACGATCCCCCGCGCCGGAGTGCCCATGGCCGCAGATTTCGACGAACCCGTTTTCGACGAGGACTTCGTCAAGAGCGCCGTCTTCACCGAGCCGTCAGCGCGCGAGCGGGCCCGCCCCCCGAGCCGGCGCGAACGGCGCCGGTCGCGCGGGGACGCGCGCCGTGCCTCCCGCCGGGCCCGGCGGGCCGGAGGCGGCCGGTTCGCCCGGTACCGCGAGCCCAGCCACCGCATGGCGGTGTTCCAGGTGATCGGCGCCGTGCTGCTGCTGCTCGCGATCTCCTTCGCGCTCTGGTGGTGGAACTCCGCACCCCGCGACAGGGAGCCGGCGCGCCCGGTCGGCCCGACCGTGACGAACTCCCCGGCCCCCGCCCCGACCCCGGCGACCCCGAAGACGCAAGCGCCGCCGACCGGGGTCCCCGAGGTCTAGCCGCGCCGTCTAGCCGAGCCGGACCCGCAGTTCGGCGTACGCCGGGACGAGCACCCGGCGGGCCGCGCGCCGGGACACGATCCGGTACGGCCGGCCGCCGGACAGCAGCGTCTCCAGCATCCGGGCCACCTGGACCCGCGCGACGGCGGCGCCGAGGCAGAGGTGGCGGCCGCCCCCGAACCACAGCTGCCGGGTCTCGGGCACGTAGTCGCGGTGGACGTCGAACGGCCCGGCGTCGTTGGTGGCGCGGTAGGTCAGCAGCAGGACCCGGTCTCCCGCGCGCAGCCGCCGCCCGCCGACCGTCGCGTCGTGCGACACGTGCCGTCCGATCACCGGCGCCGGGGTGGCGACGCGCAGGCCCTCGCGCACCGCGTTGCCCATGAGGGACGCGTCGTCCAGCAGCGCCTGATGGGAGCCGGTGTCGTGCAGCAGCGCCGCGGTGCGGACGGTCCCCGTGGCGCCCGTCTCCGTCCCGGCGATCACGAGCAGGGTCGCCAGACCGCGGCTGAGCGGCAGCCCGAGGTCCATCTGGCGGCACCGGCCGAGGAGGGTGTCCGTGCCGGCGGTCCGGTAGGCGTGCGGGACGGCGGCCGTGATCTCCTCCACGATCGTGCGGGCCTTCGCGATCACCGCCGGGTCGAGGCCGGTGGACGCGGTGGTGCCCATCGCCAGCCGGGCGAGCCGTTCCCCGGCGGCGAAGAGCTCCCGGTGGTCGCCGTCTGAGCGGGCGGCGGGCAGTCCCAGCAGATCGGCGACCATCCGCCCGCTCAGGACACGGGCCGCGTCGGCGACGTCCACGTCCGCCCCGGCGGCGAGGCGGGCCGCGAGGGCGGTATGGGTCCGTCCCTGGGAACGCTCCACAAGGGCCCGGGCGGCGTCCTCGGTGAACAGGTCGCGGGCGCGGGTGCGGATCTCGGCGTGCCTCGCGCCGCCGAAGAACTGCGCCATCTCGTCCCCGAACAGCTGCGTCCACAGGTGGCCGACGCCGCCCTCGCCGTTCATGCCGAACCGGGCGTGGTCGTTGAGGACGTGCCGGGCCAGGACGGGATCGGTCACCACCCACCCGAGCCTGGGGACGCGCGCGATCGGCCCCGTGCGGCGCGCGGCCTCCAGCAGGGCGAACAGGCCGGGGTTCGCGGCCCACAGCAGCCGTGCCTCGTGCCGGGCCGCGTCGTTGGTCTTCGTGCTGGTCACCCGGTGATTCTGACGGCCGGTGAATCCGGACGAAAACGCGGTACTGCTCAAATGGGCTAAGTGCTGGTACTCACGGCGAATCGGGTACAACGCACACCTGCGGATGCGTAGGGTCTCTCTGACCGGGAGCGCCCGGGGGCGGCGAGGCTGGCCGCACACCGAGCCCGAGGAACCGGGGGACCCCAGCCCATGAGAGCCCGCATCACCGCCGTCGCCGCGCACCTGCCGGAGCGGACGGTCACCAGCGCCGAGGTCGAGGCCCGCGTCGCCGCCGAGAGCGCCGGATACCGGCCGCGTCCGACGATCGTGGAGCGGATGACCGGGATCCGCGCCCGGCACGTCATGCGCGACGACGAGCAGGCGTCCGATCTGGCCGTCGCCGCCGCCCGCCGCGTCCTCGCCGACCGCGCCGTCGAGCCGGCGGGCGTCGACCTCCTGATCTTCGGGTCGGCGTCGCAGGACCTCGTCGAGCCGGCGACCGCGCACATCGTCGCCGCCAAGCTCGGCGCGTCCTGCCCGGTCTTCGACGTCAAGAACGCCTGCAACGGCTTCCTGAACGGGCTCCAGATGGCGGACGCGCTGATCCGCACCGGGCAGCACGAGCGCGTCCTGGTCTGCACGGGGGAGAGCCCGTCCCGGGCGATCCGCTGGAGCGTCCGCGACCGCGCCCAGTTCGTCGACGCGTTCGCCGGCTACACGCTCTCCGACGGCGGCGCCGCGATGCTCGTCGAGGCCGACCCGGACGGCGGGATCTTCTACCGGGACTTCGCCGCCGTCTCCAGTGCCTGGCGGATCGGGACGCTCCCGGGCGGCGGCTCGATGCACCCGCGCGACCCCGAGTTCACCTACTTCAGCGGGGACGGACGCCGGCTGAAGGACGCGTTCGTCGCGGGCGGCCCGGAGATCTTCACCACCGCGCTCGCCAAGACCGGGCTGACCTGGGACGACTTCGCGGTCATCGCCGTCCACCAGGTGACGCTGCCGTACCTGGAGGTGCTCCGCTCGATCCTCGGCATCCCGCCCGGCCGGCTGGTCGTCACGCTGCCGGACCACGGCAACGTCGCGTCCGCGAGCCTCCCGCTGCAGATCGCCACCGCCCTCGCCGAGGGACGCTGCGGCCCCGGCGACCGCATCGCGCTGATCGGCCTCGCCGGCGG
Source organism: Spirillospora sp. CA-128828 (assembly GCF_050945415.1). Classification (NCBI taxonomy): domain Bacteria; kingdom Bacillati; phylum Actinomycetota; class Actinomycetes; order Streptosporangiales; family Thermomonosporaceae; genus Spirillospora; species Spirillospora sp. CA-128828. The sequence goes on from NZ_CP191986.1 coordinate 2,443,770, forward strand.
CATCAGCCTCGGCGTCATGTTCGCGGAGCTTTGACGATGCGCCTCTGGGTCGTCATCCCCGCCTTCGACGAGGAGCGGTCGGTCGGCGCGACGCTGCGCCGTCTCGCCGAGCAGACCGACACCGCGTTCTCGCTGGTGGTCGTGGACAACGGGAGCACGGACGGGACGGCGCGGGTCGTCAAGGAGTTCGCCGCGGAGACGACGGCGTTCGACGTCCGGATCGTCCACGAGCCGGAGAAGGGGACCGGGGCCGCCGCCGACACCGGCGTCCGGCACGCCATCGCCGCGGGCGCCACGCACATCGCCCGCACCGACGCCGACTGCCTGCCGCACCGCGGCTGGGTCGCGGCGGTGAAGCGCGCGTTCGGCGACGGGCTGGAGATGGTGTCCGGGCCGCTGCTGCCGCGCACCGACGAGTTCCCGCTGAAGTTCTGGGAGCGGCGCCTGCTGCCGGCCGTCATCGACGTCGCCGCGCTGTTCGGGCGGTTCCGTCCCGGCAACCAGGATCCGCTGTTCCTCGGCCCCTACGTGATGATGCCGGGCTGCAACGTCGCGATCACCGCCGGCCTGTACGAGCGGTCGGGCGGCTTCCCGCGCACGCGCATCGAGGACGTCCACGAGGACAGGGCGCTCGTCAACCGCGTCCGGTACGTCACCGACGCCTACGGGCTGCGCGAGGACGTCGTCGTGTACGGGTCGGTGCGGCGGCTGCGCGCGTTCGGCCTGGTGCGGACGCTCGGCTGGTACGCCGACCACCGCTACAAGCCCGACATCGTGGACATCCGGTGAACTGGGAGGAGCGGCTCTACCTGACCGCGCACCCGGTCGCCTACCCGCTTCTGCGCGGGGTCGCGCGGCGCGGACCGGTCGTGCGGGTGCCGGGGGTCGGGGTGGTCGTGAACGACGCCTCGGTGGCGCGTGCGGTCCTGATGGACGGGCAGACGTTCCGCAAGGACGGGCCCGGCTCGCCCGGCGAGCTCTGGACGCCCGTTCTCGGGCCGTCCGTCCTGCTCAACATGGAGGGGGACGCGCACCGGGCCCTTCGCCGCAGGCTCACCGACCTGTTCGTCCCGTCCTATACCGAGGCGCTGTGCGCGCGCGTGCTGGCCGGACCGCTGGAGCGGCTGACCGGCCGCCTCCGCCGCGGTGCGACGATCGACCTGGTCGACGCGGCGCGGGTCATGGCCGGAACGGTGATCGGCGAGGTGATCGGCCTCGAAGGCGGAACCGAGGCCGTCTACCGGGACCTGTTCGAGCAGGGGGAGCGCATCGTCTCGATGGTGTCGCTGCGGACGCGGCGGCTGTCGCCGTCCCAGGTGCGGTGGGCCCGCGAGGTCCTCGACCCGCTCGGCGACATCGCGGCGAAGTCCTACCTGGCGGGGGACGAGTCGACGGTCATGGGCCGGATGCGGGCCCTCGGCCTGTCCGAGGACGAGGCGCGGGGTGCCGCCGGAGCGTTCTTCCTGACCGGCACCGAGACCGTCGCCACCCTGGTGCCCCGGCTGATCGCGCTCCTCTCCGACCACGGCCAGATCCGCCGCGTCGCCGCCGACCTCCCGCTGCTCGACCGCGCCGTCGAGGAGGCGATGCGGGTCACCACGCCCACGCCGGTGATGCTGCGCAGCGTGCATCGTCAGGCCACGGTCGGGGGCGTCGGCATCCGCCCCGGGGAGCGGGTCCTGATCGCCACGCACAACTGCTGCCGCGCGTACGGCCCGTTCGACCTGGACCGCGCGCACCCGCCCGAGCTGCGCCGCCTCTGGTTCGGCGCGGGACCGCATTTCTGCATCGGATATCCGCTGGCCATGGCGCAGATCCGCCTGGTCGCCCGGACGCTCCTCGGCGCCGGGCCCCTGACGATCACTCGCCGGGCGGCCGCCCGGAACGTCCTGATCCCGACGTATCGCCACCTGGCCGTCCGCGCGGGGGAGGCGTCGTGACGCTCGTGCGGCGACTCCTCGACCAGGCCGCCCGGACGCCCGGAGCCGTCGCGCTGGTCGCCGGGGACGGGGCGGAACTCACCTACGGCGAGCTGCGGCGGCAGGTCCTCGCCGTCCGGCACGGGCTGCTGTCCGGCGGTCTCGCGGTGGGTGACGGCGTGCTGTTCTCGGTGCGGCCGTCGCCGGAATCGCTCGTGCTCGCGCTGGGCGTGGTCGCCGCCGGGGGAGTGGTCGTCTTCGCCGATCCGGGGGCCGGGCCGGAGATGTTCACCGCGCGGCTGCGGCTGGCCCGTCCGCGCTGGTCGGCCGCCGAGTCGATCCTGTACGCGGGGAGCCGGCTGCGGCCCGTCCGGGCCTATGCGCGGCGGCGCGGGCTGCTTCTGCCGAACCTCGCCGACCTGCAGATTCCGGGCGAGGGCCCGATGCGGCACATCCACGTCGGCCGCCGGCTGCCCGGTGTGCCGAGGCACGCGCTGTCGTTCACGCGGCTGATCGGCGGGGACGCCCCGGAACCCGGCGACGACACCGACCCGGACGCTCCCGCCGCCGTCATCTTCACCTCGGGGACGACCGCGAACCCGCGTGCGGTCGTGCACACGCAGGCTTCGCTGGCGGCGGCGCTCGATCTCTTCCGATCCCGGCTGCCGCTGGGCCCGGGCGACGTCGTCCACACCGACCAGCTCATGCTCGGCCTGCCGACGCTGATCGCGGGCGCCCGCTGGTCGATGCCGCCGCTGTTCTGCTCACCCGCCGACTTCGCCCGGCTCATGCGGGAGCGCCGGGCCACGCACACGTTCTGCGTCCCCGTCCACCTGGCCGAGATCCTGGACGAATGCGGCGAGCTGCCGCCGTCCGTCCGGTACGTGCTGCTCGGAGCCGCGCCGGCGCCCCCGGCGATCCTCCGGCGCGCGGTGGACGCCGCCCCGTCCGCCGAGGTCCTGTCCGTGTACGCGATGACGGAGATCCTGCCGGTGGCGATCGCGTCGGCGGAGGAGAAGCTCGCGCACACCGCGCCCGGCGACCTGCTCGGCGCGCCGCTGCCCGGCGTCGGCACCCGGATCGCGGACGACGGCGAACTGCTCCTCTCCGGGCCCAACCTCTGCCGCGGCCACCTCGGCGCGGACCCGCTCACCGAGCTGCCCACCGGCGACCTCGCGCGCCTGGACGACGGCCGGCTCGTCCTCGTCGGCCGCAAGAAGGACATGCTGATCCGCGGCAAGTTCAACCTCTACCCCGGCTTGTACGAGCCGTCGATCGCCGCCCTCCCGGACGTGTCCGAAGCCGCCATCGTGGGCGTCCCCGACCCGCGCACCGGCGACGAGGAGGTCGTCCTCGCGGTCGTCGGGCCTGGTGATCTTCCTGCCAGGCTCCGCCGCGCGCTTCCGGACGTCATCGACCACGACGCCCTGCCCGATCGCATCGTCGTCCTGGACGAACTGCCGCGCTCCGGCCGCACGCGCAAGCTCGACCGCGACCGGCTCCGCGAACTGGTGATGCCGTGAGGATCGCGGTGACGGGCGCCTCGGGGTTCGTCGGCGGAGCGGTGTGCCGGGCGCTCACCGCGGCGGACGTCACGACGTTCGCGTTCGGCCGCCGTCGGGCCGTGACTCCTGGGCACCTGGGCGGCGCGGTCTACCGGCCGTGGGATCTCGCGTGCGGCCCGCTCCCGGACCCGCCGGGCGTCGACGCGGTCGTCCACTGCGCGGGCAGCGTCACCGACTGGGGACCGGCCGCCGAGCTGTTCGCCGCCAACCTCATCGGCACCCGCAATGCCCTCGCGACCTTCCGTGGTGCCCGGTTCGTGCACGTGAGCACGGCCAGCGTGTACGACCCGTTTCGCCCGAGCGTCATGGCCCGCGAGGACGAGGCCCCGGTGGATCGCTACATGAACGCCTACGGTGCTTCGAAGGCCGCCGCCGAACGCGCCGCCGCCGCCCGCGACGCGATCATCCTGCGACCGCACGCCGTCTACGGGCCCGGCGACACGACGCTCCTCCCGCGCATCCTGTCGGCTGTGCGCGGCCCAGTCCTGCCCGCCGTCGGGACGGGGCGTCAGCGCGTCAGCCTCACATCGATCGGCAACCTCGTCCGGGCCTGTGTCCTGGCCGCGACCGGCCCGGTGACCTCGGGCGTCTTCAACATCGCGGACGCCGCGCCGGTCACGATCGACGACGCGTTCCGGGAGATCCTCCGCGAGCGCGGGATCCGGGCGCGTCCCGTCTACATCCCGGCTCACGTCGCCCATCCGCTCGCCGCCCTCGCGGAGGGGCTGTTCCTCCTGGCCCGCCGCCCCGAACCCCCGCGCATCACCCGCTACGCGATCAGTCACCTCGCGCTGGAACGCACCCTCGACATCACCGCCGCCCGGGAGGTCCTCGGCTACGACCCGGCCGCGACCTCCTTCGCCGGGGCCGCCGACTGGTGATCGTCAACCCAGGGTTGACGACCTCCGATCGTCAACCTATGGTTGACGTATGACCGAACCCACCCAGCCGGTCGACCAGGTCCGCCTGGACGACCTGATCACCGCCATCAAGAACGTCCACACCGACGCGCTGGAGCAGCTGTCCAGCGCGGTCCTCGCCGCCGAGCACCTCGGCGAGGTCGCCGACCACCTCATCGGCCACTTCGTCGACCAGGCCCGGCGCTCAGGCGCCTCCTGGACCGACATCGGCAACAGCATGGGCGTCACCAAGCAGGCGGCCCAGAAGCGGTTCGTGCCGAAGGGATCGGGATCCGACATCGACCCGTCCCAGGCCTTCTCCCGCTACACCGAGCGCGCGCGCAAGGTGGTCGTGCAGTCGATGAGCGAGGCCCGCGCCGCCGGAAACGCCCAGGTCACGCCTGCCCACCTCGTCCTCGGCCTGCTCGCGCAGCCGGACGCGCTCGCCGCCAAGGCGATCGTCGCCCAGGACGTCCTGCTGGACACCGTCCGCCAGGCCGCGACCGCCGCCCTCCCGCCCTCGGCCGACGAAGTCCCCGAGCTCATCCCCTTCGACCAGGACGCCAAGAAGGCCTTCGAACTGACGTTCCGCGAGGCCCTCCGCCTCGGCCACAACTACATCGGCACCGAGCACCTCCTCCTCGCCCTCCTGGAATTCGAGAACGGCACGGGCGCCCTGTCGGAGTCCGGCGTCCAGAAGGCGGCCGCCGAGGCGTCCGTCGCCGAGGCCCTGGCCGCCATCACCGCCCGGCCGGAGGGCGGCTGACCGATGAGATTCGGGGCCGGGCGCGGTCCACCTCGTCATGGAGAGAATCATCAAGGCCGGCGACGTGGAACTGTGCGCCGAGACCTTCGGCGACGCCGCCGACGCGCCGATCCTGCTGATCGGCAACTCGATGCTCACATGGCCCGGCGACCTCTGCGCGCGGCTCGCCGCCCTGCGGAGGTTCGTCATCCGCTACGACCTGCGCGACACGGGCCGGTCCACGTCCGCCGACCCGGAGGCCCCCGGCTACACGCTGCGTGATCTGGTCGCCGACGCGGCGGGCGTCCTCGACGCCCACGACCTGCCGTCCGCGCACGTCGCCGGTTTCGGGCCCGGCGGCTGGATCGCCCAGCTCCTCGCCCTTGACGACCCCGGCCGCGTCACGACCCTCACCCTGATCGCCACCAGGCCCACGGCGCCCGGGCCCAGCGACCCGGACCTGCCCGAACACGCGCCCGAACTCATGACCCACTTCATGAACATGCCGAAGGTCGACTGGACGGACCGCGAGTCCGTGGTCGCGTTCATGGTGGAGAACGCGCGGCACCTCGCGGGCCCGGCGTTCGACGAGGCCGAGGCCCGCGCGAACATCGAACTGATCTACGACCGGACGCCGACGGGCGCGGACCCGGGCAAGGCGCACCGGGCGAACCAGATGGGGACCGTCTTCGCGGCACTGGACTGCGGCGAGCGCTGGCGCGAACGTCTCCCGGGCATCGTCGCGCCGACGCTCGTCGTCCACGGCGAGGACGACCTCTTCTTCCCGCTGGGCAACGGCCGGGCGCTGGCCGCCGAGATCCCGGGCGCCGAACTCCTGACCCTGCCGGCCACGGGCAGCGAACTGCCCCGGCGGACCTGGGACACGGTCGTCCCCGCGATCCTCCGCCAGACGTCCTGACGCGGGCTCAGACCAGGAGGGCCAGGAAGAAGTCGACCCGGTCTTCGAGCCGGGACAGGTCGCGGCCGGTGAGGTCCTGGATGCGCTGAATGCGATAGCGGACCGAGTTGACGTGAAGGTGGAGTTGTTCGGCGCAGCGCGTCCAGGACCCGGAGTTGTGCAGGAACGTCTCCAGCGTGCGGACGAGGTCGGCGCCGTGGACCTCGTCGTAGGCGTGCAGCGGGTCCAGCAGGCGCACCTTGAACATCTGGCGGACGTCGTCGGGGACGCTGGCGAGCAGCAGCACGTGCGTGGCGAGTTCGTCGTGCCGGACGACGCAGACCGGGGCGGTGCGGGTGGCGGCGAGACGGCGGGCGTAGCGGGCCTCCTCGATGGCGCCGCGCAGCCCGGTCGCCATGGCGGTGTCGCCGACCCCGACGGCGATGCGGCCGCCCGGCAGGCCGGGGGACAGGAAGTCGAGGGCGTCCTGGACCGCGGCGGCGACGTCCTGCCCTGTGAACGGGACGAGCGCGATCGCCTCGTCGTCCAGCATCCCGACCACCGGGTGCGCGCCGGCCACGGCCTCGGAAAGGACCGTGCGCAGCTCGCCCGGACGCAATGCCCCCTGCGAGGAGGCCGCGACGGCGACGACCGGGAACGGTAGACCTTCCGGCTCCGCGACCTCCCCGGCGAAGGCGGCGGTGACGACCTCCTGCGATGAGCGGTCCTCGGCGCGCAGCCGGGCCCGTTCGAGGGCGACGATCGCGGCGAGTTCCCCGGCGAGTGTGTGGCGCTCGGGCGGCCAGCCGGCGAAGTCGCCGTCGAGCGCGATGAACCAGTCGGCGGCGCGGGGCGTGTCGTCCGGGCCGACCGGGAAGATCGACGCGTCCAGGGCGGGGACGTGGTGCGGCAGCCGGGACGCGGTGAGAAAGGCCCGGGCCAGCGCGGCGGGGTCGGGCGGCGGCGGCCCCGCGACGACGCGCCCGGTCGGCGAGAGCACGTGGCAGTGGCCGACCAGGTCGACGACGGCGCCGAGGCCCGTGCCCTCGACCAGCCGGCGGTGCCGGTCCAGGACGGCGGTCAGGTCGGCGGCGCGGGCGCCGGACAGGTGCCGGACGACCTCCTCGGTCACGGTCGCGAACGCGACGTCCTCGGGGACCTTGAACAGCGGAAGCCGATGCCTGCGGCACGCCTCGACGAGGTCCTCGGGGATGGTGCCGAGCCTGAGGTCCCAGGCGGCCAGGCCGGAGACGCCCGCGCCGGCGAGAGCGCGGACGAAGGTCTCCGAGTCGGCGGGCCCGGTGCGCCAGACGAGCCCGGTGAGGACGAGTTCCCGCCCGCGCAGGTAGCGGCCGGGGTCGAGCAGGTCGGTGGTGACGACCCAGCGGATCGGCCGGTCCAGCTCGTCCTCCCCGGTGACGAGCTCCAACCGGAGCTCCGCCATGGCGAGCAGGGAACGCAGCAGCATATGTAGCAACCTACAAAAGGAGCCGTCCTGTCGGGCGCACAGTTAGGACGTCCTGTCACTCGACCCGCCTCGGGGCGGCTGTGTGTACTGCAAGCGTGCTGGAACCAGGCAGCGAGGAGCTGGCGGCGTGCTGCGCGTCCCGCCGATGGGTCGGGGCGATCGCCGGACGGTCGTACGCGGATCTCGGCGCGCTGCGGGCGGCCTCGGAGCGCGCGTTGGACGACCTCGAATGGGCCGACGTCGAGGAGGCCCTCGCCGCCCATCCCCGGATCGGGGAGCGGGTCGAGGCCGCTACGCGCGAGGCCGGCTGGTCGCGGGGCGAGCAGTCCGGGATGGACGGAGCGGCGGCCGATGTTCAGGCCGCCCTGATCGAGGGAAACCGGGCCTACGAGCGGCGGTTCGGGCACGTGTTCCTGATCTGCGCGTCCGGGCTCCCGGCCTTGGAGATGCTCGGTGACCTGCTCGAAAGGCTGGGGAATGACGTCGAGACCGAGCGGGACGTCGTCCGCCGGGAACTCGCGAAGATCGTCGATCTCCGGCTGGCCAAGCTGGTGGAGGAGCGGACATGAGCTTGTCGACGCACGTGCTGGACGCGGCGAAGGGGCTGCCCGCCGCCGGGGTGGCGGTCCGGCTCGACCGGCGTGACCCGGACGGCGGCTGGACGACGCTCGCCGAGGCCCGCACCGACGCCGACGGCCGGATCAAGGAGTGGGGCGTCCACCCGCAGGAAGGGGTGCACCGGCTGACGTTCGCGACCGAGGGACTGTCGGACTTCTACCCCGAGGTCACGGTGGCGTTCACGATCGACGATCCGGGACGGCACTACCACGTCCCGCTGCTGATCAGCCCGTTCGCGTACTCGACCTACCGGGGGAGCTAGGTGACTCCACCCACGCGTGAACGCGCGGGCTTCCCGCGCCGTCGGCTAAGCGACGGCTCGGAGGGCCAGCCCGGCCCTTTGTGCGATGTTGAGTGCTGCGACATGATCGGCGTGGTCGCGGTGCCCGCAGGCGGTGCACTCGAAGATCTCTCGATCGCGGTTCTCCTTGGCCACATGCCCGCATGCGGGGCAGGCGCGGGAGGTCTGGGCGGGGTTCACCGAGATCAGCTTACGACCGGCGCATTCTGCCTTGTGCGTGAGTATTTCCAGGAACACCCCCCAGCCCGCATCCAGGATCGAACGGTTCAGCCCGGCTTTGGCGGCGGCGCCGTTGGGCGCATAGGTACCGTCCAGGCTTTGGCGGGGCTTGGGGCGGCGGACCATGTTGACCACGGCAAGGTTCTCGTGCGCGATCACGTCCGCGCTGCGCACAAGGAAGTTGGCGGCCTTGTGCGCGTGGTCCAGTCGCTCACGGCGCACCTTGGCATTCAGGCGGGCGACCTTGCGGGCGGCCAAACGATGCTTCCTGGTCCGGTTGGTGGCTCTGACCTTCTTGGGGAAAGCGTCAAGTGCACGCTGTGCGGCGGCCAATCGGTCCGCCGTGCTGCGCGTGGGACGCGGGTTGGTGACGTACTCGTCGGCCGAGGTGACCAGGAAGTGGGTCACGCCCATGTCGATGCCGACCACGCGGCCGGTGGCAGGCAGTGGTTCGGCAGGGACGTCGTCGCACGAGAGGATCACGTACCAGCGGTTACCTTCCCACTTGACGCTGATCGTCTTCACCGTCCCGGCGATAGGGCGGTGCTGGTGCACACGCACGTGACCGACGCCTTGCAAGCGGACGCGGGTCTGCCGGTCGTGCGGGACGCTTTCCCACCGGCAGCCGTCGCCGTCCTTGGGGAACTCCACGGTGTCGAACCGGGACCGGGACCGGATCTTCGTTTGAGAGGGGTGGGCGTAGGCGTCCCGCCGCTCTTGAAGTGCCGCGTTGTACAGGGTGCAGTGGTCGGCCAGCATCGCCGCCAGCGACCCGGCCTGCCGCGAGGTCGGGCGCAGGAGGAACTTGTAGGACCTACGCACCCCTGGGCTCCTTCTTCCAGGGCCGTTCCCACTGGGTGTCGATGTACCGCTGGACGGTGTCGTCCGAGACCGCGCCGACCGACGAGACGAGGTATGACGACGACCACAGCGTGGGCAGCCGGGACCGCAGATGCGGGAACTCACCGCGCAGGACACGGGAGGTGAACCCCTTGAACTGGTTCGCGATGTGCGAGGGGGAGTCCCTCGGATGAGCTCTGACGAACAGGCGGACGTGGTCGGGCATCACCTCCAAGGCGATGATCTCCCAGTCCTTCTCGATGGCCTTGGACCTGATCAGCTCTTCCAGTCGTATCGCGACGCGGCCATCAAGAACCGGGCGGCGGTACTTGGCGCACCACACTACGTGGTACCCCAGGTCGTACACGCCCCCTGAGAAACGTCGAACCTTCCGCGTCACAGACACAACGATCAATATACTAGTGGGACAGGTCTAACAATGCACCACAGTGCTCAGACGGGCCGGGCGGCGCTTTACACCGACACCTGGAGAGTGTCTCCTCCCATACCCGCGGGCGTGGGAGCCCTCATGAGGGGCTTCTGATGGGGATCGTGCTCGGGCCCAACCGCTACGGCAAGGCGGAGACGCGCGTCGTCCGCGTGACGCGGGACGGCGGCACGCACCGGATCAAGGATCTCAACGTCAGCGTCGCCCTCTCCGGCGAGATGGACGACGTCCACCTGACCGGCGACAACGCGGCCGTCCTGCCCACCGACAGCCAGAAGAACACCGTGTTCGCGTTCGCGAAGAAGCACGGCATCGACGCGATCGAGGACTTCGGCCTGCTGCTCGCGCGCCACTTCGTCGGCTCCCAGCCGTCGATCACGCACGCCCGGGTGGAGATCCACGAGTACGGGTGGCGGCGCATCACCGGCGGGCACTCGTTCGTCCGGGACGGCGGCGAGGTGCGGACGGCGCTGATCCACAGTGACGCCGAGACGGAGTCGGTGGTCTCCGGGCTCACCGACCTGGTCGTCCTCAACTCGACGGGCAGCGAGTTCCACGGCTTCGTCCAGGACGAGTACACGACGCTCGCGCCGACCGATGACCGCATCCTGGCGACCGCCGTGACCGCCCGATGGCGGCACCGGGACACGGACGCCTCCTGGGACGACTCCCACGCCGCCGCCCGCGACCGCCTGCTGCGCGCGTTCGCCGAGACGCACAGCCTGTCGCTCCAGCAGACGCTCTACGAGATGGGACGCCGTGTCCTGGCCGAGCGCGCGGAGCTCTGCGAGGTCAGGCTGTCGATGCCCAACAAGCATCACTTCCTGGTCGACCTGGAGCCGTTCGGCATGGACAACGACAACGAGGTCTACTTCGCCGCGGACCGCCCGTACGGGCTCATCGAGGGCACGGTGCTGACCGACGACGCGCCGGACGCCCCGTCCGCCTGGAACTGAGGGATTCTGGAGACATGGACTTCCTGCGACCGGTGACCTGGGAGGACGCGCTCGCCGCCAAGGCGGAGCGGCCGGGCGCGCGGCCCGTCCAGGGCGGCACCGACGTGATGGTCGAGATCAACTTCGACGTGCACCGGCCCGAGGCGCTGCTCGACCTGACCCGCGTCCGCGACCTCGCCGAATGGGACACGGCGGACGGGCGGCTCCGCGTCGGCGCCGGCGTCACCTACACGCGGCTGATCACCGAGCTGGGCGGCCGGCTGCCCGGCCTCGCGCAGGCGTCCCGGACGGTCGGGTCGCCGCAGATCCGGAACCGGGGCACCGCCGGCGGCAACCTCGGCGCCGCCTCGCCCGCCGGGGACGCCCATCCGCCGCTGCTGGCCGGGGACGCCGTCATCGAGGCCGAGTCGGCGGCGCGCGGCACCCGGATGATCCCGGCTGCGGAGTTCTTCACCGGCGTGAAGGAGAACGCGCTGGAGCCGGACGAGCTGATCCGCGCGTTCTGGACGGCCCCCGCGTCCGGCCCGCAGTACTTCTCCAAGATCGGCACCCGGAACGCGATGGTGATCGCGGTCTGCTCCTTCGCGATCGCCCTGCATCCGGGGGAGCGCCGCGTCGGGACGGGGCTCGGCTCGGCCGCGCCGACGCCCCGCCGCGCCACCGAGGCGGAGGCCTTCATCTCCCGCGAGCTGGACTGGGACGGCCGGGGCCCGCTCCCCGCGGCGGCGGCGCAGCGGTTCGGTGAGCTGGTGCGCGACGCGGCGTCGCCGATCGACGATGTCCGCGGGACGGGCGACTACCGCAGGCACGCCTTGGCGGTGCTGGCACGCCGGACGCTGACCTGGGCATGGAACGACCACCGAACGGCGACCACGGGAAGGGAGGGGTCCTGATGCGCGTGAACCTGACCGTCAACGGCTCGGGAGAGACCGTGGACGACGTCTGGGAAGGCGAGAGCCTGCTCTACATGCTCCGCGAGCGGATGGGCCTGCCGGGCTCGAAGAACGCCTGCGAACAGGGCGAATGCGGCTCGTGCACGGTCTACCTGGACGGTGTGCCGGTCTGCGCGTGCCTGGTCGCGGCGGGGCAGGCGGAGGGACGGGAGGTCCGCACCGTGGAGGGCCTGTCGGAGGGCCCGCCCGGCGGCGAGCGGCTCGACCCCGTCCAGGAGGCGTTCGTGGAGGCGGGCGCGGTCCAGTGCGGGTTCTGCACGCCGGGGCTGATCGTCCAGGCGCACGACCTGATCGAGCGGAACCCCGTGCCGTCCGACGCCGAGATCCGCGAGGCGCTCGCGGGGAACCTGTGCCGCTGCACCGGCTACGAGAAGATCCTCGACGCGGTGCGCCTCGCGGCGGAGCGGAAGGCGGTCGCGAAGTGAGGCGCATCATCGAGCACGCGCACGTCGTCACCGTCTCCGGGGACGAGTACCCGGACGGCCACATCGTCGTCGACGGCGACCGGATCACGGCCGTCGGCCCCGGCGCCGGGCCAGGCGGCGAGGCCGAGCGCATTGACGGAACGGGCTGCCTCGCAACGCCCGGCCTGATCAACACCCATCACCACCTCTACCAGTGGGCGAGCCAGGGACTGGCCACCGACAGCACCCTGTTCGAGTGGCTGACGACGCTCTACAAGCCGTGGTCGAAGATGGACGCCGAGGTCGTGGCGGGCGCGGCGACGGCCGGGCTCGGCTGGCTGGCCAAGTCGGGTTGCACGACGTCCACCGACCACCACTACCTGTTCCCGAAGGGACGCGGCGACCTGTTCGCGGCCGAGGTGGAGGCGGCGCGGGAGATCGGCGTCCGGTTCCACCCGTGCCGCGGATCGATGGACCGGGGCGAGTCGCAGGGCGGGCTGCCGCCCGACGAGGTCGTCGAGGACCTCGACACGATCCTCGCCGAGACCGAGACCGCGATCGACCGCTACCACGACCCGTCGCCCGGTTCCATGCTGCGCGTCGCCGTCGCGCCCTGCTCCCCCTTCTCCGTCACCCGGGAACTGCTGGTCGAGTCGGCGCGACTGGCGCGGGAGAAGGGCGTCCGGCTGCACACGCACCTCGCCGAGACGCTGGACGAGGAAGAGCACACGACCGAACAGTTCGGCATGACGCCGACCGAGTACATGAACTCGATCGACTGGCTCGGCCCGGATGTGTGGCTGGCGCACTGCGTCCACCTGCACGACACCGACATCAAGCGGCTCGCCGAGACGGGCACCGGAACGGCCCACTGCCCGAGCTCGAACGCACGTCTCGGCGCCGGGATCGCCCGCGTGTCGCATCTGCTGGAAGAGGGCGCGACGGTCGGACTCGGCGTGGACGGCTCGGCGTCGGCGGAACTCGTCCCGCTGGCGGGGGAACTGCGGCAGGCGATCTACATGCAGCGCGCCCGGTACGGTCCGACGGCGCTGACGGCCCGGCAGGCCCTGGAGATGGCGACGCTCGGCGGGGCCCGCTGCCTCGGCCGCGACGACGAGATCGGCTCCCTCGAACCGGGCAAGCTCGCCGACATCGCGCTCTGGCGGGTGGACGGCTTCCAGGCGGCGGTCGACGACCCCGTCGTCGCGTTCGCGTTCGGGCCGACGCCGCCGCTGCGGCGTCTCCTCGTCGGCGGGCGCACCGTCGTGGACGGCGACACGCTCGTCACCGTCCCGCAGGACGAGGCCGGACGGCGCGGCGCCGACGCCCACCGCCGTCTCATGCGGCTCGCGGAGGAGGTGCTCTGAATGGCGTCCCCGGTGAAAAGCCCAGGTCATGTCGCAGCGCCCGGCATCGGCGGGGTCGGCGAGAGCCCGCTGCGGCCGGACGGCACGCTCAAGGTCGCCGGCGAGTTCGCCTACGCGTCCGACCTGTGGATGGACGGGATGCTGTGGGGCGCGACGCTCCGCAGCCCGCATCCCAGGGCGCGGATCCGGTCGCTCGACATCGGGCCGGCGCTCGCGCTGCCCGGCGTCCGGGCCGTCCTCACGCACGAGGACGTGCCGGGCCGCGGGACGTTCGGCATCGACCACACCGATGATCAGCCGGTCCTCGCGATCGACCAGGTCAGGCACCAGGGCGAGCCGGTCGCGCTGGTCGCCGCCGACCACCCGGAGACGGCCCGGCGCGCGCTGGAGAAGATCGCCGTCGGGTACGAGGTGCTGGAGCCGATCACGGATCCGCGCGCCGTGATCGCCGACCCGGAGGGGCAGAAGGTCCAGGAGCGCGGCGGCATCACCCGGTACCAGCCCGTCCGGGTCGGGGACGTGGACGCCGCCAAGGCCGGGGCCGGCGTCGTCGTGTCGGGCGAGTACGAGGTCGGCATCCAGGACCAGGCGTTCCTCGGACCGGAGTCCGGCCTGGCCGTCCCGTCCGAGGACGGCGGGATCGACCTGTACGTGTCGACGCAGTGGATCCACAACGACCTCAGGCAGATCGCACCCTGCCTCGGCCTCCGCGAGGACCAGGTCCACATGACGCTCGCGGGCGTCGGCGGCGCGTTCGGCGGGCGCGAGGACCTCTCGATGCAGATCCACGCCGGGATGCTCGCCCTGCACACCGGCAGGCCCGTCAAGATGTCGTACAACCGCTACGAGTCGTTCTTCGGGCACGTCCACCGGCATCCCGCGCAGATGCGGTACGAGTACGGCGCCACCGCCGACGGGCGGCTCCTGTACGCCGACGTCGAGATCGTGCTGGACGGCGGCGCGTACACCTCGTCCACGACGAACGTGGTCGGCAACGCGGCCTCGCTGGGAGTCGGGCCGTACGAGATCCCCAACATCCGGATCGACGCGTACGGCGTCTACACGAACAACCCGCCCTGCGGCGCGATGCGCGGATTCGGGGCCGTGCAGGCGTGCTTCGCCTACGAGTCGATGATGGACAGGCTCGGCGCCGCGTGCGGACTCGACCCGGTCGAGATCCGCCGCCGCAACGCCGTCACGCAGGGGTCGAAGCTCGCGACGGGGCAGGTCATCGAATCGCCGGCACCCCTCGCCGAGATGCTCACGCGGCTGGAGGCCATGCCGCTGCCGGCCGGTCCGGACGGGTCCGACCTCCGGAACCTGCCGGGCGGGGTGTCGCAGACGACGCACGGCGAGGGCGTTGTGCGGGGCGTCGGCTACGGCGTCGGGCTCAAGAACATCTGCTTCTCCGAGGGCTTCGACGACCTGTCCACGGCCCGTGTCCGGCTGGAGGTCATCGGCGGGGAGGCGACCGCGCTCGTGCACACCGCCGCGGCGGAGGTCGGGCAGGGCCTCGTCACGATCCAGGCGCAGATCGCGCGGACGGAGCTGGGCGTCCAGAAGGTCACGATCGCGCCGGCCGACAACCAGGTCGGCGACGCCGGGTCGTCCAGCGCGTCCCGCCAGTCGTACATGTCGGGCGGCGCGGTGAAGACGGCGTGCGAGGCGGTCCGGGCCGAACTCCTCGCGCTCGCCGCGCGCCGCACCGGGCGCGCCGACCTGGCCGTGGTCGGCGGGAAGATCATGTCGCGGGCGGACGGCGTGCTCGGCACCATCGAGGACGTCCTCGGGGACGCCGTCATCGAGGAGACCCGCGAGTACCACCACCGGCCCACGGCCCGGATGGACCCGGTCACCGGGCAGGGCCGCAGCCACACCCAGCTCGCGCTCTGCGTGCACCGCGCCGTGGTCGACGTGGACGTGGACCTCGGGCTCGTCAAGGTCGTCGAGCTGGCCGCAGTCCAGGACGTCGGGAAGATCATCAACCGGTCCGGGGTCGAGGGGCAGATCCACGGCGGGTCCGCGCAGGGCCTCGGCCTCGCCGTGATGGAGGAGATCGTCGTGTCGGACGGGCTGGTCCGCAACCCGTCCTTCACCGACTACCTGATCCCCACCATTCTCGACATGCCGCCGATGCGGCTGGAGATCCTTGAAAATCCTGACCCGGAGGCGCCGTACGGGTTGCGCGGAGCGGGGGAGCCGCCGACGCTGTCGTCCACGCCCGCCATCGTCGCGGCGATCCGGGACGCGACGGGCCGGCCGCTCACGCGGGTGCCGGTGCGGCCGGAGCACATCGTCCAAGGAGGCCCATGACGCGGCGGTTCGCGGTCAACTGCTCGATCCTGTTCACCGATTTCCCGCCGCTCGGCCGGCCCGCCGCGGAGCGGGCGGCCGGGTTCGGCGCGGTCGAGTTCTGGTGGCCGTGGCCGGGGCGGCCCGTGCCGCCCGCGGCGGACGTGGACGCCTTCTGCGCGGCGATCGAGGACGCCGGCGTGCGGCTCATCGCGCTCAACCTGTACGCGGGCGACATGCCGGCGGGGGAGCGCGGCGTGCTGTCCGACCCGTCCCGCGCCGAGGAGTTCCGGGCGAGCCTGGCGGTGGTGGAGCGGATCGCCGGGCGGACGGGCGTCCGGTCGTTCAACGCGCTCTACGGGCAGCGGCTCGACGGCGTCGACGCGTCCGAGCAGGACCGGGCCGCCACACGGAACCTCGTCCACGCCGCCGGCGCGGTGGGCGGGTTCGGCGGGACGCTCCTGATCGAGCCGCTGGCGCGCGGGCTCAACGGCGCCTACCCGCTGGAGACGGCGGCGGACGCCGTCGCCGTCGTGGAGCGCGTCCGGGCGGCGGGCGCGGAGAACGTCCGGTTCCTGTTCGACACGTTCCATCTGGCGACGAACGGCGACGACCTTGAGCGGGTCGCGCGGGAGCACGCCGCCGACATCGGACATGTCCAGATCGCCGACGCGCCGGGCCGGGGACGTCCCGGCACCGGCCGGATCGACTTCGGCCGCGTGTTCGCCGTCCTGGACGACATCGGCTACGCCGGACGGATCTCGCTGGGGTACGCGCCGCAGGGGCCCTCGCCGGAGGAGTTCCGGTGGATGACCTCCTGATCCGGTCGCGGCGGGCGGTTCTGCCGGACGGTGAGCGCCCCGCGGCCGTCTCCGTCCGGGACGGCCGGATCACCGCGATCTCGGCCCATGACGCCGCCGCCCGGGCCGCCGCCTCGGTGGATCTCGGCGATGTCGCCCTGCTGCCCGGTCTCGTCGACACGCACGTCCACATCAACGAGCCGGGACGCGCCGAGTGGGAGGGGTTCGCCACCGCGACCCGTGCCGCCGCGGCGGGCGGCGTGACCACCCTCGTCGACATGCCGCTCAACTCGCTTCCGCCCACCGTCGACCCGGCCGCGCTGGCGGCGAAACGCCGGGCCGCCGAGGGCGTGTGCGCCGTGGACGTCGGGTTCTGGGGAGGGGCCGTCCCGGGCAACGTGCCTTCGCTGCGCCCACTGCACGACCTCGGCGTCTTCGGGTTCAAGTGCTTCACGTCGGACTCGGGCGTCCCGGAGTTCCCGCCGCTGACGGTCGAGGAGATGCGGGCGGCCTTCCGGGAGATCGCCTCGTTCGGCGGGCTGGTCATCGTGCACGCCGAGGATCCCGCGTCGCTGGCCCCGCCGTCCGCCGGCGACTACCCGGCCTTCCTGGCGTCGCGGCCCCCGTCCGCCGAACGCGCGGCGGTCGAGCGGGTCGTCCGGCTGGCGGAGGAGACGGGGGTGCGCGCCCACATCCTGCACCTGTCCGCCGCGGACTGCCTGGACGTCCTGGTGAAGGCCCAGGCCGACGGCCTGCCCGTGACCGCCGAGACCTGCCCCCACTACCTGACGCTGTGCGCGGCCGACGCCACCGAGCCGCGCTCACCGGCGACCGCTTTCAAGTGCTGCCCGCCCATCCGCGACGAGGCCAATCGGGACCTGCTCTGGCAGGGCCTCGCCTCCGGGGTCATCTCCTGCGTCGTCACCGACCACTCACCCTGCACACCCGAGCTGAAGCGCGGCGACTTCGCGACCGCGTGGGGCGGCGTCTCGTCCCTGCAACTCGGGTTGCCCGCCGTCTGGACGGCGGCGCGCGAACGCGGCCACGGCCTGTCGTCCGTCGTGCGCTGGATGTCCGAGGCGCCCGCCGGCCTGGCCGCCGTCCCGCGTAAGGGCGGCATCGTCGTCGGCAACGACGCCGACCTCGTCGCGTTCGCCCCGGACGAGACGTTCACGGTCGACCCCGCGGCGCTGCACCACCGCCACCCCGTCACCCCCTACGAAGGCAGGACGCTGACCGGTGTCGTCCAGGCCACCTGGCTGCGCGGCACGCTCGTCGCGGACGCTCCGGCCGGACGCCTGCTCAGCCGATCGGAGACGCGATGACCGACTTCACCTCGCTGCCGGACCTGGCCCTCCGAACGCTCGGCGGCGCGGTCATCGCCGCGAGCGACGAGTCGTTCGCGGAGAAGGAGAACCTCCTCAACCCGTGGAAACCGGCCTTCACACCCGAGACCTTCGGGCCGAAGGGGCAGATCTACGACGGCTGGGAGACCGCCCGCCGCCGGGGACCCGGCCACGACTGGGCGCTGGTGCGCCTCGGCCTCCCGGGCCGGATCTTCGGCGTCGTCATCGACACCGCCTGGTTCACGGGCAACTTCCCGCCGCACGCCTCCGTGGAGGCATGCTTCGTGGACGGCCACCCCTCGCCCGCCGAGCTGGCGGACGCCGACTGGGTAGAGATCGTCCCGAAGAGCGCGCTCAAGGGCGACTCCGCGCACGCCTTCGCCGCCGCCGAGCCGGGCCGCGTGTTCACCCACGTCAGGCTCAACATGTTCCCGGACGGCGGCATCGCGCGGCTCCGCGTGCACGGCCACGTCGTCCCCAACCCGGCCTTCCTCACCAGCATGACCGTCGACCTCGCCGCCCTGGAGAACGGCGGCCGCGTCGCCGACTGCTCCAACCGGTTCTACTCGTCGCCCGACAACATGCTGTTCCCCGGTCCCGCCCGCACCCAGGCCGAGGGCTGGGAGACCGCCCGCCGCCGCGACGACGGCCACGACTGGGCCCTCGTCCACCTCGCCGCCCCCGGCGTCATCAGGCTCGTCGAGATCGACACGACGAACCTCAAGTTCAACGCGCCCGCCGAATTCGCGCTGACCGGCATCGACGACCGCCGTCCTCCGGACAACCGGGCGTCCTCCTGGCGCCTCATCCCGCGCACCCCGCTCCAGCCGGACACGCGCCACCGCTTCCGGCTCTCGTCGCCCGAGGTCACCAGCGTCCGCCTCGACATCTACCCGGACGGCGGAATCGCGCGCCTCCGCCTCCTCGGCGACCTGAGCCCGGACACCGAGAAGGACCTCGTCGCCCGCTGGGACGAGTACACCAAACATTAGGCAAAGTATTGACGGTCGCTAGAAATCTGCCTACATTCTGACCACTCGGCACGCTGGTCCCGGGCCTCCGTGGCGACCAACATTCGACAAAATCATGACGTTCGTGGCATCCGAGTCCAGAGGATCACCCATGAAACGACTACGGGCAGGTGCCCTCGCCGCCGTCCTGGCGGTGCCCGCGGCCCTGACGCCGACCGTCGCCCACGCGTCCGCCGACCCCGCCCACTACACCGGGACCCTTCCCGACGGCGCCACCTGGATCGCCGACGTGCCGGCGGGCTGGAACGGGACGCTCGTCCTGTTCAGCCACGGATTCGGCCCCCTCACCGCCGCCGACCGCCCGAGCGACGCCGCGGGAAAGGCCCTCCTCGACCGCGGCTACGCGCTCGCCGGCTCGTCCTACGACCCGGACGGCTCCTTGTGGGCGCTCGGCAGCGCGGTGGCGGACCAGGTCGCCGCCAAGGAGGCGATCTCGAAGATCATCGGCCGTCCCCGCTCCACCCTCGCCCTCGGCCAGTCCATGGGCGGCCTCGTCAGTGCCAAGATCGCCGAGACCCGCGCCGTGGACGGGGTGCTCAGCACCTGCGGCATCGTCGGCGGCGGCGTCGACCTCAACAACTACCAGCTCAACGCGGGCCACACGATCGCCGCGCTGCTCGCCCCGTCCCAGCGGATCAAGCTCACCGACTACACCTCGCCCGTCGAGGGAGCCGTGACCGGAGCCCAGCTCACCCAGGCCGTCAAGGACGCCCAGGCCACCCCCGCCGGCCGCGCCCGCATCGCCCTCGCGTCCGCGTTCCTCAACCAGTCGTCCTGGTTCTCCGGCGACACCGAACCGCCCCGCCGCGACTACGCCGAACAGGAACGCCAGCAGTACCAGTGGCTCACCTCGGGTGTCCTCACCTTCATCTTCGGCGGCCGCTACTCCATCGACCAGGCCGCCGGCGGTGACAGCGCGTGGAACAAGGGCCTGAACTACTCACGCCTGCTCACCGGGTCGGCGAACGTCCGCCAGGTGAAGGCCCTCTACCGCGCCGCCGGACTGAACCTGAAGACCGACCTCGCCGCCCTCACCACGAAGGCCGCCAAGCAGGTCGAGCCGTCGCCGCTCGCCTGGATGACCCGTACGTCCGAACCCACCGGACGCATCAACGTCCCGACGCTGAACATTCACACGATCTCCGACCAGCTCGTCCCCGTGGAACACGAGAACGAGTACGCCAGGGCGGTTCGCGCCGCAGGCCGCACGCGCCTGCTGCGCCAGGCCTACGTCCACCGCATCGGCCACTGCAACTTCACGGCATCCGAATACGTGGCCAGCCTCCAGACCCTGGAAAAGCGCGTCAAGACCGGCCACTGGCCCGACACCACGGCGAAGGCTCTGAACGAGAAGGCGGAGTCCCTCTCCCTGGACGCTTCCGCCTTCCTCCGCTACCGTCCGAACCCGCTGACAGTGCAGCCGGCCCGCCCATAGCGGACCGCGATCCACCGTGTCCGGGTGGGGCGGAGCGTGCGAACGCCCCCGGCTGCGGCCGGGGGCGTTCGTGGTTCGGGTCAGGGGGCCTCGGTGGGGTCTTCCAGGAGGTCGTCGAACTCGCCGTCCTTGACGCCGGCGATGAAGGCGTCCCACTCGGCCTCGGTGAAGTAGAGGATCGGGCCCTTGGGGTTCTTGGCGTCGCGCATGACGACGGCCCGCTCACCGAAGTCCTTGTGCTGGACGGGGACGTCCTTTCCATCGATGAACTCGATGATGACCCCGTCGCTGAGGATCGGTTCCTGCTCGGTCACTGGCACACCTTCTTCGTCCTGGCTCCTGTCGAGGCCAAGGCTAGTAGTGATGCCGCGTCCGGCACACGGGAACGCGTCCCGCGCGAACGCGCGGCGGGGGATCGGTGAAGCAGGAGTGACGACCCGCACTCCGAAAGGCACGACATGACCCGAGAAAGACCGGCATGGTCGCGGTGACCGCCGGGGACGCCGAGATCGTCCGGCGGTCCCGGTACGAGCCCGAGTGCTTCGCCGCGCTCTTCGACCGGCACTACCCGGTGATCCACGGGTACGCGGCGCGGCGGCTCGGCCGGGGGCTCGCCGACGACGTCGCCGCCGAGACGTTCCTGATCGCCTTCGACCGCCGCGAGCGCTACGACGTGTCGCGGGACGACGCGCGGCCCTGGCTGTACGGGATCGCGTCCAACCTCATCGCCCGGCATCACCGCGCCGAGGTGCGCCAGTACCGGGCGCTCGCCAGGACCGGGACGTCCGGGACCGCCGAAGGGCACGCCGACGCCGTCGCCGGGCGCATCGACGCGCAGGCGGCGCGGGGCCCGCTGGCGGCGGCGCTCGGCGGGCTGGCGCGCGGCGACCGGGACGTCCTGCTGCTCGTCGCGTGGGCGCAGCTCAGCCTCCAGGAGGCGGCCGCGGCGCTCGGCATACCGGCCGGGACGGCGCGGTCCCGGCTGCACCGGGCCCGCAAGAAGATCCGCGCCGTGCTGGGCGAGACCGACCCGACCACCCTGGGAGACGACACATGAACGACCTCGACATCCTGCGCGACGCCTGGGCCGAGCCCGAGGCGCCCGCGGACACGTCGCGCGCCGCCGCCCGGACGGCTCTGCTGGAGCGCGCGTCCGGCGGCGGCTCCGTGCGGAAGAAGGCCGTCCGGCTGCCGCGGTTCGGTGTGCGGCTCGCGGTGGTGGGCGCGCTCGCCGCCGCCGTCGCGGTGGGCGTGACCGTCGTGCAGACGGGTGGCGGCACCGACGAGCACGGGCGGCCCCGTCCGGTGGTGCCGGGGGTTCCGGCGGGGCCGGTGGCCAACGCGTCGCAGGCGCTCGAACGGGCCGCCCGCGCCGCGGAGACGCGGCCGTTCACGCCGCCCCGGCCCGACCAGTGGATCTACGTCGAGAAGCGGATGCGAACCGGCCCCCATCCGAACGGCTCGCTGTCCACGGATCCCCGCGACACCGTGGTGACGCGCGAGTGGAAGCGCGCCGACGGCACGCAGGTCGCGGGTCTGGAGAAGGGCAAGCTCGTGTTCTCCGGAACGATGCCGACGACACCGCCGTCCGACTACGCGTCCCTGGCCGCGCTGCCGACCGACCCGACCGCGCTGCTGCGGCGGATCTACAAGGACATGGGCGGGCTCGGCGGCACCGCGGAAGGGCGCTACTCGACCGCGTACGCGATGCTCGGCGCCATCCTGCGGGACAACGTCCTGCCGCCGAAGACAGAGGCGGCCGTGTTCAGGGCGATCGAGCAGATCCCCGGCGTGACGCTCGTCAAGGGACGGGTGGACGCGGCCGGACGTCCGGCACTGGGGCTCGGGCGCGTCGCCGAGGGCTGGCTCCATGAGGAACTGCTCCTGGATCCGGCCACCTACGCCTACCTCGGCGAACGGTCGGTCGCGCTGAAGGACCACACGAGCCGCGGCCTGGACGGCAGCGTGTCGGTGAAGAAGGGCGAGCTGCAGAACCTCACCGTCCGCCTCCGGGCGGGCATCGTGGACAAGGCGGGGCAGCGGCCCTGACGCGAGGCGGAGGGCGGCCGGGGACGGCCGCCCTCGTCAGCCGTCGATGAGCAGGCGGGCGGCGGTGATCTCCAGCCGGGCCTGGATCTCCTCGGCGGTCGCGTTGCCGCGCAGCATCTCGATCATCTCCATCGTCCAGATGCCGGACAGTGCACGGGCCGCGAGACGGCGCGGGTCGTCGGCGGGGATGTCCTCCGGCGGGCCGGACGCGGCACGCAGCAGCAGCTCGCTCATCCGGTCGCCGAAGTCGGTCTTGACGTCCGACAGCAGCAGCGACCGGATCAGCGCCTCGGCGAGCTCCGGCTCGCGCATCAGCCCGCGGGTGGCGCGCATCAGCACCTCCACGGCCCGCTCCGGGGCCGCGCCGGCGCGCGGGGGACGGCGCTCGATGCTGCCTTCGAGGAGGTCGAGCTCCTCGCTGACGACGGCGACGACCAGGTCCATCTTGGACGGGAAGTAGCGGTAGAGGGTGCCGAGGGCGACCCCGGCGCGTTCGGAGACGGTGCGCATCTGCATCGCCTCGATGCCGCCGCGCGATGCGAGCGCCGCGGCGGCCTGGACGATACGCTTGCGCCGCTGGTGCTGGCTGCGGGAGCGCGCGCCCTGGCCGGCCGCCTGGCCCCGGGCCTCGTCCCCGGTCACTGTCGGCTCTGCGGTCACGGTCGTCATCCCTTCTGTGCGGGCTCGGACGCCCGACGTGTCCCGCCCAGCGTACCGCTCTCACGAGAACGTGTTATCTGATCGTCCGATCGCCGTCCACTGGCGGGCCGTCGCCGCGCACCCGATCCATGCTGACATGCCAGGCGAATAGGGGCGTGAACGTGGACGATCAGACCTCTGGACACAGACTAGAATCTGTTCTACTTTTTCGCCGTGGGGTGGAGCAGGGAGGTGGGCCCGTGAGCGTCGCGGCACTGCTGGAGGCGAGGGCGGACGACGACCGTCCCGGGTTGCGGTCCGCCGACGACGGCCGGGCCTGGACGTGGCGGGAGGTCGTCGCCGAATGCGCGGTCCGCGCGGCCTGGATGCGGAGCAAGGCGGGCAAGGAACGTCCGCTCCACGTGGGCGTGCTGCTCGACAACCTCCCTGAGATCGTGTTCCTCCTCGGCGGTGCGGCACTGTCGGGTGCGGTGGTGGTCGCGCTGAACCCCACCCGGAGCGCGGCCGAGCTGGCGGGTGACGCCGAACGCGCCGACTGTGATCTCGTTCTCACCCAGCCGCGCCACGCCGAGCAGGCCGCCGCTCTCGGGCTTCCCGTCCAGGACGTGGACGCCTTCCGTGATTCGCTCGCCCCCTTCGACGGGTCCCCACTTCCGGACACCTCGGCCATCGGGCCCGCCACCCTGCTCATGCTGATCTTCACTTCCGGGACGTCGGGACGGCCGCGCGCCGTCCGCGTCACCCACCGGAAGATGGTCGTGCCGGGGGAGATGCTCGCCGAGCGCATGCTGTCCCCGGAGTCGGTCGTCTACTGCCCGATGCCGCTGTTCCACTCCGGCGCGGTCATGGCGGCCTACGCGCCCGCGCTGGCCGCCGGCGCCGAACTGGTGCTGCGCGGCCGGTTCTCGGCGTCCGCCGTCCTGCCCGACGTGCGCGCCCACGGCTGCACCTATCTGCACTATGTCGGAAAGGCGCTGTCGTATGTGCTGGCCACCCCGGCCAAGGTGGACGACGCGGACAACCCGGTGCAGTTCGCGTTCGGGAACGAGGCGGCGCCGCTGGAGCAGAAGACCTTCGGGGAGCGGTTCGGCTGCTTCGTCATCGACGGCTACGGCTCGACCGAGACCGCGATCTCGCTGGCGCCCGACCCGTTCGGCCCGCAGGGCGCGCTCGGGAGACTCGCCGAAGGCGTCGCGATCCTCGACCCGGCGACCGGCCGGCCCTGCCCGCCCGCCGCCTTCGACGGCGCCGGACGCGTGGTGAACGGTGACGAGGCCATCGGCGAACTCGTCAAGACCGGCGACCTCGGCCTGTTCGACGGCTACTACAAGGAGGACGCCCCGGACCGGCTGCGCGGCGGCATGTTCTGGAGCGGCGACCTCGCCTACGCCGACGCGGACGGCTACGTCTTCTTCGCCGGGCGCAGCGCCGACAGACTCCGCGTGGACGGCGAGAACTTCGGCGCCGTCCAGGTGGAACGCGTTCTGGCGGAGCTAACCGGCGTCCGGCAGCTCGCCGTCTACGGGGTGCCGGACGCGGCGTCCGGCGACCAGGTGATGCTGGCCGTCGCCGCCGACGCCTTCGACCCCGAGGCGTTCGCCGCCTACCTGCGCGGACGGGCCGACCTGGGCCCGAAATGGATCCCGCGGTACGTCCGGGTGGCGCGGGAGCTGCCCGCGACCGCCTCCAACAAGATCCTCAAACGCCGGCTGGTCGAGGACGGCTGGCGAACAGACGACCCGGTGTGGTGGCGGCCCGGCCGGGACCTCGCCTACCGCCCGATGACCGAGCGGGACGCGGCCGGGCTGCGGGCCGAGTTCGAGCGGTGCGGCCGGCTGCACCTCCTGGAAGGGAGCGGATGAGTGGACTTCAACCTCGACGAGACCCAGCAAGAGATCAGAGGGCTCGCCGCGGACGTGCTGGCCCGTGAGGCCGCACAGGAGCGGCTGGAGGCGTTCGAGAAGAGCGAGGCCCCCTACGACGCCGTCACGTGGAAGGCGCTCGCGCAGGCGGGACTGCTCGGGATCGTCCTGCCGGAAGACGTGGGCGGCGCCGGGCTCGGCCCGGTCGAGCTCGCGGTGATCCTGCGGGAGGTCGGCGTCCGCGTCGCGCCCGTCCCGGTGTACGCGTCGCTGGCGCTGGCGGCCGTCCCGATCGGGGTGCACGGCACCGCTGAGCAGCGCGGCCTGCTGACCCCGCTCACCGAGGGCGGGACGGTGTTGACAGGCGCGTACCGCGAGGTCGGTCCGGCAGGAGAGATCGCCACGACCGCGCGCAGGGAAGGCGGCGGATACGTCCTCAACGGCGTGAAGACGTTCGTCCCCTATGCCCGGGAGGCGGCGCGCATCCTGATACCGGCGCGCGTCGAGGGCGAGGGCGTCGGGGTCTTCCTCGTCGAGCCCTCCGCCGTGACGATCACCGGGCAGCCGTCGGCGACGAGCGAGCCCCTCTCGCGCGTCGCCCTGGACGACGCCCGGGTCGGCGCGGACGCCCTCCTCGGCGGCACCGCGGACGGCGCCGCCTGGGACACCCTGCGCCGATCCGCCGTCGCGGGCGCGGTCGCCATCGCGTCCGGCGTCATCGAGGGCGCGCTGGAGCTGACCAAGGAGTACACCAGGACACGCGAGCAGTTCGATCGCGCCCTCGCGCAGTTCCAGGCGGTCACGATGCAGATCAGCGACGTCTACATCGCCAAGCGCGCGCTGGACGTGGCCGTCTGGGCGGGCGTGTGGCGCCTCGCGCAAGGCGCGGCCGACGCCGAGGAGATCCTGACCATCGCCGCCTACAACACGTGCGATCCCGTCATGAAGGCGCTCTACACCTGCCAGCACCTGCACGGCGGCATCGGCCTGGACGTCACCTACCCGCTGCACCGCTACTTCGCCTGGGGCAAGCACTGCGGGCACCTGCTCGGCGGCGGGGAAGACCGTCTCGACGCACTCGGCGCCCTCGTCGCACAGGAGGCTTAAGTGTTCATCGACCTGACCGACGAGCAGAAGAAGCTCCGCGCCGAACTGCGCGAGTACTTCGAGAACTGCCTCACCGCGGAGCAGCGCGCCGCCATCCTCGCCGACCCGTTCGGCCCCGCCTACATGGAGCACTGCAGGCGCCTCGGACGCGACGGGATGCTCGGCGTCGCGCTGCCGAAGGAGTACGGCGGCCGCGGCTACGGCCCGGTCGAGCAGACGATCTTCGCCACCGAGATCGCCCGCGCCGAGGTCACCTACCCGCTCATCACGCTGAACTCCGTGGCGCCGACGATCCTGCAGTACGGGTCGGACGCCCACAAGGAGTTCTTCATCCCGCGCATCCTCGCCGGCGAGTGCCACTTCGCGATCGGCTACAGCGAACCGGGCGCGGGCACCGACCTCGCGGCCCTGCGCACCACCGCCGTGCGCGACGGCGACCACTACGTCGTCAACGGCCAGAAGATCTTCACCTCCGGTGCGCACCACGCCGACTACGTCTGGCTCGCGGCCCGCACCGACCCGGACGC
Organism: Spirillospora sp. CA-128828; assembly: GCF_050945415.1. Classification (NCBI taxonomy): domain Bacteria; kingdom Bacillati; phylum Actinomycetota; class Actinomycetes; order Streptosporangiales; family Thermomonosporaceae; genus Spirillospora; species Spirillospora sp. CA-128828. The sequence goes on from NZ_CP191986.1 coordinate 2,470,479, forward strand.
CAAGAAGCACAAGGGCATCTCGATGCTCATCGTGGACTGCAAGGACCCGGGCTTCTCCTGGACGCCGATCATCACGATGGACGGCGCCCACCACACGAACTCGACGTACTTCCAGGACATCCGCGTCCCCGCCGACATGCTGATCGGCGAGGAGAACAAGGGCTGGGACCTCATCGTCAACCAGCTCAACCACGAGCGGGTCACGCTCGGCCCGGCCGGCAACATCGGGCACACCTGCATCCGCTTCGAGCGCTGGGCCCGCACCACCGCGGGGCCGGACGGGCGTCCGCTCATCGAGGCGCCCGCCGTCCGCCGCGCGCTCGCCCAGGTCTACGCCTACCTGCGCGTCAACGAGATCCTGAACTGGCAGGTCGCCGCGAACCAGGACCTCGGCTGGCTCGGCGCGGCGGACGCGTCCGCCACCAAGATCTACTCTTCGGAGCGGATGCAGGAGGTCGGCCGGATCGTCGGCGACGTCCTCGCCCGGTACGGCGACCCCGGCGACCCGGAGACGGCCCGGTTCACGGCGGCGCTCGACCGGCTGGCGAAGGGCGCGCTCGTGCTGACCTTCGGCGGCGGCGTCAACGAGATCCAGCGGGAACTCATCGCCATGATCGGCCTCGGCCTGCCCCGGGCCCCGCGCTAGTACCGGGTGACCTGTCCGGATCCTCAGACCTTTCCGGCGCGTGCTTTCTTGGGTTCGGCGCCGTGGGCGAAGCCGGTCGCCTCGCCGGGGTCGCGCTGGGGTTCTCTCTGGGAGCGCAGCCGGGGCACGACGCGGCGCAGGTCGTCCAGGAACAGCTCGGCGAGGTCGTGCCCGAACCCGTTGCGCACGACGACGCGCAGGACGGCGAGGTCGGTGCGGTTCTCGGGGAAGGTGTAGGCGGGCACCAGCCAGCCGGACTCGCGCAGGGCGGCGGAGACGTCGAAGACCGTGAAGTTGCCGATGTCCTCCCGGACCCGGAAGGCGAACACCGGGAGGTCGCCGCCGCCGGTGAGCGTCTCGAACTGCCCGAGCCGGCCGATCTCGTCGGCCAGCCGGGTGGCGACGTCCCGGCAGGTCTGCTGGACGCGGCGGTATCCCTCGAAGCCGAGCCGCAGGAAGGTGTAGTACTGCGCGACGACCTGCGCGCCGGGCCTGGAGAAGTTCAGCGCGAACGTCGGCATGTCCCCGCCGAGGTAGTTGACGTGGAAGACCAGCTCGTCCGGCAGGGCGTCCTCGTCCCGCCACAGTGCCCAGCCCACGCCCGGCATGACCAGGCCGTACTTGTGGCCGGACGTGTTGATCGACGCCACGCGCGGCAGCCGGAAGTCCCATGGCAGGTCCGGGTCGAGGAACGGCGCGATCATCGCGCCGGAGGCGCCGTCCACGTGGATCGGGACGTCCAGCCCGGTCCTGGTCTGCAGGTCGTCGAGCGCGGACGCGATCTCCGCGACGGGTTCGTAGCTTCCGTCGAACGTGGACCCGAGGACGGCGACGACCCCGATGGTGTTCTCGTCGCACAGCTCGGCCGCCTCCCGGGCGCCGAGGTGGTACCGGTCGCCTCCATCGGCACGTACCGGGGCTCGACCTCGAAGTAGTCCGCGAACTTCTCCCAGCAGATCTGCACGTTCACGCCCATGACGACGTTCGGCCGGTCCGCCGGCTCGCCCGCGTCCCGCCGCCGTTTCCGCCAGCGGCGCTTGAGCGCGAGCCCGCCGAGCATGGCGGCCTCGCTCGATCCGGTGGTCGAGCAGCCCACCGTCCGGCGCGGGTTCTCGGCGTGCCACAGCCGGGCGAGCATGTGCACGCAGCGCAGCTCCAGCTCGGCGGTGCGCGGGTACTCGTCCTTGTCGATCATGTTCTTCTCGGCGCACTCGGCCATCAGCCGCAGCGCCTCCGGCTCCGCCCACGTGGACACGAACGTCGCGAGGTTCAGCCGCGCGTTGCCGTCCAGCATCAGCTCGTCGTGGACCACCTGGTAGGCGGTGCCCGGGTCCAGCTCCCCGGCGGGCAGCGCGTACCGGGGGATGGTCAGCGGCTCGCGGCTGAAGATCGGGTTGATCCGCAGGTCGCGGCGGCCGCGATCGGCGCCGCGGGGATGCTTCAAGGCCAAGTCGCCGCCCTCCTCCGCGCGGGGACGGGACGTCCCCCCGGCTCCGCACGGAGTACCCGCCGCGCCCCCTCCCACACCGGGAGGGTGCGGCGCCGGCGCAGGTCAGCGCCGGGTCACTCGGCCGGCGGCGCGGGTTCGTTGAGGCCGCTCTCCAGGATGGCGAACGCCTGGTCGACCGTCTCCGACAGCGTGCCGAACGTCCCGCCGAGGCGGCGGGTGACGTCGGCGGCGGCCTGGAAGGCGCAGCTCGTCGCGGCGGCGACGACGTGCGGGCGCAGGTCGGTGGCCAGGTCCAGGCCCATCCGCCCGGCGACGATCTCGGTGAGCAGCGCCTGCTTCTTCTGCGCGTGCTCCAGGCTGCCCGCCAGGAGCGCCGGGCTTTCGCTGGTCATCGTCAGCATGCACTCGAAGCGGTCGGGGTCGAATCCCAGTTCGCCGGCCTCGCAGGCACGTGCGATCTCCACCACGGTGCGCCGCAGCGCAGTCATGATCGGCTCGTCCGGGGGACGCTCGGCCAGCGCGGCCACGACGGCGCGGATCTGCTCCTCCTGGAAGGTGAGCGCGACGTCCTCTTTCGAGGAGAAGTAGCGGAAGAACGTGCGGGACGAGACGTCCACGGCGTCGGCGATCTCCTCGACGGTGGTGGCGTCGAACCCCTTCTCGGCGAAGAGGGTGAACGCCGCGTCGACGAGCGCCTCGCGGGTGCGCTGCTTCTTGCGTTCGCGCCTGCCCGGGGGCTGGGATCCGGGGCCGGGCGAGCCGGTCTCGGGGGCGGTCGCGGTCATGGGCGAAGTGTAATCGTCCGGCGATCGTCCGTCGAGCGGGAGATGGCGTAATGTGAAACATGTCGCGTTGCGACCCTAGGCAGTTGACGACAAGTGTCATGCTGTGACACTTTGAGGGCATGTCAAGCCGGAGGTCGACGATGACTCATTCCCAGGGCGCCGAGACGCTCGAACACGGCGCCGTCCGAATCCCGCCGCGCGGCCAGGCGCGCGGACGTCCCGCAAGACCGGGACACGGGCATCCCTGGCTCACGCTCGTCGCGGTCGCGCTGGGCGTGATGATGGTGGGCCTGGACGCGACCGTCGTGTCCATCGCCAACCCCGCGATCGCCAAGGACCTCGGCGCGAGCCTGTCCGGTCTCCAGTGGGTCACCAACGCCTACCTGCTGGCGCTCGCCGTCACGCTGATCCCGGCCGGGAAGATCGCCGACCGGTTCGGGCGCAAGCGGACCTTCCTCGCCGGCGTCATCGGGTTCGCCGTGTCGTCGCTGCTCATCGGGTTGTCCGGCGGGCTCGGCATGGTGATCTTCTGGCGGGTCGTGCAGGGCTTCGCGGGGGCGCTCCTGCAGCCGGCGAGCCTCGCCATCCTGCGCAACACCTTCCCGGCCGAGCGGCTCAACGCCGCGATCGGCATCTGGGGCTCCACGGTCGGCATCTCCATCGCGGGCGGCCCGATCGTGGCCGGCCTGCTCGTCGAGAACGTCAACTGGGAATCGGTGTTCTTCCTGAACGCCCCGCTCGGCGTGGTCGCGCTGCTGGTGGGTCTGTGGGTGATCCGCGAGTCGCGGGACGAGGAGGCGACCGGCTCGTTCGACCTCCCCGGCGTCGCGCTGCTCACCGGTGCGCTGTTCGCACTGGTCTGGGGGCTCATCAAGGCCGGCGAGAACGGGTTCGGCGACGCCGTGCCGCTCGTGTCGTTCGCCGTGTCCGTCGTGCTGTTCGCCGCGTTCGTCTGGAACGAGCTGCGGGTGGAGCGTCCGCTCCTGCCGCTGAGCCTGTTCCGTTCGGTGTCGCTGTCGGCGGCGACCGGCCTCATCGTCCTCGGCTTCTTCGGGATGTTCGGGACGATCTTCTTCATCACCCTCTACCTTCAGCAGGTGCACGGCATGAGCCCGGTGGACGCCGGCGTCCGGATGCTGCCGATGACCGCCGTGTTCATCGTCGCCTCCCCGGTGGCGGGCGCGCTGACCAGCCGGTTCGGGCCGCGGGTGCCGCTCGTCCTCGGGATGGCGTTCACCGCGACCGCGATGTTCGGCCTGTCGCGAATCGGGGTGGACGCCCCGTACGTCCAGCTGTGGCCCTGGTTCGTGCTGGTCGGGCTGGCCTTCGGCATGGTGATCGTCGCCGGCACGGAGGCGATCGTCGGCAACGCGCCCGCCCACCTCGCGGGTGTCGCGGGCGGGCTCCAGCAGACCGCCGCGCAGGTCGGCGGCGTGCTCGGCACGTCCGTGCTGGGGGTGCTGCTGTCCACCAGGGTCGGGGACGTGCTGTTCGGGCGGCTGACCGACGCCGGGCTGCCCGGCACCGCCGCGCACCAGCTCGAAGGCCAGGGCGGGCTCGTCTCGCAGGGCGTGGCGCCCGTCCCGCCCGGCACGCCGAAACCGGCCGCGGACGCCATCACGACCGGAAGCCACCTCGCGTTCATGGACGGCTTCCAGACGTCCCTGACCGTGGCCGGGGCGGTCGCGCTCGTCGCGATCCTCGCGGCGCTGCTGGTGCGGCGCGGCAGCTCCCCGGTCGAGGGCGCGGCCGCCGCGTAGGGCCGCGGTTAGGCTGCCGGTGTGATGGGTTGCGCGAGGTCGTGGTCCGCGGGGCTGCGCCGGATCCTCCGGTCGTACCCGATGCCGCTGACGTTCCTCGGGCTGTTCGCGGCCATGTGGGCGGTGCAGGTCCTGATCCTGCCGCCGGGCGGCCGGCACGCGGTGATCGCGTGGGCCAGCACCAACCTGGCCAACCTCGCGGTCAACCCGGTCGGGACGATGATCGCGTCGGCGTTCGTCGCCGAGGGGTCGCAGGGCGTGCTGCTCGTCGCGGCGGCGATCGGGCTGTTCCCCATCACCCGGCGGTTCGGCAACCTGCGGGCCGTGGTCCTCGTCGCCGCCTCGCACGTGCTCGGCACCCTCGTCAGCCAGGGGATCGCGCTGGTGAGGCTGGAGGCGGGCCTGCTGTCGGACTCGATCCGCACGATCCCCGACGTCGGGCCGTCCTATGTGCTGTGCGCGGCGCTCGTCGCCGCCTTCCTGTACGGGCGCGGGCGGGTCCGCCGCCTGCTCGCGCTCGCCGGGTGGTGCGCGCTCGTGCCGGTGCTGCTGGACGGCCTGTTCACCCTGGAGATCGCCGCCGTCGGGCACCTGGTGGCCATGCTCACCGGCGCGCTGGTCGGCGGGCTGCTCCTGCTGCTCGAACGCAGGCCTGCTCTTCCGGGGGGTGTGGGGGGTCGCCCCTCCACAGAAGACGGGCCGGTCCCGGCGCCGGGGGCCGAGCCGGCGGTCACCGAGCCCGCGTAGGCCTGAACCAGGCCGGTCAGCCCTGCCCCGGCTCCGGGGTCGGGTTGGTCGTGGGGGTCGGGCTCGGCGTCCCCGAGTCCGGCGGCGGGTCGGACGGGGTGCCCGTCGGCGGCGTCGTCGGGTCGGTGGACCCGCCGTCCGGCGGGGTGGCCGGGTCCGACGGCGTCTGCGGGGGAGTGGTGGTCTGGTCCGGCGGCGTCGACGGCTGCTCCGGTTTCGCCGGGGTGCTCGACGACGGCGGCTTCTTCCGCGCGGGCCCGCTGGGCGAGGACGCCGGGGCCGTACCGCCGCCCTGGGCGCCGCCCGCCTGCTGCGGAGTGCCGTTGGCGCTCGTGACCGGGTTCTGCGACGCGCCGGGCGACCCGTCCACGCGTTCGGAGCCGGTCAGGCCGGGCGCCGGATCCCGCGGGGCGCCGCCACTGGTCGTGGACACCGGGTGAGTCTGGCCTTTGCTCGCCGTCGGGACCAGCGAGGCGGCGCCGCCGCCCTTGGCCGCCGGCCAGGACACCAGCAGCCCGATGACGGCCGCCGCGGACGCGGCGACGCCGGCGGCCGCGCCGAGTCCCTTGGAGACACCGCCGGACAGCCCGCGCTTCGGACGTTCCTTCCGCTCCGGGCCGATCACGACCAGCGGGCTGGGTGCGGCGACGGTCGGCAGCGGCCGGTCCGCCTCCTCCTGGCACGCGGCGAGGACCGGGTCGCGCAGCTCGCGGGGTGCGCGCGAGGGCGCCCGCTTGGCGAGGAGCCGCGGCAGCCGCCCCTTCTCGAACGCCGAGATGAGCTCCAGCTGCGGCTCGGTGCTCCCGCGCATCAGCACGTCGAGGACGCCCCGTTCCAGCCGCGTCCGCGCCGCGTTGAGCAGCTGTGCGACGGTGTCCGGGGCGAGGCCGAGGACGCGGGCGATGTCGTGGGTTTCGAGCCACTCGCCCGCCCACAGCAGCAGCACCTCGCGGTGGTCGGAGCGCAGCCCCGCGGCCGCGCGCAGCAGCGGGTCGGAGCCGGTGAACAGGGGCTCGCCCCGCCCGCCGAGCTCGCCGGTGAACGCGCCGTGCTCGGCGCACGCCGTCCGGGAGAGCGAGTAGAGCCAGAGCACGCTGTCACCGCGCGGCGGCTGGTGCACGGCCGCGCTGAAGGTGTCGGCGAGGGCCGCCGCCGCGAGCCGGTCGCCGACGAGCGACCAGCAGTACGCGTACAGGCGGTCGGCGTGCACGTCGTAGAGAGAGCCCAGGTCCCCGCCCATGTGACCTCCCCGTCCGGTCGTCCAACTTCCGACAAATCGTGCATATCGCTGGTTGACGGGACTCTAGCGCCTTCTGTCAACCCGTGCGAAGTCCGGGGCCGCACGTGACGCCGAACGGCACGGAAGGTAGCTGGTGCGCATGCGGACAGTGACGTTCACGGAGATTTAAGGAAGTTCACGAAAATTAGCGGATTCCTGATCCGGTTCAGCAGGGAAGGATTCGAACCTGTTATCGACTTACTTGAGGAGTCAACGGTGACCCGGCTGACCGTGGACGACGTCTACCAGCACATACGCGGGGTCTGCTTCAAGACCGGCCCGCCCGGGACGGTCGGCGCGGAGACGGAGTGGCTCGTCGTCGACGCCGCCGATCCCGTGGCGCATGTCTCCGGCGAGCGGGTGCGCGCCCTCGTGGACCGGGCCGGGCCTCCGCCCGGCGGCAGCAAGGTCACCTACGAGCCGGGCGGGCAGCTGGAGCTCAGCTCCGCCCCGTTCGACACGCTGGACGGCCTTTACACAGCGCTCGGTCGGGATGTCGACCACGTGCGGGACGTGCTCGCGCCGGACGGGCTCGCGCTCGACGGGCACGGCGTCGACCCCGTCCGGCGCCCCCGGTTCCAGGCCGACCATCCCCGCTACGCCTGCATGCGCGACTACTTCCACGCGGGCGGCTTCCGCGACGCGGGGCTGGCGATGATGTGCTCGACGGCGTCCGTCCAGGTGAACCTGGACATCGGCGCCGACGCCCCGGACGCGTCCCGCCGCTGGCGGCTCGCGCACGCGCTCGGGCCGGTGCTGGTCGCCGCGTTCGCCAACTCGCCGCTGAGGGCCGGCCGCCGCACCGGGCTGCGCTCGTCCCGGCAGGGCATCTGGACCGAGCTGGACCCGTGCCGCACCCTGCCCGTCCTGCGGGACGGCGCGGACGGCGACCCGGCCGAGGCGTGGACGCGGTACGCGCTCGACGCCCAGGTCATGCTCGTCCACACGGCGGAGGGCGAGTGGGTGTCCGATCCGGGCATGTCGTTCCTGGAGTGGCTCAACAAAGGCGAGCCCGCTGAGGACGACCTGACCTACCACCTGTCCACGCTGTTCCCGCCCGTCCGGCCGCGCGGCTGGCTGGAACTGCGCATGATCGACGCGCTGCCGGGCCCGTACTGGCCGGTCCCCGTCGCCGTCGCCACCGCCCTGCTGGACGACCCGGCCGCGTCGCGCGCCGCCGAGGCCGCGGCCGAACCGGTGGCGCACCGGTGGGCGGAGGCGGCCCGGTGCGGGCTGTCCGACGCGTCACTGGCCGCCGCCGCGCGCGCGTGCTTCACGGCGGCGCTGGACGCGCTGCCGCGGCTCGGCGCGTCCTGCCTGGTCCCGCTCGTCGAGGACTACGCCCACCGGTACGTCGAGCGAGGACGCAGCCCCGCCGACGACTCCCCACACTTCGCACTGGAGGATCGGACATGAGCGTCCCGTTCGCGGACGAGGCCGCGCTGAAGGAACTGATCGCCGACGAGCTGGGCGCCGTGCGGGACCGCAGTTTCGGCCTCACCACCGACGTCCTCGCCGGGGACGGCCTCACGGCTCAGGTGTCGCCGCTGATGTCGCCGCTCGTGTGGGACCTCGCGCACGTCGGCAACTACGAGGAACTGTGGCTGCTGCGTACGGCGGGCGGGCAGGAGGCGATGCGTCCGGAGATCGACGACCTGTACGACGCGTTCGAGCATCCGCGTGCCGAACGGCCGACCCTGCCGCTCCTGTCGCCGGACGAGGCCCGCGCCTACATCGGCACGGTCCGGTCCAAGGTGCTCGACTCGTTGTCGTCGGTGCGGTTCGACACCCCGGATCCGCTCACGTCGGGTGGGTTCGTGTACGGGATGGTCGTCCAGCACGAGCACATGCACGACGAGACGATGCTGGCCACGCACCAGTTGCGCCGCGGCACCCCCGCCCTGCTCGACCCCTTGGCGGAGCCTCTGCAGAAGCCTGGTGAGGGCTCCGGCGTGGACGAGGTGCTCATCGAGGCCGGGCCGTTCCAGATGGGCACCTCGGACGAGCCATGGGCGTACGACAACGAACGTCCCGTGCACATCGTCGACCTGCCCGCCTACTACATCGACGTGGAACCGGTCACCAACGCGTCCTACATCGCGTTCATCGAAGCCGGTGGATACGACGACCCGCGTTGGTGGGACTCCGCCGGATGGAAGTGGCGCAACAGCAGTGGCAAGCGCACCCCTGCCTTCTGGGACCGGGAAGGCGGACAGTGGGTGCGGCGCCGGTTCGGGCGGACCGAACCCGTTCCGCCCGGCGAGCCCGTCCAGCACGTGTGCTGGTACGAAGCCGACGCCTACGCGCGCTGGGCCGGGAAACGGCTGCCGACCGAGGCCGAGTGGGAGAAGGCCGCCCGCTGGGACCCGGCCACCGAGCGGTCACGCCGTTACCCCTGGGGCGACGTTTACGAAGAGGGACGCGCCAACCTCGGCCAGCGGACGCTCCATCCGTCCGACACCGGCTCCTACGCGTCCGGTGCTTCGGCGTACGGGGTGAGGCGTCTCCTCGGGGACGTGTGGGAGTGGACGTCGTCGGACTTCCACGGATACCCCGGCTTCCGTTCGTTCCCCTACAAGGAGTACTCGGAAGTCTTCTTCGGGCCCGACTACAAGGTGCTGAGGGGCGGCTCCTGGGCGACGCATCCGCTCGCCATACGCGGATCGTTCCGCAACTGGGACTACCCCATCAGGAGGCAGATCTTCTCCGGGTTCCGCTGTGCCCGCACCCCGGGGGAGGTTCGCTGAATGTGCCGCCATCTCGGCTACCTGGGGCCGGAGCGGACGTTGCACTCGCTCGTCTACGACGGGCAGTACTCCCTGGAGACCCAGGCCTACGCGCCGCGCATGACCCAGGGGAACCTCCTCAACGCCGACGGGTACGGCGTCGGCTGGTACCAGGACGGCGCACCGGTGAGGTTCCGCCGCGCCCAGCCCATCTGGACGGACCAGTCGTTCCGCGAGGTCGCCGGGGCCGTCAGGGCTTCCTGCGCGGTCGCGGCGATCCGGTCGGCGACGGCAGGGTTCCCCGTGGACGAGTCGTGCGCCCAGCCGTTCCGCGCCGGGCCGTGGCTGTTCAGCCACAACGGGAAGATCGAGGGCTACGGCGGCGTCGAGTCCAGGCTCCGTGAGCTGGCCGGAGACGTCGCCGACGTGCCCGACGCCCGTGCACCCGTCGACTCGGCGCCGCTGTTCGCCCTCGCGGTCCGGCACTGGCGGGAGGGCGCGCCGCTCGGCGACGGCCTGGCCGCGGCCCTGGCCGCGATCACCGCGCTCGCGCCCGGCCGCTACAACCTGCTCGCCTCCGACGGGACGTCCCTGGCCGCAACGACCTGGGGCGACTCCCTGTTCGTCCGCGAGGACGGGGACGCGATCCGGATCGCGTCCGAACCGCTCGACGACGACGCCGGCTGGCGCCGCGTCCCGGACCGTTCGCTCGTCACCGCCGGCCTCGCGTCCGGCGTCCGCATCGACCCGCTCTGAAGGAGAACCACGTGGACCGGTTCCTGACCGCCGACGACCTCGCCAAGACGCTCCGCCGGGACGTCCGGGAGGGGCTCACCGGCACGCCCAAGACCCTGCCGCCCAAGTGGTTCTACGACGAGCGCGGCAGCGCGCTCTTCGAGGAGATCACCAAACTGGAGGAGTACTACCCGACCCGGCGCGAGCGGGAGATCCTCACCGCGCGGGCGCCCGACATCGCCGCCGCCACCGGCGCCCGGACCCTGCTCGAACTCGGCGCCGGGTCAGGGGAGAAGACCAGGCTGCTCCTCGACGCGCTGTCCGGCACGCTGCGCTCCTACGTGCCGGTGGACGTCAGCGGAGACTTCCTGGAGGACGCCGCGGCCGGGATCGCCGCCGACCATCCCGGGCTGACCGTCCGGACCGTCGTCGCCGACTACGAGCAGCACCTGCACCTGCTGCCCGGCGGCGAACGGCGCCTCATCGCCTTCCTCGGCGGGACGATCGGCAACATGCCGCCCGCCGAGCGCATCGGGTTCCTCGGCGGCGTGCGCGCCACCATGACCGATGGCGACTTCCTGCTGCTCGGCGCCGACCTCGTCAAGGACGCCGGGCGGCTGGTCCACGCCTACGACGACGCGGCCGGCGTCACCGCCGAATTCAACCGCAACGTCCTGCGCGTCATCGACCGGGAGCTGGACGCGGACTTCGACCCGGACGCGTTCGAGCACGTCGCGGTCTGGAACGAGGCCGAGGAGTGGATCGAGATGCGGCTGCGATCCGTCCGCGCCCAGGACGTCCGCGTCGGCGGGCTCGACCTGGACGTGTCGTTCGCCGCCGGGGAGGAGATGCGCACCGAGATCTCCGCCAAGTTCCGGCGGGAGCGGCTGGAGGCCGAACTCGGCGCCGCCGGGATGGAGCTCGCCGAGTTCTGGACGGACGAGGCGGGCGACTTCTCCCTCACCCTCGCACGGCCCTCGTCCGGCTGACGCTCAGGCCTTCCGGACGGGGTGCGACAGGCCCAGCCGCTTCAGGTCCGCCGCCAGGCGGGTCGCCACGTACAGGTGGCCCGCCGGCGTCGGATGGGTGCGGTCCTGCTTGATGAGCCGGGGCGCGTTGCCCTGGCCGGTCAGCAGGTCACCGGTGATCCACTGTTCGCCGATCGGGTCGACGAACGGGATGCCGAGCTGGCCGGCCAGGTTCTTCAGCGCGTCCCGGACGGCGAGCACGCCGGGCACCGGCGTCCCCGTCCCCCAGAGCGGGCCGAGCACCACGAGGCGGGTGCCGGGCCAGCGCTGCCGGGCGCGTTCGAGCAGCACGTGCGCCGCCGCCGCGACCTGCGCCGGCGGAATCCGGAAGTCGTTGTGGCCGCCGGAGACGATCAGCATGTCCGGTGCCGGACGCCAGCCGAGCTGGCTCTCGAACAGGCCGAGGAACGCGTGCGGCCCGCGGCCCTTCACGACGTACCCGGTGCCGGACCGGCCGCCGACGACGACCTGCCAGCCGAGCAGCCGTGCGGTGGCGGAGGCGTAGGTGGACTCCGCCTCGACGCCCCGGTCGCCGACCGTGTAGCTGTCGCCGAGGAACATCACCACGGGCGGGGCGCCGCGAGGCTCGTCGTTCTTCGCCGGCCCGTCCGCCGCGGCCGGCTTGTGCAACGAACCCGCGAGCACGGAACAACCGGTGAGCGTCACGACCGCCACCAGGCTCAGGCACAGCATCAGAGTCGCCGCGCCGCGACGGGCGCGGCGAGATGTCATGGAGAACCACCAATTGTTCGGGAGACGCACCCGGCATCTTACTGACCCGCCGCCCCCGCCGTGGGCACTCCGAGACCGTGCCCGGGCAATGTTCGACGTGGCCCCCGCAATGTTCAATCGCGGCCTTTCCTCCATCCGGCGTTCACCTCGCGGCTCTGGACGGGAAACCTCGCGACGGGAAGGTTCCGCGGTGACACGACGGGAACGGTTGCGCGAACTCGACCTGCTGCGCTTCGCGGCGGCGACGGCGGTGGTGCTGTACCACTTCACGGGGTTCGGCGGGGCCGGGCCGTGGCCCGCGCCCTCCAGGGACGTGTTCCCCGAGATCGCCCCGGTCACCCGGTTCGGCTATCTCGGCGTCGACCTGTTCTTCGTCATCAGCGGATTCGTGATCCTGATGAGCGCGTGGGGCCGTAGCCCGGGGGAGTTCGGAGTCTCGCGGCTGGTCAGGCTGATGCCCGCGTATTGGGTAAGCGTGCTGCTGGGCGCCTTCGTGTACGGGCTGTTCCGGATGGGGCACGGCGTTCCCGGCCTGGTCATCCCGAACCTGACCATGCTGCAGGGCGGGCTCGGCCTGGAGAACGTGGACGCCGTCTACTGGACGCTCTGGGTCGAACTGCACTTCTACGTGCTCGCCGCCGTCCTCGCGGGTGTCGGAATCACCTATCGGTCCTGCCTCATCTTCATGGCGGCCTGGATGCTCGGCGGTGTCTTCGCCGACGAGGCGGACAGCGACCTGCTCCAGGTGATGCTGATCCCGACCTGGAGTTGCTACTTCATCGCGGGCATGGCGCTCTACATGATCCACCGGTTCGGGCCGACGCTGCTGCTCTGGGGATACGTGGCGGCGTCGTACCTCCTGGCGCTGCACTGGGGCGCCTGGCGGGCGGAGCACGTCTTCCGGGGTGCCGACGAGATCGTCGTCAGCGCCGTCATCACGGGGATCTTCGCGGTGATGATCCTCGTCGCGACGGGCCGCCTGCACCGGCTGCGCTGGCACGGGCTGACCGTCCTCGGGGCGCTGACGTATCCGCTGTACCTCGTCCACTCTCAGGTCGCGCTGCCGCTGCTGGACGCGGTGTACCCGGGGCTCGACAGGTGGGCGGCGCTGGCTGCGGTCGTCGGAGCCTCGCTGCTCGCCGCCTATGCCGTGCACCGGCTGGTCGAACGTCCGGGCGCGGCGTGGCTGCGCGCCCGCCTCAAGGCGTCGTTGAAGCCGATGCGGCAGCCTGCGGAACCGTCTACGTTGGTCGCCCATGGCGATCGGGGTGGACGGGGCGGTACTGACCTCGACGGCAGTGAGCCTCGCGATCGCGCCCCGGTTGAGGCGGCGCGCACCTGACTCCTTGCCCGGGTCTTCGCGGGCCTGGGCGCGTCCAGAAGTGTTCCTGGGACTGGTCGTCGGGCTCGTATACCTGAACCAGGTGCTCTTCACCGTGTACGTGCTCCGCGTACATGACGGCGATGCCTCGTTCATTGCGAAGTACCTGCCAGAGGGCTGGTTCGCACTGGCGGACGGCTCAGCGATGCGCGCCGCGGCAAGCCATTTCCCGATGCCGGAGCTGCTCGCGCCGTCAGTCCTGCGGGTGCAGGCGTTCCTTGAGCTGCCCCTCGTCCTCCTGGCCTATGTCACGGTGCTGCGATGGTTGGCGCGCGATCTGTATCGGTGTCTCGTGAACTCGTGGCTGGTGTGGGCCGCATCGGTCTCCTACACCTTCGTCTTCTGCACGGTCGAGTGGGACCTGCACAACCCCTACACAGTGGACGACATCGTGATCCGATCCATCTCGGCTGTGGTCACCCCGCTGCTGCTCCGCTGGCTGGCCAGGCAGGAGGGCCCTGCCCCAGACCGCCTGTCGTTCACACAGATGCTTCTGTTCGCCGTGTCCGTCTGGGCCTTGGGGCAACTGGTGTTGACCGTGTACGACACCGCGCTTCTGTACAACCTCGGTCATCTGAGCGGGCGCCTGCCAGGTGCGATCGTCGCCGCATGCGCTCTCGTGGGTGCGCGCTGGTTCTCAGGACGGCTGAGCCCTGGAGAAGCGGGGGTGGCGCTCTCGTCCGTCGCCGGTGGGTTGCGCTGGGCCTTGCTCCTCTTTTTCGTCCCCGCACTGGCCGTCCGGTACGGCGTCAATTTCGGTACCCCGCTCATAGCGGTGGCCGCCGGATCGTTCGTCTGTCTGGTGGCCGTCGCGTGCGCTCTGCGGGACGTCCTCGCCGGTCTGGAACCGATGCGGATCGGCCTTTGGGCCGTCCAAGCGGCGGTGGCGCTCCTCGCTGGGGCGGTCACGGGGTACGCCGCGGTCAGCCTGGTGACGGACACCTACTACGAAGCGGGCCTCCTGAGAGGCGCCGCGACCTGCTTCGCCGTCGTCATCACCGTGTGCGCCGTGACCGACCGCCGGCTTCCGGAGTGACGGGATTTGGGCCGGTGTGACACATCTGGGGTGGGGTGCGCTGAAGGAAATGTGGGCGTCCGGTCGATGTGAGCGGGCTTCGATCGGACGCGCCCCCTCCGGCGAGCCCGCCGCCCCCGGGCGGGCCCGCCGGAGGCACCACCCTCAGGCCGGCTCCTCCGGCGGCTGGAGCTCCTCGGTGTAGTCGACCGTCAGGCGGCGCATCAGGCCCGACTCGTCGACGGAGTACTGGCCGAGACGCTGCAGCGGCGGCGAGTAGGCGTGGATGGAGACGCTGGCGTCGTCCACCCCGGTGAGCCGGTGGATGTGGTCCGGGCCGAAGCAGAACGAGTGCCCCTCCCCGACGACGGTCCGCAGAGGCTCGCCGCCCATGCGCGGGTTGTTCTCCTCGATGGACCCGGCGACGACGCGCACGGCTCCCGAGGAGACGTCGTGGTCGTGCCAGCCGGTGTCGTTCTCGGGCGTCCAGCAGAGCAGCCAGACGTCCACGTGCTCGTCCCGGTAGAGGGACGCGTAGTGGCGCTCTCCCTCCGGGAAGGCGACGTGCTGCCGCCAGAGTCCCGGCCGCGTGGCCAGGTCGTCGACCAGTTCCCGCAGTTCCCGCTTGTCGAGGGGATGGCCGGGCAGGCTCTCGAAGCCGGCGGCACGGGGCAGGACCTCGGAAGACACGGGTTCGCTCCTCTCCGAAACTGTCGTCGCGCGCGGCCCACTGAACCCGGAACTCGGCGTGAATCCACTGGCCAGGCTACTGAACCGCATCAGTTAACCGTTTCAGTGAACCGCTTCAGAAGCCGGTTCGTCAAGTTCGGTCCGTGCTTTGTCGGCGGCGGCCTCTAGGGTTGGAGGGATGTCGGAGAAGCGCAAGCGCGCGACCATCCGGGAAGTGGCGCAGGCGACGGGGCTGTCGCCCGCGGCGGTGTCGTACGCGCTGCGCGGTATCCAGACCTCCGAGGAGACCCAGGAACGGGTCCGCGCGGCGGCGGAGGAGCTCGGCTACGAGGCCCATCCGATCGCCCGCGCGCTCGCCAGCGGCCGCACCGACCAGGTCGGGCTGCTGTGCGGCTCGCTGGAGGACTACTGGCAGCAGTCCCTGGCGGTCGGCATCGGCCGGGCGCTGCTCGCCCGCGACCGGTACGCCCTGATCGTGGACGCGGGCGGCGATCCCGAGCGGGAGCAGGCCCTCGCCCGCCGGCTGCGCGACCAGCGGGTGGACGGCCTGATCGTCCAGCCGCTCGACCCGTCCGCCGCCCTGTGGTCGGAGCTGGCCGCGGCGATCCCCGTCGTCTCCATCGGCGACGCGCTGCACGGCGGCCAGGCGCAGGGCGAGGTCGTGTTCGACAACCGGCGCGGGGTCACGCTGGCCCTCGAACATCTACGCGATCTGGGGCACCAGCGCGTCACCGTGTTCACCCCGACCCTCTCCAGCACCCCGGACCGCCCCGCCGACGTGCACGTCAACGCCGAGGCCGTGCGGCTGGGCCTGCGGGTGGACGTGGTCGCCGTGCCGCAGTCGCTCGCCGAGTCCACCGAGGTCGCCATGCGGGTGCTCGCCGGCCCCGACCGCCCTTCGGCCGTGTTCTGCTTCGCCGACTCGATCGCCTACGGCGTCTACGCCGCCACCCGCGAGCTGGGCCTGGCCGTTCCCGGCGACGTCGCCGTCTGCGGGTACGACAACCATCCGATGTCGGCGCTGCTCACCCCTCCGCTCACCAGCGTCGACTGGGACATCGACGGCATCGTGCACTCCGCCGTCCGGCTGATCGTGGACGTCATCGACGGCAAGCCCCGCAAGCGCCGCGTCGTCCGCGAGCCGTCCCTGCGCGTCCGCGCCTCGACCGGCGAGACGGTCCCGGCGGGCTGACCGTATGCGGGGCCCCCGGGAGTCAGGGGTGGAGACGGGCCAGGTCGGGCAGGAGGTCCGCGGCGGCGGCGATGTCGGTGTCCAGCGGCCGGTCCTCGATGCGCGGGTCGAGGACGGCGGCGGTCATGTCGGACGCCGACCTGAGCGGTCCGCCGGACGGCGCCCGCCCCTGCATCCGCAGTGCCCGGACGGCCGCGACCAGCTCGCAGCCGAGCCCGAGCCGGTAGGCGGCGACGGCGTCGGTCGTCGCGCGGGCCGACTGGGTGGAGAAGCCCGCGTGCTCCTCGACGCCGCGCGACAGCACCGCGCTCCCGAGCGCCGCCGGGGTCGCGAGGCGCCGGACGTCCGCGAGGCACGAATGCGCCACGTACTCGAGGATCATGATCCCGGAGGACGCCTCGGTCTCGCCCTGGAACGCGTAGAGGCCGGTGAACGACGGCTCGGCGAGCGTTCCGAGGCGGGCGGCGGCGAGCGCCATCGTCTGGAACAGGGCGGCGCGGGCCGCGTCCAGGGCGAGCCCGACGTAGGCGGTGTGGAAGTTGCCGTTGTGCCAGACCGTCCGGGCCGGGACGTCGACGAGGGGGTTCTCGGCGGCGGCGTTGATCTCGCGGGTGACGACCTGCTCGGCATAGCGGGCCGCCTCCAGCGCCGGGCCGTGCACCTGCGGGAACGCCCGGTACCCGTACGGGTCCTGGATGCGCATCGGGGCCGGCTGGTCGAAGGCGAGCAGTCCGCGCATCGCGGCCGCGGCCTCCTGCTGGCCCGGATGCGGGCAGGCGTCCTGCACCGGCTGCGCGTACGGCTCCTCCGAGCCTCGGACGGCGAAATGCGACAGCGCGGCGACGACCGTCGACGCGCGGAGCATCTCCCGCAGGTCGGCGACGGCGAGGGCCGCCTCGCCGAGCGTGGCCGCGTTGGAGCTGATGAAGGCCAGCGCGTCGGCGGAGCGGAGCCGGTAGCCGGGGCCCCGCTCCTGGAGGCCGTCCGGCCCCGCGAGCCACGACCGCTCGCCCAGCAGGCACAGCGCGGTCGACGCCAGCGCCGTCAGGTCGCCCGTGCCGATCGCCCCGTAGACCGGCACCGGAGGAAGGAGGCCCAGGTTGAGAACGTCCGCCAGGGCCTGCAGCGCGCCCGGTTCCACGCCCGATCCGCCCGCCGCGATCTGGTTCAGCCGGACGGTCAGCATCGCCCGGACGATCTCCGCCGCGACCAGCGGCCCGGCCCCGGCCGCGTGGCTGCGGAGCAGCCGCAGGCCGTGCGCGTCGGCGTCCTCCCACTCGACGTCCACCACGCGGTTGGCGCCGACGCCGGTCGTCCGCCCGTACACCGGCTGCGACCCGGCGACGTCGCGGGCGACCCGCCACGCGTCGCTCGCCCGCTCGACGCCGTCCGGCGCCATGACGATCGTCACATCCTCGCGGGCGGCGCGGACCACCTGCGCGCAGGTGAGATTCGTCCCATCGATAACGATTCGGCTGTTCTCCACGCCGCAACGGTACTTTCCCGAGATTCCCGGTAGATATCCTCAAGATCCGAAGTTCCGGACACGCCGGGGCACTGAAATGACGGTACCCACTTATTACGGTTGGGTAGAAGGCCGAAATCGATCATCGGCGTCGCGGGCGCCCGGCGAGGACGTGAATCGTTGATCACCTTTGAGGGCGTCACCAAGCGCTATCCCGGAGGCACCGTCGCGCTCGACGACGTCAGCCTCGAATGCCCCACAGGCCGCATCACCGTGTTCGTCGGAACCTCGGGGGGCGGCAAGACCACCGCGCTGCGGACCATCAACCGGATGGTGGAGCCCACGTCCGGGCGCGTGCTCATCGACGGGCAGGACGTCCGCGAGCGCAAGCCCGCGGAGCTGCGGCGCGGCATCGGCTACGTCATCCAGCACGCCGGGCTGTTCCCGCACCGCACCATCCTCGACAACATCGCCACCGTCCCGTACCTGCTGTCCTGGAACAAGAAGAAGGCGCGGGAGCGGGCGGCGGAACTCATGGAACGGGTCGGGCTCGACCCGTCGATGGGGAAGCGCTACCCGTTCCAGCTGTCCGGCGGCCAGCAGCAGCGCGTCGGCGTCGCGCGCGCCCTCGCCGCCGACCCGCCGGTCATGCTGATGGACGAGCCGTTCAGCGCCGTCGACCCCGTCGTCCGCGCCGAACTGCAGGACGAGTTCCTCCGCCTCCAGGACGAGCTGCACAAGACGATCGTGTTCGTCACCCACGACATCGACGAGGCCATCAAGCTCGGCGACCGGATCGCGGTGTTCCAGACCGGCGGCAGGCTCGTCCAGCTCGACAGCCCCGAGAACCTCCTCGCCCACCCCGCCGACGACTTCGTCGCCGGCTTCATCGGGCAGAACCGCGGAATCCGCACGCTGTCCTTCGCGGGAACGGGCGGGCTGCGGCTGAGCGACGACGCGGTCCGCCCGGCGAGCGCCGACGCCTCGGACGCCGCCGGACAGGAGTGGGTGCTCGTCGTCGGCGACGATCGGCACCCGCTCGGCTGGGCCCGCCCGGCGCAGGTCACCGGGCCGCTGGGGGAGGCGAGCCTCCGCCCGGTCGGCCCCACCTTCCTGGTCGGGACCGACTCGGTGCGGGTCGCGCTGGACGCGGCGGTCCTGTCCCCGTCCGGCCTGGCGGTCGGCGTCGACGGCACCGGCGCCGTGGTCGGCACCGCCGCCGGCACCGACCTGCTCGCCGTCCCCACCCACGGCACCCGGGACGCGGACGGCACGGACACAGACGGCCCGGACGCGGAGAGCGCGGACGCGGAAGACGACGCCCCGTCCCTCTCGAAGGACGGTGGCTGATGGACATCGACTGGGGCTGGATCGGCGAACACACCGACACCCTCACCGAGCACGCCCTCATCCATCTGCGGCTCGCGCTGCTGCCGGTGGTGTCCGGCCTGGTCATCTCGCTGCCGCTCGGCGTGCTGTGCCGTCGCTGGGGCTGGCTCTACCCGCCGACGCTGACGATCTCGAACGTCATGTACGCGATCCCGTCGCTCGCGCTGTTCATGATCTTCATCCAGTACACCGGGCTGACGGCGTCCACGGTCATGATCCCGCTGACCCTGTACAGCCTGTCGGTGCTGGTGCCGAACGTGGTGGACGGCCTCGCGTCGGTGTCCGAACCCGTCCGGCAGGCGGCGACGGCGATGGGCTTCGGGCCGCTGCGGCGGCTCATGCAGGTCGAGCTGCCGATCGCCGTGCCCATCGTCATCGCCGGTACCCGCGTCGCCGCCGTCTCGTCCATCAGCCTCGTCGCCGTCGGGCAGCTGATCGGGCAGGGCGGGCTCGGGTACGACATCATCCGCGGCTACCAGCTGCAGTTCCAGACGCAGATCATCGCCGCCACCGTCCTGATCGTCCTGCTGGCCCTGGTCACGGACGCGATCCTGGTCACCGTCCAACGCCTGCTCACCCCGTGGGCCCGAGCCCGGGGGACCGCATGAACGACCTGTGGAACCAGATCGACCTGTTCTGGACGTGGCTGACCGCGTCGTCGCAGTGGCACGGCGGCGACGGCATCCCGCACCGGCTGCTCCAGCACGTCTACTACAGCGGCGTGTCCCTGCTCTGCGCCGCGGTCATCGGGCTGGCGCTGGGGCTCGTCGTCGGGCACACCGGCCGGGGCGGCTTCCTCGCGATCAGCCTGGCGAACATCGCGCGCGCCGTCCCGACCTTCGGGCTGGTGCTGTTCGTCGTGGTGATCGAGTACAGCATCACCCCGGTCATCGTCGCGCTGGTGGCGCTGGCGGTGCCGCCGATCCTCGTCAACACCTTCGAGGGCCTCCGCGGGGTCGACGCGGACGCCAAGGACGCGGCGCGCGGCATGGGGATGACCGGCTGGGGCGTCCTGTGGCGGGTCGAGCTGCCGATGGCGCTGCCGCTGATCCTGCTCGGGCTCCGCACGTCCGCGATCCAGGTCGTCGCCACCGCCACCATCGCCGCCTACCCGGGGTTCGGCGGCCTCGGCCGCTACATCATCGACGGGCTGGCGCGCAACGACTACCAGCTCGTCGTCGGAGGCACCGTCCTGGTGGTGCTGCTGGCACTGATCGTCCAGCTGGTCTTCGCGGCGCTGCGCCGCCTCGTCATCTCACCGGGCCTCCTCGGCTCCGCCCGATCCTCCTGAACTAAGGACAAGGACAATGAACAGACTCATCAGTGGCGCGGTCGTCGGCCTCGTGGCCGCCCTGACGCTGTCCGCCTGCGGCAGCGGAGACTCCGGCGACGACTCGAACCCCCTCTCCGGCGGCGGCGGCAACGGCACCGTCACCGTCGGCGGCGCCAACTTCCCCGAGAGCAACCTGCTCGGCGAGCTGTACGCGCAGGCCCTCGAGGCCAAGGGGATCAAGGTCACCCGCAAGTTCAACATCGGCGCCCGCGAGATCTACTACGACCAGATCGTCAAGGGCGGCATCAGCGTGATCCCCGAGTACAACGGCGCACTGCTCACCACGTCGGTCGACAAGACCAGCACCGCCGCGACCACCGATGAGATCAACGCCGCGCTCAAGGCGAAGCTGCCGGCCGGCGTCGAGATCCTGAACTCCGCGCAGGCCGAGGACAAGGACTCCGTCACCGTCAACCCGCAGACGGCCGCCAAGTACAGCCTGAAGTCCATCGCCGACCTGAAGCCGGTCGCCAAGGACCTCACGATCGCCGGGCCGTCGGAGTTCAAGACCCGCCAGCAGGGGCTCGTCGGCCTCAAGAAGGTCTACGGCCTGGACTTCAAGAAGTTCCAGCCGTTCGACGCGGGCGCCCAGGCCACCCTGGTGAAGCTGCTCACCGAGAACAAGATCCAGGCGGCGGACCTGTTCACGACCGACCCGACGATCCAGCAGAACAAGCTGGTCGTCCTGGAGGACCCGGAGCACGTCTTCAGCGCCCAGAACGTCACGCCGCTCGTCAACAAGTCCGCGGTGGACGACAAGGCGAAGGCGGCCCTGAACGCGGTCTCCGCCAAGCTCACCACCCAGGACCTCCTCGACATGATGAAGCGCATCTCCATCGACAAGGACGACCAGGAGAAGGTCGCCGAGGACTGGCTCAAGAAGTCCGGCCTCGCCTGACGTTCCGCACGAAAGCCCGCCGCCCTCCTCGCGGCGGGCTTTCGCGTGCGGTCACTCCCGCGCGGGCAGAACCCGGTAGGGCTCGATCCAGTCGCCTTTCCGCAGGTCGGGAAAGTCGATGCCGACTCTCAGCTTGTTGTCGGCATTGACTCTGATCGACTGCTCCAGCAAGCCCATCGCGGAAACGCCGCCGATGGTCAGGCCGTCGGCGATGACGGTCTTGTCGCGCAGCACGCGGGCGCGATGCCCGGCCGCCAGCCCTTCGACCGGGTCCGGCGACAGCACGTAACTCCTGATCGGGAGGACGACGGCGCGGGCCACCTCACCTGCGGACTCGATGTCGGTGACGCTGAGCGTGGGGGTTCGCGCCTCCGTCCGCTCCGGTGCCGGAACGCCGTAGGCCAGGACGGTGTCTCCGGGGCGCAGATCGGGATGGCCCAGGTACAGCGACCCGCGTCCGCCCGCTGCCAGCTCGCCCGCCGGCGCCCCGGCCTCGTCGGCCAGGAGCAGCAGCCGCAGCGCCCCGGCCACCGGCCGGCCGCCGCGCACGATCCGGACGCGGTCGCCCGCTCGCAGCCTTCCCTCGGCCGCGTCGACCCGCGCGCCCGGCCCCGCCAGCGGATCTTCGGTCGTCTCGCGCACGGTCGCGCGTCCCAGGGGGTGTTCCTCGGCGCGGTGCCGATCGGCTTCCGCGGGCTCCGCTCGTGTGTAGACCTCGATGTGATCGTCCGTGCGGACCTCGCCGTGCCCGGTGGCCACCGCGACCCGGCGGAACTCGCCGATCTTCTCCCTGGGCTCCAGTCGCGTCCCGATGATCTTCTCCCTGATCAGGGCCCCGGCACGGAGGTCCTCGGCGATCAGGACCCCGCCGCGCAGCAGCCGTGCCCGGGCGCCCCGCGGAAGGTGACCGGCCTGCACCCAGCCCTGCGGGAGGTCACCGAAGCCGGGCACCTCCCGGAAGCTCGCCACTCTCATCCAGCAGAGCCGCTCCTCGCCGATCATCCGGAGATCTTAACGTGAGCGATCACGGGATCGTGGTCGGACGGGTAGATCCCGCGGGCGCGGTACGGGTCGATCTCGGTCCAGACCGTGCGGACCGCGCCGCGCGCCAGAATCCAGTCGATCCGCTTGCCGTCCTGTTCCGGGGGCAGCCAGTGGTTCTCGGTGCGGTACTGCGGGCCGTGCCGGTCGGCCGTCGTCCACGTGTCCCGGAACGCGTCGGGCCCGGTGAGGATCGTGTACGCGGGCGAGGCGCCGGCCGCGGCGTTGAAGTCCCCGGTGAGGACGACGGGCACGCCCGCCTGGAACTTGCGGACGCGGTCCAGGATCAGCCCGGCGCTCTTCACCCGGGAGGTCGCCGACATGTTGTCCAGATGCGTGTTGGCCTGGTACATCACGGTGCCGGTGCGGCGGTCGCGGAACTTGGCCCACGTCACCATCCGGACGTACCGGTTGCCCCAGGTGGCCGAGCCGATCACGGCGGGGGTGTCGGAGAGCCAGAAGTGATCGAAGTCCAGGACCTCGAACCGTGACTTGCGGTAGAAGATCGCCAGGAATTGGTCGCGGGTGCCGCCCTGGCTGCCGAGGCCGATCCAGCCGTGGTCCGGCAGCGCGCGGGCGAGGTCGCGGACCTGGTGCCACCGCGCCTCCTGCACGCCCAGCAGGTCCGGGTCGTGCCGGTTCAGCAGCCGCTCGACCAGCGGCAACCGGGTCTTCCAGTCCCTGGGCGACGGGTCGTTGACGCCGCGGAGGTTGTAGGTCATCACGCGGACCGTGCCGTCGCCGTCCGCCTTCGGCTCGGCCAGCACGAACCCGGAGATGAGCAGGATCGCCGCCGCCGCGACCACCGGCCAGAACCACCGCCGGCGGAGGACGCGTGCGAGCATCCCGCCGATCACCGTCCGCCGGAGGCCCGCGGCGCCGATGAGCGCCGGGGCAGGCCGCCTTGTGTCGTCACCATGTCGCCACCCGCCCATCCTGCTGCGACTTTGAGCATAGATCGTCTTTTCTGTCTTGTCCATTTTTTGCAATTAATTGCGCCGCCCTCTCGCGGTTGCGGCGAATTCAGAAAGGCTTCATTCTCGCCATTGATTGGCGCGGCTGCCGGGGCCGGTCGTGTGGGATGCGGTCGTCCCGGGGGAGCGGGCCCGCATCCTCGGCGGCGCCGTCCCCGCCGGGTCGGACGGCGCCGGGCGCGACCGTGGAGGACAGGGACTTCGGGGCGGCCGGGCCGCGCTGTTCCCCGGACCGCTTATGCCGTTTTGTGCACAGCCCCGCCTTTGTTCGTTGATCTGCTGATACGTTGCGCTCATGGGGTATGTCCGCACGGCGCTCTATCTCGACTTCGACAATGTCTTCATCGGGCTTTTCAAGCTGGACCCGGAGGTCGCCATCCGGTTCGCGCGCGATCCCGGGACGTGGCTCCGCCACTTGTCGACGGCGCTGACGGACGATGCCGAGCGGCGCTGGCTGATCCTGCGCTGCTACCTCAATCCGAGCGGATGGGTGGGCCACCGCGACCCTTCGGGGGAGCCGACGCGGCTGTTCTTCTCCAAGTTCCGGACGTCGTTCGTCCGCGCCGGTTTCGAGGTGATCGACTGCCCTCGCTACAACGCCACGAAGAATGGCGCCGACATCAGGATCGTCGTGGACGCCGTCGATGCCCTGTCGGCCGACCCCTGCTACGAGGAGTTCGTGATCGCCTCCGGCGACTCCGACATGACGCCGCTGCTGCAGCGGCTGCGCCGCGCGGACCGGCGGACCATGATCGTGTCACCCGCGGACACGGCGGAGGCGTTCACCTCGATCGCCGACCGGACGCTCGGCAACCAGGGGTTACTGGCACTGATCCAGGGCGAGCCGGTCGACGTCGACGATGACGCCGACGACGCCGCGGCCTCCGCGTTCGGCGATGCCGTCGGCGGTGTCGTCCCGGTCGACCAGAAGAACGCGTACGAGTCGTTCCGGTCCATGGTCGTCACGGAGTACGAGAACGCGTCCGAACCCCTGAACATGGCCACCGTGGCGCAGCAGGTGCGCGACGAACTGGACGACGCGATCAGCAGGACCCGATGGTTCGGTTTCGGCAGCTTCGCGCGCGCGGTGGGCAGTTTGAGATTGCCCGATCTGCAGATGTCACAGCATCGGATGTGGGACCAGAGCCGTCATGCTCCGCCCGAGGACACCGGTGCCGCCCCGCCGCGCATCACCCTCCCGGAGCCCGTCGAGCGCATGGTGGACCTGCTCAATCTGCCCCGGCTCCCGCAGGAATGGTGGCCGCTGATCTACCAGACCCTCTCCGACTACGCCCGCACCAACGAGTTCAACCTGACCGAATGCACGCGGTGGTCCCGGGACCGGCTCCGTGAGCAGGGGTTCCCCATCAGCCGCGGAAGCGTCACCTTCGTCGCGCAGGGCACCTCGTACGGCGGCTGCCCGCTGTACCGGCAGCCGCCGCCCACCCCGGCGGAGATCGGCATGGCCTTCACGAAGAACGTCGTCGGCCGGGCCGATGACGAGGGGCTCTCCGACGACGAGATCACCACCGTCAGGGCCTGGCTGGGAGCCCCCGCAAAGGACGAAACGCCCCCCGAAGACCAAGCGTCCCAGGACGCGCTCGGCTAAGGGATTCTTCCGGCGGTCCCAGGACCTTCTCAGGCGGTGACTCGGAATCTCCCAGAGGGTTTTCCGAGGATGGTCCACTGGTCTTCGCCGTCGACGGAAGAGGCTCCCATGAGACGACCGGTCCGGCTGATCGCGCCGGCGGCCGCCGCCCTGTCGGCCCTCGCCTCGCTGCCCCTGGCCGCCTGCCAGGAGGTGGAATCGCAGGTGCGGGCACCTGAAAGTCCGAACATCATCTTCGTGCTCACCGACGACCTCGCGTCGAACCTGGTGCAGTACATGCCGCATGTCAAGCAGATGCAACAGCGGGGAATGACGTTCAGCGACTATTACGTCACCGACTCGCTGTGCTGCCCCTCGCGATCCACCATCTTCACCGGCAAGTACCCGCACAACACAGGTGTGTTCACGAATCAGGGCGCGGACGGCGGCTATCGGACGTTCAGGGGCCGTGGCAACGAGCAGGCCACCTTCGCCACGGCACTGCGGAAGTCCGGATACCGCACGGCGATGATGGGGAAATACCTCAACGGCTATCAGCCGAACGATCCGGTTCCTCCGGGCTGGGACGAATGGGACGTCGCCGGTAACGGCTACCCGGAGTTCAATTACACGCTGAACGAGAATGGGCGCCAGGTCCGGTACGGGAACCGGCCGGAGGACTATCTGACCGACGTCCTGGCGGGCAAGGGGGCGGGCTTCGTCACCCAGGCGGCCAAGGACCGCCGGCCGTTCATGATGGAGATCGCGACCTTCGCCCCGCACGGTCCCGCCACCCCGGCTCCGCGCGACGCCGGCCTGTTCCCCGGCCTCCTCGCCCCGCGCGGACCCGCCTTCAACGAGGCCGACATCTCCGACAAGCCGGGCTGGCTCCAGGGCCACCCGCGCCTCCGGCCGGAACAGATCCGCAAGATCGACACGGTGTACCGCAAGCGGGCCCGGTCCGTCCAGGCGGTCGACGACCTGATCGGACGTCTCCAGGCGACGCTCAAGGCGACCGGCACCGACCGCGACACCTACCTGGTCTTCTCGTCCGACAACGGGTTCCACCTGGGTGAGCACCGCCTGGCGCAGGGAAAGCAGACCGCCTTCGACACCGACATCAGGGTGCCGCTCATGGTGACCGGGCCGGGTGTGCCCGCCGGGTCCACCCACCGCGGGCTGACGCAGAACACCGATCTCTGCCCGACCTTCGAGGAACTCGGCGGCGTGCCCGTACCCGCGTCGGTGGACGGCCGCTCCCTCGTCCCAGCCCTGAAGGGCGACCCGACGCCGAGGCGCGAGGCGGTGCTCATCGAACACCACGGCCCGAACGACCGGCCGGACGACCCCGACCGGCAGGGCCGCGCCGCCGGCAACCCGCCCGGCTACGAGGCCCTGCGCACGGCCGGCGAACTCTACGTCGAGTACGCCGACGGCCGGCGGGAGTACTACGCGCTCAAGAACGACCCGACCGAACTCGACAACACCATCGAGCAGCTCTCCCCGCAGCGCCTTGAAGAACTGCAAAGCAGGCTCAACGAACTCCGCGGCTGCCGCGGCGGCATCTGCCACACCTGACCCCTGACTTGTTGGGGCCACCCACGATCCATTATGTTGGCGGTGCCAACGTTGGTGCAGGGAATCGACGCCCTCGTCGAGAAGGCTCGCAGAATCCGCCCGGCCGGCGTGTTCACCCAGAGCTTCATCACCAACCCCCTCATCGAGGTGGACGGCGACACCGCCACGATCGCCGCCAACCTGCTCGCCGTATTCGTCGGCCAGCCCGAAGGGCGGGGACGGCTGTTCGCCGAGCGCTACCACCTCAACGCCGCCCGCACCCGGCGAGGATGGCGGATCTCAGGGGTAGAGGGCGTGCCCTGGTGGGAGGCCGCCCTGCCCGAGGTCACCCCCTTCCACGCGGACGTCCCCCGAGCGGACGCGGACACCGCGGCAGATCGTTCGTAGACCAAGCGGTTCAGGCGTCGGGGGACTGCTGCAGGAGATGGCCCGGGATGCGGCCTACGGCGATGACGACTGCTTCAGCGGGGGTGGTCACCTGGGTCAGGGCCGGGCCGTTCCACCATTCCCTGATGGTGTAGTCCCCGTCGCATAACGCAGCGGATCGGAGGGGCCGGCCACCATGGTGAGGGAGATGCCTTGATCAGCGGCGGCGGTGTGGAGCGCTGCGGCCAGGCCGCCCTGCGCAGCGACTTCCGGGTACAAGGCGGCTGGATCTGGTTCTTGCGGCATGGAGGCTCCAATCGATACGTCCGCCGTCGGTGACGATCTCATCATCGATCTGCCGGGTAGATCGCGTGCGGCCCTGACGTCGTGGACACCATCATTCGGATCATGGTGTTCGTCGCGGAGCCCGAGCGGCTCGGGGAGACCACGCTGTCCGACGGCCGGGTGCTCGGCTGGGCTGAGTGGGGCGCGGACGACGGCGTGCCGGTTCTGCTCTGCCCAGGGGCGGCCATAAGCAGATGGCTCGGTTTCGGTGAGAACGTCGTCCGTTCCCTGGGAGTGCGCATTGTTTCCGTGGATCGGCCAGGGCTCGGCGTTTCGTCCCCCTCGCCTGGCAGGATTCAGCGCCGAGGCGATGAGGAAGATGGTCATGGACGCGAGCCCGAAGCCGGACCTGCGGGTGTACCAAGACCCGGCGTTCGCGGCGGCATACCGGCGGGCACTGGACGAGGCGTTCGCGCAGGGACCGGACGGCTATGCCCGCGACACCACACTCGCCATGGGGAGGTGGTCCTTCGACCTCGGCCAGATCAACGTTCCCGTTGACCTCTGGTACGGGGAGCTGGACACGAGCCATTCACCAGACAATGGCGCAACACTCGCGTCCCGAATCCCCCACGCCCGGCGCCACGTGGTCGAAGGAATCGGCGGCGCCGTCCTCTGGACGGAAGCCGCCCGCATTCTTCAATCGTTGAGCAACGCCACCTCACGCCCCTAGCCTCGATCTTTCGTGAGGCTTGTTGGGGTGCTCGGTGTCCCGACCGGCTCCTTGTTTTGAGTGGTGGGTCAGCCGTTGGGCCCGACTGTCGCGTCGGGTGGGCGGGGTTCCACGGGCCCGGCTGGTCTCCTTCCTGGGGTTGACGGGACGGTTCTGGCTGGTCAGGGCGCCGGGAGCATCTGCAGGCGGGTGATCGCGGTGGCGATCAGGTCGGCCCACCGCCAGTGGTGGGCCAGGCGGAGTCGGAGGCGTCTGCCGCCTTTGACCAGGCGTCCGGCCACCGAGAACACGCGCAGGCGTAGCCGTTTGGGTTCCCAGCGGCGGGCCGGGTGATCGGCGAAGGCGAGCATCTGGGTCCAGGCGGTCAGCTCGCATGCCAGGGCGACGAGTTCAAGCCAGATCTGGTTCTGGGCGGCGCCGTGGAGCGGCAGGTTGCGCAGGCCGGTGTCCTTGGCGCACCGGATGCGGTCTTCGCAGCGGGCCCGGCGGCGGTGGCGTAGTTCCAGGTCAGCGAGTTGGCCACGGCCGCCGCCGGGCCGGGTGCCGGTGACGAAACAGGTGAATCGGTGCCCGTCGATATCGGTGAACCGCAGCTGCGCACCGGGGTGCGGGCGTTCACGGCGGACGATGACGCGCATGCCCTTGGGCCAGGGCGACAGGTCGAGCATTGCGGTGAGTTCGGCGACCCACGCACCGTCCCGTGGTTGCCGGTCGGCGTCGTAGGCGACCTCCCAGATGCTCTCGGGCAGCGCGAGGATCGCGGCGCAGATGTCGTCGGTCAGGTTAAACCCGATGGAGTACTTCAGCCGGCGGGCGGCGATCCAGTCCAGGAACCCGTGGGTGCCGCCGCCCGAATCGGTCCGGATCAGCACTTGCTTGTGCAGGTGGGCGGGGATCTGGTTGAGGGCGAGCCGACCCGCGGTGATGTGATCGGCGGCGGTGTTGGACCCGGCGTTGCCCGGCCGCAGCAGCAGCACGGCGGCCTCGCCGCCCGCGCCTTCACCGTGGTCGATGAACGCGGTCATCGGATGGTGCCCGAAGGTGCGTTTCCACGTCGGGGCGGCATGTTCCTTCTCCGAGTGCGCGATCACGACGGTCGCGTCCAGGTCGACCGGGATCAGGCGCCCGCCGGCGCCCGGAGCGTGCTCACCGGCCAGGGCCCACACCCGCTCACGCGCCACCGCGCGTGCTTTGCGGATCGACCGCAACGCCTTGGGGCCCGCCCCGGCCAGCGCGGTGACCAGCCGAGACACGCTCGGATCGGATGCCACCGGCCCGAACAGCTCCGGCGAGTTCCGCAGCACCGCCACGTCGGCCAGGCAGTCCCCGCCCAACGCCAGTGTCACCGCCAGATCCGTCACGATCTTCGCTGGATCGTGAACCGAACGAGGCCGCCGCCATCCCGCCAACGCCCCGGCCAGGCCGCGGCCCAGCCCGCTGACCCGCAGCGTCTCCATCAGCAACAGGCCACCGGCCTGACAGACGATCCCCGCTCCATCAGATGAAACAACGATCTTGGGCTTCCGGCCTGTAGTGTTCACGTGAAAAGTGCCTTCCGGCATGGACTGAATCGTGACTTCGCAATCTCGATCCTTCCAGGCCAGAGGCACTTTTCTCATGTCAACGGTCAGTCCCCGCCCGCCCCAGGCGAAAGCGCGAGGCTAGAGCGGCGGAAGTGTGCTCTCATCCTTCCGGGGGGCAGGTGAGGTCGCGGGGCGGGAGCTGGCCGGACAGCAGGTAGTCGTTGACGCGGTCGCGGACGCAGGTGTTGGGGTATCCGCGCTGGTAGGGCGCGTGGACATTGGCGTCCAACGTGATCATCCGGGTGCCGCGCAAGAGGCGGTGGACGATCTGGTTTCGCCGGTAGGTGGTCCGCGTGTCGCCTGTCGCGGCCACCATCAGCGCGGGCAGGTCCGCGCCGACCTTCGTCGGAGGCTCGGCGGGCCGCACCGGCCAGAAGGCGCAGGGGCCGATGTTGTGGGCGAGCGCTCCGAAGACCGGTGCGGTACGACGGTGCTCCTGGACGTCGCGCCAGTAGCCCTCGGGGTCGCGGGGTGCGGCCACGTCCCCGCAGATGAGGGCGGCCTGGCCGCTGCCGTCACGCGAATCCGCACCGGTCAGCAGGTAGGCCAGTTCGCTGGCCAGGTCCGGGGTCGGCTGGGCGGGACGCCCTGCCGCCGCCTCCCGCAGCACCCGCACGGACTCGGCGAGGCTGGCGCGTGCCGGGTCCTCGTCGGTGCCGAGGTTGTCGACCAGCACGACCGGCAGCATCGAGGTGTCCAGCCGGTACGGGCCGATCGCGAGGGGTGCGCGGGCGGACGCCGCGAGGATGCGGTCCACCAGCCCGAGGACCTCGTCCCGGGTGTCTCCGAGGCCGTACTCGTCGTCGCGCTCGGCCGCCCATCCGGCCCAGTCGGAGAGCGCTCGTTCGTTGGCGTCCTCGGTGCCGGCCATCAGGCGCGGCCCCCAGCTGTAGGGGTCCTGCGAACTGTCCAGGACGACGCGGTCGAGCCGGCCGGGGAACATCGTCGCGTACACCGAGCCGAGGTAGGTGCCGTAGGACGCGCCGTTGTAGGACATCTTCCGCTCGCCGAGCGCGCCCCGGATGACGTCCATGTCGCGGGCGATGTTACGGGTGCTGATGTGGGGCAGCAGGCTCGCGTTCGTCCGCGCGCACCGGTCCGCCAGGTGCTTGGCGAACCGCACCGAGCTCTCGAACGAGCTGCGGGTCGCACCCGGGCCCTTGATCCAGGTGGCGCTGGGCCAGCCGCAGTCGACGCCGGCGCTGCGCCCCAGCGACCGCGGGTCCATGCCGACCAGGTCGTAGCGCTGACCGGCCTTCCCCATCAGCCGCCGCATGTACGGCGGCAGATCGATGGCCGGGCCGGGCCCGCCGCCGTTGAGGAGCATCGTGCCGAGCCGCGGCGCGGTACCGGACGCCTCCAACCGCGAGATCGCGACGGTGATGGTGCGGCCGTCCGGGTCGGCGTAGTCCAGCGGCACGCTCACGTCCGCGCACCTGGCGCCGGCGTCGTCCAGCTCCTTGCCGACCTCGTCGCCCGGGCCCAGCGTGCACGCCTTCCAGTCAAGACGCTGCTGGTAGAACCGGCCGAGATCGCCTGATGTCGTGGCCGCGGCCGATGAAGGCAGCACCGACACCGCCCCCGCGACGGCAGCCGCGGCACCGGCCGCCAGCACCGCCGCCCTTCGGGTCCTGTTCATGATCGCTCCGTTCATCGCCGGTCGCACAGGGCGGTCTGGACGAGGTTCAGTTCGTCGTCGAACGCTTCCTTGGTCGAGGGGTTCTCGTTGAAGGCGATGGACACGCGGCGCCCGGACGGCGCGACGCCCGCGATCGCGGTGAAGCCGTCGATGTCACCGGCATGCCCCCACCAGGTTCCGCCGCAGCGCAGCGGCGTCCCGATCAGCCCGAGTCCGTACCGCGCGCCGTCCCAGACACGGTCGGGGTCCAGCGCGACGGTCTGCTTCATCTCCGCCAGCAGCCTCGGCGGCAGCAGGCGCCCACCGAGCAGCGCGCCGAGGAACACGCTCACGTCCCGCGGGCTGGAGATAAGCGCGCCTCCGGTCCAGGCCACCGTGGAGTTCATCTCCGTGTAGTCGGCCCACCGAACGGCTCCGCCGTCTCCCTGCCGGACGTAACCGCGCGGGTGCGGGCCTCTGATCCGGACCTCGTCGCCGGGCCAGTAGGTGTCACGCAGCCGCAGCGGGGCGATGATCCGGCGCCGGATCTCATCCTCCGCGCGGTGCCCGGTCACCTTCTCGATGACGAGCCCCGCGATGACGTAGTTGGTGGTGGAGTACTCCCAGTCCGCCTCCGGCGCCGGCAGGGACAGGGCCCGCTCGACCAGTTCCTCGGGCTCGAAGTGGCGGAACCGGAACTCCTCGGTGGACGCGAAGGTGTCCATGTGATCGGGAAGCCCGCTGGTGTGCCGCAGAAGGCTCCGCACCGTGATCTTCCGCCCGTCGTAGCCGTTCCGGCCGATCAGGCCGGGCAGGTACCGGCTGACCGGCGCGTCCAGCGAGATCCGGCCCTCACCCGCGAGCGCGAGCACCGTCGTCGCGGTGAACGTCTTGGTGATGCTGCCGATCCGGCCCCGCATGCCGACTCCCATGGGCCGCCCGGTCCGCCGGTCGGCGAGCCCGCTCGCCGCCGTCCACGTCCCGCACCGCGGATCATCCACCCGCACCGCCGCCCCGGTCAGCCCGTGAACGCCGGTGATGCGATCCAGCACCTGCCGGGTCGCCGCGCGGTCACCGCAGCCCTGCGTCCCCGCGGCCCGCGCGGGGACCGCGGCCGTCCCCCCGATCACGGCCCCCGCCGCGACCAACGCGACCGCCCTGCGTACGCCGCGGCCCCACTTCGCGTCATTCTCGGTCATTGCAGTGAAACTAGGAGCCACCCAGGCCTGGACGCACTGAGGTGATCACCCCGGAACCCGCTCGGGATGCCCGCACAGCGCCCCTGGGGCCAACCCCACCTGAAACGGCCCAGCCCGCCCGAACCGGCGGTGTTAGATATCTTCGCGTGGGGCGGGGAAATCTGAGTGCTTGTTCGAGAAGTTGATCTCGGTCGGTGCTACGTGACCTTGCGCGAGCCATACGCCGGGCCGAACACCACCACCAGCGCCAGGTCCTCAGTCACCTCGTCGAACCGGTGCTCCTCGCCCGCCGGCACGAAGATCACCGAGCCGGGGCCTACCGCGGTCGTACCGTCCGGCGTTACGATCTTGGCCCGCCCTGCGGTGACCACGTAGATCTCGTCCTCGGTGTGAGGGTTCTGACTGTCGAGCCCGCCAGCCGGGATGCAGTAGGTGCCCACCGACAGGTCCGGAGTCCTCAGGTGCTCTACCCAGTCGTCGGCCATCCCGGCCGACGGCGTCCACACCCCCGCACCTTCGATGATCTGCATGGGCGAAGCCTAACCAACGAGGCCGAGCTCGGCGTAGTCCAGGTACGACTGAGAACGATCTTGGTTATTCGCAGGTGAGGGGGCGTGCGCCTTGACGGGTGGCAGGGCGTCCGCCGCGGGTCATGAGGCCGATCGCGGGCCCAGCGGATCATGGCCTCGCTGGTGGCGACGTGGCGTTCATAATCGCGGGCCGGGCGCCGGGCCTAGCAGCGCACCCTTGGCGCCGTCGTGGTCCTGGACACCGGCCGCACACACCGTCACTGTGATGAGCAGGCCGAGCGTGTCGGTGACGATGAACCGCTTGCCGCCCGCCACCTTCTTGCCCGCGTCGTACCCGCGCGAGTCGCGGCCGACGGTGTCGGCGGCTCGCACGCTCTGGAGGCGATGATGCCTGCGGTCGGCTCGGCGTCACGGCCCTCGATCTGCCGCACCTGCTGGCGCAGGACATCCAGCATGCGCAGCGTGACCCGCTGCTTCTCCCACCGCACGAAGTACCAGTACACCGTCTGCCACGGCGGGAAATCGGCGGGCAGCTGCCGCCACGCACACCCGGTGCGCACCACGTACAGCACCGCGTCCACGATCTCGCGCCGCAGATGTTTCTCCGGACGGCCACCGGTGCTCGCAGCCGGCAGCAGCGGCTCCTTCTCGAACACGCACTGAGAGATCCCGCGAGCCGCGATGAGTTCTGCGGCGTCCGGCGGTCGTACTGTCGAACCCGTTACCGAGGAGGACTTCTGGTGCGCAACGTGACCTATTCGATGAACGTCTCACTTGACGGCTACATCGCCGACCCGGACGGCGGCCTCGACTGGGGGGCGCCCAGCGAGGAAGTCTTTCGCTCCTGGATCGACGAGATACGAGGGGTCGGCGTCCACCTGCTGGGGCGACGGCTGTACGAGACGATGCTGTACTGGGAGACCGCCGACCAGGATCCATCACTCGACGACTCGAAGCTGGAGTGGGCCGGGCTCTGGAACCCGCTCCCCAAGGTGGTGTTCTCCAACACGCTGTCGGCGGTGCAGGGCAATGCCCGCCTGGCCTCCGGCGGCCTGGCGGAGGAGATCGAGCGGTTGCGAGCCGAACCGGGGGAGGGCGACATCGCGATCGGCGGCGCGACTCTCGCCGCCGAGGCGGCCGCGCTGGGTCTGATCGACGAGTACCGGGTCAGGGTCTACCCGGTGCTGGTCGGCGGTGGCCTTCCGTTCTTTCCCCAGCACGAGCGCCAGGTGGATCTCGAACTCGTCGAGACCCGCACCTTCAGCTCAAGCGTCGTCTACCTCCGCTACCGCGTGGCGCGCCAGGCGGTGCCGTAGAAGGCGACCGCCTCAGCTTGTCGGCCTGGGACGGCTCGGCCCGCCGCCCGAGCGGATGCGCTGGATGAACACGGCCCACTCACGGGCCGAGAAATCCAGGATGGGCCCGCTGTCACCATGCTTGGTGTCGCGCACTCCGATGGTGCCCTGGTGAGAGCGACCGACCTCGACGCAGTCACCGTTGGGTGTGCTGTGACTGGACTTGCGCCAGTGCCTGTGCTGGGGGCTCATAACTATGATCCTGCCAGCCTGCTCAGCCGGTTGGCTGTTGCATCAAGAAGACTGAGGCTCTTCACCTCTGAGAGAGACGCGTCCCACAACCTTTTGTGGAGCTCGATGTAGCGCCTGACGTCTTCCACCTCGCTATGCACTATGTCGGTGTTGACGGTGTCGGCCACAGCCATCGGCGAGTCACTGGAATCAGGGAAGGTGTAGATCGTGAAGGGTGACTTGGCTGAGAAGCCTCCTTCAACACGTGCATCGATGTCCAGCACGCGAAGGCTGAGCCGGGGTGAGGGGCCCCGCGCTTTCCGGACAGCTGACTGATGGGTGATCCGCGGGCAGATCTACGCTGCTTGCTGCCGGCCCAGATACTCTATGTGGACCTCAAGAGGGGTCCGATACCCGTTCGCGGAATGAAGTCTGCGTCGATTATAGAAGCCCTCGATGTATTGCACAACCGCGCGGCGTGCTTTGCTGCGTGTGGCAAATACCATACGGTTGAGCCACTCGTTCTTCAACGCTCCGAAGAACGATTCCGCCATCGCGTTGTCCCAGCAAACCCCGGTTCTTCCAACCGACCTGCGCATGCCGTATCGGCGCAGGTGCCGGCCGAACTCATCGCTCGTATAGTTCGACCCGCGATCGCTATGGAAGATGCAGCCCTCCTCGATGTTGACGTTTCCGGCTGCCGAGTCCAGGGCGGTCATGATGAGCGAGGTCTTGAAGTGATCGGCCATCGCCCAACCGACCACCATCTTCGAATGGCAATCGATCACGGTCGCCAAATACAGAAAGCCTTCCCAGGTCGGGATGTATGTAATATCACCGACCAGCTTGGTGCCTGGACGCTCGGCGGTGAAGATCCGGTTGACCAGGTCGGGGATCGCACCGGGCTCGCCGGCCTGGGTGGTGACCGGCCGCCACGGCCGCGGCTGCACCGGCACAAGCCCCAGCTCGCGCATCAACTGCCGCACCAGCTCCGGCGAGACCTGCTCACCCGAGCGCGCCAGCACCGCGTGGACACGCCGATAGCCGTAGGTCTCGTGGTTGGCCTCGAACACCGCCTCGATCATCGGCTTGAGGCGTTCCCGGCGTTCGGCAGTCGCCGACAACGGACGAGTCCGCCAGTCATAGAAGCCGGACCGGGAAACGCGCAGCCAGGCGCACATGTCAATGATGGCGTGGTTGGCCTTCTCCGCATCGATGAGCTCGTACTTGGCGCTCACCGATGATCCTTCGCGAAGAAGGCCGCGGCTTTTACCAGAAAGGCGTTCTCCTCGCGGAGCCTGCGGTTCTCCCGCTCGAGCTCAAGTTCCCGGGCGCTCTTCTTCTCGCCGCCGCCGCTTTCCGTCGACGCGTCGCCGCCGTGTCGCCTGCGGTAGTCCTTGACCCAGTTACCAAGCGTCGTGTCGTGGATCCCGACCTCACGGGCTACATGGGCGATGGGGCGTGGGCCGTCCAGGACCATGCGGACGATCTCGTCCTTGTGCTCCCGGGTGAAATGCCGCCTCTGTCGTGCCAACGACCTTCCCTTCCGGTTCTCCCCAACCCTAGTTGGGGACCTGTCCGGAAGATCCAGGGCGCCTCAGAGATGGCATATCGGGCCGTCTGGGCGCAACGCCATCTCCTGCCGTTGAAGACGTGCCTGCACCATGCGTTCCGGCTGATAAGGCAACGGTCCGTCAGCGCGATCCAGCTTCACGAGCGCCCAGATGAAGTCTGGAGTCTGCAAGATCCCGGGTATGGCGATCTGATAGTAGCCATGGATCGAGGAGGCACCGGATTCGAGGTCGGCGTACATGCGCTGGCGGGGGCCCATGGCGTCGCCGTAGGCGTCCCACCAGCCGCGGTCGGCGGCGTCGCAGGCGATCTTGAAGATGTCGTCGAACTTCTCGCCGGTGACGCCGAGGATCTTCATGATCTTCACGATGTCGCCGATGTCGGGGCGGCACCGGGCGTTCTCCAGCTTCGACACCGTCATGCGGGAACGGTAGATGCGCTGTGCCAGCTCGTCGGCGGTCATGCCGCGCTGCTCGCGGAGGGTCCGCAGCTCGGTGGCGAGGCGGCGTCGGCGGACGAACGGGCTGGTCACCGGGAACCTCCAGGGCCGGGCCGGCGGTCGGGGGCCGCTGACCCGGGGAAGTCAACGCTTCCACTCTGTGTTATCACGCGATCTCGGAGCGTGTCATCGATAGCCACGCTGTTCGAACATGCTGGACGAAGCCGGCTGTTCGCATCAGTGGCGTTCGGGAAAAGAACGCGCGCCCGGTGAACGGTTCGGTTCGTTTACGTAAACGAACCGAACGTTCTTCGTGGACGCGTGCCGGGGCGTCCGGGCGGCCGCCGAGCCGGCGGTTTCCCGCATCGAAGCGGCGCGGTTACTGAAGATGGAACGGCCGATGACACATCGCACCGAGAGGTGATCAATGCTGCTCGCCGTTCCCGTACCCGCCGAACACGAGTCCCCGATGTACTGGCGGCGCGAGTTCCAGGGCAGGCCGGACCAGATGCGGTTCGTCCGGTCGTTCGCCGCTCACCTGCTGGCCGACTTCCCCGCCCTGGACGACGTCCTCCTGGTCCTGGACGAGCTGTCCGTCAACGCCATCCAGCACACCCGCTCGGGCGAGGAAGGCGGCCGGTTCACCGTCGACATCAGCATGGACGTGGCCGGCGTCATCGTCTACGTGTCCGACCAGGGTGGCCCCAGCGAGCCTCGCCTCCGCAACCTCGCCGAGCTGGCGGAAGGCGGCCGGGGCCTCCTCGCCGTCGACGCCCTCGCCGCCACCTGGTCCTGCACGGGCTCGCCAAAGGGCCGCACCATCCGCGCCACCTTCCCTACGCGGCCTCATGCCGAGATCTAACGAGCTCACACTCACTCAAGTTTGCGAAGGGCACAATCTACAGCCCAATTCGCCGATGAAAGTTCCATGTGTCGAGCACAGGGCGGTTCCTTCGGGCATTGGTGACACTCGCCAGTCGGGTTGGCGGAATACCCCTACGGTGGGTTCGGCCAGATAGGCCGAGTCGGAGGGTTGCGGGATGTAGCCGTCGAGGATCGCTCTGAAGGTGGTCAGGTCCTCGTGCACGCGCGAGGGGTTGTAGGACAGTCGGTCCCAGCCGCAGCCCGACAGCGCCGTGTCGATCAACCGCAGAAAGAATATTTTCTCCGCTGCACAGTCATCGGTCCAGGGCAACTCTTCGAGGTCGAAGCCGGACCAGCCTCTGTCGTGGCGGTGCCCATCGGCGAAGTACAACACCAAGTTCTGTTCCCACGAAGAAGTGGCCAGAACGCTACCCGCGAGCGTCAGAACATCGAAGAAGACATCGGTCGCACTGTTCGCCATGTACAGCTCATTGAACTGGTTGCCCACTCGCTCAACCTCGCCTAATGCCTGTCCCGCCAGTCGCTCGCAGATGTGTGGAGCCAGCGTACGCCCTCAGAACACGGCTGATATTCGATGGCCTTCGGGTACGGGGTCCTTCTAGGATCGCGGGCCATGTCGTCCCATCGTCGCGAGCGACAACGTGCGCTCACACCGCACCGCTGGTCGAGCCCACCCTCGCGACGGAGAAATGATGACCGCACCGCCCCTCGACGTCCGCTATTTCGCGGACGCGCTGCCCGATGCCGACGCTGATCTGACCTTCCTCCTCACCGAGGTGGCCTGGGACGACCGCATGCGTGCGCGCCGTACCGCCAGCTTCGGCGTACCGTACAACTACTCTGGCCAGCACTACGAAGCCATGGAGATGCCACCGCGGATCTCGGCGATCGCGGCCCGCGTCGGCGAGTTCGCAGGCCACCCCTTCAACAACTGCCTGGCCAACCGGTACGAAACCGGCGACAACACCATGGGCTTCCACCAGGATTCCTACGAGGGTCTGGCTCCGGCCAGCGCGATCGCGATCGTCTCGCTCGGCGCGATCCGCCCCCTGGTGTTCCGCAGCATCGACTGGAGCCACCACACGGAACTCGCGCTTGAGCACGGATCATTGCTGCTGATGACGCAGACGACCCAGCGCATCTGGACCCACGGTGTCCCTCGCACCAGTGCCGCCGGGTGCCGCATCAGCCTCACGTTCCGTCGTTTCGATACAAGGCCCACGGAAGCTTCGGCGTAAATCCCGACGCACCAGGTGCACCTTCAACGCCGCGATGTTGCGGATGAAGGCAGGAGACGGACGATCACCTTGCACCCGCACAGCAGTGCGGGGCTCCGACAAAGAAAACCGAGAGGTTGCTATGCGAAGCAAGCTAACCGTGAAAAACAACGGAGACATCGTAACGGTCACCGGCGAGCGCACTGACCTCCAGGTCGTCGTCGAGGAGCGTGACGACGTCTGGATCCACTTCGTCGGCCTGAATGACGACACCATTCTGACCTTCGCTGATGGAGACGGCGCCACGCTCATGAAGGGCTGGGGCCTCAACCAGGAATGGACCTATCCGGACCCGAGCCTGACTCCTGACGGAGAGGGCAGCGTCCCCACTGGGTACATGTCCATCGACATCCACGTGCCCTCCGACACCAAGGTCGAGGCTTCGGTCGACGGCGGATCGATCCACTGCCCCGACCAGCTGAACAGCCCGACGCTGAACGCCACGGAGGAGGGCATCATCGTCCTCCAGCGTGTTGTCGGCCAGAGCAAGGTCACAACCGCCGCGGGTCTGATCAACATCTTCGACCTCGGCCCCGGAACCGCCGACCTGACCTCCACGGGCGGGAACATCGAGGTCCACATCGAGCCTCAGGATGACGCCCCGAACGTGACCGCCAGGACGGTCACCGGCGACATCGCCTTCTCCGGCGAATACGCCGTGGACGACATCGACGCCCGCTCCACGAAGGGAGAGGTGCACTACAACTAGCGATCGACGATCGACGATCGCGACCGAGGGCCCGGCGACGCCGGGCCCTCACCCGTGTCGGCTACAGCGGTCGGGTGGTGGGCTCGGACATCTCGCCGTGGACCAGGGCTGCTCCGAGCGCGGTGATGGTGTGGAGAACGTTGCGTCCGCGGCGCTCGCTGGTGATGAGGCCTGCGTCGCGCAGGATCGCGGCCTGCTGGCTGGCCGTGGGCAGGGGAAGGTCGGCGCGGCCGGCGAGTTGGCCGGTGCTGCAGGCGCCCACCGCGATGACCTGGAGTACTTGGGCGCGTGTGCGGCCCAGGAGTGCGGCCAGGGCCCGGCCGCGGGATGCCTCGTGCGGGGCGGCCTGCTCGTACCGGTGCGGGATGGGATAGGTCAGCACGGGCGGTAGTGCCGGGTCCAGCATGGTGACCGGGGCGCCCCAGCAGAAGAAGGCCGGCTGGAGGATCAGGCCGCGCCCGTCCAGGACGATGTCGTGGTGGGCGGGGTAGTCCAGCTCCAGGACGGGGAAACTCCAACGGGCCGAGGGGTGCAGACCTGTCAGGACGTTGGGCCAGCCGCCCTCGGCGTGGGCTTTGCGGCGTTGTGCGAGGTCGCCGTCGACCTGTGCCTGGACGCGTGGCCAGCAGTGCTGCAGGCATGAGGTGAAGTAGTCGGTGGCGGCGTTCGCCAGGTGGTCGAGTGCGTCGTCGCGCCCCTCGGCGAGCAGCCGGGTCCAGCCTGGTGTGGGGCGGCCGGGGTGGCGGGTGGCCAGTTCGGTCATGTCGGCTTGTAACCGCGAACGTGGGGTGCGGCGCAGGGCTTCGAGCGCGTCCTCAAGGGTTCCGGTCTGGTTGGCCGGGGTGAGGAAGTCGGCGGAGTAGCCGGTCGAGGGCGCCAGATCGGTGAGCATGTGCGCGGAGGCGGGGACCCGTGGGCGGACGTCGCGCTTCCAGGCTCCGAACACCGCCTGTCCTTCGGGCCGCCGCAACCTGTGCAGGCTGAGCAGTACCTCCCAGAGAGCGTCCGGGCCAGGAGCGAGTTCGATCCGGCGTAGGTCCTCGCCTGTGAAATGAATCCTCAGCATCGTCTTTTCCCTGGTAAGCCGTGCCGTGGTGCCTGAAATCGCGGGGTGTGGAAGTCGCTTTTCCACCCTGGTGGAAAGGTCTTCCAATCGGGAGTCCAGGAGTTGAGACTCGCCCTCTGTCAGAGATGTTCGAGCGAGGCGCAGGGTGGACGAGTTGGATGGGGTTCCCGGGGAGGCGTCTGACCCGGCGGGCGGACCCAAGCCGGAGGACGACCGAGAGTCACCGGAGGGCTCCGCACCGTCCTCGCTCAGGGATTCCGACCCTGAGTCGGACCCTCGCATAGCCGCGGCGGCCCGGCGACCGCCTCATATCGCCGACATCCTCGCCCAGCAGTCGCAAGGCGACCGCGGTGTGGACGGAGAAGGCCAGGTCCCCTACGGCGAGGCCGGGCTGCGCGGAGGGCGGATCAGGCTTCCGTCCACGGTGAACCCGCTCACCGGGCAGCGGGCGGCCAGTGCGGCGGCGAGCGGAGCCACCGGCCCGGATACTCCCGAGAACGGCGAGAATTCCTCGGGCGGAATCAAGAAAATGGCGACCGATGCCGCCAAGGACGCCGCCATAAATGCCGCTAAGAACGCCGCCGAGGAAGTCGCCGGCAGGTACGGCCTGTCGATGCCGGAAGGCGATACCCGAGGCGAAAAGATCGCTCATGGCGTGGGCCAGGGTGCCAACTTCGCTCTCGGCCGCTACCTCGACCGGTACGCACCCGGAGTCTTCGACAAGGTCATGAGCAACAGGTTCGGCCGCTGGTTCGTGATGCGGAGGCTCAAGGGGTCTCCCGTCGGGCGGTTCGCGCCGGACTCGTTCTGGGAGGGTTTCCAGGCCAGGTACACCAAGGGCGAAAAGAAGAAGGACAAGGCCGGCGGTTCGGGGTCGAGCAAAGAGAACGAGCGCGGGAAACTCAAGATGGCGCTGGCCGTCGCCCTGCCGATCCTCATCCCGTTCCTGTGCATCGTGCTGATCGCCGCAATGATTCTGGGTGTCAACGTCGACGACGACGACCCGGAGTCGCAGCCGGAGACGGCCTCGGATCAGAAGGTCGCCCAGTACTTCCCTGGGAACTGGCAGCGAATTCTGAAGCAGGCGTCGGAGCAGACGTCGGGCAGTGCGCAGGACTACTCCGAAGTGCCCTGGACCATTCTGGCGGGGCTGGCCAAGGCGCAGACCGACTTCGCCCGCTACAGCCCGTACGACAACATCGACCGTGATCCGGGGCGCACGGCCAAGGAGGTTCCCGGCGGGGGCGGCCCCGGCGACGGCGGCGACACGAACACGAACGTCAGCAACACCGTCGGCGCCGGCCCGGGACCCGTCCAGGGGGTCTCCGGGCCCGGCTCGGCCGCCACCGTGCCCGGCACCGGCAGCGATCACGTCGCGCCGCCGGAGGGCGATCTCAGCCACCAGCTCGGATGGTTCCTGTGGGCACTGCGCATGCAGGAATCGGGCGGCAACTACACCCTGAACGCCGGGACGAGCCAGAGCAGCGCCTGCGGCGCCTACCAGTACATAACGAGTACCTGGAACAACTACGCGGGCTACCGGAGGGCATGCCAAGCTCCGCCGAGTGTGCAGGACCGCCGGGCCAAAAGAGACGTCCTCGCCAACTGGGACAGGTTCCACAATTGGCAGAAGGTCGCGGTCGAACACTTCACCGGTAGCTGGGGGGATTCGCCGGAGAGATGGCACCAGTGCCCGGCGGCATGCAGCTTCAACCCGACGGCCTGGAAATATGCAGACGGCGTGATGTCGAAGATGCGGGCCGCAGCGCGGGACCACCCGGCCGGCGGCAACCCGGGCGGCGGCAGTCCGGGCGCCGTGCAGCCCGCGTCGTTCCGCGTCCCGCTCCGCCGATCCCGTAACCGGCGCCCGGCGTTCCGCGCGGACGCCGGTTCGTCAGAGGCCGGGAGAACGGGCCTGTACGCGGGCGGTTGCGACGTCGCCGACCCGGACCCGGATATCGGCGGCAAGGACGACCAGGGCACCGGGCCGTATCTGCTCACGCCGGCGGCGTCGGGCCAGATGCGGATGCACGGCCTCGATCCGCAGAATCCCTGCCAATCCTCCTACTTTGTCGCCTTCGAGCTCGTCAAGGCGGCGGAGAGGGTGCACAACGACCCCAAGAGCCCCGAATGGAAGGCCGACGGCGACGCGAAGGACCAGGCCAACGCCCGCAAGTACTGGAGCAAGGTCATCGAGACCTCGGGGATCTTCATGGACCGCAGCCCCGACCCCGGCGCTCCGTGCGCGGTTCCCCCGCCGGACGACCCGAAGAAGCCGTGGCCGGTCAGCTTCAAGATCATTTCGATCTGGCGCTGCGAGGCCACCCGCCTCCAGGACCTCTATCTGGTCAGCGGCGGCTCCTACGATCAGAAGGGCGACTTCGGCTACAAGGTCGAGACCGACCGGGCCACCGCCATCGGGATCCTGGTCAACGAGGCCCTGTCGGTCAGCTATGGGGCCGGAAAATGGAAGACCGACAAGTGCGACGACTCCAAAGACGATCGCCAGGGCGTCTTCCCGATGACCAAGAAGGAGGCGGAGGAGGCCGGTGTCGAGGACCGGTGCGATGTGGAAAAGAACATCGCCGGCGCCGCCAAGTTGGTGCTGTCGGTCGAGAAGGTCCCGCCCAAGGAGCGCGCGCACGACCTAGGTGTCTTCCAGCCGATGGCGGGCGGGTGGCAGAAGATCAGCGTCGCCATGGGCAACGACCTCGGCCTCTTCTCCGAGGTCGGGCCTGCGCAGGAGGACTACACCGCCTCGGACGCGTGCACCGCTGTGATGAGGCGGTTCCTTGAGACGATGGCACCGCACGCCACGGACTTCGCCACGTTGCATGACCCGCTGGACACCGAGGCCCTGCACGCCACCTGGGAGCCGAAACTGCAAGCCCTGGAGACGGCCAACGGCATCACCGATCCGGTGCACGACAAGGCCTGCGTGGTCGGTTCCTGGTCAGCCGGATACAACGCGACGCTCTCCCGGATCGCCGCGGACCTGGCCGGCCCCGGTGGCGCCGCCAACCTCACAGGCCTGGCCAACTTCTACAAGGCCAAGGAGAAGGCCAATCAGCGGACCGATCCGGTGTCCGGCCGAGACAGCCTGGTGATCCCGCGGCTGGCGCCACGCCCGCTGAAGGAGATCACCGTGCCGGTCGACTCGGAGAACAGTGACGCGTGGTCGCGGCTCGGCACGTCCGAAAGCGTGGCACTTCCCCTGCAACAGGTCGCCGTCGAATACGCCTGGTTCTTCGGCGGCGTCATTCCGCCGTTCAACAGTGCCGGCAAGAGCCTGTCCGGCACACCGCTCACCGGGACGTCGCCGGTGCTCCAGGGCGGTGACGGATCCGCCGCCAGAGTCATCAGCGTAGCCAGATCACTGATCGGGACAGGAGACAGAGGCGGCCGCGACAACAATCTCAACCAATACAACCAGTACAACGGTGAACCTTGGTGCGCCGACTTCGTGAGCTGGGTGATCGACAAAGCCGGCGCTACGAAGGCGTACTGGAACAGCCCGACCGGGACACCCGCCCACCGGTGGGCGGGTGTCTGGCAGTGGCAGGCCGCAGCGGGCCGGACCCTGCCCGTCAGCGAGGCGCGACCAGGGGACCTGGCCATCTACGGCGACGGCGACCACATCAACATCGTGGTCCGCAACCTCGGCCAGGGCAGGCTCAGCACGATCGGAGGAAACCAAGGACCTCTCGTGGAGTCACAAGTCCGGCCGGACAGATGGGGGCGCCATGGACCGGCACTGGTGCTGCGCCCCAACTTCAACATCTCATGAGCGCCGGCTCACTCGCGTGAGCTCTGGTGTTCCGTCCGGAACGTCCGCCGGTAGGCCAGCGGTGACACCCCGATCGCCGCATGGAGGTGCTGGCGCAGGGATGTGCCCGTGGCGAAGCCCACCTGGCCGGCGATCTCGTCGACCGGGAGCTCGCTGGATTCGAGGAGGTGGCGGGCGCGGGCCACGCGCTGCTGGACGATCCAGCGGCCCGGGCTCATGCCGACCTCGTCGTTGAAGCGGCGGGCGAAGGTGCGCAGGCTCATCCGCGCGTGCTGCGCGAGATCCGCCAGGGCGAGCGGTTCATGCAGCCGTTCGAGTGCCCACTGCCGGGTGGCCGCCGTGCCGTCCTGCGCCGTCCGGGGGACCGGTTGCTCGATGTACTGGGCCTGGCCGCCCTCCCGCCACGGCGGCACCACGCACCGGCGTGCCGCCCGGTTGGCGACCTTGCTGCCGTGGTCC
Source organism: Spirillospora sp. CA-128828 (assembly GCF_050945415.1). Lineage (NCBI taxonomy): Bacteria > Bacillati > Actinomycetota > Actinomycetes > Streptosporangiales > Thermomonosporaceae > Spirillospora > Spirillospora sp. CA-128828. The sequence continues at coordinate 2,514,945 of NZ_CP191986.1, forward strand.
TTGCGCACTAGGTGCAGGCACACGTCGATGCCGGAGGCGGCGCCGGCCGAGGTGAGGATGTCGCCGTCGTCGACGAACAGCACGTCCGGGTCCAGGTCGACCTTCGGGAAGAGGCTCCGGAACCGCTCGGCCGTCTGCCAGTGCGTGGTGGCCGGGCGGCCGTCCAGCAGACCGGCCGCGGCGAGCACGAACGCGCCGGTGCAGATGGACACGAGCCGGGTGCCGGGCCTGATCAGCGCGAGCGCCGCCTCGATCGGTTCCGGCAGCCCGGGCGTGACGAGCTCGGCCACGCCGGGGGACGGGCCGAACGACGCGATCACCACGGTGTCGGCGGTGCGCAGCGCCTCGGGGCCGTGGTCGACGGTGATGGCGAAGTCGGCGGTCGTGCGCACCGGCCGGCCGTCGACGGTGCAGGTCAGGACCTCGTACAGACCATCGGTCGCACCGAAGATCCGGCTCGGTATGCCGAGCTCGAACGGATACACCCCGTCGAGGGCGAGGACTGCCACGCGGTGCGCGGATGCCATGGCACGACTCCATCGGAGAGCGGGGGGCGATGGCAGGATCCCATCGAATAATGACCATCATGCCATTGCTGTGATCGTGCGTCCCCAACAGGCTGGGAGCATGAGTGAGAACACCGAGAACGGTGCCGCCATGCGCGCCGTCAGCCAGGACGTCTTCGGCGACCCGGAGGTGCTGAAGGAGGTCGAACGGCCGCGGCCCGTGCCCGGCATGAGCGAGATCGTCGTCCGCGTCCACGCGGCGGGGGTCAACCCGACCGACTGGAAGCACCGCGCGGGCCTTCCATGGATGCGCGAACCCGTCCCGGTCCTCGGCTGGGACGTCTCCGGGGTCGTGGAGGAGGTCAGCCGCGGGGTCACCCTGTTCAAGCCGGGCGATGAGGTGTTCGGCATGCTGCCCTACCCGCACGGCGCGGGCGCGTACGCCGAGTACGCCAAGGCCACCGCCCGGTCCTTCGCCCGCAAGCCGTCCAACATCGACCACGTGCAATCCGCCGCGCTGCCCCTCGCCGCGCTCACCGCGTACCAGGCACTGGTCGACACCGCCGACCTCCGGCCGGGCCAGCGGGTCCTGATCCATGCCGCCGCCGGTGGAGTCGGCCACCTGGCCGTGCAGATCGCCAAGGCGCGCGGTGCGCATGTCATCGGCACGGCCAGTACCGGCAAGCACGAACTGCTGCACGAGCTGGGCGCCGACGAGCTGATCGACTACCGGACCACGGACTTCACCGAAGCGGTCGGAGACGTCGACGTGGTCCTGGACTCCCTCGCCGGCGACGTCCGCACCCGCTCCCTGGACGTCCTGCGCAAGGGCGGCACTCTGGTCTCGATCCTGCCGCGCGACAGCGACGCCGACACGAAGAAGGCCGCCGAACGGGGCGTTCGGCTGGAAGGCATGCTCGTCGAGGCCGACCACGCGGGCATGCGCGCCATCGCCGAACTCGCCCAGGAGGGCAGGCTCCGCGCCCACATCGACGCGACCTACCCGCTCGCCGAAGCCGCCAAGGCCCACACCCACGGGGAGACCGGCCACACCACGGGGAAGGTCGTCCTCGTCGTGCGGTGACGGTCTGGACGATGGGCCGATGGGCCTCGTGTTAGGCTCCGCTCCGACCTCTCACCGTTGGGCTCATGCCTCGCCAACCAGCTTCCACGGGTCCCGATGGCCCGGGGGAAGGTGGGAGTCGCACACCACTGCCTGTCCCATGCCGCGTTCACGCTGCGGCCCCAGGCAGAGTCGCGTGCCGCGCGACCGGGTTGTGGGCTCTTGGGCGTGCGTACGGCGTGCCCGGTTCTCAGGCCGGTCGGCGCGCACCGGAGAGGTCCCCGGAATGCCGCACGTCTCATCCGCCGAGCCACCGGTCACGCAACGGCCGTGGCCGGTGCTCGGCATCCTCAGCGTCGGCTTCTTCATGTCGCTGCTGGACGGAACCATCGTCAACATCGCCGTACCGGCGCTCATCCACGGCCTCGACGCGTCGTACGACCAGGTGCTCTGGGTCGTGGACGCCTACCTGCTCGTCTTCTCCGTGCTGCTGATCAGCACGGGACGCCTCGGGGACATGTTCGGATACCGGCGCCTCTACCTGATCGGCATCTCCCTCTTCACCGTCGCCTCGGCGCTGTGCGGCCTCGCCGGCTCCCCGGCCCAGTTGCTCGCCGCGCGGGTGCTCCAGGGGCTGGGCGGAGCGCTCCTGTTCCCCCAGGTGATCTCCTCGATCCTGACGATCTTCCCGCCGCGGCTGCGCGGCCGGGCCTTCGGGGTCTTCGGGGCGATCGTCGGATTCGCGCCGATCGTGGGCCCGATCGCGGGTGGTTTCGTGCTCGCCCACCTCGGCTGGCGCTGGATCTTCTTCATCAACGTCCCCGTCGGCGTGGTCACCGCCGTGCTGACCCTGCGTTACGCCCCGGCCATGCGCTCCGGCCGCACCCACCGGCTCGACCTGACCGGTGTGGCCCTCGCCACCGCGGGAGTGGCCGGCATCGTCTTCGGACTCATCGAGGGGGAGCGCTACGGCTGGGGGACGATCGCCGGGCCGATCAGCATCGCCTCGGTCGTCATCGCGGGCTTCGTACTGCTGGGACTGTTCGTCGTCTGGCAGCACGCGCAGCGCGGCGAACCGCTGATGCCGCTGAGCCTGTTCGCCGGGCGCGCCTTCGCGGTCGGCAACTGGGTCGGCTTCGTCTTCCAGCTGGGCATGATCGGCATCGCGCTCGTGCTCGTCCTCCATCTGCAGATGGCGCGTGGATACTCGCCCCTGCAGACCGGGCTGGTCCTGCTGCCCGGCGCCGTCCTCACCGCGATCGGCTCGGCCTACGCCGGACGCCTGTCCGACAAGATCGGCGGAAGGTACGTCCTCATGGCGGGCATGACCCTGCTCGCCGTCGGTCTCCTGGTCCTGGCCCTGACGGCGGGTCCGCACAGCGGCGCCGGGCACCTGCTGCCCGGCCTGATCATCATCGGCGTCGCCAGCGGTGCGACCTTCGCGCCCCTGCAACAGGCCACGATGGACGGCGTCGATCCCCGGCTCGCCGGCGCCGCGTCCGGGGTCTCCGGCACCACCCGGCAGATCGGCGGAGTCCTCGGCACGGCCGTCCTCGGCGCCGTTCTGTCCACCCGCCTCAGCTCGGCTCTTCACGATGAGGCGGTCGAGCGGGCGTCTCGGCTACCGGCGGATCTGCGCACCGAGTTCATCGAGAACACCACCGCCGGCGCGCGGCGGTTCAGTCCGCCCGCACCACCGGACGGCCTGACGCCCGCGAAAACCGCCCTGTTCGAACGCCTCGGCAAGGAGGCGTTCGCCGCGGGCTTCGCCGACGCCATGCACGTCACCCTGCTGGCGTCCGCGGCGGTCCTCGTCCTCGCCGCCCTGTGCTGCCTCTTGTTCAGGCCGCCCCGGAAGGAGACCGCTCCACAGGCCGGCGCCGTTCCCGAAGCCGAGATCACACCGCACGACTGACGTCGGCAGGCGGGCGCGGTACACGCCGCGCCCGCCCGGACGCCTCTCGACAAAATAGGTAGACCGGTCTATTTTCCCCTCATGGATGACCTGGAGAACGAGACGGCCGTGCGTGACCGGCCTGACTGTCTGGTGGTCGGGGCGACGGGTTTCATCGGACGGTGGCTGGTGGCCGAGTTGCTCACGCGCGGGCAGTCGGTCGCGGTGACCGTCCGTGGAGGGGGTGTGCGCGGTGGCGAGCTGCGGTCCTGGCTGCGTGAGCATGACGTCGACGACACGAGGCTCACCGTCGTCGACGCCGACATCACCCGCCCCGATCTCGCGCTGAGCGCGTCCGACCGCGAGCGGCTGGAGGACGTGCGGGACGTGTTCAACGCCGCCGCGCTGTACCGGTTCGGGTTGGAGCGTGAGGAGGCCCGGCGGGCGAACGTCGATGGTGCCCTGAACGTCCTGCGCTGGGCGGGCGGGCTTCCGCGGCTGCGGCGGCTCGTCCACGTGTCGGGATATCGGGTCGGAGCGGACGGCGCGCTCACCTACCCCGTGCCCGAGGCCGAATCGAACGCGCTCTACCGGAAGTACGGCGTGTACGAGGCGTCCAAGCGCGAAGGGGACGCGGCGGTGCGGACCGCCGCCGCGGAGGAGGGGGTCAACCTCACCGTGGTCAATCCGGCCGGCGTGATCGGCCACTCGGTCACCGGTGAGGCCGGGCAGTACATCGGGCCGGCCGAGATGGTGAAGAACCTCTGGGCGGGACGGCTGCCCGCGCTCGCCGGGACGCGCCGCACGTTCGTTCCCGTGGTCACGATCGACCACCTCGCCCGGTTCATGGCCGCCGTGCCCGATCACGACGAGGGGGCGTACGAGGCCCACTGGGTTCTGGACGACGCCACCCCGGAGCTACCGGAAATGATCGGCCTGGTCGCGCGGCATCTCGGTCTGCGCGCACCCCGTGCCATCCTGCCGGCCGGCCTGGTGCGGCGGCTGCCGCGTGCGGTCACCGGCGTCGAGCCCGAGACGCTGACCTTCCTGTCCGAAGACCGTTATGACACGACCTCTGCCGACACCCTGGGGCTGATGCATCCTCCCGTGGAGGACGCACTCCGCCGCTGGGCCGACCGGCTCGTCGCGGAACGGTTCGGCGCGTCCCGGCCGCCCCTGCCGGGCGGGTTCCACCTGGTCGGGAACACCCGGACCTACCTCGCAGGGAACCGCCGCTCTCCGAGCTACGTGCTGCTGCACGGACTGCCGTTCAACGCCGAGACCTGGCGGGACGTCGTGGCCGAACTGGACGCGCCCGCACTGGTGGCGGACATGCCCGGCCTCGGCCGGTCCGCCCGTTCCGCCGGCGACGCCACCGAGTGGCTCGCCGACCTGATGGCCCCCGTCGACTCGCGGCCGGTGCTCGTCGGGCACTCGGCAGGTACGGCGCCCGTCCTGCGCTATGCGCACGCCCACCCCGAACGGGTCGCCGGTCTGGTCCTCGTCTCGCCCTACTTCCTGCAGCGGCGGCCCCGATGGCACATGCGCACTCCGGCGCTCCTCGCCCCCGTACTCCGGACGGCCTCGGCCCGGCGGCTCGGCCGAGCACTCCTCGGCTCCCGAGACCAGGCCCTGGACGACATGGTCGCCGATCTGCGGCGACCCGGTGTCGCATGGCGGACGGCCCGATGGCTGGGCAAGGCCCAACGCCGGACAGAGCGCGACGAGCTACGGGCGCTCGTGGACGACTGCCCCGTGCCGGTGCACATCGTCGCGGGCGAGTTCGATCCGCTCGTCGGCGACCCCGTCGGCGTTCCCGTCACGGTCGTCCCGGGGGCGGGGCACAATCCCCAGGTGACGCATCCCGCCCAGGTGGCCGCGGCGGCCGGGTAGTCGTTCAGGTCGCCGGGGGACGGCCCTTCAGACGGGTGGTCAATGAGGCGGCCGTGGTGCGCACCTGGTCCGCGAGGGCCGGCCACGTGCCTTCCGCGTGGTCGTCGCGGCGGAAGGTGACGGTGATGGCGGCGGTGGGGTGGCCGGTGTGGTCGAAGGCGCAGGCGGCGATGCTGGCGAAGCCCTCGGTGATGTGGCCGTCCTCCATCGACCAGCCCCGGCGGGCGTCGTCGGACAGGACGCGGCGCAGGTCGCGCAGCGAGGCCGGGCCAAGGCCCGTGCGGTCCACGAAACGTCCGGGGAACAGGGCGCGCACCTGGGCGGGAGGCAGGTGGGCCAGCATCGAGCGGCCGCTCGCGGTCAGCTGGGCGGGCATGCGGACGCCCACGTCGGTGACCAGGGTGGCGTGCCGGGGCGGCTGCTCCTTCAGCAGGTAGAGCGTCTCGGCGCCGTGCAGGATGCCGAGCTGGGCCGTCTCGCCGACGCGGTCGACCAGGCGGCGGAGCAGCGGGCGGGCCAGGCGTTCCAGAGGTTCGTGGCGGAGGTAGGCGGAGCCTGTTTCGAAGGCCGCCACGCCGAGGCCCCAGCGGCCTTCCTCCGGGATGTAGGTGACGAAGCCGTCCTCGGCCATCGCCGTCAGGAGGTGGTACGTGCTGGACCGGGGGAGTTCCAGGGCGCGGGCGATCGCCGAGGCGGGCAACGGGCCGGGCGCGCCCGCCAGGAGGCGCAGCACGGCCAGGGCGCGGCGGGCGGCGGGGACCTGGCTCATGCTCCGATTGTCTCGTATGTGAGACACGGCGTGCCGTCCGGGGCTGGGCCGGCGCCCTCGGGCGCGTTCCAATGGTGGGTATGGGATTTGGTATGGCGGACGTTGAGGTCGGACCGGAACCGCTGGCCTTCGAGCAGGTCGTCGCGGTGGCCAGGGACGCGGCGAAGGTCTCGCTGTCGGACGAGGCGCTGAAGCTGATCGGCGAGGCGCGGGCCCACATCGAGGAACTGTCGGCCCGCCCGACGCCGGTGTACGGGGTCTCGACGGGCTTCGGCGCGCTCGCCACCCGGCACATCGCCCCCGAGCTGCGGGCGCAGCTGCAGCTCAACATCGTCCGGTCGCACGCGGCGGGATCGGGGCCCGAGGTCGAGCGGGAGGTCGTCCGGGCGCTGATGCTGCTCCGGCTGCGGACGCTCGCCACGGGACGCACCGGAGTCCAGCCCGTGACCGCCCGGACGCTGGCCGGCCTGCTCAACGCCGGGATCACGCCCCAGGTCTTCGAATACGGGAGCCTCGGATGCTCCGGGGACCTGGCGCCGCTGGCGCACGTGGCCCTCGCGCTGATCGGCGAGGGATCGGTCAGGGACGCCGGCGGCGCGTTGAAGCCGGCGGCGGACGCGCTGCGGGACGCCGGGATCTCGCCGGTCATGCTCGGCGCCAAGGAAGGTCTCGCCCTCCTGAACGGGACGGACGGGATGCTCGGCATGCTCGTCCTCGCTATCGACGACCTGCGGAGGCTGCTCACCGCGGCCGATGTCGCCGCCGCGATGAGCGTCGAGGCGCTGCTCGGCACCGACCGGGTCTTCGCCGCCGACCTGCAGGCGCTCCGCCCGCATCCGGGGCAGGCCGCGTCCGCGGCGAACCTCCGGGCGCTGCTGGGCGACTCGGAGATCATGGAGTCGCATCGCGGGCCCGACTGCACCCGGGTCCAGGACGCCTACTCGCTGCGCTGCGCGCCGCAGGTGAACGGCGCCGCCCGCGACACGCTCGGACACGCCGAGCTGGTGGCCGGACGGGAACTGGCGTCCGCCGTCGACAACCCTGTCGTCCTCCCCGATGGCCGGGTCGAGTCCAACGGCAACTTCCACGGGGCGCCCGTCGCCTACGTCCTCGACTTCCTGGCGGTGCCCACGGCGGACGTCGCGTCCATGTCGGAGCGCCGCACCGACCGGATGCTCGACCGGGGACGGTCGGGGGGCCTGCCGGCCTTCCTCGCCGACGACCCCGGCGTGGACTCCGGGCACATGATCGCCCAGTACACGCAGGCCTCGATCGTGTCCGAGCTGAAGCGGCTGGCGGTGCCCGCGAGCGCCGACTCCATCCCCAGCTCGGCCATGCAGGAGGACCACGTCTCGATGGGGTGGAACTCGGCCCGCAAGCTGCGCCGGGCCGTGGACGGGCTGGCGCAGGTGGTCGCCATCGAGATCCTCACCGCCGCCCGGGCCCTGGACCTGCGCACCCCGCTGCGTCCCGGCCCGGCCACCGCCGCCGTGGTCGCCAAGCTCCGCGAGGCCGTCCCGCCGCCCGGGCCGGACCGCTACCTCGCTCCCGAGATCGCCGCCGCGACCGCGCTGGTCCGGGACGGCTCACTGGTCGCCGCCGCCGAGGCCGTCACCGGCCCGCTCTCCTGAGGGCCGCCCAAGCCCAGGATCCGGAAGACGCCGATGTGGTCGCCGTCGGCTCCGGTGGCCGTGGTCTGGTTGAGGGACGCTTCGACGCCCACCCAGCCGTGGAACCGGCCCTCGTCGTCCACGATCTGGATCATGGGTTTGACGTGCGAGTTGCCGGTGTAGCAGAGCTCGTGGCGCGCGTCGGCCAGATCGGTGTGCCAGTGCCACAAGGTGTCGCGCCGGTGGCCGGACGATGTGCCGGCCGGAGAGATGTAGTAGGCGGTGTGCACGGGGTCGTCGACGGTGTGCGTCTGAGCTCCGAGGCATCGGTGGTCGGCGCAGAGGTTCCAGTGCGTGACCCAGAACGGTGATCCGTCACCGTGGTCGATGCGCCCCGCCTTCCACAGGTAGTAGCGATGGACGAACGTGCCGTGGTCCGCGGCGGCGATGGTGCTCGCGGGAACGCGGGAGTTCCACGGGGCGTTGCTGCCGTTGCCGAAGCCGTGCGTGGCGCCGAGGTCGTTGGCGGCGAGTTCGACGCCGGCCAGGTCCCCGCCCGCCAGGGAGGTCAACTTCCAGTCCTCCATGTGGCCGCCGTCCCAGGCGATGTGCAGTTCGTCGCCGCGGAGGCCGTATGTGCCGGTCATCGTCCTTGCCGCCGCCGACGACTGCCAGCCGGCCGCGGTGAGCACGGTGCAGGCCCGTCCCGCGCAGTCCACGGCAGGGTTCCCGGTGGAGGCGCGGGCGGCGCGGACCGCCTGACTCCAGGACCAGTGCTTCTCCGAGACGCTTCCGTCCGGGGCGAAGGTGTACATGCCGAGCCGGACCCAGTTCGTCCTGGACGCCGCATCGAGCCCGCCGAGGGCGATGGCGAAGTTCGTCTTGCCCAGCGGTGGTCCCGCGTCCCTCGCGCCGGTAGGCGACGCGAGCGAGACGACGAGCAGAGCCGCGGCGAAAAGGACGGCGGCCCCCGCGTTGAGAGTGCGCATTCTTCCCTCAGGTCCAGACCGGTTTCGAAGGGGAGCGGAGGAGCGTGCGCCGGCGGTGGCGGCCGGCGGCCCGGTCATCGTCGCGAAGGGGTCGGCCGGCGGACGCGCGACCCGCCGTCCTTGATCATCGTGATGCCCGGGGGGAAGCGGCCCCAGGGCGGCGTTTCACCGGTGGTTGACCGAGCGCGGTTCCCGGGACGGCGCATTGTCTCGTATCTGAGACACAGTGCGGTCCCGGGGGCTGGGGCGCCGCCCGGAAGCGCGGTCCAATGGTGGGTATGAGACTCCCGATGGTCGAGGCCGGACCGGAACCGTCGACGTTCCCGCAGGTCGTCGCGGTCGTGCGGGACGCCGGTCCGCGGGGTCTCACCGGTCCGCCGTCCTGAAGGAGCATCGAGATGTCAGGTCCCCGTCCCGTCCGCGCGCCCCGCGGCACGTCGCTGACCGCCGCCAAGGGCTGGCCGCAGGAGGCCGCCCTGCGCATGATCCAGAACAACCTCGATCCCGAGGTCGCCGAGCACCCGGACGAGCTGGTCGTGTACGGCGGCTCCGGGAAGGCCGCCCGGAACTGGGACGCCTTCGACGGCATCCTCCGGTCGCTGTCCGACCTCGAGGGGGACGAGACGCTGCTCGTCCAGTCCGGCAAGCCGGTCGGGATCTTCCGGACGCACGAGTGGGCGCCGCGCGTGCTGATCGCGAACTCCAACCTCGTCCCGCAGTGGGCGACGTGGGAGGAGTTCCGCCGGCTGGAGTCGCTCGGCCTGACGATGTTCGGGCAGATGACCGCCGGGTCGTGGATCTACATCGGCACCCAGGGCATCCTCCAGGGCACGTACGAGACGTTCGCGGCGGTCGCCGAGAAGCGGTTCGGCGGCACCCTCGCCGGGACGATCACGCTGACCGCCGGGCTCGGCGGGATGGGCGGCGCGCAGCCGCTCGCCGTCACGATGAACGGCGGCGTCGCGATCTGCGTCGAGTGCGACCCGTCCCGGATCGAGCGGCGCGTCGCGCACCGCTACTGCGACGTCCGGGCGGCCTCCCTGGACGAGGCGCTGCGCCTGGCCGAGGAGGCGAAGGCCGAGCGGCGGCCGCTCTCCATCGCCGTGCTCGGGAACGCGGCCGACATCGTCCCCGAACTGCTGCGGCGCGGCGCCCCCATCGACATCGTCACCGACCAGACGAGCGCGCACGACCCGCTCGCCTACCTGCCGCGCGGCGTCGCGTTCGAGGACATGGCCGCCGAGCGCGACAAGGACCCGGACGGGTTCACCGCCAAGGCCCGCACGTCGATGGCCGCGCACGTCGAGGCGATGGTCGGTTTCCAGGACGCGGGCGCCGAGGTCTTCGACTACGGCAACTCGATCCGCGGGGAGGCGGAGCTCGCGGGCTACACGCGGGCGTTCGCGTTCCCCGGGTTCGTGCCCGCCTACATCAGGCCGCTGTTCTGCGAGGGCAAGGGCCCCTTCCGGTGGGCGGCGCTCTCGGGCGACCCGAAGGACATCGCGCGCACCGACCAGGCGATCCTCGACCTGTTCCCGGACAACGAGCCGCTGACCCGCTGGATCAGGATGGCGAGGGAGAAGGTGCACTTCCAGGGACTGCCGTCCCGGATCTGCTGGCTCGGCTACGGCGAGCGCGACAAGGCAGGCGCGCTGTTCAACGACCTGGTCGCGCGCGGCGAGATCAGCGCGCCGATCGTGCTCGGCCGCGACCACCTCGACTGCGGCTCGGTCGCCAGCCCGTACCGGGAGACCGAGGGCATGCGGGACGGGTCGGACGCGATCGCCGACTGGCCGCTGCTGAACGCCATGCTCAACACCTCGTCCGGCGCGACCTGGGTGTCCGTCCACCACGGCGGCGGGGTCGGCATCGGCCGCTCCATCCACGCCGGGCAGGTCTGCGTCGCCGACGGGACGGCCCTCGCCGGCGAGAAGCTCCAGCGCGTCCTGACCAACGACCCCGGCACCGGCGTCATGCGGCACGTCGACGCCGGCTACGACCGCGCCGCCGAGGTCGCCGCCGAGCGCGGTGTCAGAATTCCCATGCAGCCATGAGCGGCGGCGAACCGGCGGCTGTGGGGGGTCGTCCCCCCACGGAGGAAGGGCCATGAGCTTTGAGGAGATGTGGGCGGCGCTGCTGCCGGTCGGGCGGGACGAGGCGACCGGCGCCTACCACCGGTTCGCCTGGACGCCGCCCGAGCTGGAGTGCCGCGCCTGGTTCCTGGACGAGGCGCGCCGCCGCGATCTCACGGTCGAGCACGACGCCAACGGCAACATGTTCGCCTGGTGGTTCCCGGCGGACGGAGCCGGGGACGGCGCCGTCCTGACCGGGAGTCACCTCGACTCGGTCCCCGGCGGGGGAGCCTTCGACGGGCCCCTCGGCATCGTGTCCGCGTTCGCGGCCGTCGACGCGCTCAGGGAGCGCGGCGTCGCGCCCGCCCGCCCGATCGGGATCGGCGCGTTCGCCGAGGAGGAGGGCGCGAGGTTCGGGGTGGCGTGCCTCGGCTCGCGCCTGCTGTCGGGGGCGATCGACCCGGCCCGGGCCCGCGACCTCACCGACGGTGACGGCCACACGTTCGCCGAGGTCATGCACAACGCCGGGTTCGACCCGGAGGCCATCGGGCCGGACGACGATCTTCTCGGGCGGATCGGCTGCTACGTCGAACTCCACGTCGAGCAGGGCAGGGCGCTCCAGGAGCCGGTCGGCGTGGCGAGCGCGATCGTCCCGCACGGCCGGTGGCGGTTCGACTTCGCGGGCGAGGGCGACCATGCCGGGACGACCGCCCTGCCGGACCGCCGCGACCCGATGCTGCCGTTCGCGCACATGGTCATCGCCGCGCGCGCGGCCGCCGAACGCAACGGGACGGTCGCGACGGTCGGGAAGGTCAGGGTCGTGCCGGGCGGGGTGAACGCGATCCCGTCGGCCGTCACCGCGTGGCTGGACGCGCGCGGCCCGGACGACGACGCCGTGCGGCGGACCGTGACGGAGATCGACGAGGCCGCCCGCGTCGCGGCGCGCCCGCACCGGGTGAGCGTCGATCTCGCCGAAGAGTCCTACAGCGAGATCGTGGCCTTCAATCTGGCGCTGCGCGACCGCGTCGGCGCGGCGCTCGGCGGTGTCCCCGTCCTGGCGACCGGCGCCGGCCACGACGCGGGCGTCCTGTCGGCCCGGCTGCCGACCGCGATGCTGTTCGTCCGGAACCCGACCGGGGTCTCGCACGCGCCCGCCGAGTTCGCCGAACCCGCGGACTGCCTGGCGGGAGTCGAGGCCCTCACGGCGGTACTGGACGACCTGACGCACGGGTAGGAATTCCGATATGCAGTGGCATGCACAGTTTGCCTGGCTCGGAGACGGCATGGCGGCCGACGTGCTCATCGAGGCCGACGGCGAGCGGATCACCAGCGTCGAGCCCGGCGTCCTCTCCGCGCCGCACGCCCAGCGCCTGCCCGGCCTGACCCTGCCGGGCCTCGCCAACGGGCACTCCCACGCGTTCCACCGCGCCCTCCGCTCCCGCGTCCAGGCGCCCGAGGGGCGGCCGGGCGAGGAACGCGGCGGGAGCTTCTGGACGTGGCGCGAGCAGATGTACAAGGTCGCCGACCGGCTCGACCCTGACTCCTACCGCGCCCTCGCCACCGCCGTCTTCGCCGAGATGGCCCTCGCCGGGATCAGCTGCGTCGGCGAGTTCCACTACCTGCACCACCGGCCGGGCGGCGCCCCCTACGGCGACCCGAACGCGATGGGCGAGGCGCTGATCGCCGCCGCGTCCGACGCGGGCATCCGGATCACCCTCCTCGACACCTGCTACCTCACCGGCGGCATCGGCCGCCCGCTCGCCGGTCCGCAACTGCGCTTCGGCGACGGCACCGCCGGGAACTGGGTGCGCCGCGTCGACTCGCTGTACGAGGAGACGGACAAGGCGGGACGGCTGCACGCCCGGGTGGGCGCCGCGATCCACTCCGTCCGGGCGGTGCCGCGCGAGCAGCTGCGCGCCGTCGCGGCCTGGGCGAAGGAGCGCCGTGCGCCGCTGCACGTCCACCTGTCCGAGCAGCCCGCCGAGAACCGGGAGTGCCTGGACGCCTACGGCATGACGCCCACCCGCCTGCTCGCCGAGTGCGGGGCGCTCGGCGCGCTCACGACCGCCGTCCACGCGACGCACCTCACCGACGAGGACGTCGGCCTGCTCGGCACGACCATGACCGGCGTGTGCATGTGCCCGACGACCGAACGCGACCTCGCCGACGGCATCGGCCCCGCGCGCGCTCTGGCGGACGCCGGGTCCCCGATCTGCCTCGGCTCCGACCAGCACGCCGTCATCGACCTGTTCGAGGAGGCCCGCGCGGTCGAGCTGGACGAACGGCTGCGCACCCGGGCGCGCGGCCACTGGACGGCCGGGGAACTGCTCGCAGCCGCCACCTGCGACGGCCACTACGCGCTGGGCTGGCCCGAGGCGGGACGCCTGGAGCCCGGCGCGTACGCCGACCTGGTCACCGTCGCCCTCGACTCGGTCCGCACCGCGGGCGCCCTTCCCGATCATGCGGCGGAGGCGGCCGTCTTCGCCGCCACCGCCGCCGACGTCCGGCACGTCGTCGTCTCCGGCCGGCCGATCGTCCACGACGGCCGGCACCTGCTGGTCGACGACGTGCCCGCCGCGCTGGCCGAGGCCGTCACCGCCGTGACGCGTCCGGATCCGGACTGACCGGACCCGGACGCGGCGGCGCCGTGCGGCGGCGCGGGCCCGCCATGCGATCATGCGATTGCTGATCTTGGATGCCGCAGCCGAACGCGTGTGGGGCGCCGATGTTGTACGGCAGAACCGCTGAATGCGCAGAGATCGAACGGATGATCGCCGGGGCGCGGGCCGGGTCCGGCGGGGCCGCCGTCATCCGGGGCGAGACCGGCATAGGGAAGACCGCGCTGCTCGACCACGCGGCGGGCGCGGCGGACGGAGCGCTCGTCCTGCGCTGCGCCGGCTGCCCGTCCGAGGCCGAGCAGCCGTTCGCGGCCCTGGAGCTGATGCTGCGGCCGATGCGCGGCACCCGCGGCCCGGACGCCGACCGCCTCCGCGCGGTGACCGAGGCCCAGGCGGTCGGACGGGAGGACGTCTTCACCGTGCGCCGGGCCGTCCTGTCCCTGCTGCGCCGGGCCGCGGCCGAGCGTCCCGTGGTGTGCCTGGTGGACGACGCGCAGTGGCTGGACACCGCGTCGGCGGACGCGCTGGTGTACGCGGCGCGCAGGTTCGCCGCCGAGCCGATCGCGCTGCTCGCGGCGGCCCGCGACGGGGAGACGCTCGGGTCGGCCGGCCTGGCCGAGATCAGGCCGCGCCGCCTCTGCTCCGACGACGCCGCCGCGCTCCTGCGGGCGGAGCTGCCCCCGCCCGCGCGGAGCCGTGTCCTCGCCGAGGCGGACGGGAACCCGCTGGCGTTGCGCCTTCTGGCGGCCTCGCTGTCCCCGGCCCAGCGGGCGGGACGCATCAACCCGTTCACCTTCCACGACGGCGTCTCGCCCATCGGGGGAGCGGTCCAGGCGGAGGCGTGCGCGCAGCTGGACGCGTTACCGCCCGCCACCCGCACCCTGCTGCTCGCCGCCGCCGCCGACGACACCCGCGACGCCGCCCGCATCACGGCCGCGGCGGCTCGGCTCGGCTCGACCGTCGCCGACCTGGCGCCGGCCGAACGTGCCGGGCTGCTGGACGCGACCGGGACGGCCATCGGCTTCGCGCACCCGCTGGTCCGGGCGGCCGTCTACCACCGGGCCACCACGTCCGAGCGGCGCGCCGTCCACCGCGCGGTCGCCGCCTGCGCGGGGGACGAGCATCCCGAACTGCGTGCCTGGCACCTGGCCGCCGCCACCGTCGGGCACCGCGAGGACGCCGCCGCGGAACTGGAACGTGCCGGAGAGTGGTCGGGCGACCGGCGGGCCTACGTCTGCTACGCCCGGGCGGCCGAGCTGACCGCCGACGAACCGACCCGCGCGCACCGGCTCGCGGCCGCCGCCCGCGCGGCGGGCGAGGCGGGCCTGTTCGGCGGGGCGGCGGAACTGGTCGCGCGGGCCGCGCCTCTCACGGCCGGCCCGCTGACCCGGGCCGAGCTCGCCCAGGCGGGCGCGGCGGCGGAGTTCGAGTGCGGGTCGCCGCGCCGCGCCGCCCGCACGCTGGTCGACGGCGCCGCGCCGATCGGCGGGCGCGATCCGGCGGAGGCGTCGCTGATGCTCGCCGAGGCCGTCCGCTTCGCCTGGCACGCCGGCGATCGGGCGCTGATGCGGGAGGCGGCCGGCGCGCTGCGGGCCGTCCCGCTGCCCGCCGGCTCACCGCTGGCGCGGCTGCCGTCGGTGGCCGGCCCGGACACGGCCGGCGCGGAGGCCCTTGCCGAGCTGCGGCACGCGTTACCGGACGAGCTGGACCGCCGCCTCGCCGCGTTCTTCGCCGCGTTCGCCGACGGGGCCCCCGAGGTGGTCTCGCGGTTCGCCCGCGACTGCGGTGACGTGCCCGGACGGCTGCCCTACGCGCTTCAGACGCTCGCCCACGCGGAGATCGACCAGGGCCTGCACCGCGAGGCGCGGGAGACGGCCGCGGAGGGGCTGCGGCTGGCGGACGAGGCCGGCGCGCGGTACCGGTCAGCCCACCTGAGCTGCCTGCTCGGCTGGCTTGCCGCCGCCGAAGGCGACGAGAGGCGATGCACCGCCCTGGTCGCGGCGGGCCTGGAGCACGCCCGCGCGGAGGGGATCGTCCCGACCGTCTCCCTCGGCACCTGGGCCCTCGCCCTCCTCGACCTCGGACTCGGGCGGCACGCGGACGCCCTCGGCCGACTGGAGGACGTTCCCGGGGACGTGCCGGAGGGAGGCCCGGTCACGAGCGTCGTCCGGCAGGCGGCGGACCGGATCGAGGCCGCGGTGCGCTCCGGACGTCCGGGCCGCGCCGAACCTCCCCTCGCGCTGCTCGAACGGCGGGCGGCGCGGGGCGCGTCCCCGCTCATCCGGGCGATCGCCGAGCGCTCCCGCGCCCAGCTGGCCTCCGACGAGAGAGCCGAGCGTCATTTCGCGAACGCCGCGGAACTGCTCCGCCGGAAGGACGGAAATCATTTCGAGCGGGCGCGGACGGAACTCCTCTATGGCGAGTGGTTACGGCGAGTGCGCCGCAGGGCGGAGGCGCGGACGCATTTGACGCTGGCCCTGGAACTGTTCGAGAAACTGGGTGCCCGCGTCTGGGCGGACCGGGCGAATGGGGAACTGGGCGCCACCGGTGCCCGGCAGGCAGGTTCCCGTCAGGCCGAGGCGCCGCCACTCGTGGGGGCCGGCCGCCTCACCCATCAGGAACTGCAGATCGTGCGGCTGGCCGCGGCCGGCGCGAGCAACCGCGAGATCGCCGCCCGGCTCTTCCTCAGTCCGCGCACCGTCGGGAACCACCTCTACCGCGCGTATCCCAAGCTCGGCGTCCGGACCCGTGCGGAGCTGCGGCGGCTGGACCTGGGCGCCGGCCCCGAACCGTGTGAGCGATCGGCCGCCGATTGAGCAGCCCGGCCCGCTCGATTGAGTATTACGACTCAATTTGCGTCTGCAGAGATACTGTATTGACTGAGTGATCAAGCTGGGTTACAAAGATCACGTATCGCTTCTCTTCTCCGAGGTCGGCCACGCCATGGCTGTGAATGATTCTGTCCTCGTCGTCGTCAATTCTGCGGCCGCCTCCGTCCTGTTCGTCGCGGGCGTCGCCAAGACCGTTTCCCCGGCGCAGCTGGGCCGGGCATTGAACGCGTTGTTCCGGACGTCTGGAAAAGGCTTCACCGGCCGCCATGTCCGCGTGTTCGCCGCGGTGGAACTCCTCGCCGCGCTGTCGCTGACCGCGGCCCCGGCCCGCCAGGCCGGGGCCTCGGCGGCGGGCGTCCTCGGCGTGAGCTTCGCGCTGGCCGGAGTCATGGGCATGGTGCGCGGCGGCGGCACCGCGTGCGGCTGCCTCGGGGCGGCGGGCCGTCCTCTCGGCTGGATCAACGTGCTGGCCGGGGCGCTGCTCACGGCCGTCCCGGCGGTGAACCGGACCGCCGGATCCGGTGACCCGGCCGGGGCGTACTTCTTCCAGGTCGGCACCGGGCTAGCCTGCGGCGCGCTGCTGCTGTGCCTGTGGGCGCACCGCGGCCTCGTCAAGGACCTCACCCGTCCCCTGCCGGCCTCGCGATAGACGGAGGAACACCCAGATGGAGATCTTCTTCGGCGCCGTGCTGCTGATCCTGGCCGGCGCGGTCGTGCTGCTCTTCGCGATGCTCGGCGAGCTGACCTCCCGGCTGCCGACCGAACGGGAGACCGCCGCCGCCCGCGACCCCGAGGTCTGGCCGCTGGAGGACGCCCGGCTCGGTGCGGAGCCCGGCCGCTGGCCGGCCGAACTCGCCGGGCGGGCCGCCGATCTCGACGCCGCGCAGACCCTCCTCGTCCTCAGCACCGCCTGCTCGACCTGCAAGGACGTCGCCCAGCAGCTGTCGGACGAGCTGGACCGCGGCGCCGGCAACGACATGGCGGTCGTCGTCTCGACCGCCGAACAGGCGCGCGGCGAGCGGTTCGTCCAGCAGTACGGGCTGCAGCGCCTCACGCACTACGTCGACGAGGGCGGCGACTGGGTCGCGGGCGAGTTCAACGTCCGGATGAGCCCGACCGCGCTGGTCATGCGGGGCGGGCGGCTCGAATCCGCCCTCGTCTTCCAGGACGTCGAGGCCGTCAGGACGAAGGTCAACCAACCGAAGGGAGTGTCATGACGACACGGACGGAACGGGTCGGGAAGGCCACCGGGAGGTTCGCCCGGCGCGGGTTCCTCGGCGCCCTGGGCGCGGGCGGGCTGACCGCGGCGTCGGCGGTGTTCGGCCGGTCCGAGCCCGCCTATGCCCTGTGCAAGAAGAACTGCTGCAACCTGGCCGTGTGCCCCAACGTGTCAATGACCACGTGCCGGAACAACATGGACTACCTCTGGGGCTGCTCCATGAGCGGCACCCTGCACTGCTCCTGCTGCGAGGCGTACTACAGCGGCAAGCAGCACTCGGCGTTCGAGTGCCGCTACAACTGACGGCACCCTCAATGGTCACCTGGGTGGTCATCGGCGGGATCGGCGCGGTCCTGCACGTCCTGAGCCCTTGAGGACGGTCGATGGCCGGAGTCTCCGGCCCCATGATGCGCCGCCGTCCGGCGGACGGTGCGCGATTCCTGGCCGGCCTCGCCGTGGGCGGGGTGCTGTCGGGGCTGCTCGTGGCGCTGCTGCTGTACGTGGTGGGACGCGGGCTGCACGCGGCGCTGCCGGAGACGCCGCGCGCGCTGGCACTGGCGGCGGTGGCCCTCGCATTCGGGATCGCCGACCTCGCCGGCCGCACGCCGCACGTGTGGCGGCAGGTCCCGCAGGTGCTCGTGCACCGGCTGACGCCCGGCTTCCTCGGCGTGGTCTGGGGCTTCGACCTCGGCCTGCTCGTGACGACGCAGAAGGCGGCGTCGCTGGTCTGGGCCGGGATCGCCGCGGTGGTCCTGCTGGACCCGTGGACGGCCGCGCCGGTCATGGTCGGCCTGGCGCTGCTGTCCAACCTCGGCGTCGTGCTGGCGAGCCTGCGCTTCAGCCCGGCGCTGATCGACATGGGCACGAGAAGGGAACGGCTGTGGCTGAGATCGGTGCGCGCCCTGTCCGGGACGGCCCTGGTGACGCTGGCCGCCGTGACGGCCCTCCAGGCGCTGTGAAGGACGGCGTGATCGTGGTGACGAGGTTCGAGTGCCCCGGCCTGTGGGCGCTGCTCGTCCTGCTCGTCCTGCACAAGCGCCTGGCGCGGGACGTGCGGCGGGACGCCACCGGGTTCCTCGGGACGTCCCTGATGGTCGGCTGGCGCACCCGGACGCTGCTCAACGTCTCGCTCTGGCAGGACATGGACGGCGTCCACTCGATGGGACGGGTGCGCCGGCACGTGGACGCGACGAGGGTCCCGTCGAGGCTCGGCGTCGCGACGTCCGGCGGGGTCTACGCGTTCGCCGGCGACTGGAGGCAGGTGATGTTCGGGATCGACTGCGAGGGCGTCTCGCCCGTCCGCCCCCTCTGACCACACACGCACTAGGAAAGGACGGTCACATGAGTTCGGACTACTACCTGCCGACCGACCACGGCTTCGCGGTCGTGCAGGACATGGACGACGGCACGAAGAAGGTGATGGTGTGCGACGCCGTTGTCGGCGGCGAGCCGCAGAACGTCTACGCCATCCACTTCAAGTGCACCTCGCTGCGCGTCGGGCCGGGAGTGCGGATGGAGCGCGCCGGCACGTCCAGCCACACCCGCAGGGTCGTCGAGGTGTTCTCCGAGGAGCGCGGCGTCGTGAACCTGCGGGCGCTGCGGCGCGGCACGAGCCCGATCCTGGAGGCGGAGGCGCGCCGGCGCTGACCCTCGTCGCGGCGGCGTCCGGCGTCCTGCTGGCCGTCACCGGATGCTCGGCCGGTGGGCGGGACGACGCGGCACCGTCCACCCGTCCACCGGCCGCCGGGACCGCCGGGCCCACCGGAACCATCGGGCCCGCCGGGCCGGACGGGGCGCCGGGCTGCCGTCCGGCGTCACCGGTCGCCCCCTACGGCGCCGCTGATCTCGCCGACGGCATGCCGGAGGTCCGCGGTACCGGTCACGGCATCCGGGCGTGGGGGCTGATGATGCCGGGGAAGCGGTACCCGCCGCTCCGCGCCGGCCAGGATCTCAAGATCGTGTGGCGGGTGACGGGCTCGGGGCCCCTGCGGCTCACCGCGTCCGACCCCGGCGGCCGCGAGCGCGCCGTCGTCTGGGGGCCGGAGAAGCACGGCGGCAGCAGCTTCAGGCGCCCCGGCGAGGAGTGGGGCTCGGGCTACCGCCTCGACGAGCCCGGCTGCTGGCGGCTGCGGCTGGCCCGGGACACCGGCGCCGCCGACGTCTGGCTGCGCGTCGCCGCGTGAGATCCTGCCCGGATGAGCGCCGGTACCAGCACGGTCATCACGAACATCGGGGAACTCGTCACCAACGATCCCGCCGCCGCCGGCGGCGGCCTGGCCGTCCTCCGGGACGCCGCCCTGGTGATCGAGGACGCCGCGGTCGCCTGGACGGGCCCCTCCCGGGACGCGCCCGCCGCCGACGAGTCGTTCGACGCCGCCGGCCGGGCCGTCCTCCCCGGCTTCGTGGACTCCCACGCCCACCTCGTCTTCGCCGGCGAGCGCGCCGAGGAGTTCGCCGCACGGATGAGCGGCCGCAGGTACGCCGCCGGCGGCATCCGGACGACCGTCGAACGCACCCGCGCCGCGTCCGACGACGACCTCCGCGCCAACCTGCGCCGCCTCATCGGCGAGATGGCCCGCCAGGGCATCACGACGGTCGAGTGCAAGTCCGGCTACGGCCTCACGGTCGACCAGGAGGAACGCGCCGTCCGCATCGCCGCCGAGCTCGCGGACGAGGTCACCTACCTCGGCGCGCACGTCGTCCCCGCCGAGTACCAGGGCGACGCGGCCGGCTACGCGCGCCTCGCGGCCACCGACATGCTCGCCGCCTGCGCGCCCCACGCCCGCTGGGTGGACGTCTTCTGCGAGCAGGGCGCGTTCGACGCCGACCAGGCCCGCGAGGTGCTCCAGGCCGGCATCAAGGCGGGCCTGGCCCCCCGCCTCCACGCGAACCAGCTCACCCAAGGCCCCGCGGTGCAACTCGCCGTCGAACTGGACGCCGCGTCCGCCGACCACTGCACCTTCCTCAGCGACGCCGACGTGGACGCGCTGGCCTCGTCCCAGACGGTCGCGACGCTCCTGCCCGGCGTCGAGTTCTCCACCCGCCAGCCCTACCCCGACGCCCGCCGGCTCCTCGACGCCGGGGCCACCGTCGCCCTCGCCACCGACTGCAACCCGGGCTCCTGCTACAGCTCGAGCATGGCCTTCTGCATCGCCGTGGCCGTCCGCGACATGCACATGACCCCGGCCGAAGCGGTCTGGTCCGCCACGGCCGGAGGCGCCCGCGCCCTGCGCCGCACCGACGTGGGCCAACTGACCCCTGGCGCCCGCGCCGACGTTCACGTTCTGGACGCCCCGTCCCACATCCACCTGGCCTACCGGCCGGGCGTCCCCCAGACCCACGCCGTCTGGAAACACGGCCGCCGAGTGTGACGGTCAGGCGGGCGCCACAAGATAGCGGCGGTTGACCCTTATCAGGGGTTCCTGTTCGCGGGCGATGTAGTCCGTTGACAGGACCTCGGCTGTGAAAAGGGTGTGGTCACCCGCTTCCATCGTCTGGCGGGTTTCGCATTCCAGGGCGGTGATGCCCGTTTCGGGGATGAGGGCGTCCGAGTGGGGGCCGCGGTGATGAGGTTCGGCGGCCAGGAGGATGCGGGCGCCCGGCCGGCCTTCGGCGGCGAAGCGGCCCGCCAGGGCGCGCTGGCGGACGGAGAGGATCGTCGCGGCCCAGCGGTCCCGGCGGGTCAGCACCTCGGTGAGATAGGACGACGTCGCCACGCTCGCCACGACCATCGGGGGGTCCAGCGACACCGACATGAACGAGGTCACCGTCGTGCCGAGGTCGTCGCGGCCGTCGCGGACGGTCACCACGACCACGCCGGTGGCGAAGCCCGCGACCGCCTCGACGAAGTCGGCGCTCAGCGGATCTCCCAGGTCCCGGGCAGGGTGAGCGGGCCGGCGGAGGGCAGGCCGAGCCGGGCGGCGACGCCGGAGAGGGAGCCCCACGCGTCGAAGCGGGCGGACGCGGCGGTCCGGTCCTCGCTGGACTCCGGCGGCCGCAGCCGCTCGAACGGCGAGGTGTGCGGGTAGGCGCGGACGGGGGCGTCGGCGGCGAGGCCCGCCTTCTTGCGGGCGATCTCGATCGCCATGTCGATGCCGCCGAGCTCGTCCACGAGACCGCGGTCCCTGGCGTCCGCGCCCGTCCAGACCCGGCCACGGGCCAGCTCGTGGACGCGTTCGCGGGACAGGTCGCGGCCCTCGGCGACCTTCGCGGTGAAGTCGTCGTAGATCTTGTCGAGGGACGCGTTGACGCGCTCCCACTCGGAGTCGCTGAAGTCCTTGGTGGCGCTGTACATGCGGGCGTGGTCGCCGTCGGCGACGGAACCGAGCCCGATGCCGACGCGGTCCAGCAGGTCGTTCACCACGGCCTTGCCGACCACGACGCCGATCGAGCCGGTGATGGTGCCGGGCTGCGCGACGATCGTGTCCGCCGCCATCGAGACGTAGTAGCCGCCGGACGCGGCCAGGTTGCCCATGGAGACGATCACCGGCTTGCCGGCGCGGCGGGCGAGGACGACCTCGCGCCAGATCGTGTCGGACGCGACGGCGGAGCCGCCCGGGCTGTTGACGCGGAACACGATCGCCTTGACGCGGTCGTCCTTCACGGCGGCGCGGAACGCGGCGCCGACCGTGTCCGAGCCCATCGCGGGACCCGAGTTCGGGAGCGGGCCGCCGCGCCCGCTGCGGCCGAGCCGGATCGGGCCCTGCCCGTTGATGAACGCGACGACGTCCTGCTTGCCGGGCTGCGGGAGGCGGCTCGCGAGGCCGTGCGCGCGGTTGTAGCGGGACACGTAGCGCAGCTGCGCCTCCGCGCCGAACTCCTCGCGCAGGAAGGCGTACACCTCGTCCCGGTAGCCGAGGCGGTCGACCAGGTTCTCCTCCAGGGCCTCGCCGGCCAGGAGCGGGCCGCGGTCGGTGAGCTCGCGGACCTTGTCCTCCGGCAGCCCGCGCGCGGCGGCGATCCCCGCGGTGATCTGCTCGCCGAGCGAGGCGACGAGCCGCTGCGACGACTCCTCGTGCTCCGGCGTGTAGGTCTTCTCCATGAACGTGTTCGCCATGGTCTTGTACTCGTACCGCTTGGCGAACCGCGGCCGGACCCCCGCCTTCTCCAGCGCGCCCGCGAAGAACGGCTCTTCGAGCGCGACGCCGGTGAGGCCGACCTCGCCGGTGGGCTGCAGGTAGACCTTGTCGAAGCCGGTGGCCAGGTAGAACGGGACGGTGCCGCGGCCGCTCTCGCCGAACGTCTCCGCCCACGCGACGGTGAGCTTGCCCGCGTCCCGCAGCGCCTGGACGGCTTCGCGCAGCTCCTGGGCGAGCGCCAGTCCGATGCCGCCGGTGACCTTCACGACGAGGGCGCGCACCCGCTCGTCGGAGCGGGCACGGCGCAGCCCGTCCAGGACGTCCCGCAGGCTCGTCCGGCGCATGGACAGGATCGCCGAGATCGGGTCGGCCGGCGCGGTCTCCACGATGCCCTCGGTGAGGTCCAGTTCGAGGATCAGCGGGGCCGTCCGCCGCTCACGGGCCTGTTTGATCACGTTCACGACTGTGCCGGGATCCACCATGGCCCCACCTTATGCGCTCGGCCGCGGGGGGTACCTGCGCCGCCGGCCGGCCGAAGGGTTACCTGGCGAACGCCTTGTTGGGGATCACGCTGGCGGACGCCTGGGCCACCGGACGGCCGCGCCCGTCGGTGATGACGGCGTTGGAGACCATGCGGGTTCCGCCGGCGTGCACGCATGTCCCGGTGACGGCGTAGGTCTCGCCGGCCCTGACACCGCGCAGGTAGTCGACGTTGAGGTTGAGCGTGAGCATCGGCATGAAGCGCTCGCACGTGCTGCTCGCCCCCATGCAGACCGCGTTGTCGAGGATCATCGCGATGAAGCCGCCGTGGACCGTGCCGCCGGGGTTGCAGAGCTTCTCGCCCGGCGTCCACGCGATCTCCACCCGGCCCGGTTCGGCGGACGTCACGACCTGCCCGATGTAGTGGTTGATGTCGGAGATCTCCGGGAGCCGCCGGTCCGCCATCGCCTGGATGAAATCGGCGCCGGACAGCGTGTTCCACAGATCGGCGGCCTCTGGCCAGGTCTCCGGGCTCGCTTCGACGCTCAACTCGCTCTCCCCGGTCATGGTGATCTCCGAATGGTATTCGGCGAGCGGCGGGCCGGGCACTGTGCCGTTCGTCACGGGCGCCCGGCGCTATCGTCGGACGCATGGGAGACGGCGACGGCTGGGCCGACTGCGGGCAGGGGCACACGCATTGGGGGCGGTTCGGCGCGGCGGGCCTGCTGGCCTACCACCACGACGCCGAGGGGCAGGTGTGGATCCTGCTCCAGCAGCGCGCGTGGTGGGGGATCGGCGGCGGGACGTGGGGGATGTTCGGCGGCGCCCTGCACAGCCACGAGGACGCCGTCACCGGCGCGCTCCGGGAGACGGCCGAGGAGTGCACGCTCGACACGGGAACGGTGAACGTCCACGGGACGAGCGTCGAGGACCACGGCGGCTGGTCGTTCACGTCCGTGATGGGCTCGCTGCCCGAGCGCGCGCGGGTGGGGCCCGCGTCGCGGGAGACGCGGAAAGCGGAATGGGTCCGCGTGGAAGAGGTCACTGACCGCAAGCTCTTCGAACCGTTCGCGCGTTCCTGGCCTCGCCTGCAAGACGCGATGAAGGGGCTCGTCCTCGTCGTGGACGCGGCGAACGTCGTGGGCGCCCGCGCCGACGGCTGGTGGAAGGACAGGGCGGGGGCGAACGCGAGGCTCCGCGACGACCTGAAGAAGCTGAACGGGGGCGTGGAGGGCCTGCCGAGCGGGCTCTTCCCGTTCAACCGCTGCTTCCCCCAGGTCGTGCTGGTCGTCGAGGGTGCGGCGAGAAGCGTCGCGGACGAGCCGTCCGACGGCGTGAAGGTCGTGGCCGCGCCCGGCAGCGGGGACGACCAGATCGTCGAGCTCGTGCAGCGGGCCGGGCCCGGCACCGCGCACCTGGTGGTCACGGCCGACCGGGAACTGCGCGCCCGCTGCCAGGCCGCCGGCGCCGCCGTCACCGGCCCGCGCTGGCTCCTCGAACGCCTCTAGCGCTCGACCGGGCCTCCGGTGCCCGACTAGGCCTCGACGCGGTGACCGGCGTCGCGCAGCGCCGCCGTCGCCTCCTTCAGGCGGTGCTCCGGGACGAGGACCAGGTCGGCGTGGTAGGTCGAGGCCACGAACACGGGCACCTCGGCGGCGGCGAGCGGACCGACGATCGCGGCCAGCATGCCCGGGGCGTCCAGGCCGTGGCTCGTGTCGCCGTAGAAGCCGGCCCAGCGTTCCGTCTCGGCGAACGGTGACGCGTCCCGGACCACGGTGAGGCCCTCGGGGGCGCGGACGAGGGCGACCCACTCGTCGTCCTCCGGGAACGTCGCGTGCGGCAGATGCTCCACCGTGAACTGGCCTGGGACGACGTGCAGACGCTGGGACACACTCATCCCGACAGACTATTCAGGCACGAGCCACACCGCGCCGAGCGGCGGGACCCGCATCACCGTGGACGCGGGAAGCCCGTGGCACGGCTCGGCGGTCGCCTCGACACGGCCGAGGTTGCCGACGCCGCTGCCGCCGTACTCGTAGGCGTCGGTGTTCACGAGCTCGCGCCAGCCTCCCGCGCGGGGCAGCCCCAGCCGGTAGTCCTCGTGCGGGCTGCCGGCGAAATTGATGACGCACGCGACGACCGGCGGCTCGCCACCGGCTTGGGGCGTCCCGTAGCGCAGATAGGAGAGCGTGTTGCCGCCCGCGTCGTTGCCGTCGATCCAGCGGAACCCCTCGTGGTCGCTGTCGCGTGTCCACAGCGCGGACTCGGCCTGGTAGGCGCGGTTCAGCTCGCGGACGAGCTTCTGCAGCCCCACGTGGTGGGCGCCCTCGGCGGCGTTGTCGAGCAGCCACCAGTCGAGCGGGCGCTCCTCCGCCCATTCGGCGCCCTGCCCGAACTCCTGCCCCATGAACAGCAACTGCTTGCCGGGATGCGACCACATGTACGCGAGCAGGGCGCGCAGCCCGGCGAACTGCTGCCAGGCGTCGCCCGGCATCTTGCTCAGCAGCGATCCCTTGCCGTGGACGACCTCGTCGTGCGACAGCGGCAGGACGTAGTTCTCCGAGAACGCGTACACCAGCGAGAACGTGATCTCGTTGTGGTGGTAGTGCCGGAACACGGGCTCGTGGCGCAGGTATTCGAGCGTGTCGTGCATCCAGCCCATGTTCCACTTGAATCCGAACCCGAGCCCGCCGAGGTGGGTCGGGCGGGACACACCGGGCCACGCCGTCGACTCCTCGGCGATTGTCATGATGCCCGGGTTGCGCTTGTAGACCGTCGCGTTCATCTCCTGAAGGAAGGAGATGGCCTCAAGGTTCTCGCGTCCGCCGTAGATGTTGGGCGTCCACTCGCCCTCGTTGCGCGAGTAGTCCAGGTAGAGCATGGAGGCGACCGCGTCTACGCGCAGCCCGTCGATGTGGAACTCCTCCAGCCAGAACGACGCGTTCGCCACCAGGAAGTTGCGTACCTCGGCGCGGCCGAAGTTGAACACGAGCGTTCCCCAGTCGGGGTGCTCGCCGCGCGCCGGATCGTCGTGCTCGTAGAGCGCGGTGCCGTCGAACCTGGCCAGCGCCCATTCGTCCTTGGGGAAGTGCGCCGGCACCCAGTCCATGATGACGCCGATGTCCGCCTGGTGGAGGCGGTCGATGAGGTGGCGGAAGTCGTCCGGGTCGCCGAACCGTGCGGTAGGTGCGTAGTAAGAGGTCACCTGGTAGCCCCAGGAAGGGCCGTACGGGTGCTCGGTGACCGGCAGCAACTCCACGTGCGTGAAACCCATGTCGTGCACGTACTGGGTCAGTTCCTCGGCCAGTTCCCGGTAGCTGAGCCCAGGACGCCACGACCCGAGATGCACCTCGTACACGCTCATGGGCTCGTGCAGCCAGTCGTGCTCCTTGCGGCCGTCCATCCAGTTGCCGTCGGCCCATTCGTAGGACGACGTGAAGACGCGGGACGCCGTCGCGGGCGGACGTTCGGTGAAGTGCGCCATAGGGTCGGCCTTGGCGCGCCACACGCCGTCCGCGCCGAGGATCTCGTACTTGTAGCACATGCCGTCGCCGACGCCGGGGACGAACAGCTCCCAGATACCGGTGGAGCCGAGCGACCGCATCGGGTACGCGCGGCCGTCCCAGTGGTTGAAGTCGCCGACCACGCGCACGCCGCGCGCCGTCGGCGCCCACACCGCGAAGCCCGTCCCGGTCACGGTGCCGAACGCGGACGCGTACGAGCGGACGCGGGCGCCGAGGGCGCGCCACAGCTCCTCGTGCCGTCCCTCGCCGATCAGGTGCAGGTCGAGTTCGCCGAGCGTCGGCAGATGCCGGTAGGGGTCGTCCTGGATCGTCTCGATGCCGTCCCCGTAGGTGACGGCGAGCCGGTAGTCGGGGACGGCGAGCGGCGCCGTCTCCGCGTCGTCTCCGGCGAGGGACGACCCGTCCGGCAGCGTCCCGGTGAACAGGCCTTGGTGGAAGTGCCGGAGCGGGTGCCGGTCGCCGTTCGGCAGGACGACCTCGACCTTCTCGGCGAGCGGGCGCAGCGCGCGCACCGTCACTCCGTCCTTGCCGGGATGCGCCCCGAGGACGCCGTGCGGATCGTGGTGGTCTCCTCCGACGAGGCGGTCGATCTCCGCGCGCGTCACGCGTGCCATGACCTCATGGCCTCCCGTCACTGAGCCTTTTACTCAATGAGGGTGCCCCGAGAACCGGCGGTCTCACATGCCGAGGCGACCTGTTTCCACGAGCTTGACGTTGCGGCCGCACGGGCGGCACGACTCTTCGTCGTGGGGTCGCGCCGAATGCGCCGTCCGTGCGGCCACGTCTACCTCGCCCCAGGGGTGACATCGACCCCGCCCCCCTGGGCTCCACTCCTGTGTCACCTCAGCGACACAGGTACCTGCCGTACCGGAACGCCCCGGCCCGGTCCGCCCCCGCTCGCGGACCGGGCCGCGCCGTTCCCCATGTGGTCCTCTCACCGGTCCCCGCGCTCCCCGCGCGCCTGGTCGAGCAGCAGCCGGCGGAGCCCGTCCGGATCGTCCGCTGCCACGGTCATCGCACATCCCGCCTGTAGCTGGGCGTCGCTGAGGTCGCCGCTGCGGGTCGCGTACCAGCGGCCCGCGTCGCTGCGCCACACCTGCCAGCCCGGAAAGTCTCCCTCGATGGCCGCCTTCAGATCCTCGAAGTCGCCCATCAAGGTCGTCCCTTCCCCGAGGCCGGTCTTCTGTATACAAAAGTCTTACTCGGTCCTAGAGGTGTCAAGCTGTCCGTAAGCGGACCGTGCCCCCGCGGATAGCGCGTGGAAGGTATGGATGACAAGGAGGACGAACCAGGATCGAACGCCGCGTCGAGTCCCATTCGAACGCGGTGTACCGGCGGACGAGCGAGGGGAGGTGACGCCGGTGCCGGACCGTCCCGCCTACCTGCGCATCGCCGACACGCTGCGCGAGGGGATCCGGGACGGCAGCCTTCCGCAGGGGACGCGGCTGCCGACCATCGCGGAGCTGTGCGACGCCCACGGCGTCTCGGAGATCGTCATACGGCAGGCCATCGCGCTGCTGCGCGCGGAGGGGCTGGTCGAGACCCGCCGCGGCGGCGGCACGCTCGTCCGGGTCGTCCCGCCGGCGCGCCGCGTGGCGATGGACAGGTACCGCGCGGTGACCAGGCCCATGGCGGTTCCCGAGACCACGTTCACCCGTGACCAGAAGATCACCTGGGCGGAGTACCGGCTCGACAAGGAGTTCACCCGCGTGCGGGCGGACGACGAGCTGGGCGCGCTGTTCGAACTGCCGGCCGGCACCGAGCTGCTGCGCCGCCGGTTCGTCTTCCACGCGCGCGACGAGCCGCAGCAGATCTCCGTCAACTACCTGCCGTGGGACCTCGTCGGCGACACGCCCGTCGCCGATCCCGAGCGCGAGCCCTGGCCCGGCGGCACGCTCGCGCAGCTCGCCTACCTCGGCCACCCGCCGATCCGCGTCGAGGAGGCGGTCCGCTCCCGCATGCCGACCCCCGAGGAGGCCGAGACGCTGCGCATGACCGGCGGGGTGCCGGTGCTCGCCATCACCCGCCGGATGCTGTCGCACGCCGGCGTCATGGAGGTCTGCCGCGACATCGTGCTCCCCGCCGACCGGGTCGTCCTCGACTACTCGATCGACCTGTGACCGTGACGCGACCCGTGACCCGCGGCCCGGTCAGCCGGCGAGCCGGGCCAGCGACCGGAGCGGGACGGGCAGCCAGGACGGCCGGTTCCGCGCCTCGTACCGGATCTCGTAGACCGCCTTGTCGAACTCGAACGCCCGCACCAGCGCCGCGTGCACGGCCGGGTCGGGCCCGCCCGCGGCCGCGTAGCCGGCGCAGAACGCGGCCCGGTTCCGTTCCGCCCACGCCTGGGCGCGCAGCTCCAGCACGTCCGCCGTGCCGGGAGGCAGGTCGCCCTCTCCCGCCAGCAGGAACCGCGCCGCGTACTCGAAGGAGCGGAGCATCCCGGCGACGTCCCGCAGCGGATGCGCGGGCGCCCGGCGCTCGGCGGGCGTGCGGGCCGGCTCGCCCTCGAAGTCCAGCAGCACCCAGCCGTGGTCGGTGCGCAGCACCTGGCCGAGGTGGTAGTCGCCGTGCACGCGCTGGAACGGCAGCGGGGCCGCCTCCGCCGCGACCTCGTCGAACACCTCGCGGATCGCGTGCGCGTGCGGGCGCAGCTGCGGGACGGCGGCGCTGACCTGGTCGAGCTGCTCGTTCATCGCGAAGACGATCTCCCGCAGCAGCTCGGGCGGCGCGCGGGTCACGCCGAACGCGGCGGCGAGGTCGCGGTGCACCGCGGCCGTCGCCGCGCCGAGCCGCTCGGCCTCCGCGGCGAAGTCGCCGCCGACGGCCGCGGCGTCGTGCGCGGTGAACGCGGTCGGCGAGCCCGGCGGGCACGGTTGCGCGAACCAGTCACGGACGCTGGTGAGCGCGAGCTGCCACCCGTCCGTCGCGGAGTGCAGGAACTCCGACAGCAGCGCCAGCGTGACCGGCTCGCCTCCGGCCGCGTCAGGCTCCTGCTCGATCCAGCCGTGCACGGCGGGGATCTGCTCGCAGCCCTCGCGGGAGAGCGCGAGGTTGACCTCCAGGTCGGGGTTGACGCCGGGGGACAGGCGGCGGAACAGCTTGCAGATGTAGGCGTCGCCGAAGATCAGTGAGGTGTTGCTCTGCTCGGCCGGACTCGGGGCGCCGTCCAGATTCGTGCGGATGCCCGTACCGGGCGCGCGGCGGAAGATCAGCGGCCCTACCGTCCGCTCGGCGGCCATGAGCGCCAGCAGCGGGCGGGTCAGCTCAGGGTCGTTGACGGCGTCGTAGACGTATCCGGTGATGCCGTGTTCCCGTCCGTTCAGCAGTCCGATCGCGGCCGGTCCCAGCTGCTCGGGCAGGTCGCGGCGGACGCCGAGGAGGAGCTGGTAGTGGTCGGTGGTGCGGTTCTGGCGGATGTCGAGGACGAGGTGGTGCAGGCCGGGGTCGCCGGGGAGCAGCGTGGTGGCGGTGGCGATGGACAGGTCGTCGATGGGGCCGTCCTTGCCGCCGAACCACCGCTGCCGGGGCAGCCAGCCGGCGAGGAGCCGGACGAGCGAGGTGTCAGACGGCGGGCCGGACGGCGTCACGGCTACATCACTCCTTCTCCCGGCTCGGTCGTCTCGGGCGGCGGCGGCAGCAGGAACCAGTAGAAGCCGTGCCCGGGCAGGGTCAGCAGATACGGCAACTCGCCGATGGCCGGGAACTGGACGCCGCCCATGCACTCGATCGGGGCCGAACCCCGGAAGCGCCGCAGGTCCAGTTCGACGGGCTGCGGGAAGCGGGACAGGTTGTTCACGCAGAGGACGCTGTCCATGCCGCCCCACTGGTTGGTGTCCCCGCCGTTGATCTCGCGGGTGAAGGCCAGGACGGAGGGGTTGGAGGCGGACAGTTCGACGTAGGAGCCGACGCCGAAGACGGGGTGGCGTTGCCGGATCTCGATCATTTTGCGGGTCCAGTGGAGCAGGGATCCGGGGTTGTTGGCCTGTGCTTCGACGTTGACGGCTTGGTAGCCGTAGATGGGGTCCATGATGACGGGCAGGTAGAGGCGGGCGGGGTCGCAGTGGGAGAAGCCGGCGTTGCGGTCGGGGGTCCATTGCATGGGGGTGCGCACAGCGTCGCGGTCGCCGAGCCAGATGTTGTCGCCCATGCCGATTTCGTCGCCGTAGTACAGGACGGGTGAGCCGGGGAGGGAGAGCAGGAGGGCGGTGAAGAGTTCGAGTTGGTTGCGGTCGTTGTCCAGGAGGGGGGCCAGGCGGCGGCGGATGCCGATGTTGGCTTTCATGCGGGGGTCTTTGGCGTATTCGGTGTACATGTAGTCGCGTTCTTCGTCGGTGACCATCTCCAGGGTGAGTTCGTCGTGGTTTCGCAGGAAGATGCCCCATTGGCAGGATTCGGGGATTTTGGGGGTTTGGGCCATGATTTCGGAGATGGGGTAGCGCTGTTCGCGGCGGACGGCCATGAAGATGCGGGGCATGACGGGGAAGTGGAAGGCCATGTGGCATTCGTCGCCGCCGGCGGCGGGGTCGCCGAAGTATTCGACGACGTCGGCGGGCCATTGGTTGGCTTCGGCGAGCAGGACGCGGTCGGGGTAGAGGCGGTCGACTTCGGCGCGGACGCGTTTGAGGTAGGTGTGGGTTTGGGGGAGGTTTTCGCAGTTGGTGCCTTCGCGGGCGTACAGGTAGGGGACGGCGTCCAGGCGGAATCCGTCGATGCCCAGGTCGAGCCAGAAGCGGAGGTTTTCCAGCATGGCGTCTTGGACGGCGGGGTTGTCGTAGTTGAGGTCGGGTTGGTGGGTGAAGAAGCGGTGCCAGTAGTACTGGCCGCGGATGGGGTCGTAGGTCCAGTTGGAGGATTCGGTGTCGATGAAGATGATGCGGGCGTCGGGGTAGCCGGTGTCGTCGTCGGCCCACATGTAGAAGTCGCCGAAGGGGCCGTCGGGGTCGGTGCGGGAGGCTTGGAACCAGGGGTGTTGGTCGGAGGTGTGGTTCATGACCAGGTCGGCGATGACGCGGATGCCGCGGGCGTGGGCTTGTTCGATGAGTTCGACGAAGTCGCCGAGTTCGCCGAAGTCGGGCAGGATTTTGGTGTATTCGGCGATGTCGTAGCCGCCGTCGCGCAGGGGTGATTGGTAGATGGGCAGTAGCCATAGGCAGTCGATGCCGAGCCATTGCAGGTGGTCCAGGCGGGAGATCAGGCCGCGTAGGTCGCCGTAGCCGTCGTTGTTGGAGTCGGCGAACCCGCGCACCGACACCTCGTAGAACACCGCCGTCTTGAACCAGTGCGGGTCGCGCGGCGTCTCCGGGCTGAACGCGTCCGGGACGGGCTCGGACGAGGCCGGCATGGCGTCGGGCGGGATCTCGGGGATGGGTTCGTCCCGGGGCACCAGGCCCGGTGCGGCATCCGGCGGCACGGCCGGAAACTCTGGCTCGTGAGGTCCGCTCAACTCTCGCTGCTCCCGAAAGTCAATACGTGTGCGGGTCGGATCTGGGGATCGAGATAGACGTAGTTGGATTTGGTCCAGGTGTAGGTGGTGGCGTCGAGTTCGTCGGTGAGGGTGAATTGGTGGGTGGGGTCGTCGGGGAGGCCGAGGGCGGGCAGGTCGAGGTGGATGGTGGCTTCGCGGGGTTGGTGGGGGTTGAGGTTCACCACGGTCAGTACGACGTCGTCGAGGTGGCGTTTGGAGAAGGCCAGGAGTTCGGGCTGGTCGATGTGGTGGAAGTGCAGGTTGCGGAGTTGCTGTAGGGCGGGGTGGGTGTTGCGGAGTGTGTTGAGTTGGGTGATGAGGGGGGCGATGGTGGTGCCGGTGCGGTCGGCGGCTTCCCAGTCGCGGGGCCGGTACTGGTATTTCTCGGAGTCGCGGTATTCCTCGCTGCCGGGGCGGACGGGGGTGTTCTCGCATAGTTCGTAGCCGGCGTAGACGCCCCAGGTCGGGGAGAGCAGCGCGGCCAGCACGGCGCGGATCTCAAAGGCGGGGCGGCCGCCGTGCTGGAGGTATTCGTTGAGGATGTCGGGGGTGTTGGTAAAGGCATTGGGGCGCATGTACGTCGCCGCCGGGCCCGCCAGTTCCTCGAAGTATTCGCGGAGTTCGTCGGCGGTGTTGCGCCAGGTGAAGTAGGTGTAGGACTGGTGGAATCCGATTTTGGCCAGGGTGTGCATCATGGCGGGTCGGGTGAAGGCTTCGGCGAGGAAGATCACGTCGGGGTCGGTGGTGTGGATGTCGGCCAGGAGCCGTTCCCAGAACGCGACGGGTTTGGTGTGGGGGTTGTCGACGCGGAAGATCCGTACGCCGTGGTCCATCCAGTGCCGGATGACGCGGTGGATTTCGGTGGCCAGCCCGTCGGGGTCGTGGTCGAAGTTGAGGGGGTAGATGTCCTGGTATTTCTTGGGCGGGTTCTCGGCGTAGGCGATGGTGCCGTCGGCGCGGGTGGTGAACCATTCGGGGTGTTGGGTGACCCAGGGGTGGTCCGGCGAACACTGCAGCGCCAGGTCCAGGGCGACTTCGAGGCCGCAGGTGGCGGCGTAGGCGACGAAGGCGTCGAAGTCGGCCAGGGTGCCCAGGTCGGGGTGGATCGCATCGTGGCCGCCGTCGGGTGAGCCGATGGCCCAGGGGGAGCCGGGGTCGTAGGGGCCGGAGTCCAGGGTGTTGTTGGGGCCTTTGCGGTGGGTGGTGCCGATGGGGTGGATGGGCGGCAGGTAGATGACGTCGAAGCCCATGTCGGCGATGGCGGGGAGGCGTTTCATCGCGGTGCGGAAGGTGCCCGAGGTCGGGCCGCGGCGGCCGATGGGGTCGAAGGCGGCGCCTTCGGAGCGGGGGAAGAATTCGTACCAGGCGCCGTACAGGGCGCGTTGCCGGTGCACCACCAGCGGGTACCAGTCGCTCACGGTCAGCAGATCCCGCAACGGATGACGCTCCAGCGCGTCCTCGACGTCGGGATCGGCCACGGCCTCCATGCGGTCGACGACCGGCACGGTCTCGTCCCCGAGCCGTTTCGCCAGCCGCTCCAGGGTCGGACGGTCCTTGCTGGGAACGGCCTCGGCCGCACGCGCGAACAGCAGCGAACCTTCGGCGAGCATGAGTTCGACGTCCTGCCCGTGGGGGACCTTGATCTGGGCGTCGTGCCACCAGTGCGCGATCGGATCGCCCCACGCCTCCACCCGGAACGACCACGACCCCATCTCCGTCGGCGTCACCCGGGCCGACCACCGGTCCAGCCCCACACCCACCTCGGCCATCCGTCGCGGCGGCAGCTCCTGCCCGTCCGGCGTCCGCAGCACCACCGCCGCACCCAGCATCTCGTGACCCTCACGGAACACCGTCGCCGACACCTCGACGGTCTCGCCCACCACCGCCTTCGCCGGCCACCGGCCACACCCCACCACCGGCGCCACGTCCACGATCGGAATGCGACCAAGCCTCGGAATGCCGGTCGTACTTGACGTTCCGGACTCGACGTGCATGTGCCACCCCTACCCGTTCGAGACTTCCAAAACGTCCCATGCCCGGGAACCGGCGCCTACCGTCCCGTAGTTTTCGATAACTTTGCGCCGCGCCCCGTCACCCTCCGTGCGGGTGCGGGCGTGACCTCACAGGCTCCGGCCGCGGGGAGCCGGTCTTGGGATGGTCGAGTTTGGGCAAACGCTCGGCCGTGGCGTCCGGTCCGGATTCGGGGGCGGGCGGAGGTGAGGCGACGCCAGCCCTTACGGGGACGGGGTTCGCGCGGTTGCGCCGGCGTGCGGACGATCAGTCCGCGAGGTGACTGTGTGGTCCCCGCCGTCGCGCCCACGGCCGGATACCGCATAGCGTGACGTTGCGTGAAGGCAATCCGACGTTTCACGGTCCGCACCGTCCTTCCCGAGCCGCTCAAGCAGCTTGAGGAACTCGTCCTCAACCTGCGCTGGTCCTGGCACCACGAGACGCTCGACCTGTTCCGCGCCGTGGACCCGGCGCTCTGGAAGGCCGTTCACCATGATCCGGTGCGGCTGCTCGGCGAGGTCGCGCCGGAGCGGCTGGCACGCCTGGCGGAGGACCGGCGGTTCCTGCGCCGCCTCCAGGACACCGCCGAGGACCTGCGCGAGTACCTGACCGCTCCCCGCTGGTACCAGAAGCGCTTCGCCAGTGAGGACGACGCGCCGGCCTGCATCGCCTACTTCTCACCCGAGTACGGGATCACCGCCGCGCTGCCGCAGTACTCCGGCGGCCTCGGCATCCTCGCGGGCGACCATCTGAAGACCGCGAGCGACCTCGGCGTCCCGATCCTCGGGGTCGGGCTGCTGTACCGGCACGGCTACTTCTCCCAGTCGCTGTCGCCGGACGGCTGGCAGCTGGAGCGCTACCCGCCGATCGACCCGAACGGCCTGCCGCTGACCCTGCTCCGCGAACGGGACGGGACGCCGGTCCGCGTCACCATCGGCCTCCCCCCGGAGGTGGCGGGGCGCGGCCACGGGGGCGGAACGCAGCGGAGCGACCTGCACGCACAGGTGTGGATCGCGCGCGTCGGGCGCGTCCCGCAGCTGCTGCTCGACTCCGACGTCGAGGACAACGACCAGTCCGCGCAGGACGTCACCGACCGGCTCTACGGCGGCGGCGGCGATCACCGGCTGCTCCAGGAGATGCTGCTCGGCATCGGCGGCGTCCGGGCGATCCGCGCGTACTGCCGCATCACCGGGCATCCGGAGCCCGAGGTGTTCCACACGAACGAGGGCCACGCCGGGTTCCTCGGCCTGGAACGCATCCGCGAGCTGGTGTCGGAGGACGGCCTGACGTTCGACGAGGCCCTGGAGGCGACGCGGGCGGGCACGGTGTTCACCACCCACACCCCCGTCCCGGCCGGCATCGACCGGTTCCCCCGCGACCTGATCAGCCGGTACTTCGGCGGCGCGAACGAGAAGGAGCAGGTCCCCGTCGACCGGGTCCTCGCGCTCGGCGCCGAGGACTACCCGGGCGGCGACCGCACCGTGTTCAACATGGCCGTGATGGGCATGCGCCTCGCGCAGCGCGTCAACGGCGTCAGC
Organism: Spirillospora sp. CA-128828; assembly: GCF_050945415.1. Classification (NCBI taxonomy): domain Bacteria; kingdom Bacillati; phylum Actinomycetota; class Actinomycetes; order Streptosporangiales; family Thermomonosporaceae; genus Spirillospora; species Spirillospora sp. CA-128828. The sequence goes on from NZ_CP191986.1 coordinate 2,550,506, forward strand.
GAGCTGCACGGCGAGGTCAGCCGGGAGATGTTCGGCGGGCTGTGGGGCGGGTTCGACACCTCCGACGTCCCCATCGGGTCGATCACCAACGGCGTGCACGCCGGCACCTGGGTGGCGCGCGAGGTGCTGGAGTTCACCGCCCGGGAGCTGCCGTCCGTCATGGAGTCCGGGCGCGGCTGGGAGGACGTCCGGAACGTCTCCGAGGCGGAGATCTGGCGGATGCGGGGCCTGCTGCGGCGCCGGCTCGTGCTGGACGCGCGGCGCCGGCTCCGCGAGTCGTGGCGGCAGCGCGGCGCCAGCGAGGCCGAGATCTCCTGGATCGACGACGCCCTCGACCCCGACGTCCTGACCATCGGGTTCGCGCGGCGTGTCCCGTCCTACAAGCGGCTGACGCTGATGATGGCCGACCCGGACCGGCTCCGCGCGATCCTGCTGGACCCGGACCGTCCCGTGCAGATCGTCATCGCGGGCAAGGCGCATCCGGCGGACGAGGGCGGCAAGCGTCTCATCCAGGACATCGTGCGGTTCGCCGGGTCCGAGGACGTCCGGCACCGGATCGTGTTCCTGCCCGACTACGACATGGCGCTCGGGCAGCTCATGGTGCAGGGCTGCGACGTGTGGATGAACAACCCGCTGCGCCCGCTGGAGGCGTGCGGCACGTCCGGGATGAAGGCCGCGCTGAACGGCGGGCTGAACCTGTCGATCCGCGACGGCTGGTGGGACGAGTGGTACGACGGCCAGAACGGCTGGGCCATCCCGTCCGCCGACGGGCTCGCGAGCCCCGACCGGCGGGACGAGCTGGAGGCCGCCGCGCTCTACGAGCTGATCGAGGACCACGTGTCCGTCACCTTCTACGACCGGGACTCGGCCGGGCTGCCGCGCCGCTGGCTGGAGATGGTGAAGCACACCATCGCCACGCTCGGCCCGAAGGTCCTCGCGAGCCGGATGCTGCGCGACTACGTCGAGGACCTCTACGCACCGGCTGCCGCGGCCGAGCGGTCCATGGTCGCCGACAAGTTCGCGGGCGCCCGGGACCTGGCGGCGTGGAAACGGCGGGTTCGTACGGCGTGGCCGCGGGTCGCCGTCGACCATGTCGAGTCCAACGGGGAGGAGAGCCCCCAGGTCGGCACGCGGCTGACGGTCCGTGTCGTCGTCGGCCTCGGCGGGCTCGATCCGGAGGACGTCGCCGTGGAGGTCGCCTACGGCAGGGTGGACGACACCGACGCGCTGGTCGGCCCGTCCTACCTGGAACTGGACGAGGGCGCGCCGGCCGAGGACGGGCGGTACCGGTACACCGGCGAGGTGCCGCTCGGCCGGAGCGGCGCGTTCGGCTACAGCGTCCGGGTGGTGCCGAGCCATCCGCTGCTGTCGGGACGGGCCGAGATGGGCCTCGTCGCGCTGCCTCCCGCGCCGCACGGCATGACGAACGGCGACCTGCGCTAGGCGTCGCCCTCCCGCTCCTCTTCGGCGGGCGGGTCGGTCGTCTGCCAGGCCGCCACGATGAGGGGCAGGAAGACGTGCGTCGCGAGCAGGGCGAACAGGATGAGGAAGAGCGCGGCGCCGGGGATCTGTGATTCGCGCCCGTCGCGGTCGGCGATGCTCGTCACCACCACCACCGCGACCAGCACGAACGTCGTGGCCCGGTGGGCGGTCGCGAACGCGCGGAGCCGCGCGGTGATCTGCCGCTCGTCCAGCTCCCGCTCCCGCTTGGAGGTCAGTCCCCGGGTCACCGCGATCAGCTGACCGGCGAGGGGGAGCCCGACCACCAGCAGGACGCCCAGGATCACGAAGTTGGTGATCATCGCGGTGTCGCTCGGGGCCAGCACCCAGGACACCGCGGCGTCCACCCAGAACAGTCCCAGCGTGACCGCGCCCGCCCCCGCCAGCACGCGGCGGGGCCGCTGCCGGGCGTAGCGGGCGGGCATCCGGCGCTCCAGCTCGTCGTCCAGGGCCGCCAGCCGCTGCTCGCGCTTGCGGCGCGAGCGCTCCAGCCTTCCGATGGGGCTTTCCGTCATGACGCGTCTCCGATTCTGGGGAACGGTTTCAGGGAGAAGACGACCTCGACCGGCACCTCGAAGTACTCGGCGATGCGCAGGGCGAGATGCAGGCTGGGGCTGTACTCGCCCCGTTCCAGATAGCCGACCGTCTGGTAGTGCACGTTCAGCGCGCCCGCCAGGTCGCGGCGCGAGACGCCGCGTTCGGCCCGCAGCACCGGGATCCGGTTGTAGACGGTCTCCTTGTCGGCGGACGCCGGGCCGCTCTTGCGGATCACCGCCCGGCCCTTCGCATGGCTCGCGTCCCCATCGGCCGCACCTCCTCTGTATGGATACTTGGATCGTCCGCCGTATCTCTGTAACTGTTGATAGCAGTTGTACTACATTTCATCGCAGACGTGCAAGCAAACGGATCCTGGCAGGATGGACATGTGCGACTAGCAGCCCGACGCGAGCGGCCTGTCCCGTGGCTGCCCGGCGGCCGCACGGCCGACGCGCTCCTGGCCGGCGGATCGTTCGCCGTCCTCGCCGCGATGGCGCTCGTGTCGACGCACATGGGCCCGCCCTCGCGGATGCCCGCCTACAGTTGGGCGCTGCTGGCGCTCACGTGCGGGGCGCTGTACTTCCGCCGCGCCCATCCCGTCGCGGTCGGTGCCGTCACGCTCCTCGGCTGCGCCGTCTACTACCCGGTCACCGAGCCGGACGGCCCGGTCGTGCTCACCTTCGTCGTCGCGCTCTACACGGCGGCGGCCGAGGGATACCTCACGGCGGCCATCGTCCTCGCCGGGATCTCGGCGGCCACGACCGTGGCCGCCGACCGCCGCGACGACGTCAACCACCTCGCGGACGCCGCCGGCTTCCTGCTCATCGGGTGGTTCGTCGCCGTCGTCGCGATCGGTGGGGTCGTCCGCAACCGCCGCGCGTACCTGCGCGAGGCCGAGGAACGGGCGCGGGTCGCCGAGCGCGGGCGGGAGGCCGAGGCCCGCCGCCGCGCGATCGAGGAGCGGCTGCGCATCGCCCGCGAGCTGCACGACGTCCTCGGCCACAACATCTCGCTGATCAACGTGCAGGCCACCGCGGCGCTGCACGGCCTGCGCCGCGAGCCGGAACGCGCCGAGGACGCCCTCACCGCGATCAAGCAGGCCAGCAAGGACACGCTGCGGGAGATGCGCGCCACCCTCGGCGTCCTGCGGCAGGTCGACGAGGCCGCGCCGGTCGCGCCCGCCCCCGGCCTCGCCCGGCTGGACGAGCTGGCCAAGGGCATCGCCGCCGCCGGCCTGAAGATCCGCACCGAGATCGAGGGCGAGCCGCGCCCCCTGCCCGCCGACGCCGACCTCGCCGCGTACCGCATCGTCCAGGAGGCCCTCACGAACGTCACCCGCCACTCCAACGCGACCTCGGCGCTCGTCCGCATCCGCTACGGCGACGACGACGTGACCGTGAGCGTGGAGGACGACGGAACACCCGCCTCCGCCGCACCCTCGGCGGACGGCACCGGCATCCGCGGCATGCGCGACCGTGCGGAGGCCCTCGGCGGCACCCTGGACGCCGCCCCCGACCCGGACGGCGGCTTCAAAGTACGCGCCCACCTGCCCCTTTAGCCGTCCCTGCCCCTCTAGTCGTCTTCGCCTGCGGCGAGGGACTCATAGACGGGCGCCAGCACGTCGGTGAGGGGACGGCGGCGGATCCTGATCGGCGGAGGTGTCGCCACCTGGAGGACGAAGCCGGGCGGAACGGGTGGGGCCGGCGGACGTTCACGGAGCCGGGCCAGGCCGGACGGAGGCGTCCAGAAGCCGGCGGCCGTGAGCGGCTCGTCCTCCATCTCGAAGGGGTCCGGTTCGGTCTCGGTGGCGCGGCGCAGGGCGGCGAGGAGCTGGTCTCTGCCTCGCCCGTTCCACTGGAGGATGAGGAACGGGTCGTCGTCGAACGCTTCGGCCAGCAGGTAGAGAACGGCGGCGGCGTGCTTGCACGGGTCGCCCCAGTCGGGGCAGTCGCACATCAGGTGCAGGTCGGACGCCGATCCCGGGAACAGCGCCAGGCCCAGCTCGGCGAACACCCACTCGATCTCCGGGGGCATCTCGCCGGCCAGCAGGCGGGCGCGGAACACCGCGCGTGACGCCAGCTCCTTCTCGACGGCGCGCCAGTCGTCCGCGTCGATCGCGTCGATGCTGAGCGCCACCTCGTACGGCTCGGGCGCCGAGCCGTGCACCCGCGCGGTCACCTCGTACGGCTCGACCTTCAGATCGAACACGTTGCCCTTGCGCGCGTAGGTGCGGCCGCGCTGGAGTCTGCCCGTGTCGGCGAACGACTCGACCAGGTCGATGAAACGCCGCGACCACCATTCGGTGCCGATCGAGCCGCGCCTGTTGCGGGCTCTGATGCCCTCGTCCATCAATCGCTCACCGCCTCAGGCGACAGGCGCAGTACATCGCGGAGTTCGGCAACCGAAAGCTCGGTCAGCCAGTCCTCGCCGGTGCCGACGATCGACTCGGCGAGGGCCTTCTTGCGTTCGATCATCTCGTCGACGCGCTCCTCCATCGTCCCGACGCAGATGAACTTGCGGACCTGCACGTTCTTCGTCTGCCCGATGCGGAACGCGCGGTCGGTCGCCTGGTCTTCGACGGCCGGGTTCCACCAGCGGTCGACGTGCACGACATGGTTGGCGGCGGTCAGCGTCAGTCCGGTCCCGGCGGCCTTGAGGGACAGCAGGAAGATCGACGGTTCGGTGTCGTTCTGGAACTGCTGGACGAGGTCGTCCCGTGCCTGTTTGGACGTTCCGCCGTGCAACCAGAGAACGGGACGTTCGAGACGGGCCGCCAGGTAGGGCTGGAGCATCGAGCCGAACTCGGCGTACTGGGTGAAGACCAGCGCCTTCTCGCCCTGCTCCAGGACCTCGGAGCAGATCTCCTCCAGCCGTTCGAGCTTGCCCGAACGGCCCGGGAGACGTGAGCCGTCCTTGAGCAGCTGCGCCGGATGGTTGCAGACCTGCTTGAGCTTGGCCATCGTCGCCAGGACGAGCCCGCGCCGCTTCGTCTCGTCCGCCTCGGCGATCTGCTGGAGCATGTCGTCCACGGTCGCCTGGTAGAGCGACGCCTGCTCGGTGGTGAGGTTGCAGTAGACCTTGATCTCCTGCTTCTCCGGCAGGTCCGAGATGATCGACGTGTCGGTCTTGAGACGGCGCAGGATGAACGGCTGCGTCGCCCGTTTCAGTGCGAGCGCGGCCTGCTCGTCGCCTTCGCGCTCGATCGGGATGGCGAACCGCTGCCGGAACGCGCTGCGCGGCCCGAGCAGCCCCGGGTTCGCGAACTCCATGATCGACCACAGTTCGGTCAGGTGGTTCTCCACCGGCGTGCCCGTGAGCGCGATCCGGCTCCGCGCCGGGATGCTCCGCACCGCCCTGGCCTGCCGCGTCCCGCTGTTCTTGAGCGCCTGCGCCTCGTCGCAGATGACCCGCTCCCACTCGATCGGCGCGAGCATCTCCGCGTCCCGCGTCGCCGTCCCGTAGGTGGTCAGCACCAGATCGGCACCGGCGACGGCCTCGACCAGCTCGTCGCCGCGGTGCCGTCCCGTCCCGTGGTGGACGTACACGCGCAGCTTCGGCGTGAACCGCGCCGCCTCCCGCTGCCAGTTCCCCACCAGCGACATCGGCAGGATCGCCAGCGTCGGGGCGGGACGGCCGCCATCCTCCCTTTCATGGATAAGTAGCGACAAGACCGAAATGGTCTTGCCCAGTCCCATGTCGTCCGCGAGGAGCGCGCCGAGGCCGAGGTCGTTCATGAACGTCAGCCAGGCTAGGCCGCGTTCCTGGTAGGGGCGGAGTTCCGCGTCCAGTTCGTCCGGCGTGCGCATGGGGGTGAGGCGGCGGTCGGCTTCGCCTGACAACAGGTCGCCGAGGGGGCCGCCCGCGTCGACGTCGGTGAGGGGGAGGGTGTCGTCGCCCGCGTGGACGATCGCGCGGATCGCCTCGGCGGCGGTCATGCGTCCTCGTCGCGGGTGGCGGAGGAAGTCGAGGGCCGCTTCGAGCTGTTCCTCGTCCAGTTCGACCCACTGGCCGCGCAGGCGGACGAGCGGCGTCTTGAGGCGGGCCAGTTCCTCCAGTTCGGCCTCGTCGATGCTCTCGTCGCCGATGGCCAGGTCCCAGCGGAAGTCGACCATGGCCTTCAGGTCGAAGCCCGACGGAGCGGCCGACCCGGAGGACGCCTCCGGATCCTCCTCGCGGGTCGTCAGCCTCATGCCGAGCTTCGCCTTGCCCGCCCACTGGGGCAGCAGGACGCCGAAGCCCGCGGCGGCGAGCATCGGGGCCGCCTGGCGGAGGAAGCGGAACGCGCCCGCCGTGTCGAGGGGGAGCCCGTCCGGCGCGGGGCCGTCCAGAGCGGGCGCCATGTCGGGGAAGAGGCGCAGGGCGCGGCCCAGGCCCGCGAGCAAGGTCTCCTCGGCGTCCGGGATCGAGGTCGCCTCCCCTGCCCAGACCATCGCGGCCGGGACGTAGAGGCTCGGGTCGTCGGTGCCCTGGAGGGCGAACTCGACGCGCCAGGAGTCGTCGTCCTTCGGCTCCTCCTCGTCCTCGAAGCCCTCGGCGCCCGGTTCGGCGAGGCGGAAGCAGACGCGGAGCGGGCCCGACGGGCGGCGCGCGGCCGCGGCCCAGGCGTCCAGCTCGGCGATCAGGTCGTCGGGGTCGTCGCGGGGTTCGCGGGCGACGTAGGGGGACGGGCCGGTCAGCGCCATCACCCAGCGTTCGGCGAGCGGCAGCCGGTCGGGCTCCTTGCGCCGCGACACCAGCAGCGGGTGCGGCACCACGCCCCGGACGGCGGTGTCGGCCAGGCCCGACAGCGCCTCGCGCAGGACCTCGGCGGCGGGGCGCCCGCCGTCGGCGGCGCGGCAGGCGGCGGGCATCGCGCGGGCCAGCGCGCGGAATCGCGCCGGGTCGTCGATCACCGGGCGCCAGCGGGCCACGAGGTCGCCGTCCTCGCGCAGCAGCGCGGGCAGGACGTGGCCGCGCTCCGCGAGGTGCACCGCCTCGTCCGCGAGCATGCACAGGAAGCGCAGGTCGGTGCCCGGGATCACGTCCGCGCCGTCCTCGGCTGCCTGGAGCAGCGCCATCGCCGGGAACGGTTCGAGGACGAGCGCCGGGACGCGCCACGGACGCAGCTCGGGCTCGTCCCGCACCGGCTCGGGACCCAGCTCGGCCGAGGGCAGCGGGTGGTCGCCGAGGGTCGGCAGCGACATCGTCAGCTCGACGCGGAACGCGGTGCGGACGAGCGGCTCGTAGGACGTCCCGGTGAAGTCGCAGGTCGCGAAGGGGTGGGTGTCAGGAGAAGGCTCGTACGGGCCGGTGCGTTCGGCCCAGAGGCAGAGCGCACCGCCATGCCAGGTGGCGTGGGCGACGAGCATGGTCCTCGAAGCTACCAGCAGCCTCGGACATCATCACCGGTCACATTTCTGACAGCGGTCACTCAGACAATTCTCATAGTTGTCAAATTCCCCTCTAACACGGCGCCTGGAGGCTCCCTCCATCGCACAGTCCACGTGATGAGGAGGCTCCCGATGGCAGCGAACGGAGAAGGCAGAGTGAGCCGCCGCGCCGCGCTCACCGCGATGGGCGGCGCAGGGCTCGGCGCGGTCGGCGTGGTCGCCGGCGGTGTCGCGCTGGCGGACGGCTCGGAGACCAAGACCGGCACGCCCGTGTCGAACGTGACCACCCCTGCGTGCGTGCTGTCGCCGGAGACGACCGAGGGCCCGTACTACCTGGACTACGAGATGGTCCGCCGGGACGTCACCGAGGACCGTCCCGGCATCCCGATGATCCTGCGCGTCACCGTCGTCGACACGACCGCCGGCTGCCGTCCGGTCAAGCGCGCCGCCGTGGACATCTGGCACTGCGACGCGGGCGGTGTGTACTCCGGCTACGAGGGCAACACGCTGCCGGGCGGGCCGCCGTCCGGCACCCCGACGGACGCGCCGACGGGCACGCCGACCGGGACGCCCACCGGCCCGCCGCCCGGCGGCGGCGGCGGGCACGCCGACCCGGTCAACGACCTGACGTTCCTGCGCGGGGTCCAGCTCACCAACGGGCACGGGATCGCCGAGCTCCGGACGATCTACCCGGGCTGGTACCAGGGGCGGGCCCTGCACATCCACGTCAAGGTGCACGTCGGCGGCAAGGTGGACGCCGAGGAGAAGACCTACACCGGCGGGCACGTCAGCCACACCGGGCAGTTCTTCTTCGCCGAGGAACTCGCCGAGAAGGTCGCCGCCATGGAGCCGTACAAGAACAACACGGTCACGCGGGTGAAGCTGGAGGAGGACGGGATCTACCAGCGGGCGGGGTCGGGCCTGCTGACCATCCGCCCCGCCCACCGGGGCCGCATCGAGCGCGGCCTGATCGCCGCGATCACGGTCGGCGTGGACCCGTCCGCCACCCCCGCCGCCGTCTGAGGAACGGCCCGCCGCCGGAGGGCGCCGCCCCGGCGGCGGGCGCCCGCTGGTTAGGCTCGGGGCGTCCGCCACCGAGTCAGCGCAGGAGGGTCGCCGTGGGCGAGTTCGTACGGGTCGAGGTCGAGGACGGGATCGCGACGATCAGGCTGGACCGTCCGAAGATGAACGCCCTGAACGCGCAGATGCAGCTGGAGCTGATCGACGCGGCCCGGCAGGTCACCCAGGACGACGCCGTCTCCGCGGTCGTGCTGTACGGCGGCGAGCGGGTGTTCGCGGCGGGCGCCGACATCAAGGAGATGGCCCCGATGTCGTACGCCGAGATGTCGGCGGGGCACTCGCGGCTGCTCCAGGACTTCGCCAAGGCGCTCGCCGCCATCCCGAAGCCGGTCATCGCGGCGATCACCGGGTACGCGCTCGGCGGCGGACTGGAGGTGGCGCTGACCGCCGACTTCCGCGTCGCCGGCGAGGGCGCGAAGGTGGGGCAGCCGGAGATCCAGCTCGGCATCATCCCCGGCGCGGGCGGCACGCAGCGGCTCTCCCGGCTGATCGGGCCGTCCCGGGCCAAGGACCTGATCTTCTCCGGGCGGCATGTGGAGGCCCCAGAGGCGCTCGCGATCGGCCTGGTCGACCGGGTCGTCCCGGACGAGGACGTCTACAAGGCCGCCAGGAAGTGGGCGGCGACGTTCGTCGGCGGCCCCGCGATCGCGCTGCGCGCCGCCAAGCAGGCCATCGACCGGGGCCTGGAGGCCGACCTCGACACGGGGCTGGAGTTCGAGCGGACGCAGTTCGCCGCCCTGTTCGCCACCGACGACCAGGCGCACGGCATGAAGAGCTTCATGGAGGAGGGGCCGGGCAAGGCCAAGTTCACGGGCCGGTGAGCGCGCGGTCCTGCGCGTCCAGCACCTCGTCGGCGTAGCGCTCGGTCCAGCGGCCCAGGGCGGAGAGGGGCTCGATCAGCCCGCGTCCCGGGCCGGTCAGCCCGTACTCCACGCGCGGCGGCGCCTCGGCGTAGCGGCGGCGGGTCACCAGGCCGTTGTGTTCGAGGCGGCGGAGGGTCTCGGTCAGCACCTTGTGGCTGATGCCGCCGATCCGGTCGCGCATCTCGCCCGGACGCAGCGGGCCGTCCCGCAGCGTCCAGACCACGACGCCCGTCCACCTGCCGGACAGCAGGTCGAGGCCGAGCCGCGTCCGGCAGTCGGCGATGAAGTCGTTCTCGTCCATGGGATCGCCCGCCATCCTGCCCTTCCCGATACGCACCGGATGGTGCCGAACGGACCGCCTAGCGTCCCGTCCGACGGTAGTCGAACCGGGAGGTGGTCATGCGGATCGGAGTGCTCGGCGCGGGCGCCATGGCGGACGCGCTCGCCACGCAGTGGGCGAGCAAGGGACACGAGGTGCGGATCGGAGCCAGGACGCCCGAGAAGGCGGCGGCGCTCGCCGGGCGGATCGGGCCCGGCGCGGCCGGGGGCACGCTGCGGGAGGCGGCGGAGTTCGGTGACGTGGTGCTCGTCGCCGTCTGGCACGAGGGCGTCGCGGACGTCCTGCGCGAGGCGGGCCCCCTGGAGGGACGGGTGCTGATCGACTGCACCAACCCCATGGAGCCCCCGTTCGAGGGGCTCAAGACGGCGGACGGCCCGTCCGCCGCGCGGCGGATCGCGGACGCGACGGGCGCGCGGGTCGTCAAGGCGTTCAACACGTGCCACGAGAGCGTGTGGCGGATGACGCCGCCGGCGTTCGGCGGGAGGCCATTGGGCGTCCCGCTGTGCGGTGACGACGAGGAGGCGCTGGCCACTGTGCGGGCGCTCGTGATCGATCTCGGTTGCGTGCCCATGAACGGCGGAAGCCTGGAGAGGGCCGGTCTCCTGGAGGCCACCACCGCGTTCATGGTGGGGCTGTGGGTCGCGGGGGAGGACCCGTCCGCGATGCTGCCGCCGCCCGAGTACGCGGGCGGCGACCCTCGGCGGACCTCGGGACCGGACGGCATATCGAAAATCGCTGGCTAAAACGTTATTTGTGTTTTTGGGTGTGCTGCCCGGGATTGTGAAGATCGGCCGATAGCATCTGCCGCCATGCGACACGCATACCGGACCGCGCTCGTGACGGGCGCGTCCAGCGGCATCGGGGAGAGCTTCGCGCGGCTCCTGGCCGCCCGCGGCACCGACCTGGTGATCGTGGCGCGCCGCGCCGACCTGCTGGACGGCCTGGCCCGCGAGCTGGTCGAGCGGTACCGGGTCGCCGTGGAGGTGCTCGCGGCCGACCTCGCCGACCCCGCGCAGCGCGCCGAGGTCGAGGGGCGGCTCCGCGCCGAACCGGTCGAACTGCTCGTCAACAACGCCGGATACGGCGCGTTCGGGGCGTTCGCGGAGCTTCCGCTCGACGACCACCTCGCGCAGATCGAGCTCAACGTGGACGCGGTGGTGCGGCTCACCCACGCCGTCCTCCCGGGGATGATCGCGCGCGGCCGGGGCGGGGTGCTGAACGTCGCGTCGATGGCGGGCTTCACACCGTCGCCCGGCAGCGCGACGTACGGGGCGACGAAGGCGTACGTGGCGGCCTTCTCCGAGAGCCTGCACTCGGAGGTCGCGGGCAAGGGCGTCCACGTGACGGCGCTCTGCCCTGGCTTCACCCGCACGGAGGACGACGTCCCACCCAATCTGCTGTGGTTGCGGCGCGAGGACGTGGCGCGGGCGGGGCTGGAGGCGGTGTCGGCCGGACGCGCGCTGTGCGTCCCGGGCGTCCAGTACAAGGCGGCGTTCCCGGCGCTGCGGCTGGTCCCGAGGCCGCTGCTCAGGGCCGCGGTGAACCGCATGTGGCAACAGGCCGCCGACACGCGGTGACAAAAGGTCACCCTCTCTTATTGCTCAGGTCTACAAAAGTTCCCGCGGGTTGCTTGTTGCGGGGGTGACTTGACGGGGGTCACCGTGAGTGGCGACGATCGAACCTACGCTTGAGTAGGTTGTGAACGGCCTGCTGGGCGGCCGAACGAACACCTCGTCGAGCGAAGGAACCGCATGTCCGTGACCCCCGAAGACAAGCTCCAGACCGGTCTCATGCTCGACCTGGAGCCGGTGGTCGAGAAGGAACTGAACCGGCACATGTCGATGGCCAAGGAATGGTTCCCCCACCAGTACGTCCCGTGGAGCGAGGGACGTGACTTCGACGGGCCGCTGGACGGCGAGCCGTGGTCGCTGGAGCACTCGAAGCTCAGCATCGAGGCGCGCGAGTCGCTCATCGTCAACCTCCTCACCGAGGACAACCTCCCCGGCTACCACCGCGCCATCGCCACCGTGTTCGGCCGCGAGGGCGCCTGGGGCACCTGGGTCAACCGGTGGACGGCCGAGGAGAACCGGCACGGCATCGTCCTGCGGGACTACCTCACCGTGACCCGCGCGGTCGACCCGATCGCGCTGGAGCGCGCCCGTATGCACCACATGGAGGCGGGCTACGAGGCCGACCACGGCGACTCGTTCCTGCACGGATCGGCGTACGTGGCGTTCCAGGAGCTCGCCACCCGCGTGTCGCACCGCAACACCGGCAGGGCGTCCGGCGACCCCGTCTGCGAGCAGATGATGAGCCGCATCGCCGCCGACGAGAACCTCCACATGATCTTCTACCGGAACCTGATGGCCGCCGCCCTGGAGGCGAGCCCGAACGAGACGATGCGGGCCATCGCCGACGTCGTGATGACGTTCCACATGCCCGGCCACAGCATCGACGGGTTCCTCCGCAAGTCCGTGATCATCGCCAACGCCGGCATCTACGACCTGCGGCTCCACCATGACGACGTGCTCGTCCCGGTACTGCGCAAGTGGGGCGTGTTCGACCGCACCGACCTGTCCGGCGACGGTGAGAAGGCGCGCGAGGAGCTCGCCGAGTTCCTGGGGCAGCTCGACGCGTCCGCGACCAAGTTCGAGACCCGCCGCGAGGAGCGCCGCGCCCGCCAGGCAGCGCGCAAGGGCTGAGCGCGCGGCCCCTGCCCGGGGGGTTCCAGGGGCCTCGGAAGGGCCGGGAACGAGTGCGCGGTTTCCGGCGTCAAAGGATGCATGGGGACGCATCGGCGACTGGGCGGGTATCGGTTGCTGGACGTGATCGGCCGGGGGAGCACCGCGGTGGTGTACCTGGCGATGGACGTCTACGGCCGCGAGGTCGCGGTCAAGGAACTGATCCCGGAACTGGTGGGGGAGCCGGAGGCGATCAGCCGGCTGGCCCGGGAGATGTCGGCGCAGGCGCGGGTGCGCAGCGCCTACGTCGCACGGCTGCTGGACGGGGAGGTCGCGGCGGAACGGCCGCACGTGGCCATGCAGTACGTGCCGGGCTGCCCGCTGAACGACCTGGTCTCGGCGTACGGACCGCTGCGCGGCGACCGGCTCGTCCGGTTCGCGCGGCGGCTGGCGCTGGCGCTCGGGGACGTCCACGACGCGGGCGTGCTGCACCGCGACGTGTCGCCCGGCAACGTGATCGTGCTGGGCGACCGGCCGACGCTGATCGACTTCGGCATCGCGCACGAGGCGGGCGCCGTGCAGCTCACCAGGCGCGGCATGGTCGTGGGGACGCCCGCCTACCTGGCGCCGGAGCTGATCGAGGGGGAACGCGCCACCACCGCGTCGGACGTGTTCTCCTGGGCGTCGACGGTCGCGTACGCGGCGACGGGACGCCCGCCGTTCGGGCGGGGGTCGCTGCACGGGGTGTGCTTCCGGATCCTGCGCGGCGAGGCCGACATCGACGGTGTTCCGGAGCCGCTGGCGGCGCTCCTGCGGGCGGCGTTCCGCCGCGACGCGTCCGGGCGTCCCGCCGCGCGCCGGATCGCCGGGGCGCTCGCGCATGGCGACGCCCTCACCACCAGGCGTGACGGGGTGGTGGCCGCCTGACGCCGATCGAATCTCCCGCGCGATCGGCAAGGGTAGGGTTTCGTAAACGATGAAGGGAGCTGTCACGTCCGGGGACCGAATCGGCCACTACAGCGTGCTCCAGACCCTGGGGGAAGGGGGCATGGGCGTCGTCTACCTCGGCGCCGACCCCGAGGGGCGCAACGTGGCCATCAAGGTGCTGCGGCCCGCGGTCGCGGGGGACGCCACGGCGCGCCGCCGGCTGGCCCGCGAGGTCGACTCCATGCGGCGGGTGCACAGCCCGCACGTCGCGGAGATTCTCGATGCCGACGTCACCGCCGACCGCCCCTACATCGTGACCCAGTACGTGCCCGGCCGGACGCTCGAGGAGATCGTCGAGGAGTCCGGCCCGATCTACGGGCAGGGGCTGCAGCGGCTCGGGGTCGGCCTGGCGTCGGCGCTGTCGGCGATCCACGGCGCCGGGATCGTGCACCGCGACCTGAAGCCCGGCAACGTGATGCTCGTGGACGGCGAGCCCGTCGTGATCGACTTCGGCATCGCGCAGGGCGCCGACGCGACCCGGCTCACCGCGACCGGAATGGTCATCGGCACCCCCGGCTACCTCTCCCCGGAGATCATCGAGGGCGAGGACGCCGGCCCGCCCTCGGACGTGCACGCCTGGGCCGGGACGGTCGCCTACGCCGCGACCGGCCGGCCGCCGTTCGGCTCCGGCACCTTCGAGTCGATCTTCTACAAGATCATGCAGGGATCGCCTGACCTGGACGGCGTGCCCGACGCGATGCTGCCCGTGCTGCGCTCGGCGATGGCGCGGCACCCGGCCGAGCGTCCGACCGCGGTGAACCTGGTACAGCTCACCCGGCGGATCCACCTCGAAGCCACGATCACCGACCAGACGCGGGTCGACCAGCACTACCGGCCCCCGGGCGCCTCGCAGCCGGTGGAGGAGCCGTCGGCCGACCACTCCCGGCAGTTCTCGATGCCGGCGCCGGGGCCGCAGGACCCGCCCGCCCGGCCGACCGCGCCGGGCGGGTCGGCGATCCCGGCGCCCGCGCCCGTTCCGTCGCCCGCGCCGGTCCCGGCGCAGCCGAAGGACTTCGTGGGGCAGTTGCCGCCCGCCGCGCCACCGCCGCCTCCGCCGGCCCCGCCGCCCGGCCAGTTCAAGGCGGGGGAGCAGTTCGGGCCGCACGGCTACCGCGGGCCGGACCCCTACGCCCAGGGCGGCTACCCGCCGCCCTACGGGCCGCCCTCGAACCAGCCGGCCCCGGGCGCGCTCCAGCGCGGCCCCTACGACCAGCAGACGCAGGACGCGCAGCGGCGCGCCGCCGACCAGGCCCATGCCGACCGGGAGCGCGCCGACCGGGAGCGCGCCGCCCGGGAGGGCGCCGACAAGGACAGGCGCAAGCCCTACGGCTGGTACCGGGTGCTCAGCTTCCTCGTCCTGGTCGCGCTGCTGGGGTTCGCGAACATCCTGCCGCTGCTGGCGCTGGCCGTCACCATCGGCGGCGCGTTCGTGCTGCGGATGGGGGACAAGGCCGCCAAGGGCATGGAGGGCCGGCAGACGCGGCGGGGCCCGCGCTCCGGCGACGCGGTGGCGGCCGCGTTCCGGACGCCGCTGCACCTGCCGGGCGCCCTGCTGTCCACGGTGCTGTGGACGTCGCTCAGCCTCATCGCGGGCCTGATCCTGCTCGGCGTGCTGATCTTCGCGCAGCCCGACATGACCGCCTCGAAGGCGATCGCCTACTCGTCCATGGCGGTGATCGGGCTGCTGTGCCTCGCGCCGGGCAGCGGCGCGCCCCGGCGGCAGCTCGCCCGGATCTGGGGCGCGCTGCTGCCGCGCGCCGAGGCCGCGCTCGCCGGCGCGCTGATCCTCGGGATCTTCGCGACGGTGCTGGTCGTGCTGTCGCGGAACCAGCTGCCCGACACCACCCCGGTGGGCGGAATGAGCCAGGACCTGGAGAGCCTGCGCGCCGACGTCCGCGACCTCGTGTCGAGCATTCCCGGCACCTGACTCCCGCCGCCGGTCCGCGGCGACGGGTCCGCGGGGAGATTTCAGGTCGGTAAGGTGGCGGGCCATATGAGCGGTGAGACGAGCCGTCAGGCGCACATCGGTCCGTACCGGCTGCTGTCCAGGCTGGGCGGCGGAACCGGTGACGTCCATCGCGCCGCGGGGCCCGACGGCCGGGACGTGGCGATCAGGCTGCTGCCGCCGGAGGCCGCCCCCGACATCCGGCGGATGCGCGAGGTCCTCAGCCCCTACGTGGTGGACGTCCTCGACGGCGAGCCCGCAGGCCCGCGCCCTTACCTCGTGTCCCGGTTCGTCCCTGGACGGCCGCTCGCGGAGACGCTCGCCGAGCAGGGGCCCATGTCGGGGGACGCGCTGCGCCGCATGGCCTTCGGGCTGGCCAAGGCCCTCGCCGCCATCCACCGGACGGGGCTCGCGCACGGCGAGCTGGGGCCCGGAACGGTTCTCGTCGTGGACGACGCCCCTGTCGTCGTCGACTTCGCGCTGACCTCTGGTGCCTCGGTCGCCGACGACGTCCGGGCATGGGCGGCGACGGTCACGTTCGCCGCGACGGGACGGCCGGACGCGCCCGCCGAGGCGCTGCCCGCCGCGCTGCGTCCGCTGGTCGCCGCCGCGTCGCATCCCGACCTGGAGGCGCGTCCGTCGGCGGCGGAGCTGGCGGAGGCGGCGTCGAGCCTGGACCTTCCGGCCGCTCCCGGTGTCCGCACCGCTCCCGAGCCCCCCGCTCCACGCCCGGCGCTCGGGCCGTCCGCCGCGCCCGAGTCGCCCGGCGCGGCCGGCCCGGCCGGGAGGCCCGCCGAGGAGCGGGAGCCCGCGGTGGTGCGGGGGTGGGCGCGGCTGCTCGCGGCCATGGTGGTGGTGATCGGGATCGGCGTCGTGATCATGGCGCCGATCGCGGGCCTCGCCGTCACCCTGGTCGCGGTGACGCTGCTGCGGGTGGCGGGCACGACCGCGCGCGGATGGGCGTGGGCGTTCGGCCGGACGCTGCTGACCGTCCCCTACGCGGCGGTGTTCACGGTCGCCGTCCCGCTCGGGCTCGCGGCGGTGTCGGCGGTCGGCGGGGAGCTGGACTCGCTCACCGCCTGCGCCTTCGGAGCCGGGGCAGGGGCGGCGGTGCTGTGGACGGCGCCGGGCGTCAGCGCCCCGCGGCGGCAGCTGGAGCGCTGGTTCCTTCCGGTGGCGCGGCGCCCGAGGGCCGTCGCCGCCGCGGCCGCGGGCCTCGGCGTCCTGTGCCTGGTGGCGGGCGTCGGCGCCATGACGCTGACCCCGAGCTTCTCCCCGACCTACGGGCTTCAGGGGACGCTGGAAAGCTCGATGGACCGGCTGCAGCACGCCGTCGACGGGAGCTGAGGCGTGCGGCCCGTCCCCGCGGTCGGAACGTGGTTCGGGCAGTGAACGCCATGCCCACGTGGGTAAGGTCTCACGAACTGGGATTTGCCTTGGGGCTACCCATGAGTAACATTTGGGGTGTACGGCCAACCAGGGACCCGGCGCCGAAGCACGTTCGGGTGTTTGGCAGGCTGTGACTTCGAAAGCGCATGTCCGCGTCGACCCGTCATGGGCGGCGCCCCTCTGCCGCTTACCTCAGCGGCCAACTGAGTGCAGGGAGGTCGGCCACCGGCCATGAACATCGTCGTCCTGGTGAAGCAGGTTCCCGATACGGAGAGCCCGCGCAAGCTGAAGTCCGATGACAGCACCCTCGACCGCGCCGCGGCGGACGGTGTGATCAACGAGCTCGATGAGTACGCGATCGAAGAGGCGCTGCGCATCAAGGAGGCCCAGGGCGGCGAGGTGACCGTCCTGACCATGGGCCCCGACAAGGCGACCGACTCCATCCGCAAGTCCCTGGCCATGGGCGCCGACAAGGCCGTGCACCTCCTCGACGAGGGCCTCGCCGGCTCCGACGCGCTGCAGACCTCCTACGCGATCCAGCAGGCGCTCGGCCGCACCGGGTTCGACCTCGTGATCCTCGGCTCGGAGTCCACCGACGCGCGGACCGGCGTGCTCGCCGCGATGCTCGCCGAGCGGCTCGGCGTCCCGCAGCTGTCGCTCGCGAACAAGGTCGAGATCGACGGGACGTCCGTCACGGTGCAGCGGCAGACCGACTACGGCTTCGACCGGGTCGAGGCGAGCCTGCCCGCGGTCGTGTCCGTCGTGGAGAAGATCAACGAGCCGCGCTACCCCTCCTTCAAGGGGATCATGGCGGCCAAGAAGAAGCCGGTCGAGACGCTCGGGCTCGGCGACGCCGGCATCGACGCGTCCCAGGTCGGCCTGGCGAACGCCGCGACCGAGGTGGTCGACTTCGCCGAGGCGCCGCCGCGCGCCAAGGGCGAGATCGTCACCGACGAGGGCGACGGCGGCGCGAAGATCGCCGAGTTCCTCGCGTCGAAGAAGTTCGTCTGAGCGAGGAAGGGGATTAGGAACCGATGGCTGAGATTCTCGTCCTCGTCGACCACGTCGACGGTGAGGTCAAGAAGGTCACGCTCGAACTGCTGACGCTGGCGAACCGGCTCGGCGAGGCCGCCGCGGTATGGGTCGGCCCGGGCTACGAGAACGCCAGGGACAGGCTCGCCGAGTACGGCGCCGGCACGGTCTACGTGGCCGCCGACGAGGAGCTGGCCTCCTATGTCGTCGCCCCGAAGGCCGCGCTGCTGGCCCAGCTGGTCGGCGAGAAGTCGCCGGCGGCGGTGCTGGTCGCCGCGACGGCCGAGGGCAAGGAGATCGCCGGGCGCCTCGCGGTCAAGACCGGCTCCGGTGTGCTCACCGACGTCGTGGACGTCGCCGACGGCTTCGTCGCCGAGCACTCCATCTTCGGCGGCGGGATCATCGCGCACGCCAGGGTGCGGACCGGCACGCCGATCATCGCCGTCCGGCCGAACTCCGTCGCCCCCGAGGCGTCGGCGGTCACTCCGGCTGAGGAGCAGGTGGCGGTCGCGCTCTCGGACGCCGACAAGGGCGCCAGGATCGTGGAGAAGGTCGTCCAGGAGAAGGGCGAGCGCCCGGACCTGACCGAGGCCGCGATCGTGGTCTCCGGCGGCCGCGGCGTCGGCGGCGCCGAGAACTTCAAGATCATCGAGGCGGTGGCCGACTCGCTCGGCGCGGCCGTCGGCGCCTCCCGCGCCGCCACCGACGCCGGCTGGTACCCGCACTCGTTCCAGGTCGGCCAGACCGGCAAGACCGTGTCGCCGCAGCTCTACATCGCGGTCGGCATCTCCGGGGCCATCCAGCACCGGGCCGGCATGCAGACCTCGAAGACCATCGTCGCCATCAACAAGGACCCTGAGGCGCCGATCTTCGAGCTCGTCGACTACGGGATCGTGGGCGACCTCTTCCAGGTCGCGCCGCAGCTCACCGAGGAGATCAACAAGCGCAAGTGATCTCCCGCGACCGGCCCCGGCGACGCCCTTCGTCGCCGGGGCCGATCGGTGTTCAGGAGCGCTTCGGCGCCGGAGCGGGGGCGTCCTTGAGCAGCGCGGGCTTCAGCATGTCGCCGACCTCGGCGTAGGGGACGACCGTGTCCTGCAGCCCGCACGCGGACTCGTAGCCCAGGATCGACCCGTAGATGGCCACGCGGACACCCTTCGGTGTGAGGGCCATGGTGACGTATCCGTCCTTCACGAACTTGGACGGGTTGTCGGTGCCGTGCGGGACCACCGGGCCGGTCTCCGGGGGCCGGGGCCGGTCGCTCCAGCAGTACGTGCCGTCCGGCAGATGCGCCTTGATCCTCTCGTCCAGTGGCTTGAGCCCCTGGTCGGTCGGGACGCGGAACAGGTCGAGCGGTTTGTAGGACGTGCCGGTCCGGAGGTCGACGGTCGCCGCCTCCGGCTGATCCCAGCCCGTCCCGCGCTCGCCTTGCAGCGCGACGGTGTACCAGACGGACAGGAGCCGGTCGTTGCGCAGCAGGATCTGCGGTTTCACGACATCGGTGTAGGCGCCGCGGCCGCCGTCCTTCAGGCCGTTGCGCGTCTTCGCCCAGCGCTGTTCGAGCGGCGCCCGCAGCGCCTGGTTGATCTTCCGGTTCAGTGCGGCGTCCCCGCCCGTGACCTTCACGGCCTGGCCCTGCGCCTTGAACGTCATCCCGCCGCCGATGCTCTGTTGCGGCTCGGTGAGCGCGGCCAGCCGCGCCACGATCGGCTTGGGCGCCTCCTCCGCCGTGGCCACGTAGACGGCCGCGCCGCCGCCCACGGCCACGGCGGCGGCGCCGCCCGCGACGGCCGCCGTCCCCTTCGCGCCGAGGGTCCCGATGACGCCCTTGCCGGCCGCGCCCGCCGCCGTGCCCGCGCCTCCCGAGCCCGCGCCCCCGGCCGCTCCCGCCGCTCCCGCCGCCCCGGCGGCCGCCGAGGCGCCGCCCGAGCCGAGGCCGAGCGCGGTCAGCGGGAACAGCATGGACAGCGCGGCCGCGGCCCCCGCGAGCGTGCGGACGCCGCGTCCCTCCCACTCGGAGCCGTACGCGCCCGCCGCGGCCGACTCCAGCTCCGAGACGAACGCGGCGGCGCCCATCGGCCGGTCCCACGGGTTCTTGGCCAGGCCGCGCTCCAGCAGCGGCCGGAGCGGCTCCGGGACGCCCTCCACCGGGATCGGCGCGTTGAGGTGGCCGCCCATCAGCCCCGCCGGGTTCTCGGCCGCGTACGGGCGCCGTCCCGTCACGCACTCGAAGAACACGCAGGCCGCCGCGTACACGTCGGTCGCGGGGGAGGCTGGCTCGCCGCGCCACTGCTCCGGCGCCATGTAGACGGGCGTGCCGGACCGTCCCGCCTCGCCCGCGTCCACCGCGATGCCGAAGTCGATCAGCTTGCTCAGCCCGTCGCCGCGCACGATCACGTTCGCGGGCTTGTAGTCGCGGTGCACGATGCCGAGGCCGTGCGCGGCGGCGAGGCCCAGCAGCGAGCCCTTGAGGACCGCCAGCGCCGCCTCCGGCCGCAGCGGCCCCCGCCGGCCGAGCACCTCCTTGAGCGGCGCCCCGTCCACCGCCTCCATGACGATCGCGGCGCCGCCCGGCGTCTCGACCAGCCCGAACAGCTGGGCGACGAAGGGGTTGCGCAGCCGGCTCAGCAGGCCGGCCTCGCCCCGGAACCGCTCGCGGAACTCCGCGTCGCCGAGCAGCGTTTCGGCGAGGTACTTGATCGCCGCGGGACGCCCGGTCCCCTCGTGCCGGGCGAGCACGACCCGCCCCTGCGAGCCCTCGCCGAGCACCCGCAGCTCGCTGTACCCCGGAACCCGCCACCCAGCCATAACCGCCCCCACACCACCGACGTTCCGAAGGGGGTTATATCGGATCGGGAGTCAGGCGGCCACAGGCTGGGGCCGGGCGTCGCCCGCGCCGGCCGCGGCTTCGGGCGCCGCGGCGGCAGGGACGGCGACGTCGGCCGCCGTGCGGAGCGGGACGAAGCGCGCCCCGGCGGCGATGAGGAGGGCGAGGACGACGACGGTGCCCACCCCCAGCCGGAGCGAGGTGGCGTCCGACAGGAAGCCGACCACGACCGGGCCGAGCAGCAGGCCGCCGTAGCCCATCGCGCCGACCTGGGCGACGGCCGCGGCGGGGCGGTCGGGGGCGGCGGTGCCGGCCAGCGAGATCGTCGTGGGGACGACCGTGCAGACGACGAGACCGGTCACGAAGAACCCCGCGATCGCCACGGACGCGACCGGGGCGAGGACGACGACGGTCATGCCGACGGCGGTGCCGAGGCCCGCGCCGATCAGCAGCCGGCGCGTGCCGACCCGCATCCGGACACGGTCGCCGACCAGCCGCCCGAGCAGCATCGCCAGCTCGAACATCGGGTAGCCGGCCGCGGCGACGGCCTCGGTGGAACCGAGCTCGTCGTGCAGGAGCAGGCCGCTCCAGTCGGCGATCGTCCCCTCGGCCATGAACGCGATGAAGCCGAGGACGCCGATCAGGTAGACGGCGGGCGGCATCCGGCGCGCCTTGCGCCCCGTCCCGGACGCGGAGGGCGCGACGGGGTCGGGCAGGTAGGTGCGGCCGAGCGCGAGGCCGGCGGGCAGCGACAGCAGGGCGGCGGTCAGCACGGTCTCGGTGAACCCGAACCCGGCGGCGGCCGTCACGACGCCGAACAGGCCGCCGCTCATGGCGCCGACGCACCAGCCGGCGTGCATGCCGCTCATGATGGACCGGCGGTACGCCTGCTCGACGACGCTGCCCTGCGCGTTCATCGCGATGTCGGTGATCCCGAACGTCATGCCGAACAGCGCGACGGCGGCGAGCAGGACGCCGTAGCTCGGCGCGAGCGCGACCCCCGCGTAGGACAGCGCGGTCAGCGGCAGCGCGAGCCGCAGCACGGCGCGGCTGCCGGCGCGTGCCATCACGCCGCGCAGCGCCTGCATGGCGACGATCGCGCCGATCCCCCAGACGAGGACGACGATGCCGATCTCGCCCTCGTTCGTCCCGAACTTGCCGGCCAGGGCGGGCATACGCGCCACCCACACTCCGGTCAGCAGGCCGGCCAACGCGAAGGTCAGGAAGGTCCCCGAGCGGGCACGGAACAGCATGGTTCACCTCTTTCTGGGTTCGGCGGGGCGCACCCCGGTCGTGCGACAGGCGTCATGGAACGCTCCAAGCCACGGGGGCCCGGAGCGTCCGGTGGTTCGGAAGGGGGGCGAGGCCCCCGGTGTCATCGCTCCAGCAGGCTCAGGAGCCGCTGTTTCAGCGCTTCGAGCTGTCCGGCGTCGTACAGCCCGGGGTCATGGCTGACCACTTCCCAGAGGCCCTCGGCCGCCAGCCGGACCACCATCGCGGTGCCAGGGTCCGGGTCCTCCGCGGGGTCGCGGCCGTGCCAGCGGCGCATCGCCTCGTTCAGCGGCTCGGCCTGCTCCGGGTCGGCGGCGGCGGCCGTGATGGCCGACCATCGTCGGTAGGTGCGGGCCTCCCCGGTGAGGATCTCGAACGTGGCCTCGACGTAGGCGCGGGTGTAGGAACCCGGTGCGCCGTCCCCGTAGGAGTCGATGTAGGAGGCGATCAGGTCGTCGAAATCCTCGATGACCCGCGCCACCATCGCCCGGACGAGTGCCTCTTTCGTGGGGAAGTGGTAGAGCAGCCCTCCCTTGCTGACGCCGGCGCGGTCGGCGACCGCGGTGAGCGTCAGTGCCTGCGTCCCCTGCTCGGAGAGCACGGACTCGGCGGCGTCCAAAAGGGCTTCTCTCTTCATGACCATTCCACTGTACCGGCTGGACGGTATAGAGGCCAACCGCGGGCCGCCGCCCCCTATTCCGCCGGGCCGCGGCGGACTCCGGACGACTCTCCGGGCGCCTGGAGGGGAACAGCCGGGGCGCGGATACTGTTGACCGCGTGGTGACCTACCTCGACCATGCGGCGACGACCCCGATGCGGCCCGAGGCCATCGAGGCGATGACGGCCGAGCTGCGCGAGCTCGGCAACCCGTCTTCGCTGCACGCGGTCGGGCGGCGGGCCCGCCGCGTCGTCGAGGAGTCCCGCGAGATCATCGCCGAGGCGTTCGGCGCCCGCCCGAGCGAGGTCGTGTTCACCTCCGGCGGCACCGAGGCCGACAACCTCGCCGTCAAGGGGATCTACTGGGCGCGCCGCGCCGCCGACCCGTCCCGCACCCGCGTGCTGGCGGGGGCCGTCGAGCATCACGCGGTCATGGACGCGGTGCGGTGGCTCGCCGACCATGAGGGCGCCCAGGTCGACTGGGTCCCGGTGGACGAACTCGGCCGCGTCACCCCCGAGGCGCTGGAAAAGGCGCTGGGCACCGGCGACGACGTCGCGCTCGTCTCCGTGATGTGGGCCAACAACGAGGTCGGCACCGTCCAGCCCATCGCGGAACTGGCCGCCGTGGCCCGCGAGCGCGGAGTCCCGCTGCACACCGACGCCGTCCAGGCCGCCGGGCAGCTGCCCGTGGGCTTCGCGGCGAGCGGCGCGCAGGCGCTCACCATCACCGGCCACAAGCTCGGCGGCCCGATCGGCGTCGGCGCGCTGCTGCTGGCCAAGCCGAAGCCACCGGTGCTCCTCGACCCGATGCCGCTGCTGCACGGCGGCGGCCAGGAGCGCGACGTCCGGTCCGGAACGCTGGACACGCCCGCCATCGCGGGCTTCGCCGCCGCCGTCCAGGCCACGGTCGCCCATCGCGAGGACGAGACGCGCCGCCTCGCCGGACTGCGCGACCGGCTGGTCGAGGCCGTCCGCACCGCCGTGCCCGAGGCGGTCCTGAACGGCGACCCGGCCGGCCGCCTCCCCGGCAACGCGCACTTCTCCTTCCCCGGCTGCGAGGGCGACGCCCTGCTCATGCTGCTGGACGCGCGCGGCATCGCCTGCTCCACCGGGTCGGCCTGCTCGGCGGGCGTCTCGCAGCCGAGCCACGTCCTGATCGCCATGGACGCGAGCGCCGAACGCGCGCGCGGCTCGCTGCGCTTCACGCTCGGCCACACCAGCACCGAGGCCGACGTCAAGGCCCTCGCAGACGCGATCGGCCCGGTCGTGGAGCGCGCCCGCCGGGCCGGCCTCAGCTGATCCGTCCGGGTTTGACCGTCTCTTGAACGGGGACTGCCTGCCCGTGACGACCGAGGTGGGCAACGGACTCAAACAGGCGGCGGGACACCCGTGGTTTCACCACCTGTCCCGGGTGGGGCTGGTCGCGCGCGGCCTCCTCTACCTGCTCATCGGCTGGCTGGCCCTCCAGGTCGCCTTCGGCGCCGGCGGGCGGGAGGCGGACCGGAAGGGCGCGCTGCAGGCCGTCGCCGACAAGCCCGGCGGCCCGGTCGTCCTCGGGCTGATGGCGGTCGGTTTCGCCGCGCTCGCGCTCTGGCAGTACGCGGAGGCCCTGTACGGCCGGCCCGTACGGGCCGGCGACAAGCCCGCCAAGCGTCTGGCGTCGGCGGCCCGCGGCGCCGTCTACACGGCCGCCTTCGCGGCGACCCTGGCGTTCCTGCTCGGCCACCACGGCACGTCGAGCGACCGGCAGTCCAAGACCATCACCGCGCGGCTGATGGGCGAGCCCGGCGGCCGCTGGCTCGTCCTGGCGGTCGCGGTCGGTTTCGTGGCCTGGGGCGTCGTCGTGTTCGTGAACGCCGTCCGCCAATCGTTCATGCAGGAGCTGAAGACCTGGGAGATGGGCGACGCGGCCCGCCGCGTCGTCCAGCCCCTGGCCATCGTCGGCAACACCGCCCGCGGCCTCGTCGGCGCCGCCGCCGGCGCCTTCCTCGCCTACGCGGCCGTCACCTTCCAGCCGCAGAAGGCCCAGGGCCTGGACGGCACGCTCCGCGACTTCGCCGCCGCCCCCGCGGGCGAATGGGGGCTCGCCGCCGTGGCCCTGGGCGTCCTCACCTTCGGCCTCTACAGCCTCGCCGAATCCCGCTACCGCAAGGTCGACGCGACCCGTCAGGGCTGGTAGGGAGCCAGGGCGCGCCAGCCGGGGTCGTTGGTGGAGGCGACCTTCGCCTTGCCTTCAGGCCAGCCTGCGGCGAGCTGGTCGAGCTCGGAGATCACGCCGGAGTCGGGGTCGGCGTACAGGTGGAAGACCCGGAGGCCGTCGCCCGTCTCGCGGACCGCGAGGACCGCGCGGTCGCCGAGCTTCGCGAGCTTCTTCTCGAAGGCGCGCAGCGCGCCCGACGACGGCTCGACGGGGAGCCGGTCGGGGTTGCTGTTGGCGTACGGGACGCTGATCGCCACGTGCAGGTCGCAGAGCGGGTAGTCCTGGCGGTGCAGCGGGAAGCGGGCGCCGAGGCGGGCGGGGTGGCCGCGCGGGGTGCGGCCCTCGCCGGTCAGCCAGGTCGGCTCGGTGAACGGCTCGGCGATCTGCTCTACGACCGCTGCCAGCATCGACGGCGGCAGCGCGTCGATCGGCGCCTCCGTCGCGATCGTGACCTCGCCGACCCAGCGGGCCACGTCGTCCTCGCCGAGGGCCCAGTGCAGGACGTTCAGCGCCACCTGGAGCTGCTGCTCCTCGGCGACGAACAGGAAGTCGGGATGGTAGGCGGTGATGTGCACGCGGGCGCGGTCGGCGTCGGCGCGCATGCCCAGCCGGACGTATTCCAGGTCGAACTCGTGGTCGCCGAGGATGAGGTCCTGCGCGAGCATCTCGGGGTCGGGCTGGCGCGCCGGGTGGAAGCTCCAGCCGGCGGCCGCGGCGCCGGACGGCGCGGAGCGCACCCAGCGCTCGGTCAGGCCGCGCAGCTCGGGGTCGCCGCCGCCGGTCACCGTGAGCGACGGGCTCCGGTCGTCGGCCCCTCCGATCTCCCACTGCAGCCCAGGGTTGATCTTGTGGACGCGGCGGGACAGCTCCTCCACCGCATCCGCCGACAGGCCCTCGCCGGGCACGGTGGCCTCACCCGCCTCGGACTCCTCTGGCCCGGCGGCCAGAGACGCCTCGATCGTCGGGCGGGCCTGCGCCCACCACTCCCAGAATTCGCTGATGGCGGGCGGTACGACGGCGGACGCCTCGCGCGGACGGCGGAAGATTCCCATAGCGGCCCCAATCGTACGCGGAAATATCGTCGGGCAACCGGGCCACGCCGCGTACCCTCGAAGGCACTATGACTCTGCGTGTTCTCGCCGCCATGTCGGGCGGCGTCGACTCCGCCGTGGCCGCCGCCCGCGCCGCCGAGGCCGGGCACGACGTCACCGGTGTCCACATGGCCCTGTCCAGCAATCCCCAGTCCTACCGGACGGGCGCGCGCGGCTGCTGCACCCTGGAGGACTCCCGGGACGCGCGCCGCGCCGCCGACGTGATCGGCATCCCGTTCTACGTGTGGGACCTCGCCGAGCGCTTCCACCGGGACGTGGTGGAGGACTTCGTCAGCGAGTACGCCGCGGGCCGCACCCCGAACCCGTGCCTGCGCTGCAACGAGAAGATCAAGTTCGCGGCGCTGCTGGACCGCGCGATGGCGCTCGGCTTCGACGCCGTCTGCACCGGCCACTACGCGCGGCTGGACGGCGGCGTCCTGCGCCGCGGCGTCGACGAGGGCAAGGACCAGTCGTACGTCCTGGCCGTGTGCACGCCCGAGCAGCTCGCGCACGCGCTGTTCCCGCTCGGCGACACGTCCAAGGCCGACATCCGGCGGGAGGCGGAGCGCCGCGGCCTCCAGGTGGCCGACAAGCCCGACAGCCACGACATCTGCTTCATCGCGGACGGCGACACGCGCGGCTTCCTGGCGGAGCGGCTCGGGTCGGCGCCCGGCCCGATCGTCGACACCGCCGGCAACGAGGTCGGCGAGCACGACGGCGCCTACGCCTACACGATCGGCCAGCGCAAGGGCCTGCGGCTCGGCACCCCCGCACCGGACGGGCGCCCCCGCTACGTCCTGGACATCTCCCCGGTGACGAACACGGTGACCGTGGGCCCGCGCGAGTCGCTGGACGTCCAGGAGATCACCGGCGAGCGCCCGGTGTGGCTCGGCGAGGCGCCGGACGGCCCGTTCGGCTGCCAGGTCCAGCTCCGCGCGCACGGCGAGGTCTACGACTGCACGGCCGAGCAGGTGGGCGACGAACTGCGCATCAGCCTGTCCACCCCCGCCCGCGGCGTCGCGACCGGCCAGGCCGCCGTCCTCTACACCGGCGACCGCGTCCTCGCCTCAACAACGATATTTTCTGCGTCACCCTCGGCGTCAGGCGCCAGAGCGCCTTCCTTCAGCGGGCGACACGGCGATCGCTAGCATCGCTCCGACTCGCCTGGCGGCTCGCTGCGCGATCAGTTTCTCGCAGGCTCGAAACTGGCTTCGCACGCGATCGAGGGACTCGGGCTGGTCGACGGCTGAGCTGGTGGCTGAGGTCGTCGCGCCGGCGAACGATGTGGAGGCTGTAGTGAAGTTCGGTGTTTCGACGTTCGTGACGGACGACGGGGTCAGGCCGGCGGTGCTCGGGCGGGCCTTGGAGGAGCGCGGGTTCGGGTCGCTGTTCGTGGCCGAGCACACCCACATCCCGGTGAAGCGCGAGTCGCCGTGGCCGGGCGGGGCGGAGCTGCCCCGGCACTACTACCGGGCGCTCGACCCGTTCGTGGTGCTGACCGCCGCGGCGGCGGTGACCGAGCGGCTGCGCGTCGGGACGGGCATCGCGCTGATCGTCCAGCGGGACCCGATCGTGCTGGCCAAGGAGGTCGCGTCCCTCGACCTGATCTCCGGCGGGCGGGCCGTGCTCGGCGTCGGCGCGGGCTGGAACCGGGAGGAGATGCGCAACCACGGCACCGACCCGCGGACCCGGATGCGGCTGCTCCGCGAGCGGGTGCTGGCCGTCAAGGAGCTGTGGACGAAGGACGAGGCGGAGTTCCACGGCGAGTTCGTCGACTTCGACCCCGTGTTCTCCTACCCGAAGCCCGTGCAGGATCCGCATCCGCCCGTGCTGATCGGCGGGTCGGGGCCGACGACCTTCGACCGGGTCGTGGAGTTCGGCGACGGCTGGGTGCCGATCTACGGGCGCGGCGCCGGCGGGCTCGCCGCGCGGATCTCCGAGCTGCGCGAGCGGGCGGGGCGCCGGGTGCCGGTGACGGTGTTCGGGGTGCCGCCGGAGCGGGCGGCCGTCGAGGACCTGGTGGCCGCGGGCGCCGACGAGGCGCTGTTCAACCTGAGGACGGCGCCCGAGGACGACACGCTCCGCGACCTGGACCGGCTGGCCGGGCTGGTGTGATCGTCGCGCCGGTAGGGTCTTCCGCGTGACGAGCTATCCGTGGCAGGCGGGGACGGCGACCGGGATCGGGTCGTATCCGGGGGAGGACCCGGCGGAGGCGCTGCGGGTCGTCCTCGGTGAAGTGCCCGAGATGCCGCATCTGCCGGAGCTGCCCGCGCGCGGTCCCGGCGCCGACCTGGCCGGCCGGACGGCCGGGCTGCTGATCGACATGCCGGTGCACCTGGAGCCGTCCGGCTGGCGGTTCTCCGACCGCCCCGGACGCGACACGCTGCGCTCCCGCGACCACCTCGCCCGCGACCTGGACGTCCTGGAGGAGATCGCGGGCGGCCACGACGGGCCGTTCAAGATCCAGGTGTGCGGGCCGTGGACGCTGGCCGCGTCCATCGAGCTGCGGCACGGCGACCGGGCGCTGAAGGACCCGGGCGCCGTCCGCGACCTGGCCGCCTCGCTCGCCGAGGGCGTCGCCGCGCACGTCGCGGACGTCCGGCGCCGGCTGCCCGCCGCGGAGATCGTCCTGCAGCTGGACGAGCCCGGCCTGCCCGCCGCGCTCGCCGGGACGGTCCCGACGGCGAGCGGCTTCTCCCGGCTGCGGGCGGTCGAGGAACCCGTCGCGGAGGACACGCTGCGGCAGGTGATCGAGGCCGCGGGCGCGTACCCCGTCGTCCACTGCTGTGCCCGGAACGTCCCGTACGGACTGCTGCGCGGTGCCGGTGCGAAGGCCATCTCGGTCGATCTGCGGCTGGTCCCGAAGCGCGACGACGACGCGGTGGGGGAGACGATCGACGCGGGGACGGGGCTGTTCCTCGGCGCGGTCCCCGCGACCGACGCGGTACTGCCGTCCCTCCAGGCGACCGCCGACCCGGTGAAGGGGCTGTGGCGGCGGCTCGGCTTCCCGCCCGCGCAGCTGGCGGGGCAGGTCGTCGTCACCCCGGCGTGCGGGATGGCCGGGGCCTCGCCGCGTTACGTCCGCGAAGCGCTGAAACGCTGCCGCGAAACGGCCCGGATGCTTTACGAAGCGGCCGACTGAGCAGGGTGTGCCGGGCGTTCGCATTGTCGGTCGTGTTGGCGAGAATGGGGGCATGACCATGAGCGACGGCCTTCCGACCGAGGCGCGGCAGCGGCACCTTGAGCTGAGCGAGGAGCTTGAGGCGGCCAACTACCGGTACTACATCCTCGACCAGCCGACGCTCACCGATGCCGAGTACGACCTGCGGATGCGGGAGATCCGCGAGCTGGAGGAGCGGCATCCGGAGCTCGTCACGCCGGACTCGCCGACGCAGAAGGTCGGCGCGCCGATCGTCACCGACTTCGCGACCGTCGAGCACCTGGAGCGGATGCAGAGCCTCGACAACGCGATGAGCGCGGACGAGCTGCTCGCGTGGGACGACCGGGTCGTCAAGGAGGCCGGCAAGGTCGCCGGGTACCTGTGCGAGCTGAAGATCGACGGGCTGGCGATCGCGCTGACGTACGAGAAGGGGCGGCTGACGCGCGGGGTCACCCGCGGGGACGGACGCACCGGCGAGGACGTCACCAACAACATCCGCACCATCGCCGACATCCCGGACCGGCTGTCCGGCGGCGGCTGGCCGGACGTGCTGGAGGTCCGCGGCGAGGTGTTCCTGCCGATCGAGGGGTTCGAGCAGGTCAACGCGGCGCAGGTGGAGGCGGGCAAGGACCCGTTCGCCAACCCGCGCAACGCGGCGGCGGGCTCGCTGCGGCAGAAGGACCCGCGGGTCACGGCGCACCGGCCGCTCGGCATGCTCGTCCACGGGTTCGGCGCGTGGCGCGGCGGGACGCAGCCGGAGAGCCAGTCCGGCGCCTACGAGCTGATGCGCGGCTGGGGGCTGCCGGTCAGCGACCGCTACAAGGTGGTCGGGGGGCTGGACGCCGTCCGCGAGTACATCGACGGGTACGGCGAGCACCGGCACGATCCCGCGTACGAGATCGACGGCGTGGTCGTCAAGGTCGACCAGTTCTCGCTGCAGCGGCGGCTCGGCTCCACCAGCCGGGCGCCGCGCTGGGCGATCGCGTGGAAGTACCCGCCCGAGGAGGTCAACACCAGGCTCCTCGACATCAAGGTCGGTGTGGGGCGGACTGGGCGCATCACCCCGTTCGGCGTGATGGAGCCGGTGAAGGTCGCCGGGTCCACCGTCGACCGGGCGACGCTGCACAACGCGGGCGAGGTCAAGCGCAAGGGCGTGCTGGTCGGTGACACGGTCGTGCTGCGGAAGGCCGGCGACGTGATCCCGGAGATCGTCGCGCCGGTGACCGCGCTGCGGGACGGGTCCGAGCGCGAGTTCGAGATGCCCGCGCACTGCCCCGAGTGCGGGACCGAGCTGGCGTACGAGAAGGAGGGCGACGCCGACATCCGGTGCCCGAACGCCCAGTACTGCCCCGGTCAGCTGCGTGAGCGGGTGTTCTTCGTCGCGAGCCGCAACGCGCTCGACATCGAGGCGCTCGGGTACGTGGCGGCGACCGCGCTCACGCAGCCGCTGGAGCCTTCCGAGCCGCCGGTCAAGAACGAGGGCGATCTGTTCCACCTGACCGTCGATCAGCTCCTGCCGATCAGGAGCCTCGTGCTGGACGCCAAGACGGGAACGGCCAAGACCGATCCGAAGACCGGCGAGCCGAAGGCGGTGTCGTTCTTCGCGAACAAGGAGGGCGAGCCGAAGAAGACCGTGGAGATCCTCTTCGAGGAGCTGGAGAAGGCGAAGCGGCAGCCGCTGTGGCGGGTGCTCGTGGCGCTGTCGATCCGGCACGTGGGGCCGTCCGCGGCGCGCGATCTCGCCCGGGAGATGCGCTCGATGGACGCGATCGCGGCCGCGACCGAGGAGGAACTGGCGGCGGTCGACGGCGTCGGGCCGACCATCGCCGCCTCGATCAAGAACTGGTTCGCGGTCGGCTGGCACCGGGAGATCGTCGACAAGTGGCGGGCCGCCGGCGTCCGGATGGAGGACGAGGGCGCGGCCGGCCCGCGTCCGCTGGAGGGCGTCACCGTGGTGATCACCGGGTCCCTGGAGGGGTACAGCCGGGACTCGGCGACCGAGGCGGTGCAGCGGCTCGGCGGCAAGGTGTCCGGGTCGGTGTCGAAGAAGACGGGCTTCGTGGTCGTCGGCGACAGTCCAGGGTCCAAGTACGACAAAGCGGTGAAACTGGGCGTACCGGTCTTGGCGGAGGAGGGGTTCCGGGTGCTGCTCGCCGATGGGCCAGATGCGGCCAAAAACGTGACTGTGCGCGCCGACGGCTAACACGGTGTGGTTGCGAGGTTTCTACCAGGGTTGCGTTACTCAGGGGTACACTTCAGCTACCCATCGGTGAGGGGTCGGGGTGGAATGGGCATAACGGAACGTACGCAATCGGTTTCGCGAAGTTGAGCAAAGGTCGTACCCTCCCTCTCATCACGACCCACACCTGAATCTCCGGACGTAACACCCGGGGGCGTCCCCCGGGATCGGGGACGTCCGGTGCCGGGGGACGGCCCCCGAACCCCCCGAGGATGTGATGAAGGACCCGAACAACACGCGGAACACGGCGCCACGCCGTGGTTCCCCGTTGTGGATCTACTTCCTCGTCGTCATCATGCTCGGCGTCGCCGCGGGCGTCACCGCGTTCTCCGGGCTGAGCAGCGGCGACCTGGACGCGCTGGCCGGCACGCCCGTGTTCTGGATCCTCGGCTGCTTCATCATCTTCGGCGAGCTGCGCCCGATCATCACGCCCGGCTCCACCGAGAACAACGGCGCCACCACCTCCACCACCTTCTCGTTCGCCGCGCTCCTGTACGCCGGACTGCCGGTCGCCGCCGCCCTCCAGGTCGTCGCCGTGATCACCTGCGGGATCTTCCGCGCCCGCTCCCCGCACCGCATCGCCTTCAACGCCGCCCAGTACACCCTCAGCCTCGCCGCCGCGCAGCTCGTCCTCGCGCTCTTCGGCGACCTCGCGACCCCGTCGACCCTGTGGGTGCCGCACGGCTCCGACCTGCCCGCGATCGCGCTCGCCGGCGCCGTCTACTTCGTCTGCAACGACACCCTCGTCGGCGCCGCCGTCGCGCTGCACGCCCGGGTGTCGCTGGTCAAGGCGCTCCGCTGGGACCTCGGCTACCAGGTCCTCGTCCATCTGGCGCTGCTCGGCCTCGCCCCGCTGATGGTCGTGGCGATGGACCGGTCGGCCGTGTTCGTGCCCCTCATCGTCCTGCCGTTCATCGCCGTGTACATGAACGCGTCCGTCTCCGTCCGGCGCGAGCACCAGGCACTGCACGACGGGCTGACCGGGCTGCCCAACCGCAAGCTGCTGATCGTCCGGACCGAGGAGGCGCTCGCCGAAGCGCGCGGCGCGGAGAAACGCGGCGACGGCCGGCGCCGCCCGCGCGGCACCGGCCTCGGGCCGTCCCGGCTGCGCAAGCCCGCCGACCCGCCAAGCCACCGCGCCGGGCTGTTCCTGCTCGACCTCGACCGGTTCAAGGAGGTCAACGACACCCTCGGGCACCCCACCGGCGACCGGCTGCTGCAGCTCGTCGCGCACCGGCTCACGCACAGTGTCCGGCCCGGCGACCTCGTCGCGCGGCTCGGCGGGGACGAGTTCGCGGTGCTGCTGCCGACCGTCCGGGACGAGGCCGCCGCCCGCGAGGTCGCCGCCCGGCTGCGCGCGGCGCTGAGCGAGCCCGTCCGGCTGGACGGCATGTCGTTCGACCTGGAGGGGAGCGTCGGCATCGCGCTGTTCCCCGACCACGCGCCCGACTTCGAGCTGCTCCTGCAGCGCGCCGACGTCGCCATGTACAACGCCAAGGAGGCCCGGTCCGGCGTCGAGATCTACTCGCCCGGCAAGGACCGCAACTCCCCGGCCCGGCTCAACATGCTCGGCGACCTGCGCCGCGCCATCGACCGCTCCGAGCTGGAGCTGTTCTACCAGCCGAAGATCTCGCTGCGGGACGGCCACCTCGTCGGCATGGAGGCGCTGCTGCGCTGGCGCCACCCCGACCAGGGCCTCCTCGAACCCGAGGCGTTCCTGTCGATCGCCGAGCAGACGTACCTGATGCGCTCGATCACCCACTACGTCGTGGAGGCCGCGCTCGCGCAGACCGCCGCCTGGTGGCGCGAGGACCTCGCCATCCAGGTCGCGGTGAACGCCTCCGGCCGCGACCTGCTCGACACCGGCCTCACCGAGACGATCGAGGAGGGCCTGCTCGCCCGCGGCCTGCCCGCCGCGGCGCTCCAGCTGGAGATCACCGAGCGGATCCTGATGAACGAGCCCGCCTACGCCTCCGACACCGTCGCCGCCCTCGGCGAGCTCGGCATCCCGCTCAGCCTGGACGACTTCGGCACCGGCTACTCCTCCCTCGTCCGGCTCAAACGGCTGCCGGTCGAGGAGATCAAGATCGACTCCTCGTTCGTGCAGCGGCTCGCCGACTCCGCGGACGACGCCGTCATCGTCCGCTCCATCGTCGACCTCGTCCGCACCCTCGGGCTCCGCTCGGTCGCCGAGGGCGTCGAGGACGCCGCCACCGCCGAGGCCCTCCGCGAGATGGGCTGCGACGCCGCCCAGGGCTGGCACTTCGGCCGCCCCATGGACGCGGCCGCCGCCACCGAATGGCTCCGGGAGTACTCCTTCGCGCTGCCCTCGGTCCAGGCGCCCGGCAGCGCCTGACCGCGGCACCGCGGATCCGCGACGCGCGGGATCACGCCCGCGTAAACCAGTCGGGCCTGGATGCCCCGGCCCATAGGATGGCGGGGAACCCAATTCATCGCAGGAACGGTTTCTCTCCCATGTCTAGTGAGCACGCCGCCTCCGATGGCTCCACCGGGGGCGGAGTCACCGGTGGAGCCATCACCCGTGACGAGGTGTCGCATCTCGCCCGGCTGTCCCGGCTGGCGCTCGGCGACGATGAGCTCGACCATCTCGCCGCCCAGCTCGACCAGATCATCTCCGCGGTCGCGCGGGTGCAGGAGGTCGCGGCGGAGGACATCCCGCCCACCTCGCACGCGCTGCCGCTGACCAACGTCTACCGGACGGACGAGGTACGGCAGTGCCTCACTCCGGAGCAGGCCCTCGCCGGCGCGCCGGCCGCCGAGGAGCAGCGCTTCCGAGTCCCGCGGATCCTGGACGAGGAGGAGTGACGGTGAGCGAACTGGTCAGGAAGAGCGCCGCGGAGCTGGGCGAGCTGCTCGGCGGCGGTGAGGTGTCGGCGGTCGAGGTGGCCGAGGCGCACCTGGACCGCATCGCCGCGGTGGACGGCCAGGTCAACGCGTTCCTGCACGTGGACCGCGAGACGACGCTGGCGCAGGCGCGGAAGGTGGACGAGCGGCGCGCGGCGGGGGAAGAGCTCGGCCCGCTGGCCGGCGTCCCCATCGCGCACAAGGACGTGTTCACCACCACGGACATGCCCACCACAGCCGGGTCCAAGATCCTCGAAGGGTGGCGGCCGCCCTACGACGCGACCGTCACGGCGCGACTGCGCGCGGCCGGGCTGGTGATCCTCGGCAAGACGAACATGGACGAGTTCGCGATGGGCTCGTCCACGGAGAACAGCGCCTACTTCACCTCGCACAACCCGTGGGACCTGGAGCGCGTCCCGGGCGGGTCGTCCGGCGGGTCGTCCGCGGCGGTCGCCGCGTACGAGGCGCCGCTGTCCACCGGCACCGACACCGGCGGCTCCATCCGGCAGCCCGCGGCCGTCACCGGCATCGTCGGGATGAAGCCCACCTACGGCGGCTCGTCCCGGTACGGCGTGATCGCGTTCGCGTCGTCGCTGGACACGCCCGGTCCGTTCGCCCGCACTGTGCTGGACGCCGCGCTGCTGCACGAGGCGTTCAGCGGCCACGACCCGATGGACTCCACCTCGGTGAGCCAGGCCGTCCCGCCGGTGGTGGAGGCCGCGCGCCACGCCGACGTCAACGGCCTGCGCGTCGGGGTCGTCAAGGAGTTCGCCGGCGACGGCTACGAATCGGGCGTCTCGGCCCGTTTCACCGAGGCGGTCGAGCTGCTGGAGTCGCTCGGCGCGAAGGTCGTCGAGGTCTCCTGCCCGAACTTCACCTACGCGCTGCCCGCCTACTACCTGGTCGCGCCGTCGGAGTGCTCGTCCAACCTGGCGCGCTTCGACGCGATGCGGTACGGGCTGCGCGTCGGCGACGACGGCACCCGCAGCGCCGAGGAGGTCATGGCGCTGACCCGCGCCGAGGGCTTCGGCCCCGAGGTCAAGCGGCGCATCATGCTCGGCACCTACGCGCTGTCGTCCGGCTACTACGACGCCTACTACGGCAAGGCGCAGCAGGTCCGCACCCTGATCAAGCGCGACTTCGAGGCCGCGTTCGAGCAGGTGGACGTGCTGGTCTCGCCGACCACGCCGACCACCGCGTTCCCGATCGGCGAGCGCGCCGACGACCCGGTCGCCATGTACCTGGCCGACCTGTGCACGATCCCGGCGAACCTCACCGGCAACGCCGCGATCTCGGTGCCGTGCGGCCTGTCCGGTGGCCTGCCGGTCGGACTGCAGATCATGGCCCCCGTCCTCGGCGACGACCGCGTGTACCGCGTCGGCGCCGCCGTCGAGCGGGCCCTCGAAGACCGCTGGGGCGGCCCGCTGCTGGCCAAGGCCCCGGAACTGGTGGAGGCGAAGTGACCACCCCGACGCTGATGGACTACGACGAGGCGCTGGCGAAGTTCGAGCCGGTGCTCGGGATCGAGACCCACATCGAGCTCGGTACGGCGTCCAAGATGTTCTGCGGATGCCCGACGGAGTTCGGCGCGGAGCCGAACACGCAGGTGTGCCCGGTGTGCCTGGGGCTGCCGGGGTCGCTGCCGGTCACCAACCACGCCGCGATCGAGGGCATCATCAAGATCGGCCTCGCGCTGAACTGCGACATCGTGGAGTGGTGCAGGTTCGCCCGGAAGAACTACTTCTACCCGGACATGCCGAAGAACTTCCAGATCTCGCAGTACGACGAGCCGCTCTGCGTGGACGGTCACCTGGACGTCGAGGTCGACGGGGAGACGTACCGGATCGAGATCGAGCGCGTCCACATGGAGGAGGACACCGGCAAGTCGCTGCACGTGGGCGGGTCGACCGGGCGGATCCACGGCGCCGAGTACTCGCTGGTCGACTACAACCGGGCGGGCATCCCGCTGGTGGAGATCGTCACCAAGCCGATTCCGGCGACGGGCGACCGGGCGCCGCTGGTGGCCCGGGCGTACGCGACGGAGCTGCGCGAGCTGGTCCGGTCGCTCGACGTGTCGGACGTGCGCATGGAGCAGGGCTCGATGCGCTGCGACGTGAACGTCTCGCTCATGCCGCGCGGTGCCGCGGAGTGGGGTACGCGGACGGAGACCAAGAACGTCAACTCGCTGCGGTCGGTGGAGCGGTCCGTCCGGTCGGAGATCGAGCGGCAGGCGGGCGTGCTGGACGCAGGCGGCCGCGTGGTCCAGGAGACCCGCCACTTCCACGAGGACACCGGCCGCACCACCAGCGGGCGCAGCAAGGAGGAGGCGCAGGACTACCGGTACTTCCCGGAGCCCGACCTCGTCCCGATGGCGCCGTCGCGTGAGTGGGTGGAGGAGCTGCGCGCGTCGCTGCCGGAGCTGCCGGCCGCGCGGCGCCGCCGCATCCAGGCCGAGTGGAACCTGTCCGACCTGGAGCTGCGGGACGTCGTCAACGCCGGCGCCGTCGACCTCATCGAGGCGACGATCGCGCAGGGCACCGACGCCCCGGCCGCCCGCAAGTGGTGGATGAACGAGCTGTCCCGCCGCGCCACCGAGCAGGGCGTCGAGCTGGCCGACCTGCCGATCACGCCGGAGCAGGTCGCCCGGGTCCAGGCGATGATCACCGCCGGGGAGCTGAACGACAAGCTGGCCCGCAAGGTCTTCGAGGGAGTCCTCGCCGGCGAGGGCGGCCCGGACGAGGTCGTCGCCGCCCGCGGTCTCAAGGTGGTCAGCGACGAGGGCGAGCTGTCCGCCGTCATCGACCAGGTGATCGCCGGCAACGCGGCCGTGGCCGACAAGATCCGCGCCGGGAAGGTCGCCGCGGCCGGCGCCCTCGTCGGCGCCGTCATGAAGGCGACCCGCGGCCAGGCCGACGCCGGCCGCGCCCGCGAGCTCATCCTGGAGAAGCTCACCTGATGCCTGCAGCGTCCCGGTTCCCTCCCCTCGGGAACCGGGACGGCGTCAGCCGGGCTTGAGGGTGAGGATGCGGTCGTCGTCGGGGGCGGGGTCGCCCCGGCCGTCCTGGTTGCTGGTCGTGACCCAGAGCGAGCCGTCCGGGGCCTTGACGGCGGCGCGCAGCCGCCCGTACTCGTCCTGGAACCGGGCGATGGGACGACCCGCCTTGCCGTTGTCGAGGGGGATCTGCCAGAGGCGCGAGCCGCGCAGGGCGGCGGCCCAGAGGGAACCGTCCGCGTAGGCGAGGCCGGAAGGCGACGCCTCGTCGGTCGTCCAGGTGAGAAGCGGGTCGGTGAAGCCCTTGCGGTGTCCGACTCCCTCCACCTCGGGCCAGCCGTAGTTCCTGCCCTTCTGGATCAGGTTGATCTCGTCGAAGCGGTCCTGGCCGAACTCCGTGGCGTACATGCGGCCCTTGTCGTCCCATGCGAGGCCCTGCACGTTGCGGTGCCCGTACGTCCAGACGCGGGAGCCGAACGGGTTGCCGGGTGCGGGCTTCCCGTCGGGTGTGACGCGGAGGATCTTGCCGCCGAGGGAGCCCTTGTCCTGCGACTTGCCGCCCTCGCCGGTCTCGCCGGTGGTGATGTAGAGCATCTTGTCCGGACCGAACGCCAGCCGGCCGCCGTTGTGGATGGCGCCCTTCGGGATGCCGGTGACGATCGGTTCCGGCTTGCCGAGCCGTCCGTCATAGGTGGCGCGGACGACACGGTTGTCGGACGCGGCCGTGTAATACAGGAAGATCAGGTGGTCGGCGGTGTGGGCCGGGGACACCGCGACGCCGAGCAGCCCGCCCTCACCCTGCGCGTCCACGCCGGGCACCCTCCCGACGGTCGTCTTCCGTCCGGACGGCGTGACGCGCACGAGCCGTGCCGTGTCGCGCTCGGTCACCAGGGCGTCGCCTCCGGGAAGGAAGGCCACCGCCCACGGCACCTTCAGATCGCCGGCCAGCGTGCGCGGTTCGCCCGGCCCCTTGCTCCCCGGCGCCCCGCTCCCGGTGCCGGTGCCGGACGAGGCTCCGGACGTCAGCGGCGGCGGGGTATGCCCCGCCTCACCGTCCGGCGACGTGGAGGAGCAGGCGGCCAGGAGCACGGCGGCCGAGACCAGAACGAGCGAGTGCTGTCGCAT
The DNA here is from genome assembly GCF_050945415.1 of Spirillospora sp. CA-128828. NCBI lineage: Bacteria > Bacillati > Actinomycetota > Actinomycetes > Streptosporangiales > Thermomonosporaceae > Spirillospora > Spirillospora sp. CA-128828. Next base: position 2,588,657 of record NZ_CP191986.1, read on the forward strand.
GAACGCCTCCCGTAGGTAGTACGGATCCGGAAGGCCCGCCGTTCCACATCACGGAGCGTATTCCGGGGCAAGGCGCAGATTCCGTGACGATCGGCTTTCGGACGTCCCAAAACGGATTCCCGCCCAGGTCGTTCGTCGCCGGGAGGACGCTCAGCCTCAATCGCTCCGTGACCTACCGAACGTACAGTGAGCGACACGGTGATCCCGTCAAGCAGCAATGTCGCTGATCTTCGGCAGGCGATGTCGGTGCGCTCCCCACCGGGCCCGCGCCGATCCCTGCGCGGGGCACGATCCGTGACCTTCCGGCCGTTATCCGTGCGGCGAGGGTCGTGGACCCACCGAATCCCCCCGGCGTGATGCGGCGTCCGCGGGGACAGATCGCTCCACCGGGGCAGGAAGGGACATGGCGCGATGAGCGGCGACTACGCCAGGCGGGTATCGCCGCGTGCGCTGCCGATCGGCATGGCGGCGGTCGTGGGCGTGCTGTACGCCATCGGCTCGCTGCTCGGCTGGGGCGGCCGCCCCTTCATCGCCTGGACCGAGGCCGGCGCCGCGGGCGCCGCCGCGGTCTCCCTGCTGCTGTCGTCCCGGCGCCCCGACGGGGTCCCGGCGGACGCGTCCGTCCCGGGCGGCATCTGGCGCGCGTCGTGGCGCTGGTACGGGATCGCCGCCGCGTCCTGGTTCGTCGGCGCGATGGGCGGCGCCCTGTCGGACGGCTCCGGCCGCAGCGCCCTGTCGCTCTCGGTCCCCGACCTCTTCTACCTGTTCGCGCTCGTCGCGCTCGTCACCGGCCTGGTCGTGCCGATCAGGCTGCCCCGGGACGCGGGGACATGGCTGCGCTACGTCGCCGACACCTACGTCTGCGCCTGCGCGCTGTTCGTGCTCGGCTGGGTCGCGCTGTTCGGGAGCCTGTACCACCGGTCGGGGGAGTCGCCCTCGGAGTTCCTGCTGGAGCTTCTGTACCCGCTGATCGACATCGTGTTCGTCTGCGGCGCGCTGCCGTTCGTCCTCGGCGCCGCGCGGGGGCACCGCCGCCTCGCCTGGATGGGGTACGGCGCGCTCGCCGCCATCGCGGCCGCCGACGTGGTGACCACGTTCGTGCGGCTGGACGGCGGCGGGCCGGGCGACGACCCGTCCGACATCCTGCGCCTCGCCGGGCTGCTGCTCCTGCTGCTGGTGCCGTGGACGGGCCCGGCCGCCGAGCCGGAGCTGCCCGTCGACGACATCCCCGAGGACGTCGCGGCCCGCACCGAGGAGTGCGGCCGCATGATCGGCCCGGGCATCGCGCCCGCCGCGGTCGCCGCGGCGGCCGCGCTGTTCATCGCGGGCCATTCGATCACCGGGAGCAACGGCCTGGAACCCGGCGTCTCGATCGCGGCGGGCTCGGCGGCGCTGGCGCTGATCGCGCGCCTGGCCGGGCTGCTGCGGGAGAACGACGCGCTGCGCCGGGCCGTGAACACCGGCGAGGAGCACTTCCGGGCGCTGTCGGAGAGCATCAACGACGCGGTGCTCATCTGCGACCTGGACGCGACCGTCCGGTACGCGAGCGCGGGTGCGCTGCGCACCTACCACTACACGCCGGACGAACTGCTCGGGCGCCCGCTGAACGAGATCGTCCACCCCGAGGACCTGCCGCGCGTCCAGCAGGTGTTCACCGAGTTCCTGGACGAGCAGTCCGGCGACGTCGGGCCGCAGGACGCGCTGCGGGTGTCGTGCCGGGTGCGGGCGGCGGACGGGACGTGGCTGCCGACCGAGTCCACGATCTCCCGGTACAGCGGCTCGGACGGGGCGCCGTCCCGGCTGCTGGTGACGACCCGAGACCTGAGCGAGCAGGCGGCGCTGCAGCGGCAGGTCGCCCACCTGACCTTCCACGACGGCCTGACGGGCCTGCCGAACCGGTCCTACTTCGAGGAGCGCACCCGCGAGGTGCTGTCGCGGCAGCACGCCGGCGGCACGGTCGCGGTCGTGTTCGTCGACCTGGACGGGTTCACCGCCGTGAACGACTCCGACGGGCACGCGGCCGGCGACCAGGTGCTCGCCCAGGCGGCCCGGCGGCTGCGCGCGAACGTCCAGTCCGACGACACGGTGGCGCGGTGGGGCGGGGACGAGTTCGCCGTCCTGGTCCAGCTGCCGCCGGACGATCCTGAGACTCGCGCCACAGTCGAGCTCGCCGGTCGGCTCCTCCGCGTACTTTCGGTCGACCCTTACCAGGTGGGCGACAAGCACATCGTGCTGACGGCGAGTGTCGGCATCGCGTTCGCCGGGGACGAGGAGCAGCCGCACGTCGCCGGGTCCGACGCCGGGCGCAGGCTGCGCCGCACCGCCGCCGACCTGATGCGCAACGGCGACCTCGCGATGGCCCGCGCGAAGGAGCTCGGCGGCGGGCGCGTCGAGGTGTACGCGCCGCACATGCACGCCGACGTCGTGCGGCGGCTGGAACTCGGCAGCGACCTGCAGGCGGCGCTCGCCGAGGAGCAGTTCTCGGTCGATTTCCAGCCGGTCGTCGACCTCGCCACGTCCCGGGTGACGGGCGTGGAGGCGCTGCTGCGCTGGCGGCGCGGGAACGAGATGGTGCCGCCGGAGGAGTTCATCGGACCGGCCGAGGAGTCCGGACTGATGACTCCGCTCGGCGAGTGGATGCTGCGGGAGGCGTGCCGGGAGGTCGCCCGGTGGCGCGGCGACTCGTGGGACGTCGGCCTGTCGGTCAACTTCACCGCCCGGCAGATCGCCGCGCCCCGGTTCGTGGAGTCGGTCGCGGCGGCGCTGGCGGAGACCGGGCTGCCGCCGCAGGCCCTCACGCTGGAGGTGCGCGAGGAGGTCCTCGTCGAGGACGCGGGCCAGAATGTGGAACGCCTGTCGGAGCTGCGCGACCTCGGTGTCCGGCTCGCGATCGACGACTTCGGCACCGGGTACGCCTCGCTCGCCTACCTCGGGCAGCTCCCGGTCGACATCATCAAGATCGACCCGTCGTTCGTGGCGGGCCTCGGCTCGGACGAGACGCTGACAATGCTCACCCGGACGATCGTGCGGCTCGGCAGCGACCTCGGGCTGACCGTGGTCGCGGAGGGCATCGAGCGGCCCGAGCAGCTGGAGCTGCTGCGCGAGATGGGCTGCCCGCGCGGCCAGGGGTTCCTCGTGGCGCGGCCGATGGAGGCCCGGCGGGTCGAGTCGCTGGTGCGCACGAACCTCGCGGAGCGGGACCGTCCCGGCGACGTCCCGCTGCCCCTGCCGGGGTGACGGGCGACACTCGCATCTCGACATGTGGGACAAAGTGTCCAAGGATTTGACCGGCGGCCGGACATCGGCGAAAGTGGGCTCGTGCAGAGCACTTCCACCATCCTCGTAGTACTTGGTCGGCGCGCAGGCTGACCAAGCTCTCCGTCCTGCGCGCCTCCCCTCGACCGCCTCCCGGCGGCGGGGGTTTTTTGTTGCCCGGCGAGCCAAGACTCACTCCCCAAGGAACCGCAGAATCATGACGACCGAACAGATGACGGGAGCCCAGGCGCTGGTCCGCGCCCTGGAGAACGTCGGCGTCGACACCGTGTTCGGCATTCCGGGTGGCGCGATCCTCCCGGCGTACGACCCGCTGTTCGACTCCGCGAAGCTGCGCCACATCCTCGTCCGGCACGAGCAGGGCGCGGGGCACGCCGCCCAGGGCTACGCGATGGTGACCGGCAAGGTGGGCGTCTGCATGGCCACCAGCGGGCCCGGCGCGACCAACCTCGTCACCGCGATCTCCGACGCCTACATGGACTCGGTGCCGATCGTGGCGATCACCGGGCAGGTCGCGTCCTCCCTCATCGGGACGGACGGCTTCCAGGAGGCCGACATCGCCGGCATCACGATGCCGATCACCAAGCACAACTTCCTGGTCACCAAGGCCGAGGACATCGGCCGCACCATCGCCGAGGCGTTCCACATCGCGGGCACCGGGCGTCCCGGTCCCGTCCTCGTCGACATCGCCAAGGACGCCCTGCAGGCGACGGTCGGGTTCGAGTGGCCCGTCGCGCTGCAGCTCCCCGGGTACCGGCCCGTCACCCGGCCGCACTCCAAGCAGGTCCGCGAGGCGGCACGGCTGATCGCGGGCGCGCAGCGCCCGGTGCTGTACGTCGGCGGCGGTGTGCTGAAGGCGGGCGCGTCCGCCGAGCTGAAGGTGCTCGCCGAGCTGACCGGCGCGCCCGTCGTCACCACGCTGATGGCCAAGGGCGCGCTGCCCGACAGCCACCCGCTGCACATGGGCATGCCGGGCATGCACGGCGCCGTCGGCGCGGTGGGCGCGCTGCAGCGCGCCGACCTGCTGGTCGCGCTCGGCGCCCGGTTCGACGACCGGGTCACCGGCAAGCTGGACGGGTTCGCCCCGAACGCCAAGATCGTGCACGCCGACATCGACCCGGCGGAGATCTCCAAGAACCGGCACGCCGACGTCCCGATCGTCGGGGACGCCCGCGAGGTCATCGCCGACCTGATCGTCGCCGTGCAGAACGAGCACGAGGCCGGCCGCAGGGGCGACTACACCGACTGGTGGCGGCAGCTCGACGCCTGGCGCGACACGTATCCGCTGGGCTACGACACGCCGGACGACGGCTCGCTGTCCCCGCAGTACGTCATCGAGCGGATCGGGCGGATCGCCGGGCCCGACGCGTACTACGTCGCGGGCGTCGGCCAGCACCAGATGTGGGCCGCGCAGTTCATCAAGTACGAGCGGCCGGGCGCGTTCCTGAACTCCGGCGGCGCCGGGACGATGGGCTACGCCGTCCCGGCGGCGATGGGCGCCAAGGTCGGCGCGGCGGACACCACGGTCTGGGCGATCGACGGCGACGGCTGCTTCCAGATGACCAACCAGGAGCTCGCGACCTGCGCGATCGAGGGCATCCCGGTCAAGATCGCCGTGATCAACAACGGCAACCTCGGCATGGTCCGGCAGTGGCAGACGCTCTTCTACGACGGGCGGTACTCGAACACGAATCTGCACTCGGCCAAGCGGATCCCCGACTTCGTCAAGCTCGCCGAGGCGTACGGTTGTGTCGGCCTGCGCTGCGAGAAGGCCGAGGACGTCGACGAGGTCATCGCCAAGGCCATGGAGATCAACGACGCGCCCGTCGTGATCGACTTCGTCGTGCACCAGGACGCCATGGTCTGGCCGATGGTCGCGGCCGGCACCACCAACGACGACATCAAGATCGCCAGGGACATGGCGCCCGACTGGGAGAACGGAGACTGACCCCGATGAGCCTGCACACCCTCTCGGTGCTGGTGGAGAACAAGCCCGGCATCCTGGCCCGGGTCGCGGCGCTGTTCTCCCGGCGCGGCTTCAACATCGAGTCCCTCGCGGTCGGTACCACCGAGCACCCGGAGATCTCCCGGATGACGATCGTGGTGAACGTCGCCGACCTGCCGCTGGAGCAGGTCACCAAGCAGCTCAACAAGCTGATCAACGTGCTGAAGATCGTCGAGCTGGACCCGGCGGCGTCCGTCCAGCGCGAACTCGTGCTGGTCAAGGTGCGCGCCGACCAGGAGACACGGTCGCAGGTCCTGGAGACCGTCACGCTGTTCCGTGCCAAGGTGGTGGACGTCGCGCCCGACGCCGTCACGATCGAGGCCACCGGCAACCGCGACAAGCTGGACGCGTTCATCAGGGTCCTGGAGCCGTTCGGCATCAAGGAACTGGTGCAGTCGGGCATGGTGGCGGTCGGCCGCGGCGCCCGGTCGATCACCGACCGCTCGCTGCGGGCCATCGAGCGCAGCGCCTGACCCGCCCATCCGTACGGCCGCCCGCGGGCGGCATGACACCATCAACGAAAGGCAACAGCACTGTGGCTGAGATGTTCTACGACGACGCCGCCGACCTGAGCGTGATCCAGGGCCGGCACGTGGCGATCATCGGCTACGGCAGCCAGGGGCACGCGCACGCGCTCTCGCTCCGCGACTCGGGCGTCGACGTGCGGGTCGGGCTCCGCGAGGGGTCGGCCAGCCGGGAGAAGGCGGAGGCCGAGGGCCTGCGCGTGGTCACCCCGGCGGAGGCCGCCGAGGAGGCCGACCTGATCATGCTGCTGGCCCCGGACCACCACCACCGGGAGATCTTCGAGAAGGACATCAAGCCCGCCCTGGTCGAGGGCGACGCGCTGTTCTTCGGCCACGGCTTCAGCATCCGCTACGACCTCGTCCAGCCGCCGGAGGGCGTGGACGTGGCGATGGTCGCGCCGAAGGGCCCGGGGCACCTCGTCCGCCGCCAGTTCGTCGCCGGGCGCGGCGTGCCGGTGATCGTGGCCGTGGAGAAGGACGCGTCCGGCAACGCCTGGCCCCTGGCCCTGTCCTACGCCAAGGCCATCGGCGGGCTGCGCGCGGGCGGCATCAAGACCACCTTCACCGAGGAGACCGAGACCGACCTGTTCGGCGAGCAGTCCGTGCTGTGCGGCGGCGTCTCCGAGCTGATCAAGACCGGGTTCGAGGTGCTGACCGAGGCCGGCTACCAGCCGGAGGTCGCCTACTTCGAGGTCCTGCACGAGCTGAAGCTGATCATCGACCTCATCTACGAGGGCGGCATCTCCAAGATGTACTGGTCGGTGTCCGACAACGCCGAGTACGGCGGCTACAGCCGCGGCCCGCGCGTGATCACGCCGGAGACCAAGGCCGCGATGAAGAAGATCCTCGGCGAGATCCAGTCCGGCCAGTACGCCAAGGAGCTGGTGGACGAGTTCGAGGGCGGCCAGAAGCAGTTCCAGCAGTACCGGGACGAGCTGGCCCAGCACCCCATCGAGAAGACCGGCGCCGAGCTGCGCCCGATGATGAGCTGGCTCAACGACTGACCCGGCGACCGAGATCCGCACGGCGAGCGCGGGGGCGGCCTGCCCCCGCGCTTTCGTGTTTCAGCGGCGGAAGCGGCGGCGGATTCTGGCGCGCAGGGACGGAGGCTCCTCCTTCTCCGTCACGAACAGGGCCAGGTGGCCGCCCTTGGTGAAGTAGACGGTGACGTCCTTGCCGCCGGCGGCGCGCCGCTGCGGTGAGGTCTTCGCCGCCTCGGCCCGGACCGACCCGAACCTGGCCTCGCGGGTGACGCCGAGGGTGGTCGCCGCGACGTGCACGTCCCAGCGTCCCGGTTCCACGGCCGCCGGGTCGGCGACGGCCTCGAACGCTCCGCCGCCGTCCGCGCGGGGTTCGGCGGGGAAGCCGTGTTCCATCCCGGACGTCCGTTCCCGCAGGATGACGTCCACGGCCGTCCGGTTCGTCTCCACGCGCTGGAGTGCGGCGACGCCCCGGATGCGCACCTTCCTGCCCTGCCAGGTGACGGTGTCCAGCCGGTGCTCGACGCCGACCTCGGTGGTGATGTCGGCGTCCTGCCGGGGGACGCCGCGCAGGTAGGGGTACATCGCGTAGATCCGCCCGCCGACCACGACCGCGCCCGCCGGGCTGCCCTCGACCTCGTCGCGGATCAGCCGCTCCAGTTCCTCGCACAGGCCGTGCTGGATGCAGAACGCCCGGAGGCGGACGGACGCCGGCATCGCGGCGCGGGCGGCGTCGCTCAGCCCCTCCTCGCCGATGACGCGGCGGGTGCCCTCGACGAGCCGCTCGCGCTGGAGCCGGTCGAGGTTCAGGTAGCGGTGGTCGTAGACGCGCAGGACGTCGCGCAGGACGCTGATGGTGCTGTCCGAGGTCACGGGTCATCTCCTGATCGGCCGGGGACATCGGTCACGTTAAGCCTCCACGCGGTTGCGCACAGTGAAATCTCGCCGGTGTGTCTTCGTGGATGCATACTCGGTATTGCCACCGCCATACCCGGTATGCATACTTGGTAGGTATGTCGATCCGTCACGGTCTGCTGGCCCTTCTGGCCCAGGGACCCCGCTACGGCTACCAGCTGCGCGCCGAGTTCGAGTCCTCCACCGGCGCCACCTGGCCGCTCAACATCGGGCAGGTCTACTCCACGCTGAACCGGCTCGAACGCGACGACCTCGTCACCCGCGTCGGCGCCGACGACGAGGGCCGCTTCGTCTACCGGATCACCCCGGCGGGCGAGGAGGACGTCCGGCGGTGGTTCGCCACCCCCCTCGTCCGGTCCGACCGTCCGCGCGACGAACTGGCGATCAAACTGGCGATGGCCGTCACCACGCCCGGGGTGGACGTCGCCCACGTCGTCCAGACCCAGCGCACCGCCACGCTCCGCACCCTGCAGGACCTCACCCGGCTCAAGGCGGACGCTCCCGCGGTGCCCGCCGACCAGGGCGACCGCGCGTGGCGGCTGGTCCTGGAATCCATGATCTTCCAGGCGGAGGCGGAGGTGCGCTGGCTGGACCACTGCGAGTCCTACGTCGTCCGCGCGCTGCCGCCCGTGCCCGCCGCGCCGGCCGAGACGCCGGCGAATACCGACGAGGAGGCACGACGATGAACCCCCTGGCCATGCGGGCCGTCCACCGCGACCACGGAACGGGGGCGGCGCTCGTGCACGCGCTGCGCGGGGTGACGCTGGACGTCGCGGCGGGCGAGTTCGTCGCCGTGATGGGCCCGTCGGGATCCGGGAAGTCGACCCTGCTGACGCTCGCGGGCGGCCTCGACAGTCCGACGGCCGGGCACGTCCTGGTGGACGGCACGGACCTCGGCGCGCTCAGCCGGGGCGCGCGGTCGGCGCTGCGCCGCCGCAGCGTCGGCTACGTCTTCCAGGACCTCAACCTCATCCCGAGCCTCACCGCGGCCGAGAACGTCATGCTGCCGCGCGAGCTCGACGGCGCCCGCGCCCGCCAGGCCCGCCGGGAGGCGCGGCACGCGCTGGCGGAGGTCGGCATCGACGACCTCGCCGACCGGTTCCCGGACGAGATGTCCGGCGGCCAGCAGCAGCGCGTCGCGATCGCCCGCGCCCTGGTCGGGGAGCGGCGGCTCGTCCTCGCCGACGAGCCGACGGGCGCCCTCGACAGCCACACCGGCGAGGACATCATGCGCGCCCTGCGGGGTCGCTGCGACGCGGGCGCGTCCTGCCTGATGGTCACGCACGAGTCCCGGCACGCCGCCTGGGCCGACCGGGTCGTGTTCCTGCGCGACGGCCGGATCGTCGACGCGACGCCCGGCACGTCCGGACCCGAGACCCTGCTCCAGGAGACCAAGTGAACCGCTACGCCTTCGCACTGCGCATGGCACGGCAGGACGCTCTGCGCGTCAAGGGCCGCACGGCGCTGGTGCTGTGCATGATCGGGCTGCCGATCGGCATCGTCGTCGCCCTGGCCGTCCTCCGGGCGACCACCATGGCGCAGGACACGAAGGAGGGCGTGCCCGCGCCGAGCGGCGCCGAGGTCGCCGTCCTCGCGATGATCATCGCGATGATCGTGCTCCAGGTCGTGCTGCTGGCCGGGCCCGCGTTCGTGGTGGACGTCCGGCGGCGGCGCCGCGAACTCGCCCTCGTCGAGGCGTCGGGCGGCGCCGGCCGGCATCTGCGGGCCGTCGTCCTGGCGAGCGGCCTGCTGCTCGGCGGGATCGCCGCGGTGGCCGGGGCCGCGCTCGGGATCGCCGCGGCCGCCGTCACCAAGCAGGTCGCCGAGTCGGACGGGGGCGAACCGCTCGGCCCCTTCACCGTGCCGTGGCTCATGGTCGCCGTGACGATGCTGCTCGGCGCGGGCAGCGGGGTCCTCGCCGCGATGGTGCCCGCTTGGCAGGCGGGCCGGATGGACGTCGTCGCCGCCCTCGCCGGACGCCGCGAGCCGCCCGGCCGCAGCCGCCGCGGCTGGCCGATCGCCGGCGGCGTGCTCGTCCTCGCCGGCGTGGTGGTGTCCCTGGTGGGCGTCCAGGTGATGCGCGAGTTCGGCGCCGCGGTCGGCGCGGCGGCGATCATCATCGGCCTGGTGCTCGCCTGCCCGTGGATCGTCGGGACGAGCGGGCGGCTCGCGCGCGGGCTCCCGCTGCCGCTGCGCCTCGCCGTCCGCGACGCCGCCCGCAACCGGGCCCGCACCGCGCCCGCGATCGCCGCGATCGTCGCGGCCGTCGCCGGAGTCACCGCGCTGGCCATCGGGGGCGCCAGCGACTTCCGGCAGGAGCGCATCGAGTACCAGGCACAGCTGCCCATGGGGTCGGCGCTCGTCCGGCCGCAGCCGCAGAACGCGGAGGCGGCCGGCCCGGCGATCATGCGCGACCTGCCCGGCGTGCCCGTCACCACGCTGCGCGGACTTCCCGGGGAGGGCTCGTCCTGCTTTTCCGAGGACACCTCGCAGTGCCGGAGCGTGTCCTTCTCCGCCAAGGACGACGGGATGGCCGGCTTCAACCTCATGGACAACGTGGTCGGCGGAGCGCGCGAGGCCCGGCTGCTGCTCGGCCGTGACGATCCCGCCGTGACCGCGGCGCTGGACGCGGGGACGGTCGTCCTGTTCGGGGCGGCGCCCAAGGCCGGCGGGAAGGTCGACGCCACGATCTCCTACTGGGCCGACGACCAGAAGCACACCGCCGCCACGGTGCCGGACCTGCCGGCCGTCGCCGCCCAAGGCGATCCGCACGTGGAGGCCATCGTGCCCCCGAAGGTCGCGGAACGGATCGCGGCGAAGACCGGTCTGCGCGTCGAGACACAGGCGTACGGCATCGACCGCGCCGACCACCGGGTCACGAAGGCCGAGCAGGCACGGCTGGAGAAGACGATGAAGGCCTTCGCTCCGTACGATGACGCGGTCTACGTCGAGCGCGGCTTCACCGGCTCGTTCGGCAAGGTCACCCTGGTGCTCGGGGCGGCCGCCGCCATCCTCGCGCTGGGCGGCACGCTGATCGCGACGAGCCTGGCCGCCGCCGACGCCCGGCCTGACCTCGCGACGCTCCAGGCCATCGGCGCCAGGCCGCGCACCGGCCGGCTGCTGACCATGGGGCAGGCCGGGGTCACCGCCGCGATCGGCTGCTGGCTCGGCATCGCGGGCGGCCTCGTACCCGGGCTCGCGGTGACCCGGCCCCTGACCGAAGGCGTGAACCAGCCCGGCTTCCCGAGGCACGGCACGATCGTCGACATCCCCTGGCTGTTCATGCTGGTGCTCGCCTTCGGCATTCCGCTGGTCGCGGCGGTCTTCGCCGGCGCCGTGACCGGCGGCCGCCTCCCCACCACCGGCCGCATGGCAACTTAGCAAAGGCCCGCCAGGCGACTCAGCCGCGCGCCGGTGCCGGTGGTAGCGTCCGGCGCGTGGCTGAGGCGGTTGCGGTGGAGGGGCGCGTCGGCGAGGTCCCCGCGAGCCGCGGGGAGAACGCGCGGCGGCGCCGCGCCGCGCTCACCGCGCTGGTCGCGGTGAGCGCGCTGCTCTACGCGGCGTACTCGCTCATGCGGCTGCGCGCCTTCCGGACGGGCAGCTACGACCTGGTGATCTTCGATCAGGCGATCCGCTCCTACAGCCGCTTCGACCTGCCGGTCGCCATGGTCAAGGGCGTCCACAACGACTTCGGCCCGGGCTTCTCGATCCTCGGCGACCACTTCTCGCCGATCCTGGCCCTGCTCGCGCCGCTGTACTGGATCCACGACGGGCCGGCGACGCTGCTGGTCGCGCAGGCCGTCCTGCTCGCGCTCGCGATCCCGCCGATCTGGCGATACACCGAGCGGAGACTCGGCGCGGGCGCCGCGTACTGCGCGGCGGGCGGCTACGCGCTGTCCTGGCCGATCGCCGAGGCGCTCGCGTTCGACTTCCACGAGGTCGCGTTCGTCCCGCTGCTGTCGGCGCTGATGGTCGAGCGGCACGACGCGGGACGGCGGGTCCAGGCGGCGGCCGCCGCGTTCGGCCTGCTGCTGGTCAAGGAGGACATGGGGCTGCTGCTCGCCGGCTTCGGCCTCTACCTGCTCACCCGTCCCGACGAGCGCGAACGCCGGACCCCGCGCGATCTGCTGCCCCGCGGCGACCGGCGGGCGGGCCTCGCCTACATCGTGGTCGGGCTGGTCGCCACCTGGGTGTGCTCCCGCGTGGCCATCGCGGCGTTCGGCGGTGACAACGACTATTACTGGGCGTACGGGGCGCTCGGCCCCGACCTGCCTCATGCGGCGGCGCACGCGCTCACCCACCCGTGGGACCTCGTGAGCGTCCTCGGCACGCCGCCGCAGAAGATCCTCACGATGGCGCTGGTCGTCCTGCCGCTGCTCCTGCTGCCGCTGGCGTCCCCGCTGACCCTGACCGCCGTCCCGCTGCTCGCCGAGCGGATGCTCGCCAGCCGGTTCGGCAACTGGTGGGAACCGCACTACCACTACAACGCCTTCATCATCGCCGTTCTCGTGCTGGCCTCGGCGGACGGCGCGGCGCGGCTGCGCGGCAGGTTCGGGCCCGCGGGACGGGCTCCGTCCGTCGTCCCGATGGCGGGGGTCCTCGCGGCCATGCTCGTCTGCGTGCCGTTCTTCGCCTACCGGCACCTGGCCGACCCGGCACTGTGGCGGCAGAACGAACGGGCCAGGGCGGCGTCCGCGGCGGCGGCGAAGATCCCGGACGGCGCGCTCGTCGAGGCGGCCAACGGGGTCGGCCCGGCGCTGACGTCCCGCGCCCGCGTCCTGCTGTGGGACGAGCGGTCGCGCGGTGCGCCCTGGGTGGTCGCGTACGTCGGGAGGCTGGAGTTCCCGTTCCCGTCGGTCGCCGACCAGCGGCGCCGGGTCGGGGAACTGAAGGCGGAGGGATACCGCGAGGTGTTCCGTCAGGACGGATACCTGGTCCTGTACCGGGACGTCCCCGGCCCGAGGTGAGACATATCACCGGCGTTTGGACAGATTGTCCAGTGACCGATCATCGGCGCGTCGGTCAGAATGCCGGTGAAGGTCCTGTGGTGATACATATCCCTACCCTTTCTGGGTACTTTGCCTGATACTTGAAGAAAGCCGTGACGGTCGCGGCCGGTGGCGGGAGAACCTGCGCGAACACCGCCGTGGCCGCCGCCCGAGCGGGCCTTGGGGCGAGTGCATGAGCGGTGTGAGACTGATCGGCGGCGACGGAAGGTCACCGGCCGCGGACGAACCGGAATTCATTACCGGGACGGCAATGCGGAAGGCGGGCAATTCCGCGATTTACGGCGAGGAGCCGTGACGTGCCGGCGCGGGAGGACAAGGACGTCCAGCGCTGGGAGACGTGCGGGCAGGCGTGGATCGGCGTCCTGCGGCACGTCTGGACGGCCGGCCTGGCCGGCCTGGAGGACGGCGGCCCGATCATCGAGGGCCCGCCGCTGCTGTTCGAGGTCAGCTCGCTCAGCTGGGAGGACCCGATCCTGCACGAGCACGGCGACCGGGCGCGGCTCGTCCGGCGGGCCCAGGAGCGCACCCGCCGCGTCGTCCGCGGGCGGTACTGGCCGAGGCTGCACGATCTGGACGGCCACGACCAGATCCGGTGGGTGGTGGACCTGCTGCGGGCCAGGCCGTGGACCACGAGCGCGTGGATCTCGCTGACGATCCCGGGTGAGCCGGCCGACGGGCTGCCGGCCCTGACCGCGCTGTCGTTCCGCATCCGCGGCTACCGGCTGATCATGACCGCGATGTTCCGCTCGCAGAACGTCCACCGCGGCTACCTCATGTACATCCCGCTGCGCGAGGTGCAGATCCAGGTCGCCGACGAACTCGGGCTGCCGGCCGGGCCGCTGCGGGTGTTCGTGGACGTCCCGCACGTGCACGTCTCCGACGCCGAGCGGGTCGCGACCGTGCTGGCCGCGGTGCCCGAACCCAACGCCGCCTGAACGATCCCGGCGGAAAGGGACGTACCGGAGTTACTGGTGGGTCCTTCCCTGCCGCGACCCTTGCCGGGCGCCGGGTTATAGACTCACGGCGGGGGCGAGGGCACGACGAGGTGACTCGCGACTTCACCTGCACACATCACACGAACACCCACTTCCGAAGGACTGTTTCCTTGAGTAAGCCCGTCGTCCTCGTCGCAGAAGAACTCTCCCCGGCCGGCATCGCCGTGCTGGAGGCCGACTATGACGTCCGGCACGTCGACGGCAGCGACAAAGACAAGCTGCTGCCCGCCGTCGCCGACGTCGACGCGCTGATCGTGCGCAGCGCCACCAAGGTCACCGCCGAGGTGTTCCAGCACGCCAGGAAGCTGCGGGTGGTCGCCCGCGCCGGCGTCGGCCTCGACAACGTCGACGTGGAGGCCGCCACCAAGGCCGGCGTCATGGTCGTCAACGCGCCCACGTCCAACATCGTCACCGCCGCCGAGCACGCGATCGCGCTGCTCCTCGCCACCGCGCGGAACGTTCCGCAGGGCCACAGCGCGCTCAAGCAGGGCGAGTGGAAGCGCTCGAAGTACACCGGCGTCGAGATGCAGGGCAAGACCGTCGGCGTGCTCGGCCTCGGCCGCATCGGCGTCCTCGTCGCGCAGCGCCTCGCCGCCTTCGACATGAACGTGATCGCGTTCGACCCCTACGTGCAGGCCGCCCGCGCCGCGCAGCTCGGCGTGAAGCTCGTCACGCTGGAGGAGCTGCTCCGCGAGAGCGACTTCATCACCGTCCACCTGCCCAAGACGCCCGAGACCCTCGGCCTCATCGGCGACCGCGAGCTGCAGCAGGTGAAGCCGTCCGTCCGGATCGTCAACGCCGCCCGCGGCGGGATCGTGGACGAGGCCGCCCTCGACCTCGCGCTGAAGGACGGCCGGGTCGCCGGCGCCGGCATCGACGTGTTCAGCACCGAGCCGTGCACCGAGAGCCCGCTGTTCCACCACGACAGCGTGGTCGTCACCCCGCACCTCGGCGCCAGCACCCACGAGGCGCAGGAGAAGGCGGGCACCCAGGTCGCCCGCTCGGTGAAGCTCGCGCTGTCCGGCGAGTTCGTCCCGGACGCCGTCAACGTGCAGGGCGGCGCGGTCGCCGAGGACGTCAAGCCCGGCCTGCCGCTCGCCGAGAAGCTCGGCCGCATCTTCACCTCGCTCGCCGGCGGCGTCCCGGTCCGGCTGGACGTGGTGGTGCGCGGCGAGATCGCCGAGCACGACGTCAAGGTCCTGGAGCTGGCCGCGCTCAAGGGCGTGTTCGTGGACGTCATCGAGGAGACCGTGACCTTCGTCAACGCGCCGCTGCTGGCCCGCGACCGCGGCGTCGAGGTCACCCTCACCACCAGCGAGGACAGCCCCGACTGGCGCAACGTCGTCCAGGTGCGCGGCACGATGTCCGACGGCGCCGTCGTGTCGGTGTCGGGCACGCTCACCGGCCCGAAGCACGCCGAGCGGATCATCGAGATCAACGGCTACAACATGGAGCTCGTCCCGACCGAGCACATGGCGTTCTTCACCTACGTCGACCGTCCCGGCATCGTCGGCGCGGTCGGCAAGCTGCTCGGCGACGAGCAGGTCAACATCGCCGGCATGCAGGTCGGCCGGGCGGCCAAGGGCGGCAAGGCGCTGATCGCGCTCACCGTCGACTCGGCCATCTCGCCGCAGCTCGTCGACGCCATCACCCGCGAGGTCGGCGCCGACATGGGCCGCCGCGTGGACCTCGACGGCTGAGCACTCCGCACGGACGGGCGGGCGTTCCGGCATCGCGCCGGGCGCCCGCCCGTGGCGTTCCGCACACCCTGCTCGTCTCGAATATTGAGATTATCGGCCACGGGTCGGGACAACTCCGCGGAAGCGGAGGTAGTCTCGCAGATATCATGCGGCGCTTCGTGGTAATCCTTCGCTGCCGCAGCGGGGCCTGATCATCGGCAGGCCGGCACCCGTTGCGGAGACTCCGCCTGGCCGTCAGCCCGATTCCCGCGCCGGACCGTGCGAACCACGGTGTCCCGGCCGCCCCTCTGGCCAAAGCCCAGCGATCTGGAGCAATCTCATGAACGACACCTGGACCAACGCGCCCGCCGACGACGCCGAAGAAGAAGCCGCCCGCGCCCTGCAGACCGCCTTGGACCGGAGAGCGGACTAGCGTCTCTCTCCCTTTCGGGCCCCGAGGCGCGGCCAGATGCCGGGCGTCGGCCGGGGTGAGTGCTGTGGCGGCGGTGGAAGACTAGGGGGATGTCGCTCGGCGTCGTGTCCGGTGAGGTCTCGGGGGTGTTGCGCGACGTCGCCCGGCTCGGGCCCTACTTCGAGATCGAGGTGGAGGTCGCCGAGCCCGGGGATCCTGCCTGGCTGCCGTTTCCCGGGGACGACGAGCGCCTCGATGCCCTGATCGGTGACTACGGGGAGCGGCTCGGGACCGCGGAACGGCGTGTGGCCGCCTCGCTGGTGTTCCAGGCGCTCGCCTCGCGGTTGTGGTCGCCGGTCGTCGCGGCCGCGGCGCGCGGGATCGTCCCGGATATCGGCGGGCTGCGCTGGCGCTGGGCGCCGGGTGACGCGATCACTCTGTGGCTCGGCGAGCCCGCCGGGTGGCGGGTCCGGTCCGTGGAGGAGGCCGCGGGGCTCGTCCATCCGATGGTCGTGGACGGCCGGTTGCGGCCGCTGCGCGAGGCGATTGGTTTCGTGAAGCTCGCGGACGGGCTGGTGTGGGGCAATGCCGCGTCCGCCCTCGCGGGGAGCCTGAACGTCGGCCCGGCCGAGCCCGGGCGGGTGGCGCTGGTCGGTGAGCTGCTCAGGCGGGAGCCGCTCGCCGGTACGGGGGCGTTCGGGGCGGACGGGTTCGTCCGGAACAATTGCTGTTTGTATTACCGCGTTCCAGGTGGCGGCATGTGCGGGGATTGCGGCCTCGCGCGTTGAATGCCCGGAATGTGAGACGAAAGCCCAAGCACTGAGACGTTTGCAGTAGAGTGCGCGCATGGCTTCGCGCGCTATTCGTCTGGCCGTCATCCCGGGGGACGGGATCGGCCCCGAGGTGGTCGCCGAGGGGCTCAAGGTCCTCGACGCCGTTTCCGGCGACCTCACCTTCGAGCAGACGTCCTACGACCTGGGCGCCGCCCGCTGGCACCGGACGGGGGAGACGCTGCCCGACTCGGTCCTGGACGAGCTGCGCGAGCAGGAGGTCATCCTGCTCGGCGCCATCGGCGACCCGAGCGTCCCGAGCGGGACGCTGGAGCGCGGCCTGCTGCTGCGGACCCGGTTCGAGCTGGACCACTACGTCAACCTGCGCCCGGTGAAGCTGTTCCCGGGCGTCGCGACCCCGCTGGCCGGCGCCACGACGGACGACATCGACATGGTCGTCGTCCGCGAGGGCACCGAGGGGCCCTACACCGGCGTCGGCGGCGTGCTGCGGAAGGGCACCCCGCACGAGGTCGCCACTCAGGAGAGCATCAACACGGCCTACGGGGTCGAGCGGGTCATCCGGTACGCGTTCGAGGTCGCCGCCTCCCGGCCCCGCAAGCAGCTTACGCTCGTCCACAAGGACAACGTGCTCACCTTCGCCGGTGACCTCTACCAGCGCACGCTGAAGCAGGTCGGCGCGGAGTACCCGCAGGTCACGACGAACTACGTGCATGTCGACGCGGCCACGATGTTCTTCGTGAGCCAGCCGCAGCGGTTCGACGTGATCGTCACCGACAACCTGTTCGGCGACATCATCACCGACATCGGCGCCGCGATCGCCGGCGGCATCGGGCTCGCCGCGTCCGGCAACGTCAACCCGGCCCGCACCGCGCCGTCGATGTTCGAGCCGGTGCACGGCAGCGCGCCCGACATCGCCGGGCAGGGCAAGGCCGACCCGACCGCCACCATCCTTTCCGTCGCCATGCTGCTCGACCACGTCGGCGAGCCGGACGCGGCCCGCCGCGTCGAGCAGGCCGTCTCGGACGACCTGGCAGAGCGCGCCGCCCTCGGCGCCCGGACCACCTCCCAGATCGGCGACGCGATCGCCAAGCGAGTATCCGGTTAGGGGCACGCCGCCTTTCCGGCCGGACCGGGCGTGCCCTCGCGGCGCGTCCGGTCTTTCCGTATGCGCCGCGCGTGGAGGAGCAGGTCTAGACGAAGTACGACAATAGGGACTAGAGACGCCACCGGCGGCGATGGGGCCGCCCGGCGATCCGCGAGAGGACGAACCGCGATGAGCGACACCCTGGACTTCGAGGTCACGCGTACCGAGCGGCCCGCGACCGCCGCCGAACGCGCGGCGATCCTGGCCGATCCCGGCTTCGGCCGGCACTTCACCGATCACATGGTCACGATCAGGTACTCGGCGGAACGCGGCTGGCACGACGCGAAGCTCGAACCGTACGGGCCGATCCCGATGGACCCGGCCTCCCAGGTGTTCCACTACGCACAGGAGCTCTTCGAGGGCCTCAAGGCGTACAAGCAGCCGGACGGCTCGATCGTCACCTTCAGGCCGTACATGAACGCGGCCCGGATGAACCGGTCGGCCCGGCGGATGGCGATGCCGGAGATCCCCGAGCAGCTGTTCGTGGACGCGGTCGAACTGCTCGTCCGCACCGACAAGGACTGGGTCCCCGACACCGAGGGGCACAGCCTCTACCTGCGGCCCTTCATGTTCGCCACGACCCGCGCGCTCGGCGTCAACAGCCCGGCGAACGAGTTCATGTTCATGGTCATCGCGTCCCCCTCCGGCCTGTACTACCCGCGCGGCATCAAGCCCGTCTCCGTGTGGCTGTCGCAGGACTACACCCGCGCCGCGCCCGGCGGCACGGGCGAGGCCAAGTTCGGCGGCAACTACGCCGCGTCCTTCGCCGGCCAGGCCGAGGCCGTCGCGCAGGGCTGCGACCAGGTCGTCTGGCTCGACGCGGTGGAGCACCGCTGGGTCGAGGAGGTCGGCTCGATGAACCTCATGTTCGTCTACGGCTCCGGCTCGCGGGCCCGGCTCCTCACCCCCGCGCTCACCGGCACCCTGCTCGCCGGCGTCACCCGCGACTCCATGCTCAAGCTGGCCCCCGACCTCGGCGTCCCCACCGAGGAGGGCAAGATCAGCATCGACGAGTGGGAGGCCGGCTGCCGGTCCGGCGAGCTCACCGAGGTGTTCGGCTGCGGCACCGCCGCGATCATCAGCCCGGTCGGCCGGGTCAAGGGCCGGGACCGCGAGTGGACGATCGGGGACGGCGAGCCCGGCGAGGTCTCGATGCGGCTCCGCCAGGAGCTGGTCGGCATCCAGTACGGCACCCGTCCCGACCCGTACGGCTGGGTCCACCAGATCGTCTGACCTGGACGTTCGCGGGCCCCGGCGGTGCGCACGCCGGGGCCGGGTCGTCTCAGCATCCGAGAAGGATGTCCAACGTTCGCGAACCGTGTGGCAGACTGTGACCATCATGCGCCACAGCCTCGTGATTATCGGCTGGCGCGCCGGCAGCTGACAGGACACCGCCGGCGCGCAGACCTCTCACGTCCGTGAGGGGTCTTTTTTGTGCCCTGGCGTTTGATCCCTCTGGGGGTTCCTCACATGCAAGACGACGCATTCCACGTCTACGACACCACTCTGCGCGACGGCTCGCAGCAGGAGGGGCTGAACCTCTCCGTGCCCGACAAGCTGGCCGTCGCCCGGCATCTGGACGACCTGGGCATCGGCTTCATCGAGGGCGGCTGGCCGGGCGCCAACCCCAAGGACACCGAGTTCTTCAGGCGGGCCCGAACGGAGCTCGACCTGAGGCACGCGCAGCTCACCGCGTTCGGCGCGACCCGCCGGGCCGGAGTGAAGGCCGCCGACGACCCCCAGGTGGCCGCCCTGCGCGAATCCGGCGCGTCCGTCGTGACCCTTGTCGCCAAGAGTCACGACAGGCACGTCGACCTGGCCCTCCGCACCAGCCTGGAGGAGAACCTCGCGATGATCCGCGACACGGTCTCCCACCTGCGTGCGGAGGGCCAACGAGTCTTCCTGGACGCCGAGCACTTCTTCGACGGCTACAAGGCCAACCGCGCCTACGCGCTGGAGGCGGTCCGGACCGCCGCGGAGGCGGGCGCGGACGTCGTCGCGCTCTGCGACACCAACGGCGGCATGCTCCCGGACGAGCTGGCCGAGGTCGTCCACGAGGTCGTCGGGTACGGGGTGCGGGTCGGCATCCACTGCCACGACGACTCCGGCTGCGCGGTCGCGAACACACTGGCCGCCGTGAAGGCGGGCGCCACCCATGTCCAGGGCTGCGCGAACGGCTACGGCGAGCGCAGCGGCAACGCCAACCTGTTCACCGTCGTCGGGAACCTGCAGCTCAAGCGCGGGATGAACCTCGTGTCGGACACGCAGCTCGCCGAGATGACCCGGATCGCGCACGCCGTCTCCGAGGTCACCAACGTCGCGCCGAGCTCGCAGCAGCCGTACGTGGGCGTGTCCGCGTTCGCGCACAAGGCGGGGCTGCACGCGTCCGCCGTCAAGGTCGACCCGGACCTGTACCAGCACATCGACCCGGCCGCCGTCGGCAACGACATGCGGATGCTCGTGTCCAGCATGGCGGGGCGCGCGTCCGTCGAGCTGAAGGGCCGCGAGCTGGGCTACGACCTGTCCGGCGAGAAGGCCAAGGCCGTCGTCGGCAAGGTCAAGGAGCTGGAGTCCACCGGCTACACCTTCGAGGCCGCGGACGCCTCGTTCGAGCTGCTGCTGCGCGAGGAGCTGACCGGCGTCCGGCAGCGGCACTTCGAGGTCGAGTCGTGGCGCTCGATCGTGGAGCGCCGCCCCGACGGGTCCATGGTCAGCGAGGCCACGGTCAAGCTGCACGCCAAGGGCGAGCGGATCATCGCGACGGGCGAGGGCAACGGCCCCGTCAACGCCCTCGACAACGCGCTGCGCATCGCGCTCGGCCGCCTCTACCCGGAGCTGGCGCGACTGGAACTGGTCGACTACAAGGTCCGCATCCTGGAGGGCGCGCACGGCACCGACGCGCGGACCCGGGTGCTGGTCGAGTCCAGCGACGGCGAGCGCGAGTGGGGGACGGTCGGCGTCGAGGACAACGTCATCGCCGCGTCCTGGCAGGCCCTGGAGGAAGCCGTCACCTACTGCCTGCTGCGCGCCGGGTACGAGGCGAGCTGATCGGGAATCTCCTCGGCCGCGTGGGCATTATCGGGGCATGAGCACCGAGATCACCGACAACGCCGGGAAGAGCCGCTACGAGATCAGGCTGGACGGGGACCTCGCCGGGTTCGCCCAGTACAAGCTGGGCGAATGCGCCGTCACCTTCACCCACACCGAGGTCGACCCCGCGTTCGAGGGCAAGGGCGTGGGCGGTTCGCTGGCCCGGGGCGCGCTGGACGACGTCCGCGGCAGGGGGCTCTCGGTCGTCCCGCGGTGCCCGTTCATCAAGAAGTGGATCGACAAGCACCCCGACTACCAGGACCTCGTCCGCTAGACGGCCTGGAGCCGGGACTTGCCGCCCTCCAGCATCAGCCACGCCGACAGCGACGTCTCCTTCACCCGCACCCGGACCCGCGAGTAGCGGCCGGGGTCGACCAGGCCCGGCGCGGGCGTGATCACCGTGTCGAAGACGAAGCCGGACGCGACGAAGGCCAGGTCCGCGCCCGTCTCGGCGACCCGCCGCTTCACCGCGGGCGCGTCCACCATCCGGCGCGTCGTGATGATGGAGATGCCGGACACGCCCTTCGGGCCGCGCTGCACGGGGCCGACGTGCAGCGCGGCCCGCAGCTGCAGCCGGGTGGCCTCGGCGGCGCGCCGGTTGTGCCGGCGCAGTTCCGCCGCCAGGTGCGCGAGCATCGGGTCGACGACCGCCTCGGTGGGCGTGGTCGGCGGGACGATGACGAGCGCCCCGTCCCCGCGGTCCTCCTGGTAGAGGCGGGACAGGTCGAGGCCGGACGCGGTGAACGCCTCGCCCATCAGGTCGTACATGGCGTCGCGGACGAAGTCGCGGTCGGCGTCGGTGCGCACCGGGGAACTGAAACCCGTGATGTCGGTGATGAGGATGGAGCAGTTCCCCTGCGCCCCCTGGAACAGCTCTCCCGGGTCGCGCCGCTCGATCTGCCGCCGGTAGACCTGCCGTTCGAGGATGGCCCGCACCCGCGGATTCCCGTCGAGGAACGCGCCGAAGTCATGGGCTTCGATCCGCAGCGCTTGGACGTCGCTCTCCGCCGTCACCGTGGCGGACCGGTCCCGGACCATCAGCGCCGCCCGCTCGCCGACCAGCTCACCGGCGCCCCGGAACGCGACGATCCGCTGCTCGGCGCCCTCCTGCACCCAGACCCGCGTCCAGCCGGACAGGATCACGATGACCTCCCCGGCCGCCCCGCCCTCATGGCACAGCACGTCCTCCCTGCGGTAGCGGTGCCCGCGGGCCCGCGCTATGAGGGCGTGCCGCTCGGCGGAGGTCAGCGCGTTCCAGAACGTGTCGTCACCGTCCACGGCCACATCGGTGGCGGGTGCCACGGCGGGCAGGACGGAGGACGCCTGCGGGGGACCGGAGGTCTCCTGCAGCGTGCCGGCCCTGAGGTACTGGACGAGGGCGTTCGCCACGCTCACGGCGAGGCAGGACAGGAACGTCAGGAACCCGGTGATCGCGGCGCTCACCGAGCCGCCCAGCGCGTATCCGAGCGTCACGGTCAGGAGCGTCACGGGAGTCGTGACCTTCGCGTTCAGCAGGCCGGCTCCGGCGTGCGAGGCCGTCCGCCTCCGCAGCCGCGCCACCCAGCGGTTCGTGCTCACGGAGTCTTCCTTCCCCCGGGAAGGTCCGGCGACCGTGCGCCGTCTCCTCGGCGTTGACCCTGTCCCCACGTCTCCCGGCACCCAGACTAGGATCATGTGCATATGAACGCCATACGAAAGCTGTATAAAATGCGGTGACGATTAGGTGGCCTGATGGCAAGAATCATGCGATGCTGAGATTGCGGAGGTTTCCCGGCAGCCGGCCGGGGAAGCCTCTCATCCACACCCTGGACGTGGGGGCATGGGTTCGCTGCACGATCGCCTGACCGGAGGCACCCGGCCCCTGGCGCCGAACGCACGGTGGGCCGGGCTCCGCGCCCCGGATTGGAGAAAGCGCTCATGACGAACTTCCGAGCAGCCTCCGGCACGTCGGGTGCGGACATGGACGCCGACGATCCCGGCCACCGCGCGGAGGCGGTTCCGCAGAGCGAGCGCGTCACCGTCAACCTGACCGGCAAGGCCGTCCAGGCCCTCCAGCGCCTCCAGGAGCAGACCGGCTACAACAAGACGGACTGCATCAACCGCGCCCTGATCATCGCCAACGAGATCGAGGGCATGTCCCGCAACCCCGGCAGCCTCTACTGGCGCGAAACCCCCGACAGCGACCTGATGCTCGTCCGCTTCGTCTGACGGCCCGGCGCATCTGCCGCCTGTCAGCGGCGTCGCGTGTGTTCGGTAATGCGGCGGAACGGAGCGGCAGGCGGGACGGGCTTCTGGAAGAGGGCGCCTGAAGGAGTGTTGTCGCTGGTCTGGCGAACCGCGACGTCCTGGAAGCCCTGGCGGCGGTAGTAGGCGTGGAGGTCGGCGTTGTCGGTCCAGACGTCGATCCTGATCAGTTCCGTGTTCCGCTGCTGGGACGCGCCCTTGAGGGCCGCCCAGTCGATCAGTTCGGCTCCCAGGCCGTCGCCCGCGTACTCGCGGTCGATGACCAGGCGGTGGAGGTAGACGGCCTCGGTGCGGCGTTCCTCCGGCGTCCAGAGCTCCTCGTGGCCGATGAGTTTGATGGAGACGGTGCCGATCGGGCGCTCCCTGTCGAAGAGCAGCCAGGTCTCTCCATCGAGGAGCGCTTCGTAGACGCGTTTCGTGCGGTCGTCGGGACTCGGCCACGGGCGGGCCCACTGGGTCGTGTTCTTCTCGGTCCGCAGCCACTCGGCCGCCTGGTCGATGAGGCCGAGGACGATGTCGAGGTCGTCCGGCCCGGCGGTGCGGATGTGGAAGTCGGTGCGGGCCCGGCTGCGCCGGCGGGCCCTGGTGTCTGTGTCCACGTGCTCCTGACTCCGGAAAGAATCGAGCCCCCGCCTCCCGGCCGGTCATGGGAGAGCCTCGGGCTCCCATTCGGTCGGGAAAGGGGGGCGTGTGGATAGGTGTGAGACCGCCGACGTGGTCGGACGGTGGCGATCTATCCGCTTCCGGCGCCGTCGGCCGGTGGGGGTTCGCGCGGAGCGTCCTCAGGCTGCGCCAGACCCGGCGCCCTGAGTACGTCGTCGGGGACCTGCCCGTCGTTGTAGTGCAGCCGTGTGCGGTCGGCGGGCCAGACCGTCACGGTGAGCCGGAACGCCTTGCCGTCGGGGGAGTAGGCCGTCCGGACCGTCTCGAAGACGACGTCGGCCGCGGATTCGCCCAGGCTGAAGAACCGCTTCTCGTTCTCGTCCGGGACGCGCACCTTGATCTCGTCGTGGAAGCCGACCTCGCTGTACCCGAGCGTCTCGCCCAGGTAGGCGACGGCGCCCTCGGGGATGTCGCGCGGGGACAGCAGGCGGGACGCGCCGCCGGTCGCGAAGTCGAGCGGGTAGAAGGAGGTCTGCATGGCCCAGGGCCGTCCGTCCATGAAGATCTCCTGGTGCCGGGAGATGAGCTCGGCGCCCGGATCGGACTGCAGGTACCGGGCGATGACCTTGGTGCCCTCCTGGATCTCGACCTTGACCTGCGACACCGACACGTCGCGGTGCGCGGGGATGAAGGCGTCCCGGTTGTACCACTCGCCCGACCCCCTGCCGGGTGCGAGGCCCAGCGCCACCGCGGACAGCGTCACGTGGACGATGTTGGGCCGCCCGACGACGAACGTCCCCTTGCCCTGCTGGGAGACGACGTATCCCTGCTGCTGCAGCCAGGACAGCGCGTCCCGGACGGTGTTGCGCGACGCCTTGTAGTGCGCTTCCAGATCCTTCTCGGCGGGCAGGCGCCGCCGGCCGGCCGTCCCGTCACCGGAGGCGAGGTCGCCCGACTCGATACGGCGGAGCAGGTCATCGGCTATGTCGCGCCAACGGAGAGGCGTCGTCCGAGCCATCTGATCCGCTCCCTTCCAACTCGATCCGCGGGCGACGGTGCGGCCGCCGGGAGCGAGCAACGTGCACTGAACCGGACTCCACGTCTGAACAAGTACTTCCCGCCCAACGTGTTTGCAATCTCTAAAAAGGGTAACACCTTGAGTGAAAGACTTGTTGGTACAAGTCAACCAGCTGAAAACTCGGACAACACTAGCAGTCGGAAGTCCTGGATGTAAGGGATACCGCGAACCACTCGGAGGAGGGTTCAACATGACCGCGATGGTCGCCCTGTGGGTCCTCGGTCCCGCGGCACTGTTCCTGACCCTGTCGCTCTATGTCGCCTTCGTGGGTTACCGCACGAAGGACCTGAAGTTCCGCAGCCAGATGACGACTCCGACGCCGGCGGTCGGCCGCCGGGGCCGGCTGGTCAACGTGGCGGTTCCGGCCGACCGGACGCCGCCGGCCGGGTACGTCCGGCAGGTTCGCCCGGTCGAGCCGGTCGGGCCGGGCACATGACCTCCGGTCGCCGCGGGGCGGGCCGCTGACCTAAGGAGAGTTCGACGTGGAAGACAGCCGGATGGACGCGGTGCCGAGCGCGCCGGCCCTGGGGCCGAGAGATGGCCGGGCCGACCAGTGGGCCTCCTGGGAGGAGACGCTCCCCTGGGAGGAGCCGACCGAGCGGGCCCTCCCGCTCCTGATGCTCACTCCGGTTCCCGGCCCCCGCGCGCCGCGCGGGCCCTGGCCGGGGACCGCCGAGGCCGTGGTCACCGGGATCGCGGTCCTGGTGATCACGGCCGAGCTGGGACGCCGGGCGAGTGCGCCGGCGCGGCTGACCGCGGTCTGCTCCGCGGGCGCCTGCGCCGTGGTGATCGTGCCCCGCCTTGTGCCCCGCCTCCCCGCGACGGCTTCGCTTCCGCGCCACCGGTTCCGGCCGGCCCGCCGCACCAGCTTCGCGGGCGCCGCGCCTTGAGCGTCCGCACGACGGAAATGACCTGGGACTGAAGGGAGGTATGTGGCCAAGGGGGGAGTTTGGCCTGCCTTCAGCCAAATTCTTTCGCCGGGGAACGGGACATAACAGATCTTTTCCCTCATACTTCGTAGTGACCGAAGAGAGGGATGACCAGTGATCGGCCACAAGCGACCCCTGCCTCACCCGGACCCCTTCGTCGACGTCACCCGCGGATACATCACCCGCGTCGGCGAGGCGCTGCAGGCGCGCGGGGTGCCGCTCTCGACAGTCTGGCTCGACCCGTCCCATCCTCGGGACGCCACCTTCGTCCTCGGGCTCCAGGCCCTCGTGTGGAACGAGTCCGAGGGATTCGTGCTCGGGGAGTTCGTCTCCGGAGAGCCCGGCGTCCGTACCGTGCTGCGTGACCCCGTCCGGCTCGAAGGCGGCGTCCTGCCCGATCCGGACGCCGTTCCGATCCTGCTGGAGCGCGGCGGTGCGGGTGCCCCTGTGTCCCTGCGGTCCTTCACCGCAGGCCACGATGGGTTCGAGGACGAACTCGCCCGCCATCGCCTGGGGTGACCCGCCGGCACGGTAACGGAGAAAGTTCGCCAAACGTGGCGAAATCGGTGGCGGATTACTGACGAAGCGTCCACTATGAGGATCTACACGGCACGTGTGAGGTTCCGGCGTGCCGTGTCCCAGTTAACCGACCCGCCGGAGTGATCGTATGCCTGTCCGCCCCTGGAGTCCCGAGGATCTCGGGCGTCCTACGGACGGGACCTGGGCGGACGTCGCCTTCGGCCTCGGCGAGCTGTACGAGCGCGAGGACGATCTGGAGCAGGCCGCCGACTGGTACCGGCGGGCCGCCGAGTCCGGACGCGCCGACGCCGCGCTGCGCCTCGGCGCCGTGCTGGGGCGCCTGGCCGACGCCGGAGCGGCCGCCGACTCGGCCGAGGATCTGCTGGCCGAGGCCACCCGCTGGCTCAGCGGTGCGCAGGACGCCACCACGCCGGACGCCATCGAGCTGATCACCGATATGCTCAACCGGCAGCTGCGGCAGGCCGCACGCCGCGGACTCGAACCGGCTCCGGCGGGCTGACGCGTTTGCGTGCGAGCGGGTGAACCGATCCGCCCCGCCGGTCGTCGGAGTCCATGAGATCGGCGACAGTGGAAGGTGGACGTGGTGAGCGGCGAGGAGCCCGGGTACGTACCCCCGGACCACAAGACGACCACTGAGTTCAGCGCCCGCGGCAAGGCCGCGGCGCCTGGGGGGCTCCCCGGCTCGGACGAGGTGGCGGAAGCCGATCCGGCCGTCGTCGACGACCCGATGGACGATCTCTTCGACGCGGACGCGACGGTCCAGGACGTCCCGCGGGCGCACGACACGCCCTTCCAGGGCCTCCCTTCCGGCAGCCCCGAGGACTACTCGGAGGACGACGCCGAAGACGACCCGGAGATGACGTTCCAGGACGGGCCGGTCGACGACCCGGACGAGATCTTCCAGGATGATCCGGATGTAACGTTCCAGGACAATCCCCCCGGTGCCGCGGAGGACGAGGCGTCCGTCACCGTGGTCGAGCCGCCGGCCACCGTCACCGACACCCCCATGGAACGGCCTGCCGCTCCGGCTCCGCCCGTCCCGCCGCATGAGGCCGTGGCGTTCGGGCACGGCGCGATGCCGGCGCCGCAGCACCCGCAGGCTCCCGTCCCCGAGCAGCCGCCCGCTCCCCAGCGGAGGCCCGTGCCCGACCAGGTGTTCGTGGCCGGGCAGCCGCCCCAGGCGCCTCCCGCCGAGCGGCCCGCGCCTGTCGAGGCGCCGTGGACGGAGCAGTTCGCCTCCGAAGGCGAGGCGACGAATCCGGGCGAGGCGGGCAATCCTGCGTTCGCCTATGCCATGCAGGGCATTCCGCCTCTCGGCCAAGGGGCGATGGAGCCGGTGCACCACGGGGCGACCGCCCCGGCGGTGCCGCAGTCCGCGGTATCGCCGTCCGGCGGGATGCTCGGCAGTCCGTCGCCGTCCCGCTCCAAGCGCCCGCTGATCGTGATCGCGCCGATCGCCGTCGTCGTGGTCCTGGTTCTCGCAGCCGTCGTGGTGCTGCTCGGCCGGGGCTCCGAGACGAAGGGCCAGGCGGGAGCGAAGACGTCCCCGACGGCGAGTGCCCCGGCGACACCGGGGGCCGGCGCCGGCCCGGCGACGACCGGCGCGCCCTCGCCCGGCGGGTCGCCCGCGACGCCTCCGTCGTCCGGCGGTCCGTCGGCGCAGCCGCCCGGAGGCCAGCAGCCCGGAGGCCAGCAGCCCGGCGGGCAGCCGCCCGTTTCACCGCCTCCGGCGACCACCGCCCCGATCGGCCCCGTGGTGGCGGGCAACGGCATCACGTACCAGCTCGTCCAGCAGGACGAGGGGTACTTCGAGGGCAAGATGGTCATCACCAACCACACCCAGCAGCCCATGTCGACGTGGTCGCTGGCGTTCCGCGTCGCGCGGGCGAACGTGAAGAACGTCTGGGGCGCGCAGCTCGTGCGCGGCGGCTCGACGGTCGAGCTCCGGAACCTGTCCGGCGTCCCGGCGATCCCGCCGGGCGGCACGTGGGACGTCCAGTTCGGTGCGGCCGGGCCCGCGTCCACCCCGCAGGGCTGCTGGCTCAACGGCAAGGCGTGCGGCTTCTGAGCGGTCTACTAGGCTCTCGGACATGCGTATCGCCAGGTTCTCCACCGACGACGGCATGTCCTTCGGTGTGGTGGAGGAGAACACCGTCGCCGTCATCGCGGCCCATCCCTTCGGTGAGCTGACGTTCACCGGGCAGCGCCTCCCGCTCGCCGACGTCCGCCTGCTCGCGCCGATCCTGCCCAGCAAGATCATCGCGATCGGGAAGAACTACGCCGACCACGTCCGCGAGATGGGCGGGGACGAGCCGCCCGCCGAGCCGGTGCTGTTCTCCAAGCCGTCCACCGCCGTGATCGGCCCGGGGGAGGCGATCGCCTACCCGCAGAAACTGTCGGAGCGGGTCGACCACGAGGGCGAGCTGGCCGTCGTCATCGGCCGGATGTGCCGCGAGGTGCCGGCGTCCCGCGCCGCCGAGGTCATCCTCGGCTACACCTGCGCCAACGACGTCACGGCCCGCGACCTTCAGAAGAAGGACGGGCAGTGGACGCGGGCCAAGGGCTTCGACACGTTCTGCCCGATCGGGCCGTGGATCGAGACCGAGATCGACCCGGCGGACCTGGCGATCTCCACGACCGTGAACGGCGAGGTGCGGCAGGAGGCCCGCACGTCCCTTCTCCTGCACGACATTCCCAACCTGGTCGAGTACGTCAGCCAGGTCATGACGCTGCTGCCCGGCGACGTCATCCTTACCGGAACCCCCGCCGGCGTCGGCCCGCTGGATATCGGGGACGAGGTGACCGTCACGATCGAGAACATCGGCAGCCTCACGAACCGGGTCATCGCCCGCGACTGAGGAGGGCCATGGTGTTCACCGGATTCACCGACCAGGCGTTCTCGTTCTACGAAGGCTTGCAGAGCGACAACAGCAAGCCCTACTGGACGTCCCATAAGGACACCTATGAACGCCATGTGCGCGAACCTCTGACGGAACTGTGCGCCGAGCTTGAGGAGGAGTTCGGCGCGGTCAAGCTCTTCCGCCCCTACCGGGACGTGCGGTTCAGCAAGGACAAGACCCCGTACAAGACGCACCAGGGCGGGCACACCAGCGAAGGCTTCTACCTCCAGGTCGACGCGGACGGCCTCATGGTCGCGGGCGGCATGTACGCCCCGACCCCTGAGCAGCTCCGCCGATACCGGGACGCCGTCGGCTCGGAGACGTACGGCGGTGAACTCCAGCGCATCGTGGACGAACTGCGCAAGGCCGACATGGAGATCGCGGGGGACCGGCTCAAGACCCGCCCACGCGGGACCTCCCCGGACCATCCGCGGCTGGACCTCCTGAGGCACCGCTCCCTGTACGCCCACTCGGGCTGGCCCGCCGACCCCTGGATGGCCGACCGGGAAGAGGTCCTCACGCGCGTGCGATCCTCATGGCGGCGCCTCCGCCCGCTCGTCGACTGGGGCCGCGAGCACATCGGGCCGCCCGACTTCACGCGGTGACACGTCGGGCCAGGCCAATCGTTTTGGCCAAGGTCCCAAGGTCCTGTATTCTCATCGAGGCGCGAGCGACCGGCCGGAAACGGTTCGGGAGCCCGTACCTCACTGGGGTATGGTGTAATCGGCAGCACGAGTGATTCTGGTTCACTTAGTCTAGGTTCGAGTCCTGGTACCCCAGCTGCGTCCGCCCAGGCGGACACACGCCCCCGTCGTCTAGTGGCCTAGGACGCCGCCCTCTCAAGGCGGTAACGGCGGTTCGAATCCGCTCGGGGGTACGTGGCGGGCCCACCTGCTCATCGAGCTTCGCTCGATTTCGCCGGTGCCCGCAGTGTCTCCCAGGGGGCGACCCCCTGGAACCCCCGGCTGTTCGGGCTTCGCCCTCACGTGGCGGGGCTGTCTGCTCGATGCCCTTCGGACATCCTCGCCGAGGCTCGTAGTGTTTCGCTGGGGGCCTCGCTCCTGGAATTCCTCGCTGTGGCGGGCGCCAAGCTCATCGGGGATCACTTGTTTTCGGCAAGGCCGCAGCGTCGCTCATGAGAGCGGCGACCCGCTGGAAATCCGGCTGTGGCGGGATGCCGTGCTCATCGCGCTTCGTTCGGTTTGGTGGGTCCGCAAATGTCGCTTCAGGGGGAGACCCTCTGGAACTCTCGCTGTTCGGCCTCGGCCGGTTTGGGGTGCGCCCGCACTTTTTTGGGGGCAATTCCTGTGCTTGGTCGTTCCATCAACTCGGTACCTTCCTGGAATACAAGGCACGTCGGGCCGGGGTGTCGTTCCTGAAAGTGGATCCGAACCACACCTTCCGATGTCCCGTGCCGTGGTGCGGGCATGTCTCCCGTCGCAACCAGCCCGCCCGGGACGGGGTCGCTGCGTCGTGTGCGGGCTCGCCGGCTTAGCGCCAGGACGGGTCCGACCGGGCCGGGCGCAAAGGGCGGGGTGAGGCGTCCCCCCGGAACGGCTGCCAGCCGCGCCGCTACCAAGCTCGGCCGTTCACGGCCGAGAGGGGTGACATGGGCTGCGGGGGGCGGAGTCGGTCGAAATCGGGTCGAGGTGGGGGCGGGGGTCCGGTAGGCTGGGCGAGGCCCGAGCGGGAGACCGTGAGGGTTCATGGTCCGGCCCCCGTCGTCTAGTGGCCTAGGACGCCGCCCTCTCAAGGCGGTAACGGCGGTTCGAATCCGCTCGGGGGTACCAGCAACCGCAGACCACCATCCCGGTGATCTGCGGTTTCTTGTTTCATGGAGCCCCTTCGTCTCGGGGCACGGTCGGGCGTGGCGTTCGCGGGTATGGGGTGCGCCATGAGCGCGATGCGAGCCGTGCAGGTCGTCGGGTATCACGAGAACCTGCGGATGGCCGAGGCCCCCGTCCCGGAGCCCGAAGGGCCGTTCGACGTCGTGGTGAAGATCGGCGGCGCGGGCGTGTGCCGTACCGACCTGCACGTCCTTGAAGGGCAGTGGGCGGAGAAGTCGCAGGTCGAACTCCCGTACACGATCGGGCACGAGAACGCCGGGTGGGTGCACGCCGTGGGGTCCGCGGTCACCAACGTGGCGGAGGGCGACAAGGTGATCGTCCACCCGCTGATCACGTGCGGTCTGTGCCGGGCCTGCCGGTCCGGGGACGACGTGCACTGCGAGAACAGCGCGTTCCCCGGCATCGACACCGACGGCGGGTACGCCGACTACCTGAAGACGTCCGCGCGGAGCGTGGTGAAGCTGGACGAGTCGCTGGAGCCGGCGGACGTGGCGGCCTTCGCCGACGCCGGGCTCACCGCGTACCACGCCGCGGCCAAGGCGGCGCGGCGGCTCACGCCGCGGGACCGGTGCGTGGTCATCGGCGCCGGCGGGCTCGGGCACATCGGCGTCCAGGTGCTGAAGGCGATCAGTCCCGCCGAGCTCATCGTGGTCGACCGCGACCCGGACGCGGTGAAGCTCGCTGCGGAGATCGGCGCCGACCAGGCGATCGTCGCGGACGGCCCGCACGTCGGCAAGGTCCTCGACCTGACCGGCGGGCAGGGCGCCGAGGTCGTCGTCGACTTCGTCGGCGAGGGCGGTGCGACCGCGGAGGGCGTCCGGATGCTGCGGCGGGCCGGTGACTACCACGTGGTCGGCTACGGCGAGAACATCGACGTCCCCACGATCGACATCATCTCCGCGGAGATCAGCTTCATCGGCGACCTCGTCGGGTCCTACAACGACCTGTCCGACCTGATGGCGCTCGCGGCGCGAGGGGCGGTCATCCTGCACACCGCCAAGTACGCGCTGGAGGACTTCCAGTCCGCGATCGACGACCTGGACGCCGGGCGGGTCCGGGGCCGCGCCATCCTCACGCCGTGACGTGAACGGCCTCGCCGCCGGGAATGCTCCAGTACGTGAAGTCTGGGGCGAAGCGCTGGAACGGCCTGCTCGTCGCGGTCATGGTGCTCGTCACGGTGGACGTGCTCGCGGACGGCCCGCTGCGGCGGCTCGACCACATCGTCCACGAGTTCTGCGACGGGCACATCCAGGGCGCGTCGCTGACGGCGGTCGACGTGTTCACCAAGCTCGGCCAGCGCGGCGTCCTGGTGGCGGTCATGGTTCCGCTGGCGCTCATCGCCGCGGCGCGTACTCGTTCCTGGCGCCTTCCCCTCATGAGCGCCGTCATCGTGGGCGGTGTGTCACTGCTGCAGGTGGTGCTGAAGGCGGCGATTCCCAGGACTTATCCGATCAGTGAGACCGATGTGCTGTTCAGGCGCGGGGACGCCTTTCCGTCCGGGCACACCCTCAACGCGTTCGTGCTCGTCTGGGTCCTGCTGGAACTGCTCGTCGTCGCGTTCCCCCGGGTCCGCTTACCGCCGCGCCGTCGCCACCACATCGCGGTGACGGCAGGAATGGTGGTGGCGGTGGCCCTCACCCTGACCGACAAGCACTGGCTCACCGACTGCGTCTTCAGTGTCGCGCTCGGCCTGGTTCTGCTCCGCTCCTTGAGCGCCATGGATCCTCTGAGACTCCACGGAAGACGCCCGGCGTGATACGACCACGAGGGGGCTGAGACCTACCTGCCCGGTGACGACGTCGACCTGGTGCTCGAAGGCACGGCGCACCTGGTTCGGGACGCCGACCGGCTGCAGCGGGTGGCGGACCTGTCCCCGGCCAAGTATCCGTGGTGGCATCCGGTCGTCAGGGACGGGGAGTTCTACGATCGGCCGACACCGCGCTGAGCGACCCCCGGCACGTCTTCGCGGTCGTGCCGGCGGACCCGCTCAGCGCCGGGACGCGGTCTTGGTGAGGACATACTCGATCATGGTGATCAGCACCCGCTTGGCCGAGTCCCGGCTGCGCACGTCGCACAGCACCAGCGGCACGTCCTCGTCCAGGTCCAGCGCGATCCGCACGTCCTCGGGATCCTTGCGCTCGATGCCGTCGAAGCAGTTGACCGCGACCATGAACGGGGTGCGGCGGTCCTCGAAGTAGTCGACGGCGGCGAAGCAGTCGGCGAGGCGGCCCACGTCGGCGAGCACCACCGCGCCGATGGCGCCCAGCGCCAGTTCGTCCCACATGAACCAGAAACGCTGCTGGCCCGGCGTCCCGAACAGGTACAGCACCAGGTCGTCCGGGAGCGTGATCCGGCCGAAGTCCATGGCCACGGTCGTGCTGATCTTGTTGTCGACACCTGTGGTGTCGTCGACGCCCACACTCCGGTCGGTGAGGAGCTCCTCGGTGCGCAGCGGGCGAATCTCGCTGATCGAGCCCACCATCGTCGTCTTGCCGACCCCGAACCCGCCGGCGATGAGGATCTTCGCGGCGGTCAGCTTACCCTCGCCTCCGGTGGCGGCCGCGCCCGGTTCGTGGACGGCGGTGTCAGAGTGCACGTAGTCCATTCAGCAGCTTCCTTAGTACGAGCTCGTCCGGGGTGTCGCCGGTGGGGGTCGGTTTCAGCACCCTGAGCAGGTTTTCGTCGCGCAGGTCGTCGACGAGGACGCGCACGACGCCGACGGGCAGGTTGATCTCGGACGCCAAGTCGGCGAAGGTGATCGGCCGCCGGCAGATCGCCACCAGCCTGCGGTGCTCAGGGTCAAGCCGCACCCGCCGCGGAACCGGCACACCGGTCGCCTCCAGTACGGAGATCAGGTCGAGGCTGTCATCGCGTAGCCGCGTCCTGCCCCGCGTGACCGTGTAGGGACGGACGACCGGTCCCGCGTCCCCGTCAAGCCATTCGGTCATTGCTCACCCGGCCTCACCTGAGGCTCGACCCCGACAGCCGGGGCATGACCGGCGGTCGCTCGGCGAGCCGCTCGGCGAGTTCGGTCATCTCGTACACGACCGCGCCCGCGTCCTCGTCCGGGGGGCTCAGCACGGCGAGGCATGCGTGCTCCCCGGACGGCACCATGAACACCAGCATCGAGTCCATCTCGATGACGCTCTGCATCAGCTCGCCGCCGCCGAACCGCCGGCACGCGCCGCGGGCGAGTCCCTGCACGCCTGCCACCAGCGCGGACAGATGCTCGGAGTCCTCCCGGCCGAGACCGGAGGAG
Source organism: Spirillospora sp. CA-128828 (assembly GCF_050945415.1). Lineage (NCBI taxonomy): Bacteria > Bacillati > Actinomycetota > Actinomycetes > Streptosporangiales > Thermomonosporaceae > Spirillospora > Spirillospora sp. CA-128828. The sequence goes on from NZ_CP191986.1 coordinate 2,622,874, forward strand.
CAAGCCACGACCAGCCCGTCTTTGGAAAGGAGGACCGCACCGCCCAACCTCCCCGCGCTGCCGACCAAGCCGTCGAGGAGCCGGCGCACGTCCTCGGCCGTGATCGGTGGTTCCGTCATCGCTCACCCTCGTCGTTCCGTTCGGCGGGCGGGACCGGCGGCGGCTCGGAACGCCCGCGCCGCCACCCGCTCTGCATCGAGGCCATGACCGAACGGGCCCGCTCCGGCGAGCGTTCCGCCCGTCCGGACGACTGCGTCTCCTCCGGGGCGGGCGGTGCGGCTTCGCGCAGCTGCGGGGCCAGGTTCGCGCGGCGTACGCGGCGCGGCATCCCCGCGTGGGTACCCGCGGTCGTGGACGACGTCTTCGCCGGCGGCGGCTCGGGCGGCGGTGGCATGCCGAGCGGGTCGTGGCCGGCGCGGGGCTCGGTGATGCCGACGCGGTGCCGTCCCACGGAGTCCATCGCATACTCCTGCTCGTCCCGGCCGGTGATGTTCCGGGGGTCGGAGCCGGCCGGCGGCGCGGTCCCGTCCGGAGCGGTACCGGTCGGGGCGTTCGCCGGGACGCCCGCCGAACCGGTGTCGGCGTCGGCCACACCGCGGGTCCGGTCCGCTGACACGACTATCGAGTGCGGCAGGAGCACGATGGTCTTGATTCCGCCGTAGGAGTTCGGTTCCAGTGCCACCTTGATCCCGTGCCGGTGCGCGAGGGTCCCGACGACGAACAGCCCGAGTTGCTCGCCGTTGGTCAGGTCGAACTCCGGCTTGCGGCTGAGCTGCTCATTGAAGGCCGCCAGCTTGTCCGGGCCCATGCCCAGGCCGCGGTCCTGGATCTCCACCACGAACCCCTGGCCCACCAGCCCGGCGTCGATCTCGACCGGCGTGTTCGGCGGCGACAGGACGGTCGCGTTCTCGATCAGCTCGGCCAGCAGATGGATCACGTCGGCGACGGCCGGGCCGACGATGCCCTCCTCCGCCGTGCTGACCACATCGACACGGGCGTAGTCCTCGATCTCGCCGATGGCGCCGCGCAGCACGTCCAGGACGCCGACCGGATGGCGCCAGCCGCGACCGGGCGCGGCGCCGGACAGGATGATCAGACCCTCGGCGTGCCGCCGCATGCGGGTGGTGAGGTGGTCGATGGCGAACAGGTCGGCCAGGGCGTCCGGGTCGGAGGCCTTGCGTTCCAGCGTGTCCAGCATCGCCAGCTGGCGGTGCAGCAGCGACTGGTTGCGCCGGGCCAGGTTCTGGAACACCTGGTTCACCGCCGTGCGCAGCTCGGCCTGGCCGACGGCGGCCTCGACGGCGGTGCGCTGGACGGACGAGAACGCGGCCGCGACGTTGAACACCTCGGCCGTCCTACCGACCTCCAGCGGCGGGGCCTCCGTCGCCACATCGACCTTGTCTCCGCGGCTCAGCCGCCGCACCACGTCGGGCAGCCGCTCCTCGGCCAGGGCGTGCGCGGTGCCCTGCAGGCCGCGCAGGTCGCGGCTGATGCGGCGGCCGAACCGGAGCATGAGGAACGCCGTCAGGACGATCGCGAACAGGCCGGTGGCGCCGATGAGAGCGAGGCGCAGCAGGGTCTCGTCGGAGACCTGCTTGGCGTCGTCGGCCAGTATCACCCGGGACTTTCCGAGCGCACCGTCCATCTCTCCGATGGAGGCCGCCGCAGCGGCCTTCCACGCGGCCGGGTTGGTCTGCAACCTGGCTCCGGGACGGGTCGCCAGGATGCCGTCCTCCACCGCGGTGAAGGACTTCACGGCGGAGGACGACAGTGCCTGCTGGTAGGGAGCGCCGGTGGCCCGCTTGAGCTCGGAGAGGCTCGAGGTCTCCAGGTACCGCCGTTCGAACACCAGCTTGGTGACCGCGGTGTACTCGGCGGCCGTCATCCGGCCCCCGGCGGAGAGCACGCCGCCCACCAGCGCCGCCTCGCGTCCGAGCAACTCGGTGGCGCGCGACATGTTGGCCAGGTGGAACGCCTGCTGGAGGCCGTCGCCGGCCACGAGCACGTTGACGTACCGGAAGTGGGCTTCGAGGACGTCGTTGTAGGCGTTGAACGCCGCCAGCCTCGTCATGGCGCGGGAGTCGACCTGGCCCCGGAGATCGTTGATCCGGTTGAGTTTCTCCATCAGCGTCGACAGCCGCCGCTTCATCGGGTCGTTCAGGGTGGCCTGGAACTTGCCGGAGCGCACGGCCTTGTTCATCTGGACGATCGTGCCGTCCATCTTCTTGCGGACGGCGTCCATCGACGTGCGCGGCAGGAGGCCGTCGCGGCTCAGCCAGACCACCGACTCCTGCCGTTCCTGCGCCAGAGTGACCAGCATCGGCTGCGCGGCATTGCCGTAGATCTCGTTGGTGGTGTCGAGGTTGCGCTGGTTGACGGCCTTGGACGCGGTGCTCTGCGCCGCGAAGCCCCACAACGTGACCAGTGAGATCATCGGGATGATGATCAGGCCGAAAAGCGAGAACCGAATCGAGCGCCGGCGGGGGCCCCTCACCTGACGAAACGGACGAGGTCGGCGGGGATACGGCTGATGACGTTGTTCATGGTGTCGTCTCCCAGGCTTGGTGTTGCACCGGGCGGCTGAGTCTCGTGACACCGTAGCCACAGATTTGATCATTTGTCTGGAATTCTGTGGATCTTGCCGGGTGCCGATGGAATCATGTGGCGGCGTTCGGCAAACCCGGACCCTCACCGCTGTCTCGGAAGAGGAGAACTCACGTGACGCCGCTGCAGGGCGAATCGACCGACCGGCTGGACTGGCTGATCGACGGGCTCGTCGAACGTGTGCCCCAGGTGACCAGGGCGGTGGTGCAGTCGGCGGACGGGCTCCTCATGGGGGCGTCCGCCGGCCTGAGCCGGGAGGACGCGGAGTACCTGTCCGCGCTGGCCGCCGGGCTGCAGAGCCTCGCGCAGGGCGCCCGAAGCCAGTTCGACGCGGGGGAGGTGCATCAAACGATCATCGAGATGCGCAACGCGTTCCTGTTCGTGACCGCTGCGGGCGAGGGCGCCTCGCTGACCGTGCTCAGCGACGCCGACGTCGACCCGGCGCAGATCAGCTACGAGATGACCCTCCTTGTCGGGCGGGTCGGCGAGCACCTCGCGTCTCACCCTCGGCACTGACCCGGCCACTGTGCGGAGACACGGGAGCCGCTGTGTCCCTTGAGGCACACTGAGGCGGCGTCGGCGCGATCAGCTCGATGGGGGTTGTGGACCGGCGGGTAGCATGGGCCGGTCGGGGGCTTCATCAGGGGGAATCGCGTCGGAAGGCGTCATGTCACAGTTGCCGGTCACCAAGATCCACGGGAGTCGTAACGACATCCTGGTCATCGAGGGCGCGCCCGAGGACCGCTTTCCGGGCGGGCGGCTCACCAGTGCGGTGGAGCGGCTGTGCGACCGGAGGCTGGGGCTCGGATCGGACGGCGTGTACTTCGTGGCCGACGACGGCGACGGGACGGGACGGGCCTGGTTCTTCAACCCGGACGGGTCCGCGGCGCTGCTCTGCGGCAACGGGATGCGCGGCGCGGGCAGGCTGCTGCTGGACCGCTACGACGCCGAGCAGATCGTCCTGCACACCGGCCCCTACGCGTTCACGGTGCGCGACGCGGGCCTGACGCCGCACGGCGTGCGGCAGACCGCGGTGGAGTTGCCGCCGGTCGACTTCTCTCCGGCCGACCCGATCGTCGCCGGCGTCCCGTCCCCGGTGATCGAGCAGGCCCTGGAGTCCTACCACGCGGCGCTGCCGGCGACCGCGGTGGCCGTGCCGAACTCGCACCTGGTCAGCGTCATCGACGCCTATGACGAAGGGGACCTGGTGAAGACCGGCCTGCGGGTGGCGGACACCCCGGAGGTCTTCCCGCTCGGCGCGAACGTCAGCTTCGTCCTGCCGCTGAACGCGGACTCGTCCGAGGTCTATGCGCAGACGTACGAGCGCGGCGCCGGGCTGACGCAGAGCTGCGGCTCCGGCGTCGCGGCGTCCCGCGCGGTGCTGTCGCGGCTCGGCCGGGTCGCGCCGGACGTGCCGGTGCGGGTGCGCAACCCGGGCGGCGTCGCGCGGTCGTGGCTGCAGGAGCGGGACGGCCGGTGGCAGCCGGTCCTGGAGGGCAACGCCACGATCGTCTACCGCGCCGAGTTCGACCCGGGCGACCTGGCCGGGGACGGGCCGCTCGCGTTCACGCGTGAGGACGACGACGCGGAGATCGCCGCGTTCGACGCCCTGTACCGCGAGCACCGCAAGGTCCTCGCCGCCGCCGGAGTGACCCCCACCGTCTGACCCACCGACCTCCCACCGGGATCGCGAGTTCTCTGTGTCCAGGCCCCGGCCCGCCGAAGCCGCCCTGTGGCAAGAACTCGTCGGCATGCTCACACCCCACCTGCACGTCCACTGAGACGGCCGGACGATCCGGATCTCGTCCGGGGGATGCTGAGAGACTGCGGGCATGGAGTTCTTCGTCTACCACCGCGACCGGCCCGATTCGATGGCATTGCGCTACGAGCTGCTGGAAGAGCACTGGTCCTACATGGACGGGTACGCGAAGGAGATGATCGCGCGCGGCCCGACCCTCACCGCCGACGGTGAGACGGCCACCGGCAGCGTGCACATCGTCGACCTGCCGGACGCGGCCGCCGCCCGCGCGTTCGCCTTCGAAGAGCCCGGCTACCAGGTCGGCGTGTACCGGGACGTGCTGGTGCGCCGGTGGCGCAACGCGCTGGGCCGCACCATGTGGGACTTCCCCGGTGGCCGGACCGGCGGCAGCCGCTTTCTGGTGCTCGGCCTCGGTTCGGGGGAGGCCGAGGACCTTGCCGTGCCGCCTGGCACGGACGAGCTGGTCGCGTACGGGCCGCTGCTGTCGGACGACGGCGCCACCTGGGTGGGGACGGCGGCACTGGTCCGCGCCCCGGACGCGGACACGGCACGCGCCGTCCTGACCTCTGACCGGTACGCCGCCGTCGAGGTCCACCCCTGGGAGTTCGGCGGACGCCGGTAACGGAACCCACCAACGGGTGCGGTGGATCTGAGGTTTATTCGCGGGCCTTGGACGTTTGGCGGGCGTAGCGTCCGGCGCATGGACCATCGAGTGCCCGATCAGGTGCTGGCCGCGGTTCTGGCTCGGCCGGACGCCTCACTCCTCGGTTGCCGGAGCGAGCCGATCATCGGGAGCAGCGGCGCGGCGACCGGCGCCGTCACCCGGCTGTCCGGCACCGCCAGGTGCGGTACCGAGGAACTGCCGTTCCGCCTGGTTCGCAAGGAGTTCCATCCGGTGAGCACCGGGGCGGCACGCCGCGCACGCCGATGATCCCCGCCACTGGGCGTACTGGCGGCGCGAGCCGCTCGCCTATGCCAGCGGCCTGCTGCCCGCCGGACCCGGCCTGGCCGCGCCGCACTGCTACGGGGTCGTCGACGACGTGGCCTATCTGGCCGATGTCGACGGTGCGGCCGAGTCGCCTCACCGTGCGGCGCATCGGCTCGGCGCCTGGCAGGCGGCCGCCGCCGTTCCGGACGTGCCCTGGCTCGCCGGACACCAGCTCGCCCAGCGGATAGCGGTCAGCGACCTCGACTGGTCGGCCGTCGACGCCGATCCGCGCATTGCCCGGCTATGGCAACGACGCGGCGAACTGCTCGACGAACTGGCCCGGACGCCGCATGTTCTGACGCACGGCGACTTCTCCGCCGGAAACCTGATCCGGTCAGCGGACACCACGACCGTCGTGCTCGACTGGGCCACGCTCGGCACCGGTCCCGTCGGCGCCGACCTCGCCAGTCTGGCGCTGAGCACATTTGCAGAACTGCTGAAGGACTATCTGACGGGACTGGGAGACCGGTTCCACGGGATGGACGTCGAGACCGGCTACCGAGCGACCCTCGCGCTGACCGGCGCCGGCCGAGTGCACTGGATGCTGTCGCGCGACATGCGACTGCCCGACGGATACGAAGAGTTCATCCTCTCCCAGGCACCGTGACCTCCGCCGCCATCGCTTGACCGGCGTGCGGCGGCGCGGGCGGGGGAGCCGGTGGGCAGCGGTGACCCCAGGTAGGGAGCACGCATGTGCCGATGGCTTGGTCGGCCGAGGCCAGTCGCGGTCTACGGCTCCGCTGGTCGCCTACCCCGGTGGTTTCATCAGCCAGTACACCGCGGTGCACACGCGGGTGCCCAAGGCGGGTCAGTAGGCCAGGACGGGGTCAGCGTGCCTCGTCGCCAGGACGCGGTCGGGTGATGACGGCGATGCCCTGGTCGAGGTCGATCCGGGTGGTCGGCGGCGCGCCGTCGCTCTCGTCGTGGCGGAGCACCAGCTGGATCTGGCGGTGGGCGAGTTCGGTGCGTTTACTGCCTTGAAAGATCGCAGTGAACTCCTCGAAACCGGTCGCCGACAGCGGGGTGCCCGAGCGGCGGCGTAGCCAGGGCAGCAGTCCGCGGCCGGTGAAGCGTTTCCAGGCCAGTTCCATGCCGGCCAGGGTCAGAAGTACACCGGCCAGGACGGGCAGGGCCGCTGCGTATGCCGCCATCGTTCAGGCCTCCTGGGCAGTGGGGGTCAGGTAGCGATGCAGGGAGGTCTTGGGGATCCTGGTCTTGGCGGCGACGACGCCAAGGGAGTCGACCTGAGCCCTCAAGAGGCGGGCGTACTCGATCTTGTCTTCAGAGTATGCGACGGGACGGCCGATCCGGCGGCCGGCGGTTGATGGGCAGAGGGCCGCCCGGCCTTTCTGAAAGGGCGTGCTCGGGCCGGGATGGCCAGCGGACATGGCGCTCACGGGCGGCGGCGGGAGGGGCCCTGAGCAGGCATCGACAGCACGCCTGCTGGTGGGTAGGGGCGATCGCGGGTAGGGGGCACGCATGTGCCGATGGCTTGCCTACAGCGGTTCGCCGATCCTTCTCGACGAACTCCTCTTCCAACCGGAGCATTCGCTGATCGAGCAGAGCCGCTTTGCCCGGCTGGGAGCCGAGACCACCAACGGCGACGGGCACGGTCTGGGCCTGTATGGAGACGGCAGCGACGTCCCTCCCACGGTGATCCGGAGCGTCGTACCGGCGTGGAGCGACCTGAACCTGCGCGAGCTCGCCGGCCACTTCCGATCGCGACTGTTCTTCGCGCACATTCGCGCCTCCACCGGATCAGCGGTGCAGCAGACCAACTGCCACCCCTTCCGCCACGGCCGGTGGCTGTGGATGCACAACGGGGCGATCGCCGACTTCGACCGCCTCAAACGCGATCTTGTATTCGCCGTCGACCCGGAGCTCTACCCGGCGATCCAGGGCTCGACGGATTCGGAGGTCATGTTCTTCCTCGCGCTCACCTTCGGGCTTCGCGAGGACCCGCCGGCGGCGGTGGAGCGGATGGTCGGTCTGGTCGAGGCGACCGGGCGGGAGCACGGCGTCGAGCACCCGGTCCAGATGACCATCGCGACGTCTGACGGTGAGCGGTTGTGGTCCTTCCGGTACTCCAGCGAGAAAAGGTCGCGGTCCCTGTTCTACAGCACCGAGGCACGCAGCCTCCGGCAGCTGCATCCGGAGAGCTTCGCCCGGGAGCGGCTGTCGGACAACGCGCGGCTCGTCGTTTCCGAGCCGCTGCGAGACCTGCCCGGCGTCTGGAACGAGGTGCCCGAATCGACGTACATCGTGATCGAGAACGGGATGCACGAGGTACACCCGTTCCAACCCACACCGCCCGCCTAGCGGGACAGCCCGTTCTGGGATCGGCTTGCGCTGCTTGCCGTCTTCTGAACGGTCGAAGGTGGCACCTGCTTTCAGCGCAGGCGGCCGACCAAACCACACGAACGGTGTCCGGGCGCAGCTCGGGCACCCACTCAAAGAACAGGAGTACCACCATGCGAAATCTCGCTCGCACCGCCGTCGGCACCATCCTCGGAGCCGTCGTCGGCGTGCTCATCGGGTTCGCCATGTACGGCCTCGTACACGCGAGCGCTCCCCTCGCGATCACCAACGGTGTTCTGGGGGGCATCCTCTGCGGCCTCACTGCCTTCTTCAGCAGCGGTGGCGACCGCCGTTCCCTCACCGGAAGGGCCACGAAGAGCACCTTCGGTCTCGCGATCATCATCGCGATCTCGCCCTTGCTCGGCGACGTCCCGCGGGTGATCGTCATCCTCCACGGCTGCGCCTTAGTCTTCGGCGTCTCCCTGGGCGGCATCATCGGCGCCGCCAAGGGCCTCGCCAAGGACTGACCCATCCGACGGATCCATCCGACGGATCCATCTGCAGGAGCCCCCGCCCGGGCTCCTGTTTGTTTTTGCCAGGTCGACGGCCGACCAGAAATGCCACGAAGGACGCCCCTTTTCAGGGAGCTTGCCATCAGGGAGCGAGGTCGTCCCGCACTCTCCACGCGCTCCATGGTGTCGGCTCGGCGGCCGTCCGGGGCGCGCCCGTGAAGAAGATTCCGCGTTCCGGCTTACAAGAGGGTGACCGCCGATACGTGTCTGGAAGGCCAGATATGACAGGGAACCACCCATGACACCCTCGACGCGCGCCGTGCGCGCGCCGAAAGGGTCTTGGCATGAGCCCGACCGATTCGCCGAGATCTACGACGAGTACTTTCCCCAGATCTACCGGTACGTGGCGGCTCGGCTCGGCCGCGACGACGCCGCCGATATCGCCGCTGAGACGTTCCTGGCCGCGTACCGCTACCGGGACCGGTTCGACCCGGCGCGTGGCGCCCTGCGGCCCTGGCTGTACGGCATCGCCACCAACCTGGTCGGCCAGCACCGGCGCACCGAGAACCGCCGCATGGCGGCGATCGCGCGTCTCGGCACGGGGGCCGCGGCCGCCGGGCACGAGGAACGGGTCGTGGAACGCCTCACCGCCGAGGACATGCGCCCTCGGCTGGCGGCGGCCGTAGCAGCGCTGACAGAGGGCGATCGGGACGTGCTGCTGCTCGTCGCGGTCGGCGGCCTCGGCTACGAGGAGGCCGCGGCGGCGCTGGAGATTCCCGGGGGAACGGTCGGATCGCGGATGAGCCGGGCTCGAAGGAAGCTGCGGGAGGCACTGGGCCGGATCGATCACACGGATGAGGAGGAGTCCCATGGATGAGCTGACGATGGTCGCGGAGACGTTCGACGAGGGAGGCCCGTCGGCCCTGGAGACCGGTGAGGGGCGGCGCCGGCTGGAGGAGCTGATGCGGCCGGCCGTTCCAGAGCCGCGCAAGCGGCCGTGGCGGCTGCGGTTCGGGCTCGGGCTGGGTTTGGCCGCAGCCGCCACCGCCGCCGTGGTCGCGACCGCATCCCTCGGAGACGGGGGCGCGAACCCGGTGCTGCCCAAGGAGCAGGCGGCGGAGCAGCACCTTCAGGCGCGGACGTTCCTGCTGGCCGCCGCGACGAAGCTGGAGGCCGGGACGTCACCGAAGGCGGGCCGCTTCTGGCGGCAGCGCACGCTCCGGGGGCAGGCGTGGCACGTCGTCTCCGAGGACGGGGGCTACGTGATCTACACGGAAGTGGAGAGCGACGCCTGGCAGCCGGGCACCGGACCCGGCCGCGGCCACTTCGCCGAGAAGGCCAATCCGGCGGGGCCGCGGACGCCCGAGGACATGGCGGCGTGGCGCAAGGCCGGGTCCCCGACGCGCTGGCGGGCCGAAGCCGACGGTGACCGCCTCGACCTGACCAGGGACGGCAAGCCGCTGGAGCCGCACCGACCCGGCTACGTCCTGGATCCGAGCACCGATCCGCCGAGCGTGGAATCTCGGATCGCCTCCGGTGCGGACCCGGCCGCGTTCGTCGCGCTGGTGCGCCGGGACGCCGGTTTTGTGGACGGCAGCGCCAACGAGCTGATGACCGGGGCCCGCTACATCGGCGACAAGCTGGCAGCGCCGAAGTCGCGCGCAGCGGTGCTGCGGATGCTGGCCGGGCTGTCCGGGATCCGGTCCGTCGGGACGGTCCAGAACGCGTGCGGCCGTACGGGCGTGGGCCTGGCCGGGCCGTGGGTCGAACGGGCCGACGGGTCGGTCGTGGAGTACCAGCTCGTCCTGGATCCGAACACCAACGACGTGCTCGGCGACCAGATGGTCCTCAAGAAGGCGGGCAAGACCGGGATGCGGGCAGGCCTCCGCTTCGACTACACCTGCACGCTCAGCGAGGGCTGGACGAACGAGACGCCTCCCCGCGATTGAAGAGGGGATGCTACCGGCCCGTCTGAACCCGGTCCGGCCAGGGGTTCCCAGGTTTGACCAGGATGTCGAAGTACGACGGGGCGCAGCCTGGATCGCCGGTACGCAAAGCCTTCACGTCGTAGCCCTCGTGAAGATCCATGAACTCCCACCACCCGGTCCCGACGACCTGGGGGTCCGTGTATGCCGACGGAGGCGGCGGAGAACTCGGACTCCCGTTATTCCAGCCGCGGATTCTCACGCAGTACCCTGGCCCGACGTAGAAGCCGGCAGTCCCCGGCCTGTACCCCGACCAGCTCCCGCCCGGGATGATGTCATCGTAACCGGGGGCGTGTTTGTAATAGCCGTCCCAGAACTGGATGGCACCGATGCCGACCGTTCCTGTGTTGTGAACGTAATTGTGATACGCCGCTTGCGCTGATGCGGAGGGTGTCAGGCTGGTCAGGAGCGCGGCGGTCAGGGCAGTCACACAGGCCCATTTCACGGTCTTCATTTTTTCCCTTGTGCAGCGGTCAGGGAGCAAGCAGCACCAGGGAATACCTCGGCGGCTTCAGATCGGCTTCAGATCGGCTTCACCGCTGGCCGGATCCGGTTGGCGTGGTACGGCGCCGTGTTCTCGTCCTCGCCGAGATGAAGGCCAATCTGGGAAAGCAGGCTAGATAGGCACGCTTCCGCTTCCCCTGCTGGCTCGGGAGCCGAGCCGCCCAGCTTGCCGGTACCCCGCCGGTCCGGACGGTCAAGTACGCAGTGCAGGCGCAACGAAAAGGGAGTCGAAAATGCGGCAGCGTACTCTGACTGCTCCGGCCCTGGCTCGGCTTGAGGGTGACGTAGGCGACGCCTCCGTCACCGTCCAGCGAGGCTGGGAGTACCACAACATCACGGTAGTCATCACCGGAACCGCCGAGCAGGCGGCGACGGTGGAGACCGCCGAACTCATCCCCGACGGCGACCATGTGGTCCTGACGGTGCCTTCGGCGCGACCGGCGCCTCCGGCGCCTCCGGCGCGACCGCATGGTCTGCGGGCCAGGCTTCGCCGCCTCCTTGGCGGTGAGCCCCACCAGGGCCAGGGGAACAGCCAGGTCCTGAGGGGGGTGACCGCCGGGGGCAACGTTGTCCAGAGCATGGGCCGCGATGCCGATGGGCGGTCCCGCCCGGCGAGCCAGGTCATGAAGAACGTGCGCACCAAGGGCGCCATCGTCCAGCGCATGGGCGCCGAAGGTGACGCTACCGTGAGCCCGGAAGGGACCACCATGAGCGCGCCCGGTGACACCTCTGGACTGCAGGTCGTCATCTCGGTGCCGCACGACACCGAGATCGACCTCAACACCAGTGACGGTCACATCAGGTCCGAGTGACCGTGATTGAATCGAGGGCCCGGTGACCGCCGGGCCCTCAGCTGTTTGTGGGTCCTCGTGCAAGAACTGCAGGATCAGGGGCGGTTGACCTGGTCCTTAGAGGAGCCGGACGTGTGGACGTAGGCGTTGACGACGGCTTCCAGTTCCGCGGGGTCGATCACGTCCTCCAGGCGGGACAAGCCCTCGGGGGCGCGGCGTTCGACCTCGTCGATCACGTTCTCCGGTCCGCCCTGGCGGTTGCGGAGGACCACCTCGCCGGTAACCGGCAGGCGATCGCGCTGGTAGGCCCGGAGCGCCTCGGCGGGATCGGCGTGGCGCTCCAGGTGGGTGCTGAGGTCACTGGCGTCCAGAATGGCCTGCCCGGCGCCGTTCGACCCCAAGGGGTACATCGGGTGGGCGGCGTCGCCCAGGAGGGTCACGCGCCCCCGCGTCCAGTAGGGCAGTGGGTCGCGGTCGCACATCGGGAACTCGAAGCACTCTTGGGTGGCCCTGATGAGCGCGGCGTGGTCGACGAGTGAGGTGCGGCAACGGGTGACGTGTTCGGCCAGTGAGGACGTGGCGACGCGGCGGGACCAGTCCTGGCGCTGGGGCGGCGGGTCTCCGAGCCGTCCGGTCAGTGCGGAGATCGCCGAGTTGGTCCAGCGCGCGGGATCGAGCCGATCACCGTGCTCGTGGAGCCCAATGGTGGTCAACTCGCCGAGCTGTCAAAGCCGGCGGCCGCGGGCGAGCTCACCACCCGGGTCGCGGAGCGGCTGCCACTAGAAGACGCGGCACAGGCCCACCGACGGCTCGCCGCCGGTGGCGTGCGCGGCATGCTGGTACTAATCCCTGACCGTCAGAGTCCCGCCCGCACCACTTCAACGATGGGCGTCGGCTCAGGCGTTCTCAATGGCGGCAGCCTGGAGGGCCGTGCGCAGGGCCTCGCGCCGCAGCATCAGGACTTCCCCGTCCGGGTCCTTGCTGTCCCGCACCGCCACCACATCAGCGAGCCCAGCCAACTCAACGCAGTTGCCGCCGTTCTCGCCGCTCTGGCTCGACTTACGCCAGGTCACGTTGTTCGGCAGACTTGCCAGCTCAACGCAATTGCCGCCGTTGGGCGTCGTGTAGCTGCTCTTGCGCCACTGGGTGTTGCTCGGGTCCATGTCCATTGGATGCCCATGGCGCGCGGAATCCATGTGGCGCGTGGCGGTATGAGCCGGACAGCGGTGAGGACATTTGGCTGCCGAAATGGAAGGCCCCCCGACCCTCGGTGGTGAGGGTTGGAGGGCTCAGGGGGTCGGTCGGTGGGGCTCAGGCGTTCGTGGAGGCGGCTGCCTGGACGGCCGTGCGCAGGGCTTCGCGGGTCAAGAGCAGGACCGGCCCGTCCGGGTCCTTGCTGTCCCGCACCGCCACCATCATGGGGAGTCTTGCCAGCTCAACGCAGTTGCCGCCGTTGGAGCCGCTGTAGCTGCTCTTACGCCACTTGGCTTCCGTCAGGTCCATTTCTCCTGGACCACCTTTCTAATCAATTCACACGACATTTGTTGCGTGAGTGCCCGCGAACGGAGATCCGCCAAGGTTCGATCCAGAGTTGCCAGGTCAGTGGGGTCATCTGTCGTGATGCCGCGTACGCCCGTCTCGACATAAGCGATCTCGCTGCGGTCATCCATCGTCGCGACTACGAACGCACCCATGTTGCCGTCGTGCTCGCCACTTCCCAACACTACTTGAACCGTGACGTTGGGCAACATACTCATCTCTATGAGGTGCTCAAGCTGCTCCCTCATCGTCTCGGCCGTGCCCACCAGGCGGTTGAGTACCTGCTCATCGATCAAGAACGTGACGGTCGGTGCGGCAGCTCCACTAGTCCTGGTGAGGATGGCCTGGCGGCTGATTCGGGCGTCGGCAGCCTCCTGGTTGCCGCGAAGGATCGCCAACGCGTAGGCCGGAGTCTGAGCGAGGCCAGGAATCACTGAATGTTCCCAGCAGACCATGATCATCGCGTCCGCTTCGATCTGGGGCCAGTCGAACCAGATCGGAACAGGATGGCCATCTTTGTTCAGGTCCCCCCAAAGGCTGATAAGTGCGCCGTCCCCCTCCAGGTAGTCGTCGACGATCTCCACGAACGATCGCGTAGCCCGCTTCTTTCCGTTCTCGATCTTGCTTACCTGCGGCCCGCTGACCTGCGTGATGTGGGCGATCGTCTCCTGCTTGATGCCCTTGGCCTCTCGCATCCGACGCATCTGTCGGCCGAAGGCAATGAGGGCGGGGGACTCGCTGGGGCGACGAGAACGACGCGGGGGCATGGCGCTGGATCCTCTCTTGGAATCTGCCAACCTAGACAGTGATCTTCCGCTGTCTGCCACCTCAAAGCGGCAACCAAATACTACGGCGAAAAGTGGCTCAATGTGTGGTGAACGAAACGCACAGTGAGGGAGACGGTTGTGGGCGAGGCGGTGCACGGGGAGATGGTGGTCAAGCGGGACCTCAAGGCCGTGGCGGAGGTGCGGCGGTTCGTGCGGCTCGTGATGGGCGGCTGGGACGTGGACGACTTCGTCCCGTGCCTGATCGCCAGTGAACTGGTCACCAATGCCATCCGGTACGCGACCACGGCGGACGACGAGGTGATCTTCCGCATCGGACGGACGGGCGACGGCGCGGTCTGGGTGGAGGTGCAGGACTCCGTGTGCGACATGCCGCGCATCCAGAGCGCCGACGTCAATGATGAGTCGGGCCGTGGCCTGTTCGTGGTCGAGCGGTTCACCCGCTGCTGGGGCGCCCGGCCGCTGGCCGGCGACGTCGGCAAGGTCGTCTTCGCGGTCCTCGACTCTTGACATCCCCCCTCGGTGAACGAGGAGGATTCCAACAGCGACCGTCTACCCCGTGAGGGGCAGGTCGTGTTGGGGTTCACGGTTCGCAGGCCCGCCCAGCGGCGGGGCCTCCCCGTGCAGCGACCGCATGCCCTGCGGCCGTATCACGAACATTGCAAGCCGCGGTTCACATCGGCGTTGACCTCGAACCCGCAGACCACGCACGAGAAGACCGCTTGACTCTCACGGCTCTCCCCGGCGACATGCCCGCAGGCGCTACAGGTCCGCGACGTGTACCGCGGATCAACCTTCACCACCCGTCCGGGCGCCTTGTGCTCCAGCCGCCGGACCAGGCCGCCCCACCCGTTGGCCAGGATGCCCCGGTTCAGCCCGGCCTTCTGCCGAACGTTACGGCCCGGCACCTCCACCGAACCGCGCGCAGACCGGGTCATTCCCGCGATGTTGAGGTCCTCGACGCCGATCACGTCGAACCGGCGAGCCAGATCGGTGGAGGTCTTCTCGATCCAGTCCTTGCGCCGGTCGGTCTCACGGGCCTTCAGCCGGGCGATCGCGGCCTTGACCCTGGCCCGCCGCTTCGAGCCGCGCTGGGCACGGGCAAGTCTGCGCAGCAGCCGCGCCGGCCGAACCCGTTCGCTCTCCTGCAGGCCGGGCGCATTAAGCAGGTCGCCGGTCGACAACGCGGCACTGACCGCCACGCCCCGATCCACCCCCACGGCCTTGCCCGTACCGGGTGCGGGGATGGGGTCGGGGATCGCGGCGAACGCCACATGCCAGCGCCCGGCCCGATCCAGGGTGACACGGTAGGACTTGGCGCCGTCGGGGACGGGCCGGGACCAGCGGAACCTCACCCACCCCACCTTCGGCACCTTCACCTGACCCACCCGACGGGACACGCGCCGCACGTCGCCGGGTTTGACCGCCACGATCCGGAACCCCTCATGCCGTCCGGCCTTGCGCCAGGTCGGGCGCCGGTGGGTACCGGCGAAGAAATTGCCCATGGCTTGGTGGAAGTCCTTGAGCGCCTGTTGCTGCACCGTCACCGACCCCGCCCGCAACCAAGCATGCTCAGCCCGCGCCTGGGTGAGCTGGCGGCACTGCTCGGCGAACCTGGGCGCCGGCCCGCGGTCTGGCCGCCAGCAGGCGTGCTGCTCCACCGCCGGGTTCCAGACGAACCGGGCGTGCCCGCAATGCTGCAGCAGCGCCTGTTCTTGCACGGGGGTCGGCTGCAGACGGTAGCGGGTCATGCCCGGAAAGCTACCGGCCGCCGCCGACAAAACCCGGACCGACAAACCCGGGAGAACATCGTGCGGCACCGTGCCGCGTTTCCTCCCCGCGCGGAAGGACGGGGCCTCCACGCTGAAGGCAAAAGGTGAAGGGAACGAGCGGAGGGGCGGCCCGGTGACCGTCCCTCCGCTGGCTCGCTCACCTCGTGATGGCGTCCATGGACGTGTGCTGCGTTGCCGGGGGCGGTGTGGTGCGGCGGCGGGCGGGCCACCAGAAGCGGGGGCCCGCGTCCAGGGCCAGGGCGGGGACGATCACGGAGCGGACGAAGAAGGTGTCCAAGAGAACTCCGAGGGAGACGAGGACGCCGATCTGCACCATCATCGTGATCGGCATGACGCCCAGAACGCCGAACGTGGCGGCCAGGACGAGCCCGGCGCTGGAGATGACGCCGCCGGTGACGCCCAGGCCCCGCAGGACGCCGGTGCGGTGGTCGGAGCGTTCTGCCTCTTCGCGGATGCGGGAGACGAGGAACAGGTTGTAGTCCACGCCCAGCGCGACCATGAACAGGAAGCCCATGAGGGCGACCTGGATGTCCAGGGCGGGGAAGCCGAACGCGTACCGGAACAGCAGCCAGGCTCCGCCCAGGGCGGCGAAGTACGACGCGACGACCGTGGCGATCACCAGGAGCGGGGCGATCAGTGCGCGGAGCAGGGCGACCAGGATGAGCAGCACGACTCCCAGGACCAGCGGGATCACCACGCGCCGGTCGTGGGACTGGGCGTCGGCGAGATCGATCTCGCCGGCGGTGCTCGCTCCGAACAACGCGTCCGGGACGGTCTCGCGTAGTTCGCGGACGGTCTCCTTCGCCGCCGCGCTGTCGGGCGGCGAGGTGAGGACGACGTCGAACCTGGTCAGGCGGCCGTCCGATGAAGGCTGGGGCGTTCCCACGCGGGCCACGCCGGGGGACTTCCGGAGCGCGGCGGTCACGGCGGCCGGCTTGTCAGTGATCACCTGGAGCGGACGACCCTGGCCGCCAGGGTAGTGCTCGGCCAGCAGCCGTTCGCCGATCGTCGAACTGGGCGTGCTGGTGAGGAAGTGGGCGCGGTCCAAGCCCGTGTCGATGCCGAGGCAGGCGGAGGCTAGCGCGGCCAGTACGACCAGGCCGCCCACCCACACGAGGCGGGGGCGCGCGGCGATGCGGTGGCCGATGCGGTCCCAGGCGCCGCGCGCGGACGGGGTGCCGCCGTAGTGGGGGATGCGCGGCCAGAACACCCGGCGGCCGAAGATCACCAGGAGGGCGGGCAGCAGCGACATGACCACCACCAGGCCGCCGAGGACGCCGATCGCGCCGATCGGGCCGAGCGCGTAGTTGAAGCCCATGTGGGCGGCGAGCAGGCAGAGCAGGCCGAGCGAGACCGTCGCGGCGGACGCGGCGATGGGGGCGGCGGCGCGGCGCGGCGCGGCCCTCATCGCGTCGTGCCGGTCGCGGTGGCGGCGGAGTTCCTCCCCGGTAGCGGGCGAGGAGGAGCAGCGCGTAGTCGGTCGAGATGCCGAAGACGAGCGCGTCCAGGATGGTGGAGGTGCCGTCCGCCACGTAGAGGCCGGCGTGCTCGCCGAGGAGGTAGACGACGGCGCCCGTCACCTGGAGCGCGATCGCCGCGTTCACGATCGGCAGCAGCCACAGGACCGGGCTGCGGTACGTGAACAGGAGGACGGCCGCGACCAGGAGGACCGTGGCGATCAGGACGGGCTTGCCGACCTTCTTGAACGCGTCGCCCACGTCCAGCGCGGAACCGGCCGAGCCCGTCAGCCGGACGTCCAGGCCCGGTGGCGTGTTCGCCGCGGACTGCTCGCGCAGCCTTTCGGCGTTGTCGCCGAGCGTGTCGTCGTCCCGGAGCGGGACGTTCAGCATGAGGGCATTGCCGTCGGGGGACGGGGCGGGCGGCGCGATCGTCCCGGCCGCGACCGGGGCGAGGGCGCGGCGGTCGGCCTCGGCCTTCGCGCGGTCGGCGGCCGTGATGCCGGTGTCACGGACGTAGGCGATGATGCCCGGTGCCAGTTCGCCGCCTGGGAAACGGGACGTCAGCTCGTCGACCTCGGTCGACTGGGCGCCGCGCGGAAGCTCCGCCGAGGAGTTGGCCTGCACGACGTCCGGCAGCCGGCTCGCGAGCGGGACGGCCACGGCGGTGACCGCGACCCAGAACAGCAGGACCGCCCATTTGAGCAGGCGTCGTTTGCGTGAGAGCAGCATGAGGTGCTCTCCTTTCCGTGGGGGTTCGCGTTGCGTGGAAACACGCCGTTCGGCGTGGTGATGCGGGCTTCCGCCCGCCCGGGCCGGCGAGGGGCAACTCGGCGGCCCGGGCTTCAGACCTCCGGGAACGCCAGGAATCTGGCGTGCAGGGTCCGCGCGTCCGGCGGCGGGTCGTCGTCGTCGCGTTTGTAGCGGTAGAGGAGTGCGATGTACTCCTCGAAGAAGGGACGCAGCTGGTCCGGCGTCAGCGTGACCGTGCCGAACGAGAAGAGCAGGGCGTCCGCCCAGGGGCCCATCCCGTCGCGTTCCCGCTGGTAGCGCGCGAGCATCTCCAGTTCGTTCGCGAACTCCAGCCGGGTCACCTCCTCCACCGCCTCGCGCATCTTCGGCGACTGCTCGCGGTACGGGGGAAGCCGCCGGTCGCCGGGCACGGCCCGCCACCAGCGCTCCCGCCCGCGCGCGAGCTCCGGGACCTCCTCCACGAACCCGTGCCTGGCGAGCTGCCGCAGGTGGTAGCTCGTCGAGCCGGTGCTCTCGCCAAGCTCGCGGGCCAGGGTGGTGGACGAGACGGGCCCGCGCCGCATGATCTCGGCGATCCGCTGCCGCAGGGGGTGCGCCAGCAGCCGCACCTGCTGCGGGTCGGTGATCACCTCCGGGTCCGGTTGTTCCTTCATGGACGGGACGCTAGAAGTTGCAAAGGGCCTTTGCAACGCTTCTTGGCAAAGTTCACCGGAGAGAATGAGGGGCCGCGACCTGAGAGGTAAGCGGTGGGTCCCCCGCTGGTCCCGGCGCCACGAGCGCCGCGCCGGGGTGCGCGTCCTTGGCTGACGAACGCGGGTGTGGTCAACTTAAATCGCTGGTGAGGGTGAGAGGGAGCCGAATGCAGCATCAGGTGGAGGAAGTGCCGCCCGGGGCGTCGCTCGCCGAGAAGGTCGAGTGGCTGATCCGGAACCTGTGGCCGGCGGAGGCTGGGCCGCCGCGCAACAACGTGGACACGGCCGCCGCCATCGCCCGCGCCACCGGGGAGGACATCTCGTCCACCACCGTATGGAAGCTGCGCACCGGACGGCAGGAGAACCCGCAGCTCAAGACGCTGACGGCGCTCGCCACGTTCTTCGGCGTGCCGATCGGCTACTTCGGCTTCTCCAGCGAGTCCGACCCGATCGGCGACGACCTGACGCTGAAGGCGCTGCGCCGGGACGTCGAGCACGGCATCATCCGGCCCGAGGTCCTGCGCGCCCTCGTCGACCTTTCGCCCGAGGCCCGCTGGGTCGTGGACGAGATGATCCTCGCCGCCGCCGAGGCCGACCGGGAACGCCACGCCTAGCGGCCGATGTTTCGCGGGCGGGCCGATCAGGTAGGGGGCGACTAGCAGGTCACCCGTACCCCGGAGGGGCAATGCCGCCGCACGTCGTCGTCCTCTCGGTTCTAGGGCTGGTGGCGGCCGTGGTGGCGGGGGTCTACGCCGTGTCCTACGCGGCCGCGCCACGGGGGTTCGTGAGCGGGCCGTTCCTTTCGGGCGCGCGGCCGGCCGAGCACGCGCTGTCGCGGTACCACGCCCGCTGGTACGCGGTGTCGATGGTCTTCCTGGCCTTCGACATGGAGATGGTCTTCATGTATCCGTGGGCGCTCGTCGTCGCGTCGATCGGCGTCAAGGCGGTCGTGGAGATGTTCGCCTTCCTCGCGCTGCTGCTGGTCGGCGTCCTCTACGCGTGGCGGGAGGGGGCGCTGCGGTGGGCCTGAGCCGGTTCGCGTCCCCGCGCCCGTTCGTCGTCACGGCGGCGGACGGGACGCGGGACCGGCTCGCGGTCGAACGGACGCTGCGGACCCGGGGATGGCGTCCCGCCTTGTCGCCCGCCGAGACGGGGCTGCTCGTGGTGTGCGGGAGCCCGGCCCCCGCGCTGGCCGAGGCCATCGAGGTGGTGTGGCGGGACATGCCGGAGCCCCGCATGCGCGCGTCGGCGTCCGACCTGGAGGGGGTCGCCGGCGGTTCGCGGGGCCCCCTGGAAATGGACGCCGGGATGGCCGGACGGGCGGACGACCGGGACGGGCTGCGGCTCGATGTCCTGCATGTACCGCTCGGGCCCGTCCTGCCGTACTGGCCCGCCGGGCTGCGCGTCGATCTGACGTTGCAGGGGGACGTCGTCCAGGCCGCCGAGGCCACAGCCGTCGACACGGGCGACGGGACGTTCTGGACGGACGAGCGGCAGGCAGCTGCTCGCCTCGACAGCGTGTCGAGGCTGCTGAGCGTCGCAGGATGGGAGGCCGCGGCAGAGCGCGCGGCCGTCCTGCGGGACGATGCGTTGAGCGGTGCGCCCGGCGATGTGCCGGCGCGGCGGTTCGCGGCGTTCGCACGGACGGTCGGGCGGTCGCGGGCCTTGCGATGGATGACGCGGGGCGTCGGTGGTGTGCAGGAGCGGCTGGACGAGTGGCTGCGGGAGATAGCCGAGTCGCTGGAGGGGCGGGTCCATCGTCCGCGTGCTCCCTGGGGCGAGGTGCTGGAGCGGCTGCCGTCGCGGCTCGAAGGAGCCGGGTTGGCACAGGCCCGGTTGATCGTGGCGAGTCTCGACCCGGATCTCGGGGCGGGCGCCGATGGCTGAGGTCCTGGTGCTGGGAGTGCTGGCGGTGGCGGCGGCCGCGCTGAGCGGCGCGCTCGCGGGCCGCCCGGCCGAGCCGTTCCAGGAGGTCGCGCGGCTGCTGACGATGCAGCGGCGGGTCACGGCCAGGTCCGATGTGCTGCTGACCCGGATCGGGGTCGTCTCGCTGCCGGTGGCGGCCGCCCTCGCGGCCCTGGTGGTGCCGTTCGGTGAGCGTGCGGCGGTCGCGACGAGGGTCGGCGTCGTCTGGTTCAACGCCATGGAGGTCGTGGCCTGGGGGTCGGTGTGGCTGGCCGGCTGGGGCGTCAACTCGGCGTTCGGGCTGGTCGGCGGATATCGGTTCATCGCGCAGGGGCTGGCCTACGAGCTGCCGCACATGTTCGCGCTCATCACCGCCGCGCTGGCCGCGCACTCGCTGGACCTGAGGGTGATCGGCGGTGCGCAGGACGGACTCTGGTTCGCTGTGTGGATGCCGGTCGCGTTCGCCGTGTACCTGCTCTCGGCGGCGGCGATGGCGTTCTGGGGGCCGTTCGACCACCCGGTGGGCGGTGATGTGGCCGGGGGCATCCTGGCCGAGCTGTCCGGGCCCGACCGGCTCGTCTTCCTCGCGGGACGGTACGGGCTGCTGACGGTGGCCTCCGCGGTCGCCGTCCCGCTGTTCCTCGGGGGCGGAGCGGGGCCGCTGCTGCCGGGGTGGGCGTGGTCTCTGGTGAAGACGTGCGCCGTCCTCGCCCTGCTGGTGTGGACGCGGCGGCGCGTCCCGGTGCTGCGCATGGACCGCGCCATGACCGTGGCGTGGACGGTCCTCATCCCGGCCTCGGTGCTGCAGATGCTCGTCGTCGCGATCGTCGTGGTGTGAGGAGGAGAGTCGTGGAGGCCGTCGCGTTCTGGGTGCTCGCCGTCGCCGCGGTCGGGTCCGGCATCGCCGTGTTCGTCGTGGACTCGATGGCGCGGGCGACGTTCGCGCTGCTGGCGTCGTTCCTGTGCACCGGGGCCGAGCTGCTGCTGATCGACCTGCACTACCTCGGCGTGCTGGTCGTGCTCATGATGATCATGGAGATGCTGGTGATGGCCGTCTTCATGATCATGTACATGATGAACCCGGGCGGGCTCATGCCGATGACGATGACGCACAACGCGCGAGGCGCGCTCGCCATATCGGGGGCCGCGTTCGCGGCACTGGCGGCCGGGATCTTCGCGGTTCCGTGGCCGGAGCGGGCGGGGCGTCCGCCGCGCGATCCGACCGTCGCGCTCGGCGAGTCGATCATGGGGCCGAAGATGCCGGTCATGATGGTGATCGGCGTCGCCATCCTGGCCACCATGATCGCGACCGTGGTGCTGGCCACGCATCGGGGGCGGTACGACCGTGACGCTTGAGACGTTCCTGCTCCTGGCCGCCGCGCTGTTCTGCGTCGGGCTGTTCGGGGCGCTGTCGCAGCAGTCGATCGTGATGCTGATCATGGGTCTCGAACTCATGGTCAACGGCGTGCTGGTCGCCGGAGCCGGGTTCTGGTACTGGGTGTCGCCCGGCACGGCGGACGGGCAGGTCCTCGTGCTCGTCGCGATCACGGTGATGGCGCTGGAGATGGCGATGGGGTTCGCCGTCGTCACCGCGCTGTTCCGGGCGCGCGACGTGGACATGACCGATGACGCCGGGGACCTGCGCGGATGACAGTACTTCCAGGGTGGGCGGGCGGGCCGGCGGTGGACGGGCTGTCCGCCGTGCTCCTCGTGACCCTGGGCGTCGTCCTGGTGGCCGTCCTCGCGTACGCGGCGGGGGAGGGGTTCGGTGCCCGGTTCCACCTGCTGATGCTGCTGTTCGCGGCGGCCATGGCGGTCACGGTGACCGCGACCGATCTGCTGCTGTTGCTGATGGGCTGGGAGGTCATGGGCGCGACGTCGTACGCGCTCATCGGCTACCTGTGGCCGGACGCGGACCGGGTGCGGTCGGCGAACGTCGCCTTCCTGACCACTCGGGCCGCCGACATGGGCCTCTACGCGGCGGCCGGATTCGCGGTCGCCGGAGCGCATTCGCTGCGGCTCGACGACCTCGCCGGCGCCGTCGCTCCCTGGCGGGACCTCGTCGCGGCGGGAGTGGTGGTCGCCGCGCTCGGGAAGTCGGCACAGCTGCCCTTCTCGTTCTGGCTGTCACGGGCCATGGCGGGACCCAGCCCGGTGTCCGCGCTCCTGCATTCGGCCACCATGGTCGCCGCCGGCGCGTACCTGCTGATGCGTCTGCATCCGCTGCTGGCCGCGACCGGATGGGCCGACACGCTCGTGAGCTGGACGGGTGCGCTCACCGCGCTGGTCCTGGGCGCCGTCGCGGTGGCCCAGCGCGACCTCAAACAGCTTCTCGCCGCGTCCACGTGCGCGCAGATCGGTTTCATGGTGCTGGCGGCGGGCGTCGGTTCCGTGGCAGGCGGGGCGGCCCAGCTCGTCGCGCATGCGGCGGTGAAGAGCCTGCTCTTTCTGTGCGCCGGCGTGTGGGCCCGGCGCGATCGGCTGGTCGGCGTCGTGTTCGGCGTGGGGGCGCTTGCGCTGGCCGGCGTCCCGCCCCTCTCGCTGTGGGTCACCAAGGACGAGGTACTGGGCGGCGCCTCCGAGCGGTCGGCCGGACTGCTCGCGGTGGGGCTCGCGGCGTCCGTGCTGTCGGCCGTGTACGCCGCCAAGGCCTTGGTGGGTTTGTTCCGCCCCGCCGAGGGCTCCGAACTGCGGTTCTTGGAGCGGGCTCCCTTGCTGGTGCTCGCGCTCCCGGCGGGCTCGCTCGGGGCACTCGGGATTCCGGCGGTGGCGGACGGCTGGCGGCGGATTCTGGACGTCCCGGGCGAGGGCGGCCCCGACGTGCGGGTGGCCGTGCTTTCCGGCGCGCTCGCGGTGATCACGACGGGTGCGGTCGTGGCCGTCCGGCGGTTTCCGGAGCCCGCGTGGGCCGTGGACTGGCTGTATCTGGAGCGGGCCGTCTCGGTCACGGTGGTCCGTCCCGCGTTGGCGGCCGCGCGGGTCCTTGCCCGCTTCGACGATCGCGTTGTCGACGGTGCGGTGCGCGGCGTCGCGCGCGGCGGACGGTCGCTCGCCGGGCTCGCCGGGCGTCGCGTCGAGTTCCGGGTGGACGGGCTGGTCGGCGCGGTCGGACAGGCCGCGCGGGGTCTGGCCGCGCTGGCGAGGCGTCCGCAGACCGGGCAGGTCCACATGTACTACGCCCAGGCCGCGGTCGTGCTCGCGGTGCTCGTCGCCGTCGCCCTCCTGGCCGGGTGAGCCGATGCTGACGCTGGTGATCTTCCTTCCGGCGGCGGTCGCGCTCGCGCTGCCGGGCGTCCCGCGACGCGCCGTGCCCTGGGCGTGGATCGGTGTCAGCCTGCTGGAGTGCGCCCTCGTCGCAGGGATGTGGGTCGCGCACGGGACCGGCGGCGGGGTCTCGTTCGAGGCGGACGTGCGGTGGATTCCGTCCGTCCGGGCCGGCTACCACGTGGGCGTGGACGGGCTGTCGCTGCCCCTGCTGGCGATGACCGCCGTTCTGTTCGCCGCATGCGCGGTGTACTCGCTGCGCCGGACGAACCAGGTGCGGGCGTTCGCGAGCGTGTTCCTCTCCCTGGAGACGGTGTGCCTCGGGCTGTTCGCGGCCCTCGACCTCTGCTGTTCTTCGTCTTCTTCGACCTGTCCATCGTCGGCATGTACTTCGTGATCCTGCTGTGGGGGCACGGCGACCGGTCGCGCTCGGCACTGAAGTTCTTCCTGTACACGTTCCTGGGGTCGCTCGTCCTGCTGCTGGGGTTCATCGGGCTCTATCTCGGGGCCGCCCCGCACACGTTCGACATGGTGGAGCTGACCCGGACGCCGCCGCTCGCCGGATCGCCGGGCCTGGCCGCGCTGACGCTCCTCGCCGTCGCGGTCGGTCTCGGGATCAAGACGCCCGTCGTCCCGTTCCACACGTGGCTGTCGCCCGCGCACACCGACGCGCCCGCCGCCGGGTCGGCGATCCTCGCCGGGGTCATGCTGAAGATGGGCACGTACGGCCTCGTCCGGATCGCGATGCCGATGCTGCCGGACGCCTGGCGCCGCTACGCCCTGGTCATACTGATCGTCGGCCTTGTGAGCGTCCTGTACGGGGCGTTGGTCGCGCTCGCGCAGGACAATGTCAAGCGGCTCGTGGCGTACACGTCCGTCAACCACATGGGCTACATCGTCCTGGCGCTGGGGGCGGCCGGGTACACCTCCGGCGGCGCGGACGCGCGGCGGCTCGCGGTGACCGGCGCGGTCACGCAGATGGTCAGCCACGGGCTGGTGACCGGCGCGCTGTTCCTGCTGTGCGGGGTCCTGTACGAGCGGGCCGGAAGCTACGATCTCGGGCGGTTCGGCGGCATCGCCGGTGACGCACCGGTCCTCGCCTGGCTGATCGGGATCGCCGCGTTCGCCTCGCTGGGGCTGCCCGGGCTGTCCGGGTTCATCGCCGAGTTCCAGATCTTCGCCGGGACGATCGGGACCGGGACGGCGGCGACGGCCGTGACCGGCGCGTCGGCGATCCTCGGCATCCTGATCACGGCGGCGCTGTTCCTGCGCGTCCTGCACACGGCCGTGCTCGGACCGCCCGGTGAGCTGACCCCGCGGGTCACCGAGGTGCGGCGGCCCGAACTGGCGGCGCTCGTCCCGCTGCTGGCGCTGTCGCTGCTCATCGGCGTCGCGCCGCGCGTCCTGCTCGACACGATCGAGCCGCTGTCGGCGGCCGTCGTGGCGCTGGTGGGCCGGTGATGAACGAGAACCCGGCCGACCTCGCCCCCGAGCTGTGCGTGCTCGTCGCCGCCGTCCTCGGGCTCGTCGCCGGGCTGTTCCTGCCGCGCCGCGGGCAGTGGAGGGTCGGCGTGATCTGCCTGGCAGGACTCGTGGCGGGGCTGGCCGCCTCGGGCGTCGCCGCCGCCCGTCCCGATCTGGTGGTGTTCGACGCTCTCCGCGTCGACCCGGTCACGCACGTCACCCGGATCGCCGTGCTCGGCTCGACGGCGGCGGTCGTGGTGCTGGCGGCAGGCCGGGTGCGCGGCCATCCGCGGGAGAGCGAGCACTATGTGCTGATCCTCCTTTCGGCGCTGGGCGCGATCCTGCTCGGCGTCTCGGCCGACCTGCTGGTGCTCGTCGCCGCCTACCTACTGGCGAGCATCCCCGCGTACGCGCTCGCCGGGTTCGGCAAAGACGCCGCCGGAACCGAGGCCGCACTGAAGTACTACCTGATGGGCGCGCTGCTCGGCGTGCTGATGCTCGCCGGTGTGACGCTGCTGTTCGGGGTCGGGCGCGGGACGGCCTACCCGGTGCTGCGGGCCGGGCTGGCGGACGCGCCGCCGGCGGCGGTCGCGGCGGGCGTCGTCGCGCTGCTCGCCGGACCGCTGTTCAAGGCGGGCGCCGTCCCCGGGCACTTCTGGGTGCCGGACGTGGCCGAGGGCGCCCCGCCGGCCGTCGCCGCCTACGTCACCACCGTCCCGAAGATCGGTGCGTTCGCCGCCCTCTACCGGTTCGCGGCCGAGACGCGCCCGGACGGCTGGCCCGCGCTCCTCGCCGTGGTCGCCGCGGCGACGATGACGCTCGGCAACCTCGCCGCGTTCGGGCAGGACAACGTCCGGCGCCTGCTGGCGTACTCGACCATCGGCCAGGCGGGGTTCCTCCTCGTCCCGGTCGCGATGGCGGGACGGACGGACCTGGCGCAACCCGCGCTGCTGTACTACGTCGCGGCCTACGCGGTGACGAACCTCGGGGCGTTCGCCGTCGTCCTCGCCGTGGGGCGGGACGACCTGAGCGGCTACGCCGGACTGCTGCGCGGGTCCCCGCTCCTGGGCCTCTCGCTGGTCGTCTGCCTGCTCGGGTTCGTCGGCACGCCGCCGACCGCCGTGTTCGTCGGGAAGGTCCTGATGTTCGGTGCCGCCATCGACGGCGGATACGTCTGGCTCGCCGTGGTCGCGGCGGTGAACACGGTCGCGAGCGTCTTCTACTACCTGCGCTGGATCGTCCCGCTGTTCCGGCGGCAGACCGTCCCGTCGCGTCCGGCGCGCGCGGCTGCGGCGGTCGCGGTGACCGCCGCAGTGTTCTCGCTGGCGCTGGGCATCGGCAGCGGGATCGCGCTCACATGACCGGCAGGCCGGGGTCGGCGGCGGGCGCGTCCTGGAAGCGAGGGGACCCCTGGTACGGGACGCGGGCGATGAGAGCGCCTAGGGGGCGTAGCGGCGGGCCAGGGTGCGGAACGCCGGCTTCGGCTCCCAGTGGCCGGTCTTCTCGTAGCCGAGGCGGGAATCCGCCGGAAGTACCTTGACCAGCGAGAACCCCGCCATGTCGAGGTCGTGGTCCCGGTCGGGCGAGTAGGGCGAGTCGGGGTCGATGAAGTTGTAGACGAACGCGCCGTGCACGCCCTCGGCCTCGTAGACGTCCAGGAGCTCGGAGATGTAGCGGGCCTGCGTCCGCTCGTCCCGGACGTACCCCGCCGGGACGACGGGCGGGTCCTGCGTCCAGTCGATGATGTCGAACCCGTCGCCGCCTCGCTCGTCCGCGCCCCGGTACGTGCAGCACCCGAACTCGGTGATGACGACCGGCTTGCCGAACCGGTGCAGCGCCCGGACGTCCTGGACATAGGTCGCCTTGTTCGACGCGTCCCGGTACAGGTCGACGCCGACCACGTCGAAGCCGCGCCAGGCGACGTTCTCCCACACACCGGACGTGTAGGTGAGGCGGCCGCCGAACAGGGGGCGGACGGTCTTCAGCGCCCGTCCGAGGAAGGCGTTGAGACGCTTGTCGTACCCCCGCCCCGCCGGAGTGCCGAGGTTGGCCGCCCGTTCCATCCAGTCCTTGCCGGGCACCAGGCCGGCCATGAAGATCGTCAGCTCGCAGCCCAGCGAGATGCCGACCCCGGGGTGGGTGCGGCGGAGCCGTTCCGCCTCCCGGGCGACGGACGACACGAACCGCAGCGTCGTGCGGGCGTCCCGCTCGAACTGGCGCGGCTCGAACCAGACGAACATGCCCTCCTCGGCCGCGTAGCGGGCCGCGAGCATGAGGCGGCGCAGATCGGAGCCGAGGAGGATGAGCGCGTTGCAGTGCAGATCCCGGCGGATCGCGCGGATCTCGCGCCGCACGTACTCCGGCTTCCACACCTCGCGTTCGGTGTCGTAGTTGACGCCGTGCTGCGGCAGCCGTCCGCTCTTCGGGGCGGCGGCCCGCGCGGGCCGGACCGCGGCCCCGCCCACGACGGCCGCCGCCGTCCCGGCCAGCACTGTCCTGCGGCTGATCGATGCCATGGCCTGCTCCTCGATGCTCGGTCGTCCTGGCCCCGAGTCTTTTCCAGAGCGGACCGGGCGGGCAGCGGCCACCGGGCGATGCGTGCGGCGACCAAAGTCGCCGGGCGCGATGCCGAAGGTCGATCAGGCGAGCAGGCCGTGCTCCTCGGCGAGGTCGAGCGCGGCCTGCGCCGCGGGGGCGAGCATGTGGCGTTCGCCGCGCCCGACGTAGACGTACTCGTCGACCTCGCCGGCCGCCGCCATCGCGCCGCGGTAGGCGGCGGTGAAGCACGCCATCCGGACGTGGGCGAAGTCGGGCTGGTCGTGGGCCGGCGCCCTGATGACGCCCAGTTCCCGGAAGGACGCCTGGTCGAGCTCCAGGTCCAGTTCCTCGCGGACCTCGCGGGACAGCGCCGACCAGTCGTCCTCGCCCGGCTCGCGCTTGCCGCCGGGCAGGTAGAGGAGGTCGCGGCCCCGTGAGCGGACGGCGAGCATCCGGCCGTCCGACACCTGGATCCACGCGACGACATCGAGATCTTCCACGTGATCAGTCTCCTACAGGCGGGGGACGCGCAGGGTGACGGTCCGCACGCCCGCGAGACCGAGGATCTCGGCGGCCGAGCCCTGGTTCACGGCCAGGCCCAGCCAGCCGGACGAGTCGATCCAGAGAAGCGGCACGCCGGGGCTGACGGCGCCGAAGGTCTCCTCGAAGGTGACGCGCTCGGCGCCCGGCACGGGAACGGTCCACGCGACGTCCAGCGGGGTGCCCGGGGGGAGTTCGCCGAACGCCGCCGTCAGGTCCTCGCGCTCGGCGCCGAGGATGAGGCTGCCGAAACGGTCGGTGTAGAGGACGGGAACGGTCAGCTCGCCGTCGCGCACCGCCGGCGGCGGGACGTCCAGTGGCACCGGATCGACCCGCGCGCCGAGATCGGCGACGTCGACGCCGTTCACGACGTGCGCGGCGGCGGGGGAGAAGACGTCGCGGCCGTGGAACGAGGCCGACACCTCGGGCAGCCGGTATGCCGGGTTCTCCAGCGCGTGCGCCCGGACGGCGCCGCCGAGCCTCTCCGCCGCCGGGACGAGGAGGCCGTTGTCGGGGCCGACGAGCACGTCACCGCGCCCGGTCTCGATCGCGACGGGCAGCCGCGGCGTGCCGACGCCCGGGTCGACGATGCCCGTGTGCACCCCGACCGGCAGATAGGGCAGCGCCTGCCGCAGCAGCATCGCGCCCTCGCGGACGTCGAACGGGGTGATCTCGTCGCTGAGCACGAGCACGTTCGCCGCCGGCGCGATGGAGTACACCACCCCCGCGCAGATCGCCGTGTAGGCGGCGCCGAAGTCGGTCGCCAGGCTGACGAACGGGCGGCTCTCGGACATGCGGCGATGCTATCCAGCGAGCCCGTATGCTCCGGGACGTGCGCGCCGAAGCCCTCGACCCCGTCCTGCTGCGGACGTTCGTGTCCGTCGCCGACCTCGGCTCGTTCACCGCCGCCGCTGCCGCCGAGGGCTACACGCAGTCCGCCGTATCAAGGCAGATCGCCGCGCTGGAGGACGTCTGCGGGGTGGAGCTGTTCGCGCGCGGGGCCCGGGGCGTCCGCCCGACCCCGGCCGCGGAATACCTGCTGCCGCATGCGCGCGGCCTCCTGGACCGGCTCGCCGACACCGCCCGCGCGCTGGACGGCCTGCGCAGGCTGGACGCCGGGACACTGCGGCTCGGCGCCTTCCCCACCGCGAACGCCGCGCTCGTCCCGCGCGCCCTCGCCCGGTTCCGGGCCCGGCATCCCGGAGTGCGGCCGATGCTGCGCGAGGGGACGACCGAGCGGCTGCTGCCGATGCTGGACGCCGGCGACCTCGACATCGCGCTGGTCAGCACGCACAAGATCCCGTCGATCGCGGCGGACGAACTCGTGCCGCTGCTGGACGACGCGCTCCTCGTCGCGCTGCCGAGCGGCCACCGGCTCGCCGCGCGGGACCGCGTCCCGCTGGCGGAGCTGGCGGACGAGCCGTGGATCGTCGCCGACGACCCCGAGGCCGTCGCGGCGTTGCGCGCCCGGTGCGAGGCGGCCGGGTTCGTCCCGGAGACGCCGCTGCGGGTCGCCGAGTGGATCTCCAAGCTGGGCCTGGTCGCCGAGGGGTTCGGCGTCACGCTCGTCCCGGCGCTGGCGGCGGTCGCGATGACGCGGGAGGGCGTCGTGCTGCGCGCCGTGACGTCCGGCCGGCCGCGCCGCGCCGTCTACGCGGCGGTGGGACGGCACGCGCGGCGGTCCCCGGCCGTCACCGCGTTCCTGTCGGACCTGCGGGACGTAGCCGGGGAACTGCGGCCGTCCTCCGGCTGAGCGTCCCGGCGGCCGCCGCTCAGGGCAGCGCGGCGACGATCTCGACCTCCAGCAGCGCGTCCGGGTGGAACAGGCGGGAGACCTCGACGGTCGTGCTGGTCGGCGGCGGACCGGTGAAGTGCTGCCTGCGGACGGCCCCGTACTCGGGCAGCCGGTCCAGGTCGGTGACGAACGTCCGGACGTTGACGACGTCCTCGAAACCGGCCCCGTGGGCGGCGAGGATCCGGTCCAGCAGCGAGAAGATCACTTCGGACTGGCGGGTCATGTCGCCGGGCGCGTCCATTTTGCCGCCCTCGTCCAGGGCGATCTGGCCCGAGACGAACAGCATCGGTCCCTGGGTCACGACGGCGGTGTGGGAGTAGGCGGGGTTCGGCGGCGCGGGGACGGTCGCGGGGTTGCCGAGCGTGACGCGCATCTGCGTGGTCCTCCTGGCGTGGTCGATGGCGATCAGGTGATCGACGCTAGGCCCCGGACGGCCATGTCACCAGCGAAGACTTCGCAAGCCAACCATGCGAAACGTGCATGGCTCAAAGCGCGAAGAGGACGGCGGTCGCCGCCAGCAGCACCGTCAGACCCGTCATGACCAGGATGGAGATCGGGTCGGCCGCGCCGCCGCCCGCGGGCAGCCGGGTCCGCCGCTTCCCCAGGCTCGCCCGGGTGCGGCGGAGCAGCAGGGCGGCGCCGCCGCAGACGACCGCCGCCGCGGCGGCCGCGCCCGGCGCCGAGGGCGCGAGCCGCACGCACAGCAGTCCGGCGGCGATCAGCGACAGGGTGGTGCGCGACCAGGCCAGCGCGGTCCGCTCCAGTTGCGCCCCGGGATCCCAGAGCCTCACCGGGGCCTCCGGCGGGACGGCCCGCCGCGCACCGTCATCGGGTGGCCAGGAGGGCCACCAGCAGGACGATCGCGGCGGTCGCCAGACCGTAAGCCATGATCGGCGCCAGCGCGGGCGGGGGGAGCGTCTCGGCGCGGCGCAGGGCGCGCTCGGTGCGCAGCCAGCGGCGGAACGCGAAGGCGGCGACGAGGGCGCCGGTCGCGGCGAAGCCGACCGCGAGGCCGTTGCGGAGCGCCGGCTGGACCAGGTCGCCGGCGAGCGCGAGGCCGATGCCGCCCGCGATCAGCGCCAGTGCCGTCCGGATCCAGGCCAGGAACGTGCGCTCGTTGGCCAGGGAGAAGCGCGGGTCGGGGTCGCTGCCCTCGGCGAGCAGGCGGTCCGTCCACCTGCCGCCGGGGTCCTCGGGGGGCCGGGTCGTGGTCATCGCCATTCATATTAGGCGACGAAAGCGAATGTCCAATTCCCGGAACATGAATGGCAATTCCGATCGAACATCTCGGAAATGCCTGGTGGGGGCGGTCAGCCGGGGCCGAAGCGGCGGGCCGAGGCGTCCTCCTGGGCGAGCCGGTGCAGGGCGGTGAGCACCTGCTCGTAGAGGATGGTGGAGACGATCAGCGTGTGGACCGTCCGGGCCCGCGGCGCGCCGCTCGTGACCCGGCCGACCTCGTGCTCGGCGACGTCCGTCGCTGCCGCCACGTACGGGCGCAGGTCCCGGAGGGTGATCGGGAAGCCGAGGCGGCGCAGCGCCACGAACGTGTGCGCGAGCAGGTCGCGGGCGGGGGCGCGGTCGCCGACCGTCCAGCCGAGCTCGCGGACGAGGGCGTCCACGTCCTCGCGGGCGGCGCGCCAGTGCGGGTCGTGCGGGGCGGCGACGTGCGGGCCGATCGCGTGCCGGGCGGTGGCGAACAGCTCGTGCAGGCCGACGCGGTCGTCGTCGACGGCCTCGATGATCTGCTGGATCGCCGAGACGGGCAGGTCGCCGACCTCGCGGAGCGCGCTGATCAGCCGCAGCCGCTCCAGGTGGCGGCCGTCGTACTCCGAGCGCGTGGCGCTCACGGCCGAGCCCTTCGGCAGCAGGCCCTCCCGGATGTAGAACTTGATCGTCTGGACCGTGAGCCCGCTGCGATCGCTGAGCTCGGAGATCTGCACCGTCGTACCCCCTTGACCGGAGCCCAACGGTATCGAGGTCGGACGACGGGATACCGGCACTTCCGATGTCTGACCGGCTTATGACGGTTCGAGGCGGTCCCCGGGGTCAGGACGCCGTGCGGCGCATCCCCTCGGAGATCTTCTCGGCGGCCGCGGCGACGGGACCGGCGTGCAGCCGGCCGGGGGAGCGGGTCAGCCGTTCGAGCGGGCCTGACACGGACACGGCCGCGATCACCCGTCCGCCGGCGCCGCGGATGGGCGCGGAGACCGAGCCGACGCCCTGCTCACGCTCGCCGACGCTCTGCGCCCAGCCCCGGCGCCGGACGGACGCGAGCGTCGTGGCCTCGAACTTGGCGTTGCGCAGCCCGCGGTGCAGCCGGTCGGGCTCCTCCCACGCGAGCAGGATCTGCGCGGCCGAGCCCGCGGTCATCGGGAGCGCGGCGCCGACCGGGATGGTGTCGCGCAGCCCGCTGGTGCGTTCCGCAGCGGCCACGCAGACCCGGACGTCCCCCTGGCGACGGAAGAGCGAGGCGCTCTCGCCGGTCAGATCGCGCAGCTGGGCCAGGATGGGCTGCGCGATCGCGAGGAGGCGGTCCTCGCCCGCCGCGACCGCGAGTTCGGCGAGCCGCGGCCCGAGGATGAACCGTCCCTGCGTGTCGCGGTGCACGAGGCGGTGGTGCTCCAGCGCGACGGCCAGCCGGTGGGCGGTGGGGCGGGCCAGCCCCGTCGTCTGGACGAGCTGCGCGAGCGAGGCCGGGCCCGCCTCCAGCGCGTTCAGTACGCGAACCGCTTTGTCAAGTACGCCGACTCCGCTAGAGTTGTCCATGTCTTGATATTGCCGTCTCGTAATTTGAGATGCAAGTCGAGGTGACAGGGACCACGGCGACTCTGCGCCGACGATCATTACAGGTGAGGTGAAGGTGATGGGCCGAACACTGGCCGAGAAGGTGTACGACGCGCACGTCGTACGGCGAGCCGAGGGTGAGCCGGACCTCCTCTACATCGACCTGCACCTGGTCCACGAGGTGACGAGCCCGCAGGCGTTCGACGGGCTGCGGATGGCGGGCCGCCAGGTGCGCCGCCCCGACCTGACGATCGCGACCGAGGACCACAACGTCCCGACCACCGACCTGCTCAAGCCGATCGCCGACCCGGTGTCGCGCACCCAGGTCGAGACGCTGCGCAAGAACTGCTCCGACTTCGGGATCCGGCTGCACCCGATGGGCGACGAGGGCCAGGGGATCGTGCACGTCATCGGCCCGCAGCTCGGCCTGACCCAGCCCGGCATGACCGTCGTGTGCGGCGACTCGCACACCTCCACGCACGGCGCGTTCGGCGCCCTCGCCTTCGGCATCGGCACCAGCGAGGTCGAGCACGTCCTCGCCACGCAGACGCTGCCGCAGATCCAGCCGAAGACGATGGCCGTCACGGTCAACGGGGCGCTGCCGGACGGCGTCACCGCCAAGGACCTGATCCTGGCGATCATCGCCCGGATCGGCACCGGCGGCGGCCAGGGCCACATCATCGAGTACCGCGGCGAGGCCGTCCGGTCGCTGTCGATGGAGGGCCGCATGACGGTCTGCAACATGTCCATCGAGGCCGGCGCCCGCGCCGGGATGATCGCCCCGGACGAGACGACGTTCGAGTACCTCAAGGGGCGGCCGCACGCGCCCTCCGGCGAGGACTGGGACAAGGCCGTCGGGTACTGGACGTCGCTGCGCACCGACGACGACGCGGTCTTCGACAAGGAGGTCGTGATCGACGCGGCCGAGCTGACCCCGTTCGTCACCTGGGGGACGAACCCGGGCCAGGGGCTGCCGCTCGCTGGGTCCGTGCCGGACCCCGCGTCCTACGACGACCCGGTGGCGCGGCAGTCCGCCGAGCGCGCCCTGGAGTACATGGGCCTCACCGCCGGGACGCCGCTGCGCGACATCGAGGTCGACACGGTCTTCGTCGGCTCCTGCACCAACGGCCGCATCGAGGACCTGCGCGCCGTCGCGGACGTCCTCGACGGCCGCAAGGTCGCCGACGGCGTGCGGATGCTGGTCGTGCCCGGCTCCATGAGGGTCAAGAAGCAGGCCGAGGACGAGGGCCTGGACGCGGTCATCTCCGCGTCGGGCGCCGAGTGGCGCGAGGCCGGCTGCTCGATGTGCCTGGCGATGAACCCCGACAAGCTCACGCCCGGCGAGCGCAGCGCCTCCACGTCCAACCGCAACTTCGAGGGCCGGCAGGGACCCGGCGGCCGCACCCACCTGGTGTCGCCCGCCGTCGCCGCCGCGACCGCCGTCACCGGCCGCCTGGCCGCTCCCGCCGACCTCTAGGGGAACACCAATGGAAGCGTTCACCACCCACACCGGGCGCGCGGTCCCGCTGCGCCGCAGCAACGTCGACACCGACCAGATCATCCCGGCCGTCTGGCTGAAGCAGGTCAGCCGCACCGGGTTCGACAAGGGCCTGTTCTCCGCCTGGCGCGAGGACCCGGAGTTCGTCCTGAACCAGCCGCGGTACGAGGGCGCGGGCATCCTCGTCGCCGGGCCCGACTTCGGCACCGGATCGTCGCGCGAGCACGCCGTCTGGGCCCTGCAGCAGTACGGCTTCCGCGTCGTGATCGCGCCGCGCTTCGGCGACATCTTCCGCAACAACTCCACGAAGATGGGGCTGCTGCCGGTCGTCCTCACGGGCGAGCAGGTCGAGGCGCTGCAGAGCGCGGTCGAGAAGGACCCCGCCCTGGAGATCACCGTCGACCTGGAGAAGCGCGAGGTCCGCTGGGGCGCCGACGTCGCGTCCTTCGACATCGACGACTACACCCGCTGGCGGCTCATGGAGGGCCTGGACGACATCGGCCTGACGCTCCGCCACGCCGAAGCCGTCAACGACTTCGAATCCACCCGCAACCCACTCCTCCCGACCACCGCCTGAGGCGGCGCGTCCGGCCCGGCTCGTCCGTCCTCGACGGGCGGGCCGGGCCTTCGCCACCCCCGGATGGACGGGGCCCGGTGGGGAGCGGGGAGAATTGGCTCAGTGCGAAGAGCCGTTCGACCGTTTGGGGGCGGGGAATTGGACACGGTCCCGTGGACCGGGCCTGAGTGGGACGATCCTGCGTTGACGCAGCTCGCGCGGCAGTTGCGCGACGCTCACCGGGCCGTGGCGCCGCTTCCTCCGCAGGACCGCCGGCGGCTCATCCGGCACCTGCTGGCGATCACCGATCTGGCGAAACGGGACGCCGAGCTCGCCGCCCGCAGGCTGGACGCGTTCCTCGCCGATTTCCAAGACGGCCCCGACGTCGGTTAGCGTGCGCAGTGGCCGGATCCGGTCCGGTCACCCGGCGAGACGGGGGCGAGGCCGACAAAAACGCCAGCGACACGCCATCGTTTGCGTGCAGGTGATTGTGTCCATGCTGAGGGTCCCTTAGTTTCGTTCGGGCAAGGGGGGAACTAGAGGAGTAACCCATGAACAAGCGTGAGCTGGTCGACGCCATCTCTGACCGGCTGGGCAGCAAGAAGGCCGCAGCCGAGGCCGTCGACGCCATCCTGGACGCGATCCAGAACGCCGTCGCCAAGGGCGACAAGGTCGCGATCACCGGGTTCGGTTCGTTCGAGAAGGCCGACCGGCCTGCCCGTACGGCCCGCAACCCCGCAACGGGCAAGACCATCGAGGTTCCCGCGACGTCCGTGCCGAAGTTCAAGGCGGGCGCCGACTTCAAGAACCTGGTGGCCGGCAAGAAGTAGCCGCACCGCGTCAGCGCCCGGGGCCGTGCCGCCGGCACGGCCCCGGGCGCTGACGCGTGTACGAGCCCGCTCAGGAAGGCAGCGGGAAGGTCGACAGGGTGACCACCGTGACGCGGTCGTCCTCCAGCGCGAGGTTGACCCGCTGGCCGAAGCGCAGCAGCCGCAGCCCGCCCGCCGCGAACGCCTCCGCGTCGAAGGGCAGCTCGGTCCCGTCGTCGAGCAGCACGCTGCCCGAACGCGACTCCGCGTCGAACGCCTTCACCGTCCCCTGCATGACACCGTCCCCTGCATGACCGAGACTCTAGGCCAACGAGGGCAGCCGCGACGCGACGGCCGCGGTGCGGGGGCCGGTGCCGAGGGCCAGGGCGGCGCGGAGGTCGTCCGGGGTGTCCACGTCGCGCCGGACGCTGTCGGTGCCGGGGAGCAGGATCTCCCTCGCGCCGCGGGCGCGGTGGGCGGACCGCGAGTCGCCGCCGAACGCCGGGGCGAACGGGACGCCCGGGCGGGCCGTGTAGAGCGTCGTGCCGACGCCCGCCGCGTCCGGGACGAACGCCTCGGGCGCCGTCCCGGCGGCGTCGAGGACGCGGGCGAGTTCAACCGGCCGCAAAGCGGGCAGATCGGCTGAGAGCGCCCCCACGCCCGCGCCGGCGGCCAGCTCGCGGCCCCGGCCGGCACCGTAGACCAGCGCCGGGTTCAGGCCGGCGTCCGGCACGTCGGGCACGACCCGGGCGCCGAGGGCGGCCAGCTCGGCCGCCGGAAGGGGATCGTCGGTGACAACGATCACGGTCCGGACCCGGTCACAGCGCAGCGCGGCGGCGACCGTGTCGGCCGCGACCGCGAGCGCGAGCGCCTCCCGGTGCGGCCCGGCCGCCGCCGACATACGGGTCTTGGCCCTGGCGAGGACCTTGACGGGGACGACGAGCGACCAGCGGAGCGGAGGCCCGCCGCGCGCTGCTGTGGACGGTGCTGGTGTAGACATGGCAACTCGACACTATGCGCACGCAACCGCGACACTTGAGGACACCCCACGTTCACCCCGGGGGACGGAAGAGGAGGGGCGTAATGAGCGAAGCGAAGCGGGGGGCGCGAGGGGCCGCCCCCTCGCCGGGAGCACGCACGGGCCACGGGTATTCGCCGGCCTGGCGGAAGCTCACGATCGTCGTCCTGCGCCCGCTGCTGTCCGGGCTGCTGAAACGGGACTGGCGCGGACGCGGCAACGTCCCCGGGAAGGGCGGCGTCATCATCGCCGCCAACCACATCTCCGAGTCCGACCCGCTCGCGCTCGCCCACTTCGTCTACGAGTCGGGCCGGTACCCGGTCTACCTGGCCAAGTCCACGCTGTTCGACGTGAAGGTCGTCGGGAACGCGCTGCGCGGCACCGGCCAGATCCCCGTGCACCGCGACCGCGCCGACGCCGCCCTCGCCCTCGAGGACGCCGAGAAGGCGCTGCTGGACGGCGAATGCCTGATCTTCTACCCGGAGGGCAGCTGCACCCGTGACCCCGAGCTGTGGCCCATGACCGGGCAGACCGGCGTCGCGCGGATGGCGCTGCAGACCGGCGCCAAGGTCGTCCCGGTGGCGACCTGGGGCGCGCACGAGCTGATGCCGTACAAGAAGGGCGAGCAGACGGGCCTCGCAGGCAGCCTGAAGAAGGGCCTCCACCCGCTGCCCCGCAAGACGATGCGGGTGATCGCCGGACCGCCCGTCGACCTGTCCGGGTACGAGGGGCTGCCGCTCGACAGGGACACGCTGCGGGCGGCCACCGACGACATCATGGCCGCGATCACCGGCCTGCTCGGGGAGCTGCGCGGCCAGGAGCCGCCCGCGGAGCGCTACGACCACCACAAGGTGCTGGAGGAGCGCCGCCGCGCCGCCGGCGCGGCCAAGGCCGCCGGCTCGCCGCGCGGGGCCGCGGTCCCCGAGCCGGCGACGCCCGCCGCCCCGGAGAACGCCGAGCCGAAGGCGGCCGACTCGTGACCTTCCGTACCGCGGTGATGGGCTCCGGGTCCTGGGGCACCACGTTCGCGAAGATGCTGCACGACGCCGGCGGCGAGGTCACGGTGTGGGGACGCCGCCGGGAGGTGGTCGAGGGGATCAACGAGCGGCACGAGAACGCCGAGTACCTGCCCGGCGTCCCGCTCCCCGAACGCGTCCGCGCGACGCTGGATCCGGCCGAGGCCCTGCGGGACGCCGACTTCGTGGCGCTGGCCGTCCCGGCGCAGACGCTCCGGCAGAACCTCGGCGGCTGGGTTCCGCTGCTGCCCCGCGAGGCGGTCCTCGTCAGCCTGATGAAGGGCGTCGAGCTCGGCACCACCCGGCGGATGTCGGAGGTGATCCGCGAGGTCGCCGACGTCCCCGAGGAGCGGGTGGCGGTGTTCAGCGGGCCGAACGTGGCGCGCGAGATCGCCACCGGCGAGCCCAGCGCCGCCGTCGCCGCGTGCGTTGACGAGGACGCCGCGCGGGGCCTGCAGGCCGCGACCATGACGTCGTACTTCCGCGTGTACACCTCCACGGACGTGATCGGCTGCGAGCTCGGCGGCGCGGTGAAGAACGTCGTCGCCGTGTGCGTGGGCATGTCGGTCGGGCTCGGGTTCGGCGCCAACACCCAGGCGCTGCTGATGACCCGCGGGCTGGCCGAGATCACCCGGCTGGGGGCCGCCCTCGGCGCCGACGAGCACACCTTCGCGGGCCTCGCCGGGATGGGCGACCTCGTCGCGTCCTGCGTCTCGCCGCTGGCGCGCAACCGGACGTTCGGCGAGAACCTCGGCCGCGGGATGACCCTCGACCAGGTCATCGCCGCCACCAAGCAGACCGCGGAGGGCGTCAAGTCGGCGGAGGCGGTGCTGGAGCTGGCCCGCAAGCACAACGTGGAGATGCCGATCACCGAGGCGGTCACCGCCGTCCTGCACCGCGGCATGCCCATCAAGGAGGCGGCGATCTCGCTGATCTCGCGTTCTCCGAAGCCCGAGCGGTACGGAGTGTGAGCATGATCGCCGCGCTCGTGGCCGGGGTGGCTGATCACCGGTAGGGTCGGGCCTCATGTCCCAGGTTTCTAAGATCCGCGTGGCCGTGGTCTTCGGCGGGCGCAGCTCCGAGCACGCGATCTCCTGCGTCACCGCGGGCGCCGTCATGGCCGCCATCGACCGGGACCGGTACGAGGTGGTGCCGATCGGCATCGCGCGCGACGGACGCTGGGTGCTCCCGCCCCGGGACCTGCGGCTCGCCATCGAGGACGGCCGGCTGCCCGAGGTGACCGGCGAAGGGGGCGTCCTCGCGCTGCCGTTCGATCCGGACAGCCGCGGCCTGATGGTGGTCGAGCCGGGCAAGGTCCCCGCGACCCTCGGCGACGTCGACGTGGTGCTGCCCCTCCTGCACGGCCCCTACGGCGAGGACGGCACGATCCAGGGACTTCTCGACCTCGCGGGCATCCGCTACGTCGGTGCCGGGGTGCTCGCCAGTGCCGTCGGCATGGACAAGGGCTTCATGAAGCTCGTCTGGCAGGCGCGCGGGCTGCCCGTCGGCCCGTACGTGCTGGTCGGCGACCGGGAGTGGCGGCGCGAGCGCAAGCGCAAGATCGACGAGATCAAGGAGCTGGGCCTCGCGGCCGGGACCCCGGTGTTCGTCAAGCCGGCCCGCGCCGGGTCGAGCATGGGCATCACCCGCGTCACCGACGAGTCCGGCCTGGAGGCGGCGGTCGAGGCGGCCCGCGAGCACGACCCGAAGGTCATCGTCGAGGCCGCTGTCGAGGGCCGCGAGATCGAGTGCGGGGTCCTGCAGGGCCTGGACGACGGCCCCGCCGAGGCGAGCCTGCCCGCCGAGGTGCTGATGGCGGGCGACCACGACTTCTACGACTTCGAGACGAAGTACCTCGACGGCTCCACCGCCATGGCGATCCCGCCGGACCTGCCGCCCGCGGCGATCGAGGAGGTCCGCCGCATCGCGGTGCAGGCGTTCGACGCGCTCGACTGCGAGGGCCTCGCGCGGGTCGACTTCTTCCACACGACCGACGGCCGGTGGATCCTCAACGAGATCAACACCATGCCTGGGTTCACCCCGGCGTCGGCGTTCCCGCAGATGTGGGCGGCGACGGGGCTGGATTATCCGGCGCTGGTCGACCGGCTCATCCAGACGGCGCTCCGGCGGTCCACCGGCCTGCGCTGAGCCGTTAGCCGAACGGGAGCCAGCGGGCGCCCTTGAGGGTGGACGCGTCGACGGCGCGGGCGCCGTCGGGGGAGAACGTCCAGAGGGTGTCGCCGACGACCAGTGAGCGTGTGACGCCGGTGCGGTAGTCCTTGCCGGGGTGCCGGACGGTGCCCGTCTCGGTGATGCGGCCGTCCGTGACCTTGAGGGCGAGCGCCTCGGCCGCCCGGGCGTCCCGCGGCATCACGGGCACGACGGTGAGACCGGTCTTGGGCCAGTACAGGAACGCGTGCGGGTCGAACTCGGCCTGGGACGTGGTCCTGGGGAGCTTGTGGACGCTGATCCTGCGGGGTGTGCCGGAGACGTCGAAGAGCGAGACCTGGAGGCCGGTCGTCGAGCCGCCGGCGTCGGCGTCCTGGCCCACGCCGAGGAGCTTCCCGTCCGCCATCGGATGCAGATAGGCGGAGTAGCCGTTGATCTTGAGCTCACCGGTGACGCGGGGATGGCGCGGGTCCTTCAGATCGACCACGTAGAGGGGGTCGGTCTGCTTGAACGTCACGACGTAGGCGGTGGTGCCGATGAAGCGGACGGAGTGGATCCGCTCGCCCTTGCCGAGCCCGTCGATCCGCCCGACCTGGGTGAAGCCCGTGCCCCGCTGGGCCAGGACGTAGACCGAACTCTGGGACGACCTGCCGTCCTGCCCGTTCTGGCTGGTCGTCGTGGCGATGCGCAGGTTCCCGTCCTGTTCCGACATCGAGTACTGGTTCAGCAGGAAGCCCTTCACCGAACCCGATGCCACGTAGCGCGGACGTCCGCTGCCGCTGACGTCGAACTTGTACACGTCCGTGTGGGGCTCGACATTCTTGCCGCGCGGCCAGGTGAACAGCTGCGGGGGAGTGCCGGTGACGTACAGGCTCTTCCCGTTGCCGTAGACGGTGGAGCCGTCGGCGGTCACCGCGATCGGCTGCGGGTCGCCGAGGCCCTTCGACAGGTCGAGGGTCAGCACGGTCAGCATCGACGCACCCGCGTACGAGGACGGGCGGCTGACCTGGTCGCAGGGTGTCCGGTAGGTCTGGCCGCCATCCAGCTGGAAGGCGGGCAGCCAGGCGTCGAGCGGCGCCTTCCAGACGGCGTTCCGGTTCGCCGCGGTGGCCTTCTTCGGGCCGTTTCCGCTGGGGAAGCGGATGCGCGGCTGGGACCGGACCACGACGCGCACCGTGGAGCCCGTCTGCCGCGCGTCCAGGTAGTCGGTGCCGGACGTCATCGATCCGACGACCTTCGGGGCGCCGGAGAGATCGACCAGCGTCAGCCGCGTCGTCTGATCCGGAGGCGGAAGGGGCTGCCGCCCCGGCGCCGGCCGGTCGAAGGGGATCACCTGTGCCTGCCGGGTCAGCACGAGCACCCGGTCGCCGCTGAGCAGCAGCTGCGCATCGTCATATCGGGTGCCGCTCGGCAGCTGCAGCGTGTGTGCCACCTTGTGCGTCGCCGGGTCGATGACCCTGAGCCGTCCGTCCGCGACCGTGACGATTCTGCTTCCGTCGGTCTTCACCTGATCGGGCTCGTCCGCGCCCGGCTCGTGGGAGTTGGTCGTCGAA
The DNA here is from genome assembly GCF_050945415.1 of Spirillospora sp. CA-128828. Classification (NCBI taxonomy): domain Bacteria; kingdom Bacillati; phylum Actinomycetota; class Actinomycetes; order Streptosporangiales; family Thermomonosporaceae; genus Spirillospora; species Spirillospora sp. CA-128828. The sequence goes on from NZ_CP191986.1 coordinate 2,664,243, forward strand.
TGGTCCGGCACCGCCCCTGGGGCCTCGGCGGCACTCGGGCCCTTGCGCAGAGCCCAGGTTCCGTCGGCGGGGAGGGCGGGTGTGTTGTCCAGCCCGTAGGGGCCGACCTTGTCGGCCGTGGCGCGCTGCAACTCCTCGTGGAGCCTGTCACAGGTGTCATAGGCGACGAGCCGTACGGGCGGTGCCTGGCTCGGCCGGTCGCGGGTGCCGTCGCCGGAGGAACCGGAACACCCGGCGATCCCGGTCAGGAGCAGTATCGCCGCGGCCGGTACGCGGACGTGACCACGCATAGACCTTGGATGCTGGAAGCGGGGGCGAGGTTCCCCTGATTCCGCGATTTCCCGGTGATGGGCGTCTTACCTGGGCGTCAGGGCGTGGAAACCGGGCGGAAACAGCGGCCCGTCACGATCGGATCACCGCCTGATCCTCTGCCGGAAGGAGCGTCGCCCGATGCCCTCACCAGCCGTGTTCGACCTCGGTGACCCCGGGACGCGGGACGTCCTCGGTCATTCCCACTGGCACCCCGACGTTCCCGGCGTCGCGGAGGTCATCACGGGCGGGTCCGTCCGGATGGAGTGTCCCGGCCGCGAGCCCGGGGCCGGGGTGCTGCTGTGCGGGCCGCTCGTGGTCGTCGGCGCCGAGCCCGGCGATGTGATCGTGGTGGACGTGCTCGGCGTCGGGCGGTCCGGCGGCGTGCACGACGCCGGCGGCCACCCCGGGATCATCGGCTGCGCGCCGTCCGACGCCGTGGCCGTGCCCGGCGACGCGCGGGGCCGCGACGTGGGCGGCTGCCTCATCGCGCCGCTCGCCGCCGGGTCGCGCCTCCTGCTGCCGGTGAACGTCCGCGGAGCGAAGCTGTCCGTGGGCGACCTGCATTTCCCGGTGCGGGGAGCGTACGGCTGCGGCGACTCCGGGCTCCCGGGCTGGATCGACCTGCGGGTCAACCTCACCCGGCGGGGCGTCGAGCGGTTCCGCGTGACCGGGCCGATGCTGATGCCCGACCCGTCCCCGCGCATCGCCTAACCGTCCTTCTTCGCGCGTTTCTCCTGCCGGGCGATCAGGGTGTCGATCTGCACGCTCAGCTTCGAGCCGAGCGGCCAGCCGATGTAGTGCGTCAGGAAGATGCCGATCTCGCGGAGTTCGTCCGGTGACAGCTCCCCGTTGGCCAGCGCCGCCGGGATCTGGATGTCGAGGACGTCGTTGAGCCCCTGACCGGCGAGGACACCGATCAGGAGCAGGCGCCGGTCGCGCATGCTCAGCCCGGGACGCGTCCAGATCTCGCCGAAGAGGTGGTCGACGGTGATGCCGAAGAAGTCGCCGGGCGCGTCCCCGATCTCCCAGCCGTAGACCTGCCGCATCATCTCCAGCCCGCGCTCGCGCCGCTCATCCATCGCCGTTCCCTTCCGTCAGGCCGAGCCCGGCGCCGAAGCGGCCGAGGGCGATGCGGGCTAGCGGGGCGTCGACGCCGAGTTCGTCCGCCAGTTCCAGCGCGAGCGCCAGGTCCTTCTCGCCGAGGTCCCGGGTGTGACTCAGGATGGCGTACAGGTCGTCGTCCGGCGTCATGGGCGCGGTGGTCGGCCGCAGCATGATCGAGCCGGCGCCGCCGGTGACGGCGTCGGTGTGCCGGACCACCCGGCCCAGCTTGCGCAGCGACACCCCGGACGCCTCCGCCAGCCGCTGCGCCTCGGCGGCGGCCGTGAACGCGACGAAGTGCAGCAGGTTGCGGGCCAGCTTCGTGCGGGTGCCCGCGCCGACCGGCCCCATGTGCAGGACGAGGCCGGCCCAGGCGCCGAACGGCTCACGGCAGCGCTCGAACGCCTCGTCCGTCCCGCCTACCATCACCGCCAGGCTGCCCGCGCTCGCCCCCATGAACCCCCCGCTGACCGGGGCGTCCACCACCTCGATCTCGTAACGGCGCGCCCGGGTCGCGAGGTCCTCGGCGGTCTTCGCGCGGATCGTCGAATGGATCGCCAGGACCGTGCCCGGGCGGGCGCTCGCGAGCACCTCCGCGCCGACCTCGTTCACCTGCTCATCGTCCCGGACCATCACCGACACGAGGTCGGCGTGCGCGGCCGCGTCGGCGACGCTCCTCGCCGCCCGCGCGCCCGCCTTCACCAGCGGCGCCATCGCCTCGGCGCGCGCGTCGTACACGGCCAGGCCCTCGCCGGCGAGATGGGCCGCCATGGGCGCGCCCATCTGCCCGAGCCCGATGAACCCGACCTTCATGAGCGGAACACCTCACCACCGTCGACATTGATGATCTGGCCGGTTATCCAGGCGGCCTCGTCGGACAGCAGGAACAGGCAGGCGCCGACGAGGTCCTCGGGCGAGCCCATCCGCTTGAGCGCCATCTTGTCCTGGACGATCTTCTGCGACATGTTGCCGGGGACCACGGTGCGGTTCGCCTCGGTGTCGATCGGGCCCGGCGCGATCGCGTTCACGCGGATGTTCATGCCGCCCAGCTCGTGCGCGAGCTGCTGGGTGAGCCCGTTGACGCCGACCTTGGCCAGCCCGTAGAAGCCCGAGTACTGCCACGCGGCAGTGGACGACTGGTTGACGATGGAGCCGCCCCCGCGCGCCTGCATATGGGGGTAGCAGGCGCGTGCGCAGAGCAACGCGCCGTCCATGTTCACGGACATGAACTTCCTGTAGTAGTCCCAGTCGACGGTGAAGAGGAAGTCCAGCTTCATCGTCCCGAAGATGGCGGCGTTGTTGACGAGATGGTCGATCCCGCCGAACCGCTCCCTGGCCGCCGCCGCCATCGCCTCCGCGGACGCGGGGTCGGACACGTCCGTCCGCACGAACAGGCCCTTGATGTCGTCGGCGACGCCCTGGCCGCGCTCGTGCACGTCCGCCACGACCACGCTCGCGCCCTCGGACGCCAGTGCCCGCGCGTACGCCTCGCCGATTCCCTGCGCGGCCCCGGTGACGACCGCGACCTTTCCCTCGAACCTCACACGCCCTCCGCGATCGCCTTGGTCTCCAGGTACTCCTCGAACCCGGCCACGCCCATCTCGCGGCCGATGCCCGACTGCTTGTAGCCGCCGAACGGGACGTCCGCGCCGTACCAGACGCCGCCGTTCACGCTGACCGTCCCGGTGCGCAGCCGCCGGGCGACCGCCCGCGCCCGCTCGGCGTCGCCGGCGTGCACCGCGCCCGACAGCCCGTACGGCGAGTCGTTCGCGATCCGGACCGCGTCGTCGTCGCCGTCGTGCGGCAGCAGCACCAGCACCGGCCCGAAGATCTCCTCGCGCGCCGCGCGGGCGTCGTTGGTCAGCCCGGTGATCAGCGTCGGCTCGATCCAGAAGCCCAGGTCGCGGTCCTGCGGGCGGCCGCCGCCGCACGCGAACGCGCCGCCCTCCGCGGCGGCCAGCTCCAGGTAGCCCTCGACCCGTTCGCGCTGCTTCGCCGAGATGACCGGGCCGCAGATCGTCCGGTCGTCCCGCGGGTCGCCGGCGCCGAGCTTCGCGAGCGCCTTCGCCGTGATCTCCGCGGCCTCCTCGTAGTCCGCGCGCGGGACGAGGATCCGGGTCGTGATCGCGCAGCCCTGACCGGCGTGGGCCACCCCTGCGAACGCCGCGTAGGAGCAGGCGGCCCGCAGGTCGGCATCGTCCAGCACCACGAACGCGGACTTGCCGCCGAGCTCCAGGAACACCCGCTTGAGCGTCGCGGCGGCGGCGGTCATCACCTTCCGCCCGGTCGCGGTCGACCCGGTGAACGACACCAGATCGACGCGCGGGTCCTCGGCGAGCTGCGCACCGAGCCCGTGATCGGACGACGTCACCACGTTGACGACGCCGGGCGGGATGTCGGTCTCCGCCGCGATGACCTCGCCGAGGACGGCCGCGCACCAGGGGGTGTCGGGCGCCGGCTTCAGCACCACCGTGTTCCCCGCCGCCAGCGCCGGTCCCAGCTTGGCCAGGTTGATCTGGTGCGGGAAGTTCCACGGTGTGATGGCGCCGACGACGCCCACGGCCTCCCGGCGGACCCGCCGCAGGCTGGGCATCCCCATCGGCTCGGCCCGCCCGAGGTCCCGTTCCCACTCGTAGCCCTCGGCGAGGTCGGCGAACCACCCGAGATCGTCCACGGGCGCGTCCAACTGGGCCCCGAAGGTCAGGAACCTGGGCGCGCCCACCTCCCTGATCGTGAGTTCACGAAGCTCGTCGGCGCGCCGCCGCAGCCCCTCGCGGAGCTGCCGCAGGCACCGCGCACGGAACGCGTGGCCGGCCGCCCACCCGGTCTCGTCGAACGCCCGGCGGGCCGCGCCGATCGCGCGGTCCATGTCGGCGGCCGTGGCGTCTGCGGCCGTGCCGAGCACCTCCTCGGTCGCGGGATCGATCGTCTCGAAGGCGCCGCCCGTGCCGGGGACGAGCCGCCCGTCCAGCAGAAGCAAGCGATCGGTTGTTCTGGACACCTGTCCAGACTACAGTTCAGGCCATGACCGAACGCAAGGACTATTCCGGCGAATTCGATCCCGACTTCCGTTTCGAGGACCTCTCCAAGGAGGCGCTCGTCCGGCTCGTCCGCGAGTACGCGCTCATCGCGCAGATCCTCGACCGTTCCGGTCTGGCCGCCGTCGGCCTGCGCTACGGCCAGCAGGTCGTGGAGGAGATCGCGATCGAGGAGTGGAAGGGGGCGAGCCCCGTCTACACCCGGCGCATCCGCGAGATCATGAAGATCGAGGGGAACGGCGTCTCCGCCATCTTCAAGTGCCTCCAGCTCGACCCCGGCTTCGCCCAGCACTACATGGACGTCGAGTACGAGCTGGTCTCGGAGACCCACGGCTACTTCCAGCTCCGCTCCTGCGGCGCCCTTCTCGACGTCGAGCCCTTCGGCGAGCGCTCCGTCCGCGGCATGTGCCACACCATCGAGGACGGCACGTTCGACATCACCGCCCAGGCCGTCAATCCCAAGGCCCGCATCCGCCCCGTCCACCGCCCGCCCCGCGTCCCCGCCGGCCGCGTCCCGCACTGCCGCTGGGAGGTCGTCATCGACGAGGACACCGAGGTCCTCGCCGAAGCCGACATCACCCGCATGACCGCCGGCACCACCGCCGCCAAGTTCCGGTTCCCGCCCTTCCGTGACGGCACCCCCCACGTCCCCGCCTGACTCACCGATCTGACGGGGCGAGGGCGGCCAGAGCGAGAAGCGTTTCGTTCTTCAACGCTTCCGGTTCGGGCAAGGACGGCTGTGCCAGGAGTGAGGTTCGGGCGGCCTGGAGAGCGGGTTCCGGGAGAGCCGCCACTCGTTCGGCCAGGGTCAGGGCTGTTCTCAGGGCTTCGCCGGGTGGGGTGAGGGTGGTGACCAGGCCCCAGTCCGCGGCTTCCTGGGCGGGGACGCGGCGGGCCGTCAGGAGGACGTCCAGGGCGCGGGACGCGCCGATCAGGCGGGGAAGGCGCACGGTGGCGCCGTCCAGGGACGGAAGGCCGTGCTCGAAGTTGAGCAGGCCGAACTCGGCGGTCTCCGAGGCGACGCGGAGGTCGCACCAGAGGGCCAGCTCGAAGCCGCCGCCGAAGCAGTAGCCCTCGATCGCCGCGATCACCGGCTTGGACGGGCGGGAGCGCGTGACCGCCATCGGGGGCGGGCCCTCGGCGGTGGGGGCGGGGAATTCGCCTGCGGCCATCGCCTTGAGGTCGTTGCCCGCGCAGAACGTGCCGCCGGCACCGGTCAGGACGGCGACCCTGGCGTCTCCCGTCTCGAAGTCGTTTACGGCTCCGGCCAGCCGGCGGGCCGTCGTGGCGTCCACGGCGTTGCGGCGGGACGGTCGGTCGAGGGTGATGACCTCGACGGGGCCCTGGCGTTCGCTGCGCACGGTCATGCGTCCTCCATATCTAGATCGATCGTCATAGTAGATAGATCGATCTAGTGAGGGCAATGGCTAGGGTGTCGGCATGACGCGCGATACACGGACCCGGCTGCTGGAGGCCAGTGCCCAGCTGTTCCGCGAGCAGGGGTATGCGGGGACGGGGCTCAAGCAGATCACCGCTGCCGGCGAGGCGCCGTGGGGGTCGCTGTACCACTTCTTCCCGGGCGGGAAGGAACAGCTGGGCACCGAGGCCGTCCGGCATTCCGGCGATCGCTATCTGCGTCTGTTCGACCTTGTCTTCGAGCGGGCCGAGCAGGACGTCGTCCAGTCGGTGCGCGACTTCTTCGCGCTGAGCGCGGACGCGTTGCGGAAGTCCGACTGGAGCGACGGGTGTCCGATCGCGACGGTGGCGCTGGAGGCCGCCAGCACGAGCGAGCCGCTGCGGCACGCGTGCGCCGAGGTGTTCGCGTCGTGGGAGGTCTCCGTCGCGCGGCGGCTGGCCGGGGCCGGGATTCCGGAGGCGCGTGCCCGGGATCTGGCCACGTTCGTCCTGAGCGCCTTCGAGGGGGCGCTCGTGCTCGGCCGGGCGGCGCACGAACTGCGGCCGCTGGAGGTGACCGCCGAGGTCGTGGCGGGGACGCTGCGCGCCGAGCTCGCCTGAGGCGGCCTGGCGAGCCCACCACAGAATGATCGCGGACGGTGGCACGCGAAGCGTCCGGATGTGCCAGGCTTGTCGGGCCGATTCCCGTCCTGAGGAGAACGTCCCGTGCCGCACGTCGACCTGCCGGAGCGCATCGGCCCGTACCGGGTCGTGGACCGCCTCGGCGAGGGCGGAATGGGCACGGTGTACGCGGGGCTGGACGCGTCCGGGCGCAAGGTCGCCATCAAGGTGATCAGGCGCGAGTTCGCCGCCGACCGGCAGTACCGCGCGCGGTTCGAGGCGGAGGTGTCGGCGGCGCAGCGCGTCCGGCCGTTCTGCACCGCGCCGGTCCTGGACGCCGACCCCGCAGCGGACCCGCCCTACCTCGTGACGGAGTTCGTCAACGGCCCGAGCCTCGACGCCGCCGTCGCGAAGGAGGGCCCGCTGCGCGGCGCCGACCTGGAGGCGGTCGCGGTCGGCATCGCCACCGCGCTGACCGCGATCCACGACGCGGACGTCGTGCACCGGGACCTGAAACCCGCCAACGTGCTGCTGTCCACGTTCGGGCCGCGCGTCATCGACTTCGGCATCGCCCGCTCCCTGGACGGGACGCGCCTCACCGCGACCGGCGGCATCGTCGGCACGCCCGCGTTCATGGCCCCCGAGCAACTGGACGGACGCGGCGCGACCCCGGCGTCCGACGTGTTCGCCTGGGGCGCGACGGTGGCGTTCGCGGCGCGCGGCGGGCCCTGCTTCGGCGGCAACTCGCTGCCGGCGGTCATCCACCAGATCATCAGCGGCGAACCGGACCTGAGCGGCCTCGACGGCACGCTGCTCAGCGCCGTCCGGGCGGCGCTGGAGAAGGACCCGGCGCGGCGGCCGTCCGCCCAGTCGCTGCTGGACGGACTCATCTCCAGCGGCGTCCGGCAGGAGGCCGCGCCGCCCCGGCACCGCACCCAGGCGCCCGCCGGGCCCCGCACCCAGGCGCCCGCGCGGCCGCCGACGCAGGCCCCGGGGCCGCACACGTCCGCGATCGTCCCGCCGCCGGCTCCGGCGCTCGCCGCGGGGGAGGCGGCGGCGCTCGTCGAGGGGCAGTACCGGCAGGCGGCGCAGGCCGGCGACCCGGGCGCGATGCGCAACCTCGCCGTGCTGCTCAGCGGGCAGGGCCGGACGGCCGAGGCGGAGTCCTGGCACCGCTACGCGGACGCGATCGACGCCCGTGCGGCCGTGTACCAGCAGCCGACGGGCTACCACGGCCACCCCACGCAGCCGCCGCACCAGTACCCGGCCGCGCACCACCCGCACACCAAGCCGCCCGTCAACAGCCTCGCGATCTACGCGGTCTCCATGGGCGCGGTCGGCCTGATCACGTGCGGGCTGCCGTCCATCCCCGCGATCGTCGCCGGGCACATGGCGTGGGTGCGGCTGCGGCGCTCCGGCGAGCGCGGGCTGGGCCTCGCGGTCACCGGGATCGCACTCGGCTGGATCATGGTCGCGTTCTGGGCCCTGATCGCGTTCGGCGCGTCCCTGCCGGACACCCCTGATCAATAAATGCGTTGCACCCGCCGCACGGCCGGTGGCACCGTAGACGACGTCAGCCCGTCCAAGACGGAGCACCCGAGAGGAGGACCGGCCATGGCACTGGAGCAGTATCGACTTCGACTGCCCTCGGCGTCGCACGCCCGCCCCGGCCGGTATCGCGTCTCCTAGAGACCTCCCCGGACGAGCCGCTGCGAGTGACGCCACCCTCGCGATCTTCTTGCGGCTCTACTCCAACCGGCAGAGAGACCACTCTCAGGAAGTGGACGTTCCGGGTTCGAATCCCGGGAGCCGCACGCAAGCCTCCGTAGTCCAACGGTAGAGACAGCGGCATGAGGTGCCGTGTGCTGGGGGTTCGAATCCCTCCGGAGGTACTCGCGCGACGATCCGCGCAAGGGGCGGCGCCGACGTAGGAGAGTCGGGTCCGGCTGTAACCCGGTTGCCATGCGCTGAGTGGGTTCGAATCCCACCCGCCCCACATCCCGGTCCAATACCAACGCCCGCACAGGTTTTCGGGGCGTCCCGCTTTGTCTCGTTCTGTCCCGCACATTTGGACACCGGAGCGAGAGCGGATGAATGGCTACCTTGGTGAACGAAACGCCGAAGGCATCGGATGGACCGCGGGGGCCAATGTGCGTACGCGTAGCGGGGAATCGAGCGTCACATTCGGAGGCGATCTGAACGGCGGGCCGCGGGGAGTGCTCTCCGTCGGGTTGCTGGGCCCGCTGGCCGTCTCCGTGGACGGGCATGCGGTCTCGTTGTCGGCGGGCAGGCTGCGGGCGCTGCTGGCGACGCTGGCGCTGTCGTCCGGCCAGGTCGTCTCGGTCGAACGCCTGGCCACGGCGGTGTGGGCGGATGAGAGACCACCGGGCAACGTCCGGCGCAGCGTGCAGACCTATATCGCTCGGCTGCGGGGCGTGCTCGGTGCGGGGTCGATCGGTTCAGGGCCACTCGGCTACGTCCTGCATGCCGATCCCGAACACGTCGACGTCCTGCGGTTCGTCAGGTTGCTGAACGCGGCCTCCCGCGCGTCGAACCCCGCGGACGAACGGGCGCGGCTCGCGGAGGCGCTCGAATTGTGGCGCGGCAGGCCGCTCGACGGTGTGCCGTCCCACTGGCTGCAGGAGGCGGAGACGCCGTGGTTGGTCGAACGGTACCTCGCCGCGTTGGAGCGGCGCATCGACCTTGACGTCTCCGCCGGCCTGCACAGGGAGCTGGTCGCGAAACTGAGTGAGCTGACCGCGCGGTATCCGTTGCGCGAGTCGTTGTGGGCGCGGCTGCTCATCGTCCTCTGCCGCTCGGGCCGCCAGGCCGACGCACTGGCCCGGTACGAGGAGATCCGAGCGCGCATCGCCGCCGAGCTCGGCACGGACCCCCATCCGACATTGACGCGAATCCATGCGGATCTGCTGGCCAGCCGGGCACCGAGCCTTGAGGTCGGTGTGTGATCGGCGGTCGCTCCGTCAGTTGCAGAGGCTGATGTACCAGACGGCCTTCCACCCCACCACATCGCGCTTGTACGGGGGAGTCGAGTCGATCTCGGCGTGCCGCTCGTTCAGGTACTTCACGGTGACGTTCTGGTTGTTGAACACCGCCCGGAAGTTGCTGCCGTAGACACCCCAATTACTCAGGGCATACTCCCTGCACTTGTAGAACTGGAATCCGAGATAGCGATCCTGGCTCGCGCTGTCGGCCTGATAAGCGCAGAACCTGCCCGGCGGGCAGTTATTCACCCAGTCGAACGGATCGATCCGGATCGGGTCCGCGATGTACTCCGGGTCGGGGGTGACGGTGACGAAGGGCAGGGCCCTGGCGCCCGCGGTCTTCTGGATCGGCGCCGCCTCACTCGGGGAGGCCGCGACGACGCCGCCCAGGAGGCTGCTGCCGAGCGCCATTAGTGCGGTTGCCGTTTTGACGGTCTTCATCGCCCACTACTTCCTTTCGGTCGCGGGTGACCGGTCAGAGGCGTTCGCCGTGACCTGGCTGCTTCTTTCTATCCGTCCACCGCTTCAGATCTGCTTCGCGCCGGCTTCACCGCCGATCAGGGGACTTCGGTACTCGGGGGAGGCGCACGCCATGCGCTCGGTTTTGCCGCGCGGCCCCGGGGGAAGCTCCTCAGCGTGTGCGTCTGGTGACGTTATGTGATTGCGGGGTGGGCATGGTTTTCCGGCGAACGTGCGTCCTCGGCGGGGTGGCCCTGATCCTCTGTGTCTCCTGCGGCGGGGAGAAGCAGGCGGCGCCGGCGAGCACGCCGCTGCCGATGCAGGCGAGCGGTCTGGCGGTGGGAGGGGACGCCCAGCCCCAGGCGACGGACGTGGCCCGGACCCGCCTCACCCGGGCGCAGTTGCGCGGGATCGCGGCCGCCTGCCGCAAGGCCGTGGAGATCACCGACGCGGACTCGGACCCCTGCGCGCGCGCCGTCCGGGAAAGGTTCAGGCACCGCCGGCCCTGCGTCGCGGGCGCGCCGTGCATGAGGCTGCGAAAGGCCGGCGGCAAGGTGCAGGGCCTCGTCGAGACCAGCGACGACTCCCAGTGCGGTGGCGTGTGCATGCGGATCGGCCTGCGGCACAGGGACGACGTGGTCAAGGTCGCCGAAGGCGTCTCGCCTGAGGAGACTGCGGGTTCACCTGGGAAGACGGCAGGCTCGCCTGAGGAGAGGACGGAATCGCCGGAGCCCGGTGACCATTCGGGTGAACCGGAGGAGTCCTCGCCCGCGAGCCCCGGCGGCGGCGGGGCCGGGCACGGGAACGACGGACCCGGCACGAGCACGAGTCCCTGACCCGATGGCGGGGGAGCCGGCCGGGGCGTCCGGGGAAGGACGGTCGGTCGACCGGATCGTCGAGATCGCCGGGCGGGTGCTGGCGTCCACCGGTGTGCTCACGGCGATCCTGTACTACTTCGGCTACGTGCGCGAGCAGGCGCTGTTCGCCTATTTCGGCGTCGACCTCGGCACCGTCGGCTTCACCACCACCGACTACATCCTGCTGAGCGCGGGACCCGTGTTCTCTCCGCTGGCGTCGGTGATGGTCATCGGCGTGGGAGCACTCGTCCTCCACCACCTGCTCCTGCACCTGATGCGCGACGCCTCCCACCGCCTGCGGGTGGCCGTGTGCGGGTGCCTCGCGGCCTTGGCGCTGGTCCTGCTCGCCATCGGCGCCGTCAGCCTGCACCGGCATGGCGACGACGCCCTGAGCGGGCCGTTCCTGTCGCCCGCCGCACTCGGTGCCGGAGCTCTGCTGCTGGAGTACGTCGCGGAGGCCGCGACGCGGTACGGGGTGGCGCGGGGCAGATGGTCGGAACTGCTCGGATCCACCCGGGCCGTCCGGCGCCTGCTGCTCATCGCGCTCGCCCTGATCGCGGCGTTCTGGTCCACGGCCAACACGGCGCAGCGGCACGGCCTCGACGCCGCCCGCGCGATCGAGCTGTCGCTGCTGACCAGGCCGCAGGCCGTCGTGTACGCGCAGGACCGGCAGTTCATCAGCGGGCCCGGTGTCGGCGTGGTGCGGTTGAACGGCGCGGACGCCGCGTTCGGCTACCGCTACAACGGCCTGCGCGCGCTCGCGCACGCGGGCGGCCGCTGGTTCCTACTGCCGGCCGGCTGGACGCACGGCAATGGGGCGACGGTGATCCTGCTGCCCGACTCCGCGAAGAACGTCCGGGTCGATCTGGCTCCCTGAGCGGGGCCGGGCGTTGCGCGGCGGGGGTTTCTGAACTAATGTCTGGACACGTGTCCGGAAACCAGCAGCAGGCGACCGAGCCCACCCGCCGCCGCCTCACCGAGCGGCAGGCCGACACGGTGCGGCGGCTGACCGACGCCGCCGTGGCGGAGGTCGGCGAGTCCGGCTACGAGGGACTGACCGTCCGCAACGTGGCGCGCCGCGCCGGGGTCGCGCCCGCGACCGCCTACACCTACTTCGCCTCGAAGAACCACCTGATCACCGAGGTGTTCTGGCGGCGGCTCAGCGCCCTGCCGCCGGTGCGGGCGGACGGCGCGCTGCGCGCGCGGGTGGAGGGGACGCTCCGGGAGATCGCGCTGCTGGTGTCGGACGAGCCGGAGCTGGCGGCGGCGTGCACCACCGCGCTGCTCGGCACCGATCCCGACGTCCGCGAGCTGCGGATGCGGATCGGCTACGCGATCCGCGAGCGGCTCCGCGCGGCGCTGCGCGATCACGACGACCCGAAGATCCTCGGTGCGCTGGAGCTGGCCTACACCGGCGCGCTGGTGCACGCGGGCATGGGCTACACCTCCTACGCCCGCATGGCCGACCGGCTCGCCGAGATGGCGGAACTGATCCTGCCCGAACCCCCCGAGTGAGGTGACGGCCGTGGACCCTGCTGCGCAGGTCTCCTACAGCCCGTTCGACTACGCCGTCCACGAAGACCCCTATCCCCTCTACGCGCGGCTCCGCGAGGAGGCGCCCCTGTACCGCAACGACGAGATCGGTTTCTGGGCGCTGTCCCGGCACGCCGACGTCTCGGCGGCCTTTCGCGACCACGCGACGTTCTCCAACTCCCACGGCGTCTCGGTGGAACCGAGCGCCTGGGGCCCGCAGGCCCACCGGACGATGTCGTTCCTGGCGCTCGACCCGCCGCGTCACACGCGGATGCGGGCGCTGGTGTCCAAGGGCTTCACGCCACGGCGCGTGAAGGAACTGGGTGACGGCATCCTGGCGCTGACCAGGCGCCACCTGGAGCCCGCCCTGGAGAAGGGCGAGTTCGACTTCGTGTCCGACTTCGCCGGGCTGCTGCCCATGGACGTCATCTCCGAGATGATGGGCGTCCCCGAGGCCGACCGGGTGGAGGTGCGCAGGCTCGCCGACACGGTCGTGCACCGGGAGGAGGGGCTCAACGACGTCCCGCCCGCCGGGATGGACGCGGCGCTCACCCTCGTCGGCTACTACCAGGACATGGTGGCCGAGCGGCGCCGCCGGCCGTCGGACGATCTGACGTCCGCGCTGCTGGAGGCCGAGGTCGACGGCGACCGGCTGGACGACACCGAGATCATCGCGTTCCTGTTCCTGATGGTGGTCGCCGGGAACGAGACCACCACCAAGCTGCTCGCCAACGCCCTGTACTGGGGGGCGCGGAATCCGGACCAGGCCGCCAAGCCGCTCCGCGACCCGGCCCGCGTGGACGACTGGGTGGAGGAGACGCTCCGCTACGACACGTCCAGCCAGATGCTCGCCCGCAAGGTCGAGCGGGACGTCGAGATGCACGGGCGGCGGGTGCCCGCGGGCGACCGGATGCTCCTGCTCGCCGGGTCGGCCAACCGCGACCCGCGCGTCTTCGAGGACGCCGACGCCTACGACCTCGACCGCGACACGTCGCAGCTCGTCAGCTTCGGCGGCGGACGGCACTTCTGCCTCGGCGCCAACCTCGCCCGGCTGGAGGCCCGCGTCGCGCTGACCGAGCTGGTCCGGTGCGTCTCCTCCTTCGAGGTCGATCAGGACGCCGCCGAACGGGTGCACTCGGTCAACGTCCGCGGGTTCGCGTCGCTGCCCGTGCGCGTGGCCGTCCGAGGGCGGAAGGAGTCTCAATGAGGATGTCAAGCGGCTTGTGTGACGGGCGGTATGGGGGTGAACCTGCGTCCGTCACGCAGCAGGGCCCACAGGACGTCGACGCGGCGGCGGGCCAGCGCGATGACGGCCTGGGTGTGTTTGAGGCCCTGGCCTCGTTTCTTGAGGTAGAAGTCGCGGTTGGGTCCGGGGCGGGTGATGCTGGACTGGGCGGACATGTAGAACACCCGCCGCAGCCGTCGGCTGTAGCGGGTGGGCCGGTGCAGTCTGCCGGTCCGGCGGCCCGAATCACGTGGGACGGGCACGAGTCCGGCCGCCGAGGCGAGCCGTCCGGCGTCGGCGTAGGCGGCCAGATCACCGGCCGCGACGACGAACTCGGCGCCCAGGATCGGGCCGATGCCGGGCATCGACTCGATGATCTGAGCCTGCGGGTGGCCGCGGAAGGTCTCGGTGATCTGGGCGTCGAGGCGTTTGAGGCGGTCGTCCAGGGCGAGCAGCTGCGTGGCGAGGTCGGCGACGATCTGGGCCGCGACGGTCTCGCCGGGCAGGATGGTGTGCTGGGCGCTCGCGGCCGCCATCGCGGTCGCGGCCACCTGGGCGGCGCCTCGGACGCCGCGTTTGCGCAGCCATGCCTCCAGCCGGGCCGGGCCGCGGCGGCGCAGCGCGGCCGGGGTCTGGTATCCGGTCAGCAGCACCAGCGCACCCTTGTGGGCCGAGTAGTCGAACGCGCGCTCCAGGGCCGGGAACACCCCGGTCAGCACGTCCCGCAGCCGGTTGATCAGGCGGACCCGGTCGGCGACCAGGTCGGTCCGGTGCGTGGTCAAAAGCGCCAGGTCGGCGGCGAGCTGGGCGGGCACGTCGATCACGGTGAGGTCGCGGCGCAGCCGGGAGGTCTCGGCGATCACGTAGGCGTCGCGGGCGTCGGTCTTGGCCTCGCCGGTGTAGGCGCCCGACATCCGGTGCACGGTCCGGCCGGGCACGTACACCGGCTCGGCGCCGTGCGCGGCCAGCAGCGCCAGCAGCAGCGCCGAGGACGTCCCGGCGATGTCCACCGCCCACCCGACGGTCTCGGCCAGGGCGAACGCCTCACCGATCGCGTCCAGGATCGCCGACTCGTCGTTGGCGATCTTCTTCGACCACACCTGCGCGCCGGTCTCATCGACCGCTGCCGCCCAATGGTGCACCTTGCCGGCGTCCACACCGACCCACACCCGAGCCCGTTCCGGCTGTTGCACGCCCGTTCCTCACCTCGACACCGACAGCGTCCGGCCCGAGGAACACCCCGCCGTCATCTCCGTAAACAGCGACCGATCCGCACATCTCAATCAGAGGCCGGGGCGCCCCGGAAAGCCGGGCGGCCACTCCTTCCGAGCCACAACAGGCAAGAACCGATCAGCCACACCCGGCCCCCCCGGGCCGCCTCACAACTTACGGAGAGCTGATGCCCCGGTTCGACCCGCATCCCGAACGGCGTCCGGCCGTGGTGACGGGCGCGTCGTCCGGGATCGGCGCGGCGACGGCGACGGCGCTGGCCATGGCCGGGCACCCGGTCGCGCTCGGCGCGCGACGCCTCGAAAAGTGCGAGGAACTGGCCGCGACGATCCGGGCCGGCGGGGGCGAGGCGTTCGCGCACCCGCTGGACGTCGGCGACTCCGACTCCGTCAAGGCGTTCGCGGCGGCCATCGCCGACGCGCTCGGCCCCATCGAGATCGTCGTCTCCGGCGCCGGGGACCTGTCCGCCGGACGCCTCCACGAGCTCGACTCCGCCGAGTTCCTCGCGCAGGTGCAGATCCACCTCGTCGGCGCGCATCGGCTCGTCTCGCACTTCGTCCCGCCGATGGTGGCGCGGCGGCGCGGCGACATCGTGTTCATCTCCTCCGACACCGTCCCCGCGCCCCGCTCATGGACGGGCGCCTACGTCGCGGCCAAGAACGGCGTGGAGGGCATGGCCCGCACCATGCAGATGGAGCTGGAGGGGACGGGAGTCCGGGCTTCCATCGTCCGGCCCGGACCCACCGCGACCGGCATGGGCATGACCTGGGACGCGGAGACGACCGGCGCCGTCCTTGAGGACTGGGTGAAGTGGGGCCACGCCCGGCACCCGTACTTCCTGCGCCCGTCCGACGTCGCCGCCGCCGTCGCCGCGATCGTCGCGGCCCCGCGCGGCGCTCATCTCCGGCTCGTCGAAGTACAGCCCGAAGCACCGTTGGAGGACTCCCAATGACGTTGTCAACTGACGATCTGGGCTCATGCCGCCTTGAGCGTGGGTGGGGTGGCCTGGAAGGTGCGGTTGTCGCGCAGGAGGGCCCACAGGACGTTGACACGGCGTCTGGCCAGGGCGAGGACGGCTTGGGTGTGCCGTTTGCCCTCGCGCCTCTTCCGGTCGTAGAAGGCGCGCGATTCTGGATGTCGCTGGATGCTGATCAGCGCGGAGGTGTAGAAGACCCGCTGGAGTCCGCGGTGGTAGCGCTGCGGGCGGTGCAGGTTGCCGTGGATGCGTCCGGAGTCACGTGCGGCGGGAGCCAGGCCGGCAAAGCCGGCCAAGCGGTCGGGGCTTCCGAAGACGTCCATGTCGCCGCCGGTGGCGGCCAGGAACTCGGCACCGAGGATGACTCCGATGCCGGGCAGGCTGGTGATCACTTCGGCTTTCTCGTGTCGGCGAAACCGGTCCTCGATGAGCTGCTCGACGTCCTTGATGTGCTCGTTGAGGGTCATCACCTCCCTGGCGAGAGCCTCGATGAGCTGGGCGGTCAGGGTCTCGCCGGGCAGCGTGGTGTGCTGGCGGCCGGCCGCGTCGGCAGCGGCCTGAGCGAGCTGGGCCGCGCCGCGGACCCGGCGGGCCTTCAACCACGCCTCCAGCCGGGTGCGGCCGAGGCGGCGCAGCCCGGCGGGGGTCTGGTAGCCGGTCAGCAGGATCAGCGGCCCCGCATTGGTAACGTCCAAAGCCCGCTCCAGGGCTGGGAAGATGCTGGTCAGTGCGGCGCGCAGCCGGTTGATGGCGCGGGTTCGGTCGTGGACCAGGTCGGTGCGGCGGGCGGTGAGCAGCTTCAGCTCCACGCTGATCTCGTCGGCGCCGCGCAGTGGAAGCAGGTCCCGGCGGATGCGGGCCTGGTCGGCGATGACGGCGGCGTCGCGCGCGTCGGTTTTGCCTTCGCCCCGGTAGCCGTCGGCAGCCCGGTTGACCTTGCGGCCGGAGATGTAGAGCAGCGGCTGGTCGTGGGCGGCCAGGATCGCGATCAGCAGGCCCGCTCCGCCGTCGGCCAGGTCCACCGCCCAGGTCGCCTCACCCAGATCCAGGACGTCGCTCATCAGCTTCAGCAGCTCGGGTTCGTCGTTGGCGACGGGCCTCGACAGCAACCGCTTGCCGTCGCCGTCGATGACCACGCAGTGATGGTGGATCTTCCCTGCATCGACACCAGCCCAGATCTGGCCCATCACGCTCCCATACGACGACGTCACCTATCCCGCAGACGGCCACGCTGGCATGTCCCTACACGGCGATCAGTTCGCAGCTCCCAATCAGCAGCCGTGCCGTCAGGGGGTGCCGGGCGGCCAGTCCTCCGGAGCCATATCGGCGGCAGAGCCGTGAAAGCCACACCCGGCACCCCTGGGCGCCAGAACCCTACGACGGTCCGGGCCACCCATGAGCTGAAAGGTAGGGAGTCGTGACCGCACTGGTGGAGCCGCGCGTCGTGTCGGGCGGGCCCGACCATCTGGAGGAGCTGCGCTCCGACCCGATCGGGCTGATGCGGCGGGTCCGGGAGGAGTGCGGCGACGTCGGCGAGTTCCGGCTCGCCGGGCGGCGCGTCGTGCTGCTGTCCGGCGCGGAGGCCAACGAGTTCTTCTTCCGCGCCCCCGACGAGGAGCTGGACCAGGCCGAGGCGTACCCGTTCATGACGCCGATCTTCGGGGAGGGCGTGGTGTTCGACGCCACCCCCGAACAGCGCCGCGAGGCCCTGCACAACCAGGCGCTCAAGGGCTCGTTCCTGAAGGGGCACGCCGCGACGATCGCCGCCGAGGTCGACCGGATGGTGGCCGGCTGGGGCGACGAGGGCGAGATCGACCTGCTCGACTTCTTCGCCGAGCTGACCATCTACACCTCGTCCGCGTGCCTGATCGGCCGCAAGTTCCGCGAGCAGCTCGACCGCCGGTTCGCCGACCTCTACCACGACCTCGAACGCGGCACCGACGCGCTCGCCTACGTCGACCCGTACGCCGACATCGAGAGCTTCCGGCGGCGCGACAAGGCACGGGCGGCGCTCGTCGCCCTCGTCCAGGAGATCATGGACGGCCGGCCCCCGAACCCGCCCAAGGAGGACCGCGACCTGCTCGACGTCCTGATGTCGATCAGGGACGCGGACGGGACGCTGAAGTTCGACGCCGACCAGGTCACCGGCATGTTCATCTCGATGATGTTCGCCGGGCACCACACCACGTCCGGCACCGCCGCCTGGACGCTGATCGAACTGCTCCGCCACCCCGGCGTGCTGGAGGGCGTCGTCCAGGAGCTGGACGAGCTGTACGCCGACGGCCGCGAGGTGTCGTTCCAGGCGCTGCGCGCCATCCCGAGGCTGGAGTCGGCGGTCAAGGAGGCGCTGCGGCTGCACCCGCCGCTGATCCTGCTGCTCCGGGTCGCGCAGTCGGACCAGGAGGTGCTCGGTCACCGGATCCCGGCCGGCACGATGGTCGGCTGCAGCCTCGCCGTCTCCAACCGGATCGAGTCCGACTTCCCCGACCCGGACGCCTTCCACCCCGAGCGCTACGCCGCGCCCCGCGAGGAGGACCTGCTCAACCGGTGGACGTGGGTGCCGTTCGGCGCCGGCCGGCACCGCTGTGTCGGCGCCAACTTCGCGACGATTCAGCTCAAGGCCATCTTCTCGGTGCTGCTGCGGGACTGGGAGTTCGAGCCCGCGCAGCCGCTGGAGAGCTACCGCAACGACCACTCGAAGATGGTCGTCCAGCTCGCCCAGCCGTGCGCGGCCCGCTACCGCAGGAGGCGCGATGACCGCAAGGAAGGGCGCCGGTGAGGATCGAGGCCGACCTGGACCTGTGCCAGGGACACGCCATGTGCGAGCTGGAGGCGCCGGACGTCTTCGAGGTGCCGGGCAAAGGCAAGGTGCGGGTCCTCGACGCCGAGCCGCCCGAGGACACGCGCGCCGAGGTGACCGCCGCCGTCCGCTACTGCCCCACCCAGGCCCTGAGACTGCTGGAGACGTGATGCCGTCCTTCCCCCGAGAAGAACTCGACGCGATGGTGGAGCACTGGCTGGCCGAGAACCGCCGCTGCGAGGAGGCGGGCGACTGGCGTCCCCTCGCCGGCCTCTACACCGAGGACGCCACCTACGGCTGGAACATCGGCCCCGACCAGGACTTCATGGCCGTCGGCCGGGACGAGATCCGCGACCTCGCGCTCGGCTCGGAGATGGGCGGCCTGGACGGCTGGACGTACCCGTACCAGAGCATCCTCGTCGACGAGCGCAAAGGCGAGGTCGTCGGGTTCTGGAAGCAGGTCGCCGACGCCCGCCGTCCCGACGGGACGCCCTACGAGGTGCTCGGCATCGGCGGGTCCTGGTTCCGGTACGCGGGGAACCGGCAGTGGTCGTGGCAGCGCGACTGGTTCGACCTCGGCAACGTCACGTCGGTGTTCGTCGAGATGATGAAGGCGGACGTGCTGTCGGACGGGATGAGGCGGCGGCTGGAGCGGGCCGCGTCCGGGGAGCCGATCCCCGGCTACTACCCGAGAGGGGAGAGCCCCGTCCCGATCTGGTGATCAGATCTGCCCCTCCGGCTTCGCCGGGATCGTCGCCTTGATGGACGGGCCCAGTTCGATCAGCACGTCACCGGCGGGGTTGTACTTCGGCGGCACCGTCACCTCGACGTAGGCCTGCCGCCCGACCGCGGTGAAGGTGACCGGGCGGGCGGCAGGCTGCCCGAACCAGTCGATCCCGTTGATCGTCACCAGTTCCGACGTCGGCCGCAGCGCGGGGGGCCGGGGGACGCCGCAGCGCAGCGCGATCGCGGGCGACCCCCAGGCGGCCGTCAGCTGCGAACTCGGGTCGGTGTCGCGGCGTTCCTTCCCGTGCACCTTCTCGGGCAGCCGCAGCCCCTGGCACAGCCGTTGCGTGGCCGCGTCCGGGCTCGGCACGGGCACCTGCACCGCTCCGTCGCCGCACCCCGCCGCCAGCAGTGCCCCGCCGGCGAGGACGGCCGCGAGCGGCCTAGATGTGAACAATCGGGCAGGTGAGGGTCCGCGTGATGCCTTCGACCGCCTGGATCTGCGCGACGACGAGCTTGCCCAGCTCGTCCACATTGCGCGCCTCCGCTCGGACGATCACGTCGTAGGGTCCGGTGACGTCCTCCGCCATAGTGACACCCGTTATGCCGGAGATGTGGTTTGCCACCTCGGCCGCCTTGCCGACTTCGGTCTGGATGAGGATGTAGGCCTGCACCATCACGTCCTCCCCGGGCGGAGAATCAACCGTCGGACGGTTCACCGTATCGTGTTACGCGCCGCAGCGGGCGGCCGGGGTGGGGCGTGCCCGGTGAGACCGGTGGGAAACGCGTGAACACGGGGGAACTACGCGGATGGGGACGATCGGCGAGCTGGGCGAATTCGGGCTGATCGGGCGGCTGACGCGGCGGCTGCCGCAGGGCCCCGCGGTCCGGCTCGGACCCGGCGACGACGCCGCGGTGATCGCGGCGCCGGACGGGCGCGTCGTCGCCACGACCGACCTGCTCGTGGAGGGACGGCACTTCCGCCGCGACTGGTCCGGCCCCTACGACATCGGGCGCAAGGCCGCCGCGCAGAACCTCGCCGACGTCGTCGCGATGGGCGCCCGTCCCACGGCCCTGCTCGTCGGGTTCGCGGCCCCACCCGGCACCGGCGTGGACTGGGCCGAGCGACTCTATGACGGGCTCGCCGACGAGTGCAGCGAGGCGGGGGCGTCCGTCGCGGGCGGCGACGTCGTGGGCGCCCCGGAGGTCACCCTCGCGGTCACCGCCCTCGGCGATCTCGGCGGTGCCGCGCCGCTCACCCGGTCCGGGGCGCGGCCGGGGGACGTGGTGGCCGTCCGGGGCAGGCTCGGCTTCGCCGCCGCGGGACTCGCCCTCCTCGGCGCGGGACGGGACGAGCCGGCGGAGCTGGTCGCGGCGCACCGCCGCCCGCGGCCCCCCTACGCGGCGGGCGAGGAGGCGCGGGCGCACGGCGCCACCGCGCTGCTCGACGTGAGCGACGGGCTCGTCCAGGACCTCGGGCACATGGCCCGTGCGAGCGGCGTCCGGATCGACGTCGACTCCGCGGCCGTGCCCGTCCCCGGGATCCTCGGCCCCGACGGGCTCCGGCACGCGCTCACCGGCGGCGAGGACCACGCGTTCGCCGCGGCCTTCCCCGCGTCCGCCGCCCTGCCCTCGTCCTGGACGCGGATCGGCGACGTCGTGGAAGGGACCGGCGTCCGCGTGGACGGAGGGGAACCCCCGGCCGGCGCGTGGGACCATTTCCCGGCCTGAACGCCCTGGTACACGCTGCGCGTACAGCCGTGTGCGTTTACGCATCCGGTAGGCAGGTTTGGGACGGGTTTGGTATACATCCTGTGATCGAAGAGGAATGGGATGGGACGACACTCCAGGTTTGAGCAACCGGACGACGGACCCCAAACGGGCGCAGACGCGTCCCAGGGTCCGTACTACGGGGCTCCGGTCGACCCCTCCTATGAGATCTTCTCCGGGCCGACCGACGACCGGGTGTACGTGTCTCCGCACGACCAGGTCCGGTCGGGCCCGGCCCCCGTCGCGGAACGCCGCCGCGACGAGCCGGCCGGGCAGTACCCGTTCGAACCTCTTCCCGGGGACTATCCGGGCGACTATCCGGGCGCGCCGTCCGAGGACCTCCCCGAGCAGCCGCGTGAACGGGCGCCCGATCCGCCCGATCCACCCGACCCGCCGGAGCCCGCGAAGCCTTCCGACGTGTCCGGCACGGGGGGCTGGTCGAAGTTCGTCTCGATGCTCCCCCTGCCGCTGCTGCCGATCGTCGCGCTCGTCATCGCGGTGGGAATCGTCTCCTACGCGCTGAGCACCCAGCAGATCTCCCTCAACTTCGCGGGCGGCTCGCCGAAGACCACGCAGACGGATCCGCGCGACAGCCAGGTCTCGCAGCGCGGCCCCGGCGAGCGGGCGAGCCGCGGCGCCGGGCGCCCCGACGGCCTCATCATCGCCTTCCGGGTCGCCTCCCGGACGTCCGGCGGTTTCAAGGCCACCGCCACCATCGCCAACAAGGGACGGCAGCCCGTCACCAGGTGGGCGCTCGCCTTCAAGCTCCCGAGCGCCTCGGTCACCGCCGTCCAGGGCGCCACCGTCGTCCGGACCGGCGAGCTCGCGTTCGTCCGCGGCGGCTCCGCGATCGCGCCCGGCGGCACCGTGCGGATCGTGTTCGCGGCGCGCGGCACCGCGTCCCGGCCGTCCAGCTGCGTGCTGAACAAGCTGCCCTGCGCCCTCGTCTGAGATCGCCGCTCTTCCCGGACCGCCATAAAGTGGGCGGTATGACGCGCACTCCCGTGGCCCCGCCCCTCGTGCTCACCATCGCGGGCTCCGACTCCGGCGGCGGCGCCGGAATCCAGGCGGACCTGAAGACGATGCTCGCCCTCGGCGTCCACGGTATGAGCGTCATCGCCGCCGTCACCGCGCAGAACTCCCTCGGCGTCCAGGGCTACTGGGAGCTGCCGCCCGAGGCCGTCCGCGCGCAGCTCGACTCGGTGCTGTCCGACATCGGCGTGCACGCGATCAAGACGGGCATGCTCGCGTCCACCGTGCTGGTCGAGACCGTCGCCGAGGCCCTCGCCTCGTCGGACGCGCCCGCCGTCGTCGACCCGGTGGGCGTGTCCAAGCACGGCGACTCGCTGCTCGCCCCCGAGGCCGTGGACGCCGTCCGGTCCGTGCTGCTGCCGGCCGCGACGGTCGTCACGCCCAACCTGTACGAGGTCGAGCAGCTCACCGGCGTGAAGGTGGTGGACGAGGCGGGCCTGCGCGAGGCCGCCGAGGCCGTCAAGGCGCTCGGCCCCGCATGGGTGCTGATCAAGGGCGGGCACCTGCCGGGGGAGCCCGCCGACCTGCTGTTCGACGGGGAGCGCGAGCACCGGTTCACCGCGCCGCGGTACGACAACCGGCACACCCACGGGACGGGCTGCACGCTCGCGTCCGCCATCGCGTCCCACCTCGCGCTCGGCGAGGACGTCCCGGCGGCCGTGGCGAAGGCCAAGGAGTACGTGACGGGCGCGATCGCGGCGGGCTTCCCCCTCGGCGCCGGCATAGGCCCCGTGGACCACGCCTGGCACCACCGCCCCTGACCCCCCGACCCGGGTAAGTCAAAAGGCCGGTTCACCGGGTGAATCCGGTGAACCGGCCGAAGCCTTGGGAGCGGGCGTGCCGTCTCTGGAGGGACTACCTCTCAGGCCGGGGCCGCGCTCCTGCGCGGGCGCCGCTCAGACGGTCGGCTTGACGACCTTGCCGGCCTTGATGCAGGACGTGCAGGCGTTGATCCGCTTGGTGCTGCCGTTCACGACGGCGCGCACGCGCTGGATGTTGGGGTTCCAGCGGCGCGGGGTGCGGCGGTGCGAGTGGGAGACGCGCATGCCGAAACCGGGTCCCTTGCCGCAGACGTCGCAGACGGAAGCCACGGGAAACTCCAAGTGGTGTCGATGCTCTGACCGGAGCGCCGCCCCGTGCCGCCGCGGGCGGGCCGGGCATCATGGGCGCTCACCGATGAACGCCTCGGACGAGGCGCATGGATCAGAGTAGCCGACAGCCCGTCGGCTAGGCGAATCGGACGGCGTCCCGGGTTCGGACGGCGTCCCGGGCACGGCGTGCGAAGCTTTGCGGCGGGGAGAGGAGCGCTGTGGGCCAGGTTCTCGACGACGGTGCGGTGCGGCGGTGGTGCCGGCTCGCGGCGGACGCGCTCGGCCGTACCAGGG
Organism: Spirillospora sp. CA-128828; assembly: GCF_050945415.1. Classification (NCBI taxonomy): domain Bacteria; kingdom Bacillati; phylum Actinomycetota; class Actinomycetes; order Streptosporangiales; family Thermomonosporaceae; genus Spirillospora; species Spirillospora sp. CA-128828. The sequence continues at coordinate 2,687,705 of NZ_CP191986.1, forward strand.
CCGAGATCGACGCCCTCAACGTGTTCCCCGTCCCGGACGGCGATACCGGCACCAACCTGCATCTGACCGTGATCGCGGCGGCGGACGCCCTCGACGGGACGCCGGACGGCGCGGGCGGCGCGGCGACCTGGCGGGCGCTCGCGCAGGGGGCGCTGCTCGGGGCGCGGGGCAATTCCGGCGTGATCCTCAGCCAGGTGTTCCGCGGGCTCGCGGACACGCTCGGGCCCTTGGAGGCGCCGCCGGACGGCGCGGCCTTCGCGGCGGCGCTGGGGCACGCGTCCGGGCTGGCGCGCGGTGCCGTCGAGCATCCCGTCGAGGGGACGATCCTGAGCGTCCTCGCGGAGGCCGCCGCGGCCTGCGCGGCGGCGGCCGAGCCCGCCGGGCCGGCGTCCGACCTCGCCGCGGCGGCGCGGGCCGCCGCCGGAGGCGCACGGCGGGCGCTCCGCCGCACCACCGGCCAGCTGGACGTCCTCGCCCGCAGCGGCGTCGTGGACGCGGGCGCCGCCGGGCTCTGCGTGGTGCTCGACGCCCTCGTCGCCGTGGTCACCGAGGAGTTCCCCGAGCGCTACGAGATCCCGGCCCGCGTCGCGGGGATGCCCGCGCCCGTGGAGGAGCGGCCCGAGCCGCAGGGCCCGGGCTACGAGGTCATGTACCTGCTGGACGCGCCCGACGACGCCGTCCACGCCCTGCGGGAGAGGCTCGACGGCCTCGGTGACTCGCTCGTCGTGGTGGGCGGCGACGGGCTGTGGAACGTCCACGTCCATGTGGACGACGCCGGGGCGGCGATCGAGGCGGGCATGGCGGCCGGGCGGCCGCACCGGATCCGCGTCACCTACCTGCACGCGGCAGGCGGGGGGCCGCACGCGGCGCACACCGGCCGCGCGGTGATCGCCGTCACCGCCGCCGACGGGCTGGCCGCGCTGTTCGAGGAGTGCGGTGCGCGGGTCGTCCGGCGCGAGCCCGGCACGGTGCCGCCGCTCGCCGTGCTGGCGGAGGCGATCCTCGCCGCGGGGGACGAGGTGGCCGTCCTGCCGAACGAACCCGAGGTCCTGTCGCTCGCCGAGGCCGCCGCAGAGCGCGCGCGGGACGGCGGGGCCCGGATCGCGGTGGTGCCGACGAAGGCGTCCGTCCAGGGCATGGCGGCGCTCGCGGTGCACGATCCGCTGCGCCGCTTCGCCGAGGACGTCATCGAGATGACCCGCGCCGCCGGCGCCACCCGCTTCGGCCACCTGGAGGTCGCCGCGCAGGAGGCGGTGACGAGCGTGGGCCTGTGCCAGCCGGGGGACGTCCTCGGGCTGATCGAGGGCGACGTCGCGACGATCGGCGCGGACATCGCGGACGTGGCCCGGAACGTCCTGGGCCGGATGCTCTCCGGCGGCGGCGAGCTGGTCACGCTGATCGCGGGCCGGCACGCGCCACCCGGCCTCACCGACGACCTCGAGGCGCATCTGCGGCGCGTGCGCCCCGACGTGGAGGTCGGCGTGTACGACGGCGGCCAGGAGCGTCATCCGCTGCTCATCGGCGTCGAGTGATTCCCGTCGCCCCCATGGGCTAGAAAGGACTGCGTGGCGAATCTCGACGAACCGTTGCGCAAGGCCCTGGGCGACAAGACGGCCAACGCCCTGACGAAGGGCCTCGACCTGCACACGGTCGGCGACCTGCTGCACCACTATCCGCGCCGCTACGCCCACCGCGGCGAGCTGACCCAGCTCAGCGGCCTGCAGGACGGCGAACACGTCACGGTCATGGCGGAGGTCGTCAAGGTGCAGGGCCGCACCCTGACCCGCAACCCCGGCTACGTCCTGGAGATCACCGTCACCGACGGGACCGGCGAGCTGAAGCTCAGCTTCTTCGGCCGCAAGGGCTCCTACCGGGCCGAGAAGGAACTGTCGCCCGGCACCCGCGGGCTGTTCGCCGGGAAGATCAGCACCTACCGGCCCCGCAGCGGCAGGGCCGTGCGGCAGCTCGCGCATCCGCAGTACAAGGTCGTCCACGAGAAGGGCGCCGAGGCGGCCGCGCAGGAGTGGGCGGACGAGATCATCCCGATCTACCCGTCCACCAAGGCGCTGCCCATCGAGGCGATCAGCATGTCCGTCGGCACCGTCCTCGACCATCTGGACCTGCCCGCCGACCCGATGCCCGGGGCCCTGCTACAGCGGCGCGACCTGATCGGCCTGCGCGAGGCGTACGAAGGCATCCACCGCCCCCGGACATGGGACGAACTGGGCCGTGCCAAGGCCCGCCTCAAATGGGACGAGGCGTTCGTCGTCCAGATCGCCCTGGCCCAGCGCCGCGTCGCCGCCGCCGCGCTCCCGGCCAGACCGCGTCCCCCGTCCTTCGGCGGCCTCCAGGCGGAGTTCGACGCCCGCCTGCCGTTCGAGCTCACCGAGGGCCAGCGCGAGGTGGGCGACGAGATCGCCGCCGACCTCGCCAAGGAACACCCCATGCACCGCCTCCTCCAGGGCGACGTGGGATCCGGCAAGACCGTGGTCGCGTTGCGGGCCATGTTGCAGGTGGTGGACGGGGGTGGGCAGGCGGCGCTGCTGGCGCCCACCGAGGTTCTGGCGCAGCAGCACTACCGGTCCATCACCGGGATGCTCGGAGACATGGCTCAGGCGGGGCAACTCGGCGGTGCCGAGAACGCCACGCGTGTCGCGCTGCTGACCGGGTCGCTGGGGGCGAAGGCGCGCAAGGAGGCGTTGCTGGACGCGGCGTCCGGCGCCGCCGGGATCGTCGTCGGCACCCATGCGCTGCTCCAGGAGACCGTCCAGTTCGCCGACCTCGGGCTCGTCGTCGTGGACGAGCAGCACCGTTTCGGCGTGGAGCAGCGCGACGCCTTGCGTGAGAAGACCGGCGGCGGCCGTCCGCACGTTCTCGTCATGACGGCGACGCCGATCCCGCGCACCGTGGCGATGACGGTGTTCGGCGACCTGGAGACCTCGGTGCTCGGGCAGCTTCCGGCCGGACGCTCAGAGATCCGGACCCATGTCGTCCCGCCCGAGAAGCCCGCGTTCCTCGCGCGCACCTGGGAACGGATCAAGGAGGAGGCGGCGAACGGGCGGCAGATCTACATCGTCTGCCCGCGCATCGGCGAGCAGGAGGGCGACGAGGGCGACGGGGGCGACACCGTCGTGGCGGACGAGGGCGAGCGCCGCTCGCCGCTCGGGATCATGGAGGTGCTGCCGAAGCTGGAGGAACTCCTCGCCGGGCTGCGCATCGGCGTCCTGCACGGCAAGCTGCACCCGGACGAGAAGGACTCGGTGATGCGCCGCTTCACCGACCGGGACCTGGACGTCCTGCTCGCCACCACGGTCATCGAGGTCGGCGTGGACGTCCCCAACGCCACCGTCATGGTGATCATGGACGCGGACCGGTTCGGCGTCTCCCAGCTCCACCAGCTGCGCGGGCGCGTCGGGCGCGGCTCCCTGCACGGCCTCTGCCTGCTCGTCACCGACGCAGCGCCGGGCAGCAGGTCACGCGAGCGGCTCGACGCGGTCGCCTCCACCACCGACGGGTTCAAGCTGTCGCGCCTGGACCTGGAGCAGCGCCGCGAGGGCGACGTCCTCGGCGCCGCGCAGGCCGGCCGCGCGTCCAGCCTGCGGCTGCTCACCCTCCAGCGGGACGAGGACGTGATCCGCGACGCCCGCGAGGAGGCGACGTCGCTGGTCGACGCGGACCCCGGCCTGGCGGACCACCCGGGCCTCGCCACCGTCCTGTCCTCGCTCCTGGACGAGGACCGCGCCGGCTTCCTGGAGAAGGCCTAAGCTCCAGACATTCTCTACTTATTAAGTTGACATTACCTTCCGGGGCGGGTCACGATGAACACGTGACCCCGAGTCAGGCCCTGATCGCGCGCCTGCACGTCGACCTCCGGCGGCAGGCCAGCGCCCTGTGTTCCCGTCGCTGAACCCACGCGCACAAGAATCCGACGGACATCGGGAGCAGGCATGACTCACATCGACACCATCCGGCTGGACGACGTGGAGGAGTTCCTCCGCGATCCCGAGCACGCGACGCGCGCCGCCGCGCTCGCGGTGCTCACACGGGCCGCCCGGGCGGGGGAAGCGCCGAGTGGCACCGGCGACACCCTCGCCTGGGCGCTCGCCGACGACCACGAGGACGTCCGCCGGGCCGCCGCCGACGCGCTGCGCGCCCTTCCCGAGCTGTACTTCGGCGACGACGGCGTGGACGCGCTGCTCCTCGCCGCCACCCGCGGCCGTGACGCCACCGTCCGCCGGGCCGCCGCCGACCTCATCGAGGTCCTCGCCAAGGGGACCGCCGAACTGTACGCACACGGCCTCCAGGACGACGAGCCGCACGTCAGGATCCAGGCCGTCCTCGGCCTGGTCGCCCTGCGCGAGGCGGCCCGCGTCGCAGAGGCGGCCGACGACCCGTCCCGCGAGGTCCGCGTCGCCGTCGCCGAGGGCCTCGGCCGGCTGGCCCGCCCCGCCGGGCTGCCGGCCCTGGAGCATCTCCTCGCCGACCACGACCTGATCGTCCGCCTGGCCGCCCTGGACGCCGCGGCCGAACTCGGTCTCCCCGAGCCCCTCGCGGGGCGGGTCGTCACCGCGACGGCCCACACGAACTGGCAGGTCCGCCGCCGGGCAGTCCTGGCCCTGGCCAAGTCCCGTCCCGAGGTCGCCATCCAGCCGCTGATCAAGGCCCTGGGCGACCGCACGGTGGACGTCCGCCGGGCCGCCGTCCAGGCCCTCGAACAGTGGGCCGCCGACCACCCAGAGGTGGTGGCGGCCCTCACCGAGACCCTCGCCGACCCGGACCCCGGCGTAAGAACCCAGGCCCGCTGGTCCCTCGCATAGCGGTAGGACCAGCGACACAACGAGGCGGGCCGCCAGCGTGGCACGGCGCTGGTGGCCCGCCTTACCATGCTGTAGACATGCGTGTTCGACCGAACCCTCTCCGTGCAGACCTCAACCACCAGCCCCAGCAATCAACGACCTGAAGTGTCGCGATCGCGTCCGAAGGCAGGTTCGAGCTTGCGAGAACCTGATCGCGCAGCGAGCCGTTAGGCGAGACGGAGCGATGCAGCGATCGCACGCGTTGTCGTGGGCGGCGGGCGCCCCAAGCGCCCGACGCCCACGGCAACGCAATGAAATAGAGGAGCTCCCATGGCGGCCGTTGGTCCTTTGGTGTCCGGCGACCCGGCCCGGCTCGGACGGTACGAACTCGTCGGACGGCTTGGAGAGGGCGGGCAGAGCGTCGTCTACCTGGGACGGCGGGAGGACGGCGGGCAGGCGGCGGTGAAGCTGCTGCGCGACCAGCTCAGCCGCAGCCCCCAGTGGCGGGCGCGGTTCGAGCGCGAGATGCGGATGATCGGGCGGGTCGCCGGGTTCTGCACGGCGCAGGTCGTGGAGGCCGACATCTCGGGCGATCTTCCGTACGTGGTGAGCGAGTACATCCCCGGGCCGTCGCTCAGCGGGCTGGTGAACCAGCGGGGACCGCGCACCGGGACCGACCTCGACCGGCTGGCGGTCGGGACCGTGACGGCGCTGGCGGCGATCCACCGGGCGGGGATCCTGCACCGCGACTTCAAGCCGTCCAACGTGCTGATGGGGCCGGACGGCCCGCGCGTCATCGACTTCGGCATCGCGCGGGTGATCGGCGCGGCGTCGGCGAAGGGCAGCGGGGTCGTCGGGACGCCGTCGTACATGGCGCCCGAGCAGGTCACCAACGCCGAGCTCGGCACCGGCGTGGACCTGTTCACGTGGGCCGCGACGATGCTGTTCGCGGCGACGGGACGGCACCCGTTCGGCAACGACACGATCTCCGCGGTGTTCAACCGGATCCTCCACTACGAGCCGGACCTGTCGCCGCTGCCCGACTCGCTGCGCGGCGCCGTCGCGTCCTGCCTGGCGAAGGACCCGGCGATGCGGCCCGAGGCGCAGCAGGTGCTGCTCAACCTGCTCGGCGGGCAGGACGTCCCCGACGACGACGGGCCGCTCAGCACCGGCGCCCATTTCGCCGGGGATCCGCGGGCGCCCAGCGCGCCGCCGACCGTGGGCCGTTCCGGGCATCTGGCCGGAACGGGCTCGGGCGGGACGTACCAGGCGCCGCAGCCGCACACCGTCCCGCCGGCGCGGCGCCGGCGGCGCGGGCTCGGGATCGCGGCCGCCATCGTGGCCCCGCTCGTCGCGCTCGCCGCCGGCGGAACGGCGTGGGCCCTGATGTCGAGCGGCTCGGGGGACGAGCGCGCGGAGGCCGACGTCGGCGCGGCCGCCCCGCCCGCCGCGGAGGCCGCGGCCGTCGCGCCTGCCGCGGAGGCGATCAAGACGGTGCTCAGCTTCGACCATGCGGCGCTCGACAAGAACGTGGCCGCGGCGCACAAGGTGTCCACCCCGCGCTACGGCGCCGACTACGACCGCCAGCTCGCGACCCGCGACTACCGCAAGGAGCTGACGTCCAAGAAGGGCTCGGTCGCCACGGAGGTGCTCGACTCCGCGGTCGTGTCCGCCGCGTCCGGCAAGGTCACCGTGCTGTCGTACGTCAGGCGGACGGTCCGCGCCGAGAACGCCGACCCGACCCGGCTTCAGGACCCGATGCGCGCGACCATGGTCAAGCAGGGGAACGGGTGGCTGCTCGACAGCCTGTACTCGCTGAAGGCCGGTTCGCCGCGCGCCGACACATCGGGCGCCACCTGGCCGGGCGCGCCGGGGCGCGAGGCGATCGACGCCGTGTCCCGCGACCCGGCGGTCGCGCGCGGGACGCCGCTGGAGGTCGGCCTGCGCGGGTCGGGTGACCGGCTCACCGCACTGGCCCTGGTCGGCCAGTGCGAGGGTGGCTGCACCGACAACGACAAGATCGAGGTCCGCCGTCTCCAGCTTCGGCACGCGGGCGGCGGATGGAAGGTCGCCGGGTCCGAGGTGCTCTGAACGCCGAAGGGGCGCCTCCCGTCCGGGAGACGCCCCTTCGGCGGGGGCTGCTCAGGACTCGCGGGCGTGCCGCCTGCGGGTCGCGGCCACCGCGGCGCTGCCCGCGGCGATGGCGGTGAGCCCGAGCGCCACCAGCGGCAGCGCGTCGGTGCCGGTGAAGGGCAGCTCCTTCGGCGGGGTGAACTCTCCGCCGGCCGTGGCGCCGGGGCCGAGCGACTTTCCGGAGGGGAGCTCCGGCAGCAGCGGTGACGACGGCAGCGACGGCGGCGCCGGCGAGGACCCGCCGGGAGGCGTGGGCCCGCCGGGGGGCGTCGGGCCGCCGGGAGGCACCGGGGGTGTCGGCGGCGTCGGGGGAGTCGGCGGGGTCGGCGCCTCGCAGCCCGCGCCGACGCAGGCGCCCGCCGTCAGGTGCGCCGAGATCGGTGCGCCGCCTGCCGGGGTCACCGAGGCGCCCAGCTCGGTCCGCGCGCCGAGCAGCCGCCGGCCCGGCGACACCGTGGCGCCGGTCTTGACCCGGACTCCCGCACCGCCCTGCGGTGGGTTCAGGCCGGCGCCGAGATCGAGCCCGGCGGCGGCGGTCCTGGTCTTCTCGTCGTACTTCAGCGTGGCGCCGAGATGAAGATCGACCGTCGGCCGGGAGCTCGTGGCGGCTGCCTTTCTGACAGTCGTCGTCTTCTTTGTTGTTGCTTTTCGGGTTTTCGCCTTTTTGAGAGTTTTAGTCGATTTCGGGGTGACCGATTTCCTGGGGGTCGCCGTCTTCTGTGCCGTCAGCGTGCGCACCGCGTCTCCGAGCGGATGCGCAGCGTGCCTGGCAGGGGGCCGTGAGGCGTCGGCGTGGGAAACGCCGCCCATGGCGGCAATGCCGAGAACCGTCGCTCCGGCCGTAACCGCCAGTCTCCTTCCGTGATGCACGGGTACTCCTGGGTTACTGGGTTGCACAACCTGCGAGCACGTTTACACGTCAAGTAGTCGATGTGAACAGCGTTCGGGTCATTTAGGTAGAGGTTCACAAACGACGGCGGCGCCGGTTGTGCATGATTCGCGCCCGATGCGCGACCACCGGAGGAGGCCCTCGATACTGGGGGAGTGAGCAGGGTCATCGCGGGCAGCGCGGGAGGACGGCGGCTGGCCGTCCCGCCCGGACGGGACACCAGACCGACCAGTGACCGCGCCAGAGAGGGCCTCTTCTCGACGGTGCTGGCATTGCTCGGGCCCCTGGACGGGCTGCGGGTCGCCGACCTGTACGCGGGATCGGGCGCCGTCGGCCTCGAAGCGCTCTCCCGCGGCGCCGGCCACGCGCTGCTGGTCGAGTCGCATCCGCGCGCCATGAAGGTGATCCGGCAGAACGCCGGGGCGCTCGGGCTGCCCGGCGCCGTCCCGTGCGCGGACAAGGTCGAGCGGCTGGTCCGGCGGAAGCCCGACGAACCGTACGACCTGATCTTCGCCGATCCGCCGTACGCGCTGGCGGACGCGTCCGTCACCGTCCTGCTGGAGGACCTGCGCGACCACGGCTGGACCGCCCCGGACGCACTGGTCGTCGTGGAACGCTCTGCCCGCGGCCAGACGTTGACCTGGCCGGAAGGCTACGAAGCCGAACGGGACCGGCGGTACGGAGAGGCGGTGTTCTGGTACGGCCGCGCCGCCGGCCGTTGACAGGACCGGAGTTCGGGTAGAGGCATGCGCATGAAGCCCGGGATGGATCGCGCGGTGGGACGCGCCTGGGTTATCACCTTGGTGATGTCCATAGCCCTCCTCGTGAACATCACCTACGTCCAGGGCTTCAAGGCGCAGTCTCTCCGGGACGACTCCCTCAACGCCCGCCAGTTCGAGAACCGCTTCAAGATCGACCGGGGCCCCATCGTCGCGGACGGAGAACGGCTCGCCTGGTCGGAGAAGACCGGCGACGACCGCTACCAGCGCCACTACCAGGACGGCCCCGCCTTCGCCCCCGTCACCGGGTACTTCTCCGTGTTCTCCCAGACCGGCCTGGAAGACGCCGAGAACCACTTCCTCGACGGGACCGACCCCCGGCTCAAGGCCACCAGCATCGTGGACAAGCTCATCGGCAACCCCGTCCCGGGCGGGACGGTCGAGGCCACCGTCGACGTCAATGCGCAGCGTGTCGCCCACGACGCGCTGACGTCCAGTGGTGCCCGGCGCGCGGCGGCCGTGGTGCTGAACGCCAGGACCGGCGCGATCCTCGTGATGGCGTCCACCCCGTCCTTCGACCCGGACGAGGTGTCGTCGCTCGACCGGGAGGAGGCCACGAACGCGTTCGACCGGCTCGGCGACCAACCGCTCAAACCGCTGCTCAACAAGGCCGCCTACGAGCTGTTCCCGCCCGGCTCCACGTTCAAGACCGTGGTCGCGGCGTCGGCGCTCAAAGCCGACGCGAGCGAGGACACGCTGGTCCGGGCCGGACGCGCCTACACGCCGCCGGGCGCGGGGCAGTCGATCAGCAACGACGCGGGCGACATCGGCGGCTCCTGCGACCTGAGCCAGATCCCGCTCATCGAGGCGTTCGCGCAGTCCTGCAACACCACGTTCGCCTACATGGGCGCGGAGGCGCCCGGCAACGACGCCGTCCACGCGGAGGCGGGAAAGTTCGGGTTCGGCGACGGGATCGAGTTCGCGGACGGCCTGACCAGCGCCCCCAGCTCCTTCCCGGAGACCGGCCAGGCGTCGCTCAGCGCGCTCGGCTCCATCGGGCAGGGCAGCACGGTCGCCTCGCCGCTGCAGATGGCGATGGTCGCCTCCGGGGTCCTCAACGACGGCGAGGTCATGCGGCCCCATCTCGTCGACAAGCTGCGCGCCCCGGACGGCGTGACGGTCGACACCATCTCGCCGCAGCGGATGTCGAGCGCGCTCACCTCCGGCCAGGCGCAGCAGATGCGGGACATGATGGAGGCCGTCGTCGAGCGGGGCACCGGCGAGTCGCTGCAGGGGACGTCCATCCTCGGTGGCAAGACCGGGACCGCCGACATCGAGGGCGCCTCGTACAACGACCGCTGGTTCATCGGCTTCGGCCCGCGCAGCGACCCGCGGTACGCGGTCGCGGTGCTGACCGAGGCGCCCGGGTACGGCATCGAGTCCGGGCCCATCGCGGCGCGGATCGTCGACGCGCTGCCGGGCTGAGGACGGCCCGGCGAGCCCGGTGGAAACCGTCCCGAATGCGATTTGGTACGTTCACGCCGCAGGTCAGAAACCGGGACCGAAGGGGTTCGCGTCGTGCGCCGTGTCGTCTGTCCGGGATCGTTCGACCCCGTCACCAACGGGCATCTCGACATCATCAGCCGCGCCTCCCGTCTGTACGACGAGGTGGTCGTCGCGGTGCTGATCAACAAGAACAAGAAGAGCCTGTTCACCGTGGACGAGCGGGCCGACATGATCACCGAGGTCACCCGGGAGTACGGCAACGTCTCGGTGGACACCTTCTACGGACTCACCGTCGAGTACTGCAGGGAACAGGACATCCCGGTGATCGTCCGTGGGCTGCGGGCGGTCAGCGACTACGAGTACGAGCTGCAGATGGCGCAGATGAACCACCGGATCGCCGGCGTGGAGACGCTGTTCATGGCGACGAACCCCGAATACGCGTTCCTGTCGTCCAGCCTCATGAAAGAGGTCGTGAAGTTCGGCGGGGACATCTCCGGGCTCGTCCCCGACAGCGTCCACGAGCGGCTGGTGGACCGGCTCCAGAAGTCCGGCTGACGGACCGGCCGTGAGCCCGGCCCTGGCAGGCGGGGCGCGAGTTGGGTCATCGGCCCGTGTTCGGTACTCTGGGACATCGGCCATCACAGGCGGCCGCAGTTCACCATGCCGCACGAAAGCAGGAATCCGCTGACACGCCACGACTCCAGCGCCCCTCTCAAGCTCGATACACGGGCTCTGGGCAGGCAACCCGGGTCGTCGCGGGAGGAGCACCTGTCCGTGCCGGCACCGGAGGATTTCGGCGCCCGGCTGGTGGGCGTCCCCGAGGGCGCCGCGATCGAGCTGGACCTCCGGCTCGAAGCGGTCCTGGAGGGGGTGCTCGTCACCGGCACGGCGACGGTCCCTCTGGAGGGGGAGTGCTCCCGCTGCCTCGATCCGATCGCCTCGACCTTCGAGGCGGACTTCCAGGAGCTGTTCGTCTACGACGACACCCGCTCGGGCGGGAACGCCGACGACGACGAGCTCCGCCTCGAGGGCGACCTCATCGACCTCGAACCGGTCCTGCGGGACGCGGTGGTGCTCGCGCTGCCGCTGTCCCCGCTGTGCCGGGACGACTGCCCGGGCCTGTGCCCGGACTGCGGTGCACGGCTGGCGGACGCCGAGCCGGGGCACCACCACGACGCAGCCGATCCCCGATGGGCGGCGTTGCGGGACCTCGCCGGCGACATGGCGGCGGCGAACCCCGACCGGGGGAACGGGAGCTCCGGCTCCCGTGGTTCATTCGACCGACGAGAAGGAAAGCAGGAGGGCTGAGGTGGCCGTCCCGAAGCGGAAGAAGTCGCGCAGCAACACGCGGCACCGGCGTTCGCAGTGGAAGACCGCGGCGCCGAACCTGGTCGAGTGCCCGACGTGCCGCGACCACAAGCTGCCGCACACCGCGTGCGCGACGTGCGGAACCTACGACCGGCGGCAGGTCATCGCCCCGTCGGCCTGAGACTTCTCGCATCCTGGGGGGCGGATCCGCGCGAACGGCGCGAGCCGCCCCTCATGGTGCGGAAGGGCAAGCACACCCGACCACCCGGCGCGTCCCGTCGGCGTGGTGACCGGCGCGGAGACTGCGCCCGGAGCCGTGGTGCACGCCGGGACGATCCGACCGGCGCGCACCTCGTCTTCGCGGACCCTCCCCGCCGAGCGTCCTCGCCGTACCGGCCTCCTCGGCCGCGCGCCACAGACGCGACCGCGCCATGCGCGGCGCACGGCCTGCGAGGAGGGCCTGTGAGCGCCAAGAAATCCGAACCCGCGCCGGACCGCGCGGAACTGACCGCCGCGCTCGGCGTGGACGTCGGCGACGAGCTTCTCGAACGTGCCCTGACACACCGTTCGTACGCGTACGAGAACGGCGGCCTGCCCACCAACGAGCGCCTGGAGTTCCTCGGCGACTCGGTGCTCGGGCTCGTCGTCACCGACACCCTGTTCCGGAGCCATCCCGACCTGCCCGAGGGGCAGCTGGCCAAACTGCGCGCCGCCGTGGTCAACATGCGCGCCCTCGCCGGCGTCTCCCGCGGCCTCGGCGTCGGCGCGCACATCCGGCTCGGCCGCGGCGAAGAGGGCACCGGCGGCCGGGACAAGGCCTCGATCCTCGCCGACACGCTGGAGGCGCTGATCGGCGCCGTCTACCTGGACCGCGGCCTGGACGAGGCGTCCGCCCTCGTGCACCGGCTCTTCGACGGGCTGATCACCCGGTCGGCGGCCCTCGGCGCCGGCCTGGACTGGAAGACCTCGCTGCAGGAGCTCACCGCCGTGGAGGAACTCGGCGTCCCCGAGTACCACGTCGCCGAGAGCGGCCCCGACCACCAGAAGACGTTCCGCGCGTCCGTGCGGGTCGGCGGGAAGACCTACGGGTCGGGCGAGGGCCGCAGCAAGAAGGAGGCCGAGCAGCACGCCGCCGAGGCGGCCTGGAACGCCATCCGGGAGATCGTCGTCCAGCGCCAGGCCGAGGCGCAGGGCGAGCAGGCCGCGCAGGACGGGCAGGCGAAGCGGAAGGCCCGCGAGGCGGGGCAGGCGGCCCAGGCCGGTGCCTGAGCTCCCCGAGGTCGAGGTCGTCCGCCGCGGCCTGGAGCGCTGGACGACCGGCCGCACCGTCGCCTCGGCCGAGGTGCTGCACCCGCGGTCGGTGCGCCGGCACGAGGCGGGCTCCGCCGACTTCGCCGGGCGGCTGGCCGGCCGCACGATGCTGGCCCCCCGCCGCCGCGGCAAGTACATGTGGATCCCCCTCCGGGGCGGAGCGGACGACCCTCCCGGGGAGGCGGTGCTCGCGCATCTCGGGATGAGCGGGCAGCTGCTCGTGGGCGAACCCGGCCGGGAACGCGAGAAGCACCTGCGCGTCCGGGTCGAGTTCGACGACGGCGGCCACGACCTGCGGTTCGTCGACCAGCGGACGTTCGGGCACCTCATGGTCGCCGACCTCGTCCCAGACGCGTTCGACGGGCGGGCGCTCGTCCCCGAGCCGATCGTGCACATCGCCGCCGACCCACTGGAGGACGCCTTCGACGCGGAGGCGTTCTTCCGCGCCCTGCGCCGCCGCAAGACCGGGATCAAGCGGGCCCTCCTCGACCAGTCGCTGATCAGCGGGGTCGGCAACATCTACGCCGACGAGGCGCTGTGGCGGGCCAGGCTGCACTGGGCGCGGCCGACCGAGACGATGACCCGGGCGGAGGCCGCGCGCGTCCTGGAGGCCGCGCGGGAGGTCATGGGGGCCGCCCTGGCGGTCGGCGGCACGTCCTTCGACAGCCTGTACGTCAACGTGAACGGCGAGAGCGGCTACTTCGAGCGGTCCCTGGACGCCTACGGGCGGCGGGACGAGCCCTGCCGCCGCTGCGGCTCGCCGATCCGCCGCGACGAGTTCATGAACCGCTCGTCCTACACCTGCCCGGTGTGCCAGCCGCGCCCCCGGCGGGCACGGTACTAGGGTGCCGGGACCGAGGGGGGACGTGATGGACGAGGACGACGAGATCGTGCGGCTCACCGCATGGGTGCGCGGACGCGTCCAGGGCGTCGGATTCCGCTGGTGGGTGCGGGCACGGGCGCTCGAACTCGGCCTGGCCGGCAGCGCGACGAACCTGAGCGACGGGCGCGTCGAGGTCGTGGCGGAGGGGCCGCGCGGCAGGTGCAGGCGCCTTTTGGAGCTGCTGGACGGCGACGCCCCCGCCGGGCTCCCCGGGCGTCCCGGCAAGGTCACCGGCGTCGCCGGGCGCTGGAGCGAGCCGCGCGGCGAGACCGCCGGTTTCCGCGAACGCTGACCGGGTAGGGAGTACCGGTTTGTACCTGCTAAACTAGTAGAGGAAGGTTGTTACCGGCCTGTGATATGCGTCTTGACCAGGACACCGGCCGGTGCGACTCTAGACGGTACGCGCACCGACTTCAGCTGATTCTCGTGCGCGGATCCTGCTGGTTACTCAGCGTGGAGGACCCTTAGTCATGGCGAAGGCTCTACTCGGCCACGTCGGCGGTCCCGACCCCCGGATGGTCGCGGAGATGCGGCGCCTGCAGCAGCGCGTACGTGATCTGGAGGCCGAGCTCGTACGGCTTCAGGCGGAGAACGACGCGCTTGCGACGGCGACGGACGACGACGTGATGTCGCTCGCGGTAAAGGACCGTGAACCGGCGCTGACCTGATCAGCGCCTTCTTCTCTCTCAAGCAGACAGGGACGCCGCTACCAGGCGTCCCTATTGTTTGCTGTGCTTATGGCAGTGCACTCCTCCTTCGGGCGCAGGGCGCCCTCCATCGTCGGGCACTGCGTGCGATCGCTGGCATCGCATCCGACTCGCCTAGCGGCTCGCTACGCGATCAGGTTCTCGCAGGCTCGAACCTGCCTTCGGACGCGATCGCGATGGCCCAGGTCGTCGCGTGGTTGCGGTGGTGGCTGGGGTGGGTGCATCAGTGGCTGTGCGTTGTGCTCGCGTGGTGCTGCGGTCAACTCAGCGTCACTTCGATCGAGCCTGTCGGAGGCCGGGCGGGACCCGGCTGGTGTCGCGGCCGGCCCTTGGGGGTGCTTGGCGGCCATGTGGTGGTCAAGCTTCGGTGCGGGTTTTGGGCGTCCGATTTTTCGTCTTGTGCGTTGATTTCTGGCGTTGGGGATATTTAGTCGATCGTGGGGTCCGTGTCCGGGTTTTTGGGGCGTGGGCGTGCGTGTGCCGTGCTCCGGGGGGCCGCGGCCGGTATCGTTCGACGGATGTTCCAGGCGCCGAAACCGCAGGAGGGGGACGGCTAGCGCGTGTATCTGAAGAATCTGACGCTGCGCGGCTTCAAGTCCTTCGCGTCCTCCACCACCCTCAAGTTCGAGCCGGGCATCACCGCCGTCGTCGGGCCGAACGGGTCCGGCAAGTCCAACGTCGTGGACGCGCTGGCCTGGGTGATGGGGGAGCAGGGCGCCAAGTCGCTGCGCGGCGGCAAGATGGAGGACGTCATCTTCGCCGGGACGGCGAGCCGGGCTCCGCTCGGGCGCGCCGAGGTCGTGCTGACGATCGACAACTCCGACGGCGCGCTGCCGATCGACTACACCGAGGTCACGATCAGCCGGCTCATGTTCCGGTCGGGATCGAGCGAGTACGCGATCAACGGCGACTCGTGCCGCCTGCTGGACATCCAGGAGCTGCTGTCGGACTCCGGCATCGGCCGCGAGATGCACGTGATCATCGGGCAGGGGCAGCTCGACCGCGTCCTGCACTCGGGGCCGGAGGGGCGGCGCGCGGTGATCGAGGAGGCGGCCGGCGTCCTCAAGCACCGCAAGCGCAAGGAGAAGGCGCTCCGCAAGCTGGACGCGATGCAGGGGAACCTCACGCGCGTCCAGGACCTCACCGGTGAGCTGCGGCGGCAGCTCAAGCCGCTCGGGAAGCAGGCGGAGATCGCGCGGCGGGCCGCGGTGATCCAGGCCGATCTCCGGGACGCCCGGCTCCGGCTGCTGGCCGACGACCTCGTGACCCTGCGGACGAGGCTGGAGCAGGAGGCCGCCGACGAGGCCGCGATCCGGGAGCGGCGCACCGAGACCGAGCGGGCGCTCGCCGAGGCGCAGGAGCGCGAGGCCGTCCTGGAGGCCGAGGAGGCGGAGCAGGCGCCGAGGCTCGCGCAGGTTCAGGACACGTGGTTCCAGCTGTCGGCGCTGAAGGAGCGGCTGCGGGGAGTCGCCGACCTCGCCGCCGAGCGGCACCGCAACGCGGCGGAGGCACGCGAGGAAGAGCGGCGCGGGCGTGATCCGGAGGACATGGAGCGCGAGGCCGCCGAGATCCGCGAGCAGGAGGAGATGCTCCGCGCCGCCCTGGACGAGGCGCAGGACGGGCTGTCCCATGCCGTGGACGAGCGGTCGGCCGCCGAGGACGCCCTCGCCGCCGAGGAGCGCCGCCTGCAGTCCGCCGCCCGCGCGGCGGCCGACCGCCGCGAGGAACTGGCCCGGCTGCGCGGCCGGGTCGAGGCGCTGCGCAGCAAGGCCCAGGCCGGGCGGTCGGAGATCGGGCGGCTCACGGACGCGCGGGAGGAGGCCGGGCAGCGCGCCGAGTCCGCGCAGGCCGAGTTCGAGGCGTTCGAGGCCGAGGTCGTCGAAGACCCCGCACTGGCCGCCGAGCACGAGGTCGTGCAAGAGGCGCTCGCCACCGCCAAGGACGCGGCCGAATCCGCGCGCGCGGCCGTCGACGGCCCCAGAGGCGCCTTGAAGGAGGCCCGGGCGGCCGTGGGTTCGGCCCGTTCCGCCGACCAGGCCGCTCAGAAGAAGGTCACGGCGCTTCAGGCGCGGATCGAGGCCCTGAACCTGACGCTCGCCAGCGCGGCCGACGGCGGGGATGCCCTGCTGTCGGCGGGGTCCGACGGCTCGCTGGACGGGGTGCTGGGCACGGTCGCGTCACTGCTGAACGTCCGCGCCGGATACGAGACGGCGGTCGCCGCCGCGCTCGGCAACGCCGCCGAGGCCATCGCCGTCGGCTCCCTGGACACCGCCGAGGCCGCCCTGTCGCTGCTGCGCTCTCGCGATGCGGGGCGGGCCGGGCTGCTCATCGGCGGGGGAGCGGCCGCGACGTCCCAGCGGGTCGCCGGGGTCGACTACGCGCTCGACGCGGTGAGCGTGCCGGACGCCGTGCGGCCCGCGCTTGAGCATCTCCTGCGCGACGTGGCCGTGGTGGACGACGTGCCCGCCGCCGTCGCGCTCGTCCGCAGGGAGTCCTCTCTGCGAGCCGTCACGCGGGACGGCGAACTCGTCGGCGCCCACTGGGCGCAGGGTGGCGCGGCGGGTGGCGGCCAGAGCCTGCTGCAGATGCGCGCGACGCTCGATGAGGCCACCGAGGACCTTGCCGCGGCCGAGACCGCGGCCGCCGCCGCTGCTGACGAGCTGACCTCGTCGGTCGAGCGCGAGCATGCCGCCCAGACGGCGGTGGAGGCCGCAGAGGGCGCCGCTGCCGAGGCCCAGGCAGGGGTCAACCAGGCCCAGGCCGAGCTTGACCGCGTCCGCGCGCGCTTGCGGGAGTTCGATGCCCAGGCCGCGCAGGAGGCCAAGCGCGCCGCCCGCCTGGAGGCCGACGTCCGTGCCGCCCAGGGCGAGGCCGAGCGGCTGACCAAGGCGCTCGACGCGGCCAACGAGTCTCTGGAGCGCGACACCGAGGCCGCCGAGGAACTGGCCATGCGGCTCGCCGAGGCGGAGGAGGCCGCCGAGGTCGCCGCCGAGGCCGGGCACGACACCGAGACGCGCGACGAGCTGAACGCCCGCTGCCAGGAGCTGCGCACCGCCGAGATGGAGGCGCGGCTGTCGGTCCGCACCGCCGAGGAGCGGGTCCAGGCCATCGCCGGCCGCGCCGACGCCCTCGAACGCGGGGCGCGGCGGGAGCGCGAGGAGCGTGCCCGGGCCGCGCACCGCCGTGCCCGCCGTGAGGAGCAGGCCAGGGTCGCCAAGGCCGTCCTGCGGGGCGCTCGGACGGCCCTGGAGCGCATCGAGCACTCCCTGGCCGCCGCCGTCCGCCGCCGTGAGGCCGCCGAGCAGGCCAAGGCGGCCCGCGAGGCCGAGCTGAAGGTCGTCCGCAACCAGGTGCGTGAGCTGTCGGCGACCCTCGAACGCCTGGTCAACGTCGTGCACGGCAACGAGGTCGCCCGCGCCGAGCAGCGGCTCCGGCTGGAGCAGTACGAGCAGCGGGCGCTGGAGGAGTTCGGCCTGGAGGTCGAGTCGCTGGTCTCGGAGTACGGGCCCGACCAGCTCGTCCCGCCCGACCCGGAGAAGGGGGAGGACGCGCGGCCCGTCCCCTACGACCGGGCCGTACAGGAGAAGCGCGCCAAGTCCGCCGAGCGGCAGCTCAACCAGCTCGGCAAGGTCAACCCGCTCGCGCTGGAGGAGTTCGCCGCGCTTGAGGAGCGGCACGCGTTCCTCACCTCGCAGCTGGAGGACCTGAAGAAGACCCAGCGGGAGCTGCTCGGCCTCGTCAAGGAGGTCGACGACCGCGTCCAGCAGGTGTTCGCCGCCGCCTACGACGACACCGCCCGCGAGTTCGAGCGGATCTTCGCGCGGCTGTTCCCCGGCGGTGAGGGCAGCCTCTCGCTGACCGAGCCCGGCGACATGCTCGCCACCGGTGTCGAGGTCGCGGCCCGCCCGCCGGGCAAGAAGGTGAAGCGGCTGTCGCTGCTGTCCGGCGGGGAGCGCTCCCTGGTCGCCATCGCGTTCCTCGTCGCCGTGTTCAAGGCCCGCCCGTCCCCCTTCTACGTGCTGGACGAGGTCGAGGCCGCGCTGGACGACACCAACACGCAGCGGCTGATCACCGTGTTCGAGGAGCTGCGCGAGTCGTCCCAGCTGATCGTCATCACGCACCAGAAGCGCACCATGGAGGGCGCCGACGCGCTCTACGGGGTCAGCATGCGCGGCGACGGCGTCACCCAGGTGGTCAGCCAGCGGCTCCGCGACCACGACTGAGACGGGCCCGATTTTCAGATGACGGCAATATCCGTCCCGTCATGTGGAACGTGACACCGCCCAATGTTCTGCATTTCGGGCGGACGGGAAAACTGGTCCCAGGTATTTTTGCCGTCCAATAACTGTTTGGTTACCCCGCATTTGCGGTGGTGACGCGTAATCGGAGGGACCCGCCGCCACCGACCGTGATGACGTGGCGACGCTCGCGGGCTTGTGCGTCCGAGTGGTGATCCACTACCCATATGCACCGGCGGTTCTCCGGCTCCCCTCACCGGGCTCCCCCCGTCCGGTACGGAGAACCCCTGGAGAGGTGGATGCCCGTGGACACCGGGAAACTCAAAGACAATTTCGCCCTGGTCGGCGCTAACGGCGTGGAGGTCGCCGAATATTTCTACGCCGACCTTTTCGCGCGGGAGCCGCAGCTCAGGTCGATGTTCCCGGCGGCGATGGCCAAGCAGCACGAGGTGCTCCTCGCCGCGCTGTCGCAGATCGTCTCGTCGGTCGACGACACCGAGACGCTGGTCCCGTTCCTGCAGGAACTCGGCCGGCGGCACTACGGCTTCGGCGTCGTCGCCGACCACTACGGTCCGGTTGGCGCGAGCCTGCTCGCGACCCTCGCCTACTTCAGCGGCCCGGCCTGGAACGAGGACCTCGAACGCGACTGGACGGCCGCCTACGGCCTCGTCGCCAAGGTCATGACGGAGGCCGCGGCGGAACCCGTCGCCTGATCCGCGTGGACGCCCAGCGACTGAAGGACAGCTTCGACCAGGTCGCCGGAGAGGGCGACGCGGTGGCCCTGTTCTTTTACTCCGACCTTTTCGTACGCAACCCCCACCTCCGCGACATGTTCCCGATCGGGATGACGGGCCAGCGCGACAAGCTGCTGCGCGCCCTCGGCCACATCGTGTCCCGGGTGGACGACCTGCCGGCCCTCGTCCCGTTCCTGCAGCAGCTCGGCCGCGACCACCGCAGGTTCGGCATCGTGGCCGAGCACTACCCGCACGTCGGGGCCAGTCTCCTCGCCACCCTCCGGCACTTTTCCGGAACGGCCTGGACCGACGACATCGAGAGTGACTGGACCGCCGCCTACACCCTGGTCGCCAAGGTGATGCTGGAGGCCGCCGACGAGAACGCCCTCAGCACCCCCGCCTGGTGGAACGGGCAGGTGGTCGCGGTCGAGCGGCGCCGGTTCGACATCAGCGTCCTGCGCGTCCAGCCCGACCGGCCGCTGCCGTACACGCCCGGCCAGTCGGTGGCGCTGGAGGTGCCGTCCCGGCTGCGGCACTGGCGGTACTACTCGATGGCGAACGCCCCGCGTCCCGACCAGACCGTCGACTTCCACGTCCGGCTGGTCGACGGCGGTCCGGTCAGCCCGGTCCTGGTGCGCGGAATGCAGGCCGGCGACCGCGTCCGCATGGGCGCCCCCATCGGAACCCTCACCCTGGACGAGGGCTCCGGACGCGACGTCCTGCTCGTCGCGGGCAGCACCGGCCTGGCGCCGCTCAAGGCGATCCTTGAGCAGATCGCCGGCCGCCCGGCACCGCCGCGCGTGCACCTGTTCTTCGGTGCCCGCACCAGGGACGGCCTCTACGACCTGGAGGACCTGACCAAGCTGGCCGGCGAGTTCACATGGCTCACCGTCGTCCCGGCCGTGTCGGACGAGCCCGGCGGGCACGGGTTCTCCTCGATGCTCCAGTCCGGGGACGACGGCGTCGAGCACGGCAACCTGTCCGACGTGGTCGCCAGGCGCGGCCCCTGGGACGGTCACGACGCCTACGTGTGCGGGCCGTCCGCCATGGTCGGGCACACCGTCGAGCAGCTGACGCGGCTCGGCGTCCCACGTGACCGGATCCGCCTGGAAACCTTCGCAGACGCACAGAGGTGAGCGCGTTGAACTCTCCCAACCTTCCGGTCGTCTCCGAGGGCTCGCGGCTGACCCCGGGCGAACTCCACTCGGTGGTCTTCGCCCGGGCCGCCCTGGGGCGCCGCGGATACGACGAGGAGCAGGTCCGCAACTTCCTGCAGTACGTGGAGCGGGAACTCGTCCAGATCTTCACCGACAAGGCCGCCCTTGCCGAGGAGGTGAACCGGCTGCGCGCCATCGCGGCCAAGGGCACGCGGGGCGTGATGGCGCCCGAGGACGCCCACTTCCAGGCCGTCCGCATCCTGTCGCAGGCCCAGCAGACCGCGGACCTGTACGTGGCGGACGCCGAGCGCTACACCCGGGAACTGGCCCACGAGGCCCGCCTGCACAGGGAGGCGATCCTCTCCGACGCCAAGGGCCGCGCGGAGCAGCTGCTGGAGGAGGCGCACCGCAAGGCGGCCGCCGTCGCCGACGCGGCCGTCCGCGCCGCCGAGCAGCAGGCGCCGACCGTCCGCGTGCAGGCCCTCCCGGACGACGAACGCCGCGCCATGGAACAGGAGATCGCCTACCTGCGCACCTACAGCGACGTCTACCGCACCCACCTGCGCTCCTACCTGGAGGCGCTCCTCCGCAACGTCGACGAATGGGAATCCTCCGAACGGGCATCCCTGCCTGGGGGAGTGCCTGACCCACCCCTCCGGCACTGACGGCGGGGTTCCGCGTGGGTCGCACGCGCAGCCGGGCCCGCCGCGTGATCAGCGGGCCCGGCGCAGTGCGTTCGGCGCAGGAGCGCTTGTCTGGAAAACTGGGGGCGCTATGGAAATTGTGATCGTCATCGCCGCGCTGGCCGCCGTCGCGTTGATCGTCGGCGGCGTCACGCTGCTGCGGCCCCGCCGTGGCCGCCCGCGCCCGCCGGTCGAGCGGCCCTCCGAACGGGCGGGCGGCGCGACCGCCGCCGGCGAGGCGGAGGCCGGCGCCCCGACCATCGAGAAGGCGCCGCCGACCGAGGTGCCTCCGCCGCGGCCCACGGTCGAGATCGAGAAGCCGCCGCCCGGCGCCGGCCGGCTCGTCCGGCTGCGGGCGCGGCTCGCCCGCTCCCAGAACACCTTCGGCAAGACCCTCCTCGGCCTGTTGTCGCGCGACACGCTCGACGAGGACGCCTGGGAGGAGATCGAGGACACCCTGATCGCCGCCGACATGGGCACGTCGGTGGCCCGCCAGGTCACCGAGGACCTGCGGACCCGCGTGCAGGTCCTCGGCACGCGCAGCCCGGAGGAGGTCCGGGGGATGCTCAAGGAGGAGCTGCTCAAGCAGATCGGCACGGACCTGGACCGGTCCCTGCGCACCGAGGCCCCCGGCGACCGTCCCGCCGTGCTCATGGTCGTCGGCGTGAACGGCACCGGCAAGACGACGACGTGCGGCAAGCTCGGCCGCGTCCTCGTCGGCGACGGCAACACCGTGCTGCTCGGCGCCGCCGACACGTTCCGCGCCGCCGCCGCCGACCAGCTGGAGACGTGGGGGACGCGGGTGGGCGCGCAGGTCGTCCGCAAGGACGAGGGCGCCGACCCCGCCAGCGTCGCGTTCGACGCCGTCAAGCAGGGCATCGACTCCAAGGTCAACGTGGTGATCGTCGACACCGCCGGCCGGCTGCACACCAAGACCGGGCTCATGGACGAGCTGGGCAAGGTCAAGCGCGTCGTGGAGAAGCAGGCCACAGTGGACGAGGTGCTGCTCGTCCTGGACGCGACCACGGGCCAGAACGGCATGCAGCAGGCCCGCGTCTTCGCCGAGGTCGTCAACGTCACCGGCGTGGTGCTGACCAAGCTGGACGGGACCGCGAAGGGCGGCATCGTCGTCCAGGTGCAGCGGGAGCTGGGCGTCCCGGTCAAGCTGGTCGGGCTCGGCGAGGGTCCGGACGATCTCGCGCCGTTCGAGCCCGAAGCCTTTGTGGACGCGATCCTCGGCGACTGAAACGACACCGGAATCGCCTCACATCCGGGAAATACGGCATGTGAGGATTCGGAAACACCGGTGAAACACGCCGGGGCCGGTTTTCACACCCCGGAAACGTAGCGGCACACCGGGCGAAACCGCCGCACAAGAGTCTCTGAGCAGTTCGAAGTTCCTGGCGAGGAGGGACTCTCTCAGAGATGAAGATCGATAGCGGTAGTACCGCCTGGATGCTGACGAGCACAGCGCTCGTCCTGCTGATGACACCCGGGCTTGCCTTCTTCTACGGAGGCATGAGCCGGGCCAAGAGCGTGCTCAACATGATGATGATGAGCTTCGTCAGCATCGCCGTGGTGGGCATGGCGTGGGTCGTCTACGGCTACTCCCTCACGTTCGGCGACGGCGGCCCACTCAGTTCGTTCATCGGCGGGTTCGGTGACTGGGGACTCGTCGGCCTGGAGAAGGCGGCAACGGCCGACGACGGGACGGGAATCCCGCAACTGGTATTCGTCGCGTTCCAGGCGACGTTCGCCATCATCACCGTCGCGCTGATCAGCGGCGCCATCGCGGACCGTGCCAAGTTCGGGGCCTGGGTCGTGTTCACCCTCGTCTGGGCGACGCTGGTGTACTTCCCGATCGCGCACTGGGTGTGGTGGTCCGACGGCGAGGACGGCGGCAAGTCCGGCTGGCTGTTCCACCTCGGCGCGCTCGACTTCGCCGGCGGGACGGTCGTGCACATCAACGCCGGTGTGGCGGCGCTCGCGCTGGTGCTCGTCCTCGGCAAGCGCAGGGGCTGGCCGAAGGAGCCGATGCGCCCGCACAACCTGCCGTTCGTCCTGCTCGGCGCCGGGCTGCTGTGGTTCGGCTGGTTCGGGTTCAACGCCGGGTCGGCGCTGTCGGCCGGCTCCACCGCGGCCGTCGCGTTCATCAACACGCTCGTCGCGACCTGCGCCGCCGCGTTCGCGTGGATCGTCGTCGAGAAGCTGCGGGACGGCTCGTCCACCACGCTCGGCATCGCGTCCGGCGTCGTGGCCGGGCTGGTCGCCATCACCCCGGCCTGCGCGTACATCACCCCGCTCGGGGCGATCGCCCTCGGCCTGATCGCCGGCGCGGTGTGCGCGTTCGCGGTCGGCCTGAAGTACAAGCTCGGGTACGACGACTCGCTCGACGTGGTCGGCGTCCACATGGTCGGCGGCATCGTCGGCGCGCTGCTGATCGGCTTCCTCGGCACCACCGCCGTGAACGACGCCGGCGCGGACGGGCTGTTCGCCGGCGGCGGGTTCGCGCTGCTCGGCAAGCAGGCGGTCGCGGTCCTCGCGACCCTCGTCTACTCGTTCGTCGTCACCTACCTGATCGCGAAGGTCATCGACCTGGTCATGGGCTTCCGGATCAGCGAGGACGACGAGGCCGCCGGCATCGACAGCACGGCGCACGCGGAGACGGCCTACGACTTCGGCACCATCCGCGCGGGTAGTGGTTCCGGTGCGACCATCGCGGCACCGGCCGCCGTCTCCGAGAGCGCGGCCAAGAAGGTGGAGGCGAAGGGATGAAGCTCATCACGGCGGTCATCAAGCCGTTCAAGCTGGACGAGGTCAAGAAGGCCCTGGAGACCTTCGGGGTCAAGGGCATGACCGTCAGCGAGGCGAGCGGCTACGGGCGGCAGAAGGGCCACACCGAGGTCTACCGGGGCGCCGAGTACCAGGTCGACCTGGTGCCCAAGCTGCGGATCGAGGTGCTCGTCGACGCAGAGGACGCCGACGACATCATCGACGTGATCGTCAAGGCGGCCCGCACCGACAAGATCGGCGACGGGAAGGTGTGGGCCGTCCCGGTCGACACCGTCGTCCGGGTCCGCACCGGCGAGACCGGCCCGGACGCCCTCTAGGGAGCACGGTGACCCTCGCCCGCCCACCGGCCGGAGACCAGGCCCCCGAGGCCGCTCCGGCCGATGGGCACGGAACGCCGGAATCGGCCCGCGCCGCCCTCGCGGCGGCGCGGGCCTCCCGCGCCGACGACCTGGACCGCTGGCTGACCTCCCTGCTCACCACCCCCCGCCCGCACAACGCCCACGCCCCCGTCCCGGCGAACGGCGCGGATGGTCCGGGCACCGGCTCGGGCGGCCCCGCGCGCTCCCAGGGTGGCGGCGGTGCGCTTCCGGATGGCGTCGCGCTCGTCGCGGTCGGCAGTCATGCCCGCCGTGAGCTGACCCCCGGCGGCGACCTCGACCTGGTCCTGCTGCACCGCGGCCTCGCCGGCGTCGCGGCCATCGCCGACCAGGTCTGGTACCCGGTCTGGGACTCCGGGCTGCGGCTCGACCACTCCGTCCGCACCGTGCACGAGGCCCGCACCGTGGCGCGGGGCGACATGAAGGCCGCGCTCGGGCTGCTGTCCGCGCGGCGGATCGCGGGAGACCACGCCCTCGTGGACGAGCTGCGCGCCGCCGTCCTCACCGACTGGCGTGCCGACGCCCCCGTCCGGTTGCCCGAGCTGTCGGCGATGTGCCGCGAACGCTGGGAAACCCAGGGCGAGCTGGCGTTCCTGCTCGAACCGGATCTGAAAGAAGCCCACGGCGGCCTGCGGGACGTCCACATCATGCACGCCGTCGCCGCGTCCTGGGTGGCGTCCGCCCCGGACGGACGGGTACGCGCCGCCCACGACCTCCTCCTCGACATCCGGCACGCGCTGCACGAGGTCACCGGCCGCTCCTCCGACAAGCTCGTCCTACAGGAGCAGGAGGCCGTCGCCCACGCCCTCGGCCTGCTGGACGCCGACGTCCTGCTACGCACGATCGCGGAGGCCGCCCGCACCATCACCTACGCGGGCTCCCACCTGTGGCGCCGTGTCGACCGGGTCGGCAGGCGCCGGGGCGCCGCCCGGCGCGACGGGGACGGGCACGGCTCCGAACGGCGCGGTGTCGAGCGGCGCCCCGTCGGGGACGGGGCCGTGGAGCATGACGGCGAGGTGGTGCTCGCCCGGAACGCCGACCTGAACGACCCGGCCCTCGTCCTGCGGCTCGCCGCGTCCGCCGCGCAGGCGGGCCTGCCGCCGGCGCCCGCCACGGTCGCCCGGCTCGCCGAGCGGGCCGTGCTGCCGCGCAGCCCGTGGCCCGCCGAGGCCCGCGACGCCCTCGTCGCCCTGCTCGGCGCCGGGCCCGCCGCGATCGCGGTCTGGGAGGCGCTCGACCAGGCCGGGCTGATCGTCCGGCTGCTGCCCGACTGGGAACGCGTCCGCAACCGTCCGCAGCGCAACCCCGTCCACCGCTTCACCGTGGACCGCCACCTCGTGGAGACCGCCGCCGGCGCCGCCGCGCTGACCCGCGAGGTCGCCCGTCCCGACCTGCTCCTCGTCGGCGCCCTCCTGCACGACATCGGCAAGGGCTGGCCCGGCGACCATTCGACGAGCGGCGCCGTCGTCGCCCGCGACATCGGCGCCCGGCTCGGCTTCCCGGAGGACGACGTCCGCGTCCTGGAGACGCTCGTCCGCCACCACCTGCTGCTCCCGGAGACCGCGACCCGGCGCGACATCGACGACCCCGTGACCGTCCAGACCGTCACGGCCGCCGTCTCCGAGGTGCCGGGACGCGAACGCGAGATCCTCGACCTCCTCGCCGCCCTCGCGATCGCCGACGGCGGCGCCACCGGCCCCGCCGCCTGGGGCGCGTGGAAGGCCGGCCTCGTCGCCGAGCTCGCCCGCCGCGCCGCCGCCGCGCTCTCCGGCGGGACGCTCCCGCCCGTCCCCGCGCCGGCGCCCGACCACCTCGCCCTGTCCCGCCACGACGGCGCCGCCGTCCGCGTCACCGGCTCCCGGATCACCATCGCCGCGCCCGACCGCACCGGCCTCCTCTGGCGCGCCGCCGGCGTCCTCGCCCTCCACCGCCTGGCCGTGAAGACCGCCCGCACGATGTCCTCCCTCGACGGTGAGGGCGGGACGGCGGTGCTGGACTTCACGGCCGTCCCCGAGTACGGGACGCCGCCGGATCCGGCCGGCCTGGAGGCTGATCTGCGGCGCATGCTCGCCGGACGGCTCGACGTGGCCGCCCGCCTGGAACGGCGCGCGCGGTCGGTGCGGACCCGGCCCGGGATCACCGTGCCGCCGCCGCGCGTCATGATCCTCGAAGACGCGTCACGGACCGCGACCGTGATCGAGGTGCGCGCCCACGACGGCCCCGGCCTGCTGTGGCGCGTGGGGCAGGCACTCGGGTCGTGCGGCCTCCAGATCCGGGCCGCCCAGGTGGACACGCTGGGCGCCGAGGCCGTGGACGTCTTCTACGTGGTCGACGAGCAGGGCCGTCCGCCGGAGGACGCCGCCGGGCTCGCCGCGGTGCGGGAAGAGGTGCTCGCGGCCCTGCGTTGACCGGACGTGGCCGAGGCCTTTCGCCGCGCCCGGAACGCCCGGCTGGAAAGGCGTCCGCGAGAAGGGCGGGGCCCGGCCGGTGACCCGATACGCTGATAGGCGATCCCAGAAGCTTTCCAAGGACGGTCCAGACACGTGTTCGAGACGCTCTCCGACCGGTTGACGACGGTCTTCTCGTCGCTGCGCAGCAAGGGCCGGCTCTCCGAGGCAGACATCAACGCGACGGCCCGCGAGATCCGGATCGCGCTGCTCGAGGCCGACGTCGCGCTCCCCGTGGTCAAGGACTTCATCGCGCGGGTCAGGGAGCGGGCGCGGGGCTCGGAGGTCTCGCAGGCGCTGAACCCCGCGCAGCAGGTCGTCAAGATCGTCAACGAGGAGCTCATCACCATCCTCGGCGGCGAGACCCGGCGGATCCGGCTGGCCAAGACTCCGCCGACCGTGATCATGCTCGCCGGCCTGCAGGGCGCCGGCAAGACCACCCTCGCCGGCAAGCTGGCCCGGTGGCTGAAGCAGGAGGGCCACACGCCGATGCTGGTGGCCGCCGACCTGCAGCGGCCCAACGCCGTCCAGCAGCTCCAGGTCGTGGGCGAGCGGGCCGGGGTGCCGGTGTTCGCGCCCGAGCCGGGCAGCGGCGTCGGCGACCCGGTGGACGTGGCGCGCCGCTCGATCGACCAGGCCAGGCACGCCCAGCACGACTTCGTCGTCATCGACACCGCCGGCCGGCTCGGCATCGACGCCGAGATGATGCAGCAGGCCATCGACATCCGCGACGCCGTCAAGCCGGACGACGTGCTGTTCGTCGTCGACGCCATGGTCGGCCAGGACGCGGTCAACACCGCCCAGGCGTTCATGGACGGCGTCGGCTTCGACGGCGTTGTCCTCACCAAGCTCGACGGCGACGCGCGCGGTGGCGCGGCGCTGTCGGTCCGGCACGTCACCGGGCGTCCCATCATGTTCGCCTCGACGGGCGAGAAGCTGGAGGACTTCAGCGTCTTCCACCCGGACCGCATGGCGGGCCGGATCCTCGACATGGGCGACATCCTCACCCTGATCGAGCAGGCCGAGCAGGCGTTCGACGCCGAGCAGGCCGAGAAGATGTCCAGCAAGTTCGCCTCGGGCGAGGACTTCACGCTGGAGGACTTCCTCGAGCAGATGATGATGATCCGCAAGCTCGGCCCGATCGGCAACCTGCTCGGGATGATGCCGGGCATGGGGCAGGTCCGCGACCAGATCAGCCAGATCGACGACAAGGACCTGGACCGGATCGCCGCGATCATCCGCTCGATGACCCCGCAGGAACGCGCCCAGCCCAAGATCATCAATGGCTCCCGGCGGGCCCGCATCGCGCGCGGCTCGGGCGTCGGCGTCGGCGAGGTCAACAGCCTGGTCACCCGCTTCTTCGACGCGCAGAAGATGATGCGGCAGATGGCCGGCGGCATGGGCCTGCCCGGCATGCCCGGCGGACGCCGCAAGGCGACCAAGGCGGCGAAGGCGGCCAAGAGCAAGAAGGGCAAGCAGCGCAGCGGCGACCCGCGCAAGCGCGCCGGGGGCAAGGGCCGGCCGGACCAGCAGCCGGCGGCCGACGGCACGCCGCAGGGCCTCCCGCCCGGCCTCGGCGGCGGACCGGCGGGCGGGCTCCCGCCGGGTCTCGGCGGTCAGCTCCCGCCCGGCTTCCAGATGCCCGACCTGAACAAGCTCCAGGGCCGCAAGAAGAAGTGAACCGCCCGGCGGCCGCCTTGTGAGCCGCCGGGTTCCGGTGGGGTCGGGTATCGCTCTGATGTCCGGTTGATCGATGGTGCGGCAGGGGCGACACCCGCGCATGCGATTGCGCTTTTGCGCCGGGCGTCTGGCAGAATGACAGGCTGGAAACCCGGACTCGCGAGGCGCCCTCTCTCGTCCTGCGCGGCCGGAGTCCATCGGACGGCCGCGAGCCGGTGTTCCCCACCTGGCGCGGGCTCGTCCATCCGTAATGAAGTTGGAGTACACCACACCCGTGGCAGTCAAGATCAAGCTCAAGCGTCTGGGGAAGATCCGGAACCCGCAGTACCGGATCGTCGTCGCCGACGCCCGCACCAAGCGTGACGGGCGCGCCATCGAGGAGATCGGGCTCTACCAGCCCAAGCAGGAGCCGTCGCTCATCCAGATCGACTCCGAGCGGGCGCAGTACTGGCTCGGCGTCGGCGCGCAGCCGACCGAGCCCGTCCTCAACCTGCTGAAGATCACCGGCGACTGGCAGAAGTTCAAGGGCGAGCCGGGCGCCGAGGGCACCCTCAAGGTCGCCGAGCCGAAGGCCGACAAGAAGGCCACGTTCGAGGCCGCCGTCAAGGAGTCGCTGGGCGACGACGAGGCCGCCGGCACCGCGACCCGGGGCAAGAAGAAGGCCGAGCCGAAGAAGTCCGAGGCGAAGGCCACCGAGACCGACGAAGCCAAGAGCGAGGGCTGACGTGCTCGAAGAAGCGCTCGAGCACCTGGTCCGCGGGATCGTGGAGAACCCGGACGACGTCCGGGTCCGCGCCCGCCGGATCAGGGGCGGCCGGGTCCTCGAGGTGCGCGTGCACCCCGAGGACCTCGGGAAGGTCATCGGCCGAAGCGGGCGCACCGCCAAGGCCCTCCGCACGGTGATCAGCGCCCTGTCCGGGGGCCGGTACGTGCGGGTCGACCTCCTCGACGTCAACGAGGTCCGCTGAGTGGCGTCCCGATGAGCGAACCGCTCGTGGTGGGACGGATCGGACGGCCGCACGGGGTTCGCGGTGAGGTCACCATCGACGTCCGCACGGACGATCCGGAGTCCCGGTTCGCCGTCGGCACGGTGATCGCCACCGACCCCGGCACCGCCGGTCCGCTCACCATCGAGCGGGCACGCCGGCATTCGGGACGCCTGCTCGTGCGCTTCGCCGGGATCGGCGACCGCGACGCCGCGGAGGCCCTCCGCGGCGCCTGGCTCGTCGTCGACCCCGGCGACATCCCCCCGTCCGCCGACCCGGACGACTTCCACGACCAGGAACTGATCGGGCTCGCCGTGGTCACCGCGGACGGGGCCGATGTCGGCTGGGTCGCGGAGGTCCTGCACCACGGCCAGGACCTCCTGGTCGTGCGCGGAACCGCCGGGGAGACGCTGGTCCCCTTCGTGACCGCGCTCGTCCCCGAGGTGGACGTTTCCGGGGGGCGGCTCGTGATCGACCCGCCCCCCGGACTGCTCGACCCATCATGAGACTCGACATCGTCACGATCTTCCCCGAGTACTTCGCTCCGCTGGAGATCTCCCTCCTCGGCAAGGCCCGGCGCGCCGGGCTGCTGGACGTCCACGTCCACGACCTGCGCGAGTGGACCCACGACCGGCACCGCACCGTCGACGACACTCCGTACGGCGGCGGCCCCGGCATGGTCATGAAACCCGACCCCTGGGGCGAAGTCCTCGACACCCTCTTCCCCCCGCCCTCTGGCGGGGTGTCCTCCGACCTCCCGTCACTTGGCGGGGTGTCCTCCGAGCGTCCGTTCCCTGGTGGGGTGTCCTCTGACCTCCCGTCATCTGGTGGGGCGGTGGTCGGCGCGGGGGCGCAGGGGTCGGCGGGTGTGCGGGCGGGGGAGGTGCCGCGGCTGATCATTCCGACGCCGAGTGGACGTCCGTTCACGCAGGCCGACGCGGTCCGGTACGCGGCCGAGCCCTGGCTGGTGTTCGCCTGCGGGCGCTACGAGGGCATCGATTCCCGTGTCGCCGAGGAGGCCCGCACACGGATGCCCGTGGACGAGGTCAGCCTCGGCGACTTCGTGCTCGCCGGCGGAGAGGTCGCCGTCCTGGTCATGGTGGAGGCGATCGGGCGTCTCCTGCCCGGCGTCCTCGGCAACGCCGACTCCATCGCGGACGACTCCTTCGCTCCCGGTGCCATGGAGTCGCTCTTGGAAGGGCCCGTCTACACCAAGCCTCCCGTCTGGCGCGGGCGGCCTGTTCCGGACATTCTCCTGTCGGGCCACCATGGCGCGATCGCCCGCTGGCGACGCGACGAGGCGCTCCGGCGGACGGCGCGGCACCGTCCCGAACTGCTCGATCGCCTCGACCGGGAAGTCCTCGACAAGCGGGACCGGGCCGTGCTGCGCGAGGCCGGTTTTCCGGTTGACGGCGAAGATATGGCAGACTAGAGCGTCCGTGCGTGCAGACTGCACGGCACCCCAAGACCACTTTCCGCGGCGCGACGCCCCCACGAAAGACCCACCGGGGCCTCTCGACGCCCGCGTTCGACCACGAGGAACCGCTGCGATGCACACCCTGATCCAGGAGATCGAAAAGGCCGCCATGCGCGCCGACGTCCCGGACTTCCGCCCGGGCGACACGCTGAAGGTGCACGTGCGCGTCACCGAGGGCAACCGGAGCCGTATCCAGGTGTTCCAGGGCGTGGTGATCCGGCGGCAGGGCGGCGGCGCCCGCGAGACCTTCACCGTCCGGAAGGTCAGCTACAGCGTCGGCGTCGAGCGGACGTTCCCGATCAACAGCCCCTCCATCGACAAGATCGAGGTCGTCACCCGCGGCGACGTCCGCCGCGCCAAGCTCTACTACCTGCGCAACCTGCGCGGCAAGGCCGCGCGCATCAAGGAGAAGCGCGAGCACTGAGCCGATGAACGCCGACGCCCCGGGAACCCTCGACGGTGACCGGGGCGTTGCCCGTTCTGGACGGAGAAGATCGGCTTGGCCGTCGGCGACACGCCCAGGCGCGGCGTCCCATGGGCCCCGCGCCGCTAGGCTTTCGCTCTGATGACTGACGAGGACGATCGGAGAGACGTGCGATCCGAAGCCGAGGGCGCGGTGCCCGAAGAGAAGGAGCCCGTGGACTCGGCCGAGGAGACGGCCGACGGCTCCGAAGAGGACGGCAAGCGCAAGAAGAAGCAGGGCTCCTTCTGGAAAGAGCTTCCCGTCCTCATCGTGGTGGCCGTCGTGCTCGCCCTCGTCATCAAGGCGTTCGCGGTCCAGGCGTTCTACATCCCGTCCGGCTCCATGGAGAACACCCTCCAGGTCGGCGACCGCGTCCTCGTCAACAAGATCGTCTACCACACCCGGGACATCGCCCGCGGCGACGTCATCGTCTTCAACGGCCTGGACTCCTGGGACCCCGAGGTCCAGGTCGAGGAGCCGAGCAACCCGATCTCCAAGGCGCTGCGCGCGGTCGGCACCGCCTTCGGTGTGGCGCCCAACGAGAAGGACTACATCAAGCGCGTCATCGGCATCCCTGGCGACCACGTCAAATGCTGTGACGCACAGGGCCGCGTCACCGTCAACGGTGTCCCGCTGGACGAGAAGTCCTACATCTTCACCGACCCGATCACGCACGAGCAGAACAAGCCGTCGAACGACCCCTTCGACGTCACCGTGAAGCCGGGCCAGCTCTGGGTGATGGGCGACCACCGGGAACTGTCCTACGACTCCCGCTCCCACCGCGGCGACCCCGGCGGCGGCACCATCCCCACCGACCGGGTCATCGGCCGCGCCTTCGTCATCGTCTGGCCGCTGAACCGCATCGACACGCTCCCGATCCCCGGCACCTTCAAGCAGCACGCCCTGGAGAAGCCGGCCGCCGCCGCCCTGCCCGCCGCCCCCTACGCACTGGGCATCCTCGGCACCCTTCCCTTCGCCTACCTCCGTCGCCGCCACCGCCTGAGAAACACCTGACAGAGGTGGACACCACCCGACGGGGTCCGACCCGGCACCTGACGGGCTTCGGGTCTTGAACGGGACCCGTAGGCATGCGGTGAGCGGCCGTGTCTCCGGTCCCCGGCGGCCGGCGGTCCTCGACGTAGTGGGACATATGACGGCAAGGGGTGTTCGGGGAGCGGCCGGGGCCCCCGGGGACGTACGCTGCGGAGCATGAAGGGTCGTCCACTCCGCTTCACGCCGCGCCGGGACGCAGGGCTTTTCGCGTACGAGCGTGCCCTGGGCCACGCCGGGTTCAGCCCCGTCGCCGGAGTCGATGAGGCGGGACGGGGCGCCTGCGCGGGGCCCATGGTCGTCGGAGCGGTGATCCTTCAGGGCGGACGCGGCAGGATCGACGGCCTTGCGGACTCCAAGCTGCTCACCCCCGCACGCCGCGAGGAGCTGTACGCGGAGATCACCAAGCGTGCGTACGCGTGGAGCGCGATCGTCATCCCCTGTCATGACATCGACCGCATCGGCCTCCACCGGTGCAACATCACCGGGATGCGGCGGGCCCTGGCCGCCCTGGACGAGCGGCCCGCCTACGTGCTCAGCGACGGCTTCCCTGTCCCGGGCCTGGACGTCCCCGGCCTCGCCATGATCAAGGGAGACCAGGCCGCCGCCTGTGTGGCCGCGGCGTCCATCATCGCGAAGGTCACCCGGGACCGGATCATGGTCGAACTCCACGAGCGCTACCCGGAGTACGGCTTCGACGTCCACAAGGGCTACGTCACCCGCGCGCACGGCAAGGCGCTCGACTTGCACGGACCTTGTGCGGAGCATCGGTTCTCCTACGTCAACGTCGGACGTGCCTTGCGTAACAATGGAGATGTGGTCCTGGAGGAGGAGACCGAGGGGGAGCTCCCCGGAGAGGACCGCACGGAAGGGGCACGAGCGTGAGCGCCGAGGATCTCGAGAAGTACGAGACCGAGATGGAGCTGCAGCTCTATCGCGAGTACCGGGACGTCCTCGGCCTTTTCAGCTACGTCGTCGAGACCGAGCGCAGGTTCTACCTCACCAACTCCGTCGACCTCCAGGTGCGCAGCGTCGACAACGGCGAGGTCTTCTTCGAGGTCACGATGCAGGACGCCTGGGTCTGGGACATGTACCGCCCCGCCCGCTTCGTCAAGAACGTCCGCGTCGTCACCTTCAAGGACGTCAACGTCGAAGAACTGGCAAAGAGCGACTTCGAACTCCCCTCCGACCAATAACCACCCCACCCCTGCGCCGCCCCGCCGCTGCGCTACCTCACCCGGCGCTACCTCACCCGGCGCTGCGTCGCCCTGCCGCTGCGTCGCCTCGCCTCCGCGCCACCCCGCCTCCGCGCCACCCCGCCTCCGCGCCACCCCACCCCCGCGTCGCCCCGCCGCTGCGCTACCTCACCCGGCGCTACCTCACCCGGCGCTACCTCACCCCGGCGCTACCTCACCCCTGCGTCGCCCCGCCGCTGCGTCGCCCCGCCTCCGCGCCATCCCACCCCTGCGCCATCCCACCCCCGCGTCGCTCCGCCGCTGCGCTACCTCACCCGCCGCTGCGTCACCCCACCCCTGCGTCACCCCACGCCTGCGCCCCCGACCGGCGCCTTCCCCTCCCCGGCGGTTCCGCGCCGCACCGTTGTTCAGGCCGCGGTGTTCCCCACCCCCTCGGTGTTCACCGGGCCGCGCTGCTGTCCGTGCCGCTGCCCCGGCTGCTGTCCGGGCTGTGGTGGTCCCCTTGGTGTGCTCTGGGGTGCGGGTCATCGCGGTGCCTCCCTGAGGTTGTCCGGTTGCTTCGCTGGGGGGCTGGTGGGGGATTTGGTGGACTTTGTCAGGCGCCAGCCGGCGGGGGCGCGTTCTATGAAGCCGGCGGCGGCCAAGAGGCCGAGTTTGGCGTTGATGGTGTTCAGGTCCACGCCCGCCTTGACGGCGAGCTGGGCGGGCCCGGTCGCGCCTCGGGCCGGGAACGCCTCCAGGACGGATCGGGTGACCGGTTCCAGGCGGTCGCGCGGCAGGACGGGTGTGTCCGGGAGCGGGGCCAGGTCGGCCCCGATGCGGCCGACGGCCTCGATGATCTCCTCGGGGCGGGTGACCAGGGTGGTGCCCTCCTCCCGCAGGAGCCGATGGCAGCCGGCCGATGAGCGGGACGTGATCGGGCCCGGCACCGCCATGACGATGCGGCCGAGCTTCGCCGCCCAGTTCGCGGTGTTGAGCGCACCGCTGCGCGCCTCCGCCTCGACGATGACCGTGCCCCTGGAGAGGGCCGCGATCACGCGGTTGCGGACGAGGAAGCGGAGCCGGTGCGGGTGGGTGCCCGGCGGTGACTCGCTCACCAGGAGCGACCGCCGTGCCATCTCCGCGAAGAGGCCCTCGTTGGACGCCGGGTAGGGGACGTCGACGCCGTTGGCGAGGACCGCGACGGTGGGCCCGTCGGCGGCCAGCGAGCCGCGATGGGCGGCCGCGTCGATCCCGAGGGCGCCGCCGGAGATCACCGTCCAGCCGTCGTCGGCGAGCTCGGACGCGAAGTCGGCGGCGGTGCGCAGGCCGTAGGGGGACGCGGCGCGGGAACCGACGATGGCGACCGAACGCAGGCAGCCGTAGCGCAGGTCGCCGGGACCGCGCAGCCACAGGGCGTACGGCCGGCCGGCGCCGAGATCGTCGAGGGTCGTCGGCCATTCGGGGTCTCCCGGGCAGATGAGGCGGCCGCGGAACTGCGCGCAGACGGCCATGTCCTGGTCGGGCTCCGCGGCGATGAGACGGATCCGCCAGTTGTCGAGACGCTGGAGCTCCTTGGGGGTGGCGGGCAGGCCGTGGGGGAGCCGGGTAGTGCGGATCGTTTCGAGCGCCTCCTCGGGACCGCAGTGGTCGATGATCCGGTTGAGGAAGGCGTCGCCGGGTTCCGCGACCGCGGTCAGGGTGGCGCGGGCGGTTCGCTCGTCGCTCATTGGCGCCCCGCCGACCACAGGGCGAGGGCCCCGCCGATGTCGTCCGGACCGGGCTCGTCATGGCCGGCCAGGTCGGCGATCGTCCAGGCGACCCGCAGGACGCGGTCCAGCCCTCGCGCGCTGAGCGTTCCTCTCTGCAGGGCTTCGTCGGCTCCCCGCATCGCCTCCTGAGGCGGGGTGAAGCGGCGGCGCAGTTCCGGCCCGGGGACCTCGGAGTTGGACCGCCACGGGGTGCCGGTCAGGCGGCTGAGCGTCCGTTCGCGGGCGAGCAGGACGCGTTCGGCCACCACTTTGCTGGACTCCGCGAACTCCAGGTCGTAGCGGAGTTCGGCGCGGCTGGCCGGGGTGAGCTCCAGTTTGAGGTCGATGCGGTCGAGAAGGGGGCCGGAGACGCGGCTGGTGTACTTGCGGCGGATGCCCGGGGCGCAGGAGCAGTCGATCTGCTTCGCAGCGGCGCACGGGCACGGATTCGCCGCGAGGACGAGCGTGAACCGTGCGGGGAAATGCGCCATCCCCTCGATGCGGTTGATCCGTACCACGCCCTCTTCGAGAGGCTGGCGGAGGGCGTCGAGCGTCCCGTGCATGAACTCCGGGGCCTCGTCCAGGAAGAGGATGCCGCGGTGCGCGAGGGACACGGCGCCCGGCTGGAGCACACGGCCCGAGCCGCCGCCGACCATCGAGGCGCGGGAGGCGGTGTGATGCGGCGCGTAGAACGGCGGCTGGGTGACCAGCGGCTGGCCCGGCCGGAGGGTCCCGGCGACGGAGTGGATCGCCGTGACCTCCAGCGCGATCTCGGGCTCCAGGGGCGGCATGAGGGTCGGGAGCCGCTCCGCGAGCATCGTCTTGCCGCAGCCTGGAGGGCCCGCGAAGAAGAGATGATGGCCTCCCGCGGCGCTGATCTCCAGGGCGCGCCGGGCCTCTGCCTGGCCCCGGACGTCGGACAGGTCGAGGTCGGGCGGGATCTCCTGCTGCCGAAGGGCGAAATTGTTGGCCACTGTGTCCGTGTCGTCTTCGTCTGCCTCTTCTATGGGCGGTGGTTCGTCCCGCAGATAGCACAGGAGGCCGCGCAGAGTGCTCGCGGACACCACTTCCATGTCCGGGACGAGTTGGGCCTCCGCAGCGTTCGCCTGTGGGACGACCACCCTGCGGCAGCCCCGGTTGGCGGCGGCCAGCACCGCGGGCAGCACGCCCTGAATGGGACGGATGCGCCCGTCCAGGCCCAGCTCGCCGATCAGCACCAGCCCCGCGCAACTGCGCGGCGGTACGACCTCGGCTGCCGCGAGTAGGGCCACCGCGATGGCGACGTCAAAGGTCGACCCCTTCTTGGGCACGCTCGCCGGGAACAGCGAGACCGTGACATGGCGGTTGGGCCAGTCCTCGCCGGAGTTGAAGATCGCGGCGCGGACGCGGTCGCGGGCCTCGCTGAGCGCGGTGTCGGGCAGGCCGACCAGATGCAGGCCGGGGACCCCGCTGGTGATGGCCGCCTCCACGTCCACGACGAGGCCGTCGACCCCGACCAGTGACACCGAGCGCGCCTTGGCGAGCGTCATCTAGCACACCTCCCGCAGGTGATCGATCGAGAAGCCGTCGCCGTCGCCGATCAGGCCGAGGACGTCCACCCGCACGGGTGCGCCGCCGACACCGTGTGCGGCGGCCCACTTCCAGGCAAGCCGGCGTAACCGGGCCGCCTTGTCGGCGGTGATCGCTTCGAGGGGGTCTCCGAACCGGGCCGATCGGCGGGTCTTCACCTCGCAGACCACGTGCCGCCGGCCGTCATGGGCGACGATGTCGAGCTCGCCCTCGCGGCACCGCCAGTTGCGGTCGAGGATCGTCCAGCCGAGCTTGGACAGGTACTCGGCGGCGGCGTCCTCGCCGCGGCGGCCGAGACTGATGTGGGCGTTCATGGGGCCTCACCTCCGGTCTCCGACAGTGCCGGGGCGTCACGGTGCGTATCGATAGAACGACGTTCTGTGGATAACGCGAGAGCAAATGCGGCGATCCGCCGGAAAGCGGTGTTCGGTGCTTGCTTCGGCCGGGACGGTGGCGCAGCGTGGCGCCTGTGACGAACGCGCTGGAGGACGCCGTCTCGGACTTCGGGCGCCGGCTACGCGCCGAACGGGACGTCTCGCCGCACACACTGCGGGCCTATCTCGGGGACCTGGCCGACCTGTGCGGCTACGCGGCCGCCATCGGCGTGACCGAACCCGCGGCGCTGGACGTCTCGCTGTTGCGAGCCTGGCTCGCCCGTCAGCACGCCCTCGGCCGGTCCCGCGCAACGCTGGCGCGCCGGACGGCCGCCGTCCGTGCGTTCACTCGCGATCTACATCGGCGCGGGCTTCTCGGGGACGACCCAGGGCTCCTGCTGGGCACGCCCAAACGGCAGCGTGATCTCCCTGAGGTCCTCACCCAGGACGATGCGGCACGCCTCCTGGACACCATGGACGCCCAAGGGCCCATGGGACTCCGTGATCTGGCCGTCCTGGAAGTGCTCTATGGAACCGGCGTCCGAGTCAGCGAACTGTGCGGCCTTGACATAGACGACCTGGACATCGGACGCGGAACCGTCCGTGTCCTAGGGAAAGGGGGGCGAGAGCGCACGGTTCCCGTGGGGGAGCCTGCTTCCCGCGCCGTCCAGGACTGGCTGCGCGCCGGACGCCCCGCTGTCGCGACCGAGAGCAGCGGCCCCGCGCTCTTCCTGGGAGCTCGCGGCGGCCGTCTTCATCCCACGAGCGCCCGCCGTATGGTCCACGCACGAATCTCCGAGGTTGGAAAGATGCCTGACCTGAGCCCGCACGGGCTGCGCCACAGCGCCGCCACCCATCTCCTCGAAGGCGGCGCCGACCTGCGAAGCGTCCAGGAGATCCTCGGGCACGCCTCCCTCCAGACCACCCAGATCTACACCCATGTATCAGCCGAACGCCTCAAACAGGTGCACCGTCAAGCCCACCCGCGAGGTGCCCGAGATAGTTGACCACCATCGACCGGGCGGACCCCACCGACCGCCTGCATCGTGCGCGGGGGATCGGTGGGGTGCTCAAGCCTCGTGAGCGGCAGGCAGGTGCTACCGAGCGCGGCGCAGGTGACGCTCTTGGGACAGGTTGATCACGCCTGGCGGTGGACGGCGCCGGCGGTGCAGGCGGTAGCGGACGCGGGTGCGGCGCCAGGCGAAGGCCAACGCGAAGGCAAGGACCATGCCCGTCAGTGCTCCGCCCGTCGCCGTCGTGGCGTCGCGCAAGCCCATCTTGGGCTGGGGTGTCGGCTCCGAGGTGTGCTGCTTCTGGGGAGGCACGGGATGCGGCCAGTGTGGAAGCAGGCGTACCTGACGCTGGACGAGGTTGAGCGGATCCAGATAGAGGGCACCGCGGCGCAGGCCCCAGTGCAGGCACGTGACGGGGCAGTGGACCATCCCGCCCTCCAGGACGCCGATCCGGGTGCCGAAAGCGACCTGACGGCCCACGCGCACACTGGGACGGACGGGCAGATACGTGGTCCGCAGGAAGCCGTGGTCGATCGCGACGACCCCTCGCCCCGCCAGATCGCCGGCGTACGAGACGCGCCCCGGACCTGCGGCGTAGACGGTCTGCCCGGGGCGCGCCGCGAGGTCCACGCCGCGATGGCCGGAACCCCACGGGGAGGCTGGCGGCGAGAACCCCCGCACGACCCGCGGGGCGGGCGGGCCTAACGGCCAGCGCCACGCGTCCAGAGTGGGCGTCCCGAGGGCGATCATGCAGCTGAGGAGCACCGTGAACAGGGTCATGAACCGAACCCTGCCGGTCGCCGGCCGGTCCGTCGACGACGTCCGCCAACTGTGGATAACCGCCGCGGACCGTTGATGCCCGGCCACGTCCGCGCCCTGATAATCTGTAGTCGTGCTTGAAAGGGCACCGGCCAGGGCCAGGCCGTCGCCGATCCGTCCAAGGGCGGAGAGGCGGGAAGCCGCTCCCAGAGCGGATGGGACCCGGACCCGGCAACGGGTCGCAGCCGCCTGGAGGTGTCCCGGCGGCTGATTTCACGCGTCCGCATGCCACCGCAGGTCTTGGTGGGGCGCAGTCCCTCGGTCCGTCGCCTCGGCGACGGTGGGGCCGCACCCGGGCGCAGGCAGATAACCAAATGCGGCCCTGCAGGGCCAGAGAAGGAGAACACGGGCAATGGCACCCGTCGTCACCATGCGGCAGCTCCTTGAGAGCGGCGTCCACTTCGGCCACCAGACCCGCCGGTGGAACCCGAAGATGAAGCGCTTCATCCTCACCGAGCGCAACGGCATCTACATCATCGACCTCCAGCAGTCGCTGTCCTACATCGACCGCGCATTCGAGTTCGTCAAGGCCACGGTCGCCCACGGCGGCACGATCCTGTTCGTCGGCACCAAGAAGCAGGCGCAGGAGTCCATCGCCGAGCAGGCCACCCGGGTCGGCATGCCCTTCGTCAACCAGCGCTGGCTGGGCGGCATGCTCACGAACTTCTCCACCGTCCACAAGCGGCTCACCCGGCTCAAGGAGCTGGAGGAGATCAACTACGACGACGTGGCCGGCTCCGGCATGACCAAGAAGGAGCTCCTCGGGCTGCGCCGCGAGAAGGACAAGCTGGAGCGCACCCTCGGCGGCATCCGCGACATGGCGAAGGTTCCGAGCGCCATCTGGATCGTGGACACCAAGAAGGAGCACATCGCGGTCAACGAGGCCAAGAAGCTCGGCATCCCGGTCGTCGCGATCCTCGACACCAACTGCGACCCCGACGAGGTCGACTACCCGGTCCCAGGCAACGACGACGCCATCCGCAGCGTCAGCCTGCTGACCCGCGTCGTCGCGGACTCCGTCGCGGACGGCCTCATCGCGCGCGCGGGCGCCTCGCCCAGCGGCGACGAGAAGCCGGCCGAGGGCGCCGCGGCCACGGGCGCCGAGGAGCCGCTCACCGAGTGGGAGCGCAACCTGCTGGAGAACAAGCCGGCCGAGGGCGCCGACGCGCAGGCCCCCGCGGAGGGCGAGCCGGCGGAGGCCGAGGCGGCGAAGGCCGAGGACGCCACCGAGGCCACCGAGGTCGCCGAGGCCCCCGAGGCCCCCGAGGCTGCTGAGGCCCCCGAGGCTGAGGCCACTGAGGCCACTGAGGTCGCCGAGGCCCCTGAGGCTCCCAAGGCCGCCGAGGACGAGCAGGCTTGATCCCGGGGTCCCGGCGGCTCCGCACGGACGCCGCCGGGACCGTCGCGGGTCCACGACCAACGACGAGAGAAGCGAAGAGAGCGATGGCCAACTTCACCGCCGCTGACGTCAAGCGGCTGCGCGACCTGACCGGCTCCGGCATGATGGCCGTGAAGAACGCCCTCACCGAGGCGGACGGCGACTTCGAGAAGGCGACGGAGCTGCTGCGCCTCAAGGGCGCCAAGGATGTCGGCAAGCGCGCCGAGCGCACCGCCGCCAACGGCCTGGTCGCCGAGCACTTTGCGAACTCCGGTGACGGGGCGCTCCTGGAGCTCAACTGCGAGACCGACTTCGTCGCCAAGAACGCGCAGTTCATCGAGCTCGCCCAGCGCCTGGTCGAGTTCGCCGCCGGCAGCGGCGTCGCCGACGCCGCCGCCCTGCTGACCGCCGAGATCGAGCCCGGCAAGACCGTCCAGGCCCTGGTCGAGGAGAACAGCGCCAAGATCGGTGAGAAGCTGGAGCTGCGCCGCTTCGCCCACTTCCAGGGCACCTACGTGGCGAGCTACCTGCACAAGTCCGACCCGTCCCTGCCGCCGACCACCGGCGTGCTGGTCGAGCTGGACACCGAGAACGCCGAGGTCGCCAAGGACGTCGCCCAGCAGATCGCGGCGATGGCCCCCAAGTACCTCACCCGCGAGGAGATCCCCGCCGAGGCGATCGAGAAGGAGCGGGCGCTCGCCGAGCAGCTCACCCGCGACGAGGGCAAGCCCGAGAAGGCCATCCCGAAGATCGTCGAGGGCAGGGTGAACGCCTACTTCCGCGACTTCGTCCTCGTGGAGCAGGCGTTCGTGAAGGACAACAAGAAGACGATCGCGAAGGTCCTCGACGAGGCCGGCGTGAAGGTCGTCCGCTTCGCCCGGTTCAAGGTCGGGCAGGCGTAAGGGCACTCTGGAAACGAGTACCCGAAGATATAGCGACGCAACGAGGAGGCCGCCGACGTGCCGGACAAGACGACCAGTAGCGCGACGGCGGCCTCGTCGTCCGGGCAGCACGCGCCGCGTGCGGGCTGGAAACGAGTCCTGCTGAAGCTCTCGGGCGAAGCCTTCGCAGGACGCGACCCGCTCGGCATCGACCCCGAGGTCGTCCAGCATGTCGCCGAGGCCATCGCCGAAGCCGTCCGCGACGGCGTGCAGGTGGCGGTCGTCTGCGGCGGAGGCAACATGTTCCGCGGCGCCGTCATGGCCGAACGCGGCATGGACCGCGGACGCGCCGACTACATGGGGATGATCGGCACCGTCATCAACTGCCTCGCCCTGCAGGACTTCCTTGAAAAGCTCGGTCTCGACACCCGCGTGCAGACCGCCATCACCATGAGCCAGGTGGCCGAGCCGTACATCCCGCGGCGCGCCATGCGGCACCTGGAGAAGGGCCGTGTGGTCATCTTCGGTGCGGGGCTCGGCCAGCCGTTCTTCTCCACCGACACCAGCGCCGCGCAGCGCGCGCTGGAGATCGGCGCGGAGGCGGTGCTGAAGGCGACACAAGTGGACGGTGTCTACGATGCCGATCCCCGAAAGAATCCAGACGCGGTCAAGTTCGACCGTTTGGATTACGGTGAAGTTCTACAGCGGAGCCTGAAGGTCATGGACGCCACGGCCATCAGCCTCTGCATGGACAACGCGCTCCCTATCGTGGTCTTCGACCTGATGGGGCAGGGCAACATCGTCCG
This sequence comes from Spirillospora sp. CA-128828, assembly GCF_050945415.1. Lineage (NCBI taxonomy): Bacteria > Bacillati > Actinomycetota > Actinomycetes > Streptosporangiales > Thermomonosporaceae > Spirillospora > Spirillospora sp. CA-128828. Next base: position 2,729,808 of record NZ_CP191986.1, read on the forward strand.
GGCCGTCCGGGGTGAGAAGATCGGCACGCTGGTCAGCCCGGCGCAGGGCTGACCGCAGCCCGCAGCCGCGCCGCGGGCGACGCGGAACCGCAGGGACCATGGCCGACCAGATGACATGGGAGTCACAGTGATCGACGAGACCCTCCTCGAAGCAGAGGAGAAGATGGAGAAGGCGGTCGCGGTCGCCAAGGAGGACTTCCAGGCCATACGCACCGGCCGCGTCACCCCGGCGATGTTCAACAAGATCACCGCCGAGTACTACGGGACGCCGACGCCGATCAACCAGCTCGCGTCGTTCACGCTGCCCGAGCCGCGGATGGTCATCGTCCAGGTCTTCGACAAGTCGTCCATGCAGGCGGTGGAGAAGGCCATCCGGGACAGTGACCTCGGTGTGAATCCCACCAACGACGGCAACGTCATCCGTGTCGTGTTCCCGGATCTGTCCGAGGAGCGCCGCAAGGAGTTCATCAAGGTCGCCGGCACCAAGGCCGAGGAGAGCCGGGTCTCGATCCGCAACATCCGGCGCCGCGCCAAGGACGCCCTTGACAAGCTCGCCAAGGACGGCGAGGTCGGCGAGGACGAGGTCAGGCGTGCCGAGAAGGAACTCGACGACACGACGCACCGCTACGTGGCGCAGATCGACGAGCTGCTCGAGCACAAGAAGGCCGAACTGCTCGAGGTCTGATGGAACTCGACGACGCCGGGGAGCCCTCGGGCTCCCCGGATGAGCCGGAGGCCGACATGGCCGGCCCGCCCCCCGGAGAAGCAGTGGACTCGCCCCCCGGGCAGGGACCGGACGGCCCCGCCGAGGACGCCCCCTCCTCCGACGGCGCGACGCCCGCGGACAAGCGCGAGAGCAGGACGGGCCGCAACCTTCCGATCGCCATAGGTGTGGGCGTCGCGCTCGGCGCGCTCGTGCTTCTGTCGCTCTACACCGTCAAGGAGATCTTCCTTGGCGTGATGGTCGTCTTCCTGTTCCTCGGCATGCGGGAGCTGACGGAAGCGTTCAAGAGTCGCGACATCCGCGTCCCGTTCATCCCGGTCGCGACGGGAATGGTCGGCACGCCCGTCGTGGCGTACGTGTGGGGGGCCACCGCCACGATCGCGGCGGTGTCCCTGACGGTGCTGGCGCTGCTCATGACGCGCATGACCGAGGGCGCGGCCGGATATGTGCGGGACGTCGCCGCCGGGTCGTTCGTGTCCGTCTACCTGGTGCTGATGGGCGGCATCGTCGCGCTGCTCATGCGGCCGGACGACGGTGACCATCGCATCGTCATCTTCATCGCCACCACCGTCGCCAGCGACATCGGCGGCTACTTCGCCGGGTCGTTCCTCGGCAAGCACAAGCTGGCGCCGACGATCAGCCCGAAGAAGACCTGGGAGGGCGTGACCGGCTCGGCCGTCACCTGCATGATCGTCGGCGGGTGGCTGGTGTGGTGGCTCCTGGACGGCGGGCACGTCTGGCAAGGGGTGATCATCGGGCTGGCCGCCGTGGTCACCGCGACCGCCGGCGACCTCGTCGAGTCGATGATCAAGCGCGACCTCGGCCTCAAGGACTTGGGAACGCTCCTGCCCGGCCACGGCGGCGTCATGGACCGCCTCGACTCCCTGGTCGCGACGGCCCCCGTCGTGTGGCTTCTGCTGGAACTGTTCGTCCCCAGCTAGGACGTTCCTAGGACGACGCCTGTTGGCGTCGTCGCCATCCCTTAGGAGACGACCCAGGAGCGGCCTTGCTGGGCTAGACGTCGTATGAGCGCGTCCGAGCCCTCGCTCTTCGCGTAGCGGTGTTCCTCACCGTTGATCGGCACAAGCCACAGCCACCGGACGGCGTCGCCGTTGAGCCTAAGGCCGGTCAGGCCGGGTGCTTCAGGACCCGCGAGCCGGCCGGGATCGTCCAGGAGCAGGACGCCTTCCCAAGACGACTCGTCGTTGCCGAGGGGGAACGTGCGGGCCTCGTGGTACCACTTGACGACGTCTCCCGGGGCGAACCAGGTCACCGACCGCCAGGGGTACTGCGCCAGCCACGGGAAGATGCTGCCCGCACGCTGACTGGACAGAGTGCTGGCGACGGCCAGTTCGATCCGTCCGTATGGGGCGACATCATCCTCGTACAGTTCGACCGTGGGCATCCGCTGGCGGCTCATACCGACCGTGCTCAGGATGGTGAATTCACGGTCGCCCCTTGCAGGACGCTCCGACACCCCCACGGTCGGCGCCACGCTCGGCCTACCGCTCGCCAACTGCCGTCCGACGTCGTGCCAGTAGTGGCCACTCGGACCGAGCCGTTGCAGCAGATGGCCGAGCACGGCCTGCTGGAACTCCGCCCATGAGCCGTCGGCGCGGCACCTCTTCCAGTGCTCGCGCGCCTGCTCGATGCGCGGCCCGAAGTTCTCGATCTCCTCGTCCAGGGGGAACGCGAACGGGCTCTGGCGTGTGGCGTCGCGGGCGTAGCCGGGAATGCCGCGTCCCATGTCCGACCAGCCGGGGATCACCAGCAGCGGGTCGCCCGCCTCCAGGACGGCCACACCGTCGCCCTCCTCGAACCACACGACTTCCATGGCCTCGGCGTCCAGGGCCTCGCGCCCCTCAGGCCGGCGCACATGGGACTCCGGCAGGATCGGTGCACGCCCCGAGTTCAGCCGGGACTGGTCCAGTTCCGGCGGGGCCTGGCGATGGTTCGCGACCCAGACCGCCCCGATCACCGAACCCCGCGCGTCCTTCAGGTAGGCCGCGGTGACGTCGCCGTCGGTCTCGATGGTGAGCCGGCGGCTGCCGTACGGGCTGGCCGCCGCGTGGACGACCGTGGCCGCGGAACCCCGGGGCGAGGCGGCGCCCCTGCGCAATACCGACATGATCGAGACCTTAGTCGCAGACAAGGTCATGTGCAGGAATGTCGATGTTCGGGCGGGGGGAGTGTCCGCAGACGGACGAGGCACGGGCCGGTGTTTGCGACACTGGAAGCACCATGTCTGCCACCCAGCCCGCCGCCGCCGGCACCGCGCCCGAGAAGACCCCGGCGAAGCTCGTCTTCGCCGCCCCCAGGCGCGGCAAGCCGCCGAGGCATCTCGCCGACCTCACCACGGCGGAACGCCGCGAGGCGGTCGCCGCGCTGGGGGAGAAGCCGTTCCGTGCCGACCAGCTGTCGCGGCACTACTTCGCCCGCCTGGTCGACGACCCGGCCAAGATGACGGATCTGCCGGCCGCCGTCCGTGAACGTCTCGTGTCCGAGCTGCTTCCCTCGCTGCTGACCCCCGTCCGTGAGATGGACTGCGACGACGGTACGACCCTCAAGACCGTCTGGAAGGCCTTCGACGGAGTCCTGTTCGAATCGGTGCTGATGCGGTACCCGGACAGGGCGACGATGTGCGTCTCGTCCCAAGCAGGATGCGGGATGAACTGCCCCTTCTGCGCGACGGGTCAGGCGGGGCTCACCCGCAACCTGTCCACGGCCGAGATAGTCGAGCAGGTCACCGCGGGCGCGCGCGCACTCGCCCGCGGTCGCATCCCAGGCGGGCCCGGACGCGTCTCCAACATCGTCTTCATGGGCATGGGGGAGCCCCTGGCCAACTACAAGGCCGTGATAGGCGCGGTGCGTCGTATCACCGATCCGGCACCCGCGGGGCTGGGCATCTCCCAGCGTTCCGTGACGGTATCCACGGTCGGGCTCGTGCCGGCGATCGAGAAGCTCGCCGCCGAGGACATGTCCGTCCGGCTGGCGGTGTCCCTGCACGCGCCCGACGACGAGCTCCGTGACGACCTCGTGCCCGTCAACAACCGGTGGAAGGTCTCCGAGGTGCTGGACGCGGCCTGGGCCTACGCCGACCGCAGCGGCCGCCGTGTCTCGATCGAGTACGCCCTCATCAAGGACATCAACGATCAGGCGTGGCGGGCCGATCTTCTCGGAAGGCTCTTGCGCGGGAATCTCGTTCACGTCAATCTGATCCCGTTGAATCCGACGCCGGGTTCGAAGTGGACAGCCTCACGGCCCGAGGACGAGCGGGAGTTCGTCCGCCGCCTTGAGGCCCATGGGGTCCCGGTCACGGTGCGCGACACTCGGGGCAGGGAGATCGACGGGGCCTGCGGGCAGCTGGCCGCGGCGACCAAGGACTGAGCGCGCCGCGGGGCGGGTCCTGCCGCCGCGCGGGGACACGGTTGAGGAGCGCGGTGCCGGTGAGGACGGGTGTACGGCTGCCGGTGGTCATGCGGGGCTATCACCGTCAACAGGTCGACGACCTGTTGAAACGGATCTCGCAGGCACTGGACGGCGGGTCGCCGATGCCCGCGGACGAGGTGCGCCAGACCCGCTTCACCATCGTGATGCGCGGCTACGACCGGCGCGCCGTGGACGAGTTGCTGCGGGAGTGCATCAGGGAACTCCAGGTCGTGGCGCCGATCGGGGAGCGGCCAGGACGCCCGCGAGCCCAGCCCGCCTGGCTGATGAACTGGATCCAGAACGCCCGGTTCTCCGGCGCAGGGGCGCGCTCGGGCTACGACGTGCGGGACGTGGACGCGTTCCTCGACCGCGTGATCGCCGGCCTGCGCGGCGCCGCCCCGCCCGTGACGGCCCGTGACGTGCGGGAGAGCGCGTTCCGCGTGGTCCGTTTCGGCCCCGGCTACGACGAGCAGGAGGTCGACCGCTTCCTGCTCCAACTCGCCGGCGCCCTCGAACGCTGACGAAGCCACCCCCAAGCCTGAGGCTCTGACAGCTGACCGCGGACAGGGTGGCGCCCAGCGGTGTCCTCTCACCGAGGAGGCCGCTTCCGCTGAGCCCTGGGCCCTGAACGGCGAACATCGACCGCCACTACAGGCGCATGTCGCACCGACCTCGGTCGGCGGGAGGGCCGCAGGGCGGCTGCTCATCGGCGGAGGCCGAACCCCTCCACGTTGCGGCGACACCGGGCCGCGGTGCCGCATGAGTTATCCACAATTTCGGTGGGTGCTGCGTGGCGGGTGTGGTCCGCGCGACGCTACGGGGATGGACCACTTCGCCGCCCAGTACCGTCGGCTCCACGCCCTGTTCGATGTCTTCCTCGCCCCCGAGATCACGGCTCTTCTGCTGCCCCTGACGAGGGCCGCGTTACGCCTCGGCGCCGGCGGTGAGGCGGCCGTCCATCTCGGCGGCGCCCCGCTGCTGCCGCCGGGTGAGCGATGGCCTGAGTGGAACGGCCGTCCGCTCGACTTCCTTGGCGCGATCGACTTCGCCGGCCTCGCCCGCCTCGCCGAGATCCCCGGCCTGCCCTCAGGCCGGGCCGCGTTCTACTACGCGAGCGAGATCCCCCGTCCCTGGGGCAACGAGGCGGGCCAGCGGGACGGCTGGCGCGTTTTCACAGGTGACCTCCATGCCGCGACCTCGCCGTCCGGTGCGCTCTCTTACCCGCGGACAACGCTGGGCGCCGCTCCGTTCCTTTCTCTGCCCTCACCCCAAGAGCCCGTCGTCCAGCGCTTGGAGACCGTCTACAGCGGCGTCCTGCCCGTCTATGAGCAACTACACGCCGCCTGGACGCGCCACACCTGCCCGGACGACGCTCCCGCTCACCAGCTGGGAGGCTGGCCCACCCTCGTCCAACGTCCGCTCGGCCCCGACTGCCTGTACGCCTCGACCGGTCGCACCCTGAACTCCCTCAACCCCCCGGCTCTCACTCCGGACGAGGAGCGTGCCGTGGACGAATGGCATCTCCTCCTCCAACTCGACTCCGACGACCGCCTCGGCTGGCACTGGGGCGACCCAGGCCGCATCTACTTCTGCACGCGCCGGAACACCCCACTGGAGCAAACATGGCTGACCGTCCAAGCGGCCTGACACGTGACTCAGGGGGTGCGGCGGGCGGTGATGACGTAGGCGGTTCCTACGACTGTGGACCACAGGAGCACATGGAGGGCCACGGTGGGCAAAGTCGCGGTGAAGGCGGACGGGCCGTGGTTCGCGGCACGCATCCATTCGATCATTGGGACGGAGAGCCAGGAGAGCCGTCCGAGCCCGAGTAGCAAAAGCGCGGTCGCGCCGCCGAGGAGGGCGAGTAGCGAGACACCGGGATCGGGGATGAGCGCCCGGCTCGTCCATGCGCCGAGCAGCGTCCCCGGCACGGCCACGAGAAGGTTGAGCGCGCACCCTGCCAGGACCGCCCGTCCCGGCGAGCCAGCTTGGACCGCTTGGAAGAGGGGGACGGCCAACGCAATGACGCCGAGAGAGAGATTTACTCCGTACGCGGCGAGCAGGCCCGCCCACGTGGGGCCGGACGGGTGACGGGCGGCGGTGGCCGTCAGTGAACGCTGTTCGTCGGGCTGCGTGTCGAGCAGGGCGCGCGCCGCCCAGGCCCAGACGGGGAACATGAACGCCGCCACGTCCCCGAACGTCCTGACGGCGAGGTCGGCGGCTTTCGGCCCGCCCGGGCCCTGAACGAGAACCAGCGCCACGAGCAGCGCCACGACGATCAGCGGCTGCAGGACGCGCAGCGAACGGACGTACCCCGCGATCTGGAACCGGATGAGCGCGATCACCCCTCGCGCCTCCGCACCCGATATCCGTCCGCGCGCAACTTGCTCTCCACGGTATCGGCCTCACCCTCAGGCACCTCGACCTCAAGCACAGCCAACCCGCTGCCACCCCCCGGCACAACCGGCGCCAAGGCCCCACGACCTGCCGCAGTCCGGGTCCTGCTGCCGTCCTCTGGTGCGGGGCGAGTCTCAGTGTTGTCACCTAGCTCCAGGCCGGCCCCGCCGTTGTCGCTTGGCTCGGGGTGAGTCGTGTCGTCGTCGCCTGGGGCGGGGCTGGTCTCGGTGTTGCCGGTCCTGGCGTCGTTGTTTGGGGCGGGGTGGGTTCTGGCGTTGTTCTCTGGCCTTGGGCGGGCGTCGGTGGTGTCGTTGGGCGGGGGGAGGCGGGTTACGGTGTGGTCGGCTACGTGCAGGCGGTGGATGCCCGGCATTGCCTCGATGCAGCGCTGATGGTCGCTGACGACGACGGTGGTGCCGTTCGCCGCGAGTTCGGAGATCAGAGCGGGTAGCGCGTCGCGTGTGGCCGCGTCCAGGCCGGCGAAAGGCTCGTCCAGGATCAGGAGTTCCGGATCGGCCATGAAGGCCTGCGCGAGCCCGATCTTCTGCGCGCTGCCCTTCGACAGTTCGGGCAGGCGCACATCGAGGAGGTGAGCGAAGCGCAGTCGCTCCGACCATACGCCGACCACGTCTGTGGGGATATGTCGCATGGCGGCCATGTGGCCCAAGTACGCGCGGACACTGAACGGCTGGTCCACCGGGAACCGCTCCGGCGCGTATCCCACCCGCGCGGGCCGGTCCTTGACCTCGCCGGCGCCTGGCCTGCGCAGCCCCGCCATCACCCGGAGCAGTGTGGACTTCCCGGCGCCGTTGTGACCCGTCACCTCGGACACGCTGCCGCGCGCGAGCGACAATGTGACATCCCTGAACACCCAGGGATCCTTCCGCCGATAACGGAAGGCGACGCTCTCCAGCCGCATGAGAACCAGACGCTAGGGCCTCGGACGTAAGGACTCCGTTAGCCCGCCCGCAGCGCAACGAGGGAGTGCCATTTTCGGGGTGACTGGGCGGACGATCCACTTGCCTCGGCCTTGGCAGGTGGGGTCCTGGCGTGTTCGACGCCGGGCGGGCGCTGTTCGGGATGGCGAGCCTGCCCAACCGGTGGGACGACGGTCAGGGCGCTAAGCATGGCGTCATGCGGCGGGACGGTCGGGACGCCGAAGCGGCGTCGACCCGTGCTTGCGTCGTCGGCTACGCGTGCGAGAGCACCGCCTACCGGATCTAACGCCAGGCAGAGACACTTGCGGTCTTGCTTGGTGGGGAAGTGGCCGCCCGCTGCAGCGGGTCATGGAGCCGGCCCCCGAGGTCCGCGCCGTCTACGACGCCTCCTCGCTGCGGATCGCGGCGCTGAGCTGCCCGGCGGCTCGTCGCTTGGCGGGGGCGGGTGTTGAACGGTTGGGTGCGCGAGAGGATGGGGCTCATGGGTGAGGCTGTGGGCAAGCAGTGTGTGTTCTGCGAGATCGCCGAGGGGGAGCGGTCCGCGCATGTCGTGCTGGATACGGCCGAGGTGATGGCGTTTCTGGATATGCGGCCGCTGTTCAAGGGGCACACTCTGCTGATTCCGCGCACGCACTACGAGACGCTGACGGATCTTCCCGTGGACTCTCTGGGGACGTTCTTCGGGCATGCCCAGCGGCTCGCGGGTGCGATGGAGTCGGTGCTCGATGCGGCGGGCTCGTTCGTGGCCATGAACAACCGGGTCAGCCAGAGCGTCCCGCATCTGCACGTCCATGTGGTCCCGCGCAACCGCAAGGACGGCCTCCGCGGGTTCTTCTGGCCGCGGCAGAAGTACGACTCCGAAGCCGAGGCCGCAGCCTACGCCGCGCGCCTGTCCAAAGCCCTCACAGAGCCCGCATCCTGAATTCCCTTGCGGTCAGGGTCAGGTCAGAGCCGTGACGAGGGCCAAGTAGGGGTCTGCGGGGTCCGGGGCGGTCGGGTCGGGGGCCGTCGGCTGCTGGGCGGCGGCGTGTTCGTAGAGGTCTCGTTCGGCCCGGTCCAGGGCTGCGGAAAGGACGAAGTCGGTGACCGTCCAGCCGATCAGTTCGGCGGCCTTCTGGATCACGAGGAACTGGTCCGCGGAGGTCCGGAGCGTGATGTGATCGTCGTGGCGGGTGGCGGGAAGGTCCTGGCGAACCGACTCAGACATGGCCGGTCTCCTTCCTTGCGGCTCTTAAAAGTACGCCGCGAGGTGTTGCCAGGGCATCCCCACTGAGAACGAGAATCGTCGGGTGTCCGGTGAAGTCAGCGGGTTCCCCAGGAGTAGGTCTGTTTGCGCAGTTTGAGGTAGACGAAGCTCTCGGTCGAGACGACGCCGGGGACAGCGCGGATCCGGCCGAGGAGTTCCAGGAGGCGTTCGTCGTCCTCGCAGACGAGCTCCAGGAGGATGTCGAACGAGCCGGCGGTGATCACGACGTAGTCGATCTCGTCGAGGCCGGCCAGTTCGTCGGCGATCTTCTCCAGATCGCCCTCGCACTTGACTCCGATCATCATCTGCCGGGAGAAGCCGAGCATGAGCGGGTCGGTCACGCCGACGATCTGCATGACGCCGGTGTCGAGGAGCTTCTGGACGCGCTGGCGGACGGCGGCCTCGGAGAGCCCGACCGCCTTGCCGATGGCGGCGTACGAGCGGCGGCCGTCCTGCTGGAGCTGCTCGATGATCTGCTTCGCGGTCTCGTCGAGCTGGACGCGGGATGCGCGTTCCATCGGTGGTCTCCTAGCTGCGGCATCGAGGGTGTGAGGCCTCTGGGCCAAGTGAATTAGTCGTGAAATTCGATCGTAACAACGGAATCACTTGTGTTGGGCTGAAACCTCTGTAAGGGTCGGGCCAACAGGACACAACGGGCGAAGGCGCCCGGGAGGGATCTGAGAATGAGCGGCGAGCGGCTGCGCAACTTTATCGGCGGCGAGTACGTGGACGCCAAGGACGGGCGGACGCTGGAGGTGGTCGACCCCAGCACCGGCGAGACGTACGCCGAGGCGCCCGTGTCCGGCGCCGAGGACGTCGACGCCGCGTTCCGCGCGGCGGCCGACGCGTTCCCCGCCTGGCGCGACGCCACGCCAGGTGAGCGGAGCCTGGCGATGCTGCGGTTCGCCGACGCGGTCGAGAAGCGCGCGGAGGAACTCGTCCGGGTGGAGAGCCGGGACACCGGCAAGCCGCTCCAGATGACCCTGGACGAGGAGGTGCCGCCGATGGTGGACAACCTCCGCTTCTTCGCGGGGGCGTCCAGGGTCCTGGAGGGCAAGGCGTCCGCCGAGTACATGGCGGACCACACGTCCTCGATCCGGCGGGAGCCGGTCGGGGTCTGCGCCCAGGTGACGCCCTGGAACTACCCGATGATGATGGCGGTCTGGAAGATCGGGCCGGCGCTGTCGACGGGCAACACGGTCGTGCTGAAGCCGTCCGAGACGACGCCGGCGAGCACGCTGATGCTGGCGGAGATCGCGGCCGAGTACCTGCCGCCGGGCGTCTTCAACGTCATCTGCGGCGACCGTGACACGGGACGCGCCCTGGTGGAGCACCCGACGCCGCAGATGGTGTCCATCACCGGGAGCGTCAGGGCCGGTATGGAGGTCGCCGCGTCGGCGGCCAAGGACCTCAAGCGCGTCCATCTGGAGCTGGGCGGCAAGGCGCCGGTGGTCGTGTTCGACGACGCGGACGTCGAGTCGGCGGCGGCGGGCATCGCCGAGGCCGGGTTCTTCAACGCCGGGCAGGACTGCACGGCGGCCACGCGCGTCCTGGTGGCCGGCCGGCTGCACGACGAGTTCACCGAGGCGCTCACCGAGGCCGCCAAGGGAACCGTGGTCGGGCCGCCCAGCAACGCCGACGCCTTCTACGGACCGGTGAACAGCGCGAACCAGCTGGCCCGCGTCCAGGGCTTCATCGAGCGGGCGCCCAGCCACGCCAAGGTCCTCACCGGCGGCGAGCGCGTCGGCGACAGCGGCTACTTCTTCGCGCCGACCGTCGTCGGCGGCCTCAGGCAGGACGACGAGATGGTGCAGAACGAGGTGTTCGGGCCGGTCATCACCGTCCAGAGCTTCTCGGACGAGCAGCAGGCCGTCGAGTGGGCCAACGGCGTGAAGTACGGCCTGGCCGCAAGCGTGTGGACGCAGAACCACGGCCGTGCCATGCGCATGAGCAAGGCCCTGGACTTCGGCGCAGTCTGGGTCAACACCCACATCCCGCTGGTGTCGGAGATGCCGCACGGCGGCTTCAAGCACTCCGGCTACGGCAAGGACATGTCGATGTACGGAGTCGAGGACTACACCCGCGTCAAGCACGTCATGCACTACATCGGCGGCTGATCGACGCCGACCGGAGCCCGTGAAGGAAGTCCCGCCCATGACCGAGACCCACCCCGCCCCGGCGCGCGACGACCCCGGTCGCGCGGTTCCCGCCATCGAGCTCCAGGGAGTCGAGAAGGCGTACCACGCCTATGGCGAGACCGTGGCCGCGGTCCGCGGCGTGGACCTGGCGATCGCGCAGGGGGAGTTCTTCTCCCTGCTCGGCCCGTCCGGCTGCGGCAAGACGACGACCATGCGCATGGTCGCCGGCTTCGAGGAGCCGACGGCGGGCGAGGTCCGTCTGCACGGGCAGGACGTCACGGGTGTGTCCCCCAACCGGCGCGACGTGAACATGGTGTTCCAGTCGTACGCGCTGTTCCCGCACATGAGCGTCTTCGAGAACGTCGCGTTCGGCCTGCGCCGGCGCGGCGTTCCGAAGGCGGACATCAGGCGCCGGGTGGGGGAGATGCTGGACATCGTCGACTTGGCGGGACGGGAACGGCGCCGTCCCGCCGAGTTGTCCGGTGGCCAGCAGCAGCGGGTCGCGCTGGCCCGCGCGCTGGTGAACCGGCCGCGGGCCCTGCTGCTGGACGAACCGCTCGGCGCCCTCGACCTGAAGCTGCGCCAGGCTATGCAGGTCGAGCTGAAACGGATCCAGCGGGAGGTCGGCATCACGTTCGTGTACGTGACGCACGACCAGGGCGAGGCCCTCACGATGTCGGACCGCATCGCCGTCATGAACGACGGGCTGATCGAGCAGCTCGGCACGCCACGGGAGATCTACGAGCATCCGGCCACGCGGTTCGTCGCCGGGTTCATCGGGACGTCCAACCTGCTGGGCGGCGAGGTCACCCGGGCGGGTGACGGCAGCGCCGTGCTCTCCCACGGCCCGGACGGGCGGATCGAAGTCCCGGTCAGGGAGGGCCTCGACCTCGCCGAGGGGGAGCGGCTGGAGCTGACCGTCCGCCCGGAGAAGATCGGCATCGGGCTGGACAAGCCGGGGGACGGCCTGTGCGGGGTCCGGGGGACCGTGACCGAGGTCGTGTACCTCGGGACATCGACGAACTACAACATCACCACCTCCGCTGGGGCCGACGTCGTCGTGTTCCTGCAGAACGCCACGTCCGCCGACGACATCGCCGTGCGCGGCGACGACGTCTGGCTGTCATGGGATCCGCGCCACTCGTACGCCCTAGGAGCCCCCCAGTGAGCGAGATCGACCCCGCATTCCTGCGCGGACTCACGCGGCCGCGCCTGGCGCGTTCGACCACGACCCGTCGCGACGTCCTGAGACTGATGGGCGCGGCCGGCGCCGGGCTCGCCCTGTCGGCCTGCGGCGTGAAGGGGCAGGGCGGCAAGGAGAAGGTCAGCCAGAGCGACGTCCAGAAGTACTGGGCGGGCAAGGCCAAGAACGGCAGGCTCAACTGGGCGAACTGGCCCGGCTACATGCAGGACGACCGGGAGACCATCAAGGCGTTCGAGAAGGAGACGGGCATCAAGGTGACCTACAAGGAGGTCATCCAGGAGATGGGCCCGTGGTTCGGGAAGATCCAGGCGCCGCTGGCCGCCGGACAGTCCATCGGCTTCGACCTGATGGTCATGACGAACGGGATCCAGCTGGAGCAGTGCCGCCAGCTCGGCTACCTGGCCCCGCTCGACCTGTCGAAGCTGCAGAACTTCCAGGCGAACGCGGGACAGTCCTTCAAGAACCCGTCCTACGACCCCGGCAACGCCTTCACGATCCCGTACGAGTCGGGCGTGACCGGCATCGCGTACAACACCAAGTACGTGAAGGAGGAGATCACCAGCATCGCCCAGCTGTTCGACCCGAAGTACAAGGGCAAGGTCGGCATGATGGGCGACTCGCAGGAGCTCGGGAACTTCGGGATGTTCCTGCTCGGCATCGACCCGGAGAAGTCGACGAAGGCCGACTGGGAGAAGGCCGCCTCCAAGCTCCGGGAGCAGCGGGACAAGGGCATCGTCCGCAAGTACTACACCCAGGACTACGTCGACGCCGTCAGCAAGGGCGACGTGTGGATGACGATGGCGTGGTCCGGTGACGTCTACAGCCTGACGAGCCCGGACGTGAAATTCGTGGTGCCCAAGGAGGGCGGCACGATCTGGACCGACAACATGTGCATCCCCAAGACCGCCGAGAACCCGGTGGACGCGCTGACGCTGATGGACTGGCTGTACGTCCCGGAGAACAACGTCCCGCTGACCGAGTTCATCAACTACATGCCGCCGATCCCGTCCACCCAGCAGATCATCACGCAGCAGGCGCAGCAGGCGACCGGCGCGGAGAAGAAGGACCTGACCAGGCTGAGCACCAGCCCGCTGATCTTCCCGTCGCAGGGCGACCTGGCCCGGCTGCGGCACTACCGGCGGCTCACCCAGGCCGAGGAGACCGAGTACCAGAAGATCTTCGAGCCGATCTCCAAGGGGTCGTGATGGCGCGGGGACGGGGGCGGCTCGCGCCGTACCTCATGATCCTGCCGAGCGGGCTCTGGCTGGCCGCGTTCTTCCTCGTCCCGATGGTGCTGATGGTGTCGCTGTCGCTGCAGACGGGCAACCTCATCGACGGGTTCCGGCAGACGCTCCACTGGCAGAACTACACCGACGGCCTGGACACCTACGGCGACAAGTTCGTCCGCTCGCTCTGGTACGGGCTGATCGCGACGGTGGCGTGCATCGTCGTCGCCTACCCGGCCGCGTACTGGATCGCGTTCCGCGGCGGGCGCAACAAGTCGACGTACCTGTTCCTGCTGCTGCTCCCGTACTTCGTCTCGTTCATCCTGCGGACGGTGTCGTGGAAGCTCGTCCTCACCGACAACGGGCCGATCCTCGGGCCGTTGCGCGACCACGGGATCCTGCCTGAGGACTTCCACGTCCTCGACACCGGGATCGCGGTCGTGTCCGGGCTCACCTACAACTTCCTGCCGTTCATGGTGCTGCCGATCTACGTGGCCCTGGAACGCATCGACCCGCGCGTGGTGGAGGCGGCCTACGACCTGTACGCGAGCCGCGCGAAGGCGTTCACCCGGGTGATCCTGCCGCTGTCGCTGCCCGGCGTTTTCGCCGGCGTGATCATGACGTTCGTGCCGGTGTCGTCGGACTACGTGAACGCCGAGGTCCTCGGCGGCCCGCAGAACACGATGATCGGCAACGTGATCCAGACGGAGTACTTCAACAACAGCGCCTACCCGACGGCGTCCGCGCTGTCGTTCGCGCTGATGGCGATCCTGCTCGTCGGGATCTTCGCCTACGCCCGCACTCTCGGCACGCAGGACGTCCTGGAGGCGGCGAGACGATGACGACGACGCTCACCAAGACCCCGCAACGACGCCGGGCCGCTGCCCGCAGGCGAATCTCCGGTCTGCACGTCTACACGCTCGCACTGATCGCCTGGCTGATCCTGCCGATCGCGATCATGATCCTTTTCGGGTTCAACGACACGCACAGCAAGCAGAACTTCCGCTGGGAGGGCTTCACGCTCAGGTGGTACGCGCACCTCTTCGACAAGAGCGACCTCACCACCGCCGTCGTGAACTCCCTGACGATCGCGCTGCTCAGCACGCTCATCACCACGGTCATCGGAACGTTCGCGGGCCTCGCGCTCGGCCGCTACCGGTTCCGCGGCAAGGGCTCGACCAACCTCGTGCTGTTCATGGCGATCTCCTGCCCCGAGATCGTGATGGGCGCGTCGCTGCTGTCGATGTTCGTCACGTTCAACCTGCCGCGCGGCTACCTCACGATCCTCGTCGCGCACGTGATGTTCTCCATCGCGTTCGTGGCCGTGACGGTCCGGGCCCGCGTCGTCGGCCTGGACCCGGCGGTGGAGGAGGCCGCGCAGGACCTCGGCGCCGGCCCGTGGGCGCGGTTCCGGCTCGTCACCCTTCCCATGATCATGCCGGGTGTGGTCGCGGGGGCGCTGCTGGCGTTCGTCCTGTCCATCGACGACTTCGTCATCACCAACTTCACCAGCGGCTCCACCGTCACCTTCCCGCTGTGGATCTACGGCTCCACCAGGACGGGAACGCCCCCGCAGGTCAACGTGATGGGGACGCTCATCTTCGCGGTGGGCGTCGTGATCGCGGTCGTGTCCGCCCGGCGCAGCGCCCGCGCGGCCCGCTGAACGGCGCCGTCATGAACCATCGGGGGACGAGAGCCGACGTGCCGGAGCCGCTCGCCGACGCCGCCCCGGAGCCGTTCTGGCTCCAGGACCCGGCCCGTCCCGCCGCCGGCCCGGCACTGACGGGCGCGCGGTCGTGCGACCTCGCCGTCGTCGGAGGCGGGTACAGCGGCCTGTGGACGGCCCTGCTCGCCAAGGAACGCGACCCGTCCCTGGACGTGGTCGTGCTGGAGGCCGGCCGGATCGGCGCCGCCGCGTCCGGGCGCAACGGCGGATTCTGCGCCGCCAGCCTCACCCACGGGCTGGAGAACGGCCTCGGACGCTGGCCGGACGACATGCACACGCTCGAACGCCTCGGCTGGGACAACCTCCGCGCCATCGGCGTGACCCTGACCCGGTACGGCATCGACGCCGAATGGGAGCCGACCGGGGAGATGAGCGTCGCCACCGAGGAATGGCAGGTGCCCGCGCTCGAACAGGCGGCGGAGAAGGCGTTCGAACACGGCTGGGAACCGATCATGCTGGGCCCGGACGCCGTACGCGCCGAGGTCGACTCGCCCACCTACCTCGCCGGCCTGTGGGACCGCGACTCCGTCGTCATGGTGCACCCCGCCAAACTGGCCTGGGGCCTGGCGGACGCGTGCCGCGCTTTGGGCGTCCGCGTCTACGAGAACACCCGCGTCACCGGACTGCAAGCCGACGCCCGGCGTCTCAAGCTGACCGGCGTGAGTCGCTCGCAGAGGAACGGCGCTCCCCACGGGACGGTCACCGCCCGGCGGGTCGCGCTCGGCACCGGCGCCTACCCGCCGATCCTGCGGCGGCTGCGCCGCTTCCTCGTCCCCGTGTACGACTACGCCCTCGTCACCGAACCGCTCACCGCCGAACAGCGCAAGGCCATCGGGTGGCGGCACCGCCAAGGCCTCGGCGACAGCGCCAACCAGTTCCACTACTACCGGCTCACCGCGGACGACCGGATCGTCTGGGGCGGCTACGACGCCGTCTACCACTATGGCAACGGGCTACACCCCGGCCTTGAACGGCGTCCTGCCACGTATGCGACGCTCGCCCAGCACTTCTTCACCACGTTCCCGCAACTCGAAGGCGTTCGCTTCAGCAACGCGTGGGGCGGCGTCATCGACACCTGCAGCCGCTTCTGCGCCTTCTTCGGGACGGCCTACGACGGCAGGCTCGCCTACGCGGCGGGCTACACCGGCCTCGGTGTGGGAGCCACCCGCTTCGGCGCCGACGTCATGCTCGACCTGCTGCGCGTCGGCCTCGCGCCCGGTGAGGAGACCGAACGGACCCGGCTGAAGATGGTGCGCTCCAAGCCCGTCCCGTTCCCGCCGGAGCCGCTCCGCTACGGCGTCATCGAGCTGACCCGCCGTGAGATCGCCCGCGCCGACCGCAACGCCGGACGCCGCGGTCTCTGGCTCCGCACCCTCGACCGCCTGGGCCTCGGCTTCGACTCCTGAACCGGGTCGGCCCCTGCCGGAGCCCCCGGCCGGACGGGCCCTAGTCGGGGGACTCGTCGACCGAGCCGAAGATGACCGAGGAGACCTCCAGGTAGAGCTGCTCCGGGTAGGGCATGTAGCCCACGTTGCGGAGCGCCTGCTTCTGGCCCGCGGACTCCATCACGAACTCGCCGAAGCCGAGCACCCGGCCCGCCATGGAGCGGTTCAGCGCGATGTCGGTGACCTTGGCCAGCGGCATCATCGCGACGTTGCGGTTGAGGACGCCGTTGACGACCATCACCCGGTGCTCGGTGACCAGGAAGAACTCCACGGACCAGGCGATGACCTTCCAGACCAGGTAGCCGATCGCGATCAGCCAGAGCCACCAGACCCAGAGCAGCCCGGTGACCGCGCTGACCGCCGAGCACGCGACGAGCCCGGCGACGACGATCGCGACCGGTGCCAGCAGGACGGCGGGGTGCCGGCGCACCGCGATGACGCGGCCCTCGTAGGACATCAGATACTTGTCGACGGTCCGCGACGAGTTGTCGCGGTGCACCATCATGTCCTGCAGATTCACGGCGGCGTCCTCGTCATGATCCGGTTGGTTCAACCGTAGCCGACGCGGCCCGGGCGCCGCAGGGGCCGCGGGGTAAGGGGTCCGGCCCCGCGCGGGATCTTGTCGGAGGGAGATCGTCCGGCCGATGATGGTCGGCATGGACGGCGACGCCGAAGGGCCGCGGGGGGCCAGGGGGCCGCGCGGCGAGTTCGCGCCCGACGTGACCGGACGTCCGATCTGGCGGCTGCTGCTGCGGGGCCTCGGCGTGTACCTGCCCGGCTGGGAGATGCCGGCGGGGGCGCTGCGCGTCCGGGACGGGACGGCGCCGCCCGGGTTCGGGCCGCCCGCCTACCTGAACGGCGAGGCAGGGTTCGGCGTCCAGGTCCCCGACCGGCGCAGGGGCCTGGAGCCCGACCGGGAGATCTACGTCCGCGGCCGGGAGAACCCGAGCTTCGGCATCGTCGTCGCGGGTCCGTCGGCGGCGATCGGCAGCCGCGTCGTGGACGCCGACGTGCTGATGCGGTTCGCGCGCAGGCTGACGTTCGAGGAGCTCTTCGACACCGGCGACGCCGACTCCGTCCCGTACGCGGTGCGCGGTGCGAGGGCCGTGGAGAACGTCGTGTTCCTCGATCGCGCCGCCGGGATCGGGCTGTGCGCCGAGGTCGACCCGCAGACCCGTGCCCTGAGCTGCCCGCTGTACGTGCGCATAGGCGGCCCGGCGGAGCGGACCGTGCGGGCTTACGGGGTGGCCCAGCCGGTCAGGTCCCACAGCTGATGGGACGGCAGCCGCCGCAGCCGGACGGTCGCGGCGGCCGGGTCCCAGAACACCTCGTCGCTCTCCAGCTCCAGCGACTGCGCGGCGGTCAGCACCGCGCACAGCAGCTCGTCCCGCGTCCGGACGGCCATCAGCGGGCCGATCTGCGCGACGGCGCCCGAGGACTCCGACAGCGTTCGCAGCAGGGACTTGAGCGCGGCCTCGTCCTCGGGGACGCGTACGGGCTCGACCCCTGACGGGACGCCCGGCTCCACCCGCGCGAGCCCCCGCTTCGCGTCGCCGCCGTTGGCAGGGGTGTCGGCGCCCGCCGAGATGAGCAGCGCGCTGAACACGCCCGCGAGGTCCTCGCTGGCGTGCCCGCCGAGGAAGTACCGGCGGCGTTCCGGAGAGCCGGGGACCGGGCCGTCCGCCCCCTCGGCGGTGCGGAACCGGACGTTCAGCCGGCTCGCGCGCACGCACCGCTCGTACATCTCGCAGAGGATGTCCTCAAGCTGGTCGTCGCGCGTCCACAGGCGCCCCGTCGTGGTGACGGCGTCGCCGTGGGCGCGGGGACGCCCGGTGAGCGCCGCGGTGACGGTGTCGTCCAGCTCGCCCTCGGTGAACTGGAGAAGCTCCGCCACGACGTCCTCGACGCCCTCCAGGGTGCGGGTGAGCGCGCGTTGCAGCTCCAGGATCTCCTCGCCGCCGCGTTCCAGGTCCGCGAGCCGGCCGAGGGCGGCGTCGACCTTCCCCTCGACCGCCTCGCCGCCCGCCCGGGTGACGGCCCGCACCGACGTCTCGACCTCGCCGAGCTTGCGGCGCAGCGCGGCCAGCGTGATCCGCTGCTGCTCCAGCTCGTGCAGGCGGCCCGCCTGCGTCCGCAGGTAGTCGTCCGCCTGGTGGACGAGACCCGCGAGCTCCTCGACCTGCCCGGTGTTCTGCCGGAGCCGGTTGTCGAGCGCGGGCAGGACGTCCTGCTTGACTCGCGCCAGTTCGGCGGTCAGCTGCTCGCCCACGGTGACGAGCACGTTGTTCTGCTTCGTGACCTGGTCGTTCAGTTCGTCGATCCGGCGGTTGAAAGCATTCGCCTGGTCCCGGCTCTGCTTGCCCGCGTAGAGTTCGAGCGCCCCTACCACGACGCACATCACCACCAGGATGACCGTCGTCATGGAACTCCTCGGGGGGACGGAGATTACCGGATCGGGTTTTGATCGCGACCATAACTTACGATCACGCGCGCCGACCGGAACTTACGTAACCGACTGATCTCAGTGACCGGCCGGTCTCACCGCCCCTTCCGGTGCCATTCCGTAATCCATTCCGTGCGCTCGGTGACGGATTCTCAAACGCACCCCTCGAATTGCGGGACGGTGGTGGTGACCTTCAGCCCGGCGGGACGGAACCATTTGTTCAGCAGCCGCGGCGCGGTGCCGTCCTGATACATCTGCGTGATCGCCTTGTTGACCGCCTCGCAGCCGTCCGCGTCCCCCCTCCGCAGGCCGACGCCGTACGGCTCGTCGGTGAACGGCGCGTTCACGATCGTGAGCGGCGGGCCGTTCCCGGATGCCTTCGCCGCGAGGCCCGCGAGGATCAGGTCGTCGGTCGAGACCGCGTCGAGCCTGCTTTCCGTCAGCTCGGTAAGGCAGCCGGCGTAACCGTCCGCCTCGACGGGGACCGCGGGGACGCCCTGCTCGTCGTGCACGCGCGGGAACGACACCGACCCCGGCACCTTGCAGAGCCGCCGGCCCTTCAGGTCGTCGATGCCGCGGATCTTCCCGGCGTCGGACTCGCGGACGAGGATGTCCTGGTGCGCCACGTAGTACGGGCCGGCGAACGACACCTTCACCTTGCGTTCGGGCGTGACGGAATAGCTCGCCACCACGAGGTCGACGTCGCCGTCCTGGATCATCTTCTCGCGGGTCGCCGACGTCACCTGCTTGAACGTGACATTCGCGCCGGTCACGCCGAGCCGCCTCGCGATCTCCTTGGCGATGTCGATGTCGAACCCCTCGAAGGTGGTGCCGCCCTTGCGCTCGCCGAGTCCCGGCTGGTCACCGTTGACTCCGATGACCAGCGCGTCCTTGTCGGCGACAGAGCCCTCCCCGGCGTCGGCGATCCCGCACGCCGTCCCGGCACCGAGCACCGTCACCGCAGTGAGGAGGGCCGCCGCGAGCCGCCGCCCCCTCATTTCGACCACCGGTACTCGCCCAGGCGCGGGCGCACGCCGACCAGCACGAGCGCGGCGATGACGACGCCCGCGATCGGCAGCACGGCGTACCAGCCGCTCGTCCCGCCGTCCCCGTCCGCGACGGCCTCGTCGAACGCCTTCCGGTGGATGCGGACGAGGTCCTGCAGGGAACGGTCGTACCGGGCGAAGTCCGCGGCGGCGGCGCCCCGGGCGGCGACCGCCTGGTCGCGCCGGTCGCCGTTGACGAGGTCCCTCATCCGGCGGTCGTTGGCCTGGACCTTCTGGTAGTCGGCCAGCACCCGCCTCATGACGTCGACGAGCTCCGCGTCCGGCCCGCTCGACTCCACCGGCCGGTCGGCCTCGGTTCCGAGGAAGCCGAGGAACGGCGCGCGCCCCGGCTCGAACGACAGGCTCTTCTGGACGGCCGCGTTGTACTGGGTCAGGTTGCCCGCCTTCAGGTACAGGACGGTCTGGGACTTGCTCAGGTAGACCTGCTCGTAGGCGTCGGCGCGCCCCGGATCGAGGAGGAACCGGGTCTCGTCCGCGTTGGCGCTGTTGCTGATCGCGCGCGTCCGCGACAGCGCCAGGATCGAGTCGAAGCCCTCCTCCTTGGCCTGGCGAAGGTGGCCCGCCTGGTCGGTCAGCATGAGTGCGCCCACCGAGACCAGGACGAGCGTTCCGAGCGTCGCCAGCGCGAGCGGGACGTTCAGCAGCCGCCGGAACCGCCGGGCGAGGAAGAGCTGGAAACCGGCGAGAACGGCCAGCAGCGCCAGCCCGCCGATGAGGATCCCCGAGCGTCCGAGGAGGACGGCCGACCGCTTGTCCTCGTAGGTGTGCCGGACGAGGGTGCCGTTGTCGAGCGTCAGGTTGTACGCCTTCGGCAGCAGGTCCAGCTTCATCAGGTCGGTCGCCTGCCGGTACAGGTCCACGACCTTCTGCGACGGAGGCCCGGACGCGTGCGGGGACTGCCGGTCCAGCAGGAGGGCCTGCCCGGCGAGGCGCTCGTACCGGGCGAGGGCGTCCAGCAGGTCCCGGGCCGTGTTGTTCTCGGTCGTCTCGTCGGCGAGCTTCGCGGCCTTCAGCAGCGCGTCGCCGGCCTTGCGCCGGTTCTGGTCGTAGCGGGCGAGCGCCTGGTCGCGTCCGCCGCCGGGCGCGTCGCCGATCAGCAGCGCGTTCGCGAGCTGCGCGTCCATGTCGGTGAGCTGGAAGTACAGGTCGCCGGTCGCGACGACCTGCGGGCCGGCGTCGTGGCCGATGACCCGCACCCCCTCGCGGGCGTTCGCGATCGCCGCCCAGGCGACGCCGATCAGCACCACCAGCAGGACGAGCGTCAGCGCGGTCAGCGTCCGGACGCGGCCCGCGACCGTCCGGGGGAGCAGCCGCGCGGCACCGGACGGCGGTGTGTCCGGGGCCCGCCCGAGCCCTCCGGGGCCATGCCGGGCGGGCGGCGCCTGCGCGGCGGGGGCGGGCTGCCCCGGGGGAGCGTGCTGAACGGCCGTCATGTCGCCTCGCCTCGGGTGAGCGTGATGGTGGTCCAGGCGCCGACGTGGATGCGGTCTCCCTCGGAGACCGGGATCTCCACGTTGTACGGGATGGGGTCGGTGGACCCGTTCAGGCAGGTCCGGTTCGTCGAGCCGGGGTCGACCAGCGTCCAGGCGCCGTCCGGCCGCGCCAGCAGCACCGCGTGGACGTGCGAGACGCCGGGGTCCTCGGGCGGCTCGCGCAGGTCGATCTCGGGCGGGGACGGATGGGACGAGCTGCGCCGCCCGATGCGGATCTCCCGCCCGGTGAGCGGGATCCGCCGTTCGGGCGCGTACGGAGGGAACGACAGCGCCGCCGAGTCGGGCCCCTCCTCGGCGACGACCGTGTTGTAGTAGTCGCGGTCGGCCGTCACGACCGCCGTCCACACCGGCCCGGGGACCGGCGGGGACGGCACCGGCGGCGCCGGGACCGGGGGCGCCGGCACGGGCGGCTCCGGCACCGGGGGAGCCGGCACCGAGGGAGCCGGCACGGGCGGACCCGGCGCGGGGCCGGGCTCCGGCGCCGGGCTCGGCGTGGGCTTGCCGCCGCCGGTCGCGAAGTCGTAGCCGCACGCCTCGCAGAACCGGTCGGTGCTGGGCGTCCCGCAGTCGGGGCACGGCGTCCCGCCGGGCGAGGGCCCGGGGCCCGCGGCGGAGGGGGCGCCGCCGATGCGCTCGCCGCAGATGTCGCAGTAGTCCGGTGACTGCGAGGTATGTCCGTTGGGGCAGCTCGCCATGCTCAGCCCTCGCCCCTCCTGGTGGTCACGGTCTCGTCCTTGCGCGTCCGGACCGTCTTGCTGGAGCGGGTGTCGAGCTCCATCTCGGCGGCCTTGTCGATGTCGCGCTTCAGCCGGACGGTGCCGGTCGCCGGGTCGACGACGTCCACGACCTTGCGGAGCATCGCGGTGATCGCGTCGTTCCCGGCCTCGTCGGCGAGGACCACGGCCCGGCCGAGCCGCGCGGTCGCGGTGTCGAGGTCGCCGTCCTTGCGGGCCTGCAGCCCCTCCTGGATCGCCGAGGCCAGCTCGGCCTGCCCGGTGTAGTGCGCCACCCGCGGGTTGATCCGGGTGGACTCCGCCTCGTCGTCCGTCCACTGGGCGAGGACGTTCGCGCTCGCGAGGACCTGCGCCTCCTCACCGGGCGCGCCCGGCACGACCAGCTTCACCCACGCGGCGCGCAGCTCCTTTCCGACCTCGCCGGGCGGCACCTCCACGCAGATGTGGTAGTCGCGGCTTTCCGCGCCCCACGCGCCGAGCGGGTAGTCGCCCGCCTGCGGTGCCGAGTCGACGCGCTTGCCGGTGAGATCCTCCACCGACGGCATGACCTGCTTGACGAACCGCAGGTTCGCCGTCTGCGGGGTCCACACGCGCAGCGCGACGTCGGCGACGGACTTGCCCATCGCCGCCTCCGTCATGGCACGGAAGTCGGCGACCAGCCCGGCCGGGTCGGCCACGATGTCGACGCTGCCGAGCAGGGCGGACGCGACCTTGCGCAGCTCGGCGACCTCCCAGTCGGTGCCGACGCCGCGGCAGTCGCACACGAACCGGCCGCCGACCTGGTTCAGGGCCGCGTCGAGCTCCGCGGCCGTCTCGTGCTGGTTCTTGCCGTCGGTCAGCAGGATCGCGTGCCGGATGCCGGCCCGGTCGCCGAACAGCTGGTCGGCCAGCCGCAACCACGACCCGATCGCGGTGCCGCCGGACGCCCGCAGACCGCTCAGCACGTGCTTGGCCTCCGCGCGGGTCTCCGGCGTCGCCGCGACCAGCCCCGGGTGCCGCGGGAAGACCATCGCGGCGGAGTTGGAACCGGAGACGACGGCGAACTCGACGCCGTCGCGCAGCGTGTCGATCGCGACCTGCGCCGCCGCGACCGCCGCGCGCAGCTTGGTCTCGGGGTAGGACATCGATCCCGAGGTGTCGATGATGATGACCTCGGACGCCCGCGTCGAGGACGGGACGGGGGCGCCCGCCGCGGCGGTCGCCTCGACCGACACTACGGCGTGCACCTCGCGTCCGCCCTCGGGCAGGTACTTGTTCTGGTCGATCGAGATGGTGAACTGCGGCTGCTCGCTCATCGGGGCTGCTCCGTGATCTGCGGGATGCTCTCGTGGATGCGGCTGTCGGTCGTGCCGGGGGAGGGGAGCGGGATCACGGCGACGGTGATGTTGTCGCGGCCGCCGGCGTCCAGGGCCTGCCGGACCAGCATCCGCGCGACGCCGAGCGGGTCCGCCGCCGGATCGTGCGCCGCTTCGCCCGCGCCCCCGCCCGCTTCGCCGTCCGCGCCGTCGTCGGGGGCGCCGCCCGTTTCGCCTTCCGTGCCACCGCCCGGGCCGGCCTCGGGAGCGCCGGCCAGTAGGGCCGCCAGGTCGCCGGCCCCGGGGAAGTAGTTCCACAGGCCGTCGCTGCAGACCAGCAGGGTGCCGGGGCCCGACGGCCGGAACGTCGCGATGTGCGGGCTGACCTGGCCCGCGTCGGCGCCGAGCCACGCCGTGATGACGTGCGCGTTCGGGTGCGCCTCCGCCTCGGCCTCGGTCAGCGAGCCCTCGGCGACCATGAACGCGGCCCAGGAGTCGTCCTCGGTGAGCCGGCGGGACGAGCCGAGCTCCGCCATGTCGCCGGTGCTGACCTCGTCCGCGTCTGCCTCGTCCGGAGCCGGGCCCGGCGCCCCGTTCCCGGCGGGCTCCGCGGCGCCCTCCGCGGACAGCCAGTAGGCGCGGCTGTCGCCGATCCAGCCGACGGTGACCACCGGGCCGCGCGTCACCGCCGACACGTACGTGCACGAGGGCGCGTCGGACGGCGATGTGGAGAGGGCCGCGACCGCCGCGGCGGCCCGCAGCGCCGCGTGCCGGGTGGCGTCCTCGGCGTCCTCGCCGGAGTCGAGGCGTTCCACCAGTTCGGCGGCGCCGGTGTCGGCGGCGGCGCGGGACGCCTCCTCGGGACGCTGCGAGGACCCGACGCCGTCGGACACGACGACCGCGATCCCGGCGGCGTGGGCGGCGAGGGCGAGCGCGTCCTCGTTGCGGCTGTAGCGGAGGCCGCGGTCGCTCGCCCCCGCGGCGACCGCGGGCCGGGACCCGTTCCCGGCGCCGTGGGCGGGCAGCTCGATCTCGACGTGGTCGCGTTCGGCGGGCTGGCGGAGCCCGCACGTCTCGCAGTAGCCGTCCGCGTCGATCGCCGTCCCGCCGCACCCGGGACACGGGCCCCCGGGCCGGCGCGCGGACGGCGACGACTCCTGCCTGATCGTCGCGCCGTCGCGGCCCGCCGGCGCGGACGCGGGCGGGGCCTCGGCCAGCCGGTGGCCGCACTCCTCGCAGAAGATCTCCTCGGCGAACACGACCGCGCCGCAGGCGGGGCACGACAGCTCCGCCGCCTTCGCGTGGTCGGCTCCGGTCGCGTCGGCTCCGGTGTTGTCGGCTCCGGTGTGGTCGTCGGTCACAGCAGCGTCCTCGGGCGTATGGCGTTGGCGGAGTCGACGAGCCGGCGGCACTCGTCCCGGTCACGGGTGCGGTGCGCCAGCTCCCGGTAGGTCTTCTCCAGCAGGAGACGCAGCGGTCTCTCGGCGAGGGGGGAGCCGAACAGGGCGCCGCCCTGCGTCCTCGCCGCCGTGCTGCGGCCGTCCAGGAGCCAGCCGAGCGCGGCCTCCAGCACCTCGGCGGCGAGCCGCTCGCGGCGTTCGGCGTCCAGGTCGAGGGCGGCGAGCCGGTCACCGGCGGCGACCAGCTCGGCCGCCGACAGCTCGGCGGGCGGGCGGCCGCGGACCGTCGTCGCGACCGCCGCCACCTGCGCGGGCACGTACCGGATGGAGATCTTCGGCACCGAGTCGAGAGTGGCCACGGCGGAGCGCCGGTCATCCGCCGCCAGATGCACGCGGGCGAGGCCGAACGCCGCGTTGATGTAGCTCTGGTCGGTGCGCCACACCATCTCGTACAGGCGGAGGGCCTCCCGGGGCGCCGAGCGCTCGCGGCAGTAGGCGAGGGCCAGCTTGGGCGCCGGCTCGCCGGGCAGCAGCCCGTACAGCCGGTCGAAGAGGGGCGCGGCCTCGTCCACCCGGCCCTGGGCGAGCAGGCCGACGGCGCGGTACCAGCCGATCCGCCAGTCGGCGGGACGTTCGGCGGCGAGCTCGTAGAGCAGTTCGTCCGCCTCGCCGGCCTCGCCCAGCTCGATCTTGGCGCGGGCGAGCGCCAGCCTGACCTCGGGCGTGCGCTCCGGCGCGTTCGAGGCCGCCTCGGCGGCCTGCGCGGGCTCCAGTGCGCCGAGCCCGGAGACGAACGCGGCGGCGGGGTCGGCGCCGTCCACCAGCGGTACCGGCAGCGCCGCAGCGGCCACCGCCGGCGGGACGGGCGGCAGCGCGGACTCCTCCCGCGTCCCGCCCGCCATCCGGGTGGTGAACCGCTCCGGGCCGAACAGCCCGGACGGCGCGGGGCGCGGCGTGCCGTCCTCGGCCGCCAGGACCTCGCGCAGCACGCCGGTGAGCTGCTCGGCCATCTCGGCCGCGTCCTGGAACCGCGCCGACGGCTCCTTGTGCGTCGCGCGGCGGAGCAGCCGGTCGTAGGACTCGAACCGATCGAGCACGGAGATCTCCGGGCGCGGCGGTATCGAGTCGACGTACTTCCTGGTGTAGCCCTTGAACGGGAAGCTGAGCACGGCCAGGGCCCGGCCGACCGTGTACAGGTCGGACGAGACGGACGGCCCCGCGTCGGCGATCTCGGGCGCCTGGTAGCCGACGGTGCCGTAGATGGCGCCGTCCGGGTCGTCCAGGCGCCGGACCCCGCCGAGGTCGATCAGCCGCAGCTGCTCCTCGGACTGGATCACGTTGTCCGGCTTGAAGTCGCAGTAGACGAGGCCCTGCGCGTGCAGGTACTCGAACGCCCGCAGCACCTCGAGCCCGTACGCGATGGCCTGCGCGAGCGGGAGGTGCTTCTCGCCCGCGGGCAGCGGCTGCTGGAGCAGGATGTCCTTGAGGGACTGCCCGCCCACGTACTCCATGACGATGTAGCCGTCGCCGTCGTGCTGGACGAAGTTGTAGATCTTGACGATGTTCGGGTGCTCGACCTCGGCGAGGTAGGCGCGCTCGGCGGCCGCCGCCTCCATCGCGTCGGCGTCACCGCTGTCGAGCAGCCCCTTGAGCACCACCCAGCGGTCGCTGACGTTCCGGTCCTTGGCGAGGTAGATCCAGCCGAGCCCGCCGTGGGCGAGGCAGCCCAGCACCCCGTACTGGCCGCCGACGAGGTCGCCCGGGCCGAGCTTCGGGGTGAAGGAGAACCGGGCGCCGCACTTCGGGCAGAAGCCCTCCGTCCGCCCCGGGCGGTCGCCGCGGCCCCGGCCGACGGGGTCGCCGCAGCCGCTGCAGTACCGCTTGGACTCCGCGACCTCCGGGTCGCTCAGCACGGCCCCGGACGGGTCCCGGTAGGGGACGCGCGGCACCTCGACGAGCCCGGCCCCGAGCATGCCCCGGCGGCCGGACGAGCGGGACGACCCGGTGCGGGTGCTGCCCGTCCGGGTGCTGCCCGTGCCCGCGCTGCCCGTGCCCGTGGTGCCGGACGTACCGGATGTGCCGGGCCCGCTCGTCGGCACCCGGGTCGTGTGCGCCGGCGGGTTGCCGCACACGTCGCAGTAGCCGTCCATGATCGTGCCGGTGCAGCCGGCCTGGCGGCACGCGTCGTCCGGCTGCTCCATCGGCGGGCGCGGGGCGGGCACGCTCGGCGCGGCGGGTGCCGGCGGGTTGCCGCAGACGTCGCAGTAGCCGTCCGAGATCGTCCCGCCGCAGCCCGGCTGCGCGCACTGGCTCATCGATCCGCTCCCTTAGCCCGTGAGGTGATGGCCCGCTGGTATCCGCTCAGCGCCACGGTCGCCTTCCGCAGATCGCACGGGGAGGTCCACAGCAGCACGCGTACCTGTTCGTAGAGCCCGGCCAGTTCGGCGTCCTCCGCGTGGCCGAGCCGCGCGGCCTTCACCCGGTACGCCTGCAGCCGGCCGCGCAGTTCCTCGCGCCGGTCCAGCAGCCCCCGGATGACGCCGACGGTCTCGCGCGCCTGCGCCAGCGCCGTGTCGGCCGCGCGCTCCAGGTCGGCGACGCGCCGCGCGACGTCGTTCCACCCGGCGCCGCGCGCGGCCGTGCCCGCGCCGGGCCGGGTGACGGCGGTGAGCCGGTCGGCGAGCGCGGCGGCGGAGCCGGGCAGGTCCGGCAGCACCGGGGAGGCGATCTTGGCGACCACCTCGTCGCGGACGGCGCGCGCCTCCGCCTCCGCCTCGCGCAGCAGGTCCAGGACGGCGGCGACGCCGCGGATCCGGCCGGCGAACCCGTCGCGCAGCCGTTCCGCCTCCTGCAGGGCGCGGCGCGCCGCGGCGAGACCCGTGCGGACCGCGTCCAGCCGGGCGGTGTCGGCGAGGCCGTCCCGGGCCAGCGCCAGCGGGTCGGAGCGCACGACCGCGGCGACGGACTCCAGCTCGCCGCGGAGCCGCTCGAAGTCCGGGTCCACTCCGCCGAGCGACTCCAGCAGCTCCTCGGCCGCCCGCCGCTCGGCCTCGACCTCCGCGAGCCGCGACAGCAGCGTCGACCAGACGGTGTCGAGCGCGGCGACCGACCGCGCGACCTCCTCGTACAGCGGCGTCATCCGGTCGACCGCCGCGCGCAGCGTCAGCTTCTCGCCGGACGGGACGGACAGCAGGGTCCGCCGCTCCAGCGGCACTTCCTGGGCGGGCATCTCCACCGACGGGCCGTCGAGCAGCCGGGTGAGCTCGGCGAGCTGCGCCTGCCCAGGCCGGCCGTGGCGGGCCCTGAGGTCCTCGGCGGCGGAGAGAACGTTCCCATAGAGGTCGTACAGCATCCACAGGGACGCCATGCGCGTTCGCACGTCGGACTGCAGGCTCAGCGTCTCGCCGGCCAGCGTCGCGCCCTCCAGCAGCTGGTAGCCCTGGTGGGCCTCCAGTTCCAGCAGCGCGCCGCCGATGCGGTCCTTCTCGTCCTTGAGGCGTGCGAGCATCCTGTCCGCCTCGTCTCGGCTCATCGGGGGCCGGCCCACGCGCGCGTCACTCAACGCCGGTCCACGCTAGGCCCATGTTCGCCCCCGATTCCCCCGAATAGAGCACGTTTCGTGCCTCAGTTTTCCCCATGCGAGGGCGCCTTCTCAAGCGCGAAGCCGATCATGGCCTCCGGCCGCCCGCCGCTGAGTCACCTGACCCGGCCAGACCGTGCCCGGGACCTCCAAAATGTCAGTGTTCGAACGTATGATCGAACCATGGCGAACGTTGCGACGCAACCCCAGACCGCGCCCACCGCGCCGGCCGCGCTCACGGCGGCGGAGATCGCCGCCCTCGCGCTCTCGCTGGCGCACCTCGGCACCGGCCCGCAGGCCACCACCGCGCGCCGGGCCCTGCACACCCTCCTCGACGCCACTCCGCACGACGACGTGGTCACCACCACGCTCGCCACCCTCACCAAGCCCCTGGACGTCTCCACCTCCGACCGCGCCCGGGTGATCGCCGCGGCCATCACCGAGCACCGCGTCGTCCGGCTCTGCTACGGCGACGCCGGCGCCAACGTCACGATCCGCGAGGTCGAGCCGGTCACCTGCCTCGTCCACCGCGACCACTGGTACCTCGTCGGCTGGTGCCGGATGCGGCGCGGCGTACGCGCCTTCCGCTTCGACCGCATCCTCGCCGTCGAGTCCACCGGCCTGCTCGCGCGTCCCCGCCGCGCCGACCGCTACCTCCCCTTCCAGAAGCGCCGGACGGCCTGACCCGGCCTCGGTCCCGGAGCCGCGGCGCCGCGGCTCCGGGGCCCCGTGTCAGACCGCGGCCGTGTGGTGGACGGCGTTGGTGACGACGGTCGTGACGTCACTCGTGCGAGTGAAGTCCGCGCGCTGGCGCTGGGCGCCGTTGCCGCGTCGCAGCAGGCCCTGGAGCAGGCCGGTGACCGTGTCGAGATCGCCCGAGCGGTCGAGCGCCGGGGACAGGTGGCCGAGCAGCTCCTGCACCACCTCGCGGGCCGGGGCGGCGCGGCGGGTGCACGGGTGGACGAGGTCGTTGCGCAGCCCGGAGCGCCCCGCCCGCCACATCGCCAGCCGCATCAGGTCGGCGCGCACCGGGTCGGGCGGCGCGCCGGCCCGCCACTCGGCGGCGGCCGTGTCGACCAGCGCCCGGACGAACGCGGCCATCAGCACGGCGTCGTCGGCGTCCAGGCACACATCCGGCACCCGGATCTCCACGGTCGGGTAGCGCCGGGAGAGGCGGGCGTCGAAGTAGATCATGCCCTCGTCCACCAGCGCGCCGGTCGCGAGCAGCTCCTCGACCGTCGTCCGGTACGCCTTCGCCGAGCCGAACAGCTCGGTCGGGCCGCTGGACGGCCAGCGGCTCCAGACCTGGTGCCGCCAGCTGTCGTAGCCGGTGTCGGCGCCCTGCCAGAACGGCGAGTTCGCGCTGAGGGCCAGCAGCGGCGGCAGCCACGGCCGGATCCGGTCCAGGACGGCGACGCCCTCGTCCGGGGAATCGATGCCGACGTGCACGTGGCAGCCGCAGGTGAGCTGCTCGTCGGCGGTGAGCCCGTAGGCGTCCGCCATCAGCAGGTAGCGGTGCGACGGGGTGAGCGACGGCCGGACGCTGACCGGTGACGTCGCCAGCGCCGCCACCGCGACGCCGACCCCGGCCGCCGACTGCGCCGCGGCGAGCCGCGCCGACCGGACATGCTCCGACAGCTCGCCGAGCGTGGCGCAGACCGGGGTGGCGGTCTCCAGCTGCTCGCGCTGCAGTTCGGTCTCCAGGGGTTTGGAGCGCCGGCCGCCGGTCAGGAACAGCTCGTCGTGGCGCTGCGCGTAGCGGATGACGGAACCGGAGACGGCCTGGGGCGCACCGCTCTCGGGATCGACGAGGAGCAGCTCCTCCTCCACCCCGAATGTGCGCGGACCCGTGCGAAGTGTCACCTGAATGTCCTTCCCGGCAGCGCACCGATGTACGTCCCCCGCGGGGCTCGTCCTCGCGGGACGGCCGTGCCTACAATGCGCCCGCCATTGACCGAGCGCTTGGTCGAAAGCTGGTGGTATGTCCTATCTCGTCGGCCAGTGGGGCACGGGAAACGCCGGCAGGCTGGCGCTTTCCGCCCTCATCGAGCATCCGGATCTCGAACTCGCGGGCGTCGTCACCGGCGACCCGAAGCACGTCGGGGCGGACGCCTGCGAGCTGGCCGGAAACGGCCGCCCCACCGGGGTTATCGCGACCGACGACCCGGCGGCCCTCCTGGCGCTGCGCCCGCACGTCATCTGCCACACGGCGTCCTCCGCCCGCGACGTGGCCGGGGAGATGTGCCGCATTCTGGAGGCGGGCATCGGCGTGGTCTCCGGCGTCCTGCCGGAGATGGTCCACCCGCCGTCCGCCGACCGGGCGCTCGTCCGCCGGCTCCGCTCGGCGTGCGCGACCGGCGGCGCCGCCTGCCTCACCGTCGGGCCCGGCCTGGTATACGACGTGCTCCCCCTGGTGCTCAGCGGCGCCTGCCTGCGCATCCACGGTGTCACCATCACCGGGTTCACCTGCCGGGACGACCCCGCGACCGTCACCCGGCACGGCTTCGGCAACCCCATCGGCCGCCGTCCGCCGATCGTGCGGCCGGGCACACCGCGGCGAAAATGGGGGCCGGTCGTCCGCCTGCTCGCCGAGCACCTGGCGGTCCCGCTGGACGACGTGTGCGAGTCCTACGAACTCTGCGCCGCCCCCGAGGACATCGGCCCGATCGCCAAAGGGACCCTGGCCGGGCTGCGGGCCCGGGTGGCCGGCATGCTGCGCGGCCGTCCCGTGATCACGATCGACCGGATCGCGCGGCTGCGCGCGGACATCGCCCCGCACTGGCCCGCGCCGCCCGCGGGCGGCGGCGGCCACCGCGTCGAGATCGACGGCGAGCCGCCCTGGCGGGTGGACATCGCCGACCCGGTTCCCGGAGCGGAGCTCCAGCGGAGCGGAGGGAGCCGGGTCGGCGAGCCCTTCCAGGGGGTCTGGGGGGTCGTCCCCCCAGAGGAGATCAGCCCCGGGGGCGCCGGGTCGTCCGCGCTGCGGATGGCCGGGGCGGTCCGTGCCGTGGCCGAGGCCCCGCCCGGCCTGCACACTCCGCTGACCCTGCCGCCGATCACCGGGCGGCGTCTGCTCCGTCCAGCCAGGTGCTGATCAGCGTGCCGGTCTCCTCAAGCCGGTCGACGTAGAGCATGTGCCCGGCCTCGATCTCGGTGATGTCGAGGCACGGCCCGAGCGCCTCCCGGAGGTCCACCACGAGCTCGGGCCGGACGAGGTCGGCCTCCGTCGCGATGACCAGGTGCGTGGGCATGCCGGCGGGCGGAGCCATGTGCGGGCGGGCCATCTCCGAGAAGGCCGTCACCACCGCGGCGGGCTCGAACCGCCACCGGAGCCGCCCGTCCGGGCCGTGCTCCAGATGCTCGGCGACCTCCTCGTCCACGGCCTCGCCCGGCGCCTGCGACCAGCGCGCCGCCCGGTAGGCGCGGGCCTCCGCGACGTCGCCGAACGACGCCGGCGCCAGGTGCCCGCGCGCCTCGCCGGCGGCCTTCGCCGGGTCGAGCCCGATCGCCGGGTCCAGCAGCAGCAGCCGCCGTACCCGCCGCGGCGCCGTCCGCGCCAGATGCAGCGCGATCATCCCGCCGTAGGAGTGCCCGACGAGGTCGGCCCGCTCGACGCCCTCGGCGTCCATCATGGCCAGGACGTCGCCCACATGGCGTTCGACCGTCCACGGCGGCTCGTGCGTCGACCGGCCGTGCCCGCGCAGGTCGGGGGCGAGGACGGAGCGGTCCGCCAGGAACCGCTCGGCGGTCCGCCTCCAGCGCGCGCCGTGGCCGGTGACGCCGTGGAGCAGGACGACCGGCGCCCCGCCCGGTTCCCCATATCGATGAACGTGCAATACCGCGTCCGCCATGACGTAAAGCGTAAGCGCGGGAGGGCCCGTGGCGGACGGCCTTCACCGGTCACGGATCAAGGGCGCTCCCAGCGGACGGACGACAGGGCCAGCAGTGCCACATGGAAGGAGACGCACGACTCCACGTCGTCGAGGTCGGCGTCCAGGACGCGCTCTATGCGGCGCAGGCGCTCGTAGAAGGCGGGGCGGGAGAGGTGGGCCCGCTGGGCGGCGACGGCCTTGTTCCGGCCGGATTCGAGGTAGAGCTCCAGGATGCGGGTGAGGTCGCTGCCGCGCTCGGCGTCGTACTCCAGGAGCGGGCCGAGCTCGCGTTCGACGAAGGTCTGCACCCGGGCGTCGTCGCGGAGCAGGTGGAGGAGGCCGCGGAGCCGCAGGTCGGGGAGGCGGTAGAAGAGGCGGGCGCCGGACCCGCGGGCGGCGACGTCGGCGACCTGCTCGGCCTCCAGGAACGAGCGGCGGACGTCGCTGATCGTCTCCACGACCGAACCGGCGGCCATCACGGTGTCGCCGGACTGCTTGCGGATGCGGGTGGCGACCTCGGTGAGGGCCGTCTCCGCGTCGGCGCGGGCGGGCAGGGAGGCGAGGACGCCGACGCGGGCGTGCGGGCCGCCCTCGTCCAGGACCCCGACGAGGGCGGCGAGGCGGGCGTCCTTGCAGGCGGCCGCGGCCGTCTCGGCGAGCTGGGACAGCTCTCCCACGGGCGGGGCGGAGGCCGCGGGCCCGCGGTGCCGGAGCACGGCGCCGAGCAGGCGGCGGCCGGACAGCGGGACGCCGAGCGCGCGGGCGCGGGCGGCGGCCTCCTGCGGGTCGGAGTAGGCGTGCGCGAGGATGCGGGCGATGATCGTCCCGTGCGCCTGCCGCTCGACGCTCTCGGCGTGCCGGTCGAGCAGCCGGCCGAGGGCGAGGGTGGTGGCGGCCCGCTCGATCAGCACGGTCTCCCGCGGGGACGGCGGCGAGCCGAGGTCGACGATCAGCCGGCCCCAGTCCTCCCCGCGCGCGCCCACCATGGTGACCAGCCAGCCGGACGCCTCGTCGTAGCCGGTGCGGCGGCCGGGCCGGACGGCGCGGGACCGGGTCTCCCAGGCCGACAGCAGCTCCGCCGGGTCGTCGCCGCCGGCGTCCGCGGCGAGCACCTGGTGGGCGAGGTTCTCCAGCACGACCGGGTGCCCGCCCAGCGCCGCGACCTGCCGGACGACCTCGTCGGTGGAGGCGCCCTCGACCGACAGCTGGGTGAAGATCTCGTGGAGCTGTTCGGAGGCGCGCAGCTCGGCGAACTGCTCCTGGACGATCCGCGCGTGCACGGACTCGGTGATGTCGACGAACGCGGGCTCGTGCGCCAGCACGATGACCGGGAGGCCGTACTCCTCGGCGGCGGCGATCAGCGGGGGCGGCAGGACGCTGGCGTAGCGCCGGCCCAGCTCGATCATCAGGCCGCTCACGCCGACCTCGGCGAGGTCGGCGATGTAGGCGCGCAGCCGCTCGGGCTCGTCGGGCAGCGCGATCCCTGTGGTGAGGACGAGCTCGCCGCCGTGCAGCAGGTGGGCGATGTCGGTGACCTCGGCGACGTGCACCCAGCGGACCCGGTTGCCGATCCGGTCCGCGCCCGCGACGACGTGCGGCTGGCCGCGGCGTACCGCGTCGAGCTGGAGGACGTCGTCGACAGTGGGCAGCATCACCCGCGAGGATATCCGGACAGGGTGTCAACGGCGACGATCCTGTCGTTACAGGATGTCAGCCGCGGCCACACCGTTAACGAGAAGTGGCCGCTCGTGACACTCTGCGGGTGGCCGCCGCCGCCCGCTCGGCCGAGACTTGTCCCATGTCGGAACACGCGAATCTGCTTCGGCGCCACCGGGCGGTCATGCCGTCCTGGATGGCGCTCAACTACCGGGACCCCATCGAGATCGTCGGCGGCAAGGGCAACCGCGTGACCGACGCCGAGGGGCACGGCTATCTCGACTTCTTCACCGGCATCCTCACGAACATGCTCGGGTACGACGTCCCCGAGGTGCGGGGCGCGGTGGAGCGGCAGCTCGCGACCGGTGTCGTGCACACCTCCACCGCGTACCTGCTGCGCGGGCAGGTGGAGCTGGCCGAGAAGATCGCCCGGCTGTCGGGCATCCCGGACGCGAAGGTGTTCTTCGCCAACTCCGGCACCGAGGCCAACGAGACGGCGCTGCTGCTGGCCGCCCACGCGCGGCGCAGCGACCAGGTCCTCGCGATGCGGCAGAGCTATCACGGCCGGTCGTTCGCCGCGACCGGCGTGACCGGCAACCGCGCCTGGACGAACCTGTCGTTCTCGCCGCTGGACGTCCACTTCCTCCACGGCGCGGACCGCCACCTCCCGCAGTTCGCCGGCATGCCGGACGAGCAGTACATCGACGTGTGCGTGCAGGACCTCAGGCACGTGC
This sequence comes from Spirillospora sp. CA-128828, assembly GCF_050945415.1. NCBI lineage: Bacteria > Bacillati > Actinomycetota > Actinomycetes > Streptosporangiales > Thermomonosporaceae > Spirillospora > Spirillospora sp. CA-128828. The sequence goes on from NZ_CP191986.1 coordinate 2,764,555, forward strand.
TCGCCACCGCGACCGGCGGGGACGTCGCCGCGCTGATCGCCGAGCCGATCCAGGGCGTCGGCGGGTTCACGATGCCGCCGGACGGGCTGTTCGCCGCGTACAGGAGCGTCCTGGACGAGTTCGGGATCCTGTTCATCTCCGACGAGGTCCAGACCGGGTGGGGGCGGACGGGCCAGAGCTTCTGGGGCATCGGCGCCCATGGCGTGACCCCGGACATGATGACGTTCGCCAAGGGCCTCGGGAACGGGTTCACCGTCGGCGGCGTCGTCGCCAGGGGCGATCTCATGGACGGCCTGCACGCGGTCGGCATCTCCACCTTCGGCGGCAACCCCGTCTCGATGGCCGCCGCGAACGCCACGCTCGACCACGTCCTCGACCACGACCTGCAGGCGAACGCGGCGAGGCAGGGCGCGACGCTGATCGGCGGGCTGTCGGCGGCGGCCGGCCGGTTCCCGGTCGTCGCGGACGTCCGCGGCAAGGGGCTGATGTTCGCGATCGAGCTGGCCGATCCGGAGACCGGCGAGCCGAGCCCGCCGCTCGCCGCCGCGTTGATGGAGGCCGCCCGGGAGCGGGGGCTGCTGGTCGGCAAGGGCGGCCTGTACGGCAATGTGGTGCGCATGGCACCGCCGATGACCCTGACCGACGACGAGGCCGCCGAGGGCCTCGGCATTCTGATCGCGTCCCTTGAAGCAGTGAATGCGGAGGCCACCTCATGAGCAAGCACGTCACGCACTGGATCGGCGGGAAGCCGTTCGCCGGGGAGGCCGCCCGCAGGGGCGACCTCTACGAGCCCGCCTCCGGGCGCCTCGCGGGGACGGTCGACTTCGCCGCGCAGGCCGAGGTCGACGCCGCCGTGGCCGCCGCGAAGGCCGCGTTCCCCGGCTGGCGGGACGCCTCGCTGTCGCAGCGCACGAAGGTGCTGTTCGCGTTCCGCGAGCTGGTCAGCGCGCACCGCGACGAGCTGGCCCGGCTGATCTCGTCCGAACACGGCAAGGTGGTCTCGGACGCGGCGGGCGAGGTGGCCCGCGGCCTGGAGGTCGCCGAGTTCGCCTGCGGCATCCCGCACCTGCTCAAGGGCGGCTTCTCCGAGAACGTCTCCACCCGGGTGGACGCCTACTCGATCCTGCAGCCGATCGGCGTGGCCGCCGGGATCACCCCGTTCAACTTCCCGGCGATGGTGCCGATGTGGATGTTCCCGGTGGCGATCGCCTGCGGGAACACGTTCGTGCTCAAGCCGTCCGAGAAGGACCCGTCGGCGTCGGTCCGGCTCGCCGAGCTGTGGGCGGACGCGGGGCTGCCGGACGGCGTCTTCAACGTCGTCCACGGCGACAAGGCCGCGGTGGACGGGCTGCTGCACCACCCGGACGTCAAGGCGGTCAGCTTCGTCGGATCCACCCCGATCGCGCGCTACATCTACGCGACGGCGGCGGCGAACGGCAAGCGGGTGCAGGCGCTCGGCGGCGCCAAGAACCACATGCTCGTGCTGCCGGACGCCGATCTCGACCTCGCCGCGGACGCCGCCGTCTCGGCCGGGTTCGGCTCGGCGGGGGAGCGGTGCATGGCGATCTCCGTCGTGGTCGCCGTGGACCCGGTCGGGGACGAGCTGACGGCCAAGATCCGCGAGCGTGTCGCCAGGCTCACGGTCGGGCCCGGCGACGACCCGGAGTCGGAGATGGGCCCGCTGGTCACGAAGGCGCACCGGGACAAGGTGGCCTCCTACCTGGACGGCGCCGTCGCGCAGGGCGCGACGCTGGCCGTCGACGGGCGCGATCCGGACGTCCTCGGCGGCCCGGGCGAGGGGTTCTGGCTGGGCCCGGCGGTCCTCGACCACGTCACCCCGGACATGGACGCCTACAAGGATGAGATCTTCGGCCCGGTGCTGTCGGTGGTGCGGACGGGCTCCTACGAGGACGCCATGGAGCTGATCTCCGCCAACCCGTACGGCAACGGCACAGCGATCTTCACCAACGACGGCGGCGCCGCGCGCCGCTTCCAGAACGAGGTGGAGGTCGGCATGGTCGGCGTGAACGTGCCGATCCCGGTGCCGATGGCCTACTACTCCTTCGGCGGCTGGAAGGACTCCCTGTTCGGGGACAGCCACGCCCACGGGATGGAGGGCGTCCACTTCTACACGCGGACCAAGGCCGTCACGTCGCGCTGGCTGGACCCCTCTCACGGGGGTGTCAACCTCGGTTTCCCCGCCGGCGGCTGAGCGCACGGGAATTTCCTACCGGCGGCGATTTCCGTCGTCAATTTTCGTCCGGTGTGCGCGGATGAATAATGGCTCCACCCATTGACGAGGTCTGTGTCGGGCGACACAATCTCACTGTCTCAATTAATTGAGGCGAAATTAATGAGTCAGGGTCGGCAGTCAGAAACACGGGGTCCGCTGGCCGCGCGGCCGGCGGAGCCGGATGTGCAGGAGAGCCGCGCTATGACCGCAGGCGACCACGCCGCAGAGGTGGACGCGCTCGGAAGGCGATTCCCGGGCTGGACCATTTGGTTCGGCCTGTTCACCGGCCACTGGTGGGCACTGCCGCCCAAGGACCGCGACGTCGGCGACTTCCTTGAGGCCGACACCCCGCAGCGGCTCATCGCACGGATCGAGGTGGTCAAGCACGCCGCACCCAGGCGTCCGCCGGCCGGACGGCCGGCGCCCCACGACGGCCCCGCACGGCCGTCCCGCGACACCCGGCAGGACGTGCGGCGTCCCTCGAATCTCCTCCGTCTCGAGGGCGTCACACCGTCGCCGTTCGGCCGGGTACCGGTGGTCGCGTGGCCAGGCAGCACCGCACGGTGATCCGCTGTTCCCCAACCTCGCCACGCCCGCCGGTGCCGCCGCGGCCCCGGGCAGGACGGCAGCCCGCGCCATACCCCTCTCCAGCAACCTCCGTGTATGGCGCGGACGCCAGCACCCGCCGTCCCCCGGGGCCCGGCGGTTTCTCCGTTAACACCCCGACCGAAATGCGCAGCAAAGGATGCGGCAATGGTCATGGGGTTCTTACCTTCTGGAAACCCCCGCGGGAAACGGTCGAGTCGCGATCTTCGGTAATTCCGGCCCGGTCCGGACGCGGTCGGCGGGAAATGCGCGGAGGACCTGCGATTTAATGCATCGGCCCCGCCCGGGACGGACGGAATGGCGGCCGGGCGGGGCTCCGGCCGCCGCCCGGGGGGCGGGTGCACGCGTCCCGGCCGCGCCGGAGACGCTACGCTGCGCCGACGGGCTCGTTCACGAGGGGGAGGGCCCCGGGCACGGATCGGGAGCGAGATGCGGCTGAAGGCCACGGGACGGGTCAAGGTGGCGGCGGCCCTGGTGGCGGCCACGGCGCTCGCCGCGGCGGGCCTCGGCGCCTGCAGCGGCGGGGACAAGAAGCCGGCCGGCGTCGCGAAGGTCGCGAGCACCCTCGGGCCGGGCGAAGGGATGCTGAACCTCCTCACGCTGCCCGGCTCCGTGGAGAGCGGCAGCACCGACCCGCGCGTGGACTGGGTGACCCCGTTCCAGGAGCGCACCGGCTGCAAGATCGGCCTCAAGGTGGTGAAGACGCCCGAGGAGATGGCCGATCTCCTGTCCGACAAGGACCGCCGGTACGACGGCGTCGCCGCGCCGCCCGAGGTCGCGGGGCGGCTGCTCGAGGAGAACCAGGTCGTCCCGATCAACCCCGACCTCGTGGACGGCTACAAGAAGCTGGAGCCGAAGCTCCGCAAGCTGCTGGAACGCGACGGCAAGCACTACGGCATCCCGTACGTGTGGGGCTCCAACCTGCTCATGTACGACACCCGGGCCGTCCCGCCGCCGGCGAGCTGGGCCGCGCTGTTCGATCCCGCCCAGGCGCGCCGGTACTCCGGCAAGATCATCATGCGGGACAGCCCGCTCGCCATCGCCGAGGCCGCGCTCTACCTCAGGGGCAAGGAGCGCAAGCTCAAGATCCGCGACCCGTACTCGCTGACGCCCGCGCAGCTCGCCGCGGCGGGGCGGGTGCTGGCGAAGCAGCGTCCGTACGTCGGGGAGTACTGGGAACTGCCGGCCGACGCCGTCAGCGCGTTCGCCGGCGGGCGGGCCGTGCTCGGCGAGGCGTGGCCCTACAACGTGGACGTGCTGAACCGCGCCGCAAAGCCCGTCCAGGGCGTCGTCCCGTCCGAGGGCGCGACCGGATGGGTGGACGCGTGGATGATCGGCGCCCGCGCCCAGCACCCCAACTGCATGTACCAGTGGTTGCAGTGGACGGCGTCGCCGGACGTCCAGCAGCAGGTTTCCGAGTGGACCGGGGTGGCGCCCGCCAACCCGCAGGCGTGCTCGGGCGACCGCCTCAAGTCCGGCTTCTGCGCCGCCTACCACGTCGGCGACCGCGGGTACCTCGACAAGATCATCTTTGCCCACGCGCCGTCGAAGGCGTGCGGCGGCGAGTCCGAGGAGAAGGACTGCACCGACTACGCCGCATGGACCCGGACCTGGATCCAGTCGACGAAGGCGTGACGAAGGCTTGACGAAGGCGCGGTGCCTGCCCTCAGGGGTCTCTCCGGCGCGCCCGACCGCCCCCAGCCGGGCGCGCCTGCTGGGTGGTCCCGGACTTCCCCCCGAACGCCCGGGTCACCCTTCTCCCTGGAGAGACCTCCGTGACGACGGCGGCAGGCACCGTCGTCCGCGCGGGCGGCGGCTCCCCGACCGGCCGTCCGGCGTCCGTGAACGGCTCCCGGGGGCCCCGCCGTGCGCGGGGTACCGGCGGGGCGGGTGCGCAGTCGTCGCACGCGAACACCCCGGACGAGTCCGGCAGGCGGCCGACGCGGATGCGCGGCCGGGGCCACCTCTTGCGGCAGACGACGCAGGCGTCGCCCAGGCGCTGGGCCGTGCTCAGCCCTCCCGGATCGACGACCGGCTCGCCCGTCTGGCCCATGTTTCCATCCCCCCGGCGGGAGTCGGCTTCACGTCACTCCTTTATAGGCGGGGAAGAGTGTTGTCACTGTTACCGAAGGTGAAAAGGGCGGCAAAGGCTTACGTGTCGCCCGGCGGCCCAAGATCGACTCGGCTATGCGGTTCCGGTGGACCGCCGGAACGCCTCTGGACCAGGGGTTTTGCAGACCAGGGTTATGCGATCGGCGGCAGGCACCTTTGCTGTCCTTTGGCCGTGTCGTGCGTACAAAGGAGACATGTCGGTCCGGAACGTCGGTCCTCCGCGCGTCCGGCCGCACAGGCTCCGCTCCGTGCGGGCGCGCCGGCCGCCGCCGGCGGCGGTCGCGCTCGCCTCCCTGCCGGCGGCCGCGGTGGCCGTGGCGGCGGTCGTGCTGTACCTGCTCGGCGATGTGGGCCGCGTGGGCGTGCTCATCGCGGTCATGGTCCTGCTCGCCGCCGCGGCCGCGGCGCTGGCCGCCTGGAGCCTCCGGTGCGCCGCGGGTCGCGCGCTGCGGCCTGTAGTGCTGCTCCAGCGGGAGATGGAGGGGCTGGACGAGTCCGATCCCGGCCGCCGCGTCGGCGTGCCGGTGACCGGCGGCGACATCGCGCGGCTGGCAGGCGGGGTCAACACGCTGCTTGAGCGGCTGGAGATCGCGGCCGTGCAGCGGCGCTCGTTCATCTCCGACGCCTCGCACGAGCTGCGCACGCCGATCACCGGCCTGCGGACCCGCATCGAGCTGGCCCTCGACGCCCCCGACGACGGCGACGTCGCCGACACCCTGCGGCACTCCCTCGCCGACATCGAACGGCTGCACCAGATCGTCGAGGACCTCCTCGTCCTCGCCCGCCTGGACGCCGGTGAGGTGCCGGTCCGCGAGCGCCTCGACCTCGGGGCGCTGGTGGAGACCGAGATCGGCCGCCGCGCGTCGGTCGTCCCGGTGACCGTCAAGGCGGAGCCGGGCATCCTCGTCCGGGCCAGCCGGCCCCGCCTCGGCCGCGTCCTGGTCAACCTGCTCGCCAACGCCGACCGGCACGCCGTCGCGATGATCGAGGTGCAGGTGCGGGCGGAGGCGGGCGAGGCCGTCGTCGAGGTGCACGACGACGGCCCGGGCATTCCACCCGCGGACCGCGACCGAGTGTTCGAGCGCTTCGCGCGCCTCGACTCGGCGCGCAGCCGGGCCGAGGGCGGCAGCGGCCTCGGGCTGGCGATCGCGCGGCAGATCGCCATCGCCCACGGCGGGCGCCTGTACGTCGCCGACGGTTCGTACGGCGCGCGCCTCGTCCTGCGCCTGCCGCTCGCGGATCAGGCCTAGCGGAACGCGGCGGCGTTGTCCGCGGCCCACTGCGCGAAGGACCGGGCCGGACGCCCGAGGACCTTCTCCACGTCCGGGCTGACGCGGCGTTCGGCGGCGGTGGGCTCGCCCAGGATGTCGAGCGTCCCGTCCACGACCGGCTCGGGCATGAAGGCGGCCATCTGCGCCCGGGCCTCCTCCCGGGTCTGTTCCACGAACGTCACCGCTTCCCCCAGCGCGTCGCCGAGCACCTGGGCGCGTTCCCGAGGGGATAGCGGAGCCGGGCCCGTGAGTTCGTAGACGCGGCCTGTGTGCCCGTCCTCCCGCAGCACCACGGCCGCGACGTCGGCGATGTCCGACGGGTGGACGAAAGGCAGCGCGACGTCGGCGAACGGCGCGGCGGCCGTCCGGTGCGCGCGGACCGGCTCCGCCCAGGCGAACGCGTTGCTGTCGAAGCCGCCCGGCCGCAGGATCGTCCAGCCGAGTCCCGACTCGCGGACGGCGTCCTCGAACGCCCGCAGATGCACGTGGCTGTGCGCCGCCGGCCGCGTCCCCGCACCCTGCGACGACATCAGCACGACCCGCCCCACGCCGGCGGCCTTCACGACATCGAGAACGTCGCGCGGGTTCAGGCTGAAGGGGTCCCCCAGCAGTGGACCGGCGACGAGGAGGAAGAGCGCGTCCGCGCCCTCCAGGACGGGGCGCAGGGTCTCCGGCTCGGCGAGGTCGGCCGCGCGGTGTCGGACACCGTCCGGCAGGTCGTCCGGCGCGGTGCGCGACACCGCGGTCACCCGCTCGCCCGCCCCGGCCAGCGCCCGCACGAGCGGCCGCCCGACGTTTCCCGTGGCGCCCATGACAACGATCATGACTTTCTCCGTCCAAGCTGCGCTGACGCCACCGGAGGCGGCGCTGTCGCGGTGCGACCCGGCGAAGCTAGCATCCTGGATATAGTAGGTACCTAGAAGAAAGTGACTACCCGTGGAGGCCGTGATGGGGAAGACGACGACCGAGGACGTGGCCGCCGAGCTCGCCTGCCCGATCGCGCCGGTGGTCGACATCGTCTTCAGCCGGTGGACGACCCCGATCCTCTGGACGCTGCACGAGTACGGGCGGCAGCGGTTCGTGGAACTCCAGCGCCGCATCACCACGATCACGCCGAAGGTGCTGACGCAGCGGCTGCGGCAGATGGAGCGCGACGGCCTCGTCGTCCGGACCTACCATCCGGAGGTGCCGCCGCGGGTCGAGTACGAGATCAGCGAGCTGGGCCGCAGCCTCGCTCCGCTGTTCGCGACGCTCGCGGAGTGGTCCGCCGTGAACCTGGAGAAGGTCGAGCGGGCGCGGCACGCCTACGACGCGGGCGGCGGCTGAGCGGGCCGATGCCCGACAATGGTGGGGTGATGTCTCCCTCAAGCCCCGACGTGACCGCACGCGAGGTGGTCGTCCTCGGCTCCACCGGTTCGATCGGCACCCAGGCGCTGGACGTGATCCGCCGCAACCCCGGCCGGTTCCGGGTGACCGGGCTCGCCGCGGGCGGCGGCCGGGTCGGCCTGCTGGCCGAGCAGGCGCTGGAGTTCCGGCCCGAGGTCGTCGCGGTGGCCAAGGCGTCCGCCGCGCAGGAGCTCCAGCTCGCCTTCTACGCCGAGGCCAAGCGGCGCGGCTACGCCTCCGGCGACTACCCGATCCCCAAGATCGTGGCCGGTCCGGACGCGGTCGCCGAGGTCGCCGCCTGGCAGTGCGACGTGGTGCTGAACGGGGTGACCGGCGCGCTCGGCCTCGCCTCGACGCTGGCCGCGCTGGACGCGGGGCGCACCCTCGCCCTCGCCAACAAGGAGTCGCTCATCGTCGGCGGCCCCCTCGTCAAGGAACGGGCGAGGCCGGGGCAGATCGTCCCGGTCGACTCCGAGCACTCGGCGCTCGCCCAGTGCCTGCGCGGCGGGCGCGCCGAGGAGGTGCGGCGGCTCGTGCTGACCGCGAGCGGCGGCCCGTTCCGCGGGCGGAGCCGCGCCGACCTGGCCGACGTCACGCCCGAGCAGGCGATGAACCACCCGACGTGGGACATGGGGCCCGTCATCACGATCAATTCCGCCACCCTGGTCAACAAGGGGCTGGAGGTCATCGAGGCGCATCTGCTCTTCGACGTCCCGATGGAGCGGATCGAGGTCATGGTGCACCCGCAGTCGGTCATCCACTCGATGGTCGAGTTCACCGACGGCTCCACGCTGGCGCAGGCGAGCCCGCCCGACATGCGGCTGCCGATCGCGCTCGGCATCGACTGGCCCGGCCGCGTCCCGGACGCCGCCGCCGGCGTCGACTGGACGAAGGCCCACACCTGGGAGCTGTTCCCGCTCGACGACGAGGCGTTCCCGGCCGTGGCGCTGGCGCGCCGCGCCGGTGAGCTGGGCGGGACGGTCCCCGCCGTTTACAACGCCGCCAACGAGGAATGTGTGGACGCGTTCCGCGCGGGACGGCTCCCGTTCCTCGGGATAGTCGACACGGTCGCGCGGGTAGTGGAGGAGCACGGTCCGGGCACCCCCGGTGACCTGACGCTGGACGACGTCCTCGCGGCCGACGGGTGGGCGCGGTCGATGACCAGGGAACTGACCGGAACCGACTGACCCGGGGACCGCCTCGGGACGAACCCCAGAGGGGGCCCGGATGGCCTACTTCCTCGGTGCGGCGGCGTTCGTCGTGGCGCTGCTGGTGTCGGTGATGCTCCACGAGGGCGGGCACCTGCTGACCGCCAAGAGGTTCGGAATGAAGGCCACCGAGTACTTCGTGGGTTTCGGTCCGACCCTGTGGTCCACCCGCCGGGGCGAGACCGAGTACGGCGTGAAGGCGATCCCGCTGGGCGGTTTCGTCAAGATCGTCGGCTACACGCCGCTGGAGGAGATCGATCCGGCGGACCGTCCGCGCGCCTTCTACCGGCAGCCCGCCGGACGCCGCTCGGTCGTCATCGTGGCGGGCGTGGCCGCCAACTTCGCGTTCGCGTTCCTGCTGCTCATGGTGATGGCGATGACGATCGGCGTGCGCGAGCCCGGCACGGTGACCAGCACGGTCGACCAGGTCACCCCGTGCGTGCCCGCCGCGATGTCGGGCGGCTGCGGCAAGGACCGCCCGAGTTCCCCGGCCTCCCGGGCGGGGCTGCGCGCCGGCGACCGCGTCGTCTCGTTCAACGGCACGCCCGTCTCCGACTGGGCCGACCTCACCGGGGCGATCGATGAGGCGAAGCCGGGCGAGACGGTGACGCTGGTGGTCCAGCGGCCCGGGGCGCCGCGGCCGGTGACGCTGCCGGTCACGCTCGCGGACGTGGACGGTCAGCCGTTCGTCGGCATGTCGGCGACGGTCGTCGGAGCCGGATACGAGCGGACCGGGCCGCTGAACGCGGCGGTGTTCGCCGGACGCGGCATCGGCCGGACGGTCGCCGGCATCGGGCAGGTCGCGGCGGACCTGCCGGCCGCGATACCGAAACTGTTCTCGCCCGAACGGGAGAGCACGCCCGGCGGCCAGGTCGGCAGCGTGGTCGGCGCCACCGAGGTGTCCGGGCAGATCTTCTCGTCCGGCGGCTCCACCCGCGACAAGCTCGCCCTGTACCTGTCGCTGGTCGTCTCGGTGAACATCTTCCTCGGCGCGCTCAACGTCCTGCCCCTGCTCCCGCTGGACGGCGGGAACCTCGCGGTGGTCGGGTACGAGCGGGCGCGGGCCGGCGTCAACCGGATCAGGAGGCGGCCGGATCCGGGCACGGTCGACATGACCAGGCTCCTGCCCTTGACATACCTCGCCGTCCTGCTGCTGGTGGGGCTCGGGGTGCTGCTGATCCTCGCCGACCTGTTCAACCCGCTGCGGCTACCGGAATGACACAAAATGTTTACCGGGTGTAGTCGCATGGTCACACTGTTCGGTACCGGGCGCCGTCAACTCAGCCGCGTGGGGCGCCTAGGCTTGGTGCGGGGCCGTCAGTCAGAGGAGAGGGATGAGCGTTTCACTGGGTATTCCGAGCGTCCGCGGCGAAGGCGACGGGCAGGGGGCGCCGGATCCGATCGCGCCCCGCCGCAGGTCCCGGCAGATCATGGTCGGGAACGTTCCGGTCGGGGGCGACGCGCCGGTGTCGGTGCAGTCCATGACCACGACCCTCACCGCCGACGTGAACACCACGCTGCAGCAGATCGCGGAGCTGACCGCGTCCGGGTGCCAGATCGTCCGCGTCGCGGTGCCGTCGCAGGACGACGCCGACGCGCTGCCGGCGATCGCCCGCAAGTCGCCGATCCCGGTCATCGCCGACATCCACTTCCAGCCCAAGTACGTGTTCGCGGCGATCGACGCCGGCTGCGCGGCCGTGCGCGTGAACCCCGGCAACATCAAGAAGTTCGACGACAAGGTCGGGGAGATCGCACGCGCGGCCAAGGACGCGGGGGTGCCGATCCGGATCGGCGTGAACGCCGGCTCGCTGGACAAGCGGCTGCTGGAGAAGTACGGCAAGGCCACGCCCGACGCGCTGGTCGAGTCGGCGCTGTGGGAGTGCTCGCTGTTCGAGGAGCACGACTTCCGCGACATCAAGATCTCGGTCAAGCACAACGACCCGGTCGTGATGATCGAGGCGTACCGCAAGCTGGCGGCGGCCTGCGACTACCCGCTGCACCTCGGCGTCACCGAGGCGGGCCCGGCGTTCCAGGGCACGATCAAGTCGGCGGTGGCGTTCGGCGCGCTGCTGGCGGAGGGGATCGGCGACACGATCCGGGTGTCGCTGTCGGCGCCGCCGGTCGAGGAGGTCAAGGTCGGCGCGGCGATCCTGGAGTCGCTGGGGCTGCGCAAGCGCGGCCTGGAGATCGTCTCCTGCCCGTCCTGCGGCCGCGCGCAGGTGGACGTCTACACGCTCGCCGAGCAGGTCACCGCCGGGCTGAAGGACTTCCCCGTCCCGCTGCGCGTCGCCGTGATGGGCTGCGTGGTGAACGGGCCCGGCGAGGCACGCGAGGCCGACCTCGGCGTCGCGTCCGGCAACGGCAAGGGCCAGATCTTCGTCAAGGGCCAGGTCATCAAGACCGTCCCCGAGTCGCAGATCGTCGAGACGCTGATCGAAGAGGCCATGCGCATCGCCGACGACATGGGCATCGAGATCGGCGAGGACGGCTCGGTGTCCGGGCCCGGCGCCGACGTGGTGGTCGGCTGACCCGCGCGGAGAAGCGACGCCACGACCGGCCGGCACGGCTGACCGGCTGATCGACACGAAGGGCCCCGGGTGCGAACCCGGGGCCCTTTCGCGTGCGCGTGGGCCGTCGGCACGGACACCCGGGAGCGGAACGTCCCAGCGTGTTACGAAGTTCCGCTGATCTTGTCACGATTCCGCATCCACTCGAAATGGGCCCTGTCGGGGCAGATGCCAGAACCGCCACAATCTTCACTCATTTACCCGTATGTCTGACTCAACCGGAGTCGGCACGATAGGGGGATTTGTGAAGAGGATCGTTGTCGTGGCCGCGGTGGCCGGGCTCGGTCTCACCGGTCTGGGCGCCACAAGCGCGCAGGCCGCGAGCCCATCCGCCGGACCGGCCGGAGGCTTCAACCCCGCCGCGCTCTCGTGGCACACCTGCCCTGCGGACTTCGTCAAGACGGTGCACGACCTCTACGACGCGCTGTACCCGGTCTCCAAGATCGTGCAGTGCGCCGAACTGTCGGTGCCGATGGACTACGCCAAGCCGCAGGGCAAGAAGATCACCCTTCAGCTCACCAGGACGCCGCACACGGGCAAGGGTGAGGCCAAGGGCGACATCGTCGTCAACCCGGGGGGTCCGGGGGGTGGCGGCGCGCTGTTCGGCCCGCGCGTGTTCGCGCAGAACTCCGCCCCCATGCGCGACGCCTACAACGTCATCGGGTTCGACCCGCGCGGCGTCGGCATGAGCGTCCCGGCGCTCACCTGCGACCCGAACTACACCAACGCCCCGCGTCCCGACTACGGCACCGGCGACCGCAAGTCCGTCGCCACGTGGCTGAAGCTGTCCAAGGGATATGCGGAGGCGTGCGCGAAGGCCGACGCGACAGGGCTGCTGAACCACATCAAGACGATCGACTCCGTCAACGACATGGAGTCGATCCGGCGGGCGCTCGGCAGCAAGAAGCTCGACTACTACGGCGCCTCCTACGGCACCTACCTCGGCTCGGCCTACGCCACCGTCTACCCGAAGACGGTCGGGAAGATGGTGCTGGACGGCAACGTCGGCCCCTCCGACGCCTGGTACGACGCCAACCTGAACCAGGACATCCAGTTCGACATCAACATCGACTACTACTTCGGCTGGATCGCCAAGTACGACTCGGTGTACCACCTGGGCACGACGCAGAAGCAGGTCCGGAGCTACTTCTACGACCTGCGGGCCAAGCTCAAGAACAAGCCGGTCTACTACACCGACCCCGACAGCGGGCAGACCATCGCCGTCGGGCCGGACGAGCTGACCGACGTGATCCTGAACGCCGGCTACCGGCGCAGCCAGGCCGTCTGGCACGGGTACGCCGCGGGCCTGTCGGCCTACAAGTCGGGCGACACCGCCACGTTCGCGCAGACCTTCGGCGCGCAGACCACCGGCGGGGCCGACGACAACGGGTACGCCGTCTACCTCGGCGTGCAGTGCACGGACGTCCAGTGGCCGCTGAGCTGGAAGAAGTGGCAGCGGGACAACGAGCGGATCAACAGCAAGCACCCGTTCGAGACGTGGGGCAACGCCTGGTACAACGCCCCGTGCCTGTTCTGGCCCGCCAAGGCCGGCAAGCCGGTGAACATCGGCCACACGCGCGACCTGCCGCGCAACATCCTGATGTTCCAGTCGACCGCGGACGCGGCCACCCCGTACGCGGGCGCGCTGGACATGCACCGCAGGCTCAAGGGCTCGCGGCTGGTCGTCCAGGACGGGGACCGGACGCACTGCATCGTGCACCGCGGCTCCGCCCAGGTGGACGCCTACTTCGATGCCTACTTCCTGCGGGGAGAGCGTCCGGAGCAGAGCACCGTGCACGTCCCGCAGCTCGGTGACCCGACCCCGCCGTCCTCCGCGTCCGCCAAGACGCTGAGCGGCGCGGGTTCCCAGCAGGCGGCGCGCCTGAAGGCCGACGTCATCCGCTGACGCGAGGGCTCCGTCCGGCGCACCGCCGGGCGGAGCTCCACGCGGGCCCCCGGAGCGAACTCCGGGGGCGCCGATCTGAGGGAGTCACGTGAAAAGGATCGTTCTGGTCGCGACCGCGGCGGTCGTGGCGGCGGGCGGCGCGGGCGTCGCCGTCTCCGCGAGCGCCGACACCGGGACGGCCGGTGCCGCGCCGGTCGCGGCCACCGGCATCGACTGGGGCAAGTGCGAGGTCAGCGGCCCCGATGACCCGATGAACAAGGCCCAGTGCGCCCAGGTCGAGGTCCCCCTCGACTACGGCAGGCCCAACGGGCGCAAGATCTCCATCGCGGTGTCGCGCTTCAAGCACACCGACGACAAGAACTACCAGGGCGTGCTGCTCGTGAACCCCGGCGGCCCCGGCGGCACCGGCATCGAGTACGCGCCCGCCCTGGCGCGCTGGATGGGCGGCGTCGGGCACGCCGACGTCGCGGCCAAGTACGACATCATCGGGTTCGACCCGCGCGGCGTGGGCTCCAGCAAGCCCGCGCTGACGTGCGACCCGAACTTCTCCGACCCGATCCGCCCGGACTACGTCCCGTCCTCCTCGAAGGAGGAGAAGGCGTGGATCGCCAAGTCGCGCAAGTACGCGCAGGACTGCGCGAAGAAGTTCGGCTGGCTGCTGCCGCACATGCGCACCACCGACGCCGCGCGCGACGTCGACGTGATCCGCGCCGCGCTCGGCCAGCAGAAGATCAGCTGGTACGGCTTCTCCTACGGCACCTACTTCGGCGCCACCTATGCCACGCTCTTCCCCAAGCGCGTGAAGCACATGGTGCTGGACGGCAACGTCAACCCGAAGACGGTCTGGTACGACGCCCAGCTCGAACAGGACAAGGCGTTCGAGCGGAACATGAAGTCCTGGTGGGCGTGGATCGCCAAGTACGACTCGCTCTACCACCTCGGCAAGAGCGAGAAGGCCGTCGAGGCCAAGTACTACGCGGTCCGCACCGCGGCGAAGAAGGCCCCGATCGGCGGCAAGATCGGCCCGGACGAGCTGGACGACATCGTCCTGTCCGCCGGTTACAACACCGGCTTCTACATCCCGTTCGCCCAGGCGCTCTCGGCGTGGGCCAACGACAAGGACGCCTCCGGGCTCCTCGACTGGCTCAACCCCGGCGGCGACGACAACGGCTTCGCCGTCTACAACGCCGTCCAGGCCGCCGACGCCAAGTGGCCGCGCAACTGGAGCAAATGGCACCGCGACGCCGTGAAGCTCTACAGGCAGGGCTACCGGTTCAACACCTGGAGCAACGTCTGGTTCAACGCCCCGATCGCCTTCTGGCCGTTCCAGGGCGGACCGGCGCTCAAGCTGAAGGGCGGCAAGAGCCTGCCCGGCATGCTGCTCGTCCAGTCCACCCAGGACGCGGCGACGCCGGTCGCGGGCGGCCTAGAGATGCACAAGGTCTTCCCGTCCTCCCGCCTGGTGTTCGAGGTCGGCGGCAAGACCCACGCCAACACGCTCAACGGCAACGCGTGCCTGGACGACAAGGTCGCGGCGTACCTCGACACCGGTGCGCTGCCGGCGAGCCACCGCGGCCCGGACGCCTACTGCAAGGCCGTCCCGGCGCTGAACGACCCGGATCCGACCGCCATGACCGCGAAGGCCGCACGGCCCACCGCGGGCAAGGACCTTCCGGTCGGACGCCCGTAGTACACGGATAGCACGCCGTCCCGTGGCGTGCCCGTCCGGTCCTTTCGCGGGGACCGGACGGGCACGCCACGGTTCGTTTTCCGGCAGTGGTCCGGTTTCCGGCCGGAATCGCGCGATCCGGGGTGCACGCCGATCGGGCCGTCCCGCCGGTAGAAAGCGAAGGTGCTGAACGACGCTGGAAAGAGGGCCGCCGCCGGGACGGCCGCCGCCGCAGTCACGTTCGGGGTCGCCGGAGCCGCCGCCGTGGGATCGCCCGCGGCCGCGGCCGCCCGCCTCGCACCCCATCCCGAGCCCCGGCCCGCCGGCCTCGCGTGGACGGCCTGTCCCGCCAAGGACCCGGTGGAGGGCACCCGGCTCAAGGGCCTCCAGTGCGCGTCGATCCGGGTACCGCTCGACCACCGCCGCCCGAAGGGCGAGCAGGTCACGCTCGAACTCACCCGCGCCCGGCACACCGCGCCCAAGTCCCAGGGCGTGGTGCTGCTCAACCGGGGCGGCCCCGGCGCCCACGGGCGCGACCTCCCGGCCTTCTTCACCGGCGCGCTGCCGAAGAAGGTCGCCGCGTCCTACGACTGGATCGGCTTCGACCCGCGCGGCGTCGGCGCCAGCAGGCCGGCACTGGTCTGCGACACGAGCTACCAGGACCCGGGCCGCGCGCGCCCCGACACCGTCCCCGCGAACGCGGAGGAGGAGCGGGCGTGGCTGGACCGCGCGAGGGCGTACGCCCGCGACTGCGGCCGCAGGAACGGGAGGATCCTGCCGCACATGGGCACCGCCGACATGGCGCGCGACATGGACGCGATCCGCGCCGCCCTCGGCCAGCGGAAGATCAACTACTTCGGCTACTCGTACGGGACCTACCTCGGCGCGGTGTACGCGACGATGTTCCCCGGACGGGTCCGCCGCATGGTGCTCGACAGCGTCGTCCGGCCGAGCGGCGTCTGGTACGACGCCAACCTCGACCAGAACGTCGCGTTCGAGAAGCGGATCCGCGCGTACTTCGCCTGGATTGCCCGGCACCACAAGGTCTACCGGCTCGGGGACACCGAACGGAAGGTCTCCGCCGCCTACGCGAGGGCGCGGGCCGCGCTCAGGGCCAGGCCCGTCGACGGGAAGATCGGGCCCTCCGAACTGGACGACGTGTTCCTCGCCGACGGCTACGCCGACTACTCCTGGTCGGCGCACGCGAGCGCCCTGTCGGCTCTCATCGTCCGGCACGACCCGGGGCCGCTGCGCAAGGCGTGGCAGCCGCCGAGCCGGCTCGACCAGAACAACTACACCGTCTACAACGCCGTCCAGTGCCGCGACGCGGCCTGGCCGCGCGACTGGAACCGCTGGCACGCCGACAGCGAGCGCCTCTACCGCCAGGGCTACCGTTTCGAGACCTGGGGCAACACCTGGTACAACGCGCCCTGCGCCTTCTGGCCGGTGCCCGGCGGACCGCCGCCGCGGGCGAGGGGCACGTCCGCGCTGTCGCCGATCCTGCTCGTCCAGGCCACCGAGGACGCCGCGACCCCGTACCAGGGCGCGCTGGAGATGCACCGCCGGTTCCCCACGTCCAGGCTCCTCGTGCAGGTCGAGGGGCGTGACCACGGCGTCTCGCTGTCCGGGGACAGGTGCGTCGACCGGGCCGTCGCCGGCTATCTCGGCGGCGGCGACCTGCCCGCGAACCGGCCCGGCCCGGACCAGCGGTGCAAGGCCGCGCCCGAGCCCCAGCCGGCCACGGGCAAGAAGGCGGGCAAGGCGCAACAGGCGGCGTCCCACCGCTGAGTCGCCGGATCGGGCCGTGATGGAGCCTGTGGAGGTGCGCGGCCCCCGGACGACATAGGCTTGTCCGCGTGGAGCTTTCAATGGTGAGGGCCGGGGGCCGGTAGCCGTGCGCATGCTGGGCTCGATGCCGGTGCGCGTGCTGGACGACCGGTACCGGACGGAGGCCCTCGCGATACTGGACGCCGACCCGGTGTCCAACGTGTTCGTCAGCTCCCGCGTGCACGCCGCGGGGCTCGACCCGCGCCGCCTCGGCGCGCAGATGTGGGGCTACCTGCGGGACGGCCGGCTCGTCTCGCTGTGCTACTCCGGCGCGAACCTGATCCCGGTCGCGGCGGGCCCGGAGGCGGTCCGCGCGTTCGCCGAGCGGGCGCAGGCCCAGGGCCGGCGCTGCTCCTCCATCGTCGGGCCGGTCGACGCGGTCGGGGATCTGTGGGAGATCCTCGCGCCCTACTGGGGGCCGCCCCGGGCCGTCCGCGCCGCCCAGCCCGTGATGGCGACCTCCGCCGTCCCCGACGTGCCCGCCGACCCGAAGGTGCGGCGCGTGCGGATGGAGGAGTTCGACATCGTCTATCCGGCCTGCGTGGCGATGTTCACCGAAGAGGTCGGGGTGTCGCCGAACACCGGCGACGGAGGCGTGCTGTACCGGGCCCGGGTCGCCGAGCTGATCCGCGACGGCCGGGCGTTCGCCCGGATCGAGGACGGCCGGGTCATGTTCAAGGCCGAGGTGGGCGCCGTCACCCCGCGGGCCTGCCAGGTGCAGGGGGTGTGGGTGCCGCCCGACCTGCGCGGCCAGGGTCTGTCGGAGACCGGGATGTCCGCGGTGGTGCGGGAGGCGCTGCGCAGCATCGCGCCGACGGTCTCGCTGTACGTCAACGACTACAACACGCGGGCGCGGGCGGCGTACCGGCGCGTGGGGTTCGGCGAGCTGGGCTCGTTCATGTCGATTCTGTTCTGAAACGTCCGTTTGCTGGGATTCTCAGGGATGTTGTCGCTGTGTGCCTGATCTGTCCTGGTAACTGAATCGATCTTGCCGGGCGGGTTAGCATCCCGCAGTGGAGTTCGCCGGGGCGTTGCGGCAGGCCATCAAGGCGAGCGGGCTGACCCTGGAACGGATCCGCCACCGGCTCGGCCGGCGGGGCCTGGCGGTCAGCGTCGCCACCCTGAGCTATTGGCAGCGGGGCCGCAGCCGCCCGCGATCGCGCACCGTGGTCCTCGCGCTGGAGGAGATCCTCCAGGTGCCGCCGGGGGCCCTCGCCGAACTGCTGGACGATCCCGCGCCGCCCGGCGCGGCCGTCCGGGGAGCGGGCGCACGAGCCGGGCGCACCGCGGGCCGGCCCGGCGCGGAGGCGCGGGACCTGTGGCCCGACCCCGAACGCCACGCCTGGCTCGTCGGCCAGCTCGACCGGTCCGGCGACCACCGGCTCGAACGGCTCGGCATCCACGACGTGTACCGGCTGGACGAGGCGCGCCGTTCCTGGACGCTGTCGGTCCGCACCGTCCTGCGGGCGGCGGACGACGACATCGACCGCGTGGTCTGCGTCCATCACGTGGGCGACGGCGACCCCGCGGGCGGCGGGACCGGCGACGGGCCGGCCGCGCTCGCGGACGTCCGGTACGGCCGTCCGGGCCGGATCCGCGCCGAGGGCGGGCTGATGGCGTTCGAGCTGGTCTTCGACCGGGTGCTGTCGGCGGGGGACACCGCGGTCGTCGAGTACGAGCTCGGGACGGCCGGGCGGCCGCCGTCCGACAGCTATGAGCGGCGCTTCCCCCATCCCGTCCACGACTACGTGGCGATCATCCAGTTCGCCGGTGACCGGCTTCCGGCGCGCTGCTACGGCTTCACCGCCGAGAGCTCCGCGGCCGCGCGGCAGCGGCTCGGCGAACTGTGGATCGGCACGTCCGGCAGCGCGAACCTCGCGGCCGGCGCCGTCCGCCGCGGCATCGTCGGCATCGAATGGGAGTGGCATTGAGCGGGAGTGGAGTGGGAGCGGCATCGGCGCCGGGCGGAGCCGGACGTCAGAAGTTGCCTGTTGGCATCGGGGCCACGGGGCCTTACAGTGAGCGCTGAAGTTGCAATCACAGGAGTCAAGGCCGTTCAGCGGGGGGCCGGCCGGAGCCGATCCGGAGGCCGGGCAATGCAGAGTCTCGCAGAGGACGATCTTCTACAGGTCCTCCAGTACGGTCCCTTCAACGTCGCCTTGCACGCCGCCATCCAGGCACGCGGCCTGAGTCTCGACTCGCTGCGCCGCCGCCTGGAGGAACAGGGCATCGCCGTCAGCCTGTCCACGCTGAGCTACTGGCAGCGCGGCCGGACGAGGCCCGAGCGCGCCGATTCGCTGCGCGCCGTCCGCGGCCTTGAGGCCATCCTCGAACTGCCGCGCCACTCGCTGCTGACGCTGCTGAAACCCACGACCGAGCGCCCCGCCGGGACGTGGCTGCCGGTCGAGGAGCTGTGCCCCGAGCCGGGCGTCCGCGACCTGTTCGACGAGATCGGCCATCGGGACGAACGGCAGGTCACCGGGCTCAGCCTGCACGACCAGTACATCATCGGCCGCCGCCGGGAGCTGCGCGAGGTCCGGGTCCGCGCGGTGTTCCAGGCGCAGCAGCGCGGCGTCGACCGCTGGATCGCCGTCTACCACCATCCGCAGGGCGTCCTGCCGTCGTCCCGCACCGCGCGCGGCTGCCGGTTCGGCCGCGTCCGGATGGACGAGTCCAGCGGCCTCATCGCCGCCGAGCTGCTGTTCGACCGGGCGCTCGGCCGCGGCGAGACGTACCTGCTGGAGTACGGCTTCGGGTTCGACGAGACCGGCCCGCCCGTGACCGAGGAGGGCCGCGGCTTCCGCGCCCCGCAGCACGAGTACCTCATCGAGGTCCGGTTCCACCCGGCCACGCTGCCCGCCCGCTGCTACCGGACGTGGCGGCCCGACGGCCACACCGCGCTCAAGGACTCGGCCGACCTGCGCATGTCCAGCTACCAGAGCGTCCACTTCATCGAGTTCGGCATGGCCGCCGGCTACCACGGCATCCGCTGGGAGTGGACGTGATCCGCGGCCCCGCCGTCACTTGACCAGAAGGCCGAGGAGGCGGTCCAGTTCGGCGGCCGGGTCCTCGGTCAGCCCGGCGTGCACCGGCCCCGGCTGGACGATCGTGCTGCGCGGGGCCGTCAGCCAGCGGAAGCGCGCGCCGGGGCTCTCCTCCGCGGCCTGGCCGGCGCGCTCGCCGCCGCAGCACACCGCGTCCACCGCCTTGAGGGACGAACGGACGCCCGCGAGGTCGAGCGCCGGGTCCAGGGCGAGCAGGCGGTGCTCGTCCAGGTGGGTGCGGCAGCCCAGATAGTCGAGGGCACGGCAGTACACGACGACGCCCACGTTCATGACCTCGCCCCGCTCGACGCGGGGGACGACGCGCAGCGCCGCGTACTCGAACACCGTGGGCTGCCCGGCGGTCCTGATATTGGTCACCCTGTCGCCGCTCACGGGGCACCACCGAGCCAGCCGGGGCGGTTCCCGCCGCGCCGCGCGGAGGTGCCCGGACCGCGGCCGCTGACGTCGAGGCCGGGCAGCCAATCGCGCGGCTTGCCGGCGCGCGGCAGCAGGATGTCGAGGTAGGCGTCCCGGAGCGCGCGCGGGCCGGCGAAGCCCGGCTCGCCCTCCAGCCAGCGGTCGGGCACCAGCTCGATCACCTCCCGCAGCAGCCCCTCGGTGATCTTCGGGGCGAGCTCGGCCTCGGCCGCCTCCAGCCGGGTCGCGTACGGGGTCAGCACGTGGTCGTCCACGTCGTACGGGCCGGAGAACAGCCGGGCCGCGTTCGTCCAGGCGTGGTGGAAGATGAGGCTCGCGCCGTGGTCGATGAGCCACACGTCGCCGTGCCAGACCAGCATGTTGGGGTTGCGCCAGCTGCGGTCGACGTTGCCGATGAACGCGTCGAACCACAGCACCCGGGACGCGAAGTCCGGGTCGGCGCTCCAGCCGAGCGGGTCGAAGCCGAGCGACCCGGGCAGGAAGTCCACGCCGAGGTTCCAGCCGGGGCTGGCCTTGAGCAGGTCCTGGACGTCCGGGTCGGGCTCGTGCCGCCCGATCGCCGGGTCCAGGTCGATGAGCACCTGGTCCGGCACCCGGAGGCCGAGCCTGCGCGCCAGCTCACCGGCGATCACCTCGGCGATCAGGGCCTTGCGGCCCTGCCCGGCGCCGTGGAACTTCATCACGTAGGTACCGAGGTCGTCGGCCTCGACGACGCCCGGCAGCGAACCGCCCTCGCGGAGCGGCGTCACGTACCGGATGGCGTTCACATGTGGCAACACGCCGCAACGCTATCGGGTGGCGGCGCGGCCGGGATAATCGATGACATGGGCGTTGAGCTGCTGGACCTGTCGGTTCCGATCACGACGGGCATGCCGGTGTACCCGGGCGACCCCGAGGTGGAGGCGGTGCCCGCCCTCACGGTCGCGGACGCCGGCGTGAACGTCCTGCGGCTGCACATGGGATCGCAGACCGGCACGCACGTGGACGCCCCGTTCCACATCGACGACTCGCTGCCCCGGCTGGACGAGCTGCCGCTGACCCGCTTCACCGGCCCGGCCGTCGTGCTGGACGCCCGCGGGCTGCCGCCCCGCACGCCGATACCGCCGGACGCCGTCCCGCCCGGTCTCGAACCGGGCGACGTCCTGCTCATCGCGACGGGCTGGCCGGAGCACTGGGGGACCGGCGGCTACCTGGCGCACCCCTACCCCGCGCCGGAGACCGCGGAGGCGATCGTCGCCGCCGGAGTCAGGACGGTGGGCATCGACGCCCTCAGCGTGGACCGCACCCCGCCGCCCGGCTCCGACGACTTCTCCCTCGCCGCCCACCGCGTCCTCTGCGGGGCCGGTGCGGTGATCGCCGAGAACCTGACCGGGCTCGGGCGCCTCGTCGACGCCCAGGACGCGGGCTGCGCGATCGACGTCTCCCTGTTCCCGCTCGCCTTGGCCGGCGCGGACGGCGCCCCCGTTCGGGCCATCGCGCGGGTGGACGACCGGGCCGTCCTCGTGTGAGGCGCGCCGGCTCCATACTGGTGGCCGGGCGACGGGAGGACGGGTACCGGTGCGGGTGGAATGGGCGACGGACCAGGGGAGCCCGGAGCGGCTCAACGAGGACTTCGTGGCGGCGGCCGCGGGAGCGGTCGTGGTGCTCGACGGGTGCGGGCTGCCGCTCGGCACCGAACTCGGCTGCGTGCACGGGACCGCGTGGTACTCGCGGTCGCTCGGCACCCGGCTGCTGGCGCGGATGCTGGACGGCGCCGGGCCGCCGGCCGGTCCGCCCGTGGGGCCGCCGGAGGGCGCCCACCGGCCGGTGCCGCGGCCGCTGGTCGGACGGCTCGCCGGCGCGATCGCGGACGTGGCCGCGGCCCATCGGCAGAGCTGCGACCTGCGCGTCCCCACGACACCGGCGGCGACCGTGCTCGCCCTGCGGCGGCGCGGCGAACTGGTCGACTACCTGGTGCTGGCGGACTCGACCGTCCTGCTGGACGGCCGGGACGGAGTGCGGGAGATCACCGGGGGCCGTCACTACGCCGCGGCCGATCCGGCGGTGGCCGACGCCGCGATCACCGGGACCGTGCCGGCCGCCGATCTGCGCCGCGTGCTCCTGCTGACCGACGGCGCGACACGGCTCGCCGACCTGTTCGGCGTCACGGACTGGGCCGGGCTGGCCGCGCTCGCCGTGGATCCGGGGCCGGCCCGGCTGATCGAGCGGACGCGGGAGATCGAGCGGACCGACCCCCGCGCCGTCCGATGGCCGCGCACCAAGGTCCACGACGACGCGACCGTGGCCGTGTGCGATCTCGGAAGGTGAGACCGCGGCGGGCGGCCGCCCGGTCGCGCCCGTAGGGTGCGGGGACCCCGCGAAGGAGGACCAGGCATGCGGCTCGGGATCACGATGTTCGCCACCGACCTGACCATGGCGCCGCACGAGCTGGCGCGGGCGGCGGAGGAGCGGGGGTTCGCCTCGCTGTACGTCCCCGAGCACACCCACATTCCCGTGTCCCGGAAGACCGCGCCTCCGACGGGCGCCGAAAGCCTCCCGGAGGAGTACGCCCGCACGCTCGACCCGCTCGTGTCGCTGGCCGCGGCGGCCGTGACGACCGAGCGGATCGTCCTCGGCACCGGGATCCTGCTGCCCGCGCAGCGCGACCCGATCGTCACGGCGAAGGCGGTCGCGACGCTCGACCGGCTCGCCCCCGGGCGGGTGGCCTTGGGCGTCGGCTACGGATGGAACGTGGAAGAAGGCGCCGACCACGGAGTCCCCTGGAAACGGCGGCGGGCCATGGCGCGCGAGCACGTCCTCGCCATGCGGGCGCTGTGGACGGACGAGCAGGCGTCCTTCAAGGGCGAGTTCGTGACCTTCTACGCGAGCTGGTCGTGGCCCAAACCGTCGGGCCGGGTACCCGTGCTGCTCGGCGGCGCCCCCGGGCCGACGCTGTTCGCGCACATCGCCGAGTACGGGGACGGGTGGCTGCCGATCGGCGGCGCCGGAATCCGCGACGCGCTGCCCGGCCTGCGCCGCGCGTGCGCGGACGCCGGCCGGGACACGGTGCCGGTGATCCCGTTCGGGACGCTGCCCACACCGGAGAAGCTCGACCACTACGCGGCGCTCGGGATCGAGGAGGTCGTGCTGCGGGTGCCCGGCGGTGACCGCGACGCCGTCCTGCCGGTGCTGGACGGCTACGCTCGCGAGTACCTGTGAGCTAGCGGATCATGCGGAAGCAGAAGAAGGTCGGGAACCGGTAGAGCTGGCCCTTGCCGGCCTTCACCGCGCCCAGGATGAGGAACACCCAGCCGCCGATCAGCAGCTCCAGATACGGGAAGAGGAGCAGCGCGAGGAACGCGGGCGCCTTCAGCACGATGGCGGGCGGGACGCAGACCGCCGCCACCGCGAGCAGGTGGATCAGCATGGTGAGCTGGTAGTTCATCGACTGCGCGGCGTGGAACCGGGTGAACGGCGAGGTGTTCTTCTTCACCAG
Source organism: Spirillospora sp. CA-128828 (assembly GCF_050945415.1). Taxonomy (NCBI): domain Bacteria; kingdom Bacillati; phylum Actinomycetota; class Actinomycetes; order Streptosporangiales; family Thermomonosporaceae; genus Spirillospora; species Spirillospora sp. CA-128828. The sequence continues at coordinate 2,788,297 of NZ_CP191986.1, forward strand.
GTAGATGACCAGCGGTGGCAGGAAGCCGATCAGGAGGTTCCCGACGTAGGCGAAGATCGCCCAGGTCGTCTCCTCGCCCGGGGCCGGTCCTCCCGGGCCGTACGGGACACCGGGCGGGCCGAAGCCGTAGCGCGGGTCGTACTGGCCGCCGGGCGGCATGCCGGGCTGTCCGGGGGGCAGGCCGGGCGGTTGTCCAGGGGGCAGGCCGGGAGGCGGCCCAGGGGGCTGCCCGGGCGGCTGGCCGTAGGCGCCCGGGTAGGGCGGCGGCTGCTGGGGATGCGGCTGTTCGGGATGCGGCTGTTCGGGATGCGACTGTTCGGGATGCGGTGGGGGATCTTCGGGAGATGGCGGAGGCTGTTCGGGAGGTGGCGGGGGCTGGTCCGTCACGTGGGGTCCTCTGGTCGTTCGTGCTGCTTCTTCCGGGGGGTCCCGCAGGAATCTACCGGCCCCTGCGTCCGGAGCGGTCGCGCGCACCTTCTAGAATTTCGTTCGGCCAATGGGGCGGTGGCCGGGGGCGTCCCCGGCGAGGAGGCTGGATGAGCGCGATCCCGATGGAGCGGCCCGTGCTGGGGGACGACGAGACCGCGGCGCTGACCGGTCTCGCCGCCCGCGTCCGCGAGCTGGCCGAGGCCGCCGTCCTCACCGGTGTCGGCGCCGCCGAGGCCGCCGCCGTGGCGGACGAGGTCGCGGCGCTGACCGCGCGGCTCGCCGTGGAACGCCGGGACGCCCCGCCGTTCGTCACGCCCGGCGAACGCACGATGGACCGGCAGGTCGCCAACCCCGTCACCGGGCCGCTCAACCCCCTCGCGCCGCCGATCGGCCTGACGGTCGCCGCGGACGGCATCGTCCGCGGCGAGTTCACGCTCAACGCCGTCTACGAGGGTCCGCCGTCGTACGTGCACGGCGGCGTCTCGGCGATGGTGCTCGACCAGGCGCTCGGCATGGCGGCGGCCGCCACCGGCACGCCCGGCATGACCGCGACCCTGGAGACGCGCTACCGGCGCCCGACCCCGCTCGGCGTCCCGCTCCAGGTGGAGGCGAAGGCGAGCCGGGTGGAGGGCCGGAAGGTCTACGCGTCCGGGACGATCTCCGGGCCGGACGGCCGGGTGACCGTCGAGGCGACGGCGATGTTCATCATGCCGCAGCGGTTCGTCACGTCACCGCACCGGCCTTGACCCGGTCCTCCGAGGGGGCGGGCAGCAGGGCGAGCGCGGCCAGGGTCAGCGCCGACGCCACGATCATGCTGACCGAGATCGCCTGCCAGCCGTAGTCGTGCAGCAGCCAGGTCGCGAGCAGCGGTGCCGGCCCGCCCGCGAACACCGAGGCGAGCTGGTAGCCCATGCCGGCCCCGCCGTACCGCAGCCGGGTCGGGAACGTCGAGGCGATCAGCGACGCCTGCGGCCCGTACTGGACGGCGTGCGGGATCTGCGCGACGATCACCGCGACGACGACCAGCGCCGCGACCTTGGTGTTGAGCAGCGCGAAGTACGGGAACGCGAAGATCGCCACGCAGATCGAGCCGGCCGCGTAGACCCGCCGCGGGCCGATCCGGTCGCCGAGGTGCCCGGCCGCCGGGATCGTGAACAGCTCCAGCACGGCCGCCGCCGTCACCGCGCTCAGCGCGAGCCCCTGCGCCATGTCGAGGTCCTTATGCACGTACGTGAGCGCGAACGAGGTGAACAGGTAGAACGGCATCTGCTCCGAGCAGCGCAGCAGCGCGCTGAGGACGATCTCCTTCGGATGCCGCCTGATCACCTCCGCCACCGGCACCTTGGCGACCTCGTTCCGTTGCACGACCTCGGCGAACAGCGGCGTCTCCATCACCCGGACCCGCACCCACAGCCCGATCCCGACGAGGACGACGCTGAACAGGAACGGGACGCGCCACGCCCAGCTCTTGAACGCGTCGTCCGCCGAGAGCGCGATCCCGGTCATCATGCCGGTGCCGAGGATCAGCCCGATCGGGACGCCGAGCTGCGGCAGGCTCGCCATCAGCCCGCGCCGCCTCCGGTCGCCCCACTCCATCGACAGCAGCACCGAGCCGCTCCACTCGCCGCCGACGGCGATGCCCTGCAGGATCCGCAGCAGCACCAGCAGGACGGGCGCGGCCCAGCCGATCGTCTCCGTGCCCGGCAGGACGCCGATCAGCGCGCTCGACACCCCCATCAGCACCAGCGTGACGATCAGCGTCGCCTTGCGGCCGAGCCGGTCGCCCCAGTGCCCGAAGATCGCCGCGCCCACCGGGCGGGCCGCGAACCCCACCGCGTACGTCGCGAAGGCCGACAGCGTCCCGGCGTAGTCGCTCGACTCGGGGAAGAAGACGTCCTTGAAGACGATCGCCGCGGCGGTGTTGTAGAGGAAGAAGTCGTACCACTCGATGGACGTGCCGATCACGCTCGCGGCGGCGGCCTTGCGGACCTGCGCGCGGCGCTCCGCGGTGTCGGCGGCGCGGGCGCGCCCGGCCTCTCCGGGATCCAGGACCATGGGGGCTCTCTTCTGTCCGACCGCCCCCGCCGGCTCCGTCAACGTGATCGACTGTTTCCCGCCCGATCCGCCGGTGAAACCGTTTTCTCGCAAACCATCTACAGTCGACTGGTCTTGCGATCAGTATTCGTAGACCTTGACCGTCGGGTCATGTTCGTACCAGGACGCGACGACCGACGAGGTGTGCTTGTCGCCGAGGAAATCGACCCGAAGCCATCCCTCGGCCTGCGTCACGCGGGTCTCGAAGCCGGGGTTCGGGGTCGCCGACACGAGCCGCACCCGGTTCTTCTCGATCGACATCGCCGCGCGCCCGCCCCGGGTCTCGTAGCTGCGCACGTTGTCGGGCGGCTTCGGGGGAGTGGAGGCACCGTCGGGTCTGCCGGGCGGTGCCTTCGGCGTCTTGGACGGCTCGGGTCCCCTGTCCTGGCCCGTCGCCTGGCTCGGCCGCGCGGTCGGCGATCCGTTGGGTAACGGCCCCGGCGGCGGGGTCGGGCTGGAGTGGATCACGGGGCCGGCGAGCGGCGGCGGGGCCGACCGTTCCGAGACCGCGCTGCGCACCACGTCGCGCACCCCCAGCCAGGAGAGCGCCACGGCGAGCGCGGTCACCCCCGCCCAGGGGGCAACATACGACATCGCGCGACGCATGGGCACATGGTGGCATACGGTTCCGCCATGGCGAGTGTTTTGGTGGTCGAGGATGACGCGAATGTCCGGACTGCCTTGATTCGTGAGCTGAGCGTGCGGTCGCATGTCGTGCGCAGCGTCGGGACCGCGATGGACGCGCTGCGCGAGGTCACCCAGTCGCCGCCCGACGTCGTGGTGCTCGACCTCGGGCTGCCCGACCTCGACGGCGCGGAGGTACTGAAGATGCTGCGCGGCATCTCCGATGTCCCGGTCATCATCGCGACGGCGCGCGACGACGAACCCGAGATCGTCCGGTTACTGAACGCGGGCGCCGACGACTACCTCATCAAGCCGTTCTCCATCGAGCATCTCAGCGCCCGGCTCGCCGCGGTGCTGCGCCGGTCGGCGCGGTCCGGGCCCACCGCGGAGCTCAGCGTCGGCGGCCTGCACATCGACCTGGACCGGCGGGAGGCGCTGCTGGACGGCGAATCGCTGGAGCTGACCCGCCGCGAGTTCGACCTGCTCGCCTACCTCGCCGCCCGTCCCGGCCGGGTCGTGGCGCGGCGCGAACTGCTCGCCGAGGTCTGGCGGCAGGCGTACGGCGACGACCAGACCATCGACGTCCATCTGTCCTGGCTGCGCCGCAAGCTCGGCGAGACCGCCGCCGCCCCCCGCTACCTGCACACGGTGCGCGGCGTCGGGGTCCGGCTGGCCGAACCCGATCCGCGGTCATGAGGAAGACGCTCGTCCTGGTGTCGCTGGCGGTGACCTCCATGGTCGCGCTGGCGTTCCTGATCCCGCTCGCGCTCACCGTCCGGGAGATCGCCCGCGACCGCGCGCTCACCACCGCCGAGCGGCAGGCCAGCGCGCTCGGCCCCGTCCTCGTGGTCACCGAGGACCCGGCCGCCCTCGAACGCGCCGTCGCCAGCACCCAGGCCGGCGCCGCCGGGCGGATGACCGTGCACATGCCGGACGGCGGTCTCGTCCCGAAGAACCCGCACGGCGACTTCAGCGCCCGTGCCGAGCAGCTCACCGAGGCCGGCCGGCGCGGACGCTCCTACACCGCCCGGGTGAACGGCGGGTACGCGCTGCTTCAGCCGGTGTCGCTGGACGCCGGCCGGACCGCGGTCGTCGAGGTCTTCCTGCCCGACGACGACCTGTCGCGCGGCGTGTGGAAGGCGTGGCTCGTCATGACGACCGTCGCCGCCGCGCTCGTCGCGGGATCCGTCGCCGTCGCCGACCGGCTCGGCGCCCGGATGATCCGCTCCACGCGGCGGCTCGCCGAGGCCGCGGGCGCGTTCGGGGACGGCGAGCTGTCCGTCCGGATCGAGCCGGACGGGCCGCCCGAGCTCATCGAGGCGGGGCTGGCGTTCAACGCGATGGCCGACCACGTCGTCCAGCTGCTGTCGGCGGAGCGCGAGATGGCCGCCGACCTGTCGCACCGGCTGCGCACCCCGCTGGCCGCGCTCCGGCTCAACGCCGAGGCGCTCGGGGACGGGTCCGTCGCCGACCAGACCCGGGAGGCCGTCGACCGCATCGAACGCGAGGTCGACCAGATCATCCGGACCGTCCGGCGGCCGACCGGGCGGGGCAGCTGCGACGCGTCCAAGGTGCTGCGCGACCGCGTCGCGTTCTGGTCCGTCCTCGCCGAGGACGAGGGGCGCTCCTGCGAGCTGATCGGCGCCGAGGGGCCCGCGGCGCTGCCGATCCCCGGCACCGAGCTGGCCGCGGCCGTGGACGCGCTGCTCGGCAACATCTTCCGGCACACGGCCGAGGGCACCGGGTTCGTCGTCACGCTGCACCAGGGGCAGGGCGTCACCGGCATCCTCGTCGCCGACGGTGGGCCCGGCATCAGCGACCCGGACGCGGCGCTGAAACGGGGCAGCAGCGGCGGCGGGTCGACCGGCCTCGGCCTGGACATCGCGCGCCGCGCCGCCGAGTCGACGGGCGGCTACCTGCGCATCCACCGCAGCGTCCTCGGCGGAGCCCAGGTGCAGATGTGGTTCCGGACGAGGTGGCTGCCGCCCGCCCGCCGCTCCCGCCGCCTGGTCGGCCGCCGCCGGCACTCCCGCACCTAGCGGCCGCGTCCCGTGCACGCAGGCCGGCGGCCTGGCCGGCCGGCCGGACGATCACTATAGATCCGTATTAAGTCCGGCTTAAGGGCGGAAGGGGCGGCGTCGCGCGACCCTAGCTTGATCGTCATGAGACGCCCCCGCGCCCAGTACGTCGCCGCCGGCCTCATCGGCCTGGTCGGCCTTGCCGTCGCCGCCCTCATCTACGTCGCCGGTGTCCTCGCCAGCGGCAACGTCCCCACGGCGCCCACCTCGTACAAGGTCCAGCTCGTCCGCTTCGCGGACACCGGCTTCTAGGCCCCGTCGTGGTCGCCGGTGGCGCCGTCGACGAGTTCCCGGAGGATGTCCATGTGACCGGCGTGCCGCGCCGTCTCCTCGACCATGTGGATGAGCACCCATCGCAGGGACACCGTCGCACCGTGCCAGGCGGTGCCCCGCGAGTCGAGGTCCAGCTCGTCGATGACCTTGTCGGACGCCGCCCGTGCCCGCTCGTAGAACGCGACGATCCCCGCCGTGGTCTCGTCCGGCTCGACTCTGAGGTCGGCCTCCGGATCGTCGTCGTCGAAGGGCAGCGGTTCGGTCTCCCGCCCGAACGTCTCGCAGAACCAGTTGTACTCGACGGCCGCCAGATGCTTGGTCAGACCGAGCAGGCTCGTCCCGGACGGCGTCATGGGCCGCCGCGCCCGCTCCTCGTCAAGGCCGTTCAGCTTCCACAGGACCACGTCTCGATGCCGGTCGAGGCTGACCTTGAGGCTTTCCTTCTCGCCACCGGTGTAGGGCACGTTCCGCATACGGGGGAGGCTAACAGCGCGTCGGGACCGGGCCGTCCGTGCGCGGGGGCGACCCCGCACACGATCGGCCCGGTGGGAGCGCGGTCAGCAGTCGGAGTACTTGACGTACCACTTGCCGTCGCCGTTGCCGAGCTTGTAGTCGGCGATCCAGTGGCGCTGGCTCATCCGCACCCACAGGTACCCGTCCCGGCGCTGGATGGTGTCCCAGTCCGTCCGCACCCAGGTGCCGTGCTCCAGGACGCCGACCCGGGGATAGCCGAGGCCCGGCCCCGAACGGACGTTGAGCCCGTCCTGCGGGAGGACCCTCCCTCGGCACCAGCGCGTGCGCTCCTCGTCCCGGACGAGGAGCCGGTCCATCGCCGCGGCGGCGCCATCAGGCCCGACCTCGATGGCGCCCGGTCCGTGACCCTCTTCGTCCTGCGGAGGCGCGGGCCTGACGGGCGCGCCCCGGCCCGGGGCCGGCGGCGGCTGCGCGGCCCCCGCGACCGCGCCGAGGCTCAGCGTGCTGCCGGCGAGCACGGTGGCGGCCAGGCCCATGCCGAGCTTCATCCCTACGTGCATCTGTTCCTCCAGGTTGCTGCGACGCACTTTCGTCACTACCTAGAGTCATATTGTATAGACACAGAGTGATGAAGGCTTTTCTTTCCCGGAATCGCGTCAGGCTTCCTCGCCGGCCTCCTTCCCCGGCCGGACGGCGGCGGCGTCCGCCTCCCATTCGCCGCCGAGGTAGGCGCTGCGCATCCGCGGGTCGGCCGCGAGCTCGGCGGTCGTGCCGGCCAGCACGATCTCGCCCAGTTCCAGCACGTACCCGCGGTCGGCGACCTCCAGCGCGGCGCCGGCGTCCTGCTCGACCAGCAGGATGCCGGTCCCGGCCGCGGCGATGCCGGTGAGCCGCGCCAGGATCTCGTCCACGAGAAGCGGTGCCAGGCCGAGCGACAGCTCGTCGATGAGCAGCAGTCTCGGCCTGCCCATCAGCGCCCGCGCGATCGCGCACATCTGCTGCTCGCCTCCGGACAGGCTCCCGGCGACCTGGCCGAGGCGGTCGCCGAGCACCGGGAAGATCTCCAGCACCGGGCCGAGGTCCCTGTTGCGGCCGAGCCAGCCGCCGAGGCGCAGGTTGTCGCGCACGGTCAGGCCGGGGAACAGCCGCCGGCCCTCCGGGACGTGCGCGACCCCCGCCGCCGCGACGGCCTCCACGGACGCGCCGATCAGCGACCGGCCGCCGACGGTCAGCGTCCCGCTCCGGTCGGGGATCATCGCGGTGATGGCGCGCAGCAGAGTGGACTTCCCGGCGCCGTTCGGGCCGACGAGCGCGACGATCTCTCCCTCGCCGACGTCGAGGGAGACCTCGTGCAGCACCCGGACCCGCCCGTATCCGGCGGTGAGCCGGCCTGTTTCCAGCATCATGAGCGGTTCTTCCTCGTGTAGCGGCGCCCGAGGTAGGCCTCCACGACCCGCTCGTCGCCGAGCACCTGCCGGGGCGGGCCCTGGGTGAGGACCGTGCCGTGGTGCAGCACCAGGACCTCGTCGGAGATCGCGGCGATCGCCTGGATGATGTGCTCGATGATCAGCACGGCGAGGCCGTCCCGCCGCAGCTCGTCGATGAGCCGCAGCGCCGGGTCGATCTCGGCGGGCCGCAGCCCGGCGAGCACCTCGTCCAGCAGCAGCACCCGCGGCCGCAGCGCCAGCGCCTTCGCCAGCTCCAGCCGGCGGGCGTCGGCGACCGACAGCTCGGCGGGCGGGACGTCGCCCCGGCCGCCGAGCCCGACCCGCTCCAGCACCTCCGCCGCCTCGCGGCGGGCGTGCGCGGGGGCGCGGACCGGGGACGGGCCGAACATCGCGGCCACCGCCACGTTGTCGGCGACGGTGAGCCCGCGGAACGGCTTGACGATCTGGAAGGTGCGCGCGACGCCCGCGTGCGCGACCCGCCACGGCCTCGCCCCGGTGAGGTCCTTGCCGCCGACCAGGACGGACCCGGCGGACGGCTTGAGATGACCGCTGATCAGGTTGACCAGCGTGCTCTTCCCCGCCCCGTTGGGTCCGATCACGCCGAGCGTGCGGCCGGGGGACAGGGCCAGATCGACGTCCGAGACGGCGAGCAGCCCACCGAAACGGCGTCCGAGGCCCCGCGTCCGCAGCACGGGGGTCGTGGACTCCGCGTCCGCCGGGTGTTCCTGCGGCGCGGTCACAGCCGGTACCTCCGCACGTTGGACAGGAGTGAGAAGTCGCGCGTGCGCACCGCGTCCCGCACGAAGTCGACCAGGCCCTGCGGCAGCAGGACCACCGCCACGATGATCAGCGCCCCGAGCGTGAGGCTGTGCATCTGCGGGAAGTGCTGCCGGAGGTACTCCGATACGACGGCGATGCCGAGCGCGCCGAGGATCGGCCCCGAGACCGTGCCCGACCCGCCGATCACCACCATGACGACCATGAGCACCGTGATGTTCACGTCGAACAGGCGCTCGGGATAGATGGTGACCTGCTGGAAGGCGTAGGCGGACCCGGCCGCGCCGGTGAGCGCGGCGGACACGCCGAACGCGACCGTCTTGGCCCACGTCGTGTTGACGCCCATGGCCGCGGCGGCGTCCTCGTCCTGGTTGATGGCGCGCAGCGCGTACCCGGTGCGGCCGCGCGAGATCAGTGCCGCCACCAGGGCGGCCGCCGTGCCGAGGCCGAGGAAGAGGAGATAGAAGCCGTCGTTGCCGAGCCACAGGGTCGGCGCCCGGTCGCCGGTGGACGGGATCGTGATGCCGGCTCCGCCGCCCGTCCAGCGCGGGACGTTGGTGACCAGTTCCCGCAGTCCCTCGGCGACCCCCAGCGTCGCCACCGCGAAGTAGTGCCCCTTGAGCCGGAGCAGCGGCAGCCCGATCACGGCGGCGAACACGGCCCCGACCGCCGCGGAGACGGGCCAGGCGATCCAGAAGGACAGGTCGCCGTGGACCATGAGGACGACCGTGGTGTAGGCGCCGAGCCCGAAGAAGCCGACCTGCCCGAAGCACGCGTAACCGGTGAAGCCGCCGATGAGGTTCCACGCGACCGCCAGCGTGACGAACATGAAGACCGTGGTGACCGTGCGCTCCTGACCCGTGTACAGCTGGCTCTGCAGGCCGAGCGCGGCGAGGACGGCGACCGCCCCGGCGGCCCACGGCAGCCACCCGGGACGTCGCCCGCGCGGGACGGGGGCCTTCTCGTTCCGTCCCGCGCCGGCCGTGGCGGTGCTCATCTCCATGCTCAGACCTCCACCCGGCTCGCGTAGAAGGCCCGGCCGGCGATGCCCTGCGGGCGGACGGCCAGGACGAGGACGAGCACCGCGAAGGCGACGGCGTTGACCAGGGTGCCGGGCAGCAGCTGCCCGCCCCACGCCTCGACGAGGCCGAGCACGATTCCGCCGATCAGCGCGCCGTACATGTTGCCCAGCCCGCCGAGCACCGCCGCCACGAAGCTGAACAGGGTGAAGCGTCCGGCGTCGGCGGGACTGAACGTCCCGACGGCGCTGACCGCGGCGCCCGCGGCCCCGGCCATGGCGGCGGCGATCCCGAACGTCAGCGCGTAGACGTGCCGCGCCCGGATGCCCATCAGCCGGGCCGCGCCGCGGTCCATGCCGGTGGCGAGGATCGCCAGCCCGGTCCGGGAGTGCCGCATCACCGCGACGAGGATCAGCGTGATGGCCAGCGCGACGGCGGCCGCAAGCAGCCGTCCGACGGGGACGCGGACGCCGGTGAGCAGGGTGAAGCCGTCCCCGGCGTACGAGGTCGTGACCGAGCGGTAGTCGCCGGAGTACAGCAGGACGAGTCCGTTGACCAGCACGAGGTCCAGCCCGAAGGTGAGCAGCAGCGTGATGAAGATCGGCGCCTTGACGACGAGGTTGATCAGGCCGCGCTGCACCAGGTAGCCCGCGGCGAACAGGGCGGCGGCGACCGGGACGATCGCGGCGAACGGGTCCAGGCCGAGCCGCTGGTTCAGCTCGAACGTCAGGTACGCGCCGACCAGCACGAACGCCCCGTGGGCGAGGTTGATCACATTCATCACCCCCCACACGAGGGAGAACCCGACGGCGATCAGCGCCAGCAGCCCGCCCTGGAGCAGCCCGTAGACGGTCGCCTGCAGGAACTGGCTCATCAGCGCTTCCCGGTGCCGGGCCAGGTCATCGGGGCCTCTGCGACGTCCTTCGGCCACACGGCGACGGGCCTGCCGTTCTGGATCTGGATGACCTGCATCTTCTTGGTGAGGTTCTGGCCGTTCGCGGCGAACTTGAGCGGCCCGAAGAAGGTCGGCTCGTCCAGCGCGGCCAGGGCGTCCCGGACCTTGTCCGCGTCGGTGCTCCCGGCCTTCTCCACGGCGAACACCAGGGCGAGGCAGGCGGCGGTCGCCTCCGCGCCGTGGTACTCGGGCGCGCGGCCGCCGAACGCGGCGCGGAACTGCGTTCCGTAGTCGGCCGCCGTGCCGATCCACTTGTCCTTGCCGGTCGTCTTGTCGGTCCACTGCGTGGACCCGAGGACCCCTTCGGCGTCCTTGCCGAGCGACTTGGCGAAGTCGGGCGTGGGCGGCGCGACGGTCTCGGCGAAGCCGGCCGGGGCGACGCCGAGCTCCTTGGCCTGCTTGATGATCGCGATGCCCTCGGCCACGTGCACCGAACCGATGATCACGTCCGGCCTCATCGACTTGACCTTGGTGAGCGCGGACGAGACGTCGGAGGTGCCGCTCGGGAAGTACTCGGTGGCCACGACCTTGAAGCCGAGGCGGCGCGCCTCCGCGGCGCCGGACTCGGCGACCGTCTTGGAGAACCCGTCGTCGGCCGACAGGAACGCCATCGTGGACGGCTTCGGCTGGGCCATCTCGTTGATCGCCTGGACCATGGACGCGGCGTAGGAGCGGGCGGGGGAGAGGGCGGCGAACGTCCGCCTGTACCCCTTGTGGAAGATCTTGTCGTCGGCGCCGGAGCTGTCGGCCATCACCTGCCCGTTGCGCTCGACCACCGCGGCCGCCGCCTCGGTGTTGGCGGAGCCGTAGGGCCCGAGGATGAGTTTGACGCCCTTGTCGTTGAACTGGTCGACGAGCTGGGCGGCGGTGTCGGGCTTGGACGTGTCGTCCTGGTACCGGATGTCGATCTTGAGGTTCTTGGAGCCGACCTTGACGCCGCCCTTGGCGTTCACCGCCTGCTGGCAGAGCTGGTAGCCCTCCTTGGTGAGGCCGCCCTCCCGGGCCAGCGAACCGGTCAGGGACATGGACGCCCCGATCCGCAGCGTGTCCCCGCCGCCGCTCGCCTCGCGTTCGCCCTTGGATCCGCATCCGGCCGCTACCAGCGCGACCGCCGTGGCCAGTGCCGCGGCCTTCCTGGTGTGCATGTCGTCCGCCCGTTCTCCTCGAATCGGCCGGGCCGCCGCCCGCCCCGATCGAAGGAGCGGCCCATAAGCGCCTGTCCTGCGCTTATGCACGGGAAGGTAAACGGCGGCGTCCCCGCACCGGGAAGGGCAAATTGCGAAATTTAAGATTCTTCTAGGATTTGGGCCGTATACAGAGAGCGTCCGGATTCTTACGCTAATGGGCGATGCGAATCCTGCTCGTCGAGGACGATGACCGCTTCGCCGACGCCCTCCTCGTGGCGCTCCGGCGGCAGGGCTTCGAGGTGTCCCGGGCGGGCACCGCCGCGGCCGCGCTGGACGCGCCGGAACCCGACCTCGTCCTGCTGGATCTCGGCCTGCCCGATCTGGACGGCATCGAGGTGTGCCGCCGGCTGCGCGGCGGCGGCGACGTGGCGATCATCGCCATCACCGCCCGCGGCGACGAGCGGGACCGCGTCATCGGACTGCGCTCCGGCGCCGACGACTACCTGGTCAAGCCGTTCGGCCTCGCAGAGTTGAGCGCCCGCATCGACGCCGTCATGCGGCGCGTCCGGCCCTCCGCCCGTCCCGCCGTGACCGTGCGGGGCCTGCGCGTCGACCCGGCCCGGCGGCTCGTCACCGGGGCCGGCGGAACCGAGATCGCGCTGACCCGCAAGGAGTTCGAACTGCTCGCCGCGCTCGCCCGCGAGCCCGGCGTCGTCGTCTCGCGCGAGCGCCTCCTCGCCGAGGTGTGGCACAGCACGTGGCCGGGCGGGCGGCGCACCCTCGACGTGCACATGGCGACACTGCGGGCCAAGCTCGGCGATCCGGCGGTCGTCCAGACCGTGCACGGCGTCGGCTACCGGCTCGCCGTCCGCGACGGCACCGGCGAACCCGAAGGGGCCGGACGTCCGGCGAAGGGACCGTGAGACGGCTCCGGCCGGTCCAGGCGGGAGGGAGAGGCATGCTGCGGCGGATGCTGGTGCTCTACGCGTCGCTGCTCCTGCTGGTGCTGGCGGCACTGGAGGTCCCGCTCGCGATCGCGTTCGCCGCCCGCGGCACCCAGAGCCTGTTCATCGACCAGCTCAACGACACCGCCCGGTTCGCCTCCCTCACCGAACCGGCGCTGCGCACCGGCGAGATGGTCACGCTGCGCGCCGAGCTCACCCGCTACGACGACCTGTACGGCATCGCGACCGCCGTCATCGACCGGAACGGGACCGTCGTGCTGGCCTCCCGCGGCGGGCTGGTCCTCGGCGGGGACGCCCGGCTCCGGGTGCGGGACGCGCTGTCCGGGGAACGCTCCGACAGCAAGGAGGTCGTGTGGCCGTGGCGGCACGCCCCGATGATCGTGGCGGAGCCGGTCGGCCTCGGCGGCCGGGTCGTCGCCGCCGTCATCACCATCTCGCCCACCACCGACGTCCGGGACCGTACCCTGACCCGGTGGGGCGAACTCGCCGCCGCCGGCCTCGTGGCGCTGCTCGTCTTCGGTCTGGCCGCCGTCCCGCTCACCCGGTGGGTGCTGCGCCCGGTGCGCCGGCTGGACGAGGCGACCGGCGAGCTGTCGGCCGGCCAGTGGCAGGCGCGGGTCGCGGTGACGACGGGCCCGGCCGAGCTGCGGCGGCTCGGGGAGCACTTCAACGCGATGGTCACGGCGGTCGGCCAGGTCCTCGAACAGCAGCGGTCCTTCGTGTCCTACGCCGGGCACCAGATGCGCAACCCGCTCGCCGCGCTGCGGCTGCGGGTGGAGAACCTCGCCCCGCACATGCCGCCGGACGGGGAGGACGATCTCGCGCTCGCCGTCGACGAGGTCGCCCGCCTGGGCCGCATCCTGGACGGCATCCTCGCGCTGGCCCGCGCCGAGGGAGGCGGCTCCGGCATCGCCGTGGTCGACTGCGGCCGGGTGGCCCGGGAACGCGTGGACGCGCTGCGGCACAACCCGTCCGGGGTGCGGGTGCGGCACCGCGGCGCGAGGCACGCCGCCGTCCTCGCGGTGCAGGACGGCGTCGGGCAGATCCTCGACGCGCTCGTCGACAACGCCGTCAAGTTCGCCGGCCGGGGCGCGACCGTCACCGTCTCCGTCTCGCGCCCCTTCGAGGCCCCGGACGGACCTCTGGTCGCCATCGACGTCGTCGACGACGGCCCCGGCCTCCCCGGGCGCGACCTGGCCAACGCCGCCCAGCGGTTCTGGCGCGGCCCGGAGCACCAGAACATCGACGGCACCGGCCTCGGCCTGAGCATCGCCACGGCGCTCGCCGAAGCGTCCGGCGGCGGCCTGGAGCTGCGCCCCGCCCGCCCGCACGGCCTGCACGCCAGGGTCGTGCTTCCCGCGGCCCCGGTCAGCCCTGACGCTTGGCCTCCCGGTAGTACCGCACCGCGCCGGGATGCAGCGGCAGCGGATACGTCGAGACCGCCGACCGCCGGTTGAGGTGCAGCGCCTCCGGATGCGCCGCGGCCAGCTCGTCCCGCCGCGTGAACAGCAACCGGGTCAGCCGGTAGGCCCGCTCCTCCGGCATCGACGCGTTGACCACCAGATAGTTCGGCACGCTGATCGTGCGCACCTGCCCGGCGAGCCCGTACGTCGACGCGAGAATCGACCGCTCCTCGTAGAACGCCCGGTATCGCCGTTCCAGCGGCTCCACATACGCACTGAGATCGATGAGCCGGATCGGGATCGTCCGGGCCAGATCCGCGATCGCCCCGGTCGGCAGTCCCCCGGAGAAGAAGAAGGCGTCGACATGCCCGCCGCGCAGCGCGTCGGCGGCGTCCCCCACCTGCAGCCTGCGGACGCGCACCCCCTGCTTCGGGTCCACCCCGGCCACCGTGAGCAGGCGGGTCGCGATCAGCTCCGTCCCCGACCCGGCCGCCCCGAGCGAGACGACCCGCCCCTTCAGATCGGGCAGCCGCCGGATGCCGCTGTCCGCGGGGACCACGAGGTGGGTGTAGTTCTCGTACAGCCGCGCCAGCGCGACGACCGGCTCCCGCGCCGCGAAGGGCGGCCGTCCCTCGAACGCCAGCGCCGCCGAGTCGGCCAGCGTGAAGGCCACGTCGGCCCGCCCCTCGCCCACGAGCCGGAGGTTCTCCACCGAGGCCCCCGTCGAGATCACCTGGGGCCTCGCCTCGGGCAGCCGCTCCCGCGCCGCCTTGGCGATCCCCTGGCCGTAGGCGTAGTACACGCCTTCGCGGCCCCCGGTCGCGATGACCAGCCGCCACGGCGCCGCCGCCGCCCCGCCGCACCCGGCCAGGACGGCCAGGATCCCGGCCGCGACCACCGCTGTGACCCACCTCACAGCCGCAGATCGTACGCCCGCCCAGATCACAGACCCGCGACATTCCGAACACGGAACCCCTCTTCACTGCACGCGACCGCGTTCAAAAGATCGCAAGGCGCGCATCGCGGAAAAGAAGTAAACGCAGTGCGCCACGATGAGCGGCCAAATGTTCGGAGCCGGAAGAAAGAGAATGCCGTGGACGACGCCCGTGATCAGCGCACCGATCACCGGAAACATGGCCGTTCGCCAGCCTGGAGTGTAAAAGACCTGCACAGTTGCAAAGAGGGCCACGGACAGGACGCAGGCGGCACCTTCTCCCAGATGCGAGCTCGAACCCACGATGACACCGCGAAATACAAGCTCTTCGAAGGACACGTAGAGGGGTGACCAGAAAAACTGAGACCGGCCACGGAAAGACATTTCCTGCTGAAACCCGCCGGAAGAATCACCGTCCTGCTGCGACTGAATGTGTCTTGCCGAGCATCGGGGTCTGGCCGCCGTGTCGGGAGGACGAGGGTGTCGCTGTGATGCCGTGTGTCGATCAGGGCGCGGGGAGCAGCTGCGGCCAAGTGGTCGTGTCTGCGGCCGCTCCGCGCCATGACCGGCGGAGGGGGGCTGAGCCGGAGTCGTCGTCCGCCACGGGTGACCAGGTAGGCGGTGGCCTATGTCCAGGTCAGCGAGCCGGCCGTGCCCCGGATCACCCGTCGGTGAGCGCCTCTTGGTGTCCAACGGGCCCGGCCTTGTCCAGGTTCGGCGATCCCAAGGAGGGCGCAACCTGGAGCCCGTCCGTGTTTCTGCAGGTGAGTGGTTCTTTGGGCGACTTCCCAGGACGGCCTCGAACTTAGCCTGAATAAGGGTGGCTCAGGGGTTCCCTAAAGGAGCCTTAAGGGCGTTCTGCTGGGGGTTCCGGCGGCTTAGCGTAAGTGGCGTCACATCGGAGACACGGCGGAGGTGCACAGGCGGAGAGCAGAGCGAACGTCGGCTGAGGTTCCGACTGAGGTTCCTGATTGAGACAGGTTTCTGGCCCGCACGGCCCCCTTACCCCGCTCTGGGGCCGTGCGGGCCAGAAGTCTTTTTCAGCGGGGGAGCGCGCCCAGGACGAGAAGGCGGAAGGCGTCGGCGGTGCCGGTGGCGGCGGTGTCGCCGGTGGCGAGGCGGCGGACGGCGAGGCCGTAGAGCATCGCGACGATCGCCGGGGCGTGCCGCTCGGCGTCAGGGATGCCGAGGGCCTTCAGGATCGCGGCGGCCAGGTGGTCGTACGCCTCGACGGAGCGGACCGAGGTCTCGCGGAGGGCCGGGTCGCGGGCGGCGTGCAGGTGGAGCTCCAGGTTCGCGATCTGCTCCGGGCCGTAGGCGAAGCCGACGACGGCCTTCTCCACCTCGTCGGCGGCCTGGACGGCGGCGATGCCGGACTCGCCCAGGGACGTGACATAGGCCGTGATGCGGGCTATCTCCTCGTCCACGAAGGTGTGCAGGGCCTCGCGGAGCAGGTCCTCCTGGCTGGGGAAGTGGTAGGTGAGGGAACCGAGGGAGACGCCGGCCGCGCGGGCTACGGCGCGGTTGGTCACGGCGCCGATGCCCTGTTCGCCGATCAGGCGGAGGGTGGCTTGGAGTATCCGGTCGCGGGCGCTCATCGGTGCTCAGTCTTCCCTAGAACAGGCGTGTTCAGTATCGTTCGTTCGAACGAACGATACTCCGGGAGGCGGCGTGGTGCTGGGGCTGGGGCTGGCCGAGCAGGCGGAGGCGCTGGCGAGGGGAGAGGTCTCCTCCGCGGATCTGGTCGAGGAGAGCCTGGAGAGCATCGGACGGCGGGAGTCGCTGGGCGCCTTCCGGGTGGTGCGGTGCGAGGCGGCGGGGCAGGAGGCGCTGGAGGCCGACAAGCGGCTCGCGGAGGGGGAGCGGCTGCCGCTGCTCGGGGTGCCCGTCGCCATCAAGGACGACACGGATCTGGCCGGGGAGACGACGCCGTTCGCCGTGGCGGGCGATCACCGGCCGGTCGCGGAGGACGGGGAGGTCGTCCGGAAGCTGCGGGCCGCGGGCGCCGTCATCGTGGGGAAGACGACGACGTGCGAGATCGGGCTGTGGCCGTTCAGCGAGTCGCCCGGGTTCGGGGTCGCGCGGAATCCGTGGAATCCCGAGTACACCCCGGGCGGGTCGTCGGGCGGGTCGGCGGCGGCCGTGGCGGCGGGCATGGTCGCCGGCGCGGTCGGGTCGGACGGCGCCGGGTCGATCCGGATTCCGGCGGCGTGGACGGGCCTCGTCGGCATCAAGCCGCAGCGGGGCCGGGTGTCGGGGTATCCGCACACCGATCCGTTCAACGGGATCACCGTGTGGGGGCCGCTCGCGCGGAGCGTCGGGGACGCCGCGCTGCTGCTCGACGTGCTGAGCGGCAGCCACCCGGACGATGTGCACCAGGTCGATCCCCCGTTGACGCCGTTCGCGGAGGCCGCCCGGCGGGAGCCGGGGAGACTGCGGGTCGCGGTCTCGTTCCGGACGGCCTTCGGGGTGAGCGGCAGGCTCGATCCGGAGATCCGCGCGGCCGTCGAGCGGCTCGCGAGAAGGCTCACCGATCTGGGGCACAAGGTCTTTCCGGCGGAACCCGACTACGGGCTCGTCGGGCTCGGGCTCGTTCCGCGCGGGACGGCCGGTGTCGCCGACTGGCTGGACTCGATTCCGAACGCGAGGCCAGAACGCAGGACGGAGGCCGAGGCGCGCATGGGCCGGCTGGTCGGCAGACGGCTGCTGCCGCTGGCGAGGAGAATGGACCCCCACCTGCGCAGAAAGGTCGGCCGCATCTTCCAGGTGGCCGATGTCGTCCTGACGCCGACCACCGCGCAGCCCCCATTGAAAGTGGGTGCCTTCGACGGGGCCGGATACCGGAAGACGCAGTCGGGCGTCGCGGCCGCCTGCCCCTATGCGTGGACGTGGAATGTGCTGGGGTGGCCCGGAGTCAACGTGCCCGCGGGGTTCACGAAGAGCGGGCTGCCGATCGGGGCCCAGCTGCTCGGGCATGACTCCGACGAGGCCACGCTCATCTCGCTCGCCGCGCAGCTGGAGGCCGTCGAAGGGTGGACCGAGCTGCGTCCATAAGCTGCGTCCATAGGCCCGTGACGGGCCGCCGGTGCGGGGGTCCGAGCCGGTACCGGCGGCCCGTCACGCTCAGTAGCCGGCGCCGGTGAGCATGCCGCCGTCGACCAGGACCTCGCTGCCGGTGCAGTAGGACGAGTCGTCCGAGGCCAGGTAGACGATCAGCCCCGAGACCTCCTGCGCCTTGCCCATGCGGCCGAGGGGGAGCGCCTTCAGGAACGCGTCGGCGCTGCCGGCCGTGGCCGAGACGATGTCGTCCTGCATGGTCAGGGGTGTCAGCACGCCGCCCGGGTGGATGGAGTTCACCCGGATGCCGTACCGGCCGAGCTCGCGGGCCGCGGACTTGGTCAGGCCGCGGACGCCGAACTTGCTGGCGCTGTAGGCGGCGAGGCCGGCCGCGCCGATGAAGCCCTCGGTCGAGGACACGTTGATGATCGAGCCGCCGCCCGCCGCGCGCATGGGGGCGGTGACCGTCTTCACCCCGAGCCACTGGCCGATCAGGTTCACGTCCAGGATCCGGCGGAACTCGTCGAGCGCCATGTCCTCGATGGTCTTGTGCCGCAGGATCCCGGCGTTGTTGACCAGGACGTTCAGCGCGCCGAAGGTCGCCGTCGCCGTCTCGGCGGCCCGCTCCCAATCCTCCTGCCGGGTCACGTCCATCGGGACGAACCGGGTGCCGTCCCCGAGGTCGGCGGCGAGCTTCGCGCCCTCCTCCTCCAGGACGTCGCCGAACACGACCTTGGCGCCCTCGTCCAGGAACCGGCGGACGTGCGCCTTGCCCATCCCGCGCGCACCACCGGTGATCAGCGCCACCTTGCCGTCAAGCTGCCCCATCAACGCTCCTCGTCGCCACGTCGCTTCCCAGTAAACCTAGCGAACGCTTGGTCAACGGAACAAGGCGGCCCTGCTATGCGGCGCGCAGACCGTCGAAGAGCAGCGTGAGCATCCGGTCGGCGTACGCGCCGGGGTCGGAGGTGCGCTCGGACGCGACGCCGATCGCGTTGGTGAGCCGCAGCAGATCCCGCGGGTCGATCTCGGCGCGGACCGTCCCCGCCCGCTGGGCCCGGTCCAGCAGCCGGCCGAGCGCGTCGCAGATCGCGGCGGCCGCGGCGCCGAGGCCGGTGTCCGCCCACTCCGCGGACATCGCCTCGATGATCACGGTGGCCGTGCCGCGCGGGGTCGCCGCGCCCGCCAGGTAGGTCCGCAGCCAGAGCCCCAGCCCCGCCTCCGGGGCCGGCGCGGACAGCAGTTCGTCCGCGTGCGCGAGGAGCCCGTCGATCCGCTCCCGCAGGACCGCGTGCAGCAGCGCGTCACGGGTGGGGAAGTGCCGGTAGAGCGTTCCCGAGCCGACGCCGGCGCGCCTGGCGATGTCGTCGAGGGACGCGTTCGTGCCGTTCTCCATGAAGGCCGTGCGGGCCGTGGTGAGGATTCGCTCGTAGTTGCGGCGGGCGTCGGCCCGCATCGGCCGGGTGTCCATGGGCACCGTCCAGCGGTGTCGCGGGTGACCGGGGTGGTCAACGCCTGCATTTCGGACGAGCCTGCCACCTTCCAGGGGGCGGCGCTACCCGGACGGCGCTTCCAGGGCGTCCCGCGACAGCCGGTCCGCCCTGCGCGTCGTCTCCGGCAGGCGGTACTCCGGCGCGAGGGCCAGGACGTTGCGGCACGCGGTGCCGAGATCGGTGCGATGGCCGACGGACACGAACACCGGCCTCACGCCGTCCCGCGTCCGCAGCACCCGCCCGACGACCTCGCCGCCGTCCAGCAGCGGGCTCGCGTCGCCGCGCCGCGGCCCGGGCTGCTCGTAGGTGCCGACGAACGCGGTCTTGCCGACGCCGATGGCCGGCAGGCCGGTCAGGACGCCCAGGTGGCACGCCAGCCCGAACCGCCGCGGATGCGCGACCCCGAACCCGTCGCACACGAGCAGGTCGGGTGTCGTCTTCAGCGCGCGGAGCGCGTCCAGCAAGGTGGGCAGTTCCCGGAACGCGAACAGGCCCGGGACGTAGGGGAACTCGGCCGTGCCGACGGCGACCGACTCCTCCAGGACCTCCAGGGTCGTGCCGTCCAGGACGACCGCGGCGGCGGCCAGCCGGTCGCCGGTGCCTCCGCCGTCGCCCGCGTACGAGACGTCCAGTCCCGCGACGGTGCGGGGCGCCGCCGGGCCCGGGACGTCCAGTTCGAGCATCGGACGCAACCGGTCCTGGATCGCCTCGGCCTCACGCGCGGTGGACGGCCAAGGATGCAGATCACGTACGTCCATGTCCGAGGACGCTACCGCGTCACAGGGACGCGTAGGCGGCCTGCGTCAGGCGGAAGGCGCGCAGGTCGCCGGACGCCTGGTCGCCCATCAGGTTGGGCAGGTAGGCGAGCGTCAGCCCGGCCTCGGGGTCGCCCAGCCCGATCGAGCCGCCCGCGCCGGTGTGGCCGAACGCCGACTCCCGTCCTTGCTTGGGTGTGAAGAACGTCTGGGACGGGCGCATGAACCCGAGGCCGAACGCGCTGTCCACGAGCAGCGTCCGGTCCGGGCCGCCGGCGCGCGGGCGAAGGGCGTCCCGCAGCGTGTCCGGGCGCAGGATCCGGCCCGCCACGAGGTCGCGGTAGAAACCGGCGAGCGCGGGTGCGGTGGTGATCATCCCTGCGGCGGGCCAGCCTGCGCGCAGCACGACGGGGTTGTTGTAGCCGCCCTTGCCCGGGTGCGGGTTGTTCATCGACCGGTTCATCATGCTCTGCGGGTCGGTGTAGGCGTCGGCGAGCCGCTTCAGCAGGTCGTGCCCGGGGGCCCTCGGCGCGTCGGCGCCGGCCCCGGTGCGCCGTCCCGCGGTCAGCTTCGCGGCTCGCTCGATCACGTCGCCGGGGGACCCGATCCACAGGTCGAGGCCGCGGGCGAACTCGTCCTTCACGAACGCGCCGACCGTCCGGCCGGACAGCCGGCGGACGATCTCACCGGCCAGCCAGCCGTAGGTCAGCGCGTGGTAGCCGTGGGCGTCGCCGGGGGTCCACTCCGGCTTCTGCGTGGCCAGCTCCGCCGCCCGCGCCGTGGCGTCCGCGGCCTCCTCCGCGGACACCGGCCGTGCGAACGCGGGCAGGCCCACCTGGTGCGACAGCAGGTGCGCGGCGGTCGCGCCGTCCTTGCCCCCGGCGCCGAACTCCGGCCACCAGGCCGTCACCGGGCCGTCCATCTCGTAGGCGCCGCGTTCGGCCAGCAGCAGCGCCGCAGTGGCGGTCACCGCCTTGGTGCAGGAGAACGCGAAGCAGGGTGTGTCGGGCAGCCAGGCACGTCCGGTGCGGCGGTCGGCGACCCCGCCCCACAGGTCGACGACCTTGCGGTCTCCCACGTGGACGGCGACGGCGGCTCCGAGCTCGCGTCCCTCGGCGAAGTGCCGCTCGAACACCTCGCGGACGCCGGCGAACGCCGGATCGCAGTGGCCTTGCACCGTGCTGCTCATGCGCGATCCTCTCGGGCGGGGGCTCCATAGAATCACGTTCTAGGACTCCCCGCCGAGCCGGGGAGCGCGTCAGGGGCGGCCCAGGTGGTGGACGGGTTCGGTGACCGGGTCCGCGGCGCGCTGGGCCGGACGCGTCCGGCCGAACTCCAGCGTGAGCAGGGCGGCGGCCAGCCACGCGATGTCGAACCAGGACCGGAACACGACGTTGCGCGGCTTGTAGGACGGCCTGAACTTCTTGTCGAAGAGGTACAGCGACTCGACGGCGATCCACGGGTCGAGAAGGTGCAGGGCGCGGTAACCCGCCTTTTCCAGCACGTTGCGCTCGTCCGAGTCCAGCAGCTCGCGGAAGGCGGCGAAGTTGAGGGAGACGACGCCGTACCCGTGCTCGGCGGCGTACTGGACCATCTCGACGATGAGGCGCTCGTTGACGCCGTTGGGGCCGCCCGGGGTGCGGCGCATCGCGTCCAGGCTGACGCCCTCGCCCGCGGTTACGTAGCGCTGGAACGCGATGGGCTCCTTGTCCTCGCCGTAGGCGATGGCGACGATCGCGCCCGGGTGGTAGCCGGTCAGCAACTCGTCCAGGTTCATCGAGAAGCCGCGTTCGGCGGCGCCGCCGAGGGAGCGGGACGCGACGTCCAGCAACCGCTCGCGGAGCGCGGGAGTGAGCTCGCGCTCCGGCGCGATCTCGGAGGAGACGCCGAAGTTCTCGGTGCGCTTGACGGCCTGCCGGACGTTGCGCATCTGCCGTCCCGACAGCGTGAACTTGCCGGGGCGGATGACGACCTCGTCGCCGAAGCCGATCGTCCGGCACGGCCCCCAGGCGGGGAGCAGGCCGTCGCTCGCGCCGAGGACGGCCGGGCGCCAGCCGGTCGTCCGGCACATGGCGCGGAACGCGCGGACGGCGTCGGCGTGCGATGCCGGGTCGCCGACCGGGTCGCCGCCAGCCACCGCCATGCCGAACAGGACGCGGTAGCCGATCGCGGCCCGCCCGTCCGCGCTGAACACGTACGCCTTGTCGCGCCGTAGTGCGAACGGGGCCAAGGTGTCGGAACCGGGATGCAGAACCAGGCCCGCGACGCGGCGCCGCTCCGCCTCGTCGCCGGGCGGGGGCGCCGGGTCGGGGGCGAGGAGGGTGATGACCAGCAGGAGGAGCCCGGCGGCGCCGGCCAGGCCGAGCACGCCCGGCAGCCAGGACGCGCCGTCCATGGGAGCGCCGGTGGCGCCGAGGCCGCTCGCGACGTCGCCGACCGACCGCACGGACACGCCGCCGAACAGCAGCGACCCGGCGAGGGCGGCCGCGACCAGCAGCGCGCCGGTCTTCACCGCCGTGCGGACGCGTTCGGGGTGCGGACGCACCGGGAACCGGTCGCGCTCCAGCCACAGCCCGCCGAGCACGGCGGCGAGCAATGGCAGCCGCCACAGCGGGTCGTCGCCGGCGATGACGGCGAGCAGCCCGAGGAGCGCCAGGCTGACCAGGCCGTACCAGGCGGCGCGGCGGCGCAGGAGGGCGCCGCGGGCGACGAGCGCGAGGGCGAGGCCGAGCGCGACGGCGTGCCCGGGCGCGAGCGGGCTGCCCGTGACGAGCCGGGACAGCCGGCCGAGCCACTCCGGGGACCGCGACAGCGCCGGCACCGCGATGAGCACGGCGACCAGGGCCGCGGTGAGCGCGAGCGGCCAGACCGGCCGCAGGTGCGGCGGCACCGCCGGATGACGCGTCGCCGGGGGGACGTCCCCCCGGAATGACTCGTCTGATCGCACGAAGGACACCTCCGCTGAGCCCCCAACCAAGATCCTCTGGAACTCATTCCCGGGATCGGACGTTGTCGTGGGCCGGACGCCCCCGTCCAGCCAAGCCATACCCCGCCCGGAGCGCGGAACACCGCTAGCCTCGTGGTGATGAAGAGGCTCCTGCTCGTCCATCACACGCCGTCGCCGTCCGTGCAGGCGATGTTCGAGGCGGCGCGCGCAGGCGCGTCCACCGACGAGATCGAGGGCGTGGAGGTGGTCTCCCGGCCCGCGCTGACGGCCTCGGCCGTGGACGTCCTGGAGGCGGACGGCTATCTCCTGGGCTCGCCGGTCAACCTCGGCTACCTGTCCGGCGCGCTGAAGCACTTCTTCGACCAGATCTACTACCCGTGCCTGGAGGAGACGGTCCGCCGCCCGTTCGGGGCCTTCCTGCACGGCAACAACGACGCGACCGGCGCCCTGCGCGCCCTGGACTCCATCACCACTGGGCTGAAGTGGAAGGCCGTCCAGCCCCCGGTGGTGGTGATCGGCGAGCCGGGCAAGGCCGACCTGGAGGCGTGCTGGGAACTCGGCGCGATCACGGCGGCGGAGCTCGGCGGCGTCTGAGCGGCGAGGCCACCGGGCGAGGCCACCGGGCGAGGCCACCGGTAGCGTGCCGACCATGAGTGGTTTCCGGCACGTGGTCATGTTCAGGTGGGCCGAGGGGACGACGACCGGCCAGCAGGACGAGGTCGCGGCGAAGCTGCGCGAACTCCCCGGGGTCATCCCCGAGATCAGGGAGTACGGCGTCGGTGTGAACGCGGGCGTCAATCCCGGCGCGTACGACTTCGTGGTCGTGGCGGACTTCGCCGACCGGGACGCCTATCTTGTGTACCGCGACCATCCGGTTCACCGCGCGGTGGTGGACGAGTACATCACGCCGATCACGGCGGAGCGCGCGTCCATCCAGTACGAGCCGTAGCAGGCCGGACACGCAGAAGGCAGGAACCGAGCAAGCGCTTGTGCCTGAACACTTTTCGGGTTAGTTTCCTCGAAGACGCCCGCTGGGGACGGATCGCGCCCCGTTCCCGGCGGGCGGCATACGCTCGGGGCCCTCAGCGGCCGGGGCCGGTCACCCCCGGGTCCGCAGGCTCATGATCTCGTCGCGGAGCTGCTGCGGGGACGGGGCCTCCAGCAGCCGCGGCCCGTCGCGCAGCGGCACCATGGCCCACCAGGACCCGGTCGCCTCGCCGTACCAGACGCGTACTCCGGGGAACTGCTCCTGCAGGGTGCGCGCGGTCGCGGCGCGCATGGCCGCGGGCGTGGGCTCGTCCCGACCGGCGGCGCCCCGTTGAGCCGTCATGGCGCCCTCCCCCCGTAGATCTCATCGGTAACAGCGTCCCCACGGACCAATGCGTCACCCCTACTCGGCAAATAGTGACTAAGCACACTATGGGGCTTAGGGACCGCCCACTGTGGGATACCGCGCCGGATGTACACCAACGGATGTATACGGCCGGCCCGAATGACACGGACGCGCGGGCCTACGTCGGCGGGCCGAACGCCGCCTCGATCGACTTCGCCGACGACGTCGCGCTCGGCCTGTCCCGCACCGCCCGCGTGATCACCGCGGCGGCCGCGATCATGGTGATGGTGTTCCTGCCGGTGCTGCTCGGCGCGGACGTCGCCGTCAAGCAGATGGGCCTCGGGCTCGGCGTCGCGATCCTGATCGACGCGGCCGTGTCAGTGCAGGTTGATGCCGTCGAACATCACCTTGAGGTAGTGCTCGGCGAGCCCCTGGGCGTTCAGCCGGCCGCCGGGCCGGAACCAGCGGACCGCCACCCACACGGTGTCGCGGATCATCCGGTAGGTCAGCTTCGGGTCGAGGTCAGGACGGAAGAGCCCTTCCGCCTGGCCCGCCTGGAGCGTGTTCACCCACATCTTCTCGACCTCGTCCTCGGACTTGGTCAGATAGGCGAACCGGTCCATGCCCTTCAGGTAGTTCCAGTCGTTCTGCATGACCGTGATCGCGGCGCGGTGGGGTTCGAGCGTGCCGAACGCGACCCGCACGAGCCCGGCGATCGTGTCCCGCGGGTCGTCGTTCTCGTCGATCACCGCCTGGTATGCGGCCATGACGTCGTTGAAGAACCCGGAGAGGATCTCGTCGACGATCGACTCCTTGGAGTCGAAGTGGTGGTAGAGGCTCCCGGAGAGGATGCCGGCCTCGTCGGCGATGTTGCGGACCGTCGTGGCCTGGAAGCCCTTCTCCGCGAAGAGCTCGGCCGCGAGCTTGACCAGGTGCGCGCGCCGTTCCGACGCCAGGCCGGGCGAGCCGCGGCCGCGGCGGCGGGCACCGCCCTCGCCGGCGGCGCGGGCGCTGGATCGTCCGGACTTGGCGCTCGTGGTCGTCACCCTTTCATTATGCCGTGCCGCCCAACCGCTTGCTCGATCGCGCCGCACCAGATTACGGCTTGCAGCAAGCGCTTGCTAAGAGAAGCGGCTCCGGCCCGTTCCACCCCGGCCGCATAGGCTCGGGTCCATGCCCGATGTGATCGTGTTCGACCTGTACGGAGTGATCGCCCGCACCCAGACGCCCGAGGCGGTGCGGCGGATCGAGAAGATCGCCGGCCGGTCCGGCCCCCCGTTCTGGGACGCCTACTGGGCCTGCCGCCCCGCCTACGACGCCGGCCAGGAGAGCGCGTCCTACTGGGCGGACGTCGCGGGACGGCTCGGCGCCACGTTCCCCGACGTCCCCGCGCTGATCGAGGCCGACCTCGGCAGCTGGACCGACGTCGACGACGACATGGTCGCCCTCGTCGGCGAACTGGCCGGCGAGGGACGCACGCTCGGGCTGCTCTCCAACATCATCGGTGACCTGGTGCCCCGCTTCGAGGACCGGCACGGCGCCTGGCTCGCCCACTTCGACGCGCTCGTCTACTCCTGCCACATCGGCGTCGCCAAGCCCGACCCGCGCGCCTACGAGATCTGCGCCGAGCGCCTCGGGGTCCGGCCCGCCGACGTGCTCTTCTTCGACGACAACGAACGCAACGTCCACGCCGCACGCGAGGCCGGCATGCGCGCCGAACTCTTCACCTCCCGGACCCAGGTCCGCACCCTGGTCGGCTAGGACGGGGGCGGGAGTTCGCCGCCCGCCTCGGCGGCCTTGGCGAGACGTTCGCGCAGCGTCCGGAGCAGTTCGTCGCCCTGCTCGGTCAGCCGCTCGATCGCGGGCATCGCGAGGTCGTCCCGGACGGTGTCGGCGAGCAGCTCGTCGTACTCCTGCGCCTTCTCCGCGATCGCCTCCAGATGGCGCTGGGCGCGCAGCACCTCGTCCGCCGCCCGGGCCCGCTCGGCGTAGCGTTCCAGCGCCTCGATGCGGCGCGTCACCGCCTCGACCGAGACGTCGAGCTTGTCCCGGAGCGGCCGCAGCGCCGCCTCCACCTCGGGGAGCGTCGCGGCCTCGGCCATGGCGTCCTGTTCCGTGCGCAGCTTGGACTGCTTCGCCAGCACCTGCGCGATCTCCCATTCCTGCCGCGGCAGGGTGACGGCGTTGTCCACCGCGTCCAGCAGTCCCTCCCGGTTGACCTGCGAGTCGCGGACGAAGTCGACCGCGGCCTGGACGCGCGCCAGCAGCGCCCGGCCCTCGTCGTCGAAGTCCTCGGGGGTGAGGTAGCGGTCGCGGCGGCGCTCCAGTTCGCGGGCGCGCCGCAGGTCCAGCGAGACCGACGGGGTGCCGAGCGCGACCAGCACCGCGAGCATGCCGAGCCCGATCAGCCACAGTGAGCCGAGCACCGGGGAGCCGATCAGGCCGAGGGCGAGGACCGACAGCGGCGCCAGCCACAGCAGCGGCTTGCGGCGCGCGACGATCGTGTCCAGCTCGGCCCGCAGCGACGGGTCGGCGACGGGACGCGGCTCGGCCGGGGCGCCGTCCTCGGGGGCGCGCGGCGGCGCGATCCGCCGCCACGACGTGGAGACATGGGTCTCGAACGCGAAGTCGGTCTGCGCGATCTCGATCTCCGTGGGGCCGGCGGGCAGCGGCCACGAGCCGACCGGGTCGCCCCCGCCGGGGCCGGTGAAGCGCACCCACCAGCCGCCCTTGCCCTCCTCGCACCTGTAGCGGCCGGGGGCGACGTCGATACCGACGAAGAACGTGCCGATTCCCGGTATGGAATCGTTCCACCCGCCACTGGTCACCGGCGACCTCCGACCCGAACGCTGCGCCGTGCCCCCTCGCCCGTTCCGGCGAGGACCGTCCTGCCCGGAACGAGCCCGTCCCTTAAAGGACCGACGTCCGGGAGACGATAAGAGTTGCAGTACCCACATCCGCCTCGGGAAAGCCGGATCGGGTTTGGAATACTCCACGCGTGCGACCTGACTACGACCCCCTCGATGATCCGCCATGGGCGATGCAGTTGGTGGTACGCGCCGAGAAGGCCGATCCGCCCAATCACGGCGCGGTCTGCGAGGCGGCGGCGACGGCGGTCGTCCGGCTGCTGACAGACCCGCGCGCCGCCGAGCCCGAGGGGGAGTGGCGCGCCGCCGTCCGCGAGTGGGAGTCGCGCCGGATCAGGAAGGTGACGCGGCGGGCCCGCGGCGTCCGCTGGCCGGAGGCGGAGGCGCTGCCCGGTATCACCGTCGAGCACGCGGGCGCGCAGGTGCGGGCGTTCCCGCCCGGACCCGTGTCGGACGTCCCGCCGCAGCTGGCGAAGCTCCAGGTCGCGGGCCTCGACCTGGCCGACGCCGAGGAGCCGGGGCCGCCGCCTGCGCCGCCGTACGCTGCGATCGCCCTCAACCCGGACATCACGATCACGACGGGGAAGGCCGCGGCCCAGTGCGGGCACGCCGCCCAGCTGCTCCTCCGCCAAGGTCGTCGCAAGCACGTGGAGGCGTGGGCCGAGGCGGGCGCGCCCGTCCATCTGACCCGGGACGTTCCGTGGCGGCAGTGCGTCAGGAACGCGACGGTGGCGGTCCGTGACGGCGGGTTCACCGAAGTCCCGCCCGGCACGATGACCGCCATCGCCTGGCTGGTCCGCTGAGCGTTCTTGCGAGAGGGCTGAAGCCCGCGCGGCGTGCCGGGACGGGCCCGGCACGCCGCGCGGACCGATCAGG
Organism: Spirillospora sp. CA-128828; assembly: GCF_050945415.1. Taxonomy (NCBI): domain Bacteria; kingdom Bacillati; phylum Actinomycetota; class Actinomycetes; order Streptosporangiales; family Thermomonosporaceae; genus Spirillospora; species Spirillospora sp. CA-128828. The sequence continues at coordinate 2,816,225 of NZ_CP191986.1, forward strand.
GAAGGGTGACCGCGACCGGGTCGATCCCCGCCTTGCGGATGAGGGACGGCAGGCGAGCGGCGAACGGGTGGTGGTCCACCGGCAACCCCCGCGGGTTGTCGATCACGTAGTGGACGACGCCGCCGGCGCGCTTCTCCGTCCATGTCGCGCCCGCCGAGCGGAGCACGGACGCGGCCTTCGCGGCGTCCGCCGCCTTCACCGACACGCGGATGGGCGACTCGTACGACGGCAACGCGGCCGCCTCCTGAGCCGCCTTCGCGGTGGCGGTCGCCTGGGGTGCCGCCGCCTTCTTCGGGTCCAGGCCGAGGACGGCGTTGTAGAGCAGCTCGGCCGTCCCGTCGCTGAACGCGCGGAAGTTGGGCTCGGCCGCGAACAGCACGGAACGCCCCTCGCCGACGGGCTGGTCGACGACCGCCGCGGTGCCGCCCAGCTCGGCCGCGCCGCGCTCGAACCCGGAGACGAACCAGTCGGGCGAGCCCGTCTCCGGATAGGACACGGCGACGCCGCTGGACGCCTTCATGACCATGTCGTAGGAGGTGAAGTTCCAGGCCGTCGCGCCGACGCCCTCGGACAGCGGGCTCTTGCCGTCCACGTTCACGCGGAACAGCGTCCCAGGGATGTCGGACGTCGGCTCGGCCAGCGTCGCGGTCGTCAGCCCGAGCCGTGCCGCCAGCTGCGTGCCGCCCTGCCAGCCGACGTAGCGTCCGCCGTTCCGCGTCCACTGCTGGAGCGCGGCACGCCCGGTGTCGCCGAGCGCCGTGTAGGCGGACGACGCCGGCCCGTTCGGGGCGACCAGGACCTGGACGCCGTCGAGCTTTCCCGCCGCGATGTCCGCCGGGCTGAGCAGCGTGAACGGCAGCTTCCACTCGCGGTCGAGACGGTGCCGCAGCCACCCGGTCGACTGCCGCGCCGACGAGGACGTCGCCGACAGCTGCAGGACGCCGAGCCTGGGCGCCGCCTTGCCCTCATGCCCCGGACGCGGCGCCTCCAGCGTCCGCACCGGTACCGCCCGCGGGTGCAGGACGGCCCCAGAAGACCCGCCGGACACATTCCCCAGCAGAGGCAGGCTCCACGCCGTCACGTCGTAGAAGTACGGGAACGGCGTGTAGGAGTCCTCGTTGAGCATGGCCTGGATCCAGTGCTTCTGGCCCTGCGCCATCGAGATCCAGTACGTGCCGGCCGGCAGCGTCGTCTTGGCCTCCGGGCGCCCATAGGCTTTGAAGTCCGGAACGGTCAGCGGCCTCACGAGCTTCTCGACGCGGACGCCCATGCGCTGCAGCCGCCGCACGATGAGCCGGACCTCCGCGCGCTTGGCCGGGTCGTCCCGCAGGAAGTAGCCGCGCACCTTCCGATCGGGCACCTGCCGGTCGATCTGGTTCGGCGGGTTGTAGACCTGGTTGGGCTCCAGCTTCCCCGCCTTGCCCTGCTCGTAGGCGTCCACCGTCATCTGGCGCCACTCGGTGAGGATGCGGTGCCGGTCGCGGGCCGCCGCCGACAGCGACACCCACTGGGTGAGGTACTGCTCCTTCACCCGCTCCGGGTAGGGGCTTTCGTCGCCCTTCTCGTAGGTCATCCCGGCGGCGTGGAAGGCGCTGGTCGGGACCGAGTCCCCGTACCCCTGGTAGAAGAGGTCGTAGACGTCGCGGTTGAAGAAGTCGATGCCCTGCCGCTTGAACTCGGCGGCCATCGCGGCGCCGTACATGTCGTTGATCCAGCCGACCGCCTGCTCGGGCGTCTCGTGGTAGATCGGATCGGCGTTCGGCGGGAAGAAGTACGACGTCCCGCCCATCTCGTGCGCGTCGATGTAGAGCGCCGGCGGGTACGCGTTCAGCATCGCCAGCTTGCCGTCGCTCTCCGGCTGCGTCCGCGCGAACCAGTCGCGGTTCATGTCGAAGCCGTAGGCGTTCTCGCGGGTCCTCAGCTCCCGGCCGTCCGGGTTCTGCGTCGGCAGGACGATCACGAGCGCGTTGGCGAGGATCGCCGTGGCGGCGCAGTCGGTGCGGTCGCCGAGGTCGCGCAGCACCTTCAGCGCCGCGTCGGTGCCGCTCGGCTCGTCGCCGTGCACGTTGCCGCTGACCCACAGGATCGGGACGCCGCGGTCGGTGATCCGCTTGGCGAGCGCGGCGGGCGTCCGGGGATCGCGCAGCAGGGCGGCCTCCGCGCGCACCTTGGCCAGCCCCGCCTTGGAGATCAGCTCGGGACGTCCGGCGATCGCGTACTTCAGCGGACGCCCTTGGGCGGTGGTGGCCAGCGTCCCGGAGACGACGCGCTCGCTCTTGGCGGCGACCGTCTCCAGATACCTGTCGGACTCCACGGCGCTCGCCTGCCGCTCACCCAGATCGAAGCCGAGGACCTGTTTCGGGGAGGGGACCTTGCCTCGGTATACCGGCGCGGTCTGCGTCGGGTCGCAGCCGGCCGCGGGCGCGGCGGGCTGCGCGGCGGCGGGCGCCGCGAACGACGCGGCGACCGCCAGGGACACCGCCGTCACCAGCGGAGTCCACGACCTCAGCAGGGCTGTGCCTGCGGGCTTTCGGGCTCTCATGAGCCACAACGTGGCATCGGGCGGAAGCCGCACCAATGGCAACTTCTGCCAAGATCACTCGCGCTTTTCCGGGCGGGACCGCGGCCCGGTGAGCGCGGCGGCCCGGTTGATCGCCTGGAGGGCGAACTCCTGCGTCCAGGAGAGCCCGTTCGGCCCGCGCGGGGACGACCCCTGCCCGGCGTCCTTCGGTGCGCCCGCGAGCTGGGCCTTCGCGCTCAGCCCGTAGGACAGGAAGAGCAGCACGACGAACGCCGCCAGGTACGCGAGGTGCTCCAAGAGGCCGCCCCACCTGCCCTTGAAGACGTCCAGGACGGCGAACATCGCGAACCCCGCCATCCAGCCCGCCATCGGCGGCACGAGCAGGATGTCGCGGCGCAGCACCACGCCCGCCGCGGCGGCCGCCACGAGCAGCACCTCGGCCGCCTTGACGAACACGAGGACGCCGGTCGCGGGGCCGGACCCGAAGTAGGTCTCGATCTCGTCCAGCCGGTCGCCCCACAGCGCCACCGCGGTCATCAGGCCCGCGGCGCCGTACGCGACGAGGAACACGCCGACCGCGTAGTGGAACCGGTGCCACGTCAGCGCGCCCCGCGCCGCTCCGCCGGCCGGCGCGGGAGAAGGGCCGGCTCCTGGCTGCGCACCCGCGCCCACCGTCATGTCGCCCCCATGTTCCGGTTCATCTGCTACGCGCAAGATATCCCGGACAGGGGCCGGTCGACCGCCGAAACGCGGGCCGCCTCCACGTCTCCCGTCCCGCCGGCCCGCGGCCGGGGTGCTTGCGCACGGGCGGGCGAAGCGGGAGGCTGAGAGCACGTCGGGCCACGCGGCGTCCGTGAGGAACAAAAGATGACGCCTGACGATACGGGAACGGCCGCGCTGTCGAAGACGCGGCTCGAATATCTGGAAGAGCTCGGCGACGAGCTGGTCAAGCGCGGCCTCCGGGTGCGTCTCACCCTGCCCCGCGGCCAGTCGCCCTGCCTGCACGTACTGAACCCCGACGCGTCCGCCCTCACCGAGAACATCCTGGCGGAGCAGGGCGCGGACGGCTGGTGGTACTGGTGGTCGTGGGCCGAGCGCATCGCGCCCGCCGCCGACGTCACCTCCGCGGCAGACCGCATAGCCCAGGTGCTCGCCCTCCACTGACACGCTGCCAGGACACGGCGCTGCCAGGACACGGCGCCGGCGGCGCGCGGTGCCGCTTGTGCGCGGTGCCGTCAGGGCGCGCCGTGCGGCTGGTGCGCGGTGCTGGCGGCGGGGCGGTGTTGACCGGGTCCGCGTGGGGGCGTGAGGCCGGGCTGTCGGGGGGTTGTCCGGGTTCGGCCGCCGATCTTGCCTCTCACCTGGGTCGAGACGCTCCGGGCGGCCGTGGGGATTCGGCCGCGCCGGTTGACCGCCGGTCGAGGTGAATGTTGAGCCGCCGAACATATGCCCTGACGTGCGGTGTCGCGGGAGGGGCCGGGCGGGGGTGCGGCCCGGACTCGGGCTCGTCATGCCATCCAAGGTTTCACCCATGTTGATCTCGCGTTACGGGATTGTTACCCGCGACAACAAATCAACTTCCCGATAGGTCTGGCGCGACGGCCGGACGCGACATAAGTTGCGGGGCACAACATTCGACCGGCGAGTGGGCAATCTCACTCGCCGGGCACCGGCTACCACCCCAGGCCGCGGCACGGCGGCCACCCCCAGAAAGGACCCGGGCAATGCGCAAGGGGATCCTCAGCTTGATGGCCGTCACGACGGCCGCGGCGCTCAGTCTCACCGCATGCGGGGACGACGGCTCGAACGACGCGGGCGGCTCCGCCAAGGGCAAGGTCGGCGTGATCCTGCCCGACACCACCTCCTCCGTCCGCTACGAGAGCTTCGACCGGCCCTACCTGGAGCAGGCGTTCAAGGCGGCCGGAGTCGCCTACGACATCCAGAACGCCGAGGGCTCGACCCAGCGCTTCCAGACCATCGCCGACCAGATGCTCACCAGCGGCGCCACGGTCTTGATCCTGGACGGTCTCGACTCCAACTCCGCCGCGGCCGTCCAGCGCAAGGCGCAGGCGCAGGGCGTCAAGACCATCGACTACGACCGTCTCGCCCTCGGCGGGGTCTCCGACTACTACGTGTCCTTCGACAACGTGAAGGTCGGCGAGGAGCTCGGCAAGGGCCTGCAGAAGTGCCTCGGTGACAAGAAGGCCAACATCGCCTACCTGAACGGCGCGCCGACGGACAACAACGCGACCCTGTTCTCCAAGGGCGCGCACAACATCCTCGACCCGCTGACCAACTACAAGAAGGTCGCCGAGCAGCCCGTCCCGGACTGGAAGGCCGAGAAGGCCGCCACGATCTTCGAGCAGATGTGGACCGAGCAGGGGGGCAAGATCGACGGCGTGCTCGCCGCCAACGACGGCATCGGCAACGCGGTCATCTCGATCCTGAAGAAGAACCAGGAGCAGGGCAAGGTCGCCGTGACCGGCCAGGACGCGACCCTGCAGGGTCTGCAGAACATCCTGGACGGCACCCAGTGCATGACGGTCTACAAGCCGGTCAAGCAGGAGGCCGACGCCGCCGCGAAGCTCGCCATCTCCCTCATCAAGGGCCAGAAGGGCGAGACCAACGGCACCACGAACGACCCCACGGGCAAGCGGGACGTCCCGTCGGTGCTGCTGAACCCGATCGGTGTCACCAAGGAGAACCTCAAGCAGGTCACCGGCGACGGTTTCGTCAAGAAGGAAGACCTGTGCAAGGGCGCCTACGCCGCCAAGTGCAAGTCCGCCGGCATCGAGTAGCCAGCCCTGTCAGACCTCGTGGCGGGCCCCGCGCCGCTGACAGTGTCCCGGGTCCCCGGAAACCCGGGACACGCGGGGCCCGCCACGGGCACCACGCAAACCTCTGGAAGGAAACACGTGGCTGAAAAAGGAGACCCGGTCCTCCGCCTGACCGGGCTCAACAAGAGCTTCGGCGCCGTTCATGTGCTGCACGACGTGGACCTCACGGTGCGGCTGGGCGAAGTGGTCGCGCTCGTCGGCGACAACGGCGCCGGCAAGTCGACCCTGATCAAGTGCATCGCCGGTATCCACCCCATCGACTCGGGACAGATCGAGTTCGATGGCAAGCCGGTGACGATCAGCGGCCCGCGCGACGCCTCCGCGCTCGGCATCGAGGTCGTCTACCAGGACCTCGCGCTCGCCGACAACCTGGATATCGTGCAGAACATGTTCCTCGGCCGCGAGCGGAAGAAGGGCATCGTCCTGGACGAGACGTCCATGGAGGAGGCCGCCAGGGAGACCCTGGCCCGCCTGTCGGTCCGCACCGTCAAGTCCGTCCGCCAGCAGGTGTCCAGCCTGTCCGGCGGGCAGCGCCAGACCGTCGCCATCGCCAAGGCGGCGCTGTGGGAGTCCAAGATCGTCATCCTGGACGAGCCCACCGCCGCGCTCGGCGTCGCCCAGACCCGGCAGGTCCTCGACCTCGTCCGGCGGCTGGCCGACACCGGGCACGGAGTCGTGCTCATCTCGCACAACATGAACGACGTGTTCGAGGTGGCCGACCGCGTCAGCGCGCTCTACCTCGGACGGGTCGCGGCCGACGTGGCCACCTCCGAGGTCTCCCACGGCCAAGTCGTGGAACTCATCACCGCCGGCCGTTCCGGTGATCTCGGCCTTGCGCCGGCGACCGCCGCCGAGAGCATCTGAAGGGGGACCAGGTGTCCACCGACATCCCCAAGAGCAAGACTCCCGCCATCAAACTCGCCGACTCGGACTTCGCGAACGACCGTCGCGAGCACGACCTGAAGTCCGCGCTCCTGGACTACTGGAACAAGATCAGGGCAGGTGAGCTGGGCGCCCTGCCCGCGATCCTCGGACTGGTCGCCCTCATCGCGCTGTTCACCGCGCTCAAGCCCGAAACGTTCCTCAGCAAGGGCAACGTCGCCAACCTGGCGACGCAGGCGCTCCCCATCACGATCCTGGCCATGGGCCTGGTCTTCGTGCTGCTGCTGGGCGAAATCGACCTGTCCGCCGGTGTGGCCAGCGGCGTCAGCGCGGCCGTGATGGCCAAGCTGATCGTCGACTCGGGCCAGCCCTGGTACGTCGCGGTGCTCAGCGCCGTGGCGGTCGGCCTCGTCATCGGCACCCTGATCGGCTGGCTCGTCTCGGTGCTGAGAATCCCGTCGTTCGTCGTCACGCTCGCCTTCTTCCTGGGGCTGCAAGGCATCACCCTCCGCCTCATCGGCGAAGGCGGCACCGTGCCCGTGCGCGACGACTTCATCGTGGCGCTCGCCAACAAGAACATGCCGATCGGGCTCGGCTGGGCGCTCGCCGTCCTCGCCGCCGGCGGCTACGCCGCGACCCAGCTCCTGCGCTGGCGGCGCCAGCGCTCCCTCGGCCTGCACGCCAAGCCGCTGGCGTTCGTCGTCGCCATGTCCGCGGTCGTCGCCGCGGCGCTCCTGATCAGCACCTACGTGCTCAGCCTGGACCGCGCTCCCAGTCCGCTGATCACGCTCGGCGGCGTCCCGTGGGGCGTGCTGGTGGTCGGCGTCCTGCTGATCATCTGCACGTTCGTGCTCGGCCGCACCTCCTACGGGCGGCACATCTACGCCGTCGGCGGCAACGCCGAGGCGGCCCGCCGGGCCGGCATCAACGTCGCCCGCATCCGGATCTCGGTCTTCATGATCTGCTCCGGGCTGGCGGCGATCAGCGGCATCATCGCCGCGTCCCGCCTCAACTCGGTCGACACCGCCGCGGGCGGCGGCAACACGCTGCTGTACGCGGTCGGCGCCGCGGTCATCGGCGGGACGAGCCTGTTCGGCGGACGGGGCAAGGCGCGCGACGCCCTCCTCGGCGGCCTGGTCATCGCCATGATCGAGAACGGGCTCGGGCTGCTCGGCACCAAGGCGTACCTCACCTTCCTCATCACCGGTGTGGTGCTGCTGCTCGCCGCGAGCATCGACGCCATCGCCAGGCGCCGGCGGACCACCGCGGGACGGTGACTCCGTGCGCGCGGTGACCCCGTGAACGCGCCCGGAAACGCCTGGGAGCCGATGGCCCGCACCGTCGGCTCCCAGGCCCCGCCGGACGGCCCCGCCAGGCCGTCCGGCGGTTCCGCGCGGGAGAACGCTGCTGATACGCTCACTGCCCCCAGCCGTCCGGCGGGCGGCGGCGGTGCGGCACGGTGGGAGCCTCTAGGCATGTCAGTTACGCCAGCCCTTGACCTGCGTGGTATCGGCAAAAGCTTCGGTTCCGTGAAGGTGCTTCACGACGTGGCGTTCTCCGCCTACCCCGGCGAGGTCACCGCGCTCGTGGGCGACAACGGCGCCGGCAAGACCACCCTGGTAAAGATCATCGGGGGCATCCACCCGGCCGACGCGGGCGAGTACCGCTTCGAGGGCCGACCGGCGCGGGTCGGCAGCCCGCGCGACGCGGCCCGTCTCGGCATCGAGATCGTCCACCAGGACCTCGCCCTCTGCGAGAACCTCGACATCGTCCAGAACCTCTTCCTCGGCCGCGAGCAGCGCCGCGGGCTCGCGCTGGACGAGACCGGCATGGAGGAGATGGCCCGCAACGCCCTGTCCGGCCTCGCCGTGCGCACCATGGGCTCGGTGCGGCAGCGTGTCTCGACGCTGTCGGGCGGCCAGCGGCAGACCGTCGCGATCGCCCGCGCCGTCCTGTGGGACAGCAAGGTCGTCGTGCTGGACGAGCCCGCCGCCGCGCTCGGCGTCTCACAGACCCAGCAGGTCCTGGAGGTCGTCCGGCGGCTGGCCGACAAGGGCCTCGCCGTCGTGCTGATCTCGCACAACATGAACGACGTGTTCGCGGTGTCCGACCGCATCGCTGCGCTGTACCTCGGCCGGATGGTCGCCCAGGTCAGGACCGCGGACATCACCCACCGGCAGGTCGTCGAGCTGATCACCTCGGGCACCAGCGGAGAGCTGGGGCTGCACCGATGATGAAGGCCGGCCCATCGCAAGAGGACATCCGGCGACATAATCTCGGGACGCTGCTCCGCTTCGTGCACCTGCGCGGGCCGGCGTCCCGGGCGACGCTCGCCGAGTCCCTCGGGCTGAACCGCAGCACGATCATGGCGCTGACGTCCGACCTGACCGCCGCCGGGCTCGTCCGCGAGGAGCTGCCGCGCGGCCCCGGGCGGCGCGCCGGGCGACCGTCGCTCGTCGTCCGGCCCGAATCCACCCGGGTGTACGTGCTGGCGTTCGAGGTCGGCGTCGACCGGCTCGTCGTCGCCCGCGTCGGCCTCGGCGGCGTCGTCCTCGACCGCCGCGAGGGCGTCCGGGACCGCGACTCCGGCCCCACGGAACTCCTCGGCGTGCTCGTCGCGGGCGCCCGGTCCCTCGTCCGCAAGGCCGAACGCGACGCCGTCTGCGTCGGCGCGGCCCTGGGCTATCCCGGCACCGTCCGCCGCTCCGACGACACGATCATGTTCGGTCCCAACCTGGACGTGGGCGACCTGCGGCTCGGCGACGCGCTGTCCCGCCGGCTCGGCCTCGGCATCCCTGTCTCGGTCTGCAACGACGCCAACCTCGGCGCCCTCGCCGAGCACGAGCGCGGCGCCGGCGTGAGCGTCGACAACCTCATCTACCTGCACGGCGACGTCGGCGTCGGCGGCGGCATCATCGCGCACGGCCGGCTGCTCGGCGGCGACCAGGGATTCGGCGGCGAGATCGGGCACATGGTCGTCAACCCGGAGGGCAGGCCCTGCGCCTGCGGCTCGAAGGGCTGCCTGGAGGCCGAGGTGGGGGAGCTGACGCTGCTGCACCACGCCGGCCGCGAGGAGGTCCCCGGCCAGGCCGGCCGCGACGCGGTCCGCGGTGTCGTCGCCGCCGCCGACGCCGGCGACATCAAGGCGCGGGAGGCTCTGCAGCGCGTCGGGCACTGGCTCGGCCTCGGCGTCGCCAACCTCGTCAACATCTTCAACCCCGGGCTGGTCATCTTCGGCGGGACGCTCCGCGACATCTACCTCGGCGCCGCCGCGCAGATCCGCAGCATCCTCGCGACCAACGCGCTCGCCGCCTCCCGCGAGAAGGTCAAGCTCCGCACCGCCTCCCTCGGCGACGACACGACACTCGTCGGCGCCGCCGAGTTCGCCTTCGCCGAGGTGCTCGACGACCCCGTCCAGGTGCTCACCCGCCTGCGCGCCCCCGAGACGGTGTGACCCCTCCGCCCGCACCGGCGTCTCAGCCGATGGTGCCGTAGGCGCTCCGGTAGAAGATCAGCGGAGTCCCGTCGTGGTGTTCGGCGAGATCGTGGACGCGGCCGACGACGATCACATGGTCGCCGGCGGGGTGCTCATGCTCGACCGAGAGCTCGATCCACGCGAGGGCCCCGTCGATCAGCGGGGCGCCGCCGGGGGTTCGCGTCCAGCGCGTGCCGGCGAACTTGTCGCCGCCCCTGCGTGCCAGCCGTTCGGAGATCTCCAGTTGCGGTTCGCCCAGGATGTTGACGCAGAGCCGGCCGGCGGAGCGCAGCAGGGGCCACGTGGTGCTGGTGTGCGCGACGCAGAACGCCACGAGGGGCGGATCGAGGGAGACGGACGTGAAGGAGTTCGCGGCCAGGCCCGTGGGACCTCCCGAAGCCGGGTCGATGGCGGTGACGGCGACCACACCGGTCGCGAACCTGCCCAGCACCGAGCGGAACCTGGTCGCGTCGACGCCGGTCACCGATGTTCCGGACGGGCCGTTGGGAGATCCGTACATGGGCGTCCGTTTCGTGGCGGGTACATCGATGACTACTAAAGCCCCTGTCCCGGTGCGCTGATTCCCCGCGAAGGCGATCTCGGCCGAAGGTCCCGGCCCGGCGTCGGTCTCCGGACCGAGGCCGGACCACGGGCGCACGGACTACGGGCGCGGCGCCTCGGCGGGGGTGTGCAGCGGGGCGGCGGCGTAAGGGAAGGCGACGGCGGACATGCCGTCCATGATCAGGCGTCCGGCGCCGGCCAGCCCGGCCTTGACGCGGGCCGGGACGCGCGGTCCCTCGTGCAGGGCGGCCCAGGCGATCCAGCCGACCGCGACGACGCACCAGTAGGACACGAGCCGGTAGAGGCCGACGGCCGCGGCGGCGGGCGACAGCGTCGCGCCGAACGCGACCAGGGAGGCGGCCATGCTGCCCTCGACGGCGCCGAGGCCGCCGGGCAGCAGCGGCAGCAGGCTGCCCGCCGCCTGGGCGGCGAAGTAGGCGAGGGCGACGCCGTTCGGGTCGACGTCGATCCCCACCGCGTGCGCCGCCGACAGCAGCGCCAGGATGTCGAACACCCAGTTCAGCAGGGCCAGCGCCATGAGCGCGGCCCAGTCGCGGCCGGTCGGGCGCAGGACGTCGCGGACACCGGCCAGCCGCTCGGCGTACGGGGCGATCCGGGGGTGGGCGAGTGCGGCGCGGTAGGCGCGGCGCAGCGGCGCGGTGATCAGGGCGCGCAGCGGGCGCCACCGGAGGGCCGGCACGAGCAGGACCCCGAGGGTCAGCGGGACGGCGAGGCCGAGCAGCGCGAACCCGCGGGCGTGCGGGTCGGCCAGCAGCGCCAGCAGGGCGATCAGCGTGTAGGCCGTCGTGGTGATCACTCCGCCCGCCAGGATCACCGCCGTGGCGAGCTGCGCCGACGCCCCGCCGCGGCGGAACTGCCGGAAGGTGTAGACGACGCTCACCGCCGGGCCGGCGGGCAGCGTCGTGGACAGGGCGTTGCCCGCATAGGTGATCGCGAACGCGCGCCGCAGCGGCATCCGCAGTCCGCCGACGCGCAGCAGCCGGCGCTGCAGCCGGGCGAACGCGCCCATCGAGCCCGCCACGGCCAGCACGACCATCGTGAGCCAGCCCGGATCGGCGTGCGACGCCGCCGTCCAGGTGGCGCCGAAGTCGGGAAGCTCGTCGCGGTAGAGCGGCAGGGCGGCGAGGCCGCCGAGGACCAGCGCCCACTGGGCGATCAGGCCCGCCTTGCGCCGCCACCACGCACGAGGTGGCGCGTGCTCGTCAGGCTCCTCCCGGAGCGGGAACGGGGATTCGGCGTCGGCCGGGGGGTGGACCGGTGCCGTGACTGTCTCGTACATGTCCCGGTCACCTCGCAAGTTCGCCCGCATTGCGCAACCTACGGCCCGCCTATGACATTCCCCGGGGTGCGGAAATGAACCGCAAAGTGACTCTCGCCACGTCCGTCACGGGACGGGGAGGCGGACTGGCCGGCGGGCCGCGCCTGCCGCGGCCCGCCGGTCACGCCCGTGCTCAGGGCCTGCGGGTGGGGTTCACCGCGTCGTCCTCGGCGGGGGTGGCGGAATCCGGCCACGGTTCCTCCTCGCCTCGCCGGGCCGTCCGGCCCTCGTAGTCGGTGATCCCGACGCCGTTCCTGCTCTCCTCGGGTTCCTCGATGACATGGTCCTCCGGCGGGTCCTGGACGTACTGCTCGGTCAGGGCGACCTGCTCCTCCTGCTCGTCGTCGCCCATGTCGTCGATGTCCGCGCGGAAATCGCGATCCTCGCCGGGTTTGCGTTCTCTCATGACCCCCTCCGTCGGCTCGGTTTCGCTCATCGGAGCGGTATCCCCGCTGACCGGCGCCCTACTCGCGGTCCCGGACGGCGGCGAGCCGCGGCCCGGCGGACACCGGCACCGGCGGGCCACCGCGGGGATGAATGATCGTCCAGGGCGGTCCCGATGGTTACGATCCGGTGCATGGGCGTACAAGCTGTGATCTTCGACTGGGGCGGCACCCTGACCCCGTGGCACGACCTCGAACTGGCCGACGTCTGGCGCACCATCTGCTCCGCCCACCTCCCCGCCGACACGGTCGAGAAGGCCGTCGCCGCGCTGGTCGCGGCCGAGGACGAACTATGGCGGCGGGGCACCGAGGAGCACCGCAGCGCCACGCTCGCGGAGGCGTTCGCGATGGCGGGCGTGGAGCCCACCGAGGCGCTCCTCGCGACCCACTTCGAGACCTGGACCCCGCACACCCACACCGACCCGGCCGTCCCCGGCCTGTTCGACGCCCTCCGCGGGCGCGGCATCAAGATCGGCGTCCTGTCCAACACCATCTGGACCCGTGAGTGGCACGAGCGCGTCTTCGCCCGCGACGACGTGCTCGACCTGCTCGACGGCGCCGTCTACTCCAGCGAGATCCCCTGGACGAAGCCGCACGCCGAAGCCTTCAGGGCCGCCATGGACGCCGTCGGCGCCACCGACCCCGCGTCCTGCGTCTTCGTCGGTGACCGCCCGTACGACGACATCCACGGCGCCAAGGGCGCCGGCATGCGCGCCGTCCAGATCCGGCACCAGACCACCCACGCGTTCGACCGTCCCGGTCTCACGCCCCCGGACGCCCTCATCCACGGACTGGACGAACTGCTCCCGCACGTGGAGACCTGGCATTCCCCCTGAGGCCGTTCAGGCCGGGGGCTTCGTCGCCACGATGAGGTCGCGGGAGATGGCCTGGTCGACGCGGTGCCGGAAGCCGCGGTAGGCGCCGGAGTCCCGGACCTCCAGGCCGTTCGAGGTGAGGATCTCGGCGAGCTGGTCGCGCCGGCCGACGAAGGTGTTCCAGGAGATCCCGATGGCGCCGCCCGGACGCAGCAGGCGCGTCCATTCGGGGACGGCGGACGTGAGGAGTTCGACCGGGCTGCGCGACAGCTGCGGCTTCCCCTTGCGGCCGGGCTGCGCCCCCTTGGGCCGGCTGCCGTGCTGGACGCCGTAGGGGGCGTCCGTCACGATCAGGTCGAACGAGCCCGGCCGGAAGAACCTGCCGGCGCCCAGGGAGTCGGCGTTCACGACGGTGATCTCCATCGTCTCGCCGCTCTTGTAGCGCTCCTTGGACGCGCCGAGCGTCACATGGAGGCGGCGCCCGATCACGGCCTTCTCCCGCCGGACGTTGGCGATCTCGGCCTGGTGCTTGACCCGGTTGTTCTTCAGCCAGGTCTTGATGAAGGCCGCGTAGGCGTCGAAGTCCTTGCCGTCGATGTCGATCCCGGCGGCGTCCAGCCCGTACATCATGGCCTGGTTGAGGGTCGTGCCCCGCCCGCACATCGGGTCGAGCACGCGGGGGCGGCCGGTGACGAGGTCCATGGGGGAGTCGGTCGCCATCGCCGTGACGTTCAGCAGCAGCTTCGTGAAGTACTCGTTCGTCTTTCCCGAGTACTTCTGGATGGTGAGCAGGTCGCTGCCGAACAGGTCGAGAGGCTGGAGCATGACAGGACGCAGCAGCTCGCCCTCGATCCGGAACAGCGCGTAGAGCGACGACAGGTTCGACAGGAGAAGGACGTCCTGATCGGTCAGCTCATCGGCGGAAAAGGTCACGTACGGCACACCGCCCATCGTCGTCTCCTGGACGTCATGGACGCGTCCGCCGAGGGCCCGTTCACTGAACACGGCCAGCTCCGCCTTCACCAGGTCGGCGGCGGCCTGTGCATAGACCCGGTTGTGCGAAGGAGAGACGAGGAGGCCGTACGCGGTCATTTGGTGGACCCTACTGGACCTCAAGAGCGGAGACCGCCGGGACGGGCGTGCCCGGCGGCCCGCACCTGTTCCCGCCCAGCCGAAGATCACTCACCCGGTTCGGGACGCGGGGACAGGGCCGAGGGTGGCAGCCCCGGAAACGCCTCCGCGGGCGCGGCGGCGCCCGCCCGTGAGCGCCAGCGCGCGGACCACGCCATGGCCCGCTGCGCGCCGTCGGCGGCGAAGGCCCGAAGGTCGGGGGAGGAGACGCCGGAGAGGCCGAGGTAGGCGGGGACGAGGCCGTCCTCCAGCGCCGCCGCGAGCTGGGCGGCGGTACGGACGGAGGTGACCTTGACGGGCAGCCGGTAGGCGGCCGCCGCGGCGACCGGCCGGACGGACAGGATCGAGATCAGCTCGTCGCGCCGGGCGCGGTGGGCGTTCCACCGCTCCTTCGCGGTCTGGTGGAGCGTCCCGCGCAGCCGGGCCCCGAGCACCCCGTACCCGTAGACGGCCGTGTGCTCGGCGGCCAGCACGTTCTGCACGGCGTCGGAGTCGGACCTCGACCGGACGCCCGGAGCCTCGCCCGTGACCGTCATGGCATGGCCCGCCTCGCAGGCGCCGATGCTGGCGAACAGCTGGGCAAGCGCCGGTCCGGCCTTGGCGACGTCGGCCGTCCGCGCCTTGGCCGCGCGGTCCTCCAGATCGCGCAGCACCGAGAGGCTCCCGCCGCCGGCGGGGACTGGTACCGCGCTCGGAGACGGGACGGCCCCGCCCTCGTCCGCCCGGTCACCCGACCCGGGGACGTAGTGGCGCTTCAGGACGGCCAGATGGCTGCGGTGATGCGCGAGGACGGGGTCCAGGCGTCCGGCCAGCGAGGCGTTCGCGGACCGCACCGACTCGTAGGTGGCGATCAGGTTCTGCTCGGACGCGATCGCGCCGACGAGCACGGGCACGTCCTTGCGCGGGGCGGCCTCCGCCGCGCAGGCCGCGAGCCAGGGGAGGGCCGGCAGCACGCCGCCGCCCAGCGCCGCCGCCCGGCCCAGCATCGCGCGGCGCGACATCGCCCTCGGTGAGGGTGACACCGCCTTCGGCGAGAGCGGAACGGCCTCTGGCAAAGGAGTCTCCTCACCCGCTGGCGGAGATGGTAGCGGCCCGCCGCGGTGCCGGTCTCCGTCCGCGTCCATCGGGCCTGCTCAAGCATTCCATATCCGCCGCGCCGGTGAGCCGTCCGAAAGACCGCTGCGGTCTCCGGCTGTCGATAGTCTTGAGGTGTCAACGGACGAGCGGTGACCCCGCTCACGCAGGCTGCACAACAGGAGGAGGGCCCATGAGCGTCGAGTCCCGTGGCGGCCGCGCTCAAGGGAGGCGCGGACAGCAGGGGCGGGAAACCCCGGCACGCCCGTCGCGGGAGGCCGCCGCCGCGGAGCTGACCCGGCTGCTCGCGCCCGCGGTGACCGGGGCGGGCTTCGACCTGGAAGAGGTCGACGTGCGGCCGGCCGGCCGCCGCAGGCTCGTCCGGATCGTCGTGGACGGGGACGACGGGGTCGGCCTCGACGACATCGCCCGGCTGAGCGAGGCGGCCTCCGAACTGCTCGACGGGTCCGATCTGATGGGGACCTCGGCCTACGTGCTGGAGGTGACCTCGCCCGGCGTCGACCGCCCCCTCACCGAGCCGCGGCACTGGCGCCGTGCCGTCGGCCGGCTGGTCGTCGCCCCGTTGGCGGAGGGAGGCCAGATCGAGGGCCGCGTGGTGGCGGCCGACGACGAGGCCGTCGAGATCGACGTCGTCCAGAAGCGCCGGCCCAAGGGAGCCGGAGGCGGCGGCAAGTCCGCTGGGCCCGCGACCCCCTCCGGGGGGTCCGGGGGAGCGTCCCCCCGGAAGGGGAAGACCGCCGGACCGGAAGTCGTGCGGCGCCGGTTCGGCCTCGGCGAGCTGGGGCGCGGCCGTGTGCAGGTGGAGTTCGCACCCCCTTCCGAGGGGTCTGCGGGGACGCCCCCGCAGAGCGACACGTCCCCGTCGCACACGGCCGGGGAAACGCGTTCTCCGGCTGAGCCGGACTAGAGGGGGGAACCTCGTGGACATCGACATGACCGCCCTGCGGACCCTGGAGAGCGAGAAGGACATCTCGCTCGACGTGGCCGTCAAGGCCATCGAAGACGCCCTTTTGATCGCCTACCACCGGACCGAGGGCGCGGCGCCGAAGGCGCGCGTCGAACTGGACCGGCAGAGCGGGCACGTGACCGTGTGGGCGACCGAGACCGACGACGAGGGCAACGCCGTCGGCGAGTACGACGACACCCCGACCGGGTTCGGCCGGATCGCCGCGACCACCGCCAAGCAGGTGATCCTGCAGCGGCTCCGGGACGCCGAGGACGAGTTGACGTTCGGCGAGTACGCCGGGCGCGAGGGCGACATCGTCAGCGGCATCATCCAGCAGGGCAAGGACCCGCGGAACGTGCTGGTCGACCTCGGCAAGATCGAGGCCGTCCTGCCGCCGCAGGAGCAGGTGCCCGGCGAGCGCTACGAGCACGGCGAGCGGCTGCGCGCCTACGTGGTGCAGGTCCGCAAGGGCCACCGCGGCCCGTCGGTGCAGCTGTCGCGGACGCATCCGAACCTCGTCCGCAAGCTGTTCGCGCTGGAGGTCCCGGAGATCGCCGACGGCACCGTGGAGATCGCGGCGATCGCGCGCGAGGCCGGCCACCGCACCAAGATCGCCGTCCGCTCGCGCAAGGCGGGGGTGAACGCCAAGGGGGCCTGCATCGGCCCGCTCGGCAGCCGGGTCCGCAACGTGATGGCCGAGCTGCACGGCGAGAAGATCGACATCGTCGACTGGTCGGACGACGCCGCCGAGTTCGTGGGGAATGCGCTGTCGCCGGCGCGCGTTTCGAGTGTCGAGGTGGTCGACGCCGACGGCCGGGTCGCCCGGGTGGTCGTGCCCGACTACCAGCTGTCCCTCGCCATCGGCAAGGAGGGGCAGAACGCGCGGCTGGCCGCCAGGCTCACCGGCTGGCGGATCGACATCCGGTCCGACACCGAGCCCGGGCAGACACCGCCGAAGGCCACCGAGCCCGGCGAATCCGGATCTTCTGCGTCAGGAGAGCATGCGACAGGCCCCGCCGACGCCTCGGCGCGGTAGACTCATGGAACGTGGCCGGGCGGCCCCTGTTCGTATGTGCGTGGGCTGCCGGGTTCGCACGGCCAAGTCTGACTTGCTGCGCCTGGTCGTGGTCGAGGGCGTCATCGTCCCCGACCCTCGTGGGCGGCTGCCGGGACGGGGTGCGCATCTGCACCCTGACCTGGAGTGTCTCGCACTCGCAGAGCGGCGTCGGGCGTTCCCGCGGGCGTTCCGCCTGCCGGGGCCGCTCGACGGTGGTCCGCTGCGGGAGCGGCTTGCGGCCCTCGCCGGGCGGCAGCAGGATGGCCGAATGGTAAGCGACGTCTAGTCGGAAGCAGGTCGAGATTGCTATGAGCGCTCGATGAGCACGCCGCGATGAGTACGGCAAGTTAGCGACGGTCCGGAGGCCGCACCCCCGGACCGAGTAGGGAGTGCAGTGGCGAAGGTCCGGGTTTACGAGCTCGCCAAAGAGTTCGGTGTAGAGAGCAAGGTCGTCATGGCCAAGCTCAAGGAAATGGGCGAGTTCGTGCGGTCGGCGTCCTCCACGATCGAGGCGCCGGTCGAACGCAGGCTGAAAGAAGCCTTCTCAAATTCTTCTTCCGCCCCCAAGCAGGGGGACAGGCGGGCCGCGCCGAAGAAGCCGGCGCCGCGCCCGTCCGCGCCGCCGCGTCCGGGTCCGTCCGGCGGCGGTTCCGATTCTCAGGGTGCCCGTCCGGGGCCGCGCCCCGGTCCGCGCACGTCCGCGCCCAGGCCGGCTCCCGGTGGTCCCGCCGGCCCGGCCGGTCCCGGTGGCCAGGGCGGCGGCGCGTCCAAGCCGGGCTCGCAGCCCGGTCCGCAGCCGGGTCCGCAGCCGGGTCCGCAGCCGGGTCCGCGTCCGCCCGTCCCGCCGGTGCCGAGCACGCCGGTGGACGCGCCCGCGGCGCAGGCCCCGAGCGCTCCGCCCGCGGCCGGTCCCGGCGCGGGCAACCGCGCGCCGGGCGGCCCGAAGCCGGGTCCCCGCGCGCCCAAGCCGGGGCCCCGCCCCGGCCCGCGCCAGGGCGGCGGCGGCCGCGGTCCCGGTGGGCCGCGTCCGGGCAACAACCCGTTCAGCTCGACCAACACCGGCATGGGGCAGTCGCCCAAGTCGGGGCCGCGTCCCGGTCCCCGTCCGGGCGGTGACCGTCCCGGTGGCGGCGGCGGTGCCGCGGGCGGTCCGCGTCCCGGCCCGCGTCCTGGCGGCGCTCCCGGCGCCGGCGGCCCGCGTCCGAACCCGGGCGGCATGCCGCCCCGGCCGGGCGGCCCGCGTCCGAGCCCGATGAACATGCCGTCCTCGCGGCCCTCCGGCGCCCCCGGGCGCGGTGGTCCTGGTGGCGGCGGCGGTGGCGGCCGCGGGCCCGGCGGCGGTGGCCGCGGGCCCGGCGGCGGTGGCCGCGGGCCCGGTGGCGGCGGCCGTCCCGGTGGCGGCGGTGGCGGCTTCGGCGGCCCCCGCGCAGGTGCCGGCGGCCGTCCGGGCGGTGGCGGTGGCTTCGGCCCCCGTCCCGGTGGCGGTGGCCGCGGTCGCGGCGGTACGCAGGGCGCCTTCGGACGCCCAGGCGGACGCCCCGCGCGTGGACGCAAGTCGAAGCGGGCACGCCGTCAAGAGTTCGAGAACATGCAGGCGCCCGCCGCCGGTGGCATCTCGGCTCCGCGCGGCAACGGCAAGACCATCCGGCTGCCGCAGGGCGCGACCCTGACCGACTTCGCCGAGAAGATCGGCGCCAACCCGGCGTCGCTCGTCGCGATCATGATGCATCTCGGCAAGATGGTCACCGCGACCCAGTCCGTCGATCCCGACGACCTCATGGCGCTCGGGCTGGAGCTGGACTTCGACGTCCAGGTCGTCAGCCCCGAGGACGAGGACCGCGCGCTGCTCGAGTCGTTCGACATCGAGTACGGCGAGGACGAGGGCGGCGAGGAGAACCTCCAGTCCCGTCCGCCGGTGGTCACCGTCATGGGCCACGTCGACCACGGTAAGACCAGGCTGCTGGACGCCGTCCGGAACGCCAACGTGCAGGCGGGCGAGGCCGGCGGCATCACCCAGCACATCGGCGCCTACCAGGTCGAGACCGAGGTCGACGGCGAGGACCGTAAGATCACCTTCATCGACACCCCGGGCCACGAGGCGTTCACCGCCATGCGTGCCCGCGGTGCCGACACCACCGACCTGGTGGTGCTGGTGGTCGCGGCGGACGACGGCGTCAAGCCGCAGACCACCGAGGCGATCGACCACGCCACCGCGGCCGGGGTCCCGATCGTCGTGGCGGTCAACAAGATCGATGTCGAGGGCGCGGACCCGAACCGGGTCCGGGCGCAGCTCACCGAGTACGGCCTGGTCGCCGAGGAGTTCGGTGGCTCGACGCAGTTCGTCGACGTGTCGGCCAAGCAGGGCGTCAACATCGACGGCCTGCTGGAGGCGATCGTCCTGACCGCCGACGCCGAGCTCGACCTGAAGGCCAACCCCGACATGCCCGCCCAGGGCTCGGCCATCGAGGCCCACCTGGACAAGGGCCGGGGCGCCGTGGCGACCGTGCTGGTGCAGCGAGGCACGCTGCGGGTCGGCGACTCGATCGTCTGCGGCGTGGCCAACGGCCGCGTCCGGGCGATGCTCGACGAGAACGGCAACAGCGTCGAGGAGGCGGGCCCGTCCCGTCCGGTGATGGTGCTCGGCCTCGCGGCCGTGCCCGGCGCGGGCGACAACTTCCTGGTCGTCGAGGACGACCGGATCGCCCGGCAGATCGCCGACAAGCGGGTCGCGCGCAAGCGCAACGCCGAACTGCTCAAGAGTCGCAAGAGCAGCTCCCTCGAGGAACTGTTCAAGGACTTCCAGGAGGGCAAGCGGCAGGAACTGCTGCTCATCCTCAAGGGCGACGTGTCCGGTTCCGTCGAGGCGCTGGAGGACTCGCTCCTCAAGATCGACGTGGGCGACGAGGTCAGCCTGCGGATCATCCGCCGCGGTGTCGGCGCGATCACGCAGGACGACGTCAACCTGTCGCTGGCGTCCGAGGAGGGCGCGGTCATCCTCGGCTTCAACGTGCGGCCGGAGCGCAACGCGCAGGAGCTGGCCGACCGCGAGGGCGTCGACATCCGGTACTACTCGATCATCTACCAGGCGATCGAGGAGATCGAGGCGGCCCTCAAGGGCATGCTCAAGCCGGAGTTCGAGGAGGCCCAGCTCGGCACCGCCGAGATCCGGGAGATCTTCAAGGTGCCGCGGATCGGGAACATCGGCGGCTCGATGGTCACCTCGGGGATCATCCAGCGCAACGCCAAGGCCCGCCTCGTCCGCGACGGCGTCGTGGTCGCCGACAACCTCACGGTGTCGTCGCTGCGCCGCTTCAAGGACGACGCGACCGAGGTCCGCGAGGGCTTCGAGTGCGGTATCGGCGTGGGTTACAACGACATCAAGCTGGGCGACGTCATCGAGTGCTTCGAGATGCGGGAGAAGCCCCGCGACTGAGGCAGGCCGGACGCCCGCGCGGTTCCGCGAGGAGCCGCGCGGGCGATCGTCCGGACTCGACCGGCGATGTGATCGTTTAATCGGGTGACACGGCGCCAGGCGGATCTTCTAGCCTGGCGTCCGTCATGTCCGGACCGTGCCCGTCCGCCGGGGACGGTCCGGGAACACGGCGGATGACCACCGTCGTTCCATCTTCCGAAAGATCCCGAGGTGATCGACCAGGTGTACGTGGGTGCGCTGACGCTCGACCTGCTGCTGGGGGACGTCCGCTCGCTGAAGCAGAAGCGGTCCGTCCTGCGGCCCATCATCGCCGAGGTGCACAAGCACTTCCCGGCGGTGGCCGTCGCCGAGACCGGTGGCAACGACCTGCACCGCAGGGCGGAGATCGGGGTGGCGGTGGTCTCGGGCACCGCGGCCAACTGCACCCAGGTGCTCGACCAGTGCGAACGGCTGGTGGCCGGGCGGCCGGAGATCGAGCTGCTGTCCGCCCGGCAGCGGCTGTTCCACGACGAGGATTGACGGCAGCGGAGCGCGGGCGTGGGGCCTCGCCCCACAATGAATGGGCGGGGGCGAACTCCTCGCCCGGACCACAGAAAGGGAGTGCGATCATGGTGGACGCAGCTCGGGCGCGCAAGCTCGCCGACCGCATCCAGCAGATCGTGGCCGAGATGCTGGAGAGGCGGATCAAGGATCCGCGGCTCGGTTTCGTGACCGTGACGGACACCCGCATCACCAACGACCTGCGCGATGCCACCGTGTACTACACGGTGTACGGGTCGGACGGCGAGCGCGCCGAGACCGCCGCCGCGCTGGAGAGCGCCAAGGGCGTCATCAGGTCGGAGGTGGGCAGGAAGACGGGCGTCCGCCACACGCCCAGCATCACCTTCGTCATGGACTCCCTGATGGAGAACGCGGCGCACATCGACGACCTGCTGGCCAAGGCCCGCGCGAAGGACGCCGAAGTGGCGCGGGCCGCCCAGGGCGCGGCTCACGCGGGCGACGCGAACCCCTATCGCGAGCCCGATTCCGACGATGACGCGGACCTCGACGAGGACGACGAGGACGAGGACGACCCCGACTTCGACGGGCATGACGCCGCGGGGGACGGTGAGGACGGCCGTTCCGGACGCCCGTCATCGTGAGCGGCCCGGCCGAGACCGCCGCCCCCGTCGCGGTGTCCGCCGATCTCGAATGGGACCGGGCGGTCGAGCTGATCCACGGGGCCGGCGAGGTCTGCCTCGCCTGCCATGTCGCGCCCGACGGTGACGCGCTGGGCTCGATGCTGGCGCTCGCGCAGGCGCTGCGCGCACTGGGCAAGCGTTGCCTCGCGTCCTTCGGGGAGCCGTTCCGGGTTCCGGCGAGCCTGCGCTTCCTGCCCGGCCAGGAGATGCTGGTCGAGCCGGCCCGGGTGCCGGCCGCCCCGGACCTGATGATCTCGCTGGACGCGGCCGGCCGGGCCCGGCTCGGCTCGCTCGCGGATCCTGCCGACCGGGCCGGCGCCCTGATCGTCATCGACCACCACGCGTCCAACACCGAGTTCGGCGGGGTGCGGCTGGTGGATCCGGACGCCGCGGCCACGGCGGTGCTCGTCGAGGAGCTGATCCGCAGGCTCGGCGTCCCGTTGGACCGCGACATCGCCCAGGGCCTGTACGCCGGGCTCGCCAGCGACACCGGCTCGTTCCGGTACCCCTGCACGACCCCGGAGGTGCATGACCTGGCTGGACGGCTGCTGACCGCCGGCGTCCGGCCGGAGGCGGTCAGCCGCGAGCTGTGGGACCGCGCACCCTTCGGCTACCTGCAGGTTCTCGCCGGGGCGCTCGCGCGGGCCCGGCTGGAGCGCGACGCCGCCGGCGGCCGGGGCCTGGTCTGGACGACGATCGCGCGTGCCGACCGGGACGCCCGGGACGTCACCTACGACCAGCTCGAAGGGGTCATCGACCAGCTCAGGCGTGCCGACGAGGCTGAGGTCGCGGTCGTGTGCAAGGAGAACGACCGGGGCGAGTGGTACGTGTCCACCCGCTCCAAGGGCTCGGTCGACGTCGGTCGCGCCTGCGTCGAGCTCGGCGGGGGCGGGCACCGCACCGCCGCCGCGTTCACCATGGGCGGGGAGCCCGCCTGGATCATCGACCGGCTGCGCGCCGCGCTGCGCGTCCCCGGCGAACCCGACGACTGAAAGCGGAGCGCGCGTGGAGAACTCGGGACTCGTCATCGTGGACAAGCCCGCCGAATGGACGTCGCACGACGTCGTCGGCAAGATGCGGCGGCTGGCGAAGACCCGGCGGGTCGGGCACGCGGGCACGCTGGACCCGATGGCGACCGGTGTCCTCGTCCTCGGGGTCGGCAAGGCCACCCGCCTCCTCGGGCATCTCGCGCTGACGGAGAAGGGCTACGACGCCACGTTCCGGCTGGGCGAGTCGACCAACACCGACGACGCCGAGGGGGAGACCACCGCGACCGCGCCGGCCGGGTCCGTCACCGATGAGGCCCTGCGGGCGGGCATCGCCGAGCTGACCGGGACGATCCAGCAGGTTCCGCCACAGGTCAGTGCGATCAAGGTGAACGGGGAGCGGGCCTACAAGATGGCCCGCAAGGGCGAGGAGGTCGAACTCGCCGCCCGCACCGTGACGGTGGGCGACTTCACCGTCCTGGACGTCCGGCGGCACGGCGACCTGATCGATGTGGACGCCTCCATCGCCTGCTCGTCGGGCACCTACATCCGGGCGCTGGCCCGCGACCTCGGCGCGTCCCTCGGCTGCGGCGGCCATCTGACCGCGCTTCGCCGCACCCGCGTCGGGCCCTACGACCTGTCCATGGCGCGGACGCTGGACCAGCTCGCCGGGGAACTGGAGATCCTCCCGATGGGGGAGGCGGTCGCGGCGGTGTTCCCGCGCCGCGACGTGTCGGACGACGACGCCCGCAAGGTCGCGCACGGGGGACGGCTCGCGGCGGCCGGACTGGGGCCGGGACCCGTCGGGGTCTTCGCGCCAGATGGGACGCTTCTCGCGCTCGTCGAGGAGCAGGGAAAGGTCGCCAAGCCCGTCGCCGTGTTCGTCCCCTGACCGGAGGGCGCCCGCCTCCGCGCGTGGCGAGCATCACCGGACGAAATGGGTGCGACATAACCTACGCTCGCGTAACCTACGTAAGCGTAGGTTGGTGAGGAGGTGTCCGTGACCACTCTGAAGGACCACCGCCCGGTGGCGTCCCCCACTCGGCCCCGGCTGCGCGGCTGGCTGCACCTCGGCGCGTTCCCCGCGGTGCTGGTCGCCGGGCTGGTGCTGGTGGCGCTCGGCCCGAGCGTGGAGGCGCGGCTCGCGTCGGCGCTGTACGTGGCGGCGTCGGGGATGCTCTTCGGAATCTCGGGAACCTACCACCGGCAGCGTTCGCACCGGCTGATCGAGGTGCTGCGCCGGTTCGACCACGCCAACATCTATCTGATCATCGCCGGGACGTACACGCCGTTCGCCGTCCTGGCGCTGGACGGCGGCGTCCGCATCGCCGTCCTCCTCACCGTGTGGATCGGGGCCGTCGCCGGCGTCGTCTTCCGGACGACCTGGATCGGCGCCCCCCGCTCCCTGTACGTGACGCTCTACATCGTGCTGGGCTGGGTGGCGGTGTTCTTCATGCCGCAGTTCCTGGACGGCGCGGGTCTGGCCGCCTGCCTGCTCGTCGCGATCGGCGGCGTCTGCTACAGCGTCGGCGGGGTGGTGTACGGGCTGCGCCGGCCCAACCCGTCGCCGCGCTGGTTCGGGTTCCACGAGGTCTTCCACGCCTGCACGCTGGCGGCCTACGTCCTGCAGTACATCGCGGTCTCCCTGGTCGTCTACCAGTCCGGCTGACGCCGGGTGCCGCGCACCACGCCCCCTGGGTGCGACCGCCCCCGCCCCCGCATGGCACTCTTAAGGACGGCAAGAGATACCGGACAGGCACGTGCTACGCAGGGAGACAATGGTGCGGCGCTGGAATGGCCTCGACGAGGTCCCCGAGGACTGGGGCCGTTCGGTCGTCACCATCGGGGTGTTCGACGGCGTGCACCGCGGCCATCAGCGGATCGTCGGGGCCGCCGCCGAGGAGGCGCGGCGCCGCGGCGTCCGGTCGGTGGTGATCACGTTCGATCCGCACCCGGACGAGGTCGTGCGTCCGGGCACGCATCCGCCGCTGCTCGCCACCACCCGGCGCCGGGTCGAGCTGCTGGAGGGGCTCGGCACGGACGCGGTCGTGGTCGTGCCGTTCACCCTGGAGCTGTCGAAGACGCCGCCGGACGAGTTCGTCCGGCAGGTGCTGGTCGACCGTCTCCACGCGGTTCACGTCATCGTGGGCGAGGACTTCCGGTTCGGCCACAAGGCCAAGGGAGACGTCGCGCTGCTGCGGGAGCTCGGCGAGAAGTACGACTTCACGGCCGAGGGCATGCCGCTCGTGGCCAACGGTGACACGATCTCGTCCAGCTACATCCGGGGGCGGCTCGACGCGGGGGACGTCGAGGCGGCCGTGCGGGCGCTCGGCCGTCCGCACCGCGTCGAGGGCGTCGTCGTCCGCGGCCACCAGCGGGGCCGCGCGCTCGGGTTCCCGACGGCCAACCTGGAGACGATGCCGCACACGGCGATCCCCGCCGACGGCGTCTACGGCGGCTGGCTGATCTGCGACTCCGACCGCTACCCCGGCTTCCGCTGGCCCGCCGCGATCTCCATAGGCACCAACCCGACGTTCGAGGGCGCCGGAGAGCGCACGGTCGAGGCGTACGCACTGGACCGCGACGACCTGGACCTGTACGGCGAACACATGGCCGCCGACTTCACAGCCCGTATCCGCGACACCCTGAAGTTCGACTCGATCGAGGCCCTGATCGAGGAAATGCACCGCGACGTGGCCCGAGCCCGCGAGATCACGTCCTAAGGCCCATCCCAGACCGCCGAGCCATTGCAAGGGGAGGCCCCGACCGTCACGCGAGCGCGCGACCTGACCGGTGGGGCAAAGCCGAAGGCGAGCCCCACCGGGAAGCTCGCGAAGCGAGGTCGCGCTCGCCCCAAGAACGGTCAAGGTGCGAGCCGCCAGGCGAGCACCTTGGGCCGGGCTTGCAGCAAACACAGCCGGGCTTGCAATCAACACGACATGGTACGGTGAATAGTCGCCGGGAAGGGCCCCGGCGCGGCTGGCTGCACCCTCATGCGGCCCGCCACTCTCTTAACACGCACCATGCGGACCCGCGCGCCCACCGGGCCCCGGATCTGCGGGTGACGAATTCATCGAAGGAGCCACGTGTCGCTCGACACCGCCACGAAGAACCAGATCATCGCCGAGTACGCGACCACTGAGGGTGACACCGGATCGCCGGAGGTCCAGGTCGCGCTGCTGACGCGCCGCATCAACGATCTGACCGAGCACCTCAAGGAGCACAAGCACGACCACCACAGCCGCCGTGGACTGCTGCTGCTGGTCGGCCGTCGCCGCCGCCTCCTGAAGTATCTCTCGAACAAGGACATCAACCGCTACCGGCAGCTGATCGAGCGACTCGGGCTGCGCCGCTAGCAGGGTGAGGGAGTGGTCCGCCGGGCCACTCCCTTCCTTTACGGCCGGCGGGCCGGAGAGTCCCGCCCGGCCGTGCCGGTGGCCCGGCCGGACGTGCCGGCCGCCGGCGCCCTGGCCGCGCCCGGCCGAAAGGCCGCGGCCGGCCGTACAACTGCAGACAAGCCTCGCGGACACCGCTGGTGCGGGCCGGTCCTCGGTAGTGGCTTCCGGATCCGTTCCGCCGCATCGGCGGGCCTGTCGATCCGGGTGCTTCGATCGAAGACCGGCAGCGTGACAAGCCAACGGGAAACGGCCGCGAGGACCGACATGGAACCCTGAGGAGGTTTCCCGTGACAGAAGCCGTGCGCATCGACGGTGCGCAGACCACCGAGGCCGTGATCGACAACGGCACGTTCGGCACCCGCACCATCCGGTTCGAGACCGGCCGGCTGGCCCGGCAGGCGGCCGGGTCCGCCGTCGCCTACCTCGACGACGAGACGATGGTGCTGTCGGCGACGACCGCGTCCAAGAAGCCCAAGGACAACCTGGACTTCTTCCCGCTGACCGTGGACGTCGAGGAGCGGATGTACGCGGCCGGGCGCATCCCCGGCTCGTTCTTCCGCCGCGAGGGCCGGCCGTCCGAGGACGCGATCCTCACCTGCCGGCTGATCGACCGGCCGCTGCGCCCGTCGTTCACCAAGGGCCTGCGCAACGAGATCCAGGTCGTCGAGACGATCATGGCGCTGCACCCCGACCACCTGTACGACGTCGTGGCGATCAACGCCGCCTCGATGTCCACGCAGTTGGCGGGCCTGCCGTTCTCCGGGCCGATCGGCGGCGTCCGCGTCGCGCTGATCGAGGGCCAGTGGGTCGGCTTCCCGACCCATCCCGAACTGGAGAACGCCACCTTCGACATGGTCGTCGCCGGCCGCGTGCTGGCGGACGGCGATGTCGCGATCATGATGGTGGAGGCGGAGTCCACCCGCGACACCCTCAAGCTCGTCGGCGAGGGCGCGACCGCCCCGACCGAGGAGACCGTTGCCGAGGGCCTCGAGGCGGCCAAGCCGTTCATCAAGGTGCTGTGCAAGGCGCAGAGCGATCTCGCCGCCATCGCCGCCAAGGAGACCGCCGAGTACCCGATCTTCCTGGACTACCAGGACGACGTGCTCGCCGCCGTCACCGACGCGGTCAGCGGCGACCTGGCGCAGGCGCTGACCATCGCCGCCAAGCAGGAGCGCGAGACCCGGCTGGACGAGATCAAGGCGGCCACCGCCGAGAAGCTCGCCGAGCAGTTCGAGGGGCGCGAGAAGGAGATCTCCGCCGCCTACCGCGCCGTCACCAAGAAGCTGGTCCGCGAGCGGGTCATCCGCGACGGGCTGCGCATGGACGGCCGCGGACTGAAGGACATCCGCCAGCTGACCGCCGAGGCGCACGTCGTGCCGCGGGTGCACGGCTCGGCGCTGTTCGAGCGCGGCGAGACGCAGATCCTCGGTGTGACGACGCTGAACATGCTCCGCATGGAGCAGACGATCGACACGCTGAACCCCGAGCGCACCAAGCGCTACATGCACAACTACAACTTCCCGCCGTACTCCACCGGGGAGACCGGCCGGGTCGGCTCGCCGAAGCGGCGCGAGATCGGGCACGGCGCCCTCGCCGAGCGCGCCCTGATCCCGGTGCTGCCGACCCGCGAGGAGTTCCCGTACGCGATCCGGCAGGTGTCGGAGGCGCTCGGGTCCAACGGCTCCACCTCGATGGGCTCGGTCTGCGCGTCCACCATGTCGCTGCTGGACGCGGGCGTCCCGCTCAGGCAGATGGTGGCGGGCATCGCGATGGGCCTGATCAACGAGGGCGACGAGTACGTCACCCTCACCGACATCCTCGGCGCCGAGGACGCGTTCGGCGACATGGACTTCAAGGTCGCCGGCACCCGTGACGTGATCACCGCGCTGCAGCTGGACACCAAGCTCGACGGCATCCCCGCCTCGGTGCTGGCCGCCGCGCTGAAGCAGGCCAAGGGCGCCCGCCTGGCGATCCTGGACGTGATGCAGGAGGCCATCGAGGCGCCCGCCGAGATGAGCCCGAACGCGCCGCGGATCATCACCATCAAGGTCCCGGTCGACAAGATCGGCGAGGTCATCGGCCCCAAGGGCAAGATGATCAACTCGATCCAGGACGACACCGGCGCCGACATCACGATCGAGGACGACGGCACGATCTACGTCGGCGCCACCGACGGTCCGTCCGCGGAGGCCGCGCGGCAGGCGATCAACTCGATCGCGAACCCGCACATGCCGGAGGTCGGCGAGCGGTTCCTCGGCACCGTCGTCAAGACCACCACGTTCGGCGCGTTCGTGTCGCTGCTGCCCGGCAAGGACGGCCTGCTGCACGTCTCGCAGATCCGCAAGCTGCACGGCGGCGCGCGGATCGAGAACGTCGACGACGTGATGGGCGTCGGTGAGAAGATCCAGGTCGAGGTCACCGAGATCGACCAGCGCGGCAAGCTGTCGCTGGTGCCGGTCGAGGTGGTCGAGCGGGAGTCCGCCGAGAAGCCCGACGACGGCGACGCCCCCGAGGCGTCCGGCGACGGCGACGGCGACGGTGACTCCGGCGAGCGCCGGGAGCGCCGCGACGACGGCGAGCGGCGCGGCCCGCGCCGGCGCCGCACCCGCCGCGGCTCCGACGACGCCGGCCAGCGCAACTCCTGACCTCGGCTATGAGCGGCCGGCCGTCCCCTTCGCGGGGCGGCCGGCCGACCGTTTTCCCACGACTCGGAATGTGAGCGACACGTGACCCTGCCGGCGAGGGCGCAGGAGCCCGGCACCACCACCACGATCCACACCGACGGCGCCGGCGCGGTGCGCCGCACCGTGCTGCCCGGCGGCCTGCGCGTCATCACCGAGACGATGCCGACCGTGCGGTCCGCCGCGTTCGGCATCTGGTCGGCGGTCGGCTCCCGCGACGAGGCCCCGGCCGACGCCGGCGCCAGCCACTACCTGGAGCACGTGCTGTTCAAGGGCACGAAACGGCGGTCGGCGCTGGAGATCTCCGCGGCGATCGACGCGGTCGGCGGCGACCTCAACGCGTTCACCGCCAAGGAGTACACCTGCTACTACGCGCGGGTCCTGGACTCCGACCTCCCGCTCGCCGTGGACGTCGTCTCCGACATGGTCGCCGAGTCCGTCAACCGGCCCGAGGACGTCGAGGCCGAGCGCGGCGTGATCCTCGAAGAGATCCACATGCGCGACGACGACCCCGGCGACCTGATCCACGACGAGTTCGCCACCGCGCTGTACGGCGACACCCCGCTCGGACGCCCTATCCTCGGCACCGAGGACTCGATCAACGCGCTGTCCCGGGACCGGATCCACGGCTACTACCGGGACCACTACGTCCCGTCCAACCTGGTGGTGTCGGTCGCGGGCAACATCGACCACGAGGAGGTCGTCCGGCTGGTGTCCCGCGCGTTCGCCGGGCACCTCACCGGCGGCGCCGCGCCCGCCGCGCCACGCATCGACGGGACGCCCGCGCCCCTCGACCCGCGCACCGTCGTGATCGACAAGGACACCGAGCAGGCGCACATCATCCTCGGCGGCGCCGGCACGTCCCGCACCGACGACCGCCGGTTCGCGCTCGGCGTGCTGAACGCGGCGCTCGGCGGCGGCATGTCGTCCCGCCTCTTCCAGGAGATCCGCGAGAAGCGCGGGCTCGCCTACTCGGTCTACAGCTACACCGCCCAGTACGCCGACTCGGGCATCTTCGGCGTCTACGCGGGCTGCCAGCCGGCCAAGGCCGAAGAGGTCCTGTCGATCTGCCGGGACGAACTCGCCAAGGCCGCCGAGGACAGCCTCACCGCCGAGGAGCTTGAGCGCGGCAAGGGGCAGCTGCGCGGCGCCATGGTCCTCGGCCTGGAGGACACCGGCTCCCGCATGAGCCGCATCGGCAAGAGCGAACTGGTCTACGAGTCGCTGCTGCGGGTGGACGAGGTCCTGGCCCGTATCGAGGCCGTCACCCTGGACGACGTCCGCGCCATCGCCCGCGAGGTCCTGGCCGTCCCCCAGGCCCTCACCGTGATCGGCCCGGTAGGAGGTCGCGAGTTCGCGGCCTGAGACCCGGACGCAGACCGGCTTGTTAAGCGGACCAGGGTCCGTTACCCTTTCCAGGGTAAACGGACTCTGGTCCGCATGTCTGTCTGAGAGGATCCCTCATGTCCCGTCTGCTGCACATCTCCGCCTCTCCCCGGGGCGGCGCGTCCGAGTCGCTGGCGATCGCCGAGACGTTCCTGGACGCCTACCGCGAGACGCACGGCGACGTCGTCGACCACTTCGACCTGTGGGACGGCGTTCTTCCCGCGTTCGGGCCCGCCGGCGCCGGCGCCAAGATGACGGTGTTCGCGGGGGAGGAGCCGGCCGATGACCAGGCCGCCGCATGGCGGGCCGCCCGCGAGGTCTTCGAGCGCTACGACTCCTATGACCGCTACCTGTTCAGCGTCCCGATGTGGAACTCCGGCGTCCCGTACATCATGAAGCAGTTCATCGACGTCGTCTCGCAGCCCGGCTGGGTGTTCCGCTTCGACCCGGAGAAGGGGTACAGCGGCCTGCTCCAGGACAAGAAGGCCGCCGTCGTCTACTCCAGCGCCGTCTACGGGCAGGGTCGTCCGCCCGCGTTCGGCCGCGACCACCAGGCCCCGTTCCTGGAGGGCTGGCTGCGCTGGACGGGCGTCACCGACATCCGCACGGTCGAGTTCCGCCCGAACCTGGCCACCGCCGACGCCGAGACCGGCCGCCGCACCGCGCACGCGGAGGCGCGCGAGCTGGGCAAGCGCTTCTGACGATAGGCTCGGGCGGGAGGCCAACCGGGAGGAACACGTGATCAAGGTCGGGGTGCTGGGCGCGCGGGGCCGCATGGGCGCCGAGGTGTGCCGTGCCGTGCGGGGGGCCGGCGACATGGAACTCGTCGCCGCCGTCGACCAGGGCGACGCGCTCGACGAGCTGACCGCCGCCGAGGTCGTGGTCGACTTCACCCACCCCGGCGTCGTCATGGACAACCTCCGATGGTGCGTCGAGCACGGCCTGCACGCGGTCGTCGGCACCACCGGGTTCGACCCGTCCCGGCTCGACACCGTCCGGTCCTGGCTCACCGACGACTCGGCGGGCAACGTGGTCATCGCCCCGAACTTCGGAATCGGCGCGGTGCTGATGATGCACTTCGCGCAGAAGGCCGCCCCGTTCTTCGAGTCCGTCGAGATCGTCGAGACGCACCACCCGAACAAGGCCGACGCCCCGTCCGGCACCGCCTACCGCACCGCCGAACTGGTCGCCGCGGCCCGCGCCGAGGCCGGGGTGCCCGCGTCCCCGGACGCCACGACCTCCGAGGTCGAGGGGGCCCGGGGGGCCGACGTGGACGGCGTCCGCGTGCACGCCGTCCGGATGTCCGGGGCCATCGCCCACCAGGAGGTCGTCCTCGGCGGGCACGGCGAGCTGTTCACCATCCGGCACGACTCGATGAACCGGGAGTCGTTCATGCCCGGGGTCCTGCTGGCCGTCCGCAGGGTCCCCGAGCTCGACCGCCTCACGCTCGGCATCGAGGCGCTTCTCGGGCTGTGATGGACTTCGCCGCCGCCCCCTGGGACTACCTGGCCGCGTCCGAGGCGATCGACATCGAGCACCCGCTCGTCCAGTCGATCGCCTCGGAGCTGCGCACCGGCGACGACGTCGCCTACGCGCACGCGGCGTTCGACCACGTCCGGGACCGGATCCCGCACTCCATGGACACCGGTGACACCCGCGTCCCCTGGCGCGCCTCCGACGTCCTCGACCAGCGCACCGGACTCTGCTACGCCAAGGCCCACGCCTATGTCGCCCTGCTGCGCGCGGGCGGCATCCAGGCGGGGCTGTGCTATCAGAAGTCGTCCGGGGTTCTGCACGGGCTCACGGCCGCCCTTGTAGACGACCGCTGGGTCCTGCTCGATCCGCGAGGCAACAAGCCGGGCGTCGACGTCAGGTTCTCCGCGTCCGAGGACCGTCTCGCCTATCCCGGCGACCCCGTCCACCCCACGGTCTACGCCGCGCCGCCCACGTCCGTCCTGGACGGCCTCAAGGCCATGTCCAGGCCGGCGGCCCTTCCGGCGCTCCTCCCATGAACCTTCGTCCCGCCACACCTGACGACTACGACCGCATCATCGCCGTCGTGGACGACTGGTGGGGCCGCGAGGTCCACGGTGCCCTGCCCCGCCTGTTCCTCGACCATTTCCACCGCACCAGTCTCGTCGCCGAGGCCGGCGATGATCTGGCGGGTTTCCTCGTCGGGTTCCTCTCCCCGTCCATTCCCGACACGGCCTACATCCACTTCGCCGGGGTGAAACCCACCTTCCGTGGAACCGGCTTGGCGCGCCGCCTC
Source organism: Spirillospora sp. CA-128828 (assembly GCF_050945415.1). NCBI lineage: Bacteria > Bacillati > Actinomycetota > Actinomycetes > Streptosporangiales > Thermomonosporaceae > Spirillospora > Spirillospora sp. CA-128828. Next base: position 2,848,661 of record NZ_CP191986.1, read on the forward strand.
TACGAGACCTTTTTCGCCCTTGCCCGGGCCGACGGCCGTACGACCGTCCACGCCCTGACCTCTCCCCAGAACACCCCCTCTATCGCCTTCCACCGATCCACGGGCTTCACCGTCACCCCGGCGTCCGCCCACGATGGCCCCGGCAAGGACAAAGTCCTCTTCCACCGTGCCATTACCTGACGGACATATATCCGCTACTCGCAGAACCGGGGCGCGGCGAAAGGCCGTCCAAAGTGCGTGGCAGACACAGCGAACAGGGAGTATCGACCGCAAGGGCTCGCCAACGAGCCGTTCGAGTCGTACGCGTGGCGGGTGCATCAGGCGCTGCACGACTGGACCGCCAAGGTGGACGCCAAGGCGTCGGTGATCCTCACGCTGGAGACGGCGATCCTCAGCATGATCATCGTGTTCGCCGGACATGGAAAACGGCTCGACCGACTCTCCGAATGGGAGACCTGGGGCTTCCGGATCGGCGTGGCGCTGCTGGTGGCCGCGATCGCGCTGGCCGGCTCGGCGGTGTTCCCGCAGCTCAATCGCCGCGATGCGCGCCGGAACTGGGCGCAGAACTATGTCTACTTCGGCCACCTGCGGCGCTGGACGCCCGCAGAACTCGTCGGCGCCCTGGAGAACGGCGGCGATCGCCGGAGCAAACTCGTGCTCAGCACGCAATTGATCGCGCTCTCGAAAATCGTCTGGCGCAAACACGCGTTCCTGCAGTACTCCATGGCGATGGTGGTCGCCGGCAACGCCGCCGTGTGGGCCTCCCTCCTGTTCGCCTGACCGCCCGCCTTCAGCGGCTCCGCCGCGTGCCGGCGGGCGGGCGGGAACGCCTGCGGCTCAGCCGAGGATGTCGAGGTCGAGGCCGGCCAGCCGGTCCGGGTCGGCGAGGATGTCGATCGCGACGATCCGGCCGTCCGCGACGGTGAAGGACAGCACGGACCATGGGCGCCCGTCCCTGACGTTGACCACGCCGGCGGTCCCGTTGACCATCGCGGGCACGGTCGTGCCGGGCGCCTCCCGGAACATGAGCGCCTGCCCGGCGACCTCCGCCGAACCGTGGATCTCCGTCCAGCCGCCGGGCACGGCGCCGACGTCGGCGCGCAGCACCACGTCCGGGTCGAGGACCGAGACGAGCGCGTCGAAGTCGCCGTCGCGGGCGGCGGCGTGAAACGCCTCCACGACGGCGCGCTGGCGTGCCGGATTCCGCTCGGGGGACGGCGTCGTGCCCCGCACCCGGCGGCGGGCGCGGCTGGCGAGCTGCCGGGCCGCAGCCGGGGTCCGCCCCACGATGGGCGCGATGTCCTCGAACGGGACCGCGAACGTGTCGTGCAGGACGAACGCCAGCCGCTCGGCGGGGGTGAGGGACTGCAGCACCACGAGGAGGGCGAGCCCGACCGAGTCGGCCATCAGCGCCTCGTGTTCAGGGTCGGCGCCGTCGGCGGGGCCGATGACCGGGTCGGGGAGACGTTCCTCCAGCGGGTCCTCGCGGCGGGACGTGCGGGAGCGCAGCATGTCCAGGCACACCCGCCCCACGACCGTGGTCAGCCAGCCGCCCAGATTATCGATGTCGTCGGCGTCGGAGCGGCTGAGCCGCAACCAGGCCTCCTGGACGGCGTCATCGGCCTCCGCGAGAGACCCGAGCATCCGGTAGGCGACCGCCTTCAGATGCGTGCGGTGCCCCTCGAACCGCTCGGCCAGAAACTCCCGCTCGTCCATGCGTCTCCCTCGGTCGGCTCCTTCATAGCACTGACGAAGCCGGCCCGGCGGATGTGACCGGGGCTTGTCCGGGGACCGGGAACGGCCTTAGCGTTCGCTTGATGGATGCGACGTTCGCCCGGGAGATCTGGAAGATCATCGAGCCGCTGCACGCGGTGACGTACTTCGCCGAAGAGTGCCGGACGGCCAACAGGGAGGCCGGTCTCAAGGGCTTCTGGATGGGGTACTTCGGGAGCCGCGCCGCGCCGCTCGGGCCGGTGTCCGCCGGGACCGTCGAGGCGACTTTCTTCGGGTTCCATCCGGCGCGGGTACGACGGGCCGTACCGGACGCGTGGGCCTTCGCTTCGCCCGAGAGCATCCTCCGGCTACGGGGCGCGGCCGCGGCCCGCGCGCTGCGCCGGGCCTTTCCGGGAATCGAGGGCGTGGCGGTGACGGCGGCACCGCTTCTCCACGAGGTGGTGACGGCGGCGGACGGGGCAGGGCGTCCCCTGTTCGCGGCGAACCGGGACCTGCCCGTCCCCGAGGACCCTGTGGAGGCGCTCTGGCAGGCGACCACCGCCTTGAGGGAGCACCGGGGGGACGGGCACGTCGCTCTCCTGACCGGGGAGGGGCTGAACGGACTGGAGGCGAACGTGCTTGCGTCCGCCGTGGGTGTCGTCCCCGCCGAGCGCCTCCAAGAGAGCCGCGGCTGGTCACCGGAGGAATGGGCCGAGGCGGTCGACGCCTTCACCCGCCGCGGACTCATGGCGGACGGGCGGGCCACCGAGAAGGGACGAGCCCTCAAGGCGCGCATCGAACAGAGTACCGACGAACTGGCGGCGCCCCCTTACGACGTCCTGGACGACCCCACCGCGGTCTACGAGTCACTCTTCCCAGCGGCGAGGGCGCTGGGCGACGAGATCCCGTATCCCAACCCGATCGGCGTTCCCCGGGCCGGCTGACCGGCCCTACCCCTGCCCGCGCTGCCAGGGCTCCCACTCGCTGGTGGGGATCTCGATGCCGAACGGCTCGGGCAACTTGATGGCCTCGCCGAAGGCCCAGGTCATCGACTCCTTGTATGAGCCGGATGCGGTGTCCGGTTCACTGAACAGCGTCGTCTGAGCTTCGCCGGGATCGCGGTCGACCAGGAGGTAGAAGGGGATGCCGACCCGCGCGTACCCGTTCCACTTGGTCGGGTTGGCCCGGCGCAGCCCAGGACGACGGTCTTCGGGCGCGGTGCTCGGCGAAGTGACTTCGAGCGCCAGGGCGAGATCCTCTGCGGACAATGGCATTGTGCGCGTAGTCCGGCCCTGGTGACACGACGATCTCCCCACCGATGATTTCGACTCGGGTGCCGTCGTGGGGAAGATCGAGTACGTCGGCGAGCTCGTCCCGCATCCAGAGGTTGTAGGGGGTGTCGGGGAGCTCGCGGTGGTGGTGAATCGTGGCAACAATGCTCACTTTGGGTGACTCTTCCATCACGCTCGGCTCCCGTCAGTGTAGAGACCGTGTGTGACCAGCGTACCCAGGATCGGTGATCGCGGCCGTGAGGTCAGGTCTTCGACAGGTCGGGTTCGCGGATGGTGCGGTCGATGCCCGCGGCGGCGTAGGCGGCGGTCTCGTCGAGGGTCTCGTTCTCCAGGAGTGCGGCGGCGAGGGAGTCCAGCCTGCCCCGGTTGGCGCGGAGGGTCTCCAGGGCTTCGGCGTAGCACTCGTCGACGATGCGGCGGGCCTCCAGGTCGACCGCGTCCAGGGTGCCCTGGGCGGCGTAATGGCTCACCGGGCCGTCGCCGTCGGCCGGGAGGATCGACAGGGGGCCGATCTTCTGCGACATGCCCCAGCGGCCGACCATCCCACGAGCGATCTTGGTGACCTGCTCCAGGTCGCTCTCCGAGCCGGTGGTGATCACGCCGAACACCAGTTCCTCGGCCGCCATGCCGCCGAGGGCGCCGATGATGCGGCCGCGCAGGTAGCGCTCGTCGTAGGCGTACCGGTCGTCGTCCGGGGTGGACACGGTGACGCCGAGCGCGCGGCCGTGCGGCACGATCGTGATCTTCCGGACCGGGTCGGCGCCCGGCTGCAGCATGCCGAGCAGCCCGTGCCCGGACTCGTGGTACGACGTGCGGCGCCGCTCCTCGAACGGCATGACCAGGGAGCGGCGCGTGCCGAGCTGCACCTTCTCCAGCGCGCTCTGGAAGTCGTCCATGTCGACGGCGTCCTTCTCGCGCTTGACGGCGAGCAGGGCGGCCTCGTTGACGAGGTTGGCCAGTTCGGCGCCGGTCATGCCGGGCGTCATCTTCGCGATCGAGACGATGTCGGCGTCGGCGTCGAGCGGGACGTCGCGGGTGTGGACGCCGAGGATCGCGACACGTCCGTCCAGGTCGGGCGGGGAGACCGCGACCTGCCGGTCGAAGCGCCCGGGACGCAGCAGCGCCGGGTCGAGGATGTCGGGGCGGTTCGTCGCGGCGATCACGACGACGCCCTCGGAGCCGGAGAAGCCGTCCATCTCGGTGAGGATCTGGTTGAGCGTCTGCTCGCGCTCGTCGTGCCCGCCCATGCTGGCGCCGCCGCCGCGCGTCCGGCCGATCGTGTCGATCTCGTCGATGAAGATGATGGACGGGGCGGTCTTGCGGGCCTCGGTGAACAGCTCGCGGACGCGGGCCGCGCCGACGCCGACGACCATCTCGATGAACTCCGATGCGGCCGCTGAGTAGAACGGGACGTCGGCCTCCCCGGCGACGGCGCGGGCCAGCAGCGTCTTGCCGGTGCCGGGCGAGCCGGTCAGCAGCACGCCGCGCGGGACGCGGGCGCCCATCCTGCGGTACTTGCCCGGGTCCTTGAGGAAGTCGACGACCTCGCTCAGCTCGGCCTCGACCTCGTCGATGCCGGCGACGTCGGCGAACGTGGCGCGCTTCTCGTCCGGCGCGACGGGCTTGGGGGAGCGGCCGAAGCCGCCCATGAGCCCGCCGCCACCGCCGCCGGTCATGCGGCGCTGCAGCCACACCATCACGCCGACCCACAGGCCGACGAACAGCAGGGTCGGCAGCAGCGACAGCAGCAGGTTGGCGAGCAGGCCGCGGTCCTCGTTGACCGGCTTGGCCTCGACCTCGACACCCTTCTGCACCATCTGCGTGTAGATCTTGTCGTCGGCGAACGCCGGGCGCAGCGTCTCGAAGGAGGTGTAGGTCTTCTCCCCGTGCCCCGGGACCTGCTGCTTGCTCTTCAGCTGGCCCTGGATCTCGTAGCCCTTGGTGTAGACGTCCTTGACGTTCCCGGCGGCGACCTGCTGGGTGAACGCCGTGTAGGGGATCGTCACCCGTTCCTTCTGGCCGGTGACGTGCATGGACATGTAGCTCAGCGCGAAGACGGCCAGCAGCAGCCCCCAGAAGAGAGCGGTGTTGCGGCCCGGCCTCCACCCGCCTCCGCCCAGACCGCGCGCCGGCCGGTTCCGCCGGTCCGGGACGCCTTCGGCGCGCCACGGCTGGTCGGGGTCGCTGCGGGGCGGCACCGACTGGCGCCTGCCGGGCTCCGCGGAGCCGGAGCGGCGCGCACCGGTGTCCGGCGGCGACGTCCTGCTGGGCTGTGGCGCCTCGTTCGGCCGCGGCGCGGGTCGCTGGTCCGGCACGTCTGGCATCTCCCCGAATGATCAAGGTGTTCCCGCTGGCGCCCGCCGCCGCGACGGCCGGCCCGGAACCCCGGCGGGTCCCGGGGAGATAAACGGCGTTCGGTCCCCATCCGTTCCCCCTGCCATGGGCGGCCCCGGGTGCGGCCTACTGAGGGGCGCTCGGAGTGACGAAGCCGTACTTGTTGAACAGCTTCTGCGCTGCGGGTGTGAGCAACCACGACAGGAAGGCGTTCGCGGCGTCCTTGTGGTCTCCGTCACGGAGGGCGGCGGCGGGGAAGGCCACGGTGACGTTCTGGTCGGCAGGGATGGGGACGCTGCTCGCCGCGATCCCGGCCGAGCGCAGGTCGGTGATGTACACGAGGCCCGCGTCGGCCTCCCCCGAGCGGATCCGGTCCAGGACGGCCCGCGCGCCGATCTCCTCGCTGCTCCATCGGACCGTCAGACCCGCCTTGGCGAGGACCTGCCTGGTGTACCGGCCCACCGGAACCGACCCGGCGCCGACCACCACCCGCAGGCCCGGCCGGGTCAGGTCCCGCAGGCCCCGGATGCGCCGCGGGTTGCCCGGCCCGACCGCGATCGTGAGCGAGTCCTGCGCGATGATCCGGCGGCGTCCGGTCAGATACTCTCCGGCCTCGTTCATGCTCGTCCTGTCCGCGGTCACCAGGACGTCGCCCGGATCGTGCTCGGACAGCCGGTCGGCGATCTCCGGTGCGGCGCCGAACACGAACCGCAGCCGGACGCCCGGATTGTCCTGGTGGTAGGCCGTCCCGATCTCACCGAACACCTCCGTCAGCGACGAGCCGGCGAGGACGGTCAGGGTCGTCGGCCCGGACGAGCCGCCGCAGCCCGCACCGAGACCGGGGAGGATGAGCGCGGCGAGCAGCGCGGACGCGCGGAGACGCCGCCGACGGGGGGATTCGGGCATATGGCCTCATCCTAGGGTCGTGCCCGTCGCGCTCCCCGGATTCGGCCTGGCGTGTCAGTGGCCCGCACTAGGGTTTCCGCAACTGGAGATCACGTTCTCGGAGGCTCGACGATGTCCCTCGACCTGATGGAACTGCTGCCCGGCGACTGGCGGCAGCGGCTCGACCCGCTGCTCGACCCGATCGCCACCGCCGCACTGGGCGCGTTCGTCGCGGGGGAGTACGCCGGGCAGACCGTCTACCCGCCGCGCGACGACCTGTTCAACGCGTTCCGGCACTGCCCGTTCGACCGCGCCCGCGTCCTGATCCTCGGCCAGGACCCCTACCACGGCCCCGGCCAGGCGCACGGGCTCAGCTTCAGCGTCCGCGACGGCGTGCGGCTGCCCCCGTCGCTGCGCAACATCTACAAGGAGCTCGGCACCGACCTCGACGTCCCGGCGGCGGCGTCCGGCGACCTCACCCGCTGGGCCGACCAGGGCGTCCTGCTGCTGAACGCCGTGCTGACCGTCCGCGGCGGCGAGGCGGGCTCGCACGCCGGGAAGGGCTGGGAGGACTTCACCGACGCCGCGATCCGCGCGCTGAACGACAAGTCCGAGCGGGTCGTGTTCGTGCTCTGGGGCGCCTACGCCCGCAAGAAGGCCCGGCTGATCACGGGCCCGCAGCACACCGTGATCGAGTCGGCGCACCCGAGCCCGCTCAGCGCGAAGAAGTTCTTCGGCACCCGCCCGTTCAGCGCCGTCAACAAGGCCCTCGTCGACGCGGGTCTCCCCGAGATCAGCTGGGGCTAGCGGCCCGGGTTCACCCCCGCGGGGGACGGACGTCACCCGGCGGCGGGAGGCGGCGGACGGGCGGCCCGGTGGATCGTCGGGTCATGACCGTTTCAGCTCACCTGCTCCCGGAACGGACGCGCGCCGCGCACCCCCCGCCCGGACGCCTGCGCCTGGCCGTCTGCGCGGCGACGATCGCCGCGTGCGTCCCCTACCTCACGATCAAGATCGCGTGGCTGTCCGGCAGCACGGCCGGGTGGAACGACCCGTCCGCGGCCGGGGACTCCGCGCTCTACGCGGGCAACGCGATCACCATGGCGATGGACGCGGTGGCCGTGCTCGTCGCGATGACCTTCACGTTCCGGTGGGGCCGGCGCGTCCCGGCCTGGCTGGTACTGACGCCGATCTGGGTCGCGGTCGGGCTGCTCGCGCCGATCGTCCTCGCCGTCCCGCTGGGCAGCCTGCTGCAGGTGCTCTTCTCCTCGGAGCCGCTCACAGCGGACGACAACGCGATCCAGGGCTGGGTGTACGCCGTCGTCTACTCGGGCTTCACATTGCAGGGTCTCGGGCTGCTGACGGCGTTCGTCCTCTATGCGCGCGACCGGTGGCCCCGGGTCTTCACCGTTCGCACCAGCGACGTCCCCAAGGGCGCGACCAACCCGCTGCAGGTGCTCCTGGCGCGCGGGGCGGTCGTCCCGGCCGCGGCCTTCGCGGCGATGCACCTCTACTGGGCGTTCGGGGGGACGGCGGGTCTCCGCGCCGACGAACTCGAAAACCGGAACCTGGGCCAGCAGCTGGCCGACGGCGTGTGGGGGCTGCTGGCGCTCGCCGGCGCGACCGCGCTCGTACTGATCGTCCAGCGCGTGGAACGCCCGGGCCGGTTCGTGGCGCCGCTCGCGGTCGCCTGGGTCGGCGCCTCGGCCACGTTCGCGTGGTCCCTCTACGGGCTCCTCGTGATGCTCGCCCGGCCGGGCTTCCTCGCGTCGGACGTCACGGCCGCGGCCGCCCTGACCGCGCTCGCCGGGCTGCTCGCCGGGCTCGTCATGGGGCTGACCGGCGCGTTCCTGCTGGCCGAGGATCAGAGCGCCAGGCCCACCGCCAGCAACACGCCGTAGGCGATCTGGAGCCGGCCGGTCTCGCCCAGCACCGGGATCAGGGCGGGACCGGCCGCGCCGTTCAGCACCTTCCGTGTCGGCGGCAGCGACAGCGGAGCCGCGAGCAGCGCGATCAGCGCCCACGGGTGCACGGCGCCCAGCGCCAGGACGATCATGAACGGCAGTGCGGTGCAGGCCGCGTACATGATCCGTGTCCAGCGGTCGCCGAGCAGCACGGCGAGGGTCCGCTTGCCCGACTCGCGGTCGGTGGGGATGTCGCGCAGGTTGTTGGCGACGAGCAGCCCGCACGCCAGCAGCCCGATCGGCACCGCCGCCGCCCAGGCCTCCCACGGCAGCCCTTCGACCTGGACGTACACCGTGCCGACGACGGCGACGAGGCCGAAGAAGACGAACACCGAGACCTCGCCCAGCGCACGGTAGCCGTACGGGGTCTTCCCGCCCGTGTAGAACCAGGCGGCGAGGATCGCGAACGCGCCGACGAGCACCAGCCACCAGGTCGTCACGGCGGCGAGGACGAGCCCGGCCACGGCGGCGGCGAGGAAGCAGCCGAGCGCGGCGGCGAGCACCTGTTTCGGCGGCGCGACCTTCGACCCGACGAGCCGGAGCGGCCCGACGCGGACCTCGTCGGTGCCGCGGATGCCGTCGCTGTAGTCGTTGGAGTAGTTCACCCCGATCTGCAGGACGAGGGCGACGAACGCGGCGAGCACGGCGCGCCACCAGACGGGATCGCCCTCGCCGGCGGCGACGCCGGTGCCGACGACGACGGGAACGAGGGACGCGGGCAGGGTGCGGGGCCGGGATCCGGCGACCCATTGGGAGAGCGTGGCCACAGTTACCGCATGTTCTCGTGGGACGACAGGGGGACTAACGCTTCGATTCTTCCCGATGATGATCAGTGCTCGGGCGCAGCCGCAGCGAAAGCCCGAGCCCGAGCGCGAGGATCGCCGCGGTGGTGAGCGCGGCGTGCCTGGTCGCGGCGGCGAGGCTCGCGTCCGCGGCGCGCGCCGCGGTGGCCATTCCCGGCGTGTCGTGAAGATCACGTCCGGACGTCCCGGCGCTCTCGCGCAGGTCGTGGGCGATCGCGGCCTGCCGTCCGGGCGGCAGGCCGGAGCCGGACAGCCGGTCGGTCATCGCGTGCCCGAGGCTCGTCGCGAAAACCGTGCCGATCGCGGCGATGCCGAGCGCCGCGCCGACCTGCCGGGCCGTCGACTGGGTCCCGGACGCCTGCCCGGACCGCGCCGCCGGGACGTCCGCCAGCGACACGTTCGTGAGCTGCGCCGACGTCAGGCCGAGGCCGGTCCCGTACAGCAGCATCCACGGCGCGAGCCCGAGCCCGCCGGTCGTCGCGGAGACGGTCAGGCCCAGCGCGGCGACCGCGGCGACCTCCAGCACCATCCCGAGCTGGACGACCTGGTGGGCGCCGCGCCTGTTGGCGAGCCTGCCCGCGTACCCGCCGGACAGGAACGCGCCGAGGGCGAGCGGCAGGATCGCCAGGCTGATCTGCAGCGGGTTCGTCCCGTGCACGCCCAGCAGGAACAGCGGAAGGACGAACAGCAGCCCCAGTTCGCCGACGTTGATGAGGGCCGAGGCCAGGTTCCCGCGCCGGAAGTTCGGGATGCGGAACAGCTCCAGGTCGAGCATCACCGGACGTCCGGCGGCCGCCCGGGACCGCTCCACGACGACGAGCGCGGCGATCAGCACGATGCCGAGCGCCAGGACGACCGGGACCGGCGACAGGCCCGTCTCCGGCCAGTCGAACCCCGCCGTCGAGAACGGGCGCGTCGCCGCCCACCAGCCGTAGGTCTGTCCCTCGATGATCCCGCACACCAGAGCGCCGAGCCCGAGCGCGGACAGGACGCCGCCCGTCCAGTCGATCTCGCGGCGCGCGTCCGCGACGCCGGGAGCCCGGGTCTCGGGCATGAGGCGGAGCGCGCCGGCGATCAGCGCGGTGCCGAGCGGCAGGTTGATCCCGAACGCCCAGCGCCAGCCGCCTCCGGTGGCGAGCGCCCCGCCCGCGAGCGGCCCGAGCGCCGCCATACCGCTGATCAACGAGCCCCAGATGCCGAACGCGACCGCCCGGTCCCGCCCGGTGAACACGGCGTTCACCGTGGACAGCGTCGCCGGCATGATCATCGAGGCGCCGACGCCCTGCAGCGCCCGCGCGCCGATCAGCGCCGAGCCGCTCCCGGCCAGCGCGGCGGCGAGGCTCGCCGCCGCGAACACCGTCACGCCGAGCACGAACATCCTGCGGCGGCCGAACAGGTCGCCCGCCCGCCCGAACGGGATGAGCAGCGCGGCGAACACCAGCGAGTACACCGAGGTGACCCACTCGGCGTCCGTGGTCGTCATGCCGAGGTCGGAGACGATCCGCGGCAGCAGCACCCCGACGATGGTGGCGTCCACGACGATCAGCGACACGCCGAGGCTCATGACGACGACGCCGAGGCGGCGGTGCCGGACGGCGGGCGGCGGCGCCGGGGCGCGCGGCGGCGTCAGAGAGGTGGACTCGGGCACGACTTCAAAGATATGGCCGGGTCGCCCATGCGGTTCACCGACCCCTGGCTATGCGCTGATGTCGGTGTGCAGCCGGATCTGCCTGACGGGCTCGCCCATGTCCAGCGTCCGGGCCGTTCCGTCGGGTGCCCATCCGGCCGAGCCGAGGAACGTCCGCGTCACCTCGTCGTCCTCGAAGACCCATGAGATCAGGGTGGCGAAGCCGTCCTCGCGGAGGAGGTCCGCGGTCGCGGCGAGCAGCCGGCTGCCGTGCCCGGCGCGGGTGTGCAGCGGATCGACCAGCAGGGTGATGAGCTCGGCGGCGCCCGCCGGGTCGAGGTCGGCGTCCTCGGACGGACCGTGCGCGGCGAACCCCACGACCAGGTCGGACGCCACCGCCACCAGCAGCCGGTGCCGCGGGCTCGGCGGCGCCGTCGCCGCCTCCGCCCACTTCTCCCGCCACAACTCGGCCGCGTCCTCCCCGGTCACCTGGTCGAGGACACCCGCCGGAAGCAGGTCGCGGTATCCGTGCCGCCAGGCCCGCACCTGGATTTCGGCGATGGCGCCCGCGTCCGCACGCCGTGCGGCCCGCACCCCCACGTCCGCCATGCCCCCACGCCCTTTCTTCCCGGAACAAACGACACCCTAGAGCCCTCCACGGCACCCGGCACGGCGGCGCCCCGGGCTTAGCGACCGCCCCGGACCGCGATCAGCCGCTCCGCCGCCTGGCGCGGTAGGCGCGGGTCTTGGTGCGGTTCCCGCAGACGCTCATCGAGCACCAGGAGCGGGACCGGTTCTTGGACGTGTCCAGGAACGCCCAGCGGCAGGTGTCCTCCTGGCAGACCTTCAGGCGCGGCCACGTCCCGGCGGCCACCGAGTCCGTGATCGCGGCGGCGATGCGTGCCAGCCCGGCGGCGGCCGAGCCGGGCGGATCGAGCGGGACGAGCGCGGGGCGCGGGCCGGTGAGGGCGATCCGCAGCGGCAGGGCGGCGAGTGCGTCCTCCAGGTCGTCGGGGTAGTCCGCCCCTCGCGGGCCGTGGTGGGCGGACATGGCCTCGCGGAGCCCCTCGCGCAACGTGATCGCCGTGTGCAGATCGGCGTCGCCGGCCGGCGTTCCTCCCGGGACGAGCCCCCGTTCGGCCAGCCATCCGGCGAGCTCGGCGGGTGTCGCGATCGCATCGGTGCCGGGCTCGATGTTGAGCGTGTTGACGAAGTCCGTGAGCAGCAGCGCGGGGTCCCCGTCCGGGTGCGTCTCGGTCATGACCCCTCCTGCTCGTCCACTGGGCACTCTACCAAGGTGCGACACCGGCATATAGGTTTTACTGGTTGCATCATGCCGACACCAGCGTTACGGTTTAGATGGTGTCAACGAACGGGAGGACGTCATGAACGAGCTGCCGTACCTGGCGGCGCTCGCCACGCGCCATGTCTGGGCCGAGCGCGAGTACGCGCGGCTTCACGCGGACATCGCGGAGGCGCGGCTCATCGCCCGTGCACGGTCGGTGGAGCGCGCGGCCGAGCGACGGGCCTGGGTCCTCGACCGGATCGGCGGACTGGCCCGCCGGCGTCGGCCCGAGCCTTACTGCGCCCGCGCGGCCGCACGATCGGCCCACGCCCTCCGGCCGGTAGGAGGCGTGCGATGACCCCGAAGGTGGGCAACATCGTCATCGACTGCGCCGACCTGGACGCCATGGCGGCCTTCTGGGGACGCCTGCTCGGCATGAAGACGACGGCGGCGAGCGGCGACTGGCTCGACCTGGAGCCGCTCGGAGCCGGCGGGCCGATCCTGTCGTTCCAGCGCGTCCCCGAGGGGAAGAAGGGGAAGAACCGGCTTCACCTGGACCTGGACGTGCCCGACGTCCACGCCGCCGGTGAGCGGGCGGAGAGCCTCGGCGCGACCCCGGCCGGCGGTCCCATGGGCGACCCGAAGTCGCCCTTCCGGGTGTGGCGCGATCCGGAGGGCAACGAGTTCTGCTTCGTCACCGCGTCATGACCGCAGGACGGCGGCGAGGCGGCGGACGCCCTCGGCCAGCTCCGGCTCCGAGGCCGCCCTCCCGTAGCTGATCCGCAGGTGCGGTGCGGGGGCCTCGGCGGGGAAGAACGGCCGCCCCGCGCTGACCAGGACACCGGCGCGCAGGGCGGCCTCCGCGAGCGCGGTGTCGTCCACGCCGTCCGGCAGGCGGGCCCACAGGTGGAATCCGCCGGCCGGACGGTTCACGCGCAGCTCCGGCAGGTCGCGGGCGAGCGCGGCGAGGAGCGCGTCCCGGCGGGACCGCAGGGCGTCGCGGACGGCCCGCAGGTGCCTCGGCCAGCCGGGTGAGCTGACCAGTTCCAGCAGCGTCTCCTGCAACGGCCTGGCAGGGAAGAACTCCTCGACGAGCTGCGTCGCGCGGATCCGCTCGGCGACGGGCCCGCGGGCGATCACCGCGGCCACCCGCAGGCTCGGCGCGGTCGCCTTGGTCAGGGACGCGATGTGCACGACCCGCCCCTCGGCGTCCTGCGCGATCAGCGGCGGCGGAGGCGCGTCGACGCCGAGGTGCCGCGCGAAGTCGTCCTCGACCACGAACGCGCCCGCCGCGCGCGCCACGTCCAGCACCTGCTCGCGCCGCTCGGGGCTCAGCACCGTGCCGGTCGGGTTGTGGAAGGTGGGCTGGGTGTAGAGGACCCGCGCACCGCTCATCGCGAACGCCTCGGCGAGCAGGTCCGGGCGGACGCCGTCCGCGTCCACGGGAACCGGCACCGGGTGCAGCCGGCTCGCCCGCGCCACCGCGAGGAGGCCCGAATACGTCGGCGACTCGACCAGCACGGGTGCGCCCGGCGGGAGCAGCGCCCGCAGGACAGTCGTCAGCGACTGCTGCCCGCCGCTGGTGATCACCACGTCGGCGGGGGAGACGGCGCCGCCGACCGTGCGGGCGAACCAGGCCCGCAGCCCGGGCATCCCGCCGAGCTGCGGCATCTCCCACGCGTCCGGGCGCCGGGCGGCCCGCGCCGCCGCCGTCGCGAGCGCCCGCGCCGGCTGGAGAACGGGGTGAAGGTAGCCGCCGCTGAGCACGGCGACGCCTTCCGGCGCCGGGGTGAGCAGCCACGACACCTCGGACGGGTCGACGGACCGGTCGCCGAGCGTCACCGCCTGCCAGCCGAAGTCGGCCGGTTCCCGGGCGGCGCCGGCACGCTCCGCCGCGAACGCACCGCTCCCCGGACGCGTCACGACGAGGCCCTCGGCGGCGAGCACGCCGAGCGCGCGCGACACCGTCACCGGGCTGACCCGGTGCCGCTCGACCAGCGCACGGCTGGACGGCAGCCGCTCGCCGGGGCTCATCCGGCGGACGTCCGCACGCAGGATGCCGGCCAGCGCCGCCACACTGCTATCGTGTTTCATGAAGAATGAGGATAGCGCTACTGATACCAGGGCGATAGCGCCTCCCACCCTCGGGTCCGGTCTGTGGCTCGCCGCGCTCGGCGTCCTGATCTACTCCTTCACCCTCCCCGCGACGGTCGTCGGGCTCGAAGGGCTCGACCCGTACCTGATCGGCGTCGGCCGTTCGGCGGCCGCGACCGTCCTCGCCGCCGTCGCACTGCTGTCGGTCCGGGCCCGCCCGCCGCGCCGCGGCCAGTGGCCGGGTTTCGCGGTCGTCGTGGCAGGGGTGATCTTCGGGTTCCCCGTCCTCAGCACGCTCGCGCTCGACCACGGCGCCTCGTCCGCCCACTCGGCCGTCGTCGTCGGGCTGCTGCCCGCCGCCACCGCCGTGTTCGGCGTGCTGCGCGCGGGGGAGCGCCCGTCCCGCGCGTTCTGGCTCGCGAGCGCGGCCGGCACGACCTGCGTGACCGGGTTCGCCCTGATCCGCGGCGCCGGCCACGTCACGGCCGCCGACCTGTTCCTGTTCGCCGCGCTGCTCGCGGCCGCGGCCGGCTACACCGAGGGCGGCCGCCTGGCCCGCGACATGCCGGGCTGGCGGGTCATCTCCTGGGCCCTCGTGCTGGCCGCGCCCCTGACCGTGCCCGCCACCGGGTGGCTCCTCGCGACGACCCACCCCGTCTGGACGGGCCGTACCGCGCTCGGCTTCGGCTACGTCGCCGCCTTCTCCGCCTACCTCGGCTTCTTCGCCTGGTACGAGGGGCTCGCGCGGGCCGGGATCGCCCGCGCCAGCCAGGTCCAGCTCGCCCAGCCCGTGCTGACCCTGCTCTGGTCCGGCATCTTCCTCGCCGAGCCGATCGACGCCACGACCGCGCTGGCGGCCGTCGCCGTGCTGGTCTGCGTGGCCCTCACCCAGCGCACCCGCGTCCGGCACACCTTGCGGGACCTGACAGGGCCGCGCACGATGGAGGTGAAGACGTCACAACGCGGTGACTTCCAGGGGGTCGTGCATGGCCGACGAGCTGATCGTTCCTGAGGGCGGGTTCTGGCCCGCCCCGGAGGTCCCCCAGCCGAACATCTACCCGATGGAGTGGCGCGTCGAGACCGACAAGCTCGCCGCCATCTACCAGAGGTCCAAGCGCATGGTCTGGAACCCCGCCGACCTGCCCTGGGACGACCTGCGTCCCGAGGACTTCAGCCCCGAGCAGCGGCTCGGGATCATGTACTGGTTCGCGGTCCTGGCCAACTTCGACGCCTCCGGCCCCGCCGTGTTCGCCCGCGCGACCATCCACGCGTTCGAGCAGCACGAGGAGGACCCCGTCCGCAAGTGCTTCTTCTCGATCACGCGGGACGAGATGAACCACGAGGAGTGCTGCCAGCGCGCCATCGCCCGGATATGGCCCGGCGGGCCGCTCGACTGGCGCCCCGGGACCGACCTGGAGAAGGCCGCCCACAACAACATCGGCTGGCTGTACCACAACGGCGGCCGCTACTGGCAGGGCTACAACACCGCCGTCCGCAAGTACTCGCTCGCCGTCCTGTTCACCAGCTTCATGATGGGCGAGATGGCGGCGTCCACCCTGTTCCGCGGTATGGCCACCGGCACGCGGCATCCCGTCTTCGGCGAGATGTTCCAGAAGATCGGCCGGGACGAGTCGCGCCATCTGCAGATCTGCATGACCATCCTGGAGAACGAGTGGCCGGGCCTCACCGACGACGTCAAGGGCCAGATCACCAAGCAGCTCCGCGCCGGGTTCGTCTTCCTGTCGATGATCCTCTGGGAGCCGCCGGAGGGCTTCTGGGACCTGCCGCCCTACTTCCTCACCAACCACCGCGTCCTGATGGGCCACGCCCGCGACGCCGGCCTCGGCGTCCTGTCCTTCGAGGAGCAGGCCGAGAACTGGAAGGTCGCCATCGCCCGTGTGCGCGCCATCGTCGAACGCTGGGGCATCGAGTTCCCCGCCATCCCCGAGCTCGACATCTCCGGCGTGGACGTGACCGGCATCGATCCCGAGGACATCATCCCCGTGTTCTGACACGCGTGGGCGTCAGTCCTTGACTATCTGGGCGAGGAGGGTGACGACCGCCACGCCCACGCCTATCGGGACGGCGAGGTTCGGGGCGGCGGCGGTCAGCGCGGCGGCGGCGACCGCCGCCAGGCCGATCACCAGCGCGCGGGTACTGATCAGGGGGCGCGGTTCGCGCCGGTCGGGCGGGACTCGCATGCCGGATCGACCTCCATCCGCGTGGACGGTAAGGACCGGGCGGCTCTCCCATCGAGACCACGGGCCGACACTGCCGAGCCGCCTCGTCATCAGAGAATTCCCCGTATGTCAACGGTCGCCGCGCACGGCGCGCGATCACGCCCCAACCATGATCATTTCATGGCCGGGGCGTGAAGCACGCGGTGCGCGGCGCGTCCGGTGCACCCGGACGATCCGCGATCATTGCGTGATGAGGCAAAAGGGGCGGGTTGGACGTGTTCTGCGCTGCACGGCGTGGGCGGCGGCGTACGTTCTCGGTCTCGCGGCGCTCCTGCCCGCCGGAGCGTGGGCGTGGTGGCAGCCCGAGCCGGAGGCGCGCGGCACCGAGGCGAACGCGCTCTGGGCCCGGCACCAGTGGGTGGGGGAGCCGCACAGCGACGCCGAGTACCGCGCACTCGGAAGGCTGCTTCAGGAGAACCGCATCACCGACGTGTTCTTCCACGCGGGACCGTTCGAGGCGGACGGGACGGTCCCCGAATCCAAGTACCGCTACGCGCGGCGGCTCATCGCCGCCGTGCACAAGTACGCGCCGGGCGTCCGTGCGCAGGCGTATCTGGGCCAGATCCGGGTGGTGGACGGCAAGGGGATCATCGATCTCGACGATCCGGCCGTCCGGGAACGGGTCCTAAAGACGGACGCTGCGTTCCTCGATCTCGGGTTCGACGGCATCCACTACGACTTCGAACCCATCTATCCGGACGACCACGCGTTCCTCGCCCTCATGGACCGGACCCGTCAGCTGACCCGATCCAGAGGCAGGCTGCTGTCGGTCGCGCTGGAGCAGCCGACGCTCCTGGACGCCGTCCAGCCCCTCTACAAGGCGCTCATCCCGCGCGCAGGGACGATCCACTACCCGCCGCGGCCCACCGAGAAGTTCCTGCGCGCCGTCGCCGACCGGGCCGACCAGGTGGCGATCATGACGTACGACGTCTCGCTGCCGACCCGCTCCCTCGCCGGATGGCACTTCGCCCGGCACACCCGCACGACGCTGGAGCTCATCGGCGACCGCACGACCGTCTTCATGGGCGTCCCCACCTACCGGCCCCTCGTGCACTGGGCGGAGGACCTGCCCGTCGCGCTCCGTGGCATCCGGCGCGGGATCGATGACCTGAAGCGGCCGCCGAAGCGTCCGTACGGCGTCGGCGTCTACGCGGACTGGACCACCGATCCGGCCGAATGGGCCCGATACCGCACCGCCTGGCTGCCCCGGACGACGGAAAGTCTCGGCGGCTGAAGAACCCGCCCCGTCACGTTCCGGATCCCGGTATGCCCAGGTAAAAAGGGGTGGATACCCGCGCATGCGCGAGGGTAAGGGTCGGTGCGGAAGGTCAAGGTTCGACAGGCGGATGGCAAAGGAAGTGGGGACGAGGTCGATGGGCACTCAGCAGTCCGCGCGGCACGACGCCGACCGGATCAGCCGGCTGTCAGCCGAGTTCGCCGGCTGGCGGATCGGACGGGGCGGCTCCGGCCACTGGTGGGCCGTCCGCGGGAACGACCTCGTGCGCACCCCCGACGTCGAGGAGCTCCGTGTCCGCCTGCATGAGATGACCGCGGGGTCACGTTATCCAACCGAGTCCGGGAAGTGGCCGGACTGACCCCGTAACGCGGCATTTGCGTGCCACGATGTGGGGTGTGGGAGCCGCCGCCACGCGTACCCCCGAGCGTGTGGCGGCGGCTTCCTCCCGTTTTCGGATAGGTCGGCTTCGACCTGCGGGTCCAAGTCGATCGGCCGGAACGGTACCGTTCGTTGCATGGCACCCAGCACAACGACTGACGCCCCGTTCGGGCGGATGCTGACCGCCATGGTCACTCCGTTCCTCCCGGACGGCGGCGTCGACTACGACGGCGCCGCGCGCCTCGCGACCCACCTGGTCGACGAGCGGCGCCATGACGGTCTCGTCGTCAACGGGACCACGGGCGAGTCGCCCACGACGAGCGACGACGAGAAGAGCACGCTTCTGCGCGCGGTCATCGAGGCGGTCGGCGACCGCGCGGTGATCGTCGCCGGTGCCGGGACGAACCACACCGAGCACAGCCTGAAACTCGCGCGGCAGGCCGAGGCCGTCGGCGCGCACGGCCTGCTCGTGGTCACGCCGTACTACAACAAGCCGCCGCAGGAGGGCCTCGTCCGCCATTTCACGGCGGTGGCCGACGCGACGGCGCTGCCCAGCATGCTGTACGACATCCCGGGACGCGCCGGGGTGCCGATCCAGAACGACACGCTCGTGCAGCTCGCCGACCATCCGCGCATCGTCGCCGTCAAGGACGCCAAGGGCGACCTGTTCGGCGCGTCCAGGGTCATGGCCGAGACCGACCTCGTCTGGTACTCCGGCGACGACAACCTCAACCTGCCCTGGCTGTCGGTCGGCGCGGCGGGGTTCGTCAGCGTGGTAGGCCATGTCGTGGGCGCCGAGCTTCATGAGATGATCGACGTATACCGCGCCGGTGAGCACGGGCGGGCGCTGGAGATCCACCGGCGGCTGCTGCCCGTGGTCACCGCCATCATGACCCGAACGCAGGGCGCCATCGCCGTCAAGGCAGCGCTGAACCTGCTCGGCCTCCCCGGAGGCGGCCCGCTCCGCGCGCCGCTCGTGGAGGCCTCGCCGGAGTTCGCGGCGCGCCTGCGAGAAGACCTCACGATAGGGGGAGTCAAAGTGCCGGAGGTTGCCATCCCGGAGGTCGCCCGGTGAGTCATCCTCACCCGGAGCTCTCGGACCCGCCCGCCCCGCCCGAGGGCGGTCTGCGCATCGTCGCGCTCGGCGGGCTCGGGGAGATCGGCCGCAACATGACGGTGTTCGAGTACGGCGGCCGCCTGCTCGTCGTCGACTGCGGCGTCCTGTTCCCCGAGACCGAGCAGCCCGGAGTCGACCTGATCCTGCCCGACTTCGAGTACATCAGGGACCGCCTGGACGACATCGAGGCCGTCGTCCTCACGCACGGCCACGAAGACCACATCGGCGCCGTCCCGTACCTGCTGCGCGAGCGCCGCGACATCCCCCTGGTCGGGTCGCGGCTCACGCTCGCGCTGCTGGAGGCCAAGCTCGCCGAGCACCGCATCAGACCGGTGACCGACGTGGTCGCGGAGGGCGAGCGGCGGAGCTTCGGGCCGTTCGACTGCGACTTCCTCGCCGTCAACCACTCCATCCCGGACGCGCTCGCCGTCGCCGTCCGCACGCCCGCCGGGCTCGTCCTGCACACCGGCGACTTCAAGATGGACCAGCTCCCGCTGGACGGCCGGCTCACCGACCTGCCCGGGTTCGCCCGGCTCGGCGCCGACGGCATCGACCTGCTGATGGCCGACTCGACCAACGCAGAGGTGCCCGGCTTCGTCACCAGCGAGCGCAACATCGGCCCGGTCGTCGACGAGGTGTTCCGCACCGCGCAGGAGCGGCTGATCGTCGCCTGCTTCGCCTCGCACATCCACCGCGTCCAGCAGGTCCTGGACGCCGCCGTCGCCAACGGCCGCAAGGTCTGCTTCGTCGGACGGTCGATGGTGCGCAACATGGGCGTCGCACGCGAGCTCGGGTACCTGAACGTCCCCGAGGGCATCATGGTCGACCAGAAGGTGATCGACGACATCCCCGGCGACCGGCTCGTGCTGGTGTGCACCGGTTCGCAGGGCGAGCCGATGTCGGCGCTGTCGCGGATGGCGAACCGCGACCACTCGATCCGCATCACCGACCGCGACACCGTGATGCTGGCGTCGTCGCTGATCCCCGGCAACGAGAACGCGGTCAACCGCGTCATCAACGGGCTCACCCGGTGGGGCGCCCGCATCGTCCACAAGGGCAACGCGCTCGTGCACGTGTCCGGGCACGCGTCGGCCGGTGAGCTGCTCTACGTGCTCAACGTGACGAAACCGGCGAACTTCATGCCGATCCACGGGGAATGGCGGCACCTGCGCGCGCACGCGAAGCTCGCCGCGCTCACGGGCGTCCCCGACGAGGGCATCGTCATCGCCGAGGACGGCGTCGTCGTCGACCTCGTGGACGGGCGCGCCAAGATCGTCGGCGCCGTCCCCGCCGGGTACGTGTACGTGGACGGCCTGTCGGTCGGCGAGGTCACCGAGACCTCGCTGAAGGACCGGCGCATCCTCGGCGAGGAGGGGTTCGTCTCCATCGTCGTCGGCATCGACTCCACGTCCGGCAAGCTCGTCGCCGGGCCCGAGGTGCACGCCCGCGGCGCCGGCATCGTCAACGAGGACTTCGACGAGATCATCGCGCGGATCGAGGCCGTGCTGCGGGACGCGGCCGGCGACGGCGTGAACGACCTGCACCAGCTCGGCCAGCTCATCCGGCGCACGGTCGGCAAGTGGGTGAGCGACAACTACCGCCGCCGCCCGATGATCGTCCCGGTGGTCGTCGAGGTCTGACGCCCGGTCCGGACGGCCGCGGGGGCGCCCCGCGGCCGTCCGTCGTCCAACACGCCGTTCGCCATACCCGGAACCGAAGTGGTCCTTGGTTACTCTCATAATCATGGCCACACGTGCGTCTGGGGGTGCGAAGACCTCCTCGCGTGCGGGGGGCACGGCGGCACGCAAGTCCGCAGGTTCGTCCCCCCGGAAGCGACCGAGCGGCACCTCCAAGGGGGGCCGCGGCTCGGGCCGTGGGCGCCCCCCGCAGAAGCCCGACCCGATCTCCCAGGCGGTCCTCGGGTTCTTCAAGCTGCTGTTCAAGCTGTATCTGCTCGCCGCGGTCGCGGTCGGGTCCGTCTTCCGCGCCTACGGGCACGGCGCCCGCAACCTCGACCCCGAGCACCGGCGCGACGGGCTCGGGCTGGCGCTGCTCGGCTCCTCCATCGTGCTGGCCTCCGTGACCTGGTTCCGGCCGGACGGCGTCGTCACCATCGCGCTGGAGAAGGTCGTGCGCGGCGGCCTCGGCATCATGGCGATGGTGCTGCCCGTGCTGCTGGCCCTGCTGGCGTGGCGGACGCTGCGCCACCCCGAGAACCACGAGGACACCGGGCGCGTCGTCATCGGCATCACCGCGCTCGGCGTCGGCGTGCTCGGCATCCTGCACATCGCCGCCGGCGTCCCGTCCCCCGCGAAGGACATGGACGCCGTCCGCGAGTCGGGCGGCCTGGTCGGCTGGCTGGTGTCGGCCCCGCTGGACGCGGCGCTGAGCGGGTGGGTGGCTGTCCCGCTGCTGCTGCTCCTGTCCGGCTTCGGGTTGCTGGTGGTGACCGCGACGCCGATCGCGAAGGTGCCCGAGCGGGTCACCGACCTGTGGGCGATGGCGACGCTGCAGGGCCGCCCGGAACGCCCGTCCGCCGACGCGGCCGAGGGCGAGGACACGCCGAAGAAGCGCCGCCGCAAGAAGAAGCCCGAGGACGACGGCGAGGTGGAGGTCGGCGAGCACTCCAGGCCGTACGACACGCCGCTGCTGGAGGACGGGCCGAAGAAGGCCGACCGGCCGAAGCGCGACCTCGCCGACGAGCTGTTCGAGCCCGACCCGTTCGGCGTGGACGTCCCGCCGCCCGCGCCGCCCGCCGACGACGAGCCGATGGACGTGCACGAGCCGATGGACGTGCACGTGGCCGGCGAGTCCATGACCGAGCCGCCGGCGCCGCCGGAGGTGCCCGACCCGACCCCGGCGCCGCGCCGCTCCGAGCAGCTGCCGCTGTCGTCGTCCGGCGAGATCTACGCCCTGCCGGACCCGTCGGCGCTGCGTCCCGGCAGCGTCTCCAAGCCGCGCACGAAGGCCAACGACACGGTGGTGAACGCGCTGTCCGGCGTGCTGGAGCAGTTCGACATCGACGCGCAGGTCACGGGGTTCACCCGCGGCCCGACGATCACCCGGTACGAGATCGAGCTCGGCCCGGCGGTGAAGGTCGAGAAGGTCACCGCGCTGACGAAGAACATCGCCTACGCGGTGAAGAGCGCGGACGTGCGCATCATCTCCCCGATCCCCGGCAAGTCCGCGATCGGCGTGGAGATCCCGAACACCGACAAGGACATCGTCAGCCTCGGCGACGTGCTCCGCTCGCCCGCCGCGACGAACGAGCACCACCCGATGGTCGTCGGGCTCGGCAAGGACGTCGAGGGGCGCACGGTCGTGGCGAACCTCGCGAAGATGCCGCACATCCTCATCGCCGGCGCCACCGGCGCGGGCAAGTCGACGTGCATCAACGGGCTCATCACCTCGGTCCTGATGCGCGCGACGCCGGACGAGGTACGGATGATCCTCGTCGACCCCAAGCGGGTCGAGCTGACGATGTACCAGGGCATCCCGCACCTCATCACGCCGATCATCACCAACCCGAAGAAGGCCGCGGAGGCCCTCGACTGGGTCGTCGGCGAGATGGACCGCCGCTACGACGACCTGGCCGCGTCCGGGTACCGGCACATCGACGACTTCAACAAGGCGGTGAAGGCGGGCAAGCTCAAGCCGCCGCCCGGCAGCGAACGCGTCTACACGCCGTACCCGTACATGCTCGTCATCGTGGACGAGCTGGCCGACCTGATGATGGTCGCGCCGCGCGACGTGGAGGACTCCGTCGTCCGCATCACCCAGCTCGCGCGCGCCGCCGGCATCCACCTCGTGCTCGCGACGCAGCGTCCGTCGGTGGACGTCGTGACAGGGCTCATCAAGGCGAACGTGCCGTCCCGGCTGGCGTTCGCGACGTCGTCGCTGGCCGACAGCCGTGTCATCCTCGACCAGCCGGGCGCGGAGAAGCTCGTCGGGCAGGGCGACGCGCTGTTCCTGCCGATGGGCGCGAGCAAGCCCATGCGCCTCCAGAACGCCTACGTCGCGGAGAAGGAGATCCACGGGGTCGTCGACCACTGCAAGGCGCAGATGGAGGCGAACTACCGGGAGGACGTCGCCGCGTCCGGCGCGCCGAAGAAGGAGATCGACGAGGAGATCGGCGACGACATGGACCTGCTCGTCCAGGCGATCGAGCTGGTCGTGTCCACCCAGTTCGGGTCGACGTCGATGCTGCAGCGCAAGCTCCGGGTCGGGTTCGCCAAGGCCGGCCGGCTGATGGACCTGATGGAGAGCCGCGACATCGTCGGGCCGAGCGAGGGCTCCAAGGCGCGGGACGTGCTGACCAAACCGGACGATCTCCCCGGGGTGCTCGCGGAGCTGCGCGGCGGCGGCTGAGCACGGGCTGCGGGGGCATTGCGGAATGATGCGAAATCTTGCCCTGTTTCGAACGTGTTGGCTGTCGCCCAGTGGGCATTGCCGTTCCTAGACTGGTGTCGCAGTCAAGCGGAATCGGCCACGAGCTCCTCAGAGGAGGCCCGGCGTGAGCATCGGTGAGACCTTGGCGGAGGAGCGTCAGCGGGCCGGTCTCTCGGTGACACAGGTGAGTCTCCAAACGCGGATACGCGAGACCGTCATCCGCGGCATGGAGGCCGACGACTTCTCGACGTGCGGTGGCAACTTCTACGCCCGCGGACACATCCGCAGCATCTCGCGGGTCATCGGCATCGATCCGGAACCGCTCGTCGCCGAGTTCGACGCGGCGCACGGCGGCGCCCCGCAGCCCGTCTCGGCGCTGTCGGCGTTCGAGCCGGAGCAGCCCGTCGCGTTCCGCGAGCGCAGGTCGCCGAACTGGAGCGCCGCGATGGCGCTCGCCCTCGCCCTCGTGGTGATCTACGGGGTCGTGCAGGTGGTCGGGCACGGCGGCGGCGAGCGGCGCACCGCGCAGCAGGTCGCCGGGACGCCCGCGGGGCCGGCCCCCGCGCCCACCACGTCCGCGCCGGCGCAGCCGAACAGCCCGGTCGCGGAGGCGCCCCGCACCAAGGTCGAGGTGCAGGTCGAGGCGAAGCGGGCGACGTGGCTGAACGTCCGCGGGGACAAGGGCAAGACGCTGTTCAGCGGCATGCTCCGAGAGGGCGACCAGAAGAGCTTCACCGCCAAGAAGAAGGTGCGGATGGTGATCGGCGTGGGCGGGAGCGTCGACCTGACCGTCAACGGCAAGGAACTGGGGTCGCCCGGCAAGGGCAAGGGCGTCCAGCGGCTGAGCTTCGACCGCAACGACCCCGAGTCCGCCTGACGGGAGGGTGTGGGCCCCGCTGGTCCCCTGGGGCGTGCGGGGCCATTACCTTAGGGGCATGTCCACTCGCCGCAAGGTCTCGCTCATCACGCTCGGCTGCGCCCGCAACGAGGTCGATTCCGAGGAGCTCGCCGCGCGCATCGAGGACGCGGGCTGGGACCTGGCGGACGGCGCGGACGGCGCCGACGTGGTGGTCGTCAACACCTGCGGGTTCATCGAGGCCGCCAAGAAGGACTCCGTCGACACGCTGCTGGCCGCGCACGACTCCGGGGCCAAGGTCGTGGCGGCCGGCTGCATGGCCGAGCGGTACGGCAAGGAGCTGGCGGAGGCGCTGCCGGAGGCGGACGCGGTGATCGGCTTCGACGACTACACCGCGATCGGCGACCGGCTCGACGACGTCATGGCGGGACGCGGGCACGCCGCGCACACCCCGCGTGACCGCCGCACCCTCCTGCCGATCAGCCCGGTCGAGCGGCACTCCTCCCGGGCGGCGATTCCGGGGCACGGCGGGCAGGACGACCTGCCGGACGGGGTGGCCCCGGCGTCCGGTCCGCGGGTGCTGCGGCGGCGTCTCGGCGGCGGCCCGGTCGCTCCGCTGAAGCTGGCGTCGGGCTGCGACCGGCGCTGCACGTTCTGCGCGATCCCGGCGTTCCGCGGCGCGTACGTGTCGCGTCCGCCGGCGGAGGTGCTGGAGGAGGCGCACTGGCTGGCCGGGCACGGCGTCCGGGAGCTGGTCCTCGTCAGCGAGAACTCCACGTCCTACGGCAAGGACCTCGGAGACCTCCGCGCGCTGGAGAAGCTGCTGCCGGACCTCGCCGCGGTGGACGGCATCGAGCGCGTCCGGGTGAGCTACCTGCAGCCCGCGGAGACGCGGCCGGGGCTCATCGAGGCGATCTGCGGCACCCCGGGCGTCGCGCCGTACTTCGACATGTCGTTCCAGCACGCGAGCGGCCCGGTGCTGCGCTCGATGCGGAGGTTCGGGGACCGGGAGCGGTTCCTCGGGCTGCTGGACCAGATCCGCGCGCTGGCGCCGGAGGCCGGCGTGCGCTCGAACTTCATCGTCGGCTTCCCCGGCGAGAGCGAGGACGACTTCGAGGAACTCGCGGAGTTCCTGTCGGCGGCGCGGCTCGACGCGGTCGGCGTGTTCGGCTACTCGGACGAGGACGGCACCGAGGCCGCGAACCTGGACGGCAAGCTCGACCCCGCCGAGGTCGCCGCCCGGGTGGAGGAGCTGTCCGGCCTCGCCGAGGAGCTGACCGCGCAGCGCGCCGAGGACCGGGTCGGCTCGCCGCTCCGCGTCCTGCTGGAGGACAAGGCGGAGGACGGCGGCTTCGAGGGCCGCGCCGAGCACCAGGCGCCCGAGGTGGACGGGACGGTCCTGGTCCGCGGCGAGGGTCTCGCCCTCGGCGACATCGTCGCGGCCCGGGTCGTGGGCAGCGACGGGGTGGACCTCGTCGCGGACGTGTCATGATCGCGGGCACCCCGGATCCGGTCGCGGGCTCCCAGGACCCGCCGCAGGCCGGTGTCTGGAACGTCGCCAACGCCCTGACGCTCGCCCGGATCGCGCTGGTGCCCGTCTTCGTCTGGCTGTTCTTCAAGGACGGCGACGGATGGCGGCTCGCCGCGTTCGCGGTGTTCGCGGTCGCCTCGATCACCGACAAGATCGACGGCGACATCGCGCGGGCCCGCGGCCTGGTCACCGACTTCGGCAAGATCGCCGACCCGATCGCCGACAAGGCGCTCACCGGCGCCGCGCTGGTCAGCCTGTCGGTGATGGGGGAGCTGTGGTGGTGGGTGACCATCGTCATCATGGTCCGCGAGATCGGCATCACGGTGATGCGGTTCGTCGTCATCCGGCGCGGCGTGATCCCGGCCAGCAAGGGCGGCAAGCTGAAGACGATGCTGCAGGTCTTCGCGATCGGCTTCTACATCCTGCCCGGCCCGCTGGACTACCTGCGCTGGGCCACGATGGGCGCCGCCCTCGTCGTCACGGTCGTCACCGGCGTCGACTACGTCGTCCAGGCGTGGCGCATGCGCCGCAAGCCCGCCGCCTCCTGAGGGCGCTCAGAGGCCGAGCAGCGCGGGGGTCTCGGCCAGGGCGCGCCAGTGGCTTCCCGGGTCGGGGACGAGCCGCCGCTCCTTGAGGTCGAGCAGGCCGCCGAGGCTGGTGATCTCGGCTGCCAGGGCGCCGTCCGTGCGCCGCAGCTCCTGCCTCATCCGGAACGTCTTGCCCTCACCCCAGTCGAACGCGCACGTGATGTCGACGTCGTCGCCCGCATGCAGCTCGCGGTGGTAGCGGATGGTGTTCTCCAGCGTGACCGGTCCGACGCCGGTGGCGATGAGCTCGTCGACGGAGATGCCGGCGGCGCGCAGGCACTCCCACCGCGCGTGGTCGCCGTACTGGTGGTAGACGGCGCCGTTGAGGTGGCCCTGGGTGTCCAGTTCGTAGGCGCGGACGGTGACCCGCACGGTGAACGGCGGCGTCATGTTCCCTCCTCCTCGTCGTATCCCGCGAGCCACTCGTGGGACTTCGCGGTCAGGTAGCGCAGGCTGTCGTCGCCGATCTCGACCCAGTCGCCGCGCGTCCAGCCGCCGGTCGTCTGCGGCGCGAAGCCGTGCCGCTTGAACAGCGCGGACGCCTCGTCCTTGCGGAGGCCCCTGCGCCCCCAGTCGCGGATGACGCGGGCGGTGCGTTCCGGTTCCCCGGCCTCGTCCGGGCCGTCGAGGGCGGCGGCGAGCTCCTCCAGACCGCGCGCGATGAGCCGCAGGCCGGCTTGCAGCCGGGCGCGGTCGATCGGTTCCTCCACGTTCGTGATCGTATATCGATTGCTAGCAATCGCCAAGCGATGTGAGAGCGCTCAGCCTCTCGCCCACGCGCAGTGTGCCCAGCGTGCGGGGGATGCCGAGGCGGCCGAACATGATCTCGCGACGTCCGGCGAAACGTTCCGTGCGGTAGCGGGCGAGGGCGCGGAGCGGCTCCGGTGCGCGCCGGGCGGTGTCCTGGTCGGTGTTGATGATGACGCAGCGGCCGCAGGGCCTGATGAGCTCGATCTCCGCGTGGTCGCCGCGCAGCAGGGTGACGGCGTCCTCGCCGTAGGGGCCGAGGCCGCGCAGGACGATGTTGGGTCGGAACCGGACCATCGGCAGCCGGGCCTCCACCCGCCGGTTCAGGTCGTCCAGAGACTCGGCGGACAGCACCGAGACGGGGTAGCCGTCGGCGTAGGTCAGCGTCCCGCCGCCGAGCATGGTGGGACGCGTCCCGGTGAAGCGGACGAGGCGGCAGGAGAGTCCCAGGGTGGTGGAGAACCATTCGGCCGCCTCGTCGCCCTGGTCGATGCCTTGGCAAGGGCGTTTGTGCACGGTCACGTCGAGGGCCGGGCCGTCCACCGCCTCGCACACCAGGGGCGAGGGCGCGAGCGGTGTGCGGACGGTCAGCTTCACGCCGTCGTAGTGGGGACGCAGCAGGGCGAGCTCGGGGACCTCCCGCTGCGACAGGTGGCGGCCCTCTGGGCGGACGAGCATGAACGCCCGATCGTGGCGCAGCCCATTCGGGGTCAGTTCGGCCTCGGTGAGCGGGACGGCCCCGGCGCTTTTGATCGGGAAGACGTTCAGCTCCGCGATGACGGCGATCATGCGACGGACGTTACGGAGAGGCCCGCCAGGTGACCAGGGAAACGGGCGATACTTGACGTCGATTCGTCACTTTGGAGGCCGGACCGGATGACCGCACAGGACTTCACCTACGCCGAGGTGGGCGCGACGCGGGAGGCGGAGCGGCCGGACGGTTACCGGCATCTGCGCCACCGCATGCTCGTCGGGCGGGGGGACGCGGCGTACCGGAACGCGGCGGACGCGGTCATGGAGTTCTGGATGCACCGGGCGCTTCCCGTCCGGGTGGAGACGTCGGCTCCGCGCGCCGCGCCCGGCGTCAGCGTCGTGATCGGGCTGGGCGCCGGGCCGCTGCGCCTGAACGCGCCCTGCCGGATCGTGTGGACCCGCGAGGAGGAGCGCTACACCGGGTGGGCGTACGGGACGCTTCCGGGCCATCCGCAGTCGGGCGAGGAGTCGTTCGTCGTGCATCTGGACGACGAGGACGACGTGTGGCTGACGGTCACCGCGTTCAGCCGGCCGGCGACGGCCGCGGGGAGGGCGGCGGGCCCGCTCGGGCCGGTGTTCCAGCGCGCCTACGCCCGCCGCTGCGGCGCGGTACTGCGCCGGCTGGCGCGCCCCTGAACCCGGGGCGGTCTCCTGCGGGGGGACGACCCCCGCGCCCCCCGGAGGGCGGTCCGCTGCCCCCTCCGCTCCGCTGGCACTCCGCTCTGGGAACCGGGGCGGACCGCGGAACCACGCCCACCCCGGTCGTGGTCCCGCGGCCCGGTTTTCGCGGGTGCTGCGTGATCGATTATCCCTCTCGCCGTCCACTCGGACGAATCGGCGGAATGAGTTTTGACTCACACGGTGACCTGGGCGTCTGATCATTGTCGAATTCGCATAAGGCAATGACATGCGGTAATGGAAAGCGCGGCGGATCCCGATCCGCGCCGTCCTCAATCGGTCGCCACTCCCGGTGAACCGGCAGTCCGGAGGGTCCGTAGCCGGCCCGCGCCGGTAGATTCGAGTCCCTTGCGAAGTGGGGAGATGGGGGCGCGATGCGGGTCGAACTGCTCACCGTCGGGGACGAGCTGCTCCTCGGCGACACGATCAACGGCAACGCGGCGTGGCTCGGCCGCAGGCTCGCCGACCACGGCGTCGACGTCACCCGCAGTGTCGTCGTCGGCGACGAGCTCGACGTGATCGTCGCGGCGGTGGCGTCCGCGCTCGACCGGGCCGACGCGGTCATCACGACCGGCGGGCTCGGCCCCACCTACGACGACGTGACGCGGGACGCGCTCGCCAAGGCGGCGGGCGTCGCCCTCGTCCGGGACGCGGCGCTGGAGCGGCGCCTGCGCGAGCGGGTCGCGAGGGCCGGCCGCGAGCTGCAGCCGATGGCGCTGCGCATGGCGGACGTCCCGGAGGGTGCGCGGGTGCTGGCCAACTCGGCGGGCTCGGCGCCGGGCCTGCGCGTCGAGCTGCCCGGCGGGGTCGCGTACGCGCTGCCCGGCGTCCCGTTCGAGATGCGCACGATCATGGACGAGGTCGTCCTGCCGGAGCTGGCGCGGATCGCCGGGCTGCCCGCGGTGGCGCGCCGCACGCTGCGCACCGCGCGGATGTGGGAGTCGGTCATCGCGACACGGCTCGCCGAGGTCGAGGCGATGGACGGGGTGAAGCTCGCCTACCTGCCCGGCCCGGCCGAGGTGAAGGTGCGCATCACGGTGGCAGGCGGGAACGCCGCCGCACGCCTGGCGGACGTGGAGGCGCGCGTCCGGGAGCTGCTGGGCCCGGCCGTCTACGGCATCGAGGACGAGTCGCTGGCCTACGTGGTGCACGGGCTGCTGGCCGACCGCGGCGAGACCGTCGCCACCGCGGAGTCGCTGACGGGCGGGCTCATCGGCGCGGAGCTGACAGGGGCGCCAGGTTCGTCCGTCACCTACGCGGGCGGCATGGTGACCTATGCCACAGAGGTGAAGGGGCGGCTGCTGGGCGTCCCGGACGATCTGCTCGCCGAGCACGGCGCGGTGCACCCGGACGTGGCCGCCGCGATGGCCGCGGGCGTCCGCGACGCTCTCGGCACGACCTACGGGCTCGCCGTGACGGGTGTCGCCGGCCCTGACAGCCAGGACGGGCATCCCGTCGGAACGGTCTATATCGGCCTGGCCGGTCCCGGGAACTCGCGCACCGTGGCCGGCCCGAAACTCCCCGTGCCGGGGACGGGTCCGGAGGTCCGCGCCGTGATCCGGCGGATGACCGTCGTCCATGCCCTTGAGCTGCTGAGACGTCGCCTGCTGGGGCTTGACGTGGCGGACGGCGACGGGGAGGCTCAGGCAGATCGGGAAGATCGGGGCTGATTACAGCGTTACGTTCCGAGCGAACACGAAATCAACGGTCTGCCATGGTCACCGTCAAGGCGGGTACGGTGGAACCGGCAGATGGTCCGAACTGAGGGAGGGAGCGAGACGATGGTCCTGCTTCGCCAGCTGCTCGGTGACGTACTGCGGCAGCTGCGGCTGCGCCAGGGACGCACCCTCCGTGAGGTGTCCGCGGCCGCGCGGGTGTCACTCGGCTACCTCTCCGAGGTCGAGCGGGGGCAGAAAGAGGCATCTTCGGAATTGCTGTCCTCTATCTGCAAGGCCCTGGGCGTCCCGCTGTCGCACGTGCTGAGGGAAGTAGCGGATCAGCTGGCCCTCGCCGAGCTGCAGCACGAGCCCGTCATGGCGGGCGCGCCCGAGCACGAGCGGATCTCCACCGAGAGCATCCCGGAGACCCCAGAGGAGATCACCGGCGAGCTCCGCGCCGACATGGTCGCGGCCTGACCCGTCACCGGACGGGCAGGGCCGCACAGGCCGGGTTCATGCGCGACCCGGGCCGCGGGTGTGCGCGGCCTCACGCATGGGCTCGGCATTTCCGGGGACCTGTACGTGTTGTGACGGATAACCGTAACGACGCGGAAGGAGCCCGATCATGGCGGCGATCAAGAGCCCGCTCGGTGATGCGGCCCTGAAGGCCACGGGGGACGCCTTGCAGGGCGCTCTCGTCGACCTCATCGATCTTTCACTCGTGGCCAAGCAGGCGCACTGGAATCTGACCGGACGCAACTTCAAGGTCGTCCACGAGCACCTTGACGAGATCGTCGCCCTCGCCCGCGCGGGGCAGGACGATGTCGCGGAGCGGGCCGTGGCGATCGGGGTGAACCCCGACGGCCGTGTCCGCACGGTCGCCGACCGCACCGCGGTTCCGCAGCCGGAGGCCGGCTATCTCGCCGACGACAAGGTCGTCGCGGCGATCACCGACACCCTGGCGCAGATCATCGGCCGGTTCCGCGAGCGTGTCGCGGCGACCGACGAGCCGGATCCGATCACCCAGGACCTGCTCATCGGCATCACCCGCGAACTGGAGAAACAGCACTGGATGTTCCAGGCGCAGACCTGACCCGCGCGACCGGTCCCGAGCGGACCCGAGCGCGATAGATGCCCAGGCCCCCGCGTTCCGGCGGGGGCCTGGGCATTTCCGGGTTCGGATGCGAACCCGCCGCGGAATGTGGTGATCTTTGGGGATGCGTCGCCTCCGCACGGCCGTGACACTCGGCACCGCGCTGCTCGCCCTCGCCGCCTGCGGCACCGGAGGCGGCGGCGCCGGACGCGAGTGCACCCTGATCGGCTCCATGCCGGGTCTGAGCGTGGTCGTCCCGGCCCCGGAAGGGGCGCGCGTCGCGTCCGCGCACCTGCGGGTGTGCTGGGGCGGGACGTGCCAGGAGCCGCGGCTGGAGCTGAGGCCGACCTCGAAGACGGTCTCCACCGGCTGCGACGGTGACGAACCGGACGACGCCTGCGGGGCGTCCGCCTCTCCCGACGGCGGCATGTCCGGCTTCGCTCACGTCGAGGGCCTGCCGAAGACGTCGGTGAAGGTCACGCTCACGCTGCGCGACGCCCAGGGCCGGAAGTATCTCGGCAAACGCGTCGACGTCACCCCCAAGACCACGTTCCCGAACGGCCCGCACTGCGGCGAAGGCGAACCGCAGGCCGTCCTGACCGTGGCGAACGGCCAGATCACCCCGCGCTGATCACGTGCGCAGGTGTTCCAGGACGGTCCCCGCGAACTCGACGGCGAGCGGGCTCAGTGCGTCCCAGCGGCGCGCCGCCCAGCCGGCGGTGAGCGGCGGCAGGCCGGGGACCGGGATCAGCCGGACGTCTCCCGCCCCGCGCCCCCACCCCGGCAGCGCGGGCAGGATCGCGTGACCCAGGCCGAGTTCGGCCAGCAGCAGCGCGGTGTCCCAGTCGGCGACGCTCGTCGTGGACGTCAGCCGCACCCCGTGCCGCTCCAGATGCATCTCCAGGTGGACGCGGGATGTGGAGTGCGCGGGAAGTTCGATGTACCGGATCCCGGCGAGGTCGTCCAGCGCGATCGACGCCCGTTGCGCGAGAGGGTCCCCGGCGTGGACGGCCAGCATCCACGGCAGTTCCCGGGACGCCCGCTGCTCGACGCCCTCCAGCGGAGGCCCGATCGTCACCCAGGCGAGATCCGCCGCGTGCGAGCGGACGGCCTCCAGACACCGGCGGCTCGACCCGGCGGTCTCGAACTGGAGCGCGGTATCGGGATGCCGCGCGCGGAAGGCCGCCACCCCCGCCGCCATGAAGTGCCGCACGGTCGTCGCGCCGGTCGCGATCCGGACCGTGCCGCCGACCCCGCGGCGCAGGTCGTCGAGACGGCGTAGCGCCGCGTCCAGCCCCGCGATCCCCTCCGTCACGGCCTCGTGCAGGATGCGCCCCGCCCCGGTCGGCACGACACCGCGCGGTCGCCGTTCCAGCAGCACGAGCCCGGTCTCCCGTTCGAGCCGCTTCACATGCTGGCTGACGGCCGACTGGCTGCACGACAGGTCACGGGCGACGGCGCTCAGGTTGCCGGCGGCGCAGACGGCCACGAAGACGCGGAGGTCGTCCAGGGTCATGTACCCAAGCTAGAGCTGGGAGATCGGTAAGGAAACCCGAGAATTGACTTGGGATGGTCGCGGATCGAGAATCGTCGTGCGGGCGCAGGATCCGGCGACCCGGCAAGGCGGCGACCCGCCCGGCGACCCGGGGGAGCCGGGCGGGCGCCGACCGGTCATGCTCCAGCGGGCGGTGTGGGAGTCGTCTCCCCACGGGCGGGCTGGCAGTGGGGGCACCAGTAGGTGCTGCGCTCTCCGGCTCGGGACGCCTGGCCTGCTCGTTCTATCCGAGTTCCGCAGCGGCGGCAGGGGTGGCCCGCCCGCCCGTACACCCAGTGCTCCCGGCCGCGCCCCGGCTCGCCGGTGGTGATGTGGCCGTGCCTCGCCTTGTTGGCGTCCAGGAGCCGGTGAGAAAGCTCCACGAGTCCGCGCAGGTCGGGGACGTCCCGGACTGGCGTCCACGGGTTCACGCCCCGCAGGAAGAGAACCTCGGCCTTGTAGACGTTGCCGATCCCCGCGAGCCGCGTCTGGTCGAGCAGCGCCTCGCCGATCGCCCGCCCCGGCTCCTCGCCCAGCCGCGCGACGGCCTCGGCCGCCAGTTCGCCGCCCCACGACGGCGACAGCAGATCGGGCCCGAGATGCCCGACGGCCTTCTCCTCCTCGGCGGTGCGCAACAGTTCGACCAGGCCGAGCGAATGACCGACCGCCTGCCACTCCGCGTTGGCCAGGACGAGCCGCACCCGATGGTCGCGAGGCACGGGCCCCGCCCGGCCGACCTGCCAGCGCCCCTCCATCAGGAGATGCGTGTGGATGGTCAGGCCGCCCTCGACGCGCACAAGGAGGTGCTTGCCGCGCGATACCACGTCCAGGACGGTCCGCCCGCGAAGGTCGGCGGTGGCGAGCCGCGGGACGCGGAAGTCGGAACGCGTCAGCGTCCGCCCCGCGAGCGCCTCACGAAGGCGCCGCGCGGTCAGCCAGACGACATCCCCTTCCGGCATGAGGTCCGTCTCCTCCGGGGGCGGCCCCCGCAAGCCGGGCGACCGCCCGAAAGGCTCAGATGAACGAGGGGCTCTCCCAGGCGGACGGGTCCTCGGTCAGCTTGCGGACGGGCTCGGGCAGCTCCCCGGCGGAGATGTGCGCGAGCGTGACCTGCTCCAGGATCGAGCGCTCACTGGCGCGCAGCGCGATCCACACCTCCTGCAGCGAACGCGCCGGCCCCTCGTACCCCACGTGCTCGGGCCGTTCGCCCCGCACGCCGAGCAGCGGACCGTCGATGGCGCGGATGATGTCGGCCAGCGAGATCTTCTCGGCCGGACGCGCCAGCCAGTAGCCGCCCTCGGGTCCCCGCTGGCTCCGGACGAGCCCGGACCGGCGCAGCTGGCCGAGGATGTTCTCGAGGAATTTGGGCGGAATCTGTTGCGCCTCGGCGAGCTGCACCGCGGTCACCGGATGATTCCCGGCGACAGCCAGTTCGGCGGCGGCACGTAGCGCGTAGTCGACCCGGGCGGACAATCGCATGTAAGCATTATCCCTTGCCGATCGGACCACTCGGGTTCTTCGCACGTGAGCGCGGCGCGCCCGCCGGAACCGGGCTCTGAATCCGGCGGGCGCGCCGCGGGCCGGTCAGCCGGCGGAGGTGAGCCCCAGGATCTCCGCGGCGGCCTGGGCGTTGGCGGCGGCGGCGCCATAGGTGGCCAGGTAGACGGCCGAGCCGGGGCGCCAGACGGGCAGGCCCATCTCCACCACGACGGTGTCGGGACGGGCCGTGAGCAGCGCCGTGGTGAGGGCGCGCTGGCCGGCGTGGCGGTGCGCGTCCCGCAGGACGACGATCAGGCCGCGTCCCTTGGCACGGTCCAGGACACCGTCCGCCGTCCCGTCCGCGCCGTCGGTCCGGACGGTGTCCGGCGCCCACGGGTGCAGACCCCACGGCGTCGGGCCGACCGCGATGTTGCCGGGCGACTCGGTCTCGACGACCAGCGGCGGCCGGTCCCAACCTGGGAGCGCTCCCGTGACCCGGACGGCGCGGCGGGCCGCCGCCAGGCCGGCGGCACGGTCGACGACGCCGGGGCTGCGTCCGGCGAGCCACTCCCGGAGCCGCGCGGTGCGCTCCGCCGCGGCCGCCAGCCGGGCGAGCGGGAGCCGCCCGGTCCGGACGGCCTCGTCGATCGCGGCGAGCGTCGCCGCCACGGTCTCGGCGTGCTCGCGGGGGCCGAGGCACAGCAGGTCGGCGCCCGCGATGAGGGCCCGCACGGACGCCTCCGGGATGCCGATCGCGCCGCTCGCCCCCTCCATGTCGAGCGCGTCGGTGACGACCACGCCCCGGTAGCCGAGCCGTTCGCGGAGCAGGCCGGTGATCGCGTCGGGGGACAGGGTGGCGGGCACCCCGCGGGTGATCGCGGGCAGGTTGAGGTGCCCGGTCATCACCGCCCGGGTGCCGGCCTCGATCGCCGCCCGGAACGGGACCAGCTCGCGGCGGTCGAGCAGGCCCAGGTCGGCGTCGACGAGCGGGATGGCCAGATGGGAGTCCTCCACCGTCGCGCCGTGGCCGGGGAAGTGCTTCGCGCAGGCGGCGACGCCCGCCTCCTGCGTGCCGGTGACGGACGCGGCGGCGTGCCGCGCGACGAGCCCGGGGTCGGAGCCGAACGAGCGGGTCCCGATGACCGGGTTGTCGTCGGCGGTGTTGACGTCCACCGACGGCGCGAAGTTGACGTTCACCCCGACCTCGGCCAGCTCGGCGCCGAGCGACCGGTAGATCCGCCGGGTCAGCTCCGGGTCGTCCACGGCGCCGAGCGCGGCGTTGCCCGGGTAGGGGCTGCCGGCCCGGTGGCCGCCGAGCCGGGTGACGTCGCCGCCCTCCTCGTCGATCGCGACGAACGGGTCGCCGGCCTTGCGCATCTGCGCGGTGAGCGCGGCCAGCGCCTCCGCGCTCGGCACGTTGCCGGTGAGGGCGAACAGCGTGACGCCGCCGAGGCCGGCCTCCAGTTCGTCCAGCAGCCAGCGCGGCGCGGTCGCCCCCGGGAAGGACGGGAGCAGCGTGCCGCGCGCCAGCCGGGCGATCTCCGCCGTGGTCGCGATGTCGTTGGTCGTCACCCCTTCACCGCCCCGGCGGTGAGGCCGGACACCATGCGGCGCTGGACCAGCAGGAAGAAGGCGATGACGGGAATGGTGAGCAGCGTGGACGCTGCCATGATGGGCCCCCAGGCGTTGCCGCTGCGGCCGAAGAAGAACTGCAGCATGATCGGCAGGGTGTACTTGTTCTGGTCGTCGAGGAACGTGAACGCGAAGATGAACTCGTTCCAGGCGGTGATGAAGGAGAAGATGCTGGTCGCCACCAGTCCGGGCGCGACGAGCGGGAGCATGACCCGGAAGAACGTCCGGACCGGGCCGGCGCCGTCGATGGCGGCGGCCTCCTCCAGCTCGCGCGGCACCGCGGCGACGAACCCGCGCAGCATCCAGATGGCGAACGGCACCGCGAAGCCGATGTAGACGATCGCGAGACCGGCCATGCTGTTCAGCAGGTCGAGCTTCTTCAGGTCGAGGAACAGCGGGATGACCAGCGCCTCGCACGGCACCATCTGCACCACCAGCAGCATGATCAGGAACGTGGTGCGGAACCGGAACCGGAAGCGGGCCACGGCGGTCGCGGCCATCAGCGCGAGCAGCCCGGACGCCAGCACGGTGACGAGCGCCAGGATCGCGCTGTTGCGGAAGTACTCCCAGAAGGAGACCTCGGCGATGCCGCCGTTCAGCACCAGGTCGAAGTGCGCCAGCGTCGGATGCGAGGGCAGCGGCTTCGGCGTCGTGCTGAAGATCTCGTTGTTGGGCTTGAACGCGGTGGACGCCATCCAGAAGACGGGGAAGACCGCGATCACGAAGACGAGCAGCCCCGTCCCGTTCAGCAGCAGCCTGCGCGGCAGTGAGCGCTTCATCTCGTTTCCCCCTGCCGGACCATGACCCGCACGTACAGGGCGGTGACGACGAGCAGGATGAGGGTCAGCACGAGCGCGATGGCCGAGCCCATGCCGAGCTTCGGATTCAGCGAGCCGAACGCCTCGGAGTAGCCGTAGAGCGACAGGTTGAACGCGTCGCGGTTGGCCATCCCGGCCATGATGAACAGCTGCGTGAAGACCTTGAAGTCCCAGATGATCGACATGACGATCAGCACCAGGAAGATCGGCTTGAGCATCGGGTAGGTGAGGCTCCAGAAGGTCCGCCACGCGCCCGAGCCGTCCACGCGGGCCGCCTCGTACAGCTCGCCCGGGACGCTCTTCAGCCCGGCCAGCACGGACACGGCGACGAACGGGCACGCCTGCCAGACGACGCACACGGTGAGGACGGTGTAGGTGGACAGCGGCGTCGCGAACCAGTTGTAGTCGCTCCAGCCGCCCCCCACGAGGAAGTCGGGCAGCAGGTCCAGGCACCAGTTGACGAGCCCGCCCGTGGTGCCGAACAGCCAGCTGAAGATGATCGCGGCGGTGACGGGCGGGGTCGCCCAGGCGACCATCACGCCGCCGGCGACGAAGCCCGACATCTTCTTGCCGAGCTTGTTGAGCAGCAGCCCCACCAGCGTCCCGAGGACCAGGGTCAGGGTCACCGCGACGACGGCGAACAGCACCGTGTGCCGGAGGGTCTGCCAGAAGAACGGGTCGTTGAAGATCTTGTCGAAGTTCTCGGTCCCGACCGACTCGGCCGGCTCGCCGCGCAGCTGGCGGTTGCCGACCTTCTGGAACGACATGATCCCGATCTGGATCATCGGCCAGAACATCAGGACGGCGATCACGAGCACGGTCGGCGCGATCAGCAGGTAGGGCCCGAGGCGGGGCCGGCGGCGGGGCCGCGCCCGGCCGGAGGACCTCCGGCCGGGCGCTTTCCGCACCGCGGGGGCGGTGTCGAGCATGGGCGTTCCGATCAGCCGGGTACTACGGGTTCAGCAGGGTGTTGGCCTGGCCGTTCGCCTTCTTCATCTCCTCCTCGGCGGACTTGCCCTGCATGATCGCCTTGACCGTGTTCGGCAGCACCTTCTTGGCCTGCTCGAACTCGCCCCAGCCGGCGCTGATCGGCGGGAACTTGGTATTGCCGGCGATCTGGGTGAAGATCTCCAGCTTCGGGTCGGAGAACGTCACGTCCGACCGCATGGACGAGAAGCCGCTGTAGTCGGCCCAGCCCTTGGCGTTCTTGGCGTTGTTCAGGACGGTGATGTAGTCGAAGGCCGCGTCCTTGGCCTTGCTGTCGTTCCAGACGGCGAGGTCGGAGCCGCCCGCCATGACCGGGGCGTTGCCGCCGGTCTTGCTCGGGATCGGGAAGACGCCCCACTTGCCGGCGTTCTTCTCCGAGACCTTCTTCATCTCCTTGAGCGCCCAGCTGCCGTCGATGTACATGCCGAGCTTGCCGAGGGCGAAGTCGCGCTGCGGGCCCTCCAGTTCGTTCTTGCCGACGTACTTCTCGGGCGCGACCTTGTCCGTGGTGACGAGGCCCGCGTAGTACTTGACCGCCTCGATCGCCTGCGGCTGGTCGAGTGAACCCTTCCACTCGTCGCCCTGCTTGGAGGCCACGTCGCCGCCGTTGCCCCAGATGAAGCTGAGCAGCGCGTTGGTCTGGTCGCTCGGGATGCCGATGCCCGGCACCTTCTTGGCGTCCTGCACCTTCTTCGCCGCGGCGGTGAGGTCGGCCCACGTCTTCGGCTGCTGGATGCCGAGGTCCTGGAACCAGTCCGTCCGGTACCAGACGCCGCGGACGCCGCCGTACCACGGCACCGCGTAGGTCTTCCCGTCCGCCTGGTCGTTGGCGAGCGCCGTCTTGTTCAGGGTCTTGCCGTCGGCCCAGCCCCCGAACTCTCCGGTGATGTCGGCCAGGCTGCCCTGCTCGATGTGCGACTGGACGTCGGTGTTGCCGAGCTCGGTGACGTCGGGGCCCTCGCCGCCGGCCGCGGCCTTCTGGAACGTGGTGGCGACCTGCGGCCAGGGCACGTACTTGATCTGGACGTCGGTGTTCGGGTGCTTCTGCTTGAACTCGGTCTCGACGCCGTCGAGGAACTTCGTCTGCTCCGGTGTCCCGTCGCCCATCATCCAGACCTTGAGCTGCGCCGGGTCCTTTCCGGCGCCCGCGTCGTCCTTCTTGTCGCCGCCGCAGGCCGTGGCGGCCAGGGCGATCGCGGCCGCGGCGGCCGCAATCTTGATGTACCTCACTGGGGATCCTTTCCGGCATCGCCTCGCGCGGCCTTGTGGCCTGCGATGCGAGTGGAGCCGGTGGGACCCTTTAAGGTCCTGGCCATGCCCCACTCGCGTTCGCATCGATCGCGGGCGCCCTGCTCGCCAGTCCGCGCTCTGCGCGCGCCCCCGGCCCGGGGTACCGGACCGGTCGGCGCTTGGGCGTAAACTAACAAGAAACTTTCCTAAACAAAACTGCTCGTTAGCGGATTGAGACATCAGGGGTGCCAGGATGGCAAGACGCCCGGGAACGCCGAGGCTGCTGCGTGAGCTCAACGACCGCGCGGCACTGGACCTGCTCGTCGAGCAGGGTCCGCTGACCCGCGCCCAGATCGGCGAGCACACCGGGTTGTCGAAGGTGACCGCGTCCCAGTTGCTGTCCAGGCTGGAGGAACGCGGGCTCGTGTCGGTCGTCGGGGAACAGGCGGGTGGACGAGGCCCGAACGCCGCACTCTATGCGGTCGTCCCGTCCAGCGCCTACGTCGCCGGCCTGGAGGTCGGGCCGGACGGGGTCACGGCCGGCGTCGCCGACATCACCGGGCACATCGTCGCCCAGGTCACGGTGGACCCGAACGGCGCCGACGACCCCGTGAAGATGGTGCACAGCGCCGTCGCCAAGGCGTGCCGCTCGGCCAAGGTCGCCGTGTCGAGGCTGAGCGCGTTCGTCATCGGGACGCCCGGTGTGGTCGACCCCCGCTCCGGCGACGTCCAGTTCTCCTTCGACCTGCCCGCCTGGCACGAGGGCGTCCTCGCCGCGCTGCGCACGGACCTGCGCCGTCCCGTCACCATCGAGAACGACGTCAACCTCGCCGCCATCGCCGAACGGGCGTACGGGGCCGCGCGCGACGCCGACGACTTCGCCCTGATGTGGCTGGACCGCGGCATGGGCCTGTCGGTGATGCTGGGCGGCCGGCTGCACCGCGGCCGCTGGGGCGGCGCCGGCGAGATCGGCTACCTGCCCGTCCCGGGCGCGCCGCTGCCGCTCGGAGCCGCCCGCCGCGGGCCGGCGGACGAGGGCGTGACCGACTCGATGACCTGGGGGACGCCCACCCTCGCCGGCGGCTACGGGGCCCTCGTGGGCGCGGACGCCGTCCGCGCGCTCGCGCACGAGTACGGCGTCGCCGAGCCGACCGCCGTGGACTGCGTCCGCGCGGCCGCCGCCGACGAGACCCGCGGCGGCGCGTTCCTCGACGAACTCGCCAACCGGATCTCCTACGGCGTCACCTCGGTCAACATCGTCCTGGACCCCGGGCTCGTGGTCCTGTCGGGCAATCTCGGCCGGGCCGGCGGGCTGCCCCTCGCCACTCGCATCGAGGAGATCGTCGGCCGGATCAGCCCGACCCGTCCCTCCGTCGCCGTGACCGGGGTGACGGGCAACCCCGTCCTGCGCGGCGCCCTGTACGCGGCGCTGGAGCAGGCCCGCGACGACGTCTTCTCGGCCGCGGGGGCGTTGTAGGAAGGCGCGTCCGCAGAAACACCGAGCGCCCCCGCCTGGCGGCGGGGGCGCTCAGTGTTCGCCTGGCGGCGCGTTCCTCGTGCGTGTCACTTCGCGGCGGAAACCGCGACGGCGACCTGCTGTGGGCGGCGCCGCGGGTCGTTGAGCGCGCGGTCGATGACGGTCTGGCTGATGATCTGGCGCTTGCGCCGGAGTGCGGCGGCCTTCCGTGCCGTAGGTGTCATGGCGAAACCCCGTTCCGCGGTGACGCTTTCCCCTTTGGTCACCGCAAACCCCGTGAGGCACTCATGCTCTCAAAGGAAGGGGGGCGAGGGGATCCGTCCGAGGAATGAGATCGAGGTCAGACCAACAGCGGAGGCCGTCCCTGAGGTCCCCTGGGGTGCGCGCTGGGATCATGGGGAACGCAGTCTCGTATCAGCCCGTTGGGGGATACCGTGAGCGACGAAACGAGGGGACGCCATGGCGCTGCGTGACCGGCTGCGCCGCCTCGTCCAGAAGCCGGGCAGCGTCGACCTGGCGCAGTTCCGTGCCGTGGTGGACGAGGCGGGGGCGCGCGAGTCCCGTGTCCGGCAGCTGCCGGACACGGAGCTGACCGAGGCCGCGTCCGCCCTCCGCGAGACGGAGGACCTGGCGGAGCTGTGCGCGCTCGGCCGGGAGGCCGCCCGGCGGACGCTGGGGGAGCGGCCCTTCGACGTCCAGCTCGTCGGGACGCTCGCGCTGCTGTCCGGGCACGTCGCGGAGATGGCCACCGGCGAGGGCAAGACCCTGTCCGGGGCCCTGGCGGCGGCCGGATACGCGCTGCGCGGCCGCCGGGTCCACGTGATGTCGGTCAACGACTACCTGGCGCGCCGCGACGCCGAGTGGATGGGCCCGCTGTACGCGATGCTCGGGGTCTCGGCCGGCTGGGTCGGCCAGTCGTCCACGCCCGATGAGCGGCGCTCCGCCTACCGCGCAGACGTGACGTACGCGCCGGTCAGCGAGGTCGGCTTCGACCTGCTCCGGGACCGGCTCGTCACCGACGCCGCCGATCTCGTGCTGCCCGAGCCGTCCGTCGCGTTGATCGACGAGGCCGACTCGGTGCTGGTGGACGAGGCCATGGTCCCGCTCGTCCTCGCGGGCGCCGCCGACCTCGACGCCGCCGATCCCCAGTACGCCGACCTGGTGCGGCGGCTGCGCCCCGGGCTGCACTACACCACCGACGACGAGGCACGGAACGTCCAGCTCACCTCCGCCGGATCCCGGGAGGTCGAACGCGTCCTCGGGGTCGACCTGTACGCGCCCGAACGGCTCGGCGTCCTCACGGCGGTGAACGTCGCCCTGCACGCCGAGGTCCTGCTGCACCGCGACGTCGACTACATCGTCCGGGACGGCGCGGTGAAGCTGATCAGCGGGTCGCGGGGCCGGGTCGCCATGCTGCAGCGCTGGCCGGACGGCCTGCAGGCGGCGGTCGAGGCGAAGGAGGCCCTCGACGCGTCCCCGAGCGGCGAGATCCTCGACTCGATCACGGTCCAGGAGCTGATCGGGCGCTATCCCGTCCGGTGCGGCATGACCGGCACGGCGATGGCCGTCGCGGCACAGCTCACGAAGTTCTACTCGCTGGAGATCGCCGTCGTCCCGCCGAACCGGCCGCGCGTGCGCGAGGACGAGCCCGACCGCCTGTTCGCGACCACCGTCGACAAGGAGGTCGCGATCGTCGAGGAGATCGCCGCCGCGCACGCCGCCGGGCGGCCGGTGCTGGTCGGAACCGGCGACGTCGCCGAGTCCGAGCGGCTCGCGCGGCGCCTCGCCCGCACCGGGCTGGAGCCGGTCGTCCTCAACGCCAAGAACGACGCCGAGGAGGCAGCGATCATCGCTGAGGCGGGGGCGCTCGGCGCGATCACCGTCTCCACGCAGATGGCCGGGCGCGGGACGGACATCCGCCTCGGCGGCAGCCCCTCCGCCGCGCCGGGCACCGCCCCGGCCGAGGCGGAGGGCACCGACCACGACCGGGTGGCGGCCGCCGGCGGCCTGCTGGTCATCGGGACGGGCCGCTATCACAGCAGCCGCCTGGACGACCAGCTCAGAGGGCGCGCGGGCCGCCAGGGAGACCCCGGCGGCTCGGTCTTCTTCACGAGCCTCCAGGACGACCTCGTCACCCGTTACGCCCCGGACGAGAACTCCTTGCAGGAAAAGGGCAAGACGTCGTCGGACGACGACGGGCGCGTCACCGACAAGGGCGCGCACTGGATCGTCGGTCACGCCCAGCGCGTCGCGGAGGGCGTCGACTTCGAACTGCACCGCAACACGTGGCGGTACAACCACCTCATCGGGCTGCAGCGGCGGGAACTGCTCGCCGAGCGCGACGCCGTCCTGCGGGGCGACGCCGCCGACCGGGCCATGACGGCCTCGGCCCCGGA
Source organism: Spirillospora sp. CA-128828 (assembly GCF_050945415.1). Taxonomy (NCBI): domain Bacteria; kingdom Bacillati; phylum Actinomycetota; class Actinomycetes; order Streptosporangiales; family Thermomonosporaceae; genus Spirillospora; species Spirillospora sp. CA-128828. The sequence continues at coordinate 2,891,475 of NZ_CP191986.1, forward strand.
CCGGCATGCCGAGCTGACCAAGATCGCCGGGGCTGAGGCGGTGGCCGGCGCGGCGCGCCAGATCGTCCTGTACCAGCTGGACCGCTGCTGGGCCGAGCACCTCGCCTATCTCGCCGACCTGCGGGAGGGCATCCACCTGCGGTCGCTCGGCCGGGGCCTCGACCCGCTGACCGAGTTCCACCGGGAGGCGGTCCCGGCGGGCAAGCGCCTCCTCGCGGACGTGCGGAAACGGTCGGTGGCCGCGTTCGAGGCGCTCACGGCGTCCGAGGACGGCATCGACCTCGATTCCGCCGGACTGAAGCGCCCGTCGGCGACCTGGACCTACCTCGTCCACGACAACCCGTTCGGGTCCCTGGACGAACGGGCCCTGCGCGGCCTGATCAACATGTTCAAGGGCCGCCGGCGCTGACCGGCTTGGGCAGGATCGCGTCGGCGGCGGCGCGGGCCTTCGCGGTGGCGTCGCCGATACCGCCCACGCTGAAGGCGACGACCGCGCCCTCGTGCAGGATGAGGAGCTGGTCGGCCAGCGTGCCGTCGTCCACCAGGTCCGCGTAGAGGGCCCTCACCCACCCCTTCTGTTCGGCGGCGACCTTGTGGACCGGGTGGGACGGGTCGGGCAGTTCGGCGCAGGCGTTCACCATCGAGCAGCCGCGCCCCGACTCGGTGGCCAGCCATTCGCCGAGAACGTCGAACGTGGCGAGCACGCACTCGCGCGGGTCGGCGACCTCGGCGATCCCGTCGGTCATGAAGTCGCGCCAGCGTTCGTCGCGGGCACGCAGGTAGGCCAGGATCAGGGCGTCCTTGGAGCCGAACCGGTCGTAGACGGTCTTCTTGGTGACCCCGGCCTCGGCGGCGATCAGCTCCATGCCGACGGAGCCGACGCCGCGCTCGTAGAACAGCTCGCTCGCGACCTGGAGCACCCGCCGTGCGGCGGGCGTCAGCGGACGGTCCTTGACGGACATCGAGGCCTCCTCTCGCAGGTAGACCGCCAGTATACATACCGGTATAGATAGTCTGTTGCTATACCGGTATGTATAGTTAGGGAGCTGCCTTGCGGACCCGCCCTTCGGACGCCCTGCTGGGCGCCGCGTTCGTCCTCACCTGGAGTTCGGGATTCATCGGTGCGGAACTCGGTACCCGGGCCGCGCCCGCGAGCGCGCTGCTCGCCTGGCGGTTCATCATCGGCGCGGCCGCGCTCGGCGTGTGGCTGGCCTGGCGGCGGCGCCGGATCCCGCCGCGCGACCTTGCCCTGCACGCCCTCATCGGGACGCTCGGCCAGGTCGGCTACCTCTACGGTGTGTTCCTCGCCGCCGAGTACGGCGTCGTCGAGGGGATCAACAGCCTCATCACCGCGTTGCAGCCGCTCGTCGCGGTCACGCTCGCCGTGCCCGTGCTGGGGGAGTCGGTCGGCCGCCGGCAGTTCGCCGGGTTCGTCGCCGGGCTCGGCGGGGTCGCGCTCGTCGTCGGCGGCGACCTGGACGGAGGCGCCCCGGCCTGGGCGTACGCGCTGCCGTTCGCCGCGATGCTCTCGCTCGTCGGGGCGACGCTGCTGGAACGGCGCACCCGGCCCTCGGCGGATCTTCCGGAGGCCCTGGCCGTCCAGGCGGGTGTCAGCGCCGTGCTGTTCTCGGGCCTCGCCGGTGTGGACGGCTCCCTCGTCCCGCCCGGTGACCTCGTGTTCTGGACGGCCATCGGCATCCTGATCGTGCCGGCGATGTTCGGCGGATACGGGCTGTACTGGCTTAACGTCCGGCGGACGGGTGTCGCCCGGGTGTCGGCCCTGCTGTACCTCACGCCGCCCGCGACGATGCTGTGGGGCTGGCTGATGTTCGGCAGCACGCTCACCCCGCCCTCGCTGCTGGGCGTCGTGGTGTGCGCAGTCGCCGTGACGGTGGCCCTCCGTACCCCGGGCGGTCAGGAGCGGAGGCGGAGGCCGCGGGGGGTCGGGTGGAAGCCGGCCGCCTCCAGCGCCGCCGCCAGCGGGGAGTCGTTGATCGCCGCGCCGTCGGCGCGTTCGACGGTCAGCTTGCCGAGTGCGCCCTCGCGGACGGCGAGGGCCAGCGCGTCCACGGCCGGACGCAGGACGTCGCTGTCGTCGTCCCAGGTCAGGAGCGTTCGGCCGCCGCGCTCGACGTAGAGGACGAGGCGCCCCTCGACCAGCACCACGAGCGCGCCCGCCTTGCGGCCGGGTTTGTGGCCGCTGGCCACCTCGTCATCGCGTTCCGGCCAGGGCAGGGCCGCGCCGTACGGGTTGGCCGGGTCGGCGGCCGCCAGGACGAGTGCGCGGACGTCGGGCTTGCGCGGCGCCTCCCAGAGCGCCGAGATGTCGTCAGGGACCGTGGCCGGGGCCGGACGGAGCGCGCGGAGCCGGTCGACGGCGCCCGGTAGCGCGAACTGCGCCGCCCCCAGACCCTCGACGAAGTAGCCGCGTCTGCACCGGCCGGTCTCCTCGAACGCGCGCAGGACCGGGTACACGGCGGAGAAACCGCCCGGGGTGCGTTCGGCCGCGACGGCGCCGCGTATGACGATGCCGTACCGCTCCAGAAGCGCCTCTGCGAGAGCGTGTGAACGCAGGGTCGCCGTGGATTCCCGTTCCGGGAGCGGCCACCATCGTCCGGCGACCGTGGGCGGACCCGTCCGGGACGGCAGGACGGGACGCCCGCGGCGTGTCGTCCGGGAACGGTGCGTCGGACGGCCGGAACCCAGCGCGGCCCTCAGCGGAGCCATCGTGTCGTTGGTGAGGTGCCCGGCCCAGACGAGGTCCCACACGGCGGTGACGAGGTCGGCGTCATTGGCGGTGACGGTCTTGTTCACGCGGTCGGACAGCGTCCGGAAGAACAGCGCGCCGCCGTCGCCGAGGGAATCCAGGACGGCCTGGTGGACGGGCGTCAGCGTGATCTCCGCGGGTTCCGGCATGAGGAGCGGCGCGGTGTCGGCCAGGAACAGCGCCACCCAGCCGTCACCGCCTGGAAGCCCGCCCTGGCCCGCCCACACGACCTCGCCCGCGGACGTCAGCTCGTCCAGCATGGCCGGGGTGTAGCCGTGCACCCGCGACGGCAGGACCAGCGACTCCAGCGCCGACGCCGGGACGGCCGCGCCCTGGAGCTGCTCGATCGCCTGGACGAGCGCGTCGATGCCCCGCAGCCGCGACCCGCCCGAGATGCCGTGCCAGACCGGCAGGAAACGGCCGAGCGACTCGGGCGGCGACGGTTCCACCTCGGCGCGGAGGCGCGCGAGAGAACGGCGCCGCAGCGTCCGCAGCACTCCGGTGTCGCACCATTCGGTCGTCAGCGGTCCCGCCACGGCCTCGACGGGCAGGAACTCGCCCTCGACCACCCGCCCCGCGCCGGCCAGCCGGCGCAGGGTCTCGACCACCACGGCGACGCCCAGCCCGAACCGGGCGGCCGGCTCGCCGGCCCGGAACGGCCCGTGCGTGCGCGCGTACCGGGAGACCAGGTCGCCGAGCGGGTCGTCCACGGGCTCCAGGAACGCCTCCGGGACGCCGACGGGCAGCGGTGCGCCGAGTGCGTCGCGGAGCCGCCCGGCGTCTTCGATCGCGGCCCACCGCTCCTCCCCGGCGATCCGCACCCGGATCGCCCGCCGGGTCGCCTCCAACTCCGCCAGCCACCGCGAAACCCGCACGAGCAGCCCGCCGGGAACAGGAGTCCCCGCCTGCGCGTCGACTGCGGCGTCCGGCTCGGCAAGGCCGCGGTCGGCGGCGTCAGGACGGCCGGGCGGTTCGGTGTCGGTGGGGAGGGTGCGTTCGGCCACCTCCGCCGTCGTCAGGGGACCCAGGGCGCGGAGGAGGTCGGCGGCGCCTTCCATGTCGCGTGCGCGGCGGTCGGCGGCGAGACGCTGGAGTTCGCGCTCGGTCTCGGCGACGGCGTCCGGGTCGAGCAGCTCGCGGAGGTCGGCCTGGCCGAGCAGTTCGGCGAGAAGCGCCGAGTCGAGCGCGAGGGCCTGGGCGCGGCGTTCGGCGATGGGGGAGTCGCCCTCGTACATGAACGCGCCGATGTAGTGGAACAGCAGGGAACGCGCGTAGGGGGACGGCTCGGGCGTCTCCACCTCGACCATGCGAACCTTGCGTCCCGACATGTCGCGCATGAGCTGCACCAGGCCGGGGACGTCGAACACGTCCTGGAGGCACTCGCGCATCGTCTCCAGCACGATCGGGAACGACGGGTACTTGCTCGCGACGGCCAGGAGTTGTGCCGCGCGCTGGCGTTGCTGCCACAGCGGCATGCGCTTGTCGGGGCGGCGACGGGGGAGCAGCAGCGAGCGTGCGGCGCACTCGCGGAACCGGGCGGCGAACAGGGCCGAACCGCCCAGCTCGTCCACGACGATGCGCTCGATGTCGTCGGCGTCGAAGACGGCGAGGTCGATGCCGGGCGGCTCGTCCATGTCGGGGATGCGTATGACGATGCCGTCGTCGGCGTGCATGGCCTGCGCGTCGACGCCGTACCGTTCGCGCAGGCGGCCCGCGATGGCGAGCGCCCAAGGCGCGTGCACGCGCGCGCCCAGCGGCGAGTGGACGACCATGCGCCAGTCACCGAGTTCGTCGCGGAACCGTTCGATGACCATCGTGCGGTCGTCCGGGACGTGCCCGGTGGCCTCCCTCTGTTCGCTGAGGTACGAGACCAGGTTGACGGAGGCCCAGGCGTCCAGCCCGGCGGTGGTGACGCGTTGCTGTGCCTCTTCCGTGGGGAGGCTTGCCAGCTCGCGGGTGAACGAGCCGAGCGCGCGTCCCAGCTCCGCCGGACGCCCCAGGGTGTCGCCGTGCCAGAACGGCAGCTTGCCTGGCTGGCCGGGCGCGGGGGAGACGAGCACCCTGTCCGGCGTGATGTCCTCGATGCGCCATGAGCTCGCGCCGAGGACGAACACGTCGCCCACACGGGACTCGTAGACCATCTCCTCGTCGAGTTCTCCTACACGGGACGCCTTCTCCCCGACGAGGAACACGCCGAACAGGCCGCGGTCCGGGATCGTCCCACCGCTGGTCACGGCGAGGCGTTGCGCTCCCGGACGGTCGCGCAGGACGCCGGTGACGCGGTCCCAGACCAGGCGGGGGCGGAGTTCGCCGAACTCGTCGCTGGGGTAGCGTCCGGCGAGCATGTCGAGGGACGCCTCCAGCGCGGACCGGGGAAGCGTGGCGTAGGGGGCGGCGCGCTTGACGAGGGATTCGAGGTCGTCGACCGTCCACTCGTCCATCGAGACCATCGCGACGATCTGCTGCGCGAGGACGTCGAGGGGATTGCGCGGGTACCGCAGTTCCTCGATCTCGCCGCCGCGCATGCGTTCGGCCACCACGGCCGTCTGGACGAGATCGCCCCGGTACTTGGGGAAGATGACGCCCTTGGACACGGCGCCGACCTGGTGACCGGCACGCCCCACACGCTGGAGGCCGTTGGCGACGGAGGGCGGCGACTCCACCTGGACGACCAGGTCGACCGCGCCCATGTCGATGCCCAGCTCCAGGCTGGACGTCGCCACGACCGCGGGGAGACGGCCCTCCTTCAGAGCGTTCTCGATGCCGGCCCGTTCCTCCTTGGAGACGGAACCGTGGTGCGCCCTGGCGATTTCCAGAGGCGCGCCTCTGGCCGCACCCGCCTGGGCCATCGTCGCCGCGGGGGAGTGGTCTTCGGGCAGAGGATCACCAGTGGCGCGTTCGTAGGCGAGTTCGTTCAGCCGTCCGCACAGTCTCTCGGCCAGGCGCCGGGAGTTGGCGAACACCAGCGTCGAACGGTGCGCCTGGATGAGGTCGAGCAGGCGGTCCTCGACGTGCGGCCAGATGCTGCGCTGGCGGGGATCGGGCGCCCCGGAGTCGTCCACGAACTGCCCGACCTCGCCCATGTCCTCCACCGGGACGACGATGTCGAGGTCGAAGACCTTCTCGGAAGGCGGCTGGACGACCGCGGCCGGTCTCGGCCCGCCCAGGAACGCCGCCACCTCGCCGGTGGGACGGACCGTCGCCGACAGGCCGATGCGCTGGGCGGGCCGGTCGAGGAGCGCGTCCAGCCGTTCGAGGGAGAGCGCCAGGTGCGCGCCGCGCTTCGTGCCCGCCACCGCGTGCACCTCGTCCACGATGACGGTCTCCACGCCGCGCAGCGACTCGCGCGCCCGCGAGGTAAGGATCAGGAACAGCGACTCCGGCGTCGTGATCAAGATGTCCGGCGGTTTGACGGCGAGCCGGCGGCGCTCGTCGGCCGGGGTGTCGCCCGAGCGCATCCCGACGCGGACGCCAGGCTCGGGCAGGCCGAGGCGGCGCGCCGCATGGCGGATGCCGGTCAGCGGAGCGCGAAGGTTGCGCTCGACGTCCACCGCGAGGGCCTTCAGCGGTGACACGTACAGGACGCGGCAGCGGCGCAGCGGCTCTTCGGGCGCGGTCTCGGTGGCGAGCCGGTCGAGGGACCACAGGAACGCCGCCAAGGTCTTGCCGGACCCGGTCGGCGCCACGACGAGCGTGTTCTCACCGCCGGCGATCGACTCCCATGCCCCGGCCTGGGCGGGGGTGGGCGCGGCGAAGGCCCCGGTGAACCAGGCGCGGGTCGCCGGGGAGAATCGTTCGAGCACGTCACCGCCCATGGCGCCATAGTGCCTCGCGGGTCCGACAGAATGTCGCGGGGTGGCGCGCGTCACATTGTAAGCAAGCGCTTGTCCGGGCAGGGTCTACGGGTAGGACACGCTCCGCCAAGGGAGTCCCCGATGCCCTACGCCCTCCTCGCCCTCGGAATCCTCCTCGTCCTGGTCGCCGCCAACGCGCACGCTCCCCGGCACGATGCCGTGCTCGTCGCTCCGAGCTTCTTCCTCGGCTGGCTGACGATCGAGATGGCGCCGCATGTGCTCGTCCTCTGGGCCGCCGCCACGGCGACCGTCGCCTCCTTCGGAGGACTGGACGGCTGGGCCGGCTGGACCGGGCTCGCCTTGGCGATCCTCGGCATGGCTGGTGTCGCGGCCACTCTCGCCGCGTCGCACCGTACGGTCGTCACCTTGCGGGACAGTGGTGCCCCTCTCGACCTGGACCCGGAGGGCGGACCACGCTATCCGCGCTCACACCTGGTCGTACCGCAGCTGTGCCTGATACCGCGCAAGGGCGTGCGGGTCGAACGCAACATCGTGTACCGGGAGGACGGCCGGCTGCGCCTGAAGCTGGACGTCTTCCGTCCGGCGGGCGAGCGCTCCGGCGACCTGCGTCCCGGGCTCATGCAGATCCACGGTGGCGCCTGGGTCATCGGCGACAAACGCGAGCAGGGGCTGCCGCTCCTCAACCACATGGCCGTCCAGGGATGGGTCGGCTTCAACGTCAACTACCGGCTCAGTCCCCGCGCCACCTGGCCGGAACACTTGATCGACCTCAAGCATTTCGTCGCCTGGTACAAGGAGCACGCCGAGGAGTACGGGGCCGACCCCGACTTCCTGTGCGTGACAGGCGGCTCGGCCGGCGGGCACCTCACGGCGATGGTGGCGCTCACCGCGAACCTGCCGGAATTCCAGCCCGGCTTCGAAGACGCCGACACCAGCGTGCAAGGGGCCGTTCCGTTCTACGGCGTGTACAACCTCTTCGAGGCGGGACCTTGGCCTCGCCCCATGGGTGCCACGCATCTCCTGGAACGGATGGTGGTGAAGCAGCCCTTCGCGGAGAACCCGGAGGCGTACGCCAAGGCGTCCCCTGTCACGTACATCCGCGAGGACGCGCCGCCCTTCTTCGTCATTCACGGGAGCCGCGACTCGCTCATCCCAGTGGCGGAGGCACGCCGATTCGTGGCAGGCCTACGCGACGTCTCCACATCGCCGGTCATCTACGCCGAGATGAAGGGTGCCCAGCACGCATTCGACGTCTTCCCCTCCTACCGGACGGCCCGCGTCATCGAAGGCGTCGAGCGCTACTTGACGGGTCTGCACCGCCAGTACCGTCAGGGGGCCGCCCCTGCAGTCCCCGGCGAGGTCACACAGTCCTTGGGAGAACCGTCCGTCGGATAGCGTGGACGTGTGCGGCTCACAGTTTTCTGGGATCGGATGAATCAGCAGTTCGGCGAGCGCTACGCCGAGAGCGTGGCCAAGGACTACGTCATGGCCGAGTTGGACGGCCGCACCATCGAGCAGGCCCTCGCCGACGGCGAATCCGCCAAGAAGGTCTGGCAGGCCGTCGTTCACACCTTCGACGTCCCCTCCACCTTGCAGTAGGCGCGTCCGCTACAGCGGGATCCGGTGCGGGACGAACGACGACGTGTCGTCGGTGATGAGCCCGGAGGTCTCCCTGATGCCGATCCCGGCGGCCCCATCGTGGACCACCCACGCCCCCAGGACGGGATGCTCGCCGTCGAAGTCGGGCAGCGCGCAGAACTCCTGGAAGACGAACCCCTCCGCGCCGTAGTCGCCCTGGGTCCGCTGCTCGGAGCCGTCCGGCGTGACGATGCGCATGCTCGCCCCCTCCCGTCCGAGCAGCGGCTTCTGGACGTAGGAGGTCAGGTTCGACGGCGTGTTCAGGTACGTGGGCAGCAGATTGGGGTGCCCGGGGAACAGCTCCCACAGCAGGACGAGGAGCGCCTTGTTGGACAGCACCATCTTCCAGATCGGCTCGATCCACGATGTGGACGTGTTCGGGATGCTGCGCCCGAACGGCTCCGCGACGATCCACTCCCACGGGTAGAGCTTGCACAGCGTCCCGATCTCGCGCTCGTCCAGGTCGACGAACCGGCCGACGGCGGAGTCCCAGCCGATGTCCTCCATGGCTATCGCCACGCCCGGCAGGCCCGCCTCTTCAGCGGTCTCCTGCATGTAGGCGATCGTCATGACCTCCTCGCCGGTCTCGTCACCGGTCGTCCAGGCGAAGTGAACCGGCCCGCCGTTCACGGCGGGGACGATCTCCTTCCAGCGGGTCACGAGCCGTTCGTGGATGGAGTTCCACTGGTCGTCCCCAGGATGGGTGTCCTGCAGCCAGTACCACTGGACCACGGAACTCTCGACCAGAGCGGTCGGTGTATCGGCGTTGTACTCCAGGAGCTTGGCGTTGCCGTGGCCGTCATAGCGGAGGTCGAACCGGCCGTAGAGGTGCGGGTCACCGCGCCGCCACGACGCCTCGATGAGAGGCGCTACCCAGTCGGGGATGCCGAGGACGTGGTAGCGGCCAGTGGAGACGACGTGCTCCACCACCTCCAGGCACATCCGGTGCAGTTCCTCGACGACCCCTTCCAGGGCAAGGACCTCGTCCATTTCGAAGACGTAGTGCACGGACTCGTCCCAGTACGGCCGGGTCAGATGCTCGGGGTGCGCGGTGCGGTGGAAGGCCAGGCCATGCGCCTCGACCTTCTCCGCCCAGCCGTCACGCGGGGTGGAACGGACTCGGCGCATCGGTCAGCTCCCGCCCCGGCCGCCGCCGCCGAACCCGCCCCGGCTCAGCGTCCGCCCGCCACTGGACTTGATCTTTCCGTCGGGACGGTACCGGCTGCCGCCCGACACGAAGCCAGAGCTGTTCTTCCCGCCGTAGTACCAGAAGTAGCGCCCGTAGGAGGGGGAGCCGCTGTCGATGTCGCCGGTGTCGCAGTTGCCGTCCGGGACGACCTTGTAGCCGCTCTTGCCCTTGGCCGGCTCGTTCCGGTCGACGCACCTTGCCGTGGTCGAACCGGAACCGCAGGCGACGAGTGTCAACGACAGCGCGCTCACCATCCCCACCTTCACGGCGCGAGAGCTGAGCCGGCGAGTGGGCTCCTGTGGGGGCAAGGGAATTCGTCCTTCTCATGTGGGGGGCGAGCAACGGCCCAGGGCCATCGCTCATAAGACGACGAAAACCCTAATCCGGTTCGGTCGCACGCCACATCGCGCGGGGGCGTTCAGTCCGGCACGGGGAGATGCGCATAGAGGTCCATCGCGTCCACGGACGATGGCAGGTCGCTGACCTGGCCGTCGCCGACCTCCACGACACGCCAGGCGCCGTCCGTGCGGCGTGCCAGATCGGTGGTGATGAACCTGCAGCCCAGCACGCGGACGGCCGGGGCCACCGCGTCCAGGTCCGGATCGGGTTCCACGCCAGGGCTGTCCGGGTGCGGGCCCACCAGCACGGGCTCGCCGTCCACCCACCACACGCGTGCTTCGCCCTCACCGTCGTACTGCTCGAACTCGCGGACTACGAGACCGCCCGCCAGGTGGTCGTCCCGCAGCGCCACCATCTTCGCCGCGACGTCGTGCAGGCGTGGGAGGTTCTTCACGTCGGGGACGAAGCACGCCTCCTCCCACTCGTGCTTGCACGACTTCACGTAGTCCTTGACCACGCCGGGCCCGCTGCGCAGAGGCTTGACAAGTTCCCCCAGCTCGTTGAGGTCCCCGGGGTCCTGCCCGGTGCCGAGGGGACGCCACACGCTGTGCGGGGTCAACCCCGCGAACGTGTCGTGCCAGCCGGGCAGCTCATGCGCGCGGCGGTAGTCGTCCGGATGCGTGAGCAGGATCGTCCCGCGCTGCTTCAGGGCGGCGGCCATCGCGCCGTACTCGTCCGCCGAGACCATCCAGCCGCGATACCAGACGGGACCCAGGCCGGAGGGCACCGCCTCCACGGCGTCGCCCACGTCGCCGCGCCGCAGCGCGTCGTGGTCGATCAGGGCGATCTCGCCGTAATGGTCCCGCACGGCCGCGGCTTCACGGGCGAAGTGCGGGTCAACGCGCCGGGGATGGATCGGATCGACGCAGAAGAGGACGGTCAGCGTCATGATTGGAACCCTCCGTCGACGTCGCCAGCGTACGGGGTCGGGACCAGGGAGCGCACGGAGATTCCACCCCAAATCGAGGTACGAGACGATGATCGAACGGATGTTCGGTAAGCTGGTCGCGGCCGGCGGCGTCATCCACAATCCGCGCCGGGCTCGAAAAGTGTCGGTGGCCCGCCGTAACGTCGCCCTCGACATCGCAAACAGCGGCCGAGAGCCGACATCACGACCGTAAGGACATCTCAATGGCAGCGAACGACCGGGAGAAGGCTCTCGAGACCGCACTCGCCCAGATCGAGCGCCAGTTCGGCAAGGGATCGGTCATGCGGATGGGCGAGGAGGCGCGGGCGCCCGTCGAGGTGATCCCCACCGGCGCGATCGCCCTCGACATCGCGCTCGGCATCGGCGGTCTGCCCCGCGGCCGCGTCGTCGAGGTGTACGGCCCCGAGGGCTCCGGCAAGACCACCGTCGCACTCCACGCCGTGGCGAGCGTGCAGAAGAAGGGCGGCATCGCCGCGTTCGTCGACGCCGAGCACGCGCTCGACCCCGAGTACGCCGCCAAGCTCGGCGTCGACATCGACGCCCTGCTGGTCTCCCAGCCCGACACCGGCGAGCAGGCCCTGGAGATCACCGACATGCTGATCCGCTCCGGCGCGATCGACATCGTCGTCATCGACTCCGTCGCCGCGCTCGTTCCGCGCGCCGAGATCGAGGGCGAGATGGGCGACAGCCACGTCGGCCTCCAGGCCCGCCTCATGTCGCAGGCCCTGCGCAAGCTCACCGGCGCGATCAACCAGACCAAGACCACCGCCATCTTCATCAACCAGCTCCGCGAGAAGGTCGGCGTCATGTTCGGCTCCCCGGAGACGACCACCGGCGGCCGGGCGCTGAAGTTCTACGCCTCCGTCCGCCTCGACGTCCGCCGGATCGAGACCCTCAAGGACGGCACCGAGGCCGTCGGCAACCGCGTCCGCGTCAAGGTCGTCAAGAACAAGATGGCCCCGCCGTTCCGCGTCGCCGACTTCGACCTGCTCTACGGCCAGGGCATCAGCCGCGAGGGCGGCCTGATCGACCTCGGCGTGGAGCACGGCTTCGTCCGCAAGTCCGGCGCCTGGTACACCTACGACGGCGACCAGCTCGGCCAGGGCAAGGAGAACGCCCGCAACTTCCTCAAGGCCAACCCCGACATGGCCGACGGCATCGAGAAGAAGATCAAGGAGAAGCTGGGCATCGGCCCGAAGGTCGACAAGGAGGCCGAGCCCGCCGCCCCGGACGCCGCGCCCGAGCCTCCCGCGGCCGCCCCCGCCCCAGCCCCAGCCAAGAGCGCCGCCAGGAAGACCGCCAAGGCCAAGCCGGGTGATTCCTGACCGAGAATCCCCCGATAAGGGTGACTCTTGACGAAGAGTAAGCGATGATCTCGTATGCAGGGTGGCGGCGCCTTACCCGGCACCGCACGATCGGTGCACGGACCTTCCCCGATGGCGCCGCCGCTCCCACGGCCTCACCCGCCTGTGCCGGGCAGAGGCCGCCGCCCGCTCGCCCCGCGGGCGCTGAACGAAGCGGGGGCCCATGACGAGGGCCGCACGCGACGGCGGCGATGAGGGCACCCTCCCCGACCCCGAGGCGAAGGCTCGGGAGACCTGCCTGCGCCTGCTGTCCGCGTCGCCGCGCACACGCGCGCAACTGGCGGGCGCGCTGCGCCGCAGGAACATCCCCGACGAGGTCGCCGAACGGGTCCTCGGTCGTTTCACCGACGTCGGCCTCATCGACGACGAGGCGTTCGCCCAGGCATGGGTCCAGTCCCGGCACACCGGGCGCGGCCTCGCCAAGCGCGCCCTCGCCGCCGAACTCCGCCGCCGCGGCGTGGCCGACGACACCGTCAACGACGCCGTGGAGTCCCTCGACCCCGCTCAAGAGGAACGCACCGCCCGCGCTCTGGTGACCCGCAAGCTCCCCGCCACACGGGGTGCCGACCCCGCCAAGCGCATGCGCCGCCTGGTGGGCATGCTCGCCCGCAAGGGCTACCCGCCCGGCCTCGCCTACCGGGTCGTCAAGGAGGCCCTCGCAGAAGAGGGCGCCGATCTCGAAGCCGTCCCTGACCCCGCGGACCCCCTTGACTGACCCCGCGACCCACGCGCCCGGGGCGCGACACGCCGGGGTTGCGAGCCGGGTGACCGGGTGGTGATTTTTTTCCGGACTCTGACGCGGGCGCGATGTCGCAGGTCGCGGCGGGGGCGGACGGTCAGGGCGGGTGGTAAGGAAGGACTCACGTCGACGTTCGGTTAGTCCGGAATGCCCGTCGTTTGCTTGCTCATTACCTCTATGCCGCTTACCGTTACGGCAGTGAGGAGTTACTCCGCGTCTCGCGGATTGCCATACGACCGAGCACGTTCCAGCAGCTGAGAGGCATAAAGGACAGGTTCGTCGACCGGATTCGGCCGGATCGCCGGGGGCGCGCCACGCGCGGCCCCGTGATGTCGTGCATCCGAGCGCGAGTAAATCCTCGCTAGGCAGGGCCCCGCACTCCGGACGGGCCTGCGGCGAGGAAGGATCTGCCTCATGGAGAGCGTCCTGCTGGGTGCAGCGCTGCTGGTGACCCTGGTCGCTCTCGTGATCGTCATCCTGTGGCGTCCCGGCATGCCCGGCAAGGCCGCGGCGGAGATCGCCCGCGCGCAGAGCGAGGCCGACGAGATCAGGGCGAAGGCCGGGCAGGAGGCGCAGGACGTCCTGGAGGACGCCGAGCGGGAGGCGCAGCGGATCGCCGCCACCGCCCGCGCGGAACTCGACGCCGAGGGCCGCCTCCTCCGCGACGATCTCCGGACCGTCCGGGAGGACCTGGAGCGCCGGGAGGCGCGGCTCGCGGAGCGGGAGCAGCGGCTGGACGGCGAGGTGCGGCGCCTGGAGGAATGGCAGGGGCGGCTCGCCGAGACCAAGAAGTCGCTCGAAACCCGCAAGGAGGAGCTGGCCGGCGTCGCGGACGAGCGGCGCAAGGTCCTGGAGCAGGCGGCCGGGCTCACCGCGGAGCAGGCCAAGGGCGAGCTGGTCGCGGCGATCGAGAACCAGGCCAAGCGGGAGTCCATCCCGATCGTCCGCGAGATCGAGAACACGGCGCGGGCGGAGGGCGAGAAGCGCGCCCGCAAGATCGTGACGCTGGCGATCCAGCGGGTCGCGAGCGAGCAGACGGCCGAGTCGGTCGTGTCGGTGCTGCATCTGCCGAGCGATGAGATGAAGGGCCGCATCATCGGCCGCGAGGGGCGCAACATCCGCGCGTTCGAGACGACGACCGGCGTCAACCTGATCATCGACGACACGCCCGAGGCGGTGCTGCTGAGCTGTTTCGACCCGGTGCGGCGGGAGGTCGGGCGGCTCACGCTGGAGAAGCTCGTCCTCGACGGCCGCATCCATCCGCAGCGCATCGAGGAGATCTACGAGCGCAGCAAGAGCGACGTGGAGCAGCTGTGCGTCCGGGCCGGTGAGGACGCCCTGGTCGAGGTGGGCATCGCCGACATGCACCCGGAGCTGATCGCGCTGCTCGGGCAGCTGCGGTACCGGACGTCCTACGGGCAGAACGTGCTGAAGCACCTGATCGAGTCCGCGCACATCGCGGGGGTCATGGCGAGCGAGCTGCGGCTTCCGGTGGAGGTCGCCAAGCGGTGCACGCTCCTGCACGACATCGGCAAGGCGCTCACCCACGAGGTGGAGGGCAGCCACGCGCTGATCGGCGCCGAGATCGCCCGCCGCTACGGCGAGGACGAGGACGTCGTCCACGCGATCGAGGCGCATCACAACGAGGTCGAGGTCCGGACGGTCGAGGCCGTCCTCACTCAGGCCGCGGACGCCGTGAGCGGCAGCCGGCCGGGCGCGCGCAGGGAGTCCCTGGAGGCCTACGTCAAGCGGCTCGAACGGCTTGAGGAGATCGCCCGCGCCAAGCACGAGGGCGTGGAGAAGGTCTTCGCGATGCAGGCCGGACGCGAGATCCGCGTCATGGTCAAGCCCGAAGCGGTCGACGACATCCAGGCGCAGGTGATCGCCCGCGACATCGCCAAGCAGGTCGAGGACGAGCTGACCTACCCGGGCCAGATCCGCGTCACCGTCGTCCGCGAATCCCGGGCGATCGAGTTCGCCCGCTGAAGTTCAGGGACAGGACTGGCATTCGCCACCCCCCGCCGTGATGATCAAGGCACTCGCCGGCGGGAGGAGCGTCGTGAACAAGGTTTCCATGCTCGGGTGCGCGGTCGTCATGGGTGCGGCGCTCACCATCACAGGCATCGCCCAGGCCGCGCCCGACCGCGCGGCCGGGAAGCGGACGCACCCGGTGGTCGTCGGGCACCGCGGGTCGCCGGGGCAGGCGCCCGAGGAGACGCTCGCCTCCTACCGCGACGCGCTCCGCGACAAGGCGGACGTGCTGGAGGGCGACGTCCAGCTCACGTCCGACCGGCAGATCGTGCTCCTGCACGACGACACGCTCGCCAGGACGACCGACGTGGAGGAGGTCTACCCCGACCGGACGCCGTGGCGAGTCGGGCAGTTCACGCTGGCCGAGATCAAGCGCCTGGACGCCGGATCGTGGTTCGGCTCGCGGTACGCGGGCCAACGAGTGCCGACCCTGAAGGAGTTGCTGTCGGTCGTGGACAGGCGGACCGGTCTCAGCCTGGAGCTCAAGTCGCCGGCCAGCAGTCCGGGCGTGGCCACGCTGCTCGCCGGGGAGCTGAACGCGGCCGGGCTCACCGACGGGGCGACGCTGCGGTCCGGCGCCTACCGCGTGCAGGTCCATTCGCGGGACCAGGAGGTGCTCAGGGAGTTCCACGCGTCCGCGCCCAAGGTGCAGCTCTCCTACCTGACCGGCGGGCGGATGCTCGGCGACGAGGACCTGGCCGCACTGGCGGGCTGGACGGTCGGGGTGTACGCGCACCCGCGGGTGACCGGCGCGGCCGACGTCCGGCGCGCGCACGCCAAGGGGCTGAAGGTGTTCAGCGACCCGGTGGACGGCCCGGCCGAGGTCTCGATGGCCGCGAACCAGGGCTACGACTGGGTCACGTCGAACTTCCCGGCCACGGCCCGCCGGATCCTGGACGGCAGGACGCCGTTCGCCGCGGCGAACGGCGTCGTGGTCGACAGCGTCTTCCCCGACCCGGGCGGCGACGACGCCCAGCCGGAGAACAGCGAGCACGTGGTGCTGCGCAACACCACGTCCCGGCCGATCGAGGTGAGCGGCGGCTACCTGCGCGACCAGGCGAGCAACCTGATGAAGATCGGCCCCGGGTACGTGATCGGGCCCGGGAGCCTGCTGCGCGTCCACGTCGGCCCCGGCACGAACCGCCCGGACGCCTACTACAACGGCCTGACGGCCGGTTTCCTGAACAACACGTCAGGCGACACGGTGTCGTTCTTCGGGGCCGGCCACTCGCTGATCGACATCCACTCCTACATCGTCCCCTGATCCGGCGGTCAGCCGACCGTCAGGTTGATCGGCTCGACGCCGCGCGGCTCGAATCCGAGGGTCTGGCCGTAGAACGCCAGCTCCGCCTCCAGGCATCGGACGACGGTCGCCGCCTTCCGGAAGCCGTGGGACTCGCCCTCGAACGTGAGGTAGGCGTACGGCATCTTCTTCTCGGCCAGCGCATGCGCGAACCGTTCGGACTGGTCCGGCGGCACCACCGGGTCGTTGAGGCCCTGGAGGAGCAGGACGGGGCAGGCCGTCTCGCCCGCCCGGTTGAGCGGCGAACGCTCCTCGTAGGCGCGCTCGAAGCCGGGCAGCGGCCCGATCAGGCCGAACAGGTAGTGCGACTCGAAGTCGTGCGTGGCCTCGGCGAAGCTCTGCAGGTCGCTGATCCCGAAGTAGGACGTGGCGGCCTTGAACACGTCGGTCTGCGTGATCGACGCGAGCGTCGTCCAGCCGCCGGCGGAGCCGCCGCGGATGGCCAGCCGGGCGGGGTCGGCGATGCCGCCGTCCACGAGGGCCTGCGCGGCGGCGATGGCGTCCTCCACGTCGACGACGCCCCACTGGCGGCGCAGCCGCTCCCGGTAGGCGCGGCCGTAGCCGGCCGATCCGCCGTAGTTGACGTCGATCACGCCGATGCCGCGGCTGGTGAAATACGCACGTTCCAAATCGAGCACCGTGGACACCCGCCCCGTGGGCCCGCCGTGCACGAAGACCACGTACGGGGGCAGTTCCTTCTCCGGCCCGGCCGCCTCGGGGTTGGTCGGCGGGAACACGTAGGCGTGGACGGGCCGCCCGAACGGCCCTTCCAGGCGTTCGGCCCGCGGCCTGGACAGGTACGCGACATCCGGCAGTTCGGGCAGTTCCCGGCGCAGCCCCTCGACGCGCCCCGTGGTGGTGTCGACCCGCACGACCGAGGCCGGCAGGTCGGGGCCGCCCGCGATGCCCACGATCGTCGTGCCGTCCGTGGACAGCTGCGCCGCCCAGTGCTCGTACGGGACCTCCAGGTCGATGAGGTCGAGCGTCTCGGGGTCGTAGATGCCGAGCCGCATGTCGCCCTCACCGTGCAGGACGGCGAGGCGCCCGTCGCCGAGCAGCGCGTACGGCATGCCGCCGAGCTGCCACAGCGGCCCGGTGAACTCCTCCTCGGCCGGGTACAGCGCCTGCGGGGACTCGCCGTGCAGGCCGACCTGGTAGATGTTCCACCAGCCGGGCCAGTCGGAGATCACGTACAGGGACTCGTCGTCGCGCCACAGCGGCGACACCGCCGACTCGGTGAGGCCGCCCTTGACGGTCCGGGGCGCGACCGCCGCGCCGTCCTCGATCGCCGCCACGCGCAGCTCCGTGCCGTCCCACGGCATACGGGGGTGGTTCCACTGCACCCATGCCAGGTGCCCGCCACCGGGGGACGGCGCCGGGTTCGCGTAGAACTGGGCACCGGTGACGAGCTCGCGGATGGCGCCGGCGTCCCCGCCCGCGCTGCCGTCCAGCGGGACGGCGACAATCGCGCGCCGGATGCCCGCGGCGGCCTGCTCGCCCGCGGCCGGCTCCTCCCCGTCCCGCGCCGGTTCCGCGATGTGACCCTCGCACACGCACCAGATCTCAGTCCTGTCGGGGGACAGGACGTAGTCGGCGAACCGCAGCCCCGCCGGGACGGCCGGTTCCGGCGTCAGCGGGTACGGCTTCGGGTCGCCCTCGTCGAGCCGGTGGAGCCGCTGGTCCTCGTAGTTGGAGAACACGATCGACCAGCTCTTGCCGGTGCGGATGGGCAGGTACGACCGCCCGCCGTACTCGTGGACACGGGTACGGGCGTCCCACGGCGCCTGCAGCAGCTCCGTGCGCCGACCGCCGTTCAGGTGGACGACCGTGGTCCGGCCGCCCTCCTCGGGCCGGGTCTCCTGCCACCACACGTCATCGCCCGCGACGGTAGGGAAACTGAGGCGCAGCCGGGCGCGGGCGACATCGGCCGCAGAGATGGGTGAAGGCCATGAGCCGTAGGGGAGGGTCGCACGAGCGGTCATAACAGGAATCGTCCCGCATACGGGGATCGGTTGGGGCCATGACGGTCTGTTTGACGTCGGAAAGATACACGCAGGCCGTCCGGAAACCCGCCGGTGACGCCGAGGGTCGCCTCGTCCGGTAGCAGGGACGGCGAAGGGCGCCGCCGGAACCGGCGGCGCCCTTCGCGGCGGAACGGGTCCTCAGACCGGCTAGACGGTCTGCTGGGTGACCCCGACCCCGGGGACGGGAGGCGGCCCGCCCGTGGTCATGGTCTTGGCCTCGGTCTTGCGGCTGCGGCGGCTGCGGGCCTCCAGCCACGTCGCCACCCGGCTCAGCGACATGTTGATCGCGATGTAGATGATCGCGACGATGACGCCGGCCTGCAGGACGTTGTTGCTGTAGTTCGCCGGCACCTGCTTGAAGCCGGCCTGCAGGAACTCGCCGTAGGCGATGATGAACCCGAGCGCGGTGTCCTTGAGCAGGACGACGATCTGGCTCACGATCGCCGGCATCATCACCGTGATCGCCTGCGGCAGCAGGACCAGCCGCATCACGCCGTTCTTGCGGAGGCCGATGGAGTAGGCGGCCTCCGACTGGCCCTTCGGGATCGACAGGACGCCGGCCCGCACCACTTCGGCGAGCACCGAGCCGTTGTACATCGTCAGGCCGAACACCACCGCGGCGAAGGCCGGCACTGTGACCGTCCCGGCGTTGCTCTCCACCCCGAAGATCGAGAAGAAGTAGTCCACCGACATGCGCTGGAGCTGGCCGAACGGAGACTCGGCGATGGACGGGCTGATCTTGTTCGGGACGAAGAACGCCAGGAAGATCAGGATCAGCAGCGGGATGCCGCGGAAGAACTCGACCACCGCCCCGGCGGGGATCCGGATCCACCAGTGGTCCGAGAGCCGCGCGAGGCCGAACACGATGCCGAACAGCAGGGCCAGCACGGTCGCGACGGCGGCGGCCTTCAGGGTGTTCATCAGGCCGGGCAGGAGCAGGTGCCGCCAGACGGTCCACTCGGTGAACGGCGTCCACAGCTTCTCCTCGAACTGGCCCTTGTCGTTCAGGCGCCAGACGAGCGCGGCGAGGACGGCGGCGAGCACCACGGACACGATGACGGACAGCAGCGTGTTCCGCGCGCGCGCCCGCGGCCCGGGGACGTCGAAGAGAACGGTCGCTTCCTTGCTCATCGCGCCACCGCCATCCGCTTGGCCAGCCAGCCGAAGAAGTATCCGGTCGGCAGGGTGAGGATCAGGAAGCCGACGGCCACGCCGAGGAACAGCGGGATCACCCCGTTGGCGAACGTGGGCTTGTCGACGATGGTCTTGGTGACCAGCGCCACCTCCGCGTAGCTCGCCGCCGCGGCCACCGTCGTGTTCTTGATCATCGCGATGAAGACGCTGCCCAGCGGGGCGATGATCGCGCGGAACGCCTGCGGCAGGATGATCATCCGGAGCGACTGGGTGAAGGTCAGCCCGATCGAGCGCGCCGCCTCGGCCTGCCCCAGCGGGACGGTGTTGATCCCCGCGCGCAGGGTCTCGCAGACGAAGGCCCCGGTGTAGGCGGAGAGCCCGAAGACCGCCCACCAGTAGTAGGTGGTCGAGGAGTTCTCGGAGAACTTCAGCGCGAGGATGTCGTTGAGGCCCAGGCTGCACATCAGCAGCACCAGGGTCAGCGGCGTGTTCCGGACGATGTTGACGTAGCCCGTGC
Source organism: Spirillospora sp. CA-128828 (assembly GCF_050945415.1). Taxonomy (NCBI): domain Bacteria; kingdom Bacillati; phylum Actinomycetota; class Actinomycetes; order Streptosporangiales; family Thermomonosporaceae; genus Spirillospora; species Spirillospora sp. CA-128828. Next base: position 2,911,323 of record NZ_CP191986.1, read on the forward strand.
CGAAGGCGCGCAGCACGGGGACGGGTGCGACGCGGAAGCTCGCCAGCAGCGTTCCGATGATCAGCGAGAGCACGGCGGACGCCGCCGCCAGGCGGAGGGTCGCCCAGAAGCCCTGCATGATCTCGTTGAAGTTGTCGAAGAACGGGCTGAAGTCAAACATTGCTCAGCTGTTTCATTGCGTTCCTGCAGGGTCAGGGCCTGCCGGTGCGCCCCGGCGATTCGCGGGGCGCACCGGCGTGACGGGCGTCATGCGCGGCCTGAGATCAGGCGCAGCCTTCCATCTGCGGGACGGTCGTGACGAGCTTCAGCCCGGTGCCGGCGAAGTGCTTCTCCAGCAGGGTCTTGGCGGTGCCGTCGGAGTACATCGTGGTGATGGCCTTGTTGACGGCCTCACAGGTCTCGGTGTCGCCCTTCTTGATGCCGACGCCGTACTTCTCGTCGGTGAAGGGGTCGTTGATGACCTTGAAGGCGCCCTTCTGCTGGTTGGCGAACCCGGCGAGGATCAGGTCGTCGGTGCTGACCGCGTCCAGCGCCTTGGACTTCAGCTTGCTCACGCATTCGGAGTAGCTGCTGGCGTCGACCAGCGTGACGCCCTTGATGTTGAGCTTGCCGTCCGGCGGGCCCTCGGTGACGCGGCGGAAGGAGTTGGATCCGGCCGCCTTGCACAGCTTCTTGCCCTTGAGGTCCTGGGCCTTCTTGATGCTGGTGTCGTCAGCGCGGACCATGGTGTCCTGGTGGGCGACGTAGTACGGGCCGCCGAACGTCACCTGCGACTTGCGCGCGTCGGTGATGGAGTAGGTCGCGAAGATCAGGTCGACCTGGCCTCCGCCGAGGAACGACTCGCGGTTCGCGGACGTCGTCTCCTTGAACGTGATGCCGCTCTCGGGAACGCCGAGCGACTTGGCGACGTACTTGGCGACGTCCACGTCGAAGCCGTCGAAGGTGCCGTCCGGCTTCTTCAGGCCGAGCGCCGGCTGGTCGAACTTGATGCCGATGGTCAGCTTCTTGTCGTCCTTGGCCTTCTGGACGACCGTCTTGGCCTCGGTCTTCTCGGTGTCGCTGCCACACGCGCTGAGCGCCAGTGACAGCGCCATCCCCGCCCCGATCAGGGCGCCGAAACGACGTACTCGCATTTCTCGTCCTACCTCTGCTCTCTGCCGGAGCCCCGCGGCTCAGTGCGTGAGGATCTTGGAAAGGAAGTCCTTCGCGCGCTCGGTCCGCGCGTTGGTGAAGAATTCGTCGGGAGTGTTCTCCTCCACGATCTGGCCGTCCGCCATGAACACGACCTTCTGCGCGGCCCTGCGCGCGAACCCCATCTCGTGCGTGACGACGATCATCGTCATGCCCTCGCGGGCCAGGCCGGTCATGACGTCCAGGACCTCGTTGACCATCTCCGGGTCCAGTGCCGAGGTCGGCTCGTCGAAGAGCATCACCTTGGGCTTCATCGCGAGGGAGCGCGCGATGGCCGCTCGCTGCTGCTGCCCGCCGGACAGTTGCGCCGGGTACTTGTTCGCCTGGTTCGCGATGCCGACCCGGTCGAGCAGTTCCATCGCGTGCTTCTGCGACTCCTGCCTGCCCTGCCTGCGGACCTTCACCGGCCCGAGCGTGACGTTGTCCAGGATCGTCTTGTGGGCGAACAGGTTGAACGACTGGAAGACCATGCCGACGTCGGCGCGGAGCCTCGCCAGGTCCTTGCCCTCCTTGGGCAGTTCCTTGCCGTCCACGAGGATCTTGCCGTCGTCGATCGGCTCCAGCCGGTTGATCGACCGGCACAGGGTCGACTTGCCGCCCCCGGACGGGCCGATCACGACGACGACCTCGCCCGAGTCCACGGTGAGGTTGATGTCCTTGAGGACGTGCAGCTCGCCGAAGTGCTTGTTGACGTGCTCGACCACGACGAGGGGCCGGTCACCATCGGTGGCCGGCTCCGGGGTGGAGTCCTCCGGCCCGGTCTTGGTGAGGTCGGGCCCGCTTTCGCTGTCCGTCATGAGCCCGGACCCTATGTCATCGGCAGTACTGCGAAAGTTGCCGCGCGGTACCGATCCGATCACGAATACCCATGTCGGACGGGGTTCCGTCGTGGCGGAGAGTGATCATCCGTGCTGGACGCGGGGGTGCGGAACCCGTTCGGTCATATCACGGCGGAGCCGTACCCTTGGTGACTGTCATGAGTGCGCCAATGGAGACGGCTCACCGTACGTACGAGATCCGTACCTACGGGTGCCAGATGAACGTCCACGACTCCGAGCGGCTGTCCGGGCTCCTGGAGTCGGCCGGGTACGTCCGCGCGGAGGACGCCGAGCCCGATGTGGTGGTCTTCAACACCTGCGCGGTGCGGGAGAACGCCGACAACCGGCTGTACGGCAACCTCGGCCATCTGCGGCCCGTCAAGGACGGCCACCCGGGCATGCAGATCGCCGTCGGCGGCTGCCTGGCGCAGAAGGACCGCGAGGCCATCGTCGAACGCGCCCCCTGGGTGGACGTGGTGTTCGGCACCCACAACATCGGGTCGCTGCCCGCGCTGCTGGAACGTGCGCGCGTGCAGAGCGAGGCGCAGGTCGAGATCGAAGAGTCCCTGGTGACCTTCCCGTCGACGCTGCCGACGCGCCGCGAGTCCCCGTACGCCGCGTGGGTGTCGATCTCCGTGGGGTGCAACAACACCTGCACGTTCTGCATCGTCCCGTCCCTGCGCGGCAAGGAGAAGGACCGCCGCCCGGGGGAGATCCTCGCCGAGGTCGAGGCGCTGGTCGCCGAGGGCGTCCTGGAGATCACCCTGCTGGGGCAGAACGTGAACGCCTACGGTTCGGGCTTCGGAGCGCTGTCGGCGGCGCCGGACGAGGTCCGCGCCATGACCGCCGGAGGGCAGTCCGCCTTCGCCGGGCTGCTGCGCGCGTGCGGTGGCGTCGAGGGCCTGGAACGGGTCCGGTTCACCTCGCCGCACCCCAAGGACTTCACCGACGACCTCATCGCCGCTATGGCGGAGACGCCGAACGTGATGCCGTCGCTGCACATGCCGCTGCAGTCCGGGTCGGACGCGGTACTGCGCGCGATGCGCCGGTCGTACCGGCAGGAGCGCTACCTCGGCATCATCGAGAAGGTCCGGGCCGCGATCCCGGACGCGGCGATCACCACCGACATCATCGTGGGCTTCCCCGGCGAGACCGAGGCCGACTTCGAGGAGACCCTGCACGTCGTGCGGGAGGCCCGGTTCGCCTCGGCGTTCACCTTCCAGTACTCCAAGCGTCCCGGCACCCCGGCCGCGACCATGGACGGCCAGCTGCCGAAGGAGGTCGTCCAGGAGCGCTACGAGCGGCTCATCGCACTCCAGGAGGAGATCTCCTGGGCGGAGAACAAGAAGCAGCTCGGCCGCACGCTGGAGGTCCTGGTCGCGGAGGGCGAGGGCCGCAAGGACGAGGTGACCCGCCGGCTGTCGGGACGCGCGTCCGACAACCGCCTGGTCCACTTCGGCGCGCCCGCGGAGCCCGTCCGTCCCGGCGACATGGTCACCGTCGAGGTCACCTACGCCGCGCCGCACCACCTGGTCGCCGACAAGCCCGCGCCGGCCGTCCGCCGGACGCGGGCGGGAGACGCGTGGGAGGCCCGCCAAGGCCGGGACGACGGGCAGAAGGGCGTCTCGCTGGGCATGCCGTCGATCGGGCGGCCCGCCCAGTCCGCGGCGCCCGTGTCAGGCTGCTCGACCGGCCCCTGAACACCGGCGCCCTGAACACCGGCGCCCTGAACACCGGCGCGATCGGGCCGTGGCCTACCCCGTCTCGACGGGGCCGGGCCGGAACCGGCCCAGGCGAGATGCTGCGGCGGTGCCGCCTGTTCAGCGGCGACCGGCTCGCCGGCAGGGGGCCGTGCGGCGTCGGGCGCCTCGCGGCGGACCGGCCGGGAACCGGTGGGTCAGGTCGGCTGGCCCGGACCGGGCTGGCCGGGCTGGCCGCCTTCGCCGCCCTCGCGGTCGATGTAGTCGCCGGCCTTGTCCTGGACCTGGTCGACCCTGTCGGCGTGCTGGCCGCCGGTTCGCTCGTCGAACGTGTCCCCGGCCTTCTCCGTGCCCTTCTTGGCCTGGTCGGGGTGCTGCCCGAGCATCTGCTTGACCTTGTCGACGATGGACATGCGGTATCCCCCCGGATCCCTCGTCTCGTCCGTGGGCCGCGCGAGCTCGCGCGACGCCCGTACAACCCGGCTATACCCGTTCTGTTGCCACAATTAAGCCCGTGACCTCACCCAATGCGTCTCATGTCCCCGCTCCCGCGACTCCGCCGGTGATCGCGGTCGTCGGCGCCACGGCCGCCGGCAAGTCCGACCTGGCCGTCGAGCTGGCCCTCCGGCTGGGCGGCGAGGCGGTCAATGCCGACTCGATGCAGCTCTACCGCGGCATGGACATCGGAACGGCGAAGCTGACCGCGGAGGAGATGCGCGGGGTGCCGCACCATCTGCTGGACATCTGGGACGTGACCGCGACCGCCAGCGTCGCGGAGTACCAGCGGCTGAGCGCCGACGTGATCGCCGGCATCCATGGCAGAGGGCGGACTCCGGTGCTGGTGGGCGGCTCCGGGCTGTACGTGCGGGCGGCCCTCGACCACCTGGAGTTCCCGGGGACGGACCCGGCCGTCCGGGCCCGGCTGGAGGCGGAGCTGTCCGAGGCCGGGCCCGGTGCGCTGCACGAACGGCTTCGCGGCCTGGATCCGGCGGCCGCGGAGGCGATCCTGCCGAGCAACGGCCGCCGGATCGTCCGGGCCCTGGAGGTGATCGAGATATCCGGCCGCCCGTTCACCGCGACCCTGCCCGAGCACAGGTACCGCTACGACGCGGTCGTGCAGATCGGGCTGAGCCTCCCGCGGGCGGAACTGGACGAGCGCATCGCCCTGCGGGTGCGGCGGATGTGGGACGCGGGCCTGGTCGACGAGGTCCGGGGTCTGGAGAAGCGGGGCCTCAGGGACGGCCTGACCGCGGGCCGCGCCCTCGGCTACGCACAGGTGCTCCGGTTCCTGGCGGGGGAGTCGACTGAGGACGAGGCCAGGGAGGACACCGTCCGGACGACCCGGCGGTTCGCGCGGCGGCAGGAGTCGTGGTTCCGCCGGGACCCGCGCGTCCGGTGGCTACCCCACGATGATCCTGACCTGGTCGATCACGCGCTGGCCCTGGTCGGCTGACCGAGGCCGCGAACCCGTGGGCCGGGCCGTACGGCAGTGGCCGCGTGGTTCCGAATCCCCTTCTCACCAGGGCCTGCGCGCTCCCCGGGGCGGTCCCGGCCCGAACGGGACAACGGTCCCTCTCCAACGGGACCTTCCGCCGCATAACTTCTCTCTTGCACACCCTCTGGTGAATGGCCCGTATGGACCGGGATGGGAGCCCCGGAGCCGTACGGAGCCTGAGGGCCGGTGGCGACCTTCTTGGCGGGGGGCGGTCACCGGCCCTCCCACCGGGAGGGCGGCGCCTCAGGGATGGACGCCGTTGACCGGCAGCCTGGCGCGGACCAGCGTCCCGCCCTTCGGGCCGGGCCCCACCGTGCAGGATCCGCCCAGTTCGGCCGCGCGCTCGCGCATGGACGACATGCCGATGCCGGAGCGCACATGGTCGGGCAGCCCCACACCGTCGTCGCCGACCGTGACGTGCAGATCGCCGTTCAGGTACAGCCGCACCTCGGCGCAGCCGGCGTTGGCGTGCCGGTGGACGTTCGTGAGCGCCTCCTGGACGATCCGGTACGCGGCGACCTCGGCGGCGGCGGGGAGCCGTTTCAGGTCGCCTTCCACGTGCACGTCCACCTGAGGGCCGTCACCCGTGGCGACGACGCCGCCGAGCGCCTGGATCGCGCCCTCCAGCCCGAGATCGTCCAGTGCCGGGGGGCGCAGGCCGTACACGAGCTCCCGGATGTCGCCGATGGTGCGGCCCATGGTGGCGCGCAGTTCCTCCAGCAGCCCGTCGACCGCCTCGGGGTCGGTCTTCAGCGTGATGCGGGCGGCGTCCACCGTCATGGCGAGGCTGGCCAGGGTCGGGCCGAGCCCGTCGTGCAGGTCGCGGCGGAGCCGGCGCCGCTCCTCCTCCCGGGTGCGCAGGATGTGCTCGCGGGACCGCTGGACGTCCGCGGCGAGCCGCGCCGCGTTCGCCAGCTCGGCGAGGTTCCGGGCCAGGATGCCGGACAGCCGCGTGTCGGGGGTGCGGGTGACGCCGAACAGCAGCCGGCCCACCGGCTCCCCGTGCCACACCAGCGGGATCAGCTGCGGCCGCTCGCCGAGCACGCCGTCCTCCGCCGAGATCGTCCGGCCGTCGCGGTCCAGCACCTCGATCGCGACACCGCTCGCGTGCAGGGCCGAGCGCGCCACCTCGGCGGCGACGGCGAGCGCGGCCCCCGGGTTCGCGGCGGTCTGCAGCCGCCGGTTGAGGCGGTCGGCGATTCGGTACGGGTCGCGCTCGCCGTGGATGAACCCGTCCACCGTGCGCTGCAGCCGCCGCCGGACGGGTTCGAACACCGCGCCCGCGACGATGGCCCCGGCGAGCCCGGCGAGGGTGCCCTTTCCGTGCGCCAGCAGGCTCGCGGTGCCGACGAGCGCGAAGTAGACGCCGGTGATGACGACGACGAGCCCGGCGTAGACCAGCGTCCGGCTGACCACGAGGTCGATGTCGTACAGCCGGTAGCGGGTGATCGCGATCGCGATGCAGATCGGGACGGCGACGATGGTGATGTCGCGCACCGGGTCGCCGATGGGGCTGTTCTCGCCGACGAAGATGATGGCCTCCGCGACGATGCCCGGATAGACCACCCAGCCGATCTGCCGCCGGACGTCCGGCGGTGACTGCACGAACCGGACCGCCACCGAGAACAGGCCCGCGGCCAGGGTGCCGATGATGACCGCGCTGATCGGCACCGGGATGCGGTCGAACGAGTAGACCGAGACGCCGTTGTGCCAGCGGCGCACGTCCGGGTCGATCGTCAGGTGGACGCAGACGATCACCGGGACGAGGCAGGCGAGCACGAGCACCGGGCGGAACCAGCGCGACACGAGCCGGCCGTCCGGGAAGATCAACGGCAGGATCAGTGTCAGGGCGTAGGTGTCAATGGCCCACAGCCAGGTCCCGAGCCACGTGACGAACCCGGTTCCGGGCCAGTGGTGGAGCTCGAACCACGGGCCGAGGTTGAGCGTCAGGACGTACACCGAGGCGCTGAAACCGGCGCCGACCATGAGCCAGGCGACCCTCAGCCCCGGCCGGTGCCGCAGCAGGACGGCGCCAACGGGCGTCCAGGCGAGCGCGATCAGGATCTCCGGGTGCCACCACACCATGCGCAGGTCGGAGGGCATCCGGCCGCCGATGACGAGCGACGCGGTGACGGAGGCGAGCGCGGCGAGCGCGAGCAGGACGCCCAGGCGTCCCGCCCCGCGGTCCTGCTCTTCCGTCTCCATGAAGCCGCTCCCCGCCCCAAAGTAATGGAATGTTAAAACGTCCTGCTCCCTGTCCCGCAGACAAAAGGGCGTCCGCCTCAGGACACCGGGATCGGGTTAGGCGGAGACTGGCCCGGTCACCGTGCATGGGGGCGTGCCGTGATGGTAACCGCGGAATCCGGCGAGGAGAACGGAAGCCGCAGGTCAGACTTGTCCGGCGGGGCCGCCTGGCGGCGGGGGCGCGGCGCGCCGCGGCCGTCCGCCGGACGCCCGGCCGGCACGGCGCGGGCGGCGTGGCCGAGCTCCGACAGGGGCGGGCTCGGGCCGCCGCCGGCGCCGGCCGGGGCGGCGGAGCAGGCTCCGGGGACGCTCCCGCGCCCTTCGGTGGCCGGGCGGCCGGGTCAGGCCCGCAGAGTCAACATGCTGTCGCGGGTCAGTGCCTTGATCCCGCGCCGCAGCTCCTCGGGGGAGAAGTCCTTGATGATGAGGCGCTGTATCAGGAACCCCGGCAGGATGGCGAAAAGCGTCTTGCCGACGGCCACGACGTCGGTGTCGGGCGGCAGCAGGCCGGTGTCGACGAGCCGGCGCAGGTAGAACGTCCAGGTGCCGCGGAGGGCCGTGACGTTGTCGGCGACGTATTTGGCGAGCTCCGGGTCGTGAAGGGCGAGCGCCCATGCCTCGGGGGCGAGCCGGATCGGGCCGTTCTCGCCGGACAGCGCGACCACCCTGGAGCTGAGCCGCTCGATCATCTCGTCCAGCGGAAGCAGGGGATCGCCGTGGACGAGGCCGGCGAAGAACGTGTGGAGATCGCCGATCACCGTCGCGATGTTCGCCTCGATGATCTCGTTCTTGCTCTTGAAGTACCGGTAGACGGCACCTGCCGAGAGACCGGCCTCGGCGAAGATGTCCTGCATGGACGTGTCGTGGATGCCCTTGCGGATGAAGCAGGCGCGGGCCGCGTCCACGATCTGGCGGCGGCGGCGCTCCAGATGCTCCTCGCTCACTCTTGGCATGCGGCCAATATAAAACGAACGTTCGTTTCTTGACAAGCTCGGAGAGACGGTGCCACGGTGGAGGTGTAAAAGAGAACGGACATTCGTTTTTGGAGGCGACCATGCGGTCCTCCCTCGCAGCTCGCACGGCGGCCGTCGCCGTCGCCGCCGCGCTGCTCCAGCTCGTCATGATCACCGCTTTCTCCTGGCCTGCGGCGCGCACGGCCCCTCGCGACGTGCCGATCGTCGTGACCGGCCCGGGTGCCGCCGCGGTGGCGGACCGGCTGGACATGGAGCACCCGGGCGCCTACGACGCCCGGACGCGCCCCGACGAGGCCGCCGCGCGCGCCGCGCTCGAAGATCGCGAAGCGTACGGCGCCATCGTCACCGCGCCGTCCGGCCCGAAGGTGCTCACCGCCTCCGCCGCCTCGCCGGTGATCGCCCAGCAGCTCGGCGCGATGGCGGCGCGGCTCGGACCGGGCGGCGCCGCCCCGGCACCCGTCCAGGACGTGGTCGCGACCGATCCCGGCGACCCGCGCGGGGCGGGCTTCGGCGCCCTCGCGCTGCCGCTGATCATGTCCGGGATCGCCGCCGCGGTGCTGCTGACGTTCGCCATCCGGTCCGCCGCGTGGCGGGCCGCCGGCGTGGTGCTCTTCGCCGCGCTGGGCGGGCTCGGCGCCGCGGGGATCGCGCAGGGCTGGCTGTCGCTGCTGCCCGGCTCCTACCTGACGCTCGCCGGCGTCATGTCGCTGACCGTCCTCGCGGTGACCGGCACGGTCGCCGGACTGGCCGCAGCCATCGGGCGCGCCGGGATCGGCGTCGGCTCGCTCACGCTGCTGCTGCTCGGCAACCCGCTGTCGGGCGCCACGTCGGCGCCGGAGTTGTTGCCGCAGCCGTGGGGCGCCATCGGCCAGTTCCTGCCGCCGGGGGCGTCGGCCACCCTCCTGCGGTCGGCGGCGTTCTTCGACGGCGCGGGCGGTGCCCGGGCACTGTCCGTGCTGGTCGCCTGGGCCGTCGCGGGGCTCCTCCTCCTGGCGGTCGGTGGCCTGCGCGCACGGGACAGGGAGCCGGCGCCCAGCCGTGAGCCGGCCCTTGCATGACGGCCGCTTGGGTGACTCTCGGCATTCTCCCTGCGCGAAACGTGATCACTCAATAGCATTCTGTGACTCTTGAGTGGTCGCGAAGGGGGAGACGGTTGGCGGTGTTCCTGCTGCGGCGCCTGGCTCACCACCTGGTGCTGGTCGCCGCGGCCGCGAGCCTCGGCTACCTGCTCGCCGCCGCCGCACTCGATCCGCGCGCCGGCTTCGAGGACCGCGCGCCTCGCCCGCCAGATGCCGTGATCGACGCCCGCCTCAGTGCGCTCAACCTCAACGACCGGGTGCCCTTGGCCGACCGATACCTCACCTGGGCAGACGGTGTCCTGCACGGCGATTTCGGCCGGACGTGGGATGGCGTGCCGGTCAACGGCGAGCTGTGGCGTCGTCTCGGCGTGAGCCTGCGGCTGGTCGCCCCAGGGGCCGTCCTCGGCGGCGTCCTGGGTGTCGCGCTCGGCGCCTTTGCCGCCGCCCGGTGCGGGCGGGCGGCCGATCGGCTCATCTCGCTCGGCTCCTTTCTGCTGCTCGCCACCCCGGTTTTCGTCCTGGCCGTCCTGTTGCAGATCGCCGCGACCGGGGCCAACGACGCCATGGGCGCCCGGGTCTTCGTGTGGGTTGGGGAGTCCACGCCGGAGGTCTCCGGGTTCGGCGCGCTCACGGACCGGGCGCGTCACCTGCTGCTCCCGTCGGCCACGATCATGCTCGCGCAACTCGCCCTCTACTGCCGTTACCAGCGCGGCCTGATGCTGGACGTCCTGAACGCCGCCTTCGTGCGGACCGCACGCGCCAAGGGCCTCCCGCGGCGCCGCGCGCTGCTGCGGCACGGGCTCCGCACGGCGCTGATCCCGCTGACGACCTACTTCTCCTATGCCTCCGGCCTCCTGCTCCTCGGCGCCGTGTTCACCGAGAAGATCTTCGGCTGGCACGGGCTCGGCGAATGGCTCGTCGACTCCGTGACGCGCGGCGACGTCAACGCGGTGGCGGCGATCGACTGCGTCGCCGCCTGCACGGTCCTGCTGGCCGGACTGACCGCGGACGCCCTGAACCTTGTCCTCGATCCTCGTATCCGCACGGGAGCGCCGGTTCCGGGACTTGCGTCATGAGTGCGGCACGAGCGTCGCTTCGGAGGCTGGGCGGAAGCCCGCGCGGGACGGCCGGGGCGGTTCTCTTCGGGGCGCTGGTGCTGCTGGCGTTCGCGGGGCCGTTCGTTTCCCCGTGGAGGTGGGACGAGACGGACTTCGAGGCGTTCCGGCAGGGGCCGTCCGTGCGGCACTGGCTCGGGACGACCCAGACCGGGCGGGACGTCCTCGCCCTCACCCTGCGCGGAGCCGGGAAGTCGTTGCTGATCGGGTCCTTCGCCGCCGTTCTCGCGACCGGGCTCGCCGCAGTCGCCGGGACCGTGGCCGGATTCGCGGGCGGACGGGCCGACCGGACGCTGATGTGGGGCGCCGACCTGCTGCTGGTGCTGCCGTCCTTCCTCGTCTTCCTCGTTCTGGTGCCCCGGCTGGGCGGTGGGTGGCCGGTGCTCGTGCCGCTTCTGGCCGCGTTCATGTGGATGGTGACCGCGCGGACGGTTCGGGCGATGACGGTCTCGCTGCGGGAGCGCGAGTACGTGCTCGCCGCGCGGTTCCTCGGTATGAGCACGCCGCGGGTGATCGTCCGGCATCTGCTGCCGCAGCTGGCCTCGCTGCTGGCCGTGGACGCGAGCCTCAACGTCGGCGTCGCGATCGTCGCCGAGAGCGGGCTGTCCTGTCTCGGGTTCGGGGTGCGGCCGCCGGACGTCTCGCTCGGGACGCTCATCGCAGACGGCCAGGGCGCCGCGTGTCCGTGGGCGTTCGGGGCCGGTGCCGGGCTGCTCGTCCTGATCGTGCTCGCGGTGAACCTGCTCGGCGACGGGTTGCGGGACGTCCTCGCCCGGGAGGACGGGCCTTGACGGTTCTGCAGGCCGCCGACCTCACGGTCGCCTATGCGTCCGGCATGCGTGCCGTGTGCGGAGTGAGCTTCACGGTCGGCGCAGGCGAGACCCTCGGAATCGTCGGGGAGTCGGGGGCCGGCAAGACCGCCCTGGCTCTCGCCTTGATGGGGCTCTTACCGGAGGGCTCCCACGTGACCGGCTCGGTGCGGTTGTGTGGAGAGGAACTGCTGGGACGCTCCGATACGGACATGTCCCGGATGCGCGGCAAGGACATCGCGATGGTGTTCCAGGACGCGTTGTCGGCGCTCACGCCCGTCCACACGGTGGGCGACCAGATCGCCGAAGCCGTCCGGATCCACAGGCGAGTGAGCCGAGCGGCGGCGCGTGCACGTGCCGTTGAGCTGCTCCACCTGGTCGGCGTCTCCGGACGGTGGGCCCGTGCGTATCCGCATCAGCTCTCCGGGGGCATGCGGCAGCGCGTGATGATCGCCATGGCCGTCGCCAACGATCCGGTCGCGATCGTGGCGGACGAGCCGACGACCGCCCTGGACCCGACCGTCCAGGCGGAGGTCCTGGATGTGCTGCGGGTCGCTCAGAAGGCGGTCGGCGCGGCGATCCTGCTGATCACCCACGACCTGCGGGTGGCCGCGGGGTTCGCCGATCGCGTGATGGTGATGTGTGCGGGACGAGTCGCGGAGACCGGCCCGGCGGAACTGCTGAGGCCGCCCCGAATCGAGCCTGCTGAAACGCCTCAAGACAGGCCGGATCGTCCAGTCGTACTGCGTGTGGACGGTCTCGTCCGGCACCACTCGCTTCACAAGGGGACGCTGGTGCGGCGTAGAGCCGGGACGGTGCGTGCTGTGGACGGCATCACGTTCGACGTCAGAGAGGGGGAGACCCTCGCGCTCGTGGGGGAGTCGGGAAGCGGCAAGACCACGACCTTGATGGAGATCCTCCAGATGTCGCGCCCCAAGAAGGGACGCATCATGGTCCTAGGTCACGACACGGCCTTCCTGCGCGCCGCCCGCCGCAGAGCCCTGCGCAAGGACGTTCAGGTCGTCTTCCAAGACACCTGCGCGTCGCTGAACCCCCGTATGCGGGTGTCCGAGATCCTCTCCGAACCGCTGGCCACGCATGGGCAGCCGATCGGCGATCGTGTCGAGGAACTGCTGAATCTGGTTGGTCTGGAACCCGGCCATGCCCGGCGCTATCCCGGGGCTCTCTCAGGCGGGCAGAGGCAGCGTGTGGCCATAGCCAGAGCACTTGCCCTGGAACCACTGCTGCTGTTGCTGGACGAGCCTGTGTCCGCCCTCGACGCCGCTGTGCAAGCTCGCGTCTTGGACCTTCTGCAGAGTCTCCGTGCACGGCTCGGCCTGGCGCTGCTTCTCGTCGCCCATGATCTGGCCCTCGTCCACACCATCGCCGACCGGATCGCCGTCATGCACATGGGCCGCATCGTCGAGATCGGCTCGACGGCCAAGGTGTATCGCGCACCCGCCCATCCGTACACGCGCGCGCTGCTGGACGCGTTGCCGACGCCAGATCTTCGGCCGAACCGGCGCCGCCACATCCTTCTGCGGGGCGACCCATCGGACGTCTCGCCTTCAGGGTGCCGGTTCCGTGTCCGGTGCCCGGACTACGTGACGCTGAGCCCCGCCGCCAAACGCCAATGCGAAGAAAACGATCCGGAGCAGCGCCCTGTGGAATCCGAAAAGAACGCAGACCAGGCAGCCGCCTGCCATCATCCGCTCCTCAAGGCAGAGGTCGAACGTTGAGACTGACACTCGCTCTCGTCCTCGTGGGTTTCGCCCTGATGGCCGGGGCCGGATGCAGCGGCACTCAGGCGTCCACGGCCGACTCGTCGGATCGGCTTCCCGCGTCGGACGTGAACCCGGCTCCGAGGGGCCGTGTGGTGAATGGCGGAACGTTGCGCTGGCCGCTGCCGGAGTTTCCGTCCCAGTGGAACTTCAACCACGTCAACGGTGCCAAGGGCGCGGTCGCGCGCGTCATCCAGGGCGTCCTGCCGTATCTGATGCGCGCCGACGAGAAGGCCGTCCCGCATCCGGTTCCGGAGTATCTGGAATCGGCCACCGTCAAGCGCTCCGAGCACGGCCAGACCGTCACCTACCGGCTCAACCCGCGCGCCAAGTGGTCGGACGGCCGGCCGATCGGATACGCCGACTTCGTCGCCCAGGCCCATGCGCTCTCAGGACGCGACACGAGGTACGAGGTCTCCACCGTTACCGGCTACCGGCAGATCAAGCGCATCGAACGCGGCGCCACCGATCACGTGGTCGAAGTGACGTTCGACCAGACGTACGCGGAATGGCGCAGCCTGTTCAGCCCGCTCTATCCGGCCGCCGCCTACTCCAGCCCGCGCACGTTCAACACCGGCTGGATGAGCGGCCTGCCCGTCACCGCGGGGCCGTTCAAACAGCAGCGGATCGACCGGACGGCCAAAACGGTCACCTTGGTGCGCGATCCCGGGTGGTGGGGCGCGCCGGCGAAACTCGACCGCATCGTCTTCCGCGTCATGGACACCAGTGCCATGCCCGGCGCATTCGCCAACCATGAGATCGACCTGATGGACGTCGGCCTCGACGCCGGTGCGTTACAGCGCGTCGGCCGGGTCCGCGGCGGTGTCGTCCAGAGGGCGGGCGGGCCTGACTGGCGGAACTTCACGTTCAACGCGGCAGGACCCGTCCTGTCCGATCCACGCGTACGGCAGGCGGTCGTGTTCGGCATCGACCGGCGCGTCATCGCGAGAGCCGACCTGTCCGGGCTCGGCGTGCCGGTCAGGACGCTGGGAAATCATTTCTATGTCAACACCCAGGACGGCTACCGGGACAATTCCGGATCACTTGGCGCCTACGATCCGGCGCGCGCCGGGCGGCTTCTGGACGAGGCGGGCTGGAAGGCGCACGGCAGGTACCGCACCAAGGCCGGACGGACGCTCTCCCTCCGCTTCGTCGTGCCGTCCGGTGTCCCGATCGGCAAGCGAGAAGGGGAACTGACGCGCGCGCTTCTCGAACGCATAGGAGTGCGGGTGGACATCCAGGTCGTCCCTGCCGACGATGTCTTCGAACGCTACGTCACACCTGGGAACTTCGACATCGTCCCGTTCTCTTGGCTCGGCACGGCATTCCCGGTGTCGCCGATGAAAGCGGTGTTCGCGCGGCCGCACGGTCACCGCGTCCAGCAGAACTACTCCCGGATCGGGAGCGCCGCCATTGACGCGGGTATGGACCGGGCCATCGCAGAGGTCGACCCCGTGAGAGTCCACAGTCTCGTCAACAGGACCGACCGGCTCATCTGGCGCCAGGCGTCGGTCCTGCCGCTGTACCAGCGTCCGCAGCTCGTCGCCGTCCGAGCGGACCTGGCCAACCTGGGCGCTTGCGGCTTCCTGGAGCCCTCCTACCAGGACATCGGGTTCACGAAACGGTGAGCGTCACGGGAAGGCGAGCCGGACGCCCTTGCGGTCGCTGGTGAAGCGGGCGTTCCACACGTACAGCCGGAGGTCGTCGGCCGACAGGTCCTCCTTGACCGGGAGGTCGGAGACGATGCGGACGATGTAGGAGGCGCCCGCCGGCATCATCGCGCTGCCGTTCTCCTCGATCGGCGCCTTCGACCCGTCCACCCGGTTGGTGATCTTGCTGTGGTTGGGCAGGGTGCACATGTCGTCCGGGATTCCGGCCTGCGGCATGCACCGCTCCCGCGCGTCCGCCGGGACCTGCGCCTTCGGCATGAACAGGTCGCCGGGGAAGTCCAGCAGGACGGGCCGCCGCTGGCTGTTGGTGAGGATGTAGTCGGCGTAGGCGTACGTCGTCCCGGACGGCGGGGCCTGCGTGGCGCCGAGCGGCTGCCGGTTCGTCCCGGCCATGACCGCGGCGAGGCTGTAACCGTAGCCCTCCGGGGTCGTGAAGTTGACCGGCGGCCCGGCCTTCGGGGCGGGGACGGACGAGCCCTGCCCGTCGCCCTGGCTCGCGAGCGTCGGCCGGGCGGAGGCCCCGCCGCCGCCCGTGCCGGGCCGCAGGTACACGATCGCGCCGGCCACCGCGGCGATCCCGACGGCCCCGGTGAGCGCCCCGGCGAGGCCGAGCCTCCCGGCGTGGCTCTTCTTCCTCCGGCGGTGCGAGCGGTACGGCTGGTGGCTGTTGGACATGGTCGTGCGTGCTCCCTCGGGCCCTCTCCAGACTCGGTCAGCGCGTCCTGTCTTCGGCGGCAGGAAACGATACCCGACGCCCGGATCGTCGGCGGTCCGGGTCAGGGACTACGAACGGTGCGTGACGAGGGCCTCGCGGCCGAGCCCCCGCAGGGAGGCGTCCAGCACCTGCGCGGTGTGCGCGACCGCGATGCCGGCGCCGCGCCGGCGCAGCGCGGTGGCGATCTGCATCGAGCAGCCGGGATTGGCGGCGACCAGTAGCTCGGCTCCGGTGGCGTCCACGTTCACCGCCTTGCGGTCGCCGAGTTCGCCGGCGGCCTCCGGCTGGAACAGGTTATATGTTCCGGCGGAACCGCAGCAGATGTCCGGTTCGGCGATCTCGCGCACGGTGAGCTCGGGTATCCCGGCGAGCAGCGCGCGGGGCTGGAGGCGCACACCCTGGGCATGGGCGAGGTGGCAGGCGTCGTGATAGGCGACGGTGACCGGAAGTGGACTCCGTTCCGCGCGCGGCCCGAGTTCCACAAGGTACTCGGCGAGGTCCCGGGTCTTGGCCGACAGCGCCCGCGCCCGCTCCGACCAGTCGGGGTCGTCCGCGAGCAACGCACGGTACTCCTTCATCGCGGAGCCGCAGCCGGCCGAGTTGACCACGATGACGTCGACGGCCTCGAACGTCTCGACCGTCCGGCGGGCGAAGGCGCGGGCCTCCTCCTCACGTCCGGAATGCATGGACAGCGCACCGCAGCAGCCCTGGTTCCTGGGGATGACGACGTCGCAGCCCTCCAGGGCCAGCACACGGGCGGTGGCGGCGTTGACGCCGGGGAAGAACTCGCTCTGGACGCAGCCGGTCAGCATCCCGACCGTGGCGCGGCGTTCACCGCGCGCGGCGACACGCTCGGGGAGCCTCGGCGCCTTGCCCAGAGGTGGTGCGAGCCGTTCCATCGCGGCGATGGACGGCGAGATACGCTCCAGGACGCCGCTGCGCCGTACGAGCCACTCCAGACCCGATCTCTGGTACGCGCGGAGGGGACCGCGCAGGGCGCGAAGCCTCCGCTTGTACGGGAACAACTGGAAGACCAGTTCCCGTATGGCCCGCTCCTTCAGCGAGCGCGGGTGTTCGCGCTCGACGTCCGCACGAGTCATCTCGATGAGGCGGTCGTACTGCACGCCTGAGGGGCAGGACGTCACGCACGCCATGCATCCCAGGCAGCGGTCGAAGTGCTCGACCATCGGCCCACTCAGCGGCTCGCCCTCCACGTGCTGCTGCATGAGGTGGATGCGACCTCTGGGGGAGTCCATCTCCTCGCCCCACAACACATACGTCGGGCACGTGGGCAAGCAGAAACCGCAGTGCACGCAGTCATTGAGTAGATTCGGGAGGTCATCCTGGGCGCTCATCAGATCCCTCCTACGAAACGGCCAGGGGACAGGCGGTTGTCCGGGTCGAACTGGTCCTTCACCCTCCGCATCAGCGTGAGCGCCGGAATCGGGCCCCACACGTCGATCGCGGCGCGCACCTCTTCCGGCGCGTAGCGGACGACGGCGTTGCCGCGGTGCCGGGTGAGGACGTCACGCAGACGACCGAGGACGTCGGCCACCTCGTCCGGTCCCAGTTCGGCCGGGAGGCCCACGTACCCGTGTCCGCTGCCGCTCCATGTCGCGGCGACGTCCGGGCCGAGCGTGGTTAGGACGTCGGGAAGTGCGGGGGGCGGGGCGCTGATGTCGATGAGGGCGGTGCCTTCCGGGTAGGCGCCCCAGCCGTCCGGTGCGCTCTCGGTGATCTCGGATTTCTCGCCGAGTAGTTCTGCGATCTGCCGAGCGCGCGCGGCGACACCGTCCGGGACACCTTCCAGGAGGACCGCGACCGTTCCGGGGGTGATGTACTCGATCGCGCTGGGCGCGACAGGAGAGTGGAGGACGGTCTGGACGGCGTCATGCGTGTCCTCAGGGCCGTCCACGGCACATGTCACATATGCGGACGCCGTGGGGATCGGGTGCAGCCGGAACGTCGCCTCCACGATCAGGCCGAGTGTCCCGTAGGAGCCGGAGAGGAGCCGCCCCAGGTCGTACCCGGCGACGTTCTTGACGACTTTGCCGCCCGACCGCGCGATCTGGCCGTCCGCTCTGACGACCGTGAGCCCGATGACCAGGCTCCTGGGCGTCCCGTACAGCGAACGGAGCGGGCCGGCCGCGCCCGTGGCGATCGTCCCGCCGACCGTGGAACCCGGCAGGGGGAGGTCCAGCGCGAGCCGCTGCCCCCGTTCCGCCAGCTTCTCGTTGAGCCGGTCCATGGGCAGCCCGGCCTCCGCCTTGGCGACCAGGTCGCCGGCGGTGTGTTCGACGAGCTTGTCCAGCCGGTGGGTGTCGACCAGTAGATCGCAGCGTTCCGGAGGCGTCCCCCAGTCGAGGCGGGTCTCGGCGCCACGTGGGACGACGGCCAGCCCCTTCTCGGCGGCGACGCGCATCACGTCGGCGGCCTCCGCGAGGCTCGCGGGTGCCGCGACGAACACCGGCTCCACGCCGAGCACGCCTTCCGCGGGCTCACCGGGCCGTACATCGCCGCACACCTTCGCCAGGGCGTCCAGAGGCCGCATCAGAAGATGTCCGCCTTTCCCTCGAACGGGTGCGGGCCCTTGCGTTTGCCGGGCACCTCGCCGCACAGGCGCGGAGTGGGGAAGATCTTGCCCGGGTTGCACAGCCCCGCGGGATCGAAGCCGCAGCGGACCATCTGCATCGTGTCCAGGTCGGTGTCGGTGAACATGCGCGGCATGTAGCGGGCCTTGTCCACGCCGACGCCGTGCTCACCGGTGATGGAGCCCCCGTGCTCGATGCACAGGTCCAGGATCGCGCCCGACACCTTCTCGGCGCGCTCCTCGGCGCCCGGCTCGGAGTCGTCGAACAGCACCAGCGGATGCAGGTTGCCGTCCCCCGCGTGGAACACGTTCGCGACCCGCACGCCGGACTCGGCCGACAGGGCGTCGATGCCGGCCAGGACGTCCGGGAGGACCGTCCGCGGGATGACGCCGTCCTGGACGAGGTACGCCGGGCTGATCCGGCCCACCGCGGCGAACGCGGACTTGCGTCCCTTCCAGATCAGGGCCCGCTCGACGTCGTCCGCGGCGATCCGGATCTCGAACGCGCCGGAGTCCCGGCACAGCCGTTCCACCTCGGCGAACTGGGCCGCGACCTCGGCGTCCGGGCCGTCCAGCTCCACGATCAGCACCGCGCCGGCGCCCGCCGGGTACTCGCAGCGCACGGCCGCCTCGGCCGCCTCGATCGCGAGCGCGTCCATCATCTCGATCGCCGCCGGGACGACGCCCGCGCCGATGATCGCCGACACCGCGGCGCCGCCCGCCTCGATCGAGCCGAACGCGGCGAGCAGCGTCTGCACGGTCTCCGGCACTCGCGTCAGCCGCACCGTGATCTTGGTGGTGATGCCGAGCGTGCCCTCCGCCCCGACGAACACGCCCAGCAGGTCGTAGCCGGGCGCGTCCGCCGACAGCTCGGCCAGTTCGCCGTCCGGGGTGACGACCTCGCAGGCCAGGACGTGGTGCGCGGTGAACCCGTACTTCAGGCAGTGCGCGCCGCCGGAGTTCTCCGCGACGTTCCCGCCGACGGAGCAGATCTGCTGGCTGGACGGGTCGGGCGCGAAGTAGTACCCGTACGGCCGGACGGCCCGCGTCACGTCCAGGTTGATCACGCCGGGCTCCACGACGGCCCGCTGACCGGGGATGTCGATCTCCAGGATGCGCCGCATCCGGGACGTGACGATCAGCACGCCGTCCGTGCGGGGCAGCGCGCCGCCGGACAGCCCGGTCCCGGACCCGCGGGCCACGTACGGGATCCCGGCCGCCGCGCACTCCCGGACGATCGCCGCGATCTGCTCGGCCGTGTCGGGCAGCACGACGATCCCGGGCGTCGACCGGTGGTTGGTGAGGCCGTCGCACTCGTAGGTGCGCAGCCGCACCGGGTCGGTGATCACCCGGTCCGTCCCGAGCAGCGCCGCCAGCCGGGAACCGAGCGCCGCGAGCATGGTGTCCATCACCTCCACGATCCTCCGCCCCCGATCCCCCCGCAAGATCGGGGGCCTCCGGGTTACGGGAACCGCTGGTACGCGGGCGTGGTGAGGAACTCGGAGTACTCGCCGGCCAGGGTGACCTGCTTGAAGAGGGCCACGGCCTGGTCGTAGCGGGGCTCGTTGTACGCCTGCCCCAGCTCCGCACGGATCTTGCCGAGCTCCTCGTCCAGCAGCTCCTCGACCCACTCCCTGGTGATCTTCCGGCCCTCGGCGGTGGAGACGCCGTTGTAGATCCACTGCCACACCTGGGAGCGGGAGATCTCCGCGGTGGCGGCGTCCTCCATCAGGTTGTGGATCGCGACCGCGCCGGCGCCGTCCAGCCAGGTGGCGAGGTAGCGCAGCGCCACGTCGATGTTGTTGCGCAGGCCCGTCTCGGTGATCTCACCGGGGGTGGCCTTGACGTTGAGCAGGTCGGCCGCGGTGACGCCGACGTCCTCGCGGAGCCGGTCGAGCTGGTTCGGCCGGTCGCCGAGGACGCCGTCGAAGACCTCCCGGCAGACCGGGACGAGGTCGGGGTGGGCGACCCAGGAGCCGTCGAAACCGTCGCCGGACTCGCGGGTCTTGTCGGCCCGGACCTTCTCCAGCGCGACCTTGTTGACCTCCTCGTCGCGGCGGGACGGGATGAACGCCGCCATGCCGCCGATCGCGTGCGCGCCGCGCTTGTGGCACGTCCGGACGAGCAGCTCGGTGTAGGCCCGCATGAACGGCGCGGTCATCGTGATCGCGTTCCGCTCCGGCAGGACGAAGTCCGCGCCCCGGTCCCGGAACTTCTTGATCACGGAGAAGAGGTAGTCCCAGCGGCCGGCGTTCAGGCCGGCGGAGTGGTCGCGCAGCTCGTAGAGGATCTCCTCCATCTCGAACGCGGCCGGGATCGTCTCGATCAGCACGGTCGCGCGGACGGTGCCGCGCGGGATCTCCAGGGCGTCCTGGGCGAGGTTGAAGGCGTCGTTCCAGAGCCGCGCCTCAAGGTGGCTCTCCATCTTCGGCAGGTAGAAGTACGGGCCCTTGCCCTTGGCCAGCTGCCGGCGGGCCGAGTGGAAGAGGTAGAGCCCGAAGTCGAACAGCGACCCCGACATGGGCTCGCCGTCGACCAGGAGGTGCTTCTCCTCCATATGCCAGCCGCGCGGCCGGACGACGATGGTCGCGAGCTCCTCGTCGGCCTTGAGCGCGTAGGACTTGCCGCTCTTGCCGTCGGTGAAGTCGATGGTGCGGTCGAGGGCGTCCCGCAGGTTGAGCTGCCCCTCGATCATGTTGTTCCACAGCGGGGTGTTGGCGTCCTCGAAGTCGGCCAGCCACACCTTGGCGCCCGAGTTCAGCGCGTTGATCGTCATCTTCCGGTCGGTCGGGCCGGTGATCTCGACGCGGCGGTCCACCAGGCCGGGAGCCGGCTCGGCGACCCGCCAGGAGTCGTCGTCCCGGACGCCCGCGGTCTCAGGCAGGAAGTCCAGTGTCCCGCCGGCGGAGAGCCTGCGCTGACGTTCCGCGCGGGCCTCCAGCAGCTCCTTGCGCCGGGCGCCGAACTCGCGCTGCAGGGCGGCGAGCAGGCCGAGCGCCTCGGGGGTCAGGATCTCCTCGTACCGCTCGCCGAGGGGCCCGGTGACCTCGATGCCTTCCAGTCCAGCCATCTCCCTGCCCTTTCGTATAGTGAAATTCAACTTCTGTTACGTGGAGAACGGTACTCGCCGGTACTCAGCCCGGTCAAAGCGGGGTTCCCTCGCAGACCTCCCCGCGCGCGCTTGCGTCAACCCAAGGTGAAACTGGGTGATAACCAGGTGACCTCTGGGGACGGTGCGTGAGACGATCGCCGGGAAGATATGGCCGCGAGGCGGCGTTCTACCGAGGACATATGACTCAACCTTTCTCTGCAGACCAGACCCAGAATCCGGAAGAGATCGAGTACGAGCCCATGACGGGCGAGCTCGACCTTGAGGACCGGCGGGCACTGCGCCGCGTCGCGGGCCTGTCCACCGAGCTGACCGACGTCACCGAGGTCGAGTACCGCGCTCTGAGGCTGGAGCGGGTCGTCCTCGTGGGCGTCTGGACGGAGGGGACGGCCGAGGCGGCCGAGAACTCCCTGCGCGAGCTGGCGCTGCTCGCCGAGACCGCGGGCTCGCAGGTGCTCGAAGGGCTCGTCCAGCGGCGGTCCCGCCCCGACCCGGCGACCTACATCGGCTCCGGCAAGGCCGCCGAGCTGCGCGACGTCGTGATCTCCACCGGCGCCGACACCGTCATCTGCGACGGCGAGCTGGCCCCGAGCCAGCTGCGGCACCTGGAGGAGACCGTCCAGGTCAAGGTGATCGACCGGACCGCGCTCATCCTCGACATCTTCGCCCAGCACGCCAAGAGCCGCGAAGGCAAGGCGCAGGTGGAGCTCGCGCAGCTCAACTACCTGCTGCCGCGGCTGCGCGGCTGGGGCGGCAACCTGTCCCGGCAGGTCGGCGGGCGCGCCGCGGGCGGCGTCGGCATCGGCGGCCGCGGCCCCGGCGAGACCAAGATCGAGCTGGACCGGCGGCGGATCCGCACCCGGATGGCCAAGCTGCGCCGGCAGATCGCCGACATGTCCAAGGCCCGCGACACCAAGCGCGGCGAGCGGCGCCGCCACGCGGTCCCGGCCGTGGCCATCGCCGGCTACACCAACGCCGGCAAGTCGTCCCTGCTCAACCGGCTCACCGGGGCCGGCGTGCTGGTCGAGAACGCGCTGTTCGCCACCCTCGACCCCACCGTCCGGCGCGCCGAGACGCCCGGCGGCCGCGCCTACACCCTCGCCGACACGGTCGGGTTCGTCCGGCACCTTCCGCACCAGCTCGTCGAGGCGTTCCGCTCGACGCTGGAGGAGGTCACCGACGCCGGGCTCGTCCTGCACGTCGTGGACGGCTCCGATCCCGACCCCGAGGCGCAGATCGACGCCGTCCGCGAGGTGCTCCGCGAGATCGAGGCCGACCGGATCCCCGAGATCATCGTGATCAACAAGGCGGACGCCGCCGACGAGCTGGCGATCGCGCGCCTGCAGCGGCGCGAGCCGCACAGCGTCGTCGTGTCCGCCCGCACCGGGTTCGGCATCGACGAGCTGCGCGACGCGATCGAGGCGGACCTGCCGGGACTGGAGAGCGAACTCCACGTCCTGGTGCCGTATGAGCGCGGCGACCTCGTCGCGCAGGTGCACGAGCGGGGCGAGGTGCTCAAGCAGGAGCACGTCGCCGAGGGCACCGTCCTGCACGCTCGTGTTCCGGCGGCTCTCGCGAGTGAGCTGGCCCAGTACGAGACCGTCTCTCCAACGGCCTGAACCCCGCTCCCACCGGGGTTTTCACGGATCCCGGTGGGTTTGGGTCCGCCGGCGGATCGGGTTCGGGAACGTCCGAAGGCGCTTCCTGGTCGCCGAACGGTGACAGCTTGTCCAATCCGCTTGACGGCACGGTTGAAATCCGTACCGTCGAAGAGCCAGGGGCGGGGTGATGGGTGTCGATGTGCTGTGATCAGAGGTTGTCCGACGGACCTTCAGTGCACTACCGTGACGAAACCGATATCTCCGGTCTTGTTGCCAGTGGTGGCCTTCCGGTCACCCGACCCTCCAACGGTGGAGTCGCCGGCATCCAGTCGGCGTTTCGGATCGAGAGCAGGTGGCCCAACCATGGCAGGTCCGAACGCCGGCACGAGGGCGGGCGCCCCGTCCCATCGCCGGACGGCGCCCGGAACCGCGCTGACATGCGCATGGCCCCACCCAGGTCGGTGACCCTATGACGGTACGGCTGTTGACGAACATCGGCAGGCTCTGGACGGGCACCGACGTCTGCAGCAACGCCGCGGTGCTCATCCACGACGACCGGGTCGTCTGGGCCGGGCCCGCCTCCGACCTCCCGCAGAGCGTCCCCGGCATCATCGACGACATCGTCGACGTCGACCACGTGGAGAACCTCGGCGGCGGCCTCGTCACGCCGGGCCTCATCGACGCGCACTCCCACCCCGTCTACGCGGGCAACCGGTGGGCCGAACTGGCGATGCGCACGAGCGGCTCGTCCCACTCGGCCATCACCGCCGCGGGCGGCGGCGTCAACTCCACGGTGACCGTCACCCGGGGCACCGACCCCTGGACGCTCTGCAACGGCGTCCGCGAACGGCTCCGCCAGTGGATCCTCGCCGGGACGACCACGGTCGAGGCCAAGACCGGCTACCACCTCACCCGCGACGGCGAACTCGCCGACATCCGGATGCTGCGGTCGCTGGAGGGCGAGCCCTCCATGCCGCGCATCCACGCCACGTTCCTCGCCGCGCACATCCTGCCGCCGGAGTTCTTCGGCCGGCGCCGCGACTACATCGAGGCCGTCCGGCTCTGGGCCGGCGACGCCGCGGTCGCCGGCGCCGACTCGATCGACGTCTACTGCGACGAGGGCCACTTCACCGCCGAAGAGGCACGCGCCCTGCTGCTCACCGGCAAGCGCGCCGGTCTGAAGGCCCGCATGCACGCCTGCGCCAACGAGCGCATCGGCGCCGCGCAGGTCGCCGCCGAGGTCGGCTGCGCGTCCGCCGATCTGCTCACCCAGGCCAGCGACGACGACATCAAGGCCCTGGCCCACGCCGGCGTCACCGCTACCGTCTGCCCCGGCAGCGCCCTCAACAGCAGCCGCGCCCCCGCACCCGTCCGGCAGATGCTCGACCGCGGCGTCACCGTCGCCCTCGGCACCGACCACAACCCGGGCCAGTGCGGCATCACGTCCATGCCCCTCGTCATCGGGCTGTCCGTCGCGATGTTCGGGCTGAGCGTGACCGAGGCTCTGCGCGCCGCCACGCTGGGCGGAGCCGCCGCGCTGCGCGTCGGCGACCGCGGCTCCCTCGCCCCGGGGATGCTCGCCGACATCGTCCTGTGGGACGCCGACCACGAGGGTGCCTTCGCCTGGGCGTTCGGGCTCCGTGCCCTGCGCGTCTGGCGCGGCGGCGTCCCCGTCCAGCCCTGACCCGGCACACCGCGGCACGGATGATCCCGTCGCGTCGCCCAGAGGCCGCGCCGCGCGCCTCCGCACGGCCGATTCCGGGAGTGAGGCCATCGCCGAACCCGCCGGTGATGGGTAATGTCGCCCCATGGGCAGTGCGGTCGCCGTCGTCACCGATTCCACGGCCTATCTTCCGCCGGGCCTAGCCGAACGGCACGGGCTGACCGTCGTCCCCCTCCAGATCGCCGTCGGCGGCACCACACGGGACGAAGGCGACATCAGCACCGCCGAGGCCGCCCAGGCGCTGAAGGAATGGCACCCCATCACCACGTCCCGTCCGGCTCCCCGGCGCTTCGCGGACGCCTACGAAGCCGCGGCGTCCTCCGGCGCCCGCTCCGTGGTCTCCGTACATCTGTCGTCGGCCATGTCGGGGACGGTGGAGGCGGCTCGGCTCGCAGCCGATGGCGCACCCGTGCCCGTGAGGGTCGTCGACAGCGGAACCATCGGCATGGGCCTCGGGTTCGCCGCACTCTCCGCGGCGGCCGTCGCCATGTCCGGCGGCTCCGCCGAGGAGGCCGTGGCCGCCGCCACCCGGCGGGCCGAGCTCACACGGTCGCTCATCTATGTCGACACCCTTGAGCACCTGCGGCGGGGCGGCCGGATCGGTGCCGCGGCGACACTCCTCGGTTCCGCGCTGATGGTGAAGCCTCTGCTCGACATCGCGGACGGGCGGATCGCGCCACTGGAGAAGGTCCGCACCTCCTCGCGCGCGCTCGCCCGGCTGGAAGAGCTCGCCGTCGCCGAGGCCGGTGACCGGCGCGTCGACCTGGGCGTCCAGCACCTCGCCGCCTCCGGCCGCGCGGAGGCTCTCGCCGCACGGCTGCGCGAACGTGTGCCGCACGTTCAGGACGTCTATGTGGGCGAGGTCGGCCCCGTCATCGGCGCCCACGTCGGTCCCGGCATGCTCGGCGTCGTGGTCGCCCCGCAACTTTGAGCCACCCGTGCGGGAGGCGGCGCCGGGGATGACCGGGTTTCCGGCGGTTCTGCCCGTGCCCGCCGCGGCTGCCGCCCGGGGGTGCTGAGACCGGGTTATCCACAGTTTCGGAACTCGTCGCGGCCGTTCTCCCGGCTTCCTTAGCGTCAGGCGTCATGAGACCCGACACGGAGGATCGCCTGCACACCCTCCTAGGACGGCTGAGGCCGTCCGGCGCGCCACCCGCGGCCCGGTTACGCGCGACGCCCGAGAGATCGCATGTCCGCATGCTCGTCCTCGTCGGCGTGGTCGCCGCGCTCGTGGCCGGCGGCTACCTCTGGCTTGCCCGCCCGCGTCCGCAGCCGTCCGCGGCGCCCACCGCGACCGCCTCGCTCGCCGAGCCCCGGCCGGCCCCGCCCGTCAGCCCGGCGGCGGTGTCGTCCTCGGTGGTCGTGCACGTTCTCGGCAAGGTCAGGCACCCGGGCGTGGTCACGCTGCCGTCCGGTTCGCGGGTCGCCGAGGCGATCAAGGCCGCTGGCGGGGCGCGGCCGGGCGCGAAGACCGGCGCCCTCAACCTCGCCCGCAAGCTGGTGGACGGCGAGCAGATCCCGGTCGGCATCCGTGCCCCGGCACCGTCCGGGCCCGCCTCGCCCGGTGGAGGGGCACCGCCCGGCGGCGGGTCACCGGCCGGCCCGGGCACGCCGCTGGACCTCAACGCGGCCACACCCGACCAGCTGGACGACCTTCCCGGTGTAGGGCCCGTCCTCGCCCAGCGCATCGTCGCCTACCGCACCCAGCACGGCGGTTTCCGCTCCGTCGAGCAACTCCAGGACGTCAGCGGCATCGGCTCCCACCGATTCGCCGACCTGAGATCGATGGTCCGTGTTTGACGGTTCCCTGCTCCGCCCGAGGGCGGAGGTCCCCATAGTGAAGGTGCCAGATGACCCACGATCTCCGCCTCCTGGCCCCGGCCCTCGCCACCTGGCTCACCGCCGCCGCGACGATCGGCCTGCCTCAGCCCCTCATCTATGCCGTCGCGGCGACCGCGGCCGTCGCGTCCCTCTACCTTTTGACCGCCCACCGAGACCGGCCCGTGCGCCCACGGGAGAGTGCCGGGCGCGCGACCGCGTCAAGGGGCGCGCCGGGAGGCGTGGCCGCCGAGCCCGCACCCGCCGCGGATACGCCGAAGGCCGCTCCCGACGCGGGACGGGGGCGGCGGGTCGTCGTGGGGGTCGTGCTGGCATGCGCGGCGGCCTCGGCGGGCGGCGTGGCGCTCCGGACGACGGCCGTCGACGGCGGCCCGGTCCGGGGGCTCGCGCGCGCCGGACGGTTCGCGGCGGCCGAGGCGGTGCTGACCGGCGACCCGCGGGCGAGACCGGGCAACGGCCGCCAGATGATCATCATCCGGGCGCGGGCGGAGGCGGTGGCGCGGTCCAGGGTCCGCGTGCCCGTGCTGCTGATCGCGGGCGACCCTCGCTGGCTCCGCCTGGTGCCCAGCCAGCGGGTGCGGCTTCGAGGGCGATTCGCGACGCCCAAGGGCGCCGGCCTGCTCGCCGCGGTCGTGATCGTGAGAGGTCCGCCCGCGGTCCTCAGCGGGCCGTCCAGGATCCAGCGCGCCGCCGAGCACGTGCGGGCACGGCTGCGGGCGGCGGTGGACCGGCTTCCGCCCGACCGGCGCGGAGTACTGCCGGGCATGGTCGTCGGTGACACCTCCCGCCTGGACCCGTCGCTCGCGGACGACTTCCGCACCGCGGGGCTCACCCACCTGCTCGTCGTCTCCGGTGCGAACCTGGCGATCGTCATCGGGGCCGTGCTCGGGCTGTGCCGCGTCGCGGGACTCGGACGCCGGCGCGCCCCGCCCGTCGCCGTCCTCGCGGTGTTCGCGTTCGTCGTCGTCGCGCGCCCGGAGCCGAGCGTCCTGCGGGCGGCCGTCATGGGCTCGATCGGCCTGCTGGCGCTGTTCACCGGGCGGCAGCGGCAGGGGCTTCCCGCGCTGGCCGCGGCCGTCCTCCTCCTGGTCCTGATCGACCCGGAACTGGCGCGCTCGTACGGGTTCGCGCTGTCGGTCCTCGCGACCGCAGGGCTGATCGTCCTGGCGCCGCCGTGGCGTGAACGGCTCGCCCGCCGGCTGCCCGGTCCCCTCGCCGACGCCCTCGCCGTCGCGGCCGCCGCCGAGGTGGCCGTCGCCCCCGTCCTGGTGATGCTGTCCGGCGAGGTCGGTGTCGTCTCCGTGTTCGCGAACCTGCTGGCGGCCCCGGCCGTCGCCCCCGCCACGCTCCTCGGCGCGCTCGCCGCGGTTACCGCTCCCGTCTCGCTGCCGCTCGCCCGTGCCGTCGTGGGGCCCGCCGGCCTCGCCGTCGGCTGGATCATCTGGGTCGCCCGCACCGCCGCGGCGCTGCCCTACGCGACGATCCCGTGGACCAGAGGCGGACTCGGCGCCGTCACGCTCCTGCTGGCCGGTGCGGTCGCCCTCCTTATCCTGCGCAGCCGCCGCCTGCGCGTCGTCGCGGCCGGCGCCATGACCGGTGTCCTGATCGCGGTCGTCGCCGTCCGCGTGACGGCCCCCGGCTGGCCGCCGCCCGGCTGGCAGATGGTCGCCTGCGACGTCGGCCAGGGCGACGCCCTGGCGCTGTCCGCCGGCCCCGGCCAGGCGGTCGTCGTGGACACGGGCCCCGACCCGGCGCCGGTCGACCGCTGCCTGCGGCGCCTCGGCGTGCGGGACGTCCCGCTGCTCGTCCTGACCCACCCGCACGCCGACCACATCAGCGGCACGTCCGGCGTCCGCCACGGCCGTACCGTCCGCGGGGTACTGACGACGCCCCTGTCGCCGGGCCGCGAGGCGCGCTTCACCTCCGGCCTCCACACCGCCCGCGCCGAGCCCGGCCAGCAGTGGCAGGTCGGAGACCTCACCCTTTCCGTCCTGGCTCCGCCGGCCACCGCCTCCGTCCTCTCGCCCAAGGACGACGGCACCACGATCAACAACGCGAGCGTGGTCGTCGTGGCCCGCAGACCCGGCTTCAGCGCCCTCCTGGCGGGCGACGTCGAACTGGACGCGCAACGTGCCCTGGAGTCGAGCGTCCCGTCCGTGCAGGTCCTGAAGGTCCCGCACCACGGCTCACGTAGCCAGGACCTCCGATTCCTGGCCGCCGCCCGCGCGTCCATCGCGCTGATCTCGGTCGGTGAGCACAACGACTACGGCCACCCGTCCGCCACCACCCTCGGCCTCCTGCGCCGCCTTCGCACCCAGATCCATCGCACGGACAAGGAAGGAGACATAGCCGTGGTCCGCACCAGAACCGGCGTAGCCGCCGTCCCTCGCCATTGACCGCCGCCGGAGGGCCCGATGCCGTGCCCACACGGCACGCTCGGCTGTTCGCGGTCGGCCCTGCCTCTACCGCGGCACGGCTCAGGCGGCCGCCCCGGGTCTCCGGCGTCGCACGGAGCTTGGCGGTGCGCGCCGGGATCACTTCGATGGCCTGTCTTCTTGCCGCGCTGCCGCTGCCGGCGGTACCGGGCCGCGCGGGCGCCGGCCGCGGCCGCCGCCGGGGTCGTGCTGCTCGGCGGCACGGCCGGAACCGGGCCTCACGAGCGCCGATCCAGGCCGTCGAGCACGAGGGGGAGAAAACGCTCCGGGACGACCCCCGGGTGGCAGGCGAAGACGTTGAGCAGATCCATGAGGTCGCCGGTGCTCGCATCCGGTCGCATCGCACCGTCCGCCTGCGCCTGCCGGACCAGTTCGTCGAGGCGCTGCACCAGCGCCTGCCTTGCCTGCGGCGCGGAGGTCCCGGCCAGCGCGGCCGCGATGGCGCCGCGGCTCTTCTCCACGCTGTGGAACACGAAGGCGCGAACGGCCGCCCACGCGTCGGGCTCGGCCGCCACGGCGCGGTCGAGGGCGTCCATGAGCTCGTGAACGTACTGCTCGGCCAGGGCGGCGAGCAGCACGCCGCGATCGGGGAATCGGCGGTAGAGCGTGCCGACGCCGACGCCGGCACGGCGGGCGATCAGCTCCATCGGCGCTTCCGTGCCGCGCTCGGCCATCGCATCGCGTGCCGCCTCCAGGATTCTGTCCCGATTGCGGCGGGCGTCGGCGCGCATTGGATCCTCCAAAGTGGACGACGGTCTTCCGCTTAGTATAGAAGTGGAAGCCGACATTCCGCCTAGGAGGTTGCGTGATGATCGTTGTGACGGGTGCGACAGGCACGATCGGGCGTGCGCTGATCAAGGAACTGGGCGGTGCGGCCCGGGGCAGTGGTACGGCGCGCGGAACAGGGCGAGGAACTGGGTTGCGACTACGTCGTCGGCGACCTGGAGCGGCCGGAGACCATCCCGTTGGAACCGGGTGACAGGCTCTTCCTCAACAGCGCGCTGTGGCCGGGATTCGTGCGAGCGCACCAGGCGGTCATCGATCATGCCGTGGCCGCGGGCGCCGGACAGGTGGTGACCGTCTCTGTGCGCGGCATGATGTCGAGCAGCCTGCTCGGATTCGGCATGCACGGGCAAGTCGACGAGCATCTCCGAGCCTCCGGCGTGCCGTGGTCGATCCTGGCGCCCGTCGGCTTCATGCAGAATCTCGCGGGCGACGTCGACGAGGAAGGGCGAATCTTCGGCTCATACGGCAGGGGCAGGGTCGGCTACATCGACGCACGCGACATCGCCGCGGTCGCAGCCGTGCTGCTCACGCGTCCCGTCGGGGCCGACGCCGCCTACGAGCTCACCGGGCCGGCGGCGCTCACACATGACGAGGTGACCGCTGAGCTCAGCGGAGCACTCGGCCGGCCCGTGCGCTACGTGGACCTGCCGGTGGAGGAGGCCGCCGTGCACTTGGAAAAGCGCGGCATGCCCGCCAACGCGGCCCGTGACCTGGCCGAACTCATGTCGCAGATCGGGGATGGGCGCTGGGCGAGCACGACCACGACCGTGGCCGACATTCTGGGTCGCCAACCGTGTTCGCTACGGGATTTCCTTGGATAGACGTCCGGACCAACGCGCCGACGACCGGGCAACGTCCGGGAGTTCCTCCGCCAGACCATCGCCACGGTGGCCTTGACGTTGTCTCTGGCGGACCCTGCCGGTTGGGACGCCGTCCAGCACTCTGAAAGCGTCGACGTGGCGTGGCCCCAAGAAGCCTTCTGCCCGCCAGAGGCGAGCACGCGGTGCACCACGTGTCCCGGGTACGACACCCGGAGAGTCTTCTGCGGGTTGTGACTGGGGCCGTTCGGACGCGGGGCGGGCGGAGGGGGGACGGTGCCCCTCGGCGGCATGGATCGTCGTGACCGGGGCCGGTGAGGACGTGGGGCGGCACGGGGCGGGTGCAGGACGTGGCATGCTGCAGGGGTGTCGGTCGAGCCCATCATTCTGGTCGTCGGGGACGAAGAGCTGCTCGCGGAGAGGGCGATCGGAGAGGTCGCCGCCTCCGTGCGGGCGGGGGATCCGGAGGCGGAGGTCATCGATCTCGCACCGGGCGGGCTGGAGCCCGGACGGATCTCCGAGCTGACGTCGCCGTCGCTGTTCGGGGGCGGGAAGGTGATCGTGCTCCGGGCGGCGCAGGACCTCGGCAAGGACCTGACGGCCGAAGTGCTCGCCTACGCCAAGGCGCCCGCGGAGGACGTCGTGCTCATCGCCGTCCACCCTGGCGGTGCCAAGGGAAAGGCGCTGGTCGACGGGCTGACCAAGCTCAAGGCGCGCAAGATCTCGTGCCCGAAGGTCACCCGGATGGGGGAGCGCGTCGACTTCGTCCGGGCCGAGATCCGCCGGTCCGGCGGGAAGATCTCGGCGGACGGGGCGCGCGGGCTGATCGACGCGGTCGGCAACGACCTGCGCGAGCTGGCCGCCGCGTGCAGCCAGCTCGTCGCCGACACCGGCGGGAAGATCGATGACGCCGCCATCGCCCGGTACTACCGGGGCCGTGCGGAGATCACCGGATTCATGGTGGCGGACAAGGCCATCGAGGGGCAGCTCGCCGAAGCCCTTGAGCAGCTGCGGTGGGCGCTCGCGACAGGTGTCGCGCCGGTGCTGATCGTCAGCGCGCTGGCCCAGGGCGTGCGGGGGCTGGCGAAGGTCGGCGGCGCGCCCCGGGGCGCGCGCGGCGCGGCGCTGGCGAAGGAGCTGGGCATGCCGCCGTGGAAGATCGACCGGGTGCAGAAGCAGCTGCGCGGCTGGTCGGGCGACGGGGTCGCCCGCGCGCTGACCGCCGTCGCCGAAGCCGACGAGCAGGTCAAGGGCGGCGCCGCCGACCCCGCCTACGCCCTGGAGAAGACCGTCGCCCAGATCGTCGCCGCCCGCGGCTGACACCCGGGAACCCTTGTCCCCATGTCACCTCAACCCCCCGTTGCTGATCGAGGACGGCCACACACCCGTCCGTTGGGCCCTTGCCGTCCGCCTCCGTCCGGGCTGGATGCACTGGCGTTGCCGTGCCCAGGTGAGTGTCGTGGTGAGATTCGGTGCATCTCGTCGTGGCGCGGGCGTCTGCGCGGGTGGTCGAACGCGGGCGCGAAGACGGTCAATGGGCGCCTCGCCCTTGATGTTCCTCGCGCGTCGTACCGGCGTTGCGGTGCTCTGGGAGACCGTCCTGGCGAGACATTGCGTGTTTGTCGTGGCGCGCGGGTGGTCGAAGGCGGGCGCGAATACGTCGGTTGAGCCCTCGCCTTCGGTCTTCTTGGGCGGTTTGCACAGGCGGTCGCCGTCCTGGCGAGACGCGCACCTTTGTCGTGTGCCCCAGGGGCCGTTGAAGGCGGCACGACCTTCAACGGGCACCTCGCCCTCGACGTTTCTTCGGGCGCTCCCACCGGCGTCGCTGTGCTCTGGGAGACCGGCCTGGCGGGGCTCCGCGCACCTCTTGGTGCGCCGTGGGCTGGCGGTTAGGGGGTTTCGGCCTTGGTTTTCAGGCCGTTGGCCTCCATGGTCACGTAGCGGCGGGTGAGGCGGCCGGTCAGGAGGGCGATCACGGGGGACAGCGGGCCGGTCTGGTCGAGGGTCAGGCGGGCGGTGACCGTGCCGGCGGCGTTGGGGGCGATCTCATGGACGGCGGTCGTGGTGACGCCGGGGAGGCGGGACTCCCAGGTGAAGGCCCTGTCCTCGTCGATTGCCGTGACCGTCCAGACGGCGGGGCGGAGTCTCGGCTGGTGGACGCGGGCCCGGCTGGACAGGGCGAAGGGCTTGTCGAGGAGTTCGACGCGGTCGATCGAGTCCGTCATGTCGGGCCAGCGTTCGACGTCCGTCAGGAGGTTCCAGACGGTCTCGGGTGCGGCGTCGATGTCGACGGAGATCTCGAAGTGCACGGGGCGCTCCTCAACGATGCGCGGACGGCGGCCAGCAGGCCGGTGACGAGCGGGTCGTCGGCGCGGCCCGGCAGGTGGAGAGCGTAGTAGGGGACGGCGGGCAGGTCGATGATCTCGCGTCCGGTGAGGCCGGGAGGCGGCGGGACGCAGCCGTTCACGACGGCGAGGCCGATGTGGAGCGACACGAAGTGCAGCATCAGCGGCCAGCCCTCGGCCTCCACCGCGAGTGACCAGGGCACGTCGGCGGCGCGCAGTGCGCGTTCGAGGGTGATGCGGTGCGGGCCCGCAGGGGGCGGGACGATGAGGGCGGCCCCCGCCAGGTCCGCGAGCGTGAGGTGCGGCCGCGCGGTGAGCGGATGGTCGTCCGGCATCACCAGCACCTGGGGGTAGGAGGCCAGCGGGACGGCTTCGACGTCGGGCGGCAGGACGTCCAGCACGGCGACGCCCAGGTCGGCGCGGCCGGTGCGGACGGCGGCGAGGGTGCGGGCACGGCCGCCGTTGATCAGCCGGACGCCGGGGTGGACGGCGTCGCCGAGCAGGTACAGGTAGGCGCCTTCACCGGCGGCCAGGGTCGGCACGCGATCGGAGGCCGTGCCGTGGACGTCGGCGAGGAAGGCCGTCATGCGGGCGTCGAGGTCGCGGGCGAAACGGGCGACCTGCTCACCGGTGGAGGTCAGGGTCAGACGGCGCCCCTGACGCGTGTAGAGGGGACGGCCCAGGTTCTCGGCCAGTTTCTGCACCTTGACGTGGAGCGCCGGCTGGGAGATGTGCAGTTCCTCCGCGGCGCGGGTGAAGTTGAGGTGGTCGGCGAAGACGGCGAACGAGGCGAGCGCGTCCGTGGAGAGGCGGCTCAGATCCATAGGGAGAAACTATAGCTTGACGTGCTGTTAATAGTTCTGCTTTAGGAGTGATCGGCCCGAAAGTGGGGGCATGGACAACGAACAGCGACTCGGCGTCGATTTCGGCCGGGTCATCCATGGCGGCCTGCTGGCTCCTGGAGACGACGACACCGTGTTCCTCGACGGGAGTTTCGAGGAGGCCCTCGCCTCGCCCGCGACCGAAGGCGTCTACGAGGTGCTGCCCGGGCTGATCGAGGCATTCGAAGGGCGGGCCTGGATCATCTCCAAATGCGGCGACCGGATCAGGAAAAGGACGCTGGCATGGCTGGAGCACCACGACTTCTATGAACGGACGGGCCTGCCCAGAGCGAACGTCCGGTTCTGCCGGAAGCGGGAGGAGAAGGCGCGGCACTGCGCCGAACTCGGGATCACGCACATGATCGACGACCGGCTGGACGTGCACCGCGCCATTCGCGAGATCGTCACCTATCGGTATCTGTTCGGGCCGAAGGGAGGGCCGGAATGGGTGCGGCACGTGCCCGACTGGGAGGCCGCCGAGATCATTCGCCGAGATATTCCGGCGGGACGGAGTCGACCAGCCACACGCCGTTCGCGCTGACCCGGAACTCGTGCCCGCCGGCGGCCATGCGCCCGGCCTGGACCACCAGGATGACGGGCTCGCCGCGCCTGGCGCCGACCCGCCGAGCCGTCTCGCGGTCGGGTGAGAGATGGACGGCATGCCGCCCCATGGGCAGCAGCCCCTCGCGCAGAATCGGCTCCACGAATCGGGCCGCGGTGCCGTGGAAGAGCAGCTCCGGCGGGGGCGTCACCGGCAGATTCAGTGCGACGGAAACCGAATGGCCCTGGACGGCGCGGATCCGGTTTCCGTCCAATTCATAGCGCTTCTTGTCGTTCACGGCCACGACGTGTTCGAGTTCGGCACGGGTGAGCGCGAAACCGTGCCGCGCGGCGGCCGCGAGCAGTTCGGTGACGTCCGCCCAGCCTTCGGGATCGAGCGTGAGGCCGATCCGTTCCGGGCGGTGCCGCAGATGCTTGGCGAGATACTTGGAGATCTTGACCAGCCGGCGTTCGTCCATCGGACATGCGTCGGGGCCGGCGCACGAGAGCCGGCCCCGGGCGTGCGGCTGCTACTCGGCGGCCTGCAGGGCGGCGGCGCGCTTGGCGATCGCCGACTTGCGGTTGGCGGCCTGGTTCTTGTGGATGACGCCCTTGCTGACGGCCTTGTCCAGCTTGCGCGCGGCGTTGCGCTGCGCGGCGACGGCGTCCTCGAGGTTGCCGGCGTCGGCGGCCTCGCGGAACTTGCGGATCGCCGTCTTCAGCTCGGACTTGACGGCCTTGTTGCGCAGGCGGGCCTTCTCGTTCTGCTTGTTGCGCTTGATCTGGGACTTGATGTTAGCCACGTCGTAGTGCCTCAGCTTGGTCGCGATCCTGGGCCTGCGCTCCGCGCAGGCTCTGACGAATGTCTGAACGGGGGCGGGACGGTGCCCCCGGGGCACGACGCTACGCCACACGCAGTCGCACAGCTTACCAATCACCAGGCCCTGTCCCAAACCAGGCCGTGAACGGAGCATCGCGCCAGGCATGGGACCATGGGATGCACACATCCATGTCCACCAGTGAGTTTGCGAACGGACCCCGGTGCCAGCGCCTCAGCCCGACAAGACCGATCCCGCGATCATCCGCAACTTCTGCATCATCGCGCACATCGACCATGGCAAGTCGACCCTCGCGGACCGGATGCTGCAGCTGACCGGAGTGGTCGAGGAGCGCCAGATGCGCGCCCAGTACCTCGACCGCATGGACATCGAGCGCGAGCGCGGCATCACGATCAAGAGCCAGGCCGTCCGGCTGCCGTGGCACTCCGGCGGAACCGACCACGTCCTCAACCTGATCGACACCCCCGGGCACGTCGACTTCTCCTACGAGGTGTCGCGGTCTCTCGCCGCGTGCGAGGGCGCCGTCCTGCTGGTGGACGCGGCGCAGGGCATCGAGGCGCAGACGCTCGCGAACCTGTACCTGGCCCTTGAGGCGGACCTGCACCTGATCCCCGTCCTGAACAAGATCGACCTGCCGGCGGCGCAGCCGGAGAAGTACGCCGAGGAGCTCGCCGGGATCATCGGCTGCGACCCGTCGGACGTGCTGCGCGTGTCCGGCAAGACGGGCGAGGGCGTCCGCGAGCTGCTCGACAAGATCGTCGAGGAGGTGCCGGCGCCGGTCGGCGCCCCCGACGGCCCCGCCCGGGCGCTGATCTTCGACTCGGTGTACGACACCTACCGCGGCGTCGTCACCTACGTCCGGATCATGGACGGGCATCTGTCGCGCCGCGAGAAGAGCCTGATGATGTCGACCGGGGCCGCGCACGAGACCCTGGAGGTCGGCGTGATCTCCCCGGAGCCGAAGCCCGTGCAGGGCCTCGGCGTCGGCGAGGTCGGCTACCTGATCACCGGCGTGAAGGACGTCCGGCAGGCGCGGGTCGGCGACACCGTGACCATCGCGTCCCGCCCGGCGCCCGAGGCGCTCGGCGGCTACCGCGACCCGAAGCCGATGGTGTTCTCAGGCCTGTACCCGGTGGACGGCGACCAGTACCCCGAGCTGCGCGACGCGCTCGACAAGCTGCGGCTGAACGACGCCGCGCTGGTCTACGAGCCGGAGACGTCGGCGGCGCTCGGCTTCGGGTTCCGCTGCGGGTTCCTCGGCCTGCTGCACATGGAGATCGTCCGTGAGCGGCTGGAGCGCGAGTTCGGCCTGTCGCTCATCTCGACGGCGCCGAACGTCGTCTACCGGGTGGTCATGGAGGACGGTACCGAGCACACCGTCACCAACCCCAGCGAGTTCCCCGAGGGCAAGATCGGCACGGTGTACGAGCCGGTGGTGCGGGCGACCCTGCTGTCCCCGTCCGAGCACATCGGCGCGATCATGGAGCTGTGCCAGGGCCGCCGCGGCGTGCTGCTCGGCATGGACTACCTGTCGGAGGACCGCGTCGAGATCCGCTACACGCTGCCGCTCGCCGAGATCATCTTCGACTTCTTCGACCAGCTGAAGTCCCGGACCCGCGGGTACGCCTCGCTCGACTACGAGCCCAGTGGCGAGCAGGAGGCCGACCTGGTGAAGGTCGACATCCTGCTGCAGGGCGAGTCGGTGGACGCGTTCAGCCAGATCGTCCACAAGGACAAGTCCCGCGAGTACGGCCTGATGATGACGGCCAAGCTCAAGGAGCTCATCCCGCGGCAGCAGTACGAGGTGCCCATCCAGGCCGCGATCGGGGCCCGCATCATCGCCCGTGAGAACATCCGCGCCATCCGCAAGGACGTCCTCGCCAAGTGCTACGGCGGCGACATCTCCCGCAAGCGCAAGCTTCTGGAGAAGCAGAAGGAGGGCAAGAAGCGGATGAAGACCATCGGCCGGGTGGACGTCCCGCAGGAGGCGTTCGTCGCCGCCCTCTCCACCGGCGGGGGCGGCGACGCCGACAAGGGCAAGAAGTAGCCGCTACTTCAGCAGGGGCCAGGCCACCGCGGACGGGACGCGGCGGAACTCGCCGCGGTTGGCGGCCCTCCCCGCGTACACGAGGAAGAACATCACCACGGCCGTGAAGAGCAGCGGCACCCAGATGAAGAACTCGACGGCCAGCGACAGCGCCCCGAAGACGATCCAGACGGCGATGGCGGCGATGCCCATGTTGAGGCCCTGCGCGGCGTGCCTGCGCACGAACGGCGAGCGGGCCTTGCCGAGGTAGACGACGGCCGGTGCGATGGCGCCGACGAGGAACTGACCCACGTACGCCATGAGCGACCACGTCTTGTCGTCGTCGGTGACGGGGCCGAAGTGCTCAGGCATCGGGGCGCCGGCTCCGCCCTGAGACTGCTGCTGCCAGCCCGGGCCGGGCTGGGGCTGCTGTGGCTGCTGCTGCCAGGCGCTGCCAGGCTGCTGCCAGGGTGACGGTTGCTGCTGCCACGGGGGCTGTTGTCCCTGGCCGGGCGACGGAGGAGGCCCGTAGGCCATGGCGAAGGTCCTCTCAGGGTTCGCTGTGCGAGCTATTGGCGAAGTGTATGACTCCTTGGACGCCCTCGGAGTTCGCACAGGTTCCCTTTGTAGACCGGCCTGTGACCGTTTCGGGCCACGGCCGGCCTACAGGCGGCTCAGGGGTGCCAGAGGACGGCGGATGGGGCGGCCTGGGTGAGAGTGACCGACCCGTTCCACCCGATGGACGAAGCCTGCGGCAGGTACGAGTCGTCCAGGAAGAAGCCCCTGTTGATGGACGTGACCGTGGCGGGCGCGCCGTTGTCACCGGATCCGGTCGGACGGCGAATGGCCTCGATGCTCGCGATGTCGGAGACCGCCGTCCCCTCGGGCAGTTCGACGGTGGTCGCGACGGCGCCGTCACGATCGATCGACCAGGTCGGCTCGTCGTGGTCGGAGCGGTACAGCGTGGACGGGGCGGACTTGAGCCTGACGCCGAGCGCCACCCCCGGTACCGACCCGGTCCCGGTCGCCGCGCCGGTCGTCTTGGCGAACTCCACGAACAGGTACGTGCGCTGGTCGCCGACCTCGCGCGTCGCGGGATCGGACGGGTTCTCGATCTTCCCCTCGCGCACCATCTCCTGTGCCGCGATGCGGTACGTCCACGGCTCGCGGTCCATGACGACCTCGCGGGCACGCCCGTCCGGACGCGTCCGGGAGGCGTCGAGCAGGAAGCGCAGCGGAGGATCGGGCGAGATCACGTCGCACATGTTGTTGTTCTGGGTGCAGGTCTGCAGCACCGGGTGGTCGCCCTCGTAGCGGCCGGTGAACTTCAAGGTCAGGTGCATGGGCGCCTGGTAGACCGCGGTGCCGTCCACACGTCGGCCGGCCGCGTCGACCTCGACCCGGTAGATCCATTCGATGTCGGTCGTCCGGCCCCAGCGGGCCATCAGCGCGGGCGTGTCGGTGCCGCCGTCCTCGTTGCTCCACACCACCGAGTACTCGATGATCTGGTGCCCGGGCGTGGCGGCGGGACGGGTCTCGTGCCAGGCGATCAGCGGGGTGTCGGTCGTGGCGTTCTGGTACGGGTCGCCGAACGGCCAGCCGGTCCGGCCCACGACGACGGGCGCGTGCCGCAGGGCGAGCGCGTCCGCCGCCGGCATGCGGACCTGGGGGCGCCGGAGGGTGACACGGCGGGCGGCGGGCGCGCTGCCCTGTGCGAAGCGCAGCGTCACCGTGTGGCGGCCCTTTCCGACATGCCCGAGCCCGAGGCTGCGGGGCGTCGGGTCGGACGAGGGGACGACGAGGTCGGTCACGTGGCGTCCGTCCACGGCGATCGACACGACGGCCGACTCGGCGCCCTTGCGGACCCACGAGACGCCGGGAGCGGACGCGGTGAAGGAGATCAGGGCCTCGCCGTCCCGGCGGGCGGTGAACGGCAGCGACCGGGCGGGGCCGCCGCGGTGGACGCTGATCGTGCCGGGCGGCCCGGCGGCGTCGGCGGGGGAGGCGGTGAGGGCGAGGGGAGCACCGGCGAGGGCGGCGCCGGTCACGGCGAGCACGGCATGACGCGCACGGCTTCTCATGATCGGCGAACCTAGGGCGGCGGGGTTGCGTTCCGATGACGGCGCGGTCGCCCGTGGGTGTCGGGTTCGTGTGCGTCAGGAACCGGTCACAGCGGCGCGAGCGCCGCCGGCGGCCCAAGGGACACGCCGGTGAACCGTTCCGCCGCGCCCGGCCAGTCCGGTTCCCGGAGGGGAGCGCCGGCGGAGCGGAGGGAGCCGGACCGGCCCGCCCTTTCGGAGGGTGCGGGGTGTCCCCCCACAGGAAACGGATCCGGTTCGTAGAGGGTCAGCCCCGAGGCGGCCAGCCGGACGGTCCTGCCCCGCCGGACGATGTCGTGGTCGAGTTCCCGCAGCAGCGCGACGACGTCGCCGGCGGGCTCGTCGAGCAGGTCGACGCCGTCCAGCCGGAACCGCATCTCGGGGTTGCCGCTCCACCCGGGCGCCCGCGTCCCGCAGATCTCGGCGAGCCGTTCCACGCCGTTCTCGTCCCGGCCGGTGGACAGCGCCAGCGTCCCGCGCCCCACCCGCACGCTGCGGTGCCCGGCCCACCCGCAGAGGAACGACGACTTCGGCGGACGGGTGCCGCAGCGCCGCGAGACCGCGTCGAGGGTCGTCCAGGCGTCCGCCGCCCGCGTGGAGAACAGCAGGTTCGCGTCGGGCAGCAGCGCCCCGCGGCCGGGCTCCAGCGTGACGACGAACGGCGGCACCCGGCCGGGGAACCGCGCGGGGTCGGCCTCCCCGAGGGTGACGATGCCCTCCCAGGCGACCGGGTCGTCGACCGCGAACCAGGTGATCGCGGCTTCGACGCCGAACTCGCGGAACGTCGCGTCGGTCAGCCGCTCGGCGACCGCCTCCCGCAGCCCCTCGGCCGTCTCGGCGAGCCTGCGGTGCCACCACGCCGGCTCCGGATCGGACCGTCCGCCCGCCGACCAGCGCGTCCCCGCCCCGGTGAACTCCGAACGCCGCTCGCCGCCCGCGTCGTCCACCACCGTCCAGTGCCACCCGCCCGGCTCACCGCACAGCAGGACCCGCACGGGCACACGCCCCCCGCCACCCGCACCCTCGTTCCGCATCCCGACGACCTTATCGACCCAAGTGGGCCGCCACGCTCCATTCCGGCCGTGTCACCTGCGACACGGCGATGGCCCCCGGCACGGATGCGTTCGCGGGTACGGTCGTACGGGTACGGTGCCTGATCAAGCGACCCGGACCGACCTCGCGGAGGTAGCGTGACCCAGCCCGAGCAGGTTCTGCGTTCCGCGAAGGAACGGGAGACGGTGAACGGCGCCGTCCGCGCGCTGCGTTCCGCCGCGCCCGCGGGCTGGGAGCGGCTGGACTTCGAGTTCCGCGCGACGGTCGGCATCGACAGCGCCTCCTTCGAGGTCGAGGGCCCGGACGGCGGGCGCCGCACGGCCCTGCCGCCCGGCCAGGCCGTCGGGAAGATGGACGAGCTGCGCCGCGTCATGTACCGCGCCGACAAGGGCGCCTGGTTCACCGCGCGCCTCCAGGTCGAGCGCTCCGGCCATTTCAGCGCCGAGTTCGACTACGACGGCGAGCCCGACTTCACCCCGCCGCTCGCCCCGTCCGCCTACGCCCTGGACCTCGACCGGTTCCCGCGGGCGGAGGAGCACATCCCGGACTGGCTCCGCGGCAAGCTCGCGGAGACCTGACCGGACGGAGCAGGCGGCGAGGCGGGGCAGACTTGAGGGGTGCCCTCGACTCTTCCCGATGGTGATCCCGTACCGGCGGACGGTGCGCTGCCAGGCGGCGCCCTCGCCGGCCTGGGCCAGCGGCCCTTCGCCTTCTACGTGCATGTGCCGTTCTGCGTGACGCGCTGCGGATACTGCGACTTCAACACGTACACGGCGACGGAGCTGGGGCCGGGCGCGAGCCGCGATTCGTACGCCGACACCGCCATCGGGGAGGTCCGCATGGCGCGGCGTGTCCTCGGGGACGTGGACCTGCCCGTCGAGACGGTCTTCGTGGGCGGTGGCACACCGACGCTGCTGCCGCCGGAGGATCTGGGCCGCGTCCTGGCCGCGATCGACGCCGAGTTCGGGCTCGCTCCAGGTGCGGAGGTCACGACGGAGGCGAACCCCGAGTCGGTGGACGAGGCGTACGTCCACCGTCTGCGTGAGCAAGGGTTCACGCGCGTCTCGTACGGCATGCAGAGCGCGCGCGAGCACATCCTGGCCGTCCTGGAGCGCACGCACACGCCCGGACGCGTTCCGCAGGTCGTCGAGTGGACGCGCAAGGCGGGCTTCGAGCACATCAACCTCGACCTCATCTACGGGACGCCAGGGGAGACCGACGACGACTGGAGGGCCTCTCTGGAGGCGGCCTTGGCGGCGGAGCCCGACCACGTGTCGGCGTACGCGCTCATCGTCGAGGAGGGCACCCGCCTGGCGGCACAGGTCAAACGCGGCGAGCTGACCGCTCCGGACGACGACGCCATGGCCGACCGCTATCTGATCGCCGACGAGCTGCTCGAAGCCCACGGCCTGCACTGGTACGAGATCTCCAACTGGGCCGCCGACCCCCGCGCCGCCTGCCGGCACAACATGCTCTATTGGACGGGCGCCGACTGGTGGGGTGTCGGCCCGGGCGCGCACAGTCACGTCGGCGGGACGCGCTGGTGGAACGTCAAACACCCCGCCGCGTACGCCGCCCGCCTGGCCGAGGGCACCACGCCCGCGCACGCCAGGGAGATCCTGGACGCCGAGGACCGCCGCTTCGAGCGCATCATGCTCGAACTCCGCCTGGCCCAGGGCTGCCCGGCGAACCTCCTCGACGACAAGGCCGCCCGCAGAGCGATCGACGACGGCCTGATCGAACGCGCCCCCTACGACCGGGGCCGCGCCGTCCTGACCCGACGCGGCCGCCTCCTGGCCGACGCCGTCCTCCACACCCTGACCTGACCGGCCCCCGCGACTAGCCGGCGACGAAGTCGATCAGCTCTTCCACCCGGCCGAGGAGGGCCGGTTCCAGATCGGTGTAGGTGTTGACCGAGGCGAGGATGCGTTTCCAGGCCGCGCCCGTGTCGTCGCCCCAGCCGAGTTCGGCCACGACGCCCTCTTTCCAGGAGATGCCGCGCGGGATGCGGGGCCAGGCGCGGATGCCGACGGCCGCGGGCTTGACGGCCTCCCATATGTCGATGAACGGGTGACCGGTGACGAGGACGTGCGGCGACGTGACCTGCGCCGCGATCCTGGACTCCTTGGACCCTTCCACCAGATGGTCGACGAGGACGCCGAGTCGGCGCTCCTCGTCCGGGGCGAACTCCTCGACGATGGCGGGCAGGTCGTCCACGCCTTCGAGGTACTCCACGACGACGCCCTCGACCCGCAGGTCGTGGCCCCAGATCTTCTCGGCCAGCTCCGCGTCGTGGACGCCCTCCACGTAGATGCGGCTCTCCTTGGCCACCCGTGCCCGCAGGCCCTCGACGGCGACGGACCCGGACGCCGAGCGCGCCGGGCCCCTCGGCGCGGCGCCCGGCCTGACCAGGGTGACCGGCTCGCCGTCGATGAGGAACCCGGACTTGGTCAGCGGGAACACCCGGCGCTTGCCGAACCGGTCCTCCAGGGTGACGCCGAACTTGTCGCAGCCGACGACGGCCCCGCAGAAGCCGCTGCCGGGGTCCTCGGCCACCAGTCCCGGCTCCGCCGGGACCTCGGGGATCTGTCCCTTGCGGGGCCTGCGCCAGTCGCCGGCCAGCACGTCGTTTCCGTAGTTCTTACTCCGCACGGGTCCGCACATTAACCCGGCGGGAGGCCCGGGCGGCGTCGTCCCTCGTCTCCCGGCGTGGCGTCCGCGCCCGATACGGATAGGATCGCGCAGCCATGCGGGGAGTGCGCGGGCGCTCCAGCCGAGCCCTCCGGGCCGTAGACTTGGCACTCGGGAGTAAGGAGTGCCAGTTGCACGGGCCGGCCGGACGAAGGAGGTGACAACGTGCTGGACGACCGGAAACTCGCGGTCCTGCGCGCCATCGTCGAGGACTACGTCTCCACCAACGAGCCGGTGGGCTCCAAGGCGCTGGCGGACCGGCACAACCTCGGCGTGTCGCCGGCGACCATCCGCAACGACATGGCGGTGCTGGAGGAGCAGGGCTACATCGCCCAGCCGCACACCAGCGCCGGGCGCGTCCCCACCGACAAGGGCTACCGGCTGTTCGTCGACCGGCTGTCCACGATCAAGCCGCTGTCGGTCGCCGAGCGCCGCGCGATCGAGACGTTCCTGTCCGGCGCGTACGACCTCGACGACGTCGTCGGCCGGACGGTGCGGCTGCTGGCGCAGCTGACCCGGCAGGTCGCGGTGGTCCAGTACCCGTCG
Source organism: Spirillospora sp. CA-128828 (assembly GCF_050945415.1). Taxonomy (NCBI): domain Bacteria; kingdom Bacillati; phylum Actinomycetota; class Actinomycetes; order Streptosporangiales; family Thermomonosporaceae; genus Spirillospora; species Spirillospora sp. CA-128828. Next base: position 2,954,835 of record NZ_CP191986.1, read on the forward strand.
CTGACCCGCTCGTCGGTGCGGCACGTGGAGCTGGTCCCCGTCGCGGAGGGGCGGCTGCTGCTCGTCCTGATCACCGACACCGGCCGGGTGGAGCAGCGCGTCATCGAGACCGGGTCGATCTCCGAGGAATCGATCGGGCACCTGCGGGCGTTGCTCAACACGTGCCTGGACGGGCTCGGGCTCGGCGACGTCCCGGCCGCCGTCGCGGACCTGCCCGACAAGGTGGGGCCGGACGACCGGCCGATCGCGGCGGCGGTCCTGTCCGTCCTGCTGGAGACACTCGTCGAGAAGCACGAGGAGAAGATCGTCTTCGCCGGGGCGGCCAACCTCGCCGCCGTGGACTTCTCGCAGAGCCTGCGGGAGGTGCTGGTGGCGCTGGAGGAGCAGGTCGTCCTGATGCGGCTGCTCGGCGAGACCGGCGACTCCTCTACAGTTACGGTGCGGATCGGCACCGAGAACCCCGACCTGGGGCTCAGATCGACCTCGGTGGTCGCCGCCGACTACGGGGTGGGCGATCTCACCTTGGCCCGGCTTGGAGTTCTCGGGCCTACACGCATGGATTACCCCAGCACGATGGGAGCGGTACGGGCAGTGGCACGCTACGTGGGACAGATCCTGGCGGGGTCGTAAGTGGCGAACGACTACTACGCGACCCTGGGCGTCCGGCGGGACGCCAGCGCCGACGAGGTCAAGAGGGCCTACCGCCGGCTCGCGCGGGAACTCCACCCGGACGTCAACCCGGATCCGGAGACGCAGGAGAAGTTCAAGGAGATCACCCAGGCGTACGAGGTGCTCTCCGATCCGAAGAAGCGCGAGATGTACGACCTCGGCGCGGATCCGTTCGCGTCCGCGGGCGGTCCGGGGGCCGGCGGGTTCGGCGGCGCCGGATTCCCGTTCAGCGACATCATGGACGCCTTCTTCGGCACCGCGACGTCGCGGGGCCCGCGGTCGCGGGCCCGCCGCGGCCGGAACGCGACGCTGCGGGTCGAGCTCGACCTCGGCGAGACCGCGTTCGGCACGACCCGGGAGCTGTCCATCGACACCGCGGTCGCCTGCACCACCTGCGAGGGTTCGGGCTGCGCGCCCGGCACCCATCCGGAGACCTGCGAGACGTGCCACGGCCGCGGCGAGGTGCAGCAGGTCCAGCGCTCCTTCCTCGGCCAGGTCATGACGGCCCGGCCGTGCCCTGCGTGCGGCGGGTTCGGCTCGGTGATCCGCAACCCGTGCACCGAGTGCTCCGGCGACGGCCGGGTCCGCACCCGGCGCACCGTCAAGGTCAAGATCCCGGCCGGCGTGGAGAACGGCATCCACATCCAGCTCGCCGGCGAGGGCGAGGTCGGCCCCGGCGGCGGCCCGCCCGGCGACCTGTTCCTGGAGATCGTGGAGAAGCCGCACCCGATCTTCGAGCGGGAGGGCGACGACCTGCACTGCACGGTCGAGATCCCGATGACGGCGGCGGCGCTCGGCACCAGCGTCACGATCGAGACACTGGACGCGGCCGAGAGCGTCGACATCAAGCCCGGCACGCAGTCGGGGCAGGTCATCACGCTCTACAACCGGGGCGTCCGGCACCTCAACGAGAGCGGCCGCGGCGACCTGATGATCCACGTGAACGTGGAGACGCCGAACCGGCTGGACGAGGAGCAGGAGGAGCTCCTGCGCCGCCTCGCGGCCCTGCGCGGCGAGGAACGCCCCCCGGGCAAGTTCGCCCCCGGGCAGCGCAGCGGCGTGTTCTCCCGCATAAAGGACGTGTTCAACCAGCACTGAAGCGCAGTGGCGGCGGCCTACCAGGAGGGCCGCCGCGGCGATTCGGAGCATCCGGGGGGCCCAGATGAACCCCGCACATGAACCGGGAGTGCGCGCATGAGTCCGCCGGTCTTCCTCGCGGGGACGGACGCGCTCGAACGCGACCGGGTCCTGCTGGACGGGCCCGAAGGGCGGCACGCCGCGGCGGTGCGGCGGCTGCGGCCCGGTGAGCGCGTCGACCTGACCGACGGCGAGGGACTGCTCGCCGAATGCGTCGTCACCGCCGCCGACCGCGCGTCCCTCACCCTGGACGTGCTGGTCCGGCACCGAGAGCCGCCGCCCTCGCCGCGCCTCGTGGTCGTCCAGGCCCTCCCGAAGGGCGACCGGGGCGAGCTGGCCGTGGAGACCATGACCGAGGTCGGCGTGGACGAGATCGTCCCGTGGTCGGCGGCCCGGTGCGTCACCCGGTGGCGTCCGGAACGCCGCGACAAGGCCCTCGGGCGCTGGCGCGCGACGGCCCGCGAGGCAGGCAAGCAGGCCCGGCGCGGCCGGCTGCCCGAGGTGCCGGAGCTGGCGTCCACCGAAGAGGTCGCCGGACGGATCGCCGACGCGTCGCTGGCCCTGATCCTGCACGAGGAGGCCGAGGCGCCGCTGAGCGCGGTGGAGCCGCCCGCCGAGGGCGAGATCGTCCTCGTGGTCGGCCCGGAGGGCGGGATCAGCGGCGAGGAACTCGACCGGTTCCGCGACGCCGGCGGGCGCGCCACCCGGCTCGGCCCGACCGTCCTGCGCACCTCGACGGCCGGTGTCGCCGCGGCCAGCGTGCTGCTGGCCGCCACCGGCCGCTGGTAGCGCCTGTCAGGGAGAGGTCCCGGCCGCGCCCTGCTCGGTGGTGTTCGCGGGCTCGCTCGACGCGGGCGGCGTCGGCTGGTCGGTCGGCTTGCCCGGGTCGGGCGTCGTGGACGTGGGCGGCGTCGGCGTCGTGGTCGGCGTCTGCGACGGCGTCTCGCTCGGGCACGGTGTGGCGGCCGGGGCCGGGGTGGTCGCCGTGCCGGGCGAGGCGGTGGCCGCGGAGGCCCCGGGCGACGGGATGCTGCAGGACGACAGACCCGGCGAGGTGCTCGGGCTCGGCGTCTGCGAGGTGCTCGGGCTGCCGGACGCGCTGCCGCCCGCCGACGACGGGACGGGGAACTCCGGGCCGCCCCCGGCGCCCGTCCGGTCCCCGTCGGTGCTGTCGTGCCCGCCGCCGGACGGGCTGTTGCTGCCCACCGACTGCTGGATCAGGTCGATCGTCTGCGGGGCCGTCACGCCGATCCCGGCGATCACGACGGCGGCGGCCACGGCGAGGACGGGGCGCGCCCAGTTCACGGTGAACCGGTCGAACCCGAAGCGGGCCGGGCCGAACCGTCCGAGACCGAACCGGCGGCCCTGGCCGTCGGCTATGCGGGCCCGGATGCGCTCCAGGCCGTCGCCCGCGGGGTTGACCGAGTCCGCCTCCGCGTGCAGGGCGCGGCGCAGGATCTCGCCGTGCTCGTCGTGGGGGTCGGTGGTCATGAGAACTGCTCCAGGACGTTGCGTAGCGCGGTCATGCCGCGCGCCGTATGACTCTTCACGGCGCCGCGGGAGATGCCCATCGCGTTGGCGATCTCCGCTTCGGACAGATCGGCGTAGTAGCGAAGGACGAGCGCCTCCCGCTGGCGGGCGGGGAGCCGGGACAGCGCGTCGATGACCGCCGAGCGTTCCAGCTCCCCGATGGCCCCGGCCTCCGCGCTCGGCGCGTCCGGCAAGCCCTTCGGGGCGTACTTCTCGACGACGGCGCGGTGCCGGAGCACCGATCGCGACCGGTTGACCACCGACTGGCGCAGGTACGACAGTGCCTTGTCGGGATCGCGGAGCCGGCGCCAGCCGCCGTGCATGGCGACGAACGCGTCCTGGACGACCTCCTCGGCCGTCCCCGCGTCCCGGACGAGCATGGCCGCAAGGCGCACGAGCGAACGGTAGTTGGCGCTGTAGAGCGCGGTCACCGCTTGGTCGGCATCCCAGGCGGCGGCCACCGCTCCCGCCGTGCCCCTGGCCACGAGGGTCTCGGTCACGTCAGTTGGACGCGCACCCTCGTCGTCCGGTTTACGAAAGGGCATGTCCTGGTTTGCCTCGGTCACCTATCCGCCGCCTTTGCCGGCCCCCCGCCGTCCATTCGGACGGTCGCGCTCGGCCGGCGTGAACCGGGCGTTCCCCGGCCGGGCGAGGGCGCCGCAATGCCTTGCGAACCGGGGGGTACGCCTTGAGCTGACAACCTTAACCAGTGACCGGTCGGAATGCCGACCGGCGCCGAAGGTTGATCACCGAAAACCCTATCCACTGCGCGGCGCGGGAAGCCATGCCCGCGCTGGTCTCGATAGGATTCCGGGGCGGTCACGGACCGTACTGGAGGGGAGACAGATGACCGACTGCCTGTTCTGCAAGATCGTTTCCGGGGACGTGCCCGCCAAGATCGTCCGGGAGTCGGCGGGGACCGTCGCGTTCCGCGACATCAACCCCCAGGCGCCCACGCACGTGCTGGTCATCCCGCGTGACCACCACCCCACCGTCGGTGAGCTCGCCGCCTCCGACGCCGAGCTGCTCGCCGAGATGGTGCGCGAGGCCCACCAGGTCGCGGTGGACGAGGGCATCGCCGAGACCGGCTACCGGGTCGTGTTCAACACCGGCGCCCAGGCGGGCCAGACCGTGTTCCACGTGCACGCCCACGTGCTGGGCGGACGTGGCCTGAACTGGCCGCCCGGCTGAGCCGGTTCCGCCGCGAGAAAACCATCGGTGGCCTGTCGGGGGTCGTCGGTACGATGGAACCGGCACACCCAGACACCCGGAGCAGACAGAAGGCAGGTCCGAAGGCCGCAAGGCCCGGCTGATGGTCGAATCAACTCACACGAGGTCAACTCGCACGGGGCGCGACGACCCGGCAGGCTCGCGCCCACAGATCAAGATCGTGGTGCCGGACGACCATTCGATGGTGAGCCTGCTCGGCTCCCGGGATGAGTTGCTCCATGCGGTGGAGCGCGCGTTCGGCAGCGACATCGACATCCACGTCCGCGGCAACGAGATCACCGTGACCGGCCCCGAGGACGAGACCGAGCTGGTCTCCCGGCTCTTCACCGAGATGCTCGAACTGCTGAAGGGCGGCACCCAGCTCACCCCGGACGCCGTCGAGCGCAGCCTGGCGATGCTGCGCGGCGAGACCGACGCGCGTCCCGCGGAGGTCCTCACCCTCGACGTGCTGTCCAGCCGCGGCCGCACGATCCGCCCGAAGACGCTGAACCAGCGGCGCTACGTCGACTCGATCGACAAGCACACGATCGTGTTCGGCATCGGCCCGGCGGGCACCGGCAAGACGTACCTGGCAATGGCCAAGGCCGTCCGCGCGCTGCAGGAGAAGAAGGTCAACCGGATCATCCTGACGCGCCCGGCCGTCGAGGCGGGGGAGCGGCTCGGGTTCCTCCCGGGGACGCTCTACGAGAAGATCGACCCGTACCTGCGCCCGCTGTACGACGCGCTGCACGACATGGTCGACCCCGACTCGATCCCGCGCCTGATGGCCGCCGGCACCATCGAGGTCGCCCCCCTCGCGTACATGCGGGGAAGGACGCTGAACGACTCGTTCATCATCCTGGACGAGGCGCAGAACACCTCGCCCGAGCAGATGAAGATGTTCCTCACCCGGCTCGGGTTCGGGTCCAAGGTCGTGGTGACCGGCGACGTCACCCAGGTCGACCTGCCGAACGGGCATTTGAGCGGGCTCCGCGTCGTGCAGGAGATCCTGGACGGCGTGGAGGACATCCACTTCTGCCGGCTGAACAGCCGCGACGTCGTCCGGCACAAGCTGGTCACCGACATCGTCGACGCCTACAACCGGTTCGACGAGAAGCAGGTGCCCGAGCTCAAGCAGGGCGCGGCGCGCGGCGGCTCCCGCAAGCGGGGCCGGCAGTGACCATCGAGGTGCTGAACGAGTCCGGCGTCCCGGTCGACGAGAAGGCGCTCGCCGGCCTGTCCCGCCACGTCCTCGACGGGATGCGCGTCCATCCGCTGGCGGAGCTGTCGGTGCTGCTGGTCGACGAGGCCGCGATGACCGAGCTGCACGAGAAGTGGATGGACGAGCCGGGCCCCACCGACGTGCTGTCCTTCCCCATGGACGAGCTGCGCCCCGGCCACATGTCCGGCGGCGCGGACGAGGAGGGCGAGACGGACCCCGCGCTGCTCGGCGACGTCGTCCTGTGCCCGGCGGTCGCGGAGCGGCAGGCGCGGGAGGCGGGGCACGGCACCGAGGCGGAGCTGGAGCTGCTGTGCGCGCACGGCATCCTGCACCTCCTCGGCTACGACCACGCCGAGCCGGAGGAGCACCGGGAGATGTTCGGCCTGCAGGCCGAGCTCCTCACCTCCTGGCGGGAGAAACGCGGCGGCTGATGAACACCGCGCAGGCGTGGCTGTCCGCCCTGGCGGTGGGCCTGGTCTTCATGGCGGGCCTGCTGGCCGGCACCGAGGCGGCGCTCGCCCGCGTGTCGCGCGTCACCGTCGAGGATGCCCTCCGGGAGGGGCGGCGCGGCGCGGTACGGCTGGCCGAGGTCGTCGCCGACCCGGCCCGCTACGTCAACATGGTGCTGCTGCTGCGGATCGGCTGCGAGCTGGTCGCCACCGTGATCGTCGCCGATCTGTGCATCTCCTGGCTGGACGAGACCTGGCGGGCCTACGTCACCGCCGCCGCGATCATGATCGTGGTCAGCTACGTGGTGATCGGGGTCGGGCCGCGCACCCTCGGCATCCAGCACGCCGACCGGATCGCGCTGGCCGGCGCCGCGGTGATCCATCCGGTGACGCGGGTGTTCGGGCCGCTGCCCCGGCTGCTGATCGCGCTCGGCAACGCGCTGACGCCCGGCAAGGGCTTCCGGGAGGGCCCGTTCGCGTCCGAGGCCGAGCTGCGCGACCTGGTCGACCTCGCCGAGCAGCGCAGCCTGATCGAGCCGGTCGAGCGGGAGATGATCCACTCGGTGTTCGAGCTGGGCGACACCCTCGTCCGCGAGGTGATGGTGCCGCGCACCGACATCGTGTTCATCGAGCGCACGAAGACCCTGCGGCAGGCGATGTCGCTGGCGCTGCGCAGCGGGTTCTCGCGCATCCCCGTCGTCGGCGAGAACGAGGATGACGTGGTCGGCATCGCCTACCTCAAGGACGTCGTCCGCCGCAGCCAGGAGCACCGCGAGGGCGAGTCGGTCGAGACGGTCGACTCCGTCATGCGGCCGGCCACCTACGTCCCCGACAGCAAGCCGATCGACGAGCTGCTGCGCGAGATGCAGGCCCGGCAGACCCATGTCGCGATCGTCATCGACGAGTACGGCGGCACCGCCGGCCTCGTCACCATCGAGGACATCCTGGAGGAGATCGTCGGTGAGATCACCGACGAGTACGACGTGGAGATCCCGCCGGTGACCTGGCTGGAGGACGGCGCCGCCCGCGTCACCGCCCGGCTCCCCGTGGAGGACCTCGCCGAGCTGTTCGACGTGGAGATCGACGCCGAGGACGTCGAGACGGTGGGCGGCCTGCTCGCCCACGCCCTCGGCCGCGTCCCCATCGAGGGCTCCACCGCCGAGATCGCCACCGGCGAGGACGGCCCCGTCCTCTCCCTGAAGGCCGAGACCATCGCCGGCCGCCGCAACCGCATCGGGACTGTGCTCATCCGGAGGGGCGACCCGCCGGACCCCCCGTCACGAGCCGGTCGATCCTCACGCCACGGTGCGGGTCCGTCGTGACCGTGCGGGTTTGTGGCGTGGCGCTGCGGTGAGCTTCAAGCCCGGCAAGGGCTGGCCCGGCACGTTCTTGCGGGGACGCGGGTCAGTCAGGTGAGGGTGGTGCGGAGGGTGCCGTCGGGGGCGGCCACGAGGACGGGAGCCTTGGGGCCGAGGTCGTGGACGGCGGTGACGTCCGAGGGGTCCGGCGTCTCGGCGGTGGTGACGACGGCGGCGGCCTCCAGGTCCTCGGCGCCGCTGGAGACGGCCATCGCGACCGCGACCTTAAGGGCCGACAGCTTCAGGGACGGCAGGTCCACGCTCGTGGCGGAGTAGGTGCGGCCCGTCTCGTCGCGCACGGCGGCGCCCTCGGCGGCACCCGTGCGGGCCCGCGCCGACCTGGCCAGGGTGATGATCTTCGCGTCCTCGGCGTTCAGCTCGCTCACGCCCCCAGCGTACGGGGACCGCGCGGGGGCACGGCGGGCGGTACTGAGGTCCGCAAGTCGGTGCCAAGTGGACGGCAAGGGGCGCGCGTGAGGCTGTAGGGCGTCGAACAATGTCGTTCTGGGGGAGAAGTGATGTCCCGACTGCTCTACCGCCTGGGGAAGGCCGCCGCCCTGCGGCCCTGGCGGTTCATCGTGGTGTGGCTGGTGCTCGTGGCGGCGATGGCCGGCCTGGCCGGCGTCGCTGGGGGCGCCCTGCACGACAACTACACGCTGGCCGGGACGGGCTCGCAGCAGGCCACCGACCTGCTGAAGGAACGGTTCCCGGCACTGTCCGGGGCGGACGCCCGGGTCGTCGTGCACGCGAAGTCCGGGACGGTCGACCAGGCGAAGCTGGCCGCGGCGTCCGGCGAGCTGCGCGGGCTGCCGCATGTCAGCGAGGTCGATCCGGCGCAGGTCGGGAAGGACGGCGCGACCGCGCTGCTGACCGTCCGGTACTCCGTGCCGGTCACGGACCTGAAGCCCAAGGACACGCTCGACCTGCTGCGGTCGGCGACACGGAACCTGGACGCGGCCGGCTACCAGGTGGAGTTCGGCGGCCAGGTCCCCGAGAACGTGACGGCGCCCGGCGGTGTCGCCGAGGGCATCGGGATCGTGGCCGCGCTGATCATCCTCCTGCTGGCGTTCGGGTCGGTGGTCGCGGCAGGGCTGCCGCTGGCCGTCGCGCTGGCGGGCCTCGGCGCGGGCGTGTCGGGGATCACGCTGCTGGCCGCGTTCACCGACGTCGCGACCACCGCGCCGACGCTCGCCACCATGGTCGGGCTGGGCGTCGGCATCGACTACGCGTTGTTCGTCCTGACCCGGCACCGCGAGGGCCTGGCGGAGGGGCTCGACGTCCCCGAGTCGGTGGGCCGCGCCATCGCGACCGCCGGCCTGTCGGTGCTCTTCGCGGGGTTCACGGTGCTGCTGGCGCTGTGCGGGCTGGTGCTGTCCCGGATCCCGGTCTTCATGACGATGGGCTTCACCACCGGCCTCGTCGTCGCCGCGACCGTGCTGAGCGCCGTCACGCTGCTGCCCGCCGTGCTCGGCCTCGCCGGGCGCCGGGTGCTGCGCCGCCGCGACCGGGCCGCCGGCGCGACGATCAGCGTGGAGTCGCCGCGGGTGCGGCGGTGGGCCGGGCATGTCGGGCGGCACCCGTGGCCGTGGCTGCTCGCCGCGTCCGTGCTGATGCTCACGCTCGCCGCGCCCGCGCTCGGCATGCGGACGTGGCCGAGCGACGCGAGCAGCGAGCCGACGTCCAACACCGTCCGGCAGGCGTACGACCTGGTGGCGGACGGGTTCGGGGACGGGGCCAACGGCCCGCTGATCGTCGCGGTCGACCTGAAGAAGACGGACCAGGGCGCCCTGCCGGGCCTGCGGGAGCGCCTCGCCCGCACGGACGGCGTCACGGCCGTGTCGCCGCCCCAGCTGTCCCCGCGCCGCGACGCCGCCGTGATCATCGTCACGCCGGAGTACGGGCCGCAGGACCAGCGGGTGACCGGACTGGTCAACGGGATCCGCGCGGACGTCCTGCCGCCGGGGACGGAGATCACCGGGCTGACCGCCGCCTACGTGGACCTGTCCCGGATGCTGTCCGACCGGCTCTGGCCCGTGATCGGCGCGGTCGTCGCCACGTCCTTCATCATGCTGATGATCGTGTTCCGGTCGCTGCTGGCGCCGCTGAAGGCGGCCGCGATGAACCTGCTGTCGATCGGCGCCGCGTACGGGGTGCTGACGGCCGTGTTCCAGTGGGGCTGGGGCGCCGGGCTGCTCGGCCTGCCGCACAGCGTGCCGGTGTCGTCGTTCATCCTGCTGCTGATGTTCGCGGTCCTGTTCGGCGTGTCCATGGACTACGAGGTCTTCCTGCTCTCGCGGGTCAGGGAGGAGTGGCTGCTGCACGGCGACGCGCGCGGCTCGGTCACCAGCGGCCTCGCCGCGACCGGGCGGGTCATCTCCAGCGCGGCGCTGATCATGGTGGCGGTGTTCCTCGGCTTCGCCGCCGACCCCGGGCTGGTGATCAAGCAGATGGGGGTCGGGCTCGCGGTCGCCGTGGCGCTGGACGCGACGGTCGTCCGGCTGGTGCTGGTGCCCGCCACGATGGCGCTGCTCGGGCGCGCGAACTGGTGGCTGCCGCGGCCGCTCGCCCGCGTCCTGCCGGACATCGATCTGCACGGCGGGGCCGAGCCTGCCGGGACCGCCGAGCGGGAGCCCGAGCCCAGCAACGCGTAACCGGGGGAGTGATCACGATGGTGCGGCATGTCCCGGTTAGGCTGATCGGGACATGTCGCCTGTCGTACGCGTTCTCGGGGCCTTCGGCGCCGAGGTGGCGGGGGTTGCCGCCGACCTCGGCGGTCCCCGGCAGCGCTCCGTCCTCGCGCGCCTCGTCGCCGCGCGGGGCGCGATGGTGCCCGCCGACCGGCTCGTCGACGACCTGTGGGCGGGCACGGCCCCGCCCCGCGCCGCCGCCGGCCTGCAGTCCTTCGTCTCGCATCTGCGCCGCGCCCTCGAACCGGACCGCCCGCCGCGCACGCCCGCGCGGGTCCTCGTCACCGAGCCGCCCGGCTACGCGCTCCGGCTGCCGGACGGGGCCGTCGACGCGTGGCGGTTCGACGCGCTGATCGACGAGGCCGCCGAGCTGCTGCCCGGCGACCCGCCGGAGGCGCGCCGCCGCGCGGAGGCCGCGCTCGCGGAGTGGCGCGGGCCCGCCTACGCCGAGTTCGCCGACCTGCCGTGGGCCGCCGCCGAGGCCGCCCGCCTGGACGAGCGGCGCCGCCTCGCCGTCGAGCGGCGGGGCGCGGCGATGCTCCGGCTCGCGTCCGCCGCCGAGGCGGTCCCCGACCTGGAGGCCCATGCGGCCGACAACCCGCTGCGCGAGGAGGCGTGGCGGCTGCTGGCCCTCGCCCTCTACCAGGCCGGACGGCAGGGCGACGCCCTCGCCGCCCTGCGCCGCGCCCGGGCGACGCTGACCGAGGAACTCGGCGTCGACCCCGGCCCGGCCCTGCGCCGCATGGAGACCGACATCCTCGCTCAGTCGCCGGCGCTGGGCGGGACGGAACCGGTGCCGGTCCGTCCGGCTCTGCGGCTGGCGCCCGAGCCCATGGAGGGCCCCGCCTTCGTGGGGCGCGTCCAGGAACTGGCCCGCCTGGAGGACGCCGCCCGCGGCGCCGAGGCGGGCCGCGGCGGCGTCGTCCTGGTCGGCGGCGACGCGGGCATGGGCAAGACCGCGCTCGCCGAGAGGCTCGCGCGCGATCTCGCCGGCCGGCGCTGGACCTGCGCCTGGGGGCGGGCTCCGGAGACCGGGGGAGCACCCGCGGCCTGGCCCTGGGCCGAGCTGCTGCGCGAGCTGGCCACCGCCGCCCCGCCCGCCGGCGAGCTGATCGAGCGCCTCGGCCCGCTGCTGGACGACGCCGTCACGGGCCCCGCCGGCGGCGACGTCGGCACCGGGCGGTTCCGGCTCCACCTGGCCGTCGGCGACTACCTCGCCGGCGTCGCGGAAACGGCGCCGCTCCTGCTCGTCCTGGACGACCTGCACTGGGCCGACGAGGAGACGCTCGCCCTGCTGGTGCGGCTCGCCGGGAGGCTCCGGGACCGTCGCGTCCTGCTGCTCGCCACGTTCCGGCAGACGGAGGTCCCGGACGGCCTCGCCGCCGCGCTGGCCGCGCTCGCCCGCTGCGAGCCCGCGCGGATCGAGCTGGGCGGGCTGTCGCCGGCCGAGGTCGCCGTGCTGGTCCGCGCCACGTGCGGCACCGCCCTGGACGACGCCGAGCTGACCGCGATCGCCGAACGGACCGGCGGCAACCCGTTCTTCACCCGGGAGACGGCCCGGCTGCTGGACGCCGAGGGCCTGTCCGCCGCCACGCGCCAGGTGCCCGCCGGTGTGGGGGACGTGCTGCGGCGCCGCATCGCCCGGCTCCCGGGCCCGGTCCAGACCGTGCTGCGGGACGCCGCCGTCATCGGCCGGGACGCGGACCTGCGCGTCCTGTCCGACCTGGCCGGCGGCGAGGAGACGGTGATCGACGCCGTCGAGGCGGGCCTCGGCACCGGCCTGGTCACCGAGCCCGCGCCCGGCCGGATGCGGTTCGCGCACGCGCTCGTCCGCGACACCCTCTACGACGGTGTCTCGCGGGCCCGCCGGACCCGGCTGCACGGCCGGGTCGCCGCCGCCCTCGAACGGCACGCCCCCGACGAGGCCGCCGCGATCGCGCACCACTACCTCGAAGCGGGCACGGACCCGGCCAGGGCCGTCAGGTACGCCCGCCGTGCCGCCGCGGCCGCCGAGGCCCGCTACGCGCACGCCGCCGCGGCCGACCTGTGGGTCCGGACCGTGGAGACGCTGCGCGCGCAGGGGCCGGAGGCGACCCGGGACCGGCTGGAGGCGGAGGCCGCCGCGATCCGCTCGACCGCGCTCGCCGGGCAGGTCGTGGACGCCAGGGACCGGCGGCGCGCCGCCATCGCCGACGCCCGCGCCTTCGGCGACGTCCGGCTGCTCGCGCGGATCATCGCGGGCTTCGACGTCCCCACGCTGTGGACGAGCCGCGAGTACGGCAGCCTCGACCAGGCCGTGGTGGACGCGACCGACGAGGCGCTCGCGCGGCTCCCGGCGGACGAGCGGGAACTGCGCGTCCGGCTGCTGACCACGCTCGCGATGGAACTGGAGGGCGAGCAGCACGACCGGGGTGCCAGGGCCTCCGAGGAGGCGCTGCGCACGGCCCGTGCACTGGACGCGCCGGAACTGATCGCCGCCGCGCTCAACGGCGCCTACATCAACCACTACCGCTCCGCGGACGGGCTCGCCGGGCGGATCCGGATCGCGTCGGAGCTGCTCGACCTGGCCACCGAGCACGACCTCGGCACCTACCGCGTCCTCGCCCACCTGCAACTGCAGCAGGCGAACGTCGCCGCGCTGGACCTGCCCGCCGCGCACCGGAGCCTCGCGGAGGGACGGCGGCTGGCCGACCAGTACGGGCTGCCGCTGCTCGCCCGGATCTCGGACTGGTACGAGGGCCTGGTGCGCGCCTTCGCCGCGCCGGCCGACGAGGCCGAACGGGCGTTCGCGGAGGTCGGCGCCGCCATCGGCCGGACCCGGATCTGGTTCAGCGAGCGCGGCATGGCGGTCCTCGGCCCGTTCTGCCTGCGGGTCGTCCAGGGCCGGGCCGGGGAGATGCTGGACGAGGCCGCCTGGCTGCACGAGCAGTGGGGGCACGTCGCCGCCACCGCGGACGTGCACGCCCTCGCCCTGGCCGCCGCCGGCCGCACCGCCGAGGCCCGGCGGGTCGCGTCCGGGGCGGGACCCGTCCGGCTCGACTACTTCTTCGACCTCACCATGGCGATCCGCGGGCTCTGCGCCGTGGCGCTCGACGACCGTCCCATGGCCGAGGACGCCTACGCCGCGCTGCTGCCGTACGAGGATCACTTCACCGGCGGCGCCACCGCCGTCGCCACGGTCGGCCCGGTCGCGCACATCCTCGGCGATCTCGCCCACTACCTGGGACGCCCCGCGACCGTCGCCGCCGCCCACTACCGCAGGGCGGCCGAGGTGGCCGGCCGCCTCGGCGCCGCCTACTGGGTCGAGAAGGCTGTGTCCGCCCAGGGGGGTGACCCCCTGGAACCCCCGTCACGAGCCGGTCGATCCTCACGCCACGGTGCGGGTGCGGCGTGACCGTGCTGTGTTAGCCCAGGGGGTGACCCCCTGGAACCCCCGGCACGAGCCGGTCGATCCTCACGCCACGGCTGAGGGCCTTGTGACCGTGCCGGTCGTGACGTGTCGCTGCGGCCGCCCGGCCCGTGGTTGTGGCTGAGCTTCGGGCCGTGGGGGTCTTCGGGGGCGTTGCGGGCTTGGGGTGGGCGACAATTGGGGGGTGACAGCTCTGGGAAGTGATGTGCCCGCAGGCTACAAGGCCGGTTTCGCTTGTTTCATCGGGCGGCCGAATGTGGGCAAGTCGACGCTGATGAACGCCCTGGTGGGGACCAAGGTGGCGATCACCAGCAGTCGTCCGCAGACGACGCGGCGGGCCGTCCGGGGGATCGTGCACCGGCCGGACGCCCAGCTCGTCGTGGTCGACACGCCCGGCCTGCACAAGCCGAGGACGCTGCTCGGGGAACGGCTCGACAGCCTCGTCCGGTCGACGCTGACCGAGGTCGACGTGATCGGGTTCTGCGTGCCCGCGGACCAGCCGGTCGGGCCGGGGGACAGGTACATCGCCCGGGAGCTGGCGGGGGTGAAGAAGACGCCCGTGGTGGCGATCGTGACCAAGACCGACCTGGCGGCGCCCGAGCGGGTCGCCGAGCAGTTGCTCGCGGTCGGCGGGCTGGGGGAGTTCGCCGACATCGTGCCGTGCTCCGCCGAGAGCGGCTTCCAGGTCGGCCTGGCCGGCGACCTGCTGATCTCCCACCTGCCGGAGGGCATGCCGCTCTACCCGGAGGACGACCTGACCGACGAGCCTGAGCAGGTCCTCGTCGGCGAGCTGATCCGCGAGGCCGCGCTGGAGGGCGTCCGGGAGGAGCTGCCCCACTCGATCGCCGTCGTCGTGGACGAGATGGCCCCGCGCGAGGGCCGCGACGATCTCATCGACGTCTACGCGCACCTGTTCGTCGAGCGTCCCAGCCAGAAGGGCATCATCATCGGGCACAAGGGCGCGCGGCTGCGCGAGGTCGGCGCGGCCGCGCGGCGGCAGATCGAGGCGCTGCTCGGCTCCAAGGTCTTCCTCGATCTGCGCGTCAGCGTCCTGAAGGACTGGCAGCGCGACCCCAAACAGCTCCGCCGCCTCGGCTTCCCCGACTGACCCGCGCCCTGGGCGGAGCCGAAGCGACCGTCACTTCGGCTCGTGCCCCGGGGGCGCCTCCTCGGAGGGATCCCGATCCTTCTGGGGGTCTCCCTGATTCGGTGGGGTCTCTTCCCCCGCGGGTTCGCGGCGGCCCCACGCCTCGTCTTCTGAGGGCCATGCGGGGTATTCGCCGGTCGAATACCCCTGGTCGGCGTACTGCCAGCCGGCGTACTGCTGGTCCGTGTAGAGGTACTGCGCAGGGTTCTGGTCTGCTTGCCCCTGCGTCTTCGACACCCGTTCGCTGATGGGGCGGGCCAGGCTGAAACCCACCACGAACAGGGACGTGATGACCGCGAGGTACCAGCCGTACCGGACGGTGATCTGGTAGCCGACGTCCAGGCCGGTGGCGGGCAGCCGGTCGCGGACGTCGCCGAGCCGCAGCACGAAGACGCCGGAGACCAGCAGGGCGAGCATGCCGGGGACGGCGGCGAGCGTGCCGATCCGCGCGTCCCGTCCGATCAGGTCCCAGGCGGCCAGCGCGATCGCGATCACCGCGAGGACCGGGACGGCGAGCACGATGTCGTCGGCGTCGATGCCCGCCACACTGCCGATGTCGCGGGTGAGCGTGCGTCCGAACAGGTCGACGACGACCTCGGCGCGCGCCCATGGCAGGAACGCCGACACCAGCAGCGTCGACGCGGCGGCGATCACGGCGGCGATCCAGGCGGTGCCGCGCCGCGGCGGATACGGGCCGGGCTCGGCGACGGCGGCCTCGGCCGGGTCGCCGGGCTGTGGCGGATAGCCGTCGACGGGCGGCAGGAAGGTCGGGCGCGGGCGCGCCCGTTCCGCGTCGGATCCCAGGTCACCGGTCATGAACCCAGCGTAAACGCAGGCGCGGCATTGGCCGGGACGGCCACGTCGGGGCCCGGGGATCGGTAGTTTGGAACGAGGTCCGTTATGGGAGGAGAGCCCCGGTGTTGCTCGTTTTCGGGCTGACGGCGGTGTTCCGCACTGTCAGTGAGGGGACGTTCCACTGCCCGCAGTGCGGGGGTGACCGTGCCTACCGGAGGCGCGCCGGGCGCCGCTGGTTCTCGGTGTTCTTCGTCCCGATGGTGCCGCTGTGGCGGCTCGCCCATGCCGTGGAATGCCGGACGTGCCGCGGGCGCTTCCCCGTCTCGGCGCTGCGGACGCCGACCGCGCGGCAGATGGCCGAGGCGCTCGCCGCGGGGATGCGCGCGGCGGCGGCCCTGGTGCTGCGCGCCGGGGACCCCTCCGACGCCGCGGCCCGCGCCCGCGCGATCACGACGGTGACCGGGTACGGCGAGCCCGAGTACGACGGGGACGCCGTGGACGCCGACCTCGCGCTGCGCCGGACGTTCCTGGAGCAGGAGGTCGCCCAGGCAGGGGTCCTGCTCGCGGTGGAGGCCAAGGAGTGGTTCCTCGCGCAGGCCGTCCGGATCGGGCTCGCGGACGGCTCGCTCGGCGAGGGGGAGCGGCTCGCCCTGCACGGCGTCGCGGACCTGCTCGGCATGTCCCGCGCCTACGCGCTCGGTGTCATCGTGACCACGGAAGGGGCGGCACGCTGAGATGAATCCCGCCACCGGCCCGAACGCGGCCGGCCGGGCGCTGGTCCGGGAGCCGGGCCCGCGCCTCGCCGAGGGGATCGTCACGCATGCGGTGCCCCGTCCGGTGGACGCCGCCCTGGCGGCGCGCCAGCACGAGGCCTACGTCGCGGCGCTGCGGTCGGCCGGCTGGCAGGTCCGCGCCGTCGCTCCCGCCGACGACCTGCCCGACGCCGTGTTCATCGAGGACGCCCTGCTCGTCTTCGGCGACCTGGCCATCCTCGGCCGGTCCGGGGAGGAGCGCCGCCGGGACGAGGTCGCGGGCGCGGAGCAGGCGGCGCGGGAACTCGGCCTGCGGGTCGAGCGGATCGAGGCGCCGGGCACCCTCGACGGCGGGGACGTCCTCGCCGTGGGCGACACCGTCTACGTCGGACGCGGGGACCGGACGAACGAGGAGGGCATCTGCCGGCTCGCACATCTGCTGGGCGGGCGCAAGGTCGTCCCGGTGGACATCAGCGGCTGCCTGCACCTGAAGTCGGCGATGACCGCGCTGCCGGACGGCGAGCTGATCGGCGTCCCCGACATGGTGGACACCTCGGTGCTGCCGTTCCTGCGCGTCGTCCAGGAGCCGGAGGGCGCCCACGTGGTGGTGCTCGGGCCCGACCATGTGCTCATGTCCGCATCGGCGCCGCGCACCGCCGCGCGGCTCGCGGAGGACGGGCTGCGCGTCACGAGCGTCGACATCAGCGAGTTCGAGGCCCTCGACGGCTGCGTGACCTGCCTCTCCGTGCTCGTCCCCTGACCCGCCGGGAATGGCCCGCCGACCGGACGGCGTTCTGGATGGGACGGCGGAGGGGCAGGGACGTCTCAGAATCCGGACGTCGTTTCCGTAACACGGATGGCATCTGTTAACTTGGCGAACGTGTTGCGTGAGCTGCTCCTCCTTAGCGGCCGCAGCGGGGGCCTGTAACCAGGTCGGCTCCCTCGCTGCGGGACTTCGACGTGGACGTCGGCCGCGAGGTTCGAGCAGAGAGATCTCAACGGATGTATCCGCAACAGCAGTCTTCCGGTATGCCCTTCCAGCGCTACAAGCCCTTCGCGCCCATCAGGCTGACCGACCGCACATGGCCCGACAGTGTGATCGCCGAGGCTCCGCGCTGGTGCGCGGTGGACCTGCGCGACGGCAACCAGGCGCTGATCGACCCGATGGACGCCCACCGCAAGCTCAAGATGTTCGAGCTGCTGGTACGGATGGGGTACAAGGAGATCGAGGTCGGGTTCCCGGCGGCCAGCCAGACCGACTTCGACTTCGTCCGGCAGATCATCGACGAGGACCGCATCCCCGATGACGTCGTCATCCAGGTGCTGACGCAGGCTCGTCCCGAGCTGATCGAGCGGACCTTCGAGTCGGTCCGCGGTGCCAAGCAGGCGATCGTCCACCTGTACAACTCCACCAGCACGCTGCAGCGCCGCGTGGTGTTCGGGCAGGACCGCGACGGCATCACCGCGATCGCGGTCGAGGGCGCCAAGCTGTGCGCCAAGCTCGCCGAGGACATGGGCGACACCGAGATCTTCTTCCAGTACTCGCCGGAGTCGTTCACCGGAACCGAGCTGGAGTACGCCGTCGAGATCTGCAACGCCGTCAACGACGTGTGGAAGCCGACCCCGGACAAGAAGGTCATCGTCAACCTGCCGGCCACGGTCGAGATGGCCACCCCGAACGTCTACGCCGACCAGATCGAGTGGATGAGCCGGAACCTGGCCTACCGGGACTCCGTCATCCTGTCCCTGCACCCGCACAACGACCGCGGGACGGCCGTCGCCGCCGCCGAGCTGGGCTACATGGCGGGCGCCGACCGCATCGAGGGCTGCCTGTTCGGCAACGGCGAGCGCACCGGCAACGTGTGCCTGGTGACGCTCGGGCTGAACCTGTTCACCCAGGGCGTCGACCCGCAGATCGACTTCTCCGACATCGACGAGATCCGCCGGACGGTCGAGTACTGCAACCAGCTGCCCGTCCACGAGCGGCACCCCTACGGCGGCGACCTGGTCTACACCGCGTTCTCCGGTTCCCACCAGGACGCCATCAACAAGGGCTTCGACCATCTGAAGCGCGACGCCGAGGCCGCCGGGGCACCGGTGGAGCAGTACGGCTGGGAGGTCCCGTACCTGCCGATCGACCCGCACGACGTCGGCCGGACGTACGAGGCCGTCATCCGGGTCAACAGCCAGTCCGGCAAGGGCGGCGTCGCCTACATCATGAAGACCGAGCACTCGCTGGAGCTGCCGCGCCGGCTGCAGATCGAGTTCTCCCGGGTCGTGCAGGAGCACACCGACAGCGCGGGCGGCGAGGTCACCGCCGAGCGCATGTGGGAGATCTTCGAGTCGGAGTTCCTCGCGAACGGACCGCGCGCGGGGCTGCTGGCCCACCGGACGACGTCCCTGGTCGACGAGAAGGACGCGCTCAGCTGCGACGTCCGGGTGGACGGCGAGATCCGCGAGATCGAGGGCGTCGGCAACGGCCCCGTCTCGGCGTTCGAGGACGCCCTCGCCACGGTCGGCGTCGACGTCCGGGTGCTGGACTACGCCGAGCACGCGATGAGCGCGGGCGGCGACGCGCGCGCGGCCGCCTACGTCGAGTGCGACGTGAACGGCACCACGGTGTGGGGCGTCGGCATCGACGGCAACATCGTCACCGCGTCCCTCAAGGCGATGCTGTCCGCCGTCAACCGGGTGGCCCGCGCGCAAGAAGCGTAACGACGAGCCCCGCATGTCGGGGTGATCTTCGCAGGCGGGCTGGACGCCGTCACGTGCCCGACGGACCGCCTGACGTTCCCCTTTCAGGTCGTACGAAAGCCGCCCTCACGCAGGGCGGCTTTCGCCGTTCTGACCTTTGCTCACAGCGAGCCGGGATCACTCATGCGACCAGCTGTTTGAGGCTTTTCAGCCATGACCTCGGCAAGATCGCTACAAAGTCTCCAAACGAGCTTCAACGATACCGTTTAAGTCATGGTTACCGGAATCAAGGACGCCGCCCATGCCGTCGACGCCGCCGCCGTCATGAGCCTGCTCCCGGCCCGGCCGCGGCTGCTCGGTCTGGGCGAGCCCACCCATGGTGCGGACATCCTGCTCGACGTGCGGAACGACCTCTTCCGCCGGCTCGTCGAGCACGAGGGCTACCGGACGTTCGCGATCGAGAGCGACTGCATGATGGGCCTGGTCGTGGACGACTACGTCACCTCCGGCAAGGGCACCCTCGATGAGGCCATGGAGCGCGGCTTCAGCCACGGGTGGGGCGCGTTCGCGGGCAACCGCGAACTCGTGCGCTGGATGCGCGACCACAACGACGGCCGGCCCGCGTCCGAGCGGGTGCGCTTCGCCGGTTTCGACGGCCCGCTGGAGATCACTCACGCCGCGAGCCCGCGGCAGGCCCTCACCGCGCTCCACGGTCACCTCGCGTCCCGGGTGGACGCCGACCTGCTCCCCTGCACCGCGGAAACGCTCGACCGCCTGCTCGGCGCCGACGAGCGGTGGACCGATCCCGGCGCGATGATGGACCCGTCCCGGTCGGTGGGGCGCTCGTCCGACGCCAGGGAGCTGCGGCTGCTGGCCGACGACCTCGTGGTGCTGCTCGACGGGCAGGCGCCGGACTCGGCCGCCTCGCGGGACGACCGGGACCGGGCGCGCCTGTACGGCCGCACCGCCACCGGCCTGCTGCGCTACCACTTCTGGATGGCCGACACCTCATCCGCCCGCATGGCGTGGCTGGTGGGCCTGCGCAGCCAGATGATGGCCGGGAATCTCCTCGCCATCGCCGAACGAGGTGCGGCGTTCGTCAACGGCCACAACGGTCATCTCCAGCGTGCCAAGAGCACGATGCGGATGGGCGGCCCGCCGGTGGAGTGGTGGGGTGCCGGTGCGCTCGTGAGCACCCGCCTGGGCCAGGAGTACGCCTTCCTGGCCACCGCCCTGGGCACGATCCGGCACCATGGAGTGGACGCCCCGCCCCGCGACACCGTCGAAGGCCTTCTGTACGCCCTCCCGGACGACCGCCGCCTCATCGACGCCCGCCGCCTGGCCACCGCCATCGGCGACGAGCCTCCCGTCCCTCGCGTGTCCCCCTACTACGGCTATTCCCCGCTCGACCCGGACCACCTGGCCGGGAGCGACGGGATCGTGTTCATCAAGGACGTCCCGCGGCCCTAGCCGCTCCCACCCCCGGCCCGACCGCCAGGGGCGGAGCGGCACGCTCAGCGGGCTCGGCCGAGGACGTGGTGGACGAGTTCGCGGAGGGGGCCGTGGAGCTGGGCCTCGCCGACGGTGGTCCGGTCGCCGTCGATGTCGATCTCGTACAGGAACTGGTCGGGGATTCGGCCCGGCGGCGGGACGGTTTTCAGGTCGACGCGGCCGACGAGCCTCGACAGCATGGGATCGCTGACGCTGTCGGACTCGGCGCGCCGTTCGATTCCCGCGAACCCCCCGCTGCGGACGACTGTCACTTTCACTGCTATCCGTTCGCCTCCAAGGGCACCCCTACCCCCGTCCAGGCCCGGCTCACCGCCTTGGTCTCGACGGCGTCGGCGCCGTAGAGCCCGGTCGCGGTCTGGACCGTCGCCGCGGCGAATCCGGCGAAGTCGGCGTCGGTGGCCAGGGAGCCGCCGGTGAGCGTGTCGTACCAGACGCGGCCGGCCTTCTCCCAGGCGTTGCCGCCGATGCCGGTGGCCGCGAGGTAGAACGCGTGGTTGGGGATGCCCGAGTTGATGTGGACGCCGCCGTTGTCGCGGTACGTCTCGACGTAGTGGTCCATGTGGGCGGGCTGCGGGTCCTTGCCGAGCTGCGGGTCGTCGTAGGCGGTGCCGGGCTCCTTCATCGAGCGCAGCGCGACGCCGTGGACGCTCGCGGCGAGCAGGCCCTGGCCGATGAGCCAGTCGGCCTGATCGGCGGTCTGACCGAGATGCCACTGCTTGACGAGCGAGCCGAACACGTCCGACATGGACTCGTTGAGGGCACCGGACTGGCCGTAGTACTCCAGGTTCGCGGTGTACTGCGTGACGCCGTGGGCGAGTTCGTGGCCGGTGACGTCGAGGGGGCCGGTGAAGTCGGTGAACAGGACGCCGTCGCCGTCCCCGTACACCATCTGCTCGCCGTTCCAGAACGCGTTGTCGTACTTCTCGCCGTAGTGGACCGTCGAGATCATCTTGAGCCCGGCGCCGTCGATCGAGTTCCGCCGGTACGCCGCCTCGAAGAAGTCGAAGGTGGCGCCGAGCCAGTCGTAGGCGCGGTCGGCGGTCTGGTCGCCGGTGGCGGGGGCTCCCTCGGCCCGGACGGTCCGGCCGGGCAGTTCCTCGCCGTGCCCGGCGTCGTTGATCGTCCGGTCGGGGACGAAGTCCTCGGACGGGGAGGGGGCCCCGGCCGCGGTCGTCCGGCGTTCGGTGAACTGCGCGGAGGTGAGCGCCAGCGTACGTCGGGCTCGGTCGCGCATCGCCGGGTCGTCGGCGTCGCGGGCGATCCGCTCCAGCATGTGCGGTGGCACGATGTGGCATCTCATGCCACAACGCTGCCAGTTCCTTGTGATTCGAGCCACAACTTTCGGCGGGACGCTACGGCCGAATCCGGTCACGGTACGTGATTGTTATGCAGCGCAGCGACATCGCCCGGGCGACTTGTGAAGATCCTGGGGAGATGCCCGGACGCTGCGCCGACGCATCCGGCGGCGTGCGTCAGAATGAACGGGTGACCCTGTACCGCGACGAAGGCATCGTCCTGCGCACCCAGAAGCTGGGCGAGGCCGACCGCATCGTGACGGTGCTGACCCGGCGCACCGGCCGGATCCGCGCCGCGGCGAAGGGGGTCCGCAAGACCAAGTCCCGGTTCGGCGCGCGGCTGGAGCCGTTCACGCACGTGGACCTCCAGTTGTACGAGCGGCGCTCCCTCGACCTGATCACGCAGGCCGAGACGCTGCGCCCGTACGGTGAGGCGCTGGTCAGCGACTATCCCCGCTACACGGCGGGGACGGCGATGCTGGAGACGGCGGAGAAGCTCACGAGCGAGGAGGGCGAGCCCGCGCTGCGGCAGTTCCTGCTGCTGGTCGGCGGGCTGCGGACGCTCGCCGAGCGGGCCCACGACCCCCGGCTCGTCCTGGACGCCTACCTGCTGCGCTCACTGTCGGTCGCGGGCTGGGCGCCCGCGCTCGACGAGTGCTGCCGGTGCGGCGGCCGCGGCGGGCTGCGCGGGTTCGCCATCGCGGCGGGCGGCGCCGTGTGCGCGAACTGCCGCCGGCCGGGCGCCGCCACCCCGGCGCCGCCGACGTTCGCGCTGATGCTGGCGCTGCTGCGCGGCGACTGGGAGTACGCCGACGGCAGCGAGCAGCGGCACCGGGTGGAGACCAGCGGGCTGGTGGCCGCCTACCTCCAGTGGCATCTGGAGCACGGGATCCGTTCGCTGCGCCATGTGGAACGCGAGACGCGCGGTGAAGCGCGCGACGACGACACCGACAGGGAGAGAGTTTGAGCAGGGCCGTATCGCCTCCGGAACCGCATCGGGACGGCGCGACGCCGCCCCCGATCCCCGCGGACCTGGTGCCGCGGCACGTCGCCATCGTCATGGACGGCAACGGCCGCTGGGCCAAGGAACGCGCGCTGCCCCGCACCGAGGGGCACCGGCGCGGCGAGGACTCGCTCTTCGACGTGATCATGGGCGCCATCGAGCTCGGCGTCCCGTATCTGTCGGCGTACGCGTTCTCGACGGAGAACTGGAAGCGCTCGCCCGACGAGGTGCGCTTCCTCATGGGCTTCAACCGGGACGTGATCCGCCGCCGCCGCGACCAGCTCCACTCGATGGGCGTGCGGGTGCGGTGGGCGGGCCGGCGGCCGCGGCTGTGGCGCAGCGTCATCAAGGAACTGGAGACGGCCGAGGAGATGACGCGGCACAACGACATCCTCACCCTGCAGTTCTGCGTGAACTACGGCGGCCGCGCCGAGATCGCGGACGCGGCGGCGGCGATCGCCCGGGACGTCCGGGACGGCCGGCTCAACCCCGACAAGATCAACGAGAAGGTCTTCGCCCGCTACCTGGACGAGCCCGGCATCCCGGACGTGGACCTGTTCCTGCGCTCATCGGGGGAGCAGCGCACGTCCAACTTCCTGCTCTGGCAGTCGGCCTACGCGGAGATGGTGTTCCTCGACACCCTCTGGCCCGACTTCGACCGGCGCCACCTGTGGCACGCCTGCGAGATCTACGCCTCCCGCGACCGCCGCTACGGCGGAGCGGTGCCTAATTCCTTGGTGGTTGGGCAGGCGCCTGGGAGCGCCTGACCAACCACCAATGCGTGCGGCGGCCGGGCTTGGTGCGCCGGTTCTCGCCGCCGAGTCGTCCTAGACCAGGCTGGCGTCGAGGGTGATCGTGGTGCCTGCCAGGGCCTTGCTTACCGGGCAGCCTGCCTTGGCGTCCTGGGCGAACTTCTCGAAGTCGGCCGCGGACAGGCCGGGCACGCTCGCCCGGACGGTCAGGTGGACGCCGGTGATGCCCTCGCCCGGCTGGAACGTGACCTCGGCTTTGGTGTCCACCTTCTCCGGCGGGGTCCCGGCGCCCGCGAGGGCGTGCGAGAGGGCCATCGAGTAGCAGGTGGAGTGCGCGGCGCCGATGAGCTCCTCGGGGCTCGTCCGGCCGCCCGGCTCCTCGGACCGCGATGCCCAGGTCACGTCGTAGGTGCCGAGCTTCGAGGAATCCAGCGAAACGGTCCCCTGGCCCTCCAGCAGAGAGCCTTCCCAATGCGCGTTTGCGGTACGTGTCGTAGCCATGCCCCGATTCTTCACCATGGCCGGGTGAGCGGATCACCCGAACCGCCGTAACGCCCCGCGCCGGCGGCTCACCTTCTAGCGGCCGGTGCGGGGCGTTGCGCCCGGGGACGGGAGCCTTAGCTCACGTTCACCGCGGACCAGGCGGCGGCCACGGTGTTGTACTGGGTGCTGCCCGCGCCGTAGAGGTCCTTGGCCGCGTTGAGGGTCGCGGTGCGCGCGCCCTTGTAGTCGGTCGAGGACGTCATGTACGTGGTCAGCGCCCGGTACCAGATCTTCGTGGCGGCGTCCCGGCCGATGCCGGTGACGGTGGAGCCGTTGGACGTGGGGCTGTTGTAGGAGACGCCGTTGATCGCCTTCGCGCCGCTGCCCTCGGACAGCAGGTAGAAGAAGTGGTTGGCGACGCCCGAGGAGTAGTGCACGTCGAGGTTCTTGGTGTTCGACGACCAGGAGTCGGCGGAGCTGCCGTCCTTGCTGGGCTTGTCCATGAAGCGCAGCGCGGGCTGCCCGAAGGCGGGCAGGACGACCTCCTCGCCGACCAGGTAGTCGCCCTTGTCGTTGGCGTTGTTCGCGTAGAACTCGACGGCGGCGGCCATGATGTCGGACGTCGCCTCGTTCAGCCCGCCGGACTCACCGCTGTAGGTGAGGTTGGCGGTCGAGCTCGTGACGCCGTGGCTCATCTCGTGCGCGGCCACGTCCAGGGACGTGAGCGGGCCGAGCTGGGAGCCGTCACCGTCGCCGTAGGTCATGCAGAAGCACGAGTCGTCCCAGAACGCGTTGGCGTAGCCGTTGTCGTAGTGGACGCGGTTGAACGATCCCTTGCCGTCGCCGGCGATGCCGGAGCGGCCGAAGACGTTCTTGTAGAAGTCCCAGGTCATGCTGGTGCCGAACTGGGCGTCCACGGCGACGGTGGCGCGGCTGGAGGTCGTGCCGGTGCCCCAGTGGTTGTCGGCGTCGGTGAACAGCGTGGCGGGGGCCCGCTGGATGCACCAGAGGAGGAAGCAGAGGTCGGTCTTGTTCTCGGCGTCTCCGGTGTAGGTGCCGCCGCGCGTCGGGTCCTTCAGCTGGTACGTGCTGCCGGACTTCGTCGTCTCCAGCGGGACCGTCCCGGTGTAGAGCGACTTGCCGTCGCCGGCCTCGGTGCGGACCGTCTCCTCGCGCAGCAGGACCTTGCCGGTCGCGGCGTCGACCGAGGTGAACACGCGGCTGGGCGTCCCGTCGGCCTGCTTGCCGACGGTCTGCACACGCCAGGCGAGGTGCGGCCGGTGGTCCGCGGTGCGCGACTCGAAGACGAGCGCGGGGGAGCCGTCCACCTTGCGCTGCTTGGTCACGGCGCGCTTCTCGGCGGTCTTGGCGGAGACCTGCGGGCTGGAGTCGGCGGGCGCCTTGGCGAGGGTGAGGCTGCTGCCGCGCCACTTGCCGGACGCCGTCTGGTGGACGACGATGTCGCCGCCCAGGACGGGCGTGCCGTTGTAGGTCCGGGTCATCCGGGTGTGGGAGGTGCCGTCCCGGTCCATCGTGACCCGGACCACCTGGAACGCCTGGCCGGCGCCGCCGCGCACCTCGGCGCCGCGTCCGGTGAGCGCGCGCAGCGCGTGCTCCGCGGCGGCCCGCGGGCCGGGTGGGGACGGTGCCTGCCGCGCCGACGCGGGCAGCGCGGTGCCGCTCGCCGCGAGCAGGGTCGCCGAGGCCAGGAGCACGGCCCTTCGGCTGGTGAACGCCCGTCTTGTCATGAACGCCCTCTCGTGCGGGCGCCACGCACTCCCCCGAGGCCCGCCGTCGGGCCAGCCGTGGCGACGGGACATTTATGACATATAGCTACTCAGAAGTAGATGTGACAATTTGCCAAGAAACGCCTACGGAGCGTGTGAACTGCGAGCCTTGCCGCCGGTCAGCGGACCTTCAGCCGGCGTTCAGAAACCCCTCGTCGGAAGGACCCATCGGGGGGAGGGGCGGGTCAGGAGGCCCGGGCGCTGCAGTCGGCGCACGTCCCGAAGACCTCGACCGTGTGGGTGATCTCGACGAAGCCGTGCTCGGCGGCGATCGCGTCCGCCCAGCGCTCCACGGCCGGGCCCTCGACCTCGACCGTCCGGCCGCAGCCGCGGCAGACCAGATGGTGGTGGTGCTGCTCGGTACGGCAGGCGCGGTAGACGGCCTCGCCCTCGTCGGTGCGCAGCACGTCGACCTCGCCGGCGTCGCTGAGCGCCTGCAGCGCCCGGTAGACGGTGGTGAGGCCGATCTTGGAGCCGTCGGCGCGCAGGTCGGCGTAGATGTCCTGCGCGCTGCGGAAGCCTTCGCAGCCCGCGAGCACCTGCCGGACCGCGTCCCGGCGGGCCGTCGTCATCCCCCTAGCACCTCCGCCTCGGCATCCATGCGGCTCTCGACGCCGGGCCCGGCGGGGACGGCGTCCCCGGCCGCGGCGGCGCGGGCGCGCCTGCGGCGCACCACCGAACCCCCGGCGACCGCGACCACGAACACCGCCAGCGCGAGCAGCACGATCGAGGGGCCCGGGGGGAGATCGTACTGGAAGGAACCCGCCAGGCCCGTCACGGCCGACAGTACACCGATCCCCATAGCGCCCAGCATGGTGCTCCAGAACCCGCGGGTGAGCTGCTGCGCCGCCGCCACCGGAACGATCATCAGGGCGCTGACCAGCAGCAGCCCGATCGCGCGCATCGAGATCACCACGGTGACCGCGGCGGTCGCCGCGATCAGCACGCTGAGGAACCGGACTGGCAGCCCGGCCGCCCGCGCGACCTCCTCGTCCTGGCACAGCAGGAAGAGCTCCCGGCCGAACAGCGCGACGATGGCGAGCACGACCGCGGCGAGCCCCGCGACCACGTACAGGTCGGCCGCCGTCACGCTGCTGATCGAGCCGAACAGGTAGGATTGCAGGCTCGCCGACCCGCCGCCGTTGGCGTTGGTCAGGATCACGCCGCCCGCGAGGCCGCCGTAGAACAGCAGGGCGAGCACGACGTCGGCGCCGCTGCGGCTGCGGGCCCGCAGGACCTCGATCGCGACGGCGCCGACGACGGACACGACCAGCGCGCCGAGGACGGGGGAGGTGCTGGTGAGCAGCCCGAGCCCGATGCCGGTCAGCGCGATGTGGCCGATGCCGTCGCCGAGCAGCGACAGCCTGCGCTGGACGATGAACGTCCCCACGGCAGGGGCGCTCAGCCCGATGAGCACCGCCATCACCAGGGCGACGCGCATGAAGTCGTACTGCAGCATCTCGCTCACGCGGGCCTTTCGAGGGTCTGCGGGACGCCGGCCTCGCGGACGACGCGGCCGTGGCCCAGCTCGACGGTGCGGGTGACGAGCGGTTCCATCGGCCCCAGCTCGTGCGCGACGAGGACGACGGTTCGTCCGTCCCGGGCCAGCCCGTGCAGGGCCGACGCGAGCGCCGCCTGACTGCCCGCGTCCACGCCGGCGGTCGGCTCGTCCATCACGAAGACGTCGGGCTCCCCGGCCAAGGCGCGGGCGATGAGCACCCGCTGCTGCTGGCCGCCCGACAGCAGGTGCGCCGAGTCCCGGGCGCGTCCGGTGAGGCCGGTCGTCTCCAATGCGCGGTCGACGGCGGCGCGGTCGGCCGCCCGGTCGGCGAACGGCGCCGGCCGCCACCGGGACCGCCGCGCCACCCGCCCGGACGCCACGATCTCCCGGACGGTCGCCGGCACGCCGCCGCCCATCGGCAGCCGCTGCGGGACGTAGCCGATCCGCTTCCAGTCCCGGAACCGGGCGGGCGGCTCGCCGTAGATCTCGGTCCGGCCGGCGGCCAGCGGGACGAGCCCGAGCAGCGCCTTGACCAGCGTGGACTTGCCCGCCCCGTTCGGCCCGAGGATCGCCAGCACGTCGCCGGCCCCCACCCGCAGGTCGATGCCGGCGAGCACCTCGCGGCCGTCCCGCCGGACGAGCCCGCCGGTCATCGCGAACGGCGGAGCGGTGTCCTCGGTCATGTGCACTCCAGGGCGGGACGCAGGGTCCCCAGGTTCCGTCGCATGATCGTCATGTAGTCGCCGGACGCGCCGTCCTCGACGCCCTCGGCCGGGTCCAGGACGGCCGTGCGCACGCCCGCCTCCCGTGCCAGCGACTCGGCGGCCTTCGGGCTGACCAGCGTCTCGGTGAAGATCGTCGTCGCGCCGGTGGCGGACACCAGCCGGGTCAGCCCGGCCAGCCGCTTCGGGGACGGTTCGCCGGACGGGTCGACGCCGGCGACCGGGATCTGCCGCAGCCCGTAGCGGTCCGCCAGGTAGCCGAACGCGGCGTGCGCGGTGACGATCTCGCGCCGCGCGCAGGACTCCAAGCCGTCATGGAACTCGCGGTCGAGCCGGGTCAGCGCCTCGGCGGTGGACCGTGCGCGTTCCCGGTAGCCGGACGCGTGGCGGGGGTCGGCGGCGGCCAGCCGGTCGCCGAGCGCGGTCGCCACGGTCGCCATCCGGCTCGGGTCGAGCCAGATGTGCGGGTCGTAGGACGCCTCCCGGTGCCGTATCCCGTCGTGGGCCTCTTCGTCGTCGGTCTCGCCGGGCGGCGGCAGCGTCCGCACCAGGCTCGCGGCGTCGAGCGACCTGGCCTTCGCATGCCCCCGGACGGCGTCGTCGACGGCCGGCTGGACGCCCTTGACGTAGACGGCGAAGTCGGCGTCCGCGACCTGCGCGACCTGCCGGGCGGTCAGTTCGAGGTCGTGGGGCTCCGTTCCGGGCCTGGTGAGCGTCCGGACGAAGACGTCGTCCCCGCCGACCTTCCCGGCCAGCCACGCCATCGGGTAGAAGGACGCGACGACGGCGGCCTTGCCGGGCGGGACGTCCGCGTCCGCGTCGGCGCAGCCGGTGAGGCCCGCCGCGAGCCCGGCCAGGGCCAGGGCCGTCGCGGGCAGGGCTCGGAGGGGCCTGCGGACACGGGACACGTCGCGATTATGGACGAAGATGAAAATGGTTGTCAAAACCGGCCAATGCCGCGCCCCAGGGCGAACCCCACGAGGACCGCCAGCGCGACGAGCCGCAGCACCCGGCCCGAGCCGTCCAGCGAGGGCCAGTTGAGATAGGCGAACCAGCCCAGCGCCGCGGCGAGCACCAGCAGCCCGGCCGCGGCCACCCAGCCCGTCCCGGCCATGCCGATCACGAGCAGTACGAACACCGCGGCGAGCAGGATCCACCGCGGCAGCCGGTGCAGGAACACCACCGCCGCCGCGCTGCGCCGCTCGACGACGGCCCGCAGCCCCGTTCCCCGCTCACCTTTCGTCTCCACGTGCCCAACGTACTGCCAGGATGGACGGATGATCGCGATAACCCGGTACCGGGTGCCGGGCGAGGAGTCCGACCGCTTCGCCGAGGGCATGACCGCGGTGCTGACGGCGCTGTCCGCGAGCCCCGGCTTCCGCTCGGGCCGCCTCGCCAGGACCGTCGACGACCCCGGCCTGTGGGCCCTCGTCACCGAATGGGACGGCGCCGGGCACTACCGCCGAGCGCTCGGCGAGTACGGCGTCCGGCTCCAGTTCATGCCGCTCGCCGCCCTGGCGGTGGACGAACCCGGCGCCTACGAGGTCGTCAGCTCCGCCTGAGCCCCGCGGCGGCCACCTTCAGAATGCGGGAAACCGCCGGGCAAGAAGCGTCCTGCCCCGGTTTCGGGCACCCCGGCCATGGTCATCCTTGCCGCACACGATCATGCCGTGGTCCGCCGGGGGAGATGTGATGCGTCGCGCCGTCCTGTTCAGCGTGTTCTCCGGAGGCGCGGTCGCCGCCGCCCTCGCCGTCGCCGGGACGGTCCCCGGGCGGCCGGCGTCCCACCGGCCCGCCGCGCTGACCGGCCCGGCCGGGAGCCTGGAGGGCCCGCGCGTCGTCGAGTACCGCGGCCTGCGCGTCCCCGTGCCGGCGGGCTGGGAGGTGCACCGGCTCGACCGGGACCCGGCCCGCTGCGTCCGCTACGACCGGCACGCGGTCTACCTCGGCCGGCCCGGGCCGCAGCCCGACTGCCCGGCCCGCGTCGTCGGCCGCACCGAGGCCGTGCACATCGAGCCGGCCGGGGACGGGCGGGCCGCGCGGACGGTCGTGCGCGGCGACAAGCTCGCCTCCCTCGTCGTCGCGCCGACCGTCGACCACGAGACGCGCCTCGCCCTTCCCGAGGCCGGGGTCACGATCACCGGCGTGTACGGGTCGGATCCCGGGCGGCTCCAGCGCATGCTGCGCGGCGCCCGGCTGTCCGCGAGCTGGACCGCCGCACCGCGCCTCTCCGCCGCGCCGCCCGGATCCGACGTCCGCCGGATGGCGACCACGACGCCCGAGGCGCCGGACCAGAGCGCGCCGCTCGCCGAGAGCACGCCGCGCGTTCCGGACACGCCGTTCGGTCAGAGCACGCCGTCCGAGGCGGGTGCGGCGGACGGCGCCGGCGCGGCACCGGGCAACGGGACGGTGCCGGACCAGGCGCTGGAGCGCCCGTGGGTGCGCGGCAAGGGGTTCGACACCTGCACGGCCCCCTCCCTCGCCACCATGAAGGCGTGGCGGCCCTCGTTCAAGGTCACCAACATCTACATCGGCGGCGCGGCGCGTGGATGCGCCCAGCCGAACCTCACCGCCTCCTGGGTGAAACAGGTGCGCCGGATGGGCTACCGCATCACCCCCACCTACGTCGGCCTTCAGGCCCCCTGCGGCAGCCGCCCGCAGCGCTTCACCGCCAAGAACGCGGCCTCGGAGGGAGCGAGGTCCGCCGTGGACGCTGCCCGCAAGGCCCGGGCGCTCGGCATTCCGGACGGCAGGCCGATCTACTTCGACATGGAGGCGTACAACCACAAGAAGAGCGCGTGCAAGGCCGCGGTCCTTCGGTTCGTGGACAAGTGGGTCGACCGGCTGCAGGCCGAGGGCTACCAGCCCTGCCTCTACAGCAGCGCCAAGTCCGGCATCCGGGACGTGGGCCGGGCGCAGATCAGCAGGCCCGCCTGCGTCTGGTTCGCCAACTGGGACGGCCGCGCCGATGTCTACGGCGACCCGTTCCTGCCGGACCACTGGTGGTCCCCGCACCGCCGCATCAAGCAGTACCGCGGAGCCCACAAGGAGAGGCACGGCGGCGTGCGGCTCAACATCGACAGCAACATCGTCGATGGGCGCGTCTACTAGCACTCGGGCCTGCTCAGCCGCCCCGGTGCCCTAAGCTGGGAGCACTCTCCGGCGCCGGCGACGACCGCGCCGGGGCACATCACCGGGGATCACACTCGCCGCCGCCCGCCGTTCCCGCGCGGGACCGGGGGCGCACTCACTGTCCCGCCGACCGCCAGCCGGATGGAGAATATTTCATGGCACGCCGTTCCGATGTGCTGGACACGATCGTCAACCTCGCCAAGCGGCGGGGGCTGGTCTACCCGTCGAGCGAGATCTACGGCGGGCTCCGCGCGTCCTGGGACTACGGGCCGCTCGGCGTCGAGCTGAAGAACAACGTCAAGCGCCAGTGGTGGAAGTCCATGGTGCAGGGCCGCGACGACATCGTCGGCCTCGACTCGTGCGTCATCCTGGCGCGCGAGGTCTGGGAGGCCAGCGGCCACGTCCAGGCGTTCGTCGACCCGCTCACCGAGTGCCAGTCCTGCCACAAGCGCTTCCGGGCCGACCACCTGGAGGAGGCGTACGTGGAGAAGCACGGCCGCCCGCCGGCGAACGGCCTGGCCGACATCTCCTGCCCGAACTGCGGCGTGAAGGGCTCCTTCACCGAACCGAAGATGTTCAACGGCCTGCTGAAGACCTACCTCGGCCCCGTCGAGGACGAGTCCGGCCTGGCCTACCTGCGTCCCGAGACCGCGCAGGGCATCTTCATCAACTACCTGAACGTCCAGCAGTCCGCGCGCCGCAAGGTGCCGTTCGGCATCGGGCAGATCGGCAAGTCGTTCCGCAACGAGATCACGCCCGGCAACTTCATCTTCCGGACCCGCGAGTTCGAGCAGATGGAGATGGAGTTCTTCGTCAAGCCCGGCAGCGACGAGGAATGGCACCAGTACTGGATCGACGAGCGCATGCAGTGGTACGTCGACCTCGGCATCCGCAAGGAGAACCTGCGGCTGTACGAGCACCCGGCCGAGAAGCTGTCGCACTACTCCAAGCGCACCGTGGACGTGGAGTACAAGTTCGACTTCGTCGGCAGTGAGTGGGGCGAGCTGGAGGGCATCGCCAACCGGACCGACTACGACCTGACCACGCACTCCAAGGCGTCCGGCGCGGACCTGTCGTTCTTCGACCAGGAGTCCGGTGACCGTTTCACCCCGTACGTGATCGAGCCCGCGGCCGGCGTCGACCGCTGCACGCTCACGTTCATGATGGACGCCTACGCCGAGGACGAGGCGCCCAACGCCAAGGGCAAGCTGGAGAAGCGGGCCGTCATGCGGCTCGACCGCCGGCTCGCCCCGGTGAAGGTCGCGGTGCTGCCGCTGTCGCGCAACGCCGACCTGTCGCCGAAGGCCCGCGACCTCGCCGCGCGGCTGCGCCGCAACTGGAACGTCGACTTCGACGACGCCGGCGCCATCGGCCGCCGCTACCGCCGCCAGGACGAGATCGGGACCCCGTTCTGCGTCACCGTCGACTTCGACACCCTCGACGACGACGCGGTCACCGTCCGGGAGCGCGACTCGATGAGCCAGGAGCGCATCGCGATCGGCCAGGTCGAGGCGTTCCTCGCCGCGCAGCTCGTCGGCTGCTGACACCCGCCCGGCACCGCTGCGGGCCGCCCCCGGTCGTGGGGCGGCCCGCTTCTGGGAGCGTCAGGGAGCGTGTCCTCGTGGGAGCGTTCTTCCCGGGGAGCGCCCGTCAGCCCGTGACGTAGAGGGACTGGTCGTAGGTGCCGGATCCGGCCGCCGTCTCGCCCTTCAGCGCGTAGTTCGCGGTCACGGTGGCGGTGGAGGGGCAGAGGAAGCTGCCGCCGGTCTTGCTGACCTGGGCGTTCTGGACGCCGACCTGCGCCTCGGAGCTGCTCGTGTCGGGGCGCGAGGCGTTGTCGCCGTTGAAGCCGTTGGCGGTCAGGTTGCCGCCGAACTGGCAGGTGATGCCGCCGAAGATGTTCACCGTGGCCTTCACGCTGAAGTTCGCGATCGTGACCGTGGCGTCGCGGCCGCCGGTGTGCCCGGCGTCGTAGGCGACACTGCCGCCCGCCCAGGGCAGGTTCTGGGTCTCGATCGTCGCGCTCGTGCTCCCGGTGCAGGGGCCGCCGCCGTCGCCGCTGAAGGTGGCGCTGCTCACGCTGAGGTTGCTGCCGTCGGAGTTGATGGACCCGGTCATCGTCGACTCGGTGCAGGAACCGCTGCCGATCGACGTCGAGACCGTGGCGGTGCCGAGCAGCGAGGCCTGGACGTTGCCGGAGTAGGCGTCGGCCGTGGCCGAGCCTTTGCGGACCGTCGTGGTCGCGGCCGACGCGGGCGCGATGCCCGCGGCGAGGACGGCCAGGGCGGCGGTCCCGATGATCGCGGTCTGTCTGATACGTGCCACCGGAAACTCCTCTGTCCGGTTCGGGGTGGGCATACGCGAAAGTAATTCGCGTATGAGGTCCGGGCAATGGATGGCGGCCGAATGCGGCCTGGCCGGATTGGGACACGCGCCAGTGTCTGCTGGTAAGGCCGTACGAACGGGGGTGGGGAAGGTCTTTGTCACGCCGCCCCGTCTTGACGTGCCCTTTCCACCGTGGTCCGCCCGCTGAGCGCGAAGGGCATCCGCATCCCGGCGATCCTGGGCTAGGTTGGCGGGAACGGCCGGGCGGACGCTCCGCAGGCGATCGGGGAGGAGGCGGCATGCGCGACTCGCGCCGCCCCGTCCCGTCCGTCGTCCGGCTGCTCATCGTCGCGCTGGGCCTCCTCGGCTTCGTCACGGGGCCCGCCGGCGCCGGTGCGCACGGCGGGACGCCCTCCACCGGGACGATCTCCGGTGCCCGGACCGCGCCGGTCCAGAGCGCGCCCGCCCGCACCCGGATCTCCACCAAGCCGCGCGGCCCGGGCCGGGTCCAGGTCGTCATCACCGCTGTCGCGCTCCATGTCGCGGGCGCGGCGGCACCGAACGCCCAGACGGCCCACGCGGTGCTTCCGGCGTCCGGCGTCGAGGTCCGGCCACCGGCCATGCGGGTCACCCGGCCCGGCTCCGCGCACGCGTCGGCCGGCGTCGTCCCCTGGGGCGTGCCGCGCGGGCGCGCACCACCCGCTTCCACACGGATCTGAGTTCTGTCCCCGGTACCGCGCGCCGACGTGCGGTGCCGAATCCCCCGTGTGGAGGTTCCCTTTGACTCGCGCCAACGTGGTGCGGGCGGTACTGGCGTTCGCCGTGCTCGCCACATCGTTCTATTTCGCCTGGTCCACACCCGCCCGCCTCGGCCTCGATCTCCGCGGCGGCACCCAGATCGTCCTCGAAACGCAGGACTCCCCGACGGTGAAGGCCGACCGGGAGTCCACCGACCGTGCCCGGGAGGTGCTGCACCGCCGCGTCGACGCGCTGGGCGTCGCCGAGTCGTCCATCACCCGGTCCGGCGACCGGCGGCTGATCGTCGAGCTGCCGGACGTCCAGGACCCGGCCGGCGCCGCCGCCGCGATCGGCAAGACCGCGCAGCTCACCGCCCACCCCGTGCTGCCCAACACCGGCAAGGCGGGCAGCGGGCAGCAGCTGCTCCCGGACGAGCGCGGGCGGCCGGTCCTCATCGGCCCGGCCGCGCTCACCGGCGCCGGCGTCGGCGAGGCGAACGCCTCCTACGACCCGGAGAACACCGGCGGCTGGGCCGTCAACGTCAAGTTCAAGGGCGACGGCGGCCGGACCTGGGAGAAGATCACCGCCAAGGCCGCCTGCGCGGCCGGTGACGAGCGGCGCGTCGCGATCGTCCTGGACGGCAAGGTGATCTCCTCCCCGCAGGTGACCGAGAGCGTGCCGTGCGGGGTCGGCATCACCGGCGGCTCCACCCAGATCACCGGCGACTTCGGCGCCGGCGAGGCCAAGGATCTCGCGGCGCTCATCCAGGGCGGGTCGCTGCCCGTCCCCGTGAAGATCATCGAGCAGCGGGTGGTCGGCCCGACGCTCGGCGACGAGGCCATCGACGCCAGCGCCCGCGCGGCGGTCATCGGCATCGTCCTCACCGGCCTGTTCATCGTGGCCGTCTACCGGCTCGCCGGCCTGCTCGCCACGGTCGCGCTCGCCGGATACGCCCTGATCTCCTACGGTGCCCTCGTCGCCGTCGGCGCGACGCTGACGCTGCCGGGCCTCGCCGGATTCGTCCTCGCCATCGGCATGGCGATCGACGCGAACGTGCTG
The DNA here is from genome assembly GCF_050945415.1 of Spirillospora sp. CA-128828. NCBI lineage: Bacteria > Bacillati > Actinomycetota > Actinomycetes > Streptosporangiales > Thermomonosporaceae > Spirillospora > Spirillospora sp. CA-128828. The sequence continues at coordinate 2,990,202 of NZ_CP191986.1, forward strand.
GCCTTCGAACGCGCGAGGGAGGAGCGCGCCGCCGCCCCGGGCCGCAGCGCGCGGGCGGCGCTGGCGGTCGGGTTCACCAAGGCGTGGTCCGCGATCGCCGACTCGGCCGTCACCACGCTGCTGGCCGGCGGCCTGCTGTTCTTCCTGGCCTCCGGCCCCGTCCGGGGCTTCGGCGTCACGCTGACCATCGGTGTGCTCGGCTCCCTGGTCTCCGCGATGCTGCTCAGCCGCGTCCTCACCGACGCGGCCGCCGCGCGGATGCCGAGGCTCAGCAAGGGCAGGGCCGGCGGCCTCGCCGGCGCCGGGCGGATCCGGCGGTGGCTGGAGAACAGCGGCCCCGACCTGATGAAACGCAGCCGGCTGTGGCTCGGGATCTCGGCGCTCGCGGTCGTCCTGGCGGCGGCCGGGATCTTCAGCCGCGGGCTGAACTTCGGCGTGGAGTTCACGGGCGGGCGCCTCGTCGAGTACTCCACGAGCAGGCACGTCGACATCGACACGGCCCGTGCCGCCGTCGCCGACGCCGGTTTCCCGCGCGCGGTCGTCCAGACGTCCGGGAAGGACGACATCTCCGTCCGGACGGCCGGCCTGACCAACGCGGAGGAGAAGCGCGTCCATGACGCCCTCGCGGAGAAGGGCGGCGGCGCCACCAAGCAGCGCGACGAGCTGATCGGCCCGAGCCTCGGCAGCGAACTGCGGACCAAGGCGCTCATCGCGCTCGGCGTCGCCCTGCTGGTGCAACTCGCCTACCTGACGATCCGGTTCCGCTGGACGTTCGCGGCCGGCTCGGTCATCGCCATGTTCCACGACATCACGATCGTCACCGGGATCTTCGCGTGGCTCGGCAGGCCCATCGACGGGGTCTTCCTCGCCGCGCTGCTCACCATCATCGGGTACTCGGTGAACGACTCGGTCGTCGTGTTCGACCGCGTCCGCGAGATGTGGGCGGCGAACCCGAAGGGCCGGTTCGCCGACATCGCGAACCGGGGCACCCTGCAGACCGTCCCGCGGACGATCAACACCGGGATGGGCGCGCTGTTCATCCTGGCGGCGCTGGCCTTCCTCGGCGGCGACTCGCTGACCGACTTCGCCGTCGCGCTCCTGATCGGCATCGTCGTCGGCACCTACTCCAGCGTCTTCACGGCGACGCCGCTCGCCGTCGTCCTGGAGCGCTACGCGAAGGCCCCGCCGCCCCAGGCGAAGGCGAAGCCCGTCCACCGCACATCCGACAGCTCAGGCGCCGTCGTCTGACCGCGCTCGGCGCCGCCGCCGGGCGGGCACCGCGTGGCCGGGAAGGGACCCGGCCACGCGGGCCGGTCAGGCCAGGGGCGGCTGGGGCTCGTCGTTCTCGGCCCGGATCACCTGCATGACCGCGTTGATCAGGGCCAGGTGGGTGAACGCCTGCGGGAAGTTGCCGAGGTGACGGCCGGTGTGCGGGTCGATCTCCTCGGCGTACAGCTGCAGCGGGCTCGCGTAGGAGAGCAGCTTCTCGCACAGGGCCCGGGCCCGCTCCAGCTCACCGATCATCACCAGGGTGCTGACCAGCCAGAACGAGCAGATCGTGAACGTGCCCTCCTCCGACTCGAAGCCGTCGTCGGTCTCCGTGGCCCGGTAGCGCAGGACGAGGTCGTCCTCCGACAGCTCGTCGGCGATGGCGAGCACGGTCTCCCGGACCCGCTTGTCGTCGGCGGGCAGGAAGCCGAGCAGCGGGATCAGCAGCGCCGAGGCGTCCAGCGCCGTCGCGCCGTAGTGGGCGGTGAAGACGCCCCGCTCGTCCAGCGCGTTGGCGAGCACGTCGGCGTGGATCTCGTCGGCGGCCGCCTGCCAGCGGCGCGCCCGCTCCTGGTCGCCGCGGACCCGGGCGAGCCGGGCGCCGCGGTCGGCCGCCACCCAGCAGAAGATCTTGGACGAGGTGAAGTGCTGCGGTTCGCCGCGCACCTCCCACATGCCGCAGTCGGGCGTCCGCCAGTTGGCGAGGGCGTCCTCCACCTGCCGGACGACGATCTTCCAGAGCCGGTCGTCCAGCCGGTCCCGGCGCCGCACGAACAGGTAGATGGAGCCGATGATCGCGCCCCACACGTCGTGCTGCGCCTGCATGTACGCCTCGTTGCCGATGCGGACGGGGCGGGCGTTGTCGTAGCCGGTGAGATGTTCGAGCGTGGACTCGGGCAGTTCCTCCCGCCCGTCCAGCCCGTACATGATCTGAAGCTTGCCCTCGGCGGCCTCGGCGACGTCGGTGATGAAGTAGAAGAAGTCGTTGGCCTCCCAGTCGTAGCCGAGCGTGTAGAACGCCCACAGCGCCATCGTGGAGTCGCGGATCCAGGTGTAGCGGTAGTCCCAGTTCCGGTCGCCGCCCGGCGTCTCCGGCAGCGAGGTCGTGGCCGCGGCCGCCACCGCGCCGGACGGGGCGAACGTCAGCCCCTTCAGGGTGAGCGCGCTGCGCTGCAGGTGGCTGCGCCACGGGTGGTCGGGGAAGCGGCCCCGGTCCAGCCAGTGCTGCCAGTGGTGAACGGTCCAGACGAGCCGCTCCTGTGCGTCCTCCCAGGACGAGGGCGCCTCGTGCTCGCTCCACGACAGCGCCACGAAGCGGGATTCGCCCTGCTTCAGCAGCGTCCGGGAGGTGGCGAGCGACCCCTCGAACCCGACGTTCATGTCGGTGGTGAGCCGCAGCCCGACTCCGTTTCCGCGCGCGACGGCCTCGTGGTAGCCGGAGCCGGTGTGCTCCCAGCGCGCGGGCGTCTGGCCGTAGTCGAACACCGGCATGCAGTCGAGCCGGACCTGGACCTGCCCGTTCACGCACCGGACCATCCGCAGCAGGACGTGGTCGGCGTCGTAGTCCGTGGGCGCCCGGCGATGGGTGTGGGACCGTTCCGTTTCGTGGTGCCAGGGCCCCATCAGCAGGGCGTCCGTCACCACGAGCCAGCCGCCGTGCACCCACCAGGTGGTCTCCATCACCATGGTGCCGGGGATGTAGCGCTGCGCGGCGGGCACCTCCACGCCCGCCGGGCCGACCCGGAAATAGCCGGCGTCGCGGTCCAGGATGGAGCCGAACACGCTCGGCGAGTCCATCCTCGGCAGGCACATCCACTCGATGTTGCCGCTCGGCGCGACCAGGGCGGTCGTCTCGCAGTCGGACAGGAATCCGAAATCGGCTATGGGGGCGAACGGATCCGCAGCCCGGCCGCCGGCGACCTTCGGTCTCACCTGGACCTCCAGGTGATCCCCCGGTCCTTGGACCGGAGAGGAACCTGGCCCCCTTCGGAGCCGCCCCGACGGGACGGCCCCGAGTGCGCAGGGTGCATGAACCGCTCCTTCCGAAAACGCTTATAGATCATGAAGCTCTGTCGTAAAGTTCGAACATGCGTACGGCATACAAGGTGCGGGTCTATCCCACCCCCGAACAAGCGGTACTGCTGAACCGCACGTTCGGAAGCGTACGCAAGGTGTGGAACGAGGTCCTGGAATGGCGGACCAAACGCTACCGGGTCGAACGCGCGACGACCTCCTACGCCCAGACCGACCGGTACCTGACCGAGCTGAAACGCGACCCGGGGTTCGCGTTCTTGTGCGAGGTGTCCTCGGTCCCGCTCCAGCAGACGCTGCGGCACCAGTACACGGCGTTTGTCAACTTCTTCGCCGGGCGGGCCCGCTACCCGAGGTTCAAGTCTCGCAACGGCCGCCAATCGGCGACCTACACCCGGTCGGCTTTCCGGTACAGGGATGCTGAGCTGTTCCTGGCGAAGATGTCCGGGCCGCTGCGGTTCGTGTGGTCCTGGGACCATATCGACCCCGCTTCTATCGATCCGACCACGGTGACGGTGTCCCGCGAACCGGACGGCATGTGGCACGCGTCGTTCGCCGTCGACGCTCACGACCGTGACCCGTTGGAGATGACCGGTAGCCACGCCGGGCTGGACCTGGGCATCAACGACTTCGCCGTGACGAGTGACGGAGAACGCATCGCCAACCCGCGCCACCTGGAGCGCAAGCAGCGCAACCTGGCCCGGTACCAGCGGCGCGTGGCCCGCAAGTGCAGGGGTAGCGCCAACCGCAAGAAGGCCGCACGCAAGGTCGCTGCCGCCCACGGCAAGGTTCAGCGCGCCCGCGAGGACTTCTTGCACAAGACCACGACCGAGCTCACACGGCGCTATGACGTGATCGTGATCGAAGACCTTCACGTCGCCGGAATGGTCCGCAACCGCCGCCTCGCCAAGCACATCTCCGACTGTGGGTGGGGCACCTTCCGTACCTTGCTGGAGTACAAGGCGGCCCAGTGGGGACGTCGGCTCGTGGTCATCGATCGCTGGTTCCCCAGTTCCAAGGCGTGCTCGCAGTGCGGGCATCTGCTCGCCCGGCTGAGCCTTTCCACCCGGCACTGGACGTGCCCTGATTGCGGCACCCGGCACGACCGGGACGTCAACGCCGCCAAGAACATCCTGGCCGAAGGACTTTCGGTGTCGGCCTGTGGAGCTGATGTGAGACGGGCCGGGACCTCCCGGACGCGGTCGGCGGCGAAGCAGGAAGCCCCCCGGAGTGATCCGGGTCGCGCAGGCGGCGGACGGCCGTAGGCCGTCCGGGAATCCCCCTGCTTCGGCCCGGGGAGAAGTCAAAACCTCACCTCCTTGATCCATCATTCCCTCTCCCGCGCAGTGGGTATGTCATTGGTGCGAGCTGTTCCCGGACGGGCGTCCGGGCCCGTGTGCGTCCCCGGTCTCCGCAGTGGAATAGACCTATTGGAATAGACCATTATCCGGGGTCTGAGCTGGGAGAACACCGCGCGGCACACCGGGCGCCGAGCATGTCCTGAGTTCGCGGGTACAGTCCCCGCAAACAGGGCGGCGGACCCGCTGCCGCCTGGGGGAACGCGTGCCGCGCGCCCCCGTGCGGGCGGGTCCGGAACTGCCGCTGGGAACCGGAGCGAGAAGGAGCTCCCCGTGCCGAAGTTCGTGTACGACTTCACCGAGGGAAACAAGGACCTCAAAGATCTGCTGGGCGGCAAAGGCGCCAATCTGGCCGAGATGACCAACCTCGGCCTGCCCGTGCCCCCCGGTTTCACGATCACCGCGGAGGCCTGCCGGTACTACCTCGAGCACGGGAGCCTGCCCGAGGGGCTGGCGGGCGAGGTGAACCGGCACCTGGCCGACCTGGAGTCGGCGATGGGCAAGAAGCTCGGCCAGAGCGACGACCCGCTCCTGGTCAGCGTACGTTCCGGGGCCAAGTTCAGCATGCCGGGCATGATGGAGACCGTCCTCAACGTGGGGCTGAACGACGAGTCCGTGCACGGCCTCGCCGTTCAGGCGGGCGACGAGCGGTTCGCGTGGGACTCCTACCGCCGGCTGATCCAGATGTTCGGCAGGACCGTCCTGGACATCGACGGCGACCTGTTCGAGGAGGCCGTCGAGGACGCCAAGCGGGCCCGCGGCAGCGACGACGACGTGGACCTGACCGCCGAGGACTTCAAGGAGCTCGTCGACCGGTTCAAGGCCATCGTCCGGGAGCAGGCCGGCCGGGGCTTCCCGGACGATCCGCGCGAGCAGATGGACCTCGCCGTCGAGGCGGTGTTCAAGTCGTGGAACGCGCCCCGCGCCATCCTGTACCGGCGCCAGGAGCGCATCCCGGCCGACCTCGGCACGGCCGTGAACATCTGCTCGATGGTCTTCGGCAACATGGGCATGGACTCCGGGACGGGCGTCGCGTTCACCCGCGACCCCGCGTCCGGCCAGCAGGGCGTCTACGGCGACTACCTGCAGAACGCGCAGGGCGAGGACGTCGTCGCCGGCATCCGCAACACCGTCCCGCTGACGGAGCTGGAGCGGATCGACAAGGCGTCCTACGACCGGCTCCTGGAGATCATGGAGACGCTGGAGAACCACTACCGCGACATGTGCGACATCGAGTTCACGATCGAGCGCGGAAAGCTGTGGATGCTGCAGACCCGGGTCGGCAAGCGGACCGCCGCCGCGGCGTTCCGGATCGCCTGCCAGCTGCTCGACCAGGGGCTCATCGACCTGGACGAGACCGCCAGGCGCGTCACCGGCGACCAGCTCGCCCAGCTCATGTTCCCGCGTTTCGCCAGCAAGGTGGACGGCGTCAAGAGGCTCACCAAGGGCATGAACGCCTCGCCCGGCGCGGCCGTCGGCAAGGCCGTGTTCAGCTCCGAACGGGCCGTGGAGCTGGCAGGGCAGGGCGAGGACGTGATCCTCGTCCGCCGCGAGACCAACCCGGACGACCTCTCCGGCATGGTCGCCGCCAAGGGCGTCCTGACGTCCCGCGGCGGGAAGACCTCGCACGCCGCCGTCGTCGCCCGCGGCATGGGCAAGACGTGCGTGTGCGGCGCCGAGGAACTGGACGTCGACGTCAAGAGCGGTCACTTCACCGCCCCCGGCGGCGTCACGGTGAGCGAGGGCGACGTCATCTCGATCGACGGGTCGTCCGGCGACGTCTACCTCGGCGAGGTGCCCGTCGAGGACTCGCCCGTCGTCCAGTACTTCGAGGGCCGGCTGTCGGCCGGGGACAGCGACCTCGTCAAGGCGGTGGACCGCGTCATGGAGCACGCCGACTCGCGGGCCGCGCTGAAGGTGCGCGCGAACTCCGACAACCCGGAGGACTCGGCGCGGGCCCGCCGGTTCGGCGCGGCCGGGATCGGGCTGTGCCGCACCGAGCACATGTTCCTCGGCGACCGGCGGCAGCTCGTCGAGGAGCTCATCCTCGCCGAGGACGACACCGAGCGGCAGGCCGCGCTGGACGCCCTGGAGCCGCTGCAGAGGAGCGACTTCGAGGGCATCTTCGAGGCCATGGACGGACTGCCCGTCACGATCCGGCTCATCGACCCGCCGCTGCACGAGTTCCTCCCCGACATCACCGAGCTGTCGGTCAGGGTCGCGCTCGCGGGCGACGACGCGGACGCCAAGGACCGGAGACTGCTCGACGCAGTCAACCGACTGCACGAGCAGAACCCTATGCTGGGGCTGCGCGGTGTGCGGCTCGGTTTGGCGATTCCCGGTCTGTTCGGCATGCAGGTCCGCGCGATCGCCGAGGCCGCGGCGGCGCGCCGGCGGGCCGGCGGAGATCCGCGCCCGGAGATCATGATCCCGCTGGTCGGCGCCGTCCAGGAGCTGGAGGCCGTCCGGGACGAGGCGCGCGGCATCCTCGACCGGGTCAGGGAGTCCACCGGGGTGGACGTACCGGCGCTGATCGGCACCATGATCGAGCTGCCGCGGGCCGCGCTGACCGCAGGGCAGATCGCCGAGGCCGCCGAGTTCTTCTCCTTCGGCACCAACGACCTCACCCAGACCACCTGGGGTTTCTCCCGCGACGACGTCGAGGCGGCGTTCTTCTCCCGCTACCTGGAGCTCGGCATCTTCGGGGTGTCGCCGTTCGAGACCCTCGACCGGGAGGGCGTCGGGCGGCTCGTCCGCATCGCCGCCGAGGAGGGCCGGAAGGCGCGGCCCGGCATCAAGCTCGGCATCTGCGGCGAGCACGGCGGCGACCCCGATTCGATCCACTTCTGCCACGAGGTCGGCCTCGACTACGTCTCGTGCTCGCCGTTCCGCATCCCCGTGGCCCGGCTGGAGGCGGGGCGGGCGGCCATCGAGGCGGCGAACGCGGCGGGCGGCAGTGACAGCCGCTGATCCGCGCCGGCCGGTCCGCGCAGGTCCGGGGACCGGCCGGCGACGGATGTGAGCGCCGCGACACGCCGTGACCGCGAACTTCGCACGCCGGCCGGACCATCTCACTAACGTGGCCGATGCGATGACGTTGGAAGTCGAATTGCCAGAGTCTCTGCCCGGCGAACCCGGGACGGACGAGTCCGAGGACCGGCCGCGCAAGCGCCGCCGGCGCCGCCGGTCGCTCTGGTTCACCATCCCGGTGAGCGTCGTCATCGGCCTGCTCGCGATCGCCGTGCTGACGCCCGTCACCGTCGGGACGCGGATCTGGTACCAGGCCCGCCAGAACGAGCGGCCCCGCTCCGACGCGATCATCGTGCTGGGCGCCGCGCAGTACAACGGGGTGCCATCGCCGACGCTGAAATGGCGGCTCCAGCACGCTCTGGACCTCTACCGGGACGGCGTCGCGCCCGCCATCGTGACCGTCGGCGGTCAGGCCACCGGCGACAACTACACCGAGGCGGGGGCCGGCCGCGCCTGGCTGATCGAGAAGGGCGGCGTTCCCGCGTCCAAGGTCTTCGCGGTCCCCGTCGGGCGCGACACGCTGGAGAGCATGAAGGCCGTCGGCGACGAGTTCGGCCGGCACCACTGGTCGTCCGGCGTGATCGTCACCGACCCGTGGCACGGGCTGCGCGCCAAGAAGATGGCCGAGGACAACGGCATCAAGGCCGCCGCATCGCCCACCCGCAGCGGCCCGAGCGTGCAGACCCGCGACACCCAGTTCCACTACATCGTCCGGGAGACCGGCGGGTACCTGTCGTACGTGCTGCTGGGCAAGAGCGTCCAGGTGCCGGACGAGACCATCAAGCGCATTCACATCGACCCCTCCGGGACCCCTTCGTCGGCCCCTTCCACGTCACCGCGCCGCTGACGCCCCTCGCGCCCCTTTACCCTGGATAGGGACATGACGAGCAACGCGAACAAGGGCTACACCGGCCGCGACCGGGAACGCTGGGCACCCGAGCCCCCCAAGCGCCGGGACCGGACGGCGTTCGAACGCGACCGGGCCCGCGTCCTGCACAGCGCGGCGCTGCGGCGGCTGGCCGCCAAGACGCAGGTGGCCTCGCCCGGCGCGGACGCCGCCGCCGACACCGTGCACAGCCTGCGCACCCGCCTCACCCACTCGCTCGAATGCGCCCAGGTCGGCCGCGAGCTGGGCAAGTCGCTCGGCTGCGACCCGGACCTGGTGGAGACGGCGTGCCTGTCCCACGACATCGGGCATCCGCCGTTCGGCCACAACGGCGAGTACGCGCTGGACATCGTCGCCCGCGACTGCGGCGGCTTCGAGGGCAACGCGCAGAGCCTGCGCGTCCTGACCCGGCTGGAACCGAAGTCGTTCGCCCTGGACGGCCCGCCCCTGCACGGCCGCAGCGTCGGCCTCAACCTGACCCGCGCCGCGCTGGACGCCGCCATGAAGTACCCGTGGCCCCAGGCCGCGGCGGTGAACGGCAAGTTCGGCGTCTACGACGACGACGCGGACGTGGCGCACTGGGTGCGAGACGGCGCCGAACCCGGCCGGACGTGCTTCGAGGCCCAGGTCATGGACTGGAGCGACGACGTCGCGTACTCCGTCCACGACCTGGAGGACGCGCTGGTCGCCGGGCACATCGACTTCGTCCGGCTCGCCGATCCCGCCGAGCGCCGGCTCGTCGCCGCCACGGCGGCGAAGCTGTACTGCCCCGACGCGGGCCTGGCCGAGCTGGAGGAGTGCTTCGCGACGCTGCTCGCCGAGCCGTACTGGCCCGACCGCTACGACGGCACCCCGCGCAGCCTCGCCGCTCTCAAGAACCTGACCAGCACCCTGATCGGGCGGTTCTGCATGGCCGCCGAGACCGCGACCCGGGAGGCCTACGGCGACCGGCCGCTCACCCGGTACGCCGCGGAACTGATCGTCCCGCGGCCGCAGCGGCTGGAGAACGCCCTGCTCAAGGGCATCACGGCGCACTACGTGTGGATCAGCCACGAGGAGATCAGGGCGCGCCAGCGGACGCTGATCACCGAGCTGGCCGAGCTGATGCTCGCCGGCGCGCCCGGCAGCCTCGACCCCGGGTTCCGCGACGCGTTCGTGGACGCCGGCGACGACGCGGCACGGCTGCGGGCCGTCATCGACCAGATCGCCTCGCTGACCGACCTGTCCGCCATGGCCCGCCACCGCCTGCTGGGCGGACGCGCGCACTGAGGTCCGGTGCGAAGTTCGGGGAGAAATCCGCCCCGACGCGCCCGACGGTGGCCCTTGTCTCGTTACAGAGGCCGCTGTAGGGATAGCTACAGGTCAACTACAGGAGGTCGCCATGCCCGAGGAGACGTTCGTCATCGCCGGCGCCGGCCTGGCGGGTGCGAAGGCGGCGGAGACGCTCCGCGAGGAGGGCTTCGCGGGCAGAGTGCTGCTGGTCGGTGCGGAGATCGAGCGGCCCTACGAGCGGCCACCGCTGTCCAAGGGGTTCCTGCTGGACAAGGAAGCCCGCGAGAAGGCACATGTCCATGAGGCCGACTGGTACGACAAGCACGACGTCGAACTGCGGGTCGGCACGTCCGTCGCGTCCATCGACCGGGGTGCGCACCAGGTCCGGCTGTCCACCAAGGAACCGATCTCCTACGACAGGCTGCTGCTGGCGACGGGCGCGTCTCCGCGGCGGCTGGACGTGCCCGGGTCCAAGCTGCAGGGCATCCACTACCTGCGGACGATGGCCGATTCGGCGGCGCTGAAACAGGCGCTCGCACACGGCGGCCGCCGCGTGGTGGTCGCCGGGGCGGGCTGGATCGGGCTGGAGACGGCCGCCGCCGCCCGCGGGTACGGCAACGACGTGACGGTCATCGAGCCGGAGCCGACGCCGCTGCACGCCGCCATGGGGCCCGAGCTCGGCGGCATGTTCGCCGACCTGCACCGCGAGCACGGCGTGATCCTGCGGCTGGACGAGGGCGTCGCCGGGTTCTGGGGTGCCGGGCAGGTGTCGGCGGTGGTGACCTCCGGCGGCGCCGAGGTGCCCGCGGACGTCGTGATCGTCGGCATCGGGGTGCGGCCCGACAGCGGGCTCGCCGAGGAGGCCGGCCTGGAGGTGTCGGACGGGATCCTGGTCGACCAGTCGCTGCGCACGTCCGACCCCGACATCTACGCGGCCGGGGACGTGGCCAACGCCTACAACCCGGTGCTCGGCCGCCGGGTCCGCGTGGAGCACTGGGCGAACGCGCTGAACGGCGGGCCCGCCGCCGCCCGCGCCATGCTCGGCCAGGACGTCGTCTACGACCAGCTCCCGTACTTCTTCAGCGACCAGTACGACCTGGGCATGGAGACGTCCGGCGTCGCGGCGCCGGGGGAGTACGACGAGGTCGTGTACCGCGGGAACGTCCCGGGCCGGGAGTTCATCGCGTTCTGGCTGTCGGGCGGCCGGGTCGTCGCCGGGATGAACGTGAACGTGTGGGACGTCACCGGGGACGTCCAGGCGTTGATCCGCTCCGGGCGCCCGGTGGACACCGCCCGTCTCGCCGACCCCGGCGTGCCGCTCGCCGAACTGGCCTGAGGCGCGTCCGGTAGGCCACGTACAGTCGACCGGGTGGTCACGGACGAGATCGCGACGCTCGGCCGGGCGCGCGTCGCGGTGACGCTGGCGTTCGCCGCGCACGGCCTGCTCGGCGCCGCCTGGGTCGCCCGCATCCCGCAGATCAAGGAGCATCTCGGGCTGGGCGAGGGCGCGATGGGCGTCGCGCTGCTCGGCGCTCCCGTCGGCGTCGTGGCCGCCGTCCGGTTCGCCGGGCGGATCGTCGGCCGGTGGGGGAGCGCGACGACGACCACCGCCGCCGGGGTCGCCGCCGCCCTGTCGCTGGTCCCGCTCGGCCTTGCCGGGAACCTCGGCGCGCTGATCGTCTCCCTGCTGCTGATGGGCGCCTCGCTCGGCCTGATGGACGTGGCGATGAACGCCCAGGGCGTGGCCGTGGAACGCGGCTACGGCCGTCCGATCATGTCCGGGCTGCACGGCTCCTACAGCGTGGGGACGCTGCTGGCCGCGCTGATCGGGTCGGGCGCCGCGCACGCGGACGTCCCGGTCCCGCTGCACCTGGCGGCCGCGGCGGGGGTGCTGGCCGTCCTGGTGGTCCTCGGCTGCCGGGGCCTGCTGGACCGTTCCGCGGACGCCCTTCCCGAGCCGGACGAGGACGTGCCCGGCGCGCGTCATTCCGGGGGGAAGACCTCCCGGAGGGGGTCCGCGGCCTCGGGCCGGTGGCCGCTGGCACTGCTCGGGATCATCGGCCTGTGCTCGTTCGTCGGCGAGGGCGCCATGGCCGACTGGAGCGCGGTCTACCTGCGGGAGAACCTCGGCACCGGGCCCGGCGTGGCGGGGCTCGGCTACGCCGGGTGCGCGGTGGCGATGACCGTCGGGCGGCTCACCGGCGACCAGGTCGTGGCCCGGTTCGGGCCCGTCCCGGTGCTGCGGGCCGGGTCGCTGGTCGCCGCGCTCGGCCTCGGGCTCGGCCTCGCGGCGGGCGACCCGACGGCGGCGGTGGCCGGATTCACGTTGTTCGGCCTCGGCGCCGCCGTCGTGGCGCCCGTCACCTTCAGCGCGGCCGGCAACATCCCCGGCGTCCCCGCGGCGGCCGGGATCTCCCGGGTCACCGGGGTCGGCTACCTCGGCCTGCTCGGCGGCCCGCCCGTCATCGGGTTCATCGCCCAGGGGGTGGGCCTGACGTGGGCGCTGACGGTGCCCGTCGTCCTGGTCGGCCTGATCGTCGTGCTCGCCCCGGCGACCGCAACGGCGGGACGCTGACCGTCCGGGGATTCCGATCTGTGGCGGGGTTGTGACTCCGCAAATGTCCTACTCAGGTAAGGTCTGGGCGAGTGAACACCATGCAGCGGTCAAGACCGGACCAAACGGTCTCGTCCACCCCTGCCTACCGAACATTCCTCGGCGAACTGCTCAGCTTCGGTTTCGTGGGGTGCGTCGGCACTCTGATCATGATCTTCGGCGCCAACCTGATGCGCGCGTGGCTCGGCGGCAGCCCGGTCACCAGCGTCGTCGTGCCGGCCGCGGTGTCCACGCTGTCGTCCTACCTGCTCAACCGGTTCTGGACGTTCCGGCACCGGGACAGCGACGGCTCCGGCCGGGAGGTCGCGATCTTCTTCGCGCTGAACGGCGTCGGGGTGCTCATCCAGGTGCTGTGCACCGGCTTCACCTACTACACCCTCGGCCTGCACGGCGGGATCGCCTACAACCTCGGGCTGCTCGCAGGCGTCGGCCTCGGGTCGGCGTTCCGCTACTGGTCGTACAAGAAGTGGGTGTTCACGCCCGCGGCCGCCTAGCCGCACCGACCCCCGCTCTCACCGCCCCGCCGGGACGATCTTCTCGGTCTGGGTGTGCGCCTCGGCCAGGATGCCGGCGAGGTCCTGCCCGGTGCCCTGGGAGAAGATCGCGTGGTCGATGCCGCGTTCCGCCAGCCGCCCGATGGTGTCCACGGCCGCGTCGACCGACGGTTGGCTGGTGAAGTAGCTCAGCGACGTCTTCTCGATCTCGGTGTAGTCGCGACCCTCGCGCTCGCAGTGCTCCCGGAGCACGTCCAGCTTGTGCGGCAGCTCGTCACCGTCGAAGAGGTTGCACGCGTCGGCGTACCTGGCGACGAACCGCAGCGTCTTCTTCTCTCCGCCGCCGCCGATGAGGATCGGCGGGTGCGGGCGCCGCAGCGCGGGCGGCGAGTTCAGGGGCCGCTCCAGCCGGTAGTGCTCGGCCTCGAACGGCGACTCGTCGCCCTCCCACATCCGCTGGGCGATCCGCAGCGTCTCCTCCAGCCGCTCGAACCGCTCGGCCGTCGGCGGGAACGCGATGCCGAGGCCCCGCGACTCCTCCTCGTTCCACGCCGCGCCGATGCCGAGCCACGCGCGGCCGCCCGACAGGACGTCCAGCGTGGTCGCCGTCTTGACCAGGATTCCCGGGTGCCGGTAGGTGACGCCGGTGACCATCGTGCCGAGCGTGATCCGCTCGGTGAGCGCGGCCGCGTAGGCGAGCGCGGAGTAGCCCTCCAGCATGGGCTCCTCCGGCGCGCCCACCATGCCGATCTGGAAGAAGTGGTCCATCACCCACAGCGAGTGCAGCCCGCCCTGGTCGGCCTCGCGGGCGATGCGGCCGAACACCGGGCCGATCTGCTCGGGTCCGCCGGGAAAGGTGAAGCTCGGTATCTGAAGTCCGATGCGCATGACCGTCCCTCGCGCCTCTCGTAGTCGGCTGTCACCTTCCACTCTGGGACCTGGAGTGCGCTCCAGGTCAAGCGGGCCCGTCAGCCGGGCGTTGACCTGGAGCGCACTCCAGGTGCGATCCTGGACGGCGTGAGCTCCTACTCTCCCGCCGAGACCGCCGAGAAGAGCGGTTTCAGCATCGACACGCTGCGTTACTACGAGAAGATCGGGCTGCTCTCCGGCATCGCGCGGAACGCGTCCGGGCGGCGCGTGTTCAGCGACGACGACCTGCAGTGGCTCGGGATGCTGCGCTGCCTGCGCGGCACCGGGATGCCGATCGCCGAGATGCTGCGGTACTCCGAACTGGCCCGCGGCGGCACGGAGACCGTCCAGGAGCGGCTCGAACTGCTCCAGGAGCACGACCGCCGCGTGGAGGAGCAGATCGCCACGCTGCGCATCCAGCAGGAGCAGGTCAAGATGAAGATCGGCTTCTACCGCGACGTCGCCGGCTGCGACATCGCGCCCGCCGGCGCCTCGGCCTGAGCCAGCAGCCGCCCGGCCCGTGCCCAGGTCTCGGCGGGGTCGAAGCGGTCCGCCTCCCAGGTGTGGGCGTGGATCGTCCCGCGGTTCCGGAAGCGGCGCATGATCGCCACGTGCGGGGGCCAGCCGACGAAGCGGTGCAGTGCCGCTTCGTCCGTCCAGACCGAGACCGAGCCGCATCTGCGTCGCAGGGGGCGGGCCCAGAGCCAGACGCCGACGGCGCCCTCCAGGTCCGGCCAGGCCCGGCGGAGGTCCATGCCCGCGCGGAAGACCTTCGGCAGGTCGAGGGGATTCGCGCAGGTGAAGTCGGTGACGCTGACGAGGACCGGCCCGTCTCCGCCGGCCGGGCCGGCGCGCCAAGGGCTTCTCATCGCCATGAGGGGGACCGGCCGAGGAGGGACAGGAGGCGGTCCTCCGGCGGGGTGCCGTCCGTGGAGGGGACGGACGGGGCGAACGACTCGCCGGGGCCGCGGCCGTCCTCGGGGACGATGGCCGCGACCTTGAGGGACGCGGTGACGAGCTCCTCCGGCGGCTCCCACGGGACGCCGATCGCGGCCGCGACGTCCCACGCGTGCACGACCAGGTCCACGAAGTGGAAGCTGATCGCCAGGGACGCCGGGAACGCGCCGCCGTCCCGGATCTCCGGGAGAACGAGTTCGGCGTCCAGCGCCACGTCCTCGAAGGCGCGCGTCACGAGGTCGGCGGAGGTCCTCGCGGCGGCGTAGGGGTCGTCGCCCAGGTCGCCTGCGCGCCAGGCGGACAGCCGTGCGCCCTCGCCCCGGGCTGCGGCGGCGAAGCCCTCGTCCTGGCTGACCTGGTGGCGCAGGAGACCGTGCAGCGTCCAGTCGGGGCAAGGCGTGGGCAGGGTGAGCGCGTCCGGCTTCACCTGGGCGACGGTGCCGAGATAGAGGTCGGCCGCCTTCCGGTCGAGTGGACGGAAGTCGGTGGTGAGCAGTTCGGTCAGCAGATCCATACGGCCCACGCTAGGAACCACGAGAGGCCCAGGTAAAGGTCCAAAATTGCGAAGAATGATTGAGCCGATTTAGGGTCGGTGCCGTGGACCTGCACGTGAGCCTGGTGGGCCGGCGCGACCTCGCCGGGCAGATCTACGGGCAGCTGCGCACCGCGATCCTGGACGGCCGGCTGCGCGCGGGGGAGGCGCTGCCCCCGACCAGGGAGCTGGCGAGACGGCTGGCGATCTCCCGCAACACGGTCGGCGTCGCCTACGACCGGCTCGCCGCCGAGGGGTTCCTGACGAGCCGGGTGGGCGCGGGGACGTTCGTCCGGGAGACCGGGTCCGCCGCCCGGAGCGCGCCGGCCGCGTCGCCGCTGCGGCCGCGGAGGATCTGGGACGAGGTGTCGGCCTGGCCGCCGCGGATGCCGGGGATCAGGTGGGACTTCCGCGCCGGTCTGCCCGACGTGCGGCTGTTCCCGTACGAGGCGTGGCGGCGGATCATGGCGGGGCTGCTGCGGCCGTCGTCGCTGGCGGACCCCGCCTCCGCCGGC
Organism: Spirillospora sp. CA-128828; assembly: GCF_050945415.1. Classification (NCBI taxonomy): domain Bacteria; kingdom Bacillati; phylum Actinomycetota; class Actinomycetes; order Streptosporangiales; family Thermomonosporaceae; genus Spirillospora; species Spirillospora sp. CA-128828. The sequence goes on from NZ_CP191986.1 coordinate 3,006,069, forward strand.
GACCCGGCGGGCCTGCCCGCACTGCGCGAGGCGATCGCCCGGCACGCCGGCCTCTCCCGGTCGGTGCGGGCGAACGGCCACGACATCGTCGTCACCGCCGGCATCCAGCAGGCGATCGACCTGATCGTCCGGGTGCTGCTCGAACCGGGCGACGTGGTGGCCGTGGAGGATCCTGGGTACCCGCCGGTGCGGATGCTGCTCACCGCCGCCGGGATGCGGGTCCGGGGCGTGCCGGTCGACGCGGAGGGGCTGCGGGTGGACGCGCTGCCCGGCGAGGCGCGGGCCGTCTACGTCACGCCGTCCCACCAGTTCCCGCTGGGCATGCCGATGTCGCTGCCGCGCCGCCGGGCGCTGCTCGGCTGGGCGCGGCGCCGCGACGCGGTGATCGTCGAGGACGACTACGACACCGAGTACCGGTACGGCGGACGTCCGATCGAGCCGCTGCAGAGCCTCGACGAGGACGGCCGGGTCCTCTACACGGGCACCTTCTCCAAGATCATGCGGCCGGTGCTGCGGCTGGGGTTCCTCGTCGCGCCGCCGTCGCTGCACCACGCCTTCCGGATGGCGCGGTACGTCTCGTCCTGGCACGCCGAGCTGCCCGCGCAGGCGGCGCTCGCCCGGTTCATGGACGAGGGCCTGCTCGCCCGGCACATCCGCAGGTCGCGCCGCGAGTACCTGGCGCGGCACGAGCGCGTCACGGAGCTGGCCGGGGGCCTGCTCGGGGACCGGCTCACCCTGGCTCCGTCCGAGGCGGGGCTGCATCTGAGCGCCACCCTCCCGGACGGGACGGACGACGCCGCGATCGCCGCGAAGGCGCTCGACGCGGGCGTCGGGCTGTTCGCGCTGTCGGAGTTCGCCGTGTCGGGGCCGCCCGCGCCGGGCCTGGTCTTCGGCTACGGGGCCGTGACGCCGTCCGAGATCGAGGACGGAATGCGCAGGCTGCGCGAGATCCTGGCCTGACTAGCGGTGGACGGGCGTGACGCGCCGGCCGGCCGCGTCGAAGAACAGGACGCGGCCGATGTCGACGGTCAGGGCGACATGGTCACCCCGGTCGGGGCGGCCGCCGGGCGCGATGCGGAACACCAGGTCGGATCGGCGGTGGTGGCCGGCGTGCTCCTCGGCCGGGTCCACCTCCTCGGGCGCCCTCCCGAGCATCGCCCGCAGCCGGCCGCGCAGCCCGGGGCGCTCGGGCGCGTACGTCTCCGCCGGTTCCGGCCGCCCCACCTCGCCCGCGTCGACCGTCGGGATGCCCGCCTCGGCGTAGGCGAGCCACTCGTGCCCGTGGAATTCCAGCGCGCGGACCTGCCCGGACAGGACGGTGCCGGGCGGGGCCGGGGAGCCGGGGGCGATCGGCATCAGCGTGTCCGGCCGGATCCCGACGATCACCGGCCGGCCGTGCTGGCTGATCAGCGCCGACGCCCGGGGGTCGTCCCACGGGACGGTCAGCCGCTGCGGCCCGAGGTCGAGCAGCAGCCCCTCGCCCTCGACGGCCCACAGCGTGGCCTGCAGCAGGTTCATCGGCGGCGAGCTGAGGAACGCGGCCACGAACACCGTCGCCGGGTCCTCGTAGATCTGCTCGGGGGTGCCGACGTCCTCCAGGACGCCGTCCCGCAGCACCGCCATCCGGTCGGCCATCGTCATGGCCTCGACCTGGTCGTGGGTGACGTAGACGGTGGTGGTGCCGGTGGACCGCACCAGCGCGGCGATCTCGACGCGCAGCTCGGTGCGCAGCCCCGCGTCCAGGCTCGACAGCGGCTCGTCCATCAGGAACAGCGACGGCTCGCGGATCAGCGCCCGCCCGATCGCGGCCCGCTGCCGCTGGCCGCCCGACAGCGTGCCCGGCATCCGGTCGATCATCGTGTTGATGCCGAGCGCGCGAGCCAGTTCGACGACCTTCGCGGTGGCCTCGGCACGGTCGTCCCCCGACACCTCCAGGGGGAACATCATGTTGCCCTTGACCGTGCGGTGCGGGTAGAGCGCGCCCTCCTGGAACACCATCGCCACGTTCCGGTCGCGCGGCGGCAGCTCGTTGGCGACGATCCCGTTCAGCCACAGGTCGCCGCTGGTGATCTCCTCCAGGCCGGCGATCATCCGCAGGATGGTGGACTTGCCGCACCCGGACGGCCCGAGCAGGACGAAGAGCTCCCCGTCGTTGATGCGCAGGCGGACGTTCCGGACGGCCGCCTGCCCGCCGGGATAGACCTTGTCGACGCCGTCGAGCACAACTTCCGTCATCGGGGCCGCCTGGGAGTGGGCAGAACTTCGGTCCGTCATCCCATCGTGCGACGGTGCGTTTGTCCATAGCCCACCAAGAGTTACCGATCATTAACTAGGCCGGGTCCGGCCATGCCGGTGGCCATGCCGGTTGACATGGTCTTGTTCGGGTCCGGTTCGCCGGCCGTCCATGCCACGGACTCCCCGTGGACGAGCCGTTGTCGCAGCACGGCCGAGTTCTCCGCCGTCGCGCTGATCAGCGCGCCGCCGCCGGCCAGGGGGAGGAGGGACAGGCCTTCGGCGGCGTACGGCTCCCGCGTCAGGTCCTCGCCGACGAGCAGGACGGCACCGGACGCCCCCGCACCGCCCAGGACGGCGCCGCTCCCGTAGGTCCCGGGGTCGTCCAGGCACAGTTCGTGCCGGAGCAGGGGCGCGCCGCAGTACGTCACGTCGAGCCGGCCGGTGTGGCGGCCGGGCCGTTCGCCGTACCTGCCGAGGACCAGCTCCTCGCGCCAGCGCAGCGTCGCTCCGGCGGCGAGCGCGACGGAGGCGGCCGCACGGTGATCGCATCCCGCCGCCGCGACGGTCGGCTCGGGCGCGAAGTCGAGGTGGCCGCCCGGCCCGACCACGGCCCGGACCGTCAGCCCGGACGGGCCGTCGCCCGGCAGCGCGACCGATGTGGCGGACGAGCGGACCGCGAGACGCGCGCCCGCCCCCACGGTCAGCTCGAGGTCGAGCTCGTCGCCGCCGAGCGGACCCGCGGCCGCACCGACCAGGTAGACCGCGTCATCCGCCGCACGCGGCGCGAGGGGGCCGTCGGACCGCAGCCGCGTCAGCCGGGTCCGGCCGTCCGCGGCGCGCTCGGCGGCCACGGCCGCCCGGGCCCGGTACCCGCGCGTCACGGTGCGGCTATGGTGGCGGTGTCCGGGTGCGTGCGTCCGCGGGCTTCGTCGAGGATCGTGCGGATCCACGCGGTCACCTCCGGGGAGTCCGGGCGTTCGCGGAGCGAGGTGAACGCCACCGGGCGGCCGTCGCGGACCCGGGCGGCATCGCGGGCCATCATGTCCAGGTCGCTGCCGACCAGCGGCGCCAGGTCCGTCTTGTTGACGACGAGCAGGTCGGCCGCCGCGACGCCGAGACCGCCTTTGCGGGGGACGTCGTCGCCGCCCGCCACGTCCAGCACGAAGATCTGCCGGTCCGCGAGGCCGCGGCTGAACAGCGCGGTCAGGTTGTCGCCGCCGCTCTCCACGATGATCAGGTCGAGCCGCCCGTGCCGCGCCTCCAGCGCTTCGACCGCGTCCAGGTTGGCGGAGATGTCGTCGCGGATCGCCGTGTGCGGGCAGGCCCCCGTCCGCACGGCCGTGATCCGGTCGTCGGGCAGGACGGCCTCGCGGCGCAGGAAGTCGGCGTCCTCGGTGGTGTAGATGTCGTTGGTCACCACCGCCAGCTCCAGCTCGTCGCGCAGCATCCGGCACAGCGCGGCGGTCAGCGCGGTCTTACCGCTGCCGACCGGGCCGCCGATGCCGAGCCGCAGCGCGCGGTCCGCCGCGGGCGCGGCCTCGTACGGGTCGTGGTGGTGAACGGCTCCCATGGCTCCTCCGTCGGGGTCGGGCGCTTGCGTCTCGGTGGCGTGCGGTTCACTGTCGCGGTCTCAGGATTCGAACAGGCGCAGGTCGGCGCTGAGGTGGAGCTCGGCGTAGAGGTCGAGCATGGGCGCGGACGCTGCGGGGAGCTCCGCCCAGGGACGTCCCGCATACTTCGCCGCTTCGGCCGCGACCGCGTCCACCCGGCAGGCCAGCGAGTCGAGGGCCCGGTTGACGGCAAGCGGGTCGAGGCCGAGCAGCCGGACGGCGGCGGACGCGGCGCCGGTCACCGTCCCGTACGCGGTCACGGCGGCGGCCTGTTCCGGCGTTCCGTCCATGGCCGCCGTGGCGGCGCCGAGGACGAGGGGGTGGTGCGGCCCCCCGGACAGGGCGCCGAGGACGTCGAGAGCGGGATGCGGCCAGGTCGTCCGCGCGACCCGCAGCAGGGACCGGCCCTGGGAGCGAGACGCGCGGCGCTGTGCGGGGGACGGCGCCCGGGCATCGGTCTCGGCGTCCAGGAGACGCCAGGACGCCTCGTCTTCCGGGCCGGACTCCGCGGCGTGGCGGCAGGCGGCCGCCGACAGGGCCGCGGCGACGAGACCCGCCGTCGCGAGGCGCCCGCGAAGGAAGCCGGCCATGGACGCGACGTCCCGGACCGTCCCCGCCGCGACCGCCGGTTCGAGCCCGCCGGAGTGCGCGTGCCCGCCGGCCGGCAGGCGCGAGTCGGCGAGCAGCAGCAGCCGTGCGGGCAGCCCGGTCATCAGAAGAGGAAATAGCGCTGCGCCATCGGCAACTCCGTGGCCGGGGCGGGCTCGACCTCGTCACCGTCGATCGACACCGTGAACGTGTCCGGGTCGACCTCGATCCTGGGCATCGCGTCGTTCAGCCGCATGTCGGCCTTGGCCACCAGCCGGGTGTCCTTGACCGGGACGAGCCTCCGCCGGACGGACGGGAGCCTGTCGGCGAGCCCGTCGTCCAGCGCGGCGGGAGACACGAAGTGCACGGACGTGCCCGCCGCGACGCCCGGAGCGGCCCCGAACATCGGGCGCGGCAGGATCGGCTGCGGCGTCGGGATCGAGGCGTTCGCGTCCCCCATCGCCGCCCACGCGATCACCCCGCCCTTCAGGACGGCGTGGGGCCGCACCCCGAAGAACGCCGGGTCCCACAGGACGAGGTCGGCGAGCTTGCCGGGCTCGACCGAGCCGATCTCGGCGTCCAGGCCGTGCGCGATCGCCGGGTTGATCGTGTACTTGGCCACGTACCGGCGGGCCCGCAGGTTGTCGGCCGGGCCCTCCAGCGCGCCGCGCCGGCGCCGCATCGCGTGCGCGGTCTGCCAGGTGCGGATCACGGTCTCGCCGATCCGGCCCATCGCCTGCGAGTCCGACCCGATCATCGCGATCGCGCCGAGGTCGTGCAGGACGTCCTCCGCCGCCATCGTCGTCGGCCGGATCCGGGACTCGGCGAACGCCAGGTCCTCGGGCACCGACGGGTTGAGGTGGTGGCACACCATCAGCATGTCGAGGTGCTCGTCGAGCGTGTTGACCGTGTGCGGGCGCGTCGGGTTCGTCGAGGACGGCAGGACGTTCGGGTGGGACGCGACGGTGATGATGTCGGGCGCGTGCCCGCCGCCCGCACCCTCGGTGTGGTAGGCGTGGATCGACCGTCCGCCGATGGCCGCCAGGGTGGACTCCACGTATCCGGCCTCGTTGAGCGTGTCGGTGTGCAGCGCGACCTGGACGCCCGACTCGTCCGCGACGCGCAGGCAGGCGTCGATCGCGGCCGGGGTCGAGCCCCAGTCCTCATGCAGCTTGAAGCCGGACGCCCCGGACCGCAGCTGCTCCCACATGGCCTCTTCGGAGACGGTGTTGCCCTTGCCGAGCAGCGCCACGTTGACCGGCCACCCGTCCAGCGCCTCCAGCATGCGGTGCAGGTACCAGACGCCGGTCACGGTTGTGGCCTTGGTGCCCTCCGCGGGCCCCGTCCCCCCGCCGATGAGCGTGGTGACTCCGGAGCCGAGCGCCTCCTCCAGCAACTGCGGGCAGATCAGGTGGACGTGCGAGTCCACGGCCCCGGCGGTGAGGATCTTCCCGTTCCCGGCCAGCACCTCGGTGGTCGGGCCGATGACGAGGTCCGGATGGACGCCGTCCATCGTGTCCGGGTTGCCGGCCTTGCCCAGCGCGACGATCCGTCCGTCCCGGACGCCTACGTCGGCCTTGACGACGCCCCAGTGGTCCAGGACGACGGCGCCGGTGATGACAAGGTCGAGCGCGCCGTCCGCGCGGGTGGTGCGCGCCTGGCCCATCGACTCGCGGATCACCTTGCCGCCGCCGAACACGACCTCGTCGCCCGCACCCGCCGGTCCGCGGCTGCGGTCCTCGGTCACCTCGACGAACAGGTCGGTGTCGGCGAGCCTGATGCGGTCCCCGGCGGTGGGGCCGTACAGGGCCGCGTAGCGCGCGCGGGAGAGGACGGGCGGAGAGGGTTCAGTCATCGAGCGGTCCCGCCTTCTCTTTGCGCAGTCCGGGGACGTCCCGCCGCCCCGCCAGCGGAACGAGGCCGACCTCGTGGGTCATGCCGGGCTCGAACCGGACGGCCGTCCCGGCCGCCACGTCCAGTCGGTGGCCCCACGCCGCGTCCCGGTCGAACGAGAGCGCCGGGTTCGCCACGGCGAAGTGGTAGTGCGACCCCACCTGCACGGGACGGTCGCCCGTGTTGACCACGGTGACGATGACGCGGGGGCGGCCCGGGTTGAGCTCCACGGCCCCCTCCCCGTGGACGATCTCGCCCGGGACGACGGCTTCGCCGCTCATGGGACGGGCCGGTGGACGGTGACGAGCTTGGTGCCGTCGGGGAACGTCGCCTCGATCTGGACGGAGTCGAGCATCTCCGGGATGCCGTCCATGACGTCCTCGCGGGTGAGGACGGTCCGGCCGGACTCCATGAGCTCGGCGACCGTCCGTCCGTCCCGGGCGCCCTCCAGGACGTGGACGGCGATGATCGCGGTCGCCTCGGGATGGTTGAGCCGCAGCCCGCGCGCGCGCCGGTCCCGCGCGACCTGCGCCGCGACGTGGATGAGCAGACGTTCCTGCTCGTGTGGAGTGATCAGCACACCTCAGGACGCTAACCCCCCGCCGAACCGTGATGACCGGCCGGGTTGTGCTTTTAACAGCAATTTCACATCCGGCCGCCGCCGAAACATTTCCGTCACGTGAGGCGCGAACCCCGGCAACCGGGCGGCGGGGTCGACGACCGGCCGATCGGTGGCATCAGGCCGGCCGCGGCATGGGTCCCCGTCCGTGCCGGTGAGGCTTCCGAAACCGGTTGATCACCGGAGGAGCCGGTCGGCAACACGTCTCTTACAGATCGCGGCGTCCCTCGAAATGGAACGGTCCCAGACTTCCCGGACGACGAGATCTTGGAGGTGCTCCTTGGCGACTTCGGCTGAGCCGACGAGTGTCAGCAGACGTGGCTTCCTCACCCGGGTCGGGGCCACCGGCGGGGCGGGCGCCATGTTCGCCACCATGGGCGCGCTGGGCCTCGCCCCGAGCGCGGAGGCGCGCACCCGCGTCGCCTTCCAGCCCCCGCAGGAATCGGACTTCCGATTGCGCGGCCGTGCGGCCGCGAAGATCGTGGTGCTCGGCGCCGGCGTCGCCGGGCTGGCCACGGCGTACGAACTGGGCAAGGCCGGCTACCGGGTCACCGTGCTGGAAGCGCAGGACCGGGTGGGGGGCCGCAACCGCACGCTGCGCGGCGGCGACCGCCTCACCGAGACGGGCGGCGAGACCCAGCGGGTCGGGTTCGGTGACGGCACCTACATGAACGCGGGCCCGGCGCGCATCGCGCAGTGGATGACGACGATGGACTACTGCCGGGAACTGGGCGTCCCGCTGGAGGTCTTCACCAATGCGAACGCCCAGGCATATCTCTTCAACGAGTCGGCCGGGATGAAGTCCCCTGTGCGGTGGCGCACCGCGAAGGCCGACGTCTACGGGTACATCTCCGAACTGCTCGCCAAGGCGACCGACCAGGGCGCACTAAACGAGCGCCTCACCTCAACCGACAAGGAGAAGTTGCTGTCGTTCCTGTCGGGTTTCGGCGCCATCGGGGCCAAGACCGACGGGTACGCGTACAAGGGCAGCGACCGGCGCGGCTTCAGCGTCGACCCGGGGGCGGCCGACGTGGAGGGGACGATCCTCGGGCCCCCGCCCTCCCTGTCGGACGTCCTGACCAGCGACGTTGGCCGCTACTTCTCCTTCGAGTTCGGTTACAGCCAGGCGATGCTGATGTTCCAGCCCGTGGGCGGCATGGACGCCATTCCGCGCGCGCTGGCCAAGGCCGTCGGGCAGGACCGGATCCGCACGGGTGCCAAGGTCACCAAGATCACGAACCTCGCTGAGGGCGTGCGGATCCAGTACGAGGCGGACGGACGCACCCGGCTGCTGGAGGCGGACTACTGCATCGCCGCCCTGCCGCCGCAGGTCCTCGCGAAGATCCCGCACAATCTGGGCGCGGCGGTCCAGTCCGCGCTGGGAACGCCCGTCCCGGTCTCCACAGGCAAGATCGGGTTGGAGTACCGGAACCGCTGGTGGGAGACCGAGGAGAAGATCTATGGCGGCATCACGAACACCGACCTGGACATCTCCACCATCTGGTACCCCTCGTACAACTACCACGGCCGCTCCGGCCTGCTCGTCGGCTACTACAACTTCGGCGCGCAGGCGGACACCTACGCGAAGCTGGGACACGCCGGACGGCTCGCCCGCGCCCTCGACCAGGGGGCGAAGATCCATGGCGACCGATACCGCCAGGGCATCGCCGCGTCCGCGTCCATCGCCTGGATCCGGCAGCCGCACATCGAGGGCGGCTGGGTGAGCTGGCCGTCCCGCGGCCCCGAGTACAAGCTCCTCAACCAGCCGCAGGGGAACGTCTACTACGCCGGCGACTGGCTCAGCTATGAGATCGCCTGGCAGCACGGCTCGTTCGAGTCCGCGCGCAAGGTCGTGACCGAGCTCCACCAGCGCGTCCTGAAGGGATGACCGTGCCTCCAAGCAGGATTCTCGTCTGCGGGTTCGTCACCGCCGTGCTCGCCGGGGTCGCCGGGGTCGCCGGGGTCGCGTCCGCCGCGCCCGAAGGCCCCGAGAAGCCGCCCCGTCCCAACGAGGTGCGTCCCGCGCTCCCCGCCGGGCAGAACAACCCGGCCATCGCGGGCGGCGTCGCCGTCGGAGGACGCGTCGCCACCTACACCGCGAGCGGCCTCGGCCCCAAGGAGGTCAACACCTCGGCCCCGGCGGGCAGCCCCGAGCGCTACAGCGAGTACACGACGCCGCCGCCCGGCGTCACCATCACCGAGGCCCAGTCGCTCAACGTCCTCAAGCAGATCACCGACAACCTCAAGGTCCAGGGCCTCACGCTCCGGGACGTGATCTCCATGCGGGCCTACCTCGCCAACGCCCCCGGCACCGACACGGCGGACTTCGCCGGATGGAACCGCGCCTACCGGCAGTACTTCGCCAACACCGACCTGTCGACCGGCATGCCCGTGAACGTGCCGCTCGGCACCGCGTCGCCCGCCCCTCCCATGTACGTCAACCCCGCACGGCCGTCACGGGTGACCCTGGAGATCGAGAACCTCCCTGTGCCAGGCTGGCTCGTCGAGGTGGAGGTCGTGGCCGCGTTCCGGTAGCGCGGCCCCGTCCGTCCACGGTCCGGGAGCGTCCTGCGGCCTCACCGCCGGGCGCTCCCGCCCATCGAAGGAGGAGCTCCCTTGTCCGACTCCCCGGCCCCCGTCTCCCGCCGCGCCTTCCTGCACCGCACCGGCGCAGGTGCCGTCCTGCTCGCGGGCGGCGTCCTCGCGGGCGGCACCGCCGCCGCCGCGCCGGCCGCGCTCGCGCGCAAGCCCGCGCCGGCCGACCTCGACCCGCTGGCCCTGCTGAAGAAGATGCTGTCCTTCGACACCCAGAACCACGGCCAGGGCGGCGTCACCCGGCCGTACGCCGAGATGCTCAAGGCGGTCTGGGACTCGGCGGGCGTCCCCGCCGAGATCATTCCGACGCCGCAGAAGGACAACGTCCATCTCATCGCCCGGATCAAAGGCACCACGGCGGCGCCGCCGCTGCTCCTGCTCGGGCACTCCGACGTCGTCCCGGTGGAACGTGACAAGTGGTCGGTCGACCCGTTCGCCGGGATCGTGAAGGACGGCGAGATCTACGGCCGCGGCGCCCTGGACATGAAGGGCGCCAACTCCGCGAACATCAGCGCCCTGCTGCGGCACGTGAACGAGGGCGCGAAGTTCGACCGTGACATCATCGTGCTCACCGACTGCGACGAGGAGGCCGGCCAGTACGGCTCCGGCTGGCTCGCCGAGCACCACTGGGACAAGATCAACGCCGGCATGGTGCTCACCGAGGGCGGCTGGTTCCTGGCGCAGAAGGACCGCAGGACGCCAATGCTGATCACGGTGACCCGCCAGGACAAGGTCTACTTCAACCTCGATCTCGTCGCCGACGGCACCGCCACCCACTCGTCCAAGCCCAATCCCGACTCCGCCATCGCCAAGCTCTCCCGCGCCGTCGCCGAGGTCGACACCTGGCTGGCGCCCGTCGCCCTGACGCCGGTCACCCGCGAGTACTTCTCGGCTCTGGCCAAGGCCACCGACGACGGCCCGTTCGAACGCGCGCTGCGGCTGCTGCTGTCCGCGAAGTCGCAGCAGGCCCGGGAACGGGCGGCCGCGCTGGTGGTCAAGCGCAGCTCGTACCCGTGGCTCCACCAGGCCCTGCTCCGGACGACCCACGCCTTCGTGATCGAGGACGCGGGTTACAAGGAGAACGTCGTCCCGTCCACCGCCACGCTGCGGATCAACTGCCGGGGCGTGCCGGGCGGGCAGCGGCCCCGCGACTTCCTCGCCGCGTTCCGCAAGCGGCTCGCGGACCGCGACGTGACGGTCAAGCTCGCCGGCAACCCGGGCGAGTCGGAGGAGGACGCCCTCAAGCGGCTGGACCAGACGTGGGCCAAGCAGCCGTCCAGCCTGGACTCCCCGCTGTTCACGGCGATCGGCGACGCGGCCGCCAAGACCTACCCGGACGCCGTGTTCGCGCCGGCACTGTTCGAGGCCGGGACCAGCCTGTCGCCGTGGACGTCCAAGGGCGTCCCCGGGTACGGCGTCTACCCGTACGTGGTGGACAACGACCAGCTGATCGCCATGCACGGCAACGACGAGCGCATCACGGTCGACGCCCTCAAACAGGGCACGGACTTCATGTACCGCCTCTTCGACCGCTTCCGGGTGCGCTGAGACGGGATGCGCCCCCGCCCCGCGACGGGACGGGGGCGCACCGACGCCGGGTTCAGATGTGATGCCCGCGATGTCGTGGGGCCGCCGTAGACTCCTTGGTCGTGGCAGGCCGGATTCGCAATGAGGACATCGCACTCGTTCGGGAGCGCTCGTCCATCGCCGACGTCATCGGCGAGTACCTGCAGCTGCGCAGCGCGGGCGGCGGGAACCTCAAGGGCCTCTGCCCGTTCCATGACGAGAAGTCGCCGTCGTTCAACGTGACGCCCTCGCGCGGGCTGTACTTCTGCTTCGGCTGCGAGGCGGGCGGCGACGTCATCAAGTTCGTCCAGGAGATCGAGCACCTGTCGTTCGGCGAGTCGGTGGAGCGGCTCGCGGCCCAGGCCGGGATCCAGCTGCGCTACGAGGAGGGCGGCGGGCGCGGTCCCCGGCAGGACGGCGGGCAGCGCGCCCGGCTCGTCGAGGCGCACAAGGCCGCCGCCGAGTACTACACCGAGCGGCTGGCCTCCCCGGAGGGCATGATCGGCCGGACGTTCCTGTCCGAGCGCGGCTTCGAGCAGGCCGACGCGGAGCACTTCGGCGTCGGGTTCGCGCCCCGGGAGTGGGAGGGCCTCGTCCGGCACCTGCGCGGCCGCGGCTTCGCCGACCGCGACATCATCGCCGGCGGCCTCGCCAAGGAGGGGCGGCGCGGCCCGATGGACCGGTTCCGCGGCAGGCTGATGTGGCCGATCCACGACCTGTCCGGCGACGTGATCGGGTTCGGCGCGCGTCGGCTCTACGAGGACGACGACGGCCCCAAGTACCTGAACACCCCCGAGTCGCCGCTCTTCCACAAGGGCTCGGTCCTGTACGGGGCCGACCTCGCGAAGAAGGAGATCGCGCGGCGGCGGCAGGCCGTGGTGGTCGAGGGCTACACCGACGTGATGGCCTGCCATCTGGCGGGCGTCCCGACGGCGATCGCCACCTGCGGGACGGCCTTCGGCGACGACCACATCAAGGTCCTGCGCCGGCTGCTGATGGACCAGGACGAGTTCCGCGGCGAGGTGATCTTCACCTTCGACGGCGACGCGGCCGGGCGGAAGGCGGCGCTGCGCGCGTTCGACGACGAGCAGAAGTTCGTCTCGCAGACGTTCGTGGCCGTCCAGCCGGACGGGCTCGACCCGTGCGACCTGCGCATCCGGCACGGCGACGCGGCGGTGCGCGACCTCGTGGCGTCCCGGCTGCCGCTGTTCGAGTTCGCGGTGCGCAGTGCGATCGAGCAGCACGACCTCGACACGGTCGAGGGGCGGCTCGGCGCGCTGGACGCGGCGGCCCCCGTCGTCGCCGCCATCAAGGACCGCTCCCGGCGGCACATGTACGCGGTCAACCTGGACCGCTGGCTCGGCATCATGGACGAGCAGTTCGTGCTGCGCCGCGTCCGGGAGCTGGCCGCCCGCCGGCAGGGCCGCCCCCAGCCCGGAAACGGCCGCGGGCAGAACGGCCGCGGGCAGAACGGCCGCGGGCCGGACCCGCGGGGCCCGTCCGCGCACGGCCGACCCGCCGCCGGGCACGCGCAGAACGGGCGGGGCGAGAACGGAGACGGCGGCGAGCCGCGGCGGCCGGCCTTCGACCTGGCCGATCCCGAGGTCCAGCGGGAGCGTGAGCTGCTGAAACTGGCCGTCCAGCGGCCGGCGCTGCTCGGGCCGGCGTTCGAGGAGGTCCCGGCGGAGGCGTTCATCGCGCCGCCGCACGCGGCGGTGCGCGCGGTGATCGGCGAGGCGGGCGGTGTGACGGCGGCGGGGAACGTCCCGGAGTGGATTTCGCGCCTGCTGGAGCGGGCGCCGAACGACCAGGTCAGGGACATGATCACCAAGCTCGGGGTGGAACCGGTCCGGTCCGCCCAGGAATCGGACGACCGTTATGCCGCGGAACTGCTGGCCCGGATACAGGAACGCCAGCTCACCCGGATGATCGCCGACGCGAAATCTAAACTCGGGCGGCTGAATCCGGTCGAGGCGCAGGAGGAGTACCACCGGCTCTTCGGCGATCTTGTCGCGCTTGAGCAGCAGAGACGGGTGTTGCGGGAGAGAGGGCTTGGATCACAGTAGGTCAACGGACCGCAAAAATAGGTCCTGTGATCTAGGCCCCGTTTGACGCAGACTGTCTGCGTGGGCCCTTCGGTGCTGCCAAGCGAGGCGCCATCGGTTGATCAGGTGGCGGACCTCGTCGCACGTGGCAGAGAACGCGGCGGTGTGACCGTCGAGGACGTCGCTGCCGCGCTCGATCGCTCGGACTTGCCGGACGACTCCCTGGAGCGGGTCGTCCGGATGCTCGCAGAGCAGGGGGTGGAGGTCCTCGAGTCTCAGCAGGAGACCGAGGACGTCACGCGAGCGGATGAGGGAGACCTCGGCAAGCGGGCGCCGACGAGCGACCTGGTTCGGATCTACCTGAGAGAGATCGGTCGCGTACCGCTGCTCACGGCAGAAGATGAAGTAGAACTCGCGAAATCGATCGAGGCGGGACTGTTCGCCGAGGAGAAGATGGCGCGTACCGCCGTCCTCGCCCGCGGCGAGCTGATCGACCTCGAACTGCTCTCCCGCGACGGTACGCGGGCGAAGCAACGCCTGATCGAGGCCAACCTGCGGCTGGTGGTCTCGATCGCCAAACGCTACGTCGGCCGGGGAATGCTCTTCCTCGACCTGATCCAGGAGGGAAATCTCGGACTCATCCGTGCGGTCGAGAAGTTCGACTACACCAAGGGGTTCAAGTTCTCGACCTACGCCACCTGGTGGATCCGGCAGGCGATCACCCGGGCCATCGCCGACCAGGCCCGGACGATCCGCATCCCGGTGCACATGGTGGAGACGATCAACAAGCTGGTCCGGGTGCAGCGGCAGATGCACCAGGATCTCGGCCGGGAGCCCAGCCCGGACGAGATCGGGCTGGAAATGGGGCTGTCGCCCGTCCGGGTGGTGGAGATCCAGCGGATCGCGCAGGAACCGGTGTCGCTGCAGTCGCCGATCGGCGAGGAGGACTCCGACCTCGGCGACTTCATCGAGGACGCGGACGCCGTGGTGCCGATCGAGGCCGCGGCGTTCATCCTCCTGCAGGACCAGCTGGAGGACATCCTCGGCACCCTGTCGGACCGGGAGCAGCGCATCATCCAGTTGCGCTTCGGCCTGACCGACGGGCATCCGCGCACCCTGGAGGAGGTCGGGCGGGAGTTCGGCGTGACGAGGGAGCGGATCCGCCAGATCGAGTCCAAGACGCTGGCGAAACTGCGCCACCCGTCCCGGGCGCAGATGCTCCGCGAGTACCTGGACTGACGGGCGTCCTCCCGGCGGCGCCCGCCGCGCGGCCGGGAGGACCGTCCACGGCCGGCCGTCATCTGGGCATTGCGTCGCATTTCGTCCGAACGTTGATTTACCGTGGTGGACATGCTGATCGTGACGACTGATGGCGTGGCGGGGTACGAGATCAGGAGCGTGCTCGGGGAGGTCCTCGGTACGGCCGTCCAAGCGGATCAGGGCTCGGCTCCGCACCCCGGGCAGGCCGGTAGCAGTGCGACGTTCCGGGTGACGGGGGAGCAGCCGGGCGTGAGCCTGGCCGCGGCGCGCCGGGAGGCGGTGGACCGGCTCGGCGAGGAGGCGCGCCGCAAGGGCGCGAACACGGTGGTCGGCATGCGGTTCGACACCGCCGCGGTCGGCAGCGTCCTGGAGGTCTGCGCCTACGGGACGGCCGTCTGGGCGGAGCCGGCGGGGCAGCAGCGCGAGCAGGCGCCCCAGTACCAGCAGCAGCCCCCGCAGCAGGGGCACATGCCCCCGTACGGGGAGCCGCAGGCCGGTGGCCCGCCGATGGTCGCGCGCAACCTCACGATGGGCCTGCAGGACCGCCCGCGCTGAGGGGGCCCGCGACGTGGGATGACTCACTGTCGCGGGGGCCACTTGACGTGCTGAGGTTAGCTTTCGCTAATTTAGGTAAGCCTAACCATCTGCGCGCCCCCTGGAGTCCCTGATGCGTCCTGTGTCCGTCCTCGCGCTCGCCGGCGCCGCCACGGTGTCGATGTCCCTTTTGACGGCGTGCGGCGGTGACGGCGACAAGACGGACGCGGCGGGCGGCATCGCGGTCACGGCCACCGACGACTCCTGCGAGGTGGCCAAGACCGACCTGCCCGCGGGCAAGACCACCTTCAAGGTCACCAACAAGGGCTCGAAGGTCAACGAGTTCGAGGTCCTCAAGCCGGACGGCAAGATCCTCGCCGAGCGGGAGAACATCGGGCCCGGCACCAGCGTCGACTTCGTCGTGAACCTGCCCGCCGGCCAGTTCAAGCTGCTGTGCAGCGCCGGGCAGACCGGCAAAGGCCCGTCCCAGAACGTCACGGTCAGCGGGGCCGCGGCAGGCGGTGACCAGCGGCTCGACAAGGCCGCCGCCGACTACAAGGCGTTCGTCGTCGTCCGGCTCGACGACACGATCGCCAAGACGAAGAAGTTCGTGGACGCGGTCAAGGCCGACGACGTCGAGAAGGCCAAGGAGCTGTACGCGCCGTCCCGCGTCGGCTGGGAGACGATCGAGCCGGTCGCGGAGAAGTTCGGCGACATCGACCCCAAGGTCGACGCCCGCGAGGCCGACCTCAAGCCGGAGGAGAAGAAGGACTGGTCCGGCTGGCACCTGCTGGAGAAGGCCCTCTGGAAGGACGGCTCGGTCAAGGGCAAGGAGAAGTACGGCGACCAGCTGCTGAAGGACCTGGAGACGCTGAAGTCGCGGCTGCCCGGCCTCACCCTCGACCCGGTCAACGACATGGCGGGCGGCGCGAAGGAACTGCTGGACGAGGTCGCCACCGGCAAGGTCACCGGCGAGGAGGAGGCGTTCAGCCACACCGACCTGGTCGACTTCAAGGCCAACGTGGACGGCGCCAAGAAGATCTACGAGCTGCTCAAGCCGGTCGTCCAGGAGCGGGACGCGCAGCTCGCGAAGGACCTCGACGAGAACTTCGCCGCCGTCGAGGCGCTGCTGAAGAAGCACGAGAAGGGCGACGGCTACGTCTCCTACGACAAGGTCGGCAAGGGCGACCGCAAGGAACTGGCCGACGCCGTGAACGCGCTGGGCGAGCCCCTTTCCAAGCTCGCCGAAGCCGTCGCGAAGTGACCCGGGACGAAGGGGACGGTGGCGAGATGACGGAGACACGGCCGGGGCTGTCCCGGCGCAGGATGCTCGGCTTCTCCGGTGCGAGCCTGCTCGTCGGCGCCGCCGCGGGGGCGGGCCTGGACCGGGTGGCGTCCGCCGACGAGGACACCGCCGCGGGCGCGGCGATCGCGTTCCGCGGCGCCCACCAGGCGGGCATCGCCACGCCCGTCCAGGACCGGCTCCACTTCGCGGCGTTCGACGTGACGACCGGCGACCGCGACCGGCTCGTCCGGATGCTGAAGGAGTGGACGGACGCGGCCGCCGCCATGACCGCCGGCAGGCCGGTCGGGGACGGCGCGGTCGCCGGGCCGGCGGTGGCGCCGCCCGACGACACCGGCGAGGCGCTCGGGCTGCCGCCGTCCCGGCTCACGCTGACGATCGGGTTCGGCCCGACGCTGTTCGAGAAGGACGGCAAGGACCGGTTCGGCATCAAGGCGCGCCGCCCGCCCGCCCTCGTCGACCTGCCGCACTTCCCCGGCGACAACCTCGACCCCGACCGCAGCGGCGGCGACATCGTCGTCCAGGCGTGCGCGGACGACCCGCAGGTCGCGGTGCACGCCGTCCGGAACCTGGCCCGCATCGGGTTCGGCGTGGTCGCGGTCCGCTGGTCCCAGCTGGGCTTCGGCAAGACGTCCTCGACGACGCCGAGCGCGCAGACCCCGCGCAACCTGTTCGGGTTCAAGGACGGCACCGACAACATCGCCGAGACCGACAAGGCGCTGCTCGACCGGCACGTGTGGGCGGGCAAGGGCGACGGCGCCGACTGGATGGAGGGCGGCTCCTACCTCGTCGCGCGGCGCATCCGGATGCACATCGAGACCTGGGACCGGACGTCGCTGCGCGAGCAGGAGGACATCTTCGGCCGGAACAAGGGCGAGGGCGCGCCGGTCGGGCAGGAGAGGGAGCGCGACAAGCCCGTCCTGGCGCAGATGAAGCCGGACGCCCACGTCCGGCTGGCCCACCCCGACTCCAACCACGGGGCGCGGATCCTGCGCCGCGGCTACTCGTTCACCGACGGGTCCGACGGCCTCGGGCGGCTGGAGGCGGGCCTGTTCTTCATCGCCTTCCAGCGCGACCCGCGCACCGGGTTCATCAAGATCCAGAACTCGCTGGCCGCCGACGCGCTGAACGAGTACATCCAGCACGTCGGATCCGGCGTCTACGCGTGCCCGCCCGGCGTCCGCGAAGGCGGCCACTGGGGCGACACGCTGTTCACCTAGCCGACCCTGCTGTTCGCCTAGCCCTGCTGCGCGCGTTCCGCCCGGATGCGCGCCACCACGTCGCCGGCGGTCGTCTTGATGGACTCCAGCTCCTGCAGGTAGGCCCAGTAGTCCGGGTGCGCCCCGGTGAGCCGGTCCGGCGCGCGCTCCAGCCGCTCGACGAGCGAGTCCAGCACCTGGACGTGCTGGGGCGCGGGCCCGCCCGGCTGCGACATGGCGAGCCGCTGCGCGTCCCGCACCGCGAAGTGGACGCCCTCGGCCGGCCGGGACGGGTCCTCGGCGACCGCCTTCAGCTCGTCCACCCGGCCGGTGACCTGGCCGGCGCGGCGGTCGGCGGCGTTCAGCTCGGTGCGCGCCGCGGTGAGCGCCTGCTGCGCCTGCCGCCACTCGGTGCGGGCCGCGTACGCGGACGCCTCGTTCAGCCGCTCGCGGGCCCGGGTGACGGCCGCCTCGATGGACTCGGGCGCGCCCTTCAGGTCCTGCCAGCACGACTGGGAGTAGCCGCGGACCAGGATCCGCATCGCCTCCCTGACGGGCCCGGCGCGGTTCGCGACGACGTCCACCCGCGTCCGGGCGGAGGCGAGCGAGTTGCGGACCTTCTGCGCCATCTGCGGCAGCTCCGCGGCGGCCTCACGCGCCCGCTCGGCGATGTCGCGGACCTCGTCGGCCTTGCGGATGGCGCCGTCCAGGCCGAGCCCGCCGAGCCCCTGCGAGCCGAGCTGCGCCAGCACCTGCCGGGCGCGCTCCAGCTCCGCCTCCGGCTCGGAGGCGTCCATCCCGGCCTCCTTCGCCGCGGCCACGGCGGTGTCGGCGGCGGCCACGGCGTCGCGGGCGGCGGTGAGCCGCGGCGGGAGCTGGTCGAGCGCGGACTCCAGCCGGGCCATCTGCGGCGCGAGCCGCTCGGCGAATCCGTTCAGGTTCCTGGTGATGTGCTGCAGCCGCTCGGTGGACGCGACGAACGCGCGCCGGGCGGCGTCGTACTCGGCCGGTGACCGGTCCCGGTCATCGAGGTCGTGCGCGTCCAGGACGGAGATGTAGGCGACGGACGCGGCGTCGGCGGCCTCGGCGAGCCCGCTGAACTCCCGCCGCGCGGGCGCGGCGGCCTTGGCGTCCAGGTCCTCGAACACGGTGACGCGCCCGTCGATGTACTTCTGTGCCTGGTCCATGTCGTAGAAGGCGGCCGCGGCCGCCTCTCTGGCCTCGACGGCCCCGGCAGCAGCCTGTGCCCCGCGGCCGCTCCGGCGGCGCTGGTCACCCGGTCCCCGCAACGCAGCCTCCCTTCGTCCGCCCCCAGTCTTGCGCAAACCCTCCGCATGCGTGAGACGGGCGGGGCCGGCGGAGGGCGGAGCGTCCGCCGAGCGGCAACCGGATCACAAAGGTCGCCGTCATCCCTTCATAAAGGATGGAACGGATAGCATCGCTGCTACGTCGATAAGGCTGGGCGCCGGGACGGCGTCCGATACGGCATGTGATCTGGGAGGCCCATCGTGCCCGTCAGCCTGAGCAAAGGCGGCAACGTCTCGCTCACCAAGCAGGCCCCCGGCCTGTCCGCGGTGAACGTCGGTCTCGGCTGGGACCTGCGCACCACCACCGGAACGGACTTCGACCTCGACGCCTCCGCGATGGTCCTGGACGCCTCAGGCAAGATCATCACCGATCAGCACTTCGTGTTCTTCAACAACCTGCGCACGCCGGACGGCGCGGTCGAGCACAGCGGCGACAACACCACCGGCGCGGGCGAGGGCGACGACGAGCAGCTCAAGGTCGACTTCGGCGCGATGCCGGGCACGGCCGAGCGGGTCGCGTTCGCGGTGTCGATCTACGACGCCGACAGCCGCGGGCAGAACTTCGGGCAGGTCCGCAACGCCTACATCCGGGTCCTCAACCAGGCCGACGGTACGGAGATGGCGCGCTACGACCTGTCCGAGGACGCCTCGATGGAGACCGCGATGGTCTTCGGAGAGCTGTACCGGAACGGGACGGAGTGGAAGTTCAGGGCGGTCGGCCAGGGATACGCGTCCGGTCTGGCGGGCATCGCGGCCGACTTCGGCGTCAACATCTGAACAGGCTCATCAGGAAAGGACTGGCCCGAACATGGGAGTCTCACTCGCCAAGGGCGGCAATGTTTCACTGAGCAAGGCCGCCCCCAACCTCACCGCGGTCACCGTCGCCCTCGGCTGGGACGTCCGCGCCACCACCGGCGCCGACTTCGACCTGGACGCGTCCGCGCTGATGCTCGCGAACACCGGCAAGGTCATGTCCGACCAGCACTTCGTGTTCTTCAACAACCTGAAGAGCCCGGACGGCTCGGTCGAGCACACCGGCGACAACCTGACCGGTGAGGGCGAGGGCGACGACGAGTCGATCCACGTCAACCTCACCGCGGTGCCCGCCCCTTGCGACCGCATCGTGTTCCCCGTCTCGATCTACGACGCGGACAACCGGCAGCAGAGCTTCGGGCAGGTCCGCAACGCCTACATCCGGATCGTCAACCGGACGGACAACAACGAGCTCGCCCGCTTCGACCTCACCGAGGACGCGTCCACCGAGACGGCCATGGTCTTCGGCGAGCTGTACCGGCACAACGGCGAATGGAAGTTCAGGGCCGTCGGACAGGGGTACGCCTCCGGTCTCGCCGGCATCGCGATGGACTTCGGCGTCAACGTCGGCTGACCGCCGGCCCCCGCACCCCGGCCGCCCCGCCCGGCCGTCCTCTCTAACAGAAATACGCGCATGATTCTTCGCACCTTCGGTTGGTCCTTCGGCGTCACGGTCGTCGGCCTGCTCATCGCCCTGCTCTATGACGGGCCGACCGGGCTCGCCCTGGTCGCCGTGCTGGCCGTCCTCGAAATCTCGCTGTCCTTCGACAACGCCGTGGTGAACGCCAAGGTGCTCGACCGGATGAGCGAGTTCTGGCAGAAGATCTTCCTCACCATCGGCATCGCCATCGCGGTGTTCGGCATGCGGCTGGTCTTCCCGTTGCTGATCGTCGGGATCACCGCCAAGCTGAGCCCCTACGAGGCGTTCGACCTGGCGCTCAACGACTCGCACCGCTACCACCAGCTGATGAACGACGCCTACCCGATGATCGCGGCGTTCGGCGGCATGTTCCTGATGATGCTGTTCCTGGACTTCGTGTTCGAGGAACGCGCCGACAAATGGCTGCCGTGGCTGGAGCGGCCACTCGCCCGCATCGGCAAGCTGGACCAGCTGTCGGTCGTCGTCGCGGGCGGCTCGCTGGCGTTCGTGGCGTGGCTGTCGGCCGACGACCCGGGGAACGTCATGATCGCAGGCGTGCTCGGCATGGTGACCTACATCCTGGTCAACGGGCTCGGCGAGCTGTTCTCCGAGGCGAGCGACGACGATGACGAGGACGACGAGGACGGCGGGGAGGCCGGGGAGAGCGGCGGTCGCTCGGGTCCGAGTTCGCTGGCGCTGGCCACCGGCAAGGCGGGGTTCTTCCTCTTCCTGTACCTGGAGGTGCTGGACGCCTCGTTCAGCTTCGACGGCGTCATCGGCGCGTTCGCGATCAGCACCGACCCGATCGTCATCGCGCTGGGCCTGGGCATCGGCGCCATGTACATCCGGTCGCTGACGGTGTTCCTGGTCCGCAAGGGCACCCTGCACGAGTACATCTACCTGGAGCACGGCGCGCACTGGGCGATCGGGGCCCTCGCGGTGTGCATGCTGGTCAGCATCGGCCACCACGTGCCCGAGTGGATCACCGGCGGGCTCGGCGCCGGCCTGATCATCGCCGCGTTCGCCAGTTCCGTGTTCCGCAACCGGAACGAGGACTCGGACTCCTCGGGCACGGCGTCGGGCGGAGACAAGCAGCTGCACTCCAGCAACGTCTGACCGGCGAATTCCCCCCACCCCGCGACACACATCGATCACCAAAGGAGCCGACGATGTCGATCTCGCTGCAGAAGGGGCAGAAGGTCTCGCTGGCCAAGCCGGGCGGGGGCACGCTCAGCCGGGTCAAGATGGGTCTCGGCTGGGACGCCGTCGCCAAGAAGGGCATGTTCGGCAAGAGCAAGACGCAGTCCATCGACCTGGACGCGTCCTGCCTGCTGTTCGACGCCGGCGGGAACCTCTCCGACCAGGTGTGGTTCCGGCAGCTGCGCAGCAAGGACGGGTCCGTCCAGCACACCGGCGACAACCTGACCGGCGCGGGGGAGGGCGACGACGAGGTCATCAACGTCGACCTGCAGAGCGTCCCGGCCAACGTCACCCAGCTCGTGTTCACGGTCAACTCGTTCACCGGCCAGGACTTCTCCCAGATCGCGAACGCGTTCTGCCGGCTGGTGGACGAGAGCACCGGCCAGGAGATCGCGCGCTACGACCTGAGCGGCGCCGGGCAGCACAGCGCGCAGATCATGGCCAAGGTGTCGCGGGACGGGCAGGGCTGGTCGATGACCGCGATCGGCGCGACCGCGACCGGGCGCACGTTCCAGCACCTGCTGCCGGCCGTGTCGACCCACCTGTGATCCGGGACGTTCCTCCGGTGGGGGGCGACCCCCCACACCCCCCGGCAACCGCCCTTAACGGCTTGTCCATGCGGCATTTCGACCACATCGACGCCGCGCGTCGCAAGCACCTGTTCTACCGGCACCCGCGCCCGTTCGGACGCCACGACGACCCGGCGGTGCTGGCGGTGGCGCTCGGCGCGACGCTGTACTGCCCCGCCACGCGACCCCGCCTCGCCGCCGACATCGGGCGGGCCGCGCGGCGGGGCGTGATGAGCATGGTCGTGTGCCTGGAGGACGCGATCGGCGACGACGAGGTCGGGTCGGGGGAGGCCAACCTCGTCGCGCAGCTGCGGACGCTGCGCGAGCGCGGCGGGGACGTGCCGCTGCTGTTCGTCCGGGTCCGCGACCCCCGGCAGATCGCCGACCTGATCGGCCGGCTCGGCGACGCCGCCGAGCTGGTCACCGGGTTCGTGCTGCCGAAGTTCACCGCGACGGGCGGTGGAGCGTTCCTGGACGCGCTGGAGGACGCGGCCGCCCGCTCCGGGCGCCGGCTCCTGGCGATGCCGGTGATCGAGAGCCCGGAGGCCGTGTACGCCGAGACCCGCGCGGAGATGCTGTACGACGTGGCGCGGCTGCTCGCCAAGCACCGGTCGCGGATCCTCGCGGTCCGGCTCGGCGCGACCGACATGTCCGCCGCCTACGGGCTGCGCCGTCCGCCCGACCTGACGATCTACGACATCCGGCCGGTCGCGGGCGTCATCTGCGACGTGGTCAACATCCTCGGCCGCGCCGACGGCACCGGATACATCGTGACCGGACCCGTCTGGGAGTACTTCTCGCAGGGGGAGCGGATGTTCAAGCCGCAGTTGCGGCAGTCGCCGTTCGACCGGCAGCGGGCCGCGCCGCTGCGGCAGCGGCTGATCACCTCCGACCTGGACGGGCTGATCCGCGAGGTGCACCTGGACAAGGCGAACGGCCTCACCGGCAAGACCGTGATCCATCCGAGCCATGTGGCGGCGGTGCACGCCCTGTCGGTGGTGACGCACGAGGAGTACTGCGACGCCGCCGACATCCTCGGTGTCACCGGGGGCGGGGCGATGGCCAGCTCGTACGCCAACAAGATGAACGAGGCCAAGCCGCACCGGGCGTGGGCCCAGCGGCTGATGCTGCGCGCCCGGGTGTTCGGGGTGGCCGCGGAGGGCGTCACGTTCGTCGAGCTGCTGGAAGCGGCGGACGTCCGGTGACCGGCTCCTGGGTGGCGTCCCGTCTCGGCGTACGCCTCACTGACGGCGCCAGCCCTGGCGGTGCCGGGCTTTCGTCTCTTGTCGGGCTCGCCGTGCGCCGCAACCCGAAGCGGGCGCATCTGCTGGTCTCCGCCGTGCTGGGCAAGCATGTCCCGACCGATCCGCGGCTTGTGTACGGGTCGGGGTTGTTGCTGGGCGAGCTTGTGCGCGCGTGCCTGCGAGGGGAGGAGCCGTCCCATCCCGGTTCGCTTCTCTTGGACGGGCTGCATGGTGTTCCGGGGGCGGCCTCCGCTCTTCGCGATCTCATGCGCGCACCTCAGGCACCCGTGGACGCGATCGTGCTGGGCTATGCCGAGACCGCCACGGCCTTGGGGCATTCGGTCGCGGACGCTCTGGGCGGCGCCTACTACCTGCACTCCACGAGGCGTCCCGTTGAAGGATTCGTCACCTATGGCGGGTTCGAGGAGGAGCACAGTCACGCCACCAGCCATCTGCTGCTGCCTGGCGACGCGACCGCGTTCGACCGTGACGCCCCGGTGGTTCTGGTGGACGATGAGCTTTCCACCGGCCGGACGGTGCTGAACACCATCGAGGCTCTGCATGCCGTCCGTCCCAGGAGCCGTTACGTTCTGGCGGCCCTGGTCGATTTGCGGGACGCTGCCGATCGGGCCCGCATGGACGCGCTCGCCGCCCAGATGGGTGCCCGCATTGACGCGGTGGCATTGGCGGGAGGGCATGTCGAGCTTCCGGACGGCATCCTGGAAGCGGGGAAAAAACTCGTCGCCGGAATCTCTTCAGATGTGTCGGAGGAGGGCGGCCCCCGGTTCGAGGTCTCCCGGGTCGGGCTGGAATGGCCCGCCGGATTGCCGGATGGGGGGCGGCACGGATTCCTGCCCGAGCACCGGGCACGGCTGGAGAAGGACTTGGAGCGGATGGGCGACGTCCTCGCGGCGGGGCTCGATGGAGCCTCCCGCGTCCTCGTGCTCGGTTTCGAGGAGCTGATGTACGCGCCGCTGCGTCTCGCTGAGGCGCTCGCAGACGCGCTGCCGCACGTGGACGTCCGCTACTCGACGACGACGCGTTCACCCGTCCTGGCCGTGGACGACCCTGGCTATGCGATCCGGACGCGGCTCGCCTTCCCATCGCATGACGATCCCTCTGATGGGCCAGGGGAGCGGTACGCCTACAACGTCGCTCCTGGCGCCGGTCAACGCGGGTTCGATCGGATCGTGTTCGTCGTGGACGATGTCGGCGACACCTCGGCCCTCACTCATGGGCTCTTGGAACGGCTGCGCGCGCTTACGCCGGTTCTGGTCGCGACCGTCCCCGCCTATGGGAGGTGTGCGTGAAGCCGCTGTACGGGCCGTCCTTTGGCAGCTACCCGGCGGAGGACGTCACGTGGCTGCTCAAGGACCTCTCCCATGTGCGGCTCGAAGCGCCCACAGAGGAGCGTGAGGCGGCGATCCAGTCGGGCCGGGCGCACTACGCCGAGTCGCTTCCGGTCGAGTACCAGCCGGGCCCCGAGTACCGGCGGCTGTTCCACGAGGCGCTGGAGGCGTCCGCCGAACGGCTCGCCTACGCGACCGGGCTGGTCACCGAGATGATCCTCGCCGAGCGCGGACCGGGCACCGTCCTGGTGTCGCTGGCGCGGGCCGGGACGCCGGTCGGGATCCTGATGCGCCGCTGGGCGAGGTTCGCCCACGGCCTCGACCTCCCGCACTACGCGGTCAGCATCGTGCGCGGGCGCGGCATCGACACCGTGGCGCTGCGATATCTCGCCGGGCGCCACGACCCGGCGTCCGTGATGTTCGTGGACGGCTGGACGGGCAAGGGCGCCATCACGCGCGAACTCACCGCCGCCCTGGCATCGCATCCGTTCCCGCCCGATCTAGCGGTGCTGGCCGATCCGGGGCGGTGCACGTCCCTCTACGGCACGCGGGACGACTTCCTGATCCCCTCCGCCTGCCTCAACTCGACCGTGTCGGGCCTGGTGAGCCGCACGGTCCTGAACGACTCACTGATCGGGCCCGGCGACTTCCACGGCGCGAAGTTCTATGCCGAACTGGCCCCGGACGACGTGTCGGCCGTCTTCCTCGACACCATTTGCGCGCGGTTCCCGGACGTGGCCGAGCGCGTGGCGAAGGACCTGCCGGACCTCCGCGCGGCCGGCCGCGCCCCCGACTGGTCGGGGTGGGAGGCCGTCCGGCGCTGTGCCGAGGCGGAAGGGATCGACGACCTGAACCTCGTCAAGCCCGGGATCGGGGAGACCACGCGGGTGCTGCTGCGGCGCGTCCCATGGAAGGTGCTCGTGCGGGCCGACGCCGGACCCGAGGTGACGCACATCAGGCTGCTCGCCGGCGAACGGGGTGTGCCCGTCCATGACGTGGAGCCCGGCAGGTTCCCCTATGCGTGCATGGGGCTTATACACCCGCGGTTCGGTCAGGGGGCCGTCCAGTGACCGTCCTCGTGTGCTGCGACCTGGACCGCACGCTCATCTACTCCGCCGCCGCCTTCGGCCTGGACGGGCCGGACGAGACGATGCCGCGCCTGCTGTGCGTGGAGTTCTACCAGGGCGCGCCGCTCTCCTACATGACCGAGCCGGCCGCGCGCACGCTGGAAGCCCTCTCGACGGCGGCCACGTTCGTCCCGACGACGACCCGCACACCGGAGCAGTACCGGCGCGTGCATCTGCTGGAGAAGCCGCCCTCGTACGCCATCTGCGCGAACGGCGGCCACCTCCTCGTGGACGGCGAGGACGACCCGGAATGGGCGGCTACCGTCCGGAACCGGGTCTCGGGCGGGTGCGCGCCGCTCGCGGACGTCCAGGACCACCTCACCCGTGTCTCCGGCGACTTCGTGCTGAAGCGGCGCACCGCGTCCGGCCTGTTCGCCTACACGGTCGTGGACCGCGCCTCGCTGCCGTCCGGGTGGGTCGAGGACCTCACCGGATGGTGCGGCGAACGCGGCTGGCGGACGTCGCTGCAGGGCCGGAAGGTGTACTGCCTGCCCGCCTGCCTGTCCAAGGCCGCCGCCGCCGGGGAGGTCGCCCGCCGCACCGGCGCGTCCACGATGCTCGCCACCGGCGACTCGCTCCTGGACATCGAGCTGCTCGAAGCCGCCGGCCGGTCGATCCGCCCCGCCCACGGCGAACTGCACGACACCGGCTGGACGTCCCCGGACACCGCCGTCACCGCCGCACGCGGCATCGCCGCCGGCGAGGAGATCGCCTATTGGCTCTTGGAACGCGCGGCGGCACCGTAAATAATCACGAACCACGGAAGTCATCCGTTGAGAACCGACGCCGCTCCAGGGGTCGCCGTGGCCGCCATCTGAGGGCGACAATCACGGTGAACCCTTCTCTCGCTCAGGAGGAGGTCACCTGGACCACATGAGCTCCCGTCTGACCGGCGACGAGACCGCGCTGTGGAAGGCCGCGGCGCGGGTGCTCGACGCGAACTGGACCGGGACCGCCACCGCCGCGTCGCCAGGCCTCTACCCGCACCAGTGGAGCTGGGACTCGGCCTTCATCAGCATGGGGCTCGCCCGCCACCGCCGCGACCGCGCCGAGGCCGAGCTCCTCTCCCTGTTCCGCGGCCAGTGGGCGGACGGGATGCTCCCCCACATCGTGTTCAACACGAGCCTCGACCGGCACGCCTTCTTCCCCGGCCCGGAACTGTGGTGCAGCGAACGGCAGCGCGACGCGCCGCGCGGCGTCCACACCTCCGGCCTCACTCAGCCGCCGCTGCACGCGCTCACGGCCCTCCGCCTGCACGAATGCGCCGCCGACGGCGAGGGCAGCCGGGCCTTCCTCGCCCGCCTGTACCCGATGCTGACCGCCCAGCACCGCTACCTCGCCCGCTGCCGCGACCTCGGCTCCAGCGGCCTCGTCGCCATCTGCCACCCGTGGGAGTCCGGCCTCGACAACAGCCCCGCCTGGGACCGCCCCCTCGGCGCCCTGCAGCTCCCGCCGTCCTCCTACGCGCCCGGCCTCCGCCCCCACACGCTGCCGAACGGCGAGGACTACGACCGCTACGTGCGGCTCGTCGCGCTCATGCGGGAGGCGGGCTACCGGCCCGGCTACTTCCGCGACACGCACCCCTTCGCCGTCGAGGACCCCCTCGTCAACGCCACATACCTGGCGTCCACGCACGCCCTCGCCGACATCGCCCGGATCGTCGGCGCCGACCCCGTCCCGCACCGCGAACGCGCGGAGCGCGTCCACCAGGCCATGCTCGACCGGCTCTGGGACCCCGAGACCGGCTGCTTCCGCGCCCGCGACCTGCGCGACGACCGACTGCTCCCCGTCATCACCGTCGGCGCGTTCGGCCCGCTCCTGGACCCCGAACTGCCCGCCCCGATCGTCCGCACCCTCGTCGACCTGCTGCTGTCCGCCCGGTTCGCAGGCGCCGCCGGCTACCCCGTCCCCACCTGCGACATCCAGGCGCCCGCCTTCGACCGCGGCGGATACTGGCGCGGCCCCACCTGGATCAGCACGAACTGGCTCGTCTGGTACGGCGCCCTCGGCCACGGGCTCCCGGTCGTCGCCGACCTGCTCTACGGCTCCACCATGCGGCTCGTCCGCCAGTCCGGCTTCCGCGAGTTCTTCGACCCGTTCGACGGCACCGGACGCGGCAGCCACGACTACGCCTGGTCGGCCGCCCTCGTCCTCGACCTCCTCGGGGCCCGGCGCGCCCCGCAGGCCGCCTGATCGCCTACCGTTGGGGCCATGCGTCTACTCCGGGGTCCCCTGCCCGCCGCGGTCCGCGACACGCTCGCGCTGGAACGCGGCGAGCGCGTCCTCGCCGCGGCCCCCACCCGCGGCGGCTCCCACGTCGTCGCCACCGTCACCGCGCTGCACGTCCCGACCCCGTCCGGCGGCTTCGCCCGCATCCCCTGGGAACGCGTCGACCACGCCACCTGGAAGGACGGCTGGCTGCACGTCAAGGAGACCTCCGGGGGCACCGAGCACCACGTGCGGCTCACCGACCCGGGCTCCGTGCCGGAGACCGTCCGGGAACGCGTCACCGCCACCATCGCCGTCACCCACCAGGCGGTGCTACCCGGCGGCGGAAAGGTCCGCATCGCCGGCCGGCGCCCCGCCGCGGGGGGCGACGTGCGCTGGACGTTCGTCTTCGACGCCGGACTCGACCCCACCGACCCGGGCCTGCGCGCCCAGGCCGAGCAGGTCCTTGAGGACCTGCGCCGCCAGACCGGCCTCTAACCGGGATACACCGGGGGCTGCTCCTCGTCCGACACCTTGTGCCGCCCCGGCATCTGCTCCGGCACCCGCTCCTTCAGCTGCCCGGCCTTGCCGCGCGCCGCCCCGGCGAACTCCTCGCCCTTCGACCGCAGCATCCCCGCGGCCTCCTGCACGTTCGGGTTCTCCGACACCTGCTTCGACAACCGCTTCATCTGCTCGTACCGCTCACGCCCGGCCCTCGTCCCGAAGACGTAGCCGACCGCGGCTCCTGCCATGAACATCATGCGGGTCTTCATGTCCAACTCCCACTGACGGCGGAATCGTGACACCCCCATACCCGCCAGCGCCGCCCCCACCCATAACGGTGCGCGAACAGCCCCGGACATGCGCTAACCTAGACCCGCCGGCAGGGGGCCACGACCCCACCGGACGCACGATCCCGCGTAGCTCAATCGGCAGAGCAGCCGGCTGTTAACCGGCAGGTTATTGGTTCGAGTCCAATCGCGGGAGCCGAGGCGGCTTCGGCTGCTCAGCGCGCTTCGCTTGCTTTCGCCGGGGCCCGCAGTGTTCCCCGGGGGCGACCCCCGGACCCCCGATGTGGGGGCTCCGCCCCACGCCCCCTCCTGGTTGCGGCTCGTGGTCAGGCTCCGCTGCGATCGTGGGCAGGGGCCTTTTGTGCTCCCTTGGAGGGGAGCCACTCGCCTGATTCATCACGAAAAACGCGTCTCGCTTCGGTGCCTTGCTTGATCACCGGCCGTAGTTGCTTGCGGTCTGCGGGGTGTTCGGCGCGGCAGGCCGGTCAGATGCCGGTCGTGCAGATCGTGAGCGGTGGTCGAGGGTAGACCAACGCGAGGGGCTTGGCGGGATCGCTCTCCAGTGGATTGACATCCGGGCCACAGGCGGTGTGGTGGGCCTTGCCCGGTATTACGGCGACGACCCGATAGGTCGCTGACGGTCCGCACGGCACCTTGGTGGCCTTGCCGGTGGGGAACCCGACCTCCTGGTAGAAGCAGTCTCCGACCTTCGCGTTCAGCATCAGGCACAGGTACCGGCCGCTCGTCCTTCCTGAAGCGGAGGTTTCACCGTAGGTGTTGTCGTCGCAGCCTAGGTGGCCGCCGAACATGGCCACTTTGTATGCGGCAGTCGGCGCGGTACAGGAAACGATGCGGAACTCGCTGGTGTATCCGGTTTTG
Organism: Spirillospora sp. CA-128828; assembly: GCF_050945415.1. Lineage (NCBI taxonomy): Bacteria > Bacillati > Actinomycetota > Actinomycetes > Streptosporangiales > Thermomonosporaceae > Spirillospora > Spirillospora sp. CA-128828. The sequence continues at coordinate 3,035,643 of NZ_CP191986.1, forward strand.
CCGCCCCGCCCCTTCGCCTCCAGGCAGTCACCCGGCTCGGGAGAAGGACCGTTGACCAGATGACCGACCACAGGCACACCTACCAGGGCTGACAAGATCATCACACTCGCGGTGATCAACCATATTTTGGTTTGCCTGGTCAGAGCAGGTGACGCGTTCGGCGGGGGCGCCTGCTGTTTTTGAGGCCTCGTCCTCATCGGGTATTTACCTTCCGCGCATGGTCGGCCGGGCGTTAGTGATTCGGTCATCAGAATCCCTCATGAGGATTGGGACGCTTTTATGCCTTCATCGGTTCCAGGGCAGTCGGTGCGTGCGGGGCGGAATTGAATGGATGACGAACCCTGCCTTCCGGGCGACTCTGGGGACCGCACGCCAGGGCACGCACCAGGGCGCATCGAGGGCCACATGAGGTAATGGTCAGTCGTGAGGCGGCATGAGATGCCCAGGAGGCTGAGCCGCTGGGGCGGCGCGATGTTCCTCGTGTCTTTGTTCCGCGCTTGGCGCCGACGGCATGGTCCCGCGCTATTCCGCAGACCGCACTGTGGCTACGTGAGACGCGCTCTTAGAGAACAACGATGGGTTGGCGGCTATGCGGGTGGGCTGACCGGCATGAAGCGGGCCCGGCACTGTGGCCGGGCCCGCGGTGAGAAAACGAGCCGATTGTTTCGAGTGCCTCGTGGGAGCCGTGGTGGGGAGTCGTGCCCATCGGCGTTGTCTCCCTGCCTGGCTGGGGTGATCGAGTTCGGGCGGCCGTTCCCGGGGTCCGTCGTCCAACGTCGGGCCTGGTCAGTTCTGGGGCTTGTGGCGGGTGAACATGCCGGAGAAGCCCCAGCCGAGGCCGATGAGGACCGCGCCCGCGGCGGCGACGACGCCGAGGGCGTCCACGTCGAGGACGGCGAGGAGTCCGATGACGAGGCCGTACACGATGGTGAGGACGAAGAGGGCCTGCCGGACGGGGTTCTTGTTCATGGTCACGATGATCGTGTGACGTGGAGGGCAGTACTATCCACCGGTCGGTGGAAACGGGGGCGGGTGATCGGGGCATGACCGGTGATCCGGGGGTGGCGCGGGCGGAGAACGTCTGGCAGCGCTCGTATCCGTTCTGGGACGCCTACTTCGCGATGGTGCTCGTCGGGACCATCGCCGCGACGGCCGCCGACGCGGTGCCGCCGGGCAGGCGGGCCGCGGCGATCGCGTTGCTCGTCCTGCTGAGCCTGGCGTACGTGGCGATCGGGCGGAAGGCGCTGCGGTCGCAGGAGGTGCCGCGGCCCGGGTGCAGGATCTACGCTGTCGCGCTGATCTGCATGTTCGTCCCCGCGACGCTGGTCGCGCCGGTGACGGCGACGGGACTCGCCGCGCTGGCGCCGCAGGTCTACATGATGTACGGGACGGCCCGCGGCTTCGCGCTGATGTTCGTGCTGTTCTCCGGGCCGGTCGGGCTCGCGCTGGCGGCGTCCGGGGCGGGACGGGCGGTGACGGTCGTGATCATCACGGCGGCGCTCGCGTGCAGCGTGCTGCTCGCCGTGTTCATCGGACGGCTCGGCCGGCAGAACCGCGAGCGGATGCGCCTGATCGAGGAGCTGGACCGGACGCGGGACGAGCTGGCCGGCGTGAGCCGGGAGGCGGGTGTGCTCGCCGAGCGGGAGCGGCTGGCCCGCGACATCCACGACACGATCGCGCAGGGGTTCACGTCCATCACGATGCTGCTGCAGGCGGCGGAGGCGGAGGTCGGCCCGAACCGGCATCTGGAGCTCGCCGCCCGGGCGGCGCGGGAGAACCTGGCCGAGACGCGCGGCCTGGTCGCGGCGCTGGCGCCGCCCGCGCTGGACGGCGGTTCGCTCGTGGAGGCGCTGCGGAAGATGGCCCGTGACTTCGACCTTCCCGTCGATCTGGTCGTGGAGGGGGAACCGCGGCCGCTGGACGCGGTGGAGGTCGTCCTGCTGCGGGTGGCGCAGGAGGCGCTCGCGAACGTCCGGAAGCATTCGGGGGCGGGGTCGGTGCGGATGTCGCTGGTCTATGGCGACCCGGTGCGGCTGACCGTCGCCGACGACGGGTGCGGGTTCGAGCCGGGCGAGGCCGGCCGGGGGTTCGGGCTGCGCGGGATGCGGAGCCGGGTCGAGCAGGCCGGCGGGACGTTCACGGTCGCGGGCGGGGACGGCACGAGGGTCGAGGTGGCGGTGCCGTGCTCCGCGTCATGATCGTCGACGATCATCCGATCGTCCGGGAGGGGCTGCGGGGGATGCTCGCGGCGGAGGCGGACATCGAGGTGGCGGCGGAGGCCGCGTCCGGGGACGAGGCCGTCGCGGTGGTGCCGGCCGTAGGTCCCGACGTCATCCTGATGGACCTGCGGATGCCGTCCGGGGACGGGGTCAGCGCGATCGAGCGGCTGCCCGGGCACCGGATCCTCGTGCTGACGACGTTCCACGACGACGCCGGCATCGTCCGGGCGATCGAGGCCGGCGCCGCCGGCTACCTGCTCAAGGACGCCTCGCGGGCCGACCTCGCCGCGGCGGTCAGGGACGTCGCGGCCGGCCGGCGGGTGCTGTCGCCGGAGGTGTCGGCCCGGCTGGCGGCGGCGAGCGAGGCGGCGCCGCCGCCCGTCCTGTCGGTGCGGGAGTCGCAGGTGCTCGCCCTGGTCGCGGAGGGCCTCACCAACGCCGCGATCGGCGAGCGCCTCTACATCGGCCAGGCGACCGTGAAGACGCACCTGCTGCGGATCTTCGGCAAGCTCGGCGTCTCGGACCGGACGGCGGCGGTGATGGCCGCGCTGGAGCACGGCATCCTGCCGGCGCCGTGACTCACTCCTCGGTGGCGGGGCTGCCGCCGGCGACGACCTCGGAGAGCAGGTCCTCCTCGGTGGCGCCGCGCCGCCAGTAGCCGGTGAAGGTGACGGCGCGGCGGTCCAGCCCGCGCTCGTTCACCAGATGCCGGCGCAGCGCCTTGACCACGGCGGACTCGCCCGCGATCCACGCGTAGGCGCCGTCCGGGACCGTGGCCGCGCGGACCGCGTCGACCAGGCTGCCGGGGGAGACCCAGGTGATCTCCGCGTCGGCGGCCGCCGGCAACTCCTGCCGGTCCTCGGCGTGCGGGACGTCGATCCACACCTGGGCGGCCGTCCCGGCGGGCAGCCAGGCGAGGTTCCCGGCGATGGCGGGCAGCGCGGTCAGGTCGCCCGCGATCACCACCGGGCTCCCGGGCGGCGGCCGGAAGTCGTAGCCGCCGTTGTCGGGGCCGGTCGGGCCGAGGACGGTGACGCGGTCGCCCGCGCCCGCCGCCGCGGCCCAGCGCGCGGCCGGGCCGGAAGCGCCGTCGGTGTGCAGCGCGAAGTCGACGTCGAGCTCGCCGGGGCGCGTGTCGCGCACGGTGTAGGAGCGCATGATCCCGCGCTCGGCCGGGTCGAGCGCCCGCCAGTCGGCGAACCACGTGTCGCCGTCGCTGTTCTCCGGCATCACGGGGGCGTCCTGATGCGGGTGCGGGAGGAACAGCTTGAAGCGCTGGTCGCGTCCGCCGGTGCCGAAACCGGCCGCGCCGCCGAAGGTGATCCGGACCATGGACGGGCCGAGCCGCTCGGACCGCAGGACGTGCAGGTCGAAGAACGCGTACGGGTGGGCCGGGGTCGTCATCACGCTTCCTTTCAGCCGGTCTTCCCGGCGGACCGGAGGGACGTGGCGAGGGCTTCGATGATCGGCGCGCAGCCCTCGTAGGAGAAGCGGGGCTCGGGCTGCCACGCGATGACCTGCCCCGCCTTCACCGCGGGCAGGTCCTTCCAGGACGGCTTGGAGCCGAGGTCCTTCGGCTGGAGCGCCTGGGTCCGGGAGTCGAGCATGATGACGTCGGCCTTGTACTTGCCGGCGTTCTCCCAGCTCAGCTCCTCGAAGTAGCCGTCCTTGCCCGGCTTCTCCGGGACGATCAGGTCGACCCCCAGTTCCTTGAAGTAGATGAGGTCGGTGTTCTTGCCCGGGCTTGAGGCGTAGAAGAGGTCGGGGCTCGCGGACGCCGCCAGCACCTTCAGCCCGCGCTTTGCCTCGGCCGCCGCGCGCAGCGTCTCGGACGCCTTCTCGAACCGGGTCTTGGCGGCGGTGACCTTCGCGGACTTCAGATCGGCGCCGAGGGCGGCGGCGAGCGCGGCGGTCCGCTCGATCGGCTTCGGCAGGGACACGGCTCCGGTGGAGATCGCGACGCTCGGCGCCAGCGCGAAGATCTTGTCCTTGCTCTCGGCCGGGACGTAGAACAGGTCGGGTGGCACGAACATGTTGTCGACGAGGAGCTCGGGGCGGAGCGCCGCGTACTTCTCGATGTTGAACTCGCCGTAGGCGTTGCCGATGATCTCCAGCCGGCCGACGGGCAGGTTCCCCGCCTGCGGGTCGGGTTTGCCGTCCTTGAGCTTCGTCGGGCCGTACACGCCGACGAGTTGCCGGTCGACGCCGAAGTCGTAGAGGGCGGCGGCGGCGCCGACGTAGGCGACGACCCGCTGCGGGCGCGCCTTGAGGTCGACCTTCGTGCCGCGGTCGTCGGTGAACTCCCACGCGCCGCCGCGGGGCGAGGCCGTTCCGCCTCCGCCGTCTCCGCACGCGCTGATGAACGCCCCGAGGGCGACGGCGCCGCTCGCGCCCAGGAAACCGCGGCGGGTGAGGTGCCGAGCACCGATGTTCGACATTACGGACGTTCTCCCAAATCAACTACTGCGGCCGGATAGTGGCCGATGCGAGCTTAGGTTAACCTAACCTAAGATCTTGTCCAGAGTGGGACCCGTCACGGCGGTCCCCGGCACGTCCCCCCGGAGCCCACCAGGTGTTGTCGACGAAGTCGCCGCCGCTCACGCCACCCGCCGAGCGGCCGTCCGCCGGGCGGGCGCGGGGCGCGCCGTGGGCGGCCGGGCTCGTCGCCGCGGTGCTGCTCCTGCTCGCCACCGTCGTGCTGAGCCTCGCGGTCGGCGCGAAGCCGCTGTCGATCGCGCAGGTGTGGAACGGGCTGCTCCACACCGACTCGGCCGCCTCCACGGTCGTTCATGACATGCGCGTCCCGCGCACGCTGCTCGGCCTCCTCGCCGGGACGGCCCTCGGGCTCGCCGGCGCCGTGATGCAGGCGCTGACCCGCAATCCGCTCGCCGACCCCGGGCTCCTCGGCATCAACGCGGGAGCGTCCGCGGCCGTCGTGTCGGCGATCTCGTTCCTCGGCGTCACCTCGTTCACCGGCTTCGTCTGGTTCGCGTTCGCGGGCGCCGGCGCGGTCGCGGTGCTGCTCTACGCGGTCGGCGGCGGGCGCGGCGCCACCCCGGCCCGGCTCGCGCTCGCCGGGTCGGCGCTGAACGCGGCGCTGTTCTCCTACGTGAACGCGGTCCAGCTCCTCGACACCGCGTCGCTCGACCGGATGCGCTTCTGGACGGTCGGCTCCCTCGCCTCCGCGCAGGGGTACACCGTCGTCCGGGTCGCGCCGTTCGTCCTGGTGGGGCTCGTGACGGCACTGCTGCTGGCCCGTCCGCTGAACGCGATGGCCATGGGGGAGGACGCGGCCCGCGCGCTCGGCGCGTCCCCCGGCCGGGCCCGGATCGCCGCGATCGTCACGGTCACCCTGCTGTGCGGGGCGGCGACGGCGGCGTGCGGGCCGATCATCTTCGTCGGGCTGATGGTGCCCCACTTCGTCCGCGCGCTGACCGGCCCCGACCTGCGGCGGCTGATCCCGTACTGCGCGCTCCTCTCGCCGGCCCTCATGCTCGCGGCCGACGTCCTCGGCCGGGTCGTCGTCCGGCCGTCCGAGCTCCAGGTCGGCATCGTGATGGTCGTCGCGGGCGGCCCGGTGTTCCTCTACTTCGTCCGGCGCCCGCGGAAGGCCGCCGCATGAGCAGGACGCCGCATGTCGCCGTCATCCGCACGCCCGGCGGGCCGTCGTTCCGTTTCCGCCCACGCGCTCTCGCCGTCGCGGCGGTCTGCCTCGGCGTCGCGCTGGGGACGGGTGTGCTCCTCATCGGCAGCGGCGACTTCCCGATGAGCCCCGCCGACGTCGTCCGGACCCTGTTCGGGCACGGCTCGCCCGCCGACTCCCTGATCGTGAACCAGATCCGGCTGCCGCGGGTGGCGGCCGCGCTCGCGGTCGGCGCCGCGCTCGGCCTGGCCGGGGCGATCTTCCAGTCGCTCGTCCGGAACCCGCTCGGCAGCCCCGACATCCTGGGGTTCAGCCAGGGCGCCGCCACCGGGGTCCTCGCCGTGATCGTGCTGACGGGCGCGGGCAGCGTCGCGGTCGCGGCCGGCGCGGCGGGCGGCGGCCTCGCGACCGGGCTGGTCGTGTACGCGGTCGCCGGGCGGCACGGCGCGCACGGGCAGCGGCTGATCCTCGTCGGCATCGGCGTCGCCGCGGTCCTCACCGGCGTGAACGGCTACCTGCTCACCCAGGCGAAGATCACCGACGCGGCGCGCGCCGTCCTGTGGCTGACCGGCAGCCTGGACGGCCGCGACTGGGCGGACGCCGGGCCCGTCATCGCCGCGCTCGCCGTCCTCGGCCCGCTCGTCCTCGCCGGCTGCGGCCGGGCGCTGCGGATGCTGGAGATGGGCGACGACGCGGCGCACGGCCTCGGCGTCCCCATCGAGCGGGTCCGGCTGCTCCTGCTCACCGCGGCCGTGCTGCTCACCTCGCTCGCCGCGGCGGCGGCCGGCCCGGTCGCGTTCGTCGCGCTGACCGCGCCGCAGCTCGCCCGCCGGCTCACCCGCACGGCCGGGCCGAACCTGCTGCCCGCGGCGTGCATGGGCGCGGCGCTGCTGGTGGCCGCCGACTGGGTCGCCCAGCGCGCGTTCCCCGGCCACCAGCTCCCGGTCGGCGTGGTGACCGGGCTGCTCGGCGGCGGATACCTGGTCTGGCTCCTCGTGACCGAACGCAAGACGGGACGGATCTGAATTGAAGGATGCAAACGCGCGCCTCACCGGAACCGGGCTGACGCTCGCCTACGACAAGCGCACCATCACCGAGAACCTCGACGTGGCCGTCCCGGAGGGCTCCTTCACGGTGATCGTGGGCCCGAACGCGTGCGGCAAGTCGACGCTGCTGCGGGCGCTGGCGCGGATCCTCAAGCCGTCCGCGGGGACGGTCGTCCTGGACGGCCGGCCCATCGCCGGCTGGCCCGCCAAGAAGCTGGCGCGGACGCTCGGCCTGCTGCCGCAGTCGTCCATCGCGCCGGAGGGCATCACGGTCGCCGACCTGGTCTCGCGCGGCCGGTACCCGCACCAGAGCCTGCTGCGGCAGTGGTCGAAGGAGGACGAGCGGGTCGTCGCCGAGTCGATGGCCGCGACCGGTGTCCAGGATCTCGCCGACCGGCACGTGGACGAGCTCTCGGGCGGGCAGCGGCAGCGCGTCTGGATCGCGATGGCGCTCGCCCAGCAGACGCCGCTGCTGCTCCTGGACGAGCCGACGACCTATCTCGACATCGCCCACCAGATCGAGGTGCTCGACCTGTGCGCGCGGCTGCACGAGGAGGGCCGCACGGTCGTCGCCGTCCTGCACGACCTCAACCACGCCGCCCGGTACGCCACGCACATGATCGCGATGCGGGACGGCCGGATCGTCGCCGAGGGCGAACCGGCCGCGGTGGTCACGTCCGACCTGGTCGAGCAGGTCTTCCGGCTGCCGTGCCGGGTGATCGACTGCCCGGAGACCGGCAACCCGCTGGTCGTTCCGGCCGCCCGCGCCCGCACGCCCGCGCCGCACTGACCACACCGGGAATCGTTGTAGGCTTCAAATGGTTGTAGGGCTACAACGATTGGAGGCGGTGTGCCCGAACTCAGTCCCCGACGCCGGCTTCTGGTGCTGGCCATCTGCTCGTTGAGCCTGCTCATCGTCAGCCTCGACAACACGATCCTCAACGTCGCCCTGCCGTCGCTGCAGCACGACTTCCGCAGCTCGCTCTCCGGGCTCCAGTGGACGATCGACGCGTACCTGATCGTCCTCGCGTCGCTGCTGATCCTGTCCGGCTCGACCGCCGACCGGATCGGCCGCCGCCGCGTGTTCCAGACCGGCCTCGCGCTGTTCGTCGCCGGATCGGTGCTGTGCAGCCTCGCGCCGTCCCTCGGCTGGCTCGTCGGCGCCCGCGTCGTGCAGGCGGTCGGCGGCTCCATGCTCAACCCGGTCGCCATGTCGATCATCACCAACGTGTTCACCGAGCCGCGCGAGCGGGCCCGCGCCATCGGTGTCTGGAGCGCCGTCGTCGGCCTCAGCATGGCGATGGGACCGCTCGTCGGCGGACTGCTGGTCGACTCCGTGGGCTGGCGCTCGATCTTCTGGCTGAACGTGCCGATCGGGCTGGCCGCGCTCGCGCTGACCGCGCTGTTCGTCCCCGAGTCGCGGGCCCCGCGGCCGCGCCGGCTCGACCCGGCCGGGCAGGCGTTCATGATCGTGCTGCTCGGTTCGCTGACCTACGCGATCATCGAGGCGCCCGGGCGCGGCCTGCGCGACCCGGCCGTCCTCGGCGCCGCGATCCTGGCCGTGGCGTCGCTGGCCGGGTTCGTCCTGCACGCCCTGCGCACCCCCGAACCACTGATCGACCTGCGCTTCTTCCGCAGCGTCCCGTTCTCCGGCGCGACCATCATCGCCGTCAGCGGGCTCGCGGCGCTCGGCGGGTTCCTGTTCCTCAACACCCTCTACCTGCAGAACGTGCGCGGGATGTCCGCGCTGCAGGCGGGGCTGTACCTGCTGCCGATGGCCGCGATGACCGCCGCGGCCGCCCCGCTGTCGGGACGGCTCGTCGGCGGCCGCGGCCCGCGGCTCCCGCTCCAGATCGCCGGCGGGGCGATGCTCGCCAGCGCCCTGCTGTTCGCCGCGTTCGACGCCGAGACCCGCGACCTCACGCTGGTCGCGGCGTACGTGCTGTTCGGCGTCGGGTTCGGCATGGTCAACTCGCCGATCACGAACACCGCCGTGTCCGGGATGCCGCGCGCCCAGGCGGGCGTCGCGGCCGCCGTCGCCTCCACCAGCCGGCAGGTCGGGCAGGCGCTCGGCGTCGCGGTGATCGGCGCCGTGCTCGCCGCGGGGACGTCCGGCTCGTACGCCGCGTCGACCTTCGTGTCGGCCGCGCGCCCGGCATACTGGATCCTCGCCGGGTGCGCCGCCACCGTCCTGGTGCTCGGCACGGTCACCACGGGCCGGCGCGCCGCCCGCAGCGCCGCACGCACCTCCGCCCTGTTCGAGGCGGGTGACGCGGCACCGGACGCACGCCAGGAGACGGGAGCGAGTGCCCGATGACCGAGCCCGCCGACGCCGCCGCCCGGGCGTGGCACAACCTGCGGATCCTGCTGCACGAGCGGGGCGACCGGCGCCGCGAGGCGTCCGAGGCGCTCGGCATGAGCTTCTTCCGGGTCAAGGCGCTGCGCCGCATCGCCGCGGCGACCGGGCCGCTGACGCTGCGCGACCTCGCCGAGGCGCTGGTCACCGACCGCCCGTACGCCACGATCGTGGTGGACGACCTGGTCGGGCGCGGCCTGGCCGAGCGGACCCCGAACCCCGCCGACCGCCGCTCCAAGATCGTGACCGTGACGGCGGCCGGACGCGCCGCGGCCGCGGAGGCCGAGCGCATCCTCGACACCCCGCCGCCGGAGCTGTACGACCTCCCGCCCGAGGACCTGGCCGTCCTCGACCGCGTCGCCGCCCGTCTCGTCGCGACCCCCCAGGAGACCTAGCCGACCGCCTGGCGGGGCGAATCGGGCGGGTGTTCGGCCTTCCGCGGGTTCGCATGCGTATGTCCCGGCATGAGGGAGACCGCACGGACCTGTTCGCGGTGGCGGCTCGCTGCGCTCGCCGGCGCGGCCGCACTGGCCGCCGCCCTGGCGGGCGCCTGCGATTTCGAGGCCGCCCCGGCGGCGCCCGGCGCGCACGGCACGCGGGTCGCGACCCCCGCACCCGCCTCGCAGGAGTCGCCCCCGGGGAAGTTCGACGAGAACGAGTTCCAGGAGGACGTCCGCACCGCGGAGACGACCACCGACGACTACTGGCGGCGGCACTGGGAGCGGTTGTTCACCGGCTCGTACAGCTCACCGCGCGTCGTCGGCCTCTACGACGGCCGCGACCCGGGCTCGACGCCGACCTGCGACGGCGAGCCCCTCGAACGCGACAACGCCGCCTACTGCCCGGCCGGCGACTTCGTCGCCTGGGACGCCCACCTCATGCGGTCCGGCTACGCCCGCGGCGACGCCTGGGTCTATCTGGTGATCGCGCACGAGTGGGGCCATGCCGTGCAGAACCGGCTCCGCCGCGGCCTGGTGTCGCCCGCCGCCGAACTCCAGGCCGACTGCCTGGCCGGGGCCGTCCTCTACGGCTCGTCCGACGACGGCACGCTGAAGTTCGAGGACGGCGACGAGCAGGAGCTGGTGGACGCCTTCCAGGTCATCGGGGACAAGGCGCCGTGGACGAAGCCCGGCGACCACGGCTCGTCCGTCCAGCGGCTCCGCAGCTTCTCCCGCGGCGGCGAGAACGGCGTGCGGGCCTGCTTCACCTGACGGCGGGGCTCACGACCGGCGGAGGTGCCGCTCCACGGACTCGACCTTGGCGTCGAGCGCCCCCGTCACGCCGGGCCGGATGTCGGCCTTGACGACCAGACTCACCCTGGGCGCCCGCGCCGCCACGGCGTCGGTGGCGGCCTTCACCACGGCCATCACCTCGTCCCATTCGCCCTCGATCGTGGTGAACATGGCGTCGGTCCGGTTGGGCAGGCCGCTGGCCCGCACCACCCGGACCGCCTCGGCGACGAGTTCGCCGACCTCCTCGCCCGCGCCGAGCGGGGTCACCGAGAACGCGACGAGCATCGCGCACCTCCGAAATCTAGGGCTGGACGACCTGCCGTACCACGATCTCATCCAGCCGGCGCTCGACGATCACCCCGACCGGCCAGTCGCGCACGAGGCAGCGCAGCAGCGCCGCCTCGTGCTCGGCGAACGACGCGTCACAGCCCTGCTGCTCAAGGCTGGAGCGGATGGCCAGCACGTAGTCCTCGTCGGTGAAGCCCGGTATCTCCCGGACCATCGCGGTGGTCGTGGCGCGGTGCGAGTTCAGCCCGGCGAAGGAGCGGCCGCAGCCGCAGCCGCCGTCCGGGTCGTCCTGGTCGCTGGCGCACACCATCCCGATGTGGACGAGCTCGCCTTCGACGCACCAGTCGAAGTCGTTGTCGCGGAATCCCTGGCTGGAGTTGGTGGCGGTGAGCAGTTTCAAGGCCATACCCCCTCGGCACGTGGACGCGACTCCACCGTACGACGAGGGTCTGACGTAACGTCTGGACCATGAGCGAAGACAATGACGTCCTGCTTCATCGTGACGGACCGTTCACCACGATCACCATGAACCGGCCGCGCCGCCGCAACGCCCTGAGCCGCACGTTCCTCCTTGAGCTCACCGACGCGTTCCGCGAGGCCGGGTCCACCGACGCCCGCGGCGTGATCCTCGCCGCGAACGGCCCGGTCTTCTCCGCCGGGCACGACTTCGCCGACATGGCGGGGGCGTCCCACGCCGACGTCCGCGACCTCCTGCGGGTCTGCACGGACCTGATGCGGACCATGCAGTCCATCCCGCAGGTGGTGGTCGCCCGCGTGCACGGCCTGGCCACCGCCGCGGGCTGCCAGCTGGTGGCGAGCTGCGACCTGGCCGTGGCCGCCGAGAGCGTCGGCTTCGCCGCCCCCGGCGGCAAGGGCGGCTGGTTCTGCCACACGCCCCTGGTCGCCATCTCCCACAACGTCGGCCGCAAGCGCGCCGCCGAGATGGCGCTCACCGGCGAGATCTTCGACGCGAACACGGCCGCCGAGTGGGGCTTGATCAACTACGCGGTCCCCGACGACGAGCTCGACAAGGCGACCCAGGACCTGCTCCAGCGCGCGACCCAGGGCAGCCCCCGCAGCAAGGCGCTGGGCAAGCAGGCCATGTACGCCCAGTTCGACCGCCCCGAACAGGACGCCTACACCTACGCGATCGAGGTGATGGCCGCCTCAAGTCAGACCCCGGAAGCCCAGGAGGGCATGACCGCCTTCTTGGAGAAGCGCCGCCCCACCTGGCCCGCCTGACGAACTCATGGACGCGCGCGTTGGGTGGCGAGTTTGAGTTGCTGGTCGAAGGCTCCCCGCGTGAACTGGAAGTGCATCAGGTCGCCCGACTCCGCGCCGAGATGGCAGGCTCCCCAGTCCATGCCTTCGGCCGTCAGTGCCATGACGAGCGAGCGGGGGAGGTGATCGAGGAATCCCTCTCCGGGGTCACCGCCGGTGAAGGGCCGGTCCTCCATACCGGGCGCGCCGACCCGGGGGAGGGTGGGGAGCGGGTAGATCTGGTCGCGCAGCCCGGTCAGGTCGTTCAGGACGAACCCCGGGCGGTTGGCGAGATGGGTCCAGTGGGCGACCACCGCGGGCTTGAGCAGGATCGCCGCGGGAAGCCCGAGGTGCGGGTTCGCCCGAGCGAAGGCATCGATGTCGCTCAGGCTCATCATCATGAAACGGAAGTAGGTCTTGAACGCCTCGCTCTCTTCACGCAGCCGGTCGTAGACGTCGGCGACGTTGGGGCCGGCCGACTGGCCGAGCGAGGGGATGACCGAGTCGCGATGCAGCATGGTCCGGGCGATCGCGTGATAGACCGGCCCGATCGCCAGGTCGAGGTTGTGTTCACCGCGCTCGTGGATGAGGTACGGCGCCTTGCCGCCCGAGATGTCGAGGCAGAATCCCCAGCCGTGCCCGGGAACCGGCGGTTGCGGGCCGGCCGCGGCCTGGTCGAACTTCCTGAGCCCTTGGATCCCGACCACCGAGCTGCGGATCTCGCCCCGCTCGGACGGGCTCAGCCGCGACTCGGCGCGGCGCAGCAGATCCCGGAGTTCGCCGATCACCCCACCGGGGATGGCGAACCCGACCCAGCCGCCGGGGAACGCCTGTGCGGTCTCCGCGGCGACACGCGCACAGAAACCGTCGTAGGTCTGATCCGCCTTACCGGTGAGGGCGTCCAGCTCGATTACGATCTTGTCCAATATCGTCATGTTCGCTCCTCAGGCCGGGCGCCATCCTCGCGGGCGGTCGTGTTCACGGGAGTTCGTCGAGTCTGCGCGCGATGGCGACGGCCTCCTCGGCCAGTTCCGCCCTGCGTTCGTTGCGGCCCATACCACCGAGCATCCAGCCGATCGGGTCGTGGACCCACGCGACGAAGGTGGGGCCGTACGTCGCCAGATCCTCGTTGACCAGCGGCCGGAACACATCGAGGGACTCGTTGAAGTGATCGACGGCCTCGCCTTGCCTGGCGGGGATGGAGTAGAGGGCGATCCCCCAGTCCAGCAGGGCCAGGGCGAGGACTCTTTTCTGTTCGAGTTCACGTGCGGTGCTCACTGCTTCCTCCGCGAGGGTGGCTCGCCGTTCGTGGCGGCCGTCGGCGCCGAGCATCCAGCCGATCGGGTCGTGTATCCAGGCGATGAGTGTGGGGCCATGGGCGGCGAGGTCCGTGCCGGCCAAGGGCCGCACGGCGAGGAGAGCGTCATCGAAGTCGGCGAACGCCCGCGGGTGGTCGCCCGCGTTCCATGCCTCGACGCCGGCATTGATGAGTGCGCTCGCGAGCGTGGTGACCCAGCGGCGATCGCCGGCGGGCACCGGCGCCGCGGGGACGCCGTGGTGCCAGACCGGTCCACCTGAAGAGGGCCGGACGTGCAGGGTCCGGTCCCGCGGCCGCCAGAGGGCCTCGTCGGTCCGCTGGTCGGCGTCGTAGTCCGCCGGGACCGGGACGTCGCCCGGCTCCGGGACGAGCACGCCCGCGCCGCGGCTCCAGCGGCGGATCACCCCATCCCGTCCGCCGGCCACGATCTCGTCGTCGCCGGGCGTCAGGGCCAGCGTCCAGACCGCGCCGCCGCAGGTGAGCGGGTCACCGGCCGGCCGTCCCGTCAGGCTGCCCCACCGGCGCACGGTGCCGTCCAGCCCGCCGGTGACGATCTCGGCACCGTCGGCGGTGACGGCCAGCGCCCGGATCCCGCCGGGGTGACCGGGGCTGATCTCCCCCGCGGGCTCCCCGGTGATCCGGTTCCAGCGGCGGACCACGCCATCGGCCCCGCCCGTGACGATCTCGGTGCCGTCCGCGGTGACCGCGAGGGACCAGATCGATGCCGGACGGTGGAACGACGGTGTCCGCCGCCCGTCCCAGCGGGCCAGCGCGGCGCCGCCGGCGATGACCTCGGCACCGTCCCGGGCCGCGCCGAGCGCCCACACCGGGCCGTTCAGGGCCAGCGAACCGGCCCGCTCTCCGGTGTTCCGGTTCCAGCGGTGGATCGTGCCGTCCTGTCCTCCGGACAGGATCTGCGAGTCGGTCACGGCGAGACTGCGCACCCAGTCCTGACCCGCGTCGATGGGATCCGCGAGGGGGCGTCCGGTCCGCCGGTCCCAGCGCCGGACGGTGCCGTCGCTGCCTCCGGTGACGATCTCGCCGCCGTCGGGGCTGATCGCCACAGCCCAGATCGTGCGGCGGTGCGCGGCGGCCGGCTCGCCCAGCGGTTCTTCCCGCTCGCGATGCCAGCGGCGCAGGCCGCCGCCGGTGTCCGTGCTGACGATCTCGGTGCCGTCCGGGGTGAGGGCCAGTGCCCATACCGACATCGAGTGCTTCACGGGACGGCCCCCGGGAGAGCCTCGTCGAAGGCCAGGCCGCTGGCCGCCTCACCAAGACCGGTGCTCACGCGCCGTGCCGTCCACCGGTAGAGCCTGCCGTCCCGGCCACGCGTCGCCACCGGTACGCGCGTCACGGTGAGCCCGGAACGCGGCAGCTCCTCCTCACGTATGTAGAACCGCTTGCGGGACGGCTCCAGCAGCCGTCCGACAGCCTTCACCTGGGGCTTGCGGGTGCCGTCGGCCCGGTAGTGCGGGATCTGGCCGCGCCGGAAGCGGATCGCCGGCGACCCGGCCGTCAGCGGCACCGGAACGAGCGGGATCCAGTGCGGTGGAACGCCGGTCACCAGCCGGTAGGCCAGCCGGTCCGCCGACGCCGGGGGCGGCTCGTCGTCGTGGCGTTCGCCGGAGCGCCGGCGGGGCCGCCCGTCCGCCCCGCGCACGGTCCGCTCGACCGCCCAGGCCAGGTTGGCCATCTCGTCCCTTGCCATCAGGACCTCCTCCACCGCGGCTCCCTCCAGCTGTGAGAACCCCGCGGACAGCAGGGCGAGCAGGGGAGGCCCGGGGCGGCCGGTGACGGAGTCGGTGTGGCGGAACATCGACCAGGCCGGGTCCTCGACGGGCGGGACCGCCAGGGTGTCGCCGAACGTGTCGGTGACCGTCAGGCCGGTGACCTGGTGGAGGCTTCCGACGGGCAGGTCGACCGGGATCACCCAGTGGTCGTCGCCGTACACGTTGGCGAACTCCACGACGAGCAGCCTGGCCAGGTCGGGCGGCCCCGCGCCGACGGCGGGCAGGTTGACGTGCCCGTCCTCGAACTCCCACCACCGGTCCGACGGCATGCCGGGGTAGGTGGCGCGTGTGGGGAGCGTCTCCAGGGTCGTCGTCCCGGCCGTCGTCGCGGGCGTTCCGAGGGTTCCGCCGCCGAGGTCGAGCTGGTACGGCTCGACCTTGCCGCCGCCGTACTCCGGGGCGGCGAGCACCCGCTCGGTCCCGTCCAGGGACGCGCCGACGCCGAAGCGATGCTCCAGCCGTTCGGCGACCCAGCTGGAAGGCGGGGTGGCCGGGGCGTGCTCGGCCGCGAACCAGGTCCGCCAGGCGCGGGCCGCGGCATCGAAGCGCTGCCGCTGCGCTGCGGCCATGCCGGCGGGACGCCACCCGTCGGCCAGTCGTTCCTCCAGCTCGCCGCCGTCGGGCGCCCGGCGGGACAGCACCCGGTACATGCTCTGGCCCGCCGTGTCCACGGGGTCCGGTTTCCGGAGCGGGCACTTCTCCAGTACGGCGGCTCGGAGCTCGCGGTCGATGGCGCCCAGGAATCGGAGCCCGGCGCGGGCCGCATCGCGCATCGTGAACTCGCGGTCGTCCCCCTCGACGAGGAATTCCAGGGGCACGCCGTCCGGCAGCGGGAGGGCGGCCTGCGCGTTCTCCGGCCGGAACCGGGTGAAGGGCGCACTGGTCACCTTCAGCTGCGCCGCGACGGGAGAGCCGCCGTCCTCACCTTGGAACTCGGCGAGCTGCCACTGCCGCGCGAGCAGGAACAGCGGGTCGGCGACCCTGGCCTCGACGGCCTCGTCCAGTTGCCCGCCCGTTCCCGGGGGCCTGGTCATCGGCTCCAGCCGGTGGAACTGCGCGAAATGCAGCCCGTCTGGCATGCTCAGCCCTCCCTCTTGAGCATCTCGGCGAGGACACCGGTGACGACCATGTGCCGCATCAGCTGCTTGAGGTCGATCGAGGGTGCGGTGCCGAGGGCGGTCTGCGGCAGGTACAGCGCCGGGAGATAGCGCCCGAGCCAGCCGATGGAGCGCAGATCCACGAGTCTGAGCCTGGCCAGATCGAGCGTCTCGCCGACGACGGAGGTGAGCGCGTCGACCGTCCACGCCGCGCCCGGCACGGGCGGCACCGCCAGGAGCACGGCCTGCGGTGGTCGCGCGCCCGGAGCGTCGTAGTGGAACGAGACCCCGGCCGTGTGCCGGGGCGCCGGGATCACCTCGGTCCAGGCGTCCACGACGAGCACCGCGACCGGTCTGGAGAAGTCGAGCCCGTCGGGTCCGTGGACGGCGAGCCCGGTGCCCGGCGCGGGATGCGTCCCGACCCAGTGATCGCCCGCGTGGAACGGCGTCTGGCCGATCCGCAGCGGGTGTCCGGTGCCGGCTGCCGCCGTGTAGAGGACCAGGTCGGCGAGGGCGGCCGTCGCATCGTGTACCGGGGCCATCCGCTCCAGCCAGTCGTCGGCTCGCGCGTCTCCGCGGTCCAGGCCGGGACCGAACGACGCGGTGAGCGCGGCGCCGTCGGGCGGGGTGAACGGCTCGACGGCCCGGAACCCGGATCCGAAGACGGCTTCGAGGACGCCCTGGGGTGTTCGCGCCGCCTCGGCCGCCTGCACTCGCGCCTGACCGGCCTGTACGGCCCCGGCGGTCTGCTCCTCGGGATCTGCGCCCGGCAGTGGCGGCGCGGCGACGCCGTAGCCCTCCAGCTTCCCGGGCTCGTTCAGGGCGGCCCGCAGGCCGTCCAATGCGGCATCGGCCCGTGCCTTGAGGCTCGTCGCCGGCTGCGGACCGGGTGGGGGCGTGGCGGCGGGCGGTGCGGAGGCGGAGGCGAGGTCGGCGGCCGTGCCGGGACGGCCCGCCGCCAGTACCGCCGCGACCGCCCGGCCGAGTTCCTCGATCTCGGACACCGGCCAGTCGAACACCGGCGCCGTCCCCGGCGGCACACCGGGCGGGACCGGGATCCGCGCCGCCAGGGCGGCGCGCAGCGCTCCCGCGGCGGCCAGCGCCGCCACGTCCAGCGCGCAATGCTCGCCGAGCGGCCAGTCGTGCTCGGTCGTCAGCTCGCGGGCGTCGAACGACCAGGTTGCCCGGAACCGCCCGATCCGGCCGAGTTGATGCCCGGCCCAGGCGTCCAGATACGGCTCGGCCTGGGCGCGCGGCCGGGCACGCTGGGCCGGGTTCGACCACCCGGGTGCGGGCGGCAGATCCGCTGGGACGGCGATCAGGACGCGGTGGGTGACGGGCAGGCCGGACCGGGGTTGATCGAGCAGTTCAGGGCGGGGCGGCGCCTTGCCGCCCGCGGCGAGCGTGTCGAGCGTGGCGCCCGCCCGGTCGGGGTTGCCGTTCACGAGCTGGTGCACGCTCTCGGCCAGGAGCAGGTCGGCGAGGGCGTCCACGTCGTCGTGGAGAGCGCGCAGCGCCGCCTCGACATGCGGACGTTCGGCCGCCGCCGGGGCCAGCCCGGCCAGGACATCGGACACGGGCTTGTCGGCGAGCCGGGCGCCGTCCACGACATCGTGGGCCGCGACGACCTCCTGGGCGCCCGGACCGGGATGCAGCACACCGGCCAGCGGCGCCATCTTCCGCAGTGGGGCGATGAACCTGTCGAGCTCGACGTCGTGCTCTTCCCTGAGGTCGTGCAGCCGCCGTTCGAGCCGGTAGCCGAGGAGAGCGCCGAGCGGCTGCCCCTGCCGGACACCGTCCAGGACGGCCATCGCCGCGCGCATCCGGTGTGAGGACAGGTCGACCGCGAACGCGCCGGGATCGGACGGGTGTGCCCGCGCGCCGCTGCGCAGGATCGCGGCCGTGGTGGCCTGAGCGATGGACGGGGCGAGCACGTGTCCGTCGCTGCGCCGGGCCTCATCGCGCGGAGACAGGTCCTCGACCCAGCCGTACGCGCCGAGCTGGAGCCCGGTCGGGCGGCTCTCGCGCATCGCCGCGAGGCGGGCCGTGGCCTGCGCCGTCACCCAGGCGTCGAGGCGGTGCGAACACAGGTCGAGGCATTCACCGAAGAGCCGCTCGACCTGCGTGAACGCGTCCCCGCCCCGGTCGCGCCAGGTACGTGCCCGCTCGCCGAGGTACCGCAGGGCGGCGTCGATCTCGGCGAGCCGGGCGCTCCACGGGCGCTCCACCACGTTGAGCTTCAGCACACCGTTGAACTTGGCGGCCGCCGTGGCGACCGATCCCGCGAGCGTGGCGCGGTCGGCCTGCAGGGTCTGCTCCACTGTTCCGGTGGCGACTCGCATAGCGAGGGTGGAGGCCGGCGTGACGGCCTTCAGCGACACGCGCGCCCGTTCGGCGATGCCCGGCGCCAGGGCGGGCGCGAGCAGCACCTCCGGCATCGTGAGCCTGGGCCGTGCGAGCAGCCCGCCATGGTGGGCCACCGCCGCCGCTGCCCGCGCGTACTCGATGTTCGCGGCGTGCCGCAGCATCGCCTCCAGCAACGTTCCGGCCTGATCGGGGCCGACGGCGAGGCCGGGCACGTGGAACCGCTCGACCACGTCCTCCAGGAACCCGGCCAGCTTGTCGACGGCGTCGTCCCCGGTCAGGCGGGCGTAGGGGATCCAGAGACGGGTGGCCTTGGCCTCGTTCTGGTGATGGGTGATGACGGGGTCGTAGCGGAGACCGAGCCCCCGGTTCAGGGCGCGCGAGATGACGGTCTCGACTCCGCCGCGGCAGCCGTCCGTGATGTTCAGCAACGTGTTGATGAAGCAGGCGTTCAGCGCACCCCTGACCGTGCGTACCTCGGCCGCCCGCGACACCGGGGCGACGCCCAGCGCACGCAGCACGTCGCGTTCCGGCTTCGGGAGGTCGAGGGTGTCATCGTCGTCGTCGGGCCCGCCGATTCTGGGGACCTGCTGGACGCCCGTTCGCCAGAACGGCCACACGGTGGTGATCACCTCGTGGAGTGCGGCCAGTGCGGGCGCTTCGGCGTCCGCGTCCGGCTGCCATTGCCGCGTGGACGTGACCGGCAGGATCCCGTACGGCTGCCGCCCGAGCCGCAGGACGGGCAGCGGCCCGCGCGCCCGGACGTGGTCGGCGTAGTGGGCGCGCAGCCACTCACGGTCGATGCCGAGCTCCTCCGTCTGGGACTCGCTCTCCAGCAACTGGTCGACGAAGTAGTCGCCGGTCGCGCTCCACAGCGCGAGCTGCAGCGCGCGGGCGTCCGCCTGCTCGGGTTCGGCCGCCCCCGGCAGCGCGGCCAGCGGCGCGGTCGCGATGCCGAGCGCCTGCGCCGTGACGACCGCGTTGACCAGCGGATCCTCCGGTACGGACGGATGCAGCAGCTCGTCCGCGGCGGGCGGCGGGTCGGGCTGCGGGCCGTCCGCCGTGTTGTTCGTCGGTGTGCCCTGCGGCACGAACGCGGCGGTTCCCGCGGCCGCGTGGCCGGACAGCAGGCCGGCGACGCGGCCGGCGGCGGCGGTGGCGTCGAGCGAGTCCGCCACGCCGACCACGATCACCCGGGACAGCAGGGGCCGCCGCGCCGGATCGAACCCGGGACGGTCGAGCGGCACCCGGACGGCGAGGCCACTGGCCTCGGCCTCGCCGAAGTCCACCATCCACCGCAGCCCCTCGTCGGGGGCCGTCCCCGCGGCGGGGTTCGGGTCGGGCCCGATCCGCACCGTGCCGGGCACGGGGCCGCCGGTAGCCTCCCCGGCCAGGAGCGTGCCCTGATAGGCGCGGGCGACGAAGACGTCCGGCAGGGTCGACGCGGTCGCGGCGTTCCCCCATCCGGCGGGTCTGGCGGCGTGGTCCGGAAATGCCGGGGTCGCCGCCGGATCGGGCTGCTCCGGCCGGTCGTCCACCGGCGGGGCGAGGGTGCGTGCGACATGCCGGGCGCGGGCCGGGCCGAGGGTTCCGGCGAGCTGGTCCCACGCCATCCGCGCCGCCGCGTCGTCGTGCCGCCCGGCGCGCCACACGGCCGTCCAGTAGCGCCGCCCTTGCTGCGCCTCGCCGTCCGTCAGCCCTGGGTCGTGCGACTGCGCATGAAGGTCGTCGGGGAAGATCCGGACCAGCAGCTCGGCGCCGCGCAGCCGGGTCTCCAGGCGAACCGGGGCGAGCATCAGCGGAACCCCGGTGTCCAGGCGGGCCAGGTTCGGGTCGGCGCCGCTCATGCCGGCTCCTCCAGGAGTTTCGCGGCGGGCAGGACGACTCGTACGGGCTGCTGAAAGCACTGGCGGGCCGCCCCGGACGAGCCTCCCGCTCCCCAGACCAGACCGCCGTGTCCGACGTTCGGCCGCACCGTCCCGGGGGCGTGCGTGGCGGCGTCGAAGGCCTCCTTGCCGTCGAACAGGTGACTCCAGTCCAGGTTGTTCCAGTCGTCGGCCAGGTTCGGCGGGACGGTCTCCGGCGGCGCCTGGTACGGCCGGCCCCACAGAGGGTCCTGCTCGGGCGGGTCGTCGATGCCGAACCGGGGTTCGGAGGGCTGCTCGGCGATCACGAAGCACCACGGCGTCGCCAGCAGTTGCTCCCTGGTCAGGTCGAACCCGAGGAAGGCCGTGTCGGGGTCGAGCGATCCGCGGAAGAGGTAGTGCACCGCGCGGGAGTCGTCCGGCTCACGGTCCAGGATCGGCGCGGCGTAGATCAGGGCGCCGGGGTACCGCCGCAGCAACGCGCTGCGCAGCACCAGCACGATCCGGGCCGGGGGACCCGCCACCTGCTCGCCCAGAGCGGGCGCGCGGTCCCAGCCGTGGATCGGGCCGATGTCGGGCGCCTCACCCCAGAACGCGGAGAAGTAGGTGCCGCGCTGGTCGGTCGGGTATTCCCGCCAGCGCAGTTCGCGGGCGAACTCGTGATTGAGGCCCACGAGGTACGCCGCGACGAACGCCGGGTTGGTCACCGCCAGGGTGGCCGTGTCGGGCGGGACGTGTTCGAGCCCGGCCAGCAGCCATTCCGTGGACTGTTCGGCGAGTGGCGGCCACATCGGTGCGGGGAACGTCGGCGCCCACTGGACGGCCTCCTCACCGCCCTCGACCCGGGAGCCGACCACGGTGGGGATGGCGCGCGCCGGATCGGTCAGCTCCACCACCGCGTCCACCGCCCGCGCCGCGGGGAACGTCTCCCGTGCCGGAACCGCGGGGGCGTCGGGAGGCAGGACGAGCAGATCGTGGATCTCCACGGCCATCTGCTTGGCGTCAGGCGGAGTGACGTCGAGTACGGCCGGGGCGGGGAGCCGCCCTGACTGCCGGTCGAGGAACCCCGGGTCGAACACCCGGTCCAGCGCGATGCCCCGCTCGGGCCGCCAGCCCTCAAGGACGCCCGGAATCCCCTCCGGTGTCCAGCCGCCCTCGCCTTGGGGCGCTCCCTCGGACAACTCCCAGCCACCGGCGCACTCGGTCCGCCAGGTGCCGGACGTGCCACTCGCGTCCCAGTCCCAGGTGCCCGGGCAGCGGCCGTGCCAGGCACCGTGGCGGCCTTCGCGGGAGCGCCACGAACCGGTGAAGACGCCGTCGGAAGTGATCCCCGCGCCCTCCCAGGTACCGGTGCACAGCCCTCGCCACTCGCCCCGGTCGCCGTCGCACTCCCAGTCCCCGGCGAACACGGCCTTCCACGTGCCGTCGTAACCGGCGCCGGACACGCTGTCCCAGGTCCCCTCGAAACGGCCCCGCCAGGCACCGGTTCGGGCGCCGTCGCGGGTGAACTCCCCTGTGCTGTCGCCCCGCCAGGACCCGGCGTCGAACGCCGGAGTGGAGTCCCATGGGCCGGTCCAGGCCCCGGTGAACGCGCCTCCCTGGGCGGCGGGTCCGGGGCCGGCGCCGAAGGCGGCCAGCGCCGACGCGGCGACGCGGCCGTTGGGGAGGCGAAGCCCGCCGTCCGGCAGGAGGCGCGCGTCCCGGTAGTAGGCGGCGGGCACGCCGATCTCCGGTACCTCGGCGAGCCGGAAGGCCGAGTCGAGGGTGCTCTGCTGCAGGTCGGTCGCCGCGGCCAGCCGCTCGGTGGGCACCTCGCGGGCGGCGGCCCGCAGGGTGGCCTGCGCCGCCAGGTCGCTCCAGGTGTACGAGCCGACGACCTGCCGTACGGCCTCCAGGCGGGCGCCGGAGACCACCTGCTCGGGAGCCGGCCGGAGCGCCACCGTGCCGTCCGGGTCGCGGCGGGCGACCTTGAGCCCGGCGGCCGACCCGGCCACCGCGGTCAGCGCCGAGGCGAACGGCACCCGCCGCAGCGCGCCCGCCGCGGCGACCCGCCTGCTCAGGCTCCCGTGCGGACGGGTGGCCCGCCGGAACCCGACGGTGGCGAGCGCCGTCGGCAGCGCGCTCGACTCGACCAGCCCGCGCAGCGTCCCGGCGCCGACCGGTGCCCTCGCCTGGAGGGGGGCGGCCAGGTGGAGCACCTCGTCGGCCGACAGTGTCCGGACGTGCCTGCCGTGCAGCCGTGTGCTCACCAGCCGGGCGAGCCGGGCCAGGTCGACGAACCGGTTGGCCGCCCGGATGTCGGCGAGCTGCGTCCAGGCCGAGGCCATCAGGCCCTCCTGCTCGCGCTGTACCGAACGCGTGCCGAGACCCGCGGCGACCCGCCAGCGCGGGTCGAGGTTGAGCGTGTCCAGCCAGCCGGTGGCCGCGGGGTCGACCCGGGCGGGCGGCCGGTGGAACCCGCCGTACAGGGGCGGCGTGACCAGTGGATCCTCGTCGCCTTCCGCGTCCGGGTCGCCGGCGTCTCCGGGCCCGGCCAGGACCCCGGCCAGACGGGTCCGCCATGCGGCGCTCCCTGGTGTCGCCGGCCACGGCTCACGCGGACCCGCGCCGGGCCGGCGCAGGGCGCTCTCGACCCGCTGGGTGATCTCGCCCGGCCCGTCGAACAGGCCGGGACGGCGCACATCGAGCGTCCGGGTGCCCACCGAGTCGGGCAGCGGCCAGGGCCGCAGCCGTGTGGCCAGGGTCTCGAAGTCGCCGCCCTCGCCGGTGGCGAACGTCCAGGAGAAGTAGACCGGCAGGACGGCCTGGCCCGGCTGGGGCCAGGCGGGCGCGAGGTCGCCGCCGCCCGGCTCACCGAGCCCGGCTCGCCGCCCGGCCTCGAAGGCGGGCACGACGCAGGCCACGTACGAGGTGTGCGGCGACAGGCGGCGCGGGCACAGGAGCCGGGACACCGTTCCGCGCGGGTCGCCCGCCAGGACCTGAGCGTGCGCCCACAGGTGGAGGGTGGCCGGATCGGGAAGCTCGTTCGCGGGGACGCGCAGCACAGGGAGGCTCCGTCCCGTCTCCCGGACCGGACGGAAGTCCTGAGGCACGCAGACGAGCGCGAGCCAGGGCCGCAGGGCGCCCGCTGCGCCGGGCGCCAGCGGGGTGAACATCCACGGCAGGTCCTCGCGGTCGAACTCCACCAAGGGGAACCTGGTGGTCTCCGCGTCGGGGGTTCCGGGCAGCGGATAGACGCGGACGATCTGCCGCTGGTCCAGGGCGCGCACGTCGGCGGGCCCGTACAGGTCCATCGGCACAGGCAGCGGGGCGCCGCCGGTCACCGAGATCGACGCGCCGAGCCGTCCTCGGACGGGGGCGGTCCGCCGCAGGTCGTCGGGGTCGGCGAGGGAGGCGGCCGCGCCGGAACGGGCCCAGGACAGGAACGTGTACTCGGTCACGTGCGCACCTCGTAGGCGGGGACCGTGGAGAGCTCGCTTCGGAAGGCGATCGCGGCCTTGGCCTCGGTGAGTGTGGCGGTACGAGGAAGCGCGCCCTCCTCGGTGAGCGTCCCGGCCTTGACGATGGCGTACGACTGGGCCTTGAGGCGGCTGGGTGCGGGCGGCGCCGCGTATCTGGTCCGTTCCGCGTGCACGGCGCTGCGCGCGACCGCGCTGTGTGCGAGCGCCACCGCCATGGCCTGGTCGGTGACGAGCCAGCGAGGCCGCGGTTCGGGGTCATCGGCCCACTTGGTCTCGTAGCAGACCTTGGCCTTCTGTGCGGGCGCCCCAGGGGCCGAGGCGGGCGGGGCGAGCTCGGCGCCGGAGCGGAGCTTCTCGAAGGCCGGTTCTGTCAGCTTGGCCTCGTCCGGCAGGTCGAAGAAGTCGGCGCGGGCGAAGTCGTCCCGCACCGGCACGGCCGTACCGGAGCCGCCGATGAACGCGACCGTGACGTCGAACGCACGGGCCTCGGGCAGCCTGCCCGGGCCGAATCTGGTGATCGGCACGCCCAGCGGAACCACCCGCTGGGCGAACCTGACCCGTCCGACCGGATGCAGCAGCCGGTCGTCGGCCGCCAGCGTCACCAGGGATCCGCCCTCGGGCGGCAGCAGCGGGGCCCAGTTGCGCCGATCGGCGGCGGCCTGCTCCAGCAGGCGCGCCACATCGGGCGGGGGCGGCGCGGTGACCTCGTGGGTGCAGCCCCAGTGCTCGTCGAAGCCGAAGCTGACGTCGAAGAAGAGGAACGAGACGCTGGCCCGCCCGGCCGCGTGCCAGCAGGGCGTCGGCCCCTCCACCCTGACACGGATGTCGACCGCGCACAGGCTCGCCCCCGCCACCCGCAGGTCGAACGCGCCGTACAGGTCGAGCATGACGCCGAAGCTCGGCTCCCATCTGACCAGCGCGTCGAATCCGAGCCGCCCGCGGACGCCGGTGCCGCCGGTCCCGATGTCGGCGGTGAGCGAGGCGCCCGCCTGGACCGTGCCGGGGGTGATCGCGAAATAGCCGGTGAAGATGATCTTCAGGAAGGGGCTGTCGGCGATCGCTATGGACAGCCGTTTCGGCACGGGGAAGCGTTCCGGCACCGGGAAGCGCGGGTGGAACCCGCCCGCGGACAGCACGAACGACTCGCCCGCCTTCATGCGCAGCACCAGCCCGCCGTCGATGGGCGAGAGCAGGAGGCGCGATCCGGCCAGGTCGCCGGTGAACTCCACCAGGCCGTCGGCGGCGTCGATGTACCCGGCGATGCCCGCTCGCAGATCGATGATCGGCGCCTCCGGATGGGGGAGGGCGATCCGCAGCCGGCCGAGGATCGCGACGGCCCCGCTGGGCAGCTCCAGTACCACCCCGACATCGGCGGTGACGAACGAGTGCGGGCGTCCCCAGCCGAGCCGGAACGTCGGCCCGGCCACCATCCCGCCCGGCCGCCGCCGGAAGACGTCCTCCAGGGTCGCGAGGATCTGCGGCGCCGCCGCGGCGGGATCGGCGGGGAACAGGATGTGGTCCAGCTGGCCGGCCTGCACGGCACGCGCGAGCCCGTCGCGGTCGATCGCGTACCCGATCCCGAGGATCCCGCCGACGGCGTTGAGGGTGAGCGCCAGACCGAGTTCGAGCGGGGGCGAGAACTGCGCGCTGATCACGACGAGCAGCGAGAAGGGGTCGGTGCGGACGATGCCGTAGGCGTGGACGTCGATCGCACCCAGCGAGAGCGCCAGCGCGCCCGCATACCGTCCGTCACGGTTCTCCAGGAAGCCGGCGCCCTTGGCCGGGCCGAGCGCCAGGCGGAGCCCCGCACCCGACGGCGGCACAGGGGCCAGCCCCTCGGAGGTGACGTCCGCCCCCACGTCGTGAACCGCGGCGTCGGCGACGCCGAAGAGCGCGGCCCCGAACGCGACCGTCACCCGCAGCCCGCCGGCGCGCGGCGACAGGTGCAGCGAGGGCGCGGACAGGCCCGGCGGCGCGCTGGTCAGCCGCGGTGTCACTCCGTCCCGCCCGCCGCCGTCGAAGGCGACCCCGGTCGCGTCGATCCGCCCCGTCACCTCGCACTGGAAAGCAAGACCGCCGGGGACCAGCATCCGGACGAGGTCATCGCCCGGCAGGCCGACCGACAGGCCGTGCACCCCGAAGACCAGCACGGACGCGGCCGGATCGGGCGGGATGGTCAACCGCAGGGTGACCGTCATGGCCTGGAAGCCGGCGACCGGCCGCACCGGGCCGACTGAGAAGTCGATCACAAACTCGGCCGGCACGGGACCGGGTGCGACGATGACCTGATCGCCCGCCCAGGAGGCCACGCCCGGGATGTCCAGCCGCGGCCCCTGCGTCACCCCGGGAACGAGCACGTTCACCAGGGCCGGCCACAGGCCGCCGGGAGCCGCCGCGGCGGCGAGCCGCACCATCAGGGCCTTGGGGGTCAGCTCGGCGACACCGAGCACCCGGGCCAGTTCACGGCGGCGAGCCTCCGGGTCGAGCCCGGTGAACGCGGCCGATGCGAGGCCCGCGCGGAGTTCCGCCGCGAGTCCGGCGAGGCTCATTGATGCGCCTGCGGGGTCGCGAGACCGAGGTGCCGGTCGAAGACCCACTTGATGAAGTGGAAGTGCACGAGATCGCCCCCGGGATATCGAGACGGAACCCCAGCCACGTCCTGGAAGCGGAGGCCCACACACTTTGGCCGATGGTCGCCGGGCCAATCCCTCAAGGCAAGGGCAGGACTACCCAACGGCCAAGTCCGGCCACGTACTGTCACCTGACTGCGTGTCGTGACAGATTGCCCTTACAGGGGCGACCTGCCAAATAGTGACGCCGGATGGGAGGCGCTATTGCGTAGGTCGGCAGTGCACTATCTGTGAGCCTGTGATCGGGGGCGCTAATGCCGCATGTAAGCATCAACCTGATCTACGTGGGCTGGGAGAACTTCACCAACGACGACCTCACGGTGATGAACGACGCCACCTGGTCCGCCCGCCGCATCTACTGGCAGGTCGGTTTCGACCTCTTCGGGTTCTTCACCTACTCGATCCCGCTCGCTCAGGCGCAGGGCTACGCATATGTCGATCAAGATTCCGAAGCCGAGTGGCTGACCTCCCAGTGGTCGATTCCCAACGACGGGATCGACGTCTTCCTGGTCAAGGGATATGCGGGACCTACGGCAGGACTTTCTCCCGTTACAGGGCCGTGCGACAAGAATCTGGCGTGGCCGAGTATGACCGGCGCAGTGGTGGAGATGGCGGGCCCTGCGACGAATGTCGGCCTGGCCCACGAAATAGGGCACTACCTCGGGCTCGCCCACGACAACGATCCGAACAACCTCATGTACCCCTCCGTGGACTCTGGGGGACCGGTCGCGGATCCGCGGCTCACCTTCGGACAGGGCGCCCAGATCGCTCAGCACTGCTTCACCCGCCTGCCGTGAGGAGCCCCTGATCATGGTGTACGTCGATGTCCCCGCCCGCCGTCTCCGACCCGAGCTGCTGCGCGACGCGGTGCGCGGCGACGCCGCCGACCTGACGGCGGCGTCGGCCTTGAGCCTGCTGGCCAACCATGACGTCGACATCCCCGACCGGGCGGGACTGCTCCAGGAGACCGTTGCGGCGCCCGACGTCACCGACGCGGTGCGGGCGGCCGCACTGAGAACCCTGGCCCACCTGGAAGCACCCCGTGCCGCGGAAACCGTGCGCGGGCTGCGGGACCCCGGGGAACATCTCACGGTGGCCGCGGCCACCACGATCGGCCAGCTCGGAGAGCCCGGCGACCTGGCCGTCCTCGACAGACTCGAACAGACCTACGCCGCCAACGACCTGATCAAGAGCCGGGCCGAGTTCGCCGCGGCGCTGCTCGCCCATCGCTTCGGGCTCCCCGAGCCCGCGGCCCGCCTTCCCGCGGTCGACGGTCTGCCTGCCCCCGGCGCGGCCTCCACCGCGTTCGTGGCGGCTCCCTCCGGGGCGCTGCGCACCTCCGACTTCCTCGCGGCCGTGCACCGCCGGCTCCCCTGGGTGGTGCCGGAGGAACACGTCCTCTTCGACGTGGCGTGCGGCGGGCGGGTCCTTGGAGTGGCGATGCGCAAGGATCTTCAGGACGGGACGGCCCGGCGGCGGCTGTTCGAGCGTCCCGATGTCGCCGCCGTCGTCGCCGCCGAGAACCTCGAGCACGGTTCGGTGTCCGTCGCCCTGCTCGTCCTGACCCGGCCAGGGGAGGACGGGCGGCTCACGGTCGCCGTCACCCGCACATCCGGCGACCAGGTCTACACGGGCGATGCAACGTCCCTGCCTGACGGAACCGTCACCGCCGAGCTGCGCGCGGTCCGCCGGCCGGGAAACCCCGCCTGCGCCGTCCGGGCCGTGCTGTCGGACACCGGGCTTGAGATCTTCGGCCGGGCGGGCTTGACCACCGTTGAGCCGCGGCGCGTGCCGGACCGTCGCCCCGAAGCGGATCCGCCGTTGCGTTGAAGAGGCCCTGCCTCGGCAGGCGAGGCAGGGCCTCGGGGATCTTGGTCAGCCGCGGAAGGCGGGGGTTCCCGTCAGGGCCTGGCCCAGCACGAGGGTGTGCATTTCGGAGGTCCCCTCGTAGGTGAGGACGGACTCGAGGTTGGCCATGTGGCGGATCACGGGGTATTCGAGGGAGATGCCGTTCGCGCCGAGGATGGTGCGGGCGGTGCGGCAGACGTCCAGCGCCTCCCGGACGTTGTTGAGCTTGCCGAAGCTGACCTGGTCGGGCCGGAGCCGGTGCTCGTCCTTGAGGCGGCCGAGGTGCAGTGCCACCAGCAGCGCCTTGTGCACCTCCAGTGTCATGTCGGCGAGCTTGGCCTGGGTCAGCTGGAACGCCGCGATCGGCCGGCCGAACTGCTCCCGGGACTTGGCGTAGTCCAGCGCGGCCGCCAGCGCTGAGCGGGCCGCTCCCGTGGCACCCCAGACGATCCCGTACCTGGCCTCGTTCAGGCAGCTCAAGGGCGCGCGCAGGCCGGTGCCTCCGGGAAGGGCGGCGGAGGCGGGCAGGCGGACGTCGTCGAGGATCAGTTCGCTGGTGACCGAGGCGCGCAGCGAGAGCTTGCGGTGCATCAGCGGCGCGGCGAATCCGGGGGTGTCGGTCGGGACGACGAATCCCTGGACGCCCTGCTCCGTCCGCGCCCACACGACGGCCACGTCGGCGATCGACCCGTTGGTGATCCACATCTTGCGGCCGTTCAGCACCCAGTCGCCGCCGTCGCGGCGGGCGGTGGTGCGCATCGAGCCCGGGTCGGATCCGGCGTCGGGCTCGGTGAGGCCGAAGCAGCCGATCGCCTCGCCGGCGGCCATCCGGGGCAGCCACCGGCGCTTGTGCTCCTCCGACCCGAACCGCCAGATCGCGAACATCGCCAGCGAGCCCTGCACCGACACCAGCGAGCGGATGCCCGAGTCGCACGCCTCCAGTTCGAGGCAGGCCAGGCCGTAGGCGACCGCGCTCGTCCCGGCGCAGCCGTAGCCTTCCAGATGCATGCCGAGCAGGCCCAGCTTGCCCATCTCCCGGGCCAGCTCGCGGGCGGCGGGCAGTTCGCCGCGCTCGAACCAGTCCGCGATGTGCGGGGTGATGCGGTCCGCGCAGAAGCCGCGCACCGTGTCGCGGACGGCGAGTTCCTCGTCGCTCAGCAACGCGTCGATGTCCAGCGGGTCGGACGGGTTGAACGGGGTGGTCACTGGCGGGCCCTCCTGGGTCATCGTTTCTCCTCGGACGGGGTCGGGCGGTCGGGGAAGGGGCCCGGCGACCGCAGCCACGCGCGGATCGGGTCGCCGTGCTGGTTCAGGTCGGGGGGCGGGAGGGGCGGCCCGGGGGCCGCCCCGGAGAACGTGATGGGCGAGCGCACCTGCGGCGGGTGCCCGTCGCCGACGTCGAGCAGGGGGGCGAGGCCAAGCTCGACGGCGAGTTCGACGGCGGCGGGGATGTCGTTGACCCGCGCGCAGGCGATCCCCGCGGCGGCCAGCTCCGGTTCCCATTCGCGGACGCCGCGGGCCGCCAGCGCGTCCTCCAGCCGTTCGGCCAGCTCCGCGCGGTGCGCGACGCGGTCGGCGTTGGCGGCGAACCGCGGATCGCCGGCGAGGCCGGGCAGGCCGAGCACCTCGGCGAACCGGCGGAACTGCGCGTCGGTGCCCACGGCCACCGCGAGCAGCCCGTCCGCGCAGCGGAGCGTCTCGTACGGCGCGATGCTCGGGTGCCGGTTGCCCATCCGGACGGGCGCCTCGCCGGTCGTCAGGAACGCCGACACCTGGTTGGCCAGGCCGCCGAGCAGGCTGGTCAGCAGGCTCACCTCGACGTGCCCGCCCTCGCCGGTCAGCCGGCGGCCGCGCAGCGCGGCCAGGATCCCGATCAGGGCGTCCTTGCCGGTCAGCACGTCGACCAGGGCGACGCCGACCTTCATGGGGTCGCCGTCGGCCGCGCCGGTGATGCTCATCAGGCCGCCCGCGGCCTGCGCGACGAAGTCGTACCCGGGCAGGTCCGCTCCCGCCGCACTGCCGAAGCCGGAGATGGACGCGTACACCAGGCGGGGGTTGAGCTTGCGGGCGCCGTCGTAGTCCAGCCCGTGCCGGGCGAGCACGCCGGGCCGGAAGTTCTCGACCAGCACGTCGGCGCGGCGGACCAGCTCCGTGGCGACCTCGCGGTCGGCGGGGTCGGCCAGGTCGAGCGCGATGCTGTGCTTGCCGCGGTTGAGGCATTCGAAGTAGGAGCTGGAACGCGCGGTCCACGGCGGCCCCCAGCTGCGCGTGTCGTCGCCCTCGCCCGGCCGTTCCACCTTGATCACGGTAGCGCCGAGGTCGGCCATCGTCATGGTGGTGAGCGGGCCCGCGAGGACCCTGCTGAAATCGGCCACCAGCAGTCCCGCCAGCGGGCCGTCCCCGGTCGGCTGATCGCGCACACGCGCATGCTCGGCCGGATGCTCGCGCTGGTGCTCACTCACGGCCGGTCTCCGTCCTCCCGGCGGATGTGCCAGGGGTCGGCGGCGCGCTCGGCGACGAGCCGGGTACCTGGATGCGGCTCAGGGCCGTGCCCGGATCTCTGCTGGCGGAGACCGCAGTCATTGGCGGCTCACTTTCGTGGATCGGCATGGAGGGGTGGTCGGGACGGGACGGCCCGGGCGAGGTGGCCGCGGGTCAGTCGCGCCAGCGCGGGGACGTGGTGCGGGGCGGGATCAGCGCGGCGGGAAGGCGCAGCAGCGCGGGGCGGCCGCGGGCCGCGGACTCCCGCAGCGCCGCGGGCAGTTCGCCGGCGTCGCCCACGTCGCGGGCGTCGATGCCGAAGCTCCCGGCCAGCGCGACGAAGTCGGGGGTCGCCAGGTGGACCCCCTGCTCTGGATGCCCGAAGCGTTCCTGGTCGTAGCGGAGCATCCCGTAGCAGGCGTCGTCCACGACCAGGACGGTCACCGGCAGGCGTTCCTGCGCGAGCGTCGCCAGCTCGCCGACCGCGAACATCAGGCCGCCGTCCCCGCAGACGGCCAGGGTCGGCGTGCGGGACACCGCCGCCGGTCCGATGGCGGCGGGGAGGGCGTAGCCGAGGGTGCCCCAGCCGACCGGGTACTGCAGGCGGCGCGGCCGCCCCATCGAGGCGTACCCGCCGATCCAGTACCCGGCGACCGCCATGTCCGCCACGATCGCACCCTCGGCGGGCCAGGCGTCCTCGACCGCCTCGACCAGGTCGAGCGGCCCGTCGCCGTCCTCGGCGCGCAGCCTGGCCCGGACCTTCGCGCGCAGCGCGGCCGGGTCGGCCCAGCCCTCCGGCCGCGCGGCGACCGCGCCGGACAGCTCGCGCAGCGCCGCCAGCGCGTCCGCCCGGACGGCGACGTCCGGCGGGTAGTTCTTGGCCAGGTCCACCGGGTCGCAGTTGACCGACACCAGCCGGGGCGGGCGCGGCATCGTCCAGTTGCGGGTGTTCATCCCGTCGAAGTCGGTGCCCACGGCCACCATCAGGTCGGCGTCGGCGATCAGCGCCGCGACCTCGGGCTCGTGCGGCGGTGCGGCCACCAGGTACGGGTGGCCGTCCGGGAGCACGCCGCGCGCGGCGAACGTGGAGACCACGGGGGCTTTGAGGCGGCGGGCCAGTGCGTCCAGTTCGGCTTCGGCGCCGGCCTGCACGACGCCGCCGCCCGCCCACAGCACGACCCGTCCGGCGCGGTCGATCTCGGCCACGGCGGCGGCGAGCGCGGCGGGGTCGGTCGCGGTGCGCGCCGGGCCGGCGGGCGGGACGGGGACGCCCGGGCTTGCGAGCACGTCGGTGGGAACGTCCAGGTAGACCGGGCCCTGCGGCCAGGTGAGCGCGGTGGTGAGCGCCTCGGAGACCGCTTCGGCGACCTCGGCGGCGGTGCGCGGCCGGTAGACGGCCTTGGCGAGCGGCTCGAACAGCCCCGCCTGGTCCGCGCTCTCGTGCAGGACGCCGCGGACGACGCCCGGGCGCCGCAGCGTCGTGGCGATCTCGCTGGCGACGAGCACGACGGGGCTGTGCGAGGCGGCCGCCTCACCGAACGCGGCGACCGCGTTGGCCGCGCCCGGGCCGGTCGTCGTCAGGGCCGCGCCCGGCGACCCGGTCGCGCGCGCGGCGCCGTCGGCGGCGTACACGGTGGTCTGCTCGTGCCTGACCCCGACGATGTCCGGCCGTCCCGGGGCCTGCTCCTGCCAGAACGCGAGGTTGTGGACGCCCGGAAGGCCGAACACGCGCTCGGTCCCGGCCGACGCCAGCGCGTCCAGAATGCTTCCCGCGACGGTCATCCGCTTCACCTGAGCCACTCCCATCCCCGCCCCCGGCGGTCTCGAAAGCAGCCGAGAAGGGTCTTGCGCGGAAAATTGGATCCACTATACATTCGCCTGACTGTCCTAGCCCGCCATCCCGTTCGACGACAAGAGCTCCGAACCAATGAAACGGATGGCAGCGCACAGCTCCGCCACCGAAACGACAGGGCCCGCGCCCTGAGGAGGCCACGCCATGACCCACTCGCCCCGACGCTCCACGGACCCGGCCGAGCATGTGCACCGTTCCGGCGAGCGCACGCCGCCGTCCGGCACGTCCCGGCCCGCAGGACGCCGCATCCGCCTCCTCGGCGTTCCGGCCGCGGCGCTCGCGGTC
This sequence comes from Spirillospora sp. CA-128828, assembly GCF_050945415.1. Lineage (NCBI taxonomy): Bacteria > Bacillati > Actinomycetota > Actinomycetes > Streptosporangiales > Thermomonosporaceae > Spirillospora > Spirillospora sp. CA-128828. Next base: position 3,068,678 of record NZ_CP191986.1, read on the forward strand.
ACCCTGGCGGCGGCCGCCTGCAGCAGCGGGCAGCCGGGCACGACCGGCGACGGCAAGGGCAAGGCGGACGCGGCGGGTGCGGCGAAATTCGACGCGTTCGACAAAGTGGCCCCGGACCCGGCCGCCGCCGGCAGGCTGCCGGCGCGGGTGAAGTCCGCCGGGAAGCTCGTCGTGGTCATGAACGTGTCGAGCCCGCCGACCAAGTTCTACGCGTCCGACAACAAGACGATCATCGGGCTCAACGCCGACCTCGCCCGCGCGCTGGGGCGCGTCCTCGGCGTCCAGACGCAGATCGACGACGTCCAGCTCGACGGCATCATCCCCGGTCTCGGCGCCAAGCGGTACGACATGGCGATCTCCAGCATGTCGGCCACGCCGGAACGGCTGAAGGTGCTGGACATGGTGGACTACGGCGCCTGGGGCACCTCGCTGGCGGTGGCCAAGGGCAACCCGGACAAGCTGTCGGCGGACAACCTGTGCGGACACAAGATCGCCGTCCAGCAGGGCTCGATCCAGGAGGCGGTGCGGCTGCCCGGCTTCTCCAAGGCGTGCCAGGCGGCGGGAAAGCCCGCGGTGCAGCCCGTCGTCCTGCCGAGCCAGACGGACGCGCTCGTGCAGCTCGGCAGCGGCCGGGCCGACGGCGTCCTCGCCGACACCCCGGTGCTCGCGTACGCGGCGATCCAGACGCCCGGCAAGTTCCAGCTCGTCACCGAGATGAACCGCAGCGCGGTCGCCGTCGGCCTGCCGAAGGGCTCCGACCTCACCCCGGCCGTGCAGGCGGGCCTCACCGCCCTGATGAAGTCCGGCACGTCCCAGCAGATCTTCGCCAAGTGGGGGCTGAAGTCGGCCATGATCGACCGCCCGCAACTGGAGAAGTCCGCGTCCTGACCCCCGCATCCGTCTGGAGACCATCACGATGCAGACCCTTTCCTCCCTCCTCGCAGGCAAGCCCGCGGGGCCGGGCGCCCGCACCTACGCCTCGGTCAACCCGGCCGACCTCGACGACGTGGTGGCGACCGTGGAACTGGCGGGCCCTGAGACGTTCGCCGAGGCCTGCCGCCAGGCCCGCGAGGCGAGCCGCCGCTGGGCCGCCACCCCGGCGCCGGTGCGCGGCCAGGTGATCGCCAACATCGGACGGCTCGTCGGCACCAACAAGGGGGCGCTGGCCGCCCTGCTGACCCGGGAGATCGGCAAGCCGGCGGGGGAGGCGCTCGGCGAGATCCAGGAGATCATCGACACCTGCGACTTCTTCCTCGGCGAGGGCCGCAGGCTGTACGGGCAGACCGTGCCGAGCGAGATGCCGGACAAGGAGCTCTACACCTACCGCAAGCCGCTCGGCGTGGCCGCCGTCATCACCGCGGCGAACTTCCCTGCGGCGGTGCCGTCCTGGTACATCGTCCCCGCGCTGCTGTGCGGGAACACGGTGGTGTGGAAGCCCGCCGAGCCCGCCGCGGCGGTGGCGGACGCGCTCGCCCAGATCTTCGCGCACGCCGGGGTGCCCGCCGGTGTCGTCCAGCTCGTCCACGCCGACGGGCCCGCCACGTTCGAGGGGCTGTCGCAGGCGCTGGAGCAGGGCCTGGTCGACAAGGTCGGGTTCACCGGCTCCACCGAGGTCGGACGGCGGATCAGCGCGCTGTGCGGCGAGCACCTGCAGTCGCCCTGCCTGGAACTCGGCGGCAAGAACCCCATGGTGGTGGAGCCCGACGCCGACCTCGACCTGGCCGTGCGGGGCGCGGTCTTCTCCGGCTTCGCCACGGCCGGGCAGCGCTGCACCTCCCTCGGGACGGTGTGGGTCCACGACTCGCTGCACGACGAGTTCCTCGGCCGCTTCGCCGACGCCGTCTCGGCCCTGCCCATCGGGGAGCCGAACGCCGAGGTGTTCTACGGCCCGCTCATCGAGCCGCGCTACCTGCCGCGTTTCGAGTCCTACCTCGGGCTCGTGGAGCAGCACCACAAGCTGCACGGCTCCACCGGCACCGGACGCATCACCGCGGACAACCCGCGCGCCGGGTTCACCGGCGACCCGGCCGCCGGCCTGTACTGCCACCCGGCGGTCGTGTCGGGCATCCGGCCGGGCGACGCCCTCTACGGCACCGAGACGTTCGGCCCGCTGGTCGGGCTCGGCCGGTACGCCTCGCTCGACGAGGCGATCGAGCTGGCGAACGGGCACGGCTACGGGCTGTCGGCGGCGATCTACACGCGCGGCGTCGCGGCGGCGCACCGGTTCCGGCGGGGCTGCCGGGCCGGGATGATCAGCGTCAACAACTCCACCGTCGGCGCCGAGGCGCACCTGCCGTTCGGCGGGAACGGCCTGTCGGGCAACGGCAGCCGCCAGTCGGGCCAGTGGGTCATCGACCAGTTCACCAGCTGGCAGTCGGTCAACTGGGACTACTCCGGGGTCCTCCAGCGCGCCCAGATGGACGTGGCGGAGGTGACCGTGGACCTCGGCTTCACCCTCTCCGGGGACGGCCGCCCCACGCCCGCCGGGAACGGCCGATGACGACTGCGGACCGGGTCGGGACGGCCGCCGCCGACCGCGACGAGGAGCTGCCCGTCGTCCCCAGGCGCAGCCCGCTCAACCTGGTCGGCATCGTGGCCATCGGCGTGCTCGGGGCGATGCTCGTGCACACGCTCGTGACCAACGAGAACTTCGAATGGGGCGTCGTCCGGCTCTACCTCAACGCGCAGGCCATCGCCAAGGGGGCGTGGCTCACCGTCGAGCTCACCGCGATCTCCATGGTGCTCGGGGTGCTGCTCGGCATCGTGCTCGCCGTGATGCGGCTGTCGCGGAGCCGGGTGCTGTCCTCGACCTCGTGGGCGTTCGTGTGGTTCTTCCGCGGCACGCCGCTGCTGATCCAGCTCATCTTCTGGTTCAACCTTTCGGCGCTGTTCCCGCGGCTCTCGCTGGGGATCCCCTTCGGCCCCGAGTTCGTCTCCGGCAGCGCCAACGGGTTCATCACCCCGTTCGTCGCCGCCCTGCTCGGGCTGTCGCTGAACGAGGGCGCCTACATGGCCGAGATCGTGCGCGGCGGCCTGCTCAGCATCGACCGCGGCCAGACCGAGGCGGCCCAGGCGATCGGCATGCGGCCCGCCCAGACGCTGCGCCGGATCGTGCTGCCGCAGGCGATGCGGGTGATCGTGCCGCCCACCGCCAACCAGACGGTGTCGATGCTGAAGAACACCTCGCTGGTCAGCGTGCTGGGCGCGGCCGACCTGCTGCACGCCACGCAGATCATCTACTCCCGCACGTACCAGACGGTCCCGCTGCTGATCGTGGCCGCCCTGTGGTACCTCGCGATGACCTCGCTGCTGAGCGTCGGGCAGTACTACCTGGAGCGCTTCTACGGCCGCGGCGATGCGGGCGCGTCCCGGCGCCGCCCCCCGTGGCGCGGGCGGCGGACGATCGTGGCGGAGCCCGCACCGGAGAAGGCGGTGTCACCATGACCGAAACGCGAGCGACCACACGGTCCGGCGCGCAGGGCGAGGTGCTGATCCGCGCGCGCGGCGTGCGCAAGTCGTTCGGCCCGCAGGAGGTGCTGAAGGGAATCGATCTGGAGGTCTCGTCCGGCGAGGTGTGCTGCATCATCGGCCCGAGCGGATCGGGCAAGTCGACCCTGCTGCGCTGCATCAACCATCTGGAGAAGCTCGACGGCGGCCAGATCCGCGTCGGCGGCGAGCTGATCGGCTACCGCCGGGGCGGCGGGAAGCTGCACGAGCTCTCGGTGAAGCAGGTGGCGCGGCAGCGTGCCGGCATCGGCATGGTCTTCCAGCGCTTCAACCTGTTCCCGCACAAGACCGCGCTGGAGAACGTGATGGAGGGGCCCCGGCAGGTGAAACGCGAGCCCGCCGCCGACGTCCGCGAACGGGCGCTGGAGCTGCTGGACCGGGTGGGGCTGCGCGACCGGGCCGGAGACTACCCGGCGCAACTGTCCGGCGGGCAGCAGCAGCGGGTGGCCATCGCCCGCGCCCTGGCGATGCGGCCGCAGGTGATGCTCTTCGACGAGCCCACCTCGGCGCTCGACCCGGAGCTGGTCGGCGAGGTGCTGGAGACGATGCGGACGCTCGCCGAGGAGGGCATGACAATGATCATCGTGACGCACGAGATCGGTTTCGCCCGGGAGGTGGCCGACTCGCTGGTCTTCATCGACGGCGGCGTGATCGTCGAGCAGGGGCCGCCCCGCGGCGTCATCGCCGCGCCCGCGCACGAGCGGACCCGCGCGTTCCTGTCGAAGGTGCTGTGATCGCGATGACCGGACCCATCGACGCCGAGACCGGCGTCATCGGCGTCGGGACGGTGGGCGCCGCCCTGCTGTGGCAGCTCGCGCGCCGCGGCGTGCCGGCCATCGGGTTCGAGCGGTACGCCCCCGGCCACGACCGGGCCGCGGTGGGCGGGGAGAGCCGGCTGTTCCGGGTCGCCTACGCCGAGGGCGCCCGCTACACCGGCCTGCTGCGGCGTGCGCTCGGCCAGTGGCGGGAACTGGAGGCCGCGGCGGGCGTGCCGTTGCTCGGCGCGTGCGGCGGGCTGTCGATCGGCCTCCCCGAGCAGGACTACATCCGGAATCTGCTGGCCAGCGCCCAGGAGTCGGGCACCCCCGTGGAGGTGCTCGACCGTCCCGCCATGCGCGCCCGCTACCCCCAGCACCGCCTGCTGGAGGGCGAGGTCGGGGTGCTGGACGAGCAGGCCGGGTTCCTGCGCTGCGAGACCGCCGTCGTCGCCGCGGCCGACCAGGCGGAACGGCACGGCGCGCGCGTGCTCCGCCGCACCGAGATCGACGTGGTCGTCGAGCACGACGACCACGTCGAGATCCGCGCGGGCGAGCAGCGGTGGCGGGTGCGCCAGGCGGTGCTGTGCGCCGGATCGTGGACCGGCCGGTTCCTGCCGGACGGCCTGCGGAGGCGGCTGCGGCCGCACCGCCTGCTGCTGACCTGGTTCCTCGCCCGGCGGCCCGAGGAGTACACGCCCGGCCGCTTCCCGATCTTCATCCGGGAGAGCGCGGGCGTCCACCTCTACGGGGCGCCGTCCCTGGACGGCGCCGGCGTCAAGGTGGCGGGCGCCGTCCCCGCCATGCCCGTGCCGGACCCGGACGCGATCGAGCGGCGGCACAGCCGCGCCGAGATCGCGGCCGTCTCCTCGGCCGTGGCCGAGCTGCTCCTGGGCCTGCATCCCGATCCGATCCGCGCCGACGCCTTCACCGATCTCTACACCCCCGACGGGGACCCCTTGGTCGGCAGGATCGGCGGCGGTAGGCTCTCGATCGCATCGGGGTTCTCCGGCCGCGGCTTCAAGTACGCCTCCGCGCTGGCCGCGGACGTCGCGGACATGCTGGCGGACGGCACCGGCGCCCCACTGGACTTCATGGCGCCGGAGCGGTTCGCGGCGGGCGACCCGCCGGACCCCGGGAAGGACGGATGAGCACAGTGCCGGGAGGCGGGCGGATCGGCGCGGCTCCGCGGCCGCTGACGGTGCAGCAGTACGTCCTCGCCGAACTGCGCCAGATCATCATCGCCGGGGAGCTGAAGCCGGGCCAGGCGATCAGGCAGGAGTCCCTCGCGGAACGGCTCGGCGTGAGCCGGGCGCCGGTGCGCGAGGCCCTGAAGATCCTGGAGGGCGAGGGCCAGGTCGTGCACAGGCCGCACCACGGCTACATGGTGGCCGAGCTGTCCCTGCCCGACCTGCTGGAGGTCTACCGCATCCGCGCGCTGCTGGAGTCCGACGCGGCGCGGCTCGCCGTCGAGCGGGTCACCGACACCGACCTGGAGCGGATCGTGGCGGCCCAGCACGAGGTCGAGGAGGCCGCGGCGCGCGGCGACCTGCTGACCATGACGGCGGCCAACCGGCGGTTCCACTTCACGCTCCTGGAGGCGTCCCGGATGCCGCGGCTGGTCCGCATCATCCGCTCCCTCTGGGATTCCACCGACGCCTACCGCTCGGTCTACTACAACGCGCCGAGCAACCGCGACCTGGTCGAGCACGAGCACGCCGGCATCGTCGACGCGGTCCGCGACCGCGACGGCGACCGGCTGGTGAAGGCGCTGGCCGAGCACCGCGACCACGCGGTCGAGGCGCTGCGCCAGATCATCGCCGACGAGAGCTGACCCCCGGGGGGCTCACCCCTCCATTCGACCGCCCTGCTTCGAGTCCGTCACCGCACGGACTGCTGCCGCCTGCCCTCCGACGAGAAGAGGACACATGAGCTACGAACCGCTGGAATCCATGGACGAGTGGGGCCCCGAGAAGGTGGTGTGCGTCTCGCATGCGCCCACCGGCATGCGCGGCGTCCTCGTCATCGACAACACCGCCCGCGGGATGGGCAAGGGCGGCACCCGGATGGCGCCCGGCGTGACGGTCGCCGAGGTGGCCCGCCTGGCCCGCAACATGACCTGGAAGTGGGCCGCCGTCGATCTGTTCTACGGCGGGGCCAAAGCGGGCATCCGGTACGACCCGGAGTCCGCCGGCAAGGAGGCCGTACTCCGGGCGTTCGCCCGGGCGCTGCACAACGAGGTGCCCGAGGAGTACGTCTTCGGCCTCGACATGGGGCTCACCGAACGCGACGCCGCCGTCGTCCAGGACGAGCTCGGGACGCGCGGCGCCGCCGTCGGGACCCCGGCGGCGCTCGGCGGGCTCCCCTACGACCAGCTCGGGGTGACCGGGTACGGGGTCGCCGAGGCCGCCGACGCCGCCGCCGCGCGGTCCGGGATCTCCCTCGCCGGCGCCCGGGCGGTGATCCAGGGCTTCGGCGCGGTGGGCGCGGCGGCCGCCCGCCGGCTCACCGAACTCGGCGCCGCCATCGTCGCGGTGTCCACCCGCTTCGGCGCCCTGACCGACCCGGACGGCCTCGACGTGGACCGTCTCCTCCGGCTGCGCACCGAGCACGGCGACGCGCTGGTCAAGGCGTACGGCGGGCGCCCGGAGAACCCCGGCGCGGAGCTGCTGGCCTCCGCCGAGATCCTGGTGCCCGCCGCCACCCAGGACGTGATCGACGCGGACGTGGCGGCCGAGCTGCCCGCGCGCCTCGTGGTGGAGGGCGCCAACCTGCCCACCAGCCCGGAGGCGCGGCGGATCCTGGCCGGACGGGGCGTCACCGTCGTCCCGGACGTGATCGCCAACGCGGGCGGGGTGGTGGCCGCCGCCTTCGCCATGGACATGCGCGTGTCCGCGTTCCGGCCTGATGCCGACGAGGTGTTCCGCAGCGTCTCGGAACGGATGCGCGCCAACACCCGGCTCGTCCTCGACGAGACCGACCGGACCGGCGTCCTTCCCCACGAGGCGGCGTACGCGCTCGCCCGAGGACGCGTCCGTGAGGCCATGGCCCTCAAGGGCCGATCCGCCTCCGCCATCCCGGGCTAGCGTTCATGTTCGCCACTGATCCGGGACCTGATCCGGGAGGGGGCGTGGGGGCGGAGCCCCCCACTTCGAGGGTCCGGGGGTCGCCCCCCGGGAAGACACACCGAAGGAGCCCGAAGGGAAGGAGCCAGCGGCTCCGACCATGCGGGGCCGGATCCGTAGGGCGGGCGGGACTCGAACCCGCGACCGGGAGATTATGAGTCTCCTGCTCTGACCAGCTGAGCTACCGCCCCAGGGCGTCCCCCCGTGACGGTGGGGGCGTTGCCGGGTGTCATCTTAGCGGCGGCCGTTTCGGGGCGGCCACCGTGAACGGGGATGTCATCCTTCCGATGGGGCGATGTCATACCTGGTACCGAGTGACGGGTGCGGGTACCCGTCGGTAGGGTCCGGCGTATGTCGAGACGCATCTTTGTCCTTGGTCCGGTGCTGCTGGCGCTGGTGTTCGCCGGCGCGTGTGATGGTGGCGGGTCCGGGAAGAAGGCGGATTTCGACGCCGCGCAGACGCTGCGGCAGGCGGCGCAGGCCATGGGGGGCCTGAAGAGTGCCGCGTTCACGCTGAAGTCGGACGGCCGGACCCCCGTGCTCGTGAAGAGCGGTGACATGAAGCTGCTGCGCGGCGGGGACGCGCAGGGGACGCTGACGATCGAGCAGCAGGGCCAGAACGTGGAGATGAAGGTCGTCGCGGTGGGCGACAGCATCTATCTGGACGCCGGGACGGGCGGCTGGCGGAAGCTGCCGAAGGCCCTGGCGGCGCGGGTGTACGACCCGTCGGCGGTGCTCGATCCGCAGCGGGGGATCGCGAAGCTGCTGACGTCGGCGCGGTCGCCGCGCCCGGAGGCGGTGGAGAAGGTGGACGGCAAGGACACCTACCGGGTGGCCGCGAAGCTCCCGAAGGAGCAGGTCGCGGGCCTCATTCCGGGTATCAACGACGACATGGACGGTCAGGTCTGGGTGAACCGGGCCGATCACCGGCTGGTGAAGGTGCGGGGGGAGTTCCCGGAGGGGCAGGGCGCGGTGGTGATCTCGTTCACCGGGTTCGACGCCCCCTACAAGATCAGCGCGCCGAAGTGAGGGAGCGTCGCCGGGTCGCGATCGGGGCCGGCGGCGCGGTGGTGCTGCTGGCCGCGCTGGACGCCTATGTCGTCACGACGATCCTGGTGCCGGTCGTGAAGGATCTCGGGATTCCGGTGAACCGGCTGGAGCGGGTGACGCCGGTCCTTACGGGGTTCCTGCTGGGGTACGTGGCGGCGATGCCGCTGCTCGGGCAGTTGTCGGACCGGTTCGGGCGGCGGCCGCTGCTGCAGGCGTGCCTGGTGTTCTTCGCCGTGGGGTCGGTGGTGACGGCGCTGGCGCACGACGTCCCGGTGCTGACGGCGGGACGGGTGGTGCAGGGTGTGGCGGGCGGCGCGCTGCTGCCGGTGACGATGGCGCTGGCCGGTGACCTGTGGGACGAGCGGCAGCGTCCGGTGGTGCTGGGCGCGGTGGGCGCGGCGCAGGAACTGGGCAGCGTGCTCGGCCCGCTGTACGGGGCGGGTGTCGCGGCGGCGCTCGGCTGGCGGGCGATCTTCTGGATCAACCTGCCGCTGGTGGTGGCGGCCATGGCGGCCGTCCAGTACGCGGTGCCGGGCGGACGCAGGGAGGGGCCGCGGCCGGGGGTCGACGTCGTCGGCGGGCTCCTGCTGGCCCTCGGCCTGGGGCTGCTGGTCGCGGCCGTCTACAACCCGGAGCCGGAGAAGGCGGCGCTGCCGTCGTGGGGGCCGCCCATGCTGGGTGCGGGCGCCGCCGTCCTCGTGCTGTTCGTCTTCTGGGAGATCAGGTCCGGGACGCGGCTGCTGGACCTGTCGGGCGTCCGGCGCGGGCCGCTGCTGGCGACGCTGGGCGTGAGCCTGCTGTCGGGTGCGGCGCTGATGGTGACGCTCGTGGACGTCGTCCTGGTCGCGCAGACCGTCCTCCACAAGGACGCCACGGAGGGCGCGCTGCTGCTGACCCGGTTCCTGGTGGCGCTGCCGGTCGCGGCGGTGGCCGGCGGCCTGATCGCCAGGCGGGTGGGGGAGAGGTGGCCCATGGTCGCCGGCATGGCGGTCTCCGCGGGCGGCTACCTGCTGATCGCGAGCTGGCCGGCCGACCTGGCGAACGCCTCGTACGGGCCGCTGCCGAGGATGGACGCCGATCTCGTGGTGACCGGCCTCGGTCTCGGGCTGGTGATCGCGCCGGTGTCGTCGGCGGTGCTGGGGTTCGTCCCGGCGGCGCGGCACGGCGTCGCGTCGGCGGCGGTGGTCGTGGCGCGGATGATGGGAATGCTGCTCGGCATCTCGGCCCTGACGGCGTGGGGCTTCCACCGTTTCCACGCGCTGACGGCGGACTTGAAGCCGCCGCTGCCGTTCCTGATGTCGAAGGGCGAGTTCGCGCGCCGGATGGAGGTCTACAACGCGGCGCTGCGGGACGCGCTGCGCACCGAGTACCGGGAGATCTTCTGGATCACCGCGGGGATGTGCGTCCTCGGCGCGCTGCTGGCGCTGGCCACCGGGACGCGGCGGAGCCGCACAGACCCGGGCGCGGACCCGGACGGCGGCCGGATTCGGTCATCGGCTGGGCATATCGGACCCGCTCCGGGAAATGATTCGGGCGGACCCGATGTGCCGATCAACGAACGCGGGAATATTCTGAGAAAAGACGGCTAATGGCCTCTTGCCGGGAGGGCACTCCCCGGGGAGGTGAGAGCAGATGCGCAGGTCCGGCATCGGCCGCGGAGGCACGCCGCTCATCAGGCTGCGCCGGCGACTCGGCATGGAGCACAACGAGCTGCGCCGCCGCGTCGACCGCGTCCAGCGGCTCATCGCCCTCGGGCTCCTCCTGGTGCTGCTCGGTGTCGCGCCGCCGCTCGCGGCCTGGACAGGGTCCTGGTCCTATGCCGCGGGGAAGACCGCGGAGCACGCGGAGCGGGCGGACCGCCACCAGGTGGTCGCCACGGTCACCTCGACGGGCGGCATCGGTTCCTCCGGCGACCGCTACATCCACGAGACCGTCCAGGCCAGCTGGCCGGGCGCGGGCGGCAAGTCCCGCGTCGGGACGCTGCCGAGCTGGAAGAACGCGAAGGTCGGCGCGCACCGGACGATCTGGGTGGACCGGCAGGGCGACCCGACCGTCCGTCCCCGGCCGCACAGCCGCACCGTGACCGACGCCGCCTACGCGGCCGGCGCCACCGTGCTCGGGTGCGCGCTGCCCCTCCTGTTCGTGTACGCCCTGGTCCGCCGCCGCTGCGACCGGCACCGCGACGCCCTGTGGGAGGCCGACTGGGCGCGCATGGACTCCGCCGGCCACAACCCGCGGTCCTGACGCCCCTCAGGGGGCGAGGAGGGCGCGGGCCGTCTGGATCAGGGCGGCGTTGTCGGCGGCGGGGGAGCCGTCGGGCAGGTGGAGAGTGTCCTCCAGCCCGATGCGCACGTCCAGGTTCAGCCGGACGGCGAGGCGCAGCACGGGCCAGGCGCCGCCGTCCTCGCCGTGCAGCAGGATCGGGCGGGAGAGGTGCGTGCCGAGCTCGTGCAGGAGCGTTTTGGCCGCGCCGGTCGCGGTCTCCGGGTCGGTGTCGGTGACCTCCGCGAGGATCCGCAGCACGTGGTGGGCGTGCGGCCAGCGCAGGAACCGCTCCGCGGCCCCGGTGCCGGAGAAGACCCCCGCCTCGATGGCGACGCCGCGTTCGAACAGCGCCTCGGCGACCAGCTCGGCGCCCTCCTCGTGGAAGTTCACCGACGCGTGGTCGGGCAGGACCGTCCAGGAGCGGATCAGCGCGGCGCGCTCGACCGGGTCGGGCTCGGTCCAGGCGCCGGTGGTCACGCCGACGCGGATGGACGGGGTCGCCGCCCGGACGGCGGTGACGGTCTCGGCGACGCGGAACGCCTCCAGCGTGTCGGCCCCCGCGTCGTCCTTCGGATGCAGGTGCGCGTCCTCCGCGCCGACGTCCACGGCGGCGCGGACCGCCGCGGCGATCTCGTCCGGGGACGTGGGCACGCCCTCGGCCCGGCTTCCGTTCGGGCAGACCTGGAGCATGGACCGATCCTCTCAGGTGCAGGTCAGGGCGTGATGACGCAGGGTCCCCCGCCGCACACGTCCACGACCGTGCCGGTCTTGAAGAACGTCGCCTTCTGCCTGCGGGCGCCGGCGTCGTTGCGCGGGTCCGAGGACGGCGCGGCGGACGTCGGGGAGACGGCCGTGGGCGCGCCGCCTATGATCCCGCGCCCTGGCTGTTGCCGTCTTGACATCCTCCCCTTGTGGAACTAGGGGGATTCCAACAGCGACCACTACCCGGTGAGGGGCAGGTCGTGTTGAGGTTCACGGTTCGCAGGCCTGCCCAGCGGTGGGCCTCCCCGTGCAGTGACCGCATGCCCTGCGGCCGTATCGCGGATATTCATTGCCGCGTTCACGTCGGCGTTGCCCCGGAACCCGCAGGCCACGCACGAGAAGACCGCTTGGCTCTTGTGGTTCTCCCCGGCGACATGCCCGCAGGCGCTACAGGTCCGCGAGGTGTTACGCGGATCGATCTTCACCACGCGTCCGGGCGCCTTGTCCTCCAGCCGCCGCACCAGAGCGCCCCACTCGTTGGCCAGGATGCCCCGGTTCAGCCCGGCCTTCTGCCGAACGTTGCGGCCCGGCGCCTCCACCGAGCCGCGCGCAGAACGGGTCATACCCCGGATGTTGAGATCCTCGACGCCGATCACGTCGAACCGGCGGGCCAGATCGGTGGAGGTCTTCTCCACCCAGTCCTTGCGCCGGTCGGTCTCGCGGGCTTTCAGCCGGGCGATCGCGGCCTTGACCCCGGCACGCCGCCTGGACCCCGGCCGGGCGCGGGCGAGTCTGCGCAGCAGCCGCCCCAGCCGGACCCGCTCACCGGCCCGCAGGCCAGGCGCACTGAGCAGGTCGCCGGTCGACAGCGCAGCACTGACCGCCACGCCCCGGTCCACCCCCACCGCCTCACCCGTGCCGGGTGCGGGGATGGGGTCGGGGATCGCGGCGAACGCGACATGCCAGCGGCCCGCCCGTTCACGGGTGACCCGGAACGATCTGGCGCCGTTGGGGACGGGCCGGGACCAGCGGAACCGCACCCACCCCACCTTGGGGACCTTCACCTGACTCACCCGGCGGGAGACACGCCGCACGTCGCCGGGTTTGACCGCCACGACCCGGAACCCCTCGTGGCGTCCGGCCTTGCGCCAGGTCGGACGCCGGTGGGTACCGGCAAAGAAGTTGCTCATGGCCTGGTGGAAGTCCTTGAGCGCCTGCTGCTGCACCGCCGCCGACCCCGCCCGCAACCAGGCGAACTCTGCCCTGGCTGCGTCAACTGGCGGCACTGCGCGGCGAACCCCGGCGCCGACCGGCGGCCTGGCCGCCAGCCCGCATGCTGCTCGACCGCCAGATTCCACACGAACCGGGCATGCCCGCAATGCTCCAGCAACGCCTGCTCCTGCGCGGGCGTCGGCTGCAGACGGTAGCGAGACATGCCCGGAAAGCTACCGGCCGCCACCGACAAAACCCGGACCGACAAAACCCGGAGAACGTCATGCAGCACCGTGCCGCGTTTCCTCCCCGCCATGAAGGACGGGGAGGAAACGCTGAAGGCAACAGGTAAAGCCGATCGGCGCGGCGCCCGTGCGGGCCAGGTCGAGGCCGGGGACCAGGCTGAGCAGCATCGAGCCGGGCGAGAAGCCGTCCGCGCGGTTCCACTCGTCCGGCGACACCGGGACGCCGAGCGCGTTCTTCAGCGTCGTGCGCAGATGGACGCGGCGGCCCGTCGCCGTCCCGCCGTCCGCGACCGTGTACCAGTCGCTCGGGAACGGCAGCAGGCACGCGGCCGGGTCGATCGGGTCGCAGCCGTCGCCGGCGTCCGCGACAGCAGCCGGCTGGAAAGCCGGGGCGGTCAGGAGGGCGAGGGACGCGGCGAGCGCCGCGAACGCCGACAGGGTGCGCTGGGGGAGACGCAAGGTCCACCTCCGGATGATCCGCCGTGCTTCGGGATCGTTCAGCGAGATCTTGGTCTCGTGCGGGCCGCGGATCAATGGGCGTCCGGAACCGGCCATGCGGAGCTCGCCGGGGGTGGTGTTGCCGCGCCGTTAAATCTTGCGGCGTGACGGTTTCGTGTCCGGGACGGGGGATGATCCGGAGTCGATCTCGGGTGATAGTAGGCGCATTGCCTGGTTCATCGTCCGGAAGGAACGTTCCATGAAGGCCGTCCCCGTCATCGACCTGACCCCCTGGTTCCACGGCGATGAGCGGGAGCGCGCCGCGGTGGCCGCCCGGGTGGACGCGGCGCTGAGCGAGATCGGCTTCCTGGTGATCACCGGGCACGGCGTGCCGGCCGCGGACCGGGCCGCGATCCGCGCGGCCGCCAAGCGGTTCTTCGCCCTGCCGGAGGAGACCAAGCGCGCGTACGCGGTGACGGTGGGGGAGCGGGGCTGGCTGCCGCCCGGCGTCGAGGCCAACGGGTACGCCGAGGGCACGGAGACGCCGCCCGACCTGAAGGAGACGTTCGCGGTCGGCGCCGACCGCCGCATCGGCGACCCGGTGTTCGACGACGAGTGGTTCCTGCCCAACGTGTGGCCCGGCGAGGTCCCGGAGCTGGAACCGCTGCTCACCGGCTACCTCGCCCGGATGAAGGACCTGTCGGACGAGCTGCTGCGGCTCTGCGCCGCCGCGCTCGGGCTGCCGGACGTCTTCTTCACCGGACGCGCCGGCCACCCGTCCTTCACCCTCAACATCAACCGGTATCCGCCGATGTCGCAGCTCGGGGAGCCGGAGCCGGGGCAGTTCCGGATCGGCCCGCACACCGACTTCGGCACCGTCACCGTCCTGGACCGGCAGGACGGCGTCGGCGGCCTCCAGGTGTACTCCGCGGAGGCGGGCTGGGTGGACGCCCCCTGGGTCGAGGACTCCTTCACGATCAACGTCGGCGACCTGCTCGCCCACTGGACGGGCGGACGCTGGACGTCCAACCGGCACCGCGTCCTGCCGCCCGACCCGAGCGCCCCCGACGAGGAGCTCGTGTCGCTGGTGTTCTTCTACGAGTGCGACCCGGACGCGCGCATCGAGCCGCTCGCCCCGCCGGCCGGGCGGCGGGCCGGAGGCGGGACCGTCCGCGCCCACGAGTTCCTGCTCGAACGCCTCAACGCCATCACCATCGGCTGACCCCTGCAAGAGAGGCCCCCCATGACCGAGACCAGGGAACCGCGGGACGTCGCCGGCATCGTCGTCCGGGAGGGCGAGTACGGCGACCGGGTGGCCGCCGTCGAGCCGGGCGGCGCCGGATTCATCCCGCTCGACCAGCGGCACGGCCGGCCGCGCAAGCTGTTCTGGACGTGGGCCTCGCCCAACCTGGAGTTCGCGACGATCTTCCTCGGGGTGCTCGCCGTCGCCGCGTTCGGGCTGACGTTCTGGCAGGCCACCGCCGCGATCGTCGCCGGGACGGCGCTCGGCTCGGTGACCCACGGCGTGCTGTCGGCGCGCGGCCCCCGCTACGGCGTCCCGGAGATGGTGCTCGGACGCGTCCCGTTCGGGCACCGGGGGAACGCGCTGCCGTCCACGATCAACTCGATCGCGGGCGGCGTCGGCTGGTTCGCGGTCAACAGCGTCAGCGGATCGCTCGCCCTGAACACGCTGACCGGGCTGCCGAAACCGCTGTGCCTGGCCGTGGTGGTCGCGCTCCAGGCGGGCGTCGCGTTCTTCGGGCACAACCTCGTCCACACCTACGAGCGGTACGCGTTCCCGCTGCTCGCGGTCGTCTTCGCCGTCGCGTCCGTGATCGTCCTGGCCAAGGCCGACTTCGGCGCGCCCGCTCCCGCCGGCTCGGGGCCGGGCGGCGTCGGGGCGTTCCTCATCGTGGTGGGGGCGAGCTTCGGATACGCGGCCGGCTGGAACCCCTACGCGGCCGACTACACCCGCTACCTGCCGCCCGGCACGAGCCCGCGCGCGGCCGGGCTGTCGGCGGCGCTCGGCATCTTCGCCGGCTGCACCGTCCTGCAGATCGTCGGCGCGGCGTCGGTCACTCTCGGGGGCAAGGCCCTCGCGGACCCGACCGGCGCGTTCACCGGTCACCTGCCGTCGCTCGTCGCGAACCTCACCCTGCTCGTCATCACGATCGGCGCGATCGGGGCCAACGCGATCAACATCTACTCCGGCTCGATGTCGTTCGTCGCGACGGGCATCAGGCTGCCGCTGCCGGTGGGCCTCCAGCGCGCCCTGGTCGCGCTGGGGTTCGGCGCGGTCGGGCTCGTCGTCGCCTACTTCGGCCTGGACGACGCCGGCCACGACTACGAGGCGTTCCTGCTGGTCATCGCCTACTGGATCGGGCCGTGGCTGGGCGTCGTCCTCGCCGACATGCTGCTGCGCCGCCGCTCCCCGGCCTCGGACGAGGCGCTGGAGCGGATGATGTTCGACACCCGGCACCGCAGCTGGGCGGGCCCGGCGGCGATGGCGGCGGGCATGGTCATCTCGGTCTGGCTGTTCTCGAACCAGGAGAAGTACGTCGGCCTGGTCCCGGACGCTCACCCGTCGTTCGGCGACATCACGTTCGCGGCCGGGTTCGTCCTCGCCGCCGTCTTCTACCTGGTGCTGCGCAAGGTCCCCGGGTTCCGCGCGAACGGCTGACCGGTCGCGCGCTTGTCCGCCGCGGACGGGCCGTGGGAGCGGAGGACGACCGGGACGCGCAGCACGTCCTCGATCGTCTCCGCCGACGGCCCGAACGGCGCGTAGACGGGACGCGCCTTGAGCAGGCGCGCGGTCAGGGCGGCCTGGCGGTCCAGGTCGGGCGGGCCCGTCTCCAGCCGCCCGACCCGTCCGGCGTCCATGTCGTAGGACAGGCAGACACGCAGATCTGGACGTGCCCCCGCTACATCCAGGTGCGTGACCGCCAGGCCGTCCACGCCGCCCGTCACGTCCAGCGCGTATCGGAGCGCGACGGCGTCGAGGTGGCCGACGCGGAACGCGCCCTGCCAGCGTCCCGTGCGGTTGTGCGGATCGGGGAGGTCCGCGGTCAGCGCCGGGTCCTCGGTGACGAACGGCCCGGGGCCGTGGCGGGTCGCGTACGCGCGGAGCACCCCGAGCCGCGCCGCGGACTCGCCCGCCTCGGCCAGCAGCGTCTCCGCGTTGGCGAACGTGGTCGTCGACCAGGTCGTGTACGGGTGGAAGCCGTGCCACTCGTCCAGCAGGACGCCCTGGGCGCCCTCGAAGACCACGTTCCCGGTGCGGAGCAGGCCGTGGAGGTGCTCGGCGCCGACGATCCGGACACGGCCGGCGAAGGCGGTGAAGGCGTCGGCGCAGGCCTCGACGCCGGGGACGTCTCCGCCGTCCGGGAACGTGTCGCGGTACCAGTCGCGGACGGCGGCGAGCCGGCGCCGCAGCCGCGCGGGCGACAGGCAGTCGCCGACGCGCGGCGCGTCGTCGTGCGCGAGGGCGTAGGACGCCGTCTCGCCGATGCCCATGCCGCAGGACCCGTGCCGGGCAGCGCCGCGCGCCGACTCCCGCGCGTGGTTGGCGGCCCGGTGGTACGGCGTCGTCAGCGGCGCGTCCCGGTCGGCGGTGAGCCGGTCGAGGGCGTCGCCGGCGCCCAGCGCCCGCAGGTGGTCCGCCTCGGCGGCGAGCGCGAGCGGGTCGACGAGCATGAACCGCGACAGGTGGGTCCGGACGCCCGGCGTGAACGTCCCCGATCCGAACTGGGCGAACGTGTGGTGCCGCCCGCCGGACGCGACGACGTTGTGCGCCGCCTGCGCGCCGCCGTTGAATCGGACGACCGCGGCCACCCCTGTTTCACCGGCGGCCCTGGTGGGCCGTCCGCCCAGGCCGGCAGGTGTCGCGGAGCAGAGGTAGTCGACGACCGTGCCCTTGCCCGCGTCCCCGTAGCCGAGGTCGACGACGATCACGTGGCCCATGGTCAGAGGCGGGTCGTCCTGGACGGGCCGTCCCCGTCCAGGCCCGGCGGGGTGGAGGAGACGGCGACCGGTGCGCGGGACGCGTCCAGCCGGGCGAGCGCGCGCGACACCGAGGCGCCGGCGTCCGAGCCGGTCTCCGCGAGGTGCTCCAAGCCCTCGCTCAGGTCGATGGCCTCCTCGGCGAGGCCGATGGTCAGCGCGATCGTCTCGCACACGGCGTCCAGGTCGTCCAGGTAGAGGACGTTCTGGCCGAGCAGCCCCTGCCAGAAGTCCTTCAGCTCGCGGCTGCCGGCGTGGTAGGCGCCCTCCGGGATGATGAAGTACACGTCGTACATCCGCTGGAGCTCGCGGACGATCCCGGCGACGGGGACGTCCTCGTCCGGCTCGCCGCCGATGATCCCGGCGATCTCGCGCCGCTTGACCTGCGGGTAGGCCAGCTCGTCCCCGATCATGAACAGGTAGCCGCGCCTGCCGCGCTTCTCGAAGCAGTCGATCGAGGTGTGCCGGGCCATGAAGTACATCGCCAGCTCGTAGGACTCGCGCATCTGGCCGCCGCCCCCGCCTTCGAGCAAGATCTTGCCGAGGTCGTCGTCCATCCGGTTGTCGGCCTCGAACTGCCCGATCTGCAGCGGCGCCCGGTCGCAGGTCGCGTCGCCGACCGCGCCGAACAGGATGTGCGGGTGCTCGACGTACCCCTTGCGCAGCAGCAGCCCGAGCAGGTCGGGCAGCTTGGTCTGCAGCGTCCGCGGCACGGTCCTCATCGAGCCGGTCACGTCGAACAGAACGCCGATCGCCAGTGACTCGGGGTGGTCCTCGGAGTCCCGGCTCTCCCGGGCGGTCACGCCGCGCGGGTCGAGGTCGGGGTGGACGGCGGTGGCGCCGGAGTCGGAGTAGGCGAACGCGCTGGCGCCGGTGGACGCGCGGTAGCTCGCGCCGGCGGCGTAGACGTCGGTGGACCAGTTTCCGCTTCCCATGATCTCTCTCCTTCAGCGGGGAACGGGCAGGTGGAAGGGGCGGAAGCGGCGCGGGCCGTAGAGCCGCTCCAGCAGCTCGTCGAACTCGGCCAGCAGCCGCCAGGCGTCGGCGGGGCGCCGGTTCTGCGCGGGCAGCGTGCAGCCGCGCGCGAACGAGCGCATCGCCTTCGGCGCCTTGTCGCCTATCAGGCCGGTCATGCACCGGGTGGCCATGAAGATGTCGGTCGCCGGGCTCGCCGGACGCCGTCCCGGCACCTCGGGCGGGTACCGGCCGGCGTAGCGGTCGACCATCGCGGGCACGCGCCCCGAAGGGTCGGCGTGCGCGTAGCAGCCGGGGACGGAGTAGCACCAGTCGACCAGGACCAGGCCGTGCTTCTCCGGATGGATCAGCACGTGGTCGGGGAGCACCGCGCCGTGCAGGACGCCCGCGCGGTGCGCGAAGCCGAGGGCGACGAGCAGCCGCCGCCACATCCAGGCCGCGTCGCGGGGGTCGACGCCGTCCGGGAACGCCCGCTCGACCTCGGCCAGGCTGTGGAACCCGTCCAGCGCGGCGATCACGTTGACCTGCCGCTGCCTGCCGGTGGAGGCGTCCCGGTGCCGGAACGACTCGACCAGCCGCGGGACGTACGGGAGGTACTTCCCGTCGCCGTCCCTGGGAAGCTGGCGGAGCGCCACGGCCTCGCGTTCGAGCAGGTCCCCGTCGCGCGGGTCGCGCGGCATCTTCAGCAGCACCGCCTGGCCCTTCCGGGACGTGTGGGGGGCCGTCCCCCCACTCCGGATCGGGCCGGGCTCCGATGTCGCCCAGTACAGCTCGGCGAGATCGCCGCTGATCGGGTCGCCGTCCAGCCGGTACGCGCGGCGGCGCGTCGCGATCACCGCCGCGTCGCCGCGCCGGTACGTGCGCCAGAGCGCGTTCAGCCTGATGAACGCGTCGCGGGTGCGGCCGCCGGTCGCGTCGGGGTGGACGAGCCTGGCCAGCCGCCGGTAGCGCCGGACCGCCTCCGCCTCGTCGTCGCCGAACAGATCGGCGGGGACGCGGACCCGGTCGAGCCGCGCCAGCGCGTCGTCCAGTTCGCACTGAGCCGTTCCACCCCGCGTGGTGTCGCCCCGGTTCGCTCCGCTCATCTGATCTCCTCCTCACGGCTGGGCCGCAGCAGGGCGGGGTGCAGGAGGCGGGCGTCGCCGGCCCGGTAGAGCCGGGGCCGGGGTCCGCCGCGCCGGCCGCCCCGATCGGACGTCGCGCCGGTGCTCTCCACGAAGCCGGGCACCGACAGGACCTTGCGATGGAAGTTGCCGGCGTGCAGCTCCTCGCCCCACACCGCCTCGTACACCGCGCGCAGCTCGGGGATCGTGAACTCGCCGCCGCAGAAGGCCGTGGCGAGCGGCGTGTACTCCAGCTTCCCGCGTGCCCGCTCCAGCCCGTCCGACAGGATCCGCGCGTGGTCGAACGCCAGCCGCCGGGTGGTGCCGGGACGCTGGTCCCCGGACTCGGCCAGGCCCAGCGCGCCGACCGGGACCCACGCCGCATCGGCCGCGTCGCCGCCCGCCTCGGGATCGGGGAGTTCGGGCGCGAACGCCAGGTAGGCGACCGAGATGACGCGCATCCGCGGGTCGCGGCCCGGAGAGCCGTACGTGCCGAGCTGTTCCAGGTGGACGCGGCCGAGCACACCGCCCTTGGCGCTGAGCCCGGTCTCCTCGGCCAGCTCACGGACGGCCGCGTCGGGCAGGTCCTCGGCGTCGGTGCCCTGGAGCGGGCCGCCCGCCTGGACGAAGCCGCCGGGCAGCGCCCACATCCCTGCGTACGGAGCATTTCCTCGTCGGACGAGCAGGACATGCAGGGCGCCGTCGCGGATGGTGAGCGCGACCACGTCCACCGTCACGGAGACCGGGTCGTAGTCGCGCGGGTCGTAGTTCGCCAGGAACTCGCTCTCGTCGCGCTTCGGGTCCGGGATCATCCGCGTCCCTCTCGTAGTGAGTAAGTCTCAGAATGAGTTCATCTCTCTATGAGAAGAACATAACCCGGGGCGGGGCGGCTGTCCAGTCCGTTCTCCCGGGATGAGTCGAGGGCGCCTCCCCGGCATCGGGGTGGCGCCCTCGGTGTTCGGCGGGACCTCACAAAACGGAAGTTCTCTCCGGTGCGGTCTCAGCGGCGGTGGCGTCCGCCTTGCGGCGGTTCCTGAGGCTCCCCGCCCTCGGAGCCGTAGGGCCCGGACTCGTCGCCACCCGACTGGTAGCCGCCTGTCTCGTACCCGCCCGACTCACGACCACCGGGCCCGCGACCGCCGGGCTGAGGACCACCGGACTGGCGACCACCGGATCGGTAGTCGCCGGGGTCGTACCCGCCTGTCTCGTACCCGCCCGACTCGCGGCCGCCGGGCTGAGGACCACCGGACTGGTACCCACTGGATGGGTAGCCGCCCGTCTCGCGGCCGCTCGGCCGGTGGCCACCGGAAGGATGGCCACTGGGGTTGTGGCCGCCGGACTCGTGACCGCCCGGTTCGATCGCGTACGGGGTGTCGGACGGGCCGGGGGAATAGCGGTCCTCAGGGCGGCCCTGCGGCATGCGGCTCTCGCGCCCGTAGCGCTCCGGGGCGCTCTCGCCGGGGCGGGTGAACCGGCCGCCGGGCTGCCGTCCCGCCGAGTACCGGCCGGCCGGGTAGGGGCTCTCCGGCATGCCGGTCGGCCGGGGTCCCGTCCCGTACTGCCCGGGGGAGAGATAGGTGTCGCGCGCTCCCGGCGGCGGGGCCGACCCGGGTGCGGGGAGCATGCCCGGCGGCGGGGCCGGGGCCAGTGAGGCGGCGGCCCGACGCGCGGGCGGCGGCGCGTCCAGCAGCAGCTTCATCTGGCTCTTGCGGCGCCCGTAGGCCAGGTAGAGCACGATCCCGACGGCCATCCAGACGGCGAAGTACCCCCACGTCTGGACGTTCAGGTTCAGCATCAGCCAGCCGACCGCGAAGATCGTCACGATGACGACCAGCGGCGCCGCGGGCATCCGGAACGGCCGGTGCAGGTCGGGCCGGGTGCGGCGCAGCGCCAGCACCGCGGCCGCGACGAACAGGAACGCGAACAGCGAGCCGAGCACGACGAGCTGCTCCAGCGTGAGCACGTCGATCGTCTGCGACATCACCACGGCCGCGCCGCCCGCGAGGAGGGTGGCGCGGGAGGGCACCTTGTAGCGGCTCATCGAGGCGAGCGGGCGCGGCAGCAGCCCGTCCCGCGAGATGGAGAACACCACCCGGGTCAGGCTGATCACCAGGACCAGGATGACGGTGGTCAGCGCGAGCATCGCGCCCACGTCGACGATCTTGCCCATCGCGCCCGCGCCGACCGAGTCGAACGCGGCGGCGAGCAGCAGCTTGTCCGGGTTGAGATCGGCGATGCCGTCCATCCCGACCATGCCGACGAGCGCGACGGCGACGGCGGCGTACAGCACGATGGTGGTGACCAGGGCGGTCAGGATTCCGCGCGGCACCTTGCGGGGGGCGTCGTCGGTCTCCTCCGAGGCCGTCGCGATCAGGTCGAACCCGATGTAGGCGAACGCGATGGCGGGCGCGGCCGCGAACATGCCCCAGACCCCGAACACGTGCGGGCTCCCGCCGCCGACCGCGCCGAGCACCGCGTCCAGCACCGTCTGGTCGCCCTTCGGCGCGGGCTGGGAGGGCGGCAGGAACGGGGTGAGGTTGCCGGGGTGGAAGAACTTCAGCGCGGTGGCGATGACGAGCCCGATCACGATGACCTTGGCCAGCACCATGAACCACAGGGACTTCAGGCTCATCCGGCTGCCGGTGGCGAGCATCAGGATGACCAGCAGCAGGATGCCGAGCGCGAACAGGTCCGGGCCCTTCTGCTGGCCGATCAGGTCGCCCAGCCAGGCCGGTATCGGCACCCCGAAGTCGTGCAGCGCCTGCGTCGCGTAGAGGGACCAGACCCGCGCGAGCACCGAGGCGGCCAGCAGCAGCTCCATGATCAGCGCCCAGCCGACGACCCATGCCCACACCTCGCCGAACGCGACATAGCTGAAGGAGTAGGCGCTGCCCGCGACCGGGATGATCGAGGACAGTTCGGCGAAGGCGAGCGCCGCGAGCACGCACACGCCGCCCGCGATGAGGAACGAGACGAGCACGCCGGGGCCCGCGGTCGAGGACGCCTGCTCGCCGGCGATCTTGAAGATGCCGGAGCCGATCATGACGCCGAGGCCGAGCACCACGAGATCGCGGGTCCGGTAGACCACGCGGAGCCGGTGCCGGCCGCCGTAGAGCCTGCCGGTCGCCTGCTCGACCGGCAGCCGGCGGAACATGTTGTTGCGCATGCGCATGTCCAAGGTCATAGGTATCCCCCAAGGCCCGAACCCGCGCCGCTGTTCGCGAGGTGACGGCTTGCCGAAGTCCCTAAGAATTCACCAGGTATGAGCATAATCGCAACGTTTTGGTCAGGATTGGTGGCCTCTCGCTGTTGTCGGATACTGCCAAGCCGCAGGTCGGCGACGTGCCGCGGTGACTTCCTCACGCTCGGCGCAGCGCCGCCGAACACCTTTTTCCGGTGGACCGTTCCGATCGAATGCGCCCCATTTCCAAAGGGGAAAGCGCTTTATGATCTTTCTCCGCCCGGCCAACGCCACGGGCCGCAAAGCGTCCGGGGCCGGCCGGTGCGGACGGTGGCGCCGGACGAAGATCGGTGGCACCGTAAGGACGCCGCGTTCGTCTGGAGGTCCGGTGTTCCGCTCATCGCCCTTGCGCCCGTCGTCCACGTCCCGGTCCTCAAGGCGGTCGCGGGGCACGCGCCGCACGGCCCTCGTCGCCGCGCTGGCGGTCACCGCGTCCCTCACCGTCCCCGCCGCCGCGGGCGCCGCGCCGGGCACGGGGCACCCGAAGCCGCCGGTCAAGCAGCCGGTCGCGACGGGGTACGGCGG
This sequence comes from Spirillospora sp. CA-128828, assembly GCF_050945415.1. NCBI lineage: Bacteria > Bacillati > Actinomycetota > Actinomycetes > Streptosporangiales > Thermomonosporaceae > Spirillospora > Spirillospora sp. CA-128828. The sequence goes on from NZ_CP191986.1 coordinate 3,091,820, forward strand.
CGCCGTCTCCACGGTCGACCCGGACGCCAGCCGGACGGCCCTGGAGGTCCTCAAGCGCGGCGGCAACGCCATGGACGCCGCCGTCGCGGCGAGTGCGACGCTCGGGGTCACCGAGCCGTACGTGTCGGCGATCGGCGGCGGTGGCTACATCACCTACTACGACGCCAGGACGCGCCGCGTCTACGCGTTCGACGGCCGCGAGTTCGCGCCGGAGCGGATGCGGCAGGACTCCTTCATCGACCCGGCGACCGGCAAGCCCCTCCCGTTCGACCAGGCCGTGACGAGCGGCCTCAGTGTGGGCGTGCCCGGCACCCTGGCCCAGTGGGACCTCGCGCTGGGCCGGTTCGGCAGCCGCGACCTCGGCACCCTGCTGCGCCCGGCGATCAAGGTCGCCGACCGCGGCTTCGTGGTGGACCAGGAGTTCCACGACCAGACCGCGGTGAACGAGGCGCGCTTCCGCGACATCGTCCCGACCCGGAAGCTGTTCCTGCCGGGCGGGAAGGTGCCCGAGGTCGGCTCGGTGTTCCGCAACCCCGACCTGGCCGCCACCTACCGGCAGCTGGCGAGGCGCGGCACGGACTGGTTCTACGAGGGCGGGCTGGGCGCGGAGATCGCCCGGACGGTCGCCAGGCCGCCGGTCGACCAGAAGGCCACCCGCGCCGTCCGTCCCGGGCTGATGGAGCGGGACGACCTCGCCGACTACCGGGCGGTGCGGCGCACGCCCACCCACGTGCCCTACCGGGGGACGGACGTGTACGGCATGCCGCCGTCGTCGTCCGGCGGGTCGACGGTGGGGGAGGCGCTCAACATCCTGGGCAACTTCCGGCTCGACCCCCGTGACCCGGTCACGGCCCTGCACTACTACCTGGAGGCGTCCAAGCTCGCCTACGCCGACCGCGGCCGCTACGTGGGCGACTCCGACAAGGTCCACGTTCCCCTCGACGAGTTGCTGTCGTCCGGGTTCGCCCGTGAGCGCGCCTGCCTGATCAAGCCGGACCAGGCCGCCGCCGCGCCCGTCGCCCCCGGCTCGCCGGACGGGAGCTACGAGCCGTGCGTCCCGCCGGGCACCCAGACCAGGGCGCTGGCGGTCGAGGGTCCGCAGACCACCCACCTCGTCGTCGCCGACAAGTGGGGGAACGCCGTCTCCTACACCCTCTCGATCGAGCAGTTCGGCGGCAGCGGCATCACCGTCCCCGGGCGCGGGTTCCTGCTGAACAACGAGTTGACCGACTTCTCCTTCCAGCCGCCGGCGCCCGGCCAGGCGCCCGACCCGAACCTGCCCGGCCCGCACAAGCGCCCGCGCAGCAGCATGTCCCCGACCCTCGTGCTCCAGGACGGCCGCCCGAAGCTCGCGCTCGGCACGCCCGGCGGGTCGACGATCATCACGACGGTGCTGCAGATCCTGATGAACCGGATCGACCTCGGCATGGACCTGCCCACGGCGCTCGGCGCGCCGCGCGCGACGCAGCGCAACACCCCGCAGGTGTTCGCCGAGCAGGCGTTCATCGACCGGTACGGCCGTGACCTCGCCGCGCGCGGGCACCGCCTCGAACTCTTCCCCGGCCCGCCGACGGGCGTGATCGGCGCCGCGACGGGACTGGAGTTCCTGCGGCCCGGTCTCGTCCAGGCGGTGGCGGAGCCGACGCGGCGGGGCGGCGGCAGCGCGCTGGTCGTCCGGCCGGCCCGATAGCCCTCCGTACCGGGGGCGTGCGCGGACGGCGAACGGGAAGGAGTCGTGCCATGGCCCGTTCTTACGTGCAGGTGACGACCACGACCGACTCCCGCGCCGAGGCCGCCGAGCTGGCGCGGTCGGCGGTCGCCGAGCGGCTCGCGGCCTGCGCGCAGCTGGTGGGTCCGATCGCGAGCACCTACTGGTGGGAGGGCGAGATCGAGTCGGCGGAGGAGTGGATGGTGCTCTTCAAGACCTCCGCCGACCGGTTCGACGAGCTGGCCTCCCTGATCACCGAGGGGCACTCCTACGACACTCCGGAGATCATCGCGACGCCGGTGGTGGCGGGCAGCATGGACTACCTCGCCTGGGTCACCGAGCAGACCGAGCCCGCGGAGAGCGACGAAGAGGCCGATGACGCTTCCCTCTAGATCGTGTGGCGCCGGGCATGGCAGGGTAAATGTCTGATTACCCTGGTCGGCGCGGTTTCGCCGGCCGCGGCGACGGAAGGCGGTCGGCGTGCACGAGACGAGCGAGGAGCGGGCGGACAACGGCCTGTTCGGGCCGGGCTCGGTGACCTGGGAGGTCATGGGCGAGCCCGTGCTGTTCATCGGCGGGATCAGGGCGCTGCTGCTGCAGGCGCTGCATCCGCGCACGATGTGGGGGACCGCGCAGAACTCCGAGCTCATGGATCCCGCCGCCGCCTGGGCGCGGCTCGGCCGGACGGTCGAGTTCGTCCGCGTCCGCACCTACGGGACGCAGGAGGAGGTCGAGCGGGTGGGCCGCCGCGTCCGCCGGCTGCACTCCAAGCTGACCGGCCTCGACATGCGGACCGGCGAGACGTTCCCGGTGGACGACCCGGAGAACCTGCTGTGGGTCCACATGGGCGAGGTCGACTCGTACCTGGACGTGGCACGCCGCGCGGGGGTGCCGCTGACCGCGCGGGACGCCGACACGTTCGTGGACGAGCAGCGCCGGGCCGCCGCCGTCGTCGGCCTCGACCCGGCCGACGTGCCCGCCTCCGTTTCGGAGATGAGGGAGTACTACGAGGAGATGCGGCGGCGGATCTGGGCGTGCCGGGAGGCGCGCGAGGGGCTGCGCCGCATGTTCAGCCCGGTGGTCCCGCGTCCGCTGCTGCCGCTGAAGCTCGCCGCTCCGGGCCTCGGGATGCTGGTCGTCTCGACGCTGCCGCGCTGGGCCCGCCGCATGTACGGGCTGCCGGGGCTGCCGACGTCCGACCTGGCCGCGACGCTGACGTTGAAGGGCCTGTACCGCACCACGCACGTCGTCCCCGAGCGGTTCCGGTACTCGCCGGACGCCCGGAGGGCCAGGCGCCTCACGCGTGCGCACGAGGCGGGCCTGGCCCCCTGGTCGATCGCCTCTTGAGGCTCACCCCATCGGGGGCGCGTCCGGCACCGCGTCGTTCTCGTGGGCGCCGTGGCGCGGCAGCAGCAGCGCCGGGAGGATGAGCACGGCGGTGAGGATCAGCGCGACCCAGAACGTGTGGCCGAACGCGTCCGCCAGCTTCGGCGCGACCTGCTCGCGTACCTGTTCGGGGATGCCGCCCATGCCGCCCTCGGCGCCGCCGCCGCCCGCGGCCTGCGGGATCCGGTCGCTGATCTGGCGGGACAGGATGACGGCGAGGAGGGCGGTGCCGACCGACCCGCCGAGCTGGACGATGATGTTCAGGGTGCTGCTGGCCCGCGACACCATCGCCCGGCTCAGCGTCGTGAGCGCCGCCGACATGGTCGGCATCATCGTGCACCCGAGCCCGAGACCCCGCACGTAGAGCGCGCCGCCGAGCAGCCAGTAGGACGTGTCGGCGCCCACCATGGCGAACGGGATGGTGCCGAGCACGAGGATCACGATGCCGACCGGCACGATGCGCCCGGCGCCGAGCTTGTCGGTGACCACGCCGGCCAGCGGCATCGCGGTCGCGGCGCCGAGGCCCTGCGGGGCGAGCAGCAGCCCCGCCGCGAACGCGCCCTCGCCGCGGGCGATCTGGTAGTACAGCGGGATCAGCAGCATCGAGCCCATCAGCGCGATGCCGACGAAGAACACCGCGACGGCGGCGGTCGCGAACGTGCGGTCGGCGAACAGCCGCACGTTGATGAGTGAGCGCTCCCTGAGCCGCAGGCTGTGCAGCGCGAACAGCCCGACCAGGACGACGCCGCCGACGAGCCAGGCGATCGTGGACGGCTCCCCGAACCCGCCGTTGCTGCTCGCCGTGGACAGCCCGTAGATCAGCAGGACGAACCCCGGCGGCAGCAGGACCAGCCCGCGCCAGTCCAGCGCCTGCGCGGTGTGCTCCCCGTGGTCGTGCGGCACCTTCCACCAGGCCAGTGCCAGGGCGAGCGCGCCGACCGGCAGGTTGACGAAGAAGATCCAGCGCCAGTCGACGTCCTCGACCAGCCAGCCGCCGAGCACCGGGCCGAGGACGGGCCCGAGCAGCATCGGGACGCCGACGATGCTCATGATGCGGCCCATCCGGCGCGGCCCGGCCGCCATCGTCAGGATGGCCATGCCGGTCGGCATCAGCATGCCGCCGCCGAGCCCCTGCACGACCCGGAAGACGATCAGGGACTCGATGTTCCAGGCCGCGCCGGACAGGACCGACCCGAACACGAACAGCACGATCGACGTCATCCAGACGCGGCGCCCGCCGAACCGGTCGACGGCCCAGCCGGTGAGCGGGATGACGGTGCCCATCGCCAGCATGTAGCCGGTGATGACCCACTGGATCGTCGACAGGTCGGTGCTGAAGTCGCGGCCGAGGGTCTCCAGCGCGACGTTGACGATCGTGGTGTCGAGGATCGCCATCACGGTCCCCGACACGATCACCAGGCCGAGCAGGATCGTCTGCCGGTCGAGGCGTTCGGAGCCGGGGGCGCCGCCCGGCGGCGCCAGTTCGGTGGACGGGCTTTCGGCCATGGTCGGCCCCCTTGCCTGAAGTCTCGGTTGCCCCGTGTCCCCGTCGGTCAAGGCGTGAAACGCCTTGAAGTTCAACATTTTGCAGTGCATCACGGAATATGTTGAACTTCAAGGTATGTCCGAGGATCGCTCTGCCGCCGCCTCGTCGGTCGACGCCGACCTGGAGCAACTGGTCCAGCTCATGGGCCGGATGGTCCGCGGCATGAAGGGCGGTCACGCGGACGCCGAAGAACTCGTCCACCGGGTGAAGGCCGCCGGGCTCGGACCCCGGCACGTCCCGGCGCTGATGCAGCTCGTGCTGAACGGGCCGATGCCGGTGGGCGTGCTCGCGCGGCACATGGCGCTCAACCCGGCCACGGTCAGCCAGCTGGTCGGGGAGCTGGAGCGCGGCGGTTTCGTCGAGCGCCGCCCGGACGAGCGGGACCGCCGGCGCATGATCGTCAGCCTGGCCGAGGCGCACCGGGAGATGATCGAGCGGTTCGCCTGGCGCCGGCTGCGGCCGCTGCGGATGACGCTGGAGCGGCTCGCCCCCGACGAGCGGGCGCACTTCCTGCGCGGCTGGCGCATCCTGGTCGAGGCCATGGAGCGCACGGGGCTGCGCGCCCCGGACGGCGGCGGCTGCCCGGGCGGTCACCCGGGCGTGTGACGCTCAGCCGCGGCGCATCAGCCGCCCGACGGCCGCCATCAGCTCGGTGGACATCGCCTCGCCCTTGCCCTCCTCGGCGCCCTCGGCCACGCAGTGCCGCACATGCCCGTCCAGCAGGCCCAGCGCCACCTTGTCCAGCGCCGCCTGGACGGCGCTGATCTGAGTGAGGATGTCGATGCAGTAGCGGTCCTCGTCGACCATCCGGTCGATGCCGCGCACCTGGCCCTCGATCCGGGCCAGCCGGGTCTGCAACTGGTCCTTCGTGGCGGTGTACCCGCGGGTGGGGGTCTCGCTGGTCGCCATCTCCGTCCTCGCAATCCTTCCAAGGGCGCACGCCCGGGTACCCCTGGGGGAGATCCCCCACCAGGTACCCTATGCGCTGGCCCGGACTAGGGCGCCGGGACGTTCCAGGCGCTGATCACCGGCCGTTGGTGCTCGGCGCCGAGTGCCGACACGGTCCCGGTGCCGAGGGCGAACAGCCGTCCCTGCGCCGGCTCCAGGCCCAGCCACCGCGCCGTCAGCACGCGCAGGACGTGACCGTGCGCGACGAGTGCGACGTCGCCGTCCGCGAGCAGCGGCCGTGCCCGCGCGAGGACCGTGTCCGCCCGCTCGCCGACCTGCTCGACCGTCTCGCCCGGATGCTCGGCGTCACCCGGGACGATCCCGTCGTCCCACAGGAACCAGCCGGGACGCTCCTCGCGTATCACGGCCGTGGTCATCCCCTCGTAGCCGCCGTAATCCCACTCCCACAGGCCGGGGTCCACCTCGTCCACCCCGAGCCCCGCCAGCTCCGCCGTCCGCCGCGCCCGCTCCGCGGGGCTGACCAGCGTCCGCACGATGCGCCGCCCGTCCAGCGCCCCGCGCAGCGACCGCGCCTGCTTCTCACCTTGTGCGGTCAGCGGAAGGTCGGTCCGCCCGGTGTGCCGGCGCGCCCGGCTCCACTCGGTCTCCCCGTGCCGTACCAGGATCAGTTCGCCCACGCCCCAACTCTAGAGGGACGTCCCTAGGCCAAGATCGAGGTGAGGGGGGTGTAGGGGAGGCCGTGGGCTTCGGCCACATGGTCGTAGACGAGGGTGCCGGCGTGGGTGTTGAGGCCGAGCGCGAGGGCGGCGTTGGTGTGCAGGGCCTTGCGCCATCCCTTGTCGGCGATCTGGACGGCGTAGGGAAGTGTGACGCCGGTGAGGGCGTGGGTGGACGTGTTCGGGACGGAACCGGGCATGTTCGCCACGCAGTAGAACGTAGAGCCGTGCACCTTGTAGGTGGGGTCGTCGTGCGTGGTGGGGTGGGAGTCCTCGAAGCAGCCGCCCTGGTCGATGGCGATGTCCACGAGCACGGAGCCGGTCTTCATGGCGGCGACCAGGTCGGTGGAGATCAGCTTGGGCGCCCGCGCGCCGGGGATGAGGACGGCGCCGATGACGAGGTCGGCGGCCCGGGCCTCCTGCTCCACGCTGTAGGCGCTGGACACGAGCGTCCGCAGGCGGCCCTGGTAGATCGCGTCGATGTGGCGCAGGCGGTCGACGTCCACGTCCAGGACCGTGACGTCCGCGCCCATGCCCACGGCGATCTGCGCGGCGTTGAGGCCGGACACGCCCCCGCCGATGACGACGACCTTCGCCGGGGCGACGCCAGGGACCCCGCCCGGCAGCACGCCCCGGCCGCCGTTGAAGGACATCAGGTTGTACGCGCCGACCTGCGGGGCGAGCCGCCCGGCGACCTCGGACATCGGGGCGAGCAGCGGAAGCGAGCGGTCGGGGAGCTGGACGGTCTCGTACGCGATCGCGGTGACGCCGGCCGCCAGGAGCGCGTCGGTGCACTCCCGGGAGGCGGCCAGGTGCAGGTAGGTGAACAGGACCTGGCCGTCCCGCATCCGGTGGTACTCGGGCGCGACCGGCTCCTTGACCTTGAGGATCAGGTCGCCCTCGGCCCAGACCTCGTCCGGGCCGTCCAGGATCTTGGCGCCCGCGGCGGCGTAGTCGTCGTCCGGGATCGCCGAGCCGAGCCCGGCGCCGCGCTCGACGAACACCTCGTGGCCGTGCCGGGTGAGCTCGTGCGCGCCCGCCGGGGTGATCGCCACCCGGTACTCGCGGTTCTTGATCTCTCGTGGGACGCCGATCTTCACAGGCTCCTCCGTCAACGCTGACCAGGACCTCTCTACAGCGTGCGTGGCGGAGAAACCCTCGGCTATGTGCAGTGTGTCAAGGCATCGACCCTTTCGACGACACCATGTAAGGCGGGAGCCATTCGTCGGCGATCGCGACGGTCAGCTGCTCCAGCAGCGGCCCGGCGCGGCGGACGCGGCGCTCGTCGTCGGGCTCGATGTCGGCCAGCGCGTACGCCGCCTGGATCCGCGCCTTGCGCAGCTGCTCCCCGGTGAGGCCGCGGCGGCCGGCCACCGCGACGACGGGCGCGCCCGCGCGGGCGGCGGCGCGGGCCACGCCGATCGGCGCGCTGCCGCGCAGCGACCGGGTGTCGAGGGTGCCCTCGCCGGTGACGACCAGCCGGGCCCCCCGCGCCTTCTCGGCGAACCCCAGCAGATCGAGCATCAGCGAGGGGCCGGGCTCGATCGTCGCGCCGAGGAAGGCGAGCGCGGCGAAGCCGACGCCGCCGGACGTGCCGGCGCCGGGCAGGTCGCGGGCCGCCGTGCGGGCCGCCGCCTCCGCCAGGTCGGCCCAGCGGCGCAGCCCGGCGTCCAGCAGCCGCACCTCGTCGCGGGTCGCGCCGCGGCGCGGGCCGTCCACGGCCGCGGCCCCGGTGCGGCCGAGCAGCGGCCCGGCCGAGTCGCCCGCCACCACCACCTCGATGTCCGACATGTCGGGGAGACCGCGCAGGTCGAGGGCGTGCAGCGAGCGCAGCGCCGCCCCGCCGGGCGGCAGGTCCTTGCCGAGCGCGTCCAGCAGCCGGCCGCCGAGCCCCTGGACGAGTCCGGCGCCGCCGTCGGTGCAGGCGCCGCCGCCGAGGCCGAGGACGATCCGGCGCGCGCCGAGCCGGACCGCGTGCGCGACCAGCTGCCCGGTCCCGACGCTGGACGCGACGAGCGGGCGCGGCCTGCCGCCCGGCAGCCGGCGCAGCCCGGACGCCTCAGCGAGCTCGACCACCGCGCTGTGCCCGTTCAGCGCGAGCCGGGCGGCGACCGGGCGGCCCGTCGGCCCGCAGACCTCGACGTCGATCCGCCGCCAGCCCGCCGCCACCGCCGCCTCGACGGTGCCGTCGCCGCCGTCGGCCACGGGCAGCTCCACCACCGGCAGGCCGGGACGCGCCCGGCGCAGCCCGGCCGCGAGATGCCGGGCCGCCCGCGCCGCGGTCAGCGCTCCCGGGAACCTGTCAGGCGCCAGCAGGACGTGACCTGGCGGAGACGGGTGGGAGGGAGAGTCCGCGGACACCACAGCCACGCCTTTCACGCCGGGGGGGTAAGGCCCTACCTTCTGCTTACGCCATGACGGCACTATTTGACACCCGCAAGAGCATCCGAGACTTACGAATGGGCCGGAGAATCGCGTCGCGCGCCGGTCACCGCACGTTCAGCCACTGTTCGATCGGGTCGATCGCGAAGAAGACCAGGAACAGCGCCACCACCGGCCACAGCCAGACCGACACCTCGCGGACCTTCCCCCGGGCCAGCTTGATCAGCGCGTAGGCCACCATCCCGCCGCCGATCCCGATGGTGATCGAGTAGGTGAAGGGCATCAGCACGATCGTGAGGAACGCCGGGATCGCGATGTCCGTGTCGTCCCAGGTCACCTTGGCGACCTGCGTCATCATCAGCGCGCCGACGACGACCAGGGCGGGCGCCGCGGCCTGCGCCGGGACGGTCGCGGCGAGCGGGGTGAGGAACAGCGTCACCGTGAACAGCGCGCCGGTCGCGATGTTGGCCAGGCCCGTGCGGGCGCCCTCGCCGACGCCGGCCGCCGACTCGACGAACACCGTGTTGGCGGACGAGCTCGTGATGCCGCCGAACGCGGCGGACAGGCCGTCGACGGACAGGATCCGGCCGAGCCGCGGCACCTCGCCCTTCTCGCTCACCAGGCCGGCCTCGTCGCTGATGCCGAGGATCGTCCCCATCGCGTCGAAGAAGCCCGACAGCACCAGCGTGAACAGCACGACCAGCGCGGTGATGACGCCCGCCCGGCCGAACCCGCCGAAGAGGTCGATCTCCCCGAACAGCCCGAAGTCGGGCACGGCGAACAGCTTGTCGGGCATGTTCGGGGTGACCACGCCCCAGCCGCCCTCCTTGATGGACACGTTCTCCTGGATGGCGACCGCCCCGATCGTCCCGGCGATGATGCTGATCAGGATCGCGCCGGGCACCCGCCGCACGTACAGGACGATCATCAGCAGCAGGGTGAGCGCGAACACCAGCGCCGGCCACGTCCGCAGGTGGCCGCCGGTGCCGAGGGTCAGCGGCGGGCTCGTCGCGCTGGAGGTGACGAACCCCGCGTCGTAGAAGCCGACCAGTGCGATGAACGCGCCGATGCCGACCGCGATCGAGTGCTTGAGCGCCAGCGGGATCGAGTTCATGATCCGCTCGCGGATCCCGGTGAGCGCGAGCAGCACGATCACCGCGCCCTCGATCACGACGAGGCCCATCGCCTGCGGCCAGGTCATCACCGGCGCGGCCTGGAACGCCACCACCGCGTTGATGCCGAGCCCGGCGGCGAGCGCGAGCGGCGCGTTGCCGACGAAACCCATGATCACCGTCGTGACCGCGGCGGACAGCGCCGTCATCGTGGTCAGCTGCGGGATCGACAGCGTCGCTCCGGTGACGTCCTTCGCCCCGCCGAGGATGATCGGGTTCAGCAGGATGATGTAGGCCATCGCGAAGAACGTGGTGACGCCGCCGCGCAGCTCGCGCGGCACGGTCGTGCCGCGCCCGGTGAGGTCGAACAGCCGCTCCAGCGGCCCGCGCCCGCCGGCCGGCGGCGGATCGTCGGTCTTCGCGGTACTGGTCTTGGACATGAGGGCGCTCCGCTTCCGCAGCGTGATCTCGGGCTGGGCGAGCACAGGTTAGCCGTCCCGGCCGGCCGTCGAGGGACCGGCTGACCCGCGGGAGGTGTCGCGACGTGATTCCCGCTCTTCGCAGCGTGACGGGGGCGATGCGTCCGCTATAGCCTGCCCTGGTGCGAATGCGAGCCCCGGCCGGAGTGGTGACGTGACCCTGGACTCCTACGTGCGCCTGCTGGCCTCGGTACCGGAGCGGACGCGCTCGTCCTTCCGCGCCCGGATGCTCGGGCCGCTGGAGGAGTACGACAGCAGCAGGCAGGCCGAGCTCGTGCACACGCTGGAGGTGTTCCTGTCCTGTTCGGGGTCCTGGAGCCGCAGCGCGACGCGGCTGCACGTCCATGTGAACACGCTTCGGTACCGAATCCGGCGAATCGAGGACCTGACCGGCCGGGATCTCGGCACACTTGAGGATCGAGTCGACTTCTTCCTCGCCCTTCGCGCGACGCGGCCGGCGAGCACCCGTAGCAGACTGTAGGCGGTGGTCACACGATGGATCGGGAGACACTGGGGCAGCGCATCCGCGCCCTGCGGATCCGGCAGGGCGTGAGCCAGGCGCAGCTCGCCTTCCCCGAGCTGTCCGACAGCTACATCTCGCTGATCGAGAGCGACAAGAGGGTGCCGGCCCCGAGCGTGGTCGAGCTGCTCGCGGCGAAGCTGAACTGCTCGGCGACCTACCTCGTCAGCGGCGTCAGCGAGGACGTCGTGGACGAGCTGCGCGTCACCCTCGACTACGCCGAGATCGCGCTGAGCAACGGCGCGGCGGCCGAGGCGCGGGCCCGGTTCGCCGAGGTGCTGGCCAGCGCCGACGCGGTGGCGCTGCCGGAGATGCTGCACCAGGCCCGCTGGGGCCACGCCCTCGCGCTGGAGGCCGCCGGTGAGCTGGAGGAGGCCATCGCCGGGCTGACCGCGCTGACCGAGGAGGCGTCCGCCGAGGCCGACCTCGACCACTGGGCGAAGGTCCACGTCGCGCTGAGCCGCTGCCTGCGCGAGCGCGGCGACCTGAGCGCGGGGGTGGAGGCGGCCGAGAGCGCGCTGCGGCACCTCATCGCGACCGGCGCCGACTCCACCGACGCCGCCGTGCACCTCGGCGCGGCGCTGCTGTCGGCGTTCATCGAGCGCGGCGACCTCGTCCGGGCCCGCCAGCTCGCCGGCCAGCTGGTCGAGCGGGCCGAGCGGATCGGCAGCCCACGCGCCCGCATGATCGCCTACTGGGAGGCCGCCTACGTCGCGGAGATCCGCGGCGAGTACGAGGACGGCGTCGCGCTCGCCGAACGCGCGCTCATGCTCGCCGGGGACGGCGAGGACCCGCGCAACCTCGGCCGGCTCCGCGTGATCTACGCCGGGCTGCTGCTGCGCGCCCGGCCCGACCAGGCCGCCCGCGCCCGCGAGCTGCTCATCCGGGTGCGCGGCGAGATCAGCGCGAGCTCGTCCGGGGAGATCGACGTCGCCTGGTGCCTGACGGAGCTGGCCCGCGCGGAGACCGCGCTCGGCCGTCCCGCCGAGGCGGTGGCGCTCGCCGAGGAGGCCCTGGAGCTGCTCGGGGACGCCCCGCGCCGCGCCACCGCCGGGGCGCTGACCGTGCTCGGCGAGGCGGCGGTGCGGCTCGGCCGCCGTGACCGGGCCGTCGAGGTGCTGACCCGCGCCGCGACCTGCCTGGAGGAGATGGAGTCCTCCCGGGAGGCCGCGCAGGCGTGGTTCGACCTCGCCGAAGTGCTGGCCGGGACCGGCGCCGCCGAGGAGCCCCGCATGGCCGCCTACCGCCGCGCGCTGACCTGCGTCGGGGTCTAGCCGAACCGTTCAGGGCGCCGCCGCGTCCATGAGTTAATGCTGCGGTCGCCTGAGATGGGGGAGTTGTAGGTGCTCGGTATCGTCCGGCCATGCCGGCATGTTCTGTGCGGTTCTCTGTTCAAGGACTGGATGGCCCATCTGTGCGGGCTGTGCCTGACGCTGCGGGCGGAGCACGGCCAGGCCGCGCGGCTCGTCACGAACTACGACGGGCTGCTCGTGTCGGTGCTGGTGGAGGCGCAGGCGCCGGAGCTGTCGCCGCGCCGCAAGGCCGGCCCCTGCGCGCTGCGCGGGATGAAGACCGCCGAGGTCGTCACGGCGAAGGCGCAGGGCGCCCGGCTCGCCGCCGCCGCGTCCCTGCTGCTCGCCGCCGGGAAGACCCGCGACCACGTGGCGGACGGCGACGGGCCGTACGCGCGGCGCCTCGTCGCCGCCGCGGCGGGGCGGATGGCCGACCGCTGGGACGGTGCGGGCGGCCGCACCGGCGCCGCCGTCGGCTTCGACCCGTCGGTGCTGCGTGACGCCGTCGCCCGGCAGCCCGCCCTGGAGGCGGCGCCCGGCCTCGGCCTCCTCGATCTGACCGAGCCCACGGAGACGGCCGTCGCGGCCGTGTTCGCGCACACCGCCGTCGTCGCAGGCAAGGAGGCGAACGCCGAGGCGCTCGCCGAGGCGGGCCGGTTCTTCGGGCGCCTCGCGCACCTCCTCGACGCCGTCGAGGACCTCGCGGAGGACGAGGCCGCGGGCGCCTACAACCCGCTGCTCGCCACCGGCACCACACCCGCCGAGGCCCGCCGGCACGCCGACGACGCGCTGCACGGCCTGCGGCTCGCCCTCGCCGACGTGGAACTGGAGAGGCCGCGCCTCGTCCGGGCGCTCCTGGACCGCGAGGTGCGCCGCTCGGTCGACCGCACCTTCACCGCGCCCGAGCTGTCGAGGCACGGGCCGCGGCCGCCGCGTCCGGGCCTGCCGATCCCGTGCTTCACCGGGACGCTCGTCTGCGGGACCTGCGGGCTCTTCCAGCCCGAGTGGAGCAAGTACCACGGCGAGTCGTGCGACGACCGCTGCTGGTGCACCCGGCACTGCGACGGCTGTGACGGGTGCGACGGCTGTGACGGCGGCTGCTGCGACTGCTGCAATTGTTGCGACTGCGACTGCTGCGACTGTGACTGCGGGTGCGACTGACAGGCGGCGGTTCCCCGGAACACCCCTCCGTCCGACCCGGGACGTGCCATGGCGGCGGGCTCAGTAGGGTAGGTGAAGCCCTTGACCCACTGGAGAACCCGGCCGTCCATGAACATCCTCAAGCCCCGTCGGCCCGTGCGCCGTCTCGGTCTCGTCGCCGCCCTCGCGCTCGCGTTCGGCGCCGTCACCGCCTCGCCCGCCCTGGCCCACACGCAGCTCGTCAGCAGCACGCCCGGGAAGGGCAAGGAGGCGGATTCGGTCACCGAGGTCAAGCTGGTCTTCAGCGACAAGATCAGCCTTGCGAAGGTGGTCGTCACCGACGGCGGGAAGAAGGAGTTCCAGTCGGGCGCGGCCGAGCACTCGGGGACGACGGTCACGCAGAAGCTGTCGGGACCGCTGCCCGCGGGGTCCTACACCGTGGCCTACCGGGTCGTCGGCGAGGACGGGCACCCCATCGAGAAGAACGACCTGACGTTCACCGTGGTGGGCGGCGGGGCGGGCACCGCGCCGTCCCAGCCCGCCGCCGCCGGCGGCGGGCAGCAGCCCAAGGCCGACCAGGAACAGGCCGTCGCCACTGAGGAGTCCGATTCCGGGGCCGTGCTGTGGGTTCTGATCGGAGTCGGCCTGCTCGTCGGCGTCGGCATCGGCGTCGGCATCGTGTACAGGGCCAAGCGCAAGCACCAGGCGGCAACCGGAAGTGAGTAAAGGCAGCCTGGGCGTCTGGCGGGCCGGGGCGGTCGCCCTGGCGGCCTCCGCCGCGGTTCTGGTGGCCGGGCTCGTCCTCGGCGGCTCGGTCACCGAGAAGGTCATCCCCGGCCTCGGCGACGCGGGCGCCCTCACCCGGTGGGGGCTGCCCGTCTCCCGGACGGCGATGGACCTGCTGTCCGCGCTGACCGTCGGCGCCCTGCTCGCCGCCGCCGCGTTCCTGCCCGTCGAGGGCGGGCGCGGCGCCGCGCGGCTGTCGAAGGACGCCGTCGGCTACCTGAACGCGGCGTCCTGGATCGCCGCCGGCTGGGCCGCCGCCGCGGCGGCCACCCTCGTGTTCACCGTCGCGGACGTCCTCGGGCAGCCGGTCGGGGACGTCCTCACCGGCAGCGAGCTGAGCAGCTATGTCGGCTCGCTGCCGCAGGGCACCGCCCTCATGATCGTGGTGCTGCTCGCCGTGGTGGTGGCGCTGCTGGCGCGCACCACCACGACGCCGACCGCCGCATTCGGGCTGCTCGCCATGGCGGGGATCGCGCTGCTGCCCGCGCCGCTGACCGGGCACTCGGCCTCGGCCGCCAACCACTCCGTCGCGACGACCGGCGTCGCCCTGCACGTGGCGGCGGTCGCTCCGTGGGTCGGGGGGCTCGCCATCGTCGGCGTGCACGCGCTGCTGCGCCGCGACCGGCTGCCGCTCATGGCGGGCCGGTTCAGCCGCATGGCCGTGTGGTGCTACATCACCGTCGGCGTCAGCGGCCTGGTGAACGTGATCGCGCGGCTGCCCGACCCGGTGGAACTGGTCGAGACGAACTACGGGCGGCTGGCGCTCGGCAAGATCGTCGCTTTCGGCGTGCTCGGCTTCTTCGGCCACTGGCACCGGAACCGGACGCTGCCCGCGCTGGACGCCGGCAGGCCGCGGGCGTTCGCCCGGTTCGCCTCCGCCGAGGCGGCCGTGATGGCCGCCGCGATGGGCCTCGCCGTCGCGCTCGCCCGCACCGCGCCGCCCGCGCCGGCCGAGCCCGAGTCCGCGGTCAAGTCGCTGCTCGGCTACGACATGCCCCCGGAGGTCACCCCGGTGCGGCTGCTGACGCTGTGGCAGTTCGACCTGTTCTTCGCCGCGCTCGTCGTCGTCCTCGGCGGCCTCTACCTCGCCGCCGTCGTCCGGCTGCGGCGGCGCGGCGACTCCTGGCCCCTGGCCCGCACCGTGTCCTGGGTCCTCGGGCTCGTGACGATCGTGGCCGTCACCCAGACCGGCGTCGCCAGGTACGCGCCGATCCTGTTCAGCGTGCACATGGCCCAGCACATGGTGCTGAACATGCTGACGCCGATCTTCCTGGTCGTCGGCGCGCCGGTGACGCTGGCGCTGCGGGCGCTGAAGCCCGCCCGGATCCGCGGCGACCGCGGCCCGCGCGAATGGCTGACCGCCATGCTGCACAGCAGGTACCTCGCGGTCATCGCGCATCCGGCGGTCGCGACGATCATCTTCGTGGCGAGCACGTTCGTGCTGTACTTCACGCCGCTGTTCGAGGCCGCGATGCGCAACCATCTCGGGCACATCGCGATGACGGTGCACTTCCTGGCCTCGGGATCGCTGTTCTTCTGGGTGCTGCTCGGCGTCGACCCGGCGCCGCGGAAGCTGCCCTACCCCGGGCGGCTCCTGCTGCTGTTCGTCACGATGCCGTTCCACGCGTTCTTCGGCATCGCCCTGATGAACATGAGCCAGGCGCTCGCCCGCGGCTGGTACACCTCCGTCGACCCGCCGTGGGGCACCACGATCCTGCACGACCAGCACACCGGGGGCGCGATCGCGTGGGGCTTCGGCGAGGTGCCGACGTTCATCGTGCTGCTCGTCCTGGCGGTCCAGTGGTACCTGGACGATCAGCGGCAGGCGCGGCGCATGGACCGCAAGGCCGACCGGGCCGCCAAGCCCGGCGGGCGCGCCGAGGACGACGAGCTCGCCGCCTACAACGCCCGCCTCGCCAAGCTCGCCGAGCGCGACCGGGCCGCCGGGGAGCAGACGAGCAAGGGCAACGCCTGAGCTTCTCCCCCTCGCGGGGGAGTGGCCGTGCCGCTCCGTCTGCCAGGATCGATGTGTGCTCCGTGTGCTCCGGCCGCTGATCGAGCGGACGACCTGGCGGCGCTGGTCCCACCTGGTCGTGGGCGGCGCGCTGCTCATGCCGTACTGGTTCCTCGGGATCAGCATGATGCCGCTGCTGCCGCTCGCCAACGGCGCCGTCAAGGCCGTGCTGATGCTGGTCGTCATGCCGGCGGCGGCGACATTCGTCACCGGGCTCGTACCGACGGTGCGGCTGCTGGAGAGCTCGCTCGCCAAGGAACTCCTGAGCGGCCCGGCAGCGGCGCTCGTGCCCGGGTCGGCGGCCTCGTGGGAGAGCCGGATCCGGGCCGCCGCCTGGTTCACCCTGCATCTCGGCGTCGGCGTGGTGGTCAGCGGGCTCAGCCTGGCGGTGCCGCCGTTCGCCGTCGTGATGCTCCTGGCGCCGGGGGTGAGCTGGGACACCCGGTTCCTGGAGGCCTGGGGCTGGGAGGACGCCTGGCACCAGTGGCCCGCACCGCCGATCGGGCTGGCGTCGCTGGCCGTGCTGCTCGCGCTGATCGTCGCGGCCGGCGCGCTGCTGTCCCGGCTGGCGCCGTGGTTCCTCGGGCCGACCGCCGCCGAGCGGCTCGCCGCCGTCGAGTCCGAGGCGGTCCGGCTCGCCGAGCGCAACCGGCTGGCGCGGGAGCTGCACGACTCGGTCGGGCACGCGCTGAGCGTGGTGACGCTGCAGGCCGGCGCCGCCGGTCGGGTGCTCGACAGCGACCCGGGGTTCGCCCGCGAGGCCCTCGGCGCGATCGAGGAGTCGGCCCGCTCCGCGCTGGAGGACCTCGACCATGTGCTCGGGCTGCTGCGCGACGACCCGTCCCGTCCGGCGCCGCAGGCGACGCTGAAGGACCTCGGCCGGCTGCTGGAGCAGACGCGCATCGCCGGAGTGACCCTGGACGCGGAGGTGGACCCGGGGGTGGAGCACGTGCCGGCGGCGGTGTCGCGGGAGGCGTACCGGATCGTCCAGGAGGGCCTGACGAACGCGTTGCGGCACGCCGGGAAGGTGCCGGTGCGGCTCCGGCTCGGCACGGACGGCGAACGGCTGGAGGTCGAGATGAGCAACCCGCTCGGCGAGCACGGCGGGGACGGCGCCGACCACGGCGGCGGCCGCGGTCTCGGCGGCGTCCGCGAGCGCGTGACCGTGCTGCGCGGCGAGATGACCGCCGGGGCCGACGGGGACCGCTGGCGGTTCCGGGTCTCGCTGCCGCTAAGGTCCGGAACATGACGATCAAGGTTCTGCTGGTCGACGACGAGCGGCTGATCCGGGCGGGGCTCGCGGCCATCATCGACGCCGAGGACGACCTGACCGTCGTCGGCGAGGCGTCCGACGGGTCGGAGGTGCCGGGCGAGGTGCGGCGGCTGCGCCCGGACGTGATCCTCATGGACGTGCGGATGCCGCGGCTCGACGGCATCCAGGCGACCCGCCGCATCCTGGACACCGAGCCGGAGCCGCCGCGGATCATCGTCGTCACGACGTTCGAGAACGACGAGTACGTCTACGACGCGCTGAAGGCGGGCGCGAACGGCTTCCTGCTCAAGCGGACGCGGCCGGAGGAGATCCTGCAGGCGATCCGGATGGTCGCGCACGGCGACAGCCTGCTGTTCCCGGCGGCGATCCGGGAGCTGGCCGCGCTGCACGGTACGTCCGGCGGCGAGGGCGGCGGCGCGCGCTGGCACGGGCGGCTGACCGAGCGGGAGGGCGACGTGCTGCGGCTGATGGCCAAGGGCCACTCGAACGCCGAGATCGCCCAGGAGCTGTTCGTGAGCCCGCAGACGGTGAAGACGCACGTCGGGAACATCCTCGCCAAGCTCCAGGCCCGCGACCGCACCCAGGCGGTGATCTTCGCCTACGAGACGGCCTTCATCACCCCAAAATGACGTGGCAGGGTGATCGCATGAGGGACTTCCGGTTCGGGTTCAACTTCTTCGACATCGCGTCCCCCGGCGACTTCGCCGAGCGCTGCCGCCGCGGCGAGCGGTACGGCTACCACACCGCGCTCGTGCCCGACCACCTCGGCGCTCCGGCGCCGTTCCCGACCATGGTCGCCGCCGCGGACGCGACCGAGCGGCTGCGGGTCGGCACGCTCGTGCTGAACGCCGGGTTCTGGAACGCGCACCTGCTCGCCCGCGAGATCGCCACCGCCGACCGGCTGACCGGCGGGCGGCTGGAGCTCGGCATCGGCGCCGGGCACATGAAGTGGGAGTTCGACGCCGCCGGCATCCCCTGGGAGCCGTTCGGCGCCCGCGCGGATCGGATGGCCGGCCTGATCGAGGAGACCGGCCGGGTCCTCGGCGGGGACGGCTACGAGCGGCACAGGCCGGTCGCCGAGTTCTTCGGGCTCGCCGAGCTGGCGCCCGTCCAGCGCACCGGGTTCGGCGGGTCGGGGCCGCCGCTGCTCGTCGGCGGCACCGGCGACACCGTCCTGCGGACCGCCGCCCGGTACGCCGACATCGTCGGGATCGCCGGGGCGTACCAGCTCAAGGGGGAGCCGCCCGGGACGTTCCGGCTGGGCACGGCCGCGGAGGCGGAGGAGCGGGTGCGGTTCGTCCGCGAGCAGGCCGGGGACCGGGTGGACGACATCGAATGGAACGTCCTCGTCCAGCATGTGCAGGTGACGCCCGACCGGCGCGCGGAGGCCGAGCGGATCCACGCGGAGCGCATGCCGGACATGGCCGTGGAGGAGATCCTCGACACCCCCTTCGTCCTGCTCGGGACTGAGGCGCAGATCGCCGCGCAGATCCGGGAGCGGCGCGAGCGGTTCGGGTTCTCCTACATCACGGTCCACTCGCCGTTCATGGACGTCTTCGGCCCGGTGATCGAACGCGTCTGACGCGCTACTGAGCGGCCGCCGCGCAGGACGGGTCCTGCCAGCTCACCCATCCGATCGACCAGAACCGTCCCGCGTGCGGCCGCCAGCCCGCCGGATGCGCGGGCCACGTCGCCTCCGGGGCCGTCCCCTCCGGGCGGCGTACCACGACCGCGCACACGCCGGGCGCGGGCGGCCGCCCGTCGCGGACGTCGATGGAGCCGATGCGCGTCCACCACACCGGGTACATGAGTGCGGTCTTGACCTCCCAGCCGAGTGACACGTCCGCCACGACCTTCCCGGCCGCCGGGCCGGGGAGCGGCGGTTCCGGGCGGACGCGTCGTGACGGCGGTCCCATCGCGAACGTCAGCGCCGCCAGGTTGATCCCGGCCATCGCGATGGCGGTCGCGGCCGTCCTGTTGAGCCGGGACAGCAAGAGCAGTCCGCAGAACAGGGCGCACGCGGCGAGCGTGGCCTCGGGCAGGCGCAGTGCGCTCCGGTCGTCGGTGAGGAACATGACCTCGGGGAAGTCGAAGCCGATGAACGTGTGGGTGTGGAGCCGTTCGCCCGCGTAGGCGGTGACCCAGACCCCGGTGCCCGCCGAAAGCAGCACGGACGCCGCCGCCGTCCGGATCGCCGTCCGGCCGTCCGCCCGCAGGAGCGCCGCCGCCCCGGCCAGCGCGTAGACGAGCGCGAGGCAGGTCAGGTACCGGCCGTACGCGAAGTTGCCGACCCGGTGCTCGTCCGGCAGCGCGGCCGACGAGGCGTAGGCGATGCCGCCGGTCGCGGCGAGCAGCGTGCCCGCCATGATCCGGTCGGCCGCCGGCGTCCGCCGCCGCGCCAGCGTCACCGCGACGATCACGAGGCCGGCCCCGGCCAGCCCCCAGGTGGAGACGATCAGGTACCAGATCTGCCCGGCGGCTCCCGAGAGCGCCCATTCCTGTCCGGGAAGCGTCGTCAGGCGGGACTCCAGGATGCCGCCGAGATTCCGTGTGCCGCCGGGGTACAGCTCAGCGCGAATGTGCGCGTTCAGCGCCGCGCCCGCCGCGTATCCGCCGAGCGCGGCACCGCCCCCGGCGAGCGCCGCGCGAAGCCGTCCGCGCAGCGCCATGACCGCCACGACCGCGGCGTGGACGACGAGGAGGACCGTCCCGCGGGTGTGCACGGCGGCCATGGAGGACGCGACCAGGCTCGCGAGAACGGCGTCCACGGCCCGGCCGTTCCGGACGAAACGGTCCAGCACCAGCAGCCAGGCCAGGACGAGCGTCGGCAGGACCGCGTCCGCGAGCGCGAAGGCGCCGAAGAACGTCGTGGCGGGCAGCAGCGCCGCGGCGAAGGCGAGCGGCAGGGCGGGCCGGCGGGCGAGCCCGAACCGCCGCGCGGCCGCGTATCCGAGCGGGAACAGCGCCGCGCCCAGCGCCGCGTTGATCACCATGACGATCGTGTAGACCGTCGCGGGGTCGTGCGACGCCCAGTACGCCGGAGTCAGCAGAAGCGGGTATCCGCCCTGGTAGAAGGTGTTCCCCGAGAGGTCGGCGCCCGGCCCGCCGGCCAGCAGGCGGGCGGCGACCAGGTAGCCGGTCTCGTCCGGGTTCGCGGCCGGCGCCGTACGGGCCCAGGCGAACCAGAGCCGCACCACCGCCTGCGCGAGGACCCCGGCCGCGAGCAGCCACGGCAGGGCGCGGGAAGGACGGCGGGCGGGACGCGGGGGAGCGGGCGGGACGTCCTGGCGGGGCGGAACGGTCGCGAGCGTCATGCGCCCCACGGTTCCGGCGGGCTGTCATGATCTTGTGGCGGTGATGTCCGGATCTTGTGACACGGCGCGCCGGGCGACCGTGGACGTCCAATAATGTCCGAGTGGCGAGCATTCTGTTCATCGAGGATGATCCGTCCGCCCGGGCGGCCCTGGAGCTGGCGCTGACCCGCCAGGGGCACGGCGTGACCTCCCGGGCCACCGGCGAGGACGGGCTGGAGGCGCTGCGGGCGCGGCGTCCCGAGATCGCGATCCTGGACGTGATGCTCCCCGGCATCGACGGGATCGAGGTGTGCCGGCGCATCCGCCGGGAGGACTCGCTCCCGGTGATCCTGCTGACCGCGCGCGGCGACGACCTCGACATCGTCCTCGGGCTGGAGGCGGGGGCCGACGACTACGTGGTGAAGCCGGTCGAGCCCCGCGTCCTGGACGCCCGGATCCGCGCCGTCCTGCGCCGCGCCGACCACACCCGCGTCGACCGGTCCGTCCACGGCGACCTCGTCATCGACCGGACCTCGCTGAAGGTCACCAAGGCCGGGACCGACCTGCGCCTGACCCCGACCGAGCTGCGGCTCCTGCTGGAGCTGACCCGCCGTCCCGGCCAGGCGCTCACCCGCCAGCACCTGCTGGCCGAGGTGTGGGAGCACACCTATCCGGGCGACTCCCGGCTCGTGGACGCCTGCGTGCAGCGCGTCCGCGCCAAGATCGAGGACGAGCCGGCCGAGCCGCGGCTGATCGAGACCGTCCGGGGCTTCGGCTACCGGTTCACGGCGCCGTGATGCGGCGTCTCCGGTTCACCGGGCTGCGGGTGCGGCTCGCCGCGGCCTTCACCGCCGTCGCGCTGCTGGCGTCCGTGCTCGCGTCCGGCATCTCCTACGTGCTGCTGCGCCGGGTGATGCTGCAGCGCGCGCAGGACGCGGTGCTGACCCAGGTGCGCAGCACCCTCGCCCAGCACGTTCCGCCGAAGCTGCCCCCGGACATGAGCGCCAGCATCGGCGCCGAACTCGAAGAGGACCTCAGCGGCCCCGGACGCAAGGCGGTCGCGGTGCGCGTGACGCTGGACGGGACCGTTCCCGTACCGCCCCCGGAGTTCCTCGACGTCCCCGTCACCAGGGAGTTCGCCCGCCGGGCGATGAAGGGCATGGTGTTCCAGCGGGTCGTGCGGAAAGGCCGTCCCTACCTGCTCGTCGGCGCGTTCGTCACCGGCTACACGACGACGGCGGACGAGCCGGAGCGCATGACGCCGCCGATGGTGTTCGTCACCGCGAGCCTCACCCGGGAGGCCGCAGACCTGCGCTCCTTCACCCGCGTGCTGGCGGTCGCGGACGCGCTGGCGCTGATGGCCGCGCTCCTGCTCGCCCTGCTCGCCACCCGCGGGGTGCTGCGTCCGGTGCGGCGGCTCGGCGCCGCCGCCCGCGCCCTCGGCGAAGGCGAACTGGGGACCCGTGTGGAGGTGCGGGGGCGGGACGAGCTCGCCGACCTGGCCGGCACCTTCAACCGCACCGCCGAGGCGATGGAGCGGACGGTGACCGAGCTCCGCGCGATGGAGGCGGCGTCCCGCCGGTTCGTCGCGGACGTCTCGCACGAGCTGCGCACCCCGCTGACCTCGATGATCGCGATGACCGGCCTGCTGGCGGAGGAGGCCGCGGGCCTGCCCGACGGCGGCCCGGCCGAGCTCGTCGCGGGCGAGACCCGGCGGCTCGGCCTGCTGGTCGAGCATCTGATCGAGATCAGCAAGTTCGACGCGGGCGCCGCCGCGCTCGTCCTGGACGACGTGAACATGGCGGACGCGGTCGCGGGCACCCTCGCCGCGCGCGGCTGGACGGACGACGTGGCGGTCGAGGGCCCCGCGGACCTGTTCGCCCGGGTGGACCCGCGCCGCCTGGACGTCATCGTGGCGAACCTGGCCGGCAACGCGCTCAAGCACGGCGGTCCGCCGGTCTCGCTGCGCTTCGGAGCGGCGGAGCGGGCGGGCGCCGCGGGTGTGGAGATCGTCGTCGCGGACGGCGGCCCGGGGCTGCCGGACGATCTGCTCGCCGTGGCCTTCGACCGGTTCGTCAAGGCGGAGGCGGCCCGGTCCCGCAGCGAGGGCAGCGGGCTCGGCCTGTCGATCGCGAAGGAGAACGCGGTCCTGCACGGCGGCGGGCTGGAGGCGGCCAACGGCCCGGACGGGGGAGCGGTGTTCACGCTCTGGCTGCCCGCCCGGCGCGAGGACGAGGAGCCGGCGTGAGACGGCGGAGCGTTCGGGTGTGGGCGGCGGCCGCGGCGCTGGCCGCCCTGTCCGGGTGCGGTGTGCGCCCCACGGGGATCCTGAGCGCGGGCACCCGCCCGATCGCCAACGGGCGGGCCGCCACCATCACCATCTACCTGGTGAAGGATTCCCGGCTGGTGCCGGTGGTCCGGCCCGGGCTGCCCGGTCACCCGTTCCTGGCCGCCGAGCAGCTGGCCGTGCCGCCGACGACGCAGGAGCGCGCCATGGGGCTGCGCACCGAGGTCCACGGTCCGCTTGAGGCGTACTCGGTCGTCGCGTCGTCGAATCCGATCGGCGAGCGTTCCCAGCTGGTCGTCCGGCCGGCCGATTCCGGGAAACCGGCGAAGATCTGGTCGCGGCTGGCCATGGCCCAGATAGCGTGCACGGCGCAGGCCATCCCCGGCATCGAGCGCGTCAACCTGTGGGGCACCCCGAACCCGGACAAGAACGGATGGGAGATCGTGACCTGCGACCGGTTCTCCGACCTGCTCGGCTGATCAGCGCCGTGTCAGCCACTGGGTGGTGACGTCGCCGAGCACCGACCGGACGGCGAGGATCGCGATGCCGACCGACAGCACGGGCATCACCACCCAGCGCTCCACCTTCCCGTCCGTCCTCGGGACGACGGGGACGTCGACGCGCCACGGCAGCGGCCAGAACACCGGGCATCCCTTCGGGGTCAGGCAGTCGCCGGCGACGTGCGCCAGGCAGCCCAGCGTCACCGCGAACCCGACGAAGCTCATGTCGAGGTTGTGCATGAGCCAGACGGCGATGAGGGCGAGCGCGCAGTCCGCCAGCGCCGACTGCGGCTCCTTGCCCTCGAAGTCGAGGCCGACGCCGCGCAGCCCCAGCCCGACGATCATGAAGAGACAGGCCCACCAGGCGTAGACGTAGTGGGTGGCGAGGGCGTCCATCGCCCAGCCGATGCCGACCGCGAACAGGATCGAGTGCGTCGCGTGCCGGTGCCCGCCCGAGAGCTTCCCGACCCACTTGCACATGTGGTGCGTGATCGGCCCGAACGTGTTGGCGATGCGGCCGTTGTGGTGGTCGATGTCGGGCAGGATCGCCGCGCCCGCGCAGACCACGGCGCCCGCCGCGATCTGCTCCGGCGACAGCGAGACCGCGTGCTCGCCGAGCAGCCGCTCCTGGGCGATCACCGGGACGGCGGCCAGCCACGCCAGCGCACCGCTCAGGGCATGCGTCTTGCCCATCATGTGCCGTTCCCCCGCCTTTCAGCGCGTATCGCCGCCCGTCTCAGGGCGGGACTCTAACCCGCTCCTGATCGTTCTCAGCGACGACGCGCCGTACGGGGCACCGCGTCCCTTTGATGCGTGCCCCTTTGATGCGGGACGGGCCGCGCCGGTTCCACTGGATCCGCGGTCAGACGGCGTTGCGCTCCCGGGCGGAGACGACCGCCTCGACGTTCTCCTCCGCCCATTCGGTGACGGCCCCGATGGGCTTCTGGAGCGAGTGGCCGAGCGGCGTGAGGGTGTACTCGACGCGCGGCGGCACCTCGGCGAAGACCGTCCGGGTGAGGAGGCCGTCGCGTTCCATGGTGCGGAGCGTCTGGGTGAGGACCTTCGGCGTGACGCCGCCGATCAGGTCGCGCAGTTCGGTGAACCGGCGGGGTCCGTCGCTCAGGCTGAGCACGACGAGGACCGACCACTTGTCGCCGATCCGGTCCAGGATCAGCCGGGTCGGGCAGTTGGGGTCGAACGCGTTGCCCTTCATAGTTTCCAAAGGGTACCAATGTCACGTTGAAGTAACCAGTATCTGATGGATACCTTCGTCGTCAACGACGTTCGAGGAGGTCATCATGAGGATTCTGCTGATCGGCGCGACCGGCATGGTCGGCCGGCGGATCGCCGGCGAGGCGAGCGACCGCGGCCACGAGGTCACCGGCGTCACCCGCAGCGGGAACGAGGGCACGGTCAAGGCCGAGGCGGGCGACTCCGCCGCGATCGCCGGGCTGGCCGAGGGGCATGACGCCGTCGTGCTGACCGTTCCGCCGCCCAGGGACGGTTCGGAGACCGAGGGGCCGCTGCTGGCCACCACCCGCAGCGTGCTCGACGCCCTGCGGCGGGCCGGCGTCCGCCGCCTGGTCGTGGTCGGCGGCGCCGGAAGCCTGGAGGTCGCGCCCGGGGTCCGGCTCGTGGACACCCCCGAGTTCCCCGACCTCTACAAGAACGAGGCGCTCGCCGCGGCCGCGCAGCTCGGCGTCATCCGGGCCGAGGCCGGCAACCTGGACTGGACCTTCATCTCGCCCGCCGCGATCATCGAGCCGGGCGAGCGCACCGGCACGTTCCGGCTGGGTGGGGACCAGCTCCTCAGCGACGCCGAGGGCAACAGCCGCATCAGCGCCGAGGACTACGCCATCGCCCTGGTCGACGAGCTGGAGAAGAACAACGCCGTCCAGCGCCGGATCACGGTCGCGTACTAGGTCAGGACGGGATGAAGCGCCAGGCGCCGGACTCCTCGCCCGGGTCGTAGCGGGAGTCCAGGCGCTTGGCGACGACGCCGGGCAGCCCCTGGTCGCGTGCCGCTTCCCGGACGGCGTCGCCGTCGCCGGGGAACCAGGGGGCCGTCTGCCACAGGTTGCCCGACAGGCCGAGGTCGTCAAGCCGTCTCCGCCGGTCTTCGTAGGGGACGTCCAGCAGCGGACGCCCGTCCAGGTGCGGCAGGTCGTAGATCATGTAGGTCTCGCGGCCGTCCAGGACGGCCAGTTCCCCGTCGAGGAGCGCGGGCCGCGAGCCCAGTTCGGCGCCGAGCCGGGAGCCCAGCCCGCCGGGGCCGTCGACGGTGCGGCCCCGGGCGTCGGTGAACCGCGTCCGGCCGCCCTCGACGTAGGCGGCCAGCCGCCGGCCGCCCCACGCGAACTCGAAGCCCCACGCGTCCTGGTCGCGGGGGAGGCGGTTCTTCTCCACCGGGCGCATCGGGCGCAGCGACTCCGGGAGCGGCTCGGCGTCCGGGTCCGCCGGCGGGTCCATCCGGTGGATCATCCAGTTCTTGCCGCGCGTCCTGAACAGCACGTACCGGCCGGACACGCGCGAGCCGTGGATGACGACCTTCACCTCGCGCTCGGACCACTTCTCCGTCTCGTACGTCCCGCGATCCCAGATGGTCATCGTGCCGGCGCCGTACTCGCCGCGCGGGATCTCGCCCTCGAACGTGGCGTACTCCAGCGGATGGTCCTCGGTGTGCACGGCGAGGTGGTTGGTCTCCGGGCTCCACGGCAGGCCCTTCGGCACGGCCCACGAGACGAGCACGCCGTCGCGTTCGAGCCGCAGGTCCCAGTGCAGGCTGGTCGCGTGGTGCTCCTGGACGACGAAGGTGTCGTCGTCGCCGCGCGGCACCGCCTTCTCCTCCGGGACGGGCTCCGGCGTCCGTCCCGCATCCCGTCTGCCCCGGTACTCGGCGAGCCGGTCGCCGCGCTCGCGCTCCCGGGGCCGCGCGTTCTTCCCGGCGTCCTTCTTCGGCTTCTTCGGGGTCACGCCCGGTGCATACCCGCGATCAGCGGATGAAGACGGCGTAGTCGGCCACATCGCCGGTGAGGGCCGGCGGCAGCCCGGCGACCGCGGACAGCTCCTCGGCCGACATGAACCCGCCCGTCTCCGCCCGCACCCGCTCGATCCTGTCCGCCAGCTCCGGGGTGATCCCGGGCAGCAGCGTCAGCACCTCCGCGGGAGCGTGGTTGACGTCGATCAGCCCGCCGTCGTTGTACTGGCGCGGCAGGTCCGGACGCCCGATGCGCAGCTCCTTGGCGAGGCCCGGGTCGGCCGCGGCCAGCTCCCGCGCCTTGTCCCGCAGCAGCCGGCTGCGCTTGACCCGCTCCACCACCGCCTCGTTGTCGACCGCCGACAGCCCGTGCGGGTCGAACACCCGCCGCCGGATCAGGAACGCGTGCCCGCAGCCCACCACCGCCAGGACGAACAGCAGCACGCCGACGGCCCGCTCGGTGCCCTGCTTGGCGCCGATGTCCGGGAGCAGGTACAGCACCAGCGCGAACACGCCCGCGTACGCGGCCGTCGACACCAGCAGATGCAGGCTCCGCCGCCACAGCAGCGCCGCCGCGAACGTGAACGGCGTGGCGTAGCCGAGGGACAGGAACGGCAGCGCCGCCCACGTCACGCTCAGCGCCGCCCGCCCCGGCGGCATGCTGTCGGACGGAACCCTAGGCTCGTACGGCGCTGGGGCGTTCATCTCTAGAGAGTCTCCCGGCCGGATGTGGGGCGAATCGGACTCTAGATCAAGAGGGGGGTCACGGCAGGGTGAGGATTTCGTGGCCGTCCTCGGTCACAAGGAGCGTGTGCTCGAACTGCGCCGTCCGCTTGCGGTCCTTGGTGACGACCGTCCAGCCGTCGTCCCAGATGTCGTAGTCGTGGGTACCGAGGGTCAGCATCGGCTCGACCGTGAACGTCATGCCCGGCTCGATGATCGTCGTGGCCGACGCGTCGTCGTAGTGCGGGACGACCAGCCCGGAGTGGAACGTCGTGCCGATCCCGTGCCCGGTGAAGTCGCGGACGACCCCGTACCCGAACCGTTTGGCGTAGGACTCGATGACCCGCCCGATCACGTTCAGTGCCCGTCCCGGCTTGACCGCGCGGATGCCGCGCATGGCCGCCTCGTGCGTACGCTCCACCAGCAGCCGGGACTCCTCGTCGACGTCCCCGCACAGGAACGTCGCGTCGGTGTCGCCGTGCACCCCGTCGATGTAGGCCGTGATGTCGATGTTGATGATGTCGCCGTCGCGCACGACCGTGTCGTCCGGGATGCCGTGGCAGATCACCTCGTTGATCGAGGTGCACAGCGACTTGGGGAACCCGCGGTAGCCCAGCGTGGACGGGTAGGCGCCGTGGTCGAGCATGAACTCGTGCCCGATGACGTCCAGCTCGTCGGTCGTGACGCCCGGCCGGACGTGCTTGCCGACCTCCTCCAGCGCCTGCGCGGCGATCTTGCCGGCGACCCGCATCCGCTCGATGATCTCGGGCGTCTTGACGTCCGGCTCACCCGTCTTCGGCCGCTTCTTCCCCACGTACTCCGGGCGCGGGATGCTCGACGGGACCTTGCGCATCGGGGAAACGTGTCCGGGCCGGAGCAACTGGGTCGTCATAGTGATGGAGTGTAGTCAGCGCGATCGCGGCAACGAGTCCCGCGCGACGCGAGATCGAGAGGAGCGCCGATGGCCGGTGACGAGGGTGACTGGTGGTTCTGCCTGAAGCACATGAAGGTCGAGCACGGGCCCGGCTGCCCCGGCAAGGACCGGATGGGCCCCTACGACACCGAGAGCGCCGCGGCCGGCGCGCTCGCCCTGGCCCGCGAGCGCAACGAGGCGTGGCGCCGCCAGAACGACGACTGACCCTTCTGGGGGACGACCCCCAGACCCCCGCACCGGACTGAGGGGCATCCTCGCTTCGCTGCGGTGCCCCTCAGTCCACGACCGGGCCGGAGACGGCGTCGAGCAGCCGGGCGAGCCGGTGCCGGAACCCGCGCGGTCCGCGCGCCGGTTCCTGCCCGGCCGCCGCGCTGACGAGGTGCTGCGCGCCGTCGAACGACATGAGCGACTCGTCCGGCGGGACGGATAGCGCCTCGTGGGCGAGGCCGCGCAGCTCGCGGTCGCCGCCCTCCAGCGCGAGGACGGTCGCCCCGGTGCGGCGCGCGTCGTCCACCCGCTCCAGCAGCGGGACGGGAGCCTCCTCCTCGGCGACGACGAACAGGGTCTCGCCGCGCCGGGCCGACTCCAGCCGCTCCAGCCCGATCCGCAGATGCGCCGGGGCGCCCTCCGGCGGTTGCCAGCGCACCAGCGTGGGCGCCAGGCCGGGGGCGTCGCCGAGCCGGCTCTCGTCGTCGAGGTGCGCCGCCAGATGCCACGGGTCCCCGGCCGGCGTGCCGACCAGCAGCAGCCCGCCCGGGGTGCGGGACGTGACCCGCAGCGCGCGGCCGAACTCCTGGGTCCGCTCCAGCCAGCCCGTCGTCGACAGGACCTCGCGCAACATCGTGATCTGCTCGGCGTCCACGGCCACCATGGTGCCGCACCGGGCGCCCTGGACAGGCCGTTTTCGCGATGCGCGAGCCCGGCGCGACGTGCCGGGACGCCCGCCTGGCAGACTCGGCCGCATGACTGAGCAGCAGCAGAAGACGCCCTACGACCTTCCCGATGCGAGCGGCCTGTCCATCGGCATCCTGGGCGGGACGGGAGACCAGGGCAAGGGCCTCGCGCGCCGGTTCGCGCTCGCCGGGCACCGGGTGACGATCGGATCGCGCAAGGCGGAGCGCGCCCAGGCCGCCGCCGACGACCTCGGGGCCGACCTGCCGGTCTCCGGTGCCGAGAACCCCGTGGCGGCCGGGGAGTCCGACGTGGTGATCGTGGCGGTTCCGTGGGAGGGGCACAAGGCCACGCTGGAGTCGCTGCGCGCCGAGCTGGCGGGCAGGATCGTCGTCGACTGCGTGAACCCGCTCGGCTTCGAGAAGGGCAAGGGCGCGTTCGCGCTGCCGGTCGAGGAGGGCAGCGCCGCCGAGCAGGCCGCCGCCGTCCTGCCGGACAGCCGGGTCGTCGCCGCGTTCCACCACGTGTCGGCCAGGCTGCTGCTCGACCCCGGCGTTGACGAGATGGAACTGGACGTCCTCGTCCTCGGCAACGACCGGGAGGCCACCGACCTCGTCCAGGCCCTCGCCGGACGCATCCCGGGCATGCGCGGCGTCTACGGCGGCAGGCTGCACAACGCCCACCAGATCGAGGCGTTCACCGCGAATCTCATCTCCATCAACCGCCGCTACAAGGCCCACGCCGGACTCCGCATCACCGACGTCTGACCGGCGTCCGGAGTGGAGCGCCAGCGGAACGGAGGACGACGGTCAGACCCCTCTGGGGGGTCTGGGGGGCGCCCCCCAGGGAGTGCTGACCGGCGTCCGCCCCGGCGAGACACCGCACGGGACCGGGGAGCGGTTTCCGCCTTCGCCGCGTCCAAGGGCTGACATATCATCGGGGTGGCGACAGGCGGGGTGGAGATGAGAGAGATCCGGTCGGCAGATCCGTGGAGCGCGTTCCTGGCCCCTTCGGGCAGGGACGCCGGGGTTCGGCCGGGTGCGGCGCCGGCGGGTGAGCCCCGCGGTGCCGCCGAGTATGCCGTGGCCGGCGCGGAGGACGCGTGCCGCCTCGTGCTGGCGCAGTTGAGGGCGGCGAACGGCCCGCTGTCACTGGAGCAGATCCACCACGCGACGCGGCTCGGGCTGATGGAGGTCGCCGACGCCGTGGACACCTTGCGCGAGCGCGGCCTGGTCGCCGTGGAGCGCGAGATCGACGAGGTCGTCCGGCTGACCGGGGAGTGACCGGGGCCCGATGACCGGATACCTCGTCGCCGTCTCGCTGAGCTGCCTCGTCGGCATCGCCGAGCTGGTCAGCCGCTACCGGGACCGGCCCACCACGCTGGTCCGGGTGCCGAGCACCTGGGCGTACGTGCTGATCAACGGGGGAGCGGGCGCGGGCTCGCTGCTGCTCCTGCACACCTTCGACTGGCGGTTCGGCGTGCAGTCGCCGGACGTCGCCGGGGCGACGCAGATACTGGTGGCGAGCCTCGGCTCGATGATGGTGTTCCGCAGCGCGGTGTTCACCGTCCGGGTCGGGGACGAGGACGTCGCGGTCGGGCCGAGCACGCTGCTGACCTCGCTGCTCGCCGCCGCCGACCGGGGCGTCGACCGGATGCAGGCCAAGACCCGCGCGCAGGAGGCGGGCGAGATCATGCGGGGCGTCTCGTTCGTCAAGTCCCGGCTGGCGCTGCCGACGTACTGCCTCGGACTGCTGCAGAACGTGTCCGCCGAGGACCAGGCCGACCTGCGCACCGCCGTGGACGCCCTCGCCGGCAGCGAGATGACCGACGGGCAGATGGCCCTCAACCTGGGGCTGCTGCTGATGAACGTCGCCGGGCCGGACGTGCTGCGCTCGGCCGTGGAGACGCTGCGCGCCGAGATCATGACGGACGAGCCCGTCCCGCGCCCCGTCCCGCCGCCGCGCGACGGCCAGGCCCGCGAGAACGGCGAGGCCCGCCCCGAGCCGGCCCGCTCCAACCCCGACCAGTAGGGAACGGCGCACGGCCGCGCCGGGAGGGCGCGGCCGTGCGGGGCGGGGCTTAGTGGTAGGAGTGTTCGGGCGCCGGGTAGACGCCGCTGACGACCTCGTCGGCGTAGGTGCGCGCGGCCTCGCCGAGCAGGGTGTTCATGTCGGCGAACTTCTTGACGAACTTCGCGGTGTGCGGCGTGAGGCCCGCCATGTCCTGCCAGACGAGGACCTGCGCGTCGGTCTGGTTGCCGCCGCCGATGCCTATCGTCGGGATGGACAGGGACGAGGTGACGTGGGCGGCGAGGTCCTCGGGCACGCATTCGAGGACGACGGAGAACGCGCCCGCGGCCTGCAGCGCCTTCGCGTCCGTCATCAGCTCGTCGCCGTCCTGGCCGCGGCCCTGCACCCGGTAGCCGCCGAAGGCGTTCACCGACTGCGGGGTGAGGCCGAGATGCCCCATCACCGGGATGCCGGCGGCGACCATCGCCTCGACCTGCGGGATGTTCCGGCGGCCGCCCTCCAGCTTGACGGCGTGCGCGCCGGTCTCCTTCATGAACCGGGTGGCGGTGGTCAGCGCCTCCGCGACGCCCGTCTGGTAGGAGCCGAACGGCAGGTCGGCGACGACCATGGCGCGCTTGGAGCCGCGGACGACGGCCGCGGTGAGCGGGACCAGGTCGTCGACGGTGACGGGGATGGTCGAGTCGTACCCGTAGACGACCATGGCGGCGGAGTCGCCGACGAGCAGCACGGGGATGCCGGCCTCGTCGAAGATCCGCGCGGTGAGCGCGTCGTACGCGGTGAGCATCGGCCACTTCTCGTGCCGCTCCTTGGCGGCGGCGATGTCGCGTACGGTCACCCTTCGCCCGCTCGTACCGCCGTAGAGTGCGGTCGGCTGTGCTGGGGGTGCGGCAGAAGAAGACATGCGAGAAACCTCCGGTCTTGAGGCGCCACGGTGGCGTACCCAGACGGAACCGATCGTGCCACTTGGCAAACGTTTCGGATACCCCTCGCGATTCCGGATTTTTCTCCGGTGTGCCTCCTGTGGGGGGCGACCCCCGCACCCCCGCGCAAGGCGCACGACGCCCTCCGGGCTCTCGGTCGGTCGTGCGGGGAATGAATTCCGAAACGATACCGTTGCGTATCGACATGGACCCCCGAACGATCCAGCGGCGCCGGTGGTACATCCTCGGCGTCCTGACCATGAGCCTCCTGGTGGTGGTGCTCGACAACACCATCCTCAACGTCGCTCTCAAGACCATCGCCGACCCGGACAAGGGCCTCGGCGCCACCCAGAGCCAGCTCGAATGGGCGATCAACTCCTACACGCTGGTCTTCGCCGGCCTGCTGTTCACCTTCGGGGTGCTCGGCGACCGGATCGGCCGCAAGCGCGTGCTCATCGGCGGCATGGCGGTGTTCGCCCTCGCCTCGCTGCTGTCGGCGTACGCGCAGTCCCCGGAGCAGCTCATCTACGCCCGCGCCCTGATGGGCCTCGGCGGCGCGGCGGTCATGCCGCAGACGCTGTCCATCATCACCAACGTCTTCGAGCCGCACGAGCGCGCCCGCGCCATCGGCATCTGGGCCGGCGCGGTCGGCCTCGGCGTCGCCATCGGCCCGCTCACCGGCGGCCTGCTGCTCGCCCACTTCTGGTGGGGCTCGGTCTTCCTCATCAACGTGCCGGTCATCGCCCTCGGCGTGACGCTCATGGCGGTCCTGGTGCCCGAGTCCCGCAACCCCGCGCCCGGCCGGCTCGACCCGGTCGGCGTCGTGCTGTCGGTCGTCGGCCTGGTCGTCCTGTCGTACGGCATCATCCAGGGCGGCGAGAAGGGGAACTGGCTGGAGCTCTCCGTGCTCGGCCCGATCCTCGCCGGCGCCGCCGTCCTCGCGCTGTTCGTGTGGTACGAGGCCCGCACCGCGTCCCCGGCCTTCGACGTCCGGCTCTTCAAGGACGCGCGGATGTCGGCCGCCGTCGCGTCCATCGCGCTGTGCTTCTTCGCCGCGACCGGCGTGTTCTTCTTCGCCAACTTCTACATGCAGTCGGTGCGCGGCCTGAGCCCGCTGGAGTCCGGCGCGATGGTGCTGCCGTTCGCGGTCGCGCAGCTCGCCTTCGCCCCGCGCAGCGCGGCGATGGTCCGCCGCTTCGGCGCCAAGGCGGTCTGCACGACCGGGCTGCTGCTCGTCACGGTCGCGCTGGCGAGCTACCAGTTCGTCGGCGTCCACACCTCCATGTGGATCCTCGGCGCGATCTTCTTCGTGCAGGGCGTCGGGATGGCCAACGTGATGCCGCCCGCCACCGAGTCGGTCATGTCGGCGCTGCCCCGCGAGAAGGCGGGCGCCGGGTCGGCCATCAACAACACCGCCCGGCAGGTGGCGGTCGCGATGGGCGTGGCGGTCCTCGGCTCCGTCGTCGCGTCCGTCTACCGCGGCGACCTCCGCGAGAACCTCGCCGCGCTGCCCGCCGGCGCGCGGGAGGCGGCCGGCGAGTCGATCGAGGGGGCGCACGCCGTCGCGGCCCAGCTGGGCCCGGCAGGGCAGAACCTCATCGGCCCCGCGGACGCCGCGTTCGTGCACGCCATGCACGCCGCGTCCATCGCCGCCGCCGTCATCTCCTTCCTCGGCGCCCTGGTCGTCCTGAAGTGGATGCCGGGCCGCGCCGCCGCCGGTCCCGTTGCGGAAACCGAGGTGCAGCGGCCGGAGAAGGCAGCCGTGTGAGAGCGTGATGGGCACTATGACCGAGACCGGGCAGCGGCAGGCGGGGCGGCCCCGCAGCGAACGCGCCGACAAGGCCATCGTCGAGGCGACCCTCGACCTGCTCGCCGAGGAGTCGGGGGTGGCGGGCGTCTCCATCGAGGCGGTCGCCGCCCGGGCGGGCGTCGGCAAGACGACGATCTACCGGCGCTGGCCCAGCAAGGACGCGCTGATCGTGCACGCGCTCGGCGCGGTGAAGGAGCCGCTGCCCGAGCCGTCCGGCGGCACCGCCGGCGCCGACCTCACCGAGATCGCGCGGACGCTCGCCGCCGGCCCGGTCAGCAGGTACTCCCGGTGCTTCTGGAACGTCGTCGGCGGCGCGGAGAAGCATCCCGAGCTGTACGCCCGCTACCGGCAGGAGGTCATCGAGCCGCGGCGCGACGTCGTCCGCCGTGTGCTCCGGCGCGGGATCGAGAGCGGGGAGCTGCGCGCCGACCTCGACGTGGAGGTCGCGATGGCGCTGCTGCTCGGCACGCTGACCGCCAAGCGGCCGCAGGAGGGGTTCCCGGACGGCTACGCCGAGGCCGTCGTCGGCACCCTCCTGCGGGGCATCGGAACCACTCCGCACTGACGTCCGGACGAACGATCCGAGCGGATTTCGGCGTGGTAAGCGTGATCTTCTCCCCCCGGCGCGGTGTCATGCCCCATACTGTCGCTGGGTAGTGCTGAGACGACCGGCTGTCTGGAGCGCGTCAGGTGAGATCCGTCATGGCGCCGCGAGGCGATGCGCCCGCCACCGATTCGGCGTCCCGGACGCTTGTCCTGGGCATCGACGGGGTCCGGCAGATCGTGCAGTGCGGGCCGAACGCCAAAGCGGTCCTCGGCCGCGTCCCCGGGGACCTGATCGGCCGTCCCGCCACCGACCTGGTCGGGGACGAGGCGAAGGCCGAGCTGGAGGCGCTGCTAGAGGCCAACGACGCCGGCCAGGAGCGCAACGGCGTGATGGCCGTGCTCCGCGGCGACGACGCCGCGGCCACCAGCGCGCTGGTCACCGTGCAGCCGATGGTCGGTGGCGCCGCCGGATCCGCGCCCGCGGCGCTGCTGTTCGTCCGGGTCGAGCTGCCGCCGAGCGAGCGCTACCAGGACCCGGCCCTCATGCGGCGCGCCCTGATGGACGACCCGCTCACCCGGTTCGGCGCCACCCTCGACCTCGACCAGTCCGCCCGCGGGCTCGTCGACGTGATCGTCCCGCACTTCTGCAACGTCGCGTCCGTTCTGGTGCTGGAGAGCCTGGTCGCCGCCGACGAGGTGCACACCGAGTCCGGCGGGGCGGTGCTGCGCCGCATCGCCGTCACCTCCGACGACGGCAACCCGGCGTGGACGTCCACGTTCCCCGTCGGCGAGGTGCTCGTCTTCCCGGAGGGCACCCCGTACCGGCAGGTCATGGAGACGGCCCGGCCCGTCCACCTGCCGCACATCGCCGTGGACGCGGCCGGCGAGATCGGCCGGCTGTGGCGGCGCGGCCCGGCCGGCGAGCTGCTGTCCAACGTGTCGATGGTGCTGCTCCCGATGATCGCCCGCGACACGCTGCTCGGCTTCATCGCCTGCACCCGCATCCCCGGCTTCCGCAAGTTCGACGCCTACGACGTCGAGATCGGCATGGAGTTCGCCGCCCGCGCCGCGATCGTCATCGACAACGCCCGCCGGTACAGCCGGGAGCGCGCGACCGCGCTGGCGCTGCAGCGCAGCCTGCTGCCGATGCGGCTGTCCGCGCCGTCCTCGGTCGAGGTCCGGCACCGCTACCTGCCGGGCAGCAAGCTTGTCGAGGTCGGCGGCGACTGGTACGAGTCGATCGCGCTGCCCGGCGCCCGGGTCGCGCTGATCGTCGGGGACGTGGCCGGGCACGGCGTCCGCGCCGCCGTCACGATGGGTCGGCTGCGCACCGCCCTGCACACGCTCGCGAACCTGGAGCTGCCGCCCGCCGACGCCCTGCACGTCATGCACGAGCTGATGATCGAGCTGGGCGAGCAGGAGCCGCACTTCGCCACCTGCGTGTACGCGGTGTACGACGCGACGACCGGCACGATCGAGATCGCGTCCGCCGGGCATCTGCCGCCGCTGCTCGCCGGCCCGACCGGGGAGAACGAGTACCTCCAGGTGCCGCCCGCCCCGCCGCTCGGCGTGGCCGGCGGCGCCGCCATCGAGAGCCGCGAGTTCACCGTCGAGGACGGCAGCCTCTTCGTCATCTACACCGACGGCCTCGTCGAGAACCGGGGCCGCGACATCGACGACGGCCTCGCCCGGCTGCAGGGCATCTTCGGTCCCGACTCGGTCGACCGCCCGATGGAGGACCTCGCCAAGGCCACCCTCGCCGGCGTCTACGCCGACCAGCACCGCGACGACATCGCCGTCCTCATCGCCCGGCTGCGCCGCCTCCCCGAGGACCGCTACGCCTCCTGGACGCTGCCCGCCGACCCGGCGGCCGTCCGCCGCGCCCGCGGCCTCGTCAGCACCCGGCTGGAGGAGTGGGGCCTGGAGGAGCTCGACTACACCACCGAGCTGCTGGCGTCCGAGCTCATCACCAACGCGCTCCGCTACGCGCCCGGCCCGATCGAGCTGCGCCTCCTGCTGGAACGCACCCTCGTCCTGGAGGTTCTGGACCGCTCCGCCGCGCTGCCCCGCCTGCGCCGCGCCGAGGACGACGACGAGAACGGCCGCGGCCTCCTCGTCGTCAGCCAGCTCGCCCACCGCTGGGGCAGCCGCCGCACCGCCGCCGGCAAGGTCGTCTGGTGCGAGCAGATCGTCCCCGGCGTCGACCCCGACGCCTCCGAAGAGGTCCCCTCCTGGCCCGACGAAGCCTGGCCCGGCGAGAACCACCATCGGGAATAGCTGTGTTCGCCCAGGGGGGCGCCCCCTGGAACCCCCGTTGCGAGCCGGTCGATCCTCACGACGCGGCTGAGGCCTTTGTGACCGTGCGGGGCGGTGACGCGTCGCTGCGGTCGCCCGGCTCGACGGGCCGTGCGGCCTCCGGGCGCTGGAGCGCCCCCCGGCCGCCCGGCCCGTGGGCGCCCTGTCGGGGGGTCAGGTTCTTTCGCGCCAGGCGTTGGTGATGGGGAGGCGGCGGTCGCGGCCGAAGTTCTTCGGGGTGATCTTGGGGCCGGGCGGGTACTGGCGGCGCTTGTACTCGGCGAGGTCGACGAGACGGATGGTGCGTTCGACCAGGGACGGGTCGTGCCCGGCGGCGACGAGCGCGTCGCGGCCCATGTCGCGTTCGACGTAGTCGGTGAGGAGCGGGTCGAGGACGGTGTACTCGGGCAGGGTGTCGCGGTCGCGCTGGCCGGGACGCAGTTCCGCGGACGGCTCCTTGACGATGATCGCCTCGGGGATGGGCTCCTGCGCGAACGGGTGCAGGAAGGGCGAGACCACGCCGGCCTGGGTGTTGCGCCAGCGGGCCAGCTCCCACACGGTGAGCTTGAAGACGTCCTTGATGGGGCCGAAACCGCCCGCGGAGTCGCCGTAGAGGGTGGAGTAGCCGGTCGCGAGCTCGCTCTTGTTGCCGCCGGTGAGGACGAGGTGGCCGTGCTCGTTGGACAGGGCCATCCAGACGTTGGCGCGGATGCGGGCCTGGAGGTTCT
The DNA here is from genome assembly GCF_050945415.1 of Spirillospora sp. CA-128828. Classification (NCBI taxonomy): domain Bacteria; kingdom Bacillati; phylum Actinomycetota; class Actinomycetes; order Streptosporangiales; family Thermomonosporaceae; genus Spirillospora; species Spirillospora sp. CA-128828. The sequence goes on from NZ_CP191986.1 coordinate 3,129,018, forward strand.
CGTCGGCGAGGCCGTGCAGGTCCAGGTGCTTCTCGAACGCCTCCACCATGTCGGCGATCGGGACGATGCGGGAGTTGAGGCCCTGCCGCTTGACGAGGTCCTCGGCGTCCACGACGGAGCCCTCGGAGGAGTAGCGGCTCGGGAGCAGGACGGCGTGCACGTTCTCCGGGCCGATGGCGTCGGAGGCGATCGTGGCGACGAGGGCGGAGTCGATGCCGCCGGACAGGCCGAGGACGACGGAGCGGAAGCCGTTCTTACGGACGTAGTCGCGGGTGCCGAGCACGAGCGCCGCGTACACCTCGGCGAGGTCGTCCAAGGGCTCGGCGACGGCCTGCGGCTCGACCGGGTAGGCGGGCAGCGTGCCGGGCGACAGGACGTGCCGGTCGATCGTGATCGTGGTGCCGTCCGGGGCGTCGACCGGGGTGCGGCCCGGCTCGGCGGGCGAGCCGGCGGCCGGCAGCGCCAGATCGGCGACGAGGAGGTGCTCGGTGAACTTGGGGGCGCGGGCGAGCAGGGCCCCGTCCGGGCCGACGATGACCGAGTCGCCGTCGAAGACGAGTTCGTCCTGGCCGCCGACCATGTTGACGTAGGCGAGGGCGCAGCCCGCCTCGCGGGCGCGCTCGGCGCACAGGTCGAGGCGGACGTCGTCCTTGTCGCGCTCGTACGGGGAGGCGTTGACGGCCAGCAGCAGCCCGGCGCCGGATCCGCCGGTGACGCTGACGGGGCCGCCGTCCTGCCAGAGGTCCTCGCAGATGACGGTGGCGACGTCGACGCCGTGGACGCGGACGACGGGCAGCCGGTCGCCGCGCACGAAGATGCGGTACTCGTCGAAGACGCCGTAGTTGGGCAGGTGGTGCTTGGCCGAGCGGACCAGCACCTCGCCGCCGTGCAGCCACGCGGCGGCGTCGAGCGGCGCGCCGGCGGGCTGCCCGGAGCGGCTCGACCGCACGGGGAGCCCGACCGTCCGCCGGTCGAGGTAGCCGGTGATGACCGGCAGGTCGCCGAGGCCCTCGTCGGCGAGCCGGCGGGCGAGCCGTTCCAGGGCCCGCTGGGACGCTTCGACGAAGGACGTGCGCAGCGCGAGGTCCTCCACCGGGTATCCGGTCAGCGCCATCTCGGGGAAGGCGACCAGGTGCGCGCCCGCGTCCGCGGCGCGGCGGCTCCATTCCACGATCAGGCCGGCGTTGCCTTCGAGGTCGCCGACGGTCGGGTTCACCTGCGCGAGCGCGATCCTGAGTTGTGCCACGCTCCAAGGGTAAAACGACGGAGCCAGTTTCGTCACTTTGACGAGAAGGGTGTGTCGAGCGCCACTGTGCGCCGCCGCCTGATCGCGGGGCCGAGCGCGAGCTGCGCCGCGGCGGCGGAGAGGGCGAGGGCCGCGCAGCTCAGCCACAGTGCGGGCGTCCCGCCGGCATTGAGCAGCTGCGTGCCGCCGAGCGGCGCCAGCAGGAAGCCGCCCGACCACGCCACGCCGTACAGGCCGCCGTACCGGCCGCGCAGGCCGGCGGGCGCGAGGTCGGCGACGACGGCCTGCAGGACGGACGCGGCGGTGATCTCCCCGAGCGTCCACACCAGGATCGTCGCGGTGTAGGCGCCCGCGGACGAGGCGAGCGACGTGAGCCCGTACCCGACCCCGACCAGCGCGAACCCAGCCGCCATCACCAGGCTGTGGTCGCGCCGCGCCAGCCACGCGTTCACCAGCGGCTGCACGATGACGATCAGGGCTCCGTTCGCGGCGATCGCGAGGCCGTAGGACCGCGGGCCGAGCCCGTCCAGCCTCATCGCCAGGGGCATCGTCGTCATGCCCTGCATGAGCACGAACGTGTAGACCAGCGTGATCAGCACGTAGGCGACCATGACCCGGTCGCGGAGCACGCGGCCGAACCCGCCCGCCCGCTCCGCACGGGCCTCCCGTGCACGCGTCTCGGGGACGGCCCGCCACACCAGCAGGCCGAACGCGGCGCAGGTGAGGGCGTCGATCCAGAACAGCCACAGGAAGCCCTGCTGCGCGAGCGTCCCGCCGAGCACCATGGCGACGGCCCAGCCGAGGTTGACCGCCCAGAACAGCAGCCCGAACGCGCGCGGGCGGTCCGCGGGGGAGATGATGTCCGCCACCATCGCCTGCGAGGCGGGCCGGTACATGTCCAGCAGCAGGCCGAGCAGGAGCGCCGCGCCGACGATCGCGGCGAGGCCCTGCGCGTAGCCGAGCGCGAGCATCGCCGCGCCGGTGCCGACGGTCGCGGACGTCAGCGTCACGCGGCGGCCGAGGCGGTCGGCGAGCGCACCGCCCGCGAGCTGCCCGCCGAGCGACCCGGTGCCCAGCACGGCCATCACCAGGCCGGCCTGGGTGAGCGACAGCCCCCGAACGGTCGTCAGGTACAGGCCGAGGAACGGTTCGACCATGGTTCCGAGCCGGTTGAGCAGGGTCCCCGCCCAGAGCACCCAGAACGTCCGGGGAAAGCCGCCGACCCGGGGTCGCAGGAACGCCGCGAGCCTGCCGGGTTCGGTGCCGACAGGAGTGTCTCCCAGAGTGGTCACTCGCCCGATGGTGAGGGCTCCGCACGCTCCGGGATAATCATTTAGCCTGAACTAAATGATCGAGTTCGTGTTCGCGCCGGAGGACGTGGCGCGGGTCCGGTTCGCGTTCTCGCCGCTGTGGGAGATGGTGCGCAGCCTGCGGGTCCTCGCCGACCCGTCCGGCCACGCCCTGCACCTGCCGTGGGTGCGCACCGTGCGGCCCCGCCTGCGCGGGCTCGGCCTGGAGCCGCTCCAGGAGGTCGTCCTGCCCGCCGGGTACATCCCGGACTTCCTCACCCCGCCGCCGGGGACCCCGCTGCCCGAGCTCGGCGCCGAACTGGAGATCGTCCGGGCCACGCCTCCCGAGGTGGTCGCCGCGGAGCTGCGGTGGGCGACGCGCGGCAGCCATCCGGCTCCGGCCCGCCTCGCCATGGCCGCCGACCCGGAGCGCACCCTGGCGCACCTTGCCGACCTGCTCGAACGGTACTGGGAGGTCGCCATGGAGCCGTTCTGGCCGCGGGTCCGCGACCTCCTTGATGGGGACGTCCTGCGCCGCGCGGGCGCGCTCACCGCCGAGGGCGCGGCCGGAGTCTTCGGCGACCTGCACGGGGCGGTCACCTGGCGCGCCGGGACGCTGACCGTCGACCGCCCCTGGCGATTCCGCGGTGAGCTGGCCGGACGCGGGATCCTGCTGGTCCCCAGCGCGTTCGTGTGGCCGCAGGTGTCGGTGATGGTGCCGCCCTACCAGCCCATGCTCAGCTATCCGCCGCGCGGCGCGGCGACGCTCTGGGAGACCGGGCGGCCGGACGACGACCGGGCCGGCGCGCTCGCCGCGCTGATCGGACGCCGCCGCGCCGAACTGCTCTCCGCGCTCGCGACCCCCGCGTCGACCACCGACCTGGCGCGCCGGACCGGCGTCACCGCCGGCGCGGTCAGCCAGCATCTCGGTGTGCTGCGCGCCTGCGGCCTCGTCAGCGGGCACCGGATGGGCCGCCGCGTCCTCTACGTCCGCACCGCGGCCGGGGACGCCCTCGCCGGTGCTCAGCGCAGCGACGCGAGAGCGTCCAGCCGCGGCGGCGCGGGCGTGCCGCCGGGGCCGTAGCGTCCGGACTCGGCGAGCCAGTCCATATGCGCCCGCGGCGTGTCCAGCAGGACCTTGACGACCTGGGCGGCGGCGGCGCGCTGCGCCACGGTCAGCTCAAGCCGGTCGAGCATCTCCGGCAGCTTGCGCGCCGCCGTCCACGCCTCGTCGAGCCGGTCGGCGATCCGGGCGGCGACCGCGGCCGCGGCCTCCGGAGGATCGAGCCCCTGTGCACGGCCGAGGACGGCGGGCAGGTCGTGCACGTCGCCGCGGTCGGCTTCCAGGTCGTGTGAGGCGAGGTCGTTGGACCAGGCCACGACGTCGGCGACGCTGTGCGCGAGGGTCTTCCACCGGGGCGTGCGCAGCAGCCGCGCCGGCAGTTCGACGCCGAGGACGGGCTCGACCAGGTCGTAGAGGAACGGCCCGCACGCCCGGCGGCGCAGCGGCGCGTACTCGGCCTCCGTCGGGACGTGCCTGATCCTCCGGTTGACCGCCTCCTCCGCGCACCCGTCCCGGTGCGCCTCCAGGTGCAGCATGAACCGGCGGCGCCAGTCGCGGCTCATGCCCTTGGACGTGGCGTGCCACAGCTCCACCAGCGCGGCCTCCAGCGGCCGGGCACCCGGGCGGGCGTGGCCGCGCCGCATCGCGCGCGTCAGGTCGTCGTACAGTGCGTGCACGGCGCTGCCGCTGTCGGCGAGCGGCGGGTGGTCCATCGTGTCGTCCAGCGCGAGCGTCCACGTCAGCCAGCGGGCGAACAGGTCCACGGCGGCGAGGTCGGCGTCCGGGAACACGCGGGCGGCGAGCCGCTCGCAGCGGGCCCGGCCGAGCGGGGAGGTGTCCGGATCTCCGAGCACCAGCCCGCGGCCGCGCGCCCAGGTCTCCACCTGCGCGCACAGCTGCCACGACTCCGGGTGCATGGCCGAGGGGGTGCCCAGGGCGGCCACCCGGTCGGTCATCGAGAGAAGAAGTGAGATGTCCACGACCCTGCCCACGTTAACGATCACCGTGTGCGGCGACCATGATCGCCACGTCAAATCTCGGGAAACGGATATCCGGGGGCTGGAGGACGGCTCGTCGTCGGCCACTGCCGCTCACGTGGGCGGACGTGGGATAGTTCGATGATCGAGAAGCAGCTCAATCAGGAGGAAACGTGTCCAGACGGACCACGCGGTGGGCACTGGGCGCGGGGCTGGCGGCCCTGGCGCTGACCGCTTCGGCGTGCGGCGGCGACAAGGGTGCCACCGTGCAGGGTGTGAAGCTCATCGAGAAGGGCGCGCTCACCTCGTGCACGCACCTGCCCTACCCGCCATTCCAGTCGGAGGACAAGAAGACCGGCAAGGTCGTCGGCTTCGACGTCGACATCATCGATCTCGTCGCCAAGAAGCTCGGCGTCACCCAGAAGGTCGTCGACACCCCGTTCGAGACGATGAAGACGGGCTCGGCGCTGAACGCCGGCAAGTGCGACATCCAGATGGGCGGCATGACGATCACGCCCGAGCGCAAGAGGTTCATGGACGTGTCCGACCCCTACTTCGACGCCACGCAGGCGCTGATGGCGAAGAAGGGCAGCGGCATCACCTCGCTGGACGACGTCAAGTCCAAGAAGATCAAGCTCGGCTCGCAGGCCGGCACCACCGGTGAGGACTACGTCAAGGGCAAGGGCTTCGACCCGCGCTCGTTCGACAACTCCAACGCCGAGCTGAGCGGCCTGCGCACCGGCCAGGTGGACGTGATCGTGCAGGACGACCCGGTCGTCAAGGGCTGGCTGAAGGACCCGGCGAACGCGCAGTACGAGATCGTCGCGAACCTGAACACCGGCGAGCAGTACGGAATGTGGATGCGCAAGGGCAACAACCCCGAACTGGTCAAGATCACCAACCAGGTGATCGCGCAGGCCAAGTCGGACGGCACCTACAAGAAGATCTACGAGAAGTGGATCGGCACGATGCCGAAGACCGGCGGCGGCTCGTGACCTCCGAGCCGGTCGACACGGCGGCGCCGGGCGGGCTGTCCCGCCGGCGCCGCCGGCAGCTCTCGCTCGGCGGGCAGTACGGGCTCTTCGCCGTCGTCGTCGTGCTGGTCGCGGTACTGGCCGACTGGCACACGCTGCGGCTGAACTTCGCCAACTGGAGCGTGGCGAAGGAGCTCTTCCCCGACATCATCACGGTCGGGCTGCGCAACACCGCGCTCTACACCGCGGTCGGCTTCGGGCTCGGCCTCGGCGGCGGGCTCGTCGTCGCGCTGATGCGGCTGTCGTCCGTCCCCCCGTACCGGTGGTTCGCCACCACCTACATCGAGATCTTCCGCGGCCTGCCGCTGCTGCTGATCTTCATCTTCGTGGGCGTCGGCGTGCCGCTGGCCTTCCCCGGCACGAACATCCCGGGCGGCGCCGCGGGGCAGGCGGGGCTGGCCCTCGGGCTCGCCGCGAGCGCCTACATGGCCGAGACGATCCGGGCCGGGATCGAGGCCGTGCCGAAGGGGCAGCTGGAGGCGGCCCGCTCGCTCGGCATGTCGCACGCCCGCGCGATGCGGTCGATCATCATTCCGCAGGCGTTCCGGATCATCATCCCGCCGCTGACGAACGAGCTGGTGCTGCTCTGCAAGGACTCCTCCCTCGTGCTGTTCCTCGGCATCACCCTCGAACAGCGGGAGCTCACCAAGTTCGGCCGCGACCTCGCGGGCGAGCAGGGCAACACCACCCCGATCATCGTGGCCGGCATCTGTTATCTGATCATCACGATCCCGCTGAGCCTGCTGGCCCGGCGGCTGGAGGCGCGGCAGCGCAGGGGGCAGCGATGACGAGCCTCGGCAAGGGGAAGACCGGCGGGAACGCCATCGACATCAGCGGCCTGCGCAAGTCGTTCGGGACGAACGAGGTGCTGCGCGGCATCGACTTCCACGTCGAGCCGGGCGAGGTCGTCTGCGTGATCGGCCCGTCCGGGTCGGGCAAGTCGACGCTGCTGCGCTGCGTCAACCTGCTGGAGGAGCCGTCGGCGGGGACGATCCGGGTCGTCGGCGCGGACGTCACCGACCCCGAGGTGGACATCGACGCCGTCCGCCGCCGGATCGGCATGGTGTTCCAGTCGTTCAACCTGTTCCCGCACCTCACGGCGCTCGGCAACGTGATGATCGCGCAGCGCAAGGTGCTCAGGCGGGACAAGGCGGAGGCCGAGCGCGTCGCCCGGGAGAACCTGGAGCGGGTCGGGCTGGCCGACAAGATCGCCTCCTATCCGGCACAGCTGTCCGGCGGGCAGCAGCAGCGCGTGGCGATCGCCCGCGCGCTCGCGATGGGCCCCGAGGTGATGCTGTTCGACGAGCCGACGTCCGCGCTTGACCCCGAACTCGTCGGCGACGTCCTCGGCGTCATGCGCGGGCTGGCCGAGGCGGGGATGACCATGCTCGTGGTCACCCACGAGATGAGCTTCGCCCAGGAGGTGGCCGACCGGGTCGTGTTCATGGACGGCGGCGTGGTGGTCGAGGAGGGCCCGCCGTCGCGGGTGATCGCCGACCCCGCGCACGAGCGGACCAGGACGTTCCTGTCCCGCGTCCTCGACCCGGCCGCGGCGCGGGTCGGGGAGGGCGAGTAGTCGTATATGTTCCGTTCACCGGCCCCGGGCGCGTAACGTCGCGGTAACAGCGGCGGGGCATACTGCAAAACGTAGCCGGACCGGCGCCACGGCCGGCATGCAGGCCGGCATACCCGGCCCCGCGTCAGCGACGAGGGCAGCACCGAGGGAGAGGGCATTGGACCGTCAGCAGGAGTTCGTGCTCCGCACCCTGGAGGAGCGCGACATCCGCTTCATCCGGCTGTGGTTCACCGACGTGCTCGGGTTCCTGAAGTCGGTGGCCGTCGCCCCCGCCGAGCTGGAGGGCGCCTTCGGCGAGGGCATCGGCTTCGACGGCTCCGCGATCGAGGGCTTCGCCCGGGTGTACGAGGCCGACATGATCGCCAAGCCGGACCCGTCCACGTTCCAGGTGCTGCCGTGGCGGTCGGAGTCCCCCGGCGTGGGCCGGATGTTCTGCGACATCCTGATGCCGGACGGGACGCCGAGCTTCGCCGACCCCCGGTACGTCCTGAAGCGCTCCCTGGCCCGGGCCGCCGACCTCGGGTTCACCTTCTACACCCACCCCGAGATCGAGTTCTTCCTCCTCAACGACAAGCCCGAGGACGGCCGCGAGCCCGAGCCGGCGGACGCGGCCGGCTACTTCGACCACACCCCGCACAGCGCCGCGCACGACTTCCGCCGCAACGCGATCATGATGCTGGAGGCGATGGGCATCTCGGTGGAGTTCAGCCACCACGAGGGCGCCCCCGGCCAGCAGGAGATCGACCTGCGGTACGCCGACGCGCTGACCACGGCCGACAACATCATGACGTTCCGGCTCGTCATGAAGGAGGTCGCGCTGGAGCAGGGCGTGCACGCCTCGTTCATGCCGAAGCCGTTCACCGAGCACCCTGGCTCGGGCATGCACACCCACATGTCGCTGTTCGAGGGCGACCGCAACGCCTTCTACGAGCCGGGCGCCGAGTACAAGCTGTCCAAGGCCGGACGGGCGTTCATCGCCGGGCTGCTGCGGCACTCCGCGGAAATCACCGCCGTGTGCAACCAGTGGGTCAACTCCTACAAGCGGCTGTGGGGCAACGTCGGCTCGGCCGCCGGCGCCGGGGGAGAGGCCCCGTCCTACATCTGCTGGGGGCACAACAACCGGTCGGCGCTCGTCCGCGTCCCCATGTACAAGCCGCACAAGGGCCACTCGACCCGCATCGAGTTCCGGTCGCTGGACACGGCCGCGAACCCCTACCTGGCGTTCGCGGCGATCCTCGGCGCGGGGCTCAAGGGGATCGAGGAGGGCTACGAGCTGCCGCCGGGCGCCGAGGACGACGTCTGGGCGCTCACCGTCGCCGAGCGGCGCGCCCTCGGCATCGAGCCGCTGCCGCAGAACCTGGACGAGGCGATCCGCGCGATGGAGCGCAGCGAGCTGATGGCGGACGTCCTCGGCGAGCACGTGTTCGACTTCTTCCTGCGCAACAAGCGCCAAGAATGGGAGGAGTACCGGCGCGAGGTCACCTCGTTCGAGCGCAAGCGGCTTTTGGCCGTTCTATAAGCCGTCCTCCAGCCCCCACCCACCGCCATTCAACGGACGAGCTCCGCTCGACGCCCGGCGGGATTACGGTTGACCTGTGACCGAGTCCTGGACTCCCGACCGCCGTCCCTCGCTCGCCGGGCGCCTGGCGCGGCTCGGCTTCACCGACGCGGCCCGGGCGGAGCGGCTGCTGGCGGACGCGGAACGGGAGACCGGCGCCATGCCCGGCACCGGCCTGCTCGACGCCCTCGGCGGCACCGCCGATCCCGATCTCGCGCTGGACGGCCTGCTGCGGCTCCTCGCGTCCGCGGACGAGCGGGGCGTGGGCGGCGACCTGCGCGGGGCGCTCGCCGGGGAGCCGGGAACGCGGGAGCGGCTCACCGCCGTCCTCGGGGTGAGCGCGGCGCTGGGCGATCACCTGGCCCGCCACCCGGAGCACTGGCGGATGCTGCGGGACGGCCCGGCGGTTCCGGCCGGGCCCGCCCGCGACGATCTGCTGGCCGCGGTGGGCGCCGACCCGGCCGCGCAGGACCCCGTGGCCGCAGCCCCGGATCCGCTCCTCGCGCTCCGTGTCGCCTACCGCCGCAGGCTCCTCGCCCTGGCGGGACGCGACCTGATCGGCGTGGCGGACGTCGCCGAGGTCGCCGCCGAGCTGGCCGACCTCGCCGCGGCCGCGCTGGAGGCGGGTCTCGCGATCGCCCGCGCCGAGGTCCCCGAGCACGGCACCTGCCGGCTCGCGGTGATCGGCATGGGCAAGTGCGGGGGCCGCGAGCTGAACTACGTCAGCGACGTCGACGTGATCTTCGTGGCCGAAGCGCGCGCGGGCGAGCCGGAGGTCGCGGCGCTGCGCACCGCGACCCGGCTGGCGTCGGCGATGATGCGGGCCTGCTCGGCGTCGACGCGGGAGGGCGACCTCTGGGAGGTGGACGCGGCGCTGCGCCCCGAGGGCAAGGCGGGGCCGCTCGTGCGGACCCTCGCCAGCCACCGCGCCTACTACGAGCGCTGGGCGAAGACGTGGGAGTTCCAGGCGCTGCTGAAGGCCCGCCCCGTCGCCGGCGACGCGGGTCTCGGCGCCCGCTACCTCGACGTGATCACCCCGATCGTGTGGAAGGCCGCGGAGGGCGAGAGCTTCGTCGAGGACGTCCAGCACATGCGGCGCCGCGTCGAGGCCGACCTGAACCAGCGCACCGCCGACTCCGAGCGGCAGCTCAAGCTCGGCCCCGGCGGGCTCCGCGACGTCGAGTTCTCGGTGCAGCTGCTGCAGCTCGTCCACGGCCGGGCCGACGAGACGCTTCGCAGCCCGACCACGCTGGTCGCGCTCAGCGATCTGTCGCAGGGCGGCTATGTCGGACGCGACGACGCGGCGGCGCTGGCGTCGGCGTACCGGTTCCTGCGGAGGGTTGAGCACCTCGTCCAGCTGCACCGGCTGCGCCGCACCCACCTCGTCCCCGACGACGAGGACGGCCTGCGCCGCCTCGGCCGCGCCCTCGGCCTGCGCACCGACCCGGTCGGCGAGTTCACCGCGCTGTGGCGGCGGCACGCCCGCGAGGTCCGCCGCATCCACGAGAAGCTGTTCTACCGGCCGCTGCTGCGGGCCGTGGCGCGGCTGCCGGGGGTGGAGGCCCGGCTCACCCCGGAGGCCGCCCGGACCCGGCTGGAGGCGCTCGGCTACGCCGACCCGGCGGGCGCGCTCCGGCACATCGAGGCGCTGACGTCGGGCGTGTCGCGGCGCGCCGCGATCCAGCGGACGCTGCTGCCGGTCATGCTCGGCTGGTTCGCCGACGCGCCCGACCCTGACGCCGGCCTGCTCGGGTTCCGGCAGGTCAGCGACGCGCTCGGCACCACGCCCTGGTACCTGCGGCTGCTGCGGGACGAGGTGACCGTCGCCGAGCGGATGGCGTGGGTCCTCGGCTCCAGCCGGTACGCCACCGATCTCCTGCTGCGCGCCCCCGAGGCGGTCGCCCTGCTCGGCGCCGACGGGGATCTCACCCCGCGTCCGTGCGAGGTGCTGCGCTCGGAGGCCCTCGCCGCCGTGCGGCGGCACAAGAAGGGGCCCGGAGGGCCGGGGGGGCCGTCCCCCCAGGGGGAGACGGCGGGCGGCCGCCCGGCCGAGGAGGCGGTCGGGGTGGTGCGCGGGCTGCGCCGCCGGGAGCTGTTCCGCGTGGCGGTCGCCGATCTGCTCGGCCTCGTGGACGTCCGGGCGGTGGGGGAGGCCCTGACCTGCATCGCCACCGTCACGGTCGAGGCCGCGCTCCAGGCCGCCGTCAACAAGATCGAGATGGAGGCGCGCGAGCCGCTGCCGACCCGGATGGCGGTCGTCGCGATGGGGCGGTTCGGCGGACACGAACTCGGCTACGGCAGCGACGCCGACGTGATGTTCGTCCACGACCCGCTGCCCGGCGCGGACGAACGGGCCGCCGGGCGCGCCGCGCACGCCGTCGCCGAGGAACTGCGCCGCCTCCTCGCGCTGCCGGCCCCGGACCCGCCACTGGAGATCGACCCGAACCTGCGCCCGGAGGGACGGCAGGGGCCGCTGGTGCGCACCCTCGCGTCCTATGCCGCCTACTACGCCCGCTGGTCGGAGCCCTGGGAGGCGCAGGCGCTGCTGCGCGCCGACCCGCTGATCGGCGACGCGGGCCTGCGCGACCGGTTCCGGGCGCTGATCGACCCCGTCCGCTGGCCGGGGGGCGGCATCGGCGAGGACGCCGTCCGGCAGATCCGGCGGCTGAAGGCGCGGATGGAGTCCGAGCGGCTCCCGCGCGGCGTCGAACGCCGGCTGCACACCAAGCTCGGGCCCGGCGGCCTCGCGGACGTGGAGTGGGTCGCGCAGCTGCTCCAGCTCAAGCACGCCCACGACGTCCCCGGGCTGCGCACCACCCGCACGCTGGACGCGCTGGACGCGGCGGTCGAGGCCCGCCTCCTGGACGCCGGCGACGCCGGCGTCCTCGCGGAGGCGTGGTGCCTGGCGACCCGGATCCGCGGTTCGATCATGCTGGTGCGGGGCCGCGCGTCCGACCTGCTGCCGACCGACCACCACCGGGAGCGCAGCGCGGTCACCCGTGTCCTCGGCTATCCCGGGACGGGTGACCTTCTGGAGGACTACCACGGGCACGCCCGCCGTGCCCGCGCCGTCGTCGACCGTGTGTTCTACGGGGCCGGGTAATCCCGGAGATGTACGCGGGTCGTCCTGAGGCGTACGCCGCTCAGGAGCGGGTGGCGCCGCCGGTCGCGGCGGATCCGGCGCCGGAGCCGCCCGTGCTCCGGCCCGACCGCTGCGCGAGCCGGTGAGTGACCCGGGCCCGGGCGATGATGATCGGCGCCGGGCACCTCATGTACAGGATCCAGGAGACCCACAGCGCGCCGCTGATCAGCGCCATGCCGGCCACCGCGTCCAGCAGGTAGTGGTTGGCGGTGGAAAGGATCACGAACACGGTCGTCGCGGGGTAGAGCACTCCCAGGGCCTTGGCCCACTTCTGGGACGCCAGCTTGAACAGGATGAGCCCGCACCACAGCGACCACCCGGCGTGCATGGACGGCATGGCCGCGTACTGGTTGGTCAGGCTTCCGGACGCGTCGCTCGCGTAGAGGCCGAGCGAGTGCAGCGCGGTCACCGGGTCGACGAAGCCCTCGCTGTGGAGGAACCGCGGCGGCGCCAGCGGGTACAGCCAGAAGCCGATCAGCGCGACGGCCGTGGCGGTCATGATGGAGGTGCGGAGCCACCGGTAGTGCTGCGGCCGGTATCTGTACAGCCAGATGACGACGCCGAGCGTCGCGATGAAGTGCATCGTGGCGTAGAACACGTTGGCGGTGCGCGCCAGCCACGGCACGGTCAGCAGCGTCTGGTTCAGGTGCAGCTCGACGTCCAGCCCCAGATAGCGTTCCACGCGCAGGATCTCGTCGGCGTGCGCGAACGCCGGTCCCGTCCCGCCCTGAACCAGGACGACGCGGGTCAGCGTATAGCCGGTGTAGAAGAGAACGACCAGCAGGAGCTCGCGCCAGACCGGGGGCGCGGTGAGGACCCGGCGCCGCATCCTGGTGGCGCCGGCCTCGCCTCTGCGAGTCGTCGGGGGGGCGGATTGAGCCATGTTACCTATCTTTGCCGCAGGGCCCCTGAATGAGATCACCGCGGCGAATGGTCTTCATCTCAGACTTGAGTAGTACGACCCTGATGCGGTATCCGGACTTTCGGGGGAGGACCTCGGGGTCGCCGGGTGGGTCTCCCGTCCCCTTCCCCGCTCTGCGCGGAGCCTATGGAGTTGATCAGGAGTCAGCATAGGAGGCCGTGGGTAGGTCCCGATCGCCCCCCGTGATCGAACGGGGGGACGAATGGCCAGGTACCGGGGCATTCCCGGCACTCTTCCGGTTGCTGCCGCCGCGTTGGCCGCTATCGGACTGATCTCCCTCGCGGGAGGGACGGACCCTCGCCGCACGACCGCCGGCGAACCCCGTGCGGCGATAAGTACCCCTTCTCCCGTTCTCACTACCCCTTCCGCCGGCGTTCCACCGTTGAAATGGAAGCGATGCACCGGGCTGCCGTCGCCTCCGCCCGGAGCCGGCCCGCCTCCGGCCGGGGTCCGGTGCGCGTCGCTCGGGGTGCCGCTGGACTACGCGAGACCTTCCGGCGAGAAGATCGAAATCGCCCTGATCAAGGTGCCCGCGACCGACCGGCGGCACCGGATCGGCTCGCTGGTGTTCAACTTCGGCGGGCCCGGCGGGGACGGCGTCGACACGCTCGCCCAGTCCGCCGGCGAGTACGCCGGCCTCGGCGCCCGCTACGACCTGGTCGGCTTCGACCCGCGGGGTGTGGGCCGGAGCACTGCGGTGACCTGCGTGGACGCCGCCCGCATGGACAAGATCCTCGCCCTGGACGACAGTCCGGACACCGCGGCCGAGGAGCGGGCGTACCTCGACGCCCGCGCCGGCTACGTGCGGCAGTGCCAGGCGAGGTCGGGGCGGCTGCTTCCCCATGTCGGCACCGTGAACGCGGCCCGCGACCTGGACATGATCAGGGCCGCCCTCGGCGACGACAGGCTGCACTATTTCGGCGTCTCCTACGGCACCTGGCTCGGTGGCAGCTACGCCCACCAGTTCCCCGGCCGGGTGGGACGGGCCGTCCTGGACGGGGCCGTCGACACCCGGATCAGCAGCGCGGACCTGGCCCTCCAGCAGGCCGCCGCGTTCCAGCGCGCCCTCGGCGGCTTCGGCGCCGCCTGCGCCCGGCTCGGGCCGAAGGGCTGCCCGATGGGCACGGACGGCCCCTCCGTCGTCGCGTCCATCGGCCGGATCCTGTCCGGGCTCGACCGGAGACCGCTCCCCACGTCGTCCGGCCGCAGGCTCACCCAGAGCCTCGGCACGACCGGGGTGGCCACCGCGCTCTACTCCCGGGACGCCTGGCCGTACCTCGCCCAGGGCCTCGTCGACGCGGTGAAGCGCCGCGACGGGACGCTGCTGCTCATGCTCGCCGACATCCAGAACGGGCGGAAGGACGACGGGACCTACACCGGTCTCCAGGCCGCCAACACCGCCATCACCTGCGCGGACGGCGCCGACCGGTACACCGTCGCCGACGTGCGGCGGCTGCTGCCGAGGTTCCGGAGCGCCTCGCCGATCTTCGGGACGTCCATGGGGTGGGGGCTGCTGGAGTGCACGGGCTGGCCGGTGCGGGGCGACGGGACGGCCCGCGAGGTGTCCGCCCCGTCCGCCGCGCCGATCCTCGTCGTCGGCAACACCGGCGACCCCGCCACCCCGTACGCGTGGGCGCCCGCGCTGACGAAGGCGCTCGGCGGGCAGGCCACGCTCCTCACCCTGAAGGGCCAGGGGCACGGCTCCTACGACAGCGGCGACCCCTGCGTCCGCAAGGCGGTCGACGCCTACCTCCTGCGCGCCACCGTGCCCGCCATGGGCGCCACCTGCGGTTAGACGATCTGGTCGACCTTCATCGGCTCGCGGAGGGCGCTGCCGACGGTGCAGTACTTCGCGTGGACGCGCCCGGCCACGGCCTTCAGGACGTCCTCGGCCTTGTCGTCCCCGTCCGGGAGCTCGACGTCATAGGTGACCGTGATCGTGCCGAGCGTGCTCGTCGCGATCTTGTCGGCCTGGACGGTCGCGGCGAGCCGCGCCATCCGGTGCCCGCGCTTGGCGGTCAGCGGCTCGACGGTGACCAGCTCGCAGCCGCCGAGCGCCGCCAGCAGCAGCTCGACGGGCGTGAAGACGCCCTCGGCCTCCCCGTCGCCGACGGCGACCTCGGCGCCCCGGTCGTTGACGGCCCGGAAGCCGTCCTCGGTGCGCTCCACCCTGACCTCGGCCATGGCCTCTCCTTTGATCGTCCGGTGTCCGCCTGCGTGAACGCGGCGCGCCGCCGTGTTCTTCCCGGCCGGTTCGAGGCGTTTCACGAGGGCGGACGGGGTATCCGGCTTGGTGAGGCGGCCGCGGGCCGGAGCCGCCGGAAGCCACGTCATCATCGCTTCGGGGGAACGATGGGTCACATCAAGACACGCGACGGCACCGAGATCCACTACAAGGACTGGGGCCGGGGACAGCCCGTCATCTTCATCCACGGATGGCCGTTGAACGGCGATGCCTGGGAGGACCAGATGAAGGCGGTCGCCGACGCCGGCCACCGGGCCATCGCGCACGACCGCCGCGGACACGGCCGCTCGTCCCAGCCCTGGGAGGGGTACGACTTCGACACCTTCGCCGACGACCTCAACGATCTGATCGACGCGCTCGGCGTCTGGGACGTGGTCCTGGTCGGGCACTCGATGGGCGGCGGGGAACTGGCCCGCTACGTCGGCAGGCACGGCACCGGGCGGCTGTCCAAGGCGGTGCTGCTGTCGGCGATCACGCCGATGATGCTCCAGAGCGACGCCAACCCCGAAGGGGTGCCCGCCCAGGTGTTCGAGGACATCAAGAAGGGCATCCTGAACGAGCGGTCGCAGTTCTGGAAGGACACTTCGGAGGCCTTCTTCAGCGCCGCCCGGCCGGGCACCAAGGCCACCCAGGGCAACCGGGACGCGTTCTGGTTCATGGCGATGCAGGAGAGCATCAAGGCCGCGGTGGACTGCGTGACGGCCTTCGCCGGGACCGACTTCACCGAGGACCTGAGCAGGTTCGACATCCCGACGCTCATCGTGCACGGCGACGACGACCAGATCGTCCCGATCGACGCCACCGCCCGCAAGGCCGCCGAGATCATCCCCGACGCCACGCTGAAGGTGTACGAGGGCGGCTCACACGGCATCGCGATGGTCCCGGGCGACAAGGACCGCTTCAACCGGGACCTGCTGGACTTCCTGCGGGCCTGACACGCCGGCGGGCGCGCTAGGTCCCGAGCCGTTCCTGCTCCTCCGCGACGATCCGGCGCGCCAGGGCCTGCTCGGAGATGTCGACCGCGTCCGGCGTCCGCTCCGCGAGGTCGCTGCGCCGCGCGTACTCGTCGAACAGCCTGGTCTTGGCCTGGAGGATCTCCAGCATCCGCGCGTCGACGCCGCCGGGTGTGAGCAGCCGGTGCACCTGCACGGTGCGCACCTGCCCCATCCGGTGCGCGCGGGCGACGGCCTGCGTCTCCATGGTCGGCTTGACCTGCGGCTCGCAGATGATCACCACCGACGCCGCCTGCAGGTTGAGCCCGACCCCGCCGGCCTGGATCTGCGCGAGCAGGACGGCGTGGCCGGGCGCGGCGGTGAAGGCGTCCACGATCTCCTGCCGCCGCGCCGGCGGCACGTCCCCGGAGACGGGCCCGCGCGCCGCCGGCCCGATCGCGTCCTGCACGGTGGCGAGCACGTCCCGGAAGTAGGAGAAGATCACGACCTTCAGGTCGTTCTCGGCGGCCTCGACCACCAGCTCCCTCAACCGGTCGAGCTTGGCCGACTTCTTGGGGACGGCGTACGCGGCGCGGCGCATCGCCATGAAGTTGCCCTCCGCCACGGCGTCCCGATAGGCCGCCTTGTCCGCCCGGCTGAACTCCTCCAGCTCGTCCACATGTACGACCTCCGGGAGCTCGACGAGCACGTCCCGCTGGTTCCGCCGCAGATACACCGGCGCCACCGCGGACCGGAACGCCTGTGCACCCATCGCCGCGTCGCTGGGACGGACCTTCTCCGCCACCTCGGGCCGCAGGTGCGCGACGAGGCTGCGGAACTCCTCGACGCGGTTCTCCATCGGCGTTCCCGTGAGGAACAGGACGTGGTCCGTCCTCCGGCACCAGTGCGCGACCGCCCGGGAACGGCGGGTCTCGTGGTTCTTGGCGTAGTGGGCCTCGTCCACCACGAACATGCCGAGCTTCAGATCACCCGGGACGTTCAGCGTGTGCAGCGTGGCGAGCGTCGTCACGGCGATCCCGCCGTCCTCGGCCCACTTCTCCAGCGCCTTCCCGCGTCCCGGCCCGTGCAGCGGGTGTGCGGCGATCGTGCTGCGCGTCTCGATCTCCCGCACCCAGTTGATCAGCACGCTCGCCGGGCAGGCCACCAGGAAGCGGGTCTCGCCCTGGGCCCGCAGATGGGCGATCGCCGCGATCGCCTGGATCGTCTTCCCGAGTCCCATCTCGTCGCCCAGGATCACCCGCCGCTGGACGAGCGCGAACCGCGTCCCGAACGACTGGTACCCGCGCAGGGAGACCCGCCGGAACCCGTCGTCGAGAGGCTGGGCCTTGACCCTCGCCGCGAGATCACCGGGCAGGAAGCCCTCGGCGGCCTCCCGCTCCGGTCCCAGCGCCGCGAGCTCGGCCAGCAGGGTCTGGTAGTCGGACGCACGCAACTCGAAGTCGATCCACGCCTCGTCCGGTGACACATGCGGCCGCAGCAGGTCCACCGACGCCTGCGAGAGCAGCAGCCGGGTGCTCTGCCCCTCTTCCTGGCCGAGGGCCTCCGCCAGCTCGCCGATCGCCTCCCGTGCCCGCTCCCGCCGCGACGGCCGCGCGAAGACCCTCCGCCACCACGCCCCGGCCGGCCGCGCGTCACGCACCAGCGGCCCGAGCCTTCCGTCCACCGCGTCGGCGGCCGCGCGCGCCCTCGGCAGCTCCGGCCCGGCGTTCACCAGCCGGTGCAGCGCGACGACCACGGGGGTCATCGCCTCGTCCCGCCGGTCGACGTCGATCCGCACGCCCGCCGAACGCTCGGCCGCCTCCGCCAGGCTGCCCGCCGCCGCGTGGAGCTGCCGCGCCGTCTGGGGCCCGATCCCGGGAAGCAGCTGAAGCCGGTACGGGGTCGCGTCCAGCACGTCGCCGACGCTGGTGAACCCCGCCTCCTCCAGCGGCCCGAGCCGAAGCCGCCCGTCCGTGACGTCCTTCAGCCTCGCGATCGGAATCGACCCGAGCTGCTCCCGAGCCGCCTCCCTCCGCAACGGCGTCAGCGCCTCATGCACATCGGAAAGGGCCTGCCGGTGGTCGACCAGCAGTTCCCGCGCGGCGCTCAGCAGGGAATGCGCGTCCCGCAGGACGTCCTTGGCCTCGTGCGTCATGCCGATCCTCCGCGGGCGGTTCCGCGCACATGATGCCAGTTCCGCACCGGCCTCCAGGACGTACAGTGATCTTGATGACGTCATGAACCGGGTCCTCGTCGTCGCGCTCGCCGCCCTGGCGACCGCGGCCGATGTGATCTGGGCGTTCCGGCTGCCGGGCCTGGCGTCGTCCGGGAGCGCGCTCGCGATGCTCGCCCTCGGCCTCGGCGGCGGGTGGTCGTTCGTCGCCGGCGGGCTGGTCACCCGTGCCATCCGGCCCGCCGGCCGCACCGGCACGCTGATGACCGTGGTCGGGACGACCCTCCTGCTGTCGGGCGTGAACTACCACCCGGCGCGGCCGGCCATGCTGGCCGGGAACGTCCTCGGCTGGGCCGCGCTGGCCGTCCTGGCCCATCTCGTTCTGGTGGTCCCCGACGGCCGGGCCGTCGGCCGGGCGGAGCGCGCCATGGTCGCCGCCGGCTATCTCGGCCTGGCGATCGCGCTGGCGGTGTGGCTGCGGTTCGGCAGGCTCGGTGACGGGAGCTGCGTCTGTCTGCCGGCCCTTCCGGGCGGCGAGGGACCGTCTCGCCTGCTGACGCGTGGCGTGGCCGGGTTCCTGTGGGTGTTCGGGCTCGTGCTGGCGGGGGTGCTCGTACGGCGGTGGCTGGTCCGGATGTCCGCACCCCGCCGGCACACCTTCGCCCCCGTGGCGCTCGCCGGCGCGCTGATGCTGCTCGCCACCTGGGGCCGGCAGGGCGTCTACCTCTGGCTCGGGGGCTCAGTGACGCGGTCCCCGCTGGAGACGATCCTGCATTTCCTGCAGCTCTCCACGCTGGTGCTGTGGCCGCTCGGGGTGCTGGCCGGGATCCTGCGCGCCCGGCTCGACCACGCCGCAGTGGCGCGCATCGCGGCGAGCCTCCCACCGGACCCGGGGATGCTGGAGGCGACGCTCGCGACCGTGCTGCGCGATCCGACCCTGCGCCTCGGCCACCCCGACGAGAACGGCGGCTACGCCGACGCGGCCGGGCGGCCCGTGCGGTGGCCCGACGCCGCGCACGGACGTTCGGCCGCCCTGCTGGAGGTCGACGGCGAGCCCGCCGCGGTCCTGTCGTACGACGCCGCGCTCGACGACGACCCGGAACCGATCCGGTCCGCGGCGGCGATCGTCCGGCTCGTGATGGAGAACGAGCGCATGCGCGCCAGGCTGGCAGCGCGGCTGGCCGAGGTCCGGGAGTCCCGGGCCCGGATCGTGACCGCGGGGGACGCCGAACGGCGCCGGATCGAGCGCAACCTGCACGACGGCGCGCAGCAGCGGCTGGCCCGGCTGACCACCACGCTGGGGCTCGCCCGCGCCCGCAACTCCGATGAAGGGCTGGCCGTACTGCTGGACGAGGCGGCGGCCGACCTGCGCCATGCCATGACCGAACTCCGCGAGCTGGCCGGCGGGATCCACCCGGCGATCCTCCGCGAAGCGGGCCTCCGCGCGGCGCTGGCCTCGCTGGCCGACCGGTCGCCGGTCCCCGTCACGGTGGAGGCGCCCGAGGGACGGCTCCCGGCGGCGGCCGAGCAGGCCGCCTACTTCGTCGCCGCCGAGGCCCTGGCCAACGCGGCCAAGCACGCCGGGGCCGCGCACGTGTCGATCACGGCGGCCCTGCCGGCGGCCGGGGACGGCACACGGCTGCGACTGGAGATCCGCGACGACGGCGTGGGCGGCGCGCGGGCGGAGTCGGGCACCGGCCTGCGCGGTCTGGCGGACCGGGTGGCGGCGCTGGACGGCGACCTTCGCGTCGACAGCCCACCGGGACGCGGCACCCGGGTGACGGCCGAGATCCCGCTCGGCCGTCCGGCCCCGGCGGAGCCCGAACGCGCGGAGCCCGAACGCGCGGAGCCCGAACGCGCGGAGCCCGAACGCGCGGAGCCCGAACGCGCGGAGCCCGAACGCGCGGAGCCCGGCCGCGGGGAGCCTCAAGAACGCAGGTAGGCGAGTACCGCCAGCACCCGGCGATGGTCGTCCCCGGCCACCGCGAGGCCGAGCCGCTCGAAGATGTTGTGGACGTGCGTCTCCACGGTCTTCGGGCTCAGCCGCAGCCGCCCGGAGATCGCCTGGTTGGAGCGGCCCTCGGCCATGAGCGCCAGCACCTCGCGCTCCCGCTCGCTGAGCCGCTCCAGGGGTGCGTCCCTGCGCCGCCTCCCGACGAGCCTGACGACCACGTCGGGATCGATGACGGTGGCGCCGCCGTGTACGCGGCGGAGGGCGTCGGTCAGTTCCGCGACGTCGGAGAGACGGTCCTTGAGCAGGTAGCCGATGCCGCGGGCGTCGTCGCCGAGCAGCCGTATCGCGTGATGCGCCTCGATGTGATGGGACAGGACGAGCACGCCGACGTCGGGATGCCCGCCGCGGATGCGCCGCGCCGCGTCCAGGCCCTCGACGCCGTAACCGGGTGGCATCCGCACGTCCACGATCACCACGTCCGGCGGATCGGCCGCGACCGCCGCCAGCAGCGCGTCGGCGTCGCCGACCTCGGCGGAGACCGTGATCCCGGAGTCGGTGAGCAGCCGGGCCAGCCCCTGCCGGAAAAGCGCGCTGTCCTCCGCAAGTATCACCCGCATGGTGATCGACAGCTTAGGCTCACCGAGTCCCGGGCGGCTCGGTGCGGGCCATGACCCGGGCGCTCAGGGCCACCCCTGAAAAGATCAAGGGACTGCCCGGTGGGCGGGCGGGCGCGGCCTTGCCAGGCTTTCCGGGGTGGAGATCTTCGACCCCGCCCTCGCGCCGGAGGCGGCGACGGCATCAGTGCCGCCCGCCATCCGGCTGGACCGGCTCACCCGGCGCTACGGCCGCGGCAGGAGCGCCGTGGAGGCGCTCCGCGGCGTATCGGCGGACCTGCCCGCCGGGTCCTTCACCGCGATCATGGGCCCGTCGGGGTCCGGCAAGAGCACGCTGCTCCAGTGCGCCGCGGGGCTGGACCGGCCCACGTCGGGGCGGGTGTTGCTGGGCGGCGACGACCTGACGACGATGGGCGAGTCCCGGCTCACCAGGCTGCGCAGGGACCGGATCGGCTTCGTCTTCCAGTCGTTCAACCTCATCCCGGCACTGACCGCCACCCAGAACATCGTCCTCCCGCTGCGGCTGGCCGGGCGGCGGCCGGACCGCGCCTGGCTCGCCGAGCTCATCGAGCGCGTCGGGCTGGCCGAGCGGGCCGGTCACCGGCCGAGCGAGATGTCGGGCGGGCAGCAGCAGCGGGTCGCGATCGCCCGCGCCCTCCTGACGCGGCCCGCGGTGGTCTTCGGGGACGAGCCGACGGGGGCGCTGGACCTGGCCACCGGCCGGGAGATCCTCACGCTGCTCCGGGAGGTCGTCGACACCCTCGGCCAGACGCTGGTCATGGTCACGCACGATCCGGTCGCGGCGTCCTATGCCGACCGGGTGCTCTTCCTCGCCGACGGCTCCATCGTCGAGGGCATGGACCGTCCCACCGCCGACCGCGTCGCCGCGCGGCTGGCCCGGCTCGGCGGGTGACGGCGTGCTGCGTCTGGCGCTGGGCACGATCCGCACCCGCAAGATCGGCTTCTTCGGCTCGCTGGCCGCCGTGCTGGTGGCGGTCACGCTCGTCGCGGCCTGCGTGACGATGATCCAGTCCGGGGTGCGCGCGACGCCGGCCGTCGACCGGTTCGGCGCCACGGCCGCCGTCGTGCGCGCCGACCCGAACCTGCGCGTCCGCTCGGGCGAGGACGAGGAGGTCGTCCCGCTCAAGGCGCCGCCCCGGCTGACGGCGGAGCGGCTGGCGACGCTGCGCGCCGTGCCGGGCGTCGCCGCCGTCGTCGGGGACACGCCGTTCAACGCGCAGGCCCTGGGCGAGGACGGCGAGCCGCTGTCCGGGGGCGGCGGCGGGCCGTCGCTCGGACACGGCTGGCAGGCCGCGCGGCTCACGCCGTTCACCCTCTCCGCCGGACGGGCCCCGGTGACCGGCACCGAGGTCGCGATCGACGCCGACCTGGCGCGCCGGGCCTCCGTGCGCTCCGGGAGCCGCATCCGGGTCGTCACCGCCGCGGGGACCCGGCCGTTCACGGTGAGCGGGATCGTCCGGCCGCGTGGCGGACGGGCCGCGCTGCCGTCCCAGGCCACGCTCTTCTTCGCCGAGGCGACCGCGGCGCGGCTGTCCGGAGCGGGTGGCACCGCCGACGTCGCGGGCGTGATCGCGCGGCCCGGGATCCCGGCCGCCGAGCTGGCCGGGAGGCTGCGCGCGGCGGTGCGCGGCACCGGCCAGGAGGTGCTCACCGGCGACGAGCGGGCACGGGCGGGCGCACCCGAGACGGCGGAGAAGCTGGAGTACTCCACGCTGCTGTTCGGCCCGATGGCGGGGATCGGCGGTTTCCTCGCCGTGTTCGTCATCGGCGGGACGCTGGGCCTGTCGGTCCTGCAGCGCCGCCGGGAGATCGCGCTGCTGCGGGCCATCGGCGCCACGTCCGGGCAGATCAGGCGCATGATCGCCGCCGAGGCCGTGGTGCTGGCGCTGCTCGCCGCGCCGCCGGGATACCTGCTGGGCATCCCGCTGGCCCGCCTGCTGCGCGGGCTGCTCGTCGACCGGGGGCTCGCCCCGCCCGAGTTCGCGGTGGTGACGGGCCCGCTGCCGCTGCTCGTCGCGGGGGCGGCCGGGCTGGTGCTCACGCTGCTGTCGGCGTTCACGGCGGTGCGCCAGGCCTCCCGGTTCCGTCCCGCCGAGGCGCTGCAGGAGGCGGCGCGGCCCCGGCGGCTCGTGACCGTCCCGCGCGTCCTGCTCGCCCTCACCATGCTGGGGGGCGGCCTCGCGATCCTCATGCTGAGCCAGCATGTGGGCGGCCAGGTCGGCGTCGCGTTCCAGGCCCTGGTCGTCATGCTGCTGATGGGCGCGGCGGCCCTGCTGGCGCCGCCGGCGACCCGGTTGCTCGAACCGCCGATCGGGGCCGCGATCGGCGCGGTCACGAGGACGACGGGATGGCTCGCCCACGCGGGCTCGGCCGCGGCGGTCCGCCGGGTCTCGGCGGCGGCCGCCGCCATCCTGATCAGTGTGGCCATGGCCGGGTACGCGCTGCTGGTGACGGCCGTCCTCGACGACACCACCGCCGCTCAAGGACGGGAGCGGGTCGTCGCCGACCGGATCCTGCTGCCGCGCGCCGGCGGAGGGCTCCCGGCGGAGGCGGCGGAGGCGGCGCGGCGTCTGCCGGGCGCCGAGACGGTCTCCGCGGTGCGCGGCACCGAGGTCGTCTCGTACGTCCTGGGCACCCCCGACACCCTTCCGGCGCAGGCCGTGGATCCGGCCACGGCGGGACGGGTCCTCGACCTGGGCTTCCGCGAGGGCTCGCTGGAGAGCCTCAGGACGCCGGGGACGGTGCTGGTCAGCCGCACCCACGCGGGTGAGCACGGCTGGCATGTCGGGTCGCGCTTCCGCGGCTGGCTGCCGGACGGGACGCCGGCGGACCTGCGGGTCGGCGGGATCTTCGACCGCTCGCTCGGCTTCGCGGACATCGTCTTCTCCGAGACGGCGCTGGCCGCTCACATGCGCACCGATATGGACGACGCGGTCCTGATCCGGGCACGTCCCGGCGCCACCGCCGAACTCGACCGCGCACTGCGCGCCCTGCGGCGCGACCAGCCCGCCGTGCGGGTGGTGGACCGGGCGGGTTACGGCGACGCCGCGCACACCTCGATCCAGCAGAACTCGTTCGGGACGTACCTGGTGCTCGCCGTCCTCGTCTCGTTCAGCGCCGTGTCGCTCGTCAACACCCTGGTCATGGGGACGGCCGCGCGGGTCAGGGAGTTCGCGCTCCTCCGCGCCGTGGGCGCCGGCCGCCGCCAGCTGATCCGCATGATCACCTGGGAGACGGTCATCACCACGGTGATCGGCGTCCTGGGCGGCAGCGCCATCGCCTGCGTGGCGCTCGCCGGGGCGAACGGCGCGCTCTCCGGCACGATGCGGCTGACCGGCCTGCCCCTCCCGCAGTACCCGCTTCTCCTCGCGGGCGTCGCCGCCATGAGCCTGGCCGCGAGCCTGGCGGCGTCGGTCCTGGTGCTCGGCGCCCGCCCGATCGACGCCTTGCGCGGCGGTGCCCGCGAGTGACCCACCGGCCCGGCAACGGCGGGCGGCGCGCGTCGATCCCGGACCCGCGCAGACGCGGGGGCCCGGCGGCACCGCCGCCGGGCCCCCGCCTCCCTGTCAGATGTCGTAGTAGAGCTCGAACTCGTGGGGGTGGGGGCGGAGGCGGATGGGGTCGATCTCGAACTCGTTCTTCATCGAGATCCAGGTCTCGATGAGGTCCGGGGTGAAGACGCCGCCTTCGAGGAGGTAGTCGTGGTCGGCCTCCAGGGCCGCGAGGACCTCGGGCAGCGAGCCGGGGACCTGCGGGATCGCGCGGGCCTCCTCGGGCGGCAGCTCGTAGAGGTCCTTGTCGACCGGCTCCGCCGGCTCGATCTTGTTCTTGATGCCGTCCAGGCCGGCCATGAGCATGGCGGAGAAGGCCAGGTAGGGGTTGCAGGACGGGTCCGGGACACGGAACTCGATGCGCTTGGCCTTCGGGTTCGAGCCGGTGATCGGCACCCGGATGCAGGCCGAGCGGTTGCGCTGGGAGTAGACCAGGTTGACCGGGGCCTCGAAGCCGGGGACCAGGCGGTGGTAGCTGTTCACCGTCGGGTTCGTGAAGGCCAGCAGGGACGGGGCGTGCTTGAGCAGGCCGCCGATGTAGTAGCGGGCGTTGTCGGACAGGCCCGCGTAGCCGACCTCGTCGTAGAAGAGGGGCGCGCCGTCCTTCCAGAGGGACTGGTGGCAGTGCATGCCGGAGCCGTTGTCACCGAAGATCGGCTTCGGCATGAACGTGACGGTCTTGCCGGCGGCGCGCGCGACGTTCTTGACGATGTACTTGTAGAGCAGCAGCTGGTCGGCGGTCTTCAGCAGGGTGTCGAAGCGGAAGTCGATCTCCGCCTGGCCCGCGGTGCCGACCTCGTGGTGCTGCATCTCGACGTGGATGCCGGCGGACAGCAGCTGCGCCACCATCTCCGAGCGCAGGTCGGTGTAGTGGTCCATCGGCGGGACGGGGAAGTAGCCGCCCTTGTAGGGGGGCTTGGCGCCGAGGTTGCCGCCGGCCTCCTCGCGGCCGGTGTTCCACGCCCCCTCGACCGAGTCGAGGTAGTAGTAGCCGGCGTTCTGCTTCGTCTCGAAGCGGACGTCGTCGAAGATGTAGAACTCGGCCTCGGGGCCGAAGTAGCAGGTGTCGGCGATGCCGGTGCCGCGCAGGTAGTCCTGCGCCTTCTTGGCCACGTTGCGGGGGTCGCGGCTGTAGGGCTCGCCCGTCAGCGGGTCGTGGACGAAGAAGTTCAGGTTCAGGGTCTTGTGCTGCCGGAACGGGTCCACGACGGCGGTACCGGGGTCGGGGAGCAGGAGCATGTCCGACTCGTGGATCTCCTGGAACCCGCGGACCGACGAGCCGTCGAACATCAGCCCCTCGGTGAAGACGCTCTCGCCGAAGCTCTCGACGGGGAACGTGAAGTGCTGCATCTTGCCCGGCAGGTCCACGAACCGGCAGTCGACGAAACGCACACCTTCGTTCCTGATGTAGCTCAGGACCTCTTCGGCGCTGCTGAACATCCAGCCTCCTCAGGGCGGTTCTTGGCTCCCAGCACGCTACGGGCGCGCCGTTTCCCGGCCATGTCTCGTATGTTTCCGCTGTGTTACGCGTCACTTCCGGCCTGCCCGGGGGAGCCGCGTCGGGACCTCCGGGGGGACCGGATAGCGTAGGGGCCATGAGCGGTGGCAAGGGGCGGCAGGAGGCGGCCGGGCCGCGGTGGACGCAGACCTGGCTCGGCGGCGCCCGTTCGGCCGGGGCCGACCTCGGCGAGCCGGGCAAGCGCATCGGCCTCCCGGAGAGCGGCAGCGGCGCCGTCGCGCCCTACGGCCGGCGGCTGATCGCGCTGTTCGTCGACTGGGGCCTGTCGATGCTGGTCGCGAGCCTCCTGGCGCGCTCGTTCGACTGGGAGCCGGCGCAGCGCAGCCTGGTGACGCTCGCCGTCTTCGGCCTCCAGGCGTGGGTGCTCACCGCGTTCCTCGGCACGACGATCGGCAAGCGGCTGTGCGGCATCCGCGTCGCGCGGCTGGACGGACGCCCGGTCGGGCTCGGCTGGGCGCTCGCCAGGACCGTCCTGCTGCTCCTGGTCATTCCCGCGCTGATCTGGGACCGCGACTACCGGGGCATGCACGACCGCGCCGGCAACACCGTCGTCGTCAACATGTAGCCAGAACACGAGAAGGCGCCCCCGGCGGGGGCGCCTTCTTCTTTTGGGCCTCTTCGGGCGTCAGCGCATCTTGGGCTTCGGGCCCTTGGGCATCTTCGCGCCCCGCGGCATCGGGCCCTTCGGCATCTGCATCGACCGGGGCAGAGCCTGGAGCCGGTCGTTGAGGTCCGCGACCTGTCCCTTGGTGAGGTTGCGGGGCAGCTTCATCAGATGGCGCTGCAGCTTGTCGACCGGGATCTGGCCCTCGTCGTCCCCGACCTGGACGTCATAGATCGGCACCTGCTGGGCGGCGCGGGAGATGCGCTTCTTCTCGGCGCCGAGCAGCTGGCCGACCCGGTTGCGCGGGCCCTCCGACACGAGCACCACGCCGGCGCGTCCCACCGCGCGGTGCACCATGTCGAGGTTGCGGTTGCCGCTGACCGCCTCGGTGACCGTCCAGTTGCCGCGCATGTTCTTCAGGATCGCGGCGGCCGCGCCCGGCTGCCCGGCGATCACCTTGTACTGCGCGCGCTGCGCCAGCTGCCCGAAGACGATCATGCCGACGGCGAGCCCGGCCAGGATGCCCAGCGGGATGAAGAACCACAGCTGGCCGATGATCAGCCCGATGAGGATGACGACGACCAGGGTCCCGAGCGCGGCGGCGAACACGATCGGCAGGGCCTTCGGGTCGGCCTTGCGCAGCACCTGGGCGACCATGCGGATCTGCTTGAGGCGCCCTGGACTGTCCTGGGCCCCGTCCGTGGGCTTTTTCGACATGAATCCAAGGATAGTCGGGTCGGGGCCCGAACCCGACAACCCCCGCCCGCGCACAAGAAGGAAACGATCAGCCTCGCGCTGAGACCGCCTGC
Source organism: Spirillospora sp. CA-128828 (assembly GCF_050945415.1). Taxonomy (NCBI): domain Bacteria; kingdom Bacillati; phylum Actinomycetota; class Actinomycetes; order Streptosporangiales; family Thermomonosporaceae; genus Spirillospora; species Spirillospora sp. CA-128828. The sequence continues at coordinate 3,156,247 of NZ_CP191986.1, forward strand.
TTGTAGAGGCGGCCGGCGCGGTAGCTGGAACGCACCAGCGGGCCGGACATGACGCCCGCGAAGCCGATCTCCTCGGCCTCCGCCGACAGTTCCACGAACTCCTCCGGCTTCACCCACCGCTCCACCGGGTGGTGGCGGGGGCTCGGCCGCAGGTACTGGGTGATCGTGACCAGCTCGCAGCCGGCCTCGTGCAGGTCGCGCAGCGCCTGCGAGATCTCCTCGCGGGTCTCGCCCATGCCGAGGATCAGGTTCGACTTGGTGACCAGGCCGTCCTCGCGGGCGCGGGTGATGACCTCCAGGGACCGCTCGTACCGGAACCCGGGCCGGATCCGCTTGAAGATCCGCGGCACGGTCTCCACGTTGTGCGCCAGCACCTCCGGCCGCGACGAGAAGACCTCGGCCAGCTGCTCGGGGACGGCGTTGAAGTCCGGGATGAGCAGTTCGACGCCGCAGCCGGGAATCGCAGCGTGGATCTGCCGGACGGTCTCGGCGTACAGCCAGGCCCCGCCGTCCTCGAGGTCGTCGCGGGCGACGCCGGTGACGGTCGCGTACTTCAGGCCCATCGTGGCGACGGACTCGGCGACGCGGCGCGGCTCGTCCCGGTCGAACTCGGCGGGCTTGCCGGTGTCGATCTGGCAGAAGTCGCACCGCCGGGTGCACTGGTCGCCGCCGATGAGGAACGTGGCCTCGCGGTCCTCCCAGCATTCGTAGATGTTGGGACAGCCGGCCTCCTGGCACACCGTGTGCAGGCCTTCGGACTTCACCAGGCCGGTGAGCTCGCGGTACTGCGGCCCCATCTTCAGCCGTGTCTTGATCCACTCGGGCTTGCGCTCGATCGGGGTCTCGCTGTTGCGCGCTTCGACGCGCAGGAGCTTCCGTCCCTCAGGTGTCACCGTCGTCACGGATCCCAGGGTACGTCCCGATCTCCGGTGCCGGCACACCGCGGCCCGACGTGTGGCGGGGGCCTCAAAGCCGTATCGGAGCGATCTCGAACGCATGACGGTACCCCGTTCGTGCAGCCGATTCGCGTGTTTCGGCCATCTTCAACAGAGGATCTCTCTAAGGTGACTCCCTGTCGTCACGCAACAGCGTCAGCAGGAGGACCACCGTGGGTCTGGCAATGTCGTACCTCAGGGTGCCGCCGGTGCTGGAGGGGGAGCCCGATCCCGGCCGGATCGCGCGCCACGTCTTCGGCGACGCGAACTGGCGCCGGCGCGGCGCGAGGGAACTGTTCGAGCTCGGCTGGGCGTGGCAGGCGATGCACTTCCTCGTCACCGGCGACGCGTGGGAGGGCCGCCAGCCCGAGGCCGACGTCGTGTGCGGCGGGCGGCTGCTCACCGAGGACGGCGCCGACGAGCTGGGCATGGACGTGATCTACCTGGCGCCTGACCGGGTGAAGCCGGCCGCCGACCACCTGGCCGCGACCCCGTTCGCCGACGTCGCCCGGCGCTTCGACCCGGCGGCGATGGGCAGGGCCGGCGTCCAGGACGCGGGACGGCTGGACGGCGCCGCCCGCGACAAGGTCTTCAAGCCCGCCTACAAGGGGCTGGCGGACTTCTTCCGGGTCGCCGCGACCGAAGGCCAGGCCGTCTACAAGGTCATGGCCTGACCGACCGGCGGCCCCGAGCGTCTTCCCGGGGCCGCTCCGGGAGGACGCCGGTCAGACGCCGAGTTGCGCCGTGGTGCGGTGGAGCGTCTCCGCCGCGCCGAGCGCCGCGGCCAGGTGCCGCTCGACCAGCGGGACGATCTCGGCGACCGTGACCTCCCGGCCGAGTTCCCGGCTCAGGTTGGTGGACCCGACGTCCCGGATCCCGCAGGCGACGATCTTGTCGAACCAGCCCATGTCGTTGTCGCAGTTGAGCATGAAGCCGTGCATCGCGACGCCCCGCGCCACCCGGATCCCGATCGAGCCGATCTTGCGGTCGGGGGCGCCGGGCACCCACAGCCCGCTGCGCCCCTCGACGGTGACCGTCTCCAGGCCGAGCTCGGCGCAGACGTCCATCATCATCTGTTCCAGCAGCCGCACGTAGCCGACGACGTCCGCCGGGTCGGGCAGCCGGACGATCGGGTAGCCGGTGAGCTGCCCCGGACCATGCCAGGTGATCTTGCCGCCGCGGTCCACGTCCACGACCGGGGCGCCGGGGTCGCCGAACGGGCGGTCGAGCGCCCCGGTCCGCTTGCCCGCGGTGTAGACGGGCTGATGCTCCATCAGCAGGACGGTGTCGGGGACGAGGTCGTCCACCCGCAGCGCATGGGTGCGTTTCTGCAGCTCCCATCCCGCCTCGTAGGGGACGGCCGCCGTGCCGAACCCCGCGTGCACCACCACCAGCTCGCGTACGTCCACATCGCTCACGCGAGCCAGCTTATGCCGTGGACGGCCGGACCGCTCCTCAGAGGGCGGCGAGCAGCCGGGGCTCCAGCCGGTACTCCTTCGCCGTCCCCGGCCCGTCGGGCTCGATCCGGTAGGCGCCCGCCTCCCGCCGGTAGGAGACGGCCTGGACGAACTCGGTGCCGACATAGTGCAGCGCCGCGCCCTCGTCGGCCGCGTACCCGCCCGGCAGGGACCCCTCGCCGACGAGCTGCTGGAGCAGCGGGCGGCGCTGCGGTTCGCTGTCGTAGTGCACCCCGCACGAGAACGGCAGGAAGCGCAGCCCGTCCGTCAGCGGGCGCAGCTGCGGCCCGTAGGAGTCGGTGTTGCCGCCGGCGTGCCAGCACAGCGCGCCCGCGCTCTGCCCGGACAGCACGACGCCCTCCTGCCACGCCTCCCGCAGGATCTCGTCGAGCCCGTGCAGCCGCCACAGGGCCAGCAGGTTCGCGACGCTCCCGCCGCCGACGTAGACGAGGTCCTGGGTGAGCAGGTGGGCCCGCATGTCGGCGATGTTCGGCATCGGGAACAGCGCCAGGTGGCTGACCTCGGCGTCCATGGAGGAGAACGCGGCGTAGGAGCGGGCGATGTACTGGGGGCCGTCGCCCATGGCCGTCGTGATGACGCAGACGCGCGGCCGGTCCTGGCCGGTCAGGTCGAACGCGTAGCGCAGCAGGGGGCTCGGTTCGAGGCCGTCCCGGCCGTCGGGCACGAACGTGCCCCCGCCGATCGCGAGGATGTGCGGCTGTCCGTCGGTGCTCATTCATCCCCCTCGTAGGCCATGTTGTCTCAATGTCACCGTATGACTACCGAACGGGATCGGGCAGGACTTTGACGATTCTTGGGACTCACAGGACGGCGGCGATGGCCGACTCGACGTCCTCGTGCGCGAACCGGAACCCGGCCTCCTCCAGCCGGCGCGGATGCACCCGCTGGCTGACCAGCGGCCCTTCGTCGGCGAAGCCGAGCAGCGCCGCCCGCAGCGCGAACTTCGGGACGGCCAGCCGGGTCGGCCGGTGCAGGACCCGGCCGACCGCCTTCGTGTAGGCGTCGTTGGTCACCGGGGTCGGCGCGGTCATGTTGACGGGCCCGGCGATCTCGTGGCCGATGAGGAACCGCAGTGCCGAGACCAGGTCGCCGATGGAGATCCAGCTCGTCCACTGCCGGCCGTCCCCGAGGTCGCCGCCGAGGCCGAGCCGGAACAGCGGCAGGGTGCGCCCGAGGATCCCGCCCTCGCGCGCCAGCACGACCCCCGTCCGCGGATGGACGACCCGGACCCCGGCCTCCCGCGCGGGTGCGGCGGCGGCCTCCCAGTCGCGGACGAGGCCGGCCAGGAACCCCTGCCCGGCGGGGGACTTCTCGTCGACCTCGCGGTCGCCGGTGTCGCCGTAGTAGCCGATCGCCGACCCGCACACCAGCACGCCGGGGCGCGGATCGGCGGCCGCGATCGCCTCTGAGAGGGTCCGGGTTCCGACCACCCGGCTGTCGTAGATCTTCCGCTTGTACGCCTTCGTCCACGGCCGGTCGCCGACCCCGGCGCCGGCCAGGTGCACGACGGCGTCCGCGCCCTCCAGCGCCCCCTTGTCGACGCAGCCGTCGGCGGGGGACCAGCGCGCCTCGTCGGATCTGGACGGCTCCCGCCGCACCAGCCGGACGACCTCGTGGCCGTCATCCCGCAGCGATCGCACCAGCGCCGAGCCGATGAGGCCCGACGAGCCCGTGACGGTGACCCTCATGCTCCCAGCCTAGGACGACGACGCCACCGAACGCTGAGATTCTCATCGGGGTCCCGCGTTTCCCCGGACGCGCGGGACCCCGCCGGCCTGCGGCGCGGCGGGGTCCCGGTGGCGTGCTCAGAGGCCGAGCTCGGCCTCGAAGTTGCCCTCCTCCAGGCGGTGCTTGACCGTGGCGAGGAAGCGGGCGGCGTCCGCGCCGTCGATCAGCCGGTGGTCGTAGGTCAGCGCCAGGTAGACCATCGACCGGACCGCGATGACCTCGCCCAGCTCCGGGTCGTCGATGACGGCCGGGCGCTTCACGACGGCGCCCGTGCCGAGCATGCCGACCTGCGGCTGGTTGAGGATCGGGGTGTCGAACAGCGCGCCGCGGCTGCCGGTGTTGGTCAGCGTGAACGTGCCGCCGGCCAGCTCGTCCGGGCTCACCTTGTTGGTGCGGGTGCGCTCGGCGATGTCGGCGATCCGCTGCGCGAGGCCGCCGAGGTTCAGCTGGCCCGCGTTGTGCACGACCGGGACCATCAGGCCGCGCTCGGGCACGTCCACGGCGATGCTGAGGTTCTCCACCTCGTGGTAGGTGACCTCGTTGGTCTCGCCGTTGATGACCGCGTTCAGCTTCGGGTGCGCCTTGAGGGCCTCGACGGTCGCCAGCGCGAAGAACGGCATGAACGACAGCTTGACGCCCTCGCGCGCCTGGAAGTCGGCCTTGGCCTGGTCCCGCAGCCGCGCGATCTTGGTGATGTCCACCTCGACCACGGTGGTGAGCTGCGCGGACACCTGCAGCGACTCGACCATGCGGCGGGCGATCGTCTGCCGCATGCGGGACATCTTCTCGGTCCGGCCGCGCAGCGCGAGCTGCTCGGCGGGGGCGCCGGCGGGCGCCGGGGCCGCGTGCCGGCCCGCCGGGGCCTGGGCCGGGGCGGGCGCCGGGGCGGGCGGGGCGGCGGGCGCGGCCTGCTGCTGGGCGGCCTGCTGGGCCGTGCGGGCCGCCTCCAGGACGTCCTGCTTGCGGATGCGGCCGCCGACGCCGGTGCCCTTGACCGTGGCCAGGTCCACGTTGTGCTCGGCCGCCAGCTTGCGGACCAGCGGCGTGACGTACGGGCCCTCGCCCGGCTCCGCCTGCGGCTGCGCCGGCTGCTGCGACACCGGGGCCGGCGCGGGCGGCCGCGCGGGCGGGGCCGGCGGCTGCGGGGCCGGGGCGGGCGCCGGGGACGGCGGGGCCGCGGGCTGCTGCTGCGCCGGCGGCGGCCACGCCGCGGGCGGCGGCGCCTGCTGCTGGGGCGCCTGCTGCGGGGGTGCCTGCTCGGCCTGCGGCGGGGCGGCGGGAGCCTCCTCGCGGGCGTCCTCCGCGGCCGGGGCGCCGCCGCCGGACGGCGCCTCGCCCTCGTCGCCGATGACGGCCAGTTCGGCGCCGACCTCGACGGTTTCGTCCTCGGCGACGGTGATGCTGGTCAGGATGCCCGAGGCGGGGGAGGGGATCTCGGTGTCGACCTTGTCGGTGGACACCTCCAGGAGCGGCTCGTCGGTCTCGACGCGCTCACCCTCCTTCTTCAGCCAGCGGGTGACGGTGCCCTCGGTGACGCTCTCGCCGAGCTGGGGCATGGTGACGGAGACCGGCATGTCTCAGCGACTCCTTCGTATTACTTGTGCGACGTTCAGCCGTGCACGTGCAGTGGTTTGCCGGCGAGGGCGAGATGTGCCTCGCCGACCGCCTCGGACTGGGTCGGGTGGGGATGGATCAGCTGGGCGACCTCGCCGGGCAGGGCCTCCCAGTTGTAGATGAGCTGGCCCTCCGCGATGAGCTCGCCGACGCGTGCGCCGACCATGTGGAGGCCGAGGACGGGACCGTCCGCGGCCGCGATCACCTTGACCTCGCCCTGCGTCCCCAGGATCTTGCTCTTGGGGTTGCCCGCGAGGTCGTAGGTGACCTCCTTGATCTCGTACCCGCGCTCGCGGGCCACGGCGGACGTGATGCCGACCGAGGCCACCTCGGGGTCGGAGTAGGTGATGCGAGGGACGCCGTCGTAGTCGATCGGCGGCGGGGTGAGCCCGCTCAGCCGCTCGGCGACGAGGATGCCCTCGGCGAAGCCGACGTGGGCCAGCTGCGGCGTCGGGACCAGGTCGCCGACCGCCGAGATCGTGGGGACGTTCGTCCGGCAGTACTCGTCGACCTTGACGAACCCGCGCTCGGTCTCGACGCCGGCCTCGGCCAGCCCGATGCCGTCGGAGATCGGGCCGCGCCCGACCGCCACCAGCAGCAGTTCCGCGTCGATCGTCTTGCCGCCTTCGAGCGTGACGGAGATGCCGCCCTGCGTCGGCTTGGCGCTCTCGAAGCGGGTGCCGACCTCGAACTTGATGCCGCGCTTGCGGAACGCCCGCTCCAGCCGCTTGGAGCTGGACTCCTCCTCCAGCGGCAGCAGGTGGGGCAGCGCCTCGACGATCGTGACCTCGGCGCCGAACGAGCGCCACACGCTGGCGAACTCGACGCCGATGACGCCGCCGCCGAGGATGACGACCGAGCCCGGGACGTGCTCCAGCCGCAGTGCGTGGTCGCTGGAGATGACGCGCTCGCCGTCGATCTCCAGGCCGGGCAGCGACTTCGGTGCCGATCCGGTGCCGAGCACGATGTGCCCGGCCTCGATCGTCCGCAGCCCGCCGGCGGTGTCGACCTCGACCGTGGTCGGGCCGGCGAGCCGGCCGGTGCCGTGCACGACCTCGATGCCCCGGGACTTGATCAGCCCGGTGAGGCCTTTGACGGTCGTCGAGACGACCTTGTCCTTGTAGGCGTTCACGCCGGCGACGTCGATGCCCTCGAAGGTGGTCTTCACGCCGAACTTGGCCGCCTCGCGGGACTGGTCCGCCACCTCGGCCGCGTGCAGCAGCGCCTTGGTGGGAATGCAGCCGCGGTTGAGGCACGTCCCGCCGAGGGACTCGTCGCGCTCGATGAGCGCGACCGACCTGCCGAGCTCGGCGGCGCGCAGCGCGCACGCGTATCCGCCGCTGCCGGCACCCAGGACGACGATGTCGAAGGGGCCGTTGTTGGCCACTGGACGCTCCCTTTCCCCGGTTGTGGCGCCGCGTGGGCCGCGGCGTCCTGGGCGGGACGGGGCGCACCGGTGCCCGGGCCCCCACCGCCACGAGAAAACCTATTCTGCTCTCCACCCGGTCACAGCGGGCGGGGCCACCACAGAATTCCTGCGGCTCTACAGAATGCCCGCGGCGACGTCCTCGGCGATCTGGACCAGCGTACGGGCCGCGGCGCCGGTGCCGCCCTTCGGGGTGTAACCGTACGGCTCCCCCTTGTTGAAGGACGGGCCCGCGATGTCGAGGTGCGCCCACTTCACGCCGTCCGGGACGAACTCCTTCAGGAACGTCCCGGCGACGAGCATGCCGCCCCACCGCTCGCCGCTGATGTTGGCGATGTCGGCGACCGCCGAGTCGAGGCCCTTGCGCAGCTCCGCCGGGAGGGGCATGCCCCAGGACGGCTCGCCGGCGCGGTCGGCCGCCGCGACCACCTTCTCGCGGACGTCGTCGTCGTTGGCCATGACGCCGGTCGTCCGGGTGCCGAGCGCGACGAGCTGCGCGCCGGTCAGGGTGGCGACGTCCACGATCAGGTCGGGGGAGTCCTCGCCCGCGCGGACGAGGGCGTCGGCCATGACGAGCCGGCCCTCGGCGTCGGTGTTGAGGACCTCGACGGTCTTGCCGCCGTAGATGCGCAGCACGTCGGACGGGCGCTGCGCGGTGCCGCTCGGCATGTTCTCGGCGATGGCGAGGTAGCCGACGACGTCGACCTTGGGGCCGAGCTCGGCGATGGCGGCGAGCGCGCCGAGCACGGCGGCCGCGCCGCCCATGTCGGACTTCATCCAGTCCATCGCGTCGGTCGGCTTGAGGGACAGGCCGCCGGAGTCGAAGGTGATGCCCTTGCCGACCAGCACGAGGGTTTTGGACGCCTCGGGGTGGGTGTAGGCGAGGCGGACGAGCCGCGGCGGGTTGACCGAGCCCTGCCCGACACCGGCGATGCCGCCGTAGCCGCCCTCCACGAGGGCCTTCTCGTCCAGCACCTCGATGGCGAGGCCCGCCTCGGCGGCGACGCGCTCGGCCTCCCCGGCGAGGTCTTCGGGGGACAGGTGGGACGGCGGGGTGTTGACCAGGTCGCGGACGAGCTTGACGGAGGCGGCGAGGGTCCGGGCCCGTTCGACGGCCGCCTCCTCGGACGCGGGCGCGATCAGGCGGATCTCCTCGACCGGGCTCTTGTGGCCGTCTCCGGTGCGGTAGGCGTCGAAGGAGTAGGCGCCGAGCAGGGCGCCCAGCGCGACGGCCTCCACGCCGTCGGCGCCGTCGGCGGGCAGCGCGACGGCGACCCGGGCGGTGCCGGCGAGGGCGCGGACGGCGGCGCCGGCGGCGCGGCGGGCGTCCTCGGCGGACGGGTTCTCGCCCAGCCCGGCGGCCACGATGACCTTGGCGGTGACGGTGCCGAGCGACGGCAGCCTGGTGACCTCGCCGGCCTTGCCGGTGGCGCCGAGCGCGGCCAGCGCGCCGGCGAGCCCGCCGTTCATCGCGCGGTCGATCGCGTCGGCTCCGGCGGCCGGGGCGGCACCCGCATCTCCCGGGACGACCCCGATCACGATCGCGTCGGTGTCCAGGCCGGCCAGGTCTGCGCTGTCAAGGCTGATGCTCGTCACGTAGCCCGATGTTAGTCCTCCCGGTGACCGGTTTCGTCCTTTTGGATCAAGCATTGCCCGGCCCGGGGACCCGCCTGGCCGGGGGTGCCGGACGCGCCGGCCGGCCCGCGGAGGTGGCGGAACGCCGCCGTGCCGATGCCGCGGCGCAGGTGGAGGAGGGTGCGCCGGATGTCGCGGGTGGCGCATCGGGACCACTATTCACCTATTCCGATTGATTTAGTAGGTTAATGCCCGTGACCAGCAGAGACAGTGCCGCGCCGGCAACGCTCGCGGAGGCGCGGCGGCTGCGCGCCGACCGCGCCCGGCAGATCGCGGACGTCCTGCGCCGGCAGGTGCTGTACGGGGACTTCCGCAGCGGCGCGCTGCCCTCCGAGGCCGACCTCGTCCGGGAGTTCGGCGCGTCCCGCAACGCCGTCCGGGAGGCGCTCGACCTGCTGCGCGCCGAGGGCCTGATCGAACGCTGCCCGGGCGTCGGGACGCTCGCCGTCGCCGAGAAGTACCCGCACGGGCTGGAGCGCCTGCTCGGACTGGCGGAGACGATGCGCGAACACGGCGAGGTCGAGAACGAGGTCCGCACGACCGGGCTGATCAGCCCGTCCCGCGAGGTCTCGTCCCGGCTGCGGCGGCCCCCGGGCGAGCCCGTGGTCTACATCGAGCGGATCCGGCGGCTGAACGGCCTGCCGCTCTCCCTCGACCTCACCTACGTCGCCCGCGACCTCGGGGAGCCGCTGCTCGCCGAGGACCTCGCGCGCAACGACATCTTCGTCCTGCTCGAACGGATCGCCGGGCAGCCGCTCGGGACGGCCGAGGTCACCCTCGAAGCGGTCAACGCCGACGCGCACTCGGCCGCCACCCTCGACGCCCCGCGCGGCACCGCCCTGCTGATGCTGGAGCGCCTCACCCATCTCGCCGACGGGCGCCCGGTCGACCTGGAGTTCGTCCGGTTCCGCGGTGACCGCATCGCGATGAGCGGCACGCTGCGCCGCTTCCATCCCTGACAGGAGAACCCATGTCACTAGTGCAGAACCGCGCCGACGTGCCCGTGACGGTGGACGAGGCCCTCTGCATCGACGGCTGCACGCTGTGCATCGACGTCTGCCCGCTGGACGCGCTCGCCGTCCACCCCGAGACCGGCAAGGCGTACATGCACGTCGACGAGTGCTGGTACTGCGGCCCGTGCGCGGACCGCTGTCCCACCGGCGCCGTGACCGTGAACATGCCGTATCTCCTGCGATGAAGGACGTCCGATGAGAAGAACGATGGCAGCCGCCCTGGTACCGCTGCTCGCCGGCTGCACCGTGGCGGGCAACGCCTCCAGCGGCGGCGGCTCCGGCCAGATCGTCGTGGGTTACCAGTCGAAGACGATCAACACCGTGACCGCCGGGACCCTGCTGCGCTCGCTCGGCTACTTCGAGAAGCGCCTCAAGCGGCTGGACGGGAAGTACTCCGTCGTCTGGCGCGACTACGACACGGGCGCGCCGATCACCGCGCAGATGCTCGCCGGGAAGATCGACATCGGTTCGATGGGCGACTACCCGCTGCTGATCAACGGGTCCCGGTCGCAGGCGCAGGGCGGGGACGCGCAGACGGAGTGGGTCTCGGTGACCGGCTACAACCTGCGCGGCTCGCTGAACAGCGTGGTCGTCGCGCCGGACTCGAAGGCCAAGACGCTCCGTGACCTGAAGGGCCGGACGGTCTCCACGAGCGTCGGGTCGGCAGGGCACGGGACGTTCGTCCAGGCGGCGCGCAAGTACGGGCTCGACCCGGCCAAGGACGTCAAGGTCGAGAACCAGCAGCCGACCGTCGGCGCTGCAGCGCTCCAGTCGGGGAGGACGGCGGCGTTCGCGCAGTTCGTCGCCTGGCCGGGACTGCTGGTGAACAAGGGCCAGGCCAAGTTGCTCTACGACGGCGGTGACCTGAACGTGCCGACGTTCCACGGCGTGGTCGTCCGCAAGCAGTTCGCCGGGGAGAAGTCCGAGATCCTTCAGGCGTTCCTTCAGGCGCAGATCGACGCGACGAACTACCTGCACGAACACCCGCTGGAGGCCGCCGAGTCGGTCGCGTCCACCACGGGCCTGCCCGTCGAGACCGTGTACCTCTACAACGGCGCGGGCGGCGTGGCCACCTTCGACCCGACCATCAAGAAGGGGCTGCGGGACGCGTTCGTCCAGGACGTCCCCTTCCTGAAGTCGATCGGTGTCATCCAGACGCCGCTGAAGGTGGACCCGTTCGTCAATGACGCCTACATCAGGGAGGCCGTCGGTTCCTCCTACGACCGGCAGGCCGCGTCCACGGCGAACCCCGCCGCCATCACCGGGACGGACGAGGTCTGCAAGAAGAAGGTGGACGATCCCGAGACCGCCGGCGAGGTGTGGGTGGAGGGCGAGTCCAGGACGCGTCCTGTCGCCGACCCCGTCTGCCTGCTGAAGAACGTCCGGTCGCTCCAAGGCGAGGGCAAGCGGATCAGGGCCGTCTACGTTCCCGACACATCGGCGGGGACGCGATGGTTCGCCGACAAGGAGATCTGGGTCGACGACCCGTCCGCGAAGGCCGCGCAGCGGTTCAAGCCGTTCGCGACCCAGGAGGGCGCCGACAAGTACGTCACCGCCCACTCCGGCGCGAAGGTCGTCCCGTATGACGAGGCGGTGCGGCGCGCATGAACGGGCTGCTTCGCTGGCCGGTGCGGCTGGCGTCCCTGGTGGCCGCGCTGGCCGTCTGGCAACTGGTGACCGCGGCGAACCTGCGGCTGTGGGTGCGGTTCGACAGGTTTCCAGGCCCGCTCGACGTGGTGCACGAGTTCGGCCGCCAGATCGAGCACGGCCAGTTCTGGCAGGACGTCGCGCAGAGCCTCGTGCGGATTCTCACCGGGTTCGCCCTGGCCGCCGTACTCGGCGTCGCGCTCGGCGTGGCCACCGCCCGGTCGCGGTGGGCGGGCGACCTGCTCCAGCCGCTGTTCGAGGTGGCCCGGCCGATCCCGGCGATCGCGCTGGTCCCGGTCGCGATCCTGCTCTTCCCGGCGAACGAGCAGGGCATCGTGTTCATCACGTTCGCGGCGGCGTTCTTCCCGGTCCTGGTCAGTACGCGGCACGCGGTGAAGGCGCTGCCGGTCGTCTGGGAGGACGCGGTGCGCACGCTCGGCGGGGGCCGCCGGCGGGTGCTCGCCCAGGTCGTCCTGCCGGGAGTGCTGCCGGGGGTGTTCGGCGGCCTGTCCATCGGGATGGGCGTGGCGTGGATCTGCGTGATCTCCGCCGAGATGATCTCCGGCGACTTCGGCGTCGGCTACCGGACCTGGCAGGCGTACACGATCGTCGACTACCCGGGCGTGCTGGTCGGGATGGCCACCATCGGGCTGCTCGGCTGGCTCACCTCCGCGTCGGTGGAGCTGGCCGGCCGCCGCCTCACGCGCTGGCTGCCGAGGGAGGAGCGGGCATGAGCCGTGACGCACGCAGGGACGAGCGCCCCCGGGGGCGGAGCGGTGACGGGCTGGTCCTGCGGGCCGAACGGGCGACGCTCGGGTATCGCGGCCGGACGGTCATCGGAGGGCTCGACCTGGACGTGGCGGCGGGGGAGATCCTCGTCGTCCTCGGGCCGTCCGGTTGCGGGAAGTCCACGCTGCTGCGCGCGTTCGCCGGGCTGCTCCCGGTCGTGTCCGGGCGCGTCCTCGCGGACGGGGAGCCGGTCACCGGGACGTCCGCCGACCGGGCGCTGATGTTCCAGGACGACGCGCTCCTGCCATGGCGCACCGCCGGACGCAACGTCGAGCTGGCTCTCGCGTTGCGGGGCGTCCCACGTGCCGAACGCCGTGCGGCGGCGCTGCGCTGGCTCGACCGGGTGGGGCTGGGCGACGCCGCCGGGCGCCTCCCGCGCGAGCTGTCCGGCGGGATGCGGCAGCGCGTCCAGCTCGCCCGGACGCTTTCCGCCGGGCCCCGCGCCGTCCTGATGGACGAGCCGTTCGGCGCCCTGGACGCGCAGACGCGCGCTTCCATGCAGCGACTCCTCGTGGACGTGCTCTCCGACGCGCCCGCGACCGTCGTGTTCGTCACGCACGACGTGGACGAGGCGCTGCTGCTCGGCCACCGCGTCGTCGTCCTCGGCCCTGCGGGGGTCGCCGCCGAGTTCCCCGTTCCCACGTCCCGCGACGAGGTGCTCGCGGCGCTGGGCGCCCGTACGAAGGAGGTCGTCTGATGGAGGTCCCTTCCGTCACCGCGCGCCGCGAGCTCAGCTGTGACGTGCTGGTCATCGGCGGCGGCACCGCCGGGACGATGGCCGCCATCACCGCCGCGGAGCACGGGTCCTCGGTGCTGCTCCTGGAGAAGGCGCACGTCCGGCACTCGGGGGCGCTGGCCATGGGCATGGACGGCGTGAACAACGCGGTCATCCCCGGCAAGGCCACGCCCGAGGACTACGTCGCCGAGATCACCCGGGCCAACGACGGCATCGTGAACCAGCGGACCGTCCACCAGACGGCCACGCGCGGCTTCGCCATGGTGAAGCGTCTCGAACGCTACGGCGTGAAGTTCGAGAAGGACGAGCACGGCGAGTACGCGGTACGGAGGGTGCACCGTTCGGGCTCCTACGTCCTCCCCATGCCGGAGGGCAAGGACGTCAAGAAGGTTCTCTACCGCGTGCTTAGGCAGCGTTCCATCAGGGAGAAGGTGCAGATAGAAAACCGCGTCATGCCTGTGCGGGTCCTCACCTCCGGCGGGCGCGCCGTAGGGGCCGTGGGGTTCGACACCCGCAGCGGGGAGTTCGTGACCGTCTCGGCCGGTGCGGTGATCCTGGCGACCGGTGCCTGCGGCCGTCTGGGCCTGCCCGCGTCCGGCTACCTGTACGGGACGTACGAGAACCCCACCAACGCCGGCGACGGATATGCCATGGCCTACCACGCCGGGGCCGAGCTCAGCGGCATCGAGTGCTTCCAGATCAACCCGCTCATCAAGGACTACAACGGCCCCGCCTGCGCCTACGTCGCCAATCCCTTCGGCGGCTACCAGGTGAACGCCGAGGGGACGCGGTTCGTCGACTGCGACTACTGGTCGGGCCAGATGATGGCGGAGGTGAAGCGGGAGATCGACTCCGCGCGCGGCCCGATCTACCTCAAGCTCACCCACCTGCCGGACGAGACGCTGACGGCGCTCGAAGGCATCCTGCACACGACCGAGCGCCCCACCCGGGGCACCTTCCACGCGGGACGCGGCCACGACTACCGCACCCACGACGTCGAGATGCACATCTCCGAGATCGGGCTGTGCGGCGGGCACTCCGCGTCCGGCGTGTGGGTGGACGAGAACGCCCGCACCACCGTCCCCGGACTGTACGCGGCGGGCGACCTGGCCTGCGTCCCGCACAACTACATGATCGGCGCGTTCGTCTTCGGGGATCTGGCCGGCGCCCACGCCTCCGCCCGTCCCGGTGCGCCGGCCGCGCTGCCCGAGGACCAGATCGCCGCGGCGCACGAGCTGATCTACCGGCCGCTCCGCCACCCGGACGGCCCGCCCCAGCCGCAGGTCGAGTACAAGCTCCGCCGTTTCGTCAACGACTACGTCGCGCCGCCCAAGACGCGGTCCAGGCTGGACATCGCGGTCGAGACGTTCACCCGCATGGAGACCGAGATCGCGGCGATGGGGGCGCGGACGCCGCACGAGCTGATGCGCTGCGCCGAGGTCACCTTCATCCGCGACTGCGCCGAGATGGCCGCGCGGTCGTCCCTGACCCGCACCGAGAGCCGGTGGGGCCTCTACCACGACCGCGCCGACCTCCCCGAACGCGACGACGCGTCCTGGATGTACCACCTCAACCTGCGGCGGCGCGACGGGGCGATGGAGTTCGTCAAGCGGCCGGTCCAGCCGTACCTGGTGCCGGTCGAGGAGTTCGCCGTCCCGGAGCCGGGCGAGCCGGTCGTGCTGACCCCGGCGGGCGACGCGGCACCGGCCGCCGCGCCCGCCCGTCCCGCGGCGGCCGCGCGTCCCGCCATGGCGATCGGGCGCTCGCCGAGGCTTCTCGAACTCCAGGAGCTCGCCGAGACCGGGCCGCCCGTCGGCGCGATCACCCCCTACCTCGCCGACCCGGACCCGAAGGTGCGGCGCGCGGCGGTCGCGACGCTCACCGAGGTCGCGCCCGACGGCGTCGCCGGCGCCCTGGCGACCGCGCTCGCCGACGCGCACGGCTCCGTCCGGCACGCCGCGGCGACGGCGCTCCGGGAACTGGTCGAGGTCCTCCCGGCGACCGGCGGTGTGCGGGACGATCTCGCGCCCGCCCTCGGCAGCGACGACGCCCTCGTGCGGGCCGCCGTCCTGGACGTCCTGCGCGCCCTCCGGCTCGGCTCGCGGGCCGTCTTCGCCGGCGCGCTGGGCGACGCCGACCAGCGGGTGCGGCTCCAGGCCGTCCGGGGACTGGTGGCCCACGACGCGGCGGAGGAGATCGCGCGTGCCGCCGCCGACGCGTCCCGCGAGGTGCGGGTGGCGGTGGCGCACGGCCTCGGCACGGTCGGCGACCCGGCGGCGTCCGGGGCGCTGGCCGGCCTCATCAGGGACGGGGACGACCTGGTCAGGGCGGCCGCCCTCGAAGCCCTGGCCGGCATCGGGTGCCCGCCCCCGCTCGACGCCGACGCCGCCGGCGCCCTGCACGACCCGGCCTGGCAGGTCCGGACGGGGGCCGCGCGGGGTCTCGCCGCCGCGTCCCCGGACACCGCGTCCGGGCCGCTCGTCAAGGCCCTGGACGATCCGCACCTGGACGTCCGCAAGGCCGCGGTGATCTCGCTGGCCGCCTTCCGGGACGTCCCCGAGGCGGCGGACGCCCTGAGCCGGGCGCGCAGCGACCCGGACGCCGACGTCCGCGCCTACGCCCGCCGCGCCCTCAGCGCAGCGCCGTGAGGGCGACCAGGGCGGCCGTCGTGGCGATCTCGACCAGGGCGCCGAACACGTCGCCGGTCACCCCGCCCAGGCGGCGGACGGCGTGCCGCAGCAGCAGGAGGGCGGCGGCCAGACCGGCGATCACCGCCGCCGCGCCGTGCAGGGCGCCGCCGAGACCGCCCGCGGCCGCTCCCGCCGCCGCCGCGGCGGCCAGGACGACGGCCGTGACGATCAGCGCCGCGCGTACCGGGACGGTACCCGCCACCAGCGCTCCGAGGCCGCCGGGACGCGCGGACGGCACGCCGGTGCGGCACGCCCAGGGGAGGGCCAGGCGGCCGGAGACCGAGGCGGTAAGCACGGCGACGGCCGGCTGCGGGGCCGAGGCCAGGGCGGTGACCTGGACGAGCAGGGTCAGCAGCAGGGTGACGACGCCGAACGGGCCGATGTCGGACCGCTTCATGATCGCCAGCGCCTCGTCCGCCGGGCGCCCGCTGCCCAGGCCGTCCGCGAGGTCGGCGAGGCCGTCCAGGTGCAGGGCCCGGGTGACCGCCGCCGTCGCGGCCACCGCGAGCGCCGCGGCGAGCGGCCCGGACAGGCCGAGCGGATCGCCCGCCAGCAGGACCAGGGCCGCGGCGCCGCCCGTGATCAGGCCGGCGGACGGGGCGAGCAGCATGGCCGAGCGCGCGGTGCCCCGGTCGACCCGGTCCGTGCCCAGCGGGACGACGGTGAGCAGCGTGACCGCCAGCCGCAGACCGGCGATCACGGGAGCTCCATGACGCGTCCGGCCACGACCAGCGCCGCCTCCTCGGACTCGGCCGCCAGCCGCTGGTTGACCTGGCCGAGCATGTCGCGGAACGCCCGCCCGGACGCCGTCGTCGGCACCAGCGACAGCCCGACCTCGTCGCTCACCGCCACCACCCGCGCCAGTGTGCCGCGCCAGGCGGCCACCAGGTCGTCCACGAGCGGTCGCGCCCGCAGCGGCTCTTCCCAGGCATCGGCTTCGTCCATGGCGGCCGTGAGCCAGGTGCCGATGCCGTCCACCAGAACGGGGCCGGTTGCGGATCTGAGCACGCCTGCGAGGTCGGTCGTCTCGACGGTCCGCCACCACGCCGGACGGCGAAGCCGGTGCGCGGCGACGCGTTCCGTCCACTCCGGGTCGTCATCCCGGACCGGGCCCGTCGCCACGTAGAGGACGTCTGAGCATGCCGCCAGACGCAGTTCGGCCTCGGCCGACTTGCCCGAACGGCTTCCGCCGAGGAGCAACGTCCGGAACGGGCCGTCCTGGGGACGGCCCCAGAAGGCTAGGCGCCGCTCCAACTCGGACGGCGAGGACAGGCGATGGTCGACGTGCACGGCGAAGACCTCCGTGCCCGGTGTCACCGCCCCGGTGTGGCGCAGGTATCCCAGATGTTCCGGGGAGCCCGCCAAGTCCAGGAGGACGGCTTCGTACTCCACGCCGGCCGGCGGCTCCGGCCTGGCGCCCGGGCCCGACGCCACCAGCGCACGTCCTCTGCCGCCCCCGCGCACCTCGTATCCGCCGGGCACGTCCGTGCGCGGCAGATCCGCGAGCGGCACACCGTCGACCACGACGGCGAACGGCTCGTACCGCTCGCCCGAGGCGCGCAGCCGGTTGCACGACGCGCAGCGGCAACCCGGCGCCGGCCAGCCCTGTGCGGCCGCGATGCCGCGAACCTCCATGTTCATCTTGGGCGGCACTCTACGGCTACGCTCACCTGGAAGGATCACGACGTACCCGTCAGGAGGAGTCCCGGTGGGCAACCCCCCGAACGCACCATGGCCCCAGCAGCCGGGCCAAGGAGGGCAGCAGCCGCCCTACGGACCGCCACCCGTCCCGCCGGGCGGACCCGGGCCCGGAACGCCCGGAGGCCCCGGCTGGCAGCCCGGCCCGCCGCTCCCCGGCGGGCCCGGGATGCCGCCGCCCGGACGCAAGGGCGGCGGCCTGCTGATCGCGTTGCTCGTCGGCGGCCTCGTGCTGGTGCTCATCGTGGCCGCGGTCATCGTGCTGGTCGTTCAGAGCGGCGGCGACGGCAAGGGCGGCGAGGCCCAGCTGAAGGTCGGCAAGATCGCCGGTGGCGCGGAGGCCACGCCACTTGAGGACGGAAGCCTCGCCATGGCACGGCCGGGCGTCACCACGCCCGTCGTCGACATCTACGAGGACTTCGCCTGCCCGCCCTGCGGCCAGTTCGACACCAGGCACGACCCCATGCTGAAGCAGCTGGCGGTCGAGGGGCGCGCCAAGGTCGTGTTCCACCCGATGCTGATCTTCGGTGAGAGCAACCAGCCGGCGCACGACAACTCACTGCGCGCAGCGGCCGCCCTGCGCTGCGTCGGCGACGGCGCGCACTGGCTCTCCTACCAGGACGCCCTCTACGCCCATCAGCCCGCGACCGAGAGCTCCACGGGCTACACCACGAGCCAGCTGGTCTCCTTGGCGGAACCCCTGGGGCTGACCAGCGGCGACTTCAAGTCCTGCGTGGAGAGCCAGCGCTACGCCGAGAGCGTGAAGACCGTGAGCCAGGGCTACATATCGTCCGGGATCCAGGGCACGCCCAGCGTGCGGGTCAACGGGCGCACGCTCAGCACGTCCGACACCGAGACCGCCGACGCGCTGCGCCGCGCCATCGAAGCCGCCTCTTGACCCGGCCGAGCCGCTAGTCTCACCGCGACGAGGGAGGTCGAGCGGATGGCGTGGAGCTGGCGTTTGGAGAAGGCCGACGGGAGCATGGTCGGCATGTCGGAGGAGACCTTCTCCACCCAGGCGGACGCGGAGAGCTGGCTGGGGGAGAACTGGCGGGGCCTGCGCGCCGACGAGGTCGACAAGGTGACGCTGCTGGACGGCGAGAGCGTCGTGTACGGGATGAGCCTGCACGACCCGGAGTGATCCGCCCGCCTGAACGAACGCCAGGGCCGCGGGGCTTCGTGCCCCGCGGCCCTGGCGACGGGATCCGGAGTCAGGGCCGCCGGCGCGGGCTGGCGGTCTTGGCCGGGTCGCGGATGACGACCTCGCCGAGGATGTCGTCGATCCGCTTCAGCACGTCGGCGTCCAGCTTCACCCCGGCCGCCTTCACGTTGTCGGTGACCTGCTCGGGACGGGAGGCGCCCACGATCGCCGCCGACACGTTCGGGTTCTGCAGCGTCCACGCGATCGCGAGCTGCGCCATCGACAGCCCGAGGTCGTCGGCGATCGGCTTCAGGCTCTGCACGCGCGTCAGCAGGTCGTCGTTCAGGTAGCGCTTGATCATGTCGGCGCCGCCCTTGTCGTCGGTGGCGCGCGATCCCTCCGGCAACGGCTGACCCGGCTTGTACTTGCCGGTCAGGACGCCCTGCGCGATCGGGGACCAGACGATCTGCCCGACGCCCTCACGCTCGCACAGCGGCACGACCTCCTCCTCGATGACCCGCCACAGCATCGAGTACTGCGGCTGGCTGGAGACGATCCGGTCGAAGCCCATCTCGTCGGCGATCTTGAGGGCGCGCTCGATCTCCTCGGCCCGCCACTCCGAGACGCCCACGTACAGGACCTTGCCCTGCCGGACGAGGTCGTCGAACGCCCGCATGGTCTCTTCCAGCGGCGTCTCGTAGTCGAACCGGTGGGCCTGGTAGAGGTCCACGTAGTCGGTGCCGAGGCGGCGCAGGGAGCCGTGGATCGACTGGAAGATGTGCTTGCGGGAAAGACCCCGGTCGTTCACGCCGGGGCCGGTGGGCCAGTAGACCTTGGTGAAGATCTCCAGCCCTTCGCGGCGCTGCCCCTCCAGCGCGCGCCCGAGGACCTCCTCGGCGCGCGTACCGGCATAGACGTCCGCGGTGTCAAAGGTGGTGATCCCCTCGTCGAGGGCGGTCCGCACGCACGCGCGCGCCGCGTCCTCCTCGACCTGGGAGCCGTGGGTGAGCCAGTTGCCGTACGCGATCTCGCTGATCTTCAGACCGCTCCGGCCCAGGTTTCGGAACTCCATGGCACCGACCCTAGCCCGCGCCCGACCGGACGCGGCACGGCCGTCGTCACCGCCCCCGGGTCAGACCTTCTCCTTCTCGCCCACCCGCACCTGCGGGTTCGGGATCCGCAGCCGGCGGATCTGCATCGCGCGCATCGCCGCGTACATCCCGACGCCCTTGGAGTCCTCGCCGGGATAGCGCTCCGACGCCAGCCGCCTGATGCCGCGGCTGAGCATGAACCCCTCCGCGAACACCACGACGAGCAGCAGCGGCGGCGCGAACAGCACCAGCAGCCGCGCGGCCGGAATCGGCAGCATGCTCAGCAGCACGATCGCGAACATCGCGTACATCAGATAGGAGCCGACCGTGCGGCGGGCGTCCACATAATTGCGGGCGAGCCTGCGGACGGGGCCCTTGTCCCGCTTGAGCAGGTGTTTCTCGTCGCCCTTCGCCATTCCCTCGCGCGCCTTGCCGCGCTCGGTGGCCTGCCGCTCCCGCACCTTCTTGTACGCCTCCTTGCGGGAGGCCGGAGCGGTGATCGGCTGGCGGCGGAGCTTCTCGGCGTCCCGCCGCTTCGGGGTGGGACGGCCCTTGCCGCCGGGCTTTACTACCTGAGGAGGATCCGCCGGAGCCTCCGGGGTACGACGCTTGAACACGGGATCAGCCTACCGGCTGCGAACATCGTGGCTGCCTCGCGCGTTAACGCGTAGGGTGATAAGAACCCCAGCAGTGGTCATTGAGCCCAGTTCACGACTGAGGCGACAGCACGAAGGGACCGGCGCCGCGCGATGAGCGTGATGAAGCGAATGTCGATGATCTTCAAGTCCAAGGCGAACAAGGCTCTGGACCGGATGGAAGATCCTCGGGAGACCCTCGATTACTCCTACCAGCGTCAGCTGGAGATGCTGCAGAAGGTCCGTCGGGGGGTCGCCGACGTCGCCACCTCGCGCAAGCGTCTCGAGCTCCAGATCAACCAGCTCGAACAGCAGCAGAGCAAGCTGACCGACCAGGGCAAGAAGGCGTTGCAGGTGGGGCGCGAGGACCTGGCCCGCGAGGCGCTCACCCGCCGGTCCGGGCTGGAGAGCCAGCTCAACGACCTGCGCGGGCAGTACCAGCAGCTGCAGGGCGAGGAGGAGAAGCTCACGCTCGCCTCCCAGCGGCTGCAGGCCAAGGTCGACTCCTTCCGCACCCGCAAGGAGACGATCAAGGCGACCTACACCGCCGCCGAGGCGCAGACGAAGATCAACGAGGCGTTCTCCGGCATCTCCGAGGAGATGGGCGACGTCGGCCTCGCGATCCAGCGCGCCGAGGAGAAGACCGACACGATGAAGGCCCGCGCCGGCGCGATCGACGAGCTGCTGGCCTCCGGCGCCCTGGAGGACTTCTCCGGTCCCAAGGACGACATCCAGGCCGAGCTCGACCGGATGGGCTCCGGTCCCGGCGTCGACATGGAGCTGGAGCGCCTCAAGGCCGAACTCGGCCAGGGCCCCGCCCCGAAGGAGCTGAACCAGGGCACGCCGACCGCGCAGCCGCAACAGCAGCAGGACACCCCGCAGCAGGCCCCGTGGCCGCAGAACCCGGGGGGTGCCCAGTGATCGTCCGCCTGATGGGCGAGGGCCAGCTGGACGTGGCCGACGACGACCTGTCCTCCCTCAACACCCTCGACGCCGAACTGGAGTCGGCGATCGAGTCGGGCGACGAGACGGCCTTCCGCGCGGCGCTGCACGCGCTGCTGGACAACGTCCGCAAGGTGGGCAAGCCGCTTCCGGCCGACAGCCTGGAGCCGTCCGAGCTCATCCTGCCGCCGGCCGACGCGCACATCGACGAGGTGCGCTCGATGCTCGGCGACGAGGGGCTGATCCCGGACTGACCGGCCGGGCCCCGGGGTGGGGGTGTTGACGGGGTGTTATGGACATCCAGGCACAAAACCCGGGTCTCGCGCGTTTCCACAATTGAATCTGGAATGACTGGGGGTGGCCGCATGGCCAGGACGCGCTATGCCTCCGACCGGGGGCTCACATCGCGGATGCTCGTGACGATGTTCCTGCTGGGGCTGGTCTACGTCGTCTTCGTGGGGGCCTTCTTCGTCTTCGTGCCCCAGTGGGCCGGCGTCGCGCTGGCCATCGCCGTGGTGTTCCTCCTCGCCCAGTACTTCTTCTCCGACCGGATGACGCTGTTCGCCATGCACGGCCGCGTCGTCTCCCCGGAGGAGGCGCCTGAGCTGCACGGCGTCATCGACCGCATCTGCGCGATGTCGGACGCCCCGAAGCCTCGGGTCGCGATCGCCGACACCGACGTGCCGAACGCGTTCGCCACCGGCCGGAACCAGAAGAAGGCCGTGGTCTGCGTGACGACCGGGCTGCTGCGCCGGCTCGACCCGGTCGAACTGGAGGGCGTGCTCGCGCACGAGATGGCGCACGTCGCGCACAAGGACGTCGCGGTCATGACGATCGCCTCGTTCCTCGGCATCTGCGCGGGCCTGATCACCCGGTTCGGCCTCCAGTGGGGGCTGTGGGGCGGGTTCGGGCGCCGCAGCAACGACCAGAACACGGGGCTGATCCTGCTCGCGGTCGTGGCGGCGAGCGCGCTCGCCTACGCGGTCAGCTTCCTGCTCACCCGGGCGCTGTCGCGCTACCGCGAGCTGTCGGCCGACCGGGCCGCCGCGCTGCTCACCGGCCGCCCGTCCGCCCTCGCCAGCGCGCTGACGAAGGTCACCGGCGAGATCGCGCGGATCCCGACGAACGACCTGCGGTCCGCCCAGGCGTTCAACGCGTTCTTCTTCACCCCGGCGTTCGGCAAGGGCTTCAGCGTCTCGTCGCTGTTCTCCACCCACCCGACCCTCGACAGGCGCCTCGCCCAGCTCTCGAAGATCTCCGAACAGCTCAGCAGGGGAGTCTGATCCGTGGGTTTCCTGGACACCCTCCTCGGCCGCTCCAAGCCGGCCAAGCCCGACCTCGACCAGATCTTCGGGCTGTCGACGGCCGCCGTCACGCTGGAGGCGGCGACCGGCTTCACCCCGACCGGGCTCGGCTCGGTGTGCTTCCGCGCGGCCGAGGGCGGGGCGTTCGCGCGGCTGCAGGCCGACGTCCGGGAGCTGCTCGACGCCGACGCGGGCCCCAAGGTCGAGATCAGCACCGACACCTACGGCTACACCTGGCTGCTCGCCACGCATCCGCCGCAGGAGGTGCCGGAACTCGTCACCGACCTGCACGCGGTGAACGCGACGCTGGAGGCGGGCGGGTTCGGCCCGCACCTGCTGTGCTCGCTGGCGGGTTTCCAGGGGCCGGACGGGCGCCGGCTCGCGCTCGTCTACCTGTACAAGCGCGGCACGTTCTACCCGTTCGCGCCGCTCCCCGGAGACAAACGCGACAACGCGCTGGAACTCCAGGTGCGCGGCGCGATCGGCGCGGACCTCCCGTTCGAGGAGGACCTCGGCCGGTGGTTCCCCGTCTGGGGCGCCCCCGGCCTCTGAGGCCCGCTCCTCCGCGGCGCGGGCCGCGGTTACGGGAGGGCGAGCATCTGGTCGAGGGCCACGCGGGCGTAGTGCGCGGTCTCCTCGTCCACCTCGATGACGTTCTCCACGGTGCCGGCGGCCAGCGACTCCAGCGACAGCACCAGGTGCGGCAGGTCGATCCGGTTCATCGTCGAGCAGTAGCAGACGGTCTTGTCGAGGAACATGACGTTCTTGTCCGGGTGGGCGTTGGCCAGCCGCCGGACGAGGTTCAGTTCCGTCCCGACCGCCCAGGACGTGCCCGGCGCCGCCGCCTCGATGGTCTTGATGATGTACTCGGTCGAGCCGATCTGGTCGGCGGCCGTGACGACCTCGTGCCGGCACTCGGGGTGCACCAGGACGTTCACGCCGGGAACGCGGGCCCGGACGTCGTCCACCGACTCCTTGCTGAAGCGGCCGTGCACCGAGCAGTGGCCGCGCCAGAGGATCATCTTGGCGTCCCGCAGGCGCTGCGGGGTGAGGCCGCCTTCGCGGCGATGCGGGCTGTAGACGACGCAGTCGTCCAGCGAGAGGCCCATCTCCAGGACGGCGGTGTTGCGGCCGAGGTGCTGGTCGGGCAGGAAAAGGACCTTCTTGCCTTTGCCGTAGGCCCAGTCGAGGGCGCGCCTGGCGTTGGACGAGGTGCACACCACGCCGCCGTGCCGCCCGACGAACCCCTTGATGTCGGCCGAGGAGTTCATGTAGGTGACGGGAACGACGTCGTCGGCGATGCCGGCGTCCTCCAGGACGTCCCAGCACTCCTCGACCTGGTCGAAGGTCGCCATGTCGGCCATCGAGCAGCCGGCGCCGAGGTCGGGCAGGATCACCCGCTGGTGCGCGGCGGTCAGGATGTCGGCCGACTCCGCCATGAAGTGGACGCCGCAGAACACGATGTAGGGCGCCTCCGGGCGGGCGGCCGCCTGCTGGGCCAGCTTGAACGAGTCGCCGGTGACGTCCGCGAACCGGATGACCTCGTCCCGCTGGTAGTGGTGGCCGAGGACGAACACCTGGTCGCCGAGGGACGCCTTGGCGGCGCGGGCGCGCTCGACCAGCGCGGGGTCGGAGGCCGGCGGCAGGTCGCCGGGGCAGTCCACGCCGCGTTCGCTCGCGGGGTCGGCGCCGCTGCCGAGCAGCAGCAGCGGAAGGTCGCTTACCGGGGTGGTCACGGCGGTCTCTCCCTCCACGACGGGGCTTATCGTCGCTTTGACGACTAATGATGGCACATCCCGGGCGGGATTGGTGATGTGACGTAGACCGCACCGTCCCCTGGCGTTAAACATGGCCGATACGCGGAATGGCCTTGTGGCGAGGTACGTTGTCTCTTTGGAGACGTCCGCCAGGACATGCACAGTCCGCCGCACCGCGGCGCAGCGAGACCCGGGAGCTGAACACATGACGGTTTCAGGCGAGACCACGCAGGAGACCACGCAGCAGGGCGTCATCCTCACCGACGCCGCCGCCGAGAAGGCCAAGGGCCTGCTCGAGCAGGAGGGCCGCGACGACCTTGCGCTGCGTGTCGCCGTGCAGCCGGGCGGCTGCTCCGGCCTGATCTACCAGCTCTTCTTCGACGAGCGGGAGATGGACGGCGACCAGATCCAGGACTTCGGCGGCCTGTCGGTCCGCGTCGACCGGATGAGCGCGCCCTACCTCACCGGCGCCACCATCGACTTCGTCGACTCGATCGAGAAGCAGGGCTTCACGATCGACAACCCGAACGCGTCGGGCTCGTGCGCCTGCGGCGACTCCTTCAACTGAGCGGCCGAGCGCGAGACTCGCGAGGGGCGGGCCGGGCCAGGGTGCCCGGGCCGCCCCTTTTCGCTCCCCCGGCCGCCGCGCGGCCGCGATCTATGGTGCGATGGGAAGTACCCTGTCCGGGTTCGAACAGCCGGTGAAACAGCCGGACGACCACGACGAGGAGAGCGACGCCGTGCGCATCGCCGTGACCGGTTCCATTGCGACCGACCATCTGATGACCTTCCCCGGAAGGTTCACCGACCAGCTCCTGCCCGACCAGCTGCACCGGGTGTCCCTGTCCTTCCTGGTGGACGAGCTGGAGATCCGCCGCGGCGGCATCGCCGCCAACATCTGCTTCGGCATGGGCAGCCTCGGCAAGGAGTCCATCCTCGTCGGCTCCGTCGGCGACGACTTCGCCGACTACCGCTCCTGGCTCGAACGGCACGCGGTCGACACCGGGTCCGTGCACGTGTCCGAGATCCACCACACGGCGCGGTTCCTGTGCACCACCGACCAGGACCAGAACCAGATCGCCACGTTCTACGCCGGCGCCATGAGCGAGGCCCGCTCCATCGAGCTCCAGCCGGTCGCCGACCGGGTCGGCGGCCTCGACCTCGTCGTCATCAGCCCGAACGACCCCGAGGCGATGCTGCGGCACACCGACGAGTGCCGCTCCCGCGGCATCCCGTTCGCCGCCGACCCGTCCCAGCAGCTCGCCCGGATGGAGGGCGCCGACGTCCGCCGCCTCATCGACGGCGCCGCCTACCTGTTCAGCAACGAGTACGAGAAGGCCCTCGCCGAGGAGAAGACCGGCTGGTCGGGCGAGGAGATCCTGTCCCGCGTCGGCGTCCGCGTCACCACCCTCGGCGCGAAGGGCGTGGTGATCGACCGCGAGGGCGAGGAGGGCGTGCACGTCCCCTGCGTCCCGGTCGAGACGGTCGTCGACCCGACGGGCGTCGGCGACGCCTTCCGGGCCGGCTTCCTGTCGGCGACCGCCTGGAACCTGCCGCTCGAACGCGCCGCCCAGGTCGGCAACGCCATCGCCGCCCACGCCCTCGAAGCCGCCGGGCCCCAGGAGTACACGCTGGGCCGCCAGGCGTTCCTCGACCGGTTCACGAGCGCCTACGGCGCGGACGCCGGCGCGGAGATCGCCGCCCAGGTGTCCTGCCCGACGCCGTAGCGGACGGTACGCAGCGGGGCCGCGCCGGCACGGCGCGGCCCCGCGCGCGTTTCTCACCCGTCCCGGTACGGGACGAGCACGCGCGGCTAGTACGTGCGGCGGATGTGGAAACCCCAGCCGCCCTGCCGGAGGGTCTCCTCCCGCACGAAGTCCTGCGACTTCATGCGGCACCAGGCGGGGACGTCGGTGCGGGCGGCGGCGTCGTCGGCGAGGACGGCGACGACCTGCCCGACCGGGACCTCCCGGATCCGTTCCGCGAGCATGATGATCGGGATGGGGCACTTGCGGCCGAGCGCGTCGATGACGAGCACGGGCGGCGGGCCGTCCGGCTCCGCCGGGCGCGGCGGAGCGTCGCCGGGCGGCGGGCCGGTCTTGGCGCGGCCTCGGAACCTCATGGGCTCGACCGCCTCCCTGTCTCGAAGGTGTTCATCGTCGTCCGGCGGAGGCGGGCGACGACATCGGGGAGCGCGGCGAGGAACCGTCCGACATCCTCCGAACCGACGCCACGCGGCAGCGATACCCGCACGTTCCCATGGGTAATCACTCCCATCGCCTCGAGCACGTGGCTTGGACGCAGCGTATCCGCCGTGCACGAGCTGCCGGACGAAACCGCGAAACCCAGCCGGTCGAGTTCGGTGAGCAGCGCCTCGCCCGCCACGTACAGGCAGGAGAACGTCACCAGGTGCGGCAGCCGCCGGACCGGGTCGCCCACCACCTCGACGTCGGGCACGGTACGCGGGACCTCCGCCCGGATGTGGTCCACCAGGGCGGAGAGGCGCGGCGCGTCCGCCGCCATGTCGGCGCGGTAGGCCTCCAGCGCGGCCGCCGCCGCCACGATGGCCGGAACGTTCTCGAACCCGGGGACGCGGCGCGCCTCCCGCTCGTCGGCGGGCAGCGGCGACCGCCAGCGGGTGCCCTTGCGGACGGCGAGGACGCCGACGCCGGCGGGGCCGCCCCACTTGTGGGCGCTGCCGGCGAGGAGGGACCAGCCACCCGGGACGTCCGCCCGGCCCAGCGACTGCGCCGCGTCGACGAACAGCGGGACCCGGACGGCATGGCAGCCCTCCGCCACCTCGGCGACGGGCTGGACCGTGCCGACCTCGTGGTTGGCCGACTGCAGGCACGCCAGCGCCGTGTCGGAACGCAGGGCGGCGGCGAACTCCGCCGGGTCGACGCGGCCCGTCCGGTCGACGCCGACGACGGTGACCTCACCGCCGTCCTGTTCGTGCCGTTCGGCGGCGTGCAGCACGCTGGAGTGCTCCACCGCGCTCACCACGAGGTGCCGCCCGGTGCGCCGGCGCGCCTGGAGCCCCCCGAGGACCGCCAGGTGCACCGCCTGGGTGCCCGAGGAGGTGAACGACACCTCGCCCGGACGGGCGCCCAGGACACCGGCGACACGCGCGCGGGCCCGGTCGAGCAGGACGCGGGTGCCGCGGGCCGTCCCGTACAGCCGGGCGGGATCGGCCCAGGCCGCGTCCAGCGCCTCCAGCAGCGCGGACCGGGCCGCGGGATGCGGCGGTTCGGTGGACGCGGCGTCGAAGTAGCCGCCCGGTGCGCTCGATGGGGCCACGCGAAAACACTAACCGGGCACCCGATCGGGGGTTCGCGCGACCCTCACGCTAGGGTTTCCACCACACGTGTGAAGACTGATCTCACCGCCCGGCAGACCGGGCTTTCATCTGTGGGGAAGGCATTCCGTGAGTCCGACCCGCTCTAGGGAGCGGCGTACGCCTGTGCGCAGTCGCCGCGCATTGAAAAGCGCCGGCGCGCTGAGCCTGCTGGCGCTGTCCGCGACCGCGTGCAGCGGCAGCCGCCTGGGCATGCCCGAGCCGATCAGCGTCCAGGGCGAGCGCATGCTGAAGCTCTGGCAGGGCTCCTGGATCGCGGCGTTCGCGGTCGGGGCCGTCGTCTGGGGCCTCATCATCTGGGCGGTGCTGTTCCACCGCAAGCGCTCCGACGACCTGCCGCCGCAGGTCCGCTACAACATGCCGATCGAGATCCTCTATACGGCGGTCCCGTTCGTCATCATCGCGGTCCTGTTCTACTTCACCGCCCGGGACGAGAACTTCGTCGAGAAGACCACCAAGAACCCTCAGGTGGTCGTCGACGTGACCGCGTTCCAGTGGAGCTGGCAGTTCGACTACAAGGAGAAGAACGCCACGGGCAAGGAGCAGACGGTCGCCTCCGTCGTCGGCCAGCCCGTCGCTCCGAACGGGCCCGCGCCGGCCAAGCCGGTCATGACGATCCCCTCGGGTGAGACGGTCCGCGTGCGGCTCCACTCCAACGACGTCATCCACTCGTTCTGGGTTCCGGCACTGATCTACAAGAAGGACGTCATGCCGGGCTACACCAACGAGTTCGAGTTCACGGCGAACAAGACCGGCACGTACGAGGGCCGCTGCGCCGAGCTCTGCGGCGTGGACCACAGCCGGATGCTGTTCCAGCTCAAGGTCGTGTCGCCCCAGCAGTACGACAGGTTCATCGCCGATTCGAAGCAAGCACTGGCCGCGGGAGGTGCCAAGTGACCGCGACAAGTCACGCACCGAGCGAGTCGATCGCCGCGCCGCGGACGAGCAAGGGGCGCATCATCGCCTCCTGGATGTCGTCCACCGACCACAAGGTGATCGGCTACCTCTACCTGATCACCTCGTTCCTGATGTTCCTGTTCGGCGGCGTCCTCGCGCTGGTCATGCGTGCGGAACTGTTCAGGCCGGGGCTGCAGTTCGTCAGCAACGAGCAGTTCAACCAGCTGTTCACCATGCACGGCACGATCATGCTGCTGATGTTCGCGACGCCGCTGTTCGCGGGCTTCACCAACGTCATCATGCCGCTGCAGATCGGCGCGCCCGACGTGGCGTTCCCCCGGCTGAACATGCTGGCGTACTGGCTGTTCCTGTTCGGCAGCCTGATCGTCATCGCGGGCTTCCTGACCCCCGGCGGCGCGGCCAGCTTCGGCTGGTTCGCCTACGCCCCGCTGTCGGACGCGGTCCGGTCCCCGGGCGTCGGCGGCGACATGTGGGTGATCGGCCTGGCCATGTCGGGCTTCGGCACCATCATGGGCGCGGTCAACTTCATCACCACGATCCTGTGCATGCGGGCGCCGGGCATGACGATGTTCCGGATGCCGATCTTCACGTGGAACGTCCTGCTGACGTCCATCCTCGTGCTGCTGGCGTTCCCGGTGCTCGCCGCCGCGCTGCTGGCGCTGGAGGCCGACCGCAAGCTCGGCGCGCACATCTTCGACGCCGCGCACGGAGGCGCGCTGCTCTGGCAGCACCTGTTCTGGTTCTTCGGGCATCCGGAGGTCTACATCATCGCGTTGCCGTTCTTCGGCATCGTGACCGAGATCCTCCCGGTCTTCAGCCGCAAGCCCGTCTTCGGCTACATCGGGCTGGTGTTCGCGACCATCAGCATCGCGGGCCTGTCCGTCACCGTGTGGGCGCACCACATGTTCGTCACCGGCCAGGTGCTGCTGCCGTTCTTCTCCTTCATGACGTTCCTCATCGCCGTGCCCACGGGGGTGAAGTTCTTCAACTGGGTCGGGACGATCTGGCGAGGGCAGTTGACGTTCGAATCGCCGATGCTGTGGTCGCTGGGCTTCCTCGTGACGTTCCTGTTCGGCGGGCTCACCGGCGTCATCCTGGCGTCGCCGCCGATGGACTTCCAGCTGTCGGACTCCTACTTCGTGGTGGCGCACTTCCACTACGTCGTCTTCGGCACCGTGGTGTTCGCGATGTTCGCCGGCTTCTACTTCTGGTGGCCGAAGTGGACCGGCAAGATGCTGAACGACACCCTCGGCAAGATCCACTTCTGGATGCTGTTCATCGGCTTCCACGGGACGTTCCTGATCCAGCACTGGCTGGGCGCCGCGGGCATGCCGCGCCGGTACGCCGACTACGCCAGCGAGTTCCAAGGGATGAACGAGGTCTCCACCGTCTTCTCGTTCCTCCTCGGCGCCTCCATGCTGCCGTTCTTCTACAACGTCTACATCACGTGGAAGCGGGGCAAGCGCGTCGAGGTCGACGACCCGTGGGGCTACGGCGCCTCCCTGGAGTGGGCGACGTCCTGCCCGCCGCCGAGGCACAACTTCAACTCGATCCCGAAGATCCGTTCCGAGCGGCCGGCGTTCGACCTGCACCACCCGCACGTGGGTGCCAAGGGCGAGCTGGCCGGGACGAAGGGGGAGTAGCCGATGCGCGTCCAGGCGTTCATGTTCTACGGGTGCGCGGTCTTCTTCCTCGCCACCGACGTCGTGTACTGGCTCTGGTCCAAGGACTGGACGGGCACGACGGCGCTCGCGCTCGCGGTGGGCCTCGCCGGGCTGATCGGGTTCTACGTCCACTTCACCGTCCGGCGCCTTGAGCGCGCCAACGCGGGGCCGCTGTACGAGGACGACCCGGAGGGCGAGATCGCGGACGCGGCGGGCGAGCTGGGCTTCTTCAGCCCGCACAGCTGGTGGCCGCTGTTCGTCGCGCTGTCGGCCACGGCCGTGGCGCTCGGCATCGTGTTCGGCTGGTGGCTGGTCATTCTCGGCGTGTCCGCCGCAATTCTCACGACGATCGGTCTGGTCTTCGAGTACTACCGGGGTCATTTCG
Source organism: Spirillospora sp. CA-128828 (assembly GCF_050945415.1). NCBI lineage: Bacteria > Bacillati > Actinomycetota > Actinomycetes > Streptosporangiales > Thermomonosporaceae > Spirillospora > Spirillospora sp. CA-128828. The sequence continues at coordinate 3,186,828 of NZ_CP191986.1, forward strand.
CCCACTGATCAGTAAAAGAACCCCATCGGGGGCCGGTGTCCGCTTTTTTGCGGGTACCGGCCCTTTCACATACTGGGCGCCGTTCCAGCGACCGGGCTGGGCAGGCGGACCGATCGCCCAGGAGGACGACCGGGGGGTCCACATGCGGGTGAGTGGCTCACGACCGGGAGACCGGGGACGGCGCGCCGCCGCCGTCCTCGTCGGCGCCAGCGTGGTCGCGGGCGCCGCGGCGTGTTCGGAGGACAGCGCACCGGAGGGCGCGGACGCCGTGAAGCTGGCGGTGTCGCCGGGCGGAGGCGGCGGGAAGCTGCGCCCGGACAGCCCCATCGCCGTCGAGGCGCAGCGCGGCACGATCGAGAACGTGCGGGTGTCGGCGAACAGGGGCGAGGTCGAGGGCGACCTGAACGCCGACCGGACGCGGTGGCGGTCCAGGTGGACGCTCGAACCGGGAACGACGTACACCGTCGACGCCACGGCCCTCGGGAAGGACGGCCGGACCAGCACCGTCCGCAGCACCTTCTCCACGGCCGGGGTGCGGAAGACGAACAAGGTCATGATCGAGGCGCCGTACAACAAGGAGACCGTCGGCGTCGGCATTCCGATCATCATGCGCTTCGCCCGCCGGGTGAAGGACAGGGCGGCGGTCGAGCGGGCCCTGGAGGTCACCGCGGACCGGACGGTCGAGGGCGCCTGGCGCTGGTTCGGCGACCAGGAGGTCGTGTTCCGGACGAAGAAGTACTGGCCGGCGCACACGAAGGTGTCGTTCAAGGCCCATCTCGCCGGTGTGCGCACCGGTACGGGCGTCTACGGCGGCAAGAACTACGGCGTCGCCTTCAAGATCGGGGACTCGCACGTGTCCACGGCCGGCGAGGACAGCCACAAAATGGTGGTGAAGATCAACGGCAAGAAGGCCCGCACCATTCCGACGAGCATGGGCCGGGGCGGTTCCCGCATGTTCACCACCACCAACGGTGTCCATCTGACGATGGACAAACAGGACCCCACGGTCATGACGTCGGGCTGGATGGGCTGCGGCCCCGGCTGCCCCGGGTACTACAGCCTGACCGTCTACAAGGCGGTGCGGATCTCCAACAGCGGCGAGTTCGTCCACAGTGCGCCCTGGTCGGTCGGCAGCCAGGGCTCCGTGAACGTCAGCCACGGCTGCATCAACATCAGCCCTTCCAACGCCAAGTGGTTCTACAAGATGTCCCTGCGGGGCGACCCGGTGAGGGTGACGGGGAGCAGCCGGGAGCTGGAGCCGGAGAACGGCTGGGGCTACTGGCAGGTGAAATGGAACGACTGGGTGAAGGGCAGCGCGCTGAAGCGGTCGGTGACGACGGCCCCGCACGTGGACGCCGCGACGCTGTCCGCGCAGCAGAAGCAGCAGGGCGCCAAGCCCAAGGCCCCGGAGAAGCAGCGGGCGGAAGGCAACTGAGTCGTCGCGACGCCGTGGGGCGCCGGGCGTCCCACGGCGTCGCGACGAGGTCAGCGCAGCGGCGGGGGGACCCTCACGTGGTGCATGCGGGCCCAGTCGCGGGCCATGGCGATCCTGTCAGGGCCCGAGGGGTGCGTGAGCCACAGCAGGTATTCCATGGCGTCCGGGCTCAGGTCGGAGATGTTGCGCACCGACAGCTCGTGCTGCATCGACACGAACGTCGACGGGTCGCGGGTGAGGTTCAGCGCGTGCGCGTCGGCGCGGGCCTCGATGCGGCGGCTCACGAGGTTCTGGACGGGCGCCGCGAGCGTCGTCCCGGCCGTCACCAGCGCGAGGAGGAGCGCGACGGACCGCGGGTCGGCCGCGCCGCCGCCGCGCGCGGGTTCCGGGCCGCCGCCCGGGTCGAGCCCGGCGTGCCGCAGGAGGCGCGGAGACGTCATCAGGAGGTAGAGCAGGCACAGCGCCCCGGAGATGCCCAGCGCGCCCACGAGCGTGCCCCACAGGACGTCGTTGCGCTTGGCATGGCCCAGCTCGTGCCCGACGATCGACTCGACCTGCGGGCGCGGCGACTTGAGCAGCGTGTCGTACAGGACGATGCGGCGCGTGGAGCCGAATCCGGACACGTAGGCGTTGAGCGACGTCGTCCTGCGGGACGCGTCGGCGACGAGGACGTCCTTGACAGGCACCCCGTCCCGGGCGGCCATGTCCAGCAGTTCGGTGCGCAGCCGCCCCTGCGGCAGCGAGTGGAACTTGTTGAACAGCGGCTCGACGGCGATCGGGTAGATGAACGAGACGAGGACGACGAGGACGAACCCGCCTGCGGCGGCGCCGGTCCACCAGTAGCGCGGGAAGCGGCGGACGAGGGCGTAGAGGAGCAGCAGCGCGATCGCGTAGATGACCCAGGTGACACCGAGGGACTTCAGCTGGTCCACGAGCCACGCGGGCCAGCTCTGCGTCGATAGGCCATACCGGCGCAGCACCGACTCGCTCCAGATGTCGAACGGCAGTCCGGCGATGCGCAGCAGCGTGGTCAGCGCCAACGCGGCGACGATGACGCGGAGCCACAGGGGGCGGGGGCGGCGGGCGGTGACCCGGCCCAGGAGACGGGCGCCCAGCGGGGTGAGGCCGAGGACGAGGATGAGCACGAGGCCGACGGCGAGTCCCGCGTAGGCGGGCGGGTTGACGGCCGAGTCGAACGCTTTGGAGCGGGCGATCTCGGCGGGGGAGAAGTCCAGGGCGGGGTCGGCCTTCACATGCCCGCCGGGGACGTGCCCGGGCAGCGGGTTCCACGGGGTGGTCAGGGCCAGGACGGCCGCGACCCCGGCGAAGAGCACGGCGGCGGAGACGGCGGCGGCGATCCGGGGCCGCCGTGTCCGGTCCGGCCCGGACGGCGCCCGGGCCGTGGTGTCGGCGCGGCTCTCGCCGGCCTCCGTCTCGCTCATCCGAGCTCCTTCTTCACATAGTCACGCCACATGGCGGTGAAGCGGTCCCGGGTGAGGCCCAGCACGTCGTGCAGCGCGGTGGCCTCCGGGACGCGCCCGGCGGCCCGGTAGAGCCGCACGAGCGTCGCCTCACCGTACCGGTCGGCCACCATCCGGCAGGCGAGCCATGCCTCCTGGTACGCCTGGGAGAGGCGCGGGGAGCCACCGGAGAACTCGGCGGCTGCCGGGAGCGCGGACGGCACCCGCCCGGCGGCGATCTCGCGGTGCAGCTCGCCCGCCGCGGACCGGACACCGATCTTGACGCGCCGGTAGCCGACATAGTCCGCGAAGCCCTCGATCAGCCACAGCGGGGTCCGCCGGTCCCGGGCGCCGCCCGTGGCGACGTGGGTGAGCTCGTGCGTCAGGACGACGTCGCGGCCGAGCTCGTTGAGGCGGCCGAACGTGCCGGGGGAGATGATGACGCGGTCCTCGCCGCGGCCGCCCGCGGCCGAAGCCGCCCCGGAGGGTGCGGGGGATCCTCCCCCCGCGGACCGCGCCGGCGGCGCGACGGTGGCGAGGGCGGCGATCTCGCCGAGGCTCTGCCCGGGGCCGGCGAGCGCGGAGGCGAGGCTCGCGTCGGCGGGGACGAGCGCGACGACCCGCTGCGCCCATCCCTTTCCGACGACGCTCGTGACGACCGGGACGGCGGCGTCCAGCCGCGCGGCGATGCCGTCGAGTCCGGCGGCGTCGCCGATGACGAGGCCGGCGCGCCCCCTGACCACGGTCAGGGGGCCGGCGTCCCAGATGTCGGCGTCGTCGGTGAGCCCGTGGGACGTCCCGTCGCCGGCGATCGTCCACGTCCCGGCGCGCGGGGTCAGCGTGAGGTAGCGGGTGCGGCCCACGTAGCCCTTGTCGAAGCCCCGCAGCCGGTAGCGCATCTCGACGCGGACGACGGCGCTCTTCCCGTCCATGGCCTGGGTGGTGAGAAGCCGTTCCTGCCAGCCCTCCAGCGGAAGCTTCCGGAGGTTGTCGTACATGCGGGACTGGGCGTCCTGGAACGCGGGAGGGGCGTCGCCCACCGTGGCGAGGAACGCCATGCGGTCGCCGTTCCGGACGGCGCGGGCCCGGTTGGCGAGGACGGTGGCGGCCCCCTCCGGGCTGAACGTCCCCGCGGCCCGGGAGGTACGGGCGCCGGACGCGCCCGCGGCCGCGGTCCCGCTCCCGGCGGACCGCGAGCCGAGCAGGCCGGCGCCTCCGGCGAGCAGCACGGCGGCCCCGCCCGCGCCCAGGGCGAGCACCCTGCGCCGCGTCACGGGGCCGTCCTGCCCACCGTCCGCAACGGCGTTCTCCAGCACAGCGCCGTCCGGCGCCGCGTCGTCGGGCACGGCGTCGTCGGGCGCGGCTTCGTCGGGCACGGCGTCGTCCGGCACGGGGGCGTCCTGCACAGAGCCGTCCTGCCCGGGACCGTCCTTCATGGGCGCGATCCTATGCAGCCGGAGGGGGAGGAGGCGGCATCACGGCTTGTAGTCGGGATAGCCGTAGCCGACGACGTCGCCGGTCGGGCGTTCCTTGATCTTGACGGCGTTGCCGGTGTTGCCCTCGACGGTCTCGATGGTGCCGTCGCCCACCTTCTTGATCACCATGCCGACGTGCCGGATGTCGTCGACGGACTTGCCGCCGTCCCAGGCATAGAAGACGATCGCGCCGGGCTTCGGCTCGGTGCCCCAGCGGCCGTGGTCCTGGAACCAGCGCGCGTGCGCGATCGTCCAGGCGTCGCTGCCGACCTGGTCGCTGAAGCCGATCTGGTCGCCGACCCAGGAGACGAACATGTCGCACCAGTTCGCGTCGCTGTAGCCGCTGAGGGAGCCGCCGTCGCGCGCGAGCGTCTGCTGCGCCCGGGAGGTGCCCATGTACCACTTCTGGAACTTGGTCTCGCCGCCGCCGTCCTCTCCGACGCCCACCTGGGACCGGGCGAGCTCGATGGCCTGCGCGGCGGTGGGCCGTGACTTCGACGACCTCCCGGACGGCTTCTTCGGCCGGCCCCTCGGCTGGTCCTTGCCGTGGGACGTCTTGGGCCCGTCCTTGGACCTGCTCTCGGACGAGCCGCCGTGCGTCTTCTTCCCGGCGGTCAGGTCGGCCGCCGCGGACGAGGCGGGGCCGGAACCGAACGGCAGGACCGACGCCTGCGCGGTCGCGGCGGCGGTGCCGAGCACGGCGGCGCCGACGATGACGCCGCCGGTCGTCCGCCACGTGATGGACAGGGAGTTCGGCTTCCGGTGCTTGCCCGGGAGCTTCTTGCGGTGCGTGCCTGGCACGGGGGTTCTCCTCGGCTTCCATGCCGCCTACCGGGTTAGCTGACGGGTTCGGGCATGGAAGGCGCCCTACGGCCCGCGGGCAGGCCGATTCACCCCGAAGAAGGACACAGTGGGTCCCCGGCTCCGCGCCCGCCGCGCATGCGCGCAGGACGGTCCGCGGACTCGGCGGTGACGTGCACGGGGCACGCCGGTTCGGATGGGGGGCTCGGCGGGCGGGGGCGCCCGCGGAGCGCAGGGGGTGGTGGGGCGTGGCCGCACGATGGGCGGCCACGCCCAGGTAACGCTGCGGAATTCACTCCTTCGCTTCTTCCAGACGCCTACCGGGTTAGCTGACGGGTTCGGGCGTGGAAGTAGCCCTACGGCGGGCTCTCACCGGAACGGGGCCGGGAGAGTCGCACCGATTCACCCCGGGTGCCGGAACCACCCGTCCAGGGAGGTTCCCCGGACTCCGGCCGATGTGGGTCCCCGGTTCCGCGCTGAGGCGGACTCGGCGCTGCCGCTGCGATCCTGGGGGCGAGATGGGGCCCGGCGCGGGACCTGTCTCCCGCGTGCGAAAGAGCGGCGCCTGTGTTGTGTGCGGACGGCGTCCCCGTCCCGGGGTCCGTCCGGGGCCTGACCCGTGAAGCCGTGGCAGCGCTCTCAGCGCCATGCACGCTGTGGGCGTGCGCACGGTGGGCCGGGCCGGCCATGGGTCTGCGTGCAGACCCACGCGGCACTCTCCGGTGCCGCGGAACGGCACGTGGATCGCGCCGTCCTGGGGGAGCGGCGCGTGGCTCGCGCCGCCGTCACGCGGCCGCTGGATGCGCCGCGTGTGACCGAAGCGCCTGGTGGGCGCCGCGGGGCCATGGCGCATGGGGAGCGCCGTGAGTGGTGACAAGGTACCAAAGCCCCAACAGAAGGCAAACCCCCCCAAAATCAACAACGGACCAGGTCAAGCCCGGTCCGTTGTTGATGGAAGCCCCGTGCGGGGCCACGGTGGGGCGTCAGGGACGCCCGGCGCCGTAGTAACTGCCGTGGCCGTCGACGGACGAGATCTTCACGACGTCGCCGGTGTGCGGGGCGTGGATCATCTGCCCGTTGCCGATGTACATGCCGACGTGGCCGAGGCCGCTGAAGAACACGAGGTCGCCGGGCTGCAGGTCTGCCTTGTCGACCCGCTTGGTGGCCGCGAACTGGGAGTTGGTGGTGCGGGTGATGTTGACGCCCGCGGCGGCCCACGCCTTCATCGTCAGGCCGGAGCAGTCGTAGGTGTTCGGACCCGTGGCGCCGTACTCGTACGGCTTGCCCTTCTGGGCGAAGGCGAAGTTGAGGGCCACACGGGCCGAGCCGCTGGCCGGGCCGTTGTAGGAGCCGCCGGTGGGGCCCGAGCCGCTGGGCGTCCCGCCGCCGAGCCGGCGCACCAGAGCCTTCTGCTTGGCGACCTGCTTGTCGAGCTCCCGCTTCTGCTTCTTCAGGTCGTCCTGCTTGGACTTCACCTCGTTGTAGGAGGTCTTGGCCTGGGCCTGCTCACGGCGGAGCCGCTGGGCGGTCGCGAGGAACTGGGTGAGCTGGGAGCTGCGCTCCTGCGAGAGGTGGGAGAACACGGCGGCCTGGTCCAGGATCGCCTGCGGGTCGTTGCTGCCGACGAAGCCCGTCACGTCCGTCGAGTCGCCGTTCTTGTAGGCGGCGGCCGCCATCTTGGCGATCGCGGAGCGCTGCTCCTCGAAGGTCGCCTGCTCCTGCTTGCTCGCCTTGGTCGCCGCGTCGAGCTTCTTCTTGGCGACCTTGAGCTTCTCCATGTTCTGGTTGTACTGCTCGACCTTCTGGTCCATCTGGTCGTTGAGCTTGTCGAGCTTCTTCTGGGCCTGCGCCCTGGTCGGCTTGGGCTCGGCGTGCGCCACCACCGGGGCGGAGGCCAGGGAGACCGTCACGGTCAGGCAGGCGACGGCCGCCAGGCGACGGGAGACGCCTCGGGTCGCCGAGCCGCCCCTCCGGTCACGCTCCTGCGCTCTTTCCCCGATGAGATCATTGGCCACGGTCGGTCTCGCCCCTCTCGTCCACGACGTCAGCGGACGACACTAGCGACGGGCAACAGCTGCCACAACCGATTCGTCACTCTTTGATTGACATCCTTGGACATTGTCCACTTTTCGTGACGTCATGATCACTTAATGCGAGGCTTCCCTTATGACAGCCTTATGAGGGTCTTATGACCGGCGGCCCTAGGACCGGCCCAGCCGGCGCAGCAGGAGCGAGGACGGGCAGGGGCGCGCGTTGGCGCGCCGCGCCGCGTCGGCGACCTCCCGGTCGGACGACACCACCACGACGGACCGGCCCGGCGGCTCCGCCCGCACCAGCTCGCCGATCAGCTCGTCCGCGGTCTGCCCGGGCCGGCTGAACAGCACCCGGACGCCGCGCGGCGCGGCGATGGCCACCGGCGCGTCCAGCTCCGCGCCGTCGAACACGCACGTCACCTCGGCGCGCGTCTGCGCGGCCAGGCCGCCGAGCCCGGACAGCAGCCGGTTGCGCTGGTCCGACAACGGCAGCTCGCCGTACCCGGTCTTCGTCACGTTGTAGCCGTCCACCACCAGATGCACCTGCGGCAGCGTGAGCAGCCGGTCGAGCAGCTGCGGATCGCTGTCGGACAGCGCCCGGCCGGGGAGCGCGCGATGCGCCGGCCGGTCCGGCTCCGCCCCGCCGACCGCGTCCGCGGGGCGGCCGATCGTGGAGGGCAGGGCCAGCTCCCGGCGGACGCCCTGCGCCGCGTCCATGAGCGCGTCGAGCAGCATCCGCAGCCGGACGTCGTCGACGTTGCGCCCCTCGCGCGCGGCCCGCTTGGCGGCCTCCGCGGCGGCCTCCGCCTGCACGGCGCGGGCGCGCAGCCTGCGCAGCTCCTTCTCGGACGCGGCGGTCGACTCGCGCGCGGCGGCGAGCTCCCGCTCGGCCTCCGCCGCGACCGCGCCGGCGCGGTCCTCCGCCGCCCGGTACCGGGTGCGCGCCTCGTGCAGCTTGCGGCGCAGCTCCGCCACCTCCGCCTTGGTCTCGCGCAGCTCGCCCCGCAGCTTGTCCAGCTCGGCGCCGCGGGCGGAGCGGGTGGCGGCCAGCTCCTCCTTCAGCGCGGCGACGCGGCGTTCGGCCGCCTCCTCCTCGGACGCGGTCGCGGAGCGTTCCAGCTCCTCGCGGGCGGCCTCGACGAGCTCCGTCCAGCCCGCGGGGCGCAGCAGGTAGGCCAGCACCGCGACGCGGACCGGGTCGGCGGCCGGCGGCACGTCCCCGCCCTCGACCGCCTCCACCAGGTCGGCCTGCGCCGCGCGGAGCGGCTCGGCGACCCGCCGGCGGAACCCCGCGTCCTTCTCCAGCACCGCCGCGATGTGCTGGCCCGCGAGCTTGGCGCGCTTGCGGCGCTCGAACCGCGCGAACCGGCGCAGCGGCACGGGGACCTCGTCCGGGGGCAGCGACCCGATCAGCTCGGCGGCGACCTCCACCACGCCCTGCCGCACCGCCTCGGGCAGCGGGCGGCCGAGCTTCTCCGCGGACTCCGCGCCGCCGGGGGTCGCTTCGGGGCCGCTGTCGATGATCCCGCTCCTTCCGGGCTGCGCCGCCGGTGGGCTGTGTGTTCCCGAGCGCTCTGCGCCTTAACCAGGGCGAACGTCGTGGTCGGACGGTTCGCGCCGGGTTCCCCCGTGCCGCCCCGTGGCCCCCGCCCGGCGGGACGTGCCGGCGCACCCCAACCCTAGCGGCCCGGGGTTCTGTCGGTGGGGTCCTCTACGGTCGCGCACATGACGGCTGCGCACGGTGTCCAAGGGGCCGGTGTACAGGGAACCCTGGACGACCTCGGCACCCCGCTCAGCGAGGTCACCTTCGTGGTGGTCGACCTGGAGACGACGGGCGGCTCGGCCGCCGACTCGGCCATCACCGAGATCGGGGCGGTCAAGGTGCGCGGGGGAGAGGAGCTCGGCGAGCTCGGCACGCTGGTCGATCCGGGCGGGCCCGTCCCGCCGTTCATCACCGCGCTGACCGGCATCACCACCGCGATGGTGACCGCCGCGCCGCGCATCGAGTCGGTGCTGCCGGCGTTCCTGGAGTTCGCCCGCGGCTGCGTGCTGGTGGCGCACAACGCCTCGTTCGACATCGGCTTCCTCAAGGCGGCGTGCGCCGCGAACGGCTACGCCTGGCCCGCGTTCCCCGTCGTCGACACCGTGGACCTGGCGCGGCGCGTGCTGTCCCGTGACGAGGTGCCCAACTGCAAGCTCGGCACGCTGGCGCGCTTCTTCCGGACGTCCAACGAGCCGACGCACCGGGCCCTCGCCGACGCCCGCGCCACCGTCGAGGTCCTGCACGGCCTGATCGAGCGGATCGGCTCGTTCGGCGTCACCTCGCTGGAGGAGATGCGCGGCTTCGCCAAGGCCCCCACCCCCGAGCAGCGCCGCAAGCGCCACCTCGCCGACGACGTCCCGTCCACCCCGGGCGTGTACCTGTTCGAAGACCACGAAGGCGAGGTGCTGTACGTCGGCAAGAGCGGCGACCTGCGTTCGCGCGTCCGCAGCTACTTCACCGGCTCCGAGACGCGGTGGCGGGTCCGCGAGATGGTCGGCCTCGCCGAGAACGTCCGGACGATCGTGTGCGCCACCGGGCTGGAGGCCGAGGTCCGGGAACTGCGGCTGATCGCCGAGCACAAGCCGCGCTACAACCGCCGCTCCAAGTTCCCCGAGCGGGCGATCTGGCTGAAGCTCACGGTGGAGCCGTTCCCCCGGCTGTCCATCGTCCGGGAGTGCCGCGCCGACGGCGCCCGCTACCTCGGGCCGATCTCGTCGCGCCGGCAGGCCGAGGAGGCGCGCGCAGCGCTGCACGAGGCCGTCCCGCTGCGGCAGTGCACCCAGCGGCTGACGCTCCGGCTGATCGAGCGCGGCAAGACGCGCGCGTGCGCGCTCGCCGAGATCGGCCGCTGCGGCGCGCCCTGCGACGGCCGCGAGTCCGCCGACGCGTACGCCGTGCACGCCGGGACGGCCCGCTCGATCATGGAGGGCGACGTCCGTCCCGTGGTGGCCGCCGCGCAGGTGCGCATCGACCGGCTGGCGTCCGAGCTGCGCTACGAGGAGGCGGCCGCCCAGCGCGACCGGCTCGCCGCGTTCGTCCGCGCCGCCGCGCGCGGGCAGCGGCTCGCCGCGCTGGCGCGGCTGCCCGAGCTGGTGGCGGCCCGGCCCGCGTTCGACGGCGGGTGGGAGCTGTCGGTGGTGCGGTACGGCCGGCTCGCCGCCGCAGGGACCGTCCCGCCGAACGCGCGCCCCCGGCCCTATGTCGACGCCCTGGTCGCGACGGCCGAGACGGTGTTCCCGCCGTCGGGCGAGGCGCCCGGCGGCGTCGCGCTCGGCGCGCCCCCCTCGGCGGGCGCCACCGCCGAGGAGATGGAGTGCGTGCTGCGCTGGCTCGACCTGCCGGGCGTCCGCCTGGTCGAGGTCGACGGCCCGTGGACGTGCCCCGTGCACGGCGCCGAGGGCCTCCGCGAGTGGATCGACAAGGCCTACGAGAGGCCGTTCGAGCGGCGGGAGCCGTCCCACTCCAGGCCCGGCCGCCCACTAAGGTGACGACGTGGCCCTGCCTCTCTATGACAGCCAGCCGGCGCGGCGCGTCCCCTGGGTGACCTACCTGCTGATCGCCGTCAACGTGGTGGTCTTCCTGCTCACCCCGATGTCGAACTTCGCCGCCTGGTACGGCGAGGGCAAGGTCCGCGAGTGCAAGGCCGCCGAGTTCACGTTCGAGTACGGCGCGGTGCCGAAGGAGCTGACGACCGGCGACCGGCAGCCGCTGCCGGCCGACGTCGTGCACGACTGCGGGCCCGCGAACTACGGCAAGGCCCCCTGGACGTCGGCGTTCACCTCGATGTTCCTGCACTCCGGCGCGCTGCACCTGCTGGGCAACCTGGTCTTCCTGTTCGTCGTCGGCATGGGCGTGGAGGACCGGCTCGGCCGCTGGCGCTACCTGCTCGCCTATCTCGTGTTCGGCCTGGTCGCCGTCTACGGGTTCGCGTGGACGTCGCCCGACTCCACCGTCCCGCTCATCGGCGCGTCAGGGGCGATCGCCGGGGTGATGGGCGCCTACGTGATCCTCAACCCGCGGGGCCGCGTGGTCAGCTGGGTGCCGCCGGTCATCGTGATCCGGCTGCCGGTGTGGGTGGTGCTCGGGTACTGGTTCGTCCTGCAGTGGCTGTCGCTGGGCGACGAGAAGAGCAACGTCGCCTACACCGCGCACATCTACGGCTTCGTCGCCGGCGTCCTGTTCGCGCTCCTCGCCCGCCGCGCCGGCCCCGCCCGCCGCCTCGCGGCCCTGAGCCGCGGCTGAGCGGTTCTCGCGGCGGCCGGGGGTCGTCCCCTCAGAGTGACGCGAGCGGGCCCCGGTAGGGTCGGAGTGTCCGATTCCCAGGGGAGGGTGAAGTGGTCACTGCGATCGTGTTCGTCAAGGCCGACGTCGCGCGCATCCACGAGGTGGCCGAGACGATCGCCGCGCTGGACGGCGTGAGCGAGGTGTACTCCATCACCGGCGACCACGACCTCATGGCGATGGTCCGGGTGCGCCGCCACGAGGAACTGAACGACGTCATCCCGGGCCGCCTCAACAAGGTCCCCGGCATCGTCGGCACCGAGACCCACATCGCGTTCCGCACCTACTCCCAGCACGACCTGGAACAAGCCTTCGCCCTGGGTCTTCCTGATGCCGACTAGCCCGCCGCTGTGACTACGGAGAGGGAGAGGTCTCCGCAGGGGCGGACGGCGTGGCCGGGGGTGCCGCGGTAGACGGCGCCGGGGGGCCAGCTGGCGCTGTTGGAGGCCATGACGCGGCCGGGGGCGTTGACGACGAACGCGGGGGCGGGGATCTCCCGCAGCGCCGGGACGACCTCGTTCTCGAACGTCCGGGCGAACACGTCGGCGGCGGCGACGCCGACGAACGTCCCGGCGACGTGCACCGGCACCGACAGTGTGAGGACGTACTCGTCGCTGCACAGGTAGTCGACGTACGGGCCGCAGACGGTCTTCTCCGCGCCGCCCTCCGGGCCGGTGAACCACTCCCAGCGCGTGTAGTCGTACAGGGCGCTGCTCTCGGGGTTCAGGTCGCGCAGCAGCTGGGCCGGGCGGCCGGCCGGGCCGGTCTGCCACCACTCCAGGTACCAGGCGGCGTCGGCGAGCAGCCCGGGCGCGGCGATGAACCCGAGGCCGCAGATGAGCGGGCCGAGGCGCGCGAACAGCAGCGGGCGCAGCCGTTCGAGGTCGGCGCGGACGGGGGCGCGGCCGGTGCGCCGGACGTCCTCCAGGCACCGGGCCGTCGCGTCGCGCACCTGGGCCACGGTCGTGAAGACGCCGTCCAGGGTGGCGCGGACGTGTGCGGCCGCCGCGCCGACGGCCGGGGGATCGGTGGACATGGGTCCCCCTCGGGGTCTCAGAGTGCGAGCCGTCGCTCAATCAGACGTTCTACCGCATTCAGGACGTGACTTTCGGCCACATCGCGAGCTCGGGCGTCGTCGGCGCCCTCGATCGCGTCCACGATCCCGGCGTGCTCGGCGTCGACGCGGCCGCGCCGGTCGGGCAGGTCGTGCACGGCCCAGATGAGCGGCCCGATCTCGGCCTGCAGCCGGATCTCCTCCCTGGTGAGCCGCCCGGACTGGGACGCGGCGGCGACCTCCAGGTGGAGCCGGCCGTCCAGCCGGCACATGCCGTCGCCCGGCTCCGTCCCCGCCATCTCCTCCAGGGACCGGTGCAGCCGCCGGACGTCGCCGGGCAGCGACCGCGCCGCGGCGAGCCGCGCGGCGGCGCCGGCGATGGCGGCGTAGTGGTCGCCGAGGTCGCGGAGCTCTTCAGCGCTGAGCGAACGCAGCCGCTCGTCGAGGTCGAACTGCCTGGCAGGAGCCCTGACGAAGCTGCCGCCGCCGCGTCCGCGGCGGGTCTCGATGAGGCCCTGCTGACGCAAGGCCATCAGCGCTTCGCGTAGTGTGACCGTTGATACACCGAGATGTCCCGCCAGGTCGGTCTCGCTCGGCAAATGCTCGCCGTCGCCGAGGAGACCGAGCGCGATCGCGTCGCTGAGCCGCCGGACGACCGCGTGCACCCGCGCGGTGTTGTCGACCGGAGCGAACACGACGCGGTGCGCGCTTTCCATGGGCCCCCTCCCGGTATTGACACAGTGATACCGGAACATCACTTGAACTGAAACCTATGACTCCATATGTTTTCGTGTCATGCCGGCTTCAGCGGTGAGGATCCGCGATCTGCGCAAGACCTTCGGCACCGTCGAGGCGGTGGCGGGCGTCGACCTCGACATCGGGGACGGCGAGTTCTTCTCGATGCTCGGCCCGTCCGGGTCCGGGAAGACGACCGTGCTGCGGCTCATCGCGGGCTTCGAGCGGCCCACCTCCGGGACGGTCGAGCTCGGCGGCAGGGACGTGACGGGGCTCGCCCCGTTCGACCGCGACGTCAACACCGTCTTCCAGGACTACGCGCTCTTCCCGCACATGGACGTGCTCCGCAACGTGGAGTACGGCCTGAGGGTGCGGCGGGTGCCGAAGGCCAAGCGCCGTGAGCGGGCGCTGGAGGCGCTGCACAGCGTCCGGCTCGACGGCCTCGGGTCGCGCCGTCCCGGCGAGCTGTCGGGCGGCCAGCGCCAGCGGGTCGCGCTCGCGCGCGCCCTGGTGAACGAGCCGAAGGTGCTGCTGCTGGACGAGCCGCTCGGTGCGCTCGACCTGAAGCTGCGCGAGGAGATGCAGGTCGAGCTGAAGAGCATCCAGCGGCGGGCCGGCATCACGTTCGTGTTCGTCACCCACGACCAGGAGGAGGCGCTGACCCTCAGTGACCGCGTCGCCGTGCTCGACCGCGGCCGGGTCCAGCAGGTCGGCACGCCCGCCGAGGTGTACGAGCGTCCCGCGACCGAGTTCGTGGCGGGCTTCGTGGGGACCTCCAACCGGATCGGCGACGTCTGCGTCCGGCCGGAGAAGATCCACGTCGACACGGGGGACGGCGCGGACACGGCGGGCGGGCCGGGCACGGGAGACCGGCAGGCGCGCGGGACGGTCGCCGAGGTCGTCTACGCGGGCGCGGTGACCCGGTTCGTCATCGATCTGGAGTCGGGGGACCGGGTCGTGGCGCTGCAGCAGAACCTGCGCACCTCCTCCATGGACGTGATGGGCCACCGCGGCGCGCGCGTCCGGATCAGCTGGCACGAAGCACACGAGTTCCATGTCTCGGGCACCGGCCCCGCGCCGGCGCCCGCTTCCTGAACCAACCCCGCAAGAATCTCCGAAACCCCCGAAAAATAAGGAGTTCCCCATGTGGTCCACGCGCATGGCGCTCGCCGCGACGGCGACGCTGGCGATCGGACTGACGGCCGCCGCCTGCGGCGGCGACTCGGGCGACAAGGCGACCGCCGCCGGGCAGGGCGGCTTCACGGTCCCCAAGGTTCCGATGCAGCAGTCGGTCGGGCAGGGCGAGGGCCAGGTCAACCTGGTCGCCTGGGCCGGGTACGCCGAGGACGGCTCCAACGACCCCAAGGTCGACTGGGTCACCCCGTTCGAGAAGCAGACCGGCTGCAAGGTCAACACCAAGGTCGCCGGGACGTCCGACGAGATGGTGACGCTGATGAAGACCGGCGAGTACGACGCGGTCTCCGCCTCCGGTGACGCGTCGCTGCGGCTGATCGCCTCCGGGACGGTCGCGCCGGTCAACACCAAGCTCGTCCCGAACTACGCCGACGTGTTCCCCGGCCTGAAGATGAAGCCTTGGAACTCGGTGAACAACGTCTCCTACGGCATCCCGCACGGCCGCGGCGCGAACCTGCTGATGTGGCGCACCGACAAGGTGAAGACCGCCCCCGACTCGTGGGGCGCGGTGTTCGACCCGAACTCCCCGTACAAGGGGAAGGTCACCGCGTACGACTCGCCGATCTACATCGCCGACGCCGCCCTCTACCTGATGTCGGCCAAGCCCGAACTCGGCATCAAGAACCCGTACGCGCTCGACCAGAAGCAGTTCGACGCGGCCGTCGGGCTGCTGAAGACCCAGAAGGGGCTCATCGGCGAGTACTGGTCGGACTACACCAAGGAGGTGCAGGCGTTCAAGAGCGGCGACTCCGTCCTCGGGACGACGTGGCAGGTCATCGCCAACCTCGCCCAGGCCGAGAAGGCGCCGGTCAACGTGACGCTGCCCAAGGAGGGCTCCACCGGCTGGTCCGACACCTGGATGGTCGGCGCCAAGTCCAAGCACCCCAACTGCGCCTACAAGTGGTTGGACTGGATCGTCTCCCCGAAGACGAACGCACAGGTCGCCGAGTGGTTCGGTGAGGCCCCGGCCAACGCCAAGGCGTGCGCGGAGACCTCGGACAAGAAGTTCTGCGACACCTTCCACGCCACCGACGAGAACTACTTCTCCAAGGTGCACTTCTGGACGACGCCGATCGCGCAGTGCCTCGACGGGCGCACGAACGTCAAGTGCGTCGACTACTCCAAGTGGACCCAGGCGTGGACCACGATCAAGGGATGACCGTCACCGCCAAGGCGGGCGGGACGGACGTCCGCCCGGCGCCGGGTCCCCGGCGCCGGGCGGCGGCCCTGCTGCACCGCCGGCCGCGGCTGCGGCTCTCGCTGCTGCTGTCGGCGCCGCTCGCCTGGCTGGTCGTCGTCTACCTCGGGGCGCTCGCCGCGATCTTCCTGACCGCGTTCTGGTCGACCGACGTCTTC
The DNA here is from genome assembly GCF_050945415.1 of Spirillospora sp. CA-128828. Classification (NCBI taxonomy): domain Bacteria; kingdom Bacillati; phylum Actinomycetota; class Actinomycetes; order Streptosporangiales; family Thermomonosporaceae; genus Spirillospora; species Spirillospora sp. CA-128828. The sequence continues at coordinate 3,202,695 of NZ_CP191986.1, forward strand.
ACCGGCGAGGTCGTCCGGCAGTTCACCCTCTCCAACTTCCAGACGCTGCTGGACGAGCCGGTCTACCGGACGGTGGCGCTGCGCAGCCTCGGCGTCGCGGTGGCCGTCACCGTCATCGACACCGCGATCGGGTTCCCGATGGCGCTGTACATGGCCAAGGTCGCCAAGCCGAAGTACCGGCCGTACCTGATGATCGCGATCCTGGCGCCGCTGTGGGCCGCCTACCTCGTCAAGGCGTACGCGTGGCGCGTGATGCTGTCGCAGGGCGGCCTGGTCGACGAGGTGCTCAAGCCGTTCGGCCTGTCCGGCCCGGGCTACGGGCTGACGGCGACCGTGCTGGTCCTGTCCTACCTCTGGCTGCCCTACATGATCCTGCCCGTCTACACGGGCCTGGAGCGGCTCCCGGACTCGCTGCTGGACGCGTCCGGCGACCTCGGCGCCCGGCCGCTGCGCACGTTCCGCACCGTGATGCTGCCGCTGGTGTTCCCGTCCCTGGTGGCCGGGTCGATCTTCACGTTCTCGCTGTCGCTCGGCGACTACATCACCGTGAAGATCGTCGGCGGCCGGAGCCAACTGCTCGGCAACGTCGTCTACGACAACATCGGCGCCGCCAACAACCTGCCGTTCGCGGCGGCGGTCGCCACGATCCCGGTGGTGGTCATGCTCGGCTATCTCGCCGCGGCCCGCCGCACCGGCGCCCTCAGGGAGCTGTGATGACCCTCTCGCCGGCCGCGCGGATCGCGCTGCGCGTCCTCATGGCCTTCGGTCTCGCCGTCATCTACGTCCCGCTCCTCGTCGTGCTGATCAACTCGGTCAACGCGGACAAGACGTTCGGGTGGCCGCCGTCCGGGTTCACCGGGCGGTGGTGGTCGCAGGCGCTGGAGAACGAGGGCGCCCGGCAGGCCGTCCTCACCAGCGTCAAGGCCGGGCTCGGCGCGACGGCCGCCGCCCTCGTGCTCGGCACGATGGCGGCGTTCGCGGTGGCGCGGTACCGGTTCTTCGGGCGGGAGACCGTCTCGCTGGTCGTCGTGCTGCCGATCGCTCTGCCGGGCATCGTCACCGGCATCGCGCTCAGCAACGCCTTCCAGGTCGTGCTGAAGCCGCTCGGGATCGGGCTCGGCCTGTTCACCGTCATCGTCGGGCATGCGACGTTCTGCGTCGTCACCATCTTCAACAACGTCCTCGCCAGGCTCCGGCGGACGGGCTCCAGCCTGGAGGAGGCGTCGGCCGACCTCGGGGCGGACACGTTCCAGACGTTCTGGTACGTGACGTTCCCGGCGCTCCGCTCGGCGCTGCTCGCCGGCGGGCTGCTGTCGTTCGCGCTGTCCTTCGACGAGATCATCGTGACGACGTTCACGGCCGGCCCGGGCGCGGAGACGCTGCCGATCTGGATCTTCAACAACCTGTTCCGCCCGAACCAGGCCCCGGTCGTCAACGTCTTGGCCGCGGCCCTGATCGTGCTGTCGATCATCCCGATCTACATGGCCCAGCGCCTCTCCGCCGGCGCCCAGAGGGTCTGACCGCTCCGATCGCGCCGGGCGGCGCGGTCGTGCCGGGCCGCGCGGTCGGGCCCTGTTTACGCGCGCAGGCGCCGGGTGGTCTCGACCCAGCGGTCGAGGAGGGTGCTCGCGGCGCCGGAGTCGACGGCGACCGCGGCGCGCTCGTAGGCGTCCGCCAGGGTCCGGGTGAGCTCGGCCGGGGGCGGCGCGCCCTCGTAGGCGGCGATGAGCGCGGCGGCGTTCAGCAGCACCATGTCGCGGACGGGGCCCTGCCGCCCGCCGAACGTCTCGCGCGCCACGCGCCCGTTGAACTCGGCGTCGGCGCCGCGCAGGTCCTCCGGCTTCGCCGGCGGGATGCCGAGGTCGGCCGGGTCGAAGGTCGTCTCGGTCGCCGTGCCGTCGCGGACGACCCACACCGTCGAGGTGCCGGTGGTGGTGAGCTCGTCCAGGCCGTCGTCGCCGCGGAACACCAGTGACGAGCAGCCCCGGGAGGCGAACACGCCCGCCATCACGCCGGCCATCCGCGGGTGGAACACGCCCACCGCCTGGGAAGAGGGACGGGCGGGATTCGTCAGCGGGCCGAGGAAGTTGAACACCGTGGGCGTGCCCAGCTCGCTGCGGGTGCGCGAGGCGTACTTCAGCGCGGGGTGGTAGAGCGGCGCGAAGCAGAAGGTGATGCCGATCTCCCCGGCGACCCGCGCGGTCGCCTCCGGGGGGAGGTCGATGGCGACGCCGAGGTGCTCCAGCAGGTCGGCGGCGCCGCACGAGGACGACGCGGCGCGGTTGCCGTGCTTGACGACCCGGACGCCCGACGCGGCCGCGACCACCGCGGCCATCGTGGAGACGTTGACGGTGTGGGCGCGGTCGCCGCCCGTCCCGACGAGGTCGGCGATGGGCCCCGGCACGTCGATGGGCGTGGCGTTGTCCATCATGCCCTCGGCGAGGCCGGTGACCTCCTCGACCGTCTCCCCCTTGGCGCGCAGCGCGACCGCGAAGCCCGCGATCTGCACGTCCGTGGCCTCCCCGGCCATGATGCGGTTCATGGCCCAGGAGGTCTCCTGGCGGGACAGCGAGTCGCCCGACACAAGGGCGTTGAGCAGTGCGGGCCAGTTGGTGCGCGCGTCCATGTCCCCTACCGGGTCGTGCGGGTCTGCCGGGTCGTGCGGGCCTGCGTCGCGCGGGCCTACAGGGCCGGGAGGCGGTGCTGGAGGCGGTGGCGCATGAGGCCGGCGAGCGCCTGGGCGAGCGCCATCGGGTCGATGGGCAGGCTCACGACGGCGTCGGCGCGCGACCAGGTGGCGAGCCAGCCGTCGTCGCGGCGGCCGATGACGGCGAGGACGGGCGGGCAGTCGTACACCTCGTCCTTGGCCTGCCGGCACACGCCGAGACCGCCCGCGGGCTGCGCCTCGGCGTCCACGATCAGGACGTCGACGCCGCCCTGGTCGAGCCGCGCCACGACCGCCGGCTGGGTCGCGCACTCCTCGAACTCGACCTTCGGGAGGTCGGCTGCGGGGCGGCGGCCGATCGCCATCCGGATCTGTGCGCGGGTGTTCGCGTCGTCGCTGTAGACGAGAACCTTCATCGGGCTCTCCGGGGCGGTGCTCATGGACGTGAAGAGTACCGGGTCGGGGCGCCGGAGACACGCTCGGGGAACCCTAGGAGGGGGGTCATGCGTCACTCACTGGATGGGGGCGCAATAATGCTGCCCGTGACAGCATCCGCGATAGAGACAACACCTCACGCACGGGCGAACCGTCCCAATCTGGTCAGCGTGGGGACGATCGTTTGGCTGTCGTCCGAGCTGATGTTCTTCGCGGCGCTGTTCGCGATGTTCTTCACGATCCGCTCTGTGACGATCGGCCAGTCCGGCCACGACGCGTGGCCGGGCGCCCCGCTGGACCTGCCGCTGTCCGCGGTCAACACGACCGTCCTGGTGCTGTCCTCGGTGACCTGCCAGATGGGCGTGTTCAAGGCCGAGGCGGGCAAGGTCGGACGTGACGGCGGCCTGCTGAACGTGGCGCGCTGGGGTCTCCGCGAGTGGTACGTGCTCTCGTTCCTCATGGGCGCCTACTTCGTCGCGGGCCAGGGTTACGAGTACTCGCAGCTGGTCTCCAAGGACGGGCTCACCTTCTCGTCCTCGGCCTACGGCTCGGTGTTCTACCTGGCCACCGGTTTCCACGGCCTGCACGTCATCGGCGGCCTCATCGCGTTCCTGTTCCTTCTCGGACGCACCTACGCCGCCAAGAGGTGGACGCACGAGCAGGCGACGAGCGCGATCGTCGTCTCGTACTACTGGCACTTCGTCGATGTGGTGTGGATCGGCCTGTTCTCGGTCGTTTACCTGCTCGACCACTGACCTCACCCCGACCTACCCGACGACATGACCCGAACGGGGATTTCCGTGAAAAGGATCACCGCATGGCGACGGCGCCCGTGGGCGGGCTACGCCGTCGTGCTGGCGGCCCTGGCGGCGATCGGCGTGATCTACGCCGGCTTCTCGCCGCGGACTGACCGCGCCGAGGCGCAGAGTGCCGCCCAGGCGGCGCAGGATCTGAAGAACGGCCAGCAGCTGTTCAACAAGAACTGCGCGAGCTGCCACGGGCTGAACGCCGAGGGCACGAAGGACGCCAAGGGCAACTCGATCGCCCCCAGCCTGATCGGCGTGGGCGCCGCGGCCGTCGACTTCCAGGTCAGCACGGGCCGCATGCCCGCGATGAACCCTGGCGCCCAGGTGCCGCGCAAGACGCCGATCCCCGCCTTCGACACCTCGATCAAGACCGACTACGAGGACCCGAAGGAGCGGGCGGAGGCCGAGAAGCAGAAGGCGGAGGCCGAGAAGAACCTGGCCGACCTGCGCGCCTACGTCGCCTCGCTCGGCGGCGGGCCGGAGGTCCCCCCGGCGTCGGCCGTGGACCCGGAGAAGGGCAACGTCGCGCTCGGCGGGAAGCTGTTCCGCACCAACTGCGCCCAGTGCCACAACTTCACCGGCCAGGGCGGCGCGCTGACCGGTGGCAAGTACGCGCCTCCGCTGTCGAACAGCGACGTCACGCCCACTCAGATGTACGAGGCCATGCTGACGGGTCCGCAGGCGATGCCGGTGTTCAACGACACCACGCTCACCTCGCAGGACAAGCAGGCGATCATCTCCTACCTCGTCCAGACGCGCGAGGAGCCGAACCCGGGCGGTAACGGCCTCGGCCGCATCGGCCCGGTGACCGAGGGCCTGGCCGGCTGGCTGATCGGCATCGGCCTGCTGGTCCTGGCGGCCATGTGGATCACCGCGAAGAAGCCGAAGAAGCTGAAGAAGTCATGAGCGACGACGACAAGGACACGGCGGGCCAGAACGGCCCGCGCGACGGGGCGGCCCGCCGCGAACGCGTGATCGGCACGCCGTCCCCGGCGCGGGAGAAGGCGCTCCTCGCCGAGGACGACATCTCGGCGCCCGCGGGCGTGGGGGAGCAGCTGGACGAGGCGTCGGCCAAGCGCGCCGAGCGGATCGTCGCGACGTTCTTCCTGCTCGCGTTCGCCGCGAGCGTGACGTTCATCGCGTACTTCATCGGCTGGAGCGGCCGCGACGGCGGCATGCACGGCGTCACACGGGCCCGCGAGTCGAACCTGTGGCTCGGCGGCATGATGGCCCTGTCGTTCCTCGCGATGGCCGTCGGCATCACCATCTGGGTGCGCCGGCTGATGACCAGCAAGCCGATCGTCCAGGAGCGGCACGAGCTGGCCGCCGACGAGGAGACCCGGGCGGCCTTCACCGAGGACTTCCTGGAGGGCGCCGGCGACAGCGGCATCACCAAGCGGCCGCTGCTGCGCCGCACGCTGCTGCTGGCGGCCGCGCCGCTCGGCCTGGCCCCGCTCGTGCTGCTGCGCGACCTCGGCCCGCTGCCCGAGAAGCGGCTCCGCCACACCTTCTGGGGCGAGGCCGTCAAGAAGGCGCAGGCGGAGGGCAAGAAGGGCGTCCGCCTGGTGGTGGACGGCACCAACAGGCCGCTGCGGGTCAGCGACTTCTCCTCCCCGGGCTCGATGATCACCGTCCTGCCCGAGGGGATCGAGGAGGAGGTCCCCGAGGACCAGGTGCTCACGCAGAACGCCAAGGCGGTCACGATCCTCATCAACATCCCCGCGGACCAGTTCAAGCCCGCCAAGGGCCGTGAGAACTGGCACGTCAACGGGATCGTCGCCTACTCCAAGGTGTGCACGCACGTCGGCTGCCCCGCGGCCCTCTACGAGCAGACCACGCACCACATCCTGTGCCCGTGCCACCAGTCCACCTTCGACGCCACCGACGCGGCGAAGGTCATCTTCGGCCCGGCGGCGCGACCGCTGCCGCAGCTGCCGCTGGCGGTGGAGGACGGGTACCTCATCGCGACGAGCGACTACCACGAACCGATCGGCCCGAGCTTCTGGGAGCGCGGATGAGCGAGGCGACAGCTCCGAAGGCGGTCGAGGCCCCGCTGACGTTCCTCGACGACCGCCTCGGCTCGACGACCTTCTTCAAGCGGAACATGAAGAAGGTCTTTCCGGACCACTGGTCCTTCATGCTGGGCGAGATCGCCCTCTACTCCTTCATCATCCTGCTGCTGACCGGGACGTTCCTGACGCTCTGGTTCCAGCCGAGCATGAAGGAGGTCGTGTACGACGGCTCGTACACGAAGCTGAACGGCGTGCGGATGTCCGAGGCGTACGCCTCGACGCTGCACATCAGCTTCGACGTGCGCGGCGGGCTGCTCATGCGGCAGATCCACCACTGGGCCGCGGTCCTGTTCATGGCCTCGATCCTGGCGCACATGCTGCGGGTGTTCTTCACCGGCGCCTACCGCAAGCCGCGCGAGCTGAACTGGCTGATCGGCATCGGCATGTTCACGCTCGGCATGCTGGAGGGCCTGTTCGGGTACTCGCTCCCGGACGACCTGCTGTCCGGCACCGGCCTGCGCATCACGCAGGGTGTGGCGGAGTCGATCCCGCTGGTCGGGACCTACATCTACATGTTCCTGTTCGGCGGTGAGTTCCCCGGCCAGGACATCGTGCCGCGCCTGTACATGCTGCACATCCTGCTGATCCCCGGCCTGCTGCTCGGCATGGTCACCGCGCACATGATGATCATGTGGGTGCAGAAGCACACCGCGATGCCGGTCAAGAACCAGACCGAGCACCAGGTGTACGGCTACCCGTTCTACCCGGTCTTCATGGCGAAGACGGGCGCGTACTTCATGTTCACGTTCGGCGTGGTCGCGCTGCTGGGCGCGTTCGCGCAGATCAACCCGATCTGGCTGTTCGGCCCGTACGACCCCGGCGCGATCTCCTCGGGCTCCCAGCCCGACTGGTACATGGGCGTCCTGGAGGGCGCGCTGCGCATCATGCCGAACTGGGAGATCACCGCCTGGGGCCACACGCTCAGCCTGAACGTGCTGATCCCGGCGCTGGTGCCGCTCGGCATCGTGTTCGGCGGCGCGGGGGCCTGGCCGTTCATCGAGCAGTGGGTGACCGGCGACAAGCGGCACCACCACGTGAACACGCGGCCGCGCAACGCCCCGGTCCGCACGGCGACCGGCATGGCGGCGGTCACCTTCTACGGCCTGCTGTGGCTCGCCGGCGCGAACGACGTCCTCGCCGACAAGTTCCACGTGTCGCTGTTCGCCACGACGTGGTTCTTCCGGGTGACGTTCTTCGTCGGCCCCTTCCTGGCGTTCGTCATCACCAAGCGGATCTGCCTGGGCCTCCAGCGCAAGGACGCCGCCGTCATCGGGCACGGCGTGGAGAGCGGCGTGATCATGATGTCGCCGGAGGGCGCGTTCTCCGAGCGGCACGAGGCCGCGCGCGAGGAGGAGAAGGTCGTCATCCTGTCCAAGGAGAACAACCGGCCGGAGGCGCCCGCCCGCGACGCCAGGGGCATCCCGGCGCCCAGCACCAAGGGCCCGCTCGGGCACCTGCGCTCGCGGCTCAACCGCGCGTGGACCTTCGACGACGTCCCCGTCGAGGAGCACGAGCACGAGCACGGCGAGCAGCGGGAGATCGAGGGCGGCAAGACGTCGCAGGAGATCAGCCGCTGATCGCGACCGGTTCCGCAGGGCCCGTCACCGCACCGCCGGTGGCGGGCCCTTCCGCGCGCCGGGCGGTTCGTATGCTGGCCGGACGATGACCACGACGCTGTTCGTCACCAACGACTTCCCGCCCCGTCCGGGCGGCATCCAGGCGTTCGTGCACGGCCTCGCCGTGCGCCGCCCGCCCGGCTCGGTCGTCGTGTACGCCCCCGCGTGGAAGGGCGCGGCGGAGTTCGACGCGGCGCAGCCGTTCCCGGTCGTCCGGCATCCGGGGACGCTGATGCTGCCGGAGCCGGGCGTGCTGCGCCGGGCGGCGGACGTGCTGCGCGGCGAGCGCTGCGACTCGGTCGTGTTCGGGGCGGCGGCGCCGCTCGGCCTGCTGGCCCCGGCGCTGCGGCGGCGCGGGGCGGGGCGGCTCGTCGGGATCACGCACGGGCACGAGGCGGGCTGGGCGGCGCTGCCGGTGGCGCGGAGCCTGCTCGGCCGCATCGGGGACGGCGTGGACGTCCTGACCTACCTGGGCGAGTACACGCGGTCCCGGATGGCCAGGGCCCTGTCGCCGGCCGCCGCGGCCCGGCTGGCCCGGCTGGCCCCCGGCGTCGACGAGCAGCTCTTCCGGGCGGGCGCCGGAGGCGCGGACATCCGCGCCCGGCACGGGCTGACCGACCGTCCCGTGGCGGTCTGCGTGTCCCGCCTGGTGCCGCGCAAGGGGCAGGACGCCCTCATCCATGCATGGCCGCGCGTCCTCAGGGCGATCCCGGACGCCGCCCTGCTGCTCGTCGGCGGCGGCCCCTACCGGCGCGACCTCGAACGCCTCGCCGTCTCCCTCGACGTGGAGCGCTCCGTCGTCTTCGCCGGCGGCGTCCCCTGGGAGGAGCTGCCCGCGCATTTCGACGCGGGCGACGTCTTCGCGATGCCGTGCCGCACCCGGCGTCGCGGCCTGGACGTGGAGGGTCTGGGCATCGTCTACCTGGAGGCGTCGGCCACGGGACTGCCCGTTGTCGCCGGCGACTCCGGCGGCGCACCCGATGCCGTCCTGGACGGCGAGACCGGCGCCGTCGTCCCGGGCCGTTCGATCCCCAGGATCGCCGAAGCCGTGACGAGCCTGCTGTCGGACCCGGAACGGGCCCGGGCCATGGGTGAGAAGGGCCGTGCCTGGATCGAACGCGAATGGCGCTGGGACGTCCAGGCCGCCCGCCTGGGAGACCTGCTCGCGCCCGGGTCCGGAGGCCGGAGAAGTGATCCGGGGCGAGGACCCGCCCCCGCGCCGTAGGCGGGTCCTCGCCTCGGGGACCAGAGGCGGCCGGGACCGGTCGGCACGGACCGGCCCGGCCGTTCCGGCTACATCAGCCGGTACACCGGCCGGGTGAGCGCCCGCTCCGCCGGCGGGCGCGTTGTTCCGGGCTCGGGCGCCCTGAACGCCCGAGCCCGGAACAACGCCATGGGCTCGTGCCCCGCCCCCGGAGACCAGTTCCACGCGGACGCCCCTGCCGAGGTGGGGTTGTTTTGATCCGCTGCCGGCCGGCCCGGCGCCCCTGTGGGGGAGAACCTGGAGATGGGCGCGCCGCTTGGGACGGCCCGCAGGCCCGGATCGAGTCCGCGTGGACGGGAGCGCGGGGCACGACCCCGGCATCCGGCACCGTGGGGCCCGGCCCCGCGACGGTGCCCGGCCGCGGACGCGCAGGAGGGGTGAACGGCCCCTGGGCTGATCCCGTGTCGCGGTGATCGTGTCATTGGGGCCACCTCCTGCTGCTGCTGCTTGCGTCCGCGGTCGCTGACATTCCCGAAGCTAGAGCCCGGACGGCGCCGGCGGCAGCACGTTAAAGCGCGCTTAAGGAGCGGATCAGCCGTCGCTAAGCCGCCCTCCACGTTCGCCCAGGAAAACCGGCAAGCCATGCATGCGGGGACCCGGACACCATGCGCGAGTTCGCGGCGGACGGCCTGTGGCGCGCGGCGCGCCTGGTCACGGGCTCGGAATCCGTCGTCCGGATGCGTGAACATGTTTCGGATTTCGCGCGTACTCCTCTGGAGAGCGGAACCTCCGCGGGGGAGGGGCCGCAGGTTTTTTTCTGGAACCGACTAGCATCCGAGTGGCTCTTGGGGCGTATGCTCCCGGAGTGATCGAGCGGATTCGCGAGAATCCGTTCAGGGATCGTGGTGGGAGCGAGCGGGCTCCTACATCGCGGTCCCGACATGTCTCAGCGGGACCGCCGCCGGGCGACAGGCCCGGCGGCGCGGAGCCTACCGGCGTTCGCCGAGCCCTCCGTCTCCTCCACAGGAGAGGGCATGGCGCGACGCGATTACGGGCATGCGTCCCGGAGCCAAACGCATGCTGCACCGTGGGCGGAAACGCCTGGGCGCCCCAGCTCGCGATCCGAGCCCAAGCGCGGGCTCTGGTCCGAGGAGCCCCAGTGGCCCGAAGGGTCCTGGTGGTCGGAGCAGCCGGACTGGTCCGAGCGGGGACGGCCGTCCCGGCGCGAACCGTCCCGGCGCGAGATGAAGCGGCGCGAGGGCAGGGCTCGCACGCGCCGCTCCGGCGAGGGCGCCGAGCGGCCGCGGGCACGTGCGCGGCGGCCGGAGCCGCCCGCACAGCGCTCCGACGTTTTCGGTGCCCGCAACGGAGGCTCTGACGCGGGAACGGACCGTTCCGACCCCCGCGGCGGCGGCTTCAAGGCCCGCAACGAGCGTCCCGGCGCCCGCACGCGGCCCTACGACGCGCGCGACGAGCGTACCGACACGCGCACGCCGCAGTTCGGGACGCGCAACGAGCCTTCCGACGCCCGCACGCGGCAGTTCGACGCCCGTGACGTGCGCTCCGAGCCGCCTACGCCGCAGTTCGGGACGCGGAACGAGCCGCCCGGCGCCCGCACACGGCAGTTCGATGCCCGTGAGGAGCGGCCGGGCGGTCGCGCGCGGCCTTCCGGCCCGGGCAGCGAGCGTCCCGATGCGCGCACGCGGCAGTTCGACCTGCGCAACGAGCGTCCGGGGGGCCGGGCGGAGCGGTTCGACGCGCGCGCCGAGGGTTACGGTGCGGCTGGAGGACGCTCCGGCAGGGACCGCTCCCGCGACTTCCCGCCGCCCGGCGGACGGTCGCGCCGCCGGGAACGCGGCCGTTCGGAGCGGGGGCCCGAGCGCCGGCCGCAGGGACGCCCGGAGCCCCGGGGCCGCCAGACGCCGCCGCGCCCGGGCCCGAAGGCCACGCCGCGCCGCGGGCGGCGGCGCACCGACCGGATGGGCATCGGCGCGATCGTGCTGTCCACCGCCGTCGGCCTGTCCCTGCTCGGCATCGTCGAGCGGGCGCTGCTGGACGGCGGCCCCATCGGCGGCTCGTCCGGTCCCGTCGGCTCGCAGCGCGCGATCCAGCCGCCGAAGCCCGGCACCGGCACGTCCGCGCGGCCGCAGCAGCCGTCGCAGCAGCCCGGTGGCGGCGGCACCGCCACGGCCCCGGCCGGTCCCGACCTCGCGGTGCTCGCCGCCCAGGTCCGGAAACTGACCCTGGCGCAGCGCGGAACGGCCGCCAGGCAGGCCTACGGGGCCGCGCTGACGCGGAACCCTTTCGTGGACGCCACCCGCACGAGCGCCGACCGGACGTGGGTGTTCGGCACCACCGCGATCCCCGTCCCCGCCGCCAGCTCCGCCAACCCCGAGATCGCGTTCTACACCGCCCATTGGACGGGCAAGGAGTGGCAGGTCGGCCTCTCGGGCGGGAGGGCGTTCGCCGCCATGCTCGGGACGCTCCCCGCGAACATGATGTCGGCGTCGGAGGCGCGCCTCCTGCGCAAGTACGGGGCGCTGACCGCGGCGCAGGCCACCGCCCTCGTCAACGGGACGCGGACCGGCGACAAGCTGATGCTGCCGTGGAAGATCGGCCAGGCATGGTCGCTGACGACCTCCGACGACTCCCCGTCCGCGCGTCCGCTGGCGTCGCTGGCGTTCTCCGGCGGCGACGGCCGCGTCGTCGCGTCCGGCCTCGGGCGCCTCTACCGGTTCTGCTCCAGCCAGGCCGGCGCGCTCGTCATGCTGATCCACCCGAGCGGCCTCGCGACCACCTACTACGGCATGCGGAACGTGACCCAGCTGCGCGACGGCAGCGTCGTCGAGCAGGGCGACGTCCTCGGGCGCACCGGCACCTCCCGGCCCTGCGGCGGCGCTCCCGCACCCCGCGCCGAGGTCGCGTTCGGGCTGCGCCGCGGCGCCGCGCCGATCGCGCTCGACGGCGCCGTGATCGGCGGCTGGACGTTTCGGGAGCGCGCGAAGCCGCTCCTCGGCTTCGCCGAACGCGGCGTTCTCCAGGTGCTTCCCGGGGCCCTGCTGGCCAACCTCGGCCCGGTCCCCGCGGCGGACGACCCGCCGTCGTCATCGCCGTCCCCCCGCGCCACGCCGGAGGACGGCGCCGGACCGGCCGCCGCCCCGGCGCCGGCCGCAACATAGAAGAGGAGTCCGAGCGGTGCGAATTCGCAACAGTGATGATCCCGTGGTGCCCAGCTGGGCGCTTCGGCTGGTGCTCGCCGGCGCGGTCCTGGTGCTCGTCGGCGCGGCGACCCCGCAGGGTGCCGTCGCGGTCGCGAACGTGCAGTACTTCCTCAACTTCTACGCGGGCGTCTTCGCGCTCGTGTCCTACACCACCGCGGTGATGGTCGGAGTGCTGGCCACCGACAGGCTGATCCTGGAGATCCGGCACCGGGTGCTGGCACAGGCCGTACACCGCGCGGCCGCGACCATGGGAACGGCGATGCTGGTCGCGCACATCTCGGTGAAGGTGATGAACGGCATCGCCGCGCCGATCCAGATCGTCGTCCCGCGGGGGGCGGTCGGACTGGGCACGGTCGCCGCCTGGCTGATGTTCCTCACCTTGATCACCGGTGCGGTGCGAGCGCGGTTCGTGTCCCGCGGCAAAGCCTGGGTGTGGCGGTCGATGCACGCGCTCGTCTACGCGGCCTGGCCGATGGCGATCGTGCACGGCCTGATCACGGGGCGGCCCGCGGCGAACTGGGTGGTGCTCAGCTACGTGATGAGCGTCGTACTCGTCGTGCTCGCCCTGGTCACCCGCATGGTCGTGGTGTTCAAGCCGCGGGAGCTGTCCCGCGCCGGCGACGAGATCGACCCGTTCTCGGTGCCCGACGGCGCCGGACGCCGCCGGGACCGGCGCGCCATGGCGGAGCGGGAGCACGAGGAGGGACGCGTCGCCGCGATGGCGCGGGCCAGGGCGGGAGACGACCCCCGCGGCGTGTTCGACGACCCGCGCGGTCTGGACGACTCGCGCGATTTCGGCGACGCCCGCGACTTCGGGAACCGGAACTTCGACGACAGGGACTTCGGCTCCCGCGGCTACGACGACCCCCGCCGGACCGTCTCCGATCTGCGCGGCATGCCCGTGACCGGGCAGGGCGGTGACACCGAGGTCATCCGATGACCTCGACCGTCACCGTCTCCAACATCGGCGGCCCCCGGCTGACGCTCGGGTTCGACCGGTTCGACCGGCTGGACCTCGACCGGCACCTCGCGGTGCACGGCAAGCTCCGCGCGCCGGCGCTGGACGACCTGGTCCGCATGGCGGAGCAGATCGACCTGAGGGGGCGCGGCGGTGCGGGCTTCCCGTTCGCCCGCAAGCTGATGGCGGTCGCCGCGCGGGTCAACTACCCGACCGCGGACCAGACCGCGCTGCTGCCCGGGGAGAAGGGCGGCGAGCGCGGGTCCAGCGAGGACGTCGTCGTCGTGGTGAACGGCGCCGAGGGCGAGCCCGGCAGCTCCAAGGACAAGGTCCTGCTCGGCCGGGCCCCGCACCTGGTGCTCGACGGCGCCCAGATCGCCGCGAACGCGCTCGGCACCCAGCGGATCGTGCTGGCCGTCGAGAGCGACGAGGCGGCCCGGTCGGTCCGCGCCGCGATCAGCGAGCGGCGGATGCCGGCCCGGGTCGTGCGGCTGACCGAGCGGTTCATCTCCGGGGAGAGCGGCGCGGTGATCCGCGCCATCAACGGGGAGACGCCGATCCCGCCGGGCGTCAAGGTCCGCGCGTCCGACGCCGGGGTGGACGGCTACCCGACGCTGCTGTCCAACACCGAGACGTTCGCGCAGCTCGCCGTGCTGGTCTCGCTCGGCTCCGACCTCTACGCCTCGGCCGGGACGGAGGACGAGCCGGGCACCACGCTGCTCACCATCGGCAAGACCCAGGTCGTCGAGGCGCCGCTGGGCACGCCCCTGCAGGCCGTCCTCGACCACTGCGACGTGCCGCCGTCCCCGGGCGTGCTCGTCGGCGGCTACCACGGGATGTGGCTCGACCCGGCAGGCGTGTCGAGGGCGGTGCTGTCGCGCGCCGGGATGCGGCGGGTCGGCGCGACGGTGGGCGCGGGGATCATCCTGCCGCTCACCCAGGGCACCTGCCCGCTCGGCGAGGTCACCCGGATCGCCTCCTACCTGGCCGCGCAGTCCGCCGGGCAGTGCGGGCCGTGCCGGCTCGGGCTGCCCGACGTCGTCCGGTCGCTGAACGCGCTGACCGAGGGCGCCGGGACGGTGGAGGACGTCCGCCGTGCCGCCGGCGTCGGCCGGGGCCGCGGCGCCTGCACCCACCCGGACGGGACGGCCAGGTTCGTCCTGTCCGCGATGGAGGCGTTCGGCCCCGACATCGACGCGCACCGGTGGGGCGCCGGCTGCGGCATGTCGACCTACGGCGTGCTGCCGCTCCCGGTGCCCGACGGCACGGAGGGGCGGGTGGCGATCGACTGGAGCCGGTGCGACGGGCACGGCCTGTGCGCCTATCTCGTCCCCGAGCTGATCCAGCTCGACCGGTACGGCTTCCCCGTGGTGCTCGGCACCGACATTCCGTCGTGGATGGAGAAGGACGTCCAGAAGGCGGTCGCGATGTGCCCGGCATTGGCGCTGCGCATCGTCGACGGCGTCCCGGGAGCACCGTTGAGGCGGTGAATTGCGGCCGTGCGGGAAAACGAATTCAAGTGGACACTGTTGAACCCGTCGTCGACGCGGTGCGTATTTCCTATGGACTCCGTGCTGTGGGCGACGGAGACCACGAGAGACGGAGGAGGAATTGTGAAAAGCTCCTACGGAATGGATGAAACGCGCAGGCCGCGCCTTCTCCAGAGGCGGGGGTTCCTGCTCGTGGGGGCCGGCGGCGCCGTGGCGGCCGCCGTCGGGGTCGTCATGAATCCGGTCGGCCTCCCCGCCAGCGGCGCGGCGAACCTCGGCGGCACCGTGAACACCAAGTGGGGACCGCTGAGCAGCCAGGACAGGACGGTTCTCGTCAAGGTCAGGCAGGCCAATCTGTGGGAGATGCCCGCGGGCCAGCAGGCTCAGCAGCGTGCGTCCTCCCCGCGGGTGCGGGAGGTCGCCGGGATCATCTCGAGCCAGCACATACAGCTGGACGTTGCCACCAGGGACGTCGCGGAGGAGCTCGGCGTGCTCCTTCCCGTCGAACCCAACGGGGCGCAGAAGAGCTACCTGAGAGAAATGTCGGCCAAGTACGGCGCCGACTACGACAAGACCTTCGTGCTGCGGCTCCGCGCTGCCCACGGGCAGGTATTCCAGCTTCTCGCCAAGGCCCGCGCGCAGACCGAGAACACGAAGATGCGCCCCTTCATCGAAGCCGGGATGAAATTCGTCAACACCCACATCTCGCTGCTGGAGAGCACGGGCCTGGTTCCCAGGCGCGCTTTGCACTGAGGAGGCGGAGGAAGAGCCATGAAGAATTCCTACGGAATGACTGAAGTGCGATGGCTCTCGCGCCTTGGCCGGGGGCGCGCGCTCATGATTCTGGCGACCGCGGTCGCCATAACGGCCGCCCTTGTGGCCATCATGAATCCGATCAGAGCCCCCGCCAGCGGTGTGGCGAATACCGGTGGCACCGTGAACACCAAGTGGGGACCGCTGAGCGCGCCGGACAGGGGGCTGCTCGTCGAGGTCAGAAAGACCGCCCTGTGGGAGATGCCCACGGGTCAGCAGGCTCAGCAGCATTCCGAGTCCGCCCGGGTGCAGAAGGTCGGGGAGACCATCTCGACGCAGCACTTGCAGAGTACGGACCCTGATGTCCGCTATGTGGCGGAGCAACTCGGTGTGCTGATTCCCAACGAGCCCGACGGCACGCAGAGGAACTGGCTGAGGGAATTGTCGGGCAAGTTCGGTGCCGACTACGACAAGACGTTCGTGCAGCGGCTCCACGCCGCGGACCGGAAGGTGTCCCAGCTCATCTCCAAGGTTCGTGCGCAGACCAATAACACCTTGATCCGCGAGTTCTCCGAACGCGCCCTGAAAATCGTCAACACGCACATTTCTCTGCTGGAGGGCACGGGCCTGGTCCCCAGGCGCGCGCTGCACTGACATCCACATCCCACCCCCGCAAAGGGAGCACTTTCCATGGGAAGCAAGAAAAAAGCATTCGCCGCGTTGATCCCGGCGCTCGCCCTTGTCGCGACGGCGTGCCAGGAGACGCCCGGAGCCGCGGCCCAGCCGTACACTCCCGCGACCACCCAGTCGGCGAACCCGGCCGCCTACCCGGCCCAGCCGACCGACGGCGGCACCGGCACTCCGTACCTCCAGGGCGGCCAGGGCGACCCCACGGCCCCACCTCAGGGCGGCCAGCAGACCGGCGCCCCGCAGGACGGCGGTCAGCAGAACGGTGGTCAGCAGGGCGGAATGGGCGACGGCGGCCCGATCGGCGACGGCGGCCAGCAGAACGGTGGCCAGCAGAACGGCGGTCAGCAGAACGGCGGTCAGCAGGGCGACGGCCAGAACGGTGACCAGGGGAACGGGCAGGGCGACCAGGGCAACGGGCAGGGCGACCAGGGCGACCAGGGCGACCAGGGCAACGGGCAGAACGGCGGGCAGGGCAACGGCCAGGGCGACCAGGGCGAGGTGGAGATACCCGAGCTGCGCGCGGACCAGTACGTCGACATCCGCAAGGCGCCGCGCGTCCAGCAGGCGGCCCCCAGCCGCGGAGGGTCCACCGGCGTGTTCGCGTCCAGCTGCGGTGTGAACGAGGGGCAGGCGCACAGCAACCCCGACAACGTCCTCGCCGCGCCCGGCGTCGTGAACGGCGCGCACCACATCCACGACTACGTCGGGAACCTCGACACCAACGCGTTCTCGACCGATGAGACCTTCGCGGCGGCCGGGACGACCTGCACCAACGGCGACAAGTCGGCCTACTTCTGGCCGGTGATCCGCCTCCGCAACGGCCAGGACGACTCGGAGCGGGCGGAGCAGAGCACGAAGGACGGCAACGTCGGCAGCATCGTCACCCCGTCGAGCGTGAAGCTGCAGTTCATGGGCAACCCGCGCAGCAAGGTGACGGCGATGCCGCGGTTCATCCGGGTCGTCGCCGGTGACGCGAAGGCCGTGACGAACGGCCCGGCGAACGCCAACGCGAGCTGGACGTGCAGCGGCTTCGAGAAGCAGGCGTTCACCGACAAGTACCCGCTCTGCCCCCAGGGCAGCCAGGTGGAGCGCGTGCTGAACTTCCCGAGCTGCTGGGACGGGCAGAACACCGACAGCGCCAACCACCGCGACCACATCAAGTTCGCCGACAAGGCGACCGGGCAGTGCCCGCAGGGCACGAAGGCGGTGCCGCAGCTGCGGATGACGCTGGCCTACAACGTGCCCGCCAAGCCGCTGGTGTTCGCGCTGGACAGCTTCCCCGAGTCGGGCCATGACCCGCTGACCGACCACGGCGACTTCATCAACGTGATGGACGAGCAGCTGATGCAGAAGGCGGTCAACGCGATCAACGCCGGCTCCGGCGCCAAGTCCGGAACCAAGATCAAGCGGCCCCGGCCCCGCCGCCGCTGAACCGGTCCCCCGAACCGCGGACCCGGTCGCGCCCCCGCGCGGCCGGGTCTCCGGCGTCCTACGATCACGGCATGAACATCGTGATCGCGGGCGGGCACGGGCAGATCGCGCTGCGGCTGTCCCGGCTGCTGGCCGCACGGGGGGACACCGTGCTGAGCATCATCCGCAACCCCGGCCATGCCGGCGACGTCCGGGACACCGGCGCCGGGCCGGTCGTGTGCGACCTGGAGTCGGCCGGTCTCGGCGAGGTCGCCGACCACCTGACCGGGGCGGACGCCGTCGTGTTCGCCGCCGGGGCGGGGCCTGGCAGCGGCGTGGCGCGCAAGGACACCGTCGACCGGGCCGCCTCCGTGCTGACGGCGGACGCGGCGGAGCGCGCGGGCGTCCCCGGCTTCGTGCAGATCTCCGCGATGGGCGCGGGGGAGCGGTCCGCGCCGGGGCGCGGCGAGGTCTGGGAGGCCTACCTCAGGGCCAAGGGCGAGGCCGAGGACGACCTGAAGCGCCGCGACGCCCTGGAGTGGCTGATCCTGCGCCCCGGCCGCCTGACCGACGACCCGCCCACCGGCCTCGTGACGCTCGCCGAGCCGCCGATCGGGCACGACGTGGTCACCCGCGACGACGTGGCGGCGGTCATCGTGGCGCTGCTCGACGCCCGCGACGTCCGCCGCCGCACGCTGGACCTGCTCAACGGCCCCACCCGGATCGCGGACGCCGTCGCCGCGCTGCGCCCGGCCCTCGGCGGCGGCCGGCCGGAGTAGCCGGGGCCGGCCCGCGGCGGTTCAGGCCGCGTAGAGGGAGTCGATCTCGTCCGCGAAGTCCTTCATCACGACGTTGCGCTTCACCTTCAGGCTGGGCGTCATGTGGCCGGCCTCCTCGGTGAAGTCGACGCCGAGGATCACGTACTTCTTGATCGCCTCCGCGTGGCTCACCGACTTGTTGGCGTCGGCGACCGCGGCCTCGATCTCGGCGACGAGGTCGGGGTCGCGGCGCAGCTCGTCCAGCGGCATCGCCTCGGCCTTGCCGTGCCGGGCCTTCCACGGCCCGAGCGCCTCCTCGTCCAGCGTGACGAGTGCGCTGATGAACTTGCGGCCGTCGCCGAGGACGAGGCACTGGCTGACCAGCGGGTGCGCGCGGAGCCGGTCCTCCAGCGGGGCGGGCGCGACGTTCTTGCCCGCCGCGGTGACCAGGATCTCCTTCTTCCGGCCGGTGATCTTCAGGAAGCCGTCGGCGTCGAGGGAGCCGAGGTCGCCGGTGTGGAACCACCCGTCTTCGATGGCCTCCTTGGTGGCGGCCTCGTTGTTCCAGTAGCCGTGCAGGATGTTGATGCCGCGGACGAGGACCTCGCCGTCCTCCGCGATGCGGACGTCCACGCCGGGGATGGGCTGCCCCACCGTGCCGATCCTGATGGCGGAGGGGCGGTTGACGCTGGCCGGCGCGGTCGTCTCGGTGAGGCCGTAACCCTCCAGGATCGTGATGCCCACACCGCGGAAGAAGTGCCCGAGGCGCTCGCCCAGCGCGGCGCCGCCGGACACCGCGTACTGGACCCTGCCTCCGACGGCGGCGCGCAGCTTCTTGTACACGAGCACGTCGAAGACCTTGTGCCTGACCTTGAGGCCGAGGCCGGGACCGCCGTCGTCCAGTGCCCGGCTGTAGCCGATCGCGGTCTCGGCCGCAGCCTTGAAGATCTTGCCCTTGCCGTCCGCCGCGGCCTTCTGCTCGGCCCCGTTGTAGACCTTCTCGAACACGCGCGGCACGGCCAGCAGGAACGTCGGCTGGAACGAGGCGAGGTCGGGCAGCAGGTTCGGGACGTCGCTGTGCCCGAGGACGATGCCGCCCTCGATGGTGGCGACCTCGATCAGCCGGGCGAACACGTGCGCCAGCGGCAGGAACAGCAGGGTGGAGCTGCCCTCGACGGCGATCTCGGCGATCGCGCCCTGCACGGCGTTGCGGGCGGTCGACACCAGGTTCCCGTGCGTGATCTCGCAGCCCTTGGGCCGCCCGGTGGTGCCGGAGGTGTAGATGAGGGTGGCGGTGTCGGCCGAGGTCCGGGACCGGCGGCGCTCCTCGACGACGTCGTCGCCGACGTCCGAGCCGAGCCGGGTGACCTCGTCGACGCCGCCCGCGTCGATGCCCCAGACGTTCGCGAGTTCCGGAAGCCGGTCCCGGAGCCCCTCGACCGTCGCGACGTGCTCGGCGGTCTCGGCGAACACGGCCTTCACGCCGGAGTCGCCGGCGATCCACTCGATCTGCTCGGCGGAGGACGTCTCGTAGATGGGGACGGAGATCGCGCCCGCCGCCCAGATCGCGTAGTCGAGGACCGTCCACTCGTAGCGGGTCCGCGACAGCAGGCCGACGCGGTCGCCGGGTCCGATCCCGGCGGCGACGAGGCCCTTGGCGACGCCCGCCGCCTCGGCCGCGAACTCCGCCGCGGTGACGGCGCTCCAGGCCGGTGTGTCGGCGGAGCCGCTCTTGCGGCGCGCCACGATGGTGCCGGGCTCTTCTTCGGCCCGGGTGAAGGGCGCGTCGGTCAGAGTGGCGGAGTCGGGGACCTCCACCATCGCGGGGACGCTGAACTCGCGCACGGCCCACTCCTGTAGTCGATCTTCGAGGTCGGCGGGGAAGGAAGACTTCTCCGAAGCCGCATGATACCCACGAGTAGGAATTTCGCCGCCCGATCCGCTGGTTAACGGCACGGCAAAGACCGGACGCCGGTCCTGGCGGGAGCCGTCCGGTCGCCTACGCTTGGGCCCGGTCGCACAATGGACGCGGTTCGGGGGAACGCCATGTCGCTGCTCGAAGTGATCGCGCTGACCGCGGCGGACGCGCGGGCCGCGCAGGACGGCGGTGCCGACCGGATCGAGGTCGTCGCCGACATGGCCGCGGACGGGCTCACCCCCGATCCCGACCTCGTCGCCGCCATCCGGGAGGCCACCTCCCTGCCGATGCGGGTGATGCTGCGCGCCAACGCGGGGTTCCGCACCACCGGAGCCGAACTGGACCGGCTGCGCCGCGCCGCCGCCGGCCTCGCCGAAGCGGGCGCGGACGGGTTCGTGTTCGGCTTCCTCGACTCGGCCGGCCACATCGACGCGGGCGCCACCGGCAAGCTCGCCGCCGACGCCGCCCCGCTGCCCTGGACGTTCCACCGGGCGCTGGACCACGCCGCCGACCCCGTCCAGGCGTGGCCGATCGTCCGCGATCTCGGCGGCGGCCTGGACACCGTCCTCACGGCCGGCTCGGCGCGTGGCGTTGACTCCGGGGTGGACGTGCTCGTCCGGCGCGCGGCCGACGACCCTGACGCGGCCAAGATGATCATGGCTGGGGGCGGGCTGCGCCGCAGGCACGTCGCGGCCCTCGCCGCCGCGGGCGTCACCGCGTTCCATGTGGGCACGGCCGTCCGGCCGGACGGCGACTGGGACGCCCCCGTCGACGCCGCGCTGGTGCGGGAGTGGCGCACCCTGGTGGCGGCCGCCGCCGGGTGATCCGCCCGCGCGGGTTCCGCGGGGCGGCCCCGGTTCGCCCCGGCCGTTTTCGGGGGCGGTACGCACTATTACAGTCTGTTCATGCGGATCCACGTGGTGAGCGACGTCCATGGCCGCGCGGACGCGCTGGCGGGCGCGGCGGACGGCGCGGACGCGCTCATCTGCCTGGGCGACCTGATCCTTTTCGTCGACTACCAGGACCACGGGCAGGGGATCTTCGCCGACCTCTTCGGCCAGGACAACGCCGACCGCTTCATCGCGCTGCGGACGGAGAAGCGCTTCGACGAGGCCCGCGAGTTCTCCCGGGGCCTGTGGGCCTCGCTCGAAGGGGACGCCTGGCCGCACATCGAGCGCGCCGTCGACCGGCAGTACGCGGAGCTGTTCGCCGCCATGCCGTCCCCGGCGTACCTGACCTACGGCAACGTCGACGTCCCGCGCATGTGGGGCGCGCACCTGCGCGACGGCCACCGCGTCCTGGACGGCGAGACCACCGAGATCGGCGGGCTCCGGTTCGGGTTCGTCGGCGGCGGCCTTCGCACCGAGTACCGCACCCCCAATGAGCTGGACGACGACACCTACGCCGCCAAGGTGGCTGCCGTCGGCGAGGTGGACGTGCTGTGCTGCCACATCCCGCCCGCCGTGCCCGAGCTGCTGTACGACACGGTGGCACGAAGGTTCGAGCGGGGCAGCGAGGCGATCCTGGACGCGATCCACCGGACGCAGCCGAGGTACGTGCTGTTCGGGCACGTGCACCAGCCGCTCGCGAACCGGATCCGCATCGGCCGCACCGAATGCGTGAACGTCGGGCACTTCCGCGCCCGCGGGGTGCCGTACGTCCTGACCGTGTGAAGGTACTTTTCTCTAGGACAGCGGGCCTGCAGGGGCCCGCGGCGAGCCGGAGGGAGACGCAGATGGCGGACCGCACGAGTTCCACCATCACGGTCAAGGCGGGGAAGGCCGAGATCATGGCGGTGATCGCCGATCTGGAGGCCTACCCGCGGTGGGCGAGCGGCATCCGCGAGTTCACCGTGCAGGAGACGGGTGCGGACGGCAGGGCGGGCCGCGCCCGGCTGACGTTCGACGGCGGCCCGTTCAGCGACACCGTCGGCCTCGCCTACACCTGGGAGGGCGACGACCGGGTCACGTGGGAGCTGGTGGAGGCCGGCACGGTCGTCACCGGCCTGCACGGCACCTACGGCCTGGTGGAGGAGGGCGGTGTCACCGAGGTCACCTACGAGCTCGCCGTAGACGTCCGCATCCCCATGATCGGCATGGTGAAGCGCAAGGGCGAGAAGCGGATCATCGACTCCGCGCTCAAGGGCCTCAAGCGCCACGTGGAGCGCTGAGCACGGCGTTCGCGAGCAGAGCACCGGCACGGAGGAGATACCGTGCACGCCGACGACGGATGGAAGATGGAGTCATGAGCGAGCAACCCGGCGACGTCCTGGATGAGGCGGCCAAGCTCCTCGACGCGCTGATCAGGCGGGTGGGCGGGGGCGGCGGCCGGGACGAGCGCGCGGACCGGGACGAGCGTGACGGCGACGTGTGGGACCGTGCGACGGCCGGCGAGCCCGGCACGGAGCCCGGCGCCGGCGAGGACCGGGGGCCGCACATCGCCACCGGTGCCCCCGAGTGCCGGGACTGCCCGGTCTGCAGGGCCATCGCGATCAAGCGGGAGTCCGGCGGGGACGTGGGCCGGCACCTGCGCGAGGCCGGGGAGTCGCTGTTCGCCGCCGCGCTGGACGTGCTGGGCGCGTTCGACCGGACTCGGCCGCCCCCCGCGCGGGAGAACCGGCCGCGGGAGGCGTCGGAGCGCGCCCGGGCGGGTACGTCCGATCGGTCGGGACCCGCCGAGCCCGGCGAGCCGTGGTCGGCCGCCACCGGCGGCGGCCCCATCGACATCGGATAGTTCGGTCATCGGCTTCGGCCGGGGCGATGCGAGGAGGAGGAAGCGTTACATGGCCCTGACCATCGGCGTGGATGTGGGCGGCACGAAGGTGGCCGCGGGGGTCGTCGACGAACGGGGGACGATCCTGGAGAAGGTCCGCAGGCCGACTCCGTCGACGAACCCGAAGGAGACCGCCGAGACCATCGCCGAGGTCGTCGACCTGCTGAAGGGCAAGTACGAGGAGGTCTCGGCGGTCGGGCTCGGCACCGCGGGCTTCGTCGACGAGGACCGCTCCACCGTGCTGTTCGCGCCGAACCTGGCCTGGCGCGACGAACCGATCAAGGAGAAGGTCGAGAGCCTCGTCGGGCTGCCGGTCGTCGTGGAGAACGACGGCAACGCCACCGCGTGGGGCGAGGCCCGGTTCGGCGCCGGGCGCGGGGAGAACTTCATCGTCCTGGTGACCCTCGGCACCGGCATCGGGGCCGGCATCATCATCAACGGCGAGCTGTACCGGGGCCGGTTCGGCATCGGCGCCGAGATGGGCCACTTCCGGGTCGTCCCGAACGGGCGCCGCTGCGGCTGCGGCAACCGCGGCTGCTGGGAGCAGTACGCCAGCGGCAACGCCCTCGTGCACGAGGCCCGCGACCTCGCCCGGGTGGCGCCCGCGATGGCGGGACGCCTCCTGGAGCTCGGCGACGGCCGCCCGGAGGGAATCAGCGGCCCCGAGGTGTCGCAGGCGGCCCGGGAGGGCGACAAGGCGGCCCTGGAGTGCTTCCGGACGATCGCGCACTGGGCGGGCCAGGGGCTGGCCGACCTCAGCGCGATCCTCGACCCGGGCGCGTTCATCATCGGCGGCGGCCTCTCCGACGCCGGCGACCTGCTGATCGACCCGATCCGGGCCGCGTTCGAGGACGCGCTGACCGGCCGCGGCCACCGCCCGCTGCCCGACATCCGGATCGCCGAGCTCGGCTCCGCGGCGGGCATCGTCGGCGCCGCGGACCTCGCCCGGCTCCGCTCCTTCCAGGGCGTGATCGTCTAGGCGTGGCCGCCGTCCGCCTGCTGAGCTACAACATCCGGTCGCTGCGCGACGACGCGGCCGCCGTGGCCCGCGTCGTCCGTGCCGGTGCCCCGGACGTGGTGTGCCTGCAGGAGGTCCCGCGCTTCCGGGCCTGGCGGCTGCGGCGCCGCCGCCTCGCGCGGGCCTGCGGCCTGCGGATCGCGGCGGGACGGCGGGCCTGCGGGCTCGCCGTCCTGGCCGCGCCGGACGCCGGCCGGGTGGCCCGCGAGTTCCACCTGCTCACCCCGGACCGCGGCCTGCACCGCCGCGCGCTGGCGATCGCCGTCCTGGACGTCCACGGATCCCGCCTCATCGCCGCGAGCACCCATCTGGACCTGGCGGACGGCCCGCGCCTGCGGCACGTCGGCGAGATCCTCGCCCATCTGGACAGGGCCCGTGACCGGTACGGCGCCCCGGTGATCCTGGCGGGCGACGTCAACGAGGAACCGGGCGGCCGGTCCTGGTCACTGCTCACCGAGCACTTCCAGGACGCCCACGCGGTCGCACCGGCGGGCGGGGAGTTCACCTTCTCCGCCCGCGACCCCCGCCGCCGCATCGACGCGGTCTTCACCGACCCGGAGGTCCGGATCACCGCCTGCGGCGTTCCGGACGACGACGCCGGCGACCATGTCCGGGCCACCGACCACCGCCCCCTGGCGGCCGATCTGACGGTGCCCTAGACGACGGCTCCGTCGTCGGGGTCGCGGGGCTCGTCGCCCATGCGGAGGACGAGGGTGACGAAACCTCCGATGAAGGCGGCGACGGCGAGGAAGGCGGCCCAGCCGGGGACCTCCCAGTCGAGGATGACGGTGACCAGCAGGTAGACGGGCCCGCCGATCAGCGCGATCCAGGCGCTCTTGGTGAGCGGGTCGGCGCTCGGCAGCGGCGGGGGAGGGGGCGGGACGTAGTGGCCCTCCTCGTCGTCGTCCGGCGGGAAATCGGGCGCCTCGGACGGCTTGATCACGCGTGCCCGGGGGAGCCGGCCGGTGCGGTCCTCGCCCTCGTCGCGGGGCCCGTCGGGCTCGCGGATGTTCTCCTCGTCGGGCCAGGGCACCTCGTCGCCCTCGGGGGCCTTGTCGAACCCGGCGACGATCTCGGCCCAGATGGCGTCCTCGTCGCGTTCGGCGGCGCCGCCGGTGTCCTCGGCGTCACCGCCGGGGTCGGCGAGGCCGGTCTCGGCGCGCTCCACGGTGTCGGGGCGCTCCGTCTCGGGGTCGGAGCCGCGGGCGGACGCGTCGCGCAGCCGGGCGAGATGGGCGCGCAGGATGCCCTCGGCCGCCGGCTTCATGTCGACGTCCACGTACAGCCGGTCGAGGACGTCGCCGGCGACCGGCTCCACGGGCGGCTCGCCGATCTCCGGCAGGTCGGACGGCGACGCGGCATAGGCCGCGACGCCCGCCTCGCCGAGGGCCGCCAGCATCGCGTCCGCGAGATGCGGCGCGAGATCGACCAGTGGGGCGTAGGTCTCCGCTGACAGTCCATTGCCACGGCGATTCACGGGGCCGGCTCCTTCGACGACTCCGGCGTGACCGACAGCACCGGCATGACGGCCTCCGCTCCCCCCATTGACATGTGGTGTCCGGTCGCGCCCCCCGAGCGGAGACACTCCCGGACACCCCGAAACGTGTGTCCCACGGTATTCGCTGCGCCGCCCGGAACAAGTCCCCGGGTGCACCCGATTGAGATTTACCGCTCAGAGCCTACGTTCATTCCCGGCCCTCCGGCGCTCCGCCGCCGGGTTCCGGTCGCGGGTACCGGCCGGTAGATCGGTGGGACGGAGAGTGGGAGGATGTCCCATCATCTCCCGTCGGCCAGGATCGGAGCGCGCCCGC
This sequence comes from Spirillospora sp. CA-128828, assembly GCF_050945415.1. Lineage (NCBI taxonomy): Bacteria > Bacillati > Actinomycetota > Actinomycetes > Streptosporangiales > Thermomonosporaceae > Spirillospora > Spirillospora sp. CA-128828. The sequence goes on from NZ_CP191986.1 coordinate 3,228,292, forward strand.
CCCCAGGGCGTCCGGTCCGAGGAAGGTGCCCGCATGCTCTGGTTCTGGATCCTGCTCAGGATCGTTCTCTCCCCGATCCTGTACCTCGGGTGGTGGCCGCGGAACCGGGGGCGGCGGAACGTCCCGAAGCGGGGGCCGGCGCTGATGGTGAGCAACCACCTCTCGTTCGCCGACCACTTCTTCGGGCCGCTGCCGCTGATGCGCCCGATCTTCTTCATCGGCAAGGGCGAGTACTTCACCGGCAAGGGGTTCAAGGGGCTGATCAGCAAGGGGTTCTTCACCGGTGTGGGCGTGGTGCCGGTCGACCGGACCGGCGGGGACGCGGCCGAGGCGGCGCTGCGGACCGGGCTGCGGATCCTCGGCGAGGGCAAGCTGCTCGGCATCTACCCTGAGGGCACCCGGGCGCCCGACGACAGGCTGTACCGCGGCAAGACGGGGGTGGCGCGGCTGGCGCTGAAGTCCCGTGTCCCGGTGATCCCGATGGCGATGATCAACACGTTCGAGCTGATGCCGCCCGGTAAGCCGTACCCGCGGCTCGGCGTCCGGCCGGGCGTCCGGTTCGGGAAGCCGATGGACTTCTCCCGCCACTACGGGCGCGAGGACGACCACCAGGTGCTGCGGGAGATCACCGACGAGATCATGAAGGCGATCCAGGAGCTCTCCGGGCAGGAGTACGTGGACCGGTACGCCGCCGAGGTCAAGGCCGAGATGGCCGGCAAGGAGGTACAACCGGCCGAGGACGACGGAGGCCTGAGCGACCAAGGATGAGCGGCGGCGAACCGGGGGGCGTGGGGGCGCCCCCACAGGGGGCACGGATGAGCGGCGGCGAACGGGGGGCACGGAGCTTGGGGCTGGAGGCCGCGCTGTGGCGGGCCGTGGCGGTCTACCGCGGCCTGGCGCTGGTCTACGCCGCCGTCGTGATCGCCATGAACTTCGACGGGTACGCCCACCCGGTCGGCGGCTGGGCCGTCCTCGCCGTCATGACGGGGTGGACGGGCTATACCGTGATCGCGTTCAGCGACCCGCGCCGGCGCGGATGGCCGCTGCTGGTCGCCGATCTCTCCGTCGCGGCGGCCTGCGTGCTCGCGACGGCGTGGGTGGAGACGGCCCCGAACATCGGCGCCGGACGGCCGACGCTGCCGGTGTCGTGGGTGGCGGCCGCGGTGCTGTCGTGGGCGGTCGCGGGCGGCCGGCGGCTCGGCATCGCCGCGGCGCTCGTCCTCGCCGCGGCGAACCTGATGGTGCACGTGGCCGCCAGGAGCAGCGGCGGGATCGGCAGCACCACGTTCAACGGCATCGTGCTGCTGTTCCTCGCCGGGCTCGTGGTCGGGCACGTCGTCCGGCTGGCGCTGGAGGCGGAGGCGCGGCTCGCGCGGGCCGTCGAGCTGGAGTCGGCCACCCGGGAACGCGAGCGGCTGGCCCGCCGCATCCACGACTCGGTGCTGCAGGTCCTCGCCATGGTGCAGCGGCGCGGCGGCGAGCTCGGCGGCGAGGCGGCCGAGCTGGGCCGGCTGGCGGGCGAGCAGGAGGCGGCGCTGCGCTCCCTCATCGGCACCGGCACGGCCCCGCCCGCCCTGGCCTCCGACGCCGGAGCGGAGGCGGATCTGCGCCCCCTGCTGACCGGGCACGCGTCCACGTCCGTCACGGTCTCGACCCCGGCGACGGAGGTGCGGCTGCCCGCGCACGCCGCGCGCGAGGTCGAGGCGGCGGTGGCGGCGGCGCTCGACAACGTCCGGCGGCACTGCGGCGGCGGCGCCCGCGCCTGGGTCCTGCTGGAGGAGGGGGCGGGCGAGGTCACCGTCAGCGTCCGCGACGACGGCCCGGGCATGCCCGCCGGCCGGCTGGACGAGGCGGCGGCGGACGGGCGGCTCGGCGTCGCCCAGTCGATCCGTGGCCGTATCGCCGACCTCGGCGGCACGGTCGCGATCTGGTCCGCGGCGGGCGACGGGACCGAGATCGAGATGACCGTGCCGCGGACTAGGGTGTGACCGTGACCGAACCGCTGCGAGTCATGGTCGTGGACGACCATCCGATGTGGCGCGAGGCCGTGGCCCGCGACCTCGCCGAGGCCGGCCACGACGTGGTCGCGACGGCCGGGGAGGGGCGCGCCGCGGTGCGCATCGCCGCCGCCGCGCGGCCGCAGGTGGCCGTGGTCGACCTCCAGCTTCCCGATATCGGCGGTGTCGAGGTGACCCGGCGGCTGGCGGCCGCCGACCCGCCCGTCCGCGTGCTGGTGCTGTCGGCGAGCGGCGAGCAGCAGGACGTGCTGGAGGCGGTCAAGGCGGGCGCCACCGGATACCTGCTCAAGTCCGCCGCCCGCGAGGAGTTCCTGGACGCCGTCCGGCGGACCGGCGAGGGCGACGCCGTCTTCACCCCCGGCCTCGCCGGGCTCGTCCTCGGCGAGTACCGGCGCCTCGCGGCCGCCCCCGCCCGCGAGGACGACGACGCGCCGCGCCTGACCGACCGCGAGACCGAGGTGCTGCGCCTCGTCGCCAAGGGCCTGACGTACAGACAGGTCGCGGAGCGTCTCGTCCTGTCCCATCGGACGGTGCAGAACCACGTGCAGAACACTCTCGGCAAGCTCCAGCTCCACAACCGCGTCGAGCTCGTCCGTTACGCCATCGAGAAGGGCCTCGACGACGAGGAGTAGCGGGACGGGATGAACCCGGGCGTCGCCCCACGCGTCTGATCACGGAGAACGTGCGACGGAACGGGAGCACGCCATGGTGGACGAGATTGTGGGCCCCGGCCTGGGGTTCCTCGCGGCCCACGTCCTGGTCGGGCTGGCCCTGCTGAAGGTCCTGCGCGACGTGCGGGCCAAGGTGCGCGGGGGCAGCCCCCAGACGCGGGACCTCCATCCCTACGAGGTCGCCTACCTGCACGGCGGGGGGCGGCACGCGATCGCGGCATCGATCACGGCGCTGCGGCTGGACCGCGCGGTCGACACCTACGCCGACGGCCGGCTCATCGCCACCGGGCCGTCCGGCGCCGGGCCGCGCGCGGCCGGGACACCGCTGGACGCGGCGGTCTTCGGGGCGATCGCGGGCGGCCGGGGCGGGACGCTCGCCGCGCTCACCGCGGAGGCGGGCGTCCGCGCCGCCCTCGACCAGCTCCGCGACGGGCTGTCTGCCCAGGGCATGGTGGTCCCGCCGGAGGGGCGCCGCCGGCTGAAGACCTGGCGGGTCGTCTACAACGTCTGGCTGGCCGTCGGCTTCTTCGGCTTCATCGTGGGTGATGTCTTCGACGGTTTCCCCGGCGTTCTGCTCCCGATCGCGTGCCTGATGGCCCTCTACGTCGCCGGCGTCACGCTCGGCTCGGGCGGTGAGCGGACGAAGGAGGGCGAGCGGGCCGTCGAGCGGATCAAGGAGTCCACCCCCCACCTCGACCCGGCGCACGCGACGTCCTACGCCGGGTTCGCCCATGCCGAGATCCTGCTGGGCGTGGCGCTGTTCGGCACCGCCGCGCTGATGGCGTTCGACTCGATGTTCGCCCAGACCGTCGGGCTCGGCCGGTACCTGGAGATGAGCGGGGTCACGGCCTCCTCCGGGGGATTCTCGGGCTCCTCCTGCTCGTCCACCGCCTCGGTGTGCTCGTCGTCGTCCTGCGGTGGCGGCGGTTCGTGCGGTGGTGGCGGGAGCGGTTGCGGCGGTGGTGGCGGCGGTTGCGGTGGCGGCGGGGGCTGCGGGGGAGGAGGCGGCGGCTGTGGTGGCGGCGGAGGCTGATGTGCCGGATCTGGGGGTGGGGATCGGGTGGCGTCCCGAGATCGCCGGGTTCGTCGGCGCGCTGCCCGGGCTGCGCTTCACCGAGGTGGTCGCCGAATCGGTGCATCCCACGCATCCCGCGGACGGCCTGCTGGAGCTGCGCGCCCGCGGCGTGAAGATCGTCCCGCACGGGGTGAAGCTGTCGCTCGGCGGCGCCGAGCCTGTGGCCGCCGAGCGGGTCGCGCACCTGGCCACCTGTGCCGAGGCGCTCGGTGCGCCGCTGGTGAGCGAGCATGTCGCCTTCGTCCGGGCGGGCGGGATCGAGGCGGGGCATCTGCTGCCGGTGCCGCGCACCCGGGCGGCGCTGGACGCGCTGACCGCCAACGTCCGCCGGACGCAGGCGGAGCTGCCGGTTCCTTTGGCCGTCGAGCCCATCGCCACGCTCTTCGACTGGCCGGACGCCGAGTACACCGAGGCGGACTTCCTGACCGAGCTGCTGGAACGCACCGGCGCCCTCCTGCTGCTGGACGTCGCCAACGTGTACGCCAACGCGCGCAACCGCGGCGAGGACCCCATCGACCTTGTCGACCGCCTGCCCCTCGAACGCGTCGCCTACTGCCACGTCGCGGGCGGTTCCGAGGCGGGCGGGCGGTACCACGACACCCATGCGGCGGCCGTCCCGTCCGAGGTCCTGGACCTGATAGCGGAGCTGTGCGCGCGGCGACGCCCGCCCGGGTTCCTGCTGGAGCGCGACGGCCGCTACCCGGCCGCCCGCGAACTCCAGGCCGAGCTGGACGCCATCGCCGAGGCCTCCGGTCTGGAACCCGTCACATGAGCGGGTTCGACGCGGAGCTGGCGGCGGCGCAGGAGGCCCTCGTGCGGGCCATGACGGCCGACGGGCCGATGCCCGGCGGGTTCGACGCCGAGGCGGTGCGCGCCGCCGCGCACGGGATCCTGCTCAAGCGGGCCGGCGAGGTGGCCGGCGCCTGGCCCGCGCTGGCAGACTCGTACGGAACGTCCTGGAAGGCGGTCTTCACGCGCTGGGCGGCGGGACGTCCCACGCGCGGTTCCTTCCGGGACGGCTGGGACTTCGCGCGGGAGCACCGTGGCGATCTCGCCGGGGACGCGGCGCGGGAACTCTCACTGGCCGAGGTTCGCTGGACCTATGACGGCGAAACTCCGCCCCGCCCCCGGCGGGCTGCGGCGCGGCGGGTCCCCGGGGGACTGGCGGTGCAGTTCCGGGGGCGTGTCCGGACTTTCGGCGCGGGCCCGTCCGGCTGATCCGGCCGGCCGGCCGAAGGGGTGTGCCACCCGTCCCCCGGACGGGCTATGGTCTAGACCATTGGCGGCGCGCCGGGACTCCCGGCGAAACCCCGAGCCGCCGCATGCCGGCGACTAGTCTGAGCATGTCGATCGAGGGAGGAGCCTGGTGGCGGGAGAAGGTGACGGCATGCGCGTCGGAGTGCTGACCGGTGGCGGTGACTGCCCCGGACTGAACGCGGTGATCCGCGCGGTCGTCCGTAAGGGCGTGCAGGTCTACGGGTACGAGTTCGTCGGCTTCCGGGCCGGCTGGCGCGGCCCCCTCGAAGGCGACACCGTGGCCCTCGACGTCCAGGCCGTGCGCGGGATCCTCCCGCGCGGCGGCACGATCCTCGGCTCGTCCCGGACGAACCCGGTGAAGGTCGAGGGCGGCGTCGAGCGGATCAAGGACAACCTCGCCGGGCTCGGCGTGGACGCGCTGATCGCCATCGGCGGCGAGGACACCCTCGGCGTCGCGCGCGAGCTGTACGCCAACGGCGTCAACGTCGTCGGCGTGCCGAAGACGATCGACAACGACCTGAACGCGACCGACTACACCTTCGGGTTCGACACCGCGGTGAACATCGGCATGGAGGCCGTCGACCGGCTGCACACCACCGCCGAGAGCCACCACCGCGCGCTGATCTGCGAGGTCATGGGCCGGCACGCGGGCTGGATCGCGCTGCACGTCGGCATGGCCGCCGGCGCCAACGTCATCCTCATCCCCGAGCGGCCGTTCGACATCGCCAAGGTCTGCGAGTACGTCGAGAGCCGCTTCAAGACCCGGTACGCCCCGATCATCGTGGTGTCCGAGGGCGCCCACCCGATCGACGGGCAGATGCAGCTGCAGACCGGCGAGCTGGACTCCTTCGGGCACGTCCGGCTCGGCGGCATCGGGCAGGCCCTCGCCGACGAGATCGAGAAGCGCACCGGCAAGGAGGCCCGCGCCACCGTGCTCGGGCACATCCAGCGCGGCGGCACCCCCACCGCGTTCGACCGCGTCCTCGCCACCCGCTTCGGCCTCCAGGCGATCGACGCCGTCAAGGACGGCGACTACGGCAAGATGGTCGGGCTCAAGGGCACCGACATCGTCCGCGTGGGGCTCGACGAGGCGACCAAGGAGCTGAAGACCGTCCCGCTGGAGCGCTACTCCGAGTCAGAGGTCTTCTTCGGCTGACCGGTTCTCCCGGTGGGAACACGGTTACGGGGTCGCGGCGTTGGCGTCTCTGGGCCACACTGGAGTCTCAACCCCTTGACCTGTTCCCGCCAGGAGGATCACGCATGACCACGCTCGACACCGCGCCGGCGGACGTCCGGGAGCAGTCGCCGGTCGACGGCGAGCCGTGCGTGCTGCTCAAGCTCGGCGAGGTCGTCCTCAAGGGAAAGAACCGCGAGCAGTTCGAACGCCGCCTCGCCGACAACGTGCGCAACGCGGTCCGGCCGATCGCCCGGGTGGACGTCATCCGGCGGCACGGCGTGTTCATCGTCCGCAAGCACGACGCCGATCTCGCCACGATGGAGCGCGTCGCGCAGCGGATCACCGACGTCATGGGCATCGTGTGGGCGCACCGCGCCTGGCGGGTCGGCAAGGACCTCGCCAGCGTCGAACGGGCCGCCCTCGAACTGATGGACGGGCGGACCGGCACGTTCGCGGTCCGCTCCCGGCGCCGGGACAAGCGGTTCCCGATGACCTCCACCGAGCTCGACCGGCACGTCGGCGCCCTCGTCGGCGGCCGCTACGGCCAGCCCGTCAAGCTCAAGGACCCCGAGCACACGCTGTCGATCGAGGTCGACCGCGACGAGGTGTTCGTCTACTCCGGTGGCCTGCCCGGCCAGGGCGGCCTCCCCGTCGGGATGAGCGGCCGCGGCCTCGTGCTGATGTCGGGCGGCATCGACTCGCCCGTCGCCGCGTACCGGATGATGCGCCGCGGCCTGCGCGTCGACTACCTGCACTTCTCCGGCATGCCGTTCACCGGCCCCGAGTCGATCTACAAGGCGTACGCGCTGGTCCGCGAGCTGGACAAGTTCCAGGGCGGGTCCCGGCTGTTCGTCGTCCCGTTCGGCAAGGCGCAGCAGCAGATCAAGTCGTCCGGCGCCGACCGGCTCGCGGTGATCGCGCAGCGCCGGCTGATGCTGCGGACCGGCGAGGTCCTCGCCCGCCGGCTGCGGGGGAGCGCGCTCATCACCGGCGACGCGCTCGGCCAGGTCTCCAGCCAGACCCTCGCCAACATCACCGCGCTGGACGACGCCGTCGAGCTGCCGATCCTGCGGCCCCTCGTCGGCATGGACAAGATCGAGATCATGGACCAGGCGCGCCGCATCCGCACCCTGTCGATCTCCGAGTTGCCCGACGAGGACTGCTGCACAATGCTCGCGCCGCGCCGCGCCGAGACCCGGGCCAAGATCGGCGACCTGCGGCAGATCGAGAAGCGCCTCGACGTCGGCGAACTCGCCGACCAGCTCGCCGAATCCGTCCAGGAGCACCGCCCGGCCTACGCCGACGCCACCACCTGACGGACACCGGCGGCCCCCGACGGGGCCCCGGCGCAGTTTCACTGTGGGGGGCGACCCCCCACAACCCCCCGTGAAGGGCGCGGCCCGCTGAGCGCCGGGCTCCACTCCGCCGACGCTCCGCTCCGCCCGGCGCTCAGCGGGCGTCGAAGTCGGTGGGGCGTGGCGGCTCGGGACCGTCCGGGCCCATCAGGGTGATGCGCTCGATGCGGACGATGCGAAAGCGGCGGCCCGCGACGGCGATGCCGTTGCGGCGCGTCTCGTCCTCCATCAGCTCCGCCGCCTCGGCGAACTGCTCGACGTCCGACGCGGCGGGGCTCTCCACCGCGGGCACCACGTGCCTGAAGTAGGTGACGAGCGAGTCGCGGGCCTGCTGCGGCGCGTCGTACAGCCGTCCCACGGGACGCCAGCGCCGCTCGCCGCGCTCGGCGACGGTGAACGCGGGCGCCAGCGCGACCGGGGTGAGGAACGCGCCGGTCGGCTCCTTCCCCGTCGCGGCCGCCGCGTCCAGCACCTGGCAGAGCAGCTCGGCGGTCGCGAGGTCGGACGCCGGGCCCTCCTCCGGCAGCAGCTCGTGCGGACGACCGGGCGGGACGCGGCGCGCGGCGGGCAGCGGATCCAGGTCCGTCGGGCGGGGCGGTTCGGGCCCGTCCATGCCGGTGCGGACCAGCTGCTCGATCCGCACGATCCGGAACCGCCGCCCGTCCGCGGTCACCTCGTCGGCGGGTTCGCACCGCAGTGTCCGGGCCGCGGAAAGCAGATCGAGCGCCTCCGCGCCGTCCAGCAGCGCGGCCCGGTCCTCCAGGTGCGCGGCGAGGAGTTCGCGCGCGCCCTGCGGCAGCGGGTCGCACGGGCACACGATCTGCCAGCCGCCCGGCACGTGCTCGGCGGCCGTGAACAGCGCGCCCACGGCCACCAGCTCCGGGTACGCGGCGATCGCGCGGCACGCGTCCGCCAGCATCACCGCGGCGACCGGGTCGACGCCGTCCAGATCCTCCGGGAACAGCCGCCCCCCGGCGTCACCATCGCCCGTTGTCATGCCGGCAATCATCCTCGCCGCGCCCCGCGCGGCCAATGGTTCAGACCAATTCGTTATTCGCGCGTTCCCCGTGGCTCCGCCGCCGGAGGGGCGCGACGACGACCACCAGGCTCGCCGCGAGCAGCGCGAGACCGCCCAGCGCCGCCCCGCTCAGCCGCTCGTCCAGCAGGACCGTGCCGAGCACCGCGGCGACGGCCGGTTCGGCCAGCGTCAGCGTCGTCGCCGTCGTGGCGGGGGTCGTGCGCAGCCCGCGCGCGAACAGCAGGTAGCCGCCGCCAGTGGTGACCACGCCGAGGTAGAGCGCGATCACGGCGCCCGGGCCGGTGAGCAGCCAGCCGGCCGGCTGGGTGAGCAGCACCGCGACGAGGGGCACGGCCGCCGCCCCGAACAGCGCCCCGGCGACGGCCCGGTCCTCCTCGCCGCGGGTGATGAGGACGGACGCCGTCGTCGCGTACACCGCGTACGACAGCCCTGACAACAGGGCCAGCGCGACGCCGAGCGGTTCGGCGCCCGCGTCCCCGCCGCCGCCCACGAGCAGGGCGCAGCCCGCCACGGCGCCGGCGGTCGCGACCGCCCACCGCCCGGTGAGCACGGACCGCCGCGTCATCAGCCCGATCAGGCCGGTGAACACGGGTGCGCCGCCGATCGTGACGACGGTGCCGACGGCCACCCCGGTGCGCCCCGCGGCGACGAAGAACGCCGTCTGGTACACGGTGATCGCGACCGCGCCGAGGCCGATGAGCGGCAGGTTGCGGCGGTCCTTCAGCAGGTGGCGCAGCCCGGCGCCGCCGCGGGTGAACGCGGCGAGCGCGAGCAGCAGCAGCCCGCCGATGACGATGCGGACGGCCGCGATCGAGTAGGGGGACGCGCCGTCCGCGAAGGTGCGGACGGTCCCGGTCGTCCCCCAGAGGGCCGCGGCCAGCAGGATGTCGGTGCCGCCGCGCCGGGCGCCGGCGCGCGAGTCCTTCTCGGGCGCACGCCGGATGAACGTTTTCTGAGACACGGGGAGAAGCTCCTGAGCTCGAATCGGAAGGAGAGGATCCGGATTCGGGGCGCAGGAGAACGCGGCCGGGCGCGCGTTCGCGCCGGGCCGTGTCAGATCTCAGCAGGAATGCGGTCGCCGCGCCCCGTCAGGAGCGCGGCGGCCCGCAATCCGGTGCCCAGTAAGCCATGGCTCAGGACGATACCCGGTCGGCGTGACCGTGCGGACGGGCGCCCTCGGTCAGGCGGGCACCGCGTCGGGGTCCTGGGCCTGGGTGAGGGAGCGGCCGACCAGCGGCGGCAGGTCGCGGACGACCTTGGCCAGCTCGCGCAGGTCGCCGTCCACCAGGGCCTGGGGCCCGTCGCACAGCGCGGTCTCCGGGTGCGGGTGCACGTCGATGATCACGCCGTCGGCGCCGACGGCGATCGCGGCGCGGGTCAGCGGCAGGACGAGGTCGCGGCTGCCGCCCGAGTGCGACGGGTCCACGATGACCGGCAGGTGGGAGAGGCGCTGCGCCACCGGCACCGCGGAGATGTCCAGGGTGTTGCGGGTCGCCTTCTCGAACGTGCGGATCCCGCGCTCGCACAGCACGATGTCGAGGTTGCCGCGCTGCGCGACGTACTCGGCGGCCATCAGCCACTCCTCGATCGTCCCGTTCATGCCGCGCTTCAGCATGACCGGCTTGCCGGACTCGCCCGCGGCCTGGAGCAGGGCGAAGTTCTGCGCGTTGCGGGTGCCGATCTGCAGCATGTCCGCGTAGGAGGCGACGAGGTCGACGTCGCCGGCGTCCACGACCTCGGTGACGATCGGCATTCCGGTCTCCTCCCGGACGTCCGCGAGGATGCGCAGCCCGGCCTCGCCGAGGCCCTGGAACGCGTACGGGGACGTCCGCGGCTTGAACGCGCCGCCGCGCAGCAGCGTCGCGCCCGCGGCCTGCGCCATCTGCGCGGCGCCGAGGGTCTGCTCGGGGGTCTCCACCGCGCAGGGGCCGGCGATCAGCGTCATCGTCCCGGGCCCGATCGGCACCCCGCCGACCCGCACCACCGAGCGCTCGGCGTGGTTCTCGCGGCTCACCAGCTTGTAGGGCGCCGAGATGCGGATGACGTCGCTGACGCCGCGCATCCCGCGCAGGTTCAGCGAGCCGAACTGCTGGACGTCGCCGACGAGCCCGACGATGGTCCGCTCCACGCCGCGGCTGACGAACGCGTCGCCCCCCGCCGTCTCGACCAGTGAGACGACGGCCTGGACATCCGCTTCGTTGGCCTCCGGGGCCATGACGACGACCATTGGTGTACTGCCTCTCCTTCAGGCCCGGGATCCCGGCCCCGTCCCTGGAACCACGAAAGCCCCGGGCCGGCCGGCCCGGGGCTTTCGCCTTGTGGTCTGTCAGCGCAACGTCTGGCAGACCAGCCGCCCGGGCTGGTCGAACCAAAAGAAATACACGAGGTTGCGCACGGGTCCAGCGTAGCCGATGTCCGGGGGCGCGGCCCGCACCCACCCCCGGATATGGCTCAGCTCACGCCGGATGGCAGGATGGCCGCGTCATGACCCACCCCGAACAGTCCGCACCGCAGCCGAGCGATCTGCCGCCCGGCCAGTACGTCCCCAGGGGGTGGCCGGTCCTCCACTACGGCCCGGTGCCGAAGTTCCGTCCCGAGGACTGGGACTTCCGGGTCTTCGGCGCCACCGAGTCGGGGGAGCGGCACCGCTGGACCTGGGACGAGTTCGACGCGCTGCCGAGGGCCAGGTCGGTCGCCGACTTCCACTGCGTCACCAAGTTCACGATCCCCGACAACGAGTGGGAGGGCGTCCCCGGCACGGCGATCGTGGAGCTGGCTCCGCCCGCGCCGGACGTCACGCATGTGATGGTCTGGGCCGAGTACGGGTACAGCTCCAACATCCGGATGAGCGACTTCCTCGCCGACGGGACGATGTTCGCCACCCACCGTGACGGCGAGCGCCTCACCCCCGACCACGGCTTCCCCGTCCGCATCGTCGTCCCGCACCTGTACGCGTGGAAGAGCGTGAAGTGGGTCCGGGGCGTCGAGTACCTGGTGAGGGACCGCCGCGGCTTCTGGGAGGAGCGCGGCTACCACAACGTCGCCGACCCGTGGCGGGAGCAGCGCTACTCCTACCAGGAGGACGAGGGCGAGTCGCCCCCGCTGTGATTGGTCCTGTGCGGCGGGCCGTCTTCCGCGGCCGGCCGTAGCCCATCCGAGACCTTCGTAAATGGGCAACGACCGGACCTGCGCGGAGGACAGCCGTTACCGTACGTTTCCATGGTCCTACCGTCCGTCGCGGATGCCGTGGCATGCGCCGCCGGTGCCGCCGCCGGGGTCTGGGCGTTGCGCCGGCGGATCCCCCTGCCACACCGCCGCGTACCGCCCGGCGCCGCCGAGGCGGCGGCGTTCACCGCCCTGCATCTGATCGCGTCCGCGTCGCCGCCGCTGCGCGCCGGGCTGACCGAGGGCTCGGCGCGCAAGGCGGCCCGGCCGCTGCGGTCGCTGCTCGGCGCCGAGGCGGTCGCGCTGGTCGCGGCGCGGCCCCCGGACGATCCGGACGGCCCCGGCGATTCCGGTGATCTCGGCAAAGGTGCGGCGCGGGACGCGCCGCGGCTGATGGCCTGGGACGGCAGGGGCCGCGGCGCCCACGCGGACGACGCCGTCGGGCACGCGCTGCCCGTGCTGGCGTCCGGGCGGCCCAGGGTCGTCGCGCCGGATCTGCTCGCCTGCGGGCGCCCGCGCTGCCCCGTCCAGGTCGCGGTCGTCGCCCCGCTCACCGTCGAGGGGCGCACCGAGGGCGCGCTGGCCGTGTACTGGCGGAGCCCGTCGGCCGCCAGGATCCGGGCGGCCGGCGAGGCGGCCCGGCTCGTCGCCGGCCGGCTGGAGCTCGCCGGGCTCGACACCGCCCGGGTCCGGCTCGCGGAGGCGGAGACCCGGGCCCTGCGGGCGCAGATCTCCCCGCACTTCGTCTACAACTCGCTGACCACGATCGCCTCGTTCGTCCGCACCGACCCCGAGCGGGCCCGGGGGCTGCTGCTGGACTTCGCCGACTTCGCCCGCTACTCGTTCCGCAACCCGCGCGACTTCACCACCCTCGCCGACGAGCTGCGCTCGATCGACCGCTACCTGCTGCTGGAACGGGCCAGGTTCGGCGAGCGGCTGCGGTGCAGGGTCGAGATCGCGCCCGAGGTGCTGCCGGTCGCCGTCCCGTTCCTCGCCCTCCAGCCGCTCGTGGAGAACGCGATCCGGCACGGCATGGCGGGGGGACGCGAGCCGTTCCACATCTCGATCGTGGCCCGCGACTCGGGTGCGGAGGCCGCCATCAGCGTGGAGGACGACGGGGTCGGCATGGATCCCGAGCGGCTCCAGGAGATCCTTTCCGCCCCGCTCGGACGTCCCGGGCCCACCGGCTGGGGGAGCGTGGCGACCCGGTCCCGGCAGGACGGCGGCGGCCCCGGCATCGGGCTCGCGAACGTCGACGAGCGCATGCGCCAGGTCTACGGGGACGACTACGGGCTCACCGTCGAGACGGCGCTCGGCGCCGGAACCAAGGTCAATCTGCGCGTCCCGAAGTACCGGCCGGGCGTGTTCCCGGACTGACCCGCGACCCGGCGACACGGTACTCACTTTTCGGAACCGATTGCGGACAGACGGTAATCGCGGCAAAGTCGCCCTCATGCTTCACGTCCTCGCCGTCGACGATGAGCGCCCCGCCCTGGAGGAGCTGATCTACCTGCTCCGCGAGGATCCGCGGATCGGGCGGGTCACCGGCGCGGGGGACGCGTCGTCCGCGCTGCGCGACCTGAGCCGGATGCTGGTCGAGGGCGAGCGCCTCGACGCCGTGTTCCTGGACATCCGGATGCCGGGCCTCGACGGGCTCGACTTCACCCGGCTGCTCACCGGGTTCGCCGCGCCCCCGCACGTGGTGTTCGTGACCGCCCACGACGACTGCGCCGTCACCGCCTACGAGCTCGGCGCGCTGGACTACCTGCTGAAGCCCGTCCGGCCGGAGCGGCTCGCCGAGTCGGTCCGGCGGGTGGCGGCCGCCGTGCACCGTCCGCCTCCGCACGAGGCGGAGGCCTCCCGCGATCCCGACGACGAGATGATCCCCGTCGAGCTCGGCGGGCGGACGCGGCTCGTCTCCCGCCGGACGGTCACGCACGTGGAGGCGCAGGGCGACTACGTCCGGCTGCACACCGCCGACGGCGGCTATCTGGTCCGCATGCCGCTGTCGGCACTGACGAAGCGGTGGGAGGGGGCGGGCTTCATCCGGATCCACCGCAGCACCCTCGTCGCGTCCGCGCACATCACCGAGCTGCGCTTCGACGGCGGCCGCGCCGCCGTCCAGATCGGGGACGAGCTGCTGCAGGTCAGCCGCCGTCACACCCGCGAGGTGCGCGACCTCCTGGTCCGCAGGTTCCACCATCCGGACGCGGCGTGCGGCGACGTCGGGGAGGCCCGGGATGGCCGGTGAACGCCGGGGCGGGTCGGCCGTCCACGCGGAGGCGCCGCCCGAGGGCGGCGCGACGGCCGGGACGCGGGCCGCCGGCCCGGAGCCGTCCGGAACCGACCCGGCCGATTCCGATCCGCTCCATACCGGCCGGTCGCGTTCCGCCGTGTTCGATCCCGTTCCGCGGCCCGGCCCCGCCGAGACGCGTGCCCTGATCCGCGTCCAGCTGCGCATCGCCCTCGGTACCGGCGCGCTCGTGCTGACCGTGATGGCGGGGCTGCCGGCACTGCTGGTCCTCGTCCCGGAGATCGCGCGGGCGCGGGCGCACGGGGTCCCGCTGGCCTGGCTCGTCCTGGCGTTCGGCGTCCAGCCGGTCTGGATCGCGGCGTCGCTGCGCCAGCTGAGGCGGGCCGAGCGGGCCGAGCGCGACTTCGCGGGGCGGGCGGGCCGCCGGTGACCGCGACGGCCGTGGCGGCGGCGCTCACCGCACTCCTGCTGATGACCGCCGTCCTCGGCCTCTACGGCCGGCGCTCCTCCCGCACCACGTCCGACCTCCTGGTCGCCTCGCGCGGCGTCGCCCCGTGGTGGAACGCCTCGGCGATCGGCGGCGAGTACATCTCCGCCGCCGCGTTCCTCGGCGCCGCCGGGCTGGTGCTCGCCTACGGCGCGGACATGCTGTGGCTCCCGATCGCGGCGACCGCCGGATACGTCCTGCTCGTGGCGTTCGTAACGGCCCCGCTGCGCCGGTCCGGCGCCTACACCGTCCCCGACTTCACCGAGTGGCGGCTCGGGTCCCCGACCGTGCGGTGGATCGTCACCGGCTGCGTCTGCTTCATCGGCTGGTTCTATCTGCTGCCGCAGTTCCAGGGCGCCGGGGTGACGCTGCGGGTGCTCACCGGCGCCCCGGTCTGGGCGGGCTGGGCCGTCGTGGTCGCGATCACCCTGTTCCTCGTCGTCTCCGGCGGCATGCGCAGCATCACCGCCGTCCAGGCCGTCCAGTTCTGGGTGAAGGTGGCCGCCGTGGCCGTGCCCGCCGTGGCGCTGCTGGGAATGTGGCACATGGACGGCAGGCCCGACCCGCTGGGCGACGGCCCGCCGCGGTTCGAGCACACCACGCGCGTGCACGTACGCACCGACATCGCCGTCACCGTCCCCGCGGCCGCCACCGTCACCGTGCAAGGACACGTGGACGGCGTCCACCACGACGGTGACGCGATGACGCTCCCCGCCGGGCGGCACACCATCGGCAGGGAAACCGAGATGGTCTTCCCAGAGGGCGCCGCGGTGCCCCACACCGAACGCCTGCCGGTCCAAGACGGCGAATCCTGGACGACGCCGTTCGGCCGCGGCGAGGAGCACGGCGTCTTCCGCACCTATTCGGCGCTGCTGGGCGTCCTGCTGGGCACGATGGGGCTGCCCCACATCCTGATGCGCTTCTACACCAGCACATGCGGAAGCGCCGCACGCCGCACGGCCGCCCTGGTGCCGATGCTGCTCAGCCTGTTCTACGTCTTTCCCGCCCTGTACGGGACCCTCGGACGCCTGTACGCGCCCGAACTGCTCATGACCGGCGACACCGACGCGACCATCCTGCTGCTGCCGCAGCGGATGCTCCCGGGCACCGCCGGAGCGCTGCTCACCGGGCTCATCACGGCCGGCGCCTTCGCGGCGTTCATCTCCACTTCCTGCGGCCTCGTCATGGCCATCGCCGGGACGATCTCGCAGTGCGCCCGCCGCCGCGGCGTCACCGCGTTCCGCGCCGGCGCCGGCCTCGCCGTGGGCGTGCCCCTCGTCCTCCTGCCGAGAATCGGGCCGCAGAGCGCGGCGGGCCTGGTCACGATGGCACTCTGCGTGTCGGCGTGCTCCCTGTCCCCGCTGCTCGTCCTCGGCATCTGGTGGCGCGGCCTGACCGCCGCCGGCGCCGGCGCCGGCCTCCTGCTCGGCGGCGGCCTCGCCGTCACGGCCGGCGTCCTCCGGCTCTTCCAGGGCACCGGGACGGGCTGGGGCGCGACCGTCCTCGCCGAGCCCGCCATGATCGTCGCTCCGGCCGCCCTCACCGCCATGGTCGCGGTGTCGCTGCTGACCCGCCGCCGCGTCCCGCGCCACACCGACCGCGTCCTGGCGAGACTGCACCTGCCCGAGGACATGCCCGCACGATGACGGTCCCGCATCCACGAACGGTCCCCCGTGCACCCGTGCGGGCGTCCGCCGCGACCGCTCGTCCCGCAGAACCGGCCGCTCGCCGCGCGACTACTCTACGCACAACTATGACTACGCACCGTTTACCGAGGGTTGCATTTCCCTTGTGCCGATCGGCGGCCCCGGACCTCTAGTGTTCTCAGTGGCACCACACGCCACACCGCCACCGGAGGGGCGGGCGGCCACCCGGCCGCGAAACCTCCCACAACAGCAAATCCGGAGATCCGGCACACGCCAGTCGAACGCCGGATCGTGAGTCGCCGGATCCCGTACCGGGGGGGTGGGATCCGGTGGCCTGTGGCTCGGGCGTCGCTGAACAGTCGGGGGGTTGTCCAGCGGCGCCCGAGCTGTATTTGATTGCTTTTTTCTCCTCCTTCGGGCCTGGCGGCCCTCCATCGTCGATAAAAGCGGGCGATCGCTGGCATCGCATCCGACTCGCCTAGCGGCTCGCTGCGCGATCAGTTTCTTGCTTCGCTCGAAACTGCCTTCGGACGCGATCGCGGTGATTGAGGTTGTTGCGGGGTTGCGGCGGTGGTTGCGGTCGGCGGAGTAGACGGTTGCCCGTGCTCCGCGTGGCTCGCCTGGCGGCTCGCTGCGCCAGGGCCGTTCTCGCTTCGCTTGAACGCATTCTTCGGACGCGATCGCGACGATTCAGGGTGTTGCGGCGGTGGCTGGGGTCGGCGCAGTAGACGGTTTCTCGTGCTCGCGTTGGGCTCGCCTTGCGGCTCGCTGCGTTAGGGCGGTTCTCGCTTCGCTTGAACGTATCCTTCGGACGCGGTCGCGACGGTTCAGGGTGTTGCGTCGTTGCGGTGGTGGTTTGCGGTCGGCGCTAGACGGTTGCTCGTGCTGGCGTGCGGCTCGCCTGGCGGCTTGCTGTGCTGGGGCGGTTCTCGCTTCGCTTGAACGCATCCCTCGGATGTGATCGCGGTGGCCCGGGTTGTCGCTGGGCTGCGGTCGGCGCGAGGCGGTTGCTCTTGGCGCGTGTGGTTCGCCTGGCGGCTTGTTGCGTTCAGGCAGGTTCTCGCTTCGCTTGTACTCGGGCGGGCGCCTTTAGGGCGTGCGTAGGCGTTTTAGCGTTTTTATGTCTTTGGCGTGGGGTTCGGGGGCTCGGCCTGGGGTTTCGATGATGAAGGGGATGCCCGTCGCCGCGGGGTGGTGGAAGAGGTCGGCGAACGGTTGTTCGCCTATCTGGCCGGCGCCGATGTTCTCGTGGCGGTCCTTGGCGGAGGCGCAGGCGTCCTTGGAGTCGTTGGCGTGGATCAGTTTCAGGCGGCCCTCGCCCACGGTGGCGACCAGGGCGTCGATGGTGTCCTTGACGCCTCCGGGGGCGGCCAGGTCGTGGCCGGCGGCGAAGGCGTGGCAGGTGTCGAAGCAGACGCCGAGCTTCGGGTGGTGTTCGAGCTTCTCGAAGAACGGGCCCAGGTCCTGGACCTTGGCGCAGAGCATGTTGTTCTGGCCCGCCATGGGTTCGAGGAGGAGGTCCGGGCCGTCGTCGGGGATCTCTTCGAGGAGGGGGAGGACATGCTCGTGGATCTGGGCCATGGCCTCGTCGTAGGTCTGGCTCACGGCCGAGCCGGTGTGGACGACGACGCCCCGGGCGCCGATGGCCCTGCCTCGGGTCAGGGAGTGGCGGACGGTCGCGATCGATTTCGCGAGCGTCTCGGGGGTGGGGGAACCGAAGTTGACCAGGTACGGGGCGTGCACGTAGACGGGGATGCCGTGGTCGCGGAGCTTCGCGTCCTCGGCGGGCCTGCCTTCGGGGAGGGCCCAGCCGCGCGGATTGGCGACGAACACCTGGATCGTCTCGGCGCCGATCTCGGCGGCGTACTTGAGGCCGCCGGTGGCGAGGCCCCCGGCCACGGGGACATGCGCCCCGACGGGGTTGATCGGTGAGGTCATGACGCGTTCAGACTAGCCGGTCACGGACCCCGGACGATGGTGATGGTGGAGCCGCGCGGGGCCTCCCCGCTGTTCGGGGACTGGAAGCGGACGGTGTTGCCGCCGAAGCCCGTCACGTTGACCCTGAAACCGGAGTCCTCCAGGGCCTCCCTGGCGTCGTTCACGCGGCGGCCGGTCAGGTCGGGGACGGGGACGTTCTGCTGGCCGTCGCCGTCGTCGCAGCCGAACTGGAAGGGGCCCGCGTCGACGATGCAGTCGCGCTTGTTGACGACGATGGTGACGTCGTCGCCGCGGGAGACGCCGGTGCCCTCGGACGGGTCCTGGTCGATCACGGTGTTCGGGTCCTTGCCGTCCACCTGCTTCTTCTGGACGGTGACGTCCAGGCCCATGGAGCGCAGCTGGTTGGCGGCGGCGTCGCCGTCCTGGCCGATGAGGCCGGGCATGGACATGCCGCTGGAGACGACCATGTTGACGGGGTCGTCGGGGGACTGCTTCTCGCCGCCGCGCGGATCGGTGCTGACGACCTTGTTCTTGGCGACGGTCTGGGAGGGGCTGGTGCTCGTCCGGCCGACGGTGAAGCCCTTGTCCTCCAGCGTCTTCTTGGCGTCCGCCAGGCTCTTGCCCTCGACGTCGGGCACCTCGCGGGGCGTGATGCCTTTGGACGGCGTCAGCGTGACCGTCTCGCCCTTGGCGATACGGGCGCCGGCGGCCGGGTCGGACTTGGCGACGCCGCCCTTGTGGACGCGGCCGTCGTAGACCGCCTTGGCGGTGCGCACCTCCAGCCCGTCGGACTCCAGCTGGTCGCGGGCGTCGGCGACCTTCATCCCGATGATCGACGACGGGACGTGCTCGTACTGCCCGTACGTCTGGTAGTAGACGGCCCATCCGAGGATGACCGCCGCGATCGCGCCGATGGCGACGAGGACGTACCGGCCGGTCAGCACGCCGATCGCACGGTCGGTCCTGGTGGGCCGGGGAGCGTACTCGGGCGGCATCGTCTCCGCGTCCAGGACGGCGGTGCGCCCGTGGGCGGGCGGTGCCTCCAGCACGCTGGTGGCGTTGCGGGTCGACTCCTCGACGCGCCGGTCGAAGTCGCGGGGCAGGCCGCCGAACACCTCGGCGACCTCGGCGTGGTACTGGTTCGCGTCCAGCGGGCGCCGCGCCGGGTCGTGGCTCGTCGCGTCGGTGACCAGGGCGTCCACCTCGGGGGGCAGGCCGGGGACGACGCTGGACGGCGGCGGGACGCTCTCGTTGACGTGCTTGTAGGCCACGGCGAGCGGGGTGTCGCCCTGGTGCGGGAGGTGCCCGGTGATCAGCTCGAACAGCATGATCCCGGCGGCGTACACGTCCGCGCGGACGTCGGCGTTGCCGGACAGCACCTGCTCCGGCGCGAGGTAGCCGACCGTTCCGATGATCATGCCGGTCTTGGTCATCTTGCTCGCGGTCTCGGCCCGGGCGAGGCCGAAGTCGGCGACCTTGACCTGGCCGTCCTCGGTGATCAGCACGTTCTCCGGCTTGACGTCGCGGTGCACGAGACCGGCCCGGTGCGCGGCGCCGAGGGCGGCCAGCACCGGCAGCATGATGTCCAGCGCGGCGCGCGGCCCGAGCCGGCCGAGCGAGTTCAGCGCGTCGCGGAGCGTGCGGCCCGGGACGTACTCCATGACCAGGAAGGTGTGCTCGCCGTCGGTGCGCTGGTCGTAGACCGCGACGACGTTCGGGTGGGAGAGCGCGGCCGCGGCCTTGGCCTCCCCGATGAAGCGGACGACGAAGTCCTCGTCGGAGGCGAGTCCGGCGTGCATCACCTTGATCGCGATGATGCGGTCGAGCCTGATGTCGCGCGCGACGTAGACCGTCGCCATGCCGCCGCGCGCGATACGGGACTCAATGCGGTAGCGCCCGTCGAGCACCCGCCCGACGAGTGGATCAGCAACCGTCGTGTCCATCGGTGCGAGTTTACGGGCGAATCGGCGTGGATCTCATCAGTCGCGAGTATGAGCATCGATGAGCCCGGAGTGTGATTCCGGGGCGGCGGGTTCCGGAGTGACCGGCGGGACGCGGCGGCGGAGCGGCCGGGTGCTGCGGGACACGGCCACGCCGGTGAGGCAGAGCAGGCCGCCGGCCAGCGTGATCAGCCCGGGGACCTCGCCGAGGAACAGCCACGACATCGCGACCACGAGGGCGGGCGCGGCGTAGGTGGTGGCTCCCATCTTCCCGGCGGACGTGCGGGCCAGCGCGTAACCCCAGGTGGTGAAGGCGATCGCGGTCGGGAAGACGCCCAGGTAGATCATGTTGAGGGTGGCGCCCACCGGGGCGTGCGCGGCCTCGGACACCAGTTGCCCGGAGAACGGCAGGGTCGCGAGCGCGCCGATCGCGCAGGCGAATGTCGTGAACTGCAGCGCCGAGGCGTGCCGCAGCGCGGGCTTCTGGCTCACCACGCCGGCCGCGTAGGTGACGGCGGCGAACAGGCAGAGCAGCACCCCGCCGACGGACGAGCGGCCCTCACCGGACATCGACAGCCCGACGACGGCGGCGCCGGTGAACGACACGGCCATGCCGATCATCAGCCGGGACGACAGGCCCTCCTTCAGCAGCCAGCCGCCGAGGAGCGCGATGAGGATCGGCCCGATGTTGACGACAAGGGCGGCGGTGCCCGCGTCCACCAGTTGCTCGCCCCAGTTCAGCGCGACCATGTAGGCGCCGAACCACAGCAGGCCCGCCGTGACGATGCCGGGCCAGGCCGCCTTGGGCGGCAGGCCCTCCCGCCGGACGAGCCAGAGCGCGCCCAGCACGACCGTTCCGGAAAGGAGGCGGCCGAGGGCGAGGGCTCCGGGGCTGTACTCGGCGCCCGCGCTGCGGATCGCGACGAAGGCCGACGCCCAGAGGACCACCGTCACCGTGGCGGCCGCCACCGCGAGTTTGCCGACGCGCGCGCCGCTGTCCTGCTGCATGTCACGCACCTTAGGTATGGGTCGTTTCCATGAACACCGAAACGATCTGCCGGGTTGCGGCACGGCGTCCGGTGGACGGCCCCAAGTCTGGAGGCGCGGACATTTCAGGTCCAGCGAAAACTTCTACAACCGAACCTTTAGCGATGCTACGAGGTGGCGAGGCCCTCGAAGGGGGAGGACGCCTGCGCGTACCGGCGCTTCGGGATCCGCCCGGCCAGCCTGGCGAGCCGCCCGCCCTCGACCGCGTGCCGCATCGCGGCGGCCATCCGGGCGGGGGACTGCGCGCGGGTCACGGCGGTCGCGAGGAGCACGGCGTCGCAGCCGAGCTCCATGGCCAGGGCGGCGTCGGACGCGGTGCCGAGCCCCGCGTCCAGGATCACCGGGACGTTCGCGCGCTCGACGATCAGCTCGATGTTGTGCGGGTTGCGGATGCCGAGGCCCGACCCGATCGGGGAGCCGAGCGGCATCACGGCCGCGCAGCCGAGCTGCTCCAGGCGGTGCGCGAGGACGGGGTCGTCGTTGGTGTACGGCAGGACGGTGAAACCGTCGTCGACGAGCTGCTCGGCGGCCTCCACGAGCTCGATCGGGTCGGGCAGCAGCGTCCGCTCGTCCGCGATCACCTCCAGCTTGACCCAGGCCGTGCCGAGCGCCTCGCGGGCGAGCTTGGCCGTGAGGACGGCCTCGCCCGCGGTGAAGCAGCCCGCCGTGTTCGGCAGGATCCGGATGCCGCACTCGGCCAGCACGTCCAGCACCGAGCCGCGTGCGGACGGGTCCACCCGCCGCATCGCGACCGTGGTCAGCTCCGTCCCGGACGCGGTGAGCGCCTCCCGCAGCACCGTCATGCTGGGCGCGCCCCCGGTCCCCATGATCAGCCGCGAGCCCAGCTCCTCGCCGGCGATGACCAGCTTGTCCTCCACGTCATCCTCCCTGTACGGCGGTCAAGACTTCGAGCCGGTCGGCGTCGCGCAGGGTCGTCGTGTCCCAGGCCGAGCGCCGGACGACCTCGTCGTTGAGCGCGGCGGCCACGCCGGTCCCCGCGGCGGTGACGGACGCGACGGCCTCGGCGACGCTCACGCCCTCCGGCAGCTCGCGCGGCTCACCGTTGACGATCACCTTCATGCGTTCACCCCGGCGGAGAAGCGGCCGGGCGTGAACGGCCCGGCGATCTCGGGGACGGGCCCGTCCAGCAGCATCGCGGACAGGATGTCCGCGCTCACCGGGGTCAGCAGGATGCCGTTGCGGAAGTGCCCGGTGCCGACGTACAGGCCGGGCATCGCGGTGGGGCCCATCACGGGCGCGTTGTCCGGGGAGCCCGGACGCAGCCCGGCCGTGACCTCGGCGAACTCCAGTTCGGTGATGCCGGGCAGCAACTCGCGGGCGTCCCGCAGCAGCTCCCACAGCCCGCCGGCGGTGACGCGCGTGTCGAAGCCCAGCTCCTCCTGCGTGGCGCCGACGACGACCTCGCCGTCCGCGCGCGGCACCAGGTAGACCGACGACCCCTTCACGAGCCCGCGGGTCGACCGCCGGATGAACGGTGTCCGGGTGCGGAGCCGGAGCACCTGCCCCTTCACCGGGCGGACGGGGGGCACGGTCCCCGGCGGCAGGCCCTCCAGGTCGCCCGACCACGGCCCGGCGGCCAGCAGCACCCGGTCCGCGTGGACGACCGTGCCGTCGTCCAGCCCCACCCCGGCCGCCGCGCCGCTCTCGGCGACGACGCGCGCGGCGCGCCGCCGGACGAGCCGGACGCCGAGCCGCTCGCACGCCGCCAGCAGCGCCGGGGTGAGCCGGCGCGGGTCGACCGAGCCGTCCTCGGGGGCGAGCAGGCCGCCGCGCACGCCGGGCGCGAGCATCGGCTCCAGCCGCCGGCACTCCCGGCCGGTCAGGGCCTCGACGGGAATGCCGAGGCTCTCCTGGAAGCGGCGCAGGTCGTCCAGGTACCGGAGGTCGTCGGAGTCGGACGCGACCTCGATGATCCCGTCGGTGCGGTAACCGGTCTCCAGGCCGGTCAACTCCTCCAGTTCGGCGACGAACGCGCCGTACCGGTCGCGGGAGGCGAGGCCGAGCCGCAGCAGCGGCTCCTCGCCGTACGTCAGCTCGCTGACCGGGGTGAGCATGCCCGCCGCCACGGACGAGGCGCCGGACGCGGGCGCCGGATCGACGAGGGTGACGGCGGCGCCGCCCGCCGCGGCCCGCCAGGCGGTGGCCAGGCCGATGACCCCGGCGCCGATGATCACGATCTGCATGCGCGCTCCCTTCGCCGGCATGATCCGGATCAGGTCGTGGCGGTCGGCGGCCCGTTCAGCCGCCCTCTCAGCCCGGTCGCACCGGACTCCCGCGCTCTGTGCCGTTTTTACCCGGTTCCCACCTTACGACCTTGGCAACGCGCGCCATTGCCTGGACAGGTGTCCATCAGAGAATCGCCGCCGGTTAGGGTTGCCTTCATGGAGAGGGTCATCGTCGTTGGCGGCGGGCTGGCCGGCGTGCGCGCCGCCGAGGCCCTGCGGAGCAAGGGGTACGAGGGCGCGCTGACCCTCGTGTCGGCGGAGCGGCACCGGCCCTACGACCGTCCGCCGCTGTCGAAGGCCGTCCTCGCGGGCGAGTCCGACGACACGACCGTCGACGCGGACTGGGACGCGCTGCGCTGCGAGCTGCTGCTCGGCGAGCGCGCCACCGGCCTGCGGCTGGACGGGCCGGGGCGCGGCGGCACGGTCGCGTCCACGGCGGGCGACCTTCCGTTCGACGGTCTGGTGATCGCGACCGGCGCGGCCCCGATCACGCTGCCGGGGGACGGTCGCCAGCACGTCCTGCGCACCATCGACGAGTCCCGCGACCTGCGGGCCCGGCTCGTCGAGGGCGCCCGGATCGTGATCGTCGGGGCGGGCTGGATCGGCGCCGAGGTCGCCACGACCGCGGCCGGGAAGGGCTGCCGCGTCACCGTCGTGGAGGCGGCCGACACCCCGCTCGCCAACGCGATCGGACCCGAGGTGGGGGCGCTCACCGCGCCCTGGTACGCCGAGGCCGGGGTCGAGCTGCGGACCGGCGTCAAGGTGGCGGAGGTGCGCGACGGCGGCCTCGTCCTCGCCGGCGGGGCGACGATCGACGCGGACGAGGTGGTCGTCGGCGTCGGCGTCCGGCCCGTCCTGTCCTGGCTGGAGGGCTCCGGCCTGCTGCTGGAGCGCGGCGTGGTCACCGACGGCTCCTTCCGCGCCTACATGGGCGAGGAGGATCCCGGTTCGCTCCGCCCGGACGTCGTGGCGGTCGGGGACTGCGCCGCCTGGTGGTCGCGGCGCTACGGGCGGCGGCTCCTCGTCGAGCACTGGGACACCGCCCTCAACGCCCCCGAGGTCGCCGCCGCGGCCCTCCTCGGCCGGGACGCCGAGTACGACGCCGCCCCCTACTTCTGGTCCGAGCAGTTCGGGCGCATGGTCCAGTACGCGGGCAGTCACGCCGCGTCCGAGCGGCTCGTCCACCGGGGCGACCCGTCCGGCCGCAAGTGGGCCGTGGCGTGGCTGACCGGCGACCGCCTGGACGCGATCCTCACCGTCGACAGGCCCCGCGACCTGGTGCAGGCGAGGCGGGTGATCGCCGCCGGGACGCCGGTGGATCCGGAGGCGATCGCCGACCCGGACGTGCCCGTCCGGCAGGCCGTTCGCGGATAGCGATCGCGGGTGGGGTAACGGTTGTCCAGGGGGTTTGAGGGTTCCGATGGCGTGGTAGCAAGGGGGCGTGACGCAGATGCACGCAACCGTTGACAGCGCACTGGACCCCCGCACCGACGCCCTCGCCGGCGAATGGCTCACCCTCAGGGAGACCGCCGAGCGGCTCGGGATCAAGCCCCACCGGATCAAGCAGCTCATCCACGAGCACCGGATCCTCGCGGTGCGCCGGGACGGCGAACCCATGGTGCCCGCGGCCTTCATCAAGGACGGCCAGGTCATCAAGGGGCTGCCCGGCACGCTGACGCTCCTGTCGGACGCCGGATTCGACGACGTCGAGACGATCCGCTGGCTGTTCACGGCCGACGACACGCTGCCGGGAACGCCCGTGGACGCGCTCACCGAGAACCGGGGGACCGAGGTCCGCCGGCGCGCCCAGGCACTGGCTTTCTAGGGCGCCCCCCGCGCTTTCCAGGGCATACGACGCATGTGACACGATCGCGAGGTCACGCGTGACGGCACCGGGCCGCCGCGTGACCTCGTGACCGCTCTTGGGAAAGGACGTTCCTCCGCCGTGTCCAGGCACCTCCCCGGCGAGCGCGCGGTCGCCCTGCGCGCCCGGCTCAGCCGAGCCCGCCTCTACCTCTGCACGGACGCGCGTGAGCGGCAGGGGGACCTGCCCGACTTCCTGGACGCGGTCCTCGGGGGCGGCGTCGACCTCGTCCAGCTCCGCCAGAAGGGCCTGGAGGCGCGGCAGGAGATGGCCTACCTGGAGATCTTCCGGGCGGCCTGCGAGCGGCACGGGGCGCTGCTGGCGGTGAACGACCGCGCCGACGTGGCGCACGCCGTCCGCGCGGACGTGCTGCACCTCGGCCAGGACGATCTGCCGGTGCCCGCCGCCCGCGAGATCATCGGCGGCGACATGCTGATCGGACGGTCGACGCACTCCGGCGAGCAGGCGTCAGTGGCGGCGGCCGAGCCGGGCACCGACTACTTCTGCGCCGGCCCGGTCTGGCCGACGCCGACGAAGCCGGGGCGCCCGGCTCCGGGGCCGAAGCTGCTGGAGTACGTCGCGGCGCAGCGGGTCGCGCGGCCGTGGTTCGCGATCGGCGGCATCGACCTCGGCAACCTGGACGAGGTCCTGGCCGCGGGGGCGACCCGCGTCGTGGTGGTCCGGGCGATCACCGAGGCGGACGATCCGGGTGCCGCCGCGGCCGAGTTCGCGCGCCGGCTGGCCTCCCGGACACCGGCCTCCTGAACCTTGTCATGGTTTGACCTGTATCACGGTGCGGGTCCCGGATCGATCACCGACAATAGGGATCATGAACGTGGGACCCGACGACGACCGCTCGGTCGACCTCGACGACGACCTGGAGATCCTGCCGGACCAGACGTCCGACGACACCGATACCGGGTGGGGCGAGTGGCGCGCCGGCGACGACGACTCCCGGCTGCTGGAGGACCGTCCGCCGCACTGGTGACCGACGGTCAGAACAGCATGCCGAGCGCGAACCCGGCGACGACGACGGCGCCGAGCGCGACCATCATCCGCCACCGGTAACGGGGGATCCGGGTCGGGCGCGGCTTCGGCGCCGGACCCTGTCCCGCGCGCAGCGCCCGGACGAGCTGCGCCGCGGTCGGCCGCGCGGCGGGGTTCTTGTCCAGGCAGCGGGCCGCGAGGTCGCGCAGCGGCCCCTCCATGTCGCCGAGGTCCGGCCTGCGGGACGTCACCCGCCGCATGACCGCCGCGCTCGGCCCGCTGCCGAACGGCGGGTGCCCGGTCGCGGCGAACACCATCGTGGCGCCCCAGGCGAACACGTCGGCGGCCGGCCCGACCGGCTCCTCCTCGATCTGCTCGGGCGCCATGTAGGCGGGGGTGCCGACCGGGCCGGTGGTCAGCGGCGTGTCCAGCCCCAGGGCGTCGGCGGTGCGGGCGATGCCGAAGTCGATGACCTTGGCGCCGTCCGGGCCGAGCAGCACGTTGCCGGGCTTGAAGTCGCGGTGCACGATCCCGGCGCGGTGGATCGCGGCCAGCGCAGCCGCCGTGCGCGCCGCGAGCTTGCGCAGCCGCGGCGCGGGCAGCGGGCCGCGGTCCTCGACGACGTGCTGGAGCGAGGGCCCCTCGACGAACTCGCTGACGATGTAGGGGCGGTCGCCGGTCATGTCCGCGTCCAGGACGCGCGCGGTGTGCCGTCCGGACACCCGCAGCGCCGCGTCCGCCTCTTTGACGAAGCGGCTGCGCGCCCGCTGTCCGGCCGCCACGCCGCCGCGGAGCAGCTTGACGGTGACGAGCCCGCCGTCGCCGTCCCGGCCGAGGTACACCACGCCCTGCCCGCCCTCGCCGAGCCGTCCGAGCAGTGTGTAGCCGCCGAGGCCGCGCGGGTCGTCGGGGCCGAGCGGCGTCTCGTGCCGCCGGTCCCGGCCGTGGCCGTGCCGGGACATGGCGCCCTGCCTTTCCGGGCCGCCCGGGCGCTTCGCGCCGCCCTGGCGTTCCTGGCCGCCGCGCCCGTCCGGGCCGCCCTGCCGGTCGGCGCCGGAACGGGCCTGCCCGGCATGTGCCTGGCCGTGGCGCGGCTTACCGGGCCGGCCCGCATGGGCCTGGCCGGACCGCCCGGGGCGGGCGGCGGTACGCGCGGGACTGGGGTTCGTCCTCCCGCGGGAGGTGTCGTGCGGCACAGGGGGACTCCGACTCGGCGGGGACGGACGAAGATTTCCTCATTTGTACCGCGTAACCGGCGAGTAAGGCAGGGGAACCGCGATCTTTCACTGTCAGCGGCATGCCCCGAGTGCCGCCGACCGGGAGATCTGACGGGACGATGCGCCCACCATGACCTTGTAGCAGCCGTCGGCGACCTTCCACGCCTTCGCCGCCTGGTTCCAGTAGGAGAACGAGCGCGGAGTCAATGGGAACGTCACCATCGCGCTCTGGCCTGGCCCGAGCGTGACCTTGGCATAGCCCTTGAGCTGCTTCGGTGGTTGCGGCACTTCCGCGCCGGGCGACGGCATGCCGATGTAGAGCTGCGGGACGGCGATGCCGGTCCTCTGGCCGGTGTTGGTGACCGTCACCTGCACGGCCTTGGAGGTCGCCACGAGACCGCTATAGGCGAACGTCGTGTACGACAGGCCGTGCCCGAACGGGAACCTTGGCGCGATGCCGTTCGCGTCGTAGTGCCGGTAGCCGACCATGACGCCCTCGGAGAACGTGGTGTTCTTGTTGAGGCCGGGGTACTGGGCCGGGTTCCCGGACGTCGGCGCGTCGTTCTCGTTGACGGGGAACGTCACGGGGAGCCGTCCGCCTGGGTCCACGTCCCCGTACAGGACGCGCGCCAGGGCGGTCCCGGCCTCCTGACCGGGGTACCAGGCTTCGACGATGCCCTTCACCTGCCCGGCCCAAGGCGTCAGCACCGGCCCGCCCGTGTTCAGTACGACGATCGTGTTCGGGTTGGCCTTGGCGACCTCGGAGATCAGTCCGTCCTGGTCGCCTCTGAGCGGCTCGCCGCATTCCAGCGTCAGGCACGACTTGTCGAAGAACTCGCCCTGGCTGTCGGTGGCGAACACGATGGCGACATCCGCCCCACGCGCGGCGTCGGCGGCGTCCCCGTGGTCGTCACCGTTGTCGTAGGTCACCTTGGTCCCGGACCCCGCGCGGCGGGTGATGCCGTCCTGTGCGCTCACGGTCGTGAAGGGAACGACCTTCGCCGAGCCGAAACCACTCGGGCTCTGCTGAGCGGCCCGCCCGATCAGTGCGATCGACGCCGGGGCCTTCAGCGGAAGGACGCCGTCGTTCTTCAGCAGCGTGATCCCGCCCTCCTCGACCTGCCGGGCGGCGCTCTGGCTCGCCGCACGGTCGATGCGGGTGAGGTCGTTGGGGTACGCCTGCCGGTCGAACACCCCGAACCTGAACATCGTCCGCAGGATGTTGCGGACGTGCGCGTCGATGGTGGCCTGCGTGACCTTCTTCTGGGCGACTGCGAGCTTCAGCAGGAACGCGTTGTACTTCATGCCGATCGGCAGTTCCATGTCGAGGCCGCCGTTGGCGGCGCCGGCGGTGTCCTGCGCGGCGGTGTGGTCGGACGGGACGAACCCCGTGAACCCCCACTCCGACCGAAGGATCTTGCTGAGGGCCGCGTCGTCCTGGCAGGCCCACCGTCCGTTCAGCCGTCCGAACCCGCACATCACGGTCGCCGCTCCGGCGTCCTTCACCGCGGCCTCGAACGGCGGCAGGTAGATCTCCCGAAGCGTCCGCGGGTCGACGTTCATGCTGAGCGACAGCCGGTCGGTCTCCTGCGTGTACACGGCCATGTGCTTGACCGACGTCATCACGCCCTGCGCCTGCGCGCCCTTGATCCAGGGCACTCCGAGCGTCGCCGACAGGTAGGGGTCCTCGCCGAAGCCCTCGAACGTCCGGCCGTTGCGGGGCGTCCGCAGAACGTCGGCGGTGGGCCCGAAGACGAGGTCGTTGCCGCGGTGCCGCGCCTCCCACGCGACGGTCCCGCCGTACAGCCGCGCGGCGTTCGGGTCGAAACCCGCCGCCAGCGCGATCGGCGCGGGCAGGGCGGTCGCCTTCCCCTGCCGGACGCCCGCCGGGCCGTCGGCCATGTAGAGCGGCGGGATGCCGAGGCGCTCGATCCCGTTGTTCGTGTCGGCGTGGGCGTCCTCGGAGAACCCGCCCAACGGGCCGCCGAAAGGGTCGTCCGACGCCAGCATCGCGATCTTCTCGTCGGCGGTCATCTTCGGCAGCAGCAGCGCCGTCCGCCGATCCGGGGTCAGCCCCTTGTCGCACCATGGTCGCCGTGCCGGGTCGCCGCAGCGTCCGAGCGGCGCGCGGGCCTCCGCGGGCGCCGGCACCGCCGTGAGCGCCAGGACGGACGCGAGCGCGCCCGCCGCCGGCAGCCACCGGCCCACGCGCATCAGCCGCTCTCCTCGTTCTGGACCCGGAGGGCGTTCAGCGCGAAAGCGATCATGTGATAGTGGCCGACCAGCATGACCAGCTCGATCAGCTCGCGCTCCCCGAACCGGGTGGACAGCGCCGTCCAGGTCGCGTCGCTGATCGTGCCGTTCACGTGCAACTCGTCGGCGGCGGTCAGCACCATGCGGTCGTCCTCGCTCCAGCCGTGCCCGTCCGGATCGAGGCGGATCGCGGCGATCTCCGCTTCGGTGAGCCCCACGCCCAGCGCGACCACGCGGTGGTGGTCCCACTCGTACGCGCAGGACCGGTGGTATGCCGTCCGCAGGATGGCCAGCTCGCGGTCCCGGGCGCTCAGCGTGCCCTTCATCAGCAGCATCGAGCCGAACCCGATCCAGGAGTGGAACAGCTCCGGGTGGCGGGCGAGCGTGGTGACGACGTTCAGCGGGCCGATCGTCTCGGTGACGGCCTTGAGCACGTCGTCCCACTCCTCCTGGGGGAGAGGGTCGAAACGGGGGACGCGGTTCCCTGGGGTGTCGGCGCACATGGCGACATTTCTGCCACCGATCAGTGGGAAAGTTCTAGCCCGCCACGGAAAGTTGGCCGGATCGTGTCATGGGGGACTCAGGTGCTGCGGGTGATGGCCGCCACCGCGAGCTCGCCGAGGGCCCGGCGGGCCTCGGCGGTGATCGGCGCCGCCTCCAAGGCCTTCTCGGCCTCGCGCCGGTACCGCTCGATCATGGCCTCGCAGGCGGTGAGGCCGCCGGTCTCCTCGATGATCCCGCGCAGCTCGTCCACGCCCGGCCGGTCGAGGTCCGGGTCGCCGAGGCGCCGCTCCAGCGCCGCCGCCTGCGCCGCGGACGCGCGCTCCAGCGTGAGCGCGACCAGGACCGTCCGCTTGCCCTCGCGCAGGTCGTCGCCCGCGGGCTTGCCGGTCTCGGCGGGGTCGCCGAACACGCCGAGCACGTCGTCGCGGAGCTGGAAGGCGATGCCGAGCGGCAGGCCGTACCCGGTGAGCGCGGCCGTCACGTCCGGGCGGGCGCCGGCCAGCGCCGCGCCGAGGTGCAGCGGGCGCTCGATCGTGTACTTGGCGCTCTTGTACTCCACCACCCGCAGGGCCGTCGCGACGTTGGCCTCGCGGCGGGTGCCCTCCAGCATGTCGAGGTACTGGCCGCACATGACCTCGGTGCGCATCAGGTCGTAGACCTCGCGGCCGCGCCGCCCGCCGTCCCCGCCGAGCCCGCACGCCTCGAACATCTCGCTGGACCAGGCCAGGCACAGGTCGCCGAGCAGGATCGCGGCGCCGCCGCCGAACGCCTCCGCGCCGCCCGGCCAGCCCTGCGCGCGGTGCAGCGCCTCGAACCGGCGGTGCGCGGACGGCTGGCCGCGGCGGGTGTCGCTGGAGTCCATGACGTCGTCGTGGATCAGCGCGCTGGCCTGGAGCAGCTCCAGGGACGCGGCGGCGGTCACGATGCCGGGGCCGTCCTCGCCGCCGGCGGCGCGCCACCCCCAGTAGCAGAACGCGGGACGCAGCCGCTTCCCGCCGCCCAGCAGGGCGTCCAGGGCGGACAGCAGGGGCGCGAGGTCGGCGCTGATGTTCAGCAGGGCCGGGCGCTGCCGGTCGACGAAGCCAAGGAGGGCCTCGTCGACCTCCTTACGGATGCGGCTGGTCGACATGCCGCGATCGTATCCACCTGGGCTGTTTCCACCTCACCCCAAAAACGTGAGAAGTCAGTGAAGCTTCAGAAATAGGGACATAACGGCCGTACGATGTGGTGAGCATCACGCGGATCGGCGGCCGCGCGCCCTTCTGTAGGCTTGGGGAATGCGACGCCTGCGCCCCGCCCGGCCCCCCGCCGTCCGAGAGCTGCTCGCCTCGGGCGCGCGCTCGTTCTCGTTCGAGTTCTTTCCGCCCAAGACCGACAAGGGCGCGCGGAACCTCTGGCGCACGATCCGCGAACTGGAGTCGCTGCACCCGACGTTCGTGTCGGTGACCTACGGCGCGGGCGGCGGCACCCGCGACACGACCGTCGACATCGTCGAGCGGATCGCCACCGACACCACCCTCACCCCCGTCGCGCACTTCACCGCGGTGAACCACTCCCAGGCCGAACTGCGCAACCTCATCGGCCGGTTCGCCGCGGCCGGCGTCCGCAACGTCCTCGCGCTGCGCGGCGACCCGCCCGGCGACCCGATGGGGGAGTGGGTCAAGCACCCCGACGGCGTGGAGTACGCCGCCGAGCTCGTCCGGCTGATCCGCTCCTACGGCGACTTCAGCGTCGGCGTCGCCGCGTTCCCCTACAAGCATCCCCGCTCGCCCGACGTCGAGAGCGACACCCGCTACTTCGTCGAGAAGTGCCGGGCCGGCGCCGACTACGCGATCACTCAGATGTTCTTCCGGGCCGAGGACTACTTCCGGCTGCGCGACCGCGTCGCCGCCACCGGCTGCGACGTGCCGATCCTGCCGGGCATCATGCCGGTGACCCAGATCAGCACGATCGAGCGGTCCGAGCAGCTGTCGGGCGCGCCGTTCCCGCCCGAGGTCAAGGCCCGGTTCGACGCCGTCGCGGACGACCCCGAGGCGGTCCGCAGGCTCGGCATCGAGCACGCCGCCGAGCTGTGCGCCGAGCTGCTCGAGCAGGACGCGCCGGGAATCCACTTCATCACGTTCAACAAGTCCACGGCGACGCGCGAGGTCTACTCGCTGCTGGACGGCGCCGGATACGGCGCCAGGGGCAGCGTCCCGCCCATGACCGCGTAGCGGGGCCCGCCGCCGGGGAACTCGAAATCGGTCAGCAGGTCGATCATGCCGACCGAGCGGTAGAGGGTGCGCGCCGGAGTGTCCGGTCTCCTGTCGAGCGTCGACAGCACGACCGTCCGCTCCGGCCGCCCCTCGCAGAGCGCGTTGAGCAGCCCCCGGCCGAGGCCCTTGCCCTGTGCCTGCGGATGGACGTGCAGTTCGGCGACCTCGAACGCGTCCTCCAGCCACGCCTCGGCGTGCTCGGGTCCCTCCAGATCGGACAGCGCCTGGTGGACGACGTCGTGCCACCACTGGCCGCGCGTCCCATGGAACCCGTACGCGAAACCCTGGACGGGGCCGGGCATGACGGGCAGCGCGCCGCGCCGCTCGACGACGAACGCGCGGAACCCCGGATACGAGGCGTGCCGTTCCATGATGGTGTGCCGGCCCGGGAGCTGCTCGTTCGGCGGCTCCATCGCGGCCGCGTACACGTCCAGCATGGGGCCGAGCCTGCGTAGGAAGGCGCGTTCGTCGATCTCGCGCAGCTTCGGGTCCCTCACCCGACAGAGACTAGACCCGCGGGACGGTCCGCCGGGTGACGGAAGAGCGAGAGACCGACGTCACCGGCCGCCGATCTCACCGGTCGCCGAGGGCCTTGCGCACCGATGCGTCGTCACGGGCCACGACGGCGGCGTCGCCGGTCAGGACGATCGGGCGCTGGATCAGCACCGGGTTGGCCACCATGATCTCGATCCACCTGGCCCGGTCGTGGTCGAGGTCCTTGAGCCCGAGTTCCCT
This sequence comes from Spirillospora sp. CA-128828, assembly GCF_050945415.1. Lineage (NCBI taxonomy): Bacteria > Bacillati > Actinomycetota > Actinomycetes > Streptosporangiales > Thermomonosporaceae > Spirillospora > Spirillospora sp. CA-128828. The sequence goes on from NZ_CP191986.1 coordinate 3,261,422, forward strand.
GGCGACCGGCTCGTTCAGCCTCGCCACCTCCCACGGCTCGGCGCCGATCCGGGTGAGAACCGCGTCCAGCTCGTCCGCCGTGGGCGGCTCGTCCAGGTAGCGGCGCTCGGTGTACTCGACGCCCGCCTCGTCCAACGCGGCCTTAGCGGCACGGCTCTTCGAACAACGCGGGTTGTGCCAGATCTCCATCACTCCACCTCCGCGGGGGTTCCCCCGGTGATCCTCAGCAGTTCGGTGTACGACGAGGGGAAGACGGTGTGCGGGTGCCCGCCCGCCGCCCACACCTGGTCGTACCGGTCCAGCCAGACGTCCACGAGGGTGCGGATCGGCGCCGGGTGGCCGAGCGGGGCGACGCCTCCGATCGGCTGGCCGGTCGCCTCACGGACGAACTCCGGCGTCGCCCGCCGCACCTTCGCCGCACCCACCAGAGCCGCGACCTTCGCCGTGTCGACGCGGTGCGCGCCGCTGGTCAGCACGAGCAGCGGCGCCCCGTCGGCGTCGAACAGCAGGCTGTTGGCGATCGCGCCGACCTCGCAGCCCAGCTGGTCGGCCGCGGCCTGCGCCGTCCGCGCGGAGTCGGGAAGCTCTACGATGACTCCGGTCGCGCCCTGATCGAGCAGGACCTTCGCGACGATTTCGGCATTCGGATGCATGGGTAGCACTTTAAGGTCAGCGCATGCGAGGGAGACCGATCGACGTGCGGAAGAGCGCGGTTCTGCTGATGGCGGCCGTCCTCGTGACGGGCTGCAACGACACGGAGGCCGCGGCGCCGGGCGCGGGGAAGGGCTCGCCGTCGGCGACGAAGACGACGCCCACACCGAGCCCCACGCCCACGCACCGCAAGCTGAAACCGGGAGCCAAGGGCGCTGACGTCAAAGCCCTCCAGCGCCGGCTCAAGGAGCTGCACTACGACCCGGGCAAGGTGGACGGGAAGTACGGGACGTCCACCCAGATGGCCGTCTGGGCGTTCCAGGCGGTCAACCGCCTCAAGCAGAAGAGCACCCTCGGCGCGTCTTTCTGGAGGGCCCTGGACGCGCCCAAGGAGCCGCGGCCGGTGGCCAAGAAGCGCGAGAAGGACCGCGTCGACGTGGACCTGAAGCGCCAGTACCTCGTTCTTTACGAGAACGGCGAGCCGCGGCTCATCTCACACGTCTCTTCCGGCTCCGGTGAGTACTACTGCGCCAAGGACCGAGGCGCCACCGTCGCGCGCTGCCGCTACGCCACGACCGGTACGGGCGACTTCCGGACGGGACGCCGCGCCTCCGGCTGGGAGACCTCGCCCTTGGGGCAGCTCTACAACCCGATCTACTTCAACGGCGGCATCGCCTTCCACGGCGCTCTGGACGTGCCCAAGTACCCCGCCTCGCACGGCTGCGTCCGGATGCCGATGCACATCGCCGAGTACTTCCCGGACCTCCTCGGGACGAACGTCCCCGTGCACGTCAGGCGGCCTCACTAGCGTCCCACGGCCTGCTGTCGTACCCCGCTGTCGTACTGCGGTCATGCCCGCTGACCTGCGGGGCGCGACACGCGTTCGAACACGTTGACGAATCGCCGTCAGGGCGCTTTACTGTGAGTGCGTCGAACTTATGTTCGATGTGGTGCGGGACTCGCGGCCCGCGCCAGGGCGACGTCCCCGCCGTTCGCGGTGTTTCGGCGGGACGGACGGCCGGGCGGAGTGAGGGGAAGCTCTCCGCCCGGCCGGCCCGAGCCCGGAAGGAGGCAGACATGTCCGGAACGATGACCGCACGCGGGATCCACTCCGCCGCCCAGTCCGTCCCATCGCCGAGCCCACGCCCACGCCACCGCCCGCTGCCCGCGCCGCGTCCGGCGCACACGGCCGAAGGCCAGCTGCACGCCGCCCGCATGGGCCTCGCCGAGGCGGCCGAGGCCACCTCGGCCGCCGTCCGCTATGTGTGCGCCCACCTGGCGGCGCTGCGCGCCGCCGCCGCGGTGCTGGCGTCCAAGGAACCCCTGGAGACCCATCGCCGCGGCCGCCCCCGCAGCGTCTGGGTGCTGCTGCCCGAGGCCGAGCCCGCGCTGCGCGAGTGGGCCGCCTTCTTCGCGGCGGGCGCCGACAAGCGCGCCGCAGCCGAGGCGGGCCTGCCGCGCGCCGTCACCCCGCGCGAGGCGGAGGAGCTCCTGCACGACGCCGAGGTCTTCGTCACCCTCGTCGAGGACACCCTCGGCGTCGCCGGGCAGCCGACCCTGCCCGTTCCCGAAGCCGGCTGAGCACCCCCCCGAGGCCCGTCCCCCTCCCGGGACCGGCCCCGCCGGAGGCCGGGGCGCCGTCCCGCCGTCCTCACCACGGGACGGCGCCCCCCTCCGGCGTGCTCAGCGATCGCGCCGGCGGCGGCCGCAACCCCCCGAGCCGGCCCCGCCGGCGCGATCCCCCGCCATGCCGCCATCCGGCCCGGCGAGTCTCGGGCCCGTACCGGTCGGCGGGGCCGCCGAGCCGCCGGACGGCCACCGTGACGAGCAGCATCGCGGCCGGTGCGACCATCCGTTCCCGGGGGGCCGGGCGAGTTCTGATGCCGTGCCCATGCCATGGCCCCGTTCCAGGAGCGGATGGCGGTTCCTGATAGACATCGCTTCATGACGGGAACGCTGCCGCTGGACGGGATGCGCGTGGTGGAGCTGTCCAGCTTCGTCGCGACGCCGCTGGGTGGGATGACGCTGGCGCAGCTCGGCGCGGACGTCATCCGGGTCGACCAGGTGGGTGGCGGGCCCGACATAGACCGGTGGCCGCTCGCGCCGTCGGGCCGGAGCCTGTACTGGGCAGGGCTCAACAAAGGCAAGCGGTCGGTGACCGTCGACCTGCGTTCCCCAGAGGGCCGTGAGGTGGTCGCCGGTCTCGTCGCGCAGAGCGGGACCGTCCTGACCAACGCGCCGCAGCGCCCAGGACTCGGCTACGAGGAGCTGAAGGCGCAGCGAGCCGACCTGATCCATGTCCAGCTCCAGGGGACGCGTGAAGGCGGTAACGCCGTCGACTACACGGTGAACGCCGCCATGGGCTTCCCGTCGATCACGGGTCCGTCCGGCCATGAGACCCCGGTCAACCACGCTCTGCCCGCATGGGATGTGGCCTGCGGGCTCTACATGACCGTCGGGCTGCTTGCGGCCGAGCGGCATCGTCTGCGCACGGGGGAGGGACAGAGTCTTCGCGTCGCGCTGCAGGATGTCGCCTTGGCCACCGCGGGCAATCTCGGCTTCCTCGCGGAGGCGCAACTGGGCGAGCCCCGGGCCCGTCTGGGAAATCACCTGTTCGGTGACTTCGGACGCGATTTCGTCACCGCGGACGGGCGCGTCATGGTCGCCGTCCTCACGGCCCGGCACTGGCGTGACCTGGTGGAGGCCACAGGTCTCGGTGAGGTGACCGGTGCCCTCGAACGCGCCCTCGATGCCGACTTCCGCCGCGCCGGCGACCGTTATCGCCACCGTGAGGCTCTCGGCGGCGTGCTCGCGTCCTGGTTCGCGCCCCGAACGTGCGCGCAGGTCGCGGACGGGCTGACGGGGACGTCCGTGCTGTGGTCCCGGTACCGGGACTTCGCGGAGGTGGCCGCCGGCCTGTCTGACGAACCCCTCATGTCCGTCCTGGACCAGCCGGGCATCGGCCCGCATCTGGCGCCCGGCTCCCCAGTGCGGATCGGCGACGCCTCATCGCCGCCCGCGCCCGCCCCCACGCTGGGCGAACACACGGACGAGGTGCTGCGCGAGGTCCTGTCCCTGTCCCCTGAGCGGATCGAGGCGCTGCGGGAGGGCGGGGCGATCGGGGCGTCGTGACGCGGGCCCGCGGGTCATTCCGAGGCGCCTGTCGAGGGAGTGGTGGGGTCCCCTCTGTGTTGGTTCGTCCGGCTATGAGATTGTTAGGGCGGCGAACTAGAGGAGGGTCCGGTGGCGGGGCAGGGCGGGCGCGGGCTGGTGCCGCTGCTGGCCTTCCTCGGGGTGATGGCCTACTCCCTGTCCATGGCCGTGGTCACCCCCGCGCTGCCGCAGATCCAGGAGGGCCTGAACACCACACCGGCGGGGGCGGCCTGGGCGCTCACTGCGATGACGCTGTCCGCGGCGGTCGCCACTCCCGTGGCGGGGCGGCTGGGCGACCTCTACGGGCCGCGCCGCGTGCTCCTCGCCGTCCTGGTCGTCGCGACCGCGGGAACGGTGGTCGCGGCCCTGGCCGGGACCGTGCCGGTCATGCTGGCCGGACGCGTCCTCGGCGGTGTCGGCGGCGGTGTCTTCCCGCTGGCCTACACGATCATCCGGGACGTGATCCCGCCCGCCCGGACGGCCGCGGCCGTCGGCCTCATGTCGTCCATGCTGGGGCTGGGCGGCGCCGTGTCGTGGTGCCTGGCCGGGCCGATCATCGACTTCCTCGGCTGGCGGTGGCTCCTGTGGGTCCCCGTCATCGGCCTGGTGCCGGGGGTCGCCCTCGCCTGGTGGATCGTCCCGAGGTCGGCGCCCCGACCGGCGGCCCGGGTCGACTGGTGGGGCGCCGTCCTGTTCGCGGCCTGGCTCGTGGCCGCGCTCACCGCCCTCACCGAAGGCATGGACTGGGGCTGGACGTCCCCCGGCGTCCTCGGCCTCCTGGCGCTGTCGGCCGTCATGGCCGGCGCGTGGGCGTGGGTGGAGAACCGCGTGCGCGAACCCCTGATCGATCTGCGCCTCATGCGGGTGCGCGGCGTCTGGACGGCCAACGCCGCCTCGCTCATGTCCGGCTACGCGCTCATGGCGGGCGGCCTGCTGTTCCCCCTGCTCATCCAGCTCCCGGGCGACACCGGCTACGGCTTCGGCGGGACGGCCACCCAGGCGGCGCTGCTGCAACTTCCCGCCAGCGTCGGCATGACCGTCGCGGGCATGACGGCGGGCCTTCTCGACCGGCGCATCGGCTCTCGCATGGTCCTGTTCGGCGGCGCGCTGATGACCGCCCTCGGCTATGCGTTCGTGGCCGCCCAGCACGAGGCCATGTGGCAGCTCTACGTGGGGGGCCTGGCGCGGGGCATCGGTCTGGGCTTCGCCTACGCCGCCGTGGCGAACCTGGTCGTCGCCGCCGTCCCCGCGGAGGAGACGGGCGTGGCCACCGGCATCAACACGCTCATCCGCACGGTCGGCGCGTCCCTCGGAACGCAGGTCAGCGCCGTCGTCATCGTCGCCGTGCCCGGCGAGGGGGGCTTCACCACCGGCTTCGCCGTGAGCTCGGCGGTCATGGCCGCGGTCCTCCCGCTGGCCCTCCTCGTCCCGAGAGGAAGACGGCGTCCGGCCGGGGACTTCTCACGTGCCGAGGGGAAGTGCCGTACCGCGGCCGTCTCGTGAACCCCCGTCCTCGCCGGGTCAAGACCGGGTCTTCGGGGTGAGTTCGCGGGCAGGACGCTCCCGGCAAGGACGGGGGTCTGGAAAGAGACCGGGGCCCGCCGCGTGGTGCGGCGGGCCCCGGCCCGGTGATGCGGTGTATCAGGGTGAAGCAGGTGGTGCGGTGTGTCAGAACGACTCGACGGCGCGGCGCGCCTCCGGGTCGAGGACGCCCCAGCCGATCAGCTCCTCGGTCAGCTCGGTCGGGGACTTGTCATAGATGACCGCGAGTGAACGCAGGTCTTCCTGACGGATGGACAGGACCTTTCCGTTGTAGTCGCCCCGCTGGCTCTGGATCGTCGCGGCGTAACGGGCGAGAGGACCGGCCTTGTCTTTCGGAAGCTGCTGCAACCGCTCTAGATCGATCACGAGCTTGGGTGTAGGCCCGAGCGGGCTCGGCGCGGCTCCGCCGGGCAGCAACTCGGAAACCGGCACGCCATAGAAATCGGCGAGCTCGGCCAGCTTCTGAACGGTGACGGCGCGGTCGCCCCGCTCGTACGAACCCACGACGACGGCCTTCCAGCGGCCGCGGGACTTCTCTTCCACCCCGTGCAGGGACAGGCCCTGCTGGGTGCGGATGGCGCGCAGGCGCGCGCCGAGAGCCTTTGCGTATTCAGACGGCATTATGCGGCCCCCAGGCTCACTTTCGTCGTCGTTGAAACCCCGGCTTGTCACCGGGGCGAGACAGATTCACGAAGCCGGAGGGCCTCAAGAGTCTGTCTCCAGGGATGGTTACGGACAGTGACGGTAAAACGGGTACGGCCCCAGGTCAAGCTGATTGGAAAAAAGCGGTCGAATCCGCAGGACTCGATCCGGGCCGTCCGGATCCTCCGCGGCCCCCCGCGGGCGGGGCGCGGCGGGGTCGTCACGGTGTCGGGCCGCCGCCCTGGGGGCCGCCGAATGTGACCGCTCTCACCTGCGAAGACGTGGAGCGGTCCGGGTGTAAGGCGGTCGGGCCCGGCTGCTAACGTGTGTGCGACAAGACGTCCTTTAAGGCCCGTCCCGTGAGGCGGGAAAGGAGGTTTCGGTGGTGAATGCTGCCCCCGGACAGGAACGTCGCGTCGCTGACGGTGATCCTCGGCCCAAGGCCGTTCTGGAGGGTCCCGACATCAGGCGCGCGCTGACCCGCATCGCACACGAGATCCTCGAGCGGACCAAGGGCGGCCACGACGTCCTGCTGCTCGGCATCCAGACCCGCGGCGTGACGCTGGCCGAGCGGCTCGCCGGGGCGCTGCGCGAGGTCGAGGGCCGGCCGGTGCCCTGGGGCTCGCTCGACGTGACCATGTACCGGGACGACCTGCGGCTGCGGCCCGCCCGCGCGCTCGGCCGCACCGAACTGCCCGCCGAGGGCGTCGACGACAGGGTCGTCGTCCTCGTCGACGACGTGCTGTTCTCCGGGCGCACGGTGCGCGCGGCGCTGGACTCGCTGAACGATCTCGGCCGCCCCCGCGCCGTCCAGCTCGCCGTCCTGGTCGACCGCGGGCACCGGCAGCTGCCGATCCGCGCCGACTACGTGGGCAAGAACCTGCCCACGTCGATGCGCGAGACCGTGAAGGTCCTGCTGGACGAGAACGACGGGCGCGACGCGGTACTGCTCGGCCCTGCGGGAGGTGCCCGGTGAACCGCCATCTGATCTCCGCCGCCGACCTGAGCCGCGACGACGCGCTGCTCGTCCTCGACACGGCCGAGGAGCTCGCGCAGATCGCGGGCCGGTCCATCAAGAAGCTGCCGACGCTGCGCGGCCGGACGGTCGTGAACCTGTTCTTCGAGGACTCGACCCGCACCCGGATCTCGTTCGAGGCGGCCGCGAAGCGGCTGTCCGCGGACGTCATCAACTTCTCCGCCAAGGGCTCCAGCGTGTCCAAGGGCGAGAGCCTGAAGGACACGGCGCTCACGCTGGAGGCGATGGGCGCGGACGGCGTCGTCATCCGGCACGGCGCGTCCGGCGCGCCGCACCGGCTGGCCGGCTGGGTGCAGGGAAGCGTCGTCAACGCCGGCGACGGCACCCACGAGCACCCCACGCAGGCGCTCCTGGACGCGTTCACGATGCGCAAGCGGCTGGGCGACCTGGAGGGCCGCAGGGTCACGATCGTCGGGGACGTGCTGCACAGCCGTGTGGCACGATCCAACGTCCTGCTGCTGGACACGCTCGGCGCGGACGTCACCGTCGTCGCGCCGCCGACGCTCCTGCCCGTCGCGATCGACACCTGGCCGTGCTCGGTGTCCTACGACCTGGACGGCGTCATCCCCAAGAGCGACGTCATCATGATGCTGCGCGTCCAGCAGGAGCGGATGAACGCCGCCTACTTCCCGACCGTGCGCGAGTACAGCCGCCGGTACGGGCTGGACGCCGAGCGCATGGCCGAGCTGCCCGAGCACGCCATCGTCATGCACCCCGGCCCGATGAACCGCGGCGTGGAGATCGCCGCCGAGGTCGCCGACTCCGTCCGTTCCACGATCGTCGAGCAGGTCGCCAACGGCGTCAGCGCCCGCATGGCGGTCCTCTACCTGCTGCTCGGGGGTTCCGAGCCCGCCATCGGCCAGGAGGTCTCGCAGTGACGACGTACATCATCAAGGGCGCCCGGATCCTGGGCGGCGAGGCCGCCGACATCCTCGTCCGGGACGGCGCCATCGCCGAGGTGGGCTCCGGCCTGGCCGAGGCCGGAGCGCAGACCGTCGACGCCGCCGGCCTCGTGGCCCTCCCCGGCCTGGTCGACCTGCACACCCACCTGCGCGAGCCGGGCCGGGAGGACGCCGAGACCGTCGAGTCCGGGACCAAGGCCGCGGCGATGGGCGGGTACACCGCCGTCCACGCGATGGCCAACACCGACCCCGTCGCCGACACGGCCGGCGTGGTCGAGCAGGTGTGGCGCCTCGGACGCGAGGCCGGGTACTGCGACGTCCAGCCGGTCGGGGCCGTCACGCGCGGCATCGCCGGCGAGCAGCTCGCGGAGCTGGGCGCGATGGCCGACTCCGCCGCCGAGGTGCGAGTCTTCTCCGACGACGGCCACTGCGTGTCGGACGCGGTCATCATGCGCCGGGCGCTGGAGTACGTGAAGGCGTTCGACGGCGTCGTCGCCCAGCACGCGCAGGAGCCGCGCCTCACCGAGGGCGCGCAGATGAACGAGGGCGAGATGTCCGCCGCGCTCGGCCTGGCCGGCTGGCCCGCCGTCGCCGAGGAGGCGATCATCGCCCGGGACGTGCTGCTCGCCCAGCACGTCGGCTCCCGGCTGCACGTGTGCCACGTGTCCACCGCCGGGTCGGTGGAGATCATCCGCTGGGCGAAGAGCAAGGGCTGCCCGGTGACCGCCGAGGTCACCCCCCACCACCTGCTGCTGAACGACGCCAAGGCCGGGACGTACGACCCGATCTTCAAGGTCAACCCGCCGCTGCGCACCGCCGACGACGTCACCGCGCTGCGGCACGCCCTCGCCGACGGGACGATCGACTGCGTCGCCACCGACCACGCCCCGCACCCGGTCGAGGCCAAGGAGACCGAGTGGGCGGTCGCCGCGATGGGCATGATCGGCCTGGAGACCGCGCTGCCGGTCGTCCAGGAGGCGATGGTCGAGACCGGCCTGCTCGACTGGACCGGGGTCGCCGACCGCATGGCGTCCCGTCCCGCCCGCATCGGCCGCCTTTCCGGACAGGGTCGTCCGCTGGAGGCAGGTTCGCCCGCCAACATCACGCTGTACGACCCGTCGCCTCGCCGTTCGGTGGACCCGTCCGCGATGACGTCCAAGAGCCGCAACACCCCGTTCGCGGGGCTGGAGCTGCCCGGCCGCGTCGTCGCGACGTTCCTGCGCGGCAAGCCGACCGTCCTGGAAGGGAAGCTCCAATGAACCCTGCTCTGCTCGTTCTGGAAGACGGCAGGGTGTTCCACGGGGCCGCGTACGGGGCCGAGGGGGAGACCTTCGGCGAGATGGTCTTCAACACCGGGATGACCGGCTACCAGGAGACCCTGACCGATCCCTCCTACGCGCGCCAGATCGTGGCGATGACGTCCCCTCACATCGGCAACACCGGTGTCAACGGCGAGGACCCTGAGTCACACCGCATCCAGGTGGCCGGCTACGTGGTGCGTGAGCCCGCCCGCGTCGCGTCCAACTGGCGCGCGACCGCTTCTCTGGGGTCCGCGCTGCGCGACCAGGGTGTCGTGGGCATCGCCATCTCCGGCACGCGTGCGCTGACGCGGCATCTGCGCGACAAGGGCGCGATGCGCGCCGCCATCTTCAGCGGCACGGACGCCCTGGCGCTCGGTGAGGACGCGCTGATCGAGCGCGTGCGGCAGAGCCCCTCGATGGAAGGCGCGGACCTCGCACGGGACGTCTCGACCAAGGAGCGCTACGTCGTCCAGGCGAAGGGTGAGAAGCGCTTCACCGTCGCGGCCGTGGACCTCGGCATCAAGGCGATGACGCCGTACCGGATGTCCGAGCGGGGCTGCGAAGTGCACGTCCTGCCCGCGACCAGCACGACCGAAGAGATCCTCGCTCTCGCACCCGACGGCGTGTTCTTCTCCAACGGCCCTGGGGACCCGGCGGCCGCCGGCTACGCGGTGGACGTGTTGAAGGGCGTTCTCGACACGGGCACGCCGTTCTTCGGCATCTGCTTCGGGAACCAGATCTTCGGCCGTGCGCTCGGCCTCGGGACGTACAAGCTCCGCTTCGGCCACCGGGGCATCAACCAGCCCGTCCAGGACCGGACGACCGGCAAGGTCGACGTGTCCGCCCACAACCACGGTTTCGCGGTGGACGCCCCCACGGACGGCCCCTTCGACACGCCCTACGGCCGCGCCGAGGTCAGCCACGTCAACCTGAACGACGGGTGCGTCGAAGGGCTGCGGCTCCTCGGCCGCCCGGCGTTCAGCGTCCAGTACCACCCGGAGGCCGCCGCGGGCCCGCACGACGCGTCCGGGCTCTTCGACCGTTTCTGCGAACTGATGGAGGCGTCGAGGTAATGCCGCGCCGCGAAGACCTGAACTCCGTCCTGGTCATCGGCTCCGGGCCGATCGTCATCGGCCAGGCGTGCGAGTTCGACTACTCCGGCACCCAGGCGTGCCGGGTGCTGAAGGCCGAGGGCCTGCGGGTGACGCTGGTCAACAGCAACCCGGCCACGATCATGACCGACCCCGAGTTCGCCGACGCGACCTACGTCGAGCCGATCACTCCCGAGGTCGTCGAGAAGATCATCGCCAAGGAGCGGCCGGACGCGCTGCTGCCCACCCTGGGCGGCCAGACGGCCCTGAACACCGCCATCGCGCTCTACGAGGGCGGGGTCCTCGCCAAGTACGGGGTCGAGCTCATCGGCGCCGACGTGGACGCGATCCAGGCCGGGGAGAACCGGGAGCGGTTCAAGGACGTCGTCGCCAAGGTCGCGCGCGAGCAGGGCCTGAACGCCGAGTCCGCCCGGTCGCTCATCTGCCACACGATGGACGAGTGCCTGGCCGCGGCCGGCGAGCTGGGCTACCCCGTCGTCGTCCGGCCGTCCTTCACGATGGGCGGCGCCGGCTCCGGCTTCGCCCACGACGAGGACGACCTGCGCCGCATCGCGGGCGCGGGCCTCGACGCGTCCCCGACCAGCGAGGTGCTCCTGGAGGAGTCGATCCTCGGCTGGAAGGAGTACGAGCTGGAGGTCATGCGCGACCGGCACGACAACGTCGTGATCGTGTGCTCGATCGAGAACCTCGACCCGATGGGCGTGCACACCGGGGACTCGATCACGGTCGCGCCCGCGCTGACGCTGACCGACCGCGAGTACCAGAACATGCGGGACGTGGCGATCGCGGTGATCCGCGAGGTCGGGGTCGACACCGGCGGCTGCAACATCCAGTTCGCCGTGCACCCCGGCACCGGCCGGATGATCGTGATCGAGATGAACCCGCGGGTGTCGCGGTCGTCGGCGCTCGCGTCCAAGGCCACCGGCTTCCCGATCGCCAAGATCGCGGCGAAGCTGGCGATCGGGTACGCCCTCGACGAGATCCCCAACGACATCACGCGCGTGACGCCCGCCTCGTTCGAGCCCACGCTCGACTACGTCGTGGTGAAGGTGCCGCGCTTCGCGTTCGAGAAGTTCCCCGGCGCGGACGGCACGCTCACCACGCACATGAAGTCCGTGGGCGAGGCCATGGCCATCGGGCGCTGCTTCACCGAGGCCCTGCAGAAGGCGCTGCGGTCGCTCGAACAGAAGGGCTCGTCGTTCAGCTGGGCCGGCGAAGCCGACGCCGCCGAACTGGTCGAGTCGGCCAAGCGCCCGCATGACGGACGGCTCAGGGACGTCCAGCGCGCGCTCTGGGCCGGGGCCGGCATCGAGGAGCTCTACAAGGCGACCGGCATCGATCCCTGGTTCCTCGACCAGATCTCCGCCATCAACGAGGTCGCCGAGGAGATCCGCACCGCCGACGACGCGCTCACCAAGGACAAACTGCTGCGCGCCAAGCGGCACGGGTTCTCCGACGCGCAGATCGGCGAGCTGCGAGGCCTCTCGGAGGAGGTCGTCAGGGAGCTGCGGCACGCGCTCGGGATCCGTCCCGTCTACCTGACCGTGGACACCTGCGCCGCCGAGTTCGAGGCGCAGACCCCGTACCTCTACTCGGCCTACGACGAGGAGACCGAGGTACCGCCGGGCGCCAAGCCCAAGGTGCTGATCCTCGGCAGCGGTCCCAACCGCATCGGCCAGGGCGTCGAGTTCGACTACTCGTGCGTCCACGCGTCGTTCACGCTGGCCGAGGCGGGCTACGAGACCGTGATGGTCAACTGCAACCCCGAGACGGTCTCCACCGACTACGACACCTCCGACCGGCTGTACTTCGAGCCGCTGACGCTGGAGGACGTCCTGGAGGTCGTCTACGCGGAACAGCAGTCCGGCGAGGTCGCGGGGGTCATCGTCCAGCTGGGCGGCCAGACGCCCCTGGGGCTCGCCCAGAAGCTCAAGGACGCCGGGGTGCCGATCGTGGGCACGTCCCCGGAGAGCATCCACCTCGCCGAGGAGCGCGGCGCGTTCGGGCGGGTCCTGCACAGGGCGGGTCTTCTCGCGCCCAAGCACGGCACCGCCACGTCCTACCAGGAGGCCCGCGAGATCGCCGACGAGATCGGTTACCCGGTTCTCGTCCGTCCCTCCTACGTTCTCGGCGGGCGCGGCATGGAGATCGTGTACGACGACGCAACGCTGGAGTCGTACATGGCCCGTGCCACCGAGGCGAGTCCAGAACACCCCGTTCTTGTCGACCGCTTCTTGGACGAGGCCATCGAGATCGACGTCGATGCCCTCTACGACGGCGAGGAGTTGTACCTCGGCGGCGTGATGGAGCACATCGAGGAGGCCGGGATCCACTCCGGTGACTCGGCGTGCGCCCTGCCGCCCATCACCCTCGGGCACGACGACATCCGCCGCATCCGGGAGTCGACGGAGGCGCTCGCCAAGGGCGTCGGGGTGCGCGGGCTGATGAACGTCCAGTACGCGTTGTCCGCGGGCGTCCTGTACGTGCTGGAGGCCAACCCGCGCGCGTCCCGGACGGTGCCGTTCGTCTCCAAGGCGACCGCCGTGCCGCTCGCCAAGGCGGCGGCGCGCGTGATGATGGGCGCCACCATCGCCGGGCTGCGCGCCGAGGGCCTGCTGCCGGAGACGGGCGACGGCGGAAGCCTGCCCCTGGACGCGCCGATCGCCGTGAAGGAGGCCGTCCTGCCCTTCGACCGGTTCCGCAACGAGCTCGGCCAGGGCGTCGACACCATTCTCGGCCCGGAGATGCGCTCGACCGGCGAGGTCATGGGGATCGACGAGGTGTTCGGCACCGCGTTCGCCAAGTCGCAGCAGGCCGCCTACGGCTCGCTGCCGACCAAGGGACGCGCGTTCGTGTCCGTCGCCAACCGGGACAAACGACACATGGTGTTCCCGGTGAAACGCCTCGCTGACCTGGGCTTTGAGATTCTTGCCACGGAAGGGACCGCGGAGGTCCTGCGCCGCAACGGCGTGCGTGCCAAGATCGTGCGCAAGCACAGCGCGGGTCCGGGCCCGTCCGGCGAGCCCACGATCGTGCGGCGCGTCCTGGACGGCGAGGTCGACCTCATCGTCAACACTCCCTTCGGCAGCCCCGGCCAGTCCGGGCCGCGGCTCGACGGTTACGAGATCCGTACCGCGGCCGTGCTGCGGGGCGTACCGTGCGTGACGACCGTGCAGGGCCTCGCGGCGGCCGTGCAGGGCATCGAGGCCGTCACCGGCGGCCAGGTCGGCGTCCGCTCCCTCCAGGAGCACGCCGAGCGGCTCAGCGGCGCCCACGGGCGCGCGAGCGGCCCGGCGGCGGACGGCGGCGCCGTGACGCCCGGGTGACAGAGGCCGGGCGGGCCGGGCGGACTCCGCGCCGCCCGGCCCGCCCGGCGCACGCGACGAGGAGAGGGAGACGGGTGTCCGACACACCGGTGCAGACGTCGGCGACGGTTCTGACGGTCCGCCAGGTGCAGGACTACCACGCGATGACGCTGGTGGCCCCGGCCATCGCCGAGCGGTTCAGGCCCGGCCAGTTCGTGGCGCTCGCCGTCGGCGGCGAGCACACGTCCCGCCTGGTCCGCCGCTGCTTCGGGGTGCACGAGGTCAAGTCCGACTACGGCGGCACCGTCGAGCTGGTGTTCGCCGACACCGAGCCGGGCACGGGCTGGCTCGCCGGCCGTCGCTCCCGCGACCAGATCGACCTCGTCGGCCCGCTCGGCCGCCCGTTCCGGCTGCCCCGCGACCCGGTGACGTGCGTGCTCGCCGGCGGCGGCCCGGGCGGCGCCGCCGTGTTCGCGCTCGCCGACTCGCTGCTGCGCCGCGGCTGCCAGGTGCACTTCGTGCTCGCCGGGACGTCCGCCCGGCAGGTGTTCGGCTCCCGCATGGCCCAGCGCATCGGCGACAGCTCGGCCGTCGTCACCGAGGACGGGTCGATGGGGGAGAAGGGCACCGTCCGCGACGTCCTGCCCCGCGTCATCGAGGAGACGGGCGCCGACGTCGTCTACGGCTGCGGCCCCACGAGCCTGCTCCGCTCGGTCACCCAGATCGCCGGCGACTTCGGCCTGCCCTCCCAGGTGTCGGTCGAGGAGTTCCTGCAGCGGACCGGCGCATGCGGCATCGGCGTGTGCATGACGTGCATGCTGCCCGTCCATGGCGAGGACGGCGTGACCCGCATGATCCGCGCCTGCGCGGACGGCCCCGTCCTGCGCGGCGACCGGGTCCGCTGGGGCGACCTCGGAACCATCCCGTTCGACGCCCTCGGCGCGCCACGCGTCCTGAGCGTCTCCGAAGGGGGCTCGCAGTGAGCGACCGGGTCAGGACCGCACTCGGTCCCCTGGAACTGCCCAATCCCGTCCTCACGGCCTCTGGGTGCGGCGGGACGGGACGAGAGCTCGCCCAGTTCTTCGACCTCACCCGCCTCGGCGCGTTCGTCACCACGTCCGTCATGGCCCAAGCGCGCGCGGGACGGCCCACACCACGCGTGACCGAGACCCCCAGCGGCCTCCTCACCGCCATGGGCCTCCCCGGGCCCGGCGTGGAGACCTTTCTCGAACGGGACCTGCCCTGGCTCATCGAGCAGGACGTCCGCACGATCGTCTCCGTCGCCGGCAACAGCGTCGAGGAGTACGGCGAACTGGCGCGGCGTCTCCGGCACGTCCCCGGCATCGCCGGCATCGAGGTCAACATCGCCTGCCCGAACGTCGAGGACCGCGGCCGCATGTTCGCCTGGCATCCGGCGGCCGCCGCGTCCGTCGTCCGCGCGGTCCGCGACCACGCGCGGCCCGGCGTTCCCGTCTTCGCCAAGCTCGCGCCCGACGTGACCGACATCGCCACGATCGCGCTCGCCTGCGTCGACGCGGGCGCCGACGGCCTCACCCTGATCAACACCATGGAGGCCATGGCGATCGACCCCGGGACGCTGCGTCCCGCCCTCACCGGGGTGTCCGGCGGCCTGTCCGGACCCGCCATCCGGCCGATCGCGGTGCGCTGCGTCTACCAGGTGCACGCCGCGCTGCCCACCACGCCCATCATCGGCGTCGGCGGCATCGCCACCGGCCTGGACGCCCTGGAGTTCATCCTCGCCGGGGCGTCCGCCGTCGCCGTCGGCACCGCCGTCTTCCACGACCCCACGGCCGGGCCACGCGTCCTGCGCGAGCTGGAGGAGGCCCTCGCGGCCCGCCGCATCGGCCGGCTCGCCGACGCCGTGGGCCTCGCGCACAAGCCCGCCGGGTACGTCCCGCCCCAGGTGCGCCCGCAAGAGCCCGAGAAGGAGAAGCTGTGACCGCCGCCCCCATCGCCGTCGCGCTGGACGCGCCCGACCTGGAGACGGCCGCGCGCTGGGCCACCCTGGTCACGCCGCACGTCTCCACCGTCAAAGTGGGCCTGGAGCTGTACCTGCGGTACGGACCTGACGTCGTCGCCAGCGTCCGGGGCGCCAGCCGCGTCCAGGTCTTCCTGGACCTCAAGCTGCACGACATCCCCGCCACGGTGCGCGGCGCCGCCCGGGCGGTGGCGCGCCTCAAGCCGTCCTACCTGACCGTGCACGCCGCCGGCGGCCCCGCGATGATCCGCGCGGCGGTCGAGGCCGTCCCGGCCACCAAGATCGCCGCTGTGACGGTCCTGACGTCGCTCGGCGAGGCCGATCTCACCGCTCTCGGCCTCGCGGGGCCCGCCCTGGACGCCGTCCGCCGGCTGGCCGTCCTCGCCGTCGACGCGGGCGCTCAGGCGCTGGTGTGCTCCCCGCAGGAGGCCGCCGCCGTCCGCGCCGAGGTCGGACCGGACATCACGCTCATCACCCCCGGGGTCCGCCCCGCGGGCTCCGGCAACCAGGACCAGGCCCGCGTCGCCACCCCCGAGGACGCCCTGGCGGCAGGCGCCGACCTGCTGGTCATCGGCCGCCCCATCACCGGCGCCCCCGACCCGGGCGCCGCCGCGGCGGCCATCGCAGCCGCCCTCCGCCGCACTTCCGCGGGCACCGGCTGACCGCTCGCCGGGCCGTCCGCCGGACGGCCATTGGGACGCGCCCGCACAGATCTGCTTTCTGCGAAACTTTTCGAGCCGTGGGTGTTCTCGGGCGCGCGGGATCGTGCTTTGTGGTTTTAGTCGCATGCGAATGCGGGGACCCCGGTCCTTCGCATTCGATACGTGCCGGACGATGAACTCGTTCACGCGGAGTGGCGATTCCGGGCCGGCGTCGGTCTCCGGCGGCACGGCCGGCGGTTCCGCGTCCATGACGGTGCCCTGGCGGCGGGCGGTCGGGGAGCTGGTGCGGTGGGGGAGTCCTCCGGGCGATGCGGGTGATCTTGGCGGTGTGTTGTCGAGGATGGCAGTAACGGTGCCGGGGCGACGTGCTGAACGGCGCGGCGTGACGAGAGTCACTCGGTCGGGATCATTTGTGGGAGACCTCACACGGGGTCTCCGGCGGAGGGCGCCGGAGCGGTTCCGGCGTCGCGGCGGGACCGCCGCGCGGGGGTGCGAACCGCCGCGGCGAACCGGCATGGAGTGCCGCATATGGGGTCGGAAAGGGGGGATTTTCACGATCATGCGAAAGTCCCAGCAAGGCAGGGGGATGCGCCGTCGGCGGGCCCGACTTTGTGTACACTCTGTATTCAGGACACTCCGAGGAGTGATAATCGTGAATTTATGGCGGGCTAAACGGCACTTCACGTTGCCTTATGGGCGGTGAACTCGCTAGTTTCCCAACCCGTCCGACTCCGTCGAGTGGAAACCTGAGGTGACCCGGCGTGGCTCTTCCGCCCCTAACCCCCGAACAGCGCGCCGCAGCCCTGGAGAAGGCTGCCAAGGCTCGCAAGGAGCGGGCCGAGGTTAAGAACCGGCTCAAGCACGGGGGAACCTCGCTCGCCGAGGTTCTCAAAGAGGGTCAGTCCGACGACGTCATCGGAAAGATGAAGGTGTCGGCCCTCCTGGAATCCCTGCCCGGTGTGGGCAAGGTCCGCGCAAAGCAGATCATGGAGCGCCTGGGCATCGCCGAGTCCCGCCGTGTGCGGGGCCTCGGCGCGAACCAGCGCGCATCCCTGGAGCGTGAGTTCGGCGGAAGTGCGAACCGCTGACGCGCGACTCTCGGGCGGGCGCGGCGGCCAGGCCGCCGCGGCCGGCCCGGGGCGACCCGGGCCCGGCACCATCTCGTCCGGCTCCGGCGCACCCATCGCTGCGCCGGAGGGCTCCAGAACGCCTGACCCGCTCGCGCGGCGGCTGACGGTCCTGTCCGGGCCGTCGGGCGTCGGCAAGAGCACGGTCGTCGCCGAGATCCGGCGCTCACACCCCCGGGTGTGGCTGTCGGTCTCGGTGACCACCCGGGCCCCCCGCCCGGGTGAGACCGATGGCGTGCAGTACTTCTTCGTCGACGACGCCGGTTTCGACCGGCTCGTCGCCGAAGGGGAACTCCTCGAATGGGCCGAGTTCGCGGGCAACCGCTACGGCACCCCGCGCCGGCCCGTCGAGGAACGCCTCGCCAGGGGCGAGCCGGTGCTGCTGGAGATCGACCTCCAGGGCGCCCGGCAGGTCCGGCGGTCCATGGCCGAGGCGCAGCTCGTCTTCCTCGCTCCCCCGACCTGGGAGGAGCTCGTCCGCCGCCTCACCGGCCGCGGCACCGAGCCCCCCGAGGTCATCGAGCGCCGGCTCGACGCGGCCCGCGTCGAACTCGCCGCCGAGAAGGAGTTCGACGTCACACTCGTCAACACGTCCGTCCAGGACGTCTGCGATGAGCTGCTAACCTTGATGGCTGTTCAATAAGCGACCTACCAGTGGAAGGCCACCGAGTGGCAGCCAGCAATGAGGGCATCACCAACCCGTCGATCGACGAGCTCCTCGAGGTCGTCGACACCAAGTACGGCCTCGTGAGCATCGCGGCCAAGCGCGCCCGGCAGATCAACGCCTACTACGCCCAGCTGGGCGAGGGCCTGCTGGAGTACGTCGGCCCGCTCGTCGAGACGCAGGTGCAGGAGAAGCCCCTGTCGATCGCGCTCCGCGAGACGCGCGAGGGCCTCCTGAACGCCGAGCCCATCGAGGGCTGAGAACCGGCCGGCCGATGCACTCCGTCGGCCTGCGGCCGCCTTCGCCTATGCCCGCAATGTGTTTTCTGGGGGGCACCCCCAAACCCCCGGGGCGCGCCCGTCCGGCGCGTGATGGGATCGTGGCCTCATGACATCGCCTAAGCCGCGCGTCGTTCTCGGCGTGAGCGCCGGGATCGCCGCGTACAAGGCGTGCGAGCTGCTGCGGCGGCTCACCGAGTCGGGGCACGACGTCACCGTCGTCCCGACCGCGGACGCGCTGCGCTTCGTCGGCGAGCCGACCTGGGCCGCCCTGTCGGGAAAACCGGTCTCGGCGCAGGTGTGGGACGGCGTAGCCGACGTTCCGCACGTCCGGCTCGGGCAGAACGCCGACCTCGTGTTCGTCGCGCCCGCCACGGCCGACCTGCTCGCCAAGGCGGCGCACGGCCTCGCCGACGACCTGCTCACCAACACCCTGCTCACCGCGCGGTGCCCGGTCGTGTTCGCGCCCGCGATGCACACCGAGATGTGGCAGCACCCGGCGACGCAGGCGAACGTGGCGATGCTGCGGGACCGCGGCGCGATCGTCGTCGAGCCCGCGTCCGGGCGCCTCACCGGCAAGGACACCGGGCCCGGGCGGCTGCCCGACCCGGCCGAGCTGTTCGAGGTGGCCCGGCACGTCCTCGCCCGCGGCGGCGCCCGCGACCTCGCCGGACGGCACGTGGTCGTCTCCGCCGGCGGCACCCGGGAGGCCATCGACCCCGTCCGGTTCATCGGGAACCGCTCGTCCGGCCTGCAGGGCTACGCCCTCGCCCGGACGGCCGTGACCCGCGGCGCCCGTGTGACGCTCGTCTCCGCGAACGTCGCGCTGCCCGACCCGGCCGGGGCGGAGATCGTCGCCGTCGGGTCGGCCGAGGAGATGCACAAGGCCGTCGTGTCGGCGGCCGCCTCCGCCGACGCGGTCGTCATGGCCGCGGCCGTCGCCGACTTCCGGCCGGCCGGCTACCGCGACTCGAAGATCAAGAAAACGGAGGGGGCGGAGCCGGAGCCGATCCGGCTCGTCAAGAACCCCGACATCCTGGCCGAACTGGGCGGGAACCGCCCGGCCGGGCAGGTGATCGTCGGTTTCGCGGCCGAGACCGACGACGTGCTCGCCAACGGCCGGGCCAAGCTCGCCCGCAAGGGCAGCGACCTCCTCGTCGTCAACCAGGTCGGCGAGGACCTCGTCTTCGGCCGCCCCGACAACGCCGCGGTGATCCTCGGCGCGGACGGCTCGCACACCGAGGTGCCGCGCGGCGCCAAGGAGGCGCTCGCCGAGATCGTGTGGGATCTCGTCGCGGCGCGCCTGCGGCCCCCTTCCCCGGACTGACCATGGCGTCGTCCGGAAATGATCCCGCTAGACTTCTGGCCCTAACATCCGTGGGGAACCCAGGCGAGGGGCGGCGTCCCTTGCCGAACTCGACCAAGAATCCGTCCTGCGACGTCAGTCAGCAGCCGCTGCAAGGAGTTCACGTACGTGTCTCGCCGCCTGTTCACCTCCGAGTCCGTGACCGAAGGACACCCGGACAAGATCGCGGACCAGATCAGCGACGCGATCCTCGACTCGATGCTCAAGGACGACCCGAAGAGCCGGGTCGCCGTCGAGACGATGATCACGACGGGTCAGGTGCATGTGGCCGGTGAGGTCACCACCGAGACCTATGTGGACATCCCGGGCGTGATCCGGGAGAAGATCCTGGAGATCGGCTACGACTCGTCCAAGAAGGGCTTCGACGGCCACTCCTGCGGCGTGTCGGTGTCCATCGGCGCGCAGTCGCCCGACATCGCGCAGGGCGTCGACGACGCCTACGAGACCCGCGAGGGCGAGGGCGTCGACGACCTGGACCGGCAGGGCGCCGGCGACCAGGGCCTGATGTTCGGCTACGCCACCAACGAGACGCCCGAGCTGATGCCGCTGCCGATCACGCTGGCGCACCGGCTCGCGCAGCGGCTGTCGGCCGTCCGCAAGAGCGGCGACGTCCCCTACCTGCGGCCGGACGGCAAGACCCAGGTCACCATCGAGTACGACGGCGTCCGCGGCGTCCGCCTCGACACCGTCGTCGTGTCCAGCCAGCACGCTCCCGACATCGACCTCAAGGAGCTGCTGGCCCCGGACGTGAAGGAGCACGTGGTCGACCCCGTGCTCGCCCAGTTCGACCTCGACATCGACGGCTACCGGCTGCTGGTCAACCCCACCGGCCGCTTCGAGATCGGCGGCCCGATGGGCGACGCCGGCCTCACCGGCCGCAAGATCATCGTCGACACCTACGGCGGCATGGCCCGGCACGGCGGCGGTGCGTTCTCCGGCAAGGACCCGTCCAAGGTCGACCGGTCCGCCGCCTACGCGATGCGCTGGGTCGCCAAGAACATCGTCGCCGCGCAGCTCGCCGACCGCGCCGAGGTCCAGGTGGCCTACGCGATCGGCAAGGCGCACCCGGTCGGCGTGTTCGTGGAGACGTTCGGCACCGAGAAGGTCGCCCCCGAGAAGATCGAGAAGGCGATCGACGACGTCTTCGACCTGCGTCCGGCCGCGATCGTCCGCGACCTGGACCTGCTTCGCCCGATCTACCAGAAGACCGCCGCGTACGGGCACTTCGGCCGCGAGGAGCCCGACTTCTCGTGGGAGTCGACGGACCGCGCCAAGGACCTGGCCTCCGCCGCCGGTCTGTGACCCGTCCTCGCTGAGAAGGGCCCCGGGGAACGTTCCCCGGGGCCCTTCTCGTCGTGCGGCCCGTGTCGTGCGGCCCGTCAGGAACCGCAGTGGTTGCCGCGGTGCAGCCCGTAGCGGGCGGCGATGGTGTAGCGGCCGGGGGTTCGGGCCTCCAGCCGGACGAAGTCGCCCGCCCGTGCCAGGCAGGCGTTCCCGCCCGTCGCGCTGAGCCAGGGCGACCACGAGACCCGTACGAGCACCGACCCCTTGGACGGCACGTCGACGAGGAGCTCGCCGGCGTTGAGCTTGTGGGCGAGGGCGGGCGGGGCGACCAGCGGCGTGGGCTGCGCCACGCGGTACAGGCGCCAATGCTCGTCCCGCCAGATCTCCGTGAGGTAGGGCTGGCCGCCCTTCACGATGGCGGCCTCGTCCTGCGCCGACCAGTCGACCTCCTGCGCGGGCAGGACGACGTACTGGACGGCCCACTCGTGCAGCCAGTCCCGGTAGGAGCCGGGCGTCAGCGCGCCCTTCTCGTAGAACAGCTCGTGGCGTTCCGCGTCGACCTGGCGGTTCCAGCCGCGCGCCAGGACGAACTTCCGGCTGAGACCGGCCGCCTCCCAGTGCGAGCGCAGCGGCACGACCTCGATGCGCGAATCGCGAGCGCCCAGGGCGTCGAGCTCGGAGACGAGGCCGCGGGCGTGATCGGCGGCGGCCCCGGCGGGCTCGGTGTGGATCAGGTCGTCGACCGGCTTCACCACCTGCCAGGACGCCGTGACGATGAACGCCAGCGAGAGCACGGCGATCCGGAGGCGGCCGTGGGCGCGCGCGACGGCAGACAGCAGGAACATCCCGCCGAACAGCAGGGCGAGGCGTTCGACGTTGCTGCCGACGGGGGAGGGGATCAGCCACGTCAGCACGATCCCGGCCAGGTAGACGCCGGCGCCGACGCGGACGAACGTCCAGGACTTCGGCGCGCACACCAGGATCGCGGCGACGCTCGTGACGGCGGGCAGCACGATCGCGGTGAGCGAGATCGGCTGGACGCCGCTGAACGGGAACAGCAGGCTCGTCGTCCCCACGACGAGCGGCATGCCGACGGCGACGCAGACGCCGGCGCGGCGGCGGCCGGTCAGGAACAGCGCGGCGGCGAGCACCAGGAGGAACAGGCCCGCGACCGGGCTCGCGAGCGAGGCCAGCACGCTGAGGCCGGCCATTCCCGCCGCGCGCAGGGCGGGGGTGCCGCGCGGCGTGAACGCGACGATCGTCGCCAGGAGCGCGAACATCAGCCCCAGGCCGAACGTGACGCGGCCCGAGGCGGAGTTGCACGACAGCGCGAACGCGGCCCAGAGGGACGCGGGCAACGCGACGGGGGCCCTGAACCTCTTGAGCAGGTACGCGGTCAGCGTGGCCGAGAACGTGCCGGTCACCACCGCGACCGTGCGGATGCCGAACAGCGCCATCAGGTACGGGGACATGACGCTGTAGGACGCGGGGTGCATCCCGCCGTACCAGGCGAAGCTGTACGCCGCGTCCGGGTGCTTCCAGGCGAAGTCGGTCCACGCGGCCTGGGCCGCGAGGTCGCCTCCCTCGGTCGCGAGCAGGAGCGCCCACGCCAGATGGAGGACGCCCGCGGCGAGCGTTGCGGCCACCACCGGGTGGCGTGCCCACTTCCTCCACTTGGAGGCGGACGAAGGGCTCGTGGAACGGCGAGACGCCCCGTACCGGGTCTGGGCGTCCGTCCGCTCTTGGGTATGCGCTGTGGTCACATCGCCTGCATGGGCTCGTCGGACGGCGGGGGCGCGGAAGGGCATCGCGCGAGGGAAGAGCGGATGCGCACCCCCGTTCGATCGGACCAACCCTAGCGTGCGAGGCCGGCTGTCGGATTGATCTGGTAGGACGGGGACGTGACGAAGGACGGCGGGGGAACGGACCTGATTCCGGGGCTGGACGACCTCCCGCGGGCGTCCGCGGACAAGCCGAAGAAGACCGGAAAGCCCGCCAAGTCCGGGAAAAAGGGGGCGCGTCGTCCGGCCGGGGAGCGGCCGGTCGCGCGGATCGCGGTCGACATGTCGCTTCCGCACCTGGATCGTCCGTTCGACTACCTGGTGCCCGCGGAGATGGACGCCAAGGCCGTCCCCGGCTGCCGGGTGCGGGTGCGCTTCGCCGGCCAGCTCGTCGACGGCTTCCTGCTGGAGCGCGTCGCCGAGAGCGGCCACGACGGCAAGCTGCTGTTCCTGGAGCGGGTCACCTCGTCCGAGCCCGTTCTCACTCCGGAGATCGCCGCGCTGGTGCGGGAGGTGGCCGACCGGTACGCGGGCACGTTCGCGGACGTGCTGCGGCTGGCCGTCCCGCCCCGGCACGCGCGCGTGGAGGCCGAGCCTGCGGCGGAGACCACACCCGCCGAGATCGAGGCGGCCGATGCGGGCGCGTGGCGTGACTATCCGGCGGGCGAGTCGTTCCTGAGCGCGCTGGCCGGAGGGAGGGCGCCGCGGGCGGTCTGGACGTCTCTGCCAGGCCCCGGCTGGGCGGCGGCCATAGCGCGGGCCGTCGCCGTCACGTTGAAGAACGGGCGCGGGTCGCTCGTCGTGGTGGCCGATGGACATGACGTGGCCCGGGTCGACGCGGCGCTCAAGGCGGAGCTGGGGGAGGGGCTGCATGTCGCCCTGACGGCGGAGCTGGGCCCTGCCGAGCGCTACCGCAGATGGCTGGCCGTGCTGCGCGGGACGGCGCGGGCGGTCGTCGGCACACGGGCGGCCATGTTCGCGCCCGTCACCGACCTCGGGCTGGTCGTGCTCTGGGACGACGGTGACGACGTCCATGCCGAGCCTCACGCGCCGTACCCGCATCCCCGTGACGTGCTCGCCCTGCGTGCGCACAGGGCGGGAGCGGGGGCGCTGATCGGCGGGTTCACCCGGACCACCGACGCCACACAGCTGGTCGAGGCCGGCTGGGCCCACACGCTCGCCGCCGACAGGGACCACGTCCGGGCGGCGATGCCGCGTGTCCGGTACGTGGGGGAGGACGCGCAACTCGCCCGCGACGCCGCCGCCCGCACGGCACGCCTGCCGAACGTCGCGTTCGAGGCGGCCAGGCAGGCGCTGGAGGACGGCCCGGTGCTCGTGCAGGTCCCCAGGCGCGGATACGTGCCGGGCATCGCGTGCGGGCGATGCCGTACACCGGCGCGCTGCCGG
This sequence comes from Spirillospora sp. CA-128828, assembly GCF_050945415.1. Lineage (NCBI taxonomy): Bacteria > Bacillati > Actinomycetota > Actinomycetes > Streptosporangiales > Thermomonosporaceae > Spirillospora > Spirillospora sp. CA-128828. Next base: position 3,285,634 of record NZ_CP191986.1, read on the forward strand.
GCGTGCCAGGGGCCGCTTGCGCTGGCCTCGTCCCACGCCGCCCCGTACTGCCGCTGGTGCGGGCACATCGCGGGTGACTGGCATTGCCCCGAATGCGGCTTCTTCCAGGTGCGCGCGGTCGTCGTGGGGGCCAAGCGCACGGCGGAGGAGCTGGGCAGGGCCTTCCCCGGTGTGCCGGTGCGGACCTCCGGGCGGGACGCCGTTCTCGAACGGACCGCCCCGGAACGGGCGCTCGTGGTGTCCACACCGGGGGCGGAGCCGACTGCGGAAGAGGGGTACAGGGCCGCGCTGCTCCTCGACGGGTGGGTGCTGCTCGGACGGCCGGACCTGCGCGCCGGGGAGGAGACGCTGCGGCGCTGGATGAACGCGGCGTCGCTCGTCCGCCCGCAGGGGCTGGTGATCGTGGCGGCCGAGGGTACGCTGCCGGCCGTCCAGGCGCTCGTCCGCTGGGATCCGGTCACCTACGCGGAGCGGGAGCTGGCCGAGCGCAAGGAGGTGGGTTTCCCGCCCGCCGTGCGGATGGCGTCGCTGACCGCGTCTCCCGCCGCGATACGGGAGCTTCTGGCCGACGCCCGGCTGCCCGACGGAGCGGAGATTCTCGGGCCCGTTCCCGTCCCGCAGACCGGCACCGAGACCCAGGAGAAGGAACGCGCGCTGATACGAGTGCCCAGGGCGGCGGGACACGCCCTGGCGCGCGCCCTGAAGGAGGCCCAGGGGGTGCGAAGTGCGCGCAAGGCCACCGAGACCGTACGAGTCCAGATCGACCCCCTGGAGCTGATCTGACCAATAGGGTTCTCGGGTGGCCGACAACTGGGTGGAGACCACCGCGGGCGACCTGCGGCGGTGGGCGGACGAACGCGGCGAGGCACTGGACGAGCAGGGTGTCCGGATCCTGCTCGACCTCGCGCGTGAGGAGATGGAGCTCACAGGCCCGGAGGCGCTGACGCCGCAGGGTGTCCGCGAGCTGCTGCTGGAGGTCTTCCCCGAGTCCGTGGTCGCCGGGCGCGACGACGTCCCCACCATCCTGGAGGCCTTCCGCCGGATCGTCGCCTACCTGCGTGACACGGGCGCCGCCGGCGAGGCGGACGCCGGGGCCCTGGAGGCGGAGATCGACCGGACGGCGCCCGAGTTCGCCGAGGTCGTCGCCGCACTCGACGGCGAGGAGCGGCAGGCGGCCGCCGAGGTCATCGCCGGGCTGATGCGGGCCGACGGGGTCTCCCTTGACGACCAGGACGCCGTCGACGCCTGGGTGCGCGACTTCGAGGCGCGGCCCGAGGAGGAGCGCTACGCGCGCACCGAGGAGTACCTGCGCCAGGCCGCGGAGCTGGTCGTCCCGCCCGTCCGGCTGGCTCCGGCCGCCGAACTGGCGGAGGCGGCGCGCGGCTCCCGGCTGACCGCCGCGGTGCTGGCCCTGGCCGGCTGGACGGGCGAGCGGCCACTCGCCGAGCACGACACGCTGACCGATGACGACGCCGAGGCCGCCCGTGCCGCGCTCGGCCTGGAGGCTCCGCGGCGCCATGGGCAGATGGAGGACGAGGGTGAGCTGGAGCGGCTGTGGTGGGGCGCCGTAGAGGCGAACGTCATCACGGCCGAGCACGGCAAAGCGTCCTCAGGTCCTGCTCTGCCAGGACTCAAGTCCGATGACGACGCCGCGCTGCTCGCCGCCTGGCTTCCGTTGTTCGAGGCGATGGTGGTGCCCGGGCACGACTATGCGGACGGCTTGGACGCGGTGGAACTCGTCCAGAACGAGATGACCGGCGTCCTCATCCACCTGTACGAGCAGGAGGACCCGACCGAGCCGGAGGCTTTGGCGGAGGCGCTCCTCGGTCATGTCGAGGAGGCGTACGAGCTCACCGACGCCGACACCATGTCCGCCCTTGTACCGGACGCGTTGTCCCTGGAGTTGGCGACCCTGGAAGGCTGGGGCATCGTCGAGTCGTCCGGTACGGGACGTGCGCTGACACCGCTCGGCGTGTGGGCGGTCAGGGAACTGCTCCTCGCGGACGGGTTCACCGCCCCGGTCATCGGCGAGCTGGCCGGCGCGCGCGCGTCCGCGCTGATCGCGGGGCTCACCTGGTACCGGCCCGGCGCCGCCGACGAGGAGATCGACGGCTGGCTGGCCTCCCACGACCCCAAGGACGCGGCCGCCGACCTGCTGGACGTCATGCGGACCGCCGGCCCGGGCGCCCGCAATCTCGCCGCCGCCGTCCTGCACCGCATCGGCCCGGAGGCGGCCGGTGTGGTCCGGGCCGCCCGGGAGCATCCGCTCGTGTCGCCCTATGCCGCGATGTGGCTGAACGCCGCCGGTGACCCGTCCGGGCGGGAGCTGGGCCGCGAGGAGTACCTCTGGGTGTTCGTCGACACGGTCGCCGGGATGCTGGAGACGGCCGAGCCCGAGGAGGCGGTCGAGGCCGCCCTCGTCGACGCGCCGCCGGAGGCGGAGATGAAGGCCATGGTCGAGGAGTTGTGGCGCACCCACCACCCGGGTGTGGCCGACGTCCTGGAGGCTCTGGGCGCCCACCATCCCGACCGGGCGACCGCGAAGGCCGCCCGGACCGCCGCTTACAAGGCACGCTCGGCGCACGAAGGAGCGCACCGGGAAGTGTGAACACGGCGTGATTGTTCAGGGAACCGCCTCCGTAGACTGGACGGTGCGTCCCACTTCTCAGCGAATCTCGCAGGAAACGGAGTCCTCGTTGGCCGTCAAGCCCATCCGCCTCTTCGGCGACCCCGTGCTGCGCACGCCGGCAGAGCCGGTGAAGGACTTCGACAAGGAGCTGCGCCAGCTCGTCAAGGATCTCACCGACACGATGATCGACGCCCCTGGCGCGGGTCTCGCCGCGCCGCAGCTCGGCGTGGGCCTGCGCGTGTTCACCTACTACGTGGACGACCGCCTCGGCCACGTGGTGAACCCGACCCTCGACCTGTCGGACGAGCAGGAGACCGACGACGAGGGCTGCCTGTCCCTGCCCGGCATGGCGTTCCCCACACCGCGCTCCATCGGGGTGGTGGCGAAGGGCTTCAACATGCACGGTGAGCCGATCACGCTGGAGGGCACCCACCTGCTGGCCCGGTGCGTCCAGCACGAGACCGACCACCTCGACGGGATCATCTTCATCGACCGGATGGACCCGGAGCAGCGCAAGGCCGCGATGAAGGCGATCCGGGAGGCCGAGTGGTTCGGCGACCCGGCCCCCGTCGTCAAGGAGTCGCCGCACCGCACCCTCGGGAAGGCGATCTAGATGCGGCTCGTCGGTCCGGCGGCACGACCTGGGAACGCGGGCGGCGGGGGGCGATGCAGGTGCGTCTAGTCTTCGCCGGTACTCCGGAGACCGCGCTCCCGGCCCTGACGGCGCTCCTGGGGTCCTCGCACGAGGTCGCGGCGGTCGTGACCCGCCCCGACGGGCGCTCGGGCCGTGGACGGCATCTGAGCCCCAGCCCGGTCGGCGCGCTCGCCGCCGAGGCGGGCGTCGAGGTGCTGAAGCCCGCCAAGGCCCGCGACCCCGAGTTCCTGGACCGGCTCCGGGAGATCGCCCCCGACTGCTGCCCCGTCGTCGCCTACGGCGCGCTGCTGCCCCGCGAGGCCTTGGACATCCCCGGGCACGGCTGGGTGAACCTGCACTTCTCTTTGCTGCCCGCCTGGCGCGGCGCCGCGCCCGTGCAGCGCGCGATCCTGCACGGCGACGACGTGACCGGCGCGGCCACGTTCCAGATCGAGGAGGGCCTGGACACCGGCCCCGTCTACGGCGTTCTCACCGAGCCCATCCGGCCGGACGACACCTCAGGCGACCTGCTGGGCCGGCTGGCCGTCGCCGGAGCGAGCCTCCTGCTGGACACCATGAACGGCATCGAGGCGGGTGTCCTGGACCCCCGCCCGCAGCCGACCGAGGGCGTGTCCCACGCGGCGAAGCTGGCGCCCGAGGACGGCCACGTCGACTGGGGGAGTCCCGCTCTGCACATCGACCGCCTCATCCGTGCTTGCACACCGGCACCCGGCGCGTGGACGAACTTCCGCGAGACGCGGGTCAAGCTGGGCCCCGTGCGCCCGGTGCCCGACGCGGACAAGCTGTCGCCCGGCGAGATCCGCACAGGAAAGAACGAGGTGCTGGTGGGTACCGCCACGCACCCCGTCGCGCTGGGCGGGGTACAGCCGCAGGGCAAGCGCCGCATGGCCGCCGCCGACTGGATCCGCGGCGTCAACCTCATCGGTAAGGACGCGCTGCACTGATGCCGCCTGCCCGTAACCGCCGACGTACCCAGAACCGCAGGCCGGGCGGCCCCCGGAACACGGGCCGTCCTCAGGACCTCGTCCGCCGCACGGCGTTCGACGTGATCCGGGCGGTGGAGACGCGCGACGCCTACGCGAACCTTCTCCTGCCCGCGCGTCTGCGCGACCGGGGCCTGACCGGACGCGACGCCGCCCTCGCCACCGAGCTCACCTACGGGACCCTGCGCGGCAGGGGGACCTACGACGCGGTGCTCGCGCTGTGCAGCGACCGCGAACTGCGCCGCATCGACGCGCCGCTCCTGGACGTGCTGCGCCTCGGCGCTCACCAGATCCTCTCCACCCGCATCCCGCCCCACGCCGCCGTGGGGACGACCGTGGAGCTGGCCCGTTCGGTCTCCGGCCCCGGCCAGGCCAAGTTCGCCAACGCGGTGCTCCGCAAGGTCGCGACGCGCGACATGGACGCCTGGCTGGAGATCGTGGCACCAGCCGACGCCGACACGACGACGCGTCTGTCGGTGGCCCACAGCCATCCGAAGTGGATCGTGTCCGCCCTGCGGGACGCCGTCGGGCCGGACGAGATCGGCGAACTCCTCGCGGCCGACAACGCGCGTCCACGCGTGACCTTGGTCGCCCGTCCTGGCCGGGCCACGCTCCAAGAGCTTTACGACGCGGGCGCGGAGCCCGCCCCTTACTCGCCCTACGCCGCAGTTCTGGCCGAGGGTGACCCGGCAGGTATCGCCGCCATCGCGGATGGGCGCGCCGCCGTCCAGGACGAGGCCAGCCAGATGGTCACCCTGGCTCTGGCCAAGGTTCCTCTGGACGGCCCGGACGCACGGTGGGCGGACCTCTGCGCCGGCCCCGGCGGCAAGGCCGGCCTGCTGTCGGCCCTTGCTACCGAGCGGGACGCACGGCTTCTCGCAGCCGACGTCCAGCCGCACCGTGCCGGGCTCGTCAGGCGCGCGGTCGACGACCGGGCGGGCGTGGTCGCCGCCGACGGCACCGCCCCGGCCTGGCGTCCGGCCTCCTTCGACCGGGTCATGGTGGACGCGCCCTGCACCGGCCTCGGCGCGCTCCGCCGCCGTCCCGAGGCGCGCTGGCGCCGAGGCCCCGAGTCGGTCGCCGAGCTCGGCCCGCTGCAAAGGGAGCTGCTCACCACGGCGCTGGAGTCCGTCCGGCCCGGAGGCGTGGTCGCCTACGTCACCTGCTCGCCCCACCTGGCCGAGACCCGTGTGGTGGTGGACGACGTCCTCCGCAAGCGGGAGGACGTCGAACGGCTCGACGCGCCGGCGGTCCTGACCGAGCTCGCGCCGGGCCTCACCGGTGTGGGGGACGGCGCGTACGCGCAGTTCTGGCCGCACCGCCACGGCACGGACGCGATGTTCCTGGCCCTTCTGCGCCGCACGTAGCCCTGGGGGATCCGTGCTGACCGGCTTCATGCTCTTCGTGTCGTACCTGGGCAGCGCGGCCTTCTACGTCCCCCTGCTTCTGGCGCTGTTCTGGTGCGTGGCGCCGCGCTTCGCCGCGCGGGCCGCGGTCGTCCTGCTGTTCGGCGCCGTCGTGAACTCGCTCCTCAAGCTGGTCTTCCACGCGCCTCGCCCGTACTGGACGGACCCCGGCATCAAGGGCAGGCAGTCGCTCACGTCCTTCGGGATGCCGTCAGGCCACGCCCAGAACGGCGTCGCGGGCTGGGGCTTCTCCGCCGCCCAGACGAGGCGCACGGCAGTGTGGGCGGGCGCCGCCGCCATCATCGTCCTGATCGGGGTCTCCCGCGTTTACCTGGGCGTCCACTCGATCGGCCAGGTCCTGGCCGGTTGGGGGGTCGGCCTGGTCCTTCTGGTAGCCGTCCTCGGGCTGGAGCCCATCGTCGTCCCGTGGTGGACGCGCCGGCATCTGGCCGTGCAGATGGTTCTCTCCCTGGCGGTCTCCCTGGTCCTGCTGGCGGCGGCCTGGGGAGCGGTGCAGCCACTTCAAGGCTGGCAATGGCCACGAGCCTGGGCGGAGGCGATCAGAGCGGCCGGAGGCGTCACCGGCCCCATCACGCTGACCGACTCCGCCCAGGCCTCCGGCGCCCTGGGCGGCGCCCTCATGGGCTTCTCCGTGCTCGCGGCCCGTGGCTGGTTCGAGCCCGGCGGAAAGCCCTGGCAACGCCTGGCGCGCCTCCCGGTCGGCCTCGCCGGCGCGGCGGTCATCGCCGTCTTCGCCGGGACCAACGTGGTCCAGGCGTTCGTCGTCCAGGCGTTGCTCGCCCTGTGGATCACGGCCGGCGCACCCGAGGTCTTCGTCCGGCTCCGCCTGTCCGCCCGTCCCACCCCCGGGCTCACCCGGCCGGGGGGAGATCGGGCCGAACTGCGCCAATAGACTCTGGGCATCATGGCTCCACAGATCGCACCCAGCATCCTGTCCGCCGACTTCGCCCGCCTGGCCGAGGACGTCGCGCGCATCGCCGACTCCGCCGACTGGGTGCACGTCGACGTGATGGACAACCATTTCGTCCCGAACCTCACCCTGGGGCTGCCCGTCGTCCAGGCCCTGCTGAGGCACAGCGCGCTGCCGCTCGACTGCCACCTGATGATCGAGGATCCAGACCGCTGGGCCCCGGAGTACGCCGAGGCCGGAGCGAAGAGCGTCACCATTCACGCCGAGGCCGCGAAGGCCCCCATCCGCACCTTGCGCGCCATCCGCTCCGCCGGCGCGCGCGCGGGCCTTGGCGTCAATCCGGCCACCCCGGTGGACGGCTTCGAAGACCTCCTCGGCGAGATCGACATGCTCCTTCTCATGACCGTCGAGCCCGGCTTCGGCGGTCAGAAGTTCCTGGACGTCGTCCTGCCGAAGGTCCGCCGCGCCCGCGAGCTCATCAAGGGCCGCGACCTGCCCATCTGGCTCCAGGTCGACGGCGGCGTCAGCGCCGAGACGATCGAGCGCTGCGCGGACGCGGGAGCCGACGTGTTCGTCGCCGGCAGCGCCGTCTACGGGGCCGACGACCCGGCCGAGGCCGTCCGCAGGCTCCGCGGTCAGGCGGAAGAGGCGACGGCGAAGGCGGACTGGTGATCCTCCCCTGCGCGGCCGTCCTGTTCGACGTGGACGGCACCCTCGTCGACTCGACGCCCCTCATCGAGCGCGCGGCGCGCGAGTGGGCCGCCGAATACGGCATCGACCCGGACGAGTTCCTGGCGGACGCCCACGGCCGCCCGACCGGTGACCGTGTGGCCGAGTTCCTGCCTGCGGACCAGGTCGGCGACGCCACCGCACGCCTGGACGCCCTGGAGAACATCGGTACCGACGGCATCACCGCCCTTCCCGGCGCCATGGACCTTCTGGCGAACATGAACGGCCTGCCTCACGCCTTCGTCACGTCCATGGACAGGGCGCAGTTGAAGACGCGCACGGACGTGGCCGGCGTGTCCCTGCCGTCCGTCGTCGTGACCGCCGATGACGTCCCCAACGGCAAACCGGACCCGACCGGCTACCTCCAGGCGGCCCGGCGACTCGGCGTGGACCCCGCCTCCTGCGTGATCATCGAGGACGCGCCCGCCGGCATAGCCGCGGGCCGTGCGGCCGGTGCCACCGTGGTGGCCGTGCTCACCAGCCACCCGCCGGAGTCCGTGGGAGCGGCCCACCACACCGTGCGGGACCTGACCCGCGTGACGATCACGGCCGGCGGGCTGCGCCTCGCCACCGGCTGAGCCGTCAGCCCCCGTTCGCGTCGATGCCGAGGGAGGCGTGGAACATCTCGTGGACGCGGAAGCGCCGGACGGCCGCGAGGTTGAGGTGCTGGACCTGATGGCTGCCGAGGAACCGGCCGTTCTCGGCGGGCTGGGCGGTGAGGAGCCCGGCCCGCCACAGGATCTCGATGAGCTCGTTCGGGTCGCACCACGGCAGCCATGACTCGGCCCCGCGGGTCGGGATGTCGCCGCACGCCAGTTCGAGGCAGAGCAGCTCCAGCTCCTCGCGGCCGAAGGTGTGCGGCCGGCTGCGGAACACCTCGAAGACGCCGAGGAGGCCCGGGTACTGCGAGCGGTACTCGGCGGCGATGTCCTTGGTCCGCTCGGAGGAGTAGCCGTACTCGGACCGCTCGATCGCCGAGTACGGCACGGGCAGCTTCGAGGCGCGTCCCCTGGCCTGCTCCAGCGCCTCCGAGCAGAACTGGATGAGCTCCCTCGGCCGGTACAGCGTCCGGTCGACCATGTAGCCGAACGACCCGTCCCGCCCCGTGCCCGGAGGCGGCGAGGCGAAGACCGCCGACCAGCACGCCCGGTCTCCGGCACGTTCCAGGGCATCGACGTCGAAGCCCTTCTCGTGGGCCGAGTGGCGGATCCGCTTGGCGATCAGTTGGAGGAGCGACTCCTCGGACCAGTAGATCTTCTCCAGCAGATCCCGGTGCTTCTGCGCGTCCTCGTAGAGGGCGGGGATGTCGTCGTAGAGTTCCTGCCGCAGCGAGATGTAGACCCGCAGGTTCCGGTGCAGTCCGTTGATGGAGACGCACGCCTGGAAGAGCCCGGACACGAACGCCTTGGCGTCCTCGGAGGAGTCCCAGCCGCGGTCCAGTTCGTCGACGAGCACGACCACGCGCTGACTGTCCAGTACCTTCCGCAGCGCCGGCAGCAGGTTCTGGATCTCCTCCAGCTTGTAGAGCCGGTCCAGCTCCCGGGTCCGCAGCCCGGCCTCGATCGGCCCGATCTTGATGGCCTCCAGCCGCTTCAGATAGGACACGAGCAGCGACAGCGTGCCGAGCTGCTGGGCGCCGTGGTTGTCCCGGATGTAGTTGTGGATCTCCCGGCCGCCGCCCTTGGTCAGCCGCATCCCCTTGCGCGCCAGCGCCTTCATCACGAGGACGTAGATCAGGTACTTCCAGGCGGCGGCGTAGGCGCCCTGCTTGGCCCACGAGCCGGCGTGCTCCGCCTCCATCGTCGAACTGAGCAGCTCGTAGGAGTAGTCGTCGGGCGACAGCTCGATGACGTGGCTGCCGGCGGCGCGCTCCCGCTTCGCCAGCACCTGGAAGATCGCGCTCTTCCCGGACCCGCGGTTGCCCATCAGGATCGTCTTCGCCCCGGACCGGACCCGCTGGTAGGCCGGGGACTCCACGAAGTACTTCTCAAGCCCCCGGGATATGTCGCGTTCCGCGGACGGTGTACCGAAGTCGAGAACATCGAAGATCTTGGGCGACAAGGACAACTTGGCCATGAGCCTTCCCGGATCCGCGACATGGGTTTTCCGCAAACAAGTTTCACCCCGCCCCCGGCTCCCGGCAAGACCCGCCCGCAGTGCGAGGCCGCGCCGCCGGGCCGGGCGGGACAGCGGTCACCATCGGCCGCGGCGGCGCGGGGGTCGTCAGGTGAAGAGCGGGCCGACCAGGGTGAGGCCTGGGTGCCCGTCCGACGCGTAGAGGACGAAGAGGGCGAGCGCGCCGCCGGCCAGGGCGATGTCCTTGTTGAACTGGTTCTGCTCCTGCTGGCGCATCTCCGGTGACTCCTGCGTCCAGAAGTCGTGGAAGACGAAGGCCGTGATGAGCAGGAACGGGACGAGGGCGATGGCGGCGAGGTCCGGCCAGATGCCGAGAATGAGCAGGACGGAGGCTACGGCGATGTACACGCCCGAGACCTGGACGGCGAGCTTGGCCATGGGGAGCTTCTTCGCGGCCGCGTAGCCCGCCATCGCCTCGGTGGCGGTGAGATGGCCGACCGCGGCGCCGGCGAAGATCGCCGTGAAGGCGATGCGGGCGATGAGGGCGACGACGTCCATGACTGCCTCCAGGGGGAATGTCGTCATGCGTCACTTGTGTCCCGTGATCTACCCCGGCTCCAAGATCGTTGAACGTTTAAGTATCTACCTTTCGGTCCGGCGGCCCCGATCGTGGCGATGGTCACAAGGGCGCGGAATGGAATGCGTGGCACACTGGTTGGCAAAGCATGAACGCGTGCTCCGGGGTCGGTGAAATTCCGAACCGGCGGTGACAGTCCGCGACCCGGCCGAAGCCATCGGCCGGTTGACCCGGTGGAACTCCGGGACCGACGGTGAAAGTCCGGATGGGAGGCAGCGCGCGGTACGCCCTTGCCAAAGGGCGTGCGCCGACGTCGGTACGTCCCCCGGAGCCTTGAAAAGGGAGGCCCGGGAGATGTTCACCGGCATCGTCGAGGAGCTCGGCGAGATCGTCGCGATCGACCCCCAGGGGGACTCGGTCGCACTCACGGTCCGCGGACCGCTCGTCACCGAGGACGCCGTCCACGGCGCGTCGATCGCGGTCAACGGCGTCTGTCTCACCGTGGTGGACGTCAAGGACGGGATCTTCACCGCCGACGCCATCAAGGAGACCCTCGACAAGTCCAGCCTCGGCGCGCTGGAACCCGGCTCCAAGGTCAACCTGGAACGGCCCGTGCGGCTCTCCGACCGGCTCGGCGGGCATCTGGTCCAGGGGCACGTGGACGGCGTCGGTGAGATCGTCTCCCGCGAGCCGGGGGAGCGGTGGGACGTGGTCACGGTGTCCCTGCCCCCGGAACTGAGCCGCTACCTGGTCGACAAGGGCTCCATCACCGTGGACGGCATCAGCCTCACGGTCGTGGAGGCCGGCACCGACCGGTTCAGCGTGGCCCTCATACCGACGACACTCGCCCTCACCACGCTCGGCCACAAGAAGCCCGGCGACCCGGTGAACCTCGAAGTCGACGTCGTCGCCAAGTACGTCGAGCGCATGCTGGGTGACCGGTCGTGAACTGGCTGAACGCGAGCTTCCAGGTCTTCGGCGAGCACATCCTGTGGACCGACCTCGTCGGCAACGTGCTCTCGCTCGCCGTCGTCTGGCTCGCCATGCGCAAGACCCTCTGGACGTGGCCCGTCCAGCTCGTCGGCGCTCTCCTGCTGCTGGCCGCGTCGCTGCACGCGCACGCCCCGGGGAACGCCCTCAAGCAGGTGCTGTTCTGCGGTCTCGCGTTCTACGGATGGGCCATGTGGACGCGTGGACGGCGAGACGGCGGCGGCCTCGTCGTCCGGCAGGCGACCCTCAAGGAACGCGCCGTGCTGATCGGCGCCCTCCTCATCGGGACGGCGGTGGTCGCCGAACTGTTCGTCCACCTCGACTGGCTCAAGGTCGCCTGGTCGCCGTGGGCGAACGCGTACATCTTCGTCGGCAGCGCGGTCGCGACGTTCGCGCAGAGCCGCGCGCTGGTCGACTTCTGGATCGTCTGGGTGCTCGTCGACCTGGTGGGAGTGCCGCTGGCGCTCAAGTCCGGGCTGTACGTCTCCGGCGCGGTCTACGGGATCTTCTTCGTGATGGTGATGGCCGGGTTCAGGAACTGGCTCCGGGAATCCAGGGGCGTGCGCGCCCCGAAGCAGAAGGCGGTGACCGCATGAGCGGCAACGACACAGTGTTCGACGGCACGGGGACCGACGGCACGGGGATCTTCGACTCCATCGAGTCGGCGGTCGAGGACATCGCGGCCGGACGCGCCGTCGTGGTCGTCGACGACGAGGACCGCGAGAACGAGGGCGACATCATCTTCGCGGCGTCGAAGGCGACGCCCGAGCTGCTGACGTTCACGATCCGCTACACGAGCGGCGTCATCTGCGTCCCGATGGAGGGCGCCGACCTCGACCGGCTGCAGATCCCGCTGATGACGGCGCAGAACACCGAGCGGATGCGCACCGCGTACACGGTCAGCGTGGACGCTCGCCTGGGCGTCGACACCGGCATCTCCGCCGCCGACCGGGCCAAGACGATCCGCACGCTGTGCGACTCGGCGTCCGAGCCGCGCGACCTGGTCCGGCCCGGCCACATCTTCCCGCTCCGCTACCGGGACGGCGGCGTCCTGCGGCGGCGCGGCCACACCGAGGCCGCCGTCGACCTCGCGCGGCTCGCCGGGCTCGCCCCGGCCGGCGTCCTCGCCGAAGTGGTGAACGAGGACGGCACCATGGCGCGCCTGCCCGAACTCCAGATCTTCGCCAAGGAGCACGGGCTCAAGCTCATCTCCATCGAACAACTCGCCGAGTACCGCAGGCGCACCGAGGCGATGGTCACCCGTGTCGTCGAGACCCGCCTGCCCAACCGGTTCGGGACGTGGCGCGCGGTCGGCTTCTCCAGTGCCATCGACGGCGGCGAGCACATCGCGCTGGTGCTCGGGGACATCGGCGACGGTGAGGACGTCCTGGTCCGGGCGCACTCGGAATGCCTCACCGGTGACGTCCTGCACTCCGAGCGCTGCGACTGCGGGACCCAGCTGGACGCCGCCATGGAGAGCATCGCCGAAGAGGGCCGCGGCATCGTCCTGTACCTGCGCGGACACGAGGGCCGCGGTATCGGCCTGCTCGCCAAGCTCCAGGCGTACGCGCTCCAGGACAACGGGTCCGACACCGTCGACGCCAACCTGGAGCTCGGGCTGCCCGCCGACGCGCGCGAGTACTCCAACGCCGCGCACATGCTGCGTGAGCTGGGCGTACGCTCGGTGCGGGTGCTCACCAACAACCCGGACAAGCTGAAGGGCCTGGACGGGTTCGGCGTGGAGGTGCGGGGACGCGAGTCCATGCCCGTCATCGTCACCGAGCACAACCGGCGCTATCTGACGGTCAAGCGCGACCGTCTCGGACACCAGATCGAGGGGATCTCATGAGCGGCGCGGGGCGCCCCGAGGACATCACCGTCGACGCCGCCGGGCTCACGCTCGGCGTCGTCTGCACCCGCTGGCACGAGCCGGTCACGGACCGGCTGCTGGACCGCGCGCTCGCCGCGGCGAAGGCGTGCGGCATCGACGAGCCCGTCGTGGTCCGCGTCGCCGGCGCGCTGGAACTGCCCGTGGTCGCCCAGCAGATGGCCCGCGACCTCGACGCGGTCGTCTGCCTCGGCGCGGTCATCCGGGGCGCGACCGCCCATTTCGACTACGTGTGCGACTCCGTGACCGCCGGTGTGACCCGTGTCGCGCTCGACGAGTCGACTCCGGTGGGCAACGGCGTCCTCACGTGTGACACCATTGAGCAGGCGCTGGAACGCAGCGGGCTGCCTGGCAGCTCCGAGGACAAGGGATGGGAGGCGACTGTGGCCGCACTCGACACGGCACTGACCCTGCGAGGTCTGCGGCATCACGGTCACGCCGGGCACGGCATGGAGCATCTGGGCTCCTAGGCAGGGAGCATCTGGGCTCCCGAAGCACCCGGTATCCGTACGTCACCCATCCGAAAGGCAATTCCGTGCTGTCACTCGTCCTGCCCAAGGGGTCGCTGGAGAAGGCGACCATGCAGCTGTTCGACGCCGCGGACCTCACCGTCCAGCGGGCGTCGGACCGCGACTACCGCGCCTCCATCGACGACCCCCGCATCGACCGGGTCCGCGTCCTGCGCCCGCAGGAGATCCCGACCTACCTCGAACAGGGGCTCTTCGACCTCGGCATCACCGGCCGTGACTGGATCACGGAGACCGACTCCGACGTGGTCGGCCTCGGCGAGCTGAAGTACTCCAAGGCGACGTCCAACCCCGTCCGGGTGATCATGGCGGTGCCGGACGGCGCGCCCTGGCGGACGGTGTCCGACCTGCCGGAGGGCGTCCGGATCTCCACCGAGTTCCCGGCGATGACCAAGCGGTTCCTCGACAAGCACGGCGTGAAGGCCACGGTCGTCCCGTCCTACGGCGCGACCGAGGCGAAGGTGCCCGACATCGTGGACGCGATCGTCGACCTCACCGAGACCGGCTCGTCGCTGCGCAAGAACGGCCTGCGCATCCTCGACACGCTCCTGACCAGCTACACCGAGCTGGTCGCGAACCGCGAGGCCTACGAGGACGCGGAGAAGCGGGCCGCGATGGAGGACATCGCCCTTCTTCTGCAGGGCGTGATCCGCGCGCGCGGCAAGGTGCTGCTGAAGCTCAACGTCGCGCAGGCCGACCTGCGGAACGTCCTGGACATCATGCCCGCCATGGCGTCGCCCACGGTCACCTCGCTGGCCGGCGGCGAGTCGAACGCCGTGGAGTCGGTGGTCGCCAAGCGCGGCGTCAACACGCTGATCCCGGCGCTGAAGGCGGCCGGCGCGCACGACATCCTCGAAATCCCCATCGCGAAGATCGTTGACTGAGACTCCGGCGCTGCCGGCCGTGTGGCGTCCCCGCACCACCCGGCTCGTCGCCTACCTCACGGCGGGCGTGATCGTGCTCGGCATGGTCGTGCTCGCCGTGGTGGTGGCGCCGCAGTTCAAGCTGTTCGACCGGATCCTGATGATCGCGTTCGGCGCGTTCATCGCGTGGATCCTGCACATGCTGGCCCGCTGCCGCGTCGCCGCCGACGAGGCCGGCCTCACGGTCGTCAACGCGTTCCGCACCCGCCGCCTCGAATGGCCCGAGGTCGTCGACGTCTCGATGAGCGTCGGCGAGCCCTGGCCCACCCTCGACCTGGCCGACGGCACCTCCATCGGCGCGATGGGCATCAACGGCGCCGAGAAGACCCTCGCCGCCCGCCAGGTCGCCGAGCTCCGGACCCTCCTGCGCGCCCGGGGCGAGACCCCCGAACCCGTCTGACGCCTCCGGCGCGCCCGGGTCACCCGTCGTCGGCGCGGATGCCGGCGGCGGAGGCGGCGGCCTCGTCGACGACCACGGCGCCCTCCTTCTCACCGAGGCGGAGCGCGCCGGTCATGACGGCGACGACCTCGGACATCGAGTGGTCGGACGGTTTGATCAGCGCCTCCCGGCGGCCGAGCCGCTGGATGTGGATCCGGTCGGCGATCTCGAAGACGTGCGGCATGTTGTGGCTGATCAGCACGACCGGGAGGCCGCGGTCGCGGATGCGGCCGATCAGCTCCAGCACCTGGCCCGACTCCTTGACGCCCAGGGCGGCGGTGGGCTCGTCCAGGACGATGACGTGCCGGGCCCACGCGGCGGCGCGGGCGACGGCGACGCCCTGCCGCTGGCCGCCCGACAGCGACTCCAGCGGCTGGGTGATCGACTGGATGCCGATCTTCAGCTCGGCCAGGTGCCGGGCGGCCTCGGCGCGCATCCGGGGCTTGTCGAGCAGCCGGAACGCCGCGCCGAGGGGGCCGCGGCGGCGGATCTCCCGGCCGAGGAACAGGTTCGTGGCGATGTCCAGGGCGGGCGCCACGGCGAGGTCCTGGTAGACGGTCTCGATGCCCTTCCGGCGGGCGTCCAGGGGGCCGTGGAACCGGATGGGGACGCCGTCCAGCGAGATCTCGCCCGCGTCCGGCTGGACGGCCCCGGTGAGCGCCTTGATCAGGGACGACTTGCCCGCGCCGTTGTCGCCGATGACGGCGAGGACCTCGCCGGGCAGCAGGTCGAAGTCGCAGCCGTCCAGCGCCGTCACCTGCCCGTAGCGTTTGACCAGGCCGCGGGCGGACATGACGGTTTCGCTCATCGGGTCCTCCTGCGGGAGAGCTGGTCGACGGTCACGGCGAGGATGACCAGGACGCCGGTGATGAGGATCTGGTAGATCGACCGTACGCCCATGAGCTGAAGCCCGTTGCGGATCACTCCCACGATGAGGGCGCCGATGAGCGTGCCGATCACCGAGCCGCGGCCGCCGAACAGGCTCGTGCCGCCGAGCACGACCGC
Organism: Spirillospora sp. CA-128828; assembly: GCF_050945415.1. Classification (NCBI taxonomy): domain Bacteria; kingdom Bacillati; phylum Actinomycetota; class Actinomycetes; order Streptosporangiales; family Thermomonosporaceae; genus Spirillospora; species Spirillospora sp. CA-128828. Next base: position 3,301,392 of record NZ_CP191986.1, read on the forward strand.
GGTGATGCTGTCGAGGTTGTCGGTCTGGCCGGCCTTCGGGTCGCCGACGGCGGTGCGGGCGACGAGCAGGAGCGCCGCGATCCCGTAGACGGTGCCGGCCAGGGCGTACACGCCGAGCAGGAGCCGCTTGGTGGGGATGCCGGTGAGCCGAGCCGACTCGGGCGCGTTGCCCGTCGCGTGGACGTGCCGTCCCCACGCCGTCTGGCCGAGCAGGTAGGCGAACAGCAGGAACAGCGCGATGGCGAGGACGGAGCCGTAGGTCACGTCGGTGCGGCCGAGCGGGAACGTCTCGCCGAGGAAGGTGAGGGACGAGGGCAGCCCCGTGACCGTCTCCTCGTTGGAGTAGATGTGGGTCAGCGCGAAGGCCACGTTCAGCATGCCGAGCGTGACGATGAACGGCGGCAGCGAGATCCGGGTGACGAGCATGCCGTTCGCCAGCCCGAACGCCGTGCAGACGAGGATGCCGAGCAGGATCGCGACGAGCGGCGGCACGGTCCCGTCCACCGCGAGCTTGGTCATCACGATCCCGCCGAACGCCATGATCGCGCCGTTGGACAGGTCGATGCCCGCGGTGAGGATGATCAGCGTCTGGCCGATCGCGAGGGTGCCGACGACCATCACCTGCTGGATGATCAGCGAGATGTTCCCGCCGGTGAGGAAGGTGTCGGTGCGGATCGCGAAGAACGCGGAGGCCAGCAGGAGGGCGGCCAGCGGGCCGACGGTGGAGCCGGACAGCAGGCCGCGCCACGCGGGTGGCGCCCCGGTGGCCGGTGCCGCCGTGGTGGTTGTCGTGGTCATGGACGCTGTTACCCCCAGCAGTTGGCGAGGCCGAAGGCGGTGCCCTTGGACTGCACGCCCGTCTCGGCCTTGTCGGTGATCAGAGTGACGCCGGTGTCGGTGTAGCCGCTCGCCTTCTTGCCGTTCTTGGCGAACTGGACGACGGCGTCGACGCCCTGCTGCGCCATCTTCAGCGGGTACTGCTGGGAGGTCGCGGCGATCTGGCCGCTCTTGACGGCGCGGACACCGGTGCAGCCGCCGTCGACGGAGACGATGAGGGTGTCCTTGTCACGTCCCTTGGCCTTGAGCGCGTTGTACGCGCCGAGCGCCGCCGGCTCGTTGATGGTGTAGACGAGATTGATGTCGGGCGCCTTCTGGAGGCAGTTCTCCATCGCGGTCTGCCCCTTGGCCTGGTCGCCCTGGGTGTCCTGCGAGCAGACGACGGACGGGTCGCCCTCCTTGATGCCGTAGCCCTGCAGGAAACCGTCGTGGCGGAGCTTGCCGACCGTGATGCCCGGCGCCAGGTCCAGCGTGGCGATCTTGGCGGGCTTGCCCTTCATCGCGGCCTTGGCGTAGGCGCCGATCAGCTGCCCCGCCTTGAGGTTGTCGGTGGCGAAGAGCGCGTCCGTGCCGGACTGCGGGTCGGTGGGGGTGTCGAGGGCGATGACGAGGATGTCCTTGGCCTTCGCCCGCTCCAGCGCCGGGACGATCGCCTTGGTGTCGTTCGGGGTGATCAGGATGCCCTTCACCCCGGCCGCGATCATGTTCTCGATCGCCGTCACCTGGCTCTCGTTGTCGCCGTCGAACTTGCCGGCGGCGGTCATCAGGGTGGCGCCGTCGGCCGCGGCCTGCTTCTCGGCGCCCTGCTTCATCTTCACGAAGAACGGGTTGGTCTCGGTCTTGGTGATCAGCCCGATCTTGACCTTGCCGCCGGAGCCGGAGTCGGCGCCGGCGCCCGAGCCGCAGCCGGCGAGGGCGAGCGCGGTCAGTACGGTCAGGGCCAGCGCCGCCGGGCGGGTGCGGCGCCGGAGGGCGGGTGTCGTCACGGCCATGGGGGCCTCCTCGGGGGGTCCCGGCGTTCGCCGGTTACCGGTAAGGGGTTACATCCGGGATGCGTAGGCGTTATCTTGCGGAACGCGAAAGCGTTTGCGCAAGCGTTTGCGCCGAAGATTTTCCGAGGAGGGGGCCGAATGGCGACGATGGCCGATGTCGCCCGGGTGGCCGGGGTCTCGGTCTCCACGGTGTCGCACGTCATCAACGGGACGCGCTTCGTCAAGGAGGAGACCCGGCAGGTGGTGATGGACGCCATCCACGCGACCGGCTACACCCACAACACCATCGCCAAGTCCCTGGTCAGCGGCAGCACCCACACGATCGGGCTGGCGATCTCCGCGATCACCAACTTCTACTTCGCCGACATCGTGTCGGCGATCGAGACGGAGGCCGGGAAGGCCGGGTACACGCTGCTGCTGGCCGACACCCACGACGACCCGGGCGCCGAGCTCGCCGTCGTGGAGGCCCTGCACCAGCGCAGGGTGGACGGGGTGCTGCTCGCCACGAGCGGGGGCCCGCGGGGACGCCCGCTCGGCTACCTGGCCGAGCTCGGCGTCCCCGCGGTGCTGGTGGACCGCTGCGCCTCGGATCGCTTCGACCAGGTCGGCGTCGCCAACGTCGAGCCGACGGCCCTGCTCACCGCGCATCTCGCGGGACTCGGGCACGGGCGGATCGCGATGATCTCCGGGCGGACCGGCCTGCGCACCAGCGACGAGCGCGCCGAAGGGTACCGGACGGGCCTCGCACGGGCCGGGCTCGACCTCGACGAGCGGCTCACGGTGTCGGGCTGGTCGAACGCGGAGGACGCCGACACGGCGGTGGGCCGGCTGCTGGCGCTGGCGGACCCGCCGACGGCGTTCGTCGTCGCGAACAACCACATGACGATCGGCGCCATGCGGGCGTTCGGGCGGCTCGGCGTCCGGGTGCCGGAGGACGTCGCGCTGGTCTCCTTCGACGACTTCGAGTGGGCCGAGCACTTCCGGCCGCGGCTGACCACCATGGCGCAGCCGATCCACGAGATCGGCGCCCGCGCCGTCCGGATGCTCCTGGACCGGATCGGCGATCCGCGGCGCACGCCGGAGACGGTGCGGCTCGACCCGTCCTTCCGGCACCGGGAGTCCTGCGGGTGCCCGCCGGAGCCGGTTTCGCGGCGCGGCGTCCCGATCGGAGATGATGAACGACCATGAACCACATCGCGGTGATCGGCGAGGCGGTGGCCGACGCCTTCCTGCCCGGGGCGGGGGGCGCGGGCGAGGGGCTGCGCCTGGACGTGCGGCCCGGCGGCGGCCCGGCCAACACCGCCGTCGCCCTCGCCCGCCTCGGCACGCCGACGCGCTTCCTCGGCAGGCTGAACGGCGGGCCGTTCGGGCGGATGCTGCGGCGTCACCTGGTCGCGTCCGGCGTGGACGTGTCCGGGGCGGTCGAGGCGCCGGAGAACGCCACGCTCGCCGTCACCGCGGTCGGTCCGGACGGGCAGGCGGCCTACGACTTCTACGCCGAGGGCACGGCCGACTGGCAATGGACCGGGGACGAGCTGGAGGCGCGGATCCCGCACGGCGCCTGCGCCGTGCACACCGGGTCCCTGGCGCTTGTCACCGACCCCGGCGGCCCTCTCATCGAGGACCTGCTGGAGCGGATGCGGCCGCACGCCACGATCTCGGTCGACCCGAACGTGCGGCCGGGCATCGTCCCGTCCGCGACGTACCGGGAACGGCTCGCGCGGTGGACGAGGCAGGCCGACGTCCTCCGGCTGAGCGACGACGACCTGCGCGAGCTCGTCCCGGGCGGGTCGTTCGAGGAGGTCGCCAAGGCCTGGCACGCGGACGGCGTGGCGCTCGTGGTGCTGACCCTCGGCGCGGGCGGCGCGGTCGCCTCGCTGCGCGGGCGGCCGGTCGAGGTGCCCGCCGTCGCCGTCAGGGCAGTGGACACCGTCGGGGCGGGCGACGCGTTCATGGCCGGGATGCTGCACGCCCTCGGCCTCGCCGGGCGGCTCGGCGGCCGGCTGGACGATCTGGACGCCGAGGACGTGCGGGCCGCGCTCGGGTTCGCGGCCCGGGTCGCCGCCGAGACCGTCCGGGTGCCCGGCGCGGACCCGCCCTGGGCGCACCGGCTGCCGGCGGACGTCCTGGATCCGGTCCTGGGGCGTGCCCCGGCCGGCGCCGATCGCGACCCGGCCGGGGCGTAGCACCGCGCCCGCACCTCACAGCGCGGTGAAGACGGTGACCGTCCCGGCGCCGATGAGGGCGACGGCCCAGACGCGGTCGAGGTCGAACCAGGTGCGCCGGAGGACCGCAAGGCCGACGATCTCGTACACGAGCACCGCGATCACGCCCGCCACGGCGAACATCGAGAGGGTGTGCACGGCGGTGACGAAGATCCCGGTCGACAGGGCGCTTCCGGAGGACGACGCCAGGCCGTGGTCGTGGCGCGCCGGGGCCGTCCCGGACGAGGTGAGGATGGGCAGGAGCATGAGGCCCGCCCCGTGCATCGACGACATCAGGAACGACCAGCCGGCGAGCTGCCACAGCGAGATCCGCATGCCGACCCAGCGGAAGTGGCGCCGCGACAGCAGCCGCCAGAGCCCGAACCCGGCGAGCACGACGCCCCCGCCGATCGCGACCGCCTGGCTCGTGACGACGGAGCTGGTGAGCGCGATGAGCACGGCGACGGCCCCGACGGACGCGGCGTGGCCCGCGGCGATGGCCGGGAGGGACTGCAGCACGAGGGCGCGGCTGCGCTCCTGGAGGCCGCGGGCCACCGCGAACAGCCAGCCCATGGCGGGGTTGAGGCCGTGGAACGCGCCGAGCGCCACAAGGGCGGCGAGCGATCCGTCGTTCATTCAGCACCTTCAACCTGGAGGGTCCGAAAATCCGGGTGGACGGGGGGACGCGCACCATCCTCGGCGTTCTCCCTACGCGGACGCGGGATCGCTGTAGTTTCATTGTCGTGAGGACGGCCTTCAAATGCCGGGCTTATCCGGACGCAGAGCAGGCGGTGATGCTGAACCGCACGTTTGGTTGTGTGCGGCTTGTGTGGAACAAAACCCTCGCCGAGCGACATTCCAGATATCGCGCCGAAGGCAGGCAGACGTCGTATAAGCAGACCGATGCGGCGTTGACCGTCTGGAAGAAGACCCCCGAGTTGCTGTTCTTGAACGAGGTGTCTTCCGTGCCGCTGCAGCAAACGCTGCGGCATCAGCACGCCGCGTTCACCAACTTCTTCGCCGGACGTGCCCGTTACCCGCGCTATAAATCGCGTTCCGGACGCCAATCCGCGCATTACACGCGCTCGGCGTTCCGGATGCGAGATGGCCGGTTGTGGCTGGCCAAGACCGCAGGGCCGCTGAAGGTGGTGTGGTCGTGGCCAGACGTGGACCTGGCTGTCCTGAGGCCGACCATGGTGATCGTGTCGCGTGAGCCGGACGGCCGCTGGTTCATCACCCTCGTGGTGGACGAGGAGGATTCTGCCCCCGCTGTGCCCACCGGCGAGATGGTGGGTGTGGACCTGGGCTTGAAGGATTTCGCGGTCACCAGCGATGACGACCGCATTGCCCATCCCAGGCACATGCAGCGCCATGAGCGGCGACTCAGGCGTTACCAGCGGATGATGGCCCGCAAGATCAAGGGCTCGCGGAACCGCCAGAAGGCCAGGCGGAAGCTCGCGCGACGGCATGCTCGTGTGCGCGACGCCCGCCACGATTTCTTGCACAAGACCACCACGGAGCTTGTTCGTCGCTACGACGTGATCGTCATCGAGGACTTGAACGTGTCCGGCATGGTCCGCAACTCTCGTTTGGCGCGGGTGATCTCCTGCAGTGGGTGGGCGGAGTTCCGGTCGATGCTGGAGAACAAGGCCGCTCGGTTTGGGCGCCGAGTGGTCGTTATCGACCGCTGGTATCCGTCCTCTAAAACGTGTGGCGCATGCGGGCATCTGCTTGCGCACCTTGATTTGGGCACGCGTCAATGGGTGTGCCCAGACTGCGGCGCCCGGCACGACCGGGACATCAACGCCGCCAAGAACATTCTGGCCGCCGGGCTGGCGGTGACAGCCTGTGGAGCGGGCGCAAGACCAAAGGGCGAGACCCCGAGGCAGCTCGCATCGAAGCAGGAAACCCGACCCGTGAGGGAAGGCGGCCACGCCCGGTCAGGGCGTCGGCGGAGGCCAACGGTAGCAGTAGAGTCCGCGAGCTTCTCGGGTGGCGCGGAGGCGGCGTCGCGCGGGGAGGCGTAGAAGGTCGGGTCTGGCTTCCACAGTGCCATGGGGGTCCTCTCAGACGATCGTGACCGGGTGCCGTACGACGGCGCCGAAGAGATAGCCGAGCGTGTTGTAGGGGACGGTCGGGGGCTGGGACGCGCCGGTCTCGTCGGTGGCCCGCGCCAGGAGCTCGTACCGTCCGCGGCGCTCCGGACGCCACGGGAACTCCCAGCGGACCCACCCGCGCGGGTTCGGGTGATGGTCGAGCGGGCGCGCGCGGTGCCACGTCCGGCCGCCGTCCACGCTGACCTCGGTGTGCCGGATCCGCCCGTTGCCCGACCAGGACCGGCCGTGCAGGAGCTGCGGGCGTGCCGGCAGTGCGGTGTCCCAGGGCAGCTCGAACGCGGACTTGACGTTCATCCGGGTCAGCGGCGCGGTCCCCTCCTCCGGATAGGAAGGCCCGAACAGGCGGTAGTAGCGGGTGTTCCACGGCGAGAACAGCGGCTCGTCCGCCACCTGGATGTCGCCGAGCCACTTGATGGACGCGATGCCCACCCACGACGGCACGACCAGGCGGACGGGGTGGCCGTGGTCGGGCGGCAGGGGTGCGCCGTTCATCTCGTAGGCGAGCAGGACGTCCTTCATGGCCTTCGCCACGGGAAGGGGACGCCGCACGCGGCCGAGATTCTCGCCCTTGTCCACGTAGTCAGCGTCCAGCCCGCGCGGCAGGATGTCCACGGCCTGACGGGTTATACCTGCGCGCCTCAGGACGGCCGACAGGCGGACCCCGCGCCATTGGGCCACGCCCACCGCGCCCAGCCTCCACGGAGTACCTGACACCTCCTGCCCCTGCTGGGACGCATAGAACCCGCGTCCGTTCCCGGTGCACTCGATGAACGACGTGATGGTCTCCGCGGGGAATCGACGGAGGTCCGCGTACGAGAACTCGATGGGCCGGTCCTCGGCGGGGGATTCGCGCAGACCCGTCCCCCACAGCCTGAGCCGCCATGTGCGCGCGTCGATGAGCGGCGTGGCCACGTGGTTGCGGACGAAGAACCGGTCGGCAGGGGTGAGGTATCCCTGGCCGCGCATGGCCTCCCAGCGCATCTCGGCGTTGGTGCCGTGCTCGATGAACAACTCCGGCGGCAGCGGCTTCACGATTCCGGTCGCGGCCGACGCCGGATCCGGGCCGAAGGCGGCGGTCAGCCCGGCGCCGAGCCCGGCGGTCAGCCCCGCGCCCGCCGACATCCGCAGCAGCCCCCGCCGGGACGGGGAGCGGACGCTCTCGTAGGTCGCTTCGTCGGTCAGGTCGGCTTCGTCCTGCTCACCGGGTCGCATGCCACCGATGCTGCGCAGCAGGCGATCAAAAGTCAACTTTCCATACCTTTTTACCAGGAAAAAGGTATGGGGAGGAGGCGTGCGCGTTCCGTCCCGGGCTGAGTAGCCTGTGAGCCGTGGGGGAGGCGGCGTCGATGACCGTGGACCGGGTCGGATCGCCCGCGGAGCTCGCGGGCCTGCTCGACCGGCATGCCTACCTGTGCGACGAGGGTCTCGCGACGGCGTGCTTCCTCGCGCTGCGGATGGGGCGGCCGCTGTTCCTGGAGGGCGAGGCCGGCGTCGGGAAGACCGAGCTGGCCAAGACGCTCGCGCGCGGGCTCGGCGCGCCGCTGATCCGGTTGCAGTGCTACGAGGGCCTGGACGCCTCCCAGGCGCTGTACGACTGGGACTTCCCGCGCCAGCTCCTGCATCTGCGGGCCGCGGAGGCGGCGGGCGTCAGCGACGTGTCGCGCCTGGAGGGCGAGCTCTACGACCGGCGGTTCCTGCTGGCCCGGCCGCTGCTCCAGGCGCTGGAGACGTCGCCGAGCGTGCTCCTGGTGGACGAGCTGGACCGCGCCGACGACGAGTTCGAGGCGTTCCTGCTGGAGGTGCTCAGCGACTTCACCATCACGGTGCCGGAGCTCGGGACGATCCGCGCGGAGCGGCCCCCGGTGGTCGTGGTCACGTCCAACCGCACGCGGGAGGTGCACGACGCGCTGAAGCGGCGCTGCCTGTACCACTGGCTGGAGCATCCGTCGTTCGACCGCGAGGTCGCGATCATCAGGCGGCGGTTGCCGGACGCCGCCGAACGGCTCGCCGGCCAGGTCGCCCGCGCCGCGCAGCGGATGCGCGCGACCGACCTGCTGAAGCCGCCCGGCGTGGCGGAGACGCTCGACTGGACGGAGGCGCTCGTCGCCCTCGGCGTCCGCGAGCTGGACCCGGGGACGGCGGCGGTGACGCTGGGCGCCGTGCTCAAGTACCGCGAGGACCAGCAGCGCGTGCTCGGCGGCGGGCTAGAGGCCCTGCTCAACGGGGGATGAGCCGTGGAGCGGGACGTCACCGAGACGATGGTCGGCTTCGCCAGGACGGTGCGCGCGGCGGGCGGGGCGGCCGATCCCGAGCGCGTCCAGGCGATGCTGGCGGCGCTCGACCATCTCGACGTCCTCGACCCGAACGAGGTGTACTGGGCGGGACGGCTGACGCTGTGCGCCGACCCCGACGACCTCGACCGGTACGACCGGTGCTTCGCCGCGTACTTCTCCGGCGCGACGGTCCGGCCGGGGCGGCGGACGCCGCCCGTGGTCGTCCGCCGGATGGCGGTGCCCGACCAGGGCGCGCAGGGCGGCGACGGGGAGGCCGGGGAGATGAAGGCGGCCGCGGCCAGCGAGATCGAGGTGCTCCGCGACCGGGACGTGGCACGGCTGAGCGCCGCCGAGCGCGCCGAGGTCGCGCGGCTCATCGCGGTGCTGGACGCGGGTGCCGAGCGGCGCCGGTCCCGGCGGTTCGCGCCCGCGTCGGGCGGGCGCCTCGATCCCGCGCGGACGGTCCGGGAGACGCTGCGGCGGGGCGGTGAGACGTCGTTGCTGCGGCACCGCGCGCACCGCACCCGGCCGCGCCGGGTGGTCCTCATCGTGGACGTCAGCGGGTCGATGAGCCCGTACGCGGACGCGCTGCTCCGGTTCGCGCACGCCGCGGCCCGGTCCGGCGGGCGGGACGTCGAGGTCTTCAGCGCCGGGACGCGCCTCACCCGCCTCACCCGCGAACTGCGGCACCGCGATCCGGACGCGGCGATGGCTGCGGCGTCCGAGAGCATCCCGGACTGGAGCGGCGGCACGCGGCTCGGCGAGGAGCTGAAGGAGTTCCTCGACCGGTTCGGGCAGCGCGGGCTGGCCCGCGGCGCGGTCGTGGTGATCGCGTCGGACGGCTGGGAGCGCGGCGACGCCGGGCTGCTCGGCGAGCAGATGGCGCGGCTGCACCGGCTCGCGCACCGGGTCGTGTGGGCGAACCCGCACAAGGCGCGTCCCGGGTACGAGCCGCTGACCGCCGGGATGGCGGCGGCGCTGCCGCACGTGGACGACTTCACGTCCGGGCACAGCCTCGGGGCCATGGAGGAGCTCGCGCGGCTGGTGGCCGGGAACAGGTTGGCCGGGAACAGGTTGGCAGGGAACAAGGGGAGGGCGCATGCGTGACGTTCTCGGGGACATCGCCGGCTGGTACGCCTCCGGTGAGACGTTCGGTCTGGCGACCGTCGTGAACACCTTCCGCAGCGCGCCGCGGCCGCCGGGCGCGGCGATGGCGGTGTCGCCCGGCGGGGAGGTGGCGGGCAGCGTGTCCGGCGGCTGCGTCGAGGGCGCCGTCTACGAGCTGGCGCAGTCGGTGCTGGAGAGCGGGGAGCCCGTCGTCCAGCGGTACGGGGTGAGCGACGACGACGCGTTCGCCGTCGGCCTGACCTGCGGCGGCATCCTGGACGTGCTGGTCGAGCCGGTCGGGCCCGGCACGTTCCCCGAGTTCGCGGAGGTCGCCGCGGCGATCGAGGCGCACGAGCCCGTCGCGGTCGCCACCATCGTCGCCGGGCCCGGGAGGATCGGCGCCCGCCGCGTCGTCTGGAGCGACCGCGCGTCCGGGTCCCTCGCGCCCGGGGCCCCGCACGCCGCCCGGCTCGACGCGGCGGTGGACGACGACGCGCGCGGCATGCTCGCCCAGGGCCTCACCGGTCAGCGCCACTACGGCCCCGAGGGCGAGCGGCGGCTGGACGACCTGACCGTCTTCGTGCACTCGTTCGCCCCGCCGCCGCGCCTGCTGGTGTTCGGCGCGATCGACTTCGCGGCGGCCGTCGCGCGGATCGGCAAGTTCCTCGGCTACCACGTGACGGTGTGCGACGCGCGGCCCGTGTTCGCGACGCCCAAGCGGTTCCCCGACGCGGACGAGGTCGTGGTGAAGTGGCCGCACAAGTTCCTGGACGAGACGCGCGCCGTGATCGACGAGCGGACGGCGATCTGCGTCCTGACCCACGACCCCAAGTTCGACGTGCCGCTGCTGGAGGTGGCGCTGCGCACGGACGCCGGCTACGTCGGCGCGATGGGCTCGCGCCGCACCCATGACGACCGTCTGGCGCGGCTGCGGGAGGCGGGCCTGTCCGAGGCCGAGCTGGGACGGCTGCGCTCGCCGATCGGCCTCGACCTCGGTGCCCGCACGCCGGAGGAGACGGCGGTGTCGATCGCGGCGGAGCTCGTGCAGCTCCGCTGGGGCGGGTCCGGGCGCCCGCTCACCGACACCAGCGGCCGGATCCACGCCGACGCGACCTGAGCGGACTACCCTCGCTGGATGACGTTGCACGGAGCGGACACCCCGGCGGGCCTGCTGCTCGCGGCGGGGGAGGGCAGCCGCCTCGGGCGCCCGAAGGCGACGCTGGAGCTGGACGGCGAGCGCCTCGTCGACCGGGGCGTGCGGATGCTGCGGGACGGGGGCTGCTCCCCGGTCGTGGTGGTGGCGGGGGCCGCGCAGATCGAGGTCATCGGTGCCGTCGTCGTCCCGAACCCGGACTGGCGGGACGGCATGGGCTCCTCCCTGCGCGCCGGCCTCGCCGCCCTGCCGCCCGCCTGCCCGGCCGTGGTGGTCGCGCTCGTCGACCAGCCCCTCGTGACGCCGGCCGCCGTCGGACGGCTCGTCGCCGCGTACGAGGCGGGCGCCGGGATCGCCGTCGCGACCTACGGGGGAGCGCCGCGCAATCCCGTGCTGCTGAGCGCGGAGCATTTCGCGGGCGTCGCCGAGGCGGCGGTCGGCGACCAGGGGGCGCGCGGTTACCTGCGCGCCCACCCGGAGCTGGTCACGCCCGTGCCCTGCGACGACGTCGCCGCCCCCGACGACATCGACACCCCCGAGGACATGGCCGCCTTCAACCGCCGCGAGCGTCGGTGACGGCGCGCTCGTAGGCGAGCAGCGTGCCGATGAACATCTTGCGCTGCTCCGGTGTGAGCGGCTCCAGGGCGGTGCGCCAGGCGCCCGCGCCCTGACCGAGCCACCCGTTGATCGCGGGGAGGTGCTCGTCCGCGACGCTGACGATGGTGCGGCGCCGGTCGGCGGGGTCCTCGCGGCGCTCCAGGATGCCCTGGCGGCTGAGGTCGCCCACCATGAGGCTCACCGTCGCGGGCGCGACCTCCAGCCGGCGGGCCAGCGCGTTCACCGTCATCGGCCCGTCGAACAGCAGGTAGGCGAGCAGCGACAGGTGCCGCGGCGCGAGGTCGAAGGACGACAGCTCGGCGGGCACCCTGATCCGCTTGGCCGCCGAGACGAGCCGGGGCATCAGCAGCAGCATCGTCCGGATGCCGTCGTCGACGTCCGGGCCCGCGCTCTCATCGGTTGACATTGCCTGCACATCCAAAATAGCTTTGCACTGCAAAAGACTTTGCTTCCAAAGCAAAATATTCGATCGCGTCCAGGATAGGAGAGCCCTGCCATGAGCGAGTGGAACCGGCAGATCATCGAGGAGTTCCGGGCGAACGCCGGCAAGGTCGGCGGCCGGTTCGAAGGCGCGGACCTCCTGCTGCTGACCAGCACGGGTGCCAGGACCGGCGATCCGCACACCACACCGCTCGGCTACATGGCGGACGGGGAGCGCCTGCTCGTGTTCGCCACCAACGCCGGCCTCCCGGCGAACCCGGCTTGGTACCACAACGTCCGAGCCGACCCCCGCGTGACCGTCGAGGTCGGCACCGAGACCTTCGACGGCGTCGCGATCCCCGTCAAGGGCGGCGAACGCGACAAGCTGTACGCGCGGCGCGGCGAACTCGTCCCCGCGTACGCCGAGTACCAGCGCAAGACCAGCCGCGTCATCCCGGTCGTGGCCGTTCACCGCGGCTCCCTGGACGGGCGTGCCTGGGCCATCGGCGACGAGCTGGTGAAGATCCACGACGATCTGCGGGCGCGGCTGGCGGAACTCCGCAAGGACGTCCACGCCTTCTACGACGGTTCCGGCGGCGCCACGGACCTGGCGGCCCGGCTGCGGGAGCACTGCGTGTCGGTCTGCGGCGTCCTCGGCGAGCACCACGACAACGAGGAGGGGCGCGCGTTCCCGCGCCTGGAAGCCCAGTTCCCGGGCCTCGCCCCGGTGATCGGCCGGCTCCGCCGCGAGCACGTCAAGGTCACCGAGACCAGGGCGGCGCTCCAGGCCATGCTGGACGATCCCGGCGCCCGCGACCCCGCGCACGTCCGCGCCGAACTCGACCGGATGACGGCCGAGCTGGACGCCCACTTCGCCTACGAGGAGGAGCAGCTCGGCAGCGTCATGAACGCGGTCGGCCCGCTCTGGAGGACCGGTCCCCGGCGGGGTTAGGACGCTGGCAGGACGCTCTCGTCCAGGGCGCCGCAGTCGACGGCGCGGCGGAGGCGGGCGGTGAGCGCCTTGATGGTGGCGGGCTCGTCCAGCACGCCGCTCGCGTTCCCCGCCGCCTGCTCGTGCCAGGCCCGGACCCGGCCGATCACGTCGTCGACGCCCGTCAGGTGGAACGCGTACACGGCCGCGTACCGGCTGGGCAGGTGCGCGGGATGCAGGTCCCAGCCCTGGTAGAAGCCGTGCTGCAGGGAGTGCCGGACGTGCGCGGCGTGCACCGCCCACGCCCCGTTGACCTCGTCGGGACCGTCGTTGCGGGGGATGACGTTGGTGGAGCCGTCCGACAGCCGCACCCCGGTGCCCGCGAGCGACACCTGCATGATGTGCCGGGCGAAGTCGCACGCGGGATGGTCGAGCCGCTGCTCGTGCGGCGGCAGCCCCAGCGCCGCGGTGTAGTCGAACACGCCGAAGTGGGCGGCGGTGATCCGGCCCTGGGCCTCGGCGACGAGCGCCTGCAGCCCGACCCGGTTCTCCTCGTCGTCGAACAGCACCTGCGGCGTCTCCACCTGGATCTCGAACCGCAGGATGCCCTGCGGCAGCCCGAGCGCCGTCTCCAGCCGGTCCAGGAACTCCACGAACAACCTGATGTGGTCGGTCGACATCACCTTCGGAAACGTGATGGTGAACCCGCCGGGCAGCCTGCCGAGCCGGTCGCGCAGCGCGGTCAGGAACCCGTCCAGCGTCCGCATCGCGCGCTCGTGGCCGCCGTCGGCGAACGACTTGACCCGCACCCCCCAGTAGTGGGGGAGGCCCTTCACCTGGTACGCGGCGGCGACCGCCTCGACGACCTGGGCGACGTGCGCGTCCTCCTCCGTGTCGTCGCGCACCCCGTAGCCGTCCTCGAAGTCGATCCGCACGTCCTCGACCGGCTCGCCCGACAGCTTCGCCGCGACCCGCTCGCGGACCGGGCCGGCGAGCTCCGGGTCCAGCCCGAACGCGGCGCCGAACGACCCGGCGCCCGGCGTGTGGGTGTTCAGCAGCCGCAGCGCCTCGGCGCCGAAGTCGGCGGGCGTCGAGCGGGAGAACCGGTCGGCCGGAACGTACACCGTGTGCACCGGCTGGCGGCCTTCCGCGCCGCCGGGGAAGCGCTCGCCGTGAGCGTCGCGGACGGCGGCGATGCGCGCGGACAGATCGTCGTACGAGGAGACGCTGAGGTTCACCAGCACATGATCCCTCAACCCGCACCGGCTAGGGAACCGATCCCGCGTGATCAGGACGCCAGAATGCCCCAGGTGCCGTGGAACTCCGCGCCCGGTTCGAGGTCGATGACGCCCTCCCCGGAGGCGAACGCGTTCGGCGGGCAGGTCATCGGTTCGACGCCGAGACCCGAACGGGGGGCCGGGGCGTTCTCGGCGGTGTAGATCTCCATCCACGGGTGCGCCTCGTCGGCCCAGAGCCGGACCGTCCGGCCGCCGCCGGACAGGACCACCCAGACGCGGCCGGCGCCGTCCCGGTTCAGGTCGGCGAACGCATTGTCGATGCGCCGGTCGCCGAAGACGGGCCCCTCGCGCAGGTCGTACCTTGTTCCGGTGACGTCGAGGGACGGGCCGGACGGGACCATCCGCTCGTCCACCGGGATGTACCGGTCGGCGCCGAGCGTGACCGTGCAGCCGTCGATCGGCTCGCCGACCGTCAGGTAGGGGTGGGCGCCGTGGCCGTAGGGCGCGGTCTTCGTCCCGGCGTTGCGCACGCTGTGCCGGACGCGCAGTCCCCCGGCGGCGTCCAGCGCGTACTCGACCTCCAGGTCCAGCCGGAACGGATAGCCGGCGGTCGCGAGGAGCCGGTGCGTCAGCCGCACCCGGTCCGGTTCGTGCCCGGCCGCCTTCCACGACGCCCAGCGGACCAGGCCGTGGATCGCGCAGTCGCGGGCGGGCTCGGACACGTCCAGCTGGTGCGCCGAACCGCCGTACTCGTAGCGGCCGCGGTCGATGCGGTTCGGCCACGGGATCAGCAGATGCCCGAACGCCGCCGGGGCGGGCTCGTCGGCACCGTGGGACAGGACGACCGGCCGCCCCTCGTACGTCAGCTCGCGCAGGCTAGCGCCCGACTCGGTGATGACGGCCTGGTACGGCCCGGCGCTCAGGGCGAACTGCTCCCCGGTGATCGGCTCGCTCATGCCGGGGACGTTACCCGCTGCCGGGAGCGCTACGCGATCTCCGCGAGGGCGTGCAGGGCGTCGGCGAACACGTTCGCCGGCGGTTCGACGAGACCGGCGCCGACCTGGCCGGTGCCGGCCTCCCGCCCGGCGATGCCGGTGTCGATGACGGGCAGGATCCCGGTGCGGACGACGCGGGTGACGTCCACTCCCACCGGGGTGCCGCGGAACGACAGCAGCGGGATCTGCAGCGCCGGATGCTCCGCGAGCGTGATCTCGTACATCCGCTGGGTGGCGGCCACCGCGTCCGGGACCTCGCCGCCGACGAACCGGACGATCGCCGGCGCGGCGGCGAGCGCGAACCCGCCCATCCCGGCCGTCTCGGTGATCGCCGAGTCGCCGATGTCGGGGTTGGCGTCGTCCGGGCCGTACCCGCCGAGGTAGAGGCCGTCGGGAACGCCCGCCGGGCCGGTGAACCAGCGGTCGCCCGTGCCCGACACCTGGATGCCGAAGTCGGTGCCGTTGCGGGCCATCGCCACGACCAGGCTGGAACCGGGGACGTCCCGGGCCGCGTCCGCGCACGCCTTCGCCGCCGCCATGCCCGCGTTCAGGAAGAAGTGGTCGTTGTCCGCCGCGAACCGCAGCGCCTCGGCGGCCCTCGCCCGGGGCACGTCCTCGGCCGCGGCCAGCGCGGGCGCCAGCTCGCGCAGCAGCAGCGACGTCGCCGCCCGGTTCCGGTTGTGCAGCTCGTCGCCCATCTGCAGCGCCTGCGCGATCAGCGACACCAGGTCGAGCGGGCCGTGCCGCCGCACGGCCGCCCGCAGCGCCGGGCCGAGCACCTCGCCCATCCACGTCAGCCGCTCGATCACCTCCGGCCCGTACGCCCCGTACCGCAGCACCTTCCCGAGGCCTTCGTTGAGCGAGCAGTACGAGGTGCCGCCGTGCTCGGCGTCCTCGACCACCAGCATCCACATGGACGGGCTGACGACGCCCGCCATCGGCCCGACCGCCGCGTGGTGGTGGCACGGCTCGAACGAGGCCGCGCCGCGCTCCAGCGTGCGTTCGGCGCCGCGCGGCGTCTCGGCGAGCCCTTCGAGGAGCATCGCGCCGACGAGCGCGCCGCGCATCGGGCCGGACGCCCGCTCCCACTCCAGCGGCGGCCCCGCGTGCAGGAACGCCCCCTTCTCCAGGCCGAGGACGTCGCTCGCCGGGCGGACGTCCACCAGGTGCGGACGCGCCGACACCATCCGCTGGACGGCGCGGGCGTTGGCCTCCGCGTGCCCCGGGGCGCCGAGCACCGCGGCGAGCGCGGCCTCCGTCCCGGCCGGCGGCGGCCGCCAGTCGACCGTCTCCACCGGGACGGCCTGGTCGGCGAGCGCGGCGGCGAGCACGTCCACGCCGGTCGCGACGACGTTCGGCTCGCGGGACAGCAGCCCGCCCAGCAGGTGCCGCTGGTCGTTCATCGGGACGTCCCTTCCGCCGGCGGCTCCTCCACCAGAGCGAGGGCGTGCCGGGCAGCCTGGGCGTTGGAGGCGAACACGTCCGCGCCCGCGTCGCGGAGCGCGGCGGCCTGGCGGTCGCGGTCCTGCGGGTCCGCGGGCGTCCCGCACAGCGACACGACGACGGCGAGATCCGGGCGGTCCTTCACCGCCTCCGCGATGACCGGGGCGAGCGCGGCGGCCGGGTCGGGTTCGGCGCCGTGCCCGAGCACCACGTCCAGGAGCAGGACCCCGCACCCGGTGTCGGCCGCCTCGTCCCGCAGCGCCTCCAGGCGCAGCGTCGGGTCGATCATCGGGTGCGCGCGGCCCCGCGTGTAGGCGTCGTCGCCGAAGTCGGTGAACCGGTGGCCGCGCGCCTCCAGGTCCCGGCCGAAGGCGTCCCGCGCGATCATCTCGGCCTCGTCGCGCAGCGTCCCGCCCGCGAACAGCCCGCGCAGCGCCCGCCCGCCCGCGCGCGCCGGACGCCGGGACGACGGCCAGCGCGGCCACTCGGGAGCGGTCCGGCCGAGCGCCTTCAGCGCCTTCTCCGCCGCCCGCGTCAGGTCGTCCTCGCCGGGCATCGGCAGCGCGAACACCACGGGGGTGTCCAGCCGCCGCGCCGCCTCCCGGATCAGGTCCAGCACCTGCGGCGCGGGCGGCTTGGACACCAGCACGATCAGCTCGGTGCCGGGGTCGGCGTCCAGCGCCGCCAGCGCCGCCAGCGCCGACCGGCCGCTCACCTCCGGCGACAGGTCCCGCCCCCCGACGCCCAGCACATGGCTGACGCCGGTGCCGGCCGCGTCCAGCAGGCACATCAGCTGCTGCGCACCCGTCCCGGACGCCGCGACGACGCCGACAGGGCCCGGCCGCACCGCGTTCGCGAACCCCAGGCCCGCGCCGCCGATCACCGCCGTCCCGCAGTCCGGGCCCATCACGATCAGCCCGCGCCGCGCCGCCGCCTCCTTCAGCGCGATCTCCTCGGCGAGCGGCACGTTGTCACTGAAGATCATCACGTTGAGCCCGGCGTCGAGCGCGTCCATCGCCTCGGGGAACACGTGCGGCCCCGGCACCGACAGCAGCGCCACGGTCGCGTCCCCGCGGGACGCCGCCGACCCCGTCGTCCTGGCCGGCGCCGCCCCGAGCCCGCCCGGCTCCGCGGGCGGGCGGGACGCCTCGCGCAGCAGCGCGTCGAGTGCCTCCCGCGCCTCGTCGAGTCCGCCGTCCGCCACGCGGACGGCCACGACCAGATCGTCCGGCCCGGCCTCGTCCGGCACCCCGAACCCCATCCGCCCGAACATCTCGCGATTCGGCTCCGTGCCCATCGCGACCATCGCCCCGGCGACGCCCGGCCGCTCCGACATCAGCCGGCTCACCCGCATGAGCGTGACCGAATCGTGGTAGCTCCCCCGCCGCACCTCGACCCAATCCGTCACGCGGTCACCCTCGGAGCATGCTGGGCGGAGGAGGAGGTGAGGGCGAGGGCGGCGCGGCAGCCCGCGAGGACGCCGTGCGCCAGGTCCGTGCCCGACGTGTGCCCGACCGCGAGCAGGCGCCGCACGGCCGCGGCCGGAGGTTCGTGGCCCGCGACGCAGCGCAGGACGGCGGTCACCTCGCCGCCCGCGTTGCCCGCGGCCGCGCAGTGCAGCAGCGTCGCCGCCAGGGCCGTCGTGCGGGTGCCGGCGTCCGCGGTGACGGCCGCGCCGAGCCAGTCGGCCAGCCACACCGCCGTATCACCGTGCCGGACGGCGCCGCCGACCAGCCGCAGCGCCGCGAGCAGGCCGCACAGGATGTCGTCGCCGCTCGGTGTCAGCCCCGGGCCGAGGCCCACGATCCGCTCGGCCGCCTCCACGGCGCCCGCCAGGTCGCCCGCCGCGCAGGCCCCCGCGAGCGCGGCCGGGTCCGGATGCCCGGTGAGGCCCCCGCCCATCAGCCCCTCGCCCGCCGGCCCTGCGGCGGTGAGCGCGCCGGCGGCGGTCAGTTCGGCCTCCAGGGCGCGCAGGCCGCGGGCGAGCGCGGCCGGCTGCATCCCGCCGAGCGCCGGGGACGGGTCCCACCAGCGGCGGACGCGCACGTTCAGCCCGTCGGCCTCGATCCGGCCGTCGCCCACGAACGCCTCGCCGCCCTCGCGGACGGACCGGAACGGATGCTCGCGGCGGGTGGCGACGACCACCACCGCGTTCGGCAGCCGGCCGGCGTCGGAGGTGACGACGGCGAGCACGCGCGGCTCGGGGCCGCCCCGCATCTCCAGGTACAGCGCCGCCGGGAAGACGGCGATCACCCGGGCCGCGCGGCGCGGCGGGTCGAGCACCGGCCGCAGCGCGAGGCTCGCGGCGCCGGCGGCGGGGGGCCGCCGTCCGGGCCGGGCCGGGAGCCGGATCGGGTCGCGGACGAGAGCGGTCACGGATCCTCCCGAGGCCGTTGTCGGCGGCCGCCCGGCACACGGGCGGCCCGGCCTCCGCGACGACCGTAGAACGGCCCTCGCACCGGACGTATGGAGAAAGCTGCCAAGGATGGTTGTCATCGTTCGTCTTTGTTGTCAGTGTTGATCAGAAACCGGTAGCGATCACGCCGTAACGGGCGATGTACGCACCAAAAGGCGAGGTGACCCCTGGCATGAGCTACACCACTGCGGACCCGGGCCCACCGGCCCTCCGGCTCGCGAGTACCGGAACTCTGACCTACGGCCTGTCGGTCGGCGAGGTCCTCGGCGTCAGCACCCTGAACGGCGCCCGCCTCATCGCCGGACGCGCCGGACTCGAACGCGTCGTCCAGCGGCTCAACGTGATGGAGGTCCCCGACATCCTGTCGTGGGTCAAACCGAACGAGCTGCTCCTGACCACCGGCTACCCCCTCCGCAACACCCCCCAGTCGCTCGACAACCTGGTCGCCGACCTGGACGAGCGCGGCCTCGCGGCCCTGGCCATCAAACTGGGCCGCTACCTGGACTCGCTCCCCGCCGAGATGATCGCGCAGGCCGACCGGCGCGGCTTCCCCCTGATCCTGCTCCCGAACGACGTCGGCTTCGACGACATCCTGAACCAGGTCCTGACCGACATCCTGAACCGGCAGGCGGCCGTCCTCGCCCGCACCGAGGAGGTGCACCGGGCGCTGGTGCAGATCGTGCTGTGCGGCGGCGGGCTCCAGGAGGTCGTGGACGAGGTCGCGACGCTGCTGGACGTCGCGGTCGTGGTGCTGGACGGCGAGCAGCGGGTGCTCGCCGGCGCCGGGCCGGACGAGCACGTCCAGGCGATGCGGGCGTTCGACGCCGGCCGGCACGCGGAGTGCGGCCGCGGCGGCTGCGGCGTCATCGGCGCGCACGGCACCGGCGACCACCTCGTCGTGCCCGTGATGGCGGGCGGTTTCGACCACGGCCGGATCGTCGCGTTCAGCCCCGCCGGCACGCTGCGCGGCACCGACCTCGGCATCCTGGAGCGGGCCGCCACCGTCGCCGCGCTCGTGGTGACCAAGCAGCAGGCCGTCGCGGCGGTGGAGAGCAAGTACCGCGCCGACTTCCTGCGCGACATCCTCGCCGGGCGCGCCGGCGGCGACGACCGGGTCGTCGCGCACTGCGGCGGGTTCGGCTGGAACCTGGACCGCCCGATGATGGTGCTCGTCGCCGAGCTCGACGGACGCCCGCGCGGCGCCGCCGAGACCGACGGGAAGGGCCGTGGCAAGACCGCAGAGCCCGACGGCGGGGCGCGCGGCGTGCGCGGTACCGAGGAGCGGTCCGCGCAGGAACGGCTGGCGGCCGCGTGGACGACGGCCGTCCGGCGGTACGACCGCGGCGCGGCCGTCGCCAGCTTCGCGCACGAGGTCGTCGCGGTCGTCGGCGCCGACGGCGACGACCCCGCCGAATGGGCGAGCGGCCCCGTCCAGGCGATGGTCAAGGAGGCTTCGTCGATCTTCGCCGAGCACCTGCCGGTGCGGCGGACGTTCTCCACCGGCATCAGCCGGACGGTGACCTCCCCGGCGGCGCTGCCCGAGGCGTACGAGCAGGCGGTGAAGGCCGTCCGGGTCGGACGCCAGCTGAACGGCGCGGGCGCGCGGGCGCACTTCGACCAGCTCGGCGTGTACCGGCTGCTGAGCCTCGTCTCCGACCCGGACGAGCTGCACGCGTTCGTCCGGGAGACCCTGGGCGACCTCGCCGCCGACGACGAGCCGGAGCTCGTCGACCTGCGCCGCACCCTGCAGGTGCTGCTGGAGACGAACCTCAACGTCGCCGAGACGGCCCGCCGGCTCCACTTCCACTACAACACGCTGCGGTACCGCATCGGCAAGCTGGAACGGATGCTCGGAGCGTTCACCGAGGACGCGCATCTACGGCTCAACCTCACCCTCGCCCTTCACGTACTGCGCATGCGCGGTATCTGAGGGTAGTGTCGCGGTCTCGGTGATCCCGGGACGCCACGCGGGGTCGCGGTGGGCCGGGGGACGTCCTTCCGGATCGACGCGCCGGTACACCGGCCGGTCCTCCCAATACCGGCCGCGGGCTTTGGCAGATGTCGCCGATGCCCGCCCACCGGGGTAGATCTACCTTGCCCGCATAACGCGGTCGGCTGAGCAGGAGGGCCCCGATGGTGATCGGCTGGAAGCTGCACGGCGACGGGCGAACGCCGCCGCCCGGGGAGGTCGTCAGGCCGGACGAGCGGCTGTCGTGGCCGCGCACCGCCGGCATCGGCGCGCAGCACGTGGTGGCGATGTTCGGGGCGACGTTCGTGTTCCCCGTCGTGATGGGCCTGGACCCCAACCTGGCGATCATGATGTCCGGGGTCGCGACGATCCTGTTCCTGCTGATCGTCGGCGGCCGGGTGCCGAGCTACCTCGGCACGAGCGCCTCGTTCGTCGGGGCGGTCGCGGCGATCCGCGCGGCGGGCGGCGACAGCGCGACCGTGACCGGGGCGATCCTGGTGGCGGGCGCCGTGCTCGCCGTGATCGGCGTGCTCATCCACTTCGCGGGCGGCGACCTCATCCAGCGGGTGTTCCCGCCCGTGGTGACCGGCGCCGTCGTCATGCTCAGCGGGTTCAACCTCGCTCCGGTGGTGGCCACCGTCTACTGGCCGCAGGACCAGTGGGTCGCGCTGGCGACGCTGGGCTTCGCCGTCCTCTGCGCGGTGCTGCTGCGCGGTTTCTGGGCGCGCATCACGATCCTGCTGGCGCTCGTGTTCGGCTTCGCCCTCTCGTGGATCCTCGACAAGACCGCGGGGCAGATCACGTCGGTGCTGCCGGGCCAGAATCTGCTGGACGGTGCGGGCAAGGCATGCACGGCCGAGGGCCCGTACTGCGTCGCCACCGCGTTCCCGCACGACCGGGTCGGCTTCGCGGCCGTGAAGGCGGCCGACTGGTTCGGGTTCCCGGACCTGCACGGGCCCGACTTCAAGACCTCGGCGGTCTTCCTGGCGCTGCCCGCGGTCATCGCGCTGATCGCGGAGAACACCGGGCACGTCAAGGCCGTGTCCGCGATGACCGGCGACGACCTCGACCCCGTCCTCGGCCGCGCCATCACCGCCGACGGCATCGGCACCGCCATCGCGAGCACGGTCGGCGGCTCGCCCACCACCACCTACGCCGAGAACATCGGCGTCATGGCCGCGACCCGGATCTACTCGACGGCCGCCTACTACGTCGCCGCGGCCGTGGCGATCCTGTTCGGGCTGTGCCCCAAGTTCGGCGCGCTCGTCGCCGCGACGCCCGGCGGCGTGCTCGGCGGCATCACCGTCGTGCTGTACGGGATGATCGGCCTGCTCGGCGCGAAGATCTGGATCGAGAACCGGGTCGACTTCGCCGACCCGGTCAACCTCGTCCCGGTGGCGGCGGGGATCATCCTGGCGATCGGGAACGTGACGCTGCAGATCACCGACGACTTCCCGCTGCAGGGCATCGCGCTCGGCACCATCGCCGTCCTGCTCGGCTACCACGTCCTGAACGTGCTGCGTAAACCGGACGACTCGGGCGGCGGCGTCATCGCGCCGTCGGAGACGGAGATCGGCGGCCCGACGCGGTGAAACCACCTCCGTTCGGCTACCACGCACCGGGCACGCTCGGCGAGGCCCTCGCCGCGCTGGCCGCCGCGCCCGGCGGCAAGGTGCTCGCCGGCGGCCAGAGCCTCATCCCGCTGCTCAACATGCGGCTCGCCGCGCCGTCCGACCTGGTCGACATCAACCGGGTCGCCGAGCTGGACACCCTCCATGCCGGGGACGAGGGCGTGCGGGTCGGCGCGCTCGCCCGGCACGCGCGGGTGGAGCGCTCGGCGGAGGCCGCCGCCGTCCAGCCGCTCCTCGGGCAGGCGCTCCGGCACGTCGCGCATCCCGTCATCCGCAACCGGGGGACGGCCGTCGGCAGCCTCGCGCACGCCGACCCCGCCGCCGAACTGCCCGCCGTGCTCGCCGTCCTCGGCGGGACGGTCGAGGCGGCGTCGGCCCGGGGCCGCCGCACGATCCCGGCCGCCGAGTTCTTCCGGGGGCCGCTCGAATCGGCGCTCGAACCCGGTGAGCTGGCCGTCTCCGCATTCTTCCCGGCGGCCCCGCCCCGCACCGGCACCGCGTTCACCGAGACGGCACGGCGGCACGGCGACTACGCGCTCGCCGGCGTCGCCGCCGTCGTCACACTGGACGAAGATCTCCGGATCCACGCGGCCCGCGCCGGGTACCTCGGCGTCTCCGCGACGCCGCTCGTCCTCGACCTGACCGAGGCCGCGGGGCCGCACGGCGACTGGGCGGCCGCCGCCGCCCACGTCCGGGAGCGGATCGACCCGGAACCGGACATCCACGCGGGCGCCGGGTACCGGCGGCACCTGACCGGCGTGCTGACCGAGCGCGCCCTGAACGCGGCGGCGGCCGCGGCGATGCGGAAGGCGGGGGAGTAGATGGAGGAGGACTTCGAGGTCGCGCTGACCGTCAACGGGACGCACCGCGCGGCCCGCGTCCCGGCGCGGCGGCTGCTGTCGGACCTGCTCCGGCACGATCTCGGGCTCACCGGCACGCACGTCGGCTGCGAGCACGGCGTCTGCGGCTGCTGCACCGTCCTGCTGGACGGGGAGCCGGTGCGGTCGTGCCTGATGTTCGCCGTCACCGCCTCCGGCCACGAGATCACGACCGTCGAAGGGCTCGCCGCCGCGGACGGGACGCCGTCGCCCGTGCAGCGCGCCTTCCGTGAATGCCACGGGCTGCAGTGCGGCTTCTGCACACCGGGGTTCCTGTGCACCATTACGGCGCTGCTGCGGGAGACGCCGCGTCCGACGGACGACCAGGTGCTCGAAGGGATCTCGGGGAACCTGTGCCGCTGCACCGGATACCAGAACATCGTGAAATCGGTGCACCGCGCCGCCGAGCTGATCGCCGAGGAGTCGTGATGGGCACCCGGGTGTTCGGCGAACCGGTCAGGCGGCGCGAGGACGGCAGGCTCCTCACCGGCCGCGGCCGCTACCTGGACGACCTCGGGCGGGACGCGCTGGCGGCGGCGTTCGTCCGGTCCCCGCACGCGCACGCCCGGATCGCCGACATCGACGTGTCGGAAGCGCTCGACGTCGACGGGCTGGTCGCCATCTACACGTGGGAGGACCTCCCGGGGCGGGTGGGGGAGCCGCTGCCGCTGCTCATCCCGCACCCGGCGCTGACCCATGGCCGCACCGGATACCCCCTCGCCCGCGACGTCGTCCGGCACGTCGGCGAGCCTGTCGTGATGGTCGTCGCCCGCGACCGCTACCTGGCGGAGGACGCCGCCGAACGCATCCGCGTCGAGTACGAGCCGCTGCCCGCCGTCGTCGGCATCGAGAACGCCGAGCGGGCGGAGCATCTCGTCCACGACGACGTGCCCGGCAACGTCGGGGCCGTCCTCGTCCAGGAGAACGGCGACGCCCGCGCCGCGATCGACGCCGCGCCGCACGTGCTGGAGTTCGGCCTCTCGATCGAGCGCAGCGCGTCCATGCCGCTGGAGGGACGCGGCGTCTACGCGCGGTGGGACGCCGACGACGGCTCGCTGCGGGTGTACTCGTCCACGCAGGCGTCCACGAGCGTGCGGGCCGCGATCGCCGCGCGGCTCGGGCTGCCGAACGGCAAGGTCGAGGTGATCGCGCCGGACGTCGGCGGCGGCTTCGGCGTGAAGATCGTCCACCCGTGGCCCGAGGAGGTGGTCGTCCCGTGGGCGGCGCGGCTGCTGGACCGCGAGATCAAGTGGACCGAGGACCGCCGCGAGCACTTCGTGTCCGCCGCGCACGAACGCGGCCAGCTCCAGCACGTCCGGGTCGGGTTCGACGACGCGGGCCGCGTCCTCGGGCTGGACGTGCGGATCCTGCACGACCACGGCGCCTACACCCCGTACGGGATCATCATCCCGATCGTCACGTCCACCCAGCTCCTCGGCCCCTACAAGATCGGCGCGTACCGGGCGGAGGTCGTCAGCCTCTACACCAACACGCTGATCGTCACCCCGTACCGGGGCGCGGGCCGCCCGCAGGGCGTGTTCTGCATGGAGCGGACGATGGACCGCATCGCCCGCCACCTCGGCCGGGACCGCGCCGGCGTGCGCGCCGCGAACTTCATCCAGCCCGGCGAGTTCCCCTACGACCAGGGCCTCACGTTCCAGGACGGCCGTCCGCTGATCTACGACTCGGGCGACTACCCCGAGCTGCTCCGCAAGGCGCGGGAGCTGATCGGCTGGGACGGGTTCGAGGCCGAGCGCGCCGCCGCCGCGGCCCGGGGCCGCCGCATCGGCATCGGCCTCGGCGTCTACGTCGAGGGCACCGGCGTCGGCCCGTACGAGGGCGGCCACGTCGAGATCGACACCGCCGGCCGGGTGCACGTCTCGACCGGCCTGACCTCGCAGGGGCAGGGCCACGAGACGGTGTTCGCGCAGATCGCCGCCGCGGAGCTCGGCGTCCCCGTCGAGGACGTGCGGGTGACGACGGGCGACACGCGGCGGTTCGGGTACGCGGTCGGGACGTTCGCGTCCCGCGCGGCGGTGATGAGCGGCAACGCGATCGCGCTGGCCTGCCGGAAGGTGCGCCGCAAGGCGCTGCGCATCGCGGCGGAGGCGCTCGAAGCGGACCCGGACGACCTGGACATCACCGACGGGATCGTGCACGTGCGGGGCGACCTGTCGGCGGCCGTGCCGCTGCGGACGGTCGCGGTCCTGTCGAACCCGCTGCGGTACGCGTTCGACGAGGAGGCCGCGGCGGCGACGCAGTTCGCGGTCGGCCGGCCCGTCACCGAGCCGCCCGTCGCGCCGGGGGAGGAGCCGGGCCTGGAGGGGCGCGACTACTACTCGCCGGTGCGGTCGACGTTCGCGGCCGGGGCGCACGCCGCGATCGTGGAGATCGACCCGGACACGGCCGAGATCGCCGTCCTGCGGTACGCGGTCGTCCATGACTGCGGGCGGCTCATCAACCCGATGGTCGTCGAGGGGCAGATCCACGGCGGAGTCGCGCAGGGCATCGGCGGCGCGCTGTACGAGCGCATGGTGTACGACGGGTCGGGGCAGCTGCTGAACGCGTCGTTCATGGACTTCCTGATGCCGTACGCGACGGAGGTCCCGCGCATCGAGACCGATCATCTGGAGACGCCGTCGCCGCTGAACCCGCTCGGCATCAAGGGCGCGGGGGAGGCCGGCGTCATCCCGGTGTCGGCGGTGATCGCGTCGGCGGTGGAGGACGCGGAGGGCATCCGGGTGGACGCGATGCCGCTCTCCCCGGACGCCCTGTACACGCTGCGGCTCCGCGCCGCAGGAGACCCGTCGCTGCGGGTCCGGGAGGGCGTGCGGGCGGGCTGACGCCTGGGCGGCCGGGCGGGGACGCCGGGCCCCCGAGTCTGATGCTGGCGGGGTCGGCTCGGGTAGCGGGGGACCTCAACCCCGCCAGCGTGTTGACCCTAGTGAAGGGCCGCCCGGGCGTTCGGCGTAACCGGGATTCCTCCGGGAAGGTCGGTTTCAGGCGGGGCCGGGCTTGTCGGGGGCGTTGCCGCCGAGGGATCTGGGCAGGTAGTTCTGGACGGCGGCGGGCCGGAACCCGGCCTGCCTGATCCAGCCGAGGATCATCTGCAGCTCTCCGGCGAGGCCCTTGCGGTAGTGCATGAGGATGATGTCGCCGGGCTTGAAGCCCTTGGCGCCGTCGCGGCGGGCGAAGCCGTTGTAGCCGACGCCGGGCCCGGAGGTGCCGTTGTAGAACTCGGCCGACCAGATGAGCACCGACTTGATGCCGCATTCCCTGGCGACCTGCAGCGTGGTCTTGTTGTAGCTGCCGAACGGGGGCCGGAAGATCTCGGGCCGGCGCCCGTACTGCTTCGCGATCGCGTCGGAGGAGTCGCAGATCTCCTTCTTCTGCGCCTCGGGGCCCAGTGTCGCCATGTTGGGGTGGCTGACGGTGTGGTTCTCCATGGCCGAGCCCGCGTTGCGCATGGCCCAGAAGTACTGCCCCTGGCCCTTGATGTAGGTCGAGGTCAGGAACGTCATGATCGGAACCTTCTCCTTGCGGACGAGGTTCACGAACTCGGAGTCGTAGGTGTAGCCGTCGTCGATGGTGAGGAAGACGACGCGGTCCTGAGTGTCGATGTCGGTGATGACCGGCGGCAGGCCGTCGGCGGAGGGCTGCGGCATCGTCCACGACCCGGGTTTCGGCGTCGCCCATCTCTGGTCGCCGAGCACCGTGGCGAGCTGCGTCCGCATGGACGGCCCGGAGCCGCCGCCCCTCCCGGCGGTCAGGACGGGCCAGCCGCCCGCGGCCGCGCCCAGCACGCCGGCGGCGACCATCGCGATGACGGGCGTCTTCCCTCGCATCTGCCGCGTACTCCGTTCGCTGGGGGACGGGCCGTGGTGGTTCCGCATCGGTTGACGCGCGGGTGGGGACCGGGGTTCGCACCCGGCGGAACCTGCGCGACATATCTGACCATTCCCGGCCGCTTTCGGGGCGCATCTGCCCAACCCTCGGCGTGTACTCGGCACATGTTGCCGTTCGGCGGGGCGGCGGCGTTCTCTAAAGTCGGGTCATGCAGCTCACCGGCAGTGCCAGCGTCGCCGCGCCGCTCGACCGCGTCTGGGACGCGCTTCAGGACCCGGCCGTCCTGGCCAGGACGATCCCCGGGTGCCGCTCCCTGGAGGAGACGGGGCCCGACACCTACCGCATGACGGTCACGGCGGGGGTCGCCTCGATCCAGGGCACCTACGTGGGGCAGGTCGAACTCGCCGATCCCGATCCGCCCCGCTCGTTCGTGCTGCGCGCCCGCGGGCAGGGGGCACCCGGCACGGTCGACGCGACCGTCCGCGTCCGGCTGTCGGACGGCGACGGGACGACCCGCATCGACTACGACGCCGACGCGGTCGTCGGCGGGATGGTCGGCGGCGTCGGGCAGCGGATGCTGGGCGGCGTCGCCAAGCGGACCGCGGGGGAGTTCTTCGCCGCCGTCGAACGCGACATCACCGCGCCCGCGCCCGCCGCGGAGCCCGGACCCGCCGCCGCGCCGGCCCCGTCCGGCGCGGGCCCGGTCTACGCGGGACGCGCCGCGGCCGTGCCGGAACGGGCCTCCGCGCCCTGGCCGATGACCGTCGCGTTCGCCGCCGGCGGGGCGGTCGCCCTCGCCGGCGTCGCCCTCGGCTACCTCCTCGGACGCCGTCCCGGCCCCGGGCACGGCAACGGCGGGCGTCCGGGCCGGTCTTGGTCCCGGATCGCCCGCCGTTCGAACCGCTAGGACACGTCCATCAGGTCGACGATGAAGATGAGCGTCTCGCCGGGCTTGATCGCCGGGCTGGGGCTGCGGTCGCCGTAGGCGAGGTGCGGCGGGATGACGAGCTTGCGCCGGCCGCCGACCTTCATCCCCGCGAGGCCCATGTCCCAGCCCTTGATGACGCGGCCGGTGCCGAGCTGGAAGTCCAGGGTGCCGCCGCGGTTCCAGGACGCGTCGAACTCCTCGCCCGTGGACCACGACACGCCGACGTAGTGCATCGACACGTGCGACCCCTTGGTCGCCTCGGGGCCGTCGCCCTCGGTGATGTCGGTGATGTCGAGGTACGTGGGCGGCTGTCCCTCGGGAAAGTCGATCTCGGGGCGTTCAAGCGCCATGAAGAGGCTCCAGCGGTGTGTCGTCGGATGCGTCGGATGGAAGTGTTCAGCCTAGCCTCCGCGCGGCCTCACGAAAGAACGCCGCGTCCGTTGGCAGATTGCGACGGTTTCGCAGGTGGGCGGCGTCCGGTAGACCTTTCGGCATGGCGAGGCGGCTGCGGATCGGGATCGACACGGGCGGGACGTTCACCGACGTCGTCGCGCTGGACGAGGACGGGGGCCTGACCACGACCAAGACGCCCTCGACCCCCGCCGACCCGGCGGAGGGGTTCGCGGACGGCGTGGCGAAGATCCTCGGGCTGCTCGGCGCGGGGCCGGAGGACGTCGCGGCGCTGTCGCACGGGACGACGGTCGCGACGAACCGTCTCCTGGAGGACCGGATCGACGACCTCGGGTTCGTCACGACCGAGGGATTCGAGTCGGTGCTGGAGATCGCCAGGCAGAGCGTCCCGGACGGCTACGGCAACAGCTACTTCTGGGTGAAGCCGCCGCGGATCGTCCCGGCGCACCGGGTCCGGACGGTCGGCGGGCGGCTCGGCCACACCGGCGCCGAACTGCGCCCGTTCGACGAGGAGTCGGCCGTCGCGGCGGCCCGATGGTTCCGCGACCAGGGGGTTCTCGCGATCGGGGTGTGCTTCCTGCATTCCTACGCCGACCCGTCGCACGAGCTCGCGATGCGGGACGTGCTGGCCCGCGAGCATCCGGACGCGGTGGTGTCGCTGTCGTGCGAGGTGCTGCGCGAGTACCGCGAGTACGAGCGGTCGGTGACGACGCTGGTCGACGCCGCCGTCAAGCCGGCGATGAACGGGTACCTGGCGCGGATCGCCGAGCGCGTCGCGTCCCGGCTGCTGGTGATGAAGAGCAACGGCGGCGTGCTGTCGGCGGACGAGGTCGCCCGGCAGCCGATCACGACGGTGCTGTCCGGCCCGGCCGCAGGGGCGCTCGGCGCTGCCTTCGTCGTCTCGCATAGCGGCCACGGTTCCGTCGTGACTTTGGACGGCGGCGGGACGTCCACCGACGTCGCGGTCGTGCTCGGCGGCGAACCCACGTTGACGACGGAGGGCTCGATCGGCCGCCACCCCGTGAAGATCCCGATGATCGACATCGTCACGGTCGGCGCGGGCGGCGGATCGGTGGCGTGGCGGTCGCCCGAGGGTGCGCTGAAGGTCGGGCCGCGCAGCGCGGGCGCGGACCCGGGCCCGCTCTGCTACGGGCGCGGCGGCGCCGAGGTCACGGTGACCGACGCGCACGCCGTGCTCGGCCGCATCCCGCCGCATCTGCTCGGCGGCGAGGTACCCCTGGACGTCGGCGCCGCGCGCTCGGGACTCGATGCCCTCGCCAAGGAGCTCGGCCTGCCGTTCGAGCGGGCCGCGGCCGGGATCCTGGAGATCTCGGCGTGGAACCAGGCCAACGCCATCCGGCAGATCACCGTGAAGCGGGGCCTCGACGTGCGCGACTATCCGCTCGTCGCGTTCGGCGGCTCCGGGCCGCTGCTCGCGTGCCGGCTGCTGGACGTCCTCGGCCTGCCCGCGGCGGTCGTCCCGGAGAACCCCGGCAACCTGTCGGCGTTCGGGCTGCTCACCGTGGACGTGAAGAACGACTACGTCCGGACGCGGGTCGTCCGCGACGCCGAACTCGACCCGGCGCTGCTCGGCGAGGTCTACGCCGACCTCGAACGCGAGGCCGCGGACGCGCTCGCCCGCGAGGGGTTCCCCGAGGACCGCCGGCGCTTCGCCCGTTCCGCCGACCTGCGCTACTACGGGCAGGCGTTCGAGGTGCGGGTCCCCGCGCCCGCCGGGCCGCCGGACGACGCGTTCCGCGCCGAGGCGGTCCGCCGGTTCCACGACGCTCACGAGGCGCTCTACGGCTACTGCTACCGGGACGACCCGCGCCACCCGGTGGAGTGGGTCAACCTGCGCGTCTCCGGCATCGGCCCGATCGAACGTCCCCGCCTGGTGGAACGTCCGCCGGGCGACGGCGATCCGGCACGGGCCCGCACCGGCGGGCGGACGGTCTACTTCGACGCATGGGAGGAGACCGCGATCTACCGGCGGGAGAGGCTCGCCCCGGGAGACACGATCGAGGGCCCGGCCGTCATCGAGGAGTTCGGCTCGACGCTCCCGCTGCACCCCGGCTTCACGGCACGCCTCGACGGCCACGGAAACCTGGTGGTGACGCGATGATCGATCCGATCCTGCTGGAGATCGTGGAGGGGACGCTCGCGTCGGTGGAGCGCGAGGTCGAGACGGCCATCGCGCGCACGGCGCGGTCCCCGATGATCCGGGACGCGCACGACTTCCGGGCCGGGATCCACGACCGGCGCCTCCGCAAGCTGACCGGGCGGTCGTACTCGGCGCTCGTCCAGCCGATCGCGCGGGACTTCCCTCCGGAGGAGATGCGTCCGGGCGACGTGTTCTTCCACAACGACGTGTACCTGTCGGAAGGCGGCATCGGGCATCTGCCGGACCTGTGCGTGACGGTCCCGGTGTTCCACGAGGACGAGGTGATCGCGTTCGTCCAGGCGTTCGGGCACCACGACGACATCGGCGGCGCCGTCCCCGGCTCGATGCCGAGCCATGCCCGCAGCGCGTTCGAGGAGGGCCTGATGGTCCCGCCGATCAAGCTGTGGGACCGGGGCGTCCCGAACGAGGCGGCGCTGGCCATCATGATCCGCAACTCGCGGATGCCGGACTCGCTCGCCGGCGACCTGGACGCCGAGTGCTCGGCGTGCCTGATGGGCGCCCGCCGGCTCGGCGACCTGTTCGCCCGCTACGGCCGCGCGGACGTGGAGGCGTGCTTCGACGCGATCATCGACCGGACCACCGAGACGTTCCGCCGCGAACTCCTCGCCAAGATCCCGGACGGCACGTTCGTCTGGGAGGACTACGCCGAGCACGACGGCGTCGACCCGCCCCGCCTGCACACGCAGCGCATCACGCTGACCGTCGACAAGGCGGCGGCCGTTCCCCTGGTCATCGACTTCACCGGGACGTCCCCGCAGGCCAAGGGCCCGATCAACCACGCGGGCGACTACTCCGGCGGGGTGTTCCTGAAGAAGTGGCTGGCGCCCGTCCTGCGGAACCTGGCCGACACACCGGAGCGGGCCGCCGAACTGGACGTCAACGAGGGCGTGGTGCCGCTCATCGAGATGCGGTTCCCGGAGAAGGGCACGCTGCTGACGCCCGTCTTCCCCGCGCCGACGAACGCCCGCACCTTCGTGATCCTGCGGCTGCTCGGCGTCCTCGCCGGGGTCCTCGCCAAGGCGACCGGCGGCCGGATGCCCGCCGACCAGGAGACGATCCGCTACACCGGCGTCTACGGGGAGGACGACCGCGGCCCCTACCTGATGCGGGAGGTGCTCGGCGGCGGTTCCGGCGGCCGCTACTACGCCGACGGCGAGGACACCATCCACGTCGTGCCGGACTCCCGCAACATCCCCGCCGAGTTCGCCGAGGCGCGCTGGCCGTTCGTCGTCGAGCGGCTCGGCCTGGCCGTCGACTCGGGCGGGCCGGGGGAGTACCGCGGCGGCCTCGGCTACGACAAGCACATCCGGATGCTCCGCGACGCCCACTACATGTCGATCGCCGACCGCTCGATCCTGTCGTGCTGGGGCGTCAACGGGGGCCGCGCCGGACGTCCCTTCCGCGTCGACATCGACGGCGAGGAGATGGACGGCCTCGTGGACGACCGGCCCGTCCGCGCCGGTCAGATCATCCGCATCCGCACGACCGGTGGAGGCGGCTGGGGCGACCCGCTGAACCGCGATCCGTCCCGTGTGGCGGCCGACGTGCGCGACGGCAAGGTGTCCCTGGACGGCGCCCGCGACGACTACGGCGTCGTCCTGGCCGACGGTCTCGTGGACGCGGCGGCGACCGAGACTCTCCGCGCGCGTCTGCGCGCCGAGCGCGGCACCGTCCCGTTCTTCGACCGGGGTCCCGGCTACTCCGAGCTCTCCGGCGGTGCCGCCTCCGCCGACGTCGACGCCCTCGACCGGTGACGGCGGCCTAGGAGCGCCGCGGGCCGGTGACGTAGGCCCGCAGCGCCGCCTCGTACTCGCTCATCGGGGGAGAGGTGTCCGTCTGCCGGAGGTCGGTGTAGGGCGGATCCCCGTGGACGAGCTGATAAGGGGCGCACTTTCCCGCGCCGCCGGGACCGGTCAGCGTCTGCCGCCCGACTCTGCGGCCGGTGCGCGCCTCGAAGACGTCGAGATGCCGGCGGCCCTGGTAGGACTCCAGGCGCAGGCCGCCCTGGTAGTCGCAGACCTGGAGCGGCGTGTCCGACACCCGGCCCGCCGGTTCGCTGCACGCCACCAGCTGTACCTCGTCCGGCTTCGGCCGGGCCCTGCCGTCGCCGGCGGTCGCGAGGTCGGGACGTCCCCCGCCTTCGCCGAAGAACACCAGCGGGTGCGGGCCCGCTCCCTTGTAGGGGGCGACGCCGTCGAAGGGGCGGGGTTGCAGCGAGCAGAGGCGGGCGAGATCCTCCAGCTTCTCGGGCTTCTCCCCGAAGACGGCGCGAACCAGCCAGGGCTGCGCCATCCATCCCACAAGCGCCAGAGTCGCCGCGCCCACCGCGACGACCGCCAGCCGCGGCGCCGCCCGGGCCCGCACCGGCCCCCGGTTCGCGACCGCCCTGCCCAGGTCCCGGCGACCGCTCACCGGCCCGACGTCCAGGTGGCGCTCGTCGGTGCCGTCGGTCCACATGAGCCGCAGCGTCGTCCTTTTCACGCCGAACTTCGGCGTGGTCACCGTCTCCCACGGGATGGCGACGGGGGCCGCTCGCGACAGCACCAGCACCCCGCCCTCGCACACGGCGAACCGGAGCCGCGGGCCGTGCGGCCCCGGCAGCGGCGCCAGGTGCACCCAGCAGGCCAGGCCCACCCAGGCCAGGACGGGCAGCAGGAAGATCAGACGCCAGTCGAAGACGGCGACCACGCCCACCGCCGTGCCGAAGAGCGGAATCCCGGGCGCCAGCCGGATCCAGTCGGGCCAGTCCCGGCGCTGCCGGTGCACCCGCCGGACGGCGCCCAGCCCGGCCTCGGCGGCCTTCTGCGAGACCGAACGGTGCCACGGCATGCATGTCTCCCTGCTCCTGCCCACCGCGCGATCATCGCTCAGGTTCGCGTCCGGCGGCGAGGTCCTCGAAGACACGGTCGGGGTCGTTCTGCTTCCAGTACCTGAACATGAGCGAGACGCCGGCCCCCTCCGCGGCGAACGAGCCGATCGGCCGGGACGGGTCGACGGGGAAGCGAGGTTCGTCCCACTGCTGTGCCACGACGGCCAGCGGACCGCCGGCCACGAGAATCCACGTGGCCTTTCCGCCGGCGATCGTCGCGAGGAAGTGCCGCTCCAGCAGATGAGCGACGACATGGGCCAGGGACGTCTCAGGCGGCAGCTCGATCGTCTGAGCATGGGGGAGGACATCGTCCCCCATGGCGACGCTGGTGCGATCGACATTGATCATCATGAGCTGATCCCAGGGTCCTCGCTCATGCCGTTTTGAGGCGAATCGTGACTCCGCAACTCCGATCCTTGCATTTGATGATCTCACCGGCGTGCAAGCCCCTCCTTGATCGCGGCGGACCGTTCACCCGTCGGCAGGACATGACCACGGCGATCGTCGAGGGCATCACCCCCGACCGGCTGGGAGCCCCCACTCCCTGTCCCGGCTGGGACGTGCGTACCGAGCTCAACCATCTGGTGGGCGGCATGCGGATCTTCGCCGCCGAACTCACCGGCGCCGACCCCGGCGGCCGTCACGAGGACGACTGGCTGGGTGCCGACCCGCGGGGTGCGTTCGCCGCCGCGGCCGCCCTCGACCGTGCGGCATGGCACCGGCCGGACGCGCTCACCGCCACCGTGCGCCTTGGGTTCGGCGCCGTCCCCGGGCCGATGGCCGCGACGATCCATCTCACCGAGGTCCTGGTCCACGGCGCGGACCTCGCCGTCGCCACCGGTCAGGAACACCTCGTCGACCATCCGGCGTGCGACAGCCTTCTCGCGACGATGCGGGACATGGACTTCGATGCCTTCCGCCGCACGGGGATGTTCGGCCCCGAGATCCCGGCTCCGGTCACCGCGCCCGCGCACCGGCGCCTGCTGGCCTTCCTCGGCCGGGACCTCCACAGAAGCGAGGAGTTCGACACGGCCGGTCGGGGGCGACACCAATGAGCACGAAACCCGATCGCCTGGCCAAGGTCGTCTACCTACACTGACGGCCATGGCATGCCGCATCAGTGAGCTGGTCATCGACGCCGCCGACCCCGAGCGGCTCGCCGCGTTCTGGCGCGAGGTCCTCGGCTACGTCGAACTCGGCCGGGAGGACGACGGAAGCATCGAGATCGGGCCGCCCGGCGCCGGCTTCGGCGGCCCGCAGCCCACTCTCATCCTCAGCCCCAGCAGCGACCCGCGGACCGGCAAGCTCCCACTGCACATCGACGTCAGCGCCACCGACCGCGACCAGGACGCCGAGCTGGAGCGGCTGCTCGTTCTCGGCGCGAGGCCCGCCGACGTCGGTCAGACCGGCACCGAGAGCTGGCACTGCCTGGCGGACCCGGAAGGCAACGAGTTCTGCCTCCTGCGCGCCCGCATCCAGCCCGTCTGATCACAGCGCCCTGACGCCCGGCCGCTCGTTCTACGGGACGATCCGCGCCCATATCCATTTGCCGCCGCCGGGGTCCTGGGTCACACCGCAGGTGGAGGACAGCGCCTCGACGATGTGCAGGCCCGAGTTCGCGGCGCTGCTGGAGGGGATCAAGCGGTACCCGGCGCCGTGAGGCCGATCTTGACGTCGTCCGGCCCTCGCGGACAACGCCAGGATCGGCGGCTCAGACGGTCAGCGGCGGTTGAACGCGCTGATGACGAGCTGGCCGACGACGACGTAGAGCAGTGCCGCCAGTCCGTAGTTCAGGGCGACCCCGAGCTTGGCGTCATCGGGGGTGAAGACGTCGCCGAGGCCGAGCACCAGGACCTTGGCGAAGTTGTAGACGCCGTGGACGAAGCCGTTGCCCTGGTTCGCCTCGAACACGACGAACACGATGTGGAGCAGGAAGATCGCCGCGACGAAGCCGGTGATCACACGTATCACGCCGGCGACGGCTCCGGCGCCGTCACGGCGGTGATGATCGCCGCGCGGGGATTGATAAGGGTCCGGGACGCGGTGAGGCGGGTAAGGGTCTGCCCCGTGGTACGGGGGAGGACCGTGGGGGCCTTGGCCGTATGGGGGTGGATGTGACATGACTCCGCATTGTAGGGGAGCAGACACTTATCGCCACGCTTTGTGCGGTTCATTCTTGTGATGCGCTCGCCGCACTTTACAGGGACCAATTCGGAGACGGATTCGGAACATCCCGAGTTCGCTATTGGTACATATTGAAGGACCGCTCCGCCCCTCTCGGGAAGGACCGGTTCGGTGGGCGCGCCCGGCAGGACGGTCCGGACCTCCAAGCCCTCGGGAGATCGGATCGCACGGAGGTCATCACGTGGTCCCCTCGGCTGCGGGGCGCACCTTGAAACGGTGTTGGGTGAAGGTGGTGCCGTCCACGTCCAGGTCGCAGCGGGCCCGTGTGCCGTCGGCGGCGAAGAGGGCGGACTCGCGGACGGCCCAGGCGTCCCAGGCTTCGGCGTACTCGGGGCCGTCCCGGTCGATGGCGCGGGCGCGGCGCAGATCGTGGGGCGCGTCGATCCAGATGCGGCAGGCGGCGGGTGACTTCGCCCAGGCCGAGCCGACGCCCTCGACGAACAGGACGGGCGCGGGCGGGATCTCCTCTTCGGGCCCGTAGCGGTCGTGATGCCAGTCGTAGCGGCGCAGCACGGCGGGACGGCCGTCGCACAGCGGGTCGAGCACCGTGCGGCGGAGGGGACGCCACCAGGTCAGCGGGTCGGCGTCCCAGGGAACGCGGAAGTCGTCCGACCGGATGACGGGCGCGCCGACCAGGACCTCCGCCAGGTGGTCGGCGAACGTCGACTTGCCCGCGCCGCTCGGGCCGTCCACCGCGACGATCCGGACCGGGCCGCACGACGGCGGCAGGACGAGCAGCCGCGCGGCGAGCGCGGGGTAGGTCATGGCGGAATCCGGCACGGACGGCATACTTCCAGCTGGACGAGAAGGAGAGGGGCGAGTGATGGACCTGCTCGGCGGGACGGGCGGCCCGGTGCGGGTCGCCGGACGGGAACTGCCGCGCGACGAGCTGCTCGGCTGGGCGTCCGCCGTCGCCGCGGAGATCCGGGGCGCCGACGCCGTCGCCGTGCACGCCACGGCGTCCCTGGAGACCGTCGCCGCGGTCGTCGGCGGCATCCTCGCCGGCGTGCCCGTGGTGCCGCTGCCGCCGGACTCCGGGCCGGCCGAGCGCGCGCACATCCTCGGCGACTCCGGGGCGGGCCTGCTGCTGGCCGCCGGCGACGCGGAGCCCGTGGACGGCGAACCGCCGCTGCTCCCGGTCGGCGCGCTGCCGCACAACGGGAGTGTGCGGGACGAGGTTCCCGCCGACGCCACCGCGCTGATCCTCTACACGAGCGGGACGACGGGCGCGCCGAAGGGCGTTCTGATCTCGCGGGGGGCCATCGCCGCCGGGCTGGACGCGCTCGCCGAAGCCTGGGCCTGGACGCCCGGCGACGTCCTCGTCCACGGGCTGCCCCTGTTCCACGTGCACGGGCTCGTCCTCGGCGTCCTCGGCCCGCTGCGGGTCGGCTCGCCGCTCGTCCACACGGGGCGCCCCAAGCCCGAGCTGTACGCGGCGGCGGCGCAGAACGACGGCGGCAGCCTGTTCTTCGGTGTCCCCACCGTCTGGTCGCGGACCGCGGCGGACCCGTCCGCCGCGGAGGCCCTGCGCGGCGCCCGCCTGCTCGTGTCCGGCAGCGCGCCCCTTCCCGTGCCCGTCTTCGAGCGGCTCGCCGGACTCACCGGGCACCGCCCGGTCGAGCGGTACGGCATGACGGAGACGCTCATCACGCTCAGCGCGCGCGCCGGCGGCGACCGGCGGCCCGGTTACGTCGGCACCCCGCTGCCCGGCGTGGAGACCCGCCTGGCCGCCGAGGACGGCTCCGCCGTCCCCCCGGACGGGGAGACGCCCGGCGAGCTGCACGTCCGCGCCCCGCTGCTGTTCAAGGGGTACCTCAACCGCCCCGAGGCCACCGCGAAGTCGTTCACGGCGGACGGCTGGTTCCGCACCGGCGACATCGCCACGATCGGCCCGGACGGCTGGCACCGGATCGTCGGCCGCGCGTCCACCGACCTCATCAAGAGCGGCGGCTACCGGATCGGCGCCGGCGAGATCGAGAACGCGCTGCTCGCGCATCCCGCGGTCCGGGAGGCGGCGGTCGTCGGCACCCCGCACGACGACCTCGGCGAGCAGGTCACCGCCTACGTCGTCGCCGAAGGGGTCGGCGAGAAGCAGCTCATCGACTTCGTCGCCGAACGCCTGTCGGTGCACAAGCGGCCGCGCGTCGTCCACCTGGTCGGCTCGCTGCCCCGCAACGCCATGGGCAAGGTCGTCAAGACCCGCCTGACCGACATCACGCCTTGAGGGGTCGCATGCGCCTCGTGACGAACGCCCGGCTCATCGGCCGGGACGGCCTGCACGACATCGGGATCGACGGCGACCGCTTCGGCCGCATCGCGCCCGCCGGGGAACTCGCCGGCGACGCGCTCGCCGACGCCGCCGGAAACCTCGTCACCCCGCCGTTCGTCGAGCCGCACGTCCACCTCGACACGACCCTGACCGCCGGTGAACCGCGCTGGAACGCGTCCGGTTCACTGTGGGAGGGCATCGCCGTCTGGAGCGAGCGCAAGACGTCCCTCACCCGCGAGGACGTCGTGTCCCGCGCGTCGGAGGTGCTGCGCTGGTACGCCGCCAACGGCGTCCTGCACGTGCGCAGCCACGTGGACGTCACCGACCCCGGGCTGGTCGCGCTGGACGCGATGCTCGAAGTCCGCGAACAGGTCGCCGACGTCATCGGGCTCCAGATCGTCGCGTTCCCCCAAGAGGGCATCTGCTCCTTCGACGACGGCGCCGGACTGCTGGAGGAGGCGGCCCGGCGCGGCGTGGACGCGGTCGGCGCCATCCCGCACTTCGAGGACACCCGCGAGGACGGCGTCCGCTCCCTGGAGATCGCGTTCGGCATCGCGCAGCGGTACGGGCTGCGGCTCGACGCGCACTGCGACGAGATCGACGACGAGCAGTCCAGGTTCGTGGAGGTGCTGGCCACGCTCGCGCGGCGCGGCGGGCTCCGCGACCGGGCCACGGCCTCCCACACCACGGCGATGGGCTCCTACAACGGCGCCTACTCCTACAAGCTCCAGCGCATCCTCGCCCGCTCGGGCGTCAACCTCGTCTGCAACCCGCTCGCCAACCTGTGCCTGCAGGGCCGGTTCGACGCGTATCCCAAACGGCGCGGCCTCACCCAGGTCAAGGAGATGCTCGGCGCCGGGGTGAACGTCGCGTTCGGGCACGACGACGTCATGGACCCGTGGTTCCCGCTCGGCACCGCGTCCCCGCTGCAGGTCGCGCTGGCCGGCGTCGCCGCCGCGCAACTGACCGGCGCCGCCGAGATCGACGAGGCGTTCGCCATGGTGACGGGGCGCGCCGCCAGGGTGCTCGGCCTCGGCGACGGGTACGGCGTCGAGCCCGGCCGGCCCGCGAACCTGGTCGTCCTGCCCGCCGCGTCGCCGTTCGACGCCGTCCGGCGGCAGACCCGCCCGAGCCATGTGATCGCGCGGGGCCGGCTCGTCGCCGAGACGCCGCCCGCGGTCACCCGGCTGACCTGGCCCGGACGCGAGCCGGAGGACGTCGACTTCGTCCGTGCGCGCGACCGGCGCCCTTAGGGGAGCAGTTCGGCGAGGACGGGGCGGACCAGGTCCCGCGCCACGGACTCCGGCAGGTCCGGGCCGCCGTCGCCCTCGGCGAAGTAGTGCAGGAACCCCTGCTGGAAACAGGCGCCCATCAGCAGCGCCGCCACCGCCGCGGTGTCGGCGTCCGCCGCGACCCTGCCGAGGCCGCGCTCGGCGTCCAGATACCGGGTGAGGGCGCGCACCGGCTCCTGCGGGCCCGCGCCGTACTTGCGCAGCGACTCGCGGGTCGCCACCATCAGCCGCGGCTGCGCCACCATCGAGGCCATCATCGGGAACGCCTGCCGGTAGAAGCGCAGCCCGCCATGGACGATCGTGGCGAGATTGGACTCCAGGGACCCCTCGCCCGGGACGCACGCCTTCGCGAACGCCGGCATCCGCTCCTTGATGACGTTCAGCATCAGCTCCTCCTTGTCCCGGAAGTGCTTGTAGAGCAGTGCCTCGGAGTAGCCGGCGGCCTTCGCGATCTCCTTGGTGGTGGCGCGGGCGACCCCGTGCCGCCGCATGATGTCCGCCGCGGCGTCCAGGATCCGTTCGCGCGCGCTCAATGAGGCCCCCTTGACAGGTGAGTGGATGCTCACCACGATAGAGGTTAGTAAGTATTCACTCACCATCGAAGGGGACCCGATGAGGATCACGATCTTCGGGGCGACCGGCGGCACCGGCATGCACGCCGTCCGGCGGGCCCTGGACGCCGGGCACGAGGTGACCGCCGTCGTCCGCGACCCGGCCGGGCTGCCCGCCGAACTGCGCGCCTGCGCCGACGTCGTCCAGGCCGACGTCATGGACCCGGCCGCGATCGAGGAGGCGGTCAAGGGACGCGACGCGGTCGTCACCGCCATCGGCACCCGCGACGGCGGCCGGCCGACCAGCGTCTGCGCGGACAGCACGCGCGGCATCGTCGCCGCGATGGCGGCCGCCGGGACGGAACGGTTCGTGCTCACCAGCGCGTCCGGTCTCCACGCCGGGCCGGGCGACGACCCCCTCACCCGGTTCGTGGCCAAGCCGCTGCTGGGGCGCTTCCTCAAGCACGCGTTCGCCGACATGCG
This sequence comes from Spirillospora sp. CA-128828, assembly GCF_050945415.1. NCBI lineage: Bacteria > Bacillati > Actinomycetota > Actinomycetes > Streptosporangiales > Thermomonosporaceae > Spirillospora > Spirillospora sp. CA-128828. Next base: position 3,341,629 of record NZ_CP191986.1, read on the forward strand.
CGCCGCCGAGGCCCTCACCCGCGACTCCGGCCTCGCCTGGACGATCGTCCGCCCGCCCCGCCTGACGAACGGACCGGGCAACGGGCGCTACCGGAAGGCGGCCGACCGCAACGTCTTCGGCGGTGTGTCCATCGCCCGCACCGACCTGGCCACCGCCCTCCTCGACGTGGCGGGCGACCCGTCGTCCATCGGGCACGTCGTCAGCGTCGCCGGATGACAGGTGTCATGCCGATCGGCTGACAGGCGCCGCCGGAACCGGTGACACGCGCTTCTACCCGTGCACGCCCGTCCTCGCGACGCTGGGGGCATGGAAACGAACTCGGCCATCCGCGTGGACGGGCTGCGGCAGCGGTACGGGGACTTCGAGGCCGTCGCCGGGATCTCCTTCGAGGTCGGCGAGGGCGAGCTGTTCGCGCTGCTCGGCACCAACGGCGCGGGGAAGACGACCACACTCGAAACCCTGGAGGGACACCGGGCCGTCCACGGGGGCACGGTCCGGGTCCTCGGCCACGACCCGCACCGGGAACGCCGGGATGTCCGGCCGCGCATCGGCATCATGCTCCAGGACGGGGGTTTCTTCGCCGACCTCACCGTCGCCGAGACCGTCGAGCACTGGCGCGCCTTCACCCCGTCCGCCCGCGACCGCGGCGAGGCGATCGCGATCGCGGGCCTGACCGACAAGGCCGGCGTGCGCGTGCGGCAGCTGTCCGGAGGGCAGAAACGCCGCCTCGACCTCGCGCTCGCCCTGCTCGGCCGGCCCGCCGTCCTCTTCCTGGACGAGCCGACGAGCGGCATGGACCCCGAAGCCCGCCAGGCGACCTGGCGTACCGTCCGGGACGTGGTCGCCGGCGGCACGACCGTCCTGCTCACCACCCACTACCTGGAGGAGGCCGAGCACCTCGCCGACCGCCTCGCGATCATGCACCGCGGGCGGATCGAGGCGTCCGGCACGGTCGCCGACGTCGTCGCCGGGTACGGCGACCGCGTCACCTTCCAGCTCCCCGAACGGCTCCAGGTCGCCGAACTCCCCGACCTGCACGGCGCCCGCGCCGACATCACCGTGGACCGCGGCCACGCCGCCGCGTCCTACACCGTCGAGAGTGCCGGTCTCCAAGACGGCCTGTACGAGCTGCTGCGCTGGGCCGACCGGGAGGGCGTCCGGCTGGACGGCCTGGCGGCGCGCAGCGCGTCCCTCGAAGACGTCTTCCTCCGCACCGCCGAAGGAGCGACCCCATGAAGACCTCCGCCATGCTCAGCGTCGCCCGCCTCGACCTCACCCTGCTCTGGCGGAACCGGACCGCCCTGTTCACCGTCTTCGGCCTGCCGATCCTGTTCGCGGGCATGCTCGTCCCCATGCGCGGCCAGGAGATCGACGGAGTGGACGGCGCCCTCCTGCAGGGCACGGGTCATCTGGGGTTCTTCCTTGTCTTCGCCGTCTTCATGAACCTCGTCAACGTATTCACCGCCCGGCGCGAGGACCGCACGCTCAAGCGGATGCGCGGCACCGCCCTGTCGGATGCGGAGATCACGGGCGGCAGCATCCTCACCGCGACCGCGATGTACACCGTGCAGGCGATCGCGCTGGTCGCGGTGCTGGGAGCGGCGATGGGCGGCCGGCTCCCCGCCGACCCGGTCCTGATGCTGGCCGGGCTCGCGGGCGGCGTCGTGGTGTTCGCGACGCTGGCGTTCGCGGTGTCCGGGATCACCCCGAACGCCGAACTCGCGCAGCTGACCGTCCTGCCGATCATGTTCGGCTGCATGCTCGGCGCCGGGGTCATGTTCCCGATGGACGGCCTGCCCGGGTGGCTCCAGGAGATCTGCCGGTTCGTCCCGCTCAGCCCGGTCGTGGAGATCGTCCGGACCGGCTACTTCGGCCAGGACTTCGGCCAGGACTTCGTCCAGCGGGCCGGCCACCCGTCCGTCGGCCTCGCCGAAGGCTGGCTCTCCTGCATCCGGTCGTTCCTCGTCCTGGTCTTCTGGGCGGCGCTCGGCCGCGCTCTCGCCGCCCGCTGGTTCCGCTGGGAACCGCGGCACGCCTGAGCGCCACCGATTACAGTGCGATGCCGGGAGGGACAAGGACATGACGGTCGCGACAACGGCGGACATCGAGGAGCAGGCGGGCCGCCGGCTGGAGCGCTACCGGCGGGTGACGTACCGCTCGTTCCTCATCGCCGCCTTCGGCTTCATCGCGCCGAGCCTCGGCGGGCTTACGACCGCCTACAGCGACGGTGCCGGCGGCGTGCCCCTCATCGCCGCGGTGGTCACGGGGCTCGCCCTGCTCACCTGGTACTACGCGCGGCTCGTCCGGGCGGGGCTGGACGGCGGCGCGCCGCTGCGCGACATCGTGGTCAGCGGCGTCGTCGCCGGTGCGCTCAGCCTGATGCTGCTCACCAGCCCGTGGTTCAGCGTCATCCCCGTCTTCTGGATCTCCGCCGTGGTGCTCTCCCCGCTGGGCCGCTGGCAGATCATCGCGCTGTGCGCGGGGACCGGGGCCTACTGCGGTGCGGTCGCCACACTCGCCGCGGAACACCTCTACCCCGACAGTGACGCGCCCTGGTATGCGATCTTCCCGGTCCTGTTCGTCATCTACACCGCGACATGCGGGTTCGTCGTGTTCGTCAACCGGTACCAGCGGCGCATGTGGGACCTGCACCAGGAGTCCCACGCCGCCCGCGACGCCATGGCCAGGCTCGCGGTGACCGAGGAGCGGCTCCGCTTCTCCCGCGACCTGCACGACCTGCTCGGCCACAGCCTGTCCCTCATCGCGGTGAAGAGCGAGCTGGCCATGCGGACGGCGCACGACGACCCGGACCGGGCACACGCCGAGATGGCCGACGTCCAGCGCGCCGCCCGGACCGCCCTGCGCGAGGTCCGCGCCGCCGTCCGCGGCTACCGGGCCGTCGAGCTGGACGCCGAGCTGGCCGGGGTGCGGGCCGTGCTGGAGGCCGCCGGCGTGCGCTGCGAGATCGGCGAGTTCCCGGACGGGCCGCCGCCGGAGGTCCGCTCGGTGCTCGCCTGGGTGATCCGCGAGGGCGCCACCAATGTGATCAAGCACAGCGAGGCCCGGCATTGCGCGATCACGCTCACCCTCTACGGTGACTCCGTGGTGATGGAGATGCGCAACGACGGCGTGCGCGGCGCGGAGACCGCCGCGGGCTCCGGGCTGACCGGACTCACCGAGCGCGTCGCCGTGCTCGGCGGCGAGATCAGCGCCGGGCGGCACGGCCGTGACGGGTTCCTGCTGCGCGCCACCGTCCCGCTCCCGAGCGGGGACGGGGCGGAGTCCGGCGAGGCCGTCGCGGCGGGGAGGCCCGCGTGATCCGCGTCCTGCTGGCCGACGACGAACACCTCATCCGCGGCGCCGTCGCCGCCCTCCTCGGCCTCGAACCCGACCTGGAGGTCGTCGCCGAGGCCGGCCGCGGCGACGAGGTCGCCGCCGCGGTCGCCGAACACGACCCGGACGTGGCCGTCCTCGACATCGAGATGCCGGGCGCGGACGGCCTCACGGTCTCCGAAGAGCTGAACGCGTCCGGGGCCCGCTGCGCCGTCTGCATCCTCACGAGCTTCGGCCGCCCCGGCTACCTGCGCCGCGCCATGGCCGCCGGCGTCCGCGGCTTCGTCGCCAAGGACGCCCCCACCCAGGAACTCGCCGCCGCCATCCGCAAGATCCACGCCGGCGGCCGCTACCTGGACGCCGAACTCGCCGCCGGCGCGATGGCGGCCGGCGACAACCCGCTCACCGCGCGCGAACGCGAGATCCTCCGCCTCACCGGCACCGGAACCGAGACCGCCCACATCGCGACCCGGCTGCACCTGTCCGAGGGCACCGTCCGCAACTACCTCTCCACCGCCATGACCAAGCTCGGCGAGTCCAACCGCGCCGGCGCCTTCCAGACCGCCCGGGAAATGGGCTGGATCTGACCGGGCCGGATCTGACCGGGGCCGGATCCGACCATGCCAGGCCCGCGGGGAGGGCGGGCGTCTAATCTTGTGGCGTGAGTGAGCCACTGGTCGAGCGCATGCGGGAATTCGGCGAGACGATCTTCGCCGAGATGTCGGCTCTCGCCGTCCGGACCGGGTCCATCAATCTGGGCCAGGGGTTTCCGGACGAGGACGGCCCGGCCGGGGTGCTGGACATGGCGGTCGAGGCGATCCGCTCGGGCGGCAACCAGTATCCACCCGGGCCGGGGCTGCCGGAGCTCCGGGAGGCCGTGGCGGCGCAGCGGCTGGAGCGGTACGGGCTGGCGTACGACCCGGCGACCGAGGTGTTCGTGACCGTCGGGGCGACCGAGGGCATCGCGGCGTCGGTGCTGTCGCTGGCGGGCCCGGGCGACGAGGTCATCGTGTTCGAGCCGTACTACGACTCCTACGCCGCCGTGATCGCGCTCGCCGGGGCGGTGCGCAGGCCCGTCACGCTGCGGCCCGCGGAGGGACGCTTCACCTTCGACCCGGACGAGCTGCGCGCCGCCGTCGGGCCGCGCACCCGCGCGATCCTGGTGAACTCGCCGCACAACCCGGCCGGCACCGTGTTCACGCGCGCCGAACTGGAGACCATCGCGGACGTCTGCCGCGAGCACGACCTCGTCGCGATCACCGACGAGGTGTACGAGTACCTGACGTTCGACGAGACCGCGCACATCCCCCTGGCGACGCTCGACGGCATGCGCGAGCGGACGGTGTCGGTGTCGTCCGCGGGCAAGTCGTTCTCCGTCACCGGATGGAAGACCGGCTGGGTGACCGCGCCGGCGCCGTACGTCCGGGCCGTCCAGACCGTGAAGCAGTTCCTCACCTACGCGGTCAGCGCGCCCTACCAGCGTGCGGCCGCGTACGCGCTGCGCAACGAGATCCCGTGGGTGGAGGAGCTGCGCAAGTCGCTCCAGGCCAAGCGGGACCGTCTCATCATCGGCCTTGAGGCGGCCGGGTTCGCCACCTACCGGCCGCAGGGGACGTACTTCGTGCAGGCCGACATCCGGCCGCTCGGGTTCACCGACGGCATGGAGCTGGCCCGGGCCCTGCCGGAGAAGGCGGGCGTGGTCGCCATCCCGACCCAGGTCTTCTACGACCACGCCGAGGCGGGCGCGCCTTTCGTCCGGTTCGCGTTCTGCAAGAAGGACGAGGTCATCGACGAGGCCGTGGAACGCCTCGCCCGCCTCGGCCGAGAAACCGGCGGCCGCCTGTAAACGGACCCGCCGGTTCGGGATTACTCCACGACAACCGACCCCGACGGGAGGTTCTTCGTGGATGATCCCGAAACACGGTTCACCCGCCTGTACGACGAGAACCACCGGCGCGTCCTCGCGTACGCGCTCACCCATGCCGAGCCGCACACGGCCGAGGACATCGCCGGCGAGACGTTCCTGATCGCCTGGCGGCGGCTGGACGACGTCCGCGACCCGGCCCTGCCGTGGCTGCTCGGAGTGGCCCGCAACCTGCTGCACAAGCAGCGCGACCGGGGCAACCGCGGCCGCGCCCTCGCCGAGCGGATCCGGGCGCTGACCACGCCGGGCGACCTCGCCGCGTGGGACGTCGCCGAGCACGTGATCGAACGCGAGACCGCGCTGTCCGCCATCGCCACGCTGGCCGAGCGCGACCTGGAGATCCTCGCGCTCGTCAACTGGCACGGCCTCGACCCCCGGCAGGCGGCGAAGGCCATGGGCTGCTCGGTGCCCGCCTTCGCCGTCCGGCTGCACCGGGCCCGCAGACGCCTGACCCGCGCCCTGGACACCGCCGGCGCCGCAGCCCCTGCCCGTCCCGCCCCGGTCGCCGAGGAGGCGGCCCGATGACCGCAGCGAAGCGAGGATCGTCGGGCCGCTGGGCCCGGGGGTCTGGGGGTCGCCCCCAGAAAGGTAGGACCCGATGACAACCGGAGAGAAGATGAAGGACGCCGACACGATCTTCCGCGAGCTGAAGCCCGCCGCGCTGGACGAGCTGGCCGGCGACGCCCATGCGCGCCGCCGCGACGGTGACCTCGCGCGCGCCATGCACGCCGCCGCCGCGCCTCGCCGCCGCGCCCGCCGTCCCGTGCTGCTCGTCGCCGGGGTGGCGGCCGCGGCCTGCGCCGCGGCCGGGACCGTCGTGCTCGCGAACGGGGGCGAGCCCGCGTCCCGGCCGCCCGCGGCGGGGCGGGAGGCCGTCGACGCGCGCACGTTCCTGCTGGCCAGCGCCACGGCTGCGGCCAAGGCCCCGGCCGCGACCGGCCGCTACTGGTACGACCGGCAGCGGACGTCGAGCGAGGTCGGCGGGCACCGCACGGTCGTCGTCGGCAAGGGGCCGGACGCCCGCAAGGTGAAAAAGAAGATCTCCTACCGGGCGTCCATCGAGACCCCCGGCGAGGGCTGGCTCGCGCGCGACGGGGGCAAGGGGCGCAAGACCAGCGGCCCGGAGAAGCTCGTCTTCCCGACCGCCGGAGACGAAGCCCGCTGGCGCGAGGACGGCTCCCCCCGGCTCGTCTCCGGCTCGAACGAGAAGCGGATCTGGGAGGGGCCGTCGCAGCCGTCCATCGGCAGCGACGTGGTCTCCTTCAAGGAGCTGGCGTCCCTGCCCACGGACGCCGGGCGCCTGCAGGCGGTGCTGCGCGACCGCTACGCGCGTGACCTGAAGGCCTCCGAGAACCCGTTCACGGGCACGTTCACGGCCTACCTCTGGGAGACGGCGCGCGACCTGCTCGCCGGGCCGATCACGCCCGGTACCAAGTCGGCGCTGTTCAAGGTCCTCGCCGGTCAGCCGGGGATCCGGATGATCGGCAGGACGACGGACCGGCTCGGCCGTCCCGGCATGGCGGTCGCGGTGAAGGAGGCCCCGGACGGCGGCGCGAACGCGACCGAGTCCCGGCTGGTCATCTCGGCGAAGACCGCCGACCTGCTCGAATTCCGGATGTGGGAGTCCGGGTACGGGACCGGCGTGACCACCTACGAGAAGATGGGGTGGGTCGGCGCGCTCGGCGCACGCCTCTAGAAACTGCCGAAGAAGCGGCGCTCGTTGGGCGGATTTCGCCCATGAGCGCCGCCCTTCGCGCGGGTTAGCGTCCGTCCGTGACCTGGAACGGCGGGGGGACGCTCAGCGGCGAGCGGATCCTGATCGCGCTCGGCGGCAACGCCATGACCGCACCGGACGGCAGCGCCACCCCGGACGCCCAGGCGGCGGCGATCGAGGCAGCGATGGCGCCCGTCGCGGAGCTGGTCGCGGCGGGCGCGCGGGTCGCGCTCACGCACGGGAACGGGCCGCAGGTCGGCAACCTGCTGATCAAGAACCAGCTGGCGGCGGGCGTGGTGCCGCCCGTCCCGCTGGACTGGTGCGGCGCGCAGACCCAGGCCACCGTGGGCGTGATGGTCATGAACGCGCTGGAGCGGGCGCTGTGCGCGCGGGGCGCCGCCCGCCCGGTGTCCACGGTCGTGACGCGGACCCTGGTGGACGCGTCCGACCCCGGGTTCGACGCGCCCGCCAAACCGATCGGCCGCTACTTCCCCGAGGAGGAGGCACGCCGCTCGATGGCGCTCGGCCAGGCGTGGAAACGGTTCGGGGAGCGGGGCTGGCGGCGCGTCGTCGCCTCGCCGGAACCGCTGGAGATCCTGGACGCCGACGCGGCGGCCGTCCTGCTGGAGGCCGGGCACGTCGTGGTCGCCGCGGGCGGCGGGGGAGCGCCCGTCGTCCGGACGGACGGGACGCTGCGCGGCGTCGAGGCCGTCGTCGACAAGGACCTGGCGGCGCAGCTGCTGGCCCGGCGCCTCGGCGCGACCACCCTCGTGATCGCCACCGACGTCGAGAACGCGATGACCGGGTTCGGGACGCCGCGGGCCCGCCCGCTGCGCCGCACGACGGCGGCGGAGCTGGCGGAGCTGGCCGCCGCCGGGCACTTCGCCGGGGGCAGCATGGGTCCCAAGGTCGAGGCGGTGGTGCGGTTCGTCGCCGCCGGCGGGCGGCGTGCGGCGATCGCGTCGCTGGCCCGGCTCGGCGGCGCCGTGCACGGCGAGGCCGGGACGGTCGTCGAGGCTTGACCCGGGGTAGAGACCGATGAGCAGAGCAGCTGAGGAGCGATGACGTGCCCGATCCGATCGAAGTCCGCAAGATCCCCATCGAGAGCGTGACCGACGCGTCCGGGCTGGCCCGGCTGATCGACGACGGCGTGCTGGAGGCCGACCGGGTCCTCGCCGTGGTCGGCAAGACCGAGGGCAACGGCGGGGTGAACGACTACACCCGGCTGCTGGCCGACCGGGCGTTCCGCGAGGTCCTCATCGCCAAGGGCACCCGGCCCGCGGACGAGGTGGCGCGCGTCCCGCTCGTGTGGTCCGGCGGGACCGACGGGGTGCTCAGCCCGCACGCGACCGTGTTCGCCACCGTCGATCCGGCGGAGGCGCCGAGGTCGGACGAGCCGCGGCTCTCGGTCGGCGTCGCGATGAGCGACATCATCCTGCCCGAGGACATCGGCCGTCCCGCGATGGTCGAGACGGTCGCCGCCGGGGTCCGCGAGGCCATGAAGATCGCCGGAATCGACGACCCCGCGGACGTCCACTACGTCCAGACCAAGACGCCGCTGCTCACCCTCGACACGATCAACGACGCCAGGTCGCGCGGCCGCGACGTCGTCACCGAGGACACCCTCAAGTCGATGGACATCTCCAACTCCACGACCGCGCTCGGCATCGCCGTCGCGCTCGGCGAGATCGAGACGCCGTCCGCGGAGCGGATCCACAAGGACCTGTCGCTGTACTCGTCGGTGGCGTCCTGCTCGTCCGGGGTGGAACTGGACCGGGCGCAGATCGTCGTCGTCGGCAACGTCCGCGGCATCGGCGGCCGGTACCGGGCCGGGCACGGTGTGATGAAGGACGCCCTCGACGCCGACGGCATCTGGGACGCGATCAGGACGGCGGGCCTCGACCTGCCCGACCGGCCCCGCACCTCCGACCTCGGTGACCGGCTCGTGAACGTCTTCATCAAGTGCGAGGCCGACCCGACCGGCTCGGTCCGCGGACGCCGCAACATCATGCTGGACGACTCCGACGTGCACTGGCACCGGCAGATCAAGGCGTGCGTCGGCGGCGTCGCCGCGTCCGTCGCCGGCGACCCGGCGGTGTTCGTGTCGGTCGCGGCCGTCCACCAGGGGCCGTCCGGCGGCGGCACCGTCGCGGCCATCGCCGATCTCGGCTGATGCCGGCCGGCGCCCGCCGGAAAGCGGAGAGTATCCGGATAGTCGCCCCCCGCGGTCGCCGGAGGCTATAGCCTTCCTGCCGTGTCCGGACTGACCATTCCCGAACCACAGTTCCCCGGGGACGACGGGAGCGCCGACCCCCGGTTGTGCGAGGCGCTCGCCGGGTACGCGTCCGGCCGCGTCGGCGCCCACACGGTGCTGCGGCGGCTGCAGGGCGCGCGGCTCCTCGTCCCCATCGTCGCCGTCCTCACCGAGGAGGAGGACGTCGCCCCCGGCGAGCTGCGCCGGGAGAAGTCGAGCGACATGGCGCTGCCCACCCTGCTCGGCGACGACGGGCGGCGCGGGGTGCTCGCGTTCACCTGCGGGGAGACGATGAAGGCGTGGCGCGCCGACGCCCGGCCCGTGACGGTCCGCGGCGGCGACGCGTGCCGCGCCACCTTGGACGAGGGCGCCGACGCCCTGGTCGTGGACGTGGCGGGCCCCGTCCCGTTCGCGGTGGACGGCCTGCGCCTGCACCTGCTGGCCGAGGGCCGCCCCATCCCGCCGCCGCACGAGGACCCCGACATCCTCGCGGCCGTCGAGGCGGCGTTCGGTTCCGACCAGTCCGTCAGCGGCGTCCGCGTGACCGAGGGCACGTCCGCCGAGGTCGCCGTCCGGTTCGCCGTCGTCCCCGGCCACGACGAGCGCCGCACCGTGCAGCGGGTGTCCGACCGGCTCGCCGAAGTGCTGCGCGGCCGCATCGTCGGCGGCGTCGAGCTGAACGTCGTGCGCAGGTGACCGGGCGCCGGTAAATCGTTCGCGTCCGCCGCGCCCGTCTTGGCACGCTGGCGTCATGATCGACGTTGACGCCTTCATCACCGACGGGTTCGTCCGAGTCGAGGAGGCCTTCCCCCGGGAGCTGGCCGAGCGGGGCCGCGAGATCCTCTGGCGGGACACCGGCTGCGACGCCGGCGACCGCTCGACCTGGACGCGGCCGGTCGTCCGGCTCGGCGACTACCCGCAGGAGCCGTTCCGGGCCGCCGTGAACACGCCCCGCCTGCACGCCGCGTTCGACACGGCCGTCGGGAAGGGCGCCTGGCTGCCGCGCGGCAGCCTCGGCACGTTCCCGGTCCGGTTCCCGAGCGACGAGCCGCCGGGCGACGACGGCTGGCACATCGACGCGAGCTTCCCCGGCGACGACCCGTCCGACTTCATGAAGTGGCGGGTGAACCTGGCCTCCAGGGGCCGCGCGCTGCTGATGCTCTTCCTGTTCTCCGACGTGGGCGAGGACGACGCGCCCACGCGCATCCGGGTCGGCTCCCATCTGGACGTCCCGCCGATCCTGGAACCCGAGGGCGACGCCGGGCTCGGCATGCTGGATCTCGCGGGGAAGGCCGTTCCGGCGTCCGAACACCGTCCCGTCGCGTTCGCCACCGGCCGGGCCGGGGACGTCTATCTGTGTCATCCGTTCCTCGTGCACGCGGCGCAGCCGCACCGCGGCACGGAGGTCAAGTTCATGGCGCAGCCCCCGCTGCTCCCGTCGGGGCCGCTCCCCGAATCGTCTCCGGTGCGGGCGGCGATCCAGCGAGGTCTCGGGCGCTGACGCTTCTAGGCTTGAGGCCGCCCTACCCCGTTTGGAGAATTCCGTGCTGACCATGCAGGACGCGCTCATCCGGCTCACCGGGTACTGGGCGGGACGGGGCTGCCTCGTCGCGCAGCCGATGAACACCGAGGTCGGCGCGGGCACGCTCAACCCGGCCACCGCGCTGCGCGTCCTCGGGCCGGAGCCGTGGCGGGTCGCCTACACCGAGCCGAGCGTCCGCCCCGACGACTCCCGGTACGGCGACAATCCGAACCGGCTGCAGACCCACACCCAGTTCCAGGTGATCCTCAAACCGGAGCCGGGCGACGCGCAGGAGCTCTACCTCGGCAGCCTCACCGCACTCGGGATCGACCTGCGCGCGCACGACGTCCGGTTCGTCGAGGACGACTGGGCGTCGCCCGCGCTCGGCGCGTGGGGGCTCGGCTGGGAGGTCTGGCTCGACGGCCTGGAGATCACCCAGTTCACCTACTTCCAGCAGTCGGGCGGGCTGACCCTCGATCCGGTGTCGGTCGAGATCACCTACGGGATGGAACGCATCCTGATGGCGCTCCAGGGCGTCTCCCATTTCAAGGACATCGCGTACGCCCCCGGCATCTCCTATGGCGAGGCGTTCGGGCAGGCCGAGTACGAGATGAGCCGCTACTACCTGGACGACGCCGACATCGCGACGAACCGGGAGCTGTTCGAGTCCTACGCGGCCGAGGCGCGGCGGATGCTGGACGCCCGGCTGCCCGTCCCCGCCCACTCCTACGTGCTGAAGTGCTCGCACGCGTTCAACGTCCTGGACGCGCGCGGGGCCATCGGCACGACCGAGCGCGCCCGCGCGTTCGCCCGGATGCGCGGCCTCGCCCACGAGGTCGCCGCGCTGTGGGTGGAGCGCCGCGCCGAGCTGGGGCATCCTCTCGGCGACGCCGCGACCGGCCCCGCCGTCGCCGGGCGGGGCGTTCTGCCGGACCTCGCCGCGGCCGGCTCGTTCGCGCTGGAGATCGGTGTCGAGGAGCTCCCGCCGCACGAGGTCGCCCGGACGGCGTCGCAGGTGGCGGAACGGCTGCTGGCCGGGCTGGAGGAGGCCGGGCTGATCACGGACGCGTCCTCGCTCGACACGTGCGCCACGCCCCGCCGGATCATCGCGGTCGTCCGTGATCTGGAGCCGCGCGAGCCCGACACCGAGCAGATGGTGAAGGGCCCGCGGCTCGCCGCCGCCTACGACGCGTCCGGGGAGCCGACGCGAGCCCTGCAGGGGTTCGCGCGCGGCCAGGGCATCGCGGTGGAGGACGTTCAGCGGATCACCCTGTCGGGCGGGGAGTACGCCGGATACATCCGGAAGGTGGTGGGACGTCCCGCCGCCGAGGTCCTCGCCGAGCTGCTGCCGGACATCGTCGCCGGGCTCCGCGCCGGGAAGAACATGCGGTGGAACGCGCCCGGCCTGTCGTTCGCCCGCCCGATCCGCTGGCTGCTCGCCCTGCTGGACGGCGCGGAGATCCCGTTCACCGTCTCCGGCATCACCGCCGGCCGCACGACCCGCGTCCACCGCACGGCGGAAACGCCGCTCGTCGAGGTCGCGGACGCCTCGTCCCTCATCACGACGCTCCGCGAGCACGGGATCGAGCCCGAGCCGTCGCGGCGGCGGTCCCGCATCGTCGAGGACGCGGGCGTGCTCGCGCGGCGGCGCGCCGGGACGATCGACTTCGCCGCCGAGCAGGACCTCGTCGAGGAGATCGTCGACCTGGTCGAGGAGCCCGTGACGATCCTCGGCTCGTTCGACGAGAAGTACCTTGAGCTGCCCGAGGAGATCCTCACCACGGTCATGCGCAAGCACCAGCGGTACCTGCCGGTGCGGGCGTCCACCGGACGGCTTCTCCCGCACTTCGTGACGGTCGCCAACGGCGAATGCGACCACGACGCCGTCCGGGCCGGGAACGAGGCGGTCCTGCGCGCACGCTACGAGGACGCCGCGTTCTTCTACCAGCAGGACCTGCGGAGTACACCCGCGCAGATCAAGGAGGGGCTCGCCAAGCTCACGTTCACCGAGCGCCTCGGGTCGATGGCCGACCGGTCGGCGCGCATCGCCGCGATCGCCGCCGAGCTGGCCGACCGCCTCGATCCGGCCGCGGGGGAGCGGGACACGATCCGCCGCGCCGCCGGGCTGGCCAAGTTCGACCTGGCCTCGTCCATGGTCATCGAGCTGTCGAGCCTCGCCGGGACCATGGCGCGCGAGTACGCCCGCCGCGCCGGCGAGGACGAGGCCGTCGCGCAGGCCCTCTACGAGATGGAACTGCCCCGCGCGGCCGGCGCCGCCCTGCCGGGCGGCCTGCCCGGGGCGGTCCTCGCCGTCGCCGACCGGCTGGACCTTCTGGCCGGGCTGTTCGCCGTCGGGTCCGCTCCGACGGGCAGCTCCGACCCGTTCGGCCTGCGGCGGGCCGCGCTCGCCCTCACCGCGATCCTGCGGGACGTCCCGCGCCTCGCGCCCGTCACGGTCGGAGACGGCCTCGCCCTCGCCGCCCGGCACCAGCCCGTCGAGGTCCCGGCCGAGGCGATCGCGGAGGCCGGGCGGTTCGTCGCGCGGCGCCTCGAACAGAACCTCCTGGACGAGGGGCATCCGGTGAACATCGTCAGGGCCGTCCTCCCGCACGCCGGTGCGCCCGCCCGCGCGGCCCAGGCCGCGGCCGACCTGGCGAACCTTCTGCGGTCGTCACGGTTCGAGCGGCTCACGACGGCGTTGCAGCGCGTCCTGCGGATCGTCCCGGACGGGACGGACGCCGGCTACGACCCGGCGTTGTTCACCGAGCCCGCGGAGCAGGTCTTGGAAGAGGCGTTCACGCGCGTCCGGGCCGAACTGCCCGCACGCCCGGCCCTCCCGGAGTTCTCCGCGGCCGCGGCCGCCCTCGTCGCGCCCATCGACACCTACTTCGACGACGTGATGGTCATGGACGAGGACCCGGCCTGCCGCGCCAACCGGCTCGGCTTCCTCGCCGCCGTCCGGGACCTGGCCGCGCCCGTCCTCGACTGGCGGGAGATCGCCTAGAGCCAGGTCGTGGGCAGGCCGTGCGACGGGCCCTCGCCGAGGATCCGGCGCTCCCCGCCCGGCCAGAGCCGCAGCGCCACGACCTGGGCGGCGTCCAGCCGGGAGGCGTCGCGTCCCTCGAACGACAGGTGGGCCACGGGCGCGCCGGCGGCGGCGGACGCGCCCGCGGCCTCGATGTGCCGGTCGACCCGGGCGCCCTCCTCTCCCGACAGGTACGCGCGCATCGTCGAATGCCACACGACCGTCACGACGCCCGGCTCCGGGGCGAGACCGTCCAGGAAGTCCGCCGCGCCCGCCCGCACGACCGTCGCCGGGACCCGCGCGGCCACCTCGAACGCCGCCCGCAGCCGCTCGACCCGCGCCGTCTGGTCGGGCCACACGTAGGACAGGAGCCGCCGCCGCGCCTCCGGGAACGTCACGTCCAGCGGGTTCGGGTCGCACCCTCGCCGCTCCGTGACGGCGAGCGGGGCGTCCACCGGAGGAAGACCCCGCCAGGCGCCGGGCAGGACGACCGGCGACTCCGGCCCGTACGCGCCGCGCTCGTGCAGGAAGCGGAAATGGTCGGCGCGCAGGTTCAGCCCCGCGCTCGCGCCGATCTCCAGCAGCCTGATCGGCAGACCGGTGGCCGCGGCGGCCGCGAGGAGGCCACCGACCAGCGGGGCCGCCCGCCCGACCTCGTTGGTCTGCGGCGGGTCGGTGAGCCCCTCCCGGATCTCCGCGGCGTGCTCGGCCAGTACGTCCCGGAACGCGGGCCATGCCTCCAGCGGATCCTCCGTCCCGCCGGCGGTCGGGTAGTGGGCGGCCAGCTCGGGCACCCGCCCTTCCAGGACGAGACGGTGCACGGTGCCCAGCATCCCGAGGACGAAGCCGGGCCCGGTGCGGTCTCCCAGGACCGCGGCGGCCGCCTCGCCCGGGTCGCCCGCGGCACGGGTGAGCAGCTCCGCGTACATCGGCGATCCCAGGTCGGCGCACGCCTGTGCCTGGGTGAGCAAGGCCCCTCTCATTCCCCACCTCCTCCGACGAGCCTCTCAGATGCTGGACGCCGTCACAGGCGGGGGCACGGAGTCAATAGGATCGTTGGCATGCTGCGCTGGTTGACCGCGGGGGAGTCCCATGGCCCGGCCCTCACCGCGATCGTGGAGGGGCTGCCGGCCGGTGTGCGCGTGACCTCGGGGGACATCGCCGAGGAACTGCGCCGCCGCCGGCTCGGCCACGGGCGGGGTGCCCGGATGAAGTTCGAGCAGGACAAGGTGACGATCCTCGGCGGCGTCCGGCACGGGGTGACGCTCGGCGGGCCGGTCGCGATCGAGGTCGGCAACACCGAGTGGCCCAAGTGGGAGACGGTCATGTCGGCCGACCCCGTGGACGCCGACGTCCTCGCCGCCCAGGCGCGGAACGCCCCCCTGTCGCAGCCGCGGCCCGGGCACGCCGACCTCGTCGGCATGCAGAAGTACGGGTTCGACGACGCCCGGCCCGTGCTGGAGCGCGCGAGCGCGCGGGAGACCGCGGCCCGCGTCGCGCTCGGCACGGTCGCCAAGGCGTTCCTCAAGCAGGCCCTCGGCGTGGACGTCCTCAGCCACGTGATCGCGCTCGGCGAGGTCGGGGCGCCCGACGGCGTCCTGCCCGGGCCCGGCGACCTCGCCCGCGTGGACGAGAGCCCGGTGCGCTGCTTCGACGACGAGGCGTCCGCGAAGATGGTCGCGCACATCGACGAGACCAAGAAGGCCGGCGACACCCTCGGCGGTGTCGTGGAGGTCCTCGCCTACGGGCTGCCGGCCGGTCTCGGCAGCCACGTCCACTGGGACCGGCGGCTCGACTCGCGGCTCGCCGGGATCCTGATGGGCATCCAGGCGATCAAGGGCGTGGAACTGGGCGACGGGTTCACCACCGCGCGCCGTCCCGGGTCCGGGGCGCACGACGAGATCGACGCGACGCCCGATGGCGTCCGCCGCCGGACGAACCGGGCCGGCGGCGTCGAGGGCGGCATGACCACCGGAGAGGTGCTGCGGGTCCGCGCCGCGATGAAGCCGATCTCCACGGTGCCGCGGCGGCTGGACACCATCGACGTGAAGACCGGCGAACCCGCCAAGGCGATCAACCAGCGCAGCGACGTCACCGCCGTCCCCGCCGCCGGGGTGGTCGCCGAGGCGATGGTCGCGCTCGTCCTCGCGGACGCGGCGCTGGAGAAGTTCGGCGGCGACTCCGCCGAGGAGACCGCCCGCAACCTGCGGGGATACCTGTCCTCCCTGACGATCAAGTGAACGGGACCATGCGACCGAAGGCAGTCATCATCGGGCCGCCGGGCTCGGGCAAGACCACGATCGGCACCGCGCTGGCGGAACGGCTCGGCGTCGCGCTGCGCGACACCGACACCGACGTCGAGCGGGTCGCGGGCAAGCCGATCGGCGAGATCTTCATCGACGACGGCGAGGAGCGCTTCCGCGAACTGGAGGGCGCGGCCGTCGCCGCGGCCCTCGCCGAGCACGAGGGCGTCGTCGCGCTCGGCGGCGGCGCCGTCCTCGCGCCGGAGAGCCAGGAACTGCTGGCCGGGCACACCGTCGTCTACCTGCGGGTCGGGCTGTCGGAGGCGATCAAGCGGGTCGGGCTGGCGTCCGCGCGGCCGCTGCTCGTGCTGAACCCGCGCAGCCAGATGCGCAAGCTGCTGGAGGAGCGCCTCCCGATCTACGAGCGGCTCGGCACCGTCCACGTCGACACCGACGGCCGCGAGCCCGCCGACATCGTCGAGGAGATCGCGAAGGCCCTGGGGAGCCCGCGGTGACGCAGGCGCGGGTGCACGTCGGCGGCGCCGACCCGTACGACGTCGTCATCGGCACGGGCGTGCTCGGCGAGCTGCCCGCCATGGTCGGCGACCGGGCCCGCACCGTCGCCGTCGTCCATGCCGAGGGGCTGCCGGAGATCGCCCGCCCCGTCTGCCGGGTGCTCGAACAGGCCGGGTACACGGTCAGCGCGCTGCCCGTCCCGGACGGCGAGGCGGCGAAGGAGATCGGCGTTCTCGCCGGGCTCTGGTCGTCCTTCGCCAGGTTCGGCATGACCCGGACGGACGCCGTCGTCGGCGTCGGCGGCGGCGCGACCACCGACCTCGCCGGGTTCGCGGCGGCGTCCTGGCTGCGCGGCGTGCGCGCCGTGCTGGTGCCGACCACGCTGCTCGGCATGGTGGACGCGGCCGTCGGCGGCAAGACCGGCATCAACATCCCCGAGGGCAAGAACCTCGTCGGCGCGTTCCACCCGCCCGCCGGCGTGCTGTGCGACCTCGCCACGCTGATGACGATGCCGCGCGAGGACTACGTCAGCGGCCTCGCGGAGATCATCAAGGCCGGGTTCATCGCGGACCCGAAGATCCTCGAACTGGTCGAGGACGACCCGAAGGGCGCCGCGTCCCCGGACGGCCCGCACACCCGCGAGCTGGTCGAACGCGCGATCCAGGTCAAGGCCGACGTGGTGTCCGCCGACCTCAGGGAGGGCGGGCTCCGCGAGATCCTCAACTACGGGCACACCCTCGCGCACGCCATCGAGAAGGCCGAGGAGTACCGGTTCCGCCATGGCCACGCCGTCGCGATCGGCATGGTCTACGCCGCCGAGCTGGCCCGCCTCGCCGGCCGCCTGCCCGCCGAGGTCGTCCAGCGGCACCGCGACGTCCTCACGTCCGTCGGCCTCCCGGTCTCCTACGCCGCGGACTGGGCCGGGCTGCGCGCCACGATGACCATCGACAAGAAGTCGCGCGGCACGACGCTCCGCTTCGTCGTCCTGGACGGCGTCGCCGAGCCCGGCCGCCTCGAAGGCCCGGACGAGCAACTGCTCGCCGCGGCTTACCGGGAGGTCGGCCGATGACCGCAGCGGAGCGAGGATCGTCGGCCGACCGGCTGCGGGGGTCTGGGGGTCGCCCCCCAGAAGGGAGCGTCAGGTGACTCGCGTTCTCGTGCTGAACGGGCCCAATCTGCGGCGGCTCGGCGTGCGCGAGCCCGACAAGTACGGGACGACCAGCTTCGACGACCTCGCCGCCCTGTGCCGCGACGCCGGCCGCCGCCTGGACCTGAGCGTCGAGGTCCGGCAGACCGACGACGAGGCCGAGATGATGCGCTGGGTGCACGAGGCCGCCGACGAGCGCATCCCGATGGTGCTCAACCCGGCCGCCTTCACCCACTACTCCTACGCCCTCCGCGACGCGCTGGCCCAGCGCACCGCCCCGCTCGTCGAGGTCCACATCACCAATCCGGCGGCCCGCGAGGAGTTCCGCCACACCTCCGTCGTCGCCGGCGTGGCGACCGGCACCATCGCCGGCTTCGGCACGATGTCCTACGTCCTGGCGCTCCAGGCCATCGCCGAACTGATCGCCGAGCAGCGGACCGCCTGACCCCGACGCGGCCCCGTCAGTCCTCCTCGGCCGCCTTCCTCGCCATGTCCTTGAGTTCGGCGACGACGTCGTCGAGCGGGGCGACGTCGCGGTGGGCGCGGCAGAGGATGGTGGCGCCCTCCACGGCGGCGACGATGAGGCGGGCCAGGCGGGAGGCGCGGTCGTCGGGGACTCCGGCGTTGCCGAGGCCGGTGGCGAGGGTGTCCTGCCAGCGTCCGAACGCCGCCGCGGCCGCCGCGGCCAGCTGCGGGGCCTCGTCGTGGGACTCGATGGTGACGGCGACGATGGGGCAGCCGGCCCGGAACTCGCTCTTGATCAGGACCTGGCGCCACCAGCCGACGAAGGCGTCGACCGCGGACGCGGCGTCGCCGCCTTCGGTGGCGGCGAGGATGCCGGCGTTGAGGAACTCCCCGGCGTAGCGGACGGCCTCCTCGGCGAGCTGCGCCTTGCCCTCCGGGAAGTGGTGGTAGATCGACCCGCGCGGGGCGCCGCTGTGCGCGATGACATCGCGGAACCCGGTGCCGCTGTAGCCGCGCTCGCGGAAGAGGTAGGCGGCGCTGCGCACCATGCGTTCCCGGCTGTCCGTCCCCATGGACCGATTATGACATTCATCATACGGTCGTCGCGTTGACCATGACGAGCGTCATGGAAAAAGCTTGTTATGACGGACGTCATACCGATTGGGGAGCGCGCATGGAGACCACGGCGGGCCTGGAGCAGCTGAAGGATCTGCTCAACATGGGCGTGGAGAAGGGCTACGGCATCGGCGCGCTGCTCGGCATGACGGCCGAGACCCTGGAGCCCGGGCGGGTGGTGTTCGCCCTCACGCCGCGGTCCGATTTCAGCAATCCGCTCGGCACCGTGCACGGCGGCATCATGTCCACGCTGCTCGACTCGGCGATGGCCTGCGCGGTCCACACCTCGCTGCCCGAGGGGGCGAGCTACACCACGCTGGAGCTCAAGGTGAACTTCGTCCGGGCGGTGCCGCTGGAGGGCGGCCGTCTGGTGTGCGAGGGGACGACCGTCCACGTCGGACGCAAGGTCGCCACGGCCGAGGGGCGCATCGTCAACGCCGACGGCAAGCTGGTCGCCCACGGCACGACCACCTGCATGGTCTTCCCGGCGGCTACTCCCGAGTAGGGTTCGGTCAGGCACGGATGAAGGAGAGCCACGTGATCGACCTCCAGCGCGACGGAGACGTGTACGTCCTGCGGTTCGACGCCGGTGAGAACCGGTTCGGTCCGGACTTCCTCGGCGCGGTCGAGGGGGCGCTCGACACCGTGGCCAAGAACGACGGGCCCGGCGCCCTGGTCACCGTGGGAACCGGCAAGTTCTACTCCAACGGCCTCGACCTGGACTGGCTCGGCGCCAACCAGGACCGGTTCGAGGAGTACCTGCGGCGCGTCCACGGGCTGTTCGCGCGCGTCCTGGAACTGCCGATGCCCACCGTCGCGGCGCTGAACGGGCACGCGTTCGCGGGCGGCGGGATGCTCGCCCTCTGCCACGACGTCGCCGTCATGCGGACGGACCGGGGCTACTTCTGCCTGCCCGAGGTCGATCTCGGGATGAGCTTCACGCCCGGGATGAACGCGCTCATCACGGGACGCCTGCCGAAGGCCACCGCGCACGAGGCGATGCTCACCGGCCGCCGCTACACCGCGGAGGAGGCGCGCGCGGCCGGGATCGTGCAGCGGACCGCCGCCGAGGACGAGGTCCTGCCCGCCGCCGTCGAGTCGGCGGCGGCGCTGGCGGGCAAGGACGGCGGGACCGTCGCGAAGATCCGCACCGGCCTGTACCGGCCGGCGCTCGACGCGCTGCGCGGTCCCGCCCTGCCCTGACCGCGGCGCGGCGGAGTAGGTTACGTTCGACTGGAATCGGATTCGGTTAGGGAGGATGCCGATGCGCATCGGGATGGCGCTCAGCTACTCGGGCGGTTTCAAGGAGACCGTCGAGGAGCTGGCCGACTACGAGAAGGCCGGCCTCGACATCGTCTATGTCGCGGAGGCGTACAGCTTCGACGCGGTGAGCCAGATGGGCTACATCGCCGCCAGGACCGAGCGGGTGGAGATCGCCTCCGGCATCCTCAACATCTACTCGCGCACCCCGACCGCGATCGCGCAGACCGCCGCGGGCCTGGACTACGTCTCGGACGGGCGGTTCACGCTCGGCATCGGCGCGTCCGGCCCGCAGGTCATCGAGGGCTTCCACGGCGTCCCCTACACCGCGCCGCTCGGCCGCACCCGGGAGATCATCGAGATCTGCCGCAAGGTGTGGCGGCGCGAGCGGGTGCAGCACGACGGCAGGCACTACAAGCTGCCGCTGCCGGAGGGCCAGGGCACCGGCCTCGGCAAGGCGCTCAAGCTCATCAACCATCCGGTGCGGGCCGACATCCCGATCCTGGTCGCCGCGATCGGCCCGAAGAACGTCGAGCTGACCGCGGAGATCGCCAACGGCTGGGAGCCCATCTTCTACATGCCCGAGAAGGCGAAGGACGTCTGGGGCCCCTCCCTCGCGGCGGGCAAGGCCAAGCGCGACCCGGCCCTCGGCGAACTGGACGTGGTCGGGCAGTCCCCGCTCGCCATCGGCGACGACGTCCAGGGCTTCCTGGAGTTCGGGCGCCCGATGGCCGCGCTCTACATCGGCGGCATGGGCGCCAAGGGCAAGAACTTCTACAACGACCTCGCCCGCCGCTACGGCTTCGAGAAGGAGGCCGAGGAGATCCAGGACCTGTACCTGGACGGCAAGAAGGACGAGGCCGCCGCCAAGGTCCCGCAGGAGCTGCTGGAGAAGATGTCCCTCATCGGCTCCGAGGGCCACGTCCGCGAACGGCTCGCCGCCATGAAGGAGTCCGGCGTCACCACGCTCAACGTGACCCCGATCGCGGGCGACCACAAGGGCCGCCTCGCCCTGATCGAGAAGGTCAAGGAGATGGCCGCCGGCCTCTGAGGGACCGCCGCGCCCGGCGCGTCCGCCACCCGCGCCCCAGTCCCAGCCCTGCGCGGAACGGCGGGACGTTCAGCTCGAACAGCACGCGCAGCAGGACTCCGCCCCCGAACATGGCGGCTCCCCGCTTCAGGGAGGTGCCCGGATCGCCCACCGAACCGGCGGGACGCGGGCCGAGGCGGCCGAGCGGGTCGTACACGACCTGGACGCGGCCGCCTCGCTCCGCCACCGGGGAGCCGGTGGTCATCTTCCGCACCCGCGGCTCGGCACAGGCCAGCTCGTGGTCGTAGTAGACGTCCGTGGTGGTGTGCCCGTCGCTGTCGGTGGTGGTGACCTCGCGCCTGTCGACCTTCTGCACCGTGCACGCCGTGGTCCGGCCGCGCTCCTGCAGAGCCTGGTCCGAGACCGCGTCGGCGATGAAGGCCACCCCGATGAACAGCAGGAGGAAGGCGCCGAAGAACACCAGGATGTTCTCGTAGCGCAACTGCGTGAAGACCATCAGGGCGTACCCGGCCATCATCATCACGAAGAGCAGCGCCGTGCCCGCCCAGTTGTCCGCCAGCGCCGACGGGCCGTTCGCGGTCAGGGCGGCCTGGCCGACGACGAGCGCGAGCCCGGCCAGGGGCGCGCCGACCGCCAGCAGCGCCGCGGAGGCCCAGTTCGGCCGATTCCCGTACCGCACCATCGGAACCCGTTCCGTCGTCCATCCCTGTCCTTGGATGAGATGCACGGTTCCGCCGGCCGGATCGCCACTTGATCCTTACTTTTCGCGGCCGGCGGAACGTGCGGGAACGGCTCCGGGAGGGCGGTGTCAGAGCGCCGCGCCGACCTCCTTGGCGACGCGCTCCCCGGAGCGGACCGCGCCGTCCATGTAGCCCGTCCAGTAGTCGGACGTCTCCGTGCCGGCCCAGTGGATCGGGCCGCACGCCGCCCGCAGCGCCGGGCCGAAGGCGGTCAGCGCGCCGGGCGGGGCGACGCCGACCGGGCCGCCGCCGCTCCACGTCTCGTTGTCCCAGCGCTGGAACGCCGTCAGCTTCGGGCTCGCCGCCTTGTCGCCGAACAGCTTGGCGAACGAGGCGAGGCCCGCCGCCCTGACGTCGTCCGCGGACGCGGCGTCCAGCTTGCGGATGTTGGCCTGGTTCATGAAGCCCATCAGGATGCCGCGCGATCCGTCCGGCGGGCTGTTGTCGAACGTCGCGTCGATCGCGCCGCTGTCGGCGACCGCCTGCCCGGTCAGGCCGTCCGCGCGCCAGAAGGGCGTGTCGTAGACGGCGACGAACTTGGCGATCGAGCCCATCGGGTAGCGCTGCATGAGCTGCGCCCTGCTCGCCGGCAGCGCCGGCGAGTAGTCGATCTTGCCGGCGATCGCGGGGGACATCGCCACGATGACGCGCCTGGCCGACACCGTGACACCCTCCGCGTTGACCGTGACACCGCCCGAACCCGTGACGATGGACCGCACCGGCGCGTTGTAGCGGATGACGTCGCCGAGCTTGGCGGCCAGCCGGATCGGCACCTCCTGCGAGCCGCCGGTGAAGCGGGACTCCTGCGCGCCGCCCCTGGTGTTGATCAGCCGGTCGATCGTCCCCGGGGTGCTCTCGTTCCCCGCCGAGGCCGCGTAGTTCAGCAGGTAGAGCAGCGAGATCTCCTGCGAGCGCATCGACAGGGTCGAGGAGGCGAACGCGTCCATCAGGAACCGCGCGCCGCCGCTCAGCGTGTTGGCCCGCGACCAGGTGTGGAACGTCTGCGCGTCCCACTCCTCGGCCTTCGCCGCCTTCCACGGCTCGCCGACCGGCACGTCCTTGATCATGCCGCCGAGCCTCAGCAGCGCGACCTCCAGGTCGACCACGCCCCAGTCCGGCGGGACGGCGCCGAGGATGCCGTCGGTCGCGTACAGGGACCGCTGGCCGTTGCGGTAGTAGACGTTCTTGCCCTCGTTGTAGGTGGCGTAGGTGTCGACGCCCATCTCCTTGGCGAGCGCGGCGATGCGGTCCTGCGTCGGGCCGATGAACTCGGCGCCGCCCTCGTTGGTGGTGCCGTCGCCGAGCGGCATCCCGTACACGCGCCCGCCCGGCCGCTCCCGCGCCTCTAAGACGAGCACGGACCGGCCGGCCGCCACGAGATCGCGGGCGGCGGTGAGACCGGACAGGCCGGCACCGACGATCACCACGTCGGTGCTCAGGGGGGCGGTGCGGGCGGCGGCGGACGGGGCCGCGGCCGTGGAGACGACGGCTCCGGCGGCGGTGAGGGCGCCCGTGCCGAGCAGTCTGCGGCGGCTGACTCGGGTCAAGGTGAATCACTCCCGGGGGAAGTCCATGCGGGGGGACGGACGGAGCACACGACCGGCCACGCTAGGCCGGGCCTCGGGGAAAAGTCGAGGGTTCTTCATGTTCTGTGATCCCGTTGAGACGGCGTCCGGGAACGATGATCTAGAGTCGGGCCCATGGGGGAGACGCACATCGCACGGCGCCGCCGGCTGGGCGCGCTCGTCGCGGACCGCGGTGCCGGCGCACTGCTGGTGACCCGGCTCGTCAACGTCCGCTACCTGACCGGCCTGGACAGCTCCCGGGCCGCGCTGCTCGTCCCGGCCGACGGGCGGGCCGTGCTCGCGACCGACGGGCGGTACGCCGGGATGGCCGCGCAGGTCTGCCCGGAGCTGCCCGTCCTCGTCGACCGGCAGGTGGCCGGCGTGCTGGTGAAGCGGGCGGCCGAAGACGGCCACCGCCGGGTCGGCTTCGAGGCGCACGACATGACCGTCGAGCAGCACACCGCCCTCCTCGACGACGCCGAGACCGGGCTGTCGCCGCTCGGCCACCTCGTCGAGGAGCTCCGCATGGTCAAGGACGAGGAGGAGATCGCCCTTCTGCGGGAGGCCTGCGCCATCACCGACCGCGCGTTCGAGGCCGTCCTCCCCGAGATCCGCGCCGGGGTCACCGAGCGGGCCGTGGCGATCGCGCTCGAACGGGCCATGGTCGACTTCGGCGCCGAACGCCCGGCCTTCGCGTCGATCATCGCCTCGGGGCCGAACGGCGCCGTCCCGCACCACCACCCCGGCGGCCGCGAGCTGGAACGCGGCGACCTCGTCACCATGGACTTCGGCGCCCTCTACGACGGCTACCACGCCGACATGACCCGGACCGTCGCGATCGGCGAGCCCGCCGGCTGGCAGCGGGACCTCTACGACCTCGTCCACCGGGCGCAGCGGGCCGGGCTGGACGCCGCCGTCCCCGGCGCCGAGACGAAGGACGTCGACGCCGCGGCCCGCGACGTCATCGCGGCGGCCGGGCACGGCGACGCGTTCACCCACGGCCTCGGGCACGGCGTCGGCCTGGAGATCCACGAAGCGCCGCTCATGGGGTACGACAAGACCGGTAAACTGACGGATCGGGTTCCCATCACCGCGGAGCCGGGGGTCTACCTCGCGGGCCGGGGCGGAGTCCGCATCGAGGACACGGTCGTCGTCCGCGCGGACGGGCCGGAGCTCCTCACCACAACGACGAAAGACCTGCTCGTCCTTTAGGGCGCGCGGGTTCGGGACCGGGAGAACAACGCAGTGGCGACGACGAACGACCTGAAGAACGGCATGACGCTGAACCTCGACGGCCAGCTGTGGACCGTCCTGGAGTTCCAGCACGTCAAGCCCGGCAAGGGCGGCGCGTTCGTCCGCACCAAGCTCAAGAACGTGCTGTCCGGGAAGGTCGTCGACAAGACCTTCAACGCCGGCACCAAGGTCGACGTGGCCAGCGTCGACAAGCGGGAGATGCAGTACCTCTACCGCGAGGGCGAGGACTTCGTCTTCATGGACACCGAGACCTACGACCAGCCGCACATCCCGGAGACCGTCGTCGGCGACGCCGCGAACTACCTGCTCCCCGAGCAGAACGCCGTGATCGCGTTCAACGACGAGAACCCGCTGTACGTCGAGCTGCCCGCCGCCGTCGTGCTGGAGATCACCGAGACCGAGCCCGGCCTGCAGGGCGACCGCTCCACCGGCGGCAGCAAGCCCGCCACCGTCGAGACCGGCGCGCAGGTCCAGGTCCCGCTGTTCATCACCACCGGCGAGAAGATCAAGGTCGACACCCGCTCCGGCGAGTACCTCGGCCGCGCCTGATGGCGGCTCGCACCAAGGCGCGGAAGCTCGCGCTGGACATCCTGTTCGCGGCGGAGCTGCGGGAGGAGGAGCCGACGGCGGTGCTCGCCGGGCGCGGCCGCCCCAACCAGGACGAGCTGGCCGAGTACTCGCACGCCGTCCGGCTGATCGAGGGCGTCCAGGAGCACCGGGAGCGCATCGACGAGCTGCTCGCCACCTACGCGACGGGGTGGACCCTGGAGCGGATGCCCGTCGTCGACCGCAACGTCCTGCGGATGGGCGCGTTCGAGCTGCTGTGGGTGGACGACGTCCCCGACGCCGTCGCGGTCAGCGAGGCGGTCGGCCTCGCCACCGAACTGTCCACCGACGAGTCCCCGCGCTTCGTCAACGGCCTGCTGGCCCGGCTCCAGCAGCTCAAGCCCTCCCTCACCCTCTAGCACCGGCATCGTCGTCCAGCCCCCGGCCGGGGACGGCGGGCGGCTAGGCTGGACGGCGATGAGCGACGTTAGGGGAGTGGCCGTGACCGGCCGGCAACAGAAGCGGGTGCGGGGCGGCAGCCGGGTGCGCAGCGCCGTTCTGTGGGACGCCCTGCGCACGGTCCTCGGCCGGATCACCCCCGAGGCCGGCCAGAGCGACGTGGTGGACGTCGGCGGCGGCACCGGCGGGTTCGCGGTCCCGCTCGCCGAGCTGGGGCACCGCGTCACCGTGATCGACTCCAACCCGGACGCGCTGGCCGCGCTGGAGCGCCGCGCCGCCGAGTCCGGGGTGCGCGTCCGCGCGATGCAGGGCGACGCCGTCGACCTGCCCGACCTGCTGGGCCCGGACGCCGCCGACCTCGTGCTGTGCCACAGCGTCCTGGAGTACGTCGACGAGCCGGGCGCGGCGATGGCGGCGCTGACCGGCACCGTCCGCCCGGGCGGCTCGGTCAGCGTGCTGGTGGCCGGCCAGGTCGCCGCCGCGCTGCACCGCGCCGTGTCCGGGCACTTCGACGACGCCCGGCGGGTGCTGACCGACCCGGCCGGACGGTGGGGCGAGGGCGACCGGATGCCCCGCCGGTTCACCCGCGAGACGCTGTCGGCGCTGGTGGGCGGCGCGGGCCTGCGGGTCGCCGAGCTGCACGGCGTCCGGATCTTCGCCGACCTCGTGCCGGGCGGCCTGGTGGACGGCGACGCCGACTCCGCCGACGCGCTGATCGCGCTGGAGTCGGTGGCGGCCGTCCACCCCGTCCTGCGCGACCTCGCCACCCAGCTGCACCTGGTGGCCGACAAACCGGCCGGATAGCCGAGCCGTGAGTCGCAAGCAGCAGCTGCACCGGCCGGGGCCGCAGCCGGGCCCGCCCGCGGACGACACCGGCTGCGCCATCCTGCACGTGGACATGGACGCGTTCTTCGTCAGCGTCGAGCTGCTCGAACGTCCCGAGCTGCGGGGACGTCCCGTCATCGTGGGCGGCGCCGGGCCGCGCGGGGTGGTGTCCGCGGCGTCCTACGAGGCCCGCGGGTTCGGCGTGCACTCGGCGATGCCGATGACGCGGGCGCGGCGGCTGTGCCCGCAGGCGGTCGTCCTGCCGCCGGACCACGGCAAGTACTCCCGCGTGTCCGCGGCCGTCTTCGAGATCTTCCGCTCCGTCACCCCGCTGGTGGAGGGCCTCTCCCTGGACGAGGCGTTCCTGGACGTGGCGGGCGCGCGACGGCGGCTCGGCCGTCCTGCCGTGATCGCGCAGCTGATCCGCGACCAGGTCCGCGACCAGCAGGGCATCACCTGCTCGGTGGGCGTCGCGAGCACCAAGTTCGTCGCGAAACTGGCCTCGACCCGGTGCAAGCCGGACGGGCTGCTCGTCGTGCCCGCCGACGGCGTGGTCGACTTCCTGCACCCGCTGCCCGTCGCGGCCCTCTGGGGCGTCGGGGAGCGGACGGAGCAGACGCTCACCAGGCTCGGCCTCCGGACGGTCGGGCAGCTCGCCCAGGTCCCGCCGGCCACCCTCCAGCGCGAGCTCGGCAACGCGCTCGGAGCGCACCTGCACGAGCTGGCGTGGGGACGCGACCCCCGGGAGGTCGACCCGCACACCCCCGACAAGAGCATCGGTGCCGAGGAGACCTTCGACACCGACATCGACGACCCGGAGGTCATCCGGCGGGAACTGCTGCGGCTGGCGGAGAAGGTCGGCGCGCGCCTGCGCGAGAGCGGGAACGCCGGGCGGACGGTCAGCGTCAAACTGCGGATGGCGGACTTCAAGACGATCACGCGGGCGCGCACGCTGAGCGAGCCGACCGATCTCGCACGTGTGATCTATATCACAGCCCGCGAGCTGTACGAGGCGGCCGGGCTGGAACGGGTACGACTCCGTCTGGTCGGGGTGCGGGTCGAGAACCTGAGCCCCGCCGGCGAGGCCCCCCGTCAGCTCGCCTTCGACGAGCCGGCAAACGGCTGGCGTGAGGCCGAGCAAGCCATGGACCAGGTCGCGCACCGGTTCGGCCGCGGCGCGGTGCGACCCGCCGCGCTCGTCAGGCGTGCGGCGGATGGTGACGGACGGGACGGCAGGGGCAGAGGACAATGAAAGAAGGCTGTGGGGTGACCGGCACCGAGCCCTCGGGGGGCCGTTCGCTTTCGTACGCTCGACAGTGCTCGTATTCTGGGCATATCACCGTTGACGTTCGCGTCCCGCATCGGATACCCCGTCGCGGAGCTGTCGTTGGGAGGTGCCGTGCCGCTCTCTGAGCACGAGCAGCGCATGCTCGAACAGATCGAATCGGCGTTGTACGCCGAGGATCCGAAGTTCGCTCACGCGGTTCGCTCGACCAACCCCCAGGTCCACTACAAGCGCCGGATCGTCAAGGCGGCCTTCGGGTTCGTCGTGGGCGTGTGCGCCCTGATGGCCGGTCTTGTGATCAACGAGGGCACGGTCACCATCGCCGTCAGCGTGACCGGTTTCCTGCTGATGGTCGTCTGCTGCGTCTGGGCGCTGACGAGCTGGAAGCGGATGACCGGCATCGGCAACGAGCCCGCACGCGGCGGAGGACGCCAGGCCCGCCCCGCCAAGGCGGGCTTCATGGAGCGCATGGAAGAACGCTGGCGCCGCCGCACCGAGGGCGACTGAGCCTTCCGCTTGCGTTGATCGTCCCGGCCACGCGTGGTCGCGCGGGGCCGGGGCGAACGTGTGTCCGGGGGCGTGCGCCTAGCGGCGGCGTAGGCGGGCCGGGAGCTCGTTCAGGCGGGCGGTGAGGTCGAGGGCGCGGTCCAGGGCCGTGCGGAGCGCGGAGCCCGTCTGCGCGACCGTCGACGGCGGCAGCAGCCGGGCCCGCCAGCGTGCCGTGCGCCCCACGGACGAGGCGAACGCCTCCCGGACGGTCCGGACGTCGGCGCGCAGCCGCTCCGGCGGCTCGGCGGAGCGGGTCCTGGAGTAGCGGGCCAGTTCCTCGGCGCGGGCGATGCGGGTGAGGGCCTGCGCGCCCGCCGCGTCCAGTTCGAGCAGCTCGCCGAGGCGGCGGGCGGTGGCGCGCGGGGAGTCGCTGGCCCGCCATTCGAGCCCGTGGTCGAGCGCGTCGGCGCGCATCTCCCGCCACGCGGCGTGCGCCGCCCCGGCCGGGTCGGGCGCGCGGGCCGGCGGCGCGCCCGCCGGCGGGACGGGCGGGGGCGTCAGGGCCGCCCAGCGGCGCCGCCGGGTGACCATCCGCAGGGCCATCGGCACGCCCATCAGCAGCAGCGTCAGCAGGGCGCCGGCGAGCCAGGGCGCCGCGGAGGACCCGCCCGTGCCCTCGTCCTGCGCGCCGGCGGCGCCGCCCGCGCCCTCGTCGTTGCGGTGCCGGGGTCCGGTGGGCGTGGCGGTCGCGGCGCCGGCGGGGGACGAGGAGTCGGGTTCCGGCGCGACCTCGCTCTCCGGCCCGCCGCCGGTGCTGACCGCGGGACGGCTGTATCCGGGCGCGACGGCGGTGCCCTGCCCGCCGGCGCCGGCGGGGGTGGGCTCGAACCGCACCCATCCCGAGCCCTCGAAGTACAGTTCCGGCCAGGCGTGCGCGTCCTGTGACCGGACGACCCACTCGCCGGGCTTGACCTCGCTGCCCGGCGTGTACCCCATCGCCACCCGGGACGGGATGCCGAGGATGCGCGCCATCAGCGCCATCGCGGCGGCGTACTGCTCGCAGTAGCCGCGCTTGCTGTGCAGGAGGAAGTCGACGAGGTCGCTGCCGCGCTGCGGCGCCGGCGCGGTTAGGTCGTAGCTGAACCCGCCGGTCAGGGTGAACCAGCGCTGTAGCTTCACCGCCTGGGAGAGCGCGCTCGCCGACCCGGCGGTGACGGTCGCGGCCAGGTTCCGGACCTGCTGCGGGACGTTCCTCGGCACCGCCGTGTAGTGCGAGACGATCTCGGCCGGGGAGGCGCCGGCCCCGGCGAGCTGCCCGGCGGTCGGCTCCGCGAGCAGGCTCTTCACGGTGTAGGAGCGGCCGCCCGCGGAGTCGCGCAGCGAGTAGATCATCAGCGACTGGTCGTGCACCCGCCAGTCGCCCTTGATCGACACCTGGGACGGGGCGTACGGCACCGGCAGGAACGTCATGTTCTGGACCTCGGGCCGCACGTGCACCCTGGTCGTCACCTCGTGCACGGGCGCGACCGTCAGCCCCGGCGGCGAGGGCAGCGTGCGCTCGTCCGACAGGCGGTCCTTGGAGCTGCTCTTCAGCGGGCTGTAGGTCCACCGGTCGCCGTCGAACCGGTCGAGGGAGTAGAGGCGCAGGTAGCCGGGGCTCTCCGGGTCGTCGGTCTTGTAGGTGAGGACGACCGAGTCGTCCAGCCGGGTCAGTTCCCGTTTCAGGCTGACCAGCGGGTCGGGCGTCGTCACCGTCTGGGTGCCCCGGCCGGAGCCGCCGCCCAGCCCGAAAACGCCGCGCGGCTGCAGGCCGGGGACCACCGCCGGCAGCAGCACGGCGACGGCGACCGCGCCCGCCGCGATCCGGCGGCCGCTCGCCGCCAGCGCCGAGGCGTCCGGCGGCTCGGCGTAGTCCCCGGGCGCCGGTGCGGCGCCGGCCATCGGGACCTCCCGCGGGCGGCGGCCCGTGGTCACCGTCCGGCCCCAGCCGCCGACGCGCTCGCGGGCGTCGGCCATGAGCAGGGCGAGGAAGCCGACCGCGCCGACACCGAACGCGAGCCAGCCGACGCCGTCCTCGCGGACGGCCGCGGGCACGCTGTACATGGCCAGCAGCGGCAGCCCGGCGGGCGCGGTGCGGCGCAGCCGGACGGCCAGCAGGTCGACCAGGACGGCGACCAGGCCGATGCCGGCGGCGGTCAGCATCGCGATGCCCGGGACGAGCGGGACCGGCGCGGCGTACCGGTTGGCCGCCCGCCAGCCCTCGTCCGCGAGCACGCCGAGGTGGCGCACCGACTCGGGGGAGGGGATGAACACCAACCACGCCTTGTCGGCGGCGTAGACCAGGTTGAGGTAGAGCAGCAGGGAGCCCAGCCCGAACAGGAGGCCGACCAGCGCGGGCATCCGCAGCCGTCTGGCCAGCAGCCCGCCGCCGGACACGGCCAGCACCGCGCCGAGCCCCGCCCAGAACCATCCGGCCTTCTCGAACAGCGGGTACAGGCCGAGCGAGCCGGCGAGCGTCGCCAGCCCGGCCATCACCGTCATCCGGATCCTCATGAGCCGTCCCTGACGAAGTTCTCGCCGGCCTTGCCGGCCTGCCTCCACGCCCCGGCCAGGTCGGCGGCGGCCCGGACGGTCACCACCCGCCAGCCGCCCGCGCGCAGCAGCCCCGCGGCCGTCTCCTCGGCCGTCTTCGTGGCGTTCGTTCCGGCGTTCGCCGTCTCCGGCCCGGTCCCGCCCTGGACCAGCACCGCCACGCAGGTGCCGCCGCCGCGGCGCGCCGCGGCCACCGTGCGGGCCTCCTCCTCCGACAGCACGCCGAACACCGCGATGACCAGCCCGTTGCCCTCCCGGCCCCGGCTGTGGGCGCCGTGCAGCGCGGCGAGCCCCGCCGACAGCGTCCCGGCCTTGGACCTGCGGGCCACGGCCAGCGCGTCGAGCAGCAGCCCCTCGAACGCCCCCTCGGACGGAGCGGCCGGCAGCGCCTCCCCGGCGTCGGTGACGTAGCGCAGGCTCATCCCCGTCCGGACGAGGTGCACGCCGATCGACGCGGTCGCCGACACGGCCTGCTCGAAGGACCCTGCCGGCCCGTCGCCCCAGTGCGCGGAGCGGCGGGTGTCGAGGAACAGGGTCCCGCTGCTCTGGAAGTGCTGCTCCTCGCGCCGCACCATCAGCTCGCCGCGCCGGGCGGTGGACCGCCAGTGCACGCGGCGCAGGTCGTCGCCGTGCCGGTAGTCGCGCGGTGCGACGTCGTCCTCTCCCGCGGCGGAGAGCGCGCGCGCGATGCTGTCGCCGCCGCCCGTCCACGCGCCCGACAGCCGGCTCGGCGGCAGCGGGACGATCGCCGGCGTCACCGTGAGCGTGTCGGACAGGCTGAACGAGCGGACCAGCTCCACCATGCCGAACGGGTCGGCGAGCCGGACCGTCAGCGGCCCCACCCGGTAGCGGCCGCGCACGTCCGAGCGGATCCGGTACCCCAGCTCACGGGTGCCGTGCGACTCGATCCGCTCCAGCACGAACCGCGCCCGCCCGCCGAGCGCGTAGGGGACCCGGTCCTCCACCATCAGCAGGCCGCTCGGCAGCCTCGACACGTTCTCCAGCCGCAGGTCGACGCGTGCCTCGTGGCCGACCGGCAGCCGCGCCGGCTCCAGCCGCCGCGCGCACGCCAGCCGATAGCGGGTCCGCGACACCGCGAGCGTGCACAGCAGCGGCAGCACCAGCACGAGCACCCCGGCGCGCAGCAGGTCGCGCTCGCCGAGCACGACCGCGCAGACGATCGCGGTCGTCCCGGCGGCCACGAAGGACCGCCCGCGGGTGGTCAGGCCGGCCAGCGCTCGTCGCACCGCTCACTTCCCGGGGGAGGGCACCGGCAGGCGCTTCACCAGGTCGGCGACGACCTGCTCGGGACGGCGCCGCTCCACCTGCGCCTCGGCGGTCGGCAGCAGCCGGTGCGCGAGGACGGGGACGGCGAGGTCCTGGACGTCGTCGGGGACGACGTAGTCGCGGTCGTCGAGCGCCGCGTACGCCCGCGCGGCCCGCACCAGGTGCAGGGTCGCCCGCGGGGACGCGCCGAGCCGCAGCTCCCGATGCCTCCGGGTGGCGCCGACGAGGTCGATCGCGTACTGCCGCACCGCGGGCGAGACGTGCTGGCGCCGCACCACCTCGATGAGGTCGCGGACGTCGGCGGCGTGCGCGACCGGGGTGAGCCGGTCGAGCGGCGACGTCTCGCCGTGCGTGTCGAGCATCTCCATCTCGGCGGCGGGGTCCGGGTAGCCCATCGAGATGCGGGCGGTGAACCGGTCGCGCTGCGCCTCGGGCAGCGGGTAGGTGCCCTCCATCTCCACCGGGTTCTGGGTGGAGATCACCATGAACGGAGGCTCCAGCGAGTAGGTGGTGCCGTCCACCGTGACCTGGCGCTCCTCCATACACTCCAGCAGTGCGGACTGCGTCTTCGGGGAGGCCCGGTTGATCTCGTCGCCGACCACGATGTTGGCGAACACCGGCCCCGGTTTGAACTCGAACTCGCGCAGCTCCTGGTTGTAGGCGCTGACCCCGGTGATGTCGCTGGGCAGCAGGTCGGGTGTGAACTGGACGCGCCGCACCGAGCAGTCGACCGAGCGTGCGAGCGCTTTCGCGAGCATCGTCTTGCCGACCCCGGGCACGTCCTCGATCAGCAGGTGCCCCTCCGCCAGCAGCACCGTCAGTGCGAGCCGCACCACCGAGGGCTTGCCCTCGATCACCGACTCCACCGCGCCGCGGATCTTGTTCGCGACCTTGGCGAGCCCGTCGAGCCCGCCGTCCGCCGCGTCGTGCTCCCTGGCGCCTTGCCGGGCCGGGTGGGATGCCGGGGGGTCGGTCTCCATGAACGACTCGCCGTGCGTGCCTACTGCCACCAAACCCTCCTCAGCCGTCCCAACCGACAGTACGTCGTCGGAACGCACACCGCGATGTTCATGTGGAACGCGAGCCAATTGTGCTCCACGGTGAGCACCGGCGAGGTCCGGCCGGAGCACTCCACTTCGCTCCACCGCCCCTGTGATCCCCCGTGGAACCGGTCTGACTCGTCTCGCCGGGGAGTCCGGCACGCGGGGCGGGCGCCCCTGGGCTCCACTCGGCACCACCCCTGCTGACCTGCGGTTTTGCTCGTGAAAACGGTGCGTGGACGGTGTTTTTCTTGTTGACGGTGGGGAAGAGTGGAGTAGAGTGGGGCGCCGTGGGGGGCGGTAGCACCTCACGCGGCACGGGAGGTGGGGCCGGTGTTCCTCGGCACCCACTCACCGCGCCTCGACGACAAGGGACGACTGTTCCTGCCGGCGAAGTACCGCGAGGAGCTGTCGGGGGGATTGGTGATCACGAAGGGCCAGGAACGCTGCCTGTACGTCTTCCCCATGGCGGAGTTCCAGCGGATTACCGAGGCTCTGCGTGCCGCTCCGGTCACCGAGAAGGCGGTGCGGGGCTACAGCCGGGTCTTCTTCGCCAGTGCGTCCGACGAGGTACCCGACAAGCAGGGCCGCGTCACGATTCCTCCGCCGCTGCGCAAGTACGCGGGGCTCACCCGCGACTGCACGGTCATCGGGGCCAACACGCGTCTGGAGATCTGGGACGCCGCGGCCTGGGAGACCTACCTGGAGCAGGAGGAGCAGACGTTCTCCGACGTCTCGGAGGAGGTGTTGCCAGGGATCCTCTGAGAAACGACTCGTCGGTCCGTTGACCGGCTATGGCCCACGTTCGGCCAGGTCTCCAGCCGCTCTCCGAGCCAGCTGGCGCAGCTTCCCCGGTGCCAGACGGCGACCCCCCGCGGACAACGCGGTGATCTTCCTCTAGGGCAGCGGATGGGGACCTGGCCGGGCGAGGCCGCCGCCGGGGGCAGGGGCGGTCCGGTCCGGCGATGCCACACAGTCCGCGAGCGAGGTGGCAGTACAGGGGGTGAAGCATGGACGTGGGGAACCACGCGTCCGCAGGCGGCGACCGCACGACCGGGGGCCACGGGCCGGAGAGCGGCCACGTGCCGGTCATGCTCGGCCGCGTCCTCGAACTTCTCATCCCCGCCGCCGAGGCGGTCACCGGCCGTGCGCCCGTGTACCTCGACGCCACGCTCGGCATGGGCGGTCACGCCGAGGCGATGCTACGGGCCGTCCCGGAGCTGCGCCTGATCGGCCTCGACCGCGACACGACCGCGCTGGAGCGGTCCGCGCGCAGGCTCGCGCCGTTCGGCGACCGCGTCACGCTGGAGCACGCCGTCTACGACGAGATCCCGGCGGTGCTGCGCGGGCTCGGCGTCCCCGCCGTGGACGCCGTCCTGTTCGACCTCGGGGTGTCCTCCCCGCAGCTGGACGAGTCCGGCCGCGGCTTCGCCTACTCCTACGACGCGCCGCTCGACATGCGGATGGACCGCACCCAGAGCCTCACCGCGGAGGAGGTCGTCAACGGCTACCCCGCCGCCGAGCTCGCCCGCATCCTGCGCGAGTACGGGGAGGAGCGGTTCGCCCAGCGCATCGCCTCCGCGATCGTCCGGGAGCGCGAGCGCGCCCCGCTGCGGTCCACCCGGCGCCTCGCCGACCTGGTGCGCACCTCGATCCCGGCCGCGACCCGCCGCACCGGCGGCAACCCGGCCAAGCGCACCTTCCAGGCGCTGCGCATCGAGGTGAACGGGGAGCTCGACATCTGGCGCCGGGCGCTGCCCGCCGCCCTGGACGCGCTTCCGGTCGGCGGCCGGGTCGCCGTCCTGTCCTACCACTCCCTTGAGGACCGCATCACCAAGCAGGTCCTCGCCGCCCAGGCGGCCGACACCACCCCGCCGGACCTGCCCGTCCCGCTGCCCGCGCACGAGCCGAGGTTCCGGCTCCTGACGCGCGGGGCGGAGCTGCCGTCCGACGAGGAGACCACGACCAACCCACGGGCCGGATCGGTGCGGATGCGCGCCGCGGAGCGGGTCCGGGAGGCGACATGACCACGACGAGCAGGCGTCCGCCGACCAAGGCGCCGAAGAAGCGGGCCCCGGAGCGCCCGGACGCGACCGCCGCACCGGCCAAGGCCCCCGGCAAGGAGACTCCGTCCGTCCGGCCCGCACCGTCGAAGAGCGCACCGTCGAAGACGAAGGCGACGGCGGCGAAGACTGCGGCGGCGAAGACGGCGGGGAAGGCCGCGTCCGCGAAGAGCGCGAAGCCGGGCACGCCGCGCCGCGCCGCCCAGGCGCCGCCGCGTGCGCCGTTCGTCCTGCTTATCGTCGGGCTGCTCGGCGGCGCCCTGGTGAGCCTGCTGCTGCTCAACACCGTCCTGGCCAAGGACGCGTTCACCCTGACGCGGCTGCAGCAGAGCAACAAGCAGCTCGACCAGCAGCGCCAGGCCTACGAGGAGGAGATCGCCCGGGAGGGCTCCCCGCAGCAGCTGTCGAACAAGGCGGAGGCGCTCGGCATGAAGCAGGGCGAGGACCCGGCCTTCTTCTCCACCGACACCGGCCGGGCGAACGGCGGGAAGATCCGTCCCGTCCCGCACGCGGCGGCCGCGTCGGCCGGCGCGGCGGGCGTCCTCGGCGTCCCCGGCACCGTGGTGCCCGGCGACGGGGTCCCGCCCGCCGCCACCGCCGGCAGGCCCGGCAACGGCGCCACGCCGCCCGGCGGGAGCGCCGGCCCGACCGGGACCGGCGGCGGGCGCGGGCACGGGGCGCCGTGAGCGGGCGCGAGCACACAGGGGAGCGGGGGACACGGTGACGAAAGGGCCGGGACGCGGGACCGCCGGGCCGCCGCCCGGCCGGAAACGCGGCTCGGACGGGCGCGGTCCGCGCGGCGCGGCCGGGCGGGACGACAAGAACGGCCCGGGCGCGGCGCGCGCGTCCGGGCGTCAGACCGGGGGCACACCGCGCCCGCCCGGCGGGCGAGCCGACGGCGCGGGACGGCCGGGCAAGAAGGGCAGCGCCGCCCGCCGTCCCGCGCGCAGCGGCATGGTCCCCACCCCCCGCGCGGAGACCCAGCGCACGGAGACTCAGCGCAAGGGGACGGCCGGAACGTCCACCCGGCAGGCGCAGAAGAAGGCGCCCGCCAAGAGCACGCCCGGGAAGGGCGGTACCGGCCGCACGGCGCGGAGCGGCGAGGGCGCGAGGCCGAAGACGGGCGGTGGAGGCCCGCGCGGCCCGCGCCCCGGCGGGGGCTCCGGGCGGCCGCCCGGCCGGCCGCCGCGGCCCCGCGTCCCGTTCCACCGGCGCGACCCGCTCAAGCGGCTGAACGTCGGGCTGCTCGTCGTCGCGTTCGTGCTGTCGCTGTTCGCGGGGCGGCTCGTCCAGCTCCAGACGATCGAGTCCGGCAAGTACACCGAGGAGGCGATGCTCCAGCGGATGCGGGAGATCAAGCTGCCCGCCGTCCGCGGCGACATCACCGACGCGCAGGGCAACCCTCTCGCGATGACCGTGGAGGCACGGGCGATTTTCGCCGACCCGTCGCTCATCGAACCGGAGAAGCGGCAGCCGATCGTCAACGCGCTGGCCCCGACGCTCGGGCTGAACCCCGCGAGCCTGATGAAGCAGATCAGCAAGCGGGACACCAAGTTCGTGTACCTGGCGCACGGGGTCCGCCCGGACCAGGCGCGGCTGGTCAGCTCATGGAACTTCCTCGGTATCGGGACTTTGCCGGAATATCGCCGGGAGTATCCCAACGATTCGCTGGCCGCCAGCGTCATAGGGTTCGTGAACGACACGGGGAAGGGCGCGGCCGGCCTGGAGAGCTCGCTGAACGACGTGCTCGCCGGCAAGGCGGGCTGGCAGCGGGTGGAGATCAGCCCCGAGGGCCAGCACATCCCCATGGGCGAGGACCAGAAGCGCCCGTCCGTGCCCGGCAGCGGCGTCCGCCTGACGCTGCAGCGCGACCTGCAGTTCAAGGCGCAGGAGGCGATCGAGAAGCAGGTCAGGGCCACCGGGGCGGCGAGCGGCAGCGTGATCGTCATGGACCCGCGCACCGGCCGGCTCCTCGCCATGGCCTCGGCGCCCGGGTTCGACCCGAACCGCTACGCCGCGTCCGACCGGTCCCGGTGGGGCAGCCCGCTGGTGCAGGACGCCTACGAGCCGGGCAGCACCGGCAAGGTCGTCACGGCCGCCGCCGTCATGCAGCACGGCGGCGTGACGCCGAAGACGCCCTACACCGTCCCCGACAAGATCAAGAAGTACGACGTCGTGTTCCACGACTCGCACGACCACGCGCCCGAGCCGCTCACGTTCGCCGGTGTGCTGGCCAAGTCCAGCAACGTCGGCACCATCATGGCCAGCGAGAGCATCACCTCGCAGCAGCTCTACCAGACGCTGCGCGACTTCGGGTTCGGCCAGAAGACCGGCCTGCCGCTGCCGGGTGAGACGCCCGGCCTGCTGGAACCGCCGGCCAATTGGTCGGGCACCGACCGCTACCCGATCGCGTTCGGGCAGACGGTCTCGGTGAACGCGGTGCAGATGGCGAGCGTGTACGCGACGATCGCCAACGGCGGCGTCCGGGTCGCGCCGAACCTCGTCGCGGGCACCGTCGGCGAGCACGACAGGTTCGCGCCCGCGCCCGCGCCGCAGCGCAGGCAGGTCATCAGCGCCACGACCGCCCGGCAGATCAGCGACATGCTGGAGGGCGTCACGACGAAGGAGGGCACCGCGCCGAAGGCCCAGATCAAGGGATACCGCGTCGCGGGCAAGACCGGCACCGCCGAGATCGTGAACCCGCGCTGCGGGTGCTACGACGGCGGCGGCTACACCGCGTCGTTCGCCGGGTTCGCCCCGGCCGACGATCCGCGGCTGGTCGTGCAGGTGGTCCTGCAGGCCCCGAAGCGGGGCAGCCACTATGGTGGCGATGCGGCCGCACCGGTCTTCAAGGACGTGATGAGCTTCGCCCTGCAGTCCGAGAAGATCCCGCCGACCGGGAGCCGTCCGCCGATCACCGAGATCTACGCCCGAGACTGACCGCAGCGAGTACCCTCCTCGCCTGTGAGTCCACCACCCGTGTCCCAGCAGTCCCGTTCCGTTCGCACCGAAAGAAACGCCATGCGTCCCACTACCAATCCGGCTCGTCCGCTGAGCGGGCTCGCGGCGCTTCTCGGCATCGGACGGCACGGATGGGACGAGGTGTCGGCCACGGGGATCACGCACGACTCCCGCGCGGTGCTGCCCGGCGACATCTACGCGGCGCTGCCCGGCGCGCGCGCACACGGCGCCCAGTTCTCCGCCCAGGCCGCCGAGGCGGGCGCGGTGGCGGTCCTCACCGACGCCGACGGGTACGACCGGGCGGCGGCGACGGGCCTGCCGGTCCTGGTGACGGCCGACGTCCGGGCCCGGCTCGGCGACGTCGCGTCGTGGGTGTACGGCGAGCCCGGACGCGACATCACCCTCATCGGCGTGACCGGCACCAGCGGCAAGACCACGACGGTGTTCCTGCTGGACGCGGGCCTGCGCGCCGCCGGTGTCGAGACCGGCCTGGTCGGCGGCGTCGAGATACGCGTGGGCGGCGACCGGGTGCCGAGCGCGCTGACCACGCCGGAGGCCACCGACCTGCACGCGCTGCTGGCGATGATGCGCGAGCGCGGCGTCGGCGCCGCCGCGATGGAGGTGTCCAGCCACGCCCTCGTGCAGGGCCGCGTCGGCGGCGCCCGCTACGAGGTCGCGGTGTTCACCAACCTGTCCCAGGACCACCTGGACTACCACCCGACCATGCAGGACTACTTCCTCGCGAAGGCGCGGCTGTTCACGCCCGAGTACTCCCGCGTCGGCGTGGTC
This sequence comes from Spirillospora sp. CA-128828, assembly GCF_050945415.1. Taxonomy (NCBI): domain Bacteria; kingdom Bacillati; phylum Actinomycetota; class Actinomycetes; order Streptosporangiales; family Thermomonosporaceae; genus Spirillospora; species Spirillospora sp. CA-128828. Next base: position 3,380,594 of record NZ_CP191986.1, read on the forward strand.
AACCTCGACGACCACTACGGCCGCGAGCTGCTGGAGATCGCCACGGTGCCGGCCACGACGTTCTCGCCGTCCGGGGACCCGGCCGCCGACTGGCGGGCCGAGGACGTGCGCGTCGGCGCCGACGGCAGCGTGTTCCGCGTCGTCGGGCCCGGCGGGATCGAGGCCGACGGCGAGGTCCGGCTCGCCGGCCCGTTCAACGTCGCCAACGCCCTCGCCGCGATCGTCGCGCTGGTCGAGGCCGGCATCCCACTGCAGGCGGCGGTCCGCGGGGTCGCCTCGCTGCCCGGCGTCCCCGGCCGGCTGGAGCGGGTGGACGAGGGCCAGGACTTCGTGACCCTCGTCGACTACTCGCACAAGCCGGGCGCGGTCGAGGCCGTCCTGAACGCGCTGCGGCCCGTCACCGAGGGCGACCTCGTCGTGGTGCTCGGCTGCGGCGGCGACCGCGACCGCGGCAAGCGCCCGCTCATGGGGGAGGCCGCCGCCCGGCTGGCCGACACGGCGTACTTCACCAACGACAACCCGAGGTCGGAAGATCCGCTCGGGATCCTCGCCGCTATGGTCGAGGGCGGGCTCAAGGTGCCGCAGCCGGAGCGCGCGCACATCGTCGTGGAGCCCGACCGCGCCGCCGCGATTACGCTCGCCGTCGGCCGGGCCCGCCGCGGCGACGTCCTCGTCGTCGCGGGCAAGGGCCACGAGCAGGGCCAGAACGTGGCGGGCGAGGTGCATCCGTTCGACGACCGCGAGGTCGTCCGCGCCGCGCTCCGGCACCACTCACGAGGGACTAGAGGGGACGGGACGCAGGCGTGATCCCACTTCCGCTGTCGACGATCGCGGAGATCACAGGAGGCACCCTTCACGGGCCTCCGGACGTGGTGGTGAGCGGTCCCGCGGTCATCGACTCCCGCGCGGTCGAGCCGGGCGCGCTGTTCGCGGCGCTGAAGGGCGAGCGCGCGGACGGGCACGACTTCGCGGCCGGGGCGCTGGCGGCCGGGGCCGCCGGGGTGCTCGCGCAGCGCCCGGTGGACGGGCCCTGCGTGGTCGTCCCCGACGTCCAGGAGGCGCTCGGGCGGCTCGCCAGGGGGCTGCTGGAGCGGCTGCCCGGCCTGACCGTCGTCGCGGTCACCGGGTCGGCGGGCAAGACCTCCACCAAGGACCTGATCGCGCAGGTCGTGAGCGGCGCCGGCCCCACGGTCTTCCCGCCCGGCTCGTTCAACAACGAGATCGGGCTGCCGCTCACCGTCCTGCGCGCCGATGCCGGCACCCGCCACCTCGTCCTGGAGATGGGCGCGCGTGGGATCGGTCACATCGCCTACCTGACCGGCATCGCGCGCCCGGACGTCGGCGTGGTGCTGAACGTCGGCACCGCGCACGTCGGCGAGTTCGGCGGCCGGGAGAACATCGCCCGCGCCAAGGGCGAGATCGTGGAGGCGGTGCCGCCGGGCGGGACCGCCGTCCTGAACGCCGACGACCCGCTGGTCGCCGCGATGGCGTCGCGCACCCGGGCCGGGGTCGTCACGTTCGGCCGCTCCCCGGACGCGATGATCCGCGCCGAGGACGAGACCCTCGACGAGCAGGGCCGGGCCCGGTTCACGCTGGTCACGCCGGAGGGCCGCGCGCCCGTCGCGCTGCGCCTGCACGGCTCGCACGCCGTCCCGAACGCGCTGGCCGCGGCCGCCGCCGCGCGCGCGGCGGGACTGGCCGCGGCCGCGGTCGCCGAGGCCCTCTCGGCGGCCGTGCCGGTGAGCCGCTGGCGGATGGAGGTCACCGAACGCGCCGACGGGGTGACCGTGGTGAACGACGCCTACAACGCCAACCCCGACTCGACCCGCGCCGCGATCGACGTGCTCGCCCACATGGCCCGCGGACGCCGGGCCTACGCGGTGCTGGGCGAGATGGCCGAACTCGGCGACTCCGCCGTGGCGGAACATGCCAAGATCGGGCAGCATGTCGCGCGCAGCGGGATCGCCGGCCTCGTCGTCGTCGGCCCGAAAGCGGCGGCGATGGCCGAAGGGGCCGGGCAGGTGGCGTCATGGACGGGAGAGTGCGTACAGGTGGATGACGTCGGCGCGGCGGTGACCGTGCTCAGGGAGCGGCTCGCGCCGCGGGACGTCGTGCTGGTGAAGGGCTCCCGCGTGGCCGGCCTGGAACGGGTGGCCGAGGCGCTCCTCGCGGAGGGCGGCCGATGACCAACATCATCATCGCCGCGGGGATCGCGCTGGTCTTCGTGATGGTCGGCACCCCGGTGTGGATCCGGATCGTCAACCGGCTCGGCTACGGCCAGATGATCCGGGACGAGGGCCCCGAGGCCCATCTGAACAAGCGCGGCACCCCCACGATGGGCGGGACGGTCTTCATCGTCGGCTCGCTCGTCGGCTACGCCGCGGCGCACCTGTTCACCGGGGACGCGCCCACGATCTCGGGCGTCCTCGTGCTGTTCCTGATGACCGGCCTCGGCCTCGTCGGGTTCGTGGACGACTACATCAAGGTGTTCAAGCAGCGCAGCCTCGGGCTGCGCAGCGGCGCCAAGATGATCGGCATCATCCTCGTCGGCGTCGTGTTCGCCGTCGGGTCGCTGAACTTCCCCAACGGCTACGACGTCACCCCCGCCGACCCACACCTGTCCTTCCTGCGCGACTTCGGCCCCTCGATCGGCCCGTACCTGTTCGTGGTGTGGGCGCTGCTGCTCATCGCGGCCATGTCCAACGGCGTGAACCTGACCGACGGACTGGACGGCCTCGCGGCGGGCCCGGCCGGCATGGTGCTGGCCGCCTACGTGATCATCGGGAACTGGCAGCTGCGCAACAGCTGCGCCGCCGCCCTCGCCCCCAACTGCTACAGCGTCCGCGACCCCCTCGACCTCGCGGTGGTCGCCGCGGCCGTGCTCGGCGGCGTGTTCGGCTTCCTGTGGTGGAACGCCCCGCCCGCGAAGATCTTCATGGGCGACACCGGCTCGCTCGCCCTCGGCGGCGTGCTGGTCGGCCTCGCGATCCTCACCCGCACCCAGTTCCTGCTCGCCATCCTGTGCGGCCTGATCGTCATGATCACGCTGTCGGTGATCATCCAGGTCGGCGGGTTCAAGCTGACCAGGAAACGGGTGTTCAAGATGGCCCCGCTGCAGCACCACTTCGAGCTGTCCGGCTGGGCCGAGACCACGATCGTCGTGCGGTTCTGGCTGATGTCGGCGACGTTCGTCGCGATCGGCATCGGCCTGTTCTACCTGGAATGGATGCCGAAGAAGTGAGCGACCGCCCCTGGGACGGCCTGCCGGTGTGCGTGGCGGGGCTCGGCGTGTCCGGCCGCGCCGCCGCCCGCGTCCTCGCCGGGCGCGGCGCCCGCGTCACCGTCGTGGACGCCCGCGACGGCGCGGAGCAGCGCGGGCACGCCGCCGAGCTGGAGGCCCGCGGGGTCACCGTCCGGCTCGGCGACGGGGAGGGCCTCCCGGCGGGCACCGAGCTCGTCGTGACCTCGCCGGGCTGGCGGCCGGACGTGCCGCTGCTCGCCGCGGCCGCCGCGGCCGGGATCGAGATCATCGGCGAGGTCGAGCTGGCGTGGCGGCTCCGTGCGCCGGATGCGGCGCCCTGGCTGGCCATCACGGGGACGGACGGCAAGACCACCGTCGTGCGGATGCTGGCGTGCATGCTCACCGCCGCCGGCCACAAGGCCCTGGCCGTCGGAAATGTCGGAACCCCCATCGTCGAGGCCGTCGCGGAGCCGTACGACGTCCTGGCGGTCGAGCTGTCGAGCTACCAGCTGCACTGGTCCAGCACGCTCGCCCCGCAGGCGGCGGCGGTGCTGAACGTCGCGCCGGACCACCTCGACTGGCACGGTTCCATGGACGCCTACGTCGGCGCCAAGGCCAAGATCTTCGCCCCCGGCTGCGTCGCGGTCTACAACGCCGACGACGCCACGTCCACCGCGCTCGCGGAGCGCGCCGAGGGCCTGGACCGGAAGGTCGGCTTCACCCTCCAGGTGCCGCGCCCCGGCGAGCTCGGCGTCGTCGAGGAGCTGATGGTCGACCGGGCGTTCACCGGGGATCCCGTGAGCCAGGCGGAGGAGCTGGCCGGGCTCGCCGACGTCCGCCCGTTCGCGCCGCACAACGTCGCCAACGCGCTGGCCGCCGCCGGGCTGGCCCGCGCGTTCGGCGTGCCGCCCGAGGCCGTCCGCGCGGGGCTCCAGGCGTTCGTGCCCGACCCGCACCGCATCCAGCACGTCGCGGACGTCGCCGGCGTCGCCTACGTCAACGACTCCAAGGCGACCCAGCCGCACGCCGCCGCCGCGTCCCTCGCCGCCTACGAGCCGGTCGTGTGGATCGCCGGCGGCCTTCTCAAGGGCCTCGACGTCGACGATCTCGTGCGCTCGTGCGCCGCGCGGCTGCGCGGGGTCGTACTCATGGGGCGCGACCGGCACCGGATCGCCGAGGCACTCGCGCGACACGCCCCGGATGTCCCGGTGGTGGACGTCCCCGACACCGACACTGGGGCCATGGACCGCGTCGTCAACGAAGCCTCCGGCCTCGCCCGCCCCGGGGACACCGTGCTGCTCGCGCCCGTCGGGGCGTCCTTCGACATGTTCGCCGACTACCCGGCCCGCGGGGACGCCTTCATCGCGGCCGTCGGACGCCTCGCCGCCGGAAACGCCGGCTAGCCGTGACCGCCGCGGCCGAGGAGGAGAGCGGCCGGCGTCCGGGGCCACGGGAGCAGGTGGTCGCCGCCGTCGGACTGCTCGACCGGCCCCTCACCTCCTACTACCTGGTGCTGGGCTGCTCGGTGATGCTGCTCGCGCTCGGCCTGACGATGGTGCTGTCGGCGTCCAGCGTCAAGCAGCTCCAGGCGACGGGCTCGGCGTACACGCTGTTCCAGAAGCAGGCCATGTGGGTGGCGATCGGGCTGCCGGGGATGTGGCTGGCGTCCCGGCTGCCGGTGAAGACGTTCCGCGCGCTCGCCTACCCGCTGCTGCTGCTGTCGGTCGTCGCGCTGGCGATGGTGCTGGTCCCCGGGCTCGGGCGCAGCGCGGGCGGCGCCACCCGCTGGGTCGATCTCGGCCCGGTGCAGATCCAGCCGTCCGAGCTCGCCAAGCTCGCCCTCGTGCTGTGGGGCGCCGACCTGCTGGCCCGCAAGGACCGCCTCGGCCAGCTCACCGAGTGGCGGCCGCTGCTCGTCCCGCTGATGCCGGGGGCCGGGGTCCTCGTCCTGCTGGTCATGCTGGGCAGCGACCTCGGCACCACGCTGGTGCTCCTCACGATCTTCCTGGCGCTGCTGTGGGTCGTCGGCGCGCCCGGACGGCTGTTCCTCGGCATCGGCGGTCTCGTCTGCCTGCTGGTGTCCATCCTGATCGTCGTCGAGCCGTACCGGATGCAGCGGCTCACCGGCTTCCTGGACTCCTCCGGCAACAAGCTCACCATCAACTACCAGGGCACCCAGGGGCTGTACGCGGTCGCCTCGGGCGGGTTCTTCGGCACCGGTCTCGGGGAGGGGCGCGCCAAGTGGGACTATCTGCCGCACGCCGAGACCGACTTCATCTTCGCGATCGTGGGGGAGGAGCTGGGGCTGGTCGGCGCCCTCGTCGTGCTCGGCCTGTTCGGGCTGCTCGCCTACGCCGGGCTGCGGATCGCGCGGCGCGTGAAGGACCCGTTCACCCGGCTCGCCGCCGCCGGCGCCACGGCGTGGCTGGTGGTGCAGGCGATCGTGAACATCGGCGCCGTCATCGGCGTCCTGCCCATCACCGGCATCCCGCTGCCGCTGGTCTCCTACGGAGGCTCGGCGCTGATCCCGACCCTGTTCGCGCTCGGGATGCTGCTCGCGTTCGCCAAACGGGAGCCCGGCGCGCGGCAGGCACTCTCCGCACGGGGTCCCGGACCGGTCGTGAGGGCTCTAAGCTGGCTGGGTCTGGCACGGCGTTGAAATCCCCCTTCCGAACACGCTGAGGAGTTGTCAACGGACATGAGGGTTGTCCTGGCCGGCGGCGGCACCGCCGGACACATCGAGCCCGCCCTGGCGCTCGCCGACGCGCTGCGCCGCAACGACCCGAACACCGGGATCGTCTGCCTCGGGACCGAGCGGGGGCTGGAGACCCGCCTCGTCCCGCAGCGGGGCTACGAGCTCGCCCTGATCCCGCCGGTGCCGCTGCCGCGCACGCTGACCCCGCAGCTGCTGTCGGTACCCGGCCGGCTCCGCGGGGCGATCAACGCGGCCGCGTCCGTCCTCGACCAGGCGCAGGCCGACGTCCTGGTCGGGTTCGGCGGCTACGTCGCCACCCCCGGCTACCTGGCGGCGCGCAAGCGCAAGGTGCCGATCATCGTGCACGAGGCCAACCCGAAGCCGGGCCTCGCCAACAAGCTCGGCGCCCGCTTCACCGACCACGTCGCGGTGTCGCACTCGGACTCGCCGCTGCCGAACTCCACGTTCGTCGGCATCCCGCTGCGACGCGAGATCGCGACGCTCGACCGGCTCGCGATGGGCGACAAGGCCCGCTCCTACTTCGGGCTGCTCCCCGACCTGCCCACGCTGCTGATCTTCGGCGGCTCGCAGGGCGCCCGCTCGCTGAACCAGGCCGCCGTCGCCGCCGCGCCGTACTTCCGGCAGGCGGGCATCCAGGTGCTGCACATCGTCGGGCCGAAGAACACCGAGGAGCCCGAGCCCGCGTCCGGCGGCCCCCAGTACGTGACCATCCCGTACTGCGACCGGATGGACCTCGCCTACGCCGCCGCCGACATGGCGATGTGCCGCGCGGGCGCGATGACCTGCGCCGAGCTCGCCGCGGTCGCGCTGCCGGCGGTGTACGTCCCGCTCCCGATCGGCAACGGCGAGCAGCGGCTGAACGCCGAGCCGATCGTCGCGGCGGGCGGCGGCATGCTGGTCGACAACGCCGAGCTGTCGCCCGACTGGATCGCGCGGCACCTGCTGCCGGTGCTGGCCGACCCGGCCCGCGTCGCGCACATGTCGGAGGCCGCCGGCCGGATGGGACGCCGCGACGCCGACGTCGCGCTCGCCCGGATGGTCTACGACGTGGTCCGCTCGGCGGGCGCCGCCCGATGAGCCTGATCGACCCCGGCGAGGTGGTGCCGGCCGGCGAGCTCGGCCGGGTGCACTTCATCGCGATCGGGGGCGCCGGGATGTCCGGCGTCGCCCGCATCATGCTGCGCCGCGGCATCGGGGTGTCCGGCAGCGACGCGCGCGACTCCGAGCTGCTCACCCAGCTCGGCGACCTCGGCGCCAAGGTCTTCGTCGGGCACGACGCGGCGCACGTGGGCGACGCCGACACGGTGGTGGTGTCCACGGCGATCCGGGAGACCAACCCCGAGCTGGTCGCCGCCCGCGAGCGCGGGCTGCGCGTCCTGCACCGCTCCGCCGCGCTCGCCTCGCTGATGGCGGGCCGGCGCGCCGTGGCGGTGGCGGGCACGCACGGCAAGACCACCACGACGTCGATGCTGACGGTGGCGCTCCAGCACGCCGGCATCGACCCGTCCTACTGCATCGGCGGGCAGCTCGTCACCACCGGGCTCGGCGCCGACGAGGGCACCGGGGACGTGTTCGTCGCGGAGGCCGACGAGAGCGACGGGTCGTTCCTCATGTACACCCCGCGCATCGCGGTCGTCACCAACGTCGAAGCCGACCACCTCGACAACTACGGCGGCTTCGAGAAGGTGAAGGAGAATTTCGCCCGCTTCGTCGACCGGATCGAGCCAGGCGGGACGCTCGTCGCCGGCGCCGACGACCCCGTCGCGATGGAGCTGGCGGAACAGGCGCGGGCCCGCGGGCTGACGGTGCTGACGTACGGGGCGGCCGAGGGCGCCGACCTGCGCGTGACCGGGTTCACCCCGCGCGGCCTCGGCTCCCGGTTCGGGATCGAGGGCGCCGGCGAGGTCGCGCTCGCCGTCCCCGGCCGGCACAACGCGCTCAACGCCGCCGCCGTGGTCGCGGTCGCGCGGGCCCTCGGCGCGGACGAGGAGGCCGTGCGGGCCGGCCTCGCCGGGTTCGGCGGGGCGATGCGGCGGCTGGAGCGCAAGGGCGAGGCGGGCGGCGTCGAGGTGTTCGACAGCTACGCCCACCACCCGACCGAGCTGACCGCCGACCTGGAGGCCACCCGCGACTACCTGGGGGAGAAGGGCGGGCAGGGCCGGATCGTCGCGGTGTTCCAGCCGCACCTGTACAGCCGCACCCGGTTCTTCGCCGCCGAGTTCGGCGCCGCGCTCGGGCTCGCCGACGTCGCGGTCGTGCTGGACGTGTACGGCGCCCGTGAGGACCCGGAGCCGGGGGTGACCGGCGCGCTCGTCGCGGACGCCGTCCCGGCGGGCACCGAGGCCGTGTACGTCCCGGTCCGCGACGAGGCGCCCGGCATCGCGGCGTCGCTGGCCAGGCCCGGCGACGTCGTCATCACGCTGGGCGCCGGGGACGTGACGCAGCTGGGCCCGATCGTGCTGGAACGTCTCGCCGGAGCGTGAGGATGACACGCCGCGGCCCGCGCGGTCGGCGGCGGACGGGCGGAACACTGTCAAGCTTGGGTCATGACCGAGGCGCGGACGGACCGGCTCGCGGCGCCGGACGAGGACGCGGCGCCCGGCGGTCGCGGCCGTCCGAACCGGTGGAAGGTGGTGTTCGTCACCCTGCTGGTCCTCGGCGCGCTCGGCGCGGTGAGCTGGGTGCTGCTCGGGTCCCGGCTGCTGGTCGTGCGGCACGTCGAGGTGACCGGCACCCACCTCGCGCCGCGGGACCGGGTGGTGGCCGCCGCCGGGATCGATCTCGGGACGCCGATGGCGCGGCTCCGGACCGGCGCGGTCCGGGACCGGGTGGAGCGGCTGCGCGAGGTCGACTCGGTGAAGATCGAGCGGCACTGGCCGGGCACGGTGCGGATCGTGGTGCGGGAACGGGTGCCGGTGGCCGTGTTCGCCCGCGGCGGCCGCTACCTGCTGCTCGACCGGCACGGGGTGACCGTCGCCGACGGCGAGTCCCGGCCGCCGGGGCTTCCGACGCTGACGGTCGCGTCGCCCGGGCCGTCCGACAAGGCGACCCTCGCGGCGCTCACGGTGCTCACCGGCCTGCCCGAAAGCCTGGGCGACAGGCTCACCGAGGTGGAGGCGACCGGCCCGGAGGCCGTCACCCTGTACCTGGCGGGAGGCCAGACGGTGGAGTGGGGCGCGGCGGAACGGTCGGCGGAGAAGATCCGGCTTCTGGAGGCCCTGCGGCGCACGGCCGCCGGGCGCGCGATCCGCACCGTCGATATCAGCTCGCCCGAGGTGCTCAAGACGAAGTGACCCGGGCGGATGCGCACCGGATGCGACACGCCGGAGCGGTTGGGGGCAGGTTAGTTGACCCTGGCGGTAAGGCCGCCCTACTGTCCGTATCAGTCCTCAGGTTGACATAAGTGTAAGCCTCAAGTTGAGGGTGAGGGTTCAAACCCGCACCCAACATGCACACAGGTCGGGAACACCGCGGCGGCACGGTCGGCAGACCGGTCAGGGCGGTCGGAGAGAGCGGAAAGGCCCCTCGTCGTGGCAGCACCGCAGAATTACCTCGCGGTCATCAAGGTCGTCGGCATCGGCGGCGGCGGCGTCAACGCCGTCAACAGGATGATCGAAGAGGGACTCAAGGGCGTCGAGTTCATCGCGATCAACACGGACGCCCAGGCGCTGCTGATGAGTGACGCCGACGTGAAACTGGACGTGGGCCGCGAGCTCACCCGGGGTCTCGGCGCGGGCGCGAACCCCGACGTCGGCCGCAAGGCCGCCGAGGACCACCGGGAGGAGATCGAGGAGGTGCTCAAGGGCGCCGACATGGTCTTCGTCACGGCCGGGGAGGGCGGCGGCACCGGCACCGGCGGCGCGCCCGTGGTCGCTAACATCGCCCGCTCGCTCGGCGCGCTGACGATAGGCGTGGTCACCCGGCCGTTCAGCTTCGAGGGCAAGCGCCGCGCCATGCAGGCCGAGGCCGGCATCGAGACGCTGCGCGACGAGGTCGACACCCTCATCGTCATCCCCAACGACCGGCTGCTGTCGATCTCCGACCGGCAGGTCAGCGTGCTGGACGCGTTCAAGGCCGCCGACCAGGTCCTCCTCTCCGGTGTCCAGGGCATCACCGACCTGATCACCACACCGGGCCTGATCAACCTCGACTTCGCCGACGTCAAGTCCGTGATGTCCGGCGCCGGCTCGGCGCTGATGGGCATCGGATCTGCGCGCGGCGACGACCGCTCGGTCGCCGCCGCCGAGATGGCGATCTCCAGCCCGCTGCTGGAGGCCAGCATCGACGGCGCGCACGGCGTGCTGCTGTCCATCTCCGGCGGCTCCGACCTCGGCCTGTTCGAGATCAACGAGGCCGCGCAGCTGGTGTCCAACGCGGCCGCCCCCGACGCCAACATCATCTTCGGCGCGGTCATCGACGACGCGCTCGGCGACGAGGTCCGGGTCACGGTGATCGCGGCGGGCTTCGACGAGGGGCGCCCCGCCAAGCCGGCCCCCGGGCCGGAGAGCAAGCGGCTCCCACCGCCGCCGCCGCGGCCCGTCCCGCCGCCGGCACCCGCGCCCGCCGCCCCGGCCAACCCGATCCCCAGCCGGGTCGGGCGGGCCGAGGCCGCGGGAAGCCAGCCGTCCGCGCAGCAGCAGTCGGTGGCGCAGGCCGCCGCCGCGCCGTCCGCGCCGGCCCCCGCTCCGCCGCGGCCCGAGAGCGACCGGGCGCAGCCGGCCGCGCAGGGCCAGGGCGACCGGGCCGCCGGACGCGGCGAGCCCTCCCGGCCCGAGGGGACCTCGTCCGGGCAGCCCGGGCCTCCGGGCGACCGCGAGGCGGGATCGTCCGGCGAGTCCGGCGGTGCGCGCACCCCCGCGCCCCGCCCGCCCTCCGAGCAGGCGTCGTCCCGCGTGCACGCGGGAGAGAACGACGGCGGCCCCGCCTCCTCCGGGCAGCGCCGCCGTCCCGTGGTGTTCGACGAGGACGACGACCTCGACGTCCCCGACTTCCTGAAGTGATCACCGCCGTCGCCCTGGGCGACGGCGTCGGCGCCGGCTTCACCGGCCGCGCCGGCGGCGTGAGCAGGCCCCCCTACGACTCCCTCAACCTCGGCGGCGCGGTCGGCGACGACCCGGCCGCCGTCCTGGACAACCGGCGGCGCGCCGCCGCCGCGCTCGGCGCCGACCCGGGACGCACCGTCTTCATGCGGCAGGTGCACGGCGCCGACGTCGCGTTCGTCACGTCCCCCGATCTGCCCGGTCCGGTCGACGCGATCGTCACGACCGTCCCCGGCCTCGCCCTCGCCGTCCTCGTCGCCGACTGCGCGCCCGTGCTGCTGGCCGATCCCGCCGCCGGGGTCGTCGGCGCCGCGCACTCCGGCCGTCCCGGAACGGCCGCGGGCGTCGTGCCGGCGCTGGTGAAGGCGATGTGCGAACGGGGCGCCGACCCCGCGCGGATGACGGCCGCGATCGGTCCCGCCGCGTGCGGCCGCTGCTACGAGGTCCCCGCGCGGATGCGGGACGAGGTCGCCGCGGCCGTCCCCGCCGCCTACGCCACCACGTCGAAGGGCACGCCCGGTCTCGACATCCGCGCCGGTGTCGCCGAGCAGCTCGCCTCCGCCGGAGTGACCGCGGTGGACGCCGACCCGCGCTGCACGATCGAGGACCCGGTCCTCTACTCCTACCGTCGCGAGGGGAACACCGGCCGCTTCGCCGGGTATGTCTGGCTCAAGGAAGACGCGTGACCGGACCGGACGCTCCCGAGCGGCGCGCCGAGATCGCCGAGGGCGTCGCGGCGGTCCGGGCGCGCATCGCCGCCGCCTGCGCCGCCGCCGGGCGGGACGAGGGCGAGATCACGCTGATCGCGGTGACCAAGACGTTCCCCGCGTCCGACGTGCGGCTGCTGGCCGGGCTCGGGCTCACCGAGGTCGGGGAGAACCGCGACCAGGAGGCCCGCCCGAAGGCCGCCGAATGCGCCGACCTGCCGCTCACCTGGCACTTCGTCGGACGCCTGCAGACCAACAAGGCCCGCGCCGTCGCCGGGTACGCCGACGTCGTCCACTCCGTGGACCGGTCGAGGCTGGTCACCGGCCTGTCGGACGGCGCCGTCCGGGCCGGCCGCACGCTCCGCTGCCTCGTCCAGGTGTCGCTGGACGAGGCCGAAGGGCGGGGCGGGGCGGCCCCCGGCGCGGTCCCGGGACTGGCCGACGAAATCGCCGGGGCCGCCGGCCTGGAGCTCGGCGGGGTGATGGCCGTCGCGCCGCTCGGCGCCGACCCGCTGCCCGCCTTCACCCGCCTCGCGGGGGTCGCGGAGGAACTGCGGCGGAACCATCCGGGCGCCTCGATCGTCAGTGCGGGTATGAGCGGCGATCTGGAACAGGCGATCGCGTGCGGCGCGACACACCTGCGGGTCGGTACGGCGTTGCTCGGCGGCCGACGGGCAATCGTCAGGTAATGTCCCCCCAGTGGTACCTGCCGGAACGCGGGCCGCCACGACGGACCAGTCCACAGCGGTGCCGGACGCGCCCGGCCGCCGCATCCACAGGACACGGAGGGGCGTATGGCCAGCGCGATGCGCAAGATGGCGGTCTACCTCGGCCTGGTGGAGGACGACCGTTACGACGACAAGTACGGCGACTACGACGAGTACGAGGTCTACGACGAGGAGACCGACACCGGCCAGGGCCGTCGTCGCGAGGACGAATCCGGCGGTCAGCTTACCCGAGCGGAAGAGACCTCGGACCGGGATCGCGACCATCACTCCACGTCGACGATCGAGCGACGCTCCGTGGCGCTCTACGAGTCGGGTACCACCGACCTTGCGCGTATCACTACGCTGCACCCAAGGACCTACAACGAGGCGAGGACCATCGGGGAGCATTTCCGGGAGGGCACGCCGGTGATCATGAACCTGACCGAGATGGTCGACAGCGACGCCAAGCGTCTGGTCGACTTCGCGGCGGGTCTCGTGTTCGGCCTGCACGGCAGCATCGAGCGTGTTACCAACAAGGTGTTCCTGCTGTCGCCCGCCAACGTGGAGGTGACGGCCGAGGACAAGGCCCGGATGGCAGAACGAGGGTTCTTCAACCAAAGCTGAGAGTCGCATGCGAGAGTATCCGTGAACATCGTTGGATCCGTCCTGCAGGGCGTTCTGTACCTCTTCCTGCTGTTCCTGATCGGGAGGCTGGTCCTGGAGGTCCTGCAGTCGTTCGCCCGGCAATGGAAGCCGACCGGGGTGGTGCTGGTGATCGCCGAAGCGACCTACACGGTCACCGATCCGCCCCTGAAGCTGCTCAGGCGTTTCATCCCGCCCATCCGGCTGGGTAACGTTGCACTGGACCTCAGCTTCACCGTGCTCATACTTGTGGTCTGGGTCTTGATCGTCTTCGTCGGCTCCATATTCGGCGGAGGTTAGGTCGATCGGATACCGTCCTTCGGGGACAGACTCCAAGCGCGCCAAGGAGACGAGAACATGCCGCTGACACCCGCCGATGTGCGGAACAAGCAGTTCAGTACCACCAGGCTGAGGCCGGGGTACGACGAGGAGGAGGTGGACGCCTTCCTCGACGAGGTCGAGGCCGAGCTCGACCGCCTCATCCAGGAGAACGAGGAGCTGCGGGCCAAGCTGGCCGAGTGCCTGCGCGGCAAGGTCCCCGCCATGGCCGCCCCCATCGTGGAGCCGAAGCCGGACGTCCAGAAGATTCCCGAGCCTCCTCGTCCCGAACCGCAGCCGCAGCCCGAGCCGGAGCCCGTGCTCGGCGGCCTCGGCATGGCTCCCGCGCCCACCGGCGAGGACAACATGGACACCGCGGCCCGCGTCCTCGCGCTGGCCCAGCAGACCGCCGACCAGGCGATCGCCGACGCCCGCCGGGAGGCCGACGAGACGCTCGGCCGCGCCCGCCGCGAGGCCGAGGAGATCCTCGGCAAGGCCCGCCGGCAGGCCGACCAGATCGTCAGCGAGGCCCGCTCCCGCGCCGAGGCCCTCGACCGCGACGCCCAGGAGCGGCACCGCCAGGTCATGGGCTCGCTCGTGCAGCAGCGCGAGGAGCTGGAGCGCGAGGTCGACAACCTGCGCGCGTTCGAGCGCGAGTACCGCAGCCGCCTGAAGGTGTACCTGGAGGGCCAGCTGCGCGATCTCGAGGCGGGCAGCACCGAGACCGGCGCGTTCGCGGCCGTCCCGGGCGCGGCTCCGGCCCAGTCGCCGCAGAACCCCCCGCAGCCGGCCCCGCAGCCGAGCCCGCAGAACTCGCTGCCGCACGCCGAGAACCGCAACGGGACCGCGGGCGGACCGGCGCCGGCGCCGGCGCCGGGCGCCTTCCCGGCACCGGAGCACACCCAGCAGGTCCAGCACTCGGCGACCGGCGCGTTCCACTCGGGCGGCGACAACCCGCCGCACGACAGGCGCTGACCGGGCAGCCGCAGGCGATAGTGTCGTTCTGATCGCCGCGCCGGGGATGGCCGAGCCGCCATCCCCGCGGCGCCGGGCGGCCCCCTCGTGGCCGGCCGCCGGGCCCCTCGCGCGGCCCGGAACCGAGCGGTCCGAACGAGTGGGAGAGACCCTGTGATCATCCTGAGTGGCGTTCTCGTGGTGGTGGCGATCGCCCTGCTGGTAGCGGGAATCGTCGCCGGCAACGGAGACAGCGCACAGGTCTTCGGCCTGGACGCGCTGGTGGTGATCTACATATCGATCGCCGTCAGCATCGTCTCCGCGCTCTGCCTGGCCATCGGGGTGTTCCTGCGGCGCAAGGAGCTGTTCGGCCCGGGCGCCCCGCCCGCTCCCGCCCGCTCGGGCAAGAAGGCCAAGAAGAAGGACAAGCGCGGGAAGGCCGAGCCTCCCGCCCCGGCGGCGAACGCCCAGGGCGTGCCGGACGCCAAGCCTCCGGCCGTGGAGCCAGCCGACGACGAGGTGGAACTCCCCGCCCCGGCCGTCGACGTCCCGGACGACGCGCTCGTCTTCGTCGTCCGCGGCCGCAAGCGCTACCACCTCGACACCTGCCGGCAGCTCGCCGGCCGGGAGACCGAGGAGCTCACCTTCGCCGAGGCCAAGGAGGAGGGGTTCAGCCCCTGTACCGCCTGCATGCCCGACACCGCACTGGCGGCGCGCGCCGCGGTGTCGGCACCCGCGTCACCCGACGCGGGCAAGGCGGCGGGGGCCGGACCCGCGATCCGCGAGCCCGGCGTGGAGCGATCCGAGGGCGGCCTGGCGGGCCTCGCCAAGTCGGCGTCCGCGCCCACCTCGTTCGACGAGCCCCCCTCGTTCGACAAGCCCGCCTCGGGCGATCCCGGCGGCGCGTTCGACGCCACGACCGAGATCCCGCAGGCGGACGAGCCCGCCGCGGAACCGGACACCCCGGTGCGGGGTCAGGCGGGGCCGACCCGGGCGGACATCCCCGTCGCGGGCGTCTTCGCGTCCGGTATGGCGGGCGAAGAGCCCGAGGAGGCTCTCACGGCGCCGGAGAAGGCCGATCCCGCCGAAGCCGAGACGGAGGACGACTCCGCGGTGGAACGGCCCGCTGAGACCGAATCGGCGCCGCCGGACATCACCGTCGACCTCGGCTCCGCGGCGCTCGGCCTGGCCGACGCCCCGGCGCCCGCCCCGCGGCCCCGCGAGGAGGACGCCCCCGCACCGGAACCCGAGCCGGTCGCGGAGCAGGAGCCCGCCGAGCCGTCCGAGCCGTCCGAGCCGTCCGAGCCGTCCGCGGACGAGCCCGACGGCGACGGCCCGCAGGTCCGCATCCTGAGCGGCACCAAGCGCTACCACCGCGTCGACTGCGCCCTCATCGAGGACATCGGCGACGAGGCCGACGACCTGGAGTCGCTGTCCCGCGCCGAGGCCAAGTCGCGGGGCTGCACGCCCTGCCTGGTCTGCCAGCCCGACCGCGAGCACGTACGCGACTGACCGGCCCGCGCCCGGGCGGGCGCGGGGCCGGAATCAGCGGCCGCGGTGGCGCTCGTCCCGCAGCTCGCGGAGCCGGTCACGGCGCTCGTCCCGCCGCTGCCGCCGTTCCTCGTGCCGCTCCTGCTGCAGCTCCCGCATTTCCTCGCGGTGCCGCCTGTGCAGCTGGTGGATCTCCCGGTGCCGGTCGCGTCGCCCGCCCTTCTCCTTGGGCGCGCGGCGCTGCACCGAGACGCCGCCGAACAGCAGCATCCCGGTCAGCCGGATGACGGGCGCGTCCGGGTCGGTGGTGTCGTCCTCCGGCAGATCGTTCCCGCCGAAGATCGCCACGTTGGACCCGACGACCCTGACCCCGGGCGGCACGATCATGTGCACGCCGCCGAAGACGCAGTTGACGTTGATCGTCACCTCGCTCCGGCTGAGGACGGCCTGCCGGAAGTCCAGGTCCACTCCGCCGAACACGCACGACACGTTGGTGGTGGGCTCGACGAGCCAGCGGCCCTTCCGCTCCGCCCCGGAGAAGATCGCCACGATGTTGGGCGACTGCGGCGGGGGCGGCGCGAGCGGTTGCGGCTCCTTGCGCAGGTCCACCCGGGGGCGCGGCGCGTACTCCGGCGGCAGGTCGCTGAGGACGGGCTCCAGCTCGGCGTACGTCTTGGCGTTGTAGACGGCGTCGATGCGCTCGGCGTGCTCCTCCGGCGTGATGCGCCCCTCCGCCAGGGCCTCGCGCAGGCGGTCGGCGACCTCGTCGCGGTCGGCGTCCGACGCGCGCATGCTCGCGGGGGAGGGCCGCGCCGGAGGTTCGGAGCCCGAAGGCTGCTCGGGAAGATTCACCCGCCCATCATCGCAAACGCGATGTGTCGCGAAGAACCCCATCACGAAACTTCTCCGCCGGGCCGCATCCGGATGCGGCCCGGCGGAGAACGATCACGCCTTGCGGAGGTAGTAGGTGAGGCCCAGGTCCTCGTCGCGGGTGGCGGGGAGGCCCTCGGGGCGGCCCTCGGCCACCGTGGCCGCGAGGACCTCGGCGGCCAGCTCGCCGCCGTGGGTGCGCAGCGCCTCGGCGAGGTCGGTGCCGGTGGCCTCCCACCACAGGTCGATGCGGTCGGTGACCTCCAGCCCGGCGGCCTTGCGGCCCTCCTGGACGAGCCGGACGGCCTCCCGCACCAGGCCCGCGCGGCGCAGTTCGGGCGTGACGGCGAGGTCGAGCGCGACCGTCTCGCCGGCGGCGCTCTCCACCGCCCACCCGCTGCGCGGGCGCTCGGTGACGATCACGTCGTCGGGGCCGAGCGGCACCGTGCCGAGATCGGCGGCCTCGACCTCGGCGGAGCCCGCGCGCAGCGCCCGCACGAGGTCCGCCGGGCCGGCGGACGTGATCGCCTTGGCGACCTTCGGTGTGTCCTTGGCGTAGCGCTTGCCCAG
The DNA here is from genome assembly GCF_050945415.1 of Spirillospora sp. CA-128828. Classification (NCBI taxonomy): domain Bacteria; kingdom Bacillati; phylum Actinomycetota; class Actinomycetes; order Streptosporangiales; family Thermomonosporaceae; genus Spirillospora; species Spirillospora sp. CA-128828. The sequence continues at coordinate 3,397,849 of NZ_CP191986.1, forward strand.
CTCGCGGAAGTTGGGCTTGACCTCGTACTCGACCAGGTCGCCGCCGATCGAGGACAGCTCCTCGAAGCCGAGGACGTTCAGCTCCTCGGAGATCTGGGCGCGCAGCTGCGCGGGCAGCGCGGACCAGCCGGCGGCGCCGACGAGGGCGCGGCCCAGGGGCTGCCGGGTCCGGACGCCGCTCGCCGAGCGGGCGGCACGGCCCAGTTCGACCAGGCGGCGCACGAGCGCCATCTGCGCGGTCAGTTCCTCGTCGAGCAGTGCCTCGTCGACGGTGGGCCAGTCGGCGAGGTGCACGGACTCGGGGGCGTCCTCGGGGCGGATGACGTCCCAGACGTGGTCGGTGATGAACGGGACCATCGGCGCCATGAGACGGGTGAGGGTCTCCAGGCACTCGTAGAGCGTCGCGAACGCGGCCGAGCCCTCAGGCGTCTCCGGGCCCTCCCAGAAGCGCCGGCGCGAACGCCGCACGTACCAGTTGGACAGGTCGTCGACGAACTGGGAGAGGCGCCGTCCCGCGCGGGCCGTGTCGAACTCCTCCAGCGCCGCGTCGACCTCGCGGACCGTGCCGTGCAGCTCGGCGAGCGCCCAGCGGTCCAGGAGCGGACGGTCGGCCGGGGCGGGCGCCTCGGACAGCCGGTCCGGCGTCCACGCGCGGCCCTGCGCCTGCGCCGCGTTCGCGTACAGGACGAAGAAGGACGCGGTGTTCCAGTAGGTGAGGAGGACCTTGCGGACGATCTCCTCCAGGGCGGCGTGCCCGACGCGGCGGGACGCCCAGGGCAGCCCGTTGGCGGCCATGAACCAGCGGACCGCGTCGGCGCCGTGCTCGTCCATCAGCGGGATGGGCCGGAGGACGTTGCCGAGGTGCTTGCTCATCTTGCGGCCGTCCTCGGCGAGGATCAGCCCGAGGCACACGACGTTCTCGTAGGACGACCGGTCGAACACGAGCGTGCCGACGGCCATGAGGGAGTAGAACCAGCCGCGGGTCTGGTCCTGGGCCTCGCAGATGTACTGCGCCGGGTAGGAGCTCTCGAAGACCTCGTTGTTGCGGAAGGGCGCGCCCCACTGGGCGAAGGGCATCGACCCGGAGTCGTACCAGGCGTCGATGACGTCCGGGACTCGGCGCGCCTCCGTCCCGCACTCGGGGCAGGGGAACGCGATGTCGTCGACGAAGGGGCGGTGCGGGTCGAGGGCGGACAGGTCCTCGCCCGCCCGCTCGCCCAGTTCCTTGAGCGACCCGACGCAGGTGACGTGGTCCTCGTCGGCGCCGCACACCCACAGGGGGAGGGGCGTGCCCCAGTAGCGGCTGCGGGACAGCGACCAGTCGACGTTGTTGCGCAGCCACTCCCCGTACCGGCCGTGCTTGACCGTCTCGGGGTACCAGTTGGTCTTCTCGTTCTCCTCCAGCAGCCGGTCCTTGATCTGCGTGGTGCGGATGTACCAGGCGGGGAGCGCGTAGTAGAGCAGCGGCGTGTGGCAGCGCCAGCAGTGCGGGTAGCTGTGCTCGAAGTGGCCGCCGCGGAACAGCAGCCCGCGCGCGCGCATGTCGTCGGTGAGCGGCTCGTCGGCGTCCTTGAAGAACTTGTTGCCGACCAGGGGGACCTCGCGCAGGAAGCGCCCGTCCGGCCCGATCGGGTTGACGATCGGCATCCCGTAGCGCTTGCAGACGGCCATGTCGTCGCCGCCGAACGCCGGCGCCTGGTGGACGAGGCCGGTGCCGTCCTCCACGGTGACGTAGTCGCCCAGGACGACGTAGTGCGCGTCCGGGATGTCGACCAGTTCGAAGGGCCGCTGGTAGGTCGTCCGCTCAAGTTCGGTGCCCTGGAACGTGGCCAGCCGTTCGGCGCCCTCACCGAGCACCTGGTCCAGGAGGGGTTCCGCGACGACGAGCACCTCGTCCGACCCCTTCGGGCGGGCCGCGACGTAGGTGACGTCCGGGTGGACGGCCACGGCGGTGTTGGACACCAGCGTCCAGGGGGTCGTGGTCCAGATGAGCAGTGCGGCGCCCATCTCGGCGAGCGGGCCGGACGTGACGGGCATCCGCACGTACACCGACGGGCTGGACACCGTCTCGTACCCGCCCGGCTGGCCCAGCTCATGGTCGGACAGGCCCGTCCCGCAGCGGGGGCAGTACGGCGTGATGCGGAAGTCGCGGAAGAGCAGGCCCTTGTCGAACACCTGCTTCAGGGACCACCAGACGGCCTCGACGTACTCGGGGTCCATCGTCCGGTACGCCTGGTCGGTGTTGACCCAGTAGCCCATGCGCTCGGTCATCTCTTCGAACGCGTCCACGTGGCGCAGGACCGATTCGCGGCAGCGGGCGTTGAACTCCGCGACGCCGTACTCCTCGATGTCCTTCTTGCCGGTGAGGCCGAGCTCCTTCTCCACGGCGACCTCGACGGGCAGCCCGTGGCAGTCCCAGCCGGCCTTGCGCGGGACGTGGTGGCCCTTCATGGTCTTGAAGCGGGGGAAGACGTCCTTGAACACGCGGGCCTCGACGTGGTGGACGCCCGGCATGCCGTTGGCGGTCGGCGGCCCCTCGTAGAACACCCACGGGGTACCGGACGCGGTGCGTTCCAGCGACCGCTCGAAAACCTTGTTCTCCTGCCAGCGGCGCAGCATGTCCCGCTCCAGGGCGGGCAGATCGACCTGCGCGGGCAGCGGCCGAAAAGCTCGGCTCACGATGGCGGACCTCCGGATCGACGTGGGCACGTTGACCGGAGGGACGAGGCGTACGCCCCGCGGTACCACCCTCCTTGGCCATGCCTGGACGGCACGGCCCGCTTCGTTCGAGTCTCGGCTGCCGGGTCTCGCGCGCTCCGTGGAGGGAGGCGGTTCTTCCGGCGGCTCCGGGGTGATCAGACCGCCGGGCTCGCCCCCGGGCTCGCACCGTCCCCGGGTCGCTCATGGCTGCGTGCGGCGGCAGGTGTCCCCATCAGCGCCTGCCATACGACTGCTCGTCCAGACTTTAACGCACGCCGGTCCCTTCCTCTTCCCGTTTTCCGCGCCGCGCGGGGCCGCGCGGTTCCTTTGCGATCTCGTGCGGTGTCCTGGGGTTTCCCGCCGATCGGCGACCGGGCATAAGCGGTCGGTAACACGGCCCAGGTTGTTTACCGTGTCTGAGAGAGGGGACCAATGCTGCCCGCACTGCCCGTCGAGGCGACCAGCGCGAGGGAGGCCGACATGCCCGGCGCGAGGAAGGGCGCGACGCCCGCCGCAAGCAAGACCCGGGGCCCGGCGCGGCCGTCCCAGAGCAGGACGGCGACCGGGAGGACGGCCGCGGCCAAGCCGCCCGCCGCCACGAGTCCCGCGGCCGCGGGCGCCGCCGCGAAGCAGGGCAGGCGGGCGCCGGCGAAGGCGGGGAAGGCCGGCAAGGCGGGGGTGCGGGACCGGCGGGAGCCGGTGACGGCGACGGCCGCGGCGCTGCCGGTCCGCGAGGGGGAGCACCAGTGGACGCCGGAGGAGCTCGCCGAGGTGCGGGCCGGCCTGGAGGAGCAGATCTCGGCGCTGCGGGCCGAGATCGCCGCGTCCGCGAGCCAGATCGCCGAGGGCGACACCAGCGACGGGGCCGGCGACGACCAGGCCGACGCGGGCGCCAAGACCTACGAGCGCGAGCACGAGCTCGCGCTGGCCTACAATTCACAGGACCTGCTCGCCCAGATAGAGCGGGCCGTCCAGCGGATGGAAGCCGGCACGTACGGGACCTGCGAGTCCTGCGCCAAGCCGATCGGCAAGGCGCGCCTCCAGGTCTTTCCGCGTGCGACCCTGTGTGTGACATGCAAACAACGCGAGGAACGTCGCTGAGCGACTCAACGAACCCAGAGCGCGAGGCCGGGGAGACCACGGGGTCTCCTCGGCCGCGCCGCGTCGGCGTGCTGGTCGGCGTGGCCCTGGCCGCGCTCGCCGCCGACATCGTGTCCAAGATCGTCGTGGTGGCGACGCTGCAGGACCGGGAGCCGGTCCGGCTGCTCGGCGGGCTGCTGACGCTGCGCGAGACCCGCAACAGCGGCGCCGCGTTCTCGATCGGCACCGGCTACACGATCGTGTTCACCCTGATCGCCTGCGGCGTGGTGGTGGCGATCCTGCGGACGGCCCGCAACCTGCGGAGCGCGCCGTGGGCGGTCTGCCTCGGCCTGCTGCTCGGCGGCGCGATCGGCAACCTCATCGACCGGCTGCTGCGGGCCCCGGCCCCGCTCAAGGGCCATGTCGTCGACTGGATCCAGCTGCCGCACTGGCCGGTGTTCAACCTGGCCGACTCGGCGATCGTCTGCGGCGGTGTGCTGGCCGTCCTGCTGGCGGCGCGCGGGCTCCAGGTCGACGGGACGCGCATCACCGGCAAGGACCAGGCCCCCGGCGAGGACGAGACCGGCCCCGCGAGCGAGACCGCCCCCCAGGCCGGGAAACCCGAACCGGAGGCCGGGTCCAAGGCCGATGACGAGGCCGATGACGCGCCCGGGCCCGAGACCCGCGACGAGGCCGAGGTTCCGGCGCCGGAGGAGAAGTCCTGATGGGCGAGGTGCGCAGCCTCCCCGTGCCGGACGGCCTGGAGGGCGAGCGGGTCGATGCCGCGCTGGCCCGGCTGTTCGGGGTGTCGCGGGGCAGCGCCGCCGAGATCATCGCCGCCGGCGAGGTGCTGCTGGACGGCGCCCAGGTGGCCACCAAGTCCGAGCGGCTGCGCGCCGGCGCCTGGCTGGAGGTCACCCTCCCGCCGCCGCCCGCCGCGCCCGCGCCGGTCCCCGAGCCCGTCCCCGGGATGGGCGTGCTGTTCGAGGACGACGACATCGTCGTGGTCAACAAGCCGGTCGGCGTCGCCGCCCATCCCACGACCGGGTGGACGGGCCCGACCGTCCTCGGCGGGCTGCTCGGTGCCGGGCACACGATCGCGACCAGCGGCGCGTCCGAGCGGCAGGGCATCGTGCACCGGCTGGACGCCAACACCACCGGGGCGATGGTCGTCGCGAAGAGCGAGGTCGCGTACTCGCGGCTCAAGCGCGCCTTCAAGGAGCGCCGCATCGACAAGCGCTACCAGGCACTCGTCCAAGGGCATCCCGACCCGTTCCGCGGGACGGTCGACGCGCCCATCGACCGGCACCCCTCCGGCGACGGACGGTTCGCCGTCGTGGCGGGCGGCAAGCCGTCCGTCACCCACTACGACACCGTCGAGGCGTTCCGGGCCGCGACGCTGCTCGACATCGACCTGGAGACGGGACGCACCCACCAGATCCGCGTGCACATGTCCGCGATCCGGCATCCGTGCGTCGGCGACATGGCCTACGGGGCCGACCCGACCCTGGCGGAGCGGCTCGGTCTCGGGCGGCAGTGGCTGCACGCCGTCCGGCTGGGTTTCGACCATCCGACGAGGGGCGAGTGGGTGGAGTTCGAGAGCCCCTACCCGGACGACCTGGCCCGCGCCCTGGAGATCGTCGAAGCGGAGTCCTGACCCGCGGAGGCCGGACGGCCGGGTTCGGGGCGCGTCGGGGCGCGAGTGACGGGTGAAGCGGTTAGGCTCGCACCACCGCGTCATCCCGGCGCTCCGCTCCGGGTTGACGATCTTCCCCCGGTACCGACGACGCGACCACGTGCGGCCACGCGCGTGGGCGCTCGCATGCGACGAGCAGGAGGCGCAGCAGGCATGGCCGACTCTTTCGTTCACCTGCATGTTCATACCGAGTACTCCATGCTCGACGGAGCCGCCCGGTTGAAGCAGATGTTCGAGGAGGTCGGGCGGCAGGAGATGCCGGCGATCGCCATGACCGACCACGGCAACATGCACGGCGCCTACGACTTCCACAGGCAGGCGACGGCGGCCGGGGTCACCCCCATCATCGGCATCGAGGCATACCTGGCGCCCGAGTCCCGCTACCACAAGAAGAAAGTGCAGTGGGGCGAGCCGAGCCAGAAGCGCGACGACGTCTCCGGCGGCGGGCTGATCAACCACAAGACGCTCTGGGCGATGAACCGGACCGGCCTGCACAACCTGTTCAAGCTGTCCAGCCGTGCCTACACCGAGGGCTTCGTCTTCAAGTACGCCCGCATGGACGAGGAACTCCTCGCCGAGCACGCCGAGGGCGTGATGGCCACCACCGGCTGCCCGTCCGGCAAGGTGCAGACCCGGCTGCGGCTCGGCCAGTTCGACGAGGCGCTGAAGGCCGCCGCCACCTTCCAGGACATCTTCGGCAAGGAGAACTACTTCCTGGAGCTGATGGACCACGGGCTGGAGATCGAGCGCCGCGTCCGCGAGGGGCTCATCGAGATCAGCAAGCGGCTGAACATCCCGCCGGTGGTCACCAACGACTCGCACTACACCCACGAGTCCGAGGCGACCGCGCATGACGCGCTCCTCTGCGTCCAGGTGGGCAAGCAGCTCGCCGACCCCGACCGCTTCCGGTTCGACGGGTCCGGCTACTACCTGAAGACGGCCGACGAGATGCGCGCGATCGACTCGTCCGCCATCTGGCTGGAGGGGTGCAGGAACACGCTGCTGATCGCGGAGAAGGTCGACCCGGCCGGCATGTTCGAGTACCGCGACCTCAGTCCCCGCTTCCCCGTCCCCGAGGGCGAGACGGAGGAGAGCTGGTTCCGCAAGGAGGTCTGGAAGGGCCTGGAGCGCCGCTTCCCCGACGGCCTCCCGGACGGCTACAAGGAGCAGGCCGAGTACGAGATGGGCGTCATCCTCGGCAAGGGGTACCCCTCGTACTTCCTGGTCGTCGCCGACTTCATCATGTGGGCCAAGGAGAACGGCATCCTGGTCGGGCCGGGACGGGGCAGCGCGGCGGGGTCCCTGATCGCGTACGCGATGGGCATCACCGACCTCGACCCGATCCCGCACGGGCTGATCTTCGAGCGGTTCCTGAACCCCGAGCGCGCGTCCATGCCCGACATCGACATCGACTTCCCTGAAGACCGGCGCGCCGAGGTCATCCGCTACACCACCGAGAAGTGGGGCGCCGACAAGGTCTCGTTCATCGCCACCTTCGGCACCATCAAGGCGAAGGCCGCCATCAAGGACGCCGGCCGCGTCCTCGGCTTCCCGTACGCGCTCGGCGACCGGATCTCCAAGGCGTTCCCGCCCGCCGTGATGGGCAAGGACATCCCGCTCTCGGGGATCTTCGACGACAAGCACCCCCGCCACGGCGAGGCGGGCGAGCTGCGCAAGCTGTACGAGGAAGAGACCGACGTCAAGCAGATCATGGACCTGGCGCAGGGCCTGGAGGGCCTGATCCGCCAGACCGGTGTGCACGCCGCCGGGATCATCATGTCCGGTGAGACGATCACCGACCACGTCCCGATCATGCGCCGGGACGCCGACGGCGCGATCATCACGCAGTTCGACTACCCGACCTGCGAGACGCTCGGCCTGCTGAAGATGGACTTCCTGGGCCTGCGGAACCTGACGATCATCGACGACGCGCTCAAGGGCATCAAGAAGAACAAGGGCGTCGACGTCGACCTGCTCGGCCTCTCGCTGGACGACCAGCCGACCTACGAGCTGCTCGCCCGCGGCGACACCCTCGGCGTGTTCCAGTTCGACGGCGGGCCGATGCGCTCCCTGCTCCGCCTGATGAAGCCGGACAACTTCGAGGACATCTCCGCCGTCGGCGCCCTCTACCGGCCCGGCCCGATGGGCGCGAACTCCCACACCAACTACGCGCTCCGCAAGAACGGGCAGCAGGAGATCACCCCGATCCACCCGGAGCTGGCGGAGCCCCTCAAGGAGATCCTCGACACGACCTACGGCCTGATCGTCTACCAGGAGCAGGTCATGGCGATCGCGCAGAAGGTGGCCGGGTACACGCTCGGCAAAGCGGACCTGCTCCGCCGCGTCATGGGCAAGAAGAAGAAGGCCGAACTGGACGCGCAGTTCGTCGGGTTCGAGCAGGGCATGGTCGACAACGGCTTCTCCAAAGAGGCCGTGAAGACGCTGTGGGACATCCTCGTCCCGTTCTCCGACTACGCGTTCAACAAGGCGCACTCCGCCGCGTACGGGCTGGTCTCCTACTGGACGGCCTACCTGAAGGCGAACTACCCGGCCGAGTACATGGCGGGCCTGCTCACGTCTGTCGGCGACGACAAGGACAAGAGCGCCCTGTACCTGTCGGAGTGCCGCCGGATGGGCCTGAAGGTGCTGCCGCCGGACGTCAACACGTCCGAGGCCGACTTCACCCCGCTCGGCGACACCGAGATCCGCTTCGGGCTGTCGGCGGTCCGCAACGTCGGCCACAACGTGGTGGACGGCATCGTCGCGGCCCGCCGGGAGAAGGGCGCCTACACCGACTTCAACGACTTCCTGAACAAGGTCCCGCCGCAGGTGTGCAACAAGCGGGTCGTGGAGTCGCTGATCAAGGCGGGCGCGTTCGACGAGCTGGGCCACCAGCGCAAGGCGTTGCTGATGGTGCACGAGCAGGCGATCGACTCGGTCATCGACATCAAGCGCAAGGAGGCCGTCGGACAGGACTCCCTGTTCGGCGCCCTGGAGGACGACGGCGGCGAGGACGCGTTCGCCGTCGCGATCCCCGAGGGCGAGGAGTGGGACAAGACCACCTTGCTCGCCTTCGAACGGGAGATGCTCGGCCTGTACGTGTCGGACCACCCGCTCCTCGGCGTCGAGCACATCCTGGAACGCGAGGCCGACTGCACCATCGCCGTCCTGAACGGGGGCGAGCGCCCCGACGGCCAGATCGTGGTCATCGCGGGCCTGCTGTCCGGGCTGCAGCGCAAGGTCACCAAGCAGGGCAACTCGTGGGCCATGTTCCAGCTGGAGGACCTCGGCGGCTCCATCGAGGTGCTGTGCTTCCCGTCGTCCTACCAGCTGTGCTCCACGCTCCTCGCCGAGGACGCGATCCTGATCGTCAAGGGGAGGCTGGACCGCCGCGAGGACGTCGCGAAGATCATCGCGATGGAGGTCGCCCAGCCGGACCTGACCATCACCGACTCGACCGGCCCGTTCTCGGTCATGATGCCGCTCGGCCGCTGCACGCCCCCCACGGTGTCGCGCCTGAAGGAGGTCCTGATCACCCATCCCGGCACCTCCGAGGTGCACCTGCACCTCCAGAACGGCCCGCGCACCACGGTCGTCCGCCTGGACGACAAACTCCGGGTGGCGCCGTCCCCGGCCCTGATGGGCGACCTGAAGCAACTACTCGGCCCGTCCTGCCTCGGCTGACGCATGCCCGCGATCGCGGCGCCCGACGCGTCGCGCGGACGGGTCGCGGCCGTGTCTCAGGTGCCGAGGACGGCGGGGGTCAGTTCGGCCTTCCAGTCGACGAAGCGGCCCAGGCCGTCGAAGCGGGCGCGGGCGGTGCCGCCGCCGGGGAGGAGCACCTCGGTCAGCACGTCGGTCTGGCGGTAGGGGACGCGGTGGCGCGACAGGAGGCCGGCGAGCGTCAGGCGCGGCTCGCGCGGGAACAGGCTCGCCGCGTTCGCCAGCAGCCGGGGGAGCGGCACCGGGTCCCACCGGGCGGGCGGCGCCTGGGGGTCGTCCACGTGCAGGTAGGCGGAGCCGCCGTCGTAGCCGGCGCCGATGTAGCCGGCGCCGCCGAGGACGCCGCCCGCGGCCATCGCGATGAGTTCGCCGCCGTGCCCGGCGGGCCCCTCGTACCAGGACAGGTCGACCTCGGGGGTGACGAACTCGGTGATGCCGAGCCGCTCGCCGAGCGTCCGGATGACCAGCGTCGGGGCGACCGCGGGGTGCGCGTCGCCGAACTGCGGATTGGCCCAGCCCCACAGCCAGGTGCGTTCCCGCGCCGCGTAGCTGCCGAGCAGCGAGACCCGCACGGTGACGCCGCCGCTGGAGTAGGTGCGGGCGGTCAGGTCGGCGCTCCAGTCCTCGCGGGGCAGGAACTCGGCGAGCGTCTCCTGCTGCTGCAGGACGACGGCCGCCAGCGCGGCGCCGAGGCGATGGAACGCAGGACTGAATCCGGACATGTCGGGCACATTATCCCAGTAATCGGGGCGGTCGTGGGCGGGAATCGGACACCCTTCGAGAGTCGATCGGCTGACCTGGGCAGGCTAGGCTTTCGCTGTCAGAGGACTTCCACCTAGGAGCGTACGAGGTGCGGCGACCGACCGGGAGGCTCTTGGCGATCTGGGCGGTCACCAGCGCCGTCGTCACGCTGCTGGGACCGCTCGCCGGACTGTTGTGGGCGGCGACCGTTCCCAAGGTGACGTATGTGGTCGTGCAGGGTGAGGCACTTCTGGCCGACCCGGAAGGCCAGGGGCCGATCGGCATCGACGCCCGCTTCGCCCTGATCGCGCTCGGCGCCGGGGTCCTGTGCGGTGTCGGCGCCTACCTGGCCGGCGGGCGCGGCAACGACATCGCGCTGCTGCTCGGGCTGGCCGCCGGCGGCGTCGCCGCGGCCGTCCTCGCCTGGCAGACCGGCCACCAGATCGGGCTGGGGCACTTCGAGGACGTGGTCCGGCACGGGCGCGACGGCACCACCGTCACCGGCGTCGCCGACCTGCGTGCCAGGGGCGTGCTCGTGTTCTGGGCGCTGCCGGCGGTCGCCACGTACGGGCTGCTGGAGATGGTCGTCCGGCGGCTACCCGCGGGCGATCCCGGCGACGCGGGCGCCGGTGAGGCGGACGAGGTCGGCGGGGACGAGCTCGATCTGGAGTCCGCGCCGGCCGGCCGAGACGTAGACGGTCGCGAGCGCTGACACCGACGCGTCGATCACGGTCGGCAGCCGCCGGCGCTGCCCGAGCGGGCTGATCCCGCCGACGACGTACCCGGTGGCGCGCTCGGCGTCCTTCGGGTCGGCCATCCGCGCCTTCTTCCCGCCGGCCGCCGCAGCGAGCGCCTTCAGGTCCAGGCTGGACGACACGGGGACGACCCCGACCGTGAGGTTCCCGTCGACCTCCGCCAGCAGCGTCTTGAAGATCCGGTCGTGCGGGATGCCCAGTGCGTCGGCGGCGGCCTCGCCGTAGGACTCGGCGTCCGGGTCCACCTCGTAGGTGTGCAGCGTGAAGCCGACCTCGGCCTTCGCCGCGGCGACCGTCGCCGGCGTCCCCTTGCCGCCCTTGGCTTTGGCTGTGCTCATGGAGGGCAGTCTGCCGTGATCCTTCAGTTCGGCGTGAACGACCCGTCCAGGAACTGCCCGGCGGGGATCATCGGGAGCACGTCCAGGATGCGGTTCTCCCGGGCCAGCAGCTCCCGCTCCGCCTCCAGCCGCAGCGTCGCGTCCTCGCACTCCAGCAGCCGCTGCTTGTCGTGCCCGTCCAGGACGAGCGACGCCGCGATCACGTACGACAGCGCGACCGGGGCCTCCGGCGGCTCCACCCTGTCGACATGCCCGGCGCCGGCGGCCCCGAGCCGGTGCCGGTAGAGCCGGAACAGCCGCCGGACCCGGGCCGCGACGGGCTCCGGGTCGCTCCCGGGCTCCTCGGGCAGGAACTCGACCTCGCCGCGCAGATAGGGGCGGGACCGGTCCAGCTCCTTCAGCCGGAACCGCCGGGTGCCGACCGTCACGACGTCGTACCGCCCGTCCGGATGCGGCGTCACCTCGCGCAGCTCGGCGACGCAGCCGATCTCGGCGAGGCGGTGCGCGGCCCCCTCGCCGACCTCGTGGCCGAGTTCGATGCCGACGACGCCGAACCCCCGGGGTTCGGGCTGGTCGAGGAGGTCGCCGATCAGCCGCCGGTACCGGTCCTCGAACAGATGCAGGGGGAGCACCAGGCCGGGGAACAGCACGGTGCCCAGGGGGAACAGGGCGAGCCGCTCGGTCACAACTTCTCCCACGCTCCTGGGCGCCACCGGGAAACGCCCTCCGCCGCAAGAGTACGTCCATATTGATGATCTTGGTAAGGGCGGATTTTTCAGAGTGTGAAGCGGGTGTCATCGAAGCGGTCCCGGCGGGCCACTTCTCGCGGATTGGCCATGCCGCGGCCGCCGGGACGGCCGATAGCGTCGGCGGCATGAGGATGCTCGTCGTTGACGCCTTCGCCGACCGACCGTTCGCCGGCAACCCGGCCGGGGTGTGCCTTCTCCGCGACGCCGCCGATCCCGGATGGATGCAGCGCGTCGCCGCCGAGATGAAGCACTCCGAGACGGCGTTCGTCCGTCCGCTGGGGGATTCCGGCGGCGATTTCGAACTGCGGTGGTTCACGCCGGTGACGGAGGTCGCCCTCTGCGGGCACGCCACCCTTGCATCCGCTCAGGCCCTCTACGGGATCGGGATGGTCTCCCCGGACCACCCGATCTCGTTCAACACGCTGAAAAGCGGCGTCCTCACCGTCGCCCGCGAGGAGGACGGCGCCCTATCGATGGACTTCCCGTCCGTCCCCGCCGAGCCGACCGGCATCCCGGAGGGGCTCGCCGAGGCTCTCGGCGTCCCGGTTCTGAGCGCCGGGCGCAACGCCCAGAACGACCGGCTCGCCGAGGTCGCCGACGAGACGTCCGTCCGCGAGCTGACCCCGGACATCAGGGCGCTCGGCGCGATCGACGCCCGCGGTGTGATCGTCACGGCGGCGGCCGACCCGGGCAGGGAGTACGACTTCGTGTCCCGCTTCTTCGCCGCGCGCGTCCTGGGGGGCCACGGCGAGGACCCGGTGACCGGCTCCGCGCACTGCGCCCTCGCGCCCTACTGGGCTGAGCGTCTCGGCCGGGACACCCTGACCGGTTACCAGGCGTCCGAACGCGGCGGCCACGTCCGCGTCGCCCTGCGCGGCGACCGGGTGACGCTGTCCGGCCGGGCCGTCATCGTCCTGGACGGCACCCTGAACGTGTGACCGACACACGCGTCTCGGCACGTGAGACGGTGCGCGGCGGGCCAAGGCCACTCCGTAGACTGGACGGGTGATTTCCCGTATCGACCTGCGCGGCTCGCTTCCCGGCGATCCGCGCACCGTGCTGCCCCGCGCCGAACTCGACGTCGAGGCCGCCCTGGAGAAGGTGCGGCCCATCTGCGAGGACGTCCGCCATCGCGGCTCGGAGGCGGTCCGGGAGCACACGAAGGCGTTCGACGGGGTCGAGCAGGAGAGCACGCGGGTTCCGGTCGAGACCGTCCACCGGGCCCTCGCCGACCTCGATCCGGCCGTCCGGGACGCGCTGGAGGAGAGCATCCGCCGCGCCCGCGTCGTGCACCGCGCGCAGCGCCGCACCGACGTGACCACACGGGTCGTGCCCGGCGGCACCGTCACCGAGAAGTGGATCCCGGTCGGGCGGGTCGGCCTGTACGTGCCGGGCGGGCGCGCCGTGTACCCGTCCAGCGTGGTGATGAACGTCGTCCCCGCGCAGGAGGCGGGCGTCGGCTCCCTCGCCGTCACCTCGCCCGCGCAGAAGGAGTCCGGCGGGCTGCCGCACCCCACGATCCTGGCGGCGTGCGCGCTCCTCGGCGTGGACGAGGTGTACGCCGCCGGCGGCGCGCAGGCGATCGCCATGTTCGCCTACGGCACCGAGGAGTGCCCGCGCGCCGACCTGGTCACCGGGCCCGGCAACGTCTACGTCGCCGCCGCCAAACGGCTGCTCAAGGGCGTGATCGGCATCGACGCCGAGGCGGGCCCGACGGAGATCGCGATCCTCGCCGACGGCACCGCGGACCCGGTGGACGTCGCCGCCGACCTGATCAGCCAGGCCGAGCACGACACGCTCGCCGCCGCCGTCCTGGTGACCGACTCGGTACGGCTCGCCGACGAGGTCGAGGCCGAGCTGAAGGCCCAGGTCGCGCGCACCAAGCACACCGAGCGGATCACCGAGGCGCTCGCCGGGCGGCAGTCCGGCATCGTCCTGGTGGACGGGATCGAGGACGGCCTGAAGGTCGTGGACGCCTACGCCGCCGAGCACCTGGAGATCCAGACCGCGGACGCGTCCGCGGTCGCCGCCCGCGTCCGCAACGCGGGGGCGATCTTCGTGGGCCGGCACGCGCCGGTGTCGCTCGGCGACTACCTCGCCGGGTCCAACCACGTCCTGCCGACCGGCGGGTGCGCCTGCCACTCGTCCGGCCTGTCGGTGCAGTCGTTCCTTCGCGGTGTGCACGTCGTCGAGTACGACCGCGACGCCCTCGCCGGCGCGACCGCCCGCGTGGTCGCGCTCGCCGAAGCCGAGGACCTGCCCGCGCACGGCGCCGCCCTGAAGGCCCGCTTCGACTGGGAGATCCCTTCGTGACCTCGCTCAACGACCTGCCGCTCCGGGACGACCTGCGCGGCCGGGAGCCCTATGGGGCGCCGCAGCTCGACGTCCCGTACGCGCTGAACACCAACGAGAACCCGTACCCGCCGTCCGGCCGCCTCGTGAAGGCCATCGGCGAGGCCGTCATGGACGCCGCCGGTTCGCTGAACCGCTACCCCGACCGGGACGCGGTCGCGCTCCGCGAGGACCTCGCCGCGTTCCTCGACGCCGACACGCCCGGCGTAGGCCTCACCGCCGGGCGGGTGTGGGCCGCCAACGGCTCCAACGAGATCATTCAGCAGATCCTGCAGGCGTTCGGCGGCGCGGGCCGGACCGCGCTCGGCTTCGAGCCGTCCTACTCGATGCACCCGATCATCACCGGGGTGTCCGGGACCCGCTGGGGCAACGCCTTCCGGGACGAGGACTTCGGCCTCGAGCCGGAGCGCGCCGTCGCGGCCGTCGAGGAGCACCGGCCCGACATCGTGTTCCTGACCTCGCCGAACAACCCGACCGGCACCGCCCTGCCGCTGGACGCGATCAAGGCGGTGCTGGAGGCGGCGCCCGGCATGGTCGTCGTCGACGAGGCGTACGCCGAGTTCCGCCGCGCGGGGACCCCGTCGGCGCTGACGCTGCTGGACGGCCACCCGCGCCTGATCGTCACGAGGACGATGTCCAAGGCGTTCGCGATGGCCGGGACCCGGCTCGGCTACCTGGCCGCGGACCCCGCCGTGATCGACGCGCTGCTGCTCGTCCGGCTGCCCTACCACCTGTCGGCCGTCACCCAGGCCGTCGCGCGCACCGCCCTCGCCCACGGCGAGGAGCTGCTAGGCGGTGTCGAGGCCCTGCGCCGCGACCGCGACGCCGTCGTCGCCTGGCTGCGCGCCGAGGGGTTCCGGGTGGCCGACTCCGACGCCAACTTCGTCCTGTTCGGGACGTTCCCGGACCGCCGGAAGGTCTGGGAGAGGCTGCTCGACCGCGGCGTGCTGATCCGGGAGGTGGGACCGCCCGAGTGGCTGCGGGTCAGCGTCGGCACCCCCGAGGAGATGGCCGCCTTCCGCACTGCACTGAAGGAGAGCGTGTGACGCGCAAGGGACGAGTCGAACGCGGGACCAAGGAGACCCAGGTCCTCGTCGAGATCGACCTGGACGGCACCGGGCAGGTCGACGTGGCGACCGGCGTGGGGTTCTTCGACCACATGCTGGCCCAGCTCGGCAAGCACGGGTCGTTCGACCTGACCGTCAAGACCGCCGGCGACCTGCACATCGACAGCCACCACACGATCGAGGACACCGCCATCGCGCTCGGCCAGGCGTTCCGCGAGGCGCTCGGGGACAAAGCCGGGATCCGCCGGTTCGCCGACGCCTCCATCCCCCTCGACGAGGCGCTCGCGCAGGTCACCGTGGACGTGTCCGGCCGGCCCTACCTGGTGCACGTGGAACCGGACGGCATGGCCCCGATGATCGGCCCCGAGTACGACACCACGATGACCCGGCACATCCTCGAGTCGTTCGTGTCGAACGCCCAGGTGGCGCTGCACGTCCACGTCCCGTACGGGCGCAACGCCCACCACATCGTCGAGGCGCAGTTCAAGGCCCTGGCCCGCGCGCTGCGCGACGCGGTGGCGTTCGACCCGAAGGTGCACGGCATCCCGTCCACCAAGGGGGCCCTGTAGCCGTGAGCATCGGCGACCTGCACTTCACCTACGGGAACGTGGTGGTCTTCGCCGTCGCGGTGTTCCTGCTGGCGGGCGTCTACAGCTTCGTCAAGCAGGGGCTGAAGATCGCCGCGCTTCTCGTGCTCGTCCTGGCCGCGCTCGCCTTCGCCGGGGGAGTGATGTGGCTGTGAAGAGCATCGTGATCCTCGACTACGGCTCCGGGAACCTGCGCTCCGCCGAGCGCGCCGTCGCGCGCGCCGGCGCGGACGTGACCGTCACCGCCGACTGGGACGCGGCCCTGGCCGCCGACGGCCTGGTCGTCCCGGGCGTCGGCGCGTTCGCCGCCTGCATGGCCGGGCTGCGCTCGGTCCGCGGCGACCAGATCATCGGCCGCCGCCTCGCCGGGGGCCGCCCGGTCCTCGGCATCTGCGTCGGCATGCAGATCCTGTTCTCCAAGGGCATCGAGCACGGCGTCACCACCGAGGGCTGCGAGGAGTGGCCCGGCACGGTCGACCGCCTCGACGCCCCGGTCGTCCCGCACATGGGGTGGAACACCGTGGACGTCCCCGAGGGCTCCGCGCTCTTCCGTGGCCTGGAGGACGAGCGCTTCTACTTCGTCCACTCCTATGCCGCCCGCAGCTGGGACCTGGAGCCCGACCCGACCGGCACCATCGCGCCGCCACTGGTCACCTGGTCCGAGCACGGCGACCGCTTCGTCGCCGCCGTCGAGAACGGCCCCCTGTGCGCGACCCAGTTCCACCCGGAGAAGTCCGGCGACGCCGGCGCCGGGATCCTCCGCAACTGGCTCGCCACCCTGGCCTGAGCACCCGTCCCACCAGCCTCGATAGGGTTTCCGCATGACTCTGACGCTCCTTCCCGCCGTTGACGTCGCCGACGGCCAGGCGGTTCGCCTGGTCCAGGGCGAGGCGGGCACCGAGACCTCCTACGGCGCCCCGCTGGAGGCGGCGCTCGCCTGGCAGCGGGCGGGGGCGGAGTGGATCCATCTGGTCGACCTGGACGCGGCGTTCGGGCGCGGGTCGAACCGGGAGCTGCTCGCCGAGGTGACCGGGAAGCTGGACGTGAAGGTGGAGCTGTCCGGCGGCATCCGCGACGACGCGTCGCTGGAGGCAGCCCTGTCCACCGGATGCGCCCGGGTCAACATCGGCACCGCCGCGCTGGAGAACCCGGACTGGTGCCGGAAGATCATCGCCTCGCACGGCGACCGGATCGCGGTGGGGCTGGACGTGCGGGGCACGACGCTGGCCGCGCGCGGCTGGACGCGGGACGGCGGCGACCTGTGGGACGTCCTCGCGCGGCTGGAGGACGACGGCTGCCCCCGTTACGTCGTCACGGACGTCACCAAGGACGGGACGCTGCGCGGCCCCAACACCGAGCTGCTGCGCGAGGTCTGCTCCAAGACGGACAAGCCCGTCATCGCGTCCGGCGGCGTGTCCTCGCTGGACGACCTGCGCGCGCTCGCCGGGCTCGTTTCCGACGGCCGAGGCGGTAGGTCGGGGTCGGTTGGTCGGGGCGGACTAGAGGGCGCGATCGTCGGCAAGGCGCTCTACGCGCAGGCGTTCACGCTGGAAGAGGCCCTGGAGGCCGTGAAGTGAGCGTGGCCGTGCGGGTGATCCCGTGCCTGGACGTCGACGCCGGGCGCGTGGTCAAGGGCGTCAACTTCCAGAACCTGCGGGACGCCGGGGACCCGGTGGAGCTGGCCGCCCGCTACGACGCCGAGGGCGCCGACGAGCTGACCTTCCTGGACATCACCGCCTCCAGCGCCGACCGCTCCACGACCTACGACGTGGTGCGGCGCACCGCCGAGCAGGTGTTCATCCCGCTGACGGTCGGCGGCGGCGTCCGCACCGTCGAGGACGTCGACCGGCTGCTGCGCGCCGGCGCCGACAAGGTCTCGATCAACACCGCCGCGATCGCGCGGCCGGAGTTCCTGCGGGAGGCCGCGCACCGGTTCGGGTCCCAGTGCGTCGTGCTGTCGGTGGACGCGCGGCGCGCCGAGGGGACCGGGTCCGGGTTCGAGGTCACCACGCACGGCGGCCGCAAGGGCACCGGCATCGACGCGATCGAGTGGGCCCGCCGGGCCGAGGACCTCGGCGTCGGCGAGATCCTGCTGAACTCCATGGACGCCGACGGAACCAAGGCCGGGTTCGACCTGGAGATGCTCCGGCTCGTCCGGGAGACGGTCACCGTGCCGGTGATCGCCAGCGGCGGCGCCGGGGCCGTCGGGCACTTCGCGCCCGCCGTGGACGCGGGCGCGGACGCCGTCCTCGCCGCCAGCGTCTTCCACTTCGGAGAGCTGAAGATCCCCGAGGTCAAGGCCGCGCTGCTGGAGGCCGGCCACCCCGTCCGCTGAAAAGGAAACCCCCCGACATGACCCCCCCGGACAAGATCGTCGCGTTCGCGACGTGCTCACTGCTGCCCGACGGAAGCGACGACGTCCAGTTCCTGACCGCCGCCCTCGCGGAACTGGGCGTCGCCGCCGAGCCCGTGATCTGGGACGCCGATGTCGACTGGGACCGCTACGACCTGGTCGTCATCCGCTCCACCTGGGACTACACCGACCGGCGGGACGAGTTCACGGCGTGGGCCGAGAGCCTGCCGCGCGTTCTCAACCCGGCCGCGATCGTGCGGTGGAACACCGACAAGCGCTACCTCCGCGACCTTGCCGAAGCGAGCCTCCCGGTCGTCCCGACCCTGTGGGACCCGGACGACATCCCGTCCGGGTGGCCCGAGTACGTCATCAAGCCGGCCGTGTCGATCGGCGCGGGCGACACGGCCCGCTGGGGGCCCGGCGAGGAGGACGCCGCCCGCGCCCACCTGCGCTCGCTCCGCGACGCGGGCCGGACGGTGATGGTCCAGCCGTACCTGTCCGCCGTCGACACGGCCGGCGAGACGGCGCTGATCTTCTGCGACGGCGAGTACAGCCACGCCGGCCGCAAGGCCCGGATCCTCACCGCCGGAGCGGGCGTCGAGGGGCCGGTCCGCGACGACGTCACACGGGGCCAGGTCACCGCGTCCACGGCGACCGAGGCGGAACTGGAGCTGGCCGCCCGCGCCCTCGCCGCCGTTCCGGGCGGCGAGGACCTCCTCTACGCGCGCGTCGACATGATCCTCGGCCCTGGCGGCGCGCCGCTGATCATCGAACTGGAGCTGACCGAGCCCAACCTCTACCTCCAGCACGGCCCCGGCAGCGCCGAACGCTTCGCCAAGGCCATCGCCGCCCGGCTCTAGACCGGGTCGCCCGGCTCTAGACCCGGGTCTTCCTCGGGGGCCGGGACGGTGGCCTCGGGGGAGCGTTCGGCGATCGGGAGGATGATCGCGGACGGGTGGCCCGGGTCGTGGAAGATCTCCTGGTGTGCCCTGACCGTTCTCGTCGCGGTGGTGGCGAGGGGTTCGCCGGTACCGGGGTTGGCGGCGACCTTGGGGTGCGCGCCGCTCGTGACATGGACGCGGACGCGGTGGCCGCGGGCGAAGCGGTGCCCGGTGGGCCACAGGTCGACCGCGATGCGGAGGACACCGTCCGTCCCGGTGGGTCGCGCCGCGGCGGCGGGCAGCCGCAGGCCGCCCTCGCAGACGTTGCGGGACGTCCCGTCCGGGTCGACGTCGCAGAGCCGGACGACGAAGTCGGTGTGCTCGCGGTCGGAGCGGACGAACAGGTCGGCGCCGACGGGGCCGATGACGTCCAGATCGGCGGCGAGGGCGGGGGAGGTGAACACCAGGACGTCCGGGCGCCGCTCCAGCGGGCGGTTGTCGACCGGGCGGGAACTGCCGAGCAGGGTGGGACCGCCGAGCGCGGGCGTGGGGCGCACCGGGTCGAAGGTGTAAGCGCTCGCCGGGTGGTCCTGCGGGCCGTCTTCGCCGAGGCCGCCGCCGGCGTGCAGGTGCCAGCGCGCCTGCCGCGTGCCGGGCGGGGGCCACTCGCGGTAGTGCCGCCACTCGCGGGCGCCGGTGACGTAGACGCGGACGGGATCCACCCGCAGCCCGGACGGGTCGCCCTGCAGGTGGGCGCGGAACCAGGCGAGCGACTCGCGGATCGCCGGCAGGCCGTGGCGGGCGTCGGTGTGCCACCACGGCCCGATGGTCAGGTACGGGGTGTGGCCGGCGGCGCGCAGCGCGAGATAGTCCTTGACCATCCAGGGCAGGAACACGTCGTACCAGCCGCCGAGCAGGGTGACGGGGGCGGCGACCTCGCCGACGGTGCCGCTGAAGTCGCGGCTCTCCCAGTAGCCGCCGGCGCCGGTGTGGTTGGCGAGGAGGTCCTGGTAGAAGCGCATGGGCTCGCCGCCCGCCAGCACGTCCAGTTCGGTGAGGGGGCGCCCGGAGCGGGCGGCGCGCACGGCGCGGCGGCGCGAGGTCAGCGGCGCGGTGATCATGCCGAGCGGCCGCTGCTGCCGGTGCGTGAGGTCGGTCCAGGTGAGCGCGGACTCCAGCGCGAACGACCCGCCCACGTAGGCGGCGTCCCGGAACGAGGACGCCGTGATCTGCAGGGACATCGCCTTCAGCTCGGGGCCCGCCTCGGCCGCGATCGCCCACGCGGAGTAGCCGAGGTAGCTGGGGCCGAAGGCGGCGAAGCTGCCGTGGAACCAGGACTGCCGCTTCAGCCATTCGACGGTGACGAGCCCGTCGGCGCGCTCGCTGCCGAGGGGATCGAACTCGCCACCGGACCCGGACGTCCCGCGCGCGCTCTGCACGACCAGCTGGAATCCGAACGGGACGAACAGCAGCCCGTTGGCGAGGGCGGCGGGCCCGCGCCGACCGTAGGGGGTCCGCACGAGGATCGTGGGCGGACGCTCCACGCCGGCCGGGACGTACCGGTCGGCGAGCAGCGTCACGCCGTCCGGCATGGTCACCGGCAGGTCGCGCTCGACGGTGTAGCGGCCGAGCCCGCGGGGCCGGGGCAGCCGGATCGGCGGGGCGGGCAGTCGGTCCCAGAGCGCCATGCCGCCTCCCTGCGCGGAATCGCTACTACCTAGTAAGGTAACCGCCCGCGGACGCGTCCAACCGTTCAGGCCCCCTGTTCGGGCCCGGTCGCGATGAGGGCCCACGGGTCGGACGCCGCGGCGGCCGCGGCGCCGAGCTCGTCCGCCCAGGCGGTCTCGTTCCCGTACTCGTCCCGCCACGACCACAGCCGCAGCGTGACCCGGCGCAGGACGTGCTCCTCGGTGACGCCGAGCGCCCCGTGCACCTGGTGGGCGATCGCCGCGACCGTGCCCGCCGCCCGCGAGGCGTTCGCCTTGGCGGCGGCCACCGCGACCGGGTCGCCCGGGGTGCCGACGGCCGCGCGCACCGCGACGTCCGCGACCGTCGCCTCCCCGGCCAGTTCGGCGAGCATCTGCTGGACGGCCTGGAACCGCCCGATCGGCCGCCCGAACTGCTCGCGCTCGCCCGCGTACCGGACGCTGAGGTCCAGCGCGCGCCGCATCGCCCCCGTCAGCTGGACGGCCCGCGCCAGCGCCCCGCGCCGCCGCAGCTCCGCCGCGTCCGCCGCGCACGGCGCCGCCGTCTCCACCCGGACACCGGACAGGACGACGTCGTCGCGCGGCTCCCCCGCCACGTTCGCCCCTTCGGTGATCTGCGCGCGGGACGGGTCGACGAGGAAGACCAGGCCGTTCCCGAGGACGACCAGGAACCGCGCCGAGCGGGCCCAGGGCACCCGGCGGAACGTTCCGTTCAACGTCCAGCCGCCGGCGTCCTCGAACGCCTCGGCCTCCCCGGACATGGCCGTGAGGACGCCAGGCGGCACCGGCAGCCCGGCGCCCGCGAGCAGCCGCCCGGCGAGCGGCCCCGTCTCGGCGAGCGGCACGGAGGCCGCGTGGTATCCGGCCGCGCGCAGGACGGCGGCGGCGTCGGCGAGGTCCCCGCCGCTGCCGCCCGCCTCCTCCGGCACCCCGGCCAGCGCGAGGCCGGCCTCCTCCAGCGCCGGCCACGGATCCGGCCGGGAGAGGATCTCGTCCGCGGTCTCTTCCAGCAGCCCCATCAGCGGACTCCCAGGCCGCGGGCGACGATGCCGCGCAGGATCTCGTTGGTGCCGCCCCGCAGCGTGAACCCGGGCGCCTGGACGACCGACTCGGCCAGCGCGCGGGCCAGCGGGTCGGGGGAGCCGGGGTCGGGTTCCACGCCCACGTGCTGCCGCGCCACCTCGACGACCTCGCGCTCGAACCGCGTTCCGAGGTCCTTGACGAGGGCCGCCTGCAGTTCGGGCGTCTCACCCCTGGCGAGCGCGCCGGCGACGGCCAGGGACGCCTGGCGCAGCGCCCACAGCCGCGCGGTCAGCCCGCCGAGCGCCCGCACCGCCGCCGGGCCGGCGGCACGGCCGTGCAGCAGCCGGACGAGCATGAACGTGCTGAGCAGCCGCTCGGGGCCGCTGCGCTCGTAGGCCAGCTCCGCGGTGACCTGCCGCCACCCGTCCCCGGCGCGGCCGAGCACCATCGCGTCCGGCACGAACACGCCGTCGAACACGACCTCGTTGAAATGATGCTCGCCGGACAGCCCGCGGATCGGCCTGATCGTCACCCGACCGTCCGGCAGCGCCACGATGAACTGGCTGAGGCCCGCGTGCCGGTCCCGGTCCCGGGGCGCGCTGCGGGCGAGGACGAGGATCGCGTGCGCGAGGTGGGCGCCGCTCGTCCATACCTTGGTGCCGTGCAGCCGCCACCCGCCCGCGACCCGCTCGGCGCGCGTGCGGACGGACGCCAGGTCGGACCCCGAGTCGGGTTCGCTCATCCCGATCGCGAAGAAGCACTCGCCGCGCGCGATCGCCGGCAGGAACCGCCTCTTCTGCTCCTCGGTGCCGTTGGCGAGGATGGACGGCCCGGTCTGCCGGTCGGCGATCCAGTGCGCGCCCACCGGCGCCCCGGCGGCCAGCAGCTCCTCGATCACCACGAAGCGTTCCAGCGGCGAGCGGCCGTGCCCGCCGTAGCGCTCCGGCAGCGTCATGCCCAGCCAGCCGCGCTCGCCGAGGAGCCGGCTGAACGCCGGGTCGGCGCCGGTGAGCCAGCTGTCGCAGCGGGCCGTGAACGGGGTCTCCGCGAGGAACTCCCGGACCCGCGACCGCAGTCCCGCGGTCTCGGGCGGCAGCGTCACGGGCTCCAGGCCGGACGATGTCGCCACGTGCACCCCCTCTGTCCCAGGGCGACGTTACAGACACGCTCGAACGCCGCGATCAGCAGCCCCTTACAGAAGGCTTCCCTGGCGGGGCGTGCGGTTCTCTGGAATCGTTGTCATCCGGCAGAAGCGCTCCGCGGGGGGAGAAGACATGTGGCCCGGGTCGAACCCGCCGACGGGACCGCCGCCCATGGGGCCGGGGCCCGCGGGGCCGAACTGGGCGCCGCCGCAGCGCATCCGGCCGGGCGCGGGCTGGTACGCGCTGCCGATCGTCCTCGTGCTGGTCGCCGTCGTGGGGTTCTTCACCATGGTGGCGTTGCTGTGGGACGGCTCGGAGGTCGCGGACGGCCCGTCGGCCGTGGGCGATTCCGTCTCCGGAGTGAGGATCGAGCTCACGGAGGGATACGGGTACTTCGTGTACGTCCGCACGGGCGGGTCGTCGCCCTACGCCTGCCGGGTGCAGGTGGGAGAACAGTCCGGGCCCGTCCGGCTGACAAGGAAGAACTCGTGGAGCGCGTCCGACCACGCGTCCTACCGCTACACGGCCACGTTCACGGCACCGGTGTCCGGTGACGCCCTGCTGACGTGCCAGGGCGCCGATGGGCCCCTTCTGGTGACACCGGACGACACCGTCCACGGCTACCTCGGTCTCGCCCTGCTGACCGCGCTGGGCCTCGGCGGGCTCGCCGCCGTCGCGTTCGTCGTCACCCTCCTGCGCCGCGGCGGCGCCAAGCGGCGGACGGTCACCGCGGCCGGCCCCTACTACTGACGCCGCCTCAGGACGTGAGCTCCCGTTCCAGCGGGGTGCGGAACCGCGGGATCGCGCGGACGTCGCCGTACCACGCCGCCATGCGCGCGGCCTCCCGCTCGACGGCGGCCTCGGCCTCCGCGCCGGCGTCCTCCAGCAGGCGGAACACGATCTCGCCGTCCTTGCGCTGCGCCCAGCCGCCGATGATGCGGCCGTCCCACCACACGGACGGGCCGATGTTGCCGTTCCGGTCGAACAGCGCCGGGCCGTGCTCGCCGAGGAACCAGCCGCGCTCCTGCCAGCCCATCGGGGTCGGGTCGAGCGCGGGCAGCAGCGCCGCCCACGGCTCCGGCGCGGGCTCGGGCTCCAGGTCGTCGGACAGGACGAGGCCGGTCGCGCCGCCGAGATCGACCTCGGTGACGTCCAGGAGGGCGAGCGCCTTCCTGACGTCGCCGGCGTTCCAGCCCGTCCACCACTTCAGGTCCGCGGCCGGCGCGGGCCCGAACGCGCGCAGCCAGCGGCGGACGAGCTCGGCCCGGGCCCCGTCCGCCGGGACGTCCTCGATCCCGCCCGGCAGCCACGCCTCGGCGGGCGACCACCGGTACTGGCTGCTCGTCCAGGAGCCGTTCGGCCGGCCGCGCACGATGCGGCCCTCGCAGCCGAGCGTGACCAGGATCCACGTCGTGACGCTCGTCGGCCGCGAGTAGGACTTGCCGGGCGCCGGGTCGACCCGCGTCCGCAGCAGCGGCACGTCCGCGCCGAGCTGGGCGCCCGTCGCCTCCCCGCGCGCCAGCAGCGCCCGGTGCGCGGCCTCCTCGGCCTCGGCGAAGAAGGCCGGGACGTCGGGGACGTCGCCGCCGCGCTCGATCAGCCGGGAGTACGTGGCGCGCTGCTTGGCGGCCAGCCCGTTGGCGGTGGACGACTGCAGGACCGGGACCAGCTCCACGGGCGCGACGAACATCGTCCGGCGCATCGCGAGCATCCGCAGCAGCGTGCGGTCGTCGTACAAGGCCTTCTCCACCGCGCCCGGGACCGCGCCGACGCTGCGGGCCGCGACCGACAGGAACACCGTGGCCGGGTCGGTGGCGTGCAGCACCACCATCGACCGCGCGATGCCGGCGACGTCGTCGGTCCTGGCCTGCGGGGAGAGCCGGTGGCGGAGCGCGAGCCGGGCCCGCCGCTCCGCCACGTTCATCGAACGCATGAGCGAATACTAGACCGGATCAGCCGCTGTGGGAGATCTTCACGACCACGTGGTCCTTGGTGACCGACTGCACCGAGACGTCGAACCCGTCGGACTGCTGCCCGTCGCCGACCGGCACCGTCACGGTCTGCCCGCCGATCTTGAGGGTGACCATCTCGCCCTGCACCTTCACGAGCTCGGCCTTGACGCCCAGCACGGACGCGCTCGCGTCGACGCCGCGGTCGAAGGTCACCGTGCACGAGTTGACGCCGCAGGAGGTCTTGCTGTTCTCGCCGCCGCACGCGGCCGCACCGCCGAGCAGCAGCAGGACGAACGGGAGTACGGCCAGCTTCCGCCGAAGGGGAAAGGAGGTCATACCCGGGAGTCTATGGGGACGGGGGCCCGCCCGCGCCCTCCGCGAGGCGGATCCGCCCAGGACGAATGTGGTACCCCGCGGTGACGGAACTGGATCTCCGGATGACCTCGTGTTTCGCTGGACGGGTGAACATGGACGAAGCCGTGGAGTCGCCGGTGCTGGGCCCCGTGGTGTGCGCCGCCTTGGGCATCGAGGCGCGCGCGGTTCGGCGCGGCCTCACCCGTACGCCCGTCGTGGTCGTCGGCTACCGGGCCCGCCGCGCCGACCGGCTGCCGGACGCCTGCGCCGCGCTGGTCACGGTCGGCTTCGGCGGCGCGCTCGACGAGCGGCTGCGCCCCGGCGACGTCCTCGTCGCCGACGAGATCCGCGGGATCGCCGCGGGCGGGAAGGCGGTGCCGTGCGCGGCGCCGCGCCTGCTCGCCGAGGAGCTGATCCGCGACGGCCTGAGCGTGCAGACCGGTCCGCTGCTGACCGCCGGCCACGTCGTCCGCGGCGCGGAACGCGCGCTGCTGGCGGCGCAGGGCGCCCGGGTGGCGGACATGGAGTCCGCCCTCGTCGCCGCGCGTGCCGGGACCCTGCCGGTCGCCGCCGTCCGCGTCGTCGTCGACGGCCCCGGGCACCCGCTGTGGCACCCGGGCGTGATCGGCCGCGGCGTCGCGGCGCGGCGCGTCCTGGCCCGCGTCGGCCCCGCCCTGGAGCGCTGGAGCGCCCTCCTCGTCCGCGGCGACGAGGCCGCCGGGACCCGGTGAGACGGCTCAGCCGTGACCGGCGCCGTGACCGGATCCGTGGCTCGGGCCGTGGTTGTCACCCTGGACGATCTTGCCGCCCAGCTCCTTGCGGAGCGACTGCAGGGTCTGCTCCTGGCTGACCGCCACCCAGCGCGCCCCGACGAGGTACGTCCCGCCCCAGGGCTTGGCCTCCGTCAGCCAGGCGTTCATGCCGTTGTCGGTGGTGAAGCTGAGGAGGACGAAGCGTCCCTGCGAGGTCTTGCAGTTCCCCTGCTCCAGATCCTTGACCTTCCGCTTCCCGGTCAGGGAGCAGTCCGTCTGCTGGGCGAGCTCCGCCAGGCTCGCCGGCTTGGCGGCCTTGCCGCCGGTCGCCGACGCGTCCGACTTGGCGGAGCAGCCGGCCGCGAGCGGCAGGGCCAGCGCGGCGGCGCACAGCGGCACCGTCTTCATCAGGCCGAGATGGTGTCGGGAACCCATCGCTCTTCCTCTCCGGGGTGAGACGCGCGATTCGACGGGGGAATACGCGCCCCGCCCCGGCGGGGTTCATCCGGGCTCTCAGGTCATCAGGCGGGCGCCGGCCGCGGCGCGGACGTCAGGGTCCTCGGCGCCGTCGTTGTGCAGCCGCCGCAGCCGCAGCCCGGTCTCGTGGGTCAGCGGCGCGAACCGGGCGGCCTCGGCCCGGACGCCGTCCTCGCAGTCCCACAGCCCTTCGACGGTATAGGACTCGGCGGTGTGCGGCGCCGTTCTCGTCAACGCGGTCAGAATGCGGGGTCTCAGATAGGCATAGGTGGACTCGGCCCAAGCGGTCTTCAACAGCGGGACGGCCTCACCGGCGCGCAGCCGCCCCAGCCCCTCGATCGGGCTCGCGGCGTCGGCCCACTCCCGCCCGGTGACGGCGGCGCGCATCTCGTCCATCAGCAGCGGTATGTCCTGCCGGGTGCCGTAGCGGGCGAGGATGCGCAGCCCCATGTCGGCGCAGCCGCCCCGCTCCGCCGCCCACGCCCGCGCCCGCGGCAGCGTCTCCGGCCCGTACTCGCGCAGCGCCCGGCACACCGCGCCGCCGAACCGGCTGGGCCGCTGCGGCAGCAGCTCCTCGGCCAGGTCGAGCAGCGCGAGCGTGCGCCGGCGGCCCAGCTCGAAGATCGCCGCGATGGCCCCCTCGCCCCGCCGCCGGGCCACGTCCAGCAGCTCGGCCTCGCTCTGCCCGTCCCGCCCGGGGGCCGTGGCCATCGCCCGGCGCGCCGCCCGGCCCGCCTCCCGCTGCCGCTCCAGCGCCTCGGCCAC
The DNA here is from genome assembly GCF_050945415.1 of Spirillospora sp. CA-128828. NCBI lineage: Bacteria > Bacillati > Actinomycetota > Actinomycetes > Streptosporangiales > Thermomonosporaceae > Spirillospora > Spirillospora sp. CA-128828. Next base: position 3,425,042 of record NZ_CP191986.1, read on the forward strand.
CCGCGGCTGCCGCGCCGCCCACGCCTCGATCACCGGGTTGAACCGGCCCGGGATCAGCAGTGCCAGGTCCGCGTCGTCGCAGCGCGCGGCGACGAGAGCGTCCAAACCGGTCGTCAGCGACGGATCCTCAAGATCGATGAGCTCGGCGACGGCGTCGAACCACTGCGCGCCCTCCTCGGCGTACCGGCGCAGCGGCGCCGCGGCCTCCCGCCTGCTCAGCCGCACCAGATCGGCGAGCACGCCCAGCGCCAGATCCACCCGCCACTCGTCCGGGTCGGTGTGGTCCGACGGGTCGAACAGATGCTCCGCCACCGGCCCCGCCGGCAACTCCAGATCCACCATCAACCGGGCGTAGTACAGCCGCCGTGACTCGCACTGGCGATCCCAGCGTGGATCCCGCCGGACACAGGCGTAGACGTACTCGCCCGCGCCGGGCTTGTCCGCCGCGCGCCGCGCGGCCCTCCCGAGCCCCCGCTGCAGTTGACCGTGCAGCGTGCCCGCCGATTCCAACACGACCTCGTTGCTCACCCCAGCAGAATGCGCACTGGACCAGATATCGGGCAAGTGCTTTAGCTGCGTTTTCCCAGTCGAGGGGCCCCGATACGCGCGTCCCGGGGGCCGCCCTTTCCGATCACAGCCCGCGCTGGGCGATCCAGGAGGTGTGGAGGTCGGCGTAGACGCCCGGTTCGGTCACGAGATCGGCATGCGGGCCGCGCTGGACGATCCGTCCCGCGTCGAAGACGATCACCTCGTCCGCCGCCTCGGCCGTGGACAGCCGGTGCGCGATGGAGATCGCCGTGCGGCCCCGGGTGACGCCGTCGAGCGCCCGCTGGATCCGCACCTCGGTGGCCGGGTCGACGGCGGACGTCGCCTCGTCCAGGACGAGGAGGTCCGGGTCGGCGATGTAGGCGCGGGCCAGCGCGACGAGCTGGCGCTCGCCGGCCGACAGCGATTCGCCGCGCTGCCCGACGGGCGTGCGCAGGCCCTGCGGGAGCCCGTCGAGCCAGTCGGCGAGGCCGAGCTCCGTCAAGGCCAGGACGAGGTCCTCGTCGGACGCTTCCGGGCGCCCGTAGCGGATGTTGTCGGCGAGTGAGGCGTCGAACAGGAACCCGTCCTGCGGCACCATGACGATCCGCTCGCGCAGCGACGAGAACCGGACGCGCTCCAGGGGCACGCCGTCCACGAGGACATGGCCGGAGACGGGGTCCATGAGCCGGGTCAGGAGCTTGGCGAACGTCGTCTTGCCCGAGCCCGTCTGCCCGACGATCGCGACGCGGCTGCGCGGCGCGATGGCGACGTCCACGTCGTGCAGGACGGGCGGGCCGCCGGGGTAGGCGAACCCCACGGACTCGAACCGCACCTCGATCGGGCCGCGCGGCAGCGTCTCACCCGCGTCGCCCGGGTCGGCGACGTCCGGGACGGTGTCCAGCACGCCGAGCACCCGACGCCAGCCCGCGATCGCGTTCTGCGCCTCGTTGAGCACCTCCGTGGCCGTCTGCATGGGGCTGACGAACAGGGTCACCAGGAACAGGAACGCGATCAGCTTTCCGGCCGACACCTCCCCGGCGACGCCGAGCAGCGTCCCGGCGATGACGACGGCGGCGGTGGCCAGCGCGGCCACCAGCTCGCTGATGGGGAACGTGAGCGCGACCATGGCCTGCGCCCGGGTCTGCGCGGAACGGTAGGACTCCACGGTCTCGTCCACCCGCCGCCCGGTGCGCTCCTCCGACGCGTACGCGCGGATGACCGGGGCGCCCACGACCGACTCGCTGACCGCCGCCAGCAGGTCGCCCATCCGCTCGCGCACCCGCATGTAGGCCCGCGACAGGATCCGCTGGAAGCGGCGCAGCGCGAACGCCAGCGGCAGGAACGCCGCCCAGACCAGCAGGGCCAGCTCCCACGAGTAGACGACCATGAGCAGGCTCGCCACGAGCAGCTGCCCCATCGACACGATGAACATCAGCCCGCCCGACTGCATGAACTGGCTGATCTGGTCGACGTCGCTCGTCACCCGCGACACCAGCGCGCCCCGCCGCTCGCCGCTCTGGGTGAGCATCGACAGGTCGTGGACGTGCCGGAACGCCCTGACCCGGAGACCGGCCAGCCCGCCCTCGGACGTCCGGTACAGCCGCACGTTCATCAGGTACGCGCACACGGCCGTCACCAGCACGGCCGCCGCGCACAGCAGCACCGCCGTCCGGATGAAGCCGATGTCGGGGCCGTCCGTTCCGCCGAGCCCCTTGTCGATCGTCTGCTGGACGGCGATCGGCACCACCACGCGCCCCGCCGTCGACACCAGGGCGAGCGCGAGCGTCCCCGCCAGCCCGGCCCGGAACTCCGGGCTGAGCCGCAGCCCGCGCCGGAGCGTGCTGATCGCGCCCTCGTCGGCGGTGTCGCTCAGCCCCGCGGTGTTCGTCACCGTCGTCATGGCCGTCGTCATGTCAGGGCCTCCTCGCCGCCCTCGACCGCTTCCTGCTCCGCCTCGGCCCGCTCATAGGCGTTGACGAGGTTGCGGTAGCCCTTTGAACTCTCCAGCAGCGCGAGGTGGGTGCCACGCGCGATGACCCGGCCGTGCTCCATGTACACGACCTCGTCGGCGAGCGAGATCGTGGCCTTGCGGTAGGCGACGACCACGACGGTCGCGCCGCCGGTCTCGTCCTCTTGCGCCTCCCGGATGCTTTCCAGGATGCGCGCCTCGACCTGCGGGTCGACGCTGGACGTCGCGTCGTCCAGGACGAGCAGCCGGGGCCGCCGCACCAGGGCGCGCGCGAGCGCGAGCCGCTGGCGCTGGCCCCCGGACAGCGTCGCCCCGCGCTCGCCCACCCGCGTGTCGAGCCCGCCGGAGAGGGCCGCCACGAACCCCTCGGCCTGGGCGAGGCGCAGCGCCTCCCAGACCCGCTCGTCCGGGACGTCCAGCCCGAGCGTCACGTTGCCGCGCACCGTGTCGTCGAACAGGAACGTCTGCTGCGGGACGAGCGCCGCCGTCGCCGCGACCCCGCCGCGCCGTACGTCCCGCAGATCGGCGCCGTCCAGCAGGACCGACCCGTCCGCCGGGTCGACCAGCCGGACGAGCAGCGAGGTCAGCGTCGACTTGCCCGACCCCGTCGGGCCGACGATCGCGATCGTCCGCCCGGGGGAGGCGGCGAACGACACGTCGTGCAGGACGCGGTGCCCGGAACCATCGCCGTCGGCCGCCTCGTAGGCGAACCTGACCTCCCGGACCTCCAGCTCGGTCGCCCTCCCGCCGGAGTCGTCCAGCGAACCGTCCCCGTAGGGGAGGGACCCCGTCGCGTCCAGCACGCCGCGGACCCGGTTCCACCCGACGACGCTGCGCGGCACCTCGCCGAGCACCCAGCCCAGCGCGCGGATCGGCCACGACAGCAGCGTGAACAGGTAGGCGACGTTCACCAGGTCGCCGGCCGACATCGCGCCGGAGTCCAGCCGCACCGACCCGATCAGCAGGACGGCGAGCACGCCCAGGTTCGGCAGCGCCTCCAGCACCGGGTCGAACAGCCCGCGGATCCGGCCGACGGCGATGTTCGCGTCCCGCAGTTCCCGGGCCCGCTCCTCGAAGCGGCGCGTCTCCGCCGCCTCCCGGCCGAGGGTCTTGACGACCAGCCCGCCCTCGAAGCTCTCGTGCGCGACCTCGCTGACCTCCGCGCGCAGCTGCTGCGCGCGGGTCGCCACCGGCGACAGCCGGCGCTGGTAGACGACGTTGATGAGCGCGACGGCCGGGAAGACCAGGAAGCCGACCCCGGCGACGACCACGTCGGTGACCAGGATCGACACGGCCGCGATCAGCAGCATGAAGACCACGCCGACCGCCATCGGCAGCGGCGCGATCGGCGCCCACACCGCCTCCACGTCGGCGTTGGCGTTCGACAGCAGCTGCCCGGTCGGATGCCGGTGGTGCCAGGCCAGCGGCAGCCGCAGGTACTGCCGGGTCACCGACCGGCGGTAGGACGCCTGCAGCCGGTACTGCATGAGGCCCGCGTAGAACCGGCGGCCGGCGACGCCGAGCGCCTTCAGCAGCGCCACCGCCATGATGACGGCGGCGGCCCCGGCCAGCGCCCCGGCCGTCGTGTGCCCCGACTCGAACGCCGGCAGCACGACCTTCTCCGTCGCCCAGCCGAGCACCCGCGCGGTCGCCACGGTCATCGCCGCGTACAGGGCGCTGGCGAGCACCGACAGGGTGAAGACCCGCGGTTCCGCCTTCACCGCCACCCACAGGACGCCCAAGCCCTCCCTGAGGACATGCGGGCTGACGCGTCTGGACGCAGGTGGCACGGCGACTCCTTGATCACGGGTGGGGGGCCGAAATCCCCCTCACGTCCGCGATGGGGGGATTTGCGGGTCCGGATATCACCTACCACCCCGCCCGGACGCTTATTCCCGGCCGCCTCGCGACGGCCTACGATCAGGCGATGAGCACGCCCGAGGACGACCCGGTCCCCGCCGCGTCCGCACCGGCGGCCACCGGTGCGGACTCCGGCGCCGGCGCGGGCCCCGTCCGCCGCGAGCGGCTGCTGCTGGCGGCCGCGCTGGCGGATGCCGGGCCGGAAGCGGCCACCGGATGCGCCGGCTGGAACGCGCGCGACCTGGCCGCCCATCTGGTCGTCCGCGAGGGACGCCCCGACGCGGCCCCGGGAATTCTGCTGTCCCCGCTCGCCTTCTACACCGAGCGTGTGCGGCGGCGGACGGCGCGCGCCGTTCCGTTCGGCCGGCTGGTGGAACGGTTTCGGCAGGGACCGCCGAAGTTCTCGCCCTACGCGGTTCCTGGAGTCGACAAAATCGCGAACGGCGTCGAGTTCTTTGTTCACCATGAGGACGTCCGCCGTGCGCGTCCCGACTGGGAGCCTCGGGAGATCTCGCCGGAACTCGAGGAACTTCTCTGGCGACGGATAAAAATTGCCCGCTTTGTCCTAAGAAAAGTTCATGTCGAGGTAACGCTCGTCCAGCCGGACGGCAGGAGCGTCCGCGTCTCCGGCGGGACTCGCGGAGCCGTGCGCGTGCACGGCCCCGTCGGCGAACTCGTCCTGTGGGCACTGGGCCGCGGGGATGTCGCGAAGGTCCGCCTCACCGGGGCCACGGATGCTGTCAAGTCCCTGACCGAGACCGGTTGGAGTCTTTAACGGGCAGGTAACGGCACGGTTCGCCGAGAGGAGAAACGCAAGTGATGCGGCTCCTCCGCTTTACGCGGAAGCGGTGATACGGTGGGGCGGTCGGTTGCAGTCGTGGTTCTCGATCGTTCAAGACGCCCGCGAACTGATGGCAGCGGGCGTTTTGGCTTTTCCGGGACCGTACCGGGGGCGAGAGCGTTCCGCAGCGACCGCACGGGCCCGCGAGGTGTGGGCTCAGGTTTTGCCGCAAGGAGAAAGACATGCCCCAGCAGGGCACCGTGAAGTGGTTCAACGCCGAGAAGGGTTTCGGCTTCATCGCCGTGGACGGCGGCGGGCCGGACGTCTTCGTGCATTACTCGGCCATCCAGTCCTCCGGGTACCGCTCGCTGGACGAGAACCAGCGCGTCCAGTTCGAGGTGACGCAGGGTAACCGGGGTCCGCAGGCCGACCAGGTCGTCCCCCTGTAACACCCGCAGTCGTACATCAGGGCCCACCCCCCACCGCCAGGGAGGGTGGGCCCTGTCGCGTCCGGGCGGGGTCCGTGCCTCGCATCGCGGGACGGACGGCAGAATGGGCGCATGTCGGTAGGTGGAACACCCGCGCGTGAACGCGGCCTGACGGCGCTGCTGTGCGCCGCCGGTGCCGGCCTCGCCCTCCTCGCCGCCGGGCGCACCTGGGCGACCGTCAGCGCCCAGAACGCCATCACCCCGTTCACCCAGCACCTCACCGGCGGCGACCTCGGCGGCGCGTCCGGCGCCCTCGGATGGGCCGGCCTCGCAGGTCTCGCCGCCCTGTTCGCCACCCGGGGACGTGTCCGCGCGTGCGTGGGGGTCCTCATCGCCCTGTTCGGCGCCGGCATCGCCTACGCCTCCACGGCCGCCGTCCAGCGCTCGAACGTGCTGTCCGCCGCCGGGGACAAGAGCGCCCTGCTCAAGCTCGGCGCCGACCCCGCCCTGGACGTCGACCTGTGGTGGATGGTCTCGGTCACCGGCGGGATCCTGCTCGTCGTCGCCGGGCTCCTCACCGCCGTGCGCGGGGCGCGCTGGCCGGGCATGTCGGCCCGCTACGAGCGCGCCGCCCCACCCGATGCCGCGGCCGCGGAGGACGACCCGTCCGCGCTGTGGAAGTCCCTCGACCGCGGCGAGGACCCGACCGCGCGGCGGAACGGACGATCGTGAGCGCCGACGGGGGAGGCCTCGTCCTCGTGATCGAGCACGACCCCGCCGTCGCCGAGCTCCAGCGCCGCTACCTCGCCCGCGAGGGCTTCGACGTCGAGATCGAGGCCGACCCGGCGCGGGCGCCCGCCGCCGCCCAGCGCAGCCGCCCGGACGTCGTCGTCCTCGACCTGTCCACCTGCGCGCTGCCCGCCGACCTCTACCGGCGCGTCGCCGACGCCGCCCGCCCCGCACCCGTCGTCGCCGTCACCGGCCCGCTCGATCCGGTGATCGCGCGGACGCTCGGCGACCACCGCGTCGACCGGCCCTTCGGCCCCCGCGTGCTCGTCGGCGCCGTCGCCGAGGCCCTCCGCCACGGCGGCCCCGCCGAGACGCCGCCGGGCCCGCTGCGCGCCGGCCGCATCGCCCTCGAACCGCGCGACCGCGCCGCCGTCGTCGGCGACCGCCGCGTCACCCTCACCGTCACCGAGTTCGACCTCCTCGAATTCCTCATGGGCAACCCGGGGCGCGTCTTCACCCGCGAACAGCTCCTCGACGCCGCCTGGGGACCCGGCGCCGGCGCCGGGAGCCGCACGGTCGACGTCCACGTCGCCCAGCTCCGCGCCAAGCTCGGCGAAGGCAGCCCCATCAGAACCGTCCGGGGCGTCGGCTACGTCCTGGACGCCTGATCCCTCCAGGGGACGCTTAGGGTGGACGTGTGACCCGCCTATCCGCCCACGCACAGGAGCACTCGCATGCGCCCGCCGGGCGGAGCCTGGGACGGGCGCTGGCGCCGCAGGCGGCGGTGTTGGGCGGGGTCGTCGCCGGAGCACTGGTCATCGCGTTCCGCGCGGACCCCAACGAGCCCGGGCACTACCCCGGCTGTCCGTTCCTGGCCCTCACCGGGTACTACTGCCCCGGCTGCGGCATGACGCGGCTCGTGTACGCGCTCACGCACGGGCACGTGGGCACCGCGTTCGGGCTCAACCCGCTGCTGTTCGTCATGCTGCCGGTCTTCGGCTACCTGTACGTCCGGTGGACGGTCAGGACCGCGCAGGGGCTGCCGATGCGCTCGGCCCTGTTCAAGCCGGTCGTCGCGTACTCGTTCGTCGGCCTCCTCGTCGTCTACTGGATCGTCCGCAACCTGCCGTTCGCGCACGCGCTGGCGCCCTGACGAGCGCCGCCCGCGCCGCGGCGGCGCCGGACGGCCCGCCCGGGTGCGGGGAGCGTCCGAGGGGGCGGCTACGATCGGTGGACGGAACGACCTGAAATAGGGGGCCTGCGACCTTGAGCGTTTTGGACGAGATCATCGACGGCGTCCGGGCCGATCTCGCCGGAAGGCAGCGCGAGGTCCCGCTCGACGCCCTCAAGGAGAAGGCGGCGAAGGCCCCGGCTCCGCGGGACGCGCTCGGCGCACTGCGCGGGCAGGGCGTCTCGGTCATCGCCGAGGTCAAGCGCAGCAGCCCGTCCAAGGGCGCGCTCGCCGCGATCGCCGACCCCGCCGCGCTCGCCCGCGACTACGCGGCCGGCGGCGCCAAGGTGATCAGCGTGCTGACCGAGCGGCGCCGCTTCGGCGGCAGCCTGGCCGACCTCGCCGAAGTCCGCGCCGACGTCGACGTCGCCGTCCTGCGCAAGGACTTCATCGTCACCTCCTACCAGCTGTGGGAGGCGCGCGCGGCCGGCGCCGACATGGCGCTGCTGATCGTCGCCGCGCTGGAACAGGACGCCCTGGTCTCGCTGGTCGAGCGGGCCGAGTCGATCGGGCTGGTCCCGCTCGTCGAGGTGCACACCGAGGAGGAGGCGGCCCGCGCCGTCGACGCGGGCGCCAAGGTCATCGGCGTGAACGCCCGCGACCTGCGCACCCTGCAGGTCGACCGCGGCGTGTTCGCCCGGGTCGCGCCCACGCTGCCCAAGGACGTCGTGAAGGTCGCCGAGTCGGGGGTGCGGGGGCCGCACGACCTGCTCGCCTACGCCTCCAGCGGCGCCGACGCGGTGCTGGTCGGGGAGAGCCTCGTGGTCGGCAAGGACCCGCGCTCCGCGGTCGCCGACCTGGTCGCGGCCGGCGCCCACCCGGCGCTGCGGCAGAGCGGCTGACGGCCGGGGCCCGCGGCTCGGTAGGGTGAGTGCATGCAGGTCGAACCGCTCCGGGAGCGATGGCGGGGCTGAAACGGAACCCCACTGACCGGATCGCCACTTCTCCCATGACAGGACGCGTTTTCCCATGACCATCGACACCGCCGCGCGCGGTGCTGGAGCCGTGCCCGACGCCACGGGCCACTTCGGCCGTTTCGGCGGGCGGTTCGCCCCCGAGGCGCTGATGGCGGCGCTGGACGAGCTCACCCGCGAGTTCGAGACCGCCAAGAACGACCCTGCCTTCACCGCCGAGCTGGACGACCTGCTCGCGAACTACGCGGGCCGCCCGAGCCTGCTGACCGAGGCCAGGCGCTTCTCCGAGCACGCGGGCGCCCGCGTGCTGCTCAAGCGCGAGGACCTCAACCACACCGGCTCCCACAAGATCAACAATGTGCTCGGCCAGGCGCTGCTCACCAGGCGGATGGGCAAGAGCCGTGTGATCGCCGAGACCGGCGCCGGGCAGCACGGCGTCGCCACCGCCACCGCGGCGGCGCTGCTCGGCCTGACCTGCACCGTCTACATGGGCGAGGTCGACACCGAGCGGCAGGCCCTCAACGTCGCCCGGATGCGGATGCTCGGCGCCGAGGTGATCCCGGTGAAGACCGGGAGCCGCACCCTCAAGGACGCCTGCAACGAGGCGTTCCGCGACTGGGTCGCCACCGTCGACGACACCCACTACTGCATCGGCTCCACCATGGGCCCGCACCCGTTCCCGATGATGGTCCGCGACTTCCAGCGGATCATCGGCGTCGAGGCGCGGCGGCAGTGCCTCGACATGACCGGCGCGCTCCCGGACGCCGTGGTCGCCTGCGTCGGCGGCGGCTCAAACGCGATCGGCACTTTCCACGCCTTCGTCCCGGACGAGTCCGTCCGGCTGTACGGGTTCGAGGCGGGCGGCGACGGCGTCGCCACCGGCAAGCACGCCGCGACCCTCGTCGGCGGCTCGCTCGGCGTCATCCACGGCATGCGCACCTACCTGCTGCAGGACGCCGACGGCCAGACCCTCGAAACCCACTCGATCTCCGCCGGCCTCGACTATCCCGGCGTCGGCCCCGAGCACTCGTGGCTGCACGACACCGGCCGCGCCGAGTACCGCGAGATCACCGACGCCGAGGCCATGGACGCGTTCGCGCTGCTGTGCCGCACCGAGGGGATCATCCCGGCGATCGAGTCCGCGCACGCGCTCGCGGGCGCGCTCAAGGTCGGCGAGGAGCTCGGCCCGGACGCCACGATCGTCGTGTGCCTGTCCGGGCGCGGCGACAAGGACATGCACACGGCCGCCACCTTCTTCGGCCTGATGCCCGAGGGAGAGAACGCGTGAGCGTCAAGACCGCCTACGACAAGGCCAAGGCCGACGGGCGCGCGGCGCTCGTCGGCTACCTGCCCGCCGGGTTCCCCACCTACCAGGGCGCCATCGACGCGGCGCGGACCATGGTCGACGCGGGCTGCGACGTCATCGAGATCGGCCTGCCCTACACCGACCCGATGATGGACGGTCCCACCATCCAGGACGCCGTCCACCAGGCGCTCGTCGGCGGCGTCCGGGTCGCGGACGTCTTCCGCACGGTCGAGGCGGTCGCCGCCACCGGCGTCCCGACCCTCGTCATGACGTACTGGAACCCCGTCGACCACTACGGCACCGACGCCTTCGCCCGCGACCTCGCCTCGGCCGGGGGGTCCGGGCTGATCACGCCCGACCTCACCCCCGAGGAGGGCGGCGCGTGGCTGGAGGCGTCCGACGCGCACGGCCTCGACCGGGTGTTCCTCGTCGCGCTCAGCTCCACCGACGAGCGCATCGAGACGGTCACCGGGGTGTGCCGCGGCTTCGTCTACGCGGCGTCCCTGATGGGCGTCACCGGCGCCCGCTCCGCCGTCGGCACCGGCGCCCCGCGGCTCGTCGAGCGGACCCGCGCCGTCCTCGACAAGACCGGGACGGACCTGCCGGTCGGCCTCGGCCTCGGTGTCGGCACCGGCGCCCAGGCCGCCGAGGTCGCCGGGTTCGCCGACGGCGTGATCGTCGGCTCGGCGTTCATCCGCCGCCTGCTGGACGCCCCCGACCCCGCCTCCGGGCTGGCCGGCGTCCGGTCGCTCACCGAGGAGCTGGCGGCGGGCGTTCGCCACGGTCGCTGACCGCGACCGGACGGGCTCGCGCGGACGTTTTACGCCGCCGCGGGAACTCCTCGCGGCGGCCGCCGAGTTCATGTCATGTGCCGCCTCCGCTCTCCAATAGGGTGTGTTCGCCGGCGGAGGCGGTCCCGGAAGGATCACGATGACGCAAGAGATGACGGCGAAGGACCGGGCCGGGGCGGCCGGGACGCCGCTGCCGCCCGTGTGGTTCCAGGGCGCGGCCTGGCTGTTGACGCTCGCCGGGCTCGGGATCTCCGTCTATCTGACGATCACGCACTACGACGAGGGCGCGCTGGTGTGCTCGGCGTCCCGGACCGTCGACTGCCACGCCGTCACGACCAGCGAGTACTCCTCCCTCGCGGGGATCCCGATGCCGCTGCTCGGCCTCGCGTTCTTCGTGGCGTTCGGCGCGCTGATCACGCCGTGGGCGCTGCGGTCGACGTTGCCGCCGCTGCGGTGGGGACGGGTGGCGAGCACCGCGGTGGGCGTGCTGTTCGTCGTGTACCTCGTCACCGTCGAGCTGGCGATCCTGCACAAGATCTGCCTGTGGTGCACCGGGGTCCACGTGATCACCGTTCTGCTGTTCATCCTCGTTCTGATCGACGAATTCCGGCGGATCGGTCAGGTCGACTAATCTCGCCGGTACCGCGCCGCACCGGTGACGGCGCGGGTCCGCATTCATAGGAGACTCAATGAGCAAGGCCGCACGAGAGCGGTCCGCGAGGGATCGCCTGGCCGCCGAGCGCAAGCGGCAGGCGGCGCGGGAGAAGCAGCGGCGGCTGCTCGCCATCGTCCTCGGGTCGGTGGTCGCGGTGGCGGTGATCGTGGTCGCGACCGTCATCGTCATCGACCAGAAGAACAAGAACGGCCGCGCCGAGCCGCACAAGGGCGCCCTCGCCCCGCTCAGCCGGCAGGCCGACGGCTCCATCCTGATGGCCAAGGCGGGGGTGACCAAGCCGGAGGTGGAGATCTTCGAGGACTTCCAGTGCCCGATCTGCAAGCAGTTCGAGTCCACCACCGGCAAGACCATCGAGGATCTCGCGCAGCAGGGCAAGATCAAGGTCGTCTACCGGCCGTTCCACCTGTTCGGCCAGCAGAAGGACCCAGTCAAGATCAACTCGCTGCGCTCGGCCGAGGCGGCGCTGTGCGTCCCGGCCGCCCAGTGGATGTCCTACCACGACGCGCTCTTCAAGTTCCAGCCCGCCGAGGGCTCGAAGGGCTTCTCGCCGGACGACCTCGTCAAGTGGGGCAAGAACGTGGGCGTCACCGACCCGAACTTCGAGAAGTGCGTGCGGGACGGGCAGAAGAAGTCCACGGTCGACGCGATGACCAAGTACGCCTTGCAGGACCGCGGCGTCGACGGCACGCCGACGGTCTTCCTGAACGGCCAGAAGCTCGACCAGACGCAGTTCATGAACCCCGCCGCCTTCCGGGCGACGATCGACGCGGCGGCCGCCGCGGGCAAGTGACCACAGGCTCCTGAGCGCCGCGCCGTCCCCCCCCCGGGACGGCGCGGCGCGGCGCTTTCTGCCCGCCCGGCGTACCCTTCCCCGCTACGCTCGTGGATGCTCACGTGCACGCGCAGTAGCCGATCGGGGGATCGATGAGCGAGCAGGGCAGGGAGCCGTCCGCGCGCAGGCGGCTCGCGGGCGAACGGGCGCGCGCCGCGGCCCGGCGGCGGCGGCAGCGGGCGCTGCTGGTCGTCCTCGGCGCCGTCGCCGTGGTGGCCGTCGCGGTCGTGGTGGTGGTCGTCGTGGCCTCCGGGGACGGGAACAAGCCGCTGGACGACTCCTACAAGGGCGCGCTGGCGCCCGCGACGCGGCAGCAGGACGGATCGGTCGCGATGGCGCGGCCGGGCGTCACCGCACCGGTCCTCGACGTTTGGGAGGATTTCCAGTGCCCGGCGTGCAGGGCGATGGAGAAGCGGCTCGGCGGGACGATGAAGCAGCTCGCCGCCGAGGGCAGGGTGAAGGTCGTCTACCGGCCGTTCCAGCTGTTCCAGCAGGACCCGCTGATGTCCAACTCGCGGCGGGCCGCGAACGCCGCCGCCTGCATGCCCGTCGGCCACTGGGTCGAGTACCACGACAGGCTCTACGCCGAGCAGCCTCCCGAGGGCGAGAAGGGCTTCTCCTCGCCGGACCTGATCAGGTGGGCCAGGGACGTGGGCGTCACCGACCCGTCCTTCGCCGCCTGCGTCGACGGGAACCAGAAGATCAAGGCGGTGGACCAGGCGAGCGCCCAGGCGGGGAAGGCGGGCGTCGACTCCACCCCGTACCTGGCGCTGGGCGGCGAGAAGGTCCACGACGAGGTCCTCGGGTCCCCGGACGGCCTGAAGAAGGCCGTCGCGAAGGCCACCGGCGGCACGCCCGCCCCGGGCGGCACGCGTTCCGGCGGCACCCCGGAGGGCGCCTCGAAGGCAGCCCTCGGCCGGGCGGCGGGTGTCACGGCCTCATCGCGGTGATGGAGAGGGCGCGCACGGTGCCCGGAAGGCGGTAACGTCAACGGTCATGCACCCGGTCGCCTACATACCGAGTCCCTCGCAGGACGTCTGGCACCTCGGCCCCATCCCGTTGCGTGCCTACGCCATCATGATCATCCTCGGCATCGTCGCCGCGGTCTGGCTGGGCGAGCGCCGCTGGGCCGCCAAGGGCGGCACGCCCGGGGTGATCATCGACGTGGCCGTGTGGGCGGTTCCGTTCGGCCTCGTCGGCGGGCGGCTCTACCACGTGATCACCGACTACCAGCGCTACTTCGGCGAGGGCGGCGACCCCGTCCGGGCGCTGGAGATCTGGAAGGGCGGGCTCGGCATCTGGGGCGCCGTCGTCCTCGGCGCGGTCGGCGCGGTCATCGGCTGCCGGCGGCGCGGGATCTCTGTGCTGGCGCTCGGCGACGCGGTGGCGCCCGGTATCGCGCTCGCGCAGGCGATCGGCCGCTGGGGCAACTACTGGAACCAGGAGCTGTACGGCCGTCCGCTGGACACCTTCTGGGCGCTGAAGATCGACGAGAACCACCGGCCGATGCTGGACGGCGGCCCCGCCCTCGACCCCAAGTACGCCGACGTCGCGACTTACCATCCGACGTTCCTGTACGAGTCGCTGTGGTGCGTCGGCGTCGCGATCCTCGTGATCTGGGCGGACCGCCGCTACAAGCTCACGCACGGGCGCGCGTTCGCGCTCTACGTCGCCGCCTACACGGCCGGGCGGGGCTGGATCGAGGCGCTGCGGATCGACGACGCCCACCACATCCTCGGCCTGCGGCTGAACGACTGGACGTCGATCGTCATCTTCGTCGGCGCGGTCGCCTACCTGTACCTGGCCCGCGGCCGCACCGGCCCCGAGAACGTCGGCGGCCCGGCCGCCGAGACCCCGTCCGGCGGCGTCTCCGTCGCGAAGGAGACCGAGGCGCAGGACGCGGGCGCCACGGACAACGCCAAGAGCGCCACGGGCTCCGTCGGCGAGATCGCGGAGCAGGCCGACGAGGAACCGGGGGCCGAGCCCGGGCAGCGCGACGAGGAGCCCGAAGAGCCCGACGCCGAGGCCGAGGAGGAGCCCGCCGAGCCCGAGAAGGCCGAGGCGGAGCCGGGAGAGGCCGAGGAGGAGCCCGCCGAGCCCGAGAAGGCCGAGGCGGAGCCGGGAGAGGCCGAGGCGGAGCCCGCCGAGCCCGAGAAGGCCGAGGCGGAGCCGGGAGAGGCCGAGGCGGAGCCCGAGGAGGCTGAGCCCGAGCCTGAGCCCGAGCCTGAGCCCGAGGAGGCTGAGGCGAAGGCCGAAGAGGCTGAGCCGGAGCCGGAAGAGTCCGAGCCGGAAGAGTCCGAGCCGCGGGCCGACGCCGAGGAGCCGGAGGCCGAGGAGAGCGAGGCCGAGGCCGCGGACGAAGGTGGGACCCCCGAGGCCGGAGGGGCGTCCGTGGCCGGGGACAATGGGGACGACGGTGCCGCCGACCCCGATCGGACCGAGAAGGGGGAGCCCGTCAAGGACGGGAAGTAGGAAACGGCGACGGTGTTCGACTCAGGCGAGATGACCGGCGAGAAGCCCGGTACCACGGCGGAGCACCACCACCGGCACCGGGACGTCACCGGGGGCTGGCTGCGGCCCGCGGTGTTCGGCGCGATGGACGGGCTGGTCTCGAACTTCGCGCTGATCGCGGGCGTCGCGGGCGGCCAGGCGAGCCAGAAGGTCGTCCTGCTCGCGGGCCTCGCCGGCCTGGCGGCGGGCGCGTTCTCGATGGCGGCGGGGGAGTACATCTCGGTCGCCTCCCAGTCGGAGCTGGCGGAGGCCGAGATCGAGGTCGAGCGGCTGGAGCTCGCCCGCCACCCGGCGGCCGAGGAACGGGAGCTGGCCGAGGTCTTCGAGGCCCGCGGTGTGGACCCCGAGACGGCCGCCGAGGTCGCCCGGCAGCTGTCCCGCGACCCCGACGAGGCCCTGGAGGTGCACAGCAGGGAGGAGCTCGGGGTGACGCCCGGCGACCTGCCCTCACCGGTGCTGGCGGCGGGCTCGTCGTTCCTGTCGTTCGCGGTCGGCGCGCTGCTGCCGGTGCTGCCGTACCTGCTGGGCGCCACCTCGCTGTGGCCGGCGGCGGGCGTCGCGGCCCTCGGGCTGTTCATCGCCGGGGCCCTGGTGTCGCGGGTCACGACCCGCGCCTGGTGGTTCGGCGGGACGCGGCAGCTGCTGTTCGGCGCCGCCGCCGCGGCGATCACCTACGGCGTCGGCGCGCTGATCGGCACCAACGGGCTGTAGCCGAAGGAATCTGGATGAAACGCCCTTTTAGCCACGCGGGGGCGACCCGGACCGCTAAGCTCCGGGGCTGTGATCGAGGCTCGTGACTCAGGTTCCGCCGAGGCCGCGCAGAAGGGCCGCGGGCGGGACTTCTGGCCGGACGACAAGCCCGGCCGAAAGCTCCCCAGTCCGAAGCTGCTGCTCGCCGCGGCCGCCGCGCTGGTCGTGGTGATCGTCGCGGCCGTCGCGGTGGTCATGCTGACCGGCGGGAAGGACGAACCGGCGGCGAAGCAGGCGGCGCCGACCGCGTACGCGCCGGACTACCTCGGCGAGGGCTTCGCCAAGATCGCGAGCCGGTCCGCCGACGGCCGCGCGATCACCGAGGGCGAGGCGTTCTCCGCCAAGAACCTCAAGTCGGGGAAGTACTCCTTCGCGCTGGCCGCGTCCAAGCTGAGCTCGGACTGCAAGGCCGCGACGTGGGGCGCCCGGCTGCAGGCCGACCTCGCCAAGTACCAGTGCAACCAGGTCGTCCGGGCCGCCTACGTGAGCGACGACAAGAAGTACGTCGGCCAGTTCGTCGTGATCAACCTGGTGAGCGAGGAGGGGGTCAAGCAGATCCTCCGCGACCTGGACCCGGCGGCCGCCGCCGGCTGGGTGACCCCGCTGAAGGCGCCGGGCGTGCCCGCGTTCGGGCCCGGGTTCAGCGCCGCCTACTCCAAGACCTACGGCCACTACGCGGTGGTCACGTGGGTGGAGCGGGCCGGCGGCGCACAGCCCGCCTCGCTCAACGAGATGATCGATGTGAGCCTGGTGATCGAGAACGCCGCCGACTTCCTGTACGGGCGCCTCGAGCTGGTCTCCGGCGGGCGGTCCGGCCAGTGAGCCGGCCGGTGCCGCCCGGCCGTCCGCGTGGTCGTGGACTCCGATGAGCAGCGCCGCGGCGGGCGGGGGCGGCCCCCGGTGAGCCGCCAGGGCCGCCGGCAGCCCGCCCCGCGCCGGTCGGCACCGGCCCGCGCGGGCGGTCCCCGCAGGGCGGGCCAGTCGCGCCGTGCCGCGCCCCGGAGGGAACGCCCCGCCCCGCCGCCGCCCGTGACGCCCTACGACGACGCCCCCTACGACGACGCCCCCTATGAGGACGCCCCCTATGGGGAGGCGCCCCTGGACGGCGCGCCGCCCGCCGAGGACGCCTACGCCGACATCCCGCCCCAGCGCCCGGGTCCGCGCGGCAAGCGGCCGAAGAAGGGCGGCAAGGGCCGCCGGCCGGGCAGGCCGGCGGGACGTCCCACCGAACCGGAACGCCGGGCCCGTGCGGTGCGGCGCGGGGGTCCCGGGCCGAAGCCGTACTTCGCCGCGGCGGCGGTCCTGGGCGTGCTGGTGCTCCTCGGGCTCGGCGCCGTGGTCCTCCTGGACGGCGGAGATCCTCCGAAGACCGCCGGCGCGACCAACGCGAATATCGGCAAGCCCGCCGGGACGGGTGTGTCGCCGACCTCCTACTCCAGTTCGCCGTCCAGTGCCGCGTACGCCGGGATCGCCTCCCGCAGTGCGGACGCCGACCCGCTGACGGTCGGGGAGGAGTTCCCCTCGTCGGCGGCGAAGCTGTCGGTCCTGGACGGGAAGGTGACGGTGAAGCTGCGCGCGAAGCGGCTGGACGGCGACTGCGCCGCCGCCGTGTGGGGCACGACGGTGGGCGAAGAGCTGGGCAGGGGCGGCTGCACGCAGGCGGCGCGGGCGATCTACTCCGACACCGAGAACGGCTACGCGCTGGCCGTCGCGGTGTTCAACCTGGCCGGATCGGCGGACGCGGACCGGTTCGTCGCGAAGCTGGAGACCACGATCGGCGCGGGTTTCGTCCGGCCGCTGGAGGCGCCCGCCCCGCTGGACGGGTTCGGCCGCGGCTTCGGGATGGCGCGCGGCCTCGCGATGGGGCATTTCGCGGTGGTGTCGTGGGCGCAGCGCCTGGACGGCAAGGGCGACGAGAAGGACGAGACGCTGCTGTCGCTGCTGATCGAGGGCGGGAAGGCCCCGGCGGTGCTCGGCCGTGCCGCCCGCGCGTCCCACTGAGGGAGATCTTCCGGCGGATCGCCGGATTCGCGTCGTAAACATCCTGGCCCGGTGATGATCCTCACCGGGTTCGAGACGTTTTGCGCCGAACCGAAGCCGGTACTCTGGTCTAAACCAATCCGAGATGACGCACGGGCGATTGCGACGATGAAGTTTCGCGATCCGGTGCAGTCGGGCATGATCCCGGCAGTGATGTAATGTCATCTCACCGCAGCAGGGCCAACGCCGTCCCGTGCTTGCACTGACATCGAAGCAGTGACACGACGACGACGGGAGGGTTGATGGCTTCTGCTGCCCTCACACCTGCTGGCCGCGTACCGGGCCGTCCCCGGCCGGAGGGCCTGTACGACCCGGCCAACGAGCACGACGCCTGCGGCGTCGGCATGGTCGCCGACCTGCACGGACGCAAGAGCCACGACATCGTCCAGAACGCCCTGACCGTCCTGAAGAACCTGGACCACCGCGGGGCGGTGGGCGCGGAGCCCGACGACGGCGACGGCGTCGGCATCCTCGTCCAGATCCCGGACGCCTTCTTCCGCGAGGTCTGCGACTTCCCGCTCCCCGAGGCCGGCGCGTACGCGGCCGGCATCGCGTTCCTGCCCGCGGACGGCGAGGAGCGCGCCGCCGTGGCCGCCCACGTCGAGACCCTCTGCGTCGAGGAGGGCCTGTCCGTCCTCGGCTGGCGCGAGCTTCCGCACGACGCCGACTTCACCGGCCCGGCCGCCCGCCGGGTCATGCCGCACTTCGCGCAGCTGTTCGTCGCCCCCGCCGCCGGCGGCCCGCACGCGGGCAAGACGGGCCTGGAGCTGGACCGCGCCGTGTTCTGCATGCGCGAGCGCGCCGAGCAGGACGTCCAGGTCTACTTCCCGAGCCTGTCCAGCCGGACGATCGTCTACAAGGGGATGCTGACGACCCCGCAGCTGGAGCCGTTCTTCCCCGACCTGTCGGACCGCCGCTTCTCCAGCGCGATCGCGCTGGTCCACTCGCGGTTCTCGACCAACACGTTCCCCGCGTGGGAGCTCGCCCACCCGTACCGGTTCATCGCGCACAACGGCGAGATCAACACCGTCAAGGGCAACCGGAACTGGATGCGGGCCCGCGAGGCGCTGCTGAAGTCCGACCTGATCCCGGGCGACCTGTCCCGGACCTACCCGGTGATCGACATCGAGGCCAGCGACACGGCCTCGTTCGACGAGTGCCTGGAGCTGCTGCACCTCGGCGGCCGGTCGCTGCCGCACGCGGTGCTGATGATGATCCCGGAGGCGTGGGAGAACCACACCGAGATGGACCCGGGCCGCCGGGCCTTCTACGAGTTCCACTCAACGCTGATGGAGGCCTGGGACGGCCCCGCCAGCGTCAGCTTCACCGACGGCACCGTCGTCGGCGCCGTCCTGGACCGCAACGGGCTGCGTCCCGGCCGGTACTGGGTGACCGACGACGGCCTGGTCGTGCTGGCCAGCGAGGCGGGCGTGCTGAACATCCCCGCCGCCAAGGTGGTGCGCAAGGGCCGGCTGCAGCCCGGCAAGATCTTCCTCGTCGACACCGCCGCCGGGCGGATCGTCGAGGACGACGAGGTCAAGGCCGAGCTCGCCGCCGAGCACCCGTACGGGCAGTGGCTGCACGAGGGCCTGGTCCGGTTCGAGGAGCTGCCGCAGCGCGAGCGGGAGATCCCGACCCACGAGACGCTCGTCAGGCGGCAGCAGACGTTCGGCTACACCCTCGAAGAGCAGCGGATCATCCTGACGCCGATGGCGCGGACGGGCGCGGAGCCGATCGGGTCGATGGGCACCGACACCCCGATCGCGGTGCTGTCGGAGCGCCCGCGGCTGCTGTTCGACTACTTCAAGCAGCTGTTCGCGCAGGTCACGAACCCGCCGCTGGACGCGATCCGCGAGGAGCTCGTCACCTCGCTGCAGTCCACGCTCGGGCCGGAGGGCAACCTGCTGGAGCCGGGACCGGACTCGTGCCGACGGCTCGTCCTGTCCACCCCGATCCTGGACAACGACGAACTCTCCAAGATCATCCACATCGACGACGAGGGATCGCTGCCGCATCTGCAGGCCCATGTCGTGCACGGCCTCTACGAGGTCGCCGGCGGCGGGCAGGCCCTGCAGGACCGCCTGGAGGAGATCAACTCCGAGGTCGGCCGGGCGATCGAGGCTGGCGCGCGGATCATCGTGCTGTCCGACCGCGGCGCCGACTCGGCCCGCGCCGCGATCCCGGCGCTGCTGCTGACCGGCGCCGTCCACCACCACCTGATCCGGGAGAAGACCCGCACCCAGGTCGGCCTGGTGATCGAGACGGGCGAGGCCCGCGAGTGCCACCACATGGCGCTGCTCATCGGGTACGGCGCGTCCGCGATCAACCCGTACCTGGCCATCGAGACCGTCGAGGACCTCGTCCGCGGCGGCGTCATCGAGGGCCTCGACCCGGCCAAGGCCGTCCGGAACCTCGTGAAGGCGTACGGCAAGGGCGTCCTGAAGGTCATGTCGAAGATGGGCGTGTCCACGGTCGCGTCCTACACCGGCGCGCAGATCTTCGAGGCGATCGGGCTCGGCGCGGACGTCGTCGGCCGCTGCTTCACCGGCACCACGTCCCGGCTCGGCGGCGTCGGCTTCGACGTGCTGGCCCGCGAGGTCGCGCAGCGGCACGCCCGCGCCTACCCGCCGGGCGGCAACGACCTCGCGCACCGGACCCTGGAGGTCGGCGGCGAGTACCAGTGGCGCCGCGAGGGCGAGCCGCACCTGTTCAACCCGGACACGGTGTTCAAGCTGCAGCACGCCACCCGCACCCGCCGCTACGAGATCTTCAAGGAGTACACCGCCAAGGTCGACTCGCAGGCCGAGCGGCTGATGACCCTCCGCGGGCTCTTCAAGCTCAAGGAGGGCGACCGGGACCCGGTGCCGATCGACGAGGTCGAGCCCGTGTCGGAGATCGTCAAGCGGTTCTCCACCGGCGCGATGTCCTACGGCTCCATCTCGGCCGAGGCGCACGAGACCCTCGCGATCGCGATGAACCGGCTCGGCGGCAAGTCCAACACCGGCGAGGGCGGCGAGGACCCGGCGCGGTTCACCCCGGACGAGAACGGCGACCTGCGGCGCAGCGCGATCAAGCAGGTCGCGTCCGGCCGGTTCGGCGTGACGTCGGAGTACCTCACCAACTCCGACGACATCCAGATCAAGATGGCGCAGGGCGCCAAGCCCGGCGAGGGCGGCCAGCTGCCCGGCCACAAGGTCTACCCGTGGATCGCCAAGACCCGGCACTCCACCCCGGGCGTCGGCCTCATCTCGCCGCCGCCGCACCACGACATCTACTCGATCGAGGACCTGGCGCAGCTCATCCACGACCTGAAGAACGCCAACCCGGCGGCGCGCGTGCACGTCAAGCTCGTCGCCGAGGTCGGGGTCGGGACGGTCGCGGCCGGGGTGTCCAAGGCGCACGCCGACGTGGTGCTGATCTCCGGGCACGACGGCGGCACCGGCGCTTCCCCGCTGACGTCGCTGAAGCACGCCGGCGCGCCCTGGGAGCTCGGCCTCGCCGAGACCCAGCAGACGCTGCTGCTGAACGGGCTGCGCGACCGCATCGTCGTGCAGACCGACGGGCAGATGAAGACCGGCCGCGACGTCGTCGTCGCCGCGCTCCTCGGCGCCGAGGAGTACGGCTTCGCGACCGCGCCGCTGGTGGTGTCGGGCTGCATCATGATGAGGGTCTGCCACCTGGACACATGCCCGGTCGGC
Source organism: Spirillospora sp. CA-128828 (assembly GCF_050945415.1). Classification (NCBI taxonomy): domain Bacteria; kingdom Bacillati; phylum Actinomycetota; class Actinomycetes; order Streptosporangiales; family Thermomonosporaceae; genus Spirillospora; species Spirillospora sp. CA-128828. Next base: position 3,446,086 of record NZ_CP191986.1, read on the forward strand.
GTCGCCACCCAGAACCCCGTCCTGCGGCAGCGCTTCTCCGGCAAGCCGGAGTTCGTCGTGAACTTCTTCGAGTTCGTCGCCGAGGAGGTCCGCGAGTACCTGGCGGACCTCGGGTTCCGCTCCCTGGACGAGGCGATCGGGCACGTCGAGATGATCGACACCCGCGAGGCCGTCGAGCACTGGAAGGCGGCCGGCCTGGACCTCGCCCCGATCCTGCACACCCCGGACCGGGCGGCGGGCGCCGCCCTGCACCGGGTCACCGGGCAGGACCACGGGCTGGAGAAGGCCCTGGACAACACGCTGATCCAGCTCGCCGAGGGCGCGATCTCGTTCGGCGACCCGGTGAAGCTGGAGCTGCCGATCCGCAACGTCAACCGCACGGTCGGCACGATGCTCGGCCACGAGGTGACCAAGAAGTGGGGCGGCGCGGGCCTGCCCGACGACACGATCGACGTCGTCTTCACCGGCTCGGCGGGCAACTCGTTCGGCGCGTTCGTGCCGCGCGGCGTCACGCTGCGGCTCGTCGGCGACGCCAACGACTACGTCGGCAAGGGCCTGTCCGGCGGGCGGCTCACGCTGCGCCCCGCGGCCGACGCCGGGTTCGCGGCCGAGGAGCAGATCATCGGCGGCAACGTCATCCTGTACGGCGCCACCTCGGGCGAGCTGTTCGCCCGCGGGATCGTCGGCGAGCGGTTCTGCGTCCGCAACTCCGGCGCCACCGCCGTCGTCGAGGGCGCAGGCGACCACGCCTGCGAGTACATGACCGGCGGCCGTGCGCTGATCCTCGGCCCGACCGGGCGCAACCTCGCGGCGGGCATGTCCGGCGGCATCGCCTACGTGCTGGACCTGGCGCCCGAGCGGGTCAACGGCGAGATGGTCGACCTGGAACCGCTCGACGCCGACGACGTCGACTTCGTCCGGGCGCTGACCGAGCGGCACCTGGCCGAGACCGGCTCGCAGGTCGCCCGGCGGCTGCTGGACGACTGGGCCGCCGCGGCCGCCCGCTTCACCAAGATCATGCCGCGTGACTACCGGCGCGTCCTGGACGCCATGGCCAAGGCCGAGGCCGAGGGACGCGACGTCGACGAGGCCGTCATGGCCGCGGCGCAGAGCTGAGAGGGGGACTGCCCACATGGCCGACCCGAAGGGTTTTCTGACCGTCCGGCGGGAGCTCCCGAAGCGCCGCCCGGTCGACGTGCGGATCAGGAGCTGGTCCGAGGTCTACGAGGACTTCGGCAAGGACCGGCTGGAGAAGCAGGCGAGCCGCTGCATGGACTGCGGCATCCCGTTCTGCCACCAGGGCTGCCCGCTCGGCAACCTCATCCCCGAGTGGAACGACCTCGTCCACCGGCAGGACTGGCGGGAGGCCGTCGAGCGCCTGCACGCCACCAACAACTTCCCGGAGTTCACCGGGAGGCTGTGCCCCGCCCCGTGCGAGAGCGCCTGCGTCCTCGGCATCAACCAGGACCCGGTGACGATCAAGCGGGTCGAGGTCGAGATCATCGACCGCGCGTTCGCGGAGGGCTGGGTGCGCCCGCGGCCGCCCGCCGTGAAGACCGGCAAGAAGGTCGCGGTGGTCGGCTCCGGGCCGGCCGGCCTCGCCGCCGCCCAGCAGCTCACCCGCGCCGGGCACGACGTCACGGTGTACGAGCGCGCCGACCGGATCGGCGGCCTGCTGCGCTACGGCATCCCCGAGTTCAAGATGGAGAAGCGGCACCTCGACCGGCGCCTCGCCCAGATGCGCGCCGAGGGCACCGCGTTCAAGACCTCGGTGAACGTGGGCGTCGACATCACCGCCGAGGACCTGCGCGCGTCCCACGACGCCGTCGTCCTCGCGGGCGGCGCCACCGCCTGGCGCGACCTGCCCGTCCCGGGAAGGGAGCTGAAGGGCGTCTACCAGGCGATGGAGTACCTGCCGCCGTCCAACAAGGCGCAGGAGGGCGACTACGAGGAGTCGCCGATCTCCGCGGAGGGCAAGCACGTCGTCGTCATCGGCGGCGGCGACACCGGCGCCGACTGCGTCGGCACCGCGATCAGGCAGGGCGCCGCGTCCGTCACGCAGCTGGAGATCATGCCGCGGCCGCCGGAGGCGCGCCCCGACGCCCAGCCGTGGCCGACGTACCCGATGCTGTTCAAGATGGAGAGCGCCCACGAGGAGCTCGCCGACATGGGCGGCGACCGCGTCTACGCCGTGTCCACCACCGAGTTCGCCGGCGACGCGGACGGCAACGTCCGCGCCCTCCGGCTGGTGGAGGTCGGCAGCCCGGAGACCCGGTTCGCGCCGATCGAGGGCACCGAGCGGGAGATCCCGGCCGAGCTGGTCACCCTCGCCATGGGCTTCCTCGGCCCGCAGCGCGAGGGCCTTCTCGACGAGCTCGGCGTCGACCTCGACCAGCGCGGCAACGTGGTCCGCGACGGCGACTACAAGACGTCGGTGGACGGCGTGTACGCCGCGGGCGACATGGGCCGGGGCCAGTCCCTGATCGTCTGGGCGATCGCCGAGGGCCGCGCCGCCGCGCACGGCGTCGACGCCTACCTCAGCGGCCGGACGGACCTGCCGTACCCGATCCCGCCCACGGCCCGCCCGATGGCCTGACCCGGGACGACGAGAGCAAGGCCCTGGAGAGACCGTCTCCGGGGCCTTGTCGGTGCGGTATGCCAGCATCGGGGCATGACCCCGCCCTTGGACGTCGATGTGCTGCGCCGGATGCGGCTCGCCCGGGACGCCATGGACCGGGACTGGGCCGACCCCCTCGACGTGGCCGCCGTCGCCGCCCGCGCCGGCTACTCGCGCTACCACTTCGTCCGCCTGTTCAGCGAGGTCTACGGCGAGACGCCCGGCGCCTACCTCGCCCGCCGCCGCATCGAGCGCGCCCAGGACCTGCTGCGGACCGCCAACCTGACCGTCACCGAGATCTGCGTGCTGGTCGGCTTCACCAGCCTCGGCACCTTCTGCACACGCTTCAAGCGGCAGACCGGGATGACGCCCACCGAGTTCCGCAGGCACGCCCGCGCCGGCGAGCCGTCCTCGATCCCCGGCTGCTTCGTGCTGTTCTGGGCGGGCGGCTTCCGCGGGGACCGACCAGTCGGGGACTCAGCAATTATCGAGAAGGCCGCGCCGCCGCCCGCGCCCTAGCGTGAACCCATCATCCCTGTTCACGAAGGAGACACCGGCATGATCACCAACCTGGGGCTGGCCACCGTCTGGGTCCTGGACCAGGACGCGGCCAAGGCGTTCTTCACCGAGAAGCTCGGCCTGGAGGTCCGGGACGACATGACGCTCGGCGAGGGCGGAATGCGCTGGGTCACCGTCGGCGCCAAAGGCCAGCCCGAGCTCAGCCTCGCCCTGATGGTGCCCGGCCCGCCCACCATGGACCCCGACTCCGCCGTGCAGATGAAGGCGCTCATCGCCAAGGGCGTCCTCGGCGCCGGCGCCTTCAACACCGACGACTGCCAGGCCGACTACGAGCGGCTGTCCGCGAAGGGCGTCGAGTTCGTCCACAAGCCGGAGAAGCGCCCCTACGGCATCGAGGCCGTCTTCCGCGACGACTCCGGCTGCTGGTACAGCCTCACCCAGCCCTTCGAGCAGCTCGACGAGACCGCCTCCTGGGGCGACTGCACGAGCTGAGGACGCTCAGGCCGTGAGGCGGGCGCCGAGTTCGCGGAGAACGTCCACGAGTCGTTCCACGTCGGCATTGGTCGTCCGCCAGTTGAGCGGCGCGGGGCGGAACACCGTCATCCCGCGGTAGGTGCTGGTGCCCGCGTAGACGCGGCCGTCCGCGAGGAGCGCCTCGCCCAGGCGCGCGTTGAGGTCGTCCAACCGCTCCTCTGGGACGCCGTCCGGCCGGTAGCGGAAGCACACGATGCACAGCTGCACCGGTGCCAGCAGCTCCAGATCCGGCGCCGCCTCGACGAGCCCGCCCAGGTGCGCGGCGACGTCGAGGTGGCGCTCCACCATCTCCCGGTAGCCGTCCCGCCCGTACGCCCGCAGTGTCGCCCAGATCGGCAGCGCCCGGGCCCGCCGCGACGACTCCGGCCCCAGCATGTTGTAGTTGACGCGCTCATCGTCGGCGTCCGGCAGATAGGCCGCCCCCCACGCCCCGAACGCGCGGCCCAGCGCTCCCGGGTCGCGGACGAACGAGAACCCGCTCTCGTAGGGCACGTTCAGCCACTTGTGCCCGTCCGCCGTCACCGAGTCGGCCCGCTCCACGCCCCGCGCGAGATGCGCGGTCCGGGGGCTGAGCGCGGCGAACAGGCCGAAGGCGCCGTCGACGTGGAGCCACGCGCCGTGCCGCTCCGCCAGGTCCGCCAGATCGGCGACCGGGTCGGAGTCGCCCGTGTTCACCTCGCCGAGGTTCGCCACGACCACCGCCCTGCCGCCCGCCTCGGCGAGCGCCGCGTCCATCGCCGCGAGATCGACGCGGCCCGCGTCGTCCCGCGCGAACGTCCTCAGCGTGTCCCGGCCGCAGCCCAGGATCTGCAGCGCCTTCCTGGTGCTGACGTGCACCAGCCCGCTGCTGAACACCGGCATCGCCGGCAGGCCCGCGAGCCCCTGCGACGCCGCGTCCACCCCGTGCTCGCCCGCCCACCACTGCCGCGCGCACGCCAGACCCGTCACATGCGCGAGCGTCGCGCTCGGCGTCAGCACGCCGCCGGACGAGGCCGGCAGCCCGAACAGCTCCTTCAGCCACCGCAGCACCGCCGTCTCGGCCCGCGCCGCCAGCGGCGACGTCAGCCACAGGCCCGCCGCCTGGTCCAGCAGCGACGCCGCCCAGTCGCCCGCCATCGCCGCCGGCGTCGACCCGCCCACCACGAAGTGGAAGAACCGAGGCCCGGACGAATGCGTCGCCGCCTCCGTGCCGATCCGCACCAGCCGCTCGACCGCCGCCACGGCCCCGTCGCCCCGGACCGGCAACGGGCCGTCCAGTTCGTCCAGAAGCGCGTCCTTCGTTCGGTCGTGCACGGGACGGTCCCGCAGGCTCGCCAGATAGGGCCCGGCCGCCCCCGCCACCACCGCGAGCGGGGCACCTGCAATGTCACGTTCGTCAAGCGGATCACTCATGGCGCAAGAAGACCACAGACCCGACCCACGGGGAACGCCCCGGTCCGGTGTGAAACGCCCCTCTTGTGGTCTTCGCACTGGTCGGCTACGGTCCCGCCAGGGTTCACCGCGCGGGCGCCGCACGCTCGCGGTCCTGGCACGCCCGCCGTGAACCGCCCGCTCCCGCACCCCGCGAACGCGGGACATCAGGGGCCCGGCCACCCACCGCTGGGGTGGCCGGGCCCACCGCGTCCGATTCCTACAAGACCCGTCCAGGACCGCCGCCGTAACGTCGGAGCCATGAACGTCCTGCACGAGACCGGGCTCGCCCGCGCCGCCGAGTTCATGCGCCACAACGGCCGCCTCATCGACCGGCACCGGTTCGCCCTCCACTTCCGCGGCGGGCCCGCCGCGCCCGTCCTCGCGGCCCTCAGGGCCTACGAGAACCCCGACGGCGGATACGGCCACGCCCTCGAACCCGACCTGCGCGGCGAAGCGAGCCAGCCCATCCCCGCCCAGCACGCCCTGCAGTTCCTCCACGAGGCGGGCGCCGACGACGACCCCGCCGTCACGCGCATCGCCGGATACCTGGAATCGATCACCACCGGCGACGGGGGAGTGCCGTTCGTCCTGCCGGCCGTCCGCGACGCCCCGCACGGGCCGTGGTGGCAGGCACCCGACGACCCGGCCGGAACCATCAACCCCACCGCGACCCTCGCCGGAATGCTCCACCGGGCCGGCGCCGCCCACCCCTGGCTCGGCCCCGCCACCGACTTCTGCTGGCGATACCTCGAAGCGCCCGACGCGGAACCCGGCGCGTACGACGTCCTCGCGGTCCTGACGTTCCTCGCCCACGTCCCCGACCGTGACCGCGCCGAAGCCGCCTTCGCCCGCGTCCGCGACCTCCTCGCGGCCCACGCCCACAGCAACCACCAAGGGGCCCTCGACTTCGCACCCGAACCGGACGGCCACGGGCGCCGGCTGTTCGACGACGACGTCATCGACGCCGCCCTCGACGCCCTCGTCGACGCGCAGGACGACGACGGCGGCTGGGACGTCGCCTTTCCCATCTGGACGCCCATCACCCGCCCCGAATGGCGGGGCTTCGTCACCGTCGAACGCCTCAGGACGCTCCGCGCCTACGGGCGGCTCAAGCCCTAGATCAGGTTGCGGACGGGCTCGCCCGCCAGGTCGCGCACCTCGTGCGCGAAATGGGCCTGGTCGGCGTAGCCCGCCGCGTACGCCACCGCGGCGAGGGGCTCGCCCGCCCGCGCCAGCCCCAGCGCCCGCTGGAAGCGCAGCACCCGCTGCAGCGTCTTCGGCCCGTACCCGAACGCCGCCAGCGACCGCCGCCGCAGCTGACGCTCGCCCAGACCGAGGCCGTCCGCCACATCCCGCACCGTGCTCCGCCCCAGACCCGCCACCACCGCCGCGACGAGCGGATCCACGGGCCGCACGCGCTCCCGGACGGCCGCGACCAGCGCCCCCCGCCGGTCGCCCGCCGCCGCCACGCCTTCGGCCAGCCGGTCGGCGTCCGCGCCCCACAGCTCCCGCAGCGGCAGACGCGCGTCCCGGATCGCGTCCGCCGGGACGCCCAGCACCGGCGGCGCCGCCCCCGGCCCGAACCGCACCGCGACGACCTCGTCACCCGGGCGCACGAGGGATGGCATGGGACCGGTGTCCGGACCCGCCACCAGGATCCCACCGGCCGACCACATCACGTCCACGCAGCCGTCCGGCACCACGCGCTGGACGAACGGCTCGGCGCCCGGCGGCAGCGCCGCCGTCCAGGAGCACGCCAGCCCCGGCGTCCGGTACTCGCGATAGCCGGTCGGATTCACCCTTCCTGCATACCACCAGCGGTCGCGGGCAGGGGCCCTGAGAACCACCCGAAACGGAGGATTCCATGCCGAACAATGATCTTCAGGGCAAGACCATCGCCTTCCTGTGCGCCCCCGAGGGCACCGAGCAGGTCGAACTGACCGAACCCTGGAAGGCCGTCGAGCAGGCGGGCGGGAACCCTCGCCTCGTCTCCACCCAGTCCGGCCGCCTGCAGGCGTTCGACCACCTCGACAGGGCGGACACGTTCCCCGTCGACACCACCGTCGACGTCTCCGACCACACCGAGTTCGACGGCCTGGTCCTGCCCGGCGGCGTCGCAAACCCCGACTTCCTGCGCACCGACCCCAAGGCCGTCGCGTTCGTCCGCTCGTTCTCCGACGCCGGCAAGCCCGTCGCCGTGATCTGCCACGGCCCGTGGACGCTCATCGAGGCGGACGTCGTCCGGGGCCGGACCCTGACGTCCTGGCCGAGCCTCCGGACCGATCTGCGCAATGCGGGCGCGACCTGGGTGGACGAGGAGGTGCAGGTCTGCGAGAGCGGCCCCGGCGTCCTCGTCAGCAGCAGGAAGCCCGACGATCTCAAGGCGTTCTGCCAGGCCGCCGTGGAGGCGTTCAAGCGGTGACCGGCCCCTGTGGTCTAGACCTCTGACCTAGACCACTGGGTGAACCCGCGGCGACCATATCCTGCACGAATATCCGTACCGGCAAGTAACTAAGTACGGTTGTGCACGTGACCCGTCGAGCGAAGATCGTCAGCACCATCGGCCCAGCCTGCTCCAGCACCGAGCAGATCAACGCCCTCGTCGAAGCCGGCATCGACGTCGCCCGCCTCAACATGAGCCACGGCGAGCATGCCGTCCACGAGGAGGTCTACCACCGCCTCCGAGCCGCCGCCGAGGCGACCGGACGCGGCGTCGGCATCCTCGCGGACCTCCAGGGCCCCAAGATCCGCATCGGACGCTTCCCCGACGGCCCCGTACGGCTCACCCTCGGCGACGAGTTCACCATCACCACCGACGCCGTCCCCGGCACCCGCCGCGAGGTCTCCACCACCTACCAGGGCCTCCCCGGCGACGTCGGCCCCGGCGACACCGTCCTCATCGACGACGGCCGCGTCGCCCTCAAGGTCACCTCCGTCGACGGCCCCCGCGTCCACACCACCGTCACCGTCGGCGGCATGGTCTCCGACAACAAGGGCCTCAACCTCCCCGGCGTCCCCGTCAGCGTCCCCGCGCTCACCGAGAAGGACGAGACGGACCTCCGCTGGGCCCTGCGCCTCGGCGTCGACCTCGTCGCCCTCTCCTTCGTCCGCACCCCCGCCGACGCCGACATCTGCTACCAGATCATGGAAGAGGAGGGTGTCCGCGTCCCCCTCATCGCCAAGATCGAGAAGCCACAGGCCGTCGAGCACCTGCCCGAGATCGTCGCGGCCTTCGACGGCATCATGGTCGCCCGCGGCGACCTCGGCGTCGAACTCCCCCTCGAACAGGTGCCGATCGTCCAGAAGCGCGCCATCGAACTCTGCCGCGAGAAGGCCCGCCCGGTCATCGTCGCCACCCAGATGCTCGAATCCATGATCTCCGCGCCTCGCCCCACCCGCGCCGAGACCTCCGACGTCGCCAACGCCGTCTTCGAAGGCGCCGACGCCGTCATGCTCTCCGGCGAGACCAGCGTCGGGCAGTACCCCATCGAGTCCGTCCTCACGATGAGCCGCATCGTGCAGACCGCCGAGCAGGCCGCCCTCCAGGCCACCCACACCCTGGAGCGGATGCCCGAGACCGTCGGCGGCGCCATCGCCCGCGCCGCCGCCGAGGTCGGCGCGATCGTCGGCGCGGAGGCCCTCGCCGCCTTCACCATGTCCGGCGAGACCGCCCGGCGCCTGTCCCGCTACCGCTCGCCGATCCCGCTGCTCGCCTTCACCTCGGTCCCCGCCGTCCGCGGCCGCCTCGCGCACGTCTGGGGCGTCGAGACCTTCATCGTCCCCCAGGTCGACCACACCGACGCCATGGTCCGCCAGGTCGAGCAGGCCCTCCTCGAACTCGGCCGGTTCCAGAAGGGCGACAAGGTCGTCGTCGTCGCCGGCTCGCCCCCCGGCACCGCCGGCTCGACGAACGCCCTCCGCGTGCACAGCCTCGGCGACGCCATCGCCATCCACCACTGACCATCACCCCAGCCGGGCACCGCGCGACCGCACCCCGCGCGGTGCCCGGCTCCTCTTCACCCCTGCGGAACCCGCGTACCGACCGGCGATAACCACCCGGTCTCATTTACGGTTCGCTCAGGACACCGTCCACCCCGAGAGGTCTGGGAGGTGGGCGTAAGAATTCCTCGGCTCGCTGATGGTGAGGCCCTGGCGCCCATGTCGGGCCGCCCGGCGCGAGGGCCGGATGAGTGACGGTTGAACGAGAGTGCCCCGGGTGGGACTCGAACCCACACTTTACGGTGTTTGAGACCGCGCCCTCTGCCATTGGGGTACCGGGGCATTTACCCAAGCAAATTGGACAGTCGGATCGCAGTGCCCTGCTGGGACGCTTGGGAGGTCCTGCCTCGGCCCAGGGTAGCGGGTTTCGATAGGCTCGTGGGCGTGGAGAGCGCTCGGCGAGTTGTGATCGCGGAAGACGAGGCCCTGATCCGGCTGGACCTGAAGGAGATGCTTCAGGAGGACGGTTACGAGGTCGTCGGGGAGGCCGGGGACGGCGAGACCGCGGTGCGGCTCGCCGGTGAGCTGAAGCCGGACCTCGTGATCCTCGACGTGAAGATGCCGGTGCTGGACGGGATCTCGGCGGCCGAGCGGATCTCGGCGGACCGGATCGCGCCGGTGGTGATCCTCACCGCGTTCTCCCAGCGCGAGCTCGTCCAGCGGGCGACGGAGGCGGGCGCGATGGCCTACCTCGTCAAGCCGTTCTCCAAGACCGACCTCGCGCCCGCGATCGAGATGGCGGTGAGCCGGTACACCGAGCTGCGGGCGCTGGAGGCGGAGGTCGCCGGGCTGCAGGAGCGGCTGGAGACCCGCAAGGTGGTCGACCGGGCGAAGGGGCTGCTGCAGGAGGCCCACGGGTGGTCCGAGCCCGAGGCGTTCCGCTGGATCCAGAAGACGTCCATGGACCGGCGCCTCACGATGCGGGCCGTCGCCGAGGCGGTCGTGGCGGGGGCGTCCGGCGGCCAGGGCGAGCCGGCCGCGGGCTGACTTCCTCAGCGCGTCAAATCGCGGGTTGTCAAGGTCCAAAGCGCAGGTCCCGGACCGGCCCGATCGTGTCACGTTCTGTAATCGTCCCAGGCAATGACGGGTATCGGATGAGCACAGGGGCGTAACGAACGAGTAACCCTTCGATCCGGGGGTCCTGTTCTGGGGTGGGTCGACGGTGTACGACATAGCTGGTCCCCGAGTGACTGATATCTCCTGGCGGAGGTGTCGGCGCCGGGGCATGACTCGTACCCGATCCGGCGCGGATCCGGATGTGAAAGGTTGGGCACCTTGCGGCGCAATAGGATGAGGCTGACCGGGGCGATCGCGCTCGGTGCGGTGATGGCGCTGGGCGCCGCCGCCTGCGGTGAGGGTGACAGCGGCGGGGGCGGGGATCTGACGATCGCCTTCGTGGGTGTCCAGACCGGTGACAACTCTCCCGAGCTCGGCATCAACATCTCGAACGCTGTGAAGCTGGCGATCGACCAGTACAACGCGGGCAACCCGAAGCAGAAGGTCAAGTTCAAGATCTACGACACCAAGGGCGACCCGGCCGTCGCGCCGGGCCAGGTGCAGAAGGCGATCGACGACAACGTCACCGCCGTGATCGGCCCGGTCTTCTCCGGTGAGTCCAAGGCGACCGACCCGAGCCTGGAGGAGGCGGAGATCCCGAACATCTCGCCCTCGGCGACGGCGAGCGCGCTCGGCAAGAACGGCTGGAAGTACTGGCACCGCGTCATCTCCAACGACGACGCGCAGGGCCAGGTGGACGGCGACTTCATCGTCAAGACGCTCGGCGCGAAGAAGGTCTTCGTCATCGACGACAACCAGGAGTACAGCGTCGGCTTGGCCGACAAGGTGTTCTCCGCGGTGCAGGCGGCGGGCGTGACGCCGCAGCGCGACAAGATCGACCCGAAGGCGACCGACTATTCAAGCACGGTCAACAAGGTCAAGGCGGCCAAGCCGGACGCGATCTTCTTCGGCGGCTACTACAACGGCGGCGACAAGCTGCTCAAGCAGCTGCGCGACAGCGGCGTGACCGCCAAGTTCGTCTCCGACGACGGTGCGCTGGACCAGAAGCTGGTCGACGGCGCGGGCGCCAAGCAGGCGGAGGGCGCGCTGATCTCGTGCGCCTGCCAGTCGATCAACCCGTCCGCGGACAATCCGAAGGTGGCGAAGTTCATCACCGACTACAAGGCCGCGTTCAACAAGGACCAGGGCACGTACTCCGGTGAGGGGTACGACGCGGCCACGGCGATCCTGAACGCCTTCAAGGCCGGCAAGACCTCCGGCAAGGAGGTCAACGAGTACCTGAAGACGGTGAACTTCCAGGGCGTCTCCAAGCCGATCAAGTTCGAGCCGAACGGCGAGATCGCGGTCAAGACCATCTACATGTTCCAGGTGGTGGACGGGAAGCTGAAGTTCCTTGGCGACGCCTCCAAGGTCAAGCCCGAGTGAGCTAGCCCCGCCACGACGCAGGACGGACGCCGGTCCGCCGGCGCGGGGCGGGAGCGCCGCAGCGCTCCCGCCCCCTCTTTCTTGAGGAACCCTCTGTGCTCCACGACTTCACATCCCAGTTCTGGGCGAACACGGTCGACGGGCTGACCGTCGGTTCGATCTACGCGCTGGTCGCGCTCGGCTACACGATGGTCTACGGCGTGCTCCGGCTCATCAACTTCGCCCACTCGGAAATCTTCATGATCGGCACGTTCGGCGGGCTGACGCTGATCCAGGTGGTCGGTTTCGACAACGGCCCGTACACGGGCATCGCGCTGGTGGGTGTCCTGCTGGCGTGCCTGGCGGCGGCGATGGCGGCCTCCGGCGGGGCGGCGCTGGTGCTGGAGCGGATCGCCTACCGGCCGCTGCGCCGCAAGGGCGCGTCGCGGCTGGCGGCGTTGATCTCGGCCATCGGCGCGTCGCTGTTCCTGCAGGAGCTGTTCGCGACGACGGTGATCCCGCACTTCTTCGGGAACGGCGGGGGCCGCGACCCGATCCACGTGCCGGACCTGCTGAAAAAGGAGACGCTGTTCTCGATCGGCTCCGGGGACGTCCGCAACGACAAGCTGCTGATCTTCGTTGCGGCGATCATCATGATGATCATCCTGGATCGGTTCGTGAACTCGTCCAAGCTCGGCCGCGGCATCCGGGCCACCGCGCAGGACCCCGAGACGGCGATGCTGCTCGGGGTGAACATCGACCGGGTCGTCGTGGTGACGTTCCTGGTCGGCGGGCTGATGGCGGGCGCCGCGGGGTTCTTCTTCGCGCTGCTCTACCAGCAGACGATGTTCAACATCGGCTTCATCCTCGGGATCAAGGCGTTCACCGCCGCGGTGCTCGGAGGAATCGGCAACCTGCGGGGCGCGCTGGTCGGCGGCTTCACGCTGGGGCTCATCGAGAACTACGGTGGCTCCCTCTTCGGCTCCCAGTGGAAGGACGTCATCGCGTTCACGCTTCTGGTGGTCATCCTTCTGTTCCGTCCCACCGGCATCCTCGGTGAGTCTCTCCAGCAGGCGCGCGCATGAGTGACAACACGAAGAAGACGACGAACGCGGGCGGGTTGCGCGGCACGGTCGGCGGCCCGGTCGAGGCCGTGCGGACGCGCTGGGACACGGCGCCCGGCTGGCAGCGCTGGACGGTCTACGTCCTGGTGGTCATCGGCGCGCTGTTCCTGCCGTACGAGGGGCTGGCGCCGATCATGTCGCCGGAGTCGGCGTGGGGCACGATCCTGTTCTATCCGATCGGGATCTACGTGCTGCTCGCGCTCGGGCTGAACGTGGTGATCGGGTACGCGGGCATGCTCGACCTGGGGTATGTGGCGTTCTGGGCCATCGGCGCGTACACGATGGCGACGCTGGCGGTGAAGCACGGGATCGGGTTCTGGCCGCTGCTGCCGTGCGGGATCGTCCTGGCGGCGGTGTCGGGCGTGATTCTCGGTGCGCCGACGCTACGGCTGCGCGGCGACTACCTGGCGATCGTGACGTTGGGCTTCGGGGAGATCGTCCGGAAGGTCGCGGAGAACACGAACTGGCTGGGCGGCACGCGCGGCGTGAACAACATCCCGCACCCGCCGAGCCACGAGGGCGTGTGGTTCCTCGGTGTGGACCTGTTCACCTACAAGATCAGAGACGCGCGGCCGTACTACTACATGCTGGTCGTGCTGATCGTGCTGGTGGTGATCTTCTCCAAGCGGCTGGAGGCGTCCCGGATCGGGCGGTCGTGGACCGCGATCCGGGAGGACGAGGACGCCGCCGAGATCATGGGCGTGCCGACGTTCAAGTTCAAGCTGCTGGCGTTCGCGACCGGCGCGGCGATCGGCGGGGCGGCGGGCGTGGTGTTCGCGGCGAAGACCAGCTATGTCGCGCCCGCGAACTTCCCGTTCCTGCTGTCGGCGACGATCCTCGCGGCGGTGGTGCTGGGCGGGGCCGGGAACATCCCGGGCGTGATCGTGGGCGCGTTCCTGGTGGCGTGGCTGCCCGAGCGCTTCCGCGACCTGGCCGACTACCGGGACCTCGCCTTCGGCGGGATCCTGGTGCTGATGATGATCTTCCGTCCGGAAGGGCTGATCCCGTCGAGGCAGCGCAAGGCGGAGATGGCCGAGGGCGGCGGCGGAATGGGCCATATGGGCGCCGAGATCGACACATCGGGCTCGAAGGCCGAGGTGGGGAGCTGATGAGCGAGGTTTCCGGCGGCGCCGGCGGGAAGGCCGGCCGGCCGCTGCTCGAGCTGTCCCGGCTGACGATGCGCTTCGGTGGCGTCGTCGCGCTGAACGCGGTCGACCTGACCGTCCGCGAGGGCGAGATCTTCGCGCTGATCGGGCCGAACGGCGCCGGCAAGACGACGGTGTTCAACACGGTGACGGGGGTGTACCGGCCGACGTCCGGCACGGTGGCCTTCGACGGCGGGCGGCTGAACGGGCTGAAGCGCTACCAGGTCACCAAGCGGGGTATCGCGCGGACGTTCCAGAACATCCGGCTGTTCCCGAACATGACCGCCGAGCAGAACGTGCAGGTGGGCGCGGACGCGCACCACAGCGCGGGGCTGATCAGCGTGACGTTCGGGCTGCCCCGGCACCGGCGCGCCGAGCGGGAGGGCAAGGCGCTGGCGCGGGAGCTGCTGGAGTTCGTCGGGGTGTCGCGCCGCACGCATGACATGGCGAAGAACCTGCCGTACGGCGACCAGCGGCGGCTGGAGATCGCGCGGGCGCTGGCGACCGACCCGAAGCTGCTGCTTCTGGACGAGCCGGCCGCGGGGATGAACCCGGCGGAGAAGGCCGCGTTGATGGAGCTGATCCGCAAGATCCGCGACGGCGGCCGGACGGTGCTGTTGATCGAGCACGACATGAGCCTGGTGATGGGCATCAGCGACCGGGTCGCGGTGCTGGACTTCGGGCAGAAGATCGCCGACGGGCTGCCCGCCGAGGTGCAGAACGACCCGAAGGTCATCGAGGCGTATCTGGGGGCTCCGGCCGATGCTTCTTGAACTGAAGGACGTGCACGTCCACTACGGCAAGATCGAGGCGCTGAAGGGCGTGTCGCTCGGGGTGGACGAGGGTGAGATCGTCTCGCTGATCGGCGGTAACGGCGCGGGGAAGACCACCACGCTGAAGACGATCTCGGGGCTGCGGTCCTGCTCGTCGGGGGCGGTGTTCTTCGACGGCGCCGACATCGGGTCGATGCCGGGGCACAAGCGCGTGCTGGCGGGCATCGGGCAGGCGCCGGAGGGCCGCGGGATCTTCCCGGGCATGACGGTGCACGAGAACCTGCTCATGGGCGCCTACGCCCGCAAGGACGACCACTCGAAGGAGCTGGCGGAGGCCTACGAGCTGTTCCCCCGGCTGGCGGAGCGGCGTTCGCAGGCGGCGGGGACGATGTCGGGCGGCGAGCAGCAGATGCTCGCGATCGGCCGGGCGCTGCTGTCCAAGCCGAAGGTGCTGCTGCTCGACGAGCCGTCGATGGGGCTGGCGCCGATGCTGGTGCAGCAGATCTTCTCGATCATCGAGGAGATCAACCGGCGTGGCACCACGGTCCTGCTGGTGGAGCAGAACGCGCAGCAGGCGCTGCGGCTGGCGCACCGGGCGTATGTGCTGGAGACGGGTCGGATCGTGCGGTCCGCGCCGGCGTCGGAGCTGCTGGACGACCCGCAGGTGCGGGCGGCGTACCTGGGCGGCGATGTCGGCGAGGGTGACGGTGGTTCGCCCGAGGGCGAGGCCCCGGCGGACGCGTCCGAGCCCGATGGCGTGGACGTCACCAAGGACCAGGACTGACCGGGCCTGGGGCGGGGCGGCCGCTCAGCGCAGTGGCAGCTCCGCCCCGGGGTCGTCCGGCCGTGCGACGCCGAGTTCGTCGGTCGGCGAAGAGTACAGGCGCAGCGTGCTGATCCGGGCGTCCCTGGGGATGTCGTACCAGAGGTCGAGCTCCAGGCGGTCGCGGGAGCCGAGCTCGATATCGGTCGGCTGCCGTTTGACGCGCATCGCGTTCACGTCCGGCGGGTAGGCGCCGCGGGAGGTGATCAGGAGCTGCCGGTCCAGGTCGATCTTGTGGAAGGTGGCGTACCGGTTCTCGACCAGGATCCGGACGCGGGCGAAGCGGCCGAGCCGGGACGGCAGGTCGGCGTGGCTGCCGGTGATCGTGGTGAGGGCGGGGCTGAGGCCGAGCGCGGCGAACATGACGTCGCCGTCCCGCACCTCGCGGTAGGGGAGCGGGGTCTCGCCATCGCGGACGGCCCGTTCGGGCAGCCGGTAGTGGTGGCGCCCGTCCTCGCCGGAGCATGCCGCGAGCGCCAGCGCGGTGGCGAGAGGGAGCGCGGCGGCCGCGAGGCGGGTGCGCGTGTCACGGTGGCGCATGTCCGGAACGTACGTCCGATGGCGGCCGGGGTGAACGGGGCCGGGGCGTTTCGCAACGCAACCGCAACCGGTGTTGGACCTATACCGGTGTCGGCGGGGGGCGGCCGTCCCCGGACATGCGTTGACCCGGGATCACCTTTGGGGCCGCACGAACCTTCCCCGGGCGCGTACGTTGTCTACTCGGTGATCCCGGGCCATTCCGATCCACGCTACAGACCCCGGGGCGCGCATCGCAAAGAAAGCGCGGATCAGGATCCGGGCCGGTCTCCCGCGGGCGCCGTACCGCCTTGCGGCCCACCCGCGGGGGCGTCCCTCAGCATGCAGGTGAGGCGCGCGGTGCAGACCCGCCGGTCCTGCTCGTCGGTGATGACGATGTCGTAGGTGGCGAGGGTCCGGCCGCCGTGCGTGCGGGTGGCCACGCCCGTCACGTGCCCGTCGGTCGCGGACCGGTGGTGGGTGGCGTTGAGCTCGATCCCGACGGCGATACGGCCGGGACCGGCGTGCAGGGCGGACCCGACGGAGCCGAGCGACTCGGCGAGGACGCAGGAGGCGCCGCCGTGCAGGAGCCCGTACGGCTGGGTGTTGCCCTTGACGGGCATGCGGCCCACCACGCGTTCCGCGGATGCCTCCAGGTATTCCACGCCCATGGTCTTGGCCAGGTCGCCGTGGGCGTCGAGCTCGTCCCCGGCGAGGATCTTCGCGCCGAGGTCCTCCGGGCTCACTCCGTCGGTGTCAGTCACTTACGCCTCCACAAAACTGTCGTACGCGCAGACTAGAGTCCTGGTGTGGTGACTACGGCAACGACCCCTGACAAGCGTGACCGGCTTCTCCTGCTCGACGGGCATTCACTGGCCTACCGGGCGTTCTTCGCGTTGCCCGTGGAGAACTTCTCCACCACCGACGGGCAGCCGACCAACGCCGTGTACGGCTTCACCTCGATGCTCATCAACGTCCTTCGCGACGAGCAGCCGACCCACATCGCGGTGGCGTTCGACCGCTCCGAGCCGACGTTCCGGCACGAGCAGTACGTGGAGTACAAGGCGGGCCGGCAGAAGACGCCGGACGAGTTCCGCAGCCAGGTCAGCCTGATCTTCGAGGTGCTGGACGCGCTGCGCATCCCGCGCATGTCGGTCGCCGGGTTCGAGGCCGACGACATCATCGCCACGCTGTCCGTCCAGGCCACGCAGGCCGGCCTGCAGACCCTGATCGTCACCGGCGACCGCGACGCTTTCCAGCTCGTCAACGACGACGTCACGATCCTCTACCCGGTCCGCGGCGTCTCCGAGCTGTCCCGGATGGACCCGGCGGCCGTCGAGGCCAAGTACGGCGTCCCGCCCGAGCGGTACCGGGAGCTGGCCGCGCTGGTCGGGGAGAGCAGCGACAACCTGCCCGGCGTCCCCGGCGTCGGCCCGAAGACCGCCGCCAAGTGGCTCACCAAGTACGGCGACCTCGACACCCTCGTCGCCCGGGTGGACGAGATCAAGGGCAAGGCCGGCGACAGCCTGCGCGAGCACCTGGCCGGGGTGCTGCGCAACCAGCAGATCAACAAGCTCGACACCGAGGTCGGGCTGGAGCTGACTCCGCCGCAGCTGACCATGGGCCAGTGGGACCGCGAGGAGATCCACACCCTGTTCGACTCGCTGCAGTTCCGGGTGCTGCGCGAACGGCTGTACTCCTCGATCTCCGCGGCCGAGCCGGAGGCCGACGAGGGCTTCGAGGTCGAGCTGGACCGGCTGGAGCCCGGCGCGCTCGGCGCCTGGCTGGACGTCAACGCCGGCGACCGCATCGGTATCGCCGTCACCGGCGCCTGGGGCCGCGGCACGGGCGAGATCACCGCGCTGGCGCTCGCGTCCAAGAAGGGCCCGGCCGTCCACCTGGATCCGGCCGAGCTCATCGAGGACGACGAGCGCGCCCTGGCCGCCTACTTCGCCGACACCGCTCGCCCGAAGGCGATCCATGAGGCCAAGGGGCCGATGCTGGCGTTCGCCGCGCGCGGCATCCGGCTGGAGGGCGTCACCAGCGACACCGCGCTCGCCGCGTATCTCGCGCTTCCGGGCCAGCGGACGTTCGACCTGGCCGACCTCGTCCTGCGCTACCTCCACCGTGAGCTGCGCAGCGAAACCGAGGACTCCGGGCAGCTGACCCTGGACGGTTCCGGTGAGGAAGAAGCCGCCGAGGCCCTCGCGGTCCGCGCGCGCGCCGTCACCGAGCTCGCGGACGTCCTCGACAAGGACCTCGACAAGCGCGGCGCCACCCGCCTGCTGCACGAGGTGGAGCTGCCGCTCGTCGGCGTCCTGGCCGACATGGAGCGCGCGGGCATCGCCGTGGACGCCGACCACCTCGCCGGGCTGTCCGCGTCCCTCGGCGGACAGGTCAAGGAACAGGAGCAGCAGGCCCACTCGGCGGTCGGGCACGAGTTCAACCTGGGCTCGCCCAAGCAGGTGCAGCAGGTCCTGTTCGACGAGCTGAACCTCCCCAAGACCAAGCGCACCAAGACGGGCTACACGACCGACTCAGAGGCCCTGACGACCCTCCTGGAGAAGGATGGCCACCCCGTTCTGGAGCACATCCTGAGGTGGCGGGAGGTCGCCAAGCTCAAGAGCATCGTCGACTCGCTCATCCCGATGGCCGACGACGCCGGGCGCATCCACACCACGTTCAACCAGATGATCGCCGCCACCGGGCGCCTGTCGTCGACCGACCCGAACCTGCAGAACATCCCGATCCGCACCGCCGAAGGCCGCCAGATCCGCGAGGCGTTCGTCGTCGGCGACCCCTACGAGTCCCTCCTCACCGCCGACTACTCGCAGATCGAGCTGCGCATCATGGCGCACCTGTCGGAGGACGACGCGCTCCTGGAGGCGTTCGGCTCCGGCGCCGACTTCCACACCATCACCGCGTCCCGCGTGTTCCAGCTGCCCCCCGAGCAGATCGACTCCGAGCTGCGCGCCCGCATCAAGGCCATGAACTACGGCCTCGCCTACGGCCTCTCGGCGTACGGCCTGTCCCAGCAGCTGCGGATCTCCCCGGACGAGGCGCGCGGCCTCATGGAGGAGTACTTCGAGCAGTTCGGCGGCGTCCGCGACTACCTGCGCGACATCGTCGCCAAGGCCCGGCAGGACGGCTACACCCAGACGATCCTGGGCCGCCGCCGCTACCTGCCCGACCTCAACTCCGACAACAGGCAGCGCCGCGAGATGGCCGAGCGGATGGCCCTCAACGCCCCCATCCAGGGCTCGGCCGCCGACATCATCAAGGTCGCCAGCCTGAACGTCGACCGCGCCCTCCGGGCCGCCGGCCTCACCTCCCGGATGCTCCTCCAGGTCCACGACGAACTCGTCTTCGAGGTGGCCCCCGGCGAGCTCGACGACCTCAAGGCCCTGGTCAGCTCCGAGATGGCCGCCGCCTACGAGCTCCGCGCCCCCCTGAGCGTCTCCATGGGCACCGGCCGCACCTGGCAAGACGCTGCTCATTAATTGCATTTCTCTCCTCCTTCGGGCCCTGGGGCCCTCCATCGTCGAGAAACGCGGTGCGATCGCTGGCATCGCTCCGTCTCGCCTGGCGGCTCGCTGCGCGATCAGGTTCTCGCAAGCTCGAACCTGCCTTCGGACGCGATCGCGACAATTCAGGTTGTTGCGGGGTTGCGGCGGTGGCTGAGGTCTGCGCAGTAGCGGGTGGCGCTTGCGGTTGTGGTGCATGGCGCTCGCGGTCGCCGGGTTGCTTCCGCTTGGTCCCGTCATCGCGCGGCAACGCGGATGAACACTCCGTAAATCGGTCTTGGTCGGATGTGGGGCGCGGTGGGAGTGGGACGTGGGGATCATGGGGGTACGACGGTAGGTGTCGTTAGATGTCCGGGGGGTCGTACGCTGTCCCCCTGGTCCTGTTCGGGTCGACCGGCGGGGGTACCGTGCCTCTCCTTCACAAGATCGCTGGAGTCGTGATCGTCTGCGCCGTGATCCTGGGGCTGACGCTCCCGGGGGAACGGAAGGGGCGCGACAAGGGCCACGTGGCCGGACGGGCCGGAGCCGCGTCCAAGGCGACGCCCGCGGCGGAGGCGGCCAAGGCGACCGGGGCGCCCGCGCCGGGCGGCTCCGCGTCGCCGGGGCCCGGGGGGAGCGCGTCGCCGTCGGTGTCGGCGACCGCGCCGATCGCCGCCGCGGCGCCGGCCGCGGCGGCGGCCAAGGCGAACGAGCTGGGGCAGGTCCCGGTGCTCATGTACCACCGGATCATGAAGAAGCCCGAGCTGTCGCTGGACCGGTCGTCCAAGGAGCTGTACGACGAGCTGACCGGGCTCGCCAAGGACGGCTACTACCCGATCACGGCGGCGGAGTTCACCGGCGGGCGGCTCGACGTGCCGGCCGGCAAGCACCCCGTGGTGCTGACGTTCGACGACAGCACGCCCGGGCACTTCGGGCTGGACGCGCAGGGGAACCCGAAGCCCGACACGGCCGTCGCGATCATCGAGCAGGTCGCCCGGGAGAACCCCGGGTTCCGGCCGGTGGCGACGTTCTACCTGAACAAGGAGCTGTTCGGGATGGACGAGGTACAGGCCGCCGCCGGGCTGAAGTGGCTCCTGCAGCACGGGTTCGAACTCGGCAACCACACCGTGACGCACCCCAGCCTTTCCGGCATGTCCGAAAAGGGGGTGCGCAAGGAGATCGGTGACATGGAGGACCGCATCGTCCGGCTCACCGGGACGCACACGGCCACGTTCGCGTACCCCTTCGGGGCGGTCCCGAAGAAGAAGGCGTGGGCCGAGAAGCAGGACGGCCGGTACGCCTTCCAGGGCCTGTTCCTCGCCGGCTGGCGGCCGTCCCTGTCCCCGTTCGACGCGGACTTCGACCGGTGGGACATCGACCGGGTACGCTCCGAGGGCAAGATCAAAGAGAACGACTGCACGAAGTACTGCTCCACCGCGTGGCTCGAATTCCTGGACAAGAACCCCGACGAGCGGTACACCTCTGACGGGGACCCGAACACCGTGACGTTTCCGAAGACGTCCGAGGACCGGATCGCCAAGCGGTACAGGCCCTGGGCCCGGACATACTGATCGCGGCCGCCGCGGGCGGATTGACCACGCGAGATCGGTCCCATATCCTGATCGCTGCGCTGTGGGCTTGCGCGCGCTTCGGACGGAGCAGGCTCGCGCTCGGTCAGGTCGGCGACAACGGTTCGGTTCACTGACGCGGCGGCGACCGCGTCCCATTCCGGTCTTCGGCAGGGCGGATAACGGCCCTCCGCGCATAACCCATACGACTTCCATGTCCGTACCGGAGCCAGCCGACACATGACGAGCAGCACCGAGGCCACCTCGACCACCCCGCAGGTAGCGGTCAACGACATCGGGTCCGAGGAAGCCTTCCTCGCAGCGATCGACGAGACCATCAAGTACTTCAACGACGGCGACATTGTCGAAGGCACTGTCGTCAAGGTCGATCGTGACGAGGTCCTCCTCGACATCGGCTACAAGACCGAGGGCGTCATCCCCTCGCGTGAGCTGTCCATCAAGCACGACGTCGACCCCAACGAGGTCGTCTCCACCGGAGACCACGTCGAGGCCCTCGTCCTCCAGAAGGAGGACAAGGAGGGCCGGCTGATCCTGTCCAAGAAGCGCGCCCAGTACGAGCGCGCCTGGGGCACGATCGAGAAGATCAAGGACGAGGACGGCATCGTCACCGGCACGGTCATCGAGGTCGTCAAGGGCGGTCTCATCCTCGACATCGGCCTGCGCGGCTTCCTGCCCGCGTCGCTGGTCGAGATGCGCCGGGTCCGCGACCTGCAGCCGTACGTCGGCCGCGAGCTCGAGGCCAAGATCATCGAGCTGGACAAGAACCGCAACAACGTGGTGCTGTCCCGCCGCGCCTGGCTGGAGCAGACGCAGAGCGAGGTCCGCCAGACCTTCCTCAACACCCTGCAGAAGGGCCAGGTCCGCAAGGGCGTCGTGTCGAGCATCGTCAACTTCGGCGCGTTCGTCGACCTCGGCGGCGTCGACGGCCTGGTGCACGTGTCCGAGCTGTCCTGGAAGCACATCGACCACCCGTCCGAGGTCGTCGAGGTCGGCCAGGAGGTCACGGTCGAGGTCCTGGACGTCGACATGGAGCGCGAGCGCGTCTCCCTGTCGCTCAAGGCGACCCAGGAAGACCCGTGGCAGCAGTTCGCCCGCACCCACCAGATCGGGCAGGTCGTCCCGGGCCGGGTCACCAAGCTGGTGCCGTTCGGCGCGTTCGTCCGCGTCGAGGAGGGCATCGAGGGCCTGGTGCACATCTCCGAGCTGGCCGAGCGGCACGTGGAGATCCCCGAGCAGGTCGTCCAGGTCGGCGACGAGATCTTCGTGAAGATCATCGACATCGACCTCGACCGGCGCCGGATCAGCCTGTCGCTCAAGCAGGCCAACGAGGGCGCCGCCGGGATCGAGGAAGAGGACTTCGACCCGACCCTGTACGGCATGCCGGCCGAGTACGACGACCAGGGCAACTACAAGTACCCCGAGGGCTTCGACGCCGACACCGGCGAGTGGCTGGAGGGCTTCGACGAGCAGCGCGAGACCTGGGAGCGGCAGTACGCCGAGGCCCGCGGCCGCTTCGACGCCCACCGCAAGCAGATCGAGGAGGCCCGCAAGGCCGAGGCCGAGGCGGGCGCCGAGCCCGCCGCGACCGGCGGCGGCGAGACCTCCTACTCCGGCGGCGGCGAGAGCGAGTCCGGCGGTGGCGCCCTCGCCACCGACGAGGCGCTCGCCGCGCTGCGGGAGAAGCTCTCCGGCGGCCAGTGACGGTCCGCTGACGCGCGCAGGCCGCGCGGCCCGCTCCGGCGGTTCCGCGCGGCCGGCCGGTGACATCCTGAACACGGCCGGAGAACGATCTTCTGGATCGGCCTCCGGCCGTGCTTCGGTTGCGTCACCATGACTGCGGAGGCATGACTCCGGCGAGGCGCGCGTCGGCCCGCGTCACCCCCCGAATGCGCACGCCCGTCCCGTAGGTCCGCTCGTCCCCCGGGAGCAGTCGTTCAATTGGCCAGCACAGACGTAGGCACCAGGACCGGCGGCCCCGCCGCGGCCGGCACCCCGATCGTCCCGCAGGGCCCGGCCAGGCTGGCCCTGATCGCCGTGACCGTCGCGGTGCTCGCGCAGACGCTGCGGTTCTCCCTGCCGCAACTCGACCACTTCGCCGACGAGGCCGGGACCGCGGCCGCCGCCGCCGGCGTGCTGGTCGTCTATCTCGCCGGGGCCACCGCCCCGCTGATCCGCCGCCTCGGCGGCCCCCGCGCGCTGCTGCTGACCGGCGTCGGCGGGCTGTTCGCCGTCCGGCTCCTCGCGCAGGCCATCGACCCGCGCACCTGGCTGGCGTTCGCCGGCACCGCCATCGGCATGATCGCCGTCGCGGCGCTGTACGAGGGCGCCCGCGGCCTGTCCGGGGTCGGCTTCGCCACCGCCACCGTCGCGGGCCTGGCCATCGACGGCGCCGTCCGGATGTGCTTCGCCACCTGGGATCCGGTGTGGCGCGACGGCATCGGCCCCTGGCTGGCCTGCCTGGCGTTCGTCGGCGTCGGCGCCGCCGCGCTCTACCGCGAGCTCGCGTCCGGGCCCGTCACCGCGCCCGGCGTCTCCTGGCGGGACGCGCTCGGCGCCGCGGCGTTCGGGCCGTTCCTCGCGCTGCAGATCCTCGTCCTCGCCAGCCCCGCCTTCGTGGCGTCGTCCGGGTGGCAGTCACTGACCGGGGCGCACATCGCGATCGTCATCGGGCAGGGCCTCGCGCTGGCGTTCCTCGCCTCCGGGCTCGCCGTCCGGGCCGTGCCGGGCGGCGTGTGCGTGCTCGGCGGCACCGTCCTCGGGGTCGGCGCCGGCGCCGTCGCCGGGACCTACGCGATCTCCGGCATCGAGGTCGTCCCCGTCGTGATCGTCGGGCATGTGCTGTCGGCGTGGCTGCTGGCGGTGGCGTGCCGGGCGCCGCTGCGCCGCGCCGGGACCGGCGGGCCGGTCTGGCGGGTGGACGCCGGCGCCGCGGCCGGCGGCCTGCTCATCGCGGTGATCCTCGTCCCGTACCAGGTCAGCGCCGTGTCGCCGCTGCCGGTGCCGAACAACGTGCTGCCCGGCCTCGCCGGGATCCTGCTCGGCGCACTCGCCGCGATCGCGGCGGCCCGCGGCGGCCCGCTGCCCGCCCGCGCCCCGCTGCGCGCCGTCACCGCCGGCGCCGCCGCGCTGGTGCTGCTGGCCGGCACCCTCGTGTTCACCGTCGCCGCGCCGGACGGCAAGGCTCCGGCGGCGCCCGTCCCCGGCCAGGTCCGGGTGCTCAGCTACAACATCCACGACGCGGTGAACCAGTCGGGGCGGCTCGACCCGGAGGGCGTCGCCCGGGTCATCGAGGGGCAGAAGGCCCAGGTCGTGCTGCTGCAGGAGGCCGGCCGCGGGTCGCTGCTGTCGGGGACCACCGACGTCGGGGTGTGGCTGTCCCGGCGCCTCGGCATGCGGCTGATCTGGGGGCCCGCCGCCGACGGCCAGTTCGGCAACGCGATCCTCACGTCGCTGCCGGTGCGCAGCTCCGGGACGGGCCGGATGCGCAAGGGCGACTGGTCGCAGATCCGCGGCTACGTGTGGGCGCGGCTCGGCGTCGGCGGCACCACGATGGACGTGTGGTCGACGCATCTGGAGGGCGGCGACGACCAGGCCGGCGAGCGGTCCCGCGAGATCGCGACGCTGCTGCGGGCCTGGGGCGGCGCGCCCCGCACCCTCATCGGCGGCGACTTCAACGCGGGCGCCGGCAGCGCCGAGCTCGACGCGATGACCGACGGCACCGACCTGCGCAACGCCGCCATCGGCGGCGAGCCGTATCCGACCCGGTCCGACGGTGCGAGCACCGACTGGGTCTTCGGGTCGGACGGCGTCATGGTCACCGACTACGACGTGCCGGTGTCGGACGCCTCCGATCACTATCCGGTCGCGGTGACCGTCCGGATCGGGCGGTGAGCCGACCGGACGGCCGTGCGCCGCTAGGGTCGTGCTCATGAGCGAAGCGACGGTCGTGATCGAGCGCGCCGGCCCCGGCGACGCGGGCGAGGTGATGACCGTCCAGCGGGCCGCGTACGTGGCGGAGGCGCAGCTGTACGGCGACCCGTTCATCCCGCCGCTGGTGGAGTCGGCCGAGCAGCTGCGGAAGGTGCTGTCCGGCGACGCCGTGGTGCTGAAGGCGGTGCTGGACGGCCGGGTCGTCGGCGCCGTTCGCGCCCAGTTCAGCGACCACACGTGCCTGGTCGGGCGGCTCGTCGTCGTCCCCGACCTGCAGGGCCGCGGCATCGGCCGGCGGCTGCTGGCGGCACTGGAGGACGAGATCGCCGGGCGCGCCGACGCGTGCGTCCTCTTCACCGGCCACCTCAGCGAGGCCAACCTGCGCCTGTACCGCCGCCTCGGCTACAGCGAGACGCACCGGGAACGCGTGGCGGCGCACCTCACGCTCGTGCACATGCGCAAACCCCTCGTCCCCGCCGAAACCGCCTAGCGGGCGCGCCGCTAGGGTGAGCCGCGTGCTGAAAGTGGGACTCACCGGCGGTATCGGGTCGGGCAAGAGCGAGGTGTCGGCGCGGCTCGCCGGACACGGCGCGCTGGTCATCGACGCCGACAAGATCGCCCGCGAGGTCGTGGAGCCGGGCACGCCGGGCCTCGCCGCCGTCGTGGCGGAGTTCGGCGAGGACGTGCTGCTGCCGTCCGGCGCCCTCGACCGCGAGAAGGTCGGCCGCATCGTGTTCGGCGACCGCGACCGCCTCGCCGCGCTGAACGCGATCGTCCACCCGCTGGTGGGGGAGCGGATGCAGGAGTTGATGGACGCGGCCCCCGCCGATGCCGTCGTCGTCTACGACGTGCCCCTCCTCGCGGAGAACGGCCTCGCCGGCATGTACGACGAGGTCGTCGTCGTGGACGCGCCGGAGGAGGCCCAGCTCGACCGCCTGGTGGCCCGCCGCGGCATGACGGAGGAGGACGCCCGCGCGCGGATGGCCAGCCAGGCGTCCAGGGAGGACCGCCGCGCCGTCGCCACCCGCGTCATCGACAACTCCGGCACCCTCGGCGATCTGAAGACCCAGGTCGACTCCCTCTGGGAATCCCTCACCCGCCGCGCCGGGTCCTAGGAAGCGGCGTCCTAGAACGGGGCGTCGAGGGGGAGGCGGTGGACCTCCGGCAGGTAGGCGTCGAGTTCGCCGGGTTCGAAGCGGCACATGCCGACGGCGTACCAGAACTCGGCGGTGGCGTTGCCCTCCCACTTGTAGCGGCCGTCGGGGGCCAGGGCGGCCCAGCCTTCGGCCAGGCCGAGAAGGGTCGCGTGGCGCGCGGGCGCTTCCCGGTCGGTGACGTCCCAGAGGATGATGGCTCCGTCGTCGCCCGCGGTGGCGAGGAGGGAGCCGTCGGGGCTGAACGCGGCCGACCAGACGCGGCGGGTGTGGCCCGGGAGGGTGTGCAGGAGGCGCCCGTCGGCCGGGTTCCAGAGCCGCACGACCATGTCGTCGCCCGCGCTGGCGAGCATGGCTCCGGACGGGTGGAACGCGGTCGTCCATAGGCGTCCGGTGTGGCCGGTCAGCGTGTGCAGTGCTTCACCGGTGGCCGGGTCCCAGAGCCGGACGGTGCCGTCGTTGCTCGCGCTGGCGAGGGTGTCGCCGGATGGTGAGAACGCCACCCGGTAGACGCGGTCGGTGTGGCCGCGCAGCGCGGCGGTGAGTTCGCCCGTGCGGGGGTGCCAGAGCCGGACGACGCCGTCGTCGCAACCGGTGGCGACGAGGGCGCCGCTGGGCTGGAAGTCGATGGAGCGGACGCGGCCCCGGTGGTCGGCCAGGTTGACGGTCTCGCGGCCGGTCGTCCAGAACCACAGCCGCACGGAGTCGTCGTCGTTGGCGGTGGCGAGGACGTCCCCGGCGGGTGCGAACGCCTGTGCCCAGACGTGGTCGGTCTCGACGTTAAGCTCGCGTTCGAACGTGCCGGTCCCGGCCTGCCACAGGTGGACGCCGCCGTCGTTGGTGGCGGTGGCGAGCTGGGAGTCGCGGGTGTTGAACGAGGCGGAGGTCAGGTTGTCGGCGACGCCGCGCAGCTCCCGGATCATCCGGCCGGAGCGCGGGTCCCAGAGCCGGACGAGGCCGTCGTTGCCGCTGCTCGCGAGCAGGCCGCCGTCCGGGCTGAACGCGACGCCGGTGACGCGGCGGCCGTGGCCGCGCAGCACGACGCGGCACTGCCCGGTCTCGGCGTCCCACAGCCGGGCCGTGCCGTCGTTGCTGCTGGTGGCGAGCTGGGCGCCGTCCGGGCGGAACGCGAACGGCCACACGGCGCCGCGATGCCCGGCCAGTTCGAGGCGCTGCCGGCCGGTCTCGGGGTCCCACAGGCGGACGGACCCGGCGCTGTCGGCGGTGGCGAGGCGGCCGCCGTCCGGGCTGAAGGTCGCCTGGTAGATGCCGCCGCCGTGGCCCGAGAGGACGTTGCGTCGCCGGCCGTCCTCCCAGATACGGACGGATCCGTCGGTGTCGCCGGTGACGAGGAGGTTCCCGCCGGGGTGGAACGCGATGGCGTAGACGCGTCCGGTGTGGCCGAGGAGTTCCTGCCTGATCTCGCCCGTGCGGATGTCCCACAGGCGGACGACGCCGGCCTCGTCCCCGGCGGCGAGCAGGGAGCCGTCCGGGTGGAACACGGCGCGGAACACGGCGCCGCGGTGGCCGGTCAGCTCGCGGCGGAGCGCACCGGTGATGAGGTCCCAGACGCGCAGCGTGCCGCCGGAGTCGCCGGTGACCATGAGCGAGCCGGCGGGGTCGAACACGGCGGTGTAGACGGGAGCGGTGTGTCCTGACAGCTCGTGCAGGAGGGCGCCGGACGCGGCGTCCCACACGCGGACGGTCCCGTCCGCGGCGCCGGCCGCGACGAGGTCGGTGCCCGACGGGGAACGTCCTCCGACCACGACGGGCCAGACGCCTTCAGGGTGGACGGTGAAGGTGTGCTCGGTGTGGCCGGTGGCGAGGTCCCACAGGCGGACGGTGCCGTCGGCGGATCCGCTCGCCAGCAGGTTTCCCGCGGTGTCGAAGGCGACCGCGTAGGCGCGGTCGGTGTGGCCTTCGAGGTTGCGCAGGGGCGTGCCGGTGACGGCGTCGCAGATGAGGACACCGCCGTCCTCACCGCCCACGGCCAGGACGGAGCCTCCCGGGCTGTAGGCGAGCGGCTGCGGGAGGCGGCTGGTCTGGAAGTGGAACCCGTACGGGACGCCTACGCCGGCCGGTGCGACCTGGATGTCGATGGGACGGCCAGGTGCGATGGCGGCCTCGCGCAGTTCGGGGGCGGCGGCGATCCGGTCGGGCAGGTCGGCGTCGACGAGGGCGGCGCGCGTCCAGCGGCTGCCGTCCACGGAGACGTCGCGAAGGTCGGCGCGGGCGAGGCGGGCACGGGACAGGTCGGCGCCGCGGAGGTCGGCGCCGGTCAGCCTGGCCTCGTCCAGGCGTGCCCCGGCCAGCGACGCGTCCCGCAGGACGGCACGCGAGAGGTTCGCGCCGACGAGTTGGGCGTCGGTGAGGTCGGCACCCGTCAGGTCGACCTCCTGCAAGTCGCGGTAGGACAGGTCCTCGCCTTGCAGGCGCGCGCCGCGCAGGTCGGTGTGCGCGGGGGTGCGCAGCCGTGTCGTGATGCGGATCGCGTTGGCGCGGGCTGTGTCGGCGGCGTCGGGATCGGCGAGCACGCCGGCGGTCCACTCCTGGCAGGCGCGGGTGTCGGCGAGGTCGCAAAGGAAGTCGACGGTGAGCTGGGTCAGCGCGCGGCGGCCCAGGGCGGCCGGTGCCGCGCCCCTGGCGAACTCGTCCGCGATGTGCCGCGCGACCAGCCACTCCATCACCGATGTGTGGATGAAGCCGAACAGCCCCTCGGGCGTGCGGACGAGCAGGCTCCCGGCGCCGACGGCGTGCGTCACCTGGTGCGGTGACATCCGTCCGTCGGCGAGCCCGGTGAGGGTGTCGGCGACGTCGGACAGCTCCGCGAGACGCAGGAACTGCTCCTCGCCCTCCCACAGCCGCAGCGCGAGCGTGCCCACGGCCTGCCACATGTCCTCGGCCTTCAGCCCGGACGGCCCGCCCGCCCCGCCGACCCGGTCGGCCTCGTACGCGAGCCACGACGACAGGATCTCGTGGTAGAGGTCGGCGGGGCTGACGGCCCGGCGGGCCTGCGCGACCGAGCGCAGCCGGTGGTCGGGCAGGTCGGCGATGAAGGAGAGCATGCGCGGGTTGGACGTCAGCGCCAGCAGCTCCTCGATCCCCGCGAGCAGACTCAGCCGCGCCTCCGCGGCCTCTTCGTCCCCGTACCGGTTCACCAGGTACGAACGGACCTGCGGTGGCGCGAACTCCTCCAGGCCGAGGACGCGCCGGTGCGGCAGCACGCCGACCTTCTCGCCGAGGGCCGTCAGCACCTGCGCCTGGGACTTGAAGTGCTGCGTGCGGCTCGCCACCACGATCTTCGCCTTGTCCTGGGCGGCCTGCAGCAGCGTGTCGAGGTGGTCGGCGGCCTGGTCGTAGGTCATCCGCGTCACCAGCTCGTCGAACCCGTCGAAGAGCAGGACGATGCGCCCTTGGCGGAGCATGTAGTGGAACGCCTTGAGGTCGATCAGCTCCTCGCCGTGGTTGGCCAGGTGCGCGGCGACCAGGCCGTCCACCGAGTGCGCCTTGTCGAGGGCCCGCAGCTCGATGAGGATCGGGATCACGTGCGGCAGCTCTTGCGGGATGCGGCGGGCGAGCTCGCGCAGGGCGAACGTCTTGCCGCGGCCGAAGTCGCCCAGCAGGAGGAGGAAGCGCCCGTGGTCCGCGGCGAGGAGCCGCAGCATCTCGCCGACGACGTCCTCGTGGACGTCCGTCGCCGAACCCGCCCCTTCGTCGCCGCCCGTCTCCGGCTCCGGGCGGAAGCGGTCGAGTTCCCGGTAGCGCTGGGGGACGTACAGCGACGGCGGGTAGAGCCCTCCGGCGGAGAGGCGCCCCGTCTGGGCGGTCACGTACTCCGACAGGTCGACGAGCCCCTGGAACTCGGTGAGGCTGCGTACCCGCACGCCGCGCCGGAGCGCGTCGTCGCGCACGGACCGTGCCGGCGCGGGCCCCAGGTACACCAGTTCCGAGCCATGGTCGGTTCCGTCGGCGTGCACGTGCCTGACGAACGCGTCCACGTCCGCCTCTGTCACCTGCCCCACATGGGCGCCGATGCGGTACTGGCGGACGAACCCGTCCTCCATGTGGGTGAGGAGCAGGTGCGGCGGGTCTGACCGGCCGTCCTCGCGTGCGGGCGGGACGATGCGGCGGATGGTCGCGCGTTCGAAACGCGTCTCGCACGCCTCCGTCAGCCGGTCGAGGAGCTGTGCGGTGGGGTCGGGGACGGGGTCGGCGGTGCCCTGCGCTCCGGGGCCCAGTTCCGGGACGGGCGGCGCCGGAGGGGTCTCGCTGCGCGGCGGCGGGAACGTTCCGTCGATGCTCTGCCAGGACCGTTCGAGGCGTTCCGGTCCGCGCCTGGCGGCGTCCTCCGGAATCCACCGTTCCAGGCCGTCCCGGTTGACGACGACGATCTGGTGGCGGCCCGGGCCCAGTGCGGGGACCGATGGGACGCCGCTGCCGCCGAGCAGGGGGATGGCGCCGAAATCCGACTCCGTCCCCTGGAAGAACAGGTTGATGTGGGAGGCGAGGAGCGTCTCCACCGTCTCGGGGTCGCGCAGCGCGCCGGGCTCGCCGGCGATGGGGGTGTGCTGGACGGCGCCCAGGCGCAGCCAGCCCTCGTCCTCGAAATGCCGCAGCCGCTCGTTGAACCAGGCCGCCTGCGCCTGGCCGACGCGCCCGTACCGGTCCTCCTCGCGGTGGGTCTGCGGCAGGGTCGAGTTGAGCCCGGCCACCACCACCTTGAGGTCCGGGACGGGGAAAAGCGTCCACGGCTGGGCGCTGTCGAAGATGAGGGCGTCGATGCCCTGGTAGAACTCCTTGAAAAGGCCCGCGTAGTGCCGCCACTTCGGCCAGTACGGCGGCTGCGGCTCGATGTCGTCGGCCTCGCAGCTGGAGAAGTACGCCTGGCATGCCGCGCGGGTGACGTCATGGGTCCCCGGCACGACCACGACGCGCTGCGCCTCCAGGCCCAGCAGCGCGCGCAGGCTCGTCAGGAACGCCAGCGCCTCGGCGAACTCCTTGCGGCTGCCGGAGTGGGTGATGTCGCCGCTCACGACGAGCAGGTCGGGACGGGGCACGCCGGAGTCGGCCAGCCGTGTCACGTCGCTCCAGATCCGGTCCTGGAGCTCGGTGGCCGTCGTCGGCTCGCCGGGCTCGGCGAGCGTCCGGCCGAACCGGGGCCCGGAGACGTGCAGGACGCTCAGCCGGTCGCGCGGCCCGTGCCCGGCGTCGGCCGCGGGGAACGCCGGCGCGGCGACCGGCGCCCGCCGGACCGGACGCTCCCCGGTCGGCTCCGGCCGCCCGGAACCGTCCCGCGGGCCGTCAGTCTCCTCCAGACGCCCCGGAAGCGGCTCCCGGCCACCGGGAAGCGGTCCCGGGCGGCCGGGCCCGGCTCCGGGGAAACCAGGGCCGTTCAGCGGCCGGGCGTGGCCGGCGAGGGACTCCTGGATGCGCCGCATCAGCAGCTGGCGCGCCTCGTCCGGGTCGTCGATCCCCACCAGGTCCACGTAGGTGATCGTGGACAGCAGCCCGTCGATCGGGCAGTCCTCGATGCGCACCGTGACCAGCTTGCGCGCGGGGTCGTCGGGGTCGGCCCGCAGCGCCGCCATCCACTCCAGCCGCCCGTACCTGGAGCGCAGGTAGTTGCGCGACAGCACCGCCACCACAGCCTTGGCCTCCGACAGGCCGCGGTCCATGAAGTCGATGAAGTTGGTCCCGGGCACGAAGTCCCACGCCTGCATCATCGTTCGATGCCCCGCGGCCTCCAGCTGCCACGCGATCCAGGACGCCCACCGTTCGTCGGCCGGCGAGTAGCTGATGAAGAAGTCGGTCGGGCGCTCCTGGGGGTGGCCGGGGGTCGTCATTGCGCCAGTATCGCGCGACGGCGGCACCGGCGGAGGCGCGCCGGGCCGCCTATGGGATCATGACGCGCGTGCCGCCCCCGACCGAGCCCCTCCGCCGCGCCGTCGGTTCCCTGGGCGTTCTCGACTGGATCCGCATCGCCGTGCTCGTGCTCGGTGTCGTGTTCGTGGCCACCGGTCTGCTGCCCGCCGACACGGCCCGCTCGAGCATCGGGCGGATCGCGCCCCTGCTGCTCTTCCTGTTCAGCGTCATCATCCTGGCGGAGCTCACCAAGGAGGCCGGGGTCTTCGACGCGATCGCCCAGCGCATGGCGCGGGCGGGGCGCGGAAACTACGTCGCACTGTTCCTGCTCTGCGTGGCGTTCGCGTCACTGACGACCATCTTCCTCAACCTCGACACGACCGCGGTACTGCTGACCCCGGTCATGCTGGCGCTGGCGGCGCGCGCGCGGATCGCGACCCTCCCGCTGGCCATGACGACGGTGTGGCTGGCCAACACGGCGAGCCTCCTGCTGCCCGTGTCGAATCTGACCAACCTGCTCGCCGCCGACCGGGTCGCGCTGGAGACGCGCGCGTTCGCGGCCCGCATGTGGGCGCCGCAGCTGGCGGTCCTGGCCGTCACGATGGCGCTGCTGTGGGTGTTCTACTGGCGGCGGTCGGCGCGCGGCGCGGACGTGTACGATCCGCCCGACCCAATTCCCGTCCGGGACCGGGTGCTGTTCTCGGCCACCGCGGTCGCGTGCCTGCTGTTCATCGGGGCGATCCTCGCCGGCGTGCACACCGGGATCCAGCTCGGCCTCGCCGCGACCGCCGCCGCCGCCGTGGCCGTGGCGGCCTTCGCCGTGCGCGACCGGTCGGTCCTGCGTCCTGTGCTCATCCCGTGGCAGCTCATGGTGTTCGTCACCGGCCTCTTCCTCGTCGTCCCCACTCTGGAACGGTTCGGGCTGGACGACGTGATGCGCGGCCTGGTGGGCCACGACGACGGTGTGGCGGGGGCGTTCCGGGCCGCGTTCTCCGGGGCGGGGCTGTCGAACGTCCTCAACAACCTGCCCGCATACGTGGCGGGGGAGTCGGCCGTGCCCGCCTCGAACAAGGACCAGCTGCTCTCTCTGCTCGTCGGGACGAACGTGGGGCCGGTCATCACCCCCTGGGGATCGCTGGCCACGCTGCTGTGGTTCGAGTGGTGCCGCCGTTGGGACGTCCGTGTGCCGATGCGGAGATTCGTGCTGTCCGGGACGGCACTGGCCGTGGCGGGCTGTGCGGCGGCCGTGGGGGCCCTCCTGCTCACCCGGTAGGGCGTTCACCAGGCGACGCGGGTGCGTCCGCCATCTTGATCGATCTTCGTGGTGGTCTCCAGGAGACGGTCGAGCAGTTCGGGACGCGCCGCGACGAACCCCAGCTCGGACGCGGGGCGGTCGATGCCCAGCTCGTACGGCTCCCCGTCCAGGCGGCGGAGTTCCGCGCCCGCCTCGGCGGCCAGCAGCGCCCCGGCGGGCAGGTCCACGATCTCGGGCAGGTAGCCGACCATCCCGTCGATGTCGCCGCGGGCCAGCATCGTCCAGGCCACGAGCGGTGCCCAAAGCTGGAGCATCCGCGCGCACCGGCGCTCCAGGGCCGAGCGCAGCGCGAACGCCACCGGATCGCCCGCCTTGACCTGATGGCCCTGCGTCCAGGCCAGCACCGGGTTCTTCTCCCGCCCCGGCCTGGGACGATCCGCCAGCGTCAACGGCGTCCCGCCCGGCCCCAGCGTGCCCCTTCCGCGCACCGCCGACCACGTCCGCCCCGACACCGGGTCATGGACGACGCCCAAGACGGGCTCGGCGCGCGCGCACAACGCCAGCCCCACCGCGTAGACGGGCATGCCGATCGCCACGTTGTTGGTGCCGTCCAGCGGATCGACGAGCCACACCATTTCCTCGCCCGGTGCGCCGTCGAGGACCCCGGACTCCTCCGCGATGATGCGGTGCCCCGGATACGCCGCCCGGAGCCGTCCGACGATCAGGTCTTCGGCGGCCGTGTCCAGCTCCGTCACCACGTCCCCGCCGGTGCCCTTCGGACGCACGTCCAAGGGCCCGCCCACACCGGCGCTCAGCAGGGCGCCCGCCGCCTCGGCGGCGTCCACCGCCACGCGGCGGGCCTTGGCGAGATCGATCGGAAGGGCCGGTGACGGGGTCGTGGGTCTCATCGGGGCTCTCCAGTCGGGTCCGGCGGCCGGCCTAACGGCGTGGCGAGCAGTGGGCGGCGGCGATCCTGCGGGCCGAACGGCGCAGGGCCCGCACCGTGTCGGCGTGGTCGGAACGTGAACGACGCACCTGGTGGGTGGGGACGTCCATAGGACCGAGCGACAGGTCGCCGCCACCCGGTGATTGGCGGCCCAAGGCGACCGTGGCCGCGTCCATGCCCTCCTCTATGAGCGTGCTGTGGAACACACCCGCGGGCAGGGTGTACGACTCGCCGGTGCGATGCGTGCTGGAAAGGCCGGGGGAGCAACGCACCGCGCGTCCGGTCGCCCTCAGCTCGTCCAGGCCGTCCTGGCTGATGACCTCGAAGACCTGCTGCGCCGCTCCGCCGGAGCCCTCACCGACGTCCATCCGCACGTTCCGCACCGTCCCGTACAAGACGAAGCTGAGCAGGTCCCAGCTGTGGCAGTGTACGGGCGAGGTCGTCGAGGGGGCCGGGCGCACCTCCGGAGTCCAGATGTGCAGGCATACCCCGAAGTCGCCGCTGCGCTCCACGGGAAGGCACAGGAAGCCCAGGGGGTGCCGTACGGCCGGGACGGGCGAGCGGCCCGCCGCGACGTTGTCCAGGACGCCGTCGAGCACGTTCCCCGCCCACGTCGGCAGCGTCCGCGCCGCGGTCCCGGCGTCGATCGCCCCGCGGATCTCCTCGTACTTCACCCCGGCGGCCCCATCGGCTCGTCACTCATACGGGTCCTTGGCCCGCAGCGCCTTACGGATGATCTCGATGACGTCGCGGTCGGTGTAGGCGTGCGCGAGGTCGATCCCGATCACCTCGAAGAGCTTGCGGACCTCCTCGACCGTGGGCTCATCGTCCAGCGGCGCCAGCCGGGCCTGCTCGACCGGGACGCGGCGCGCCTGGTCCAGGCTGGTCTGGAGTTCCGCGCTCACCCAGCTGTAATAGAACTTGCTGCTGTCGACGACCAGGGCCTCGCCGCGCGGGTCGTCACGGGTGACCACGACACGTGACGCCGCCAGGTCGTAACGCAGCGTCGTCATGGTCTGCGCCAGGCCGATGTCGATGTCGAGCATCGCGAACCGCTGCTTGTGCCAGCACGCCGCCAGGAGCGTGGCGTACGCCTCCTTGCGCGTGCGTTCCAGCGTCCAAGGCTCGCCCGTCGCGTCAGGGCCGTCCGACACCGAACGGCGGTGACGCGCGTACGCCTCGCACACCTCGACGTTGGTCGGGTCGAGGATCTCCAGGCGGAACAGGAGCGTCCGCCTTTCCCGGCGGGCCGCGCCCACGCACTCGGGCAGCGTCCGGGCGCGGATGTAGGTCCCCGTCCCGCCCTTGAAGAACCAGCGGTCGGTGTCGCGGCGGGCCTCCGCGAGCACCTGCGCCACCTGCGCCCCGCTGATCACCCGGACGACCGCCGTCTCGTCCAGGGCCCGCTTGGTGTCGGCCAGGACGCTCTCGAACGTCTCGATATGGGCGAGCTTGCCGCTCAGGTCGTCCAGGGTGGCCGAGGAGGCGCGCAGCGTGTCGCGGACCTCCGCCTCGACCGGGATCCGGCGTCCGCGGTCCCGCAGCACCGACGTCGCCAGCAGGCCGATCACCGCGAGGATCCCGCTGTTGGTGATCTCGTCCTCGTTCGGCAGGTTCACCCCGAGGCCGAGGATCGCGACGATGACGGCCAGCACGAGCGCGATCACCGCGTCGGCGTTCTTCCCGAACCAGTTGGCGAAGCGGGTCATTGTCTGCGGCTACCCCGTCCTTGTCTGCGCGTCGTCATCGTAGCCAGGGGGGATAAGCCGGAAAAGCCTTGCAGGTAAGGGGTTCGCTCACGTGTGCGACCGACCGCCCTTCCGGTCGCTATAGGCTCGTCGCCATGCGCGTGCGGGGCTGGTTGTCGGGGGCATGGCCCACGCGTCGTTCGCGTGCGCTCGACATCTTCATCGCCGTGAACCTGGCCATCGCCGACGGCGTGTTCCTGTGGTTCACCGACCAGAAGTTCTGGCTTCCACCGCCCGTCGTGTCGATCTGCAGCGTCGTCCTCGGCCTGGCCCTGATCGTGCGGCGGGCCCACCCGGTCGCGCTCGCGGTGTTCTCGCTGGTGTTCGGCACGATCACGGGCGCCGGAGTGTTCGCCGCCCTGGTCATCCTGTACTCGCTCGCCGCGTACACCGCGTCCCGCCGGACGGTGCTGACCGTCGCCGTCACCACTTACGCCGCCGGGCTGATCTTCCCGTCGCCGACCGCGGGGACGGAGAACTTCCTCGCTCAGGCCATCTTCGGCATAGCGTTCATCGCCGTCCCCGTCCTGCTCGGCCTCTACATGGGGGCGCGCAAGCAGCTGATTGCATCGCTCCAGGAGCGCACCGCACGCCTCGAACGCGAACAGCACCTGCTCGCGGAGCGCGCGCGGGGAGAGGAACGCACCCGCATCGCGCGGGAGATGCACGACGTCGTCGCCAACCGGATCAGCGTGATGGTGGTCCACGCGGGCGCGCTCAAGGCGATCGCCGTCCGCGACCCCGCCCGGGCCGCCGAGACCGCCACCGTCATCGGGGACATGGGGCGGCAGGCGCTGGAGGAACTCCGCCACGTCATCGGAGTCCTCAGGCAGGGCGAGGAGACCCTGCCCCAGGAGGCGGTGACCCTGGCCCACGTCCGCGAGCTCGTCGGCCAGTCCGGTGCCGCCGGCCTCCGAGTGGACCTGTTGATCCGCGGCGAGGAGCGCCCCATGCCGCCCGCCGTCGGACGGACGGTCTACCGGCTCGTCCAGGAGTCGCTCACCAACGTCCACAAGCACGCCGGCTCCGCCGACACCCGGGTGGACCTCGGCCTGCTCCCCGAGGCGATCGAGGTGGAGATCGCCAACGACCCGCCCACCGCCGGGCCGGAGCACCGGCTGCCGAGCGGCGGGAACGGCCTGGTCGGGCTGCGCGAGCGCGTCACCGCCCTCGGCGGCAGCTTCCACGCGGGGCCCCGCGAGGGCGGCTACGCCGTCCGCGCGAGGCTGCCGCTCCCGGCGTCCTGACCTGAGCGAACACGGAATGTCGGAGGCCCTGCCTACAGTAGGGAGAGCAGGGGAGTAAGCCGGACCAGGGGAGAGCCGATGCGGCCGATCACGGACCTGCGGCGCCGCGTGGCGCCGTTCGAGGTCGTCACCGAGATGACGCCGTCGGGCGACCAGCCGCAGGCGATCGCCGAGCTCACCACCCGCGTCGAGGGCGGCGGCAAGGACTCGGTGCTCCTCGGCGCCACCGGCACCGGGAAGACCGCCACGATCGCGTGGCTGGTGGAGAAGCTGCAGCGGCCCGTCCTCGTCATGCAGCCGAACAAGACCCTCGCCGCCCAGTTCGCCAACGAGCTGCGCGAGATGATGCCGAACAACGCCGTCGAGTACTTCGTCTCGTACTACGACTACTACCAGCCCGAGGCGTACATCCCGCAGACCGACACCTACATCGAGAAGGACTCCTCGATCAACGACGAGGTCGACCGGCTCCGGCACTCGGCGACCAACTCGCTGCTCACCCGCCGCGACACCGTCGTCGTCGCGTCGGTGTCCTGCATCTACGGCCTCGGCACGCCGCAGGAGTACGTCGACCGGATGGTCCGCCTGCACGTCGGCCAGGAGATCGACCGCGACGACCTGCTCCGGCAGCTCGTCGGCATGCAGTACACCCGCAACGACCTCGCCTTCACCCGCGGCACGTTCCGCGTCCGCGGCGACACCATCGAGATCATCCCGCAGTACGAGGAGCTCGCCGTCCGCATCGAGATGTTCGGTGACGAGATCGAGAAGCTCGCCACCCTGCACCCCCTGACCGGCGAGCTGATCACCGAGGACGAGGAGCTGTACGTCTTCCCCGCCTCCCACTACGTCGCCGGGCCCGAGCGCATGGAGCGGGCCATCCGCGACATCGAGGCCGAGCTGGAGGAGACCCTCGCCGTGATGGAGCGGCAGGGCAAGATGCTGGAGGCGCAGCGGCTGCGCATGCGCACCGCCTACGACATCGAGATGATGCGCCAGGTCGGCACCTGCTCCGGCATCGAGAACTACTCCCGGCACATCGACGGCCGCGGCCCCGGCACCGCCCCCAACACGCTCCTCGACTACTTCCCGGAGGACTTCCTCCTCGTCATCGACGAGTCGCACCAGACCGTCCCGCAGATCGGCGCCATGTACGAGGGCGACGCGTCCCGCAAGCGGATGCTGGTCGAGCACGGGTTCCGGCTACCGTCCGCCATGGACAACCGCCCTCTGAAGTGGGAGGAGTTCCTCGACCGGATCGGCCAGACCGTCTACCTCTCGGCGACGCCCGGCCCCTACGAGATGAACCGCGTCAAGGGCGACGTCGTCGAGCAGGTCATCCGGCCCACCGGCCTCATCGACCCCGAGATCGTCGTCAAGCCCACCAAGGGGCAGATCGACGACCTCATCCACGAGATCCGCGAGCGCACCGAACGCGACGAGCGCGTCCTCGTCACCACGCTCACCAAGAAGATGGCCGAGGACCTCACCGACTACCTGCTCGAACTCGGTATCCAGGTCCGCTACCTGCACAGCGAGGTCGACACGCTGCGCCGCATCGAGCTGCTCCGCGAGCTGCGCGCCGGCGAGTTCGACGTCCTGGTCGGCATCAACCTGCTCCGCGAGGGCCTCGACCTGCCCGAGGTCTCCCTCGTGGCGATCCTGGACGCCGACAAGGAGGGCTTCCTGCGCTCCGAGACGTCCCTCATCCAGACGATCGGCCGCGCGGCCCGGAACGTTTCCGGCCAGGTCCACATGTACGCCGACACGGTCACGCCGTCGATGGAACGAGCGATCGACGAGACGAACCGGCGGCGCGCCAAGCAGCAGGCCTACAACGACGAGCACGGCATCGAGCCGCAGGCCCTCCGCAAGCGCATCGCCGACATCCTCGACTCCCTGGCCCGCGAGGACGCCGACACCGAGACCCTCATCGGCGGCGCCGGGCGCCAGCAGTCACGCGGCAAGGCCCCCGTCCCCGGCCTCGCGTCGAGGACGAAGGAGGCCGGCCGGCACGCCGCCGACCTGGTCGGCGAGCGGCCCCGCGAGGAGCTGGAGGCCCTCATCGAGCAGATGACCGACCAGATGCACCAGGCCGCCACCGACCTGCAGTTCGAGCTGGCCGCCCGGCTCCGCGACGAGATCAAGGAACTCAAGCGCGAACTCCGCGACATGAAGGAGGCCGGCGTCAAGTGAGCCGGCGCCGCCGGCCCGCACTCCGGGAGGCGGAAGAGGCGGGCGTCCAGTAAGCCGCCGACCTCCCCGGCCCGCTCCGTGGGGCGGGGGAGGCGTGCGTCACATGGAGGCGGACGCCTCCCCGGGCCCCTCCTCCGGGAGGTGGAGAGGCGGCCCCAGGTGAAGGCGGGCGTCAGGTGAAGGCGAGGACGACGCGGTCCTCGACCGGGCGGTAGCCGAGGCGGCGGTACACGCCGTTGCTGGTCGGGTTCGCCAGTTCGGTGAACAGCACCACGTCGGCGGCTCCCGCGTCCAGCGCGCCCTGGGTGACGGCGGCGGTCACCGCGGCCCCGTAGCCCCGGCGGCGGTGCTCGGCCGGCGTGTACACGGGCGCCACCCGCGCCGCGCCCGCGACCGCCGGGGTCCGCCCCGCCATCGCCACCGGGCGGCCGCCGGCCTCCCACAGCGTGATGCCGCCCTCGGCGAGCCGGCCGTCGACCACCGCCGGATTCGGGCCGCCGTGCCCGCCGGCGTCGCGGTGGAACGCCGCGAACCAGTCGTGCACCATCTCGCGGTCATCGCCGTCGGCGACGCGGGCGGCGCCGTCCGGGGGCGGGTCCGGCGGTTCGAGCCCCGCCAGCCGGTGCAGCCGCTGCCGCATGGTGACACGGCCCGGCGTCCTGGTCAGGCGCTCCCACGCCTCCGCGAACCCCGCGGCGGCCGTCGGCGTCGCGTTGACCGCCTGCACGTCGGCGTCCCGCCCGGCGAGGGCGTCCGCCAGCTCCGGCGCCGCCGGTTCCGGCATCGCGCTGAGCAGCACCGGATAAGTTCCGGTCCACATGCACGTGCCCTGGACGTCCCCGCCCGCCGTCCACCACCCGAACAACGCGTTGCGGTAGAGCCCGGAGCCTTGCGCGCGCATGGCCTCCGTCACGGTCAGCGTCACGGTGTTCGCGACGGGATCGCCCCGCAGGAACCCGTCCGCCCGCGCGAGGAACTCTTCGAGATCGTCGGTCAGTGCCCAGCCCATACCCGAGCATGGGCCCGCCCCCGCTCATCCCGCATCTCCTTTTCCCGCCGGCGGCGCCGCCGGATCGCTCGTGGCGGGGTCACCGGCGCACGGGCGCGCCCTCGCGGGAGGGGCCGGGCCACGCGGCGGCCAGGGTGCGGTAGTAGGCGCTGACGTCCATGAGCTCCTCGTGGGTGCCGGACGCGACGATCCGGCCCTCGTCGAGGACGACGATGTGCGCGGCGGCGCGCACGGTGGTGAACCGGTGGGCGATCACCAGGAGCGCGCACCGGCCGGCGGCCTCGCCGAGCGTGCGGTGCAGCGCCAGCTCGCTCTCCAGGTCCAGATGCGCCGTCGGCTCGTCCAGCAGGAGCAGGTCCGGGCTCGCGACCAGCGCGCGGGCGATCGCCAGGCGCTGGCGTTCACCGCCCGACAGCTCCCGGCCGTGCTCGCCGACGCCGGAGTCCAGGCCGTCCGGGAGCCGGGCGACGAGGCCCGCGAGATTCGTCACGCGGACCGCCTCGCGGATCGCGTCCTCGCCCGCGTGCGGGGCCGCGTAGACGAGGTTGTCGCGGATGGTGCCGTCCAGGATCGGGCAGTCCTGCTCGACCAGGCCGATCCTCGCGCGGTGACCGGAGCGGCTCCGCGCGTCCGCCGGGACACCGCCGACCAGCACCTCCCCGCGGTCGGGATCGTAGAAGCGCTCCGCGAGGGCGAACACCGTCGACTTCCCGGCGCCGGACCGGCCGATCAGCGCGACGAACCCGTGCCGCGGCACCTCGAAGGAGACGCCTCGCAGGACGGGCCGCGACCGCCGGTAGCCGAACCACACGTCGCGGAACTCCAGGGCCGGGGACCGGTCGTCGTGCGGTGGCTCCGCGCGCGGCGGGTCGCCGCTCTCCCGGGGCAGGGTGAGGGCCTCCCTGATCCGCTGGACGGCACCGGTGCCCTGCTGGACGACGCTGAGCGACTCGAACAGCGCCCCCAGCGGGCCCGTCAGATAGAGCATGTAGAGCAGGAAGGCCACGAGGTCGGCGACGGAGCCGGACCCGCCGGCCACGCGCGCCCCGCCGACCAGCAGCGCCACGAGGAAGGAGCCCGTCACCGCGAGCTCGGTGGCGGGCGCGACCAGCGCGTCGAACCCGGCCATCCGGACATTCGCGGCGTAGGCGGCCTCGGCCCGGCCGCCGATGCGCTCGCTCTCCCGGACCTCCGCCCGTGCCGCCTTCACGGTCCGGATCGCGCTGAGCGCCCGCTCCAGGTCGGCGGCCATCGCCCCGGTCGCCCGCCGCCCGCGCAGCGACGCGGCCCGCATGCCGCGCAGCGCCGTGCCGAGAACGGTCCCGGCGACCAGGACGACGGCCGCGACGCACGTGAACAGCGTCCAGTCGAGCCAGAGCATCAGCGCGATCGTGGCGGCGAGGCCGATGCTCCCGGTCACGGCGTCGGTGAGGCCGCCGGCGATGATCTGCCTGACCGCGAACGTGTCCGCGTCCGTCCGGGAGATCAGGTCGCCGACCCGGTGCCGGTCGTAGGCGGGCATGCGGAGCCGCAGCAGCCGGTCGATCAGGCTCAGCCGCAGGCCGAGCACGATCCCCTCGCCGGTACGCGCCAGCTGGAACCGGACCACGGCCTGCGCCAGCGCCTGGGCGGTGAACAGCGCGACCAGCGCCGCCACGCCGTGCCACGCCGTCCGTCCCGCCGCCGCGGCGCCGATCACGTCCCGCGCGACCAGCGGCTGGGCCAGCCCCAGCGCGGACGCGGCGAGGGTCAGCGCCACGGTCGCGGCGATCGGGCCGCGGTGCCCGGCGGCCAGCCGCAGGACGCCGCGCAGGCCCTCCCGCTCAGCCGCCACGGCGTTCCCCGCCGCTCGGCGGGACAGTGATCAGCGGGGTGAGGTAGCCGTCCGGGACGTTCTCCTCGACGAGCCGGCCGTCCGCCTCCACCCACGCGTGCGCGCCGAACGGGGGCAGCACCCGTGCGCCGACGCACCAGGTCGGCCAGGTGCCCCCGAACCGGCACAAGAGCGTGGTCGCCAGGGACCGGGGCAGGCAGCCGCGCGGGCCGAGGCAGGTCAGGCTGACGGCGACGACCGCGTTCCGCGCTGCCCGCGCCTGGTCATAGCCGGCCGGGCGGGCGCCCTTCCGCAGCACGGCGAGGACCCACCGGATGCGCCGCGGCGGCAGGAGGGCGAGCAGCCGGGCCAGGGACACCGCGAGCCGGGCTGCCGCGCGCCGCGACACCGGCCCTTTGGGCGGGCGGTGCAGCGCGCTCGGGACGGTCACGGCCGCACCAGCCGGGCCGCGCGCAGCTGCTCCACCAGCGTCGTCACGTCCTCCAGAGCCCGCGCCGGGTCGACGCCGAACTCTTCGGCGAGCGCCGCCGCGGCCTGCGCCGTGCCGTCGCCGCTCGTGAGCCGCCGGACGGTCGACGCCGCGGTCGGGTTGAGCTGCCAGTAGTCTCCGCTCTGCTCGTCGAGCAGGACCGCCCCGTACGCGGTGTCCGCGGTGGACACGCCTGGTCGCAGTCGCAGGGTCATCCGGTCTCCTCTTCGGTGGTCATCCGGCGGATTCGGAGGTCATCCCGGCAGGGCCGCGCCGGGGGCCGTCGTGCGCGGGCGGTCCAGGTTGCGCAGCCACACCTCGCAGCCGACGGTGGAGTACAGGATCGCCTCGCGCAGTTCGGGGGCGGCGGGGCGGGCGGTGAGCGCCCGCAGCCGCCCGGCGTCGACCAGCCCGAGCCGGGCCAGCCGCGAGTCCTCCCAGAGGGACATCAGGTCCCGGTGGTGTGCGCGCAGGCCGTCGGCGGCGTCCATCGACGCCTCCGCCTTGTTCGTCCGCGCCAGGCACTCGTCCGGGACGATGCCGCGCATGGCCGCGACCAGGAGCGGCTTGTACCGCCACGGGGTGACCCGCTCCTCCGGCCGCACCGCGAGGCACGTCTCGATCACGCGGTCGTCGAGGTACGGCGAGGCCATGGGCAGCCCGGCGCGGGCGCTCATCTGCTCCCACTGCCGGATGATGCGGGTGCATGTGCGGATGGCGTTCAGGTCCGCGTGCGCGCCCCGGCCCGGCGCCAGCGGCCGCGCGGTCCGGGCCGCGTCCCGCAGCACCTCCGCCGCCGCGTGCCCGGCGTCGGGGGTGACCCAGTCGAAGAGCCGCGGGGCCCCGTCCCAGCCCAGCGCCCCGGTGACGGCCGGTTCGGGCGGACGGCGCAGCTCCGCGGCCGAGTCCGCCAGCCACCTGCGGTACGGGCGGCCGTCCGCCAGCGCCCGCGCCATGGGGGCCGGCGCCCAGTCGAACAGCGCCCGGAACCCGCGCAGGCGCGGCAGCGCCAGCAGCGGCCGGCGGCGCAGCAGCCCGTGGTAGTGGGCCTCCGAGCACCAGGCGACGTGGTCGCCGCCGATGCCGGTCATGTGCAGGCGGCTGCCCTTCGCGACCAGCCGGGGGACGTGGCTCAGGACCCTCGCGCGGTCCATCATGCCGATGGACGGCTCGTCCAGCGGGTCGTCGATGTCGAGGAGCCCCGCATACACCAGCGGTGACTCCTCGGCGGGCCAGACCGCGTGCTCCACCTCGGGCAGACGCGCGGCCGCGCGGCGCGCCCACGCGAGGTCCTCGTCGGCCGGGTCCCGCCCCGGCCAGGTGCTCGCGACGACGCGGGCCCCGCCCCGGGCGGCGAGGAAGCAGACCGACGTCGAGTCCAGGCCGCCGGACAGGTCGCAGCTCACGGTGCCGCCGCCGGCGGTGCGGACCCAGACCGCTTCGCCCAGCAC
Source organism: Spirillospora sp. CA-128828 (assembly GCF_050945415.1). Taxonomy (NCBI): domain Bacteria; kingdom Bacillati; phylum Actinomycetota; class Actinomycetes; order Streptosporangiales; family Thermomonosporaceae; genus Spirillospora; species Spirillospora sp. CA-128828. The sequence goes on from NZ_CP191986.1 coordinate 3,490,163, forward strand.
GGTCCGGAGGTCGTCGGCGCCCGCGGCCAGGGACCGCTCCGGTTCCGGTGGCGTCCACCAGGGGCGGGTCCGGGCGCGGCCGTCCCGTTCCACGGTGAGCTGGGTGCCCGGCTCCACGCCGTGCACGTCCCGCCACATAGGCGTGTGCAGGAGCGGATGCGGGACGGGCCACAGCAGCCGCGCCGCGATCTGCCGTTCGTCCAGTCCGGCGCCGGTCAGCGCGGCCAGGGTGTCGGCGCGGTCGGCCGCCACCGTGACGCCGTTCACCCGGGCGTGGAACACCAGCCGCAGCCCGGCCGCGTCCCCTTGCACGCGCGTCCGCCCGTCCAGCGCCGCTACCAGATGGAAGCTGCCGGGCAGGGTGCGGGCGAGGTGGTCGAGGGAGGCGAGGCCGGTCATCCGCCCGGCTTCCCGGGCGATCCGCTCGGTGCCGGCAGGGAAGCCGCCGATGAGGGCCAGCCGGGCGTCGCCGGCCTCGGCGACGGTGATCTGGTCGTCCGCCCAGTGCCCGATCAGCCACGGGCGCCCGGAGGGGTACTGCAGCGTACGGGTGTGGGCGAGGCCCGAGGCCACGGCGAGGCCGGCCTCGTGGTCCGGGAGGACCACGAAGTACGGCTCGCCGTGACCCGGCATGCCACTGTGCTCAGGCATGGGCATGTGGAGTGATCGCCCTCGTCAGTTCTTGCTGAGGATCAGGCGGTCGTTGCCGTGCCGCTGGAGCAGGCCGGTGACCTTGCGGAAGGTGCCCGCCGCCACGAGGACGGGTGCTTCGTACTGCTTCATCTTTCTCTCCTGTTCTCGCCGTGAATTGTTCGGGGGAGCTCCCAATTCCGCCCTCACGAAAAGGCGAAACGAGGAAAGCGTGGCACGCGTGGCCGCGGCCGTGCCACCTGGCCATGCCTGTGACCTTGAAAGACGCGGCCCGGCCAGAGCTGGCCGACAAAGCGGAATAATCTGGATAAAGCCAGTCGCTGTGCGGGCTATGAGGGTGGCCGATAGGGCGTGTCGGCTGACCTCCCGGATAGTCTTCGATGACCGCCCGGCGCACCAGATGATCGACCGTCCGCCACTGTTGTGGCTCATGAATTCCCATTGGCGGTCCCGGTGAAAAGAGGCCAATTCACGTCGACGCGGCTAGGGTGGGAAAGACAACGCCGCAGCCCGGGGTGGGCGCTCGGCCGGGTGGACGAGCCGATCACTCCAAAGGCTGCGCCGGGACGGTCCGCGCGGCATCGTCAGGGTTCGGCCACCCCGGTCCCGGGGCCGTCTTCACCCGGGGCCAGGGCACGGCGGCCCTCACCCACGGCCACCCGTCCGGTCATCTCCCGGTAGGGACGCTCGCTGTGGCAGTGTCGGCGCTCGTCCACCCGCTCCTACGCCTGAGCCGTGTGCGACAGCAGCAGCTCGTACGCCGACTCGTAGGAGGAGCCGCCCTCCTCGTGCCGGGCCAGGGGCACGAAGTCGGGGACGGTACGCGACACGCTCGCCAGCAGCCGCTCGCGCGCTTCCTCGGCGGTGAACGGCGTGACGCCTAGGAGGTCGAGCAGCCGTTCCCGCTGGGACGGATAGTCGGGGTGGTCGTCGATCATGTCCGCGAGCAGCTCGTCCGCCGGATGGCCGGCGCCGAGGTCCTGCCAGTACGTGAAGGACGCGATGATCGTGACGGCCTCGACGAGGTCGGCGGCCATCAGGGCCGCCTGTCCCTCCGAGTCGGCGAACAGGACCGGGCGCGTCCCGCCCGGCTCGCCGCACAGGAAGTACGTGCCGCCGGCGCCGTCCCCGGCGATCGGCTCCAGCGGCAGGCCCGTCGGCAGCCGCAGCTCCTCCACCGGGTCGCGCCGCGCGATGTCGAAGTCGCCTGGCCATTCCAGCAGGTCCGCCAGTTCGGGTTCGTTCTCGATCCGGCGCAGGAGGTCATCGGAAGCCGTCATGCGCGGCACATTAGTCCGTCCGCCGGACGTTATCGGGAGGACGGGGGCCGGAGCGCGGCCTACGATCGCGGCATGGAGTACGCGATTCGCGTGGCGGGGGCCGGGGATCTGGCGGGGCTGGCGGCGATCGAGAACTCGGGCGACCCGATGTTCGGCGAGATCGGGATCGTGTTCCCGCCCGGCCCGACCGTGGTCGAGCAGATGATCGGCAAGGGCGCCGAGATCCTGGTGGCCGGTGATCCGCCGGTGGGGTTCGCGGCCGTCGAGGAGGTCGACGGCGCCGTCCATCTGGAGCAGATCTCGGTGCGCGGCGACCTGGTGGGCCGGGGGATCGGCGCCCGGCTGCTGGACGAGGTCAAGGCGCGCGCCGCCGCGGCCGGGTCGCCCGGGGTCAGCCTGCTGACGTTCCGGGACGTCCCGTGGAACGGCCCGTGGTACGCCCGGCACGGTTTCGCGGAGCTGCCCGAGGAGCGGTGGGGGACGGGCATCAGGTCCTACTGGGACGCCGAGATCAAGGACGGGCTGCACGAGCTGGGCCCGCGCCTCGTCATGTGGGCGCCGCTCGGCTGATCTAAAGATCTACAATGTAAAGGCGGGAACCCGGGGCGGCTCGTGAACGTCTGGCCCATGGACGCGAAGGAGAACGATGATCAGCCCGGTCGCATGGGTACGGGGCCGTCTCGGCGAGCGAGGAGCCGCGCTCGCCCTCCTGGTGGCGCTGCTGGCGCTGGCCGCCGTCCCCCTGGTGGCGCTGCCGGCGACGCGGTGCGAGGTCTTCGGCAGCGGCTGCCACGAGCCGGAGCGCGAGGCGCGTGCCGATGCGGTCGCGGCGAGGCGGGCGCCGACGCCGCTCGAAGTGGCGACGCGGGGTTCGTACGTCGCACTGGGCGATTCGTACTCGGCGGGTGTCGGCGCAGAGGCGACCGTGGCGGACCAGAACCCGCTCGACCGCTGTCACCGGACGTCCAAGGCGTACTACCACGAGGTCTCTCAGGCGTTCCGTTTCCCGAAGGGCAGTGCGTTCTGGGCTTGCTCCGGTGCGACGACCGCCGACGTGCTGAAGGGACGCGGCGGTGAGCCGCCGCAGATCGGGCGCATCGATTCCGGCACCAGCCTGATCACGATCAGCATCGGCGGCAACGACGTCGGGTTCTCCAGGGTGCTCGCCGGATGCGTCGTCAAGCTGCCGTGGGGCGAGGGCTGCACCTCGCAGGGCGGGGACATCGCCGGGCGCATGGCCGAACTCCGGCAGAGCCTCCCCGACCTGCTGTCCAAGATCACTGCGAGGGCGCCCGGCGCGCGGGTGGTCGTGATGAGCTACCCGAAGGCGTTCTCCGAGGTCAGCGGGGTGGGCCGGGACAACATCAGCGTGGGCGACCAGCGCTGGCTGAACGCGCGCGCCTACGACCTGGGCCAGCTGATCCGCCAGTCCGTCCTGGAGGCGGACGCGCGGAAGGTCGCCGCGCACGCCCCCGGCAGCGTCGAGTTCGTGGACGCCTACAGCGCCTTCGCCGGTCATGAGGTGGGCAGCAAGGACGCCTACATGAACGGCCTGACGGTGAACCTGTCGGCCCTGGAGGCGGAGCCGCGCAGCTACCACCCGACGATCGCGGGCCAGCAGGCGCTCGCCCGGCTCTTCATCGACCAGGTGAAGAAGGGCCCGGGCCGCTCGCTCTCCTAGCGGTTCGTAGGCTGGAACCATGGCCGTCACCATGGCGCTCGCCGGAGACACCATGCTCGGACGCGGCGTGGCGGACGAGATCGCCGCGTCCGGGCCGCACGCCCTGTTCTCCGACGGTGTGCGCGAGGTCTTCGGCGAGGCCGACCTCGCCCTGGTGAATCTGGAATGCTGCATGTCGTCCCGGGGGCGGCCGTGGGACGCGCCGGGCAAGCCCTTCCATTTCAGGGCGCCTCCGGTGGCGGCCGAGGCCCTCGCCGACCTCGGCGTGGACTGCGTGAACCTCGCCAACAACCACGCCCTGGACTTCGGGCCCGACGCGCTGACCGACACGCTCGACGTCCTCGGACGGGCGGGCGTCCAGACGGTCGGCGCCGGAGCGGACATCGCCGAGGCGCGCGAGCACGCCGTCCTGGAGGCCCGAGGCGTCCGGGTCGCGGTCGTGGGCGCCACCGATCATCCGGACGACTTCGCCGCCGGGCCCGGCCGCCCGGGCGTGGCGCTCGCCGGCCTCGAACGCGGTGTACCCGGCGACCTCCTCGAACGGATCCGGCGGCTCCGGGAGGAGAACGACGTCGTCCTGGTGATGCCGCACTGGGGCCCGAACATGGTCCAGGAGCCGCTGCTCTACGTCCGGCGCGCCGCCAGGAGGCTGGTGGCCGCCGGCGCGACGCTCGTCGCCGGGAGTTCCGCGCACGTGTTCCACGGGGTGGCCTGGCCGGTCATCTTCGACATGGGCGACTTCATCGACGACTACGTCATCGACGAGACGCTCCGCAACGACCTGGGCCTGCTGTTCCTGGTCACCGTGGACGCGGGCGGGCCGTCCCGCATCGAGGCGGTGCCGCTCCGGCTCGACTTCGCTCACACGCGCCTGGCCGAGGGCGCCGATCGCGCCTGGATCACCGACCGCTTCACGGCGGCCTGCGCCGCCTTCGGCACACCGGTGACCGTGCGGCGGGACCGCCTCGTCATCGACCGTGCGGACAGGCGATAGCGGACGAGCTACAGCGGATCGCCGAGCGGCCCGTTCTCGTCCGCCAGCGTGTCGGCCCAGTGAGCCGCCCAGTCGGGCTGCGTGCCGTCGGCGTCGGTGAAGCCGTACTCCTCGTAGAGGCCCCAGGTGGCCAGAGCCCGTCCCGTCTTGTCCATGACGTCGGGGTCGGCGGCGAGTGCGGCGACGGCCCGCCCCAGGTAGGCGGGGGTCTCCGAGTGGGCGAAGTGCGTGTCCTCGGCGACGCCGTCCCGCCAGTTGTCCTCATGCACGCCGAAGTGTTCGAGGACGGCCTCCGAGCGCAGGAAACCCGGCGTGATGGCGACGGCGGCGACTCCGTGCGGCCGCAGCTCCGCGGCCTGCGCGACGGCGAGCCGGATCACCGCGGACTTCGCGAGGTCGTAGAAGAACGAGCCGCGATACCGCGCGGTGTTGCCGTCGGTGACCTCCACCACCAGGCCGCGCCGCCGGGTGACCATCAGCGGGAGCGCGAACCGGCTGGTGACGATGTGGGTCTCCACGGCCTGCCGCAGCAGCCGCAGGCCCTTGCCGAGGTCCTGTTCCCACAGCGGATGCGACCAGTCGGTCAGTGGGTCGCCGCCCCACACGGAGTTGACGAGGACGTCGAGCCGCCCGTCCTGCTCCTCCGCGATCCGTCCGACCAGCGCGCGGACCTCGTCCGGGTCGCTGTGATCGACGCGGACGGGGATGCCGGTGCCGCCGGCCGCGGTGACCCGGGCGGCGGTCTCCTCGATGGTCTCCGGCCGGTCGAGGTCGGAGCGTCCGGAACCGCTGCTGCGTCCCGTGACGTACACGGTCGCCCCGGCGGCCCCGAGTTCGACGGCGATGCCTCGTCCGCCGCCGCGGGTGCCCCCGGCGACGAGGGCGACTTGTTCGGTCAGTTTCCCCATCGTTCCTCCTTACGGGATGTGCGGGGACAGGACGGCGCCGATCTCGCGATCCAGCCGTTCCGGCAGCGTTCCCCTGCGGTCGAGTGCCCAGGTCAGCCCGGCTCCGGCGATGACCGCCTGGATCGAGCCGGTCAGTGCCCCGGTGTCCGTTCCCAGGCGGAGTTCACCGCCGGAGACCGCCTCGTCGAGCAGCATCTCGATCACGCGCCCGTTCGCCTCGTGGACGGCCAGGGCGTGCTCGTGGAACTCCGGATCGGTGAGGTCCACGCACAGGAACGCCAGGTGGTTGGCGAACCGCTCCGGGGTCTCCATGTCCGACATCGACCGCGTGGCGAACGCGCGCAGCGCCGCCAGCGCGGTCTCGTGGCCGTCCCGGGCCCGCCTGTGCAGAGTCTCCACGTCCTGGACCGACCGCTCGGCCAGTGCGAGCAGCAGGCCGCGCTTGGACCCGAACCGCTGGACGATCGTGCCCGGTACCAGGCCGACCTCGTCCGCCACCGCCGCGAGCGTGAGCTTCGCGGGCCCCACCCGGCCGATCACCTCGACCGCGGCCCTCAGGATCACCGAGTCGTCCACGCCTCGCGGGCGCCCCGCCATCGCATCTCCCCATTAATAAATGACTGTACATTTATTACAGCGGTCAGCGCTCCCGCAGGCAAGTGCCGCGGCATGCCGCACGCACCGATCGTTGGGGGAGCGGTCAGGCTCGTACGACGCCCGCGATGACCGTGGTCACCGTCTTGCGGACGGCCTCCGGTCCCGGCGGCGGGCCGGTCCGGTCGGCGAAGAGCAGGTGCGCGGCCCCGATCACCGTGGGCGCGAGCACGTCGACCTCGGCGTCCGCCGCGACGCGGCCGATCTCGCGCTCGGCGGCGAGGTAGGAGGCGATCATCTCCACGGCCTCCGCGATGACCGGGAGGCCGGCCGGCCAGGTCTTCCGCAGTCGGGCGCGCAACTCGTCCCGGAACGTGATGAGCGGGAGCATCGCCAGGGCGACCGACTCGAACACGGCCGTCAGCGCGCCGGCGATGTTGCCGACCACGGTGCCGGTGCCGGCGGCTTCGCGCAGGGTGGCGGCCTGGGCGTCCATCCGGTGGGCGCGGTCCAGCACGAACTCGGCGAGGAAGTCGTCGAAGTCGGTGAAGTGCCGGTGCAGGACGCCCTTGGCGCAGCCCGCCTCCGCGGTGACGGCCCGGCTGGTCAGCGCACTAGGTCCGTCTTGGAGCAGAACGCGCTCGGCGGCGTCGAACAACTGCTCGCGCACGTCGCGCATGGCGACCCCGGTCGGCACCGTGGATCCCACCTTCCGATTGACGAGTGGGCACTTGCCCATTCATAGTGGGCGCATGCCCACTCTACCGCCGGAGCGAGCGACCCGCTCCCAGCCCGAACCCCATCAAGCCCGGGAGGTGGCCGAGTCCTTCGGCACGGACCCCGAACGCTACGACCGGACCCGTCCCCACTATCCCGACGCCATGGTGGACCGCATCGTCGCCGCGAGCCCCGGCCCGGACGTCCTCGACGTCGGCTGCGGCACCGGGACGGCGGCCCGGCAGTTCCAGGCGGCCGGCTGCACGGTGCTGGGTGTCGAGCCCGACGCGCGCATGGCCGGTTTCGCGCGGCGACGCGGCCTGGACGTCGAGGTGGCGACCTTCGAAACCTGGGACGCGGCCGGCCGGGACTTCGACGCGGTCGCCGCTGGGACGGCCTGGCACTGGATCGACCCGGTCGCGGGCGCGGCCAAGGCGGCGCGGGTGCTGCGCCCCGGCGGCCGGCTGGCGGCGTTCTGGCACGTGTTCCAGCTTCCGCCCGAGGTGGCGGACGCCCTCGCCGACGTCTACCTGCGCGTGGCGCCCGGCACCCCGCTCGCCGGCCAGGCGGCGCGGCCGGCCCTCGACGTGTACCAGGTGATGTTCGACAGGGCCGCCGACGGAATCCGCGAGGCCGGCGCCTTCGGTGACCCCGAGCAGTGGCGCTTCGACTGGGAGCACCACTACACCCGGGACGAGTGGCTGGACCAGATGCCCACCCACGGCAGCCTGACCAACCTCCCGACGGCGAAGGTGAAGGAGGTGCTCGACGGTGTCGGCGCCGCCATCGACGGGCTGGGAGGCGGGTTCACGATGCCCTATGTCACGGTGGCCGTCACCGCGTCGCGGACCGGCTGATCAGGGCGTCACGCGGCGGCGGACGTCGATGCCCGTGACATTGCGCGGGTCGCGGCCGGGCAGATGAACCTCCCACCCGGTCGCGTCCGCGCGGTACAGCCGGAGCGGGGCGTCGCCGCTGAGTTCGCCCGGCTGGAACCGCACGGCCCCTGGATCCGCGTCGGCGAACGCCTCGGAGCAGCGCTGCGGCAACTCGTCGTCCGGTACGAGCGACGCCGCGGCGTCCATGAAGACGGCCCGCCCCTCGCCGATCTCCACGGACGAGTCGAAGATGACGATGGCCACCTCGGGCCGTGCGGCGACGTTCTTCGAGTGCCGTGCGTCCGGCGACGAGACCCAGTAGAAGGTCCGGTAGCCGACGTGGGTGAAGTACACCGGCGACAGCCGGGGGCGGTGATCGTCCTCGGTCGTCCCGAGCGTGAGATACCGGTTCCCGTCGATGACGGCCCGCGCCAGCTCATGCAGATCCTCAGGAAGGCTCATCCTGAGATCCTGCTCCATTCCCAGGCGCCGTGGCCAGATCGCTCAGCGCGCCGAGCATCAGGAGCATACGGTGGGCATCGGCCTGGTCATCGGGGTCCCCGACCTCGGCCGCGAGCCGGTAGGCGGCGCGCTCGCCCTCGACGTCCATCTCGCCGCGCAGCAGAAGCGCGAGGTTCCGGGCGGCCTTGCCGCTGAACATCGGCTGCCGCAACTCGGCCGCGTCCCGGTACGCCTGCTTGGCCGCGGCCCTGTTCCCGTTCTCCTCCAGCAGCGTCGCGAGGTTGAACAGCCCGCCCGCCGCGATCAGGGGAGCCTCGTCGGCAGCCGCTCTGCGCAGCTCGGCGATGCCGCCTGCGACGTCGCCGAAACGCCGGGCGAGCATGGTCCCGAGGTTCACGGCCGCCATCGTTCCGGCCAGATCACCGCTGTGACGTGCCTGGCGGAGCAGGGCGAGGGCACGGTCACGCTCGCCGCGATCGACAAGGATCATGGCCAGGTCGACTCCCGCCATGGCCCCGAACCTCGTTTGGCCGGACGCGACGGCCCGCTCCAGGACCTCCACGGCCGCCCCGTGCTCGCCGCCCATCATGAGCGCGGACCCCAGGAAGGCGAGTCCTTCGGCGGCAATCGCGCTCACCGAGGATCCGGCCGCGATCTCGAACGCCTCGACGGGCCCGTCCAGATCATCCGCCGACGACCACAGCCTGCCCCGCCCGAGCGCCGCGAGACCGACGACCTCGTCGACGGTGGCGGGCGCCGTGCGGGGAGCGATGCCGTGGTCGTCGAGCACCTGGAGATTGCGCGCCGCCATTTCCGCCACCTCGGCGGCACCTCGGTCGGCCGCGTAACGGAGCGCCGCCTGGACCGCCTCGATGTCGTCGTCCGCCAGCGCGACGCCGATCATCAGCGCGGCACGGGGGCCGAACTCGGGCTCGCCGCCCTCGACGACCCGGGAGTACCAGTCGACGGCCTCCGCCACGTCGCCCTCGGCGAACACCTGGTCGGCGTACCCGCTCATGGTCTCCGCGTTCTCCCCGAGCCCCGGCTCGCCGGCCGCCATGACGAGCGTGAAGAGGAAGATCCCGCTGTCCGGATCCGGTCGCGGCATCCTGCCGATCCTCCGCGCCATCGCCGTCCGCTCGTCCGCTCGTCCTCATGATCAAGACTGTGGAATTCGTATCACGCCCTTGTCCGGTCCCTGGTGGTTTCGCGGCTCCCGGCAGATCTACCGCGAGACCGTGGGCTGGGTGGTCACGCCGGTGGCCAGTTCTTGAGGGCGGTGTCGAGGGCGTCCAGGGTTCGGGTCCAGGAGGCTTCGACGTCGCGCGGGGTGTGGCTGAAGCTGCCGGCGGTCTCCAGGCTCACGTAACCGTGGAACACGCTGCCGAGCATCCGTACCGCGTCGGTCTGGTCGGGTTCCGACAGGTCGTAGCCGCGCAGGATGGCCCGCGTCATCTCCGAGTGCCGTCTCGCCGCGCTCTCGACCGCCGTCTCGGGGTCCAGCCTCATCTGTCCCGCCGCGTACCTGCCGGGGTGGCGCTTGGCGTAGTCGCGGTAGGCGCTCGCGAAGGCCACCAGCGCGTCCTTGCCCGCGCGGCCCGCGATCGCGGCGGCGACCTCGTCGGCGAGTTCGGCCAAGGCCAGTAGCGCGACGCGCGTCTTCAGGTCACGGGCGTTCTTGATGTGCGAGTACAGGCTGGCCTCCTTGACGCCGAACCGGCGTGCCAGCGCCGCGACGGTCACGTTGTCGAAGCCGACCTCATCGGCCAGCTCCGCCGCCGCCCTGGTCAGGCGCTCGGTGCTCAGCCCCGCCCGTGCCATGGCCCTCTCCTCGTTTGCCTAGAGGCTTAACGTATTTGCCTAAGCATATTAGGAAGACTAGCCTCGCCGCCCATGAGACCCCTGACCGAGCGTGAGATCCGCACGTCCTTCGTCAACTGCTCCAAGGGCGAGGCCAAGCGGCTCGGCCTGCCCAGGGACTTCGCCGACCTGCCCTGGGATGACCTGGACTTCATGGGGTGGCGAGATCCGGGCGCACCCGAACGCACCTACCTGGTCGCCGAACGCGACGGCCGCCTCGTCGGTATCGCCTTGCGCAAAGCCTCGGGCGCGTCCCGCGGCTTCACCTCGCGCAGCATGTGCTCGCTATGCCTGACGACGCGCACAGGCGGCGGCGTCGCCCTCATGACGGCACGTCGCATCGGCGAGGCAGGCCGCCAGGGCAACTCGGTCGGCCAGTACCTCTGCGACGACCTCGACTGCTCCCTCTACGTCCGAGGAAAGAAGCACTCCATCGCAGGCGGGGAATTCGAGGAGTCCCTCACGCCGGAGGAGAAGATCGCCCGCATGCAGACCAATCTGCACACGTTCCTCGACAAAGTAACCCGCTGATTCTCCGGAGCGGGCGCCCGCTCACCGAGCCTCGGCGGGGAGTTGCGGGAAGGCGCTGCCAGGGGTCAGCCCGGCGCCGTGCGCGAGCTGGAGCGCCGCGGTCGTGTCCAGGTCCCAGCGGTCGCTGAACCAAGCGAAGTCCTCGGCCGACAGGGCCTGCTCCCGCGCTCGCCGGACCATCCCCTCCAGGGCGCCGCCCTGGGCCCGCTCGATGGTCTCGTCCAAGGCCAGGTCCAATTCTTCATCGTCGGCGTCAACGCTCTCGCCCAGCTTGTAGCCGAACACGACGTCGGCCACGGTGAAGACCAGTGCCTGCAGATTGACTGTGCGTCCGACAGTGCCGGCGAGCCCATCGTCCCGGACGTCCGCCGGATACTCGATCCGCCGCCACATGGAGTCGTACCAGTAGACGAATCCGAGTTCGTGGCCGTCCTGGAGGTACTGAAGCCGCTTGAGGGGGAGCCAGCGGGGTGCGCCGGCCAGCAGATCGAGAGGCGGCTCACGGAACCTGGTCTTGCTCGCCTCGTGGTCACAGCCGTACAGGACGGCCCGTCCGCCCTCGATTAGCCCCAGGGTCCACTCATTGCCGCCGGAATCGTCGTGCGTCACGCCGTTGGAGTGCACCGAGAACGATGCGGAGGAGTCGTACGGAATCGCTGCCTCCACCGCGGCCATCGTGGCGGCCCGCACCCACAACTCCGCCGGTTCCGGCAGATCCTCAGGACGCCCCGGCTTCTGCACCGCGCCCCGGCCCGCCCGCTCAGCCATCCTGCTTCTTGAGATCAGCGATGAACGCGCTCCACGCCCGAGCCCCAAAAGCGAGCACGGGTCCGTCCGGATCCTTCGAGTCCCGCACCGCCACCATGCGTTGAACGGGTGCGATCTCCACGCAGTCATTGCCCTGAGAGCCCGTCCAGCTGCTCTTTCGCCATGTGACACCGCGCATGTCTGAACCGTTCATAGCTCCGAGATTATTTGGTTGATCAGGTCGCGGGAGGCGCTTTCGGAGAGCGCTGAAGATCGATGCTGCTCAAAGGTGCGCCGATACCGAGTTGTCTTCGCCTCACCTTCGATGACCCACTGGCCGATCAGGTGCTCTGTGTGGACCACACTGAGGATCGGCGGCGTCCCCACGTCGAGCAACTGGAACTGCCCTGCGTACTCCGGCCCCGCGTCGACGGCCAGCGGCATCACCTGCAGGACGATGTGGTCGATTTCGGATTGGTTGAGCAGGCGTCTGAGCTGAGACCGCATCACATCGCGCCCACCACGCATTCGACGCAGCGCTGCCTCGTCGAGAATCACGTCGAACGTGGGCGGTTCGGTGCGATCCAGGATTTCGTGCCGAGCGAGACGGAACTCCACATAGCGCTCCACCGTTGCTGGCGGGTGTCTGGGCACGATGCCTTGGATGACGGCGCGCGCGTATGCCTCGGTCTGGAGATGACCAGGGATGAACGTCGTCTCCGTGGTGATGATGCGTGAGGCGTCGTGTTCCAGGGACACGCGGTCGAGGGCCTCGGCTGTGACCAGGTCCCTGTAGGCGTCCCACCAGCCGGGTTGGCGGTCTTGTTCGCCGAGGGTCATGAGGGCGGCGCGGACGTCCGTCGGGACGTTGTACTGATCCAGGATGAAGCCGAGGTCGCGGAGGCGCAGCCACTGCACGCCGTTCTCGATCTGGCTGAGGGACGAGGGGGAGCGCTCGAGGTGCTTGCCGGCGGTCTTGAGGGTGTAGCCGGACTCCTCCCTGAGCCGGCGGAGGACTCTTCCGATCTTGCGGCGGCGGGTGGTCGAGAGGGTCGCTTCCGACATGTGATCAGAGTGTCACGCTACGGAGTCAGCTGCCCGGAGAACCGACCACCGTTGAAAATTTAGCAGGGAGTCCTTTCGCGGGATACGGAACGTGTTGTGACGGCTGCGCTCCGCTTGGAATCTGAGTCCCGAGAGGGAGGACTCTGATGGCGATCAGCGAGGTCATCGCGGCGCTCACGCTGCCGGGTGTGGAGCAGGCGGCCAAGTTCGCGCGGGTGTTCGTACGGGACGTGCTGGGGGACGGGCATCCGTCCCTCGCGGATGCCCAGACGTGTGTGAACGAGGCGTTCACCAACGCGGTCGAGCACACGGCGTCAGGGCGTCGGCGGCGTGGGCGGGTCACGGTCGTGTTCACCGTGCTGGGCGGGGACGTCGTCGCGGAGGTGACCGACGACGGGGCGCTCGGGGCGCTGCCGGTGTTGCGGGACGATCCGCTCGCCGAGGACGGGCGCGGCCTGCGGATCATCGACGCGCTGGCGCTGGAGTGGGGCGTCCGGCAGGACGGTGAGAGGACGACAGTGTGGATGCGGTTCCCAGGCCCGCCGCCACTGCGGTGACCCGTGCGGGCGCCGGTCAGTCCGCGCCGGTGATGGTGTTGAGGCGGTATACGGCGTTGGCGAAGTCCTCGACCATGTCGTAGACCACCTGGCGGGCGGGTTTGACGGTGTTCATGAGGCCGACGCACTGGCCGACGAAGTAGTTGGCGAGGGCCTGGGCGCCCGGGTTGCCGGACTCGGCGACCTTGGTGATCTGCCGCATTGCGCCCTCGGCGACGATCATCTGGAGCGGCATGCCGAGCGCGCCCGGGCTCGCGGGGCCCTCCCACTCGTCCGTCCAGGCGGAGCGGAGCTGGCGGGCGGGCTTGCCGGTGCGGGAGCGGGACCGGATCGTGTCGCGGGACGTGGCGGCGAGCATCTTCTCCTTCACCGGCGGGGACGTCTCCGCCTCCTCGGTGGTGAGCCACACGGAGCCGCACCAGACGCCGGACGCGCCCAGGGCGAGCGCGGCGGCCATCTGGCGTCCGGTGGCGATGCCGCCCGCGGCGAGGACGGGCACCGGCGCGACGGTGTCGACGACCTCGGGGACGAGGACCATCGTGGAGATCTCGCCGGTGTGGCCGCCGGCCTCGCCGCCCTGCGCGACGATCAGGTCCGCTCCGGCGGCGACCTGGCGGCGGGCGTGCTCGGACGTCCCGACGAGCGCGGCGACGGGGATCCCGGCGGCCTTCGCCTTCTCCACCATCAGCGGGGGAGGGGTGCCGAGGGCGCTGGCGATCAGGCCGATGGGGTGCGCGAGCGACACATCGATCAGCTCGGTCGCGCCCTTGGCCGTGACCTGGGTGCCGCCGCGCGCGTTGGAGCGCTTGGCCTTCTCGAAGTCCGGCAGCGGGACGTCGTACTTGGCGAACAGGCCGGTGAGGAAGGTCCAGTGCTCGTCGGGGATGGCGGCGAGCATCGCGTCGAGGCCGCCGCCGCCCTCCGCAGACTTGTCGATCTTGCCGGGGACGAGGACGTCCACGCCGTAGGGGCGGCCGTTCACGTGGTCGTCGATCCAGCGCAGCTCTTCCTCAAGCCGGTCGGGGGTGTACGCGACGGCTCCGAGGACGCCGAAGCCGCCGGCGTTGGTGACGGCGGCGACCACGTCGCGGCAGTGGCTGAAGGCGAACAGCGGGAACTCGATGCCGAACCGTGCGCAGACCTCGGTGTTCATGGCCTCGACGCTAATGGACCGAACCCGATTCGGTCCAGGGCCGGAACAGGACGTACGACTCGCCCTCGTCCGGGTGCTCGAAGGCCGCACGCAAGGCGAGGCCCTCGCGCAGGGCGCCACGCGACACGCCGTCCAGGCGGGTGTGCAGCCACGGCCCCTCGGCCAGCTCGACGAGCGCCAGGAAGGCGGGCGGGTCCTTGGGCAGGATCGTCCAGGTCACGAGCGTCGCCCGGCCGCTCGCCTCCGCCCAGCCGAGGTCCTCGTCGCCGCAGCCGGGGCAGCCGGACGCGTCCGGCGCGAACCAGCGGTCGCACGTCTCGCAGTGCTTGACGACGAGCCGGCCGGCGGCGGCGCCGTCGAAGAACGGGTCGGTCCGGCCGTCCCGCCGCAGAACGCCGATGTCCACGGTCAGGCCCCCTTCTCGTGCGGGCTGACGATCAGCGTGGAGTGGTGGTCGAGGATGCCGCCGTTCCCGCTGACGAGGATCACGCCGGCGGACGGCGCCTGCCGTTCCCCGCCGTCCCCGCGCGCCTGGATCACGGCCTCCGACAGGGGCGTCATGCCCCACATGTAGTACGCCGACAGCTGCCCGCCGCCGGTGTTGGTCGGCAGTGACCCGCCGGGGCCGAGCGCGCCGGACGCGGCGAACGCGCCGCCCTCGCCCTTGCCGCAGAACCCGTAGTCCTCCAGCGTCACCAGGACGGTGTAGGTGTAGCAGTCGTACAGCTCGCAGACGTCCACGTCGGCCGCGGTGATCCCGGCCATCTTCATCGCCGCCGCGCCGGACGCCGCCGCCCCGGTGGTCAGGCCGTAGTCGCTGCCGCGCTCCTTGCGGTGCCCGGGATGCCCCTGCCCCCAGCCCCAAAGGTGGACGGGTGGGCGCGCCAGGTCGCGGGCCCGGTCGGCGCTGGTCACGATGACGGCGACGGCCCCGTTGGAGACGAGGCAGCAGTCCAGCAGGTGCAGCGGCTCGGACACCCAGCGGGAGTTCTGGTGGTCCTCGATCGTGATCGGGTCCCGCATCTGGGCGAGCGGGTTGCCGGCCGCCCACGCGCGGGTGGACACGGCGATCGCGCCGAGCTGCTCGCTCGTCGTCCCGTACCGGGCCATGTGGCGCTGGGCGGCGAGCGCGTAGTGGGAGTTGACGCTGCGCAGGCCGAGCGCGGCCGTCATCCCGCCGAACCCGTACCATTCGCGGGCGTCCCGGTTGTAGGCCGAGCCCGACGACTGCTTCGGCTTCAGCGGCGCGTCGGCGAACACGCACGCGACCGTCGTCGCCGACCCGTTCAGCACCGACATCGCGGCGTACGACACCATCGCCCCGGCCGTGGCCCCGAAAGAGCTGACCAGGGACAGCAGCCGCAGGTCGCGGAGCCCGAGCGTGTCGGCCAGCTCGATGCCGGGGGAGCCGCTCATGCCGTGGCTGACCAGCAGGCCGTCCAGGTCGCCGAGTGCGAGGCCCGCGTCGGCGGCGGCCAGCCGCACCGCGTCGGCGGCGAGCCGCCGCGGGCTCCGCCCGTACACCTTGCCGAGTTCGGTCATCCCGAGCCCCGCGATCGCGGTGTTCACCGCCTCACCTCCGTTCCCCGTCCCGTGTCCGCTCCGCGAGCGCCGTCCTCTGCTCGTGCCACCGTCCGTCCTCCCCTGTCCGGTAAGCGCCACGGTACAGAATCACGTTCGGTAGACGTCCGGGCGGGGGTGATCACGGGCCCGGAACGCACTCCGGTATGCGAGTGGGGATGCTCCGACACGGCGGGCGAAGTGGGCGCGCAGCGTGACCGGCGAGCCGAACCCGGCCTCGGCCGCGACGCGCTCGACCGGCAGGTCCGTGCTCTCCAGGAGCTGCTGCGCCCGGTGGACGCGGGCTCGCGCCAGCCACTGCTGCGGCGTCGTCCCCGCCTGGTCGCGGAACCGCCGCGTCAAGGTCCGGACGCTGACCGACGCGTGCCGCGCGATGTCGTCCAACGTCAGCGGACGGTGCAGGTTCGCCTCCAGCCACGCCAGCGTGGGCTGGAGCGCGGCGTCCCCGTCCGGCGGATCCTCGTGGCGGATGAACTGGGCCTGGCCTCCGTCCCGCTGCGGCGGCATGATGATCCGCCGCGCGGTGCGCGCGGCCGCCGCGGAGCCGCGGTCGCGGCGGACCATGTGCAGGCACAGGTCGATGCCCGCCGCGACCCCGGCCGAGGTGAGGACCTGTCCGCCGTCCACGTACAGCACCGACGGGTCGACCTCGACGCCGGGGAACCGCCGGGCCAGCGCGCCCGCGTACCGCCAGTGCGTGGTGGCGCGCCGCCCGTCCAGCAGCCCGG
The DNA here is from genome assembly GCF_050945415.1 of Spirillospora sp. CA-128828. Lineage (NCBI taxonomy): Bacteria > Bacillati > Actinomycetota > Actinomycetes > Streptosporangiales > Thermomonosporaceae > Spirillospora > Spirillospora sp. CA-128828. The sequence continues at coordinate 3,506,550 of NZ_CP191986.1, forward strand.
CCGCGGCGAGCACGAACGCGCCGACGCAGATCGACGCGATCCGGGCGCCGCGGGCCGCGGCGTCGCGCAGCGCGTCCAGCACCGCGTCCGGGGGATCGGACCGGACGTCCTCATGCCCGGGGACGACGATGGTGTCGGCCGAGGCGAGCACGTCCAGCCCGAACGGGCCGTCCACCCGCATGCGCCCCAGCATCGGGGACGTCTCCGCACCGCCCGGCGGCGTGCACACCCGGATCTCGTACAGCGGGACGTTCCCGGACGTCGTCGTCACACCGAACACCTGACCCGGGATGGACAGGTCGAACGCCACCACTCCGTCCAGCGCCAGAACCGCGACCACGTGCATGGCCAGAACGTAGCGCACATCGGCAGTCCGGACACTGTTCGGCCTCCGGTCCGGCACCGCACGATCGGTGGGGTCCGTTCACAGCACACCCGAGGAGCCTCGATGGCCGACCGCTTCGCCGAATTCTCGATGCCCGACACCGACCTGACCCGCAAGGCGTACGACCTGGTGTTCGCCACCGGCACGGCGGCGCTCGCCCACCACAGCGTCCGGACCTACCTGTTCGGCCGTGCGCTCGGCGAGGCACGGGGCCTTCACCCCGGCGCCGACTACGACGACGAGGCGCTGTTCCTGGCGAGCGTCCTGCACGACCTCGGCCTGACCGAACGGGGGAACGGCGGCCGGCGCTTCGAGGTGGACGGCGCCGACCTCGCCGCCCGGTTCGTGAGCGGGAACGGCCTGGACGAGGAGCGGACCCGCGTGGTCTGGGAGGCGATCGCCCTGCACACCAGCACGGGCATCGCGCACCTGATGCGGCCCGAGATCGCGCTCACCCACGCCGGAACCGGCACCGACATGGCCGGCCTCCGCGCCGGCTCGCTCCCCAAGGGCCTCGCCGAGCGGGTGCACGCCGCGTTCCCCCGTCTTGAGCAGGACTGCGGCCTCACCAGCCTCATCGTCAACCAGATCGCAGAAAACCCGGCAAAAGCCCCGATGGGCAGCCTTCCCGCGGAGGTCGCCCGCCAGTACGGCATCGGCCCGGCCGGCCCCACCTGGGCGGATCTCGTGGCCGCCGCCTGGCCCGGCATGCGCTGAAACGGGAGTCGCCCGCGTCCCCGGGGCGACGGGGACGCGGGCGACGCGGGGACGCGGGGTCCCTGGTCAGGACGCGAGAACGGCCTGCAGGAAATCCCGGGTGCGCTGCTCGGACGGCTCACCGAAGATCTGCTCCGGCGGGCCCTCCTCCACGATCTGGCCCTGGTCGAACATCAGGACCCGGTTGGAGATGTCCTTGGCGAAGGTCATCTCGTGGGTGACGCACAGCATGGTCAGGTCGCTCTGCCGGGCGATGTCGCGCAGCAGGTCCTGGACGCCGACGACGAGCTCCGGGTCCAGCGCGGAGGTGACCTCGTCCAGCAGCAGGACGCGCGGCTGCATGGCGAGCGCCCGCGCGATCGCCACCCGCTGCTGCTGGCCGCCCGACAGCTGGGTCGGGTGCGCGTTCTCCTTGTCGGACAGGCCGACCATGTCCAGCAGGCCCTTGGCGCGTTCGACCGCCTCGTCCTTGGACACCCCGAGCACGCGCACCGGCCCCTCGGTGAGGTTGCGCAGCACGTTCATGTTGGGGAACAGGTTGAACTGCTGGAAGACCATGCCGACCTGCTTGCGCATCTCGTGCAGGTGCTTCTCGTTCGCCGGGACGCGCTTGCCGCCGCGGTCCATGTGCCACAGCGTCTCGTCGCCGATCCAGATGAGCCCCTCGTTGAGGGTCTCCAGGGTCATCAGCAGCCGCAGGATGGTGGTCTTGCCCGACCCGCTCGGCCCGATCAGCGTCACGCGCTCCCCGGGCTCCACGGTGAAGTCCAGCTCGCGGAGCACGACGTTCGAGCCGAACCGCTTGACGACCTTCTCGAAGCGGATGCCGGGCGCCTCACCGTGCGGCAGGTCGGCGGCCGGCTCGCTCTTCGTCGCGCCGCCCTTCTGCGTGGACACGCTCTCCTTCTGCGTGGACACGTCCTGTCCGGCGGCGTCCTTCTGCTCGGCGCCGCCGTCCGGCCCGTTGGGCGTGGGGGCTTCCGGTGTGGTGTCAGTTGGTGGCATAACGCCTCTCCAAGCGGCGGACCAGTATCGAGGATATGACGCTGACGATGACGAACAACAGGCCGACCATGGTGATCGGCTCCAGGAACTGCAGGGACTTGGACCCCACCTGGTACGCGGAGAACAGCAGCTCCGCGACGTTGATCGCCAGCAGCATCGGCGAGTCCTTGAACATCGCGATCAGGTAGTTGCCCAGCGTCGGGATCACCCGCCGGATCGCCTGCGGAAGGATCACATCGAGCCACACCCGCGAGCGCGGCAGGTTCAGCGCGGTGCACGCCTCCCACTGCCCCTTCGGCACGTCGGCGATCCCGGCCCGGTAGACCTCGGCCGTGTAGGTCGAGTAGTGGATCCCGAGCGTGAGGACGCCCGCGGTCAGCGAACCGATGGTGATGCCCCACGCGGGCAGGACGAAGAACACGAAGTACAGCTGCGGGATCAGCGGCGTGGACCGGATGAACTCGGTGATCCACCGGATCACCTGGTTGAAGACCCGGCTCGGCGAGCGGCGCAGCAGCGTCCACACCAGCCCGAGGACCAGCGCGAGCACGTAGCCGAGCAGCGTCGCGATGACCGTGTAGCGCAGCCCGTCCAGCAGGTCGGGGAGGATGTCACCTGAGTATTGCCAGTCCCAGCTCATCAGGCCTTCACCTCCGTGCCAGGCTCGCCGGCCGCGATCGTCCCGAGGGACGGCTCACTCGGCAGCCTGCGGCCCAGCATGCGGTCCACGCGCCGCTCGGCGTAGCGAACGAACAGCTGCAGGATCTGTGCGATCACGAAGTACAGGACGAGGACGACCGAGAACGCCGCGACGGTCTGGCCGGTGCTGCCCTGGATGTTCTTCGACACGCGGGTCAGATCGACGAGCCCGACCAGGGACACGATGGCCGTGCCCTTCATCAGCTCGATGATCAGGTTGCCGAACGGGGGGAGCATCAGCGCGAACGCCTGGGGGAGCAGGACGCGCCGCATCCGCTGGAGGGGCGTGAAGTTCAGCGCCACCGTCGCCTCGTACTGCGCCTTCGGGACCGCGTTGATCGAGCCGCGGACCACCTCCGCGCCGTAGGCGCCGACGTTCAGGCCGAGGGCCAGCACGGCCGCGAACATCGTGCTGAACCGGAGGCCGATGAGGGGCAGCGCGTAGAAGAACCAGAACAGCAGCACGAGCGTCGCGTTGCCGCGGAAGAACTCCACGTACACCCGGTTCAGCACGCGCACGCCCGAGTGGCGCGAGGTGCCCGCCAACCCGAAGATCAGGGCGAGCACCAGCGCCAGCGCGCCGCCGAGGAGAGTGAGCCGGACCGTGACCCACGCCCCGTCCAGCCACTGGGGATAGCTGTCGAGGACATCGGACACGGGTCAGCCCTGGCAGAACTTGGCGGCGGTGTCGTCCGCGGTCGGCATCTCCGCCTGGGTGAAGCCGAACGGCTGCAGGATCGGCAGCAGCTTGTTCTCCTGCTTCAGCTTGCCGAGCTGCTCGTTCCACGCGTTCACCAGATCGGTGTCGGCCTTGCGGAACGCGAACGCGCCGGCGCCCAACTGCTCCTTGCCGTCGATGACCGGGGTGAACGCGTCGGTGACCTCGAAGCCCTCGCCCTTGTGCTTGGTCAGCAGGTCGGCCAGCGAGATACGGGTCAGCCAGATGCAGTCGATGCGCCCCGCCTTCAGGCCCTCGAAGGCGCTCGCCTGGTCGGCGAACGTCTTGATGTCGCCCTTCTTCACGCCGGTCTTCTCGGCGTAGCCGGCCTCGACCGCGCCGGTGAGCACGCCGACCTTGACGCCCTTCTTGCCCGGGTCCTCGGCGGCCTTCAGGCCCTTCGGGTTGCCCTCGGGCACCATGAAGGCGCTCTTGGCGACGTACTCGGGGTTGGCGAACGCGGCCGAGGCGCACCGCTCCGGCGTGATGAACATGCCGGCGGCGATCGCGTCGAACCGCTTGGCGTTGAGCCCGGCGATGAGTCCCCCGAAGTCGACCTGGACGCCCTTGATCTCGTCGATGCCGAGGTTCTTGAAGATGACGCGGGCCAGCTCGGGCGCCTCACCGGTCAGCTTCCCGGACTTGTCGGTGTAGCCGTAGGGCGCCTCGTTGGCGAAGCCGACCGTGATCGAGCCGGCGCTCTTGGCCTTGTCCAGGGTGCCGCCGCCCGACTTCTCCTCCTCCGGATTCGTCGTCGAACAGCCCGCCGCGGCCAGCGGCACCGCGGCGGACAGCAGCACCGCGTTGCGGAGGAAATCGCGCCTCGAAGAAGTCATCGTTGAACTCCTGGTGGGTGTGCTCAACGCCCGTAGGGGGCCGGACGGCCCCCTACGGGCGCTGAGCGGGTGGGTCGGGGTTATCGAATTGTTGTGATCATTCAGGTGCCGGACGGGCCCCCGAAGCGCCCCCGGCGCCGACGGGGGTGAAGTCACGCGAGCCGATGAACGTCGGACGGGGCGCGGGCGCCGAGAACGGCTCGACGCACGTGTTCTCCACGCTGTTGAACACGATGAACACGTTGGAGCGCGGGAAAGGGGTGATGTTCCCGTTCGAGCCGTGCATGCAGTTGCAGTCGAACATGGTGGCAGAGCCCGCCGGCCCTGTGAACAGCTCGATCCCGTGTTTGTCGGCCAGGATCGACAGGCTGTTGGGGTCGGGCGTGCCGACCTCCTGGCCGCGCAAGGACTCCTTGTAGTGGTCGTCCGGGGTCTCCCCGACGCAGGCCACGAAGGTCTTGTGCGAGCCAGGCATGATCATTAGCCCGCCATTGTGCACGAAATTCTCGGTGAGCGCGATAGATATGCTCACCGCGCGCATCCGGGGCATGCCGTCCTCCGCGTGCCAGGTCTCGAAATCCGAGTGCCAGTAGAAGTCCTTGCCAGTGAACCCTGGCTTGTAGTTCACCCGGCTTTGGTGCACGTAAACCTCCGAGCCGAGGATCTGCCTGGCCCGCCCGACCACGCGGGGGTCGCGGACGAGCTCGGCGAACACCTTGCTGATCTTGTGCACCTCGAAGATGGAGCGGACCTCGTCCGAGCCCCGCTCGGTGACCGTGCGCTCGTCGGCCAGGATCCGCGGGTCGGCCGACAGCCGGCGCAGCTCGGCGCGGTAGTCCTCGACCTCCTCCGGCGCGAGCAGCTGGTCGACGGACAGGAAGCCGTTGGCCTCGAAGGAGTCCAGGGTCGCGCCGTCGACCGGACCGTCCTGCGCGGTGCCGTACACCACCGGGTCCTGGCGGTACAGCAGCGCCGCCTCGGAGGCCTTCCGGGTGGGGTAGGCGTCGTCGATGGTCGGATGGGACTCGATGATGCTCATGCGTCCTCCTCGGTCAGCAGGGGGTAGACACCGTTCTCGTCGTGGACCTCCCGCCCCGTGCAGGGCGGGTTGAAGACGCATACGGTCCGCACGTCGGTGTGAGCGCGCAGGGTGTGGTGCTCGTGCTCGTCGAGCAGGTACATCACGCCCGGCTCGATCTTGTGCTTCTCGCCCGTCTCGTCGTTGGTGAGCTCTCCCTGGCCCTCGACGCAGTAGACGGCCTCGATGTGGTTGGCGTACCACATCCTCGTCTCGGTCCCCGCGTACAGGATCGTCTCGTGCAGCGAGAAGCCGACGCCCTCCTTGGCCAGCACGAAACGGCGGCTGCACCAGGTCGGCGCCTGCACGTCGCGTTCCGTGCCGATGATCTCCCCAAGGGAACGAACGATCATGAAATCTCCTCTTCCGGTGGTGCCGTGCGGTGTCCGGGGCGGCTCACACGGCGACCTTCTGGCGGACGGCCTCCAGCGAGTCCGCGATGATCTCCAGGCCGCGGTCCAGCTCGGCCTCCGTCGTGGTGAGCGGCGGCAGCAGCTTGACGACCTCGCCCTCGGGCCCGGACGTCTCCATCAGCAGCCCGCGGGCGAACGCCTCGCCGCACACCTTCGGGGCCATCTCGGCGTCGTGCATCACCAGGCCCCACGCCAGGCCGCGGCCGCGGACGGAGTCGATCGCCCCGGCGTGCGTGAGCGCGATGTCGTCCAGCGCCGCCTCGACCTGCTGGCTCTTGGCGAGGGTCTGCTTCTCGAACTCGTCGCCGGTCCAGTAGTCCTCCAGCGCGGCGACGGCGGTGATGAACGCGGGGTTGAACCCGCGGAAGGTGCCGTTGTGCTCGCCCGGCTCCCACACGTCCAGCTCGCGCTTCATCAGGGTCACCGCGAACGGCAGCCCGTAGCCGCTGAGCGACTTGGACAGGCAGACGATGTCCGGGACGATCCCGGCCTCCTCGAAGCTGAAGAACGGCCCCGTGCGGCCGCAGCCCATCTGGACGTCGTCGACGATGAGCAGGATGTCCTGCCGGCGGCAGAGGTCCTGCAGGCCGCGCAGCCACTCGGCGGTGGCGACGTTGATGCCGCCCTCGCCCTGGACGGTCTCCACGATCACGGCGGCGGGCTTGTCCAGGCCGCTGCCGCTGTCGTCGAGCATCGTCTCGAAGAGCAGGAAGTCCGGCGTCCGGCCGTCCAGGTAGTTGTCGTAGGGCATCGCCACGCCGTGCCCGAGCGGCACGCCCGCGCCCGTGCGCTTCATCGAATTCCCGGTGACGGCGAGCGCGCCGAGCGTCATGCCGTGAAAGGCGTTGGTGAAGCTGACGACGGTCTCGCGGCCGGTGTACTTGCGCGCCAGTTTCAGCGCGGCCTCGACGGAGTTGTTGCCCGCGGGGCCCGGGAACTGCACCTTGTAGTCGAGGCCGCGGGGGCTCAGAACGTGCTCGTTGAATCGTTCCAGGAACTCACGTTTGGCCGTCGTGTACATGTCCAGGCTGTGGACGATCGCGTCGCCGGCGAGATAGTCCAGCAGCCGGCGTTTCAGCTGCGGGTTGTTGTGCCCGTAGTTGAGTGTCCCGGCGCCGGCGAAGAAATCGAGGTAGGTTTTGCCGTTCTCGTCGGTCATATGGCTGCCCTGCGCGGTGGTGAACACGGTGGGCCAGCTTCGGCAGTAGCCGCGGACTTCGGATTCCAGGCGGGCGAAAACGTCCATCTCTGCCTCCAGGCAGTCGGGGTGGGAGCGGGTTGGGGGATCGAGGAGTGGGTCAGTTCACGCCGGTGATCGGTCCGATCCTGAAGAGCACCTCGGGCTCGTGTCCCCCCTCGGGGAAGTGCTGCGCGCCGAACAGCGGGCTGCGGGTGAGCTCGCACCCGCGGTCCCGGGCGAACGACTCGAACATCGCGGTAGACGCGGTGTTGCCCGGCGTGACCGTCGCCTCCATGTACCGGTGGCCGCGCGGGGCCAGCCGGTCGGCGAGGTGGTCGAGCATGCGGCGGGCGAGTCCCTGGCCGCGATGGTCGTGGTCGACGGCGACCTGCCACACGAAGAACGTGTCCGGGCGGGACGGGCGGACGTACCCGGTGATGAAACCGCACGGGTCCGCGCCGTCACGCGCCACCACGGAAGTGTCCGCGAAATCGCGGCACCAAAGGGTGTAGCTGTACGGCGAGTTGACGTCCAGGACGCGTGAGTCCCGGGCGAGCCGCCACAGCTGCGGGCCATCGGTGAGGCCCGGCTCCTGGAGTCGCACTTCCGCGTTCGTCTCGTTTCCATCGGGGCGTCCGGTTGGTGTTTCCAGGGGGTGCGCTGCCATGTCCAGGCAACTTAGCGAATCTCGGCCCGTGATCGCAGCGGATTGTTATCGGCGTGATGTTTAGCCCCATGTCCCAGTGGGTAGGGTTAAGGGCTTTGCCAATTTCGCGGCAATTCCGGCGGGCTTTGCTCGGGCCGTCGCGCACATTTCCCGCTGATACGCAGGAGGGACTCCCCGATGCGTCGCGGAAGCGTCCAGGGCACTTCCTGAACGTCACCTTAATGTTCGGCCGCCGGTCCGGGAGCGCATTTATGTATCGGTTGTGTGAGGTAAGTCACATGGATTCGCTGTCAACGGGTCGGGTGCGGCGGGCGTCACGTCGCATCGCGCGAGGTCGTCCGCCCGCGGGCGGCCTGGGACGGGTGTGCGGCAAGGCGTTGACGCGGGTCCTGGGAGGCCGCGGTCCCTCACCTTCAAGGGGGAGGGATCATCCCGATCGGGTAAGACTGCGATGTCTAAGAGGTAAGTATTCGCGGATTTCGGGTCGCATCCGACACGCCCGGGCCCGGCCTGGAAACCGGGCGCCGGGCGCATTCCGGACATCAGATGGCCGCATTGGAGTGCGGCCGATTCTCGGCGGCCGATGACGGGCCGTCTCGTGCGCCCGGCCGGACGGAGCGCGTCAGTCTTTTCCGGCGAAGCGATCGGTCGCCTCGATCAGACGATGCAGAATCCCCGGTTCGCTGTAGGCGTGCCCGGCGTCGTCGACGATGTGGAAATCCGCCTCAGGCCACGCGCGGTGCAGATCCCACGCGGTCGCGACCGGCGTGCACACGTCGTAGCGGCCCTGCACGATCACCGCCGGGATGTGGCGGATCTTCTCCACGTCCCGGATCAGCTGGTCCTCCTCGAAGAACCCCTCGTTGGCGAAGTAGTGGTTCTCGATGCGGGCGAACGCCACCGCGTAGTCCGGCTCGCCGAACCCGGCGGCCAGCTCGGGGTCCGGCCGCAGCGTGATCGTCGAGCCCTCCCACGTCGCCCACGCCTTCGCCGCCGCGACCCGCACGTCCCGGTCGGGGGAGTCGAGGCGCTCGCGGAACGCCGAGACGAGGTCCTCCCGCTCGTCCTCGGGTATCGGCTCGATGTACTTTTCCCAGAGGTCGGGGAACAGCAGCGAAGCGCCCTCCTGGTAGAACCAGTACAGCTCGAACGGCCGCAGCGTGAAGATGCCGCGCAGCACCAGCTCTGTCACCCGGTCCGGGTGCGTCTGCGCGTACGCCAGCGACAGCGCGCTGCCCCAGCTCCCGCCGAACACCAGCCAGCGCTCGATGCCGAGGTGCTCGCGGAGCCGCTCGATGTCGGCGACCAGGTTCCAGGTGGTGTTCGCCTCCAGCGACACCTCCGGATCCTTCGCGTGCGGCAGGCTGCGCCCGCAGTTGCGCTGGTCGAACAGGACGATCCGGTAGGCCTCCGGGTCGAACTGCCGGCGGTGCGCCGGGCTGCACCCGGCACCCGGGCCGCCGTGCAGCATGACCGCGGGTTTGCCGTCCGGATTGCCGCAGACCTCCCAGTAGATACGGTTTCCGTCGCCGACGTCGAGCAGCCCGGAGTCGTACGGCTCGATCGGCGGATACAGGGTGCGAAGCTCCATGACGCGCGATTGTCCCACCCGTGCCGGGCCCCGGCCGGGATGTGACCCATGGCACCGTCGGACGGGCCGCGCGGGCCGTGAACAGGCGTCCTGCGTGCGCGAACACCCGACGGGGGCCGAGAAAGTAAACCCCAAACTGGGCAAACGTTCCGCTGGTCGGGACTAGAGTGCCTCTGGTGAGCGAAGCGAGGAGCCACAGGGCCGGCTGCGGAGCGAGCGAGATGTGCACAACGACCCCCGCGAACGCGGCCGTGCGCCGCCGGGCGAGGAGACACGTGATCGAAGTGACGAGCCGTCGGGCGATGGACGCAGCGAGCGGGATGAGCGGCGCCACGCCGGTCGCCGGGCTCCCGGCCGAAAGGCGAGGAGACCGGTGAGCGAGCTGAACGGATCGGGCGGTGCCCGCGGCGTCCCGGACGGGGCGTCGCCCTGGCCGGCCATGGGCCGCGACCCGGGCGCGCCGCCGGCGCTTCCGGCCGCCCAGCAGCCGATCCAGATGTCCAAGCCCGGGCAGCACGGAATGCCGCAGCACGGCCAGCCGGGGCCGCACAACCGGACGGGGGAGCTCGTGCGTCCCGACGTCGAGCAGCCCGAGGCCCAGCCGTGGGACATCGTCGAGCGGCTCCGCCAGATGGCCGACCTCATCGGTGACGCGCTCGCCGCAGGTGAGCGCAAGGTCAACGAGGCGCAGACAGAGACCGCATCGCAGGTCGCGGCCATCCAGGCGGAGAAGGAGTCGGCGCAGCGCGACGCGGCAGCCGCCTGGGGTGAGGTGCAGCGCTCCCGCGGCCAGGCCGAGCAGGCCGACCGCCGCGCCGTGGAAGCCGAACGCCGCGTCACCGAGGCCCAGAACGAGGCTTCTTCGCAGGTCGCGGCCATCCAGGCGGAGAAGGAGTCGGCGCAGCGCGACGCCGCGGCCGCCTGGGGTGAGGTGCAGCGCTCCCGCGGCCAGGCCGAGCAGGCGGAACGCCGCGCCGTGGAGGCCGAGCGTCAGTTCGCCGACGCCGAGCGCCGCGCCGCCGAGGTCCAGAACGAGGCGGTCACGCAGATCGCCGCGCTCCAGACCGAGAAGGAGAACGCGCAGCGCGACGCGGCCGCCGCCTGGAACCAGGCCCAGCAGGGGCGCGCCCAGGCCGACCAGGCCCGCGCCCAGGCCGACCAGGCCCGCGCGCAGATGGAGCAGGTGCAGGCCCAGGTCGAGCAGGCCGAACGCCGCCTCGCCGAGGCCGAGGCCACCGTCCGGCAGGCGATCCAGCAGCGCGACGCCATGAGCGAGGCCCGCGACGACGCCCTGCGCGCCGTCGAGGACGCCGTCGGCGGGCGACGTTCCGCCGAGTCCGAGCGCGACCGCGTCGCCGAGCAGGCCTCCGAGCTGTCCCGCGCCCTGGAGACCGCCCACGGCGAGCTGTCGGCGCTCCGCGCCAAGGTCACCGACGCGGAGATGACCGCGCAGAACCTGCAGCACGCCGTCGTCGCCGCCGGCAAGGAGGCCGACGAGAGCCGGCGCCGCGCCGAGGTCGCCGAGCGGCGCGCCCAGGAGAACGAGCGCCGCGCCCAGGACGCCGAACGGCGGGCCCAGGACGCCGAGCGCCGCATCCAGGACGCGTCCGGGCGGGCCGAGGCCGCCGAGGCCGAGCGGCAGCAGGCGCTCGACACGGCCGCGCAGTCCCTTGAGGCCGCCAAGAAGGCCGAGCGGGAGCGCGACGGCAACGCCAAGGCGCGGGAGGCGTCCGAGCGGAACCGGGAGGCCGCCGTCCAGGCGCAGGCGCGCGCCGAGTCCGAGCTCACCCTGGCCCGCGGCCGCGCCGACCAGGCCGGGCGCGAACGCGACAAGACGGTCGCCGCGATGCGGCAGCTGGCCGCCGAGCGCGACGCCGTCGCCGAGAAGCTCGCCGAGCGCGACCAGTGGGTCGACCAGCTCGCCCAGGCCGTCACCGAGCAGCGCGCCCAGATCGCCGAGCTGTCCCAGGAACGCGACGCCGCCCGCCAGGCCGCCGACCAGGCCCGCTCCCTGATCGACGAGCTCACCAGGCAACTCCGCACGATCATGCCCACAGCGGCCACGCCTCGTCTGTAGGGGGCGACCCCCTCGCCCCCCGTCACGAGCCGGTCGATCCTCACGCCACGGCTCGGTCCGCTGTGACCGTGCGGGTTCGTGGCGTGTCGCTGCGGTCGCCCGGCTCGACGGGCATGCGCGTTGCGCTCGCTGCCCTCGCTCCACGCGCCTGCCCGCGCCCCGGCTGGGGTTCGGACCCACGAAATGCCTCTCTGGGGTACGCCCTCTCCCCCCGTGACGGGGGTTCCAGGGGGTCGCCCCCTGGGCCAACAAGGCGTTTCTCGACGATGGAGGGCCCCCGAGGCCCGAAGGAGGAGAGAAATGCAATAAGCTAGAGGCCCGTGGACATGTGCGGTACCGTCCGCATCGTTTCGACCACGGGAGCGCCTTCTTGCCTTCGGCAGCCACTGGTAGGTCACGTCCTACCAAGCATCTTTTCGTCACCGGCGGTGTCGCCTCCAGCCTCGGCAAGGGACTGACGGCGTCCAGCCTCGGGCGGCTTCTCGCCCTCCGCGGCCTCCGGGTCACCATGCAGAAGCTCGACCCCTACCTCAACGTCGACCCCGGCACGATGAACCCGTTCCAGCACGGCGAGGTGTTCGTCACCGACGACGGCGCCGAGACCGACCTGGACATCGGGCACTACGAGCGGTTCCTGGACACCGAACTGCACGGGTCCGCGAACGTCACCACCGGGCAGGTCTACTCCAACGTGATCGCCAAGGAGCGGCGCGGGGAGTACCTCGGTGACACCGTGCAGGTGATCCCGCACATCACGAACGAGATCAAGGACCGGATCCGCGGGATGGCGGACGACGGGGACGTCGACATCGTCATCACCGAGGTGGGCGGGACGGTCGGCGACATCGAGTCGCTGCCGTTCCTTGAGTCGGTGCGGCAGATCCGGCACGAGATCGGCCGGGAGAACTGCTTCTTCCTGCACGTGTCGCTGCTGCCCTACATCGGCCCGTCCGGGGAGCTGAAGACCAAGCCGACGCAGCACTCGGTGGCCGCGCTGCGCTCCATCGGCATCCAGCCCGACGCGATCGTGTGCCGGTCGGACCGGCCGATCACCGACGGGCTCAAGCACAAGATCAGCCTTATGTGCGACGTGGACCGCGAGGCCGTTGTGTCGGCGGTGGACGCCGCGAGCATCTACGACATCCCGAAGGTGCTGCACTCCGAGGGCCTGGACGCCTACGTCGTGCGGCGCCTCGACCTGCCGTTCCGCGACGTCGACTGGGGCGCCTGGGACGAACTGCTGCGCCGCGTCCACAAGCCCGCCCGCGAGGTCACGATCGCGCTGGTCGGCAAGTACATCGACCTGCCCGACGCGTACCTGTCGGTCACCGAGGCGCTGCGGCACGGCGGGTTCGGCAACGACGCCAAGGTGCACATCCGCTGGGTGAAGAGCGACGACTGCGAGACGCCCGAGGGCGCCAAGCGGGAGCTGGACGGCGTGGACGGCGTGCTCATCCCCGGCGGGTTCGGGGTCCGCGGCATCGAGGGCAAGCTCGGCGCCGTCCGGCACGCCCGCGAGAACCACGTCCCGCTGCTCGGCATCTGCCTCGGCCTGCAGTGCATGGTCATCGAGGCGGCGCGGACGCTCGGCGGGCTCGCCGACGCCGGCAGCGCCGAGTTCGACGCCACCACCGAGCATCCTGTCGTCGCGACGATGGCCGACCAGATCGACGTCGTCGCCGGGGAGCGCGACATGGGCGGGACGATGCGGCTCGGCCTCTACCCGGCCGATCTCGCCGAGGGTTCCGTCGTCCGGGAGCTGTACGGGGAGGCGAAGGTGTCCGAGCGGCACCGGCACCGCTACGAGGTCAGCAACGCCTACCGCGACCGGCTGGAGCAGGCCGGGCTGCGGTTCTCCGGCCTGTCGCCGGACGGGCGCCTGGTCGAGTACGTCGAGCTGCCGCGCGAGGTGCACCCGTTCTTCGTCGGGACGCAGGCCCACCCGGAGTTCCGGTCCCGCCCGACCCGCCCGCACCCCCTGTTCACCGGCCTCGTCGCCGCCGCCATCGACTACGCCGAGGTGCGCGCGGACGAGGGCGAGGCGGGGACCGTGACCGCGTCATGACCGGGGACGAGGAGCTCGGGCCGGACGACGTCCGCGACCGGCCCGACCGCTGGAACGTCGTGGAGTCCTCGACGGCCTTCCAGGGGCGCGTGTTCGGCGTGCGGCGCGACCGGGTCGAGATGCCGCGCGGCGACGGCACGGAGGCCGTCGGCCGCGACGTGATCGAGCACATCGGCTCCGTCGGCGTCCTCGCCCTCGACGACCGCGACCGGGTGCTGCTGCTGCGCCAGTACCGGCACCCGGTGTCGCGGCTGCTGTGGGAGGCGCCCGCCGGGCTGCGGGACGTGGACGGCGAGCCCCTGCACAAGCTCGCCGAGCGGGAGCTGCTGGAGGAGTCCGGATACCGCGCCGAGCGCTGGGACACCCTGCTCGACGTGTTCCCCTCGCCCGGCATGACCGACGAACGGGTCCGGATCTTCCTCGCCCGCGGTCTGACCGAGGTGCCCGCCGACCAGATCGACTTCGAGCGCGTCCACGAGGAGGCGGACATGCCGGTCGTGTGGGTGCCGCTGGACGAGGCGGTCCGCAAGGTGTTCGCCGGTGAGCTGCACAACATGATCGCCTGCATGGGGGTCCTCGCCGTGCACGCGGCGCGGGCGTCCGGGTTCGGTGATCTGCGGCCGGTCGACGCGCCGGAGGACTGAGCCGGATGAGGTCCCCCTCCGGCGCGCGGAGGGGGCATGATGGGCGGGTCCCGGAGCCCACGGCCGGAAGAGGTGCCGCCCTGTCCCCGAGCCCGTCCCCCCGGAGCGCCGTGTCCGACGCGGGCGCGGGCTCCGCGCTCGACTCCGCGGTGCGCGCCTATCTGGGGCATCTGGCCGTCGAGCGGGGCCTCGCCGCCAACACGCTCAGCTCCTACCGCCGTGACCTGCGCCGCTACATGCGGGTGCAGGACGGGCGGGGCCGCACCGCGATCGGGGAGATCACCGAGGACGACGTCCGCGCCTTCCTGGTGGGCCTGCGGGAGGGCGACGCGGACCACCCGCCGCTGTCGGCGGGCTCGGCGGCGCGGGCGCTCGTCGCCGTGCGGGGCCTGCACCGGTTCGCGCTGCGCGAGGGCCTCGCCGCCGCCGATCCCGCGCACGACGTCAAGCCGCCGACGCCGCCGCGCCGGCTGCCGAAGGCCATCTCGCTGGACGAGGTCGAGCGGCTGCTCGCCGCCGTCACCGGGCCGTCCGGCGGCGACTCCGGCGCCGCCCGGGGCCTGCGCGACCGCGCGCTGCTGGAGCTGCTCTACGGGTCGGGCGCGCGCATCTCCGAGGCGGTCGGCCTGGACGTCGACGACCTCGACCTGCGGGACGGGTTCGCGCGCGTCGCGGGCAAGGGCGGCAAGGCCCGGGTCGTGCCCATCGGCGACTACGCCCGCGAGGCCGTGGACGCCTACCTGGTGCGGGCCCGCCCCGAGCTGGCCGGGGCCGGGCGCGGCGGCCCGGCGCTGTTCCTGAACGCGCGCGGCGGGCGGCTCTCGCGGCAGGGCGCGTGGATGGTGCTGCGCGCCGCCGCGGACCGGGCGCAGCTGTCGGAGGTGTCCCCGCACACGCTGCGGCACTCGTTCGCCACGCACCTGCTGGACGGGGGAGCCGACGTCCGCGTCGTCCAGGAGCTGCTCGGGCACGCCTCCGTCACGACCACACAGGTCTACACCCTCGTCACGGTCCAGTTGCTGCGCGAGGTGTACGCCACGTCGCATCCGCGCGCGAGGAACTGAACGCCGGGGACGTGCGCCGGGGGACGAATCGGACCATCCGCCGCGGCGACAAATCCCGACGTTCGGCGCGCGTCGGCTTGAGCGACGGGGTGGACGGCCCTAGAGTCCCCGTTCTGGATGGCATTTCCGGGCCGCCGGGGAGGGATCTGGTGACCAGCACTAACGGTGCGGAAGGAGTCCTTTCCTCCGCCACCATCGAGACCGATCCGAGCCGGGCCCTCGGGCCTACTCAGCGACCCGTGCCGGTGTTCCCGGAGCCGGAACCCCTGGCCGAGCACGGGCCCGCGCGGATCGTCGCCGTCTGCAACCAGAAGGGCGGCGTCGGCAAGACCACCACGACGATCAACCTGGGCGCCGCGCTCGCCGAGTACGGCCGCCGCATCCTGCTCGTCGACTTCGACCCGCAGGGCGCCCTGTCGGTCGGCCTCGGCAAGGGCGACCCGCGCCAGCTCGACGTGACGATCCACAACCTGCTGCTCGAACGCGACACCGAGTGGGAGGACGTCGTCATCGAGACCGGCGTCGACGGGATGGACCTGCTGCCGAGCAACATCGACCTGTCCGGCGCCGAGGTCCAGCTCGTCCACGAGGTGGGCCGCGAGTACATCCTGCAGGGCGTGCTGAAGTCGGCCGTCGACCACTACGACTACATCCTCATCGACTGCCAGCCGTCGCTCGGCCTGCTCACCGTCAACGCGCTGGCCGCCAGCGAGGGCGTGCTGATCCCGCTGGAGTGCGAGTACTTCGCGATGCGCGGCGTCGCGCTGCTGATGGAGACCATCGAGAAGGTGCAGGGCCGGATCAACCCGAACCTGGTCATCGACGGAGTCCTCGGCACCATGTACGACTCGCGGACGCTGCACACCCGCGAGGTGCTCGGGCGGATCGTCGAGGCGTTCGGCGACAAGGTCTTCCACACCGTGATCAACCGCACGGTGCGGTTCCCCGACGCGACGGTCGCCGGCGAGCCGATCACCTTCTTCGACCCGAGCTCGATGGGCGCGAACGCGTACCGGAGCCTGGCGCGGGAGGTGCTCCTCAGGTGGGCGGAGACCGAGTGACCCCGTCGGGCACCCCTAACCCCCCGGAAACCCGGGAGTTCCCCGCTGGAGTGTGCACATGGGCCACCCCCCGCCGCTGCCCTACGACCCGCCGCCCGGCGGCGCCCTCCCGCCTCCCAGGCCCGCCCGGGGGCCGGGGACGCTGGTCATCGTGCTGGTCGCCGCGGTCGTCGCCGTCCTCCTCGTGATCGGCGTCCTCGCGGGCTACCTCGTGGCCACCGGCGGCGACGGGGACGACCCCGCGCCCGCCTCGGCCGGCCCGGTCGACCTGCGCGAACCGCTGACGTTCAAGCTGGTCGCGCAGGTGTCCGCCGCACCGTGCACGGGCGGGGCCGTCACCGTCGACGGCGCCTCCGAGTGCTACACGTTCGGCTCCGACGAGCTGACCGTCCGCCGGCTGGAAGGGATCAGGGCGGTGCCGCCCGACCCGGCGCGGGGCAGCCCTGCCTGGACCGTGCGGCTGAGGCTGACCTCGGCGGACGCGCCCCGGTTCGGTGAGCTGACCGGCAAGGCCGCGCAGGCGTTCGCGGACCGGCTGCCGGCGGGCCGGATGGGCATGCTCGTCGGCGGCACGCTGGTCTCGGAGCCCGCGCAGGTGATGCAGGCCATCTCCGGCGGCCAGGTCGACGTCCAAGGGCCGGCCGACAGGTTCACCCGCGCCTACGCGGACGGCCTCGTCCGGCGGCTGGCCGGGTCGTAGCGCGCCCGCCCCCGGACGTCCCGTCACCGCTCGTGATCGTCCGTGGTGCGAGCGCACGCCGGGCATGGGACGATGAGGCCGGTGAGCACAGCGCGGGAGGAGTCGTCCGCTACCGTGAGCGACGTGGACGACACGTCGCCCGAGCCGGGGCGGGAGGCCGAGGAGGAGCAGGGTTTCCGCGTCCACCTGGACAACTTCGAGGGACCGTTCGACCTGCTGCTCGGGCTGATCTCCAAGCACAAGCTCGACATCACCGAGGTGTCGCTGCACAAGGTCACCGACGACTTCATCGCGCACATCCGCTCGCACGGCGCGGACTGGGACCTCGACCAGGCCAGCCACTTCCTGCTGGTCGCCGCGACCCTGCTGGACCTGAAGGCCGCCCGGCTGCTGCCGTCCGGCGAGGTCGACGACGAGGAGGACCTGGCGCTGCTGGAGGCCCGCGACCTGCTGTTCGCGCGGCTGCTGCAGTACCGCGCCTACAAGGAGGTCGCGCAGGTGATCGCCGGGCGCATCGCCGACGCGAGCCGGCGGTTCCCGCGCCTGGTGCCGATGGAGCCGCGGTTCGCCGGCCTGCTGCCGGAGGTGCTGCTCGGCCTCGGCCCGGACGAGTTCGCCCGGCTCGCCGCCAAGGCGTTCACGCCGAAGGCGCCGCCGTCGGTGTCGGTCGAGCACATGTACCAGCCGAAGGCCAGCGTCAAGGAGCAGGCCGCGATCGTCGTGGAGCGGCTGCGCCGGCTGCGCCGGACGACGTTCCGCGTCCTGGCGGCGGACGCCGAGGGCACCTACGAGGTCGTCGCGCGGTTCCTGGCGCTGCTGGAGCTGTACCGGGAGCAGGCCGTCACGTTCGAGCAGGACGCGCCCCTCGGCGAGCTGCACGTGACCTGGACCGGAACCGACGAGGGCGACGTCGACGTCGGCGACGACTACGAGGGCGTCCCCAAGAAGGACGAGGGCGACGAGGCCCGCCGGAAGGACGAGGCCGGCCGGAAGGACGAGGGAGACGATGACTGAGGAACCCGGCGCGGACGCGCCGGAGCTTCCGGCGCTGCGCGCCTCGATCGAGGCGATCCTGCTGGTGGTGGACGAGCCGGTCACCGAGATGACGCTGGCGCAGCTGCTGGAGCGTCCCCGCGGCGAGGTCGCCGGGACGCTGCGGGAGCTGGCCGCGGAATACACCGAGCAGGGCCGCGGGTTCGATCTCAGGGAGGTCGCCGGCGGATGGCGGTTCTACACCCGGGACGTGTGCGCCCCGGTGGTGGAGCGGTTCGTCACCGACGGGCAGCAGGCGCGGCTCACCCAGGCCGCGCTGGAGACGCTCGCCGTCGTCGCCTACCGGCAGCCGGTGAGCCGGGCCCGGGTGTCGGCGATCCGCGGGGTCAACAGCGACGGCGTCATGCGGACCCTGACGCTGCGCGGCCTGATCGAGGACGCCGGCCAGGACCCCGAGTCGCAGGCGCACCTCTACCGGACCACCGGGTACTTCCTGGAACGACTGGGCCTGCGCGATCTCGGCGAGCTCCCCGAACTCGCCCCCTACCTGCCCGATGACCTGCCAGATGACATAGTTGAGGACACGTGAGTGACAACGAGGGCGTGCGGTTGCAGAAGGTCCTGGCCGAGGCCGGGATCGGCAGCCGCCGCCACTGCGAGGAGCTGATCGGCGAGGGCCGCGTCACCGTCGACGGGAAGAAGGTGTTCCGGTTCGGCGAGCGCGTCGACCCTCAGCGCGCCGTCATCCACGTGGACGGCAAGCGGGTCGAGACCCGGTCCGAGATGCGCTACTACGCGATCAACAAGCCGCGCGGCGTGGTGTCCACGATGTCGGACGAGCGGGGCCGCAAGTCCCTCGCCGACTACGTGGAGGTCCCCGAGCGGCTCTTCCACGTCGGCCGGCTCGACACCGACACCGAGGGGCTGATCCTGCTCACCAACGACGGGGAGCTGTCGCACCGGCTCACCCACCCGTCCTTCGGCGTGAGCAAGACCTACCTTGCGGAGATCCATGGGCCGATCCCGCGGGACCTCGGCAGGCGCCTGAGGGCCGGGGTGACGCTGGACGACGGGCCCGCCAAGGCCGACAGGTTCCGCATCTTCGACCAGGTCGGCCGGCGCGTCCTCGTCGAGATCACGCTGCACGAGGGGCGCAAGCACATCGTCCGGCGGCTGCTGAAGGAGGTCGGCTTCCCTGTCCAGCAGCTCGCCCGCATAGAGTTCGGGCCGATCAAGCTGGGCTCGCTGAAGCCGGGCGGGATGCGGGCGCTGACCGTGCGGGAGATCGGCGAGCTGTACAAGGCCGTCGGGCTTTAGGACACCGGACACGAGAAGGGGAGACGACTGTGGCGGTACGCGCGGTTCGTGGGGCGACGCAGATCGACGCCGACGACCGGGACCAGATCCTGGAGGCGACGACCGAGCTCGTCTCCGCGGTGATGGCACGCAACGAGCTGAGCACCGACGACGTCATCAGCGTCATCTTCACGGTGACACCGGACCTGACGGCGGAGTTCCCAGCGCTCGCCGCCCGCAAGCTCGGGTTCCACGACGTGCCGCTGCTGTGCGCGACCGAGATCGGCGTCCCCGGCTCGCTGCCCCGGGTGGTCCGGCTGATGGCGCACATCGAGACGGACCGTCCCCGCTCGGCCGTCCAGCACGTGTACCTGCGCGGCGCGACGGCGCTCCGGCTCGACATCGCGCAGTAGCGCCCGAGCGGAGCGAGGCATGCGGTGGGGCGCAGTAGCGCCCGAGCGGAGCGAGGCATGCGGTGGGGCGCAGTAGCGCCCGAGCGGAGCGAGGCAAGGTGTGGGGCGCAGTAGGGTGACGGGCGTGAGCGAGGACGTGGTGGCACGGCGCATCGTCGTGGTCGGGACGGGCCTGATCGGTACGTCGATCGCCCTGGCGATGCGGGAGCGCGGCGCCGAGGTGCTGCTGACGGACCGCGACGCGGCCGCCCTGGCGCTAGCCGTGGAGCTGGGCGCCGGCGAGGCGCTGCCGGACGGCGCGCACGAGGAGCCCGCCGACCTGGCGGTGCTGGCGGTGCCGCCCGCGGCGGTCGCGGTGACGCTGCTGGACGCGCAGAAGCGCGGGCTCGCCACCGCCTACACCGACGTGGCGAGCGTGAAGGCGCCGCCGCTGGCGCAGGCGGCCGAGCTGGGCTGCGACCTGACGACGTTCGTGGCGGGGCACCCCCTCGCCGGCAGCGAGCGGTCCGGGCCGGGCGCGGCCCGCGCCGACCTGTTCCTCGGCCGCCCCTGGGCGCTCTGCGCGACCCCGGAGGCGACTCCCGAGACGGTCCGGGCCGTCACCGGCCTCGCGACGGCGTGCGGTGCGATGCCCGTGGAGGTGGACGCCGCCGAGCACGACCGTGCCGTCGCGCTCGTCTCGCACGCCCCGCACGTGGTGTCGGCCGCGGTCGCCGCGCGGCTGACCGGCGCGGACGACGTGGCGCTGGGCCTGTCCGGGCAGGGGGTCCGGGACGTCACCCGGATCGCGGCGAGCGACCCGCGGCTGTGGATCGGCATCCTGTCGGCGAACTCCCAGCCCGTCGCGGACGTGCTGGAGGCCGTCGCCACCGACCTCGCGGTGGCCGCGTCGCTGCTGCGCGACGGCAGCGAGGAGGCCGCCGCGCACGTCGCCGACCTGCTGCTGCGCGGGAACGCGGGCCGGTCCCGCATCCCCGGCAAGCACGGCGGCGACCAGCCCGCGTACGCGACCGTCCAGGTGGTCATCCCGGACCGCCCCGGCGAGCTGGCGATGATCTTCCAGTCGGCGGGGATCGCGCAGGTCAACATCGAGGACGTGACGATCGAGCACTCCCCGGGCCGGCCGCTGGGCGTGCTGGAGCTGTCGGTCGTCCCGGAGGCCGCCGAACGCCTCGCCGCCGAGCTGCGGGCCCGCGGCTGGTCCGTGCCCGGCTAGTCCGCGGGGCCGGTAGCCTGTTTCGCCGGGGCTTGTCCCGGGGACTCCCGCGCGCCGGCGCGGCGACGAGCGCCGCCCGATTCGCCCGCCGATCCGTCGTCGGCGGGCGCTCCGACGATCAGAGAGGGAGCGACCGTGCCGCTCGTCATCGCCATGGACGGCCCGTCCGGGTCGGGCAAGTCCAGCGCGTCCAAGGGCGTCGCCCGCGCGCTCGGGCTGCGGTACCTGGACACCGGTGCCATGTACCGCGCCGTCACCTGGTGGATGCTCGACAACGGCGTGCCGGTCGAGGACGGTGTCGCCGTGGCGGCCCGCGCCCTGGAGCCGGCGATCGAGTCGGGCACCGACCCGGACGCGCCGGCGATCACGGTGGACGGGGTGGACGTGTCCGGCCCGATCCGCAACCGCGAGGTGACGAACGCGGTCAGCGCCGTCAGCTCCGTCCCGGCGGTCCGCACGCGGCTCGTGGAGCTGCAGCGGGAGATCATCGGGGCCGGCGGCATCGTGGTCGAGGGGCGCGACATCGGCACGGTCGTCGCGCCGGACGCTCCGGTGAAGGTGTACCTGACGGCCAGCGAGGAGGCGCGGGCGGCGCGCCGCGCGAAGGACCTCGCCGCCGACCCGGGCGCGTCGGTGACCGTCACGCAGGCCGAGCAGGCCCGGCGGGACCGGCTCGACTCGACCCGCAAGGCGTCGCCGCTGACCAAGGCGGCGGACGCGTACGAGATCGACTCGACCGAGCTGAGCCTCGCCGAGGTCGTCGAGGCGGTCGTCCGCCTCGCCAAAGCGCACGAGTAGCGGGCCGCCTGACGGCTCCCGCCGGGGAATGTGACAGTGAGCGAATACGAGATCGAAACGGTGGACGTCGTCGAGGACGTCGCCGGGGACGCGGCGCCCGCGCCGGTCGTCGCCGTGGTGGGACGGCCGAACGTCGGCAAGTCAACCTTGGTCAACCGGATCCTCGGCCGCCGCGAGGCCGTCGTGGAGGACGTCCCGGGCGTGACCCGCGACCGGGTCGCCTATGACGCGGCGTGGAGCGGCCGCCGCTTCACGGTCGTCGACACCGGCGGCTGGCTGCCGGACTCGTCCGGCCTGGCCGCGGCGATCGCCGAGCAGGCTCGGCTGGCGGTCGACCTGGCCGACGTCGTGATGTTCGTCGTCGACGCGACGGTGGGCGCCACGGACGTGGACGAGGCCGTGGTGGAGATCCTGCGCCGGTCCGGCAAGCCCGTGGTGCTGGTCGCCAACAAGGTCGACAACGCGGGCGCCGAGTCCGACGCTGCGCTGCTGTGGTCGCTCGGCATCGGCGAGCCGTACCCGGTGAGCGCGCTGCACGGGCGCGGCAGCGGCGACCTGCTCGACGCCGTGCTGGACGCGCTGCCGGAGGAGCCCCCGGCGGAGATGTTCGGCGAGACGGGCGGGCCGCGCCGGGTGGCGCTTCTCGGCCGTCCCAACGTCGGCAAGTCGAGCCTGCTGAACCAGCTGGCGGGGGAGGCCCGCGCCGTCGTGGACTCGGTGGCGGGGACGACCCGCGACCCGGTCGACGAGCTCATCGAGCTGGGCGGCAGGACGTGGCGGTTCATCGACACCGCCGGGATCCGGCGGCGGCACCGGGAGAACCAGGGCGCCGACTTCTACGCGACGCTGCGCACGCAGTCCGCGCTGGAGCGGGCCGAGGTCGCGGTGGTCCTGGTGGACGCCGACCAGCCGCTCGCCGAGCAGGACCTGCGGATCATCTCCATGGTGATCGAGTCGGGCCGGTCCCTGGTCATCGCCTACAACAAGTGGGATCTGCTGGACGAGGAGCGCCGCCACTACCTGGAGCGCGAGATCGACCGGCAGCTGCACAACGCCCGCTGGGCGCCGCGGGTGAACATCTCCGCCAAGACCGGCCGGCACATGGAGAAGCTGGTGCCGGGCATCGAGACGGCGCTGGAGGGCTGGGGCACCCGCGTCCCGACGTCCAAGCTGAACCAGTTCTTCGCCGACCTGGTGAACTCCCATCCGCACCCGGTGCGGGGCGGCAAGCAGCCGCGCGTGCTGTTCGCGACGCAGGCGGGGGTGCGGCCGCCGCGGTTCGTGCTGTTCACGTCCGGGTTCCTGGAGGAGGGCTACCGGCGGTTCATCGAGCGGCGGCTGCGGGAGGAGTTCGGGTTCGCCGGGACGCCGCTCGACATCGCCATGAAGATCCGCGAAAAGCGCGGCAAGAGCAAGAAGTAGCGGAAATTTTCGGCCGGCGGCCCGCCGGGGATCTTTCCCCGGCGGGCCGCGGCATGACAAGATGCCCGTGCGGGCCGTGAGTAAGTCTTCCATTACTCGCTCATCCCGTGGCGGACACATGTTCTCGTCCGGGTGACCGGGTCCCCCGGACACCGGGCGCGGTCGAGGGGTGCGACGTGAAGCTCTTGCTGCTCATCTCCGTTGCCGTCGTCTGCGTGGCGCTCAGCTTCACGTGGCGGGAGCCGTGGATCGGCGGCGTCGGACTGCTGGTCGCCTTCGTCGCCATGTTCACCGACCGTGACGATGTGCGGCTGGACGAGGAGCGCGGCAGCTACGAGACCACCAAGTCCGTCCGCAACATGCGGGGCCGGAACCGCTAGCGGTCGTAGCGTGTCTCGCCCGCGACGTGCTGGTCGCCGGCGGGCGGCGGTCCCTGCCCGGGCGGGTTCTCCCGCGCGTACCGCCCGTAGACGAGCGGTTGCGTGGTGTTGGATCCGCCCTGTTCGGGCTCGTCCAGCAGTGCCCGTTCGCGGACGCCGACCACCGCGAACCGGCCGAGTGCGAGCGCGGCGAGGAACACGATGACGACGCCGAGCCCGGTGAACCCGGCGAGCTGCTCGGCGACATGCCGGCCTTCGCCCGTGCCGAGCGGCGCGCCGACCCCGGGGACGTCCCAGAGCGTGGCGACGGGCGGGCCGACGGCGAACCAGGCGCCGCCGAGCGCGGCGAGCCACGCGCCGAACATCGCGAACGCGCGGTTCGCGCTGAAGAGTACGATCAGGCCGCCCAGTGCGGCGGCGGCCCCGGGAGCGATGCTCAGCTGAAGCCGGTCGGTGTTGTAGACCCAGGTGTCGTCCGGCGCGAAGCCGAAGTCGAAATAGGGGCCGGCGAAGGGCAGCAGGCCGCCCCACAGGCCCAGCAGGATCAGCAGGAATCCGCTGAAGCCGCCGCGGGAGCGTGGTACGCGCATGGTCCCAGTCATGATCATTCCTCCTGACCGGGCGTGTGATTCTGTTTTGAATCACCGTTTACCCGTACATGGCCGATCCACACGGCCCGTGAGAGGCGCACCGCATGGAGAACGAGATCACCGTCGTCTACGCGCGCGAGGAACCGCCGGACCGGTGGGACGCCGCCGTCTTCCTCGCCGGGCCCACGCCCCGGACGCGCGGGGTCGCGTCCTGGCGCCCGGACGCGGTCGCCGAGCTGCGCGGCCGGTGGCGCGGCGGCGGACGGCTCGTGGTGTTCGTCCCCGAGCACCGGCTCGACCGCTACGGCGACTACGACGGTCAGATCGAGTGGGAGGAGCGCTGCCTGCACCTGTCCGACGAGGTCGTCTTCTGGGTCCCGCGCGAGATCGAGACGATGCCCGCGTTCACCACGAACGTGGAGTGGGGGATGTGGCACGACAGCGGCCGGGTGGTGTTCGGCGCGCCGCCGGACGCGCCGCGGAACCGCTACCTGCTGCACTACGCGACGAAGTTCGGTGTCCCGGCGGCGACCGATCTGCGGGACACGGTCGCGGCGGCGCTGCGCCGGATCGGTACGGGCGCGTCCCGGACGGGCGGCGAACGGGAGATCCCGCTGCTCCTCTGGCGTGACGCGGCGTTCCAGAGCTGGTACGCGGGCCAGCGGGAGGCGGGCGACGTCCTGCTCGGCGCGCGGGTGGTGTTCCGGTTCGGCGTGTGCTGGGGCCTGCACGTCCGCGTCCGGGTGGCCGCCGAGGATCGGGTCAAGGACAACGAGATCGTCATCGGGCGGCCGGACGTGTCGGCCGTCGTCCTCTATCGGCGTGGGGCGACGCTCGACGAGACGGAGGTCGTGCTCGTCCGGGAGTACCGGAGCCCGGGCGTGCACGGGTACGTCCACGAGCTGCCGGGAGGGTCGGGGGCGGGTGGCGCGTCCGAGGTCGCGCTCGCGGAGGTCGCCGAGGAGACCGGGCTGGCGCTGGAGCCGGAGCGGCTGCGCGCGCACGGGAGCCGGCAGGTGACCGCCACGCTGTCCACGCACCGGGTGCACCTGTACTCCGCCGAGGTCTCGGCGGACGAGGTGGCGCTGCTCCGGGCCTCCGGGCCGCACGGGGTGGCGGCGGACGGCGAGCGCACCGAGGTCGGGGTGTCCGACTTCGGGCGGATCAGGCGGGAGCGGCGGGTGGACGCGGCGAACCTCGGCATGATCGCCGAGGTTCTGCTGGAGACATGCTGACCCGGGCGGCCGCGCGTCACCATGAGGGCGCCGAGAGCAGCCGCGAGCGAAGCTCGCCGTCCCGCATCCGCAGGGAGGCTTGCTTGAAGACCTTGCAGATTCGGGTCTAGGACCGCGCTTTTCCTGGCATCTGCGGATCGCTAGGCTTGGCCGCGTGACCACGTTCAGGATCAGCGAGGCCGCCGCGCTTCTCGGGGTCAGCGCGGACACCGTGCGCCGCTGGGTGGACGGCGGCCGGCTCCCGGCGTCCCGGGACGAGCACGGCCACCGGCGGGTGCCGGGGGCCGATCTCGCCGCCTTCGTGCGCGACCAGGCGCGCGAGGGCGGGCCGTCCGGTCAGGCCGAGCGGTTCTCCTCGGCGCGCAATCGGCTCCGGGGGATCGTCACCGAGGTCGTGCGGGACGGCGTGATGGCGCAGGTGGAGATCCAGGCGGGGCCTTTCCGGGTGGTGTCGCTGATGAGCCGCGAGGCCGCCGACGACCTCGGCCTGCGGGCGGGGGTCGTAGCCGACGCGGTGGTGAAGTCGACGAACGTCGTGGTCGAGGTGCCGGACCCGGGCTGACGCCCGGTCCGTCGAGGAGGATCGTGATCAAGCGCACTGCGCTCGCCGAGGAGTTCATCGGGCCGGTGCCCGGGAGCCGGGGCAAGGCGGCGCTGAGCGGGGCGGGTTTCGAGGCGCCGTGAGACCGGCGCCGAGGGCGCTCCGGCGGGCGCGGGGGGCCGCCTCCCCGCGGCGGGAGGCCGACCGGCTGCCGGGGCGGCCGCCGTGGATCCTGCTGCTGCCCGCGCTGGCCGGGCTCGCGTTCCTGGTGCTGCCGCTGCTCGGGCTGCTGGCGCGGGCGCCGTGGTCGACGCTCGGCACCCGCCTCATGGAGGCGCAGGTGCTGGACGCGTTGCGGCTCTCGCTGCTCACGGCCACCCTCGCGACCTGCCTGTGCCTGCTGTTCGGCGTCCCGCTGGCCTGGGTGCTCGCCCGGGTCCGGTTCCCCGGCGTCCGGCTCGTCCGGGCGCTGGTGACGGTTCCGCTGGTGCTCCCGCCCGTCGTCGGCGGCGTCGCGCTGCTGCTCGCGCTCGGGCGGCGCGGGCTGATCGGCGGATGGGTGGACGACACGTTCGGCATCACGTTCCCGTTCACCACCGCGGGCGTGGTCCTCGCCGAGACGTTCGTCGCGATGCCGTTCCTGGTGATCAGCGTGGAGGGCGCGCTGCGCGCCGCCGACCTGCGTTACGAGGAGGCCGCCGCCACCCTCGGCGCCGGCCGCTGGACGATCTTCCGGCGGGTCACGCTGCCGCTCGTCGCGCCCGGCGTCGCGGCCGGGGCGATCCTGTGCTGGGCGCGGGCGCTCGGGGAGTTCGGCGCGACGATCACCTTCGCCGGCAACTTCCCCGGCCGGACGCAGACGATGCCGCTGGCGGTGTACCTGGCGCTGGAGACCGACCCGCAGGCGGCGATCGTCCTCAGCCTGGTCCTGCTCGCCGTCTCGGTCCTCGTCCTGGCCGCCCTCCGGGACCGCTGGATGGACACCGCGAGATGAGCGGAGCGGACCGGGAGGTGGTCCCGGCGGAGGGCGGGAGCCGCGGACTGGACGCGCGGCTCGTCGTGCGGCGCGCCGCGTTCGACCTCGATCTCGCGCTCACCGCCCGGCCGGGCGAGGTCGTGGCGCTGCTCGGCCCGAACGGCGCGGGCAAGAGTACGGCGCTGCGCGCGCTGGCCGGGCTCGTCCCGATGGCGGGCGGGCACGTCCGGGTGGACGGCGAAGACCTGCGCGCGCTGCCGCCCGACCGCCGCGGCATCGGCATGGTCTTCCAGGACTACCTGCTGTTCCCGCACCTCAGCGCGCTGGAGAACGTCGCCTTCGGGCCGCGTTGCCAGGGCACCGGCCGCCGCGCCGCCCGCCGGATCGCCGCGGAGTGGCTGGCGCGGGTCGGGCTCGCGGAGCACGCGTCCGCCCGTCCCCGGGCCCTGTCGGGCGGGCAGGCGCAGCGGGTCGCGCTGGCCCGCGCGCTGGCGGTCGACCCCGGGCTGCTCCTGCTGGACGAGCCGCTCGCCGCCCTGGACGCCCACACCCGGCTGGAGATCCGGGCCGCGCTGCGCCGCCACCTCGCCGGGTTCTCCGGTGCCGCGGTGCTCGTCACCCATGACCCGCTGGACGCGATGGTGCTGGCCGACCGCATCGTCGTCGTCGAGGGCGGCCGGCTCGTCCAGGAGGGGACTCCCGCCGACGTCGCGCGCCGCCCCCGCACCGGCTACGTCGCGCGCCTGGTCGGGCTGAACCTGTACCGGGGACGGGCCGAGGCGGGCACGGTCACGATCGGTGACGGCGCCGCCACCCTCGACAGTGTGGACTCGCTCGACGGTGAGGTCTTCCTGGCCTTCGCGCCATCCTCGGTGGCGCTGTACCGGACGCGTCCCGACGGCAGCCCCCGCAACCTCTGGCGGACCCGCGTCGCCGCGGTCGAACGCCACGGGGATCGAGTCCGGGTGCGGTTGTCCGGCCCGCCTTTCGACGCTGTCGCGGACGTGACTCCGGCCGCCGTCGCGGAGCTCCAATTGTCGGAGGGCAGCGCGATTTGGGCGGCCGTGAAGGCCACCGAAACCCACGTTTACCCAGCTTGAACGGGTTCACGCCGGGGGCGGGACGCGCCCCGCGGCCCGCCCCCGTATCCAGGTGATATCAATCACAAAAGCGGGCAGGAAGGCCCAAAGGCCGACGGGATTGGTCCAGACCAAATGGCCAAAAAGACGGGTGTTGTTCATCATGCAAACATCCTGCGAACAGCTGAAGGAGTTGCCCGTGTCCAACCAGGTCCCCGGCCTCGACCAGGCCCCTACCGGCCACCCCGAACTGATTGAGTGGGTACGCGGGATCGCCGAGCTGACCAAGCCGGACCGCGTCGAATGGTGCGACGGCTCGGACGCGGAGTGGGAGCGCCTGACCGGCCTCCTCGTCGACCAGGGCACCCTCACGCGCCTCGACCCGGCCAAACGGCCGAACAGCTTCCACGCGGCCTCCGACCCCACCGACGTCGCCCGCGTCGAGGACCGGACGTTCATCTGCTCCGAGAACGAGGCCGACGCCGGACCCACCAACAACTGGGTCGCGCCCGCCGAGATGAAGGAGACCCTGGACGGTCTCTTCGACGGCTGCATGAAGGGCCGCACCATGTACGTGGTGCCCTTCTGCATGGGCCCGCTCGGCGGCACCATCTCCCAGCTGGGCGTCGAGATCACCGACTCCGCCTACGTCGCCGTGTCCATGCGGATCATGACGCGGATGGGCGGGGGCGCGCTGCGGCTCATCGAGGAGCGCGGGTCGTTCGTCAAGGCCGTCCACTCCGTCGGCGCCCCCCTGGAGCCTGGCCAGGCGGACGTGAAGTGGCCCTGCAGCTCCACGAAGTACATCACGCACTTCCCCGAGACCCGGGAGATCTGGTCCTACGGGTCCGGGTACGGCGGCAACGCGCTGCTCGGCAAGAAGTGCTACGCGCTGCGGATCGCCTCCACGATGGCGCGCGACGAGGGCTGGATGGCCGAGCACATGCTCATCCTGAAGCTCACGCCGCCCACGGGCGCGACCCGCTACGTCGCCGCCGCGTTCCCGTCGGCGTGCGGCAAGACCAACCTCGCCATGCTGGAGCCGACCATCCCCGGCTGGAACGTCGAGACGATCGGCGACGACATCGCCTGGATGCGGTTCGGCGACGACGGCCGCCTCTACGCCATCAACCCGGAGGCCGGGTTCTTCGGCGTCGCGCCCGGCACCGGCGCGAGCACCAACGCCAACGCCGTGAAGACGCTCTGGGGCAACAGCATCTTCACCAACGTGGCGCTCACCGACGACGGCGACGTGTGGTGGGAGGGCCTCACCGACGAGCCGCCCGCGCATCTGACCGACTGGAAGGGCAACGACTGGACCCCGGAGTCGGAGACCCCGGCCGCCCACCCGAACGCCCGGTTCACCACCCCGGCCGGGCAGTGCCCGATCATCGCCGACGAGTGGGAGGACCCGAAGGGCGTCCCGATCTCGGCGATCCTGTTCGGCGGCCGGCGCGCGTCCGCCGTCCCGCTCGTCACCGAGTCGTTCGACTGGCAGCACGGCGTGTTCCTCGGCGCCAACGTCGCGTCCGAGAAGACCGCCGCCGCCGAGGGCAAGGTCGGCGAGCTGCGCCGCGACCCGTTCGCGATGCTGCCGTTCTGCGGCTACAACATGGGCGACTACTTCGGCCACTGGCTGGAGATCGGCAAGGCCACCGACGCCGAGAGGCTTCCCCGGATCTACTACGTGAACTGGTTCCGCAAGAACGCCGACGGCCGGTTCATCTGGCCCGGCTTCGGCGAGAACAGCCGCGTCCTCAAGTGGATCGTCGAGCGGCTCAACGGCCGCGCCGACGCCGTCAAGTCCCCGATCGGGCA
This sequence comes from Spirillospora sp. CA-128828, assembly GCF_050945415.1. NCBI lineage: Bacteria > Bacillati > Actinomycetota > Actinomycetes > Streptosporangiales > Thermomonosporaceae > Spirillospora > Spirillospora sp. CA-128828. Next base: position 3,536,207 of record NZ_CP191986.1, read on the forward strand.
CCTGCCGACCAGGGAGGCGCTGGACACCGAGGGCCTGAGCATCGACGACGCCGACCTCGACACCCTGCTGTCGGTCGACACCGAGGTGTGGAAGCAGGAGGCGGCCCTCGTCCCCGAGCACTTCGAGAAGTTCGGCGACCACATGCCGAAGGCGCTGTGGGACGAGTACCACGACCTCGTCCGCCGCCTGGACCACTAGCCGCCGGCGCCTCTCGCGCCCGTTCCCCGGCGTTTCGCCGGGGAACGGGCGCGTCTTATGTCTGCTATCACCCGAATTTGCCTAGTTTGGGGATGGGCTTGGGCATCCCGGCACGGCCGAGCGGCAAGCAGTGGGACGAGGCCCCGCCGCGGGGAAGGCGGCCGTGGGACGCGGAGGCCCGAGCCACGGGAGGCATGCATGTTCGAGCTGATGACCCGCCACTGGTGGGTCCTCGCGCTGCGCGGCGCGTTCGCGATCCTCTTCGGCATCGTGGCCTGGGCATGGCCGGGCATCACCGTCTGGGCGCTGGTCGTGCTCTTCGGCGCCTACGCGCTGGCGGACGGCGTGGTCGCGCTGGCAGAGGCGTTCCGCGGGACGACCGGAAGCCCGCGCGGCATGCTCGTGCTGTCCGGCGTCGCCGGGATCGCGCTCGGCATCGCGGCCCTGGTGTGGCCGGGCATCACCGCGTTCGTCCTGCTGATGCTGATCGCCGCGTGGGCGGTCGCGACCGGCGTCCTTGAGGTCGTCGTCGCGTTCGCGCTGCGCAAGGAGCTGAAGGGCGAGTGGGCGTACGTGCTGACCGGCGCGATCTCGGTGATCTTCGGGATCCTGCTGTTCGCGTGGCCGGTGTCCGGCGCGGTGGCGATCGTCTGGCTGATCGGGCTGTTCTCCATCCTGTTCGGCGCCGCCATGGTCGGCGCCGCGTTCCGGCTGCGCCGGCTCGGCCACGCGACGCGGGAGACCAGGCCGGGCATGGACGCCAGGGCCGTCCCGTAGCCCGGCCGCCGGAACCTCGGCCGTGGCCGGGCCCGCATAGGATGCGGTGCATGACGCGGCTGGAGCACCGGGTGCACGAACTGACCGTCGGCCAGCTCGCCGAGCGGAGCGGCGTGGCGGTCTCGGCCCTGCACTTCTACGAGTCCAAGGGCCTGATCAGCAGCCGCCGGACGGCCGGCAACCAGCGCCGGTTCAGCCGCGACACCCTCCGCCGGGTCTCGTTCATCAAGGTGTCGCAGCGCGTCGGCATCCCGCTCAGCGACATCCGCGACGCCCTCGCCACCCTTCCGGAGGAGCGCACCCCCACGGTGGCGGACTGGGCGCGCCTGTCGGAGGCGTGGCGAAGCAACCTCGACGCGCGCATCCGCCAGCTCGAACGGCTCCGCGACGACCTCACCGACTGCATCGGCTGCGGCTGCCTGTCGATCAGCAGGTGCGCGCTGGCCAACCCCTACGACCGGCTCGGCGACGAGGGACCGGGCCCGCGCCGGCTGCTCGTGCAGGACGGCGCCGGCGACGGCGCGACCCGCCCGCCCGCGGTGGAGGCGAACGGGACGGGCGCCGCGCCGCATCCGGACTGTGACGGCTGCGCGGCGGGCGCCCACGGCTAGCGGCTCCGGCCGGTGCCCGCGGGTCAGCGGCGGCGCGGATCGCGGCTGTGCGGGTCGATGCGCCGCGGCGCGGGTTCCCGCCCGGCAGGCTGGGTGGGCGCCGGACGCGCCGGGATCTGCTCGATCGGCAGCTCCACGGGCTCGTCCCCGAGGGAGAACCGCTCGCCGTGGTGCCACAGCTCGATGTCCGGGCCGTCCAGCAGCTCGTAGCGGGCCGCCTCCGCCGTCACGCCGACCTTGATCAGGCTGCCCCGGTACCGCATCCGGAACGCCAGCCGGCTGATCCCGCCGGGCAGCCGCGGCGCGAACCGGAGCCTGCCCTTGCCGGCCCGCATCCCGCCGAACCCGGCGACGAGCCCGCTCCACGCGCCCGCCATGGACGCGATGTGCAGCCCGTCGCGGGTGTTGTGGTTCAGGTCGTGCAGGTCCATCAGCGCGGTCTCGCCGAGATAGTCGTGCGCCAGCTCCAGCTGGCCCACCTCGGCGGCGACGACCGCCTGCGTCTGCGCCGACAGCGAGGAGTCGCGGACGGTCAGGCCCTCGTAGTAGGCGAAGTTGCGCTCCTTCTCCTCCTCGGTGAACGCGTCCCCGCACAGGTGCAGCGCGAGGACCAGGTCCGCCTGCTTGACGACCTGCTTGCGGTAGAGGTCGAAGTAGGGGTAGTTCAGCAGCAGCGGGTAGTGGTCGGGTTTGGTGGCCGCGAAGTCCCAGCGGGCGTGGTTGGTGAAGCTCTCGCTCTGCGGGTGGACGCCCAGCCGGTCGTCGTAGGGGATCAGCATGGCCGCCGCCGCGTCCCGCCACGACGCGGCCTCCTCGGCGTTGACCCCGAGCCGGGCGGCGCCCTCCGGATCGCGCATCGCCGTCTCGGCCGCCTCCTGCAGGTTCCGGCGCGCCATGAGGTTGGTGTAGACGTTGTTGTCCACGACCGCGCTGTACTCGTCCGGGCCGGTGATCCCGTCGATGCGGAACACGCCGCCCACGTCGTGGTGGCCGAGGCTCCGCCACAGCCGGGCCGTCTGCACCAGGATGTCCAGGCCGACCTCACGCTCGAACTGCTCGTCCCGGGTGGCGTCCACGTACCGGACGACGGCGTCGGAGATGTCGGCGTTGATGTGGAACGCCGCGGTGCCGGCGGGCCAGTAGCCCGAGCACTCGTGACCGCGGATCGTCCGCCAGGGGAACGTGGCGCCGCCCAGGCCGAGCTGGTTGGCGCGCTCCACTGCCAGCGGCAGCGTCATGTGACGCCAGGCGAGCGCGTCCGCCGCGGCGCCCGGTGAGGTGTAGGTCAGCACGGGTAGGACGAACGTCTCGGTGTCCCAGAACGTGTGCCCGTCATAGCCCGGACCGGTCAGGCCCTTGGCCGGGATCATGCGTCGTTCCGCGCGCGCGCCCGCCTGCAGGACGTGGAACAGGCCGAACCGGACCGCCTGCTGGATCTCGGCGTCGCCGTCGACCTCGACGTCCGCGCCCTCCCAGAAATCGTCGAGGTACTCGCGCTGCTCGGCCAGCAGGCCGTCCCAGCCGGTCTGCCGCGCGCCCGCCAGCGCCCCGACCACCTGGTCGTGCAGCGCGGGCCGGGACCGCCGGCTCGACCATCCGTACGCGATGTACTTCACGATGCGGAGCCGCTGGCCCGGCTCCAGCCGGGTCGCGACCGTCAGCCGCCCGACGTCCTTGGAGCTCTCGGTGTCGATCGCCATCGACTCCGGGCCCTCGATGTGGTGCGACATCCCGGCCGCCATCCGCAGCCCGCTCTGCCGCGTCCGGTGCAGCAGCAGGACCTTCGTGCCGTTGGCGACGTGCTCCTCGCTCACGAGCGGGCTGCTCAGGATCGCCGACGCCCGCGGGTCCTTGGCGCCGCCGGGCAGCGCCTCGTTGGCCACCAGCTCCGACTGGGCGACCACCCGGACCGCCGCGTCCACCGGCTCGACGTCGTAGCAGATCGCCGCCACCGCCCGCTGGGTCAGCGACACCATGCGGACCGACGTCACCCTGATCGTCTTGTCGGCCGGGGACGTCCACTCCACGTGCCGGGTGAGCGTCCCCGCCCGCATGTCGAGGGTGCGCTCATGGCGAAGGACGCGGCCGTAGCGGACGTCGAGCGGCTCGTCGTCCACCAGCAGCCGGATCACCTTGCCGTTGGTGACGTTGATGACCGTCTGGCCCGACTCCGGATAGCCGTAGGCGGTCTCGGCATGCGGCAGCGGACGCTGCTCGTAGAAGGAGTTCAGGTACGTTCCCGGCAGCCCGTGGGGCTCTCCTTCGTCCAGGTTGCCGCGCATGCCTAGATGCCCGTTGGACAGTGCGAACACCGACTCGGTCTGCGCCAGCCGGTCCAGCCGGAGTTCCGGCTCCCGCACGCACCAGGGCTCCACCGTGAACACGGGCCGGTCGGCGCTCGTCTGGCCCTCCCGCTCGGTCACTCGGCCTCCATGAGTTCGGAGAGGTCGTCGACCACCACGTCCGCGCCGTGCTCGGCGAGCGCCTTGGCATGCGCGTCGCCCACCCGGTTCACTCCGACGACGTAGGCGAACCCGCCGGCCCGCCCCGCCTGGACGCCGGCGAGCGCGTCCTCGAACACCACCGCCTTCGCCGCCGGGACGCCGAGCTCCTCGGCCCCCGCGAGGAACATGTCCGGGGCCGGCTTGCCGGGCAGATGCCGCTCGGCCGCGACCACGCCGTCCACGCGCGCGTCGAACAGGCCGGTGATGTCGACCGTCCGCAGGACCTGAACGGTGTTGGCGCTGGACGACACCACGGCCGTCTTCAGCCCGGCCTTCCGCGCCGCCCGGACGAAGTCGATCGACCCGTCGAACGTCTCGACGCCCTTCTCCTCGATGAGCTTGAGGACGAGGGCGTTCTTGCGGTTTCCGAGGCCCCGGACGGTCTCCAGCTCGGGCGGGTCGTCCGGGTCTCCCTCCGGCAGCGTGATACCGCGCGACTCCAGGAACGAGCGCGTCCCGTCCTCGCGCTTCTTGCCGTCCACGTACCGGCCGTAGTCGTTCACGGGGTCGAACTCGGTGAGCGGTTCACCGGTCCGCCGCGCGCGGTCGCGCAGGTAGCCGTCGAACATCTCCTTCCACGCCGCGGCGTGGACGGCCGCCGTCCGGGTCAGCACCCCGTCGAGATCGAAGAGACACGCCGCCGCCTCGTCCGGCAGTCCCAGCATTCGCACCCCCCTGGAGAATGTCACCATTGAAAAAGGATCCTGAATCGCCTCCCGTTCCCGCAGCCGAACGCGGGGAACGGTGCTCGAACGAGGGCATCATGATCCGCGTACAACCCCTTGGTCAGGGTCGCACACGAGGAGGAGTGAGCCAATGGAGAAGGCGCGAATCGGCGTCACGGGGCTGGCGGTGATGGGCCGGAACCTGGCCCGCAACCTGGCCCGGCACGGGCATCCCGTGGCCGTGCACAACCGCACCCCGACCCGGACGAAGTCGCTCGTGGAGGGCTTCGGCGACGAGGGGACCTTCCTTCCGGCCGAGACGCCGGAGCAGTTCGTGGCGTCCCTGGAGCGGCCCCGCCGGCTGGTCGTCATGGTCAAGGCAGGGGGCCCGACCGACGCCGTCATCGACGAGTTCGCCCCGCTGCTGGAGCCCGGCGACATGATCGTGGACGGCGGCAACGCCAACTTCGCCGACACCCGCCGCCGCGAGGCCGCGCTCCGCGACCGCGGCATCCATTTCGTCGGCACCGGCATCTCCGGCGGGGAGGAGGGCGCGCTGCACGGACCCAGCATCATGCCGGGCGGCTCCGCCGAGTCCTACGCGGCCCTCGGCCCGCTGCTGGAGGACATCTCCGCCAAGGTCGACGGGACGCCCTGCTGCGTCCACGTGGGCCCCGACGGCGCCGGCCACTTCGTGAAGATGGTGCACAACGGCATCGAGTACGCCGACATGCAGCTGATCGCGGAGTCCTACGACCTGCTGCGGCACGCCGCTGGCCTCGCCCCCGCCGAGATCGCCGAGGTCTTCCGCACCTGGAACACCGGCCGGCTGGAGTCCTACCTCATCGAGATCACCGCCGAGGTCCTCGCGCACACCGACGCGTCCACCGGCAAGCCGTTCGTGGACGTCGTCCTCGACCAGGCCGAGCAGAAGGGCACCGGCCGCTGGACCGTCCAGACCGCCCTCGACCTGGGCGTCCCCGTCGGCGGCATCGCCGAGGCCGTCTTCGCCCGCTCCGTCTCCGGCCACGCCGACCTGCGTGAAGCGGCACAAAACCTGCCCGGACCGTCCCGCAGCAGCATCGCCGACTCGGGCTTCGCCGACGCCGTCGAGAAGGCCCTCTACGCGTCCAAGATCGTCGCCTACGCGCAGGGCTTCCACGAGATCCAGGCGGGCAGCGCCGAGTACGGCTGGAACATCGACCTCGGTGCGATGGCGACCATCTGGCGCGGCGGCTGCATCATCCGCGCCCGCTTCCTGGACCGCATCCGCGCCGCCTACGCGGCGGACCCGGGCACGCCGACGCTGCTGACCGACGACCACTTCGCCGAGGCCGTCGGCGACGCCCAGGACGCCTGGCGCGACGTGGTCGCCACCGCCGCACGCCTCGGCATCCCCGCACCCGGCTTCTCCACCGCCCTGGCCTACTACGACTCGCTGCGGGCCGACCGCCTGCCGGCCGCGCTCACCCAGGGCCAGCGGGACTTCTTCGGCGCCCACACCTATCGCCGCGTGGACCGCGAAGGCAGCTTCCACACCCTCTGGGGCGCCGACCGCACTGAGACGACCGCCTGAGGCTCGCGACCCCTGCCGGACGGCCCGCACCAGAGGATCGGCGCGGCCGCCCGGCATAGGGTCGTGCGGGTGAGGATTCCTGCGGACGACGAGATCCGGGCCTTGCACGAGCGGCACGCACCCAGCCGGAAGGCGTTCGACCTCGTCTGGACGCACTGCGTGATCGTCTGCGAGATCGCCGAGCGGCTCATCGACGGGCTCGACCTGGACAAGGATCTCGTGCGCGCCGGCTGCCTGCTCCACGACATCGGCGTCTACCGCCTGTACGGCCCGTCCGGCGAGATCGACCACGGGGAGTACGTGCGCCACGGGGTACTGGGCCACGACCTTCTCCGGGACGAGGGCTTCGCCGAGGAACTCTGCCGGTTCTGCTCCCACCACACCGGCGTGGGGCTCACACGGGAGGACGTCGAGCGGCATGGCCTCCCGATGCCCGTCGCCGACTACCTCGCCGAGACCGGCGAGGAGCGGCTCGTCATGTATGCGGACAAGTTCCACAGCAAGACCGACCCGCCCACGTTCGTCTCCGCCGCGGCGTACGCGCGTCGCGTGCGGCGGTTCGGCGCGGACAAGGCCGCCGCGTTCGAGGCGATGCGCGGCGTCTACGGCGAGCCCGACCTGAACCCCCTCGCACTGGAGCACGGGCACACCCTGGCCTAGGGGGTGAGGTGTCGCTCTCCAGCGAACACAGGACCAGAAGGAGAGATAGCATGCCCGTCATGGCGCCCAAGCCCCTCGAACAGGTCACCCTCGCTGACCTGGCCACCAAGGACGACCTCAAGAATCTCGCCACCAAGGAGGAGTTGAAGTACGAGATCGGCTCGCTCCGGCAAGAGTTGGGGTCGGCCGTCAACCTGATCATGGGTGAGCTCGGCAAGATGTCCGCGCGTCAGGAGGAGATGGCCGGGACGCTGGCGCGGCTGGTCGCCAAGTCCGAGGGTGTGACGCCGTAGGCGTTGACGACACGCTGATGCCCCGGGACCCCCGTCCCGGGGCATCGCCATGTTCCGGACCTTTGCGCGGTCCGGGTACCGACCGGGCGGGGGGAGCGGGTCGGTGCACCGGCGCGGGCAGTGGGGGATCGGGGGCAGGATGGAGGGGTGAGCCTTATCGATGAGCTTCCCTCTGGAAACGACGCCGACGCCGATTCTCTGTTCGAGGCGTTCGAGCGGTGGGTGTCGGGGCGCGGGATCACGTTGTATCCCGCCCAGGAGGAGGCGCTCATCGAGGTGGTGTCGGGCGCCAACGTGATCCTCTCGACGCCGACCGGGTCGGGCAAGAGCCTGGTGGCGGCGGGGGCGCTGTTCGCGGGGCTCGGCAAGGACCAGGTGGGGTTCTACACGGCGCCGATCAAGGCGCTGGTGTCGGAGAAGTTCTTCGACCTGTGCGAGATGTTCGGGCGCGAGAACGTCGGGATGATGACCGGCGACGCCAGCGTGAACGCGGACGCGCCGATCATCTGCTGCACCGCCGAGGTGCTGGCCAACATCGCGCTGCGGGACGGCGCCGAGGCCGACATCGGCGTGGTGGTCATGGACGAGTTCCACTTCTACGCCGAGCCCGAGCGGGGGTGGGCGTGGCAGATTCCGCTGCTGGAGCTCCCGCAGGCCCAGTTCCTGCTGATGTCGGCCACCCTGGGCGACGTCTCGTTCTTCCAGAAGGATCTGGCGCGGCGGACGGGGCGGCCGACGGCGCTGGTGACCTCGGCGGAGCGGCCGGTCCCGCTGATCTACGACTACCGGGTGACGCCGCTGCACGAGACGATCGAGGAGCTGCTCGCCGAGCAGAAGGCACCGGTCTACCTGGTGCACTTCACGCAGGCGGCGGCGATCGAGCGGGCGCAGGCGCTGATGAGCATCAACGTGTGCACCAAGGCGGAGAAGGCGCGGATCGCCGAGCTGATCGGCAACTTCCGGTTCACCACGAAGTTCGGGCGGAACCTGTCGCGGTTCGTCCGGCACGGGATCGGCGTGCACCATGCCGGGATGCTGCCCAAGTACCGGCGGCTGGTGGAGCGGCTCGCGCAGGCCGGGCTGCTGAAGGTCATCTGCGGGACGGACACGCTGGGCGTGGGCGTCAACGTGCCGATCCGGACGGTCGTGTTCACCGCGCTCAGCAAGTACGACGGGCACCGGGTGCGGCGGCTGCGGGCCCGGGAGTTCCACCAGATCGCCGGCCGGGCGGGCCGGGCCGGGTTCGACACGGTCGGGTTCGTCGTGGCGCAGGCGCCCGAGCATGTCGTGGAGAACGAGAAGGCCCTCGCCAAGGCCGGGGACGATCCGAAGAAGCGGCGGAAGGTCCAGCGCAAGAAGCCGCCCGAGGGCTTCGTCGGCTGGGACGAGGACGTCTTCAAGAAGCTGCAGGAGGCCGAGCCGGAGATGCTCCGGTCCCGGTTCCAGGTGAGCCACGCGATGCTGCTGTCGGTGATCGCGCGTCCGGGCAACGCGTTCCAGGCGATGAAGCGGCTGCTGACCGACAACCACGAGGAGCCGGCGGCGCGGCGGCGGCACATCTCCCGGGCGATCGCGATCTACCGGTCGCTGCTCGCGGGCGGGATCGTGGAGGCGCTGCCCGAGCCCGACGACGTCGGGCGTTACGCGCGCATCACCGTCGACCTGCAGGAGGACTTCGCGCTCAACCAGGCGCTGTCGACGTTCGCGCTCGCGGCGTTCGAGGTGCTCGACCCGGCGTCGCCGTCGTACGCGCTGGACGTCCTGTCGGTGATCGAGGCGACGCTGGACGACCCGCGGCAGATCCTCGCCGCGCAGGTCAACAAGGCGCGGGGCGAGGCCGTCCAGGAGATGAAGGCCGAGGGGATCGAGTACGAGGAGCGGATGGAGCTGCTCCAGGACGTCGACCACCCGAAGCCGCTGGAGGACGAGCTCGACGCCGCGTACGAGATCTACCGGGCCGGGCACCCCTGGGTCGGCGACCACCCGCTGCGGCCGAAGTCGGTCGTACGGGACATGTACGAGCGCGCGATGACGTTCACCGAGTACATCGGGTACTACGAGCTCGCGCGGGCCGAAGGGCTGGTCCTGCGGTACCTGTCGGGGGCCTACAAGGCGCTGCAGCAGACCGTGCCGGAGTCGATCAAGACCGATGACCTGATCGACCTGATCGAGTGGCTGGGCGAGCTGGTCCGGCAGGTCGACTCCAGCCTGCTGGACGAGTGGGAGCAGCTCGCGAATCCCGCCGACGACGACCTGGACGAGCCGATCGAGGAGCGGGTCACGAAGGTGACCGCGAACGCGCGGGCGTTCCGGGTGCTGGTGCGCAACGCGATGTTCCGCCGGGTGGAGCTGGCGGCGCTGGAGCGCTACGACGAGCTGGGCGCGCTGGATCCCGACTTCGGCGCCGACGCGTGGGCCGACGCCATGGACGGGTACTTCGAGGAGCACGAGGAGCTGCTCACCGGGGCGGACGCGCGGGGGCCGAAGCTGCTGCAGATCGAAGAGGTCCCCGAGGACGCGCTCTGGCGGGTCCGGCAGGTGTTCGACGACCCCGCGGGGCACCACGACTGGGGCATCGGCGCCGAGGTCGATCTCGCCGGCTCCGATCAGGAGGGCGCGGCCGTCGTCCGGGTGACGGGCGTCGACCGGATGTAGGGAGGTACGGATGGTTCAGGTCGCGATTGCGCAGTTCGCACCGGGGGCGGGCAAGGACGAGAACCTGGCGGCGATCGGCAAGCTCACCGGCGAGGCCGCGGGACGCGGCGCGAAGGTGGTGGTCTTTCCCGAGTTCGCCATGTTCACCGTGCCGAAGATGGACCGGCGGTTCGTCGACTCGGCCGAGCCGCTGGACGGCCCGTTCGTGACCGGTCTCGGCGACCTGGCCCGGCGGCACGGTGTCCATGTCGTCGCCGGGATGAACGAGCGGCTGGGCGATTCCGACCGCATCTCCAACACCCTCGTGGCCGTCGCTCCCGGCGGGGACGTCGTCGCCGAGTACCGCAAGATCCACCTGTACGACGCGTTCGGCTACGAGGAGTCGGCGCTGGTGCGGCCCGGGGAGATCGGCGAGCCCGAGACGTTCGCCGTCGACGGCGTCACGTTCGGCCTGCAGACCTGCTACGACGTCCGGTTCCCCGAGGTGACGCGGCGGATCGTGGACGCGGGTGCCGATGTCCTGGCGCTGCCCGCCGAGTGGGTGCCGGGTCCGCTGAAGGAGGACCACTGGCGGACGCTGGTCCGGGCCCGCGCGATCGAGAACACGATCTACGTGGCGGCGGCCGACCAGTGCGCTCCGGCGGGCGCGGGCAACAGCATGATCGTCGACCCGATGGGCGTGGTCGCGGCCGCGCTGGGAGAGGGGGTCGGCGTCGTGTCCGCCGAGGTCTCGGCCGAGCGAATCGCGGCCGTCCGGGAGAAGAACCCGGCCCTCGCGCTGCGCCGTTTCACGATCGCCACGGCCGGCTAGGACCGGCTTGGGAGTCCGGCCAGGGTGCTGGGGCTTGACAATTGAGTGAGTGCTCACTCAAATAGAAGGGTCCGACGGCACGACGGGAGGCAGGGCGATGGGTGATCGGCGGTTCAGGTTCGCGGTGATGACGGCGTGGGCGCGGGACGGCGCAGGCTGGGCCGCGCAGGCGCGGCGCGCGGAGGAACTGGGGTACGCGACACTGCTGACCCCCGACACCTCCGGCACCGCGATGCCGGCGGCGTCGCTCGCCGCCGCCGCGGGTGCCACCACGACGCTGCGGGTCGGCACGTTCGTGCTCTCCGCGGCGACCCGGCCGCCGAACATGATCGCCTGGGAGGCGGCCTCGATGGCCTTCGCGACGGGCGACCGGTTCGAGCTCGGGATCGGCGCGGGCAGGCCCGGCGGAGAGGACGACGCGGCGCTCTTCGGCGTCGCCTACGGTTCGGGCGCCGAGCGGCTGGCCCGCGTCGAGCAGGTCCTCGACGCGGTCGCGCGCCCGCCGGAGGGCCTGTTCGCGGGGACCGGCCGTCCGCCGCGGGTACTCGTCGCGGCGTCCCGGCCCCGGATGCTGGAGCTGGCCGCGCGGCGCGCCGACACGGTCGCGTTCGGCGTCCCGCCGATGACCGACGACGCGAAGCTCGCCGAGTACGTGCGGATCGTCCGGACGGCGGCGGGGCAGCGGTTCGACGATCTGGAGCTGTGCACGCAGGTCCACGTCGTCGGCGACGAGGTGCCGGAGTGGCTGAGCCGCCAGATGGAGGTGGACGCCGCGGCCATGGCGAAGTCCGGCGCGATCGCGAAGTTGTCCGGGACGCCCCGCGAGATGGCCGACACCCTGGCCCGGCGTCGGGACGAACTCGGCGTGTCGTACGTGTCGGTCTCCTCCGCGTTCGTCGAGGAGTTCGCGCCTGTGGTGGAGCTGCTCGCGGGCCGGTGACCCCGCCCGGTGTATCGAGGTGGCAACGGTCGCGCCGATTCTCCGTGTCCAAGCGGGTGCTCAGCGTGACGATCGGAGGGTGCGTCTCTCCTCCAGCCTCCCGCCCGCCGGGTTCACCCGCGCGGAACCCCGTCCGCCCGGCCCACGCCTGCGTCGCCCGGCGCTCATCGCCACCACGATCGTCCTGGGCACGGGACTGCTCCTGGCCGCCGGTTTCACGACGACGCGGACGGCGCCGCCCCGCACGGTGACGCCGGACGCGGCCACACCCGTCCCGTCCGCCGAGCGCTCCAGCCCTTCGCCCACGCCCGCGTCGGGGCGGAAGGCGGCCGAATCTCGCCGCACGCCGTCCGCGCGCCGCTCAAGCCCGCCGAGACGGCCTCCCCGCCGGGAGCGCGCCGTCCCGCAGCGCACGCGGCACCGTCCCGTACGGCACCCTCGTCCGCCTGCGACGCACAAGGCGCGCCCGAGCCGCCCCAAGGCGCCGTCCTGGATCGGCCCCGAGTGCCGGCGGCGCTTCCCGGACGATCCCCGCCGCCGCGCGGCCTGTGTCGCCGCTCTCACACAAGCCTTCGGGGGCTGACCAGGAACCTACTGCCCTCGTCGGAAGTCGTACATCACCATGAACCCCAACAGCCACGACATCATCGGCATGGCCCTCATAGACGCGTTCGCTCAGCGCGGCTACCAGGCGGAGCTGCCCGACCCCGACACCGTCGCCGTGACGCTCAAGGACGGCGCCCGTGTGCAGGCGGGCATCGCGGAATGGCGGGCGCACGCCGGGCGGAACCCGCGGTCCGCGCTGCCGGGCATCGCGGCCCAGTACGCCGACCAGGCGGTGCAGGCGTTCGAGCGGCAGCCGGCCCCGGCCCCGGCGCCGGCGGGCGGGCGCCTCGACACCGCGAGTCTGCGCGTCCGGCTCTACCCCGAGAACGCCCTCGACGAACGGATGCGCGCCGCGCTCGTGACCCGGCCGCTCGCGCCCGGTCTGCTCCAGACCGTGGTCGTCGACCACCCGGACTCGATCGTCCCGCTCAACCGGGTGGACCTCGGCGGGCTCGCCGAGAACGAGGCGTTCGGCCACGCGCTGACGCAGTCGATCGAGCGCGAGCCCCACTACGTCCAGGCCACCGACGTGCAGGGCATCAAGATCGCCAACATCGGTGAGCAGCACCGCTACATCGGTGCGCACGTCCAGGTGCTGCGGCGCTACTTCCCCGGCCAGCTGCCGTTCGGCGCGCTGGTCGCGTTCCCGCTCCCGGAGTACGTCATGGTCCACGAGATCGGGACGGAGCAGCACCTGGTCATCGCCCTGAAGACCGTCCAGGAGGTCGCGGCCAGGCTCGCCGGCACCGGGGAGCGGCCGATCAGCCCGCAGGTGTACTGGTGGCGGCCGGGCGGCTACGAGGCGATGGCCGAGCGCGACGCCCTCTACGGCGGGCGCGTCCCCGACCTGCGGCCGGTGGGCGTCCAGGTCGAGCAGGGCGAGGAGGGCCTCAAGGTCGGCCTCGTCGGCGACGACACCGCCCTGCTGGTCCAGGGCTGGGAGGCGGCGCGCGGCTGAGGCGGTCAGGGCGTCCCGAAGACCTTGCCCGGGTTGAAGACGCCGGCCGGGTCCAGCGCGTTCTTGACCGCGTGGTGCATGGCGATCACGGCCGGGTCCAGTTCGTCGTGCAGGCCGCGCCGCTTGAGCAGCCCGACGCCGTGCTCGCCGGTGACGGTGCCGCCGAGGGCGATGGCGTCGGCGACGATGCGGTCGAAGGCGCGCTGGGCCCGGACGCGAGCGTCGTCGTCGCCGGCCGGCGCGATGATGAGCGGGTGCAGGTTGCCGTCGCCCGCGTGCGCGATATTGGCGATATGGGTGTTGTTGTCCGCCGCGGCGGCCTCGATGCGGGTCAGCATCTCCGGGACGAGCCCGCGGGGCACGCACACGTCCTCGGTCAGCACCGGCCCGAGCCGTTCGAGCGCCGGGTAGGCGAGCCGGCGCGCGGAGAACAGCGCCTCCGCTTCGGCCTCGTCGGACGACCGGGCGCTCCACGTCGCGCCCGCCTCCTTGAACAGCCGCACCATCGCGTCGGCCTCCGCCTCCCCGGACTCGCCGGGCAGGTCGGTGCGGCCGAGGAGCAGGACGTTCGCGTCCGCCGACAGCCCCATGTTCCGCCACGCGTCGACGGCCTCCAGGCAGTGCCGGTCGATCAGTTCGAGCGCGCTCGGGACGATCCCGGCCGCGGTGACCCTGGCGACCGCCTCGCCCGCCGCCTGGAGGGTGTCGAAATAGCCGACGATCGTGCGCTCCGGTGAGCGCGCCGAGCGCAGCCGCACCGTGATCTCGGTGATCACGCCGAGCGTGCCCTCGGACCCGACCATGAGCCCGCACAGGTCGTATCCCGCGACCCCCTTGGCCGTCCGGCGGCCGAGCCGCACCACCTCGCCCCGCCCGACGACGGCCTCCAGCGCGAGGACGTAGTCGCGGGTCACGCCGTACTTGACGCAGCACAGGCCGCCCGCGTTGGTGGCGACGTTCCCGCCGATCGTCGACCAGGGCGCGCTCGCCGGGTCCGGCGGGTACCACAGGCCCCGCTCGGCGCAGGCCAGCCGGAGGGCGTCGTTCACCACTCCCGGCTGGACGACCGCGAGCCGCTCGGCGGCGTCGATCTCGACGATGTCCCGCATCGCCTCCAGAGACAGCAGGACGCACCCGTCCAGTGCGTTCGCGCCGCCCGACAGGCCGGTGCCCGCGCCGCGCGGGACGATCGGGACGCCCCGCTCCGCGCACACGGTGACGACGGCCCGCACGTCCTCGGTCGACCCGGCCCGGACGAGCGCGGCGGGCGTCCCGAAGGGCGCCCACTCCGCCTCGTCGTGCGCGTAGGCGGCGATCACGTCCGGGTCGGTGACGACCCGGTCGGCGGGGACGAGGCGGCGCAGCGAATCCAGCAGTCCGGGCATGCCCCCACGAAATCACATCGTTCAGGCGGCCTCGGAGGTGAGCAGCCGGTCGATGCGCGCACGCAGCAATCCGACGTCCACACCCGCCTCCGTCGCGAGCCGCACCGACAGGAAGTCGTCGTCGTGCAGGATGCCGAGCAGGATGTGCCCACTGTGGATGCGCTTCTGCTTGAGCCGGATCGCGTGCCGCAGGCTCAGCTCCAGGGCCTTCTTCGCCTTCGGCGTGAACGGGATGTGCCCGCGGCTGTACCGTCCGAGCTTCCCGGCGGGGACGTCGAGGGCGCCCTCCCCGAAGCTCTGCTCGGTGGCCTCGCGTACGGCGTCGAGGTCGATCCCGATGCTCCTCAGGGCGTCGGAATCGAGGACGTCGCCGCCGGTCCGGTTGACGCGGGCGATCCGGGTCCGCAGGTCGGCCGCGTCGAGCCCGTGCTCGCGCAGTGCGCGGCCCGTGGCGTCGTCGCCGGTCACCAGGGACAGCAGCACGTGCTCGGTGCCGATGTGGTGGTCGCGCAGCGTCCGCGCCTCCGCCTGGGCGCCGACGACGGCCTGGCGGGCCTCCTCGGTGAAACGCTCGAACATCCCTCTACTGCTCCTTCTTGAGAAGGCGGCGCCCACCGCCGTGCTTCTTGTGGACGGCCTGCCGGCTCACACCAAGGCAGACCGCGATCTCCTGCCAGGACCAGCCCTGGTCGCGCGCGCTGGCGACCTGCAGCGCCTCCAGCCGCTCGGCCAGCTCGCGCAGCGCGCGCACGGCCCGCAGCCCCACCGCGGGATCCCGGCTGCTCGCCTCCTGGGCGAGCGTCACTCCATCGCTCATAGGTGTCAATGTAGGTTGACATTCCGGCTATGTCAACCAACGTTGACGGCCTTGAGGGGTCAGCGGACGGTCAGCAGGGTGGTGAGCAGGTCGTCCAGGCTGACCAGGCCGGCGACGCGGCCGTCGGGGGCGACGGCGAGGCCGAGGTGGCTGTGGTTCGCCCTCAGGGTGGCCACGGCCTCGCCGACCGGGGTGCCGATCGGCATCGCCGGGACCGGGTGCGCCAGTTCCACGGCCGGGGTCGCGCGGCCCCGCGCACGGGCCACGTAGGCGTCGCGGACGTGCACCATGCGGGCCTGGTCCGGCCGCCCCGAGCCGCGCAGCATGATGCGGATGTGGCCGGTGCGGGCGGCGGCGTCGATGACCTCCTGCGGTGACGCCGCGGCCGGCACCGACACGATGCCGGAGACCGGGACCACGAGGCCGGCCAGCGGGGCGCGCGGCACGTCCAGCGCGGCGGTGAGCAGCGTCAGCTCGCGCTGCCCGATCAGCCCGAGCCGCCGCGACTCCTCCGCGATGCTGCGCAGCTGCTCGGGGGTGCGCGACACCGCCCGCGAGCCGTCCGGGCGGACGCCCGCCACGCGCAGCAGCAGGTTCGTCGCCCCGTTGAGCACCGCCAGCACCGGCCGGACGACGGTCGCGAACGCGCGGAACGGCGGGCCCAGCACGGTCGCCGAGCGTTCCGGATCGACGATCGCCCAGGATTTCGGCGCCATCTCGCCGACGACCATGTGCAGGAACGTGACGAGCGCCAGTGCCAGCACGAACGCGACCGCGTGCGCCGCCCCCTCCGGCAGCCCCGCGGTGTGGAACAGCGGCGTGAGGGTGTCCGCGAACACCGGCTCGGACACCAGGCCGAGGCCGAGCGAGCACATCGTGATGCCGAGCTGTGCGCCCGCCAGGGTGAGCGACAGCTCGTCGATCCCGGCGACCGCCGCGCCCGCGGCCCGTCCGCCCCGCGCGGCGGCCCGCTCCAGGCGGGGGCGCCGCGCCGCCACCAGCGCGAACTCGGTGGCGACGAAGAACCCGTTGCCCGCCAGCAGCGCCAGCGTGACGGGGGCGCCCAACGCGAGGTTCACCCGTCCTCCTCCACGGTGCGGATGCGGATCAGCCTGGGCACGTGCCGGTGGATCGTCAGGACCTCGACCACGGCCGTCCGGCGCGGCTCGTCCAGCCGGGCAGGCGGCAGCTCCACCCGGACGACGTCGCCCGGCCGGGCGACCCGGCCGAGCCGCTTCATCACCAGCCCCGCGACGGTCTCGTAGTCGCCCTCCGGCAGCGCGATGCCCGTCTCGTGGGCGACCTCGTCCATCCGCAGGCCCGCGTCAGTCGTCCACCACTCGCCGCTGCGGACCGCCAGCTCCTCGCCCGGCTCGTTCTCGTCGGCGATCTCCCCGACCAGCTCCTCGGCGACGTCCTCCCAGGTGACGATCCCGGCGAAGCCGCCGTACTCGTCCACCACGCAGGCCATCGGCTCGGCGGCGCCCTGCAGCCGGAGCACCACGTCCGGGAGCGGCAGCGACGACGGCAGCAGCAGCGGCGCCCTGGCGATCTCGCGGACCTCGGTGCGCGCCATCGCGTCCGCGTCGAGCGTGATCAGCTGCTCCAGCCCGACGACCCCGACCACGTCGTCCACACCCTCGCCGAGAACCGGATAGCGGGTGTGCCCGCTCGCCGCGATGACGTCGCTGACCTCGGCCGCGCGCGCGGAGGCGGGCATGGTCACCACCTCGACGCGGGGGACCATGACCTCCTCGGCGTCCCGCTCGGAGAAGGCCAGGGCCCGCTCCAGCAGGTCGGCGTGGCCCGCCTGGAGCTGCTCCCCGGACTCGCCGATCATGTGACCGAGCTCCTCCAGCGTCGCGCCGTGCCGCAGCTCCTCCACCGGCTCGATGCCGAACGCGCGGACGAGCCGGTTCGCGGACGCGTCGAACAGCCTGATCAGCGGCCCCGCGAACGTCAGGTAGACGAGAGTGGACGAGGCCAGGGCGCGGGCGAGCGCCTCCGCCCGCGCCAGCGCCAGATTCTTGGGGAACAGCTCTCCCAGCACCATCTGGATCACGGTGGCGAGGGCGAACCCGAGCGCCACCGCCACCCCGCCCGACGCCGCGTGCGGCACCCCGGCCGCGCGCAGCGCCGGGTCGATCAGGTCGGCCAGCGCGGGCTTGGCGATGAACCCGACCACCAGCGCGGTGACCGTGATGCCGAGTTGCGCGCCCGACAGCATGAACGACAGCCGGTGCATCACCCGCACCGCCCGCGCCGCCGCCCGGTCGCCCTCCGCGGCCCGCTGGTCGAGGGCCGGGCGGTCCGCGGTGACGAACGCGAACTCCTGGGCGACGAAGTAGCCGGTCGCGGCGGTCAGCACGAGGACGGCCAGCAGTCCGAGCGCGGCGTTCACCCGGGGCTCCTCCTTCCGCGCGGCACGGTCGAGATCCCTTCTACCCCGCGCGGGCCGTCCTCCCCCAGGGGTGCGGGACGGTTATCGACCGCTCCGCGTGGAATGAACCCCTTGCACGTGCAGCACCGCCACGAACCGGGGCCGCGGCCACGAGTGCGAGAGGGGCGCCCATGCCCAGACCGTTCGCGTCGTCCGCAGATCTGGGCGACAAGACGCAGACGCTTGAGGTCCTGGCCGACGGGGTCTACACGCTCACGGCCGAGGGGGACCCGAACGTCGGCGCGATCGAGGGCGAGGACTTCCTCGTCTGCTTCGAGGCCCGCGCGACGCCCGCCGCGGCCCGCGACTGGCTCGCCGTGCTGCGCGAGCACACCGACAAGCCCATCCGGTACCTCGTCCTGTCGCACTACCACGCCGTCCGGACGCTGGGCGCGAGCGCGTTCGGCGCACCGGTGATCGTCGCGCACGACCTCACCCGCGCGCTGATCGCCGAGCGCGGCGAGCAGGACTGGGAGTCGGAGTACGGCCGGATGCCCCGGCTGTTCAAGGACCCGGACGGCATCCCCGGGCTGACCTGGCCGACGCTGACGTTCTCCAGCACGCTCACCATCGCCCTGGGCGGCGACCGCGGCGACCTCGACCTGGCCTACTGCGGGCGCGGCCACACCGAGGGCGATCTCGTGGCGTGGCTGCCCCGGCACCGGATCCTGTTCGCCGGCGACCTCGTCGAGACGCAGGCGGCGCTCTACACCGGCGACGCGTTCCACAGCGAGTGGGCGTCCGGCACGCTCGACCACGTCAACTCGTTCGGCGCCGAGACGCTCGTCGGGGGGCGCGGCGCCGTCGCGCACGGCAGGGACGCCGCCCGCGCCGCCGTCGCGCAGACCCGCGACTTCCTGGAGACGATGATCGCCGAGACCCGGCGGGTCCGGAAGGAGGACGGCACGCTCAAGGACGCGTTCGCCGCCGTGCACGCCGCGCTCGCGCCCGAGTACGGGCGCTGGCCGATCTTCGAGCACTGCCTGCCGTTCGACGTCTCCCGGCTCTGGGACGAGCTGGACGGCGTCGAACGTCCCCGGATCTGGACGGCCGAACGGGACCGGGAGGTCTGGGCCGAGCTGCAGGGCTAGCCGGTGCCGTGGGCTCGCGCCGCCGACGCGTGCAATGTCCGGATTCCGTGACAAGCTGGAATGAACCGGGTGCCTGGTGGAAGGCTCGGATCCACCAGCGGGCACAGGGTTCCCAGACGCGGTGGGGAGTGGCGATGAACGAGCAGGACCGTCCCCGTCCGGTGTTCGATCCCGCCATCGGCGGCGAGGACCGCGCGCTGCTGGCCGCGGCGCCCGGGCGGCTCGCCCCGGCGAGCATGCCGGCGCCGCCGCCCCCGCGGCTGCGCGCCGCCACGGTCGTGGCGCGGCTGGTGTGGATCCCCGCGTTCGCCATCTTCTACGGCGTCCTGCCCGGCGGATGGCTGCGGGTGTTCTTCATCGCCTCCCTGGACGACGACGAACTGGTCGGCGGCGCGGTGCGGTGGGGGCGGCTCCCCGTCCTCGCGATGATGCTGACCCCCGCCCTGCAGGTCCTCCTGCTGCTGCTCGGCCAGGTCGAGGCCGCCGTCGTGCTCGCCGCCGCGAGCTTCGCCGGCTGGGTCCTCGGCGCGCTGCGGCACGTCCGGGAGCCGGCCGCGGCCCGGCTCGCGCGCGAACACCACGGCTCCTACCTGCTGCCGGCCGACTTCGACCGGCCCGCCGCCCGGCTCCTCGTCCGCGCCCAGCGCGCCGTCGACGCCGTCCTCGGGTCGCAGTCGCACGGCGCCGGGCTGCTGGACGACATCAACAACGCGGTCGTCCTGCCGCTGCAGGAATGGGCGATCGCGGGCGCCCTCGCCGAGCACACGCGGCTGCGCCGGGAACGCCTCGCCCAGCAGCCGGAACGGCTCTCGCCGCGCGTCCGGGCCCTGCTCGACCCGCAGGACCGCGCGCTGGAGCTCTCGGTCCGCTCGGTCACCGGGCGCATCGAGGCGCTGGAGGCGTACGCGCGCCGGGCGGGCGAGGCCGACGACGCCTACCACGAGTCGCGGGTCCTGCAGGCGCTGCCCGAGCAGAACGCCCGCTACCGGGACCTGCTGGCGAGCACCGTCGGGGACGAGATGGCGGGCGCGGAGATCCGCGGGATGGCCGAGGACGCCCGGCGGGCCGAGCGGGCCCTGCGCGAGCGCGTCACGAGCGCCCTGCGCGCGGGACACGACCTCGCGCCGCCACCCGGTGAACCGGGGGTCAGCTCTCCGCCAGCACGATGACGCGGTCGGCCGCGGACAGCGTCAGCGACGCGGCCCTGTCCGGGTTGAGCACCACCCCGTAGCCCGGCGGCTCGTGGAAACGCTCGGTCAGCCGGTAGCCGAGCGCGACCTCGCCGCGCCGCCGCGCCGACTCGATGAGCGTGGCGAAGTCGGCCTCGGCGCCCGGCGCCAGGTAGTCGCAGGCGGGCTTGAGGTAGATCTCCGAGCCGGCCGGGTCGAGCAGGTCGGCGAACACCGCGTACAGGTGCCGGTTCTCGCTGAGCTGGGTCAGCATCAGGCTGATCAGCTTCTCGCTGACCACGAAGTCGTCGGCCTTGGTGACCTGCGCGATCTCCCGGTTGGCGTCGTCGTTGATCTCGCTGACGATGGCGAACGGGTCGCCGAGCGCGTCCTCCATGTCGCGCAGGTGCAGCAGCGTGACCAGGGTGCGGGCGTCGGCGTGCTCGCGGTCGTACCCGGACTCCGACAGCACGACGACATGCTGGAAGGAGCCGATGTCGAGGGACTCCAGGGACGGCCGCTCGGTCGGCTCCGCCCGGACGAAGCCGATCTTGAGGTTGGCCACCGGGGCCAGCGCCCCGGTGGGGTCCGCGCGCGGCGCGGCCACGACGAGCGCCGAGCCCGGGGCGAGGAACTCGTCCAGCAGCTCGATGATCTTCGGGGCGCGGTGGTTCCAGCCGAGCACCAGGGTGCGCTCGGGCACCGGCTCCCGCGCGGTGGCCGTGGTGATCGCCGCCTCCCGGACGGGCGCGGCCGGCCCGGTGGCGAGCCGGATCAGCAGGTCGTCCTCGGCGAGCACGATGATCTCGTCCTCGGCGCGGAGCACGGTGTCCATCGGCGGGTTCAGCAGGACGGTCCCGTCGGCGTGCCGGAGCCCGGCGGGGACGCCGAGGTCGTAGGCCGACAGCGACTCGCCGAACGTCAGGCCCGCCAGGGACGGCTCGGGCCGCATGTAGAACTCGTGCCCGGCGAAGTCCAGAAGGTCGGTGCATACCTGCGACAGGCCCGACTGGCGGTGCGACTGGACGATCAGCCGGATCGCGACGTCGTCGGCGTCGATGACGTGCGCGGCCGGGCCGCCGGCGAGCCGGGCCGCGGGCAGGTTCGCCGAGTCGTGCACGGCGGCCACCACGTGCGGCCTGCGCCGCCCCCAGGCGCGGGAGCCGAGCGAGAGCAGCACCTTGATGACGCGGGTGTCGGCGTCCTCGGCCTGCGGCGTGACCACCATGATGGCGCGCGCCGTGCCGGGGCTGACCAGTTCCACGTCGGCGACCTTGAGCGGGTCGCCGGTGCGGCAGACGATCCTGGTGCGGCCGAGGTCGCCGACCCGGGCGCGGATCGCGTCCTCCATCTCGACCTTGTCGCGGTCGGCGAGGATCGCGACGCACGACCGGCGCTCGCTCTGGTTGGCCTCCACCAGCTCCGCGACGACCGTGAAGACCTGCTCGGACCAGCCCAGCAGCACCGTGTGACCGTGCTCGACGATCCGCGACCGGCCCTTCCGCAGCTCGGTGATCTTGGCTTCGAGGCCGGTGGTGAGCACGCCGATCAGCGCGCTGACGATGAAGATCCCGCCGACGGTGGAGACCAGCATCAGCGCCAGGAAGGGGGCGCTGCCGGTGTCGCCGCCCATGGTCCCCGGATCCAGGGTGCGCAGCAGGCTGCGCCAGACCATGCCGGGCCAGTGCCCGTTGCCGGCGGTGTCGCGCGGCGCGATGACGACCGCGGCGGTCGCGACCACGAGCACCAGCGCTCCGGACGCGAGCCCCAGCCAGCCGATGAGCGCGGGCGTCCCTTTCGACATCGTCCGGTCGAACCAGTACCGCACACGGTCCCGTCGCGTCACCCGTGTCACGCGGCCGCCCCCTCCGCCGTCGCCCCGGCGTCAGCCTATTGTGTTGCCCCGCACCATTCCCGGCATTCTCTCCCACAATGCCGGACGATTTGCCCGTTGCGCACGGAAGAGGCCGGGGTGATGAGAATTCCACCCCGGCCCCTCGGCGTCGTGCCGGAACGCCGCCTGCCGTGCGGCTTCCGCTAGTGCGCGGCCTCGTACTGCTCGATCACATTGGCGGGGATACGACCCCGCTCATTGACCTTGATGCCCCGGTTCTTCGCCCACTCGCGAATCTCGGCGGAGCGCTCGCGGCTGCCCGCGGTGCGCGTCCCGCGGCCACCCCGGCCGGGGGCCTTGCGCGCCTTGCGGGCACCGGCGACGAACGGCTCAAGGCCGCTGCGCAGCTTGGCGGCGTTCTTCTTGCTCAGGTCGATCTCATAAGACGTGCCATCGATGGAAAAGCTGACGGTCTCGTCGGCCTCTCCTCCGTCGATGTCGTCCACGAGAAGGACTTCGACCTTCTGTGCCATGCGGGGACTCCCTCTAGCTATGCGTCCGGCTTGGCGTCCGGATGTGCCTCGATGAATGCAGCATAGACCTCATCCGATATCTTGCCACGTTCGGAGACTTCGATGTCCTGACGCAATGCCCACTCGCGGACATCGCCGTTCGTGTAGCCCTTGATCTTCGCGACGCGGGACTTGCGGCCCTTCCCGGCGGGCTTCACCTCGGCGGCGTTCTCGATGAAGGGCGCGAGGGCGTCCAGCATCTCGTTCAGCCGCTTGTAGTTGTCATCGCTCAGGTCGATCGTGAACGTCCGGCCCAAGACTTCGAAGTCTCGCTTTGCGACATCGGCTCCTTCGGAGCCGTCCATGTCGTCCACCCGAATGACCTTCTCGGCCATGTGTTCTGTGTCTTCCTTCCCCTCGCCTACGCGGCGCCCCCGACCGTAGCGGATTCCGGGGCCCGGCAGGACGCGGAGACGCGCGGGCGGCGTGAGAAAAAGCGCGCCGCGGCGCGGCGGCGGAACGGTAAGGCGGCGGCGTCAGCCGCCGTTGCGCTGGATCCAGGTGTGCAGAAGCAGCATCATCTCCAGCCGGATCTCCGGATCCTCGATGTCGAAGTCGAACATCTCGTGGAGTTGCGCCAGCCGGTACCGCACGGTCTGCGGGTGCACGCACAGGACCTCGGCGGCGCCCGTCGCGTTGAAGCCGTGTTTCATGCACTCCAGCAGCGTCACCGCGAGCCGCAGCCCCTGCCGCGGGCCGGCCTCGTCCAGCGGGGCGAGGCGCCGGGACGCCACGATCGAGGCGAGCGACGCCCCCTCGCGCAGCAGCAGCGAGGGCAGGTGCTCCTCGGCCCGGACGAGGAGCCCGCCGCGCCGCCGCGCTCCGGCCCGGCCGGGGGCGGGCCCGGCCGGCGCCGCGGGCGCCAGGTCGAGCGCGCGCCGCGCCCACAGCAGCGAGGTCCCGGCCTCCTGGACCGGAACGGCCGGGCCGATCGCGCCGGTCCAGCCGGCGAGCGTCGCGGCCAGCTCGTCGACGCGTCCGGGGCCGTCCGGGTCGGGCATGATCAGGCAGGGCCGGCCGTGGTCCAGGCCGGTCAGCAGGGACGGCGGCAGCCCGGCGGGGCCCTCCCCGCCGCTGCCCGGCCGCGGCCGCAGCACGATCACCGCCAGCCGGCGGGGCAGCGGCCAGCCGGCCCGGGCGGACTGCTCGCGGGCGACCTCGGGCGGCGCCGGCGGGTCCGACAGCAGCAGGGTCAGCAGCCGGCCGCGGCGCTGCTCGCGTTCGCCCGCGGCCTTCTCCCGGGCCCGGGCGTAGCCGTGCGCCGCCGCGGACGCCAGCGCGTCCAGGTAGGCGAAGTTCGCCTCGGCGAGCAGGCTGACGAGCGCGGGGGGACGGCCGAGCCGCTCGGCCTCGACCGCCAGGTGCCGCCAGGCGAGCCGCGACCCGACGCGCATCGCGTTCTGCAGGTGCTCCAGGCTGCGGCCCTCCATGGCCTCGCCGTACCCGACGTCGAAGAAGGCCTGGTACACCTCCTTCCACGAGGTGTCCGGGTCGGCGATCATCTGCACGAAGTGCTCCATCGCGTGCGCGACCGCGGCCTCGGCCACCCGCCAGTAGGCCGCGTCACCCGGCCGGTCGTACTCGGGGACGTGCCGGAGCACGCCCTCGACCATCACGCCGAGCAGGTCGGGAAGGCGGGGGCGCATCCACCGCGCCTCCTCCGCCGGGACGTCCCGCCACGGCTCGTCCGCCAGGCCGTCGAGGACCGGCGATCCAGGGTGCGTCTCGTCGTACGCCGTCGTCACGGTGACACCTCCCATCGCCGTGCCGGAGCGGGCCGGCGGTTCTCAACCTAGGCGCGCCGCGTGATCGGCGACACTCACCGGCCCGCACCGTCCGTGGAGGTGTTTGTCAGCCTTCTGACAATCGGGGCGGCCGGCCGGGCGGCGGTTGCGCCGGCCGAACTCAAGTTCCGGTCAAACATCGCATGACGCAGGAATGGCGGGGTAGCCGCACGAGACGCGCAATCACCGCCGAGCCTTCACCCGAGGGAGCTGGATCAATGGTTGACCCTGCCGGCCGCGACGACCGGAAGCAGGAGCAGCTGGACCGTCGGCGGGTGAGCCCGGAAGGGGCCGAGCTCACCACCGACCAGGGGGTCCGGGTCGACGACACCGACAACTCGCTCGCCGCGGGCGAGCGCGGGCCGTCCCTGATGGACGACTTCCATCTGCGCGAGAAGATCACTCATTTCGACCACGAACGGATTCCCGAGCGGGTCGTGCACGCGCGCGGCTCGGGCGCCTACGGTCAATTCACGCTGCACGAGTCGCTCGCCGAGTACACCACTGCCGAGTTCCTGTGCGACACCTCGCTGACGACCCCGGTGTTCGTGCGGTTCTCCACCGTCGCCGGGTCGCGGGGATCGGCCGACACCGTCCGGGACGTCCGGGGCTTCGCGACGAAGTTCTACACGCGGCAGGGAAACTTCGACCTCGTCGGCAACAACATGCCGGTCTTCTTCATCCAGGACGGCATCAAGTTCCCCGACTTCGTCCATGCGGTGAAGCCCGAGCCGCCGAACGAGATCCCGCAGGCGTCCTCCGCGCACGACACGCTCTGGGACTTCGTGCAGCTGCAGCCCGAGACCATGCACATGATGATGTGGCTGATGTCGGACCGGGCTCTGCCGCGCAGCTTCGCGATGATGCAGGGCTTCGGCGTCCACACGTTCCGGCTGGTGAACCGGGAGGGACGCTCGACGTTCGTGAAGTTCCACTGGAGGCCCAGGCTGGGCACCCATTCGCTCGCCTGGGACGAGACCCAGAAGATCGCCGGGAAGAACCCCGACTTCAACCGGGCCGACCTGTGGGAGCGGATCGAGGCCGGCGCGTTTCCCGAGTACGAGTTCGGGGTCCAGCTCGTCCCCGAAGAGGACGAGCACCGATTCGGGTTCGACCTGCTCGACCCGACCAAGATCATTCCGGAGGAGGAGGTGCCGGTGCGGCCGGTCGGCACGCTGGTGCTCGACCGCAACCCCGACAACTTCTTCGCCGAGACCGAGCAGGTCGCGTTCCATCTCGGCAACGTCGTGCCCGGCATCGACTTCAGCAACGACCCGCTCCTTCAGGCGCGGCTGTTCTCCTACCTGGACACGCAGCTGATCCGGCTCGGCGGGCCGAACTTCCCGCAGATCCCGGTGAACCGGCCGGTCGCGCCCGTGCACAACCACCATCGCGACGGCTACCACCAGACGGACGTCCACCAGGGCCAGGCGAGCTACCACAAGAACTCGCTGTCGGGCGGCTGCCCGGCGGTCGGCGGCGAGGGTTCCTTCACCCACTACCAGGAGCGTGTGGACGGCAGCAAGATCCGCAAGCGGAGCGAGAGCTTCGCCGACCACTACTCCCAGGCGACGCTGTTCTGGAACAGCATGTCCGACTGGGAGAAGGAGCACATCGTCGGCGCGTTCAGGTTCGAGCTCGGCAAGTGCGACCACAGGCACATCCGGGAGGGCGTCGTCGAGCACCTCAACCATGTCGACCACGACCTCGCCGTCCAGGTCGCCGAGGGGATCGGGGTGGAGCCGCCGAAGGCGCCGGTGACGGCCAACCACGGCCGCACGTCGCCCGCGCTCAGCCAGGCGAACGCGCCCGCCGACTCCGTCCAGGCGCGCAAGATCGCCGTGCTGGTGGCGGACGGCGTGGACTCCTCGGCCGTGGCCGCGGTCGGCGACGCGCTCACCGAGGCCGGTGCGGTGGTGGAGGTCCTCGCCGCGAAGGACGGCTTCGTCCAGGCGGCCAACGGCGGCCGGGTCGAGGTGACGCGGGCGATGCCGACCGTCGCGTCCGTGCTCTACGACGCCGTCCTCGTGCCGGGCGGCGAGCAGAGCGCGCGGATCCTCGCGCAGGACGGCGACGCCGTGCACTTCGTCGCCGAGGCGTTCGTGCACTGCAAGGCGATCGGCGCCCTCGACGCGGGTGTCGGCCTGCTGGAACGCGCCGGGATCAACGGCGTGGAGTTCTCCGGCGGGGACCGGGCGGTCAGCGACGGCGGGGTCGTCACCGGGCGGGGCCCGGGCGGCGACTTCTCCGTGAAGCTGATCGAGGCGATCGCCGCGCACCGGCACTGGACCCGCAAGAAGGCGCACGTGCCGGCCTGACGCCCCGGCCCCGGGCGCATTGGCCGCATTCTGCCAATTAATTGTGGGCAACATCACAGCGCCGTGCGGTATCCGGGCCGATTGAACAATAATTTGAAAATATACCTTGTACGATTCGGCCGCGGAATTTTCCCGGTGATCACGGTGAAACGCGCGGCGATCGGTCTCCAGGGTGCCGGGTGACGTGCGCGGTCGGTCCGGCGCTCCGCTCCGGCATGCCCTGCAAGCGGACGCTGACATGCGGTTTCCGGGATGTGACGGCCTTGCACGGAGCGTGTCCGGGCCGCACCGGGTTGCCGGACCGGGCAGCCCGGCGCCGCCCGGACTGCCCGGGAGTGCAGTTCAGCCGGGCGCAATTCTGTAGCAAGATGACGGCCGTCCGGTCGGCTTATCCGCCCTTCCCGAGAAGGGCGTCCGCCGTTTTCGGCGGGTGCCGGGGAGCTTGGGTCAATTGAAAGGAGGGCGCATGACCGCGTCCGTCATCGATCGTTTCCGCGAGCTGGTCGTCGACGAGTCCGATCCCTTCTACTTCGACCATCCGCTCGACCATGTGCCGGGGATGCTGCTGTTCAGCGGCCTGCTGGAGCTGGCCGTCCGGGCGGACGCGCTGCGGGCGCGCGGGCGGCGGCCGGGCCGGGTCGTCGCCGGCCTGGACTTCACCCGGTTCTGCGAGCTGGACCGCGGCACGACCCTGTCGTGCCGTCCGGTCCCGGGCCGGAACCGGGCCTGGACGGTCGCCGCCCGCCAGGGCGCCGAGGAGGTGTGCGGGGGCTCCGTCGCGTTCGCCGGCGAGGCCCCGGAGCCGAGCGCGGCCGCCGCTCCGCTCACACCCTCCGCAAGAGCGGGCCGGGCGCCCGCGGAACTCGTCCACCGGCGCCGTCCGGAGAACATCCTGGTCGGCGAGCCGGTCCGGCGGAGCCTGGGGGTGGTGGAGTGCGCGGTCCTGCGGCCGCCCGCGGGGGAGGGGCCGCCGCCGGAGTTCCGCGGGCCCGTCGAGATCGTCGAGGCGGGCCGGCAGTTCGCCACGATGCTGGAGCACGAGGAGCACGGCAGGCCCATCGACGCGACGCTGCTGTGGGTGGCGCTGCGCCTGGACATCCCGTACCGCGTCGGCCGCGATGTGCCGCTGCTGCTGCGCTGGCCCGTCACGCGCGTCCCCGGGCGCCGTTCGCGGTGCGCGGCGACGCTGGCGGACGCCTCGACCGGCGCCGATCTCGGGTCGCTCGCCTACGAGGCGTACGCAGTGGATCCCGAGCAGTATGAGCGCACCCGGTCGCGGTGATCACGTCATGAGGCTCCTGACGCTCGCGCCCCGCCTGCTGTTCGTCGCCGGGGCGGCCGCGCTGACCGCGGGCGTCGTCCAGCATGCGGGACGGGGTGGCGCGGCGGAACACGTCGCGGCGGGCCTGCTGGCCGGTTACCTGGGCTGGCTCCTGCTGGAGGCCCCGGTGACGTTCCGCCGCGCCGCCGCCGCGCCCGCCGATGCCCGGACGCTGCTCCCGTACGCGCTCGCCCGCCTCCTGCTCGTCGTATCGGCGTCGCTCGGGCCGCTGCCGTGGGACGGCTGGTCGCCGTGGCTGCTCGCCCCGGTCGCGGTCTTCACCGCCGGCGTGGCGCTGCGGCAGGCCGCGATCCGCGCGCTCGGCCGGTTCTACTCCCACCACGTCATGCGGCAGGACGGCCACCGGGTGGTCACGAGCGGGCTCTACGGGATCGTCCGGCATCCGGCGTACGCGGGGATGCTGCTTGCGCACATCGGCTTCACATGCTTCTTCTTCACCCCCGCGGGCGTGGCGGCGCTACTCCTGCTGGCCGTGGCGGTGGCCTGGCGGATCCAGGTGGAGGAACGGGCACTCTGGGACGTTCCGGGCTATGCGCACTACGCCGCGGGCAAGCCGCGCGTCCTGCCGAAGGTGTGGTGAGCATGGGCGAGATCGGCCACAAGTTCACGCGGCTGGAGACGCTGCGCGCGGCGGGCTTCCCCGTCCCGGACTTCTTCTGCCTGCCCGCGACCGAGTTCGACGGGGCACTGGACGAGCTCAGGCACGCCCTTCCGCCGGCCGGGTCGGTGCCGGCCGCCGACTGGTGCGCGTCAGCGGCGTCGGCGCTGTCCAGGGCCGTCCCGGAAGGCGAGCTCGCCGCCGGGCTGCTGGACGCCTTCGACGAGCTCGTCGGCGGCCCGCCGCCGTGCGGGGCGGTCCCCCCTCAGGAGACCGGGACGGTGGCCGTGCGCGCCTGTGTGGTGCCGGGAGCGGACGGCGGGGGAGAGGATTCCGAGGACGATCCGTTCGCCGGGCTGAGCGACAGCTTCCTGTACGTGCGGCGTGAAGGGCTGCTGGAGGCGGTGGCGCGCTGCTGGGCGTCGGCGTTCAAGGCCGAGGCCGTCCGGTACCGGATGCTGAGGGGCGTCGATCCGGCGGGCGCCAGGGTGGCCGTCGGGATCCAGCGGATGGTTCCGGGGACGCGCTCGTTCGTCGCGTTCACCCGCGACCCCCGTGACGGGACTCGGTGCCATGTCATCGCCGCAGCGCACGGGATCGGGGAAGGCGTCGTCCAGGAGAAGGCCGACGTCGACCACTTCTTCGTCGATCCAGGGACGAATGGTGTCCGCGCCGAGGTCGTCGTCAAACGCCGCATGGTCGGGCCGCCCGCAGGCGGCGAGACCACCCCGCGCGTGGTCGAGGTGCCGGGCGAGCTCCGGGACACGCCCGTGCTCACCGACGACGAGGCCCGCGAGATCGCCGGCCTGGCCGCCCGCGTCGAGGAGCGGTTCGCCCGCCCGCAGGACATCGAGGGGACGATCACACCGGACGGCGCCGTCCATCTCGTCCAGGCGCGGCCCCTCGCCCCGACCGCGCAGGACGCCGGCGCGCGCGTGCACTGGGGCGGCCACAACATCACCGAGAGCTTCCCGGGAGTGTCGGGCGCGCTCACCTACTCGCAGGCGCGCGTGTTCTACGAGCTGGCCTTCACCGACCTGTACCGGCGGATGGGCGTGCCGGCGCCGCGGCTGCGCGCGAACGCGCACCGGCTGGCGCGCATGGTCGGGTTCCTGGAGGGCCGCGTCCACTACCGGCTGGACGACTGG
The DNA here is from genome assembly GCF_050945415.1 of Spirillospora sp. CA-128828. NCBI lineage: Bacteria > Bacillati > Actinomycetota > Actinomycetes > Streptosporangiales > Thermomonosporaceae > Spirillospora > Spirillospora sp. CA-128828. Next base: position 3,565,960 of record NZ_CP191986.1, read on the forward strand.
CAGGAGCTGCACGGCCGGCTGCCCGTGTTCGATCTCGTCCGCGCCGGGTGGGAGGAGGCCATGGGCATCACCGGTGAGGCACGCGCCTCCCGTCGCCGGTCGCGTGTCCGCGTCGCCGCCGCGCTACCGGCGGTCGCCTGGCACGCGGCCGGGCATCGGAGGGCGATCGCGCGGTTCCTGCGCTGGTGGGACGGCCTGATGGCGGAGGTGCACGATCCGGCCGCCCGCCCGCTGGACGAACGGTCCCCGGAGGAGTTGATCGCCCTGTACCGGCGGGTGTGGGCCGAGGTGTCGGTGCGCTGGGGCGTCACGCTCGCCAACGGGATCTACGGGCTCCTCGTCATGCGGGCCGGGATCGCGCTGCTGCGGCGGTGGGCGGACGCCGGTCCCGAGACGCTCGTCGGGCTGCTGTGCGGGGGCCGTGAGAACCGCTCGCTCGCGGCCGCCCGCGCCGCGATCGCCCTCGCCGAGCGCGCCGCCGCGATACCGGACCTGAAGGCCGCGCTCCTCGCCGAGCCGGACGGCCGCGCCGAGGAGGAGCACCTGAAGGCCGTCTGGGACGACATCGCCGCCGGCCGGCACGGCTCCCACATCGCCGCGGCCGCCCGCGCCTACCTGCGGCGCTACGGGGACCGCGCGCCGCACGACCTCAAGCTCGACGAGCCCACCCCGCGCCAGCGGCCCTGGATGCTCGCCCGGACGATCGCGCCGCTGGTCCGGTGCGGCGCCACCGTCGCCGCCAGCCGGGCGGACGAGGCGCGCGCCGCGGCGGACGCCCGGCGGCGCCTGCGGGCGGCGTGTCCCGGCCCGGCGCGCCGCGCCGTCCTGCACGCGCTGCTGTCCATGATGCGATGGCTCGTCCGGGCACGGGAGGACACCCGGTTCGCCCGCACCCAGCTGTTCGGGCTGTCCCGGGCGGTCCTGTGGCGGCTCGGCACGGACCTGGCCGAGGCCGGAGCGCTCGACGACCCCATGGACGTCCTCGACCTCACCGCCGAGGAGGTCGTCGGCGCGTTCGACGGCACGCTCCCCGGTGCGGACCTGCGCGGCCTCGCGGCCGTGCGGCGCGCGGAACGGGGCCGCCACCGGGACGTCCCGTCCCTGCCCGCGCTGTTCTCCGTCCCGGCCGGACGTCCCGCCGCGGCGGCCCTGACGCACGTCCGCCCGGCCTGCGCCGCGGGGGGCGCGGACGACGGCGACGTGCTGCGCGGGCTCGGATCGAGCGGCGGGACGGTCCGGGGCCGCGCCAAGGTGGTCCTCGACCCCGGCATCGCGCCCGAAGGCTGCGCGGGCCGGATCCTCGTCGCGCGGGAGACCGATCCGGGCTGGCTCTCGCTCATGATCGCCGCGTCCGGCCTGGTCGTCGAGCGCGGCACCCTGCTCTCGCACACCGCCGTCACCGGACGGCTCCTCGGCGTGCCGACCGCGGTCGCGGTCGGCGGCGCCGTCGACCGGATCCCCGACGGAGCCTGGATCGAGCTGGACGGGCGCGCCGGCACGGTCCGGGTCCTGGACGGGCGCGCCACCCGATGACCGGCGCCGCCGGGCGACCGGCGTGCGCCACCACCTCCGGGCGACGCCCGGAGACACCCCGCAGCAGCAGAGGAGCTGGCACGTGGACGAAGGAGTGTTCGGCAAGGCCGCCCAGGAACGGGCGATCGCCGAGGTCGAGGCGGAGATGGCCCGGCTGTGCGAACTGCTCGCCGAGGGCCTCGCGATGGGCCTGGACGAGGGCCGCGAGATGGTCGGCGGCGCCATGTCGGAGTTCCTCGTGGAGTTCTTCGACCTCGTCCGGGCCAAGGGCTCGCGTCCCGGCATGAAAGGCATGATCACGCTTCCGCTCCTGGTGCACGGCGCGGAGACCGGCGAGCCGGGCGCCGAGCCCGTCGCCGTGGTCCACCTGCTCTGGTGGGCGTCGGCCCGCTACCTCGACGACCTCACCGACGCGGGCGGGCCGCCCCCGGACGGTGCGGACGCCGGGAAGAAGGTGCTCACCGCGCTCGCGGCCGGCGGCCACCTGCCCGCCCGGCTCATCGCGGGCCTGCCCGTCGGCCGCGCCGTGCGCGCCGCGCTCGCCGACGAGCTGTCGCGGGCCTGGCTGGACGCCGTGGACGGCCAGCTCCGCGACCTCACCGAGGGTGCGCCGGCCGCGACCCGCGCGTCGGTGCTGCGCTCCTACGAGGGCAAGACGGGCTCCCCGTACGCGATGGCGGCGGCCTCGGCGGCCTGCCTGGCCGGCGCGGACGGCCGCCGGGTGGCGGGCTGGCGCGCGTTCGGGCGCGCGCTCGGCGTGCTGCGCCAGCTCGTCAACGACCAGCGCGACCTCGCCTCCGGCCGGCACGAGGACCTCGCCAACGGCACCGCGACGTACCTGCTCGTCCATCTGCTGACCGTGCTGCCCGCCGCGCGCCGCCGGGAGGCGCTGGCCCTGCACGCCGCCGCGCGGCAATCGGCGTCCGCGCGCGCCGAGCTGGCCGCCCGGATGCTCGACGACGAGGTCATCGAGTCCTACGCCGCCTCCGTCGCGCCGCTGATCGGGCGCGCGCACGGCCTCCTCGACCTGCTCGGCGGCGATCCGGGCTGCGTCCGGGAACTGCACGGGCTGGTCGACGAGACCGTCGGCCACCTGCCCCGGTTCCGGCTGGCCGTGGCCTAGGGGAGGACCGTCGATGACCGTTTCCGGCGGACTTCCGGAAATCCTCACGGCGCACTGCCCGCGGGTCGCCACGGCGATCCGGGAGGCGCTGCACGGCCACCCCGCCTACCAGCCGATCAGGCGCGCGGCGGGCCCGATGTTCGGCGGGCACCGGGAGACCTGCGCCCGGCTGCTCGGCATCGCCGTCGCCGGCGGCCCCCTCCCCGAGGACGACCGGGGGCGCTTCCGCGACCTCGGCATCCTCGCGGCGCGGCAGGCGATCCCGCTGCCGATGCTGTCGGAGGCCTGGGACCTCGCCCTCGCCGCCGCGGCCCGCACCTGCTGGACGATCGCGCCGCCCGGCTGCTTCACCGAGATGGCCGAGCTCACCGCGCACGCGGCGCGGCTCGCCGCCGGGGCGCGGGAGGCGTGCATCCGGGGCTACGCGGAGGCGCCCTGCGAGGGCGCGAGGTCGCGCCCGCTGCGCCGGCTGCTCGCCGAGACGCTGATCGACGGCGCCCCCGCCGGCGTCATCGCGGAGGCGGCGGGCGTCCGGCTGGCGCCGGCCTACCTCGTCCTGCGGTGCGAGGCCCCGGCGCTCACGGCGGCGTCGCACTGGGAGCGGGCGAGCGAGCACCTGGAGACCTGGGAGGACGTCCTGCACGCCGGCGACCTCACCGGGCTCGTCGTGCTGTTCCCCGCCGCCGACGTCCTGCGCGCCGAGGACCAGGCCGCCGAGTTCACCGCCGGCCTCGCCGGGTGCACGCGCGGGCCGGTGCACGCCGCCGAGTCCTACCGGCGCGGCGCCGCGAACATCCCGGCCGCGCTGGAGGAGGCGTCCCGGGTCCTGACGATCGTCAAGGCCATCCCGGACGCCGAGGACCGGCCCTACCGGGCGGACGAGCTGCTCGTGGAGCTCGCCATCCTCGGGCAGCCTGCCATCCGCGGCCGGCTCGCCGCCGTGCTGTCCCCGCTCGACGCCGGCACCGACCTGCGCCGGACGCTGGAGGTGCTGCTCGCCTGCAACCTCGACCGCGAGCGTGCGGCGCGGGAGCTGTGGATCCACCGTCGCACGCTGCACTACCGGCTGGACCGCATCCGGGACCTGTCCGGCGTCGACCCCAGTTCGGCGCGCGGCATCCAGCTGTTCCGCGCCGCCCTCACCTCGGCCCGGCTGACGAGCCTGGAACGTGACGGGCTCCGGGCCGAGGACGCGTCCCTGCCCCCGCCGCTGAGCGCCTGAAGGAGTCTCAATGAGGATGTCAAGCGGCTTGTGTGACGGGCGGTATGGGGGTGAACCTGCGTCCGTCACGCAGCAGGGCCCACAGGACGTCGACGCGGCGGCGGGCCAGCGCGATGACGGCCTGGGTGTGTTTGAGGCCCTGGCCTCGTTTCTTGAGGTAGAAGTCGCGGTTGGGTCCGGGGCGGGTGATGCTGGACTGGGCGGACATGTAGAACACCCGCCGCAGCCGTCGGCTGTAGCGGGTGGGCCGGTGCAGTCTGCCGGTCCGGCGGCCCGAATCACGTGGGACGGGCACGAGTCCGGCCGCCGAGGCGAGCCGTCCGGCGTCGGCGTAGGCGGCCAGATCACCGGCCGCGACGACGAACTCGGCGCCCAGGATCGGGCCGATGCCGGGCATCGACTCGATGATCTGAGCCTGCGGGTGGCCGCGGAAGGTCTCGGTGATCTGGGCGTCGAGGCGTTTGAGGCGGTCGTCCAGGGCGAGCAGCTGCGTGGCGAGGTCGGCGACGATCTGGGCCGCGACGGTCTCGCCGGGCAGGATGGTGTGCTGGGCGCTCGCGGCCGCCATCGCGGTCGCGGCCACCTGGGCGGCGCCTCGGACGCCGCGTTTGCGCAGCCATGCCTCCAGCCGGGCCGGGCCGCGGCGGCGCAGCGCGGCCGGGGTCTGGTATCCGGTCAGCAGCACCAGCGCACCCTTGTGGGCCGAGTAGTCGAACGCGCGCTCCAGGGCCGGGAACACCCCGGTCAGCACGTCCCGCAGCCGGTTGATCAGGCGGACCCGGTCGGCGACCAGGTCGGTCCGGTGCGTGGTCAAAAGCGCCAGGTCGGCGGCGAGCTGGGCGGGCACGTCGATCACGGTGAGGTCGCGGCGCAGCCGGGAGGTCTCGGCGATCACGTAGGCGTCGCGGGCGTCGGTCTTGGCCTCGCCGGTGTAGGCGCCCGACATCCGGTGCACGGTCCGGCCGGGCACGTACACCGGCTCGGCGCCGTGCGCGGCCAGCAGCGCCAGCAGCAGCGCCGAGGACGTCCCGGCGATGTCCACCGCCCACCCGACGGTCTCGGCCAGGGCGAACGCCTCACCGATCGCGTCCAGGATCGCCGACTCGTCGTTGGCGATCTTCTTCGACCACACCTGCGCGCCGGTCTCATCGACCGCTGCCGCCCAATGGTGCACCTTGCCGGCGTCCACACCGACCCACACCCGAGCCCGTTCTGGCTGTTGCACGCCCGTTCCTCACCTCGACACCGACAGCGTCCGGCCCGAGGAACACCCCGCCGTCATCTCCGTAAACAGCGACCGATCCGCACATCTCAATCAGAGGCCGGGGCGCCCCGGAAAGCCGGGCGGCCACTCCTTCCGAGCCACAACAGGCAAGAACCGATCAGCCACACCCGGCCCTCCCGGGCCGCCTCACAACTTACGGAGACCCGATGGACTTCCCCCTGCCGGACCGTCCGGGCGTCCCGCTGAACGAGGAGCACTTGCGGCACCTCCGCGGGCGACCGCTGGTGCCGGTCGTGCTGGCGAGCGGGCACAGGGCCCTGCTCGTCACCCGGCACGCCGACGTCCGGACGGTCCTGTCCGACGACCGGTTCAGCCGGGACGCCTGGAAAGGCGGCACCCTCTTCGCCCGGACCTCGGAGTCCCTCGCCCTGGCCGCGAGCGACCCGCCGACGCACACGCGGCGGCGGAAGGCCGTCCGGGCATGGTTCACCGCCCGGCGCGCCGAAGCGGACCGGCCGCGCATGGAGGCGCTCGCCGAGCGCCTGCTGGACGAGATGGAGGCGGACGGCCCGCCCGCCGACCTGATCGCCCGGTTCGCCACGCCGTTCCCCTACGCGGTCATCTGCGACATGCTCGGCGTCCCCGCCGGGGACCTCGGACGCCTCCTGCCGTGGGTCGGCGCGATGATGTCGGCCGGTCACCACCCGGCCGCCGAGGTGAAGGCCGCGCACGAGGGCATGCACGGCTACTTCGCCGGCAAGGTGGCGGCGCGCCGGGCGCTGCCCGGCGCCGACCTGCTCTCCGCGCTCCTGGACGGCTCCGGCCTCACCGAAGAGGAGATCATCGTCTTCGGGGCCGGCCTGCTGATGGCGGGCGGCGAGACGACGTCGAACCTGCTGGCGGCCTGCGTCCTGGAACTGGTCTCGCGCCCCGGGCTCGCCGCCCGGCTGCGCGCCGACCCGTCCCTGGTCCCGTCCGCCGTGGAGGAGTTCCTGCGCTGGGTCTGGTTCGCCGGCACCGGCGGCCGGCCCCACGTCGTCCTCGCCGACGCCGAACTCGCCGGAACATCCCTTTCACGGGGCGACGTCGTCATTCCGCTCACCGACGCCGCCAACCGCGACCCCGCCGCCTTCCCGCAGGCGGACGAGTTCGACCCCGCTCGCTCCCCGAATCCCCATCTGGGCTTCGGCCACGGCCGCCACATGTGCCTGGGCGCCCCCCACGCCCGTGCCGAGCTTCAGATAGCCATCACCGCCCTGCTGCACCGTTTCGGCGACCTGTCCCTGGCCGTGGACCCCGCTCAACTCGCATGGCGCGAGCGGATGTTCATCCGAGGTCTCTGGCGGCTCCCCGTCACCTGGCCACGTGGGCAGGCGCGGTGAGAAGGCGGTGGGTGCGGATCGGACGGTTCGTCCGGGGGAGTCATCCACCCGCGCCGTCGCTCGTGGTCGCGGGGTTCTGGGCGTACGGGGTCAGCGGATTGTTCGCCGCGGTCGATCCGGGCGTCCGAGGGTGGCGGCCGGGGACGGGGACGGGGACCGCGGTCGCGGCGGTGTCGCTGTTCGTCGACCTGCTTCTCATGCGGGCCCTGGACGACATCCGCGACCTGGACTACGACAGGCGGTTCAACCCCGGGCGTCCGCTGGCGTCGGGGGCCGTGCGCGTCGGTGACCTGGCCGTTCTGTACTGCGTGGGCGCGGTGACCCTGGGGGTGCTGAACGCCGCATGGCCGTGGCGGGCCGGTGTCCTCCTCCTGCAGCTCGGGTACGGGGCGGCGGTGATCGGCGTGCACCGGCGCTGGCGGCGGCCGTCCGCCGACAGGCTGTTCACGAGCCTGCTGGTCAGCCTGCCCGCGCCGGTGCTCCTCCACCTCTACCTGTACACCGGGTACCTGGACGAGGCCGGCCACCGCGCCGACCGCTACGGGCTCGTCGCCGTCGTCGTGGTGGTGCTCGCGGCGGGCCATCCGGAGCTGGCCGGCAAGATCACCCGGGTGCCGCGGGCGGGGGAGCGGACCTATGCGACCACGCTCGGCGTCCCCGGAGCCGTGGCCTTCGCCCTTGCCGTTCCGGTGCTGTCGGCCGTTCTGCTGGCGGCGTTCTCGCAGGCTGAGGACGGGTGGACGCTCGTCGCGGCGGTCCCGCTCGTCCTACCCGCCTTCGCGGCGTGGAGTTTCCGGCGCGGACGGGCCCGCTGGCCGCCCGCCGCGCCCCCGCTGTACCTGCTGTCGGCCTTCGCGAGCTACCTCGTGCTCGGGCTGGCCCGGTGAGGGAACGCGATGGCGTCAGGCCCCGGGCTGCAGCAGCACCTTGATGGCTCCGTCCTGCTTCTTCTGGAACATCTCGTACGCGCGCGGCGCCTTCTCCAGCGGCCAGCGGTGCGTCGCGAGGTCCATCACGCCGAGCGGGTCGGAGTCGTCGGTGACGAGCGGCATCAGGTCGCCGATCCACTTCTTCACATGCGCCTGGCCCATCCGCAGCGCGATGCCCTTGTCGAACATCCGCAGCATCGGCAGCGGATCCGTCATGCCGCCGTAGACGCCGATGATGGAGATCGTCCCGCCGCGGCGGACGGCCTCGATCGCGGTGCCGAGCGCGGCGAGCCGGTCCACCCCGACCCGCTGCATCAGCGGCGCCGCGGAGTTGCCGGGCATCAGCCCGGTGAGGGTCTGCGCCAGCTTGGCGCCGGGCGAGCCGTGCGCCTCCATCCCGACCGCCTCGATCACCGAGTCGGTGCCGCGGCCCCCGGTGAGCTCCCGGATCGCGTCCGGGACGTCGTCGGCGTCATCGGAGTCGATCACCTCGACGCCGTGCCGGCGGGCCATCTCCAGCCGCTCCGGGACGAAGTCGACGGCGATCACCCGGTGGCCGAGATACCGGGCGATCCGGGCGGCCATCTGCCCGATCGGGCCGAGCCCGAGCACGGTGACCGTCCCGCCGTCCGGGACGTCGGCCCAGTCGACGGCCTGCCACGCGGTCGGCAGCACGTCCGACAGGTACACGAACCGCTCGTCCGGCGGCCCCTCCGGCACCTTGATCGGCCCGAAGTGCGCCTGCGGCACCCGCAGGTACTCGGCCTGCGCGCCCGGCACCTGCCCGTACAGCTTCGTATAGCCGAACAGCGCCGCGCCCATGCCGTGCTCGCGGACCTGCGTCGTCTCGCACTGGGCGAACAGCTGCATGTCGCACATGTGGCAGCGGCCGCAGGAGATGTTGAACGGGATCACCACGCGGTCGCCCGGCTTGACGTGGGAGACCTCCGGCCCTGCCTCCTCGACGATCCCGATCGGCTCGTGGCCGAGCACGTCGCCCTCACCGAGGAACGGCCCGAGCACCTCGTACAGGTGCAGGTCCGACCCGCAGATCCCGGACGAGGTGATCCGGATGATCGCGTCGTCCGGCTCCTTGATCTTCGGGTCGGGCACGTTGTCGACGCGGACGTCGCGCTTGCCGTGCCAGGTGACAGCCTTCATCGTGTTCCTCCAGTGGGCGTGGACCGTCCAAGGCCCGCCCTACCCCGATGACCAGGGCGAAACGTCCGCCGGCCGCGGGTCAGGGGCAACGGTGGACGCGCGCGACGGCGAGGACGGCCGCCGTCCTGGTCGCCCACAGATGGGGCGCGCCGAGCCGGTACGCCTCCGGTCCCGGACCGGGCCGGAGCCGGAATCCGCGGGCGTCGCGGGCCTCCCAGCCCGTCCGGCGCCCGCGCAGCCCGAGGACGTGCGTCACGGTCCCGCCCGCGTGGCCCTCGTGCCGGAGATGCCACCGGTGGGCGTCCCGGTCGGCGGTGCTGAACTGGCACAGCCGCCAGCCGGGGGCGACGCGGTGAGCCAGGTCGAGCGTCACGAGCGGCTCGTCCCCGGCAGGCCGCCTGACGGGGGTCCGCGCGGAGCCGTGGGCGGTGGCGCGTGCGGCGGGCTCCGGGCCGCAGTCGCGGACGAGACGTGTCAGCTCGCGGGCCGCCTCCGCCAGGGCACGCGCCGCCTCCGCGAGCCGCTGCTCCTGGACGGGCCGCATCACCGCGACCCTGTCCGCATTGCGGCGGGCCCGTCTTCGCACGGTGTCGAGGCGGTCGAGCGCCAGAGCGGCCTCGTCCCGCGCGGCCGTGACATCGGCCCGTGTTCCGGCGTCCTGTTCGGGGCCACGCCTCGCGGAGGCGGTCATGTGTCCAGGGGCCCCATAGGAGGGCTTGTCGAGAGGCACCGGGGGAACTCCTTCGGAAGTGCCGTTTCCCGCGGCCTTCCCGAACTTCCCGGCCTCTACCGTGACGCGTTTGAAACGGCCCTGTGCGGCAACTGCCCCGATGGGGTCGCACAGGGGAGGGGAGGGCTGGGATGACGGCCGTGCAGGGCTGGAACGACACCAGCGTCGCCGACGCGCTCGCGCGGCACCGCAAGGGAACGAAGATCAGCCACATTCTGGCGACGACCGACCACAAGATGGTCGGTTACCTGTACCTCGTGACGTCGTTCGCGATGTTCCTCGCCGCCGGCGTCATGGCCATGCTGATGCGGGCCGAACTCCTGGAGCCCGGCAGGCAGGTGGTGGACAACCACACCTACAACGAGCTGTTCACCATCCACGGCACGATCATGATGCTGCTGTTCGCGACCCCGCTGTTCGCCGGGTTCGCGAACGTGCTCGTCCCGCTGCAGATCGGTTCGCCGGACGTGGCGTTCCCGCGGATGAACGCGCTCACCTACTACCTGTTCCTGTTCGGCGCGCTCATGGTCCTGGCCTCGTTCGTCATGCCGGGCGGCGCGGCCGCGTACGGGTGGTTCGCCTACTCGCCGCTGACGTCGCAGACGTTCTCGCCCGGCCCGGGCCCGGACATGTGGATCATGGGGCTGATCGTCTCGGGTGCGGGGACGATCCTCACCTCGGTGAACCTGATCGCCACGATCATCGCGATGCGCGCCCCCGGCATGGTGATGTTCCGGCTGCCGATCTTCACCTGGAACACGCTGCTGACCAGCCTGATGGTGCTCATCGCCTTCCCGGTGCTGACCGCGGCGCTGTTCGGGCTGGAGGCCGACCGCAAGCTGGGCGCGCACATCTTCGACTCCGCGAACGGCGGCGCGCTGCTCTGGCAGCACCTGTTCTGGTTCTTCGGCCATCCCGAGGTCTACATCGCGGCGCTGCCGTTCTTCGGGATCGTCACGGAGATCCTCCCGGTGTTCTCCCGCAAGCCGCTGTTCGGGTACCTCGGCATGGTCGCCGCCACCATCGCCATCACCGGGCTGTCCATGACGGTCTGGGCGCACCACATGTTCGCCACCGGCGGCGTGCTGCTGCCGTTCTTCTCCATCACCTCGTTCATGATCGCCGTCCCGACCGGGATCAAGTTCTTCAACTGGGTCGGGACGCTGTGGAAGGGCCACCTGACGTTCGAGACCCCGATGCTGTTCGCGATCGGGTTCCTCGTCACGTTCCTGTTCGGCGGGCTCACCGGGGTCATCCTCGCCTCGCCCGCGATGGACTTCCACCTCACCGACTCCTTCTTCGTCGTCGGCCACCTGCACTACGTCCTGTTCGGCACCGTCGTGTTCGCCATGTTCGGCGGCTTCTACTTCTGGTGGCCGAAGATGACCGGCCGGATGCTGAACGAGACCTGGGGGAAGATCCACTTCTGGTCGCTGTTCGCCGGCTTCCACACCACGTTCCTCGTCCAGCACTGGCTGGGCGCGGAGGGCATGGCGCGCCGCGTCGCCGACTACCCCGACCAGTTCTCGACGCTGAACATGGTCTCGTCGATCGGCTCGTTCGTCCTGGGCGCGTCGACGTTCGCGTTCCTGTGGAACGTCCTGTGGACCTGGCGGCGCGGCGAGAAGGTCACGACGGACGACCCGTGGGGCACCGGCGGCTCGCTGGAGTGGGCGACCTCCTGCCCGCCGCCGCGGCACAACTTCGAGTCGATGCCGCGGATCCGTTCCTTCCGCCCCGCGTTCGACCTGCACTACCCGCCGAAGGAGCCGCCCGAGGAGGCCGAGCTCGCGATCCCCGGCCCGAAGGAGTAGTCCAGGGCGACGCCGGCCCCCGGTCCGCCGTCACTCGCGGTTCTGGCCGTCCTCCGGGGAGCCCTCCTCCAGGTTGCCCTGGCCGCCGCCCTGCGACTCGGCCTGGTAGTTGAGGTAGAAGCGGTTCGCGCGCGTCCGCACCTGGGTGCGGGCGCGGTCCGGGGTCGGCAGCGGGATCAGGTGGTGCGGGTAGGGCGCGACGAGCTCGCCGGGCTGCCGGGTCTCCAGGATCGCCTCCGTCTCCTCCGACGGCTGCTCGTGCCGCTCGGTGAACCCGCCGTCCGGGCGCAGCGAGATCAGGCCGCTCTCCACGCCCTCCGCACGGATCTGCAGGTCGCGGCGCTGCAGGCTGAGGCAGACGCGCCGGGCGATCACGAACGCCGCGATCGGGAGGACGAAGAAGCCGATCCGGAAGAACCAGGTCGTCCAGAACAGCGGGATCTTGAAGGTGTTGGCGATGACGTCGTTGCCGCCCGCGGCCACCAGGTTGGCGTACCAGACGACGACGGCGGCGCCGATCCCGGTCCTGGTCGGGACGTTCCGCGGCCGGTCGAGCAGGTGGTGGAGGCGCTCGTCCCCCGTGGCCCAGCGCTCCGCGAACGGGTACAGCCCGATGAGCGTGAAGAAGACCCCGGGGAGGACGATCGCCGGCAGCAGCACGTTCCAGGCGATGTCGTGCCCGGCCACGGTCGTCGTCAGCGGCGGCATGATGCGCAGCGAGCCTTCGAGGAAGCCGACATACCAGTCGGGCTGCGAGCCGAACGAGACCTGGTCAGGCTCGTACGGCCCGTACAGCCAGACGGGGTTGATCTGCAGGAACGCCGCCATCCCGGCCAGGACACCGAACGTGAAGAGGAAGTAGGAGGTGCTCTGGGCGGCGAAGTGCGGGAACGTCGGCTCGCCGGTCACCGCGCGTTCCCGCCGCCCCTTGCCGGGGAAGATGGTGTGCGTCTGGTGCCAGAGGATCATCAGGTGCGCGGTGATGAGCGCCAGCAGGATCGCGGGGATGAGCAGGATGTGCACGGTGAACAGGCGCGGGAGGAACTCCGCGCTGGACGGGAACCCGCCGCCGAAGAGCCACATGCTCGCGTACGTCCCGATCAGCGGCACCGAGAGCAGGATGCCCTCGAAGATGCGCAGGCCCGTGCCGGACAGCAGGTCGTCCGGGAGCGAGTACCCGGCGAACCCCTCCGCGACGGCCAGCGCGAACAGCGTGGTGCCGATCAGCCAGTTGATCTCGCGCGGCTTGCGGAACGCGCCGGTGAAGAAGATGCGCATGAGGTGCACGCAGATCGCCGCGAGGAAGATGTTCGCCGCCCAGTGGTGGATCTGCCGCATCAGCAGCCCGCCCCGCACGTCGAAGGACAGGTCGAGCGTGGACGCGTACGCCTCGGTCATCTTCACGCCTCTCAGCGGCGTGTACGAGCCGTCGTAGACCAGCTCCGCGCCGCTCGGCTTGAAGAACAGCGTCAGGTAGACGCCGGTGAGCACGAGGACGATGAACGAGTAGAGCGCGATCTCGCCGAGCAGGAACGACCAGTGCTTCGGGAACGCCTTCCGGAGGTTCCTGTCCAGGAACTCGGTCGAACCGAGCCGGTCGTTGACGCCCCGAACCAGGGTCTCCAGCCTCTCGGCCTTCGCCGCCTTGCCGTTCCGTCCCGCCATGGCGCTCTCCCCGGCCGAGCAGTGACATCCGCTGGCCCGGTACCCGTGGCGGAGTGGGGCAAACGCAGTGCGGACGCGGCCCCGCGGCAGGTCAGGCGCTCGCCGCGTAGAGGACCTCGCGCAAACCGGGGACCGTCTCCCGATCGGCGCGCCAGACGAGGCGGAGGCCGAGCCCGGGGGGATCGAACGCGAGCCGGGCGAGGGTTCCGGCCTCCAGCCTGTCCCGGACGGCGAACTCGGGGAGCAGCGCGATGCCGAGCCCCCGCTCGGCCCATGAGGCCATCACGGTGACGCTGCCCGCGCGGACCCGCTCGACGGCGGAGCCGAAGAGCCGCTCGCCGGCCAGGTGGAACGAGCAGGCCGGCACGTTGACCAGCAGCTTCTCGCCGCGCAGGTCGGCGGCGGCGAGGCGGGGCGCCCCGGCGAGCGGATGGCCGGGCGCCGCGACGAGGACGAGCGGCACCGGTTCCAGATCGACGAAGTCCAGCGGCGCGGGCGGCGGCGCGAAGCCGAGCCCGCCGACGTCGTCGCCGACGTCGAGCAGCAGCGCGGCCTCCAGGGTGCCGGCGGCGACCGCGTCCAGGAGCTGGTCGCGCGCCGCGTCGGACCGAACTTCCACCCGCAGGCCCGGCCGCCGCTCGGCCAGCCGCGCGAGGACACCGGGGACGTGCGTGGCGGCGATGGACTCCAGCGCGCCGAGCCGCAGCACCGGCCGCTCCCCGGTCACCTCGCTGCGGGCCTGCTCGGCCTGCCGGAGCAGCCGGCGCGCCCATCCGCGCATCCGTTCCCCCTCCGGGGTCAGCCGCATGCCCTTCGGGCCGCGGTCGAACAGCGGCACGCCCAGCGAGCCCTCCAGCGCCCGGATCTGCTCCGACACCGACGACGGTGCGAGGCCGAGCGCGTTGGCGGCGTCGGTGACAGTCCGGTGGGCGACGACGGCCTCGAACGTCCGCAGCTGGCGCAGTTCCATGCGGGGGCAACCCTGGACGCCCGTTCGGATATTCCGAACGCCCCGTGCGGCGCCGCCGGTGGAGCCCTGGAGCCGAAATTTCCAGACTTGTCCGCCATGAGCCCGGTTCTCTCACCCGCATCGGCGGACGCCGCCGGCGTGCGGCGCCGCCCCGCGCTGCTCGGCGTCTCCCTCGGATACTTCATGGTGCTGCTCGACACGACGGTCCTGTCGGTGGCCGAACCCGACCTCGCCCGCTCCCTGCACGGAACGCTCGCGGGCCTGCAGTGGGCCGTCACCGGCTACACCGTCGTGTTCGGTGCCCTGCTGCTGTCGGCGGGCGCCGTCGCCGACCGGTACGGCGCGCACCGCGTCTTCCGCGCGGGCATCGCGGCCTTCGGCGTCGCGTCACTGCTCAGCGCCGCCGCGCCGGACCTGTGGACGCTCGTGGCGCTGCGCGCGGTGCTCGGCGCCGCCGCCGCGGCGTGCGTGCCCGCGTCCATGGCCATGATCGCCCGGCTGCACCCGGAGCCCGCCGAACGCGCCCGGGCGGTGGCGACCTGGGCGGCGACCAGCGGTGCCGCGCTCGTCGCGGGCCCCCTCGCGGGCGGCGCCCTGGTCGGCCTCGCGGGCTGGCGCGCCATCTTCCTGATCAACGTGCCGCTGGCCGTCGTCGTCCTCGCCCTGGTCGCCGGGCGGTCCGTGCACTGCCCGCGCGGCACGCGCGCGATCGACTGGCCGGCGCAGCTCCTGGCGTGCGCGGCGATGGGCCTGCTGACCGACGCCCTCATCGCGCTCGGCGGCGGTTCGGGCGTGCACGCCGCGGGCTCGGCGGCCGGTGCGGTCGCGGCGGGTGCCGCGTTCACGGTGCGAGAGCGGAGGAGCCGGGCGCCGGTCATCGCGCCGGCCGTGCTCCGGGCACCCGGGATGCCCGCCGCTCTGGCCGCCGGCGCGGCGGTCAACTTCGTCATGACCGGCGTGCTGTTCGTGCTGCCGCTGGTGTTCCGGCAGACCCTGGGCCTGACGGCCTTCCAGACCGGGCTGGCGTTCCTGCCGATGACGCTGCCGTTCGCGTTCAACCCCCTGGTCACCGGCAGGATCGTGGCGAGGACCGGTCCGCGCCGGCCCGTCCTCGCCGGCCTCGGGCTGCTGACGGCCGGGGGACTGCTGTTCGGGGCGGTGCTGCGGGGCGGCGCGTCGTACCCGCCACTGGTCGCGGGCCTGCTCTGCACGGGTTTCGGCGTGTCGTTCGCGCTGCCCGCCCTCGCCACCATGGTGGTCGCCGCGGCGCCCGACGGGACGGCGGGTGCGGCGGGCGGCCTGCTGGGCGCCGTCCGGCAGTTCGGCGCCACGCTGGGCGTCGCCGTCATGGGCGCGTTCGCGTCCGTCGGCGGGAGCTCCCGCGACCCCGCCTACGCCCTGTTCCTCGCCGCCGCCGTCTGCGCCGCCGTCCTGCTCCTCACGCCACGCGCGGCGGCGCGGCGGACGCCCTGAGGTCGTGCCGCAGGTCGCGGATGTCGGCCCGCAGCCGGTCCGCGGCCCGCGGGTCCGGTTCCAGGCCGCCGAGCCCGTCCTCGATCAGGTCGAGCTCGGTGGTCCGGAGCCGGGCGAGCAGCCGGCGCGGCTCCCCGGCCGGCACGTCCCACCGCTCCTTGCGGCGCCATTTGCGGAACGCGAGCACGTGACCCTCGCCCGGCACGAGGACGCCGCTCGCGGTCTCCGCATGCACGGTCCGCCGGAAATGCGACAGGTAGCGGCGTCTGGCCAGGCGGTAGGTGACGACGGCGGCGATCAGGATCGGCGCCCCCTTCACCGGCATCAGGGCGAGCCCGGACAGGGCCGGCGCGTCCCACCACGAGTGCAGCGCCATCGTGAGGACGAATGCGCCCACGGCGATCGCGAGGTTCGCCCGGGACACCCGCCCGATCAGGAGGCCGAGGCCCGCGCCGCCGACCGCGGTCATCGCCCAGTGGCTCCACCACGCCCCGCCGACCACCCGGCTGCCGAAGGAGAAGAACGCCGCGTTCGCGTCCTGTGTGGCGCCCGTCAGCACGATCGTGTTCAGGACGTACAGGAAGTTCTCCACGAACTGGAATCCCAGCCCGGACAGCGCGCCGTACCCCCAGCCGTCCAGCGGCCCGCGGATCGCGGACGGCGCCATCAGCGCCAGCGTCGCGACACCGAGCAGTTTCAGGATCTCCTCGTTCACCGGTGCCGCGATCGCCGCGCCCCACGCCGCGTTGAAGCCCGGCCCCGCGGTCTTGCCGATGATCGCCTGGAACGCCGCGTTCGCGGGCAGCACCGTCCCGAACGCGGCCAGCCCGCCCCACGCCACCGCGATCAGCGCGTACCCGAGCGGACGCGACCGGACCGGGTGCAGCCGCCGCAGGATCCACACCCCGGCGGCCAGCGTCGGCGCGAGCAGCGCGGCACCGGCGATCGCACCGCCCGGGAACGCCGCCACGTGCGCGCCGATCCCGCGAACCGCGATCCAGGCGCCGAGCAGGCACGCGGCCGCCCACAGCCAGAACGCGGGACGGTGCGCGAGGGCGCCGCGGGTCACCGTCATGGCGCCGCGATCCTGATCGTCCGCACCATCGCCTCGACCTCCGCGGCCACCTCCCGATAGGCGTGCGGCGGACCCGACGCCGTCACGGTGGCCCCAAGCGTGTCCTTCGCGAACACGGTCGCCATGCCGGCGCGCCGCCGCCCGGCGAGCCCTCCCGTCAGCCCGGTCAGGCCGTGCGCCGTGGTGATCGGGACGGGCTGAGCCCGCACGCGCGCGTGCCCGCCCGCGGCGACGATCCGGCCAAGGCCGTTCCACAGCTTCCGCGCGTCCACCGAGCCCAGCGGGACCACCACGCTGAGGCTGAACACCACACCGCCGCTGAGCAACTCGGCGTTGCTGGCGAGCGAGGTGTCGGCCCTGTCCAGCACCCACCCGGGGGACGGGACCACGAACGTCACCGGGCGGACGCCGTCCCGCTCCGTCCCGACCGACACCACCGTCCCCGGCGCCAGCGGCGTTCCGCGGCCTCCGAGTGCCTTGTCGAGCAGGGGCAGCCCGGCGCCGAGGACCAGCAGCACCAGGGCCACGAGACCCGTGCCCCACCATCTCACCCGCGCCACGCAACCCCCCGATGACGTGCGCTGCGGAAATGCCCCTTGACGGCGGCCCTAAACAAGATCAGGTCGCGCTGGTCACCAGTGCGCGGGCCTTGCGAGGGCCGCGGGCAGGCGGGTCGCGGCGTCGCCCCGCGCCGAGTCGAGCTGCGCCTGCGTCAGGAAGAGGCTCCCGGTGAGGTCGGCGCCGCGCAGGTCGGCGTCCCGCAGGTCCGCCCCGATCAGGTCGGCCGCGCGCAGGTCGGCGCCGCGCAGATCGGCCGCGATCAGGTACGCGCCGCGCAGGTCGGCGCCGCGCAGGTCGGCGCGCTTCAGCTTCGCGCCCATGAGATCCGCGCCGCGCCGGTTCTTCCCGCGACCGGGGAGGCTGGCCCTGGCGAGCTCGCTGGCCCGCAGCAGCAGGACGTTCGCGCGGTCCCGCTCCGCCCTGACGTCCACCTCGGCGAGTTCGCCGTGGTCGCCCTCGGTGAGGTGTTCGACCTCGTCGAAGACCCGCCGAAGGTCGTCGCGGATCGGCCCGGCGGACGGCATCGCCATGGCCTCGTTCAGGTACCACAGCAGCTCGTGCAGCTGCCGCATGACGGGGAGCACCTCGAACATCCGCCGGGCGACGTCCGGGTCACGCCGCCAGTCCCGGCCCGCGAAGGTCTTCTGCGAGACCTTCTGACCGGCGCCGAAACAGTCGAAGACGGTGCAGCCCGGGAAGCCCTGCCGCCGGAGATCGGTGTGGATGCGGCAGCGGAAGTCGGCGAGGAGGTTACGGCACGGCTCGCCGGCGGCCTTGTCCACGGCGAAGTCGGCCGACCTGGCGAACGGCAGCGCCACACAGCACAGCCCGAAACAGCTCGCGCAGTCGGCCTTCAAGTCCGGCCTGTCAGACAACCCGTGATCCCCGTCCCTGGACGACACTCCATTGTCGCGCCCTAGGAGGCGTCGTGGAACACGAGCCCGAGCGTGTGCCTGCCACCGGACCGGACGACGCTGACGCCGTGCCGCATCGGGGCCGCCGACCAGCCGCGCTTCGTCCGCACCGGACGGTCCCGCGTCGTGAAGACCAGGCCGCGGCCGCGCGGCAGCAGCGTCGCCGTCCCGCGAGACTGCGCTCGGGCCCGCTGCTCCACCATCAGGAACTCCCCGCCGGTGTAGTCGACGCCCGGCTCGTCCAGGCCGATCACGACCTGGAGGGGGAACACGAGGTCGCCGTACAGGTCGCGGTGCAGCGCGTTCCAGTCGTCCTGCCCGTACCGCAGCAGGATCGGCGTCGGCTTCGTCTGGCCCGCCGCGTGGCACATCTCCAGCCACTCCGCCAGCGTGTCCGGCCACGGCGCGGGACGTCCCAGCCTGGCCGCCCAGTCCCGGGCGATCGGCAGCAGGCGCGGGTACAGCGCCGCGCGCAACTCTCCGACCGGCTCGGGGAACGGCTCGGCGAAGTAGCGGTACTGCCCGGCGCCGAACCGGTACCGCTCCATGTCGATCGTCGACCGGAACCGTTCCGCCTCGTCGTAGAGGGCGGAGACGTCCGCGCACTCCTCCTTCGTCAGGAGCGGGGACGTCAGCGCGCTGCCGTAGGCGTCCATCTCGCCGGCGAGCGCGGACCAGTCCGCCTCCGCCACCCTGCTCGCATAGCTGTTCATATCCCCTGAACACCGCCGCCGCCCGGAACGTTGCGGTTGTCGGATAAAGTGGCCCGCCCATGACAGCGCCACTCACCGAGTCCGTCATCGTCTCCAGGCTCCGCGCCGCCGGCTGCGTCTTCGCCGAGGACGAGGCACGTCTGATCCTCGCCACCGCCCGCACCGACGGCGACGCGTCCGCCATGGTGGAACGACGCGCCGCCGGGGAGCCGCTCGAACACGTCCTCGGCTGGGCGCTGTTCTGCGGGCTGCGGATCGCCGTCGACCCCGGGGTGTTCAGGCCCCGCCGCCGCACCCAGTTCCTCGTCCTGAAGGCCTACGCCCTGGCCCCGCCGCAACCGGTCGTCCTCGACCTGTGCTGCGGTTCCGGGGCGCTGGGGGCCGCGCTCGTCTCGGGCATGGACGAGTTCGTCCTGCACTCCGCCGACATCGAGCCCGCCTCGGTGCGCTGCGCCCGCCGCAACATCGCGCCGTTCGGCGGCCTCGCCTACGAGGGCGACCTCTTCGAACCGCTGCCGGGCACGCTGCGCGGACGGGTCGACGTGCTGCTGGCCAACGTCCCCTACGTCCCGACCGGGGACGTCGGCCTGATGCCGGCGGAAGCCCGCGACCATGAGCCCCGTGTGGCGCTCGACGGCGGAGCCGACGGGCTGGACGTCCTGCGCCGAGTCGCCGCCGAGGCGCCGCATTGGCTCGCCCCGGGTGGCCACCTGCTGTTCGAGACGAGCGAAAGCCAGGTCGCCGATGCGGTCGCCGCCGTCGAACAGGGCGGCCTGGCGGCCACGGTCGCCACGTCGGAGGAGTTCTACGCCACCGTCGTCGTCGGCACAAAATCGGTGTAAAACTCCACCCACGGGTACGGGTCGACATAGGACGACCTGAAGGAGTGAATCCAATGCGCCGCATCAGTGCAGCGCTCAGCGCCATCATCGGCTCGATCGCGAGCGTCCTCAGCGCCGTCGTCGGCGCGGTCATCACGGTCGTGACCCTGCCGTTCAGGGTCCTGCAGCGGTTGCTGACCCCCTCGCGCGGCCGCTCGGCCCGCACCCGCCGCAGGGCGATCTGACGCACGGCCGACCGCCCCGGGCCACTCCTCCCGAATGGCCCGGGGCGATCCGCGTAAAAAGGCGTTGCGCGTTCACCCCGCGTCCCGCACCATATGAGTAACGAGCTGAACGGGAACGGAAACCGGAAGGGAGCGGACGTGACCGCGATCATCGCGCAGCAGGCGCCGCAGCACTTCGGTGCCGGGCCGCAGCGAGGTTTCGCCGCCTTCGGAAACGCCTCTGGATAGGGCCGTCAGGCTCACCGGAGGCCGTCAGGGAGATATCCCGGCGGCCTTTTTCATGCACTTCACGGGTCAGTAGCTCAATTGGGAGAGCACCCGCCTTGCAAGCGGGCAGATGCCGGTTCGAGTCCGGCCCGATCCACGGCCTTCGAGCTCGTGAGGACGAGCGCCCGGTTGAAGCCCGGGAGGACGAGGTTCGACTCCTCGGACGGCCACGTCGCACAAGCCGAAATGGTGAGGCACCTGGCTTCCACCCAGGAGAACCGGGTTCGATTCCCGGGTGCGGCTCCGGACTGGACCGGCGGGAGTAACGACCCCCGGCCGGTTCTCCCGTGCCCACGGGCGGGCGGACGCCACCGCTCGCCGGCGGGCACCCATGCTGGATCATCCAATGGCAGGATGCGTGACTCTGGATCACGTCATGCAGGTTCGACCCCTGCTCCAGCAGCGGCTTTCGCCTCGGCGAGAGCACCGATCTCCGGTGGCCCAGGCCGGTAAGGGCACCCGTATGATAAGCGGGCGATGGCTGGTTCAAATCCAGCCCGGAGAACTGCGGAAACTGAATGCCGTTTCCGATGGATGACCGGTAGCTCAGCCCGGGCAGAGCGGCTGCCTTACAAGCAGCGGGTCGCAGGTTCGAATCCTGTCCGGTCAACCCAGCGAGGAAAAGGACGGTCCCGCCGACCCGGACGGGGGCCGGCGGGACCGTCCGCCGATCACTTGAGCGACGGCGGGACGTCCGCGGCGTCGCCGAGCCCGACCAGGTAGTCGGCGTACTCCTTGGCGTCGCCCTTCGTGACGAGCCTGCCCTGCAGCGTCTCGTCGGCCGCGACCTTCTTGCCGGCGAGGACGTCGGCGGCGAGCGTCATGACCTTCTGGCCCAGCGCGAACGGCGACTCGGCGTTCGTCGAGTACATGTCGCCCGCCGCGACCGCGGCCAGCGCGTCGGAGATGCCGTCGTTGCCGACGAGCTTCACCTTCTTGGACAGGTTGCCGGCCTTCAGCGCCGACAGGACGCCCATGGCCATCTCGTCGTTCGCGGCGTACACGCCGTTGATGCCCGGGTTGGCCTGCAGCACGTTCGTCATCACGTTCAGCGCCTTGGCGCGGTCGAAGTCGGCGGCCTGCTTGGCGACGACCGTGATGCCCTTGTGCTTGGCGATCTCCTCGTTGAAGCCCTTGCTGCGGTCCTGCGCGACGTTCGTGCCGAGCAGGCCCTGGATCTCCACGACCTTGCCCTTCTCACCGACGGCCTCGGCGAGCGACTTGGCGGCGTTCCGCCCGGCCTGGACGGCGTCGTAGCCGACGAACGTGGCGAGCTTGCCGCCGGACGGCTTGCGGTCGAACGCCATCACCGGGATGTCGGCGCCGTTCGCCTGCGTCACCGACGACGTCGCCGACTGGGTGCTGACCGGGTCGATGATCAGGATGCCGGTCTGCTTGGAGATGGCCGTCGTCGCCTGGTTGAGCGCGGCGGCGTCGCTGTTGTTGGCGTTCTGCACGTTCAGCTTGATGCCGAGCTTGGCCGCCTGCGCCTGGGCGCCGTTCTTGACGCTGACGAAGAACGGGTTGTTGAGCGTGCTCATGATGATCGTCGCGTCCTTCTTGCCGGACGCCTTGCCGGTGGAGGCGCCGGCGTCCTCGCCGGCGCGGCTGCACCCGGTCAGGGCGAGCGCGGCGGCGGCCGTCACGGCGATCACGGCGCGGGTGGTTCGGGCCACGCGCATGGGAATCTCCTTCGCGGGGGGTGGGGTGGGAATCGGTCAGAGGGTCTTGGCGGCGGTGCCGCTGCGATGGGACGGCCCGCCTTGCGCGGTCTTGTCCGCACGTTTCGGGATGAGGGAGCGCAGCACGTCGATGTTGCGGTCCAGGAACACGGCCAGCAGGATGACCAGGCCCTTCACGACGTTCTGCAGGAACGGCGAGACGTCCAGGAGGTTCATTCCGTTGTCGATGACGCCGAGGACGAGCGCGCCGACGAGGGTGCCGAGCAGGGTGCCGCGTCCGCCGGCGAGGCTCGTCCCGCCGATGATGACGGCGGCGATGGCCTCCAGTTCCAGGCCGGTGCCGGCGGTCGGCTCAGCGGTGGACAGTCGCGCGGTGAGGATGAATCCGGCCAGCGCCGCCAGCACGCCGCTGATCACGAACGCGAGGATCTTCACCCGGTCGGTGCGGACGCCCGACAGCCGGGCCGCCTCGGTGTTGTCGCCGGTGGCGTAGACGTATCGGCCGAACCGGGTCCGCGCGAGCAGGTACCCGAACACCGCGAACACCACCAGCATGATCACGACGGGGACGGGCACGCCGGCGATCCGGTTCTGCCCGATGCCCTGGAAGTCGTAGTCGGTGACGGCGACCGGGTTGCCCTTGGTGAGCTGCAGGCTGAGCCCCGACAGCACCGACATGGTGGCGAGCGTCGCGATGAACGACGGCATCCGCGTCTTGGTGACGAGCAGCCCGTTCACCAGCCCGATCGCGGCGCCCGTCGCCACGCCCGCGCCGACCCCGGCGACGAGACCGTGGTCGCGGAGTGTCTGCGCGGTGACGACGGCGGTGAAGCCGAGCGCCGCGCCGACCGACAGGTCGATCTCCGCCAGGATGATCACGTAGGTCTGCCCGACGGCGAGCAGCGCCGCGACGGACGTGGCCAGCCCGACGTTCATCAGGTTGTTGTGCGTCAGGAAGACCGGTGAGGCGATGCTCAGGATGATCCCGACCAGCAGCAGCATCCAGACCGCGCGCAGCCGGCGCGCGGCGGCGGCCGCCGAGGAGAGCCGCGACGGGGACGCGAGGCTCGTGACGGTGGAGGTCATGGGGCACCTACCAGTGCGTGCTCGAGGATGTTCTGTTCGTTGACGTCGTCGCCGGTGAGCTCGGAGACGGTGCGTCCCTCGCGCATCATGAGGACGCGGTCGGACATGGCGACGAGCTCGGGCAGGTCGGAGCTGACCAGCACCACGGCGACGCCGTCCGCGGTGAGGCCGTTGATGATCCGGTAGATCTCGGTCTTGGCGCCGACGTCGACGCCGCGGGTCGGCTCGTCCATCAGCAGCACCCGGGGCCCGGCCATCACCCACTTGGCGAACAGCGCCTTCTGCTGGTTGCCGCCCGACAGGGAGCCCGCCGCGATGGACGGCGACGCCGCGCGGACCCGCAGGTCCGCCATCACCTTCCCGGTCTCTGCGCGCTCCCGGCCGCGCATGACGACGTCGGCCCTCGTGAAGCGGCCGAGGGACGGCAGCGACACGTTCGCCTCGACGGACTGCTGCATGGCGAGACCCTCACCGGACCGGTCCGGGGTGACGTACGCGATGCGCCCGGAGATCGCCTGCCTCGGGCCGCGTGCCCGGACAGGTTCGCCGTCCACGGTCACCGTCCCGGACGTGAGCGGGTGCAGGCCGAACAGCGCGCGCAGCAGCTCGCCGCGGCCGCAGCCGACGACACCGCCGATGCCGAGCACCTCGCCCGCCCGGACGTCCAGGTCGACGTCGCGGAACGCTTCGCCGCCCGACGCGCCCCGGACCCGCAGGACGACCCGGTCCGTGGTGTTGTGCTCCTTCGGGTAGAAGTCGTCCACGGCGTCGCCGACCATCGCGGTGACGACCTGGGCGGGGGAGAGCGTCCCGGTGGGCTCGTCCAGGGTGACGCGGCCGTCGCGCAGGACGACGATCCGGTCGGACAGCTCGAACACCTCGTCCAGCCGGTGGCTGATGTAGAGGATCGTGACGCCGGCCTTGCGCAGCCGCCGGATCTGTTCGAACAGCCGCTCCGACTCCCGCTCGTCCAGCGCCGCGGTCGGCTCGTCCAGGATCAGCAGCCGCGGCTTGTGCGTCATCGCCTTGGCGATCTCGACCATCTGCCGCTCGGCGACGCCGAGCTCGCCGACCGGCCGCCGCACGTCGATGTCCAGGCCGAGATCCTTCAGGGCGGACACGGCGGCCTCCGCCATCCGGCGGCGCGACACCAGCAGCCGCCCGAACCGGCCCTCCCGGTCGAGGACGTGCATGTTCTCGGCGACGGACAGGTTCGGGAACAGGTTCTGCTGGAACTCCTGGTAGATGACCTCGATCCCGAGCGCCATCGCGGCCTGCGGGTCCTTCAGGACCGTGGCGCGGCCGTCGACGAGGACCGTGCCGCCGTCCGGCTGGTGCGCGCCGGAGATCACCCGGGTCAGGGTGGACTTGCCGGCGCCGTTCTCGCCGCACAGCGCGACGACCTCGCCCGGCTCGACCGCGAGACCGACGCCCCGCAGCACGTGGTTCTCCCCGAACGACTTGTGGACGTCGACCAGCTGCATCCGCATGTCGATCTCCCGTCAGTAGACGACGCCCGCGGTCAGCAGCACGTTCGCGTACGGGGTGAACTCCCCGGACCGCACCGCCGCCCGCGCCTCGCCGGTGGACCGCTTGAACTCGGTGTGCGGCACGAACCGGATCTCGACGCCGGTGAACCGGGCCTCGATCTCGGCGAGCATCTCCGGGCTGTGCTGCTTGATCTCCTCCGACATCAGCACGCCCTCCACGGCGACCTCAGCGAGGACGGCGTCCAGCAGGTCGAGGAAGCGCGGAAGGTTCTCCCGCACCGCCAGGTCGACCCGCTCCACCCCAGGCGGGATGGGCAGCCCGGCGTCGGTGACGACGAGCCGGTCGGTGTGCCCGAGCTCGGAGATGACCCGGGCCAGCTGGCCGTTGAGCGTGCCGTTGTTGCGCCTCATCGGGCGGCTCCTTCCAGGGTGTTGCCGGACATCAGTGCGTCCACCTCGTCCCGTCCGGGCAGGGACGGGCTCGCGCCGGGACGGGTCGTCGCCAGCGCCCCGGCGGCCATGCCCCGCCGGATGGCACGTTCCAGGTCGTCGCCGGCCGCGAGCGCGGCGCCCAGCGAGCCGGTGAACGCGTCCCCGGCCGCGGTGGTGTCCACGGCGGTGACCTCGTAGGCGGTGAAGTGCCGGGCGCCTTCGCGGGTGACGGAGACGGCGCCGCCCGCGCCCAGCGTGACCAGCGCGTGGCCGACGCCGCGGTCGAGGAACCATCGCCCGGCCCGCTCGGCGGACGCCGGGTCGGTGACCTCCACACCGGTCAGCTCCGTCGCCTCGCTCTCGTTCGGGGTGACCAGGTCGATGTGCGGCCAGACGTCGTCGGGGAGAGCCTGGGCGGGGGCGGGGTCGAGGACGACCGTCAGCCCGGCCGCCCTGCCCGCCTTCGCGGCGTGGCAGGTCGTCGCCGCGGGGACTTCGAGTTGCAGGAGCAGGACGCCGACCTTCCCGGCGGTCGCGCCGATGCTCGCGTCGACCATCTCCGGACTGAGGTCGGCGTTCGCCAGGGGGGTGATGACGATGTCGTTCTCCCCGGACGCGTCCACGCGGATGTGCGCGACGCCGGTGCGGCCGTCCACGGTCCGGACCTCGTCCAGTTCGACGCCGTACGACCTCAGGCCGTCCAGGACGATCTCGCGGAACGGGTCACGGCCGACGCACCCGGCGAGCCATGTCCGCGCCCCCGCGCGAGCGGACGCGACCGCCTGGTTCGCGCCCTTCCCGCCGAGCACGAGGGTGAAGTCGTCGCCGAGCACGGTCTCACCGCGTCGCGGGAACCGTGTGCTGAACGCGGTCACGTCCGCGGTGATGCTGCCGACGACGAGAACACCGTGGGGTTCCATCGCGGTCCTCCTGTTCCGGCTGTTCGAGGCATGAGTGGGGAGAGGTCACGGCGGTTGCGCCGTGTCCTTGGGTGTTCGCGGTTGTGGATCAGACGCCGACGGGGTGCCAGACGGTCTTGGTTTCCAGGAAGGCGGTCATGCGGGTGGTTGTGGGTTGGGTGGTCCAGTCGGTTTCGGTGGGGTGGTGGAGGCGTTTGAGGTTGTCGGCGGCTTGGTTGTGCAGGTCGTGGAGGTTTTCGGCTGGTGCGCCGGTGAGGTCGAGGGCGTTGATGTCCATGTGGGAGGCCAGCGGGGGGGCGAGTTCGGTGCGGTGGCCGGTGAGGATGTTGACCACGCCGGGGGGGAGGTCGGAGGTGGCCAGGACTTCGGCCAGGGTGATCGCCGGGAGCGGGTTGGGTTCGGAGGCGATGAGGATGGTGGTGTTGCCGGTGACGATGACCGGGGCCAGGACCGAGACCAGGCCGAGGAGGGGTGAGTCGGGGGCGATGACGGCGACGACGCCGGTGGGTTCGGGGGTGGAGAAGTTGAAGAAGGGTCCGGCGACGGGGTTGGCGGCGCCGGTGACGGCGGTGAGTTTGTCGGCCCATCCGGCGTACCAGACCCACCGGTCGATGGCGGCGTCCACCTCGGCGTTGGCCTGGGGTTTGGTGAGCCCGGTGTGGCGGAGTTCGGTGGTGAACTGGTCGCGGCGCCCTTCGAGCATTTCGGCGATCCGGTAGAGGATCTGGGCGCGGTTGTAGGGGGTGCGGGCCGACCAGCCGCCGAACGCTTTGCGGGCCGCGACCACCGCGTCGCGGGCGTCTTTTCGGGACGCTTTGGCGGCGTTGGCCACAAAGCGGCCTTTGGTGTCGGTCACGGGATAGGACCTGCCGGACTCGGAGCGGGGAAACGCGCCTGCGATGAACAGCTTGTAGGTCTTGCGGACGGCGAGACGGTCAGACATTGAGGTATGCCTCCAGTCCGTGGCGTCCGCCCTCGCGGCCGAACCCCGATTCCTTGTAGCCGCCGAACGGGGAGGCGGGGTCGAACTTGTTGAAGGTGTTGGCCCACACCACCCCGGCCCGCAGCCGTTGCGCGGTCCACAGGATCTGCGAGCCCTTCTCGGTCCAGATCCCCGCCGACAACCCGTACGGAGTGTTGTTGGCCTTGGTGACAGCCTCGTCCGGAGTACGGAACGTCAACACCGAAAGGACGGGCCCGAAGATCTCCTCGCGCGCGATCCGATGCGACTGCGCCACCCCGGTGAAGATCGTCGGCGCGAACCAGAACCCCTGCGCGGGCAGTTCACACGGGGGTGACCACCGCCCGGCGCCTTCGGCCTCCCCGGCGGCGGTGAGCTCTTTGATCTTGGTGAGTTGTTCGGCGGAGTTGATCGCGCCGATGTCGGTGTTCTTGTCCAGGGGGTCACCGACCCGCAGGGTCGCCATCCGGGTCTTGAGCCGGTCCAGGACCTGGTCGGCGACCGATTCCTGGACCAGCAGCCGGGACCCGGCGCAGCACACATGCCCCTGGTTGAAGAAGATCCCGTTGACGATCCCCTCGACCGCCTGGTCCAGGGCCGCGTCCTCATAGACGATGTTGGCGGCCTTGCCCCCGAGTTCCAGGGTGAGGCGTTTGTTTGTGCCGGCCAGGGTGCGGGCGATCTGGCGGCCCACCTCGGTGGAGCCGGTGAAGGCGACCTTGTCGATCCCGTCATGGGCGACCAGCGCGCGGCCGGTGTCACCGGCACCGGTGATGATGTTGACCACCCCCGGCGGCAGGTCGGCCTGGCGGCAGATGTCGGCGAACAGCAACGCCGAAAGCGGCGTGGTCTCGGCCGGTTTCAACACCACCGTGTTCCCGCAGGCCAGGGCGGGGGCGATCTTCCAGGCCAGCATCAGCAGCGGGAAGTTCCACGGGATCACCTGCCCCGCCACCCCCACCGGCCCGGGGTTGGCCCCGAAC
Organism: Spirillospora sp. CA-128828; assembly: GCF_050945415.1. Taxonomy (NCBI): domain Bacteria; kingdom Bacillati; phylum Actinomycetota; class Actinomycetes; order Streptosporangiales; family Thermomonosporaceae; genus Spirillospora; species Spirillospora sp. CA-128828. The sequence continues at coordinate 3,593,337 of NZ_CP191986.1, forward strand.
CCGGCGTGGGAGAGTTTGTCGGCCCACCCGGCGTAGTAGAAGAACCACGCCGCCACCAGCGGCACGTCCACATCCCGCGACTCGCGGATCGGTTTGCCGTTGTCGATCGACTCCAAAACGGCCAGCTCGCGGGAGCGTTCCTGGATGATCCGCGCGATCCGGTACAGGTACTTGGCCCGCTCGGCGCCGGGCATCGGCCCCCACACCGACTCGAACGCGGCCCGCGCGGCGGTGACGGCGCGATCCACGTCGGCCTCGTCTGCACAGGCGATGTCGGCCAGCACCGACTCATCCGCCGGGTTGATCGACTTGAACGGCTCCCCGTGCCCATCGACGAACTCACCGTTGATGAACAGCCCGTAGGAGGCGCGGATGTCGACAACGGCCCGCGACTCCGGCGCCGGCGCATACTCGAAAACTGCCATGATCCCTCAGTCCAGGGTGAAGTAGTCGGGACCGGAATACACACCGGTGGCCAGCTTGCGGCGCTGCATCAACAGATCGTTCAACACACTGGACGCCCCCAGGCGGAACCAGTCGGGCGACAGCCAGTCCGGCCCGGCCGTCTCGTTCACCAAAACCAGATACCTGACCGCGTCCTTGGTGGTGCGGATCCCCCCAGCCGGCTTGACCCCCACCTGCCGTCCCGTCACCGCCCGGAAATCGCGGACCGCCTCCAACATCACCAACGTCACCGGCAACGTCGCCGCCGGAGAGACCTTCCCGGTCGAGGTCTTGATGAAATCGGCGCCCGCCCGCATCGCCAACCACGACGCACGCCGCACATGATCCAGCGTGGCCAGCTCACCGGTCTCCAAGATCACCTTCAGATGCGCGGCACCACACGCATCCTTCACCGCCACGATCTCCTCGAACACCGTCCCGTAATCACCGGCCAAAAACGCGCCCCGATCGATCACCATGTCGATCTCGGCCGCACCCGCCGCCACCGCAGCCCTGGTATCGGCCAGCTTGGCCTCCAACGGCGCCCGCCCCGACGGAAACGCCGTCGCCACACTGGCCACCCCCACCCCCGAGCCCGCGAGGGAGCGGACGGCGACCTCCACCAGATCGGGATACACACACACCGCCGCCACCTGCGGCACCGAGACATCCGACGGGTCGGGATGGGCGGCCTTGGCACACAACGCCCGCACCTTCCCCGGCGTGTCCGCACCCTCCAACGTGGTCAGATCCACCATCGAAATCGCCAGATCGATCGCCGCCGCCTTCGCCGACGTCTTGATCGACCGCGACGCCAACCGCGCCGCCCGCTCCTCGGCCCCCACCTGATCCACACCCGGCAGACCACGCAGGAACCCCTGCAACTCGGTCACGGTCATCGCGTCTTTCCAGCCTTCCTGGAGGTCCGGGGCGCAGCGGTCGAGGCGCGTTCGACGATCTTTATCTCCATGACGATGCGGCGGGGGAGGTCGCGGGTCTCGCTGTCGTCGAAGCGGTGCAGCAGCAGCCGCATCGCGAGCACGCCCTGCTCGGTCATCGGACGGTCGACGACGGTCAGCGGGGGCCGCAGCAGCGGCCCGGTGTCCAGGTCGTCGAAGCCGATGAGGCTGATCTGCCCGGGGACGTCCACCCGCATGTCGTGCAGCGCCTTCAGCGCGCCCAGCGTCGTGAGGTTGTTCGCGGTGAAGATCGCGGTCGGCGGTTCGGCGAGCGACAGCAGCGACAGGGTGAGCTGGTAGGCGCGCTCCTCGCGGAAGTCGCCGATGAGGTCGAACTCCGGCGGGATCTCGACGCCGGCGGCGGACACCGCCTCCAGGAAGCCGTCCCGCCGGTAGCGGCCGGGGGTGGACTCCTGGCCGCCGCTGATCATCGCGATGCGGGTGTGGCCGAGGGCGAGGAGATGCTCGGCGGCCTGCCGTCCGCCCGCCCGGTTGTCGACGAGCACGGCGTCGAAGCTCTCCCCGTCGGCGAGGTCCCGGTCGATGAACACGACCGGCAGGCCGCTGTCGCGCAGTTGCAGCGGGGTCTCCTCGTGCTCGGTGGCGGGGGCGAGGATGATGCCGTCCACCTGGCGGGCCATGTCGGCGAGCAGGTCGGCCTCGCGGTCGCCGCTCTCGTCGCTGTTGGCGAGCAGCAGCCGGTAGCCGCGGTCGCGGCTGACGGACTCCATGCCCTTCACGACGGCGGCGAAGTACGGGTTCGTGATGTCGGGAACGACGACGCCGATGGTGCGGGTGCGCCCCGACTTCAGCGACTGCGCCGCGATGTTCGGCGCGAAGCCCAGCTCATCCACGGCGGCCTGGATGGCCTCCGCCGACCTGACCCGCTGTCCCCGCAGGAACCGCGAGACGGTGGCGGGAGAGACGCCGGCCCGCGCCGCCACGTCGTGGATGGTCGCCACATTGACTCCTGTCTGTCGCCCGCGTCACTGAAACCGTTGTCAGAGAATGATTGCAGCAGAGGGCGTCGAGATGTCAAGAGTCAAGGTGGGAAATCTTTGACCTGCCGATACGTGCCGCAGAGGCTTCGTGGCGGCGAGGCTCGGCCGCAGCGACAGAAACCGGTTTCAGTGCCGGTGGCCCACGAGGGTCCGTGCCGTCGTCCAGGCGCGGGCCTGCTCGCTGAGAGTTATCCCGAGGCCGGGACGGGCCGGGACGTGCATCCGCCCGTCCTCGATCGTCAGCCGTTCGTTGAACAGCGGGTCGAGCCAGTCGAAGTGCTCGACCCACGGCTCGCTCGGGTACGCGGCGGCCAGATGCAGATGGATCTCCATCGCGAAGTGCGGTGCGAGTTGCAGATGCCGGTGGTCCGCGAGCGCGGCGAGCCTGAGGAAGTTGGTGATGCCGCCGATGCGCGGCGCGTCCGGCTGGATGATGTCGGCCGCGCCCTTGTCGATGAGTTCGCAGTGCTCGGCGACGCTGGTGAGCATCTCGCCGGTGGCGACGGGCGTGTCGAGTGCGCGGGCCAGTGCGGCGTGCCCTTCGGCGTCGTAGGCGTCCAGGGGCTCCTCGATCCAGGTGAGGCCGAACGCCTCCAGGGCGCGCCCCATCCGCTGCGCGGCCGGACGGTCCCACTGCTGGTTCGCGTCCACCATGAGCGGGAACCCGTCGCCGAGCCGCTCCCGGACGGCGGTGACGCGGCGCAGGTCCTCGGCGTGGTCGGGATGCCCGACCTTGATCTTGATGCCGCCGATCCCGTCCGCCACGGACGCGGCCGCGTTGTCGAGGACCTCCTCCAGCGGTGCGCTCAGGAACCCGCCCGAGGTGTTGTAGCAGCGGACGGAGTCGCGGTGCGCGCCGAGGAGCTTGGCGAGCGGCAGGCCGGCGCGCTTGGCCTTCAGGTCCCACAGCGCGATGTCGATGGCGGCGATCGCCTGCGTGGCGAGCCCGCTGCGGCCCACGGAGGCGCCCGCCCACGCCAGCTTCGTCCAGATCCTGCCGATGTCGCTCGGGTCCTCGCCGACGATGACGGGCGCGATCTCGGCGGCGTGCGCGTACTGTCCGGGCCCGCCGGCGCGCTTGGAGTATCCGAAGCCGATGCCCTCGTGGCCTTCCTCGGTGCCGATCTCGGCGAACATGAAGACCACCTCGGTCATCGGCCGCTGCCGTCCGGTCAGCACCTTCGCGTCGCTGACCGGTGTGGCGAGGGGCAGGGTGACCGAGGACAGCTCGATCCAGGCGATCCGGTCGAGGGTCGCCTCGCCGGCGGGCGCGCCCGCCATCTCAGCGCACCCGCTTGACGAGTTCCGTGAGCTCGGCGGTCTCGCCCTCGGTCAGGTCCGTCAGGGGCGGGCGCACCGGGCCGGCCGGCCGGCCGATGATCCGCATGCCCGCCTTGATGATGCTCACCGCGTAGCCCTTGCCGCGGTTGCGGATGTCGCAGTACGGGAGGACGAACTCCGCCAGCCGCCGCTGCACCCCGTCCCGGTCGCACGCGCGGACGGCGGCGTAGAACGCGAGCGCGAACTCCGGGACGAAGTTGAAGATCGCCGACGAGTAGGTCGTGACGCCCATCTCCAGGTAGGGGAGCGCGAACGTCTCGGCGGTCGGCAGCCCGCCGATGTAGACGAGGCGATCGCCGAGCCGGGACCGGACCCGCGTCATCAGCTCCAGGTCGCCGACCCCATCCTTGAAACCGACGAGGTTGGGGCACGCGTCGGCCAGCTCTGCGACCGTCGTGTCCTGGTAGACGGCGTTCGCCCGGCTGTAGATCGTCACGCCGAGGCGGGTGGCCTCGCACACCGCACGGACGTGCGCGACCAGACCGTCCTGCGAAGCCTCGGTGAGGTAGGGCGGGAACAGCAGCACCCCGTCGGCGCCGGCGCGTTCGGCGTCCCTGGCCATCTCGACCGCCATCGCCGTCCCGTACCCGGCGGGCGCGATCACCGGGACGCCGTCCGGCGCCTCCCCGGCCGCCGCGCGCACGACCCGGCCGACCTCGTCCGGCGTCAGCGAGAAGAACTCGCCCGTCCCGCCCGCCGCGAACAGGCCCGCCACCTCGTATCCGCCGAGCCGCGCGATGTTCTCACGGTAGCCGTCCTCGTCGAAGGAGAGATCGTCGCGGAAGTGGGTGACGGGGAACGAGAGGAGCCCGGACCCGAGCCGCCGGGCGATGTCGTCGGGCGCAGTCTGCTTCATGGTCCCGAGGCTAAGATGGCCGATTGATTTAGGTCCAACACGAAAAATGCATCCACTGATACCTGTGCGGAATCGATGTTCACTCTCACCCAGCTGACGAACTTCGTCGCCGTCGCCGAGGAACTGCACTTCGGCCGGGCCGCCGAGCGGCTCCGCATGACGCAGCCGCCGCTGAGCCGCCAGATCCAGTTGCTGGAGAACGAGCTCAAGGTCCGGCTGTTCGACCGGACGAACCGCTCGGTCCGCCTCACGCCCGCGGGCCGGGCGTTCCTCGACGAGGCCCGCCGGCTGCTCCAGCAGGCCGACCATGCCGCGATGTCCGTCCGGCAGGTGTCGGCGGGGGAGGCCGGGACCATCACGGTCGGTTTCACCGCCGCGAGCGCCTACGCCACGCTCGGCCGGCTCCTGGAGGTCGCGCGGACGGCGCTGCCCGACGTCGGCATCGTCCTGCGCGAGATGGTGACCCGAGACCAGGTGCGGGCCCTCGCCGAGGGCGGCCTCGACCTCGGGTTCGTCCGGCCGCCGGTCAGCGACCCCGACCTTGAGGAACGCCGAGCCGATCGCGAGCCGTTGCTGGCCGCCGTCCCCAACGGGCACCCCCTCGCCGAAGGGGAGGGTCCGGTCCGGTTGGCCGACTTCGACGGGCAGCGGTTCATCATGTACTCGCCCGTCGAGGCCCGCTACTTCCACGAACTGCTGATCAGCCTGTTCCGGCAGGCCCGCGTCTCGCCCGTGTACGCGCAGTATCTCAGCCAGGTGCACAGCATCCTCGCGCTGGTCGACTCCGGCTGGGGCGTCGCGCTCGTGCCCGCGGCGGCGGCCCGGCTCCGCTACGCCGGCCTGACGTTCCGGCCCGTCGACCTCCCGGACCCCGCTCCGGTCGAGCTGAGCCTGACCTGGCGCCGGGGCAACGACAACCCGGCGCTCGCCAAGCTGCTGCAGCATCTCTGACCGCCTTGACGGCCGCCGCGGCGGTCGATTACTTTGGCGTCCAAATATTGGCCGTCAAAGTATTGACGCGCGCCGTGAGCGCCGTGGAGGAACGATGAGCGACTTTCCCGCGTACGCGCCGTCGGAGGAGCATGAGCTGCTGCGGCGGACGGTGCGTGAGCTGGCCGATGCCAAGATCGCTCCTTTCGCGGCGGTGGTGGACGAGGAGTCCCGGTTCCCGCGGGAGGCCCTGGACGCTCTGGTCGCCAATGGTCTGCACGCGGTGCATGTGCCCGAATCGTACGGGGGTGCGGGGGCTGATGCGCTGGCGACGGTGATCGTGATCGAGGAGGTCGCCCGGGCGTGTGCGTCCTCGTCGCTGATTCCGGCGGTGAACAAGCTGGGCACGGTCCCGGTGCTGCTGGCGGGTTCGGAGGAGATCAAGAAGAGGTTCCTGGGGCCGGTGGCGCGGGGGGAGGCGATGTTCTCGTATGCGTTGTCGGAGGCGGATGCGGGGTCGGATGCGGCGGGGATGAAGACCCGCGCGGTGCGTGACGGTGAGCATTGGGTGTTGAACGGCACCAAGATGTGGATCACCAATGCGGGGGTGTCGCGGTTCTACACGGTGATGGCGGTGACCGATCCGTCGGCGGGGGCGCGGGGGATTTCGGCGTTCGTGGTGGAGGCGTCCGATGCGGGGGTGTCGTTTGGTCCCAAGGAGCGCAAGCTGGGGATCAAGGGGTCGCCGACCCGGCAGGTGATCTTGGAGGATGTGCGGATTCCGGCGGATCGGATCATCGGGGAGCCGGGGACGGGGTTCAAGACGGCGCTGGCGACGTTGGACCATACCCGGATCACCATCGCGGCGCAGGCGTTGGGGATCGCGCAGGGCGCGCTGGATTTCGCGGTGGGGTATGTGCAGCAGCGCCGTCAGTTCGGCAGGCCGGTCGCCGATTTCCAGGGTGTGCAGTTCATGCTGGCGGACATGGCGATGCGGCTGGAGGGTGCCCGGCAGTTGACCTACCACGCGGCGGTCAAGTCCGAGCGGGCGATGTCGGGGGAGCGGGTGGCGGATCTGACGTTGGTGTCTTCGGCGTGCAAGGCGCTGGCCTCGGATGTGGCGATGGATGTGACCACTGATGCGGTGCAGTTGCTGGGCGGGTATGGGTACACGCGCGAGTTCCCGGTGGAGCGGATGATGCGCGACGCCAAGATCACCCAGATCTACGAGGGCACCAACCAGATCCAGCGCATGGTCATCGCCCGCCAACTCCTCAAATAGCCGGCAGCCGCACTTCGAAGAGCGCGCCGCCACCGGGGGCCTCGCCGGCGGTCAGGTCCCCGCCATGGGCCCGCACCAGATCCCTGGCGATCGCGAGGCCGAGCCCCGCGCCGCCCTCGTCGCGGCTGCGGGCGTCGTCCAGCCGCACGAACCGCTCGAAGATCCGCTCCCGGTCGGCGGCGGGCACGCCCGGCCCGTCGTCGGCGACCCCCAGCACCGCGGTGCCCGCCTCCACGCGCAAGGACAGGCGGACGGCCGTCCCGGCGTGCCGTCCGGCGTTGTCGAGCAGGTTGCCGACGACCCGCGCGAGCCGTCCCGGTACGCCCATGACCTGAGGGTCTCCCTCGATCGACGGCCGGACGGGAATCCGGTCGCGGGCCGCGCGGCGCTCCAGCTCCTCCCGGACGAGACCCCCGAGTGCGACGGGCCTGGGCGGCGGACGGTCACCGGTGTCGATGCGGGCGAGGAGCAGCAGGTCCGCGGCGAGATGCTGGAGCCGCACGACGTCCTCGACCAGCCCCGCCACGTCCATCAGCTCGGGATGCGCGGCGGCGACCTCCAGCTGGGTGCGCAGCGACGCGATCGGACTGCGCAGCTCGTGCGAGGCGTCCGCGACGAACCCGCGCTGCCGCGCCACCGACTCCTCCAGCGCGGCGAGGGTCTCGTTCGTCGTCGCGGCGAGCCCGGCGATCTCGTCCCGCGCGTCCGGCACCGGCACCCGCCGGGCCAGGTCGCCGGACGAGGTGATCTCGGCCAGCTCCGCCCGGACGGCCTCCACCGGGCGCAGTGCCCGCCGCGTGACCAGCCACGTCACCCCCGCGACCACGGCGAGCAGCGGCGGCAGGCCGGCGAGCATCGCCCGGGTGGCGGTGCCGACCGCGTCCCGCGCGGCGGCCAGGTCGGCGCCCGCGTACACGGTCACGGTCTCGTCCCGCGGCGTCGTCACCTCGACCGCCGCGAACCGGAACCGGGTGGTACGGCCGTCCACGGTCGCGCTGCCGGTGCTGAACGAGGGGTCGTCGCCCGAGACCTCGCCGCGCCCCGGGGCGTCGTCATCGTGGTCGTCATCGTCGCCGTGGACGGGCGGGGGCCGGCCGGCCCGCACAGCGGGGGAGCCGGCGCCCTGGATCGCCTGGAGATCCTCGCTGGCCGCGCGGACACGACCGTCCTCGCCCACGACCTGCACCGGGTGATCCTCCGGATCCGGCAGATCGAGCGCCGCATACGCGGTGCCGGTCGCCAGCTGTGACGCCACCTCGCGCGCCGCCACCTCGGCCTTCAGATCGGCCTGGCCGCCGAGGTTCGCGCGCAGGAGCAGCACCACGGCGAGACCGGCCGCGACCAGCGCGACGGCCACCACGGCCGTCGCGGCCAGGGTGGTCCGGGCCCGGACGGACGCCAGGCGGCGGGCCACCTCAGGCGCCCCCGTCCCTGGCCAGCCGGTATCCGGCCCCGCGCAGCGTCGTGATCGACCGCCGCCCGAACGGGACGTCGAGCTTACGGCGCAGCGCGCTCACGTACACCTCGACGATGTTGGGATCCCCGTCGTACGCGAAGTCCCAGACCGCCTCCATGATCTGCGCCTTCGACACGACGTGGCCCGCGTTCGCCGCCAGATGCTCCAGCACGGCGAACTCCTTGCCGGTCAACTCCACCTCGGCGTCGCCCCGGAACACCCGCCGGGCCGCAGGGTCCACGGTGAGGTCGCCGAGGACGATGGCGGGCGCGGCGCCCCGCGTCCTGCGCCGTAGCAGCGCGCGGACGCGGGCGACCAATACGACGTACGAGAACGGCTTGGTGAGGTAGTCGTCCGCGCCCGTGTCCAGGCCCTCGGCCTCGTCGTACTCGCCGTCCTTGGCGGTCAGCATCAGGACCGGCGTCTCGTCGCCCGCCGCACGCAGCGCCGCGCACACCCGGTACCCGTTCATGCCCGGCAGCATGATGTCGAGGACGATCAGGTCGTACTCCCCGCCCAGCGCCCGGTGCAGCCCCTCGGCGCCGTCATGGACGGTCTCGACCACGAAACCCTCGGCGGTCAGCCCCCGCGCGAGCGACGTGGCCAGGCGTTTCTCGTCCTCGACGATCAGCAGGCGCATGCTCACAGCGTGCCAAACCCCGCCTGAAGACGGCTTCAGCTTTCCTCAGCGTCTCTACAGTAATTCGGGGCATCGTCCATCTGGGCGGCCGGAACACCGGCCGCCGGCACGACATCCGAAGGTGGGGTTCGATGAAGTTCGACGCACGGCGCTTGCTCGCGGGCCGCGGGCTGCTGGTCACGGTCGTGGCCGCGGGGGTCCTCGCGGGCGGGGGAGCCACGGCCGCGTTCGCCGCCGCCGACGACGACGGCAGAGGCGCATCGCCGTCCGACGACCGGCCCGTGAAGCCGGCGGTCTCGCTGACGCAGGCCGTGGACGCGGCGTTGAAGGCCGTTCCGGGCAAGGTCGAGGAGATCGACCTCGACGACGCGCACGGCAGGACGGTCTGGGAGGCCGACGTCCTCGCCGACGACGGAACCTGGCGTGACGTGACCGTGGACGCCGACAACGCGAAGGTCACGGGGAACCGCGCGGACCGCCCGGACGAGGACGACGACGGCGACCACTGGGCTGAGGCCGCGGCGCTGCGGAACGCGAAGGTCACCGTGTCGGACGCGGCGGGTGCGGCGCTGAAGGCCGTCCCCGGTCGCGTCACGTCCGCGGAGTTCGAGCACGACGACGGCAAGGCGGTGTGGGAACTCGACGTGACCGCCCAGGACGGCACCGAACACGAGGTCACCGTAAACGCCGTGACAGGCAAGGTCATCGATAGCGAGACGGGCGACGAGGACTGACACCTGTCCGCGGCGGGAAGGGAACGGCCGAGGAGGTGCCCATGAGCGAACAACGGCCCGGGCCGGGCATCGACACGAACGTCTCGCACGTGGCGCGCATCTGGAACTACTGGCTGGGCGGCAAGGACAACTATCCGGTGGACCGCGAGGTCGGGGACCAGATCCTCGGGATGCTCCCGGACGTCGCCCGGCTCGCGCGCGCCTCCCGGCTGTTCCTCAACCGGGTGGTGTGGCATCTGGCCGCCGAAGCCGGGGTCCGCCAGTTCATCGACATCGGGACGGGGCTGCCCACGGTGGACAACACCCACGAGGTGGCCCAGCGCGCCGCACCCGAGTCGAGGATCGTCTACGTCGACAACGACCCGCTGGTGCTGGAGCACGCCAAGGCGCTGCTCACCAGCACCCCCGAGGGGCGCACCGCCTACATCCACGCGGACCTGCGGGACCCCGGGACCATCCTGGAGGCCGCCGCCGAGACGCTCGACTTCGGCAAGCCGGTCGCGTTCACGCTGATGGGGATCCTGGAGTTCATCCCGGACGACGACCAGGCGTACGGGATAGTCCGGGCGCTCCTGGACGGGGTGCCGCCGGGCAGCTACTTGGCACTGTTCGACGGGACGAACGTCGTCCACGGCGCGGCGTCCGACCGGATCGTCGAGGTCTGGAACGCGTCGGGCAACGCCCCGCTGGTCCTGCGGACGCCCGAGCAGATCGGGCGCTTCTTCGACGGGCTCGAACTCGTGGAGCCCGGCATCGTCCCGGTGACGCACTGGCGGCCGGACACGGCGGCCGGGGCCGAGCCGGAACCGGTGGACGCCTACGGCGCCGTGGGGCGCAAACCGTAGCGCCGCCCTCCCTGCAACCAGGACCGTCCATTGACATGCAGCCATCTGGCTGCCTATAGTTAAAGGCAACCAGATGGCTGCATATTGGACGGACGGATGGACGAGGTCTTCAAGGCGCTCGCCGACGCGAGCCGGCGCCGGCTGCTGGACACCCTGAACGCCCGCAACGGGCAGACGCTCCGGGAGCTGTGCGCCGGACTGGACATGACCCGGCAGTCGGTCAGCAAGCACCTGGCGGTGCTGGAGGCCGCCGGTCTCGTGACGACCCTGCGCCGGGGACGCGAGAAGCTCCACTATCTCGACGCCGCCCCGATCAACGCCATCGCCGACCGATGGATGAGCCGGTACGACCAGGAGCGCGCGCGTGCGCTCGCCGACCTGAAGACCGCATTGGAGCAGGACCCGATGACCGGAAACGAGTTCGTCTACACGACCTACATCAAGACCACGCCGGAACGCCTCTGGGAGGCCCTGACCGACCCGGCGTTCACCCGCCGCTACTGGGGCGTCTCCTTCGAGACGGACTGGAAGCCGGGGTCCCCGATCGACTGGCACGAGGAGGGCGCGACGACGGCCGACCCCGAGCAGGTCGTCCTCGAATCCGAACCGGGCCGCCGCCTCTCCTACACCTGGCACACCTTCACACCCGAGTGGGCCCGGTCCGTCGGCGTGGACGAGGAGACCCGCGCCAAGCTCATGCAGGAGCCCCGCTCCAAGGTGACCTTCGAGATGGAGCCCGCCGGGGAGACGGTGAAGCTGACTGTCGTACACGAGGGCGGAGAGACCCTGCTCGGCATGTCCCGGCACGGCTGGCCGCACGTCCTGTCCGGCCTGAAGACCCTTCTGGAGACCGGCGAGCCCCTCCCCAGCACCTGACCGGGCGCGGCCCTACGATGAGCGGGCCGCAGTCGATCATGTGAGGAGCGGTTCGTGCGAGAGATCGCCGTGTTCAGCGGCAGCGCCCACCCCGAACTGGCCGCCGAGGTCTGCTCCCATCTGGGCGTGCCGCTGAGCCCCGCCCGCGTCGACCGGTTCGCCAACGACTGCCTCGAAGTGCAGTTGCAGGCCAACTGCCGGGAGCGGGACGTCTTCCTGATCCAGCCGCTCGTCGCCCCCGTCCAGGAACACCTGGTCGAGCTCCTCCTGATGTGCGACGCCGCGCGGGGGGCGTCCGCGAGCCGCATCACCGTCGTGATGCCGCACTTCTCCTACGCCCGCTCCGACAAGAAGGACGCGCCCCGCATCTCCATCGGCGCCCGCCTGGTCGCCGACCTGCTCGTCGCCTCCGGCGCGAGCCGCGTCCTGGCCATGACCCTGCACTCGCCGCAGGTGCACGGCTTCTTCTCCGTCCCGGTCGACCACCTGAACGCACTGCGGGAACTGGCCGAGCACTTCCGCGGCCACGACCTGTCCCGCGCCACCGTCGTCTCACCCGACCTCGGCAACGCCAAGGAGGCCGCCGCCTTCGCCCGCCTCCTCGGCGTCCAGGTCGCCGCCGGCGCCAAGCAGCGCTTCCCCGACGACCGCGTCCAGATCAGCTCCGTCATCGGCGAGATCGCCGGCCGCGACGTGATCGTCCTCGACGACGAGATCGCCAAGGGCAGCACCGTGCTGGAACTCCTGGACCGCCTCCGCGAGATGGACGCCCGCACCATCCGCATCGCCTGCACCCACGGCCTGTTCGCCGCCGGCGCCCTCCAGCGCCTCTCCGCCGAACCCGACGTCCTGGAAATCGTCTGCACCAACACGGTTCCCGTTCCCAACGGCGACCGTAGTGAGAAGCTCAGCGTCCTCTCCATTGCCCCGGCCCTGGCCGAGGCGGTCCGCCGGATACACAACGGCGAATCCGTGAGCGCCCTCTTCGAATCCCCCTGACCGGGCGGGTCAGAGGAGCATGTCGGTGCCGCCGGATTCCTCTTCGCCGTCGGTGCTGTGCTCTGGTTCGAGGTACTCGTCGTCGGGCCAGAGCTCGTTGGCGAGGAAGGCGAGGTACTCCTCGTCGCCGGGGTCGAGTTCGGCGGTCATCGACTCCGGATGGCCGGTGTCGGGGGGCGGGTCGGGCGCGGGACGCGGCGGCATGGGGCGCAGGAGGTTCGGCAGGCAGAGTCCGAACAGGGCGACCAGGGACACGAGGACCAGGACTGTGACCACACCTACACCGTCCTTTCGCGGTCGAGTTCCGCATGAATCTTGCGTAAGTAGCAAAGCAGTTGAACGCTACCGGGACCACCCGCCGGATGGCATCCCGACATGCGAGCGCCGGGACTCCGGCCCTCTGTCCAAGGCTGACGTGATCCTCGCGCAGGGGTGCCACGACACGCGGGTGGCGGCGCACGCGGCCAGGCTTTGGCCTGGGGATGGAGTCCGCTGGTGGTCGTCTCGACCGGACGGTGACGGTGACCGGACCGGGATCGGGTGCGCTCGATGCGGACGAGCGTCAGTTCGCCGGCCTCATGCCGGGGGCCTGCAGCGCGTGCTCGTCACGCGGGACGGGCCTTCCAGGGCGTCCCGCGGCGGCCTGGGCGGCTTTCGAAGAGCGCGCCCGGCTCGGCTGCGGCAGCTCCGTGATCAGGTGATCACGGAGGGAATCTCGCCTCTAGGCGGCCGTGCTGGGACGGTGCGGAGCGATCACGCGGCCGTCGGGGAGCAGCTCGCCGGTGTCGTCGAAGACGACGATGCCGTTGCAGAGAAGGCTCCAGCCCTGCTCGGGGTGGGCGGCGACGATGCGCGCGGCCTCACGGTCGAGGTCGTCCGGTGTCGGACAGGTCGGATCGTGCTGGCAGATCGAGTCTTGTTGAGCGGTCACGGGGTTCCTCCACGGTGTCCCTGTGATTAAGGACATAGTGCAGCCTGCCGCCGTCCGTCCGAAATATGCAAGTGGATGGCGGATTCTTTACTGTTGAGCACGTGTGAAGACCGGCAGGATCGGGCATTTGGGACGTTTCACCGCAGGAGGCCCTCGTCCGGTTCGCCGCCGTGGTCCACGTCCAGGCCGACGACGGACGTGCAGCCCGTGCAGATCCACTCCGCGATGACGGCCTCGGAGTTGGTGCCGTGCGTCCGGTAGGGGCGGTCGACGGTCCGGCGCCGCATCCCATGGCCGCAGGACGAGTGCAGGAGCCTACCGCAGGTGGGGCACGGCCAGACGTCCTCGCGGCGAAGGTTGCACTGGGGGCACAGCGGCGACACGTAGTGACCGGCCGGCTCGCCGAACGCCAGTTCGGTGAGCCACTCGTGTTCAAGATCGAGGTACTCGTCCCCCGGCCAGTGGTGGTCGGCGAGCCATGCGAGGTACTCCTCGTCGCCCGGGCCGAGGACGGCCGTCAGGGACTCGGGGTGCTCGTTCTCCGACGTGTGTCGGCGCCGGCCGCGCCGCGCGGTGGCCAGGAGTGTCAGCAGGCCCAGGAGCGCGGCCGCGGCCAGACCTGTCGCCAGGGGCATCGCGGCGTCCTCAGATGATCTTGTGGCGGGAAAGTCCGATCATGAATGCACTTCACAAAACGCTGCGAACGCTACAAGAAAGGCTCTTAACGGAAAAGTCGATCAAAAAGATCCTTTACCTGGATCATGGTCGGCCCGATGCCCGAAACCGGGTGGCGCCGGTGTCCGGAACCGCACGGCCTGCGGGAATCGGGCCTCCGAGGCTCCCGCGCGGACGCTCGCCGGCGGTACCGGTTTCACTCTGCGCTTAATCGGCCGATCAAGGGGACCCGGTCAGTCCTTCCGGCCCAGCACGGCCACCATCTGGGTGTGCAGGGGGTGCTCCAGGGGCCCGGCCGGCCCGTCGGGCCGCCACTCGGTCACGTGCGCCACCCCCGGTTCGAGGATCGTGAACCCCTCCATGAACCGTTCGATGTCCGAGGAGTGCCGGAAGTAGGACCCGCCCAGACCGGACTGGAGGATGTGCTTGGCCTCCTCGACGCGCGGGTCGTTCCCCGAGTCGTGCAGGTGGGTGAGCACGACGTGGCTGCCGGCCGCCAGGAACGGATGCAGCGCCTGGACGACGCCGGCGGGGTCCCGCTCGTCCGGCACGTGGTGGATGATCGCGGCCAGGACGACGCCCACCGGGCGCGACAGGTCGAGCAGCGCGGTCAGCGCCGGGTCGGTGAAGATCTTCTCCGGCTCGTACAGGTCGCCCTGGATGAACGTCGCGACGCCGGTCTCGGTGAGCAGTGCCCGCCCGTGCGCCAGGACGATCGGGTCGTTGTCGACGTAGACGACCCGCGCCGCCGGATTGGCCGCGCGCGCGAACTGGTGCACGTTGGACGCCGTGGGCAGCCCCGACCCGATGTCGACGAACTGGTCGATCCCGAGATCGCGGGCCATGTAGGTCACCGCCCGCTCGATGGCGACGCGGTTGCCCTGCGCCACCACGGGAGCCTCCGGGACGAGCTGCATCACCATGTCGGCGACCTCCCTGTCGGCGGCGAAGTTGTCCTTGCCGCCGAGGAAGTAGTCGTACACGCGTGCGAAGGTCGGCGTGGAGGGATCGATTCCGGGAGGCGCGCTCTCGGGGAGGTCGTCTGCCACGCGTGCGGCTCCTTCTGTTGTGCGCCCTTGGTGCCCGCGGACGGGCGGTGACGTGGCCCACAAGCCTAGGCCGATCCGCCTTGCCCGTCAGCCTTTCCGTGCAGGGGTGCGGTTTTCCGCAGGTTAGGGGTGCGGCGCGCGGCCGGACGTGTCGGCGGTGTTCTCCATGGTGGCCGGACGCCCCGGTTCCTAGCGTCTCAAGCATGATCGAAATGATGTACGCGGCGTCCGGGAGCGAGCCCGCCGGCGGCGTCGCGGGCTGGGCGACCGGCCTGATGGAGGAACTCGGCGCGCCGGGTGCCGGGCTGGCCATCGCGCTGGAGAACCTGTTCCCGCCGCTGCCGAGCGAGGTGATCCTGCCGCTGGCGGGGTTCACCGCCGCGCAGGGCCGGATGAGCCTGGCGGCGGCGCTCGTGTGGACGACGCTCGGCAGCGTCGCCGGCGCGCTGGCGCTCTACGGGATCGGGGCGCTGATCGGGCGGGACCGGATCCGCGCGCTCGTGGCGCGGCTGCCGCTGGTCAAGCTCGCCGACCTGGACCGGACGGAGGCGTGGTTCGCCCGCCACGGCGGCAAGGCGGTGTTCTTCGGCCGGATGATCCCGATCTTCCGCAGCCTGATCTCCGTCCCGGCCGGGGTGGAGCGGATGCGGATGGCGGCCTTCCTGCTCTACACCACGCTCGGCAGCCTCCTGTGGAACACGACGTTCGTGCTGGCCGGATACGGGCTCGGCGACAACTGGCGGACGGTCGAGGAGTACGTCGGCGTCTACTCCAAGGCCGTGGTCGCGCTGGTCGCCCTGGTGGCGCTGGTGTTCCTCGCCGTCCGTATCGTGAAGTCACGGAAGGCCGCCGGGGAACAGCGGTTCGTTCAGGAACGGCGGCCGGGGGCGCATCGGGCGGAGACAAGAGAATTCGAACGTGACCGCATCTTCTGACGTCCCGCGCGGTGGCCTCGCGGCGATCGGACGCGCTGCTGTGGGGCTGGCGCTGGGCGCGTTCACCGCCGGCGCGGAGCTGGTCCTGCTGGCGGTGGCGGCCCCGCTCATGGCCTACTCCCTGGCCTTCTCGCACGGGCAGCGGACGGTCCCGGCGGTCGTCGCCGACGGGGCGCGCAGGCTGACCGAGCTGGAGCGCCGGCGGCTCCGCACGTTCCTCGGCGAGGACGGCGTCGTCCAGTACGGCCCGCTGCGGGCGCTCTCCTACCTCGTGCTGCGGGTGCCGGTGGGGCTGCTCGGCGGCGTGATCCTGCTGCTGATCGCCTTCGGCGCGGTGACCGGGGTCCGGCTGGCGGTGAGCTGGTGGATCACGGGCGACTACCTGGACGGCATTCCGCCGAGCTGGTGGATCGTCCTCTACGCGGCCGTCGCCGGGCTGGTGCTGCTCTTCCTCGCCGTCCAGGGCCTGGTCGGGGTCGCGGCGATGGAGCGGGGCGTGGCGCGGCGCTGCCTCGGCCCGAGCCCGCTGGCGGAGTACGAGCGCCGCATCGCGCAGCTGTCGGTCACGCGGGCGCAGGTGGTGGACGCGGTGGACGACGAGCGCCGGCGCATCGAGCGGGATCTGCACGACGGCGTCCAGCAGCGGCTCGTGGCGCTCGGCATGCTGATCGGCCGCGCCCGCCGCGCCGGCGCCCAGGACAAGGCGTCGGAGCTGCTCAAGCAGGCGCACGAGGAGTCGCAGCGGGCGCTGGCGGACCTGCGGGAGGTCACCTGGCGCGTCTACCCGGCCGCGCTGGACGGCGAGGGCCTGCGGGCGGCGCTGGAGACGGTGGCCGAGCGCTCCGCGGTGCCGGTGACGATCGAGTACGACGTGCCCGGCCGGCCCCCGCACGCGGTGGAGACGGCCGCCTACTTCGTCGTCTGCGAGGCCGTCACGAACGCCGCCAAGCACTCCGGTGCCCGCTCCGTGCGGGTGGCCGTCGCCGGATCGGCGACAATGATCGGCGTGCGCATCGAGGACGACGGCGGCGGGGGAGCCGACCCGGGCGGCGGCGGGCTCGCCGGGCTGGCCCGCCGGGTCGCCGCGCTGGACGGGACGTTCACCGTGGACAGCCCGCAGGGCGGCCCGACCGTGATCATCGCGGGGCTGCCGTGCGGGTGATGCTGGCCGAGGACTCGACGCTGCTCCGCGAGGGCCTGTTGCGGCTCCTCGCCGAGGAGGGCCACCGGGTGGACGCGGCGGTCGGCGACGGCGACGCGCTCCTCGCGGCGGTGGCGCAGGGCCCGCCCGACGTCGTGGTCGTGGACGTCCGGATGCCGCCGACGCACACCGACGAGGGGCTGCGCGCCGCGCTGGAGATCCGGCGCCGCTGGCCGGACGTCGGGGTGCTCGTCCTGTCGCAGTACGTGGAGAAGCGCTACGCCACCGAGCTGATCACCGCGGACACCACCGGCGTCGGCTACCTGCTGAAGGACCGGGTCGCGCAGGTGGACGAGTTCCTGGACGCCCTCGACCGCGTCGGGGCGGGCGGCGCGGCGTTCGATCCGGAGGTGGTCCGCCGGCTGCTGGCGCACAGCACGCACGCCGACCCGCTGGCCCGGCTGACCCCGCGGGAGCGGGACGTCCTCGACAACATGGCGCAGGGGCACACCAACGCCTCGATCGCCGCGAACCTCCACGTTTCGCAAAGCGCCGTCGAGAAGCACGTCAACGCGATCTTCGACAAGCTCGACCTGTCGCACGCGGCAGGGTACAGCCGTCGCGTCCTCGCCGTCCTGCGCTATCTGGGGTCCTAAACCCTTCCCCAAAAAACGGACTAACGGGCATGAATCGGGTATGGCCGAAACCGACTCTCGACGAGAAGGGAGAAGGTCATGGCGGACACCAACAAGGGCGTCGTATACCAGGGGCCGGGCAAGGTCACGGTCGAGGAACTGGACTTCCCCAAGCTCGAACTGGCCGAGCAGGCAGGCCGCAAGCTGCAGCACGGCGTCATCCTGAAGGTCCTCGCCACCAACATCTGCGGGTCCGACCAGCACATGGTGCGCGGCCGGACGACCGCGCCCGCCGGGCTGACGCTCGGCCACGAGATCACCGGCGAGGTGGTGGAGACCGGCAGGGACGTCGAGTACATCAAGGAGGGCGACCTCGTCAGCGTCCCGTTCAACATCGCCTGCGGCCGCTGCCGCAACTGCAAGGAGCGCAACACCGGCGTCTGCGAGAACGTCAACCGCGAACGTCCGGGCGCGGCCTACGGGTACGTCGACATGGGCGGCTGGCACGGCGGCCAGGCCCGGTACGCGGTGGTCCCGTACGCGGACTTCAACCTGTTGAAGTTCCCCGGCGACCGCGACACCGTGATGGCGAAGCTGCCCGATCTGGCGATGCTGTCGGACATCTTCCCGACCGGCTACCACGGCGCCTACACCGCGGGCGTCACCACCGGCTCCACCGTGTACGTGGCCGGGGCGGGCCCGGTCGGGCTCGCCTGCGCCACCGCCTGCCATCTGCTCGGCGCCTCCGTCGTGATCGTCGGCGACATGAACCCGCGCCGGCTGGAGCAGGCCCGCGCCTTCGGCTGCGAGACGATAGACCTGTCCCGGTACGACAACGTGCCCGAGCAGATCGAGCAGATCCTCGGAGTCCCCGAGGTCGACGCGGCCGTCGACTGCGTCGGGTTCGAGGCGCGCGGCCACGGTCCCGAGGGGTCGGCGGGGGAGCACCCCGCGACCGTCCTCAACACGCTGATGGAAATCACCCGCGCGGCCGGCGCGCTCGGCATCCCCGGCCTGTACGTCACGGGCGACCCGGGCGCGCCGGAAGAGAACGCCAAGATCGGGCAGCTCGGGCTGCGGATCGGCCTCGGCTGGGCGAAGTCGCATGTCCTCACCACGGGCCAGTGCCCCGTGATGAAGTACAACCGGCAGCTGATGATGGCGATCCTGCACGACAAGGTGCAGATCGCGCGCAACGTCCACGCCATCGTCATGCCGCTCGAACAGGCACCCCAGGGCTACGCCGAGTTCGACCGCGGTGCGGCGGAGAAGGTCATCCTCGACCCGCACGGCCTGGTGGGAGCCGGGGTCTGATCCCGGCGCGGCGGACTCGCGGACCGGCGTGCCCGCGAGCCCGCCGCCGCTCAGCCGATGCCCTCGGCGATCCGCAGCGCCATCGCCATGATGGTGAGCTGCGGATTCACCTCCGGGCAGCTCGGCAGGACGGACGCGTCCACGATGTGCACGCCCCGCACGCCGCGCAGCCGCCCGGAGGGGTCCACGGGCGCGCGGGCCTCGTCGGCGCCGAGCTTCGCCGTCCCGGTCGGGTGGAACCCGGCCAGGTGCAGGTCGGCGGCGGGCGCCGTCGCGGCGGCGTGCCTCAGCCCGGCCTCGTCCCGGACGACCGGGTGGCGGTGCAGGCCGGTGAGCACCTCCTCGGCCCCGGCGGCGAACAGGATCCGGCCCATCGCGACGAGTGCGCGGCGCAGCCGGCCGGCGTCCTCCCCGGTCAGGTCGTAGCGGACGTACGCGCGGTGGCGGGCGCCGTGGACGCGGCCGGACGGGGCGTCCGCGATCATCGCGCCGAGGACGGCGAGGCGGTCCGCGCCCTCCAGTTCGCGGCGCAGCGGCCGCCCCGCGCCCGGCAGGGGGAACGAGCTCATGCCGGGCGGGCTCGCCGTCGCCTCGATGAGGATCCCGTCGCCGTGCAGTTCCTCGATGCCGACGCTCTGCATCACTCCCGACCACGACACGACGGGCTCGGTGAAGCGTCCGGCGATGTTCGTGGCGGGGTGGACGGCCATGCCGCGCCCCAGCTCGGGATGGCCGCCGAGGCCGGAGCGGCGCAGGACCAGGGGTGTCTCCGTCGCGCCGGCGGCGACGACGATGCGCGGTGAGAGGATCTCGAACGACGTGCCGTCCGGCCGGCGCGCGCGCACACCGGTGGCGGCGCCGCGTTCGACCAGGATTCGTTCGGCCCTGGCATGGGTGACGATCCGCGCCCCCGCTTCACACGCCTGGGGGAGTGCGTTCAGGTGGACCCCGTATTTGGCGTTGTGCGGGCAACCGGCCGCGCACTGCGCGCTGCCCACGCAGTCGGGCGCGTTGCGGCGCAGCGGCGCGGCGCGCCAGCCGAGCCGGTTCGCTCCGTCCAGGGCGAGCAGCCCGTTTCGTCCGAGCGGCTCGACCGGCTGCCGGGCGACCCTCAGGGTGGCCTCCACCTCGTCGAGGTGGTCGCCGAAGTCCTCGACCGGGACGCCGAGCGCCGCCCATCGCCGCAGGACGCGGTCCGGCGTCCGGTAGCAGGTGCCGCTGTTGACGACCGTCGTCCCGCCGACCGCCCGGCCCTGGGGCAGCAGCACGGGCGGGCGGCCGAGCGCGACGGTGGAGCCGCCGTCGCGGTACAGGTCGAGGAACCGGTCGAGCGGCGGACGGTCGCGGAACTCCGCCACGGTGAACCGCCGCCCCTCCTCCAGGACGACGACCGACATGCCGCGCCGCGCGAGGGTCCGCGCGGCCATCGCGCCGCCCGCGCCCGATCCGATCACGACGGCGTCGGCGGTCGTGCACGCCGGCCGGCCGGTGGACGGCGTGCAGTCCAGGGGCGCGTCCGGACGCGGGTCGCCCGGCCCGGCGGGCATCGGCAGCAGTTCGGTGCCGGCGGCGAGCAGCAGCGGGATCTTCAGCGTCTCGACGAGCCGGACCCCCGGCTCGCGCGACGTCAGCAGGGCGCAGAACGCGTCCCGCCGATCGGGGTCCAGGCGGTCCAGCGGACGCCCGGTGGCGAGCCGCGAGAGCGCGTCCAGCGTGCCCGCCCCGGCCCGCAGGCCGAGCCGCGCGGGAGCCGGGAGCGCCCTCCCGATGGCCTCCGCACGGGCCGAGACGCGGGCCACGTCGCCGGCGTCCTCGATGCCGAGCAGCGCCGCGACCGTCCCCGTCAGCGCGGTCACCGGAGCCCCACCTCCGCGTGCCCGGTGCCGTCCAGCCGCCACTCGCGCTCGGTCTCCCAGCCGCGCCCGGCGCGCCGGGCGAGAACCATCCGGACATCGGCGCGCTCGGAGTTGTGGCAGACCGCCGGAGCTCCGTCCGGGTCGGTGTAGTCGACGGAGACGGTCTCGCCGGGCGGCAGCGTCACCCGCACGTGGATTCGCCGGTCACCGACGCGGCCGTGGACCGTCCAGGACGGCAGGCCGATGCCGGCGCGCAGCCGCAGCGCCGCGAGCAGCGGGTCCCCGGACGGCAGATCCTCCCCGTCCACCCGCAGCCGGAGGAGCGGGAGCGGCGGGAGCCGGTTCATCCCCGGACGCGTCGAGACCGCGGCCACGATCTCGCACACGTCCCCGCCGCCGAGATCGGCGTGCAGCCATGCCCAGCGGCGGGCGTTGCCGTGCCCGTAGATCCGGGCGGACGCGCCGCGCGCGCCGTCCAGTTCGAGGATGCGGTCCCCGAACCGCACGACGCCGTCGTAAACGGCGTCCGGTTTCGGGACGATCTGTGCGGCCGGCAGCAGTTCCGATTTCCAGGCCCACCGCGGGAACGTGTACAGCGGCCGCCCGCCACCGGCCTCGCGCAGGTCCCAGGTGATCGCGCCCGCCGTGCCCGTGAGCCGCTCCCCGGTCTGCGCGACGGGCCCGGCGGCGAACACGCCATCCTCGGGACGGCTCCACTCGTGCGGGCCGAACCGCGCGAACACCGGGGTCTCGCCGGGCGGGAAGACCGTGGCCCAGCCGTGCGCCCGCGCTTCGCCCTCGTCCGGCGCGACCAGCTCGTGGTGGATCCAGACGCCGGTGCCGGTCGCCGGGTCGGTCAGCGTCGTGTACCAGACCTCCAGCCGCCCGGCCTGGCCGCGCCAGCGCGACCGCAGCGGACCGGGCCCCGGGAACCGGAAGCCGCCGAGGAAGCGGCCGAGGTCCCGGCGGAGGTCGAAGCGCAGCCGCGCCTCCCCGGCCACGGTCCCGTCCGCGTCGGTCACCGTGACCGGCAGGAACGTCATCGACCGGACGGGGCGACGCGGGCTGACGGTCTTCCATCCGTCCAGGCGCAGCCGCCGCCCGTCATCGGCGGTGAAGCCCAGGGTGTAGCGGATCCGGCGCGCCGCGATCGGCGCCACCCGCAGCCGTCCCGCCGCCGCGGGATCGTCCGCCCATCCCGGCACGTGCACGCGTCCGGTCAGGTCGCCCTCGACATCGGCCAGGGGGTGCAGGACCCCGGGCAGCTCGGCGGCCAGTTCGAGCCGCATCGGCCGCGCCCGCTCCTCCCCGGCGAGCCGGAGGGACCCTTCCATGACTTCGCGGAACACCGTCCGCCGCGGGCTCATCGCCGGCCCCGCATGATCGCCTCGGTCTCGGCGAAGTACACGGTCGCCGTCACCCGCGTCCGCTGCGCGTCCCCGGTGCACAGCGCGTCGATGAGGGGAGCGATCCTGTCCGCCGCCGCGGCCGGGTCCTTGAACGCGTGCACGAAGCCCTCACGGACGGCGAGATAGGCGTTCAGCAGGGCGTTGACCATGAATCCGTACACCCGGTTGCCGGTGGCCGCCGCGATGACCCGGTGGACCTCGCATTCGGCGAGCTGCGCCGCCTCGCCGCCCTCCGCGTCCCGGACCTGCGCGGCCAGTTCCCGCAGCCGTGCCCGCTGCTCGTCCGTGGCGTTGGCGGCCGCCTTGGCCGCCACCTGGGCGCCGACCTCGCGCCGCACCTCGAAGATCTCCGCCATCCAGGCCGGCCCGACCGTGCTGACCAGCATCGGCAGGAGTTCGGGTCCGCCGAGCCGCTCGTAGTCGCGGACCCGGGTCCCCACGCCGTGCCTGGTCTCCAGCAGCCCCGCCTGCGCGAGCCGGACGATCGCGTGCTTCAGCGACGTCCGGGTCACCTCGTAGCCGGCGGCGAGATCCCGTTCGGGCGGCAGGTAGGAACCCGGCGGGTAGCGGCCGCTGAGCACGTCGTCGCGCAGCCGGTCGACGAGCGAGTCCACGACCGTGTCGCGGGGGATCGGCGAGGACGGCACGGTAACCTCCAGAGGTCTAGTGGCTCAGCCACTGGACCACGCCCGGCGCGCCGCCGTCAAGAGCCGTGGCAGGGTGGAAGCCGCGGATCACGAGAGGGGAAGCACCATGGTCGGCACGCTCGACTGGCGACCGGCGAACGAACGGCGCGACCTGCTGGCGGACCCGGTCGCCGCCGCGATCGGCGGCCTGCCCGAGGCCGAGGCCGCGGAGATCGACCCGGAACTGGCCGACACGGCGGCGTTCTGCGAGCGCTACGGCGTCCCCCTCGACGTCAGCGCGAACTGCGTGGTCGTCGCCGCCAAACGCGGCGGCGAGGTCGCCTACGCCGCCTGCATGATCCTGGCGACCGGCCGCGCGGACGTGAACGGGGTCGTCCGCAAGCACCTGGGCGCCCGGAAGGTGTCGTTCGCGCCGATGGCCGACGCCACGTCGCTCACCGGCATGGAGTACGGCGGCATCACCCCGGTCGGCCTCCCCGAGGGCTGGCCCGTCCTGGTGGACGAGGCCGTCGCCGCCGCCCCGCGCGTCGTCATCGGCAGCGGCCTGCGCAAGTCCAAGCTCCTCCTGCCCGGCAAGGCCCTCGCCGGCCTCGCCGCGGCCGAGGTCCTCGCCCTGGCCCAGTCCTCGGCCCGGTGACCCGCGCTAGGGTCCTGGAATGCCCTCTGACGCCTTGAACCGCGCGCTGGCGGATCCGGGGCCCCGTGCCCTCCCGGAACCCGTCGTGCGCCTGCTGGAGGAGCTCGACGCCCCGCCTCGCCTCGCGGCGCACCTGCGGCTCGTCCACGATGTGGCCGCCGAGCTGGTCGCGTGGGCGGGTGAGCGTCACCCGTCGCTCGGTGTGGACGCGGGGGCGGTCCTGTTCGGCGCGGCCACGCACGACATCGGCAAGGCGCTGCATCCGGCCGAGTTGTCCGGGCCGGGTGCCGAGCACGAGCCGGCCGGCCACGCCTTTCTGCGCGAGCGCGGTGTCGAGGAGCGGCTGGCCCGTTTCGCGCGAACCCACACGTCCTGGGCGGAACCCGATACCGGCATCGACGATCTGCTCGTCAGCCTCGCCGACAACGTGTGGAAGGCAAAGCGCGTCCCCGACCTCGAACAGCGGCTCGTGGACGTGCTCAGCGCCGCGTCCGGCCAGGAGAAGTGGCAGGCCTTCATGGACCTGGACGATGTCTGCGACCGGCTCGCCGCCGGCGCCGACCGGCGGCTGGCCTTCCAGTCCGCCTACCCCGTCGGCGGCGGGACCGAGTCGACGGCGTAGCGGGTGCCGCCGGCCGCGGCCGCACGGTCGAGCAGGGCCCCGTTGGCGGCGAGCATCTCCGCGACGGACGCGCAGCCCGGCGAGGCCGTGCGCAGGACGCTGAGCAGGACCGGATCGTCCGGGACCGCCAGCATCGGCACGTGCCCGACCCGCAGCGCCTTGACGAGGATGACGCCGCTGAGACCGAGATCCGCGGTGGTCATGGTCGCGAGCGTGGACTCGATCACGGCGGCGGCGCCCGGGCCGGGCAGGAAGACCATGCCCCACGGGTGCGGGCGGGCCCACTCGCCCAGCGTGATCAGCTCCTCGACGTCGGGACGCAGCCGGTCGCAGAAGCCGGCATAGGGGAGTTCCTCGACCTCCGTCGTGCCGGGCGGCGGCTCACGGCCGTCCCCGTACAGGACGGCCTTGGCCTCGAACGCCCAGCCCTGTTCCGACGGCTTGACCTGCCCCGAGATGTGCTCGGCCCGCGTCTCGCGCTGGACCCGCAGGAGGTCGGCGGCGTCCCGGCACGGGATCGTGCAACTCAGCACCCGCTCCGGTGCCGGGATGAGCCGCAGGGTCGCCCCGGTGATGACGCCGTGCCGGCCGATCCCTCCGCGTACGGCGTCGAACAGCTCGGGCCGGACGCCGGGGGAGCAGGTCACGAGCCGCCCGCCGGCGACCACGTCCAGGGCGAGGACGTTCTCGGCCTGCGTCCCGTGGAGATGAGACGTCCCGCCTATGCCGCCCGCGGAGATCGTCCCGCCGACCGTCACGTCGAGGTGGTCGGTCAGGACGGGCGGGGTCAGCCCCAGCGGCAGCGTCGCGGCGAGGACCTCGCGCCAGCTCGCGCCCGCGCCGACGACCGCGTGATCCGCGCCGACCTCGTGGACACCCGCGAGGCCGCGCAGATCGAGGGAGACGCCGGTGGTGAGGGACTGGCCGTGGGTCGAGTGCCCGAGCCCGCGCGGCACCAGGTCCAGATCACGCGCGGCGGCGTCACGGACGGCGGCCACGACGTCCTCCGCCGTCGCCGGCCGGACGCTCCGTGCCGGCGTAAGCTCGACGATCCCCCCGAAGTCGCGCATGCCCGGGCTCCCGCCGGTGGTGGTCTCCACCCGGCTACCGCCCCCGCAGCCGGGCGGCGACGCGGCCCAGCGCGTCGCCGAGCAGGTCGATCTCCTCGGGCGTCAGCACCTCGATCAGGGCCTCGCGGACGACGCGGCGGTGGCCCGGCCGGACCCGGTTCAGCGCCTCGGCGCCCTCGCCGGTCAGCTCCGCCCACACCGACCGCCGGTCGGTCTCGCAGCCCGTCCGCTTCACGAGCCCGGCCCGTTCGAGCTGCGTGACCTGGTAGGTGAGCCGGCTCTTCGACACCATCACCTCGCGGGCGAGATCCGACATGCGCATCCGGTTGCCCTCGGCCGACCGCAGCACGACCAGCACCTCGAACTCGGGGTGGGACAGCCCGCCGTCCCGCTTGAGCTGCCGCTCGATCTCGTGGTCGATCAGGTGTCCGGCCGCCAGGAAGGCCATCCAGGCGCGCAGCTCGCGTGGTTCGAGTGGGTCCCCCGCTTCGTCCATACGGTGATTCTAGTTGGCATGAAAACAGTCTTGAAGTTTCTAGATGGTATGAATTTGAATCAATCTGCTAGCGTTCCGATCGTTCATGTTTGAACCTTCAACGAAGGAGACCCGGCATGCTCCCACTCCGCCGCTTCCCCGCCCTGCCCGACGCCGGCCTGCTCGTCGGCCGGATCGTGGTCGGTGTGATCTTCGTCGCGCACGGCTGGCAGAAGCTCACCGACCAGGGCCACTCCGCCGTCGCGCAGTCGTTCGAGCACCTCGGCATCCCGATGCCGGGGCTCGCCGCCGTCTACGGCACCTGGGTCGAGCTGCTCGGCGGCATCGCGCTCATCGCCGGCGTCCTGGTGCCGGTGGCCGGGGTGCTCATCGCCCTCGACATGGCGGGTGCGTTCTGGTACGTCCACATGGACAAGGGCCTGTTCTCCCAGGAGGGCGGCTACGAGTACGTGCTGGTCCTCGGCGCCGTGTGCCTCCTCTTCGCCCTCACCGGCGGCGGTCGCTTCTCCCTGGACGCCCTCCTGTTCGAACGCCGGCGCGCGGGCGCCCCTGAGAGGGAGTCCGTGAGCGCGTGATCCACCCCGGCCTCCGCACGCCCCGCGTGCGGAGGCCGCGCCATTGTGTGATCTAGGTAACTTTTTCGTCCGCCCGGTCTGCGCGCTGTGACTGGCCGATCGACATCGGTCACCAGCCCGGAAAGGAATATGGCCCGCTCCAATCCGAGGGTCCGGCAGCCCCGCCCGCCTGACATCCGCCTTTTCAGGCATCGGGTCCTTTGCGTCGAAGTGACAAGATGTTCCCGATGACCGTTTCTGGGCATGAGTGATCACTGAAAGTCCCTGGAGAGGCAGGTCGCAGGTGTCGCGCGGTAGTGAGTTCGTTGTGGTGGCCAACCGGCTTCCGGTGGACCGGAACGTCGGGCCGGACGGAGTCCCGCGCTGGCGGCGCAGTCCAGGCGGACTGGTCAGCGCGATCGCCCCGGTGATGCGGCGCAGGCAGGGCACGTGGATCGGCTGGACGGGCGCCCCCGACGAGGAGATCGAGCCCTTCACCGAGGACGGCATGGCGCTCCACCCCATCGCCCAGTCCGCCGACGAGATCCGGCTCTACTACGAAGGCTTCTCCAACGCCACGCTGTGGCCGCTCTACCACGACGTCATCGCCCCGCCCGTCTATGACCGGGCGATGTGGGACGCCTATGTCCGGGTCAACCAGCGGTTCGCCGAGGCGGCGGCGAAGGTCGCGGCGCGGGAGGCGATCGTCTGGGTGCAGGACTACCAGCTCCAGCTCGTCCCGCAGATGCTGCGCACGCTGCGCCCTGACCTGCGTATCGGCTTCTTCCTGCACATCCCCTTCCCGCCGGTCGAGCTGTTCTGGCAGCTGCCGTGGCGGCGGCGGATCCTGGAGGGGCTGCTGGGCGCCGACCTGGTCGGCTTCCAGCTCCCGGGGGCGGCGGCCAACTTCGTGCGCCTCTGCCGGCGGCTCCTGGACGCCCGCTACGTCAGGCATGACGTCCATTGGGACGACCGCGTCGTGCGGGCCAGGGCGTTCCCCATCTCCGTGGACGTGGGCGAGCTGAACGACCTCGTCGGGCGCCCGGAGGTCCAGGAGCGGGCGCAGGAGATCCGCACCGACCTCGGCGACGCGACCGTTCTCCTCGGCGTGGACCGGCTCGACTACACCAAGGGCATCACGCAGCGGCTGCAGGCGTTCGGAGAGCTGGTCCAGGAGGGCCACATCAAGCCCGGCCAGGCCGTGTTCGTGCAGATCGCCACGCCGAGCCGGGAGCGCGTCGAGCAGTACCAGCTGCTACGCGACGAGATCGAGCAGCTGGTCGGGCGGATCAACGGCGAGCACGGCGAGATCGGGTTTCCGGTCATCCACTATCTGCACAG
Source organism: Spirillospora sp. CA-128828 (assembly GCF_050945415.1). Classification (NCBI taxonomy): domain Bacteria; kingdom Bacillati; phylum Actinomycetota; class Actinomycetes; order Streptosporangiales; family Thermomonosporaceae; genus Spirillospora; species Spirillospora sp. CA-128828. Next base: position 3,621,012 of record NZ_CP191986.1, read on the forward strand.
CTCGTATGACCGTCCCGAGCTGACCGCGCTCTACCTGGCGGCGGACGTGATGGTGGTGACCCCGCTGCGCGACGGCATGAACCTGGTCGCCAAGGAGTACGTGGCCTGCCGCAAGGACCTGCGGGGCACGCTGGTGCTCAGCGAGTTCACCGGTGCCGCCGCCGAGCTGAAGCGTGGCGCGTTCCAGGTCAACCCCTACGACATCGACGGGCTCAAGGGCACGCTGCGCGCGGCGCTGAACGCCGAGCCCGCCGAGCAGGCACGGCGGATGCGCTCCATGCGCCGCCGCGTCATCGAGCACGACGTGGACCGCTGGGCCCAGGACTTCCTCAGCGAGCTGGAGAATCCGGCGCGGTACGTCCCCGCGCAGCAGCCTGTTCACGCTGCGCTGGAGGGCTGACCCGCAGGTCGAAGGCCGCCCAGACCGCCTTGCCGCCGGTCGCGAGCCGCGCCCAGCCCCAGGCGTCGCTGATCGCGCCGACGACGAGCAGGCCGCGGCCGCCCTCCACGAACCGGTCCGGGTCGCACGGGACCGGGACGGGCGCGCGTCCGCCCGGGTCGGTCACCGACACGACCAGCCGCCGCGGGTGGCCGATCAGGACGAGCTGGATGGGGCACAGCGGCAGCGGCTGGGGGAGCCCCTCCAGGCCGTGCCGCAGCGCGTTGGTCACCAGCTCCGACACCGCGACGACCACGTCCCCGGCGGTCTCGGTCAGCCCCCACGCCTCCAGCGTGACCTGGGTGAACTCGCGCGCCGAGCGCGGCGCGGTGATCTCCGCCGGGAGCACCCGGCGCGCGGTGCGCGGGGTGCCCGCGTGCGGCGCGGGCCAGAGCCCGGCGAGACCGGGCGCGGCGACCGGAACGCTCGCGCGCGGGTTCGGGGGGACGTTCGGCCCGAGCGCCGGCGGCGCGTCGGGCCAGGGCGTGTGAACGGCCGAGGCGTGCCGCGGCCGGCCGCCCGCCATGGCGGGGGCTGCGACGTCGTCTGCCTGGTCAACGGTCATGGTCAAACCTCAGAGGCGTGCGGGGCGGTCACCGGCGAGCGTTCGCTATCTTGCTCCCCAAGTCGTGCAGATGCAAGACCGTCTGCATGAACGAATGCAAGAACGAATGCACGTGCATCTCGTACCATTGTGTGGGGTGGGGCGAGATCGCGGCCTCCCGCAGGGGAGGCCGAGACGCCTAGAGGGGGCGATGATGGACGGCCACCAGATGTCGGACGTCCGGCGTAACGGGCTCGTCTGGCAGAAGAGCGGGCGGAGCAACCCGTCCGGCAACTGCGTCGAGATGGCCGAACTCCCCACCGGGGAGATCGCCGTGCGCAACTCCAGGGACCCCGAGGGAGCGATCCTCGTCTACACGCGCGAGGAGGTGGAGGCGTTCGTGGGCGGAGCCAAGGACGGAGACTTCGACCACATGCTCGTCTGACCGCGACACCAAACCGAATGGGATTCCATTCACCCGTCCGTCCAGGTAGGTTGCGGCCATGCACCTGGGGCAGATCGCCGCACAGACGCCCGACAAGCCCGCCGTGATCATGGCGGGCTCCGGGCGGGTCGTCACCTTCCGGGAACTGAACGAGGAGTCCAACCGGCTCGCGCAGCTGCTCCGCGCGGAGGGGCTGCGCCCGGGGGACCACATCGCGTTCATGCTGGAGAACCATCCGCTCTACCTGGCCGTCGCATGGGCCGCGCAGCGGTCCGGGCTCTACTACACCGCCATCAGCTCCCGGCTCCAGCCCGAGGAGCTCGCCTACATCGTGGACAACTGCGAGGCGAAGGTCTTCATCACCGGCGCGTCGATGGAGGCCGCCGCGCAGTCACCGCCGGACGTGCCGCTGCGCCTCATGCTCGGCGGCACGGCACCCGGCTACGAGCCCTACGAGGAACGCGTCGCCCAGCATCCGCCCACGCCGATCGACGACGAGTGCGAGGGCTCGGACATGCTCTACTCGTCCGGCACGACGGGCCGCCCCAAGGGCGTGAAACCGCCCCTGTCCAAGGCGCCGATGGGCGAGCCCGGCCCGCTCTACATGCTGATCTCGCACCTGTTCGCGGCCGACGCCGACTCGGTCTACCTGTCCCCGGCGCCGCTCTACCACGCCGCGCCGCTGCGTTACTCGCTCGTCTTCCACCGGCTCGGCGCAACCGTCGTGGTGATGGAGAAGTTCGACCCCGAGCAGGCGCTCGCGGCCGTCGAGAAGTACCGCGTCACGCACAGCCAGTGGGTGCCGACCATGTTCATCCGGATGCTCAAGCTCCCGGAGGAGACCCGCGCCCGCTACGACGTGGCGTCGCTGCGCGTCGCCGTGCACGCCGCCGCGCCCTGCCCCGTGCCCGTCAAGGAGCAGATGATCGCCTGGTGGGGGCCGATCCTGCACGAGTACTACGCCGGCACCGAGGGCAACTGCTTCGTCTACACCAACTCGGAGGACTGGCTCGCCCACAGGGGCAGCGTCGGCCGCCCCATCCTCGGCGAGGTCCACGTCTGCGACGAGGACGGGAAGGAACTGCCGGCGGGGGAGCCGGGCACGCTCTACTTCGGCAACGGCCCCACGTTCGAGTACCACGCCGACGACGCGAAGACGGCCGCGTCCCGCGACCCGTGGGGCCACGGCTGGACGACCCTCGGCGACGTCGGCTACGTGGACGATGACGGCTTCCTCTACCTCACCGACCGGCGCGCGTACATGATCATCAGCGGCGGGGTGAACATCTACCCGCAGGAGGCCGAGAACGTCCTCGCGGTGCACCCGAAGGTCGCCGACGTCGCGGTGTTCGGCGTCCCGGACACCGAGATGGGAGAGGCGGTCAAGGCCGTCGTCCAGCCCCTCTCCATGGACGACGCGGGCCCCGGCCTGGAAGCGGAACTGATCGCGTACTGCCGCGACCGTCTCGCCCACTACAAGTGCCCGCGCTCGGTCGACTTCCGCCCCGAACTGCCGCGCCATCCGACCGGGAAGCTCTACAAACGGCTGCTGAAGGACGAGTACTGGGCGGCGGACAAGCGGCCTGCGACGGCCTGACCCCGTCCTGAAAGGCGAAACCCCGGCCGGGAACCCATCCGGGTCCGGCCGGGGTCGGGGACGTCCCAGTGACGCCCTCAGCCTGCCCACGGCCCCCGGCGCGCCGCGGCTCCGCGCCACGCCGGGGAGGAGGCTCAGTGCATCGGCATCGGCGCGTCGACCGCCGCGGTCTCCGGCTTCTTGCGCGGCAGCAGCAGCGCCGGCAGGAACGCCAGGAGCAGCAGCCCGGCCGAGTACCAGTAGGTGTGCTGGAACGCGTCCGCCATCGGCCCGGCGATCTTCTCCATGATCGCCGGCGGCACCTTCTCGGTGCTGCCGATCTCGCCGCCGGCCCCGCCGCCCAGCTCCGACGCCAGCCGGTTCGCCAGCAGCACCGAGATCATCGCGGTGCCGATGGACGACGACACCTGCTGGATGATGTTCAGCATCGTGCTCGCCCGCGGCACCTCGTCGTGGACGAGCGTCTGGATCGCGGCCGCCATGGTCGGCATCATCGTCATGCCCATGCCGAGACCCATGACGAACAGCGTCCCGCCGAGCGCCCAGTAGGAGGTGTCGGCCTCCAGGATCGCCGCGAAGCCCGACACCGACAGCACCACGACCACCATGCCGACGAGCACGACCCGGCCGGGGCCGATCCGGTCGGTCAGCTTGCCGCCGATCGGCATCGTGACCATCGCGCCGAGCCCCTGCGGGGCCAGCAGCAGACCGGACTGCAGGGCGCCCTCGCCGCGCACGGTCTGGTAGTACAGCGGCAGCAGCAGCATCGCGCCCATGAACGCGATCATGAACAGCACCATCGTGCCGGACGCGGCGGCCACCGAGCGGCGCTTCAGCAGACGCAGGTCGATCAGCGGGTTCTGCGCGTTCAGCGCCCGGACCACGAAGCCGAGCACCAGCACGGCCCCGACCGCCCAGAACGCCAGCGACCCGGTCTTCAGGAAGTCCTTCATCTCGGCGCCCTTGGCCACGCCGTAGATCAGCGAGGCCAGGCCGGGGGACAGCAGGATCAACCCGATGAAGTCGAGCCGCTCGGTCCGCTTCGGCTCGTCCCGCTTGAGGATCCGCGCCGACAGCAGCAGCGCGACGATGCCGATCGGCAGGTTGATGAAGAAGATCCAGCGCCACGACACGTCGTCGACGAGGTAACCGCCGATGATCGGGCCGAGGATGGGGCCGAGCAGCATCGGCACGCCGACGATGCTCATGACCTGGCCGACCCGCTGCGGGCCCGCCGTCTGGGTCAGGATCGTCATGCCGGCCGGCATGATCATGCCGCCGCCGAGGCCCTGCAGCACCCGGAAGGCGATCAGCGACTCGGCCGACCAGGCGAGCCCCGCCAGCATCGAGCCGATCACGAACAGCGCGATCGAGATCATGTAGAGGCGCTTGGTGCCGAAGCGCGCCGAGGCCCAGCCGGTGATCGGGATCACCGTGGCGAGCGCCAGCGTGTAGCCCGTCGCGACCCACTGGATCGTCGCGAGGGAGGTGTCGAACTCTCTGGCCAGGTCGTTGATGGCCACGTTGACGACGGTCACGTCCAGGATCGACATGATCGCGCCGAGGACGACGACGCTGGCCACGGCGAGCACGCCGCGGTCCAGCCCTCCGCCGGCGGCGGGTTCCTTCAGCGGGCCGTCCGCCGTCTTGGGAGACGCGGGTGCGGTCAACTCTCTTCCAATCGTCAGGCCCCGCATGCGGGCACGCGGGGGCCGTGGGCACGTCTCAGGGGATTACCGCCGCAAAATACTGCAGCGACTGACACTTTCGCGAACGATTAAACTTCGAGCGCTCCGGGAGTATTCCAGCGGGGTCCGACAAATCCGCCCTGCTCCGCGCCCTCCACCGTCCGACCTCCACCGCGGTCGAGGTCAACGAAGTGTGACGTACGCGACATCGGAACCTCCCCTCACGCCTGCGCACGATCAGACCGGCGCGCCGCCCGGAACTCATCGCGCCACGGAGAGAAATCTCCCCCCACGGCCGCGCTCTGGAAGGTGTCCGTGCTAGGCGACGTGTTCGCGGGGCGAGGAGTCAGACGATGCGAGTTGCAGCCCAGGCGGGGCGTGGACGAATCCCTGGCGTCGGCGTCCAGCAAGCAGGACCCTGACGCCGGGGTGGTAGCTGCTCGGGCATATTCCGTCGTAGCCGTGCTTGACGATGCCCCAGTAGATGTCCTCGGAGACCACCAGCACCAAAGGTGAGGAACTCACCCGCAGGTAACGCTTCACCTTCGGCGAGTCCAGCAGCCGGCAAGCCAGGTCGACTGCCTCCCCGAAGGGGCCGTTGTCGTCTCGGTGAACCTCCCCTGCATGCAGGACGGCCCGCATCCGCATGCAGTGGCCAGGGCGCTCGGCGTCGGGAACGCACTGGTTGTAGTCGGTGAGTCCACGGGTGAGCGCCGGGATCAGCCGGGACAGGAGAAATGTCTTGGGCAACTGGTCGACCGGATGGATCAGGGCCAGGACCCCGTCGCCGCGGTCCTCGAACGGATCGCACCACCGGTCCTCGATGCCGGTGTCGGCCATCGCCTGCCGCAGTAGACCATAGATCTGACAGCGGAGTTCCTCTTTGACCGGGTTCGTGCGTAACGCGGCCGTCGAATTCTCAAGATCGACGACAAGGATGCTCCTGTGCACAGGGTGACTGCTCACCGGAGCGCCCCCAATCCCGCGCGGCCGGTATGCCGCGCGCGTCCCCGCCTCCTGGCGGCGTGGCTCAGAGGCCGGACCACGTGATCACGAGGTCCGGACGGTGCCCATAGGAGACTTCGTCGTCTCGTGGGCCTTGCTCGTGCAGACCGTCCTCCGGTCGTTCTGGAACGGTCTTGACGCGACTGTCGACCTCCACGGCCGAGCCCGGCTGGACTTAGTTTGTGGCCTAATTAGTGATCATGCAACATGCATGGCCAGATGCACACTGGCGGGGAAGTCATTTGTGGCCTCGCCGGCGAGGTTCGCCACTCATACCTTCATCAGGAACATTTCGCCCACTTGGGCGTCGGCTCCTGTGGGGCTGGTCTGCTTGACAGCAGTGGCCTAGTCTTGCCTTGCAAGTTGCATTGCAAGCCGCTAGGGCAGGATTGACGGGCTTGGAGGCAAGCGTGGCAGCAGTGCCGACGGTTCGCCAGCGTCAATTGGCCGCCGAGCTACGGCGGCTCCGGGAGGAACTCGGCCCCACGGCGGACGAGATCGCGACGCGCCTCGACTGGTCGCCTTCCAAGCTCAGCCGAATCGAGACCGCCCGTATCGGGGTCCGGGTCTCCGATGTACGCCTCCTTCTCGAGTTGTACCAGGTAGACGAGATGCACATGGGCGAGGTCCTCGCGCTCGCCCAGGCCGCGACCAAACAGGGGTGGTGGGCCGCACATCAGCACGGCCTCTCCGAAAGGTTCGCGGCCTTCATCGCATTGGAGGACGAGGCGAGCGCCGCGTTGAGCTACGCCACCTACAGCGTGCCCGGGCTCCTCCAGACGAAGGAGTACGCCCACTGCACCATGGAAACGAGCAGAGTGATCACGACCGACACCCCGCGCGAGGTGGCCCGGCGGGTGGACATCCGGATGCGGCGGCAGCAGCTGCTGCGAAAACCCGGACCGCTCGAATTCTCCGCCGTCGTCGACGAGTCGGTCCTGCTACGCCTCGTGGGTGGACGCGAAATCATGTGGCGGCAGATGCAGCGGCTGATGGAGCTCGCACAATTGCCCAACGTGGATATAAGAATTCTGCCGCTGGACGTTCATCGTGAGCCGGTGATGGGGGAGTCTTTTACTCTTCTGAAATTCGCATCGGTTCGCGACATCCCGTTCCCTGATATCGCCTACATCGATAACTTTTCGATGGCTGCCGCAGAATTTCAGGACGATGGGATAACCGACATGTACGGGCGGGCATGGGAGGTACTTCAATCCGTCTGCCCGTCGGCCGAGGAATCCGTACGCCGCATCTCTTCCATCGCCCACGAAAGATGGCAGGGGCAAGAGGGACGCGCCTGATGCCGATGGCCCCCCGCGTACCACGCCGAGGGGCCACATGCCGGCCGTCAGCGCAGGTCGAGCCCGTCTTCCTTGATCGTCTTCAGGAAGGTCGCGAACTCGTCGCGCGAGAAGGCCAACACCGGACCATTGATCCCTCTTTTGGTGTCCCTGACCCCCAATGTCTCGGGGTGGAGCTGCGCCAACTCGACGCAGTTGGACTCATTAGTGCAACGTGAGCTCTTGCGCCAGGAGAATTCTTTTACTCTGTCCACGGGATTTTGTTCTCTCTGTCATGTGCAAGCGGATCAGGTCGCCCCCAGACCTCCACGTCGTACGGCACGGCGACAAGGAGCACGTGGTCCAGGGGCGCCAAGGGCCGGAGATGATCGCCACGGCCGAGACTTTTTCTAGTGCATGACGGGGTTGTGGCGCCCAGGTTCGAGCAAGGTGTTATAAACCCCTTCGCAAATACTCGGTGGGGCATCGGGGCATCATCAACTCATTCAGGTACGAAACTCCGCACGTCGCTCGACCTGACGCTCCCGCGGACCGAGGTGGTGTCGGTCGGTCTCCTGCCCCCTGGGTTACCGCCGGGCGAGCGGCCGCCGTTGTCGGACAGCGACCGGATCCCCTTGCCCAGGGACACGAACATGCCGGCATCGCGGACAGCCGAGCTTGGCGAGCGTGTTCGTGGCGTCCTGCGACGACGCGAGGGGCTGGGGCAGGGCCGGGTCGACGATGGGGGCGTTGGCGGCGGTGAGAAGGTCGAACAGGCCGAGGTAAGCCCATTCCCAGACCATGGCCTCGAAATTGTAGGCGTGCATTAGCGGAGTGAGCCGCTGCCGGATTCCGGCGACTTCTTCCGGGGTGAATCCCGCTTCGCGGAGCCGGTTGAAGGTGGCGCCTTCGCGTTCAAGGTCGAGCTGGGTGTCGAGGAACGGCTCGAGCAGGTCGTCCCAGGTGTCAGGGCGGGATCTCCTGGCGATGCTGTGACGGCGGCAGAACTGCTCCAGATCGGATGCCTGTTCGTGGGGTAGGAACAGGGTCTCGCCGTAGGTGGTTCGGATCTCGGGTCTGATGGCCTTCCAGTCTGCATCCCGGATCCGTACGGGCATGACCATTCCAGTGGGGTGGACCGTGGCGCCGCGAAAGTCGTAGCGCAGAAAACAGATGTGGTCCTCGGCGAAGACGACCCTCATCAGTTCAGGGTGGTCCACCGCCGGCGCGTCCGGAAGGCGGCCGTGCTGTGAGATTCGCCGCCCCGCGCCGACCGCCGTCACAACGGCGGAACGCTTCCGTGGGCTCCGGCTTACCACGTTGGGTGACCCGGCCGGCCGCGTCAGGGAGTCGCTTGCGCACGGCGGCGGAACTCCTCGAACGGAGTGCGGTCGAACACGAACCGGTTGTAGACGATCTTTCCGGCGCGGACCGTCATGCACTCGGCCGCCGGGGCGCTCTTGGCCGGGACCGTTTCGGCGTCGTACATGAGCATCGCCGTGGTGTCATCGCCGAACGCGGCGATCATCTCCGCGCGGATCAGGAACCGCTCGGCGAAGGGGGTGAGGAACTCCCGGTAGGCGGGCACGCCGACGATGCGTCCGGCGGGGGCGTCGCACACGACGTCGTCGGCGAGGTACCCCATCGCCGCGTCGACGTCCTTGCCGGTCCAAGCACGGTGGTGGGCCAGCGCGATCTGCAATGCTGGGCTGGTCATGGTGTCTCCCTTCGGTCCTGCTTGTTACGACACCGGCGACCCGCGGAACGGAACGGTCGTGGCGGAAATCGTTTTCGAGGAGCTGGTCGCGGCGCACCGAAGGGAGCTGCTGCTGCACTGCTACCGCCTGCTGGGCTCGCTGTCCGACGCGGAGGACGTCCTGCAGGAGACGCTGGTGGCGGCATGGCGCGGTCTGGACACCTTCCAGGGCCGCGCGTCGGTGCGGACGTGGCTGTACCGCATCGCCACCAACCGTTGCCTCAATGCACTGCGCGACCGCGGCAGGCGGATCCCGCCCACGCCGGAGCCGCCGTTCAAGCCGCCCGAGCCCAGCCGCCGCGGCGACGTGCCATGGCTGCAGCCGTACCCTGACGCCCTGCTGGAGCAGGTGCCCGACGCCGCGCCGGGCCCCGAAGCTCGCTACACGGCTTCCGAGGCGGTCGAGCTGGCGTTCGTCGCCGCGCTCCAGCGCCTCCCGCCGCGGCAGGCCGCCGTCCTGGTGCTGTGCGACGTGCTCGGCTACCCGCTCGGCGAGGCCGCGCCGATGCTGGACACCACTCCGACCGCCGTCAAAGGACTGTTGCAGCGGGCCCGGAGCTCACTCGACCGGCACCGCGGCGAGCCGCCCGCGCCGGGGACGGCGCGGGAACGCCGGCTGGTCCGCCGCTTCGCCGAGGCGTTCTCCACCGACGACGTCGACGCGCTCGTCGGCCTGCTCACCGACGACGCATGGCTGGCGATGCCTCCCGCCCCGCACGAGTACCACGGCCCGGCGGCGATCGCCGCATTCCTGCGGGCCAGCGCCGCATGGCGGGCGGGGCGCCGCCTGCGGCTGCGGTCGACCAGGGCGAACGGGCAGCCCGCGTTCGTCTGCCGTCTCGGCGGTGCGGTCGAACGTCCGGCCGGGCTGATCGTGCTCACGCTCCAGGGCGACCGTCTCCGCGGTATCACCCGGTTCCTGGACGACGCGCCACTGCGCTACTTCGAACGGCCGCATGGTGACGGGGGAGAGGGCGTGGTGTGACCGCCACCGCCACGGGCGGCGAGATCAGCGGGACATCGGGGTGCGCTGGGGCCGGCGGCCCGGAGGCCGGGTGTCACCGGCGGCCGCGCTGAAAGCCGTCCTTGGTGCGCAGGCCGTAGCCGAAGGCGCGGTCGAAGGAGATGTGGGCCAGCCAGCCGCACAGCCCGGCGAAGATCGGGGCCCAGGCGATGGGGCCGAAGGCGTAGGCGATCATCAGGGCGAAGGGGACCAGGGCGCGGTGGGCCGCGTTGTAGAAGGGAACCGCGCGAGCCGGCAGCTGCCCGCGCTCCGTCTGCCGGGCGTCCCGCAGGCCGGCCAGGAAGGTCAGGTCGGGGGCGATGAAGAAGGCGAGGGCCGCCAGGACGGCGAGCCATCCGTGGTTGACGCCTTCGAGGACGGCGAAGGCCGTCCAGAAGAGGGCCCCGGCGAACCAGGCGACGCGGATGGCGGTGCGGACGGCGGTGCGGGCGCCGGAGAACTTGGCCGGGGCGGTGATGGCACTCATGGTCGATGACCTCCGAAGCAGCGGCTAACGTCATTAGCCAACTTAAGGCTAATGAGATTAGCTGTCAAGCTATCGACTACCCTCGATCGAATGAGGCTCGGTGGGTGCGCCTGAACGTCCGACCGGTGGCGGGCGGCCGTGGCCCATCGCCAGGCCGAACGGGTCGTGTCCCGGGCGGCGGGTAGTTCGTTGCACGAATTGCAGGAGTGCCCGGAGGTAGGCTGGTCGCGTGGCCAAGCAGGATGATGGGCAGATCGGGGTCGTGAGCGCGCTCGTACGGGGCACGTTCCTGGTGAATGCCGTGTATGCGCAGTCGGCGCGGGAGTACGGCATCACCTCGCAGCAGGGTCAACTGCTATGCGTTCTCATGGCGCAGCCGCGGGGGATGGGCGAGCTGGGAGCGATGCTCGGGCTCGCCAAGTCGAGCCTCACCGGCCTGGTGGACCGCACCGAACGCAACGGCCTGGTCCGGCGTGAGGCGGACCCGCAGGACATGCGTGCGGTGCGAGTCGCGCTGACCCCGGAGGGCAGCGTCCTCGTGGACGAGTTCTACGCGGAGACCTGCCGCCGTGTCGACGAACTGCCCGCGGGGTTCAGCGATGCCGAACGCGACGCGCTCGCAGATCTGCTCGGCCGCATCGTGATGGACAACGAGGTTCCGATGGTGTTCGCGGAACCCGACGAAGGAGCCGCCCGCACGCCGTGAGACCGCGCCCGCAGGACAGGGGTTGCAGTTCGTAGTACGAACTACTATGGTTCGTATTGCGAACTGAAACCTTTGTATACGGGAGTGTGGAACCATGAGTCGTACGGTCGTGGTCATCGGCGGTGGCTACGGAGGAGCAGCGGTCGCCAAGGCTCTGGACGCCGAGGCCGACGTCGTCCTCATCGATCCCCGTGACGCGTTCGTCAACGCGGCAGGGGCGCTGCGGGCACTCACCCAGCCCGGCTGGGCGGGGAACATGTTCTTCCCCTATGACACGCTGCTCACCCGGGGGACGGTGATCCGTGACCGTGCCGTCTCGGTCGACCCCGGAGGGGTCACCCTGGCCTCCGGTGAGCGTGTCGAAGCGGACTACCTGGTTCTGGCGTCCGGCTCGAACTACTCCTATCCGGCCAAGCCCGACGCCGAATCCACCGACGAGGCGTTGGACGCCCTTCGCGGCACCCACAAGGAACTGGCCGGCGCCGACAGGGTGCTGATCGCCGGTGCCGGGCCCGTCGGCCTTGAACTGGCGGGAGAGATCAAGGAGGTCTGGCCCCACAAGCAGGTGACCATCGTCGACCCGTCCGGGGAACTGCTCCCCGGGTACGAGGCGGAGATGCACCAGGACCTGCGCCGCCAGCTCGACGCCCTCGGCGTGCGGCTGCGGCTGGGCACCGGCCTCGTGGCGCCGCCGCCGGCGGAACCCGGGCAGGCCGGGACCTTCACGGTCACCACCACCGGCGGCGAGGAGATCACCGCCGACATCTGGTTCCGCGCCTACGGCGTCCGCTTCAACAGCGACTACCTCGCCGACGGACGGCTCACGCCGCGCACGGAGCAGGGTCAGGTTCCCGTCACCGAGACCCTGAACGTCCACGGGCACGACCATGTCTACGCCGTCGGCGACATCACCGATCTCGCCGAGGTGAAGAGGGCCGGATACGCGATGCAGCACGCCGAGGTCGTGGCGCGGAACATCGGCGCGCAACTGCGCGGCGAGGAGCCCGATGCCGTCTACCGGGCCGCGTCCGCCCCCATGATCCTGCTCCCGCTCGGACCACGCGGAGGGGTCGGGCAGATGCCCACACCCGACGGCCCGTCCGTCGTTCCGGCGACGACGGTCTCCGAGTACAAGGGCGCCGACTTGTTCACCGGCCGCTTCGCCGAGTTGTTCGGCGCCGCCTGAACACGCGCCCCCGAACGAAAGGCAGAACGATGCCGGTACAGGAAGTCCTCTTCGGCTTCGGCGCGCACAGCGGGATCGATGACGGACCCGAACTGCTGCGCATGGCCCAGCAGGCCGACCGCGACGGGCTCGACATCTTCTCGCTGTCGGACCATCCCTACATCGGCGGACGCCTGGACGCCTACGCGTCCATCGCGTTCGTCCTCGGGCGCACACGGCACATCGCCGGCTTCGCCAATGTCACCAACCTGCCGACCCGGCCGGCCCCCATGCTCGCGCGGACGGTCACCACGCTGTCGTCGCTCTCCGGCGGCCGTGTCGTCCTCGGCATGGGCGCCGGCGGACTGTGGGACCGGATCTCCGACATGGGGGTGCCGCGGCTCTCCCCGGGCGATGCCGTGGAAGCCTTCGAGGAGGCGATCGTCCTGGTCAAGAGACTGTCGGGCGGCGGCCCGCCGGTCACCTACCACGGGCACCACTACCGGGTGGACGAGATCGAGCCCGCTCCCGTCGCCGCACCGCCGGTGTGGACGGGTTCGGTCGGCCGGAAGTCCCTCGCCGTCACCGGGCGCGTGGCCGACGGCTGGCTCCCCGGCCACGCGGCGGACTGGCTCAGCGAGCGCTACCGGACGTCGCGGCCGGTCATCGACGAGGCGGCGGCCGCCGCCGGCCGCGATCCGGGGGAGGTCCGCACGGTCTTCAACTTCCCCGGGCGCATCACCGATCGGCCTGAACCCGCCACACGGGACCGCGACGGCCGTTGGATCGGCGGTTCCGCCGACCAGTGGACGGAGGAGCTGACCGGGGCGGTCCTGGAGCACGGCGCGTCGGGATTCATCCTCTTCTCGCCCAGGGGCGGCACGCCGGATCCGGGCTCCGCCGGCCGCTGGGCGCAGGAGATCGTCCCGGCCGTGCGCGAGGGGTCGCGAAGGAGAGCGCCGGGTAGGACGCGGTCTGGTCCCGGCCCGGCACTAGCATGATCGGATGTCGCAGACGATGGGGATCGCCGGGTTCGCCGGGCAGCCGAGCGACCTGGCCGAATGCCGGGCCGGGACGGACCTGATCGGCCGGGACGAGGTACAGGCGTTCCTGCAGACGATCACCGACCCCGATGCCGCGCTGGCGGAGCTGACCGCGTTGCTGGAGTCCGGTGACGTGTTCCGCACCGGGATGATGGCGTTCGTGTGCGGGGTCCTGGTCGAGCGGGGCGGCACGGTGACGGTTCCGGTCGACACGGTCCTCAAGGTCGCCGAGCGCGGGCTGCACCTGGCGAAGGACTTCACGGCGCGGGGCGGGGCGAGCGCCGAGGACGAGCTGTTCCGGACTTCTCCCGACCTCGTCAGGGCCCACCACGCCCTGCCCTTCGTCCTTCTCGCGGCCATGACGATGCTCAGCCGCGACGTCGGGGCGCGGCAACGGCTGCGCGCCCGGCCGCACGTCGCCGCGCTCGTGGGAGAGCTGCAAGACCACTACGAAACGCTCTACTACGTTCAAGAGGTCCTTTCTCTCCTGGACGACCGGGAGATCCTGCTGCTCGACCCGCGCAACCGCCGCGGCTTCGTCCTCGGCCTGACCGGTGTCCAGGACCGGATGTACCACTTCTTCGCGCTCGCCCAGGACGCCCTGCTCCGCCACACCGGACCCGGCTACCTCGGTGCCGAGCCGACCGACCCCGCCGTCGTGCGCTACGCGCGGAATCACGGCCTGACCGCGCCGGACCACCAGGCGGCCGGTGATCTGATCGACCACCAGCGCCTCGGATTCCACTACCCGGGAGCCGACGCGAAACCGGCGTTGTTCTTCCCCGGCTCGGCCTCCTTCGACGCCGTGCCGGTCGTCAACGGCGTCCCCACCCTGTTCCTGGACGAGAAGTCCATCCACGCCCAGTGGTCGCCTGCCAACATGTACCCCGTTCTGCACGAGGCTCTGGAAGCCCGCGTCAGTCTCCGCGAACTGGACTCCGACGACGTGGAGGCCCGGTTGGCGTCCTTCGCGTCACGCTCAGGCTGAACGCCGGCCCGACGGGCCCGTCACTCACAGGCTCTGCGGAGCCGGGCGTAGACGTCGCCGGACCGTCCGCGCGGACGGATCCGCTCCAGCTGCCGCCGCAGTTCGGACGCGTCCAGCCAGCGCGGAGCGGCGAAACGCATCGTCTCGATGGGGGAGTAGTTGTAGACGTAGCCGCCCGCCGCATCGCCCAGCCGCTCCACGAGGCGCAGCGCCTCCATGGACGCGTCGTGCGCCGACGGCACGTACTCGAAGGACAGGGCGGGCAGCGGCTGGGAGAGCCCCGTCAGTACGTCCGCCTCGAAGCCCTCGACGTCGATCTTGCAGAAGGCCGGGACGCCGTGCACCGCGATGAGCTCGTCCAGCGTCGTGACCTCGACCTCGACCGACCGGTCCCACTGGACCTGCGCGAAACTGCTGTCCTTCGTCACCGACTTGATCCAGCCGGGCGACATCGAGGACACGGTCGGCGTGGCCGTGGACATCGCGAGCCGCGCCCGGCCCGGCTTCGTCCCGGCGGCCCCGGCGACGATCGCGACGTCCTGGTCGCGGCCGAAGAACAGCCGCAGCACCCGCAGGCAGTCAGGCTGCGGCTCCACCGCGACCACACGCGCCCCGAGCCGCCGCCAGACGCGCACCCGTCCGCCCACGTGGGCACCGATGTCGAAGGCCACGTCACCTGGGCCGAGGAACTCGCCGTAAAGGCGCATCGCGCGCCGGTGCTTTCCCGGAATCCCGTAGTACATGACCAGCGACCGGGCGATCCCATACGCGCGCAGCAGCATCCGCCGACCCTATCGCGCCCGCCTTCGCGCCGGACGGATTCCGCGCCTCACGTCGGGGAACGTCCCCGGCGTGGAGACGAGACCGTGGACCTCGGGCGAGCCCACCCGATCGCCCTTCGTCCTGCCGAGCGGGCTGCGGGGGCGCCTTGCGGGGTGCTTCATGTTCTGGACGAACAGGCAGGACGAGGTC
The DNA here is from genome assembly GCF_050945415.1 of Spirillospora sp. CA-128828. NCBI lineage: Bacteria > Bacillati > Actinomycetota > Actinomycetes > Streptosporangiales > Thermomonosporaceae > Spirillospora > Spirillospora sp. CA-128828. The sequence continues at coordinate 3,636,130 of NZ_CP191986.1, forward strand.
GTCGCCCTGCTGGGCGTCCGGCCGGGCGAGGACGTCCTGGAGGTCGGGTACGGCCCGGGCGCCATGATCCGCCGCCTCGCCGGCACCCCCGCCGGGAGGGTGTGCGGCGTGGACCCGTCCCCGGAGATGCGGAAGATGGCCCGCAGACACGCGCTGCGGGCCGACCTCCGCCTCGGCACCGCCGCCGACACCGGATTCGGCGACGCCGAGTTCGACTGCGTCGTCTCGGTCAACAACGTCGGGATCTGGCCGGATCTCGGAGCCGGTTTGGACGAACTGCGCCGCGTTACCCGTCCCGGCGGCCGCGTGGTGATCGCCTCGCACGGCGGCAGACGCTCGACCATGCTGGCCCGCCGCCTGGCCCTGCCGGACGACAAGCTCGACCGCATCGCACACGAACTGTGCCGCCGCTTCTCCGGCGTCACCCGGCGCGACCTATCCGACCTCACCACTTTCACGGCCCATCGCCGCTGACGCGGCCGGGATGGTTCAGCCGTGCAACAGAGCCGGGGGCTCAGGCGTCCTGGGGTTGACGGAAAGGACGGGCTCTTGGACGACGACGGCGTGACGTACGAGGAATTCGTGGCGACCCGGGCCCAGGCTCTCCTGCGTTACGGCTTTGTGCTCACCGGCAACGCCCATGACGCGGCGGACCTGCTGCAGGAGGGGCTGATCAGGCTGCGCGGCGCCTGGGGGCGGGTCGCGAACAAGAACGATCCGGAGGGCTACGTCCGGAAGATCATGGCGCGTCAGCACATCAGCGCGTGGCGGCGGCGAAGACGCGAGCACCTGGTCGGCGACGTCCCGGAACGGCACTACGACGACCCTGGCCTTGAGCGGGCCGAACACGACCCGCGGTTATGGGCGGCGCTGGCCATGTTCCCGCGGCGGCAGCGGGCGGTGCTGGTGCTGAGGTACTACGAGGACCTGTCCGACGAGGAGATCGCCCGAACGCTCGGCATCTCGCGGGGGACGGTCCGCAGCCAGGCGGCCCGCGCGCTCGGCAAGCTTCGCGCGGAATGGCGTCCGGCCGCCGCGCACGCGGAGGGAGGGCATCATGACCGATGATCTGGGCCGGGCGCTGCGCGGCACGCTCGGGACGGCGGCGCGCGAGGCGCCGGAGGTTTCGCCGAACCTGCTGGCCGACGTCGAGGCGGGGCATCGCAGGAGGAGGCGCCGCCGGATGTCGGCCGCCGCGCTCGCCGTCGCGTTGATCGTCGGCGGGGCGGGCGTGGCCGGCGTGGTGCGCTCCGCCGGGAAACCGCCGGACGCCGCCAGGACGGGCAAGCTGAAGCCGGTGTCGCCCACCGAGCTGGGGCCGCCGATCAAGGTGCGGACGCGGTGGCCGGACGCTGTCCGAAACCTCCCGGACATGCGGGCGGACGGGCGTGCGCTGAACCCGATCACGCTGCTCGACGGGAACACCGTCCTCGGCGCGACCGCGTCGACGACCGAGGTCACGGACAAGCTGTGGGCCTATGACCTCAGAACCCGCACGGCCAAGCTCATCACCGACGTCGTGGTTCCGCGCGGCTGGTCGCAGGACGCCGCCGACTTCACCGTCGGCCACGGCGAGATCGTCTGGTGGCTGGCCGCACGGACGGCGGGTGGCGAGAGGAACGAGATCTGGTCCGCGCCCGTGACCGGCGGCCCCGCCCGGAGGATCACCAGTGTTGTGGGTTCGCCGCCGGTGAGCCTCTTGATCGACGGCGGGAACGTCGTCTGGTACATGGACAAGGGCGTGTACCAGGCGCCATTGTCGGGCGGCCCGGCGGAGAAACTCCCCGGCACGGACGGTTACTCGATCATCTCCTGGCCGTGGATCGCGCCATCGCCGTCCAGCGAGAAGTCCGGCGTCCAGTACAAGGTGGCGCGCAACGTTCGTACCGGCGAGCAGCGCGTGGCGACCGTCGCGCCCATCAAGGGTGTTTGGTCCTGTCTGGTGACCTGGTGCGTCGGTCGTCCCCCGATCGATCAGGGTGACGACCAGGACACGTCGACGCCCGTGCAGCGCAGGAACGGAAAGGACGGGCGGTTGCTGCCCCGCAGCGTGGAAGAGGCGACATTCCTGTTGCAGGACCGGTTCCTCTTCTACAAACCGCCAGGGCTGCGGACGAAGAACTATGTCCTGTACGACCTCGAAACCGAGGCACTGCTCGATACCGGGATACCAGCGGCGGGCGGTCAGGAGAGCATGCCGGTTCCCCGCGGCGACGCCCGCGACCAGCGGATCCTCGTCACGACCAAGGACGGGCCGATGCTGCTCGACCTCTCCGAGATCCGCTGACCGGCGGCCGAGCGGGCGCGCCGGGCACCGGGCCTGGACAGGGCCAGGCCGGTCCCCGGCGCGCTCTGCCGTGCGGCGCCTCTCCGCGCCGGGCCGGGTCAGGACGGGGGGAGACCGAGCGCGCGGGCGATCAGCATGCGCTGGACCTCGGAGGTGCCCTCGCCCACTTCGAGGATCTTCGCGTCGCGGTAGAAGCGGCCGACGGCGTACTCGTTCATGAAGCCGTAGCCGCCGAAGATCTGGGTGGCGTCGCGGGCGTTGTCCATGGCCGCGTTGGACGCGACCAGCTTGGCGATCGCGGCCTCCTTCTTGAACTGCTCGCCGGCCAGCATCTTCGCGGCGGCCGCGTAGTAGGCGAGCCGGGCGGTGTGCGCGCGCGCCTCCATGTCGGCGATCTTGAACTGCATGGCCTGGTAGTGGCCGATCTCCTTGCCGAACGCCTCCCGCTCGTGCACGTAGTGAAGGCTTTCGTCCACGCAGCCCTGGGCGAGGCCGACCGAGAGCGCGGCGATGGCGATGCGGCCCTCATCCAGAATGCGGAGGAACTGCGCGTAACCCCGGCCGCGCTCGCCGACCAGGTTCTCGGCCGGGACGCGGACGTCGTCGAACGACAGCTCCCGCGTGTCGGACGACGACCAGCCGACCTTGGAGTACTTGCGCCCGACCGTGAAGCCCGGCGTGCCGTTCGGGACGATGATCGTGGAGATCTCGTTCGCGCCGGTGAACGCGGTCACGGTCACGAAGGCGGTGATGTCGGTGCCGGAGTTGGTGATGAACGCCTTCGAGCCGTTGATCACCCAGGAGTCGCCGTCCAGCCGGGCGGTGGTGCGCATGCCGCCGGGGACGTCGGAGCCGCCGCCCGGCTCGGTCAGGCCGAAGCCCGCCAGGCGCTCGCCCGACGTGAGCTGTGGCAGCCACCGCTCCTTCTGCTCGGCCGAGCCGAAGCGGTAGATCGGCATCGCGCCCAGCGACACCCCCGCCTCAAGTGTGATCGCCACCGAGGAGTCGACGCGGGCCAGCTCCTCCAGGGCCAGGCAGAGGGCGAAGTAGTCGCCGCCCATGCCGCCGTGCTCCTCCGGGAACGGCAGCCCGAACAGCCCCATCTTGCCCATCGCGGCGACGATCTCGTACGGGAACTCGCCGCGCTCGTACAGGTCCCCGATCACCGGGGCGACCGTCTCGCGGGCGAACCGCTCGACCGTGCGCCGCAGTTCCTCCTGCTCCTCACTGAGCGTGAAGTCGATCATTAGGGTTCACTCCGATTCCGGTGACAGGGCCTGGACGACGCGGGACGGGCTGGGGCGGCCGAGACGGCCGGCCATCCAGCGGCTCGTGGACACGAGCTTGGCGAGGTCGACGCCCGTCTCGATGCCGAGGCCGTTCAGCATCCAGACGAGGTCTTCGGTGGGCAGGTTGCCGGTGGCGCTCTCCGCGTACGGGCAGCCGCCGAGGCCGCCCGCCGAGGCGTCCACGACGGTGACGCCGGCGCGGAGCGCGGCGAGGGTGTTGGCGAGCGCCTGCCCGTAGGTGTCGTGGAAGTGGACGGCGAGCCGGTCGGTGCCGATGCCTGCCGCGCCCAGCGCCTCGATGAGCGCGGTGACATGGCCGGGTGTGCCGACGCCGATCGTGTCGCCGAGGCTGAGCTGGGAGCAGCCCATGTCCATCATCCGGGACGCGACGGAGACCACCTGCGAGATGGGGACATCGCCCTCCCACGGGTCGCCGCACACCATCGACACATAGGCGCGCACCCAGAGGCCCTCGGCGCGCGCGCGTTCCACGACTGGGGCGAACATCGCGAGGGACTCGTCCACGGTCCGGTTCAGGTTGCGGCGTGCGAACGTCTCGGTCGCGCTGCCGAAGACGGCGATCTCGGTGATGCCGTTGGCGAGTGCCCGGTCGAGACCACGCTCGTTCGGGACGAGGACGGGATACCGCAGTTCGGGCGAACGCGGCAGGACGTCCAGCAGTTGCTCGGCGTCGGCGAGCTGCGGCACCCACCTGGGGTGGACGAAGCTGGTGGTCTCGATCGTGCGCAGCCCCGCGTCCGCCAGCCGGGTCACGAACTCCGACTTGACCTCGACGGGGACGACCGCCTTCTCGTTCTGCAGCCCGTCCCGTGGCCCGACCTCGTAGATCGTGACCCGCTCGGGGAGCCCGGAGAGCGGTACCGGCATCGTCATGCCCTCCTTCCTGGGGGGCGACCCCCAGACCCCCGGGTCGGGAGGCCCGACGATCCTCGCTTCGCTGCGGTCATCGAGCCTCCTCGATCACGGCCAGCACCGCGTCGAGCGCGACCTGCGCGCCCGCGCGGACCGGCAGCTTCGCCACGACGCCGGCGAGCGGCGCGGTGACGGTGTGCTCCATCTTCATCGCCTCGACCACCACCAGCGGCTGCCCGGCGTCGACGCGGTCGCCCTCGGCGGCCTTGACGGCGAGGACCGTTCCCGGCATCGGGCTGCGCAGCACGCCGTCGCCCGCGGCGGCCGCGTCGGCGCCGCCCTCGGCCCGGACGTGCTCACTCAGCGCCCAGGCGTGCCCGTCGCGGCCGAGCCACAGCGTGTGCCCGTCCCGGGCGGCCTCGAACGACGTCGTCCTTCCACCGTAGGTCAGCGTGAACGGCCTGCTCAGCGAGGCGGCGACCGGTGGGGCGTCGCCGATCGCGACGCGGGCGGACGCGGCCCGTCCCTGGACGCGGACCTCCACCGGCTCGCCGCCGGAGGGCGTGATGATCCACGGAGTCCAGGCGTGCGCGCCGGGACGCCAGCCGTCCGGGACGTCCCACGGGTCGTCGCCGGACTCCAGCGCGAGCATCCGCTCCAGCGCCGCGGCGGCGAACACCTCCGGCGGGACGGACGCGCCCGCGACCAGATCGTCCAGGGCGCGTTCGACCAGCCCGGTGTCGAGATCGCCCGACACGACGGACGGGTGCCGCAGCAGCGCGCGCAGGAAGGCGACGTTCGTCGGGACGCCCAGCAGCGTGTACGAGGCGAGCGCGCGGTCGAGGCGGCGCAGGGCCTCGGCGCGGTCGGTGCCATGGACGATCACCTTGGCCAGCATCGGGTCGTAGGACCCGCCGACCTCCGTCCCGGTGTCCAGCCCGGAGTCGACACGCGCCGCCTCGGGCTCGGTCAGCGCCAGCACGCGCCCGCCGGTGGGCAGGAAGCCGCGCGCCGGGTCCTCGGCGTAGACGCGGGACTCGATGGAGTGGCCCTCCAGCCGGACATCATCCTGCCCGAACGGCAGCGGCTCGCCCGTGGCCACTCGTAGCTGGAGTTCGACCAGGTCAAGTCCGGTGACCAGTTCGGTGACCGGGTGCTCGACCTGGAGCCGGGTGTTCATCTCCATGAAGAAGAACTCGTCCGGGCGGTCGGCGGAGACGATGTACTCGACGGTTCCCGCGCCCACGTACCCGACGGCCTGCGCGGCGGCGACGGCCGCGGCGCCCATCCGCTCCCGGGACGCCGGGTCCAGCAGCGGGGACGGCGCCTCCTCGATGATCTTCTGGTGCCGGCGCTGCAGGCTGCACTCGCGTTCGCCCAGGTGGACGGCGTTGCCGTGCGTGTCGGCGAAGACCTGGATCTCGATGTGCCGGGGGTTCTCCACGAACTGCTCGGCGAGCAGCGTGTCGTCGCCGAACGAGCCGCGCGCCTCGCGGCGGGCGGACGCGATGGCCTCCGGCAGGTCCGCCGCGTCCCGGACGAGCCGCATCCCCTTGCCGCCGCCGCCCGCGGACGGCTTGAGCAGCACCGGCAGCCCGACCTCCAGTGCGGCGGCCTTCAGCTCGGCATCCGACAGGCCCGGTTCGTCCCTGCCCGGCACGACGGGGACACCGGCCGCGGCGACGGTCCGTTTGGCGCGGATCTTGTCGCCCATCGCGTCGATCGCCTCGGCCGGCGGGCCGACGAACACCAGCCCCGCCTCACCGCACGCCCGCGCGAACGCGGTGTTCTCGGCCAGGAAGCCGTATCCGGGGTGGACGGCCGACGCCCCGGCCGTCCGGGCGGCCGCGATGACGGCCTCGATGTCCAGATAGGACGGGATCCGGAGGGCCTCGTCGGCCTCCCGCACATGGCGGGCCCCCGCGTCGGCGCCGGTGTGAACCGCCACCGACCGGATGCCGAGCCGCCGCAGCGTGCGGAAGACACGGACGGCGATCTCCCCGCGGTTGGCGACCAGGACGCTGTCGAACATCAACACCCTCACATCCGGAAGACGCCGTAGCCGACCGGCTCCAGCGGTGCGTTGGCCGCGACCGACAGCCCGAGCCCCAGCACGCGCCGGGTGTCGAGCGGGTCGATCACTCCGTCGTCCCACAGCCGCGCCGTGGAGTAGTACGGGTTGCCCTGAGCCTCGTACTGCTCGCGGATCGGCGCCTTGAACCCTTCCTCGTCCTCTGCGGGCCAATCCTCGCCGCGGGCCTCCAACTGGTCGCGGCGGACGGTCGCGAGGACGCTCGCCGCCTGCTCCCCGCCCATGACGGAGATGCGGGCGTTCGGCCACATCCACAGGAAGCGCGGCGAGTAGGCCCGGCCGCACATCGCGTAGTTGCCGGCGCCGAACGACCCGCCGATGACGACGGTGAACTTCGGGACGCGGGCGCACGCGACGGCGGTGACCATCTTGGCGCCGTGCTTGGCGATGCCGCCCGCCTCGTACTCGCGTCCGACCATGAACCCGGTGATGTTCTGCAGGAACACCAGCGGGACGCTGCGCCGGTCGCACAGCTCGATGAAATGCGCGCCCTTCTGCGCCGACTCGCCGAACAGGATGCCGTTGTTGGCGACGATCCCGACAGGGTGCCCGTGGATACGGGCGAAGCCGGTGACGAGCGTGGCGCCGTACTCCTTCTTGAACTCCTGGAAACGGCTGCCGTCCACGATCCGGGCGATGACCTCGCGCACGTCATAGGGGGTGCGCGAGTCCGGCGGGACGATGCCGTACAGCTCGGACGGATCGACCGCCGGCTCCTCGGGGGAGGCGACGTCCCACGGCCGTGCCTGACGTGGTCCGAGCGTCGAGACGATGTCGCGGACGATCCGGAGCGCGTGCGCGTCGTCCTCGGCGAGATGGTCGGTGACGCCGGACGTGCGGGAGTGCAGTTCCCCGCCGCCCAGCTCCTCGGCCGTGACGACCTCGCCGGTGGCGGCCTTCACCAGCGGCGGACCGCCGAGGAAGATCGTGCCCTGGCCGCGGACGATGACGGCCTCGTCGCTCATCGCGGGGACGTACGCGCCGCCCGCCGTGCACGAGCCCATCACCGCCGCGATCTGCGGGATGCCCCGGCCCGACATCGTGGCCTGGTTGTAGAAGATGCGGCCGAAGTGCTCGCGGTCGGGGAACACCTCGTCCTGCCGGGGCAGGAACGCGCCCCCGGAGTCCACCAGGTAGACGCAGGGGAGCCGGTTGTGCAGCGCCACCTCCTGGGCGCGCAGGTGCTTCTTCACCGTGACCGGGTAGTACGTCCCGCCCTTGACGGTGGCGTCGTTGGCGACGACGACGCATTCGCGGCCGGAGACCCGCCCTACGCCGGTGATGATCCCGGCGCCCGGCGCCTCGTCCTCGTACATGCCGTTCGCGGCCAGCGGCGACAGCTCCAGGAAGGGCGAGCCGGGGTCCAGGAGCGTGTCGACCCGGTCGCGGGGGAGCAGCTTGCCGCGTGCGACGTGCCGCTCGCGGGCCCGCTCCGGGCCGCCGCGTCCCGCCCGGTCGACGCGGTCGCGCAGTTCCGCCACGAGCGCCTCGTTGTGCGCGGCGCTCGTCTTGAACGCCTCGTCCGCGACGTCGGCGCGGGAGCCGATCTCGGGTCCGCTCATGACCCCCCTTTCCCGGTTAACGCTCATTAACAATGCCGATGTTAACGGTCGTTAACAACTCTAGTCTAGACTGGTCGGCATGACCTCCCCACCGGCCGAGGCGCTCGGCGGCCCCGAGCCGCCGGACGGCCCGCCCAACCCGCGCCGGGCCGAGATCCTCGGCGCCGCCGCCGAGCTGTTCGCGCGCCGCGGCTACCACGGGGCGTCCATCGGCGAGCTCGGCCGGGCCGTCGGGCTCACCGGGCCCGCCCTCTACCGGCACTTCAGCGGCAAGGAGGCCGTGCTCGCCGAGATGCTCCTCGACATCAGCGAGCGGCTGCTCGCCGAGGGCGTCCGCCGCGCCGCCGGCCCCGATCCCGGAGGGGCCCTGGACGCGCTGCTGCGCTGGCACATCGCGTTCGCCCTCGACAACCCGGCGCTGATCACCGTGCAGGAGCGGGAACTGGACAACGTGCCCGAGCCGCAGCGGCACCGCGTCCGCCGGCTTCAGCGCGCCTACGTCGAGGAGTGGGTCGCCGTCCTGCGCCGCCTCAGCCCCGGCCTGCCCGCCGACCGGGCGCGCGCGGCCGTCCACGCCTGCTTCGGCCTGCTCAACTCCACCCCGCGCAGCGCCGCCGGGCTCGACCGCGACGCGATGGGCGACCTCCTGCACGCCATGGCCCGCGCGGCGCTCGCGGGCGCCCGCTAGCAGGACGCCGTGCGCCCGTCCAGGGAGCGCTCGACGGCCTCGGCGAACGACGCGGCGTCCGTCCCGGCCCCGTCGAAGATCTTCTGCACGCAGCCGCGGAACGTGCTGGTGAACGTGGTGTAGTGCGGCGTCACCGGACGCGGCTCCGCCCGGCCCAGCGCCGTCAGCACGGCATGGCCGAGTTGCGTGAGCTGGGCCTCGTCGGGCACGTCGGTCTCGCCGGGCCCGAGCGGCTGCCCGGTGAGGGACGAGCACGTCCGCACCTTCACATCGGCGGGGGAGCCGTGCCCGGGGGAGAGGCCGAGCGCCGAGTAGCGGCCGGGCGCGAAACCGCCGCACGCGAACAGGAGGCGCTGGCTGTTCGTCCCGCTCAGGTACGCCACGAGGTCGGCGGCGGCGTCCGGATTGGGGGAGTTCTTCGAGACGGCGAGGTTCTGCCCGCCGAGGACGGTGTGCCCAGGCAGCGCGGTCACGCCGAACCGCAGCCGTGTGCCGTCCCGCATCCGTGGCTCGGACGCGAGCGCGGAGAACGCATACGGCCAGTTGCGCATGAGCTTCGTCCCCGACGCGAACGCCTCGATGCTCTCCAGCTCCCCGTACTGGCGGGACGCGGCCAGCGACCCGTGCGCACGCGCGGCGAGCCGGGCGAGCGCCGGATACACCCTGGTGCGCAGATCGTCCTCGCTCGGGCGGTCCTCGCCGGTGAGCCGTCCGGAGCCGCCGTCGTTCCACACCGCCTCCAGCGCGTTCACCGTCAGGCCCTCGTAGTCGGCGAGTTGGGTCGCGACATCCGAGGAGAGCAGCCCCGGCCAGACGGCCGGCGGCGTCACGCCCTCCCGGTAGTAGAGGAGCCCGACGTCCACGTTGAACGGGACGGCGTACAGCTCGCCGTCCCGCTTCCCGGTCCGCAGCGCCGCGGGGAAGAAGTCGTCCAGGTTCTCGATGCCGTCGAGCGGACGCAGGTAGCCGCCGTCGGCGAACTGGGCCGTCCACGTGTTGTCCATGATCAGGACGTCGTAGGCGCAGCTGCCCGACTCCTCGACCGCCTTGATCTGGCTGTGCTGCAGGTCGGTGGACTCCGACACCTCCACGAGCGTCGCGTGCGGATGCTGGCGGCCGCCTGGATACCGGCCCTCGTTCCACTGCCGGATCAGGGCGCGGCGCTGGTTCTTCAGGCTCACGTCCGTGCCGCCGGCGACGAACAGCTCCGAGCGGTCGCAGCCGGCCTTCATCGCCGGATACGACCCGCCCGGCCACAGCGACACCACCAGGCCCGCGGCCAGTACGAGCGCGGCCCCGGCGGCGGCGCTGACCCACGCCCGCCGCCCGCTCGGCGAAAACCGCGGGCTCATCGCAGCTCCGACAGCAGTTCGGCGGCCTGCTCGACCTCGGGCGCCTCGGTCAGCGGCACGCATCCCCCGCCGTTCCGCGGGCCGAGCGCGTCCACGATCTGCCGGACGGGCGACGACCCGCACGTCGCCGGGCCCGTCAGCACCATCGTCAGCCGCAGGTCCGGATGCCGCTTGCGGAACTCGCCCGACAACCACTCCGCGCGGGAGCCGATCTGCGGGTTGGTCGACGGGACCTGCCCGTCGGTGACGAAGATGAGGTTGTGTTTGCCGGACCCCAGGTCGGCCGCGGCGATCGCGTCACTGAGCGCCTGGTCGGCCCCGCCGGACGCGACGGCCTGCAGCCGGCTCGTGACCGCGGCCTTCTGGTCCGGCGACGCCGCGTCCTGGGGAACGTTCCCGAACGTGTCCGTACCGCTCGGCGACGCCGACGCCGACGTCACCTGCAGACCCACGCGGTCGTTGCTCTGCAACTGCGACACCAGGCTTCGCAGGAACGACGTCCCGCGCACGAGCCGGGAGCCGCCGCGCGCCTGGGCCGCACCGCCCATAGACCCGGAGACGTCCAGCATCATCGACACCGAGATCCTCGGACGCGCCGCCCCGATCCGGTCGAGCGTCCTCTGCACGCCTTCCGGCGGCTTCAACCCGACGACGCTCGGCATCACGCGGTTGCCGACGACCCCCTGGAGCCGGGACAGGTAGTGGTGGCCGGTGTCGCCCTCGTGCGCGGGCGGGACGACGCCGCGGTCGTCCCGGAAACCCTGCGACGTCAGCGGGTTGCGCTCCAGCCAGCGGTGGAACTCGCCGACCGCCGCGTCCCGCTCCCGGGTGTCCTGCCCGCGCCACCGCACCTGGACGAACGGATGGTCGAGCGTCGGCAGGTCGGTCGCGTAGTACGGATGCAGGCGCCACTTCGCGTACGGGGCCGCGTCGGGGTCGACGGCGCCGCAGCGGTCGCCGAGCGGGCGCCCCATGTCGTAGTCGTGCAGCACCTGCTCGGGGACGGCGACGGCGATGTCGTCCGGCGGCTCGGTCTCCTGCGCGGCGGCCTGCTGGCGGAACCGGCACAGCAGCGACACCGCGTCCGGCGCCACCAGGTCGGCGGGCTCGGCGAACCGCTCGTCCTTCCGGTCGTCACCCGGCATCGCGTCGTACAGCGCGGGCGTCACCGCCAGCGCCGCCGACGACGTCTCGGGCACCGGACGGGCGATCGCGCGCAGCCGCACCCCCGCGTCCGCGATCCGCTTCAGCAGCGCCGCCGTGTTCGTCGCGATCGGTGCCGCGATCGGGTCGGCGACCGACTCATGGGCCTTCGTGAACAGGGCCAGCACCAGCGGCGACGCCCCGAGCGACCCGCGCGGCCGGAAGACCGGGTCACCCTTCGCCGCCGAGCCGCCCGCACCGGTTCCCGCCGCGTTCGCCGTGCCGTCCGCGGGACGGCCTCCCGCGCCCCCTCCGGCTCCGGTCTGGCCGGAGCCCTTGGGGACGAAGTCGTACTCCGCCGTCGACGACGGGATCCAGATGTCGGGCTGCGGGCCGAACAGCTGCTGATCATCGGCGTGCCCCGCGTCGGCCGACTCGCTGCGCCGCCACAGCAGCCGGAAACCGTCGTACAGCGGGACGGGCCCCGCTTCGGGGACGACGGTCACGGTGTACTTGCGGCAGCCGCGGTCCTCGTTGTCGTCGGCGAACTCCGCCGCCGCGGCGCGCAGCGGCGTGAGCGTCTCGGGTGCGGCCAGTACGCGCAGGTCGAGCGGCTGCCCGCACGCGCTCGCCTGCTCGCGCAGCCGGTAGACGCCGGCGCCCGCGAGCAGGATCAGCCCCATCACCGCCGCTCCCGCGGACCCCCACGCGAGTGCCGCCCCGCCCCACTTCAGCGTCTTCGAAACGCGCTCGAGGACGGCGTGACCCGCGTCCGGATAGAAGGCGAACAGGCCGGCCGTCACCGCGCCGATGACCAGCAGCGTGACCACCGCGTTGAGCCAGAAGACGCCGTGGATCAACGTGACCCCGATGCTGACGATCACGGTGGAGCACAGATCGAGCAGCATCACCTGGAGCAGCCGGAGGAGCCAGCCCGGTAAGCCGTCCCGGCGTTCCGGAGCCCGTGACCGGTCGCCGTCGCCGCCGTGCGGTCCCGTCATCCACGCCCCATCGCCGCGTAGGTCTCGACTCTGCTCGGCCCCCGGAAGTGAGATCTCATGATACGTAGCGGGCCGGTCGCGGTCAGAGGATTTCCTGACCGGGGCCGGTCGATCTTCCCGCCCCGCGGGCATCGTGGACCGTTCGCAATCTTGACGGAGACGCCGGCGGATGGGTCAGATGGACGGGGGTCACCCGGCCATCCGACCCGGACAGAGGAGAGCCGCATGGGCGTCGAGGGTGTCGGTTTCTACGAGATCGCGCAGAACGACCCGGACCGTCCCGCCGTGCTGGCTCCCGGCGAACCGATGTCCTACGGCGAACTGCACGCCGAGGTGAACCGCCTGTCGAACGCGCTCTCCGGCCTCGGGCTGCGCCCGGGCGACGCGCTGGCGACCGTGCTCGGCAACCGGCCCGAGTTCCTCACCGTCCTCCTGGCCGTGGTCCAGTCGGGGCTGTACCTGGTCCCGGTCAGCCGGCACCTCACCGCTCCGGAGATCGGCTACATCCTGGCCGACAGTGGCGCCAAGGCGGTCATCACGGAGAGCGCGTTCGCCGACGTGGTGTCCGGCGCGGCCGACGATGCGGGCATCCCGGCCGAAGGACGCGTCAGCGTCGACCCCGCCGAGGGGTACCGGTCGATGGCCGCGCTGTGCGCGTCGGGCAGCGCGGATCCGCCCGGCAAGCGGCTGATGGGCTCGGTCATGCTCTACACGTCCGGCACGACGGGACGGCCGAAGGGCGTCCGGCGGCCGCTGATCGACATCACGCCCGAGGTGCTGATCGACGTCATGCGGCAGACGCTGATGCGGTACCTGGGGCTCGCCCCCGGCGACGAGGTGCACCTCGCCATCGGGCCGCTCTACCATTCCGCGCCCTGCGTCCACGCGATGATGGCGCTGAACCTCGGCCACGCCGTCGTCGTCGCCCCGCGTTTCCGGCCGGAGCACACCCTGGAGCTGGTCCAGCGGCACGGCGTGACCAACGCGTTCATGGTCCCCACGATGTTCCACCGGATGCTGGCCCTGCCGGACGACGTCCGCGCCCGGTACGACCTGTCGTCGCTGCGGCAGGTGTACCACAGCGCCGCGCCCATCCCAGTGGAGACGAAACAGCGGATGATGGACTGGTGGGGGCCCGTCCTCTACGAGTACTACGGCTCCACCGAGAGCGGCCCGGTCGTGGTCGCCGCCCCGCACGAGTGGCTCGCCCACCCCGGGACGGTCGGGCGCCCCGTCGACGGCGTCCAGATCAAGATCCTGGACCCGGAGGGCGCCGAGCTGCCGCCCGGGGAGACCGGCCTCATCTACGCGAGCGGGCAGCCCGGATTCGAGTACCACGACGACCCGGAGAAGACCGCCGCCGCCATGCGCGGCGACTTCTACACGCCCGGCGACCTCGGCCACCTCGATGCGGACGGCTGGCTCTACATGAGCGACCGCCGCACCGACCTCATCATCTCCGGCGGCGTGAACATCTACCCCGCCGAGATCGAGTCCGTCCTGCTGCAGCATCCGGCGGTCGGCGACGTCGTCGTCATCGGCGTCCCCGACGACGACTGGGGCCAGAGCGCCGTCGCGCTCGTCGAACCGGCCGAGGACGCCGAACCGGGCGACGGTCTCGCCGCCGAACTGCTCGCGCACTGCGCGCCGCGGCTGGCGAAGCTGAAGCATCCGCGCCGCCTGGAGTTCCGCGCGTCGCTGCCGCGCACCCCGTCCGGCAAACTCAGCCGCCACCGCGTGCGAGAGACCTACCTGCGGGAACGCGCGGGCTGAGCCCGCTGGGGCGGACGGGTCGCAAGTCGTCGCCGGGAACGTCGAACGCTTCCGGGTGTGCCTGCGTACAACGGCACATGAAAGACCTGAAGGTCGCCCCGATCGACAACGTCGCCCCGACCCCCGCAGCCCCGACGAAGACCGACCTTCCCGTCATCACCGACCCGGCCGCCTACGCCGAGGGGGACCCGGCGCCCCGCGCCGATCACGCGGACGTCTCGCGGGCGTCCGCGGACGCGGCGGCGCTGCTCAAGGCCGCATCGGACGCCGCCACGTCGGCCGCCTCACCGGCCGGCGAGAAGCAGTCCGGCGGCGCGGGGGGCACGCCGGCCGGCGGAGACGACCGCGCCGGGATCGCACGCCTCGGTGACCCGGTCGCGGTCTGGCCGTGCGCCGGCTGCGGACGGCCCGTGCCGCAGCCGGTGCGCGGCGCCCGCACCGTCCGGTACTGCCAGGACGGCGACGGGACGTGCGAGCAGGCCGCGCGCGAGAGCCGGGAGCGGGGCCTCGACTCCCCGGGCCTCACCGGCCAGGTCGCCTGGACTTGGGAGATGGTCGACCGGCTGGAGGGCCTCGCGGACCGGCTCGCCGGGTCACTGATGTCCGAGCTGAGCGTCGCGGGCGTCGAGCGGCGGGTCGCCGACGCCCGGGCGGAGGCCGCCGGGCACATCGCGATCGCGCAGCGGGAACGGGACGCGTCCCAGCAGCAGGCGGAGCTCGCGTGGCGGGAGACGTCCACCGCCCGGGCCCGCGCCGAGGCCGCCGAGCAGGAGGCCGCGTCCGCCCGCGCCGAGGCCAAGCGGCTCGCCGCCGAGCGGGACGCCGCGCGGCAGGAATGCCAGGAGGCCAAGGACAAGGCCGACGGCGACGGCGCCGCCCGCCTCGCCGCCGAACGCGACCGCGACCGCATGGCGACGCGGGAGGGCGAACTGCTCGCCTCCCTGGAGAGCGCCCGCTCGGAACTGGTCACCCTGCACGGGCGGCTGTCGGAGGCCGAGACCCTGGTCGAGGGGCAGCGCGTCGAGACCGCCGCCGCCACGCGCGCCGCCGACGACCTGCGCTCCGCCGTCCGGGACGCCGAGGCCAAACGGGGGCAGGCCGTCGCCGACCGCGACCAGATCCAGGCGCGCGCCCGGGAGCTCGAACAGCACAACTGGCAGCTGACCCGCACCGCCGAGGAGCTGCGGGCCGCGGTGGGGGCGCTCACCGCCGAGCGGGACGCCGCCCGCGCCGAGGCCGATCGCGCCCGCCGCCGCGTCGACGCCCTCACCTCGCTGGTCGACGGGCGTCCGGATCCCGGTCCGCGCCCGGCCGTCGACCGGGAACCGCCGACCGGGCTGCACTCCCTGCCGCCGATGAACGGCTCCCTGCTGGACGGCGGCGACCCGCTCGCCACAGACCCTCTTCGCCGCAACGGTCGTCGCCTTCCCCACGCCGGCTGACCGTCATGCCGGACGATCGACGCACAGGTAGGAGGTGAGGCGCAACCCCACACTGCACTGGCCCTGAATCCGGCCGCCGTACCGCACCGGGGTGGTACGGCGGCCGGCGCATTCCCGGGGCCCTTCGTCCGGACACCGCGAACGCCGGCCCGCGCCTTGGGGTCGGCAGGGCTCAGCGGCCGAGGGACTTCAGGTGTCCGGCGTAGTCGACGGCGCCGGCGTGGACGGCGGCGTGCACGGCGCGGGCGAGCCTTGAGCCCCAGGCCGAGCGGGGGCCGGCGAAGATCTCCTCTGTCCCGCCGGTGGTGGCCACAACGCAGATCGCGTCGGACGCGGTGCCGGTGCACGGGAATCCGGCTTCGAGCAACGCCTGGGTCTTGGCCTCCGTGGCGGTGACGACCGCGTTCACCAGAGCCGCGTCACTCATCGGCACGGGGACCGCGACCACGATATTGACAGTCCCAGGCGCCCAACCGGGCGGGAACGCCCCATCCCGGTCAGGCGGGGACGGCACATCGCGGTCGGGCGAGGACGCTATTTCGAGGCCGGGCGGGGACGTCATTTCGAGGCCGGGCGGGGACGTCCCGTCGAGCTCAGGTGAGGGCATCACGTTGAGGCCGGGCGAGGGCGTTCCATCGAGGCCGGGCGGGGACGTCACGTCGCGGTCGATCGGGGGCGTCACGTCGAGATCGAGCGGGGGCGTCACGTCGAGATCGGGCGAGGATGTCACGTCGAGGTCGACGGGGGCCAGTTCCGGGTCGGGGGTCCCGGCCGGCGAGACCGCCCAGGTCGGGACGCGCAGCCCGACCGTCGCCGACACGGCCACGCCCTCGTCGTCCCGCCGCATCGTGCGTGCCACCGAGGCCGCCGTGAGCATCCCGGCGCCCGGACCGTCCAGCCCGTACGACGCCGCCAGCCCGGCAAGGTGTGCGACCGGGTCGGTGCGCGAATACGTGCCGGGGACCTGCGCGTTCAGCACCCACCGGGCCGGGCCGATACCGCCGCCCAGCATCGCCGAGGAGATCATCCGGTGACCGTCGCCGGCCCGCCACACCGTCGAGGCCAGCCGCTTCCCGTCCTCCTCACGCCACACCGTCTCCAGGTTCACGGACGCTCCAGCGACAGGATCGGCCGGCCGCCGGGGCCGGGGGTGATGCGCACGCGCGCGTCGAAATGCTCCTCCACCGTCTCACGGGTGAGGACCCGCTCCGGCGGGCCCGCCGCGGCGACCCGTCCGCCCGAGATGAGGACCAGGCCGTCGGCGTACTGCCCGGCCAGCGTCAGGTCGTGGATGGTGGTCACCACGGTCAGCTCGTCGGACAGCCGCAGCTGATCGATGAGTTCCAGCACCTGCTGCTGGTGGCCGATGTCCAGCGCGGTCGTCGGCTCGTCCAGCAGGAGCACCGAGGTCTGCTGGGCGAGGGCGCGGGCCAGCACCACCCGCTGCCGCTCGCCGCCGGAAAGGTGGTCCAGCGGTCGGGCGGCGAAGGCGGTGAGGTCCAGGCGGTCGAGAACCTCTCCGGTGATGGTCCGGTCGCGTGCGCCCTCGCGGCCCAGATGCGGAATGTAGGGGGAGCGCCCGAGCAGCGTGTAGTCGAACACCGTCATGCCCACCGGAAGGTTCGGGCTCTGCGGGGCGTACGCGACAAGCCGGGCACGCTGTCGCGGCTTGAGCGTCCGCAGGTCCGCGTCCGCGACGGCGATCTCACCGTGGGACGGCACCAGGCCGAGGACCGCGCGCAGCAGGGTCGACTTCCCTGCGCCGTTCGGGCCGATGATCGCCGTCCACGACCCGGCCGGAACGTCCAGCGACACCCCTTTCAGCACCTGCCGCCCGCCCAGTGCGACGTCCAGGCCGCGCACCGCGACCGTCACGCGTCCACCTGCCTGCGGGACGCGCGCAGCACCACGACGAAGAACGGCCCGCCGACGAACGCCGTCACCACCCCGAGCGGAAGCTCCCCGGGCCTGACCACCGTCCGCGCCACGAGGTCCGCGACCTCCAGGAACGCGGCCCCGCCGAGCAGCGAGAGCGGCAGCACGATCCGGTACGAGCCGCCGGCCAGCCGCCGCACGACATGCGGGACGACGATGCCGACGAACGCGATCAGCCCGCTCACCGCGACCGCGGACGCCGTCGCCAGCGAGGCCGCCAGCAGCACCGTCAGCCGCACCCGCGACGCCGACAGGCCGAGGGACGCCGCCTCCTCGTCGCCGACGCTCAGCACGTCCAGCAGCCTTCCGTGCGCGAGCAGCACGATCGTGGAGATGAGCGCGTACGGGGCGACCAGTCCCAGCTGATGCCAGTCGGACGACCCGACGCCGCCGAGGATCCAGGAGAAGATCCGCTGCAGTTCCTGCGCCTTCATCTGCTGGATGAACGTCTGCACGGCCGCGAGAAAAGACGACACCGCGACTCCCGCCAGCACCAGCGTCGCCGTCCCGTTAGCGCGTCCCGCCGCGACGCTGCCCAGCAGGTAG
The DNA here is from genome assembly GCF_050945415.1 of Spirillospora sp. CA-128828. Lineage (NCBI taxonomy): Bacteria > Bacillati > Actinomycetota > Actinomycetes > Streptosporangiales > Thermomonosporaceae > Spirillospora > Spirillospora sp. CA-128828. The sequence goes on from NZ_CP191986.1 coordinate 3,654,113, forward strand.
GCCAGGAACACCCCGCCGATCGCGCCCGCGAACGCGGCGAGCGGCACACTGTACTCGGGGTCGCCCGGCACCAGCACGATCACCAGCGTCGCCCCGACTCCGGCTCCCGCCGCCGCGCCCAGCAGGTACGGATCGGCGAGCGGGTTGCGGAACACCCCCTGATACCCGGCGCCCGCGACGGCGAGCAGCCCGCCGACCAGCGCCGCCATCAGCGCCCTCGGCACCCTGAGCTGGAACAGGACGTTCTCGTCGATCACACCGAAGCCGGAGTCGACATGCACGAACGGGATCCTGTCGGCCAGCGCCTTCAGCACCCCCGCGGCGGGCAGGCCGGCCGACCCGACCAGCACACCAGCGAGCAGGGTCACCACCAGCAACCCGGCCGCCACCGTCAGCGGAAGCACCCGCAACCTGGCCTGAGACCCCACACCCACCCGCCGCGCCCCCGTACCCCGAGACAACAGCGTGACGCCCCGGCCCCGCAGAAGACCCCGCCCGAACCGCGCCCCCGCGGCCTGTGGCGCGGCGTCCTCGGGCGGCGGGGTTGCGTTCTTGGTGGGTGCTCTCGCGGCCTCAGGCTGAGACGACTCGGTGCGTTGAGGCGGTGTCGTGCCTTCGGACGATGGCGTCCCGGCCGTGTTGTGCGGTTCGGCCGGAACTTCTCCGGGACGTGGGCGGCGCCTGCTCACGAGCGGGCGTCCTCGGCGGCAGCGGTCATTGAACCTTCTGGACCGCGTCGCCGATCGTCTTGACGAACTCGGGCAGGCGGGGACCCCAGCGGGACGCGATGTCGTCGTCGAGCTCGACCACGCCGTTGTGCTTGACCGCGTCCAGGTCGGACCAGCCGGGGCGCTTGGCGAGGGCGCCGGCGTTCTGCCCGCAGCACTTGGTGTCGGCCAGGAAGATGAGGGCGGGGTCCTGCTTGAGGAGGTATTCGCGGGACAGCTGCGGGTACCCGCCGGACGCCTTGTCCGCCTTGTCGGCGATGTTCTGGAGGCCGAACAGCCCGTACACCTGGCCCACGAAGGTCTTGGACGTCACCGAGTGGAGCTGATTGTCGAGCTCGTGGTAGTAGGTGAGGCCCTTGGCCTTGGACGATGCGGCGACCGTCTTCTGGACGGCGGCCTGCATGTCGCCGGTCAGCTTCTTCGCCTCGGTGGTGTGGCCGGTCGCCTGCCCCAGGTCGGTGATCTCGTCGTAGGCGTCGTCCAGCTTCGCCGCCGCCGGCTCCAGCAGGACGGGCACCTTCACCTTCTCCAGCGCCTTGACGATGCCGTCCATGTCGTCGGACAGGACGACGAGATCGGGCTTGTAGGCGATGATCGCCTCGGCGTTCGGCTTGAAGCCCGACAGCTTCGTCCGCGGCGCGTTGGAGGGGTGGTTGGAGTAGCTGTCCACCGCCACGACCTGGGACCCGGCGCCGATGGCGAACAGCGTCTCAGTGTGGGTGGGGGACAGGGACACGATCCGCTTGGGCGCGGCGGGGACGGTCACCGCACCATTGGCGGCCTGGACGGTGACCGACTTGCCACCGGACGTGTCGTTACCGGACTTGCCGTCGTCGCCGCCGCATGCGGCGGCGAACGTCATGACGCCGATCGCCATCACCACGCCGAGGGTGCGTACGGGTCTCACTGGAGCCTCCTGGTTGCAGGGAAGCCGCGGCCCGCTCAGGACGGATCGCCCTTCCACGAGGTCGACGGTCGTCGGCACGCGAGGAGGCGACCTGGCTCGGCCACTTCGAGAGGGGCACCACAGTTGCGGGACAGCGCCGGATTCACACCGGACTTCGCTCCTGGCGCGCAGCACCGCAACGGTATCAGCCACCGAATGCGGATCTGTCCCAATGTCGGAGTGAGTTCTCACTCCGATGTTGACGGAGTGAGAACTCACTCCGTACCTTGGCGGTATGGAGCCGAAGAAGCGCCGCCGTGCCCCTGGGATGAGCCCGGCGGAGCGCCGCGAGATGATCGTCCGGACCGCTCTGCCACTGGTCGCCGAGCATGGGACCGCCGTCACCACGGGCCAGATCGCCCGCGCCGCCGGTATCGGGGAGGCGACGATCTTCCGCGTGTTCGCCGACAAGGACGAACTGCTGGACGCGTGCGTCGCCGAGGCGCTGCAGACCGACCACGTCCTGGCGGAGATCGCGGCCGTGCCGCTCGACCAGCCACTGCCCGACCGGCTCGCGGAGGCCGCCGCCGCGATCGACGCCTACCTCGCCCGGATCGGCATGGTCATCGGCGCGCTCCATGCCACCGGCCGGCGCGGACGCGACCCGCACGGCGGTGAGGGCGGTGAGCCCGGCCCCGACCGCGAAACCGCGATGGACCGCACCCGTGACGCCCTCGCCGAGCTGTTCGAGCCCGAACGGGAGCAACTGCGTCTGCCCGTGGGACAGATCGCGAGCCTGTTCATGGGACTGGTGTTCACCCGCTCCCGTCCCCCCGCCGGGCCCGACTCGCAGATCCCGGCCATGGACGACTACCTGGACGTCTTCCTGCACGGCGCCCTCAAGGAAGGAACCACGGAATGACGATCACCCTGAATCACGCGATCGTGACGGCCGCCGACAACGACGAGGCCGCCCGCTTCTTCGCCGGCGTCATGGGCCTGCCGTACACCGGCCCGCACCCGCACGCACGCCACTTCGTCCCGATTCGTGTGAATCCGGCGCTCACTCTCGACTTCATGACCGTCGCGTATCCGCAGGGCCACCATCTGGCCTTCGACGTGGACGCCGTCACCTTCGACACGATCGTGGACCGCCTCGGCGCCCGCGAGATCCCGTACGGCGATGACCCCGCCCACGCCGACAACGGCCGCGTCGACGAGGACCACCCGCTCGGCGGCCGCGGCATCTACTTCTCCGACCCCAGCGGCAACCTCTACGAGCTCATCTCCCCACGCCCAGCCTGACGCCCCCGAGCGAACGCGGCCGGCGGCCTTGGCGCCCTTAGTTGGGGGCCTCCCGCATGGTCCGTTTAATGAGGTAGATCATGCCGGGGGGTGCGGTTTGCGTGGTCAGGTGGCGCCCGGGGCGCCGTCTCGTGGTGCGTACTTCTGCGCCAGGTCACGGTCGTTCGCTGCCCATCTGCGATGGCGGGCCGCCGACTGCAGGTGGAGCTCCGCTTCCTCGGGATGCGCGGCGGCCATGCCCTCCAGCAGCAACGCGGCGCGGTCATGGGCCTGCGCCGAGGAGACCATCGCCTGACGTGCGTACTCTTCGGCCTCCCGCCTGTGGTCCGCGGCCGTCGTACCGCGCTCGCGCCCGTCGGGCAGTTCGGCGACGCGGCGTTCGGCGGCCTGCCGCGTCCCGCGCGCCTTCATTCGAAGCGTGCGGTTTTCGCTGCCCATACCAGCCAGCCTGACGCCCGAGCCCGCCGATCAACCAGCCCACCAGACACGTCGACTATCTACCCAATGGCCCGTCGGTTCAGCCCCACCCAAGGGGCAAGGAGCTGTTCACGATCGGGTGGGCTGGGCACAGGGATCGGTGTTGGGGGCACTGTGGTGGTCAGAGTTGGCCCAGGTAGAAGCGGCTTCCTTGGTCGTCGGTGCATTCGGCGGTGAGGCCGTAGGGCTGTTGGGCGGGGTCGCTTGCCGTGCCGCCGGCTTCGCGGACGCGGGTGACGGCGGTTTCGATGTTGTCGACCGAGTACATCGGCACAACGACGGGCCGGTCGGTGCCGCCGTGCATGCCGGTCATGGGGCGCACTTCGGTGCCGCCGAGCTTGACACTCCAGCCGCCGGGTGTGCGGCCCGGGATGAACTCCCAGCCGAGCACGGCGCCATAGAAGGCACGGGCATGGGCGATGTCGGGGACGCCGATGGTGAGGTAGGAGATCTCGCCATGGTGAGTAGCGCGTCCGGCGGCCTCGGCGAGCCTGCTCTCCAGCGGGCTGGTCCCCTCCGGGGGCTGGTAGATCGAGAAGCTCATCCCTTGGTCGTCGGTGCATTCGGCGCTCAGGCCGAACGGTTCCTCGGTCGGTTCCCGGGCCTCACCGCCGGAATCGTGAATCCGCCGGATCGTCTCGTGGACGTCCTCGACGGCGAAGGCCAGGAAGGTGGTGCGGTGCTCTTGGCCGCCGAAGAGACCGATGTGCTGTTCGGGCAGTCCTTCGACATGGCGGCCGGCCGCAGCGCCTCCGGGAACCGAATGCCAGCCGAGGACGGCGCCGTAGAACGTGGCGGCGCGTTCGACGTCGGGGACCCAGACGGACGCGTATCCGACGTCGCCCTGCCGCAGCGGCGGACGGACGGCCGCCGGGGGGCTTGAGATGATCCAGCGGTGGCCGAACGGGTCGGTGACGACGCCATTGCGGCCGTAGGGCTGGTCGGCCACGGGACGGTCAGGGGCGGCGCCCATTTCGACGGCGCGGGAGAAGACGATGTCCACATTGGGGACGCTCAGGTAGAGCGACTGGCTGGGGCCGCCGCGAGCCTTCGGGCCGAGCAGACCCTCTTCGGGCCACTCGTCGGCGAGCATCAGGACGGAGTCGCCGATGGTCAGCTCCGCGTGGCCGACTCGTCCGTCCTCCGTCATGAAGGGCTCGCCGCGGAGTTCGGCACCGAACGCCTCGGCGTACCAGCGCAGAGCATGCTGCCCGTCGTCGACGCAGAGGCGCGGAGTCAGGGTGCGCACCGGGGCTTGCTGCCTGTGGACGGTTGTCGTTGTCATGCGGTCTCCCGTGGGTTGCAGCAGCGCGCGCCGCAGGCGTTCCCGCAGGCGCGCCGCGAAGGCCGGGTCGGGATCGACGGGGACTGCCGACATGCGGAGAGCCTCCAGCGGATCAGTCATCGTGGCCCTCCTTCCTGTCACGGTGTCCGGGGATCCGTTTCCCTGGTGAGCAGTGGTCTGTGTAGGCGTTCCGGAAGGCCGCCCGGGCCCGTGTCAGCAGTGCCTCGGTGGCCTGGAGCGTACGGCCGAGGTGCTCGGCCACCTGGGGGACCGGGAGCCCGTCGAGGTAGCGGAGCGTCAGGGCGGCCCGATGGTGGGGCCCCAGCATGCCGAGGACCTCCCGGGCCAGGAGCGCGTCCAGGCGTTCGTCCCATGGATCTTCGGCGGTCTCCAGGACGCCCCCGTCCAGGGCCTGGAGTCCGCGTTGCTCCCGCGCCACCCGCCGCCAGTGGTCGGCCAGTTTGTGTCTGGCCACTCCGACCAGCCATGCGACGGACAGTGCCGGGGGCGGCTCCTTGCGCACCGCCTCCACCGCGGCCAGGAAAGTCTCTGCCGTGAGGTCCTCCGCCAGCGCGCGCCGGCCGCACCGGGGCAGCAGGTAGCCATAGACCTCGGGCAGGGCCGTGTCGTAGAGATCGAGCAGGGCCGGCCCCGGGTCGGGCTGGAGTTGTCCCGGGTGGTTCATACCCCTCCATCGCTCCGCGGGCCGCTTCTCCGACGGGCGGAGGGCAAGAAATTTCGGCGAGTCGGCCGAGGCCGATGCACGATCATGGAGGACGTGGTGATGCCCGAACCTCTGACGCTCTACACCGGCGACGGCGTGCGAATCGACGCAGGTCATCTGCGGGGCGATGGCGCCGTGTGCTTCATCCTGGCGCACGGGTTCACGTGCTCGTGGGGCCAGCCCGCGCTTCGCCGGATCGCGCGCGGCCTCAATCGGCATGGCGGTGTGATCGGGATCGACTTTCGCGGTCACGGGAGGTCCGGCGGGCATTCAACGGTAGGTGACCGGGAGGTGGCCGACGTCGACGCAGCGGTCGCGGCGGCTCGGCGAAGAGGATATTCACGGATCGTTTTGACGGGGTTCTCGATGGGCGGGGCCATCGTCGTCCGACACGCGGCGTTACAGGGCGGGGTCGACGCAGTGGTCTCGGTGAGCGCGCCCGCCCGCTGGTACTACCGCGGGACGGTGCCGATGCGGCGCGTGCACTGGGTGATCGAACGGCGTGTAGGCCGGATGGCGGTCCGGCTGGCACGCGGAACCCGAATCGCGTCCAAGGGATGGGATCCGGTGCCAGAGGCTCCCCACGAGGTGGTGGGACGGATCGCGCCGGTACCGCTGCTGGTGGTCCACGGAGATGCGGACCCGTTCTTTCCCCTGGAGCACGGCCACCAGCTCTATGAGGCGGCCTCAGATCCGAAGGAGTTGTGGGTGGAACCGGCGTTCGGTCACGCGGAAGCGGCCGCAACACCGGACTTGATCAAACGTATCGGCGCCTGGGCGATGAGCGCGGTCTCCGGGACGTCCGACCCGGTGACGCCTCGGGACTGAACGCCCGGTCAGACGGCCCGGCGTATCTAGCGGTGTGGGCTCTGACCTCGGGATATTCGAAGTTATCCACATTTCGCTGTCTTCCCCGCGTGGCGTGGCGGGCCGGGCATCATCGGTTCACATGGACGGATTCAGCCTCACCTGGAAGCGAACGGCCGCCGACTCGATCGTCCCGGTCGGGCCCGGCGCCTACTTCGTCCCCGTCAAGGGCGCCTCGCTCGCGGCACGCGCCGCCGCGCTGAGCAGTCTCCTCCCAGAGGAAGTCGTCATCGCACGCCGTACAGCCGCATGGATATGGGGCTTGGACGTATTACCTCCGGGAGTGAACGAAGTCGACTGGGACGTCGAACTCATCACTCCCCAAAAGTCCGATCCCGCTGCTGGTCCATCTCCGGTCACCGCGGACAGCGTGGAACTGCCCGCCGACCACGTCGTGGAGGAAACCGATGTACGTGTCACGTCCCTGGCTCGCACCGCACTGGACTGCGCCCGCTGGACTCCTCGCTATGAGGCGGTCGCCGCTCTGGACCAGTTCCTCCGGCGGGGAGTCGGCATCGACGAACTCACCACGATGGCCCGGACGCTACCAGGATACCGCGGCAACAAACGGCTGCGTCAGGTCGTCCGCCTCGCCGATCGCGGCGCGGCCTCCCCCGGCGAAAGCTGGACTCGCGTCGCCCTCGTGGATGCCGGTTTCCCGCGCCCCGAGACTCAGGTTCCCGTCATGGGGCCGCGAGGCCAATGGCTGTATGTCGACCTCGGCTACCGGGAATTCCGTGTCGGCCTCGAATACGACGGAGAACGCCACCACACCGGCCCCGAGGCGCGAACGCACGACGCGCGCCGCCGGCACTGGCTCACCAAGGAAATGGGGTGGGATGTCATCCCTGTGACCAAGAACTTCTTATCCTGCCCTGCGCCTTACCTGGAGGCTCTCCTGACAGCACTGCTTCAACGCGGCTGGAATCCTGAAGACGCAACCATGGAGTACATCGCCGCCCGCCTGGCGCGGCTTCGACGCCGGCCTGGCTGAAACCCATCGGCGCCAGCGACGCGGGGAAGGCTACTCACGGTCGAGTAGGTTCACCAAGCGTTTCGGTGCGATGAGACGGTAACTGTCCTCGATGAGTTCTGCCATCTCCTGCCAATCCTGATCTACGTCCAGCCGTGCGCCGACCCAACCCTTGACGCCGACGTACTTCGGAACGAAGAAACGGTCCGGGGCCTCGGCGACAAGGGCGTCCTGGACGCCGGGCCCGGCCTTGAAAGTCAGGGAGAGTCCGTCTTCGGAGGTCATTACGAACAGCTTGTCTCGAACCCGAAAAGAAGGAGCCGTGTGCCCGCCGAACGGCTTCTCCGTCGCCTCGGGCAACGACAGACAGATCTCCCGAACCCGTGCTGCCACGTCAAGGTCGCTCACTTCGATGTCCTTCCCTGTAACTTGCTCGCCGCCACCTACGACCTGCTCGCCACTCAACATGTACTGGTTAGACGCCACCAGTAGCCGCTCAGCAGCACCCAGACGTCCTCCCGCCGCACCGCGAACCGCTTGTAGGGGACGGGGCGAGGGTGGAGTCGTCCGTTGAGTCTCGGGTTTGGGCAGCGCCTTGCATGGCCCGCCGGTCGCTCGGCGCACCGCCCTGGGCGCTTGGCGAGCCTCCCTGGTCGCTTGGTGGTACGTCTGGTCGCTGAGTTTTGTAGTGCTCTGTGGCGCTTGCGGTCGCTATTGGTCGCGGGGCCGCCTGCAGGCGGCGTATCCGGCGCGGTCATGCACGGTGTGGCGGACGGTGTGCGCGCGCAGCGGCAGCCAGGTCGTGATCCCGGCGGTGACGACAGTGTTGGTCCCGGCCTGCAGCAGCGCGCCGAGACGGTCGGCCTCCGGTACGGCCGACGCCGTCGATCCTGCACGATGCTCGACACCTCCACCGCCCCGCCGTCGGCGGGGAAGCCGACCGGCCGGTCGGCGCCTCCAGGTCGGCGCGGCGCGCGACAGCGCGCCGAGTGGGGCTGCCTTCGTCTGGGTTCTGCGATCGTTTGGGGCCTGTCGTCGGATTGAGGCATGTGATTGAGGTTTGTGGTCGCTCTCGGGAGGGTGGTCGGTTGAGGCCCAGGTGCGGGCGGACGCCTCCGCGACCGTGGACGAGCACCGTCCCGTGTCGCTGTTCCGGGATCTGCTGGTCGTCACCACGGCCGACAAGCAGAAGAAGGCCTACACCAGGCTGCTCGACACCGCCAGGGCGATGACCCACCTGTGCGAGCTGATCCGTCGACCCTGGCGAGGGCAGGGACCGCGGTGTTCTAGGGGCCAGTGGTCGTTTGGGCCTTGTGCTTGTTCCGGGCCTCATCGCAGTGTTCGCCATCAGTCGTGGGCGGCTGGTCAGTCCTGGGCTTGTGGGGGGCCGGCGGTCGGTCAGCGGACACGTCCGCTTGGCGGCTGACGCTAGCTGGTCTGTACGACAACCGTGGGGACGGCTCCGCGAGGAGGAAGGAGAGGGGGCGCAGGACGCAGAACTCGCTGCCTTCCGGGTCGGCGAGAACGCCCCACGGAACATCATCTCCTGGCTTCACACACTGATGATCACCGGAGACCGTGCCCGTTTCCCGGACCAGCCGGCCACACGATCATGGTCTGAGGACGGAGCGAGGCCCGGCCCAACCGGTGGCGGCCACCACCTCCTGCGCAATGTCCACGACAGGTCGTCCGTCCGTCACCACCCGCACGGTCCCGGCCGGGGCACGCAAGTCCAGGAGCCGTGCCTTGCGGACACTTCCCTCCAGCTCCTGTTCCAGCTCTGAGCCGAGTTCCCGGCCCACCAGCCGCTCGCGGGCGGTGGCGTCGGAGGCAGTGAGCAGGACTCGTGTGATCCCCACTCCGGCCCCCATGGCACGCTCGAACATGCCCGTCGCCTCCGGCAGCACGCTCGCGGTGTTCGTGTAGATCAGGCGTCGGTAGCCGCGCTGGGCGAAGTTCGCCCACACGGCAGTCAGATTGCTCTCGGTGATCTCCGCTCGGTGCGGGTCCCCCTCCGGTGCCGGATGCACCTGCCCCATGAAGTCACCCTCGATGATCGCGTGAGAGACCGCCGCGACGCGCAGCAGCGCCGAAACCTCCCATCCCACCGTCGTCTTGCCGACACCGGCCCGCCCTCCGATGAGCAGTACTTCTGCGTGGTCCATGGGGGGCAGCGTGCCATCGGGCGACCACTGAACGAAGCACGCGGCGGGGTAGCCGTGCGGGTCAGCGCCGACGATCATCCCGTCGTCGACGTGATAAAGGATCTGCTAGTCCAGGACAGTCGACCAGAACTCGGCCAGGGAGGATGGCTCCCGGAGCCAAATGACCAGGTGCTGGAAGCGCGATGCCATGGCCCGAGATTAACTGCAGGAGGGAAGGGCGCAGCCATGGGAAGCCGGGCCGGGTCAATTCCAGGGGGAGTTGGGAGGCTGCCGCCCGTCCCAGGCCGGAAGCCAGAAGAATTCCTATATGACGAGGCCGATGATCGACCCGCGGTCGCGTCCGTCCCATGCTCGGGTCATTTCGAACGTCACCACACCGCCATCGTCCGAGGGGAAGACGCGGCCGAGCAGTAGGTGACGGTCGGCACTACGCGTGCTCGGTGGGAGGTCCATCGCCGGTGACCAGGTTGCGGCGGCGCCGCGTTGGGCTTCTGGCGTGCCCGGCCAGCGCAGAGTCGGGGCGGGAACAGGGGCCTTCGCATGAAGGCCGGGCCTCGGTTCGGCCCGGTGGCGAACCTCTTCCTCTCTGGCGGCTTTCATCGTCGGCGGCGCGGTCGCGCTCGCGTTGGGTGCCGTCATCGTCGGCTCGATCGCGGTGCCGTACCGCAGGTCCCGAAGGGCAGGCTCCTCATGAGTGAGCGATGCGAGACGGGAGTGTGGGGGCCGTCCCTCAGAGGGGAGCACGAGTGTGCTGGTGTTGGACAACGTGCCCCGCTGGTGCGGGAATGTCGTGGTCAAACGGCCTGTCGATGAAGATCTGCGGGGGCCTCACAGGGCTTCGTCGCGGGCTACCTGCCCTCGGGCACTAACGGACATCTCGGATTCTCGGGTAGAGCGGACAAGCGCGCGATGTCGGTTCTTCCGTTGTGTGGAAGCCGTGCTGACGAGCGCCCCGGCTGCAGACGATCGTCGTGACGACGCCACTGAACGTCACGACCATCCACGGTCGCGGTCCACGGTCCGAGGTCTGCGTCTGGGGTGTGAGGTCTGGGGCCCGAGGTTTGAGGTGCGAGGTCCTGGTTCTTGGTCACGTTGTTCAAGGCGTCGCGGAGTGGTGAAGCGGTGGGCCGGCGGGCGTTTCGGGGGTGTTGGTGGGGTCTTCGGTCTTGGAGGAAATGGGAGCGGAGGAGCTCGTTGAACCCCTATTGCCGCTGCGGCTGGTTGGTGCGCAGTCGGCCGAATTCTGAACGCCTCCTCTCGATGGTTTGGAATTTACGGAGATTGGTTTGCGGGCTACGAAGTTGTGATGCTGACTGTTTTCGTGATGAATGGAGAGTGTTCGTGGACGAGACCCAGGTCGTAGTTGAGGCTAAAGAAGATCTCGCTGATGGCGTTGTGGGGTTGACTTTGCGTGCTCTGGGCGGCGCTGAGTTGCCGTCCTGGGAGCCGGGGGCACATATTAACGTGGTGCTCGGAGACGAACTCGTCCGGCAGTATTCGCTGTGCGGGGACCCGGGTGATTCGAGAGCGTGGCGGATCGGTGTGCTGAAGGAGGGGCCCGGGTCGACATTCGTCCATGAGCGGGTCGCGGTGGGGGATCGGCTTGTCACGCGCGGGCCGCGGAACCATTTCGCCTTGGAGGATGCGCCCCGTTACCTGTTCCTCGCCGGCGGCATCGGCATCACGCCGATCCTGCCGATGGTGGCCGCCGCGGATGCCGCCGGGGCGGACTGGCGGCTTCTGTACGGTGGACGGCGGCGCTCCGCCATGGCCTTTCTGGATGAGTTGTCGGTGTACGGCGACCGAGCCCAGATCCGGCCTCAGGACGAGTCCGGTTTGCTCGACATCGAAAGCGCTCTTAGCGACACTTCGCCGGGCACACTCGTGTACTGCTGCGGTCCGGAACCGATGCTGGCAGCTGTCGAGGAACGCTGCACCGCACTCGCACCAGGTTCACTGCGTACTGAGCGGTTCTCTCCGAAACCCGTCACGGGCACGGACGAGGCGTTCGAAGTGGAGCTCACCCTGAGCGGCCGTACCCTCCGGATCGAGCCTGGGAACTCGATCCTGGAAACGGTGGAAAAGGAGGGCGTCAACGTCCTGTCGTCTTGCCGCGAGGGGACGTGCGGGACGTGCGAGACACCTGTGTTGGACGGCGATCCGGATCATCGGGACTCCGTCCTGACCGAGGCGGAGCGCGCGGACGGCGGCTTCATGATGATCTGCGTGTCACGCGCCCGCGGCGCCCGTCTCGTCCTGGAGCTCTAGCCGCCGGGACGCAGGGCGCGCCGGAGGGCGTTCAGACGGTCGGCGCTCATGCGTTTGGACACTCCCGCGTCCCTGATCATGGTGGAGCCGTGGAAGGTGCCGGGGTAATGGTGCACCTCGGTCGGGACGCCCGCCTGGATCAGTCGCTGCGCGTAGGTCAGGCCCTCGTCGCGCAGCGGGTCGAACTCGCAGGCCGTGACGTAGGCGGGCGGCAGCCCGGACAGGTCCTCGGCGCGTGCGGGCGCCGCGTAAGGGGAGACGCCATCGGCACCACGGGCGCCCTTGCCGAGGTAGTAGTCCCAGCTCAGTTCGGCGTTGGGCCGATGCCAGATCGGTGTGTCGGTGAAGGTGCGCATAGAAGGCGTGTCGAGCCGGTCGTCCAGTTCCGGGACGCCGAGGAGTTGGAAGCACAGCGCGGGCCCGCCGCGGTCCCGGGCGAGCAGCGCGATGGCCGCTGACAGTCCACCGCCCGCGCTCTCGCCGCCCACCGCGAGCCGCTCCGGAACGATCCCGAGGTCGGCGGCGTTCGCGGCCGTCCAGGTCAGCGCGGCATAGCAGTCCTCCAGTCCGGCCGGGAACGGATGTTCGGGGGCGAGGCGGTACTCGACGGACACGACCACCGCAGAGACCTCGGCGGCGATGGCGGTCGCGTCGTCCTCGAACATGTCGATGCTGCCGATGGTGAACCCGCCGCCGTGGATGTAGAGAAGTCCCGGCAGGTCGCCGTCCCGCTCAGCCGGGGCGAAGATGCGGACCGGGACATCGGGTGCGCCCTGCGGCCCCGGCACGGTCGTGTCGCGGGACTCGACCGGCACCGGAGGCTGGTATTTCGGCATCTCCGCGAACATCGCCGCCTCGTCCCGGCGTACCTGCTCGACGTCGACGATCGAGAGATGCGGGATCATCGCGATCCACGGGACAAGTTCCGGATCGTAGGCGTACGACAACTCGGTGCTCCTCTCTGAGGCGGGCATTACCAGTGTGGACCGCGCTCTGCGTCATGCCCACCCGACACATGTCGGGAAATACCGGTACGAGTTCTGCCGGATGCCGGTAGGCGTGCCATTCCGCCACGAAAGGCCTGCTCCCTGTTGTCGTACGCGCTGGGCGCCGACGCGGAGAACGCCGTACGGCTGATCAGCTTCTTGGACGGCCTGATCATCGGCAAAGGCGAGCCTGCACACCTTTGCCGCTGCGCAGGAGACCGAGGTTCGCCGAAACCGCGCCGGCCTCGTCGACCCGGTGTCCGGCCTTTCCCTCCGCGCCTGTCTCGCGGCGGCGGACCTGCACCGCGTTGTGGCTCACGGACGCGGGCCCGAACGTCATCCATCACAATCAGCTTGGCGCGCCGGCCGCTGTCGCCGGCCTGCGGGACGAGGACATCGCCCAGGCCGCGGACGTGACCGAGCCCGGTCGGGGTTTGGTTCGTGCATGCCGCGGGCCGGTTCACGTTCCCGTTCTCGTCCTAGGGACGGCTCTGGCTCGGCCTCGGCGCGGCTGTGGCTCCGCGGGAGTCCGGGTGATTGACCGATCTGTGCCCCGGACCGTTATTGCCATATTGATCATCCGTAGGCAGCCTCTGGTGGTATGGGAGATGCGAGCCGCACCGTCCGGGCTCCCGCCGCCGGGAGGCGGCGATGAGCTTCTCCGAGTACCTCTCCGAACGCTGGCCCACGATCGCCCGGATGATGGGCGAGCACGCCGAGGTCGTCCTGATCGCCGTCGCCATAGCGGCCGTGGCCGGGGTCGGCCTCGGGATCGCCGTCGAGGGACGCCCGAGGGCGAGAGGGCTCGCCCTCGGTGTCACGGGCACCATGCTCACCGTCCCTTCACTCGCGCTGTTCGGCCTGCTCATCCCCTTGTTCGGGCTGGGCCTGGCCCCCACCATCGCCGCGCTGGCGCTGTACGCGGTGTTCCCGATCCTGCGCAACACCATCACCGGCCTTGAGGGCGTGCCGAGCGCGGTCGAGGAGGCGGCGCGGGGCATGGGGATGAGCCGGCTGAGCCGGATGGTCCGGATCAGGTTGCCGCTGGCCTGGCCCGTCGTGCTCACCGGCGTCCGGGTGGCCACGATCATGACGGTCGCCATCGCGGCGATCGCGGCCGCCGTCGCAGGCCCCGGGCTGGGCGAGCTGATCTTCGGTGGGCTCGCCCGGATCGGCGGCGCCAACGCGCTGAACGACACTCTCGCCGGCACGCTCGGCGTCGCCGTGCTGGCGCTCGTCCTGGACGCCCTGTTCGTCGTGCTGTCCCGGCTCACCACCTCTAGGGGGCTGCGATGACCGGGCCCGCCGCGCCGGAATCGGAGGCGGTCCCTGTGACAGGCCGGGAGATGATCCGGCTCGAAGGCGTCGGCAAGCGGTATCCGGGGCAGGACGTCCCGGCCGTGGACGACCTCACGCTCAGCGTCCGTGACGGTGAGATCGTCGTGCTGCTCGGCCCGTCCGGCTGCGGCAAGACGACCACGCTGCGCCTGATCAACCGGCTGATCGAGCCGACCGCGGGCCGGATCCTCCTCGGTGGGGAGGACGTCACCCGGGTCGATCCGGACGAGTTGCGCCGCCGCATCGGCTACGTCATCCAGCAGGTCGGGCTGTTCCCGCACATGACGATCGCCGCGAACATCGGGCTGATCCCGCGGACGCTCGGCTGGGACAAGAAGCGGGTGCGCGCCCGCGTCGACGAGCTGCTCGACATGGTCGGCCTGGACCCCGGCACGTACCGCGGCCGCTATCCGAAGGAGCTGTCCGGCGGGCAGCAGCAGCGCATCGGGGTCGCCCGCGCGCTCGCCGCGGACCCGCCCGCGATGCTGATGGACGAACCGTTCGGCGCGATCGACCCGATCACGCGGGAACGCCTGCAGGACGCGTTCCTCGAACTGCAGGCCCGGATCGGCAAGACGATCGTCCTCGTCACCCACGACCTCACCGAGGCGCTCAAGCTCGGCGACCGCATCGCGATGCTCGGGCAGCGGGCGAAGCTCGTCCAGTACGACACGCCCGCGGCGATCCTCGCCGAGCCGGCCGACGAGTTCGTCGCGGAGTTCGTGGGGGCGGGCGCCGCGATGCGGCGGCTGCGGCTCGTCGAGGTCGGCTCGATCGAACTGCGGCCCGCCGGCCCCGGAGAGGCGGATACGGCCACCGTCAGGGCGGACCAGTCCCTGTACGAGGCGCTCGACGCGATGCTGCGGGCGGGCGCGGAGACCGCCACCGTCCTGGACGAGGACGGACGTCCCGCCGGCACGGTCTCGTGGTCGACGATCGTCCAGCAGACCCCGGAGGGGCGGCGATGACCGTCACCGCGGTACCGGAGCGGACGAGGGCCGAGGGGAGCGACGGACGTTCGCTCACCGGTCTCCTTGTCACGCCCGTCTTCCTCATCGTCGTCTCCGCGGCGCTGTACCTCTACATCGGCGGGCTGGACCTCGACGCGATCGAACGCCGATCCATCAACCGGTCCGAGATCGCCGACCAGTTCGTCCAGCACATCAAGCTGGTCGCGGTGTCCACGGCGCTCGTCCTCGCGATCGCGATACCGATCGGTGTGCTGCTGACCCGGCCGCGGCTGCGCCGGCTCTCGGCGCCGTTCCTCGCGCTCGCCAACGTGGGGCAGGCCGTCCCGTCCATCGGGGTCCTCGTCCTGCTCGCCGTCACGGTCGGCATCGGGTTCCAGAAGGCGGTGATCGCGCTGATCCTCGTGTCCGCCCTGCCGGTGCTGCGCAACACGATGGTCGGGCTTCAGGGCGTCGACCGGTCGCTCATCGAAGCGGGCCGCGGCATCGGCCTGTCCCGGACGGCGGTGCTGTTCCGCGTCGAGCTGCCGCTGGCCGTCCCCGTGATCCTGGCCAGCGTCCGCGTCGCGGTGATCCTCAACGTGGGCAGCGCGACGCTGGCCGCGTTCACCAACGCGGGCGGGCTCGGCGAGCTCATCAACACGGGGATCTCCCTCAACCGGACCCCGATCCTGCTCACCGGAAGCGTCCTGACCGCCGTCCTCGCGATGGCCGCCGACTGGCTCATCGGCATCGTCGAGTACGTCCTGCGTCCCCGTGGCCTCTGAACCCCTCTTGAGGAGGAGTCACCATGCGCATGCTCCCCGTCGCCGCCTCTCTCGCCGCCGTCATCCTGACCGCCGGATGCTTCAGCTCCAGCGGTACCGACGCCAAGGCCGGGAGCCTGGCCAAGGGCAACTCGCTGGAGGGCGTCACCCTCACCGTCGGGTCCAAGGAGTTCACCGAGCAGCTCGTCCTCTGCCAGGTCACCGCGCTCGCGCTGCGCTCCGCGGGCGCGACGGTCAACGAGAAGTGCGGGCTCCAGGGCAGCAACACCACGCGCGCCGCGCTGACGTCCGGCAGCATCGACATGTACTGGGAGTACACCGGGACCGCCTGGATCAACTACCTCAAGCAAACCGAGCCGATCGGCGACCCGGCCGGGCAGTACAACGCCGTCGCCGAGCAGGACCTGGCCAAGAACAAGGTCAGATGGCTCGCCGCCGCGCCCGCGAACAACACCTACGCCATCGCGGTGAAGACGACCACCATGCAGCGGCTCGGGATCACGAACCTGTCCGGCTATGCGAAGCTGGCGAAGGACGACCCGTCCAAGGCGTCCACCTGCGTGGCGAGCGAGTTCGCCGGACGCAGTGACGGATGGCCCGGCCTGCAGAAGGCCTACGGCTTCACCCTTCCGAAGTCGGCCGTCGCGACCCTGGCCGAAGGCGCCATCTACGACGCCATCGGGAAGGGCAAGCCGTGCGGCTTCGGCGAGGTCGCCACGACCGACGGACGCATCAAGGCGCTCGGTCTGACACCCGTCCCGGACGACAAGAGGTTCTTCCCCGTCTACAACCCCGCCCTCACCGTCCGTGAGCAGGTCTACAAGGACGATCCCGCCATCGGGAAGATCGCGACCCCGATCGCCGCGGCGCTCACGGATTCCGTCCTTCAGGAGCTCAACGGCGAGGTCGACATCGAGGGCAAGCAGCCCGCGGAGGTGGCGGAGACCTGGCTGAAGTCCAGGGGTTTCATCGGCAAGTAGCCGCCTGAACAGCACGATCGTTGACTACCCTGGCCCTACATATCGCCACAGTGAAGGGCATGGCGCATGAACCGCAGTGAACTGGTCAGGGCCGTGGCGGAACGCGTGGGAAGCGACGAAGCCGCGGCGCGCCGGCACGTGGACGCCGTGTTCGACGCCGTGATGGAGCGCGTGTCCGCCGGAGAACGCGTCACCGTGACCGGATTCGGGACGTTCGACCGGCTGTCCCGTCCCGCCCGCAGCGCCCGCAACCCGCGCACCGGCCTGCCGGTCGAGGTGCCCGCCGCGCAGGTGCCGCGGTTCCGGTCCGGGCAGACGTTCCGGACCCGCGTCGCCGCGGACGGACCCGGGGAGCTCGCCGTGGCGGCCGCCGCCGAACCGGAGCCGGTGGTGACGGTCGCGGTCGAGCCGTCCCGCCCGAAGAAGCAGAAGAACAACGCCAAGGACAACGGCAAGACCAACACCAAGACCATCGCCAAGACCGAGGGCAAGCCCAACAGCAAGAGCGATGGCAAGCTCAACGGCAAGAGCGGCGCCAAGAGCGATGGCAAGGGTGCCGACTCGGGGGCCGGTAAGAAGAGCAAGAAGGGGGCGGACGCGAAGAAGGCGAAGCGCGGCAAGGCCGCAGCCCCCGCCGCGAAGAAGAAGGGCGGCAAGGCCAAGGCGCGCGCCAAGGCGGGCAAGTAGCGCCGCTGGGGGCGCCGGTGAGGCGCCCCCAGCGTGACGTCACACCATGTACTGGTCGTGGCGACGGTACAGGTCGGTCCATTCTTCGTCGCTGAGGCGGCGCCCGGTCGCGGCGATCTCGGCGAGTTCCTCGAAGTACGCCTCGCGGGGCGCGCCCGGCGTGAAGAACAGAAGCATCGACGCCGGCTCGCCCGACTCGTTGCGGAACCCGTGCACGCCGCCCTCGGGGACGAACAGGAAGTCGCCCGCCGAGGTGTCCCTCCAGCCGGTCCCGTCGTGCAGGCGGACCGTCCCGGACAGGATGTAGAACGACTCGGTGATCGTCCGGTGGAAGTGCGGCATCGGGCCGGACGGCCTCGGCCCCATCTCCCACCGGTAGAGCCCGAACGCGCCGTGGGTGGAACCGCCGGTCCCCAGGTAGTGGACCCGGGTCCCGCTGTGGACACGGTCGCCGCCGGCCGCGCTTATGAGCAGGTCGGGCGGCGCGTCGGCGGGGCGGAGCGTTCCGCTGCTCTCGCCGCCCTCGCCGAAGTAACGGGCATCGGGATAGGTCATCGGGCTACACCACCAGGTTCAGCAGGAGGACGAACACCAGGCCGCAGACCGAGATCACGGTCTCCATCAGCGACCACGTCTTGATGTTCTGCCCGACACTGAGCCCGAAGTACTCCTTCACCAGCCAGAAGCCCGCGTCGTTGACATGGGAGAAGAACAGCGAACCGGACCCGATCGCGAGGACGAGCAGCGACGTCTCACCGCTGTCGAGGCTGGTGACCAGCGGCGCGAGGATGCCGGCCGCGGTCACCGTGGCGACGGTCGCCGATCCGGTGGCGAGCCGGATGAGGACGGCGACCAGCCACGCCAGGAAGAGCACGGAGAACCCGCTGTCCTTGACCCAGTCGGCGACCAGTTCTCCGATGCCGGTGCTGACGAGCGTCTGCTTGAAGCCGCCGCCGGCCGCCACGATCAGCAGGGGACCGGCGATGGGCGGCAGCGACTGGGCCAGCGACCTGGAGATCGCCTCCCGGTCCATGCCCGCGCCGAGGCCGAGGGTGAACATCGCGACGACGACCGCGATGAGCAGCGCCACCAGCGGGGTGCCGAGGTTGTCCAGGACGGTGCGGACCTGGCCGCCCTCGTCCAGGGCGATGTCGGCGACGGCCTTGCCCAGCATCAGCACGACCGGCAGCAGAACGGTGACGAGCGTGACCGGGAAGGACGGCCGGCGCCGCGGCTCGCCCTCGTCCGGCGTGTCCTTTCCGTCGTCCGCGTCTGTGACGTAGAGCTGCGGCGTCGCCACGTTCACCCAGCGGGAGGCGTAACGGGCGAACACCGGACCCGACAGCGCGATGGTCGGGAGCGCGACGAGGATGCCGAGGCCGAGCGTGAGGCCGAGGTCGGCCTTGAGGGCGTCGATCGCGACGAGGGGGCCGGGGTGCGGCGGGACGAGCCCGTGCATGGCGGACAGACCGGCCAGCGCCGGGATGCCGACCGTGATGATCGACAGCTGCGAGCGGCGCGCCACCAGCAGGATGACCGGCACCAGCAGGACGAGCCCGATCTCGAAGAACATCGGCAGGCCGATCAGCGCGCCGACCAGGGCCATCGCCCAGGGCAGGAACCGGCGCCCGGTGCGCCCGATGATCGTGTCGACGATCTGGTCGGCGCCGCCGGAGTCCGCCAGCAGCTTGCCGAACATCGCGCCGAACGCGATCAGCGCGCCGACGCCGGCCGCGGTGTCGCCGAACCCCTTGACGAACGCGTCGACGGCGTCGGCCATCGGCAGCCCCGCGACGGCGCCGACCAGCAGCGAGCCGAGCGTCAGGCTCAGGAACGGGTGCACCTTGAAGTAGGTGATCAGTACGACGATCAGCGCGATGCCGGCGAGAGCGGCCGGCACGAGCCGCCCGCTCGACGCCACCGGCGCCGCGGCCAGCACGATCGGGTGCATTCGTCATCCTCCTGGGGAGCAGTGCGAAAGATGAGGGTTGCCCGAGTGTGGCCGTTATGACCTGTTGTTATCAAGGGATAGAACCAAAAAATCATATCTTTACGAATATCTACCCCGGCTCATGTGATGATTGAGGCATGGTGGACAACCCCCAGGCCGGGCTGCACGGCAGCGTTCTCGACCGGCTCGGCACGATGATCACGTCCGGGACGCTGCCCGCGGGCGAGGTGCTGCGGATCGAGCAGCTGGAGTCCCGGTTCGGGGTGTCCCGGTCGGTGGTCCGGGAGGCGATCCGCGTCCTGGAGTCGATGGGCATGGTCACCAGCCGCCGCCGGGTCGGCATCACCGTCGCCCCGCGCCCGGGATGGAACCTCTTCGACCCACAGATCATCGGGTGGCGGCTCGACGGCGACGGGCGGGACGAGCAGCTCCGCTCCCTCGGCGAGCTGCGCCGCGGGCTGGAGCCGGTGGCCGCCGCCCTGGCCGCCCGCCGCGCGACCCCCGCGCAGTGCGGCACGCTGACGGGCGCGGTCATGGAGATGGCGGTGCACGGCAGGTCCGGCGACCTGGAGGCGTACCTGACCGCCGACATCCTCTTCCACCGGACGCTCCTGGAGGCGTCCGGCAACGAGATGATGGGGGCGCTCAGCGGTGTGGTCGGCGCCGTCCTGGCCGGCCGTACCCACCACCACCTGATGCCCGCGCACCCCGAACCGGTCGCGATCCGCTGGCACGCCGAAGTGGCGCAGGCCGTTCAGGCGGGCGACGCGGACGCCGCCGAGCGCGCCATGCGCGACATCGTCGACGAGGCGACCCGGGCGATGCTGGACCCCACCGACTGATCCGTCAGAAGAGCGTCGGGGGCTCGGCCGGCACCGGCTCGGGCAGCGGCTCCACCTCGGGCATGAGGGCCCTCACCTCGGCGTGGAAACGGCGGGCGAGCTCCAGCGCCTCCGCGTTGTCCGGCGTGTGGACGAACACGGTGGGCGAACGTCCTTCCCGCAGCCACCCGGCGACCTGGCCGACCCAGAACCGCCACCCCTCGACGGTGCGCTCGGTGTCGTCCCGTCCGAGATAGCGGACGATCGGATGTCCGGTCAGAGCCGCCGACCGGCGCGGCACCCGCGGCTTCTTCGTCCACGCGTCCCGCTCGGCGTCACTGCCCGGACGGCTCTGGAAGAACACGGTCGTGTCGAACGGGACCCACTCGGCCCCGGCCCGGGACAGCACCCGTTCGAGGTCGCGCACGCATCCCGCGTCCTCGAAGAACGCACGATGCCGCACTTCGACCGCGTACCGGTGCGCGGCCGGGAGTCCGCGCAGGAATCCCGCCAGCGTCCCGAGGTCGCCCGGGCCGAAGGAGCCCGGCAGCTGCACCCACAGGGCATGCGCCCGCGACCGCAACGGCTCGATGGCGTGCAGGAACGACCGGAGTTCCGCCCCGTCCCCGGCGAGCCGCCCTTCGTGCGTGATCGACTTCGGCAGCTTGAGCACGAACCGGAAGCCGGGATGGGTCTGCTCCGCCCACGACTCCACCGCGCTCCGTGCGGGCGTCGCGTAGAAGGTCGTGTTCCCCTCCACGGCGTTGCACCAGCTTGCATAGGCGCGCAGCCGCTCGCCCGGAGGCAGTGACGGTGGCAGGAACCGCCCCTGCCACCGCGCGTGAGCCCACATCGCGCATCCCACATGAAGCCGCATGTTCCGACGCTATCGGGGCCCGCACGCCGCCAGGCCCGGCGGCGTCAGCGGGAGCGGGAGCCGAGCCCGTCCTTGGACGTCCACCAGAGGCGCGGAAGCAGTGGGGCGATGGTGCGTTCGGCGGCGCAGCCGCGCCACACGCCGAGGCCGTAGGCAAGCTCGTCCAGGAGGCGAATGCCCGTCCACGTCAGCGGGCCGAGCGAGGAGCCGCCCTGCCTGCGCAGCGCGACGGCGGCGGGCCCGACGGCGGCCGCGGCGAGCGGGAGCCGCAGCCGCGGGACGGCGAGGGCGGCGGGGACGGCCACCGGCCACCACGTGCGGATCACCGTGCGCCCGAGGATCTCCCCGGCGGCGAGGGTGCCGCCGGACGCCATCCGGATCGCGAGCGGCCAGGGCCGGTCCGTCCAGGCGGAGAACTTGCGGGCGAGCAGGGCCGTGCCGCCCGCGGTGACGGCGAGGCCGGCCGCCGGGTTCCCGGCCGCGGCGAGTCCCCAGGCCAGCGCGCTCCAGCCGGACATGGTCAGGGCCGGAAGCTCGTCCGGGTGCCTGATCGCCAGCGGCGCGGCAGATGTCCCGTAGTCGTGCCGCCGCGCCAGCCATGCGCGCAACCGCGTCCGGTGCTGATGGGCCACGACGGATTCGGGGACGTAACGGATGTGCGCGCCGGCGCCTGCGAGCCGCCACACGAAGTCGACGTCCTCGCCGACGCGCATGCGCTCGTCGAAGCCCGCCCCGAACGCGGCGCGCCGCACGACCAGGGCGGCGCTCGGCACATAGGAGACGGCCGAACGCGGCCGGACGATGCCGGGCACGCCGCCCATGTCCAGCGCCGAGCATTCCGCCTCGTAGCGGGCCAGCACCCCGGAGCCGGTGACGTGCGAGGTGATGCGGGGCGCGGCCGCCGCGACGGCGGGGTCGGCGAAGTGCGCGAGGAGCGGGGCCAGCCAGCCGGGCCCGGGGACGCAGTCGGAGTCGACGAAGGCGATGAACGGCGTGCGGGCGGCGCGCGCGCCCGTGTTGCGGGCCGCGCCCGGGCCGCCGTTCGCGCGGCGCCGGATCACCCGGGCCCCTGCCCCGGCCGCCGCCTCGGCGATCGGCCCGGGGTCGGGGGAGGCGTCGTCGACGACGATGACCGGGTGGCCCGTCCCGAGTCCGGCCAGGCATCGCGCCAGTTGCCGGGCGCGCCCGTAGGCGGGGACGACGATCGTCACGTCGGACGGGTCCGTGGCCCCTTCGGGCGGAACGGGGTGCATCATGCCCGCTTCCAGCAGGCGCCGCGCGAGGAGCCCGGCGGCGCGGCCCGGACCGACCGGGGCACCGCCGCGCCACCGCTCCACCAGGTCGGCGCCGTCCGGGGTCAGCCGCATGATGCGGGCCGGTGCTCCGCCGAGCAGGACCCGGCCGTCCTCAAGGGGCGCCAGTCCGGCGTCGGGGCGGAGCCGGAAGCCGGCGGGCAGCGGAGTCCTAGCGGAGTTCATCGTTCAGCCTGTCGAGCAGCGACCGGGTCAAGGACTGGAAGAGGCGGGCGCCTTCGGCGGCGGTGGCCCCTGCCGGGTCGCCGAGGACCCCGTTGGGGCTGACCGTGCGCACCCCTTCGGCGCGGAGGCGGGGCATGAGGGCGGGCAACGGCTCGGTGGCGCCTTTCTCGGCCAGGTCCAGGAGGACGGCGGCCGGGGCCAGATGCAGGAGGAGGGAGGTCTCGGTGCGTCCCGCGTGGGCGTCGCCGCCGGGGACGTCCAGATGGTGGACGAGCAGACGCCGCCCCTCTTGGGCGCAAACGCCGGCGGCGAGCCGGAGGGCGTCGGTGTTGCCGCCATGCCCGTTGACGATCACCAGAGTGGGCCAGCGGGGGGAGGCGTCCCGCGCCAGTTCGGTGACGAGCCGGGCTAGGGCCTCGGTGCCGATGCTGAGGGTGCCGGGAAATCCGGCGTGCTCACCGCTGGCCCCGTACGGAACGGCGGGGCCGAGGTCCGCCTGCGGGAAGGCACGGTGGGCGTGCGCCGCGACCGCGGCGGCGATGCGCGTGTCGGTGTCGAGCGGCAGATGGGGGCCGTGCTGCTCGAACGATCCGACGGGGACGAGCAGGATCCTCCTCGGCCCCTCCACCTCGGGCCAGGTCATGTCCGCCAGCGGACGGCTCATCCCGTGAATCCGCCGTCGACGTTCACGGAGGCGCCGGTGATGCCGGACGCGCCGTCCGAACACAGCCACACCACCGCCGAGGCGATCTCGGCGGGGTCGAGCAGCCGGTTGAGCCTCTGATGCCGGGCCAGTTCGCCGGCCCCGGAGAGCCGGTAGACGTCGGCGGTGCGGTCCAGCAGCGCGGTGGCGGTGCTGCCGGGCAGGACGGCGTTGGCGGTGACGCCGCTCGGCCCGAGATCGGCGGCGAGCGCGCGGACGTAGCCGAGCGTGGCGTGCTTCGCGGCGACATAGGACGCCAGCCGCGGCAGCCCGCGCTCGCCCGCGGAGGAGACGACGGCGACGAACCGGCCCCGGCCGTGCGGCGCGCGCAGCAGGCGCGGGACGGCGGCGCGGGCGAGGTTGGCGACCCCGTGCAGGTTGACGGACAGGTCGCGATCCAGGTCGGCCGGGGTCTGCTCCCAGGCGGGCCCTTCGGCGCCGATGATCCCGGCGACCGCCACCGCGGCGACCAGGCGCCCGCTGTCGGCGGCGTCCACGAGCCGTGTCACGTCGGACGGCGACCGGACGTCGCACGGCAGCGCGGTCGTCCGGGCGCCCAGGCCGCCGCACGTCTTCTCCACCGAGGCGAGGTCGTGCGCGGTGGCCAGCGGGTAGCCGAGCCCCTCGACGGCGCCGGACGACGGGACGTCGCCGAGCACCAGGTCGTACCCCGCCCGGGCGAGCGCGGCGGCGACCGCCGCGCCGATGCCCCGGGCGGCGCCGGTGACCACCGCGACCGGGCGCTCCGCCGTGCTCACGGCCGCGGATCCGCCACGGCTCCCAGCGTCCGGGTGAACCCCGGCGGGACGAGCACGTCGTCGGGCGTCAGCTCATGAATCGACGAGCGGCCCAGCCCCAGCAGGGCCGAGTCGATGCCGCCGCGCAGGACGTCGAGCACGTTCTCCACACCGGCCTGCCCGTTGGCGGCCAGGCCCCAGAGGTAAGCGCGTCCGATCATCACGGCCTTCGCGCCGAGGGCCAGCGCCTTGACCACGTCGCCGCCGCGCCGGATGCCGCCGTCCAGCAGGACTTCGATCTGGTCGCCCACCGCGTCGGCGACCGCGGGCAGGGCGCGGATCGGCGCCGGCGTGCCGTCGAGGTTGTTGCCGCCATGGTTGGAAACCGAGATCGCGCTGACCCCGGCGTCGACGGCGCGCAGGGCGTCGTCCACGCGGCACACGCCCTTGAGCATGAACGGCCCGTCCCACTGCTCGCGGAGCCAGCGCACGTCCTCCCACGATGGTGGAGGGGTCTGAATCCACTGGCCGTAGGCGCCGAAGAACGTCGGCGCCTGCCCGCCGGGTTCGGCCAGGTTCGGCGTGGTGAGGTCGGGCAGCTGCTTGGATCTGGCGTAGTCGAGGAGCCAGCGCGGCCGGGCCAGCGCCTGCGGGGCGAGCTTGGCCATCGCCTTGACGTCGAGACGTTCGGGGATCCAGGGACTGCCCCAGTCGCGGCCGTAGGAGAACGACCAGTCGAGGGTGACGATGATGCCCTTGGCCCCGGCGGCGCGCGCCTGCTCCATGCGCCGCGCCATCTCCTCCTTGGAGCCCATCCAGTACATCTGGAAGAACATCTGGGGGTTGGCCGCGACGACGTCGGCCAGCGGCTTGCTCGCGAACGAGCTGAGCCCCATCGCCGTCCCTCGCGCGGCGGCCGCCCTCGCCACCGCGACCTCGCCCTCGGGGTGGACTGCCTGCACCCCGGTCGGTGAGATGATCACCGGCAGCGAGATCTGCTGGCCGAGGACCGTGGTCTCCATGTCGCGCTTGGCCGACAGCCCGGCGACATGCGGGGCGAACCCCAGCTCGGCGAACGCCTTGGTGTTGTCGTCGTAGGAGACCCCGCGCTCGGAGCCTGCGAGCAGCGCGCTGTAGACCGACCTGGGGAGGCGCCGCTTGGCCCGGCGCTGCGCCTCGGCGACCGTCTCGAACCATCCACCGCTCATGATCGTCCTCTTGTCTCGTGACCGGCCAGCGGGCTCTCGTCGCAGAAACGGTCCGGGCGTCCGGCGGGCACGGCCGGCATGCCGAGCGCGACGGGCCGGGCCCGCATCGGTCCGGTGTGGGAGTGGTCTCCGCTGGGGCGCGGAGCGCTCGCACGGTCGGCCGTCCGCAAGGCCGTCTCGCCGTGGCCCTTGACGCATTCGGGGTCCGGGCCGTCCAGCGGGAGGCCGGTGAAGAACTTGGCCGCCATGCAGCCGCCCCGGCAGGCGTCGTAGGCCGAGCACTGCGTGCAGGCGCCGCCGGTCTGGGGGCGGCGCAGCTCGGTGAACAGGTCCGACTCGCGCCACACCTTGGCGAAGCCGCCTTCGTCGCGGATGTTGCCGGCCAGGAACTCCGCATGGATGGCGAAGGGGCAGGCGTAGACGTCGCCGACCGGGTCGATCAGGCACACCACCCGTCCGGCGCCGCACAGGTTCAGGCCGGGCAACGCCGACCCGTAAGCGGACAGGTGGAAGAAGGAGTCCCCGGTCAGGACGCGCTCGCCGTGCTCGACCAGCCAGTGGTACAGGTCCTTCTGCTGCCGGCTCGTCGGGTGAAGCTCGTCCCAGACGTCGGCGCCACGCCCGGACGGACGGAGCCGGGTCAGCCGCAACTGGGCGCCGTACCGGTCGGCGATCGCCTTGAACGCGTCCAGTTGCCCGGCGTTGTGGCGGGTCACCACCACCGACACCTTGAATTCGCGAAACCCGGCCTTCTGCAGGTTCTCCATCGCCCGGATCGCGGTGTCGTACGAACCTGCGCCCCGGACGGCGTCGTTGACGTCGGCCGTCGCACCGTCCAGAGAGATCTGCACGTCCACGTAGTCGCTGCGGGCCAGCCTGGCCGCCACCTCCGGCGTGATCTTCACGCCGTTGGTGGAGAACTTCACCCCGACGCCACGCTCGGTGGCGTAGTCGACCAGCTCCCAGAAGTCCGGCCGCACGGTGGGTTCCCCGCCGCCGATGTTGACGTAGAACACCTGCATCCGCTGGAGCTCGTCGATGACGGCCTTGGCCTCGGCCGTCGTGAGTTCCCGCGGATCACGGCGCCCCGAGCTGGAGAGGCAGTGCACGCACGCGAGGTTGCACGCGTAGGTCAGCTCCCATGTGAGGCAGATGGGGGCCTGGAGCCCGTGCTGGAAATGGTCAACCAGCCGGCCGGGGGAGCGGTGTGCCGCCGCGGTCATGGTCGTCATTGCGGTGCTCCTCGGAATCCCTCGGCCTATGGCCGCTTGACGAGCATGTGAGAGGACGCCAGCGTGGACAGCGCGGCGCGGTACCGGTCGAGATCGTGCTCCCCGACGCCCGCGCTGAGCAGCGCGTCCCGGGCGCTCGGCCGATCGGCCAGGGCACGCACCCCGTCGAGCAGCCGGCGGTCCTTCAGGAACGACAGCCGCCGCGTGCCGTAGTGGTAGAGCAGCGCCCCGAACGGCTCCGGCCGCACCGCCACCTGGGGGTGCAGCTCCCACGCGGCCTCCAGGTCGAAGCCCGGTGCGGCCGGGGCGCCGGGGACGGACGTGTCGGACATCGGCGGGCTCAGTAGACGCCGCACATGCCGTCGATCGAGACCTCTTCCACGAGCAGGTCTTCTTCGACGAGTTCCGGCGCGGCGGTGTCCTCGTCCTCGGCGGGGGCGGTGGAGACGGAGGCGGTCTGGGAAGCGTCGCTCATGGGAGACTCCCTGGATCGTTCGCACACGATCGTGTGCCGTGTGCGTCACAATAATGGCACTGAGTGCCGAAAGGAAGAGGCGTGCCCCGGACCACCGGACCGTCCGCCCCGCGCGTCGGGCGCCGGCCGCGCACCTCCCGCGCCGAGCTGGAGCGGGTCGCGCTGCGGCTCTTCGCCGAGCGCGGCTTCGAGGAGACCACCGTCGACGACATCGCGGCCGCCGCCGGGATCGGCCGCCGCACCTTCTTCCGGTACTACGGCTCGAAGAACGACGTCGTCTGGGGCGACTTCGAAGGCGAGCTGGAACGCATGCGCGCCTGGTTCGCCGAGTGCCCGCCGCAGGCCCCGATGATGGACGCGCTGCGCGAGGCGATCGTGGAGTTCAACCGGCTCGACCCCGGCCAGGTTCCCTGGCACCGGCTGCGGATGACGCTGATCCTGGAGGTCCCGGCGCTGCAGGCGCACTCGACCCTCCGTTACGCGGACTGGCGCGCCGTCGTCGCCGGGTTCGCCGCGTCCCGGCTCGGACGCCCCGTGGACGACCTGATGCCGCAGGCGGTCGCGCACGCGTGCCTGGGCGTCTCCGTCGCCGCCTACGAGCGGTGGCTCCGGCACCCCGGCAGCGACCTCGGCGACCTGCTCGACACGTCCATGGCCGCCCTCGCGCACGGCTTCGGCTGACCCCCGAGCGCCCCGCCTACCGACCACCGAAAGGACGCCCGGCCAACGGCGGGCGCCCTTTCGTCAGGGCGGTGCGGTCAGCGCGAGTGTTCGTTCGGGCCGACGGCCGGGCCATGGTCCCCGCGGCGGCGGGGGCCGGGCAGGTCGGTGCGGGCGAACGGGACTGTGCGCTCGGCGGCGAGGGAGGCGCCGAGCGCATCGGCGACCTCGTTGCGCAGCCGAGGCAGCTCGGCGTAGAAGGCGTCGCCAGGGCATTGGGTGGCGACATAGTCGCGGTGCCCCACGATCGCGGCGTGGGGATCGAGGTCGTAGACGTCGCTCAGCCAGGCCAGCGTCTGGACGAGGGCGCTCCACAGGGCCACCGTGGGGAGTTCGGTGATGTAGGTGCCCTCGTTCTCGATGCCGAGGGTGTGGCCGTTGTTGTTGGCGGTCTGTGCGCCCAGCACGTTGGCGCCTTGGCCTATGGCTTCGAGCGAGCGGTTACGTCCTTCCATGACGTGGCCGCCGCGGCTGATGGTGAGCTGCTGGCCGGTGTCGTCCCACCCGTTGTCGTCCATGTGGAGGTCCTGGCAGTCGCGGGACAACTGAAGCGCGTGGGTGAGTGAGTAGTCGGTGGAGTTGGGGAAGGCCATGTGGTGGACGACGAGATGGTCGGGCGCGGCGATGATCTGCGCCGGGGAGACCGGCGGACGGGCGTTCCACTCGGCCCGGGTGTAGACGCGCGGCTTGGTGTAGGCGTCGGCGGGTCCTGGGCGGGCGAGATCGGCCGTTCCGAGCAGGACGGCGCCGCCTGCGACGGCGCCCGCGCGCGCAAGGAAGGCGCGGCGGGCCAGCGATGGTGAGTCGGACATGGCGGGGGGCTCCTTGCCATCGAACATCGACCTGTTGATCATCCCTAACCGAAGGACCGCCGGGAGAACAGGTGAAAAGTGATCAAGCTGGGAGTCCGGCGTTTGGCACCTCACCGGGTCCCTGCTGCTCATGCCGGAATACCGCCCGGCGGGCGCGAAGACGTTGACGTACCCTGCCGGGCGGGACGGTGGTCGGGCTCCACCGTCCCGCCCGGGCCGCCCGCGGGTCAGGCCGGCCGTCCTCGCGGACCGGTGAGTTCGAGCGGGGCGACGGAGCGATTCACGCCCTCTCCTTCGGGGGCCGTCCGGTCAGCTCGGTGACCTCGTGTTCGAGTTCGGCGGCGATCTGCTGGATCTCCGGGTTCGCGCCGGTGCCTTCCAGTTCGTGGCTGAGCGCCTCCAGTTCGGCGCCGCCGGCCATGAGCCCGGTGAGCTCCTCGCGGGTGATCTCGCCCCTGGCGTGGTAGCCGGCGCTGCGGCCGCGGTTGAGCAGCAGGAACCGGTCGCCGACCGGGAAGGCGTGGTGCGGGTTGTGGCTGATGAATATGACGCCGAGCCCGCGCTCGCGGGCCTGGACGATGTAGCGCAGCACGACCCCGGCCTGCTTGACGCCGAGCGCGGCGGTGGGCTCGTCCAGGATGAGGACCTTGGCCCCGAAGTAGACGGCGCGGGCGATGGCCACGCACTGGCGTTCACCGCCGGACAGGGTGCCGATGGGCTGGTCGACGTCGCGCAGGTCGATGCCCATGTTGGCCAGTTCGGTCTTGGTCGTGTGCCGCATGAAGCCGATGTCGAGCCGGCCGGCGGGGCCCCACCCCTTGCGCGCCTCGGAGCCTAGGAAGAAATTGCGCCACACCGGCATGAGCGGGACGACCGCCAGGTCCTGGTACACGGTCGCGATGCCGCGGGCCAGCGCGTCGCGAGGGGAACCGAAGCGCACCGGCTCGCCCTCGACCTCGTAGGCTCCCTCGTCGTGCTGGTGCAGACCGGCGATGATCTTGATGAGGGTGGACTTGCCCGCGCCGTTGTCGCCCAGCACGCAGGTGACCTCGCCCGCGCCCACTTCCAGGTCGACGCCGGTGAGGGCGATGATGTTGCCGTAGCGCTTGCCCGCCTTGACCAGCCGGACGAGCGGCGTCCCGGTGACGGTCATCGGCTCGCCTCCGTCCGGCGGCGGACCCAGAGGTTGAACAGGGTGGCGAACAGGAGCATCGCGCCGAGGAAGAAGAAGAACCAGTCCGGGTTCCATCCGGCGTAGACGATGCCCTGGGTGGCCATGCCGAAGATGAACGCGCCGATCGCCGCGCCCATCGCCGAGCCGTAGCCGCCGGTGAGCAGGCAGCCGCCGATGACGGCCGCGATGATGTACCGGAACTCGTTGCCGACGCCCTCGCCGGACTGGACGGTGTTGAACGAGAACAGCAGGTTCATGCCGGTGAACCAGCATGTGAAACCCACCGTCATGAACAGGCCGATCTTCACGCCGCGCACCGGCACGCCCACGGCCCGGGCGCTCGGGGCGGCGCCGCCGACCGAGAAGATCCAGTTGCCGACGCGGGTCCGCAGCAGCGTCCAGGTGGCGATGGCGACGAACAGCAGCCACCACAGGACGCTGATGCGCAGCGACACACCGCCGACGTCCCACTCGGAGGCGAAGAACGCGCGGGCCGACTCGAAGCCCGCCATGTCCGAGATGTTGGGGCTGGCGACATTGCCCGTGACGATCTTGGTGACCGCCAGGTTCAGACCCTGCAGCATCAGGAAGGTCGACAGGGTCACCAGGAAGCTGTGGATCCCCGTTCTGACGACCAGATAGCCGTTCAGCGCGCCGACCCCCAGCGCCACCAGCAGCGAGACGCCGATGCCGGCCCACAGGTTCGCGGTGAGCTGGAAGGCGAGCATCGAGGCGACCAGCGCGGAACTGGTGACCGCCACCCCGGCCGACAGGTCGAACTCGCCGCCGATCATGAGCAGCGCGACGCCGACCGCGGGGATGCCGAGCGTGGAGGCGGCGTAGAGGATGGTCGCCAGGGCGTCCAGCCCGCGGAACGGCTCTGCGACCGCGAAGAAGAACGCGTAGATGACGATCGCGCCGCCCAGCGATCCGATCTCCGGGCGCCCGAGCAGCCGGGCCAGCGGCGATCTGCGGGTGAGCCGTTCGTCGGGAATCGGCGGGCGGACGCCGATGTCCAGTGTTTGACTCATCAGAACCTCCATGGGTCCGGGGGAGAGGCCGGGTCGCCTCGGGAGACGCCCTGGTCGGGGTCGTTATCGCGTCCCCCGGTTCGCGAACTGCAGGACGGTGGAGACGTTGCTCTTGTCGACGAAGTAGGGCCCGGTGGCGGTGGTCTTGCCACCGCCGATGACGTTGCCGTTGGTCTTGTAGAGCCACAGGGAGTCGACGGCGAGGTAGCCCTGCAGGTACGGCTGCTGGTCGACCGACCACTCGACGTCGCCGTTCTGCACGGCCTTCACCAGCTCGGTGTTCATGTCGAAGGTGGCGACCTTGGCGTCGCTTCCGGCGTCCTTGACCGACTGGACCGCGGTGAGGGCGAACGGCGCACCCAGCATGATCACGCGGTCGATGCTCTTGTCCTCCTTGAGCTTGGCGGCGACGGTGGACCGCACCGACGGCATGTTGGTGCCGGTCACGTAGAGCTTGGTCGTCGTGCCGGTGAAGCCCTTGGCCACACCCTCGCAGCGCGCCTCAAGGGCGACCTGTCCCTGCTCCTGCGGCACGCACAGGACGTGCTTGGCACCTTCGGCGGAGAGCCGTTTGCCGGCGCTCTCTCCCGCAAGATGCTCGTCGGAGCCGAAGTACTCCAGCGCGCCGGCCTTCTGCCAGTCGTCCAGCCCGGAGTTGAAGGCGACGACCGGAATGCCCGCGGCCTTGGCCTTCTGCACCGCGCCGGACAGCGCGGAGGGCTTGGCGAGGGTCACGGCGATGCCGTCGACCTTGCTGTCGATGGCGTTCTGCACCAGGGTGGCCTGCTTGCCGGCGTCCGGGTCGGCGGAGTAGACGAGCTGGACGTTGTCCTTGGCGGCCGCGGCCTGGGCACCCTTGCGGACGATGTCCCAGAACGTGTCGCCGGGAGCCTCATGCGTGATCATCGCGACCTTCATGCGCGGTGTGTCGGCCTTGCCCGCCCCCACCGCCTGCCCCTCGTCCTGGGCCTTCTTGCCGCCGGTGCTACTGCACGCGGCCGCGGCGGTCAGGACGGACACCGCCAGAAGGGCGGTCCCCACCGCTCGCTTGGTTCTCAGCATGGGCGTCTCCATCTATCGCGTTCGCTGCTGTTGGATGTGGGCCCGCCGGCCGTGCCCGCGGGCGAAGGTGATCTGGAGTTCGACTCGGGCTGCGTGTACCGGGTCCGACCGCAGGGTGTGGTGTGTCGCGGGCGCTCACGGGTCACGGAGCGTTCCCGGTTAGAGCGCTCTAGTTCCGAGGTCCGCCGGATCGGGGTGCTATACCTGGTGAGTTGTTCGAGCTGAGGGTCATAGAGCGCTCTAGTGCCATCACTATGATGAGGGTCACAAGAGCATGTCAATACATATGCGGCAAGTTGGTCGCAATGTTCGATGCGAAGGGGGCGGCCTTGACCGGGCGATCCGCGAGAGGCGGCGGCGCGAAACGGCCCACGCTGGAGGATGTAGCGGCGCGGGCCGGGGTGTCCCGTGCGCTGGTGTCGATCGTCATCCGGGGGGTCGCCGGCGCCAGCGAGGAGACCCGGGAAAGGGTGCTCAAGGCGGCCGACGAACTCGGCTACC
The DNA here is from genome assembly GCF_050945415.1 of Spirillospora sp. CA-128828. NCBI lineage: Bacteria > Bacillati > Actinomycetota > Actinomycetes > Streptosporangiales > Thermomonosporaceae > Spirillospora > Spirillospora sp. CA-128828. The sequence goes on from NZ_CP191986.1 coordinate 3,686,299, forward strand.
GGCCGGACACGCGCGCCCGGCTGCTCGCCCGCAACAGCCCGCGGCTGCTCGGCGTGACGTTCAACGTGCAGCACGCCTTCCACACCGACCTCATCGAGGGGATCTACGCCGCGGCGGACGATTCCGACTACGAGGTGGTCCTCAGCGCCCTGACCCCACGCCGCGACGAGCGCCGCGCCGTGGAGACCCTGCTGGGCTACCGTTGCGACGCGCTCATCATGCTCGGCCCCGAATCTCCCGCGACGAGGCTGGACGAGCTCGCGCGGCGGGTGCCGCTGATCGCCGTCGGCCGCCGGCTGCGGGAGCCGTCGATCGACCTGGTGCACACCGACGAGGAGGCGGGGATGCGCCAGGCGGTCGACCACCTGGTGAAGCTCGGGCACCGGGACATCGCCCACATCGACGGCGGCCGCAGCCCGAAGGCGACCGACCGGCGGCGGGCCTACCGGGCCGCCATGCGGCGGCACGGCCTCGGCGGCAGCGCCCGGATCGTCCCCGGAGGTCAGACGGCCGAGTCCGGCGCGACCGCCGCGCGGCTGCTCCTGGACGGGGGGGAACCGCCCACCGCGGTGATCGCCTACGACGACGACTGCGCCGCCGGGGTGCTCGACTCGCTCCTGCGGGCCGGGGTCTCGGTTCCCGGGGACGTCTCCGTCATCGGCTTCGACGACAGCCGGCTGTCGCGCCTGTCCCACGTCAACCTCACGACCATCGGCCAGGACGCCGGCCGTATGGCGAGCCTGGCCGTGGAGAGGGCCGTCGCGCGGCTGTCCGGCGACGGCAGGACCGACCGGGACTTCGTCATCAGCCCCCACCTGGTCGTCCGCGGCACCACCGCGTCCTGCCGGACCTAGCGCCGGCGGTCTTGACAACCCTCGGTGAGCGGGCTCATAGTCGGGAAACTAGAGCGCTCTAGAAGCGTGATGGATCACAGCGGGCCGGGGCCATGGGAGGTCACCACGTGAACAGTGCGGGGCGCGGGGAAGGCGGACCGCCGCCGCCCGGGGACGTCGAGCCGTTCGACGTCCTGACGATGGGGCGCGTCGGCGTCGACCTGTACCCCCTGCGGACCGGGGTGCCGCTCCAGGACGTCGACAGGTTCGGCAGGTTCCTCGGCGGCAGCCCCACGAACGTGGCCGTGGCCGCGGCGAGGTACGGCCGCCGTTCGGCCGTGATCACGAAGACCGGCGCGGACCCGTTCGGGACCTTCGTGCGCCAGGCGCTGACGGGCTACGGCGTGGACGCCCGGTTCGTCGGCGAGTCGGACGGTCTGCATACGCCGCTGACGTTCTGCGAGATCTTCCCGCCGGACGACTTCCCGCTGTACTTCTACCGGGCTCCCAAGGTCCCCGACCTCGACATCGCACCCGGGGAGCTGGACTTCGAGGCGATCGCGGAAGCCCGGATCTTCTGGGTGACGGTCACCGGCCTGTGCACCGAGCCGAGCCGTTCGGCGACCCTGGCCGCGCTGGAGGCACGGGAAGGGCGCGGGATCACCGTGCTCGACCTGGACTACCGGCCGATGTTCTGGGACTCGCGGGAGCAGGCGGGCGCCTGGGTGCGCAAGGCGCTGGAACACGTCACGGTGGCGGCCGGCAACCTCGACGAGTGCGCGACGGCCGTGGGCGTGCGCGACCCGTACGAGGCCGCGCGGGCGCTCCGCGAGTGCGGCGTCTCGCTGGCCGTGGTGAAGCGCGGCCCGGACGGGGTGCTGGCGGTCGGCGACGCCGGGCCGGTGGAGGTCCCGCCCGTGCCGGTCGAGGTCGTCAACGGACTGGGGGCGGGCGACGCCTTCGGCGGCGCACTGTGCCACGGGCTGCTGGCCGGCTGGGACCTGGGCCGCACGATCTCGTTCGCCAACGCCGCCGGGGCGCACGTCGCCGGCGAACTGGCCTGCTCCGACGCCATGCCGACCGAGGAGCAGGTCCTCGCCCGGCTCCGTGCGGCGCACGGCGAGACGACGAGGCGGGTGGACCATGCGTGACCGGCTGCGGGACATCATCGACACCCGGGCGCACGACCCCGGCGCGATCGAGCGGGGCGCGAGCCCGGTCATGAGCGCAGACGCCGAACTGCACGTGCGGGCGGGGCAGACCGCCGACGGTCCCTTCGCGGCGGTGATCACGCCCGAGTCGGCGGGCTGGGGCTACTCCGGGCTGCGCGTGCTGGACCTGCCCCCGGGCGGATCGCACACGATCGACACGGGGGACGCCGAGCACCTGGTGCTTCCGCTGTCCGGCGGCTGCCGGGTGGAGTGCGAGGGCCGGACCGTGGACGTGGCCGGCCGCGAGCACGTCTTCGACCGCGTCACCGACTTCGTCTACCTGCCGCGCGCCGCCGAGGCGGTGATCAGCAGCCGGGACGGCGGCCGGTTCGCCCTGCCGTCGGCCCGCTGCGAGCACAGGCTGCCGGTGCGCTACGGCCCGGCGGAGCAGGTGCCCGTCGAGCCGCGCGGCGCCGGGAACTGCAGCCGGCAGGTGAACGGCTACTGCATGCCGGACGGCTTCCCCGCCGACCGGCTGCTGGTGTGCGAGGTGCTGACGCCCGGCGGCAACTGGTCGTCCTATCCGCCGCACAAGCACGACGAGACGCGCGAGGGGGAGAGCCGCCTTGAGGAGATCTACTACTTCGAGATCGCCGCTGGTCCCGCCGGGCCCGGGGTGGCATACCAGCGGGTCTACGGGACGCCCGGCCGTCCCCTGGACGTGCTCGCCGAGGTGCGGGACAGGGACGCGGTGCTGATTCCGCACGGCTGGCACGGCCCGTCCATGGCCGCTTCCGGCTACGACCTCTACTACCTCAACGTGATGGCCGGGCCGGCCCCCGAACGGGCGTGGCTGATCTGCGACGACCCGGCCCACGCCTGGGTGCGCGGCACCTGGGACACCGCGACGCTCGACCCGCGCGTGCCGCTGACCTCCGCGGGCGGTCCCGTCCGGAAGGAGGCCTGAGCCCGATGGACTCGATCAGGCTCACGACGGCGCAGGCACTCGTCCGCTTCCTGGCCCGGCAGTGGAGCGCGCGCGACGGCGTCGAACAGCGGCTCATCCCCGGCGTCTGGGGCATCTTCGGGCACGGCAACGTCGCCGGCATCGGCCAGGCGCTGCTGCAGTCCGCGCACACCGAGGACGTCGACCTTCCGTACTATCTGGCGCGCAACGAACAGGGCATGGTGCACGCGGCGAGCGCGTTCGCCAAGATGCGGAACCGCATGGCCGCCTTCGCCTGCACCGCGTCGACCGGCCCCGGCTCGACGAACATGATCACCGGCGCGGCGCTGGCGACCACCAACCGGCTGCCGGTGCTGCTGCTGCCGAGCGACATGTTCGCGACCCGCGTCCCGGATCCGGTCTTGCAGCAATTGGAGGACGGCCGGGCCGGGGACGTGTCGGTGAACGACGCCTTCCGTCCGGTGTCCAAGTACTTCGACCGGATCAGCCGCCCCGAGCAGCTCATCCCGGCCGCGCTCGCCGCGATGCGCGTGCTGACCGACCCGGCGGAGACGGGTGCGGTCACCCTCTGCCTGCCGCAGGACGTCCAGGCCGAGGCGTTCGACTGGCCGGTCGACTTCTTCCGGCGCCGGGTGTGGGGGGTGGCCCGCCCGGCGCCGGAACCCGAGGAGATCAGGTCGGCGGCGGCGCTCCTCCGCTCGGCGCGGCGGCCGCTGATCGTCGCGGGCGGCGGCGTGGTGTACTCCGAGGCCACCGAAGAGCTGCGGCGCTTCGCCGCGGCGACCGGGATCCCGGTCGCCGACACGCACGCCGGCAAGGGCGCGGTGCCGTGGGACCATCCGTGCGCCGTCGGCGGCATCGGCGCCACCGGCACCGCCGCCGCCAATGCGCTGGCGGCCGAGGCGGACGTGGTGCTCGGCATCGGCACCCGCTACAGCGACTTCACCACCGCGAGCCGCACCGTGTTCGGCGACCCCGGCGTCACGTTCGTCAACCTCAACGTGACGCGGCTGGACGCGGTGAAGAACTCGGCGCTCCCGCTCGTCGCTGACGCCCGCCGCGGCATCGACGCCCTGGCCGCCGAACTGACAGGCTGGGAGGTCGACCCCGCCCATCGGGAGCGCACCCGGCGGCTGGCGGGGGAGTGGCGGCGCGCGACCGAGGAGTGCCACCGCCTCGGCCACGGCCCGCTCCCGGCGCAGACCGAGATCCTCGGCGCGCTCAACGAACTGGCCGGGCCCCGTGACGTGGTGATCAACGCGGCCGGGAGCATGCCCGGCGACCTGCAGATGCTCTGGCGCGCGTCCGACCCGAAGGCCTACCACGTCGAGTACGCCTACTCCTGCATGGGCTACGAGGTGGCCGCGGGCCTCGGCGTCAAGATGGCCGATCCCGACCGCGAGGTGTTCGTGCTGGTCGGCGACGGGTCGTACCTGATGATGGCGCAGGAGATCGTCACCATGGTCTCCGAGGAGATCAAGGTGGTCGTCATCGTGGTGCAGAACCACGGGTTCGCCTCGATCGGCTCGCTCTCGGAGTCCCTCGGCTCCCAGCGCTTCGGCACCCGGTACCGCTACCGCGATCCCGGCAGCGGCCTGCTCGACGGCGATGTGCTGCCCGTCGACCTGGCGGCCAACGCCGCGAGCCTTGGCGCCGACGTCATCCGGGCCAACGGCGTGGAGGAGTTCCGCGCCGCGATCGCGAAGGCCAAGGCGGCCGGCCGCACCACCGTCGTGCACGTGGAGACCGACCTCCTCGGCCCCAACCCGCCCGGGTCCGGCTGGTGGGACGTGCCGGTCGGCCAGGTGTCGGAGCTGGAGAGCACCCGCCGGGCCTACGAGACCTACGCCGCCGCCAAGAAGGCCCAGCGGCACTACCTGACCCCGCCCACGAAGGAGACGACGTGACGACCATCGAGCACTGGATCAACGGCTCCCCGGCGCCGGGGACGTCCGGGCGGTACGCCCCAGTGTGGAATCCGGCCACCGGGCAGAAGCGGGCGCGGGTGTGGCTGGCGGGGGCATCCGATGTGGACGCCGCCGTGTCCGCCGCGAGCGCCGCGTTCGCGTCCTGGCAGGAGACGTCGCTGTCCCAGCGGACGCGGATCATGTTCGCCTTCCGGGAGCTGCTGGTCCGGCACGAGGACGAGCTCGCCGAGATCGTCTCCGCCGAGCACGGCAAGGTGGTCGACGACGCCCGGGGCGAGATCGTCCGAGGCCGGGAGGTGGTCGAGTACGCCTGCGGCATCGCCGAGGCGCTCAAGGGGGGCCACTCCGACCAGGTGTCGCGCGGGGTCGACGTGCACACCCTCCGGCAGCCGCTGGGCGTGTGCGCCGGCATCACCCCCTTCAACTTCCCGGTCATGGTGCCGCTGTGGATGCACCCGATCGCCATCGCCGTCGGCAACACCTTCGTGCTCAAGCCGAGCGAGCGGGATCCCTCGGCGTCCGCGCTGATCGCCCGGCTGTACGCCGAGGCCGGACTGCCCGACGGGGTCTTCAACGTCGTGCACGGTGACAAGGAGGCCGTGGACGCCGTCCTCGACCACCCCGGGATCGCCGCGGTCTCGTTCGTCGGCTCCACCCCCATCGCCCGGTACGTGCATGAGCGCGCCACCGCGGCGGGCAAGCGCGTACAGGCGCTGGGGGGCGCCAAGAACCACGCCGTCGTGCTGCCGGACGCCGACCCCGAGTTCGCCGCCGCCCACCTCACCGCCGCCGCCTTCGGGTCGACCGGTGAGCGCTGCATGGCGGTCTCGGTCGCCGTCGCCGTCGGGGACGCCGCCGATGCGCTGGCGACCGTCCTCGAACGGAAGGCACGGGACATCCGCGTCGGCCCTGGGAACGTTCCAGCCAGCGACATGGGACCGCTGGTCACACGGGCGGCCCTGGACCGGATAGAAGCGGCGGTCGGGGCGGCCGCCGCACAGGGCGCCACCGTGGTCGTCGACGGGCGCGGACTGAAGGTGGACGGCCACGAGGAGGGCTTCTTCACCGGGCCCTCGGTGCTGGACCACGTCACCCCGGAGATGGACGCCTACCGGGAGGAACTGTTCGGCCCGGTGCTGGCGATCGTCCGCGCCGCCTCGCTGGACGAGGCGATCGCGCTGGTCAACGCCAACCCCTACGGGAACGGCACCGCGATCTTCACCGCGGACGGCGGCGCGGCGCACCGGTTCCAGCGCGAGGTGAGGGTCGGCATGATCGGCGTCAACGTCCCGGTCCCGGTGCCGATGTCCTACTACTCCTTCGGCGGCTGGAAGGACTCGCTGATCGGCGACAGCCCGATTCACGGTCCTGAGGGCGTGCGGTTCTACACCCGCCCCAAGGTCGTCACCACGCGCTGGCCGCACGCCCACGGCTCCGCGTCCCCCGCCGCCTTCAGCTTCCCGACCGCAGGCTGAGCCTGCCCTCCCGAGAAGGAGCAGCACGATGACGACGATCTCCGGCCCGGACGCCGCCCGCACCGTGGCGGGCAACCTCTGTCTCGGCTCGGCGCCCGACTCGTGGGGCGTCTGGTTCCCCGAGGACGAACGCCAGGTCCACTTCACCCGCTTCCTCGACGAGCTCGCACAGGCCGGATACCGGTGGCTGGAGCTCGGGCCCTACGGCTACCTGCCCACCGACCCGGAACGCCTTGCCGAGGAGGTCGGCTCGCGCGGGCTGAGCGTTTCCGGCGGCACCACCTTCGGGGCCCTGCACCGCCCGGACGAGTGGCCCGCGATGCTCGCCGAAGTGCGCCGGGTCACCGGGCTGGCCGCCGCCTCGGGCGCCCACCACCTGGTGTTCATCCCGCCGATGTTCCGTGACGAGAAGACCGGTGCGTTCACGGAGGAGCCCACGCTCACTCCCGGCCAGTGGCGGGGGCTCACGGCCGCGGCGGACGAGCTGGGCAAGATCCTCCTGGAGGAGCACGACGTCCGGCTCGTCGTCCATCCGCACGCCGACAGCCACATCCAGACCCAGCCCGAGATCGAGCGACTCCTCGACGGCACCGACTCCCGCTACGTCAACCTGTGCCTGGACACCGGCCACGTCGCCTACGGGGGCGGCGACGCCGTCGACCTGATCCGCCGGTACGGCGAGCGCATGGGCTACGTGCACATCAAGCAGATGGACCCGGACGTTCTCGTCCAGGTCGCGACCGAGGACCTCGGCTTCGGCGAGGCGGTCCGGCGGGGCGTGTGCGTCGAGCCTCCGGCGGGCGTGCCGAACCCGGCCGACGTCATCGCCGAGTTGTCCACGCTCGACGCCGAACTGTTCGTGATCGTCGAGCAGGACCTCTATCCGTGCGAGCCGGACGTCCCGCTCCCCATCGCCAGGCGCACCCGCGACTACCTGGCCGGCCAGGGACTCTCCGGCGGCGGCCGTCCCCGGACGCACCCACACCACTGATCGGACAGGAGAACGCGATGCCCTTGCGCGTCGGAGTGATCGGGGCCGGAATGATCGGCCAGGAACACACCCGCCGGCTGACGACCGTCGTCACCGGCGCCGAGGTGGTCGCCGTCACCGACCTGGCGGCCGACCGCGCCGGACTGCTCGCCGCCGAGGCCGGTGCCCGGCCGCACACGTCGGGTGCCGAGGTGGTCGCCCGTCCCGATGTGGACGCCGTGCTGGTGACCTCATGGGGACCGACCCACGCCGAGTACGTGCTGGCCGCCGTCGCGGCCGGCAAACCGGTGTTCTGCGAGAAGCCGCTCGCCACCGACGCGGCCGACTGCCTGCGCATCCTGCGGGCCGAGACCGCGCACGGCCGCCGCCTGGTCCAGGTCGGGTTCATGCGCCGCTACGACGACGCCTACCGGCGGCTGAAGCGGCTCGTGGACGCCGGCGACATCGGCGCCCCGCTGATCGTGCACTGCGCCCACCGCAACCCCACGGTCCCGGTGTCCTACACCTCCGAGATGGCGATGCTGGACACCGCCATCCACGAGGTCGACGCGCTGCGCTGGCTCCTGGACGAGGAGATCGTCTCGGCGCAGGTGCTCACCCCGCGTCCGACCCGGCGGCGGTTCGACCATCTCCAGGACCCTCAGATCATGCTGTTCGAGACCTCCGGCGGCGTCCGCGTCGACGTGGAGGTCTTCGTCAACTGCCAGTACGGCTACGACATCCGCTGCGAGGTCGTCGGCGAGACCGGCGCCGCCCGGCTGCCCGACCCGGCCCGGCCCGCGGTGCGCCTGGACGGGCGGGAAGGCGTCGCCGTCGTGACCGACTGGCGGGAGCGGTTCGGCGACGCGTTCGACGCCGAGATCCAGGCATGGGTGGACGCCGCCTCGGCGGGCACGGCCACCGGCCCCTCCGCCTGGGACGGCTACGCGGCCACCGCGGTCGGCGACGCGACCGTGGAGGCGCTGAAGACGGGGGAGATCGTCCCCGTCGACATGGAACCGCGTCCGTCCTTCTACACGGGAGCGCAGAATTGAAGATCGCCCTGGACCCGTACATGTTCCGCGCACTGCCGATCGCCGAGACGGTCCGCACCGCGGCCGACATCGGCTACTCCTACATCGAACTGTCGCCCCGCGGCGACTTCATGCCGTTCTTCCTGCATCCCAGGGCCGATGACGACAAAGTCGCCGAACTCAAGACGGCCCTGCGCGAGACCGGCGTGGAACTGTCGTCCATCCTTCCGCTCTACAGGTGGTCCAGCCCTGACGAGGCCGAGCGGCAGGCGGCCGTCCGCTACTGGAAACGCATGATCCAGGTCGCTGTCGAGCTGGACTGCACGCTGATGAACTCCGAGTTCAACGGCCGCCCGGAGCGCGCGGCCGAGAGCGAGGCCGCGTTCTGGCGGTCGATGGAGGAACTCCTGCCGATCCTCGAACGGGAGGGCATCGCGCTCAACCTCGAGGCGCATCCCGACGACTTCTGCGAGGTCAACGAGCCCGCCGTGGACTTGGTCAGGGCCATCAACAAGCCCTGGGTGAACTACCTGTACTGCGCCCCGCACACCTTCCATCTGTCTGGCGACGATCCGGGTGCCGACATCGCCTCGATGCTGCTCTACGCCGGCGACAAGCTCGCCCATGTGCACTTCGCCGACTCGTTCAACCACAAGGGCTCCTCCGGTCTGCGCTACATCCTCAACCCGCCGGGCACCCCGGCCCGCATCCACCAGCACCTCGACATCGGCCAGGGCGAAGTGGACTGGGACGCCCTCTTCGGCACGCTCCGCGACGTGAGCTTCGACGGCGTCGCCACGGTCTGTGTGTTCGCCTGGGAGGAACGCGCCCGCGAGTCCGCAACCTTCATGCTGGAACGGATCTCCAAGGAACTGACCGCGGCCGTCAGGCCGGTGGTGAGAACGCCCGGGCCGCTTCGGCCAGGTCGGCCTCGGTGAACGGCGCACCAGGGAACCGGGACAGGCGCACCAGGGGGATCGCCCGCATCATGCGGCCATGCGGCCCGTCCAAGAGTCTGGCGCCCATCCGCGTGCCTTCGAGGCGCTGCCTGAGCCACCGCCCGGCCGCGGGATGCGCCAGGAAGTCCTCCGCGGTCGAGTCGACGCCGAGCGGGGCCGGCGTCTCGTCACCGGAGAGCACGACGGTCCCCGACAGACGGATGTCGCGGCTGGACGCGCCGACGCGCAGGCCGAACTCGCCGCCCTCCACGACCCAGGCGCCGCGGCGGGTATGGCCGCTGCCGGTATCCCAGTACGCGAAGGCGCGGGAGCCGAGTTCGAGGGTCACGGTCTTCGCCTGGCCGGGTTCGAGGGCGACGCGGGCGAAGGCGCGCAGTTCCTGCTCGGGGCGGTAGGCGGATGCCTGGGGGTCGGTCACGTACAACTGCACGATCTCGGCCCCGGCGACCTCACCGGTGTTCTCGACGGTCAGGCGCACCAGGACACGCGGCCTCGCGCCGTCTTCGAGCACCTCGGTCTCGAGCCCCGAATAGGCGAAGCTCGTGTACGACAGCCCATGGCCGAAGGGGTAGGACACCTGAAGCCCATGCGCGTCGTACCAGCGGTACCCGATGAGCAGGCCCTCGCCATATCGCACGACGCGGTTCTCACCGGGGAAGTTGCCGACGGTGGGGTTGTCTTGGAAGCGCATCGGGATCGTCTCGGCCAGCTTGCCGGAAGGCGAGGCGACGCCCAGCAGCAGATCGGCGATGGCGGCGCCGCCCGCCTGGCCGAGCAGCCAGCCCTCCAGCACGGCCTGTGCCTCGTCCTCCCAGTCCGAGACCGTGACCGCCGAGCCGTTCGAGAGCACCACGACGACGCGTGGATTGGCCGCGGCGACGGCCCGGAGCAGCGCGACCTGGTTGGCGGGCAGATCCATGTGCTCGCGGTCGTAGCCCTCAGACTCATAGGAGGGCGGCAGGCCCAGGAACACAACGGCGACGTCGGCGGCCGCGGCCGCGCGCACGGCCTCGTCGACCAGCGCCGGGTCCGTCGCCAGCGTCTCGATCGCGAAACCGGGGGCGAACACCACCTCGCGCGTGCCGTCCAGCGCGGCGTGCAGGCTGTCGAGGGCCGAGTCGACACGGGTGGGGTCGACCTGCGACGAGCCGGCACCCTGGAAGCGCGGGGAACGGGCGAACTCGCCGATGACCGCGACCGGGCCCCTCGCGCCCGGATCGAGCGGCAGGACGCCGCCCTCGTTCTTCAGCAGCACCGCGCTGGCGAGCGCAGCCTCGTGGGCGAGGGCATGGTGCGCGTCGGCGTCGAAACCGTCGAGCGGCTCGCGGGCCTGCGCCTTGGCGACCAGGCCCAGCATGTTCGCCACGGCGTGGTCGACGTCGGCCTCGCTCAGCGTGCCGGCGCGCACCGCATCGAGAACGGTGCGGCCGCCGACGCCGCCCGAGGCGGGCATCTCGAGGTCCAGGCCCGCGGCGACCGCCTTGTCGCGCTCGTTGACGGCGCCCCAGTCGGAGACCACGAGGCCCTCGTACCCCCAGTCTCGGCGCAGCACGTCGTTCAGCAGCCAGCGGTTCTCCGAGGCGTAGACGCCGTTGATCTTGTTGTACGAGCACATCACCGTCCACGGCCGGGCGCCGGTGACGACCCTCTCGAACGCGGGCAGGTAGATCTCGCGCAGGGTGCGCTCGTCGATCTCGGCCGAGACCGTCATGCGGTCGGTCTCCTGGTTGTTCGCCGCGAAGTGCTTGACCGACGTGCCGACGCCCCTGCTCTGCACGCCCTCCACCATGGCGGCGGCGAGTTCGCCCGCGAGCGCGGGGTCTTCGGAGAGGTACTCGAAGTTGCGGCCGCACAGCGGGGAGCGCTTCATGTTCACACCCGGGCCGAGCAGCACGGCCACCTCGGCGGCGCGGCACTCGTCGCCGAGCGCCGCGCCCACCCGCCGCATGAGCGCCGGGTCCCAGCTGGAGGCGATGCCGGCCGCAGGCGGGAAGCACGTGGCCGGCACCGACGCGTTCAGGCCCAGGTGGTCGGCGCTCGCCGCCTGTTTGCGCAGCCCGTGCGGGCCGTCCGTCACCATGATCGCCGGCACGCCGAGGCGCTCCACGGGCTGCGTGTGCCAGAAGTCCGAGCCGTCCAGCAGTTCGGCCTTCTCCGCGAGGGTGAGCTCGGCGAGGATCGCCTGCACGTTCAGTCGATGGGTGACGTCGGTCATGCTCGCTCCCTGCTGTGGTCAGCGGCTCAGCCCCTGGTAACGACGGACCGCCAAGGGTAGGAAGACCGCCGTGATGGCGACCGGCCAGACGATCGCCATCAGCATGGCGTGCTGTTCGATCCACGTGTCGCCGGCCGCCACAGGATTGCCGAACAGCTCGCGGGAGGCCGTCACCGTGGCGGACACCGGGTTCCACATCGCGATCGTCCCCAGCCAGTGCGGCATCAGGGACGGAGCGACGAACGCGCTGGAGATCATCGCGAAGGGGAACGCCACCGCGAACAGGCTGCCGGCCGCCTCCTCGTTCGGCACCAGGAGCCCGAGCAGGACGCCGATCCAGATCAGCGCGAAACGCAGCAGCAGGAGCAGGCCGAAGGCCCCGAGGGTCCCCGGCAGGCCGCCGTCGGAGCGCCAGCCGACCGCCAGCGCCGTCAAGGCCAGGACGACGAGGTCGAGGGTCGCGCCGATCAGGTCGCCGACGCCGCGCCCCGTGACGACGGCGGACGGCGACATCGGCATGGACCGGAACCTGTCGGTGACCCCGCGTGCGCTGTCGTACACGACGACATAGGCGGTGTTCATGAAGCCCATCGCCATTGTCATGCCGAACATGCCCGGCATCAGGAACGTGCGGTAGTCGCCACCGCCGGGCACCGACATCGCGCTCCCGAAGACATAGCCGAACAACAGCACCGAGACGATGGGGAACCCGAGTTGCCAGGCGATGTTGCTCGGCTGCCGGACGTAGTGCGTCAGGCCTCGCAGGACGATCGTCCAGCAGTCCGCGACGGCCCAGTAGAGCCGCCCACCGAGTCCGTCGTCGGCCGTCTTGCCTTGGACGGTCACGCTTCGACCCCCGCCTTCTTCCTCGGTGCCTCGTCCTCGGTGTGGTGTCCGGTGAGGCGCAGGAACACCTCGTCCAGCGTCGGCCGCCGCAGCCCGATGTCCTCCACGGCGATGCCGTCGTCCTGCAGCGTGCGGGCGACCTCGGTGAGCGCGGCCACCCGTTCGGCGACCGGCGCGTGCACCCGCGCCGCCGCCACGTCGGTCTGCGGCTCGGCGGACGCGACGCGGGCGACCACGGCGGCCGCCGCGGACAGGGTCGCGGGGTCGCGCACCACCACCTCGATCCGGTCCCCGCCGATCAGTCGCTTCAGCGACTCAGGGGGGCCGTCCGCGATGACCCGGCCGCGGTCGAGGACGGCGATGCGCCCGGCCAGCTGGTCGGCCTCGTCCAGGTACTGCGTCGTCAGCAGGACGGTCGTGCCCCGCGCGACCAGCGACCGGACGGACCGCCACACCTCGTTCCGGCCGCGCGGATCGAGCCCGGTGGTCGGCTCGTCCAGGAACAGCACGTCCGGTGCCAGGATCATGCTGGCCGCGAGGTCGAGACGGCGGCGCATCCCGCCGCTGTACTCCTTGAGCCCCTTGTCGGCCGCCTCCACCAGGTCGAACCGCTCCAGCAGCTCTTCGGCCCGCTGCGCCGCGCGCTTCTTGCCCAGATGGAACAGGCGCCCGAACATGCGCAGGTTCTGCCGTCCGGTGAGGACCTCGTCCAGTGCGGCATGCTGCCCGGCCAGCCCGATCCGCCGGCGCACCTGCCGGGCCTGCGCGGCGACGTCGAGCCCGGTGACCTCCGCGCGCCCGCCGTCCAGCCGGACGAGCGTGGTCAGGATGCGCACGGCCGTGGTCTTCCCCGCTCCGTTCGGGCCGAGCAGACCGTAGACCATGCCCTTCGGCACCGCCAGATCGAAGCCGTCGAGCGCGCGTTTCTCCCCATAGTCCTTGCGGATCCCCTCGGCGAGGATCGCGTTGTCGGGCATGTGGCCTCCTGTCCCCTGACCCTACTTCGCGTACAGCATACGCGAATTTGCGTACACCATGCCCTAAGTGTGTGCCCGGCACAGCACTCCAGGGCGATAGCGTCTGAGCGTGCGCGCAGCAGGTGCCGCATCCGAAGGAGCAGGACGAACGATGACGACGGAGCACGGCGACGGCCGCGACCTCGGGCGGAGCCTGAAGTTGCTGTGGGGAGACCGGATCCGGCCGCCCCGCGGACGGCCGCCCACGCTCAGCCTCGGCCGGATCGTCGCCGCGGCCGTCGAGGTCGCCGACGAACTCGCCGAGACGGAGGGACTCGAAGCGCTGTCCATGCGCCACATCGCGACCCGCCTGGGCGTCGGGACGATGACGCTCTACCGCTACGTCCCCGGCAAGAGCGAACTGCTGGACCTCATGCTCGACCACGTCATCGACGTCCCCGAGCCGGAGCAGGACGAGCGCCTCGGCTGGCGCGAGATCCTCACGGCCGACGCCCACCACCTGTGGCGGCTGTGCATGGACCACCCCTGGTACCCGTTCGTCGACCAGAGCCGTCCGCTCCTCGGCCCCAACGCCATGCGCGGGCTGGACCGGTTCCTCGGCCGGCTGCGCCCGACCGGCGTGGACGACCGGACGCTCCTCATGTTGATCAGCGTCCAGAACGACTATGTGGAGGGCGTCGCCCGCCGCTACGTCAACGAGCGGCGCGCCGAGCACCGGACCGGCGTCAGCAACGAGGAGTTCTGGGCCGCCCAGGCACCGACACTAGAGAACGCCCTCGGCAGCGGCGACTTCCCGACCATGGCCGACCTCGCCGTGAACACCTTCGACTTCTCTTACGAACAGCTCTTCGACTTCGGCCTGAACAGGCTTCACGACGGATTCGCCTCAATCTTCGACGCGCCGGAAGGCCGACCGGGTCAGAGTTCCCGGTGAATGCCCATCCGGCGGACAGCCGCGACCGCACCGCCGATCGAGAGGATCAACACCAGCCCGGCGATTCCTCCCGCCACGACGAGCAACTCCGTGTTCTGCGGAGGCTTCTCCTCGGACGTGGCGGCCACGGGTCTGGCCGAGGTGCCCGGTACCTGCCCGCCCGGTGTGCGCCCGCCTGGAGCGGTGGCGCCCCCGGTGCGCGCGGGCGTCGCGCCGCGATCCGCCGGTCGCGTGCGGGCGGCGCTGAACGTGATGTCGGAGCAGGAGTAGTAGGTGTCGGGCGTGTCCGAGGTCTGCCAGACGGTGTAGATCACGTGCCGTCCCGTCTTGCCGCGGGGAAGGCGGCCGGCGAAGGCGTACGCCCCGTTCCGCCGCGGCGGGTCCGTCACCTCAAGGAACGGCTTGGATTCCAGCGACGCCCAGGTCAGCGGTCGGGTGGGCTGGTAGCCGTCGCGGGTGACGTAGAGCCGGAGGCCGCCCCGGTGCGGGATCGACACCCGGTAGCGGAAGGTGTGGCGGGCGCCGGCCGTCAGCCGGGTCGCGGGCCAGTCCGCACGCGCCAGGTCCAGCCCGCGGAACCGCTCGATGCCCGCACTGCACAGCTCGCCGTCCGGGATCATCTCGCGGTCGCGGCCGCGCACGTTCGGTACTCGCAGTTCGTCCCACTCGGCGAGCGCCGCGCCGCTCAACCTCGCCGCCGCCCGGCAGGCGGCGCTCGCCCGGCCGGCGCCACGACCGGGTTCGCAGCCGGTCGCGCGGCTCCCCGGGTTCTCGAGCGCCCCGTGCGCCCTGGCCGGTGCGGCCGGAAGGGCCATCCCGAACAGGATCCCGAGCACGGTCGCGGCGGCCGGTACACGAGCGCCCACTCCACTGCCCCCTTAGGTCGGAAAACTCTCAGGAGTACGCGCCCCCGCCCACGAAGGGTTCACATGTCCACCAGCGCATCGCGCTGCGGGGTCGCGGGTCAGTCTCCAGATGCGCTCTGCGTGGGCAGGACGGGTTTCCTGCGGAGGACCAGGAGGGCCGTGTCGTCCGTCAGCCTGCCTCGCGTGTGCTGCTGCAGTTCGTAGCGGAGGGTCCGCGCCACGTCGTCGGGCGGGACATCGCCCAACGAGACCAGACGCTCTTCCAACGGGAAGAAGTCGCCGGACGGGTTCCGGGCCTCGGTGACGCCGTCGGTGCACAGCAGGAGCGTGGCGCCCTGAGGCAGGTCGAACCATCTGACCGTGCGCGGTTCGGGATCGAGGGAGGCCAGCCCGAGCGGAACGGACGCCTCACCGAGGGAGACCCGGGCGGGCCGCTCTCCGTCCAGCAGAAAGGGAGGGACATGCCCGCAGTCGATCGCCTGAACCTTCGTCCCGGAGCCGACGTTCAGGACGAGCGCGGTGACGAAACGTTCATGCTCTCCCGCATGTACGGCGAACGAGTTGTGCCGCAGGACCGAATTCTCGAGAGCGTTCACGACGGCGGTGAGCGTGGGCTCCGTGAGGGCCGCTTCGCGGAAGGAGTTGAGCACGGCGAAGGCGGCGCTGATGGCGGGCAGGCCCTTGCCCTGGACGTCGGCGATGAACACGCGGCTGCCGAACGGCGTCGCCACGACCTCGTACACGTCGCCCCCGACCTGGTTGTCCTCCTCGACGGGCTCGTACAGGCCATGGACGACGAGCTCGTCGGTGACGAGGGGGAACGGATGGAGGATCTGGCGCTGCAGGGCGGCCGCCGCGGAACGCAGCCGGACGATCTCCCCTTCCCTGCGGACACGCTGCACCGTCTGGGCCAGGCTCAGCCCGCTCAGAATGACGGCGAAGGCGATCACGCTCGTGTACGCCGCGACCGTTTCCACGGGGCTGCGGAGCAGGGCGGC
Source organism: Spirillospora sp. CA-128828 (assembly GCF_050945415.1). Lineage (NCBI taxonomy): Bacteria > Bacillati > Actinomycetota > Actinomycetes > Streptosporangiales > Thermomonosporaceae > Spirillospora > Spirillospora sp. CA-128828. The sequence continues at coordinate 3,702,452 of NZ_CP191986.1, forward strand.
GATGATGACAAGGGTCGTCCACGCGGCCGCGACCGCGGTCTGCCGGACCGTCCCCCGTCCGGCGATCAGGGTGGGCAGGAAGACGAGGAACGGGGCCAGCCTCGTCTCCCTGCTGAGGACGACACCGGTCACCGCGAGGGCGGCCGTGATCCCGACGAGCCAGAGGATCACGGCCGGCCACGAGAGAGGGGCGCTTCGCCGGCCCTGCCTCGTAACGACGTGCGGACCGTCCGGATCGTTCGAGGTGCGCACCCTCGCTCCCGCCCTCCCCACCCTTCACCGGGACGCGCGCCCAGCGAAATCAGCCAATCACGTGATCATTACACCACGGACAGTAACGATCTTCCTAGCCCCCCGCCTTCGTCTCGGCGGGATGGTCCGCGCACCTGCGTGCACAACCGATGATTGTGACCTTGTGGCGTGTTGATTGTTGGACACTGCCGCTTGCCTTCGGGTCGAATGCCTGAGTTCGCGAAGGGACATACAACCGGAAGGCGTGGACGCCGTGAAGTCGTTCGTGCATCTCCATGTGCACACGGAGTACAGCATGCTGGACGGCGCCGCCAAGATCGGCCCGTTGACCGACGAGGTGGCGCGGCAGCGGATGCCCGCGGTGGCGATGAGCGACCACGGCAACGTGCACGGCGCGTACGAGTTCTTCCACGCGGCGAACAAGGCCGGCGTCAAGCCGGTCATCGGCGCCGAGGCCTACGTTGCGCCCGCGTCGCGGTTCCACAAGGAGGCGGTGTTCTGGAGCGAGGATCTCGCGCTCCGCCGGTCCGACGATGAGACCGGTGAGGGCGGCGACATCTCCGGCCGCGGCCTGTACACGCACATGACGATGTGGGCCGCCGACGCAGGCGGGTTGCGGAACCTGTTCCGGCTCCAGTCGCGGGCGTGGCTGGAAGGCCACGTCCAGAAGTACCCGCGGATGGACGATGAACTGCTCGCCGAGCACGGTGCGGGCATCATCGCCACGACCGGCTGCCCGTCCGGCGCGGTGCAGACCCGGCTTCGTCTGGGCCAGTACGACCAGGCCGTCGAGGCCGCTGCGCGGTACCGGGACATTTTCGGCCAGGACAACTACTTTCTGGAATTGATGGACCACGGTCTTGCCATCGAGCGCCGCGTCCGCGATGACCTGCTGAGGCTCGGCAGGCACCTGGGTCTGCCGCCGCTTGCCACCAACGACTCGCACTACGTGACCGAGGACCAGGCGCAGGCGCATGACGCGCTGCTGTGCATCGGGACCGGCAAGCAACTCGCCGACCAGAAACGGTTCCGGTTCTCCGGGTCGGGCTACTTCATCAAGAGCGCCGCGGAGATGCGGGCCTTGTGGGACCCCGAGGTCCCCGGGGCGTGCGACAACACGCTGCTGATCGCCGAACGCGTCGGCGACTACGGCGAGGTCTTCGCCCAACGTGACCTCATGCCCAAGTTCCCCGTCCCCGATGGGCACGGCGAGTCGTCGTGGCTGCGCAAGGAGACCCTGGCCGGGGCCCGGCGTCGCTTCGGCGGCGACCCGCCGCAGGATGTGCTGGACCGCATTGACTACGAGCTGTCGGTGATCGACGGAATGGGTTTCCCGGGGTACTTCCTGGTGGTCGCCGACATCTGCCGGCACGCCCGCGCCGGCGGGATCGGCCTCGGCCCGGGCCGCGGGTCGGCGACCGGGTCGATGGTGGCGTACTGCACGGGGATCACCGAACTGGACCCGATCGAGCACGGGCTGATCTTCGAGCGGTTCCTCAACCCGGAGCGGATCACCATGCCCGACGTCGATCTGGACCTCGACGACCGCCGTCGCGACGAGATGATCGACTACGTCACCGCGCAGTACGGCGGCGACCGCGTGTGCCAGATCGTCACCTTCGGCACGATCAAGGCCAAGGCGGCGGTGAAGGACGCCTGCCGGGTGCTGGGCTACCCCTACGCGCTCGGCGACCGGATCACCAAGGCGTTCCCGGCCGCCGCCGGCGGCAAGGAGATCCCGCTGGCGGCCATCCACGACCCCGGCCATCCCCGGCACGGTGAGGCCACCGAACTGCGGAAGATGTACGCCGAGGAACCCGACGTCAAACGGGTCATCGACACCGCCGGGGGAGTGGAGGGCCTGACCCGCGGCACCGGCGTACACGCGGCCGGTGTGATCCTGTCGTCCGAGCCGCTGATCGACGTGCTGCCCCTGGTCAAGCCCAAGCAGGACGGCCCGGTCATCACCGGGTTCCCGTTCACCCAGGCCGAAGAGATGGGCCTGCTGAAGATGGACTTTCTCGGGCTGCGCAATCTCACCGTCATCAACGACGCGATCGCAGGCGTCAAGGCGAACAAGGGCATCGACATCGACATCCTCGATGTACCGCTCGACGACGCCAGGACCTACCAGCTGCTCGCACGCGGCGACACCCTCGGGGTCTTCCAGCTCGACGGCGGCGGGATGCGGACCCTGCTACGGCTGATGCAGCCCACCGCGTTCACCGACATCGCGGCGGTCTCCGCCCTCTATCGGCCGGGACCGATGGAGATGAACGCCCACACCAACTACGCGCTGCGCAAGACCGGCAGGCAGAAGGTCGAACCGATCCACCCCGAGCTCAAGGACGCGCTGGAACCCATCCTGGGCGACACCTACCACCTGGTGGTCTTCCAGGAACAGGTCATGGCGATCGCCCAGCAGCTCGCCGGCTACTCCCTCGGCGGAGCCGACATGCTGCGCCGCGCCATGGGCAAGAAGAAGAAGGACGTCCTCGACGCCGAGTGGGGCAGGTTCTCCACCGGAATGCGGGACCGCGGCTTCTCCGACGATGCGATCAAAGCCGTCTGGGACGTGCTGGTCCCCTTCTCCGGATACGGCTTCAACAAGTCCCACACCGCCGGGTACGGCGTCGTCTCGTACTGGACGGCCTACCTCAAGGCCAACCACCCCGCCGAATACCTCGCCGCGCTGCTCACCTCGGTCGGCGATGACAAGGACAAGATGGCGCTGTATCTGGCCGACTGCCGCCGCTTGGGCATCAAAGTGCTTCCGCCCGACGTCAACCAGAGCGAACTGAACTTCGCCGCCGTCGGGCACGACATCCGCTTCGGCCTCGGCGCCATCCGCAACGTCGGCGCAGGCGTCGTCGACGCCATCGTCCGCGCACGGCGGGAAGAGGGCGACTACACCGGCTTCAACGACTTCCTCTCCAAGATTCCGCAGAGCGTCTGCAACAAGCGCGTCATCGAGTCGCTGGCCAAGGCCGGGGCCTTCGACGGCCTCGGCCACCGCCGCAAGGGCCTGGTCATGGCCCACGAGCAGGCCGTCGACGCGGTCATCGACCTCAAACGCAACGCCGCCCGTGGTCAGGACTCCCTCTTCGGGGCGTGCGCCGAGTCCGCCGAGACCCTTTCGGTCGAGGTCCCCGAGCAGGAATGGGACACCGGCACCCTGCTGGCCTTCGAACGGGAGATGCTCGGCCTGTACGTCTCGTCCCATCCCCTGGACGGCGCCGAACCGGTCCTTGAGGCCAACCGCGACACCACGATCGCCGACCTGCTGGGCTCCGCCCGGGCCGACGCACCTGTGCGGTGGCCGGGATCATCTCCGGCCTGCAGCGCAAGGTCACCAAGCAGGGCAACCCGTGGGCGATCGTCACTCTCGAAGACCACGATGCCTCTGTGGAATGCCTCATCTTTCCCAAGACCTACACGCTGTACGGCCAGGCACTGGCGGAAGACCGCGTGATCTCCGTGCAAGGGCGGACCAACATCCGCGACGAGACACTCAGCGTCTACGGCGAAGACATCACCACCCTCGATCTCGCCCATGCGGCCACCGAGCCACCTGTGGTCGTCCACGTTCACGAAGACCGGCTGAACCTCCGGCTCGTGCAAGAACTCAAACAGATCCTCACCACCCATCCCGGGCGGACGCCCGTGCACTTGCTGCTGCAGCGGCACGGGCCCAAAAGCGTTCTGTTCGACCTGCGCCCCTTCCGGGTGACTCCCGGCCCGGCCTTCTACGGCGACATCAAGGCTCTGCTCGGCCCCTCGTCCCACTCGTAGACGGCTCCGAACCGCGGGCCGGCCCTTCTGGTGGTTCAAAGGCGGACCTGACGGGTCACCAGGCGACGAAGCCGCCGTCCACGAGGAGGTCCGTACCGGTGACGAACGAGGCGGCGTCGCTCAGCAGGAAGACGGTGGGCCCGGCGATCTCGTCGACGGTGGCCATGCGCGCCATGGGGGTTTCGGACTCGAAGCGTCCGACGCGGTCGGCGACCTCGGGGCGGAGGTTCATGGGCGTGGCGGTGTAGCCGGGGCTGATGCTGTTGACGCGGACGCCGCGGCCGGCCCATTCGGTGGCGAGGCTCTTCGACAGGTGCATGACGGCGGCCTTGGAGGCGTTGTAGTGCGCCTGGGTGAGGCCGCGGTTGGCGATCGTTCCGGACATCGAGGCGATGTTGACGATGGAGCCGCCGCCGTTGCGCAGCAGGGCGCGGCCCTCGGCCTGGCAGGAGAGGAAGACGCCGGTGAGGTTGACGTCGATGACCTTCTGCCACTGGGCAAGGGACATGTCCTCGGCGGGGGCCGCGTTGGCGATCCCGGCGGCGTTGACTGCCAGGCGCAAGGGGCCGAGGGAGCCTTCGGCCAGCTCTACGGCCTCCTCCAGGTCGGCGGCCTGAGTGACGTCGCCGTGGAAGGCGGCGGCGCGCCGGCCCGCCTTCTCGATGGCCTCGGCGGCAACGTCGAGGTCCGCGCCGGGCAGGTCCAGCAGGGCGACGTCGGCGCCCATCTCGGCGAGGGCGATCGCCAGGCGCCGCCCGATGCCCGATCCGGCGCCGGTCACGAGGGCGGTGCGGCCGTCGAGGCGGAACGAGGGTGCGGTCACGGGGTGCTCCTGTCGGGTTCGTCGGCGAGGCGCCGGGCAACGCCCAGGTCGGTGATGAGGACGTCGATCCAGCCGCCGCGCAGGGCGGCGCGGATCGCGGCGTACTTGCGGTGGCCGCCGGCGGCGGCGATGCGACGGGGGATGCCGCGGAACGCTCCGGGCGCGATGCCGATGACGCGTTCGTCCAGGTTGGTGTTGAGCAGGGTGCCGTCCTCGTCGAAGAAGTGGAGGCTGATGTCGCCCACTCCGCCGAGGCGCCGCAACTCCTCCTGCTCCTCGGCCGAGAAGATGTTGCCGCTCTCGCGCAGCAGCGGGGAGGGTTCCAGGCTGCCGATGCCGACGAGCGCGACGGTCAGCCGGTCCCAGGTCGCGATGACGTCGGCGACCTTGGGGTCGGCGACGATCGCGTCCCGGGCGGCGCGGTTGCCGACGACGCCGGGCGCGGAGATGAAGACGGGCTCGGCGCCGGTGATGTCGGCGAGGCGGCCCATCAGGCGGGTGGCCTGCACCTGAACCTTCGGGTCTCCGACGCCGCCGACGAGTTGCACGACCTGCTCCGAGAATCGTCCACCGGGTCTGGACCGCATCGCCTCCACGGTGGCGAGCAGCGTCGCACTCCAGGAGGAGATGCCGACCCTGTCACTCTCCATGAGAGTGGTCTCCAGGTAGACGGCGGTGGCGGCGCCGAGGGCGGGCAGGACCTCCTCGCCCTCGCCCTCCACGTCGACGATGGCGATGTCACGGAGCCCGTACCGGGCCTGCAGCGTCTCCTCCAGGTCGGTGAAGACCCCGGCGGGCGGCACGACGATGGTCCGGACGATGCCCAGCTCGGCGGCCTGTTTGAGTAGCCGGGACACCCGCGACTGGGAGATGCGCAGCTCTTCCGCGATCTGCGGCTGGCGCATCCCCTGCTCGTGGTACAGGCGGGCGACCCTGGTCATCAGGCGCAGCTGCTCGTCGGTGGTCGCCATGCGGGTGGCGCGGCGGATGCTGGTCATCGTGGCCTTTCGGAGGACGGGCCGGCGCGGACTTTCCGGCACTGAGCATCATGCCGTGGCCAGCCGCATGACGGCGGTGTCGGTGGCGTCCGCCCCGGCCAGGACGCCCCGCAGCCGTCCCCGGCTGAGTACGAGGACGCGGTGCGACAGGCCGAGCACCTCGTCGAGGTCGGAGCTGACGACGATCACCGCCATCCCCGAGCGCGCGAGTTCGGCGATCACCTCGTAGATGGCGGCCCGGGCGCCGACGTCGATGCCGCGGGTGGGCTCGTCGAGGATCACGACCTTGGGGCGGCGCGCCAGCCACTTGGCGATGACGACCTTCTGCTGGTTGCCGCCCGACAGGGTGCTCACCGGCTGGGACGGCCGTCCCTTGATGCCCATCTCCTTGATCGCCGCGCCGGCGGCGGAGGCCACGCGCTGCGGGGTGAGCCAGCCGTGCTTGGCGACGCGGTCCAGATTGGGCAGCGCGACGTTGTCGCCGATGGACAGGTCGAGGACGACGCCCTGGTTCTTGCGGTCCTCGGGAACGAGCACGACCCCGGCCGCGATGGCGTCGTGCGGCCCGCGCAGCCTCAGCACGTCGCCCTCCACCGAGACCGTGCCCGCCTTGACGGGGTCGACTCCGGCGACCGCCCGGACGAGTTCGGTGCGGCCCGCCCCCACGATGCCGGCGATCCCGAGGATCTCGCCTTCGTGGACGTCGAACGAGACGTCCTGGAACGTCCCGTCCGCCGCGGTGAGTTCGTTCACCCGCAGCACGGCGCGTTCGCGCGGCACCCCCGTGTCGGGGAAGATCCGCTCGATGCTGCGGCCGACCATCTCCTCCACGAGCCGGGCCACCGGTACGTCGGCGGTGTCGTGCGAGGCGACCCGCTGCCCGTCGCGCATCACCACCACGCGGTCGCAGATGCGTGTGACCTCCTCCAGCCGGTGGCTGATGTAGACGAAGGCCATGCCCTCGCTCTTGAGCGCCGCGATCCGTTCGAAGAGATGGTCGGTCTCGTCGGAGCCGAGCGCCGCGGTGGGCTCGTCCAGGATGAGCAGCCGGGCGTTCAGCGTGAGCGCCTTGGCGATCTCGACCTGTTGTTGTTCGGCGACGCGCAGGGTGCGCACGAGCCGGGTCGGTGAGATGTCCAGCCCGAGCCTTGTGAGCTGCTGGCTGGCCCTCCGGTTCATCTCCGCGCGGTCGATCCTGCCGCCGCGCTGGAGGAGGCGCCCGACGAAGACGTTCTCGGCCACCGACAGATCCGGCAGAAGCCGCATCTCCTGGTGGATGAGCCCGATGCCCCGGTCGATCGCCTCGCCGGGCGAGCCCGGCGCGTAGGGCTCGCCGTTCCACGTCATGCTGCCGGTGTCGGACGGGAACGTTCCGGCGATGACGTTGGAGAGCGTCGACTTGCCCGCGCCGTTCTCGCCCAGCAGCGCCACGACCTCCCCTGGGTGCACGTCGATGTCGATGTGGTCGAGCGCCTGGGTGGCGCCGAAGCGCTTGGACACACCGCGCACAACCAGGCCTGCGTCGTCAGTCATGGCATGTTCCTAGGGGAGTCGTGGCAGGTTCCTACGGGTGGGTGGCGATGTACTCGTCGGCCTTGGCCGTGTCCTTCTTGGTCAGCAGGAACGCGGGCTGAAGCTGCTGCGCGGGCACCGCCTTGCCGTCGATGACGTTGATCGCGGTGTCCACGGCCATCCGGCCCATCTTGCGGGTCTGCTGGACCATGGTGGCGTCGATCGTCCCTGCGCGGACCGCCTTGATCCCGGCCACGTCGCCGTCGAACCCGACGATCGTGTACTTCTTGCCCGTCCCCGCGGACTTGACCGCCTGGGCGGCGCCGAGCGCCATCGCGTCGGCCTGGCCCCAGAAGATGTTGATGCCGGGCTTGGCCTGGAGCATGTCCTGGGCGACGGCGAACGCCTTGTCCTGCGCCCAGTCGGCGGACTGCTGGGCGACGACCTTGACCCCGGGCGCGGCGGTGAGCGCCTGGCCGAAGCCCTTCTGCCGGTCGACCTGAGGCGTTGTGCCGATCTGGCCTTGGAGGATCGCCAGCTCGCCCTTGCCGCCCACGTTCTTGACCGTCCAGTCGCCGAGGGTCTTCGCGGCGGCGACGCTGTCGGTGGCGATGAACGACTTGCCCGGCTGGTCCGGCGGGTTGCGGTCCACGGTGATGACGGGGATCTTGGCGCGTTCGGCCGCCTTGACCGGCACGCCCGCGGCCGTGGCGCCCGCCGGAATGTAGATGATCGCCTTGACCTGGCGGCTGATGAAGTCCTGGATCTGGTTGACCTGGGTGGCCGAGTCGCCCCGCGCGTCCGCGACGACGACCTCGACGTTCTTGGTCTTGGCCTGCTCCTCGACCGCCTGCTTGATCTGGTTGAAGAAGTCGGCCTGGAGGTTGGCGACGGCGAGTCCGATGACGACCTTGCCCTCGCCGGACGAGCCGCCGCGCCCGCAGCCGGCGACGCCCAGGGCGAGCACGGCCGCCATTCCGATGGCCATTGTGGTTTTCATGGGGGTGGGTACTCCTTCTGCTGGTAATGCTTGCGACCTCTGCTGGTGAGGCTGGCGAGTTCGGTCAGTGCGCCTCGCGGCGCCGGAGCACGTCGAGCATGACCGCGAGCGCGATCACCGCGCCGATGACGATCTGCTGGACGAACGGCGAGACGCTGAGGAGGTTGAGGCCGTTGCGCAGCACGCCGATGATCAGGACGCCGATCACGGTCCCGGTGACGCGGCCGACGCCGCCGGACAGGCTGGCGCCGCCGATCACCACGGCGGCGATGGTGTCGAGCTCGTAGCTCAGGCCCGCGCTGGGCTGGGAGGAGTCGAGCCGCATGGTCATGAAGACGCCCGCCAGCCCCGCCAGCAGCCCGGCCACGACGTAGACGAGCGTGGTGGTCTTCTTGACGTTGATGCCCGCCAGCCGCGCGACCTCGGGGCTGCCGCCGATCGCGTAGATCGCCCGGCCGCCGGAGCGGTACCGCATGTAGGCCCAGCCCGCCACGTACAGGAGCACGAGCACGATCGAGGTGACCGTGAAGATGCCCAGGTAGCGTGCGGTGGACAGGTTGTCGAACCAGTCGGGGTACCCGACGATCTGCTGACCGTCGGTGATCACGTTCGCGACGCCGCGGGCGATCGACAGCATCGCCAGCGTCGCGATGAACGGGGGCAGCTTGGCCAAGGTGATCCCGAGGCCCGACAGCAGCCCGCACAGGCCGCCGACCGCGATGGCCGTGACCGCGCCGAGCCACAGCGGCCAGCCCGCCTCGTGCGACAGCCAGCCGACGACCATCGTCGCCAGCGCGAGCACCGCGCCGACCGAAAGGTCGATGCCGCCCATGATGATCACGGCGGTCATGCCGAGCGCCAGGATTCCCAGAATGGTGATCTGGTCGACGATGTTGAGCAGGTTCGGCCCGGTCAGGAAGTGCGGCGTCGCGATGAAGAGGGCGACGCACAGGGCCACGAGTCCGAGCGCGGGCCCGCGTGAGCCCGTCAGCAGCTGATCCGCCCAGGCGGGTGTTCTCCGGCGCCCCCTGCCCGGCTGTGTGTCGACGGCCGACACCGTGTCGTGCGTCGTGCTCATCAGGATCTCCTCGTACTAGCTCATGAACATGCCGCCGTCGACGTTGATCGCCTGACCCGTGATGTAGGCGGCGTCGTCCGAGGCGAGGAAAAGCAGCAGGTTGGCTATGTCGTCGTTGGTTCCGGCGCGCCCGAGCGGGATGTCCCCGACCCATTCGGCCATGAGCTCGCCCGGCTTGTATCCGCCGAGCAGGCGGCCCCACTCGCGGTCGTTGTAGTCCCACATGTCGCTGCCGACGATGCCGGGGCAGTAGGCGTTGACAGTGATCTGATCTTTGGCGAGTTCCTTGGCCAGGCTCTGCGTGAGGCCGACCACGCCGAACTTGCTGGCCGCGTAGTGCGGGGTGTAGATGAAGCCCTGCCTCGCCTGGCCCGAGGCGGCGTTGAGGATGCGTCCGCCTCGCCCGTTCCGCCGCATGATGGCGGCGGCCGCCTGGGAGCAGAGGAACGTGCCTGTGGTGTTGACGTTCAGGACCCTCTCCCAGTCGCCAAGGGTGAGGTCCTCCAGGCGGCTGATGGTGATGACGCCCGCGTTGTTGACGAGAACGTCCAGGCTGTCGAGCGCGCCGAAGGCCGCGGCGACGTCATCGGGGTCGGTGACGTCGGCCTTGACGCCTCGCGCGTCGTGGCTTTCGGCCGTCTCTTCGATGCCGTCGTCCAGATCGAGCATCAGGACGTCGGCTCCTTCCTCGGCGAAGCGTTGCGCTATGCCCAGGCCGATGCCCCGGCCCGCTCCGGTGACGGCCACGGTCTTGCCTTCGAACCTCATGCCGGTGCTCCTCCGTGGTGACGTGCACGGCGGACGGCGTCGTGCCAGTGCCTGAGGCGGCCTTGACGCTCGGTCTCGCTGGTTTCCGGCACGTACGTCTCGCGTGTTCGCTGCAGGGCTTCCAGGTCTTCGCGGCTCCACAGGCCGTGTGTCAGGCCTGCCAGGTGGGCTGCGCCCAGCGCGGACAGGTCGCGGTCCAGAGATCGTTCGACTGTTCTGCCGCCGGTGTCGGCTTGGAGCTGCATCAGGGTTTCGTTGGCCGTCGGGCCGCCATCCGCCAGGAGCGTGGTGATGGGCGCCGAGTCCCGTTCGATCGCACCGAGGACGTCCTCGATCTGGAAGGCGATCGATTCGAGCGCGGCCCGGGCGAGGTGTTCCGCCTTGGTACCGAACGTGACGCCGCTGATCAGGCCCACCGCCGCGTCGTCCCACCAAGGGGCGCCCAGGCCGCTGAACGCCGGGACGATGACGACGCCCTCGCTGGTCTCGGCGGCCCGGCCGGCGAGGTCGTCCGGTTCGAGTCCCAGGACGCCGGCCAGCCAGGTGAGCGTCGCCCCGGTGGACCTGATGTTGCCTTCGATGGCCCAGGTCGGCTCGCCCACGTCCCAGGCGACTGTCAGGCACATGCCTTGGGGGATGCGGGCCGACGGGGACGCCACGGCCATGACGGAGGAACCCGTGCCGTACGTCGCCTTGACCGTGCCTTCCGTCCAGCCGCGGTGGGCGAAGAGCGCCGCGTGCGAGTCACCGAGCACCGCCGTCACGGGGATGCCGCCCGGCAGCGGCCCGAGGTTTCCGGCTCCGGGGAAGGGGCCCTGCGACGAGACGATGGTCGGCAGAACCTCATGCGGGATGTCGAAGAGCCGAGTGAGCCGCTTGTCCCAGGCCCTCTCCCTGACGTCGATGAGCTGCGTTCGGGCCGCGTTGCCCACCTCGATGAGATGGTCGCCGCCGAGCTTGTAGAGCAGCCAGGAGTCGACCGTTCCGAGACAGAGCTCCCCGGCCCTGCTGCGGCTGCGGTCGGGGTCGTGCTCGTCCAGCAGCCAGCGGGCCTTGGGCGCCGAGAACATCGGGTCCAGGGGCAGGCCGCTGATCTCCTTGACCATGCCGGCGGCGTTCATGTCCAGGTCGCCTGCCGTGCGGCGGTCCAGCCAGCTCAGCATCGGGCCCATCGGCCGCCCGGTGGCGCGGTCCCAGAGCAGCAGGGATTCCCGCTGCGTGCTGAGGCCGACGGCCGCGACGTCAGCGGGGTCATGTCCTTGGAGGCAGCTCGCGACCGCCTTCCCGCAGCTCTCCCAGATCTCCTCGGCCGATTGCTCGACCCATCCCGGTCTGGGCGCGGAGAGGGCGACCGGGACGGAACCGTGGGAGACGATGTTCCACCCGCGATCGACGAGGATCGCCTTGGTGGCACTCGTCCCCTGGTCGATGGCCAGAACGTAGGGCTTCATGGCTGGAGCAGCTCACGTACCGCGTGACCGATTCCGTCCGTGGTCAGCCCGAAATGCTCCAGCAGGAACGAGGCGCTCCCCGTGGGCGCGAACTCCCGGTTGACTCCGAGGATCCGCATCGGAACAGGCTCGTTCTGCACGACCACGTTCGCGACCGCCGCGCCGAGCCCCCCGGTGGTCGTCGCTTCCTCCGCGGTGACGATGCCCTTGGTCTCGCGGGCCGCCCTGAGGACGGACTCGACATCCATCGGCTCGACGAACGTCATGTTGAGCACCCGTACGCCAATGCCCTCGCCGCGCAGCGTTTCCGCCGCCTCGACCGCGCGCGAGACGAGCGTCCCGACCGCCACCACCGTGATGTCGTCGCCTTCAGTGAGCTGGACGGCCCTTCCGGGCTCGAACACCGCGTTATCCGGCGTGACCTCGGGCACCTTGAACCGGGGAATCCGCATGTAAACGGGCTTGCGGTAACTCGCCGCCCACCGTACGGCCTGGCGTGTCTGCACCGGATCCGCGGGAACCGCCACCGCCAGATCGGCGATGGCCCGCATCCATGAAAGGTCCTCGATGGAATGGTGGGTGGGGCCGAGCTCCCCGTACGCCATGCCCGGGCTCTGGCCGCAGAGCACGATAGGCACCCCGCTGTAGGCGGCGTCGGCCTTGATCTGTTCCGTGGCCCGCCCGGTCAGGAACGGGCCTGCGGCGCTGACGAACGGGATGAACCCGCCATTGGCGAGCCCCGCACCGACGCCCACCAGGTCCTGCTCGGCGATCCCCACGTTCACGAGCCGCTCCGGGAAGAGCTCCTTGAACTTCACCAGGTTGCTCGACCCGACCGAGTCGTTGCAGACGGCGACGACCCGTTCGTCCTCCTTCGCCAGGGCGATGAGCTCCTCCGCGAACGCCTGCCGGCAGTCGAAGGTCTCCCGTGCGGTGATCATCGGCTCAGCTCCTCCAGCGCGGCTTTCACCTGGTCGGGGCTCGGGACCTTGTGGTGCCACTCCACGCGGTCCTCCATGAACGACACGCCCTTCCCCTTGATCGTGTGCGCGATGACGGCGACGGGCCGGCCGGTGTCCGAGGGGCGGAACGCCTGGAGAAGCTGCGCGTGGTCGTGCCCGTCGGCCTCTCGGACCTCCCAGCCGAAGCTGGCCCACTTGCCGGCGAGCGGCTCCAGGTTCTTGGTCTCCTCGGTCCCGGCTCCCTGCTGGAACCGGTTCCGGTCCACGATCGCGGTCAGATTGCCGAGGTCGTGATGGGCGGCCGTCATCGCGGCCTCCCAGTTGCTGCCCTCCTGCAGTTCCCCGTCCCCGAGCACCACGAAGGTCCGCCAGTCCTGACCGGACAGCCTCCCGGCGAGCGCGCACCCGACCGCGACCGGAAATCCGTGCCCCAGCGGTCCCGTGTTGGTCTCGACCCCCGGCACCTTGGTCCGGTTCGGATGGCCGTTGAGCGCCGACAACGGCGCCATGAAGGTGTCGAGTTCGCTCTTGGGGAAGAACCCGCAGTGCGCGAGCGTCGCGTACAGCGATGCCGCGCAGTGGCCTTTGCTGAGCACGAACCGATCCCTGGTCGCGTTCCGGGGATCTCCGGGGTCAACGTTGAGGACGCCTCCGAACAGCGTCGCGAGGATGTCGGCGACCGAGAAGTCCCCGCCGATGTGCCCCATCTGGGCCTGATCGATCATGCGTACGACGCTCCGCCGCACCTCCCTCGCCAGCTCCCGCAGAACCTCGGCCTGCTGCCCCACCGGGAGCGCGGGGGTCCGTCCCCGCCGTCCCCGGTAGAGTGCGGCTTCGCCCGCATCCGCCGTCAGCATGTCCCCCACCCTTAGGTTGAATATCTATTCACGACTGAATTTAATATGACGCTAGAACACGCCGCCGCCGTGCGTCAAGAGGTCACTTTCTGTTTCCGGACGTCCGCATGCGTCGCCACAACCAGGAATCAACTACAGAGTGCAAGAAGCCACTTGCATAAAGTCACTGTCGCCCCGCCCAGGTTGGGGCCGTAGGGCAGGATGATGTTGGGCGACTGCCGCCCAGCTTCAGTTTGAGGTTGGAGCCGGCCGTGTACCGGAGGACGTGCCGTCCGACCTCGCAGGATCCCGTGAACGCCAGGACGTCCACGCCGAGGTGCTCGCCGAGAGAGCGGCCGGTGTTCTCGCCCAGGCGGTTGACGACGTTGAACGCTCCGCCCGGCGACCCGGCCCCGCGGCCAAGGCGGCGCGGTGGACGTTGGCGACCACCATCATCGCGTCGTGCCGGAGCGGAACCTCGCCGAGCCTGCGCTGGATGGCCTGCTGTCAGGCCACATTCGGGCCGTACCGGACGGCCCGGACAGTTCTTGGACGCGAGTCATCGGCGGTGACCATGGAGGCGGCGGGGTCGGCGCGTGGTCATTGGACGCGGGTGGCGATGCCGGGGTAGTCAAGGATGAGGCCGTGCTGGTCATAGACCAAGCGGCAGGAGAAGCCGAATACGGGTGCGGTGTAGTCGTAGTGCCCTTCGCCGGAGCGCGAATAGGTCTGGTCCAAGCGGTCCACCGCCAGCCCGACCGCGCGGACGTAGGCGGCGGGCGCGTCGACCGGACGCTCGACGGGCAGGTGCAACCGGTGCACCGGGAAGGTGTTGGTCATGGCCGATGCCTCGAGGTCCAGATCCAGGCATCCCTGCAGATGGGGCGCGGCAACACCGTCGACCTGCCAGTGACCCATGCCGTCCGCCTCGATCACCGTGACGACGGTTGAGGCGGCGCTGCGCCCGACGATCCGCGCGGACCTGGTCCGCCATGATTCGTCCAACTGAATCACGTAGTCCACGACCCAGGACCCACCGTCCTCCGTGGCCGTCGTGGTGCCCTGTACCCGCGGACCCCGATCGTCGACGGAGAAGAACGCGACCTCGAATCCTGCGCGCGCCCCCTCGTGCCGCCAGGAGGCGACCGAGGGCAGCTTGACGAACGACATCGATGACCTCCACGGACTCCGAGCTCACCGGTGCAACCCCGAGAAGCGCCGGGGCAATCCCGGCGTGCGCTTCGCAACCGGCCCACCGGAAAGTTCTCGAAAGAAATCCGGGAGGCGGTGTCGGATCGCGGCGGTGGCGTTCGTAGCAGGGGTGAGGGCGCCCACGAGGGCGCCCCGAGGAGAAGGGAAGCAATCATGAAGCTGACGACCAATACGCAGGTCTCCATCGATGGAGTGGTGCAGGGAAACGGCGGGCGGCACCCGGACCTCGACCCCGGATTCGAGCGCGGCGGATGGGCCCGGCCGCTGTTCGACAACGAGGCCATGAGGTTCGTCGACGAGTACTACCAGCGTGCCGACGCCTTCCTGTTCGGCCGGCGGACCTACGATCTTTTCGCCGGCTACTGGGGAGTGATGGATTCGGGCAGCAGCCCCGTCGCAGACGCCTTGAACACGCGGCCCAAGTACGTCGCATCGAACACGCTCACCGACACGCGCTGGGCGGACACGACCGTCCTCTCCGGTGACGTCGCGGCGGCCATCGGCGAGCTGAAAGCCAGGCCGGGAGGCGAGTTGCAGGTGCATGGAAGCGGCAAGCTGGTCCGCTGGCTCCTCGCCAACCAGCTGGTCGACGAGCTCACCCTGCTCGTCTGCCCGGTGGTCGTCGGAGAAGGCACGCGGCTGTTCCCCGACAGCGGCCCGGACATGGCGCTCGAACTGGTCGAATCGCGAGCCTTCCCGAAGGGCATAATGCTCCAGGTCTATCGCCCGGCCGGGCGTCCGCAGTATGCGAGATGATCGGAAAATGAAGTACCTGCTTTCCGTGATCCATGACAAGAGCGACCTCGCCACTTCGGACGAGCAGGCCGCGATCGACGTGTTCAACGATCGGCTCCAGGCCGAGGGGCACTGGGTCTTCGCCGGCGGTCTCGGGGCGCCCGGCACGGCCACCGTCATCGACAACCGGGGTGCGGAGGCGATGTTCACCGACGGCCCCTTCTTGGAGTCCAAGGAGTTCCTCGTCGGCTTCTGGATCATCGAGGCGCCGGATCTCGACGTGGCCCTCAAGCTCGCCGCCGACGGGTCGAAGGCCTGCAACCGGAAGGTCGAGGTGCGGCCGTTCCTGTGAACAGAGTCGACGTCCGGGAGGCGATCACCCGGACCCATCACGAGGAGTGGGCTCGGGTGGTCGCCTCCCTGAGCCGGCGTTTCGGTGACCTCGACATCGCCGAGGAGGCGGCCGCCGAGGCGTTCGCGACCGCCGTCGAACGGTGGCCAGCGGACGGCGTACCGCCCAACCCCGGCGCCTGGCTCACCACCACCGCCAACCGCAAGGCCATCGACCGCATCCGGCGCGAGAACAAACGCGACGACAAGCACAAGGAGGCTCAGATGGTGTACGACGACGACCCGCCCGAACCTGCCGGCGCCATCGACGACGACCGGCTCCGCCTGATCTTCACCTGCTGCCACCCGGCGCTCGCGATGGAGACCCGCGTGGCGCTGACCCTGCGCATGGTCGGCGGTCTGACCGTGCCCGAGATCGCCCGCGCCTTCCTGGTGCAGGAGAGCGCCATGGGGCAGCGGATCACCCGCGCGAAGGCCAAGATCAAGGCGGCCCGCATCCCCTACCGCGTGCCGTCCGCCGAGGATCTCCCGGTGCGCGTCTCCGGCGTGCTCGCCGTCCTGTACCTGGTGTTCAACGAGGGCTACCTGGCCACCGGCCCCGACACCGACCCCCTACGCCCCGGCCTGACCGCCGAGGCGATCCGGCTCACCCGCCTGATCCGAGCCCTCATGCCCGACGACGGCGAGGTGGCCGGGCTGCTGGCACTGATGCTCCTCACCGAGGCGCGCCGCACCGCGCGCGTTTCGGCGAGCGGCGACCTGGTCCCCCTCGCCGAGCAGGACCGTGGAGCCTGGGACGCGGCCCTGATCGCCGAGGGCCACCGGCTGGTGCGCGAGCGCCTGGCCTCCCGGATGGCTCCAGGGCGCTACCAGATTCTCGCCGCGATCAACGCCGTGCACACCTCTGCCCGCGACATACGCGACACCGACTGGTCGCAGGTCGTCGCCCTCTACGACCAGCTCGTGCGTCTCGACCCCTCGCCGATCATCGTCCTCAATCGAACCATCGCGGTCGCCGAGCTCGACGGCCCGGAGATCGCGCTGGCGGCCGTCGACCGTCTTGAGGACAAATTGGCCGGCTATCACGCCTACCACGCGACTCGCGCCGACCTCCTGCGTCGGCTGGGGCAGAGCCAGAAATCGCGCGCGGCCTACGACAAAGCCATCGAACTGGCGGGCAACACCGCCGAAACCGCCTACCTGACACGCCGCCGCGACCAACTGGGATAACGCCCCGTAACGGAGGCATCCCTTAGCTCGGCACCGCGTTCGGTCGATTCCGCCCAGAGTCAGCAGCGAGACATTGACGCCGCTCAAAGCGAAGTGGCGCCGGGCGGTGTCGGTGAAGGCGAGGGTCGCGTATTCGCTCGATGCGTCATCCGACCCCGTGAACGCTCGTGCCAGCGCACTAGCTGCTGTGTAGGTCGCACCAGACCTCCTGCGTGGCGCCTTCCGAAGGCTAACTCAACCGTTACGCGCGCAAAATTGGGGCCGCAGTGGTTCTTGACCGTGCGGCTAGCCGGCGAAGAGATCGGCCACGTCATTGACCAGCTGTGCGGCGCTATCCGGGTTGGCGAGAAAGGCACCGACGAAGACGGCCGGACCGGCAAGGAGCACGAGCCAGCCCAGCAGAGCCCCGGCGAGCGCCGACCCACGTCCGAACTGGCCGGTTCTGCGGATCTGCCGGCCGGCGATATGCCCAATGACCATGGCGAACAACGACGTGAGTCCACAGGTGAAGAACCCGAGGATGCCCAGTACGAGAGCCGCGGTGGCCATGCCGTTACGTGCGGGCGGCGGATAGGGGAGAGACTGCGGCACCGGGTGATACGGCGGCTCGGGGGAGTGGCCCGCGAAGGAAGCGTAAATGATCTTTCGCTGGAATCCGTCTTCACAACATGGCCTGTCCCGGCCATGAAAGTCTTTCGGGGGCTCCCGGACTGACAGTCCCGCTATGGTGCGTCGCTCGCATATTGAACTACGACATCTGACGCGGCTCCGGCGCGCCGGAGCCGTCCGTCCGAGCGGCGGAGATGGCTCGTCGGCATGCGTGGCGGGTCGTCCTGTGCGGGGGAGACTTCACCGAGGCTGACATGGAGGTGCGCCTGCGGGACCTCAGCTGAGCGGCTGTCCGGCAAGGTCGGAACGCATCGCGGCGGGCACGGCCGGTGGGGGATTGGCGCTGGAGTGGCGTGGCAAGCGATGACGACGTCGCCGTTGGCCGCGCTATCGGCCGGCGAGCAGATCGATGAGGCCAGGGTCGATGCCGATTCCGGGGGTGCGGGTGCGGGCCGTCCGCAGCGAGGCGACCAGGGCGGAGGTGGAGAGTTCGACGAGGTCGTCCTGGTGGGTGTCGTGGTGCACGATGTGGTCGATGATCAGTTCGTCGAGGTAGCCGACCCAGCCGCGCATGGTGGCCCGCAGAGTGGGGTGGACGGGCTCGCGGACGCCAAAGAAGCCGAGGACGCGTATCGCGCCCCGCCAGCGCATGTCCTCGATGATCGCGCGGACCTCGGAGTCGGAGCCGTTGCCGCCGCGCATAAGCGCCAGGAAGCCTGTGGCGTGCCGATCCATGTAGGCGATGTGCCGCGCGATGCCGTTGCGGAGTTGCTCGGCGGGCGTGCTTCCTTCGGGCGGGGTGGCCAGCACCGCCTGAAGATCGTCGGCGGCGGCCTTGATGGTGGCGATGTAGAGGCCCCGCTTGTTGGTGAAGTGATGTGCGATCAGCCCGTACGCGACCCCCGCCCGTTTGGCGATCTGGGTGGTGGTGACCTCGTCGTAGGCGTGCTCGGCGAACAGTTCGCCGGCCGCTTGGACGAGCAGTGTCCGCCGGTCGGACGGGGCCTTGGTGTCGTCGGGATGCAGCCTGGCCATGGCGTCGACCCTAAGACGTGGACGCGGTGGAGGTGGCATGGGCCTCGGCGATCACCGTGAGGCGTTCAGGTGATTGGAAAGTGGCGAGTCGCATCCTGTGACGTTGGTTGACGGATGGTGCGGGCCACTCTTATCGTTCTAGTTGACTGATAATCAGTCAACTACCACCAAGGAACCTCGGGAGGACGGATGAGCCTGACCATCGCCCCCACTCCTTGCGACCGGCCAGGAACAGCAGGGTGAGCGGCGGGCGCGGGTCGCTGAACGGCGTGCCGGTCCTTGTGACCGGGGCGTCCAGCGGCATCGGCCGGGCCCTGGCGGTGGCGCTGGCCGAGCGCGGCGCGCGGCTGGCGATCGCCGCACGACGCCGGGCGAGGCTGGAGGAGCTCGCCGACGAGATCGCCGCGTCCGGGGGCACCCGGCCGCACGTCGTCGAGGCGGACCTCGCCCGTCCGGGAGCCGCCGCCGACGTTGCCCGCAGCGCGCTCGACACGCTCGGAACCCTCGGTGTCCTGGTCAACAACGCCGGCGCCGGGCTGGTGGGGCCGGTCGGTCGGCTCGGCGACCGGGACGAGGCGCGCACCCTGTTCGAGCTCAATCTGTGGACGCCGATCGCGCTGACGCAGCGGCTCCTGCCGGTGCTGCAAGCCGAGCGCGGCCTGGTCGTGAACGTCACCTCCAGCCTCCAGGCGGTCCCGGTCCCGATGCTCGGCTACTACGGCGCTTCAAAGCTCGCGCTCGCCCATCTCACCCGGACGCTCCGGTACGAACTGAGGGGCACCGGCGTGTCCGTCCTGGAGGTCGTCCCGGGTGCCACCGACACCGACACCCGCGACATCGACCGGTTGCCGTGGCGGAACGGCCCGATGCGCACCCCGCCGCCGGTCTCAGCCGAGTCCGCCGCCCGGGCGATCACCAAGGCGATCGAACGCCGCCGGCGACGCCGCGTCCATCCCCCGACATCGCTGCTGCCCCTCGAACTCCCGATCATCGGCCGTCTGCTCGCGGCGCTCGTGACCCGCCGCGTCGACACCGGCACGGCGATCGGCGCGCTCAATCCAGCCGCCGAGCCCTACCGACCTGAAGGGCACTCGTGAACCGACAGGCGAGGCACCCGGTAGCGGCCTACGACAGGCGGTCGGTGCCGTCGTCGGGGGCGGCGTGGGCCAGGCCCGTCCGGTAGGCGATGACGACGAGTTGCGCCCGGTCGCGGGCTTCCAGCTTCGTCATGGCGCGCTGCACGTGGGCGCGGACGGTGAAGGGGCTGAGGAACATCCGCTCGGCGATCTCCTGGTTGGACAGGCCGGTCGCGACCAGCGCCACCATCTCGCGTTCGCGCGGGGTGAGCACGGCGAGCCGCTCCGGGTCGTGCGGCGGGGCGCCGTCCGGTGTGGCCAGGAAACGGGCGACCAAGGAGCGGGTCGCCGCGGGGGACAGGAGAGTGTCGCCGCCCGCGATCGTACGCACGGCGTCCGCCAGGTCCTCGGCCCCGATGCCCTTGCCGATGAAGCCGCCGGCCCCGGCGCGCAGCGCCTGAGCGACGTACTCGTCGGTCTCGTACGTGGTGAGGATCAGGATGCGGCTGGTACGCAGCTCCGGGTCCGCGCAGATCTCCGACGTGGCGGTGAGACCGTCCACCTCGGGCATGCGGATGTCCATGATCACCACGTCCGGGCGCAGCTCCCGGGTGAGCCTCACCGCCTCCCTGCCGTCGGCGGCCTCGCCGACCACGGTGATGTCGTCAGCGGTGTCGAGAAGCATCCGGAAGGCACCGCGCAGCAGGGCCTGATCGTCGGCGAGCAGCACCCGGACCGTCACGGTGCATCCCCGGCCTCTCCGTCGCCCGTTCGCCCTTCGATCGTCGTTCCTCCGTCAGTCCTCCGTGTCGTGCCCCTGGCAGGCGGGAGGGGCAACTCGGTGGAGACGAGGAAGCCGCCCTCCGGGCGCCTGCCCGCGGAGAGATGTCCCCCGACCGCGGTGGCACGTTCACGCATCCCGATCAGACCGTAACCGGGTGGACGATCCGTCGCCGTGGACGCACTCGCTCCCGTGGACGCGGTCGGCGCCGTACGGGCGCCCCCTCCGTCGTCGGCGACGGTGATGGTCACGCGATCGCGGTTCCAGGCGAAGCGCACCCGGGCGCTACCGGTGCCGGCGTGCTTGGTCACGTTGGTCAGGGCCTCCTGGACGATGCGGTAGGCGGTGAGGTCCAGTCCCGGCGGCAGCGGCCTGGCCGTGCCCTCCTGGTGCACCGACACCTCCAGACCCGCGCGGCGGAAGGACTCGAGGAGCGTGGGAAGGCGGGACAGCCCGGGCGCCGGTTCGGCGGGCGCGGCCGCGTCCCCGGACTGACGCAGCAGACCGACCGTGGCCCGCAGTTCGTCGAGCGCGTCGCCGGTGGTCTCGACGAGTTCCTTCAGGCTCTTGCGGGTCTGCTCCGGGCGGACGTCGAACAGGTGGGCGGCGACCGTGGCCTGCGCGTTGGCCAGGGTGATCTGGTGGGCCACGAGGTCGTGCAGTTCCCGGGCGATGCGCACCCGTTCGTCGGCCACTCTCCGGCGTGCCTCGCTGTCCCTGCTCTGCTCGGCCCGGAAGGCCCGCTCCTCCACGGCCGCCAGGTAGGCCCGCCGGTTCTGCGTCGAGTGACCGAGTACCCCGGCGATCAGCGGGAACGCCGCCACCGCTCCCATCCTGCTCGCGTCCTTCCACGAGAAGTCCCCGAACAAGGGGGTGGCGGCGACCAGCAGCGCCGCGGAGATGAGCGTCACCGCACTCACGGTGCGCCGTTCGGTGCGGACGGCGAGCGAGTAGGCGGTGATCACGGCGGGGGCCACGATGAGCGGGGTCATCAGGAGGCCCAAGGGCGCCACCAGCACGCCGCCCGCGGTCGTGGCCGCCATGGCGGCCAGGGGCGCCCTGTGCCGCAGCGGCAGCACGGCACAGGACACCACGGCGATGAAGTAGGCGGCGGGCGGCGGCGGTGAGAGCGTGTCGTCGATCCGCATCACACCCCCGAGCAGGCAGAGCGCGAACGCCGTCGCCGTGATCGCTGCCTCGCGCCACCACGTGCCGCGTGGTCGCGGGCCACCGCCACCCGTGTCCGTCATGGCCGGCTCAGTGCCGCCGGACGGGAAGCCGCGGCACCGCTGCGTCCGGCCGGGCCGCCGAGGCCGGGACGCGTCTGCTCAGTGCCTCACCCTCGATATCCACATTCGGCAGCACACGGTTCAGGATACGGGGCAGCCACCAGGCCCTCCGGCCGAGCAGTGCCAGGACCGCGGGTGCGATCGCCATCCGGACCACGAAGGCGTCGAAGGCGACGGCGGAGGCCAGCCCGACGCCCATCGTCTGGATGGTCGGGTTGTTCATCCCGATGAATCCGGTGAACACGCTGATCATGATGATCGCCGCCGCGGCCACCACACGTCCGCTGTGCCGGAAACCGCTGACGATCGCCTCGCCGGGGGACGCGCCGTGGACGTACGCCTCCCGCATCCGGCTGATGAGGAAGACCTCGTAGTCCATGGCGAGGCCGAACACGATTCCGATGATGAGGATCGGCATCAGCGACATGACCGGTCCGGTCTGCTCGATGCCGATCAGGTCCGCCGCCCAGCCCCACTGGAAGACGGCGACGACGACGCCGAAGGCGGCACCCACCGACAGGAGGAAGCCGAGCGCGGCCTTGACCGGGACCAGGACCGAGCGGAAGACCACCATCAGCAGGAGCACCGCCAGGCCGATGACCACGGTCAGATAGGGGATGAGGGCGTCGGACATCGCTTCGGAGATGTCGATGTTCAGCGCGGTGGTGCCGGTCACCAGGATGACGGCGCCCGTGTCGGCCTCGACGCCGGAGACCGCGCCCCGGATCGCGTACACCAGGTCCTTGGTCTCGCCGCTGTTCGGTGCGGTCCGCGGGACGGCGGTGAGGACGGCAGTGTCCTCGGTCCGGTTGAGAACCGGATCACCGACCGACGCGACCCCGTCCACTCCCCGTAGGGTCCTGGCGACCAGGTCCGTGGTGGCTCGGGTGTCCGCGGAGTCCGACATGTCCACGACCACGGTCAACGGGCCGTTGAAGCCGGGACCGAAGCCTTCTGACAGCAGGTCGTAGGCACGGCGCTGGGTGGTCTCCACCGACTTGGACTCGTCACCGGGCAGCCCGAGTTCGAGGCTCAGCGCCGGTATGGCGACGGCGCCGAGACCGAGTCCGGCGACCAGCAGCACGGTCACCGGCCGGTGCAGCACGAACCGCGCCCAGCGGGTGCCGAGCCCGGGCCGGCCGGCCGCGGTGGGCACCGGGTGCGGGCGCTCGCCTCCCGGCCGGGCGGCCTTGCGGACGGCGCGGGAAAGTATCCGCCGGCCGAAGAAGCCGAACAGCGCGGGGACCAGGGTCAGCGCGACGAGCACGGCAAGGGCCACGGCGCCCGCGCCGGCCATGCCCATCTTGGTGAGTTCGGGGATTCCGACGACCCCCAGCCCGACCAGGGCGATGAACACCGTCGCGCCGGCGAAGACGACGGCGGATCCGGCCGTGCCCACCGCCCGGCCGGCGGCCTCCTCCGGCTCGCCGCCCTGAGCGCGCTCGTCGCGGAAGCGGGAGGTGATGAACAGTGCGTAGTCGATGCCGACCGCCAGCCCCAGCATCAGCGCCAGGATGGCGACGGTGGACGTCAGGCCCAGCGGAACGGCCAGCGCGGAGACCAGGCCGAAGCCGATGGCCACGCCCCAGAAGGCGGTCAGCAGCGACAATCCGGCCGCGACCAGCGACCCGAGGGCGAGGACCAGCACCACCGCCGCCACCCCCACGCCGATGATCTCCGTCGTACCGCCCGGCGCCTCTTCCGAATCCAGGGCCGAGCCGCCGATCTCCACGGTCAGCCCGGCGTCCCGGGCCCGGCTCGCGGCGTCCTCGAGGGCGCTCTTCGTCGACCCGGTCAGGTCGACGGCGTCCGCGGTGTAGGTGATCGTGGAGTAGGCGATGGCGCCGTCCTCGCTGACAGCGCCGGTCTCATAGGGGTCGGTGATCGACGCGACCTGGTCGCCCTCGTCAAGCGAGCCGAGCGTGTTCTCGACGGCCGCCTTGTTCTCCCTGGCCGTCACCCGCTGCCCGTCCGGGGCCTGGAACACCAAGCGGGCCTCGGCACCCTGGGAGTTGCTCTGGGGGAAGCGCTCGTCCAGCAGGTTGAACGCCTTCTGCGACTCGGTGCCGGGCATGGAGAGGTCCTCGTCCTGCCCGGCCGGCGCCATGGCGGCGGCGACCCCGGCCAGCACCAGGACACCCAGCCACAGACCGGTCACGAGCCGGCGGCGCCGGAAGGCCCACCGTCCGATCCGGTAAAGAAATGTCGCCACCTGTTGATCACTCCTGACACCGCTGGGGAAAGGGAATGCGCGAGATTCACGCGCCTCCAACACTTCCCTCCGGCGCCCGGCCGGGGCATCGTCTCCCGCCGCCGTCTTTCTCTGGTGCACCCGGACCAGCCACTCACGTCTCCTGGTGCCTACGCACCAGGCCGACTCGGCCAACGTGGTAGCCACCGGTCGAAACACCGGCGCACCCGCTCACGGCCGCTCCACCGCACGTAGACGTGGCGTCGCCGCCCTCGGGGTCTGCCTGTTAGCGCCGGGAACCGCCCATGCGACCTGGACCAAGCGGTACGGACCAGCCATCAACGGGATCTACCAACTGGTCGCCGTCCCCGGCACCGGCTCCGTATGGGACGCGGCTTCGGTGCCCCCGTTCGGCGACCCGCAAATCACCACCAACGCCTGACCGACGCGGGCACGAACCGGTGGCCGCCCGGCCCCGGCGGGCCGGGCGTGGCCGAATCGAGCCGTTCGCTGATGCGGGCGTCCCCTGCCATGTGCAGTGGACGATACTCACGACGTGGGGACGACCGGGGCGGGGGACGGCCAGCAGCACCTGATGCGCGAGGGGGTACGGGCGCGGGTCGTCCAGCTGGCGCGGACGACCGGCGCCACGGGACGCCGCTGGTCTTCTCCGGTGCTGCTGGCGGTGTTGTCGGCAGGAGCGTTCGGGCCACTGCTGACCTCGGGGCTGGGTGCGGCGGCGGTGACGGCCGCGGGGGTCGGCGCGGTCACGGCGGTCGGCGGGAACGTGCTGACCGATGTGGTGAAGGACGGGATCGCGCGGCTCGGGGAAGCCGGGGAGGAGCCGTCGCGCGAGGATCTGGAAACGGAACTGGAACGCCGGATCCAGCAGGTTCTGGAAGAGGGCGGGGAGAGGGCGGAGTCACTTCGGGGCGACCTCGCCCGAGTGCTGCGCGAGGTCGGCGTGGTCGGTGCCGCGATCGAGGCCGCGATCCACACCGGTGACCGCGATCTGCAGGCGGAGTTGGCAGCCGGGCTGGCCACGGTGGGACAGGAGTTCGCCGAGTTCGCCTTCATGCTGGGCGATCTGCGCGTCCAGCTGGGGATGATCCGCGAGGGCCTCGACCAGCAGAGCGTCGACTTGCAGGTCGCCGTGGACCTCGGATACCAGCAGGCGGTCGACACCCGCCGGCTGATGGGGCTGGTCGAGGTGATCGAGCGGCGCACCGGCACAGGAGACGAAACAGCTCCCGCACGGCCCAGATGGAGCGGCGATGCCCCGTACCGAGGTCTGCTGCCTTTTCACAAGAGCGACGCCCCGATCTTCTACGGGCGGGAGATGCTCACCACCCGGCTCGTCAGCGCTCTGGCGCGGCGACCGGTCACCGCCGGTCCGCTGGTGGTGACCGGCGCGTCCGGCGCGGGCAAGTCGTCCTTGCTGCGCGCGGGACTGCTCCCCGCGATCAGCGAAGGCGAGCTGTCGGATGCGGCCCGTGACTGGCCCCAGCGCGTCGTCGACGGACTCACCGGCTCCCCACTGGCCAGACTCGCCACGAGCCTGGCCGGACTGGTCGGTCTCAGCGCTCCCACGGTGCTGCAGAGCCTCACCGATCATCCCGACCAGGCCCACCTGCTGATCAGGCAGGCCGTCGAGGCCGACGCTGCTCGCCGCCACCTGCCGGACCCCTCGGCGGCCGATCACAAGCTCATTCTGATCATCGACCAGTTCGAAGAACTCTTCCGCATCGACTCCGGGGACGGCGGACGCGAGCAGACCGCGGCGGAACAAGCGGCATTCGTCACGGCCCTGCACACGGCCGCGACCGAACCGGCCGGCCCCCGCAACGTCCCCGCCGCACTCGTCGTGATCGCGGTACGGGGCGACTTCATCGACCGATGCTCCGAACACCCCCGGCTGGCGGCCGCGATCCAGGCCGGCCCTTTCGTCGTCGGCCCGATGTCGGCCACCGAACTGCGGCACGCGATCAACGGACCCGCCGACGCCGCCGGTCTGAGCATCGAGCCCGGACTGGCCGACACCATCCTCAGCGAACTGAGCACGCACACGGGGAGCCTTGGCCCGGGCGTCCTGCCGTTGCTTTCGCAGACCATGCTCACGATCTGGGAGAACCGCGACGGTGACCGGCTCACCAGCCGCGGCCATGCCCGCACGAGCGGTGTGACCCGGGCCGTGGCGACCAGCGCCGAAGCCGCCTTCGCCGAGCTCACCGGCGAACAGCGGACTCTCGCCCGGCAGGTGTTCCAGAACCTGACCGCCGTCTCCTCCGACGGCCTGCTGAGCCGCCGCACCATGGCGCATACCGCCCTCAGGACCGCACACGGCGCATCGGTGAGCGCCGACATCGACCGGATTCTGGAAGTCTTCGCCCGTCGGCGACTCATCGTCGTCGACACCGAGAACGTCCAGATCTCCCATGACGCTCTGCTCCGCGCATGGCCGCGGCTGCGCCATTGGCTGGACGCGGACATCGCCGATCACGCCCTGCGCAGCCAGCTTCTCGATGACGCCAGGATCTGGCGCGACCATGAGGACAACGGGTCGTACCTGTACCGGGGACTCCAGCTGGCCACGGCCCGGCAGGCGGCGTCCCGCTGGACCGAGGACCAGGATCGCCACCCGCCGCTCCCCGCCGTCGCCGCGGACTTCCTCGCGAGAAGCAGCCGGGCGGCTCGATCGGCCGCCTGGCTCCGCCGCGGCACGGCGGTCGGCCTCGTACTCCTCACCGTCGCGGCCATCACCGCGGCCGGCGCGGCCGGCCGCAACGCCCGCGACGCCGAACACCAGCACTCCATCGCCCTGTCCCGTCAGCTCGCGGCCCAGAGCCTTGCCGCCGAGCCCGTCGCGGCGAGGCAGCTGGCGGCCGCCGCCTGGCGCGTGGCCCCCACGCCCGAGGCCGGCAATGCCATCACGTCGCTCCTCGCCCAGCAGCGCACGACCCTGGTCGGCCACACCGGACCGGTACATTCGCTGGCGTTCAGCCCGGACGGCCGGCTGCTCGCCAGCGCCGGCATCGACACGACACTGAGGCTGTGGGATCCCGTAACAGGCGACCCCGTCGGCCCGCCGATGAGCGGTGGCGTCCAGATGTACGGGGTGGCGTTCAGCCCGGACGGCCGGGTCGTCGCCACAGGAGGCGCAGGAAACGAGGTTCGGTTCTGGGACCCGAAAACCGGCCGCTCGATCGGGCGGCCGGCGGCCAAGGCCGGCGCATGGGTCACCGGAGTGGCCTTCAGTCCCGACGGACGGCGCGTGGCCAGCGCAAGTCAAGACGGCATGGTCGAACTCTGGGATCCGAAGACCGGCCGCCAGATCGGCGCACCGTTGCGGGATCCCGCCAGCCGTCCCACGCCCTTCCTCTCCTACAGCTTCCCGGAGGGGTTGAGCTCGGTGGCGTTCAGCCCGGACGGCCGACTGGTCGCGGCCGGCGGGAACAGCGGCGCGACACGGCTGTGGGACCTCGGCACGGGTCGCGTCCTCCGAAGGCTCAAGCATGGTTCCGCCGTCCGCGCGGTCGTGTTCAGCCCGGACGGCCGCCGCCTCGCCACCGCCGGGCTTGACGGCGCGGTCCGGCTCTGGGACCCGGAAACCGGCCGCGTGACCGGAACCCCGCTGACAGGACATATCGACGAGGTCACGGGCGTCGCGTTCAGTCCGGACGGCCGCCGCCTCGCCACCGTGGACGGCAACGGCACGGTACGGCTCTGGGACCCGGATACCGGCCGCATGACCGGAATTTCGCAGTCGGGTCACACCGGTGACCGGTACACGGAGGCCTACTACCCGGGGCTCGTCCAGGCGGTGGCGTTCAGCCCGGACGGCCGGCGGCTGGCGACCGGCGGCGTCGACACGACGATCCGGTTCCTGGACGCCGTGCCCCGGCGCTCGTCCGACACGATGCTCACCAGCTATCGCACCGACGTCCGCAGCCTGGCCTTCGCCGCGGACGGCAAGACACTCGCCACTGGGGACGTCAACGGTTCCGTGAGCCTGTGGGACAGCCGAACCGGCTCCCTTTCCGGCAAACCCCTCACCGCCCACCGAGTCCAGGTCACCGCGCTGGCGATCAGCCCGGACGGCAGCAGGATCGCCAGCGGCGACTTCGACGGCAGGGTGGTCCTGTGGGACCGCAAGACCGGCCGCCAGATCCGTGCATGGGGTGGCTTGCAGGGCTGGGTCACCCAGTTGACCTTCAGCCCCGACAGCCAATTCCTGGGCATCAACATCAACAGTTGGGACACGCACGTGTGGAGCGTGAACCCGCCGAAGTACTTGTTCTCGGTGCCACCACGCGACCCCAAGCACATACCAACATGGGGCGGCCTCAGCCCGGACGGGCGTCTCCTCGTCACCACTGAGGGGACCGGCACCGTACGTCTCTGGGATCCGCGCACCGGCCGCCCCGTGGACACACTGACGGCTGGAAGGCGCAGCGGCGCGCTCACGGCCGTGTTCAGCCCGGACGGCCGGTTACTCGTCATCGGTGCGGTCGACGGCACCCTTCAGTTCTGGGACTTGCGGACCCGCCGCCCGGTCGCCGCCCCGGTCCACGCCTCCAGCGGGAGCGTGCGAGCGCTGGCCTTCAGTCCGAACGGCCGACTCCTGGCCAGCGCCGGGGCCGACCCCGACAACGCGATCCGGCTCTGGGATCCGCGGACCGTCCACCAGCTCGGTGCGCCGCTGACCGGCCACACCGGCCGGATCAATGCGCTGACGTTCAGCCCGGACGCAAGGACGCTCGCCAGTTCCAGCGACGACCACACGGTGCGTTTCTGGGACCCTGCTCTGCACGTCGACCCGGTAGGCAGCATCTGCTCGAGATTCGGCCCGCTTCCCGTCGCGCTGTGGAAGAGATTCGTGCCCGGCGAGCCAATGCCCGATGCCTGCCCGAAGGCTTCCGCCCCCTGAGGTTCGGAAAGTTCTCCTGAGAGACCGCAATAGTCGTTTGTTCTTCCTCTCAGCGGCTGCGTCTGAGAATTTTGAGCGAGCGGGCGGCTTCGCGGCGATGGACGCTTCATCCAATCTGGACATATAGTCCAGTCTGTGGAGACCGTCGATGAAAGCACAGATCATCGGGTCCGGATGTGGGCGCCCGTGGGGCAGGCCGTCGCGCTGCTGCTCGGCCCGTATGCCGAGGTGGTGCTGCATGACCCGGACACCGACCGAATCCTGGCGATCTGGAATCCGATGGGCTCCCGCGGTCCAGGGGATCCCTCGCTGCTGGGCGAGCTGGACGCGCTGGAGCCGTCGGCGCGAGACGTGTTCGGACCGTACGAGAAGCTGCTCGCCGACGGCCGGCGACTGTCCTCGGTCAGTGCCGTCCTGCGTGAGCCGGACGGGAAGGCTGCCGCGGTGCTGTGCGTCAACCTCGACCGCACGCCGCTTGAACAGGCCGCAGCCGTGCTGTCCGCGTTCGGTGCCCCGACGACGCCACGGCCGGAGCCACTGTTCGAGCAGGACTGGAACGAGCGCGTCCAGCACATCGTCGGCGCGTACGTGCGCGAGTGCGGGCGCCCCATCGAGCGGCTGACCCGCGCCGACCGTCTAGCCGTCCTTGCCCGGCTGGACGAGGCCAAGGTCTTCGCCGTGCGCCGCGCCACCCCCGTCATCGCCGCCGCCCTGCGGGTCTCCCGATCCACCCTCTACGGCCTGCTGGCCGAACTCCGAGCACCCGGCACAAAGGACAACACGCCATGACCCGGCTACCCGACTTCCGCCTGGAGACCTACTTCTCCCGGTGGGAGTTCACCGCGCGCCACCACCTGACCGCCTCCGACGCGCAGACCATGACGCTCGGCGATCTGCTCGCCCTGGCCGATGACCAGGACCGCGCCGCGTTCGAGAACCTGTCCCTGGGTTACACCGAGACCTACGGCGACCCGGCCCTCCGCGAGGCGATCTCCGGAATGTACGAGCAGGCGGACGCGGCCGACGTGATCTGCTTCACCGGCGCCGAGGAGGCCCTCTACCTGGCGATGAACGTGCTGCTGGACACGGGCGACCACGCGGTCGTGGTGACCCCCAACTACCAGGCGGCCGAGACCGTGCCGCTGGCCCTGTGCGAGGTCACCGGCGTCCCCCTCGACCCCGACCGCGACTGGGCCCTGGACCTCGACCAGGTGATGATGGCGATCCGCCCGAACACCCGGGTCGTCTCGGTGAACTTCCCGAACAACCCCACCGGCAAGGTCATCAGCGCCGCCGACTTCACCAAGCTGGTGCGGCTGTGCGACGAGCGCGGCATCCACCTGTTCAGCGACGAGGTCTACCGCGGCCTGGAGCGCGACCCGGCCCGCACCCTGCCGCAGGCCGCCGACCTGTCCGAGCTCGCCCTGTCGCTGAACGTCACCTCCAAGTCGCTCGGCCTGCCGGGCCTGCGGATCGGCTGGATCACCTGCCGCGACCGCAAGCTGCTGTCCCGCCTGGAGCGGGCCAAGCACTACACCACCATCTGCAACTCCGCCCCCAGCGAGGTCCTGGCCCGCATCGCGCTCAAGGCCCGCACAACGATCCTGGACCGCAACCGGGCACTCATCGCCCGCAACCTGCCCCTCTTCGACGCGTTCTTCGCCGAGTTCGCCGACCTCTTCGAGTGGCAGGCCCCGGACGGCGGCTGCGTCGCCTACCCCCGCTACCTCGGCCCGGACGGAGTGGAGGAGGCCTGCACCCGGCTGGTCGAGGAGGCCGGCGTCCTGCTGCTGCCCGCCGGCATCTACCGCTCCGAGCTCACCCCCACCCCCACCGACCGCTTCCGCATCGGCGTCGGCCGCGCCAACCCAGAAGAGGGCCTGGCCGCCTTCGCCCAGTGGCTGCGAGCAGGCCGATGACCCCACTCGTCCTCGACGCCGCCGCGATCGAGCGCGTCACCACTCCGGAGCTGGTCCTCACCGCGGTCCGCGACGCGCTGATCGCCCACGCCCGCGGCCGCACCACCGTGCCGCCACCGCTGCACCTGCAGTTCCCCGACGCCGACGGCGACTGCCACGTCAAGGCCGGCTGGGTCACCGACACGCCCGACTTCACCGTCAAGATCGCCACCGGCTTCTATCGCAACCCCACCGCCGGCCTGCCCACCAGCCACGGCCTGGTCTGCGTCGTCAGCGCCCGCACCGGCCAGATCCGCGCGATCCTCGACGACCGGGGCCTGCTCACCGCCTGGCGCACCGCCGCCGCGGGTGCGCTGGTGACCCACGCCATGGCCCGGTCCGACGCCGCCGCCCTGGCCGTGGTCGGCACCGGAGAACAGGCCCGCCTTCAGGTCGAATGGCTGGCCAGGCTCCGCCCGATGGACACGGTGCTCGTCCATGGCCGCAGCCAGGACAAGACCAGGTCGCTGTGCGAGCAGTTCAACGCTCTCGGGTATCCGGCCCGGCCCGCTTCCGCCGACGAGGCGGCCGCGGCCGACATGGTCATCACCACCACACCGGCCACGACCCCGGTCCTGCAGGCCGGTCACGTCCGCGCGGGTGCGCACGTCACCGGCATCGGCACCGACATGCCACACAAGAACGAACTGCCGGCGGCACTCTTCGCCCGCGCGGCACTGATCGCAACCGACGACCACCAGCAGTGCCTGGACCACGGCGACTTCGGCCATGCCGTGCGCGCCGGGTCCACGACCGACACCAGCGACACGCCGGTCGGCCTCCTGCTCGAAAGGCCCGTCGAGCGGCCGGATGGTGCGATCACGGTCGCCGACCTGACCGGCGTCGGCGCACTCGACGCGGCACTCGCCTCGGCCGTCCTGCGCGAACTGGCCCCGTAACCCCCTGAGCCCGCCCGAACGGAAGGCCAGGCCGCCGCCTCACTCAGTTGATCGCCGACCGGCGATCAAGCAGTTGGGAACGGGCCTCAGCAACAGGGTCGCGACAGCCGAGCAAACATCGAGCAACACGCCAACCGGCCCGGCGAGCACCTCACCGGACCCCAGCGCGAGCTGACCTAAGACGGACTGCGGGCCGAGGTCAAAGGCAACAAGGCGGGCGCCATCCCGCGCCGTGATCGACCCACCCGTACCCTCGCTCGTGGACCAGCTTCGCTGGTCAGCGAGTTTCGCCAGTACCCCACAACGCGGGAAGGAACTCGATCAAGACGATCCTTGTCCTGGGTGGTGCGGCCAAGTGGTTCAGATGGTGGGGTCGTTGAACTGATCGAGGAGGTCGTCGACCAGTGTGTCGTCCGTGGTGGCTGCTGCGCCGTCGTCGTGGAGGGGCTGTTCGGTCCAGATGACTTTGCCGCTCGGGGTGTACCGGGTACCCCACCGCTGGGCGAACTGTGCGACCAGGAACAGACCGCGTCCGCCTTCGTCGGTGGTCTTGGCCCGTCGCAGGTGCGGGGAGGTGCTGCTCCCGTCGGAGACCTCGCAGATGAGGCTGTGGTCGTGCAGCAGCCGAACCTTGATCGGCGGCACTCCGTACCGGATTGCGTTCGTGATCAGCTCGCTGAGAATCAGCTCGGTGGCGAAGCCGATGTCCTCCAACCCCCAGGTTCGCAGCTGCGCGCTGCACTCCGCGCGCACTGGCGCCACGGCCGCGGGGTCCGGTGGCACGTTCCAGTGCGCTACCTTCGACGGTGGGAGCACCAGGGTGCGCGCCACCAACAGGGCGATGTCGTCGGCTGGGTGCTCCGGCAGCATCGCGTCGATCACCGCTCGACATGTCTCCTCTGGAGTGCGTCCCGCCTGGCCCTCCAGCGCCTCGTGCAGCAACTCCAGCCCGGTGTCGAGGTCCCGGTCGCGGCGCTCTACCAACCCGTCGGTGTACAGCACCAGTTGTGAGCCTTCGGGCAAACGCACTTCGGTGGTTTCGAAGGGGTGTCCGCCCAGGCCGAGCGGCGGAGAGGCTGGGACATGTGGGTACGTGACAGTTCCGTCGGGAAGTACGACCGCAGGGTTCGGGTGTCCGGCGCGGGCGACCGTGCACAGTCCCGTCACCGGGTCGTAGATCGCGTACAGACATGTCGCACCCGTCACACTTTCGCTTTCCCGGTGCTCAGGAGCTGCCCCGTCGGCGCTTTCCTCATTGTCGATCCGGGCGACCAGGTCATCCAGGTGGGTCAGCACCTCATCCGGCGCCATGTCCAGGGCCGAAAAGTTGTGCACCGCGGTGCGTAGCCGCCCCATCGTCGCGGCTGCGTGCAGACCGTGACCCACCACGTCACCGACCACAAGAGCCACCCGGGCCCCGGGCAGCTGGATGACGTCGAACCAGTCCCCGCCCACTCCGGCCTCCGCCGGGAGGTAGCGGTGGGCCACCTCCAGAGCGCCCTGCTCCGGCACCCCCCGGGGCAGCAGACTGCGCTGCAGGGTCACCGCCATCGAGCGCTCCCGCGTGAACCGCCGCGCGTTGTCGAGGGCCACCGCTGCACGCGCCGCGATCTCCTCCGCGAACGAGAGGTCCTCTTCCTCGAATGCCGGTGAATCCCGGAACCGCCAGAAGTTCGCCATGCCGAGCACCACACCGCGTGCCTGCAACGGCACCGTGACCAGCGAATGCAACCCGTACTCCAGCACCCGCCGCGCCCGATCGGGATCCTGTTCCCGCCACCCTGTCGACTGGCGCAGATCCCGCTCCAGCACGGCCCGTCCCTGCTCCAGGGCACGCATGGGCGTCGATGCCGGCAGGAATCTGATCACCTCGCCCAGGCGGTACAACGGCGACGTCTCCTGCATGCCACTGATCGCCGTGCGCCGCATCTGCCGCCACGTCTCCCGTCTCGGCTCCTGACCCCGCACCACCGAGTCCAGCAGATCCACGACCGCGACGTCGGCGAACCGCGGTACCGCCACCTCTGCCAGCTCCTCCGCCGTACGCACCACATCCAGCGTCGTCCCGACCTTCACCCCTGCGTCGTACAACAGTTTCAGCCGCTCCCGTGCCACGTCCGCCCGCCCAGTCACCGCCGCCAACTCCGTGGTGTCTCTCAGCGTCACCACGCTGCCCGCCTGCCCGCCGCTGTACGGGGCCGTGGACCTGACGTTCACCGCGAGCAACCGGTCTCCGGCGAGGTGCACCTCATCCGTGATCGCTTCGCCCGACGCCAGCAGCCTCGCCATCTCGTCGGCCAGACCCAGGTCCTCCAGATGACGCTTCTCGGCATCCGCCGGAAGGGCCAGAAGCCGCCGTGCCTCGTCGTTGGCCAGCAGAAGCCGTCCGTCGGTGTCGATGATCAGCACGCCTTCCCGTACGGAGTGCAACACCGCATCGTGGTGCTCGTACATACGCGTCATCTCCAACGGGCCCAGACCATGGGTCTGCCGCTGCAGTCGCCGTGTCACCAGCCCCGTTCCGGCGGTGGCTACGACGAGCGCGGCGGCGCCGGCACCGAAGATGATCGGCAGCTGTTGTTCGACCAGGTCGGACGCGTTCCGGGCGGTGAGCCCGGCTACCACGAGGCCGACGACAGCGCCGTCGGCACCGAACACCGGCACCACTGCCTGGACGACCACTTGCCGCACCCCGGGGCGGACGGGCCCCTCGGACCTCTCGATGACAGTGTGGCCTTTCAGCGCCGGCCCGATGGTGGCGATGACCTCCTTCCCGATGTAGTTCGGATCGGGTTGGGTGTAGCGGATCCCCTTCGTGTCCGTGACGACGATGAAGTCGACATCCGCCCGCCTCCGGCTTGCTTCGGCACGAGGCTGCAGCACAGCCGTCGGGTCCCGGCTCTTCAGTGCCTGGACCGTGCCCGGGGCGTTCGCAAACGTCTCGGCAGCAGTCACCGACCGCTGCTCGGCCTCCCGCGTACTGTCACGCTCCGCTTGGAGCACCAGGGCCGTCACCGCGGCCGCGACCAACACCAGAACGATCACGACCTGCAGAACGAACACCTGCCAGGCGGCGCTGCGCACGTTCAGCAGGGAGCGCAGCACCGAACCCGAACCGGCGCTTGGGCCCGTCCCCGGCGAGGGTCTGAATCCACCCGATCCGGGGCCTGAGTCCGCGAAGCCGTGCCGGTCGTGCAGCGGGCCGACGAGCGGCCGGTGCGGCAGGAATCGGCCCAAAACCCTCTTTATGGCCAATTTTTTGACACCGCCTTCAGCCCCGGGGCGGCGCGCACAGCCCAGCGATCCGGTCCGCCCCGGAGCCGGGACCGCGCGCGCTCGGACTCTCACCCGGGTCACCGGTCAGATCAGACCAGTGCTCATCGCCGTGGCAGCTGCCGTACCCGAAGCACTGCGCTCACTGACCACCACCGAGCGATACGGCGCCTGGCCTCCAAACCACGGGCAGTAATCATGCTAGCAACCGGTGGCACCCCCAACGGTCGAGGGCGACGGGCTCCATCATGTTCAGCTCCAGCTCGCCGTCGGCCACGGCGCAGTCGACCGTCAGGGCTGACCGCGGACTCGGTAGCTCTCGCTCGGCCTCCGCCGCCCTGCCCACGCTCACCACACAGGGTCGGGCATGGCCCGCCGGCTACTCCTGGCGCCAAGGGCTTCGCAGCTAGCTCGACCGGCTCTCGGACCGCTACGGCACCTCCGCCAAGAAGAGGCCCCGGGGGACCCTCACTGCACGAGCAGTCCGTCCATCGTCGTGTGCAGGTGCGCGCGGAAGCTCTCAACAGCCTTCGGGTCTTCGAGCCTGTCCGTCGCATCGGGGCGGCACTTGGCCGTTCCCGAGCCCAGGTAGCCAAGAATGCTCCAGATCAGGCTCCCGATGACGTAGTAGGGGTCGACCCCCGGTCGGACCGAGTCGGTGATCATGTCGACGGCGACACGCAACATGGGACACAGGTAGAGGTCTTCCAACTCGGTGATGTCCGCGGCGTCCGACAGCCAGCGCTGCAGCCACAACGTGCGGTTCTCCCGATGCGCCAGATAGAAGTCGAGGTAGCCGTCGACCATCTGGTGGACTGCCGTCCGCCCCCGAAACCCGCGTTCGGCCAACGATTCCAGCATGGCCTGCTCCACCGCGTACGCCTGGCGCATGACATCCAGGTACAGCCTGCGCTTGTCGCCCGCGACCTCACTGAGGGTCGACGCATCGGTCCCGGCCGCCTCAGCGATCATGTGCAGCGATGTGCCGTCATAGCCGAGTTCGCCGAATAGTCTGGCCGCGACGTCCGTGATCTGCCGGTGAGTGATGACATCTCCCATAATGTCACGATACGTAGCCTGCGTTCACGCGAAACGCCTGCCGGGTAAGGAACGAGCCAAGGTTGGCCAGGTGGTCCCTGCTTTCGCCCAACTGAGCTGCCACGCTCCCGTTGGGTCATTGCCCACGCCGATCGTGCTGCCGGTCTGCCCGTAGGTGTCGCGCAGAGCCATCCGCAAGCTATCTCGGGCCGCCGCCGGTCAGCCTCGATCAGGACTGAGGTACCGCTCGCGCAGAGCGTTCCCTGCCCTGCTCGACGGCGGTGGGCTTGCGGTGCCCGGTGATCGCGGTGTGGTCGCCGGGGCGACGCCGCCGGGGTGAACACCTTCGCGGCGTCCTTGCGGGCCTGCTCGGCTGCCGCGATGTCGTCGGCGGCCTTGTGGGCGGGCGGCGTGCTCGCGCGCGCCACTCGGCCCGCTCCACCTTGCGGACGCTGTCGTTAATCGCGATCGGCGACGGCGCCTGCGGCTGGTCCTGGCGGCTCGAGCCGGGGTCCCTGCGGGCTTCCGCTCTGGCCGTTGTCGTTGGGGACGCCGGGGTTTGTCGGGCTGACCCCGACAACGTCGCAACAGCGGCGGCCATTCTGCCCAGAGTGCGGGTGAGGAGGGTCCGGGCGTTGGAGGCATCGCGGCTGGTGAACGCGCCTGCACCGGCGCGGGCCAGCAAAGGCCCGGCATCGCGACGACCACCTGCTCGACGGCCCGCCCCCGTTTCCCGATTTGGGGTTTCCACTGACGAACCGGCCTGAATATCTTCCGAGAACGGCCGGACCTTGCCTTGACGCTGTGAATCTTGCCTGGTCACGGTGAAGAAGAGCGTGTGAAAGGGGGATCACATGGCAGAGACAGTCGTCGCGCGGAAACCGGCCGAGGGGGATGCGTTCTGGGTGCTGGGCGGCCTCTACGAGGTCAAGGTGTCGAGCGAGGAGTCGGGCGGTGCGATGGTCGTCGTGCAGATGACCGTCCCGGAGGGCATGGGCCCTCCGCTCCACACCCACCGGGGAGCCGAGACCATCTACGTCCTGGACGGTACGTGCCGGTGTCGCATCGGAGACGAGACGGTGGAGGGCGAGCCGGGCTCGGTGTTCCGAATTCCCGCCGGTGTCTGGGAGACGTTCGAGCCCTCCGGCACTGTGCAGATGCTGTTCACGTACACGCCGGGCGGCGAGATCGACAAGTTCTTCGCGGAGATCGGTGAGCCCGCGCCGGCACGCGAGATCCCGCCGCCCTCCGACGAACCGCCGGACCTGGAGAGGGTCATCACGACAGGGGCGCGCTACGGCCTGGAGATGAGGCCACCGGCCTGACGGACATCCCACGTGGTGCGGACGCGGCCCCGGGCCCTCCGCGCCACGACCGTCTGATCGGGCTGCGCTGGGATTTCAGACAGCATCGTCGTCGGGACCGTCGCCGGCCACGTCGTAGCCGATGACCTGCCCGTCGCTCTCCGGCGTGCTCGGAGACGATCAGCATCGGAACTGTGATCGTTGAGCTGCGGCTCATTGCGTCGAGTGGAGAGGGTGGGCCCGGGCGGGGGAGGTTTGCGGCCCGGAACCACCGCCTCCGCGGTCGGCGGTCGGGGAGCGGCTGCTCCGGATCGAACGGGTACGCCGCAGCGGGCGATGCGCGGCGTGAGGCCACGTTCGCGCAGCCATTGCCGCAGGTCGGCGAAGTCGTAACCCTTGGCGCCGTGCAGTTGGCCGGACGACGCCGGCGCGGGCCACGCCGAGCGGCGATGCCAACGAAGGCCAGGAAGTGCTCGGCCTTGCGTTCGTACTGGCGATGCAGACGTCGGCAGCCGCTCAGCCCCGGACCGGAGAACGCAACGAACATCCGTTGCTTATATGGCGACCGAGCGGTTAGCCGTTTACGATGCCGGGTGCAGCGGATCTTCCAGAACTCAACAGCGGCGCTAGGCGGGCACGGCATGGCCGAAGATCAGTACGATTGGGCGTCCCTCGGTATCGACGTCACCAAGCCGAGCATCGCTCGGACCTACGACGTGGTGTTGAGGGGCAAGGACAACTTCGAGGTCGACCGGGCTTTTGTGGCCGAGATCGTCAGGATCATCCCCGAGATCTACGACGTCGCGACCTACAACCGGGAAATCCTCGGCCGCGGCGTGCGGTACCTGGCGGGCGAGGCCGGGCTGCGCCAGTTCCTCGACCTCGGCTCCGGGTTGCCGACCGTGCAGAACACCCATCAGGTCGCTCAGGCCACCGCACCGGGCACGCGGGTGGTGTACGTCGACAACGACCCGATCGTCCTCGCACACGGGCGGGCGCTGCTCGCCGAGAACGCGACCACCACGGTCGTCACCGCCGACATCCGTGAGCCGGAGAAGATCCTTGCGCACGAGGACGTGCGCCACCTGATCGACTTGACCGAGCCCGTTGGTGTGATGCTCGTCGGCATCTTGCACCATCTGCACGACGACGAGGGGCCGCAACGGATCGTCGAGACGCTCATGGATGCGGTCCCGGCCGGCAGCCACCTGTTCGTCACGGCGTTCTGCGCGTCCAGCCAGGAGGCGATCGATGCCGAAGTGCAGTACCAGGGCCTGCTCGGCACCGGGCGCTTCCGCACGCCCGAGGAGATCACGCGCTACTTCGACGGCTTGGAGCTCCTCGACCCGGGCGTCGTGCCGCTGCCGCTGTGGCGGCCGGACGGGGACGTCCCGGACGAGCTGACCGTCGGCCAGCGCCTGATGTACGGGGGCATCGCCCGCAAGACGTGAGCAGCGCCGGGCCCGCCACTGGGCGGCCCTCCTTACATGGCGTCACCGAAGACATCTCGGGATGAGGCCTTGTCAGGTAGCAGCTCTTGATGATGCGACCGGGCGGTCGCTTAGCCGTTCGGCGTGCCGGTTTGAAGCAGCCAGGCAGAATGCCGACGAGTTGGGCAGGGCGGCGTCGTCGCCGGATGATCCTTCGGTCAGGGCTGCCCGGCCGCCCACTTGGCCGGGAGGGCAATGTGATGAGCATGGCCTGGCAGCGACAGGGCCGGTGTAGCCGCCGGCGGTGGCCAGTGTCTCGCAGCGGTGCTACTCGTAGAGCGTCGATATCCAACGGGTGCGCTGTTCGGCTACGACCATGCCCGTTGACGCGGGGTGTTCCTAAGCTTGTTGTCAACCTATGCCTCCTGTCTCAAAGCGGCCCTCACCTGGGCCAGGTGATCGCGTATTCCGGCGGCGGTCATGACGTGCTGGGACGCGAGGTTTTCGCGGTCGGTGTCGCCTTTCACGGAGGCGATGCCGCGTTCACGGGCGAAGTGGCGGAGACCGCGAAGGGCCTCGGTGGCGTAGCCGTTGCCCCGTGTCGACGGGATCAGGCCGTAGCCGATCGTGACGGTGTCGTGTTCGTCGGGAGCCATGTGGAAGCCCAGGCCGCCGAATGCGCGGCCGTCCACGCGGAGGCGGATCCCATAGGCGCCGAATGGTTGCGGGTCGCCGGTGGTGGCGCAGACTTCCAGATAGCGCTGGGCCCCGGTCACGTCCATTGCGGTGGGGTATTCGGCCGCCAACCAGGACCGTGCTCCACCAGTCGCACGGCCTCGGCGGCGGTGAGGGGGGAGCACGAGTCGGTCGGTCACAAGGTCGTTCATGACTCGAAGGAATACCAGGTGGGACTGGTGTGAAGCACACCGTTTCAGCTTGTCGGCCAAGGTGGTTTGATCTTCACGTTTGCTGTTGTTTCGGTAGTGACGGCGCCCTTCACCGCATAGCGGGTTCGGGCTTTCGGTGGGGCTTGGTTCCCTTCTTGTGGCGAGTTGGGGGTTTGTGGACCACGCCGTCCGCGCGTCCACGCTGTCTGGCCAGGCGTTCCAGCTCTCGAATCACGTCGCCAACCCACCGCAGACGTCCAACTCGCGACCGGTGGAGCAAACGCGCCATCACTCCTTGGCGGTGCCGGAGGGCTCACGGTCGCTGACCTGGTCTCCTTCTCTATGGCTGGCGCGGGCCGACTCGATTCGGTATCCACAGACGGTTACCCAGTAGTCGCAGTGTGGCGAGGTATTCTTCGCACGCCTCTTTGTTGAAGCGATAAACGTCAAACAGGGCATTTGTATCGACAGCGATTAAGCTCGAGGTTGTAAATTCAAATGTTTCGCTGTCTCATCGTCCACGCTGGCCAGACTAACGAACCTGTTCTCTCCTATCAGCTGATTTTAGCGTTGACAGGCGCCATAGCTGCAGGCCAGCGCTGCCGCTCCTGTGCCAGCGTGGTCTCTCTGCAAAGCCGTTGCCTCTCGGCTGTAGGGACTTGAGGCGCTGGGAGTCCGGGATGGGGCATCGTGCGCCCGGCATGCCGGGCGACACGGAACGGCTCCGGTGTCACCCGGAGCCGCTCACTTGTTCGTGCCATCAGCCGAAATGGCCGATGGCAAAGGCCACGGCGAAGCAGATGACAAGCAGAACACCTGTCCAGACCACGAGCTTCGTCTTGGCCCACCACCCCGACAGGATCTCGGGGTTACGGCGGTTGGCGCGCGCCCAGGCGGCCACCCACGCGACCATCCCGCCCATCGAGAGCAGGCCCCACACGGCCAGCAGGATGAACTGCCCGATGTGGTCGGAAACGTAGGGCTGGGCCAGCATGGCCGCGATCAGGACGGCGCAAGCCGCCACGAGAAACCTTGAACGCCTTTCGTTCATGGTCGGTCTCCGTTCTCTTTTCTTTGTAACGGCGCCTGTTGGCAGTGTTCACCGTGGACAGTTCCGTGATGCGGCGTCCAGGCAACACGGATCGCGGCGCCCACCCGTTCCGGCCGCCCTGCCCTGGTGCCCG
Source organism: Spirillospora sp. CA-128828 (assembly GCF_050945415.1). NCBI lineage: Bacteria > Bacillati > Actinomycetota > Actinomycetes > Streptosporangiales > Thermomonosporaceae > Spirillospora > Spirillospora sp. CA-128828. Next base: position 3,743,333 of record NZ_CP191986.1, read on the forward strand.
CGGCGCCACGATCGACGGAGTCCGGGAGTCCTCAGGCGAGGACTCCCGGGCTTACTCTTCGTTCCCCTGGCGCTGACGCGGTCCGGTGTGGCGTATCGCGTTGATCCGTTGCCATCGATCGTCTGACCACCTCGGGGCGCGTGCGAATTGCTCACGAACCCATCGTTCGTCTTTGGCTTCGAGATCGGGCGTTCAGACATCACCTCCTCTTATGGCTACGCTGCGTGTTTGGACGTCGTGCATCTGTTGTGCACGTTCAACGCACAACGTTCTCCTTACGTGCAGACGCGCGTGAGGGTTGTGCATTGCACGAATCCGTGTGCGCTCACGAAGCGTCGTCGGCATGGGAGGTGGCGCGCCACCGTCCTCGGCTGACCTGTACGGCACGTCCGGTGCTCGAAAGGCTGTCGAGCTGGTGGCAGACCCATCGGCGGCTCTTGTCACTGGCCTGGAGAGGAGAGGTACAGGACACCCTCGTCTGGGGCGGCGACCAGCATGGCCCAGAGCGCCGCTTCTGGGCTCTCTCGGATCTCGAGGGCGGGGTCGTGCGGCCTCGTCGAGCGAGGCGTCTGGGAGTTCCTCAGAGCCGCCCAAGCGGCTGACGGTTCTGGCCTTCTCCAGTCGGCGCTCTGGGTCTCGACCATGGCGGCGGTCGGTTCTGGCTTGCGGCCTTCTTTGGCGCGGGCCACGCCGGTCAGCTCATATCCGGGTTGGGCGACGATTCCCTCGTCCCGCCAGGCCGCATAGTAGGCGTAGACGGTCGACCCTAGCGCGCCGATGTGGTGACAACTGTCGTGACCGGCGGAGACGAGGCCGCAGGTCGGATCGTGGCGTTGGTGACGCCTATCGCGCATCGGCTCACTGGCAGCATGGTGGGCATGGACACAAATACCGTCGAAAGGTGGGTCGCGGGGTACGAGCGGGCGTGGCGCACGCCCGGCACCGAGCCGCTAGCCGAGCTGTTCTCGCAGGACGTGTCGTACCTGCCGTCGCCGTGGGCACACCCGATCGTGGGCCTGTCCCGGCTCGGCCCGTGGTGGGACGCTGAGCGCGACGGCCCCGACGAGCCGTTCACGATCATGAGCGAGGTCGTGGCCGTCGACGGCGACACGGCGGTGGTGCGGATCGAGGTCGACTACCTGGGCGACGACCCTGCGCGCTGGCGCGACCTATGGATCCTGCGTTTCGACACCGACGGCCGCTGCGTCGGGTTCGAGGAGTGGCCATTCACCCCAGACCAGCCCGACGGGCACTAGCCGCAACCGACCCGCACCAAGACAAACCGCACCACCAGCCCCAAGCGCTCAGTCACATCGGCCTGGGTCGGAGCATTCCGGCCCAGTGACAAGCACGGTGGGAACGCCGCCGAGTGACAACTCCCGCTACGCGATCAGTTCGCCACCCGGCTCGATGGCTGCTGTCCGACACCGCGATGCTTCTGCAACTGTGCCCGGCTCGATGTTGCCCGGCTGCGCTGGGCGTTGGCGGCGTCGCCGCTGCCGAGGGCGGCCGACGGGGGGATCGTGCTGGCGGTCGACGTCTCGCCGTGGTTGCGCCGGACACCCCTTCAAGAGTGCCCGATGATCCGGTGTGGCTGGTAGGGGGCCTCCAGCCGGGCCGTCTCCTCTTCGCTCAGGGACACATCCACCGCCGCGATCGCGTCGTTCACATGACCCACCTTGCTCGCTCCGACGATCGGTGCGTTCACCCCAGACCTTCCGAGTAGCCACGCGAGCGAGAGCTGCGCTGGTGGCAGGCCTCGTTCGCCGGCGACCGCACGTACCGCGTCAACGACGTCGAAGTCTGCGTCCTCGTACATGCGGTCGGCCAGTTCGTCGCTGCCGGCTCGGACCGTGCGCGGCTGGTTGTCGCGGTGGCGGCTCCCCGTGAGCAGTCCGCGTGCCAGTGGGCTCCACGGGATGAGGCCCACCCCCTGATCGGCGCACAGCGGGATCATCTCCCGCTCCTCTTCTCTATAGATGAGGTTGTAGTGGCTCTGCATCGACACGAATCTGGTCCAGCCGGCAATCTGAGCAGTGTGCTGCGCTTTGGCGAACTGCCAAGCGAACATGCTGGAGGCTCCGATGTAGCGTGCCTTGCCGGCCCGCACTACGTCGTGCAGGGCTTCCATGGTCTCCTCGATCGGCGTCTCGTAGTCCCAGCGGTGAATCTGGTACAGATCGACATAGTCGGTTCCGAGCCTCGTCAGCGAGGCATCGATGGCGGCCAGCACATGTTTGCGGGACAGCCCTCGGTCGTTCGGGCCCGGCCCCGTCGGAAAGTAGACCTTCGTGGCGAGAACGTAGTCGTCGCGGCGCGCGAAGAGCTTGCCGAGCAGCCGACCGGTGATCTCCTCGCTCGCGCCGTCGGAGTACATGTCGGCGGTGTCGAAGAACGTCACACCGGCCTCGACCGCGCGCCTTACGATCGGCTCGGCCGCGTCCTCGCGCAGCAGCCACTCCCAGGAACCTGGATCGCCGTACGTCATCATGCCCAGGCAGATCCGGGAGACCTGCAGTCCCGACGAGCCCAGCTTCATGTATCGCATTTCGTCTTACCTCCCTGTGAGGGCGTGGTCTTCGCCGCGGCTATAGGAGGCCGGAGTTCCCGATGGAGCGCGACTGAGAGCACCACGAGCGCGAGTTCGGCGAGTAACGGGAGTGAGGGGAGTCGCCGACACACCACGATGCCGATCACCGTTGCCGCGACCGGAAGCAGCGCCAGCAACGCGTAGGTAGACCGAGCCATGCGTGCGGCTGCCACGAGTGCCATGAGGTTACGTGCCGTACGGGCACCGAGCGCGGCCAGCACGATGACCGACAGAAACTCGATCGCGGCCACGGTCCCCGGGGGCACGCGGGTGATCGCCAGGTACAAACAGACGTTCATGGCCGCGAGCATCGCGCCCCAGGCGGTGATCGTACGATGCCCCTCGGCGTCGAGTCGGGTGAGGGTCCGCCAGAGGCGACGCCAGAGCGCGAAAACAAGTGCGGTGCTCCAGCTCCTCGGTGCCGTGACCCCGAGCGGAGCGAGCCCGTTGAACAAGAGCACGGCAAAGGCCGAGCCGAGGTAGTGGAAGACGGCGCTCCGGCGAAGTAGGTCCATGGAGGCGCTGCGGACAAGACGATGCGAGGGCCCGTGAGCGGCATGACGCCATCGTCGGCCAACCCGTAATTTAGGAGTATGGCGAATCGAAGGATCAGACCCGAGCGGACATACGAACCAAAGGGAATCGACGCCCTCGACCTTCGTATTCTCGCCGAGCTGCAGGTCGACGCCAAAGTGAGCTTCGCCGAGCTCGCCCGTTCCCAGCCTCCCTTCGATTCCAGGATCGGGCTGCCTCCAGCCTTGCCTCGCCACCACGACGACAGAGCAACGGTGGTCTTCACCTCCGTACGGACAGATCAGCGCTTCGCGGCGCACTGGCGGCTGGTGCCACTTTGGTTGACGGCACCCCAAGCTGGATGGCGGCCGCTGCGGCCCATTACGTCCGACATCACGGCGGTGTGACTGGCAGGAGGTGGCTTGCCAACGGGGCGTGTCACACGAGGTCTGTCCCCGCCGAGTCAGCGGGCCGAAATCGTCGTTGGGTAATACCCGGTCGGGAGAAGCCCCAGGACGGCTCGATCCGGTCGAACTTGGCGTCGTACTCGGGGTCGGTGGATCTCTTCCAGGTCTTGGCGCGCTGGAAGATGACTCCGCACTGGGCCAGCAGGCAGCGCGGGGTCAAGGCCGAGTCGGCGGGGACGGCCCCCGCCGTTTAGGCCCGGGCAGGTCAGGCCGATCTCGTTGAACCAGTGGATCACGTCACGGGCTCGGACGGGCTCGGCCACCGCCTCCAATTGCGGGATCGGATTTCCACCATCTCGCACAAAGCCCGGCCCGCGCCGAACAACACCCGACACCTGATCACCTCAGCCCCCTGAACGGGCCGGAGTTCCGCGGGACCCGCTTCCGCTCCCGGACACCCGATACGGCAGGCTGTGCCGGATGGCGGCGGAGTCGGGGACGTGACAGGGCAACCGGAGTTGTTCGGGTTCGCCGCCGGCGCGCTGATCGCTGTGGTGACCGCGCCGGTCGGGGTGTCGGGAGCGGTGTTCCTGCTGCCGGTTCAGCTCAGCCTGCTGAACGTCCCCAGCCCCGCGGTCACCCCGACGAACCTACTGTTCAATGTCGTCGCCGGTCCCGGCGCGCTGGCCCGCTATCACCGCCACGGGCACCTGGGCGGCCCGCTGACCCGGCTGCTGATCGCCGGGACCCTGCCCGGCGTTATCGCCGGAGCGGTCATCCGGGTCTTCGCCGTCCCCGGCGCCACGGCCTTCCGTGTCCTGGTCGGCCTGCTGTTGCTGCCACTGGGCCTCTGGCTCTGCGCCCGCTCCCTGCGTCCGCCACGGCACCGGGACCCGGTTGAGGGCTCGGCCGCCATGTCCGCCGGCCTGTCCAGTCGCTTCATCGCCACGCTCTCGCTCGCCGTCGGCATTGTCGGTGGCATCTATGGCATCGGCGGCGGCTCCATCATCGGCCCCATCCTCGTCGGTCGCGGCATGCCCGTCGCCCAGGTCGCCCCTGCCGCCCTCGCCTCGACCTTCCTCACCTCGCTGACCGGCGCTGCCATCTACGCCGCGCTCTCGTTCACCTCACAGGGCGCCATCGCCCCCGACTGGACACTCGGGCTCACCTGCGGCCTGGGCGGACTCGTCGGCGGATACCTCGGCGCACGGCTCCAACCCCGCCTCCCGGAAACCGCCCTCCGGCTCACCCTCGGCGCCCTCGCCACCGCCCTGGCAGCTCTCTACCTCCTCCAAACGATCTTCTAAACGATCGCGGCGAGACCACCCTCGGCGCTCTCACTTCTCACCAACATTTTCGGGCCCCAGGGTCGCGAACAGCATTCCCAACGAGCCGACGAAACGCTGCCGCTCTTCCCCGTCAGGGTGGTCGGCGGGCGGAAGGTCGATGGTGTGCCGTGGTCATGAGCGGGCGCGTTCGCGGCGCGCCGGGGTGGACCGACGGGGTCGGGGTCGCGGCGGGCGGCGCCGATGTCGACCAGTCGGCATCGCGCGGTCGTCCGCAAGCGGCTGACAGCAGCCGCACCGTGCGCGGCCGCATCAAGGCGCTCGGCCACTACCTGAAAGCACCCGGTGCCACCCTCCGTGCGGATCGCCGAGGCCATTGCGTCCAACCTGGTGTAGCCGGGTAGCTCGTCCACTCGATCTCGGCATCGATCGGCGTGAACGCTTCCGCCGGCTCCCGCGCCACCACCCGCGCGAACCGCGGATACGCGGTTCGATCGATCGAGGTCACCCGTAACCCGAGACCGCCACGGCCGAGAGGCTCGTCGTGCTCGCCGCGCCGTCTCCCGGCGGCCCGGATGCTGAGCCCGACACACGATCCGTGGCGGTCTTGCGGTCGTGAGGGCGGCGGTTTCCTTCCTGGGTGTCCTCTTCGGTCAGGGCATGTCGGAGAGGAACTGCCGCAGCCGGACGCTGCTCGGCGAACCGAAGATCTCTTCGGGTGGACCCGACTCGACGGCGACACCGCGGTCCAGGAAGGTCACCGTGTCGGCCACCTCCCGGGCGAAGCCCATCTCGTGCGTGACGACCACCATGGTCATCCCCTGCCGGGACAGGTCGGACATCAGGCCGAGAACGCCCTTGACCAGCTCGGGGTCGAGCGCGGAGGTCGCCTCGTCGAAGAGCATGACCCGTGGCTCCATCGCCAGTGCACGGGCGATAGCGACGCGCTGCTGCTGTCCGCCCGACAGGTTTCCCGGCCGTGAGCCGGCCTTGTCACCGAGCCCGACGAGATCGAGTTGGCGGCGGGCCGCCTCCTCGGCCCCCTCGGCGGACAGCTTCCTGATCCTCCGCAACGGCAATGTGAGGTTGCGCAGGACGCTCATATGCGGGAACAGGTTGAAGTGCTGGAACACCATGCCGATCTGCCGCCGGAGCAGATCGGGGTCGCCCTCCAGCACGCTCGCCCCGTCGAGCAGCACGTCGCCGCGGTCGGGTTCGAGCAGTCGGTTGACCGTCCGCAGGAATGTCGACTTGCCGGATCCGGAAGGGCCGATCAGGCATGCGGTCCGGCCCGCCGGGACGTCGAGATTCACGCCGCGGAGCACCTTGGTGGCGCCGAAGGCGAGATGGATGTCGCGTGCCACGAGACCGGCCGGAGAGAAGGCCGCACGGTCTGTGGCGGCCGATCCGGTGAGTTCGTCGTCGCTCATCGTGTAGCCCCTTCACCCGGCACCGGCGCCGGTGTCGCACCGGCGAGCAGGAGGCCGTCGCCGTCATCCGCGGGGCCACGGTTGTTCCGGCGCCCTTGCCGTAGCCGCCTGTCGACGAAGTTCACCAGATGGGTCAAGGGCACCGTGAGCACCAGGTAGAACAATCCGGCCAGCAGCAACGCGGACTGGTTGCCGGTGTTGGCCGCGGCGTCCTGCCCGATCCTGAACAGTTCACGCTGGTCGGCGGCCAGGCCGAGGAAGTAGACCAGGCTGGATTCCTTGATGAGTGCGATGAGCTGGTTGACCCAGGCCGGGAGCACCCGCCGCACCCCCTGCGGGATGATCACCAGCAGCATCGCCGAGACGTGGGAGAACCCCAGCGCCCGGGCGGTCTCCGACTGCCCGGCTTCGACGCTCTGGATGCCCGACCGGAAGATCTCGCCGATGTAGGCGGTCGCGATGAGCGACAGCGCGAGAATACCGAGCGGGTACGGGTTGGGCCCCCAGATCTGCATCGCCGGCTGGGCCAGGCCGACCCCGATCAGCAGGATGGTCACCACGGCCGGCAGACCGCGGAAGACATCGGTGTAGACGCGCGCGGGCCATCGCAGCCATCGGGTCCGCGCGATGCCCGCCACGGCCAGGAACATCCCGAGGAGGGTCCCGATGAAGGCCGAGATGATCGAGAGAATCAGCGTGTTGGGCAGGCCCGTGGTGAGCATGTCCGGCAGGGCCCGCCGCATGGACTCCCAATTGAGAAAGGTGTCCCACAGCGTCGTCAGCTCATCCATGTCAACGCCCCGCGTAGGCGCACGTCGCCGGTGCCCGAACGGACCCGGTCACTTGGCGGGGGACGCGGATCCGGTCGGCGACGCCGAGGCGCTGACCGGGGGGTAGACGACCTTCCCGCTGCCGGGCTTGAACGCGGTCGGCACCGGGCGCCCCGGGTAGTACTGTTCCTGCAGCTTCGTCCACTCGCCGTCCTTGATGACCTCGTCCAGTCCCTTGTTCAGCGCCGCCAGCAGCTCCGGATGGTCGTGGGCGACGGCGAACGCGGTCGGAGCGGGGCTGAGTTCCTTCGCCGCCAGGACGACCTTGCCGCGGCTGTCCTTGGCGGTCTTCTCGCCGATCTCCGCGGGCGAGATCCACGCGTCCGCGGTCCGGGTCTTCAGCTTGTTGAGGGCGCCGTTGTAGTCGGGCACGCGCACCGGGTTCAGCCCCTGCTTGCTGGCGTAGTCGTCCTGGACCGTTCCCTGGACGACCACGATTCGCTTCCCCTTGAGTTCCTGGAAGCTCTTGATCGGTGAACCGGCCGGCACATCAAGCCCGAAGTAGCCGAAGTCGTATCCGTTGGTGAAGCCGACGGTCTTCCTGCGCGCCTCGGTGATCGTGATCGAGGAGCTGCCCACGTCGAACTTGTGCGTGGCCACCTGGGAGAGCAGGGCCGAGAAGTCGGTGCCGGCGAACTCCACCTTGAGGCCGATCTTGGCGGCTACCGCGGTCAGGAGGTCGTTGTCGAACCCGGTGAACTTGCCGTCCTTCAGGTACACGTTGGGCGGGGCGTCGGTCAGGGTGCCGGCTCTCAGGGTTCCGGCCTGGAGCAACTTGTAGGCGTTGCCGCCAGACGTGCCGCCCGACGATCCGTCTCCGCACGCCGTCAAGATCGCGGCGGCGGAGAGGAGGGCGATACCGGCAATGGGGCGCATGGGGCGCATGAAGTCTCCTCGAATGGACGTGCGCATGACGGACCGCGTCCGGGCGGCCCGGGTCGCGGGCATGGGATCAGAGATCAGTGCGGCCGAGCGGACGGCGGCGGGCTGGTCTCCGGCTGTTCCTGAGGCGCCGCCTGCGTCAACGAACAGCGGGCAGGGAGGTCAGACCGTCGGGTGACACCGATGACAGCTCGTCGCCGTGACACGCAGCAGATCGATGTGTCTGCGTGTCACGAGGTAGGCGGCCATGAAGGAACTATACCAACCGGAATAGTAGGTAATGCACCGGAGGGTACGGGATGTGCCCGAGCCTGACCTCCCGGGCGATCCGGTTCCTCCATGGCGACGCCGGCTGGTCCAGTTTGGTGACGACGAGCGCCCGCCTGCCCTGGCGAGGGTGTCGTGTTGTGCATAGAAAGAGACTTTTCCTATTGACAAAATAGGAAATATTCTGCAATCTGGGACCGTGAGCCGTGACATACCCCTGACGGCGCGCCTGCCCGTGGACCTGTGCTGGCAGGCCAGCGCCCTCTGTGCGCCTTCCAAGCCCTGCTTCTGAAGACCCGAGGTCCCGAGCCGGCCATGATCGCCTCGTGCTCATGACGATCGGTGCCGACCGCCCTCCAAGGGCCTGATCATGCATGGGAACGAAGGGATTCTGTCATGTCACGACTTCAGGATGCGAAGGCCGGCGGCGGACCGGCGGTGAGCGTGGCCAATGTGCCCCCGGACGGCCTGGTCGAGGTCGTCCCGGTCCCCGAGACCGGCCAGATCATGGTGATCACCGCACATCTCCTTCCGGAAACGCCGGCCGGGGCGCCGGAAACGGCGGCCGCGCCGCTCGACCGGCGGGAACCGGGGTGGAGCCGCCCGACCGTGGACCCCGACGGCCTTGTCGTCCATCGAGATGCCAGGCGTGTCTGGTCGGACGGGGGGGGGAGGTGACGCTGACGTTCCGGGAGTTCGAGTTGCTCGACTACCTGACGGCGCGTCCCGGGAAGGTGTTCTCCAGAGGGCATCTCATGAACGCCGTGTGGGGGCATCCGGCCGAGGAGGCAGGAGTCAGAACGGTCGACGTCCATATTCATCGGCTGCGCCGCAAGCTCGGGCGTCACCAAAAGCGCCTGGTGACCGTGCGGCAGGTCGGCTACGTGTATCGCCTCCCCAGGAGCGCCGGTCAGCCGCCGGCGGCCCATGACCGGGTATAGCGGCGCAGACAGCTGATCTACCGGCCGCTTCTGGCCAGGCAGCCCCCCGGCCTGTGGAGCCGCCTTGAGCTTCCGAGCTCCTTGAGCGCGGCCTCGGCGCGCTGGTCCCGCCCGTCATAGGGGGACCAGCGCGCCGAAGTCATCGCCGAGCGAGCGCGGACGGCCCGGACGTACGTCGTCGAACTCCGGCGGCACGACGAGAGGGAGCGGGCGCGGCGCGCGTTCAGGCCCGGTGCGGCTCAGGGGCACCGCTCGGGATCGCGTTGAGGAGGCGCTCCCACTCCGGGTACATCGCGAGCTTCTTCTGGTGCAGGACGATGATCTTCTCGTTCAGATCCGGATCGGAGTCGTCCGAGAACCGGACGTGGGTGAGGCGGGCCAGGTACGGCAGGATCTCGGGGTCGCCCGCCAGGTGGATCGGGTCGTGGACGTAGCGTTCCAGCGCGGCGAGATCCGGGATCGCCACGCAGTATCCGTGGGTGAGGCCGTCGTCGGCGTCGCCCAGCTCGGGCCCGACGAACGAGAAGGACGTCGACTCCACGGCCGAGGTCCGCCGCATCGCGGTGAGAACGGCCTCCTTCCGCGCCGGTGTGGTGTCCGCCTTGAAGCTGAAACGCTGCGTGATCACAATCATTCTGTTCCCTTCACAAGATGTGCTTTTGACCGTAGAGCGCGTCAGTAAGACAACCAATGCCACAGAATCTTGATTTCATACGTAATCGTCTTCCGGCTAGCCTTGCCGCATGGACGTGCTGAGCGACGTGATCGCCGTGATGCGCACCGGCGCGCCCCAGTCGGCGCGAGTGGAAAGGCACGCGCCGTGGGGCCGGCGGTTCCGCCACGCGCCCGGCACGGCCGGGTTCGAGGTCGTGCTGGCCGGGTCGTACTGGCTGCTCCCCCGGGAGGGCGCCCCGATCGCGCTGGCCGCCGGCGACGTCCTGTTCTTCCCGCATGGAGGCGAGTACGGCCTGGCGGACGCCCCCACCACGCCGTTCGCCGAGCTTCCGTTCCCGGGGGTGGATGCGGACGGCCCGAACCGCGTGGCCGTGACCGGGCCGCCGAGCGCCGTGGTGCTGTGCGGCGCCTACCAGCTCGACGCCGACCGCGGGCATCCGCTGCTGGACGGCCTGCCCGGCATCGTGCACCTCCCAGCCCGGGTCGGCCGTCAATCCTGCCTGCGCGCCGCAGTCGACCTGCTTGGCGCGGAACTGCAGGACCCCGGCCCGGGCGCCGACGCGGTCGTCCCGTCACTGCTGGACACGCTGCTGGTCTACATCCTGCGCACCTGGCTGGAGGAGCAGCCGGCCTGCGGCGGGACCGGCGGGTGGGCCGCGGCGCTGGCCGACCCTGCGGTGAGCGGCGCGCTCGACGCCGTCCACGGCGATCCAGCACGGCCCTGGACGGTCGCAGAGCTGGCGGACCGGGCGGGGCTGTCGAGGGCCGCGTTCGCCCGCCGGTTCAACGCGCTCGTCGGACGGCCGCCGCTGGCCTATCTGACCTGGTGGCGGCTGACCACGGCGGCGCGGCTGCTGCGCGAGTCCGACGCGCCGCTCGGCGCGGTGGCCGAGCGGGTCGGATACGGCTCGGAGTACGCCTTCGCCAACGCCTTCAAGCGCGCGTTCGCGGTCGCTCCCGGCCGCTACCGCCGGATGCGCTAACCCGCCGGTTCGCTGGTCGCACGTGACCGCGGGCGCGGACGGCGCCGTACGTCCGCGTCGACTGCGGCGGCTGCGTGGCACCGGCGCGGGGGTGCGTTGGTGGCCGGCCTGCCGCTGTACCGGCTCTGGCAGGTCCGGTAACTCCCTATCGCGGGCCGGTGGCGTCGAAGGAGGCCTGGGCGGCGAGGATGTCTTCGGCGTGGTCGCGGATCCAGCCGGACAGGCCTTCCAGGGGCTCGGTGATTCCCTTGCCCAGCGTCGTCAGGCCGTAGGTCACCTTGGGCGGTGTGGACGGTTCTACCGTGCGGGACACCAGGCCGTCCCTCAGCAGCATGCGCAGCGTCTGGGACAACATTTTCTCGCTGATCCCCTCGATCTTCTCGCGCAGCTCGGAGAAGCGCAGGTCCCGTTCGCGCATGGCGGTGAGGATCAGTACGCCCCACCGGCCGGTGACGTGGTCGAGCACCATGCGTGCCGGGCATTCCCTGTGAAACGTGTCACTCACGCCGTCTCGTCACCGCCCCATCCTGCGAACCGTCTCTGACGTAGGGAGCTTACCTCGGAGTAGGTACTTACCGACAGTTAGCGACGTCCCCTACCGTCGCCGTGGCCCCGGCAAGAGACTCCAGGAGGAGAAGTGCCAAAAGTCGCCCTCATCACAGGCGCCGGCCGCGGGATCGGCGCCGCGACGGCCAAGGAGCTGGGACGACGCGGCTTCCACAGCGTCGTCAACTACCGCGCTGACACGGTGAGCGCGGAGAAGGTCGCGGAGGAGATAAGGCGAGAAGGCGGAACGGCGGAACTCGCCCAGGCCGACGTCCGAGACCCGGAGCACGTCGCCGCCCTCATCCGAGGCCGCCACACCGTCGACGCGCTCGTCTGCAACGCCAACGTCACCCCGCCGTTCGCTCCACTGGACGCCATGACCTGGGAGGACTTCATCGGCAAGGTGGACGGCGAGATGGCCGCCGTCTTCCACCTGACCAAGCGGGTCCTGGAGGTGATGCGCGGCCAGGGCGGCGGGCGGATCGTCTACGTCTCAAGCCTCAGCGCTGAACTCGTCCGCCCCGGCGCGATCGCGCACGCCACCGCCAAGGCGGCCCTCGACACCTTCGCGCGGCACGTCGCCGCGGAGGCCGGGCCGTACGGGATCGGGGTGAACGTCGTCGCGCCCGGCGCGGTGCGTACCGACGCCACGGCCCACATGATGACGCCAGAGGTGGAGAAGGCGCGCGCCGAACGTTCGGTGCTGCACCGGATGCTCGAGCCCGAGGACGTGGCGAAGGTGATCGCCGCAGTCGTGGGAGGGGACTTTCGGGCAACGACCGGCATCCGCATCCCCGTCGACGGCGGTTCCCGCGTGATCTCCGCTCCCTGAAACCGTTCTTCAAGCGCGAAGGTGACATGGATCACTGTTGATCGCCTATGGCCTTCCTGTTGACGAAGAAACCTACTTTTCCTACTCTAAAAGCAGGTAAACCCGAGCTCCGCGAGGCGTGCCTGCGGATGGCCGATCTCGGCGACCGGCTCGTCGCCAGGGCGCGCGAGGCCGGCGCCCTGCGCCAGGACGCCGCGGGCGCCGACATCTTCGCGTTGATGAACGCCGCCGCCTGGATCTCCGAGCACATGTCAAAGGAACAGGCCGACCGACTTGTGAACCTCACGATGAACGGGCTTCTGGCGCCCACGATCAACTAGCCAACTTCTACGAGCGCGCTGTGGTCGTGGATGAGGGCGAGCTGGAGCGAGCGGTCATGGGGATGACCGCAATCGCTCGGTGAAGATGTGGTTGCGGTCCGCGCGGCTGCCGGTGGTGCGGCCGTTGCCCCAGCCGACGATGCGGCGGTAGGCGCCGAAGGCGTCGGCCAGTGCGTCCTCGTCGGTGTGGAGGGAGCCTGCCGGAGCGGGATCGGTGAACGGCGCGACGTAGAGGGCGTCCGTCGGGCAGTGGGCCTCGCACATGAAGCACGTCTGGCAGTCGCTCTGCCTGGCGATGACCGGAAGGCCGTCGGGCCCTCGGTCGAACACGTCCGTCGGGCAGACCTTGATGCACACGTCGCACCGCACGCAGCGGCCCGCGCTCACGACCTCGATCATGCCGGCGTCTCCTGAGGCTCGGCGGCGGGCTCGGCGGCCGTCCATGGTTCGTCAAGGCCGCCGACGAGCCGCCGATGCTCGTACTGCCGCAGTGGGGGAAGGTTCTCCAGCCGGTGCATTCCCTGTGACTCAGGACGGGCCAGGGCGGCGATGTAGCACCACCGGGCGTGCGCCGTCATCGCCGTGGCCGACCTTGCGCGGAGACGTTCGCGGCCTGTTCCGGCGATGCCTTGGGAGGTGATCCGTTCCCACAGCGCGTCCAGCGAGGCCAGGGAGTCGCGAAGCTTGTCGCGTGTCCGGAAGAGGTTGCGGTCGAGCGGCAGCATCTCGTCCTGCACCGCACGGATGACGGTCGCCGCATCGAGCCGCCCGGGGTCGAGACCCGCGCGTCCGGCCGGGACGGCGTGTGGACGCGCCCGGCCCGCCGCGAACACGGGGGCGCCGCGGCCGGCCCAGGTGCCCGATGAGATCGCCCATGCCCCGTTGTAGGCACCGCCTCCGCTGACGGCCCCGGACACAAGTTCCCGCGTCGCGACGTCCCCGGCTGCGTACAGGCCGGGGACGATCGTCGCGCAGTCGTCGCCGGTGATCCGCAGGCCACCTGTGCCGCGGACCGTGCCCTCCAGCACCATTCGCAGCTCGTACCGGTCGCGGAAGGGATCGACCCCGGCCGGCCTTGTCCAGCGGCAGGAAGTAGTTCGGTTGGGCGTGCCGCATGGCCTCGTGCAGTTGCGGGGGCGCCTTGTCCAGCCGCGCGTACACCTTCTCGCCCGCCGCGAGCCGCTCCGCGACTGGGATTCTGGCGGCCAGCGGATCCGGCACGTCGATCGGGGCGCCGTCCTCGGTGTAGTACGTCGCGAACTGCATCATCGGGCCCTTGGTGTGCGAGCCGTACGCCGGGGAGAACGCGTAGGCGCTGGAGAACTCCATGCCCGACAGCTCGGCGCCCAGTTCGGCGGCCATCAGGTGTCCGTCACCGGTGTCGACGTTGGTGCCGAACGCGCCGGACAGGAACGCGCAGCCGCCGGTGGCGAGGACGACCGCCCCGGCGCGGACGGTCCAGGTCTCCCCGCCCTTCTGGCGGGCGATGCCGGACGCGCCGGCGGCCACGCCCCAGTCGTCCACGAGCAGCCGCAGCGCCGGATGGTGGTCGAGGATCGTCACTCCCGACCTGTGCACACGGCGCCGCATCCGCTTCATGTATTCGGGTCCCTGCAGGCTGCCGCGCCGCTCGACCCCGTCCTCGTAGACGGGGAACGGGTACCCGAAGCGGGCGAGGTCGTCGACGCGCCGGTACGTCTCGTCGACCACCCGCGCCATCCAGCGGCGGTCGGCGAGCCGGCCGCTCTGTTCGAAGCGCTCGCCGACCGCCCGGGCCCGGGCCGCCGCGTCCGGCGGGATGTACCAGAGGTTGTTGCCGCCCGACGCGGTCGGGCCGCTGGTACCGCAGTAGCCCTTGTCCGCGAGGACGACCCGGGTACCGGTGCCGGCCGCGGCGAGCGCCGCCCACGCCCCGGCGGGACCGCCGCCGAGGACGAGGACGTCGGTGTCGAGCCCGGTCACGGCCTGGCCCCGGGCGCCAGCCACGAGTTGAGCGTGTAGTCCTTCTTGATGAGTGCCTGCTGGACGAGGAACGTCTTGGTCCCCTCGAGAAGCTTCAGCCCCTCCGCCGGGAACGGCTCGTCGGGCAGCTGCCCCTTCAGTGTCGTCTTGATCGAGATATCGGCGGCGTATCCGCCGGTCTTGGCCACGTACGCGGTGTAGCCGGGCCAGTCGGCCTTGGCGGCCTGCACGGCCTTGGTCTCGGCCTTCCGCCACACCTGGACGATGTCCTTGTGCCCGGCCAGGTACTTCTCCGTCACGACCGTGACGGAGGTGCCGAGAAGGTCCGGGTGGTCCCGGGACGCGATGTCGATCGACTTGTAGCCCTTCTGCTCCTCCGCGACCTGGTCGGCGGAGACCAGGCCGCCCGCGTCGATCGAGCCCTTCTCCAGCGCCGCGATGATCGCCGGCGTGTACATGTGGATGATCTCCTTCGGCTTCACCCCGGCCTGCTTCAGCGCGCCGAGCAGGTAGCGGTGGATGTAGGAGCCGGTCTGGACGCCGATCCGCTTGCCCTCCAGGTCCTTGAGGGACGCCGGCCCGCCGTCCTTCTTGGCGACGATCGCGGCGTCCAGGCGGACCGAGTTGAGCGACAGCAGCCGGGTCGGCAGCCCCTGTCCCCGGCCGATGAGCGCCGGCGTGTCCCCGTACATGCCGATGTCGAGGGAGCCGCCGGCGAGGGCCTGGTTCAGGTCGGGGCCGTTGGGGAACGTCGCGACCTTGATCTTGGTGATTCCGGCGGCCTTCAACTCCGGGAGCAGTTCGCCGCGCTGGTCGAGGAACCCGACCGCGCGGGTCAGCTTGTTGCCGACCCCCGAGCCGATCACTCCGACGCGGAGCGTCCCGGAACCGCTGTCGGCCTCGGAGGAGCCGCACGCCGTCGCGGCGAGGACGATCAGACCGGCGGCCAGAACTCGGGGAAGTCTCACTTTGTTGCCTTTCACGGGGGTCCTGTCAGGGATTTCACGGTTTTCAGGAGGTGAGGGGCGCGCCGGTCCGGTTCAGCGACGGGCCGATCGCGAGCTTGGCGCCGGGGGTGCGTCCCCGGCCCCAGCCGATCTGCGCGCGGTAGGCGCCGAGTGTCCCGTCCGCGGCGAGCGCCGCCTCGTCCGGAGGCTCGGGCAGCGGGTGCGAGCGCGGGTCGACGAACAGGGCGTCGACCGGGCAGTACGCCTCGCACATGAAGCAGGTCTGGCAGTCGCTCTGCCGGGCGATGAGCGGAATGCCGTCAGCGCCGCGGTCGAAGACGTTCGTCGGGCAGACGTCGACGCACTTGTCGCAGGCGATGCAGCGCTCCCGCGAGACGATCTCGATCATGACGCCACCGCCAGTGCCCCTGTCTCCGGGCGCGTCCAGATCTCGTCGAGGCCGCCGGTGACGAGCCGGTGGTGCTGGGCCGGGTCCTGGTCGGGCAGGTCCTGGCGCTTGTGCATGCCGCGCGTCTCGGTGCGGGTGAGTGCGGCGCTGTACATCCAGCGGGCGTGTGCGGTCATCGCGGCGGCCGATCGCGCCCGGACGACTCCGGCGCCGTCCTCGCGCAGTGTGCCGCGCAGTTCGCGCCACGTCCGGTCCAGGACGTCCAGTGCCGGGGCGAGGCGATCGCCGTGCCGCAGCAGGTTCTTGTCGTAGGGCAGCACCTCGGCCTGGACGGCGGCGACGTAGCCGGAGTGCCCGCCGGTCGCCGGACCGGCGGGCCGGAGCCCCGCCTCGCCGAGTGCGTGCAGGGCCCGCGCTCCGGCTCGTCCGCCCAGTTCGGCGGCGTGCCGCGCGGCACCCTGACCGGCCCAGGTGCCCGACGACATCGCCCACGCGGCGTTGTGGCTGCCGCCGCCGGTGAAGCCACCGCAGATCAGCTCGCGGGTGGCGGCGTCCCCCGCCGCGTGCAGGCCGGGCACCGAGGTGGAGCAGTCGCGGCCGGTGATCCGGATGCCGCCGGTGCCGCGGACAGTGCCCTCGGCGAGCAGCGTGACGGGGAACAGGTCCTTGAACGGGTCGATGCCCTGCCGGTCGAAGGGGAGGAAGAAGTTCGCCTGCGCGAGCCGCATCGCGCGCTGGTCCTCGGGCGTGGCCCGGTCGATGCGGCACAGGACGGGCTCGCTGAGCAGGGTCCGGGCGATCACCGAACGCCCCCGCTGGCTGCCCGCGCCTTCCAGAACGGTCCCGTCCGCGTGGTAGAAGGTGGCGAACGAATAGAAGGCCGTCTTGGTCACGGACGTGAAGGCGGGGGCGATCGCATACGCGTTGGAGAACTCCATTCCGGACAGTTCCGCGCCGGCCTCCGCCGCGAACAGCGCACCGTCCCCGGTGTTGACGTCGCAGCCCAGCGCCCTGCTGAGGAAGGCGCACCCGCCGGTCGCGAGCACGACGGCGCCGGCCCGGACCCGGAACGGCCGGTCGTCGCGCAGGTGGTACCCGGCGGCACCGGCGACGGCGCCGGCGCCGTCCGCGAGCAGTTCGGTGACCGGGCTGTGATCGAGGACCCGCACGCCCGCCCGGCGGACCCGCACCCGCATTCGCCGCATGTACTCCGGCCCCTGCAGCCCCCGCCGGATCTGCCGGCCGTTCTCGTCCACCGGGAACGGATACCTGGAGATCTCGGCCAGCTCGTTCATGTTCGCGTACGTCTGGTCGAGGACGCGGGCCATCCATTCACGGTCGGCGAGGTAGCCGCCGAGTCCTTCGCGGCTGGCCATGGCCGCCTCCCGGGCCTCCGGCTTCGGCTCGACGTACCAGACGCCGGTCCCCGCCGACGCCGTCGCGCCGCTCGTCCCGAGGTATCCCTTGTCGGCGAGGATGACGTCGGCGCCGGCCTCCGCGGCCTTGATCGCGGCCCACGCGCCGGCGGGGCCGCCGCCCGCGACGAGCACATCGGCGGTCAGATCGGTCATGACGCCTCCTTGGCGGTAGGGACGGTCTGTCGAGCGGAGCTCGTCGGTTGATTGGTGGTGGGTGGGGGCTGGAGGACGGTCTGTCGAGCGGAGCTCGTCGGTTGATTGGTGGTGGGTGGGGGCTGGAGGACGGTCTGTCGAGCGGAGCTCGTCGGTTGATTGGCGGTGGGTGGGGGCTGATGGACGGTTCGCACTCCGAGCCCGTCGAGCAGGTCGCGCCGCAGCGCGATGAACCGCGGGTCGTCCAGCGACCGCGGCCTGGGAAGGTCGACGGCGTACTCCCGTTCGATCCGGCCGTCTGCCAGCAGCAGCGCACGGTCGGCCAGTAGGAGCGCCTCCTCGACATCGTGGGTGACCAGCAGCACCGCCGGCCGGTGCTCGGCCCACAGGTCGGCGACGAGAGCCTGTGCGTTGAGCCTGGTGAGCGCGTCCAACGCCCCGAACGGCTCGTCGAGCAGCAGCAGATCGGGCGTCCGCACCAGCGCCCGGGCCAGCGCGACGCGCTGTGACTCGCCACCGGACAGAGTGAGCGGCCACGCGTCGGCACGAGCCGTCAGCCCGACCTCGGCCAGCGCCGCTTCGGCCCGCTTACGCAGGTCGCGTCCTCGCAAGCCGAGGACGACGTTGCCCCACACCCGGCTCCAGGGGAGCAGGCGGTGCTCCTGGTAGACGAAGGCACGCCTCTCGGGGACGGCGATCTCGCCGCTCCCCTCGCCGTCCAGCCCGGCCAGCGCGCGCAGCAGCGTGCTCTTCCCGGAGCCGCTCGCGCCGAGCAGCGCGACGAACTCGCCGGGCGCGATGTCGAGGTCCACGCGGTCCAGGACGGCGCGATCGCCGAACACCCGTCTGAGACCGCGTACGCGCACTCCTCTCTCCACCGTCGTCGTCATCGCGCGACCAGCCCTCTCCGCCACGCCAGGGCTCGCCCCTCGATGAGCCGCACCAGCAGGTCAGTCGACACTCCGAGCAGCGCGTACACCACGAGCACCAGGAAGACGGTGTCCATCTGCAGGAACTGGGTGGCCTGGTTGATGACGAAGCCGATGCCGCTGGCCGTCGCCGACTGCTCCACGACGACGAGCGTCAGCCAGGCGACACCGAGCGACAGACGCAGGCCGACGAGGATCTGCGGGAGCGCGCCGGGCAGGATGACCTTCCGGATCAGGCCGAGACGGCCGAGCCCGCAAGTACGGGCCGACTCCACCAGCCGCTCGTCCACCCCCCGGATCCCGTGGAACACGTTGATGTAGAGCGGGAACACGACGCCGACCGCGATCAGGCCGACCTTGGACATCTCACCGATCCCGAACCAGATGATGAACAGCGGGACCAGCGCGAGATGGGGAAGCATCCGGACCGCCTGAACCGGCGCGTCGATGATGTCCTCGCTGACCCTGAACAGCCCCGCGAGCAGACCCAGGACGAGGCCCACCGGCAGCCCGATCGCCAGGCCCTTCAGCACCCGCACCAGCGAGACTCCGAGGTTCTCGAACAGCGCGCCCGACGACACCATCTCCCAGCCGCGGACGGCGACGTCGCTGAGCGGCGGAGTCGTGCTGCCCAGCCAGCCCGCGCGGGCGCCGGCCTCCCACAGCGCGAGGACGATGACGAGCCCGCTGACCTTGCGCGCCCGGCGCAGCAGAGACAGCAACACGGCACTGGAACGGCCGGCGACCGCGGTCCGCGCAGCCTCGGGAATCGCCGAGCGGGGTGGATCGAGCAGGTCGGTGGACACGCGGTACCTCCAGGACAGGGGGAAGGAAGGAAAGAGAGGATTCCGGCGCAGGAGGGCGGCCGGCAGACGAGGACGCGGCGGGTCAGTGACCCCGGCACACGAAAGAACGGTTCAACAGGACGCGCTGCACACACGAAGGAGGTCGACGTGGCGCCTCGCCACCAGTACCTCCGCTGCGTCCATGCCCACAGCATGCACGCGGCGGTGGTGCCCTGTGAAGCCCCAGGAAAGCGGCCTTCACCTGCGAAGACGTCGGCGGACGAGCGATTTTCCGACAAAACATACCGATTTACCTGGGAATATCTCCCAGGTGGCCTCCGGTGTTGATCGACCTCATGGGTTACGTAGATCACACTGCCCGGACAGCCCCAGACGGACGGACCGTGACGCTCCCTCTACGGACGGTCCGCCTCGATGTCCATCGCCACCACCGTCTTCGGTGGCATCGACGAACAACTCCCCGACCCCGGGCGACGACCGATTCGAATCACCTGCTCAACGCCTGCGCCACCAAGATGAGTGCGCTGGAGGACGATCCAGATCATCTGCTGCGGTGGGTCCGGGCGCTGGGTCTGGATGTGACCGGTGCCGACTACGCGTCTGCCTGCAGGGCACCTCACTCAACTGACCGGAACGGTCACCTCCTTCGTCGAATCAGGGCCGGGACGGTCGATCCGGCTGAATCTGTCGGACGGAGGCCTGCTGCACACCGACGCCGTCGGGCTGTCCGGGCGGCCACTGCACCAACTCGATCCGGGTACCCGTCGAGGTCGGTCGACGCGTCCGTCGCCTGGCCGGTGGGCCAGTTCGAGCGAGGCCGCCGGTTCGCCGGGGAACTTGAGGATCACAAGGCGAGTGCCGCCGATACCCTCGACCCTGCCTATCCGTCGGTGACACGGTAGGAGACGAAGAGCGTCTTCATGTGGCCTCCTGATTGGAGTGGCGTACCCGGTAGCGCAGGTGGGTGACATCTCGCCCTTCTAGCCGGCGGACGAGATCGAGTTCGATGTGATCGCCACCGAGGTGGTCGAACAGTCGCCGGCCGTCCCCGAGGAGCACCTGAACCAGGTGGATCTCCATCTCGTCGATCTGCCCCGCTCGCAGCAAGGCTTGGGCTGCGCCCGCCCCATGGACCATGACCGGGAGGTCTCCGGCGGCCGCTCGAGCCTGACGGGCGCAGTCCTCGACATCGGTGACGAACTGCGCGTGGCCGGGTGGTACGTCGCCGACGTCCACGTGGTGGGTGAGGACGAAGATCGGTACGCCGTCGTGGTGGTCGCCTTGCCAGCGCCCGGCGAGTTCGAACGTCCGCCGACCGGAGATCACCGCGCCGGTCGCCAGCGCTTCGCGGTAGACCTGTCCGTTCGGGCCGTCGGATTCTCGATCGTCGAGCCAGTTGAAGAGACGTCCACCGTCGCGTCCTAGCTCCTGGCCCGGTCGATCGTCCGGACCCGCGATGTAGCCGTCGAGCGACATCGACATGTACAGCCGAATCGGATTGCGCATCATGGCCTCCATCTCCTTTTATGACATCGGGATGCATCGGTTCCTGGTCCCCCGCAGAGGCGGGAGTGCCGCAAGGAAAGACCGCAGGCAACCGGCAAACTCATCGGCCCGGAGCTCATTGTGAATGGCCGTGGGCGGTTGAGGTTGCTCAGGCGGCGCTGAGCTCGGGCCGTTCGACGAGGTGGGGTGCGTTAACGGCCCGCCACCGCTGCTGGGCGGACTCGACGAGTTTGAACACCATCGCGAGGGCGGCGGTGCGCGAGCCGACCCCGCGGGTGACCTTGGTCCGCAGCCGGACAGTGGCGAACGTGGACTCGATCGGGTTCGTGGTCCGCAGATGGATCCCGTGCTCGGCGGGAAGTCGAAGAACGCCAGCAGAACTTGACGAGTTGTCGCGTGAGCGCCGGGATCAGCCTTGCCAACGGGAGCGTTTTGGGCAGCTCGTCCACCGGATGGATCAGGACGAGCACTCCGCCCCCCGTCGTCCTCGAACAGATCGCATCGGTGGCCGTCTAAGCCCGTGTGGTTCATCGCGGTGGCGAGCATGCGATATACGCACGAGCGCAGCTCATGCCTCACCGGGTTCGTTCGCGCCGTCGTCGAACCCTCGATGCCCATCGCAAAGATGCTCCTGTGCACTGGCTGACTGCGCACGGAGCGACCCTCAATCGGCCTTTCCGTCGGCACGCTGCCCCGCCCCAAAGGGCGGAAGGGCGGTTCGCCGAGCCACCTTCCAGAGGCCTTGCCTCGCGAGCCGGCTCGCCATGGATGATTACCGTCGTGATGGCTGAAGCCATCATGCTGGACATGGCGACGATGCATGTGCTGGGCATGGCCGCCAAGTATGTGCGGTGATCGCGGTACCCCTCTCGCCAGCCGCCCCATAGCGGTCTTTGTTCTCAGAGACCGCTCATTAGCAACGAGTCCGATCGGGGAGCAGGCAGGCGCTGTCTGTGCGGTATGAGAGTTCGTTAAGGTCTTTCCTGATTCCGGGTGATCGCGCTGCCTCTTTCGACCATCAAGATTGCCATCGCGTACTCACACGTGAGTTCTCTTTCTGGCATTTGAATCAAACTCGGTCTGCCGAGCCCTGACATGTGGCCGAGTGTGGCCCCTTCGCCTCGAGTCAGGGTTTCACGGCGACCGATCCGCGTACGCTGTCACCGCGCATACAGGTGATCGCCCTGCGTGGTAGCACGAATCTGCGGCTGTCATAGCTCCCGCTGTGCGCGCAAGATCAGGCGTGAGCAGAGGAGCAGACGCAGTGCATCAGATGACCAAGGGCGCCAACATTGACCTGTCTGGCCTGACCACGGCAACGGGGCCATTCACTGTGGCGTTGAGTTGGATTGATCCCTCTGGTGAGGGCGAAGCCGATGTCTCGGTGCTCTTGGTCGACGCCGATGGCAAGGTCGGCAGCGACGCCGACTTCATCTTCTACAACCAACTCGCCACCGCTGACGAATCGGTTCGCCTGCTGGGCAAGACACCCACCGCCACCGGCAGCGAAGACCGCATCCTGGTCGACTTGGGCGCGTTGCGGCCCGAGGTGCAACGCGTCGTTATCGCCGCCAGCCGTTACGCGGGTGCAACGTTCGGGGCACTGGACGATTTGCGGCTGACCGTCTCCGACAGTGCCGGAGAGGTACTGCTGACCTTCGACATCACCGACGCCGACACCGAGACCGCGTTCATCTTCGGGGAGCTGTACCGCAGAGGCGACGGCTGGAAATTCCGAGCAGTCGGACAAGGCTACGAGTCCGGGCTCGCGGGCCTGGCCGCCGACTTCGGCATCAACGTCGATGACAGCGAAGAGGAAGAACACAGCCAGGCACCCTCACATCCAGCCGTTCCACCCGAGCCTGACCGGCCGGAACCTCAAGCCCATGCCGCCGCAAACCCGCCCATTCATTCAACACCTACCAAGAACGATGACCGTCCCAAGCGGGTCCGGACGGCCAAGAAGAGAACGACCGTGCCCAAGGCAGCCAAGGTCAATCTGGCCGAGCACCCGTCCTGGCAGCATGCGCGACTGTTCCCGGTCACGGGCCTGCGCAACGATCAGGAACGCGAAGTGCGTGCGACCGCCACGCTGCTGGCGGTTATGGCGCAGGTACCTGAGTTCGGCCGTCGCCTGACGGCCCGTTTCAACGCCCCGGCCGGCACCATTCAGACTTTCGCCGAAGCTTCCTTCAAGCATGGCGATGGCAAGGTCCGCCCCGACGGAGTGCTGCGCGTGGCCAGGGCAGGCCGGATCTGGACCGCACTGATCGAGACCAAGACCGGCGGCAATCCCCTCAGGGCCGATCAGGTCGAGGCCTATCTGGGGGTGGCGGCCCGGCACGGCTACGAAACCGTGATCACCTTGTCCAACGACTTGGCTCTGGACAACGAGCATCCCTTGAAGGTCGACAAGCGGCTGTTGCGCAAGGTCACCCTGCGTCACCTGTCCTGGGCCGAGGTCGCTCACGAGGCCGAGATGCTCTGCCTCCACGACGGCGTGGCCAACCCCGTTCACGCGTGGCTGCTGAGCGAGCTGCTGCACTACCTGCGCCAGGACAACGCCGGCTGCCAGGGCTTCCGGGACATGGGCGCCGCCTGGGTCCCGGTGCGCAACGCCGTCACCGCGGGCACGCTCCGTCTTGGTGATCGGCGCGCGATGCAGGTGGCCGAGAGCTGGGAGAAGCTGATCCGGCAACTGTGCCTGCGCCTCAGTGGTGAGACGGGCTTGGCCATCGCCCCTGTCCTCCGCAAGCGACGGGACGGGGATGCCTCGGTGCGCCGCCTGCAGACCGTCACCTCTCTGGTGGACTCCGGTCGCATGAGCGCCGAGATTCGGATCCCTAACGCCGGCGGCCCGGTCCTGCTCGAAGCCGACCTGCGTACAGGGCAGATCGAAACCACTGTCGAAGTTCCGGCCGCAGCCCGCGCCCGCCCCTTGACCCGCGTCCAGTGGCTGCTACGCCAACTGAACAACGCCCCGCCTGAACTCCGCATCGAAGCGCTCGCCCCCAAGCAAAAAACCGGCCCTTGCGATCTGCTGAAAAATCTCATCACCGAGCCTGGCCTTCTCGTCCCCGAGAATGCGCCACAGATCGATACCTTCCGCCTGACCCTCGCGACCGGGCTGGGAACCAAACGCGGCACAGAAGAAACCGGCTTCGTCCGCAGCATCGACACCGCCGTCGATCGCTTTCACCAAGAGATACTTAAGGTCCTGAAACTCGATCCCGTACCAGCAGCCGAGGCCCATGGCGCCAACTAGGATTCATCCCTTCCAACGCCAGTTAAGTCACGATGGGTCGCGCAGTGCGATCGACGCTCTGAAGAGGCTCGCCACCTCGCTGGGCTCGTACACGCTCGCGTGGTGGGGAGCGGGCGCGCTCTTCCTGGTCGCGTCGGCGATGTCGATGTCGATCACCCGCACGCCCGCCTCCCGGCCACGAGAACCCGAGCCGGCCCCCACCTGAACGCCACCCTCAGGTGCGGCGGTGCTCAGCGGCTTGACGACAGGGCACCGCGGAAGGTGCGTCGGTAGGCGAGTGGGGAGACGCCGATGGCGGCATAGAGGTGTTCCCGCAGCGACGTGCCGCTGGCGAAGCCGACTTGGCAGGCAATCTCGGCCACAGACAGATCAGTGGTTTCGAGGAGGTGCCGCGCACGGTCGACGCGCTGCTGGATCAGCCAGCGTCCCGGGCTCATTCCCACCTGTCCGGTGAAGTGGCGGGCGAAGGTGCGCAAGCTCATGCTGCAGTGCTCGGTGAGGTCCGCCAGGGTAATCGGCTCGTGGAGGTTCTCCAGCGCCACTGGCGCGCCGCGGCGCAATCGGGAAGTGAGGAGGCCTCGCACGGCACCCGGTAGGCCACGCGCCGGACCAACTCGGTGCGGTCAGCTCCCGGGGTGCCCCGGCCCATTGGATTACGTTCGCAATACTATAAGCTGAAGAGTCGGCAGGGGGCGACAGGCCCTCCCGTGCGGGCGGAGGACATGTGGCGCGGTACGGGAAAGAGCACAAGGAACAGACGAGGCGGCGGATCGTCGAGACGGCCGGCCGCCGTTTCAAGCAGGACGGTATCGATGGCTCAGGGGTCTCGACGCTCATGGCGGACGCGGGGCTGACCAACGGCGCCTTCTACGCCCACTTCGCCTCCAAGGAGGATCTTGTCGCCACAGCCATCGCCGACCAGTTGCGTGCGCAGAACGCGAGTGTCGCCGCGCAGGCGGCCCCCGGTCGCGCCGGTCTCGAGCAGATCGTGCGGTTGTACCTGTCGGTTCAGCACCGCGACAGTCCTGGCGAAGGTTGCCCCAACGCTGCGTTGCTGGATGAGATCGGGCGCTGCGCGGACGCGACGAGGCAGGCCTACACCGACGGCGTGTTGTCCCTCATTGACGGCATCGCCGCCCGCATTGCGCCCGACGACCCGTCCTCAGCACGGGTGAAGGCGCTGAGCCTGCTCGCCCTGCTGGCCGGGACGCTGCAGCTCTCCCGCGCTCTGGCCGATCGGCGACTCGCCGACGAACTTCTCGAACAGGGCATCAGCAACGCGCTCGAACTGCTGGGCGTCGAGCAGCCCGCCTGACCACCGCGTCCCCCGAGGCCGCCGCCGGCCACAGCCCGAGACCGTAGCAACCCGAATCCTCCTCGGCTCCGCCGAGGAGGATTCGGTCGTTACGACATGGCGCGGACTCGGATTGTTGCGAGCACCTACCCCCAATGCCCTGCGGGTGCAGGCGCGCCCGGTCCGCTGGCGGGACGCTGGGCAGATAGTTGACCAGTTCGGGCGGGTCGGGGAAGTGGTAGCCGCGTAACCGCGCGATCCGGCTTGCGTAGCCGATGTCCTCGATACCTGACGGATACCGGCGCCCAGCCACGGGCCTCTGTTGGCGGCGGTATCCGTCACGCTTCTTGCTCGCAGCAAGGACCCACTTGCCAGCTCCAGAGCACCCGCATAGTATTACGTTCATAATTTAAAGCGAGGCACCCGCACTGACCAGGGACGCCAACGTGAGAAGGAACGCGAACATGAACAAGTCACCAGAGACGTACAACGGTTCGGTGGGGTCATGGGCTGACGTGCCCACGCGCACCCTGTCGGCGGATGGAGTGGAGTTCGCCTACCGTGAGCTCGGCCCGGGCGCGGACGTGCCGGTGGTCTTCCTGACCCATCTGGCCGCAGTCCTGGACAACTGGGACCCCCGCGTCGTGGACGGCATCGCCGCCAAGCATCGCGTCATCACCTTCGACAACCGAGGCGTCGGCGCTTCCAGTAGGTCCACGCCGAAGACCATCGAGGCGATGGCCAGGGATGCCATCACCTTCATCCGTGCCCTCGGCTTGGATCAGGTCGACCTGTTCGGGTTCTCCATGGGCGGCATGATCGCCCAGGTGATCGCGCAGGAGGAGCCGCAGCTCGTGCGCAAGATGATCATCGCCGGAACCGGCCCCGCGGGGGGCGAGGGCATCGACAAGGTGACCCGCATCTCCTACCTTGACACCGCGCGGGGCCTCCTCACTCGCCAGGATCCCAAGCAGTTCTTGTTCTTCACCAGGACTGCGAACGGGCGCCGAGCCGGGAAGGAGTTCCTGGCTCGGTTGGGGGAACGTACCAACGACCGCGACAAGGCCATCTCCATCGGCTCATTCCGCGCCCAGCTCAAGGCCATCCACCGATGGGGGCTGCAGAAGCCTGCCGACCTGACACGCATCCACCAGCCGATACTCGTCGCGAATGGTGAGAGCGACAGGATGGTGCCCACCAGCAACAGCTTCGACCTCGATCGGCGACTCCCCAACAGTCGGCTCGTCATCTATCCAGACGCCGGGCACGGCGGTGTGTTCCAGTTCCACGAGGACTTTGTCAAGCAAGCCCTCGAGTTCCTCTGAGAGCTCCCGCGTCGCCACACACACCTCGGGCAGATGGGCGTCGGCGCGTCCGCGCGTACGGCTCCGGGTGGGAAGGTCGCCCGGGGAGATTCCCTGGTGCGGGGGGCTAGGGTCAATGCCGGGCGTCGGACCCGGCCCCGGCTCGCCGTGGCCGATGCTTGGCGTCGCGCCTACCGGCCCGCGCTCATCAGCGTCCTCTCCGGCGACACGCCGTACCGGCCGCTGGACGAACTGCACAGGATGATGCTGGACGAGGTCCTCACGGAGTTCGGCCTCGACGCGCTCGGCGAGACCGACCGGGACGGCCTCGTCCGGGCTTGGCACCGTCTGCGCGCTTAGCCCGACGCTCCACCCGGCCTGGAGCTTCATGGTGGCCCGTCACCTCGACGATCTCGCAGCGGCGGCCAAGGCCGGCCTGCGCCCGCGCCCGCTGGAGTGGGGCCCCGACACCACCCCGGTCGAGCCGCCTACCGATGGTCGACCTCGTCGCGGACGACATCGTCGATCTGGCCCGCATTCTGGGATGATCACGCGTGCGGTGATCGTGTGCGGGGCCGCGCACTTATGTCCATGGTTGGCCTGGCGACAACTGAGCCAGATGCGCGCCCAGATCATATACGAAAAGAGTCGCCAGCGGTCCCTCCGCACCGCCGCTGAAAAGACTCACTGATAGCGCGCAACGGTGAATGAGCCCGTAATGATCAGTATGCTGTCGACGGGCATCGCTGCGGCTTCCCCTGTGTGAGGGGGGTCCTTCCCCCAGGCCCCGGCAGCACGCACCTGAACTCTGCGGCGCAGCCGGGGCCCTCCGGCACGAGAGCACACCACTCCGCGACGGCGACTCCACTTGATTTTCAGAACCCGGGTTTCCGGGAGCCCTGGTCGCTTCGGTGTCCTGTCAATTCCTGTAGGGTGATCGCCGCGTCGTTGTCGGGACGTCGCCCGCAGTAATCCGTTTTGTGTGTAACCACGGCTCTGTCAGCATGAAGCCCATGCGCCACCCTCTTGACACGCTGAACTGGCCGATTTCCACCGACCGACTGCTGTTGCGCCGGGCTGCCCCCGACGACCTGGACGCGACCTGGGCCTACCGGCAACTACCGGAGACTCACGAATGGGTCGCGGCCGCCACGGCAACCTACGACGACTACCGTGAGCGTTTTCTCCACGAGGAGCGGCTCGCAGACCTGCTCATCGTCGAACTGGACGGCCGGGTGATCGGCGATCTGACGCTGCAGGTCCAGGACGCTTGGGCCCAGGAGGAGGTCGCTGACCAGGCGAAAAACGTCCAAGGAGAGCTCGGGTGGACGTTGGATCCCTCCCACGGCGGCAAGGGCTACGCCACCGAAGCGGTACGCGCCCTCATCGACGTCGCCTTCGGGAGTCTTGGGCTGCGCCGCCTGCACGCGGACTGTTTCTATGACAACGAACCTTCGTGGCGGCTGATGGAGCGGGTTGGGATGCGCCGCGAACAGCACACGGTGAGAGACTCTCTCCACCGCACCAAGGGATGGCTCGACGGTCTCTCATACGCGCTCCTGGCCGAGGAATGGCGCGCTCCCGAGTGATGGACCGCCCCGCTGCCCGGTCTCAGTAGAGTTGGCACAGTCTCATCGACCTGACGCACTGCAGGCCGGGCGCAGTGCCCGGCCCTTGCTGCCGATCTTCTTGCGGTGCCGGCGGACGCCGGTGGTGTAGGTCAGGGCCTGGCGCGGACGAGGGATTGTGAGAGATCAACCGTCCTACCTGGGCTCCTTGACGTTCCGGGGCAGTCGCACAGACGGCGACCATCATGTGATCAGCGGTCCCCGCAGCGCCGCTGAAGAAGGCCCAGTGAAAGCCATCGCCATGACTAATTGAGGAAAGGTTGGCTTTAGCGATGGATCCTATGCGGCTTGGGCTGATCGTAATGTGGTGAGGTGTCCGTCAGTGTTGCTGGAAGAGCTCGACCAGCGGTGGTGCAAAGCGCGGCTCGTCATTGACCCGGATCCGCTGGTCGCCCAAATCGACGACGCCGGGTGCCGCCTCGCGGAGCGCGCGAGCCGCAGCAGCGGGAATACCGTTCCCCGTGACATCGAGTCGGCGCAAGTTACTGAAGGCGGACCAGCGGTCACGGAGACGCAACGCCCCGGATGCGTCGAGCACGCCAAACGGCAGTCTCAGAGATTCCAATCGTGCAATTAGCGCACTCTCGGCGAGCACGTCCACCAGTGTGTCTTTCAAGTCGCTCACCAGGGCCAGCTCACGAAGTTTCCCGAACCCGCGGTTGTTCAGCAGCGGGGCCAGGTCCCGCGCCGAGCCGCCCCAGCTGTACTCGAAGTGGCCGAGCCAGAGTTCGAGCGACTCAAGCTGTGGAAAGGAGCTTGTACCCAGCGCGGATACCACGGCGGGGTTGAGTGCCTCATCACGCAGCACCAGCCGGCGCAGACGCGTCATCTCCGGGAACGGAGGCGGTGGCTTCGTGCCCAGGATGTCGTGCACTATGTCGATGTCGTTGCACTGAACGACCAGCTCATGGAGAGTCGGCACTGCTGCCAGCACCCGCTCCAGCGGCACCGAGAGCCTCCACGAGGAGCCGTCGCGCGACAGATCCTGCGGGATGTAGTCGCCGCGGCCGAAGTCCGGAAAGGTGAGGGCGCCGAGTCCTAGGTGGCGGATCTCCGGCTGATGGCTGGCAAGTACGTCGACGACCGGGCCAAACGAACCATGGTGAACCCGTCTTGTTGTCACGAGGAGCTTGAGAAGGATTCGCTCGGGGTTCGCGTGTAACCAGCCGTCGAGCGCCGCCGCGCAATGGTCCTCGTTGATGTCGTGGCTTATCGCGATGCCGGTTCGGCTGCACTCCAAAGTGAGATGCAGCTCCGCATACGGACCGTGGTCGTCGGCGTAGAGGACGTGGTTGCAGGCGGACGAGTTCATCGGAGCAGCCTATCTGGACAGTTCGGCCGCGAAAGGGCGTGAAGCCTCTGGTAGGACGGTTATTCACCGCAAGATCGTCCGCGAAAACCAGAGGCTTCATGTTGGTCACCTATGCTGCAACGCTTGACGTCCCGCGCCACATTGTCGAGTTTGTGTCCCGGCTGCTCGCCGCGCACCGCCGCCGGATCGGCACCCCGCGCGGGTCACGGGGCGCTGGGCGCGTTCCGCCAGGCTGTGCTGGTGCTGCGCTGGTTCCGCGAGCGCGGCTGCGTGCACTGCCTGGCGCGGGACGCCGGCATCTCCCAGGCGAACGGGTACCGGTACCTGCACGAGGGCATCGACGTCCTCGCCGACCAGGCCCCGGACCTGTATGAGGCCTTGAAGAAGTGTCAGGAGACGGGAATGACTCACCTGGTGCCGGACGGCACCTTGATCGAGTGCGACCGCGTAGCCGGGGTCCGCGACAACGGTAACGACCTTTGGTTCAGTTAGAAGCAAAAGGAGTTCGGCGGGAATGTGCAGTTCCTGTCCGCGCCCGATGGCAGCCCGCTGTGGGTCTCTGAGGTGCCTGGCTGTCGTGGCTGCACACCTCGTGGTGGAACGTGACCGGGGCGCCTTCCTCTCCCGCCGGCCATCGGTCGCCCCATCGGGACATGGCAGCGAGCAGCCCAGTTTCTCGGCCTCGACGACGAAGTCGACCGTCTCGGACCAGGTGCCGCTGGAGGGCTCGATGGTGGTCGCGGTGCGCATCAGGCCGGCGCCCGCTCCGCGGATTCAGTCCGCTGTTTGATCGCCGCCAGAGTGGCGATGATGCCGTTCTCGAACTCGCGCATCCGGACGGAGACGATCTTTTGCTCCTTCTCCGGCACATGGTCGATCGCCAAGGACAGGCCGGAGCGGGCGGAACCGATCTGCGTCCACTGGTTCAGCCGCGTTCGACCGTCCTGTGGATGGAGGGTGAACCGCCAGATCGCCGTGGGGTGCTCCGGGTCCTCCACCGCCCAGGCGAAGACCCGGGGGACCTCGTACTCCACGATGTGCGAGGTCGTCTCCCACCCGCCAAGGGCGTCGTGCTTGTCCGTCCGACGAAGCGGGCGCCCTGTGCCGGGCCGCGGACACCGTCCAGCCACTCCACGGACTGCAACTCGGCGCTCATGCTCGGCATCGACTCGACGTCCGAGACCAGCTCCGGTGGCGCGTCGATCCAGGTGTCCGCCTCGACGAACCATCCGATCGCCACTGGTGGCGTTCTGCGCAGACTGAAGCCCATCACCGCTTGACGATGCAATCGCGCGACCTCCCTGGCGAAGGAGGCCCAGCGACCGGCTGCCAGACTGGATGGCCTGGACTGAACCGTCAGGCAGTCCCACGAGAAGCCGAGAGCAGGAGCGAGTACAGCCGAAGGGCTGCCGAGGGATGCGGGAGTTCGGCGGGTGTGGTCGCCGTGGATCAAGCCGCCTGCTCGTCTGGAGTCGCTTGCCGGTGGCACCCAATAAGCGACCTTCTTTCATTCTGAGACGCAGGCGATCAAACAGTCGGGTGGGGTGCGATGCTGTGACGCCTATGAACGATCGTTCCCGCACAGGTCACACGCAGACCGCAGAGTCGCTGGCCGGGCATCTGTCGCGGCGTGTTCCGGCGCTGGCCGACGCGTTGGTGCGGGCGATCCAGGAGCAGAACCCCGGCTACCAAGCGGTCGGCGTCGTTTCAACGGACGATCTATGGCGCTCCTGCCACGACAACATCGTCCGCATGCTGGAACTGATCTCCCGTCCCGACCGGGATTCGGGCGGCCCGGGCCAAGCCGGGTACTACGACGCGGCGCGTGCCACTGGAAGGCGGCGGGCGGAACAGCGCATGCCGCTGGACACGGTGCTGCGGTCATTCCGCCTCGGCGGGCGGCTGCTGTGGGAAGCGCTGATCGATCAGGCGCGGGAGGACGGTGTGGTCGACTCCGACGGCCTGCTGGAAGCGGCGACCCGCGTCTGGGAGGCCGTGGACGCGACGTCGGCGCAGGTGGCGGCGGCCTACCATGCCGCCGAAGGCGAGTTGCTGCGCGCCGACGACCGCCATAGGGCCATGTTGTGGGACGGACTCCTGGACGGCCGGGCCAGGCAGCCGGGGTTCGCCCACGAGGCCGCCCGGATCATCGGCGTACCGGTCGAGGGCCGGTACGCCGTGGTCGTGGCCGACGCCGGTCCCGGAAACGAGCGGATCGGCCGACGGATCGAACGGCGGCTGGCCGCCGACGAGATCCACTCGGCGTGGCAGATCAGCGCCGATGGGCTGATCGGCCTGCTCGTCATGGGCAGGGCTGAGCCGGCGGTGGCGCTGCGCGGACTGCGGGAGACTTTGGTGGCGCCCGCTGGGCTTTCCCTGGTCGTGGCCGGGCTGGCCGGGGTCGAGGCGGCGTACCGGCAGGCACTGGTCGCGCGCCGCACGATCGCCCCGGAGACGGTCGAGGTGGCCGCGCTGGAGGAACGGCTGCCGGAGGCGATCCTGCTCGGCTCCCCGGAGCTTGCCGAGCAACTGGTCCGGCTGTGGCTCGGACCGCTGATCACGCTGCCGGCGGCCGAACGGCGCCTGTTGCTGAGCACACTCGACACCTGGGTGGCCACCGGGGGCTCCATCAAGGACACCGCCGAGCTGGCGCATTGCCACCGCAACACCGTCCTCAACCGGTTGCGCCGCATCCATGCGATCACCGGGCACGACTTCACTGATTCCGCCGCGCGCCTGGAAGTGTCGCTCGCGCTGCGCGCGTCGCGCCTGCCCCTCCCTGATCCGCTCATGTGACCACCCGGTCGTGTGGCTGTGCGCCGTGCACAAGCAAACCGGGGCAAGAGTGGATACGGCAGCCATGGCTGCTCTGTGTAGCGTGTGCCACGCTCTGCGTCAGCAACCGGCGCCTCATCGTTCCCCCTACTCGGCGCTGGTCGCGGACTCCCTGACGGACTGCGCCCACCGTGGCGCGGGCGTCCGGGCCTCCGAACGAACACTCCTGAGGAGGACGCCGATGACGGAACCGAATGGTCCCATGCTGGATCCGGACGATGAACCCGGCGGTTCCGACACCGAGCCCGGCGGCCCCGACCGCCGCCGCTTCCTGGGATATCTGATCGCGGCACCGACGCTGGCGGTGATCGTGCAGTCGGCCTGGGAGGTGGTCGATGGACGGGACGCCAAGGCCACCGTGCCGTCGGCGCCGCAGCCCGCGGAGCTGTTCGACCTCGGCGACGCGCAGAACCTTGCGGCGGCGCCGACCTCAGGGCTGATCTCCGTCCGGGTGAACCCGGACGGCACCGCGTCGTTCGCGCTGCCTCGGGCCGAGGTGGGCCAGGGCATCACCACGGCGGTCACGATGATGATCGCCGAGGAGATGGACCTGCCGATGGACAAGGTGCGGGTCACCCTGGCCGATGCCCGTCCCGAGCTCATGATGAACCAGCTCACCGGCGGGTCGAACTCGATGCGCAGCATGTACGTCCCGGTTCGCGTCGCGGCGGCGATCGCCCGGCAGCGGCTGGTCACCACCGCAGCCAGGCTCTGGCGGCTGCCCCCCGCCGAGCTGACCACCGAGAACGGTGTGATCAGGCACGCCAGCGGAAAGCGGGCCACCTACGGGTCACTCGCCAAGGCGGCGGCCGGCAAGCGGACGACGAGGTTGTCGGCCACCCTGAAGCCGCGCTCTGAGTTCACCGTCCTCGGCACTCCACGCAACCGCGTCGACGCGCACGCCATCGTGACCGGCCGCAAAGCGTTCGGCATGGACCTGCAGGTGCCCAACGCCAAGCCGACGATGGTGCGCAGGCCTCCGACGATCAACGGAACGGTGGTGGCGGTGCGCAACGCCGCGGCGGTCCGGAAGATGCCTGGCATCACCGACGTGGCGGTCATCAAGCACGGCGTGGCGGTGCGCGGCGACACGTTCGGTCAGTGCATCGACGCTCTCCGGGCGCTGGAGGTGACGTGGGGCCCGGGCACGGTGGACGGCGAGTCCGACACCACCGTCCTGGCCAAGCTGAGGAAGGCCGCGCTGCCCATGGCCGTACCGCCCCAGCTGAGCAAGACGATCGACGCCGAGTTCGTCTTCGCCTTCGCCAGCAACAGCCCGCTGGAACCCGACAGCGCCATCGCCGACGTCCGGAAGGACCGCGCCGAGATCTGGGCGAGCCTCAAGGTGCCGATCGTCGCCCAGCAGGACATCGCCAAGCGCCTCGGACTGCCGCAACACGCCGTCAAGGTGCACGTACGGCAGGGCGGTGGCTCCTTCGGCCGGCACCTCTTCCACAACGTGGCCGCCGAGGCGGCGGAGATATCCCAGAAGATGGGCAAGCCGGTCAAGCTCGTGTGGTCCAGGGCCGACAGCTCCCGGCAGGGCCGCACACATCCGATGTGCATCTCGCGGGTCCGCGCGGCACACCGGTCCGGCAACGTCCTCAGCTACGAACAGCGGCACACCAGCGTAGAGACCGACTTCGGGCACGGTTTCGGGGAGGTGCTCACCGCGACGGCGGCCAAGCTGCCCGTGGCCGGCAATCTGACCGTCGCCCAGACGATCTTTGAGCTGTCCCAGTCGTCGCCCTACGACTTCGGCGCCACCACCCAGCTGCTCAACGAGATCCCGCTGAAGTTCAACACCGGCAGCATGCGCAACATCTACTCCCCGAACGTAGTGTGCGCGCGGGAGCTCATCGTTGACCGGCTCGCCGCCGAGATGGGCAAGGACCCAGTGGAGTTCCGCCGCAAGTTCCTGGACGACGAGAGCCTGCGAGCGGTGCTGGACAAGGCGGTCGAAGAAGGAAACTGGGGCAGGTCCCTCCCCAAGGGCGTCGCCCAGGGCATCGGGCTGGCCAGCGAGTACCGCGGGGCGGTCGCGTCGCTGGTCGAGATCGACTGCCGTCCTGAGACGGTGAACCGGAAGATTCGCAACGCCGTGACCGGCCCGCGCGTCACGAAGGCGCTGATGGTGGTGGACGTGGGCTTCGCCATCAATCCGCGCGGTCTGGAAGCACAGATGATCGGCTGCATGAACGACGCCATCGCGCTGGCATTGACCTCCAGCCTCCACATCAAGGACGGCCTCCCGCTCGAAGCAAGCTGGGACAACTACTTCTACACACGCCAGTGGAACACCCCGCTCGACATGCGCGTCATCGTCATGCCCAACACTCGGAGCACCCCGGGCGGCGCCGGCGAACTCGGCGTCGCCCCCGCATTCGCCGCCGTAGCCTGCGCCTACGCCCGCGCCACCGGAACGATGCCGACCCGGTTCCCGATCAACCACGGCAAGCTCGCCTTCGAGCCGTTTCCGGCTCAGCCGTCCACCCCGCAGTCCCCTACCGGCGGACTCGACCGCGCCTACTGAGGAGCCCCGTTGCCCCAGCACACCTTCAAGCTCAACGGCAGGCCGGTCACCGTGGAGGCCGAGGACGACGTGCGGCTGCTCTGGGT
Organism: Spirillospora sp. CA-128828; assembly: GCF_050945415.1. Lineage (NCBI taxonomy): Bacteria > Bacillati > Actinomycetota > Actinomycetes > Streptosporangiales > Thermomonosporaceae > Spirillospora > Spirillospora sp. CA-128828. The sequence goes on from NZ_CP191986.1 coordinate 3,778,222, forward strand.
GCTGCGCGACCTGCTCGGCGTCACCGGCCCCAAATACGGCTGCGGCATCGGCGTCTGCCAGGCTTGCACCTGCCACATCAACGGCAAGGCCTTCAACCCTTGTTCGGTCCCGGTGTCAAAGATCAAGCCGACCGATGAGATCACCACGATCGAGGGCCTGCCCGCGACCGTCGGCAAGGACCTGCACCCTATGCAGGAGGCGTGGCTGGCCCACGACGTCTCTCAGTGCGGCTACTGCCAGCCCGGCCAGATCATGGCCGCCGTGGCGAAGGTCCGCCAGGCCAGGGCCGCCGGCCACGAGATCGGCGCGGCCGATCTGGACGAGCTGCGCAACATCTGCCGATGCGGCACGTACTCCCGGATCCGCGAGGCCATCAAGGCGGGCGCCAAGAACATGTGAACCGCACAGTCCGGTGCGGTGGGCTCCGGGTCATCACACCTCAGCGGAGGCAGCCGCGTGGTTTGCTCGCAACGAGGCCTTGTCCGCCGAACAGGCTGCCTGATCCTCGCCCCGATCCCTGCGAAAGGGCCTAGCCTCGCGCTTTCGCCTGGGGCGGGCGGGGACTGACCGTTGACATGAGAAAAGTGCCTCTGGCCTGGAAGGATCGAGATTGCGAAGTCACGATTCAGTCCATGCCGGAAGGCACTTTTCACGTGAACACTACAGGCCGGAAGCCCAAGATCGTTGTTTCATCTGATGGAGCGGGGATCGTCTGTCAGGCCGGTGGCCTGTTGCTGATGGAGACGCTGCGGGTCAGCGGGCTGGGCCGCGGCCTGGCCGGGGCGTTGGCGGGATGGCGGCGGCCTCGTTCGGTTCACGATCCAGCGAAGATCGTGACGGATCTGGCGGTGACACTGGCGTTGGGCGGGGACTGCCTGGCCGACGTGGCGGTGCTGCGGAACTCGCCGGAGCTGTTCGGGCCGGTGGCATCCGATCCGAGCGTGTCTCGGCTGGTCACCGCGCTGGCCGGGGCGGGCCCCAAGGCGTTGCGGTCGATCCGCAAAGCACGCGCGGTGGCGCGTGAGCGGGTGTGGGCCCTGGCCGGTGAGCACGCTCCGGGCGCCGGCGGGCGCCTGATCCCGGTCGACCTGGACGCAACCGTCGTGATCGCGCACTCGGAGAAGGAACATGCCGCCCCGACGTGGAAACGCACCTTCGGGCACCATCCGATGACCGCGTTCATCGACCACGGTGAAGGCGCGGGCGGCGAGGCCGCCGTGCTGCTGCTGCGGCCGGGCAACGCCGGGTCCAACACCGCCGCCGATCACATCACCGCGGGTCGGCTCGCCCTCAACCAGATCCCCGCCCACCTGCACAAGCAAGTGCTGATCCGGACCGATTCGGGCGGCGGCACCCACGGGTTCCTGGACTGGATCGCCGCCCGCCGGCTGAAGTACTCCATCGGGTTCAACCTGACCGACGACATCTGCGCCGCGATCCTCGCGCTGCCCGAGAGCATCTGGGAGGTCGCCTACGACGCCGACCGGCAACCACGGGACGGTGCGTGGGTCGCCGAACTCACCGCAATGCTCGACCTGTCGCCCTGGCCCAAGGGCATGCGCGTCATCGTCCGCCGTGAACGCCCGCACCCCGGTGCGCAGCTGCGGTTCACCGATATCGACGGGCACCGATTCACCTGTTTCGTCACCGGCACCCGGCCCGGCGGCGGCCGTGGCCAACTCGCTGACCTGGAACTACGCCACCGCCGCCGGGCCCGCTGCGAAGACCGCATCCGGTGCGCCAAGGACACCGGCCTGCGCAACCTGCCGCTCCACGGCGCCGCCCAGAACCAGATCTGGCTTGAACTCGTCGCCCTGGCATGCGAGCTGACCGCCTGGACCCAGATGCTCGCCTTCGCCGATCACCCGGCCCGCCGCTGGGAACCCAAACGGCTACGCCTGCGCGTGTTCTCGGTGGCCGGACGCCTGGTCAAAGGCGGCAGACGCCTCCGACTCCGCCTGGCCCACCACTGGCGGTGGGCCGACCTGATCGCCACCGCGATCACCCGCCTGCAGATGCTCCCGGCGCCCTGACCAGCCAGAACCGTCCCGTCAACCCCAGGAAGGAGACCAGCCGGGCCCGTGGAACCCCGCCCACCCGACGCGACAGTCGGGCCCAACGGCTGACCCACCACTCAAAACAAGGAGCCGGTCGGGACACCGAGCACCCCAACAAGCCTCACGAAAGATCGAGGCTAGATGACAAAGACCGCACTCGGCACGCCGGAAGAGCCGGGCGACGCTGGGAAGCGCAAACAGCGGAATCGTTCCCGCGCCAACGGGGAAGGGTCGATCTTCCCCTACCGCAACGGATATGCCGCCTACGTGTGGGTGACCACGCCAGCGGGGGACCGCAAGAAGCGGTGGGTGTACGGAAAGACGCGCGACGTCGTCCACGACAAGTACGTGAAGCTGCTGAACGAAGCCAAGCAACGGCCGATCGCCACGACGGTGCTGACCGTCGAGAAGTACCTGACGTACTGGCTCAGTGAGGTAATCGAACCGAACCGCGAAGCACAGACGTACGCGCAGTACGAGACCTTCGCGCGCCTGTATGTCATCCCTGCACTGGGACGCAAGCGCCTCGATCGGCTGACCGTCCGGGACGTCCAAGCCTGGGTGAACAAGCTGCCCACGACGTGCCAATGCTGTGCGCAGGGCAAAGATGCTGTCAGGCCGGAACGGCACTCGGACCCGCGCAAGGGGCAGAGGTGTTGCGCGATCGGACGGTGCTGCAAGGCATACCCGAGCAGCCGCACGATTCAGGCCGCGCGGAATACGCTGCGCGCTGCGCTCACGCACGCCCAGACCGAGGAAATCCTCTCGCGGAACGTCGCTCGCGTGGTCAAACTGCCGACGATGCGCAAGCGGGCACGCGGCAAGACGTCCTGGAGCGTTGAAGAAGCGCGCGCATTCCTCGAATCAGCGCAAAGTGAGCATGATCCGCTCTACGCCGCGTGGGTGCTGATCCTGGTCATGGGGCTTCGCAAGGGCGAAGTGCTCGGCCTGCGGTGGGAAGACAACGACGTGGAGGCGGGGGAGTTGACCGTCAGCATGCAGCTTCAGCGCGTGCGCGGCCAGCTCGTACACAAGGAACGAACCAAGACCGAGGATTCAACCGGCGTCATGCCACTGCCCTCCATCTGCATCACCGCGCTACGCCTCCGCCAGGAACGCCAAAGAGCCGAAAGCGCCGCGCGTGACGAGCAGTGGACCGGCAAGGGACTCGTCTTCACCACCCGGCCAGGACGCCCCATCGAGCCGCGAAACGTCAACCGCAGCTTTGCCCACCGGTGCCAGCGCGCCGGCGTCCGTCCCATCCGGGTACACGACACGCGGCACACCTGCGGCCGACTCCTGGCCGCGCTGGACGTCCACCCCCGGACCGCGATGCAGATCCTCCGACACAGCCAGATCAGCATCACGATGGAGGTCTACACGGAGGTGCCAACCGAGATCACCAGAGAGGCCCTCAGACGCCTAGGAGAGCGGTTGGCTGGCACTGACGGGCCTCAAGCCTGACTTGAAGAACCCTTAGCTCCAGCGTGCACGGCACCAGCTGGCCTTCGCTGGCCCGTCCAGTGCCGTGCACGCTCTTTCAATCGACCAGCCAACGGGCACAGGTCGTGAGATTCTGCTGTTTATGACTTGGGCTGTCATTGTGGCCATGTGCGCTCTAGCGTTCACCGTGGCCTCGTTCTGGTGGCTTCATGCCCGGCGCGGTCACCTTGAGTCCTACGAACCGCATTCGTTCGCGGCCAGCCTGGTTGGCTCGCTGAGGATCCGGCTCCCGCTCGTCCTGTACAACACAGGAGCGGTACCCATCGTGGTCCAGAGCATCAGGCTCCGTGTTGGCGAGGAACCGCCGCTGACCTGGATCACCACACGATCCCAGCTTCGGCCGACGAAAGAGGATGAGCACAGGTTCGCGGCCCCCTTCCCCGTGTCGGGACGTTCAGCGAAGCAAGTGTTCGTTGAGTTCGGCAAGGACGGCTCGCTTGAGGCCAAAGACCATGAGGTGCAGGTGGAGGTGAAGCTGGGCCACAAGAAGGATTGGATCTTGTTGCTGGCGTTCACCCTGCGAACCGGCCAGGTGAAGCACTCCAAATACATCACGTACAGCAACGATCCCGAAGTGATTTCGATCTTCTCGTGACGCCAACTGCCCCAGAAGGGCCCAGGCCACACCAGCTGCCAAGTAAGAGATATTACCAATCTTTGTGCCCTCTATGAGAACACTATCTACAGCACCAAAGCGCCACATGCTAACCTACTGCGAAGTAAGCATCTGAGCGAAATAGATCCTTCCCGGGGATATAATGATTCGAGCGATAGCCTTGTTCATCCGAAGGACGCTCACCAAGTGCGTCAAATGGACAGTTCAACAACCGGGAAAGGCTAGAGGATATTGGAACAGTCTGGAGATGAAGAAAAAGTTCAGAATACTTTCTATATTCGCGTCGCTGGCTGGCGTGAGTGTGCTGCTCCAAAGCACGTCTGTGTTGTTTCAAGTCTTGGATTACATTGGAGGAAGTGAACCACCATCCCCTTCTCCCGGCACAAATCTTAGTCCGTTGCCACCAACGAGTGGCGATGCCATCAAGGTCGCTTCAATAGCGACAGAATTTCCCACTGATTGGGAAGAATTTGCAACAGCAAACTCGCTCAATATCAGCACCAAGCAGTCGGAATGGCTCAATCGAGAACGAGATGAAGATCCTGATATGTACCTGAAATGGATGACTTCCCATGGCGCTGTCCCTGTCGATAGCGTCCGACATCAAATAGTGCTTAGGGGTAATCGCGCCGAACCAGTCCGCATAACTGGAATGCGGGTACTGTCTCGATGTCAGAGACCCCTAGCGGGAACATACTTTTTGAAGCCCTCTGGCGGCGGAGGCGAGGACACTGTTCGCATCGGATTCAATCTCGACAAATCTCATCCGATAGCGCAACGCGCTGACGATCTTAGCGCGTCTTTTGGCGAAAGCTATTTTGCATCGAAGACTTACTCGCTGAAATATAAGGAGGAAGTTGTCTTTCAAGCGATCGCGATCACTAGCAAATTCTATTGCGAATATAGAATTCAAATAGATGCCCTAAGTGGCGATAGGCGAATAAGGCAGATAATCGACAATAAAGGTAGGCCATTCAATGTGACAGCAAGCATCGCCAGGCGGGGCGACACTCATCCCTACAAGGGCTACAGAACTATGTACGTTGGAGGGCTTGCACGCTCCGAAGTAACCCCCAAGCCAGGACAAAACGACAATAGGGCATGGATTCAAGTTGACTCTAAGAGTTGGTCCGGCTAGTGAGCTGAGCTGTCGAACGCTCGTTCGCCGAGTTCGCCTGCTAGCAGGTGAACTCCAGTGAGTCCAGGATCGTTCTCGCGCGGTCACCTGGCGTGGCTCCCCGATTGGCTCTCTACGCAGGTATCAACCAATCTCGCGTACGAGGATTGACATACTCCCAGGACGGCGGGCTCGTACCCCACCCTCTTAAGTTATGTCACTGGTTCCTGCCTCACCTGCGAGTTGATAAACGCGGCGACCGTCCTGGTCTGCCAGGTTGCCAGCTTGTTGGTGTACCCCCCGGACGACTCGACACCCACGGTCCAGACCCCGGTCGAGGCGGACGCGATTCTGCTGACCGGATAACGGGACTTGCCGCGCCACCGGCTGATTACCAGAAAGTCGCCCCTGCCCCCGCTCTCGCGGTAGATGTGTGTACCGCCGAACACTCCGGCCCGCACCCCGCCCATCGTCCGCATTCTCATGGTCACCAGGTGGGCCCGGCACCAGATGCCGAGCGTGAGCACCGAGGCCAGCACGGCGTAAAGCCACCACGCGATTTGCTTGACGATGTTCATTTCCGTTCCCCTCCAGGGGAGGGGATACCCGGTGTGATTGGCCGGACACCGCATCCTGTTGTCCTGTACGGGGCATCCGTTTCCACGTGAGCTGGACGGTTCCGGACTTGCGCGGGGCGGGGCCTCGTAGCCTGGCCCGGCGGACGGGCGGCACCTGCCTGTCCGCATCGGCCCGTCGTGAGGCCCCGCGCGGGGTCCCCACGCAAGGCGGGAACCGTCCAGCGGCACGGGCGTGACCAGCTCGGCCCCGTGACCGTCCCGGCTGCCGCTCATCGAGCGGCCCGGGTCACCCCTTCTGTTCTTCGCGCCAGTCGACCGGCCGTCGGCCTGGGCCGCCGGCCGTAGCCCCAAGCGGAGGCCGTCGGGCCTGGCGCCGAGTCGGCGGCGCGTGCGGCCCGGTTCTCGGGTCGCCCTGAACGACGTACGCGCAGCCGGGCGGGTGGGACGTGTGCTCAGTGCGGTCACCGGATGGAGTTCGTCAGGTGCTTGGCCTGATTGCTCGGGGGTGCCTGCGGACTGACGAGTGGGCCGGGTCGCTCAAGCGGCTTGGTGAGCGTCTCGCCGGTACCGATGGGGACCAGCTGGGGACCACTGATCAAGCGCCGTAGATGTACTTCGTAGCTGTACGAACGGGACAAGGCCGGGTCCGTGTGATCGGATCCGGCCTTTGACCTGCTGTCGGGACGGCGGGATTTGAACCCACGACCCCTTGACCCCCAGTCAAGTGCGCTGCCAAACTGCGCTACGTCCCGGTGCCCGTTGGAGCGGGCTTGATTACTGTAGCGCAGTCCGTGGGGTCGTGCGTACTGAGATACGGGGCCCGGGGATCTCTGATAGGCAGGCCGGATGGTGGGTTTGCGCGCGGTCCTGGCCGGTGTCGTGTGCCTGGGGCTGGCGTGCGGGTGCGGCGATGGCGGAGGGGCTCGGTCGGTGAGCGGGAGTCCCGAGCCGCAGGGCTCGGTTCCGGGGGTTTCGAGGTCGCCGTCGGCGACGCCGTCGAAGAGGCCGGTCGTGCGGGTGCCGGCCGGGGTGCTGGCCTCGTATGTGGTGTTCGACCGGAAGGCCGGGCGGGTCGTCTTGGAGCGGCGGCCGCGGCAGACGTTCCGGTCGGCGTCGGTGGTGAAGATCCTCATCGCGCTGGACTATCTGGATCGGCATGCGGCGTCGGCGGCGGATCGGGCGTTGCTCGTGCCGATGCTGAGGTCCAGCGATGACAAGGCGGCCACGGAGTTCTGGCGGCGGGGCGGGCAGAAGGCGATCATCGAGCGGATGGTCCGGAAGGTGGGGCTTTCGGAGACGGCGCCGCCGCCTGCGGAGAAGCCGGGGTTCTGGGGATATACGGCGCTCAGTGCGCGGGATGTCGTGAAGACGTACCGGTATCTGCTGGACGAGGCGCCGAAGGCGCAGCGGGAGTTCGTGCTGGAGCAGTTGCGGAAGTCGACGCCGTGCGGGACGGACGGGTTCGATCAGAGCTTCGGGATACCGCGGGCGGTGAAGCGGCCGTGGGCCGTCAAGCAGGGGTGGTCGGGGTTCGGGGAGGTTCCGGCGGAGCCGTGCCGCGGTGGCGGGGCGCGGGGTGTGGCGTGGCGGCCTGATCTGGGGATCGGACGGCCCGTGCTGCACACGACGGGCATCGTGGGGGACAAGATCGTGGTGGTGCTGACCCTGCATCCGGCGGGGACGTCGTTCCGGGCGGCGGCGGCGCGGATCACAACGTTGACGAGGCAGGTCTGCCGGGCATCGTGACGGGCGTCACAGCGTGGGCCAGGGTTGGCTCCTGGGACGGTCACTAGAACCCGTCGAGTTCGGACGCGAAGGGAAAACCCGGGCAAAGTTCTGGACTGTTTACCAGGATGTGGGCGAATAGTCCTTCGCTGACGTATGTAGCTTTTTCTCCCAGGGCAGTGACGCCGAACGGGGGACAGGGTTGTCGGAAGCGGAGGGCGCCCAGCCCGGTGCGGACCTTCAGGATTTGCGGGGCGCCGCGCACGACCGCGCGGTGCTGGCCGAGGCGCGGGTCATGCTGGCCCGGCGGCTCGGCGTCCCGCCCGGGGAGGCCCTGCAGCACCTGATCTGGCTCGCGCGCGACATGGACATCGAGTTGGCCGAGGCGGCCGCCCTGCTGGTCAAGGACGGGGGCGGCGGACCGATGGGGGCCGTGTTGGCGGGCCGCCGGGCGCCGCGTGCGGAGGACGGCGCGGAGGAGCCTGCGGCCGTCCTGTCCGATGCCGAGGACGTTCTGCGCCGGGTGACGGCCGAGGACACCGCTGGTGACGCGGAGATCCTTGAGGGACTGCCCACCGATACGGTCGCGAAGGCCGTGCTGGACGGGACGCTCGACTCCGCCGCGCACCTGGTGCCGGTCCGGGGGCCGGACGGCAATGTGGCGGATTTCCTCTACGCGGACCTCAACGGCGTCGCCAAGGACATGTTCGGGCGCGGCCGGGAGGAGCTCACCGGGCTGCGGCTGCTGCGGACGGATCCGGGAGCGGTGCTCAGCGGCCTGTTCGACGAGTACGTCGAGGTGCTGGAGTCCGGGACGCATTTGGAACGTTCCTCGTTCCTGTACTCGACCGCCCAGCGCGGCCTGTCCCGGTCGTCCCGGATGAGCGTGCGCTGCGTCCCGGTGCCGACCGGCGTCTGCGTGAGCTGGCGGTACCACTTCGCCGAGGACCGGGTCACGCGGCGGCTGGAGCGGGTCGAGCGGCTCGCCCTGATCGGGTTCGGGGAGTGGGATCTCGCCACCGGGGAGGCCGACTGGACGCCGCAGATGCTGGCCAACTACGGCCTGGCCCCGGACGAGGTGCCGCCGATGCCGCACGATCTGCCGAAGGTGGTTGCGGACGACGATCTTCCGCTGGTCGAGGAGGCCGTCCAGACGATGTTCTCGCGCCGCGAACCGGTGGAGGCCGAGCACCGCGTGATCGGCAAGGACGGGACGCCGCGGCATCTGTGGGTCTTCGCCGAGCCGGTGCTCGGCGAGTCCGGGCTGCCGATCTCGATCAACATCGTCTCGCAGGACATCACCCGGCGCCGCGGGGTGGAGCGGGCGCTGGCCGAGACCCGGCGGCAGATGCTGCGGCAGCAGGCGCGGACGGCGCAGGAGCGGCGCGTGGCGGTCACGCTGCGGCGCGCGATCCTGCCGGACGAGGACGAGGTGGAGCGGCTGCCGGGCCTGGTCACCGCGCTGCGCAGCCTGGCGGCGGAGAGCACGGCCCGCATCGGCGGCGACTGGTTCGCCACCCGCACGCTGCGGGACGGCCGGGCGATGTTCGCCATCGGGGACGCGGCCGGGCACGGGCTGCCCGCGGCGGCCGCGATGGCGCGGACCCGCAACGGCCTGCTCGGCCTCGCCTGCACGGGGGAGCCGGCGGGGCGGCTGGTGGGCTGGCTGAACGAGCTGGTCGGCAACATGGACCCGCCCGCCACCGGGACCGCCGTGGTCGCCCACTACGACCCGTCGCGGCACGTCCTGGAGTGGACGTGCGCGGGTCATCCGCCGCCGATCCTGGTCCGGGACGGGTGGGCGACGCTGCTGGAGGTCGTGCGCGACCCCATGCTCGGCGCCATGCCGGGCTGGGAGTACACGACGATCACCACGACCCTGCACCCGGGCGACATGCTCTTCCTGTACACCGACGGCCTGGTGGAGCGCAGGGACGCGGACCTGGACGAGCGGATCGTCCGCCTGACCGGGATCCTGCGGGACTGCGGGCCGCGCCCCGAGCTGGTGCTGGACGAGGTGCTGGCGCGGATGGAGCACGACCGGGCGGCGGACGACACCACCCTCTTCGCTCTCTACGTGGAGTGACGGCCGGGCCCCCTCGGTGACGAAGGGCATCCTTGACCTGCGAAGATCGCACCGTGTGACTTAGAACTCACTCCTGGGGCGTGGGTGCCCGGCGGACACCGCCCCGCGCCCGCCCGCCTGGCGCCGACTTTACGTTCTTTACCTTTTCCCGGAAGGCCGTTAAGGCCCGCCGGCAAAGGGCTGAGGGGCACTTCGAGAAAGATCGGGAAGATGCGGCGTCCGTCCGGTGTTGGTGGTTCCTTGGAAGGGCTTTGAGCAGGCACAACGCTGTTTTATGCCTGGTTTGCTTTTCTTGAGAAGGTTGGTACCTTCTATCCGAATCACGCAGCGCGTTCCACGCGTTGCCGCGCAGCGCGTCCCATGCGTTGCCGCCGGCCGTTCCAAGGGCGGCCGAGGATCGCGGAGCGGAATCCGCACGCGATGCGCGCCAGATGATGCGCGCCCCCTCATCAAGATCAGTCACTGAGATACATCCGAACATGAGCACCGCCCCCGCGGTGCGAGGCCGAGTCCGTCCCGGTCGACACGACCGGACGGAGCCGGGGACCCAGGTTCCAGGGGTGAATCGGCGCGCCCGAGAGTCGCGCCGTAGGGCTGCTTCCATGCCCGAATCCGTCAGCTAACCCGGTAGGCGTCATGGAAGACAAGGAGATTCCCTGCATGACCGGTCGTTTCAATCGACTTTCGCTCAACCGCTTCTCGCACGAGGACAAGGCGGTCGGCGTCGCCGCCGGCGCGGTCCTGGCCGGGGCGGTCGGGCTCGCCATGTTCAACCCGCTCGCCGGCGGCTCCGCCGCCGCGGAGACCCCCGCCCAGGCGGCCGCGGTCGTCCAGAAGAGCGGTGTCTCGCACAAGTCCGCGGACGCCAAGACCGTCTCCGCGACGGCCGAGGCGCGCCGTGAGGGCTTCAAGGTGCCCCCGCACGCGGTCAAGCCCGCCGAAGTGATCAAGCTGGCGGAGAAGCAGGTCGGCGTCCACGAGAACAAGAGCGGCGACACGAAGTACCACAAGTGGTACATCTCGACCCCGCACGCCAAGGCCACCGCGAAGCGCGACGGCGGCTTCCCCGTCCGCGACTACAACGGCGCCCAGTGGTGCAACATGTTCGTGTCGTGGCTCGGCGCGCAGACCGGCGTCAAGAACATGGGCTGGGACGCCTATACCGTCCAGCACGCCACCTGGTTCAAGGACCACGGCCGCTGGGGGCACACCGCCAAGCCCGGTGCGGTCGTGTTCTTCGACTGGCAGGACGGCTCCGACGGCAGCATCGGTGACATCGACCACGTCGGCCTCGTCGTGAAGGACAACGGCGACGGCACCATCCGCACCGTCGAGGGCAACACCGGCAACGCCGTGCACAAGAAGGTGCGTGACAAGTCCCAGGTCGTGGGGTACGGCTACCCCGACTACGCGCGCTGACCCACCGCATGCCCCGAAGGCGCCCGGCCCCTCCGCCGGGCGCCTTCAGGCGTTCCAGGGGGATGTGCCCAGTGCCTCCGTGAAGGCGGGTAATGCCAAGCATTGACAGCTTTTGATCCCCCTTGGACCTCAGCGGGGCGTTCCTGGAAAGGAATCACTGGCACGCGGCGGTCTGCGAAAGGGGATGCCCAGGTGCGCCCGGATGTCAGTGTGGTGGTGATCGCCTACAACGACGCGCGGAGGCTCCCCCGGGCGATCGCCTCGACGCTGGCGCAGTCGCTGGGCGGCGTCGAGACGATCGTCGTGGACGACGCCAGCACCGACGGCACGGGCGAGATCGCCGACCGGCTGGCCGCGGCCCATCCGGGACGGGTCCGGGCCGTCCACCTTCCGGTCAACTCCGGCGGCTGCGGCCGCCCCCGCAACACCGGGATCGAGGTCTCGGCCGGCCGGTACGTGATGTTCCTCGACAGCGACGACCTGCTGGACCGGCACGCGTGCCTCAACCTGTTCGCCGCCGCCGAGGACACCGGTGCCGATCTCGTCTCCGGGCTCTGCGATCGGGTCTTCCTCGACCTGCCCAGGGGCGCCCAGGGGCGGGTGCGCCCCTGGTATCCGTGGCTCTACCGGCACAGCGCCGTCTACGACTCGCTGAGCGAGAAACCCGATCTGCTCTACGACACCCTTTCGACCAACAAGGCGTACCGGCGCGGCTTCCTGGAGGAGCACGGGCTGCGGTTCGTCGAGCGGCTCCATTACGAGGACCTGCTGTTCACCGCCGAGGCGTACCTGGCGGCGGACCGGACCGCGCTGATCCCGCACCGCGTCTACAACTGGCTCGTCAAGGAGCGGACGCCCGCGCCGTCGATCTCCAACCGGCGGGCCGAGCTGGCCAACTTCGCCGACCGGCTGGAGATCCACCGGCGCATCGACATGATGTTCGCGCTGCGCGGCGCCTACGACCTGCAGCGGGCCAAGGACGTCAAGTTCGTCAACCACGACCTGCTGCTCTACCTGCGCGAGATGCGCGACCGCGACCCGGGCTACCGGGCCCGCTTCCTCGACCTGGCCGCCGCCTACCTGGCCGAACTGGACCCCAGGGTGTTCGAGCAGGCCAACCCGCTGCCCGCGATCGCCGCGTACCTGGTCCGCGAGGGCGACCACGCCGGGGCGCTCGCCGCCGCCGAGTACGGCCCGGGGAAGCGGCCAGAGCTGCGCGCCCGGCTCGTGGAGCGGGACGGACGGGTCTACTGGGGCGCCGGCCGCCCACGCGGTACGCTCGGCCGCCGCATTTTGGACGTCACGGGTTTCGGCTTCCACGTGCGGCCCCTCAAGGAACTGCGACCGGCGAACACGGTGACACGGCTGGAGCTGACCGGAGGCCGCCTCCGCATGGCCGGGTACGTGCTGAACCCGCTCGGCCGGATACCGCTCGACGCCGAGCTGACGGGAACGCTCGAGTTCGGCGACCGGCGCCGGCGCGCCCCCAAGGGGCGGGTGCGGGCGTCCGTCCGGCACGAGGGGGACCGGCTCACGTGGCGGGCCGAGTTCGACCCGGGGCGGCGGATCCGGCCGATCGGGTTCATCGACCCGGTCTGGGACGTGCGGCTGCGGCTGCGGGTGAACGGCGAGGAGATGGTCACCCGCCTCGGGGAGGGCCGCGGATCGCCCCCGCTCGGCGGGGTCGCGCTGCCCGTCCGGCCGCGGCTGACCCGGTTCGCCGCCGACCGGCTCCGCTCGTACGTCACCGGGGGCGGACACCTGGCGTTCGTCCTGGAGACGAGCAGCCCTTGGGCGCGGCTCACCGGCGCGGTCGCGCGCCGCGCCGCCCGGTCCCGGGCGGTCCGGTCGGTCCGGCGCCGGGCCGAGGGGCTGGACAAGACCGTCCGCCGCACGCTGACCGGCCGGAAGACCAAGATCGCCGTGTTCAACCGGGTGCTGAGCCGGCTGCCCGTCCGGACCGGGCTGGTGGTCTTCGAGAGCCACCTGGGCCGGCATTACTCCGACAACCCGAAGTACATCTACCGGGAGTTGCGCAGATCCGGCCGGCCGGTGACGGCGGTGTGGTCGTACGCGTCGTCCACCAAGGGGTTCCCGGACGACGCCAGGCTCGTCAGGCGCGGATCGTGGGCGTACTACCTGGCGCTCGCGCGGGCCCGGTTCTGGATCGACAACCAGGGCTTCCCTGACGGACTGCGCAAGCGCCCCGAGACCACCTATATCCAGACCTGGCACGGGTCGGCGTTCAAGCCGATGGGCCTGGACCAGCCGCGCCTCAAGTCCGGCCCCGCCGCCAGCCGGGCGCGGCTGCGGCGGATGGTGGAGCGCTACGACTGCTTCCTGGTGCGCTCCGGGCACGACACCGAGACGCTCTGCAAGGGGCTCGGCGTCCGCTCCGAGCTGCTGCCCGCCGGCTATCCCCGCAACGACCCCCTGGTCAACGGCGTGGACGGCGATCCGGAGCTGGCCGCCGAGATCGCCGCCCTCCGCGGCTCGCTGGGCCTGGACGACGGGCGCCGCGTCGTCCTGTACGCGCCGACGTTCGCCACCGGGCCGAGGGGGCGGCCCGTGCGGCTGCTGGACCCGCCCGTCGACCCGGCGGTCTTCACGCGGGAGCTGGGCGAGGAGTACGTGCTGCTCGTCCGCCCGCACTACCTGTGCCGGGCCAACGTCCCGCCCGGCGCACGCGCGGTCATGCGGGACGTCGGAGCGGTCCCCGACGTCACCCTCCTGCTGCTGCTCGCGGACGCGCTCGTCACCGACCACTCCTCGATCATGTTCGACTTCGCCCTGCTCGACCGGCCGATCGTCCTGCACCTCCCGGACGGCCGGGACCTCGCCACCGGCTACTTCGATCTGGAAAGGCACGCGCCCGGGCCGATCACCCGCACCGAGGACGAGCTCGTCGCCGCGCTCGCGGGCCTGGACGCGGCGGAGGCCGTGCACGCCGGGCCGCGCCGCGCGTTCACCGCGCGCTTCGGCGAGCACGATCGCGGCACCGCCGCCAGGACGGTGGTGGACCGCTACTTCCCGGCCACGCCGCCGAGCAAGAGGGGGAAACGCCATGGCCGCACCGCGTGACGTGTTCATCGTGTGCAACAACGTCGACGACATGGGCGGCCTGCAGCGCTGGGCGCACCACATGGCGCGGCTGCTGGCCGGGCGCGGCGACCGCGTCACCCTCGTCGGCATCACCCGCGGGCTTGAGCCGTACCACCATGACCGTGACGGTTCCTACGCCGTCGAGGTGCTGTACGGGGAGTGGCGTCCGCCCGTCCTCGCGTGGCGTCCGCGGAGGCCGCGGGAGCGGCTCAACGTGGCGGCGCGCGGACGCGACCTGTGGCGGACGGCCGCCCAGCGGCGCGGCGCGGCGCGGCTGTCGCAGCTGTTCACCGCGGCCAGGCCGGGGTCGGTCGTGATCGTGGCGCAGGTATGGGCGATGGAGTGGGTGCGGCTCGCCGACGCGTCAGGGCTGCGCGTCGTGGGCATGAGCCACGAGTCGTACCAGGCCACCCGGGCGTCGTCGCGGTACCGGCGGGTCAAGGAGCACTACGCGGGCGCCGACCGGATGCTGGTGCTCACCGCCGAGGACGCCGACGCCTGGGCCAGGGACGGCATGACCAACGTGGACCACATCCCGAATGCGCTGCATGTCACACCCAAGATGCATCCCACGCTCGCCCTCCCGGTCGTCGCCTGCGTCGGCCGCCTGTCGTACGAGAAGGGCGTGGACCTGATGCTGGAGGCATGGGAGTGGGTCGCCGCGCGTCATCCCGGCTGGCGCCTGCACGTCTACGGCAACGGCCCGGACGAGGAGAGCCTGCGAGCCCGGGCGTCCGCCGCGGGGCTGTCCGGCTCCGTCGAGTTCCGAGGCACGGTGGCCGATGTGGAGGAGGCGCTGGTCGAGGCGTCGATCTTCGCGCTGCCGTCACGGGCCGAGGGCTTCCCGATGTCGGTGCTGGAGGCCATGGCGTACGGGCTGCCCACGGTCTCGTTCGACTGCGCGCCGGGCGTCCGGGAGCTGATCGAGGACGGGCGGGACGGCCTGCTGGCCGTGCCCGGGGACACCGCCGCGTTCGCCGCCGCGCTGGACCGGCTCATCGCGGACCCCGACCTGCGCCGCTCGCTCGGGAAAGAGGCCCGCGCATCGGTGCTGCGGTTCCGTCCGGACGCCGTCCTCGCCCGCTGGGACCGGCTGTTCGACCTGCTCCACCGCGACCTGCCGACCGCCGGTCCGGTTCCCGCGCCGGTCCGGGCCGCCGCGCGCGTGCAGGGGCCGGCGGCGGTGCCGGAGGCGGAACCCGCCCTCGGGGGTGATTCTTTCTAACAACCGTTTGGTAGAGTTCGCGGCGTGAACCAGAACGAGTCCCCGCCGGACCGGGCCTTCCGGGCCGAGGTCCGCGACTGGCTCCAGAGCAACCTGTCGGGCACGTTCGCGCACGCCCGCGGGCTCGGCGGCCCCGGCCGCGAGCACGAGGCCTTCGAGGAGCGGCTCGCCTGGGAACGGCACATGGCCGCCGCCGGCTGGACCTGCGTCGGCTGGCCCGAGGAGTACGGCGGACGCGGCGCCACCGTCGAACAGCAGGTGATCTTCCACGAGGAGTACGCGCTCGCGGGCGGGCCCGCCCGGGTCAACCACATCGGCGAGAACCTGCTCGGGCCCACGATCATCGCGTTCGGCACCGACGAGCAGCGCGCCCGCTTCCTGCCGCCGATCGCGGCGGTGGAGGAGCTGTGGTGCCAGGGGTACTCCGAGCCGGACGCCGGCTCGGACCTGGCCGGCGTCCAGACCCGCGCCGAACTCGACGGCGGCCACTGGCTGGTCAACGGCCAGAAGGTGTGGACGTCCCTCGCCCTCGAAGCGGACTGGTGCTTCGCCGTCTGCCGCACCGAGCCCGGATCGTCCCGGCACGCGGGGCTGTCCTACCTGCTCGTCCCCATGAAGCAGGACGGCGTCGACATCCGGCCGATCGTCCAGCTCACCGGCACCTCGGAGTTCAACGAGGTCTTCTTCGACGGCGCCCGCACCGACGCGGGGAACATCGTCGGGGCGCCGGGCGAGGGCTGGAAGATCGCGATGGCGACGCTCGGGTTCGAGCGCGGCGTCGCGACGCTCGGCCAGCAGGTCGGCTTCCGGCGCGAGTTCGAGGGCGTCGCCGCGCTGGCCCGGCGCACCGGCGCCATCGGTGATCCGCTGCTGCGCGACCGGCTGACCAGGTCGTACATGGGCCTGGAGATCATGCGGCTGAACGCGGTGCGCACCATGGCGGGAGTCGCCTCCGGCGCCCCCGGGCCTGAGTCGTCCATCTCCAAGCTCGTCTGGGGCACCTGGCACCGGGAACTCGGCGAGCTCGCCATGGACGTCCTCGGCGCCGCCGGCCTCGTCGCGGGCGGCGAACCGTACGACCTGAACGACTGGCAGCGGCTGTTCCTGTTCTCCCGCTCCGACACGATCTACGCCGGGTCGAACGAGATCCAGCGCAACATCATCGCCGAGCGCGTCCTCGGCCTGCCCCGTGAACGGACCGCGAGCAGGGAGGCCTGCACATGACCCCGCCCCCGTACGTCCCCGGGCACGGCCTCCTCAAGGACCGTGCCGTCGTGATCACCGCGGCGGCCGGGGCCGGGATCGGCGGCGCCACCGCCCGCCGCTGCCTGGAGGAGGGCGCCCGCGTCCTGATCTCCGACACGCACGAGCGGCGGCTGACCGCGTCCGCCGGCGAACTGGAGAAGGAGTTCGGTGCCGACCGGGTCGCCGCGCTGCCCTGCGACGTCACGTCCGAGGAGCAGGTCCAGGGCCTGTACGACCTGGCCGTCGAGCGCTTCGGGCGGATCGACGTCGCCGTCAACAACGCCGGCCTCGGCGGGACGGCCGACCTCGTGGACATGACCGACGAGCAGTGGGGACGCGTCCTCGACATCACGCTCAACGGCACCATGCGCTGCACCCGCGCGGCGCTGCGCGTCATGCGGGACCAGGGCTCCGGCGTCATCGTCAACAACGCGTCGGTGATCGGCTGGCGGGCGCAGAAGGGCCAGTCGCACTACGCCGCCGCGAAGGCCGGCGTCATGGCGCTCACCCGCTGCGCCGCGCTGGAGGCCGCGGACCTCGGCGTCCGGATCAACGCCGTCTCGCCGTCCCTCGCGATGCACCCCCACCTGGTCAAGGTGACGTCCGAGGAACTGCTGGACGAGCTGACCCGCCGCGAGGCGTTCGGCCGCTACGCCGAGCCGTGGGAGGTGGCCAACGTTATCGTCTTCCTGGCCAGCGACTACTCGTCGTACATGACCGGCGAGGTCGTCTCCGTCTCCTCTCAGCACGCATAGGAACCACAACGATGAGTCCACGACGGCGCGACGCCGAGGGCACCGCCGCCGCCCGCGCGGGACGGCGGGCCGAGCTGCTCGCCACGGCCGCCGAGGTGTTCGCCTCCCAGGGCTACTCCGCCACCACGGTCCGGAAGGTGGCCGACGCCGCCGGCATCCTCGGCGGCAGCCTCTACTACCACTTCGACTCCAAGGAGTCGATGGCCGACGAGATCCTGTCGACCTTCCTGGACGACATGTGGGCCGCCTACGACCGCGTCCTGGACGCCGGGCTCAGCGCGCGCGAGACCCTGGAGGCCGTCGTCATCGAGTCGTTCCGGTCGATCGACAGGCACCGCCCCGCCGTCGTCCTCTACCAGAACGAGTCCAAGCACCTCGCGTCGAGCGAGCGGTTCCACTACCTGCTCGACTCGCAGCGCCGGTTCGAGGAGATGTGGCTCTCCCTGCTGGACCGGGGCGTCAAGGAGGGCGCGTTCCGCGCCGACCTCGACCGGACCCTCATCTACCGCTTCATCCGCGACACCGTCTGGGTCGCGGCCAACTGGTACCAGCACGGCGGGCGGCTGTCCGCCGACGACATCGCCAAGCAGTATCTCGCCATGTTCCTCGAAGGCATCCAGGCGAGCTAGGCCCCCTGTACGAAGGAGACATCCCGATGGCCGAGGCTTACATCGTCGACGCGGTCCGCGCCCCCGTCGGGCGGCGCAACGGCGGTCTCGCCGGAGCGCACCCCGCCGACCTCGGCGCGCACGTGCTGACCGCCCTCATGGACCGCACGGCCATCGACCCCGCCGCCGTCGAGGACGTCGTGTTCGGCTGCGTCGACACCCTCGGCCCGCAGGCCGGCGACATCGCCCGCACCTGCTGGCTCGCCGCCGGGCTGCCCGAGGAAGTTCCGGGAGTCACCGTCGACCGGCAGTGCGGCTCCTCGCAGCAGGCCGTCCACTTCGCCGCGCAGGCCGTCCTGTCCGGGACGTCCGACCTGGTCGTGGCGGGCGGCGTGCAGAACATGTCGCAGATCCCGATCGGCTCCGCGATGACCGCCGCCGCGCCGCTCGGCTTCACCGAGGGTCCCTTCGCCGGCTCCAAGGGCTGGACGCGCCGCTACGGAGACGCCGAGGTGTCGCAGTTCCACGGCGCCGAGATGATCGCGCGCGACTGGGACCTGTCCCGCGACGACATGGAGGCGTTCGCGTACGAGTCGCACCAGCGCGCCATCCGCGCCATCGACGAGGGACGCTTCGAACGCGAGATCGCCCCTTACGAAGGCGTCGCCACCGACGAGGGCCCGCGCCGCGACACCTCCCTGGAGAAGATGGCCGGCCTGAAGACCCTCGTGGACGGTGGGCGCCTCACCGCGGCGGTCTCGTCCCAGATCTCCGACGGGGCCGCCGCGCTTCTCATCGCCTCCGAGCAGGCCGTCAGGGACCACGGCCTCACCCCGCGCGCCCGCGTCCACCACATCTCCGCGCGCGGCGAGGACCCGATCCGGATGCTGTCCGCGCCGATCCCCGCCACGGCGCACGCCTTGAAGAAGACCGGGATGACGATCGGCGACATCGACGCCGTCGAGATCAACGAGGCGTTCGCGTCCGTCGTCCTCGCCTGGCTGAAGGAGACCGGCGCCGACCCGGCGACGACGAACCCCAACGGCGGCGCCATCGCCCTCGGCCACCCCCTCGGCGCGACCGGTGCCCGCCTCATGACGACCCTCCTCCACGAGCTGGACCGTACCGGCGGCCGCTACGGCCTCCAGACCATGTGCGAGGGCGGCGGCCAGGCCAACGTCACCATCATCGAGCGCCTCTGATCGTGGACGCCGCCGCTCGGCCGACCGGGGTCAACGCCTTCGGGTGACGCCTGCGACGATGGCGTCGTGATCGATATCGCGGGGTGGGCTCCGGAGCCGCAGGAGACGACCGAGGTCATCGACGCGGCGCCGTCGGTCGCGCTGGCCGGACTGCTCGACGCCGCGCCGCCGGGGGACGAGCTGCCGCCGCTGTGGCAGTGGCTCCATTTCCTGGAACGCCCCGCCCAGCGGGAACTGGGGCCGGACGGCCATCCGCGGGAGGGGCGGTTCCTGCCGCCGATCCCAGAGCGGCGGCGCATGTTCGCCGGGGGCCGATTCCGGGTGCGCGAGCCGCTGCGTGTCGCGGATGCCGTCACGCGTAGGACCGAGCTCGTCTCAACCGCGGTGAAGCAGGGGCGCAGCGGCGAGATGCTGTTCGTGACCGTCCGGCACACGTTCTCGCGGGACGGTACGGAGGTCGCGGTCGAGGAGCAGGACCTCGTCTACCGCAGCGGCGGAGAGGCGTCCCGCCCGGCCGAGGTGTCGTTCGAGGCGCCCGAGGTGAAAGCGCCGTGGACGCTGCCGGTGACCGCCGATCCGGTGATGCTGTTCCGGTTCAGCGCGCTCACCTACAACGCCCACCGCATCCACTACGACGAGGCATACGCGACCGAGGTCGAAGGGCACGGCGGCCTCGTCGTCCACGGGCCGCTGCTCGCGATCCTGTGCCTGGAGCCGCCGCGCCGGGCGGGCCTGAAGGTGAACGAGGTGTCGTTCCGCGCCCGCAGGCCCGTCTACGCGCGCCAGCCGTTCGTGGCGGCCGGGTCGCCGGACGGAACCTTGTCCATCGAGGCTCCAGGCGTCACCGCGATGACCGCCACGTTCGCCTAGGCGGCGTTGACCGGCTCCTCTTCGACGGCCGGGCCGCCCTGGCGTTCCGCCGCGATCTGCAGCACGTACCGCTTGATCTCGTCGTTGATCTCCTCGCCGCCCCAGCCCAGCACGGGCGCGACGAGCTCGGCGACGCGGGACGCCGCGGCTACGCCGCCGTCCCACTCCTCGATCGAGATGCGCAGCCGCCGCGCGAGGATGTCCTCCAGGTGCAGCGCACCTTCGTGGGTCACCGCGTAGACGGCCTCGGCGCACAGGTAGTCCTCGGCGCCCGGGATGGGTGCGCCGAGCGCCGAGCTGTCCGCGACCAGGTCCAGCACCTCGCGGGCGCACGACCCGTACCGGTGCAGCAGGTGCTCGACCCGCGCGACATGGAGGCCGGACTCGACGGCGAGCCGGCGCCGCTCGTTCCACAGCACCTCGAACCCGGTCGCGCCGAGGATCGGCAGCCGGCCGGTCACCGACGCCGGGACGGAGTCGTCCAGGCCTTCGGCGACGACGTCCACCGCGTCCCGCGCCATCACCCGGTAGGTGGTGAACTTCCCGCCGGTGACGACGACAAGGCCCGGCACGGGCTCGGCGACGGCGTGCTCGCGCGACAGCCGCGTGGTGTCGTCCATCTCGCCGGACAGCAGCGGCCGGAGCCCCGCGTAGACACCCTCGATGTCGTCGTGCGTGAGCGGGGTCCGCAGCACGGCGTTCGCCTGTTCGAGGAGGTAACCGATGTCGGTGTGGTCGGCGACCGGTTCGTCAGGGCCGTCCTGGTGAGGGGTGTCGGTGGTGCCGACGAGCCAGTGCCGCCCCCACGGGATGATGAACAGGACGCTCTTGGACGTCCGCGTGATCAGCCCGGTGTCCATCGGGATCCGGTCGCGCGGCACGACCAGGTGCACGCCCTTGGACGCCTGCACGCCGAACGCGGCCCGGGACCCCGTCATCGCCTGCGCGCCGTCCGTCCACACCCCGGTGGCGCACACCACGCTGCGCGCCCGCACGGCGATCTCCCGGTTGCCCTCCAGGTCCAGGACGCTCGCGCCGGTGACCCGCTCACCCTCGCGCAGGAAACCGGTGACCTCGGTGCGGGTCGCCACCTTGGCGCCGTACTGCGCGGCGGTCCGGGCGACCATCATCGTGTAGCGGGCGTCGTCCACCTGCGCGTCGTAGTACTGGACGGCGCCGATCAGCGCGTCCGACCGCAGGGCCGGGGCCTCGCGCAGGGCGCCGCGCCGGGTGAGCTGGCGGTGCCGGGGGAGTGAGCGGGCGCCGCCCATCGTGTCGTACAGGGTGACCCCCGCGCTGACGTACGCCCGTTCCCAGACCCGGCCGCGCAGCGGGTAGAGGAACTGGACGGGACGCACCAGGTGCGGCGCGAGCCGGTGCAGCAGCAGGCCGCGCTCCCGCAACGCCTCCCGCACCAGCCCGAAATCGCGCTGTTCGAGGTAGCGCAGCCCGCCGTGGATCAGCTTGCTGGAGCGGCTGGACGTGCCGGCCGCCCAGTCCCGCGCTTCCACGAGGGCGACGGACAGGCCCCGCGAGATCGCGTCGAGGGCCGCGCCGGCGCCGACGATCCCGCCGCCGACGACGAGCACGTCGAACTCGGTCTCGGCGAGGTCGCGCAGGGTGTCCTCGCGGTACTCAGGGCCGAGGGCTACGGATGTCACTGCTTGCTCCCGAAAAGAGTCAGATCAAGTGTGCTGCGGCCGGGTTGCGGCGAGCCGTCGCCCAGAAGACATCCAGGACAACCGCCCGCCGCGCCCCGGCAAAGCCGGCGCCGGGTTTCATGTGGGGGGCGACCCCCCATGCCCCCGGCAAGTGCCGGGCTGAGCGCCGCCTTACGCTCAGCCGACGTCGACCCAGTCGAGCGTCCGGTTGACGGCCTTCTTCCAGCCGGTGTAGCCGGTCTGGCGCTGGTCGTCGTCCCAGGTGGGCTGCCAGCGTTTGTCCTCGTTCCAGTTCTGGCGGAGTTCGTCGGTGGTGTTCCAGAAGCCGACGGCCAGGCCGGCGGCGTAGGCGGCGCCGAGCGCGGTGGTCTCGGCCACGACGGGCCGCGACACCGGGACGCCCAGGATGTCGGCCTGCATCTGCATGCACAGCTCGTTGGCCGTGATGCCGCCGTCCACCCGCAGCGTGTCGAGGGCGACCCCGGAGTCCTCCCGCATCGCCTCCACGACGTCGCGGGACTGGTAGCAGATCGCTTCGAGGGTGGCGCGGGCCAGGTGCGCGTTGGTATTGAACCGCGACAGCCCCACGATCGCGCCCCGCGCGTCGCTCCGCCAGTACGGCGCGAACAGGCCGGAGAACGCCGGGACGAAGTACACGCCGCCGTTGTCGTCCACCTGCCGGGCGAGGGCCTCGCTTTCGGAGGCGCCGGAGATGATGCCGAGCTGGTCGCGCAGCCACTGCACGGCCGACCCGGTCACCGCGATCGACCCCTCCAGCGCGTACACCGGCTTCTCGGATCCGAACTGGTAGCAGACGGTCGTCAGCAGGCCGCTCTTCGACCGGACCAGCTCGTTGCCGGTGTTGAGGAGGAGGAAGTTGCCGGTGCCGTAGGTGTTCTTCGCCTCGCCGGGCGAGAAGCACACCTGCCCGACCGTCGCGGCCTGTTGGTCTCCGAGCGCCGCGGTCAGCGGCACCTCGCCGCCGAGCGGGCCGTCCGGGCGCGTCAGCCCATAGGCGTCGGACGCGGACGACGGCCTGATCTCCGGCAGCATCGATCGCGGGATGCCGAAGAAGGACAGGAGTTCGTCGTCCCAGCTGAGGGTCTCCAGGTCCATCAGCATGGTGCGGCTGGCGTTGGTGGGGTCGGTGACGTGCACGCCGCCGTTCACACCACCGGTCAGATTCCACAGGACCCACGAGTCGGTCGTGCCGAAGATCGCGTCGCCGTTCTCGGCGGCCTCGCGGACCCCGTCGACGTTCTCCAGGATCCACTGGATCTTGCCGCCGGAGAAGTACGTGGCCGGAGGCAGGCCGGCCTTGCGGCGGATGACGTCGCCCTTGCCCTCGCGCTCCAGCGCGGAGGCGATGCGGTCGGTGCGGGTGTCCTGCCAGACGATCGCGTTGTAGTAGGGGCGGCCGGTGCGCCGGTTCCACACCACGGTCGTCTCGCGCTGGTTGGTGATGCCGAACGCGGCCAGGTCGGTGTGGCTCAGGTTCGCGTTGTTCAGCGTGGTCTGGATGACCGCGCGGGTGCGTTCCCAGATCTCGGTGGGGTTGTGCTCGACCCAGCCGGCCTGCGGCAGGATCTGCTCGTGTTCGAGCTGGTGGCGGGCGACCTCGTTGCCGCCGTGGTCGAAGATCATGAAGCGGGTGCTGGTCGTGCCCTGGTCGAGGGCTCCGACGAAGTCAGCCATGCGTGCGGTCTCCTGGGATCGTGGCGGACGGGGCTGGACGGCTCACGCCGTCTCGTACTGCGGCTCGGGCTTCGTGGGCTCCTGCGGGCTCTCGTCCTCGCTGGGGAGGAAGCGCCCGATCAGCGCCTTGTAGAGGCCGACGCCGAGCACACCGCCGATGAGCGGCGCGATGATCGGCACCCAGAAGTAGAAGTCGCCGTTCTGATCCCGCCACGCGGTCCCGTATCCGGTGAGGAACGAGGCGAGCCGCGGCCCGAAGTCGCGGGCCGGGTTGATCGCGTAGCCGGCGTCGGTGCCCCACGCCATCCCGATCCCCACCACCAGCAGGCCGATCAGGAGCGGGCCGAGGTTGGCCAGCGGCGGGGAGTTGCGCACGTCGGTGAGCGCCTTGATCACGAAGAGCAGGATGGCGGTGCCGATGACCTGGTCGCGGAACGCGCCCCAGGTGCCGACCGGGAGCGTGCCGTTGCCGGGCAGGGTCGAGAAGACGCCCTGGGTCTTGATGGTGTGGCCGGGGTCGATCTTGGCCAGCACCTCGCTGTAGTTCCAGCGGACGATCAGCGCCGCGACGAACGCCCCCGCGGTCTGCGCGGCGATGTAGGGCGCCGTCTTGCGCCAGGAGAACTCCTTGAACGCGGCGAGCGCGACGGTGACGGCCGGGTTGAGGTGGGCGCCGCTGATCCGCGCCGCGACGTAGACGCCGAGCGTGACGCCGAGGCCCCAGGCCCAGGCGATGCTGTCGTGGTCGCCGATGTCGGCGCCGGCGACCTGGGCGACGACGCCGACGCCGAACAGGATGAGGATCATGGTGCCGGCGAACTCGGCGGCGAGCTCACCGGCCAGCGCGGGGATTCTGGGTCGTTCCGCCATGGGTACTCCTCGGCAGGTGGGGTGGACGCGAGCCCCGTGAGGCTGGGCAGGACGCTAAGCCGGGATGGAACGCCTTACAACGGGATGCTGCCGACAATGTCGAACACTTTCGCCGTAGCCCGGCGGCGGTTACCCTCCACCCTGTGCACCAGATCACACAATCCGGGCAGTTCGGGGCGCATAGGACGGTGATCGCGACGACTGCCGACATTGTCGGCACCTCGCCGGGCGAACTACCATCGAATCCATGCCCGGACCTGTGCAATCGATCGAACGGGCGGCCGCGATCCTGCGCCTGCTCGCCGCGAGCTCGGGCCGGCTGGGGGTGGGCGAGATCGCGACCTCGCTGGGCCTCGCCCGGGGCACCGCGCACGGGATCCTGCGCACGCTGGAGCGCGTCGGCTTCGTCGAGCAGGACGGCGGCACGGGCAAGTACCAGCTCGGCGCGGCACTGCTGCATCTCGGCACCAGCTACCTGGACGTCAACGAGCTGCGGTCCCGCGCCATCAACTGGGCCGACGCGCTCGCGTCGCGCAGCGGCGAGGCCGTGCGGATCGGGACGCTGCTGGACGGCCAGGTCCTGGTCGTCCACCACGTGTTCCGCCCGGACGACACGCTCCAGGCCATGGACGTCGGCTCGCTGCTGCCGCTGCACGCGACCGCGCTCGGCAAGACGCTGCTCGCCCACGACGCCAACGCCGCCGCGTCCATCCGCGACACCGTCCTGGAGTCCTACTGCCGGCGGACCATCACCGACCCCCGCGAACTCGCACGCGCCGCCACCCGTGTCCGGGAGAACGGGTGGGCCGCCGAGACCGAGGAACTGTCCATCGGCGAGGCCGGCATCGCCGCCCCGATCCGCGGGTACGGAGGACTCGTCGTCGGCGCCATCGGCATCTCCGGGGCGGTCGAGCGGATCTGCGACGCCGGCCGCGTCCCCCAGCCGAGACTGGTGGCCTACGTCCGGGACGCGGCCCGCGCCGTCTCCCGCGACCTCGGCGGCTCGCGCTGGTGACGCCGCGGCGGCGGGGGCGCACCCAGGGGGAGGGGGCCGATCGTGACCGAACGTTACGTGATGTCGATCGACCAGGGCACCACGTCGACGCGGTGCATCCTGTTCGACCACGGTGGCCGCCTTGTGTCGGTGGCGCAGCGCGAGCACCGGCAGCATTTCCCGAAACCCGGCTGGGTCGAGCACGACCCGATGGAGATCTGGCGCAACCTTGAGCGCATCGCTCCCGAGGCCCTGGCCCAGGCGGGAGTCACGACGAACCAGGTCGCGGCCGTCGGCATCGCCAACCAGCGCGAGACGACCGTCCTGTGGGACCGGCTGACCGGCGTCCCGATCGGCCGCGCCATCGTCTGGCAGGACATGCGCACCGGCACCCTGGTGGACGAGCTCGGCCGCGCCCCGGGCGCCGCGATGGTCACCGAGCGCAGCGGGCTGCCGCTGGCCACCTACTTCTCCGCGCCGCGCATCCGCTGGATGCTCGACCACACGCCCGGCCTGCGCGAACGCGCCGAACGCGGCGAGGTCCTGTTCGGGACGATGGAGAGCTGGCTGATCTGGAACCTCAGCGGCGGCGTCGACGGCGGCGTCCACGTCACCGACGTGACCAACGCCAGCCGCACCCTCCTCATGGACCTGCACACGCTGAGCTGGGACGACGGCCTGCTCGACTTCTTCGGCGTGCCGAAGGCGATGCTGCCGGAGATCAGGTCGTCCACGGAGACGTACGGAACGGCCCGCCGCGTCTTCCCCGGCGTGCGTGTCGGCGCCGCCCTCGGTGACCAGCAGGCCGCCCTGTTCGGGCAGACGTGCTTCTCCCCGGGCGAGACCAAGTGCACCTACGGGACCGGCGCGTTCCTGCTGATGAACACCGGCACCACGCCGGTCAGGTCGGACAACGGGCTGCTCACCACGGTGGGCTACAAGATCGGCGACGAGCCCGCCGTGTACGCCCTGGAGGGCTCGATCGCGATCACGGGTGCGCTCGTCCAGTGGTTCCGGGACGGCCTCGGGCTGATCACCAGCGCGCCGGAGATCGAGACCCTGGCCCGGACGGTCGACGACAACGGCGGCTGCTACATCGTCCCGGCCTTCTCCGGGCTCTTCGCCCCGCACTGGCGCAGCGAAGCCCGCGGCATCATCGTCGGCCTCACGTCCTACATCACGAAAGGCCACCTGGCGCGGGCGGTGCTGGAGGCGACGGGCTGGCAGACCCGCGAGGTCGTGGACGCCATGAACGCCGACTCCGGGCTCAGCCTGAAGGAGCTGAAGGCCGACGGCGGCATGACGTCCGACAACCTGGTCATGCAGATGGTCGCCGACGTGCTGAACGTGCCGGTGGCGCGGCCGATGGTGGTCGAGACGGTGTCGCTCGGCGCCGCCTACGCCGCCGGGCTCGCCGTCGGCTACTGGGCGGGGCTCGAAGGGCTGCGCCGCAACTGGCACCGGGCCGCCCGGTGGGTTCCGGCCATGGAGCCGGGACGGCGCGCCGCCGAGTACGACAACTGGAAACGCGCCGTGGAGCGCACGTTCGACTGGATCCGGGCGGGGGAGGACCCGGCCTCCACTCCCTAGATCGGCCCCTGGATCCGGTGCCGCCCGATGAGCTGCTTGACGATCACGTTGCGCTGGATCTCGTTCGTCCCCTCGCCGACGATCATGAGCGGGGCGTCGCGGAAGTAGCGCTCGACGTCGAATTCGGTGGAGTAGCCCGCCGCGCCATGGATGCGGACCGCGTTCAGCGCGATCTGCATCGCCGCTTCGGACGCGTACAGCTTGGCCATGCCCGCCTCCATGTCGCACCGCTCGCCGGCGTCGAGGCGTTCGGCGGCATCGAGGGTGAGCAGGCGCGCCGCCTGGAGCTGGGTGGCCATGTCGGCGAGGTAGTTGCCGACGGACTGGTGCATCCAGATCGGCTTGCCGAACGCCTCACGTTCCTGGGCGTAGCGCAGGGAGTCCTCCAGGGCGGCCCGCCCGACGCCCAGCGCACGCGCCGCGACCTGGATGCGGCCCACTTCCAGGCCGCGCATCATCTGGGCGAAGCCGCGTCCCTCCTCGCCGCCGAGCACCGCGTCCAGCGGTGCCTCATAGCCGTCGAACGACAGCTCGCAGCTCTCCACACCCTTGTAGCCGAGCTTGGGCAGGTCACGGGAGACGGTCAGGCCTGGCCCCTGCTCGACGAGCAGGATGCTGATCCCCTTGTGCCTGGGGGACGCGGCGGGGTCGGTCTTGCACATCAGCGCGATCAGGCCCGACCGGCGTGCGTTGGTGATCCACATCTTGGCGCCGTCGACGACGTAGCGGTCGCCGTCCCGCCGCGCGGTCGTGTTCATCGCCTGCAGGTCGGAGCCGCCGGACGGCTCGGTGAGCGCCATCGTGGCGCGCAGTTCGCCCGTCGCCATCCGTGGCAGGTACCGGGACTTCTGCTCTTCGGTGCCGAAGACCGCGAGCAGGTGGGAGACGACCGTGTGGCCGCCGAACGCGCCCGCGAGGGTCATCCAGCCGCGTGCCAGCTCCTCGGTGACGAGCGCGTAGCACGCCTTGGAGACGCTGACGTCGCCGTACGGCTCGGGCACGGCGAGCCCGTAGACGCCGAGTTCCTTCATGCGGTCGATGAGGTGCTCGGGGTAGGCGTCCGCGTGCTCCAGGTCGCGGGCGGCGGGACGGACCTCATTGTCGACGAAGTCCGCGACGACCTCGACGATGGCGCGCTCCTCGGCGCTGAGCGTGAACACGGCTGCCGTTCTCCTCCCGCGTCGCTGCGGTATCTCATATATTTGATTTGAAAATACCGGCTGTCAACGGCGCGGCCGTCCATAATGTGATCACCTTCAGCCAGGCGCACGGGAGACGATGACTGTGGCCCTTTCCGGTGACCAGGCCCTCGGCAGGCGCCGCCAGCTGAGCGACGAGGTGGCCGCCTACGTCCGCGAGCTCATCATGTCGGGCCAGGTCAAGCATGGGGAGTTCCTGCGCCTGGAGCGGATCGCCGAGGACCTCGGGATCAGCGTGACCCCCGTCCGGGAGGCGCTGCTGTCGCTGCGCGGGGAGGGCTTCGTCACGCTGGAGCCGCGGCGCGGGTTCATGCCGGCGCCGCTGACCCGGCAGGACGTCCAGGACCTGTTCGAGGCCCAGGCGTACTTCGCCGGCGAGCTCGCCGCCCGCGCGGCCGGGAAGATCACCGAGGCGGAGCTGGAGTCCCTCGACCGGACGCAGGCGCTCCTGGAGGAGGCGTCGAAGACGCGGGACTCGGCGGCCATCGAGCGCGCCAACCACCAGTTCCACCGGGTGATCAACCTGTGCGCCGGGTCGCCCAAGACGTCCTGGCTGCTGCAGCTCGTGGTCCGGTACGCGCCGCGCCGCTTCTACTCCAGCATCGAGGGCTGGACCCAGGCGTCGGTCGACGACCACCACCTCGTCCTCGCCGCGCTGCGGGCCGGGGACGCCGACGGCGCGCGGCAGGCGATGCGCGCCCACATCCGGCACGCGGGCACTCTGCTGGTGGTGCATCTGGAGGGGCAGGGCTTCTGGGAGGGCTGACGGCGGGCGCCCTCTTCCCATCGTCGCGTCTTCTCTCATATCGTATAAAAAATTTCCAGGAGGGTTGATGGACGACCGGGACGCTGAACCGGCACGCGAGCCCGTGGTCACCACCGCCGACCACGGTCCGGCACGGGTGGTCACGCTGAACCGGCCCGAGGCCCGCAACGCGATCGACATGGCGATGCGGGAGTCCCTCCTGGACGAGTTGCGGCGCGCGGCGGACGACCCCGGCGTCCGGGCCATCGTGCTGACCGGCGCGGGCGGGACGTTCTCGGCGGGCGGCGACGTCCGGTCGATGGAGGGGGCCGGTCCCGACGCCGTCCGGGCCAGGCTCGCGCCCGTGCACAAGGCGGTCCGGCTCATCGCGACCTGCGGGACGCCGGTGATCGCGGCCGTCGAGGGCGCCGCCGCCGGGCTCGGCGTCTCCCTGGCCGCCGTGTGCGACCACGTGGTCGCCGCCGAGGACGCCCGGTTCGTCGCCGCCTTCGGCAAGGTCGGCCTCGTCGCGGACGGCGGGCTGCTCTGGACGCTCCCGCAGCGCGTCGGCTTGGGCCGCGCCAAGGAGATGCTCGTGTTCGGCCGGACTGTGCCCGCCTCCCGCGCCTTCGAGATCGGCCTCGCCGACTCTCTCGCCCCGCCGGGCAGGGCCCTTGAGGCCGCCCTCGAACGCGCCGCCGAGGCCGCCGCGCTCGCTCCGCTGTCGGTCGCCGCGGCCAAACGCCTCCTGGCCCGCGCCGACCACAGCCTCAAGCGGCTGCTGGAGGCGGAGCGGGAGGAGCAGGCCGTCCTGTTCGGCACCGCCGACTTCGCCGAGGGCCGCGCCGCGTTCGACGAGCGCCGCACGCCGCGCTTCGAGGGCCGCTAGGGGAGGAGCAGATCGTGAGCAGGTTGCAGCAGACCCACGGGCTGTCGGACGAGCAGCGGGAGATCATCGCGACCGTCCGGGCGTTCGCCGACAAGGAGATCCTCCCGGTCGCGACCCGGCTGGAGCACGCCGACGAGTACCCGCAGGCGATCGTGGACGGCATGAAGGACCTCGGGCTCTTCGGCCTGACGATCGGTGAGGAGCACGGCGGGCTCGGTGAGTCGCTGCTGACGTACGCGCTGGTCGTGGAGGAGCTGTCGCGGGGCTGGATGAGCGTGTCCGGCATCGTCAACACCCACTTCATCGTCGCCTGGATGATCGCCCATCACGGCACGCCCGAGCAGAAGGCGCACTACCTGCCGAAGATGGCGACCGGCGAGATCCGCGGCGCGTTCTCGATGTCGGAGCCCGGGTGCGGCTCGGACGTCTCGGCCATCAGGACCCGCGCCGTCCCGGACGGGGACGACCACGTCATCGACGGCCAGAAGATGTGGCTGACGAACGGCGGCTCGGCCAACCTCGTCGCCACTCTCGTCAAGACCGACCCCGAGGCCGGGCATCGCGGCATGACCACGTTCCTCGTCGACAAGTCCCCGGGCTTCGGCGAGGTCGCGCCCGGCCTCACCGTCCCCGGCAAGATCGAGAAGATGGGCTACAAGGGCGTCGACACCACCGAGCTGATCTTCGACGGGTACCGCATCCCGTCCGCCCAGATCCTCGGCGGGACGCCCGGCCGCGGCTTCTACCAGATGATGGACGGCGTCGAGGTCGGCCGCGTCAACGTGGCGGCGCGCGGGTGCGGCGTGGCCAGGCGCGCGTACGAGCTGGCCCTCGACTATGCGCGGCGGCGCGAGACGTTCGGCCGGCCGATCGCCGAGCACCAGGCCGTCCTGTTCCGGCTCGCGGAGATGGCGACCAAGGTCGAGGCCGCGCACCAGATGATGGTGATGGCGGCGCGCCGCAAGGACTCCGGCGAGCGCAACGACCTTGAGGCGGGCATGGCCAAGTACCTTGCCAGCGAGTACTGCAAGGAGGTCGTCGAGGACGCCTTCCGCATCCACGGCGGCTACGCCTACTCCACGGAGTACGAGATCGAACGCCTCTACCGGGAGGCCCCCATGCTCCTGATCGGCGAGGGCACCGCCGACATCCAAAAAATGATCATCGGCCGCAGACTCCTGGAGGCCGACCGATGACCGCGGGTGGAGGTCGTTTCTCGGACGTCGGCGGGCTTCCGCTTGAGGGGATCACCGTTGTCGCGCTGGAGCAGGCGGTGGCGGCGCCGTTCGCCACGCGGCAGTTCGCCGACCAGGGTGCACGCGTCATCAAGATCGAGCGGGTGGACGGCGGCGATTTCGCCCGCGCGTACGACACGGGCGTGCGCGGCGGGCTTGGCACCCACTTCGCCTGGCTCAACCGGTCCAAGGAGTCGGTGGCGCTCGACCTCAAGCGGGACGAGGGGCGCGCGATCCTCACCGATCTGGTCGCCGGCGCCGACGTGTTCCTGCAGAACCTGGCGCCCGGTGCGGCGGCGCGGCTCGGGTTCGGCGCGGACGTCCTGCGGGCCCGCGACCCCCGTCTGATCGTGGTCGACATGTCCGGATACGGGACGCGCGGTCCGTACCGGGACAAGCGGGCCTACGACATGCTCGTCCAGGCCGAGGCCGGGCTGATCTCGGTCACCGGCACCCCGGAGACGCCGGCGAAGGCGGGCTCGCCGCTGGCCGACATCGCGGCCGGCATGTACGCCTTCTCGGGGACGCTCGCCGCGCTCGTCCGGCGCGGCACCACCGGGCGGGGCGCCTCGATCGAGATCACCATGTTCGACGCGGTCGCCGAGTGGATGAGCCAGGCGATGTACACGACGCTCTACACGGGTTCGCCTCCGCCGCGCACCCGGCTGAGCCACCCCGTGATCACCCCCTACGACGCCTACCCGACCTCGGACGGCGTGGACGTGGTCATCGGCGTCCAGAACGACCGCGGCTGGGCGGCCCTGGCCACGGGCGTGCTGGACCGGCCCGACCTGGTGACCGACCCCGAGTACGCGACGAACCAGGCGCGGGTCCGCAACCGGGAGAAGGTGGACGCGATCGTCGCCGGCGTCACGTCCCGCATGGGACGGGACGAACTGCTGCGGCGGCTCGACGAGGCGGGCGTCCCGAACGCGTCCCTGAACGACGCCCACGGCCTGATCGCCCATTCGCAGCTCGCCGAGCGAGACCGCTGGCGCGAGGTGGGTTCCCCGGTCGGCGACATCCGGGCGCTCCTGCCGCCGATCACGTTCGCGGACGCCGAGCCCCGCATGGACCCGATCCCGGCACTCGGCGAGCACACCGACGCGGTCCTGCGCGAGCTGGGCCGCGATGACACCGCCATCGCGGCCCTCCGCTCCGCCGGAACCGTCGCCTAGCCCGGTAAGGGCGTCATGCTCCGCCGCCCAAGGCCGCGACCGCGATGTGGGGACGGCCGGTGATCGGATGGGCGCCGATGTGCGCCCGCACACCGAACACCTCGGCGACGAAGTCCGGCGTCAGCACCTCCAGCGGCGGACCCGATGCCCGGACCTTCCCGTGTTCGAGCACCACAAGGTGATCGCAGTAGGCGGCGGCGTGGTCCAGGTCGTGCAGCGCGGCCAGCAGCGTGAGGCCGAGGGACCTGACCAGGTCGAGCAGGTCGAGCTGCGCGCGGACGTCGAGGTGGTTGGTCGGCTCGTCCAGGATCAGCAGCGGCGCCTCCTGTGCCAGCGCCCGCGCTACGAGGACGCGCTGCCGCTCCCCGCCCGAGAGGGTCGAGAACAGCCGCCCGGACGCGTGGCCGAGGCCGACGCGTTCGAGCGACTCGCCGATCACGGCGCGGTCCGCCGCGTTCTCCCGGTCGAGGACGCCCTTGTGCGGAGCGCGTCCCATCGCGACGACCTCGGCGACGGAGAACTCTCCGGAGAGGTCGCCGTGCTGGGTGAGGACGGCCCGGCGCCGTGCCGCCCGCCGGGCCTTCATGCGCCACAGGTCGTCCTCGCCGAGCAGGACGGCGCCGGCGGCCGGGCGCAGCGAGCGGTACACGGTGCGCAGCAGCGTCGACTTGCCGCTGCCGTTCGGCCCGATGAGCCCGACGAACGCGCCCGGCTCGGCGACCAGGTCCACCCCGGACACGATCGGCGTGCCGTCGATCTCGGCGGTGACACCCGCGATGACCAGCCGCATCAGTGCGCACCTCCCGGGCGCCGCCGCAGCAGCCAGAGGAAGAACGGCACCCCGAGGCCGGTGGTGAAGATGCCGATGGGCAGCTCGTTCGGCCGGTCCGCGGTGCGGGCGGCGATGTCGACGGCGACGAGGAACACCGCACCCGCCAGGGACGCGACGGGCAGCACCCGCCGGTGGTCGGCGCCGACCAGGAATCGGGCGGCGTGCGGCACCATCAGCCCGACGAAACCGATCCCGCCGACGACGCTGACGCAGGTCGCGGTGAGCAGCGAGGCGATGACGAGCAGCGAGATCCGCAGGGCCTGCACCGAGGTGCCGAGCCCGGCGGCCGCGTCGTCCCCGGCCATCAGCGCGTTCATGTTCCGCCCCTGAAGGAGCAGGAACGCCGTGCACGCCGCGATCACCGCGGCGGGCAGGCCGAGGTCGGACCAGGCCGCGCCCGCGACGCTGCCCATGAGCCAGAACATCAGGCCCTGCAGCTCGGCCGGGTTCACCTGCAGCTGGACGTAACTCGTGGCGGCCGAGCAGAGGTACCCCACCGCGACCCCGGCCAGGACGAGCCGGGAGTCGAGCAGCCGCCCGCCGCGCTGCGCCAGCGCGTACACCGCGAGGACGCTCAGCACCGCCGTCGTGAACGCCGCGCCGGTCACCCCGATGCCGCCGAGGGCCGCCGCGCCGAACGAGATGACCAGCACCGCGCCCAGCGAGGCACCGGCGGAGACGCCGAGGACGTAGGGGTCGGCGAGCGGGTTGCGGACGAGTGCCTGCAGCGCGACCCCCGCGACGCTGAGTCCGGCCCCGGCCAGCGCCGCGACCAGCACGCGGGGGGTCCGGATCTCCCAGATCACCTGGTCGCGCAGCGGGTCGGGCGACGAGGCGCCGGTGACGTGGGCGCCGACGACGCGCCAGACCGCGCCGGCGGGCAGGTTCACCGATCCGATGGAGATCGCCGCGATGGTGACGGCGACCAGGGCGGCGGTGAGGCCCGCGATCAGGACGCCGGTCGCGCGTCCCGACACCATGTGCGGGCCGCGCCGCGAGCCGCCGGCCTGCCGCGCGGCGGGCGTTCCGGCGGCGGTCCGGGTGTCAGGCATCGGGGTGCACCACTTTCGCGATCTTCTCGACGGCCCATGCGTTGAGCGGTCCGAGGAACGCGCCGTCCGCGACGGCCGTGTGGGTGCGCGTCCTGGACGCCTGCCATTGCGGATAGGCCCGGAACAGCTTGTCCGCCTCGGCGGCCGGGTCCTCGGAGGGGGTGAACGCGCCCACCACCAGGACGTCCACCTTCGCGGTCGCGAGCTGCTCCTTGGTCAGCGTGCTGGTCACGTCCCTGGAGCGTCCGGCGAAGGCGTTGACGCCGCCCGCCGCGCCGATGACGTCGTCGGTGATCCGCCCGGTCAGCACGGCCGGCAGCCCGTTCGCGTTCATCATCGACATCCCCGGATACACGATGAGCACCCGCTTGGGTGGCCTCCCGGCGACCCGGCCGCGCACGGCGTCGATCCGCCGCCGCAGGCCCGCCGAGACGTCCGCCGCCTTCCGCTGGACGTCGAAGACCCTGCCGAGCAGCGTCAGGAACTCGTAGGACGAGCCGATGGAGATCCGTTCATGGGCGCGCTTTTCCGCCTCGCCGGCGTCCGGCTTGCCGTAGGCGCAGTTCACCGGGTTGACGAGGGTGTTGATGCCGGCCGCGGCGAGCTGCTCGCGGGTGGCGAGCCCCCGCTTGGCGTCGAACCCGCCCGACCAGGTGGACACGACCAGGTCGGGCCTGGCCGCGAGGACCTGCTCGGCGGGCACCTCGAAGTTGCGGTTCATGGTGAGCCCGCCGGTGCGCATCGCCTTGATCGCCGCGACCATCGACGGGTCGTCCGACACCCCGTAGGACTGGGCGTTGGCGAGGACGTTCCGCTGCAGCCCGAGCAGGACGAAGCTCTCGGACTCGGCGACGGACGTGCCGTTGAGGATCAGCACGCGCTGCGGCGGCCGCGTGAAGGTCACCTTCTGGCCGCAGTTGCGGATCGTCAGCGGATACGACGTGGGGCCGGGCGCGGCCGGAGCGGCCGCGGGCTCCTCGTCCGCGGACGGTGTGGAGCAGCCCGCGAGCGCGACGGCCGCCATGGCGGCCAGCATGGCAAGACGGGACGGCTTGCGATCGAACATGGGGGATTTCCCTCTTCCGGTGGTCGGATGGCATGCCGAAGGCACGCCGGACCGCCCGCCGGGCGGCGGGGTCAGGCGGCGTGCCGGAGGACCACCGGGGGACCGCGGCGGGAGACCGCGCGGGCCAGCAGGACGCCGAGACGCGGCGCCGGGTCGGCGGCGACGACCACCCGCCACGGCGGGCGGTGCGGCGACGCCGGGCGGATCGCCACCCGGACGAGGACGATCGCGAAGACGGCGCCGAACAGCCACCAGACGGCGTGCTCGGCACCGGACAGCAGGATCGCCGCGGCGACCGCGGCGACGGCGTGCCCGGCCAGCATCGCCGGGCCCATCGCGAGGCCGGGCGGCGCGGCAGGAACGCCGGCCGGCTCCATGTGGTGGGCAGGGGACGAGCCCGCGAGCGCGAACGCCAGGTGGAAGGCGAGCTGTGCCCATCCGACGACGGCGAGGATCCGGGGGAACGACAGCATCCGGCCGGCCAGGCCCACGCACAGCGTGCCCACCACGGCCCCCGCGCCGAGGACCGCCGGGAGCGGCGGCAGGCAGCACTTCCCGCCACCGCCGAGCACGTGCCCGCCGAGCACGAGCATCGTGCACGCGGCCGCGAGGAACCCGCCGCGCGCGAAGCGCGCCGGCGACGTCCCCGAGCCGATCATGGCGACAGCCTAGGCCCCGGCCGCGGGGGCCGCTCCACCGCCTACGCGATCATGGTCGGCGCTCGCTCGGGCCGCCTCCCGAGTGGCGGATATCGTGGCCGTATGGCCAGCCAGACTCCCGCCTCAGCCCCCGGCCGCCGCCGCGACGAGTTGCGCGACTTCCTGCGCACCCGCCGGGCCCGGCTCACCCCCGCCGACGTCGGCATGCCCGACGGGGGACGGCGGCGGACACCGGGCCTGCGCCGCGAGGAGGTCGCGGTGCTCGCCGGGGTCGGGGTGTCCTGGTACACGTGGCTGGAGCAGGGCCGCGACATCAAGGTGTCCGGGGACGTGCTCGACGCCATCGGCCGTGCGCTGCGGCTCGACGGCGCCGAGCGCGAGCACCTGTACCTGCTGGCCGGCCTGAACCCGCCGCAGGCCGAAGTGGGCCCCGCCGTCCCGATCACGCCGGAGTTGCAGCGGGTGCTGGACGCGTGGTCGCCGCGGCCCGCGTACGTGCGCGACCGGCACTGGAACTTCGTCGCGATCAACGACGCCGCCCGCGAGGTCTTCGGGTACGGCGACACCGACCACAACTGCCTGGTGACGTACTTCACGAACGTCCGGTACCGGTCGATGCACACGCACTGGGCCGCAGCCGCGCCCGACGTCGTCGCGCGGTTCCGCGCCGACGTCGCCCGCTATCCGGACGACCCGGAGTTCGGCCGGCTCATCGAGGACATGATCGCGGTCAGCCCGGAGTTCGCGGAGCTGTGGCCCCGCCACGAGGTGAGCGCGAACGCGCAGGCGGTCAAGGGGATCAGGCATCCGGACGCGGGCGAGCTGATCTTCGAGGGCACCCTGCTGCCACTGGCCGACCGTCCGGGCCACCATCTGGTGCTGCACAACCCGCGGCCGGGCACGGGCACGCAGGAACGCCTCGAGAAGCTGATGGCCCGCCGCGGCCTGGCCGCCGCCAGCTGATCCTCCCGGCGCCAGGCTGGTGGTGCCACACCCAGGATGAACGGAGTCTGTCACCCCGCCGGCGCCTCCAGCACGATCGTCCTCAGAACGAGAACCATGAAGGGAATCTCAATGAGGACGCGTGAATTCGCCGGGACGCGGGTCGGTGCGGTCGGGCTCGGGTGCATGGGAATGAGCTGGGCTTACAGCGAGTCGGAACGCGATGACGAGAACTCCGTCGCGCTGATCCGGGAGGCTCTCGACCTCGGCGTGACGTTCCTGGACACCGCGCAGCCCTACGGCGACGGCCACAACGAGACCCTCGTCGGCCGGGCGCTCGCCGGGCGCCGGGACGAGGCGGTCGTCGCGACCAAGACGGGTCTGGTCGTGGAGTCGATGGCCACGAGGAAGATCGTCCGCAATGGCAGGCCGGAGCACGTCAAGGCGTCCGCCGAGGAGAGCCTGCGCCGTCTCGGCACCGACGTGATCGACCTGTACTACCTGCACCGGGTCGACCCTGAGGTGCCGCTCTCCGACAGCTGGGGCGCGATGGCGGAGCTGGTCGCCGAGGGCAAGGTCCGCAGGCTCGGCCTGTCGGAGGTCGGCGTCGCGCAGGCCACCGAGGCGCACGCGATCCACCCGGTCGCGGCCGTCCAGTCCGAGCTGTCCCTGTGGACGCGCGACGCGATGGGCGCGCCCGGCGCGGTGGCGGGCGTCTTGCCGGGCGACACCCCCGGCACGGGGGAGGGCCCCGGCGACGTGGTCGGGTGGTGCGCCGCCAACGGTGCCGCGTTCGTGCCGTTCTCGCCGCTCGGCCGCGGCTTCCTCACCGGGACGGTCACCGGCGCCGAATTCGAGGACACCGACTTCCGCGGCGGCAACCCCCGTTTCCAGGAGGACGCGCTGAAGGCCAATCTGCGCATCGTGGACGTCGTGAAGGCGGTCGCCGCCCGGCACGGCGCCACGCCCGCGCAGGTCGCAATCGCCTGGACGCTCGCGCAGGGCGAGCATGTCATCCCGATCCCCGGCACCAAGAAGCAGCGGTACCTGCACGACAACGCCGGCGCCGCCGGCTTGGACCTCACCGAGGCCGACCTGGCCGAACTGGACGACGTCCCCGCGGCCGTGGGAGGGCGGTACTGATGAAGGCGGTCACGATTCCCGAGTTCGGCGGCGCGGACGTCCTGCGCCGGGCCGAGGTGGAGGTTCCCGAGCCTGGCCCGGGCCAGGTGTCGATCGACGTCGCGTACGCGGGGGCGAACTTCGCCGAGGTCCTGTACAGGCAGGGCGTGGTGGACGTTCCGCTGCCGTTCGTGCCGGGCATCGAGGTGTCCGGGCACGTCCGAGCGGTGGGCCCGGACGTCGAGGGACTGCGCAGGGGCCAGCCCGTCGCCGCCCTGACGATCGTGGACAGCGGCGGCTACGCCCAGGTCGCGGTCACCTCCGCCGACCTCGTCGCGCCGCTCGACGGACTGGACCTCGGGCTGGACGTCGCGGCGGCCGTCCCGTCCAACGGCACCACCGCGTTCCTCGTCCTCGACCGCGTCGCGCGCATCGAACCGGGCGAGACGGTACTGGTGCACGCGGCGGCCGGGGGAGTGGGCAGCCAGCTCGGCCAGGCCGCCCGGCTGCTCGGTGCGGGCCGGGTGGCCGGCACGGTCGGCGGCCCCGCCAAGATCGAGACCGCGCGCGGGTTCGGGTACGAAGACGTCGTGCTCCGCGACGACCTGCCGGGCGAGGTCGCGGCCCTCACCGGCGGGCGCGGGTTCGACATCGTCGTCGACATGGTCGGCGGCCCGGCACGCCGCGCCAGCCTCGACGCCCTCGCCCCGATGGGGCGGATGGTCGTGATGGGGAACGCGTCCGGTGCCGATGATGTCGGCGTCTCGGCGAACGAGCTGTGGTTCACCAACAAGACCGTGTCGGGATTCAACCTGGCGGCGTTCGCCGGGGTGTCACCGGCCGAGGCGGGACGAGCGTTGCGGCGGGCCGTCGCGGCAGCCGCCTCGGGCGACCTGCGGGTCCAGGTCGAGGAACTGCGTTTGGAGCAGGCCGCCGAGGCGCACGAGCGCATCGAGTCGGGTGCCACGACCGGCAAGCTCGTCCTCGCGGTGAGCTGACCGTCAGGACGCGACGACCAGCCAGGCCGTGCTGCGCAGCCGGACGCCCTCGGGCGTCTCGAACGCGCGGGCCGCGTCGGTGAGCGCGGCCCGCGCGTCGCCTTCCCCGCCCTCGCTGACGAAGTCGCGG
The DNA here is from genome assembly GCF_050945415.1 of Spirillospora sp. CA-128828. Taxonomy (NCBI): domain Bacteria; kingdom Bacillati; phylum Actinomycetota; class Actinomycetes; order Streptosporangiales; family Thermomonosporaceae; genus Spirillospora; species Spirillospora sp. CA-128828. The sequence goes on from NZ_CP191986.1 coordinate 3,817,188, forward strand.
AACGCGCGGTCGGCGGGACGGATCGAAGCGGCCCGGAACAGGACGGGATCGAAGCCGCCGCAGACCACCTCGTAGCGGGCGGCGTCCTCGACGCGGTCGAACGCGCTCATCTCAGTGCCTCTCAGACGGGTTCGGGGCCTGCGCGGCGAGGGAGAGCAGTTCGTCGACCGTCCACTGGTCGTACGCGTGCTCGCCGTACTTGGCCGCCACGACGCGGCCGTCGCCGCCGATGAGGAAGTCGGCGGGCAGGCCGAAGCGCCCACCATCCGGCCACAGCCTGGGCGCTCGGTCCCGGCCCCGGATGATCCTCCAGGTGCCGATGGCGACGGCCCGGACGACCGTCCACCAGACGCGCGGATCGAGAAGGGCGCGGCGCGCGGACTCGACGCCGAACTCCGCGTACAGCCGTTTCCGCGGGTCGCCGACCACCGCGAACGGCAGGCCGCCCACGTGCTCGCGCAGTTCCTCCGCCGTCGAGTGGAAGACGACCACCTCGCGGACCCCGGCAGCCTTGATCTCGTCGTGCCGCACCACGATCGAGCGCAGGTGCAGGTTGCAGATGGGGCAGCCCGCGAAGCGGCGGAACTGCAGATGGACGAGCCGGCCGGGGTCGGGGACCGGGACGGGCGGGCCGTCGACCGGGGTCAGCTCCCGTGCCGGGACGTCGGAACCGGGCGCGAGGTGCATGGGCGCTCCCTGTAGGTGTATGGCGTACGCCTACGATCGTAAGCGTATGCCGTACGCTGTCAAGTGCCATGCCTCGACCACGCTCGCTCAGCCCCGAGCGGCTCGCCGGAGCCGCGCTCGCCGTCATCGACCGGGACGGGCTCGCCGGGCTGTCCATGCGCGCCGTCGCCAAGGAACTGGGGATGAGCACCATGGCGCTCTACCGGTACGTGCGCGACCGCGAGGAGCTGGAAGGGCTCGTCGTCGATCTCGTGTACGCCGAGGTCGACCCCGCGCCGCCGCCTGAGGGACCATGGGACGCGCGGATCGAGACCATGGCCCTGCGGTTGCGGGACGCGTTCGGCGCCCACGCGTCGATCATGCCGCTGACGCTCACCCACCGGCACGACTCGGCGGGGTCGCTGTGCTGGGGCGAGACGGTCGCCGGCATCCTCGCGGACGCGGGCATCACGGGGCCGCGTGCCGCCATCGCGCTGCGCGCCCTGCTCGCCTACATCGTCGGCGCGATCCAGCTGGAGCACCTGGGCGCGCTCTCAGGGGCGGGGACCGCCGCCATCGCCGAGCTGCCCGCCGGTGAATTCCCCCACATGGCCGGGACCGCGCGGCACGCCCGTGACATCGGCCCCGAAGAAGAGTTCCGCGGGGGACTGGCGGCCGTGCTGCGCGGCCTGCGGGTACCGGACTGACGCGTACTGGCCTAACGCGTACCGGACCGGCCCGCCAGGAGCGACTGCTGCGCGGCGATGGTCTCGGCGGCCCGCGTCACGATTCCGTCGATCAGCGCGGCGCAGCTCGGCAGGTCGTCGATGACGCCGACGACCTGACCGGATGCCATCACGCCGAGGTCCGGGCGGCCGTCCACCATGGCCGCCTTCAGCAGCATCGGGGTGTTGGCGGCCATCAGGACCTGCGACCACGACAGGTCCTTGCCGTGCTTCATCGCCTTCCCGTCGGCGATCATCTGGCGCCACGACATGCCGGACAGCCGCTTGAACCGGGCGCCGTTGCGCACGGCCCGGACGAGCCCGCCGGCCCGGCCCGAGCCCTCCAAAGCGTCGACCAGCTCGCTGCGCAGCACCCGGTGCGGCATCCCGTCCACCCGTCGCGTCACCACGGTCTCGCCGGTCTCCAGGTACACCTGCTTGACCGCGTCCGGCACCGAGCTGTCGGACGTCAGGAGGAACCGGGTGCCCATCGCGACGCCCGCCGCGCCGTAGGCGAGCGCCGCGGCGAGGCCGCGCCCGTCGAAGAAGCCGCCGGCCGCGATGACCGGGATGTCGACGGCGTCCACGACCTGCGGCAGCAGCAGCGTGGTGGCGACGGCGCCGGTGTGCCCGCCGCCCTCACCGCCCTGGACGAGCACCGCGTCCGCGCCCCAGCCCGCGACCTTCTCCGCGTGCCGCCGCGCGCCGACTGACGGGATCACGACGAGCCCCGCGTCCTTGAGCTTGGCGATCAGCTCCTTCTTCGGCGCGAGCGCGAACGACGCGACCTTCACGCCCTCCTTGATGAGCAGGTCGATGCGGTCGCCCGCGTCGCCGGCGTCGGCGCGCAGGTTGACGCCGAACGGCGCGTCCGTGCGGTCCTTCACTTCGCGGATCGCGTCCGCGAGCTGATCGAGCGTCATCGTCGCGGACGCCAGGATCCCGAGACCGCCCGCGTTCGCCACGGCCGTGACGAGCCGTGGCCCGGCCACCCATCCCATGCCGGTCTGGACGACCGGGTGCCGCACGCCCGCCAGCCGGGTCAGCGGCGTATCGAGCAGCTGCTCCATCAGGAGGGGACCTCCCTCTCGCGCAGCCCCTTCGGGTCGAGGACCTCGCGCATGATCCGCAGCTCCTCGCCGTCCGGCGTCCTCGTCTCGGGGACCTCGTCCGGGACGGCCAGCTCGAAGCCCGTCGCGGCCACCACGTCGCCGGCGCTCACTCCGGGGTGGACGGAGCGAAGCCGCATGCGCCTGTCCGGAGTGTCGAAGTCGAGGACGGCCAGGTTGGTCACCACGGCGCGGATCTCGTGCGCGCCGCGGTTCCAGCCGACGCCGCTCACCATGTCGACCTTCTCGGTGAACACCCGCGTCGAGTGCTTCGGCACCCAGTAGCTCGTCGTGTTCAGCAGCGTGTTCCCGGGCCCGCCGCGCACCCCGAGCAGCTGCCGCGTCGGCCGGTCCCAGTCGCCGATGCAGGAGATGTTGGTGTTGCCGTGCGCGTCGATCTGGCTCGGGCCCATCACGACGTGCCGGCGCCCGTTCAGGACGAGCCACAGGTGGTCGCGGAACGGCAGCCAGCCCTCGGCCGTCTCGGCCGACCCGCCGAGCGGGACGGGCTCGGCGCTCAGCGACGGCCCGCCGTCGGTCGTCAGCAGCCCGGGCGCGAACGTCGCCCGCGCCAGCCGGGACCCCAGCATCGGCACGAATCCGGCCACCGCCGCCGCGACGATCTCCCCGTCGCCGCGGAAGAGGTCCGCGCACGCCGCGGCGCACACCTCGGCCCTCGTGATCTCGGCCCTCGTCGCAGTGCTCATCGGGACTCCTCCCGCCAGACCCGGACGGCGTCCTGGTACGCGGCCTCGTCGCCGGAGAGGAAACGGTCGCTGAAGGCCGCCCACTTCTCCGGGTCGGCCGCCGACTGCGCGTACAGTTTCTGGAACCTCTCGTCCCGCCCGAAGTCGGGCACGCAGTCGGTGAAGTGCGCGCCGTTCGGCGTCTCCACCACGCCCGTCACCTGCGACCGGTTGATCAGCAGCGACTGGATCGGCCCCTCCTTGGCGAAGTCGGCCGTGTCGACGAGGCGCTCGCACGACACGTACGTCCGGTCCGCGGCCTTCGCGAACAGGTCGTCCATGTAGGGGTCGGGGCCGAGGTACTGGGCGTTGCCGCGTGCGTCGGCGCGGTTCATGTGCACCAGCGCCACGTCCATCTTCAGGGCGGGGACGGCGACGAGCTCCTGGCCGTCCTCGTACGGCGACCGGATCGTCCGCAGCTCCGGGTTGACCTTCATCACGTCCGAGCCGAGCCCGGCCGGGGTGGGCAGGAACGGCAGCCGGTGCGCCGCCGCGTACAGCCCGAACATGAACATGCCCTCGTCGTACTCGGTCAGCTCGATCGCCGCGGACTGCCGCGCCTGCCGGAAATGCGGCTCCAGCGGGATCGAGTCCATGGTCACGAACGCGGTGACCAGCCGCCGGATCTTCCCGGCCGCGCACAGCAGGCCCACGTCCGGGCCGCCGTAGGTCACCACGGTCAGGTCGGTGACGGGGGAGCGGAGGATCGCCCGGACCAGGGCCATCGGCTTGCGGCGCGAGCCCCAGCCGCCGATCCCGACCGTCATGCCGCTCTCCAGCGACCCGGCGACGTCCTCGACCGACAGCACCTTGCTCATTCCGCCCCCTTGGCGACGAAGGCGTCGCGGTGCTCGTCGCCCGCGCCGACGAGGTTGAGCTCGAACGTGAAGCCCTGCTCGTAGCGGTAGCTGCGCTTGACGTCGACCGGGTCGATGCCGTTCAGCGACTCCTTGGCGCGCCGGATCACGTACCGGTCCTTGGCGGCGATGTCCGCGGCGACCTCCAGCGCCTTGGCGCGCAACTCGCCCGCCGGGACGACTTCCAGCACCGAGCCGTGGTGGTGCAGTTCCTCTGCCGTGACATTGCGGCACGTGTAGACCATCGCGCGCATCAGGTGCTGCGGGACGAGCCGGGCCAGATGGGTGGCGGCGCCGAGCGCTCCCCTGTCCACCTCGGGGAGGCCGAAGTACGCGTCCTGCGACGCGACGACGATGTCGGCGTTGCCGGCGAGGCCGATACCGCCGCCGAGGCAGAAGCCGTGCACTGCGGCGACGACCGGGACCTCGCAGTCGTAGACGGCGGCGAACGCCGCGAAGCAGCCGCGGTTGGCGCCGACCAGGGCTGTGTGGCCGTCGGTGCTCTGCATCTCCTTGATGTCGACGCCCGCGTTGAAGCCCCGGCCCTCGGCGCGGAGCACGACGGCGCCGACCCCGGGATCGCGGCCCGCCGCGAGCACCGCGTCGGCCAGCCCGTACCAGCCCGCGACGGTCAGGGCGTTGACCGGCGGCGCGTCCACGACGATCTCGGCGACCCCGTCCAGGGTCGTGGTGGAGACTCCCATGCGCTACCTTTCCACCAAACATTTGTTAGAACAGAAGGTAGCAGAGGGAGGCCGGATGTCTCTGACGCTCGACCTGGACGGCAGGACCGTCGTGGTGACGGGCGGCGTGCGCGGGGTCGGCGCCGGGATCAGCCGCGCCTTCCTGGAGGCGGGCGCCGACGTCCTCGCGGTCGCCAGGCGCGAGCCGGAGACCCTGCCCGAGGCGGACGGCCGGACGGCCCGGTTCGTCTCGCTGGACGTGCGCGACCCGGAGGCCGCGCAGGCGTTCGCCGACGGCCTGGACCGCGTCGACGTGCTGGTCAACAACGCGGGCGGGGCTCCGTACCTGCCGGTGGCGGACGGGAGCCTGCGCACCCACGTCAAGATCATCGAACTGAATCTCACCTCGGCGTTGATCATGTCCCGGGCGCTGCGGCCGGCGATGCTGCGGCACGGCGGCGGCTCGGTGATCAACATCGGCAGCGTGAGCGGGGTGCGGCCGTCACCCGGCACCGCCGCGTACGCCGCCGCGAAGGCCGGCCTGCACAGCCTCACCGAGTCCCTGGCCGTGGAATGGGCGCCGCACATCCGGGTCAACACCCTGGTCCTCGGGATGGTCCGCACCGAACTGGCGCACCTGCACTACGGGGACGAGGACGGTGTGGCGGCGGTCGCGCGGACCGTCCCGCTCGGCCGCCTCGCCGATCCCTACGACATCGGCGCCGCGTGCGTGTTCCTGGCGTCCGACCTGGCGTCCTACGTCACCGGCTCGTCGATGCAGGTCCACGGCGGGGGAGAACGCCCCGCCTTCCTGGACGCCGCCACTGTGAACAAGGAGGAGTCACGATGATCTGCAAGGACCGCGTGGTCGCCGTCACCGGTGCCGGACGCGGGCTCGGCCGTGCGCACGCGCTGGAGTTCGCCCGGCAGGGCGCCCTCGTCGTCGTGAACGACCTCGGCATCGCAAGGGACGGCACGGGCGACGCCTCGGAGGGGCCGGCTCACGACGTCGTCCGGGAGATCGAGGCGCTCGGCGGCAGGGCGGTGGCGAACACCGACGACATCGCGACCGACGCCGGCGCCGCCGCCCTGGTCGGCACGGCGATCGACACGTTCGGGCGGCTCGACACGCTGGTCAACAACGCCGGGTTCCTGCGCGACCGCATGCTGATCAACCTCGGCGAGGACGAATGGGACGCCGTCATGCGCGTCCACCTCAAGGGCCACTTCCTGCCGCTCAAGCACGCAGGGCGGTACTGGCGGGCCGAGAGCAAGGCGGGCCGCGCCGTGGACGCGCGGGTCGTCAACACCTCGTCCGGCGCCGGGCTGCTCGGCAGCGTCGGCCAGGGCAACTACTCCGCCGCGAAGGCCGGCATCGTCGGCCTCACCCTCGTCGCGTCCGCGGAACTCGGCCGGTACGGCGTGACCGTCAACGCCATCGCGCCCGCCGCCCGCACCCGGATGACCGAGGAGGTGTTCGCCCAGACGATGGCCGCCCCCGCCGAGGGCGAGTTCGACGCGATGGCGCCGGAGAACGTCTCGCCGCTCGTCGTCTGGCTCGGCTCCGCCGGATCGCGGGACGTCACCGGCCGGGTCTTCGAGGCGGAGGGCGGCAGGATCTGCGTCATGGACGCCTTCCGGCACGGCCCGGCCGCCGGCAAGGGCGCGCGGTGGGACCCGGCCGAGGTCGGCGACGTCGTCAAGGACCTCCTGGCGAAGGCGCCCGCCCCGGAGCCGGTCTACGGCGCGGGCTGACCGCGGCGCCGCCGTCGGCCCCGTCCTGATCCGGCCAGGTCAGAAGGCCATGATCAGCGAACCGCACCCGCTCGATCACGCATCGTATCCATGGGGACGAACGCGCTGACGAGGACGGGGGGCGTCGATGAGAAGCGGCCGGGAGCGTCCGGGCACCGGGGGACCACGGGGAATCGCTCACGAGGGGACGAGAGCGTTCCTCATGGGGCCGGGCGGCCCCGCCGAGAAGGAGCCGCCGGTACGGACACCGGCACGGGCACCGGGCCGGGGCCGGGTGCCGCGGGGCGTCCTGCTGTCGGCGGCGGCCACCGGAGCCGTCGGAGTCCTGCTGGGGCTCGGTATCTCATCGGGCGTGCTCCTGCCGGAACTGCGCGCCATCGGGTCGTTCCTCGACTTCTACTGCGGTGTCTTCGCGCTGGTGTCGCTCTCGCTGACGGTCATGGTCGGGGTGGTCGCCACCGATCGCGTGATCCTCTCCCCGGCGCACCGCGTGCACGCGCAGGCGGTGCACCGGGCACTCGCGTTCCTCGCCGTGGCGATGCTGATACTGCACCTGGCCTCGCAGCTGGCACGGCACAGGGTCGGGGCCGTCCAGGCGTTCCTTCCGCTCTCCCTCCACCACCTGGGGGACTACGGGCTCGGCACGCTCGCGTTCTATCTGCTGATCGTGGCGTTCGCGGGCGGTGTCGCCCGGGGCCGGTTCGCCGCCGCCCGCCGTCCCTGGGTGTGGCGGGTCCTGCACCTCGCCGCGTACGCGGCCTGGCCGATCGGCGTCCTGCACGGCCTGACGTCCGGCCGCGCGCCCGCGCACTGGGTGACGGGCGGGTACCTGATCTGCCTCGCCGCCGTGGCGGTGGCCCTGGCCGCGCGGCCGGTCCTGGCGAGGCGGGCCGGGAGGACGCGGTGAACGCGCCGGCACGTCCGAAGATCGCGGTCCGGCACATCGGCCCGCCGCGCCTCACCAAGGGCCTGGAGGGCGCGGCACGGCTCGACTGGGACGCGCACCGCGCCCTGCACCCCGTGCCGCGGCCCCTCACGTCCGAGCAGCTCATCGCGCTCTGCGAGGCCGGACGGCTGCACGGGCGGGGCGGAGCCGCGTTCCCCTTCGCCCGCAAGGTCGGCGCGACCGCCGGCAGCGCCGTCCGCCGCCGCAAGCGGACCGTCGTGGTCGTCAACGGCACCGAGGGCGAGCCCGGCAGCGCCAAGGACAAGGTGCTGCTCCGCCGCGCTCCGCACCTGATCCTGGACGGCGCGGCGCTCGCGGCGACCGCCCTCGGCTCGGTGGAGATCATCGTCGCGGTGACCGACGAGGAGGCGGCCCGCTCGGTGGAGCGGGCGATGGCCGAGCGGGGTCTCGGCGCCCGTGCCCGCACCGTCCGGCTGCCCGAGCACTTCGTCACCGGGGAGAGCGGCGCCCTGGTCCGCGGCATCAACGGGGGCCGCCCGGTCCCGCCCGGACGCAAGGGCCGCGCCTCCACCCGGGGCGTGGACGGGCTGCCCACCCTGCTGTCCAACGCCGAGACCTACGCCCAGCTCGCGGTCCTCGCCGGGCTGGGGCCGCGCGCCTACGCGAAGGCGGGAACGGCGGAGGAACCCGGCACCGTGCTGCTGACCGTTACTGGCTCGGCCCGGTTCCCCGCCGTCATCGAGACCTCCGCCGGCGCGCCGCTCGGCCACATCCTCGACCTGTGCGGCGCCCGTGCCGGCGAGGGGGTGCTGGTCGGCGGCTACCACGGCGCCTGGCTGAGCGGGGAGGCCGCGGCCCGCACCCGGTTGTCGCGGGCCGGGCTGGCGGCGTCCGGCGGCGTCCTCGGCGCCGGGATCGTCATGCCGGTCGGCCGGAACACGTGTCCGCTCGGCGAGTGCGCGCGGGTCGCCCGCTACCTGGCGGCCGAGTCGGCCGGGCAGTGCGGCCCGTGCCGGCTCGGCCTGCCGGACGTCGCGGGCGCGTTCGCCGACCTCGCCGCCGGACGCGACGCGGCCGCGGCGTGCGACACCGTCCGGCGCGCCGCCCGGATGGTCGTGGGGCGCGGAGCGTGCGCGCATCCCGACGGCTCGGCCCGGTTCGCGCTGTCGGCCCTGGACGTCTTCGCGGCCGACGTCGCCCGGCACGCGGCGGAGGGCGGATGCGGCCGGCCCGTCCGGGGGGTCCTGCCCGCCGACACCGGCGCGGAACTGAGCCTGGAGGTCGACTGGAGCCGCTGCGACGGTCACGGCCTTTGCGCCGACGTGCTGCGTGGCACAGTCAGGATGGACGAGTACGACTATCCGGTCATCCCACCCGAGCCGATCCCGGCGCGGCTGGAGGCGGATGCGAGACGCGCCGTCGCCATGTGCCCGGGGCTCGCGCTCCGGCTCGTTCCGCGCACCGGCCACGAGAAGGGGGCTCAGCGCGGCCGGTAGTCGTCCATGTACCGGCGCACGTTCTCGGTGTACGGCTTGAACCGGGCCGGGACGCCGCCCGCCTTCACGACGGTCTTCGCCGAGCTCCGGTAGGCGGCGGCGAGGTTCAGCGCCGGATCCCCCGGCACGTCCTTCAGGTCCTTGCCCCAGAAGCACAGGAACCGGCCCATCGCCGGGATCGACAGCTCCGGCGTGATCTGCGCGGGCCTCGGCTCGGGGTTGTCGAGCCCGCCGGGCTGCCAGAACACCAGCACGTGCGGTGTCCACCGCGCGATGCCGTACTCGTCCTTCGCGGGGTCGGACAGGCGCGGGTCGAACCCGCTCTCGGCCTTCAGCATCGCCGCGATCAGCGCCGGGCTCAGCCCATGCAGCCGGCACCACGTGCCCGCCTGGACGATCAGGTCCCGGTACCGCGCCGGGATGTCGGATCCCGGGCGCAGCCACCGCGCGTCCCGCTCGCCCGCCGCGGAATCGCCGCCGCCCCGGCCGATGAACCCCCAGAGGACGGCGGCCGCCACCGTGACGGCCATCGCACCGGCCACCGCGATCACGATCCTCCGTCGCCTGCGCGCACGGGAGACCTCGGCCCTCTCCGGACGCGGCTCCGGCAACGGATCGGTGCCGATGTCGGCGGCGGCCCGTGCCAGGGCCTCGCCGAACTCGGCGGCCGACGCCCAGCGCCGCTCCCTGTCGGGCTCCAGCGCGCGGAGCACGACCGTGTTCACGGCGGGCGGGATCGCCGGCCAGGTCTCGCCTGGTGAACGCGCCGGCGTCGCGGGCGGCTCTCCGGTCAGCAGGTGGTAGGTGAGCGCGCCGAGGCCGTAGATGTCGGCGCGCCGGTCGGGGGCGCCGTCCACCTGCGTCTGCTCGGGCGCCATGTACCCGGGCGAACCGGCCGGCAGCGTCAGGCTCGACAGGTGGTCCTCGGTCCGCGCGATGCCGAGGTCGGAGATCATGATCCGCTCGCCGCCGCCGGACGCGGACCGCAGCAGCACGTTGGACGGTTTCAGATCGCGGTGCACCACGCCGAGGTCGTGCAGTTCCTGCACGCCCCGGCTGATCTCCCGGGCGGTGCGCAGGGCCTCGTCCGGCGGCAGCGGCCCGTCCGCGAGCCGCTCCGCCAGCGTGCCGCGGTCGGCGTAGGTCATCACGAAGTAGGGCCGGCCGTTTGGCAGCTCACCGATGTCGAAGACCTGGACCAGCCGGTGCGAGTCGGCCCGGCGCAGCAGCCGTGCCTCCTGGACGAACCGGTCCCGCACATCGGTGCGCAGCGTCCAGTGCTCGCCAAGGATCTTGATCGCGACGGGGGAGTCGAGTTCGGGATCGTGGCCCAGCCAGACCGAGGCGAAGCCGCCCGATCCGAGCAGGCGGTCGATCCGGTAGCGGCCGGCGGCGGTCGGGTGCTCCACGTTGCCCAATCATGAACGATCGGCGCCGCCCGGCGCAGTGTCTTTGAGTGAAGGATCCAGTGCGGTGCGTGGCGTTCCCCGTGGAATGCGGTTCCGCGGGGAGACGTTGTTCCCTCGGGAAAATGGATCGCCCCGAGCGGGCCGGTCCGGCTACGGTGCGAAGGTTTGCGGGGTGAGCGGGGCCGGGGGCCTGGAACCCTATCCTTGTCGATGGTTATGGGGACGAGTGTGAGATCGCCGCTCGCGGACCTGCGCGCGCGCCTGCCGCGGCTGATGCCGCGCGACCAGCACCGGCTGCGCCGCCGGATCGACGGCGTCCAGAAGATGCGGGACGCCGGGCGCCGCGCGAAGGTCGCCGAGGAGATCACCGCCGACGTCGAGGCCGCCGAGCGGCGGGTCGACCGGCGGCGGCTCGCCGTGCCCACGATCACCTATCCGGCGCAGCTGCCGGTCGCGCAGAAGAAGGACGACATCCTCGCCGCGATCCGCGACCACCAGGTCGTCATCGTCGCGGGCGAGACGGGCTCCGGAAAGACCACCCAGATCCCCAAGATCTGCCTTGAGCTGGGCCGGGGCGTGCTCGGCTCGATCGGGCACACCCAGCCGCGGCGGCTCGCCGCGCGGACGGTCGCCGACCGGATCGCCGAAGAGCTCGGCACCGAGCTCGGCGACACCGTCGGCTACAAGGTGCGGTTCACCGACCGTTCCAGCGACGACACGCTCGTCAAGCTGATGACGGACGGCATCCTGCTCGCCGAGATCCAGACCGACCGGCTGCTCCGCCAGTACGACACGCTCATCATCGACGAGGCGCACGAGCGCAGCCTCAACATCGACTTCCTGCTCGGCTACGTCAAGGAGATCCTGCCGCGCCGCCCCGACCTCAAGGTGATCATCACCTCGGCGACCATCGATCCGGAGCGGTTCTCCGAGCATTTCGACGACGCCCCGATCGTGGAGGTGTCCGGCCGGACGTACCCGGTGGAGGTGCGGTACCGGCCGATCACCGATCCGGACGACCCGTCCGCCGACCCCGACCGCGACCAGATCCAGGCGATCGTCGACGCGGTGGACGAACTGGGACGCGAGGGCCCCGGGGACGTCCTGGTCTTCCTCAGCGGAGAGCGGGAGATCCGCGACACCGCCGACGCGCTCACCAAGCACTTCACCCGGCAGCGAGGGACGACCGAGGTCCTCCCGCTGTACGCGCGGCTGTCGTCGGCCGAGCAGCACCGCGTGTTCCAGCCGCATCGCGGACGGCGCGTCGTGCTCGCGACGAACGTCGCCGAGACGTCGCTGACCGTCCCGGGCATCAAGTACGTCGTCGACCCGGGCACCGCCCGCATCTCCCGCTACAGCCACCGGCTGAAGGTGCAGCGGCTCCCGATCGAGCCGGTCTCGCAGGCGTCGGCGAACCAGCGCAAGGGCCGCTGCGGCCGCGTGTCCGAGGGCGTGTGCATCCGGCTGTACTCCGAGGAGGACTTCGAGGCCCGCCCCGAGTTCACCGACCCGGAGATCCTGCGGACGAACCTCGCGTCGGTCATCCTGCAGATGACCTCGCTCGGGCTCGGCGACATCGCCGCGTTCCCGTTCCTGGAGCCGCCGGACCGCCGCAACGTCAAGGCCGGCGTGGACCTCCTGCACGAGCTCGGCGCCGTCGACCCGGCCGAGAAGGATCCGCGCAAGCGGCTCACCCCGCTCGGCCGCCGGCTCGCCCAGCTTCCCGTCGACCCCCGGCTGGGCCGCATGATCCTGGAGGCGGACGGGAACGGATGCGTCCGCGAGGTGCTGATCATCGCGGCGGCGCTGTCCATCCAGGACCCGCGGGAGCGTCCCGCCGAGCACCAGCAGGCCGCCGACGACAGGCACCGCCGGTTCGCCGATCCCACCTCCGACTTCCTGGCCTACCTGAACCTGTGGAACTACCTGCGCGATCAGCAGAAGGAGCTGTCGGGCAGCGCGTTCCGCCGCATGTGCAAGAACGAGTTCCTGCACTTCCTGCGCATCCGCGAATGGCAGGACCTGCACGGTCAGCTCAAACAGGTCGCCAAGTCCCTCGGCGTCACGCTCAACACCGCCGACGCGCCCCCCGACCGCATCCACACCTCGCTGCTGGCCGGCCTCCTCTCCCACATCGGGCTGTTGGACGCCGAGAAGAAGGAGAAGCAGCGGCGCGGTCAGGAGTACCTCGGCGCGCGGGGGGCGAAGTTCGCCGTGTTCCCGGGGTCGTCGCTGTTCAAGAAGCCGCCGCGCTGGGTGATGTCGGCCGAGCTGGTCGAGACGTCCCGGCTGTGGGGACGGATCAACGCGAAGATCGAACCCGACTGGATCGAGCCGCTCGCGCAGCACCTGGTGAAGCGCAACTACAGCGAGCCGCACTGGTCGAAGAGGCAGGCCGCCGTCATGGCGCGCGAGAAGGTCACGCTCTACGGCGTGCCGATCGTCGCCGACCGCCGCGTCAACTACGGGGGCATCGACCCCGCGCTGTCTCGCGAGCTGTTCATCAGGCACGCCCTCGTCGAAGGCGACTGGGAGACCCACCACCGGTTCTTCCACGACAACCGCGCCCTGCTGGACGAGGTGGAGGAGCTGGAGCACCGCGCCCGGCGCCGCGACATCCTCGTCGACGACGAGACCCTCTTCGACTTCTACGACGAGCGCGTCCCCGAGGACGTCGTCTCCGGGAGGCACTTCGACGCCTGGTGGAAGAAGGCCCGGCGCATCGACCCCGACCTGCTCGGGTTCGAGAAGTCGATGCTCATCAACCAGACCGCCGACGGCGTCAGTGAGTCCGACTACCCGGACGTGTGGAAGCAGGGCCCGCTGCGCCTGCGCCTCACCTACCAGTTCGAGCCCGGCACCGACGCCGACGGCGTCACCGTGCACATCCCCGTCCAGGTCCTCAACCAGGTGCGGCCGGACGGTTTCGAATGGCAGGTCCCCGGCCTGCGCACCGAACTGGTCACCGAGCTGATCCGGTCGCTGCCCAAGCAGCTGCGCGTCAACTTCGTCCCGGCGCCCGACTACGCCCGCAAGGTCCTGGACCGTGTCGCGCCGCGCACCGAGCCTCTGCTGGACGCCCTGGAACGCGAGTTGACCGCGATGACGAGCGTGCCCGTCGCGAGGGAGGCGTGGGATCCGTCCCGGCTGCCCGCCCATCTGCGCATCACGTTCCGGGTCGTGGACGATCGTGGCCGCACCCTCGGCGAGGGCACCGGCCTGGACGAGCTGAAGCGCCGCCTTTCCGGCAAGGTGCGGGGGACGCTGTCCAAGGCGGCCTCCACGATCGAACGCTCCGGGCTCACCGAATGGACGATCGGGGAGCTGCCCCGAACTTACGAGCGCAATCAGGCCGGATACGACGTCAAGGCGTATCCCGCGCTCACCGACGAGGACGGCAGCGTCGCCGTCCGCATGTACGAGACGGAGGCCGAGCAGCGGCGCGCGATGTGGCTCGGCACGCGGCGGCTGATCCTGCTGAACGCGCCGTCCCCGGTGAAGCTGATCCAGGGCCGCCTGACCAACAAGGGCAAGCTCGCGCTCAGCCACAACCCGCACGGCTCGGTGGCGGCGCTCTTCGACGACTGCGTCACCGCCGCCGCTGACCGGCTCATCGCCGAATCGGGCGGGCCCGCGTGGGACGAGGACGGCTTCCGCGCCCTGTACGACCGGGTCCGTGCAGATCTGCACGACGCGACGGCGGAGATCGTGGCGCTGGTCGAGCGGATCCTCGCCGAGGCCCACGAGGTCGACCGGCGGCTGCGCGGCACCACGAGCCTCACACTCGTCCCCGCGCTGACCGACATCCGCGGGCGGCTGGAATCATTGATCCACCCGGGATTCGTCACCGCGACGGGCTGGGCGCGGCTGCCCGACCTGCCCCGCTACCTGCGCGCCCTCCAGGTCAGGCTCGACAAGCTCCCCGAGAACCCGGGACGCGACCGGATGCTCGCGCACCAGGCCGACGTCCTGCAGCAGGAGTACGACCAGACGCTGCACCGCCTGCACCCGTCGCGCCGCGAGGACGAGCCGGCCCGGCAGATCCGCTGGATGCTGGAGGAGTTCCGGGTCAGCCTGTTCGCCCAGCAGATCGGGACGCGCTTCCCCGTCTCCGACAAGCGCATACGCAAGGCGATGGCCCAGCTCTAGCTCAGGCGGGTTCGCTCGCGAACAGTTCGAGGTGCCCGCATTGGCGGCACCGCCACGCGTCGATCTGCCAGCGCTGCCGTCCCATGCGCTTGGCGCCGCCGAAGATGCCGCGCTCCAGCGGTCCGGCGATCCAGCGGGCGTAACCGCGGGAGTGCTCCCCCGCGTCCTCGACGAAGCCCGGTTCCGCGTCCTCGCCCCCGCACTGCGAGCATCTCGGCTGTTTCATACCGTGAGGCTAGTGCGATCCGGCGCATGATCGTTTATCGGGTATGACTGGGACATGACCTTGAGGGAGTTCTATCCGGAGATCGAGCCGTACGAGACCGGACTGCTCGACGTCGGCGACGGGAACCGGATCTACTGGGAGACCTGCGGGAACCCGGAGGGCAAACCGGCGGTGTTCGTGCACGGCGGGCCGGGCGGCGGGCTGCTCCCCGCCAACCGGCGTTTTTTCGATCCGTCGGCGTACCGGATCGTCCTGTTCGACCAGCGGAACTGCGGCCGGAGCCTCCCGTTCGCCGGTGACCCTGCGGTGTCGCTGAAGCACAACACAACGCCGCACCTGGTCGCCGACATGGAGCGGCTGCGCGAGCACCTGTCCATCGACCGCTGGCTCGTGTTCGGCGGAAGCTGGGGCAGCACCCTCGCCCTCTCCTACGCGCAGACCCACCCGGCCCAGGTCACCGAACTGGTGTTGCGGGGGATCTACCTCGTCCGCCCGGAGGACGAGGCATGGGCGTTCACCCCCACTGGCGCGGCGCACCTCTTCCCTGCCGAATGGGCGGCCTTCCGGGACGCCATCCCGGCCGCCGAGCAGGACGACCTCGTCGGCGCCTACGGCCGGCGCATCGGCGACCCGGATCCGGCGGTCCACGTCCCGGCCGCCCGTGCCTGGATGAGATGGGAGGACACGGCGAACACCCTGCTGCCGCTCCCGCCCCCGGACGTGGACGATGCGCTCATCGTGGCGTTCGCCCGCATCCTGCACCACTACATCGCCGCCGGCGGCTTCCTACCGGAAGGGGGCCTCCTCGCGGGGGTGGACCGGATCCGGCGCATCCCCGCCGTCATCGTCAACGGCCGCTACGACATGAAGACGCCGCCGGATCAGGCGTGGGATCTGCATCGCGCCTGGCCCGAAGCGGAGTTCCACATCGTCGAGGACGCCGGTCATGGCGGCTCCGAGCCCGGTACCAGGGACCGGCTCATCGAGGCCACGGACCGCTTCGCCGGACGCTGATCCGGGCCGGAACACTCACTTCGCTGCGACGTGGTCGCCCCCACATCTACCTCGCAAGTCACTGCAGCAACGCGAAGTAGTGCGTATGGTTCATTCCATGCCTAACAGCGAAGAGCGCGACATTAGCGGCCCCGAGGAGACGGCCGCGGCTCCCCAGGGCGCGGTCGCCGAAGGCGCGGGGGGCGGGGGCACGGGTTCCGGAGAATCCACCGAGATGGCCGTCGCCCGGATGGGCGACCCGGTCACGGTGTGGCCGTGCGCCAACTGCGGGCGTCCCGTCCCGCAGCCGGTCGGGGCCTCCCGCGCCATCCGCTATTGCCAGGACAACGAAGGCGCCTGCGCCCGCGAGGCACGGGACCGCCGCGACCGCGGCCGGGACGCGCCGGGCCTCACCGGGCAGGTCGCCTCGGCCTGGGAGATGGTCGAGCGGCTGGAGAAGGCCGCCGATCTGCTCGCCGGTTCGCTGACCGCCGAGCTGAGCGTCGCCGGCGTCGAGCGTCGCGTGGCCGAGGTGCGCGCCGAGGCCGCCCGCGAGCTCGCCATCGCCCAGAGCGAGCGCGACGCGTCCCAGCGCAAGGCCGAGGAGGCGTGGCAGGAGGCGTCGTCCGCGCGCAAGCGCGCCGCGACGGCCGAGGAGGACGCCGGTCGCGCCCGCGAGGAGGCCGAGCTCGCCACCGCCAAGCGCGACGCCGCGCAGCAGGCGTGGGAGGAGGCCCACCAGATCGCGCAGCAGTCGACGACGGCGAAGCTCGCCGCCGAGAGCGAACGCGACCGGGTCGCGGCGCGCGAGACCGAGCTGCTCGCCGCGCTGGAGGCGGCGCGGGCCGAGCTCGTCGGCCTGCACTCCAGGTTCGCGGAGGCCGAGGGCGCCGCCGAGTCGCTGCGCGTGGAGGCCGCGGTCGCCAAGCAGGGCGCCGAGGATCTGCGCAACGGCATGCGGGACACCGAGGCGCAGCGCCAGCGCGCCATGCAGGCGGCGAGCAAGGCCGAGGCCGAGCGCACCACGGCGCTGCGCGCCCAGTCCGAGGCCGAGGCGGAGGTCGTCCGCGCCAACGCGCGCGCCGACGAGGCCGCCAAGGAGCGCGACGCCGCACGGGCGCAGGCCGAGGCCGCGACGGCCGAGCGGGACGAGCTGACCGGCAAGGTCAATGATCAGGCCGTCCAGCTGCGCCAGCTGTCCCAGTCGGTCGCCGAGCAGCAGGCCGCGCTCACCGCCCTCGCCGAGGAGCGGGACGCCGCCCGCGCCGAGGCCGACCGCGCCCGCCGCCAGATCGACCAGTTCACCCACCACACGCTGTCGTCCAACTTCCCGCCCGGCGGGCGGATGCCGGGCGGTGGCCCCCCGCAGCCCGGGCAAGGAATGCCGTCCCCCGCGACGGGGCCGCAGCCGCAGCCGGCCGGCATGCCGCCCGGCCCGCCCCCGATCGGCGGTCCCGTGCCGAACGGCGCCCCCGCCCAGAACGGGTCCGCCCAGAACCGGTCCGCTCAGAACGGGGCCCCGGTCCCGCTGGGAGCGCCGATCCCGAACGGAGCACCCGTCCCGAACGGGGCGCCCATCCCGAACGGGGCACCGGGCTCGACCACCGGCGGCCACCCCCCGGTGCAGGGCGGCAACCCTCCGAACAACGGCCGTCCCTTCAACGCCGTGGACCGGGACGACCCCCTCTTCTCCGGCCACTGAGCCCCGGCCCGCCCGGGTGGTCCCGCCGCCCGGGCTCAGCCGTACCTGACCACCAGGAACAGCGCCAGTGCCGCCACCGCGGTGATCGCCATGACCTGGCCGCGTTCTTTCACCACGGTCTGCCGCAGGGTGACGGCCCTCCGGCGGCTCTGCCGCATGTCCAACGCGGCGCGGCGGGCACGCTCCCAGTGAATGCCCATGTAGACCGCCAGGGCGGCCAGTCCCAGGATGAGTAATCCGTCTCCGCGCATCAGTCCGCCTCCGTTTTTCCGCGGAAGCTCAGATTGAACAGCGGATCCGGCGCGGGCGACAGTGTCGGACGACACATTTCCACGAACGGGGCCGCCCCTGGCCGTGATCAGTGCCCGAACGTCTCGGGGTCGATCTCGATCCAGATCTGCTCGGCGCGGCCCAACAGCCGCCCATCGGCCCCGTACAGCGCGGTCGCCGCGTGCATCTTGCGGTCCTCGCGGCTGCGCGCGAGCCCCATCACGACGCACTCCTCACCGGCTTCCGGAACGTCCATGACCTGGGCGGTCATGGTACCGAGCACGGCGGGGCGGCTCGCGACGTCGAAGGACCAGCCGCCCGGGCAGTCCAGCGCGGCCCAGACCAGTTCCCGCTCGGGCACCCGATCGGGCACCCACGGCGTGGCGACGGTGGCCTCGCCGACCGAGCCGGGTTCGAGCCGCA
The DNA here is from genome assembly GCF_050945415.1 of Spirillospora sp. CA-128828. Classification (NCBI taxonomy): domain Bacteria; kingdom Bacillati; phylum Actinomycetota; class Actinomycetes; order Streptosporangiales; family Thermomonosporaceae; genus Spirillospora; species Spirillospora sp. CA-128828. The sequence continues at coordinate 3,835,304 of NZ_CP191986.1, forward strand.
GCCCGTCGCCGGGCTCCCGCTCGGGCCCGCACACGAAGCAGCCGGGGAACGGATGGTTCTCCACGGCCCGGAACTTCTCCGCCGCCTCCAGCGCCCGCTCGAACGGGACCGGCGGGATGGGCGGCACCACGATCGCCCCGGCGAGCGCCTCGGCGACGAGCCGCTCACCGTGCCAGAGCCGCGCGCTGTGCCCCCACTCGTCCTCGACCGTGACGGTCAGCTCGGTGTCCAGCGGCGGCGGCTTCCGCAGCGTCACCGTCACCGTGTCGATCGGCACCCGCCCCGCGAGGCGCCCCGCCACATAACCGCCGTTCCCCGACGCGTCCGGCCCATGGAACCGTCTTTCAATGATCACGACACTTCCCCCCGTGCCCAAGAGCACCACACCAAAACGGGACCGATCCTAATGACCCGCACCGACAAACCACCCCCGGGGGTATCCCCACCCCCACCGGCATCGGTCGATGTCACACAGACGCAGAGCCCCAGCCACCCGTTCCACAACACACGTCACCAGTGCCGCACAGGCGAAGCGCCCGTTGCCGTTGCGCGCCGCCTCAGCCGGAGGTACCGCACGGGCGCAGAGCCTGTGGCCGCTGCCCCTGCGCGACCGCCTCAGCCGGAGGTGCTGCACGGGCGCACTGACCGCGACCACCGCCGCAACCACGCGACAACCTGAATCGTCGCGATCGCGTCCGAAGGCAGGTTCGAGCTCGCGAGAACCTGATCGCGCAGCGAGCCGCTAGGCGAGTCGGAGCGATGCCAGCGATCGCCCGCTTTTATCGACGATGGAGGGCCGCCAGGCCCGAAGGAGGAGAAAAAAGCAAAACTACACAGCCCGGGATGGCTGGGGACGGCCGGGCCGGGTGGTGAAGAAGACGGAGAAGGAGCCGCGGAGGCGGGCGCGGACGGTGTCCTCGTCGACGTGGCCGTCCTCGGGGACGGGGGTGGTGTCCAGGGCGCGGTCGATGAGGAGGTCGATGTTGCGGTCGGCGACGAGGACGGAGCACGTGTCGCATCCGTACCACGGATAGAGCATGTTGAGGACGGCCACGGCGGTGTCGTCGTCGGAAAGGTGGGTGGTGTCGAGTTCGACTTCGAACATGTCGGTGTCGTCGGGGTCGAGCGTGGGGTAGTAGAGCCAGCTCGGCGCGGGCGCGCCGCAGAAGTCGCAGGACTGGTCCTGCGGGGCGGGCTCGCCGACCGCGAGTTCCAGCTGGTGGTCCCAGGGCTCCACCCGCCGGTTGTGGCGGTAGCCGACGCCGTCGAGCGAGCCTTCGCGGTTGTGCGTCACGTCGTGCACCTCGCCGCCGCAGCGGGCGCACATGAAGCCGATGTCCTCCATGTCCCTCCCCTGATCGCTGAGGCACCGGCTCTCACAGTATCCGTCCGGACGCCTCGCTCGTACCAGGCGGGGCACTCGGGTACGTTGAAGATCGTTACTGCCGTGTCCGTTCCGGCGATCCCGGTCCTCGGCGTTTCCGCGCGCCGCCAACCCCCGCGCGTCCCCATTCCGATGAACGGGAGGTTCCGTGTCCGAGGTCGTCCTGAACGCCGACAAGATAGATCTGGTCCGGGAGCGGCGGCCGCTGCTCGACCGCGTCACGATGACGGTGCTGCGCGGTGAGCACTGGGCGCTGATCGGGCCGAACGGCGCGGGCAAGAGCACGCTGCTCGGCATTCTCGGCGCCTACACGCATCCGACGCGCGGCACGGCGGAGATCCTCGGGCGCCGGCTCGGCCGCGTCGACGTCCAGGAGCTGCGCAGGCTGATCGGCCAGGTGAACCCGCGGCATCCGCTGGAGTCGGCGCGTACCGTCCGGGAGATCGTCCTGACGGGTGTGACGGGCACGATCGAGCTCGTCCCGCGCTGGACGCCGTCGGGCGACGATCTGCGCCGCGCGGACGAGCTGATCGAGCTGCTGGGGCTGACGCCCCGGACGGACGCCCGCTGGCCGAACCTGTCGCAGGGGGAGCGGGGACGGACGCTGATCGCGCGGGCGCTGATGCCGGATCCGCCGCTGCTGCTGCTCGACGAGCCCGCCACCGGCCTGGACGTCGCGGCCCGCGAGCGGCTGCTGGCGAGCATCGACCAGCTGCGCGCCGGCCGTCCCGACCTGACGACGGTGCTCGTCACGCACCATCTGGAGGAGCTGCCCGTCAGCACAAGTCACGCGCTGCTGCTGCGCGAAGGCCAGGTGCTCGCCTCCGGACCGGCGGACGACGTCCTGACGACCGAGTTGGTCAGCGCGTGCTTCGACCATCCGATCACGATCAACCGGCACAACGGCCGCTGGGCGGCGACCGCCGGGCGTGGCTGACCGGCGCTAGCCGGCCGCGACGCGGTGCGCGGCCAGGTGGCCGAGGACCGACTGGTTCGCCTCCCACCCGTCGGGGAACTTCACCGGCACGCCGAGGTGCACCGGCTCGGCGGACGGGTGGGCGTCCAGCAGTTCGGGGATGCCCGCCCGCGCGACGACGACGCAGGAGTGCCGATGCCGTGACGTGAGGACGCACAGCCGCCCCGACTCCAGGTGGAACGCGGTCGCGTCGCGGCGTCCCGACAGCGGATGCAGGACGACCGTCACGTCGTACTCGCGGCCCTGGAGCCGGTTCGCGGTGTCGACGGTGATGCCCTCCCCGTGCGGGCCGAGCGCGGCGCGGATCGCGGTCACCTGGTCGCGGTGGGCGGCGCCGATCGCGACGCGGCCCGCGTCCACGGGGTTCGACCCGAGTTCGGAGTGCGCGACGGGGCTGCGCTGCAGCAGCCGTACGGCGAGCGCCGCCGTCGCGCGGACGGCCTCGGCGTCGGTGCGCATCGTGTGCCGGGCGGGCAGCTCGTAGAGGGCCCAACCGGTGGCCGCCGCCTCTTCGAGCGCGTGGTCGTAGATGGTGCCCATGCCGCGCGCCCCGAACTCCAGCCTCCGGTCACCGGGGCCCGTACCGGCGCGGAACCCGGTGAACGGGTAGAACGCCTGCGACACGACGGGGGCGGCCGACGCGGGCAGCCGCCACGACACCGGCAGCCGGTGGACGGGCAGGTCCGGGTTGTGCGCGAGCAGGACGGACACGGCGCTGCGCATCGGGTCCCACGTCAGGCCGGCCCAGCGCTCCACCTCCACGGTGGAGAACGGGTCGAGCTGGCCGGGGTCGCCGACGAACAGCGCCCGCTCGAACCGCCCGGCGAGGCGCAGCAGCATGTCGGAGCGCATCTGGTACGCCTCGTCCACGATCGCCCAGGGCCACGACCCGTCCTGGAGCGTCGCCCATTTGGCGGCGGTCGCGATGACCACGGTGTGCTCGGCGAGGTCGTCGGCCTTCTGCGCCACCCGCACCGACGGATGCGCCAGGACCCGCTCGGACGGGACGTACCCCGACGCCGACAACCGGCCCAGCGAGATCCCGGGATGCTTCCCGGCGATCCGCTCGACGAGGTCGTCGACCTGCTCGTTCGTCTGCGCGACGATCATCAGCCGCTCGCCGGCCTCGGCCAGGTGCGCGGCCGCCCGCACCACGAGCGTGGACTTCCCGGCCCCGGGCGGGGAGTCGACCACCACACCGCGGTGGTCGCCGGCGAGTCCGGCCAGAACGCCCTCCACGACCCGCGCCGCCGCTGCGGCGGGGTCGAGATCGTCCGAAGCCACCGGCACCAGGCGGCGGCCCGCGTTCTCGGTCACGACCATTCCTCTTCGGCGTCCTCGTCGGTCGGCAGGTACTCGCCGGGCGGACCGCCGTGCGTCCACGGCGTGTCCTCCCGGTCGGGGAACTTCGCCGCGCCGAAGGAGCCCTCCGCCAGCGAGGTGAACGTCACCCGGTCGCCGGCCTCCGGGAGGACGCCCGGCTCCGGGGTGAGCCTGCGGCCCATCCCGCCGGTCAGTTCCAGCAGCACGGCGCCGTCGGCGATCTCCACGATCCTCCCCTTCAGCGCGGGCCTGGCCGCGCTGCACACGGTCGTGCCGACGTCGAGCCGCACCGGGTCCCGCGTGCCGACCCACAGCAGGGGACGGAGCTTCGGCCGCTTGCCGGTCTCGTCCAGCCGGTCCGGGTCGCACTCGGTGACCGTCCCTCCGAACGCCTGGCCCGCGAGCCGGTGCTCGGCCATCACCAGCGGGTCGTCGAACGCCCGCTGCGCGTCGTAGGCGTCCTGGGCGCGTTCGAGATCGTGCAGGCGCCGCGCGGCGCGGACGGGCGGGTCGCGGCGCGCCTGCGGGTACGCCTCGCCGAACGTCTGGTGGTAGTAGGTGAAGGCGTCCCGGTCGCGTTCCCAGCGGCGCGGGACGCTCGCCCCCTCCGGCAGCGCGCGGAGCAGCTCGACGGCCCGCCACATGAGGTCCCACGTGGGAGTGAGCTGGCCGGCGAGCGCGGCGTGCAGCCGTTCCTCCGCGCGGGATCCGCCGCCCGACCGGTCGTAGGCGGCGATCGCCGGCGCGAGGACCTCGTTGTCGAAGGTGGGATCGGTCGTCGGGCCGGCGGGCGGGCAGACCACGGGGTCCTCGGCGCGTGCCGCGGCGGCCGGGCCGTCCAGGCCGTCCGGCGGGTCGATCCAGCCCATCAGCGCCGCGAGGTTGCCGTCCTCCAGCGAACTCTGCCCCGTCGCCCAGTGCAGCCGCAGCAGCTCGGTCGTCGCGCCCAGCAGCGACGATCCGGGATGGTCGTGCCGGTCGGCGAACCACGTCAGCCAGCGGCCGAGCACCGGCACCGCCGGATCCACCGCGTACGGGCCCTCGGTGCTGCGGAACCGCGTCGACCGGCCCATCAGGCGCAGGAACGCGACACCGCCCCGGTTCGGCACGAGCAGCTGCGGCGCGTCGCCGTACCGGATCCGCTCCTCGCCCTCCTTGCCGGGCGGCAGCTCCTCGACCGCGCCCCGGCTCGTCTCGATGTGGTTCAGGACGAGCTTGGCCAGGGTCGCCGCGAACGCGAACCGCAGGTCGCGGTTGCGCGGCTGCGGTACGACCAGCAGCGCCGGGTCGTCCGGCGCGCTGCCGACCATCACGGCCAGCGGCGCCGCGGCCTCCCCGGAGAGCTTCAGCGGGACGAGCACCAGCGGCGCGTCGGAGACGTGGCAGTGCCGCACGGTCGCGAGGGGCTGCGCGATCCCGGCGGCCACCGCCTGCAACCGCGCGAGCGAGGACAGCGCGCTCATGGACGGATCACGCGACCCCGTGCAGTGCCTCGTCGCGCAGCCGGGCCGCGGCGCGCAGCTGCTCGGCCGTCTCGGCCAGGTCGTCGGACGGGTGCAGTGACCCGTCCGCCAGCGCGAGCGCCGTGCCGATCGTGTCGACCCCGCCGAGGTCGTCGCGGACGGACCGGCCCAGCGCGCCCGTCGCGCCGCACGCGCGCGCCTCGTCCCGGCAGAACAGCGCCATCTCGCAGCCCGACATGCACTCGGGCGCGTACCGGGCCTCGACCGCCCGGACGGACGCGGCCAGCTCCTCCCCGGCCTCGAACGTCAGGTCGCCGGGCAGCTCCACCAGGATGTCGTCGATGCGGGTGAGGCGCGCGAGCTGCCGTTCGAGGACGGCGAGCTGCGGCCGGACGTCCAGTGGCGTCGCCGTCGGACGGTTGGAGAAGTTCTCCGGGCAAACGAGGAAGACGTCGTGCGACACGCGCGCCGGGTCGTGCCCGAGCTCGGCCACGAGCCGCCGCAAGGCCAGCACGTACACAGCCGACTGGCGGGCCGCCGCGGCGACCTGCTCGGGCTCGGCCTGCCCGTCCACGACGGCGAACGACTTGATCTCGATGACGTGCAGCCGGCCCGCGAGCTGGAACGCGATCACGTCCGGCTCCAGGTAGGCGGGATGCCCGGCGATCTCCAGCCGCAGCAGCGGGTGGTCGAACAGGGTGCCGTCACCGGTCTCCAGCGCCCGCGCGACCAGCCGCCGGGTGCGCGAATGCCGCAGCTCGCGACCCTCGTTGCCCGCGACCACCTCAAGGTCGTCGTAGGCGACCTCGGGGACGGCGAGGCCGAGCCCTTCGCGCAGCAGCGTCAGCAGCTCCGCGCACCCGTCCGCCTTCACCTGCGCCTCGAACGCGTTCCCGCGCGTGATCGCGAACTGCGACTGGCCGAACGGCGCGGGGAAGCCCAGCTGCCGCGCCACCGCGTCCTTGTCGACGCCCGCCGCGTCCATCACCCCGCGGCGCGCGCACCCCGGGTTGGAGGTCAGCGCGGCGATCGTGCGGGCGTCGTGGTTGCGCGGGGGCGTTCCGCCGCGCAGCCGGTCCAGGTCCGGCGCGGTCTCGGTCATCGGTCCATCTCTCCGTTGCTGGCGGGGCGTCGGCCGGTATCCCGCAGGGCCCGCAGCCGGCTGCCGAACAGCCGTTCCGCGTCGTCGAGCCGGTCCCGGGCGCGTGTCGCGGCGGACTCGCGCCGCCGCCGGTCCGGATCCCGGTGCACGTCCAGCTCGGCCCGTGCGGCCTCGGCGAGCACGGCTGGATCGACTGTACCGACCGTACCGTTGACCGCACCGGGAATGTTGGACGCGAAACGCCACAGGAGCCGCTGCACGTCGGGCGACGGCCTCCCGCGCCCGGCGTGCTCTGCGAGGCGCGCCGCTGACGTGAGGAAGTCGGTGCGCGGGCTCAGCGGCCCGACGATCCGCTGCTCCAGCGGCCAGGTGCTCACCGTGAGCAGCCCGCGCGCGGGCGCGAGCAGGTCGGCGGTCAGTGCGGCGCACAGGTAGTACGGGCGCGCGTAGGGGGCGGTGCGGAAGGAGCGCTCCTCGTCGCGCCGCAGGCTCGTCAGCCGGCTTCCCGGGATCTCGCCGGGGAAGAACGCCGCGTACACCGACCCGATCAACTTGGGCGCGGCCGGTGCGCCGAGCAGGGTGAGGGCCTGGTGGACCTGCTCGCGCACGGGCAGCAGGCCGCGCTCGCCGTCCTCGCGGGGCACGGGCGCGGGCTCGCCGAGGACGGCGTCGTCCCATGCCTTCTCGGCCTCGCGCAGCTCGGCGCGCAGGTGGCGGGCCTCCCGCCGGTCGCCGGTCGACATGGCCCGCCGGACGGCGGCGCGCAGCTCGCTGATGCGCGTCTCCAGCTCGTCGGGGGACGGCATGCCGGGGGACCGGGACATGGCGCAGACAGTACAGGTACTTCCGGACAGTTCCAGTGTTTTCCAGTTTTGCGGCACCTGGACGGGATCAGCGCGGCTTCCGCCACACGACCGAATAGCGCCACAGCAGATGCCGCCGGAACACCGCGCCGGGCAGCAGCCGCAGCGCCTCGTCCCGCACCTCGCTCCAGGTCATGTCGGGATCGACGATCGGGGCGCCGGGGTGGCCCGCGCGCCGCCGGTTCCTGAGCCGGTGAACGTGGTGCATCGGGAGACCGAGCGCCGAGAACGTCCAGTCCCGCGGCCCCCGGTTGTTCGCCAGGCTGATCACCACCAGGTTCCCGCCCGGGCGGACGGCGTCGCGCATCGCCGCCATGCCCTTGGTGAAGTCCATGTGGTGGATGGCGGCGACGCTGCAGACGAAGTCGTAGTGGTCGTCCGGCAGGTCGTACTCCAGCAGCCCGGCCTCGACGAAGTCGACGTTGTCAATGCCTTCGCTCAGGCTCGTCGCCTTCGCGACCATCTCCGGCGACCGGTCGAGCCCGGTGACGTGCGCGGCGCGCGGGGCGAGACGGCGGGCGAGCAGGCCGTCCCCGCTGCCGACGTCCAGCGCCTCGCCGCACCCGCGCGGCACGTTGCGCAGCACCACGTCGTGGTAGTGCGTGTTGTGGTTCCAGTAGTCGTCGGTCATCGTCACCGCCGGGTCAGGAGCGCGGGTCGCGGCGCAGCGGATGCCGCTCCGGGACCTCCACGATAACGATCTTGACGCCGTCGGGATCCTCGATCCACATCTCGACCAGGCCCCACGGTTCTTCGCGCGGCTCCCGGGTGACGCGCGCCCCGGCCGTCGAGAGCCGATCGTGCTCCGCCCGGACGTCCCGCACCTGCAGCCAGATCATCGGGGACGAACCCGTCTCTCCCGCACCGTGACCCGATACCTCCAGGAAGCCGGGGCCGAGGAAGAACACCACGCCCGGGGAGTCGGCCGGGCCGAACTCCCGGTACACCGCGAGGCCCAGCACGTCACGGTAGAAGCGCTGGGTGCCCGCCGGGTCGCCCGGGCGGAGAATGATGCGGCTGCTGAGCACGTCCATGGTCACCATCCTCGCCCGGGCGCGGCCCGGTGCGCGCCCGGCACGCGGGCGTCAGCCGCCGAAGCTCGCGCGGTAGGTGGCGGCCATGTCCTCGTCGCCGTGCCCCTGTTCCATCACGCGCCGGAACCGCTCGCCCGCCGCGTCGTTCACGTCGACCCGGATGCCCGCCGCCGCGGCGGACTCGTGGATCAGCCGGGTGTTCTTCTCGGCGTTGCGGACGGCGAAGCTCGGCTCGAAGTCCCCGGCGAGCATCGCCTTCATCTTGATCTGCAGGTACGGGCTGTCGAGCGGGCCGCCGGTGAGGACCTCGCCGAGCGTGGACGCGTCGAGCCCGAGCCCCTCCGCCAGCGCGACCGACTCGGCGACGACCGAGGTCAGCGAGATGGCGTAGCTCACCGCGGCGAGCTTGAGCCGGGTGCCCGCGCCGCTGGCGCCGTTCTCGTCCAGCCAGACCGTCCGACTCCCGACCGCGCCGAAGACCGGCTCCAGAACCTTCCGCGCGTCCTGCGGGCCGGCGGCGAGGACCATCAGTTTGCCCTGCTCGGCGGGTTGCTTCGTGCCCTGGACAGGGGAGTCCACGAACGTGAGGCCGTGCTCGGCGGCGAACCCGGCCAGCGCCGGGACGTCCACGACGCCGACCGTGCCCATCTGCGCCCACACCTGCCCGGCGCGCGCCGCGGACGAGGCGTCGGCCATCACCGACAGGGCCGTCTCAGCGTCGTTCATCATCGTGATGACGACCTCGGCGTCCCGGACGGCGCCGGCGGGGGAGTCCGCGACGGCGGCGCCGTCCGCGGCGAGCGGCTCCGCACGGGACCGCGTGCGGTTCCAGACCGCGACCCGATGACCGTTCTTGAGCAGGTTCCGGGCCATCGCGGCGCCCATGATCCCGGTGCCGAGCACTGCGACCTGAGTCATCTTCCGCTCCTTTTGGACTGTTCGATACAGAATCGTGCGGGACAAGCGTGGCACAGCGCGCGCACTCGCGCATCCCGGGGTGTCCCTACCCGTCGCGGAGCGCGGATCGCGCTGCGGCGGCGGCCGATCGGCGGTCAGCCGTAGGCGGGGCTGTCGCCCGGCGCGTCCGCGTACACGGCGGTGTACGGCGTCGGGAAGGCGTCGAGGGTGCGTTCGAGTTGCGCCGACCACCAGTTCACGAGCGATGCCGGGCCGCGCCGGCCGGTGCCGTCCTCGCCGAGGTACCGGTGGCGCAGCGGCGCGACGTCGCAGAGCCGTTCCCACCATTCGCGGTGCACCGCGGACTGGATCTGCCCGGCGTCCAGGGGGAAGGCCGAACGGTGCCCGCGCACGAACGCCTGCACCCGGTCGAGGTCCAGGCCGCGCTCGTCCTCGCAGGCGAACAGCCGCGCCGCCGCGCGCACGACCTCGCCGGCGACCGGGCCGGTCGTCAGGCCGTCCCAGCCGAGGACGGCGGTGACGTTGCCCGATCCGCCGTAGCGCAGATGCCCGGCGTGGAACGAGCCGTGCAGGTGCCCGACCGTGCTCACCTCGATGTCGGGCGGCTGGTGCCCGGCGAACTCGGTGAGCAGGTCGCGGCGTTCACGCAGGCGGCGCCCCGTCAGCGCGTCGAAGTCGGTGCCGACCTCGTCGCCGGGAACGTCCGTCAGCATCTCCTCGACGGCGGCGGCCGCGTCGGCCGCGCGCGGCGTCGGCACGAGCATGCTCTGCTGGACGGGCGGCGTCAGCTCGTCGAGCGCGGCGTGCAGCCGGCCGAGCAGCTCGCCGAGGGCCTCGCACTGGACGAACGTCAGCTCCAGCCCGCCGCGCCCCCGCCCGCCGACCCACGGGTACAGGACGTATCCGCGACCGGCGGCGGTGACCAGCGTCCGGCCACCGCGCGCCGGGACCGGTGCGAGCACCGGCAGGCCGGCCGCGTCGAGCGCCGCCGTGACGCCGTGCCGGAACAGCACCTGCCGCCGGTCGGGGCTGGCGTACTCCCTGAGGAAGAACGCTCCGCCGCCGGCGTCGACGCGCCAGCACCGGCGCCCCGGCGCGGCGTCCAGCGGGGCGGCCGCATCCGGAGCACCGATCTCCCAGCGCCGCAGCAGCCGCGGCGGCAGCGGCTCGGCATCGGCCTCGAGCGCGGCGTCAGCCCTGTGTTCGATGTCGGCACTGCGTGACGTCGGCACCTCGGCACCTCGGCTGCGTCGGACGGACGGCGGTCGAATGGATGTTCTACGCCGACGCTACACGTCCCCGCCGCACGGCGAAAGCGAACCGCGCGGTCCCGCGCCTCAGGCGCGTTCGAGGACGACGACGGGGATGTCGCGGCTCGTCTTCTTCTGGTACTCGTCGTAGTCGGGCCATGTGGCGGCCATCTTCCGCCAGAGCGGGGGCTTCTCGTCGGGCGTCGCGGTACGGGCCCGCGCGGTGAACTTGTCGCCCATCACCTGCACCTTCACCTCGGGGTTCGCCTGGAGGTTCAGGTACCAGAGCGGGGGATCGTCCGCACCGCCCTTGGACGCCACCACAAGGTAGGAGTCGCCCTCCGGCTGGTAGATGAGCGGTGTCGTGTGCTCCTTGCCGCTACGCCGGCCGGTCGTGGTGAGCAAGAGGGTGACGGTGCCCTGCCAGACGTGTCCCTCCGCGCCGTCCGTCGCCTGGTAGCGCTCGACGTGCTTCTTCCCGTACAGCATCGATACTCCTTCGTCTGCGTGCGGCCCTGGGGCTCGCTCTTGTAACCCCGCGACCCGAGTCGACCTTCCCGGCGATGCGCTTCCCGATTCCGCGATCATTACCCTGGGCTGGTGGACGATTCGGCAGAGGTGGCGCGGCGGTGCGCCGAGACGATGTACGCGCAGGACAAGGTGGCGCAGGACCTCGCGATGCAGATCACCGAGATCGCGCCGGGGCGGGCGCGGCTGCGGATGACGGTCACCGACACCATGGTGAACGGCCATGGGATCGCCCACGGCGGCTACCTGTTCCTGCTCGCCGACTCCGCGTTCGCCTACGCGTGCAACAGCTACGACGCCGTGACGGTCGCGGCGTCCGCCGAGGTGGTGTTCGTGGCGAGCGCGCGCGGAGGGGACGTCCTGGAAGCGACCGCGGTCGAACGCGTCCGTTACGGCCGGAGCGGGATCTACGACGTGACGGTGCGCCGCGTTCCGGAGGGTGAGGTCATCGCGGAGTTCCGCGGTGGTAGCCGCAGCCGGGACGAGCGTGTCCTCGGCGGCGGGGCCTGAGCACGCGGATCAGAGGTCGTTCAGGACGCTCGTGAGGTAGTGCGCGGTGTCATCGGGGCGCTCGGCCGTGATGCACAGGTTGTTCATGGCGCGCATGTAGGTGTCGACGTCGGTCGGCTTGTCGAGGTAGAGCGCGCTGGTGAGCTGCTCCAAGTAGACGACGTCGGACAGGCCGGGCTCGGCGAAGCGCAGGATGGTGAACGGCCCGCCGGCGGCGGCATGCCCGCCCGCCCCGAACGGCACGATCTGCAGCGTCACGTTGGGCAGCTCCGACACCTCGATCAGGTGCTCGATCTGCTGCCGCATCACTCCGCGGCCGCCGAGCGGGCGGCGCACGACGGCCTCGTCCAGGACGGCCCACAGCGTCGGCGCCTCCGGGGAGGTGAAGCGCTCCTGCCGGGTGGTGCGGATCTGGACGCGGCGCTCGACCTCCTCGTCGGAGGCGTCGGAGTAACCGAGCCGGACGACGGCGCGCGCATAGTCCTCCGTCTGCAGCAGCCCGGGGACGAACTGCAGTTCGTAGGTGCGCAGGAGGGAGGCAGCCTCTTCCAGGCCGAGATAGACCTCGAACCAGCTCGGCAGGATGTCGCCGTAGCGGTGCCACCAGCCGGGGGTGTTGGCCTCCTTGGCCAGCTCCAGCAGCGGTGCGCGCTCCGCAGGGTCGGCCACGCCGTAGAGGGTGAGGAGGTCCGAGACGTCGCGTTCCTTGAAGCCGACCCTGCCCAGCTCCATCCGGCTGATCTTGGAGTGGGAGCCGCGGATCTCGTATCCCGCCTGCTCGGTGGAGATGCCGCGGGCCTCGCGCAGCCGCCGCAGTTGCGCTCCGAGGAGAATGCGCAGGACGGTCGGGCCGCCGCGGCGCGGATAATCGATCAGCCGTCCGGCCGGATCACCTTCGGACGGAGGTGTTGGGGCAGCTGAATCCTGGGCCAAGGGGTCACCAGCCAGTCGACGGGTCTGCTCGGGGGCGGGACGGCACCGCACTATGTTAGAGGATACGAGTGTGTTTTTGGGGAGCACGAATGGTGCTTCGCATCGCAGCGACCCAATGGGCGCCTGACATGGGGCGGATGGCGGACGCGTCCCCCGTGACCAGTGCGGTCGGTGGCGGTCCGGCTGCGGACAGTGGCCCCGCCGTCACAACGGAGTTGGCCGGCCGGTCATTTTTCTGGCGTTCAGGTCATGGTTGGTGCACGAATTGTCGTCCGTTCTCCGGTATTGCGACGGCCAATCCTGACAAGCCATTCCGCAGGTCGTCGTATGACGCGTGAATGTCGTCAGTGCTGCATTCTGATGAACATTGCGGGGCGTGGGGCCGGGCGGCCGGCCGCCGAGTGATGAAGCTCTCGTCCGGTACGGGCGTGGTTTCGGCCGTCTGCGGCGTTGACCCACCAGAGGCGGCGACAGCCGCCTCGCAGGCATTCAGATGATCACAACCTCGCATCTAGGGGACATACATGAACGCGACCCGTGAGCGGCCGGAGATCCGGTTCCTGACCTCGGGCGATGTCTCGGCACACGAGCGCGCGGCGGCCGAGCGCGCCGTCCGCGACGCGCTGGCGGGCGCCGGCGGCGTCACGTCCGTCCAGGTCACGCTGAGCGTCGTCGCCGACCGGTCGCTGCCGCGTCCGGCCCTGGCCCAGGCCGTCGTCGAGCTGGACGGCCGGCGCGTGCGCGCCCAGGCCGCCGCCCCGCACATCGACCAGGCCGTCGACATGCTCCGCGAGCGCCTGGCGATCCGGGCGACCTCCCTGCAGGCGCGCTGAGTCAGGCCGGAACGAACGGCGGCGCCCCGCGCGGGTCGCCGCCGCCCGTATTCCCGGGAGCCTCACGCGTCGCGCCGGACGAGGACGGATGCGGCGAAACCGAGCGGGACGATCACGTAGGCCAGCATGACGGCCGCCGCCGCACCGGGGGACAGCAGATCCCCGTAGATGGAGTTGTTCGCGCCGAGCCCCGCCATCTGGGTGGCCAGGCCGCCGGGCAGGACCGACCCGATGCGCTCGTCCCACGGGTGCGGCAGGTGGTAGACGAGCAGCGGCAGCACATGCCACAGGAAGACCACCGAAACGATGGATCCGGCGGCGGAACGCAGCAGCACGCCGAAGGACAGGCCCAGCAGGGCGAACACCGGCACGGTCGCGCCCGCCATGACGAAGCTCGGCAGATCGTGCGCGATGGACCCCTGCTGGTCCGGGAACGGCCGGTCCCCGATGACCAGGCGGGTTCCGAGGAACGAGCCGACCGTCACCGCCTGGCCGGCGACCAGCGCGACCGTCCCGACCACCGCCGCCTTGGCCGCGAGCAGCCGCCCCCGCCTCGGGAGCGCGGCGAAGGTGGTGCGGATCATGCCCGTCCGGTACTCGGACGTGATGAACAGCACGCCGAGGACGGCCATGCACAGCGACGCCACCCACCCGCCGAGCTCCTGCAGCGGGCGCAGCAGGAGGTCGGCGCGGCGTTCGGCGGACAGACCGTCCCAGACATGTGCCATCTGGACGGCCAGCAGCAGCACGATCCCGGTGAACGCCGCCGTCACCGACAGCACCACGTAGGTCGAGCGGACCGATCGGAGCTTGCGCCACTCGGCGGCGACCGCGTCGGCCATCACGCGTCCCGCCGCGCGAACGAGACCGCGCCGGCCGCGAGCGCGACCGCCACGTAGGCCACCAGGAGCGCGACCGCGAGAGCCGGCGACAGGACGCCGTGGTCGGTGGACGATCCCGGCGCCCCCGCGATCTGGTTGGACAGGTTGCCGGGCATCGCCGACCAGATCCGGTCGTCCCAGGGGGACGGCAGCAACTGCGCGAGGCCGGGCAGCACGATCAGCACCGCCATGCCGATCGTGATAGTCCCGGCCGTGGACCGCAGCGCGGCGCCCAGCCCGAACGTGACGAGCGTGATCGCCGCCGTCGTCACGCCCAGCCACAGGAGGTGGGCGGCGACGTCGGCCACGGCCCCCTGGAACGCGGGCACGGGACGCTCGCCCACGATCGCCTTGCCCGCCGCGGAGCCGACGGCCAGGGACACCAGGGCCGCGGCGAGCATCGTGGCCGCCGTCACGCTCGCCTTGGCGGAGAACAGCGTGAGCCGGCGCGGCATCGCCGCGAGGCTCGTCCGGTTCATCCCGCACGAGTACTCGGACGTCAGCGTCAACGCCCCCAGCACCACCGCGCACACCGGCAGCGACACGGCGAGAGGCTGCTCCGCCGGGGCCGCCTTCGCCGTCGCCCTGCGCGCGGCCGACAGGCCGTCCCAGTATTCGGCCACATACCAGGACCACAGGACGCACAGCAGCATGAACACCGCGACCGTCCCGATGATGGTCATGGTCGAGCGGACGGTGCGGAGCTTGTACCACTCCGAGGCGAACACGTCGATCACGATGCGACCGCCCCGAACTCGGCGCTGTCCGCGGTCAGCTCCATGTACGCCTCCTCAAGCGAGGCGCTGTGGGGCGTCACCTCGTAGAGCGGGATTCCGTTCGCGGCGGCCATGTCGCCGATGACGGCGACGTCCAGCCCGGTCACCGTGAGGGTGCCGCCGTGCGCGGGCTCGGCGGCACCGCCCCCGGCGGGCTCGACGGTGCCGCCCGCGGTGCTGAGCACACCCGTCAGTTCGGCCGGGCGCGGGGTGCGGACCAGGACCCCGCGGCGGAAGCGATCCGCCAGTTCCCGCACGGACGTGTCCGCGATCAGCCGCCCCCGCCCGATGATGACCAGCCGGTCGGCGGTCAGCTCCATCTCGCTCATCAGATGGCTGGAGATGAGCACGGTGCGGCCCTCGGCGGCCAGCGCCCGCATCAGCTCGCGGATCCAGCGGACGCCGTCCGGGTCGAGGCCGTTCACCGGCTCGTCGAACATCAGCACGCCCGGGTCCCCCAGCAGCGCCGCCGCGATCCCGAGCCGCTGTCGCATCCCGAGCGAGAACCCGGCGACCCGCTTGCGCGCGACCCCGGCGAGGCCCACCTGCTCCAGGACCTGCGTCACCCGCCGTGTCCCGATCCCGTTGCTGCGCGCCAGCCAGCCGAGATGGTCGAACGCCCGGCGCCCGCCGTGCACGGCGCCCGCGTCCAGCAGCGCACCCACCTCCCGCATCGGCCGCCGCAGCGCGGTGTACCGGCCCCCGTTCACCAGCGCCGCACCGGACGTCGCCCGGTCGAGCCCCAGCAGGACGCGCATCGTCGTCGACTTGCCGGCGCCGTTCGGGCCGAGGAACCCCGTCACCGTCCCCGGTCTCACGGTGAAGGACAACCCGTCCACCGCGGTGGTCCCGCCGTAGCGCTTGGTCAGTTCACGTACTTCGATCATGTGCCCAACGGTCGCGGGCGCGCCGCCCGCGCACATCGGAACGCGGGTGGGAACCGAAGGTGCGACCGTGCTCCGAGTTCGCCGGCCCGCCTCCGCCCCCGGTATGACGCCCGCCGGTACGAGGCGCCGCCCGGCACCGTGCCGCTACCTTCGTGACGTGGACGAATCCGAGCTGCGCTCCCCGTTCTTCAAGCGGCTCAGCCGGCGCGGCCTCATCGGCCTGGACGCCGGTGCGGCGATCCTCTACACGCTCGTGCTGATGACGATCCCGGCGGACTCCGGCGCTCCGGGGCTCGCGGCGATCCCGCTCACCGCCGCGGCCGGCCTGCCGCTCGTGGTGCGGCGGCTGTGGCCCCTCCCGGTCTTCGCCGTCACCCTGTCCGCCTCGACCGCCACGCTGCTACTCGACCTGCCCTGGGACTCCTACGCCGCCGCCGCGTTCGCGCTCTATCCGGTCGCGCTCGCCCGGCGCCGCCGCCGCTGGCTGCCCACCCCGCTGATCGGCGTCGTCAGCGCCGTCTTCATCCTCGGCGGCGCCATGGTCGGCCCCGCGAACTGGCAGGCGGAGGCCGTCGGCCGCCTGCTGCTCGGGTTCGCCGTCCTCGGGGCGTCCTGGACGCTCGGGCGGGTCGTCCGCGAACGCCGCGCGGAGGCCGCGCACGCCGCCCGCCGGCTCGCCGACCAGGCCGTCTCGGACGAACGGTTGCGCATCGCGCGCGAACTGCACGACGTCGTCGCGCACAGCATGAGCCTCATCGCCGTCAAGGCCGGTGTCGCCGTCCACGTCGCGGAGGCTCGCCCCGAGGAGGCCCTGGACGCCCTCCGCGTCATCGAGACCACCAGCCGCGGCTCGCTCGCCGAGATGCGCCACCTCCTCGGCGTGCTGCGGACCGGCGCCGCGGACGCCGAGCTCACCCCGTCCCCGGGCCTCGGTGAGCTGACCGGCCTCGCCGAACGGGCGGCGATGGCCGGCGTCCACGTCGACCTGGACGTCCAGACGGGGGAACTGCCCGAAGGCGTCGCGCTCTCCGCCTACCGGATCGTCCAGGAGGCGGTGACCAACGTCGTCAAGCACGCCGCCCCCGCCCGCTGCCGCGTCCGGGTCAACGCCGACGGGCTCCGGATGCGCATCGACGTCACCGACGACGGCCCCGGCGTCCGCGTGCTGCCGGGCGGCGACGGGCACGGGCTCATAGGCATGCGGGAACGCGTCATGATGTACGGCGGCGACTTCACCGCCGGCCCGCGTCCAGAAGGCGGCTTCGCCGTGGCCGCCGCGTTCCCGTACGAGACCTAGGAAACCCCCGTTGGATCTGACCGTTCTCGTCGCCGACGACCAGGCTCTGCTGCGCGGCAGCTTCCGGGTCCTGATCGACACCGCGCCCGGCCTCCGCACCGTGGGCGAGGCCGGCACCGGTGCCGAGGCCGTGTCGCTGGCCGCGCGCGAGCGCCCGGACGTCGTCCTCATGGACGTCCGCATGCCGGAGATGGACGGCCTGGAGGCCACCCAGCGCATCTGCGCGGACCTCCCGGACGTCCGGGTCCTCATTCTCACGACCTTCGACCTGGACACCTACGTCTACTCGGCCCTGCGGGCCGGGGCGAGCGGTTTCCTGCTGAAGGACACCCCGCCCGCCGACCTGCTGTCCGCGATCCGGGTCGTCGCGTCCGGTGAGTCGCTGCTGGCCCCCTCGGTGACCCGCCGGCTGATCGCCGAGTTCGTCCGCCGGCCCGGCCCCGTCCAGCCGCCTCCCGCCCGGCTGACCGGCCTCACGGAACGCGAACGCGAAGTCCTCACTCTCATCGCCCGCGGCCTGTCGAACGCGGAACTCGCCGAGCACCTCCACCTCAGCCCCGCCACGGTCAAGACCCACATCGGCCACCTTCTGGCCAAACTCCACGCCCGGGACCGCGCCCAACTGGTCATAGCCGCCTACGAGTCCGGCCTGGTGCGGCCCCAGTGACCTCCGGCCCTCCCAGAGGGGTCGACAGCCTGACGAACCGGATGCTCGGACCGCCACGCCCTTGATACCGGCAGCCCGAACCCGGTGCGTGGTCTGAGTCGGCCTTCGATCCGGGACGGAACAGGCTGGGCGTGCTGCGTTCGCCAGGGCCGCACCGTGCCTTCGTGTCGCCGCCTAGGTGGTCGGGTTTGAGCCGGCTTGCGTTCGACGCCAGGTCGCGGTCAACGCGGGACGCCGAAGCCGAGGCCTTCTCCGTCGCAGCCTCCGCCGTCGTCACCGGGGTCGCCGGCGCGGACGTCGTGGCCCGGCGTCCAGACGATCTCGATTTCGCTTTGCGATCGTCCTTTGCCGTGGGCGATCCGGGCGACCGCTGCATTCCGATCTGTCTGGTGACGCTCCCGGCCTGCGGTGGCGACGGTCGGGGGCGCTAGAGCAGGGATGGGGCGAGGCGTTCGAACTGGTCGGCGGCCAATGCGAGGTCGGGGGTGAACACGGTGACGCAGACGTGGTCGGCGCCGGCGTTCAGATGGTCCTGGATGCGCTTGGCGATGGCGGCCTCGTCGCCCCAGTTGAAGCAGGCGTCGATGACCTCGTCGGATCCGCCGTCGGCGATCGCGGCGTCCTCGTATCCGAGGCTCTTGAGCGAGCGGATGTAGGGGGAACCCGGAAGTTCGAACATCTGGGTGCCCCTCGCGATGCCGCGTGCCTTCGCCGGGTCGGTCTCGAGGATGGCGGTCTGCAGGACGATGAGCAGCTTGTCCTCGCCGAGCCGCTCTCTGGCCTTCCTGGTGTGCTCGACGGGCATCGCCGCGGGCAGCGCGCCGTCCGCCCGCTCCCGGGCCAGTTCCTGCATCTTCGGGCCGAGCGCGGCCAGCAGCCGGGGGAACGGCACGTCGGGCACCGGCGCGGCCTCGACGGCCGCGTCCATGCCGTCGAGGTACTCACGCATCCGGCCCAGGGGGCTCGTCCACTTCTGCCCGCTCTGCTCGACGAACGTCCCCATGCTGACGCCCACGCCGAGCGCCAGCCGCCCCGGGTAGGCGTCGGCCAGCACCGAGGCGGCCCCCTGCATGGCGGCGGGGTGCCGCGCCCACAGGTTCGCGATGGCCGACCCGAGGACGATCCGTTCCGTCGCCGACAGCATCACGCTCAGCTGCGTGAACACCTCTCGGCCTCCGATGGCCTCGTTCACCCAGATCGACCCGTAGCCCGCTTCCTCGACGCGCCGCGCCGCGTTCCGCCATTCATCGGCGGTCGCGATCGGCGTCATGAGCCCGACACCGACCCTGCCCAGTCGTTCCCGCATCGCGTCCACCGCCGTCATCGGTCCTCCTATAATCGGAACGGATAGCCCGCTTAGGACGGTACCGGAACGTCCGCCCCGCTTGTCAACCGACCGAGGGCCTGCTGTGAGGCACCCGGCGGCCGGAACGGGCAGGCACCGGATGAGTTACGGGCCCGCGGGCACGGGCCGTGCGACCCGACGAAGGAGGCCAGATTGAGCGACCGGCCGCGCCGCGCGGACGCGCGCAGGAACCGTGAGCGCATCCTGCAGGCGGCGTTCGAGGCGTTCGCCGCGGACGGCCGCCTCGTCCCGCTCGACGACATCGCCCGCCGCGCCGGTGTCGGAGCCGGGACCGTCTACCGCAACTTCGCCACGAAGGAAGCGCTCTTCCAGGCGGTCGTCGTGGACCGCATCGAACGGATCGTGAACGAGGCGCAGGCCCTCGTCGGCGCGGACGACCCCGCTGACGCCTTCTACGGCTTCCTCAACTGGGTCGTGGAGCGCGCGATGTTCAATCACGCGCTTTGTGACGCCCTGGCGGCCGACCTGCGCACCTTCGACGCCTGCGGCATGGACGAGCAGTTCACCGCCGCCCTCGACGCGCTGCTGCGGCGAGCGCAGGCCGCAGGCTCCGTCCGGCCCGACGTGACCGTCCAGGATGTGCGGGCCCTCATGGTCGGCGCGATGCTGATGGAACGCCAGAGTCGCCCGGACGGCCGTCCGGGGCGCATGACGGCGCTGGCGTGCGACGCCCTGCGTGTCGTAACGAAACAAGACGAAACTGTGGACGGATTGCGTAACGAAAGGCGTTGCGAGGTCTGCGCGACACCACTCACCGCGGCGCCGACCGGCCGCCCGGCCCGTTTCTGCAGCGCATCCTGCCGCCAGAAGGCGCACCGCCGCAGGACTGCGGCTCCGAAACCCGGTTGAGCCGCACCTCGCGCTGCGCCAGGCTGGCCGGATCATGCGTACACGTGAGATCCGCGCCTGTCACGACCGCGACTCGATCACCGTCTACCAGGCGTACGCCCCCGAGATCGGCGGCCCGGCGGCGGAGCACGGCACGTTCGTTCCGCCGTTCTCCCGACACCGCATGACCTGGATCAAGCCGTCGTTCCTGTGGCTGATGGCCCGGAGCGACTGGGCCCGCAGACCGGGGCAGGAGACGATCCTCGCGGTCCGGATCAGCCGGACGGGCTGGGAGGAGGCGCTGAGCCTGGCCGTCCCGACGGATCCGGACCGCCGTGTCTTCCGCGCTTCCGACGAGTGGCGCCGCCGATTCGCGGACGCGGTCGTCCACGTCCAATGGGACCCCGAACGCTCCCTGCACGGCCGGAAACTCGAAGCCCGGAGCATTCAGATCGGCCTCAGCCGCCACATCGTCGACCGCTATGTCGACGACTGGATCCTCGGAATAGAGGGCCGTACCGCGCTCGCACGAAAGATCCACGGACTTCTCAAAGCCGGCCGAACACCACAGGCGCGAGCCCTGCTCCCCAAGGAGCGCCTCTACCCGCTCCCTCCCGCTCTGGCCGACCGTATAGGAGCGGACTGACTGGAACCCGCACGGGCCTTGCCGGGCTCGCTGATCATCGAGATCGAATGCGGCAGGTCTCCAGACGTTCGGCCAGTTCCTCCGGCCTGCTCAGCGCGACCAAATGTCCGCCTGGCATGTCGTCCACCGCGATTCCCAGCCGTTCTCGCACGACCCTGCGTTGGAATTCCAGCGGGAAGAAACGGTCGTCACGTCCCTGTAGGAAGACTGTCGGAGTCTCGGGCCACCGGCTCAGCGGCCATGGTTCCGCGAATGGCCTGGACGACTGGGGAGGCTCGTCCTGTGAGAGTGCCTCGGCCTTCACGTCCTCTGGGACATCATGGAAGAAGAATTCCTCGGCATCGAACTCCCTAGGGGGATTCCGTCCCTCACGGGCCGCCTGGTCGGCCATCGCCTTCGCCTGGCCGGTGTTCTCCCACCAGGCGCCGCCCGTCTCACCTGGCAACGGAACCATGGCGTTAAGCAAGACGAGTAGGTCGACGTGCACTCGCTCGCAGACCAACGGTGCCGTGAAGCCGCCCATCGACTGCGCTACGAGGACGAGATCGGTCCGGTCGCCGATCGCCTGCACCACCGTGTCCGCATACTCCGCCAGGCCTGCGGAGTCGTCGCCGGCCGGAAGGTCGACGGCCACGACATCGTGCCCTCGCGCCCGCAGCTCCGGCCCGAGCCGATGCCAGTACCAGCTCTGCCCACCGGCTCCGGGAATGAGCACATACGTAGCCATGATCGCCGCCCCCTGGCCGAATCCGACAGCCGACACGCTACTGCCCTCCCCAGACGCCGGAGTCCACCGGGCTCATGCCATGCACCTGCTGCAGGGAGAGGGCGATAAGAAGATCGTCCCAAACCCCTGCACCCCGGCAAACCCCTGCACCCCGCGAACGCCCGCACGCCGTGAACGCCCGCACGCCGTGAACGCCCGCACGCCGTGAACGCCTGCCCGCCGTGAACGCCTGCCCGCCGTGAACGCCTGCCCGCCGTGAACGCCTGCGCGATGTGAACGCCTGCGCGATGTGAACGCCTGCGCGCAGCGAAGAAGACGAGGACGATGAGGCCGGTTGCCGCCATGCCTAAGGTCTCGACGAGGAGCCGAGACGCAGCGCTCCCGCTCCTCGACTAGGAAACCGCTCGGCCCCGCGGACGCTCGGGTAACGGTTCCTCCCTCGCCGTCTCTGGACGCGCCCGTGGCCATCCTGGTCGGCGTGTTCCACTGGCTTCGAACATTTGTTCGCACTACATTACGCTCCTGTGCTGATAAACGAACCGGTCTCCGCGGAGACGACGCCGACGGGCCGCCCCTCCCAGATCAGCGGCCTGCGCGGCTGCTACCGGGTCCGCCACGTGCTGGAGGAATGGCAGGCCCCTGGCCAGGCGAGGTACTACCGACTCCAGGTGACGACCCCGGATGGCGCCGCGATCGCCGAGGTGATCGCCCCCGGCGCGCAAGGCCCGGGCACCTGGACCCTGCGCCGCGTTTGGAGCTGACCCCACCCAGCCCGTCCCAGCAGCACAACAGGGATCACGAAGCCCGCACCCCAAAGGCTCACCCGGCGGCGGATTGACGAGCCCGCCTCAACCAGCCCGGCGAGGACGCCATCCGGCACATGGACTGGCCGTCACCACCCGCGGCCGCGCCGACCCGGTGCGGTCGGTGGTGGTGCGGGAGCCGGCGGGTGAGGTGTGGGCGTCCGGCCGTGCAGGCGGGCGAGCGTGCGCGGGTGCGGGGCGTGCAAGTGAGCATCGGCGTGCGGGCGTGCGGGCGTGCGGGCGTGTGGGCGTGTGGGCGTACGGGCGAGCGGGCGGGCGCGGGTGCGGGGGCGTGCAGGTGTGCATGGGCGTGCGGGTGTCCGGGCGTGCGGGTGTCCGGGCGTGCGGGTGTCCGGGCGTGCGGGTGCGGGGCGTGCAAGTGAGCATCGGCGTGCGGGCGTGCGGGCGTGCGGGTGTGCGGGTGTGCGGGTGTGCGGGTGTGCTGGCGGGGGTGCGGGGCGTGCAGGTGAGATCGGTGTGGGCGTGTGGGCGTGCCAGCGCTGTGGGTGGTGTTACGGACGGGTCAGGTCCGGTCGCGGAGGCGTAGGACCAGGCGGTTGGAGAACGTCCCTCGCCTGGTGGCCTTTGCCGAGCGCTGCTCTTCCAGTTCGGCGGGGGTCATGCCGTGCAGGGCAGAAAGGGCGTGGATCACTTCGAGGAGGTCCGCTAGTTCGGCCGGGTCGCTGGTGGCGACGTACTCGCCGGCCTCCTCGTAGAGCTTGGCGCGTAGCAGGGCCGCCAGTTCTGCACGGTCGGCGACGCGGGTTTCCGGGACGTCGCCCTCCTCTCGGATGATCGCGGGAATGCGGTCGCGGACGAGCTTCTCGGTGCGTCCACCACCGTCCTTGGTGCGGTGCACCGTCCCGCCGTGGCGCCGGTCCAGGGACTGGACCCACTTGACCGCCACCGCCGCCGTCTGTACCAGTTCGTTGCGGAGGCGGACGGGATCGGACTCGGCCAGCGCCTCGAAGAACTCCTCGGCGAGTATGTGGCGCCATGTCAGCTCACCTTGTGACCAGGCAGCGGCGCATTCGCGTTTCGCCTCTTCCGCGTGCCGGGTGAACTCGGGCCCGCTCCCGTCGGGGAACTCCTGCACGCCCCACATCCGATCCTGGGCGTCACGTTCGGCGGCGACATCCGTCAGCACTGTCGCCAGGGCTCCCGGCGTTTGCTCGTTCTCCATGCCGGACGACGTTAGCCACCCGAGCGGATTGAGGCGGCGTGGTCGGCTTCGCAGCCGAGGAGTTCATGGAGGACGGGCGGGAGCTCGTCCCAGAGCCATTCGTTCAAGGTGCCCGGGAAGATCGCGGGCGGGTGTATGCCCAGGCGGCCGGGTCCGGCTTCGGTCAGTCGTACGGCAATGGGCCCGTCGTCCCACATGGAGTCGCTAGTGCCCCAGAAGGCGGAGAAGTCGGCGCTGGTCAGCATCACCTCCGTGGGCAGGGAGTGGTCACCCGGGTGCCTGCCCAAGGGGAGCAGCCGTTGCGCGGTGGTGCGGAGGACGTTGAGCGCGGCCAGGTCGTGCGGGCAGGCGACGCCGCTGATCTCCAACTCGGGCAGCCCGAACCTGCCCAGCCCGCGGGTCGCGCGGTGGACGCAGGCGCAGCCGTCGATGTCGTCCTCGTCGGCGGTGCAGCGGCCGGAGTTCCGGTAGGGCGGGAGCGTGCTGCCGAGCCAGTCATCGGCGAGGGTGAACTCGTCGAAGCGTCCGAAGGGGACGACGGGCAGGACCCGGCCCGTGTCGAGGTCCACCGGCACACCGCAGAGCGATTCGGCGATCGCCTTGGCCGCGGCGCGGGCGAGATGAGGCCCTGACGGCAGATCGCCCGCCGGCATGACGGACGTGACGCCGATGTGCCTTGTTGCTTGCCGGATCCTCTCGGCGTCGTCCTCGTCAACGCCCGTCACGTGGCTGAGATCCCACGGCGAACCAGCGGCCGGGTGGCAGGTCAGGACCAGGCGGGGAGTGCCCAGCCGTTCCGACACCGCCGCGGCGAACGGGCCGGGGAGCCGCCGGCGGATCGCCGCCGGAAGGTCGCCGGGATCCTTGTCGGTCGCGACGACGAAAACGGCGGTCGTCTCTTCGGGGACCGTGATGGTGACGCGCATGGCAGCCTCCTCGGGGCCGTGGACCGGCGTGTGGGGTCCAGCTTCGAGGAGGCGGCGGCGCGGCCGGACTAGAACGAGGTTCTGTGGATAACCGGGTCAGAAGGCACAGGTCAAGGACGTGATCCCGTTGATGAAGCTTGTCCGCTGACGTACGGGGGGCGCTGTCGCGTGAAGCGCCGGGAGACGCGTGTAGAGCTCCCGCAGCAGCACCGTGATCTCGCGGCGGGCCAGGTGGGCGCCGAGGCAGAAGTGCGGTCCGGGTGCCCCGAAACCGACGTGCGGGTTGGGGGAGCGTGTGATGTCGAAGGCGTGCGGATCCTTGAAGACGGCCCCGTCCCTGTTGGCCGAGTTGTAGTAGAGGATCACACGGTCGCCGGAACGGTAGACGTGCCCGCTCAGTTCGTGATCGCGGGTCAGGGTGCGGCGCATCCACGTCACCGGGGACGCGTAGCGGACGATCTCCTCGACCGCGGCCGGAAGCCGTGCGTCCATGTCCGCCAGGAGGGTGTCCCTCTGCGCGGGGTTGTCGGTGAGCAATGTCAGGGCGTGCGCCAGCGCGTTGCGCGTGGTCTCGTTGCCGGCCACCACGAGGAGGGCGAAGAAGCGGCCGAGGTCGAGGTCGTCGAGGGCTTCGCCGTCCACGTTCGCGTGGGTCAGTGCGGTCACCAGGTCATCGGCGGGCTTCTCGCGGCGCAGCCGGCCGAGGTCGGCCATGAGCGCGTGCAGGTAGGAGAATTTCTCGACGAGGACCGCCGGACGGTCCCGGCCATCGGGGCTGACGTAGTCGGGGTCGCCGATGGCGAGGATGACGTTCGTGGCGTCGATGACACCGGCGTAGGCCGATTCGGGGATGCCCATCATGGAACAGATGATCTGCAGGGGCATCGGCATGGCGACGTGCTGGACGAAGTCGCACGGGCCGCACTCGGCCAGCTCGTCCACGATGCGGCGGGCCAGCACCGTCACGTCCCCGGTCACCCGCTGGATCAGGCGTGGCGTGAAGGAGCGGGAGACGATCCGGCGAAGCCGTGCGTGCCGCGGATCGTCGATGCTGATCATTGATCCGGTGTAGTCGGCGACCTGCGGGGGCGGGTCGACCAGGCTGACGGCGGTGGGCTGCGAACTGAACACCTCAGGGTTCCGGCTCGCTTCGGCCACTTCTTCGTAGCGGGTCAGTGCGTAGAACCCGGGTTCGTCCGGCACGGGGCAGAAGACCGGGCCTTGCACGGCCCTGAGGGAGGCGAACAGTTCGTCTCGTTCGACCTGCGGTTTCGCCCAGAAGTCCAGGCTGACGAGGCTGCTCTCGACGGTGGAGGGCATGGGTTGGAGCGCCTTCCGCTGGGGAGTCGTCCCCCACAGGCTAACTCTCGCACCTCCACAGAGAGCGGTCATGCGCGGGCGGGTCGTTCGACCCGCCCGCTGCGCACGAGCGTCCGCGGGACGGTGCGGTCCCAGGGAGATGTTGCACGTGGACCGCCGCGTCAGCGGGCGGTGGGCTCCACGTAGTGGCGCTCACCCGGGCCCACGTACACCTGGCGCGGGCGGCCGATCTTGGTGGCCGGGTCGTTCATCATCTCGCGCCACTGGGCGATCCAGCCGGGCAGCCGGCCGAGCGCGAACAGGACCGTGAAGGCGTTGGTCGGGAAACCCATCGCCTTGTAGATGACCCCGGTGTAGAAGTCCACGTTCGGGTAGAGCTTCCGCTCGATGAAGTAGTCGTCGCTCAGGGCGACCTCTTCGAGGCGCATGGCCAGGTCCAGCAGCGGGTCGGACTTGCCGAGCGCGTCCAGGACCTTGCCCGTCGCCTTCTTCACGACGGCGGCGCGCGGGTCGTAGTTGCGGTAGACGCGGTGCCCGAAGCCCATCAGCCTGACGCCGGGCTCCTTCTTCTTGACGCGGTCGACGAACGAGTCGATGTTGTCGCCGCTCTCGTGGATGCGTTCCAGCATCTCCAGGACCGCCTGGTTGGCGCCGCCGTGCAGGGGGCCGAACAGCGCGTCGACGCCTGCGGACACCGAGGAGAACAGATTCGCCTGGCTGGACCCCACCAGACGCACTGTCGAGGTGGAACAGTTCTGCTCGTGGTCGGCGTGCAGGATGAACAGCATGTCCAGGACGCGCGCGATCTCCGGGTCGATCTCGTACGGCTGCGTGGGCAGACCGAACATCATGCGCAGGAAGTTCTCCACGTACCCGAGGGAGTTGTCCGGGTAGAGCAGCGGCTGTCCGTTGGACGTCTTGTACGCGTACGCCGCGAGGGTGGGCAGTTTCGCGATGAGCCGGATGCTCGACTGGTCGACCTGCTCCGGGTCGAACGGGTCAAGGCTGTCCTGGTAGAACGTCGACAGGGCGCTGACCGCGGACGACAGGACGGCCATCGGGTGGGCGCGGCGGGGGAAGGCCGAGAAGAACGCGCGGAACTTCTCGTCCAGCAGGGTGTGGTTGCGGACGCTGTCGGTGAACCTGCTCAGCTGGTCGGGCGTCGGAAGTTCGCCGTAGATGAGCAGATAGGCCACCTCGAGGAAGGAGGATTTCTCCGCCAGTTCCTCGATGGGGTAGCCCCGGTAGCGGAGGATGCCCGCCTCACCGTCGATATAGGTGATGGCCGACGTGGTGGACGCCGTGTTGGTGAAACCCGGATCGAGCGTGACATGCCCCGTCTCCTTGAGGAGGCTGCCCACGACCAGCCCAGACGGACCTTCCGTCGCCTCGGTGACCTCTAGAGGCATCCGGCCGCCCGCGTGGTCGAGCTCGAAATCCGACATACTCGCTCACTCCCAACTGCGTCCACACCTGCGTAGACGTTCCGCTCTTCATCGTATCCACGTGATCACGGGCGCCGATCCGGGCCCGTCCCGTTGACGGCGGGCGGGCGCGGGTGTTCCGGTGGAGGCATGACCGCTCAGAGCGCAGCCGAACTCCTCGCGCGCACCCGACGGGAGATCGCCGAGGCGACGACCCCGAACCGCTTCGTCGACCTGATCGAAAAGGGTGAGTTGCCCCGAGATCGCCTGGTCTGGCTCGCGGGCGAGGAGTTTCGGATCGTCAGCAGTGATCGGCGGAGTTTCGCCCTGCTGGCCGCTCGCTATCCCGAATCGCCCGCCGGTGAGCTGTTTCTGGGGCTCGCACAGGGGGAGGGGCAGGCTCTGACCCTCCTGGGTGATTTCGTGGCGGCGCTTGGTGAGAGTGAGAAGAATCTCAGCGCGTACGAACCGAAACCTTTCGCGCAGGCGTATCCGGCCTATCTCGCGCAGAGGGCGGCCTTCGGGACGGCCAGTGAGGTGGCTCTGGCCATGCTGGCCAATCTTGAGGAGTGGGGCGCGTACTGCGCCCGCATAGCGCAGGCGCTAAGAGCCCGCTACGGCTTCGCCGGCACGGACGTCGGGTTCTTCGACTTCTTCGCAGAATCCCCGCCCGGCTTCGAGGAGCACGCCCTCGCGGTCATAGCGGCCGGTCTCGCGTCTGGCGACGACCCTGTGGAGGCCGCCCGGGCGGCTCGCCTTCTGCACGCCTACGAGACCGCCTTCTGGGACGCGCTCGCGGAGGGTTTGCCGTGATCTCGCGTCCTACGGGCGCGGCTCACGCAGGGTCGGAAGCTCTGCCGTGATCTCGACCAGCGTCCGTTCCTGGACGTCGATGAGCTGCTCGACGTCTTCCGGCGGCCACTCCTCACCGTAATGCGCGTCCAGCAGCGTGGACAGGGCGATCAGAACCTGCTCGGGAGTGGGGCGTTCCCCAGGCTCCTTGACCAGACAGCGTGTGACGAGCCCACGCATGGGTGCGGGCAGGAGGGTGAGGTCCGGTTCGCCGTGCACGATCCGTCCGCGGACCTTGTGGCCGGTGCCGAATGGCGCCGCACCCGTCGCCGCGAACACGAGGGTCGCTCCGAGCGAGAACACGTCGCTCTCCGGATGGACGGGGTCGCCCAGGGCCTGCTCCGGTGACATGTACGCGGGCGTCCCCAGGATCTCCGTGCGCGACAATGGCAGCGCGTCCAAGGGCCGTGCGATGCCGAAGTCGATGACCCTCGGCCCGTCCGAGGCGAGCAGGACGTTCGAGGGCTTCAGATCCCGATGGACGATGGCCGCCCGATGGATCGCGATGAGCGCCTCCGCCAGCCCGGCCCCCAGCCGGCAGGCGGCCTGCTCCGGCAGCGGCCCCTTCTCCCGGACGACCGCGGACAGGCTCACGCCGCGGATGTACTGGGTCGCCAGCCACGGCTGGTCGGCGTCCGGGTCGGCGTCCACGACGGGCGCGGTGTAGAAGCCGCTGACCGACCGCGCTGAGGTCACCTCGCGGCGGAACCGTTCCCTCCACCTGGGATCGTCGAGGAGTTCGGGTCGGATGACCTTCACGGCGACCAGCCGCCTGCTGGGCGAGGCTCCGAGGAACACCTCGCCCATCCCACCGGAACCGAGCCGGGTGACCACGCGGTACGGGCCGATCATCTGGGGCGGTTCTGACTGCATGGACACGGCTATCCGATCATGGTGGGGCGCGCTCAATCGTGCCATGGCGCGGGCGTTCGCCGGACCGTGCGGCCCTTCACGTCCAGGGGAGCGAACTCCGTTCCGCCCAGTAACGCCCCGGCGGGATGCTCAGCCTCGCCATCGCCTCCAGCTCTGGTGGTTCGAGGGTCACGCTCGTGGCCGCCAGGTTCGCCTCCAGTTGGGCCGGGCTGACCGCACCGATGAGGACGGTGTCAGCCCAAGGTCGGCCGAGCGCCGCCGCCAGGGCCAGCGCATCCGGGCGCACATCCTTCTTGGAAGAGAGGTCCTGCACCTCCGCGGGAGGCCGCACGGCAAGCCTCCCGTTGGCCAGTACCTCCTTGAGCAGCACATGCAGACCGGCGCGATGGGCCTCATCGAGTGCATCCTCGGCAGACGTCTCAAGGATGTTCCACGTCGATTGGACGGTGCTGAAGAGCCTCTGCCCGGAGACCTCAAGGGTCATCGCTCGCCGGATCGTGTCGGCCTGTCCTGGTCCGGACGTCGAGAAACCAACGCGGACGCCCTCGGCGGCGAGCTCCGCCAAGGCTTCCTGTAGGGGGACGTCCTGAAACAGGGAGCTCTTTTCGGTCAGCGAATGCACCTGATAGACGGACAGATGCCCGTTCAACCGCTCGCGCGACTCCTCATACTGGGTTCGGTAGCGGCTGAGACTGTGCTCTTTGACCTCATGCACCGGCGCATCGGTCTTCCAATCGCCGACGTAGGCGTATCCCCATTTGCTCGATACCTGCACTCCTTCAGGCGCGCGGGCCGTAAGCCAGCCTCCCAGGAACTCCTCCGCCCTGCCGTAGGAGCGTGCCGCGTCCACCCAGCGGATGCCTGCGGCGTAGGCCGCGTCGAGGACGTTCCAGGTCGCCTCACGCATCATCTCCACGCTTCGCCCGGGCGGCAGCTCCGCCACCCTGCCCACGTTGATGTAGGCGGGACGCCCCAGCGCCGCAAGACCGATCCCGAGCCGGTGTATCGCGTTCATGCCCCCCAGCCTCGCACGCTCGCCCGACGCTCACAGCCGAGTCGATTGCCCGAATAGTCGGAAATGCTCTGAGGTGCGCGGCGGGATATCCACAGAATTACATTCTGGTGATCCCGATGGCGTCCGCCCGCGATGCTGATCCGTGTCAATGTTCCCGCGACAGAGAGGCACGGAAATGCCTGCACAGACCGCCCGGTCTTACTACGGCGCCAACCAGTTCGCCGAACTTCTCGGCCTCGCTCGATGGCAATTGCGCGTCGGCCTGGAGCACGGGCTGCTTCCGGGGCCCGACCTCGACGCGGACCGGTGGTCCGCCGGCCTCGCCGAGGGCGCCCGCGGGCGCGGCGAGGAGATCATCGCAAGATTCGGCGCCGAGCCGCCGGTCGGCTCGGCACGGGCGGCCGCCCGGCTCGCCGCCCGGGTGGGCCTCGACGTCGAGCGCCCCGACATCGAGGTCCTGGTCGCCCAGGGAGACCTCGGCGTCATCAGCAGCTTCCGTGGGCACCCCGTCTACCTCCTGCGCGACCTGGACCTTCTCGACCCGGACGTCGTGCGGCAGGTGGTCACCGCCAGAAAGGGCCCGCTGACCGACACGGTCGACACCGCTGGAGCGGTGACGATCCTCGGGTGGCCCCGCAAGACGTTCGACCGGATCGCCGCCGAGCGCGACCTGGCGGCGGACAGGCTCGGCCGCTACGCGCTCTCCGACGTCCAGGCCCTCCAGGCGGACGAGGACCTGGCGCACCAGGTCGCCGAGGAGAAGCGCCGCCTGGCCCGGGCCAGAACGCGCCGGTCCGAGATCCACATCGAGGACGTCGTCCGCGCCTGGGTCCTTCGCTGCTCCGCCTACGTGGACCGAGACACCGACCAGCCACCGGACATCGCCCCGCTCGGCCGAGCGATCCGCGCCCTCCGGACGGTCAGAGCCGAAATCGCAAGCCAGGAACCCATCTCGCCCTAGCACGTCACCCGCGTCCACCCCTCGACAAGCACCCTGCACTCTCCATCACCAAAGCGCACACCTCCGCGCGTGCCCAACACGACCCGAGGCCAGCCCAGCCACCCGCCCCCTCGCAAGCTGACGCGCCTACCTCCAAGCCGACCGAGCAAGCACCCAGCGCGGCCCGCTGGGCCTGAGCTTGTAACTTCAGGTGTGGAAAGACCTTGCGGGTAGAAGGTGAAGTCGGCTTTACCTGATGCGTCCTGGATAGGCCTCGGCGAGTTCGTTGAGTGCTTCGCGCCATCCGGCGGCGCGTTGTCCTTCGACCAGGCGTGCGGGTGAGAAGGCGTGCTTGTCGCCGTTGTGGCGCTTGGCGGCGCGTTCCCGGGCGCGTTTGTCCTCGATGTTGATGATGGCCAGCCACAGCAGCTTGACCACGGCGTCGTCGGTCGGGAAGTGCCCGCGCGCTTTGGTGACCTTGCGCAGCTGGTAGTTCAGCGACTCGATCCCGTTGGTGGTGTAGAGCAGTTTGCGGACCGGGCGGGTGAAGGCGAAGAAGGGCGTGAACCGGTCCCAGGCGTCCTCGAACACCCGCACGCTCTGGGGATACCTCTTGCCGAGGTCGGTGTCGGCGAACTCGGCCAGGGCCTCCAGCGCCGCGTCGGCGTCCACGGCGGTGTAGACCTTCTTCAGCTCCTTGGCCACCGCCCCGGCATCCTTGCGTGCGACCGGCCGAAGCGCGTTCCTGATCAAGTGGACGACGCAGGTCTGGACCACCGTGGCCGGGAACGCGGCGTTGATGGCGTCCTCGAACCCCTTCAGGCCATCGCAGCAGGCGATGAGGATGTCACGGACCCCGCGGTTGCGCAGGTCGGTGGTCACCGAGGTCCAGAACCGCGAGCTCTCCCCGGCGGTGGCGGTGTCGGCCGGGGTGCGCGCGAGCCAGATGCCCAGCACATGCTTGTGCCCGTCGGTGTCGATCCCGACCGCGATGTAGGCGGGCTTGTTCTGCACCACATGGTTGTCGCGCACCTTCACCACGATCGCGTCCAGGAACACCACCGCCCAGGTCGGGTCCAGCGGACGCGTCTGCCACGCCTTGACCTCGTCCATCACCTGATCGGTGATCCGGGAGACCTGCTCGTGCGACAGCTCGGTGCCATACACCTGCTTGAGGTGGTGCAGGATGTCGCGCACGCTCATGCCGTGCGCATACAGGCTGATGATCATGTCGTCCAGGCCGCCGGCGATGCGCCCGGCCCGCTTGGGCACCAGCACCGGCTCGAACGTCCCGGCCCGATCCCGCGGCACCGACAACCGGACGGGGCCCACCCCGGTCTGCACCGTCTTGCCCTTGCCCCGCCCGTTACGGGAATTGCCCGAATTGTTCCCCGCCGCATCATGCTTGTCATAGCCCAGGTGCGCGGTCAGCTCGCCCTCCAACGCCCGCTCCAGGACGGCCTTGACCAGCTCGCCGAGCATCGACCCCTCACCGGTCAGCCGCAACTGCCCCGCCTCGTCGCGGGACCGCTCGGCCAGCAGATCCAGCACCTCATCGCTCAGCAGTTCCCGGATCGGCACATCCAGGCTCTCGGCCGACATCGGCACCATCCCACCGGCACCGGCCCCAGACTGGGCGACACTCCCATTTCCCTCGACCACGGTCATGGCTTCGAATCCCCCCGAATTCGATGGATGATCTTCCTGCTCGATCATCTACCCACCAAGATCATTTCCACGCGAGAAGAGATACCCCCCGGCCCCGCGGACGGCGCAGCCCGCCCCGACCACCCAGAGTTGACGTGCGACCTGCCCGAGCCAATGCGTCAGCCGTCAAGTCGGCACGAGCGAGTGGATGGCGTGGCCTCAAGACGGTGCGGCTGACTCCGATGGAGCGCGTGGTGCCTGCCCGTTCAGCAGGGGGTCGGCGGCGGTGGCGGGCGGCGTCTGGTGCATCTGCGCGGGTGGTTGCGCTGTTCATGGTGATCGGTGGTTGGTGCGGCGGGGGGTCGAGCGGCGCCTTGTCGGTGGTTTGGCTGGTTCTCTGTGGCGCGCCAGGGCGGTCAAGAGCCGGTCGCGGGCCTCGGTGCGGGACATCGCCGGGAGACGTTCGGGGAGGGTTGACGCCAGCTCCGGTGGGGCGTCGACCAGGCCGTTGTCGTCGACAGTGGCTCGATCGCCCGTCCAGGCACCCATCAAGACCGCGGATATGTCGCCTGGGTGACGGGTGAGGATCGCTTTGATCCGGTCGGCTTCTT
This sequence comes from Spirillospora sp. CA-128828, assembly GCF_050945415.1. NCBI lineage: Bacteria > Bacillati > Actinomycetota > Actinomycetes > Streptosporangiales > Thermomonosporaceae > Spirillospora > Spirillospora sp. CA-128828. Next base: position 3,868,090 of record NZ_CP191986.1, read on the forward strand.
CGGCGCAGTCGGCCACCAGGAGGAGGCGCCGTCCCTGCGTGACCCCGGTGTTCTGGCGGATGGCGAGTTCGGTCTCCAGGTAGGCCAGTGCCGCATCGAGGTTGCCTGGGATGAAGAGGCCTGCCGTGTTGTCGTCGAGGAGTTCGTCCTCGGCCAGGCCGAAGAGGGCGCCGGCGTCGGGGCGCGGGATCACGACGAGGGAGTCGTCGCCGTGTTCGTCGAGTGCCGTCAGTGCGAGTACGCGGGCGGTGGATGCGGCGCCCGGACCCGACAGGCCCGTTGCCGGAATGGCGAATGGATCCAGCGTGGAGCGGTAGCTGAAGGTCGCCGGCTGCATTTCCGGGATCTCCGCCGCAGGAAACGCGGGCAGGCCCGCGGTGGCGGCGGCGTAGATGCGGTGCCGGAACGGGTAGCAGATCGCGGCGGCGGCGGGGAGCAGCAGACCGAGCAGGAGTACGGGCTGCAAGGAGGCGGGACGTGAATCGAGATCTTCCGCCTGTTCGCGCGGACGGTCCGGAACGGGAGCGGTGGACGTGGGTGGCGGTGGCGGTGTGCTCTTGGAACGGGTGGGAGACGGGGGCGCGCTGCTCGGCGGATGCGGTGCGGCGGGCCGCGGGGCGGGTTCGACGATCGGCCTCGGTGAGGGTGATCTGCGCTCTGTCTTGTGCTTCGAGTCGTAGCGGTCCGGCCAGCGGGGGAGCTCCCGGCCGCGTCCTGATCGTCTGCGAGACCTCTCGTACATCGCCAGCCAAGCCTCCTTGCATTTGTGCGCGGTGTACCAGTCGCCGATGCTCACGGCGTGGCGGCAGATGGGCGGCAGGGATCCTCGCGGCTGCGGCTCGGCCCGGGCAGCCGCGTCGGAGGCGGCCGCGCCGATGGTGATGGCGCCGGCCATCGCGGTACACCCCAGCAGCCCGCAGGTGCAGCGGAGCCAGTCGCCGATCACGACGGCAAGTCTGGGGTGTGCCAGGAAACGGTTCATCTTCGCCCCGGGGGATCGCGTCGGTCACCGTGAGAATGCCGATCGTAGCCACTTTGGCTACGGAGCGTTGAACATTGCTCACAGTCGGCTCGGCATTCGTCGAGGGCCGCCGCCGTTCCTGTCATGCCTCAGATACGGGGTAAATCCCGAATTGTTTTGGTATCTCGGTGTGCAGTCGCCCCGTCGGCGGGCGCGTGGCCGGACATCCGCAGATCCTGCGAGATTCCCTGGTGATGCGGCTTGAGGGCACGGCGTGAGCGGGACGCCTTATGTGAGGGGCCATGCATGATCCGCACAAGTCCCGCCGGCTTCGGGAGCCCCGGCAGCGGCATGTTCGGGTTGCGGCCCGGTTTCAAAACTCTCACTCCGTGTCACCAGGCGACAGCAATCCGGAATCGACCCGAGGCTGCTTGGTCCTGCCGAGCAGCGCGCGAGGCGACATCGCCATGAGGACCCTGCGGTATCTGGTCCAGTACACGATCGCGGACTGGGCGGAGGCCGACCGGATCGCGGGCGACTTCCCCCAGGTCGTCCGGCTGCACGAGGCGGCGCGGTCGGCCTATGCGCTGTTCGTCGAGGTCGCGCGGGGACGCGGCCCCCCGTGGACGAGCGGCTGCGCCAGCTCGCCCCGTTGTAGGCAGCCTGAGTAAACCGCTGGCGAGTTCGGGGCCGCATAGGCAGCGGGGGAGGACGGTGACGCCGATGCCTGCGACGGCGGCGGCCTTGACGGCTCCGGCGCGAGGACATGGTACTGGCCCTTCTCCAGGCCCAGGTTGGCCGGATCCTTTGGCTGTTTCGAGGTCGACGTGCTTGTGGGCGGGTGATGTGTCCGCGGTGTAGCGAGTGTCCGCCGTGATCAGGAAGAGGCACTGGCGCGGTTCACTACCTGCTGATCAGCTCGATCGGGCAGCTTGAGGCAGGCGGCGGCGCGGGTGTGATTGTGGCGCTGAGCCTGGCCGTCGCGGTGTGGTTGGCTCGGGTTAAGAGGCGCGTTCATACACGCCTCCAACGCCGTCGCTGACGTCCGGACGAGGAGCGGACCGTCCTGTGCCGGGCGAGGGGGGCTGCCACGAGCGTGCTTGTTCGACCCCGTGCCTACGACCTCGCCGGACAACGGCGCCCCGCCCAGGGAACTCAGCAACTCGTCCACGACATGAGCGACGTTATCGAGCTTCCGGAGTGGCTCGGCCGATATGGGCTTCCGCTGAAGGAAGTCCTTCGGCACGTACCCGTTCTGGCCTTGTGCGTGGACGCCCGCCGCCGATGTGCGCGACTCGGATCCCGGCCGTCACCGCCGTGAACTGCGGCGTGTCGCCCCACTGTCCCGCGGTGAGCACCAGTGACAGTGGTTTGTGCCCCTGTTCGCAGGCCAGATGCAGCTTGGTCGACAGTCCGCTCGGGAACATTCCAGCGCGTGATCGGTGGCTCAACGCTCGTCCCGCCAGCAGGCTCGACTTGCAGCCCGCCCTGCCGCCGGGCCCCGGCGGCCTGCTGATGGGCTCGCATGATGGTGGAGTCGACGCCGACCTGCCAGGTGATCAGCCCGAACGCGTTGGGCCTGGCCTGGAGCCCCGCCAAATGCGGGCCCAGGCGCCGTGGCGCTGCCAACGGCGGAACAATCCGTAAACCGCCTGCCAGGAACCGTGGCATTCGTGCACGTCCCTCCAAGGGGCACCGACCCGCACGCGCCATCGGATCCCAACGATCAGCTGCCGCCGACTCCATTTCGAGGGCCGACCCGGACGCCTGGGGCGGGCAGCAGCGGCTGCAGGACCGCCCATTGAGCGTCGGTCAGGTCGAACCGCCTGGTCACCGCCAGGATGGCCACGAGGTCTCCGGTGTTCGGGGCCTTCTTGGTCGATGAACCCTCTCCCGGAGACCTCGTTGCGTCCAGCGCATGACACGCAGGCCCTGGTTCGCTTTGCTCGTCATGTGACGGACGTGGAGGGCGACGCTATCCCTCGGACCGGCCCCTAGCGTCCGGTCCCGCCGCAGCGCCGGGATCGCAAGGTCTCGGGCATGCTGGGAGATCGGCGGAGAGGAGCCGTGATGACCCTGGCGATGAGCGTGGCCGAGCGGGAGGCGTTTCTCGCCGGCACGTACGTGGGCATATTGAGCGTCGCGGACGAGGCGGGCCGGGCGCCGCTGGCGCTGCCCGTGTGGTACGCCTACGAGCCGGGCGGTGAGATCACCTTCATCACCGGCCGGGACAGCCGCAAGATGGCCCTGATCCGGGCGGCGGGACGGGTGAGCCTGGTGGTGCAGGAGGCCGCACTGCCCTACCGGTACGCCTCGGTGGAGGGGCCGGTCGTCGGGTTCGAGGATCCGGCCCGTCCGGAGGACCGCCGCGCGCTGGCCGAGCGCTACCTCGGCGTTGAGGGCGGCGCCGAGTATCTGGAGGCGACGAAGGACGTCGCCGGGAAGATGGTCCTGACGCGGGTGCGTCCGGAGCGCTGGTACACCCGCGACTACACCAAACAGTCCGGCTGACGATCCTGGCGGCTTCAGGGCAAACCGAGGGGCTTCAGGGCAAACCCGAGGGCCTCAGAGCGTACCCCGGAAGGCGCCCCAGGCGAGCCCGGAAGGCCTCGGGGTGAGCCCGAGGCGTCCGAGAGGCTTAGCTGGCGGCAGGCCAGCAAACGGCAGGCCAGCAAACGGCAGGGCGTAGGCGGCGGGGTGTAGGGCGGCAGGGGCTGGGTTGGTGGGGGCGGCAGGTGGGGGCGGCAGGTGTGGGGCGGCAGGGCCAGGGGCGGTAGGCGGCGGAGTGTGGGGCGAAGGTCCGGGGCTAGATAGGGGCCAGGAAGCGGCAGAGGCAGGGACGGTAAGCGGCAGGGGGTGGCTGGTGGGGTGGCGGATCGGTGGGTGGTGTGGGCTGGGGGTCTGGTTTTAGGCGGCGGTTGGGAGGTGGGGGTCGGCCGGGGCCTTTAGGAGGTCGTACATGCCTAGGGGGAGCGTGTCGCCCCAGAGCCAGTCGTTGACCGTGCCGTCGAAGTCGGCGGGTGGGCCGGCGGTGATGAGGCGGGAGGTCAGTGGGGACAGGTGCACCTGGAAGGGGCGCGGCTGCGTCAGGTGGACGCGGCGGGTGGAGCCCCAGAAGTCGTTGAAGTCGCCCTGGGTCAGGTCGAGGGTGTCCGGGATCGTGCGGGTGCGGGTGGCCGGGCCCGTTGCCAGCCACGACCAGTGGTCGGTCAGCAGTCGGCGGGCGGTGGTCCGCAGGACGTTGAGTGCGGCGACGTCGTGCGGGCAGGCCACGTCGGTGATCTGGAGTTCGGGGAGGCCGAAGCGGCGCAGGCCGCGGGTCCGCAGACGGACGCAGGCACAGCCGTTGACGCCCTCGGGGTCGAACGCGGGTTCGGCGGCCGTGCAGCGCCCGTTGGCGCGGAACGGCGGCAGGACGTCGCCCAGCCATTGGTCGGCCAGCACGAAACGTGTCCGCTCGCCGGGGGACGGCGTCAGGACGTGACCCGTGACGAGGTCGGCGGTGACCCCTCCGGTGGCCCTGGCGATGGCGTACGCGGCGGCGCGGGCGACCTGGACGCCGCGCGGCTGGTCGGTGATCGGCGAGTAGGCGGTGACGACGGCGAACCGCCCGGCGTCGTTGAAGGCCCGTGCGGCCGGACGGTCCTCGGGCTGGGCCGCCTTGATGTGCCCGGGGTCCCAGCGCAGGCTGCCGAGGTCCTCGCGGGTCACCTGCAGCTGGGGTGAGCCGAGCCGCCCGGCGATGTGGGCGTGATAGGGGCAGTCCGCTGCTCTGCGGAGAAGAGCGGCGGGATCGTCCGGGATGCTTTCGGCGGCCACGGCGAACCGCGAGGTCGTGGTGGACGGGACGGGGAACGTGATCGCGGCCATGAGGCGGCTCCTTCCATCGGCGGACGAGCCCCAGCATGCGCGGCCGGCCAGGGGAGAAGCAGCAGAACTCGATTCTGTGGATAACCCCGCCTCCCAGTGGCGCGGAGCTGCGCCGGGACCCCTAGGCGTGGTGAGATTCGCCAGACGCCCGCGACGACGTTCGGTAAAATTCCCGTCACCCGCAGTTAAGATCACGTGAGAGGCGACGATATGTGCCGACTTTTCGGGATGAGTACCGGCGGCCCGCGGGTCAGGGCGGCCCACTGGCTGCTGGACGCGCCCCGGAGCCTGCGCGCGCAGAGTCACCGGATGCAGCACGGTGCAGGGCTCGGCTGGTTCTCGCTCGGTGGCGAGCCCGTCCGCGACCGGGCGCCGCTGGCCGCATTCGAGAACGCCGACTTCGACCTGCACGCCCGCAACGTCCCGTCCCACACGTTCGTGTCGCACGTTCGTGACGCCTCGGTGGGCGGGCTGACGGTGCACAACTGCCACCCCTTCGTGATGAACGACCGGCTGTTCGCGCACAACGGCGTGGTGAAGGGGCTCGACACGCTCCGGACGTGGCTGACGGAGGTGGAGCGCGCCCATGTCTCGGGCGAGACCGATTCCGAGTTGGTGTTCGCCTACGTGACCGCTGAGATCCGGCGCCGCGGCGACACGACGGCGGGGATCGTCGAGGCGGTGCGGCGCATCGGGGCGGAACTACCCGTTTTCGCGCTCAACCTGCTCGTGGCGGAGGCTGGACGGCTGTGGGCCCTGCGCTATCCGGAGAGCAACGAGCTGTGGGTCCTGTCGCACCGGGAAGGCGGCGTGAGCGCCCCCGGCAGCGAGGTTCCGGCGGTGGTCATCGCCAGCGAGCCGATGGACGACCAGCCCGGCTGGCGACTGCTCGAACCCGGCGAGCTGCTGGTCGTGGACGGGCTCGACGACACCTCGCTGTTCCCCTTCGGTCCGCTGCGCCACCCGCTGCGCCGTTCGGATCTGTCCGTCCGTGAGGCCGCCTCCCAGGCGGCCGCCGCGGGAGACGCGGACCCCGGCCGCTTCGGCGGTGTGACGGTGATGGAACTGGGCGGCCCGGATGGAGAACCGGTTCCGGTCCGGGTGCCCCTTTCGCCGGTGATCCTGCGGAACGGCCGACCGGCGGCGGTGCGAGACCCGTCTGTCTAGCTCCGACACGCCGTTCACCACGGAAAAGACCAGCTTCGGCCGAATTCGCGGTGATTCGCGCGGCATCGAGGGCGCAATCGGGGGGAATGTGTACGTTGGGGAGATCAACACTGCTGTGAGCTGCGGGGACGGGCCCCGCCGCCCAGCCTTGGAATCAGGAGGTCCCCGTGGCTCGAACACTGTCGAGGGGCACCCGTGTCACCGGTGCCGAACGCACCCGTCTCGCCGCCGAGCTCGCTCCGCGATACGCGGCCGGCGAAAGCATCCGCGACCTCGCGGCCGAGACCGGCCGGTCGTACGGATTCATCTACAACGTCCTGAAGGAGGCGGGGGTGCCGCTGCGCGGCCGGGGCGGCAACACCCGGCGCAAGAAGGACTGACCCGCTCCCTGGTCCAAGCGAGAAAAGGAAGAACTGAGCACATGACCGGACGTCCCCCTCGCCCCCCGGGGGGACCCCGTGCGCTAGGAACCGCGGAACGCCCCGGTGACCTCGGAGCGTCCGTTCAGGCTGGCGAGATCGGCGGCCGCCCGCCCGGCCACCCAGCCCTCATGGTTGGAGACGGAGCCCGCCCGCCCCTTGGCGAGGTTCGGGAACATCGTGTCGACGGCCTGATCGACGGCCCGGTCGCGCGCCGCCAGCACGGGGAGCAGATCCTTCCCGCCGGCGCTCGCGGCCGCACTGTCCGCCGCCTCGCCCGCGGCCTCCCGCAGCCGCTCCCCGATGCGGGCGGCGTAGGCGTTGAGGAACGCGTGCCGGAACGACCGCGTCCGTGACCGCCCGCGCGTGTCCCGCTTGGGGCCCGCGTGCACCATGGCGGACGTCGCCTGCACGAGCAGCGACGTGAACAGCATCTCCACCGCGGCCAGGTCGGCCGGGAAACCGAGAACGGTGGAGAACCCCAGCTCCCTGTGCCAGACCGCACGGCAGCGGTTGGCGTCGGCCACCACCGTCAGCAGCACCGCCTTCGGCGCGTCGTAGGGGCTGTCCACCGCGATGCGACGCCCGTCCGGCCCGCCTGTGTCACCCGCCTCGGCGGCGAGCAGCGCATGGTCGATGCTGTGCCGCGCCATCAGCTGCTGAGCGCGTGTGCTGAGCGCCTCCGCCTCCTCGGGGAACTCGGTCGACTCGGCCTTCGCGAGCAGTGCCCGCACCCTCCCCAGCGTCCGCTGGTCGACCCCCGCCCAACCCGCGGCAGGTGCGGCGCCGCGAGGACCGGCCGTGCTGGACGCCGTGCCGGGAGGTGGGGTGATCGCCGGGAGTTTCGGGAGGGCCTCCAGAAGGTGGATCAGTTCGAGCGCGCAGGTGATGTAGACCGGGCGTTCGGCGGTTTCGCGGTCGCACCAGCGGGCGGGGTGGGCGTCATCGTCCGTCCACCACACTTCGGCCTTGAGAGCGGTGAGCTGGTCACGCCAGCGGTCGTCCACGGTGGCGGGGGAGTAGACGCGCATCTCGCCCGCGATCGCGTCCTTGACCAGCCGCGCGTGCCTGGCCGTGCGGCGGCGGGACACGAACCTGACCACGTCGGCCGGCAGCCAGCCGCGCTGCCATGCGGTGGTGACCCCCTGCCGCAGCCGCTCCGCGAGGCACCGGTCGACCATCGTCGTCCAGCCGGGCATGCCGGGACGTTCCGTCAGCTGCTCCACGAACCGCCCGAACGCGGGTCCGTCGCCGTTCGCCAGCGATCGCATCGCGCCGGACGCCAGCTCGGCCGCGGCCAGGGACGGAGACCGGCCGCGCCGCCACGCGTCACGCACCCGCCACTCCCGCCTTCCGAGGTCACCTGCCCAGGACGCATCCTGCCATCCGGCGGCGACAAGACTCGCCGTTCCCGGCCGGAAACCGCCGGCGGGCCAGAGAGCGGCAAGAAGAAGCCCCTGGCCGCCAGACGGCCAGGGGCTGCTGGGTGGGGCGTCTACCCGGCTCTGTGCTCCTCGCCGCGCATCTCCTCCACCACGACGCTCTGGTACGCGCGGGACGTGTCCGGGACGTAACTCAGCCTGGCGAGGGCCTTCCCGTCGTGGTCCCTGATTTCGAAGTGGTAGCCCTCGCCGGCCTCGCCGACGTGGGCCACGGCCTGGTCGTGCCGCAGCCTGCACATGGTGTCGACCTTCTCCAGTGCGACCTTCAGGCTCCCCGCATCAGTGATGAGCCGCGCCGGCTCACTCGTCTCCCAGATCTCGAACATGAGTCGTGTCCTGTCGGCGGTCGGTCGGAAGGAACGGGCGGGGCATTCCAGACGTCGGACACAGCTTGCGCTCATTTGATGGATCTTTCAATCAGAGCAGGTATCGGATTGATCACTATTCGAAGTTGTCCACGCTCGCAGCGTCATGTCCGCATGTGGCGCGGGTCGGCCGCTTCCGCCGATCTCGTCTGGATCGACAGGGTCGGCCGCACAGAACCGAACACAATTCGGAATGGTGTCGCCTATGAGGCCGAGCCGACCGAGGTGTTCGCCTGAATGCGTGGCCGCGCTTCGAACGCCTCGCCGGGCTCCAAACGCCTTAGGGTTCAACGGCGACGACGGTCTCCTTGGCCTCCGGCTCCAGGAAGCGCAGCAGCGCTTCACCTTCGACCGTCAGCTCGTCGACCGCCGCTGCAGGGAGCGCTTCGAACGGACGCATCCGCAGTGTGGCGACCTTCCGCTTGTACTCCGTTTCCCAGATCCCGCGGGCGAAGCCGTCCCAGAGGAACACGGCGCGGACGCGCAGGTTCTTGGTGGTGAGCATGGGCCGGTGGGCGTCGGCGATGATGCGCCTGCGGTCGGCGTGCGCGAGGACGAGGCTGTCGAACTCGGGCAGGAAGCGTGCGGGTGCGGGGACGTCCTCATCGGGGCGCGGTGCGTCCGGTAGATCGAACAGCTCCCGGCCCTTGTCGTCGGAGAAGACGCGAAGGCCGGGACGCAGGCGTTCCAGGGCCTCACCAGAGGAGGCCAGTCCGCACCACGTCTGCGCGTCGGCGGCGGACGCCGGCCCGTAGGCCGCGAGGTAGCGGAGCATCAGTTCATCGATCGCGTTCTCGGCCACCGGCCCGGTCTCCAGCCACGTGTCGGCCAACGTGAAGCGCGACGTACGGGGAAAGCCCCACCTGTCCTGCGTCGGAACCATGACCAGCGGTACGCACAGCCGGACGGCATACCCGAGGGCACGGTCGTTGACGTCCGGGAACCGTTCCTGCAGCAGCGCGCGTACCTCGTTGAACGTCCGGGGCTCCTCCTCCAGAAGCGACCGTGCCGCAGGGACGACCTTCTGCAGATCCAGTCCCTTGCCCCGATCGCCCAGTACGCGCAGGGCGCCGTCCAACATCGGCTGCATGGTCGTTCGGAACGCCGTGTAGTCCGAGGCCGTCATCAGGTGCAACGTGGCGCGCATCATGGTGGCGCGCACCAGCGACCGATCCTGCAACGCGGCGTGCAGATCGGACGCCTGGAATCCGTGAAGCCGCGTCCACAGCCCCAGAAACGGCGGCTTCGGCTCTTGAGCCTGCATCCCGCACAGCCGTCCCACCGCCTCGGCCACTGGGAGAGGCTCCCGCGCGAGCAGCAACTGCCGTGCCAGCGTCGCCCGGTTCAGTGCCTGGACGCTCAGGGTCTCCGTCATTCCTCCAGGATGCCTGTAATGACGTCCCGGACGGAGCGCCGCAACCACGCGTGAGCAGGGTCGGCGTCGTATCGCGCGTGCCATCCCAGCGAGAGCACCAGGGGCGGCAGTTCGAAGGGAACGGGGACACGGACGAGCCCAAGGCGGTCCATCAGCCGTCGATGCAGCCGCTCGGCGGCGAATCCCAGCAGGTCGGCCTCCTGGACGATCATCAACGCCGCTGTCACCGTCGGCACCGTTCCCGCAAGGCGCCGTGCGCGGCCCGTCTCGGCGAGCAGCTCGTCGATCGGGCCGGACACGCGCCCGCGCCGGGTGGACGTGATCTGCACGGCCTCTGCCCACTCGTCCAGTGTCACGTCCCGGCCCGCCAGCGGATGCTCTGGGCGCACGACAGACACGAACCGGTCTTCCAGGAGCAGTTCGACCCGGGTCTCGGGTGGCTGCCCTGGCCCGATGACGCCGATCTCCAGGTCGACCGTGTCCCGACGGAGCAGATGGTCGTCCCGCGGCCCCTCGCCGAGGAACCTCAGGGTCACGCCCGGGGCCTCACGTGCCACATGTTCCAAGAGGGGCCCGGCAAGGACGGCGACGGTGCCCTCATCGGCCTGGAGGGTGAAACTGCCCGACAGCGTCGCGACATCGAGGTCGTCGTCAGCAGAGAAGAGCGTCTGCGCGCGCTGCACGAGTTCGTGTACTTCAGCACGGATCGCGAGCGCGCGCGGGGTCGGCGCCATGGCACGACCAGACCGGACGAGAACCGGGTCACCGAGCGCCTTCCGGATCCGTCCCAGCGTCCGGCTCATCGCGGGGCCCGACAGATGCAGGCGTTCCGCGGCACCGGTCACGCTCCCTTCCTCTAGCAGCGCGTCGAGCGCGATGAGCAGGTTCAGGTCCATTCTGGATTGCACCAGACGCATTCCTCACGTGCAAAAGATGCATTTGAAAGCAAGTCACCGCCAGCCTACGTTGGAGATCGCGGAGGCGGCGCGCGCGGCCCGGATATCCCCCTCCGCCTCTCCAGCAGGACGCGATGACGCGCGTCCCCCGAACGACTCCGAGGACTCACTGATGACGCTCGATGCCGTCCGCGGCGCCGCGCCGCCCGGAACCGCCCCGTACAGGGGGCGCGCCATGACGCCGCTGATGTCGGCGTGCGTGGTGCTGGTCGTGGCCATGGTCGCCGCCGTCAACCTGTCGATCCCCAAGCTGTCGGCGAGTTCGCTGAGCCCGTCCTCCACCGGGCTGCTGTGGATCGTCGACTCCTACGTCCTGGTGTTCGGCTGCCTACTGATCCCCGCCGGCGCGCTCGGCGACCGCTGCGGGCGCAAGGGGGTCCTGCTGTTCGGTCTCGCCGTCTTCGCGGCCGGCTGCCTGCTGTCGGCCGCCGCGCCGGGGGTCGCCGTCCTGCTGGGCGGACGGTTCGTGACCGGCGTGGGCGCCGCCCTGATCATGCCCGCGAGCCTCTCCCTGCTGCTGCAGGTCACCCCGCCGCGACGGCGTCCCCACGCCATCGCGACCTGGACGGCCGCCACCGGCGTCGCCGGAGCCGTCGGGAACCTCGGCGGGGGAGCGGTCCTGCAGTGGCTGCCGTGGCAGGGGCTCTTCCTGGCGGGCGCGCCTCTGGCCGCCGGCCTCGCCCTCCTCGTCGCGTGGCTGGCACCGCGCGGCGAGCGCCACGCGGCCGACCTTGATCTCGTGGGCGCGGCGATCCTCACCACCGCCCTGTTCACCCTGCTCTTCGGCATCATCGAGGGACCCGAGCGCGGCTGGTCCTCGCTCCCGGTGCTCGGCGGCTTCGCCGGCGCGGCCCTGCTCATGACGGTCTTCGCCCTGTACGCGCTGCGCGCCCGCCATCCGCTGCTGGACCCGCGAGTCTTCGTCATCGCCCCGCTGCGCAGCGGCGTGCTCGGGATCGGGCTGGCGTTCTTCGGGCTGTTCGCGCTCTTCTTCGTCAACGCCCAGTACCTGCAGTTCGTCAAGGGGTACTCGCCGATGCTCACCGGCGTCGCGATCGCGCCGCTCGTGGCCGGGATGATCGTGATCTCCAGGCGGAGCGTCGGCCTGGCGCAGCGGTTCGGGGACCGGCCGGTGTTCGCGGTGGGGATGCTGACGCTGGCCGCCGGTCTCGGCCTGCTTTCCCTGGCGGACGCGTCGACGCCGTACCCGCTCTACGCGGCGGACATGGTCATCCTGTCCGCCGGCATGGGCCTGTGCGTCCCACCCTTGTCGGTCGGCGTGATGTCCGCCCTACTGCCCGAACGCGCGGGTCTGGGGTCCGGGCTGAACAGCGCGGCCCGCGAGATCGGCAGCGCCCTCGGCGTCGCCGTCCTCGGGACGGTGCTCGCCGGCCGGTTCGCCGGTGGCCTGCCGCCCGAACTCGCCGGGCACGCCCATTCGGCGGGTGAGGCTCTCGCCGCCGCGGACGCGGCGGACGCCGGCCCCCGGATGCACGCGCAGGTGATCGAGGCGTTCACGGGCGCGATGGCAGCGGGTTTCCGCGTCGTGGCGGTGGCCGTCGCGCTGGGGGCCCTCCTCGTCGTGCCAGGCCTTCCTCGCCGGGATCGCCGGTTCCCTGGAACGAGCACGAATGAAGATATATCGTGACTATCGAGATATATCGCGACAGCCTGGAGGGGTGATGGTGTCAACGGAGGAGAGTGCGCCGGCGCGCGGCGTGCGCGGGCGCCTGCTCGACCTCATGTTCGTCCGCGGCCGCGTCGAGGACGTTCGGCCCGCACCGGGTCGCATGCGGTGGATCCGCGTCGGCGGCGTGCAGGGTCTGGCCTGGACGCCCGGGCAGCAGGTCCGGGTGCACGTGGCGGACATCACGTCCGCTGGGACGTGGGTCAGCGGGGCCGTCCGCAACGCGCTGCGGACCTACTCGGTGTGGGAGTACGACGCGTCCGCCGGGGTCATGGAACTCTGCGTCATGGATCACGAGGCCGGCGGCCCCGGCGCGCGCTGGGCGGGTGATCTGCGGCCCGGGCAGGAGATCGTCTTCGGCCGGCCGGAGGGAACGTTCGGGCTGCGCCCCGCCTCGTACCACCTGTTCGCCGGCGAGGAGACGGCGTCGGTCCCGTTCGGCGCCATGCTGCGGGTCACACCGCCGGGCGAGCCGGTGCACGGTGTGATCGAGGTCTCCCGGTCCGAGGACCGGCTGCCGCTGCCGAGGGGAGAGGAACTGATGTGGCGGTACCGCGGCGACGCGCCGGCCGCGAACTCCGCGACTCTCGTGGACGCCGTCCGCGGTCTGGATCTGCCTCCGGAACCGGGATTCGCCTACGTGGCCGGGGAGGCACGCACCGTGCAGGCCGTGCGGGCGCACCTCGTCCGGGAACGGGGCTGGGATCGGCGATCAGTGCTGGTCAAGCCGTTCTGGACGCCCCGCAAACGGGGGATGGAGTGATCGGGAACGATCGACCGGCGCGGGGGTTACGGGGCGATATTTCTTGAAATGCACGTGCATCAGCCCTTGCACCTGCACGCCATCCCTAGCAGGATTGCCCCGGACCCCCGCACGTGAACTCCCCGGAGATCGCGATGACCGCACACTTGAGCGACAGTGACCGACAGGCGCTGCGGCTGGCCCAGGATCTCCGCGAGGAGATGCGGGCGGCTCTCCCGCAGTTGCCCTCCCCGCCCTCGGTATCCCCGTTCGTCGACCAGGCCGGCATGCCGAGCGTCCTGCTGAGGATGGACGCCGAGACCGCCCGCGCGCTCATGGCCGCGCTGGCCGAGCGCCGCGCGGCGTCCGGCGGCGTGCCCTCCGCGGAGCCGCGCCGGGCCGACGGCTCCCACGTGCCGCCGCACGTCCCGCCGCCCGCGGCCCAGGCCGTCCCCGCCGCGCAGGGACCCATCGTCGCGTCGGCCGCTCCCTACGGGGAGCCCGCTTACGCGGAGTCACCGTTCATCGCACCCCAACAGGTGTTCACCGGCGGGACCGGCCCCACGCCGCTCGTGCCGTCGGCCTATCCGACGCACTGAGGCGACGCCCCGCTGACGTTCGAGCCCTTGTCGTACGGGCGTCCCGGCGGCGCGACCGCTGCCCGACCGTAAGGCTTTTGCCCGCCGCCGGGGGCGCCACATACCGGATCGATGGCCCGCCCCTGTGAGCGGCCCCTTCTTCGTGCGGTCCTCCGGCCCGTGATGACGGGCCTTCACGTGTGCCCACTCCGCGGCGCTCATGCTTTGCCCGCTGTTGCCCGTCTGCGGCATGCCGCCATCGGCCCGGCAAAGTCCCAAGGAATCCAAGATCCTTTTTCTGTGGGGCGGTGGACGGCCGACCGGCCCGGAGCCCCTACGGGAAAGGCGTTCCGGGGTGGCGCCCGGTAAAAAGATCTACCTATCCAAAGGTAAAGAAATCCCCCGTTTGGCGAAAGTACGGTAATGCCGTATATAGTCAACCCCAGGTCAGGGTCAAAGAACCGTTGACCTGGCCAATCGCATAGCCGTCGCCTCCCGCCCGCCAGGCGGGATCCTCTTCGCCGAACGCGGCCGTCCCATGCAGCGGCCGCGCACCGTGCTGGGCCCATGAGCCCCCGGTCGGCACTCTTCCCGCTTCACCGAAGTCCGTGTTGCACGCACGTCCAAGGACGGACGCGCGCTGCCGAGCACGGGCGCGCTCCACCATGCCTGTGGAGCGTTCCAAGCGGGTCTTCCTCGCGGCGGCGTCTTCCGAGTCCCGAGTCTCGGAGCCGTTCTCTCCTGCCCGGACGACAGGCGCGTGACCTGCGCGCGGTCCGGTGCTGAACGGCAGCCCTGTACCCCGACCGAAGGAATTTCATGCAGCAGCGAGCGATCAATGTCGTCCTGACCGGCGTCACCGGCACCGCCCTCGCGGGCATGCTGGTGGCCGGCGTAGCCGCCGCCAGTGACGACTCCGCTCCCCCGAAGCAGTTCCTCTCGCAGCAGGCCGTGGCCGCGCAGAAGCACGAGGCCCCGCAGCAGCACGCCCCCAAGAGCACCGAGAAGCGCCAGGCCAAGCCCGCGGCCAAGGACGCCAAGAGCAGCTCCAAGGACGGCAAGACCGCCGCCAAGAAGGGCCCGAAGGCCCTGCTCAGCGGCAAGACCATCGCGTCCTACTTCTGGGACGACGGGTCCGGCGTGAACGGCGACACCGGCGCCCCCGCCGGTGGCAAGCCGATGCAGAAGGGCCTCTTCTCCAGCCCGAGCTGGCCCATGCACACCAAGGTCAAGGTCACCTACAACGGTCGCAGCGTCACCGGCTTCATCGGTGACCGCGGGCCCGGCGAGCCGTCGCACCGCGGCGTCATGCTCGACCTCGACACCTACACCTTCCGGTACCTGCTGGACGGCAAGAAGCCCGCCAGCAAGTACAACGCCGGCAGCGGCGAGGGTCACCTGAAGGGCGTCAAGTGGGAGGTCCTCTCCTGGGGCCACGGCGCCGGGAAGAAGGGCAAGCCGCAGCCTTTCGGGTCCTGACCCGAGGTTCCGCGAACCGTTTCGTGAAATGGCTCACCATAGCGATGTGAGCCCGCGCACGAACGATTCGTGAGGCCGCTCACAGACCCGGCACAGGGCTGCCGGTGCATGGAGAATGGGGATTCCCCGGTATCGAAAGATCACCGGGGAATCCCCATTTTCAGTCCGTCCGCGCTCTCCCGCGCCAGCTCCCTCGACAGCGCCCGCGCCGCCGTCCGCACGGCCGGGGCGAGCCGGTCGAGGTCCAGCCGGCACACGTTCCCCGTGATGGAGATCGCGGCGATCACCCGGCGCCGGTGGTCGAGGATCGGTGCCGCCACGGCGGAGACCCCGGCCTCCGACTCCTCCCGGTTGACGGCGTAGCCGCGGGCGGAGGTGCGGGCCAGCTCCCGCCGAAGCAGTCCCGGCATGATGATCGTGTGCGGTGTGTAACGGACGAGCCCGGCCGCGAGCACTCTCTCCAGCCGCTCAGGGGGCCCCAGGGCGAGGAACAGCTTCCCGGTCGCGGTGCAGTACGCGGGGAGCCGCCCCCCCACCCGGGACACGATCGGCATCGACCGGCGCCCGGTGACCTTCTCCAGGAACAGAGTGTCCGTCCCGTCGAGTACGGCCAGATGAATGTTCTCGTGCGTCGCCTCGTAAAGGTCCTCCAGGTAAGGGAGCGCGGCCTCGCGCAGGCCCCGCGGGCGGGGCGCGCGCTGCCCGAGCACGAACAGCCGCATGCTGAGCCGGTAGCCGGACTCGGTGCGCTCGACCCCGCCCCACCGCACCAGCTCGCCGAGCAGCCGGTGCGCGGTCGGTTTCGGCAGCCCGGTGCGGGCGGCGAGTTCGGTCAGGTTCAGTTCGGTGTCGGCGGAGCCGAAGGCGTCCAGCAGGCTGAGCCCGCGCGCCAGCACCGATCGCGGTGGCTCTCCACCCGGCTCGTCCATACCAGGATGGTGTCCGCGATCGGTCCGGTCGGCAAGGGCCCGGGAGCCGGCGGCGGCCCTCGTCACGAACCCTCCCCGTGCCCGGTGACCGGCGCCTCGATGAGCAGCGGCGCGGACAGGTCCTTGACGCCGGCGACCGCGTCCCGCAGCTCGTCCGCCGACCCCGCCCGCACCGCGTCGACGCCGAACAGCCGTGCGGCGCTCGGCCAGTCGAGCGCCGGGGGAGCGAGGTCCATGCCGATGTAGCGCCCGTGCTTCGCCGAGGCGCCGCCTCCTTCGTCGAGGGTGTCCTTCAGGGTGCGGTACTCGCCGTTGTTCATCACGACGAACGCCACGGGAACCTGGTACCGGGCCGCGCTCCACAGGCCCTGGACGCCGAACATCGCGCATCCGTCGCCGAGCACCGCGACCACCGGACGCTCCCGGGCCGCCATCCGGGTGCCGACCGCCGCGCCGATGCCCCAGCCGAGGCCGCCGCCGACCGTGTGGACGTAGGAGCCGGGCCGGTCCTGGCGCAGCACCGCGCGCAGCCTCAGCCCGACGGTGATCGCCTCCTCGACCACGATCGTCCCCTCGGGCAGGCCGGCCGCGACGGCGTGGGCGGCGGCGCGCGGATCCATCGGGGACGGCCCGTACGCCGCCCGCGCGGCCGCGTCCACGTCGTGCCTCGCCCGGGCGTGCCCGGCGCCGAGACGCTCGGCGCGTCCCCGTGCGGACGGGACCCGCCCGTCCAGGTGACCGGCGAGCGCCCGCAGCGTCCCCGCCAGATCGCCCGTCAGGCCGTGCCGGACGGCGAAGTTCCGGCCGATCTCCGCCGGGTCCTCGTCCACCTGCACGATCGCGAGCCCGTCCGGGACGGCCGGTCCGGGCGTGTAGTGGTGCGGCATGAACGCGTGACATCCCACGATGAGCGCCGCGTCGTATCCGGCCAGCGTCTCCCGGATGACCGCGTTGCGGGGCACGAGCATCCCCGCGTACAGCGGATGGCCGGTGGGGAAGTCGATGCCGTCGTTCATCGGCTGGTGGTGGACGGCCGCGCCGAGCCGCTCGGCGACCGCCACCAGATCGGCCACCGCGCCGGCCCGTCCCACCCCGTCGCCCGCGATGACCACCGGACGTTCCGCCCGGGCGAGCAGCGCCGCGGCGTCGCCGGCCTCGGCCGCGCCCGGACCGGTCACCGGGGAGCGAGCCGGTACCTCGACATCGGTGTCCTCCTCCAGCAGGTCCATGGGGACCGACACCAGGACCGGCCCCGCCGGGGGCCGCGCCGCGAGCGCGAACGCGCGCCGGAGCGCGATCGGCAGGTCGTAGGCGTGCCGCACCTCCACGGCCTGCTTCGTCGCGGCCGACGCGAGGCCGACCAGGTCGCCGGACAGCATCGGGTCCTGGAGGAGATGCCGCCTGTCCTGCTGCCCCGCGACGATGACCATCGGCGTCCGGGACCGCAGCGCGTTCAGCATCCCGATCAGCCCGTTGGCGACGCCCGCCGCTACGTGCAGGCTGACCATCGACGTCCGGTGCGACGCCCGCGCGTACCCGTCGGCCATCGCCACCACGGACGCCTCCTGCAACCCGAGCACGTAGGGCAGGTCGGGAGCCTCCACCAGCGCGTCCATGAGGGGGAGCTCGGTCGTTCCGGGATTGCCGAAGATCCGCGTCATGCCCTCGTCCCGGGCGATCTCCAGCAGTGCCTCGATCGGCCTCATGTCCCGCCTTCCGGTGGTCCGGTGCGGGCGGCTCAGTGCTTGGCCGAGCCGCCGTCGATGTTGATCGTCTGGCCGGTGAGGAAGCCGCTGCCCTCGTCGCACACGTACAGCAGCGTCGACACCAGGTCGCCGGGCTCCTCGACGGCCCGCACGATCTGGGCGTCGCGCACCCGCTCGAACCCGCCGTCCGCGCCCGTCGTCCGCGCCGCCGTCTCGGTCCGGGTGAGTCCGGGCGCGATCGCGTTCACGGTGATCCCGTGCGGGCCGACCGCGCTCGCCAGAGCCCGCGTGAAGCCGACGAGACCGGCCTTGGACGTCGTGTAGGCGACCAGGTCGGGCGGCCCGAGGAACACCACGGCGGAGGCGATGTTGACGATCCGCCCCCAGCCGGCGGCCTTCAGATGGGGGAGCGCGGCGCGCGACACCAGGAACGGGCCGTCCAGGTTGACCCGCATGATCCGCCGCCAGTCCTCCAGCGTCGTCTTCTCGAAGTCCAGCGGCGGATAGATCCCGGCGTTGTTCACCACGATGTGCAGGCCGCCGAACCGGGTGGCGGCCTCATCCACGGCGGCCTCGACCTCCTCCGGATCCGTCACGTCCGCCCGGAGGGGGTGGAATCGGTCGCCGGCCGCCTCAGCGGTGCCCGACTGGTCGGCGAGGTCGAGGCCCGCGACCCGGTGCCCGCGGGCGGCCAGGGCGATCGCGAACTCGCGCCCCAGTCCGCCCGCCGCACCGGTCACGAGCGCGACCCGCCGCGTTCCGTTCATCGACGGCGTCTCGGTCATGGACGGCAGCGTGCGACACCCCCGCCACCCCGGCAAGACCGCGTTTTCACTCATTGAAACGGCTTCCTTGTGATGGCGTGTCGCGGGTCACATGCTCGCCGCATGTCCGTACGAAAGCCCGCGGCCCCGCAGGCCTCGGAGAACGACGAGGCGAAGGCGCCGGTGCGGCCGCGGGGCCGCCGCCCGGTCCCCGACGAGGCCGGCGTCGTCGGCGTGCTCGTCCTGCTCGTGCTGGGCGTCGGCCTCTTCGAGCCGGACTTCCTGCGCACCGGCAACCTGCTGACGACCGCGCACAACTCCGTCTACGTCGGGCTGATGGCGTGCGGGATGGTGTTCGCGCTCGCGATGCGGGAGGTCGACCTGTCGGTCGGCGGGATGTACGCGATGGGCGTCGTCGTGGGCGCGCTGCTGATCCGGGACGGCTGGAACCCGTGGCTCGCGGCCCTCGCGGTGCTGGCCCTCTCCGCGCTGGTGGGCGCGCTCAACGGGGCGGTCACGACGTATCTGCGGCTGCCTTCGTTCATCGTCACGCTCGCCACGTCGATGCTGCTCCGCGGCGTCGGTCTGGCGCTCGCCGAGGGCAGGCAGATCACGGACCTGCCGCAGGACCACGCGTTGTTCACCGTGCTCGGCGGCGGAGAGTCGCTCGGCGTGCCGAACGCGGTGTGGGTGTTCGCGCTCGCCGTCGTGGTCCTGACGGTCGCGTTCACCCGGACGAGGTTCGGCGCGCGGGTGCGGGCCATCGGCTCCAACCCCGAGGCCGCCGAGTTCGGCGGGCTGCCCGTCACCCGGACCCGGATCGCCGCGCTGGCGCTGTCGGGCCTCATGGCGGGCATCGCGGCCGTCCTCGCCCTGGCGTTCTTCATCGCCGGGGACCCCACCATCGGCCAGGGCTACGAGCTCACGGCCATCGCCGCGGCGATCATCGGCGGCACCCCGCTGAAGGGCGGAACCGGCTCCGTCCTCGGCGCCGCGGCGGGCACCCTCATCCTCGGCGTCGTCACCGCGGCGCTGGTGTTCTTCGAGGTCCCCATCAACTGGACGACCTTCGCGACCGGTGGCGTCATCCTCGTCGCCGTCGGCGCCGCGCCGCTGCTGCGCCGCGTCCGTGACCTGCGCTCCTCTGGGAGGAACCCATGATCCCGCGTCCACGCGGACCCGTCGCGGCGGCCGTCGCCCTCGTGCTCGGCGCCGCGCTCACCACCGCGTCCTGCGGAGACGGCGGCGGCTCCGGCAGGAGCGGGCGGCTCAAGATGGGCATCGCCGTCGCCAACTACAGCCTCAACTTCGCCCGCGAGATGTACGAGGGCGCGACGGAGGCGTCCAAGCAGGCCGGGAACGTCGACTTCAAGGTCGTCGGCCCGCCCAACACCGACGGGCCCGCCGAGCAGCAGCTGTTCCAGAACCTCACCGTCACGCATCCGGACGGGATCGTGCTGGAGAACCTCGACCCGCCGATCTTCACGCGGCCCGCCGCCCAGGCCGTCGACAAGGGCATCCCGATCGTCGCGCTCGACACCGCGCCGACCGATGGCAGCAAGGTGAACTTCTACGTCGGCAACGACAACTACGAGCTCGGCGGGCTGCTCGCCGAGGCGACGGTGAGGAAGCTCGGCAAGGACGCCAAGGGCACGGTGGTCGTCGAGGTGCCGAACCCCGGGACGCCCGTCCTCGACAGCCGGGCCAAGGGCATCAAGGACGCGTTCGCGAAGCTGGCGCCCGGCGTCCGCGTCCTCGGCCCGTTCCAGACCTACAGCGACCCGGCGCAGAACTACGGCGCCTGGCAGTCGCAGGTGAACGCGAACCCGAACGCGCTGGCGTTCCTCGGCGTCGGGGACGCCGACAGCTACAACCTCGGCCGCCTCAAGGAGCAGAAGAAGGGCACGTACCTCACGGCCGGCTTCGACGTCGACCCCAAGACCCTCGAATACATCAAGAAGGGCACCAACTTCGCCGGCGTCGACCCCGAGCACTACCTGAAGGGCTACGTCGCGACCGCGATCCTGATCAAGTCGGTGCGGGAGAAGGACGGCAAGCTGCCAGACGGCTGGTTCAAGACGCCCGGGCTGGTGATGGACGCGTCCAACATCGACGACATCATCAAGCGCCAGCAGACCGTGCAGAACGCCTACCAGTGGTACAAGCCGCAGCTGGACAAGCTGCTGGCGAACCCGGACGCGAACATGCGGCCACTGACGGAGGCCCGATGACCGCAGCGAAGCGAGGATCGTCGGGCTTCCGGGCCCGGGGGTCTGGGGGCCGCCCCCAGAAAGGTAGGGCCCGCTGATGCGCGCCGGGAGGTACTGACCATGCTCGTCGCCTCCGGCCTGGTCAAGCACTACGGCGGGGTCACCGCCCTCGACGGGGTCGGCATCACGCTGGACGCGGGGGAGGTGCACGCTCTCGTCGGCGAGAACGGCGCCGGCAAGTCCACCCTCGTGAAGATCATCTCAGGGGTGGTGCGGCCCGAGGGCGGGACCGTCGAACTGGACGGGCTGCCCGTCCGGTTCGCCGACGCGCGGCAGGCCGCGGGGCAGGGCGTCGCGATCGTGTCGCAGGAGCTGATGACCTACGACGACCTGACCGTGCTGGAGAACCTCTTCCCGTACGGGGCGCCGCGCCGCGGCGGCCTCGTCAGCACGCGGGAGATGCGGCGGCTGGCGGAGCCGGTCCTGGCCGAGCTGGGCCTGGATCCGCCGCCGCACGCCAAGGTCGGTGAGCTGCCGCTCGCGGACCGGCAGCTGCTGGAGATCTGCCGGGCCCTGCTGCAGGATCCCCGGGTCCTGATCCTGGACGAGCCCACATCGGCGCTGCCCCGCGACGCCGCCGCCCGGCTCGCCGCCGTCACCCGGCGGCTGGCCGAGCGGGGCCTCGCGGTCCTCTACATCTCGCACTTCCTGGAGGAGGTCATGCGCGTCGCGACCCGGGTCACCGTCCTGCGGGACGGACGGGTCGTGCTGCCGGGCGCGCCGGTCGCCGAGGTCGCCCTTGACTCCCTGGTCACAGCGATGCTCGGGCAGCCCGCCCGGCACGCGGCTCCCGGGGCCGCCGCCCCGCGCCGCACCGGCGGGGCGGCGGTCGCGCTCACCGGCGTCACCGTGCCCGGACGGCTCCGCGACGTGTCGCTGACGGTGGAGGGCGGGGAGATCGTCGGGCTGGCGGGCCTCCAGGGCTCGGGCCACCTCGCCGTGCTCGACGCCGTGTGCGGCCGGGTCCGCCCGGCGTCCGGTTCCGTCCGGCTTCCGGACGGGCGGTCGCCCCGCTCCGCCCGGCACGCGGGCCTGGTGGAGGCGGAGTTCCGGGCCGCGGAACGCGGCCCGGGACGCCGCTACTACCGGCTGACGGCGTCACCTCGGGCGTCGCCTACATCTCCGGCGACCGCAAGGGGCGCGGCCTGATGCTCGACAAGACGCTCTGGGAGAACACCACGTCCGTGAGCTGGCTCGGGCAGGGGCGCGGCGGGTTCATGCCGCGCCGTTCCCGCCTGGTCGAACGTTCCCGCGGGCGCCTGGAACGACTGCGGGTGCGCGGCGACGTCCACGACCGCGCGGGCGATCTCAGCGGCGGCAACCAGCAGAAGGCGGTCCTCGCCAAGTGGCTGGACGCCGCGCCGGACGTTCTCGCCCTGGACGACCCGACGCGCGGTGTGGACGTCGGGGCCCGCACCGAGCTCCATGACATCGTCCGAGGCCTGGCCGCCGAAGGGAAGGTGGTCCTCATCGCCTCCAGCGACCTCGCCGAGCTGGTCGAGCTGTGCCACCGCGTCGTCGTCCTCCAGCGCGGCCGGATCGTCGGGACCCTGGAGGGCGACCGGCTCACCGAGCCGGAGCTGAGCCTGGCCATGAACGCCGGCTTCGCCGACTCCGTCTAGGCGGCCAGCAGGGGGATGACGGGGGCGAACTCCTCCATGGCCGTGTCAGGGATCTGGTAGTAGCTGAAGCCGAACCGGTCGCGGCGGGCCAGCATCTGCTCGGCGATGTGCTCGGGCGGGCCGACGAACTGGGACGGCATGCCGAGGACGAGGCCGGCCGACGACGTCCCCCAGCCGCGGGTGACCGCGATCCTGGCGGCGGCGCGGGCGGGATCGGGGCCGAACGTGGGCGTCACCATCATGCTCAGCTCGACGTCCCGTCCCTCGGCGGCTTCGCTGACCCAGTCCACCTTGCGGGCGATGGTGTCGGGCAGCCGCTCGGAGATGTCGTCGGAGATCGTCCCCTCCGGCAGAGCACGGGGCAGGATGCCGACGGTGTCGGCGTGCCGTCCGGCGATGCCGAGCATGCGCCGGCTTCCGGCGCCGACGAGGAGCGGCGGACGCCGTCCGGGGGGCGGGAAGACCGTCAGGCCGTCGATCCGGTAGTGCTCGCCGGCGAACGTGGTCTTGCCGCCGCCGAGCAGGCCCCGCAGGATCTGCAACGCCTCCTCCAGCCGGCCGACCCGCGTTCCGGCCCGGTCGAAGGGCATCCCGGCGGCCTCGTACTCGTCGCGCAGCCAGCCCGCGCCGACGCCCAGCTCGAATCTCCCGCCCGACAAGTGGTCGAGGGTGGCGGCCTCCTTGGCGAGCATCACCGGATGCCGGAAGTCGTTGGAGAGGACCATGGTGCCGAGCCGCAGCGTGCTCGTGACGGCCGCGGCGGACGCCAGCGCGACCATGGGCGCGAGCTGGTCCCCGAACGGCTCCGCGACGAAGTGGTCCCGCAGTGTCAGGACGTCGTAGCCGAGTTCTTCGGCGCGGCGGGCGGTCTCGGCCAGTTCGGCGCCCGAGCGGATCGACTCGCCCACCACGCCGAAGCGGAAGTTCCTGTGCATGCCTTGAGCGTGCCCGGTGGCCGGCCGGCCGTGCTGGCAGGAATCCGACATGAGGGTTCCGACCGGCGGAACGGGGCGAGCGGCTCGATCGCCGTCCGTGCGGCGTAAGGGCGTCACCGACTGCCCCGTTCTCACCGGTCACCTCCAGGCTGCGTTGCGCCGCCCGGATTTGCAAGGCGCGTACGCGTCAGCCGCCGACGCGCTGGGACAGCAGCCGCCCCGGCCAGGTGCCGACCTTGAAGGCCGCGACCGGCTCGAACCCGTTGCGCCGGTAGTACTCCACGAGCCGGCCGTCGGCGCCGCCGTAGCAGTCGACGCGGAGGAGGCCGGCGCCCTTCGCGCGGGCCTCGTCCTTGGCTTTGGCTATGAGCGAGCCGCCCACGCCGTGCCCGGCGAACGCGCGGTCGGTCACCAGCAGGGTGATGTAAAGCTCCGGTTCGTCGATCGGGTCGACGTAGTGCGGCGGCCCGGATGCGACGGCCATGACGCCGGCCGCCCGGCCGTTCACCTCCGCCACCCAGATCTCGTCGTCGCGGGCCATGCCGGCGATCCGTTCCACGCGCCGCGGGTCACCCGACCACGGTTCGCTGCCCCACTGGCCGGCGCGGCCGTTCGCGGCGAGCCACGCCACGGCCCCGTCCAGCATCGCCAGCATCGCGGGCGCGTCATCGGGCCCGCCCTTGCGGATCTGCATCGCTCCTCCTTGTCCCTCTGATCCTGGCAGGGCGCCTGATCGCGGGACAATCCGGGCATGTGTCCGGCGTGCGGTGAGGTGTTGTCAGGAGCCGATGAAGCCGTGGGCGCGCTGGAAGAGGCCGAGGGTGATCGAGTGCAGGAGGTCGCCGGTCTCCTTGGGGGCCTTCCCGGCGAACGCGCGAGCGTGCGTTCCCTCCAGGACGATGCCCAGCTTGAAGCAGGCGAGGACCGCGTACCAGGTGATGGACGACAGGTCGCGTCCGGCGACGGCGTCCGCGCGCTCGGCGTAGGCGGCCACCAGTTCGTCGGCGGTCGGCAGCCCGCCGGCCGCGCCGAGCGGACCGGCGAGCGCGGCGCTCTGGTCGGCTCGGTCGGGCCAGGTGGCCAGGAGCCAGCCGAGGTCCAGGAGCGGGTCGCCGATCGTGCACATCTCCCAGTCGACGACCGCGGCGACCTCGGGGCCGTCGAACGAGTACATCAGGTTGGCCAGGTGGTAGTCGCCGTGCAGGATCCCCGGCCGCCACGTCTTGGGGCGGTTGTCGTCGAGCCACCGGGCGACGCCGTCCAGGCCGGGGATGTCGGGTCCCGGGTAGCCGTCCAGCGCGCTGTAGGAGTCGAGCTCGGACATCCAGCGGCCCACCTGGCGTTCGAGGAAGCCGTCGGGTCTGCCGAAGTCGCCCAGGCCGGCCGCCTCGTGGTCGACCGCGCCGAGCGCGGCCAGCGCACGGGCGGCGTTCAGGCCCATCTCGCGCCGGACGGACGCGTCGCCGCCGTGCAGGCCGGGCAGCGCCACCGTCGCGTTGAAGCCGTCGACCGGGGTCATCAGGTAGAAGACCGCGCCGCCCATGACCGACTCGTCCGTGCAGGCGGCGACGAGGCGCGGCGCGGGCACGTCGGTGCCGTCGAGCGCCGCCAGCACCCGCGCCTCACGGCGCAGGACGTCGTTCGTCCTCGCACGCAGATGGCTCGGGCCGCGCCTCAGCACGTAGTCGCGGCCGCCGCGGCGGAAACGGATCAGCGTGTTCTGCGTGCCGCCGGTCAGCGGCGCCACGTCCTCGAAGGGGCCGCCCGGAAGACCGCGGCCGTCCATCCACCCGGCCAGGACGCCGAAGTCCACGAGGGCGCGGTCGATCTGCTCAGGCTGCACGGCGGGTCCCTTTCCGACAGTGGATCTAGCGGAGAGTAACAGTCATGCACTTGCATTACTTGCTCAGGTACGTCGATTATCGGGGGGAGACGACCTCAGGAGGTTCGCCATGGCTTGGGACTTCGAGACGGATTCCGCCTACCAGGAACTTCTCGACTGGGCGGACGACTTCGTCCGGGACGAGGTCGAGCCGCTCGACCTGGTGCTGGGCGACCCGTACGACAAGACCGACCCCCGCTACAAGCGGCTCGTCCGTCCTCTGCAGGACCAGGTGCGCGAGAAGGGGCTGTGGGCCTGCCACCTCGGCCCGGACCTCGGCGGTCAGGGATACGGCCAGGTGAAGCTGGCGCTGCTGAACGAGATCCTGGGCCGCTCCCGCTGGGCGCCGTCCGTGTTCGGCTGCCAGGCGCCCGACTCCGGCAACGCCGAGATCATCGCCCATTTCGGCACGCCCGAGCAGAAGGAGCGCTACCTGCGCCCCCTGCTGGACGGGGAGATCTCCTCGTCCTACTCGATGACCGAACCGCACGGGGGAGCCGACCCGACCCTGTTCACCACGCGGGCCACCCGGGACGGGGACGGCTGGGTCATCAACGGCGAGAAATGGTTCTCCTCGAACGCCCGCCACGCCACGTTCCTGATCGTGATGGCGGTGACCAACCCGGACGTCTCCGCCTACGAGGGCATGTCGATGTTCATCGTGCCGGCCGACGCGCCGGGGCTGGTCACGGTGCGCAACGTGGGAGTCGGCGGCGAACGCGAAGGCTCCCACGGATACCTGAGGTACGAGAACGTCCGCGTCCCGGCCGAGAACCTCCTCGGCGACGAGGGCGGAGCGTTCGTCATCGCGCAGACCCGGCTCGGCGGCGGCCGCATCCACCACGCCATGCGGACGATCGCGCAGGTCCGCAAGGCGTTCGACATGATGTGCGAGCGGGCGGTCTCGCGGCAGACCTGTTTCGGGCCGCTCGCCAAGATGCAGATGACCCAGGAGAAGATCGCCGACAGCTGGATCGAGATCGAGCAGTTCCGGCTGCTCGTCCTGCGCACCGCCTGGCTGATCGACAAGCACGGGGACTACAAGAAGGTCCGCAAGGACATCGCGGCCGTCAAGGCCGCGATGCCGAAGGTGTACCACGACGTCGTGCAGCGCGCGATGCACCTGCACGGCGCCCTCGGCGTGTCGAACGAGATGCCGTTCGCCGCCATGATGATGGGGGCCGAGGCGATGGGCATCGCCGACGGCCCCACCGAGGCCCACAAGATCACCGTGGCCCGGCAGTTGCTGCGCGACGTCGAGCCCGTCGAGGGACTGTGGCCGTCCGGTCACCTGCCCACCCGCCGGCAGGCCGCTCGCGAGCGCTTCGCCGAGGCCCTGGAGCATGCGATCGGCGATGAGTGACACCCGCGAACGGCTGCTGGACGCCGCCGAGACCCTCTACGCCGCGCGCGGTGTGGACGCCGTCAGCCTCCGCGAGATCCTCCAGGAGGCCGGCGCGCGCAACGCCACGGCCGTCCAGTACCACTTCGGGGACCGCGCCGGGATCCTCCGCGCGATCTTCGCCCGGCACGCCCCGGAGGTCGAGGCGCGCCGGCACGCCCTGCTCGACGCCTACGAGGACGGCGAGCAGGGCGTCCGCCCCCTGGCCGGCGCCCTCGTCCGTCCCATGACGGCCAGCCTCGCCGACGACTCGGGCCGCGCCTATCTGCAGATCTGGGCCGATGTCCTGAACCGCCCGGATCCGTTGGTCCCGGTAGCGGTCCTGGACGATCCGCGCGACAGTCTCTGCCGCTGGCGCATGCTGGTCGAGCCGCTCCTGGAAGAGGACGCGGCCCGCCTGCACCGCCGCTTCACCGCCGTCCTGTACGCCGCGATCGAACTGGCCCGCCGCGCCCGTTCCGGCCCTCATTCCGACGACCGCCTTTTCACCAGCTACCTGATCGACGTCGTCGCCGCGATCCTCGGCGCGCCCGTCTCACCCGAGACCAGCCGCCTCGCGGCCGAACGCGACGCCGCCCGCGGCTGAGGTCACATTCGTCCAAGACCAATGGTCGTGCTCCGCGCAGACTGGGCATGCCAGACGCAGGGAGGACGACATGACGAGCGAAATCCGCCGGACCTTCTATCCGCTGATCCGGTCCACCGACCCCGCCAAGTCGATGGAGTGGCTGGAGAAGGCGTTCGGCTTCGAACCCATAGGCGTCTACAAGGACGACGCCGGCGACATCGTCCACGCGGAGATGCGGTACGACACCGGCCTGTTCATGTTCGGCAAGTCCGACACCGCGAAAGCGGCCGTCTACGTCGCGATCGACGATCCCGACGCCCACCACGACCGCGCCAAGGCCGCCGGCGCCGAGATCTTCCGCGAACTCACCGACCAGGACTACGGCTCCCGCGACTACGCCGCCCGCGACCTGGACGGCAACGAATGGTACTTCGGCACCTACCGCCCCTGACCTCGCCTCCAGGGTGATCGATATTCGAAGGCCGCGGCGGCGGCTCCGGTGTTAGCGTGCGGGGGCCGGCCGCGGGACTTCGGTGTGACTTCCGGAACCCGCCCTGTGAAGCGATGATTCGCTGTTCGCGCCCTCATTCCCCGGCCGGCGCCTTTCTACCCCGGGGGAGTGATGAGCGAGACGTTCGCGGACCTCGTCGCGTGCGAGGACGTGCTGATGTTCGTCAACGCGGCGATCACGTCGACCGGGCAGCGGGAGTTCCATCACCACTCCGGCGAGCAGCGGCTCAGCCTCGAATTCCTGCACGAATACATGCTGGAGAACTACCGCGACATGTACGCGGCCGTCCTCGCCGTGGACATCAACGACCACAACGCGGCCATCATCGTCCGGAACCTGCTCGTGCGGACGGGCGACGCCGGGGTCGAGCAGCGCCGCAGGGAGGGACGGCTGATCGCGCGGCGGCTGGAGACGATGCCGCAGCAGCGGGTGTACCGGGTGTTCAGGGATCTGCGGCGGCGCGGGGTGAACAACCGGCGGACACGCGCCATCATCCGCGACTGGATGGCCGGACGTCGCGACCCGGCGTTCGACTCCGTCAAGTACCGGGCGGCCGTGAAGGACGCCGCGCGGCACGCGCATCTCCGGCTTCACGGGGAGCAGCAGGCGTTCCTGTTCGCGCCTTCCAGCGTCAAGGCGTTCCAGACGCCGATCTTCGAGCAGTGGCGGCGGGCGCACTATGACAAGTCCGCGATCTACGAGCTTCCGTACACGGTCGCGGAGGGTTTCGCGGCGAAGCACGGTATTCCGCGCGAGGTATTCCTGGAGCGCATCCAGCCCCGGATGACGAGGCTGGAGCGGCTGCGGCTCCAGGAGAACGCGCGGGAGGCGAAGGTCGAGGCCGTCCGCGCGGATCTGCGGGAGATGCCCCTCACCCGGCTCGCGTCGTACGTGCTCGCGCTGCCGCTGGACGAGCGGGCGGGGCGGCGGGCCGAACTGTCGGAGGCCCTGCGGACCGCCGCACGGCGCGTCGCCGGCGCGGCCCGCGGCTCGTGGGGGAAGGTCACCGCCGTCCTCGACGACAGCTACTCCGCGCTGGGCTCGGGGCAGAAGCGGCGCCGTCCGCTCGCGGTCGCGCTCGCGGCGCACTACCTGCTGGAGGCGCTCGCCAAGGAGTACCGGCCGCTGTGGACGTCCGGACGCACCGATGAGCTTCTCGTCCACCCGTCGGGGCCGACGCCGCTGGGGCAGCGCGTCATCGACGCGCTGGAGACCGGCCCCGAACGGCTCCTGATCGTGTCGGACGGCTGGGACAACGCGCCGCCCGGCCTCGCCGCGGACGTCCTGCGGGTCTGGCGGACGCGCCTCGACCCCGGGCACCGGCTCGCCCCCGGCCAGCGCGTCATGATCGTCCATCTCAACCCCGTCTACGACGCGGACGACTTCGACGTGCGGCGGCTGGCGCCGACCGTGCCGACCGCGGGCATCCGCGACGCCGAGGACCTGCCGACGCTGGTCGAGCTGGCGCGGTTCGCCGAGGGGCGGGTCGGCCTGGCCAAGCTGCGGGCGCACCTGGACGACCGGACCGTCCGCTTCCTCGGGGAGGAGGCATGACGGTCACGCTGGACGGCCTGGAGACCAGGCCCGCGCAGGTGTGGGGTTCGGTGCGGCTCGTCCCGCTCGTCCGCGCCGAGCCCGTCCCCTACCTGCGCCTGCACCGGAAGGTCTACGAGGAGCCGGTGTCGGTGGTGGACGTGGGCGATGCCGTCTACGTCTCGTTCGTCCCGCACGCGTTCGTCGCGACGTGGAGCGACGGCGACCAGACCCAGGCCGCCTCGTACGGGGCGCGCCTGCTGGAGCGCGACACCAGGGCCGCCCCGCCCCGCATGCCCGTGCGATTCACCCGGCGGATGGCCAGGAAGGCGGGCAAGGACCGGCTTCGCTTCCTGCCGCTGCACCTGGCCGTCGAGGGCTACCTGGCACTGCACTTCGGCGGGCCGGAGATCGCCTGGGAGGAGTGGTCGCGCAGGGCGGTCGCGCATGGCCTGTCACCGCGATGCGAGGAGACCTATCTCGGGCGGCAGGTGCGGGACCTGGAGGACGCGCTCAGGATCTTCGAGATCCATCCAGGCCAGTGCGGAGTGCTGGTGTACGTCGCCGACGCGCTGGCGAGCGCGTTCGTCGTCCCGCACCCCGAGGACTACCGGGCACTGCATCCGACGCTGGTCGAGGACCTCTTCGGCGAGCTGATCTACATCTACGGGCTGCTGGGCGCACCGGCCGGCGACCTGGCCGCGCCGATCGACGACACGGGGATCCGCTCGCTCGACGACCTGCGGACGGCCGCGGAACTGCGCCAGGAGGAATGGGCCGCCTTCCACGACGAGGTCATGGCCGGCCGGCTCTTCGACGAGGACGGCTCCCGCAAGGTGGTGCAGCACCTGCACGGGTTCGAGCTGTCGCGGTTCCTGCCGTCCTTCGCGCTGCGCGGGGAGAACCACATCGGCGAGACGATCACCGACGCGGACGGCCGCGTCGCCTACCTCAAGTCGTTCCGGCTCTCGGACGCGCAGGTCAAGCGCGGCTACCTGCTCAGGCGGCTGGCCGAGCACGACTGGCGGCTGGGGGCCGCGGCGGCCGCTCTCGGCACCGACAAGGCCGCCCTGGCGCTGCGACTCGAACGGGCCGGGTTCGGGTATCTGCTGCGCCAGGACGTCCTCGACCACTACCGCGCGCAGCGCGTCACCTGAGACCGGCGAACAGGTCGTCCTCGGTGTCGGGCGTGTCGATCCGGGAGTAGTGGCGGACGAACGCCTCGGCCGAGAACGCCGCCCGCTGCATCTCCTCCGGCAGCCGCAGCAGGAAGATGTTCTCGCCCTGGCTCGCGTGCGCCTGAAGCGCCTTGCGCTTGGCCTCGAAGTGCGCGGCGACGTCCAGGGTGGTGGTGATCAGCTCGTCGGGGGTGCCGAAGTCCTCGGGCGGATCGAAGTCGATCTCCACGCCCGCCTCCCGGACGGCCTCGAACATCTGCTTGATCCCCGAGCGCGGAATGGCCGTGTAATAAAACTTGTCGGGAATTCCGGTCTTTTCGGCCGCGGTGAGCGCGATGCGATGGGCCTGGATGTGGTCGGGGTGCCCGTAGCCGCCCTTCTCGTCGTAGGTGACGACGACCTGCGGACGGTAGTGCTCCATCAGCCCGGCGAGCCGCCCGGCCGACGTCTCCAGCGGGATGTTCGCGAACGCCGCCGGATCGTCGTTGGTCGACCACCCGTCCATGCCGGAGTCGCGGTAACCGAGCAGCTCAAGATGGGCGATGTCGAGGAGATCGGCCGACTCGCGCAGTTCGGCGAGACGGCGCTGCGCGACCTCCTCGGCGTCGTGCCCGGGCTCGCCCGGCTTCACGCCGCCGGAGTCGTCGCCCTGCTCGCCGTTGGTACAGGTGACCAGGACGGTGCGAACGCCCTCGGCGGCGCAGCGGGCGAGCAGGCCGCCGGTGCCCAGCACCTCGTCGTCGGGGTGGGCGTGCACGGCCATCAGCGTGAGTTCATGCGTCATCGGGACTCCTCGGGACTCGGCCGTCCACTCTACGTCCCGCCCGCCGGAGTCGATCATGTCTGGGACGTGGACTCGGCCGCCGACAGGTCGGCGAGCGTCAGCGGGTGCGCGGGAAGGCCGAACGGGAACACCGAGGACGCCTCCAGGCCGTCCACCATGAGCAGCTCGCCGGGATCGAGGAGCCGCCAGCCGGGGTCGTCGTCGAGCCGCTCGCTGGCGAGGACGCAGGCGGGCGTCGGCTCCCGGTGGGCGGCCACCTCCAGCCCGCCGGGCTCGCGGCCCGAGTCCAGCCGCCGCGAGTCGCCGGGCTCGGTCAGGTCGGGGGTCAGCACCCACAGCTCGTGGGTGCCGGGGTAGCGCAGGGCCCACAGCCGCTTCGACTCGGCCAGCAGGACGTTCAGCGCGAAGAGGGGAAGCTCGGCGGCGATGCGCCGGACGGCCGCGATCAGCCCGGACGCGGTGTCGCCGCGCCGCCGGATCTCCGCGGTGATGTAGGCGAACACCATCTCCGAGTCGGTCTCGCCCTGCATCAGCGCCCGGTCCACGTCGTTCAGCCACGAGCCGAGGACGTCGAGACCCCGCACCACCCCGTTGTGGGCGAACAGCCGGTCGTTCATGACGAAGGGGTGGGAGTTGTGGACGTCGGGCGCTCCCGTCGACGCGTACCGGACATGGGAGATGAACGTGTGCGACACGACGTGCCGCGCCTCGGCGTTGAAGTCGCAGTCCTGGAACGCCGCGACGGGCGCGCGGTCGCGGACGGGCTCCTCACCCAGTGAGAACCAGCCGAGGCCCGTCCCGTCGGGCATGCGGCGGCTCTGGAACCGCAGGCTGTCCGGGGCGTCGAGCAGCCAGAACGTGGCGTGGACGCGGGGTCCGCCCGTGGTCATCCCGAAGAGCCGGCACATGGCGGGACGATGCCCGCGCAGCCGCGACCTATGACTCCCGGGCGGAAATGACCTTCGACGGGCGGGCCTCGATGCCGTACGGTCCGGTGTATGGGGTCGCCGGTGGTTCTGCTCGACGTCGACGGGGTTCTCAATCCATTCGAACGGCCCGATCGGGGGTTTCAGCGGCATCGCTGCTCGCCCAACGGGGTGACGTTCAAGCTGTGGCTCAATCCCGTGCACGGCCCGTGGCTGCTCGACCTCGTGGAGTCGACGGGCGCGGAGCTCGCCTGGGCGAGCTACTGGTGCGACAACGCCAACGTGTGGATCTCGCCGCGGATCGGGCTGCCGGAGCTGCCGTTCGTCCCGATCCCGCGGTTCCCCGGCATCACGGAGGGCCGCACGCTCGGTGCGTGGAAGGCCCGGCACGTGGCCGCGTGGACGGAGGGCCGGCCGTTCGTCTGGTTCGAGGACGAGCCGGACGCCACCGATTGCATCGCCGCCGAGCCGGACGTCGCCGAGCATCTGCTCGTGGAGATCGACCCGGTGACCGGACTGACCGCTGATCACATCGAGACCGCCGCGACCTGGCTGCGGGCCCTCTCCCGGTGACGGGACCCGGCGGGTCCGCGGATACCGCGGAGCCCGCCGGGAGCCGGGATGTCGTCAGCAGGTGCCGAGCAGGCGGGTGAGCGCCGACTTCTCCGCCGAGTCGACCGTGAGGCCGTAGCGGTACTTCACGTCGATCCACGACCTGGCGTACATGCAGTGGAACGACGTGAGGGGCGGCGTCCACTTGGCCGGGTCCTTGTCGCCCTTGGCCTGGTTGACGTTGTCGGTGACCGCCCACAGTTGCGAGCTGGACAGGTCGTTGGCGAACGACTGGCGGCGTGAGGTCGTCCAGGACGAGGCGCCCGACCGCCACGCCTCGGCGAGCGGGACCATGTGGTCGATGTCGAGGTCCGATGGCTGGGTCCAGGCGGCCCCGTCGTAGGGGCTGGTCCACGAGCCGCCGGTCGGGTAGCAGTCCGAGCCGGTCGTGACGTTGTCGCCGTCCCGTTTGAGGACGACTTCGCGGGTGTTGCAGCCGTCGCCCTGGTCGATCCAGTGCGGGAACTTGTCCCGCGAGTAGCCGTCGCCGGAGCCTTCGGCGGCGACCGTGAGGGCGGCGAGGTGCTGCGACGCGGTGCTCGCGCCGGGCGGGGGCGGCGGGGCGGCGTCGGCGGCGGGGGCGAGCAGTGCCGTCCCGGTGAGGACGGCGGTGAGTGCGCTGGCGGTGATCCCCGTGCGTCTCACGGGAAACTCCTTTTCGCTCGGGAGCACGAGCCGCCAGTCTCAAATAGTTAGATAAACCCGAAATGTCCATCCTGTTAGGAGAGATCACGATCATGTAACGGTGATCCGGGCGGGAGGTTGCATTCGTCCAAGACGCCCGCCGGAGCGGCTCGTAGCGTCGGGAGCGGACAAGGAAGGGAGCCGACGATGCCGAGATCACCGCTCATGGACCTGGCCTTCGGATTCATGCCGGCGCAGATCATCTACGTGGCCGCCGAAATGGGGCTGGCCGACGCCTTCACCGGTGACGAGCCCCGGTCGAGCGCGGATCTGGCGAAGGAGACCGGCACCCATGCGCCGTCCCTCCACCGGCTGCTGCGCGGCCTCACCGGGCTGGGCGTCGTGGAGCAGCACGGGCCGGACCTGTTCGCGCTGACCGCCGAGGGACGGCGGTTGCGCGCCGGCGCCCCCGACTCGATCCGGTCGCTGATCATGCTCTTCTGCGGCCCGGAGGTGTGGCGCACGTGGGGCGACATGGCCGAGACGCTGCGCACGGGGGAGTACGCGTGGAAACGCGCCACCGGCAGGACGCCGTTCGAGTTCTTCGAGTCGGACGCGGAACTGTCGGCGACGTTCAACCGGGCGATGGCCGAGCACACCCGCGACGTCGTGCCGGGCATCATCGCGGGCCACGACTTCGGCAGGTACGCAACGGTCGCCGACCTGGGCGGCGGTGACGGCACGCTGCTCGCCGCGATACTGCGCGCCAAGCCGGGACTGCGAGGCGTGCTGTTCGACCTGCCCGCCGGGCTCACCGCGGCACCGGGCACCCTGGAGAACGTCGCGGACCGGGCCGAGATCGTCCCGGGCGACTTCTTCGAGTCCGTTCCCGAGGGCGCGGACGCCTATGTCCTCAAGAGCGTCATCCACGACTGGCACGACGAGAAGGCCGCCGCGATCCTGCGCACCTGCCGCGCGGCGATGCGTCCGGACGCCCGGCTGCTCATCCTGGAGCAGGTGATGCCGGAGACGCTCCGGCCGGAGTCGGCGGGCATCGTCCGCAACGATCTCAACATGCTCGTGTCGACCGGCGGGCGTGAGCGCACCGAGGCCGAGTTCCGGGAACTGCTGGACGGCGCCGGGTTCTCGGTCGTCTCGCTGACCGGCCCGCTGCCCCCGTCCGCGTACCACGTCGTCGAGGCGAAGCCGGCCGGATGACCTTTGTCAGAGGCCGCTTACGGCGCGGCGGCGGGGGCGTGCAGGATAGGAGGCGCCGTGAGCAGCCCTGACGAAGGAGTGTCCCGTGAGTTCTCTCGCCGGCCGTACGGCCCTGGTCACCGGTGGAAGCCGGGGCATCGGCCGGGCCATCGCCCTGGCCCTGGCCACGGACGGCGCCCGGGTCGCCGTCGCCTACCGCCGCGACGAGGAGGCCGCGCGCAAGACCGTCGCCGACATCGAGGCCGCCGGGGCGCACGGCCACGCGTTCCGCGCCTCCGTCGACGTCCTCGACCAGTGCCGTGCTCTGGCCGCCCAGGTCGAGTCCGGACTGGGCGCCCTGGACATCCTCGTTCACTGCGCCGGCGTGGCCAGCCGCGGTAACAGCGTGGCCGACACCGACCCCACCGAACTGGAACGGGTCGTGCGCGTGCACGCCCTCGGCCCGCACCACCTCAGCCAGGCACTGCTGCCGCTGATGCGGCGGGCCGAGCGCAGCGACATGGTGTTCGTGTCCAGCGTCGTCACCGACCACATGCCCGCGTTCGGCGGCCCCTACGCGATGGGCAAGGCCGCGATGGAGGCGCTCGCGCAGGTCATCGCCAAGGAGGAGCGCGGCAACGGCATGCACGTCAACGTCGTCGCCCCGGGCCTCGTGGACACCGATATGGGACGCAGGCTGGTGCGCGCCACGACCGGCGTCGAGGACATCCGGCAGCGGGACGCACTGTCCCCGTACGGGCATGTGTGCACGCCCGAAGAGGTCGCGGACGTGGTGCGGTTCCTCGTCTCGGACGCCGCGTCCTATGTCACCGGGCAGCGCATCGTCGTGGACGGCGGGACGTTCTGACGGTCAGTGGCGCGTCCAGTCGGGCTGGACGAAGTCGGCGACCCTGGCCGGGCGCCCCAGCAGCACCACCTCGCGGAACTGCCACAGCATCGCGCCGGTCGGGGCGTGGACCCGCCAGTCCGGGCCGAGCCACATCTGGAGCAGGTGCCCGCCGTCCGGCTGCGGGACCCACTTCGGGGTGTCGTCGGCGGCGAGCCTCCGCAGGCTCGTGTGGTGGACGGAGTGGACCTCGTCCGGGCTCGGCGTCAGCGGACCCGGGTCTTTTAGCACCACCACGACCGGCGTGATCGCGAAGCCGGAGGCGGCGGGGAAGTCGTCGAGCCCGCCGAGCACGTCGGCGGGGCCGGCGGTCAGGCCGATCTCCTCGCGCAGTTCCCGCAGCGCCGCCTGCTCCGGCGTCTCGCCGTCCTCCAGCCGGCCGCCCGGCAGCCCCCACTGACCGGCGTTCCGGCCCTGGTAGGCACGCCTGATGAGGATCACCGACGGGACGTCGTCGTGCTCCACCGCGCACAGGACGACCCCCGCGCGGCGGAGGCCCGGCGTGTCCGGGACCGTCGTGCGCTCGAAGGGGCCGAGCCGGTCGGCGGCGAGCGTGCGGAACGCGTCGAGGTCATCGAGTGGATCGCGGGGGTCGGGGGTCATCCCTCGATACTGCCAGGCCCTGCCTCGCGCGCGTATCGCGCGGGCGAGGTGCCCACGGCGGCGGTGAAGTCGCGGGTGAAGTGCGCCTGGTCGGCGTAGCCGAGGTCGGCCGCCAGCGCGGCCCAGTCCACGTGCGTCCCGGATGCGGCGCGCTCCGCGGCCTCCTGCATCCGGAACCGCCGGATCACCCACTTCGGGCCCATGCCGACGTACTCGTGGAACAGGCGTTGCAGGCTCCGCGCGCCGAGCCCGACGTCCGCGGCCAGGTCGTCCACCCGGACCAGGCCGGGCCGCGCCGCGATCCGCTCGACGACGGCCGCGGCCCGCTCGGCGGACGGGTCGGGCTCGGGCCCGCGCCCGATGAGGAACGCCTCCACCCGCCCGACCGCCTCCTCGGCACCGGAACAGGCGAAGATCTCGGCGGCGAGCGCCGTGCCCGCCGGACCGAACACCTCGTCCACTCCGGCGAACCGGCCGGTCAGCGTGGAGACCGGCGCGTCCATGAACGGCCGGAACCCGCCCGGCCGGAAGGCCGCCCCGACCACGCGTCCCTCGTCGCGGATCTCCTCGGTGAAGTCGTCCCGCACCACGCCGACGATCCGGGCCCGCCCGGTCCTCTCGGTCAGGAAGTTCGTGAAGGAGAGGTGGACGGACGGCCGGGTGAGCACCTGCTGGCGGTGCGGCGGACGTCCCCGCAGGTCCCAGCGCAGCACCCAGAAGTTCGCGACGAACGGGGTGAGCGCGGGTTCCGGCGCGATCCGCTCCACCTGGAAGCGCTCCAGCCCGGTCCGCGCGCGCAGGATGCCCCGCGTCCCACCGGGTAGGGATCGTTCCACCAGCCCAGGCTAACGCTGTCGCGTTTCTTCAAGACCGGCGCCGCACGCCCGTCCTAGCGTGGACCCGTGTTCGAACGGATGAGCGAAGGGCAGATCATGGACATCCGGAGCCAGATGCTTCCCGCCGCGGAGGCCGCGGCGCGGATCGTTCTGGAGATACCCGAGACGAAGATGGACGCGCCCACCCCGTGCCCCGACTGGGACGTGCGCGCCCTCGTCAACCACCTGATCCTTTGGAACGGGCGAGGCGAGGCCGCCGCGCGCAGGTCGCCGGTCGCCGGCCCCGGTGAGGACCACGACTTCACCGACGAGCCGCACTGGGCCGAACGGTTCGCGGAGCAGGCCCGCAAGACCGCCGAGGCGTGGCAGGACCCTGCCGCCTGGGAGGGCAACACCAGCCTCACCGGCAACAAGGAGGGAATGCCGGCCGAGTTCATCGCCGGGATCGTCTTCGGCGAATGCGTCGCGCACGGATGGGACCTCGCCGTCGCCACAGGCAGCGAGCCTGCCTTCCCGCCGCCGGTCGTCCAGGCGGCGTGGGAGCAGATCGTCCCCACGGCCGAGATGAGCCGCCGGTACGGGGCCCTCGGCGCCGAGATCCCCGTCCCCGAGGACGCCCCGCTGCTCGACCGCGTCCTCGGGATGGCGGGCCGCGACCCGCACTGGAAGCCCTGAAAGACCCGCCCGGCGCGCGGGTCCCGGCGCGAGCGGGACCCCGCGCGCTCTACCCTGGAAGGCATGTCTTCGACCTCTTCGATCCGCGTACGTTTCGCACCCTCACCGACCGGTATGTTCCATGTCGGCGGCGCCCGCTCGGCGCTGTTCAACTGGGTGATGGCCGCGCAGTCCGGCGGGACGCTCGTGCTGCGGATCGAGGACACCGACGCCTCCCGCAACAGTCCCGAATGGACCGAGGGCATCATCCGC
This sequence comes from Spirillospora sp. CA-128828, assembly GCF_050945415.1. Classification (NCBI taxonomy): domain Bacteria; kingdom Bacillati; phylum Actinomycetota; class Actinomycetes; order Streptosporangiales; family Thermomonosporaceae; genus Spirillospora; species Spirillospora sp. CA-128828. Next base: position 3,905,847 of record NZ_CP191986.1, read on the forward strand.
GCCCTCGCCTGGCTCGGGATGGACGGCGAACAGTACGAGGGCCCCTACTTCCAGTCCGCCAACGCGGACAAGCACGCGGAGGCCGTCCAGACGCTCAGGGGCGACGGCCGCGCGTACTTCTGCGACTGCACCCGCGATGCCGTGGTCGCCCGCACCGGCGACCAGCACAAGGGCTATGACGGCTTCTGCCGGGACCGCGGGCTTGAGGCGGGCCCCGGACGCGCCCTTCGCTTCCGCACGCCCGACGACGGCCAGACCACCGTCATCGACCTGCTGCGCGGCAAGCCCGTCTTCGAGAACGCCGTCCTGGAGGACTTCGTCATCGCCCGCGCCGACGGGTCCGTCACGTTCCTGCTGGCCAACGCGGTCGACGACATGAGCCAGGGCATCACCCACGTGGTGCGCGGCGAGGAGCACCTGTCGAACGCGCCCAAGCAGCAGCTGCTGTGGGAGGCGCTCGGCGCGGAGCCGCCCGTGTGGGCGCACGTCCCGGTCATCGTGAACGAGAAGCGGCAGAAGCTGTCCAAGCGCCGCGACAAGGTCGCGCTGGAGGACTACCGCGCCGAGGGCTACCTCGCCGAGGCCATGCGCAACTACCTGATGCTGCTCGGCTGGGCGCCGTCCGACGACCGCGAGATCGTCCCGTGGGACGTGATCGTCGACGAGTTCCGCATCGAGGACGTCAACACCTCGCCCGCGTTCTTCGACGTGAAGAAGCTTCGCGCGATCAACGGCGAGTACATCCGGGCGCTGCCGGTGGAGAAGTTCATCGCCGAGTGCCTGCCGTTCCTGCAGCAGGCCCCCTTCGACGTCGACGTCGCCGTGTTCGCCGAACTGGCGCCGCTGGCGCAGACCCGCGTCGCGCTGCTGTCGGAGATCGTCCAGATGATCGACTTCGCGTTCCTGGACGAGCCCCCGGCCGACGAGCAGTCGTGGAACAAGGCCATGAAGGAGCCCGCCGCCGCGATCCTCGCCGCCGCCGAGGCCGCCTACCTGGACGCGCCGTGGAACGCCGCCGAGCTGAAGGACCGGCTGGAGCGGATCGGCGCCGAGCACGGGCTCAAACTCGGCAAGACGCAGGCGCCCGTCCGCGTCGCCGTCACCGGCCGCACCGTGGGCCTGCCGCTGTTCGAGTCCCTGGAGATCCTCGGCCGCGACCGCACCCTCGCCCGCATCGCCGCGGCGCGCGCCGCGTTGAACGGGGGCTGATCCGGGTCAGGGCGCGGCGGACGACTCGCCGTCCAGGGCCTGGCGCAGGCCGGTCAGGCGGCGAGTGAGCTCGTCGAAATCATCCCGGCGGGCGGGGGGAAAGTGCTTGCCCACCGCCTCGGCCTGCTCCTCCACCAGGGCCAGGCGGTCCCTGGCGTGCACCAGCGCCGCCTCCTCGTCGGGACGCTCGTTCAGCAGGGTCTTCTGCTCGCGGAGGAGGGCGGCCTGCTCGCGCAGCAGCGCGGTCTGGTCGCGCAGCTGCTTGTTCTTGTTGTGCAGCTCCACGAACACCGAGACCTTCGCGCGCAGCACCCACGGGTCGAACGGCTTGGAGATGAAGTCGACCGCGCCCGCCGCGTAGCCGCGGAAGGCGTAGTCGGGGTCGCTGTTCACCGCCGTGAGGAAGATGATCGGCAGGTCGCGGGTCTTCTTGCGGCGCTTGATGTCTCGGGCCGTCTCGAACCCGTCCATTCCCGGCATCACGACGTCCAGCAGGATGACCGCGTACTCCTCGGTGAGCAGCGCCTTCAGCGCGTCCTCGCCGGACCGCGCCCGGACCAGATCCTGATCGAGCGAGCTGAGGATGGCCTCCAGCGCGATCAGGTTCTCCTCGCGGTCGTCCACGAGCAGGATCTTCGCCTTGTCGTCCACGCGCGCCTCTCCGATTCCGGTCCCCGCCACCGCCGCACGACCCTCGCGGCGACCCTACTGCCCAGGCGTTTCCTCTCCTCAGCGGACGATGGAGGGTTGCAGCCAGTTCCTCATGACGTCAAGAAGATGGTCCACGTCCACGGGCTTCGGGACATAGTCCGACGCGCCCGAGGAGAGACTCTTCTCCCGGTCCTCCTTCATCACCTTGGCCGTGATGACGATGATCGGCAACTCGGCGAACTGCGGCATCTCCCTGATCGCGGCCGTGGTGGCGTAGCCGTCGAGGCCCGGCATCATGATGTCCATCAGGACGACCGCGACGTCCGGGTTGCGGTGCAGGACGTCGATTCCGGCCTGGCCGTCCTCGGCGTAAAGGACCTCCATGCCGTAGCCCTCCAGGACGCTGGTGAGCGCGAACACGTTCCGCACGTCGTCGTCGACGATCAGGACCTTGCGGCCCGACAGGACCGTGTCGAGGAAGTCCGCGGGCGGCTCCTCCAGCAGCCCGTTCAGCGAGGGCTCCGGCTCGTCGGGGCGCTCCCCGCCGGGCGGCCGCTGCTCGACCGGCAGCCCGGTCTCACCGGCCGAGGCCCGTGCGGCCCGACCCGGCGCGCCGCCGTTGCGGGGCCGGCGGCCGGGGACGATGCCGGGCATCGCCTCCACCGCCGCGGCCGGCTCGTCCGGCAGCGCCGCGCGGCGCCTGCCGTCACGGTCGCTGTACTGTGCGGGCAGATAAAGGGTGAACACGCTGCCGCGGCCGGGCTGGCTCTCGGCGTGGATCTCCCCGCCCAGCAGCCGCGCGATGTTCCGGCTGATCGACAGGCCGAGGCCGGTGCCGCCGTAGCGGCGGCTCGTGGTCCCGTCGGCCTGCTGGAACGGCTCGAAGATCTCCTGCAGCTTGTCGGCGCTCACCCCGATCCCGGTGTCGATCACCCGGAACGCGATCACGTCGGGGGTGTTCCACAGCGCCGGCAGCGTGAAGTCGATATCGCCGGCCCGCTCGATCAGCAGCCGCACCTCGCCCTCGGCGGTGAACTTCACCGCGTTCGACAGCAGGTTCCGCAGCACCTGCTGCAGCCGCTGCTCGTCGGTGTTCATGGAGGCCGGGACGTCCGGCGCGACCTCCACGCCGAAGTGCAGGCCCTTGTCGACCGACAGCGGCCGGAACGTCGCCTCCACGTAGTCGACCAGCGCCGACACCGACAGCCGCTGCGGGTGCGCCTCCATCTTCCCGGCCTCGACCTTCGCCAGATCCAGGATGTCGTTGATCAGCTCCAGCAGGTCGGTGCCGGACTCGTGGATCGTCCGCGCGAACTCCACCTGCTTGCCGGTGAGGTTGCCGTCCTGGTTCTCCGACAGCAGCTTGGCCAGCACCAGCAGGCTGTTCAGCGGCGTACGCAGCTCGTGCGACATGTTCGCCAGGAACTCCGACTTGTACCGCGAGGAGATCGCCAGCTGCTCCGCGCGCTCCTCCAGCGTCCGCCGGGCCTGCTCGATCTGGAAGTTCTGGATCTCGATCGCGCGGTTCTGCTGGGCCAGCAGCGCCGCCTTCTCCTCCAGTTCGGTGTTGGAGTGCCGCAGCTCGCCCTGCTGGCGCTGCAGCTCGTCCGACCGTTCCTGCAGCTCCTGGGCGAGCCGCTGCGACTCGCCGAGCAGCGCCTCGGTCCGCGTGTTGGCGCGGATCGCGTTGAGCGTGACGCCGATGGTCTCGATCAGCTGGCTGAAGAACGCCAGGTGGACGTCGCTGAACCGGCCGAACGACGCCAGCTCGATCGCGCCGAGCACCTCGTCCTCGAACACGATCGGCAGCACGATGATGTTGACCGGGGACGCCTCGCCCAGCCCCGACCCGAGCTTGACGTAGTCGGCGGGCGCGTCGGCGATCAGCAGCGGCCGGCGCTCCTGCGCGGCCTGCCCGACGAGTCCCTCGCCCAGGTTGAACCGGACGATGCCCCCACGGTGCCGACGGGTTCCGTACCCGGCGATCAGCACCAGCTCGGTCTCCTCGCCCGCGTTCTCCGCCAGGTAGAAGGCGCCGTACTGGGCGCTCGCGGTCGGCGTCAGCTCCCGCATGATCAGCTCGGCGACCTGCATCAGGTCGCGGTGGCCCTGCATGAGCCCGCCGATCCGGGCCAGGTTGGTCTTGAGCCAGTCCTGCTCCTCGTTGGCGCGGGTCGTCTCGCGCAGCGTCGCGACCATCAGGTTGACGTTGTCGCTCAGCTCCGCGACCTCGCCGCGCGCCTCCACGGTGATCGTCCGGGTCAGGTCACCGGTGGCGACCGCGCTCGCGACCTCGCCGATCGCGCGGACCTGGGTGGTCAGGTTGCCGGCCAGCTCGTTGACGCTCTCGGTCAGCCGCTTCCAGGTGCCGGACACGCCCTCGACCTCGGCCTGGCCGCCGAGCCGGCCCTCGATGCCGACCTCACGGGCGACCCGGGTGACCTCCGACGCGAACGACGACAGCGTGTCCACCATCGTGTTCAAGGTCGTCTTCAGTTCCAGGATCTCGCCCTGCGCGTCCACGTCGATGCGCCGCGTCAGGTCGCCGTGCGCGACCGCCGTCGCGACCTGTGCGATGTTGCGCACCTGGTAGGTCAGGTTGGACGCCATCCCGTTGACGTTGTCGGTCAGGTCCTTCCACATCCCGCCTGCGCCGGGCACCCGGGCCTGGCCGCCGAGGCGGCCCTCGGTGCCCACCTCGCGGGCCACGCGGCTGACCTCGTCGGCGAACGCCGACAGCGTGTCGACCATCGTGTTCAGGGTGGTCTTCAGCTCCAGGATCTCGCCCTGCGCGTCGACCTCGATCTGGCGGGTCAGGTCGCCCTGCGCCACCGCGGTGGTCACCTGCGCGATCCCGCGCACCTGGTTGGTCAGGTTGTTGGCCATCGAGTTGACGTTGTCGGTCAGATCGAGCCAGACCCCGCCGGCCCCCGGCACGATCGCCTGGCCGCCGAGCCGCCCCTCCGTGCCCACCTCGCGGGCGACCCGGGTCACCTCGGACGCGAACGCCGACAGCGTGTCCACCATCGCGTTCACGGTGTCCTTCAGTTCCAGGATCTCGCCCTGCGCGTCGACCGTGATCTTCTTGCCGAGGTCGCCTTCGGCGACGGCGGTGGTGACCTGGGCGATGTTGCGCACCTGGTAGGTCAGGTTGGACGCCATCCCGTTGACGTTGTTGGTCAAGTCCTTCCAGACGCCGCTGACGCCCGGGACGCGGGCCTGGCCGCCGAGCCGTCCCTCGGTGCCCACTTCGCGGGCGACCCGGGTGACCTCGTCGGCGAACGCCGACAGCGTGTCGACCATCGTGTTCACGGTGTCCTTCAGCTGCAGGATCTCGCCCTGCGCGTCGACCGTGATCTTCTTGCCGAGGTCGCCTTCGGCGACGGCGGTGGTGACCTGGGCGATGTTGCGCACCTGGTAGGTCAGGTTGTTCGCCATCGCGTTGACGTTGTCGGTCAGGTTCTTCCAGACGCCGCTGACGCCCGGCACGTTGGCCTGCCCGCCCAGCTGCCCCTCGGTGCCGACCTCGCGTGCCACACGGGTGACCTCGTCGGCGAACGCCGACAGCTGGTCGACCATCGTGTTCACGGTCAGCTTCAGCTCCTGGAGCTCACCGGTCGCCTCCACCGTGACCTTGCGGGTCAGGTCGCCGCTGGCCACCGCCGTGGTGACCTCCGCGATGTCGCGGACCTGCGATGTCAGCCGCGCCGCCATCACGTTCACCGACGCGGTCACGTCCCGCCACCGGCCGGTCATGCCGCGCGCCGGGGCCTGCCCGCCGAGCCGGCCCTCGGTGCCGACCTCGCGGGCGAACTGGGTGACCTCCCAGGTGAACTGGTCGAGCAGCTCCACCATGCCGTTGACCGACTTGGCCATGCGCAGCAGCTCGCCGCGCATGGGCCGGCCGCGCACCCGCAGCTCGACCCGCTGGCTCAGGTCGCCGGCCGCCACCGCCTCCACCACCTGGCTCATCCCGGTGGCCAGGTCGGTGAGCTTGTCGATGATCGCGTTGGAGTCCTCCACCGCGCTGGCCCAGGTGCCCCGCAGCGTGCCCGGGGTCAGCCGGCCCCGCAACTGGCCCTCCCGGCCGATCTCGCGCCGGACGCGGCTCAGTCCCGAGGACAGCTCCATGCCGTTCTGCCGGATCTCCTCCAGGATCGCCGCGGCCTCCGCCACGGCGCCCTCGCCCGGCACGTCCAGCTCCGACCTCGCCCTGCCGTCCCGGACGGCGATCAGCGCCTTGAGGAGCGGTTCGAGATCTGCGTCACTGTAACGCGGGGCGGTGTCGCGGTACCCGCCGCCGGGGCGGGCACGAGACGCGGTACGCGGCATGCTCTTCATCCTCCTGGCCCGCGATTCATCGGTTATCCGGATACCACGGACTCCTGTTCTGGGGGCCTCTTCCGGCAGCACCTGTACTCTACGTCGCCGCGCGGCGGCGGAACCCTCCGCGCACTGGTGGTGACCGGACGGTACTGACCGTGCATCCGCCCTTGTAGCCTTCGTGTTACGGTCTGTCGTGTCGTGGCGGGGGGTCGCGAACACCGAGGCCGGACGCAGGTTACGGACCGGTTCACGGCTCTCGTGGCCGGGCGGCCGACCAGTCTGTCACGATAGCCAGACCCGGTAGAAAACGTTTCGAACGAGGGACGACAGTTGGATCGCCAGACGGCGTCGGCCACCTTCCCGTCCACCGCCCCTGCGGTGGCGGACGCGCGCCGGTTCGTCCGGAAGGTGCTGGCCGACTGGGGCATGGACGAGGTGGCGGACGACGCCGTCCTGGCGACCAGCGAGCTCGCCACCAACGCCATCGCCTACGCCGGGACCTCCTTCGAGGTCGCCTGCCGCCTGCATGACGGGGCCGTCGAGATCGAGGTCCGCGACCGCCATCCCACCCGGGGCATCGAGATGCCGGGCGTCACCGCCTCCAGCGGGCGCGGACTGCCGTCGATCTCCCGGCTCGCCGCGTCCTGGGGGGTCTCCTACGACCGGCGCTCCAAAGGCGTCTGGTTCCGGCTACCCGGTCCGGGCGCGGCGGAAGGCGCGGCTTCGCCGGACACCGTGGCCGCCGAGACCGCCGAGACCGCCGAGGCCGCCCGCACCGCCGAGATCGCCGGCAACGGTTCCGCGCGGGGCGACCACCCGGTCCGCGACCGCGGCCCCCGCGACGGCGCCGAGCCGGCGCGCGAGGGCGCCGGTGCCGCCGTCCAGGGCAGGTTCGCCGGCGGGGCCGGCGAGATCCCTGTCGCCGGCGACCGGCTACTGCGCTCCCCGGCGGCCGTAGAGGCCATGGAGGACGGCGTCGCCGCCGTCCGGGAGGTCCTCGGCGCCGAGGGCGCCGCCGTCCTGCTGACCGAGCGCGACGGGCGCCTGATCATGGGGTCGTCCGCCGGGACCGCCGCCGAGATGCCGCTCGGCGAGCTGTCGGTCGGCTCCCTCGCCCCCGCCGCCCGCGCCGGCTCGGCCTGGGTGGCCGCCGACGCCTCCGATCCCACCGCGGCCGCGCTGCGGGCGCGGTCGCTGGCCGCCGCGCCGCTGGAGTCCCAGGGCCGGCTGACCGGTCTCATCGTGGCCGTCTCGTCAGCCTCCGGCCGCTTCGGAGAGGCCGACGGCGTCCGGCTCGGCCGGCTCGCCGACGAGATGTCGCTCTCCCTGGAGAAGGCCAGGGTGGGGGAGTTGGAACGGTCCTGGCGGGGCTGGCTCAGCTTCGTGGCCGAGGCCAGCGACCTCCTCGCGGGCACCCTCGACCAGGAACGCACGATGGCGCTGGTCGCCCAGCTCGTCGTGCCCCGGCTGGCGACCTGGTGCGCCGTCTACACCGTGACCGAGGCCGAGCCCGACCGGCTCGCGTACGTCTGGCACGCCGACGAGAACCGCGCCGACGGCCTCCGCGAGCTGCTCGAACACGCGGGCGCCGCCCCTCCGACCGACGTTCCCGGGCCCTGGAACGGGTTCGCCGCCGCTCCCGCGGAGTTCCGCGTCGCGGCCGGCGACACCTCCGGCGACCAGGTCTACGCGTTCCCGCTGATCGCCCGCGGCCGGCGCATCGGCACCATCGCCATCGGCCGCCCGTCCGGCGACCGCTTCCCCCGCAGCGCGATCGAGCTGGCCGAGGAGCTCAGCCGCCGCGCCGCCCTCGCCGTCGACAACGCCCGCCTCTTCTCCGCCCAGACCGCCATGAGCAGCGCGCTGCAGCGCAGCCTCCTGCCGCCCGGCATCCCCGAGATCCCCGGCCTGGAGGTCGCGGTGGTGTACGAGCCCGCCGGGGAGGGCAGCGAGGTCGGCGGTGACTTCTACGACGTCTTCGAGAGCGGCCTGCGGCCGGGCAGCCCCGCATTGGCGTCCCGCTGGCGGTTCGCCATCGGCGACGTGTGCGGCACCGGCCCGGAGGCCGCCGCCGTCACCGGCCTCGCCCGGCACGCGCTGCGCATCCTCGCCGCCGAGGACATGTCCGTCCCGGCCGTCCTCACCCGCCTCAACCGGCTCATCCTCGGCGAGGGTGAGCGCGGGCGGCTGCTCACCCTGCTGCACGGAGAGATCGCGGCCCGGCGACGCTCCGACGGCGTGACGATCAGGCTGACGAGCGCCGGGCACCCGCCGCCGCTGATCCTCGACCCGGACGGCGGCGTCCGCGAGGCCGCCTCGCCGCAGCCGCTGCTGGGCGTCTTCGACGGCGTGGAGTTCCACACCGACGCCGTCGACCTGCGCCGCGGGGAGGTCCTGCTCTGCGTGACCGACGGCGTGACCGAAAGGCGCGCCGGCAACCGGCTGCTCGGCGACGGGCACGGCCTGGAACGGCTGCTCGCCGGCTGCACCGGGCTGAGCGCGGGCGCGGTCGCGGCCCGCATCCAGCGCGCGGTGCGCGATTTCGGCCCTGAACCCTCGAACGACGACGTTGCCCTCATCGTTCTGCGGGCGTCATGATGGAGACCAACAATCGGTAAGGTGGGGTGGCGTGGGGCTTGCCTTGCACACGACACGACAGGACGGCCGCGCGACGATCGCCGCGCGCGGCTCCATCGACCTGCACTCCTCCGAAGAGCTGCGCACTCGGCTGACCGAGCTCGTGGACGCGGGCGAGAGGGCGGTCGTCGTCGACCTCGCGGCGGTCGATTTCTGTGACTCCTCCGGGCTCAACGTTCTCGTCAGGGCGTACAAGCACGCACGCGCGCAGAACGCCACGCTCACCGTCACCGGTGCCTACGGCCGGGTCGAGAACGTGCTGCGCACCACCGGGCTCGACCGGTTCCTCATCGAGGACCAGGCGGAGGAGGCGTCGGCCGATGGACGGTGAGGGGACGACGATGCGGAACGGCGAGCGGGCGGAGTGACCGACCCGATGACCGAGACCACACTGCGCGCGGCGCCGCAGACCGAGGCGGTCGAGTACGCGAGGCGGCTCGCCGCCCGGACCATGCGCACCTGGGCGCTCATGGACCGCGAGGAACTCGTCACCGCGATCGTGGCGGAGCTCGTCGCCAACGCCGTCCGGCACGCCGGGACGGCTCTGGAACTGCGCCTGCTGCGCGGCACCGGCCGGGTCCGCGTCGAGGTCCGCGACCGCGCGGCCCAGCTGCCCCGGCTGACCGTTCCCGGCCCCCTGGACGAGTCCCACCGCGGCCTGTTCATCGTTGACCGCTTCGCCAACTCCTGGGGCGCCGACCCGGTGACCGGCGGCAAGGTCGTCTGGGCCGAGGTCGACATCTGACGGATCGTCCCGCCTGGAACGTGCCGTCCCGTAAGACCTCCCGTGAGCGCTGACGCGATCATGGCCCGGTCCCCCGGCGCGCCTGTGCCGTGTCACACATGCGACAGGCCCGGACGGCCGACGGCCGTCCGGGCCTGCTGGGGATGATCAGGCGGATTTGCGGTACAGCTCCGCGACCATGAAGGCCAAGTCCAGGGACTGACCGCGGTTGAGGCGCGGGTCGCAGGCCGTCTCGTACCGCTCGTGCAGGTCGGTCTCGGTGAGGCCGTGCCCGCCGCCGACGCATTCGGTGACGTCGTCGCCGGTGAACTCGATGTGGATGCCGCCCGGGTGCGTGCCGAGAGCCCGGTGGACCTCGAAGAACCCGGCCACCTCGTCCAGCACGTCGTCCAGGCGGCGCGTCTTGTGCCCGCTGGGGGCCTCGAACGTGTTCCCGTGCATAGGGTCGCAGATCCACGCGACGGGCGCGCCGCTCTGGTGCACCTTCTCGATCAGCGGGGGCAGCGCGTCGCGGATCCGGTCGGCGCCCATCCGGGTGATGAAGGTGAGCCGACCCGGCTCGTGGTCGGGGTTCAGCCGCTCCATCAGCGCCAGAGCGTCGTCCGCGGACGTCGTCGGGCCGAGTTTCACCCCGATCGGGTTGCGGATGTGCCGCAGGAACTCCACGTGGGCGCCGTCCAGCTGCCGGGTCCGCTCACCGATCCACAGGAAGTGCGCGGACACGTCGTACGGCAGGCCGCTGAGGTGGTCGATGCGGGTCAGGGCCCGCTCGTACTCCAGCAGCAGCGCCTCGTGGCTGGAGTAGAACTCCACCCCGTGGAACTCGTCGGGGTTCGCCCCGCACGCCTTCATGAACGTCAGCGCGCGGTCGATCTCACCGGCGAGCTGCTCGTAGCGGCGGCCCGCCGGGCTCTGCGCCACGAAGTCCTGGTTCCAGGCGTGCACCTGCCGCAGGTCGGCGTAGCCGCCCTTGGTGAACGCCCGGCACAGGTTCAGCGTCACCGCCGAGCAGTGGTACGCCTTCAGCAGGCGGTGCGGGTCGTTGCGCCGGGACGCCGCGTCGAAGTCGAACCCGTTCACCGCGTCGCCCCGGTACGCGGGCAGCTCCACGCCGCCGCGGACCTCCGCGGGCTTGGAGCGGGGCTTGGCGAACTGGCCGGCCATCCGGCCGATCTTCACGACCGGGACGCTCGCGGCGTAGGTGAGCACGACCGCCATCTGCAGCAGCGTCTTGAGCTTGTTCTTCACCGCGTCGGCGTTCGACCCGTCGAACGTCTCGGCGCAGTCGCCGCCCTGCAGGACGAACGCCTGACCGCGCGCGACGTCCGCGAGCTGTGCCTTCAGCTGGTCGCACTCGCCGGCGAAGACGAGCGGCGGCTGGGCCGCCAGTTCGGCGGCGACGGCCCGGACCTCGTCCGGATCATCCCAATCGGGCTGCTGGAGTGCGGGGAGGGCGCGCCAGGCGTCGAGGTCCCCGGTGACGGCGGATGTACTCACGCTGAAAAGGCTATGGCACCGCCCGCCCCGCGGTGACGCCCAGCCCGGCGGCAGCCGGCCGGACGGCGTGTGAGCGAGGGCGCCGTGACCTGCCCGGCCGCCCGGAAACGCCGGCCGGGCGGCCCCGGTGCGGGGGCCGCCCGGCCGATGATCACGGGGCGGGGGAGGCGGGGCCGGCGGTCGTCAGGCCGCCCGGCTGCCGGCGGTGGCGGGCTCGCGGGCGGGGCCCTGGCCGCCGACCGGACCGCCGGCCAGCGTCCGGCGGCCGCTCAGGTCCGTCTCGCTCGCCAGCTGCCGCAGCCGCCGCAGCGAACGGTCGGTGATCTGCCGCACCCGGTTGTGGCTAAGGCCGTACCGGGCGCCGATCTGCGCGTACGAGAGCGGCTGGCCGTTGTCCATCCCGAACCGGGCCCGCAGGATCGCGGACTCGCGTTCCGGAAGCCGTTCCAGCAGCCGTCCGAGGCCCTCGATGTCGTCCAGCGCGAGGATCTCCGTCTCCGGGGTGACCGCGTCCGGATCCTCCAGCAGGTCGCCCATCGGCGTCTCGCCGGCGTCGTCGACGGTCGCGTCCAGGCTCGCCGGGTCGCGACGCCAGCGCAGCAGCTCGTCAACGTGCTCGGCATCGGCGCCCAGGTGCCCGGCGAGCTCCTCGCGGGTCGGCTCCCTGCCGAGCTCGCGGCCCAGCTGGCGCTCCGCGCGGCGCAGCCGCGAGAGCTCCTCCTCGACGTGGACCGGCAGCCGGATGGTGCGGGCGGTGTGACTGAGCCCACGGCCGATCGCCTGCCTGATCCACCATGTCGCGTACGTGGAGAACTTGAAACCGCGGCGGTAGTCGAACTTCTCCACCGCCCGCATCAGCCCCAGGTTCCCCTCCTGGATGAGGTCGATGAGGGGCAACGAGTCGGTCGGGTATTTCCGGGCGATCGAGACCACCAGCCGCAGGTTGGCCTCGACGAAGCGCTGCTTCGCACGCAGCCCCGCCGCGGCCAGTTCCTCCAGCTCCTCGCGGGAGGCGCCGTCGGGCACCCTCCCCTCCTCGAGAAGCTGCTCGGCGTACAGGCCCCCTTCGATCGCCTTGGCCAGATCGACCTCCTCCTGCGCGTCGAGCAGGGGGGTGCGGCCGATCCGGTCGAGGTACGCTCCGACAAGATCCTTGTCGGGGACGTCGACCCTGTCGCCCTTGGTACGGGTTGCAGCCATCCTGACCCTTCTCCGGTGCGATCTCCCTAAGGGGACAACGCTAATTACCGCTCTGTGATTCCCGGGTGGGGAATACTGCGAGGCTGTAAGCCGCTCTACGACCTGATACCCCGAATGAGGAGAAACCGACATGGCGACGGTCACACTGACCGCTGAGAACTTCGACGAGGTGGCTCAGGGCGACGGCATCGTGCTGGTCGACTTCTGGGCGGAGTGGTGCGGCCCGTGCAAGAGGTTCGCGCCCGTGTTCGAGAAGTCGGCGGGCACGCACGACGACATCGTCTTCGGCAAGGTCGACACCGACGCCGAGCCGGAGCTGTCGGAACGGTTCGGGATCAGGTCCATTCCCACCCTGATGGCGATCCGCGACGGAATGATCGTCTTCGCCGAGCCGGGCGCGGTGCCCGAGCCGGTGCTGGAGAACGTGATCGAGCAGGTCCGCGGCCTGGACATGGCGGACGTCCGGCGGCGCGCCGAGTCCTGAGCGCACGGCCTGCCAGGTTGCGCCGACGAGGCGCCCGCCGGGCGAGCGGGCGGCGTGCGGGCGGCGCGACGGCAAAGAAGCGGACTGTGCCGCCCCTTCCATGGCCGGCATGGTCGATGATGGACGGATGCTCGCCGATGTCGTCCCCTTCCTGGTGTGCCCCGTGTGCGGAGCCGATCTCGAACTGGCCGGCCACAGGCTGCTCTGCCCGGGCGGGCACACCTTCGACATCGCGCGCCAGGGATACGCGAACCTCCTGCCGGGCAACGCCCGCCCTGGAACCGCGGACACGCCGGAGATGGTGCGCGCGCGAGACGAGTTCCTCAGGGCCGGACACTTCACGGCCCCCGCCGATCGGCTCGCCTGGAACGTCTCCCAGGCGGGATCCGGACTCGTCCTCGACGCGGGTGCCGGAACCGGGCACTACCTGAGCCGGATACTCGACCGGTCACCGGACACGATCGGCCTCGCCCTCGACATCTCCAAACACGCCGCCCGCCGTGCCGCAAGGGCGCATCCACGCTGCGGTGCCGTTGTGGCCGACCTGTGGCGTCCGCTGCCGATCCGCGACGGCGCCGCCGACACGGTGGTGAACGTCTTCGCTCCCCGTAACGCGGCGGAGTTCCACAGGGTCCTCCGCGAGGACGGGCTCCTGTTCACGGTGACGCCGTCGCCGCGGCATCTCGGCGCGCTTGTGGAGTCGCTGGGGCTGCTGTCGATCGACAAGCGCAAGACCGAGCGCATGGACACCGCGCTCGCCGGCTACTTCAAGCTGGATTCACGTCAGGAGCTCGAAGCCGAGGCCGCCCTGACGCACGACGAGGTCGCAACGCTTGTAGGCATGGGGCCGAGCGCGCACCACGTCCCGGCTGACCGGCTGCGAGAACGCCTGGAGCGGCTATCGGACCCGTTGTCGACGCCTCTGTCCTTTGTCCTGTCGACCTACCGGCGGCTTGAGTAGGCGCACGTTCACGTTCTGCGTGATCTCCAGGAGCACTTGTGGCACCTCCCCTGGAGCCGTGACGTCCTTTATGTTGGGCACGTTGACCGTCTCGTACAGGAACGATGCTGAGAGCGAGCGAGTCTTGGCGCTCAGCAGGAGGCGCTGGAGCGCCTGGCCCGCACGAAGCCACTCGGCAGGGGAGTCTCCGCGGGTCGTGAGCACTGCCCGCTGCGCTGTCGAGTCCGCGCGCGAGGGAAGCGGATGGAGCACCGTCCCCTCAAGCCGCGCCACGCCGCTCAGCTCGTCGATCAGGGCAGGGCGAGGGCAGGCACCCGTTCTGGGACGGTCGCCGAGGAAGGGACGGAGGGTCGCGGCGTAGAGCAGCCGCTCTTCTTGGGTCACCCGATGACGCCCGGCGAGCCGCACTGAGGCGAGGACTGCCGGCCGTCCGGGGTCCGGAAGCAGCCGCACCACGGCCTCGTGGCCGAGCTGCGCAGCGGCCAGACGGAGATTCACCAGTGCGGCGCCGCTGCTGAGATGCAGCCCTCGTCCCGAGGGATCATGCATGGGCCGGAATCTGACCGGGTCGGCGTGCAGCTCGATCAGGCCCTGCACGACCTTGAACCGCCAGGCGTGCACGTCATGGATCGTGGGCCCCATCGTCGCGGCGACCACCAGCCGCGCTGCCGGAGAGCGGGCGGCCACGGGCACATTCACGAGGATCCTCCTGACCTCGGTCAACGGTCGTGCCGGGAGCCACCGCTGCATGTCGGGCGGTTGAGCGGTCTGGGCACCGTACCCCACTGTGACCCGGCACACATAGTGCGTGAAAAGCGAGGTCAGAGTGGTCTTTGGGGTTCTTGAGCGACAAGGGTGGCAATTGGCTGTAGCGCTCCGATTTGACGGTCTCCGCGGGTCGCCTTAATGTCTCTCCTGCTCCAAGGGGCGCGGGACGCCATGAGGCGGCCGGCCCCGGGGCTGGATCTCCGAAAATGGCTCGAGCCTCGCTCGGACTGCTGTAGGATGGTCCGACCAGCCCAGGACGGGATGCAGGACGCCGAGAGGTGGCCGGCCCGCAGGGCACTTCCCACGAGATGATCTCTCCAGGTTTTCGGCCTGGGGGTGTGTCGTCGTGTGGGGGCCTGGACTCTCTCCGGCTCGTCGAAAAGATCTTGGTTGATCGGCTTGACAGACGGCGGGTATCGGGTAAGTTAGAAGGGTTGCCCCGGAGCCGGGGCCTGCGGGAGCGGGGTTCGGCGCGGTGGGTGTCCGTTTCTTGAGAACTCAACAGCGTGTTAAAAGCCAGTGCCTTTATCGGCCCGGTCTGTTTGTTGGCCGGGTCGCCCCGTGGCCGTCTTTGGATGGTCGGGGATTTCTTTGAGGCAATGCGGTCCTTCTCGTGTGAGGGGGATCGTGGTGCTGGGATTGTTTCCTGAGGTTTGGTCGGCTGGGGTTCGCCCCCTGGTTGGTCGTTGGACCTTGATGGAGAGTTTGATCCTGGCTCAGGACGAACGCTGGCGGCGTGCTTAACACATGCAAGTCGAGCGGAAAGGCCCCTTCGGGGGTACTCGAGCGGCGAACGGGTGAGTAACACGTGAGCAACCTGCCCCTGACTTTGGGATAAGCCTGGGAAACCGGGTCTAATACCGGATATGACCATTCTCCGCATGGTGGGTGGTGGAAAGTTTTTCGGTCAGGGTTGGGCTCGCGGCCTATCAGCTTGTTGGTGGGGTGATGGCCTACCAAGGCGACGACGGGTAACCGGCCTGAGAGGGCGACCGGTCACACTGGGACTGAGACACGGCCCAGACTCCTACGGGAGGCAGCAGTGGGGAATATTGCGCAATGGGCGGAAGCCTGACGCAGCGACGCCGCGTGAGGGATGACGGCCTTCGGGTTGTAAACCTCTTTCAGCAGGGACGAAGCTAACGTGACGGTACCTGCAGAAGAAGCGCCGGCTAACTACGTGCCAGCAGCCGCGGTAATACGTAGGGCGCAAGCGTTGTCCGGAATTATTGGGCGTAAAGAGCTCGTAGGCGGTTTGTCGCGTCTGTCGTGAAAGCCCACGGCTTAACCGTGGGTCTGCGGTGGATACGGGCAGACTAGAGGCAGGTAGGGGAGAATGGAATTCCCGGTGTAGCGGTGAAATGCGCAGATATCGGGAGGAACACCGGTGGCGAAGGCGGTTCTCTGGGCCTGTACTGACGCTGAGGAGCGAAAGCGTGGGGAGCGAACAGGATTAGATACCCTGGTAGTCCACGCCGTAAACGTTGGGCGCTAGGTGTGGGGTTCTTCCACGGATTCCGCGCCGTAGCTAACGCATTAAGCGCCCCGCCTGGGGAGTACGGCCGCAAGGCTAAAACTCAAAGGAATTGACGGGGGCCCGCACAAGCGGCGGAGCATGTTGCTTAATTCGACGCAACGCGAAGAACCTTACCAAGGCTTGACATTGCCGGAAAACCATCAGAGATGGTGGGTCCTTTTTGGGCCGGTGACAGGTGGTGCATGGCTGTCGTCAGCTCGTGTCGTGAGATGTTGGGTTAAGTCCCGCAACGAGCGCAACCCTCGTTCCATGTTGCCAGCACGTTATGGTGGGGACTCATGGGAGACCGCCGGGGTCAACTCGGAGGAAGGTGGGGATGACGTCAAGTCATCATGCCCCTTATGTCTTGGGCTGCAAACATGCTACAATGGCCGGTACAGAGGGCTGCGATACCGTGAGGTGGAGCGAATCCCTTAAAGCCGGTCTCAGTTCGGATCGAAGTCTGCAACTCGACTTCGTGAAGTCGGAGTCGCTAGTAATCGCAGATCAGCAACGCTGCGGTGAATACGTTCCCGGGCCTTGTACACACCGCCCGTCACGTCACGAAAGTCGGCAACACCCGAAGCCCGTGGCCCAACCACCTTGTGTGGGGGGAGCGGTCGAAGGTGGGGCCGGCGATTGGGACGAAGTCGTAACAAGGTAGCCGTACCGGAAGGTGCGGCTGGATCACCTCCTTTCTAAGGAGCACCAACTGGCCCGAGCTGCTTCCCTTCCGGGAAGGCTCAGGTCGGTGGCCGCCAGTGACGGCGCATGTTCGTCAGGTGGCTGCTCATAGATGTGGAGCACTGGCTACTCAGCTCACTGCCTGTGTGAGCCGGCAAGTACCGCCTCAAGGACCCTCGGGTCTGTGGGGAGTGGGAACGGCGGCCTCGGGCGGGTAGAGGGTTGGACACGCTGTTGGGTCCTGAGGGAACGGGCTTCGCCCGGGTGCCTCTGGATCGCGGGACCAGGACCACATTCCTTCATCGGGGTGTGGTTTTGGTGGGCCCGGTTGTTTTTTGAGAACTGCACAGTGGACGCGAGCATCTCTGGCGAATGATGAGATCTTGCAGGCTGATCCCTTTGGGGGTTGGTTTTGTGGGGTTTTGTTGTTTGTCTGCGATTTGTTTTGATCGTTTTGTGTGTTCAAGTTTTTTAGGGCATACGGTGGATGCCTTGGCATCAGGAGCCGATGAAGGACGTGGGAGCCTGCGATATGCCTCGGGGAGTCGGCAACCAGACTTTGATCCGGGGATTTCCGAATGGGGAAACCTGGCACTCGTCATGGGGTGTCGCCGCCTGCTGAATGTATAGGCAGGTTGGTGGGAACGCGGGGAAGTGAAACATCTCAGTACCCGCAGGAAGAGAAAACAATTGTGATTCCGTGAGTAGTGGTGAGCGAAAGCGGAGGAGCCTAAACCGTGCGCGTGTGATAGCCGGCAGGCGTTGCGTGTGCGGGGTTGTGGGACCATCCGGGTCCAGCTGCCGCTGGATCGAGGAGTTATAAACTGCTCGGATAGTTGAACGGCTTGGGATGGCCGACCGTAGACGGTGAGAGTCCGGTAGACGAAATTCGAGTGGCTTCTGGGTGTGTTCCCGAGTAGCACGGGGCCCGTGAAATCCCGTGTGAATCTGCCACGACCACGTGGTAAGGCTGAATACTTCCTGGTGACCGATAGCGGACTAGTACCGTGAGGGAAAGGTGAAAAGTGCCCCGGTGAGGGGTCGTGAAATAGTACCTGAAACCGTGTGCCTACAAGCCGTCAGAGCGTCCTCGAGGGGAACTTGTTTCTCTTGTTCGTGATGGCGTGCCTTTTGAAGAATGAGCCTGCGAGTTATGGTGTGTGGCGAGGTTAACCGGTGGCGGGTAGCCGTAGCGAAAGCGAGTCTGAATAGGGCGTTTTAGTCGCATGCTGTAGACCCGAAGCGGGGTGATCTAGCCATGGGCAGGGTGAAGCGCCGGTAAGACGGTGTGGAGGCCCGAACCCACCAGGGTTGAAAACCTGGGGGATGACCTGTGGTTAGGGGTGAAAGGCCAATCAAACTCCGTGATAGCTGGTTCTCCCCGAAATGCATTTAGGTGCAGCGTTGCGTGTTTCTTGCCGGAGGTAGAGCTACTGGATGGCTGATGGGCCCTACAAGGTTACTGACGTCAGCCAAACTCCGAATGCCGGTAAGTGAGAGCGTGGCAGTGAGACTGCGGGGGATAAGCTTCGTAGTCGAGAGGGAAACAGCCCAGATCATCGGTTAAGGCCCCTAAGCGTGTGCTAAGTGGGAAAGGATGTGGAGTTGCTGTGACAACCAGGAGGTTGGCTTAGAAGCAGCCATCCTTGAAAGAGTGCGTAATAGCTCACTGGTCAAGTGATTCCGCGCCGACAATGTAGCGGGGCTCAAGCACACCGCCGAAGCCGTGGCATTGCATCCTTTTGGGTGTGATGGGTAGGGGAGCGTCCTGCGTCCGGTGAAGCCTCGGGGTGACCCAGGGGTGGAGGGTGTGGGAGTGAGAATGCAGGCATGAGTAGCGAATCACACGTGAGAAACGTGTGCGCCGGATGACCAAGGGTTCCTGGGGCAGGCTAATCCGCCCAGGGTAAGTCGGGACCTAAGGCGAGGCCGACAGGCGTAGTCGATGGACAACGGGTTGATATTCCCGTACCCGCTGGTATGCGCCAACGCTGAACCCTCTGATGCTAACCACCCGAACTATGCTCGGGGCCTTCGGGCTCTGGGTGTGGGGAGCGTGGGGCCCGAGGGGGTAGTAGGTGAGTGATGGGGTGACGCAGGAGGGTAGCTCAGCCCAGGCGATGGTTGTCCTGGGGTAAGCATGTAGCCCGGTGTGCAGGTAAATCCGTGCACCGTTTAAGGGTGAGATGTGATGCCGAGCCGTTTTAGGTGAAGTGAGTGATCCCATGCTGTCGAGAAAAGCCTCTAGCGAGTGTATCGGCGGCCCGTACCCTAAACCGACTCAGGTGGTCAGGTAGAGAATACCAAGGCGATCGGGTGAACTGTGGTTAAGGAACTCGGCAAATTGCCCCCGTAACTTTGGGAGAAGGGGGACCACGCTTGGTGAACCGTCTTGCACGGGGAGCTGGGTGGGGTCGCAGAGGCCAGGGGGAAGCGACTGTTTACTAAAAACACAGGTCCGTGCGAAGTCGTAAGACGCTGTATACGGACTGACGCCTGCCCGGTGCCGGAACGTTAAGAGGACCGGTTAGACGCTTTCGGGTGTCGAAGCTGAGAATCTAAGCGCCGGTAAACGGCGGTGGTAACTATAACCATCCTAAGGTAGCGAAATTCCTTGTCGGGTAAGTTCCGACCTGCACGAATGGCGTAACGACTTCCCCGCTGTCTCAACCACAGGCCCGGCGAAATTGCAGTACGAGTAAAGATGCTCGTTTCGCGCAGCAGGACGGAAAGACCCCGGGACCTTCACTACAGCTTGGCATTGGCGCCTGAAGCGTCTTGTGTAGGATAGGTGGGAGACTGTGAAGCCCAGACGCCAGTTTGGGTGGAGTCATTGGTGAAATACCACTCTGGTCGTTTTGAGCGTCTAACCCGCACCCGTGTATCCGGGTGGGGGACAGTGCCTGGTGGGTAGTTTAACTGGGGCGGTTGCCTCCCAAAGAGTAACGGAGGCGCCCAAAGGTTCCCTCAGCCTGGTTGGCAATCAGGTGGCGAGTGCAAGGGCACAAGGGAGCTTGACTGTGAGACGGACGTGTCGAGCAGGTGCGAAAGCAGGGCCTAGTGATCCGGCACCTACGTGTGGAAGTGGTGTCGCTCAACGGCTAAAAGGTACCCCGGGGATAACAGGCTGATCTTCCCCAAGAGTCCATATCGACGGGATGGTTTGGCACCTCGATGTCGGCTCGTCGCATCCTGGGGCTGGAGTAGGTCCCAAGGGTTGGGCTGTTCGCCCATTAAAGCGGCACGCGAGCTGGGTTTAGAACGTCGCGAGACAGTTCGGTCCCTATCCGCTGTGCGCGTAGGAGAATTGAGAGGGTCTGTCCCTAGTACGAGAGGACCGGGACGGACGAACCTCTGGTGTGCCAGTTGTCCCGCCAGGGGCACGGCTGGTTGGCTACGTTCGGTCGGGATAACCGCTGAAAGCATCTAAGCGGGAAGCCTTCCTCGAGATGAGTTCTCCCACCCCCTTTGTGGGGTGTAAGGCCCCCGGTAGACGACCGGGTTGATAGGCTGGAGATGGAAGCACGGTGACGTGTGGAGTCGACCGGTACTAATAGGCCGAGTGGCTTGAACACACTGAACGTTCAAAGCATCTCGCTGCGAGACGATGTTCGCGTCCCTGTGTGGTTCCCAGGAAACAACCGGGAACCCGCACAACATAATATCGAGCCTTGGTTGCTCGGACGAGTTCTTCCCGCACCCCTGCTGGGGGTGTTGGGGGTTGGTCGTTCGGTGGTTTTGGCGAGGGGGAAACACCCGGTCCCATCCCGAACCCGGAAGTTAAGCCCTTCAGCGCCGATGGTACTGCATGGGAGACTGTGTGGGAGAGTAGGACACCGCCGGACTCTATTATGGATAGGGCCCCGCCGACACGGCGGGGCCCTTTCTTTATGTCTCGATATCCAGCAATGCTTTCGCGTAATTGGAGAGCGAACGGTTGTAACGGGGAAGATGGCGTGACAGCGCTCCGAGTGCGAGTCCGGCCGCCTCGCGCTCCCGCCCGACATCGGTGAGCGCGAGAGCGAGGAACGCGGTGACGGCGTCGTCGAGTTCGTCGGAGCCGGCCTTCCGTTCAGCGGTCAGGAGGGCGACGCTTTCGTCGGCCCGGCCGAGATTGCGGAGGGTGCTGGCGTACTGAATCGTGGCCTGCCTCCGACGCGACTCTGGGAGCCCGGCTGCGAAGGCTCGCTGGTAGTGCCCTGCCGCCGCAGCCTCGTTACCGATCGAGTCATGGGCGGAAGCCAGTTCGTACTCGCCAACGGCGTCGCCGGCGAAAGTTCAGCGGTCAGTTCCTCGACCTTCGCGAGGAAGTCATCGGGCTCATGGTCGTCGAACGTCGCCCACAGGTCGGCCATTCGCCGTTCCCACTCAGGGACGGGATTGATCATGAACCACAGAATACGACCACCATCATGCGCTCGCGTGCCTGAGGCCGGGCCAAGGGGCACGGACGTGGTGGAGATGTACCAGATGACGTCGGCTGGTACGTGATGAAGACGGGCGTCACGGCTACGACGGCTCAGCTGCCTCGGGGAGGATGTTGAACTCCACCCTGGCCAGCGGAGCACCCAGACAGGCGTGAGGGCCGACACCCAAAGTGAGGTGGGTTCCTGTCCGTCAGCCATGGACACTTCATGTGACCCGATGGACACGAGAGGCCGGCGCAACGATTGTGCAACGTGGGGCGAGGCAGAATTGGACCGCTCGACAGCTGTCGGGATCATGGTCGCGCCGGTGCCAACCCACACACCTTGCACCGGCGCGGCCACCGCCCCGCACATACGCTCAGACGTTCGCCTCGCGATCCCCCAGGCCCTTGCGTACGTTCACCGAGGCGGTCGTCGCTACGGTGCGTTCGGCAAGGCCGAACAACGCCAAGGCCAGCAGGGCGCAGCCCGCGGCGGCGACCGGGAGGGATCCCAAGCCGGCGGCACCGAGCAGCCAGCCCCCGAGGCCCGCGCCCAGTGAGGCTCCGACATAGACCGCGCTGCTGCTGAGCGCCAACGCCTGCGGATCGCTTTCGGGGCCGGCCAGCGCCAGAACACGCGTCTGGACGGGAAGTGGAACCGACCAGGCAGCCGCCGACCACAGCAGCAACAGTGGGACGACGAACGCCAGATGCGCAGGACGCAGCGACCAGGACACCGCCAGTCCCGCCATCGCCGAGATGAAGACGGCGACGGCCAGCGCGAACGTCCTCGCTGGGCCGAACCGGTCACCCAAGGTGCCGCTGAAACCCCCTCCCACGATGCCCGCGATGCCGGTGAGGATCAGCAGCCCGCCGAGGCCGGACGGAGTCACGCCCGCCACCTCGTCCAGGAACGGCGCCAGATAGGTCTGCATCAGCAGGTTGCTGAGGACCGCGGCGACGGCTGCCAGGAGCACGCACATCACGGCAGGACGGCCAAGCGGACGAAGGCGTTCACCCAGCCCAGCCGCGGGCGGCGGTGCCACGTCCGGCACGGCGACGCGCAGGAAGACCATGGCGGCGAGGCCCAGGAGCCCGCCCGTCCCGGACGCCGACGACGACGGCGCCCGTCAGCCCCGCCATGACCGTGGCCAGGTCGCGGCCCTGCCGCCCGGACGGGGAAAGAGCTGCGGTGACCGCTAACACCGCGGGCAGGACGGCGGCCGGCGAACGCGGCCATCAGTGCTGCGAAGGACGTGGCGAGCGGGACGGCGAGGTTGGCGGCGCAGAACACCAGCATCCCGCCGGTGAGCAGTCGGCGCCGCGGCCAGGACGCCGTGAGCACGGCCGCCGCGGGCGCGACCACGGCGCAGATGACGGAGAAGACGGTCACGAGCTGCCCGGCCGCGGCCTCGCCGGTCGACAAGCCGTCCGCGATGGACGGCAGCACGCCGACGATCACGAAGTCGTCGGTCTGGAGGGTGAAGGCGGTCAGGGTAAGGGCGGTGAGCCAGAGCCCGCCGGAGGAGCGTCGGCAGAGGGGCATTGAGTTAAGGTAACACTCGTTACCTTATGGGCCGGACGCCCGGTGAACGAAGGAGACCCGTCAGTGGCCAGGCCGCGCGACCCGCACCGCCGCACCGAGATCCTCGACGCGGTACTCGACCACCTCGCCGAGCACGGAATGTCCGGCCTCTCGATGCGTCCGATCGCCCAGGCGCTCGGGCAGAGTACACGCGTCCTGACCCACCACTTCGCCGACAAGGACGCGCTCCTCGCCGCGCTGCTGCAACGCCTGGACGAGGTCCAGCACGCGCAACTCCACGCGACCGAGGGCTGGGACGACACCACGCGGGGGATCGGCGCGATCGTCCGCGACTCCTGGGACCGCCATCTCGCGCCCGAGAACATCGCGCACACCCGGCTCGTGCGGGAGATCGAGGGCCTCGCGGCGGCCGGACGTCTCGGTGGCCGGGTCCCGGCATTCCTGACGGAAAGGGCCGAGTTCGTCGCCGGCGCGCTGACCGCCCGCGGCCTCGACCCGGCCCGGGCGCGCGTCAACGCGACGTTCCTCAACAGCGCCTACTCCGGCCTGCAGACCGACTTCCTCACCACCGGCGACCGGGAACGCGTCGAAAGGGCGCTCGACGAACTGTGCGAGCTCGCCGACTCCTGGACGGTGAGCGAAGGCCGGACGGACTAACGCGACCCGGCATGGATCATGATCGCCTCAGTGCCGAGATCGTCACCTGGACGGAGCTGCTGACGTCCTCGATCAAGGACGCGGCCCGGTCATCGAACTGCTCCTGCTCGTCTACCGGCGGCGTACGGCCGAGGGGTTGGAGATCTTCGGCGATCAGGAACTGCTGGCCTTCTGGCTGGAGTGGGTCGCGTTTGCCTGATGGGCGCGGACACCAGCACAAACTTCGCCAGCATTCGGTGCCGCGGACGGGCGATGCCCGCCAGACTTGGACGCGGCGCGGATTGGACCTGTTCCCGCAAGAGACCGGACCATACCGTCCGCCCATGCGTAACACACGACGTTTCGCCCTGGTGGCCGTGGCCGCGTTTCCTCTCGTCATGGCGATGCCGCCCGCGTCGGCCGCGGATTCCGCGACGACCGCGACCGGGACCGTCTTCTACCCCAACCCCGTCCAGCAGCTCGGCGACGAGTCCCTCACCGATGCGAAGGACGCGGACTACGCCGCGCTGGCGTCCGCCTACCGCCAGGTCACCCTCACCGACCTCGACGGTTCCGGGTCGCTCACCGGCCGATATGTGCGGGTCAAGAGCGAAACAGGCAAGGCGGCCCGAATCGACGATGGCGCGCTGACCGCCTATCACCGCGACTCCGACCAGTTCGAGCAGGTCATGGGCTACTACTGGGTGACGACCGCGCAGAAGTACCTGCAGCACCTCGGGTTCGGGTCCGCGCTCCGTCCGGTGAACCAGCGGCAGATCGAGCTGCGGATCGACCAGTACGGGGGCGACAACTCGTTCTTCCGGGGCGACAAGGCGAACATCACGCTCGGCAAGGGCGGCGTGGACGACGCCGAGGACGCCGAGGTGATCGTCCATGAGTACGGTCACTCCGTGCAGGACGGCCAGGTCACCGGGTTCGGCACGAACCTGGAGTCGGGTGCGATCGGCGAGGCGTTCGGCGACTACCTGGCTGTGGCGGTCACCAGCTGGGCTACCGGTACACCATCCAAGACCCCGGAACCGTGCGTCGCCGACTGGGACTCGGTGTCCTACACGTCCGGTCCGACGCACTGCCTGCGGAGGCTGGACGGGACCAAGCACTACCCCGAGGACATGGTGGGCGAGGTCCACGCCGACGGCGAGATCTGGTCGCGGGCCCTGTGGGACATCCGGCAGGCGCTCGGCGACACCAAGGCGGGGACCCTGATCGTCGAGGCCCAGTTCGCGTTCGCTCCGGACACCTCGTTCAAGGCTGCCGCCAACGCCACCGTCGCCGCCGCTCAGCGTCTCTATGGCGCGCAGGCGGCGCAGGCCACCCGGGAGGCGTTCGCCGCGCGCGGCATCCTGTGAGCGTCGCTCCGCTTCAGCCGGTGCGGGTCAGGCGGACGTATCCGTATGGGTTGAAGAAAAGGTCGTCCTCGTCGTAGCGGTCGCACGTGCCGGTGCGCAGCACCCAGCGGGGGGCGTCCTCGGTCATCCGGAAGCCCGCGCCGTCTTCGATCTCCTCCGCGCGGGGATCGGTCAGCAGGTAGATCGCCAGCGCGTCGAGATGCATGACGAGATCGGGCAGATCGTCGTCGGTCAGGTCCTCCCTCTCGGCCTCGATCTCCACCTCGGGCGCGCCGAGGAGGTGCATGCCGCAGCTGTAGAGGACCTGGCCGTCGTAGATCGGCCGCTTCACCCAGGCGGAGACGAGCGCATCGGCCAGGTCCTCGTTCTCGGCGCCGGCCGCCAGGTCGGCCAGCGCCAGCCAGCGGTCCCGGCCGTGCGTGATCCCGCTGCTCTCGTTCTTCACCGCGGACGCGCCGGAGCCCAGCAGAGCGGCGGTCGCCGCGAGCAGCCGCCGTGACGTGTCGGCCGCAAGCTCCCGCATCATCGGCGCGGACAGCAGGTAGCCGACGGTGTCGTGGGACTCGACGGCGGCCCAGTCCGCCTCGTCGAAGGAGGCCGCGGCCAGGCTGGCTTCGAAAGCGTCCGGCATCCTCGGGTCGGGTTCTTCCTCGGAGTACTCGCGGTCGAGCACGAAACCGCCGAAGCCGGCGGCGATCCGTTCCATCTCCGGGAGACCCAGCTCGGAGCTGAGGACGCACAGCACGTGTCGTGGACTCACTTCGCTCATCCCGGCACGTTACTGATCATCATCGGCGTCCGCGCCGATTCCTTCGCTTTCACATGCATGGGCCCGGGTTCCGCCCGGGTGTGTCATTGGTACCAGTCGTCCTCGTCGCTTGAGAGGGAGCGGCCGAGGTAGTCGCCCAGGTCTCCGGCCGCCCAGCGGCGGCTGTCCGTTTCGTGTTCCCAGACGAAGACGTCCGCGCGCGGCGGCGTCCGGACGAAGGCGAACCGGTCGCCGCCGCCGTTGTCGCCGAAGAAGAGCAGCGCGTCGAAAGGCATGTAGAGGCCGGCGAGCGAGTCGTCCGTCCAGAAATGAAGATTCTGCTCGACGATCTGCTCCAGCGACCAGACCGTGTCCACGCCGTAGTGCCCGATCACGCCGTCGGTCTCTTGGAGGAGACCGGTGAGCTGGGAGGGGAGCGGGCAGCCCAGACGTTGCTCGGCGGCGGTGACCGCCGCGGTGTCGACGGGCGGCCTGAACTCGACGTCTGGGAATGCCTCGGCCGCGACCTCTCTCCACATGCGTGAACCTTAGCGGCGGAGCAGTCGGGCGTAGGTCAGGGCGAGTCCGTCAGGGCGCGGGCCAGGTCGATGAGGTCGGTGGCGACGAGGTCGGGGTCGGAGGGCGGCGGGCCGGGCTCCGCATCCGGGCCCCATTCGAGGCGGGGGATGAAGGCGGTGCGGAGGCCCGCCGCTGCCGCCGCTTCGAGATCCTCAGGGTGGCACGCCACCATGAGGAGGCGTCGCGGCTCGACGTCGAGGAGTTCGGCGGCCATGCGGTAGACGCGCGGGTCGGGCTTGTAGGACTTGGCCAGCTCCGCGGACAGGATGCAGTCGAAGCGGAGACCGGCGTGTTTGGCGAGGCGGGTGAGCAGGCCCACGCCGCCGTTGGACAACGTGGCGGTGAGGACGGGGCTCCGGTGCAGTCGTTCCAGGCCTTCGGGCGCGTCCGGCCATGGGCGGAGACGGTGCCAGGCCTGGACGAGATCGCCCCGGTGGGCGGCGGTGAGGGCGTCGAGTCCGTGTTCGGCCAGTACCCGGTCGAGCATGAGGCGGTGCAGATCGTCCAAGGGCCGCCACGGCAGTTCGCCGGCGACGACCCTGCGGAGCGTCGGACGGTAGCGGCGCCGCCAGGCGTCGGTCACGGCGGGCCAGTCGGCGTGCAGACCGGCCCGTCCGCCGATCTCCGCCAGTTCCCCGGTGACGCTTGAACGCCAGTCGGTCAACGTTCCGAACACATCGAACACCGCCGCGTCAACGTCCATGCACAGCACTCTTCCATGTGCTCGGGTCATCATGTCCGGGCGAGGCGGCCCGTAAGGAGCGTCGGTATTATTCGATCATGATGACTGCCGTGATCGCCTTCGCCGCCGCAGCGCTGATCATCAATGTGGTGCCGGGGCTGGACACCTTCCTCGTGCTCAGGACGTCCGTCGCGCAGGGGCGGCGGTGCGGGCTGGCGGCGGCGCTCGGCATTCTGACCGGGTGCGCCGTCTGGGGGCTCGCCACGGCGGTCGGGCTCACCGCGCTGTTGACCGCCTCGCATCTGGCGTATGACGTGGTGCGCGTCTGCGGTGCCGCCTACCTGGTGTGGCTGGGGGCGACGGCGCTGTGGCGGGCCCGGAAGAAGACCGGTGAGGACGTCCGGCCTGAGCCCGTCGTCGTCGCAGGGCGGGCGGCCGCGTTCCGCGCCGGAGTCGGGACCAACCTGCTGAACCCCAAGGCCGGCGTCTTCTACATGAGCCTCGTCCCGCAGTTCATGCCGCACGGGGCGCCGGTGTTCGGCACGACGGTCCTGTTCACCGCGATCGACGTGGTCGAACTGGCCGTCTGGTACTGGATCGTGTCGGGTGCGGCGGCGGCGCTCGGGGAGCGGCTCAGGCGGCCGTCGTTCCGGCGGCGCCTGGAGCAGGTCAGCGGCGTCGCGTTCATCGGCTTCGCGGCGAACCTCCTGGCCGACCGCCCCTGACCGTGTCGTAACGAGCGGGTCGCGCCGGGGATGCGGTGAATTCGATGGGCGGTCACCGCCGACCCCGTAGTCTTCTCGGATGACTGAGAAGCTGTGGCGTATTGAGCCGTCGGGGCCGCTTCGCGGGGACGTCACCGTGCGGGGGGCGAAGAACGCGGTCAGCAAGCACATGGTCGCGGCGATGCTGGGGGACGGGCCGAGCACCATCGGCAACGCCCCCGACGTCGGCGAGGTCGGGATCACCGCGGGCATGCTGGAGCACGTCGGGATGACCGTGGAACGCTCCGGCGGCGAGGTGACCGTCGTCCCGGGGCCGGTGTCGGACCCGAGCGTCGGCAAGGCGTTCACCGGGCTGAACCGCATCCCGATCCTCATGCTGGGACCGTTGCTGCATCAGGCGGGTGAGGCGTTCGTCCCGCTGGTCGGGGGCGACCCGATCGGGCGGCGGCCGGTCGACTTCCATGTGGAGGCGCTGCGGGCGTTCGGCGCCGAGGTGTCGCACGCGGCGGACGGGATCCACGCCCACGCCACGCGGCTCGTGGGGACGCGCGTCGACCTGCCGTATCCGAGCGTCGGCGCGACGGAGACGGTGCTGCTGGCGGCCGTGCGGGCCGAGGGGAAGACCGTCATCCGGAACGCGGCGACGGAGCCGGAGATCATCGAGCTGGCGCTGTTCCTGCAGCGGATGGGGGCGCGGATCTCGTTCGCGCCCGACCGGCGCATCGTGGTCGAGGGCGTCGAGCGGCTGAGCGGCGCGCAGACGCGGCTGGGCGGTGACCGGATCGAGGCGTTCTCCTACCTGGTCGCGGGCCTGGTGACCGGGGGAGAGGTACGGGTGCACGGCTGCCCGCAGGACCGGCTCGTCACCGCCATCACGACGCTGACCGGGATGGGCGCGAAGTTCGAGATCACCGACGAGTGGATCATGGCGTCCGCGCCGGACGGCCTGCACCCGGCCGCGGTGCAGACCGACACGCACCCGGGGTTCGCGACGGACTGGCAGACCCCGCTGATGGTGCTGTTCACCCAGGCGGACGGCATGTCGGTGCTGCACGAGACCGTCTACGAGAACCGGCTCGCCTACGTCCCGGCGCTGCAGAGCATGGGCGCGGAGATAGAGGTCTACGACACGTGCCTGGGCGGCCCCGCCTGCCGGTATCACGACACGGCGGCGGTGCACTCGGCCGTGGTGCGCGGAGTGTCGAAGCTCCGCGGCGGGGACGTGACCATGCCCGACATCCGGGCCGGGTTCTCGGCGGTCCTGGCGGCGGCCGTCGCCGAGGGGCCGTCCACGCTGCGCGGCGTCCACCACATCGAGCGCGGCTACCACCGTCCGGTCGAGCAGTTCCGGACGCTGGGGCTGTCGCTGCAGGCGGGTTAGCCGGTCCTTACCGGGTGTTGGCCGAAACCTACAAGACGGCTGCGCGGGCGGCGGTCACGCTGGACACATGAACCTGACCAAGGCATCCGAGTTCATGGCCATGTACGCGCGTCCACTGGACCGCCGCCGCTTCGAGCTGCTGACCGGCGAGGGGGACCGGGAGGCGCTGCTCGCCGCGCTCAACGCCTACCGGAACCCCGACGGCGGCTATGGCCACGGCCTGGAGCCCGACCTGCGGTCGCGGACGAGCCAGCCGGGCCCCGCGCTGCACGCGTTCGAGGTCTTCGAGGAGCTCGCCCCGGTGACGGCGCCCGAGGCGGTGGCGCTGTGCGACTGGCTGGCGTCGGTGACGCTGCCGGACGGCGGCCTGCCGTTCGGGCTGCACGTCCCCGACCCCGCCGGGTGCGCGCCGTTCTGGGCGGGCGCCGATCCGGGGGCGTCCTCACTGCAGATCACCGCGGTGGTCGCGGCCACGGCGCAGCGCGTCGCCGTCCATGACAGGGCGGTCGCCGAGCATCCGTGGCTCGACCGCGCCACCCGCTACTGCCTCGACGCCCTCCGCGCGAAGGACGAGCTGCATGCCCTGGAACTGGCGTTCGCGCTGTGGCTGGCCGACGCCGTCGACGACACCGAGGCCATCGCGCTGCTCGGCGAGCACATCCCGGACAACGGCCTCGTCCACGTCCAGGGCGGCCTGGAGGACGAGATGATGCGGCCGCTCGACTTCGCGCCCTACCCGGGCCGTCCGGTCCGATCCCTCTTCAAACCGGACGTCATCACCGCCGAGCTGCGGCGTCTCGACGGCGAGCAGCGGGACGACGGCGGATGGCGCGTCGACTTCGCCTCCTACTCGCCCGCCGCCGAACTGGAGTGGAGCGGCTACGCCACCGTCAAGGCCGTCTCCATCCTGACCCGCAACGCCGACCGATAGCCGGTGCCCAGGCTCGGAAGGCGGCAGGTGGAATCCTTGGGGTGCTGGCCACATCCGACGGCACCGGAGGCTCCCGATGGACAACGGCCCGGGCTACACGGCGCTCACGCCGCTCGCGTTCCTCAACCGGTCGGCGGAGGTGTTCCCCGGCAAGACCGCCTACGCCTACGGGGACCGGCGCACCACCTACGCCGAGTTCGCCGCCGAGGCGACGCGGCTGGCCAACGCGCTGCGGGCGTCCGGGATCGAGCCGGGTGACCGGGTCGCCTACCTGGCGCCGAACATCCCCGGACTACTGGTGGCGCACTTCGCGGTGCCGCTGGCCGGGGCGGTCCTCGTCGCGATCAACACGCGGCTCGCGGCCGAGGAGATCCGCTACATCCTGCAGCATTCGGGGGCGAAGGCGCTGGTCGTGGACGCGGGCCTGCACCCGTCCGTGGCTCCGCTGTCCGGCGGCCTGCCGCAGGTCGTCACCATCCCGGCGACCGGTGCGGAGCCCGATCCCGCGGTCGGCGGCATCGGTTATGACGAGCTGCTGGCGCGCGGGTCGGACGATCCGCTGCCGTGGGACGTCCAGGACGAGAACGCCGCCATCTCGATCAACTACACGTCCGGTACCACGGGACGGCCCAAAGGCGTCGTCTACACGCACCGCGGCGCCTACCTCAACGCACTCGGCGAGGTCGTCCACTCGTGGCACACGCCCGAGAGCGTCTACCTGTGGACGCTGCCGATGTTCCACTGCAACGGCTGGTGCACGCCGTGGGCGCTCGTGGCGATCGGCGGGACGCAGGTGTGCCTGCGCGCCGTCGTCGCCGGGGAGGTGTGGCGGCTCATCGACGAGGAGCGCGTCACGCACCTCAACGGCGCCCCGACAGTCCTCGTGACGATCGTGAACGCGGCCGAGGCGCATCCGCTGGAGCGTCCGCTGACCGTCACGACGGCGGGTGCGCCGCCCAGTCCGACGATCATCGGGGAGATGGAGCGGCTCGGCGCGGGCATCGTGCACGTGTACGGGCTGACGGAGACCTACGGGCCGTACTCGGTGTGCGAGCCGCAGCCGGGCTGGCCCGGGCTGGCCGCGGGCGACCGGGCCCGGCTGCTGGCCCGGCAGGGCGTCGGGATGCTCCAGACGGACGGCCTGCGCGTCGTCGACGACGACATGCACGACGTCCCGGCCGACGGCGAGACTCTCGGCGAGATCGTCATGCGCGGCAACAACGTCATGAAGGGCTACCACCGGGACGAGGAGGCCACCGCGCACGCGTTCCGCGGCGGCTGGTTCCACTCCGGCGACCTCGGCGTCCGCCACCCGGACGGCTATGTCGAGCTGCGCGACCGGTCCAAGGACATCATCATCTCCGGCGGCGAGAACATCTCCACGGTCGAGGTCGAGCGGGCGATCGACTCGCATCCGGCCGTGCTGGAGGTCGCCGTCGTCGCCGTGCCGGACGACAGGTGGGGCGAACGTCCGAAGGCGTTCGTGGTGCTCCGCGACGG
Organism: Spirillospora sp. CA-128828; assembly: GCF_050945415.1. Lineage (NCBI taxonomy): Bacteria > Bacillati > Actinomycetota > Actinomycetes > Streptosporangiales > Thermomonosporaceae > Spirillospora > Spirillospora sp. CA-128828. The sequence continues at coordinate 3,937,031 of NZ_CP191986.1, forward strand.
GCACGCCGCCACCGAGATCGAGCTGGTCGAGCACGTCCGCGGAAGCCTCGCCCGATACAAGGCTCCCGACACGGTGGAGTTCGTGACCGAGCTGCCCAAGACGTCCACCGGCAAGATCCAGAAGTTCCAGCTCCGCGAGCGGGAGTGGGCCGGACGCGAACGCCGCGTCCAGGGCTGAGAAACCCCTGCCGCGCCGTCCCTCCGGTCAGGTGATGTACGGCGGTTCGTGGGAAGTGTTCCCTGCGCGGCGCCGGGCCGCCGGACGCCGAGCGAGAGGGGAGCGGGATGTCGCCCACCGGGAGGCCGACCGGGAGGCCGGCCGGGAACGTGCTGATCGTGGGGGCGGGGCCGACGGGGCTGCTGCTGGCCGGAGACCTGGCCTCGGCCGGGATCGGCTGCACGGTGCTGGAACGTCGCGCGGCGGAGACGAGCAACCTGACGCGGGCGTTCGCCGTGCACGCCCGGACCCTGGAGATGCTGGACGCGCGGGGCGTCGCGGACGAACTGGCCGCCACCGGGAAGCGGGTCGGCGCGCTGCGGCTGCTCGGCTCGGCCGCCCTCGACCTGTCGCGGCTGCCGGGCCGTTTCCCGTACGTCCTGGTCACGCCGCAGTACGAGACGGAACGCGTGCTGCGGGAACGGGCCCTGGACGCGGGCGCGGAGATCGTGCACGGCGCCGAGGTCGTCGGGCTCCGCCAGGACGCGACGGGCGTGGACGTCGACGCGCGGACGGCCGACGGGAAGACGCGGACCCGCCGCGCGTCGTACGTCGTCGGCGCGGACGGGGTCCGCAGCACCGTCCGGCGGGCGCTCGGCCTGCCGTTTCCCGGCCATGCGGCGGTGCGGTCGGTGATGCTCGCGGACGTCCGGCTGGACGAGGCGCCGGCGGGCGTGCTGACCGCGGGGGCCGTCGGCGACGCGTTCGCGTTCCTCGCCCCGTTCGGGGACGGCTGGTACCGGGTGATCGCCTGGAACCGCCGCCACCAGGCGCCCGACTCCGAGCCCGTCGACATGGGCGAGCTGCGGGAGGTGACCCGCCGCGCCCTCGGCACCGACCACGGCATGCGGGACCCGCGCTGGACGTCCCGCTTCCACAGCGACGAGCGGCAGGTCCCGAAGTACCGGACGGGGCGGGTGTTCCTCGCCGGGGACGCCGCGCACGTCCACTCGCCGGCGGGTGGGCAGGGCATGAACACCGGGATGCAGGACGCGGCGAACCTCGGCTGGAAGCTGGCCGCCGAACTGTGGGGATGGGCGCCGTCGTGGCTGCTCGACAGCTACCACGAGGAGCGGCACCCGGTCGGGCGCCAGGTCCTGCGGGGGAGCGGCACGCTGCTGCGGTTCGCCCTCGCCGAGCCGCGCTGGCTGCGGACGGCGCGCGGCGCCGCGGCATGGGCCGCCACGCACGCCCGGCCCGTCGCGCGGCGGATGGCGGGCGCCGTCTCCGGCATCGACATCGCCTACCCGGCCCCGCGTGGTTCGCATCGCCTGGTCGGGCGGCGGGCCCCGGACGTCCCGCTGGCCGGCAGCCCGGGACGGCTGCATGAGCTGCTCGGCGACGGGCAGTTCGTCCTGGTCGTCGCGGCGAACGACCCGGCGGTCACCTATCTGGCGACCAAACGCTGGGCCGGCCGGGTGCACTGCGTGCTGGCAGGCCGCGCCACCCGGACGACCGCGCTGGTGCGGCCGGACGGCTACATCGCCTGGGCGACCGACGAGACCGCGCCGGACCGGAGGGCCGCGGCCATCCGGGACGCGCTGAACCAGTGGTGCGGACGTCCCGCCGACCGGCCCGTCCACGAACCGCAGCCGATCGAGAGCGTCCCCGGGGAGGACGGGCCCCGGGACGGGAGGGCCGGGCCATGACCGGCGGGACAGGAGGCCGGAGCGTCGCCGGCAAGTTGATCGGCTCGCACCTGGTGAGCGGCGAGATGACGCCCGGCACGGAGATCGGGATCCGGGTCGACCAGACCCTCACCCAGGACGCGACCGGCACGATGGTGATGCTGGAGCTGGAAGCCCTTGACCTGGACCGGGTCCGCACGGACGTGTCCGTCCAGTACGTCGACCACGACCTTCTCCAGGCCGACGAGCGCAACATGGCCGACCACATCTTCCTGCGGTCCGCGAGCCGCCGCTACGGCCTCTGGTTCTCCAAGGCCGGCAACGGCGTCTCCCATCCGACGCACATGCAGCGATTCGGTGTGCCGGCGGCCACGATGGTCGGCTCCGACTCCCACACGTGCGCGGCCGGGTCCCTCGGCATGCTCGCGGTCGGCGTCGGCGGGCTGGAGGTCGCGATGGCGATGGCCGGTGAGCCCCTGCACCTCACGATGCCGGAGATATGGGGCGTCCGCCTCACCGGCGAACTGTCTCCGTGGCTGAGCGCCAAGGACGTGATCCTGGAGATGCTGCGGCGGCACGGGGTCCGCGGCGGCGTCAACCGGATCATCGAGTACCACGGGCCCGGCGTCGCGTCGCTCACGGCGATGGACCGGCATGTCATCGCGAACATGGGTGCCGAACTGGGCGCGACCACGACGGTGTTCCCGTCCGACGACCGGGTCCTGGAGTTCCTGCGCGCGGAAGGCCGTGAGGACGACTTCAGCGAGCTGGTCGCCGATCCGGACGTGACCTACGACGTCACCGAGGCGATCGACCTGTCGGAGCTGGAGCCGCTGATCGCCCGTCCCGGCTCGCCCGGCGACGTGGTTCCGGTGCGGGACGCCGCGGGGGAGGAGGTCCACCAGGTGGTCGTGGGGTCGTCGGCGAATCCGGGGCTGCGCGACTTCGCGTCCGTCGCGGCGATCGTGAAGGGCCGCCAGGTGCATCCGCGGGTGTCGCTGGACGTGAACCCGACGTCCCGGCAGATCCTCGTCGACCTGACCCGGATGGGCGCGACCGCCGACCTGGTCCAGGCGGGCGCCCGCATCCACCAGGCCGGCTGCCTCGGCTGCATCGGCATGGGGCAGGCGCCCGCGATCGGCCGCAACAGCCTGCGGACGTTCCCGCGCAACTTCCCCGGCCGCTCCGGCACCAAGGACGATCTCGTCTGGCTCTGCTCACCCGAGACCGCCGCGGCCGCCGCGCTCACCGGCCGGATCACCGACCCGCGCGACCTGGACATGGACCCTCCCGCTGTCCGGCTGCCGGACAGGTCGAGCGTGAACCGCGAGATGCTCGAAGGGCCGCCGCCCGAGGACGAGGCACGCCACGTCGAACTGGAGAAGGCGCCGAGCATCGGCGTCCTGCCCGAACTGGACCCGCTCCCGGACGACATCGAGGTGCCCGTCGTCATCAAGGTCGGCGACGACGTGTCCACCGACGAGATCCTGATGGCGGGGGCGCAGGCGCTGCCGTACCGGAGCGACATCGCCAAGCTCGCCGACTTCGCCTTCGTCCGGATCGATCAGGGCTATCCGGAGCGCGCGCGGGGCACCGGGCCGCACGCCGTCGTCGGCGGCCGCAACTACGGGCAGGGGTCGTCCCGAGAGCACGCCGCGATCGCGCCCCGCCACCTCGGGCTCCGGCTCGTGCTGGCCCGCGGATACGCCCGCATCCACTGGCAGAACCTCGTCAACTTCGGGATCCTGCCCCTCGAATTCGCCGACGGGTCCGACTACGACCGGGTCGAGCAGGGTGATGTGCTGCGCGTCGAGAACGTCCAGGACGCGCTGAAGGCCGGGACCGAGATCGAGGTCCGCAACATCACCAGGGACGAGACGTACCGGGCGCGGCACCGGCTGTCCGCGCGGCAGCGGGATCTGGTCGCCGCCGGCGGCCAGATCCCGCTCCTCCGCGAACGTTCTGCCGGCCGGTCTCATCGTGGGGGGACGGCCCCCCAGGCCTCCCGGAAGACCTAGTAACGACGCTCTTCGCGGCCGTAGCCGAGCTCCTCGGCCACGTCGGCGACGTTCTCGTACTCGCGCCTCGGAAGTGTGCGGAGCTGTTCGACCGCCGCGTCGGGCGCGCCGCCCTCGGCGGCGTGCCGGACCAGCTCGTTCGGGCGGGCCGGGTACCGGACGCCGGTGAGCATCCGGGCCAGGGCACTGCGGCCCTCGACGTCCTGCGCGCTCATCCCGGGCGGGGAGCCCTCCCGCTCGCCGGCGGCCGGCGCGGTCGGGTCGGCCGGATAGTCGTCGGAGAAGGGTTCGGTCTCCTTGAACTCCTCGGCATGCGTGGGATGACCGCCCCTGACCATGCCCTGCGTCTCGCGGCCGATCTCCTCGTCCAGCTTCGGGCCGTGCTTGTCGCTCTTGTCCGGCATCGTTGTCCTCCCTGCGCCTATCGGTCACAACCTTCCCGGGCGGGCGCGTCCAAACATGCGGGCGATCTTGCCGCCGGGGGCGCGGTACGGTGTGGCGCATGCTGCCGGAAGAGGGCGTGAACGCCGTCCGCGTCGTGGTCGCGCTGCTGGTCCGGGGCGACTACGAGGAACTGGAGACGCTGACCGAGGGCCGCCGGCTCAGCGCGTCCGAGATGGCCGCCGCGGTCGCCGGGCGCGGCCTGATCAGCCCGCCGGAGGAAGCGTTCGGCGAGATCGAGGCGATCGATGTCCGGCAGGTCTCCGCGGACGAGCGCGCGTTCCGGGTGGAATTCCCGCTGTGGACGGCGAGGGAGGGCCGCGCCGGGCCGGTGATGCGGCTCACCCTCACCGAGGTCATGGACGGCGTGTGGACCGTGGAGCTCGACGGCATCGGCCCGTGACACCCCCGGGCCCGCCGCCGGGTCAGGCCTGCGAGATCCGCATCAGCCGCAGGACGCGTCCCACCAGCGAGTTCTGCTCCCCGGGCGGCGTCCCGCCGTCCGGTGCCTCCTCCGCAGCGGTGGGCGGATGCCGAGGTTCCGGCGGGTCCCCGGCCAGTTCGTAAGTGACCGGCAGCGACCGCACGCCCCGCATCAGCGGGGACGACCGCCACTGCAGCCGGTCGGCGGGCAGCGCGAGCCGCAGCGCGGAGAAGCGGTCGAACAGCCGCTCCACCGCGATCGCCGTGACGGTGGTGGCGAGGTCGCGGCCGAGGCAGGCGTGCGGCCCGGCGCCCCAGGCCAGGTGGGCCCGCGAGCTGTAGATCGAGTCCGGCGTGGCGGCCGAGGTGAACGCCGGGTCCAGGTGTGCGGCGGCGGGCGACACCATGACCGGGTCGCCGGCCGCGATCTGGAACCGGCCGAGCCGCACATCGGTCTTGGCCCACCGGAACGCCAGGTTCGCGATCGGCGGGCTGGCGGCCATGGCCCGGTTGATCGCCTCCTGGATCATGCCCGCGGACAGGCTGTCGCGGACGCCGGTCTCGCCGATGAGCACCTCGGTGATGGTGTTGCAGATCAGCGTCCCTGTCACGTCGCCGACGAACCCGGTCATCATGACCATCTCGCCGGTCAGCTCCTCGGCGGTCAGGTCCGGCGCCGCGGCCAGCATGAAGGACGGCAGGTCGTCGCCGGGGGCCGCCGCCCGCGCCGCGCACAGGGCGGCGACCCGCGCGGTCAGCCGTTCGGACGCCTCCCGCGCGTCCGGCCCGGCGTCCAGCACCCGCCACAGGTCGGAGATCAGCTCGTCGCCGCCGTCGGCCCCGGTGCCGAGCAGCCGCCCGATCACCATCAGCGGCAGCGGTCTCGCGTACTGTGCGGACAGGTCGGCCCCGCCGGACCGGCCGCCGTTCTGCGACAGCACCGTGATCAGCTCGTCGGCGTACCGCCGGGCGGCCTGCTCCAGCGCCTTCGCCTCCGGCCGGGTCCGGTCCTGGAACGGCCGCAGCCCCTCGCTCCAGGCACTGCGGAGCCGGGTGGAGTCGGCGCCGTCGCGGAACCCGCAGTTGTCGGACTCCACCACGGGCAGCAGCGGCCAGTCCGCGGGGACCGCGCCCTCCCGGTAGGCGCGCCAGGCGCCGACCCGCCTGCTCCAGATCCCGCGCGCGTCGCGCAGGATGTCGAGCGTCTGCGCGTAGCCGATGACGAGCCAGGCCGGCACCCCGAGGACGTCCACCGGTGCGACCGGCCCGTACTCGGCGCGCAGCCGCTCGTAGAACACCGCGGGACGGGCCTCGTAGTCGCGGTTCGGCAGCGGCTGGACCGCGAGCGACTCCAGCGGCGGATGGGCGGGGGCGGGTTCGGCGGGGGGGTTCTGGGGCTCCACGTGCACAAACCCTAGGAGACATCGTTCGACGGTGGCCGGTTTATGCTGGAAACGCCCACGATGATCTGCCGGGCGTGCAAGGAACCGCGGTCACCGCGGGTATGTGACGCTAGGTGTGCCCATACGAGAGCTGGAGGTCCGCATGGCCGACTCGGCAGGAGAACCCGCAGACGGCGAGGACGACATGAAGCGCAGGTTCCGGGAGGCCCTGGAACGCAAGCGCGGAGCGGCGGGCAAGAACGCCGGCGCCGGCGGGAAGAACGGCTCGAAGGTGCGCGGTACCCACGACCGCGCCGATCACCAGCGCCAGTTCCGCCGCAAGAGCGGCTGACCGGCCGCATGACCGATGACCCCCGCGCGGGAGGCGCGGGGGTCGTTCCGTTTCCGGGGCCGCGGATCGCGTTCGAGCCACCCGACCAGGGGTCCTCTCGAATTTCCGCCGAAAACGGTATGGGGCATTTGGTGGTGATCAACCATTGCAGGACGAAAACCGGCCATTCACCCTCATGGGCATGCTCCCCATGAATCGCCGGTGACTGCCCCGCTCGACCGAGCAGAACCGCTCGACCAGACCCCGCCTCCCCGAACGGAGCAGCCCATGCGCGTTCCCGTGCGCTCCCTCGTCGTCCTCACCGCGTCCGTCCCCGCCCTCGCCGCGATGCCCGCCGTACCCGCTCTGGCCGCGCCCGCGTTCCAGATGCCGTTCCCGTGCGGGCAGACCTGGAGCGGCCAGACCCGCTCGGACCACAGCCCGGCCAACGCCGTGGACTTCAACCGCACGAACGACGTCGGCGACGCGGTGACCGCCGCCGCGTCCGGCACCGTGTCCCGCGTCGAGAACCTCGGCAGCACCAGTTACGGGCTGTGGATCGAGATCGACCACGGCGGCACGTACAAGACCAGGTACGCGCACCTGTCCGGCGAGTTCGTGACGGTCGGGCAGAGCGTAGCGGCCGGGCAGCAGATCGGCACGGTCGGCACGAGCGGCGGGTCGACCGGCCCGCACCTGCACTTCGAGGAGCGCTACAACGGCGCCGCCGTCAAGATCAAGTTCAACGGCTCCCAGATCGCCTACTGGGGGAGCCGGAACTACACCAGCAAGAACAAGTGCGTCGGCAGGTCCGGCACCGTGAACACGGCCGGCGTCTCGCTGGCGGTGCGGTCCGGGCCGCACACGGGCGACGCCAAGATCGGCTCCGTGCCGGATGGCGGGACGGTCTTCGTCACCTGCTACAAGCGCGGGACGTCGGTCGCCGGCACCTACGGCACCAGTGACATCTGGGACAGGAGCGGCTCCGGCTACGTGGCCGACTCCTACCTCTACACCGGCTCGGACGACCCGATCGCCCCCGCCTGCTGAGCGGTCAGCCCCCGTACAGCTTCTTCGCGTAGCTCGCCTCGGTGTAGTGCTGTTCGAGCTGCTCCAGCGTCTCTTCGGTGTACTGGACGTCCTTGACGATGCGGGCGTGCGGCGGCAGCGCCTCCGGCTCCCAGGACTCGGGCTTCCAGAGCTTCGAGCGCATGAGCGCCTTCGCGCAGTGGAAGAAGATCTGCTCGATCTCCACGACGAGCGCGAGCCGCGGCCGGTGCCCCTTGACGATCATCTCGTCGAAGAACGGCGCCTCCCGCACGAGCGTGGCCCTGCCGTTGATCCGCAGCGTCTCGCCGCGTCCCGGAACCAGGAAGATCAGGCCGACGTGCGGGTTGCTCAGCACGTTCAGGAACCCGTCGGCGCGCCGGTTGCCGGGCCGGTCCGGGACGGCGATCGTCGTGTCGTCGACGACATGCACGAACCCGGGCGGGTCCCCCTTGGGGGAGACGTCGCAGTTGCCGTCGGCGTCGCTGGTGGAGATGAGGCAGAACGGGGACCTGGCGAGCCATTCGCGGTCCCAGCCGTGCAGCGTGACGCGCTCCTTGTCGATCGCCCGCTGCATCGGCGTGCCGAGAAGCTCGCGCAGCTCCGCCGCGGACGTGATCGCAGTGAACTCGGGGGCGACCGTCATCGCCGCTCCTTCCGCCGGGAGACCAGAAGATCAGCGTAACCCGGGCGGTTCCGGACGCCAGGCGGCAGGGGGCGCCTGCCGCGTCCTTTCAGCGCCGCACGGCGTAGCGGCAGACGCCGCCCTCCTCGTGGGCGTCCAGCAGGCCCCGGTCGGCGAGAACGTCGAGATGCGCCTCGATCTCCAGGACGGCGAGCATCCGGCTGAAGGCGTCCAGGTCGCCGAGCTCGCGCTTGCGGCGCGTCCAGGGCATGGCCTCCGCGACCCCGAAGGCCGTCGCGCGGCCCGCGCGGACCTGCGCCGCCGCGGCGTCGAGCCGCTCCGCGTGATGCTCCAGCAACTGGTCGACCCGGGTGTGGACGCTCGGCGTCACCGGGCCGTGCGCGGGGAGCAGCAGCGTGTCCGGCATGTCGCGGACCAGCCGCAGCGATTCCAGATAGCTGCGCAGCGGCTTCGGCTCCGGCTCGGTCTCCAGCCCGATCGACGGGGAGATGTGCGGCAGGACGTGGTCGCCCGCGAAGAGCAGCCCGGCCTCCGCGTCCCGCAGGACGACGTGGCCGCGCGTGTGCCCCGGCGTGGCGAACACGTCCAGCCCCCGGCCGGTCAGCCCGACGCGCTCCCCGTCGTCCAGCCACGCGTCCGGCATCGTGTGCGGGACGTCCCGCTCGGAACGGTCCATGGGCAGGCCGGAGATCTCGTCGGCCAGCGCGCCCGCGCCGCACCGGCGCAGCAGCTCCACCTGCCGGGGATGCAGGCCCCGCCGCACGTCGAACGCCTCGATCGACGGCCGCTCGCCGCGCCCGATCCGCACCCGCGTCCCGAACGACTCGCGCAGCGCCAAGGCCTGCGAGTAGTGATCCCAGTGCGCGTGGGTGACGAGGAACTGCGCCACGTCCTCCAGCCGGTGGCCGAGTGTGGCGAGAGCGCCCTCCAGCGAGGCGCGCGTATCGGGCATGGCCCAGCCCGAGTCCACGACGACGAGTCCCTCGGTGTCCTCGATGACGTAGACGTTGACGGCGTGCAGCGACGGGATCGGCAGCGCAAGGGGAATCCGGTGCACCCCCGGCGCCACCGGATGAGCGCCCGGTTCGGTCCAGTCAGTCGGCTGCTCCACGACCGGTGCCGTCACCGCGCGCTCCCTCGATTGCCGAATCACGTTCGGACCGAACCTACTTCATCCCGAAAACCCCCTGCACAACCGACCCCGGCAAACCTTGGGCCGTGTCCTTCTCCGCTCCGCACCGGACGCCGGGCGGTGTCTTTTGTGGGGGGCGCCCCCACACCCCCGATGGGGGCTGGCCGCCGTCCTCCGCTCCGCTGGCGCTCCGCTCCGGACGCCGGTCAGCCGTGCCGGGCGTCGTGGGCGGCGGCTTTGCGGGCGTCGGCGGCGGCCTTGCGGGCCTCGCGGGCGGCCTCCTCTGCTCGGGCGCGGTTCTGTTCGGCGCGTTCCGCCCGTCTGGAGGCGGCGTCGCGGTCGGCGACGGCCCGTTCCAGCTCGTGCCGGAGGCGGCCCACCTCGGCCGACGCCTGCTCCACTTCGCGTCTGGCCTCGCCTGCCCGTTCCTCGCGCTCGGCGAGCTTCCGCTCGGCCTGCTCGGCGCGCTTGCGGAGCGTCTCCGCTCTGCGCGCCCGGGCCGCGCTCGTGCGCGTGACGTTCGACTTCGCTCGCTCGGGCTCCTTCTTCTTCCGGGGCTCCGGCTTCTTGCGCTCCGTCTCGTCCGAGGGCGCCATCGGGAAGCCGACCGGGACGAAGCCCGTGTGGCTGCGCGGCTGCGGGAGACGTCCCTCGCGCACCTCGTCGGCGACGGCCGCGTCCACCGTGGCGGCCTGGAGGGTGTCCTCCACCTCGCGGACGGCCTGCTCGCGCAGCGGGCCGCCCGTCTCCGCGGCGAGGTCGGCGGCGGTGCGGACGAGTGCGCGGACCAGCCCGGCCCGGCGCTGCTCCAGGTCACCGAGCCCGCGGCCCGACCCCCACGCCGTGCGCATCTCCTCGCCGACGTCCAGCAGGTCCGCGAGATCGCCGGCGGCCGAGCGCGCCAGGAGGTTCACCGCCCACGCCGACAGGGGCGGACGCCGCAGCGCCCCGATGCGCTTCGCGAGCGCCGCGTCGCCCTCCGCCTTCGCCTCCTGGGCCAGCCGCTTCCGCGTCTCCACGAACTCGGTGGGCGGGACGCCGTAAAGCTCGTCGGCCGCGCTGGAGAAGTCCACGCCTGATCTCTACCCGCATGGTTTCCCCCTGGATCAGGGGTGGACGCGCCGGAAGTCATCTGCTTATACTCGTCCACGATTATTCGTTCGCGAGGAGGGCGAGATGGCCAAGCGGCGCAAGGTGAGCAACCTGCTGGGGCTCGCCGTGTTGTCGACGGTCTCCGTCAAGCCGATGCACCCGTACGAGATGGCCTCGCTGATGCGTGAGCGTGGCAAGGACCACGACATGGACATCAAGTGGGGGTCGCTCTACACCGTCGTGGGCAACCTGGAGAAGCACGGTTTCCTGGCCGTGGAGGGCAGCACCCGGGAAGGGGCGCGGCCCGAACGGACCGTCTACCGCATCACCGACGCGGGGCTTGAGGAACTGGCCGACTGGGTCCGCGAGCTGATCGGGGTGCCCGAGCGTGAGCGGCCCCGGTTCGAGGCCGGGCTCTCCGTCCTCGGCGCCCTCGGCCCGGACGAGACGGTGTCCCTGCTGCGCGGCCGGCTCGACACGATGGAACGGCAGATCGCCGACGAACAGGCGGCCCTGGACGCCTCGTCCGAGGTGCCGCGGCTCTTCCTGGTCGAGTCCGAGTACGACCTCGCGATCAGGCGGGCAGAGGCCGCCTGGGTGCGGGGTTTCGTCGCCGAGATCGAGGACGGCTCGCTGCCCGGCCTCGACCTGTGGCGGACGTTCCACGAGACCGGGAAGGTCCCGCCGGAGATCGCCGAACTGGCGGAGAGGGGAGCCCCCGAGGACTAGCGAGAAAGGCCCGGCGGGGGTGCGGCAACACCGCCGCCGGGCCGGAGAACCCACCACCGAGAACCCGCGCGGAGCGGGCCCGGGCGGCGAGCACGCGACACCAGCCTATCCGGGACCCTTCGCGCACGTTTCCCGCGGAGGAGACCATGGCGCACGCCATCGAGGCCGAGGGCCTCGTGAAGAACTATCCCGGCGACGTCCGGGCCCTGGACGGCCTGTCCATCACGGTCGGGCAGGGCGAGATCCTCGGGCTGCTCGGCCCCAACGGGGCGGGCAAGTCCACCACCGTCAAGATCCTCACCACGCTGATCCGGCCGGACGCGGGCACCGCCGCCGTGGCCGGGCACGACGTGCGGCGCAGGCCGGACCGGGTCCGGCGCGTCATCGGCGTCGTGTCGCAGAAGTCCGGCGCGGACCCCGAGGCCAGCGGCCGCGACAACCTCGTCCTGCAGGGGCGCCTCTATGGGATGGGCGGGGCGGAGGTCCGGCGCCGCGCCGCCGAGCTGCTCGCCCGGTTCGGCCTGGAGGACGCCGCGTCCAGGCCCGTGAAGACCTACTCCGGCGGGATGCAGAGGCGGCTCGACGTCGCGCTCGGCCTCGTCCACCGGCCGCAGGTGCTGTTTCTGGACGAGCCCACCACCGGCCTCGACCCGGAGGCCCGCGCGTCGATGTGGGCCGAGATCGCGCGGCTGGCGGGCGACGACGCGCTCGCGATCCTGCTGACCACGCACTACCTGGACGAGGCCGACCGGCTCGCGCGGCGGCTCGCGATCGTCGACCGGGGCCGCGTCGTCGCCGAGGGCACCCCCGACGGCCTGAAAGGCGAGCTGCGCGGCGACGCCGTCCACGTGGAGTGGGCGGAGGCGCCGCCCGAGCCGCTCGTGCGGGACGCGCTCGGCCGCCTTCCCGGCGTCCGGGAGATCGTCCTGGACGGGCCGAGCCTCAGCGCCCGCACCGACGACGGTGCGTCCGCCGTGCCGGCCGTCCTGGCCGCCCTCGACCAGGCCGGCGTCCCGGCCGCGGCGGCGACCGTCGCGCGGCCGTCCCTGGACGACGTCTATCTCCGCTACGCCGGCCGCCGCTTCGCCCGGGCCGACGCCGCCGACCACACCGAGCCCGTGACCGCCGGAGGTGCCCGATGACCGCCCTCGTGGCCGGAACGTGGTGGATGACCCACCGGCGGCTGACCGCGCTCCTGCGCAACCCGGCCGTCCTCGTGATGACGCTGGTGCAGCCGATGATCTGGCTGTTCCTGTTCGGCGAGCTGTTCAAGAAGGTCGTCGAGCTGCCCGGCTTCGGCGCGCAGTCCTACCTGGACTACATCGTCCCCGGCGTCGTGATCATGAACGCGGTGTCGCTGAACTCCTTCGCCGGGATGGCGACCATGGACGAGATCGAGCGGGGCACCCTCAACCGGTTCCTCGTCACCCCGGTGCGGCGCAGCGCGATCGCGAACGGGGGCGTCATCGAGCAGGCCCTCAGCACCGCGTTCCAGTCGCTCGTCATCATCCTGCTGGGCTGGGCGGCGGGCGCGCACTACCCGGGCGGGCCCGCCGGACTGGCGGTGCTCGTCGCCATGTCGGTGCTGATCGGCATCGTCCTCGCGGCGCTGTCGAACACGCTCGCGCTGCTGGTCCGGGACCGCAACACGATCATCGGCCTGAACGTGATGCTGCTGCTGCCGCTGACGTTCCTGTCGTCGGCGTTCATGGCCAAGGAGCTGATGCCGTCCTGGATCCGGCACGTGGCGGCCGGCAACCCGGTGAGCTGGGCCCTGGACGCCGCCCGCGCCGCGCTCGCCGACGACCCCCGCTGGGGGACGGCCGCCGCGCACGGCGCCTGGCTCCTCGTCCTCACCACGGCCGCCGTGGGCCTGGCGATCTACTCGTTCAGGAGTTACCAGAAGTCCCAGTGATAGGGCGATAGGTCCTCGGAGGGCATTGGCGGAACGTTCCCGCCGTGTGACCATCCGACCATGGACACCTCGTTGAAGGCCATCCTGGAAGGCGGTCCCGAGGACCTTCCCCACCGGATCGTCGGGATCACCCCGCCCGGCGCCGAGCTGAGGCTCCCGTACCGCGGCGGATACGAGCACTTCAAGGCGACATCCCGGCACCGGGACACCCCGGAGGGCAGGCTTCCGGTCTTCCGGTGGTCGGGGCGCACCGCCACCCCCGACGCCGTCTAGCGGGTGTCGAGGAACCGGTCCAGAACGCGGGTCCCGAAGGCCAGCCCGGCCAGCGGGACCCGCTCGTCCACGCCATGGAACATCCCGAAGTAGTCGAGTTCCGGCCCGAGCAGCAGCGGCGCGAAGCCGAAGCTGGTGATGCCGATCCGGTTGAACGACTTGGCGTCGGTGCCGCCGGCCATCACGTACGGGACGGGACGGGCGAGCGGATCCTCGGCGCGGAGCACGCCGGCGAGCGCGGCGAACGTCGGACCGGCCGGGTCCGCGGCGGGGGCCTCCTCGTAGTTGATGAACTCGCGGGTGACCTTCGGGCCGAGCAGCCGGTCGATCGTGGCGAGGAACTCCTCGCCCGTGCCGGGCAGGTAGCGGCCGTCGACCTGCGCGGTCGCCGTGCCCGGCACGACGTTGACCTTGTAGCCGGCATCGAGCCGGGTCGGGTTCGCCGAGTTGCGGATCGTCCCGGCGAACAGGTGCCCGGCGCGGCCGAGGCGCGCGGCCTCCGCGTCGAGCCGGTCGTGGTCGATGGTCGTGCCCAGTGCGTCCGCGAGCCCGTCCAGCAGCGCCCGCACACCCGGCGTCAACCGGACCGGCCACTCGTGCGCGGCCAGCCGGGACACCGCGTGCGCGAGTTCGGCGACCGCGTTGTCGGGCGCCGGCTTGGAGCCGTGCCCGGCGGTGCCGCGCGCCGTCAGCTTCATCCACGTCGTGCCGCGCTCACCGGTCGCGATCGGGTAGACGCGCGTGCCGCCCGCGTCGACGCTGAACCCGCCGGACTCGCTGATCGCCTCCGTGCAGCCCTCGAAGAACTCCCGGTGCTCGCGCGCCACGAAACGGGAGCCGTAGTCGCCGGTGCACTCCTCGTCGGCGAGGAACGCCAGGACGAGGTCGCCGCGGGTGCGCCGCCCCTCGCGCAGCCGCCGCCGGACGGTCGCGAGCGTCATCGCGAGGCTGCCCTTCATGTCGACGGCGCCGCGCCCCCACACGCAGCCGTCCCGCACCTCGCCGGAGAACGGGGGAACGGCCCAGTCGGCGGGGTCGGCGGGAACCACGTCCAGGTGTCCGTGGACGAGGAACGCCGGGTGTGACGGGTCGGTCCCGGGGACGCGGGCGAGCACGCTCGCGCGGCCGGGCGCCGACTCGGTGATCGTCGCCTTGACGCCCACCTCGTCCAGCAGCGCCGCGACGTGCTCGGCGGCCGGGCGTTCCGGATGGGCCACGCCCTCGCCCCGGTTCGTGGTGTCGAACCGGATCAGGTCCGTGCAGATCGCCGCCGCCTCGGCCCCGGCCCGGTCCGCCGCCGCGACGTCCGCCGGTTCGCCCGCGTCCGCCCGTCCCACGTCGCGCACCTCTACCCCCATGAGTCCCTTCCGCAACGATCCTTCATTTTGCTCCCTCGCTGACCAGTGTCAATGAATGATCAAAAACGTCTCGATCCGGTTTCGACTCCGTCATTGCCGTACCCAAACCGTCACCGTGGGGACGACGCTGCCAGCAATCTAGGATCGCGCGAGCCCAGGGTGCCCGCGCGCCGTAACGACGGGCCGAGGAGGAGCATGACCAGCCTGAGGGGTGCCAGGGGTGTTCGCCTGAAGGTCGCGGGGCTCGCCGCGGTGGCGCTGGCCGCGTCGCTCGGCCTGACGGCCTGCGGCGGGGACGACGCCAAGGCGAGCGACGGCACGTTCACCGTGGGCCACCCCGAGCCCGACCATCTGCTCCCCGCCAACACCACGAGCAGCTACTCCTTCGACGTCATCACCGAGATGTTCGACAACCTGATGACGCTGACCAACGACGGCAAGGCCGTCCCGCTGGCGGCGGAGTCGGTCACCTCGGACGACCAGAAGGTCTGGACGATCAAGGTCAAGCCGGGCCAGAAGTTCCACAACGGGGAGCCGGTGACGGCGCAGAGCTTCGCCGACGCGTGGAACTACGCCGCGTACGGGCCGAACGCCATGGGCGCCAACGACTACTTCTCGTACATCAAGGGGTACGACGAGCTGAACCCCGAGGACGAGAACGCCAAGCCGAAGGCCGACACGCTGTCCGGCCTGGAGGTCACCGGCCAGGACGCGCTCAAGGTGACCCTGAACGCCCCTTTCAGCCAGTTCCCGATGCTGCTGACCTACCCGGCGTACGCGCCCATGCCGAAGGCGGGGCTCAAGGACCCGAAGGCGTTCGACGACCACCCGATCGGCAACGGCCCGTACATGATCGACGGGAAGTGGGAGCGGAACAAGCAGGTCAAGCTCGTCGCGTTCCCCGGCTACACCGGGGCGCGCAAGCCGAAGAACAAGGGCGTGACCTGGAAGAGCTACTCCAGCGCCGACACCTCCTACACCGACCTGCGGGCCGGGCGGATCGACGTGCTGCAGACCATCCCGTCCGCCAAGGTCCCCGAGGCGAAGCGGCTGCTGGGCGACCGGTTCCTCGCCCGCAAGATGAGCACGACCGACTACCTCGGCTTCCCGCTGTTCGACAAGCGGTTCGACAATGCCGACCTGCGCAAGGCCATCTCGATGTCCATCGACCGGCAGGGCGTCAACAAGGCGGTCTACAACGGCAGCTACTTCCCGGCGGACTCGCTGATCCCGTCCATCATCCCCGGCCACCGCGCCAACGCCTGCGGTGAGCTGTGCACCTACAACCCGGCCAAGGCCAAGCAGCTGTTCGACAAGGCCGGCGGGTTCTCGGGGACGCTGGAGCTGTACTTCTCCAACGCGCAGCCGACCTACGCCCAGTGGATGCAGATCGTCGCCAACTCCCTGCGCGACAACCTCGGCATCAAGGACATCCAGTTCCGGCAGGTTCCCGCGTCCGACTACTTCTCCCTGCTGGGCGACCAGAAGGAGAAGGGCCCGTACCGGCAGAACTGGGAGGCCGACTACCCGAGCCCGCAGAACTACCTGGAGAACATGTGGGGCTCGGCCGGCAACCGGATGGGCTGGAAGAGCAAGGAGTTCGACGACCTCATCGCCAAGGCCAACAAGACGGCCGACCAGCAGCAGGCCATCGCGCTCTACAACCAGGCGGAGGACGTCGCCATCCGCGAGATGCCGATGATCCCGCTGTGGACGTGGGCGGGTGAGGGCGGCCGCTCGAAGAGGGTCGACAACGTCACGATCACCCCGTTCTCGACGGGCCTGGTCGCCACCGATGTGACGGTGAAGTAACCGGCGATGTGGCGCTACGTCCTCCGGCGGCTCCTGCAGGCGATCCCGGTCTTCATCGGCACCACGCTGCTCATCTACGCGATGGTGTTCGCGCTGCCGGGCGATCCGATCCAGGCGCTCGCCGGGGACAAGCCGGTCCCGGAGAACGTTCTGCAGACGCTTCGGGACCGGTACAACCTGGACGACCCGCTGCTGGTGCAGTACGCGAAGTACATGTGGGGCCTCCTCCAGGGCGACCTGGGGGAGAACTACACCGGCCAGAGCGTGTCGGAGATGCTCAGCGGACGCTGGACGGTGACCGCGCAGCTGGCGGTCACCGCCTGGGTCTACGAGATGGTCATCGGCATCCTGCTCGGCACGTGGGCGGGCCTGCGGCGCGGGAAGCTCGCCGACACCCTCGTCCTCGGCGGGACGACGCTGGTGATCGCGGTGCCGGTGTTCGTCCTCGGCTACACGGCGCAGCTCCTCTTCGGGCTGCACTGGCAGATCTTCCCCACGGCCGGGACGGACGACGGGTGGCCGATGAGCTACCTGCTGCCCGGGATCGTGCTCGGCTCGCTCGGCCTGTCGTACGTGGCGCGGCTGACCAGGACGAGCCTCTCGGAGAACCTGCGCGCCGACTACGTGCGGACCGCGAATGCCAAGGGGCTCTCGCGGGCCCGGGTGGTCGGCCGGCACGCGCTCCGCAACTCGCTGATCCCGGTGGTCACCTATCTCGGCGTCGACTTCGGGAACATGATGGCCGGCGCGATCGTGACGGAGGGCATCTTCAACCTGCCGGGCATCGGGCAGCAGGTGTTCGAGTCGATCCAGCTGAAGGAGGGCCCCGTCGTGGTCGGCGCGGTCACCCTGCTGGTGCTCATCTTCCTGCTGGTCAACCTGGTCGTGGACCTGCTGTACGGGGTGCTCGACCCGCGGATCAGGTACGAGTGAGGGGCGCATGACGATCAAGCAGCCGGACGCCGGGCCGCCGGGCGCGGAGCCGGAACCGGCGCCCGGCGCGGGGGCCCCGGGTACGAGCGCCGCCGCGGTCGCCGTCGCCGGCGGCGAGCTCGGCCGGGCGTCGCTGTGGGACGACGCGTGGCACGACCTGCGGCGCCGCTGGGTCTTCTGGGGCTCGGTGGCGATCCTCGGGCTCGTGACGGTCATGGCCGCGGTGCCGCGGCTCTTCACGTCCCGGGGCGTCAACGAGGGCTGCGACCCGAACGACGCCAAGCTGGGACCGTCCGGCGGCCACTGGTTCGGCACCGACCTCGCGGGCTGCGACTACTACGCGCACGTCGTGCACGGCGCCCGCCCCACGCTGCTGATCGGCGTCGCCGTCACCGTGTTCGCGCTCCTGATCGCCCTGGTGTTCGGGCTCCTCGCCGGCTACTACGGCGGCATCCTGGACACGCTGATCGCCAGGCTCACCGACATCTTCTTCGGGCTGCCGTTCGTGCTCGGCGCGACGGTGATCCTGGTCGCGTTCCCCTCGCACGGCGTGTGGGCGATGACCCTGGTGCTGGTCCTGCTCGGCTGGACGACGATGATCCGGATCATGCGGGGGCAGGTGATCTCCGTCCGGGACGCCGACTACGTGCAGGCGGCGCGCCTGCTCGGCGCGTCCGACCGGCGGATCATGACCCGGCACATCCTGCCGAACGCGATCGCCCCGGTGATCGTGGTCGCGACCCTCAACGTCGGCCACGTGATCGTGGGGGAGGCGACGCTGGACTTCCTGGGCGTCGGCCTGCAGTACCCGGAGGTCTCCTGGGGGCTGCAGCTCAACCAGGCGAAGGACTCCTTCATCGACCACCCGCATCTGCTGATCTTCCCCGCGGTGTTCCTGTCGGCCACGGTGCTGAGCTTCCTGATGCTCGGCGACGCCGTCCGCGACGCCCTCGACCCGAAGCTGCGGTGACCGGAGAGATGACCACGGACCTGAAGGACGACCCGGTGCCGGCGCCCCGCTCGGGGGCGCCGCTCCTGGAGGTCGAGGACCTGCACGTCCGGTTCCGCGTGCGGGACCAGGACGTCCACGCGGTGAACGGGCTCTCCTACACCCTCGCCGAGGGGGAGACGCTCGCGATCCTCGGCGAGTCGGGCTCGGGCAAGAGCGTCGCGGCGCAGGCCGTGATGGGGATCCTGGACGTCCCGCCCGCCCGCGTCGAGCGGGGGTCGGTGAAGCTGCGCGGCGAGGAGCTGCTCGGACTGCCCGAGCGGCGCCGCCGCGCCTACCGCGGCGACCGCATTTCGATGATCTTCCAGGACGCGCTGTCCGCCCTGAACCCGGTGTTCACCGTCGGCGACCAGCTCCGCGAGATGTACCGGGTGCACCGCGGGCTCGGCCGCAGGGCGTCCCGCGACAAGGCCGTCGAGCTGATGGAGCGGGTGCGCATCCCGTCCGCCGCGAAGCGGCTCGGGGACTACCCGCACCAGTTCTCCGGCGGTATGCGGCAGCGCATCATGATCGCGATGGCGCTGGCGCTGGAACCGGACGTGCTGATCGCCGACGAGCCCACCACCGCGCTCGACGTGACCGTGCAGGCGCAGATCATGCGGTTGCTCGCCACGCTCCAGGACGAGCTGCGCATGGGCATGGTGCTGATCACCCATGACCTCGGCGTCGTCGCCGGCGTCGCGGACCGGATCGTCGTCATGTACGCCGGGTCGGTCGCCGAGCAGGCGCCCGCCCGCGAGCTGTACGCGCGGCCCGCCCATCCCTACACGAAGGGGCTGCTGGCGTCGGTGCCGCGGCTCGACCGGCGCGGCGCGGCGCTCGTCCCGATCAAGGGGACGCCGCCGAACCCGGCCGCGCTCCCGCCCGGCTGCCCGTTCCAGCCGCGCTGCCCGCGCGCCGAGGCGGTCTGCGCGGCCGAGAGGCCGCCGCTCGTGACCGTCGCGCCCGGGCACGACGCCGCCTGCCACTTCGCCGAGGAGGTGCACGGTGCCGGAGCCGAATGAGGGGCCGATCCTCCAGGTCGAGGGGCTCGTCAAGCACTACCCGGTCACCCGCGGCGTGGTCGTCAAGCGGGCGGTCGGGCAGGTCAAGGCCGTGGACGGTGTGGACCTGGAGCTGAACCGCGGCGAGACCCTCGGCATCGTCGGGGAGTCCGGCTGCGGGAAGTCGACGCTGGCGAAGCTGCTGCTCGCCGCCGAACGCCCGACGGCCGGGACGGTCCGCTTCGACGGCCGGGACGTCTTCGCGCTGCCGAAGGCGGAACTGCGCGCGCTCCGCCGCCGCATCCAGATGGTGATGCAGGACCCGTACTCGTCCCTCAACCCGCGGATGACGGTCGGCGACATCGTGGGGGAGCCGTTCGAGATCCACCCCGAGGTCGCGCCCAAGGGCGAGCGGCGCGGGCGCGTCCAGGAGCTCCTGGAGCTCGTCGGGCTCGACCCCGACCACGTCGGCCGCTACCCGCACCAGTTCTCCGGCGGGCAGCGCCAGCGCGTCGGGATCGCCCGCGCCCTGGCGCTGCGCCCGGACGTCATCGTGTGCGACGAGCCGGTGTCGGCGCTGGACGTCTCCGTCCAGGCGCAGGTGATGAACCTCCTGGCGGAGCTGCAGCGGGAGCTGGGGCTGGCGTACATGTTCATCGCGCACGACCTGGCCGCCGTCCGGCACATCTCCGACCGCGTCGCCGTCATGTACCTGGGCAAGGTCGTCGAGACCGGCGACGAGACCCAGATCTACGAGCACCCGACACACCCGTACACGCAGGCGCTGCTGTCGGCGGTCCCGGTGCCCGATCCGGACGCGCCCGGCTGGACGGGCCAGATCCAGCTGGAGGGGGAGCCGCCGTCGCCGCTGGACCCGCCGTCGGGCTGCCGGTTCCGCACCCGCTGCTGGAAGGCCGCCGACATCTGCGCCGAGCAGGAGCCCGCACTCCAGGAGCGGGACGGTTCTCCGGCGGGGGAAACGCCTGGTTCCGCACATCCCAGCGCATGTCATTTCGCGGCGGAGGCCGCTCTCACAGAACAAACCTGAGGTACCGCAGGCCCCGTGGGGCACGGTCCGTAGGGTGGAGGCCATGGCACGCAAGGGCAGGCACGGTCCCCGGCCGCGGACCTACAGGATCGCCGGCGGGGAGGCCGAGCTGCTGCGCGACGCCGACCGCGACGGCGGCTGGATGCTGCTCGTCGACGGCGTGCCGCAGTCATACGTGGACCTGTCCGACCCCACCTACCTCGACTTCGAGTACATGCGGCTGATGGGCGACGTCGTCGACTCCCTCGGGCTCGACGGAGAGGCGTTCGACGCGGTCCACGTCGGCGGCGCCGGCTGCACCCTGCCCCGCTACATCGCCGCGACGCGGCCGGGGTCGCGGCAGGTCGTCCTGGAGCCGGACGCCGAGCTGGTGCAGCTCGTCCGGGAGCAGCTGCCGGTCAAGGGCGTCCCCGGCCTGCGCATCCGGATCACCGACGGGCGCCGGGGCGTCGCGGCGCTCGCGGACGAGGCCGACGACCTGGTGGTGATGGACGCGTTCGCCGGGGCGTCGATGCCGCCGGAGCTCGCGACCCGCGAGTTCGTGCTGGACGCCGCGCGGGTGCTGCGCCCCCGCGGCGTCTACCTCGCCAACGTCGCCGACGGCTTCCGGCTGCCGTTCGCCCGCCGGGTGACCGCGACGGTCCGGTCGGTGTTCCGGCACGCGCTGCTGATGGGCGACCCGGGTGTGCTGCGCGGCCGCCGGTTCGGCAACCTGATCGTGGCCGCGTCCCGGGAGCCGCTCCCGGTGGCGGAGCTGACGCGCCGCGCCGCGGGCGGCATCGTCCGGGCCCGGCTGATGGAGGGCGGCGACCTCGCCGCGTTCTGCGCCGGGGCCGCGCCGCTGCGCGACGGCGAGGAGATCGTCACGCCGGTCCCGCCACCGCAGGTCTTCGGGAGGTCCTGAAGCCCCGCCGAACGGACGTGTCACATTTCGCGGGGGCCGCCCCGTCCGAGTGACGGACGGCGGTCCCGACAGCCGACGAAGGAGCGATCCATGATTCTCGTGACCGGGGCGAGCGGCACGCTGGGCCGGCCCCTCACCCGCCTGCTGGCCGAGAGCGGGGCGGACGTGCACGGGCTCAGCCGCCGGGCGAGGGCACCGCAGGACGGGGTGACCTGGCACAAGGGCGACCTCTCGACCGGTGAGGGGATCGACGCGGCACTGGACGGCGTGGAGACGATCGTGCACTGCGCCAGCGATCCGTTCCGCGCCAAACGGGACCTGCCCGCCGCGGAGCGGCTGATCGAGGCGGCGCGCGGACAGGGCGCCCCGCACCTGATCTACATCTCGATCGTCGGTGTTGACAAGATCCCTTATCGCTATTACCGGACGAAGTACGCGGTGGAGAAGCTGATCGAGGACTCGGGCCTCCCGTACACGATCCTGCGGGCCACGCAGTTCCACACGCTGCCGGACACGGTCTTCAACATGCTCACCAAGATCCCCGGTGTGATGGCGCTGCCGAAAGGCCTGCGCGACCAGCCGATCGACGTCGGTGAGGTCGCGGAACGGCTCGCGGAACTGGCGCTCGCCGCCGGGCCCGCGCGGCGGGTCGAGGACATCGGCGGGCCGGAGGTGCTCACGGCCGAGGAGATGATGCGGGACTACTTGAAGGCGCGGGGCCTGCGGCGTCCCGTCCGGGTGCCGATCCCGCTTCCCGGAGCCGCCGCCCGCGGGTTCCGCGAAGGTCACCACCTGACCCCGGACCATGGGGCGGGGAAGCGGACCTGGCGGCAGTTCCTGGACCAGACCCACGCACATCGGTAAGGGGTCGATTCCCCTCCCGTATCGGTCTCATCGGGGCGCGTCATGTCCCATAATCGAGCGATGGAGTCGTCCACCCGAATTCTCATTCTCGGCATGGATTCGTCGGGGAGAATTCTCCAGTTCGACCGGAACGCCACCGCCGTTCTCTCTCTGAATGCGGACGACCTGCTGGGCGCCCATCTGGACGAGGTGATCCCCGGCGCGAAGGAGCCGCTGCTGGAGGCGCTGAGGGCCGGGCGGGAGCGCACCGCGATGCTCGCCGTGGAGACCCAGGCGGGCGGGACGCTCGACGCGGTCGTGACCGTCCACCCGATGGGCGGCGGCGTGCCCGACATCGCGGCGCTCGCCGTGGTCCGCGTTCCGGTGCCGCTCGCGGACCGGTTCGTCGACCCGGCCGTCATCCGCCGGGCGCTGCTGGACGACGCGCTCCCCCGGATCGGCTCCACCCTCGACCTGGAGATGCTGGCGCGCGGCCTGATGGACGTGCTCGTCCCGCACTTCTGCAATTCCGGGGCGCTGATGCTGCTGGAGAGCCACATCGACGCCGACGAGGCGCCGGCGGGCCCGGACGGCCCGCAGCTGCGCCGGATGGCGATCGGGTTCGACGACCAGGACCCGGCCTGGGACGCGACGTTTCCGACCGGCGAGTCGCTCGTCTACCCGGACGGGACGCCGCACGTGCTGTGCCTGGAGTCGGGCGAGCCGATCCTGCGCTCCCTCGGCGCCGAGGGAGCGGCCAGGCTCGCCGCCGCGTGGCGCCGGCCGCCGGTCGCCGAACTGCTCAGGGGCGCGTCGATGCTGCTGCTCCCGATCACCTCGGCGGCTGGCGTCCTCGGCATCTTCGTCTGCACGCGCAACGCCGCGCACCGGCCGTTCGACGCCTACGACGTCGAGATCGGGATGGAGTTCGCGAGCCGGGCGTCCATCTTCATCGAGAGCGCCCGGCAGTACTCGCGGGAACGGGCGACCGCGCTGACCCTGCAGCGCAGCCTGCTGCCGACCGGGCTGTCGGCGCCGTCGCCGGTGGAGGTCCACCACCGGTACCTGCCGGGCAGCCGGCTGATCGAGGTCGGCGGCGACTGGTACGAGTCGATCGCGCTGCCCGGCGCCAGGGTCGCCCTCGTGGTCGGGGACGTCGCCGGGCACGGTGTCAAGGCCGCCGTCACCATGGGGCGGCTCCGCACCGCGATCCACACCCTCGCCGGGCTGGAGCTGCCGCCGGCCGAGGCCCTCGAACGGCTCGACTCGCTGATGAGGACGCTCGGCGAACGCGAGCCGCACTTCGCCACCTGCGCCTACGTCGTCTACGACGCGGTGAGCGGCCGGTGCGAGGTCGCCAGCGCCGGGCACCTTCCGCCGCTGCTCGCCCCGCCCGGCGCGGCCTCGGAGTACCTGCCGGTGCCGCCCGCGCCGCCGCTCGGCGTCGGCGGCGACGGCCCGATCGTCAGCCGCGAGTTCACCGTCGAGGACGGGACGCTGCTGTTCCTGTACACCGACGGCCTGGTGGAGAACCGGGCCCGCGACATCGACGACGGGCTGGCCCGGCTGCAGGCCACCTTCGGGCCGGGCGCCGCCGCCCGCCCGCTGGAGGACCTGTGCCAGGCGGCGCTCGACGGCATCTACGACGACCAGCACCGCGACGACATCGCGATGCTCGTGGCGCGGCTGGCGCGCATCCCGGCCGACCGGCACGCCTCGTGGGAGCTGCCCGCCGAGCCCGCCGCCGTCCGCAGGGCCCGCGGCCTCATCCGCGACCGGCTCGCCCGCTGGGGCCTGGACGACATGACCCACACCACCACCCTGCTGGCGTCCGAGCTGGTCACCAACGCGATCCGGCATGCGGGCGGCCGGATCGGGCTGCGGCTGGTGCGGGAGGGCGGCCTGGTCTGCGAGGTGTTCGACTCCTCGGACGGGCGGCCCCGGATCCACCACCACGATGAGGAGGACGAGGCGATCGAGTCGGGCCGGGGCCTGCACGTCGTGGGACGGCTGGCGCAGCGCTGGGGCGTCCGCCGCACCAAGAGCGGCAAGGTCGTCTGGTGCGAGCAGGACCTTCCCTGAACCCCGGGCGGTGAAGCGGGCGGGTGCTCCCGGCCGTCGCGGTCGCGCGACCCGTCAGGCGCCGAGGGCGACCTCGTCGCGGCGGAGGACGATAAGGGCGACGTCGTCCTCCCGGTGCCCGAACTCGGCGAGGACGCGGTCGCTGAAGCGTTCGAGGTCGTCCTCCACGTTCGCCGCCACGGTCCGCAGCCGCTCCAGGTTGTCGGTGAGCGGGATGCCGCGCTCCTCGATCAGCCCGTCGGTGAGCAGCACGACGGTGCCGCCGGGCGGCACCTCGGTCTCCTCGACCTCCACGCCGCCCGCCGGGAAGCCGAGCAGCAGGCCGCCGCCCGCGCCGTAGCTGGCCCGGCCGCCGGCGATGTGCAGCGGCGGGATGTGCCCGGCGTTCGCGATCTGCGCGGCGCCGCTGCGGGGGTCCAGTGTCAGCAGGCACATCGTCGCGGTCTGGTCGTCGTGGTAGCGCTCCATCACGTCGTTCAGCAGCCGGAGGATGGTGACCGGGTCGTGGCCCTCGGCGGCGAACGCCCGCAGCGCGTGCCGGATCTCCGCCATCACCGTGGCGGCGCGCAGCGAGTGGCCCTGCACGTCCCCGATGGCCACCAGCACCCGCTCGCCCCGGTCGAGGACCTCGTAGAAGTCGCCGCCGACCTCCGCCTGGTCGCCGGCCGGCTCGTAGCGGACCGCGAGCCCCCAGCCGGGCACCGAGGGCGGCGACTCGGGGAGAAGGCTGCGCTGGATGGTGAGCGAGATCGTGTGCTCCTCGGTGTAGGACCTGAGCGCCTCCATCGCGAGGGCCAGCGTCTGCCCGAGCTGTCGCAGCAGGTCGATGTCGCCCTCCGAGGGCACGCCGCGTGCCTCGATCGCGATGCCGGCGGGCGGGCGGCCGGCCTTGAGCCGCGACACCACGAGCACGGCGTCCTCGCCCAGCACCGTGTCGGGCATCAACTCCCGCCACTGCCGCGCGGGGATCCGCGTGACGTCGGTCCCGGTGTCGTCTCCGAGCCCGGCGAGTTCGGTCAGCCGGGCGAGCAGGCCGGGTGGATTGTCCCGGTGCTCCGGCCCGGTGCCCGGTTCCACGATCCGCACGGCCCGCCCCTCCAGCGTCTGGGTGAACACCGCCGCCGGGGTGTCGAAGATGGCGTGCGCGCCGCGCGCCGCGACGGCCGCGAGCCCCTCCAGGGACTCGGCCGCGTTGATCTCCAGGGAGGTGCGGGTGAACGCGGCCATCCGGCCGGCCATCCGCTCGGCCCGCCGCCGCGCCCGGTAGTAGCGCAGCACGGCCTCGACGGTGGCGATGAACTCGCCGGGGTCGATCGGGTCGGTCATGTACGCGTCGGCGCCCCGGCGCAGCCCGTGCGTACGGTCGGCGACGTCCACGGCGTGCGCGGAGATGTGGATGACGGGCAGCGACCCGGTGGCCGGCGCGGCCTTGATCCGCTCGCAGACCTCGATCCCGCTCATGTCCGGCAGCCGCACGTCCAGGACCACCAGCTCGATCTCGTGCTCGGCGAGCCGCCGCCAGGTCTCCGCCGCGGAGGCGGCCTCCACCACGGTGTGACCCGCGCGGCGCAGCCAGCTGCCGATGATGTACCGCTTGGTGTCGTTGTCGTCGACCACCAGCGTCGTGCACACCGGCCCGCCGGTCATGTCCTTGCCCCGGTGTTGTGAGTCAGGGCCGCGCGTACCGCCTCGGCCAGGGTCTCGGTGCTCATCCTGTCCTTGGCCAGCACCGCGTCCGCGCGGTCCAGGCGGGGATCCTGCAGAGCCCCCACGTCCACCGCCGTGACCAGGACGACGGGTATCCCGGGCGGCATCTCGGTGAGGACGTCCAGCCCGTCCAGGTCGGGCAGGCGCAGGTCCAGCAGCACGACGTCGGGTGGGTCCGCCGCGACCGCGGCCAGCGCCTCCCGGCCGTCGGCGGCCTCGCCGACCCGGTGCACGGCCTCCGCCACCAGGCCGTGCAGGTTCCGGCGGGCCGCTTCGTCGTCGTCCACGATCAGGACGTGCCGCAGGTCGAGCTCGGCGAGCGTCCGGTGCGGCGGCAGCCGCAGTGTCACGGTCGTCCCCCTGCCGACGACGCTGTCCAGGAACAGGTCGCCGCCGAGCGCGCGGGCGAGCCGCCGGGCGTAGGGCAGGCCGAGGCCCGTGCCGCGCGCCTCGCTGCCGGGCACGCGGTAGAACTCCTCGAAGACCCGTTGCCGGTCGGCGGGCGTGATGCCGGCGCCGGTGTCGATGACGACGAATTCGGTGTGCGCGGGCGTCTCCCGGGCAAGAAGCCGGACCTCCCCCTCCGCGGTGAACTTCAGCCCGTTCCCGACCAGGTTCCGCAGGATGCGGGAGAGCATCTCCGGGTCGGTGACGAGGACGGGCGGTGCGGTGGCGGCCTCCACGGTGAGCGTCAGCCCGGCTTGCCCGGCCATCGGGGTCAGCAGCTCCGTGAGGTCCTCCAGAAGCGAGGGGATGTTCACCGGCACAAGGCGCGGCTCCAGCCGGCCCTGCTCGGCCCGGGCGATGTCCAGCAGCTCGTTCACCAGCGTCAGCAGGGTGCCGCCGGTGTCACCGATCAGGGAGATCTGCTGGCGCTGCTCGGGGGTGACGGGGGCCGCGGCGGGGTCGAGCAGCAGCCTCGTGAGCCCGATGATGCCGTTGACCGGGGTGCGCAGCTCGTGGCTTATGTTCGCCCAGAACCGGTTCTTCCCCTCGCCCGCCTCGCGCAGCTGGTCCGACTTCTCCTCCAGTTCCGCATAGAGCGCCACCACACCCCGGTTGGTCTCCTCCAGTTCCTCCGAGATCTCGTTGTAGAGGGCCATCACGCCGTGGTTGGTGTCTTCCAGCTCGGTGTTGAGGGACCGCAGTTCCTCCTGCTGCAGCTGGAGGTCCTCGAGCGCGGCCATCAGTTCGGCGTTCTGCGTGCGGAGCTCTTCGAGCGCCGGAACCGGCCTGAGCCGCTGGAGCCGGGAGCGCAGGTCCTCCAGCTCCACGTCGCCGACGGGCACGGCCCCGCCGGGCAGATCCTTGCGGAGCCGGATGAGGACCCCGCCGCCGGTCTCCTCCTCCTCGACCCGGTTCATCAGCCGGGTGGCGGCCCGGCCCGCCTCCGGCCGGTCCCGGCCGATCCGCGGCACGAGGAAGAGCTCGATCACCAGGCCGGCGGGCCGCTCGCGGTCGAGGCGGAACGTGACCGACACCCTGGGGGAGGAGGCGTGCAGCTCCCGCCCGGCCTCGCTGAGCGCGGTGGCGACGCGCACCTGGTTCTGATGATCGAGGCCGACCGCGGCGGCCACCTGCCGGCCCGCCTGCCGGACGGTGAACACGCCCTGCTCGTCGACGATCTCCATACGGAGCAGTTCCTCGGCCATCCGGTCACCTCCACCCGGACGTCGTGACGGCGAGCACCGACCGGTCGTCGTGACGCACTCCGGCGTCGCGCAGCAGGGCCGCCGCGATCAGCAGCGGGTCGTGGCTGAGCGGGCCCAGCTGGTCGGTGAGGTCCCAGCGGCTGGTCAGCCCGTCGGAGTGCAGTACCACCGCGGCTCCCGGCGGCAGATCGTAGGAGTGTTCCCGGATCCGCCCGTCGTGCGTGCCGGCGATCCCGGGAACGGAGACCATCCCGTACCGGCGCTCCGGCCCGAGGATCCACCCGGCGACGTTCCCGAGCCCGGCGAACCGCACCCGCCCGGCGGCCGGCTCTACGGCGGCGACGGCGACCGCGCCGCCGCGGGTGGAGCCCATCCGCCGGTGGACGTGCCCGAGGACGTCGGCGGGCCGGCCGGGCAGGGACGTCTCGTGCGCCCCGCGCACGGCCTCCCACGCGGCGCGCGCGGCCAGCGGTCCGTGCCCGAGGCCGTCGCAGAGCATCGCGTAGACGGTGCCGTCCAGGAGCCGCGCCGTGAAGGCGTCGCCGCACTCCTCCTCGCCGTCGATCGGCTGGGTCAGCCCGGCGAACGGCGGGCCGGCGGCACCGGCGGGCGCGCCCCGCGGCCGGAACCGCGCGTACAGCACGGTGCCGGCCCGGGGACGCGAGCACAGGCCGCTCTGGTCGGCGAGCCGCTCGATGGCCCCCAGGCCGAGGCCGAGCGTGCCGCTGGTCGAGTAGCCGTCCATCCGCGACACCGGCACGTCGGTGATGCCGGGTCCGCGGTCGACGCAGAGGAACTCCAGCGCGGCGCTCTCGCCGTCCCGCACGATGCGCAGCAGCATCTCGCCGTGCCGGGCGTGCTTGACGAGGTTCGTCGCCGCCTCGGTGGCGGCCAGGTGGATCCGGCTGAGGCCGTCCGCGCCGAACCCGAGCCGCTCGGCGAGCACGGTGATCCGGCGGCGCACGCCCGCCGCGGCGCTCGGGTCCTCGACCCGCACCCACAGCGACTCGCCCGCGGGCGGGCCGGTCGTCCATCCGGCACCGGTCAGCGCAGCCATTTGGCCACCGTCACCGTGGTGCCCTTCCCGGTCTCGCTGCGCAGGCTGAACTCGTCGCTCAGCCGGCGCGCGCCCGACAGGCCGAGGCCGAGGCCCGCCCCGCTCGACCAGCCCTCGGTGAGCGCCTGCTCCACGTCCGCGATGCCGGGACCGTCGTCGGTGAAGACGACGCGCACCCCCCGCCGGCCCAGCTCGCCGGTGGCCCGCTCCACCCGCATCGTGCCGCCGCCGCCGTGGGCGAAGGTGTTGCGGGCCAGCTCGCTGGCCGCGGTGACGAGCTTCGTCTGGTCCACCAGGGACAGGCCCGCCGCCGCCGCGGCGGCCCGCACCACGTGCCGGACGCGGACCACGTCGTCGTTCGAGGTGATCGCTACCTCCTCGCCGGGCGGGATCGTCACGGGCCGTCCACCAGGCCGGAGCCGGCCTCCGACAGCGCGGAGCCGGCCTCGGACGGCGCTGGGCCGGGCTCGGACGGCGCTGGGACGGCCTCGGCCGTCCCCGCGTCGAGCAGGCGCATGCCCTCCTCCAGGTCCAGCGCGGTGCGCACCCCGCCCAGGGACAGCCCGAGCTCGACCAGCGTGATCGCCACCGCGGGCCGCATCCCGACGACCACCGTCTCGGCGTCCATGAGCCGCGACATGGCGGCGACGGTGGCGAACGCGCGGCCGATGAACGAGTCGACGATGTCCACCGCGGTGATGTCGATGACCACGCCGCGCGCGCCGGTGCCGACGATCCGCTCGGCAAGGTCCTCCTGCAGCGCCAGCACGGTCTGGTCCCGCAGGTCGACCTGGATCGACACGAGCAGGACGTTCCCGATCTTGAGTATCGGCACGCGTTCCATCAGTCCTCCGGCCCGCCGGTCACCCGCACCCCGCTGCGGTCGAGCGCGTAGGCCAGCGCGTCCGCCATCGAGGCCTTGGTCACGATGTCGCCGAACTCGATGCCGAGCGTCACGATCGTCTGCGCGATCTGCGGCCGTATCCCCGAGATCACGCACTGCGTGCCCATCAGCCGGGCCGCCATCACGGTCTTCATCAGATGCTGGGCGACCTCGGTGTCCACGGCGGCCACCCCGGTGATGTCGATCACCGCGAACCGGGAGCGGGTGTCCACCAGTGTCTGCAGCAGCGTCTCCATGACGACCTGGGTGCGGGCCGAGTCCAGGGTGCCGACCAGCGGCACCCCGAGGATCCCGTCCCAGAGCTTCACCACGGGCGTGGACAGCTCCATGAGCTCCTCGGCCTGGTTCGCAATGACCTGTTCGCGGGTGGCCGCGTAGGTCTCGAACGTCGCCAGCCCGAGCTCGTCGACGTAGGCCGAGAAGTCGATGAGGTCACTGTAGGCCCGCTGGTCCCGGGTGGTCCGGATCCGCTCGTAGAGCGCCTGCTTCAGCGCGAACACGCCGATCGCGGTCTCGCTCGGGCTGAACCCGTGCCGGGCCCGGGCGCGCGATATCTCCGCCAGCGCCGCCCTAAGCTCGCCGGCGGCGGTGTCGTCGCCGTCGAAGGCCCGCTGGACCAGCCCGTACAGCTCGGTCAGCTCCGACCGGAGCTCGGGCTCGGTGATCCGGCCGCGCACGCTGCCGCCGACCAGTTCGATCCAGCGGTCCAGCACCGGCTCCTCCCAGGAGCGGAGCAACTCCGTGATCCGTCCGTCGGCTGATCCGTCGGTCATGGCCGAGCCCCCATCCGTGCCCCGGACCGGACGGCGATGGCTAGGAGGGCTGCCGCCGCGCGGTCACTCGGGGCGTTCGTCCAGGCCGCGCCACCCGGTACTCACCCGCACCACCGTAACCGGCGAAACCGGCCGCGCCGCCCTCGATGACCTGGACGTTCATCTGCGATGACCAGTTTTTGGCTTTGCTGGTCAGTCCCACCAGAATGACCAGTTGGTCTTGCCGCGGATCTCCTCGGCGTAGCCGGCGAGCGTTCCCGGGCCCTGGAAGAGGATGTCGGGGCAGAACGTCCAGTGCTCGGCCGCGACGTGCACGGCGTGCCGGGTGGTGACGGGCGGTGCGGCGACGCTGAGCTCCAGGGTGTTGAAGCCGAGCCCGACGACGCGGGCGCCGAACCGGTCCTCCCAGCTGCGCAGGACGGCGGCGAGCGGCGCCGTCCACTCGTTGTGGTTGAGGGCGCCCTGCCAGCCGACGGCGGCGAGGGCGTCGGCGCCGCGGTCGACCGCGACCAGGCCGAGCGACATGCCGCGGCCGCCGAGGACGCGGGCGCAGCGGTCGGCCATGGCGTCGGGGTCGTCGACCGGGACGCCGGCGGGGGCGGGCCCGGGGCAGTGCCGCCCGTAGGGGGCGAGGTCATGGTGGTCCTCGTCGGCGGCCTGCTCCGCCCAGTCGGCCCACACCTCGTACATGAACGCGTGGGGGTGGTAGTTGCCGATCTCGGCGACCGGTTCCGGCGCGATCTGGCCGGCCGCCCAGGGCTGGTCGGTCTCGTCCATCATCAGCGGCCACAGGCCCGACCGGGCGTGCTCGGCGCGGAGCCTCGCCCACAGGTCCCCGCCGGCCGGCTCGTCGCTCAGCCACAGCGCGGGCCGCAGGAGGAGCTGCCGCTGCGGGTAGCCGGGGTCGGGCCAGACCAGGTCCCCGTCGGGCAGCGGCACCGACAGCGTCCGCCCGGCCGCGTCGTCGTCGACGCCGCCGTCGAACAGCTGCGGCAGGTCGCCCGGCAGGTGCCGGACCTCCACATCATCCATTTCACGCCGTTCCGGTACAGAGCATGCCAGTGGCGATCGTAACGGCGAGGAGGCCGCCCGGGGGACGAGCCGTGCGGTTCGTCCTTCCCGGGCGGCCCGGCGACCGGGGTCACGGTTCCCGGCGGCCGCGGAGCAGATAGTCGATCAGCACCGCGACGACGGCGGCGCCGGTGATGACGCTGACGGTGATCTGGACCCAGGTGTCGCCGAGGACCACGTTGGAGATCACGTTGGCGGCGATGAGGATGCTGACCAGCGTCCAGCGGGTGGAGTTGCTCATGTCGCTACTGCCTTTCAGGAAAGGGTGGGAGAGGTGCGCGGGCGCAGCACGGCCCGCGCGGGGAGCAGGATCGCGGCGGCGCCGGAACCGGCCACGCAGGCGAGGACCGCCGCGCAGGTGAGCGGTGGGATCGAGGGCAGCGGGAGTCCGGTGACGGCGGCGGCGAACGTCAGCAGCGTCACCGCCGCGATGAGGGCCCCGGCCGCGATGCCGGTGCCGAGGACGATCACGGCCTCCAGCCGGAGCATCCGCAGCACCTGCCGGCGGGTGGCCCCGACCAGCCGAAGCAGGGCGAACTCACGGCGGCGCGCCGCCGTCGCCAGTGCGAGCGTGGTGACGAGCCCGATGAGGATGAACCCGGTGATCGCCGCCACGACCAGCCGGCTGACGAACCCCTGCAGCCTGACCTCCTGCGACAGGTTCGCCTGGAAATCCTCCGGGGAGAGCACCCGGGTTCCGGTGTAGGCGGCGGTGACGGCGCGCAGGTCCGCCTGCCCGCGGACGAGGACGCGGTCGTCCAGCGGCGAGGACGAGTGCGCGGCGACGAGGTCGTGGGGGAGCAGCACGTCGCCGAAGCCGAGCCCCCGGTCGTAGATCGCCACCACGCGGGCCGTGACGCTCGTCCCGTCGCCGAGCCACAGCCGCGCCGTGGACCCGGTGCCGAGGCCGCCGGCGACGTCCCGGCTGAGGGCCACGGTCGCGCCGCGCAGGTCGCCGAGCCGGCCGGACGAGACGTCCGGGTCCATGGTCGCGGCGGCGTCCGCGCCGATGCCGCTGCCGTTCAGCGAGCGGAGGTTCTTCTCGCCCAGTTCCTTCACCGCCATGACGGCGGTGGTGCGCTTGACCGGCGTGGCCGCAGTGACGCCCGCGACGCGGCGGACCGCCCCCGCGACACCTGCCGGAAGGCCGGGCCCGGCCGCCACGACGACCTGGTCGGCGCGGTTCCCGTCCCGCGCCTGCACCTGCGTGGCGTGCACGACGGTGGTCTGCGCGAACAACTGGACGCCGGCGAACGCGACGGCCAGGGCGACCGGAGTGATCAGCGACCCGGCGCGCAGGGCGGCGGCGCCCGCCGCGTGCTGGGCCATCCGCCCGGACACCGGGGAGACGGCCCGGGCCGCGCGGCCCAGCACCCGGTTCCCGCACCGGGCCACGAGCGGCCCGAGGAACGCCGTCGCGATGATCAGGGAGATGACGAGCCCGCCGATCGAGGCGCTCGCGGCCGGGCCGGTGGCTCCGGCCGAGAAACCGAGGGCGTTCAGGCCGATGACGAGGAACACCGCACCGGTGATGACGCGCCATCGGGGCAGCGTCGCCGGCTCGGCCGCGGACTCGCCCAGCGCCTCCACCGGGCGGATGCGCGACACGCGGAGGGAGGCGAGGAACGCGGTCGCGGCCGCGGCGAGCAGCGTGATCGCGACCGCCGCCAGGGCCGGCAGCGGGCCGAGCGACAGCCCGAAGCCGTCCGGCAGGACGCCCTTGCGGATCATCGAAGCGTGCATCCCCGCACCGGCGCCGAGGGACAGGAGGCCGCCCGCGGGCGCGGCCGCACCCGCGATCCGCACCGTCTCGCGCACGACGCGTCCCCGCACCTGCCCGGGCGTCGCGCCGACCGCGCGGAGCAGCGCCAGTTCGCGTGACCGTTCCCGCACGGACAGGACGATCAGGCCGCCGACCACCACGAGCGCGGTCATCACCGCGACGCCGCCGAACGAGGCGGCCAGTTCCACGATGTCGGGACGCGCGGCGGCGACGGCCGGGTCCTCCGCGTCGCCGCGCGCCGCCCCGGTCGCGACGGTGAGCCCGGGCGCGGCCTCGCGAAGCGCGTCCGCGCCGGCGTCGCCGAGCACCGCGAGGGCGTCCGCCCGGCCAGGGCTCCCGTTGAGAGCGGCGGCCGTCGCCGTGGTGAAGAACACCGATTCGGGACCGTCCGCGACGAGGCCGGAGACCCGGTAGGGACGGGGCGTCCCGTCGATCTGCATCCGGACCACCGCGCCGGGCGCAACCCCCGAGGAGCGGCTCAGGACGACCTCGTCCGGTGCCTGCGGGGCACGCCCCGTGCTCAGCGTGTAGGGACGAAGCGCGGCCGACTCCCAGCCGTGCCCCGTCATCGTCCGCCCCGACGAGAGCAGCACGGGGAACGACACGTCCGCGACCACGTCCCGGACGCCCGGCACGGCGCGCAGCTTCGCGGCCGTCGCGATCGGGACGGCCGCGCGCCCGGTCAGGGGCCGGCTCTGTTCCTCCGGCTCCTCCCCGAGCCGTTTCATCTTGCCGGTGACGCTCTGGGGCCCGGTCACGACCGCCGTGGCGGCGCCGAACCGCTCGACCGGCGCGTGCGCCCGCAGCGCCGACTCCAGCAGCACCCCGCACGCCCCGACGAGTGTCGCCGCGAACGCCAGCGCGACGAAGATCCCCGCGGACGCGCCTCTGGTCCTCACAGCGTCTCCCACCGGGACATGACGGCGGACACCGTCGGGGCCGCCAGCTCGTCCACGATCCGGCCCCGGCTCAGGAACACCACGGAGTCGGCCCACGCGGCGGCCATCGGGTCATGCGTGACCAGCACGATCGTCTGGCCCGTCAGGTCGGCGACCTCCCGCAGCATCCGCAGGACGTCGCGGGCCGTGCGAGGGTCGAGCGCCCCCGTCGGCTCGTCCGCGAAGACGACCTCGGGGCGGGTGATCAGCGCGCGGGCCAGGGCCGCGCGCTGCTGCTGCCCGCCCGACAGCTCGGACGGGCGGCGCCGCAGCCGGTCCGCGAGCCCGACCCGACGGACGACCTCCTCCAGCCAGGCCGGGTCGGCCTCGACGCCGCCGAGGTGGAGCGGGAGCGTGATGTTCCGCTCGACGTCCATGGACGGGATCAGGTTGAACGCCTGGAACACGAACCCGATCCGTTCCCGGCGCAGCCGTGTCCGCTTCGCCTCGTTGAGCCGGCCGATGTCGACGCCGCCGATCCGGACGGTCCCCGCGCTCGGGCGGTCGAGCCCGGACGCGCAGTGCAGGAACGTGCTCTTGCCCGACCCGGACGGGCCCATCACCGCGGTGAACCCGCCGCGCGGGAACGTCCAGGTGATGCCGTCCAGCGCCCGGACCTCGCCGTAGGATCTGGTGACCGAGTCGAGGCCGACCGCCTCCGGGCCCGTCGCCCGCACAGTGGCCTCGGCCGTCATCGTCGTCATGATTCCCCTCCGCGGGATGCCGCCTCTCACCTCGACGAACCTAGGTCTGGGGCGGGGCCGGACACATGCCTCCGCACTCCCGAATCGATGGTGTAGCGGGCTACACCAAAGGCCGGGGTGAACGCCCGGGTGCGCCGCCCCCGGCCGTCCTTTACGGTGTGCTGCGAGGTGAGATGAAAAGGGCATTGAGACGCAGCGCGGACGCGACCGGGGAGTTGGTCCGCGCCCTGCGCACGAGCCTGCCCGCGATGGCCGGGCTCGTCCCGCTCACGGTCGTCCTGGTGCTGCTGCTCATCGCCCTGCCGTGGCTGCCGTCGGCCGTGAAGCCGCTGCGTGCGCTCGCGAACGCCGAGCGGCGCCGGGCCGGCCGCGTCCTCGGCCGCGAGATCCCCGAGCCGTACCGGCCGTCCCGGGGAGACGGCCTGGACGAGGCGCGCCGCCTGCTGCGCTCACCGGCCACCTGGCGAGACGCGGCCTGGATGGCGGTGCACGGACTCACCGGCCTGCAGGCTGCGCTGATCGCGGTGGCGGTGTGGCCGGCCATCCCGTTCACGCTCTCGCTGCCCCTGTGGTGGTGGGCCGCGCCCGAGGGCTCACAGTCGGCGTTCGTCACGCTGGACAGCTGGCCGAAGGCCCTGACGCTGCCGTTCCTGCAGGGCGCCATGGACCTCCTCATCCTGCTGTGGCTGGTGCCGAGGCTCGTCCGCTGGCAGGCCCGGCTCGCCGAGGTCCTGCTGGGCCCCACCCGCCGGACCAGCCTCACCGAACGGGTCGAGGAGCTCACCGAGACCCGCGCCGAGGCCCTGGAGGCGCACGGCGCCGAGCTGCGCCGCATCGAACGCGACCTGCACGACGGGACCCAGGCCCAGCTCGTCGCCGCCGCGCTGCGGCTCGGGCTCGCCGACCGCCGCTTCGACGGCGACCCGGACGCTGCCCGGACGCTGTTCCTGGAGGCCAGGGACGGCATCGAGGAGGCCCTCACCCAGCTGCGGACGGTGATCCGCGGCATCTACCCGCCGATCCTGTCCGACCGTGGCCTGGCCGGTGCGCTGCGTGCGCTCGCCGCCGGGCAGCCGATCCCCGTCGAGATGCACGTCGAGGACGGCCGGGCGCCCGCCGCCGTCGAGGCCGCCGCCTATTTCGTGGTCGCCGAGGCTCTCACCAACATCGCCAAGCACAGTGGCGCCCGGCAGGGACGGGTCACCGTCCGCCGCGAACCCGCCCGCCTGACGATCAGCGTGCGGGATGATGGCAAGGGCGGGGCCGACCCGGACCGGGGCAGCGGCCTCGCGGGCATCCGCCGCCGGGTGGCGGCGCTCGACGGGACGACCCGCATCGACAGCCCCGACGGGAGAGGGACGACGCTCGAGGTGGACCTGCCGTGCGGATCGTGATCGCGGAGGACAACGTCCTGCTCCGCGAGGGCCTGGTCATGCTGCTGGACGCGGGCGGCCACGAGGTGGTCGCCGCCGCGTCCACCGGCGCGGACGTCCTGCCCGCCCTGCTGGAGCACCGCCCGGACGCCGCCGTCCTCGACGTCCGGCTCCCGCCCGGGTTCCGGGACGAGGGGCTGCGCGCCGCGATCGAGGCGCGCAAACGGCTGCCCGGGCTGCCGGTGCTGGTCCTGTCGCAGTACGTCGAGGAGACCTACGCCGCCGAACTGCTCGCCGGCGGCGCCGCGGGCATCGGCTACCTGCTCAAGGACCGCGTCGGCCGCGTCGACGAGTTCCTGGACGCGCTGGCCCGCGTCGCCGCCGGGGGGACCGCCCTCGACCCCGAGGTCGTGTCCCAGCTGATGACGTCCCGGCACGACCCGCTGGAGGCGCTCACGCCGCGCGAGCACGAGGTCCTCGGGCTGATGGCGCAGGGGCTCGACAACGCCGCGATCGCGGCCGCCTTGGTGGTCACCGAGCGGTCGGTGAGCAAGCA
The DNA here is from genome assembly GCF_050945415.1 of Spirillospora sp. CA-128828. Taxonomy (NCBI): domain Bacteria; kingdom Bacillati; phylum Actinomycetota; class Actinomycetes; order Streptosporangiales; family Thermomonosporaceae; genus Spirillospora; species Spirillospora sp. CA-128828. The sequence continues at coordinate 3,973,795 of NZ_CP191986.1, forward strand.
CATCGGCGCCGTCTTCGCCAAGCTCGGCCTGCCGCCCGCGGACGGCGGGCACCGGCGCGTCCTCGCCGTCCTGGCCTACCTGAACTCATGAGGGTCCGCCGGAGCGTCCGCGCGCTTCTTCTGGACGGTGACGCGCTGGTCCTGCTGCGCCGCACCAAGCCCGGCCGTCCGGTCTACTGGACGACCCCCGGCGGCAAGATCGAGCCCGCCGACGCGTCGCCCGAGGCGGCGCTGCGCCGGGAGCTGGACGAGGAGCTCGGCGCGACCGCCGGGGCCGTCCGGCAGGTCTTCGCGTGCGCCGAGCAGAACCCCGACCTGCACCGCCTGAACACCTTCTACGTCTGCCGCCTGCTCACGATGGACCTGTCCCGCCGGCACGGCCCCGAGTTCGACGACCCCGCGAACGGCCGCTACGACGTGGACCTCGTCCCCTGCACGTCCGCGGATCTGGCGCCGATCGACCTCATCCCGGCCACCCTTGGCGCATACCTCCAGGACCACGCCGCCGACCTTTCCGGGCTCGTCCCCTAGCGAGGGCGCGCCGCCAGGGCGATGAGGTCGGCCAGTTCGGGGAGTGGGAACGGGGTGTCGTGCAGGCGGCTCGTCGCGATCCGCAGGTGCGGGCCGGATGGGACGATCTGGTAGCGGCTCCCCGGCGCGGCGGCGACGCCGTGCGCGGCCAGCGTGACCAGGGCTTCGGACTCGTCCGCGACCGGAACCCACAGCATCAGGCCGTCGCGGTTCCCCGTCGCGACGCCGCGTTCGGCGAGCGCGGTGGCCAGGCTCTCGCGGCGCTCGGCATAGGTCGCCCGGGCCCGGGCGACGATCTCGCCGGCGGACGGGTCGGCCAGCAGGTGCGCGAGGGCGTCCTGGAGGATGCGGCTCGTCCAGCCCGTTCCGAAGCTGCGCAGCACCCGGACCCGCTCGACCGGCTCCGCCGCGCCGCCGATCACGGCGATGCGCAGGTCGGGTCCGTGCGACTTGGAGTACGAGCGGACGAGCACGGTCCGGTCCGGCAGGTGCGTCCCGACGCTGACCGCGGGTGAGGTGGACGCCTCGCCGGTCCCGTCGTCCTCGACCACCAGGGTGTTCGCGGGGGCGAGGAGCGCGGCGAGGGCGGCCGCGCGGCCCGGGGTCAGCGCGTGCCCGCGGGGCGTCTGGGCGCGCGGCTGGTAGACGAACGCGGCGGGCCCGGACGCCAGCGCCTCGGCGAGCGAGTCCGGCATCGGTCCCTCGGCGTCGCAGGCGACCGGGACGATCTCGGCTCCCTGCGCCTCCAGGATGTCCAGCAGGCGGGCGCCGGTCGGGTCCTCGACCGCGATCCGGTCGCCGGGAACGGCGACGGTCCGGCAGACGAGCTGGACGCCCTCGTAGCCGCCGCCGGCGGTCAGCAGGCCGGGCGCCGGAAACGGCCAGCCGGGCTCGACCGCGGCGCGCAGCGCGGGCGTGATCGTCTCGCGGGTGTAGTCGTTCAGGTTCGGGGTCCGCGCGCCCGCCGCGAGCGCCGCGTCCAGCGGTGGCAGCAGGGCCGGGTCGGGCGCGGCGACGGCGAGGTCGATCGCGAGCCGGGTGCCGAACTCGCCGATCCGCTCGTACCGGGCCGGGTGCGGGACGTTCGGCGGGCCGATCACCACGGTGCCGCGCCGCCGCTGGGCGCTGACGACACGGTGCCGGCGGAGGGTCGTCCAGGCGTCGGCGACCGTGCCGGGGCTGACCCCCAGCTCGGCCGCGAGGCCGCGGACGGTCGGCAGCCGGGTGCCCGCCGGGATCTCCCCGCTGCGGATCAGGCTCGTCATCGCGGCGCTGATGCCGCGGGACGTGCGGTCGCCGATGCGGTCGGCCAGCCATGCCGCGTCGATCACGGTTCCTCCGCCGGGTCGATCAAGGGGATTTTTGTGCAGTAACAAAACCACCATTGTACTGGCTACAAACTCCGCCTAGAGTCGGGACCCGTCGCGCTCCGGCGCGAGCGAAACCCCCTCTCACTTGCGGAAATGGAGCGCTGTGCCGATTCCACGGATACGCCTGGCGGTGCGGGACTGGGACCATCTCGTCCCGTTGCTGACGGGCCGGGCCGGCGCCCGCGGGGCGGCTCTGGAGATCGAGACCCGGGACATCACCCCGGACGTGCTCGCCGAACCGGGCCTGGACGGCGGCGAGACGTCGTTCAGCCGGTACGCCCTGGCCCGCGCCGCCGGCGACGACCGGCTCGTCGGCCTGCCCGTCTTCCTGATGCGCGGCTTCCGGCAGCGCTGCGTCCTCGTCCGCCGGGACAGCCCGCTCACCTCGCCGGCGGACCTCGCGGGCGCCACCGTCGGGCTCACCGGCTGGCCCGACTCCGGCAATACCTGGACGCGGGCGCTGCTGCGGGCCGAGGGCGTCGACCTGGCGGGCGTCCAGTGGCGGATCGGGCCGCTCGCGGCCGGCGAGACCGGCAAGGACCGCGTCGGCGCCCGCCCGCTGCCCGCCAACGTCCGGGTCGCGGACCGGCCCCTCGCCGACGGGCTCGCCGACGGGACGTTCGACGCGATCTTCACGCCGTTCATGCCGCCGGAGATGTTCGCCGCCGGCGGCCGGTTCCGCCACCTGATCGCGGACTACCGCGCCGCCGAGACGGCGTACTTCGGCCGGACCGGGTTCGTCCCCGGGATCCACCTCCTCGCCCTCAGACGCGAGGTCGTGGACCGGCACCCCGGGCTCCCCGAAGCCCTCCAGGACGCCTTCGAGGAGTCCAAGCGGACGTGGCTGGAGCGGCGCCGGCTGCTCGCCGACACCACGCCCTGGCTGCTGGACGAGCTGGAGACGCAGGCGCGGATCTTCGGCCCCGACTGGATGCCCTACGGGACCGAGGCCAACGCGGCCATGACCGCCGCCTTCTGCGAAGAACTGCACGAGCAGGGCATCGCGCCCCGACCGATCAAGGCTGAGGAGCTCTTCGGATGAGGATCGCCGTGGGCCAGTTCGCGTCCACCGAGGACTGGCAGACCAACCTCAAGACCTGCATGACGCTGATCGACGAGGCCGTGGAGGGCGGCGCCGGCCTGCTGGTGCTGCCCGAGGACTCCCTCGCCCTGTTCATCGACGAGCCGGAGCGGATCGCCGAGGCGGCGCAGCCGCTGGACGGCCCGTTCGTCACCGGCCTGCGCGCCCACACCGAGGGCTCCCGCACCACGGTCGTCGCCGGGGTCCACGAACCGGCCGGGGACGGCAAGGTGTTCAACACCCTCGTCGCGATCCGGGACGGCGCGATCGTCGCCGTCTACCGGAAGGTCCACCTGTACGACGCGTTCGGGGCGCGAGAGTCGGACCGGGTGACGCCCGGCGACGGCGAGCCGGTCGTCCTCGACTGCGCCGGCTGGCAGGTCGGCCTGATGACCTGCTACGACGTACGATTCCCGGAGATGGCCAGGCTGCTGGTGGACGCGGGCGCCGACGTGCTCGCCGTGCCGGCCGCCTGGGTGCGCGGCCCCGCGAAGGAGCGGCACTGGGAAGTGATGGTCACCGCCCGCGCACTGGAGAACACCTGCTATGTCGCGGCATCCGGCGAATGCGGCCGCCGCAACATCGGATCGAGCATGGTCGTCGATCCGCTCGGGATCGTCCGGGACCGGCTGGCCGACCGCCCCGGCCTGCTCTGGGCCATCGCCGACCGCGGCGAGCTGGGGGAGGCCCGGCGCCGGCTGCCGGTGCTGGCGAATCGCAGGTTCCGTGTCGACCCGTCCATCCGCCCGGTAAAGGAGTCCGAATGAGACGCGCTTTCGCCGCCCTGTCGGCGGCGAGCCTGCTCGCGGGAGTCGCCGCCTGCGGGGCCAACCCGCCGGAGGCGGAGGGCATCCTGAACGGCAAGTCGTCGCAGGGCGTCGGCGCCGCCGAGCTCCGCCAGACCCTCGACCACGGGCTGCACGACCGGCTGCCTGCGAAGAACAAGTCGTCGGGCAAGCTGATCTCGGTCAACAACGGGTCGTTCCCGCCCTACGAGATCGCGGGGTCGGACGGCCGGTCGCTGAGCGGCGCGTCCGCCGACCTGACGACCGCGCTCAGCCAGCTGCTCGGCGTGCGGATCGAGCACGTCACCGTGGACGGCCTGCCCAGCCTGCTCACCGGGATCAAGGCGGACCGGTACGACTTCGCGATGGGCCCGGTCGGCGACTTCCCGGACCGCGAGGCCGCCGACGACTTCGTCGACTGGGTCCGCGAGTTCGTCGTGTTCGCCGTCCCGAAGGGCAACCCGAAGCACATCGGCTCCATCGCCGACACCTGCGGGACGAAGATCTCGGTGATGGCCGGGGGGTCGGCCGAGGACGTCGTCAAGAAGCAGTCGGCCACGTGCGTCCAGGAGGGCAAGCCCGCCGTCGAGGTGCAGTCGTACAAGGACCAGCCGACCGCGATCCTCGCCGTCCGGTCCCACCGGGCTGACGGGTTCTTCTCCTCGCAGGCGCCGCTCACCTACTTCGTGAAGCAGTCGGGCGACGACCTGGAGCTCGCCGGGACGGGCCAGCCCAACGGGTTCGGCGACCTCTACCAGGGCTCGGTGGTCGCCAAGGGCTCGCCGCTGCGGGACGTCCTTCTCGAAGGGTTCCGGAAGCTGATGGAGAACGGCACCTACAAGAAGGTCATGACCAAGTGGGGCCTGACCGCGAACATGCTCGGCAAGCCGGGCGTCAACATGGCGCCCAGAGAGGGGTGAACCGGCCGTGACCATGACCAAGGAGCACCCTCGCGACACCGTCTCCGACGTCGACGTGGCCGGCGCCGCGCACGTGCGGCACCCGCTGCGGTGGGTCGCCTCGCTCGTCGTGCTCGTGCTGGCCGCCCAGTTCGTCCATCTGCTGTGGACCAACGACAACTTCCAGTGGGACGTCGTCGGGCGCTACATGAACGCCTCCATCATCGGCGACGGCATCGCCATCACGATCGAGCTGACCCTCATCGCCATGGCGGTCGGGATCGCGGGCGGCATCCTGCTCGCGGTCGGCCGCCTGTCGGACAACCCGCTCCTCCGCACCTTCTGCGGCCTGTACGTGTGGTTCTTCCGCGGCGTGCCCGTACTGGTGCAGCTCGTCCTCTGGTACAACCTGTCGGCGCTGCTGCCCCGGCTGTCGGTCGGCGTCCCGTTCGGCCCGGAGTTCCTGCACGGCGACACCAACCACCTCATCACCCCGCTCATCGCCGCCATCCTCGGGCTCGGCCTGAACGAGGCCGCCTACATGGCGGAGATCATCCGCGGCGGGCTGCTCGCCGTCGACCCCGGCCAGACCGAGGCCGCGCAGGCGCTCGGCATGGGCGGCGTCCGCACCTTCCGGCGGATCGTGCTGCCGCAGGCGATGCGGTTCATCGTCCCGCCGACCGGCAGCCAGGTCATCAACATGCTGAAGGCCACCTCGCTGGTCAGCGTGATCGCGCTCGCCGACCTGCTCTACACCGTCCAGTCCATCTACAACCGGACGTTCCAGACCATCCCGCTGCTGCTCGTCGCCTGCCTCTGGTACCTGGTGATCACCTCGATCCTCTACGTCGGGCAGTCGTTCATCGAGCACCACTACTCGCGCGGCGCCACCCGCGACGCCCGGCAGGGCTTCTGGGACTTCGTCCTGATGCGGCGCCGCCGCCCCGTCCCGGAGGTTTCACCGTGACCGCGACCGCCCAGACCACGGTTCCGATGGTGCGGGCGCGCGGCGTCCGCAAGAAGTTCGGGCACCTGGAGGTGCTGAAGGGCGTCGACCTGGACGTGAGCCCCGGCGAGGTCGTCGTGGTGCTCGGGCCGTCCGGGTCGGGCAAGTCGACGTTCCTGCGCTGCGTGAACCACCTGGAGACCATCGACGGCGGTTCCGTCCAGGTGGACGGCGAGCTGATCGGGTTCACCGCGTCCGGCGGGAAGGTGCGGCACCTGCGCAAGCGCGACATCACCCGGCAGCGCCGCGAGATCGGCATGGTGTTCCAGCAGTTCAACCTGTTCCCGCACCTCACCGTCCTGCAGAACGTCATCGAGGCGCCCACGGGCGTGCGCGGCGAGTCCCGCGCCGAGGCCCGGCGGCGGGCCGCCGAGCTGCTCGCCAAGGTCGGCCTCGCCGACAAGGCGGGCAGCTACCCCCGGCACCTGTCCGGTGGCCAGCAGCAGCGCGTCGCGATCGCCCGCGCCCTCGCCATGCGGCCGAAGCTGATGCTGTTCGACGAGCCCACCTCGGCCCTGGACCCCGAGCTGGTCGGCGACGTCCTGGACACCATGAAGACCCTCGCCGACGAGGGCCTCACCATGATCGTCGTCACGCACGAGATCGGCTTCGCCCGCGAGGTCGCCGACCGCGTCGTCTTCATGGACGCCGGCGTGATCGTCGAATCCGGCCGTCCCTCCGACATCCTGGACAACCCGACCAACGAGCGTACGAAGGCCTTCCTCAGCAAGGTCCTCTAGTCTCCTCGCCCGGTCCGGCGGGCGATCCCGTCGAGGAGGCAGCCGAGGCCCTCGGTGAAAGCCGCGTCCCAGCCGTCGCCGCTCAGCCGCCCGTGCTCGGCGAGGCTCGGATATACGTCGCGGTGACGGGCGAGGTGGGCCACGGCGCCTGAGTCGTCCGCCTCGCCGCCGCGCGCTCCCACCTCCATCAACGCCGAGCCGATCACGTAGTTCGCCACCGCGTACGCGGCGGTGGCCACGCGTGGTCCGCTCAGCCCGGTGGAGGCCAGGGCGGCGTAGAGGTGGTCGGTCCGGGCCAGGACGTTGGGGCCGAGGAGCGGGCGCCCGCCCAGGACCGCGGCCGACCACGGATGGTCGAGCATCGCCCGCCGCCAGCCTGACATCAGCTCGACCACGTCCCTGCGCCGGTCCGGACCCGGCGCTGGGACCGGGACGTCGCCGAAGATGTGGTCGAGCGCCAGTTCCAGCACGTCCTCCTTGGTCTTGACGTGCCAGTAGAGGGTCGTGGACCCGGTGTCCAGGCGTTCGGCGAGCCTGCGCATCGTGAGGCGTCCGGCGCCCTCCTCGTCCAGCAGCGCCACGGCCTCGGCGACGATGCGCTCCCGCGTCAGCGGCGGCGCGTCGCGCCGGGGCCGATCCGCACGCAGCCACACGCTCTCACTCATGCGGCAAGGCTAGTACATTGGCCGAGTGCTAGATCAACGATCCAGCTACTCGAACACTGTGCGAGGAGTGCTGTGGGACACATCGAGGTGAGCCGCCTGACCTACGCGCTGCCCGATGGGCGCCTGCTGCTGGACGACGTCTCCTTCCGCGTGGGCGAGGGGGCGAAGGCGGCGCTCGTCGGCCCGAACGGCGCGGGGAAATCGCCGTTCCTGCGTCTCCTGGCCGGTGACGACGTCCCGCACGGCGGCGCCTTCCGGCTGGGCGCCCGGGTGGCCCCCGGCCACTTCGTCCAGACCCACACACGTCCCGACCTGCAAGGACGCGTGCCCGCGGACATCGTCATGGCGGAGAACGCGCTGACCCGCAACGACGCGATGGCGGCGCTCGCCCGATACGAACTGGCCCCTGCCGGCTCCCGCCCGTTCGAGACGCTCTCGGGCGGCCAGCAGGCGCGGCTCCAGATCCTCTTGCTGGAACTGTCCGGGGCGACCCTTCTGCTGCTGGACGAGCCCACCGACAACCTCGACCTCGCCAGCGCCGAAGCTCTGCAGGAGGGACTGGCGTCATACTCGGGAACCGTCCTGGCCGTCACCCACGACCGCTGGTTCGCCGCCGACTTCGACCGCTACCTGATCTTCGCGTCCACCGGCCTGGTCCAGGAGTCGGACACCCCGCTGTGGAAGGAGCCTATGACCGGGGTGTGATAGCCGGAGACCGGACGGGTATTTGATCGTTTCGGCGGTGAGCGGGAGGCTGCAGGGGACCGAGGTGGGGTGCGCTGGTGGACGACTGGCCGGGGAGCGGGCTGAGCGACGAGGAACTGGACGTCGCCTACAACGTGCGGCGGAAGGCGGGACCCAAGCTGTTCGACCGGCACATGGAGAGGTACCGGTCCATGTCGGAGGCGGCCGTCGCGGGACTGCCCGGGAAACCGGGGCTCGTCTACGACGAGATCAGCGGGGAGCGCCTGGACGTCTGGGGCATCGGCGACGGGTTGCGGCCCGTGTTCGTCTTCCTGCACGGCGGCTACTGGATGGCGCTGTCACGGGACGTGTCGTCGTTCATGGCGCGGACGCTCCACGAGCAGGGCATCGCGACCGTCGTGCCCGACTACACGCTCGCGCCGGAGGCGACGCTGGAGGAGATCGTCCGGCAGGTGCGGGCGGCGATCGCGTGGGTGTACCGGCACGGGCGGGAGCACGGGCTCGATCCGGAGCGGATCGTGGTCGGCGGGAGCTCGGCGGGCGGGCACCTGACCGCGATGACGATGGTCGGCGGCTGGCAGGAGAGCCTCGGTGTTCCCGAGAACGTCGTCAAGGCCGCCATGCCGTTCAGCGGGCTGTTCGACCTCCGCCCCGTCACGCGCATCTATGTGAACGAGTACGTCAAGCTGGACCTGGAGCGGGCGGCGGCGCTGAGCCCGGCACTGCTGCCAGTCGGGCACAGGTGTCCGGTGGTGCTCGCGGTGGCGGAGAACGACGGCGAGGGGTTCCTGGCGCAGTCGCGGTCGTTCCATCCGATCTGGGACGCCGGTGACCTGATGATCGTGCCCGGCCGGGACCACTTCGACGTGGTGCTCGATCTGGCCGACGCCGGGTCGATGGCAGGGAAGGCGCTCATCGATCTGGTCCACGCGGTCTGATCTCGGCGGCCTCGCGGCGGAGGTGGTCGAGCATCAGCCGGGCGGACGGCGTCGGGGCGCGGTGCGCGGGGAGCGTGACGCCGACCTGGCGGCGGACGGTCTCCAACGGCACGGGGAGCGGCGCGATGTCGGCGTCGGTGCGCGCCACCAGTTCGGGGAGTGCGGCGATCATGTCCGTGTCGCGGACGAGGGTGCGGACCGTCAGGACCGACGTGCACTCGACCAGGTTCTCCGGCAGCTCCAGTCCGGAGGCGCGGAAGACCTGTTCCAGCTCCGAGCGCAGCGCCGTCTGTTCCAGCGGGAGCACCCACGGGTAGGCGAGCAGGTCGGTGAGGCCCAGGTCCGGGAGTGAGCGGGCGGGGTGGTCGCGGCGGGCGACGAGGCGGACGGGTTCGCCGTAGAGGGTGATCTGCCGGAGGCCGCGCAGGTCGTCGATCGGGTTGAGGCGGCCGAGGATCAGGTCGATCTCGCCGTCGAGGAGGCGGGGGACCTGCGCGTCGAAGGTCGCCTCCTGGACGATCACCGTGATGCCCGGCCTGTCCTTCTTGAGGGCGGCGATCGCACGGGGGAGCAGGACGTTGGAACCCGCCAGGAGGGTTCCGATGGTGACCGTGCCGACCTGGCCGTCCGCCAGGCCGGTGATGCGCTCGCCCGCGCGCCGCAGCTCGGCGAGGACGGCGCGGGCGTGCTCGACGAACGCGTCGCCGAACATCGTCGGCGTCATCCCGCGGGGGCCGCGGGTGAACAGTTCCACGCCGAGGATGTTCTCCACCTCGCGAATGCTGCGGGTCACGGCCGGCTGCGCCAGGTGCAGGTGCTCGGCGGCGCGCAGGACGCTGCCCTGGTCGGCGATCGCGACGACGAGCACCAGATGCCGGAGCTTCAGCCGTCCGTTCAGCAGGTCGATCGCGCGCATGGCGCCCTTACTATCACGGGCTCGTCATAGCTTCTGGGGCGTTTGGTATTTGTCAGGCATAGCTTCCCGGGCGGAGGATCGGGAATGCCGAGCCGTACGGGAGGAACGCGAATGAAGGCTGAGCACTACGTCGGCGGCGTCTTCCGTTCGGACGGTACGGCCTTCCCGCTCATCGCTCCCGTGGACGGCACCGAGCTGGGCGGCGTCCCCGAGGCCACGCGCGAGGTCGTGGACGATGCAGTCATGGCGGCCCGGGCCGCCATGAAGGGGCCCTGGGGAGCGATGGGCGCCGAGGAGCGGGCGGCCGCGCTCAGGCGCGTCGCCGACGGGATCCAGGCGCGGTTCGAGGAGTTCGTGGACGCCGAGGTCGCCGACACCGGAAGGCCCCGCGCGTTCGCCTCGACCGTCGACGTCCCGAGAGCGGCCGGCAACTTCCGCGCCTACGCCGACCTGCTGTACGGGCGTCCCGAACGGGCCTACACGACGCAGGTCCCGGGATGGAGTGCGGGGACCGGGCAGGCGCTCAACTACACCGTCCGGCGGCCGCTGGGCGTGGTGGCGGTCATCTCGCCGTGGAATCTGCCGCTGCTGCTGTCGACGTGGAAGATCGCCCCGGCGCTGGCGTGCGGCAACACCGTCGTGCTCAAGCCGTCCGAGGAGACGCCCTCCACCGCGACCCTGCTGGCGCGGGTGATCGACGACGCGGGTCTGCCGGACGGCGTGTTCAACCTGGTGCACGGGCACGGTGCGGGCGCGGCGGGCGAGTTCCTCACCGGGCATCCCGGCGTGGACGCGATCGCGTTCACCGGCGAGTCGGCCACCGGGGCGGCGATCATGCGGAACGCCGCCGACCATGTCACGCCGGTGTCGTTCGAACTCGGCGGCAAGAATCCCGCGCTCGTGTTCGCCGACGCCGATCTGGACGCCGCCGTGGACGGGACGGTCCGCTCGTCCTTCACCCACTCCGGTCAGATCTGCCTGTGCACCGAGCGCGTCTACGTGGAGCGTCCCGTCTTCGAGGAGTTCGCCGGGAGGCTCGGCGCGCGGGCCGGGGCGCTGGGCGACTACGGGCCGATGATCTCGGCCGAGCACCGCGACAAGGTCCTGTCCTACTACCGGCTGGCCCGCGAGGAGGGCGCCACGGTCGTCGCCGGCGGCGGCGCCCCGGTCTTCGGCGACGAGCGGGACGGCGGCTTCTACGTCGAGCCGACCGTCCTCACCGGGCTCCCCGAGACCGCCCGCACGGTGCGGGAGGAGATCTTCGGGCCGGTCTGCCACGTCGCGCCCTTCGACACCGAGGACGAGGCCCTCGCGCTCGCCAACGACAGCCCCTACGGGCTCGCCTCCACGGTCTGGACACGGGACCTGTCACGGGCGCACCGGGTCGCCCCGCGGATCGAGACGGGCATCGTCTGGGTGAACTGCTGGAACCTCCGCGATCTGCGCACCCCGTTCGGCGGAGTCAAGGCGTCCGGGATCGGCAGGGAAGGGGGAGAGTACTCCTTGGACTTCTTCTCCGAGCCCGTCAACGTCTGCATCCAGATCTGAGAGCGAGCCCGTGACCACGAACATCGAAGCCGCCGCCGAGCGGCTCCTCGGCGCCTACGCGAGCGGCACGCCGTGCGAGCCCGTCCGCGACCTGATCACGACGGCCGACGACGCCTACGCCGTCCAGGACCGGCTGACCGAACGCCGCCTGGCCGGCGGGCACCGCCTCGCCGGGCGCAAGATCGGCCTCACCTCGCGTGCGGTCCAGCGGCAGATCGGGGTGGACAGCCCCGACTTCGGGATGCTGTTCGCGGACATGGCCGTGCCGGACGGGGCGGAGATCCCCGCCGGCGCCGTGCTGCAGCCGCGCGCCGAAGCCGAGGTCGCGCTCGTGCTGGAGCACGATCTGACCCACGAGCGGCACACCGTCGCCGACGTCATCCGCGCGACCGCGTTCGCGCTGCCCGCCATCGAGGTGGTCGGCAGCCGCGTCCGCGACTGGGACATCACGCTGGCAGACACGGTCGCGGACAACGCCTCGTCCGGCATGTACGCGCTGGGCAACCGTCCCGTCCCGCTCAAGGACGTGGACCTTCGCCTGTGCGGCATGGTCATGGAGCGGCGCGGCGAGCAGGTCTCGACCGGGAACGGCGCCGCGTGCCTCGGCCACCCGCTGAACGCGGCGCTTTGGCTCGCCGACACGCTCGCGCGCGTGGGCCGCCCGCTGCGCGCCGGCGACACCGTGCTGACCGGCGCGCTCGGCCCCGTGGTCCCGGCCGCACCGGGCGACGTGTTCGAGGCCCGCATCGACGGGCTCGGTGACGTCCGCGTCGCCTTCGGAAAAGAGGAGTCCCCATGATGGACGTGCATGCGCTGGCGGCGACGCTGGACGACGCCGCCCGGGACGTGCGGGCGATCCCGAAGCTCACCGACGGGACGCCGTTCGATGTCGCGACCGCGTACGCGGTGCAGCGCGCCGGGATCGAGCGGCGGCGCCGCAGAGGCGAACGCCTCGCCGGCGTGAAGATGGGTTTCACCAGCCGCGCCAAGATGGTCCAGATGGGCGTGGACGACGTCATCTGGGGACTGCTCACCGACGCCATGACGGCCGAGGCCTCCGTCGACGTGTCGCGGCTCATCCATCCGCGGATCGAGCCCGAGATCGCCTACCTGATCGGACGGGAGGTCCGCTCGGCCGCCGAGGTCGAGTCGGCCGTGACCGGCGTCGCCGTCGGGTTCGAAGTGCTCGACTCCCGCTACGCCGACTTCAGGTTCACTCTTCCTGACGTCATCGCGGACAACGCGTCCGCGGCGAAGTTCGGGTTCGGGACCTGGCACCCGCCCCGCGACCTGCCGAACGTCGGGCTGCTCATGGAGATCGACGGGCGTCCGGTCCAGACCGGCTCGTCCGCGGCGATCCTCGGCGACCCGGCCCGGTCGCTGAGGGCGGCGGCCCGGCTCGCGCTCGGCGCGGGGATGGCGCTCGAACCCGGCTGGGTCGTCCTCGCGGGCGCGGCGACGGCCGCCGTCCCGCTGCCGAAGGACGCGCACGTCCGCGTCACCGGCGCCGGGCTCGGCAGCGTTGAGGTGACCACCTGATGGGCGACGCGATCCTCGTCGAGGGCAAGGCCAAGCCGCGCGGACGGTTCCCGCACGTCAAGCGGGCCGGCGAGTTCGTCTTCGTGTCCGGGACGAGCTCGCGCCGCCCGGACGGGACGTTCGCCGGGGCGAGCGCCGACGCGATGGGCGTCACCGAACTGGACATCCGGGAGCAGACCCGCGCGGTCCTGGAGAACATCCGCGACCTCCTCCACGCCGCCGGCGGAGGGCTGGAGGACATCGTCAACGTCACCACCTACCTGGTGAACATGAACGACTTCGGCGGCTACAACGAGGTCTACGGGGAGTACTTCGACGAGACCGGCCCCGCCCGCACGACCGTCGCCGTCCACCAGCTTCCGCACCCGCATCTGCTCATCGAGATCTCGTGCGTGGCGCACCTACCCGGAGAACGCGAGGAGGCCGCAACATGACCCTGCCGCAGCTGTCGTTCGGACGGCCGTTCAACTTCGAGGCCTGGATCGCGGAGCACCGCGACCTGCTCAAGCCGCCGGTCGGCAACGTCCAGGTGTTCGACGAGGCCGGGCTGATCATCATGGTGGTCGGCGGCCCCAACCAGCGCACCGACTTCCACGACGACCCGACTGAGGAGTTCTTCTACCAGCTCAAGGGCAACATGGTGCTCCGCGTCATGGAGGAGGAGGGCAGCCCGCCGACCGACCTGCAGATCAACGAGGGCGACGTCCTCCTGCTGCCGCCGCACGTCCGGCACTCGCCGCAGCGGCCCGAGGCCGGCTCCATCGGCCTGGTCGTGGAGATCCCCCGGCCGGAGGGGCTGAAGGAGGCGTTCGAGTGGTACTGCACCGAGTGCCACCACCTCGTCCACCGCGCCGAACTGCAGGTCCGCTCCATCGTGGACGACCTGCCGCCCGCCTTCGAGGGCTTCTACGGCAGCGACCGCAAGTGCCCGGACTGCGGCGCCGTGCACCCGGGCAAGAAGTGGCCGCGGACGATGACCCCGGTCACGGCTCCCCGTGTCTGATGGACGTTCCGTGACGGTCATCGACGTGCACGCGCACGTCTTCCCGCGGATCGGCCGCGACGAGGGCCGCGTCCTCGCCGACGCGGGGCAGCCGTGGCTGCGCGTCGACGGGGGCGGCACCGGCATGATCATGTGCGGTGACGAGGAGTACCGGCCGGTCGGCGAGGAGCTCTGGGACGCGGCGCGCCGGGTGGCGGACATGGACGCCGCCGGAGTCGACGCGCAGGCCGTCTCGTCCACCCCGCTGATGTTCGGGTACGCGGCCGAGCCGTCCCGCGCCGCCGACTGGTGCGACCTGGTCAACGAGCGCATCCTCGCCTTCTGCGCGGACGCCCCCGGCCGGCTCCTGCCGCTCTGCCAGGTCCCCCTTCAGGCCCCGGACCTCGCGTGCGAGGTGGCGACGCGAGCGGCGGCGGCCGGGCACCGCGGCGTCCACATCGGCAACCACGTCGGCGACCGCAACCTCGACGACGCCGGGATCACCGCGTTCCTGGCGCACTGCGCCGGGCTGGGCCTGCCCGTCCTGGCGCACCCGTGGGACATGCTCGGCGCCGACCGGATGCGCGGCCACATGCTGCCGTGGCTGTCCGGGATGCCCGCCGAGACGCAGCTGAGCATCCTCGGGCTGATGCTGTCCGGCGCGTTCGAACGGATCCCGGAGTCGCTGCGGCTGTGCTTCTGCCACGGCGGCGGCAGCTTCGCGTTCCTGCTCGGCCGGGCCGACAACGCCTGGCACCGCCGCGACATCGTCCGTGCCGACTCGCCGCGCCCGCCGTCGGAGTACGTCCGCCGGTTCCACGTCGACTCCGCCGTGTTCGACCCGCGCGCGCTCCGGCTGCTCGTGGACGTGATGGGCCCCGAGCGGGTCATGCTCGGCACCGACTACCCGTTCCCGCTCGGCGAGAAGGAGCCGGGCGCGACGATCCGGGCGTGCCCCGGCCTGGACGACGCCGAGCGCGCCCTGCTGCTCGGCGGCAACGCGGAGGCGTTCTTCGCGACCGCCCGCGACGCGCCCGCCCCCGACCTCGTGACCACCGAAGGAAGAACGCAGTGAGTCCGGAAGACGAGGCGCGGCGGCTCGACGAGTCCGACCCGCTGCCCACGCTGCGCGGCGAGTTCCTTGTCCCGCCCGCACCCGGCGGCGCCCACGCGGAGGCCGCCTACTTCGCCGGCAACTCGCTCGGACTCCAGCCGAGGAGCGTGGCGGCGCGGCTCCGCGAGGAACTGGACGACTGGGCGCGGCTCGCCGTCGAAGCCCACACGCAGGGCCGCCGTCCGTGGGTCGGCTACCACGAGCTGCTCCGCGAGCCCGCGGCCCGGCTCGTCGGCGCGCGGCCGCACGAGGTCGTCGCGATGAACTCGCTGACCGTCAACCTGCACCTGATGATGGCGAGCTTCTACCGGCCCGCCGGGACGCGCACCCGCATCGTCATCGAGGACCCCGCGTTCCCGTCCGACTCCTACGCGGTGGCCAGCCAGGCCGTCCACCACGGGCTGGACCCGGCCGAGGCCGTCGTGCGGCTCAAACCCCGCGACGGTGAGGACAACCTGCGCACCGAGGACGTCCTCGCCTACCTCGAACGGGAGGGCGACGCGGTCGCGCTGGTCATGCTCGGCGGCGTCAACTACCTGACCGGCCAGCTCATGGACATGCCCGCGATCACCAAGGCGGGCCGCGCCGCCGGAGCCGTCGTCGGCTGGGACCTCGCGCACGCCGCCGGGAACGTCCCGCTGCGCCTGCACGACTGGGACGTCGACTTCGCCGCCTGGTGCACCTACAAGTACCTCAACAGCGGACCGGGCGCGGTCGCCGGATGCTTCGTGCACGAGCGGCACGTCCGGGACGCCGCCGTGCCGAGGCTGTCGGGCTGGTGGGGCACCGAACCGTCCGTCCGGTTCCGGATGGACCCGGACATCGCGCCGCCCGCGTCCGCCGACGCCTGGCAGCTGTCCAACCCGCCGATCATGGCGCTGGCGCCGGTGCTGGCCTCCCTGGAGATCTTCGACCGGGTCGGGATGGACGCGCTGCGCGGCAAGAGCGAGCGGCTCACCGGCTACCTGGCGTCCCGGCTCGCGCCTGCCGTGGCCGAGGTGATCACGCCGTCCGACCCGGCGGCGCGCGGCGCCCAGCTGTCGCTGCGGGTCCGCGACGCGGGCGGGCTCGTCCGGCGGCTCGCCGAGGCGCACGGCGTGGTCGCCGACGCGCGCGAACCCGACGTGATCCGGCTCGCGCCCGTCCCGCTGTACTGCACGTTCCACGACTGCCACCGCGCCGCCGAGGCTCTCGTGGATCTTCTTTAGGAGTGTCGTTGCATGAGTGGGGGCTGTATCGGGTAAGTTCGGATGCGTTGCACGATGACGTCGGTCCGACCGGCGTCTAGCAGTCTCGAAGCGTTTTCTCCGGGTGACCGGCGGACGTGGGATGAGTCCGCTTGCAGCCCGGTCCGCCGCCCGGCGGGCCGGTGAGGTTACACCCAGAAGGAAAAAGCATGGCCGAAGGCACCGTGAAGTGGTTCAACGCCGAAAAGGGCTTCGGGTTCATCGCGCCTGACGGCGGCGGCCCCGACGTGTTCGTCCACTACTCGGCGATCACCACCAACGGGTACCGCAGCCTCGACGAGAACCAGCGCGTCGGGTTCGAGATCACCCAGGGCCAGAAGGGCCCGCAGGCCGAGGGCGTCTACCCGCTCTAAGGCCCGCCACAGCGCACGTCAGGCCGGGGACGTCCGTCGTCCCCGGCCTTTCGCGTCCCTACTCGCCGTACGTCGCCGCGTCGATGCCGAGGCTGCGCAGCAGGAGCCCGTCCCTGACGCGGTCGGGCAGCCGCGCGAGCGTGGCGATCATCCGGGCGTCCCGCCCGGCGAGGTAGCGGGTCTTCGGGCGGCGCGCCGTCAGCGCCTTGACGATCACCTTCACGGTGCCGTCCACCGGGCGCGCCGTGGAGCGGGCGTTGAACTCGGCCGTCTTCGCCGTCACCCCCTCGTAGAGCCGCCGCGTGTCCGCGTCGCCCCGCCAGCCGGTCGCCCGGCGGTCGGTGCGGGACTTTTCGAAGATCGCGGTCTCCATGAGTCCCGGCTCGATCAGCGACACCGCGAGGCCGAGCGGCCGCAGCTCGGTCCGGAGTGCCTCGGTGACCGACGCCAGCGCCGCCTTTGACGCCGCGATCGGCCCGAACGTGGGTCCGCTCATCCGGGAGCTGACAGCCCCGATGTTGACGATCCGGCCCTTCGTGGCGCGCAGCATCGGCAGCACCGCCTGCGTCATCGCGATCTGGCCGGTCACGTTGACGTCGAACTGGCGGCGCCAGTCGTCCGGCGGCACCAGCTCGACGGGTCCCTCCACGATGACGGCGGCGTTGTTCACCAGCGCGTCGAGGCGGCCGCCGGTGCGCGCCGCGATCTCCTTCGCGGCGGCCTCGACCGTCTCCTCGTCGATGAGGTCGATGGTGAGCGGGCGGACCCCGCCGGGCAGCCGGTCCGCGTCCGACGCCCGGCGGACGCCCGCGTACACCTCCCAGCCGAGGTCGTGCAGCCGGTGGACGGCAGCGCCGCCCACGCCCCCGCCCGCACCTGTGATCAGAACGGTTCGTGTGCTCATGCGGCCATGCTCCGCGTCCGGACGGACCGGATGAAGATAGAGTTAACGGTATTAACAGCACTAACAGGCTCGGGTGAAGCGGGGTGACCGGTCCTGTCCACACGAACGATCGAGGCCAGGCGCAGGGAACTCGGTGACTTCCTGCGGTCCCGGCGGAACAGGCTCGCGCCGCAGGACGCCGGCTTCACGGCCGGCCCCCGCCGGCGCACGCCGGGCCTACGCCGTGAGGAGGTCGCGGCGGCGGCCGATGTGAGCCTCACCTGGTACACCTGGCTGGAGCAGGGCCGGGTGAACGGGGTGTCCCGGCAGGTCCTCGACAGCCTCGCCCGCGCGCTGCGGCTGAGCGACGCCGAGCACCGGCACCTGCTGGAGCTGGCCGGCGACCCCGCGGCCGAACCGGCCGCACCCGCCGCGGTGACCCGCGAGATCCGCGACCTCCTCCGGATGGTGGAGCCGAACCTCGGGCACGTGGTGACCCGCTGCTTCGACCTCGTCGCCTGGAACGCGCCCGTGGACGCGCTGTTCCGCGACATGCCGAGGCCGCCCGCCGCGGAGGACCTCAACGTCGTCTGGCTGATGTTCCACAATCCGTGGATGCGCGACCGGTTCCCCGAATGGGAGGCCGAGGCCCGCCGGCTGACGGCCCTGGTGCGCAACGAGGCGGGACGGCAGGCCGGCAACCCCCGGTTCCAGCGGCTCGTGGACCGGCTGAACGCGACGAGCCCGGAGTTCCGCGCGTTCTGGGCGGCCCACGACATCACCCCGTTCACGCCGTCCGAGCGCCGGTTCCGCCATCCCGCGCTCGGGGAGATCACGCTCCGCTTCATGAAGATCAACGTGGAGAACGACCCCGACCAGAGCGTGCTCGTCCACTATGCCCCGCCCGGCAGCGCGACGGCCGCCGCGCTGGCCCGGCTCACCGGCGCCTAGCGCAGGGCCGTCCCGGCGGGCTCGGACACCGGCGCGGACGTCCCGCCGCCGCGCGGGCGCAGTGCGCCGGCGGTCACGGTCATCACCGCGACCACGCAGGTGATCAGCGCGAACGCGGCCGGGTAGGACAGCGCCCCGGCGGCCCAGCCGGTGATGGCCGGCGCGGTCAGCCCGGACAGGTAGGTGATCGTCGCGACGCCCGCCACGCCCTCGCCCGGCGTCGCGCCCACGTCGCCGGCCGCCGCGAACACCAGCGGCACCACCGTCGCGACCCCGACGCCGAGCAGCGCGAACCCCGCGATGGCCGGCCACGGCGCGCGGGACACCACGACCAGGACCCCGCCGAGGACCGCGACCACGCCCCCGCACCGGACGACCCGGTCCGGGCCGAGCCGCCGCACCAGCCGGTCGCCGGCCAGCCGGGTGCCCGCCATGCACGACATGAAGATCGTGTAGCTGGCGGCGGCCAGCCCGGGCCCCGCGTCCGCCACCTCGGTGAGGTAGACGGCCGTCCAGTCCGCGCTCGCGCCCTCGGCGAACGTCGCGCAGAAGCCGACCACGCCGATGGCGAGGACGGCCCGCGTGGGCAGCGCGAAGCGGCGCGGGGCCGGATCGCCGGGGGCCGGGCGGACGTGCAGCAGCCCGCGTCCCGCCACGGCGCCGGCCGCCAGCAGCACGGCCGCGACCACCCCGAGGTGCAGCCGGGCGTCGATCCCGGCGTGCGCCGCGAGGATGCCGACCCCGCCCGCGCCGAGGCTGCCGACGCACCACAGGCCGTGCAGGCCCGACATGATCGACCGCCGCAGGTGGCGCTCCACCGACACCGCGTGCGCGTTCATCACCACGTCGGACATGCCGGCGGCGGCGCCGAAGAGCAGCATCGCGGCGAACAGGAAGACGGGTGCGGGGGCGAGCGCGGGCAGCGCCACCGCCGCGCACCACGCCGCGATGAGGAGGCTGGTCGCCCGTCGCTCGCCGATCCGGTGCGCGAGGCGGCCCGCGGTGGGCATCGCGGTGAAGGCGCCGATGGACGGGCACAGCAGGGCGAGGCCGAGGACGGTGGGGGAGAGGTCGAGCCGCTCCTGGATCCAGGGGATGCGGGTGGCGAGGGTGCCGGCGACGGCGCCGTGCAAGGCGAAGACGATCGCGATGGCGCGGTGCGGAGAACTCATGCTTCGAAAACTAACAGGTAGGCTTCCTGATTAAAAGCGATTCAGGCAGGCTCCCTGCCTACTAACATGGCAGCGTGAAGACCGCCGACCCCACGATGGCCCGCGCGATCAACGACCGGCTCGCGCTCGACCTGCTGCTGGAGCGCGGCCCGCTGACCGCGCCGCAGCTGCGGGCGCTGACCGGGCTGTCCCGGCCGACGGTGTCCGACCTGATCGAGCGGCTGCGCGCCGCCGGGCTGATCGAGGTCGCGGGGGAGACGGGCGCGGACCGGCGGGGCCCGAACGCCCGGCTCTACGGGCTCGTCGCGGATCGCGCGCACGTGGCCGGGGTCGACCTGCGCCGGGACGCGGTGCACGTGAGCGTCGCCGACATCGCGGGGAACCCGGCCGGTGCGGCGTCCCGGCCGCTCCCCCCGGCCGCGGATCTCGCCGCGGTCGTCGCCGCCGCGGTCACCGAGGCGGCCGGCGGCCGTGTCCCGCACACGGTGGTGCTCGGCACCCCGGGCCTGATCGACCCGCACACCGGCCTCGCGAGCGAGAGCGGCGTCCCCGGCCATCGGCCCGACCTCGGCGCGGCGCTCCAGCACCGGCTCGGCGCGCCGGTGCTGGTGGAGAACGAGGTGAACCTCGGCGCCATCGCCGAGCACCGGGAGGGCGCCGCGGCGGGCCGCGACGACTTCGCGCTGCTCTGGCTGGACGACGGTGTCGGCGGCGCCGTCGTGCTGGACGGCCGGCTGCGGCGCGGCGCGTCCGGCGGCGCCGGCGAGGTCGGGCTGCTGAAGTTCGGCGGGGCGAACTTCTGCGACCTGCTGGACGAGCGGGCCGTGGCGGGCCTCGGCGACCGGGTCGTCGCCGCCCGCATCGCCAAGGCCGTGTTCGTGCTCGTCGCGGTCCTCGACCCCGGGCTCGTCGTACTCGGCGGGTCGCTGGGCCGCGCGGGCGGCGACCGGCTCGCCGGACTGGTCGGCGAGCGGCTCGGTGAGCTCAGCCCGGCCGCCGCCGAGGTGCGGGCGAGCCTGGTCGAGGGCGACGCCGTTCTGCGCGGTGCCGTGCTGACGGCCCTCGACCTCGTCCGCGACGACGTGTTCGGCTAGGCCGCCCTAGTCCTTGGGCAGCCGCTCGCCGGAGCGGAGCCGGTCCAGGCCCAGCCAGATGAACTCCACCGCCATCTGCTCGGCGCGGTCCCGCGGAGTGTCGGGATGCTCCAGCCACCACGACACGATCGACAGCATCGACCCGTACATCAGCGGGACGAGCAGCCGCGCGCGCCGCTCGTTCACCGCGAGCGCGGCCGGCGACAGCGCCGGGTCGGCCCGGCGGCGGCGCAGCAGCAGGTCGGCGAACGCGGCGCCGAGCCGGTCGCGCAGCCCTCGCAGTTCCAGCCCGACCTCGGGCTTGTCGAGGTGCCGGACCAGCAGCGCCCACGCGTCCGGTTCCTCCGTGGCGTAGCCGAACAGCACCCGGATCATCGCCCTGATGCCGTCCGCCGAGCCGTGCGCGGCGAGCACGGCCTCGTTCAGCCGGGCCGTGAGCTCGGCGACGATCGCCTCGGTGACCTCGGCGAACAGCTCTTCCTTGGACGCGAAGTGCTGATACAGCAGCGCCTTGGACACCTGCGCGGCGGTGGCCACGTGCTCCATCTGCGTCAGGTGGTAGCCGCGCCTGCCGAACTCGGCCAGCGCCACCTGAAGCAGCTGCTCGCGCCGCCGGGCATGCGGCATGCGCCGCCGCACGCCCGGCGCCGCCTCCCCCGTGTCGTTCGTCATGCGCCGGGGTACCTGCCCAGTTCGGCGCGGGCCACGGACCGCACGTGGACCTCGTCCGGTCCGTCCGCCAGACGCAGCGTGCGCAGGCCCGCCCACATCGCGGCGAGCGGGGTGTCGTCGCTGACGCCGGCGCCGCCGTGCACCTGGATCGCCTTGTCCACGACGTCCAGCGCGACCCGCGGCGCGATCACCTTGATCGCCGCGACCTCGGACCGGGCCGCCTGGACGCCGTGCTTGTCGATCAGCCACGCGGTCTTCAGCGTGAGCAGCCGGGCCTGCTCGATCGCCATCCGCGACTCGGCGATCTGCTGGCGCACCACGCCCTGCTTCGCGAGCGGGCCGCCGAACGCCACCCGGGACACCGCGCGCTCGCACATCAGCTCCAGCGCCCGCTCGGCCATCCCGATCGCGCGCATGCAGTGGTGGATGCGGCCGGGGCCGAGGCGGGCCTGCGCGATGGCGAAGCCGCCGCCCTCCTCGCCGACAAGGTTCTCCACCGGGACGCGGACGTCGGTGAAGGTGATCTCACAGTGGCCGTGCTGGTCCTGGTAGCCGAACACGGGCAGTGGCCGGACGACCTCCACCCCCGGCGTGTCGATCGGCAACAGCACCATCGACTGCTGCCGGTACGGATGACCCTCCGGGTCCGTCTTGCCCATCACGATCATGATCTTGCAGCGCGGGTCGGCGGAGCCGCTGATCCACCACTTGCGGCCGTTGACGACGTAGTGGTCGCCGTCCCGCTCGATCCGGGTGGAGATGTTGGTGGCGTCGGAGCTCGCCACGTCCGGCTCGGTCATCGCGAACGCGCTGCGGATCTCGCCGTTCAGCAGCGGCGTGAGCCACTTCTCCTTCTGCTCGGGCGTGCCGAACAGGTGCAGCACCTCCATGTTGCCGGTGTCGGGCGCCGCGCAGTTGATGGCCTCAGGGGCCAGATTGGGGGAGCGCCCCGTCACTTCGGCGAGTGAGGCGTAGTCGGTGACGGTCAGGCCGTGTGCAGGGTCCTCGCTGTCGGGCAGGAACAGGTTCCAGAGACCGCGCTTGCGGGCCTCGACCTTGAGGTCCTCGACGACCTGTGGGACGTGGTGCTCGCGGCCGGCCGCGCGCAGTTCCGCCCGCTGGGCCGTGTAGACCGGCTCGGCGGGGTAGACGTGGGAGTCCATGAATTCTTGGAGACGGCCGAGATGGTCCCGGGCCCGCTCGCTCAAACCGAAGTCCATTCCGCTAGAGTAACTGACGGGTCAGTTACTTCGGGAGGGGAGTCCCCATGACAGCCTTCGACGGCACCGGCAAGGTCGCGCTGATCACGGGCGGAGCCAACGGGATCGGCGCGGCGGTGGCGCGCCGGCTCGCCCGCGAGGGCGCCCGGGTCGTCCTCGCCGACGTCGACGCGGCGGCCGGGGACGCGCTCGCGAAGGAGCTGGACGGGGCGTTCGTCCGCTGCGACGTCCGCGAGCCCGCCGAGAGCGAGGCGGCCGTCGCCGTCGCCGTCGAGCGCTTCGGCGGCCTGGACGTGGCGTTCCTCAACGCCGGGGTCGCCGACGGCGGCGGAGTGGGAGACGACTTCGACCTCGCGGCGTACCGGCGGGCGATGGGCATCAACCTCGACGGCGTCGTGTTCGGCGCGCACGCCGCGCTTCCCGCGCTGCGCGCCCGGGGCGGCGGCGACATCGTCGCCACCGCGAGCATGGCGGCGCTGACCGCGACGCCGTTCGACCCCGTCTACGGCGCGAACAAGGCGGCCGTCGTCGGTCTCGTCCGCGCGCTCGGCCCCACGTTCGCCAAGGAGGGCATCCGCGTGAACGCGCTGTGCCCGTCCTTCGCCGACACCGACATCCTGACCCCGATGAAGGGGCAGCTCCAGGAGAGCGGCTTTCCGATCCTGGATGTGGGCGACGTCGTCGAGGCGTTCATGCGGATCCTCGACGCGGACGGCGCCGGCGAAGCCTGGTACGTGGTGCCCGGCCGGCCGTCCGAGCCGTTCCGGTTCCGCGGCGTCCCCGGCCCCCGCTGAGCATCCGAAGACTTCTGACAGGAGAGACATGCGCGCGATCCAGATCACCGAGTTCGGCGGGCCCGAGGTCCTGACCGTCACCGAGCTTCCCGACCCGTCCGCCGGGCCGGGGCACCTGCTCATCGACGTCTCGCGGGCCGGCATCAACTACGCCGACACTCATCAGGCCGAGAACAGCTACCTGTCGGCGTCCACGCTGCCCATGGTGCCGGGCGGCGAGGTCGTCGGCACCACCGCGGACGGCCGCCGCGTCGTCGCGCTCGTCGGCACCGGCGGCTACGCCGAGAAGGCCGTCGCGCCCGAAGCGCTGGCCTGGGACGTCCCGGACGCCATCGACGACGTCACCGCGCTCGGCATGATCGTCCAGGGCGCGTCGGCGTGGGTGCTGCTGCGCCGCAGCGTCCACCTCGCCCCGGGCGAGTCCGTCGTCGTGCACGCCGCCGCGGGCGGCGTCGGGACGCTCGCCGTCCAGCTCGCCAAAGCCTGGGGCGCCGGGCGGGTCATCGCCACCGCCTCGTCCAAGGAGAAGCGGGACCTCGCCCTGGACCTCGGCGCCGACGTCGCGATCGACGCGAACGAGCCCGACCTCAAGGACGCGCTCATCGACGCCAACGGCGGCAAGCGCGTGGACACCGTCCTGGAGATGACCGGCGGGACGGTCACCGACCAGAGCCTGCAGGCCCTCGCGCCGTTCGGGCGGCTCGCCTTCTACGGCATGGCGTCGCGGAAGGAGCCGTCGCCCGTCCGGCCCGCCACGCTGATGGCGCACTCCACCACGATCTCGGGCATGTGGCTGGCGCACGTCTTCCAGCTCCCCGGCAACGTGATGCGCGAGGCCCTGGACGAGCTGTTCGGCCTCGCCGCCGGCGACCGGCTCCGCGTGATCCACGGCGGGGACTACGGGCTCGGCGAGGTGCGGCGTGCCCACGAGGACCTGCGCGCCCGCCGCACCACCGGCAAGCTCGTCCTCGACCCCTCGCGCTGAGACCAGGCCGGCTAGCCGACCAGGCCGTTCTCGTAGGCGTACACCACGGCCTGGGTGCGGTCGCGCAGCATGAGCTTGGTCAGGACGTGCCCCACGTGCGTCTTGACCGTCTGCTCGGCCAGCACCAGCTCGGCCGCGATCTCGGCGTTGGACAGGCCGCGCGCGATGAGCCGCAGCACGTCCAGCTCGCGCGGTGTCAGGCCCGCGGTGGCCTGCGGGCTCGGCCGCTGGTGCCGGCGCCGGCGGGCGAAGTCGCCGATCAGCCGCCGGGTGATGGACGGGGCGAGCAGCGCGTCGCCCGCCGCCACCACCCGCACGCCGTTCACGAGATCGGCGGCCGACGCGTCCTTCAGCAGGAACCCGCTGGCGCCCGCGCCCAGCGCCTCGTAGACGTACTCGTCCAGGTCGAACGTCGTGAGCATGAGCACCTTCGGCCGTGCGCCGGCGGGGTCGGCGTCGGGGTCGGCGCCGCCGGCCAGCTCGGCGGTCGCGGCGAGGCCGTCCATCTCCGGCATCCGGATGTCCATCACGATCACGTCCGGATCGAGCCGGCGGGCCATCTCCACCGCCTCGCGGCCGTTGCCGGCCTGCCCGATCACCTCGATCCCGGGATCGGAGGACAGCAGCGCCGCGAGGCCGTCGCGGATCATCACCTGGTCGTCGGCGATCAGCACCCGAATCATCACGACCCAACCCTACGGCTCCGGAGATCAGTCCGGATCTCCGTACGGCAAGTCCGCCACCACCGCCCAGCCGTCCTCGCGGGGGCCGGCGTCCAGGCCGCCGCCGAGCATCGTGACGCGCTCGCGCATCCCGACGAGGCCGTGGCCGCCGCCCTGTGACTTCTCGGGCGTGGAGCGGGCGCCGTCGTCGGCGACCGACACCGTCAGCGCGTCGGTCCCGTACTTCACCTCGACGTGGACCCGCGAGCCCGGCGCGTAGCGGGACGCGTTGCTCAGCGACTCCTGGACGATCCGGTACGCCGACAGGTCGACCCCGGTGGTCAGCGGGCGCGGCATCCCGACCACGACGGTCGCGACCGCCAGCCCGGACCGGCGGGCCGCGGCGACCAGCTCGTCCAGCCGCTCCAGGCCGGGCTGCGGGGCGCGCTCCGCGCCCTCGTCGTCCGAGCGCAGCAGCCCGACGACGCGGCGCGTCTCGGTGAGGGCCTCGCGCGCCGCGTCCCGGACCACCCCGAACGTCTGCCGGGCGGCGTCCGGCAGATCCGGGATCTTGTACGGGGCGGCCTCCGCCTGCATCGCGATCACCGACATGTGGTGCGCGACCACGTCGTGCAGCTCGCGGGCGATGCGGGCCCGCTCCTCCAGCACCGCCTGCCGGGCCAGGTCGGCCCGGTGCTGCTCCTCGCGCCGGCGCAGCTCCTCCACGGCCGAGTGCCGTCCCCCGACCGCGTCGCCGAACGTCAGCGCGAGCGCGGCGATCCCGGCGAGGATCATGCCGAACCAGCCCGGCATGCCGAACAGCACGGCGGGCACCAGAACCCCGGCGATGGTCACCGCGCCGACGCCGACCGTGGTCTGCCGGTCGGAGCCGACCCCGGTGAAGAACAGGATCACGACCAGGGCCAGGATCGCGGTCACCGGCCACGGCATGAAGCCGGTGCCGTGCCGGACGAAGACCGTCACCAGCAGGCCGGCGGCCGCCACCCGCCAGGCGGCGAGCGGCCACCGGGCCGCGAAGATCAGCGGTGTCGCCTGCAGCACGCCGAGGGGCCACGCCAGCCCCGTCGGGACGTGGTAGGCCTGGATCGGGATGGCGATCGACCCGCCGGTGAAGCCGATCGTCAGCGCGGCCAGCAGCGCCAGGATCGGGATGCGCAGCACGAGCCGTCCGGGCAGCAGCGTGACCGGCCGGTCGTCGCCGCCGGGCACCAGGGCGGCGCGGACCCCGGCGAGCAGCCGGCCGCGGCGGCCGGACGGTGAGTGGACTGGATCGTTCATTTGGCAGCGAGCCTAGAACGTGCGGCGCCCCGGCGGCCTGACCCCGGGGAGGGAGATCCGATCCGCCCCCTCGGGTATCAGCGCCGTCGGCCCTGACCGGCGCGTTCGCCGCGGCCGGAAGACCGTAGCAGCTATTTCCGATTGACTTTATAGGAAATCTGGGCCACCCTGGTCGCCGTGACGATCTCCGGACTCCGCTACGAGCGCCTGCACGTCGACCTGCGCCGCCAGGCCAGCGCGCTGTGTCGCCGGCCGTCCTGAAACCAGCGAGGACGACCGGCCGCACACCGCGAGGAGAGAGAACCCACCATGACCGTCACCACGACCGGCTTCGTCGCGCCCGGGTCCGGGGACGCCGCCTTCACACCGCCGCGCCTGGCCGAGAAGGCCCGTGAGCTCGCCGCCGCCCCGCAAGAGTGGCTGCACCGGGTCCGGCTCGACCCGCACGGACGCTGGTACGAGCGCCTTCACCTGGACGCGGACCACGAGGTCTGGCTGATCAGCTGGCTTCCCGGCCAGTCCACCGGATTCCACGACCACGGCGGCTCCGCCGGCGCGTTCGCGGTCGCCCTCGGGACGCTGGAGGAGGACCGCGTCCGCGCCCGGCGCGACGTCGGCGCCGGGCAGTCCCATGCCTTCGGGCCCGGCTACGTCCACGACGTGCGCAACACCTCCGGCGCGCCCGCAGTGAGCGTGCACGTGTACTCACCGCCGCTGGCCACGATGCGCCGCTACGACGTCGACGCGGACGGCGAGCTCGTCCGCCTCGCCGACGAGTCCGCCGCCGACTGGTGAACCGGGAGGCCGTGGCCGCGATCTTGCGGTGATCGCCGGGGCGGCGGAGACTGCGGGAATGACCGACCTGAGCCATCCGATCTTCGCCCGGCTCTATCCGCGGCTGGACGCCCAGTGCGCCAAGTCGGGCGGCGACGCGCACCGCGCCGAGCTGCTCGCCGGGGCGTCCGGCCGGGTGCTGGAGGTGGGCGCCGGCTATGGGGCCAACTTCGCGCACTACCCGCCGGAGGTCACCGAGGTGGTCGCGGTCGAACCCGAGCCGCGGCTGCGCGCGAAGGCCGGTCACGCCGCGGGCCGGGCGCCGGTTCCGGTCACCGTGCGTCCCGGCGTCGCGGAGGATCTCGACCTCGACGACGCGTCGTTCGACGTGGCCGTGGCGTCGCTCGTGCTGTGCTCCGTGCGCGACCCGGTCCGGGCCCTGGCCGAGATCCGGCGCGTCCTGAAGCCGGGCGGCGAACTGCGCTACTACGAGCACGTGCGGGGGAGCACGCCCGGGAAGGTGCGGTTCCAGCGGTGCGTCGACGTGGTGTGGCCGTTCCTCGCCGCCGGATGCCACGTCACCCGCCCGACGGGCGAGTGGATCGCCCGCAGCGGCTTCGCCGTCCGGGACGAGCGGCACTTCGAGTTCCCGGAGTCCGGCGGGGCCAACCCGGCCTCACCGCATGTTCTCGGAATCGCAATCCGCGACTGACCGAGGACAAGGGCTCGCATAAGGTCCTTCCTCTCGGGAAGATCCGCCTCCATGACAGCACCAGGCGGCGGACCGGCACCGGCGGACGACCTGCAGCGGGACGGGCCGTCCCACTCGGCGGCCGTCGCGGCGCTCCTCGCGGGCGCGGCGGCGCTCGGCGGCTTCCTGTTCGGCTACGACTCCTCGGTGATCAACGGGACGGTCGACGCGCTCAAGGACCAGTTCGGCCTCGGCGGTTTCGCCGTCGGCTTCGTGGTGTCCGCCGCGCTGCTCGGCTGCGCCGCCGGCGCCTGGTTCGCGGGGCCGCAGCGACCGGATCGGCCGGGTGCGGGTGTTGCTCATCGCGTCCGTGCTGTTCGTGATCAGCTCGCTCGGCTCGGCGCTGGCCTTCAGCGCCGTCGACCTGACCTTCTGGCGGCTGGTCGGCCATTTGAGCCCTTGAGGTGCACCGTCTCCAGTGTCGGGTCTCTGGGCTTGAGCTAAAGCGGGTTGCATGCCGGTAGCGGAGAGTGTCAATTCGCTGCCAAAGCGTGTCGGAATCTGGTATCCCACCGTCAGGTACCGCCGGACGGGCGGGAACGGAACCTCAAGGTTCAAAGCCTGTGGAGACCAGGTAAGACCGTCGCCTGCGGCGGCTCAGGTCGGTGAAGCAGGAAGCCGTGGGGGTGTCGCGCTGAGAGGTGTGGCACGGACCAGATCTCTGGCCTTCAGCCGGGGAGCGCGTCAACTCGTCAAGAAGCACGATCGATAGACGAGATAGATGGCCCGCGCGCGGCAGGTGCTGCGCGCGGGCCATGGGCCGCGGCGACGTGGACGTCAAGATCGGCGAGATCGCCCGGTCCATCGCCGCGGACCGCCCCGTCCATCTCAGGGACCTGCGCGGCGCCCGCCTCGGCCTGCTGCCGATCGTCTGGGTCGGCATCCTGCTGTCGGTCTTCCAGCAGTTCGTCGGCATCAACGTGATCTTCTACTACTCGTCCTCGCTGTGGCAGGCGGTCGGCTTCTCCGAGAACGACGCGATACGATGCTCACCTCGGTGATCAATTCGATCGTCAACGTCGCGTTCACGCTGGTCGCGATTGCCTTCGTGGACCGGATCGGGAGGCGTCCGCTGCTGCTCGCCGGCGCCGCCGGCATGGCCGTCTCCCTCCGCGCTGGCCGTCGCCGCCGCCGCGCAGTGGCTCGCCAACTGGGTGATCACCACGACGTTCCCCGGCATCTCCGGCTTCTCCCTCGGCCTGGCCTACGGCATCTACACGCTGTTCTCCATCCTGGCGTTCGTGTTCGTGATCCGTGCGGTCCCCGAGACCAAGGGGCGCGAACTGGAGGACATGGACCGGCTGGCCGCCCCCAGGGCGCGCGTCTGACGGGGCGGTATCGCCGTGCCGCGCGTGTGCCCGTCGGTTACAGTGGAGTCATGCCGCACCTGTTCGCAGAGACGACGACGCCGGGTCATCCCCGGCGCGGCTGCGGCATGAACTGACATCACATGCGGCAGGGCCCCGGGAGCGATCCCCGGGGCCCTTCGCTTTCCGGGGACGCTCCGGGCCCTCCGCCGAGGAGAGGAACGCCCGATGGAGCCGGATGCGTCCGGGGGACACCCCGAGTCGATAGCATCGGAATCCGCTGATCCCAACCCGTCATCGCGAGGAGTACCCGTGTCCACCGTGTCTGAGCTGCGCATCACCCTCGACGGGAGCGAGCGGGCGGTGCCGGCGGGCACCACCGCGGGCCAGGCACTGGAGGCCGACGGCCGCACCGTGATCGCCGCCCGGGTCAACGGCGAGCTGCGCGACCTCGCCGGCGAGCTGCGCGACGGCGACGCCGTCGAACCGGTCGAGATCGGCTCCGGCGACGGCCGGGCGATCATGCGGCACTCCGCCGCGCACGTGATGGCGCAGGCCGTCCAGGAGCTGTTCCCCGAGGCGAAGCTGGGCATCGGCCCGCCGGTGGAGAACGGCTTCTACTACGACTTCGAGGTCGCCGAGCCGTTCACCCCCGACGACCTCAAGCGCATCGAGAAGCGGATGCGCGAGATCGTCAAGCAGGGCCAGCGGTTCGCCCGCCGTCCCGTCTCCGAGGACGACGCGCGCGCGGAACTGGCCGCCGAGCCCTACAAGCTCGAACTCATCGGCCTGAAGGGATCCGGCCCGGTCGAGGACGCGGCCGACGGCGCGGACGTCGAGGTCGGCGGTGGCGAGCTGACCATCTACGACAACCTCGACGCCAAGTCCGGCGAGCTGCGCTGGAAGGACCTGTGCCGCGGCCCGCACCTGCCGTCCACCCGGGTCATCCCCGCCTTCAAGCTGATGCGCTCGGGCGGCGCCTACTGGCGCGGCAGCGAGAAGAACCCGCAGTTGCAGCGGATCTACGGCACCGCGTGGGAGTCCCGCGACAAGCAGGACGAGTACCTGAAGTTCCTCGCGGAGGCCGAGAAGCGCGACCACCGCAGGCTCGGCGCCGAGCTCGACCTGTTCTCCTTCCCGAACGAGATCGGCAGCGGGCTCGCCGTCTTCCACCCGAAGGGCGGCGCCGTCCGCAAGGTGATGGAGGACTACTCGCGCCGCCGGCACGAGGAGGAGGGCTACGAGTTCGTCAACACCCCCCACATCACCAAGGGCCACCTGTTCGAGACCTCCGGGCACCTCGGCTGGTACAAGGACGACATGTTCCCGGCCATGGAGGTCGACGGCGGCGACTACTACCTCAAGCCGATGAACTGCCCGATGCACAACCTGATCTTCCGGGCGCGCGGCCGGTCCTACCGGGAGCTGCCGCTGCGGCTGTTCGAGTTCGGCTCGGTGTACAGGTACGAGAAGTCGGGGGTCGTGCACGGCCTCACCCGCGTCCGCGGCATGACCCAGGACGACGCGCACATCTACTGCAGCCAGGAGCAGATGGGCGAGGAGATCAAGCGGCTGCTCGAATTCGTCCTCGGCCTGCTGCGCGACTACGGCCTGAACGAGTTCTACCTGGAGCTGTCCACCCGCGACGAGTCCGACAAGTTCATCGGCTCGGAGGAGATGTGGGAGAAGGCGACCACCGCGCTCCGGGAGGCCGCCGAGTCCACCGGCCTCGACCTCGTCCCCGACCCGGGCGGAGCCGCGTTCTACGGGCCCAAGATCTCCGTGCAGGCCAAGGACGCGATCGGCCGCACCTGGCAGCTGTCCACCATCCAGGTCGACCCGAACCAGCCGGAGCGGTTCGGCCTGGAGTACCAGGCCGCGGACGGCACCCGGCAGCGGCCCATGATGCTGCACCGGGCGCTGTTCGGATCGATCGAGCGGTTCTTCGGCGTGCTGCTGGAGCACTACGCGGGCGCCATGCCGCCGTGGCTGGCGCCGGTCCAGGCCGTCGGCATCCCGATCGGCGACGCGCACGTCCCGCACCTGGAGAAGGTCGCGGCGAAGCTGCGCGAGCGCGGTATCCGCGTCGAGGTCGACGCCTCCTCCGACCGGATGCAGAAGAAGATCCGCAACGCGCAGAAGCAGAAGATCCCGTACATGCTGCTGGCGGGCGACGACGACATCGCCAAGGACGCGGTGTCGTTCCGGTACCGCAGCGGCGAGCAGAAGAACGGGATCCCGATCGGCGAGGCCGTCGACGAGATCGTCAAGGCCGTCGAGGCGCGCGTCCAGATCTGAGCCGGGGCCGTGCCCGCACGGCGCGGGCACGGCCCCCGGAGTTGGTAGCCTCATCGATCACGTGCGACGACCGGGGAGACAGCCGATGAAGTCCAGGAGGCCGGCGCGGCGCGCGCGGTCGCTCTGGGCGCGGATCGCCGGCTACACCGGGACGCTGCTGCTCGTCGCGGCGGCCGTCATCGTCCTCCTCATGCCGCTGATGGACGACGGGAAGAAGGGCGGCGCCGGCGCCGCCGGGACCGTGAGCCCCTCGGCGTCCGCGGGCGGCGGGACCGGCGGTCCAGGAGGGTCCGGCCTCCCGGTGACTCCGACCGGCCCGGGGCCGCAGCAGGGCGGGAGCGGCCGGCCCTACCCGGGCGGGCAGAACGACGGCTCCGGCGGGCAGGGGGGCGGGCCGCAGATACCCGCGCAGAACGGCTCGGCCGGCATCGGCCAGTGCCCGAAGGGAACGGCCTACTACAAGGCCACCGCCACCGGTGTGGACGTCGTCGTCGCCGTCTCCGCGAGCGGCGCGATCCGGGCGGAGCTGTCGCTGCGGGGGCAGGCGCCCAAGTCCCAGCAGACCACGGTGCGGAGCGGCGGGCCGCACACCTTCCACTTCACGGGCGTTCCGCCGCAGCTGGTCGAGCGCGTCAAGGTCACCACGGTCTCCGTCGGCGTGGCCATGCAGACCTGCTACGCCCGCCCCGCCGCCTGAGACCCGGAGGGCATGCGGACGTCCTCGACGGACACGTTGACCGCGGCGATCCGCGCACCCAGCATCAGTCCCGCCACCCGCGCCACGTTGGCCTTCACCACCTTCGCCACGTCCTTGATCACGGTGCCGTACTCGACGGCGATGGCGACGTCGACCGTCACCTCGTCATCGCCCTGGGCCACGCGTACGCCCGCACCGGCGGGCCCGTCCGGGCCGGTGAGCGCGGCGACGCCGGCCACCTCCAGCGCGGCGAGGGCGGCGATCTTCCCGATCACCGCGTCGCCGATGGTGATGCGGCCTTCCACCGGCGCCGTGAGATCGCCGGACGAGCCGTGCAGCGTCATCGGCAGCGGGTTCGGTCCGGACGACGGGTTCTGCCCGGACGACAGGACGCCCCGCGGAGGGGGGACCTGCTGTTGCGCGGGAGCCGCGGGAGGCGCGGACAGCGGTGTCCCCTGGGGCGCCGCCGTCCCCGGGCGGCTCGCGGGGGCACCGGGGAACAGCGGTTTCGCGCCAGGCTCCGGCCCCTGCTCGGCGTTCCCGGTCTGGCGCTTGTCGAGCCCGGTCATGATCGCTCCCTGGGGTTCGTCGGGTGACCATGGTGTCGGAGCGACGCGCGGGACGTCACGCAGGCACCGGATCGCGGGCGCGTCCGGGGGCGCGCCGACGGGCCATGCTAGGGGATCCCGGCTACAGTCCCGCGCCCCCTTCTCTCTATGCTGCTGGTCAGGCCGTGAACAAAAGGAGACCGCCGCCTTGAGCGCAGAGCCGGAGGAGTCCGTGGTGCAGCAGGGGCGCGAGGACGCGCCCGGGGCCGGCGCCGGGAACGAGCGCATGCCCCGCTTCGAGGAGGAACGGGGCGGCGCGGGCACGCCCGACAACTTCCAGCGGCTGTGGACCCCGCACCGGATGGCCTACATCAAGGGCGAGAACAAGCCGGCGGGCGGGGGCTCCGGCGACGGCTGCCCGTTCTGTGAGATCCCGAAGATGACCGACGACGAGGGCCTCGTCGTGGCCCGCGGCGAGTCGGTGTTCGCGGTGCTGAACCTCTACCCGTACAACTCCGGGCACCTCATGGTCGTCCCGTACCGGCACGTCGCCGACTACGCCGACCTGGAGGAGCCGGAGTACCTGGAGCTGGCCGCCTTCACCCAGCGCTCCCTGACGGCGCTGCGCAAGGCGAGCGGCGCGCAGGG
Source organism: Spirillospora sp. CA-128828 (assembly GCF_050945415.1). NCBI lineage: Bacteria > Bacillati > Actinomycetota > Actinomycetes > Streptosporangiales > Thermomonosporaceae > Spirillospora > Spirillospora sp. CA-128828. The sequence continues at coordinate 4,006,969 of NZ_CP191986.1, forward strand.
CTTCAACGTCGGCATGAACCTCGGACTCGTCGCGGGCGCGGGGATCGCGGCGCACCTGCACCAGCACGTCGTCCCGCGCTGGGGCGGCGACACCAACTTCATGCCGGTCGTCGGGCACACCAAGGTGCTGCCGCAGCTGCTCCGCGACACCCGCCGGCTGCTCGCCGACGCCTGGCCGCAGGACGCGTGACCGTCGACCGTTCTTCGGTCGGCGTCGATGCGTCTACGCGGGCGGCGTCCCGCGCCGGGGCCCGGGCACGGCGGGACGGGGCGGGGCCTGCGAGACGCTCGTCAGCTCCGACATCGTGACGAATTCGAAGCCCTTGGCGCGCAGGCCCCGGATCATCGGGACGAGGTTGCGGATCGCGACCAGGCGGTCGTGGTTGCCCGTGTCATGGGCGAGCAGGACGGTGCCGGGACCGGTGTTGCCGACGATGTAGTCCACGAGCTGCGGCGGGTCGTCCTCGTAGGTCTTCTCGAGCATCTTGATGGACCAGAGCGCGATGTCGTACTCGAACTTGCAGGCGGCGCTCAGCGTGGTCCCGCCCAGGTGGCCGAACGGCGGCCGCAGGAACCGGGGCTCCTTGCCGACGATCCGCGCGATCGCGTCGTGCGCGCGCCGCAGCTGGTCCACGGCCCGGTCGTTGGACAGGCGGGAGAGGTCCTGGTGCTGCCAGGTGTGGTTGCCGGCCTCATGCCGGTCCATCCGGCCGTGCACGAGCCGGGCGTTGCGGACGAGCCGCTCGCCGACGAGGAAGAACGTGGCCTTGACCTTCTCGGCGTCCAGGATGTCGTGCACCATGGGCGTCCAGTTGGGCATCGGGCCGTCGTCGAAGGTGAGCGCGACGAGCTTCTGGCTGGTGTCGACCCCCCAGATGACCTCCACGTGCGCGTGGCCGGGCCGCCACGGGCCGGCGATCGGCACCGCCATCGCCGACGACGGCGCACTCCCCGAATCGATCATGCCGCTGACCGTGTCCGCCCCGGCGCCCAGCGTCACCGCACCGGCGGCCGCGAGTCCGAGCCCCTTGAGGAACGTCCGGCGTCCGGGGGCGGCCGGATTCCGGTGGTCGTCCGCTTTTTCCATTGTGGAACAACGATGACATCGGAGCCCCCCGCTGATCATCGGCCCAGCGGCCGAATCGCACTCACTCTGCGGGATGAGCCGGGATCCGCCGGAGGTCGAGTCCGCGGCGCGGGCCCCTCGTCGCAGGGCCGTAGGACGGCGGGCCTCAGGACGGCGGGCGGGGCCCGGCGCGTGCCGGGCCCCGCCCGTCTCCGCGAGACTAGGAGTGCTTGGACCCGGCGGCCATCTTCTCGGCGAGGTGCGTGGGGAGCGGTTCGTACCGGAGGAACGAGCGGCTGAACGTGCCGGTGCCCTGCGACATCGACCGCAGGTCGATCGCGTACCGGATGATCTCCAGCTGCGGCACCTCCGCCTTGATCATCGTGCGCCCGCCGGGCACCGCCTGGGAGCCGAGCACCCGGCCGCGCCGCGAGGTGAGGTCGGACATGATCTGGCCCACGTAGTCGTCGGCGATCAGGACGTCCACCTCGTCGACCGGCTCCAGCAGCAGGACCGGCACCTGGCTCGCCGCGTCCTTGAGCGCCAGCGCGCCGGCGGCCTGGAACGCCATGTCGGACGAGTCGACCGAGTGCGCCTTCCCGTCGTGCAGGGTGACCTTGATGTCGACCAGCGGGTAGCCGGCGGACACGCCGCGCTCCATCTGCTGCCGGACGCCCTTCTCGACCGACGGGATGAACTGCCGGGGCACCACCCCGCCGACGATCTTGTCGACGAACTCGAAGCCCTCGCCGGAGGGCGTCGGCTCCACGTCGATGTGGCAGATGCCGTACTGGCCGTGCCCGCCGCTCTGCTTGACGTGCCGGCCGAGGCCCTTGGCGGTTCCGCCGAAGGTCTCCCGCAGCGGCACGCGGAGCTCGACCCGTTCGACCTCGACACCGTACCGGGCGTGGAGGCGGTCGATCAGGACGTCGGCGTGCGCCTCGCCCATGGACCACAGCACCAACTGGCGGGTTTCGGCGTTGTTCTCGAGCCGCAGCGTCGGGTCCTCGGCGACGAGGCGGCCGAGCGCCTGGCTGAGCTTGTCCTCGTCGGCCTTGGACTTCGCGCGGATCGCGACCGGCAGCAGCGGGTCCGGCATCGACCAGGGCGCCATGACCATGGGCGAGCCCGGATCGGACAGGGTGTCGCCGGTCTCGGCGCGGCTGAGCTTCGCCACCGCGCAGATGTCGCCGGCGATGCAGGACGACGCGGTCCGCTGCGTCTTGCCCAGCGGCGAGGTCAGTGCGCCGACGCGCTCGTCGACGTCGTGGTCCTCGTGCCCGCGCTCCTCCAGGCCGTGGCCGGAGACGTGCACGGTCGTGTCGGGGCGCAGCGTCCCGGAGAACACCCGGACTAGGGAGATCCGCCCGACATAGGGGTCGGACGTGGTCTTGACGATCTCGGCGACGAGCGGCCCCTCGGGGTCGCAGGAGAACTCCTTGGGCGGTCCGCCCTTCACCGGGGTCACAGGAGGAATGCCGTGTTCGAGGGGGGACGGGAACGCCTGGGTGATGACCTCCAGCAGCTCCATCATGCCGACGACCGGGCCGGGGTGGTCACCGTGCGGGACCGACGTCGCGAGGACGGGGTAGAAGCTGCCCCGGGCGACCGCGGTCTCCAGGTCCTCGATGAGCGCCTTGACGTCGATCTCCTCACCGGACAGGTACCGGTCCATGAGGGTCTCGTCCTCGCTCTCCTGGATGATCCCCTCGATCAGCGACGCGCGCTGCTCGGAGATCGGGTCCAGGTACTCGGGGTCCGGCATGCACTCGACGCGTTCCCCGCTGGAGTAGTCGAGGCAGCGCTGCGACAGCAGCCCGATCAGGCCTTTCAGCCCGTCCTCGCCCGCGGCCGGGAAGTACAGCGGCGCGACGCCCTCGCCGAAGACGTCCTGGCACGTCAGGACCACGTCGTCGTAGTCGCCACGCTGCTGGTCGATCTTGGTGATGACGACCGCGCGGGGCATCTGGACCGCGGCGCACTCCTCCCAGATCATCCGGGTGAGCCCGTCGATGCCGTCCACCGCCGAGATCACGAAGAGCGCCGCGTCGGCGGCGCGGAGCCCGGCCCGCAGATCGCCGACGAAGTCGGCGTAGCCGGGCGTGTCGATGAGATTGACCTTGACGTCCCCGTGCGTGAGCGGGGCGAGCGCGAGGTTGACCGAGCGCTGCTGGCGCACCTCGACGTCGTCGAAGTCGCTGACCGTGGTGCCGTCCTCGACCTTGCCCGCCCGCTGCAGCGTGCCCGTGGCGGCGAGCAGCGCCTCGACGAGCGTGGTCTTGCCGGCCCCCGAGTGGCCGACCAGCGCGACATTGCGCACCTTGTCGCACCCGCCGGCCTCCGGTGCCCTGCCGGGGCCTCCCGGGTTGTGCTTGTCCGCCATGATGCCTCCTCGGACGTAGCGCGCGCCCGGGCATGGCGGCCCGGGCCTGACGTCCGAGTGCGGCGCTCGGCCATCCCCCTGACGTGCGTGACCGGCGTCACACTCGTGCTCACCACCCTTTCCCGTGGGGGCCGGGATCTCAAGGGGTGAACGGCAATCAACTGCGATCTGTCCGCCCGGTGCCGCCCCCAAACCCCGCCCTGACCACCCGTACGGCCCATGCGTCCGGCACGGACCGCACTACGATGGGCCCGCTGAGGCGGCCCGCGGGGGCCCCTTTCTCCCCGCGACCCGGGAACCTTTCCGATCACGAGAACGGACGGCGATGCTCAACAAGATCAGGCCCGCGCTGGGGCGCGTCCTCACCCCGGTCGGTCAGGCGGTCGCGCGGACCGGAGTCTCGCCCAACGCCATCACCGTCATCGGCACGGTCGGCGTCGCCGCCGGCGCGCTCGTCCTGTTCCCGCGGGGCGAGTTCTTCTGGGGGACGATGGTCATCACCGCGTTCGTGCTGTTCGACATGCTCGACGGCGCGGTCGCGCGGGTCACCGGGAAGATCTCCAAGTTCGGCGCTTTCCTGGACTCCACCATGGACCGGGTGGCCGACGCCGCGATCTTCTCGGGCCTGATGATCGGGCTGTACCGGGACGGCCAGGAGCCCCTCGCCGCCGTCGCCCTGTACTGCCTGGTCTCCGGGGTCGTGGTGTCCTACGCCAAGGCCCGCGCCGAAGGGCTCGGCTACACCTGCAACGTCGGCATCGCCGAACGCGCGGAGCGCCTCATCGTCGCGCTGGTCGCCGCCGGTTTCGACGGGCTCGGCGTCCCCTTCATCCTCGCGGTCGCGCTGTGGGCGCTCGCGGTGCTCAGCACGATCACCGTCGGGCAGCGGTTCGCCACGGTGTACGCGCAGGCGAAGGAGGGGGCGGGCGCCCCCGACACGGCCGGGAACGGGGCCGAGAGGACACCGGAGCCGCGTCCATGACCACGCCCCGCCGCGGAGAGGCGACGCCGTCGCTCCGCGATGAGGTGACCGACGCCGTCTACGCGATGGGCTGGACGGTCGTCCGCAAGATGCCCGAGAGCGCGGCGCGGCTGGCGTTCGCCGCCCTCGCCGACCGCACCTGGCACCGCTACGGTGCCGGCGTCAGGCAGCTGGAGAAGAACCTGTGCCGCGTCCTCGGCAAGGACGCCGTCGACGACGAGGTCCGCATCCTCAGCAAGAAGGTGCTGCGGTCCTACTTCCGCTACTGGCTGGAGGTGTTCCGGCTGCCGGAGTACGACCGGGCGCGGATCCTCGGCCGGATGCGGGTCACCGGCGAGAAGAAGATCTTCACCAACCTCGACTCCGGCCGCGGCGTCATCCTCGCCCTGCCCCACATGGGCAACTACGAGCATGCCGGCGCGTGGCTGGTGCACTGCGGCTACCCGTTCACCACCGTCGCCGAGCGGCTCAAGCCGGAGTCGCTGTTCGACCGGTTCGTCGAGTTCCGCGAGAGCCTCGGCATGGAGGTCCTCGCGCACAGGGGCGCCTCCGCGTACGGGCGCATGGCCCAGCGGCTGCGCGCCGGGCGGCCGGTCTGCCTCGTCGTCGACCGCGACCTGACCGAGAGCGGCATCGACGTCGAGTTCTTCGGCGCCACCGCCCGGATGCCCGCGGTGGCGGCCGCGCTCGCGGCCCAGACGGGCGCCGCCCTCATTCCCGTGACACTCTGGTACGAGGGGGAGTACTGGGCGGCGCGCGTCCACGAGGAGATCCCCGTCCCGGGCGAGGGCGGCAGACAGGAGAAGATCCAGGCCATGACCCAGGAGCTCGCGCATGCCTTCGAGGAGGGCATCGCCGCCCACCCAGAGGACTGGCACATGCTGCAGAAGGTCTGGGTGGACGACCTGGCGGACGGCCGGCGATGAGGACCGTCCGATGAAGGTGGGAATCGTCTGCCCCTACACCTGGGACGTGCCGGGCGGGGTCCAGCAGCACATCGGCGACCTCGCCGAGGCGCTGGTCGCGCTCGGCCACGACGTGTCCGTCATCACGCCCGCCGACGACGACGCCGATCTGCCGCCCTACGTCGTGTCCGCCGGGCGCGCCGTCCCCGTCCCCTACAACGGCTCGGTGGCCCGGCTGGCGTTCGGGTTCCTGTCGGCCGGGCGGGTCCGGCGCTGGATCAACGAGGGCGGCTTCGACGTCCTGCACGTCCACGAGCCCGCCGCGCCCTCCCTCGGGCTGCTCGCCTGCTGGGCGGCGGACGGGCCCATCGTCGGCACGTTCCACGCGTCCTACGAGAAGTCGCGGGCGCTGTCGGTCACCGCACCGATCCTGCAGAGCGCCCTGGAGAAGATCACCGGCCGGATCGCGGTGTCCGAGGCCGCCCGCACCACCCTCGTCGAGCACCTCGGCGGCGACGCCGTGCTGATCCCGAACGGCGTCGCGACCGAGCGGTACGCGATGGCGGAGCCGCTCCCGGGCTGGCGCGGCCGCGCCGAGGCGCCGCACGCCGGCGACGGCGGAGCGCTCGGGTTCCTCGGCCGGATGGACGAGCCGCGCAAGGGCCTGCAGGTGCTGCTGCGCGCCTTCGAGATCGTCGGCCGCCGCCGGCCCGGGTCTCGGCTGCTCCTCGCCGGGCCGGGCGACGCCGACGACGTCGTGGCCCGCGTGTCCCCGGAGCTGCGCGACCGCGTCGTCGTCCTCGGCCTGGTCAGCGAGCAGGACAAGATCCGCGCCTACCACTCGGTGGACGTGTTCGTCGCGCCCAACCTCGGCGGCGAGAGCTTCGGCATCGTCCTCGCCGAGGCCATGTCGGCGGGCGCGCCCATCCTCGCCAGCGACATCGAGGCGTTCGACCGGGTGCTGCGCGGCGGGCGGGCCGGGGCGCTGTTCCCGGTGGGGGACCACGAGGCGCTCGCGGCGGCGGCCTGCGAACTGCTCGACGACCCGGCCCGCCGCAAGCAGCTGTCCGCCGAGGCGCGCGCCGCCGTCCGCGCCTACGACTGGTCGGCCGTGGCCCGCGACGTGCTGCGGGTGTACGAGACCGTCACCGACGGCGGCGCCCGCGTCGTCGAGTCCGGCCTCGGCGCCTAGGGGGCCGCCGATGTCCTACGACTGGATCATCGACGTCCTGTTCTGGATCGCCGTCGTCTTCCTGGTCGGCGTGTACGTGTCGTGGCGCGCCACCCGGCTCGACCGGCTGCACGTCCGCGTCGAGACGGCCCGCGCCGCGCTGGACGCCGCGCTGGTCAGGCGGGCCGCCGCGACGCTGGAGGTGGCCGCCTCACGGCTCCTGGACCCCGCCACCAGCCTGGTGCTGGCCACCGCGGCCCACGAGGCCCGGACCGCCGACGCCGACGGCCGCGAGTTCGCCGAGAGCGACCTGTCGCGGGCCCTCCGCGCTGCCGTCGACCAGCCGGGGTTCGTCGACGCCCTCACCGCCCGGGGCGCCGGCGACGGGAAGGCGGTGCTGGAGGAGCTGTCGTCCGCCGCCGCGAAGGTCGCCTACGCCCGCCGCTTCTACAACGACGCCGTCTCCCAGGCCCGTATCGCGCGCCGCAAGCTGCTCATCCGGCTCCTGCCGCTCGCCGGGCGCGCCCCGCTCCCGGACTTCTTCGAGATCGACGACGATCCGCCCGCGATCTGACCCGGGGTTGATCGGATCGGCCCGGCCGGCCGTACCGCTGGACGGGCGGCGCACCCGGCCGCGTTCGCTACCCTCTGGCAGATCGTCCTAGGGAGGGGTATTCGTGCGATTCGTCTGGGACACCGCCCCGGGCCGCGCGGCCGCGGGACTCGGCGTCCTCATGGTGGGCGCCGCCCTGTCGGCCTGCTCGGGCTCGGGATCGGGCGGCTCCAAGGCGGCGGCGCCGCCGAGCAGCACGGGCGCGCCATCGCAGAGCGCGACGCCCGAGCCCGCCACCCACCCGTTCAACGGCGGCACGAAGGGCCTGGACAACCCCGTCCTCGCCGTCAAGATCGAGAACACGGCGCCCGCGTTCCCGCAGAGCGGGGTGTCGGCGGCCGACATCGTCTACGTCGAGCAGGTCGAGGGCGGGGAGACCCGGCTGATGGCGGTCTACTCGTCCAAGCTGCCGAAGCGGGTCGGGCCGGTCCGCAGCGCCCGCATCTCCGACCTGCACATCCTGCCGCAGTTCGGCCGTCCCGCCTTCGCCTTCTCCGGCGTCCAGAGCAAGATGAAGAAGTACATCCGCAAGGCGCCCCTGTACGACATCTCACAGGAGAACGCGGGCGGCGCCTACGTCCGGTCCAGCGCCAAGCAGATCCCGTACAACCTCTACGGCGATCCGAAGAGCCTGCTCAAGCGGGCGCCGAAGGCGGCGAAGCCGCGCGACATCGGGTTCACCTTCGGGGACGCCCCGGAGGGCGGCAAGCCCACCAGGTCGTTCACCGCCAGATGGCCCGCCGCGACGATGGGCTTCACCTGGTCGGCGAAGGAGAAGCGATGGCTCGCCAGCTGGGGCGGGCGCCCCGACCGCGCCGCCGAGGGCGGACGCCTGGGCGGCAAGACGGTCGTCGTCCAGTACGCCAAGACGACCCGCTCCAAGTTCCACGACTTCCTCGGCAGCTACACGCCGCTGATCCACACCACCGGCACGGGGCGTGCCGTCGTCCTGCGCGACGGGAAGTCCTACAAGGCCAAGTGGTCACGGTCGTCGGAGAGCAAGGGCACCACCTTCACCACCGCCGACGGCAAGCCGATGAACTTCGCCCGGGGCCAGGTCTGGGTGGTGCTCGTCAACGACGGCAAGCCCTACACGCCATAGCGTCGCACCGGATCCGGCCGTCAGTTCGTAAGCGGCCGGTGCCCCACGTTGACACTCTGCCGGGTCGAGAGGTCGTACGAGCAGGCAATATCATGGAAAGTGACTTGTCGTCCGTCCACGTAAGGAATGCCCGTGTCCACTTCCACTTCCGCCCCTGAGAACGCCGCGCCCGAGACGGGGACCGCCCGCGTCAAGCGCGGCATGGCGGAGATGCTCAAGGGCGGCGTGATCATGGACGTCGTCACGCCCGAGCAGGCGAAGATCGCCGAAGACGCGGGCGCGGTCGCCGTCATGGCCCTGGAGCGGGTCCCCGCCGACATCCGCGCTGAGGGCGGCATCTCCCGGATGAGCGACCCCGACATGATCGACGGGATCATCCGCGCGGTCTCCATCCCGGTGATGGCCAAGGCCCGCATCGGGCACTTCGTCGAGGCCCGGGTGCTGCAGGCCCTCGGTGTCGACTACATCGACGAGTCCGAGGTGCTGACCCCCGCCGACTACGACAACCACATCGACAAGTGGGCGTTCACCGTCCCGTTCGTGTGCGGCGCCACCAGCCTCGGCGAGGCCCTGCGCCGCATCACCGAGGGCGCGGCGATGATCCGCTCCAAGGGCGAGGCGGGCACCGGCGACGTCTCCAACGCCACGACCCACATGCGGAAGATCCGGCAGGAGATCCGCCGCCTGCAGAACCTGCCCGAGGACGAGCTGTTCGTCGCGGCCAAGGAGCTCCAGGCGCCCTACGAGCTGGTCAAGGAGGTCGCGCGGGCCGGCAAGCTGCCCGTCGTGCTCTTCACCGCCGGCGGCATCGCCACCCCGGCCGACGCCGCGATGATGATGCAGCTCGGCGCCGAGGGCGTCTTCGTCGGCTCCGGGATCTTCAAGTCCGGCAACCCGGCCCAGCGCGCCGAGGCCATCGTGAAGGCCACCACCTTCCACGACGACCCCGACGTGATCGCCAAGGTCTCCCGCGGCCTCGGCGAGGCGATGGTCGGCATCAGCGCCGCCTCCCTCGGCGAGGACCAGAAGTTCGCCGGCCGCGGCTGGTGACGGACCGGCCGTGAGGGGAGTATCCGCCCGGTCCGGATGACCGGGCGGATACTTGGGTACTCCACTCCACAGCGCTCCCTGACAGGGTTACGCTGGCGGCGCGGCCGGTTCAGGAGCGGTTCCGGGGGTCTGGGGGTCGTCCCCCCAGAATGAAGGGCGAGGCCCTGGGCGGTGCCCGGCCGCGGGAGGGGAGAGCATGGCTTGGTCGGTCGCGCTGGCGTGCGCGAGCGCGGGTGAACTCACCGAGGTGTTCCGGCCGGGCCTGGTGCCCGACCCGGACGCCGCGGCGGCGATCGCGCGCGGCCTCTATCCGGCGGCCACCCTGACCGAGACCGGTGACACGGTCCTGGACTTCGCGCTCTGGCCGTACGAGGACGAGCTGTTCGTCGGGGCGTTCGAGCGGGCCCTCCTGCTGTGCGACCGGCGGCTGTTCTGCCTCGACGACGACGCCCGCCGGATCGCCGACACCGCCGCCGCCGCGCTCCCCGGCTCGCACTGCGGCGTGCTCGTCCTGCACAACGTCATCCACGGCTGCTGGTTCCGCTGGTACGAGTCCGGCGAACTCCTGCGCGACGTCTTCGTCACCGCCGAGGACGGCGTCGTCGTCGACCAGGGCGAGCGGCTGCCCGCCGAGCGGCCGTTCTGGCGGGCCATCGACGCGGGTGCCCCGGACGTCCCGCTGCCGTTCGACCCCGAGGAGTTCGGCCTCGCCCTCGCCGAGGCGCACATGTTCGGCCGCGGTATCGCCGACCGGGGCAAGGACGGCTTCCTCCCGCTGGAACTCCCCGTCCGCCGGTTCAAGCACGCCTGAAACCAGGCCGTTCCCGGCTGAGCCGTCCCGCCGTGCCAGCGTGGCGCGCCGCCGGGGGAAGACCGGCCAGGTCGTGCCGCGTTGTAAGGAACGTCTAGGGTTGAGACGACCCCCGTACCCCGGAAGGTTCCTACGTGACTGCTGTGCCCACGATCGGTGTCCTCGCCCTCCAGGGTGACGTGCGAGAGCACGTCCGCGCCTTGGAGGCCTCCGGGGCGCGCACCCTGACCGTGCGCCGGCCCGAGGAGCTGGAACGCGTCGACGGGCTGGTCCTGCCGGGCGGGGAGTCCACCACCATGTGGCGGCTCGCCCGCTCGTTCGAGCTGCTGGACCCGCTGCGCAAGCGGATCGAGGCGGGCATGCCCGCGTACGGCTCCTGCGCCGGCATGATCATGCTGGCGGACCGGATCCGGGACGGCGCCGCCGGCCAGGAGACCGCCGGCGGGATCGACATGACGGTGCGGCGCAACGCGTTCGGCCGGCAGGTCGACTCGTTCGAGGCCGCCGTCCCGCTGACCGGCATGGGGGACACGCCGTACCACGCCGTTTTCATCCGCGCGCCCTGGGTGGAGTCCGTCGGCGACGCCGTGGAGATCCTCGGACGCGCGGAGGGCGGGCCGAACGCCGGTAGGATCGTCGCCGTCCGCCAGGGGCGCCTCATGGCGACCGCGTTCCATCCGGAGTTGACCGGCGATTTCCGCGTGCACCACTACTTCGCCGATCTGGTGCGCCGGACGACAGAGGAGGATTGACAGATGTCCGGCCATTCCAAGTGGGCGACGACCAAGCACAAGAAGGCGGCCCTCGACGCCAAGCGGGGCAAGCTCTTCGCCAAGCTGATCAAGAACATCGAGGTGGCGGCACGCACCGGCGGCGGCGACCCCGACGCGAACCCCACCCTCTACGACGCCATCTACAAGGCGAAGAAGAACTCGGTCCCCAACGACAACATCGAGCGCGCGCGCAAGCGCGGCGCCGGTGAGGAGGCCGGGGGCGCCGACTGGCAGACCATCACCTACGAGGGCTACGCCCCCGGTGGTGTCGCGGTCCTCATCGAGTGCCTGACCGACAACCGCAACCGGGCCGCCTCCGAGGTCCGCGTCGCCCTCACCCGCAACGGCGGCTCCCTCGCCGACCCGGGCTCGGTCTCGTACATGTTCACCCGCAAGGGCGTCGTGATCGTCCCCAAGGCGGGCACCAGTGAGGACGACGTGATGATGGCCGTCCTGGACGCGGGCGCCGAAGAGGTCAACGAGCTCGACGAGGAGAACTTCGAGGTCGTCAGCGAAGCCGGTGACCTCGTCGCGGTCCGCTCCGCCCTGGTCGACGCCGGGATCGACTACGAGTCGGCCGAGAGCAAGTTCCTGCCGAGCGTCACCGTCCCCCTCGACGAGGACAACGCCAAGAAGGTCTTCCGGCTCCTGGACGCCCTGGAGGACTCCGACGACGTCCAGGACGTCTACGCGAACTTCGACGTCCCCGACGAGGTCATGGCCTCCATCGACGCCTGAGGCGCCGTCATCCGCGTGAACGCCGCCGCCCGCGCTCCGGGCGGCGGCGTTCGGCGTCTCCGGCCTGGCGGCTCCGGCATGGCCTACCGTCTGGATCATGGAGATCCGCACGCTGGCACCAGACGAGATCGACGCCGTCCGCGACATCCGGGCCCGCGCCTTCGGCCCGATACCGGACGCGGTGTGGGAGCCCCGCGTCCGGGTCTGGCGGCCGTCGGCGGAGGCCGGTCGGGTGTTCGCGGGTGTCGACGGCGGCCGGATCGTCGCCACGGGCGCGCTGCACGAGATGACGCAGTGGTGGCACGGGCGGGCCGTGTCCATGGCGGGCGTCAGCGCGATCACGGTGGCGCCGGAGGAACGCGGCCGCGGGCTCGGACGCCGGCTGATGACCGACCTGCTGGAGCGCTGTGCCGCGTTCGGTCACCCGCTGGCCGTGCTCTATCCCGCGACGACGCGCCTGTACCGTTCGCTCGGCTGGGAGCACGCGGGCGCGCAGCACCACGTCGCCGTCTCCGCGGAGGCGCTGCGCACCGTCCCCGCCGGGCGGGTCCCGGTCCGCAGGGCGGGGCCGGACGACGCCGCCGAGGTCGCCGCCGTCATCGGCCGCGTCCACGAGACGGCTCGGGACTGCGGCCCCGTCGGCTGGACGGAGCCAAGGTGGCGCGCCCACCTGGAGAACCAGGACGACTACGTCTACCTGGCCGAGGACGGGTTTCTCGCCTACCGCTGGGCGGAGGGCAACAGTGCGCTTGAGGTCGCCCGGCTCGTCGCGTGCTCCGAGAGCACGCTGAGGGCGCTGTGGGCGATCGTCGGGTCCGGGTCGTCCACCGCGGAGTCCGTGAGGGCGTGCGTGTCGCCCATGGATCCGGTGCTGTGGCTGCTCCGGGAACGCGAGTACGAGGCCGTCGAGCGGCACCAGTGGATGCTGCGGGTCGTCGACGCGCCCGCGGCGATCGAGGCGCGCGGCTACCCGGCCGGTGTCACCGCGGCGGTCCCTCTGGAGATCGACGACCCGCAGTGCCCGGCGAACTCGGGTCACTGGTCGCTGGAGGTCAAGGACGGGAACGGGCGGCTGGAGCGTTCCGCCGAGAACACCGCCGCCGTGCGCCTCGGCCCGTGCGGGCTGTCGGCCCTCTATGCCGGGGTCCCGGTGCCTACGCTGCGCCGCACCGGCCTGCTCCACGGCGGAGACGCGGACGCTCTCTCGGCCGCGTTCGCGGCCATGCCGTTCTCGCTCGATTACTTCTGACCGGCGGCGCGGATTGATAGCGTTGTCGGCCGAACAGATGATCGAAGGAGCGGCCGTGCGGGTGATGGGGGTGGACCCCGGGCTCACCCGGTGCGGGGTGGGCGTCGTCGACGGCGCCCCCGGAAAGCGCCTGCGTCTGGTGCACGTGTCGGTCGTGCGGACCGCCCCCGACGAGGACCACGCCCTGCGCCTGCTGGGCATCGAAACGGGCATCGCGTCGCTCATGGACGAGTTCCGCCCCGACGCCGTCGCCGTCGAGCGCGTGTTCTCCCAGCACAACGTCCGCACCGTGATGGGAACGGCGCAGGCCGCCGGCATCGCCATGCTGCTCGCCGCCCGCCGCGGCCTGCCCGTCGCGCTGCACACCCCGAGCGAGGCCAAGGCCGCCGTCACCGGCAACGGCCGCGCCGACAAGGCGCAGGTGACCAGGATGGTGACCCGGCTGCTGTCCCTGGAGACGGCGCCGAAGCCCGCGGACGCGGCCGACGCGCTCGCGCTGGCCATCTGCCATGTGTGGCGCGGGGGAGCGCAGCAGCGGCTCGCCCAGGCTCAGCGGTCCCGGATCGAGGAGGCGGCGAGGGCCGAACGGGCGCGGCTCGCCGCCCGGAGCAGAGGAGGAAGCGTTCAGTGATCGCCTTCGTCAGCGGCCGGGTGGCCGCCGCCGGTCCCGACGGGGCGGTGATCGACGTGCACGGCGTCGGCCTGGCGGTGCAGTGCACCCCCGCCACCCTGGCCGGCCTGCGGGTCGGCGAGGAGGCGAAGGTGCCGACCTCGCTGGTCGTCCGGGAGGACTCCCTCACCCTGTTCGGCTTCGCCGACGACGACGAGCGCGCCGTCTTCGAGCTCCTGCAGACCGCGAGCGGCGTCGGGCCCCGCCTCGCCCTCGCGATGCTCGCCGTCCACACGCCGAACGGGCTGCGCCGCGCCGTGTCCACCGAGGACTTGACCGCGCTCACCAAGGTCCCCGGCATCGGGAAGAAGGGCGCCCAGCGCATCGTCCTGGAACTGCGGGACCGCCTCGGCGGCCCGGTGGGCGGCGACGCCGGCGACCTCCGCGCGCCCGCCCGTGCCGAGCCGTGGCGCGAGCAGGTCCAGATGGGCCTGGTCAACCTCGGCTGGTCCGCCAAGGACGCCGACGCCGCCGTGGACGCCGTCGCGGCCGACCTCGACGGCGGCCCCACGCCCCCGGTCGCCGCGCTGCTGAAGTCCGCTCTCAAGAAGCTGAGCAAATGAGCGAGGACGCGGAACGGCTCGTGGCCGCGGACGCCGGCGGGGCCGAGGAGCAGGTGATCGAGGCCGCGCTGCGGCCGAAGAAGCTGGACGACTTCGTCGGGCAGGAACGGGTGCGCGAGCAGCTTTCCCTGGTGCTGCACAGCGCGCTGCGGCGCGGCCGGACGCCCGACCACGTGCTGCTGTCCGGCGGGCCGGGGCTCGGCAAGACCACCCTCGCCATGATCATCGCGGCGGAGCTCGGGCAGCCGCTGCGGATCTCCTCGGGCCCCGCGATCGAGCGCGCCGGCGACCTCGCGGCGGTGCTGTCGACGCTCGCCGAGGGCGAGGTCCTGTTCCTGGACGAGATCCACCGGCTGGCGCGTCCCGCCGAGGAGATGCTCTACATGGCGATGGAGGACTTCCGCGTCGACGTCGTCGTGGGCAAAGGGCCGGGCGCGACCGCGATCCCGCTGGACATCGCGCCGTTCACGCTGGTCGGCGCCACCACCCGGGCGGGCATGCTCCCCGGGCCGCTGCGCGACAGGTTCGGCTTCGTGGCGCACATGGACTTCTACGAGCCCGCCGAACTGGAGATCATCGTCCGCCGGTCCGCGCAGCTGCTGGACGTGGAGATCACCGACGACGCCGCCGCCGAGGTCGCCGGACGCTCCCGCGGCACGCCCCGCATCGCCAACCGGCTGCTGCGCCGCGTCCGCGACTACGCCGAGGTCCGCGCCGACGGGATGATCACGCGGGAATCGGCGCGCGCCGCCCTCGCGTTGTACGAGGTGGACGAACGGGGCCTGGACCGGCTCGACCGTTCCGTCCTGGAGTCGCTGATGCGCAAGTTCGGCGGCGGGCCGGTCGGCCTGTCGACGCTGGCCGTGTCGGTGGGGGAGGAGCCCGAGACCGTCGAGGTCGTCGCGGAGCCGTTCCTCGTCCGGCAGGGACTGCTGGCCAGGACGCCGCGCGGGCGGGTCGCCACGGCCGCCGCGTGGGCGCATCTCGGCCTCGCCCAGCCCCCGACGGCGCCGATGGCGGGTACCCTCTTCGACCTGGGGGAGGGCACCGAACAGCCGGAAGAGTGATCATCGGGTAACGGGTTGGGAACTTCCCGGCGTCGCCGCTCGTCGCGTCGTTGCCGGGCTCTCGCGTACTCTCTAGACTCCGGGACTTGGTTCACCGTCTCCAGCCGGCGGTCCCGTTGCACGTGACCGGTCCGGTCACAGGCTGGCAATCGACTTCGGAAGGACGCCCCTGTAATGGGCAGCGACATGATTCTCGCGGCGGGCTCGGGCGGTAGCGGGTCCTTCAACCTGCTCCTGCTCCTCGCCGTTCCCCTGGTCTTCTACTTCCTGCTCATCCGGCCGCAGAGCAAGCGCCGGAGAGAGCAGATGCAGATGCAGAACGCCATGGAGCCGGGCGCCCGCGTCCTGACGACCAGCGGTATGCGCGCGACCATCGTCGAGGTCGACGATGACGGTGTCGTCCTGGAGATCGCGGACGGCGTCGAAGTCCGGTTCCTGAAGCAGGCCGTCATGCAGGTCCTCAAGGACGACGAGCCCGAGGAACTCGACGACGAGCACGACGAGGACGCGGACGACCAGGGCGACGCCGAGGTGGACCTCACCAAGGACGACTCCGAGGTCGATCTGTCCAAGGACACCGAGGTCGCGGACGCCAAGACCGATGCCGAGGCCGCGGACGTCGAGGACGCCGAGGCCGCGGACGAGGACGGCGAGCCCGAGTCCAAGCCGAAGGAGAAGGCGAAGGTCAAGGCGGACAAGACAGCCTGACCCTCCTACGGCGACGACCAAAGACGGGAAGTACGACGACAAGTGGCTCCGCCCAAGAATGCTCCCAAGCCCGGGCGCACGCTCCTCGCGCTCTTCGCGATCATGGCGGTTCTGGCCGGTCTGGCGGTCTGGCAGGGGCAGAAGACGCCCAAGCTGGGCCTCGACCTCGCCGGCGGGACGACCGTGACCCTCACCGCCAAGACCGCGAACGGCAAGAACCCCCCGGCCGAGCAGATGAACCAGGCCGTCAAGATCATGACGCAGCGCGTCAACGGTCTCGGGGTGTCCGACGCCGAGGTCACCAAGCAGGGCAGCAACAACATCGTGGTGAACGTCCCGGGTGAGGGGCAGGGCCGCGTCGTCAACCTGATCGGCACCACGGCGAAGCTGCAGTTCCGCCAGGTGTTCGCGGTGGCGGACGGGCGTCCCTCCAGCGGGGCCCCGTCCACGTCGCCCTCGCCGTCCAGCAGCCCCACCACGAAGGGCAAGGGCAAGAGCCCGTCGCCGTCCGCTTCTCCATCGGCGTCCCCGTCGGGGTCGTCCACGCCGCGCGGCCGGGCGCTGTCGGGGGCGCTGACGGCCCCGGCTCCGAAGCCGTCCGGATCGGCGACCCCGTCGCCCTCCCCGTCGGCGACGTCGCCGCTGGGCCAGTCCACCGGGCAGCCGGCGGCCCCGGCGCAGACCTACCCGGGCGTGACCGACAAGGCCGTCATCAAGCAGTTCGAGGCGCTCGACTGCTACAGCGGCGACCGGCGGGCCCCGGGCGCCAACGACCCGAACCGCAAGTTCGTCGCCGCCTGCGACGAGGACGAGGAGAGCGGCCAGGTCGCCAAGTACATCCTCGGCCCGGTCCGGGTGCTCGGCGAGGACGTCTCCCAGGCCAACGCGATGCCGCCGAACGCCCAGCAGGGCCAGGCCAGCTGGTCGGTGTCGCTGAAGTTCAACGGCAAGGGCGCCCGCCAGTTCGGCGAGGTCACCACCGACGCCTACCAGGCGTACCAGCAGAACCAGTCCGCGCCGCAGGCACAGGTCGCGATCGTGCTGGACGGGCAGGTCGTCTCGGCGCCCAGCATCCGGGAGGGCGCGATCACCGGCGGCACCGCCAGCATCGACGGGCCGCCCGACAGCTTCAACCAGCAGTACGCGACAGACCTCGCCAACGTGCTCAAGTACGGGGCGCTGCCGCTGGAGTTCACGCAGAGCTCCATCGACGAGGTGTCGTCCACGCTCGGCTCCGACCAGCTGACCGGCGGCCTGATCGCCGGCGCGATCGGCCTCGGCCTCGTGGTGCTGTACTGCCTGTTCTACTACCGGGGCCTCGGCCTGGTGGCGGTGTCCAGTCTGGCGGTGGCGTCGATCATCACCTACGAGGCGGTGGTGATCCTCGGTGAGGGGATGGGATTCCGGCTCTCCCTGCCGCACATCATCGGGCTGATCGTCTCCATCGGCATCACCGCCGACTCGTTCATCGTCTACTTCGAGCGGCTGCGGGACGAGCTGAGAGCCGGGCGCAAGCTGCGCTCGTCGGTCGAGAACGCCTGGAAGCGGGCGCGGCGCACCATCCTCGTCGCCGACGCCGTCACCTTCCTCGCGGCGCTGGTGCTGTACTTCCTGGCGGTCGGCGGCGTGGCGGGCTTCGCGTTCGCGATGGGCCTCACGACGCTCATCGACGTCGTCGTGGTGTTCTTCTTCACCAAGCCGATGGTCGCGCTGCTGGCGCGCACCCGGTTCTTCGGCCGCGGCCATCCGATGTCCGGGCTCGACCCGAGACGCCTGCACAAGGTGCAGGACTCGTCCGCCACCGCCGCCCGCACGACGAGCCAGGAGGCATGACCATGGGACTGCGTGCGGTCATCTCCCGGATCTACCGGGGTGAGATCAGCGCCGACATCGTCGGCCGGCCGAAGATCTGGTACTCGATCTCCGGGCTGCTGCTGGCGTTCTCGATCGCCGGCCTGCTCGTCCAGGGGCTCAACTTCGGCGTCGAGTTCAAGGGCGGCTCCGTCTTCACCTTCAAGGCGCCGAGCGCCTCGATCGAGCAGGTGCGCGGCGCCGTCACCGACGGCGGCGTCCACCAGGTCATCGTGCAGAAGGCGGGCGGCGACTGGCGGGCGACGACCGAGAGCCTCACCTCGGCGGAGGTCACCAAGGTCAAGACGAGCGTGTCCCAGGAGCTGAAGATCCCTGCGGACAAGGTCAGCACCCAGGTCGTCGGCGCCTCGTGGGGCGGGCAGATCCAGAAGAAGGCGTGGCAGGCGCTGCTCGTCTTCATGATCCTGATCATCGCCTACCTGTCGCTGGCGTTCGAATGGCGGATGGCCGTGGCGGCGGTGGTCGCGCTCATCCACGACCTGGTGATCACCGCGGGCGTGTACGCCTGGTCGGGCTTCGAGGTCACCCCGGCCACCCTGCTCGGCTTCCTGACGATCCTCGGATACTCGCTGTACGACGCAGTCGTCGTCTTCGACATGATCAAGGAGGTCACCAAGCCGCTCGGCCCGACCTCCAAGACGACCTACAGCGAGGCCGCCAACCAGGCGCTCAGCAGCACCCTGGTCCGTTCGCTGAACACGTCCCTGGTGGCGATCCTGCCGGTCGGCGCGATCCTGTTCATCGGGACCACGCTGTTCGGCGCCGGCACGCTGAAGGACCTGTCGCTCGCCCTGTTCGTCGGCATGATCGTCGGCACCTACTCCTCGATCTGCGTGGCGACACCGCTGCTCGTCCAGTTCAAGGAGCGCGAGCCGAAGTTCCGGCAGATCCGCGAGAACATCGCCCGCCGCGAGCAGAGCACGAAGCGGCAGGCGAAGACCGCCAAGGTCAAGGCGGGGGCCGGCGCGTCCGGCGACGCACGGTCCGATGATGCCCGGTCCGATGACGCCCCGTCCGATGACGAGCCGTCGGACGACGCGTCCGGCGGGTCCGCACCGGACGTCAGGAGCACCGTCACCGTGCGGAAGGTCGTGCAGTCCGGGCAGCGCCAGCAGCCGAAACGCGGAACCCGGCAGCAACGCCGTGGCGGCAAGTAAAGCGGGGGATCTTCGAACGTGGACCTCGGCAAGCTGATCCAGGAGCGGATCCGCGACATTCCCGACTACCCGAAACCGGGAGTGGTCTTCAAGGACATCACCCCGCTGCTGGCCGACCACGTCGCGTTCGCCGGGGTGGTCGACGCCATCGTCAACCACCACGGCCGCGGCACCATCGACAAGATCGTGGGAATCGAGGCCCGCGGGTTCATCCTCGCCGCGCCCGTCGCCTACCACTTCGGCGCGGGCTTCGTGCCGGTGCGCAAGAAAGGCAAACTGCCTGCGGCGACGCACGAGGAGACCTATGATCTCGAATACGGGACCGAGACGATCGAGATCCACCTCGACGGACTCGAACCCGGCGACCGTGTGCTGATCGTCGACGACGTCCTGGCCACCGGAGGGACGGCCAGGGCCGCCGCCGAACTCGTGCGCCGCGGCGGCGGCGACGTCGTCGGGCTGTCGGTCCTCCTCGAACTGTCGTTCCTGCACGGACGCGGCAAACTGGGGAATCTGGACGTCCATTCGCTGGTTACGGTCTAGGACGAAATGGCCGCCGGATACACTGGCGCCATCAGGGTCCGGTGGGGACGGGCGCGACCCGCGGGGCGGGCGAACACGGCGCCCCGATGGACTAAGGAGGCTGGGTGCCCGGTGAGGTGGTATCGACCGACGCGGTGAACGCCGCCGCCGAGGAGCGGCGCGCGCCGCCGCCCGCCGGCCGGCCGGCCGAGCCCGGCGAACGACGGCCCGCGGCCGGGCCTCCCCGCGAAGACCCGCCGGCCCGCGCCTCCTCCGTATCGCCTCCTCCCGCACAGGCTCCCCAGACAGATGCCTCCCCCGCCGCAGCAGCCAAAGGTCAAGGCGCCCCTCCGGACGCCGACGACGCGTCCGAGCCCGCCGTCCCGTCCAGGCCCACGCCGGCCACGATTCCGCCGTCCGCCGCCCGGGTGCGCCGTAGGCTCGCCAGGTTGGGCGCCCAGCGCGGCCCCGCTATGAACCCGGTACTCGAACCACTGATCAAGACGGTCCGCAACACGCACCCGAAGGCGGACCTGCGGCTCATCGAACGCGCCTACGACGTGGCGGCGCACTACCACCGCCACCAGAAGCGCAAGAGCGGCGACCCGTACATCACGCATCCGCTCGCGGTCGCGACCATCCTCGCCGAGCTCGGCATGAACACCGAGACCCTCTGCGCGGCGCTCCTGCACGACACCGTCGAGGACACCCCCTACACCCTCGACCAGCTGAGCAGCGAATTCGGCGACGAGATCGCCGCGCTCGTCGACGGCGTCACCAAGCTGGACAAGGTCAAGTACGGGGAGGCCGCCGAGGCCGAGACCGTCCGCAAGATGGTCGTGGCGATGTCCCGCGACATCCGCGTCCTGGTGATCAAGCTCGGCGACCGGCTGCACAACATGCGGACGCTGCGCTACATGCCGCGGCACAAGCAGGAGAAGAAGGCACGCGAGACCCTGGAGGTGTTCGCGCCGCTCGCGCACCGCCTCGGGATGAACACGCTGAAGTGGGAGCTGGAGGACCTCGCGTTCGCCACCATGTACCCCAAGCGGTTCGACGAGATCGCCCGGCTGGTGTCCGAGCGCGCCCCGCGCCGCGACGTCTACCTGCAGGAGGTCATCGAGAACGTCTCCACCGACCTGCGCGAGGCACGGATCAAGGCGACCGTCACCGGCCGGCCGAAGCACTACTACTCGATCTACCAGAAGATGATCGCGCGGGACGTCAGCTTCGACGACATCTACGACCTGGTCGGCATCCGGGTCCTCGTCGACAGCGTCCGCGACTGCTACGCCGCCCTCGGCTCGATCCACGCGCGATGGAACCCGGTCCCCGGCCGGTTCAAGGACTACATCGCGATGCCGAAGTTCAACATGTACCAGTCGCTGCACACGACGGTGATCGGCCCCGAGGGCAAGCCCGTCGAGCTGCAGATCCGCACCTGGGGCATGCACCGCCGCGCCGAGTACGGCGTCGCCGCGCACTGGAAGTACAAGGAGGAGACGGTCGGCGGCCGCAAGGCCGGTGACATGCAGTGGCTCCGCCAGCTCCTCGACTGGCAGAAGGAGACCGCCGACCCGGCCGAGTTCCTGGAGTCGCTCCGCTTCGACCTGTCGGTCTCCGAGGTGTTCGTGTTCACCCCGAAGGGCGACGTGATCGCGCTGCCGCAGGGCGCGACCCCCGTCGACTTCGCGTACGCGATCCACACCGAGGTCGGGCACCGATGTATCGGCGCCAGGGTCAACGGCCGCCTCGTCCCCCTCGAATCGACCCTCGACAACGGCGACACCGTCGAGGTCTTCACCTCCAAGTCGCAGGACGCGGGCCCGAGCCGCGACTGGCTCGGCTTCGTCAAGTCCGCCCGCGCCCGCAACAAGATCAAGCACTGGTTCTCCAAGGAGCGCCGCGACACCGCGATCGAGTCCGGCAAGGACGCCATCGCCCGCGCGATGCGCAAGCAGAACATGCCGCTGCAGCGGATGATGTCCGGCGAGGCCCTCCTCGCCCTCGCCCGCGACATGCGCTATCCGGACGTGTCGTCGCTGTACGCGGCGGTCGGCGAGAGCCAGGTGTCGGCGCAGCACGTCGTCCAGAAGCTCGTGGACGCGCTCGGCGGCGTGGAGAGCGCCGAGGAGGACCTCGCCGAGATCGCGCTGCCGACCCGCCGCAAGCGGAGCCGCCTCGCCGGCGACCCGGGCGTCGTCGTCGCGGACGACCCCGACGTGTGGGTCCGGCTGTCCCGCTGCTGCACCCCGGTGCCCGGCGACGACATCGTCGGCTTCGTCACCCGCGGCCACGGCGTCTCCGTCCACCGCGCCGACTGCGCCAACGTCGCCAGCCTCAAGTCGCAGCCGGACCGGCTGATCGACGTGAAATGGTCCCCGGGCGAGGACTCGGTCTTCCTCGTCGCCATCCAGGTCGAGGCCCTCGACCGCCCCCGGCTCCTGTCGGACGTGACCCGCGTCCTGTCCGACCAGCACGTGAACATCCTGTCGGCGTCGGTCACCACGACCCGCGACCGCGTCGCCGTCAGCCGCTTCACCTTCGAGATGGGCGACCCGAAGCACCTCGGCCACGTCCTGAAGGCCGTCCGCTCCATAGACGGCGTCTACGACGTCTACCGGGTGACGAGCGGCGCCACCCGCTGACGAACGGAACCCTCACTGAGCAACGGGGGCGGCCGCCACGCCGTGGCGGCCGCCCCCGTTGCTCTCACATGGTCAGCTTTCCGTCTGCTCGTCCTCGGGGACGACGTCGACGCCGGCCTCCGCGCGCTGCTGCGGGGTGATCGGGGTGGGGGCGGCCGTCAGGGGATCGTAGCCGGACGCCGCCTTCGGGAAGGCGATCACGTCGCGGATCGACTCCTGGCGGGCGAGGAGCATGACGACGCGGTCCCAGCCGAAGGCGATGCCGCCGTGCGGGGGCGGGCCGAACTTGAACGCCTCCAGCAGGAAGCCGAACTTCGACTCGGCCTCCTGCTTGGACAGGCCCAGGGTGTCGAAGACCCGCTGCTGCATCTCGGCGCGGTGGATACGGATCGAGCCGCCGCCGATCTCGTTGCCGTTCAGGACGAGGTCGTAGGCGTTCGCGAGGGCGTAGCCCGGGTCGTCCTGGAAGGTGTCGGCGAACTCCGGCTTCGGCGCGGTGAAGGGGTGGTGGACCGACGTCCAGCCGATCTGCTCGCCCTTGTCGTCCTCGACCGGTTCGAAGATCGGCGCGTCCACGACCCAGACGAACTTCCATGCCGACTCGTCGATCAGGTCACGGCGTCGGCCGATCTCCAGGCGGGCGGCGCCGAGGAGCTCCTGCGTCGCGTGCCGCTTGCCGGCGCCGAAGAAGATCGCGTCGCCGGAGGACGCGCCGGTCTTGGCGGCGAGCCCTTCCTTCTCGCTGTCGGAGAGGTTCTTGGCGACCGGGCCGCCGAGCGTCCCGTCCTCCTGCACGAGCACGTACGCGAGGCCGCGGGCGCCGCGGGCCTTCGCCCAGTCCTGCCAGCCGTCCAGCTCCTTGCGGGTCTGGGACGCGCCGCCGGGCATGACCACCGCGCCGACGTACGGGGCCTGGAACACGCGGAACGACGTGCCGGAGAAGTACTCGGTCATGTCGGTAAGCTCGTTGCCGAACCGCAGGTCGGGTTTGTCGGAGCCGTACCGGGCCAGGGCGTCGGCGTAGGTGATGTGGGGGATCGGCCGGGGGATCTCGTACCCGGCGATCTCCTGCCACAGCCGGGCCACGAGGTCCTCGCCGACCTTCAGGACGTCGTCCTGGTCCGCGAACGACATCTCGATGTCGATCTGGGTGAACTCCGGCTGCCGGTCGGCGCGGAAGTCCTCGTCGCGGTAGCAGCGGGCGATCTGGTAGTAGCGCTCCAGCCCGCCGACCATGAGCAGCTGCTTGAACAGCTGCGGAGACTGCGGCAGCGCGTACCAGTGGCCGGGCTTGAGCCGGACGGGGACGAGGAAGTCGCGGGCGCCCTCCGGCGTGGACCGGGTGAGGGTGGGGGTCTCGACGTTGACGAAGCCGTGCTCGCGCATCACCTCGTGCGTCAGGAACGACGCCTCCGAGCGGACCTTCATCGCCCGGGCGACGCCCTCGCGGCGCAGGTCGAGGTACCGGTACTTGAGCCGGATCTCCTCGTTGACGTTGACGTCGCCCTCGATGGGGAAGGGGAGCGGCGCCGCGTCCGACAGCACCTCGATGTGCGCGGCGGCGACCTCGATCTCGCCGGTGGGCAGTTCGGGGTTCTCGTTGCCCGCGGGGCGCACGCGGACCTCGCCGACGACCTTGACGCAGAACTCCGAGCGCAGGTCGTGCGCCGTGTCCTCCTCGCGGAAGACGACCTGGGCGGTGCCGGACGCGTCGCGCAGGTCGATGAACGTGACGCCGCCGTGGTCGCGGCGGCGGCCGACCCAGCCGGCCAGCGTGACCTGCTGCCCGGCGTGCTCCTTGCGGAGCGTCCCCGCCTCGTGGGTGCGGATCATTTGGAGAGCCTTTCCTTCAACGTCGTGGTGAGGTCGGTGAGCGGGACGGCGGTCTGCTCGCCCGCGGCCAGGTCCTTGACCTGGGCGACGCCGTCCGCGATATCTCGCTCCCCGAGGATCACGGCGTAGCGGGCGCCCGAGCGGTCCGCGTCCTTCATGGCGCCCTTCAGCCTCTTGCCGCCGAACACCATGTCGGCGGCGATCCCGGCGCGGCGCAGTTCGGCGACGAGCCCGAACATGCGCCGTTCGGCGGTGTCGCCGAGCGCGACGCCGAACGCCTCGCAGCGCGGCTTGGCGGCGAACGCGGCGCCCCCGCCCTCCTGCGACTCGGCCTCCAGCGCCAGGATCGTACGGTCCAGGCCGAGGCCGAACCCGATGCCGGGCAGCGGCGGGCCGCCGATGTCCTCCGACAGCCCGTCGTAGCGGCCGCCGCCGCCGATCCCGGACTGGGCGCCGAGCAGCGGGTGGTCGAACTCGTAGGTGGTGCGGGTGTAGTAGTCCAGGCCCCGGACGAGGGTCGGGGTGTCCTCCCACGCGATGCCGAGGTCGGCGAGCAGTTCGCGGACCCGGTCGTGGTGCGCCTTGCAGGCGGGGCACAGGTGGTCGGCCATCAGGGGGGCGCCGGCGAGCTGCTCCCGCACCTTGGGGCGCTTGTCGTCGAGTACCCGGAGCGGGTTGATCTCGACGCGGGCGCGGGTGTCGTCGTCCAGGTCGAGGCCGCGCAGGAAGTCCTGCAGCAGGGCGCGGTAGGCGGGACGGCACTCCTTGCAGCCGAGGGAGTTCAGCAGCAGCCGTACCCGGGTCAGGCCGAGGGACCGGTACCAGTTCCACGCGATCGCGATCGTCTCGGCGTCGACCTGCGGGTCCTCGCTGCCGATCGCCTCAAGGTCGAGCTGGTAGAACTGCCGGTAGCGGCCCTGCTGCGGACGCTCGGCGCGGAACGCGGCGCCGGTCGTCCACACCTTCACCGGCAGCGCGCCCTTGTGCAGGTTGTTCTCCAGGGCGGACCGCAGCACCGACGCGGTGAACTCGGGACGCAGCGTCAGCGACCGGCCGCCCCTGTCCTCGAAGGTGTACATCTCCTTGGAGACCACGTCGGTGGACTCGCCGACGCCCCGCCGGAACAGGTTGGTGTCCTCGAAGACGGCCAGCTCCAGGTAGCCGTAGCCGGCGAGCCGCGCCTGCTCGGCGAACGCCTCGCGGATGGCGTAGAAGAGGTCCGCCCGAGGCGGGACGTATTCACTGACCCCCTTGGGGGCCCGGAAGCTCGAACTCATGATCTTTTAGGCTCAGAATCCCTTGTTGGGTCCGTCCGCGGGCAACAGCTCCGAGAGGAACGGATTGGTGGCGCGCTCGCGGCCGATTGTGGTCTGCTCACCGTGGCCGGGCAGGACCGCCGTCTCGTCGGGCATGGTCAGGCACACCCGGGACAGGCTGGTGAGGATCTCCTCGTACGATCCGCCCGGCAGGTCGGTGCGTCCGATGGACCCGGCGAACAGGAGGTCTCCGGTGAACATCACGTCGGGGATCTCCTGCGTCTTCGGCGTCCGGAACGTCACCGACCCGGGTGTATGGCCGGGAGCGTGGTCGACGGTGAGGCTCAGCCCGGCCAGTTCCAGCACCGACCCGTCCGCCAGTTCCTTGACGTCGTCCGGCTCGGACAGCTCCAGGCCGCCGAACAGCTGCTGCCCGGCGCCCAGCGACAGGCCCTTGGCCGGGTCGGTGAGCAGGTCGCGGTCGTCCGGATGGATGTAGGCGGGGACGTCCTTGGCGCCGCAGACCGGCGCCACCGACCAGACGTGGTCGAGATGACCGTGCGTGAGCAGCACCGCGACCGGCTTCAGCCGGTGCTCGCGGAGGATCTTCTCGATGCCGGCCTCGGCGTCCTGGCCGGGATCGATGATCACGCACTCCTCGCCCGCGGCGGGCGCCACGACATAGCAGTTCGCGGCGAACGAGCCAGCGGGGAACCCGGCGACGAGCACGGCCGTCCTTTCCTGGAACCATCTCGGGTGGGCGTGTCCGAGGGTACCGGCGCGGCCATGGCCACCGCGAACGAGATGGCCCGGTCGCCGTGTCGCGGCGGGTGAGGAGAACCGGCCGGAAAGCGCTCCCTGAACGTGGAGACGCTTTTACTCCCGGGTACCGCTACTATGCGCTGCACGTTCACCTGATCACACCGGAGAGGCGAGGTACGTGGCGGCGAAGGACCGCAAGAAGCAGCTCGCGCGGCAACGCTACGAGCGCCAGCAGCAGCGGCGGGCTCAGGAGGCGGCGCGGGCGCGCCGCCTCAAGATCATCAGCGTCGCCGCCGCGGTGGCGGTCATCGCCGTCGGCGGCGTGGCGTTCATGGTGTTCACCGGCAAGGACGACAAGTCCACGGCCGCCGAGCCGAAATGCGCCTACAAGGCGGCCCAGCAGGACGGCGCGCCCAAGGACATCGGCACCCCGCCGGCGAAGCCCGCCTACAAGGACATCGTCCAGACCACGGTGAAGACCAACCAGGGCGACGTGGAGATTCAGCTTTACGGCGACAAGGCGCCGTGCACGGTCAATTCCTTCGCGTATCTGGCGCAGAAGAACTTTTTCGACAAGACCGAGTGCCACCGGATGACAGGTGGCGCGCTCAACGTCCTGCAGTGCGGCGACCCGACCGCCAAGGGAACGGGTGGGCCCGGTTACCAGTTCGCCAACGAGAACACCAATGGGGCCACGTACCTCGAAGGAACGCTCGCCATGGCGCACAGCCAGCTGCCGGACTCCAACGGCAGCCAGTTCTTCATGGTCTACAAGGACTCGCAGCTTCCGGCGGACTACACCGTCTTCGGCAAGATCACCAAGGGGCTGGACGTGCTCAAGAAAATCGCCAAGGCGGGTTCGACCCCCAAGGGCGACGGCAAGCCCAAGAAGAAGGTAGAGATCCAGGACGTCACGATCGCCGGGAAATAGGCGAACGGGATACTAAGGTGTGGAGGGTCCGGAGGGCGTGAGTCGTCCGGACCCGCGATTCAGGAGGCAAGGGTGTCCAGCGCGACCGATCCCTGGGGCCGGGTGGACGAGGACGGCACCGTGTACGTCAGGACCTCCGACGGCGAGCGGGTCGTCGGGTCCTGGCAGGCGGGTGCGCCCGAAGAGGCCCTGGCCTACTTCAAGCGCAAGTACGACGCGCTCGTGACCGAGATCGGCCTGCTCGAACAGCGGGTCCGCACCACCGACCTGCAGCCCGCCCAGGCCCAGCAGAGCATCGACCGGCTCCGCGAGGCGGTCGCCGAGGCCCACGCGGTCGGCGACCTCGACGCGCTCGGACGCCGCCTGGACGGCCTCACCGCGCAGGTCGGCCGGCGCCGCGAGCAGGTCAAGGCGGAGCGCGAGCAGCACCGCCACGAGGCCCGCGAGGTCAAGGAGCGCATCGTCGCCGAGGCCGAGCGCATCGCGGTCGAGGAGACGCACTGGAAGAACGGCGGCGAGCGGCTGCGCCAGCTGGTCGAGGAGTGGAAGGCCGCCGACCGCATCGACCGCCCCACCGAGACCGCCCTGTGGAAGCGGCTGTCGGCCGCCCGCAACGCGTTCACCAAGCGCCGCAAGGTCTACTTCGCCACCCTCGACGACCAGCGCGAGGAGTCCCGCAGGGACAAGGAGCGCCTGGTCGTCGAGGCGGAGTCGATGTCCGGCTCCACGGACTGGGGTGAGACCGCCGCCGCCTACCGCGACCTGATGCGCCGCTGGAAGATGGCGGGGCGCGCCTCCCGGGACGCCGAGGAGGACCTGTGGGCCCGCTTCAAGGGCGCCCAGGACACCTTCTTCCAGGCCCGCAGCGCCGCGTTCGCCGAGCGGGACGCCGAGTTCCGCGAGCACGCCGAGGAGAAGGAGAAGATCCTCGCCGAGGCGGAGCGGCTGCTGCCCGTCCGGGACGTCCGGCAGGCCCGGCAGGCGCTGCGCGCGATCCAGGAGCGCTGGGAGGCCGCCGGCATGGTCCCCCGCGACCAGCGCGACCGGCTCGAAGGCCGGCTCCGCAAGATCGAGGAGACGGTCCGCTCCGCCGAGGAGAACGAGTGGCGCCGCACCAACCCCGAGGCCCGCGCCCGCGCCGAGGCGACGGTCGGTCAGCTGCGCAGCTCCATCGAGCAGCTGGAGAAGCGCCTCGGCAAGGCCCGCGACGCCGGCCGCGAGAAGGACGTCAAGGAGGCCGAGGAGGCCCTCAGCGCCCGCCGCGCCTGGCTGGAAGAGGCGGAACGAACCCTCGCCGAATTCTCGTGACCTCCCGGAGAGGCGGCCTTCGGGGCTAGCGCCTGCCTAAGAAGGCGAGCATGCGGGTCTGCTCGTCGGCGCCGCGCGGGGCGGGGAGCGGCGGGGCCAGGTGGCCTTCGGCGCGTAGCGGGGCGGCGACGACCTGGGCGGTCGCGAACGCGTGGTGGACGAGGTCGGGGTCCAGGCGGGACGGCTGGCCGGTCGCCCGGGCCAGGTCCCAGGCGTGCACCAGCGGCTCCAGGATGTAGCCCTCCAGGAAGTCGCCCAGCGGCAGGTCGCCCAGGCCGCCGAAGGGGATGAGGCGGTCGAGCGCGTCAGGGGTGAGGGCCGCCGCGCACTCCTTGCGGGCCGTCCGCCAGCTCATCAGGACGTCGCCCGTGACGAACCGCGCCGGATCGGTGTTGACGTCCGGCTGGGGTTCCCCAGTGGCCAGCGCCCTGATCAGGGACTGCCCGCCGGTCACGTGGCCGGCGACGTCCCGGGCGGTCCATCCGTCGCAGGGCGACGGCACGTCCCACCCGTCGCGGGGGACGCCGGCCACCAGGCCCTCGAAGAGGTCGAGGGCCCGGTGGTAGCCGCTGAGGTTGTGAGCCATGGTGGTCAGTGACGCGCGATCCGACCCCGCTGTCAAGCGCTATCGCGAAGGTCGCCTGCCCGCGATCACGCGGCCGGGCCGCCGCGCCGCCGGAGCATCGCGTTCATCTGCGTGATCTCCGCCTGCTGGCCTTCCACCATCGTGCGGGCCAGCCGCCGCACCCGGTCGTGCCCGGTACGGGCCAGCACCGCCTCCGCCATGCCGACGCCGCCGCGGTGGTGCGCGATCATCAGCCGCAGGAACAGGACCTCGGCGGTGCGGCCGGACGCCTTCTCCAGCTCGGCGAGCTGCTCGCGCGTCGCCATGCCCGGCATCGTCGCCGTGCCGCCCTCCCCGTGGCCGCCGTGGCCGGACATCCACCGCATGGGGCCGGCCGGGTCGGCCTTCGGCAGCCGCCATTCGTCCAGCCACGCCGTCATCATGCCGATCTGGGCGGACTGGGTGTTGATGATGTCGTAGGCCAGCAGCCGGACATCCGGGTCGTCCGTGCGGTCCCGGACGATGAACGACATCCGCACCGCCTGGGCGTGGTGCGCGCTCATGTCCCGGGCGAATCCGGCTTCCGGGCCGTCGGTGCCCGGCCGCTCCGAGCGGGAGACGGCGAGCGCCACGAGGACGGCCCCGGCGAGCAGTACGAGGGCGGCGAGGACGACGGTGACGCGCCGTCCCCGCGGTGCCGCGGCGTCCTCGCTCACGGGGTGTCCTTGCCGCCGTCGCAGGCCGCGCCGGGCTCGGGCGTCTGCGGGCCCTTCACGAAGGTGCGCAGGAACCGGTCCACGCGCGGGTCGGACGCCTTCTGGAGTTTGAGCTGCTTGCCCCAGGCGGTGAGCGCGATCGGCGCGTCCAGGGACGGGTACGGGCTCAGCAGCGTGTAGTCGGTGCCGGTGACCTTGGCTTTGAGCGCACTGAGCTGGTCGGCGGCCAGGCCGGGGCGGTAGGCGATCCAGACGGCGCCGTGCTCCAGCGAGTGGACGGCGTTCTCGTTCTGCAGCGGCGCGTCGTAGACGCGGCCGTCGCAGTTCTGCCAGACGGGGTTGTGGTCGCCGCCCATCGGCGGGGCGGTGTCGTACTCGACGGTGCCGGCGACGTGGCCGCGGCCGAGACCGTCCTTGGTCACCAGGCCGCTGATGGACGCGGAGTCGTCGGCGGACGACGGCCTGGTCAGCATGAACGCGTAACCGATGGCGACGACCGCCACCAGGCCGATCGCGCCGAAGAAGGCGATGGCTCCCCACTGGACCTCGGGCTGCGTCAGCGCGTTCTTCTTCGTGTTCTTGTTAAGGGCGTTGCCACGTGCGTTCTTGTTGCGGGCGCTCTTGGACATGAGAGCGGTCCTCTCAGGGGCTGTGGATCTCTACGGACAGGAGGCAGCGCCGTGACACGACCAGGGGTCGGTACGGCGGTGCGGGCGGACCTAAGGCCGGTCCGTCACAGCCGGAGAACCTGGAGAGAGGGCGTGGACGCGAGGACGGCCGCGGCACCGGGCGGCTGCGCGAGCGCCCAGCCGAGGCGGGCGGGAAGACGCGTGAGGGGGCGCCCCAGCCAGGCCGCCAGCCCGAGCAGCACGAGGGTGAACAGCACGGCCAGGCACAGGCACGCCTCCATCGGCGCCTGTGAGGGGACCTTCATGGGCGGAGCGGTCAGCGCCGCGTGTACGGGGCTGTGATGGCCGTTGAGCGGCGAAACCCCAGCGTCCGGCTGTGCGTGGCCGGTGAACGCGTCGGCGACGGTGACGGGCACGCTCACCGCGTGCTGGGTGCATACGCGCGCCGGAGGCGCGTGCCCCAGGCCGTAGCTGAAGACCAGCCCGCCCACGACGAACAGCGCCACGAGCAGACCGGCGAGCCCGTGGCGCCGACGTGGGGCCGTACCGGACACCGTCACGCTCCTGAATGCGCCTTCCGGGGTCTTCCAACGCCACAGCCGGGCTGCGGGTTCCCGCCCCGCCGGACGGCCGGGAACGTCCCTGCCCCGAGATAGTGTCGGAGCGTGACCAGCAGGGCGGAATCGGGCGAGCCGGAGGGCCTCTTCGACGCGCCGGCGCCGGAGCGCGCGGCCCCGGAGCCGGTGACCGCGCCGGCCGCGCCGGGCGGGGGCGCGGAGCGGCCGCTCGCCGTCCGGATGCGCCCGCGCGCGCTGGACGAGGTCGTCGGGCAGGCCCATCTGCTCGGCCCCGGCACGCCGATCCGGCAGCTCGTCGACCGGGACGTGCCGATGTCGCTCGTCCTGTGGGGCCCGCCCGGAACGGGCAAGACCACCCTCGCCACCGTCGTCAGCCACGTCACGTCCCGCCGCTTCGTGGAGATCTCGGCGGTCAGCGACGGCGTCAAGCGCGTCCGCGCCGAGATCGACCTGGCGCGGCGGGAGCTGGGCATGACCGGGCGCCAGACCGTCCTGTTCGTCGACGAGGTGCACCGCTTCAACAAGGCCCAGCAGGACGCCCTGCTGCCCGCCGTCGAGAACCGCTGGGTCTCCTTCATCGGCGCCACCACCGAGAACCCGTTCTTCTCCGTCATCAGCCCGCTCCTGTCGCGCTCGCTGCTGCTGACCTTGGAGCCGCTCGGCGAGGACGACCTGCGCGAGGTGATCCGCCGGGCGCTCACGGAGGAGCGCGGGCTGGACGGCGCGGCGACCCTCGACGCCGCCGCCGAGGACCACCTGATCAGGCTTGCCGGCGGCGACGCCCGCCGGACCCTCACCTACCTGGAGGCCGCCTCGCTCGTCGTCGCGGACGGCGGCGTGATCGACGTGGACGTGCTGGAGAAGGCCGTCGACCGGGCCGCCGTCCGCTACGACCGCGAGGGCGACCAGCACTACGACGTCATCAGCGCGTTCATCAAGAGCATCCGCGGCAGCGACGTCGACGCGGCGCTGCACTACCTGGCCCGCATGATCGAGGCCGGCGAGGACGCCCGGTTCATCGCCCGGCGGCTGATCGTGCACGCAAGCGAGGACGTCGGGATGGCCGACCCGACCGCGTTGCAGACCGCCGTCGCCGCGGCCCAGGCCGTGGAGTTCGTCGGCCTTCCCGAGGCCCGTATCAACCTCGCGCAGGCGGTGATCCACCTCTCCCTGGCGCCGAAGTCCAACGCTGTGATCATGGCGGTGGACGGGGCGCTCGGCGACGTCCGCAAGGGCCTCGCCGGGCCCGTCCCGGGGCATCTGCGCGACGCGCACTACAAGGGCGCCGCGAAGATCGGGCACGGGCAGGGCTACAAGTACGCCCACGACCATCCCGGCGGCGTGGTCAAGCAGCAGTACGCGCCCGACTCGGTGGACGGCCGGGAGTACTATCGCCCGACCAGGCACGGTGCCGAGTCGCGGTTCACCGAGGTGCTCGCCCGGATCCGCTCGGTTCTGCGCGGCGCCGCCGACCGGCGATGACCGATCCGGCCTGGCCTGTGCTCCCGCCATGTGGGGTGGCGGAACGGTAAGGTCTGTCAAGCCATGCCCGGCCTTCGAGCCGAACTCACGCGAACGGAAAGCCCTGATGCTCACTGGTGGACAGCTAGCAGGTCTCATCGTGGCCGTGTTCTGGGCGGTGCTGGTCTCGTTCATCGCGCTCACCCTGCTGAAGCTCTCCCGTCTCCTCGGCGAGGCCAGCAAGGTCGTCCAGGAGATCGGAGACCAGGCCGGCCCGCTGCTGGACGACATGACCCGGACGGTGAAGCGCGCGAACGAGCAGCTCGGCCGCACTGACGTCATCACCAAGCAGGTCGCCGGCGTCACCCAGAACGTCTCGGCCGTCACCACCGTGATGACCTCGGTGGTCGGCGGGCCGCTGGTCAAGGCCGCCGCCTTCTCCTACGGCGTCCGCAAGGCCCTCGGCGGCCGCGACGGCGACGACCGGTCCCCGTCCGGCAGGCCGGCGCTGCAGACGCGGTCCTCGAGTACGCGGTCCTCGGGTAAGGGACGCGGATGAGACGGCTGTTCTGGCTCGGCGTCGGCGCGGGCGCCGGCGTCTACGTCACGCACCGCGTCAAGCGGCGCGTCGAGCGGTTCACGCGCACCTGGTCCCCCGAGGGGGTCGCGGCCCGTGCCGTGTCGACCGGGCAGAGCGCCGGAGACCGGCTGAGGCTTTTCGCCTCCGACGTCCGTACCGAGATGCAGACCCGCGAAGAGGAACTGCGCGAGGCCGTCCGCATGGACCAGGCTCCCCCGGACGCCGGGGACCCCCGGCCCCGCCGGGTGCTCAAGGCGAGATACACGATCATCGACGACGACAAGGATGGCAACTGATCATGGAGTCGGCAGAGGTCGCACGCCGCTTCCTCAGGTTCTTCGAGGAGCGCGGGCACACGGTGGTGCCCTCGGCCAGCCTGGTCGCCGAGGACCCGACCCTGCTGCTGGTCAACGCCGGCATGGTCCCGTTCAAGCCCTACTTCCTCGGCCAGCGCACCCCGCCGTCGCAGCGGATGACCAGCGCGCAGAAGTGCGTGCGGACGCCCGACATCGAAGAGGTCGGCAGGACCACCCGGCACGCCACGTTCTTCCAGATGCTGGGCAACTTCTCCATCGGCGACTACTTCAAGGAGCAGGCGATCCCGTTCGCCTGGGAGCTGCTGACCCGGTCGCGGGACGACGGCGGCTTCGGGTTCCCCGAGGACAAGCTGTGGGTCACCGTCTTCAACGACGACGACGAGGCCCAGAGCATCTGGCACGACAAGGTCGGCGTCCCCCTCGACCGCATCCAGCGGCGCGGCATGGAGGACAACTTCTGGTCGATGGGCGTCCCCGGCCCGTGCGGCCCCTGCTCGGAGATCTACTACGACCGGGGCCCCGAGTACGGCCGCGAGGGCGGCCCGGTCGCCGACGAGGACCGCTACCTGGAGGTGTGGAACCTCGTCTTCATGCAGTACGAGCGGGGCCCCGGGGAGAGCAAGACCGACTTCCCGATCCTCGGCGACCTGCCGGCCAAGAACATCGACACCGGCATGGGCCTGGAGCGCATGGCGGCGATCCTGCAGGGCGTCGACAACATCTACGAGACCGACACCCTCTGGCGCGTCCTCGACCGCGCCGCGCAGCTGACCGGCGCGTCCTACGGCCGTGACCACCGCGCGGACGTGTCGCTGCGGGTCATCGCCGACCACGTCCGCAGCGGGACGATGATGGTCGCGGACGGCATCCGCCCGTCCAACGAGGGCCGCGGCTACGTGCTGCGCCGCATCCTGCGCCGCTCCATCCGCAACCTGCGGCTGCTCGGCGGCCAGGATGCCGGCCTCATGCACGAGCTCACCGCCGTCGGGATCAAGGCGATGGGCGAGCAGTACCCCGAGCTGGTGCGGACGGCCGCGAACATCCACACCGTCATCGACGCTGAAGAGGACTCCTTCCTCCAGACGCTCCGCACCGGCACCGCCATCTTCGACACGGCCGTCGAGGAGACCAAGCGGTCCGGCGGCGCGAGGCTGGCCGGTGAGCAGGCGTTCAAGCTGCACGACACCTACGGCTTCCCGATCGACCTCACCCTGGAGATGGCGTCCGAGCAGGGCCTCCAGGTGGACGAGGAGGGCTTTCGCCGGCTCATGAAGGAGCAGCGGGACCGCGCGAAGCGGGACGCCCGCGACAAGAAGACCGGCAACCTCGACGTCTCCGTCCTGGACGAGCTGCTCACCGGAGCCGGCGGCAAGGTCGACTTCACCGGCTACAGCGGCCTCGCCGGCGACGCTCGCCTCGTCGGGCTGCTGGTGAACGGCGCCAACGCGCCCGCCGCCGGGGAGGGCACCGAGGTCGAGGTCGTCCTCGACCGCACCCCGTTCTACGCCGAGGGCGGCGGCCAGCTCGCCGACCACGGCCTGATCCGGCTCGGCAACGGCGCCGTCATCGAGGTGACGGACGTGCAGACGCCGCTCTCCGGCCTCGTCGTGCACCGCGGCCGCGTCCGCAGCGGCGAGGCGCAGGCCGGCGACACCGCCTACGCCGAGGTCGACGTGGAGCGCCGCCGGGCGATCTCCCGCTCGCACACCGCGACCCACATGGTGCACGCCGGGTTCCGCCGCGCCCTCGGCGAGTCCGCCGCCCAGGCCGGGTCGGAGAACTCGCCCGGGCGGTTCCGGTTCGACTTCACCGCGTCGGGCGCCGTCCCGCCGAGCGTGCTCCGGGATGTCGAGGACGAGGTCAACGAGGTCCTGGTCGGCGACCTGGACGTCCGCGCCTTCCACACCTCCATCGACGAGGCCCGCGCGATGGGAGCGCTCGCCCTGTTCGGCGAGAAGTACGGCGACGAGGTCCGGGTCGTCGAGGTCGGCGACTACTCCCGCGAGCTGTGCGGCGGCACCCACGTCGCCCGCTCCGGGCAGCTCGGCCTGATCAAGGTGCTGGGCGAGTCGTCCATCGGCGCCGGGGTCCGCCGCGTCGAGGCGCTCGTCGGCATCGACGCGTTCCGCTTCCTGGCCCGCGAGAGCGTTCTCGTCGCGCAGCTCGCCGAGCAGATGAAGGCCCGCAAGGAGGAGCTGCCCGAGCGGATCTCCGGGGTGGTCACCCGGCTCCGCGACGCGGAGAAGGAGCTGGAGAAGCTCCGCTCCCAGCAGGTCCTCGCGATCGCGGGGTCCCTCGCCGACGCCGCCAAGGACATCGGCGGCATCGCGTTCGTGGGGCACCGCGCCCCCGAGGGCACCGGCGCCGACGACCTGCGCAAGCTGGCCGTCGACATCCGCGGCAGGCTCACGGCCCGCCCCGCGGTCGTGATGGTCACCGGCGTGCCGAAGGACCGTCCCGTCGTGGTCGTCGCCGTCACCGAGGGCGCGCGCGACCGCGGCCTCAAGGCGGGCGCGCTCGTCGGCCTCGCGGCCAGGGCCCTCGGCGGAGGCGGCGGCGGCAAGGACGATCTCGCCCAGGGAGGCGGCGCCGACGCCGCGGCCGTGGACGAGGCCCTCGCCGCCGTCGAACGAGCAGTAGGGGCCGCGTGAGCCCGGCACGACGGGGCGGGAGAAGCCGGCCGGGCCGGACGGAGGCACGGCGATGAGGCGCGAGCGGCGCGGCGCCGGCTGGACCGAGGAGCGCGCGCAGCGACGAAGGGGCGAGCACGCGACGAGGGAAGCCGGTGCCGTTCAGCGCCCGAGCCGCCGAGCGGAGG
Source organism: Spirillospora sp. CA-128828 (assembly GCF_050945415.1). Lineage (NCBI taxonomy): Bacteria > Bacillati > Actinomycetota > Actinomycetes > Streptosporangiales > Thermomonosporaceae > Spirillospora > Spirillospora sp. CA-128828. Next base: position 4,042,773 of record NZ_CP191986.1, read on the forward strand.
CGAGTCAATGAGGCAGGGCGTGCGGCTTGGGATCGACGTGGGGAGCGTGCGCGTCGGGGTCGCCCGGTGCGACCCCGGCGGGATCCTCGCGTCCCCGCTGGAGACCGTGAAGAGCGGCAAGGGCGACATCGACCGTCTCCTGGAACTGGCCGCCGAGCACGAGGCGATCGAGGTGGTCGTCGGCCTGCCCACCTCGCTGTCGGGGCGGGAGGGCCCGGCGGCGCAGGCCGCGCGCAGGTTCGCGGCCCGGCTCGCGGACCGGCTCCCCCCGGAGACGGTCCGGCTGCACGACGAGCGGCTCACCACCGTCACCGCGGAGAGCGGGCTGCGGGCCGGCGGGGTGCACGGTCAGGCGAGGCGCAAGGTCGTCGACCAGGCCGCCGCGGCGGTCCTCCTCCAGGCGGCCCTGGACGCGGAACGGTTGACGGGACGCCCCCCGGGAGAGATCGTCCGGGGGAGCTCATGAACGATTTGGACCTCTTCTCAGATCCGTACGGCGACGGGCGACCGTCCGAGGAGCGGCTCACCAGGCGGGACCAGCGTCGCGTCCGCAGACGGCAGCGCAGGCGCAGGCGCAGCGGCAGGGCGGCGGCCCTGTTCGCGATGGCCTTCCTGGTGGCGGTGTTCGGCACCGGCGGCGTCCTCGGGTACGCGTGGCTCGACAACCAGTGGCATCCGCCGGACTACGACGGGCGCGGCACCGGGAACGTCACGGTCCAGATCAAGGACGGTGCGAGCGGCTCGGTGATCGGGACGACGCTGCAGCAGCACCGCGTGGTGAAGAGCGCCCGCGCGTTCGTGAAGGCGTACAACAAGGAGGTGCGCGCCTCCGGCATCCAGCCCGGCTTCTACCAGATGCGGCAGAGGATGTCGTCGTCGGCGGCGATGGCGCTGCTGCTGGACCCGAAGTCGCGGGCCGGGAACCAGATCACGATCCCGGAGGGACGCCGGGCCGTGGAGGTCTTCGAGCTGCTGGCGAAGAAGACCGGCATCTCCGCCAAGGAGTTCCAGGCGGTGGCGAAGAAGCCGCAGTCCCTGGGGCTGCCGTCGTACGCGAAGGGCAAGGTGGAGGGGTACCTGTACCCGGGCCGCTACGACCTGGACCCGAACGGCACCGCCGAGCAGATCCTCAAGCAGATGGTGGCGCGCTTCACCCAGGAGGCCGACAGCGTCGACCTCGTCGGCAAGGCACGCGAGGCGAAGTTCAGCCCGCAGACGGTCATGACGCTGGCCAGCCTGGTCCAGGCGGAGGGCGGCAAGCCCAGCGACCTGCCGAAGATCTCCCGGGTCATCTACAACCGGGTGGCGCGCGGCATGCCCCTGCAGTTCGACACGACCGTCCTGTACGCGCTCAACAAGCGCACCCTGACCGTGACGAACGAGGACCTCAAGGTCGACTCGCCTTACAACACCTACACGCACAAGGGACTGCCGCCCGGCCCGATCGCCAACCCGGGGCCGGACGCCATCGAGGCGGCGCTCGCGCCGAAGGACGGGACGTGGCTGTACTTCATCGCGACCGACCCGACGAACAAGGTCACGAAGTTCGCCACGACGGACGAGCAGCGGCAGCAGATCGAGAAGGAGTTCCGGGCCTGGCAGAAGGCGCACCCGGGCCAGTGAGCGGCGCCACCACCGGCCGGGCCGCGGTCCTCGGGTCGCCGATCGCGCATTCTCTGTCGCCGGTGCTGCACCGGGCGGCGTACGCGGCGATGGGCCTGGACGGCTGGTCCTACGAGGCGGTCGAGTGCGGCGAGGACGGCCTCGGCGCGTTCCTGGACGGGCTCGGACCCGACTGGGCGGGCCTGTCGCTGACGATGCCGCTGAAACGCGTCGCGCTCGGCCTCGTGGACACGGTGTCCGACCTCGCGGTGCGGGTCGGCGGTGCGAACACGATCGTCCTGCGGGGCGGGCGGCGGCACGGCGAGAACACCGACGTGTACGGCATCGAGACGGCGCTGGCAGAGGCCGGCCTGAAGGCGCCGGCGTCGGCGCTGGTGCTGGGCGGCGGCGCGACCGCGGCGTCCGCGCTGGCCGCGCTCGCGGGCCTCGGCACGCGCGAGGCGGTGCTGGCGGTGCGGACACCCGAGCGCGCCGCCGGGACCGCCGGGGTGGGGGAGCGTTTCGGGCTCGCGGTCCGGGTCGTCACGCTCGACCGGGTGCCCGCGCAACTGCCGGCGGATCTCGTGGTGTCGACGCTTCCCGGGCGGGCCGCCGACACGTTCGCCGAGCCGGTCGCCGAATCCGGCGCGGCCCTGTTCGACGTGGTGTACGCGCCCTGGCCGACGGTTCTGGCGGCGACGGTGCAGCGGGCCGGCGGCACGGTCGTCGGCGGGTTCGAGATGCTCTTGCACCAGGCCGTCCGCCAGGTGGCGCTGATGACCGGCCGCGAGGACGTGCCGGTGGAGGCGATGCGCGCCGCGGGCGAGGCGGAGCTGGCCCGCCGCGGCTGACGGGTTCAGGGAGGGGCCCGCTGGGTGCGGCGCCGCTTCACCGACTCGTCGATGCTGGTGAGGACGATGGGCAGGATGACGCTCAGCCAGAAGTCCTTCCAGCCCCACAGGTCCGCGGCGACGCCCAGCGCGCTGCCCGCGCACACCAGGCCCAGAAGGAGCGCCGCCCAGTGCCGCTGGACGAACCCGACCGGGTCGACGAGCCGGCGGTGCGGCAGGAGGTCAGTGAGGGGGCGTTCCCGGGCGTGGGAGCGCTGCACGACCGTCGCGTCCGGCAGCCAGTGCAGGACGTCGGCGTTCCCGGCGAGCGGGAGGCGGGCGAGCGCGATCAGCGTCTCCATCCGCCACCACAGCGTCCACAGCGACGTGCGGCCGCTGCCGGGATAGCCGTTCCAGCGCGGGTCGGTGATCTCCCCGCGCACGAGGGTCCGGAAGGCGCGGGCGACGGCCGGGCCGTGCGGGCCGCGAGGGTCCCGCAGCAGCGCGGTGAGCGCGATCGGGAGCCCGTAGTGCCAGAGGGCGAGCCGCCACACCGGATGGGGCCCGGCCCCGTGTTCCGAGGCGCCGTGTTCCGAGGCGCCGTGTTCCGAGGCGCGGTGGCAGGATGCGCCGGGCGGTGAGACGTCGTAGGTCTCGATCCAGGTGTGGTCGTCGTCGGGGTCGAGGTTGCCGAGCAGCCAGTCGTAGGCGTCCAGCAGCCGCTCGGTCCGCAGGTCCGGACGCGCCTCGGCCAGCGTCACCAGCGCGAAGGCGGTGTGCGTGACGGTGGGACGGGACGCCTGCGTCGGCCCCCAGGCGGGGCGGTGCGCGGTCCGGTCGGCCGTCAGCCACTCCACGCCCCGGTCCACGGCGGGATCGTAGGGGTTGAGCTGGCTGAGCGCGCGCAGCGCCAGGCAGGTCAGCCAGACCCGGGACGGGCAGCCGTGCAGCGAGCCCCATCCGCCGTCGGGGTTCTGGTTGCGCAGCAGCCACCGGTAGGCGCGCTTGAGGTCGGGGGCGTCGTCGCGGAGGTCGCAACGGGCGCGGGCGAGGAACCGCGCGATCCAGCCGGTCGCCTCGACCACCGGCATGCCGAGGCTGGTCTTGGTGGCCCAGCCGCCGTCCCGCAGCGGGTCCTCCGAACGCGTCTGCCGTGCGGCGAGGAACGCCAGGCCGTCGTCGAAGTACTCGAACGCGCGGCCCGCCTCGACGAACGCCAGCAGCCCGAGGGCGGTGGCGGTGGTGCCGGGTTCCGGCCGCGCGAGCTCGTGGTACCAGCCTCCGCCGGTGCCGAGCGCGGGCGCGTAGGTGTCGCGCAGGACGTCCAGCGACTCGTTCAGTCTCGCTTCGAGGACCGCCATGTCGATGGCCGGGATCTGGGAGCGGGACATGGCGGCGGAGCGGGCGGCGCGGGGTGCCGGGACGGGGAGCGGAGGTGTCTGGTTCACGATGTAGCCTTCTGACTATTTTGTTCCCGTCAAGTCAGGTTTTGTACCTCATTGGCTCCATGTCTGTATCCGCGCTCGCACAGATCACGGACGCGCGGCGCCGGGCACGCTGGAGGGAGACCGCTCCCGCGTTCCGCGATGCTGGGAGGTGGCTTGGCCGAGCCGACCGTCTGGAACGAACCCGATCACGACTGCGTCCTGTGCCCCCCGCTGCGATTCCGCTTCAACGGCATGGCCGGCCTGCCCGGCGAGTCGGGCATCATCGCGGGTGACCGCGACTTCCTCCTGATACCGGACGTGGCTCCGCTCGTGGAGGGACACCTGCTCCTCGTGACGCGCGACCACCACCAGTGCGCCGGGGACTTCGGCCGGGAGATGTGGGAACGCGCCCTGCACTGGCGTGACCGCGTCGCCCGCCTCTACCGCGAGGCGTACGGGACGGGTGAGCTGCTGCTGTTCGAACATGGCCCCGCCACGCCACAGGGCGGCGGCGCGTGCGTCGACCATGCGCACTGGCACCTGCTGCCCGGGACACCGGGCGTGCGTGCGGTGGTCGAGCGGGAAGGACGTCCCGGAACGCCGGCCGACCACGCCGCCCTGCGGGCCTGCTTCCGCACCGGCCGTTCCTATCTGCTGATTGAGGAGGGCGGCGTCGCGACCGTCCATCCGGGCGATGGCGTGCGGAGCCAGTTCCTGCGCTGGGCCGTGACGGTCACCGGCCAGGGCGAGACCTGGCGCTGGCAGGAGACGTTCGGACTTCCCGGCAGCAGGCGGCGCTTCCTGCGCACCCTCAGGGCGATGCGCGCCGCGACGGCCGCCCTCCCGGACGAAGATCACCCTGCGGACAGCCACCAGTAGAGCTCGCACGCGGCCATCCGGTCGCCGAAGCCCGCGCGCCGCACGCCGGGCTTGTAGCCGGTCGGGTACTCCATGAGCAGCCGTCCCCGCTTGTAGGCGAGCACCTGTTCCAGGGACGTCGCACCGAACCGCAACAGCCACAGCGGCCTGTTCCGCACGTCGCGATCGAGTATCGGCAGAAGCCCCCTGAGTTCGTTCCCGCCGGCCGGCACCGGTCGTCCGAGAAGACGCGCCAGCGTGTGCGCCTCGGAGATGACCAGGTCCGCCGCCTCCAGCATCGGCAGCACATCGGACACCGGGAGCCGCGCGTCGATGTCGTGCGGGACGAGGTCGAACGCGACCCGGGTCCCCGCCGCGCGTGCGGTGCGGACCGCCTCGCGCACCGCCGCCCGCGAGACCGGGGACAGCAGCGCGTACCCGTCGGCGGCCAGCACGTCGGCGTCCTCGATGCCGCGCGCCGCGGCGCGCACGTCCTCCGCGGTGAGGTGCCGCGCCGGCGGCTCGTCCTGTACGACGAGGAGCCGGACCCCGGGTCCGTCCCCGCGGGGGCGGTCGCGCAGCATCACCGACACGCCGTTCGGGACGCCGGGCTCGACGCAGAGGTGGTCGTCGGCTCCGATCCGCCGCAACTCCCGGCGGATCACCTCCGTGTAGTCGTCGTCGCCGATCTTGGCCAGCACGCCGACCCGGCGGAAGTAGCCCGTCGCGCACCGGGCCAGGTTGACCGCGGTCCCGGCGGCCATGGCCCGCGCCGGCGCGTAGGCGAGGCGGTCGGCGTCGAGGTCGGCGAACCGGACGTCCGGCAGGGAGGCGCGCACCTCGATCCCGGCGTCCCCGACGACGAAGAGGGCGAACCGGCGTTCGGCCGCCCCGTCCAGGCCCGGCCACTCGGCGGGCGATCGGGGCGGCGTCATGCCCGGGCTCAGCCGGCCTGGTGGAGGAAGGCCCGCATCACCGGGCGCAGGCTCGGGATGAGGTCGTAGCCGCCGATCTCCTCCAGCGGCACCCAGGCGCACCCGTCGAGGTGGTCGCCGGCGTCCTGGTTCTCCAGGGTGGCGTCCAAGGACACGGGCCGGCAGCGGCGCGCCGCCGCGACCACCCGTATCCGCCCGCCCGCGGGGCCGCGGTCGGGCATGAACCACTGCCACAGATGGAACGGCGGCCCGGGCTCGATCTTGAGGCCGACTTCCTCCCAGACCTCGCGCCGGATGTGGTCGTCGAGATCGAGGTCGCCCGCCACCTCCAGCCGCCCGCCGGGCACCTCCCAGCGGCCGGGATGGAACGGGTCGGACGCCGACTTGCGGACCAGCAGCAGCCGTCCGCCGGACGCGATGAACGCCTTCTGCGCGAACTGCAGTCCGATCGGTGACAAGGCGGTGAGGGAGCCGGCCGCGCCGGCCTCGACCGAGGGCATCGCGGGAAACCTCCCTGGTGCCGGCCCCACCGGGCCGTTTCCGCTCCACCGTAACAAGCCGCCGCCCGGAGGCCGAGACGCCAACCGGGCCAGAACACCCTCACCATCGTCCCCGGGGAAGCGCGTCGCCGGGAATGGGCCGGCGTCCGGGTCGGTTGAATGGAGTGGCGTACCTCACCCGGACGCCCGCGCGGCCACGGTGTCACGCGGGCGGTCCGGTGCGGCGCACGCGGTCCCGCCAGGTGGTAGTCTTGGTGGCCGACCGGCCCTGTGCGCGCGACCATGTGGCAGCGCGTGCCGGGCGCGCAAGCGGAGGCCACCTCCCACCTGACCGGCCGAAGGCCGGTGGGTCTCGGTCCGGCGAACGGGCGCTCGACGCCCGTCCCGCCGTAGTCCCTGGGCGGCACGGCCGTTCGGGGAGACCGAAGGTGGCCCCGTGCGTGAGTCGTGCGGGGCTTTTCTCGTGGAAGCCTCGGGGTACGACCGGTCCAACGAACTTGAGAACGGCCCCAAGGAGGTCCCATCAGCGCCGAACCGCGTATCAACGACCGCATTCGCGTGCCCGAGGTCCGGCTCGTCGGCCCGAACGGCGAACAGGTGGGCATCGTGCCCATCGCCAAGGCCCTTGAACTCGCGCGTGAGTCGGACCTCGACCTCGTCGAGGTGGCGCCCACCGCGCGCCCGCCCGTCGCCAAGCTCATGGACTACGGCAAGTTCAAGTACGAGTCCGCGATGAAGGCGCGTGAGGCGCGGAAGAACCAGGCGCACACGGTCATCAAGGAGATCAAGCTCCGCCCGAAGATCGACCCGCACGACTACGAGACCAAGAAGGGTCACGTGGTGCGGTTCCTGAAGGCCGGGGACAAGGTGAAGGTCACGATCATGTTCCGTGGTCGTGAGCAGTCCCGTCCCGAGCTCGGTTTCCGGCTGCTGCAGCGGCTCGCCGACGACGTCGAGGACCTCGGCTTCGTCGAGTCGCGGCCCAAGCAGGACGGCCGGAACATGATCATGGTGATCGGTCCGCACAAGAAGAAGACGGCCCGCGGGCAGGACGCCGAGAGCACCGCCTGACGGCCGTTGCGGGGCGCCCGAGCGGCGGTCCCCACTCCGCGACCTCGCGGCAGAGCGGGGTCGCGGCGCACGTACATTGAAGCCTGACCTGGCGCGTCCACGGAGCCCGTGCGGTGCGCCGATCAGGCGCGCCTCCGTGCGTCACGCACGGAGGCCGGGAAAGAGGGAGACGACGGCGACCATGCCGAAGACCAAGACCCACAGTGGTGCCAAGAAGCGCTTCAAGCTGACCGGCTCCGGCAAGGTGATGCGCCGCCGCGCCAACAAGAACCACCTGCTCGAGCACAAGCCCACCAAGCGGACGCGCCGCCTGTCCGGCCCGGCCGTCGTGGCCGACGCCGACGCCAAGAACATCAAGAAGCTGCTGCGCAAGTAGCACCCGACCAGCAACATCAGCGACCGGCCGAGGCCCGGAAGGCCCCGGCCCCCACGAAGGAGTCAGCACGTGGCACGCGTGAAGCGGGCGGTCAACGCCGCCAAGAAGCGTCGGGTCGTCCTGGAGCGGTCGAGCGGCTACCGCGGGCAGCGTTCGCGCCTGTACCGCAAGGCCAAGGAGCAGCAGCTCCACTCGATGACCTACGCCTTCCGGGACCGCAAGGACCGCAAGGGCCAGTTCCGCCGGCTGTGGATCCAGCGGATCAACGCCGCGGCCCGCGCCAACGGCATCACCTACAACCGGTTCATCCAGGGCCTGAAGGCCGCCGAGGTGGAGGTCGACCGGCGCATGCTCGCCGAGCTCGCCGTCAACGACGCCCCGGCGTTCGCCACCCTGGTGAAGGTCGCCAAGGACGCGCTCCCGGCCGAGGGTTCGGAGGCGGCCTGAGCCGGGTGACCGGCATACGGGCGATTACGGCGACATGGCGGGCCGCGAGCTGACCTCTCTCCGATCACCGCGGGTGAAGGCCGCTCGGCGGCTCGCCAAACGCGCCTTCCGGCGCCGCGAGAACCGGTTCCTCGCTGAGGGGCCGCAGGCGGTGCGGGAGGCGCTGGAGATCCCCGGTGGGCTCGCCGAGCTGTTCACCACGGCCGAGGCGGAGGCCCGCCACCCCGAGCTGGTGCTCGCCGCCGAGCGCGCCGGCGCGCCGGTGCTGCGCGTCAGCGGGGAGGTCATGGCGGAACTGGCCCAGACCGTCACCCCGCAGGGGCTGCTGGCGGTCTGCGAGTTCGTCGACGTCCCGCTCGGCGAGGCGTTGGAGGCCGGTCCCCGGCTGGTGACCGTCCTCGCGCACGTCCGCGACCCGGGCAACGCGGGAACCGTGCTGCGCACCGCCGACGCCGCCGGCTCGGAGACGGTCGTGTTCACCGACGCGTCCGTCGACCCCTACAACGGCAAGTGCGTCCGCGCCTCGGCGGGCAGCCTGTTCCATCTGCCGGTCGTGGTCGGCCCGCGGTTCGACACGCTGATCCCCGAGTTGAAGGGCGCGGGCCTCACCGTCCTCGCCGCCGACGGCGCGGGCGACCGCACCCTCGACGGGGCGATCGACGAGGGGCTGCTCGCGCGCCCCACCGCGTGGGTGTTCGGGAACGAGGCGTGGGGACTGCCCGAGGAGATCCTCCGGCACGTGGACGAGGTGGTGCGCGTGCCCATCTACGGGCGGGCCGAGAGCCTGAACCTGGCGACGGCGGCGGCCGTATGCCTCTATGCGTCGGCCCGTGCCCAGCTCACGTCCTAACGGGGCGGAAGGGGCCGCACGTTCGCACGGTCGCGGAGGTTCAATGCATACCGTGATCGGTTGGCCGCAATCGGTCGCTCCGCGCGCCGTTTTCCGGTGGGTGAGCTGGGAGGATTGTCCGCACGCGGACGGCAGGCGGGGGGTCGGCCGCCGCGCGCGACTCGTTCGCAGGTAGGAGCGGGATAGGGACCGGCGGTGGATTACGCCGTCCCGCCCCGTGCCTAACGTGTTGATCAGTGCGTTGACCAGGGCGGCGACGATGCCGCGCAAAGTTGGGGGCGAGCGTGATGACCGAGGAGACCAGGCGTGCCGTACGGGCGGGCCGGCGGGCGCCGGAGGTGCGGTGCCGGGCCGGTTCGGTCCGCGCGGCCACCGCTCCGGGCTTCCCCGGCGCGCAGGCCGCGGCGGACGGGCTGCGGATCGAGATCTCCCGGGTGCGCGGCGACACGGCCGTCGTCGCGGTGGCCGGGGAGATCGACCTGCGCACGGCCGGCTCGCTGCGCGACCGGCTCGTGGGGCTGCACGAGGCGGGGCCGCGTCGGCTGGTGGCCGACTTCACCGCCGTCCCGTTCTGCGACGCGGCCGGGCTCGGCGCGCTGGTCGCCGCGCACAACCAGATCGCGGCCGGCGGCGGCGAGATCGTCCTCGCCGGGGTCCGGCCCGCGCAGCTGCGGCTCCTGCGCATCACCGGGCTGCACAACCTGTTCGCGATCCACCCGGACGTCGAGGCGGCGCTGTCCGGTCGGGCGCTCTCCGGACAGGACTCGCCGACCACCTCGCGGTGAGCCGCGGACGTCCTGGTGAGGCCGCCCTCCGGAGTGGGCGGCACACCGCCCGGAGGCCACACATGCCTTGCCGCCGGGCGGTTTCCGGGTCCCGTCAGGGGCCCGACTCCGGCTAGAGTCTCTATTCGACAGGCCGCGTTCTCATCGGTGTTGTGGAGGCCGCTGTGGGCGGAGAGGAACCCCCTCTCGTGGCCGCGCGCGTGCCCGAGGCCGGGTCCGGGCCGGTTCCCGAGGAGGGCACCGCGGACGACCTGCCCGACGGGCTGCTGGTCGCCGGGCGGGACGCCCGCGTGCTGGTGTTCAACGCCGCCGCCGCGCGCATCACCGGGATTCCCGCCGCGTCCGCGCTGGGCCGCGACTTCCGCGACGTCCTGCCGCTGCACGACGCCGAGGGCCGCGACTGGTGGAAGTGCCTGGCCCCCTACGACGGCCTGTCCACCCGCACCCGGCACCCCGAGCGGGTGCTCTTCCTGCCCGGCGGCACCGAGGTGCTGGTGACCGCCGCGTACCGGCGCGGCGGCGACCGGCGGGTGGAACGGTTCACCGTGTGCCTGCGCGACGCCCTGCACCGCACCAGGCAGGAACGCGACCGCGCCGACCTCGTCTCGACCGTCGCGCACGAGCTGCGCTCCCCGCTGACCAGCGTGAAGGGGTTCACCGCGACGCTGCTGGCCAAGTGGCACCGCTTCAACGACGACCAGAAGCGGGTCATGCTGGAGACCGTCAACGCCGACGCCGACCGGGTCACCCGGCTGATCACCGAGCTGCTGGACGTGTCCCGGATCGAGGCCGGCCGGCTGGAGATGCACCGCCAGGTCGTCGACATCCCCGAGGAGGTCCGCAAGGTCATCGCGGGCCGGGTCGCGGCCGGCGAGCCGGAGGACAGGTTCCGGTTCGAGACGCGGGGCGAGCTGCCCGAGATGTGGCTCGATCCCGACAAGATGGATCAGATACTCGGCAACCTCGTCGAAAACGCGGTGCGGCACGGAGCGGGTACTGTCACCATCGTGGTGGAGCCGGACGCGCACAAGGAGGGAGCCGCCGTGTCGGTGCGCGACGAGGGCGAGGGCATTCCGCCCGAGGCCGTCCAGCGCGTCTTCCGGCAGTTCTGGCGCGGCCCCGGCGGCAACCGCCGCGGCGGCACCGGCCTCGGGCTCTACATCGTCAAGGGCCTGGTCGAGGCGCACGGCGGCGTGATCACCGTGCGGCGGGCGCCCGGCGGCGGCGCCGAGTTCCGATTTACCGTGCCCGCAGGGGCCCCCGACTACGCGAGCTGAATCCGGCGCACGGCGCCGGGTACGCCGCAGGCGGAACCCCGACAGGGCCAGCGCGTCACGCGCATGCTTTCCGGATCCTCATCGCCCGCGCACTAGACTGCGGGCGTCCCACGCCGACCGGAGTCGATCACACCACCATGTCTGCACCCAACAAGTCCTATGATCCCGTCGAGGTGTCCGCGCTGCAGCCGGAAGAGCTGGAGCGGGCCCGTGACGAGGCGCTCGCGGCCATCGCCGCGGCGTCCGGCCTCGACGACCTGAAGCAGGTCCGCCTGGCGCACGCCGGCGACCGTTCCCCGCTCGCCCTCGCCAACCGCGAGATCGGCGCGCTGCCGCCCGCGGCCCGCGCCGACGCCGGCAAGCGCATCGGCGCCGCCCGCGGCGCGGTGTCCCAGGCGCTCAAGGCGCGCCAGGCCGAGCTGGAGGAGGAGCGCGACCAGCGCGTCCTCGTCGAGGAGACCGTCGACGTCACGCTCCCGTGGGACCGCGCCCCGCGCGGCGCCCGGCACCCGCTGACCACGATGCAGGAGCGGATGGCCGACGTCTTCGTCTCCATGGGCTTCGAGGTCTCCGAGGGCCCCGAGGTCGAGGCGGAGTGGTTCAACTTCGACGCGCTGAACTTCCTGCCCGACCACCCGGCCCGCACGATGCAGGACACCTTCTTCGTGGAGTCGGAGGAGTCCGGGCTGGTGATGCGCACGCACACCTCCCCGATGCAGATCAGGTCGCTGCTCTCCCGGCCGCTGCCGGTGTACGTGGTGGCGCCGGGGCGCACGTTCCGCACCGACGAGCTGGACGCCACGCACAGCCCCGTCTTCCACCAGCTGGAGGGCCTCGCCGTCGACGAGGGCCTGACGATGGCCGACCTGCGCGGCGGCATCGACGCGTTCGTCACCGGCATGTTCGGTGAGGGGCTGAAGACGCGGTTCAGGCCGTCGTACTTCCCGTTCACCGAGCCGTCCGCCGAGGTGGACATGCAGTGCTTCGTGTGCCGGGGCGCGTCCGCGGAGCCGGGCGCCGAGCCGTGCCGCACCTGCAGCTCGGAGGGCTGGATCGAGCTGGGCGGCTGCGGCATGGTCAACCCGCGGGTGCTGGTCGCCTGCGGCGTGGACCCCGACCGCTACAGCGGCTGGGCGTTCGGGATGGGCGTCGAGCGGACGCTGATGTTCCGGCACGGCGTCGAGGACATGTACGACATGGTGGAGGGTGACGTCCGGTTCACCCTCCCGTTCGGGACGGAGATCTGATGCGGGCCCCGCTTTCCTGGGTGCGCGAGTACGCCGAGCTTCCGGCCGGCGTCACGGGCCGTGCGCTGGCCGCCGAGCTGATCGCGGCCGGCCTGGAGGTCGAGACCGTCGAGCAGGCGGGCGCCGACCTCACCGGCCCGCTCGTGGTCGGCGAGGTGCTGGCGATCGAGGAGCTGACCGGCTTCAAGAAGCCGATCCGCTACTGCCAGGTGAACGTCGGCGACGCCAACGGGACCGGCGAGCCGCAGAATATCGTGTGCGGCGCCACCAACTTCGCCGTCGGTGACCACGTCGTGGTGATCCTGCCGGGCGGCGTGCTGCCGGGCGGCTTCGAGATCGGCGCCCGCAAGACCTACGGGCACCTGTCCGAGGGCATGATCTGCTCGGTGACCGAACTCGGCATCGGCGACGACCACAGCGGCATCCTCGTCCTGCCGCCGGACACACCGGTCGGGGCGGACGCGGTGGAGCTTCTCGGGCTGCGCGACGACGTCCTGGACATCGCCGTCAGCCCGGACCGCGGCTACGCCCTGTCGATCCGCGGCATCGCCCGCGAGGCCGCCACCGCCTACGGGGTGCCGTTCAAGGACCCGGCGGACGTGGAACTTCCGGTGAAGAACGGCGAGGCGTATCCGGCGAGTATCGGTGACGCGTCCGCGTGCGACCGGTTCGTGCTCCGCGAGGTGCGCGGCTTCGACCCGGACGCGAAGACGCCGCTGTGGATGCAGGTCCGCCTGCACCGCGCCGGGATGCGCCCGGTGTCGCTGGCGGTGGACGTCACCAACTACCTGATGCTGGAGCTGGGCCAGCCCCTCCACGCCTTCGACCGGGGCAAGCTCACCGGCCCGATCGTGGTGCGGCGCGCCGCCCCCGGCGAGAAGCTGGAGACGCTCGACCACGTCAAGCGGACCCTCGACCCCGACGACATCCTCATCACCGACGAGTCGGGGCCGATCTCGATGGCCGGCACGATGGGCGGGCTCGCCACCGAGATCGACGAGCGGTCGGCCGACATGGTCATCGAGGCCGCGCACTTCGACGCCATGGGCACCGCCCGGATGAGCCGCCGGCACCGGCTGCACAGCGAGGCGTCCCACCGGTTCGAACGCGGCGTCGACCGCGAGCTGCCGCTGTACGCCTCGTACCTGGCGGTGCGGATGCTCGCCGAGCTCGGCGGCGCGGAGATCGTGCCGGGTGTCACCCACGCGGAGGCGCCGGTCGAGCCGGCCACGGTGACGATGCCCGCCGGTCATCCCGACAGGGTCGCGGGCGTGACGTACGGGCGGGACGCGGTCGTCCGGCGGCTGGAGCAGGTGGGCTGCACCGTCGCCGGGGACGGCGTGCTGACGGTGACCCCGCCGTCCTGGCGCCCCGACCTCACCGACCCGAACGACCTCGCCGAGGAGGTCATCCGGCTGGAGGGGTACGAGGACATCCCGGCCCGGGCGCCGCGCCCGGCGGCGGGCAAGGGCCTGACCGCACGGCAGCGGCTGCGCCGCCGGGTCGGCCGCGCCCTCGCCGGCGCCGGGTACGTGGAGGCGCTGGCCTTCCCGTTCATCGCCGAGAAGGACCTGGACGGTCTCCACCTTCCGGCCGGCGACGCGCGGCGGCGGACGCTGCGGCTCGCGAACCCGCTGTCGGAGGAGGAGCCGCTGCTGCGCACCACGCTGCTGCCGGGCCTGCTCAAGGTGCTGGCGCTCAACGTGGGACGCGGCTTCGGCGACGCCGCCCTGTTTGAGATCGGCGTGGTGTTCCGGCCGCGTCCGGACGCGCCGGAGCGGGCACCGCGCCTGGCCGTGGACCGAGGCCCCACCGCCGACGAGGTCGCCACCGTGGAGGCGGCGCTGCCGGACCAGCCGCACCGGCTCGCGGTCGTGCTGTCCGGCGACCGCGAGCCGTCGGGCTGGTGGGGCGAGGGCCGCCCGGCGCTGTGGGCGGACGCGATCGAGGCCGCCCGGACGGTGGCCCGGGAGGTCGGCGTCGAGCTGACCGTCAAGGCCGACCAGCACGAGCCGTGGCACCCGGGCCGGTGCGCCGCGCTGTACGCCGGGGACACGCTCGCCGGGCACGCCGGCGAACTGCACCCGCGTGTGACCAAGGCGTACGGGCTGCCGCCGCGGACGTGCGCGATGGAGCTGGAACTGGGCCGCCTCGGCGACCCGGTGCCGGTGCGGGCGCCGCACGTGTCGTCCTACCCGGTCGCCACGCAGGACGTCGCGCTGGTCGTCGACTCCGCGGTGCCCGCCGCCGAGGTCGAGACCGCGTTGCGCGACGGCGCCGGTGACCTGCTGGAGGCGATCCGGCTGTTCGACGTCTACACCGGCGAGCAGGTGGGCGAGGGCCGCAAGTCGCTGGCGTACGCGCTGCGGTTCCGTGCCCCGGACCGCACGCTCACCGCCGAGGAGGCGTCCGAGGCCCGCGACGCCGCGGTGGCGGCGGCGTCCGACCGCACCGGAGCCGTCCTGCGCGGCGCCTGACAAAGCACCGAGCGTGCCCGGACCCGGCCGAGGTCCGGGCACGTTCGTGTTCCGGCCCGCATGGTCGGTCCCGGCCCACGGGTGGCCGACCGAGCGTTAACACTACTTGTGTTGCGATAAGTCCTCGGGTAGCCTTACCTCGTCACATCGCCGCCCGGTTGGGGAGTCCATTGAGGAACTGAGGTCCGACACCGCGCAGCGGCCGTCCACCGGCCCGCGCACGTGACCTCAGTACGGACTCTGATCCCGCCGGGCTTCTTCATGCCCGCCGGCGCGTCGCGCGATCCGCGGTGTCTCCATGCGTCCCGCATCTCTCTTTCACCATGGAGGCCGCCCCTTATGTCTTTCGCCATCGTGTGCTCGGACCTGTCCTTCGCGTGGGAGGACGGCACCGTCGTCCTGGACGGCCTCGACGCCGCGTTCGGCACCGGCCGTACCGGCCTCATCGGCGTCAACGGCTCCGGCAAGTCCACCCTGCTGAAGATCATCGCCGGTGAGCTGCGACCCGGGTCGGGGACCGTCGCCGTCGAGGGCGAGGTCGGCTACCTGCCGCAGAACCTCGTCCTGGACGACGCCGCCACCGTCTCCGATCTGCTCGGCATCACCGCGACGCGCACCGCGCTGCACGCCATCGAGCGCGGTGAGGCCACCGAGGAGAACTTCGCCGCCGTAGGCGACGACTGGGACGTCGAGGAACGCGCCCGCGCCGAACTCGACCGGCTCGGCCTCGACCACCTCGGCCTGGACCGGACCGTCCCGACGCTGTCGGGCGGCGAGGCGGTGATGGTCGGGCTCGCCGCCCGGTTCCTCGCGCGCCCCGACGTCCTGCTGCTGGACGAGCCGACCAACAACCTGGACCTGGACGCCCGGCACCGCCTGTACGACGCGGTCGCGTCCTGGACGGGCGTGCTGGTCGTCGTCAGCCACGACCGGGAACTGCTCGACCGCGTCGGCGAGATCGCCGACCTGCGCGACGGCGCCGTCCGGACGTTCGGCGGCAACCTGGCGGCCTACGAGGAGTTCCTCGCCGTCGAGAAGGAGGCCGCGGAACGCACGGTCAGGGCGGCGGAGACCGATCTGCGCCGCCAGAAACGCGAACTGGAGGAGGCCCACGTCAAGCTGGCCCGCCGCCAGCGGTACGGCAGGAAGATGCAGGAGAACAAGCGCGAACCCAAGATCGTGATGGGGGCGCGCAAGCGGCAGGCGCAGGAGTCGGCCGGTAAGCACCGCATCATGCACGAGGAACGGCTCGCGGACGCGCGGACCCGGCTCACCGAGGCGGAGGACGCGGTCCGCGAGGACGCCGAGATCCGCGTCGAGCTGCCCGCCACCCGTGTCTCGGCCGGGCGCACGGTCGCGACCGTGACCGGGCTCGGCGCGGCCGAACCCGAGCTCGGCACGCTCACCGAGCTGATCGTCCGGGGCCCGGAGCGGATCGCGCTGGTCGGCCCGAACGGCTCCGGCAAGACCACCTTCCTCCGGGCGCTCACGGGCGAGCGCGTCCCGGACGGCATGACCGTCCGGATCGGCGTGGACGGCGTCCGGTACCTGCCGCAGCGGCTCGACGTACTCGACGAGGCGCTCAGCGTCGCCGAGAACGTCCGCGCGCAGGCGCCGTCGGCGTCGCCGTCCGAGGTCCGCGCCGGGCTGGCGCGGTTCCTGTTCCGCGGCGCGCGGGCCGACCGGCCCGCCGGGACGCTGTCGGGCGGGGAACGGTTCCGCGCCGTGCTGGCGTCGCTGCTCCTCGCCGAGCCCGCCCCGAAGCTGCTGCTCCTGGACGAGCCGACGAACAACCTCGACATGGCCAGTGCCGCGCAGCTCGCGCAGGCCCTGGCCGCCTACCAGGGGGCGTTGGTCGTGGTCAGCCACGACGTGCCGTTCCTGCGCACCCTCGGCGTCACCCGCTGGCTGCGGATGGACCGCACGGCCGGCCTGGCCGAGATCGAGCCGCTGGAGTGACCGGACCAACCGCCTGACTACCGGAAAATGCGGTGATCTCCCAAAGCGTCACTGTTACGGTCGTCGTCGAAACGAGGGGAGTGGACGGGGTGCCGACCAAGCTGAATCAGATCATCGCGGTGGAGAAGGGCGTCAAGAGCAAGTCCTTCCAGGACCTGACCGCCGCGCACCACGCGGTCCAGAAGGCTCCGCTGCTGTCCGGCATCTCGCGGGCCTACCAGCCGAAGGACGAGGAGGGGGAGCAGCTGCCGGCGGAGTCCACCCGGGTGCAGACCAAGGTGGACGACGTGCTGCGCGAGGTCACGTCCTCGCTGACCCGGCTGTTCGACGTCACCGCCACGAAGGACTGGGCCAACTGCGTCGCCCGCGCCGACGTGACGGTGGACGGCACGACGCTCCTGCGCGACGTGCCCGTCTCCTACCTGCTGTTCCTGGAGAAGCAGCTGAAGGACCTGCACACCTTCGTCAAGAAGCTGCCGGTACTGGACGCCGCCGAGACGTGGACCTTCGACCCCTCCACCGACGTGTGGCGGACCGAGGCCGTCCGCACCGTGAAGACGAAGAAGGTCCCGCGCAACCACGTCAAGGCCGAGGCGACCGAGAAGCACCCGGCCCAGGTCGAGGTGTACTACGAGGACGTCGCCGTCGGGCACTGGACGACGGTGAAGTTCTCCGGCGCCCTCCCGGCGAGGCGCGTCAACGAGCTGCTCGGCCGCGTCGAGAGGCTGCAGGACGCGGTCAAGTTCGCGCGTGAGGAGGCCAACGGGATCGAGGTGACCGACCAGCGGGTCGGCGAGGCGGTCTTCGGCTACCTCTTCGGCTGACCGGCCGGCGCCGCGTGCCGGAACGATTGACAAGTCAACAGGATCTCCCCGCCATGGCGCGGGGGGTGCGCGAGGAGCGCAAGCTGAAGCTGAAGCCGAAACTGACGAGGGCGGGTGACAGTGCGGGTTCGAATCCCGCCCCCGGCACACGTGCCGGGGTAGCCCAACCGGTAGAGGCGGCCTGCCCGCTCAATCTCAGACTCTCGCTCCAGACTCAGCATTCACCGCCGATCGCCGGATCGCCCGGACGTGGACGATCACCCTTGAGATGCCGGTTCGAGTCCGGCTCGCTCCGCTCGTGGGGCGATGGCGTAACGGCAACGCACAAGGGATTCAGACTGATCCGCGTCCATCCATGTGCCGGCGTGCGAATTGGGCGGTAACCACAGGGGCCCGGGGGATGGCAAAACCCTCGGGCCCCGCTCCTGCGTTCGGGTCAGGTCAGCACCCGCTTGGTGAACGTGCGGGTCGCGGCCCACGTCAGCAGGATCGTCCCGCCCACGATGGCCAGCAGGAAGGCCCACACCGGCATGTGCGGGATCTCCGGCGTGAGCGCGCTCCGCAGCCCCTCGCTGACGTACACCAGCGGGTTGAACAGGCTGAGGATCTGCAGCCAGCGGATGTTGTCCAGCGCCGACCACGGGTAGTACACGCAGCCGAGCATGGTCATCGGCAGCAGGACCATCGCGAACAGCACCTGGACCTTCTGCGGGTTCATCAGCGTGCCGAGCAGCAGCCCGCCGGACGCCGACAGCAGCGCGCCGACCACCATCACCACGATCAGGACGGGCCAGTTGTCCACGTGCACCTCGGGCGACTCGCCGTCGGCGTGGATGAACAGCACCGCGGGGAACACCAGCAGCCCGCCGATCAGGCCCTGCGCCGCCGCCGCGATGATCTTCTGGGCGGCCAGCAGCGGCACGGGCACCGGCGCCAGCGCCCGGTCGGTGATCGACTTCTGCCAGGTCAGCTCCATCATCAGCGGGAAGATCACCGCCATCATCGCCTGCATGATGATGGACGAGCCGACCAGGCCGGGCAGCAGGATGGTGGAGAACGTGGGCCCGCCCGGCCCGCCCGCCATCGCGCCGCCGCCGAGCTTCGGCAGCACGTAGGCGAACACGAAGACGAACATCACCGGCTGCACCAGCACCCGGATGAACGTCGACAGGAAGTTCTTGCGCATGACCCGCGCCTCGCGCGCCATCATGGCGGCGAACGTGCGGGGGATCGTGGCCCGCGCCGGCGGCGGCGGCGCCAGGACGGCGGGGGCGGCGGACGCGGTCATTCGCGGTAGTCCCTTCCGGTGAGGGTGAGGAAGACGGTCTCCAGGCTGGGACGGAGTTGGGTCGCGTCGATGACGCCCACCCCGGCGGCCGAGCCGATCGTGACCAGCTCGCCGAGGATGCCGTCGGGCTCGGCGGCGAAGACGCGGACCTGGCCGTCGTTGACCTCGACCTTGCTGATGCCGCTCCGGTCGCCGAGCTTCTTGATCTCCTGCGGGGCGGGGGCGTCGTAGGTCACCGTGATGACGGTGTCGGCGCCGGCGTTGGACTTGAGTTGGTCCACCGTGCCGCTGGCGAGGATCTTGCCGTGGTCGACGACCGCGACCCGGTCGCAGAGCGCCTCGGCCTCCTCCATGTAGTGGGTGGTGAGGAGGATGGTCTGCCCGGCCGCCTGCAGGCCGCGCAGGACCTCCCACAGGTTGGTGCGGGTCTGCGGGTCGAGCCCGGCGGTCGGCTCGTCCAGGAAGAGGACCTCCGGGCCGTGCATGAGGGCCCGGCAGATCATGACGCGCTTGGCCTGGCCGCCGGAGATCTCGAACGGGTTGCCGCCGCGCTGCTCGGTGAGCCCGAACAGCTCCAGCAGTTCGGTGGCGCGCTTGCGGGCGTCCCGTGCGGCCAGCCCGAAGTACCGGCCGCGGAACTCCAGGTTCTCGGCGACGGTCAGATCGCTGTCGAGCGTGTTGTTCTGCGACACCACGCCGATGCGGCGCTTGATCTCGACGGCGTCCTTCACGACGTCCAGGCCGGACACGTGCGCGCTGCCGCCGGTCGGGACGACCAGCGTGGTGAGCATGCCGATGGTCGTCGACTTGCCCGCGCCGTTCGGGCCGAGCAGCCCGAAGAACTCGCCGCGCGGGACGTCCAGGTCGATGCCCTGCACGGCGGGCACCGCGGGACGCGGACCGGACGCGGGATAGGTCTTCTTCAGGCCGACCGTGCGAACGGCGGCCTCCGGAGGCTCTGTCACTCGCCGTCCCCCTTCGCTTCCTCGTCGTGGGAGTAGTTCTCGAACTTCTTGATCAGGTTGAGCAGGAACCTGCGGACGGCGGCCTCGTCGCCCTCGTCGACCACGTCGTAGAGGCGCGCGAGGTCCTGGCCGATGGGCTGGGACTTCTCGGCGAGCAGCCGCCGGCCGGAGTCGGTGATGAGCAGCATCACGCCGCGCCGGTCCCGGTAGGAGCGTTCGCGCCGCACATGCCCGTTGCGTTCCAGCGTGTCGACCACCGAGGTGACGGTGGCGGGGGTGACGAGCAGCCGCTTGGCGACCTCGCCGGGGCGCAGCCCGTCCTCGGTGATGAGCAGGCGCAGCAGGAAGAACCCCGCGGGGCTGATGCCGTGCTTCTCGATGATCCGCCACACGATGGGGCCCGACAGCCGGGACGCGGCGGCGAAGAGCCTCCCGACCGGCCACTCCTCCATGGGACCGAGCGCCTTCAGGTCCCCGAGGCCGAGGTTCTCCATGCGGGTGATGTTAGGCGGCTGATGTTTAGATGGCAAATCTTTAGACCTCTAACTAAGTCGCGGACCACTTCTGGTGTCAACATAGGTTGACGTAGTTCTTCTGCCAACCTACGTTGACATGCACGCTCGCGTCATGTGGCCCTGGTCTCAGCAGGGCGAAAACGCACCCTCGCCGTTGAATAGACATCCAGCCTCATGCATACTCTTGCTGGTTGCTTCGGAAGGGCAGAGTGGACATGGGAATCCGGACGGCGGTCGCCGGCGCCAGCGGTTACGCGGGCGGCGAGGTGCTGCGCATCCTGGCGGGACATCCAGAGTTCGAGATCGGCACGCTGACGGCCGGCTCCAACGCGGGCACCGAACTGGGCGCGCACCAGCCGCACCTGCGAACCCTGGCCGGCCGCGTCCTGGACGAGACCACCCCGGACACGCTCTCCGGCCACGACGTGGTGTTCCTGGCGCTGCCGCACGGCCAGTCCGGGCCGATCGCCGAGAAGCTCGGCGAGGACGTCCTGGTCGTCGACTGCGGCGCCGACCACCGGCTGGCCGACGCCGCCGACTGGGAGAGGTTCTACGGAACGCCCCACGCGGGCACCTGGCCCTACGGCCTGCCGGAACTGCCCGGGCACCGCGAGGCGCTGAGCGGCGCCGGACGCGTCGCCGTCCCCGGCTGCTACCCGACGGCCGTCTCCCTCGCGCTGTTCCCCGCGTTCGCCGCCGGTCTCGCCGAGCCCGACGTCGTCGTGGTCGCCGCGTCCGGCGCCTCGGGCGCGGGACGGGCCCTCAAGCCGCACCTGCTGGGCAGCGAGGTCATGGGCTCCGTCTCCGCCTACGCCGTCGGCGGCACGCATAGGCATACGCCCGAGATGGTGCAGAACCTGAGCGCGGTCGCGGGAGAGCCGGTCACGGTCTCCTTCACCCCGACGCTCGCGCCGATGAGCCGCGGCATCCTCGCCACCTGCACGGCGAGAGCGCGCCCCGGCGTCACCGCCGCGACACTGCGCGCCGCCTACGCGGACGCGTACGCGGACGAACCGTTCCTGGGGCTGCTGCCGGAGGGGCAGTGGCCCGCCACGTCCATGACGCTCGGCGCCAACACCGTCCTCGTCCAGGCCGCCCTGGACGAGGCGGCCGGCCGCATCGTCGTGGTCGCCGCCGTCGACAACCTCACCAAGGGCACCGCGGGCGGCGCGGTGCAGAGCGCCAACCTCGCCCTCGGCCTCCCGGAAGAACTCGGGCTGACCACGATCGGAGTGTCCCCTTGAGCGTCACCGCCCCCCGGGGTTTCCGCGCCGCCGGCGTCGCCGCCGGGCTGAAGGACAGCGGCAACCGCGACCTGGCCCTCGTCGTCAACGACGGGCCGTCGCGGGCGGCCGCCGGCGTGTTCACCCGCAACCGCGTGAAGGCCGCGCCCGTCCTGTGGTCGGAGCAGGTCCTCAAAGGCGGCCGCGTCCGCGCGGTCGTGCTGAACGCGGGCGGCGCCAACGCCTGCACCGGAAGCGCGGGCTTCCAGGACACGCACGCGACCGCGGAGCGGGCCGCCGGGATCCTGGACGACTCGGCCGGCGAGATCGCCGTCTGCTCCACCGGGCTGATCGGCGAGCGGCTCCCGATGGACCTGCTGCTCCCCGGCGTCGAGAAGGCCGCGGCGGAGCTGTCGCGCGGGGACGGCGGGCTCGCCGCCGCCGATGCGATCCGCACGACCGACACCGTCGCGAAGATCTCCTTCCGGCAGGGCGCGGGCGGCTACATGATCGGCGCGATGGCGAAGGGCGCGGGCATGCTCGCCCCGTCCCTGGCAACCATGCTGTGCGTCATCACCACCGACGCGGCCCTGTCCGCGGAGACGCTGGACCGGGCGCTGCGCGCGGCCACCGGCGTCACCCTCGACCGGCTCGACTCCGACGGCTGCATGTCCACCAACGACACCGTCCTGCTGCTCGCCTCGGGCGCCACCGAGGTCGTCCCGGACGAGGACGAGTTCACCGCGCTGCTCACCGAGGTGTGCGGCGACCTCACCCGGCAGCTGCTCGTGGACGCCGAGGGCGCGTCCAAGGCCATCGCGATCGAGGTCGTCGGCGCCGCCTCCGAGGACGACGCCGTCACCGTCGGGCGCTCCATCGCCCGCAACAACCTGCTGAAGTGCGCGATCCACGGCGAGGACCCGAACTGGGGCCGGGTGCTGTCGGCCGTGGGCACCACCGACGCGGTGTTCGAGCCCGGCCAGGTGAACGTCGCGATCAACGGCGTGTGGGTGTGCCGGAACGGCTCGTTCGGCGACGACCGCGACAAGGTCGATCTGCGTCCCCGCGACGTCACCATCACCGTCGACCTGTCCGCCGGCCCGCACAGCGCGACCGTCTGGACGACCGACCTCACCGCCGACTACGTCCACGAGAACTCGGCGTATTCGACATGAGCGGCATCACCTCCGGTGCGGAGATGCGCAAGAACCGGATGAGCGTCATGTCGAAGGCCGAGACGCTGATCAAGGCGCTGCCGTGGCTGGAGCGGTTCCACGGCCGGACCGTCGTGATCAAGTACGGCGGGCACGCGATGACCGACGAGGAGCTGCGGCACTCGTTCGCCGAGGACATCGTGTTCCTGCGCTACGCCGGGCTGAAGCCGGTGATCGTGCACGGCGGCGGCCCGCAGATCAACGCCGCGCTGGCCCGCAACGGCATCGACTCGACGTTCACCGCCGGGCTGCGCGTCACCACCCCCGAGGCCATGGAGGTCGTCCGGATGGTGCTGACCGGCCAGGTGCAGCGGGACGTCGTCGGGCTGATCAACCGGCACGGCCCGTTCGCGCTCGGCATGTCCGGCGAGGACGCGAACCTGCTCACCGCCGAGCGCAAGCACGCGGTCGTGGACGGCGAGGCCGTCGACATCGGCCAGGTCGGCGAGATCGTCGAGGTGCAGGTCGGCGCCGTCCGGGCGCTGCTGGACGACGGCCGCGTCCCGGTGATCTCCAGCATCGCGCGCGGCGACGACGGCGAGGTCTACAACGTCAACGCCGACACGGCCGCCGCGGCGCTGGCCGTCGCGCTGGACGCGGCGAAGCTGGTCGTCCTCACCGACGTCGAGGGCCTCTACGCGGACTGGCCGGGCAGCGACGACGTGATCGACCGGCTCACCACCGACGAGCTGGCCGGCCTGTTGCCGGAGCTGTCGGCGGGCATGGTGCCGAAGATGGAGGCGTGCCTGGCCGCGGTGCGCGGCGGCGTCCCGCAGGCCCACGTGCTGGACGGGCGTGTCCCGCACTCGCTGCTGCTGGAGATCTTCACCGACGAAGGGATCGGAACGATGGTGCTGCCCAGCCTCCCGGGCGCCCCCGCGGCCGAGCAGGATGCGGCGGAGGTGACGGCATGAGCGACCTCAGGGCGCGGTTCGAGGCCGCGTTCATGCCGAACTACGGCGTCCCGCCGGTCGCGCTCGCCCGCGGCGAGGGCTGCCGGGTGTGGGACGCCGGCGGCCGCGAGTACCTCGACCTGATCGCCGGGATCGCGGTCAGCTCGCTCGGGCACGGCCACCCGGCGCTCGTGGAGGCGGTGTCGTCGCAGGTCGCGACACTGGCGCACACGTCCAACCTGTTCCTGCACGAGCCGGAGGTGCTGCTCGCCGAACGGCTGCTGGAGCTGCTCGGCGGGGACGGCAGGGTGTTCCTCGCCAACAGCGGCACCGAGGCCAACGAGTGCGCGCTGAAGCTCGCCATCAAGTACGGGAGGCAGAACGGGCGGGCGTACTTCGTGGCCGCGGAGAACGGCTTCCACGGCCGGACTCTGGGCGCGCTGTCCCTGACGGGCAAGGCGGCGATCCGGGAGCCGTTCGGGCCCTTCGCGATCGATGTTCGGTTCGTCCCGTACGGGGACGCGGAGGCGCTGAAGGCCGCCGTGGACGAGGACTGCGCCGCGGTCTTCCTGGAGCCCACGCAGGGCGAGGCCGGGGTCGTCCCGCCGCCGGACGGGTACTTCGCCGCCGTCCGCCGGATCTGCGACGAGGCGGGGGCGCTGTTCGTCGCCGACGAGATCCAGTCCGCGATCGGCCGCACCGGCACATGGTTCGCGTTCGAGCACGAGAACGCGAAGCCCGACGTGCTCACCCTCGCCAAGGGCCTGGGCGGAGGGCTCCCGATCGGGGCGTGCGTCGCGTTCGGCCCGCACGGCGGCCTGTTCGCCAAGGGCGACCACGGCAGCACGTTCGGCGGCAATCCGGTGGGCGCGGCCGCGGCCCTCGCCGTCCTCACCACGATCGAGAAGGACGGGCTGCTCGCCAACGCCGCCTCCGTGGGGGAGACCCTCGCGGCCGGGCTCGACGCCGTCGGGCATCCGCTGCTGGCGGGCGTGCGGGGCCGCGGCCTGTGGCGGGCGGCGGTCCTCACCGGGCCGCACGCCCCCGCCGTGGAGGCCGCCGCCCGCGACGCCGGCTTCCTGATCAACGCGCTCCAGCCGGACGCGCTGCGGATCGCGCCCCCGCTGGTCCTCACCGCCGAGCAGGCGGGCTCGTTCACCGACGCGTTTCCCGCTATTCTCGACGCCTCACCCGAGTAGGAGAACCGACCGTGACCAGGCACTTCCTCCGGGACGACGATCTCACTCCCGCCGAACAGGCCGAGGTGCTCGACCTGGCAGGCGCGGTGAAGAAGGACCGGTTCGGCCACCGGCCGCTGGAAGGCCCGCGGTCGGTGGCGGTGCTGTTCGACAAGCCGTCCACCCGGACCCGGCTCTCGTTCGCCGCCGGCATCGCCGAGCTGGGCGGCAACCCGCTCGTGATGGACGCCGGAACGAGCCAGCTCGGCCGCGGCGAGACGATCGCCGACACCGCGCGCGTCCTCGAACGGCAGGTCAGCGCGATCGTGTGGCGGACGGCCGGGCAGGAGCGCATCGAGGAGATGGCCGCCGGCACCAGGGTCCCGGTCGTCAACGCCCTCACCGACGAGTTCCACCCCTGCCAGATCCTCGCCGACCTGCAGACCGTCCGGGAGGCGAAGGGCGACCTCGCCGGCGTCACGCTCGCCTACTTCGGCGACGGCGCCAACAACATGGCGCACTCCTACCTGCTCGGCTGCGCCACCGCCGGGATGCACGTCCGGGTCGGCGCCCCCGCGTCGCTTCCCCCGGACCCCGCCGTCGTGGCCCGCGCGACCGAGATCGCCGCCGCGACCGGCGGATCCGTGACGGTCACCGACGACGCCCGGCAGGCCGCCGCCGGGGCCGACGTCCTCGCGACCGACACGTGGGTGTCGATGGGGCAGGACGGCAAGGACACCTCGCTGTACGAGCCGTACGCCGTGGACGAGGACCTGCTCGCCGGCGCCGACCCCGGGGCGATCGTCCTGCACTGCCTGCCCGCCTACCGCGGCAAGGAGATCGCCGCGTCCGTCCTGGACGGTCCGCAGAGCAGGGTCTGGGACGAGGCCGAGAACCGGCTGCACGCCCAGAAGGCGCTGCTCATCTGGCTTCTGGAGCGCTCCCTTTGACGACCCCCATGACCAAGGCCGCCCGGCACGCCCGCGTGATCGAGCTGCTGACCCGGCATCCCGTCCACTCGCAGGGCGAGCTCGCCAAGCTGCTCGGCGACGAGGGGGTCGAGGTCACCCAGGCCACGCTCTCGCGCGATCTGGTGGAGATCGGCGCGGTCAAGCTCCGCGCCGACGACGGCAGCCTGATCTACGCCGTGCCCGGAGAGGGCGGCGAGCGGATCCGGCGGGCCCGCACCGGGGCCGCCGAGACCTTCACCGGACGGCTCTCCCGGCTCGCCGCGGAACTGCTCGTCTCGGCCGAGGCGTCCGCGAACCTGGTCATGGTGCGCACTCCGCCGGGCGCCGCCCAGTACCTGGCCTCGGCGATCGACCACGCGGAATGGCCGTCCATCCTCGGCACCGTCGCCGGCGACGACTCGATCCTCGTCATCGCGCGCGACCCGAACGGCGGGGAGGACGTCGCGCAGGCGCTCCTCAGGCTGATCAGCGGGCGCGAACGACGAGGCCAGGGGCCGCCCGGCGGTCCCGAGCCCGGCCCGTCCTGACCCGCGGCGGGGCGATCCGCCGTACCCTGTGGCGGGCGCCGTGACGGCGGCGTTCCCGCACGCGGAGCGTCCGCGCGCCGCGCGCCGGGACGGCGTGGTGAGATGGCAGTTGACCGAACGTTCAGCGGTGGGAAAGAAGAGGATTTCCGTGACCAAGGCACCGACGCGGCTGTGGGGCGGCCGGTTCGAAGGCGGCCCGTCGGACGCGCTCGCCCGGCTCTCGGTGAGCGTCCAGTTCGACTGGCGGCTCGCCCCGTACGACCTGATGGGCTCGCGCGCGCACGCCCGCGTCCTCAACCGGGCGGGGCTGCTCACCGACGACGAGCTGGAGCGCATGATCGGTGCCCTGAACGATCTGGAGGAGGCGGCGAGGTCCGGGGAGTTCCGGCCGGCCGTCGCCGACGAGGACGTGCACACCGCGCTCGAACGCGGCCTGCTGGAGCGGCTCGGCGCCCTCGGCGGCAAGCTGCGCGCCGGCCGCAGCCGCAATGACCAGGTCGCCACCGACCTGCGCCTCTACCTGCGCGACCACGCCCGCCAGATCGTCTCCCGGCTGGTCGAGCTGGAGACCGCGCTCATCGCGCAGGCCGAGCACAACCTCGGCGTCGCCGCACCGGGCATGACCCACCTGCAGCACGCCCAGCCCGTGCTGTTCTCCCACCAGCTTCTCGCGCACGTCCAGCCGCTCACCCGCGACATCGACCGGCTCCGCGACTGGGACCGGCGCGCCGCGGTGTCCCCGCTCGGCTCCGGCGCCCTCGCCGGCTCCTCCCTGCCGCTGGACCCGCAGGCCACGGCCGCCGAGCTGGGCTTCGACGCCGCCGCCCCGAACTCCATGGACGCCGTCGCCGACCGCGACTTCGTCGCCGAGTTCCTCTTCGCCGCCGCGCTGGTCGGCGTGCACCTGTCGCGCCTCGGCGAGGAGATCTGCCTCTGGGCGTCGCAGGAGTTCCGCTGGATCGAGATGGACGACACCTACGCCACCGGGTCGTCGATCATGCCGCAGAAGAAGAACCCCGACGTCGCGGA
This sequence comes from Spirillospora sp. CA-128828, assembly GCF_050945415.1. NCBI lineage: Bacteria > Bacillati > Actinomycetota > Actinomycetes > Streptosporangiales > Thermomonosporaceae > Spirillospora > Spirillospora sp. CA-128828. Next base: position 4,070,041 of record NZ_CP191986.1, read on the forward strand.
GCTGGCGCGCGGCAAGGCCGGCCGCCTCATCGGCCATCTCGTCGGCCTGCTCACCACGCTCAAGGGCCTGCCGCTCACCTACAACCGCGACCTTCAGGAGGACAAGGAGGGCGCGTTCGACGCCGTCGAGACGCTGCTGCTCGTCCTCCCCGCCATGTCCGGACTTATCGCGACAATGCGGGTCAACACCGAGCGGCTGGAGGCGCTCGCCCCGGACGGCTTCGCCCTCGCCACCGACCTCGCCGAGCTGCTCGTCCGGCGCGGCGTGGCGTTCCGCGACGCCCACGAGGTCGTCGGGCACCTGGTCGTCTGGTGCCAGGTCAACGACAAGGACTTCGACGACCTCACCGACGAGGAACTCGGCAAGGTGTCGCCGCATCTGACGCCGGACGTCCGCGAGGTGCTGAACGTCCAGGGCGCCCTGGCGTCGCGCAAAGCCTACGGGGGGACGGCGCCCGACCGCGTCCGCGAGCAGATCGGGGTGCTGCGCACGCTGGTCAACGAGCACGCCGCCTGGGCCGCGGGCTCCGACTCCTGAGACGGGCGTCCGCCGTCCCGCGCCCCCCGGTGGAGCCGGACGGCCGCCGCGATGCCGGAGGCCCCTAGGCTGTCGGATCGGCGGACTGTCCCCTAGACGACGGTGAGGCGATGGACGGAGCGTTGCTACCACGGAAGTTCTTCGACCGCCCGGTGGACGAGGTCGCTCCCGCACTGCTGGGGCATGTGATCACGCACCGGACCCCCGAAGGCGAGGTCGCCGCACGGCTCACCGAGGTGGAGGCGTACGCGGGTCCTCTGGACCCCGCCTCCCACGCCTATCGGGGGCGGACGCAGCGCAACGCGGTGATGTTCGGGCCTCCCGGGTACGTCTACGTGTACTTCACCTACGGCATGCACTTCTGCATGAACCTGGTCTGCGGACCGGACGGGACGTCCATGGCCGTGCTCCTGCGCGCCGGCGAGATCATCGCGGGGGAGGAGATCGCCCGGGAACGCCGGCCCCGCTCGACCGTCCGTGACCTGGCCCGCGGCCCGGCCCGGCTCTGCCAGGCACTCGGTGTCGCTCGCGAGCAGAACGGACTGGACGTGTGCACGCCCGGCGGTGCGATGACCGTCCGCCAAGGCGAGGCCGCCGATCCCGCGTCGATCCGCAACGGCCCGCGCACCGGCGTCAACGGCGCCAAGGACGTTCCGTGGCGGTTCTGGATCGACGGAGACCCGACCGTCTCCCAGTACCGCGCGCACGTTCCGCGGCAGCGGAGGAAGATCCCCGCCGATGACTGACCCCGCCCCACCCGTCCCTCGCGTCGGCATACCGTCGGCGACGTCGCCGGGACGGAGGGCGGCACAGGCGCTGGCGGGCGCCATGGGCTATGTCGCGTTCGTTGCGCTCCTGGTCGTCGTGGTCCTCGACGGCTCGCTTCACCGGACGTCCGGCCTCGGCGACGTCGAGCGGCAGCCGGCGTCCGTGAAGTACGAGGACGGCAGCACGCACTACGCCGGCCTCGTCCACACGCGCAGCTGGGTCTTCGGCAGGCATCAGAGCTATGAGCTGTACACGGGCCGTTACCCTGACCTCGGCTACGGGCACTTCGTCCGGCTGGGTTTCGGGCTGGACGATCAGCGGCCCGTCATCGACACGGCGACATGGGACGAGAAGGGCGTCCGGGTGACGTTCACATCCGGGCACGAGGTGTTCGTTCCCGCCCGCCACTTCGTCGGCGGCCGTTGAATATCGTTGGCGTGACACGCGCCCGCCGGTGCAGCCTGGTGGGCGAACGGAAAGCAAGCCGGAGACGAGGGAGACCGTGACCGACATCCTGGACGATCTCGCGTGGCGCGGCCTGATCGCGCAGTCCACCGACCTGGACGATCTGCGGGCGCTGCTCGCCGCGGGACCGGTCACGCTGTATTGCGGGTTCGACCCGACGGCGCCCTCGCTGCACCTGGGCAACCTGATCCAGATCCTCACGCTGCGGCGCTTCCAGAAGGCCGGACACCGGCCCATCGGCCTCGTCGGCGGCGCGACCGGCCTGATCGGCGACCCGAGCGGGAAGAGCGCCGAACGCGTCCTGAACTCGGAGGAGACCGTCGCGGGCTGGGTCGAGCGGGTCCGCGGGCAGGTGTCGAAGTTCCTCGACTTCCATGACGGCCCGACCGGCGCGACGATGGTCAGCAACCTCGACTGGACGGGCCCGATGTCGGCCATCGAGTTCCTGCGCGACATCGGCAAGCACTTCCCGGTCAACCGGATGCTCGCCCGGGAGACGGTCAAAGCGCGGCTCGACACGACGGGGATGAGCTACACCGAGTTCAGCTACGTCCTGCTCCAGTCGATGGACTTCCTGGAGCTGTACCGGCGGCACGGGTGCCTGCTGCAGACGGGCGGCAGCGACCAGTGGGGCAACCTGACCGCGGGCGTGGACCTCATCCGGCGGGTCGCGGGCGGTAGCGCACACGCGTTGACGACGCCGCTTCTCACCAAGGCGGACGGCTCCAAGTTCGGCAAGACGGCGGGCGGCGAGACCTACTGGCTCGACCCGGAGCTGACCTCGCCGTACGCGTTCTACCAGTTCTGGATCAACGCCGATGACCGGGATGTGGAGCAGTTCCTCAGGTTCTTCAGCTTCCGTCCCCGCGAGGAGATCGAGGACCTGGTCAAGCAGGGCGCCGACCGTCCGGCGGCGCGGGCCCCGCAGCGCGCGCTCGCCGAGGAGATGACCACGCTCGTGCACGGCGCGGACGAGACGGCACGGGTCATCGCCGCCTCCCGCGCCCTGTTCGGGCAGGGCGCCCTGGAGGAGTTGGACGAGAGGACGCTCAAGGCCGCCCTCGCCGAAGTGCCCCGCACGGAGGTCCCTGCCGGGGAGCTGCCGACCGTCGTGGATCTGCTGGCGGCGTCCGGCCTGTGCAAGAGCAAGTCCGAGGCACGCCGCGCCATCGCCCAGGGCGGTGCCTACCTCAACAACGCCAAGGTCGAGTCGGAGGAAGCCGCGCCGGGTACCGGCGACCTGCTCCACGGCCGCTTCCTCGTCCTGCGTCGCGGAAAGCGGAACGTGGGCGGCGTCGAGGTGACCGCGTCCTGACGTGCCCCGTGGCCGCCCGTCCGGAGCCGTTCCGGGCGGGCGGTCGCAATATCAGGGGCAAAGTTCGGTAGATACACGTCACAGTGCGGTTACGGGGGCCGTGCGAGGGCATACTTTGAAGCCGGAAAACAGCATGTGACCTGCGGATTCGCGCCCGGCGGGGTCGATTTGACGGTCCTGTCGGCGAGATCTAGTGTTCTACACGCCCCATGGGGGAGCGGGACGCCGACAGGCGGCCGGCCCCGAGGGGAACCCTCTACACACCGAGCTGGGCGAGACTTGTCGCGCCCTAAAGGGATGTAGGGGCCGAACCGCCCAAAGTTGGACGAACGGGACGGATCGGGTAGGGTTAAAGGGTTGCCCCGGAGCCGGGGCCTGCGGGAGCGGGGTTCGGCGCGGTGGGTGTCCGTTTCTTGAGAACTCAACAGCGTGTTAAAAGCCAGTGCCTTTATCGGCCCGGTCTGTTTGTTGGCCGGGTCGCCCCGTGGCCGTCTTTGGATGGTCGGGGATTTCTTTGAGGCAATGCGGTCCTTCTCGTGTGAGGGGGATCGTGGTGCTGGGATTGTTTCCTGAGGTTTGGTCGGCTGGGGTTCGCCCCCTGGTTGGTCGTTGGACCTTGATGGAGAGTTTGATCCTGGCTCAGGACGAACGCTGGCGGCGTGCTTAACACATGCAAGTCGAGCGGAAAGGCCCCTTCGGGGGTACTCGAGCGGCGAACGGGTGAGTAACACGTGAGCAACCTGCCCCTGACTTTGGGATAAGCCTGGGAAACCGGGTCTAATACCGGATATGACCATTCTCCGCATGGTGGGTGGTGGAAAGTTTTTCGGTCAGGGTTGGGCTCGCGGCCTATCAGCTTGTTGGTGGGGTGATGGCCTACCAAGGCGACGACGGGTAACCGGCCTGAGAGGGCGACCGGTCACACTGGGACTGAGACACGGCCCAGACTCCTACGGGAGGCAGCAGTGGGGAATATTGCGCAATGGGCGGAAGCCTGACGCAGCGACGCCGCGTGAGGGATGACGGCCTTCGGGTTGTAAACCTCTTTCAGCAGGGACGAAGCTAACGTGACGGTACCTGCAGAAGAAGCGCCGGCTAACTACGTGCCAGCAGCCGCGGTAATACGTAGGGCGCAAGCGTTGTCCGGAATTATTGGGCGTAAAGAGCTCGTAGGCGGTTTGTCGCGTCTGTCGTGAAAGCCCACGGCTTAACCGTGGGTCTGCGGTGGATACGGGCAGACTAGAGGCAGGTAGGGGAGAATGGAATTCCCGGTGTAGCGGTGAAATGCGCAGATATCGGGAGGAACACCGGTGGCGAAGGCGGTTCTCTGGGCCTGTACTGACGCTGAGGAGCGAAAGCGTGGGGAGCGAACAGGATTAGATACCCTGGTAGTCCACGCCGTAAACGTTGGGCGCTAGGTGTGGGGTTCTTCCACGGATTCCGCGCCGTAGCTAACGCATTAAGCGCCCCGCCTGGGGAGTACGGCCGCAAGGCTAAAACTCAAAGGAATTGACGGGGGCCCGCACAAGCGGCGGAGCATGTTGCTTAATTCGACGCAACGCGAAGAACCTTACCAAGGCTTGACATTGCCGGAAAACCATCAGAGATGGTGGGTCCTTTTGGGCCGGTGACAGGTGGTGCATGGCTGTCGTCAGCTCGTGTCGTGAGATGTTGGGTTAAGTCCCGCAACGAGCGCAACCCTCGTTCCATGTTGCCAGCACGTTATGGTGGGGACTCATGGGAGACCGCCGGGGTCAACTCGGAGGAAGGTGGGGATGACGTCAAGTCATCATGCCCCTTATGTCTTGGGCTGCAAACATGCTACAATGGCCGGTACAGAGGGCTGCGATACCGTGAGGTGGAGCGAATCCCTTAAAGCCGGTCTCAGTTCGGATCGAAGTCTGCAACTCGACTTCGTGAAGTCGGAGTCGCTAGTAATCGCAGATCAGCAACGCTGCGGTGAATACGTTCCCGGGCCTTGTACACACCGCCCGTCACGTCACGAAAGTCGGCAACACCCGAAGCCCGTGGCCCAACCACCTTGTGTGGGGGGAGCGGTCGAAGGTGGGGCCGGCGATTGGGACGAAGTCGTAACAAGGTAGCCGTACCGGAAGGTGCGGCTGGATCACCTCCTTTCTAAGGAGCACCAACTGGCCCGAGCTGCTTCCCTTCCGGGAAGGCTCAGGTCGGTGGCCGCCAGTGACGGCGCATGTTCGTCAGGTGGCTGCTCATAGATGTGGAGCACTGGCTACTCAGCTCACTGCCTGTGTGAGCCGGCAAGTACCGCCTCAAGGACCCTCGGGTCTGTGGGGAGTGGGAACGGCGGCCTCGGGCGGGTAGAGGGTTGGACACGCTGTTGGGTCCTGAGGGAACGGGCTTCGCCCGGGTGCCTCTGGATCGCGGGACCAGGACCACATTCCTTCATCGGGGTGTGGTTTTGGTGGGCCCGGTTGTTTTTTGAGAACTGCACAGTGGACGCGAGCATCTCTGGCGAATGATGAGATCTTGCAGGCTGATCCCTTTGGGGGTTGGTTTTGTGGGGTTTTGTTGTTTGTCTGCGATTTGTTTTGATCGTTTTGTGTGTTCAAGTTTTTTAGGGCATACGGTGGATGCCTTGGCATCAGGAGCCGATGAAGGACGTGGGAGCCTGCGATATGCCTCGGGGAGTCGGCAACCAGACTTTGATCCGGGGATTTCCGAATGGGGAAACCTGGCACTCGTCATGGGGTGTCGCCGCCTGCTGAATGTATAGGCAGGTTGGTGGGAACGCGGGGAAGTGAAACATCTCAGTACCCGCAGGAAGAGAAAACAATTGTGATTCCGTGAGTAGTGGTGAGCGAAAGCGGAGGAGCCTAAACCGTGCGCGTGTGATAGCCGGCAGGCGTTGCGTGTGCGGGGTTGTGGGACCATCCGGGTCCAGCTGCCGCTGGATCGAGGAGTTATAAACTGCTCGGATAGTTGAACGGCTTGGGATGGCCGACCGTAGACGGTGAGAGTCCGGTAGACGAAATTCGAGTGGCTTCTGGGTGTGTTCCCGAGTAGCACGGGGCCCGTGAAATCCCGTGTGAATCTGCCACGACCACGTGGTAAGGCTGAATACTTCCTGGTGACCGATAGCGGACTAGTACCGTGAGGGAAAGGTGAAAAGTGCCCCGGTGAGGGGTCGTGAAATAGTACCTGAAACCGTGTGCCTACAAGCCGTCAGAGCGTCCTCGAGGGGAACTTGTTTCTCTTGTTCGTGATGGCGTGCCTTTTGAAGAATGAGCCTGCGAGTTATGGTGTGTGGCGAGGTTAACCGGTGGCGGGTAGCCGTAGCGAAAGCGAGTCTGAATAGGGCGTTTTAGTCGCATGCTGTAGACCCGAAGCGGGGTGATCTAGCCATGGGCAGGGTGAAGCGCCGGTAAGACGGTGTGGAGGCCCGAACCCACCAGGGTTGAAAACCTGGGGGATGACCTGTGGTTAGGGGTGAAAGGCCAATCAAACTCCGTGATAGCTGGTTCTCCCCGAAATGCATTTAGGTGCAGCGTTGCGTGTTTCTTGCCGGAGGTAGAGCTACTGGATGGCTGATGGGCCCTACAAGGTTACTGACGTCAGCCAAACTCCGAATGCCGGTAAGTGAGAGCGTGGCAGTGAGACTGCGGGGGATAAGCTTCGTAGTCGAGAGGGAAACAGCCCAGATCATCGGTTAAGGCCCCTAAGCGTGTGCTAAGTGGGAAAGGATGTGGAGTTGCTGTGACAACCAGGAGGTTGGCTTAGAAGCAGCCATCCTTGAAAGAGTGCGTAATAGCTCACTGGTCAAGTGATTCCGCGCCGACAATGTAGCGGGGCTCAAGCACACCGCCGAAGCCGTGGCATTGCATCCTTTTGGGTGTGATGGGTAGGGGAGCGTCCTGCGTCCGGTGAAGCCTCGGGGTGACCCAGGGGTGGAGGGTGTGGGAGTGAGAATGCAGGCATGAGTAGCGAATCACACGTGAGAAACGTGTGCGCCGGATGACCAAGGGTTCCTGGGGCAGGCTAATCCGCCCAGGGTAAGTCGGGACCTAAGGCGAGGCCGACAGGCGTAGTCGATGGACAACGGGTTGATATTCCCGTACCCGCTGGTATGCGCCAACGCTGAACCCTCTGATGCTAAGACCCCGAATCCCGGGTTGAGCCTTCGGGCTTGTCCTGGGCCTAGCGGTCGGCCCGAGGGGGTAGTAGGTGAGTGATGGGGTGACGCAGGAGGGTAGCTCAGCCCAGGCGATGGTTGTCCTGGGGTAAGCATGTAGCCCGGTGTGCAGGTAAATCCGTGCACCGTTTAAGGGTGAGATGTGATGCCGAGCCGTTTTAGGTGAAGTGAGTGATCCCATGCTGTCGAGAAAAGCCTCTAGCGAGTGTATCGGCGGCCCGTACCCTAAACCGACTCAGGTGGTCAGGTAGAGAATACCAAGGCGATCGGGTGAACTGTGGTTAAGGAACTCGGCAAATTGCCCCCGTAACTTTGGGAGAAGGGGGACCACGCTTGGTGAACCGTCTTGCACGGGGAGCTGGGTGGGGTCGCAGAGGCCAGGGGGAAGCGACTGTTTACTAAAAACACAGGTCCGTGCGAAGTCGTAAGACGCTGTATACGGACTGACGCCTGCCCGGTGCCGGAACGTTAAGAGGACCGGTTAGACGCTTTCGGGTGTCGAAGCTGAGAATCTAAGCGCCGGTAAACGGCGGTGGTAACTATAACCATCCTAAGGTAGCGAAATTCCTTGTCGGGTAAGTTCCGACCTGCACGAATGGCGTAACGACTTCCCCGCTGTCTCAACCACAGGCCCGGCGAAATTGCAGTACGAGTAAAGATGCTCGTTTCGCGCAGCAGGACGGAAAGACCCCGGGACCTTCACTACAGCTTGGCATTGGCGCCTGAAGCGTCTTGTGTAGGATAGGTGGGAGACTGTGAAGCCCAGACGCCAGTTTGGGTGGAGTCATTGGTGAAATACCACTCTGGTCGTTTTGAGCGTCTAACCCGCACCCGTGTATCCGGGTGGGGGACAGTGCCTGGTGGGTAGTTTAACTGGGGCGGTTGCCTCCCAAAGAGTAACGGAGGCGCCCAAAGGTTCCCTCAGCCTGGTTGGCAATCAGGTGGCGAGTGCAAGGGCACAAGGGAGCTTGACTGTGAGACGGACGTGTCGAGCAGGTGCGAAAGCAGGGCCTAGTGATCCGGCACCTACGTGTGGAAGTGGTGTCGCTCAACGGCTAAAAGGTACCCCGGGGATAACAGGCTGATCTTCCCCAAGAGTCCATATCGACGGGATGGTTTGGCACCTCGATGTCGGCTCGTCGCATCCTGGGGCTGGAGTAGGTCCCAAGGGTTGGGCTGTTCGCCCATTAAAGCGGCACGCGAGCTGGGTTTAGAACGTCGCGAGACAGTTCGGTCCCTATCCGCTGTGCGCGTAGGAGAATTGAGAGGGTCTGTCCCTAGTACGAGAGGACCGGGACGGACGAACCTCTGGTGTGCCAGTTGTCCCGCCAGGGGCACGGCTGGTTGGCTACGTTCGGTCGGGATAACCGCTGAAAGCATCTAAGCGGGAAGCCTTCCTCGAGATGAGTTCTCCCACCCCCTTTGTGGGGTGTAAGGCCCCCGGTAGACGACCGGGTTGATAGGCTGGAGATGGAAGCACGGTGACGTGTGGAGTCGACCGGTACTAATAGGCCGAGTGGCTTGAACACACTGAACGTTCAAAGCATCTCGCTGCGAGACGATGTTCGCGTCCCTGTGTGGTTCCCAGGAAACAACCGGGAACCCGCACAACATAATATCGAGCCTTGGTTGCTCGGACGAGTTCTTCCCGCACCCGCTGGGGTGTTGGGGGTTGGTCGTTCGGTGGTTTTGGCGAGGGGGAAACACCCGGTCCCATCCCGAACCCGGAAGTTAAGCCCTTCAGCGCCGATGGTACTGCATGGGAGACTGTGTGGGAGAGTAGGACACCGCCGGACTCATATTGCAGAAAGGCCCCGCCGATACCGGCGGGGCCTTTCTCATTTCTCGGCGAGGGAATCGCCGCGTCCGGCGAAGGCATCCCAAAGGATCGCGGCAGGCTCCGCGGTATTGAAGAGCGACTCGATACGGGATCGGTCGCCGTCCAGGTGGCTGAGAGTCTGGATACCGAGGAACATGGCGACCGCGATCATCCCGAGGTCGCGGGACGGGACCAGGCTTTCCAATGTCGTTCCCGCGACGAGCCGGCGAATAGTGGTGGCGGCGAACTCGGACCAGGATTCGACATGGGCGAGGAGCTCGTTGCGGAGACGAGGAGATGCCGACGAGGCTCTGAAGAGCTCCTGGACGGCATCGATGTGCCCCTGATCCCGCATGTCGTCGGCGTACAACTCGCGGAGATCGGCCAGCAGTTCCGTGGCGTCCGCGCAGGAACCCAGCACCTCTTCGTAGCGCTCCCTGCGGGCCTGGCTCGTGTGGCGCAACGCGGCGACGAGAAGGTCCTCAAGATCTTCGAAGTGGTAGTAGATGACGCCCGGTGCGAAGCCGCCCGTCTTGGCGATCGAGCGGGCGGTCGTTCCGCCGTAGCCCTCCGCGGCGAGCGTCCGAACGGCCGCTTCGAGGAGACGTTTCCTCGCTTCCGCACGTGGCGCCATGCCTGTCAGATCACCTTCCACGGCCGTACGCCCGCCTCGGCGAGGACCGGGTCGAGGCGTCGCGCGAGACGTGCCAGATGGTGGCTCGGCACCTGCGGGTAGAGATGGTGCTCCAAGTGGTACGTCAACTCCAGGAAGAGCGCGGGGACGACTCGTCCGCGCAGAGTGTGCGTCTGCGTGAACGGCGTGTCCCCGTAATGCCGGTGCGGCAGATGGACGGTCAGCAGCGGATAGACCCAGCTTCCCACGATCACGAGCGCGGCGTACACGAGCAGCCCTCGCCACAGGAGCATTCCAGCGCCGACCGCCGCGAAGGGGAGGGCCGCCTCGGCCAGGAGCCACAGGCGCTGCCCCGGGGCGGCGCGGCGGAAGGCCCAGAGCCACAGGCGGGCGAGGAAGACCGGTCCGTAGAGCACCGCGCCCACCGCGGACAGGTTGGCCGGGTACCCTTCCGGATCCTCATCGCTGGGGAAGGTGCGGTGGTGCTGCAGGTGCGTGGCGCGGTACGCGTGGCCGCTCTCCAGCAGGACCGCGCCCAGGAGGAACAGCGCCCACTCCGTCGCACGCCGGCCGAGGCCGACGGAACGATGGACGACGTCATGCGTCGCCGTGACAACCGCCACGAAGATCCCGAAGGCGATCGGGGGAGTCAGCCACCACCATCCGGCGCCCCAGGCGGCCACGAAGAGCGCGATGCCGACATATGGCAGCGACAAGGTGAGGATGCGCCGACGCGGCGTGGTGACGAGCAGGTCGGAGCCCAGTTCGGAGAGCTTGGGGATCATCGGTACGACTCCGTCCTGTAACCAGCCCTGAGAACCTCGTCCGCGACGATCCTGCTGCCGAGCGCGCACGCGACGGTGCCGAGCCCGGGCCAGGTCGAGTCACCGACGAGCCACAGCCCCGGCACACCGAGCGAATGCGGGACCGCGTTCTGGTTGGCGTTCCGTGGTGACTGGTGAGGGCCGCCGACCGCGCCGCCCGGCCGGAACGCGAAACGCTCGTACGAGCGGGGCGTGCCGACCTCCCACACCCGGGCCCGCTCACCGAGGTTCGGATGGACGCGACGCGCCAGGCTGACGAGGCGTTCCCCGATCGCCCGCTTGCGGACCTCGTAGTCGGCGTCCGGCAGCCCCTCCCATTCCGCCAGCCCGGTGTGCGTGGAGATCATCACGGCGCGTTCGCCGGCCGGTGCGCTGTCGGTGTCACCGGGCGCCGACACCGACACGAACATGTTGTTGCCGTCGCCGAGCGGCCGGTCGTAGTCCTGGAGCAGTTGGTGGTGGGTGAACTCCTGGCCGGCGACCTCGTCCTCCGGGACGCCGAGGAAGACGACGATCGCACCGCCCATGTCCCCGGCGTCCCGCTCCAGGTAGGGGCGGAGCGGCCGCGCGAGGTCGGGGACGACGCGGGCGGTGGTCGCGGCGGGCAGTGCGCTCACCACCTGCCGCGCATGGAGGACGCCGAGCCTCGTGTGGACGTCGAACGCCCCGGCCCGTCCGGTGACCCGGTCGGCACGGCAGCCGACGAGGAGCCGGCCGCCCATCCCGCGGTAGTGCGCGAGGAAGCGGCGCCAGAAGCCGCGCATTCCGCCGTCCGCGCGGGTGAGCCCGGCGCCGCGGATGGTGACGCCGAGCGCCGCGTTGATGAGCGGGGCCCGGTCGACGGTGCTGTGCACGGTGTCCTCCACCAGCATCGACAGCAGCCCGGTCAGCGGCTTGTCGTCGCGAAGGCCGTGCCGGACGAGGGCGTCCCCGAGGGTGGTGTTCAGGTGGCGGGCGAGGGGGATCCCGCGCGGGCCGAGAGCGCGCAGGTTGTGGAGCATGTCCGCGGGACGCCGCATCGGGAGGCGGACCCCGGCGCGGCTCGCGTCCCAGAACACCTGCGCAAGCCGGTCGAGCCGCGTCCAGAAGGCGCGGTGCGCGGCGCTGTCGCCGAGGACGCGCAGCCGTTCGCGGTGCCAGGCGAGGGTGTCGCGGTAGAGGGTCACCTTGCGGTCCGGCAGCCAGCCGACGTAGCCGGGGAGGGCCTCGCCCGGAACCGGGTCCATGCCGATGCCGGCGAGCAGTTCGGCCCCGACCCCGCCGGGCTCGAAGTCGACCATCGTCGTCGCTCCCACGTCGAACGAGAACCCGCGCCGCCGGTAGTAGCCGGCGCAGCCGCCGACATGCCCGTGCGCCTCGACGACGACCGTGGACACGCCCGCCGCCTGCAACCGGGCCGCCGTCGCCATCCCGGCGAGCCCTCCGCCCAGCACGGCGACCTCGCACGACGCCGGAAGCCGTGCCGCCGCCCGCCGCGGGCGCCTTTCCTGAACATCTGTTCTGAACATGAGTTCAGAGTCCGTCCGGACCGGTGCGCCGTCAATGCCGGAAATCGCGGATGGCCGGAGGCGGCCCGGTCGCAAAGTGAACGGCCCAAGCCGCAAATCCCCGGTCGGCGGCCTCGACGAGAGACCGGCCCCATGTGCCGATGACGGTGCCGGAATGATGCGGTGACCGTCCGGCTGCGCCGCCTTTCGCGGACGAACCGGCAGGCGAACAGCAGGTACGCCGCTCGGTCCGGGCCCGTTCCGACTGGAGTCAGGTCGTTCGGCAATACCGCACCGACCGCCGGTCTCCGAGGGGAATCCCGGTCACGCCGACCCGCGAACCTCTTGCAGATCACGGCGCTGCGGGCGGCCGGGGCGGGAACGCGGCAGTGCCGGACGGGTGGACTGGTGCGGGCCGGGCCTCAACGCCGTGCGTGGCGGATCTTCAACCGGCCGAACCCCATGGTCCCGGTGATCCGGATCCTCGGCCCGCCGGGGCCGGAGTGCCGCCGCGGCTTGTAGAGCGAGTCCTTCCAGACGGTGCGGAGCTCCTCGATGTCGACGACCGCGTCGCGCGGCACCGTGATCTTCGCCCTGCCGGTGCCCAGCTGCACCTCGATGTCGACCACCGGATGCTCGATGACCGCTCGGGACAGGTCGAGGTGCACCCTTCCGAACGCGGACTCGACTTTGAGGGTCCGCGGCACCCGCCACGCGCCGCGACGGCGGATCCGGCCGCTGAGGACGGCGATCGTGGACGTGGCGCCCGGTTTCTCCGGCGGAAGCGAGGCCAGAGCCGTCCCGAGCTCGCCGCGTGTCTTGGCGGTCAGCACCCGGTCGAGGAGCTCGTCCATCTCCTCGTGCGAGATGTGCCCTTCGCCGTACGCCTCCTGCAGGCGCCGCACGGCCGTTTCGCGATCGTCTTCACTGACCGGCGACGACGGGTCTTCTGGCAAGGGGGTCACCGTTGCACTCTAGTGCGCCTGCCGTTGGTCACCATGTCCATGATCGCCCGAAGGTTCCGGTCGTCGGGCCGAGGGGTGATCCGGCCGCCCCCGTCTTCGTCCGGTGACCGGCAAGTCTGCCGGCAAACGACCGTCGGGTCGGGTGTGCCGCTGCCTATCCTGCTGTGATGGGCATCGACTAGAGCGACCAGTTGGCCGAGCAGCTCGACTGGCATTGGCGCCACCAGCTGAGGCCGTGGCTGGACGGCCTGACCGATGACGAGTACTTCTGGGAGCCCGCGCCCGACGACCTGGCCCGTCCCAGCGGCCCGGCCGAGGCGCCGTACGAGGATTTCCCGCTCGGCGCGCTGGCCCTGCACATCAATCGCGAGGTCATCCACCATGGGGCCGAGATCGCGCTGCTCCGTGACCTCTACCTCCAGGGCCGGGAAAGGGCCTGGCGTGCCCCCGCTCTCGCCCAGGCTCGCTGAGATCGTGGACGCGTTGCCGCTCACACCGGACATGCGGGTCCTGGAGATCGGATGCGGGCCCGGCGCCGCCGCGCGAGCCGTCGCGGCCCGGCTCGGTACCGGGCACATCCTCGCGATCGACCGGTCCGCCACGGCGATCGCGCAGGCGGAGGCCGCGTCCGCCGAGGAGATCGCGTCGGGACGGATGAGCGTCCGGCGGGTGGCGATCGAGGACTTCGGGCTCGAAGCCGGTGAAGCGCCCTTCGATCTCGTCTTCGCCGTCCGGGTCGGGGCGCTGGACGGCCGTCACCCGGACGCCGGGCGCAAGGCCATGGCGCGTATCGCCGCGGCGCTGGCCCCGGGCGGACGCCTCTTCATCGACGGTGGCGATCCGCTGCGCGAACTGGCGCTCTGAGTCAGCGGCCGAGGGCCGTTTCCAGGGTGGCTGCCCACTGATGCAGCAGACGGGTGCGGCGGGCCGAGTCGTCGGTGAGCAGATCGGCCAGGCCGAGACCCCGGACGAGGTCGAGGGTCGCCTGGACCGTCTCCCTGACGCCCGGGACCGACTCGTCCGCGCCCAGGGCCTCGACCGTGAGCCGGTGCACCTCGCGTCCGACCCGGGCCTCCAGGGGGACGACCCGCGCGCGGAGCTGCTCGTCGGAACTGGCGGCGACCCAGAGCTGGAGGGCTGCGCGGAAGAGGGGGCTCGTGTACATCTCGCCGAGCAGGGTGACGACGTCCAGTGTGGACGGACGGTGGTCGGCGAGCGCGTCGAGCCGTTCGCGCATCCGGGCCTTCCGCACGTCCGCCCCGTACTCGACCGCCGCGGTCACCAGGTCCTCGCGGGTCCGGAAGTGGTGCTGGGCGGCGCCGCGGGAGACGCCCGCGCGCTCCGCGACCACCGCGACGGTCGTCCCCGCCCAGCCGACGGAGGCGAGACAGTCGATGGCGGCCTCCAGGAGGCGCCGGCGGGTCGCGCGGCTGCGGTCCTGCTGCGGTTCGCGGGGGAGTGCCTGGGCGGTCATGGAGTCCTCGGGTCCGGTGGCCCTCCAGTCAATCAAATGATCACGCCAAGAAACAATCATGCGCGATTGATTTTTTCTGTGCGGGCTGGCAGGGTTCAGGCATGAGCCAACCGCTGCGGGTCGGTAACGCCTCGGGCTTCTACGGCGACCGCTTCTCCGCGGTGCGGGAGATGCTGGAAGGAGGGCCGCTGGACGTCCTCACCGGCGACTACCTGGCCGAGCTGACGATGCTGATCCTGGGTCGCGGCAGGATGAAGGACCCGGACGCCGGGTACGCCGCGACCTTCCTGCGGCAGATGGAGGAGTCTCTCGGCCTGGCCGCGGCTCACGGCACCAAGATCGTCACCAATGCCGGCGGGCTCAACCCGAGCGGGCTGGCGGACCGGCTCCGTGAACTGGCCTCCCGGCTCGGGATCGACGTGCGGATCGCCCATGTGGAGGGCGACGACCTGCTCGAACGGGCGGAGGAACTGGGCCTGGCGGACGAGCGGTACGGGCGGCCGCTGACCGCCAACGCCTATCTCGGCGCCTGGGGGATCGTCGAATGCCTGCGGGCCGGCGCCGACGTGGTCGTGACCGGACGCGTCACCGACGCGTCGCTGGTGGTGGGCCCGGCCGCGGCGCACTTCGGCTGGGCGCGCGACGACTGGGACGCGCTGGCCGGCGCGACGGCCGCCGGGCATGTGCTCGAGTGCGGGGCGCAGGCCACCGGCGGCAACTACGCCTTCTTTCAAGAGATCTACAATGTAAAGGCACTCGGCTTTCCGATCGCCGAGATCCATTCCGACGGCACCAGCGTGATCACCAAGCACGCCGAGACGGGCGGCGCCGTGACCGCCGAGACCGTCACGGCGCAGCTGCTGTACGAGATCGGCGGGCCGTCCTATGCCGGTCCGGACGTGACGACGCGGTTCGACACGATCGCTCTCGCGCCGGACGGCCCGGACCGAGTGCGGATCAGCGGCGTGAGAGGCGTCCCTCCGCCTCCGGCCACCAAGGTGTGCCTGAACCACCTCGGCGGACATCGCAACGAGATGACGTTCGTGCTCACCGGTCTGGACATCGAGGCAAAGGCCGATTTCGCGAAGGCCCGGCTGGAGGCCGCCTTCGGCGATGCCCGGCCGGCCCGCGTCGAGTGGACGCTCATCGGCGCAGCCAAGCCCGACCCGGCCACACAGGGGGAGGCGACGGCCCTGCTCCGCTGTGCCGTCCTCGACCCGGGCCCGGAGAAGGTGGGGCGCGCCTTCAGCGGCGCCGCAGTGGAACTGGCCCTCGCGGGCTACCCGGGCTTCACGATGACGTCACCGCCGGGCAAGGGCGGTCCGTACGGCGTTTACACGCCCGCGTTCGTCCTGAACGGCGTGGTCGAGCACGTGGCGGTCACCCACGAGGGGAAGCGCATCCCCATCCCGCCCGCGCTCGCGGAAGGCGGGGAGCCGAAACCCGCTCGGCAGGACACCGTCCCGCGGGAGAAGGCGGCAGGAGGTCCCACCGTCCACGCACCCCTCGGCCGGGTCGCGGGAGCGCGGAGCGGGGACAAGGGCGGGGACGCGAACATCGGCGTGTGGGCCCGGACGGACGCGCAGTGGCGCTGGCTGGAGCCGTTCCTCACCATCGAAAGATTCCAGGAGCTGCTGCCGGAGACCCGGGAGCACACCGTCCGGCGGCACGCACTGCCCAACCTCCGCGCCGTGAACTTCGTCGTCGAAGGGCTGCTGCAGGAGGGCGTATCGGCCTCGACCCGGTTCGACCCGCAGGGCAAGGCCCTCGGGGAATGGCTGCGATCCCGCCTCGTCGACATCCCGGAGGCCGTCCTGTGACCCTGAAGAGCACGCTGGACACGCATGGCCCGGAGTACCGGGAGCGCCGCCAGGCCATGCTGGAGAAGCTCGCCGCGCTGGACGCCGAACACGCCAAGGCGCTGGAGGGCGGCGGTGAGAAGTACGTCGCCCGGCATCGCAAGCGCGGGAAGATGCTCGCCCGGGAGCGCATCGAGCTGCTCCTCGACCCCGACTCGCCGTTCCTGGAGCTGAGCCCGCTCGCGGCGTGGGGCAGCGACTTCCCCGTCGGCGCGAGCGTCGTCACCGGCATCGGCGTCGTCGAGGGCGTCGAATGCGTGATCGTGGCGAACGACCCGACCGTGCGGGGCGGATCCAGCAACCCGTGGACGGTGAAGAAGAGCTTCCGCGCCTCCGATATCGCGCTGGAGAACCGGCTTCCCGTGATCAACCTGGTCGAGTCGGGTGGCGCGGACCTGCCGACCCAGAAGGAGATCTTCATTCCGGGCGGGCGCATGTTCCGGGACCTGACCCGGCTGTCGGCGGCCGGCATCCCGACGATCGCCCTGGTGTTCGGCAACTCCACGGCCGGCGGTGCGTACATCCCGGGCATGTGCGACTACGTGGTCATGGTCAAGGAGCGGGCGAAGGTGTTCCTCGGCGGTCCGCCGCTCGTGAAGATGGCGACCGGTGAGGAGGCCGGCGACGAGGAGCTCGGCGGCGCGGAGATGCACGCGCGCACCTCCGGGCTCGCCGACTACATGGCCGCCGACGAGGCGGACGCGCTCCGCCTGGGCCGCCAGATCGTCCGGAACCTCAACCACCGCAAGCTCGGACCGCGGCCCGGCCCGGCGGAGGAGCCGCTGTACGACGCGGAGGAACTCGCCGGGATCGTCCCCGAGGACCTGAAGGTCCCGTTCGATCCGCGCGAGGTCATCGCGCGGATCGCGGACGGGTCGCGGTTCGACGAGTTCAAGCCGCTGTACGGGACGAGCCTGGTCACCGGCTGGACGCGCGTCCACGGCCACCCGATCGGGGTCCTCGCGAACGCGCAGGGCGTGCTGTTCGGGGACGAGGCGCAGAAGGCGGCGCAGTTCATCCAGCTCGCCAACCAGAGCGACACCCCGCTGCTGTTCCTGCACAACACGACCGGCTACATGGTCGGCAAGGAGTACGAGCAGGCCGGCATCATCAAGCACGGCGCCCTGATGATCAACGCGGTGGCCAACAGCAGGGTCCCGCACATCACGATCGTGATGGGGGCGTCGTACGGGGCGGGCAACTACGGCATGTGCGGCCGCGCGTACGACCCCCGGTTCCTGTTCGCTTGGCCGAGCGCCAAGTCGGCGGTGATGGGGCCGCAACAACTCGCGGGCGTGCTGTCGATCGTCGCGCGGCAGGCGGCCGAAGCGCGCGGCCAGGCCTACGACGAGGACCAGGACCGCGCGATGCGGGAGATGGTCGAGGCGCAGATCGAGGCCGAGTCGCTGCCGTTCTTCCTGTCCGGACGGCTCTACGACGACGGTGTGATCGACCCGCGCGACACCCGGACCGTGCTCGGCCTGTGCCTGTCCGCCGTCTGCAACGCGCCCGTGCGCGGGGCCGACGGCTTCGGCGTCTTCCGGATGTGAGCGACTGATGATCAACAGAGTGCTGGTGGCCAACCGCGGCGAGATCGCCCGCCGCGTCCTGCGGGCCTGCCGGGACCTCGGCATCGGGACGGTCGCCGTCCATTCCGACCCCGATGCCGGGGCGCCGCACGTCCGGGAGGCGGACGTGGCGGGCCGGCTGCCCGGTGCGTCCCCGGCGGAGACGTACCTGTCGTCCGCGCGGCTGCTCGCCGTGGCGAAGAGCGCGGGGGCGGACGCCGTCCATCCCGGCTACGGGTTCCTGTCGGAGAACGCGGACTTCGCGCGGGCCGTCATCGACGCGGGCCTGACCTGGATCGGCCCGCCGCCCGCGGCGATCGCCGCGATGGGCTCCAAGATCGAGGCCAAGAAGCTGATGGCCGCCGCGGACGTCCCGGTGCTGCCGGAGATCGACCCTGCCCAGGTGGCGGAGGCGGACTTCCCGCTGCTGGTGAAGGCGTCCGCGGGCGGCGGCGGGCGCGGCATGCGCGTCGTCGGCGCGCCGGACGAACTGGACGGCGCGGTCGCCGCCGCGCGCCGCGAGGCGGAGTCGGCGTTCGGTGACCCGACGGTGTTCTGCGAGCCGCTGCTCGAGGGCGCCCGCCACATCGAGGTGCAGGTCCTCGCCGACGCGCACGGGACGGTCTGGACGCTCGGCGAACGCGAATGCTCGATCCAGCGGCGCCACCAGAAGATCGTCGAGGAGGCGCCGTCGCCCGCCGTCCCGCCCGGGCTGCGGGCGCGCCTGTGCGAGGCGGCGGCGAGCGCGGCCCGGGCGATCGGCTACGTGGGCGCCGGCACGGTCGAGTTCATGCTGGCCCGCGACGGCCGCTTCTTCTTCCTGGAGGTCAACACTCGCCTCCAGGTCGAGCACCCGGTCACCGAGTGCGTGTACGGGGTGGATCTCGTCCGGCTGCAGATCGAGGTCGCCGAGGGCGCCCGCCTCGGCGAGGACATGCCGGAGCCGCGCGGACACGCCATCGAGGTCCGCCTGTACGCGGAGGATCCGGCGCATGACTGGCGCCCCGCCGGCGGCACCCTGCACACCTTCGAGGTGCCGGGCGTGGACGCCGAGTTCGCCGTCCCCGCGAAGCACGGGCTGCGGCTCGACAGCGGTGTGGAGAGCGGTGCCGAGGTCGGCGTCCACTACGACCCGATGCTCGCCAAAGTGATCGCGTGGGCGCCGACCCGGGCCGCGGCCGCCCGGAGGCTGGCGGCCGGGCTGCGCGGCGCCCGCATCCACGGTCTCACCACCAACCGCGACCTGCTCGTCCGGATCCTGGAGGAACCGGTCTTCCTGGACGGCGACACCGACACCGGCTACCTGGACCGCGTCGGCCTCGGCGCCCTGGCGGCGCCGCTGGCGGACGAGGCCGCGGTCAGGGTGTCCGCGCTGGCCGCCGCGCTCGCCCAGGCGGCGGCGAACCGGTCGGCCGCGACGGTGCTCGGCGGCCTCCCGTCCGGCTGGCGCAATGTCAGGTCCCAGCCCCAGCGCAGGACGTTCGAAGGCCCGCACGGCCCCGTTGACGTCGACTACCGCCTGCACCGGGACGGCCTGGCTTCCGACCTGTGCCCCGGCACCTCGCTCGTGGCCGCGACCCCCGACCAGGTCGTCCTCGACCATGACGGCCTCCGCGAGACCTTCGCGGTGAGGACGGCCGGGGACGCGGTGCACGTCGACTCCCGCCTCGGCCCCGTCACGCTCGCCGTCGTCCCGCGTTTCGCCGACCCGAGCAGCCACATCGCCCCCGGCTCGCTTCTCGCCCCCATGCCCGGCACGGTCGTCCGCGTCGGGACGGAACCGGGCGCGGTCGTCGCCGAGGGGGAGACCCTCGTCGTCCTGGAGGCGATGAAGATGGAGCACCGGATCGCCGCGCCGTCCGCCGGGACGGTCACGGAACTGAACGTCGCGGCGGGACAGCAGGTCGAGTCCGGCGCCGTCCTCGCGATCATCGAAGGGAACCCGGAATGAGCTTCGTGGAGACCGAGGAGCGACGCGCGCTGCGCGTGGCCGTCGCCGAACTGGGTGCCGAGTACGGGTCCTCCTACTACGTGGAGAAGGCCAGGTCCGGGGGGAAGACCGATGAGCTGTGGGCCGCGGCCGGGCGGCTCGGGTATCTCGGCGTCAACGTGCCGGAGGAGTACGGCGGGGGAGGCGGCGGCATCGGCGACCTCGCCGCCGTGTGCGAGGAGCTCGCCGCCGCGGGCTGCCCGCTGCTGCTCATGGTCGTGTCCCCGGCGATCTGCGCGACGATCATCAGCCGGTCCGGCACGGACGACCAGAAGAAGCACTGGCTGCCGCGCTTCGCGGACGGCTCGGTCAAGATGGCGTTCGCGATCACCGAACCCGACGCCGGTTCCAACTCCCACCGCATCACCACCACGGCGCGCCGGGACGGCGACGGCTGGGTGCTGAACGGGCAGAAGACGTTCATCTCCGGCGTGGACGAGTCGGACGCCGTCCTGTTCGTCTCCCGCACGCAGGACCAGAAGGGAAACCTGCGCCCGTCGCTGTTCATCGTCCCGACCGGCACCCCCGGCTTCACCTACACCCCCATCGACATGGAGATCGTGTCGCCGGAGAAGCAGTTCGTCTGCCACCTCGACGACGTCCGGCTGCCTTACGACGCGCTCGTCGGCGACGAGGACGGCGGCCTGCTGCAGCTGTTCGCCGGTCTCAACCCCGAGCGGATCATGGCCGCCGCGATGGGCGCCGGGATCGGCCGGCTCGCCCTCGGCAAGGCCACCGCGTACGCCAGGGACCGGCAGGTGTTCCGCACGCCGATCGGCGCGCACCAGGGCCTCGCGCACCCGCTCGCCGCCGCCAAGATCGAGTTGGAGCTGGCCCGGCTGATGGGGCAGAAGGCGGCCTGGCTGTACGACGCGGGCGACGACTCCGGCGCCGGGGAGGCCGCGAACATGGCCAAGTACGCCACCGCCGAGGCCGCTATCCACTGCGTCGACCAGGCCATCCAGACCCACGGCGGAAACGGCCTCACCACCGAGTACGGCGTCGGGATGCTCGCCGGGGTGGTCCGGCTCATGCGTATCGCGCCGGTCAGCCGCGAGATGATCCTCAACTTCGTCGCGCAGCACTCCCTGGGGTTGCCCAAGTCCTACTGAGGACGCGCGGTGGCGGCGGGGGACCGCGCGCCCTAAACTCCTGACGGTCCGGCGCTTTGATCAAGAGAAGATCGCGACCCGAGGGACTTCCGTGCACGGTCCGCCGCCCGTACCCCTGCCCGCCCCCGACCCCGGGCCGCCCCCCGCACCGCCCCCGACCGCGGCCCCGCGCGGCCGCCGCCTGGCGGCCTGGAGCATCGACACCGCCCTCCTCGCCGGCGCCGCGATCCTCCTCGGCATGATGACGTGGGGCCGGCTGAACGGCCTGCTCGGGGACGGCCTGTGGGGCGACGCGCTGTCGGCGACCGGCGGGCTCCTGCTGTCCGGCGGCGACGTCCAGAACGCCGCCGAGGACTTCGGCATGGGTCTGTGGCGGAAGGTCGTCGAGGCCGTCGAGCAGGCGCTGCTGCTGCTCATCCTGATCGAGTTCCTGCATCAGTTCGCCGGGCAGGCTCTCGCCGGCCGCACCATCGGCAAAGCCGTGCTGGATCTGCGTGTGGAGAACGCCAGGTCCGCCAAGTCCCGTGCGCTGCGCCGCTCCCTGGCGACCACGGCGGGCGGCACCGGCCTGTACTGCGCCGCCTGCATCCTCCTGCTGCACGGCCTGTTCTTCCTCTCCCTCGTGATGTGGCTGGCGGCCGTCGGGATCTTCCTGGCCAACAGCGCCCCGGCGCTCGTCGGCGCCCGCCGCCGCACCTTCGCCGACCTGGTGGCGGGCACCGCCCTGGTCCGGGCGGACGGCTACCGGCGCGCCGCCGAGGCCGCGAGACAGGGCGCCGTCATCGCCTGGGACGGCACGCAGGCGGCGGGCCAGGTCGCGGGCCAGGTCGTCCGCGACAACGCCGTCCGGCTCACCCAGGCCGAGGCCGCGCAGCGCGCCTTGCAGTCGGAGCGCGCCCGGCAGGTGCAGGATCTCGGCCGGCGCTCCGCCGCCAGGGTGCACGGGGCGATGCAGGGCGACCGGGCGCAGCAGGTCGGCGACATGGGCAAGCGCTTCGGCGGACGGCTCAAGAACGCCTACCGGGACCGCCGGGCGGCGCGCCAGGCGCCACCCCTGCCCCCGGCGCCCGAACGGTCCGCCCTCCCCCCGCCAGAGCCGTACTACGACCCGTACCCTTACGCGCAGCCAGGCCAGTACGCGCCCCCTGGCCAGTATTCGCCACCTGCCCAGCCGGGGCAGTACGGCCGGCCGCCCGGCCCATGGCAGGCTCCCGTCGACCCGGGAGAACCGCCCGCCGCCCCCTGACGCCGACACAAGACCAAGAGGACGACCTGCCGACTTTTCTTACTTATAGTGATGATCTAGTTACATAGCGTGGCCATTCGGGAAGGATCGCAGAGCAAGCACCGGGAACACGAAAGGAATGATCATGAGCAGGTCTCTCTCGGTTCTGGTCCTGACGGCCGCCACGACCCTGGCCGGGTTCACCGGCGTGGCCGCCACGGCGTCGGCGGCCACCACCTCGCCGGCGGTCCACGCCTCCGCCAAGGGCGGCCACGACCACTGCAAATGCGACTGCTGCGACAACCACAACGAGAACACCAATATCAACATCAACATCTGATCCGATGACGGGCGCCGCCCGCTGACGGGCGACCCGGGCACGCTGGCGGAGGTCCGCGGGACCTCCGCCAGACGCTCATCCGAGCAGGTCGTTCAGCTGGGCTTCGAGCGGTACCGGCGCGGTGAGGCGGTTGTCCACGGCCGTGTGGGGGACGGGAGGCGGCGTCTCAGGACGCATCCGGGCGGTGAACTCCCCGAAGGCCGCCAGCTTGGCGGTGTCGCGGGGCGAGGCCCGTTCCTCCAGGCGGCGACGGAGGGTCACGGCGTCCGTCCTGATCCAGACGAGGTGCACGGGAGGGCCGCCGAGGGCCGCGACCCACTCCGTCCAGCGGTCCTCGTCCCGGATGTGTCCGGTGAAGGGGCCGCTGAGCAGCACCGGGCAGCCGTGGGACCGGATCTCACGCGCCGCGGCGGTCATCCCCGCGTACTCGTGCGGCTTGACGTGCTCGTCGTACCAGGGGCCCTCACGCTCGCCCGGATCACGGGAGGACGCCGCGAGCGTCGCCGCCACGAACGGCCCGTACATCGTGTCCTTGTCCAGCAGCGCCGGGACGGGACGCAGCCGGGCCAGGAGCAGCTCCGCGACCGTCGTCTTGCCGGAGCCGGGCGGCCCCGCCACCACCCAGGCCGGGGCGGATGTCACGTGGACAGGCGCATGCGGCGGGTCGCCAGCCTCTCGATGCGCGCCTCGTCGATCTCGTGGCCGAGACCCGGCTGGGTGAGCGGGACGCCGACGACACCGCCGGACGAGCGGACCGGTGGCGTCACGAACACCGGGCCGCCCGCCGGGTCGGACACGTCGCTCGGCAGCGTGCACCCGGGCAGCGCGGCGAGCGCGACCGCGGCGGCCTGCCCGATGCCGAACGCGCCGCACCCGCTGCACCACACGTCCCACCCGGCGGCGTAGGCCAGGTCGTGGGCGCTGCGGGCCGCGGTCAGCCCGCCGAGCCGGTCGAGCCGCAGGTGGAGGGCCCGGCCCGCGTCGAGCATCAATGCCGCGTCGAGGGTCTCCAGGTCGCCGACCGCCGGCGCCACGGCGGTGCTCACCCGCAGCTGGAGCCGGGCGTGCGCGGCCAGGTCCCCGGCGGGGAACGGACGCTCGATCGCCGCCAGGCCGTAGGCGTCGAGGGCTTCCAGCGCGGCGAGGTGGGCGGGCGACTCGCCGTAGGCGTGGCCCGCGTCGGCGACGAGCGCCAGCGCCGGATACGCCTGCCGGATCGCGCGGACGGGCTCGACGTCCCAGCCGGGACGGACGTCCAGGGTGACGCGGGTGTGGCCCGCTCCAACGGCCTGGTTGACGCGGCCCGTGATCGTGTCCAGCGCCGGTTCGGGGGAGATCCGCGCACCCGTGACGATGGACGTGCGGGTCCCGCCGAGCGCGTGGGCGAGCGGCAGGCCGCGGGTCCGGCACCACAGGTCCCAGCAGGCGGTGTCGACGGCCGCCGCGGCCTCGCTGGCGCCGAGGTCGGCGGCGGCGGACACGTCCTCGGGACGTTCCCAGTCGAGCCCGATCAGGGCCGGCCCCATGCGTTCCTCGATGTCCGCCCAGGCCGCGCCCGAGTCGGCGGCACCCGCCGGGACGGCCATCTCGCCCCAGCCGACGGCGTCGCCGCCGCTGAGCCGGACGAGGACGCTCTCCGGCCGCCGTCCGCGCGGCATCGTCACGCGGTAGGCGTCGCAGCCGTGGATCCGAGGCACCCGCACCAGCCTTTCTCAGTCATCGTCTCCCTCAATGATCCCCCTTCCCCGGACCAGGAGGGACACCCGCCGTTCAGGACCGCCGCAGGAACGGGCGCAGCGGGCGCCGCTCGTAGCCGCCGTCCGCCAGGCCGGCGAGCCGCTCGAAGGGGTTGTAGGACGCCCAGTCCCCGCACAGCAGCATCGACGCGCCCGCGCCCGCGCCGTAGAGGGGGATCATGACGATGCCGAGGCACCACGCGTACTGGGTCGAATGCCGTCCCTCATGGCGCAGCAGCCGGGATCCGTCGGCCAGGCCGGACGCGTCACCGCGCACCAGGATCACGTTGCCGACCGTGAACGCGGACGCGATCGGGAACGGCAGCCGGTAGCCGCCGGCCACGAGCAGCCCCTCCGGGCCCCTGCGCACGCGGCCCGGGCCACGCGTCGCGGTCGAGGCGAGCAGCAGCCCGAGGCCCGTGGACAGGTTGACCGCGTTGGCGACCTGCCGGACCCGATGCACCGGTTTCACGCGCCCAGTGTCCTCCCGCCGCCTGCGGCTTGGAACCCCGTAGTAGCGGCGCTCGCGGCTCGTCCTACGGGCAGCTGTTCTCCAGCGACACCGGTTTGGTGTCGGGCTTGGGCGTCTCAGTGTCGCTCGGGGAGCCGTCCGGTGAATCGGTCGGCGAGGCGGTGGGCGTGTCGCTCGGCTTGGCGCTGACCTGCCGGGGGTCGCTGTTGACGGCGTCGGACGTCAGCGAGCGGATCTTGTCGAAGTCCGGGTTCCCGGAGTAGATCAGCGGCGGGACGAACTGCAGGCTGCGGATCTGCGCGCCGTTCTTGACCTTGTTCGACAGCTTCATCAGCGCGGGCAGGAGCTCCTGCGGGATGTCGGTCGAGAGCGTCCGCTTGGCCGCCGCGGCGAGCTTGTCGAAGCTCGTGAGGACGGTCTGCGGGTCGGCCTGCTCGGCGATCGCCCGCATCAGGCACTTCTGCCGGCCCATCCGGACGTAGTCGCTGCTGCCGGTGCGGGACCGTCCGTACCAGAGGGCCTCCTTGCCCTTCAGCGTCCGGTAGCCGGGCTGCAGCACGCCGCCCTGCAGCCCGTACGGGATCGGCTCGGTGATCTTGAGCTTGACGCCGCCCATGGCGTCGACGATGTCGGCGAAGCCGAACATGTCGACGAGGATGTAGTAGTCGACGCGCACGCCGAGGATGCCGGCGATGGTGGCCTTCAGCAGTTCGGGCCCGCGGTGGTTCTTGGCGACGCCGGGCACCACGTCGGGGTGGCTCTCGGCGTACTCGTAGACCTCGTTCAGCAGGCCCGGGTTCTGCGGCCCGTCGCCGGTGAAACCGTAGGGGAACCGGTCGTGCGCCGGGCCGGGCGGCATCTGGAAGTGCTCCAGGTTGCGCGGCAGGCTCAGCAGCACCGTGTCGCCGGTCTTGGTGTCGACGCTGGCCACGGTCATGCTGTCGGTGCGGACACCGGAGCGGTCGGCGGCGGCGTCGCCGCCGAGGAGCAGGATGTTGACGCGGGACTCACCGTTGAAGGGGTCGTCGGTGTCGACGTGCTTGCCGTTCTCGTTGCCGCTGCGGAAGATGCTGGTCAGCGCGTCCCGGTACACGTAGGTGCTGTGCGCCGACCACGCCACCGGCACCGCGACGGCGAAGCACATCACCGCGACGGAGGCGGCGCCCAGCGTCCGGGCGCCGGCGGCGAGCCGGGCCGGGCGCAGCACCAGGTAGGAGCGGATCACGACCAGGATCCACAGCACGCCGAGCGCGACGAGGCCGCCGGAGATCCGCTGCAGCGCGGCCGGCTGGACGGCCAGGTGCATCAGGTCGGAGCGGTAGAGCGTTCCGGCGGCCGCCAGGACGGCGCCGATCGCCAGATACAGCGCCAGCAGCAGCCCGCCGGCGATGCGGCGGCCGGTGACGAAATGGGCGATGCCCCAGACCAGGGCGGACGCGAGCGTCAGCGCCAGAGCACGGGGCAACCCCCCGGCCCCGCCGGAGTTGCCGTCCTCGTCCCTGTCCCGGGCACGCCGCCTCGCCGACCGACCCATGTACGCTCCGATTCCCACCCACGGTGAATTAAGCCCTGGCTCACATAATGGACGCGCGGAACCGGGCAAAGGTTGCGTAAGAGTCGACCCCATGCGAGCGGATGTGGCCTCTGGTGCAAGAGTTGTCCAGGATATTGAATTCGCCGCGGTTTGGGGAGCCCGATGCCGACTCCCGCAGGGCGCAGGGCGCGAGCGCGTGGGCCGCGGTCAGCGGCGGGACGATCACCAGTAGGCACAGAACGGACACCGTGGTGCCGCCCGCGAGCCGCCACAACGGCGGCAGCCCGTCCGGGACGAGCACGGCGTAGGAGTGGACTATCAGCGCCGCCCACAGCGCCGCGACCAGGACGCAGCCGGCCGTCAGCGCCACCGGCCAGGCGGGCCGCACCGAGGGATGCAGCAGCGAGCGGTCCTGCCCGGCGGCGAGGGCGGCGGCCGTCAGCACCAGCGCCTGGACGGCGAGCAGCGCCGCGCCGAGCCGGACGCGTCCGGCCCGCAGGTGCGCGATGCCCGGCAGCGCCGGCGACACCGCGGCGATGAGCAGCGCCTCGGCAAGCTCGCGCAGCGCCGAATCCCGCGCCCGGCGGTCCCGCTCGGCGCCGCGGGCCGGGGGCGGCGGATCCTCCGCGAGCGGCCTCGTCCCGGCTCCGGCCGGCCCGACGTCGAACATGCTGCGCCCCCCTCGGGGACGGAGACCCCCTTCTCCGCCCTGAGATAAGAGAGTGCAGGTCAGCGCGTCCACAGCGGGGTGATGGAGGCGGCGTGTCGCGAATCGCGGTGCCGCCGGGCCGCCGGGGCGGCACGGGTTTTACCAGCTGGTGGACAGCGGCTTTCCCTCGGCGTAACCGGACGGGCTCTGGATCCCGATCGTGGCCCGCTCGTGGAACTCCTCCAGGGTGCGGGCGCCCGCGTAGGTGCACGAGCTGCGCAGCCCCGCCACGATCGAGTCGATCAGGTCCTCGACGCCGGGACGCTGCGGGTCCAGGAACATCCGGGACGTGGAGATGCCCTCCTCGAACAGGGCCTTGCGGGCCCGGTCGAACGGGGAGTCCTCGGCGGCGCGCAGCCGCACGGCCCGCGCCGAGGCCATCCCGAAGCTCTCCTTGTACAGCCGCCCGTCGGCGGCGCGCTGCAGGTCGCCCGGCGATTCGTAGGTGCCGGCGAACCAGGAGCCGACCATCACGTTCGCGGCGCCCGCCGCGAGGGCGAGGGCCACGTCGCGCGGGTGCCGGACGCCGCCGTCCGCCCACACGTGCCGGCCGAGGCGGCGCGCCTCGGCGGCGCACTCCAGGACGGCGGAGAACTGCGGGCGGCCGACCCCCGTCATCATGCGGGTCGTGCACATCGCGCCGGGGCCGACCCCGACCTTGACGATGTCGGCGCCGGCCTCGATCAGCTCGCGGGTGCCCTCGGCCGTCACCACGTTCCCGGCGACGACCGGGACGCCCGGGTCCAGTCCGCGGACGGCGGCGAGCGCGCTGATCATCTTGTCCTGGTGGCCGTGCGCGGTGTCGACGACGATCAGGTCGGCGCCCGCCTCCAGCAGCGCCTTGGCCTTGCCCGCGACGTCGCCGTTCACCCCGACCGCGGCCGCGATGCGCAGCCGGTCCGCGGCGTCCACGGCGGGCTTGTACAGGGTCGCGCGCAGCGCGCCGGTGCGGGTGAGGACGCCGGCGAGGCGGCCCTCGGCGTCCACGACGGGGGCGAGCCGGTGGCCGCGCTCGTGCAGCCGGTCGAACGCCTCGTGCGGATCGACGCCGGCCGGCAGCGTGACCAGGTCGCGGGACATGATGTCGCGGAGCTGGGCGAACCGGTCGACGCCCTGGCAGTCGGCCTCGGTGACCACGCCGACCGGACGGTCGTCCTCGACGACGATCACCGCGTTGTGCGCGCGCTTCGGCAGCAGCGCGAGCGCGTCCCCGGCCGTGCTGGACGGGCCCAGCCGGATCGGGGTGTCCACCACCAGGTCGCGTCCCTTGACCCAGCCGATGACCTCGGCGACGACGTCGACCGGGATGTCCTGCGGGAGCACCGCGACCCCGCCGCGGCGGGCGACGGTCTCGGCCATCCGGCGGCCGGACACCGCCGTCATGTTGGCCACCACGACCGGAACGGTGGTTCCGCTGCCGTCGCTTGTGGCCAGGTCGACCTCCAGGCGCGACCCGACCGAGGAGCGGCGGGGGAGCATGAAGACGTCGTTGTAGGTGAGGTCGTGAGCGGAACGCTCACCGTTGAGCAGGCGCACGGCTGTACTACACACCAATCGCGGATCTGAGTGGCTGGGCCACCGTACATTGTCCGACATACCCGGCGATGCTCCGGCCAAGCCGCGGCGGCCGCCGCCCCCGCGCACTCACGAAAGCCGTTCGAGGAGCCGTGACCAGCGGTGATGACAGTGTGTCCCGGCGGGTCGGCGATGTGATCCACGACGCTCTGTACGCCTTCTTCCAGGCATAACCGAAGGGAATCCCCAGACCTGGTGGAAAACGGTGCAACGTGGGGCTTGGCTCTCTGTAAAGTTACCTCTTGACGTAACTGCGCCCTGGATGCACTTTTCTTACATGTGCCTCACGCGGACGGCGGGTCCGCCGTAGGGGGCGGGACAGCAGAACACCGGGAGAGGCGCATGCAGGTCACGCATCCGGGCCCGGTCGGCCGTGCCCGTTCGCGCCGCGGGGCGTCCCGGCCGCGCCGCGGTCGCCGGAGTGGTGATCGCCACCGTGCGCGCCCGCCGCCCCGGCGGCGCGCAGCGCCGGGTGCGCGGCGCGAGCCCGGCAGCGTTGCGCTTTCGCGCCGGTTTACGCGGCATCGGAAACGTCGCCGTCCGGAACCGGCCGCCGACGCTTCGACGGCCGCCGGGCATGGCGAACACGAGCAAGATCAATATTTGACGTCATACCGTCTTGAAATGGAATGATCTTGCAGACGCTGGCAAAACGATTCATTACATGTCGAGGAGGAGAGCCGTGCTGGATGCGGTCGACGCCGTGCTCGTCCGCGAGCTCCAGCGGGATGGCAGGGCGACGTTCCAGGCGCTCGCCGACCGTGTCGGGCTTTCCCGCACGGCGGTGCGGGCACGGGTGCAGCACCTTCTCGAAACGCGGGTCGTCCGCGTCGTCGGCATCGTGCACGCCGCCGTCGTCGGCGCGGAGGCGATCGGGCACGTGTCGGTCACCGTGGACGGCTCGGCCAGGGAGGTGGCCGCGGCCATCGCCGAGCGCCCCGCCGTCAGCTTCGCCGCGCTGACCGCCGGCCCGCACGACCTGGTCGCGCAGGTGCGCACCCGCGACGACGCCGCGCTCGCGGCCGAGGTGGACCACGTCCGGTCCGTCCCCGGGGTCCGTGCGGCGGAGGTCTTCCGGTCGGTGTCCACCGTGCGCGACACGCACGCTGTGGTGCGCGAGCTCGGCGAGGTCACCCTCGACGACATCGACTGGCGGCTGCTGCACGAACTGCAGCACGACGGGCGCGCCCCCTACACCAGGCTCGCGCACATCATCGGCCTCTCGCAGGCCGCGACCCGCGCCCGGGTGGTCAGGCTCATGCGCACCGGCGTCATCCAGGTCACCGGCCTGGCCGACCCGCTGGCCCTCGGCGCCGCCGAGCTCGGCGGGTTCGGGCTGCTGGTGACCGGCGGGCTGCGGAAGGTCGCCGAGGCCGTCGCGGCCCAGGACGGCGTCCGGTACCTGGCGACCGGGTTCGGCCGCTACGACATCGTCGGGCAGGCCGAGGCGGCCTCCCGCGCCGAGCTGGTGGCCGTGCTCGACGCCATCCGGTCGGTGCCCGGGGCAACGGTGCGGGAGTCCTGGCACCACCTGGACGTGGTGAAGGAGTCCTACACCGTCGAGCTCCCCGAGCAGCCCCTCAACGGGTCGTCCTGACCGAGCCGTCGCCCCGGCCACGGCATGCTCCGTGGCCGGGGCACCGCCCCCTCCCGATCAGTCGCGGGTGAGGGCGACCTCCTCCAGGTCGAGCTCGTACATGACCCGGGTCAGGACCTCGTCGTCGATGCGGCGCTCGTCCCGCATCCGCACGAACACCTGGCGCTCGGCCAGCAGCATCTCCCGCCGCAGCCGCCGGTACGTCGCGGTCGGCACCTCCTCGCCCTCCGGGCCGGTCCCGCCGCCGAGCCGCTCCCAGGCCCGCAGCTGCCGGTGCTCGGCGAGCTGCCGGAGCCGCTCCACCACCGACTCGTCCAGCCGCTCCTCGGCGTACAGCTCCTCCAGGCGGTCGAGGGCCGCCTGCGCGGCGGCGTGCTGGGCGCCGGCCTCGGCCACGGTGTCGGTGTAGCGCTCGCGGCCGCCGCCGATGCCGAGCGCACGGATCAGCGCCGGGAACGTCAGCCCCTGCACCAGCAGCGTCGCGAGGACGGTCGTGAAGGTCAGGAACAGGATCAGGTCCCGTCCCGGGAACGGCTTGTCGCCCGTGGTGACGAACGGGACCGCGAACGCGGCGGCGAGCGACACCACCCCCCGCATCCCCGCCCACGACACGACGACCATGCCGCGCCAGCCGACGTTCCCGAGCGACCGCTCCCGCCGGGACAGCAGCCGCGGGAGCTGCGAGGCGGGGAACACCCACACGAACCGCGCGGCGACCGTGACGGCGAAGACGGCGACCGCCCACCAGGTCAGCTGCTGCCAGCTGCGTCCCGACAGCTCGTTGACGACCGGCGGCAGCTGGAGGCCGATCAGCAGGAAGACCACCGACTCCAGCACGAACACCATGACCTTCCAGAACGAGTGGCCGATCAGCCGGGTCACCGCCCCGGACTCGGTGTCCCGGTTGCCGAGGTACAGGCCGCTGACCACCACCGCGATGACCCCCGAGGCGTGCACGCTCTCCGCGATCAGGTAGGCGGCGAACGGCGCGACGAGCGCGACGCCGTTCTCCACCAGCGGGTCGTTCAGCCTGGTCCGCAGCCAGTGCAGCGGCGGCCCGAGCAGCAGCCCGACGGCGGCCCCGACGGCGGCGGCGAACAGGAACCGCCACACGCCCTCCATGAGCGTGAACCCCGCCCCCGTCGCCGCTATCAGCGCGACCCGGAACGCGGTCAGCGCCGTCGCGTCGTTGAACAGGCTCTCCCCGACCAGGACCGTCACCGTCCGGCGCGGCAGGCCGAGGCGCTGCGCGACGCTCACCGCCGCGACCGCGTCGGGCGGCGCCACGATCGCGCCGAGCACGCAGGCCGCCGACAGCGGCAGCCCGGGGACGAGCAGGTACGCCGCGTATCCCACGGCGAACGTGGTGAACAGCACCAGCCCGATCGACAGCAGCCCGATCGACCAGACGTTCTGGCGCAGGTTGGTGAACGAGCTCTTCCAGGCCGCGGAGAACAGCAGCGGCGGCAGGAACACGAAGAGCACGAACTCGGGGTCGAGCTCGAACTCCGGGACGCCCGGAACGAACGAGAAGGCCAGCCCCGCGATCACGAGGACCAGCGGGGCCGACAGCCCGATGCGCCGCGCCGCCGCGGCCACCATCAGCGCGCCGACCGGAACGGCCAGCAGCCAGAGTGCGTGCGTCGTCTCCACCTGCCAGATGATGGCATGACCGCGGAAACCCGACGCCGCCGCGGGCACGATCGGCGGGGGTCGTCAGCACCCATCTGGGGGCGCCCCCCCGGCAAAGGCCGCTGACCCGCTCCTTCGCCGGCGCTCAGTCGTCGGGTCAGCGGGGGTGGGTCTCGCGGGGCGTCTCTTTGGCGAAGGTGAGGAAGTCCCGTGCGGCGGGAGGCAGCCGGCGGTGCGCGTGGACGAGCCCGATCATGCGGGTGAGCGGCGGCATGAACGAGCGGATCGTCACGCCCTCCGTGTCGTCGATCTGGTTGCGGTACCACAGCAGGGAGCCCATGCCGGCGCGGACCCAGCCGAGCCACGCGCCGCGCTCGTCGGACTCCACCGCGGCGACCGGCGTCGCGCCGATCCGCCGCAGCATCGTGTCGATCTCGGCGCGGCGCGCGCTGCCCCGGGCCGGCAGGACGAGCCGCATCCCGTCCAGCGCCGCGGGCTGCACCGGCTCGCGGACCTTCAGCGTCGGCGGCGAGATCAGCACCACCTCCCGCTGCTCGAACGGGTGCGCGGTCATGTCGCCAGGGACGGGCAGGTCGGTCAGCGCGAGGTCGGCGCGGCCCGTGCGCAGCGCGCCCGCGACCTGGTCGCGGTCGGCACAGCGCACGACCCGGACCCGGACGGCGGGCTGGTCGCGGGCGAAGCGGGGGATCAGCCGCCCGGTCAGCTCCGGTTCCAGGGACGCGGTGACGGCGATGCGCAGCTCCGCGCCGCGGCCGTTGGCCCGGGTGACCGAGAGGCCCTCGATCGCGTCGACGGCGTCCAGCGCGATCCGGGCCTGCCGGACGACCTGCTCCCCGACGGGGGTGAGGACGACACCCCGGCCCGACCGGGCGAACAGCTCCACGCCGAGTTCGCGCTCCAGCTCGCGGACGGCCCGCGACAGCGCGGGCTGAGCCACGTAGAGAGCCTGGGCCGCCGACGTCATCGTGCCGTGGTCGGCGGTCGCCACGACATAGCGCAGCTGCCGCAGATTCATGCACCGACCGTATGCCAACGAACCGCTGCGGTCCTGGACATAGCCGGATCCGGACCCGGCAATCGGCCCGCCCGGCCGATGATCAGGCCTTGGTCCCGGGCGCCGCGC
The DNA here is from genome assembly GCF_050945415.1 of Spirillospora sp. CA-128828. Classification (NCBI taxonomy): domain Bacteria; kingdom Bacillati; phylum Actinomycetota; class Actinomycetes; order Streptosporangiales; family Thermomonosporaceae; genus Spirillospora; species Spirillospora sp. CA-128828. The sequence goes on from NZ_CP191986.1 coordinate 4,102,991, forward strand.
CACCGGCGGGCTCGGCGGACGGGACGGTCTCCCGCTCGGGCTGCAGTTGCGGTGCGCCGACACCGCAGTGCCTCCTGCATTCCGGCTCGACCGCCTCGCCGGCCGGCGTCCGCAGCGCGTCGCCGGAGACGGTGACGAAGCTCAGCACGGCCCCGGCCACCAGGAGGACCGCGCACGTCACCATCGCGAGCCGGAACCCGTGCGAGAAGGCGTCCGGATCGTCGAAGGCGTCGCCCGTGAGCCCGGTCAGCGGCGGGATCGCCGCCACCGCGAGCAGCCCCGCGGCCCGCGCGACCGCGTTGTTGACGCCGCTGGCGACGCCCGCGTGGCGCTCGTCGGCGGTGGCGAGGACGGTCGCGGTGAGCGGTGCGACCACGGCCGCCAGCCCCAGCCCGAACACCACCACGGCCGGCAGCACGTCCCGGACGTAGGAGGAGCCTTCGTCGATCCGGCCGACGAGCAGCATCCCGGCGGCCGCGACCAGCAGGCCCACGGTCATCGGCAGCCGCGGTCCGATCTTCTGCGCGAGCGCGCCCGCCCGCGCCGACAGCAGCAGCATCAGCACGGTGACCGGGAGCAGCGCCGTCCCCGCCGCGATCGGCGAGAATCCGCTGACGACCTGCAGGTTCAGGACGAACAGGAAGAACAGCACGCCCATCGCGCCGTACATGATGAAGGTGACGACGTTGACGGCGGAGAACTGCCGGGAGGCGAACACGTCCAGCGGCAGCATCGGCTGCGGAGTCTCCCGTCCGGGCCGCTTGCCCGGCAGGTGCCGGCTTCTGCCGCGTGCCCGCTCGACGACCACGAACGCGACGGCCGCGGCGACGCCCCCGGCGGCCGTGGCGACGATGATCGGCGGGGCGCCGCCGCCCGGCGCCTCGGTGAGCGCGTACGTCGTCCCCGCCAGCGCCAGCGCCGCCAGCGCCGCGCCGAGCACGTCGAAGCGCCCGTGGGCCTGCGGGTCGACGCTCTCCGGGACATGCCGGACCGCCACCAGCACGACCACCGCGGCGAGCGGCACGTTCAGCAGGAACACCCACCGCCACCCGGCCGCCTCCACCAGCCAGCCGCCCGCGAACGGGCCGATCGCGCCCGCGACGCCGCCGAGGCCCGACCAGGCGCCGACCGCGCGGGGCCGGTCGTCGGGCGCGAAGGACGCCTGGATGATCGCCAGTGATCCCGGGGTGAGCAGCGCCCCGCCAACGCCCTGCAGCGCCCGCGACACGATCAGCATCTCGGTGTTCGGCGCGGCGCCGCACAGCACCGACGCGACCGCGAACCACACCACGCCGACGAGGAAGATCCGGCGCCGCCCGAACCGGTCCCCGAGCGAGCCGCCGAGCAGGATGAATCCGGCGAGGGTCAGCGTGTAGGCGTTCACCGTCCACTGGAGGTCGGCCATGTCGGCGTTCAGGTCGCGGGCCAGCTTCGGGAGCGCCACGTTCACGACCGTGGCGTCGAGCATCGCCACGCTCGACCCGAGCACCGTCGCCAGCAGGATCCAGCGTCCGGGGCCGCTGCGCAGGCGGACGTCGGGCATCAGACGATCAGTTCATCGACGAAACACCAGCGCCAGTCCTCGCCCGGCTCGAACGACCGGACGATCGGGTGCCCCTCCTTCTGGAAATGCGCGCTCGCGTGCCGCATCGGGGAGGAGTCGCAGCAGCCCACGTGCCCGCAGCCGAGACAAAGGCGCAGATGAACCCACCGGGTGCCCTCTTCCAGGCACTCCTGGCACCCCTGCGGGGTGTTCGGGGAAGGGTCCTCCACGGGGACGGTCTGCACGTGCTCACAAGTGGCCATGCTTGCATCGTGCCACGGCGCCGGTGGGAGGATCACCAGTGGTCGGGGCTGAAGGGCTCGTCCTCGGGACGCGCGGACTCCGACAGCAGCCGCAGGTCCGACTCGACCATCATCGTGACCAGGTCCTCGAACGTCACCTCGGGCTCCCAGCCGAGCTGCTCGCGGGCCTTCTTCGGGTCCGCGCACAGCAGGTCGACCTCGGCCGGGCGCGTGTACTTCTCGTCCAGGACGACGTGGTCCTGCCAGTTCAGGCCGGCGGTACGGAACGCGAACTCCACCAGCTCCCGCACCGACTGGGTCTGGCCCGTTCCGATGACGTAGTCCTCGGGGGCGTCCTGCGCCAGCATCATCCGCATCGCGCGGGCGTAGTCGCCCGCGAAGCCCCAGTCGCGCCGGGCGTCGAGGTTGCCGAGCCGCAGCTCGGTGGCCAGGCCCAGCTTGATCCGCGCGGCCCCCAGCGACACCTTCCTCGTCACGAACTCGGCGCCCCTGCGCGGCGACTCGTGGTTGAACAGGATCCCGCTCACCGCGAACATCCCGTAGGACTCGCGGTAGTTCTGCGTGATGTAGTGCCCGTAGCTCTTCGCCACCCCGTACGGGCTGCGCGGGTGGAACGGCGTCTTCTCGTTCTGCGGCGTCTCCCGGACCATCCCGAACATCTCCGAGGACGACGCCTGGTAGAACCGGATCTGCTCGCGGCCCGGCGTCCGGGACGGGCTGATGCCCGACACCACCCGGATCGCCTCCAGCACCCGCAGCACGCCCATCCCGGTGACCTCGGCGGTCAGCTCGGCCTGCTGCCACGACATCGGCACGTAGGAGATCGCGCCCAGGTTGTAGACCTCGTCGGGCTGGACCCGCTCCACCGCCGAGATCAGGCTGCCCTGGTCCAGCAGGTCCCCGGTGGTGATCTGCACGTCGCCGATGTGCTTGCGCAACCGCGACACATGGGGGTTCGCCTGCCCCCGCACCAGGCCCCAGACCTCGTACCCCAGCGCAAGCAGATGCTCGGCCAGATACGAGCCGTCCTGTCCGGTGATGCCGGTGATGAGTGCTCGCCTGGACAGCGGATCCTCCATGGCTGAAATAGGTCCGACGGGGCCCACCACGGGCCTAACCCGCAACGAGCGTGAAATATGAGATTACCGACCAGGCCACGGCGATGACGAGAGAGGGCGCCCTTTGAACCGAATTCCCTTCTGGTTCGCTCGCCGGGGCCGAGCGGCGCGCTTCGCGGCGGCCCGGGATCAGTGGGCGGCTTCGCGCTGGCGGGCGCGGTAGGCGGCGACGTGCATGCGGTTGCCGCATGTCCGGCTGTCGCAGTAGCGGCGGCATCGGTTGCGCGACAGGTCCACCAGCACGCGGGAGCAGTCCGGCGCCTCGCAGGTGCGCAGCCGGTCCAGCTCGCCGGCGGCCACCACGTACGCCAGCGCCATGCCGCAGTCGGCGGCCAGGTGCTCGCCGAGAGGCGCGCCGGGCGCGAAGAAGTGCACGTGCCAGTCGTAGTCGTCGTGATCGGTCAGATGCGGCGTGGTGCGGACCTCACCGACGATCTCGTTGATCCGCCGGACGGCGGACGGGACGTCCCCGGAGCGGAACACCGCGTGGAACCGGTCGCGCAGGTCCAGTACCCGGGCGAGGTCGGCCGCCGAGAGCTCGCCCACGTCGCTGAAGGCGTTGCGGTCCACGAACGCGCGCAGGCCGGGCAGGCCGCCGAGCTCCTCCGCGCCGGACGCCGCCGCGCCCGTGTTGATCAGGTCGACGACGACGGTGAGCGCGTGCTCGGTGTCATGGGTGAAGATCACAGGGACTCCAGTCTCGGGGGACCGGGGCGGTCGGGTGTCCGGCGGCGGTGCCGGGGCCGGAACGCGGCCCGTCGCCCCCACCATATGACGCCGATCGCGCACGTCCATGCCCACCCCGCCAGGACACGCTGGCACGCCGGAGGCCTGATCCGGCCGGTCAGCGCTCGTAGTGCGGGTCGGCGACCACCGGGTAGTACGCGTCGGTGTGCTGGACGCGCATCGTGACCGCCGAGCCCTCCAGCGCGTAGTCCGCCTTCACCTGCCGGAACATCGCGTCGCTCGCCCACGGGTTGTACAGCCGCCCGACGGTGGCGCCGTACCGCAGGTGGACGACGTCGTAGCCGCCGGACGGCATCGACTCCAGTGTCAGGCCGTCGGCGAGGGAGACGGAGAACCGGAACTCCGTGGGGGCGTCGGGACCGTGGATCACCGTGAGCAGCCGCACCCCGCCGGCCGTGGTCTGGGCGACGATGTCGGTGTCGACGTCCACGCCGACGAACACCCGGAGGCTGGGACGCAGGACCTGCGCGACCGTGTCGGCGGCCGCGACGTCGATGCCGAGGTGGATCCGCTGGCCGTCCCTGGTCGGCACCCACACCCCGTCACGGGCCCGCTGCCCCCATGCGACGTCGGGGTTCTCCATCTCCTGGGGCTCGTTCTTGCCTCGCGCGACCAGAATCCTGGAGGCGGCGTTCATCGCCGCGGCAGCCCCGTCCCGTGCATGCCTCATGGCGGGCCCCCTCGCCTTCTTCCATCACCTGCGTGACTCGCGCTCATCCTGGGTTTACCACGGGCAGGGCGGACAGGACGTCCCTTGGCCTGCCGCGGGTCGTTCGGTGACGTTCGCCCCGTGCGTCGTTGGACCTTACACCACGCTTATACGCGCCGGTCGGGCCGGACGGCGATCCCTGAAGCGGCCGGTCCGGGCGCCTGTGACGGTGTGCGTCCGGCGCTTCACACAGCGGACCGCGGGCCGTCCGGCGACCGGACGGCCCGCGGTTCCGCGGTCGCCTTAAGCGATCGCGGGCTCACCCATCGTGACGGTGGCGGAAAGGTCGCCGAGCACCTCGCCGAGCCGGTCCAGAGCGTCGGCGATCCACGGCAGCGATGCCGGTGCCGGAGCCGCCAGGGCCGCCAGGCGATGCTCGTCGGTCTCCCCATAGAGAAGGCTCGGCGCCACCCGCATGCGAAGGGCCGCCGGGGCGTCCCCGAAGGAGCTGCCCGGCAGCACGCCGACTCCGTAACGTTCCAAAAGCAGGTGCGTGAGGTCGGCGGCCGTGCGGACGCCGTGGGCGACCTCCAGCACGTCCCGCATCGGGCCGAAGTCCGGGTAGACGTAGAAGGCCGCTTCCGGCCGCGTGACCCGCGCGCCCGCGGCGGCGAACCGGTCGGCGACCGCGCCGGTGACCGCGGCGTGCAGCCTTCTGCTGCGGTCGATGTGCTCGACGAGCTCGGGCGGCTCGGCGAACGCGTACGCGGCGGCGTGCTGCATCGGGGCCGGGGCACTGGACCAGATCTCGCTCGCCACCCCGAGCACGCTGTCGCGCAGCGCACGGCCGAACGGCCCGTCCGGCAGCCGCGCCACGCCGAGCCGCCAGCCCCCGGCCGCCAGGCTCTTGCTCAGCGCGGTGGTCACGACGGTCCTCTCGGGCGCGTACCGCGCGGGGGCCGGCACCGTTCTCCCGGGCGTGTGCACCAGGTCCCGGTAGATCTCGTCCGAGATGACGACCAGGTCCTGCTCGCGCGCCACCGCGCACAGCCGCCGGACGGTGTCCTCGGACGCGATCGTCCCCGTCGGGTTGTCGGGCAGCGTCACCACCACGGCGCGGACGTCGCGGCCCCGGGCGCGGGCCCGCACGACGACGTCGGCCAGCAGCGCCGGGCTTGGAACGCCGCCCTCGCCCGGTGGGGTGGCGACCCGGATCGGCTCCACGCCCGCCAGCGACGCCTGCGCCGCGTAGCTCACCCAGCTCGGGGCCGCGACGACGACGTCACCCCCCAGCGCGGTCAGCAACGCGAACAGCAGCGGCTTGCTGCCGGGACCGGCGACCACCATGGACGGATCGGTCTCCAGCCCCCGCCGCGCCCAGTACCCGGCCGCCGCGGCGCGCAGCGCGGCGGACCCGGCCACCGGCCCGTAACCGCCCCGCCCCGCGGCCGCGGAGAGCTCCCGGGTGAGCGCCGGATGTATGGGTATCCCGGCCTCCCCGAAACCAAGGGGAAGGACGCGCTCCCCCCGCCTGCGCTTGCGGGCTATGGCCTCGTTGACCGCGAGCGTCGCCGACAGGGGGACCGGGCGCGGTTCGAACGACAGCGGCCGGACGGATGCGGGCACATTCTGGGCAGGCATGAATACTCCAAAAGGGCATGGCGAGATAGACGGTGGGTGACCGTGGAATCCCCGTGTGTGCGACCCGGCCGGGTTCGCCTAATGCTTGCCCGCTTTCAGCATCATCACAAGCGAGTCTCATCGATGGTGACCGTAAGCTGGGCTGATGCTAGAGCTGCGCCGCCTCCGGCTGCTCGCCGAATTCGCCCGCCGCGGAAGCATCGCGGCGACCGCCGCCGCCCTCGGTTACACACCGTCCGCGGTCTCCCAGCAACTGGCCGCGCTCGAACGGGAGGCGCGCATCCCGCTGCTGGACCGGACCGCCCGCAGCGCCGAGCTGACCGACGCCGGGCGCCGCCTCGCCGAACGCGCCGAGGAGATCCTCGGACTCGTGGAGACGGCCGAGGCCGAGTTGTCCGCCCAGGCCGACACCCCCATGGGGCGGGTGGTGGTCACCGCGTTCCCGACCGCGGCCGTCGCCTTCGCGCCCGCGCTGGCGAAGAGCCTCGGCGACCACCCCGGGCTCACCTTCGTCCTGCGGCAGTCCGTGCCGGGGGCCGGCATCCGCCAGGTGCAGAACGGCGAGGTCGACATCGCGCTCATCGACGACTGGACGGGCAAGGTCCCCGACCAGTCGCCCGCGGCACTGGAGTTCTTCCATCTGCGCCGCGATCCGCTCGTCCTGGTCGTCCCGGACACCCATTCCATGTCGCATCCGGACCGGCCCGTCGACCTGCAGCAGCTCCGGGAGGAGCCGTGGATGGCGGCGCCGCCCGGGGAGCCGTCCCGGCAGGCCGTCGAGCGGCTCCTGGACACCGTCGGAGGGGCCCGGCCCGTCCCCTGGGAGTTCGAGGGGCTGCACACGATCCTGAGCCTGGTGGCGCGGGGCATCGGCATCACCGCGGTCCCCGCGCTGGCGCTCGCCGCCGGCGACCAGGGCGTGGCCGTGCGGCGCATCCCCGAGTGCACGCTGGCCCGGGAGGTCTACGCCGTCACCCGGACCGCGAGCGTGCGCCGGCCGTCGGTGGCGGTGACGCTGCGCGCCATCTACGCCGCCGCCCGCGACGTCCAGCCCACGACTCCCGAAGCCTGACGCATGTCCCGTCCGGGCTCGGGTATCCGGGTGAAACGCCCAGGTCAGGGCCGAGCCGGGAAGCTCCTGAAGTCCGGCGGAGGAGGGCCGGGACCGAAAGGTTCGACTCTGGCCGGATCCGGCCTTGATCCGCACCTTGCCGCCCCCGCGGCCGAACTAAGGAGGGAACAACCCGCGCGTCACGGATCGTTCGAAAACGGACGGCAACGTGCGGATCATCACGTACGGTGGTGCAAATCTTGAGCAGATCCGAGTCCATGCAGACCGATTGGGGAGCGCAGCGCTCGATGGAACGACCGGCGAGCACGACCGCGGAACCGCCCGGACTGGTCCGGGCGCCCAGGCCACAGGACGGCAAGGGACACGCGGGAGGCCACCACGTCTTCGAACTGCCGCGGGTGACGGCGCTGCTCATGCACGCCCTGCCGCGTTTCGTGGAGGGGGTCATCGCCCCCGTCGCGGTCTTCTACGGCGCCCTCATGATCCTCGGCCTGAACGGCGCGCTCATCGCCGCCGTCGCCTGGGTGTACGGCGGGATCATCTACCGGTACATGCGCGGGCACCCGGTGTCGGGGATGCTGATGTTGGCCGCGGTCGGTGTGACCGTACGGGCCGGGCTCGCCGCCGCGACGCACAGCGCGGTCATCTACTTCCTGCAGCCGACCCTCGGCACGCTCGCCGTCAGCATGGCCTTCCTCGCCTCGGTGCCGCTCGGACGGCCGCTGGCGATGAAGCTCGCCAAGGACATGGCGCCGATTCCGGAGGCGTTCTACAAGCACGCCAGGGTCCACCAGTTCTTCCTGCGCATCTCGCTGCTGTGGTCGGCGGTGCTGCTCGCGAACGTGGGCATCAGCCTCTGGATGCTGTTCAACGAGTCGATCAGCATGTACCTGTGGATCCGCACCGGCATCGTGGCGGGCCTGGGCGGGATCGGCATCGCCCTGTCGGTCTGGGGTTTCAAGCGCGTCGTGCGCCACGTGAACCGCGAGCCCGCCCCGCAGTCCTCCACCGGCTCCGCCGCCTGACCGGCCCTCCGTCGGCCGCCTGAGAGGCTCATCGACGGCTGCCCGAGCGGCGCCCTGTCGCCGGCTCGAACGGCAAATCTTCGGTTCCGTCCGAACCCGCGCCCCGTTCGGGGCGTCTCCATCCTTGAATCAATTTCACCGGACACTAGGTGAATTCATGGGCTTGGGGGTCTTTGTGGCAACTAAGGGTCGGGTGGGGCTTGTGGTGGCCGGCGGCACGGGCACGCTGGCGCTGCTCGTGACCGGTTGCTCGATCGGGGGCGCGGGCAGGCTCGCCTCGGGCGAGTCGGACACGACCGTGACGATCACGCCGGCCACCGGGACCGCCCAGGTCAAGCCGGACGGGACGATCGAGGTCAAGGCCGACGGCGGGAAGCTGCAGAACGTCACGGTCCAGGGCGCGGGCGCCACCATCACCGGCAAGTACGGCGAGGGCCACAAGACGTGGCGCTCCAGCCGCACCCTGACGCCCGGGACGTCCTACACGGTCACCGCGCAGGCAAGCGGCGGCGGCAAGACCCGCACGGCGACCAGTTCGTTCACCACGCTGAAGCCGTCCGAGACGCTGTCGATCGTGGACGTCACCCCGAACCTCACGGGGGAGAAGGTCGGCGTCGGCATGCCGATCTTCGTCCGGTTCAACCGCCCGGTCACCGACAAGGCGGCCGTGGAGCGGACGCTGCACGTCACCCCGGACAAGCCGGTGGAGGGCGCGTGGCGCTGGGTCGGCTCCGACCAGGTCATCTACCGGACGAAGACGTACTGGCAGCCGCACCAGACGGTCCGCTTCCAGGCGGACCTGGCCGGAGTGAACGCGGGCGGCGGCGTCTACGGGGCCAAGGACGCGCGAGCGAACCTCACCATCGGCGCCTCGCAGATCACCACCGGCGACATCGGCGATCACCACATGACGGTGACCCGCGACGGCAAGAAGCTGCGCACGATCCCGTTCAGCGCCGGCAACGGCCAGACCCGGGAGTTCACCACCACCAGCGGCGTCCATCTCCTGATGGAGAAGGGCAACCCGGTCACGATGACGTCGCCGGGCCGCAAGGAGGGCGACGCCGGCTACTACAAGACGGTCGTGAACTACGCCGTCCGCTTCTCCAACAGCGGCGAGTACGTGCACTCGGCGCCCTGGTCGCTCGGCTCGCAGGGCTCGGCGAACGTCAGCCACGGCTGCCTGAACGTCAGCCCGGCCAACGCCAAGTGGTTCTACGACATCATGCAGCGCGGCGACGTGATCAAGCTGACGGGAAGCGACCGCGAGGTCGAATGGGACAACGGCTGGTCCGTCTTCCAGCTGCCGTTCGACAAGTGGCGGGAGGGCAGCGCCCTCCGCTGAGTCACGGGCGCGATGACACGGAGAGTGATCGTCACACCGCCCTCTTGCAACGCTTTGATCTCGGACGCCCCCCAAACCCCCGGGTCATGGCATGATCGTCGACTTTTGTCGCTAATGTCGCTGTGGTAGACGGCGGGGTTCTGGAGGTTGTGGTGCAGCGGAGGGTTTCCGCAGGGGTTCGTGCGGGCGCAGGGATGGCGGGAGTCGTGCTGCTGCTCACGACCGCCTGTAGCGGGGGAGAGAAGGACTCCGGCGTGACCGTCGGGGAGAAGGGCGACGCGACCGTCCCGCAGGTGACGATCAACCCGGGCAACGGCAACACCAAGGCCGCGCCCGAGAACGGCGTCGTCGTCACCGCGGCGGGCGGCACCCTGGAACAGGTCACGGTCACCCTCAAGGGCAAGCCGGTGGACGGCGCGATGACCGCCGACAAGACCAGCTGGAAGTCGCGGACGCTGCGTCCCGGCGCCAAATACCAGGTCACGGCGGTCGCCAAGAGCCCCAAGGGCAAGTCGACCACGGTCAACGCCACCTTCGCCACGCAGAAGGCGGCGAACGCGCTGAGTATCGTGGACATCACCCCGGGCAAGAACGAGAAGGTCGGCGTCGGCATGCCGATCCAGGTGACCTTCAACCGCCCGGTCGGCGACAAGAAGGCCGTCGAGAGCGCCCTGGAGGTCAAGTCGGCCAAGCCGGCCACCGGCGCCTGGTACTGGTCGAACGACACCACGGCGATCTTCCGCACGAAGAACGGCACCTGGTGGGAGCCCAACCAGAACGTGACGTTCACGGCGAAGCTGGCCGGCGTGAAGTCGGGCAAGAAGACCTACGGCGTGTCGGACTTCAGCCGCAGGTTCCGCATCGGCGACTCGCACATCATCACCATCAGCACCAAGAAGAAGCGGGCCGTCGTCGAGAAGAACGGCAAGAAGGTCCGCAGCTGGCCGATCAGCGCGGGCCGCGGCGGCCGCGTCGTCAACGGCGTCGACACCTACCTCACCACCAGCGGCATCCACCTGACCATGGGCAAGGAGAACCCGGCGATCATGACGTCGGAGTGGATGGGCGTCGACCCGAAGGACAAGGCGAACGGCGGCTACAAGGAGGTCATCCCGTTCGCGGTGCGGATCTCCAACAGCGGCGAGTACATCCACTCGATGGCCGCCACCGTGTGGGCGCAGGGCCACCAGAACGTCAGCCACGGGTGCGTCAACTCGCCGCCCAAGGACGCCCAGTGGTTCTACAAGTTCTCCTACATCGGCGACCCCGTGATCATCACGGGTACCAAGCGCAAGCTGGAGCCGTTCAACGGCACGAGCTACTACCAGATGTCGTGGAACCGGTGGGTCAAGGGCAGTGCGCTCGACCGAACCGTGACCACCGGGTGACGATCGCCGGGCCCCGCCCGGGGAACGAGCCGGAGACGGCCGTCTGCGATCGGGGAGCCGGTGAACGAGTCAGCGCGTCCGCTGCGAATGCGGCGCCGCGTCCGGCGCAGGGCACACCGTGTCCTGCGCCGTTCGGCGCTCTGGGCACTGCGCCCGCTGCGGCTGCGGCGCGTCCCGCCGCCCGGTGAGCGGCTCCGCGTCCGGGTCCTGCTGCAGAACGCGCACGGGACGGGCGGGACGATCCGCACGGTCCTGAACCTCTGCGGCCACCTGGTCCGCGACCATGACGTCGAGATCGTCAGCGTCCTGAGGCGGAGCACGAAACCGTTCTTCGCGATCCCGGACGGCGTCACGGTCACCTACGCCGACGACCGCTTCGCCGCCAAGGGGCGGGCGGCCCGCGCCCTGGCCAGGCTGCCGAGCCTGCTGACACCCGCGGACGAGGCGTCCTTCCGCCACATGAGCCTCTGGACCGACCTCTGCCTCCTGCGCCGCGCCCTGCTGCGCGGCAGGCCGCCCGACGTGCTCGTCGCGACCAGGCCGTCGCTGATCCTGCTGGCCGCAGAGCTCGCGCCGGGCGGTGTCGCCACGATCGGGCAGGACCACATGAACCTCGGGTCCTACCGGCCCGCCCTCCGGCGGCAGATCGTCCGCGCCTACCGCCGGCTCACCGTCGTCGCGACGCTCACCGGCGAGGCCCGCGCAGGCTACGAGGCCGCCCTCGCCGGCTCCGCCGCACGGGTCGTCCGGATCCCGAACGCCGCGCCGTCGCTGCCGGGCCGGCCGTCCCGGCGCGAGCACAAGGTCGTGCTGGCGGCAGGCCGGCTCGTCCACGCCAAGGGCTTCGACCTGCTCATCCGCGCCTACGCGCCGATCGCGGCCGAGCACCCCGACTGGACCCTGCGCATCTTCGGCGGCGGGCCGCGCCGGGACCGGCTCCGCGCGCTCATCGGCGACCTCGGGCTCACCGGCCGGGTCGAGCTGTGCCCCCGCACCCGAGACCTGCACGCGGAGATGGCGCGCGCGTCGATCCACGTGCTGTCGTCGCGCCGCGAGGGCATGCCGATGGTCGTCATCGAGGCCATGGGCATGGGGCTGCCGGTCGTGTCGTTCGACTGCCCGACCGGACCGGCAGAGCTGATCAGATCCGGCCACGACGGGCTGCTCGTCCCCGCCGGAGACGTGGACGCCCTGACCGAGGCGCTCCGCGAGCTGATCGCGGACCCCGGATTGCGGGACCGGCTCGGCGACGCGGCCCTGCGGTCCGTGCGCGCCCATCACCTGGACCGCATCGGCCCCCGGTGGTCGCGCCTCATCGCCGGCCTCGGCGCGCCCGCCCGCAGCCGGGACGGGCCGCCCGGCCGTCAGGCGCCCTTGAGCAGGCCGCGGACGTAGGCGGCCTGGCCCGCGTGCTGCAGATCGTCGGAGACCACGCTGATCAGCCGGACGGCCAGCGTGACCGGCGGATCCCACGCCCGGTCGACGACCCGGGACAGGTCGTCGTCGGTCAGCGAGGCCACGTACCGGACGGTCCGGTCGTGCACGGCGTCGTGGTACCCGGTCAGCAGATCGGCCGACTCCACCTGGACGGCGGCGACCTGGGCGGCGTTGTGGCCGTACCCGGTGTCGGACGGATCCAGCGGCAGATCGAACCGGTCGGCCCATCCGTCCTCGGTCCAGACCTGGGCGGTGCCGGCGGCGTCGGCGATGTGGTCGTCCTGGATGCGGGTGAGATGCCAGACGAGCCACGCGATCGAGTTGGCCCTCTCGGCGGGCTGCTCGGCGAGCCGCCGCGCGGGCAGCCCCCCGGCCGCCCCGTGGACAACCTGCTGGATCCTGTCGAAGGCGTCGGTGAGCAGTTGCGCACTGGTCATTGATCCGACGCTACCGTGATCCGCCCCGCGTTTCCGGCAGGCGCCCCCGGGGGGACCTCCTGCCGCGGGCCGTCCACCCGGCTGGGCAGCCGCACGGTCACGGCGAGGCCGCCGTCCGGGCGCGGCTCCGCGGTCACTCCGCCGCCGTGGGCGGTCGCCGTGGCGCGGACGATCGACAGGCCGAGCCCGGAGCCGCGGTCGGAGCGCACCCGGTCGTTGCCGAGCCGCCGGAACGGCTCGAAGATCGTCTCGACCTCGTAGGCGGGAACGACGGGCCCGGTGTTGGTGACGACGACCTCGGCCCACCCGTCGCGGCCCCGGGTGGCGACGTGCAGGTCTCCGCCGTCGTGGTTGTGCCGGATCGCGTTCTCGACGAGGTTCTGCACGAGCCGCTCCACGAGCACCGGGTCGCCCGAGGTGGGCGCCGGGCCCAGCAGCCGGTCGGTGCCGACGCCGCGGGCCCTGGCCTCCGGGGCGGCCTGCTGGAGGACGTGCCCGGCGACGTCCGCCAGGTCGAGCGGAGCGGCGTCGGCCACGACGTTCCCGGTGTCGGCGAGGGTGAGCAGCCCGTCGATGAGCCGTTCGTGCCGCCCGTTGACGACCAGCAGCGACTCACCGAGCCGCTTGACGTCGTCGGTGGCGTCCGGGCGGCGCACCGCCACGTCGATGAGCGTCCGGTTGATCGCGAGAGGGGTCCGCAGCTCGTGCGAGGCGTTCGCGACGAACCGGCGCTGCCCGTCGAAGGCGCCGGCCAGCCGGCCGAGCATGGTGTCGAACGTGTCGGCCAGCTCTTTGACGTCGTCGCGCGGCCCCTCGTAGGCGATCCGCTCGGTGAGGTCGTGGCTGCGCGCCACCCGCCGCGCGGTGTCGGTGATCGCGTGGACGGGCCGCAGCGCCCGGTCGGCGAGCAGCCAGCCGAAGCCGAGCCCGGCCGCGCCCACCAGGCCGAGCGCGATGCCGCCCTGGGTGAGCAGCGCGTTGAGCGTCTCCCGCTGGTAGTCCTCGCGTCCCTTGATCAGCACACCCTGGACCTTCTGGAGGGTGACCTGCGGAGCCTCGCCGGGCGGTGGCGCGACGACCTGCCCGCCGGGCCCCGCTGTCTTCCCGCCGGCCCCGTTGGCCTGGAAGACCTGGTCCGCCTTCCCGGGTTCGCCCTGCCTCTGCAGGTTGTTCTGCACGAGCAGGTACGTCAGGCCGAGCAGGACGATGCCCGCGCACACGAACAGGCCGGTGTAGAGCAGCGTCAGCCGCATTCTGATCGTCGGCCGCAGCCGGTCGTTGAACCACGTGGTGCCGGTGTGCGTCGTCGTGGTGTGCGTCGTCATGGAATCCGGTACCCCACTCCCGGGACGGTCTCGATGACCGGGGGATCGCCGAGCTTGCGGCGCAGCTTCATCAGCGTGACCCGGACGGTGTTGGTGAACGGGTCGGTGTGCTCGTCCCACACCTTCTCCAGCAGCCGCTCGGCGGACACGATCGTCCCGTCCGCGCGCAGCAGCTCGGCGAGCAGCCCGAACTCCTTGCGGGCCAGGTGCACGTACCGGCCGTCGCGGAACACCTCCTGGCGGGACGGGTCGAGCCGGATCCCGGCGCGCTCCAGCGTCGGCGGCGCCGCCGGGCGGGCCCGGCGGCCGAGCGCGAGGATCCGCGCCACCAGCTCCTCGAACGCGAACGGCTTGGTCAGGTAGTCGTCCGCGCCGAGGCGCAGCCCGTCGACCCGGGCCGGGACGGTGACCGCGGCGGTCAGCATCAGCACCCGGACGAGCGCCCCGGACTCCACGAGCGCGCGGCACACGTCGTCGCCGTGCACGACGGGCAGGTCCCGGTCCAGGACGAGCACGTCGTAGTCGTTCACGCCGAGCCGTTCGAGCGCGGCGTCCCCGTCGTAGACCACGTCCACGGCGAGGGCCTCGGCCCGGAGCCCCTCGGCGATCGAATCGGCGAGCATCCGCTCGTCCTCGGCGATCAGTACCCGCACGTCTTCCGTCCTCTGCCGTCTCCGGGACGCGCCGCCCGGCGCGTCCTGCCCAAGCTTCGGGGAGGCGGCGTAACGCGGGCATAACGCGATCCGGTTACGCCGGGGTTACCGGCCCGGGGCTGAACTTGCGGTCGCCGCCGGCGCACCGTCCGGCGGGACGACAAGGAGACCGATCGATGCGACGACAGACGCTCGCGGCGCTGGCGCTGGTTCCGGTCCTGGCCCTCGGCCTGCAGGGCTGCGGGGCCGAGGGCAAGGGCGCGGGGGCGAGCAGTACCGCCAAGAAGGCCAGCGACCAGGAGAAGATGCGGAAGTTCGCCCAGTGCATGCGCGACAACGGGGTGGACATGAAGGACCCGAGCGGGGACGGCCGGGTCGAGATCCATGCGTCCGCCGGGCCCGGCAAGGGCGGCCCCGGCAAGACGGACGGCAAGATCCAGGCGGCGCAGAAGAAGTGCGCGCACCTGATGCCGAACGGCGGCAAGCCGCCCAAGCCGAAGCCGGAGGAGCTGGCGAAGATGCGCGCCATGTCCAAGTGCATGCGCGACAACGGCATCAGCGAGTTCCCCGACCCCGACCCCGACGGCGGCATCAAGATCCAGGCCGGCAAGGGCACCGGCATCGACCCGGGGAGCCAGCGGTTCAAGAACGCGCAGAAGGCGTGCTCGAAGTACTCGCCTGACGGCGGCAAGGGCCCCTCGACGACCGTCGGCGGCGGCGACTAGTGGCCAGGACGCGCGTGATCGTCTTCGGCGCGGCGGGTGTGATCGTGGCCGGCGGCGCGGGTCTCGCGACGGCCGGGCTCGGCGGAGGCGGCGACCCGGCCGCCGCGCACAGCTCCCTGCCGCCCGCGACGGCGGCGATCGAGCGGACGACGCTCGTCGAGACCCAGGACGTGGACGGGACGCTCGGTTACGGCAACACGCACACCATCGCCGGAGCCGGGAACGGCACCCTCACCTGGCTGGCGGGGCCGGGCTCGGTGATCCCCAGGGGCAGGTCGGTGTACCGGGTCGACAACAAGCCGGTGCCGCTGCTGTACGGGAGGCTGCCGCTGTACCGGGCGCTCTCCGAAGGGACGGAGGGCGCCGACGTCCTGCAGCTCGAACGGAACCTGCGGGCCCTCGGCTACACGGGGTTCACCGTCGACAAGACGTTCAGCGCCTCCACCACCGCGGCCGTGAAGCGCTGGCAGGACGACCTCGGCCTGGCGGAGACCGGCCGGATCCAGCCGGGCTCGGCGGTCGTCGCGCCCGGCCGGATCCGCGTGGCCGAACGCAAGGCGACCGTCGGCGACCGCATCGGCGGCGCCGTCCTCACCTACACCGGCACGACCCGCGTGGTGAGCGTCGACCTGGACGTCGAGTACCAGCGGCTCGCGAAGAAGGGCGGTGAGGTGGAGATCGAGCTGCCGTCCGGCGACACGGTCAAGGGACGGATCACTTCGGTCGGGAAGGTCGCCAAGGAGGGGCAGCAGGACCAGCCGACGACCGTCGAGGTCGAGATCGCGGTGGCGAGCCAGCAGAAGCTCGGCTCCTACGACAAGGCGCCCGTCGAGGTGCACGTCACCGCGAACAAGCACGCCGATGTCCTCGCCGTGCCGATCGGCGCGCTGCTCGCCCAGGGCGACGGCGGCTACGCCGTCCAGGTCGTGGAGGGCGGGCGGGTCCGCACGGTGCCGGTGGAGACCGGCGTGTTCACCGACGGCCAGGTCGAGATCTCCGGGTCGGGGCTGTCCGAGGGCATGAAGGTCGGGGTGCCCTCGTGAGCGGCGAAGCGCAGGAAGGGGAGTGGGAGGTCGTCCCACCGCAGCGGGCCGGGAGCGCGGTCGTCGAGCTTCGCGAGGCGACCAAGACCTATCCGGGAGGGGTCACCGCGCTGGACGGGGTGTCGCTGACCGTCGAGGCGCGCGAGCTGGTCGCGATCGTGGGGCCGTCCGGCTCCGGGAAGTCGACGATGCTGCACCTGATCGGCACGCTCGACCGGCCGAGCGCCGGCACCGTGCTGGTCGAGGGCACGGACGTGTCGCGGCTCTCGGACCGGCGCCTGTCGGCGCTGCGCGCCCGCCGGATCGGCTTCGTGTTCCAGCAGTTCCACCTCGCCGCCGGGGTCAGCGCGCTCGACAACGTCGCGGACGGGCTTCTGTACGGGGGCGTGCCGCTCGCCCAGCGGCGCCGCAAGGCGCGCCGCGCCCTGGAGCGCGTCGGGCTCGGGCACCGGCTCGGCCACCGGCCGCACCAGCTGTCCGGCGGGGAGAAGCAGCGCGTGGCGATCGCCCGCGCGGTCGTCGGGGAGCCCGCGCTGCTGCTGGCGGACGAGCCGACCGGCGCGCTGGACTCGGCGTCGGGTGCGGGCGTGCTGGACCTGCTGCGCGAGCTGTCCGGTGGCGGCACGACGGTCGTGCTGATCACGCACGACCGGGACATCGCCGCGCTGCTGCCCCGGCAGGTGCGGATGCGCGACGGCCGGATCGTGCACGACGACGCACGATTGGAGGCGGCCCGATGACCGCAACGAAGCGAGGATCTTCGGGCCGCCGGGCCCGGGGGTCTGGGGGTCGCCCCCAGAAAGGTAGGGCCCGATGAGCGGCGGAACGGTGAACGCGACGACCCCGCCCGGGGACGGGCCGGCGCGGCTCGGCCCGCGCGACGTGCTGCGGGTCGGCGCCGCCGGTCTGCGGTCCCGCCCGATGCGGGTGTTCCTGTCCGCCCTCGGCATCGCGATCGGCATCGCCGCGATGATCGGCGTGGTCGGCATCTCGACGTCCAGCCGGGCCCAGCTGCAGGCGACGCTCGACCGGCTCGGCACCAACCTGCTCACGGTGGGGCCCGGCCGGGACTTCTTCGGGGAGGAGTCGAAGCTGCCGGAGGAGTCCGTCGGCATGGTGAGCCGGATGCCGGAGGTGGACTCGGCGTCCGCGACGGCGAAGCTGAGCGACACCAACGTCTACCGCAACGACCACATCCCGGAGGGCGAGAGCGGCGGGATCAGCGTCTTCGCGGCCCGTCTCGACCTGCCGAAGACCGTCGGCCTCACGATGGCCACCGGGACGTGGCTGAACGCGGGCACGGCGAAGTACCCGGCGGTGGTGCTCGGCTCGGAGACGGCCGAGCGGCTCGGGGTGTCGACGCCGAACGTCCAGGTGTGGCTCGGCTCGCAGTGGTTCACGGTCGTCGGCATCCTGGAACCGACCCAGCTGGCGCCGGAGCTTGACTCGGCCGCGCTCGTCGGCTGGGACGCCGCCGCGGCCCACCTCGGTTTCGACGGCCATCCGACCACCGTCTACACCCGGGCCCGCAAGGACGCGGTGGAGAAGGTGCGGGACCTGCTCGCGGCCACCGCGAACCCGCAGGCGCCGAACGAGGTCGAGGTCAGCCGCCCCTCGGACGCGCTGGCCGCCCAGAACGCCACCGACAAGGCGTTCACCGGCCTGCTCCTCGGCCTCGGCGGCGTCGCGCTGCTGGTCGGCGGCGTCGGCGTCGCCAACACGATGGTGATCTCCGTCCTGGAACGCCGCGCCGAGATCGGCCTGCGCCGCTCGCTCGGCGCGACCCGCGGTCAGATCCGGCTGCAGTTCCTCACCGAGTCGCAGTTGCTCGCCGCGCTCGGCGGCGTCGGCGGCGTGGCGATCGGCATCGTGGTCACCGCAGTCTTCGCCGTATCGCAGGGCTGGCCCACCGTCGTCCCGGTGTGGGCGATGGCCGGCGGCGTCCTCGCCACACTGCTCATCGGCGGCGTCGCCGGCCTCTACCCGGCCCTCCGCGCCGCCCGCCTCGCCCCCACCGAGGCCCTCGCGGCGCCATAGGGGCCGAAAGTCCGGCCACGGCCACGGGCCGTGAGGCCTGAGGGAGCGTAGCGAGCGGAGGTCGCCCGGCCCGCCGAGCCGGGCGACCGCAGGGCCACGCCACCAACCCGCACGGTCACAACACACCCGCACCGTGGCGTGAGGATCGACCGGCTCGCGACGGGGGGTTCCAAGGGGGCGCTACCCCTGGGCAACACCGTAGAGGTGTTCCAGGGCGAGCTGGTCGAGGTGTTCGAAGGCGGTGCGGCGGGCGCCGAGGGTCTCGGCGTCGGCGGTGGCGTCGCGGACGGAGCGCCAGTCCTCGCCGTCGGCCAGGGTGGGCTGGGCGAGTTCGTCCAGCTTGGCCTGGCGCAGGGCCTCCTGGACGTCGGGGTCGGCGCGGAACGCGCGGACCTTCTCGCGCAGGATCAGCCAGTTGCGCATGCAGGCCGCCGCCGACTCCCACACGCCCTCGTCGTCCTCGGTGCGCGGCGGCTTGAAGTCGAAGTGGATCGGGCCGCTGTAGTCGCTGTTCTCGATCAGGTCGACGACCCAGAAGGCGCCGCGCGTGTTGCCGGCTCCGAAGCGGAGGTCCTGGTCGTAGCGGGGGCCGTGCTGCCCGTTCAGGTCGATGTGGAACAGCTTGCCCTGCCACAGGGCCTGGGCGAGGCCGTGCGCGTAGTTGAGGCCGGCCATCTCCTCGTGCCCGACCTCGGGGTTCAGGCCGACGTTGCCGGGGCGTTCCAGGGTCTGGATGAACGCGAGGGCGTGGCCGATGGTGGGCAGCAGGATGTCGCCGCGGGGCTCGTTCGGCTTCGGCTCGATCGCGAAGCGCAGGTCGTAGCCCTGGTCGGCGACGTACGCGCCGAGGACGTCGAACGCCTCCTTGTAGCGGTCCAGCGCCGCCCGGACGTCCTTGGCGGCGCCCGACTCGGCGCCCTCCCGTCCGCCCCAGCACACGTAGGTGCGGGCGCCGAGCTCGGCCGCGAGGTCCAGGTTGTCCATGACCTTTCGGAGCGCGAACCGGCGGACGTCGCGGTCGTTGGCCGTGAACGCGCCGTCCTTGAAGATCGGGTGGCCGAACAGGTTGGTGGTGGCGGTGGTGACGACCAGGCCCGTCTCGTCGAGCGCCTTGCGGAACGCGTCGATCCTCTCCTGCCGTTCGGCGGGCGTGGCGTCGAAGTCGAACACGTCGTTGTCGTGGAAGTTCACGCCGTAGGCGCCGATCTCGGCCAGCTTGCGCACGGCGCGGTCGGCGGGCATCGGCGGGCGGGTGCCGGGGCCGAACACGTCGACGCCCTGCCAGCCGACCGTCCAGATGCCGAACGAGAAGCGGTCTTCCGGCACCGGTGTGTAGTCGCTCAAGGGAATCCTCCTCAGATCTCCGGGGCGGAGTCGCGCAGCGCCGCGTAGCGCTCGCGGACCTCCGTCCCGGTGTGCTCGCTGGTGTGCTCGGTCGAGGGCCGTGCGGGCCATTCGGGGGGTTCCGGCGTCCCGGCGAGTGCCCAGGCGGCCTGGCGGGCGGCGCCGAGGGCGACGTACTCGGCGGGTTCGGGGACGGTCACCGGCGTCCCGAAGATCGCCGGGGCGAGCGCGCGGACGGCCGCGGACCGGGCGCCGCCGCCGATCAGCAGGGTGCGGCGCGGCCGGACGCCCTGTGCGGTGAGATGGTCGACGGCGTCGGTGAGCGAGCACAGCAGCGCCTCCACGGCGGCCCGGGCCACGTTCTCCCGCGTCGCGTTGGCCGTGGTCAGCCCCGCGAGCACGCCGGTCGCGTCCGGGCGGTCGGGGGTGCGTTCGCCGTCGAGGTAGGGCAGCAGCGTCAGGCCTCCGGCACCGGGCTCGGCGGCCAGGGCGAGGGCGGACAGCTCGTCCAGGGCGGCGCCGGTCATCGCGGCGGCGGCCGACAGGACCCGCGCGGCGTTCAGCGTGCACACGAGGGGCAGGAACCGGCCGGTCGCGTCGGCGAAGCCCGCGACCAGGCCGGACGGGTCGGCGGCGGGCCCGTCCGCGACCGCGAACGCCGTCCCGGAGGTGCCGATCGACACGACGACGTCGCCGGGCCGCAGCCCGAGGCCGAGCGCGGCGCCCATGTTGTCGCCGGTGCCGGGCCCGAGCGCGGCGCCCCAGGCCGTCTCGCCGGCGCGTTCGCCGGGGGCGGCGACGCGCGGCGTCTCGGCGTCGTGGCCGAGCGCGGCGCGCAGCAGGTCCGGCAGGTAGGCGCCGGACGCGGGGGACCAGTAGCCGGTGCCGGAGGCGTCACCGCGGTCCGTGACCGGTTCGCGCGCGCCCAGCCGCAGTGTCAGCCAGTCGTGGGGGAGCATGACCCGCTCGGTGCGCCGCGCGTTCTCCGGCTCGTGTTCGGCCATCCAGCGCAGTTTGGTCACGGTGAACGACGCGAGCGGCACGCTGCCGGTCCGCTCCGCCCACGCCTTCGCGCCGCCGCACTCCTCGACGAGTGCGCGGGCCTGCGGCGCCGAGCGGGTGTCGTTCCACAGCAGGGCGGGGCGGACGACCTCGCCCGCGCCGTCCAGCGCGACCATGCCGTGCTGCTGGGCGGCGACCGCGACCGCGTCGGCCCGTTCGAGCAGCTCCTGGACCTGGGACAGCGCGTCCTGCCAGTGGCCGGGGTGGCACTCGGTGCCGTCCGGATGCGGTGCGGACGCCTCCGCCACCACGGCGCCGTCGTCCGCGCGGCACAGCACGACCTTCGTCGACTGGGTCGAGGAGTCGACGCCCGCGACCAGGCGCTCGGACATCCGTCCCGCCTTTCGTAAAGAGCTTGGACTAATTAACCTAGCAGAGGGTCTCCACCCTGCCTATACACCCGATTCATTTAGGGTTGATCCATGACGAAGTCCGCGAACGCCCCCGTCCGGCACGCGACGATGCGTGAGCGGAACCTCGCCGTCGTCCTGGAGCACGTGGCCCGTCACCAGCCGGTCACCCGGGCGCGCCTGGCCGACCTCACCGGTTTCACCAAGACCACCGTGTCCAACCTCGTGGCCTTGCTGGAGGGCGCGGGACTGGTCCGGGACGGGGCGCCCGTCCATGAGGGGGAGCGCGGGCGTCCCGGCGTCGGCGTGTCCCTGCACGGTGACGGCGCCGCCGGGCTCGGGCTGGAGGTCAACGTCGACTACCTCGCCGCCTGCGTCCTGGACCTCGCCAAGCAGGTCCGCTACCGGCATGTGATCAGTTCCGACAACCGTGACCGGGAGCCCGGCGCGGTGCTCGCCGCCGTCTCCGCGCTGGCGGCCGACGCGGTCGCGGCCGCCGCCGGGCAGGGGCTGACCGTCGCCGGCGCCGCGGTCGCCCTGCCCGGCCTGCTCGACCGCGACACCGGGGTGGTGCGGCACGCCCCGAACCTCGGCTGGACGGACGTCCCCGTCACCGGCACGCCCGATCTCGCGACGGCGCTGCCCACCGAGTACGACAACGAGGCCAACCTGGCCGCCCTCGGCGAACTGTGGTTCGGCGCCGGCGCCCGGTTCGGCGACTTCGTGCACGTCTCCGGCGAGATCGGGATCGGCGCCGGCATCGTCGTGGACGGGCGCGTGTTCCGCGGCGCGCACGGCTTCGCCGGTGAACTCGGGCATCTCGTCGCCGAGCCGTCCGGCCCCCCGTGCTCCTGCGGAGGGCGCGGCTGCCTGGAGCAGATCGCCGGCCAGGAGGCGATGCTCCGCGCGGCCGGCCTCCCGGTGACGCGCCCGGCCGCCGGCCCCGAGGGGTCGGTGAGCCGGCTCGTCGACCGGCTGAACACGGGCGACCCGGCGGCCCTGGAGGCGGTGACGCGGGCGGGGCGCGCGCTCGGCGGCGCGCTCGCCTCGGCCGTCAACCTGATCGACCCCGACACCATCGTGCTCGGCGGAGTTTTCTCGCCACTGGCCGCCTGGGTCCGGCCGCCGCTGGAGTCCGTCCTCGCGGACGGTTCCGGAGCGCTGCGGCGGGGCGCCCCGCCGGTCGAGATCTCCGGGCTGGCGGAGGGCGCCGCGGTCCTCGGCGCCGCCGGCCTCGTCGTGGAGCGCGTGATCGCCGACCCCGCGCTCCTCCTCTAGAGCGGGACGTACTCGAACCAGGCGAAGTCGGCGTGGTTGCCGCTCGCCCGGCCGTTGGAGGTCGCGTAGAGGCCGATGTAGGCGCCGGTGAAACCGCCCGCGACCTGGCTGCTCAGGATGTCGCCGTCCACCGGCTCGCCGAGCGGCGTCCAATCCCCTGGCACGGTGCAGTACGACGCCTGGTACCAGCGTCCGTGGGCCTCGAAACCCAGCCGGACAGGGCCTGGGACGGCCGGCCCCTTGGCCAGCACCGTCTCGACGCCCTGTTCCCGCTTGACGAGGCGCAACCCTTGGCTCGTCGACACCAGCAGCACGTGGAAGTCGCTGTTCTGGACGAGGGCGAGCCCCGCCCACTCCTCATAGACGGGGGTGAAGTCCAGCGCGGTGAAGGCGGCGAAGGCCGGGTGCTGCTGCCGCCGCCCGACGAACGAAGGGTTGGCGACGTCCGCGAGGCTCTCCGGACGGACGCGCAGCCGCAGATGCCCCGGACGATCGGCCAGACTCCACCAGCGTTCGCGGGGAGTCCGCAGCATGTTCCACACGGGATCGAGTTCAGGCCCGTCGAACTGGTCGCACCTCGGTACCGCCGGCCACGGATGCGGTGGCAGCGACGGGACCGGGTGGCTCGGCTCGACCCGCCCCCCGGCGACCGGCCAGCCGTCCTCCCAGGTGACCGGGGTCAGGAACGTCTCCCGGCCGAGGTTGCACCGGTCGCCGTGGTGCGGTCGCATGCCGAGCAGGACCATCCACCATTCCCCGTCCGGGGTCTCCACGAGATCGGCGTGCCCGGTCCCGACGACCGGGTGCCCGGTTCCGAGGTTCCGGTGGGTCAGCACCGGGTTGCGCGGATTCCCCTCGTACGGTCCGGTGACGGTGTCGGCGCGCGCGACCATCACGGCGTGGTCCATCGCCGTGCCGCCCTCGGCGGTGAGCAGGTGGTACCGGCCATCGATCTTGTAGAGATGGGAGCCCTCGGACCAGATCGCGCCCTTGACCGCCCCGTCCCAGATCACGTGCTCGGTACCGGTCAGGGCCAGGGCGGACGGGTCGAACTCGCGCAGCCAGATCTCGGTGTGCCCCTCGTACCGCCCGGTCGGCCGGGTGCCGGTGCACCACGCGCGCCCGTCGTCGTCGAAGAACAGGGACGGGTCGATCCCGTCGCCGGCGAGCCGGCGGGCGTCCGACCACGGCCCGGCGGGATCGGGCGCGGTCATCACGAAGTGGCCCGACCACTCGGTGCCGTCCACGAGCGTGCAGACCAGGTAGAAGGTGTCGTCGTGGTGGCGCAGCGTCGGCGCGTACAGGCCGCCGGAGGCGGGGACCCCGTCCAGGGGGAGTTGCTCCGGCCGGTCCAGCGCGTGCCCGATCTGCCTCCAGTGCACCAGATCGCGGCTGTGGAACACCGGCAGGCCGGGAAACCATTCGAAGGTCGAGGTCACCAGGTAGAAGTCGTCGCCCGCGCGGCAGATCGACGGGTCGGGGTGGAATCCCGGCAGCACCGGGTTGCCGAACGCGGTCATAGCGGCGTGACCTCGACCGGGACGGTCAGGACGCGGTCCGGGCCGAGCTCGCGGACGGGGCCGTCCAGCGTGAACGAGCCGCGCAGCGGCAGATCGGCGCTCGACCGGCCGACCGCGACCTCGACCACGCCCGGTTCGACGATGCGCCGCAGGTCGGGACCCGTGAACGAGGTCCGGTCGGCGTGCACCTGGAACTCGACCCGTGCCGCCTCGCCCGGCTCCAGCCGGATCCTCGCCCAGCCGGCGAGCCAGCGCGCCGGGCGCACCACCGACGCGACCGGGTCGGACAGGTACAGCTGCGCCACCTCCGTTCCGGCGCGTTCCCCGGTGTTACGAACGACGGCGCTGACCGTGACCGTCCCGTCGGTGGCCGCCCGCTCGCCGGCCTTCAGGTCCGAGTACTCGAAGGACGTCCAGGTCAGGCCGTACCCGAACGGGTAGAGCGGGACGGGGTCGACCATGCTCCAGTCGTGCCCGCCGTCCATCAGCGACCGCAGGTAGGTGACGGGCGGCCCGGACGCGCGGCGCGGCACGCTGATCGGCATCCGCCCGGACGGTTCGGCCCGCCCCGCGAGGATCCCCGCGACGGCCCGGCCGCCCTCCTCACCGGGGAAGAACGCCTGCACGACGGCGGCGGCGCGGTCGGCGATGGTCTCGATCGCGTAGGGACGCCCGGTCAGCATCACGATGACCGTGGGCGTTCCCGTGTCCAGGACGGCCGCGGCGAGTTCGGCCTGCCGTCCGGGCAGCGCGAGCGTCTCGGCGTCGCAGCCCTCGCCGGACGTGCCGCGGCCGAACAGCCCGGCCCGGTCGCCGAGCGCGAGCACGCACACCTCGGCGTCCCGCGCCGCCGCGACCGCCGCCTCGATGTCGGCGTCGTCGGCGACGAACACGTCGTCCGAGCCGGCCACCCGGACGCCGGGCAGCTCGGCGCGCAGCGCGTCCGCCAGCGTCGGGATCTCCACGCCGAGCGGCAGCTCCGGGTGCTGGCGGCCGACGTGGCTCGGGAAGGTGTAGCAGCCCATCATCCCGGAGGGGTCGTCCGCGAGCGGCCCGGCCAGCGCGACGCCGGAGCCGGAGCGCAGCGGCAGCACGCCGTCGTTCGCCAGCAGGACGACCGACTCCTCGGCCAGCCGGCGGGCCAGCGCCCGGTGCTCGGGAGGATCGAAGTCGAGGGCGGCCCCGTCCCCGCCGGCGGGCGCCTCGTCCAGCAGGCCGAGTTCGGCCTTCAGGGTCAGGACGCGGCCGGCGGCGCGGTCGAGCAGCTCCTCCGGGACGGCCCCGCGCAGGATCTGCTCGATCAGCGGAGTGCCGTAGCAGCGGACCGTCGGCAGCTCCACGTCGAGGCCGGCGCGCAGCGCGAGCGCGGCGGCCTCGCCCCGCGACCCGGCCACCCGGTGCCGGGTCTCCAGGAAGGAGACGCCGAAGTAGTCGGAGACGACGACGCCGGTGAAGCCCAGCTCCTCGCGCAGCAGGCCGGTCAGCAGGCGCTCGTCGGCCGCGGCGGGCATCCCGTCCACGTCGGTGTAGGAGTGCATGACCGAGCGGGCGCCTCCGTCGCGCAGCGCCATCACGAACGGCTCCAGGACGACGTCGGCGAACTCGCGCGGCCCGATGGGCGTCGGGGCCATGTTCCGGCCGGCGCGGGACGCGGAGTACCCCGCGAAGTGCTTGAGCGTCGTGACGATGCCGGACCGTTCCATGGCGCTCACATAGGCGGTGCCGAGGACCCCGACGAGATAGGGGTCCTCGCCGATGCACTCCTCCGTCCGGCCCCAGCGCGCGTCGCGGACCACGTCCAGCACCGGCGCGAGGCCCTGGTGGACGCCGGCCGCCCGCATGCTCGCCCCGATGGCCGTGGCCATCTCGGCCACGAGCCCGGGGTCGAAGGTGGCGCCCCACGCGGGCGGGCTGGGGAACACGGTGGCGCCCCAGGTCATGAAGCCGTTGAGGCACTCCTCGTGCGCGATCGCCGGGACGCCGAACCGGTTACCGGCGGCGACGCGGCCCTGCAGGTCGCGGAGCCGGGCGGCGCCCTCGGCCGGCGTGACCGGGACGGTGCCGAACACCCGGGTGAGCTGGCCGAGACCGCGCTCCAGGACGTCCTCCAGGGACGGGGCGTCCTCGTGCGAGTCGTCCTCCATCGGCGCCACGGGCTCGCCCGGCTCGGCGGGCATCGCCCAGAAGCCGGCGAGCTGGCCCGCCTTCTCCTCCGGCGTCATCCGGGCCAGCAGGTCGGCGACCCGCTCGGCGGCCGGCAGCCCGCGGTCCCGCCAGGGCTCGCGGGTCGCGCTCGCGGCCGGGACGGCTCCGGTCTCCGTTCCGGGTGCGGGGACGACCCCCCGCACCCCCCGGATCGCTTCGCTCACTTGTCATCCTCCGAGGGGGGCGGCGGTGCGGTGGAGGCCCGGACGCGCAGATCGGTGGCCAGCTCCACGCGGGGGGTCAGCGGCGGCCGTCCGTCCAGCAGTTGGAGCAGGGTGCGGGCCGCGACGCGGCCCATCTCCTCCAGCGGCTGCCGGACGGTCGTCAGCGGTGGCGACAGCCACTCGCAGGTGGGCAGATCGTCGAAGCCGACGACGCTAAGGTCGTCGGGGATGCGCAGCCCGGCGAGCCGGGCCGCCTGGTAGGCGCCCATGGCCTGCTCGTCGCTGCCCGCGAAGATCGCGGTGGGCGGCCCGGGCAGTTCCAGAAGCTCGCGGGTGCGGGCGAAACCGCCCTGGTGGTGGAAGTCGCCGTACCGGACGAGGTTCTTGTCGACCTCGATCCCGGCGCGCTCCAGCGCGGTCCGGTAGCCGTCCACCCGGGCCTGGGTGCAGAGCATGTCGGCGGGGCCGCCGATCATCCCGATGCGGCGGTGGCCGAGCCCGATCAGGTGCTCGGTCGCGGCGAGGCCGCCCGCCCAGTTGGTGGCGCCGACGCTGGCGATCTCGGCGTCCGGCAGGTTCACCGGGTCCACCAGGACGAGCCCGACGCCGGCCCGCTCCAGCTGCTCGCGCTGGCGCCGCGTCATCCGGGACGTCACCAGGATGACCCCGTCGCTGTGGTGCAGCGCGGGCAGGTTCTGCCAGCTCGGCGGCCGGGCGTCGTCCTCGCGGACCAGCGAGACGACGACGCCGGTGCCGTGCTCGGCGCACTCGGCCTCGACGCCGCGCAGGATCTCGACCGCCCACGGGCTGTCGAGGCCGGCCAGGACCAGGTCGATCAGGCCGGACCTGCGGGCGCGGCGCGTCCCGCCCGGGCCGGGGTAGTTGTGGGTGCGCAGCAGCGCCTCCACGCGCTCGCGCGTCGCGGCGGCCACGTCGGTGCGTCCGTTCAGGACCTTGGACACCGTGGCGGGGGAGACCCCCGCCTCGGACGCGATCAGTGCCAGCGTCGGCCGGGACGGCGGATCCGGCATCTCGTCGGTGGTGCGCACGGGCACGCTTCACTCCTCCCCGAGGAAACGATTGCGAACAGTATCGCAATGTTTCGCTCTCTCCTAGCCCCGGGTTCCGACTTTCGTCCCGGGGTTTGATGGCTAATACCCACTGGACCCTTGACCGTGGAGGGCCCCTTTCTTAGAGTTCCACGGCAACGGAACATCGAAGAGTTTCGAAATCTTTCGAGCGGCCGGCCGCCCGTCCCGCCGCCCCAGGCCCCGCCCACCCCCCGATCCAGGAGGCCACCATGGGCACCCCACACCTGTCGCGCCGTTCCTTCCTCACCGCGGTCTCCGCCGGCGCCGTCCTCGTCACGGCCGCGCCCATGCTCGCCGCCTGCGGCGACGGCGACTCCGGGTCGGGGAACGGCAAGGTGACCATCGAGTGGATGGACATCGCGACCACCGAACCGTCCAAGTCGATCTACCCGCAGGTCGCCAAGGCCTACGAGGCCGCGCACCCGAACGTCAAGATCAAGCTCACCAACCTGGAGAACGAGGCCTACAAGTCGAAGATGACGGCGCTCGTCGCCTCCGGCAAGCTGCCGGACATCTACGTGACCTGGGGCGGCGGCGTGCTGAAGCAGCAGATCGACGCCGGGCTGGTCAAGGACCTCACCTCCGGCGGGGGCGGCCTCCTGAGCACCATCACGCCGGTGTCGCAGAAGGCGTACCAGTTCGACGGGAAGACCTACGCCATCCCGTACGACATGGGCATGGTGGGCTTCTGGTACAACAAGCGGCACTTCACGAAGGCCGGCATCAAGGACACCCCGAAGACCTGGGCCGAGTTCCTGGACGCCGTCCGCAAGCTCAAGTCTGCGGGCGTGACCCCCATCGCGCTCGGCGGCAAGGACAAGTGGCCCGGCCACTACTACTGGGCCTACCTCGCGATGCGCGTCGGCGGCATGGCCGCGATGGAGCAGGCCGCCAAGAGCAACGACTTCGGCGGCCCGGCGTTCGTCCAGGCGGGCCGGCACCTCAAGGAGCTGGTCGACCTGCAGCCCTTCCAGGCCGGCTTCCAGAACGCCGGGTACGACACGCCCGGCGGTGAGGCCGCCACGATGGGGGCCGGGAAGGCCGGCATGGAGCTGATGGGCCAGTGGGCGCCCGCGGTGGAGAAGGACGCCTCCGGCAAGGGCATCGGCGACGACCTCGGCTGGTTCCCGTTCCCGACCGTCGACGGCGGCCAGGGCACCGTCACCGACGTGTTCGGCGGCGGCAACGGGCACTCGCTCGGCAAGGACGCGCCCAAGGAGGCCATGGACTTCCTGACCTTCCTGATGAACAACGAGAACGAGAGCAAGCTCGTCTCCTCGGGCGCGTTCATGCCGGTCGTCAAGGGCGCCGAGAAATCGTTGAGCGACCCGAACCGCAAAATGGTCGCCGAGGCGCTGGACAACTCCACCGGGTTCCAGCTGTACCTGGACCAGGCGTTCCCGCCCGCCGTCGGGCAGCAGGTCAACGACAGCGTCGCGGCGCTCATCGGCGGCAAGAAGACCGCCGAGGAGGTCGCGCAGCAGGTCACCAAGGTGGCCAAGAGCCAATGACGTTGTCCGCCACGACCGACGACCGGCCGCGGCCCGCCGTACGCGCCCCGCGCAGGCGGGGCCGTTCGGCGCCGGCGGGGAAACGGCTGCGCGGCTGGATGTCGGCCAGCTGGTTCCTGCTGCCGGCACTGCTGCTGTTCTTCTTCTTCGTCCTGATCCCGATCTTCGTCGCGTTCTACACGAGCTTCTTCAAGTGGGGCGGCTTCGGCCGGCCCGAGGACTTCGTCGGCCTGGACAACTACCGGAAGCTTTCCGACGACCCCGTCTTCCGTGGCGACCTGTGGCGCGGCCTCGTCCTGGTCGTGCTGTCGATCCTCGTCCAGCTGCCGATCGCGCTCGGCACCGCCGTCCTGCTGAACCAGCGGATGCGCGGCCGGGCCGTGTACCGGGCGGTCTTCTTCGCGCCCTACATCCTGTCCGAGGTGATCGCGGGCGTCCTGTTCGGCATCATCTTCCTGCCGGGCACCGGGCTCGCCGACAAGCTCGTGGAAGACCTGCCCCTGCTCGGCGGCCTCGCCGGGAAGTGGTTCTCCGACCCCGGCACCGCGCTGCCCACCCTGTTCGCCGTCATGACCTGGAAGTACTTCGGCTTCCACATGATGATCTACCTGGCCGGGCTGCAGGGCATCCCGGCGGAGGTCCTGGAGGCGGCCTCGATCGACGGGGCCGGGCCGTGGCGGCGGTTCCGCGCCGTCACGCTGCCTCTGCTCGGCCCGACCCTGCGGATCAGCGTGTTCCTGTCCGTCATCGGCTCGATCCAGCTGTTCGACCTCGTGTGGGTCACCACGACCGGCGGGCCGACGAATTCCACGGAGACGATGGCCGTCACCATGTTCCAGTTCGGCTTCAAGCGGTACCAGATGGGCTACGCCGGCGCGATCAGCGTGGCCATGTTCCTGATCAGCATGGTCTTCTCCCTGCTGTACCAGCGCTACGCGCTCCGCCGTGACCTGCAGGGCGCGGTCACCTCGGCGGGAGGCCGCCGATGAGCCGTCCCGCGGTCGCGCGGAGCCTGTCCCGGCACGCACTCGTGTGGGTGCTCGGCTCCTTCATCGTCGTCCCGCTTCTGTACGCGGTCATCTCCGGGTTCAAGACCACCGGCGACCTCACCACGAACCCGATCGGGCTGCCGCACCCCTGGAAGGTGTCGAACTACACCGGCATCCTGTCGTCCGGCGAATTCTGGCGGCAGATCGGCAACAGCGTCATGATCGCCGCCGCCACCGCGCTGATCACCGTCGCGGTGTCGGCGCTGGCGGCGTTCGCCTTCGCCCGCTACGCGTTCCGGGGCCGCGAGTTCTTCTTCACACTGTTCGCGGCGGGGCTGATGTTCCCGCCCGCGGTGGCGGTGCTGCCGCTGTTCGTCCTGCTGCGCTCGTCCGGGCTGCTGGACAACCCGCTCGGCATCGTCCTGCCGCAGGCCGCGTTCGCGCTGCCCATCACGATCATCATCCTGCGGTCCTTCTTCCGGACGATCCCCGCGGAGCTGGAGGAGGCCGCCATCATGGACGGCTGCACCCGGTTCGGGTTCTTCTGGCGCATCCTGCTGCCCATGGCGCGGCCCGCCCTCGGCACCGTGTCGGTCCTCGCCATCGTGACGAGCTGGAACAACTTCTTCCTGCCGCTGCTGGTGCTGGCCGACCCGAAATGGCAGACGATCCCCGTCGGCATCCAGCAGTTCCAGGGGCAGTACGCGACCGACTACGCGCTCGTCATCGCCTACATCGTGCTGGCGATGGTCCCCGCGATCGCCTTCTACGCGGTGGCCGAACGCCAGCTGATCGGCGGGCTCACCGCGGGCGCGACGAAGGGCTGAGCTCGATCTCCAGGGAGAGCAGGCGCGAGCCGAGCCCCTTGCCGTGCGCGTCCAGTGCCAGCGACGTCGTGACGCCGCCGTCCAGCGACTGCCGGCAGACGAACTGCAGCGCGCACAGGTTCGGCAGCTCGTACCGGAGGACCTCGCCGCGCACACGGGCACCGAGGTGCCGCCGCACCGCCTCGACCGTCAGCTCCCGGACGAGGTCGGGGTAGTGCTCGTCGCGGTACGGGAACACCGACAGCGTCGAGGTGTCGCCCTTGTCGCCGGCCCTCGCGTGCGCGATCTCATGCAGTGGGACGAGCAACGGGTGCCTCCAGGATCTCGGTGGCGGGGACGACGGCCTCACGGGGCAGCAGCGTCGACACGATGCCGACGACGTCGTCGACCCGCGTGCGGACGCCGCCCCCGCCCGCCGGGCCGTTGGTGTAGAGCGCCTCGACCTCGTGGCACACGTCCTCGGCGTGCCCGGGGTCGCGGGCGAGCGCGGCGACCCGCAGCCGGCACTCGCCGCCGGGGTCGTCCGGCGGGCCGGCCGGTCCGATCACGTCCAGGCGCGGCGTGAGGCCCGCCGGGGCGAGCCGTTCCGCGACGATCCGGCCGGCCAGCTCGGCGCGGGCCCTGGCGTTCGGCCCCGCGTAGGAGATCTCCGCCTCGGCGCGGTGGCCCGCGTGGTAGCCGACGCTGACCTTCAGCGTGCCCGGACGCGGCCGCCCGGCCGCGCCCCGCACGAGGACGCGGTCGGGACCCGCCTCCTCGACGGTGACGCCGCGCACGTCCAGCAGGACGTCCGGGGTGCGGTACGCGGCCGGGTCGGTGATCTCGTACAGCAGCTGCTCCCGGACGGTCGCGCGCGAGACGAGGCCGCCGGTGCCCGGCAGCTTGCCGATCACGGCGGACCCGTCGGCGCGGACGTCGGCGAACGGGAAGCCGAGGTCGGCCAGGCGGGGGACGTCCTTGACACCGGGGTCGGCGAAGTACCCGCCGGTGATCTGCCCGGCGCACTCCAGCAGGTGGCCGGCGAGCGTCCCCGCCGCGACGCGGGGCCAGTCGCGGGTCTCCCAGCCGAGCCCGTGCGCGATCGGCGCGAGGAACAGCGACGGGTCCGCGACGCGGCCGGTGAGCACCAGGCCGGCGCCCGCGTCGAGCGCCGGGAGCAGCGCGTCGGCGCCGAGGTAGGCGTTGGCGGAGATGACCGGGCCGTGCTCGCCGATCGGGCGGCCGTCCTCCAGCGCGGGCGCGTCCAGGTCGATCCGGTCGAGCACGTCGTCGCCGGTCACGACGGCGATCTTCAGGGTGTCCAGCCCGAGTCCGGCCGCGACGGCGCGGGCGGCCTCACCCGCGGCGCGCGGGTTGGCGGCGCCCATGTTGGACAGGATCGGCACGCCTCCCCGCACCGCCGGCGGCAGCAGCGCCGTCAGGCGGGCCCGCAGGCGCGGGTCGTAGCCCTGGCCGGGGTCGGCGAGGCGGCGGCGGTGGCCGAGCGCGATCGTCCGCTCGGCCAGGCATTCCAGGACGAGCGCGTCCAGGTTCCCGCGCTCGGCGAGGTCCACGGCCGGTCCGATCCGGTCGCCGCCGAACCCCGCGCCGCCACCGATCCGCACGCTGCGGTCCGGTCGTGCCATGTCGTCCCCCGATCCCGTGGTCACGCCGTGATCGCCCCGGTGAGCAGGGCGGCCGCGGTCATGACGATCGTCGTCCCGAACGCCCAGCCGAAGATGAACCGCTGGTGCGAGCCCAGCTCGACCTTCGTCATCCCGACGAGGATGAACGTCGACGCGGTCAGCGGGCTCAGCGGGAACCCGGTCGTCATCTGGCCGAGCAGGGCGGCCCGGCCGATCTCCGCGGGGTCCCCGCCGAGGCTCGACGTGGTCTCGGCGATGACCGGCATGACGCCGAAGTAGTAGGCGTCCGGGGTGAAGACGAGGCTGAGCGGCATGCTCGTCACCGCGGTGCCGATCGGTAGCAGGCCTCCCGCCCCGTCCGGGACGACCGACACCAGCGCCTCCGCCATCTCCTTGATCATTCCGGTGCCGCCGAGGATGCCGGTGAAGACCCCGGCCGCGAAGATCATCGTGGTGACCAGCACGACGTTCGGGCCGTGCCGGTCCAGCAGCTCGCGCTGCTGGGTCCAGGCGGGCCGGTTGACCAGCACCGCGACCGCGAACGCCAGCGCGAACAGCACCTCCAGCGGCATGAGCTCGGCGACCAGCGCGACGATCAGCGCGATCGTCAGCGCGAGGTTGAACCAGAGCCGCCACCCGGCGGGCGTGCGGAGCTCCGCGGCGGCGGGCGTTCCCGGGCCGCCGCCGGGCACCCCGGTCTCCCGCCCGGCCTCGGTCCCGGGCTCCAGGGCGACCTCGCCGCGCCCCTCGTCCCGCAGCCGGGCCCGCTCACGGCGCCCGATCATGCAGGCGGCGAACAGCACCCAGGCGATGCCGGCGGCCATCGCGGGCAGCAGCGGCACGAACAGCTCGGAGCTGTCGAGCTTCAGTGCCGCCATGGCGCGGGCGGTCGGGCCGCCCCACGGTACGAGGTTCATCACCCCGGCGCCCAGGCACACCACGCCGGACAGCACGAGCGGCCGCATCCCGATCCGCTTGTAGATCGGCAGCAGCGCGGACACCGTGATCAGGAAGGTGGACGCGCCGTCGCCGTCCAGCGCGACGCACAGCGTCAGCACCGCGGTGCCGACGGTGATCCGCATCGGGTCGCCCTTCGCCCAGCGCAGCACCCGGCGGATCACCGGGTCGAACAGCCCGGTGTCGATCATCAGGCTGAAGTACAGCACCGCGAAGGTGATCATGATGGCGACCGGGGCGACCTTGGCCACGCCGTCCGCGATCATCTCGCCGAGCTCGCCGCCGAACCCGCCGACCAGCGCCGTCGCGACCGGCACCAGCACCAGGCCGAGCAGCACCGACAGGCGCCGCGTGACGGTCAGGGCCAGAAACAGCCCGATGGTCACGAAACCCAGCGTGGCCACCATGGGGACCTCCCTTGTCCGGAGTTGCCCATGAGTGTGAGCCACGGCACTCTTGTAGGTCCAACATCAATTGGACATGCATTGATGTGGTGAATGCATGAATTGGGCGAGCGAATCGGGCGAGGACATGGATCTGACCATCCAGCAGTTGCGGATCGTCCTCGCGGTGGCCCGCGAGGGAAGCTTCACGGCGGCGGGGGAGCGGATGCGCCTCGCCCAGTCGTCCCTCAGCCGGACGGTCGCCGAGGTCGAGCGGCGGGTGGGAGTCACGCTGTTCGAGCGTACGACCCGCCAGGTGCTGCTCACCCCCGCCGGGCACGAGTTCGCCGCCGTCGCCGAGCGGATCGTCGGCGAGTTCGACCGGGGCGTCAACCACTTCACCGGGTTCCTCGCCGGGACCCGCGGGCTGGTCCGGATCGCCACGCTGCCGTCCCTGGCGGCGACGCTGCTGCCGCCCGTCGTCTCCCGGTACCGGCGTGAGCGTCCCGACGTGCGCGTCCAGATCGAGGACGCGCTGCTCGGCCAGGTGCTGGAACGCGTCATCGGCGGGCAGGCCGACCTCGCCGTCACCGTCCTCACCGAGCCGCCCGGCCCGCTCGGATTCCGGCAGATCGCCGCCGACCACTTCTTCTGCGCCTTCCCGCCCGGCGACCCGCTCGGCCGC
This sequence comes from Spirillospora sp. CA-128828, assembly GCF_050945415.1. Lineage (NCBI taxonomy): Bacteria > Bacillati > Actinomycetota > Actinomycetes > Streptosporangiales > Thermomonosporaceae > Spirillospora > Spirillospora sp. CA-128828. Next base: position 4,137,430 of record NZ_CP191986.1, read on the forward strand.
CGCCGGGCCGGCGAGCCCGTCCCCTGGGCCGACCTCGGCGGACGCGAGTTCATCGCGTTCGACCGGGCCAGCAGCGTCCGGATCTTCGCCGACCGGGGGCTGCGGGAGGCGGGCGTGCGGCCCGGTCCGGTCACCGAGGCCCGCAACATCGCCGCCGTCGCCGGGCTCGCAGCGGCCGGGCTGGGGGTGTCGGCGGTGCCCGGGCTGGTGCTCCCGCTCATCGAGTTCGCCCGGCTGGAACGGCGCCCCCTGGAGCGACCCTCCCTCACCCGGCCGATCGGCGTCGTGTTCGACCCGCGGCGGCCGCAGGCGCCGGCCGTCCGGCATTTCCTGGAGCTTCTGGAGGCGAGCCCGCGGCTCGGTCTCGACCTGCCCGAGGGCGCCGAATGGACCTCTGCGGCGGACGGCCGGTGAAAGGCTGAAAGGACCGTTCACGGGCGTGACGGAGTGGAGTTAGCGTCCGCTCACACGACACTCCTCGGCCCGTGACGGGAGGAACATGGGAAAGCGAAGACGACGGGTACTGGCCGCAGGGGCGGTGCTCGGCCCCGCGATGCTGGCCGGCGCCCTGCTGACCGCCGCGCCGGCGTCCGCGCACGGCGCGATGATGGTGCCCGGCAGCCGCACCTACCTGTGCTGGAAGGACGGGCTGTCCTCCACCGGCCAGATCATCCCGCACAATCCCGCCTGCGCGGCGGCGGTCGCGCAGAGCGGGACGACCTCGCTCTACAACTGGTTCGCCGTGCTGCGCTCGGACGGCGCCGGCCGCACCCGCGGCTTCATCCCCGACGGAAAGCTGTGCAGCGGCGGCGCGGTCGTCTACGACTTCAGCGGCTACGACCTGGCCCGCGACGACTGGCCGGTCACGCACCTGACGTCGGGGGCCGGCATCGAGTTCCGGTACAACAAGTGGGCGGCCCACCCGGGAACGTTCCGCACCTACATCACCAAGGACACCTGGAGCCCGACCCGACCGCTCAGCTGGGACGACCTGGAGGACCAGCCGTTCTACAGCGTGACCGACCCGCCGAGCGTCGGATCGCCGGGCAACGAGGACGCCTACTACCACTGGAACGCCACGCTGCCGTCCGGCAAGAGCGGCCGCCACATCATCTACACGGTGTGGCAGCGCTCCGACAGCAACGAGACGTTCTACGGCTGCTCCGACGTTGTCTTCGACGGCGGCAACGGCGAGGTGACCGGGGTCGGCGAGGGGGACGGCTCTCCGACCGATCCGCCCGGTAACCCGGGGATGGTGTGCACCGCCGCGTACCGCTCCACCAACAGCTGGTCCGGCGGCTACCAGGGCGAGATCACCGTCACCAACTCCGGCACGCTCCCGCTCAACGGATGGATGGCGCACTTCACCTTCGCCAACGGCGAGACGGTCGACAGCCTCTGGAACGGCGGCTACACGCAGTCCGGCCCGGACGTGACCGTCAAGAACGCGAACTACAACGGCGCGCTGGCCGTCGGCGCCTCGGCGACGTTCGGGTTCACGGTCAAGGCGCCCGGTTCGGCGACCGCGCTCGAACCGCACTGCATGACCTCCTGACGGAGAGGCCCGGCGACCGCAGCGAAGCGAGGATCGTCGGGCCTCCGGGCCCGGGGGTCTGGGGGTCGCCCCCAGAAAGGTAGGGCCCCGTGACCGGCGAGTGTCACGGGGCCTGCTCTTGCTTGCGGCCGGTTACCGGACGGGCGGGTTGGCGTTCTTGAGCAGCTCCTGGAACTGCGCGGAGAACCAGTGCCCGGACAGCGGCGCGTCCGGCAGCGCCCCGCTCATGTTGTTGTTGTTACGCGGGTTGCCGCCGTACGTCGGGTCGCACATCCGGTCGAAGCCCTTGCCCTCGTCGTTCGGGATCTCCTTGCTGGCCCCGTCCGACTCGCCGGGAGGCTTCATCCACACGTAGGCGTCGACACCGGACGCCGGCGCCGCCTTCGGTCGTTCGCCGAGGCCCGCGCCCGACTGGTTGCACCAGTTGCCGAGATGGATGCGCCGGTCGGTCCGGCTTCCGTCCACGTAGGCGTCCACGCTCGTCTTCGGGCCGGGACCGGTGGGACGGTTCGCGCCGCCCCAGCCGTTGCGGCTCGTGTCGACGAGCATTCCGATGCCCGGGTCGAAGCCGTCGCTGACCAGCTGCTGGCGGAACGCCTGCGCGTAGGACAGCTCGTCGACGTACCGGTTCCAGTCGACCCACTTGGACTGCCGGACGGACGTGCCGTTCACGCTGTCGTTGATGGTGAAGTAGGGCTCCTGCGTCGCCCCGTAGTTGGCGGTGTTGGTGATGAAGCCGGCGACGTTGCCCTTCGAGCCGGACGCCTGCGCGACGTCGGCGAGCAGCTGCGCGGACGGGGCGAAGTTGTCGTCCCAGCCGAGCCAGCCGTGGTGGCCGATGTCGAGATAGTTGTAGACGTTGGACAGCGCGCCGAGCTTCTGCAGCGCGTAGGCGATGCCCTTCTCGTAGTTGCCGTTCGCCTTCATCGTGTCGCAGTTCGGGGTGGCGGTCGGCCGGCTGCCGGTGTTGGTGATCAGGTTCGGCAGCGAGTCGATCTCCACGACGGTGACGATCCGCAGACCGGCGTACTTGGCGTCGCCGAGGATCTGCGCGATCGGGTCGATGAACTGCGTCTTGTACTTGTCGAGCTCGGTCGCGCCGAGCTCGCCGTTGGACGCGAGCGCCGCGCAGTCGCGGCCCGGCAGGTCGTAGACGACGAGCTGGATCAGCCCGGCGCCCTGGTCGAGGGCCTCGTCGAGGTGGTCGCGCAGGCTCATCCCGCCGTTCACGCCCTGGATGGCCGCGATCCGGTCCAGCCACACGCCGGTCGGCTGGTTCGCGACCGCGCTGCCGCCAGCCTCGGCCGCGGCCTTGGCGGACCATTCGGGGTTCACGTACACCTTCGCCCCGGCGTAAGGGTTGTCGGCGCGGTTACCGGACGGCGGGGGATCGGTGGGGTCGGTCGGGCCGGTCGACCCGTCGCAGACGGTTCCGTTCAGCTTGAACTGGGACGGCGCCTGGTTCGTGCCGGAGTAGGAGCCCTGGAAGCCGGGGCTGACCGACGCGTTGGTGCCCAGCGTCGTGGCCCAGGTCGGGTTCTTCACGGTGACGTGCTTGCCGGACTGCGTGAACGTTCCGTTCCATCCCGAGGTCACCTGCTGGTTTCCGGCGAAGTCCCACTCCAGGGTCCAGCCGTTGCCGATCGCGTCGCCGAGGTTGGTGACCTTCACGGTGGCGGTGAAGCCGGTGCCCCAGTCGTTGGTGGTGTAGTCGACCTTGCAGCCGGCGGCCGCGCTGGCCTGGGCCTGGGCCAGCGCGACCGTGCCTGAGGCGAGCAGGACGGCCGCGGAGGCAGCCGCGACACCGCGGCGGGCGCCGCGGCTCCTGCGCGCAGGGGGGTGTTTCATCCGGATTCCTCCATCTGGTTGGGGTGGACTTCTTCCGGCAGGTTCAGGGGGCGGACCGCAGGTGGTCGCGGAGCCTGGCGCCGTAGGCGGTCGGCGTCCCGTCGTAGGAGCTGATCAGCGAGGGGCCGGTGGAGCAGTCCCAGGTGTTCCACGTCCAGCCAGGCCATCAGCGTGCCGACGTAGGAGTGACCAGCAGGACGCGTCCTTGCAGTAGGTCAGCTTCTCGGCCCCGAAGGGGGTCGAGCTTGCAGCTCTTTGCCGCCACTGGATGTGATGGATCAGGCCGCGTCGTCGGCAGCGTGACTCACTGCCCAGCCCGCGGCGCCGCGTGCGGCGATATTGCGGGCTGCGTTGACGTCGGCGTGCTCAGCGAAGCCGCACAACGTGCATTCAAAGGTGGCCTGGTCGGGCCGGTTCTTCCGGTCGATGTGGCCGCACGTCGAGCACTCCTGCGAGGTGTGGCGCGGGTCCACATGCACCACCGGAACGCCGGCGCGCTTCGCCTTGTAGGCGATGAAGGCGCCGAGTTGGGCGAAACTCCAGGAGTGCAGGGTGACCCGCTGGGGCTTGCGTAGCCGGACCCGCGCCCGGATACCACCCAGGTCCTCCAGGGCGATGCCGTGCGTGGTGCGTTGAGCCTCGGTCACGATGCTCTTGGAGATGCGGTGGTTGGTGTCGGTCGCGAAACGGGCTTCACGCCCGGACAGGTGGCGCAGCAGCCGTTTGGCGGACTTGGTGCCCTTGGCCTGAAGTTTGGTGCGGAGGCGGCGGTTGCGGTGCCGTACCTGGTTGATGTGCCTGCCGGAGTGGACGGTGCCGTCGCAGGTGGTGGCGACGTTGACGATGCCGAGGTCCACCCCTGTGAACCCGTCCGGGACGTAGACGGGGGCGTGTGGGACGTCGCAGGTGGCGTACAGGTAGAAGCAGCCGCCGCGCCACACTAGGTCCGATTCGCCGCGCCGGTGGGCGGCCAGCAGCACCGCCTGCTCGGCCGAACATGCGAAGGCGATGCCTTTGAGTCTGCCGTGCACGGTCCAAATGCTGACGGTGCGGTCCTGGATCTGCCAGGAAAGTGACCGGTCGTCGAACGGTTGGGCGGCGTCCTTGCGGAACCGGACCGGTGTGCTCTCCACGCTGGCACGGCGCCGAGAGCCGGCCGGGCCGTAATTACCTGCCTTCAGGTTCTCGTTCAGGGCGGCGTAGGCTCCGGCGGCTTTGCGGATGCAGTGGATCGCCGGTTGGGCCGACAGGCCCATCGCCTTCACCTCGTCATAGACGAGGCGTTGCAGTGCGGTCTTGCCTGTCACGCCGGTAGTGAAGGCGCGGCGGGAGGCGTGGCAGGCGGCCTGGTTGCACCGCTTCAGCGTCTCCCGCAACGCCGCCTCGGTGGCGGCGTCGGGGAGCAGCCTGACTTGTACCACCAGCTTCACAACCCGCACCGTAACATCATGTGTCCATATCGTGACGGTGAGTTTCGGATCCTCATGCCAGGGCGCGGAGAACGCGCCGGTGAGCGCGGCCACCGCGGCGGTTCGGGGGGAAAGCGATCTCATGGGATCTCTGCTTCCACGTCGGGTGTTCGATTGGGAGCGCTCCCACTCCTGGATTGCGGTGAAGGTAGAACGCCCCCGATGTGGCATGGAAGTCCTGTTCCATTCCTTTCACGAAGTTTCATTCCGGCGGTGGCCTTGACACGATCGGCCTCCGAACGGATTCTTGGGAGCGCTCCCACTACTCCCGACCCGGCCCACCCCCGCGAAAGGCCGGGAACCCCCGAAGGGAGTGCCGAAAGCGTGACCATCACCCACCCCCCGGAGGACCCCGTCCTCCCCGGCCGCCCCCCGACCCTCGCCCACGTCGCGCAGCTCGCCGGCGTGTCGCCGGCCACCGCGTCCCGCGTGCTCAACGGCTCGGCCCGGGTCAGCAGGTCGGCGCGCCTCCAGGTCGAGGCGGCCGTCGAGCGGCTCGGCTACGTCCGGCGCCGGGCCGCCTCCCCTGACCGGGAGTCATCCGGCACGATCGCCGCCGTCGTGTGCGAGGACGGCTGCCGCGTCCTCGGCGACCCCTTCTTCGCCCGCCTGCTGTGGGGCGTCCGGCGGGAACTGGACGGCCGCGCGCCGCTCGTCGTGCTCCTGGCCGGCCGGGCGGACGAGTGGCGGGCGACCACCGGCTACCTGCGCGGTGGCCGCGCCGAGGGCGTCCTGCTCGTCGGGGCCCGCCGCGACCAGGTCGCCCCGCTCGTGCAGGCCGCGGCCGGCGCGCCCGTGGTGCTCGCCGGGCGGCCCCTCGACGAGGTGGCGCTCCCGTACGTCGACGTCGACAACCGGGGCGGCGCGCACGCCGCCGTCCGGCACCTGCTCGCCTCCGGCCGCCGCCGCATCGGCACCATCGCCGGGCCCGCCGACATGGGCGCGGCCGTCGACCGGCTGGCCGGCTACCGGCTCGCGGCGCGGGAGGCCGGGATGGGCGTCAACGGGCTCGTCTGCCAGGGCGACTTCGGCCGGCTCTCCGGCGAGCGGGCGATGCGTCGGCTGCTGGAACGGCGTCCGGACGTCGACGCCGTGCTCGCCGCGTCCGACCAGATGGCGGTCGGCGCCCTCAGTGCGCTGCGCCGGGCGGGCCGCAGGGTGCCCGACGACGTCGCGGTCGTCGGGTTCGACGACGCCCCGGTCGCGCGGCAGGTGCGGCCCCGGCTGACGACCGTCCGGCAACCGGCCGAGGACCTCGGCGCCCGGCTCGCCCGCGAGTTGCGCGCCTGTACCGGCGGCAGGCCGAACACCGACCGCGGCGTCGTGCTGCGCACCAAGTTGATCATCCGGGAGTCCGGCTGACGGCCCCGGGCTGACGCGGGCCCCGTCCCGCACCCCACGCGACCACCGCCGCCGGGCTCCGCCGGTGGTGGAGCCCGCCATGCCCGGACATCGGGCGCAAGAGGAAGGAACACAGTGAGAAGACGTCAACGATGGCGCGCGTTCACGGCGGTGGGCGCGACGCTGACCCTGCTCTGCGGCGGCCTGGGCGTCATGGCCCCGGCGCATGCCGCGGCGGCGTCCTGCAAGGTCGTCTACAAGAAGAACGACTGGGGCGGCGGCTTCACCGCGAGCATCGACATCAGCAACCAGGGCGACACGCTGGACGGCTGGAAGCTGACGTACTCCTACTCGGGGAACCAGAAGCTGACCAGCGGCTGGTCGGCCAAGTGGTCGCAGTCGGGCCAGGCCGTCACCGTCGAGAACGAAAGCTGGAACAGGACCCTGACCTCCGGCGCGTCGGTGAACGTCGGCGCGCAGTTCACCTATAGCGGGACCAACACCGACCCCTCCGCGTTCAGCCTCAACGGCACCCCCTGCAACCAGAGTTCGTCCGCACCGACGGTGGCGCTGACCAGCCCGGCCGCCGGCGCGACCTACTCGGTGGGCGCCGCGGTGCCGCTTGCGGCGACCGCGACCGCCGGGTCCGGGGCATCGGTGTCCAAGGTCGAGTTCTATGACCAGGACGGCCTGCTCGGCGATGCCGACACGAGCGCTCCCTACGGGCTGACCTGGACGCCCTCGAAGGCGGGCGACCACTCGATCTACGCCAAGGTGACCGACAGCACCGGTGCGACGGCCGAGTCCGCGCCGGTCGGCATCACGGTGACCGCCGAGGCGAGCGTCGTCGCGAGCCCCGCCACGCTGACGGTCGCCCAGGGCGCCAAGGCGACGTACGCGGTGAAACTGTCGGAGGCCCCGTCCGCGAACGTGACCGTGACGACGACCCGGACCGCGGGCAACAACGGCCTGTCCGTGACCGCGGGCGGGACGCTCACCTTCACGCCGCAGAACTGGTCCACCGCCCAGAACGTCACGATCACCGCGGACGCCTCGGGCACGGGCCAGGCGACATTCACCTCGTCCGCGTCCGGCTACGCGGCGGCGAAGGTCACCGCGACCGAGGTGGCGACCTCCGGCGACACCTACACCCAGCGGTTCCTCGACCAGTACAACAAGATCAAGGACCCGGCGAACGGCTACTTCAGCCCCGAGGGCATCCCGTACCACTCGGTGGAGACGTTCATGGTCGAGGCGCCCGACCACGGGCACGAGACGACGTCCGAGGCGTACAGCTACCTCATCTGGCTGGAGGCCATGTACGGCAAGGTCACGCAGAACTGGGCACCCTTCAACGCCTCCTGGGCGCTGATGGAGAAGTACATGATCCCGACGCACGCGGACCAGCCGACGAACTCGTTCTACAACGCGTCCAAGCCCGCCACCTACGCCGCCGAGCACCCCGAGGTGAGCGACTACCCGTCGCAGATCGACGGCGGCATCCCCGTCGGGCAGGACCCGATCGCGAGCGAGCTGAAGTCCGCCTACGGCACCGACGACATCTACGGCATGCACTGGCTGCAGGACGTCGACAACGTCTACGGCTACGGGAACACGCCGGGCGGCGGCTGTGAGGAGGGCCCGGGCGCCGACGGCCCGTCCTACATCAACACCTACCAGCGCGGCTCGCAGGAGTCGGTGTTCGAGACTGTCCCGCAGCCGACGTGCGACAAGTTCGCCTTCGGCGGCACCAACGGGTACCTCGACCTGTTCATCAAGGACTCGTCGTACGCCCGGCAGTGGAAGTTCACCGACGCCCCGGACGCCGACGCGCGCGCCATCCAGGCCGCGTACTGGGCGAACGCCTGGGCCAAGGGCCAGGGCAAGTCCGGCGACGTCTCGGCCACCGTGGCGAAGGCTGGCAAGATGGGCGACTATCTGCGCTACTCCTTCTTCGACAAGTACTTCAAGAAGATCGGCGACTGCCGCCCGGCCTCGTCCTGTCCGGCCGGGACGGGCAAGGACAGCGAGCACTACCTGCTGTCCTGGTACTACGCATGGGGCGGCGCGACGGACACGAGCGCCGGCTGGGCATGGCGCATCGGCGACGGGGCCTCGCACTTCGGCTACCAGAACCCGCTGACCGCGTACGCGCTGGTGAACGACGCGGCGCTGGCGCCGAAGGGCGCGACGGCCAAGGCCGACTGGGGGAAGAGCCTCACCCGGCAGCTGCAGCTTTACAAGTGGCTGCAGTCCGCCGAGGGCGCGATCGCAGGCGGCGTCACCAACAGCTGGGAGGGCAGCTACAGCACCCCGCCGGCCGGCCTGACCGAGTTCTTCGGCATGGCCTACGACTGGCAGCCCGTCTACCACGACCCGCCGAGCAACCAGTGGTTCGGCTTCCAGGCGTGGTCGATGGAACGCGTGGCCGAGTACTACCAGGTCACCGGTGACGCGTCCGCCAAGGCGATCCTCGACAAGTGGGTCTCGTGGGCGCTGTCGCAGACGACGGCCGACCCGTCCACCGGCAGCATCAAGATCCCCTCCACGCTGAAGTGGACAGGGCAGCCGGACGCGAACTGGTCCTCGTCCTCCGGCATGCCGTCCGCGAACACCGGCCTGCACGTCTCGGTGCAGGACTACACCGACGACGTCGGCGTGGCCGCCGCGTACGCCAGGACTCTGACGTACTACGCCGCCAAGTCCGGTGACCCCGCCGCCAAGCAGACCGCCAAGGACCTGCTCGACGCCATCTGGAAGCACACCGACGCGAAGGGCGTCTCCGTCCAGGAGACCAAGACCGACTACAGGCGCGTCACGGACCCGGTCTACGTCCCGTCCGGCTGGAGCGGCAAGATGCCGAACGGCGACCTGATCAACTCCAGTTCGACCTTCCTGTCCATCCGATCCTTCTACAAGAGCGACCCCGACTACGCCCGCGTGGCGGCCTACGCCAACGGCACCAGCTCGACCGCACCGGTGTTCACCTACCACCGCTTCTGGGCCCAGGCCGACGTAGCCCTGGCCATGGCCGACTACGGCCGCCTCTTCAACGAGTGACCTGGAAGGAGTTTGCAGCCTGACCTGCGGCGGCCCGTGGGGGCACCCCTGCCACGGGCCGCTCGGGTATGCGAACATATGTTCGTGTCCGGTGGTGCCTCGATCCTGCATGCCGACCTGGACGCGTTCTACGCGTCGGTCGAGCAGCGGGACGATCCGGCGCTGCGCGGGCGGCCGGTGATCGTGGGCGGCGGCGTGGTGCTGGCCGCCAGCTACGAGGCCAAGGCCCACGGTGTGCGGACGGCGATGAGCGGCGGCCAGGCGCGGCGGCTGTGCCCGCGGGCGATCGTCGTGCCGCCGCGCATGAGCGCCTACAGCGCGGCGAGCAAGGCGGTGTTCGCCGTGTTCCGGGCGACGACGCCCTTGGTGGAGGGGCTGTCGATCGACGAGGCCTTCCTGGACGTGGACGGGCTGCGGCGGGAGCCCGCGGAGGTCGCCGCGCGGCTGCGGCGGGAGATCGCCGAGGAGGTCGGGCTGCCGATCACGGTCGGGGTGGCGCGCACCAAGTTCCTCGCCAAGGTCGCCAGCGGCGTCGCCAAACCGGACGGGCTCCTCGTGGTGCCGCCGGACGGAGAGCTGGACTTCCTGCGCCCGCTCCCGGTGCGGCGGCTCTGGGGCGTCGGCCCGGCCACCGCCGCCAAGCTCGCCGGGTTCGGCGTCACCACGGTCGGGGACGTGGCGGACATGCCCGAGTCCACGCTGGTGTCGATGCTCGGCCCGGGCGCGGGGCGCCACCTGCACGCTCTGGCGCTCAACCGCGACCCCCGTCCCGTGCGGACGGGAGTACGCCGGCGGTCGATGGGCGCGCAGCGGGCGCTCGGCCGCCGCCGGCGCTCGCCCGCGGAACTCGACGCGATGCTGGTCGGCCTCGTCGACCGGCTCGGCGGCCGGCTGCGCAAGGCCCGGCGCGTGTGCCGGACGATCACGCTCCGGCTGCGCTTCGGCGACTACGCCCGCGCCACGCGCTCGCACACGCTTGCCCAGGCGACCGCCGAGACCCCGGCGATCCTGGCCGCCGCGCGGGGCCTGCTCACCGCCGCGACGCCGCTGATCGAGAGCCGGGGCCTGACCCTCATCGGCGTGTCGCTCGGCAATCTGCACGACGACCGGGCCGTCCAGCTGGCGCTCCCGTTCGACCAGGCCATGGCCGTGGACACGGCGGTCGACGACGTCCGCGGCCGGTTCGGCTCGTCCGCCATCACCCGCGCCGTCCTGCTGGGCCGTGACCAGGGCGTCTCGGTCCCGATGCTCCCGGACTGACCGGCGCTCACGGTCGGTCCGGGTGCGAGCACTCCGCGCTCCATGAGACGATCATCATCCGGGGAGCGAGTGGAGTCGCGATGGACGATGAGAGGTGGTCTCCCGCCGAGGTCGATCTGGTGACGCCGAACACGGCCCGGATCTACGACTACCTGCTCGGTGGCAAGGACAACTACGCGGCCGACCGGGAGGTGGCCGAGCAACTGCTCGCGGTCATCCCCGAGGCGCGGATCGCGGCGCGGGAGAACCAGGCGTTCGTCGGGCGCGCGGTCCGTCATCTCGCCCGGGAGGGCGTCCGCCAGTTCATCGACATCGGCTGCAAGCTGCCCGCGCGCGGCAACGTCCACGAGGTCGTCGTCGAGGTCGCGCCCGCCTCCACGGTCGTGTTCGCGGACGGCGACCCCGTCGTCCTGGCGCACGCCCGGGCCCTGCTCGCCAGGACGGCGCGCGCCGCCGTCGTCCAGTGCGACCCGAAGAGTCCCGAAGCGGTCACCGGCGACCCGCAGGTGCGGGCTCTGATCGACTTCGAGCAGCCGGTCGCGGTGGTGCTCGACCGCGTCCTGCACTTCCTCGACGACACCGCCGAGGCGGCCGCCGCCGTCCGCCGCCTGCACGCGGCTCTGGCGCCGGGCAGCCACCTCGTGTTCACGCACATCACCCAGGACCCCGAGCCCGAGTCCGGAAGCGATGTCGGCAAGGTGTTCAAGCCGACCGCCGGTCACTTCTGGGGCCGCAGCCGCGCCGAGATCGAGGAGATCGTCGGTTCCTTCGACCTCCTGGAACCGGGCCTGACCTACACCTCGCTGTGGCGGCCCGACCTGTCCGCCTCGCGAGTAGCCCACCCGGAGCGAACCTTCACCCTGGCGGGCGTCGGCCACCGCCCCTGAGCGAGACCGGCGCTCAGGACGGAACGAGCCGCCGGTAGCGGCCACGCACACCGAACCGCCCTCGGGCACCGAACCGGCTCCGGCCACCGAACCGGCTCCGCGAGGCCGCCGCGGCGGCGTCGTGCACCCAGCCCTGATGGCTGCGGCCGGTGACCTCCAGCCGGACGAGCGGCGCGTAGGAGTCGGCCCGGATCCCCTCGTAGCCGTGCCGCACGATCGAGTGGTAGATGTCCTCGGACACGACCAGGACGAGCGGTGCCCCGGCGCGCCGCAGCGCGCTCCTCGCCTCCGCCGAGTCCAGCAGCCGGAAGGCGACGTCGAGCGCCTCACCGAAATTGCCGCGGCCGTCGTTGTGCACCTCGCCGGCGTGCACGACGACGCGAATGCGAATTCGCCGGTCGCGGTCCACCGCCTCGGTCATTCTCGAATTGTATTCGGCCAGCAGTGCGGACAGGATCGGCACGACCGGGTGCAGCAGCAGCGTTTTCGGGACCTCGTCGAAAGGGTGCACGAGAACGAGCGCCCCGTCGCCGCGGTCGACGTACGCCTCGCGGTAGCGCTCCTCGATTCCGGCCCGCAGGAACGCCTCCTCCAGCAGCCGGTAGAGGGTGCGCCGCAGTTCGGCCTTCACCGGATCGGTGCGGGTGGTCGAGCCCTCGATGTCCACCGCCAGGATCGCCCGGTAGCGCGGGCGGACCCGGGCCCGGTCCACGATCGGGAGCGCCGGGGCGGACGCGTCGACGAGCACGGGCCGCCGGGCCCCCGCCCGCGCCCCGCCCGCGGCGTCGCCGGCGGTGTCCGGCCCGGTGCGGAGCGGCCCCCCGGCCCGCACGGCCGTCTCGTGGTTCATTTCCCCCGTGCCCCTTTCGACCGGTCACCCCATTGCCCGGCGGAAAACGATCCTGGCATTACCCGCCCGCACCGGCAACCCAGGCTCTCCCCGGACGAATCACCGGGTTTTCCCGGTGATTGTCAATTCTTTTCCGCCGGCGACAGGCCGGAAGGGCGCCCGCATCGATCGGATAACGGCCCTGTGAGCGCGCGGCGGGGTCGGGGAGACTTCCGGTGCGGCCGCCGGCCGGGAGCGGCGCGGCGCTGCCGCGCTCCGGGAAAGCACGGACCCGGGCACCGTGGGTTTCCGGTGGCAGGACGAGGGCCGAGGTCCCAGCATGGAAAGGATGGTCGTGGTGATTTCCGCACCACGGAGGCGCAGGTCGCCGCCGTGGTTCGGGGCGGAGACGAGGCGCGCCCTCGTCGCCGGCCTGGCGGCGGCGGGGCTGGCGCTCCTCGCGGGCTGGCCGTACTGGCGGGACCATCCGGCCGCCGCCGCGGTCACACTGGTGAGCTGCGCGGCGATCGCCGTGGTGGGCGTGCTGCTGGCGACCGGCGGGCGGACCCGCCGGACGGGGCTGCTGTTCGTGGCGGCGTCGTTCTTCTGGGCGGTCAACTGGGCGGCGAGCTGGGACGCGACCATCGGGCCGATCATGTCGCCGTACGCCCAGGCCGACTTCTACCTCGCCCTCGCCGTGGGCGTCCTGCTTTACCCCGGCGGGCGGCTGGAGTACCTGGCCGACCGGATCTGGACGGGTCTGGCGTGCGTGATCCTTTGGGGCTGCCCGACCGCGCTGTGGGTCACGTCCAAGCCGGAATGGGCAGCTTTCCAGGGCGAGTCGGTGTGGTGGCCCGCGCCGTTCCCCGACCGGGAGGCCTTCCGGATCGTCCTGGAGGTGTCCGGTGTCCTGTACGTCTTCCTGGCCTTGGCGTTCGCCGTCGTGCTGCTGCTCCGGCTGCCGCGGATGGGCAGGATGCGGCGGCTGCTCACCTTCCCGGTGACCGTCGCGGTCGGGTTCGTCGGCATCCTGGCCGCGATCACCCAGAAGCCGATCATGGAGGACTCGATCCCGCTGGACGACCTGCTCCGCGTCTACGTGGTGCAGGGCGCGGTGGTCGTGCTGGTCCCGCTCACCCTGCTGGCGTCCGGGCTGCGGGTCCGCCTCGCCGAGCTGACGGTCGCCGGCCGGATGCTCCGGCTCACCGCTCCGGTGTCGGTCGAACGGATCCGCGACGCTTTGCGGGACGTCCTGCACGACCCGACGCTGGAGCTCTGGTTCTGGGCGCCGATGGAGCAGACCTATGTCGACATCGCCGGCCGGCCCGTCCCGCTCGACCTGGCGGGCGACGATGAGGGTGACGGCGGTGAGGGAGACGGCGGTGAGGGAGGACGCTGGCGGCACCGGGTGCGCAGCGCCGCCGGGGATCCGCTCGCCGTCGTGGAGCTCGGCGAAGCCCTCCGCGACCACGGCTCCCTCGTGGAGGCCGCGCTCGTCGCGGGCGGCCGGGCGCTGGAGACGGCGCGGCTGCAGGCGAGCGTCCAGGCGGGCCTCGAACAGGTCAGGTCCGCGTACCGGCGCCTCGTCCGGGCCGAGACGGCCGAGCGCGAACGGCTCGCCCGCGACCTGCACGACGGCGCGCAGCAGCGGCTGCTGGCACTCGGCGCCATGCTCGGGACGCTGGAGGCCGTCACCGACGACCCGGCGGTGAAGGAGCACGCCCGGACCTGCCGCGCCGAGCTGATGGGGGCGCTCGCCGAACTGCGCGCGCTCGCCCGCGAGGTCCAGCCGGCGCTGCTCGTCCAGGACGGGCTGGGCCCGGCGCTGGAGGTGGTCGCCGAGCGGCTCGGCATCCGCGTCAAGCTCGACGTCACCCCGCGGCGGTACTCCCGTGAGATCGAGTCCACGCTTTACTCGGCGCTTTGCGAGACGCTGTCGTACGCTGTCGACCGCGCGCGTGCGACCCAGGTGTCCGTGCGGGTCGGCGAGGAGGACGGACGGCTGGTCGCTGAGGTCGGCCTGGACGCCCGCGGCTCCACCGACCCGGCAGCGGAACCGGCCGGGCTGTCCGGCCGGATCAGGGCGCTGCGCGGCCAGGTCGACATCGGCGGCGAGCCCGGCGCGGGCACGAGGATAAGGATGGATCTGCCATGCGAGTAGCCGTGGCGGAGGACAGCGGGATCTTCCGGCAGGCGCTGGTCACCCTGCTCACCACGGTCGGGATCGACGTCGTGGTGTCCGCCGGCTCCGGGGAGGAACTGCTGGCCCGCGTCGCCGACGACCCGCCCGACGTGGCCATCGTCGACCTGCACATGCCCCCGACGTTCACCAACGAGGGCGTCGTCGCGGCGCGCCGGCTCCTCGACCGCCACCCCGGCCTCGGCGTCCTCGTGCTGTCCGCCTTCAACGAGACCCCGCAGGCGATGGAGCTGTTCCGCGACCAGCCGCGCGGCGTCGGCTACCTGCTGAAGGACCACGTCACGGACGTGGAGAACCTGCGGTCGGCGCTGGAGCGGGTCATGAGCGGCGAGGTGGTCATCGACCCGGAGGTGGTGACCCGGCTCGTTGAGGCCCGGCACCGCGAGCACGAGCTCGCCCTGCTGTCCGGGCGCGAGCGCGAGGTGCTGGCGCTGATGGCCGAGGGCCACTCCAACGCGGGGATCGGCAAGCGGCTGCACCTGTCCGCCCGCACCGTCGAGGACCACGTGCGGGCCATCTTCACCAAGCTCAAGATCACTTCGACGGGCGGCCCGCCGGGTCCGCAGGACAGCAACAAGCGCGTGCTCGCCGTCCTGACGTGGCTGCGCGCCGCCGAGACCCGCTGACCGGATGCGGACACGCCCGCCCATCGCGGACCACGGGTCCGGCGCATCAATCGGATAACGGCCTCTCGCGTTCCCGGCGCACGGTGGTGAAAACTGACCGTGCGAGCCGGGTCGCGTTGGGTGACCCGGTGGTGGCCCCCGCACGCCACCGGGACGCGCCAAGGGCCCTCGGGCTCGTTCACAAGGCCGTCTCCGGCACGCTCCCATGCTCCCGGTGCCGCATCCTGGGCGCATCCGGGAAAACCCCACTGCCGGACGGTGATTTCCCGGTACGAGACGGAAAGGATCGCGGTGAGGCCCGTCCCCTCGTGGCCGCCACTGTGGCTCGGTGCGCGGGTCCGCCGCGCCCTGGCCGCGGGCACGGCGGCCGCCGCGGCGGCGCTCGCGTGCGGCTGGCCGCACTGGCGAGGGCATCCCGCCGAGGCCGTGGTCACCCTCGCGTGCTGCGGCGGGTTCGCCGTCGCGGGTGGCCTGTTCGCGGCCGGCCGGCTCGGCCGGCGGACCGGTGCGGCGTTCGTCGTCGCCGCCGGGGCCTGGGCGGTCACGTGGTCGGCGGCCTGGAACACCGGCGCGGCACCGCTGGTGTCGGTGTTCGCCCAGTCGGTGTTCTTCCTCGCGATCGGCGTCGGGGTGCTGCTGTATCCGGGCGCACGCCTGGAGGGCGCCGTCGCCCGGCTGTGGACCGCCGCCGCGGTCATGATCATGGTCGGCGGGCAGGTGCTGCTGTGCGCCTTCTCCCGGCCCCGCTGGAACGGATTCGCCGACACGGTGGCCTGGCCGGCGGTGCGTCCGGACCGCGAGCTGTTCGAAGGCGTCCAGCGGGGGCTGGCGGCCGCGATGGCGGCGCTGGCCGGCGCCCTGGTCGTCATCCTGGTGGCGCGGCTGCCGCGGACAGGCAGGCTGGACCGCGCGCTCATGATCCCCGTCGCGCTCACCGTCACGGTCGGCGTCACCGGCGCCCTCGCCGTGCAGGGCACGCTGTTCGGCACCGCCGTCGACCTGGACGACGTGCTGGACGTCTACCTCGCCCAGGGCGTCTTCGCCACGGTCCTGCCGCTGGTGTTCCTCGGCACCGCGCTGCGCGCCCGGTTCGCCGAGCTGACCGTCGCCGAGCGGATGCAGCGGCTGCTCACCGACCCCGTCTCCGTGGCGAAGGTCCGCGACGCGCTGCGGGCCGTGCTGCGCGACGGCACCCTCGACCTGTGGCTGTGGGCCGACGGCGGCTACGTCGACGTGGCCGGCCGCCGGACGCCAGGCGCGCCCGGCGGCGAGCCGGGGCGGTGGCGGCACGAGGTCCGGACGTCCGGCGGTGAGCCCCTCGCCACCGTCGACGTCGCCGTCGCGCTCCGCGACCACGAGCCGCTCGTCGAGGCGGCGCTGATCGCCGGCGGCCGCGCGCTGGAGACCGTCCGGCTGCAGGCCGCCGCGCAGGCCGCCCTGGAACGGGCCCGCGACGCGCAGGAGCGCCTGGTCCGGGTGCAGGCGGCGGAGCGCGAACGGCTGGCCGCCGACCTGAAGCGCAGCGCCCAGCAGCGGCTCCGCGCGCTGGAGGAGATGCTCGCGCTCCTGGAGGACGCGGCGGCCGACCTGCGCGCCCGGGAGCAGGCCCGGACCTGCCGCCGCGAGCTGGCCGAGGCGGTCGCCGAACTGGACGACCTGGCCCGCGGCGTGCACCCGGCGATCCTCGCGGACGCGGGCCTCGCCCCGGCGATGGAACTGGTCGCCGCCCGCGCCGGAGTGCCCGTCCGGCTCGACCTGCCCGCCGCCCGCTTCCCGCCCGAGATCGAGTCGACCCTCTACTTCGCGCTCTGCGAGGCCCTCACCAACGCCGTCAAGCATGCGCAGGCGGGGTCGATCGAGCTGACCGTCCGTTCCGGCCCGGACGGGATCGTCGCCGAGGTCCGCGACGACGGTGTCGGCGGCGCCGGCCCGGTCCCGCGCGGCGGCCTGGTCGGCCTCACCGACCGGGTGCGCGCCCTCCGCGGCCACGTCGCCATCGAGAGCCCGCCCGGCGAAGGCACCCGGGTCCGGATCACACTTCCCGCCGGTGGAGGCGCCTGAGCAGGGCGGCCGGGGTGTGGCGGCGGCGGTCGACGCGCGGGCGACCCGGGCAGGTTTAGGCTGGGCAGATGCACGACGATGCCGATCTCCATGCGGACGTGGCCGGGCAGGCCGTGGCGGCGGCGCTCGAGGTGGCCCGCGGGCACTTCGGCCGGACGCTGGACGTCGAGGTGAAGGGGCCGCGCGGCGACGTCGTGACGCAGGTCGACCGGGAGGCGGAGCGGCTCATCGTCGCCACCCTCCACGAGCGCTTCCCCACCCACACGATCGAGGCCGAGGAGTCGGGCACCCTTTTCGCCGGGTCCGATCACGTGTGGCTCGTCGATCCGCTGGACGGAACCAACAACTACGCCTACGGCCTGCCCGTCTACGGCGCGGCCGTGACCCTGTGCCATCGGGGCGAGCCGATCGTGGCGGCCATCGGGGAGGCGCACACCGGCGACGTCGCCTGCGCCGTGGCCGGCCGGGGCGTGACGGTCAACGGCCGCCCGTTCGAACGGACGAGCCCGCTCCCGGCCGCATTGCCCGCCACCGCGCTCTGGGTCGGCTACCACACCCAGGGGGACGAGCGGCTCGATGCCCTCACCTCGCTGCTGCACGCACGGAGCCGGCGGCTCTTCTCGACGTGGGCGCCGACGATCGACGTCTTCCTCTACCTGCGCGGCGGGCTCGACGCGCTCACCGTCTACCAGTGCACGGGCACCGAGCTGCTGGGCTCGCTGCTGCTGCTCCGGGAGGCCGGGGCCGAGATCCGCGGAGCGGACGGCGAACTCGTGCGGCGGCTCGCCGACCTCCCCGACCTCAGCTTTGTGGGATCTCCGGCGGTGACGCTTCCTCTGGTCGGCGCTCTGTCTCCGGCAGCGACGCCCTGAGCTCCTCGCGGAGCAGCACCCGCTGCCGGTCGTACTCCGGACCGAGCTCCGGATCGGGGTCGGCGGTCAGCGACTCGAGCTCCCGCAGGGCCCGCTCCTCCCGGCCGATCAGGTAACGGCGCCGGTCGGGATTGCCCAGGAGGGCGCGCACCGTGTAGAGGTCCATGACCCGGATGCGCCGGTACGCCGGGGTCTTCACATGCCGGACGGTGGCCCGGAAGAAGCGCCCGCATTCGGGGTGGTTGTCGTCCATCCACAGCCCGTCGCCGAACGCCTGGTCGCCGTAGTAGATGCGGTTGTAGCCCATGTGGAACGACTCGGCCTCGTGGTCGGTCTCCATCCGCTTGACGAACTCGTCGAGGAGTTCGTGCCGGTCGTGGTGGAGGGCGTCGGCCACGGCGACCGCGCGCTGCAGGAAGGGGTGTTCGGGGAACAGCTCGCCCGACCGCAGCAGCTCCATCGTCCGTGAGCCCGCGACGATCGGCAGGAGGTTGGCCGCCTGCTGGGCCGCCATCAGGTAACCGGTGCCCGCGTCGATGTCGACCCGGTTGAGGATCGCGAGGAACGTCGCCTCGGTGGCGGCGCGTTCGTCGGGCGAGGACGAGACGGCGAGCAGCAGCTCCCGGACGAAGTCGATGACCTCGTCAGGAAGCGGATGCAGCAGCAGCTCCGTCCGGCCGGCGCGGTGCTCCGCGCGGCGTTCGTCGAGGCACCGGACGACGTGGCGCGCCACGCAGAACTCGAAGAACGACTTGTGGACGAAACGGTAGCGCCGCCGGTCGTTGGAGATGATCAGGAACGACCGGTGCACGAGCTCGCGGCAGATCTCGTCGACGGTCGCGTCCACGAGGATGCTGGATTCGAGCCAGCGCCCGGCGATCCGGCGCAGCTCGTCCGCCTCGACCAGCAGGTCCTTCAGCTCGAAGTGCCCCCACCCGCGTCCCGAGGCCAGCGACTTGGAGAAGATCTCCCAGGCCACGCACTCGATCAGCTCGCCCTTCTGCCACCAGGTGAGCTTCGAGGGTTCCTTGGCCTGCTCCCGCTGCAGCCACTTGTCGACGTACCGGCTGTAGACGGCCGAGGTCTCTCCGCCGTGGCCGGCGGACAGGAAGCTCTCGGCATCGTGGTCCTGCAGGACCAGGTCGAGGAGCACCTCGGCCGTCATCCGCAGGATGAGCGGCCTGGCGACGGCCTCCCGCAGGGACGGGTTCCCGCCGATGATCCGGATCAGCTCGCCGGCCAGCTCCGGATGGCCCCGGGCGGTGGCGTACCACCGGAGGAAGGCCGCGCCCTGCTCCTCGAACCGCAGGGGCAGCAGCCGCCCGGCGCTCGTGAACCCGGACATGAGCTCGGTCGCGTCGACGTAGATGCTGTAGAACGCCGTCCGCGACGTCAGCATGGACGGGACCCGGAAGAGGCCGAAGAGGCTCTCCGGGACGATGCTGGTGAGCAGGTGCGGGGAGCGCATCACCGGAGCCTCGTCGAGGCCGTCGCACACCAGGACGATCCGGCCGTCGTCCAGCAGCCTGGCGAGTTTGCCCGCCTCGGGAAGGGTGACCTCGGCGGCGAGCTGGTCCTTGAGCCAGAGCGCCTGTTCCTCGGCCCGGGTCAGCCCGGTGTCCGGCGGGTCCGCCTGCGGTTTCATCGCGTTGAGGTGCAGGAAGAGAGGGCAGCGCGCCTTGCGCGGGGACGCGGCGAACTCGTCGGCCAGCCGGGCGAAGACGAGGGCGGCGATGAGGGATTTGCCCGATCCGGGCTCGCCCATCAGCATCGCCTTGTCCCCGCTTCGGAGAATGTCGGTGACGACGTCGACGATCGGCCGGCCGTCCCGCAGCGCCCCCGATCCGGAAAAGGACGGGTCCACGAATCCGAAACCGGTGCGCAGCCGTTCCTCGTGCGTATCGAGTGGCGCGCCTCCGTCGACCGGAAGGCGCGCGGCGAGTGCCTCGACCTCGGCGCGGTGGTAGGCGCTGAGCCTGCGGCGCTCCAGGATTCCGAACCGGCGGCGGAACGTCAGGAACCGGACGCCGACGGCGGCGAGGAGAAGGGCGGCGCCGGCGGCCGCGAGCCAGTGGGACGCGAGAAACGCGAAAAGGAGGACGGCGACGGCGGGGACGGCGGCCAGGGTGCCGAGTCGCTCGATCCAGTCCAGCAGTTCCCGGGCGGCTTTCACCTGCGGTATTCCGGACCCCTGCCGCGAAGAGCGCCTGACCGGACGACTCATGAAGTGCTGACCCCCTGCCCGCAAGGGCGAGGCGATCGCCCGGCCGACCTTCGATGCCGTTTCCGGCGCCGGTTCATAGTTGAGCACACTTCCGTTCCCGGCACACATCCGCAAACTGAGGATTTGTGCACGCCGACCTGGCCGGCGTCGTACCGGATTCCGGTTTTCCGGAGCTCCGGCGCGGTCAGGAGGGGGTGCCGCGGATGATCGGGACGAGGTAGCGGCGGGCGAAGTCGCGGGCGCCCGCGTCGTCGAGCGGGATGTGGCCGTCCGGGGTGAGGACGAGCGAGTGGGTGAGGCGGACGAGGATCTCGGCGACCAGCTCCGGGTCGACGTCCGCGGGGGCCGCGCCGAGCCGCTGCGCGGTGCGCAGCCGGCGGGCGAGGTAGCCGCGCGCGGCGGCGAGCAGCGGCCCGGCCTTGACCGTGGAGTGCGGGAGGAACAGTTCGGGCTCGACGACCATGAGGCGGGTCATCAGCCGCTGCTCGCGGCTGATCCGCAGGGTGACCGCGAACCCTTCCACGAGGCGTTCCTCCAGGGTGGGGAACGCCTGGACCGCCTCGTCCAGCTCGGCGAAGAACCGCCGCGCCTCCCGCAGCAGCACGCCCGTGACGAGGTCGCCCTTGGTGGGGAACCGCCGGTAGATCGTGGCGCGGCCGAGGCCGGACTCGCGCGCGACGTCGTCCATGGTGGTACGGCGCGGCCCGTAGGTCTCGAAGGAGCGCAGGGCGGCGTCCAGGATCCGGTCGGTCTGCGGCTCGCTCTCCGGGGCTCCGGTGAGCAGGTTCCGCAGGAGTTCGTCGTCGCTCGTCATCGTGCGGCCGACTCTAGCCGCCGCGCTCTCCGGGCCGCCGCCCGCCGGTCGCGCGGCCGTGGCGGACCGGGGGCCGTCCGGGCGTGGGCACGCGCGGGTCAGCGCGGGGTCAGCGCGTCGATGGCCTGGTCGGCGGTCGGGTGGGCGATGAGGTGCCGGTCCAGGCCGCTGCGCTCGATGATCGCGTGGAACCGGCGCCGGGGGCGGGCGAGGACGAACTCGCCGCCGCGCCGGTGCGCGGCCTTCCAGAGGACGACCAGGGCGTTCAGTCCCGAGGAGTCGCAGAAGCTCACCTCGCCGACGTCCAGGACGACGAGCGGCGGCCCGGTGAGATCCCGCATGTCGGCGAGGACGCGCTCGCGCAGCATGTCGGCCGTGAGGATCGTGAACTCCCCCTCCGCCTCCACGAGCAGGCAGGGCCCGCGGAGTCCGCTGCGGACCCGCAGCGGATCGGGCGGAGCCGCGTCCGATGGTTCGCCGGCTCCGAGGGACATGCCGATCACCTCCCGTTGTCGCAGGCACCCGGCGTACCCGGGAAAGAGGAGGTCATGCGCCCTGGCGCTGGGCGGGTCCGCAGTGGGGGAGGACCACCGCACCTCCGGAAGGGCGGGTGGCGGTCAGCTCACCTGGACGTACTCGATGGCCGCGTCCGCCAGCGACCGCGCGGTCGCCTCGTACCGGTCGCGCAACTCCAGCAGAACGTGCTGCCCGCGGACCGCCGGCCAGCCCTCCGGCAGGTGCTCGACGGGCAGCCGCGGGTCGGCCCGGACCAGCTGCAGCCACTCGGTGGTCATCCACAGGTAGCGGGCGAGGTCGTCGGGTGCGTGGGGGAGCGGGTCGGCGCGGTCCCAGCGGTCGAGGAACGCCCGGTAGCCGCCCGCGAGGCCGTCGAGGTCGAACGCCTCGCGGAGCATGTGCGGGACGTCGGTCGGCTCCTCGGCCGGGCCGGCGAACACCTTCAGGTGCCCGTTCAGGCCGAGGCCGGACACGATCGGCCGGACGTCCACCCGGGACGGCGCGATCCATGTGCCGTTGCCGAGCGACCCGAACCCGGCCCAGGTGAGGCGGGCCCGCAGGTCGTGCCGGACCCGCTGCCACGACTCGGGCATGGAGAACGCCAGCACGGTCCAGTTGCCGTCCCAGTCGGTGTTGAGGACGCCGCGCCGCCAGACGCGCTCCTCACCGTCGTGCAGGATCTCCTCGGAGCGCGGGGTGAGGCCGAAGTGCATGCGCCGGCCCTCGCGGTGCCGTTCCAGCAGGCCCCTGCCGACCATGCGCGTCAGGGTCGAGCGGACGGCGTGCTCGCCGACGCCGAGCCCGGCGAAGGTGTCGATGAAGCTGCCGGAGAAGACGGCGATGCCGCGTCCGAGCACGTAGTTGCCGAGGTAGGTCAGCATCAGCGACTGCGGCCGCAGCCTCGGGGACTGCCCGCCCGCGGGCATCGGCCCGGCCTCGATCCGTGCACTCACCGTTCGGCTCCCGTCATCCCGCCAGCGTAACGACGGCGCGGTGCGCCCGGACCGCCGTCCCGATGATGTTGGGCAGATCATTGACTGCCGTGAAGAATACGCCTAACTTCGGGGCACGCCCACCCCGGGAGGTCCCCAGTGCGCACACTCGTCCCCCTTCTGGCCGCCTCGGTGCTGGCCACCACCGGGCTCACCGCCGCGTGCGGCGACTCCGGCGGATCGGGCGGCTCCGCCCTCAAGATCGGCTTCATCGAGTCGCTGACCGGCAACTACGCGCCGCTCGGCGGCGAGGCGAAGAAGACCGTGGAGCTGGCCGTCGACCAGATCAACACCGCCGGCGGCATCGGCGGCCGCAAGATCAAGCTCATCACCCTCGACGACAAGACCGCCCCTGACCAGGGGGTGCTGCACTTCAACAAGCTCAAGTCGGAGAAGGTCACCGCGATCATCGGGTCGACGTTCTCCAACGTCGGTCTTGCGGTCGAGCCGCTCGCCGAACGAGAGCGGATCCCCTACATCTCGCTGGCCCCGGCCGACGAGCAGGTCGACCCGATCCGCAAGTACACCTTCGTCGTCCCGGCGGTCTCGTCCACCTATGCGCAGGCGATGCTCGGCTACTTCAAGGCGCACGACATCACCAAGATCGCCGTCGCCTACGACACCAAGAGCGCCTACGCCAAGGCCGGCTACGGGGGCATGCAGAAGTACGCCGGCCAGTACGGGGTGCAGATCGTCAAGGCGGAGACCTACGAGACGACGGCGTCGGACTTCAGCCCGCTGTTCACGCACGTCCGCGACTCCGGCGCGCAGGCGCTCGTCGCCTGGGCGAGCGGCGCCCCCGGCGTGACGCTCGCCAAGCAGTACCCGTCGTCCGGGCTGAAGCTGCCGCTCTACATGACCGCCTCGCAGGCCAGCAAGCTGTGGCTCGACCCGGTCGGGAAGGCCGCCGAAGGCGTGTACGTGCAGTCCGCCATAGGCGTCGTCGGCGACTACCTGCCGGACGGGAAGCTCAAGCAGGCCGTCCAGGAGATGTCCGGGCCGTTCGAGCAGAAGTACGGATACCAGCCGCCGCAGTTCGCCATGGACGGCTACTCGGGCGTCAAGCTGCTCGCCGCCGCGATCGAGAAGGGCGGCACCGACCGGGAGAAGATCCGGGACGCGCTGGAGGGCCTCACCCTCGTCACCCCCTGCGGCAAGTACACCTACTCGAAGGCCGACCACTCCGGCCTCCGGCCCAGCGACATCTCCATGAACCAGGTCAAGGACGGCAAGCTCGTCCCCACCGACTGGTCGGTCAAGCAGCTCGCAGAGACCGCGAAGGCCGCCGGATGACGACGCTGCTGGAGATCGGCTCCGTCGGGCGCGCGTTCGGCGGCGTGTACGCCGTCCGCGACGTCGCCATGACGGTGACCGAGGGCGAGACCCGCGCCGTGATCGGCCCGAACGGCGCGGGCAAGTCCACCCTGTTCAACCTGATCAGCGGCCACCTCGTGCCGGACCACGGGACGCTGCGGTACGGGATGGGCGACGGGCCGCGGCGGATCGACCGGCTGCCGCCGCACGCGCGGGCCCGGCTCGGCATCGCGATCGTCTTCCAGGGCGCCCGGCTCTTCCACGGGATGACCGCGCTGGAGAACGTCATGGTCGGCGCGCACGCCCGCACCCGGCACGGCTTCCTGGCCGCGACGCTGCGGCTCCCGTCCCACCGCCGCGAGGAGGCCGGGATCAGGGCGGACGCGCTGGCCGCGCTCGACCGGGTCGGCCTG
The DNA here is from genome assembly GCF_050945415.1 of Spirillospora sp. CA-128828. Classification (NCBI taxonomy): domain Bacteria; kingdom Bacillati; phylum Actinomycetota; class Actinomycetes; order Streptosporangiales; family Thermomonosporaceae; genus Spirillospora; species Spirillospora sp. CA-128828. The sequence goes on from NZ_CP191986.1 coordinate 4,161,711, forward strand.
CGCGACTGGGCGCACCGCTCGGCGGACGTCCTGCCGCTCGGCCAGCAGCGGTCGCTGCAGGTGGCGCGGGCTCTGTGCGCGCGCCCCCGGCTCCTGCTGCTGGACGAGCCGGCGTCCGGGCTGCGCACCGGCGAGCGGGAGGCCCTCGCGCAACTGGTCGAGGGCCTGCGCGCCGAAGGTCTGACGATCATGCTCGTCGAGCACGACGTGGCGTTCGTCGCCCGCCTCGCCGACCGGGTCAGCGTCCTGGACCTCGGCCGCCTCATCGCCGAGGGCACCCCGGACGAGATCCGCGAAGACCCCGCCGTCATCGCCGCGTATCTCGGGGAGGAGGCCGCATGACGGAACGCAGCGAGCGCAGCGAGCGGAGTGAGGGCATGCGGCAGCCCTTGCCGGGGGGTGTGGGGGGTCGCCCCCCACAGGCGGACGGCATGACCTCCCTGATCGAGGTGGACGGGCTCGTCGTCCGGTACGGGACGGCGACCGCGCTCGACCATGTCGGGCTGACCGTCCGGGCCGGGGAGCTGGTGGCGCTCATCGGCCCGAACGGGGCGGGCAAGACCTCGCTCGTCAACGCGATCGCCGGCGTGCTGCGCCCGGCGGCGGGACGGGTGGACGTGCGCGGAAGGGTGTCGCTCGTTCCCGAGGGGCGCCAGATGTTCGACGACCTGACCGTCGAGGACAACCTCGCCCTCGGCGCCTGGCGCCGCCGCCGCGCGAAGGGGGCGCGCGACACCGGGCGCGTGTACGAGGTGCTGCCGCAGCTCGCCGACCTGCGAAGGCGGCGGGCCGGGTCGTTGTCGGGCGGGCAGCAGCAGATGGTCGCGTTCGGCCGCGCGCTGATGGCCGAGCCCGACGTCGTCGTCGTGGACGAGTTGTCGCTCGGCCTCGCGCCGCTCGTCACCGCCGACCTCGCCGAACACCTGCGGGCCCTGAACGCCGAGCGCGGCCTCGCCGTCCTGCTGATCGAGCAGAACGCCCGGCTGGCGCTCGACCTGTGCGGGCGCGGCTACGTGCTGGAGGCGGGCCGCATCCGGGCCGAGGGCACCGCCGCCGAGCTCGCGGCGGGCCCCGACGTGGCGGACGCCTACCTGGGCGGACGCACCGACACGGAGGCGGGGACATGAGCGCCTTCCTGCAGTACCTCATCTCGGGGATCGCCGCGGGCTGCGGCTTCGCGCTGCTGGCCAGCGGCCTCGTCACGATCCACCGGGTGACCCGCGTGGTGAACTTCGCGCAGGGCATGTTCGCCGTCGTCGGCGGGATGACGGCGGGCTCGATGCTGTCGGCCGGGCTGCCGCACGGCGCGGCGGAGGCCGCCGCCGTGATCGTGGCGGGCGCGGCCGGCCTCGCGACCGGGATCGTCGCGACCGGGCGGCGCGGCACGTCCCCGCAGTCGGCGCTCATCGTCACACTCGGGCTCGGCTTCCTGGCGTACGCGGCGGAGATCATGATCTGGGGCGACAACCCGCGCTCGTTCGCGGGGCTCGGCGGCGCCGTGACACTGTTCGGCGCGCACGTGCAGAAGCAGTCGTTCCTCGTCATCGCCGTCACCGCGGCCGTGTTCGCGCTGCTCGCGGTGTTCTTCGGACGCACCTACGCGGGCAAGGCGCTCAGCGCGTGCGCGTCCAACCCCTACGCGGCGCGGGCCATGGGCATCGACCCGCTGAGGATGGGCCTGGTCGCGTTCGCGCTCGGCGGGATGCTCGGCGGCCTCGCCGGGGTGCTCCTCACCCCGCTGCAGCCCATCTCCTACAACAGCGACGTCCTGCTCATCACCAACGGGTTCGCGGCGGCCGTGCTCGGCGGCCTGAACCGCCCGGCCGTCGCCCTCGCCGGCGCGCTGACGCTCGGTGTCGCCGAGGCGATGGTCGCGGGCTACGGCGAGGCGTCCTACCAGACCGTCGTCGCGCTGGCGCTGATGCTGGCGATCATGATGGTGCGGGCCTCGCGGAGGACCGCGCTGCAGGAGGAGGCCGCCCGATGAGCGTGTCCGTCCGCAAGAACCGGCCGGTGACCGGGGCCGCCGGACCGGCGTCCCGGCGCCGGCCCGCCTTCGGGACGGTGGCCGCCGCGGCCGTCGCCGTCGTGGCGCTGCTCGTCCCGCTGCTGCTGCCCGAGACCCAGGTGTCGGTATACGTGCTCCTCCTGCTGGCGGCGATCGTGGCCGTCGGCCTTTCCATGCTGATGGGATACGCCGGGCAGGTCTCGCTCGGCCAGGCGTCCTTCACCATGATCGGCGGCTACACGGCGGCACTGACCGCGACGCACGACCTGCCGACCTGGCTCGGGCTGCTGCTCGCCCCGGTCGTAGCGGCGGCGTGCGCCGCGCTCGTCGGCGTCCCGCTGCTGCGGCTGCGCGGCCACCAGCTCGCGTTCGGCACCCTCGCCATCCAGCTCATCCTGCTGAGCCTCGTCGGACGGCAGGAGTGGACGGGCGGCGACATCGGGCTGCAGGGCGTCCCGCGCCTGCGGGTCGCCGGGTACGAGTTCGCGAGCGAGGTCTCCTACGCCTACCTGGCCCTCGGCGCCCTCGGGCTGGTCGTGCTGATCACCCGCCACATCGTGACGTCCCGTCCAGGACGCGGGCTGCGGGCGCTCGCCACCAGCGAGGTCGCCGCCGCGTCCTCCGGTGTGCCGGTCGCCCTCTACAAGCAGGCGGTGTTCAGCCTGTCGGCAGGGTTCGCCGGGCTGGCGGGCGGCGTCTACGCCTTCTACATCGGGTACGTCGCGCCGGGCTCGTTCCCCGTCCTGCTCTCGTTCGAGTACGTCGTGATGGTCGTCGTCGGGGGAGCCGGGACGATCTGGGGCGCGCTCGCCGGGGCCACCGCGATCACCCTTCTCCTCCAGATGCTCAACGACATCGGCACGCGGGAGGGGATGCCGGCGTCCGCGCCGACCGTCCTGTCGTACGCCGTCTACGGGCTGCTCCTCGTCCTGGTCGTGCTGTTCCTGCCGAGGGGGCTCGTGCCGTCCGCCGCCGCCTGGTGGGAGAGACGCTCCTCCCCGGACCGGGCGAAGGGATGACAGGGATGGGGATGACAAGGGATGACGAGTGCACCCGCCCGGCGGTATTGCTGAACTGACCGTCCGAGGAGAGGACAGCCCGAATGCGCAACGAAGGACTCGGATCGTGGCCGGTGCGCCGCGCCCGCAAGACCCCGCAGGCGGCCGCCCTGGTCCACGAGGGGCGGATGCTCACCTACGCGGACCTGCCGGCCCGCGTAGCGCGCCTCGCCCACGCGCTTCGCGGTCTCGGCGTCCGGCACGGTGACCGGGTCGCCTACCTCGGCCCGAACCATCCGTCCTTCCTGGAGACGCTGTTCGCGACCGGCATGCTCGGCGGGATCTTCGTCCCGCTCAACACGCGGCTCGCCGGCCCGGAGATCGCCTACCAGCTGGACGACTCGGGCACGTCGGTGCTCGTCCACGGGCCCTCGCACGCCGGGCTGGTGGACGGGATCCGCGGCGGTACCCCCGTCCGCGCGCACATCGCCCTCGACGGCGACTACGAAGAGCTGCTCGCCGGGGCGGACGACGACCCGCTCGACCTCCCGGTGACACTCGACGAGCCCTGCATGATCATGTACACGTCCGGGACGACCGGGCGGCCCAAGGGCGCGGTCCTCACGCACGGCAACATCACCTGGAACGCGATCAACGTGCTGATCGACCACGACCTGGTCGCGGGGGAGGTGGCGCTCGTGTCGGCGCCGCTGTTCCACACCGCGGGGCTCAACATGCTCACGCTGCCGGTGCTGCTCAAGGGCGGGACGTGCGTGCTGGTCGCCGCGTTCGACCCGGCGGCCACGCTGCGGCTGATCGAGGAGCGGCGGATCACGTTCATGTTCGGCGTGCCGACGATGTTCCAGCGGGTCGCGCGGGAACCCGGCTGGGCGGACGCCGACCTGTCCTCCCTCCGCATCCTGACCTGCGGCGGCGCCCCGGTGCCCCCGTCGCTCATCGAGACCTACCAGAAGCGGGGGCTGACGTTCCTGCAGGGATACGGGATGACCGAGGCCGCGCCCGGCACGCTCTTCCTCGACGCGGAGCACGCGGTGTCCAAGGCGGGTTCGGCCGGGGTGCCGCACTTCTTCAGCGACGTCCGCGTCGTCGGCCCCGACCTGACGGACGTCCCGCCCGGCGAGACCGGCGAGGTCGTCGTCGAGGGGCCGCATGTCATGCGCGGTTACTGGGGGCGGCCCGACGAGACCGCGGCCGTGTTCAGCGAGGGCTGGTTCCGCAGCGGCGACGCGGCCCGCCTCGACGAGGACGGCTACGCCTTCATCGTCGACCGCATCAAGGACGTCATCATCTCCGGGGGTGAGAACGTGTACCCGGCCGAGGTCGAGAACGCGATCCTCGACGATCCCGACGTCCTGGAGTGCGCGGTCATCGGCGTCCGGGACGACGCCTGGGGCGAGGTCGGCCGCGCCGTCGTCGTCCCGCGTCCGGGCGCGGACGTGAGCCCGGACAAGGTGCTCGCCGGCCTGTCCGGCCGGCTCGCCCGCTACAAGATCCCCAAGTCGGCCGTGCTGGCGGAGGAGATCCCCCGTAACGCCGCCGGTAAGATCCTCAAGGCGCGGCTGCGGGAGGAGTACGGCGGTCCATGACGACGCGCGACGCGGGACGCCCGACGGTCACCAGCCGCGTCCTGGACATCCTGGAGGCGTTCTCCGCCGAGCGCACCGCGCTGAACATCACGCAGATCAGCCGCCGCGCGGGCCTGCCGCTGTCCACCGCGCACCGGCTGGTCGGCGAGCTGACCTGCTGGGGCGCGCTCGAACGCGACGCCGACGGGCTCTACCGGGTCGGCCTGCGGCTCTGGGAGGTCGCCGCGCTCGCGCCCCGCGGGCCCGCGCTGCGCGAGGCGGCGATGCCGTTCCTGGAGGACCTGTACGAGGCGACGCACGAGAACGTCCACCTCGCCGTCCTGGACGGGCTGGAGGTCGTCTACATCGAGCGGATCTCCGCCCGCGACGCCGTCCACGTGTTCTCCCGCGTGGGCGGCCGCTGGCCCGCCCACGCGACCGGCGTCGGCCTCGCGATGCTCGCGCACGCCGACACCGCCGTGCAGGAGCGCGCCATCGCCGGGCCGCTGCGCCGCTTCACCGGCAAGACGATCTCCTCCGGCGCCGAACTGCGCCGTGTCCTCGCCGAGGTGCGCCGCACCGGGGTGGCGATCAGCGACGGGCAGGTGGAGACGTTCGCCCTGTCGGTCGGCGCCCCCGTGTACGGGCCGGACGACACCGTCGTCGCCGCCGTCGCCATCGTCGTCCCCGCCGACGGCTGGGAGGCGCGGGCGCTCGTCCCGGTCGTCCGCGCCAGCGCCCGCGGCATCTCCCGGGCCCTCGGCGCGCCGCGCGCCCTGCGTTCCCCGGAGACCGCGATGCACGGACGCTGACGGGCGTTCTTCCGTTGGACGGAAGCGGTGTGGCCTGGCTCACCGTCCCGCCGGGAGGGTCGTCGTGACCCCGTCGTCCCCGCTCATCGTCGACCAGGAGGAGCGCCGTCATGGTCTTCGCACGCAACCAGTGGTACGTGGCCGCCTACAGCCAGGAGGTCGGCGACGATCTGCTCGCCCGCACCATTTGCGGGGAGCCCCTCGTCATGTACCGAACGCGGGCGGGCGAGCCCGTCGCGCTCACGGACCGCTGCGTGCACCGCCGCTTCCCCCTCTCCGAGAGCAGCCGCGACGGCGACCGGATCGTCTGCGGCTACCACGGCTTCACCTACGCGCCCGACGGCGTGTGCGTCGCGGTGCCGGGCCAGACCCGCGTTCCCCGCACCGCCCGCGTCCCGGCCTTCCAGGTCGTCGAGCAGGACTCGTTCGTCTGGGTGTGGATCGGGGACGGCGAGGGCGACGCGTCCGCGATCCCGCGCGCGACGTGGTTCGACTCGCCGGAGTACACGACCGTCCGCGGGATGGAGCCGCTCGCCGCCCGGTACGAGCTGCTCGTCGACAACCTCCTCGACCTGTCCCACGAGACGTACCTGCACGCCGGCTACATCGGGACGCCCGAGGTGGCGCAGACCCCGATCAACACGGAGGTCGACGAGGAGGCCGGCATCGTCTTCGTGAGCCGGCGCATGAAGGACGTGGAATGCCCGCCCTTCTACTCCGAGTCCACCGGCATCGAGGGCCGCATCGACCGCTGGCAGGACATCGAGTACCATCCGCCGTGCCTCTACCTCCTGCACAGCCGCATCGCGCCCACCGGCGTGGAGCCCGGCCCGGACGGCGACGACTCGAAGGCGTTCCACGTCGAGGTCGGCTACGCCATCACCCCCGAGACCGAGACCAGCACGCACGACTTCTGGCTCGTCGCCCGCGACTTCGCCCTGGACGACGAGAAGGTCTCGGCGTTCATGGCCGGCAACAACCGCACGGTCGTCCTCCAGGACGTCAAGGCGCTGAACGTCCTGGAGAAGGTCATCGCGTCCGAGCCGGAGGGGTACCAGGAGCTCTCCATCAACATCGACACCGGAGGCCTGGCCGCCCGCCGCATCCTGCGGCGGCAGGCGGCCCGATGACCGCAGCGAAGCGAGGATCGTCGGGCCGCCGGGCCCGGGGGTCTGGGGGTCGCCCCCCAGAAAGGCAGGGCCCGATGAGCTCGGGCCGCCTGCGCGTGGAGTGGTCGCCCGGCTCGGACCGTCTCACCGGCATCTGCCACTGCGGTGCCCAGCACACCGCGGAGGACCCGATCGAGATCTGGGCCTGGCTCCTCGCCCACCCCGACCACCCGGCCGGCTGACGGGATCAGGTGACGTCGCGGCGGCGGAAGGCGATCAGGCCGGCCGCCGTCACGGCGGCCGCCACCGCGGTGAGCGCGACGAGCGGGAGCGGGTCGGCGTCACCGCCGGGGAGCTTCGGCGTGTGGGTGAACGGGGAGACGTCCATGACGGCCTGCGGGAGCTTCAGCAGGGGCCCGACCTGGCCGAGGAGCAGGCAGACGGCCAGGACCCCCCAGCCGGCGGACGCCGCGCGGGGGAGCGCGCCGAACAGCAGCACGGTGACGGCTGCGATCACCCAGACCGAGGGGAGCTGGACGAGTGCGGCGCCGAGCTCGCGCGGGAGCTGGCCGGTCAGGTCATGGGAGCGGGCCCCGTGCACGAGGCCGACGCCGAGGCCGGTCAGGGTCAGCAGGACCACCGTGCCCGCGACGGTGACGGCCAGGTTGGCGACGGCCCAGCGGGTGCGGCCCACGGCGGTCGCGAGGACGGGTTCGAGGCGCCCGCTGCTCTCCTCGGCCCGCAGCCGCAGGACGCTCTGCACCGCGTAGGTGGCGGTGAAGAGGGCCATGAGGCCCATGGCGGTGGCGAGGAAGGCGTCCGCGATGTCCTGCTGGCCGCCGCCCATCTTGCGGATGTCGTCCAGGACGGCGTCGCTGCCGTTCACCAGGTCGTCGACTCCGTCCACGACGCCGCCGAGAGCCATCCCGTACAGCAGGAACCCCGCCGACCAGGCGATGAGCGTGCCGCGCTGGAGCCGCCATGAGAGGGCGAGCGGACCGCGCAGGGACGGCGGTGCGTTGACGGGGCCGAGGGACGGGGCCAGGATCCCGGCGCCGAGGTCACGGCGTTCCGTCAGCGCGTAGGCGGCGGCGGCCAGCAGCACGAAGGCGGCGAAGGGGAGCAGGAGGACCGCCCACTGCTCGTCCGCGCAGGGCCGGACGCGCTGGGCCCAGCCGATCGGCGACAGCCAGGACAGCCAGTGCGCCGACGAGCCGGCGTCGGCCACGGCGCGCAGCATGAACGCCGCCGCGAGGATGCCCAGGGCCAGGCCGTTGGCGAGGCGGGAGCTCTCCGCGAGCTGGGCCGTGAGCGCGGCGACGCCCGCGAACACCAGCCCCGCGCTGAACCAGGAGAGGCCGAACGCGATCGATCCGGCCACCGGAAGGCCGAAGACGATCATGACGAGCGCGGCGACGGCCCCCAGCGTGCCGGCGGCCGTCACGGCGGTCAGCAGCGCGGCGGTCAGCGGCGCGCGGCGCCCGACGGACGCGGCCCCCACGAGTTCCAGCCGGCCGGTCTCCTCCTCGGCGCGCGTGTGCCGGACGACGAGAAGGACGCACATGACGGCGACCATCGCGGTGCCGGTCGCGCCGAGGCGCCACGCGCTGACCCCGCCGACGCTCTGGTAGTTCAGGACGGGCCCGTACAGCGCCCGCATGGACGGGTTGTCGTTGATCCCGCGGGCGAAGCTCTGCAGGGCGGACGCCGTGTCGTACTCGTGCTTGAAGCTGTAGACGGTGCTGGAGACCAGCGCGGTCAGCCCGTAGATCCAGGCGGGCATCATGACGCGGTCGCGGCGCAGCCAGATCTTCAGCAGCATGCCGGTGCCGGTCAGCCCGCCGTCCCGCCCCGACGCGAGCGCGGGGGCGTTCACGGTCGTGGTGGTCATGACACCGGCTCCTTGGCGAGGTCGTCCTCGTAGTGGCGCAGGAACAGCTCTTCGAGCGTGGGCGGACGGCTCGTCAGAGTCCGGATGCCGATCTGGGTGAGCTGCCTGAGCGCGGCGTCCAGTTCGGTGGTCTCGACCTCGAACGTGATGGTGTTGCCGTCGATGCGGACGTCGTGCGCCCCCGGCAGCGGGACGCCGTCCGGCGGCGCGGCGAGCTCGGCATTGATGGACGTGCGGGTCAGGTGGCGCAGATCCGCGAGCGTGCCGGTCTCGACCGTCCGGCCCTTGCGGATGATGGTGACGCGGTCGCAGAGCGCCTCGACCTCGCTGAGGATGTGGCTCGACAGCAGCACGGTGCGCCCGCCGCGCTTCTCCTCCTGCACGCACTCCTGGAAGATCTCTTCCATGAGCGGGTCGAGACCGGACGTGGGCTCGTCCAGGATGAGCAGTTCCGCGTCGGACGCGAACGCCGCGACGAGGGCGACCTTCTGCCGGTTCCCCTTGGAGTAGGCGCGGCCCTTCTTCTTCGGGTCGAGTTCGAAACGGTCCAGCAGCTCGGCCCGGCGGTCCTGGTCGAGCCCGCCGCGCAGGCGCCCGAGCAGGTCGATGACCTCGCCGCCGGACAGGTTCGGCCACAGGGTGACGTCGCCCGGCACGTAGGCGATGCGGCGGTGCAGGGCGGTGGCGTCCCGCCAGGGGTCCCCGCCGAGCAGGCTCGCGGTGCCGGAGTCGGCGCGCATCAGCCCCAGCAGGACGCGGATCGTCGTGGACTTCCCGGCGCCGTTCGGGCCGAGGAACCCGTGCACCTCGCCCGGCGCGACCCGCAGGTCGAGGCCGTCGAGCGCGCGCGTCCGGCCGAACGTCTTGACCAGGCCGTCGGCCTGGACCACATCAGTCATTCTCATCTCCCTTGGAAAGGGTCTTCTCGTATTCGTCCATCGCCGCGTGCACGTCCGCGACGACCTCCTCGCTCAGCAGCCGGTCACCGAAGACCTCCAGGACCGCGCGACGCAGCCGCAGCGAGCCCTCGGGGGTGAAGGTGTCGGCGTCCAGCACGCGGGACAGGTGCTCGTGCAGCACCTCCATCCCCACGGTCATCGCGACCAGCGCGGCCGCGTAGGCGTGCGGGTCGCGGGTGGTGGGCGGATTGAAGCCGGGCGGCAGGTCCGTGAAGTACTGCTCGGTGGTGACCACCAGGTCGTCGAACATCCGCGCCGCGGCCATGGATCCGTCGACGAGCGCCCGGGCCAGATAGCGGCGCAGCGGCAGGTCGGCCCGCACCGTCGCCGCCAGGAACCCCGGGTCGTGCATGCCGCCGGCGGCGCTCGCGGAGCTGAGCTCGCGGATCCTGTCGAGCGCGTAGGCGTCGCACGCCTCGCGCAGCGACTCCTTCGAGCCGAAGTGGTGCTGGACGAGCCCCACCGAGACCCCGGCGGCCTCGGCGATCGCGCGGAACGTCGCGCCCCTCATGCCGTGCTCGGCGAACTGCTCCATCGCCGCGTCCCGGATCCGGGCGCGTGCCGTCAGATCCTCTTGTGCCGGGCCTTTGCCCCGGCCGGCTGCCGTCATCGGCTCACTCCAATACAGGCGTTCAACTTCCAATATGTATGTATACCATACGTCTGTATTGTTGGCGCGCATGGGCGGGTGAGGTGGCCTTGAGGGGGGAGTTAGCTTAGGCTAGCCTTATCTGGTGCTGTCCCCCGCGCGAAGGCGCCCGCCGAAGGTTTCGGAGCGGCCAGGGCGATCGCGCGGCGCCCGCGTCCGGTGGCCGGTCCTTCTCGTGGCCCTGCTCCTGCTGACGGTCGTGGCGAGCCTCGCCATCGGCGCCGAGCACGTCCCGTTCAGGGCCGTGCTGCCCGGTGTGTTCTCCCCGGACGGCGGGTCGCGCGACGACCTGATCGTCCATGAGCTGCGGCTGCCGCGCACCCTCCTCGGCGTCGCCGCCGGAATGGCGCTCGGGCTGGCCGGGGCCGTGATGCAGGCCCTCACCCGCAACCCGCTCGCCGAGCCGGGGCTGCTCGGCGTGAACGGCGGCGCGGCGCTCGCGGTCGTCCTCGTCATCGGCGCGTTCCGGGTGGACGAGGTGCTGGTCTACGTCTGGGCGGCGTTCGCCGGCGCGGCGGGGGCGGCAGCGCTCGTCTACCTGATCGGTGCGCGCGGGCGCGGCGGCGCCTCCCCGGCGCGGCTGGTGCTCGCGGGGGCCGCGGTCAACGCCGCCTTCAGCGCGATGACGGCCGGCGTCATGCTGTTCACTCCGCACAACTTCAGCGGCTTCCGGTTCTGGCAGGTCGGCTCGCTCGGCGGGCGGGACATGGCGGTCTTCCTCCGCGTCCTGCCTTTCGTCGCGGCGGGAACGGTACTGGCGCTGCTGCTCGCCCGTCCGCTGAACGCGCTCGGCCTGGGCGACGACGCCGGCCGGGCCCTCGGCTCGAATCCCGGGCGGACGCGGGCGCTCGGCGCGCTCGCGGTGGTCCTGCTGTGCGGGTCCGCGACGGCCGCGGCCGGGCCGATCACGTTCCTCGGGCTGGCCGTGCCCTTCATCGTCCGGGCGGTGGTGGGCCCGGACCAGCGGATCGTCCTGCCCTGCTCGCTGCTGCTCGCGCCGGTGCTGCTGCTCGGCGCGGACATCCTCGGGCGCGTCATCGCGCCCGGCGAACTGGAGACCGGCATCGTCACCGCTTTCCTCGGGGCGCCGCTGTTCGCGGTGATGGTCCGGCGGGGGAGGACGCGCGAGCTGTGAGAGTCATCCGTGCGGCCGGGGTGTCGCTGCGATGGGAACCGCGGGCGGCGGCGGTGTGCGGGGTGCTGGCGGCGGTCGCGGCCGGCGCCGCCGTGCTCGTCGTCGGCTCGGGGGAGTTCCCCATCTCGCCGCCGGACGTGGTGCGCGTCCTCATCGGCCAGGGCGACCGGGCCACCGAGTTCATCGTCACGACGCTCCGGCTGCCGCGCGCGGTCACCGGGCTGCTCGCGGGCCTCGCGCTCGGGCTCAGCGGCGCGATCTTCCAGAGCATCTCCCGCAACCCGCTCGGCAGCCCCGACCTGATCGGCTTCACCACCGGCTCGGCGACCGGCGCGCTGCTGCAGATCCTCGTGTTCGGAGGCGGTGCGGTCGCCATCACGGTCAGCTCGGTGGCGGGCGCGGTGCTGACCGCGCTGGCCGTCTACCTGGTCGCCTACCGGCGGGGCGGCGGTGTGCACGGCGTCCGGCTCGTGCTGATCGGCGTCGCGGCCGCGGCGATGCTGGAGGCGCTCAACTCCTATCTGATCACCCGCGCGGAGCTGCGCGAGGCGTACGAGGCCGCGTTCTGGCTGACCGGCAGCCTGAACGGGCGGGACTGGGACCAGGCCGTGCCCCTCGCCCTCGCCCTGGCCGTGCTCGTTCCGGCAGCGCTGATCCTGGCCCGTCCGCTCGGGATGGGGGAGCTGGGGGACGACACCGCACGGGCGCTCGGCGTGCCCGTCCAGCGGACCCGGGCGCTGCTGACGCTCGCGGGGGTCGGGCTCGTCGCGGCGGCGACCGCGGCGGCAGGGCCCGTTCCGTTCGTCGCGCTGGCCGCCCCGCAGCTCGCGCGGCGGCTGACCCGGCGTCCGGGCGCGCAGCTGCTGCCCGCCGCGCTGACCGGCGCCGCGCTGCTGGCCGGCGGCGACCTGCTCTCGCTGCACCTCCCGGTCGCGGTACCGGTCGGTGTCGTCACCGGTGTCCTGGGCGGTGTGTACCTGGCCTGGCTGCTGTCCACGACGGGACGGCGTTGACGATCCGGAGCGACTTAATTAGGTTAGCCTTACCTAATTTGAGAGGAGTTCCGTGCTGACCTGGGATGAGCTCCACACCGCGCTGGCCGAGGTGCTGGGTGAGCGTGCGGAGGCGGACGACAACCTCATCGAGCTCGGGATGGACTCCATCCGGCTCATGCAGCTGACCGGCGGGCTCCGCCGCCGCGGCATCGAGATCCGCTTCGCGGAGCTGGCCGAACGCCCCACCCTCGCGCAGTGGTGGGAGCTGCTCGCCGAGAAGGGCCAGGTCGAAGTCTCGGCGGGGCCCGCACCCGAAGCCGAACCGGACGGCACCGACCTGGACGCCACCGAACCGGACGACCCGTTCCCGCTGGCGCTGATGCAGCATGCCTACTGGATCGGCCGGGACTCCGGACAGTCGCTCGGCTCGGTCGCCGCGCACCTCTATGTCGAGCTGGACGGCCGTGCGATCGATCCGGCCCGCTTCGAGGACGCCGTGCGCGCGCTGGTGCGGCGCCACCCGATGCTCCGCGCCGCCGTGTCGGACGACGGGACGCAGCGGATCCTGCCGGAACGTCCCGGGCCCGCCGTGACCGTCCACTACCTGCGATCGTCGGACGATGCGGACGGCGAGCTGGAGAGGATCCGGGACGAGATGTCGGAGCAGCGGCTCCCGATCGAGGACGGCCGCGTCTTCGACGCCCGGCTCAGCCTGCTGCCCGCCGGGAGGACCCGCCTTCACCTCGACGTCGACATGGTCGCCGCCGACGCGATGAGCTACCGGGTGATGCTGGCCGACCTGGCCGCCCTGTACGAGGGCGAGACCCTCGCGCCGATCCGCTACGGATACGCCCGCTACCTGGCCGACGACCCGCGTGCCGCGGCCCGGGATCAGGACCGGCGCTGGTGGGCCGGCCGGCTGGCCGACCTCCCGGGCCCGCCCGAGCTGCCGGTCGTGCCGGAGCCGGGGAACCGTGTCGAGCGCCAGCACCACTGGCTGTCGCCGGGCGACAAGGACCGCTTCGTCGCCCGCGCCCACGCCGAGGGCGTGACCCCGGCCATGGCCCTGGCGGCGGTGTTCGCCGAGGTCATCGGGGCCTGGTCGGCGACGCCGCGCTTCCTGCTGAACCTGCCGCTGTTCCACCGCGAACCCGTCCACCCGGATGTGGACTCGGTGGTCGGCGACTTCACCGGGTCGATCATGCTTGAGGCCGATCTGACGGAGGGGCTTTCGTTCGTCGACCGCGCCCGCGCTCTGCAGGCGAACCTGCACACGGCCGGCGCGCACAGCGACTACTCCGGGCTGGAGGTGCTGCGCGACCTGTCGAGGCTGCGGGGCGAGCAGGTGCTGGCGCCGATCGTCTACACGAGCGCGCTGAACCTGGGCGAGCTGTTCGGCGACCGCGTCCGCGAGTCGTTCGGCGAACCGGAGTGGATCATCTCGCAGGGGCCGCAGGTCCTGCTCGACGCGCAGGTGACCGAGGTGTCCGGCGGGCTGCTGCTGAACTGGGACGTGCGCCGCCCCGCGTTCCCGGACGGCGTCGCGGAGGCGATGTTCGGCGCCTACACGTCCGCGATCACCCGTCTCGGTGCGCCCGGCACCGACTGGGGCGTGCCGCTCGGCATCGGCGCGACGCCGTCGCAGCTGGGCGTCCGGCACCGGCTGAACGCCAGCGCGGCCCCGCCGCCGCGCACCCTGACCGAGGGCTTCTTCGACCATGCCCGGCGGCGTCCGGACGCCCCGGCCCTGCACTGGGGCGACGACGGCACCCTGACGTACGGGGAACTGGCCGACCGTGCCCTGCGGATCGCGTCCGGACTGGTGGCCGAGGGCGTGCGGCCTGGCGACCGCGTCTCGGTCGAGCTTCCCAAAGGCCCGGATCAGGCCGTCGCGGTCCTGGGGGTGCTGGCGGCGGGCGCCGCCTACGTCCCGATCGGAGTGGAGCAGCCGGAGGCCCGGCGGGAGAGGATCCGCGCGAGCGCCGGCGTCGCGGCGTCCCTGGCCGGCCCGCCCGGTGCGGGGGAGCCGCTGGCGGAACCGGTCGCGGTTCGTCCCGGCCAGGTGGCGTACGTGCTGTTCACGTCCGGGTCGACAGGTGAGCCCAAGGGTGTCGAGGTGTCGCACCGCGCGGCGATGAACACCATCGGCGACCTGGTCGAACGATTCCGGATCGGGGAAGACGACGTCACCTTCGGGGTGTCGGCGCTGGACTTCGACCTGTCGGTGTTCGATCTGTTCGCGGCCTGGCACGCCGGAGGCACTGTCGTTCTGCCGAGTGAGGACGAGCGCCGCGACGCCGCGCGGTGGAACGAGCTGGTGCGGCGCTGGTCGGTGACCGTCCTGAACTGCGTCCCGTCGGTGCTGGAGATGCTGCTTCACGCCGGCCGGGCGGAAAGCCTGCGGCTGGTGCTGCTCGGCGGCGACTGGGTGGGCACCCACCTGCCCGCGCTTCTGCAGGAGCGTGCGCCAGGCTCCCGGTTCGTGGCGCTGGGCGGGACCACGGAGACCGCGATCCATTCCACGGTGCAGGAGGTCGCCGGCGAGGTGCCGTCCGACTGGCACGCCGTCCCGTACGGGGTGCCGCTGCGCGGCGTCGCGTGCCGGGTCGTGGACGAGCTGGGCCGCGACCGTCCCGACTGGGTGACGGGCGAACTGTGGATCGGCGGCGCAGGCGTCGCGGACGGCTACGCCGGGGACCCCGACCGCACCGCCGACCGGTTCGTCCTGCACGAGGGCGTCCGCTGGTATCGGACGGGCGACCTCGCCCGTTACCGCCCGGACGGGATGCTGGAGTTCCTCGGACGCCGCGACCACCAGGTGAAGGTGCGCGGGTTCCGGATCGAGCTGGGCGAAGTCGAGGCCGCACTCCAGGATCATCCCGGTGTGGACCGGGCGGTCGCCCTCCTCGCGAACGGACGGCTGGCCGCCGCCGTCGTGGCGTCCGCCCGCCTGGACCGGGACGCGGTGCTCGCCCGCGTCCGGGACCTCGTGCCGCCGCACATGGTCCCGGAACTGCTCGTCCGGGTGGACGAGCTGCCGCTCACCGCGAACGGCAAGGTCGACCGCAAGGCGCTGACCGGACTGGCCGCCGCCGAGGCCGGTGAGGCGGCCACGGCCTACGTCGAACCGGAGACGCCACTGGAGAAGGTGCTGGCCCGGATCGTCGCCGAGGTGCTGGGGAGGGAACGCGTCGGCGCGGACGCCGACTTCTTCGCCCTCGGCGGCGACTCCGTCCTCGCCACGACCGTGATCGCGCGGCTGCGCGAGGCCCTCGACACGACCGCGCTGCCGGTCCGGGTGCTGTTCGCCGAGCGGACCGTCGCGCGGATCGGCCGCCGCTTCACCGAGCTGGAGGAGACGCCGGGACGCCTGGCGGCCGTCGCCGGCATCTGGCTGGAGGTCGAGGCCATGACCGAGGACGAGCTCACCGCCCGTCTCGGGTAGCCGATCAGCCGGGCTCCGGTTCCGGGCGCAGCGTCGCGGTCCGGAGCCCGGTGAGGGTGAGTGCCAGGGCGAGCGCGAGGACGGCGCTGACCGTCCCGTACACGACGATGGCGGCACCGGGTGCGAGGAAACGGCCGAGGGCTCCGGCGCCCAGCGAGCCGACGGCCCCGCCGCCGGTCTCCTGGGCCGCCCAGAGCGCGTTGACGCGGCCGAGATGTGAGTCGGGCGTGTGGGACTGGATCAGCCCGTACCGCATGATCTCCTCGATCGACTGCACGAACCCGTACACGAACAGGATGGCCACGGCGAGCGCGGGATGGCGGGCGAGGCCCAGGCAGGCGAGGGCGGCGAAACCGGTCACGGACGCGGTGAGCAGCGCCAGGCCCGGTGCGCGGGACGATCCGGCCCAGCCGCTGGTCACGGACGCGAGCACCGCGCCGCACGCCGGCGCCGCGAAGAGCAGCCCGACCGTGGTGGCGCCGCCGTCCAGGCTCCGGCTCGTGAACGCCGGCATCAGCACGGGGATGCCGCCCGCGACCATGAACAGCAGGCCGAGGAGCATCAGTGAGCCGACGACGCGATGCGAGGCGACGAAGCGGAATCCGTCCCCGATGGCCTTCAGCGGGTTCGGGTGCGCTTCGTCCCCTGAGGCGGGCTTGAGGGGCGGCAGGCCGGTCAGCAGCCCGATCGTGCCGAGGGTTCCCGCCGCCGCGGCCGCGTAGTTCCAGCCGACCCCGAAGGCGGACACGACGACGCCGCCGAGCGCGGGGGAGGCCATGGACCCGAGCCGCACGGTCAGCGCGTTGAGCGCTCCCGCCGCGACGAGCTTGTCCGGCGCGACCAGCGACGGCGTGGCGGCCAGCAGGGCGGTGATGCTGATGCCGGTCATGAGACCGTCCCATGCCGCGAGCGCGTACAGGACGGCGAGTGAGGGTGTGGCCAGGAAGGTGTTCAGCGCCAGGAGGGCGAAACCGGCCCCGGCGGCCGTCCGCGCCCGCAGCATGAGCCGCCGCCGGTCGTGCCGATCGGCCAGCACACCGCCCCAGAGGAACCCGGCGAGCAGCGCGAATCCCTCCGCGGCGGAGACCCCGCCCACGTGCACGGTCGACCCGGTCATCTCGTAGACCTGCACCGGAAGGGCGACGGCGAGCATCCCGATGCCGACGACGGAGACGGTGCGGGCGATGAAGACGTTGCGGAACGGCCTGCTGTCGCGCAGCGGGCCGATGTCCATGACCAGACGCCGGAGCATCGTCGGGGTTCTCCTCTGCCGGGGGAGTAGCTAAGGTAAGCCTAGCCTTAGTTGGTCTTGAGAGAAGAGGGCGAACCGGTGCAGCGGACGCTGATGAACGGAAAGATCCACCGTGCGACCGTCACCCAGGCGGACCTGCACTATGTGGGCTCGCTGACGATCGACGCCGACCTCATGGCGGCGGCCGACATCGTGGAGGGCGAACAGGTCCACGTCGTCGACATCACGAACGGGTCCCGGCTCGTCACCTACGCGATCACCGGCGAGGCGGGCAGCGGCGTCATCGGCATCAACGGCGCGGCGGCCCGCCAGGTCCAGCCCGGCGACCTGGTGATCATCATCACGTACGCGTCCGTGGACGACCCGTCGCGGCACGAGCCCCACGTCGTCCACGTGGACACCGCGAACCGCATCGTCGCGCTCGGCTCCGACCCGTCCGAGCCGGTTCCCGGCGCCCCGGCCCAGCTCGCCGGGCGGTGACCCGGCGGATGAGCATGGAGGGCTTCACCCCCTGGCCCGCCGACCTCGAAGCGCGCTACGAGTCCGAGGGCTACTGGAGCGACCGGCTCCTGGGCGACGTCCTGCGAGGCGACCCGGAGCACCTCGCCCTGGTCGCCGGCGACGACCGTCTCACCTACGCCGACCTGAACGACCGTGCCACCCGCATGGCCGCCGGCTTCTTCCGCCTCGGCCTCCGCCGCGGCGACCGGGTCGTCGTCCAGCTCCCGAACACCACAGGATTCGTGGTGGCCTTCCTCGCCCTCGTCCGGATCGGCGCCGCGCCGGTACTGGCGCTGCCCGCGCACCGCGAGAGCGAGATCCGGTACCTGTGCGAGCTGTCCGAAGCCCGCGCCTACATCTGTGCCGACCGCGACGGCGACTTCGACTACCGCGCGATGGCCCGCACTCTTCCCGTCGGCCACGTGATCGTGGACGGCGAAGCCGCGGAGTTCACCGCCCTCGCCTCCGTGGACGCCGACCCGATTGACGTGCCCGGCCCCGATCCGTCCGACGTGGGCGTCTTCCTCCTCTCCGGAGGCACCACGGGGCTGCCGAAGCTGATCCCCCGGACGCATCGCGACTACGTCTACAACCTGGAGGCCAGCGCCGAGGTCTGCGGCTTCGACCGCGGCACGGTCTACCTGGTCGTCCTCCCGGCCGCCCACAACTTCGCGCTCGCCTGCCCCGGCATCCTCGGCGTCTTCGCCACCGGCGGCACGGCGGTCCTGTCGCCTTCAGGCTCACCGGACGAGGCGTTCCCCCTCATGGAACGCGAACGCGTGACGGTCTGCGCGGTCGTCCCCCCGATCGCGCTCCTCTGGCTGGACGCCGTCACCTGGTCGGACGAGGACATCTCGTCCCTCCGGCTCCTCCAGGTGGGCGGCGCCAAGTTCGCCGCCGAACGCGCCGCCGAGGTGCCGGGCGTCCTCGGCTGCGCCGTCCAGCAGGTCTTCGGCATGGCGGAGGGCCTCCTCAACTACACCCGCCTGGACGACCCCCGGGACCTCGTGGAGCGGACGCAAGGACGCCCCCTTTCCCCGGCCGACGAGATCCGCGTCGTCGACGAGGACGGCAAGAAGGTCGCCCCGGGCGAAGTGGGAGAACTCCTGACCCGCGGCCCGTACACCCTCCGCGGCTACTATCGCGCTCCCGACCACAACACCCGGTCCTTCACCCCGGACGGCTACTACCGCACCGGCGACCTGGTCCGGCAGCTCCCGTCCGGTCACCTGGTGGTCGAAGGCCGCGAGAAGGACCAGATCAACCGGGGCGGCGACAAGATCTCCGCCGAGGAGCTCGAAAACCACCTGCTGGCCCACCCGGCCGTCCACGACGCCGCAGTGGTCGGCCTCCCCGACCCCGTCATGGGCGAACGGACCTGCGCCTTCCTGATCACCAGAGCGGGCGAGAAGACGCCCGGCCTCCGCGAGATCAAGGACTTCCTCCGCACCCGCGGCGTCGCCGCCTACAAGTACCCCGACCGCCTGGAAACGGCCGACACCTTCCCCCGCACCCCCGTAGGCAAGATCAGCAAGAAGACCCTGGCCGCCCGCCTTCGCTGACGTCCACGGCAGGCCGGTGCGGGAGTCAGGTCGCCGGGGTCGTCTCGGCGCGGGAGAGGGCCAGTTCGAGGACGGCCAGCAGGGCGTCGCGGACCGAGCCCGTCCGCCGCGCGTCGAAGACGATCAGCGGCACGTGCTCGGTGATGTCCAGCGCCCACCGCACCTCGTCCAGGCTGTGCTGGACCTTGCCGTCGAACGCGTTGATCGCGACCACGAACGGGATGTCCTTGTGCTCGAAGTAGTCCACCGCCGCGTAGCAGTCGTCCAGGCGGCGGGTGTCCACGATCACCAGGCCGCCGAGGGCGCCCTCGACCAGGTCGTTCCACATGAACCCGAACCGCTCCTGGCCCGGCGTGCCGAACAGGTACAGCTTCAGCGTCGGGTCGATCGTGATGCAGCCGAAGTCCATGGCGACCGTGGTGGTGGTTTTGCCCGGGGTGTGGCTCAGATCGTCCACGCCCGCCGCGACCTCGGTGATCGAGGCCTCCGTGGTGAGCGGCCGTATCTCGGAGATCGAGCCCACGGCCGTGGTCTTGCCGACCCCGAAGCCGCCGGCGATGACCAGCTTGACCGGGAGCGGCGGCCGTTCGGCCGCCGCGCTGGAGTGTTCCCTGTCAGTCGGGGACGGCACGGAGACCATCGATGATCCTTCGCAGTACGGAGACGTCATGGGTTGCCCTGGCGTTCGGCACGTGGATTTCCAGGTACCCGGCCGCGCACAGGTCCTCCGCCAGGACGCGGACCACGTTGAGGTGCAGGCGCAGCCGGGCGGCGAGTTCCGCCACCGACTGCGGCCACCGGCAGGCGTCGATGATGTCGTGGTGCTCGAAGGTGAGCGAGCCGAGGACGGAGAGCCCGGTCGTGGTGGACACGACCTGGGTCTCCAGCGGAATCGACGGCGCGGCGCCGCCTCCCGACACGCGCCCGGTGGTCAGCAGGAACGGCCTGATCGCGGGGGCACGGCCGGCCGGCTCCGGCGAGACCCGGCCGTCCTCTGCCGCTTCGTGTGGTGGTGGTTCCGGTCCGCCGACGGCCGTCATGATCCCTCCTCCGTGCCCGAATCCGTGACCCTGGCCGCGGGGCGGGTCAGCCGGCCGGCGCCGCGCCGGCGCCGTTCTTCAGCTCCAGCACCAGCTGGGGGGTGAGCGCGGCCCCGGCGCGGTTGGCGAAGAGGGTCATCTCGTAGGCGATGTTGCCCAGCTTCGCCTCCTTCGAGGCCACCACGCCGAGCACGGCGCCGTTGCCGATGGCCGAGGCCAGCAGATGGCCGCCCTCCAGGTCGATGATGACCTTGTTGAGGCCGCCCAGGCCGTAGTTGCCGGAGGCGCCCGCGGCCAGGCTGGTGATGCCGGACACGATCGCGGCGAGCCGCTCGGAATCGGCCTGGGCGCGCAGCTGGGAGACCGCGATCAGCAGGCCGTCGGAGGACACCGCGATGGCGTCGACGACTCCGGCGGTCTCGGTGGCGAACTGGTTGAGCAGCCAGGTGAAGTCGGTCGCGGCGGCTCGCAGGTCGGCGGGTTCCGCCCGCTCGGGCATGCCTTCACCTGTCGACATGGTCACTGCCCGACTCCTCCCTGGGTTCCTGGTGTTGCGATGGTGCCGGCTCCGGTTGAGCGAGGGCGCTGTCCCGCTCCGCCTGGTGCACGGCCGCCTCGAACTCTTCGAGTTCCGAACGGACCGCGTCGGCGTCGGCGGGCTGCCGCACGGCGGCGATCCCCCCGTCGGCCGGCGGGCCGGTGACGGCGAGGGTCGCGCCTCGTACCCGCCGGCGCAGGGGTCGAGGGGACTCTTCTCCGGACGGTTCGCCCGGGGCGGTGGTCTGCGCGGCGCCCGGATGGGTCCTGATACGCCGGGGGAGACCGTCCTCCAGCCGTGGGCCCGGCCGTTCGGCTGTGACGGGGGCAGGGGGCGGCGCGGACATGGGCGCGGGTGTGACGGCCTTCCGCTCGGGACTCGCGGGGAGCACGGGCACTGTCCCGGCCGGCTTCACGGCCGGGCGCGGTGCCGGGTCCGCGGGGTTCATCGTCAGCAGCAGCGCGGAGGGGATCCAGACGGTGCCGGTGACTCCGCCGCCCGGAGTCCGGCTCAGCGTGACCCGGATGCCCCAGCGCCGGGCGAGGGTGCCGACCACGAAGAGGCCGAGCACCTTGGTCGGAACGAGGTCGAGCCGCTCCCGGCGGACCAGCCGGGCGTTCTCCTCGGCGAGGCGTTCCGTGCTCATGCCGAGGCCGTGGTCGATGACCTCGACCAGAGCGCCGCCGTCCGCGGTGACCTCGATGCCGGGCCGGACGACCACCTCGACGGGTGCGTGGGACGGGGAGAACGTCACCGCGTTGTCCAGCAGCTCGGCGATCATCAGCGTCATGTCGCCGATGATGTCGGGCGCGATGGTCGCCTCCGTCTCGGACCGCAGGGACACCCGCTGGTATCCCTCGATCTGGCCGAGGGCCGCCCGGATGACGTTGGCCATGGTGGTCGGCCGGGCCTCGACTCCGTCCTCGCGGATCCCGGCGAGCAGCATCAGGCTGTCGGCGTTGCGCTGGAGGCGCACGGCGATGTGGTCGATGCGGTAGAGCCGTTCGAGGACGTCGGGGTCGGTCTCCTCGCGTTCGACGGCGTCGATCAGCATGAGCTGACGCGAGGTCAGGTTGCTGACCCTGCGCCCGACGTTGCCGAACATCTCGGCCACGTTGCGGCGGCTCAGCACCTGCCGCTCCAGCAGCCGGGCGGCGGTGACCTGCACCTGATTGAACGCCTCGGCCAGCCTGCCGATCTCGTCGCGGACCGGGACGGGGATCTCCCGCGGCCGCAGCGGGGCGCTGTCGGCGGACTCGTCGTCGGAGATCCGGGCGAGCTCCTCGCCCGCCACGTCGACCACCTGCTGGGCCGTGTCCGTCAGGGTCGCGAGGGGACGCACGACCGAGCGCCGGACCAGGACGCAGAAGGTCAGCCAAGCCGCGAAGCCGAGCAGGGCGAGGCCGAGCAGGGCCGACGCCTTCCGCAGGGCGTTCTCGGAGACGCTGTCGGCCTGCGCGGCGATCTGCGCGATCAGCGACCGCGTGATGCCCAGCCGGGCCTCGGCCTGCCGCGTTCCGGTGGCGATCACCTTGCGCAGCTGCTGCGGCGTCTGGCCCTGCAGGGAACTCGGATCGATCTGGAGCTCCGCGAACTGGGACGCGATGCCGTTCTGCTCGGCACTGCGCCTGATGCCGTCCAGGCGCAGGACCTGGTCCGGAGCGGCGATCCGCCCGAACCGGGCCGACTGGTCGTCGTAGAGCCTGTGGGCGCCGACCGCGCGGGTGAACTCGGTGATGGCGTTGGCGTCCCGGGTCTGGGCGGAGAACACGCTGCTCTCGAAGGCCGCGTGCGCGGCGTCGGCGCGCAGGACCGCGTCGAGCAGCTCGACGGCCGAGGACGACGAGGTGCCCGAGAAGCGGCCGAGCCCGATCCCGTCGATCAGGTAGTCGACCGCGGAGGCGTACGCGGGGTCGATGTTGGCCGCGGGGACGTACTCGCGTGCGAGCTTCTCGCGCAGGATGGCGAGGCCGTCGATGTACTTGAGCGCCTGCGCCTCCTCGTCCGGCAGGCTCGACCCGAACGCGGAACGCACCCTGGCGACCTGGGCGTCGGTGTCCTGCTGCGCCCGGCGGTAGGAGGCGGTCGAGGGCAGGTCGGCTCCGGGACGGGTCGACTCGTACTGCACGGACAGCAGGAGCGCCTGCCAGTGTTCCGCCTGGATGTCGTTGATCAGTCCCGCGACCTGCTCGCTGTCGCGGACCAGCTCCGCGATCCGGCCGGCGTCCCGGGCCCGCTGCGCCTGCCCGTAGACGCCGACGCCGAGCAGGACGCCGACGATCACGATGGGCACGATCACCAGGACGTTGAGCTTCCTCCGGAACGGCCATCGGTCGAGGACCGCGCTCGCCCTCCGGCGCGGCGTCGGGTGTTCCTGCCCGGACGGGGGGAGCGCGAGTCGCGGCTCCACTGTGCTCGCCGACACCCGGGCCTCCTTCGCTGTGCTCTTGAGCGGCGACCGGGCGTCGTTGTTGCTGGACCGCCGATGACGACCGGAGCGCGGAAGGTGACCCTGTCGCAGCCCGTACCCGAATGCGGGCGAACGGGATCGTGCGCCACGTGTCCGGACCGAGGTTGCAGGCTGCGCAGATTACCGTTTGCGCCGTCCCTCATGTAACTGTTCAGGTGTTCTGCCCCATCAAGAGTTGATTACGAATCCTTCGTGGATTGTCAACCGGCCACGGTTTTCGGCGGTTGGAATGCTCCACCGCCTTGACGATCTGTCGGAGCCATCGCTTGGATCGTCGGCGTCGCTCAACCCCCACCAGGCCGCGGCGGCCTCACCCCCCGAGGAGCCCGAAATGCACCCTGCCCGTAGGGCGGCGCTGACGTCCGCCGCACTCCTGGCCGTGGCCGTCACCGCCGTCGCCGGCTGCGAGAACGGTCCGGACACGACCGCGTCGCCCGCCACGGGATCCTCCGAACCGGGTTGCCCCACGGTCCTCGCCAAGGCGAAGCAGGCCCTTGAGAAGGCCGAAGACGTCAACGCTCCTTGGACCGGTCCCACCACCGGGCCCAAAGCCGTCCGCGGCAAGACCCTCGTCTACATCGCCCAGACCATGACAAACCCCGGCGTCGCCGGTGTCGCCCAGGGCGCCCAGGAAGCCGCGAAGGTGGTCGGCTGGGACCTCCGCACCATCGACGGCCGCGGCACCCCCGCCGGCATCCAGGACGCCTTCACCAAGGCCATCGCCCTCAAACCGGACGGCATCGTCCTCGGCGGCTTCGACCCCCGGTCCACTGCCCCGCAGGTCAGGCGGGCCAACGCCGCCGGCATCCCGCTGATCGGCTGGCACGCCGTCCCCGGCCCCGGCCCCAGCAAGGACCCGAAGCTCTTCAGCAACATCACCACCAGGGTCGAGGACGTCGCGAAGATCAGCGCCGACTGGATCATCGCCCGATCCAACGGCCGTGCGGGCGTCGTTCTGTTCACCGACGCCTCGATCCCCTTCGCGAAAAGGAAGTCCGACCTGATCAAAACGGGGCTCGCCACCTGCTCCGATGTGAAGCTGCTGAGCTACGAGCGCATCCCCATCTCCGACTCCAACAGCCGCACCATCCAGGCGGTCTCCTCGCTTCTCTCCCACTTCGGCGACAAGTGGACCTACTCCGCGGCCATCAACGACCTCTACTTCGGTGACGCCGCCCCAGCCCTGCGCGCCGCGGGCAAGCAGGGTGCCGGCGCCCCCTTCAACATCGGCGCCGGCGACGGCGACCCGTCGGCCTTCCAGCGCATCAACGGCAGGCGATTCCAGGCCGCCACCGTGCCCGAGCCGCTGTCCGAACAGGGCTGGCAGATCATCGACGAGTTCAACCGCGCCTTCACGGGCAAGCCCGCCAGCGGCTACGTCGCCCCCGTCCACATCACGACCGCCGCCAACAGCGGCGGCGCCCTGTCCTGGGACGCCGAAGGCTACCGCGCCACCTACCGCAAAATCTGGGGCAGATAACCACCCGCAAACGCCCACCAGGCAACCGCGACAGCACCTCGAACGCACACTGACCCGGCATTCGAGCAAGGACCCGCTGACGCGCGCACGATGGCCGAAAGAAGAAGGACGCCCGACCATTCGACGCCGACGTGGTTACGGCGTTCAATCGGCGCTCAGCCACTCATCAGCCAACTCGCGAGCACCGTTGAGGAGCCCGTCCAGTTCAGCGTCCGAGAAATCGACGGTCAGCCCCACAAGCAGGACCCCGAAATGATCAGCCTGGCCTTCCCCGCTGATGTCGTTGATCTCTTCGTCGGTGAAGGTGGCCAGCAGGAGCCGCTCAGCGATTCGGGCATTAACTATTTCGGAGAGTCCCGGCCGAGTTCTCAGATCGGCCACGAAGGTCGTGATATCTGAGGCGGCACGACCCGTGAACCTACGCTCGGCGGCCAAAAAGAATGCAGCCGTGATCAATAAACCGTGAGCTAGCTCGCTGGCCAGATCGAGTCGCTCACTGATCCGCTGATGCGCCTCCGTGTCCCGAGCGAGCATCGCCCGAACTGCCGCCACCTGATCGCCGCTGACCTTCACGAAATCCTCTCTTTGGCCTTCGTCGTGGGCTGTGGCCGCGGACGGTTGCCACGCCTGATTGAAATGCCCGCGAAGAGTCGTTGGCGAGTACCCCCTCGCCTCGCCGAAGGAATCCAGCTAGCCCATCGCCGTTGCTTCGTGGGCGATTGCCCCGGAGACTGGCCTTCGTGCGCGAGCAGTAGATGGCGATCCATGACCGAAAAATGGGTAGGTGGCCGCACTGAACGCGGCCACATTTTGTCGGGCGGCGGGTTGTTGTCCTGCGTGGTGGGCTTGTCGCCGGCCTCGGGGCCGTTGTCGGGCCCGCCGGGATGCTCGATGCCCACGCCTTCGGTCCTTTCCGTCCGGGGAACGGAATCCTGTTGCCCGGAACCAACCCACTGCGGACTTATCGCCCTTTGTGTTAAATACCGGACAGGCATCCGGTGGGTGTGCGGGGACCCGCCTCCGGAGGTGCCGCCGTCCATGTAAGCGTGAACGTTCCGGATTTGCACGTTCGGTGTCCGAACGTCCGCGACCTGTTCATGCGAGTCAGCGGGCGAGGTCATGGATGGCCGATCGTCTGCGACGCGGCGCCGACGGTGCGTGACGTCCGGCCTGTGAAGGCGCTGGCTTCCGAGGAATTCGCAAGGCATCCCAGGGCCCGGCCCGGAGGGTGGCGTCAGCTGATCATCTGCGGCCGCAGACCTCGTATCAGCCGTGGCTTAGCGGCGTTACTCGGTCGCCCCCTGGGTGGAAGGGCGGCCGGTCCAGTGGACCAGGTTTTGGAAGAGCTCTGCCTGTTCGATCGCGTCGTCCAGCGCGTTGTGGGTGTGCGGGCGGTCGGGCAGCAGTTCGGCCGGCATTTGCCGCTTGGTCGAGCGGACGACCTGAACGTTCGCCTTGGTCGCGTACAGGGTCTTGAGGTCCAGGTGGCGGGAGTGCCCGAACGGCGAGCCGGAGTCGGTGAACCGCATCCAATACCAGTACAGCCACATCCAGTCGAAGCCCAGGGGATAGGCCACCAAAACCGGTGCCGCGCCATCGGACTTGGCGATCTCGTCGACCCACAGGCTCACCGCGTTCATTGCTTCAGCGGGGTCGCGGCCGTCGGCGGCGAGCTTTTCGCGGTCAAGACCGCTGACTGCCAACGCCTCGGGGACGTGGTCATCGCTGATCGGTTTCAGTTCGGCGTAGAACGTCCGCTCGGCCGGGTCTGCCGGCGTGAACACGGCCCCGTCGAAGATGCCGCATACGGCCATTCCAAAGCTGAGCATCGAGTACGGGCCGGGGATCGGCCCATCGGCCTCGATATCGGCTGAGAGGTAGACCTCACGTCTGGGCACCGTTGCTCCCTGCGCTGACATCTTCGGTAGTCCGCCGACCTCGTCTGCGGGCCGGTCGCCCCGTCGAGTCGATGACAGCCTTCCACATGTTCGAGGTGCTCTCGATACCGCTTGTTCGGCGTTACCTCTCGTCGTTGGCCCGAAACCGCGGGTTAGCTCAGACGGGCAGGCCGGTCGAGCACGCGTGCGCCAAGGTCGGGCAGGTCCGGGCCATCGTCCTTGCTCATCGGGTCGGCAGGCACGGGAAGACGCCGTCGTGTGGCAGATCGGCTGGCCAGACTGGTCAGGAATCGAGAAGCGCTGGTCGTGTGGGCGCTCCTAGCCTCATCGGCATGACTTCCATCGAATTCGTCACCCTTGAGGTGGCCGACCCCACGGCCGCCGGCCAGTTCTACGCCACTGCTTTCGGCCTGGGCGCTCAGGTGCGGCTGCGGGCCGCGGATGCACCGACGACGGGCTTCCGCGGGTTCACGATGTCGCTCACGGTGTCCCAGCCCTCTACCGTCAAGGGTCTCATCGAGGCCGCCCTCGATGCCGGTGCGTCGCCGCTGAAGCCGGTCGCGAAGTCCTTCTGGGGCTACGGCGGGGTCGTCCAAGCGCCGGACGGGACGATCTGGAAGGTCGCGACGTCGGCGAAGAAGGACACCGGCCCGGCCACCCGGCAGATCGACGAGATGGTGCTCCTGCTGGGAGTCGCGGACGTGGCCGAGAGCAAGCGGTTCTACGTCGACAACGGCCTGACGGTGGCGAAGAGCTTCGGCCGCAAGTACGTGGAGTTCGACTCCGCGGACGGTCCGGTCAAGATGGCGCTCTACGGGCGCCGGGCCCTGGCCAAGGACGCCGGAGTCTCTCCCGACGGCACCGGATCGCACCGGCTTGTGATCGGCAGCGATGCCGGGCCCTTCACCGACCCGGACGGGTTCGCGTGGGAGACCGCGGCGGCGACCGCCTCGCTCTGAGCCGTGCAGCTCGGCACCCCGATCGGGCCGAGCGCGCGCCTGCCTCAGCCGAACATCGATGAGAGGAGTTCTCGCATGTGTCACCCCTCGTGGGGCCGTGCACGCGCCGAGGCACAGCGCCGGAGCGACCTGACGCGGCTGCGGCGCGTCCGGGACCGGATGGACCGGGAGTACGCGCAGCCGTTGGACGTCGAGGCGCTCGCCCGCGGTGCGAACATGTCGGCCGGGCACCTCAGCCGCCAGTTCCGGCTCGCCTACGGCGAATCCCCGTACGCGTATCTGATGACGCGGCGCATCGAGCGGGCGATGGCGCTGCTTCGCCGTGGCGACCTCAGCGTCACCGATGTCTGTTTCGCAGTCGGGTGCTCGTCCCTGGGCACGTTCAGCACGCGTTTCACCGAGCTGGTCGGCATGTCGCCGAGTGCCTATCGGGCCTGCACGGCTCAGCAGGCGGCGGAGACGCCGGCGTGCGTGGCCAAACAGGTGACCAGACCGGTCAGGAATCGAGAAGCGCGGGTCGCGGAGCCGCAGCTAGCCTGACCAGCATGGACATCACCATTCACACCAGCGCCCTTCCGCACGACGACCCGGAGGAGTCCCTGGCCTTCTACCGCGACGTCCTCGGCTTCGAGGTCCGCAGTGACGTCGGGCAGGGCAAGATGCGCTGGATCACTGTCGGCCCATCCGGCCAGCCCAGCACGTGCATCCTTCTGGCGCCGCCGTTCGCCGACCCGGGGATCACCGACGAGGAGCGCCGTGTCATCACCGAGATGATGGCCAAGGGGACCTACGGCTGGATCCTGCTGGCCACCACCGATCTCAACGGCACATTCGAGAAGGTGGTGGCCGGCGGAGCCGAGGTCGTCCAGGAGCCGACCGACCAGCCGTACGGCATCCGCGACTGCGCATTCCGTGACCCCGCGGGGAACCTGGTCCGCATCCAGGAAGTGGGCTGAGCCCGCAGGAGCAGATGATGAAGTTCCAAAGCCGCGTCGAGCCGCCGGAGCGCACGAGGGGCTTGAAGGTGCCTCCTGCAGGGACGCCGCCCCGCGGCCAGTCCTAGATCGCGATGAGGCAGGGGCCCTCGGCGGCAACGGTCGGGTAACGATCTTCGGGTGAACCTGCGCACGGGAGCCCGGCTCGATGATCTTTCTCTAGAAGATCATCGAAGGGATGCTTCCATGCGCCGCCTGGTTCGCCTTCTCGCCGCGACGACCCTCACGATCGGGACCCTGGGGGCCGGGACGGCATACGCCGTGTCCCGCCAGGCTCCCGCCGAACGTTCGGCCACCCCGGCAGCCGCGCCCGCCGGCAAGCTGCGTGCCACGCCCCAGCAGGCGTTCGTCGGCAGCCAAGGGCCCGAGCAGCTGAAGGGGCCCAACCTGCAGCCCGTCTGGGACCCGGACGGCACCGACACCTGGGGCGAGGGGACGTACACGGCGATCAGTGCCAAGGGGTTCACCTCCGTGCGGTTCGTGTTGTTCTGGGACGACTTCGAGCCGAGCAAGGGCGTGTGGAACGAGAACGCGTTCACCACGCTGACCACCGCGCTGCGCCGCGCCAAGGCCGCCGGCTTGTACGTCGTATTCGACGGCGTCCACCTGTACGGGCAGCCCGAGGGGCAGTCCCGCGTGCCCGAATGGGCGCGGACCACGGACGGCATGGGCGCGGTGGCCGCCAACGGGCTCGGTTACCTGCAGCAGCTCGCCACCCGCTACGGCGCCAGCACCGAGTTCGCCGACACGGTCGCCGCCTACGACCCGGTCAACGAGCCGTACCGCTGGCCCGTGGACCACAGAGGCGTCCTGGCCGACTACACCAAGATCATCAATGCGATCCGTACCAAGGACTCCGCCACGCCCATCATGGTCGAACCGACCTACGGCGACGCACGGGTACCGGACGCGGATCTCGCAGCCCTCGCCCCGGCCGATCGCAGCAACCTGATCTGGTCGGTGCACGACTACTACGCGGGCAACGACGGTGTCGGCTACGGCGACGACGATGTGGCCATCAGCCCCAACCCGTCGGACGGCACGACCGGCTACGACACGGCGGACAAGGCCAACCTCGCCGCCCACCTCCAGGTCCAGTTGGACACGGCGAGCAAGGCCGGCATGCCGCTTTGGATCGGTGAGTTCGGCATCGGTTCCGGCGCGGCCGGCCACGACGGTTACATCAGGGACAAGGTGGCCCTCTACAAGTCCAAGGGGCTCGGCTACGCCTGGTGGGAGTACTACGACGACGGCACTTTCAGCATGGTCGATGAGAACGACGCCTGGAACGCCTGGGTGAACCTCCTCCTCTGACCCTGGACGGACGGCACCGATAGAAGAACCGGCCTCCACCCCATCGCGGGGTGGAGGCCGGGCCGTTATGCGCGGAGGTCGAGCCCGGATGCCCGGTCCGCGCGAGACCCGTTCGGGGTGTCGAAGATCAATTGCGGTCGATGCCGTGTGGGGGGCCTGGGCGAGGGTGGGGGCGCTGGACGGCTTGGCGTTGGCGTGAGAGCCGGTCGAAGATCTCCTGGTGGTACCTGTCTTCGAGGGCTTCCTTCCCGGTCGGCACCAGGGCGATGAGCATCAGGGTGATGACGGGGCATCCGCCGATCCAGATGATCAGCGGCCAGGTCAGGGAGAGTACGCCCGCGCCGGCCGGGGTCGGTGCGCTGTGGTCCATCGTGAAGCCGGCGGCCGCCATGCCGGTGTAGTGCATACCGCTGACGGCCAATGCCATGATCGGGATCGCGCCGGCCATCGCCAGTTTGCTTCGGACATCGCGGGTCACCCACAGAGCGGCGGTGGCGGCCACGACGGCGATGACCACGGACAGTGCGACGATGCGCATGTCGTAGTGAATCGATCCTTGGACCTCCATCGCCGCCATGCCGGTGTAGTGCATGGCGGCGACGCCGACGCCCGTGAGCAGGCCGGCCAGCAGCAGCGCCAGCAGCTTCGCCCGGCTGTAGCTGACCACGAACATGCCGACTGCGACTATGCCGACCGCCATCAGGAGGCTCAGAGCGGTCAGGGGGATGTTCCAGCCGACCTCCGAGCCCTCGACGGTGGTGCCCACCATCGCGGTGAAGTGCATGGCCCAGATTCCGGTGCCGCCGATCGACACCGCTGACCAAGCCAGCCACAGGTTGCGGACGGCGCGGGTACCCACCCATGCCCGGCTCGTGCACACCAGGCCGAGTCCGCAGCCGAGGCATGACACCAGATAGGCGAGCAGAGGGGCGTACGTCCAGTGCCCCATTCCAGTTTCCATGTGGCCCAAGGCGTGCTCCAAACCCTCTTCTTGAGAAGAGCGGTGCTGTGAACGCAGCCGGTCGGATGGACCATAATCGACTACGTTGAGTAACTGTCAGGGGTCGCGGTTCGCCTCATCGAGGTTGCGCTGACGCTCCGGCCGGAGAGGGTGCCCAAGTCAACACACCATCCGCGGCAATTGCAAGATCATCCCTGCGCATCTCGTCATGCACAGTGTGTAATTACGGACGTTTCATTTCACGGCGAGACGGCCGGAATCGCGAGGCTCGCAGGGGGCCGGGAGCCCTTTGCCGGAAGGCGAAACCGCCTATACGCCCCCCACCGCGACGCGCGCGCTGCCATGTCCACCGGAGGTGCGGCAGCGGCGGCCAGGCTCCCGTCAACCCCCAAGAGCCGACCTCACGACCATCGGCGATCACCGGTGCGACCCGCGGTTTCGCATTGACGCTGGTCATCGCCTGGATGACCGGTTGTATCAAGGGCCGTGCTGTGGCTGGTCGCGAGTCGACTCACGCACCAGGGGGCGACGACAGGCGAAGAGATGTGTTGCCGAATCGTGCTGTTGGGGGCGAGCGCCCCCGCGTTCGTTCGGCAAGAGGAGTGGGCCACGAGCTGCGTCGCCTTCGCCGAGACTTCGTGGACGGGCGGTCCAGTCGCTACGAGACGGCTTCCAGCGGTGGGTCGCCGCTGCCACGCCAGGTGGCCGCCAGCTCCTGCACCGGAACGTTGAGCGCTTGCCCGAGGCAGACGATGGTGCCGAACCCGGGGGAGGGCAGGCGCCCGGTCTCGATCTTGCGCAGGGTCTCCGGCGAGATGCCGGCCGCGTGCGCAACTTCCGCGAGGTCGCGTCCTGCCCGCGCCTGACGCAGCAGGGCACCAAGACGCCTGCCGGATTCGATCTGTTCGGGCGTGAGCGGTTGGCGGACCATGTCCACAGGGTAGGACTGGTATTTCTATACCGTCAAGCACTAAAGTGTTGGTATAGAAATACCGACACTCCTGTACGTGAGGTACTTGTGATCGAACTGAAGACGCCCGCGGAGATCGAGCGCATGCACGTGGCCGGGCGTTTCGTCGCCGAGGTGCTCTCCGAGGTCCGCGGACTCGCCGAAGTGGGCGTGAACCTCCTGAACCTGGAACACCACGCGCGCGCCATGATCAAGCGACGCGGTGCGGAGTCGTGCTACTGGGACTACGCGCCGTCCTTCGGCAACGGTCCGTTCCGCAATGTCATCTGCCTGTCGGTCAACGACGCCGTTCTGCACGGCCTGCCCCACGACTACACGCTGCGCGACGGGGACGTCCTCAGCGCGGACCTCGCGGTCGGCATCGACGGCTGGGTGGCGGACTCGGCGTGCACGGTCGTCGTCGGGACCGCCGCCGAGGAGGACCTGCGGATCATTCGCGCCACCGAGGAAGCGCTGGAGGCGGCGATCGAGATGGCACGCCCGGGCAACCGCCTGGGCGACATCTCGGCGGCGATCTGGGCGGTGGCCCGCGACTACGGCTATCCGGTCAACGACGAGTTCGGCGGCCACGGCCTCGGCCGCACCATGCACGAGGGGCCCCACGTGTCGAACAAGGGCAAGGCGGGGCGCGGCCTCACGCTCCGGCCGGGCCTGACCCTCGCGCTCGAACCCTGGCTCGCCCGTACGACCGACCGGATCGTCTACGACCCTGACGGCTGGACCATCCGGTCGGCCGACGGCTCGCGCACGGCCCACTCCGAGCACACGGTGGCCATCACCGAGGACGGCCCCCTGGTGCTCACCCGGCGTGAATCGGAACGCCCCGCAACGAGGGCGGATTCGTCAGCTCGTCCATCCGCAAAGGACGTCTGATACGAGGAAGCGGCCCCCTGATCAACTTGGGGTGCTGAGCCTGGAACACGACATGGCGCCTTCACCGGTTCGAGTTGGCCGAAGGCGTCGCGGAGTCCGTCGTAATGGGCACGGTCTGGGTTGTGCTCGGCGATCCGGTTGTCCGTCTGATGACGAGTCACGGAGCGGTCGGGCCAGACTCACTGAGGTGATCTCAGTGGTAGCGGAGTCGGTCGTGCTCGAAATGGGTGAGGACGAGCGCGGCATTGGCAATATCGCCGATCTTGCTAGGGCTGGCGGTGATGTGCTGCAGGACGCGCCACCGCTGGGTGAGGAGAGCGAATCCGCGTTCGCCCTGGCAACGCAGAGCGCGTAGCGGCAGG
The DNA here is from genome assembly GCF_050945415.1 of Spirillospora sp. CA-128828. Classification (NCBI taxonomy): domain Bacteria; kingdom Bacillati; phylum Actinomycetota; class Actinomycetes; order Streptosporangiales; family Thermomonosporaceae; genus Spirillospora; species Spirillospora sp. CA-128828. Next base: position 4,194,473 of record NZ_CP191986.1, read on the forward strand.
TCACGTGTGCGGGTATCGATGTCGGGATTCTGGCCGCTGGTGAGGGGTTTGCTTGGGGTGAACACGCCGATGCCGGCGCCTTCGTAGCCCAGGTCGGCCAGTGTGGGGAGCCCTTCGGCGGCGGCCTTGTAGAGCGCGCCCAAGAGGTGTTTGCGGGCGGCGGTCATGTCGTGGATCGAACCGGGCTCGACCGCGCTGATCCACAGGGAATCCGCCGGGTGCCGACAATGCCTGGAATTGCCGCCATGCCGGCGGACTTTGCCGGAGTACCACAGGTCGACAGGCCGCCCCCTGACGCTGATCGTTTGCTCGGAGCATCGGTCGGAGGATATGAGCGTGCCGTCCAGGACCAGGTGGGCTGCGCCCTGGTCCTTGGCCTGCCGGAGCGCTTGGTGCAGGTCGAGTGCCTGACCGGCCAGCACCTCGATTGCTTCGTCGATGTAGCGGTAGGCGGTGGTTCTGGACCCGCCGTGGTCGAGGGCCAGCGTCGTGGGATCGGCACGGTCTCTGAACCAGCGCAGCACCAGTACGGCGTGCCAGAAGCAGGTCAGCGCCCTGCTTGCCTTGGGAGTGCCGCGTCGATGGCGTTCGGCCTGCAGCAGCCCCGCGAGGTACTGGGCGAGTTCGCGTGAGACGTCGAGCGTGGCACGCCAAGGGATCACGTGGAGCCTTCCAGGCTGAAGCAGTTCTTGTGGTGAGACCGCTTCTATTTGGGGGCTCCACGCCTATCTGCGCAGGCGTGATTTGTTTGTGTGTCTCCCCGGGTGGCACCGTTTGTTCCTCACCATGCCTTGCTGTCCGAGTCGAGACCTCTGAGATCACCTCACTGGGCACGAGAACGAGCGGGCGCGGCCGGTGCACCTCTGCGCTGGTCGGCGAGACCCCACTGGCGTGGGACGTGATCCCATCTGTCAGACTTGTGACAAGAACAAAAACAGAGCTGACTCCGGCTCACTCGAGTCGTGTCCCTAACCGGGCGCAACCGAGGAGCCGGGGGATATTCCTGGGACTCCTTGGTGCGCCCCCGCACTTCAAAGGGGAGTCCCTTGAAGGAAAAATTCAAAGAACGAAGGCCATGGCGAGAAATCGCCAGTGCCGGCAAAATTCCTCGCGAAATTCTGGCCAAGGCAAAGGCCTGGATATCCGCTGGCGTCGTGCTCCCCATCCTGATGGTGATCATGACAATGCTGCTGGGTCAGGTTGGCAATTTCGTGAGCATCAAAACAGGGTTTCTGGAGGAGACTGACGCCCTCACGACAACTTGTCTCACTGGTATAGTCATGTCGGTGACACTGTGGGGCATCGTCCCATTGAAGCGCAAGAATGAGCGCGAAAAGGAGCGCGAAAAGGAGCGCGAAAAGGAGCGCGAAAAGACTGGCCGGGTAGTGAAGCCCAAGAAACCCGGCTGGGCGCTATGGTGGCGATCGATCACAATAGGAATCCTGATCGTCGGGTGCGCCTACGCTGGAGACTCGGCATTCAGGGTCATGGAGGTGGCAACCGTGGTCGCCTTGTCGGTTGTCGCGAATTCACACCTTTCCGCTGCCAGCAGAATTGTGGTGGAATGGCGGAAGGACCGACGCTCCAAGGCCGGTCCGACGCGTCGCAGCCTCCGTGATCTTCGATGGCTGGGGATCTCACTGTGTGGCGTCTTACTGCTGTCGCCTCCCGGAGCGATGTCACCGAAGGGATTGTTGCTGGTCGGCGCCTCATCGGTGGCCTACCATGTGGGGCAGAAGTTCAGGAGTGATCTCCCGGACGAAGATCTTGACACCTATTCTGCCCTGGCCAGGCTGCCGATGGTGCCGATCCACATCGCCCTTCTCATCTATTTCCGAGATGGGGCGGCGGCCATCGTCAGCATGGGCTGGAGCAATCTCCTGATCTGCCTCTGGTCAGGAGTGGTGGGATCGGTCATCAACATCGTCAGAAACACCGCATGGAAAAAGGGGGTTCGGGCGCTTGCTGAGTCCATGCTCAACCCGCTCGCCCCTGCAATAACCGCCCTCGTCGGAACACTGGCGGGGCAAGCACTGCCGTGGCCGGCTTTTGTGGGGATAGCCTTGATCGTGCTGTCGAGCATCGGTGGCGCGCGATCGGAGCTACACCGCCAGAAAACGGCTCGGCAGCCACAAGGGTCTGGCTGACCTCATGTGCGGCGGGGAGGAACTGTCCTCCCCGCCGCACTTCGCCGATCCACGGCACCCGACTCCGCTAAACCAGTGAGATCACCTCACTGGGCACGTCCGGTAGGTTCCGGTGGCGTGGCGATATCCTCCCGGCGGAAGCCGCCGGTCCTTTATGTGATCGATGAAGAGTTCGTTCTGCCCGATCGGGGTGACGATCAGGAAGGGCCGGAGGCTGCAATTCCCGCTGGTGACCCGGATGAGGCGCCGCTGTCGGTCACCTGCGCGCGGCCCGTCGAATTGGCTCCACTGCGTTCGGCGCTCAACCTGTGGGCGCTGGACATCTCGGCGGCACCCGTCACCGACATCGCCACGGTAACCGAACTGGACGGATTGCGATTCCTGGAAGTGACCCAGGATCAATGGCGGAAGCTGTCCGAACTCGGAGACCTGCCGTCGCTGGCCGTCGTCGGCATCCACCCACACCGCCCCGAACGCAACGGCGGAACTTCCTGGCTCACCGCCTTTGACGAGCCTCCTTCACCAACACCTTGAAACGGTGCCGGGTGCGGGGTTCATCCGGCTCACTGGACGCGGCCGCCGGGTTCGCAGCGACGTTCGCGCTTCAGTCGCCTGTGCCGAGAGCAAAGGCGGCCCATACGCATTTGCTGGCATTCCGGCGGGCGGAGTCGTCCACGTCCGGGTCCCTGGATCCGGTATGGCGGGCGCCCCAGCGGTTGGAAAGGAAGCTGACGATGGGCAGACCACGACCGAATTCCTGATCGTATGCAGGATGTCTGACGTGCGGTGCCGCCTCCGAGCCGTCGTACACCTCAACGATCAGTTCGTCCTCCAGGCGGAGGAGCCGCACGCGGATGTCGCCGGCGGCGGGGTCCGACGCGGAGACGCCGATCCCCGCTGCGTGACGGACGGAGTTGCCCACCAGCTCGCTGATCACCTGATCGATGGGCCAGGCCAGATCGTCCAGCTCCCAGTGGGCCAGGTGGTCGTCGACCGCGGCGCGGGCGGTCGGTGCGGACTCGGGTTCACGCGGCATGTCCCAGGAGGCGATGTGTTCGGCCGGTACACGGTCGGCGACCAGCGCCAGGAGGGCAGCGTCATCGGCGCGCGTCTCAGGCAGCAGGGTGGTCATCGCGGTGTCACACAGATCCCCCAGCCACGCTGTACGCTGGGCAGGATCCGCTGGCGGAGGGGCCGTGGCCGCGTGGCGGGTGATCACCGCTCCCAGGCGTGCGGGATCCGGGTCGGCGCCGAGCAGCCCGTCTGTGTACAGGGCGAGCAACGTCCCCGCAGCCAGGGTGACATCGGTGGTCTCCGGCGGAACGTGCGGCAGCCCCAGGGGCGCACCGATGGACACGTCCAGCACGGTCGGAGGCCGGCCGGGGGTCATCAACAGCGGGGGCGGGTGGCCGGCGCTGGCGATCGACACGACGCCGGTCGTCGGGTCGTACAGCGCGAGCAGGACCGTGGCCCGGACCGGATCGAGGGTTTGTGACCCCAGCCGCAGTGCCACGTCATTGAGGTGGGCGAGGATTTCGTCCGGCGGGAGATCCAGCGCCGCGATCGCGGTGATCGCCTGGCGGAGGATGCCCATCACACTCGGCTCGTCCGCGCCGTACCCGCTGACGTCTCCCACGGCGGCCAGGGTGCGGCCGCCGGGCAGCCGGATGGCGTCGTACCAGTCCCCACCAAGACCCGTGCCGGTGGCGGTGCGGTACTGCGCGGCCACGGCCACGGCGGTGAGCGCCGGCAGCCGGCCGGGCACCAGATCGCGCTGCAATCGCTCGACCCGCGCTCGCGCCTCTTCGTACTCGGCGGCCCGGGCCAGGGCCACCGCGATGGTGCCCAGCAGGGCCTCGGTGTCCGCATCGAAGACGCGGGGGGCATCCCAGCTCAGGACCAGGCTGCCGACCTGTGCGTCGGCCGTCACCAACGGGATGACGGCCCACGCCTTCTTACGGCCCATACGGGCCAGCGGCACCAGGTGCGGCCACCGCTCATGCAGAGCGTCGGGGGAGCCGACGAACTGGATCCGGGCGTCGGCGACGGCGGTCGCCCCCATGAGCTCCGGCCAGCGGTGGGTGGCGATCTTCTCCAGGAACTCCGGGGGGTAGCCGTAGGAGCCGGCGACCTCCGGTTCCGGCCCGGTCAGGGAATGGATCAGCGCGCCGTCGGCGGCGACCAGGGGCACGACGTGGGCGAGGACGGCGTCCACGACGTTCCGCGGGGAGCGTGCGTGGATCAGAGCGGCGTTGAGGCCGGTCAGGCGCTCGCGGCGCTCGGCGGCCGCCTCGGCGGCCTCCGCCTTTTCCGTTACGTCGGTGAGTGTGACGGATGTGTAGTCGGCGATGCCTACGGCGGCGATCTCGTAATGGCCGAGGCCGCCGCCCTCGCCGCGGAACTCGTCCCAGAACGTCACGGTCTTGACGGCGGGCCGGCCGGGAGCGGCGCGGGCGGCGGCGAGGAGGTCAGGCGCCCCCTGTTCGCGGAGCGAAGGAAACACCTCCCACAGGGCCCGGCCCACGATGTCGGCGCGCTGCCGGGCCGCCACCTCTCGCGCGACCGCGTTGGCCCACGTCACCCGGTTGTCCGCGGTGATCACGTAGGTGGGCAGCGGATAGGAGTCGGTCAGTGCCGCCAGCCACGTCTCCGAGCTGCGGCGGTCCGTGATGTCCCAGGCATAGCCCGTAATCCGGACGGTCCGCCCGGTGTCGTCGTGCTCCCACCAGCCGCAGACGAGCAGCCAGGAGAGCCGTCCGGAGGAGTCCTGGACGCGGTACTCCACCACATACGGCGCCTCCTCACGCTGGGCGCGCGCGGACTCCCGCAAGACCTGGTCGCGGTCGGCCGGGTGGACGTGGGCCAGCCAGGTTTGCATGTGGTGATCCCAGCCGTGCGGATCGATGCCGGCCTTGATGAGCAATCCGTCTGTGGTGTCGTCCGTGTCGATCAGGTCCGTGGCCAGGTCCCGGGACCAGCGGCCGGCTTGCACCGAGCGCATCATCCGGCGGGCGGCGGGGGTCTCGTCGGCGCCGATCTCCCACCACCGGGTCTCGGCGCTGCGCCAGCGCCGGGCGCCGCCCAGCCGCTCCCCGACGAGCCCGGCCATTTCGCGCAGGTAATCGGTGCGGTCCTGCGGCGGTTCACGATCGGCCAGAACCGAAAGGGCGCCGATCGGCGCTCCGCCCGCGATGAGGGGGACGGACAGCACGCCCCGCGGGTGTTTCCACGTCCTGGCCGCGGCATGGGGACGGGCCTGTGACCAGAAGGGGCGCCCGGTGGCGACGGCGCGGGCCGGCGCCAGTCCAGGCGCGGCGTTGTCGGTGAGGTGGTCCCACTCCTCGATCAGGTCCGGGGGCAGGCCGATGGCCGCGGCAAGGTCGAGGCTGCCCGGCTCCCGGCCGGCCAGGTGGACCAGCCCGCCCAGGCCGCCGACGCCGGCGACCGCATGCGACAGGGCCAGCGCGAGCACCTTGGTCACGTCCGCATCGGAGGGCAGGTCGGCCACCCACCCTCGCCGCAGATCGTCGTCCGCCGACCGGCCGGCTCTGCCGCCGTGCGCGGACTCGAAGTCCATCGCTGCCTCGCCTCCACCAGCATGTTCATGCCAGAGCCGTAGACGGACCGGCCCTTCCGGACACGCTGTTCCGACCATCCTAGTCAGCACCCTTGACACCGGCAGTGTGGACGCTTCGCCGGCTGGCCAGGTGACGACGCCGCAGGTCAGCCGCTCTTACATCCCTGTTCTGCACTCCGGCCCATGCCGACGGGCGCACGAGGGCAGAGCCGATTGATGACCCGTTGTTCGGGGCCCCTGGTGTCGACCGAGGCGCTGGAGCCGCGTGAAGATCCGGTACCAGGCGCCGTGCGCAGCCAGCGACGGAACGGGTCATGCAGCCGGTCCCACAGCCGGTACCGCTCCGGCACATCCTGCTACGGAATGTCAGGTGGACCGAAGGAACTCGAGGAAGGCCGCCCACTCCGGCCGGGTGAACTCCAGGATCGGGCCGCTTCCTCGTTCTTTGGTGTCGCGGACGCCGATCGTGCCGTCCGCTGCCCTCCCCACCTCTACGCACGAACCGTTGGGCTCGCTGTGCCGAGACTTGCGCCACCGGGTGTACTCATTCGTCATTCGGGGGTCCCACCTCGTCTATCAGCAGTTCAGCGGCCTCGGTGAGGAGCGCTAGGCTGTCCTCTGGTGAAAGCGCTCCTCGGGTGAGGTCCTCGTATCTCTGTATATACCGCCTTACCTCACGCCGCTCGGTGTGAATGAGGTCAGTGGTGATCGTGTCCACGATGGCCATGGGTGGATCGATGGGATCCGGGAACGTGTAGAGCGCGAAGGTGGCCTTAGGGAGCAATGCTCCTTCCATATCGGCGTTGATGGGCAGTACCCGCGTGGTGAGCTGCGGCTCGGCCATCATCACCGTGACGATGTGCTGAAGTTGGGCCGCCATGACGTCCCGTGGGACGGTGCGACGTCGGACGACCCCCTCGTCGATAATGAACTCGTACTTTGGCCCACCGGGACGGAGAATTTCCTGCTGTCGCCTGAGACGAGCCTCTACCATCTTCGCTGGATTGAAGTCGAGCCTTCCTTCCCTCTTTGTAATCTCGATGAGGCTGGATGTGAGCTCGGGCGTCTGAAGGATGCCCGGGATCGCGCTGAGGTTGTACTCGCGGATGGTGGCCGCACCTGACTCAATGTCGGCGTAGAGCCGGTGTCTAGCCCCCATCGCGTTGCCGTAGGCGTCCCACCACCCTTTTCTCGTTGCCTCATGGGCGAGGCGGACGACCTCCGTCCACTTGCTCTCGTTGACCTCAAGTGTGTTGAGGATCGTGATGACGTCGGCGACATCGGGGCGGCCGTGGGCGTTCTCCAGACGGCTGACCTTCATGCGTGAGTAGTGGATGCGCTTAGCGAGTTCATCCGCCGTCATCTCACGCTCTTCGCGGAGTGTGCGGAGTTCGTCCGCGAGACGCCGGCGTCGTATGAACGGGCTGACCATGTCGACCCCCGGGGAGCAGGAACGTGATCGTGTCACTACTTTGTGTACACGATGATCGTGATCCCGGACCGGAGAATGAGTGGGTCGTTCGGGCCGAACGTAGCTACATTTCTGTATCGAACATGTCAACCTGTTCAGGGAACATAGTGTCCGATGAGCCTCGACTATGTGAATCGGTACGCGCGTGTCCCTCCGAGCCGGATTTCCTAGGCTTGGCTTACCTGGTCAGGGGTGTGGCTCAGTCGACCTTGGGGTAGTCCCAGAGCGTCCTGGCTACGGCTCCATTGTCCCTGTGTCGTGCCCACAAGTGCTCAGTCATCCCGACAGGTGAACGTTCAGGTTTCACCCCGGCAAACTCTTGCCACATTGACCAGACGTTCGGGCCATACATGCCGACACTGGTACAACCGGCGCGCTCGGCCGATGGAGGTCCATCGTGGGCGCCGGTCCCACTTTCACTTTCAGTCAATCTTCCGGCGCTCAACCCTGCCGAGCTGCGACCCAGCCGCTGGCGAACTGGGCAGCGTCCTTGATGAACTCCTCAAGCCCTGCCTCATCGAAGTTCGCCTCGTCAAGCAAGGTGTCTAGGATGGCGGCCTCAGCACCCATGACAGCCTCGACGTCTTGAGGATCGAAGTCCTCAAAGCTCGGGTCGCCCAGCGCTTCACGAATCATTCCCTCGGCTACCCCAGGATGGATCGGGCTTACGTCCCGTCCATAAGCGATCCGCATGTCCGCTACGAAGCGGATCACGTCCGGAATTGAGTAGCCCGCCGAGAACTTTCGCCGTACCGCAACGCCGAACGCTGCATACAGCATCACGGTATATGGGATGGCCTCTGTCTCGGATGTCGCGACCCGAAATGGCTCCCAGGCATCGGGTTCGCCGTTGAGGAGTGAGCGTAATGCCGTAACATGCTCGTCCCCAATTTGGACTCCTGAACAGTCGACTACTGTGCGAGCCAATGGTCTGCCGTCTCCCGAGCCTGCGTCAGGAAGGTGCTGAGTTCTTCGGCATTGAAATGCTCATCGGCGACCAATGCCGCGAGCAGGAACATCTGATGCCCAATCACAGTGTTGTCGTCGATGTCATCGATCTCGCCCTTTCCTAGCGCGGCGAGAATGATACGCTCGGCGATCTGCGGGTCCAGTGCCTCCGTTGCGGCTTGGGAGGAGGCGCGCACGGTGGCGACAAAGTCGATGACGTCTGAATCTGGCGCAGGTGTTCCGCCCTGCATGAAGCGACGATCGGCAGCCTCGAACACGCCGGCCGCGACCAGCGCGGAGTAGCCGGTGCTGGCCTCTGCTCGGTCAAGCTGATCGAGCAGGCGGCGGTGCTCGTCGGTGCGCCCCGCCAGTTGAGCTTCGAGTGTGGCTATCTGCTCATCCGTTACCGGCATTTTGCCTTCCTTGACTTGCTCTTATCTTTTCCTTGGCGGCACTATACGTCCGCATAGTGGCTTTTGCTAGCACCACTACACCGACCACTCCGCCGATAGTCGCATCCCCGAATTTCATCTGTGAATGTGCGGAATGAAATTCGATTGGAGTACTTTTCCCCGTTTCGGTTTTTAGTGGGCCGGGAGGATTGTCGTCGAGAAATCGACCGATCCCGTCGCTTAGTTTCTTGCCGACATCGACGGTATCATTGGATGACCTGGCAAATCTTCGTCCGAGCCGATCTCGTCGGCGACTCTTCTCGGGATCGGGTTCGAAATACTCGTCACCCTCAGGGTCTTCCTCAGGTGGGCGGAGTTCACCTCGTCCGGGTGTTCCGGTTCGAGGGATGTCGGGTAGGGAGCTGTATTTGTTTGGTTCGTTGTTCGTGGTGGCCGGGCTTTCCGGCCGTTCTTCGGCATTCCTATCACGGTTCTCGCGCAGGTTGCGCAGCCTTGCCTCATCGAAGTGGAGGACCGGCGTCGCCAAGCGTGTGATGCCTTCTTGGACTGGTGGCCATGGGAGCTGGATTTGCTGTGTATTGGGCTGGTCTGTCGTTTCGTCGGCACGGGGTAGGTCCTCGGGGATCTGGTGGTCGCCGCCTTCGGCGGGCAACTGCGGGTCCGCGCCACCGTCCTGTTGATCGGCCGGGGCGGGGGCGGGCTCGTTCTGATCGGTCGGCTCTACCTCGGTCCGGGAGGCGTCTTCGGTGGCGGGTTCCTCGCTGGTGCTTGGCTTCTCGCCGGGCCTGTCAGTTCGTCCCGCCTCTGCGGTCTCATGTTCGCCGCTATCCGGTGGGGCCTCGGTGGTCTGTGGCTCGGCTAGGGCCTCGGGCTTCTCGCCGGTCTCGAACGTCTGGTCGTCCTGGCCGGGGAGTGACTGTTGATCCTGGGAGTCCTTGCCGTCCTGTTTGGGGATTTCGGGCTGGTTGCTGTCGTCGCGCGTCTCTTCGAGGGGCTCGCCGTCCTCCTGGTCGCGGGGGTCCTCGCCGCGCTCGTCCTGCCCTTTCACCTTGCCCGTGGTGGTGCTCGGCTCGGCCTCGCTCTCGCCGACCTCCCGATCCTCGTCGGTGGTCTCCGCGTCGGCTGCGGCGTCCTGTTCCTCGCCAGTGGACTCGGAGGACGATGTTGCCTCGTCTTGCCGCTGCTCGTCGTTCTCCTCGGTGCCGCTTTCCTGCGAGGCGGTCTGCTGGGCTTCGGTCTCGGCCAGCGCGCCCTCGTTCGCCGCGCGGCGGTCCGCGATGCGGGACCGGGAGCCGGGCGCCCCGGGCCGGTCGGGCGGGGGCGCCGGCGGACGGTCAGGGGGCTGGGGATTGTCGGCGTTCTCCACGCGGGTGTCGGTGCCGGGCCGGTCCATGCCCACGCTTTCGGTCCTTTCCGCCGGGGGACGGGGGCCTGCCATCCGCAATCAACCCGATAGCGGACCTATCGCCCTTTCTGCTACATGTCGGACATGCATCCGAGGGGCGTGCGGGGTCGACCTCTGGAGGCGCCATCGCCCATGTAATCGCGAACGTTCAGTCTTTGCACGTTCACCGTCCGAAGCATGCGCCTCATGTTCCTGCGAGTCGGTGGGCCAGTAGCCGCTGTGATGGCCCTTTGTCTCCGAACGTCCTCTTTTCTCGCCGTACGGATTGTCGGGACGCGAACATCGCATCAATCTGCAAGGTTCTTGATCGAGGTGGTGGATCGGTTCTGTCGGGGGCTCTCCTCGCGCGCCCCCGCGTTCATCGTCCGAGTCCGTGAACGTTCACTTCGGGCGACGTTCGTGCAGTGCACGCGTGAAGTGGCAACTCACGCGTCGTGAGCGTGCGAATCCACTGCCTGACGTGAAGATTTGTGTGTGCGTCCCGGTGCGTGCTGTGACGATGAACACGCACGATGACGAACCGGTCACTACGCGCTGAGGAATCTGATGTCCTGTCCCGTATCCGTCATGTCCGTCCCGGTCAGTGCGCAGCGCTGGCGCCGCGACTTTCCCGGCGAACTCTCCCAGGCCAGTGCGGCCCGTCGCTTCACGACGGCGCTTCTCGAAGGCTGCCCGCAACTGGACGATGTGCTCCTCGCGGTGGACGAACTGGTGGTGAACGCCCTGCGGCACACCAAGTCGGGCCAGCCCGGCGGGACGTTCACCGTCGAGATCACCCGATGGGACGGTGCAGTCGTAGTCGCCGTAACCGATGAGGGGGCACCGTCCGAACCCGCCGTGGCCGACGCCGACGACGACGCCGAGTCCGGCCGCGGCCTGCGGACCGTCTCCCTCATGTCCGCCGGATGGGGCTGGTTCGGCAACGACCGCTCCCGGACCGTCACCGCCCTGTTCGGCGCTGCCCTACGCGAGGCGGCGTGAGCTCCCACGACTTTGCGGGGGCGGACGGCCACCTAGGTGCGATCCGCGATGACCGTCCGCCACCTTGATGTCGAACCTGGGGCGGCCTTGCGGACCAGTCGCAGCGCTTAGACCTAATGCCACGCCTGCCTCCGCGCGGCCCTGTGCCCGGATAGTTGGTGCGTCGTCGTCCAGACCCTGGCGGACGGCCTCGCCCTGCTCGATCGGGACCTGCACTGCTTCAAGTTCTTCGCGGCGGCGCCCCTCACCGAATCAGCGCACGCCGCACAGGCCCGCAACCGCGCCGCATCACTTCACGGCGCGCTTCCGGTGGGAGCGGCCGGAGCGGTCTTCGCTTCGGTTTCCGGGTCAGAGCCGTCGGGGGTGAGGCGCTGCTCGGCCCAGATGATCTTGCCTTCGGTGGCGTAGCGGGCGCCCCAGCGGTCGGTGAACTGCGAGATCAGGTACAGGCCCCGGCCGCCCTCGTCGGTCGCCCGCGCGTGGCGCAGGTGGGGGGAGGTGCTGCTGCCGTCGAAAACCTCGCAGATCAGCGTGCCGGTCAGGATCAGGCGCAGCCGGATCGGCGCGGTCGCGTGCCGGATCGCGTTGGTGACCAGTTCGCTCACGACGAGTTCTGTGGTGAAGGCGAGCTCCTCCAGCCCCCACGCACCCAACTGCCGGCTGACCCTCTCCCGGGCATGCGAGACCACTGCCGGGTCGGCGGGCAGGTCCCAGGAGGCGACCCGCTCGGCTGCCAGGGTGCGCGTCCTGACCAGCAGGAGTACGACATCGTCGTGCGGACGGGCGGGGGCCAGGCCGCCGACGACGGCCTGGCACAGGCCGTCGAGCCGCAGGTGGCTTCCCTCCAGCAGAGGACGCAGGCGCTCTCGATCCGGCCCCGCATCGCCGGCGGCGAGGAGGCCGTCGGTGTAGAGGGCGAGCATGCTGCCCTCCTCCAACTCGAGTCCGATGGCCTCGAAAGGCGGGCCCCCGACTCCCAGTGCCGGTCCGATCGGCAGGTCGGGGAAGCTGACGATGCCGTCAGGCGCGACGGTGGCGGGTGCGGGGTGCCCCGCGCTGGCCATGCTGCAGTGCCGGCTGACCGGGTCGTAGACGATGTACAGGCAACTGGTGCCCTTGGCCGAGGGGCCGTCGGCCGATGGACCGGTCGGCTCCTTGCGCATGGCGCGGCCCACCAGATCGTCGAGGTAGGCCAGCACCTCCTCGGGGTGGAAGTCCAGATCGGCGAGGGTCTGTACGGCGGCTCGCACCCGTCCCATGGTGGCGGCGGCATCGATGCCGTGGCCCACGACCTCGCCCACCACCAGCGCGACCCGGGCTCCGGACAGCGGAATGACGTCGAACCAGTCGCCTCCCACGCCGGTCAGTTCGTCCGCGGGCAGGTAGCAGGAGGCGACCTCTACGGCGTCCTGCTCGGGGATGTGCCGGGGCAGCAGGTTGCGCTGCAGCGTCAGGGCGGCGTCGCGCTCCCGGGTGTAGCGGCGGGCGTTGTCGATGCAGACGGCCGCCCGGGCGACGGTGTCCTCGGCGAGGCGGAGGTCCTCGTCCTCGAAGGGCTCGGCACGCAGCCGGAAGAACGTGGCGATGCCAAGCGTGATGCCCCGCGCGCGGATCGGCACCACCATCGACGTGTGGAGGCCCAGTTCGCCGAAGCGAGAGGCCCGGCCTTCCGCGAGGTCGGCCGCCCACTCCATGGCAAGAGGGTCCAGTTCTGGTGATCGCCAGGACGTGCCGCTGGTCAGACAGTGGATCGGAGGAGACCAGGCGTGATAGTGCGCCACGCTCCCGACCGCGACCACGGCCTCCGGAACACCTGAGTGGATGGACTGCTGCCCGGCGCGGTAAAGCGAGACCGTGTCCGCGTCGCCGCCCGGCCCGGGGGTGGGCTCCGCGCCCCTCAGCACTGATTCCAACAGGTCGACGGCGACGAACTCGGCGAGGTCGGGCACGACGACGTCGGCCAGGTCCTGCGCCGTCTGCATGACGTCGAGACTACGGCCGATGTGCTCACTGGCACGATCCAGTAAGGACAGGCGCTGCTTCGACCGGTAGCGGTCGGTGACGTCGACGACGAAATAGCACACGCCCAGAGGTCGTCCGTTCTCATCGTCCAGGCGCATGAAATCCATGGAGAAGGCACGTTCCTGGTCCGGGCGGGAGCGAATGCGGCCGAGGAATTCGTAGTCGAGAACCGGTACCCCGGTCTCCAGCACCTGGCGCATCAACGCCGTGAGCAACTCGGAGTCCACACCGGGCTGGATCTCCTCCAAACGCTGTCCGCGACGCTGTTCGGCCGTGCCACCGCCGAACTGCTCCAGAGCGGGGTTGGACCACACGTACCGCAGTTCGGTGTCCAGGACGGCGAGACCGACAGGCGACTGGGTGACCATCCGCTCCAGCAGTACGGACCGTTCCATGGTGGATCCTGCGGACGAGGCCGCGTCGACTCCCAGAATCAGCCAGATCATGCGCCCCTGAGCATCCTTCAAAGGGATGACGTGCACCTCCGCACCGACGGAGCCTCCGTCGCGATGCCGTGCCGTGAGCAGTCCGGACCAGCTGCCCACCGCCCGGCACCGCTCCGCAATGGCGGGCACACGCGCCGCGTCGGCGGGGGTGAGCAGGGCGGTGACCTGCCGTCCGAGGACGTTCGCCGCCGGGTGGCCGAGCAGGTCCGCAGCGCGCCGCGACCAGCTCGTGACGACTCCCTGCGCATCGAGCAGCACGGTCGCGGCATCGGCGACGTCGAACGGTGCTCGTTGTCCGATCAGGTCGTTCCTCTCGGGTGTCGCCATGACAGCCCCCCGGTTGGCCACATCCCCTTCACTGCTGACCCTTCCCCGTCCTGGGAGGGATGCCACGCCCCGGCCACTGAGGAAATGCCATCGTGAATTCGCAGGTCATGGGCCCGCGTTGTGCGACCACCGCCCCCACGTGACGGCGCCCGGCTACACGGCTTCGATAAGGGCGGGGTGGCGTGGGTCGTCGGTTTTGATGACGACGTCGGCGGTCCGCACGGGATCGGCTTCACGTTCGTAGCGGGCGAATGCCGGGAGCGTCCAGGCGTCGGCGTCCGGGGTGCGGCGGGTGAGCGCGCCGGGCGACAACGTCAGGTGGACGGTCAGGTCGAGCGGCAGACCCCGCCCAAGCAGGAGGGAGCCGTCCAGCAGGAGGACGCCGCCGGTGGCGAGCCGGGTGTACTCGGCCCGCGTCGCGCGGTCCAAGGCGCTGTCCCACAGACTCGGCAGCACGCGCCCGGTGCCGCCCGGCTCCAGCGGCGCCAGCACCTCCCGGGCGAGCCCGGCGATGTCGAGCCAGTGGTCGTAGTAGACATCCGGGTCGTGCCGGCCGAACTCGTACCGCAATGACGCGGGCCGCAGGAAGTCGCGGGCCGACACTCGGACCACGTCGCGGCCCGCCTCGCGCACCGGCTCTACCAGCGCGTCGGCGAGCGCCCAGGGCTCCGCGGCGGGCGGGCCATCGATCGCGACCCGGCGCCACGCGTCGCGCGGCGCGCCGTCGATCTGCCCCACCAGTTCCCCGACGACGAGCCCGGGTGCGATCGGCCGTGCGCGCATCCCACCATCCTGCAACATGTCTCAGGGATGCCCGCGACCAGCGCGGAGTAGGAGTCCCCGGAGCGGTGGTGCGCCGCTCCGGGGACTCCCTGTTCTTCTCTAGGGCCTATCCCTTCTTCTTGCATGCGGGAAAGGCCGCGTTGAGACTGCAGTCTTCGCCCTCACTCGATGACAGATAGACCGTGCTGCGGTCACTCAGAGTGATCTTCCAGCGATTGTTGTCCAGGGGGCACGCCATTCGACATGCAGCCCCTCGCTGCTCGGACTGGCCGGGCTGCTCGGACCGGTGGGGCTCGGGGTGGAATCGGACTCGGGAAGTCCGGTCCTCCCGGTGCCGCCGACTATCAAGACGAGGACCGCTCCTGCGATCAATCCTGCTGTTTTGTTTTGCATTGCTCGAACGGCTGGCAGCCCACCCCGTTTCCCGCGGGGGTTGACGAGGCACCAGCCCTCCCTTCAGGGGGGACCGTCCCTTGGCCCCGCGGTCCAGCAACAGCAGGACTCGGAGCCGCCGTTCCGATGCGATTTTGGGAATGGGCGGTCACCACCGGGCAGCATCGATGCGTCGTCGAACTGCTCTGGCGGTCAGGTTCGAGGGACGACGTAGGGGGCGATGCTGGAGAGCTTTTCGCAGGTCTCTTCGTATTCGCGGTCGGGGGTCGAGGCGCTGACTATGCCGGCGCCGGCGCGTAGCCAGGCTCGGCCGTTCTCGGCGTAGAGGGCGCGGAGGACCAGGGCCGAGTCGAGGGCGCCGGTGTGGGAGACGGTGACCACGGCGCCGGAGTAGAGGCCGCGGTGTTCTTCAAGGCGGGTGATGGCGTCGATGGCTTCGGGCTTCGGGATGCCGGAGGCGGTCACGCCGGGGAAGAGGGCGTCGAGGGCGTCCCAGGCGGTGCGGCCGGGGGAGAGGGTCCCGCTGACGCTGGAGCCGAGGTGCTGGACGCTGCCGCGTTCCTTGACCGTCATGAAGCCGGTGACCTGGACGGTTCCCGGTTCGCACACCCGGTACAGCTCGTCCTGCGAGGTGCGGACGGAGACCGCGTGCTCGTAGATCTCCTTGGGGTCGGTCTCCAGGTCGTGGCGGGTGCGGGCGTCGGCGTCCGCGCCGAAGCCGAAGGCACGGGTGCCGGCGAGGGGCTGGGTCATGACGCGGCCGGCGGCGTCCACGCTGGCGAGGACCTCGGGGCTGAAGCCGGTGGCCTGAAAACCGCCCAGGTCGAGCAGGAAGGAGCGGGCGGGCGTGTTGGCCTCGCGGCCTCGGACGAACGTGGAGACCAGGTCGACGGGGTGGGGGATGTCCAGGCGGCGGGACACGATGACCTTCTGGTAGCGGCCCGCGTTGATCTCGGCCACGGCTTGGGCGACGCGCGTCCGGTAGGAGTCGCCGTCGACCCGGACGTCGACGGGCGAGGGCGCTCCAATGACAGGCGTGTCGGGCCTCGCCAGGAACTCGGCGATCCGGTCGGTGTCGGTCTCGTCTACGCCCGTGATGGTGGCACGGCCCTGCTCGACCCTTACTTCGGTGCGGGGGACGATCAGGTGCGCGAGGCGTCCGGCGTAAGGGGGCGCGGCGAACTCGAACGCGATCCAGCCGTAGGCGTTCCACGTGGGGAGCGGGGCTGAGGCGAAGGTGTCGCGCAAAGCGTCGGCGGGGCGTCCCGTCCACTGGCGAGTGGTCGGCGCGTGGCCGGGCCAGTGGGCCTGGACGGTGCTCGCGTCCAGGACTACCTCGCCCAGAATGCCGCCCGCGAACGTCCATGAGCCGGGGCGTTCGTAGACGACGTAGTCGCCGAACAGTCCGGATCCGGCCAGCCGGGCCATGAGCGCGAGCGGGTCCGAGGCGTGCTCGACGACCAGCTCGGCGGGTTTCGCATCGGTGCGCAGACCAGAGGACAAGGCAGCCAACTCCCTTTCGCGACCGGAAGGTCAAACTTAGGTAAGGCTAACCTTGCATGATTTTCTCAGGCAAGGCTAACCTAACCCGCGGTGGCGAAGCCGACAACGAAAGAGTTGAGCGTGCAGGAGCAGACGACGGCGGCACGGCGACGCGAACTGATGCGGCGGATGATGGCGGAGGCCGGGCTCGGCTCGGACACCGCCCGGCTCAACCCCCGCGGATCGGACGGGCCGGCGCCCCTGTCCTCCGCCCAGCAGAGCATGTGGCTGCACCATCGCGCCTTCCCGGACAGTCCCGCCTACAACGTCTGCCTGCTCGTCCGCATGTCCGGAACGCTCGATGCGGGGGCCTTGCGGGAGGCGTTGCGCGGGCTGATCCGCCGCCACGCCATCCTCCGGACGACCTATGCGGACCGTCACACGGAAGCGCCCGCCGGCGGTGCGGCCGTGCAGATCGTCGGTGCGGACGACTCGCTCGACCTCACGCCGGCCGACTGCGAGGACGCTGAAGCGCGGGCGGCGGAACTGGCGGCGGTGCCCTTTGATCTTCGCAACGAGCGGCCGATCCGGCTTGAGCTGCTCCGGCTCGGCGAGAACGAGCACGCGCTCGTCCTCGTCGTGCACCACATCGCGTGGGACGGCATGACCTGGGGTTCACTGTCGCGCGACCTCTCCGCTCTTTACCGCGCCGCCGTCAACGGAAAGCCGGACGGACTGCCGCGGCTGGACGTCCAGTACGCCGACTACGCCGAATGGGAGCAGAAGCGCCCCCTCTCCGAGGACGACCTCGCCTACTGGCGGAAGCGTCTCGACCCGCCGCCCGCGCCGCTCGACCTTCCCGCCGACCGGCCCCGCGGCGCCGTCGTGTCCGAGCGCGGCGGACGGAGAGCGCGCCGCTTCGACGACTCCGTGACGGAGGGGATGCGGAAGCTCGCCGCCGAGGAGAACCTCACCCCGTACATGGTGATGACGGCCGGCTATGCCGTCCTCCTGCACCGCTACGCCGGAGTGGACGACATCGCGATCGGGTCCTCGGTGATGAACCGCGAGCACACCGAGGTCGAGCGGCTCGTCGGCAACTTCGGGAACACGCTCGTGCTGCGCACCGACCTGTCCGGCGCGCCGACGTTCCGTGAGGCCCTGCATCGGGTCGGCCGGACGGTCACCGAAGGCTTCGCGCATCAGGCGCTCCCGTACGACCGCCTCGTGCAGGAGCTCCGCCCGGCGAGAGGACGCGGACGATCGGCGTTCTTCGACACGATGCTCCTGTTCCTCGCCCAGGAGATCGGCGAGCTGGACCTTCCGGGCGTCACGTCGAGCTGGACGCACATCCACAACGGGACGACGCACTTCGACCTGTCGCTGGAGGCGTTCGTCCGGGCTCACGGCATGACGGTCGAGGCGACGTTCCGCCGCGAGCTGTTCGACGACGCGCGCATCGACGCGCTGCTCGGGCACCTGGAGGCCCTGCTCGGGGACGCCTGCGCCGACCCTGACCGCCCGGTCGGCGCGTTGGAGATCATGGACGCGGATGAGCGGGCCCTGATCGAGAGGGCGAACGCCACCGGACGTGCCCTCCCGGAAGCGAACGTCGTCACGCTGTTCGAGGAGCAGGCGGCCCGCACTCCGGACGAGACCGCGATCGAGGCCGGGGACCAGACCCTCACCTATGCCGAGCTGGACGAACGGTCCACCGCGCTGGCGGCGGAGCTCCGCAGGCGGGGGGCCGGTGCCGAGACCGTCGTCGCGGTCGCGCTGCCGCGCACGCCCGACCTCGTCGCGGCGCTGCTCGGCATCCTGAAGTCGGGTGCCGCGTACCTGCCGCTGGACCTCGACCACCCCGCCGACCGGCTCGCCTACATGCTGGACGACGCGGCCCCGCTCTGCGCGATCGTCACCGCCGGGACAGTGCGTCTGCTGCCGGACGACACGGACCTCCTCGTTCTCGAAGGCCCCGTCGGCGACGCCGGCACGGCGCGGGCGACGGACCCGCGTCCGGACGACCTCGCCTACCTCATCTACACGTCCGGCTCGACCGGCCGCCCCAAGGGCGTCGCGATCCCGCACCGGGCGCTGGCGAACTTCTTGATCACGACGAAGGCCCGGCTGAGACTCGTCCCCGGCGACAGGCTCGTCGCGGTCACGACGATCGCGTTCGACATCGCCGCGCTGGAGCTGTTCGCGCCGCTGATCAGCGGCGCGACGGTCGTCCTCGCCGGCCGCGACACCGTCCGCGACCCGGCCGCGCTCGCCCCGCTGCTGGAGGATGCCACGATCGTCCAGGGCACCCCGTCGCTGCTCGGCACGCTCGACCCCGCCGCGTTCAAGGGCCTGCGGGTCCTGGTCGGCGGTGAGGCGCTGCCCCCCGCGCTCGCCGAGTCGCTGGCCGGCGCGGCGTCGCTCGCCACCAACATGTACGGGCCCACCGAGGCGACGATCTGGGCGACCTCGGCGGACCTGCCCGCGCACGGTATCGGCGGCCCGTTCTGGAACACCCGTGCCCATGTCCTGGACGCGGGGCTCCGGCCCGTCCCGCCGGGCGTGCCGGGCGAGCTGTACCTGGCGGGCGCGCAGCTCGCCCGCGGCTACGTCGGACGTCCCGACCTCACCGCGGAGCGGTTCGTCGCCGACCCGTACGGTCCGCCCGGATCTCGCATGTACCGGACGGGCGACCTGGCGCGGTGGACGCGCGACGGGTCCATCGAGTACCTCGGCCGTACCGACGAGCAGGTGAAGATCCGCGGGTTCCGGATCGAGCCGGCCGAGGCGCAGGCGGTGCTCGCCCTGCAGCCGGGCGTCGCGCAGGCCGCGGTCGTCGTCCGGGAAGACCGTCCTGGGGACGCCAGGCTGGTCGGCTACTACGTCCCCACACGGGAGCTGGACGAGGCCGGCCTGCGCAGCGCGCTCGCCAGGGCGTTGCCGGAGTACATGGTTCCGGCCGCGCTCATCGCCCTCGACGCGCTGCCCCGGACGGTCAACGGCAAGCTCGACCGCGCCGCCCTGCCCGCGCCGGAGGCCGAGGTCTCCGGGCGGGCACCACGCGACGCCCGCGAGACCGCCCTCTGCGCGATCTTCGCGGACCTTCTCGGGGTCGAGGGCATCGGCATCGACGACGACTTCTTCGCGCTCGGCGGGCACTCGCTTCTGGCGACGCGCGTCGCGGCCAAGGCCCGGGCGGTTCTCGGGGGCTCGCTGTCCATCGCGGACGTGTTCGAGGCGCCGACCGTCGCCACGCTCGCCCCCAGGCTGGTCGGAACCGACACCGTGCGCGTCCGCGACGTCGAGCGGCCCGAGACCGTGCCCGCGTCGGCGGCGCAGCGGGGGCTCTGGCTGGAGGAACGCCTCCGCGGCCCGTCCGCGTCCTACGCGCTGCCGCTCGGCCTGCGCCTGCACGGCTCCGTGGACGCGGACGCGCTCGACCGGGCGTTCGGAGACGTCGTCGCCCGGCACGAGGCGCTGCGCACGCTTCTCGTCGAAGGGCCGGACGGCCTGCCCGTCCAGCGCGTCCTGGACACCGGCGTCCGCGCGGACTTCACCGTCGTCGACGCGCGGGGCGAGACCCCGGCGCGGCGCGCGGCGATCGAGCGGGACGCCGCCGCGCACGTCTTCGACGTCGGACGCGACCTGCCGGTCCGCGGCACCCTCGTCCGGACGGCCGGAGACGAGTGGTCGCTGATCATCCTGCTCCACCATGCCGCCGCCGACGAATGGTCGTTCACGCCCCTGCTCGCCGACCTCGCCCACGCCTATGAGGCCCGTCGCGCCGGACGCGAACCCGGCTGGGAGCCGCTGCCCGTCCAGTACGCCGACTACGCGGCCTGGCAGCGTGAGGCCGCGCCCGACACGACGCCGCAGCTGGGTTTCTGGGAGGAGACCCTCGCCGGGCTGCCCGAGGAGACCGTCCTCCCCTTCGACCGGCCGCGGCCGGCGGAGGCGAGCCACCGGGGCGGGCTGGTCCCGTTCCGGCTGCCGGTCGCCGGGGCGCGGCGGCTGGCCCGCGAGACCGGCACCAGCGTGTTCATGGTCCTGCACGCCGCCGTCGCGGCACTGCTCCAGCGGACCGGGGCGGGCGACGACATCGCGCTCGGCTCGCCCATCGCGGGACGCGCCGACGAGGACCTCGCCGACCTGGTCGGCGTCTTCGTCAACCCGCTCGTCCTGCGCACCGACCTGTCCGGCGACCCCACGTTCGCCGAGCTGCTCGAACGGGTCCGCGCCGCCGACCTCGCCGCGTTCTCCCACGCCGACGTCCCGTTCGAGCGGGTCGTGGACCGGCTCGCGCCCGAACGGTCGCTCGCCCGCAGCCCGCTGTTCCAGGTGATGATCGTTCACCAGCGGCTGGACGACGTGCGCCTCGCCCTCCCGGGCGCGCGCGCCGAGCCGTTCCTCCCGGAGACCGGCGGGGTGAAGTTCGACCTCGACCTCTATTTCGCGGAAGGGGACGGCGAGGTCGAGGGGTTCGCCGCGTTCGCCGCCGACCTCTTCGACGCCGCGACCGTCGAGCGGATGCTGGACGACCTGAGCGAACTCCTCACGCAGGTCACCGAAGACGCGGGCCGGCGCCTGTCGTCCCTCGGGGCGCCCGTCGAGCACCCGGACACCGTCCGTGAGTTCCCCGTCCGGACGGTCGCCGCCCTCATCGAGGAGCAGGCGGCCCGGACCCCGGACAAGACCGCGCTCGTGTTCGGCGACACCGAACTGACCTACGCCGACCTCGACCGCCGCGCCGAGGCTCTCGCCGACCGCCTCGCCGCCGCCGGTGCGGGCCCCGAACAGGTCGTCGCGCTCGCCCTCCCGCGCTCGGACGAGTTCGCCATCGCGCTGCTCGCCGTGCTCAAGGCGGGCGCCGCCTACCTTCCCATCGACCTGGCGTATCCGCCCGCCCGCGTGCGGACGATGCTGGACACCGCCCGGCCGCTGCTCGTCCTCGGACGGGACGAGCCGCCGCTGGACGTGCCGCCCCGCGAACGGCCGGACGTCCACCCGGACCACACCTCCTACGTCATCTTCACGTCCGGCTCGACCGGGACGCCCAAGGCCGTCGCCGGCACCCAGCGCGCCCTCGCCAACCGGCTCGCGTGGGGCGCCGGCCTCGCCGCGCCCGGCGTCCGCGTCGCCAAGAGCTCGCCCGCGTTCATCGACGGCACGACCGAGCTGCTCGGCGGTCTCGTCGCCGGCGACACGGTCGTCATCGCCGACGACGCGACCGCCACCGACGCCGTCGCGCTCGCCGACCTCATCGAACGGCACGGTGCCGGACTCGTCACGCTCGTCCCGAGCCTGCTCTCGGCGCTCGTGGAGAACGGGCTCCCCCCGTCCGTCACCACCTGGATCAGCAGCGGGGAGGCGCTGGCGCCCGCGCTCGCCGAGCAGGTCCCGGCGCGGCTCGTCAATCTCTACGGGTGCTCCGAGGCCGCGGGCGACAGCCTCATCGCCGAAGCCGGGGGACTGCGACCCATCGCCAACACCCGCGCCCACGTCCTCGACGGAGCGCTCCGCGAGGTCCCCGTCGGCGAGCTCTACCTCGCGGGCGACGGGCTGGCGCGCGGATATCTCGGCGACCCGGCGCGGACCGCCGAGCGGTTCGTCGCGAACCCGTTCGGCCCGCCCGGCTCCCGCCTCTACCGGACCGGGGACCGCGTGCGGCGCCGCCCGGACGGCGGGCTGGACTTCCTCGGCCGCGCCGACGAGCAGATCAAGATCCGCGGCTTCCGGATCGAGCCGGGCGAGATCGAGGCGGTGATCGCGGCGCGGCCCGGCGTCCGGCGGACGGCCGTCGCCGCCCACGGATCACGCCTCGTCGGCTACCTCGTCGGCGACGTCGACACCGAGGCGCTGCACGAGTCGCTGCGCGCGCTGCTGCCCGGCTACCTCGTCCCGTCCGAGCTGGTCGTCCTGGACGAACTGCCCCTCAACCCGAACGGCAAGGTCGACCGGCGCGCACTGCCCGAGCCGGGGCGCCCGGCCGCCGGACGAGCCCCGTCCACGGAGGCGGAACGCGTCCTCGCCCGGCTCGCCTCGAACGTCCTCGGCCGCGACGCCGTGGGAGCCGACGACGACTTCTTCCGCGCCGGCGGGGACAGCATCAGCGCGGCGCTCCTGGTCGCGCGCGCCCGCCGCGCCGGACTGTCGTTCACCGTCAGGGACGTCTTCCGGCTGCGGACTGTCGAAGCCCTGGCCTGCGCGGCCGCACCCCCCGAGGAGAGGGAGCGCGCCCAAGCATCGGACCCCGCCGGTGAGCTTCCGCTCTCGCCGCTCCAGGAGGGCCTGCTCTTCCACCTGATGCTGGCCGGCGAAGGCCGCGACATCTACGTGCAGCAGGCCGTGGTGACGCTGTCCGGGCCGATCGATCCCGGGCGGATGGCGGACGCGCTGCGCGCCACGCTGGAGAAGTTCCCCAACCTGCGCGCCGGGTTCCGGACGGACGGCGACCGCGCGGTCCAGTTCGTCCCGGACGACTTCGACGTCCCGTGGACGCACGCCGAGGTGTCGGCGGACGAACTCGACGCGTTCGTCGACACCCAGCGCGCGGAACCGTTCGACCCGGCCGAACCGCCGCTGATCCGATTCGCCCTCGCCACCCTGGCCGAGGACGACCACAGGCTGATCCTCACCTCCGAGCTGATCCTGCTCGACGGCTGGTCGGGCGGGCTCCTCGTCACCTCGCTCCTCGACTCCTACACCGACGCCGCCGCCGAGGCCGCCCGTCCCGTCCCGCCCTTCCGCGCCTTCCTGGACTGGGTGAACGGCCGCGACCGTGCGGCCGCCGTGGACGCCTGGCGCCGCGCCCTCGACGGCTTCGACGAACCCGCCCTCGTGCGTCCGGGCCTGGTCGACAAGCCGGCCGACCTCACCGGCGCCGGCGAAGTGCACCGGGCGCTGCCGGCCGATCTCGCCGAGCGTCTCGACGAGGTCGCCCGGGAGCAAGGCGTCACGCCCGGCACGCTCTTCGAGACCGCGTGGGGCATGGTCCTCATGGGCCTGACCGGACGGGACGACGTCGTCTTCGGCGCCTCCGTCTCCGGACGCCACCCGGACGTGGACGGCGTCGAATCCATGGTCGGCCTGCTGTTCAACACGGTCCCGGTGAGGGTGCAGGCGGGACCGGCGGACGCTCTCACCACCGTGCTCGACCGCGTCCAAGCCGCCCGGTCGGAGCTGTTCGACCACTCCTTCGTCGCGCTCGCCGACGTCCAGCGCGCCACCGGTCTCGGCACGCTCTTCGACACGCTGTTCGTCTTCCAGAACTTCCCCGGCATGCCGACCGGCCGCGGCTTCGGCCCGGACGGCGCACTGCGCGTCACCGGCCGCGAGGTCCGCGACGCCACCCACTACCCGATCACGATGGTCGTCGAGCCGGGCACCTCTCTGCGTGTCATGTACCGGGGCGACGCGTTCACCGAGGCCGAGGCGGAACGCATCACCGACCGGTACGTCCAGGTCCTCCGGCAGCTCGCGGAGACCCCCGGGAGCCCCTGCCACCGCGTCGACCTGCTCGTCCCGGATGAGCACGACCGGCGCCGGCGCGACTGGGACGAGGCGTGGCATCCCGTGCCCGAGCTGACGGTCGCCGAACTGCTCGCCGAACGCGCCGCGGAACAGCCTGAAGACCTCGCGCTCGTCTCGCTCCCCGGCGTCCGGCTCACCTACGGGGAACTGAACGCCGAGGTCAACCGGCTCGCGCGGCTCCTGCTCGCGAACGGCGCCGGTCCCGAGAAGGTCGTCGCGCTGGCGCTGCCCCGCTCGGCGCAGATGGTGGTCGCGCTGTTCGCCGTCCTGCGCACGGGCGCCGCCTACCTGCCGCTGGAACTCGACTACCCGGCCGACCGCCTCGACTACATGCTCCAGGACGCCGCGCCGACCTGCCTGGTCTCGCACCGCGACATCGCCGCCGGCCTCACCTGCTCCGGCGCCGTCCTCGCGCTGGACGACCCGGAAACGGCCACGGCCCTCGCCGCGCAGCCCGGCGCCGACCTGGCCCCGGACAAACTGCCCGGCTTCGCCCCCGGCGCCCCCGGCCGGCTCGACCATCCCGCCTACGTCATTTACACGTCCGGCTCGACGGGACGTCCCAAGGGCGTCGTGACGCCCTACCGGGGCCTCACCAACATGCAGTTCAACCACCGCGCCAACATCTTCGACCCGGTGGTCGCGTCGGCGGGGCGCCGCCTGCGCATCGCGCACACCGTCTCGTTCTCCTTCGACATGTCGTGGGAGGAACTCCTCTGGCTCATCGAGGGCCACGAGGTGCACGTCTGCGACGAGGACCTGCGCCGCGACGCCGAAGCGCTGACCGCTTACCTGCGGCAACACCGCATCGACGTCATCAACGTGACGCCCACCTACGCCCAGCAGCTCCTGGACGAGGGCATCCTGGACGGCGAGCACCGCCCGCCGCTCGTCCTCCTCGGCGGGGAGGCCGTCCCGGCGTCGGTGTGGGACCGGCTCGCGCAGGCCGACGGCGTCCTCGGCTACAACCTCTACGGACCGACCGAGTACACGATCAACACGCTGGGCGGCGGCACCGAGGACAGCGCGACCCCGACCGTCGGCAGGCCGATCTGGAACACCCGCGGCCACGTGCTCGACGCGTGGCTGCGTCCTGTCCCGCCCGGCGCGCCGGGCGAGCTCTACATCGCGGGCGCCGGCCTGGCGCGCGGCTACCTCGGCCGCGCGGACCTGACCGCGGAACGCTTCGTCGCCGACCCGTTCTCCGGGGGGCGCATGTACCGGACGGGCGACCTCGTGCGCGTCCGCGACGACGGCAACATCGACTTCCTCGGCCGCACCGACGACCAGGTCAAGATCCGCGGCTACCGGGTCGAACTGGAGGAGATCGAGACCGCGCTCGCCGCCGAACCCGGCGTCGGGCAGGCCGCGGTGGTGGCCGCCGAGACGGACGTCCCCGGCGTGAAGCGCCTCGTCGGCTACGTCGTCCCGGACGGCTCCCGCGAGGGCGCCGCCGACGAGCAGCTCGCCGAATGGCGGCAGATCTACGACGCCGAGTACAGCGAGGTCGGCACGGTCGTCCACAACGAGGAGTTCGCCGGCTGGGACAGCAGCTACGACGGCGCCCCCATCCCGCTCGACGACATGCGCGAGTGGCGCGAGACGACGGTCGAGCGCATCCGCGAGCTCGATCCCCGCCGGGTCCTGGAAATAGGCGTCGGCGCGGGCCTCCTCCTCACCCGCCTCGCCCCCGGGAGCGAGGAGTACTGGGGAACCGACTTCTCCGAACCGGTCATAGCGAAACTCCGCGCTGATCTCGGTGCGGACCCGGCCGTCCGGCTGAGCTGCCGGCCCGCGCACGACATCGGCGGGCTGCCCGAGAACCACTTCGACACGATCGTGATCAATTCGGTGGTCCAGTACTTCCCGGGCGCCGCCTATCTCCAGGACGTGATCGGCAAGGCGATGCGGCTGCTCGCGCCGGGTGGCGCCCTGTTCATCGGGGACGTCCGAGACCTGCGCACCGTCCGCTGCCTGCACGCGGCCATCCAGCTCGGCCGTGGCGGCGGTGACCTGGAGGCCGTCGACCGCGCCGTCCGGATGGAGAAGGAACTCCTCCTGGACCCCGCCTTCTTCGCCGCCCTCGACGGCCCAGGCTGCGTGGACGTCCTGACAAGGCGAGGCATCCACCACAACGAACTGACCCGCCACCGCTACGACGTCGTCCTCCACAAGGACGCTCCGCCCGCCCCGGTCGCACCTGTCGTGGACTGGGACACGTTGGACGACTTCATCGCGCGTCCCGGAACCGGCCAGAAGCAGGTCAGCGGCGCGACGGCGGATGAGACGCGTGCCGTGGTGCCGGCACTGCGCGACGGCGCGTCGCCGGAGGAAATGCGCGGCGCGTCGCCGGCCGGGTCCGGAGGCGTCCTGCGGGTGCGGGGAATTCCCGACCCGCGGTTGTCGGGCGAGGTCGCCGCACTGCGGATGCTGCGCGAGGGGGCATCGGCGGACGAGGCGCGGGAGGCCCTGTTCTCCTCGCCCGAAGGGATCGAGCCGGAGACGCTCTACGCGCTGTTCCCGGACGTCGTGCTCACGCCGTCCGCAGAGACCGGGTGCTACGACGCCGTGTTCGGCGGGGGAGCGGCCTTCCTCCCGGCCGAGCCGGGGCGCGCACCTGCCTCGTATGCGAACAATCCGGTCGCGGCGCGCGACCACGGGGTGCTGGCCGCGCGGGTGCGGGAGAGCCTCAAGGCGAGCCTGCCCGGCTACATGGTCCCGAGCGCGATCATGACGCTGGACGCGCTGCCGCTGACGGTGAACGGCAAGCTCGACCGGCGCGCGCTCCCCGATCCCGGGCGGGACGGGCCGCGCCGGACGGGACGCCCGCCCCGCACACCCGTCGAACGCCTGCTGTGCACGCTGTTCGCCGAGGTGCTCGACGCGCCCGGCGCCGGCATCGACGACGACTTCTTCGATCTCGGCGGGCACTCGCTGCTCGCGACGCGGCTCGTCGGCAGGGCACGCGCGGTACTCGGCGCGGAACTGGCCATCCGCGACCTGTTCGAGGCGCCGACCGTCGCGGAACTGGCCGGCCGCCTGCATCGCGGCGCCGGAGCGGAACCCCGGCCCGTCCTGGAGCCGAGGGAACGGCCCGGGCGCGTCCCGCTGTCGTCCGCGCAGCGGCGGCTGTGGATGCTCGACCAGCTGCTCCGCGAGGACGACGGGCCGCGCGACGGATACCATCTGCCGCTCGCCGTCCGGCTCCGGGGCCGCCTCGACCTCGCCGCCCTCGAAGCGGCGATCGCGGACGTGACCGCCCGGCACGAGAGCCTCCGGACGGTCTTCGCCGAACACGACGGCGCCCCCTACCAGCGGATCATCGATCCGGACGACGCGAGGCCCGTCCTCGAAGTGGCGACCTGCGCGCCCGAGGACGTCATCGCCAGGCCGTTCGACCTCGCGAAGGACGTCCCGCTGCGCGTCGCCGTGTTCCCCGAGGGCGAGGACGAGCATCTGCTGCTCGCCGTCTTCCACCACATCGCGTTCGACGAATGGTCGTTCGGGCCGTTCGCCCGCGACGTCGCCGAGGCGTACGCGGCCCGGCTGGGCGGTGCCGCGCCGGCCTGGGAGCCGCCGCCCGTCCAGTACGCCGACCATGCGCTCTGGCAACGGGAACTGCTCGGCGACCCACTCGACCCCGGCAGCGTCCACGCCCGGCAGCTCGCCCACTGGACGGGCGCGCTCGCCGACCTGCCCGAGGAGATCCCGCTGCCCGTGGACCGGCCGCGTCCCGGCACCGTCGGCCAGCGCGGCGGGACGCTCACCGCGGACCTCCCGCCCGGCCTGTCCCGGCGGCTCGGCCGGGTCGCGCGCGACGCGAACGCCAGCATGTTCATGGTGTGCCAGGCCGCCGTCGCCGCGCTCCTGCACCGGACGGGCGCGGGCGACGACGTCCCGCTCGGCAGCCCCGTCGCCGGGCGCACCGAGGAGGCCGCCCGCGACCTCGTCGGGTTCTTCGTGAACACGCTCGTCCTGCGCGCCGACCTGTCCGGCGATCCCACGTTCGCGGAGCTGCTCGCCCGCGTCCGCGCGGCGGCCCTGAGCGGACTCGCCAACCAGGACCTGCCGTTCGAGGCGGTCGTCGAGGCGCTGCGGCCGCGCCGCGTCCCCGGGCGCAACCCGCTGTTCCAGGTGATGGTCGGGTACGAGAACCAGGGCGTCGGCGATGTGCGGTTCCCCGGCCTGGAGCAGCGTGAGGCCCTGTTCGGGCCGGGCGCGGCGAAGTTCGACCTGGACTTCATCTTCCGCGAGGGCCCGGACGGTCTCCGGCTGATCGTCGACTACTCCGCCGACCTCTTCGACCGCGGCACCGCCGCCGCGCTGGCGGACGGCCTGACCGCGCTGCTCACGGCCGTCGCGGACGATCCCGGCATGAAGGTCGGCGCGCTGCCCGCCGTGCTGACCGCCCGGGCCGTGACCGCGGAGACGACCGCCGCGGCCGCGCGCCCGGAAGACGACCGGGTGGACGACCGGGAGGCGGCGCTGTGCAGGATCTTCGCCGACGAGCTGGGCGTCCCCGAGGTCGGCCCGGACGACGACTTCTTCGACCTCGGCGGCCATTCGCTGCTCGCCATGAAGCTCGTCCGGCGGATCCGGCGGGAACCCGGATGCGCCGACCTGAAGATCGCGACCCTGATGACCGCGCCGACCGTGGCCGGTCTGCTCGCCCGGCTGGAGTGAGGCGGCTCATACCCGGACCCCCATTGCAAAGTTAGGTTAGGCTAACCTAATATCCCTGATCAACAGCCCGGGAACCCCCGCCCCTGAAAGTGGAAGGTCCGCTATGCGCACCACGATGCGGCTCCTCGCCGTCACCGCAGCGCTCGTCCTGAGCCTCGGCACGGCCGCCGCGTGCGGCGACGACGAGCCCGCCGACGGAGGCTCCGGCGGCACGAACGCCGGGACGTTCCCGGTCACGGTCACCCACAAGCTCGGCACCACGAAGATCGAGTCCGCGCCGAAGCGGATCGTCGCCCTCGGCGAGGTCGACCAGGACGCGCTGCTCGC
The DNA here is from genome assembly GCF_050945415.1 of Spirillospora sp. CA-128828. Classification (NCBI taxonomy): domain Bacteria; kingdom Bacillati; phylum Actinomycetota; class Actinomycetes; order Streptosporangiales; family Thermomonosporaceae; genus Spirillospora; species Spirillospora sp. CA-128828. The sequence continues at coordinate 4,223,408 of NZ_CP191986.1, forward strand.
CCTCGGCGTCACGCCCGTCGGCATGGCGGAGCTGACCGGCGTCCAGCCCGACGGCCTCGCCCCGTGGAGCGCGCCCAAGCTGACCGGCGCGAAGCCCAAGCTCCTCAAGGCCGGTGAGGCCGGTTTCAACCTGGAGGAGATCGCCGCGCTGCGGCCCGACCTCGTCCTCGCCGGCGGTGACTTCTCCATCGACAAGGAATACGACAAGCTCTCCAAGCTCGTGCCGACCGTCGCCTACCAGACCGGGCCCGCCGAGGACACCTGGCAGCAGATCACCCAGCAGACCGCCGCCGCGATCGGCCGTCCCGAGGACGGGAAGAAGCTCGTCGCCGGCACCGAGGCGAAGATCGCCCAGGTCAAGACGGAGCATCCGGAGCTGAACGGCAAGGAGTTCGCGTTCACCAGCGTCTTCCCGAACGGGAACATCGGCGTGATGAAGTCCGCGGACGACACGAGCGTCAAGCTGCTCCAGCAGTTCGGCATGAGGCTGCCCGACTCGCTGAGCAAGCTGCCCGGCGACGGGTTCGCCGCCGAGATCAGCATCGAGAAGGTCTCCGTCCTGGACGTGGACGTCCTGCTCAGCCACTACAACGACGACCCCGCCACGCAGAAGAAGATCGAGGGCAACAAGCTGTTCGCCGGTCTGGACGTCGTGAAGCGCGGCTCCTACGTGCCGCTCGACCTGAGGTCCTTCTGGCCGCTGCGCACCCCCACGCCGCTCGCCATCCCCTACGTCGTCGACCAGGTCGTCCCGAAGATCGCCAAGGCCGCGAGCGCGGCCAAGCCCGCCTGATGCCGGAGGAGCGCATGCACACACCCGTCCACGACGTGGCCGGAATCGGATTCGGCCCGTCCAACCTGGCGCTCGCCGTCGCGCTCGAAGAAGAGCACGGCCCCGGCGCGGACGCGGTGTTCTTCGAGAAGCAGCCGGGGTTCGGCTGGCACCGGGGCATGCTGATCGACGGCGCCACGATGCAGGTCCACTTCCTCAAGGACCTGGTGTCGCTGCGCAACCCCGCCAGCCCGTTCTCGTTCCTCGCCTACCTGCACGCCAAGGGGCGGCTGGTCGACTTCGTCAACCACAAGACGATGTTCCCGACCCGGCTGGAGTTCCACGACTACCTCGAATGGGCGGCCGCCGCGTTCGCCGGCCGCGTCCGCTACGGGACGGAGGTCGTCGCGCTCCGCCCGCACGACGACGAGACCCTCGAAGTCGTCGTGCGCCGCGACGACGAGTTGGAGACGCATCTCGCCCGCAACGTCGTCATCGGCGCGGGGCTCGAACCCGTCCTGCCCGAGGGCATCAGGCCGGGGGAGCGGATCTGGCACACCGAGGACCTCCTCACCCGGCTGGGCGAGCGGAAGGACTGGGACCCGCGGCGGCTCATCGTGGTCGGCGCCGGCCAGAGCGCCGCCGAGGCCGTCGAACACCTGCACCGGACGTTCACCGGCGCCGAGGTGTGCGCGGTCTTCGCCCGGTACGGGTACTCGCCGGCGGACGACAGCTCGTTCGCCAACCGCATCTTCGACCCGGAGGCCGTCGACCATTACTACGCGGCGCCCGGCGACGTGAAGCAGATGCTGTTCGAGTATTCGCGCAACACCAACTACTCGGTGGTGGACCTCGATCTCATCGACGAGCTGTACCGGCGCGCCTACGCCGAGAAGGTCGCGGGCGCCGAACGGCTGCGCATCCTCAACGCCTCCCGCGTCCTCGACATCCGCGACGACACGGACGGCGTGCGGGCGAGGATCGCGTTCCTGCCCACCGGCGAGGTCGAGGACCTGGACGCCGACGCCGTCGTCTACGCCACCGGCTACCGCGAACGCGACCCGTTCGACCTGCTCGGCGAGGCGGGTGCGCACTGCCGCACCGGCCCCGGCGGACGTCCCGTCGTGGAACGCGACTACCGCATCGCCACCGAGCCCGGCCGCGAATGGGGCGTCTACCTGCAGGGTGCCACCGAGCACAGCCACGGGATCGCCTCGTCGCTGCTGTCCATGACGGCCGTCCGCACCGGCGAGATCGTCCGGTCCATGGCCCTGCGGTCCTCCGCCCGCGTCACCCCGGTCGCCTGAAGAGAGAGGGAGGCATGATGACCAACCCGTTCGACGACCCCGACGGGACGTTCCGCGTCCTCGTCAACGTCGAAGGCCAGCACTCGCTGTGGCCGGCGTTCGCCGACGTGCCCGCCGGCTGGACGACGGTCTTCGGCCCGGAGTCACGGTCGGACTGCATCGGCTACGTCACGGCCAACTGGAAGGACATCCGCCCGCGCAGCCTGCCCGCCTGACCCGGGTCACGTCTTCGGCAGGGACGGCCGGGCGGCGAAGAAGCGGGCCATCAGCCCGCTCGCGTACTCGGGCCATTCGTGTCCGCCGCCCTGCTTCGTGCACAACGCGACGGCGAGCGGGCCCGGGCCCGTCCCGACGCACCCGTCCGGACCGCCCGGCACCGGCCACGAAAGCGCAGGCAGCTTGTCGACCCAGCGCCAGAACTCCATCACGATCTGGACGGCGATGAACGGGAAATGGACGTCCGCGTCCATGTTCCCCCCGCCCGTGTAGGGGACGGACGGGTCCAGCGTTCCGTGGAACGCCAGTACCGACACCGGCGTCTCCGGCGTGCAGCCGATGGCGAGCGCGCCCGACACCACGGCGATCCCGGCGAGCCGCCCGGACCGCTCGCACGCGTAGCGGTAGGCCATGCCGCCGCCGTTGGAGAAGCCGGTCATGAACACCCGGCGCGGGTCGGCGACGCCCTGCTCCACGAGCGTGCCGATCAGCTTGTCGAGGAACCCGACGTCGTCGATCCCCGCCCAGCGGGCGAACGAGCAGCAGGCCCCCGCGTTCCACGTGCCGAGGAACCCGTCCGGGTACGCGACGGCGTACCCATCGCGGTCGGCGACCTCGTCGAGCCCGCTCTGTTCGCGGACGTACTCGGCGTCGTTCAGGCCGCCGTGCAGCGCCACGATCAGGGGCAGCGGTTCACGGGGCCTGCCCGGTGGGACGTGCAGCAGGTAGGCGCGATCCCAGTCGCCCATGGCGATTGTGTGCTCGGTCGTCCCCGGGGCGTCCTCGGACGCCCCGGCGGGCAGGGGGTGGGCGATGAGCGCCGCGATCACCGCCGCGATCACCGCCGCCCGCGCGGCGATCTTCATAGCGCGATCTAACGCCCGCGGGACCCGCCGGGCTACGCACCCGCACCCACAAAAGATCGGCTTCTTTTGGCACCGGACGCGCAGCCGCCACGAACCCGAGCCCCATCGGCCTCCCGTGTCCGCCACGGACGGCTCTCTTGGGCGCCAGGCTCCCGGAGGGCGGGCCGCGGCGGCGAAGTGCGGGTTCGTGATCGCCGAGGAGCGACGCCGGGCCGTCGGCCGAAATGGCGACGACTTTCGCCATTGAAAACCGACCAGTCGGTATGGTCTCATCTACATGCGGATACCCGCCTGGCGGCGGCGCGCGCCGGGGACCCGGCCGGGCGCACTCGCGCGCAGGCCCGCCCCGGCATCCTGCGCCATACCGACCGGACGGTACAAGGGCTTGGATCGTTGAGGAGACACATTGCGGGTGTTCGACGACGGCGATGTCCCCGGGCTCGCGCTGGACCGCTTCCGCGACTTCTTCGCCCGCGCCCGCCCGGGCGCCGCCGCCGGGCGGCTGCGCGCGCGGGTCATCGAGGGCGGGCGGTCCAACCTCACCTACGAGGTCACCGACGGGCGGAGCTCCTGGATCGTCCGGCGGCCGCCGCTCGGCCACGTGCTCGCCACCGCCCACGACATGGACCGCGAGTACCGGGTACTGACGGCGCTCGCCGGAACCGGCGTGCCCGTTCCCGCGACCTACGCCCTCTGCGAGGACCCGGACGTCATCGGCGCGCCGTTCTATGTGATGGAGATGGTCGAGGGCGTCCCGTACCGGAGCGCGGCGGAGCTGGAGCCCCTCGGCGCGGAGCGCGTCGGGCGGATCGCCGAGCGCATGATCGACACCCTGGTCGAGCTGCACCGCGTCGACCCGGAGCAGGTCGGCCTCGCGGACTTCGGGCGCCCGGAGGGGTTCCTCGCCCGGCAGGTGCGGCGCTGGAAGAGGCAGCTCGACGCGTCCCGCAGCCGTGACCTCCCGGCCGCCGCCGAGCTGCACGCGCTGCTGGAGGCGAACGTCCCGGCGGGGGCCGCGTCCGCGATCGTGCACGGCGACTACCGGCTAGACAACCTGCTCGTCGACTCCGGAGACCGGATCGCCGCCGTCCTCGACTGGGAGATGGCGACGCTCGGCGACCCTCTGACCGACCTGGCGTTGCTGCTCGTCTACATGCGGCGCCAGACCCCCGTCCCGGGAACGGCCGACGCGTCGAGCGCGCCAGGCTTCCCCGCGCCGGACGACATCCTCGCCCGCTATGCCCGCCGGAGCGGACGGGACGTGTCCGCGATCGGCTTCTACGTGGGGCTGGCGTGCTTCAAGCTCGCCGTCATCTCCGAGGGGATCCACTACCGGTACATCCACGGGCAGACCGTGGGGGAGGGGTTCGAGACGGTGGGCGCCGCCGTCGAGCCCCTGCTGCGCTCGGGCCTCGCCGCCCTCGACGGGCGGGTCTAGGAACTGGTCCGCCCCGGACCGCTCCATCACGTCCTCGCAGGTAGACCATGGTGCCGGCCGAGCGGGTGACACTTCACGCCCTGTAGGCGCTGTGCATGATGAGAGCCGGATCGCGGACCTGCCGGCGGGCGTGCAGGAGGGGAGCCCGTGCGTCAGCCGCATGCCGGTGATCTGCCGGCGGGCTGGACGGTTCCGCGGCGCCGGGGCGGACGCCGCGGAACCGTCCAGCCCGCCGGCCTCTCCGATCCGGGCTCCGTATCCCCATTGCATACCAACCGGTCGGTATGTTGTCATCGTGGCGTTCCCGGAAGGACGCGCGTCCGCCGCGCGGGCGCCCAGCGCACGGAGGTCACCCGGATGAGGACGTTCAACGGCGTTGACGACTACGAGAAGGCCGTCGGAACCCACCTCGGCCACAGTGCGTGGCACACGATCACGCAGGAGCAGGTGAACCTGTTCGCGGACGCGACCGGCGACCACCAGTGGATCCACGTCGACGCGGAGCGGGCGGCGCGGGGGCCCTTCGGCGGGACGATCGCGCACGGCTACCTCACCCTGTCGCTGATCCCCATGCTCGCCGCGCAGATCTACCGCGTCGAAGGGCTGCGGATGGGCGTGAACTACGGCGCGAACAAGGTGCGCTTCCCCGCGCCGGTGCCGGTCGGATCCAGGGTCCGCGCGGGCGCGGAGCTGCTGTCGCTGGAACGCGGCCCCGCCGGCGCCCGCGCCACCGTCCGCGTGACGATCGAGCGCGCGGACGGGGACAAGCCCGTCTGCGTCGCCGAAATCCTTTCCGTCCTGGTCGACTGACCGCGGCGGGCCGCCGGAGCGTTGACGAACGGCCGGGCTGAAAATATGGTGAACCGACCGGTCGGTATGTGCGAAGAATCGTGCGGGCCGGTACTTCTTACGGCGTCACGGGTCTTCTCGGAGAATTGCCATGATCCTCAGCACGATGCAGGACTTTCCGTTGTCCGTCGCCGCGATCCTGCGGCATGGGGCGCGCGTCTACGGCCGCAGCGAGTGCGTCACGTGGACGGGCGGCGGCACGCCCCGGCGGGCCGCCTTCGCGGAGATCGCCCGGAACGCCGAGCGGCTCGCGTCCGCCCTGGCCGGGCTCGGCGTCCGGGAGGGCGACCGGGTGGCGACCTTCTGCTGGAACAACCAGGAGCACCTGGAGGCCTACTTCGCGGTGCCCGCCATGGGCGCGGTGCTGCACACGCTGAACATCCGGCTGTTCCCCGAGCAGCTCTCGCACATCATCAACCACGCCGACGACCAGGTCGTCATCGTGGACGACAGCCTCGTCCCGCTGCTGGCGCGGGTCGTCCACGAACTCCCGGCAGTCGAGGCGTTCGTGGTCGTCGGCGACGGTGACGCCTCACCGCTGGAGAGCAACGGCAACGGCGCGCCCGTCCTGCGCTACCACGAGCTCCTCGCAGCCGAGGAGCCCGGCTACACGTGGCCGGACGTGGACGAGCGCTCCGCCGCGTCCATGTGTTACACCAGCGGCACCACCGGCGACCCCAAGGGCGTCGTGTACTCGCACCGCTCCACGTTCCTGCACGCCATGGCCGTGCAGTCGGCGTCGCTGGTGGGCATCACCGAAGCCGACCGTGTCCTGACGATCGTCCCGATGTTCCACGTCAACGCCTGGGGCCTGCCGTACGGGGCGTTCCTGTCCGGGGCGACGCTGCACATGCCCGGCCCGTTCATGCAGCCGGAGCACCTCACGACGTTCATCGCGGAGGAGCGCAGCACGCTCGCGTCCGCCGTCCCGACCATCTGGAACGGCATCCTCACCCTCGGAGAGCAGCAGGAGATCGACCTGTCGTCCCTGCGGGCCGGTACCTCCGGCGGCGCCGCCGCGCCCCGCGTCCTGCTGGAGCGGTTCGAGCAGCGGTACGGCCTGCGCATCATCCAGGGCTGGGGAATGACCGAGACCAGCCCGCTCGGCGGCATGGCGTTCCCGCCGCCCGGCGTCGAGCCCGGGACGGACGAGGACATGTACTGGCGGCTGAAGTCGGGACGCGTCGCCGCCGGCGTGGAGATGCGCATCGTGGACGACTCCGGCGCCGAGCTGCCCTGGGACGGCGAGGCCGTCGGCGAGATCGAGGTCCGCGGGCCGTGGATCACCGGCGCCTACCACCGCGACCCGGCGCCGCAGAAGTTCGACGACGGCTGGCTGCGCACGGGGGACATCGGCACCATCGACGACCGCGGCTTCTACCAGATCACCGACCGGGCGAAGGACGTGATCAAGTCGGGCGGCGAGTGGATCTCCTCGGTCGAACTGGAGAACCACCTGATGGCGCACCCGGCGGTGGCGGAGGCCGCCGTCATCGGCATCCCCGACGCCCGCTGGGACGAGCGCCCCCTCGCCTGCGTCGTCCTGCGCCCGGACGCCGCGGCCACGCCCGGAGAGCTCGCGTCCTTCCTCGCGGGCAAGGTCGCCCGCTGGCAGGTCCCCGAGTACTGGACGTTCATGGACGAGATCCCGAAGACCACCGTCGGCAAGATCGACAAGAAGCCCCTCCGCGCCCGCCACAAGGACGAGGCACTCAAGATCGAGCACATAGAACGCTGAGCGCCCCGTAAGGGGGCGCTACCCCTGGGAGGACAGGCCGTTAAGGAAGAGGTCCACGTAGTGCTCGCTGATGGCGGCCGTCTTGAGGCGGCCGCCGGGGCGGTACCAGGTGCCGATCTGGTGGACGGTGCCGAAGAAGAAGTGGACGGCGATGTCGGCCGGGGTCGCGCCGCGGAACGTGCCCTCGCGCTGGCCCTCCTCGACCAGGGCGCGGAAGCGCTCGTGGTAGCGGCGCCGTTCGGCGCGGACGGCCTCGCGGCGGTCGCGGGGGAGCAGATGCGTCGAGCGGAAGAAGACGGTGAAGTCGTCCAGGTAGAGGAACGAGGTGTTGAGGACGTCGACCGCCGCCGCGCGGAGGCGTTCCTCGGCGGTTCCGGGGCCGTCGGCGATCTGCTCCAGGCGTGACATCTGCAGGCCGAGGAGCCGGTGGTAGATCTCGTAGAGGAGATCGTCCTTGGAGCCGAAGTAGTGGTACATGGCCCCTTTGGTGACGCCGGCGGCGTTCACGATCTCCTGGACCGAGGTGCTCTCGAAGCCCTTCTCGGCGAACATCCGGGTCGCCACGGCCAGCAGCCGGTCCGGCAGCGGCAGGTTGCCGGATACCCGGCCCGCGGGCGCCTGCGTCATCACTCCACCTCCAGCCGGGGAATGCCCCCGGGTCTCGTGCCGCCCCGGCGCGGCCGCCCGCAGATCGCCGATCAGCCTACCGGGCCGAGGGTGATTCGGCGCGCTAGGTATCGGGACCTGCGATTTGGCTGTTGACCGGAGCCGCCCAGTGATTCTATCTTCATGGAACCGACCAGTCGGTATGTGCATTCTGGCCTCGGGGGATTCGCGATGATTCGGCGGCGAGGTGAGGCGACATGCCCGGCTCCTCTTCCCTACTTGAACTTCGAGATGTGACGGTCCGCTTCGCCGGGCTCGTCGCATTGGACGGTGTGTCTCTCACGGCGCCGCAGGGCCGGGTCACGGGTGTGATCGGGCCGAACGGCGCCGGCAAGACGACGCTCTTCAACGTGGTGTGCGGGTTCGTCCGGCCGAGGTCGGGCGAGGTGCGCTGGCGGGGCCGGGTGCTCGGCCGGCATCGGCCGCACGACCTGACCAGGCTCGGCATCTCCCGCACGCTGCAGGGGCTCGGGCTCTTCCCGGGGCTGACGGTGCTGGAGAACGTGATGGTCGGTGCCGACCCGCACGCGAAGACCGGGTTCTGGTCCGGCCTGTTCGCGCTGCCGCGCGCCGACCGGGACGAGGCGGCCCTGCGGGAGCGGGCCATGACGCGGCTGGCGGAGCTCGGCGTGGCGGACGAGGCCGGACGGCTGCCCGGGCAGCTGCCCTACGGCGTGCAGAAGCGGGTCGCGCTGGCCCGCGCGCTCGTCGCCGAGCCCGAGCTGCTCCTGCTGGACGAGCCGGCCGCCGGCCTGTCCTCCGCCGAGATGGACGAGCTGGCCGAACTGATCCGCGGCCTGCGCCGCGGGCCTGCCGTCGTCCTCGTCGAGCACCACATGGACCTCGTGATGAACGTCTGCGACCAGGTGGTCGTGCTGGACTTCGGCAAGGTCATCGCCACCGGGACGCCCGACGAGGTCCGCGACGACCCGGCCGTCCTGGACGCCTACCTCGGTGAGGAGGTCGCCGGTGCTTGAGGTGAAGGACCTCACCGTCCACTACGGCGCCGCCCGCGCGCTCGGCGGCGTGGACCTGTCGGTTGACGAAGGCTCCGTGACCGCGGTGCTCGGTGCGAACGGCGCGGGGAAGACCACCCTGCTGCGCACCGTCTCCGGGCTGCTGAGGCCGCGTGCCGGACGCGTCGAGCTGGACGGCCGCGACCTCACCCGGTTGCCGGTCGAGGACATCGTCCGGCTCGGTGTCGCGCACGTCCCGCAGAGCGGCGGCGTCATCACCGAGCTCACCGTCGAGGACAACCTGCGGCTGGGCGGGCTGTGGCGGCGCGACCGGGCGGCCCTCAACCGGCGGGTCGCCGACATGTACGAGCTGTTCCCGCCGCTCGCGGAGCGGCGCGCCCGCACCGCCGCCACGCTGTCCGGCGGCGAGCGGCAGATGCTCGCGCTGGCCCGGGCGCTCACCGGCGGGCCGCGGCTGCTGCTGGTGGACGAGCCGTCCCTCGGCCTCGCGCCGCGCGTGGTCGCGCAGCTCATGGCCGTGCTGCGGCGCCTGTGCGACGAGGACGGCCGCACGGTCCTGCTCGTCGAGCAGAACGCCCGCAGCGCGCTGTCCGTCGCCGACCGCGCGATCGTCCTGGACCTCGGCGCGGTGGTGGCGGCCGAGGCCGCCGCGACCATCGCCGCCGACGACCGCCTCCGCCACGCATACCTGGGGTTCTGATGGTCCGTTTCATCAATCTCACGCTCGCCGGCATCACCTCCGGCGCGGTGTTCGCGGCGGTCGCGCTCGCGCTGGTGCTGATCTGGCGCTCCACCCGCATCGTGAACTTCGCGCAGGGCGGGATGCTGATGTTCACGACGTTCCTCGCCTGGAGCGTCATCGACCAGGGCGGCTCCTACTGGCTCGCGCTCGGTGTCGCGCTCGCCTCCGGGCTGGTGATCGGCGCCGTCGTGGAGCGGGTCGTGGTCCGCCCGGTGGAGAACAAGCCGCCGCTCAACGCGGTCATCGTCACGCTCGGGCTGTTCGTCCTGCTGCAGTCGGGCGCGGGCATGATCTGGGGCGACACGCCGCACTCCTATCCGCCCGCCTTCACCATCGAGGGCCTGTCGGTGGGCGGGACACGGCTGCTGCTGTCGCCGTTCGACCTGTTCGTCATCGGCGCGGTCGCCGCGGTGATGGTGCTGCTGACGCTGCTGTTCGTCCGCACCGACCTCGGGCTGCGGCTGCGGGCGTCGGCGTTCGCACCGGAGATCGCCCGGCTGCAGGGCGTGCGGGTCGGCCGCATGCTGACGCTGGGGTGGGCGCTGGCCGCGCTCGTCGGGTCGCTCGCCGGGGTGCTGGTCGCCCCGTCGGTGTTCGTCGGGCCCGCCCAGTTCGACTCGATGCTCGTCTTCGGATTCACGGCCGCGGTGATCGGCGGGCTGGACAGCCCGGTGGGCGCCGTCGTCGGCGGGCTGCTGCTCGGCTGCGCGCTCAGCTACGTGTCCGGGTACGTCAGCTCGGACCTGGTCACCTTCGGCGCGCTCGCCGCGCTCATCACCGTCCTGATGATCAGACCGAACGGCCTGTTCGCGGCGAGCACCGGACGGAGGGTGTGACACGGTGAGCACCGCTGCGCTGAACGTCCTGCGCCGATCGACCCTGACCCGCCACACGGCGGGCGCCCTCGCGGCGATCGTCGCGCTGTACTTCCTGACCACGGCCGTCGGCCCCTACCGCGACCTGCAGATCGCGCAGGCCGCCTACCTCACCTGCGCGGTCGCCGGCCTGACGGTGCTGACCGGGCTCGGCGGGCAGATCTCTCTCGGGCACGGCGCCTTCATGGCGGTCGGCGCCTACACCGCCGCGCTGGTCATCGGGCACTGGGGCTGGCCGCTCGCGGCGGTCCTCGCGGCGGCGGCCGGCGTCACCGCCGTCGCCGGAGTGGTGGTCGGCGCGGTCGCCGCCCGGCTGCACGGCCCCTACCTGGCCGGCGCCACCCTCGCCTTCGCCGTCGGGCTGCCCGGCCTCGCCAACTACAAGCCGCTCACCGACGAGCTCGGCGGGCAGAACGGGCTGACGGTCGTCCCGCCGGTCCCGCCCGCGGGGCTCGGCGAGACGTTCCCGCTGGAGCGCTGGCAGGCGTGGATCTCCTGCCTGGGCGCCGTCGTCACCCTGTTCCTGCTCGCCAACCTCACCCGCGGCCGGTTCGGCCGGACGCTGCGCGCCAGCCGCGACGACGAGATCGCCGCCGCCCTCAACGGGGTCCGCGTGGCCCGGCTGCGGATCGCCGCGACCGTCGTCTCGGCGGCCTGCGCCGGCCTCGCCGGCGGGCTGCTCGCCGTGGTCGCCACGCTCGCCGCCCCGGGTGCGTTCCCGCTCACGCTGTCCCTCCAGCTCATCGCCGCGATCATCATCGGCGGCCTCGGCAGCCTGTCCGGCGCCGTCTGGGGCGCCCTGATCCTGGTGTACGTGCCGACGTGGGCGTCCGACCTGTCCTCCTCGTCCGGCTTCTCGCACAACATCGCGTCGAATCTGCCCCTCGCCATCTACGGCCTCGTCCTCATCGTGGTGACGCTGGCCTTCCCGCGCGGCCTCCAGGGAGGACTGCGCGACATCGGCGGCGCCGTCCGGCGCCGCACACGCAACAGACGCGACCCGGCCCCCGGGCCGGGCGCATCACCATCGGGGCCTACCACAACGCACCCAGGAGGAGCAGATGAAGCGACCCCGGACAAGGCGGGCGCTCGCCCTGATGACCGCGGCGACGCTGGCGGTCGCGGCGAGCGGCTGCGGCGGTGACGGCGGGGACGGCGGCGGTTCCGCGCCCGGCGTCACCGCGACCACCGTCACGATCGGCAGCCACCAGCCGCTGACCGGGCCGGCCGCGCCCGGCTACAGCGCCAACTCCGCGGCGTCCAAGGCGTTCTTCGACTACGTCAACGCCAACGGCGGCGTGTACGGACGCAAGATCGTCTACAAGTACGTGGACGACGCCTACAACCCGACCCAGACCGTCAGCGTGACGCAGAAGCTCGTCCTCCAGGACAAGGTCTTCGCGATGTTCAACGGGCTGGGCACGCCCACCCACTCCAAGGTGGTCGACTACCTGAACGCCCAGCGCGTCCCGGACCTGTTCGTCGCGTCCGGCTGCGGCTGCTGGGACGAGCCGAAGAAGCACCCGCAGACGTTCGGCTGGCAGGTCGACTACATCCGCGAGGGCAAGATCCTCGGCGACTACATCAAGAAGACCTACGCCGGGAAGAAGGTCGCCTACTTCTACCAGAACGACGACTTCGGGCAGGACGGGGTGAAGGGCCTCGACAAGTACATCCCGAAGGACCAGGTCGTGTCCCGGCAGTCCTACCAGCCGGGCAACACCGACATCGGCGCGCAGGCCCAGGCGATCGCCCAGTCGAAGGCGGACGTCGTCGTGCTGTTCAGCATCCCCACCTACACGGCGCTGTTCCGGCTCGCCGCGCTGAAGCTGAACTACAAGCCGACGTTCGCCGTCAGCAACGTCGGGTCCGACCCGATCACCCTCACCGGGCTGCTGGAGAGCTTCGCCAAGAAGGGCGGCAGCGAGGTGAAGGGCAGCCCGCTCATCCAGGGCATGGTCACCGACGGCTACCTGTCCGCACCGGGCGACACCTCCAACAGCTGGACGGCGCTGTTCAAGAAGGTCCACGACCAGTACCTCCCGAAGCTGCCGTTCAACGGCAACATCGTCTACGGGATGTCGGTGGCCTACGCCTTCGTGCAGGCGCTCCAGGCGGCCGGCAAGAACCCGACCCGCAAGGGCATCGTGGAGGCGCTGGAGAAGTCGCACTTCACCGGGCCGGGCGTCGTCCCGTTCGCCTACAGCGCGGGGTCGCACGCCGGCTACACCGGGGCGGTGATCGGCACCATCAAGGGCGAGAACGTCGTGCCGCAGGGGCAGCCGATGACCACCGACGACGGTGACGGCCCGATCCAGCCCTACACGGGCACGCAGCCGCAGGCGCCGGCCAACGGCGTCCCGGCCGCGGGCTGACGGAGCTCGCCGCCGTCCCGCGCAGCCCCCGGGCGCGGGACGGCGGCCCCCCGGCCCCGTCCGGTCAGGCGCGGACGACCTCGGGGCCCTCGGCGGCGAGGTCGGCGGCGAGGTCGGTGTCCAGACCGGTGTCGGTGATCAGCACGTCGATGTCGGCGAGGTCGCCGAACCGCACCAGATGGTCGTGCCCGATCTTGGTGCGGTCGGCGAGCAGCACCCGCCGCCGGGACGAGGCGATCATCGCCCGCTTCACCGCCGCCTCGGCCTGGTCGGACGTGGTCAGCCCGCGCTCCACCGAGCAGCCGTTCGTCGCCATGAACGCCACGTCCACCCAGAGGTCGGCCAGCGGGCGCAGCACCCAGTCGTCCACCGTGGCGAGCGTCCGGCCGCGCACCCGGCCGCCCAGGATGATCACTGTCAGGTTGGGCCGGGTCGCCAGCACCGCCGCGTGCGGCGGCGAGTTGACGATCACGGTCAGCTCGCGGTCGGTGGGCAGCAGCTGGACGAACCGGGCCATCGTCGTCCCCGCGTCCACGATGACCGACCCGTCGGCGGGCAGCTCCTCCAGCGCCGCCTTCGCGATGCGCTGCTTCTCCTCGGTCATCACCGCGTCCCGAGCCGCCAGCTCCGGCTCGAAGCCGAGCCGTTCGACCGGGATCGCGCCGCCGTGCACCCGCCGGATCGTCCCGGCGCGTTCCAGCACGGTCAGGTCGCGGCGGATCGTCTCGGTCGTGACCGAGAACTCCTCGGCGAGAGCGACCACGTCCACGCGGCCCTTCGAGCGAGCCAGCGCGAGGATCGCGTGCTGTCGTTCCTCGGCGTACATGACCGTCGTCTCACCCGTCCCGTCCGTGTCGCGGTGCGTGTCCATTCTGCCGGTTTCGCGGGCGGTCAGGCGGGCTGTTCGGCGTCCAGGTCGCGGGCGAGGAGCCCGGCCAGCTCCTCCAGCGCCCCGCCGGCCGCGTCGCCCTCGGCGGACAGGGTCACCTCGGTGCCCTGGCGGGCGCCGAGCGACAGCACGCCGAGGATGCTGTTCGCCGGGACGGGTGAACCGTCCCCGACCCGGATCGACACCGGCACCGGCTGCCGCGCCGCCGCCTGGACGAAGAGCTGCGCCGGGCGGGCGTGCAGGCCCTGCGCCGCGGCGATGACGACGTTCCGTTCGGCCATGGCCGTCTCCTTCAGGGTTCGATGGTGACCTTGATCGCGGCGCCCTTGGTGACGAGGTCGAGGGCGTCGTGCAGGGCGTCCAGCGGAAGCCGGTGGGTGATGAGGTCCTCGACCGGCACCCGGCCGGACCCGATCAGCTCCAGCGCCCGGGCGTTGTGCGCGGGGCTCGACCCGTTCGCGCCGACCAGGGACAGCTCCCGGTAGTGGACGCGGTTGGCGTCGACGGAGATGACCGGGGCGTCCTTCGGCAGCCCGCCGAACAGGCTCACCCGGCCGCCGGGCGCCATCAGCCGCTGCGCCTGCTCCTGCGCGGCGCCCGACGCGGCGGCGGTGATCGCGACGTCGGCGCCGCGTCCGCCGGTGCGTTCGAGGACCTCCTCGACCACGTCGGTGACGCCGCCGTCGATCGCGGCGTCGGGCTTGACGATCGCGGCGGCCTGGTGCAGCCGCTCGGCGTTGACCTCCACGAGGAACACCCGGGCGGCGCCGCGGGCCCGCGCGACCCGCACGTGCAGGCAGCCGACCGGGCCGGAGCCGAACACCACGACGTCGTCGCCCTCGCCGACCCGCGCCAGCTCCTGGCCGTTCAGCACGCAGGCGAGCGGCTCGGCCACCGACGCCTCGGCGAACGAGACGCCGTCCGGGATGCGGTTCACCCCGTCCACCGCGAGCACCTTCGCCGGGACGATCATGTACTCGGCGAACGCGCCGTCGTAGTGGTAGCCCATCGACTCCTGCGCGGTGCAGACCGTCATCCTGCCGCGGCGGCACTCCGCGCACGTTCCGTCGGGGATCGCGGCGATGACCTGGACGCGGTCGCCCGCCGTCCAGCCCTCCACGCCCGCCCCGGCCTCGGTGACCTCGCCGGCGATCTCGTGGCCCATCACCCGTGGCGGGACGATGTGGTGGTGCCCGAACCGGGAGATCTTGACGTCGGTCCCGCAGGTCGAGCAGTTGCGGACGCGGATCTTCAGCTCGCCTGGCCCGGGCGCCGGTTCGGGCGCGTCCTCCAGGCGGATGTCGCCGGGGGCGTAGAAACGGGCGACCTTCATACGGGATGTTCCTGTTCTGTCGGTTGCTGTTCTTGCGGTGAGAGCAGGGCGAGGACCTGCTCGGGCTCGGTGGCCTCGCGGAGCGCGCGTGCCCGGTCCGGGTCCATGAGGACCTGGGCGAGCTCGGCGAGGATCTCGATGTGGCCGTCGCCGCGCGCCGCGATCGCGATGCAGACGGTGACGGTGTCGCCGCCCCAGTCCGCCCCGTCGGGGAACCTCACCACGGCGAGCGCGTCGCGGTGGATGAGGTCGCGGCCTCCGGACGTGCCGTGCGGGATCGCGACGCCCTCCCCGAGGTAGGTGGAGATGGAGCGCTCCCTCTCCAGCATCGCGTCGACGTAGGCGGGCTCGACGGCGCCGGCGTCCACGAGCACCTGCCCGCAGATCCGGATGGCGTGGTCGCGGCCGCGGGCCCGGGCGTCCAGCCGGATCGCCTCCGGGGCGAGCAGGCCGGCGGCCCGGTCAGGCACCGACCTCACCGCCGTCCTTGATCGCCTTGACCAGCCGGTCGACGGCGGGGTCGCCGAGGTAGACCTCGAACGGGATCACCGGGGTGTCCCCGGCGCCGCGCCGGGCGCGGGCGGCGAGCCCGGTGTGGCAGACGACCACGTCGGCGTCGCCGGGGATCGCGTCGACGGGCGTGTGCTCGACCGTCACGTCGCTCTTCTTCAGCGCCTTGCGGAGCTGCCCGGCGAGCATGACGCTGCTGCCCATCCCGGCGTCGCAGGCGATGACGAGTTTGCGGATGTCCTTGCCGTTCATCGTGGGTGTGCCTTCCGATGGTGGGTGGTCAGTGGGCGGTCGTTTCCTTGGCGGCACCGTCGCCGGAGCCCTTCGCCTCGGCGCTCTCTGGGGCGGCGGCGTCCTTCGCGGACGCTTCGCCCGGGGCGGCGTCCTGCGAGGCGGTATCGGCGGTCTCCCCGTCCGCGCCGTCGTCGCCGCCGGCGCGCGCCTCGGCGAGCCTGCCGAAGCCGAGCAGCGCCGCGCCGACACCGAAGGAGACGGCGGCGGAGGCGAACAGGCCGGTGTAGACGCCGATCCAGTTGCCGGCGCCGCGGGGCGTCTGCGCCAGGTAGGCGAAGATGCTGCCGGGCGACGGGGTCGCGACGAGGCCGACGCCGGTCGCCACGAAGATCGCCACGCCGGTCATGCCGCCCGCGATCGCGGCGAGGATCATCCGCGGCTTCATCAGGATGTACGGGAAGTAGATCTCGTGGATGCCGCCGAAGAAGTGGATGATGGCGGCCGCCGGGACGCTCGGGCGCAGCCGCCGCGGCCCGAAGAACCAGTAGGCGAGCAGGACGCCGAGGCCGGGCCCGGGGTTGGACTCCAGCATGAACAGCACGGACTTGCCGTGCTGGGCGGCCTGCTGCACGCCGAGCGGGCCGAGTACGCCGTGGTTGACGGCGTTGTTCAGGAACAGCACCTTCGCGGGCTCGATGAGCAGCGACGTGAGCGGTAGGAGGTCGTGGTCGACCAGCCAGCTCACGCCGTCCCCGGCCCACTCGGTGAAGGTGTTCATGACCGGGCCGATGACCCGGTTGCCCGCGACCGCCATGGCGCCGCCGATGATCCCGGCGGAGAAGTTGTCGACGAGCATCTCGAACCCGGTCCGGACACGGTCCTCGACGAGGCCGTCGAACAGCTTGAGCAGGTACGCCGCCAGGGGGCCGACGATCATCGCGCCCAAGAACATCGGCACCTCGGCGCCGACGATGATGCCCACGGTCGCGACCGCGCCGACGACGGCGCCGCGCTGGCCGTGCACCATCCGGCCGCCGGTGTAGCCGATCAGCAGCGGCAGCAGGAACTTGATCATCGGGTCGACCAGCTCGCCCAGATCCTTGTTGGGCAGCCAGCCGGTCGGGATGAACAGGGCGGTGATCAGGCCCCAGGCGATGAACGCGCCGATGTTCGGCATCACCATCCCGGCCATCTTGCCGCCGAGCCGCTGGATGTTCGCGCGGAACCCGCTCCCGGTGGGCTCCGGGGTGTACGTGGTGGCCATCTCGGGCCTCCTGTCGATCGGGGGTGGGACTGCTCGCAGGGGTCGGGTGGACAGGGGTCAGGTGAGGAGGGGACGGGTGAGGTCGGGGCGCGGATGGATGCGGACGATGTCGCGCCGGACGTCGGCCGCGCCGGGCATCCGGCTCGCGGGCATCCGCACCGCCGCGGCGCCCCACGCGAGGGCCTCGGCGAGGGCGCGGGAGCCGCGGGCTCCGGCGGCGAGGAACCCGGCGAGCAGGGCGTCGCCCGCGCCGACCGTGCTGCGCGGCTGGGCGACGGGCGCCTCGCCGGTGAGGACGCCGTCGTCGTCGACGAGCACGGCTCCTTCCGCACCGAGGCTGACCAGGACGGCGCGGGCGCCGCGCGCCCGCAGCTCCCCGGCGGCCTCGACGGCGTCGGCGACGGTGTCGACCGGGCCGCCGGCCGCCTCGGCGAGCTCCTCACGGTTCGGTTTGATCAGGTCGGGCGCGGCGGTGACGGCGGCGCGCAGCGCGGGGCCGCTGGTGTCGACCGCGACGCGGATGCCGTCCGGCGCGAACCGGCGGCACATCTCGGCGTAGGTGGTCTCCGGGACGTCCGGCGGGAGGCTGCCGCAGCCGACGACCCAGCTGGCGGCGCCGGCCTCGGCCGCCACGACCGCGCCGACCTCGTCCAGTTCCGCGGGCGACAGCGGGCCGCCGGGCTCGTTCAGCTTGGTGACGACGCCGCCGGGCTCGACGATCGTGACGTTGGACCGGGTGCGCCCGGCGACGTGGACGGCGTGCACCCGCATGCCCTCGGTCTCCAGCAGCCGGCGCAGCTGGTCGCCGTCCGCGCCGCCCACCGCGACCACGGCGGTGGAGGTGACGCCGTTGGCGAGCAGCGCCCGGGACACGTTGACGCCCTTGCCGCCCGGGTCGAGCCGCGCGGACCTGGCCCGGATGACCGCGCCGCGGGTCAGCACGTCCACCTCGATCGTCCGGTCGAGGCTCGGGTTGAGCGTCACCGTCACGATCATGTGCGGGCCGTTCCGCGCTCCATGTGGTTTCCCTCCTGTTTGGGTTTGATTCTCTTGTTTTTATGCCCGTTTGGCGCCGTGGTCAAGGGTTGGGCGGGAGTTTCCGCAGGAAAACCCGTTCCGGAGGCGGAACCCGGAAGAACAGGCCGGCATGGTCGTCCCGCCCGATCGTGGGGAGGATGATCGGTAGGGCGGTGCGATGCGCGAGGCGGGAGGGCGTCGTGATCCGGAGCGAAGCGGTCGCGTCCGGGACGGAGGACGAGGACGGGGGACGGGCCGCGTCGGCCGCGCGGGAGATCGCGACCGCGCAGACCGCCCTCGTCGTGTACCTGGTCACCCATGCCTTCAGCGGGGAACGCGCCACCATGGGCGCGCAGAGCGGGACGGTCTGATGGGGTGGTCGGTCTGCTTCAGCCTGCTCGCCGCGTTCCTGTTCGCCGGGGCGGCCGCCCTCCAGTACAGGGCCGCCCGCCGTGCGGTGCACGGCGTATCGGACGCCTCGGCCGTGCACGGGCTGCTCCGCCGCCTGCTCCGCGACCCGGTGTGGCTGACCGGGTGGGGGGTCAACCTCGCCGGGTTCTGCGCGCAGGCGATCGCGCTGCACTTCGGCTCGACCGCCATCGTCCAGCCGCTGCTGGTCACCCAGCTGGTCTTCACCATCGCGCTCGGCACGATCGGGACGGGCCGGCCCCCTGCCCGGATGGACCTGTTCGGCGGCATCGCCGTGTCGGCCGGCCTGGCCGTCCTGTTCACGGTGCCGGGGGCGATCCCGCCCGAGGGGGCGCCGTCGCGTCCCCGGATCCTCCTCGCTGGGCTGATCGCCGCGCCGCTCGTCGTCGTGCTGTCCCGGGCGGCGTGGCTGCGCAAGGGCCCGGTGCGGGCCGCGCTGCTCGGCGTCTGCGCCGGGCTGTGCTTCGCGGCGACCGCGGTGCTGATCAAGCTCACCACCGCCGACCTCGTCAACCGCGGCGTCGCGGCCACCGCCGCGGACTGGCCCGGCTACGCGCTCGCGGGCAGCACGCTGCTCGGCCTCGTGATCGAGCAGCGGGCGTTCGCGGCCGGGTCGCTGCCCGCCGCGATGACCGCGATGACGATGACCAACCCCATCGCGTCCTACCTGGTGGCGGCGTTCGCCTTCCACACGCTGCCGCCCCGGACGGCCGCGGCCTTCGTGGCCGTCTCGTTCAGCGTCGTCCTGCTCACCGGCGGCGTCGCGCTGCTCTCCCGCTCCGCGCACGCCGCCCGCGGGAGTGAAGCGGCGCCCTGACCCGCTACCTTCGCCCGATGGAACCCGGCCGCCCCGGCGGCGTCCAAGACCCGAACGCTCCTCCCAGGAAGGACCCCGGTTTTGATCAGCAGACGCACGCTCCTGCTCGGCGGACTCGGCGGCATCGGCGCCGCCGCGGCCATGGGCGGCACCGGGTACGCCCTGGTGGAGAACGAGGTCGTGCCCGGCAAGGTCCGGCTGGACCGCGCGCTCGGCAAGTGCGGAGAGCTGCCGGCGCCGCCCGCCGCGTCCGTCCGCGTCGAGCGGATGACGTGGCGCTCGGCGCGTCGCCGCACCACCGTCACCGCGACCATCGTGCCGCCGGCCGACGGCCGTTCCCTGCGCGGGCTGCCGGTCGTGGTCGCGCTGCACGGCAGCGGCGACACCGGGCCTTCCGTCGTGCGGAACCTGGCCTTGGACCACTACCTGCCGGACGCCGTCGCGAAAGGCGGCGTTCCCCCGTTCGCCCTTGTCACGGTCGACGGCGGACCCGACACCTACTGGCACCACCGCGCGAACGGCGACGACCCCATCGGGATGATCGTGGACGAGCTGCTGCCGCGGCTGCACCGGCGCGGCGCCCGCACGGACCGCATCGGCGCCATGGGCTGGTCGATGGGCGGCTACGGCGCCCTGCTCCTGACCCGCCGGCTCGGCGCCAGGCGCATGGCCGCCGTCGTCGCCTCGTCCCCGGCTCTGTTCACCTCCTACAAGGACGCGCTCGCCACCAACCCCCGCTCGTTCGACAGCGCCGCCGACTACGCCCGCAACGACATCTTCGCGGCCCTGGACGAGCTGAAGGGCGTCCCGCTCCGCGTCGACTGCGGGACGAGCGACCCGTTCGCCGACCGGGTGCGCGAGTTCCGCGACCGGGTGCATCCGGAGGGCGGGCTGGAGGGCGGCTGCCATGACGGCGCCTTCTGGCGGCCTCGTCTGCGCCCGCAGCTCGCCTTCCTGGGGCACCATCTGGCCGCCCGCTGAGACCCGGAAATGTCGGTGGTACCAGGCATGATGTGGTCATGACCGAGACACCGGCCCGCACCGAGATCGGCGACCAGGCCGCCTACGCCGCCGCCGTCCAGACCGCCGTCACGGCCTCCGCCGCCTACTACGGCGAGGGCGACTCGCCGCTCGACGACGACGACTTCGACCGGCTGGTGCGCGGCATCGCCGCCTACGAGGCCGGGCACCCGGACGAGGTACTGCCGGACTCCCCGACGGGCAAGGTGGCCGGGGGAGCGGTCGTCGGCGACGTGCCGCACACCGTCCCGATGCTGAGCCTGGACAACGTGTTCTCCGCCGAGGGGCTGGAGTCGTGGGCCGCGGGCCTGGTCCGCAGGCTCGGCCGCGAGGTCGGGGTCTGGAGCGTGGAGCCGAAGCTGGACGGCCTGGCGATCTCGGCCCGCTACCGCGGCGGGCGGCTCGTCCAGCTGGTGACGCGCGGCGACGGCGCCGCCGGGGAGGACGTCTCGCACGGCATCGGCATGGTCCTCGGCCTGCCGGGGCGGCTCGCCGAGCCGGTCACCGTCGAGCTGCGCGGCGAGGTGCTGATGACCCGCGCGCAGTTCGAGGCCGCCAACGGCGCGCGGACCGGCGCCGGGGGAGCGGCCTTCGCCAACCCGCGCAGCGCCGCCGCCGGGTCGCTGCGCGCCAAGGACCGCCCGTACCAGGTGGAGATGACGTTCTTCGCCTACGGCGCCCTTCCGATGGACGGCACCGACGACGCGACGGCCGCCCGCCTGCGGGAACTGCCGCACAGCGGGATCATGGAGATGGTCGCCGGTCTCGGCGCCGACACCACCGCTTCGACGCCGGTGCCGGCGATCACCGCGACGACGATCGAGGAGGCGCGGAAGCGGGTCGAGGAGATCGCCGGGCTGCGCGCCGAACTCGACTTCGGCATCGACGGCATCGTGATCAAGGCGGACGCGGCCGCCGACCAGGCCGACGCCGGGATCTCCTCTCGCGCGCCGCGCTGGGCGATCGCCTACAAGCTGCCGGCGGTCGAGAAGATCACCCGGCTGCTGGACGTCGAGTGGAACGTCGGCCGCACCGGGGTCATCGCACCGCGCGCCGTTCTCGAACCCGTCGAGGTGGACGGCTCCACCGTCACCTACGCGACCCTGCACAACGCCGCCGACATCGAGCGGCGCGGTCTGAAGCTCGGCGACCACGTCACGGTCTACAAGGCCGGCGACGTGATCCCGCGCGTCGAGGCGCCGGTCGTGCACCTGCGCACCGGGGAGGAGCGGCCGATCGAGGTGCCGTCGGCGTGCCCGCGCTGCGGCGACGGGATCGACGCGTCCCAGCAGCGGTGGCGGTGTGCGCGGGGCCGCGCCTGCCGCGCCGTCGCGTCCGTCCGGTACGCGGTCGGCCGCGACCAGCTCGACATCGAGGGGCTCGGCGAGAACCGCATCGACCAGCTCGTCGACGCCGGCCTGATCAGCGACTTCGCCGACCTGTTCACCCTCACCCACGACCAGGTCATCGCCCTGGAGCGGATGGGCGAGACCAGCACCGCCGCGCTCCTCGCCGCGATCGAGGGCGCCAAGGCCAAGCCGCTGAACAAGGTGTTCTGCGCGCTCGGCGTGCGGGGCACCGGCCGGTCCATGTCCCGCCGCATCGCCCGGCACTTCGCCACCATG
This sequence comes from Spirillospora sp. CA-128828, assembly GCF_050945415.1. Taxonomy (NCBI): domain Bacteria; kingdom Bacillati; phylum Actinomycetota; class Actinomycetes; order Streptosporangiales; family Thermomonosporaceae; genus Spirillospora; species Spirillospora sp. CA-128828. The sequence goes on from NZ_CP191986.1 coordinate 4,245,367, forward strand.
GACGCGATCCGCGCCGCCGACGCCGAGGGGTTCCAGGAGGTCGAGGGCGTCGGCCCCGAACGCGCCGCGATCCTGGTGGCCGAGATCGCCGAACTGGCCCCGCTGATCGACAAGCTCGTCGCCGCCGGCGTCACGATGACCGAACCGGGAGCCACCGGCCCCGCCGAAACGGCCGAATCCGGAGCTTCGGACCTGCCACTGGCCGGGATATCCGTGGTCGCCACCGGATCGATGTCCGGCGCGCTGGACGGGCTGTCCCGCAACCAGGTCAACGAGCTGATCGAACGCGCCGGGGGAAAGGCGTCCTCGTCGGTCTCGGCCCGCACGTCCCTGCTCGTCGCGGGCGAGAAGGCCGGGTCGAAGAAGGCCAAGGCCGAGAAGCTCGGCGTCGAGGTCGTCACGCCAGAGGAGTTCGCCGCCCGCGTCGCCGCTTTCCTGTGACCGGCGCGGTCTCCGGCGGCGGGCCGGTCCGCCTTCGCCCGCTCAGCGTCGTCGCGGACGGCGACGACGTCCTCGTCGGCGACCCCGAGACCGGGACGTTCGTGGCGATGCCCGCGGTGGGCGCCGTCGTGATCGCGGCGCTGCGCCGCGGCGCCACCGTGGCGGAGGCGGCGCGCGAGGCCGAGGAGTTCGTCGGCGAGCCCGTGGACGTCCCCGACTTCATCGGCACCCTCCGTGGCCTGGGCTTCGTCGAACCGGGCCCGGGAGAACCCGCCGCGGGCGGGCGGGCCGCCGCGAAGCGCCCGTGGATCCGGGGAGTGCGTCCCGAGCGTGCCCGGCCGCTGTTCGGCCGTGTCGCGTGGACGGTCTACGGCGCCTGCGTCCTGTTCGACCTCGCGGTGCTCGCCGTCCGGCCGCCGCTGCGTCCCGACCCCGGGACGGACGCCTTCGTCTTCGACGACGTCGGGCTGAGCGCGCTCGTCCTGACGCCGTTCGCGCTCGCGGTGATGGCGGTGCACGAGTGCTGGCACTGGCTGGCGGCCCGCGCCGCCGGCGTCCCGCCCGCCTGGGTAACGTAATGATACAGTCACGGACTGTGAAACTGGTGGTACAGGTCAAGCTGCTGCCGACGCCCGAGCAGGCGGCGGCGCTGACCGACACCCTGCACCAGGTCAACATCGCTGCTAACCATGTCGCGGCCCTGGCCTTCGAGAAGTTCGGGCTCCGCGGCCGTGAACTCCCCCTGCGGACGCTGTGCTACGGAGACCTCAAAGCCGGCGGGCTGGGTGCGCAGGCCGCCCAGCATGTCATCAAACGTGTCGTGGACGCCTACACCACCCTGCGCGCCGGCATCCGCAACGGTGGCCTGGGCGGCCCGAGGTTCAAGCGGCGCCGCAAAGCCGAGTCCAAACCCATCGCCTTCCGCCCCGACGCCGCACACACCTACGACGACCGGTGCCTGTCGTGGCAGGTGGACGCGGGCACCGTCAGCATCTGGACGGTGGCCGGGCGGCGCAAGCACCTGCGGTTCACCTGCTCACCCGACCAGGCCAAAACGCTCGCCGCGCACCGCAAAGGCGAGTCAGACCTGGTCCACCGGGACGGGAAATGGTTCCTGCTGGCCACCTGCGAGGTCCCCGAGCCGGAGGTGTTCGAGCCTGTCGACTGGGTCGGGGTGGACCGGGGCATCGTCAACCTGGCCACCACCAGCGATGGCGACAACCACCGGGGCCGCCGCCTGGCTCGGTACCGGCGGTGGCAGGCCCGCAAACGCGCCGAACTCCAGGCCAAACGCACCCGCGCGGCGGCCCGGCGGCTGAAGAAGCGCGCCCGCCGGGAGGCGCGGCACGCCCGGCATGTCAATCACACGATTTCCAAGCAGGTCGTCGCCGTCGCGGCACACACCGGACGCGGCATCGCACTCGAAGAGCTGAGTGGGATACGCGCACGGGTCACGGTTCCTCGCGACCAGCGGGCATGCCTGTCCTCCTGGCCCTTCCACCAACTCGGCGCGTTCATCGCCTACAAGGCCCGTCGCGCCGGTGTGCCGTTCATCACGGTGGATCCGGCCTACACCTCGCAGCGCTGCCCGCGCTGCGGCCACATCGCGCAGGCCAACCGGCCCGCTCGGGATCGCTTCTGCTGTCGTCGGTGTGGTCTCGCTGGGCCCGCCGACGTCGTCGCCGGGGTCAACGTGCGCGACCGCGCACGCTCGGCGTGGGTATTCGTCAACATGCCCGATCCGGCCCCCGCCTAGCGTCGGGCTGGTGGATGCGACCCGTGACCGCCCCGCCGTAGCGGGCAGTCGGGAGCGTAAACAACGCCCACAAGGACCGAATCGGCAAGCTCGGTCCTTCAGGGCCAAGGCCGCGTAGTTAGGCGGTGGGGGGCAGTGGCAAGTCCGTGATCGTTTCTGGTGCTTGCCAGGTCGGTGTCAGCCGGTAGAGCCCTCGGGCTGTCCTGTGAAGGACGCCTTCTTTCACCCAGTGCCCAAGCTGCGCGCAGAGGCTGCGGTAGTGGTCGATCCCGAGGGCTTTGGCGATCTCGTGCGCGGTCCAGTCGCGGTCGCTGTCGGTCCTTAGGAGGCGGACGGTGCGATCGCGTCGCCCTTGGCCGCTGGTGCTGGGAGAGGAGGTGATGTCTTGGGGTGGTTTTGTGATCGTGATGGCGAGGTGGGTGATGTTCCGGCTGGTCAGCGGCCTGGGATCGGCGGAGTTGCCGCGATAGCGGGAGGTGAACGCCTTGACCTTTCGGGCGCTGGTGCGGGTGCGGCGCCTGGGCAGCAGGCTGGAAAGGACCGCCTCGGTGAGGGCCCCGCTGCCCGGGGAGCCGGGGAGGATGCCTTGCGCGGTGACGAGCTGGTCGCGGGCGGCCTCACGGGCGGTTGTGAAGCTGGCCCGGTCGGGGTCGATGCCGGGAACGGTGCCGGTGGCCTCGGACATCGCGCGCCGCAGGGCCTGGTAGACGGTCAGCTGGGCCCACAGTTCCTGGGCGATGCCGAACGGGTCTTGTGAGCGCAGGACGAGACCGTCCAGGAGGGTGTGGCGCAGGGCGTAGAAGGCGGATTCGACCTCCCAGCGTTCGTGGTAGAGCTTGACCAGGGCTGCGGCCTGGTCGGTGCGGTGGTCCAGCAGGGTTGTGGCCAGCCGGTAGTGCTCGGTGAAGGGCTGGCCGTCGGCGCAGGTGACAGTGATGCCGGCGTTGATGATCCGCAGGTGCCGGCCGCCGATCCGGGTCAAGAACGACCCGTCGGGCAGGCGGGCGAGCACGGCCGGGGTCCGTCGTCCGTTCAGGCGGATCAGCAGGTGAGCTTGGGTGTCGGTCACCTGGGCGAGGAAGTCATCGGAGTCAAAGCCGCGGTCGGCCAGCACCAGCATGCTCGCATCCAGCAGGTTCAGCAGGGACTGGGCGTAGTGGCGCTCGCCGCGGTCGGTGGGGCCGAAGCAGGCGCCGAGCAGCGCGCGGGTTCCGGTCTCGCACAAGACCATCAGCCGCAGCATCGGATAGCCGTCCCAGCCGTTGGGCCGCAAGACCTTGCCCAGCCAGCCGATGACCCGCGGCTGGTCAGGAGCCTTGATCGAGGAGCAGCCGTCCAGGGCCACGGTCCGCCAGCGCCGGTAGCAGGCGCCCGGGGTTCCCGGCTGAGCCACCGGACCTGCCAGCGTTTCGAACAGCAGCTTCAAAGGTGCCGCGCCGATGCGTCGGCGCACGTCACGCAGCGCCTTCTCCGATGGGGCCGCGCCTGCGGCCGGGCCCAGGCCCGCCACCAGTTTGCTCCACACCCGGGCGTACCCCAGGGCAGGGAACAGCGCGAGAGCGAGCACGAAGTACACCCCGACCCGCGAGGGCAGTCGTCGCAGCCGGCGCTCGGTACGGCCGGTGCGTTCCAGCACGTCGTCGACGAGTTCGAAGGGGATGTGCTGGGTCAATTCGCCCAGATGACCAGGCGCGAACAGACCTGCGGCAGCTTCAACGGCACGGGTGACCACGCAGATGGCAGACTGGCGGGACAACGGGACCTCTCATACGAGCAGTGAAGACCTTGGTCGGCTTCACCGCGACTATCAGAGGTCCCGTTCCTGTTGCACGGCGCCACACCGCCACGAAAACAAGTGAGTTGACGGACGCCCTCCACCGCCTAACTACGCGGCCTTGCCTTCAGGGCCGAGTGGTTGACCCGCCAGTTCCTGTACCGGCACGGCGATGTGGGGCGGTCGAAGGTGCAGCGGGCGGCCGAGTGGGTCCGCGAGTACGATCCGTCCATCGAGGTGCGCGCCGTCGACCGGTGGATCGGCGGCCCGGACGACCTCGCGGACCTCACCGAGGGCGCCGACGTGATCGTCGGCGGCCTCGACGGCGAGCCCGGCTCCCAGCTGTGGATCAACGAGGTCGCGGTGCGGGCGGGCGTCCCGTTCGTCACCGGCGGCATGACCCGCACGCAGCTGCTGTACTGCTCGGTCGATCCAGGCCGCAGCCGCTGCCTGCGCTGCAACGAGGCCGGGCTGCCCGGCCCGGACGACCCGGCGGGCGCCGCCGCGCAGCGGCTCGTCCGGTCCCGGCCGTTCGTCAACGCGCTCATCGGACCTCTCACCATGCAGTTCGGCTCGCTGGTGGCCTATGAGGCGCTCCGCTATCTGACGGGTTTCGAACCGCCGCGGGCCGCCGGCGCCCATATCGTCCTCGATCTGGAGACGGGCCTCGTCCCGCGCTGGGAGCCGTTCGCCGAGGACCCGGACTGCCCGGTGTGCGCGGCGGCTACGCCGGCTGCTCGGCGCGGCCCGTCCGCACCAGCCAGCTCAGCATCAGCATGACGTCCAGCCGCCCGTCCGGCTCGGTGAACCGCCCGCCGGTCAGCTCGGCGATGCGGCGCAGCCGGTACCGGACGGTCTGCTCGTGGATGTGCAGCCGCTCCGCGGCGATCACCGCGTTGTCGCCGCTCTGCAGATAGGTGAGCAGCGTCTCGGCGAGCGGCTGGCGGCGCGCCGGAGCGAGCTCCAGCAGCGGGCCGAGGACGGCCCCGGCGGTCGCGCCGACCAGCTCGTCCGCCGCGAGCGTGGCCAGCGACGCGATGTGGTCCACGCAGCGGACCGGGACGTCGTCCGGGAGCAGCCCCCGCTCCGCCAGGGTCAGGGCGTGCCGGGCCCAGCGCAGCGAGAGGGCGCCCTGCCCGATCGGGACGGTCGGGCCGATCGCGGCGGTGCCGAGCCTGTGCAGCGCCGGCCACAGCCGGTCCTGCCCGGGGCCCTCCGGATCGGGCACCACGAGGAACGGGATCGGCGCGTCCCAGTCGGCCAGCACGGCGGGCGGCAGGATCCGCGCGCCCGCGGGCGCCCCGGCGGGCAGCGCCACCAGCCCGATGCTCTTCGGCAGTTCCCAGCGGGCCGCGACCGCCAGCTCGGCGATGGCCTCCTGCCCGGGCGGCGGCTCGGCGACCAGCAGATCCCGGAGCCGGTCGCGGCGGCGCTCCCGCTCGGTCGCCTGCTGCCCCTGCTCGCGGGCGTACCCCTGGGCGGCGGCGTCCGCGACCCGCGCCAGCAGCAGGAACAGCGAGTCCGTCAACCGGCCCAGGGTCTCGCGTGACCAGCCGAGCCGGTAGGCGTCCTTGATGAACCGGCGGCACGCGACTTGGCTGCTCACCCGCATCGCGTTCTGCAGGGCGGCCAGGCTCCGGCCGTGCCGCGCCTCCTCCTCGCCGAGCCGCATGTACAGCTCGGTGATGTTCCGGGCGTCGGCCTTCGGATGGTCGACGGAGTCGACGAAGAACGCGACGGTGTCGCTGACCGTCCGCTCCACCCTCCGGGCGTACTCGCCGCCGTCCGCGCCCGCGTACTCGGGCACCTGGTCGCGGATCTCCCGCTCCATCTCCTCGACGGCGGCCTGAAGATGCTGCCGCAGCACGTCGGGCAGTTCGGCGGGCATGGGCCCATCGGTCATCCGGTGTCCGTTCGGCCGGGGGCGGGCTCGGGCGAATCGGCCTCACCTTAGGCAAGAAAGCGAACGGTGTCATCACCCGGGCGCCGGGCCCGTCAGGCCTGCGTGGGCTGCGGGGCCGCCGCCCCGGGTGCGCGCCGGCGCCGCGCGGTCAGGCGGCGGCCGAGGTTCTGGGCCGGACGTTCGACGTAGCGGTGCGTGAGCGCGGCGGAGGTGAGGACGGTCGTGAGCAGCACCACCCCCCAGGCCGCCCGGAGCGGCGCGGGCAGGCCCCAGGTGTCCTTACCGGCGGCGTGCCAGACCGCCTGGACGATCATCGGGTGCAGCAGGTAGACCGAGTAGCTCACGAGGCCCGGCCAGACCAGGAACCGGGGCATGGCACGGTGCCGCAGCGCGAGACCGGCCAGGAAGGTCAGCCACGCGGCGGCCACGGCGAGGGACCAGTCCCGGCCGAGGGGGTTCGGGTTGGCGTGCAGGGCCCAGCTGGTCGGGGCGCGCATGCCGGCCGCCAGCGACAGGGCGGGGACGACCGCGACCATCGCGGCGGCGGGCCAGGGCCTGAGCCGCCCGTCCTGGATGCCGCGGATGGCGGTCCCGGCGAACATGGTGGCGATGATGCACAGGCTCTCGATGGCGCCGATGCGGCTGTTCAGGACGAGGAGGGTGAGGGCCAGCCCGGCCACGACCGCGACGCCGGTCCGGCGCACCGCCCGCCGCCGGCTGACCATGGCGGCCAGCCCGCCGGCGAGGCACAGCGCGGCGGCGAGGACCGTGCCGCCCGGCCACCGGGAGGCCAGCAGCCCGGACGGCAGCGCGACGCCCATGATCGCGGCGCCCACGCCGAACCCCAGCGCCACCCTTGCGCTGGAGCGGTGGACTCCGGCGACGAACATCGCCGTCACGAGGAGGTAGAAGACCATCTCGTAGGAGAGCGTCCAGAAGACGTTGACGACGTTCGGGACGCCCAGCAGGTCCTGGAGCATCGTCAGGTGCGCGAGGGCGGAGGCCCAGGGACGGTCGCCGATCCCGCCGGGAATCCCGTAGGACAGGCCGGCCGTCCCGAGGACCAGCGCCAGCGCGACCGATGCGCACCACGCCGGGTACAGCCGGAAGAACCGCCCGACCCAGAACTGCCGGACGCTGCCGCGCCGTTCCAGGGAGAACGGCACCACGTAGCCGCTGACGAGGAAGAACACGAACACCCCGTACCGGCCGAAGTCGAACCACGGGCTGGCCGTCCGGCGGACCTCGGGCAGCAGCACGTCAAGGGAATGCTCGAACACCACTACCATGGCGGCGAGGCCGCGCAGGGCGTCCAGCCAGCTCATCCGGGGCGCCCTCGCCGTGGGAGCGCCGATCTTCGTTTCCGGGGGGATCAGGGTGTTCGTCGGCATCCGGGCCACCATAGGGGCCGAACCGTTACCGTTTCTAACGACTGAATGAGATTTCCCTTAACGCCGTGCTCGGGCGAACGGACTCAGCGTGACCGGCCCGGCCGCCGGAGCGCCGGTGGGAGCAGGGCCGCCGTGCGGCGGGCGGCGCGGGCGGAGAAGCCGGTCCGGGACGGACGAATGTGATCAACCCCACATTGCGCCTGGGGCGGGGTCAGCGGACGCCGACCACGCCGTACATGATCGGATCGCCCGGGGGGCCGGCGGAGCCCTCGGCGGCGATCGGCGTCAGGCCGGGCGGCAGGGGGCGGAACGGTCCGAGGAGCCGCGCGATCTCGGCGCCGCCGCGCGGGTGGATCGGCACGGAACTCCCCTCGCGGTACAGGCGCGCGGCCTCGGCGACCGCTCGCGGCGCGAAGTCGGCGGTGGCATGCGAGACGACCATGGCGCTGCCCGGCACGGCCGTCGCGGCGAGAGCGGCGACGAGTTCGCCGGCTCCGGGCAGGAAGTGCAGGACGGAGGAGAACACCAGTGCCACCGGCTCGGCCGGGTCGATCAGCCGCCGCACTTCGGGGCTGCGCAGGACCGTGTCCGGGTCGCGGAGGTCGGCCAGGAGCGCCGCGATGTTGCCGCCGTCGATGAGGAGCGCGCGGGCATGCGCGATGACGAGCGGGTCATGGTCGACGTAGACGACGCGCGTGCCGTCGGTATGGCGTGCCGCCATCTCGTGCACGTTGTCGGCCCGGGGCAGCCCGCAGCCGAGGTCGAGGAACTGCCGGACGCCGCGTTCCGCGAGGAGCGCGATGGACCGGGCGAGGAAGCCGCGGGCGGCGCGGGCGGTGCCCGCAGCCTGCGGGAGGACCCGCAGGACGCGCTGCGCGAGATCGCGGTCGGAGGCGTAGTTGTCCTTGCCTCCGAGGAGGAAGTCCTGGACGCGCGCCGGACCCGGCCTGTGCAGGGCGAGCGGCGTCTCCGGCGCCCTCATGCCGGCCCTGGTCATGGTCCTTCACCTATCGCCTTCCACCGGAGGGGAGTGGTGCAATGGCTCCCTCCCGACGTTAGGCCGCCTGGGCCGCCGTGGCTCGGATGGGGGCGGTGGACCGACCGAAACCCGCCTCCCGTATGGCCGCATGGGGCCAATCGCGTTTGGCGGCGCACGCCGGCATCGGACGCCGCAGGTTGCGGATATCAGGAACGCGGCAAGGAAACGGGTGGTCGCCGCGTGCGAGTCGCGCCGCTCCACCCCTTCGAACACGTGACCGTTTCCGGCCATGACAGGGATCTGACCGAAGGGACCGATCCGCTGTGGAAATCAAGGAGGCATGTCAGCAGCGGCCGCGGCGTTCGGCACGCGGCCGCATGGGCTCCTCCGGTCTCGGCCTGCCGGGTAGCGTTCGTCCGCGTGACGATTCCACCGGACGGGCCGCCGGCGGTCCCGGAATGGGCCCCCGAACACGAGGTCGGGGCGGAGCTGGCGGCCACCCTGATCGGGCGGAGCTTCCCCGAGCTTCGCGGCGTGCCGGTGGAGCGGCTCGCCACCGGCTGGGACAACACCGTGTTCCTCGTCGGAGGCGAGTGGGTGTTCCGCTTCCCGCGCCGCCGCATCGCGGTCGCCGGGGTCGAGCGCGAACTCGCGGTCCTGCCCGTCCTGGCGCCGCGGCTGCCGCTGCCGGTGCCCGTGCCGTGCTTCGCCGGCGAGCCGTCGGACGACTTCCCGTGGCCGTTCTGGGGTGCGCGACGGCTCCCTGGCAGGGAGCTCGCCGACGTCCGGCCCCCGGAGGACCGGAGGGTCGCCCTCGCCGCCGAGGCCGGGGCCTTCCTGCGGGCCCTCCATGATCCGGCGCTCGTCCCCGCGGCGGGGGAGGGGCTGCCGGTCGACCCGATGGGACGCGCCGACCCGGCGGTGCGGGCCTCCCGGACGGTCGGCCGCCTCGACGCGCTCGCCGCGCTCGGGGTGTGGGAGCGCGACCCGGCGGTGGAGGAGTTCGTCGCCGCCGCGCAGGGCTGGCGCCCGCCGGGCGGCGATCCGGTGATCGTGCACGGGGATCTGCACGTCCGGCATCTCCTGCTCGACCCGGGCGGCCGGGCCGCCGGAGTGATCGACTGGGGCGACGTGTGCCTCGCCGACCCGGCCGTGGACCTCTCGCTCGCCTACGCCGGGTTCACCGGCGCCGCGCGGGCGGCGTTCCTGGGCGAGTACGGGCAGGTCCCGGCGGAGCGGACGGCGGCCGCGCGGACGCTGGCGCTGAACCTCAGCGCGACGCTGGCCGAGTACGCGGCGTCCACCGGGCGGGACGGGCTGCTGGCCGAGTCGCTCGCCGGGCTCCGCCGCGCCGTCGGAGAGTGACGGAGCGCGTCAGGTGCGAAGGTAGACGCGGATGGTCGTGCCGCCGGGGCCGGTGTGGACGCGGACGAGGTCGGCCAGGTGGTTGACCATGAGGATGCCGCGGCCGCCGAACGGGCTCATGCCCGCCGGACGGCGGCCGGCGAGCGGGTCGGTGATCGTCCCGGTGTCCCGGACCTCGCAGACGACCTGGCCGCCCTCGGTCCAGAGCCGCGCGGTACCGGTGCCGCCGCCGTGCAGGCACGAGTTGGCGGCCAGTTCGTTCACGGCGAGTTCCAGGTCGCCCACCGCGTCGGCGCCGAGGCCGAACCGCGCGCCCCAGCGGCAGGCGAACTCGCGGACGAGCGGGAGCGCGTCGAGGTCGAAGCTCATCGTCACCGCGCCGGACGGCTCCGGCAGCGGGCGGTTGTAGTCGCGGATGACGCGGTGGGGCGCGTAGTCGCCGCTCGCGCGCTCGCCGTTCCGGTCGATCACGACGGGATGGGTGGCGTGGGCGTCCTCGATCACCACGGCGTCCAGCCCCGCGAGGTCGTAGGGGCACAGGATCGTGGCCTCGCGTCCCTCGAAGGCGAGGTTGATCAGCGCCTCGTGCTGGGCGCACGCGGGGTACTCGGCCGCCGAGCGGCCGGGCCAGATCGGCTCGCCGATGATCCGCACCCGTCCGGCGGTGTGCCGGTCGGCGAACCGCCGCAGCACGCCGGGGATGATGCGCCCGGGGTTGCGTCCCGCCTCGGACATGTCCAGCCACGTCACCCCGCCGGCGGCAGTGCCCAGGGCGTCCCGCAGCACAGTGAGGCGGGCGCCCGGCACGGCCACCGCGACGGGTTCGCCCGCGTCCAGGCCGACCCGGATGAACGGCACGGTCCCGGCGAGATACTCCTCGTCGCCGTGGTAGAAGAGCGCCGGGTGGACGAACGCGTCCCGTGGCGCGACCTCCGGTCCGCCCGGCCTGAGGCTCATCGCGCGGTCGCTCCGTCCGGTACTGCCGTCACCTGCATCCGATCGAGGGTACGCGCAGGACGGTCGCCGTGTGAGACGGACCCGTCCGGACATCCCCCGAGGTCGGCTGAACTGCCGTCCAGCCCTTCCGCTACCCGCGTCGCACGCGACGAAACGGATGAAATCCGGAAGAACCGGTTTCGAGCCGTCGAACCGCGTCCCCCGGCCCGGCCACCACCCTCACCGGTCGTGCAGGAGTGCGGCGTCGACCACGTCGGTCAACCGCCCGCGCCTGCGGTAGGCGCGGCGCTGCCGTTCCGCGCCCGTCCCGCCCGCCAGCAGCCGGCGGACGCCGCGGGCGACCACGTCGAGGTCGCCGGCCTCGCGCAGCGCGGGCAGCACGTGCGCCAGCAGGTCGCCCGCCAAGGCTCCGAAGCCCGCGGGACGGCCGGTGCGCACGTCCATGCCCCGCCCGGTGAGGCCGTCCCGCGCCGCCAGCCAGTACGCGGCGCGCAGCGTCTCCGGGGACGGGTCGGGCGCCCGCTCGCCCGCCTCAACGGCGTCGGACGAGACCTGGACCAGGGCCCGGACCAGCGCGGCGAACACCGTGGCGTCGGCGGCGGTGGTGGCCACGTCCGCGAGCCGGATCTCCACCGTGGGCAGCCGCGCGGACGGCCGGACGTCCCAGAAGATCGTCCCGGTGTCCATCAGGGCGCCGCAGCCCAGCAGCGTCCCGACGAGGTCGTCGTAGTGGGCGGCCGATTCGAAGAACGGCGGCGGCCCCGCCACGGGCCACCGCGACCAGGCCAGCACGCGCCAGCAGGCGTGCCCGGTGTCGCGTCCCGCCCAGTACGGCGAGTTCGCCGTCAGGGCCAGCAGCGTCGGCAACCAGGGCCGCAGGTGGTTGCTGACCTGGACGGCGCGCTCCCGGTCCGGCATCTCGACGTGCACGTGGCACGAGCAGATGCTCTGCTCGTCGTCCAGGCCCCGGTACACGGCGCGGCTCTCGGCGTAGCGGGCGCCGGCGGCGATGGGCGCGGGCACCACCTCGCCCAGCACCGGGGTTCCAGTCGCGGCGAGCCGGACGCCCTCCGCCGCCGCGGCGGCCGCCATCGCCGTCCGCATCGCGTGGATCTGCTCGCCGAGCTTGTCGAGGTCGTCGCACGGCGGCGTCTTGGCCTCGGCGAGGAACTCGACCAGTTCCGTGGAGGTTCGCTCGCCCAGCGCCGCGCTCGCCCGCCGCACCACGGCACCGGCGCCTGGGACGACCTCCCGGGAGACGGGATCGACGACGAAGTACTCTTCCTCGATTCCGAATCGCAGGGCCATCCCACCACCTCGGGCTCGGGGGCGACGCAGGCGGCCACGGTCACTTCGACCGTACGTGGCCGACGCGTTGTTCGCACCTGCCGGACGGCCCGAAAACCCGTCCTCGTGCTCGCTCGTCCGCGGTCAGGGCCCGGGATCCACGAAGTACATCGACAGCGCGATGATGTGCGTGACCACGACCACGCCGATGCCGAAGAAGAACAGCATCTTCGCGGGGCCGTGCGGGAAGACCCTCCCCGGCTTGAGGGGGCCGCGCTCGCGCTGCCGCGCGGCGATCCGCTCCTCGATCGGAGGACGGCCGAACATCGCTACTGGCGGGGATCGTCGACGACGACGTCGGTCATGATGTCCACGGCGAGCGCGATGATGCCGCCGATCACGGTGACCGCGGCGCCCACTCCGAACACGACCCAGTCGGGGCCCAAGGTGATGCCGACGCCGCCGATGGCGAAACCGATGAAGATGATGGCCACGGCGACCCAGGACTTCGGGCGCCCGGCGTGGCTGCCACTCGACATGCGTTCGTCTTCCCTCTTCACAGGTTCGGGTTGGGGGCCTACGACGCCGAACTCTAGCAACGCCCTTTGCCACAGGGGCTTCCGGGGTGCCTGCTGGCAGGGGGCCGGCCGGCGGCCGGTTCCGCACCCTGGGTTCTGGTCAGCGGGACCCGGTTTCGAGCGGGATTCGGTCGCTCACCTACGATCCAGGACATGACGGTGCCGCCTGAGGAACTCGAACTGGCCGCCGCCTTCCCCCCGGCCGAGCGCGACCGGTGGCGGGAGATGGTGAAGGGGGTGCTGCGCAAGTCCGGCGCGGCGGGCGAGGACACCCCCCTCGAAGAGGTCGAGGGTCTGCTGACCCGCGCGTCCTACGACGGAGTGCCGGTCGCCGCGCTCTACACGCGGGACGACGCCCCGGCGGGGCGTCCGGGGCTGGCGCCGTACGTCCGGGAGGTGCGCCCCGAGGGCGAGGGCATCGCCGGCTGGGACGTCCGGCAGCGGCACGCGCACCCCGACCCCGCCGTCACCCGCGCGGCCGTCCTGGCCGACCTGGAGAACGGCGCGACATCGGTCTGGCTGCTGCTCGGCGAGGGCGGCCTGCCGGTCACCGGGCTGACCGAAGCGCTGCGCGGAGTCCTGCTCGACCTGGCGCCCGTCGTGCTGGATGCGGGCACGGCGACGGGCGAGGCGGCGGACGCCTTCCTCTCCCTGATCATCGAGCGGGAGAACGCGGCCGACGCCGCCGGCAACCTCGGCGCCGACCCGCTGGGGCTCGCGGCACGCACCGGAACGCCCGGATCGATGGACGAGGCCGCCGCGCTGGCCGTCCGCTGCGCCCGCGAGTTCCCGAAGCTGCGCGCGATCGTCGCCGACGGCACCCCGTACCACGACGCGGGCGGCGGCGACGCCGAGGAACTCGGCGCGGTCGTCGCCGCCGGTGTCGCCTACCTGCGCGCCCTGACCGGCGCCGGGCTGAGCGTCGACGAGGCGTTCGGGCAGATCGAGTTCCGCGTCGCCGTCAACGCCGGCCAGTTCGCCTCGATCGCCAAGCTGCGCGCCGCCCGCCGCCTCTGGGCCCGTGTGGCCGAGGTCAGCGGCGCCGCGGACGGCACGGCCGCTCGCATCCACGCCGTCACGTCGTCGGCGATGATGACGCGCCGCGACCCGTGGGTGAACATGCTCCGCACCACCATCGCGACGTTCGCGGCCGGGGTCGGCGGGGCCGACGCGGTGACCGTGCAGCCGTTCGACGCCCGGCTCGGGCTGCCGGACGACTTCGCCCGCCGCATCGCCCGCAACACCCAGACGCTGCTCCTGGAGGAGTCGAGCCTCGCCCGCGTCGTCGACCCGGCCGGAGGTTCGTGGTACGCCGAAAGCCTCACCGAGGGCCTCGCCCAGGCCGCCTGGGCCTGGTTCACCGAGATCGAGAAGGCCGGGGGCCTCGCCGCCGCCCTCGAATCCGGCCTCGTCGCGGACCGGCTCGCCACGACCTGGGCGCGCCGCCGCAAGGACATCGCGCGTCGCAAGGCCCCGATCACCGGCGTCAGCGAGTTCCCCAACCTCGCCGAATCGCCGCCCCGGCGCGACCCGGCGCCGCGCCTGCCCGGCGGCGGTCTGCCGGTCGTCACGTACGCACAGGACTTCGAGGCGCTCCGCGACCGGTCCGACGCCCACGCCGAGGCGACGGGCGCCCGTCCCAAGGTCTTCCTCGCGACGCTCGGGCCCATCGCGGCCCACACGGCGCGCGCATCGTTCGCCGCCAACCTGTTCCAGGCGGGCGGGATCGAGACGGTCGGCGGCGCCCCCGAGGAGTTCGGGACGTCCGGCGCCACCGTCGCCTGCGTCTGCTCCAGCGACAGGCTGTACGAGGAGCGGGCCGCGGAGGCCGCGCGAGTTCTCCATGACGCGGGTGCTGTGAAGGTTTGGCTGGCGGGTAAAGGAACCTATGAGGGAGTCGACGCTCACGTGTACGCGGGTTGCGACGCGATCGAGGTACTGGAGACCACCCTCCGCGATCTGGGAGTGAACGAATGATCCCCGACTTCACCGAGATCGACCTCGGGACGGCGCCCCCCGCCGACGAGGCCGCCAAGCGGTGGCGCGCGGCCGTCGCCGACACCACCGGCACCGACCCCGACGCCCAGACCTGGGACACCCCGGAGGGCATCGGCGTCAAGCCGCTCTACACGGGCGACGACCTGGCCGGGCTCGACTTCCTCGACACCTACCCGGGCATCGCGCCGTTCCTGCGCGGCCCCTACCCGGCGATGTACGCGACGCAGCCGTGGACGATCCGGCAGTACGCCGGGTTCTCCACCGCCGAGGAGTCCAACGCCTTCTACCGCCGCAACCTCGCGGCCGGGCAGAAGGGCCTGTCCGTCGCGTTCGACCTGGCCACCCACCGCGGCTACGACTCCGACCACCCCCGGGTGGCGGGCGACGTCGGCATGGCCGGGGTGGCGATCGACTCCATCTACGACATGCGGCAGCTCTTCGACGGCATCCCGCTGGACGAGATGAGCGTGTCGATGACCATGAACGGCGCCGTGCTGCCCGTCCTGGCGCTGTACATCGCCGCCGCGGAGGAACAGGGGGTGAAGCCGGAGGCGCTCGCGGGGACCATCCAGAACGACATCCTCAAGGAGTTCATGGTCCGCAACACCTACATCTACCCGCCGCAGCCGTCGATGCGAATCATCTCCGACATCTTCGCTTTCACGTCCCAGCGGATGCCGAAGTACAACTCCATCTCGATCTCCGGCTACCACATCCAGGAGGCCGGGGCCACCGCCGACCTGGAGCTGGCCTACACCCTCGCCGACGGCGTCGAGTACATCCGCGCCGGACGCGAGGCCGGCCTGGACATCGACGCCTTCGCCCCCCGCCTCTCGTTCTTCTGGGCGATCGGGATGAACTTCTTCATGGAGGTCGCCAAGCTCCGCGCCGCCCGGCTGCTGTGGGCGCGGCTCGTGAAGACGTTCGGCCCGCAGAACCCCAAGTCGCTGTCGCTGCGGACGCACTCGCAGACGTCCGGCTGGTCCCTGACCGCGCAGGACGCCTTCAACAACGTCGCCCGCACCTGCGTCGAGGCCATGGCCGCCACGCAGGGCCACACCCAGTCGCTGCACACCAACGCGCTGGACGAGGCGCTGGCCCTGCCGACCGACTTCTCGGCCCGCATCGCCCGCAACACCCAGCTGGTCCTCCAGCAGGAGTCCGGGACGACCCGGACCATCGACCCGTGGGGCGGCAGCGCCTACGTCGAGCGGCTCACCTACGACCTCGCCCGGCGGGCCTGGGGCCACATCACGGAGGTCGAGCAGGCCGGCGGCATGGCGAAGGCGATCGGCGAGGGGCTGCCCAAGCTCCGCATCGAGGAGGCCGCCGCCCGCACCCAGGCCCGCATCGACTCCGGGCGGCAGCCGGTCATCGGCGTCAACAGGTACCGCCCGGACACCGAGCAGGAGATCGAGGTCCTGAAGGTCGACAACGCGGCCGTCCGCGCCCAGCAGATCGAGAAGCTGCGCCGCCTGCGGGAGGAGCGGGACGAGACCGCGGCGATGTCCGCGCTGGACGCGCTGGCCCGCGCCGCCGAGGCCGCCGAGAACGGCACCCGCCCGCCCGGCCTGGAGCGGAACCTCCTCGCGCTCGCGATCGGCGCCGCCCGCGCCAAGGCCACCGTCGGCGAGATCTCCGGCGCCCTGGAGAAGGCCTACGGGCGGCACGCCGCGCAGATCCGTACGATCTCCGGGGTGTACCGGGAAGAGGCGGGACGGGTGACGAGCATCGAGAGGGCGCGCGCCGCCACCGCCGCCTTCGAGGACGCCGAGGGCCGCCGCCCCCGCATCCTCGTCGCCAAGATGGGGCAGGACGGCCACGACCGCGGCCAGAAGGTGATCGCGACCGGGTTCGCCGACCTCGGCTTCGACGTCGACGTGGGCCCGCTGTTCCAGACCCCGGCCGAGGTCGCCCGGCAGGCGGTCGAGGCCGACGTGCACATCGTCGGCGTCAACTCCCTCGCCGCCGGCCACCTCACGCTGGTGCCCGCGCTGCGCGAGGAACTGGCCGCGCTGGGCCGCGACGACATCATGATCGTGGTCGGCGGGGTCATCCCGCCCGGGGACTTCGAGGAGCTGCGCGCCGCCGGCGCCTCGGCGATCTTCCCGCCCGGCACCGTCCTCGCGGACGCGGCCGCCGGCCTGCTGGACGAGCTGACCGCCAAGCTCGGGCACCAGGCCAAGTGAGACCGGGCCTCGACGACTACGCGGCCGGGGTACGGGACGGGTCTCGGGCGTGGATCGCCCGGGCGATCACGCTCGTGGAGTCGACCCGTCCCGACCACCGGGAGCTGGCGCAGAAGCTGCTGGTCGAGCTCACCCCGCACGCCGGGAACGCCCGCCGCGTCGGGATCACCGGCGTGCCCGGCGTCGGCAAGTCCACGTTCGTCGACGCGCTCGGCACCCGGCTGACGGGCGAGGGCCACAAGGTCGCGGTCCTGGCCGTGGACCCGTCCTCGACCCGGACGGGCGGCAGCATCCTCGGCGACAAGACCCGCATGCAGCGCCTCGCCGCCGACCCGCACGCGTTCATCCGGCCCTCGCCCACCGCGGGGACGCTCGGCGGCGTCGCCAAGGCGACCCGCGAGGCGATGGTGGTCATGGAGGCCGCCGGATACGACGTCGTCATGGTCGAGACGGTCGGGGTCGGGCAGTCCGAGACGACGGTCGCCGAAATGGTCGACTCGTTCCTTTTCCTCACCCTCGCCCGCACCGGCGACCAGCTCCAGGGCATCAAGAAGGGCGTCCTGGAGCTGGCCGACGTCATCGCCGTCAACAAGGCCGACGGCGAGCACACGATGGAGGCCAGGCGCGCCGCCCGCGAGCTGTCGGGGGCGCTGCGGCTGCTGCGCAGCGACGAACGCGTCCGCGACACCCCCGTCCTTACCTGCAGCGCCAAGGAGGGAACCGGCCTCGACGAGGTGTGGGGCAAGCTCGTCGAGCATCAGGAACGACTCCGCGAGTCCGGCGAGCTGGAGACCAGGCGGCGCCGCCAGCAGGTCGGCTGGACGTGGGCGATGGTCCGCGAGCGGCTGTTGTCCGACCTGCACTCCCATCCCGCCGTGCGGAAGCTGGCGCCCGGGCTGGAGCGGGAGGTCGCCGACGGCGTGCTCACGCCGGCGCTCGCCGCGGAGCGCATCCTGGAGGCGTTCTCGCGGGACCGCTGAACCCCGTTTCCCTGTGTCCGAAACCACGGGTTGGCCAGGGTCCCGGTCGCGGCGGACGGGGATCAGGTACAAAAGTCGGATGGACGTCATCGCGCTCGACGATCCGACGGAGGCACAGATCCGGGAATGGCACGACGTGGTCGCCGCCGTCCACGCCGGCGACCCGGCCGGCGACCCCGCGCCGGATCTGGAGCGCACGGCGCGGGGGCTGCTCGGCGCCGAGCCCGGCGCGCGGCGGCGGCTGTGGGCGGCGAGCGACGGGGCCCGGCTGCTCGCGGTGGCCGCGCTCCGGCTGCCCGGCGAGCCCGGCGCGGACCGTCCCGCCGAGATCGACATCCAGGTCCGCCCCGACCACCGGCGCCGCGGACTCGGCGGCCGGCTCCTCGCCGTCGCCGCCGAGGGACTGCGCGCCGACGGACGTTCCAGCGTGATCGCCCAGGTGCTCGCGGGCACCCCCGCCGTGCCGTTCCTGGAGTCGCACGGCTTCGAGTGCGTGCTCACCCTGCGCGGCATGCTGCTGCGGCTGGACGACGTCCCCGCCGAACGCGTCGCGCGCCTGCTGGCCGAGGCGCCCGCCGGTTACCGCCTCGTCCGCTGGCGGGGCGTCGTGCCCGACGAGCTCGCCGCCGCCCTCGCCCGGGCCAAGCACGCCATGGCGGACTTCTCCGAGTACGAGGGGACGCTCTGGGACGCGCTCCGCGTCCGCGAGATGGCCGAGATCGTCGCCAAACGCGGGGACGACCTGTACACCGTCGCCGCGCTCTCCGGCGCCGCCATCGCCGGGTTCACCGAGGTCGTGGTGCCGTCCGGGTGCGCGGGCCGCGCGGCCCAGTACGACACGGCGGTCGTGCCCGAGCACCGCGGCCGGCGCCTCGGCATCCTGGTCAAGGCGGAGATGCTGCGCTGGCTGGCGGAGGAACGCCCGGAGGTCCGGGAAATCGAAACGGACAATTCCGGCGACAACGATCACATGCTCGCCGTCAACGAGGAGCTCGGCTTCCGCGTCGAGCGCGAGTCCCTGGAATACCAGGCCGCCACCGGCGCCCTGCCCGCGTCCGGCGCCTGACCCGCACCGGCCCGCGGACCGCCGCGTCCCCGCCTCCCGGCCCGTCCCGGAGCGGACGGGCCGAAAATACGTTGCCCCCGCCGCCCGTGGATCGGCACTCTAATGGAGGTCTTCCGGGAAATGCCCGGAAGGCGGAGAATTGCCGAAGCATTTCCCTGTGGTTCAACGGCAGAACGCCGCACCGTTAATGCGGATATCCAGGTTCGAATCCTGGCGGGGGAGCGGCACACGGGCTAGGGAGGTGACCCGGTGAACGTGCTCGTCCTGAACGCGTCGTACGAGCCCTTACAAAGGGTGGACCTGCGGCACGCCATCCGCATGCTGGTGCGCGAGGTGGCGGTCGTCGAGGAGGCGGAGGAAGGGCGCACCTTCGGCAGCTTCCCGGTGCCGCGGGTCCTGCGGCTGGTCCGGTACGTCGCGATGCGCTGGCGGCACGGCAGGCGCCCGCCCTGGAGCAAGCGCGGCGTGTACCTGCGCGACCGTGGCCGCTGCAGCTATTGCGGGAAACGCGGGAACACGATCGACCACGTCCACCCGCAGTCGCGCGGTGGCGGCGACACCTGGGAGAACACCGTCCTGGCCTGCGGGAAGTGCAACAACCGCAAGGGGGACCGGACGGTCTCCCAGGCCGGCCTGCGACTGCTGTCGGAGCCGCGGGTGCCGCGCTGGGAGGAGCTCGTCGGGCCGTGACGCGAACGTCCGGGACGCCCGGGCGCGCAGGGGACAGGGGCCGGACCGCATCGAGCGGTCCGGCCCCTGAATTTTGTGCCGCGTGGCCCTTCGGTAGCCTACGGGTGACTCTGTGTGTTTTCTGAAGCTTCTGAGGCGAAATGGGTGATTGTGGTAGCGTGCCGCCAATCTTGAGCTTTGTTATCTAGGAGAGATCTGTGGCGGCCCTCGATCCACTCGGCAGGACGCCCCGCTTCTCGCGCGGGCGCAGGACGGCGAAGCGCCTCGCGGCGCTGGCCCTCGCGGCGGGCGTCTCGGCGGCCCTTCCGCCGGTGTCCGGGAGCGCCGCGAGCCTCCCGCAGGAGCCGAAGGACCTGAAGAAGGAGTACGCGAAGCTCAAGGCGCGCTCCGACAAGCTGTCCAAGGAGTACCGGGGCGAGCTCGTCTCCCTGGAGGAGGCGAAGAAGGCCGCCGAACGCGCCGGCGCCGACGCCACGAAGGCGGGCCGGGAGTACGACGCCGCCCGCGTCGCCGTGGCCCGGATCGCGTCCACCACCTACATGACCGGCCGCCTCGACGTGGTCCCGATCATCTCCTCGGCCGAGCCGGGCGCCGCCGTCCGCGACGCCGCGGTCGTCGAGCACATCAGCCGCAACAACGGCCGCCGCATCCAGACCCTCCAGGCGCTGAACGACAAGGCGACGCAGTCGCAGGCGACGGCGAAGCAGAAGCTGGACGAGGTCAAGAAGGAGCTGGACGACCTGGAGGGCCAGCGCGCCCGGGTCAAGAAGCTGCTCGCCAAGTACAAGCCCGAGGTGACCAGGACGAGCGCCCCGGCGGGCGGCGGCCGTCCGGACGGGGTGAGCGGCACCAAGTCCCCGATCGTCGGCAACTCGATGACCGCGCGGATGCGCACGGCCCTGCTGGCGATCGACGGGAAGTTCGGCCCGTTCCCCACCATCGGCTGCTCGCGCCCCGGCGACCCGCAGGACCACGGCTCCGGCACCGCCTGCGACTTCATGGAGAGCACCGGCGGCAAGATGCCGAGCGCCTCCGCCCAGGCCCACGGCGACCGCGTCGCCCAGTACGTGATCGACAACGCCTCCCGCCTTGGCATCAAGTACGTCATCTGGAAGCAGCGCATCTACGACATGCGCGGCAGCGGCGGCTGGCGCCAGATGGAAGACCGCGGCAGCGTCACCCAGAACCACTTCGACCACGTACACGTCTCAGTCCTCTGACCCGCGTTACTGATCGAGTTCGATGACCGTGGTCTCGCGGGCGGAGCGGGTGGCGGCCTCGATGACCTCCAGGCCGTTGATGGCGTCGGTGAGCGTGACCGGGGGCGGGGCGTCCTCGCGCAGGGTGCGCAGGACGCCCGCGTAGAAGTCCTGGTAGGCGCCCGGGGCGGTGGCCTCCGGGGCCTCGTGTCCGGGCGTGCCGAGCAGGCCGTACGACTCGGGCGGGGCGATGCCGTATCCGGGGTGCTTCGGGGTGAGGCCCGCGCGCAGTTGCTCCTCCTGCCCGTCCATGCCCGGCGCCGTGTAGGACGCGTGGCTGCCGAGAACGCGGAAGCGCGGGCCGAGCTGGGCCGCGGTGGCGCTCATCCAGAGGTGGGAGCGGGTGCCGCCCGGGTGGGTGAGGGCCACGAACGCGTCGTCGGGGGCGGTCGCGCCGTGGCGGCGCGTGTCGATCTCGGCGTAGACGCGGGTGGGGCGGCCGAACAGCGCGACCGCCTGGTCGATGAGATGGGAGCCGAGGTCGTAGAGGATGCCGCCCGCGTCGCGGGGGTCGGCGCTCTCCTTCCAGCTCTTCTTGACCTCGGGCCGCCAGCGCTCGAACCGGGACTCCCAGCGCTGGACGTCGCCCAGGGCGCCCGAGGTGACCAGCCGCCACGCCGTCTGGTAGTCCCCGTCCCAGCGCCGGTTGTGGAACGGGAAGACCGGCAGGCCGCGCACGGCGCTCAGCGCGGCGAGGGACCGCGCCTCGGTCGCCGAGGCCGCGACCGGCTTGTCCACGACGACCGGGACGCCCGAGGTCAGCGCGGCCCGGGCGAGCGGCACGTGCTGCCGGTTCGGCGCGGCGATCACCACCAGGTCGCAGGCGCCCGACGCACCCCAGAGGCGGTCGGCGTTCTCGACGACCTCCGCCTCCGGGTACCGCTCCCGCACGGCCCGCTGCCGTTCCGGGGAGCCGGTCACGACCGCGGCCAGCCGCATCCCCGGGACGGACGAGATCAGCGGGGCGTGGAACACCGAGCCGCCGGTGCCGTATCCGATGAGCGCAACACGCAGATCCATCCCCCGATCATGACCGATGGCGCGGCGGCGGCCGGGGAGCGGGGTCCGGATCCGGTGGTCCGGCGCAGGCGCGAACACCGCGGATCGACGTAGGCTTTCGTCCGGGATCTGTTGGATCGAGGGGGACGCGTTGTCCAAACCAGTGCTGCTGACGGTCGACGACGATCCGGGCGTCTCCCGGGCCGTGGCCCGGGACCTGCGCCGCAGGTACGCCGAGACGTACCGGGTCGTGCGCGCCGAGTCCGGCGGGGACGCGCTGGACGCGCTGAGCGAGCTGCGGCTGCGCGGCGACGACACGGCGGTGCTGCTCGCCGACTACCGGATGCCCGGGATGGACGGCGTCGAGTTCCTGGAGCAGGCCATGGACCTGTTCCCGTTCGCGCGCCGGGTGCTGCTCACCGCCTACGCCGACACCGACGCGGCGATCCGCGCGATCAACGACGTCGACCTCGACCATTACATGCTGAAGCCGTGGAACCCGCCGGAGGAGAAGTTCTACCCGGTGATCGACGAGCAGCTGGACGCGTGGTCGCGCGCCGACCGGCGGGTGCCCGGCGAGCTGCGCGTCGTCGGGCACCGCTGGTCGTCGCGCTGCTACGAGGTCCGCGACTTCCTGGCCCGCCACCAGGTGCCCTACACCTGGCTGATGGACGCCGACCCGGACGGCGCCGAGCTGGTCGCGGCCGCCGGCTCGCCCGAGCTGCCGCTGGTGGTGACCTCGGACGGGGCGACGCTGTCGGCCCCGTCCGACGCCGAGCTGGCGGACGTGATCGGGCTGCCGAGTACCCCGTCCACCGGCTTCTACGACCTGATCGTCGTCGGCGGCGGGCCGTCCGGGCTCGGCGCCGCCGTGTACGGCGCGTCCGAGGGCCTGAAGACCGTCGTGGTGGAGCGGCGCGCCCTCGGCGGCCAGGCCGGGCAGAGCTCCCGCATCGAGAACTACCTGGGCTTCCCCGACGGGGTGAGCGGGGCGCAGCTCGCCGAGCGGGCCCGCCGGCAGGCCGACCGGTTCGGCGCCGAGCTGCTGCAGGCCGGCGAGGTCACCGCGCTGGAGTCGCGCGGCACGGCCCGGGTGGCGCGGCTGTCGGACGGCACGGAGATCGCCGCGCACGCCGTCATCCTCGCCACCGGCGTCTCCTACCGGCGTCTCAACGCCGAAGGCGTGGAGGACTTCGTCGGGCGCGGCGTCTTCTACGGCGCCGCGCTCACCGAGGCGCCGTCCTGCAGGGACGAGGAGGTCGCCGTGGTCGGCGGCGCCAACTCCGCCGGGCAGGCCGCCGTGTACCTGGCCGGATACGCCAAGAAGGTGCACATCATCGTCCGGGCGGACGGTCTGGAGAAGTCGATGTCGCACTATCTGATCGAGCAGATCGCCGCGACGCCCAACATCGAGGTCCACACCGGCAAGACGGTGTGCGCGGCGGAGGGCGCCGACCGGCTGGAGCGGCTCACCTTCGCCTGGCCCGGTGGGAAGAAGACCATCGACGCGCACTGGCTGTTCGTGTTCATCGGCGCCGAACCGGGCACGGAATGGCTGGACGGCTTCGTCGAGCGGGACGGACGCGGTTACGTCGTGACGGGGCCCGACCTCGTCGCCGGCGGCCGCCGTCCGGCCGGGTGGCCGTTCGCCCGCCAGCCCTACCACCTGGAGACCAGCGTTCCGGGCGTGTTCGCGGCGGGCGACGTTCGCTCTGAGTCGATGAAGCGCGTCGCGTCCGCGGTCGGCGACGGTGCGATGGCGGTCGCGCTGGTCCATCGCTACTTGGAGCAGGCATGAGCGAAGCGAACCGGGGGGTGCGGGGGGTCGTCCCCCCGCGAGAGGCAGGCATGAACACGGCATCACCGGAAGAACTGCGGGAGCTGTTCCTCTTCGAGGATCTCGACGAGGAGAAGCTCGGCTGGCTGTCGCTGTGCGGGACGGTCGAGGAGTATCCCGTGGACGGGATCATCTGTGCGCAGGGCGATCCCGCCGAGTTCCTGTACGTGCTGCTCGACGGCGAGATGGCGATGAGCCAGAACGTCCGGGGCCACACGGTCGAGGCCACCCGGACCG
The DNA here is from genome assembly GCF_050945415.1 of Spirillospora sp. CA-128828. Taxonomy (NCBI): domain Bacteria; kingdom Bacillati; phylum Actinomycetota; class Actinomycetes; order Streptosporangiales; family Thermomonosporaceae; genus Spirillospora; species Spirillospora sp. CA-128828. Next base: position 4,269,053 of record NZ_CP191986.1, read on the forward strand.
ACCGCCCCGGCACCTACGGCGGCGCCGTCCAGGCGTACCTGGGCGACCAGATCGAGCAGAAGTACCAGCACACGCTCAGGGCGACGCGCCCGTCGCGGCTGTTCGTGCTGCCGGCCCGCAAGTTCGGCAAGGCCGTCCGCAAGTGGTTCCCGATGGCGACGCACCTGCTGGCCGGGATCTTCTTCGGGATGACCAACCTGCGCCGGGCCGTCGACCAGCGCGAGCGCCTCACCGCCCTCGGCACGATCACCGCCGGGCTCACCCACGAGCTGAACAACCCGGCCGCGGCCGCCGCCCGGGCCAGCGCCGAGCTCGGCGACCGGCTGCTCGGCGCGCAGAAGAGCCTGGCCGACCTCGCCGCGCAGGGCGTCGACTGCACCCATCTGAGCGCGCTGGTCTCGCTGCGCCCGGCGCTGCCCGCCGGGCCGGGCACCCGCCGCAGCCCGCTGGAGGTCAGCGACGCCGAGGACGAACTGGGCGACTGGCTGGAGGAGCGCGGCGTCGGCGACGCCTGGGAACTCGCGCCCGGCCTTGTCGCCTGCGGGGTCGGGATCGAGCAGGCCGAGGAGGTCGCGCGGGCCGCGGGCGAGCACCTGCCGGCGGCGATGCGGTGGCTCGCCGAGGTGATGGAGGTGACCCAGCTCCAGGCGGAGATCTCCGAGGCGACGGGCCGGATCACCGCGCTGCTGGACTCCGCCCGCCAGTACTCCCAGCTCGACCGCGCCCCCTACGGGCGCACCGATCTCCGCGAGCTGCTGGACAGCACCCTCACCATGCTCAGGCGCAAGATCGGCCCGGGCGTGACGGTGAAGACCGTGTACGACGAGACGCTGCCGCCCGTCCCGGTCTACGCGGCCGAGCTGAACCAGGTGTGGACGAACCTGATCGTGAACGCGCTGTACGCGATGCAGGGGTCGGGCACGCTCACGATCCGCACCGCCCGCGAGAACGACAACGCGCTCGTGGAGATCGCCGACACCGGGACGGGCATCCCCGAGGAGAACCTCGACCGGATCTTCACGCCGTTCTTCACGACGAAGCCGGTCGGGCAGGGCACGGGTCTCGGCCTCGACATCTCCTGGCGCATCGTCGCCGACCGGCACGGCGGCGACATCCGGGTGGAGTCGCTGCCCGGCGACACCCGCTTCCAGGTCCTGCTGCCCCTGACCGAGCCCGCCGCCGAGGAGCCCGATCAGTAGGACTGGAGTTCCAGCAGGTTGCCGCCGGGGTCGCGCAGGTGGGCGGTGCGCAGCCCCGGACCCCAGTCGGGACGGTCCTGCGGGCCGGTGACCTGCACGGCGCCGAGCCCGCGGAGCGTCACGGCGGCGGCGTCCACGTCGTCCACGCGGAAGACCAGCATCGAGCCGTCCTGGCCGGACGGGGCGGGCAGATCCGCGGTGCCCACGGCGTCCGCGATCCGGGCCCGCCCCATGAGGACCAGCACGCCCTCGCCCTTCAGGTCCCAGTTCGCGTATTCGGCCTCGGGTATCAGCTTGACCGGCTCGATGCGGAGCAGCTCGCGCAGCGCCGCCTCGTAGAAGCGGGCGCAGGCGCCGAAGTCGTCCACCAGAAGGCGCGGATACAGCGCGTCCATGCGGTCTCCCTATTCATGGGTGCTCACCAATGATTGGGGTAACCCTACAATAGGCGGATGGACGAGACCGCCGGGCCATTGCCGCCCCGCCTGCTCGGGATCACCACCTTCGTGCTGGCCCAGGTCGGCCGCGCCGGCCGCGTGCGGATGGGCCGCATGATGGACGAGCACGGCCTCGGGCTCTGGCACTTCGCCGTCCTGGCCGCACTGGACGACTCGGCGCCCGCCTCGCAGCGCGAGCTGGGCGTCCGCCTGCGCATCGACCCGAGCGACCTCGTCGAGGTCGTCGGGCGGCTGGAGGCCGCCGGGCTCGTCCGCCGCGAGCGGGACCCGTCCGACCGCCGCCGCTACGTGGTCGAGCCGACCCCCGGCGGACGCGCCGAGCTGGACGAGGTCACCCGGCGCGCCGCCGAGCTCGACGCCGAGCTCTTGGCGCCGCTCACCCCGGAGGACCGGGCCGCCTTCGAGCGCATCGCCCGCATCCTGCTCGCGCACCACGACCCGCGGGCCCGTCCCGGACACGCGAATCCCGGACACGCGAACGCCCCGGCGCCCGCGGGGGCGCCGGGACATGCGGAGGAGGGACCTACTCGAACAGGTCGGGCTGCTCGCGGGTGATCTGGTCGTGGAGCGGCTGGTAGTTGATCCAGCCGACCAGGTCGTTGCCGATCTGACCGTGGGTGAGGACGGCGTTGTCGTGCTCGATGGGGACGACCTGCCCGGCGGCCTTCGCGAGGAGCTGCACCTGGCACGAGCGCTCCATCGTGATGAACCACCAGGCGGCGGCGTCCACCGTGTCGCCGACGGTGAGCAGGCCATGGTTGCGCAGGATGACGGCCTTGCTGTCGCCGAGGGCGGCGGCGATGCGCTTGCCCTCCTCCAGATCGGTCACGACGCCGGTGTAGTCGTCGAACAGGCCGTGGTCCTGGTAGAACGCGCAGACGTCCTGGGTGATCGGCTCCAGCTTCTGGCCGAGCGCCGAGATCGCCCGCCCGTAGGTGGAGTGGCTGTGCGCGGCGGCCACCACATCCGGGCGCGCCTGGTGCACCTGCGAGTGGATCGCGAACGCGGCCTCGTTGACCGGGTAGCGGCCCTCGACGACCTTGCCCTCGTGGTTCACCAGGATCAGGTCGCTGACCTTGATGTGCTTGAAGGACATGCCGAACGGGTTGACCCAGAAGTGGTCGGTGTGCTCGGGGTCGCGGGCGGTGATGTGCCCGGCCACGCCCTCCTCGAAGCCGAACTTGCCGAAGATGCGCAGGGCGGCCGCCAGGCGCTCCTTGCGGTGCCGGCGCTCGTCCGCGACGTCGTCGAACGTGGGCGGCAGCCGGAAGATCAGGTCGGTCGGCAGCTTCTCCAGGAACTCTTCATCGTCGGACATCGGGTACTCCTTGGACTCGTCTGCCACCACCGAACACCATTCTCCGGGCCCCGGCTAGACCGGCCGGACCCAACGCCTGAGAAGCGGATTGTCCCGAAGGGACAACCAGGACGCAGAATGTGGGGATGGAGCCCAGCACAGGCGACCGGTTCCTGCGGTTGCTGATCGAGCACAGCGACGACCCGGTGCTCCTGGAGGCGACGGTCCGCGCCGCCCGGAGCAGGTCGGAGCTGGTGGCGGCGCTGCCCGAGGAGGAGACCAGGCGGCACACCCGCGCGCTGGTCCGCGGGGTGCTCGCCGCGCTGGAGGACGGCGGGCCGAGCGAGGAGGTCCTCGCGGCGGCGGAGCGGCTCGGGTCGGACCGGGCGCGGCAAGGGGTGCCGGTCGCGGCGTTCCTGGACGGCTTCCAGGCGGGCCGCGCCCACCTCGTCCGGACGCTGGTCGCCGACGGCCGCCGGATGGGCGTCCCGGACGCGGCGCTGCTGGACGGCGTGACCCGCATCGACGAGATCACCACCGCGCTCGTCCAGCGGATGGTGCACGCGCACCGGGTCGCCGAGCTGGAGATGGCGCGGACCGTCCACGAGGGCCGCGTCCAGATGCTCCGGCAGCTGCTGCACGGCGAGACCGTCCCCGTCCTCGCCCCGCTCGATCCGCTCGGCGCCTACCACTGCGTGGTCTCCGACGTCAGCGACCCGGCGGTGGCCGCGCGGCTGGAGGCGGGCCTGACCGCCGCCGGGCCGGGCCTGTGCGGGCTGGTGGACGGGCGGCTCGCGGCGCTGGTGGCCCGGCTCCCCGACCCGCCGCCGCCCGGCCCGCTGCTGGTGGCCGCGCCGCCCGCCCGTCCCGGCGGCGTCGCCCCGATGTACGCGCTCGGCCGGCGGGCGCTGCGGGCGGGCGCCGCCGCCGGGCTCACCGGGATGCGGGAGCTGGCCGACCTCGCGCTGCTCACCGTCACCGAGGCCGAGCCGGAGCTGGGCGGCGTCCTCGCCGCGGGGCTGCTGTCCGGGCTCGACCCGGACGAACCGTTCCACCTGGAGCTGGCGGAGACGGCGCTCGCCTACCTCGACCACGGCGGCCGGATCGAGGCGACGGCCGCCGCGCTGCACGTCCACGGCAACACGGTGAAGTATCGGATCCGCCGCTTCCAGGAGCTGACCGGACGCCCGCTGCTCGACCCGGCGCGAGGCGCGGCGGTGTCCCGCACCGCGAACTGGTGGTGGGCCCTGCACCGGTGGCTCGCCCACGCCACGTCATGATCTATTAGGGACGACCGGCGACGGGACGTCCGGCACCAGAACGGAGGAACCGGTGACCACACCGAGGATCGGGACCCTGATGTGGCCCATGCAGTCCTGGCCGGAGGCCGGCGGGCTGTGGCGGCGCGCCGAGGACCTCGGGTTCCGGCACGCCTGGCTGTACGACCACATCGCGTGGCGCGGGACGACACCCTGGTACGACGCGTACACGACGCTCGCCGCGGCCGCCGCGGTCACCTCCCGGATCCGTATCGGCACGCTGGTGACCTCGCCGAACTTCCGGCATCCGGTCCCGGCCGCGCACGCGATCAGGACGATCGACCACGTGAGCGGCGGGCGCGTGACCGTGGGCATCGGGGCGGGCGGCACCCGCCGCAACTCCGACGCCGGCATCCTCGGCGGGGACGACTGGACCCCGGACGAGCGCGCCTCCCGCTTCGCCGAATGGGTCGGGCTGCTCGACCGTCTGCTCACCGCCCCGGAGACGTCCTTCGAGGGGACGTACTACACCGCGCGGGAGGTGGTGCAGGAGCCCGGCTGCGTCCAACGGCCCCGCGTGCCGTTCGTCATCGCGGGGGACGGGCCGCGGGGCATGCGGCTCGCGGCCCGGTACGGCACCGGCTGGGTGACGAGCCCCCACGGCGGCGGCCGCGAGCCGCTGGACACCGTGCGTTCCCGCCTCGGCGCCCTGCGCACCACGTGCGAGGCGGAGGGACGCGAACTCGCCGACCTCATCCTGCTGACGGGCTTCTCCGAAGAGCCGTGGCTGGAGTCGCACGAGTCGTTCGCCGACCTCGCGGGCCGGTACGCCGAACTCGGCATCACCGAGATCGCGCTGCACTGGCCCCGTCCGGGCACCCGGTTCGAGGCCGACATGAAGGTCTTCGAGGCGATCGCCGCCGAGTACGGCGAGGCACGCTGATGCCGTTCGTGCTGCTCGGGCTCGCCATCGCCTTCGAGGTGACGGCGACGCTGGCGATGCGCGCCTCCGACGGGTTCACCAAGCCGGTGCCGATCGCCATCGTGGTGGCGGGGTACCTGATCTCGTTCGTCTTCATGGCCAGGGCGCTGACGTCGCTGAACGTCGGGCCCGTCTACGCCATCTGGTCCGCGCTGGGCACGATCGGCGCGTTCGTGGGCGGCGTGCTGCTGTTCGACGAGCCGGTCAAGCCGGTGACCATCGCGGGCGCCGTCATCATCGTGATCGGCGTCATCGTGATGAACTTCGGCGGCGGCGTCCACCAGGGCTGAGCGGCCGTCCCGGGAGCCGGCACGTCACATCCGGTACAGGGCGCCCGCCACGCCCCATTCGCCGAACGGCGGCGGGTCGCCGCGTCCGGCCGCCGGCGGCCGGACGAGGACGAGCCTGGCCACGCCGAGCCGCCGCACCGCGCCGGCCGTCCCCTCCGCGTCGTCCCCGGGGACGCCCGCGAACATCAGGTCGGCGTCCCGCGCCCAGCCGGGCGGCTCGGAGAACTCCGGCGCCCACACGCACGTCCGGTGCCCGGCGGCGATCCGGTAGCCGTGCATGGCGCCGCCGCGATGCGGGACGGGCAGCGGCTCGATGCGCAGCGCGCCATGCCGGAACGGGGCGAGGACGGGCTCGGGCATCCCGCACTCCCTGGCGATCCGGCGGCGGGCGGGCTGGCAGGCGCCCTTCTCGTCGCGGACCAGCCACGCCACCGAGATCTCCGGCGGCTCCGAGCCCGGCCCGCCGTCCAGCCCGACGTGGGCGTGCCCGTACTCGACCAGCAGCCCTGCCGGGGCGTGCGCCGGCGAGCTGGCCGTTCCGGTGCCGAGCAGGATCAGGCGCGGCATGTCCCGATCGTCACCCCGCCCCCGTCCCGCGTCCAGCCCGGGCGGGCGGGGATCAGGCGGGGATCTCGGCGAGGGTGGTGACGCGCTGCTGGTCCAGCTGGCCGCCGATCAGCTCGGTCGGCGTGCACCCGGACAGGGCGCGGAACTCGCGGTTGAGATGGGCCTGATCGCAGTAGCCGCAGGAGAACGCCGCCTCGGCGAACCCGGCGCCGCCGGTCAGCAGGTCGACGGCGCGCTGGAAGCGCAGCACCCGCGCCATCACCTTGGGCGGCAGGCCCGCCTGGTCGCGGAACCGGTTGGTCAGGTGCTTGCGGCTCCAGCCGACGTCGGCGGCGATGTCGGCGACCGACACGGTGAGATCGCCGTTCAGCAGCCGCCAGGCCCGGGTCACCTCCGGGTCGGGGACGGGGCCGGAGTCGAGGCGGCGCAGCAGGAAGCCGTCCAGGATGTCGAAGCGCGCGCCCCAGCCCGGGGCGTCGGCGAGCCGTTCGACCAGCGTGCGCGCCTCGCGCCCCATCAGGTCGGGCAGCTCGACGGCGGCGTTGGCGAGGCGGCCCATCGGGACGCCGAGCAGGGTGAAGGCGCCGAGCGGGGTCACGTCGAGCTGGATGCCGCGCTGCCCGCCCGGGCTGAGGTACATGCCGTGCCCGTCGTGCATCCCGGCGACGAACGACCCGTACTCGCGGTCGCGGGCCCCGGGGTCAGGGACCCGCAGGAGAAGCGGCGGACCCAGGTTGATGATCACGACGGTGGTGCGGGTGGGCAGCGTCCGCATCCGGGTCGGGACGATCTCCGGTTCCCAGTAGCCGTGGTAGGAGTGCAGGAACGGCCGCAGCGCCGGGTGCGGGCGCCCCAGTGCGAGCCACCAGCCGCCCCGGTCGCTGATCTCGACCGGCCTGCCGCTCATGCCCCAGTCCTACCACGCGGGAAGGACGAAACCCGCTACTCGTACATCTGCCCGCACACCGCGATGCGCGCCAGGTCGGTCCAGCTCATGGTGGTGATCGTGCGGACGTAGGAGCGGGCCGGGGGCTCACCCGGGCCGGTGGGCAGCGGCACCCGGGCGCCGTCGGCCGCGTCCCAGCCGCCGAGGCTGCCGGCGACCGCGCATTCCAGGTACGTCGCCGGATCGAAGTTGTACCAGCGGGCCGGGGTGGCGCGGGGCCCGGAGCCGGGGAGGCGCGGCGCGTCCACCCCGAAGCGGGCCTGCGGGCCCGGGGGCGTGACCAGGAAGTCCTCCAGGTCGGCGATCTGGGAGAGCAGGACCCGCTCCCAGTCGGCGTACCCGTCCGGCTCCTCGCCGGGCAGGGAGAGGTCCTTGCCGCTCCACGCGGGGTCGAAGTCGGGGGGCGGTGTGGTGGACGCCGCCGCGAACATCGCCGCCACGTCGTCGGGCTCCAGCCGCTCCTGGCCGCCGAGTGGAACGCTGACCTTCCACAGCGACCGGAGGAACGCCGACAGCGACCAGGACGCCGCCCTGGCCTCCTGACCGAGTTGCAGGAACACCAGGTACAGGTCGCGGTTGGTGCGGACGGCGGGCCCCGGCGGGCCGTCCACCCGGTACGTCTGCTTGTGCGGGACGCCGCTCTCCAACACCATGACCTGCGCCAGCGCGGAGATGCGCGAGTCGTGCGTCGCTACGTGGAACGTGTTGCCGAGGTCGTCCTGGCGCGTGACGTCCCAGGTTTGCATCCGGCCCTCCACGGTAGGTGCGGTGGTCCACGCCCCTGTTCAGAAAGTGTCCCATTCCGGGGACCGACCACCAGTAGTGGCGATGTCACTTTCCGGACTCGAAGTCGTGACTTTCCGCTCTTGTCGTACGCACCGGAAACGGGGAGGGCCCGGCGGCCGGCCGCCGGGCCCCGTGCGCGCGCTCGCTCAGCTCTTCGAGCGGTGGATCACCTGGAGCTCGGTGAACCCGTACAGGCCCCACGGCCCGTTCTCGACACCGACGCCGCTCCACTTGAACCCGCCGAACGGCTGGTTCGGGGCGAGGGCCAGATGGGTGTTGACCCAGGCGGTGCCGCACTCCAGCCGCCCGGCCACCTCGGCGGCCCGGTCGGCGTCGGCGCCCCACACCGACCCGGACAGCCCGAAGTGGGTGCCGTTGGCGCGGGCGAGGGCCTCCTCGACATCGGTGTACCTGATGACCGGCAGCGCCGGGCCGAACTGCTCCTCGTCCACGATCCGGGTGCCGTCGGAGACGTCGGCGAGGATGGTGGGCTCGAAGAAGTAGCCGGGCCCGTCGATCGGCCTGCCGCCCGCCGCGGCGCGGGCACCGCCGGCGATCGCGTCGGCGACCAGCTCGCCGACCCGCTCGTACTGCGGCCTGTTGTTGATCGGCCCGTACTGGACGCCCTCGTCCATGCCGTTGCCGACCTTGGCGGCCTTCGCGCGCTCGGCGAGGGCGTCCACCACGTCCCCGTAGAGCGCGTCCGGGACGTACACGCGCTTGATCGCCGAGCAGACCTGCCCGTTGTTCTGGAACGCCGCGCCGAACAGCCGGTCGGCGACCGCGGCCGGGTCGGCGTCGTCCAGCAGGATCGCCGGGTCGTTGCCGCCGAGCTCCAGCGTGACGCGCTTCAGGTCGGGCGCCGCCGCGGCGGCCACCCGCTTGCCCGTCGCGACGCTGCCGGTGAAGCTGATCTTGCGCGGGACGTCGTGCGCGGTCATCCAGGCGCCGAGGTCGTCACCGCCGGTGACGACGTTCAGGACGCCGGGCGGCAGGACGTCCCGCAGCACCTCGCCGAGCTTCAGGCTGGACAGCGGGGTGAACGGGGACGGCTTGAGGACCATCGTGTTGCCCGCGAGCAGGGCCGGGGCGAGCTTCCAGACCGCGAGGAGCAGCGGGTAGTTCCACGGGGTGATCGCGGCGACGACGCCCATCGGGCGGCGGACGACCTCCACCAGCGCGTTGGCGTCGTCCTGGATGACCTCGCGGGGCAGCTCCAGATCCGCGAAGTACTTCAGCCACACGCCGGCGCCGACGACCTCCATGGTCGCGTCGGACAGCGGCTTGCCCTGCTCCAGGGTGAGGATCCGGCCGATCTCCTCGGACTTGGCGAACATGACGTCGGCCGCCGCGAGCAGCGCCTTGCGGCGCGCGGACTCGTCGCGGCGCCACTCCGCGTAGGCGGCCTGCGCCGAGGCCATCGCCGCGTCCAGCTGCTCCCTGGACGCGTCGGGCGCCTGCTCGGCCACCTCGCCGGTCGCCGGGTCGATCACGCCGAAGGTGCGGGGTGCGGTCACGGCCAGGCCGTCGATGGTCATCGAGAAGTTCTCGGACACCTTGATCCTCCGCTCACGGGGTTACCGAACGGGATTCAGTATTCACCCTCGCCGCCCTTCGTGACGAGCGGGCCGAGCCGGAGGACGCGGGCGGCGGTGGCCGGAGACATGGCCGGTTCCGGCGAGATCCCGGCCGGCCCGCGTCTCGCGGGCGATGATCTCCGCATGCGATCACGTTTCACAGCGGTGTTCGCCCTCACCCTCGCCCTCGCCGCATCCGGCGGGACGACGGCGGCCGCTGCACCCCAGTCGCCGCACACGGCGCCCACGTCCGCCCCGAGGCTGGCCGATCCGCACCCGTGCGCGGGCAAGCCGGGCTTCACCTGCTCGTTCCTGACCGTTCCCCTCGACCACCGCCATCCGGGGAGGAAGGACACCCTGAGACTCCAGGTGGCCATCGCCGACAACGCCGGTGCGCCGAACGGAGTGCTCCTGTTCCTGACCGGCGGTCCGGGCCAGCCAGGCGTCCCGTTCATCGACGGCATCTCCAAGCGGATGCCGGAGCTGGCGAAGAGCCACCGGTTCGTCATGATCGACCAGCGCGGCACCGGCGAGTCCGGCGCGATCGACTGCCCGCGGCTGCAGGCGGAGGTCGACGGCAGCGACATCGAGCCGCCCACGCCCGCGGCGGTCGGGGAATGTGCCGGCGTGCTCGGCGACCGGCGCCACTACTTCACCACCGAGCAGACCGTCGGCGACCTCGACCTGCTGCGCCGCGCTCTCGGCATCCGGAAATGGACGGTGGACGGCGTCTCCTACGGCACCATGACCGGTGCCACCTACACCGCGTCCCACCCGCAGAACGTGACCAGGCTCGTCCTCGACTCGGTGCTGCCGCACGTGGACCCGCAGCACGACGACATGCTCTACCTCACCGGCCTGCGCGCCACCGCCCGCGTTCTGCGGGACGCCTGCCGGGCCGCACCCGCCTGCGCCTTCGACCCTGCCGAGGACCTGGCCTGGCTCGCCCGCACCCGCAAGGACGCCGTCCGCATCTGGGACATGCTGGTGACCTACGAGTTCCTCGATCCGACCTACCGGGACGCGAGCGCCGTCGGGGGCCTGGGCGACGTGGTCACGGCGATCCACGACGCGCGGCACGGGAACCCCGGACACCTGGACCGGCTCCTCCAGGCGCTCGACTCGGGCGGCGGCGACCCAGCGGAGTACAGCTCGGGACTGCACATCGCCACCATCTGCGGGGACGGGCAGTTCCCATGGGGGACGTCCGAGACCTCTCCCGCTCGCCGCCGGGCCGCGCTGGACCGGACGCGCAAGCACCTCCCCGCCCGTGCCACCTGGCCGTTCACCTCGGAGACGGCCGTCGGCAATGGGTTCATCCAGGAATGCCTGCACTGGCCGTGGGCGCGGCACACCGCCGAGCCCCGGCGGACGAGGCTGCCGGTTCCCGTCCTGCTGCTGAACGGCGACCACGACCTGTCCACGCCCCTCGAATGGGCGCGCGAAGCACTCCGCTACGCCCCGCGCGGCGAGCTCGTCGTGGTCAAGGGCGCCGCCCACTCCATCCAGAACCGCGAACGAGGGACCCAGGGCCGCGAGGCGGTCGTCAGGTTCCTGAACGGCTGATCCGGACACCGGCGGGCGCCCACGGCGGATCCGTGGGCGCCCGTCCGCCGCTCTCAGGCGGCGAAGATGCGGTCCAGGAGATCGCGGTAGCCGCGCAACGCCAGGCGGAGCCGCTCGGTGTCGGCGCGTTCACCCGTGCCCAGCGCCTCCGAGAGTTTCCGCCGGTGTGCGGCGATCGCGCGTCCGAGGGCGTCGACGGCCTCGGACGCGAGGTCGTCCGCCCTGCGGACCGACTCGCCCGGGTCGTCCACGAACGCGGACTGCACGGCGTGCCAGCGCTCGCGGAACCGCTCGGCCTCGGCGAGGTCCATCAGCTTCTCCGGACCGCCCGAGGGGGCGGGGGACCCGGTGGCCGCCTCGCCGCGTCCGGCGTCCGGGACGGGGATCGGGTCCGGGATCGTGTCCGGGACCGGCTCCGGCGCGTCCATCACCGGGGGCCTGGAGGGAGGACCTGCGACGCGCAGGTCACCGGGTACGCCAGGCTCGGTCGTTCCGGCCGCCCGGCCGCGCTCGCCGGCCTCCGCCGCGCTCTCGTCGGTTCGCCTGTGCTGCATCGGGGATCAGCTCCTCGGCGTGCGGTCGTCCCGGCGACCGCCCACAGGGCCGGCCGCCGCGGCGGGAGGGGCAGGAGGCGGCCCGGCGGGAGGCACGCGGGGCGCCTCGCCGTTGGGCTCGTCCACGGTGTGCTCTCGCGCGGTGTGCTTTCCTGCGGTGCGCTCCTCGGCGGCGTGGCCTGCGGGCCGCCGCCCGTCGTGCGGTGCCAGGAGTTCCTCGAAGAGGGCGCGGTAGTGCACCATGGCCTGCCGCAGTTCCTCGGTGGACGCCTCCTTGGACGAGGCCTTGCCGCTGATCGCGTGGGCGTTCCGGTAGTGGTCCATCGTGCGGCCGTGCTCCACCGACAGGTGGGCGACCTTGTCCTCGAAGCCGTGCGTCGGGTAGCCGCGTTCGCCCATCACCACCGTGACGAGGCCGCCGGCCTGCTCGACCGCCGCCTCCGGGGTGTCGACGAACCGCTCCTGGACGCGGACCCACTGCTCGCGGTACTGCTCGCGGCGGCGGGGGTCGAGGTCGTGCAGTTCGAGCCGCTCATGGCGCTGCTCGCGGGAGCGCAGCTCCCGCTCGGCGGCGGCGCGGCCGCCCGCGCGCTCCACGGTCCGGTCGTACTCGGGACCGAACCGCCGCCGGAGCCGCGCGGAGCGCGACCTGGCCCGGGCCAGGTAGGCGGCGGCGACGAGAACGGCGGCGATGACAAGGGCGATGACGACCCATATCGCGGTCGACATGTCGTTCCTCCAACGTGCGTCGGATCGGATGACTCGCCGATGCCCGGGTAACGGCCGTCAAAACGAACCACCACAAAACGGTACGGATTTGCATGCGCCATCCCTGGCGTGCGTGTTCTGATTGAGGCGCTACCGGAACCATGCGCGCCCGGCGGCGGGCGCGTTCGAATGGATGTGATGCGCGGTGCGCCATGCGTTCGGCTTCGTTCTCGGCGTCCTGCTGACACCCGCGCTGGTGTACGGCGCGGCCTGGGGGTACGTCCAGGCCGGCCAGTCCTTCGACGGCACCGGGCAGGCGATCACCGACCGCACCCGCATCTACGGCGCGTTCGCCCTGCTCGCCGCCGTGGGCCTGGTGACGGGGGTGATCATCGTGGCCCGGTGGGCGTCGCCGCTGGTGTCCCTCGTCCCGGCGCTGGCGCTGCTGGGACTGTCCGGCTACTTCCTGGTCGACCCCGGCCGCGTCCTCGATCTGCCGGGCAAGGTGCCGCCGGCCGGCGACCTGGACTTCGGGCTGCGCATGCTGCTCGGCTCCGGGATCTACGCGATGATGGGGCTCGCGCTGCTGATGCCCTCGTGGGCGCCGCGCCGCTGGGGCGCCGACCGCGACGACGACGCCGCCGACCGGGACTTCTACAGTGCCATGCACCGCGACCGCATGGCCCGCTGACGGCGGGCACGCTGACGGGCCGGGCCTCCGCGCGAGGCCCGGCCCGCGTACCGCGTCCGGTCAGGCGTTCTCCGGTCCGGTCATCCCTGCTTCGCCTTGGTCACGAACTGCGTGGTGTAGGTCTTGCTCAGGTCGATCTTGTCCTTCTTCTCCGCGACCTCGGGCGAGAACTGCGCCAGCACCTTCAGGACGTTCTCGGCGGCGTCCGGCTTCATGACGCCGTCCCCGTTGAACATGCTGATCGAGTCGCCGACCGCCTTCTCGTACAGCGCCGGGTCGCCGCCCGCGTAGTCCTTCGGCATCTTCGCCGCGATCTCCGCCGGCTTGTGCTGCTTGATCCAGCCGAGCGTCTTGACGAACGCGTTGGCGAGCTTCTGCACGGTCTCGCCGTTGGACTTCACCCACGCGCAGTCCATGTAGAGGGACGTGGACGGGTACAGCCCGCCGAGCGCCTTGCGGGTGCCCTCCTCGGTGCGCATCTCGACCATGACCTTGGCCTTGTTGGTGCTGACCAGCTTGGCGATGGTCGGGTCGGTCGTCATGCCCGCGTCGATGCCGCCGTTCTCCATGGTGGAGATGAACGTCTGGCCCGCGCCCGCCTTGACGGTCGTGTAGTCGGACGTCTTCACGCCGTTGCGGACGGCCAGCGCGCGGGTGATGAAGTCGGTGGACGAGCCCGGGCTGGTGACTCCGAGCTTCTTGCCCTTGAACCCGGCCGGCGACGTCAGCGAGCCCGCCTTGGACGTCGAGACCATCTCCGCCTCGCCGGGCACGTCCGCCATCTGCACGACGCTCTGCACGCACTTGTCCTTGGTCTGCAGCTGGATGGAGTGGTCGTAGAAGCCGACGACGCCCTGGACGTCCCCGGAGATGAGGACGTTCTCGGCCTGCGCGCCGGCGGGCTCGGTGAGAAGCTGGACGTTCAGCCCCTGCTCCTTGAAGTAGCCGAGCTGCTCGGTCAGCTTCGCGGGCAGGTAGATGACCTTGTCGATCCCGCCGACCATGATCTTGACGGTGCCGCCGGAGCCGCCGTCCCCGCCGGATCCGGCACGGGAGTCGCGGCAGGCGGACAGGGACGACAGGGCGGTGAGCGCGGCGAGCGCGGCGGCGCCCACTCGGAAGGGTGTGCTGGGCATGACGGTTTCTCCTGGTCGTGCGGAATGCGGGGTGGGAGGGTCCGGGGCGGGTCCGGACGTCTTGGGGGAGGGGTCAGATCTGGACGTCGTGACCGGACGCGGCGGGACGCCAGCGCAGCAGCCGGCCCTCCAGCAGGGTGAGCAGGTACTCGGCGAGCAGGGCCAGCACCGTGATGATGATCATCCCGGCGTAGATGCCGGCCGAGTCGAAGGTGCCCTGCGAGTGGTTGATGAGCAGACCGAGGCCCTTGTCGGCGCCGGTGTACTCGCCGACGATCGCGCCGATGATGGCGAACCCGAACGCCGAGTGCAGTGAGGCGAGGATCCAGGAGGTCGCGCTCGGCACCACGATCGTCCAGAGCACCTGGAACCGGCCGGCGCCGAGGATCCGCGCGTTGTTCACGAGGTTCCGGTCGACCTCGCGGGCGCCCTGGAACGCGTTGAAGAACACCGCGAAGAACACCAGCACGAACGCCGTCGCGATCTTGGACTGCATGCCGAGGCCGAACCAGATGATGAACAGCGAGGCCAGGATGATCCGCGGGATCGCGTTGACGGCCTTGATGAACGGCGCGCACACGTCCGACAGGAAACGGCTGCGGCCGAGCACGATGCCGAGGACGACGCCGCCGGCCGCGCCGAGCGCGAAGCCCGCGACGGCCTCCTGCAGGGTGACCGAGATCTGCTCCCAGATCGACCCCTGCGCGGTGCCCTCGGTGAACCATCCGACGAGCCGCTCCCAGATCTTGGACGGCATCGAGTAGTAGAACGGGTCGATCAGGTGCCGGGCGGCCAGCTCCCACGATCCGAGCCACACCAGGACGAGCACGATCCGGACGCCGTTGATGCCGAGGGCGCGGCGCAGCCCGGCGGTGCGCGCCCGCGCGATCGCCGCCAGCTCGCCGCGGTCGCCCGCCCCGCCGGACGCGGTGGTCCCGGGTGCCGGAGCGGCCTTGTCGATGGTCACCGTGGCCTCGGTCGTGGTCGTCTCCGCGTCACGCGGCATGGCCGGCCCCTCTCTCGCGGGTGATCTGAACCTCTTCGCGGAGCGAGTCCCACACCTCGCGGTAGATGTCGAGGAACTCGCCGGTGAGCCGGACCTCCTCGGCGTTCCGCGGCCGGTCGAGGGGCACGTCGAACACGCCCTTGATCGTCGCGGGGCCGGCGGTCATGACCACGACCCGGTCGGACAGGACGAGCGCCTCCTCCAGGTCGTGGGTGACGAACACGACGGCGGCGCCGGATCCCGACCAGAGGCGCAGCAGCTCGTCCTGCATGAGGCCTCGGGTCTGGACGTCGAGGGCGGAGAACGGCTCGTCCATGAGCAGCACGGACGGCTCGTTCACGAGGGTCTGCGCGAGCGCGACGCGCTTGCGCATCCCGCCGGACAGCTGGTGGGGGTAGTAGCCCTCGAAGCCGGCGAGGCCGACCCGCTCGACCCAGTCGCGGGCGCGGTCGCGGGCCGCCCGCTTGGACGCGCCCCGGTAGCGGGGGCCTGCCGCCACGTTGTCCAGGACGGACCGCCAGGGCAGCACGGCGTCGTTCTGGAACATGTAGCCGACGCGGTCGGGAATCCCGTCGACGGGCCGGCCCTGGACGAGGACACGGCCCTCGGACGCCGGCTCCAGGCCGGAGACCAGGGAGAGGGTGGTCGACTTGCCGCAGCCGGTCGGGCCGACCACGGCGACGAACTCGCCGGGACCCACGGACATGTTCAGGTCCCGGACGGCCGTGTGGACGCCGCCCGCCGACCGGAAGCGCTTGGTGGCGCTCTCCAGCTCGATCACGGGCGCGCCGGGGGTGCGCTCGGTGCTGTCTCGCTTGGGCGATGCTGTTCTGGACACGCCGGAACCGTACGAATGTGGCGCGCGTCACCGGAACCCTTGCCCGCGATGTGCTCGCAAGTCGCGAAACCCCACGTTGCGCGCGTTAGCCCGAGTTTTGCGCGTTCTGCTCGCGGCCCGGGTGGGCGGGCGGCCCGGCATCGATTACCGTGCACGACATGTCCGTCCGGCCGCGCATCTCCTTCGCCCGCCAGGTGCTGATCCTGCAGGTGGGCGTGGTCGTCGTGGTCGCGGTCCTCGGATACGGGCTGGTGGCCTGGATGCTCGACGGCAGGCTCCGCGACCAGTACGGCCAGCGGGCTCTCACGGTGGCGCGCACCGTCGCCGTCGACCCGGAGATCTCCGACGCGGTCGCCGACGGCGATCCCGGCCACATCGTCCAGGACCGCGCCGAGCGGGTCCGCGTCCGGACGGGGGCGCTCTTCGTCGTCGTGACCGACAACCGCGGCATCCGCTTCTCCCACCCCAATCCCCTGGAGCTCGGCCGGCACGTGAGCACCGACCCCTCCGACGCGCTCGCCGGGCGGGAGGTCGTCCGTGTCGAGCGCGGCACCCTCGGCCTGTCCGCGCGCGGCAAGGTCCCGCTGTACGGGCGGGACGGGCGGATCCTCGGCGAGGTCAGCGTCGGGTTCGACGCCCGCGCGATCGACCAGGAACTCGGCCAGCTGCTGCGGGAGATGTCGCTGTTCGTGGCCGGGGCCGTCCTGCTCGGGGTGTTCGCGTCCGCCGCGATCGGGCGGAGGCTGAAACGGCAGACGCTCGGCTTCGAACCGTACGAGCTGGTGGAGCTGGTCCATGAGCGGGAGGCGGTGCTGCACGGTGTCGGCGAGGGCGTCGTCGCGGTGGACACCGCCGGCCGGATCGCGGTCTGCAACGACGAGGCGTCCCGGCTGCTCGGCGTCACGCCGGAGGCGGGCACGCCCGCCGGGGACCTCGCCCCCGAGGGGACGCTCCGGGACGTCCTGACGGGGGAGCGGGAGGCCGCGAACCTGTTCGTCACCGCGGGGGAGCGGGTGCTCGTCGTCAACCGGCGCGAGGTCCGCCGGCACCGCCGCGACCTCGGCGCCGTGATCACGCTGCGCGACCGCACCGACCTGGAGACCCTCGCCCGCGAGCTGGACTCGGTCAGCACCCTCTTCGACGCGCTCCGCGCACAGCGGCACGAGTACGCCAACCGCCTGCACACCCTCTCCGGCCTGCTCCAGCTGGGCCACAGCGAGGAGGCCGCCGACTACATCGGGACGCTGATGGAGGACGCCGCCCGCCGCGCGCCCGCCCCCGACAACCTGCCCGACCCACTGTCGGACCCCTACCTGAGGGCGTTCCTGTCGGCCAAGGCAGCCGTCGCCGCGGAGAAGGGCGTCCGGCTCGACATCGGCGCGGGCAGCTTCGTCCCCGGCCGCGTCGCCGACCCCCTGGACGTGACGACGGTGGTCGGCAACCTCGTCGACAACGCCGTCGAGGCGGCACGGCTCGGGCGGCGGCGGCCCGCACGCGTCGAGGTCGAACTGCTCGGCGACGGCCGCGACCTGCACGTCACCGTCACCGACTCCGGGGACGGGCTGCCGGACGGGCTCCGCGACGCCGTGTTCGACGACGGCGTCTCGACCCGCGACATCGCGGCGGGCCGGTCGCGCGGGCTCGGGCTCGGGCTGGCGCGCCGCACCGCCCGCGCCCGCGAGGGCGACGTGCGGTTCGTGGAGGCCGGCTCGGACGGGTCGGCCGGCAGCGGTGCCGTCGCGGTCGCCCGGCTCCCCGGGGTGCTCGGTGCGGAGGCGATGCGATGAGCGAAGTGAACCGGGGGGTGTGGGGGCCCGGCCTCCCACCGGGGGCGGGCATGAATGAGGCGAGGCCATGATCGACGTGCTGGTGGTGGACGACGACTTCCGCGTCGCGCAGGTGCACGCCGGTTTCGTGGCGGCGCTGCGCGGGTTCTCCGTCGCCGGGCTCGCGCACACCGCGGCGCAGGCGAGGTCCAAGGCCGCCGAGCTGGCGCCCGCGCTCGTCCTGCTGGACGTCTACCTGCCGGACGCCTCGGGCCTGACCCTGCTGCCCGAGCTGGACGCGGACGTCATCATGGCGACCGCGGCGGCCGACCCCGCCGTCGTCCGGGAGGCGTTCCGGCACGGCGCCCTGCACTACCTGGTCAAGCCGTTCACCGCCGCTGCGCTGAACGCGCGGCTCACCGCCTACGCCCGGTACCGTGAGGCGCTGTCCGGCGAGAACGACCTGTCCCAGGTGGCCCTGGACGGCGCGGTCCGCGCCCTGTACGCGCCGCTGCACGGCCAGCCGCCCGCGCCGAAGGGCCAGTCGCCGGTGACGACACGGCTGATCGCCGACGCGCTGCGGCGGGCGGACGAGCCGCGGTCCGCCGCCGAGATCGCCGACCAGGTCGGCATCTCCCGCGCCACGGCCCAGCGCTACCTCGCCGCCCTCGCCCAGGCCGGGCGGGTCGTGGTGACGCTCCGCTACGGCGCGACCGGGCGTCCCGAGCACCAGTACGCGTGGTCGCCGCGGTAGAGGCCCGCCAGGACCTCCTCGATGCCGGCCTCCCGTAGGGAGATGTCGCGGACCTCATGGTCGCGTGCCAGCTCGGCCACGACCGCCGCCGCGTTCGCCGAGCGCGGCAGCCGCAGCCACTGCCGCGGCCCCTCCACCCGCTCGGCCACGATCCCGTCCAGCGTGATCGGCGGGCCCGGCCGGGCCAGCTCCACGACCAGGAGCCGGTCGGCGTCCACGGTGCGGCGCAGCTCGTCCAGGCCGCCGTCGTAGGCGAGCCGGCCATGGTCGATGATCATGACGCGGCGGCAGAGCCGCTCGATGTCGCCGAGGTCGTGCGTGGTCAGCAGGATCGTGGTGCCGCGTTCGGCGTTGACGCGTTCCAGGAAGTCGCGGACGGTCGCCTTGCTCACCACGTCCAGGCCGATCGTCGGCTCGTCCAGGACGAGCAGCTCCGGGTCGTGCAGGAGCGCGGCGGCCAGGTCGCCGCGCATCCGCTGGCCGAGGCTGAGCTGCCGGACCGGGGTGCCGAGGAACGGCTCCAGCTCCAGCAGCGCGGTCAGCTCCGCGAGCCGCGCCTGGTGCGCCGCGGCCTCGACCCGGTAGAGCCGGCGGACGAGGGCCAGGCTGTCGCGCAGCGGAAGGTCCCACCACAGCGTCGTGCGCTGCCCGAAGACGACCCCGATGCGGCGGGCGAGCGTCGTGCGCCGCCGCGACGGGTCGAGCCCGCACACGCGCAGGGTGCCGGACGACGCGGTGAGGATCCCGGTCAGCATCTTGATCGTCGTGGACTTCCCGGCGCCGTTCGGGCCGAGGTACCCGACGAACTCGCCCGGCTCGACGGTGAACGACACGCCGTCCACGGCGTGCAGGGACGTCCGCGTCCGCCGCAGCAGGCCCGCACGCGTCCGGACGGTGAACGATTTGACGACGTTCTCGGCCTCGATCATCGCCATCGGCATCAGCTCCCCGTCGACCGGTAGTGCCGCAGCCCCGCCCGCCACGCCAGCGCCGCGACCGCGCCCAGCACGGCGGCGACCGCGGGGGACGCGAACCGGACCGCGCCCGGCAGCCCGAGCGGGTCGGGACGGTCCAGGACGTACAGCGCGGGCTGCCAGTTGACGAACGCCAGCGGGACGACGAACGTCACCCCGCGGACGAAGTCGCGGGCGAACATGGTCATCGGGTACTGGGTGAGGAACGCGCCCCCGTAGGTCAGCGACTTGCTCGCCCCGTGGCTGTCGACCAGCACGACCTGCACCGCGCCGGTCAGCACCCACAGCCCGCCGAAGATCGCCGTCCCGGACAGCACCATGACCGGGACCATCGCCACCCGGCCGGGCGTCCAGGCGACGTCCAGCCGGCTGATCGCGTAGGCGAGCACCATCACCGCCGGGACCAGCTTGCCGATGCGCCGGGGAGTGAAGCCCTCCGTCGCGATCTGCACCAGGGGGCTCACCGGGCGCACCAGCATCGCGTCGAGCGACCCTTCCCGCACGTGGTACCCGAGCCGCTCGGTCGTTCCGAGGGCGATGTCGGAGAACGCGAACGACAGGGCCGACGTGCCGTAGAGGAAGAGCACCTCGGACGAGCCGAACCCGGCGATGCGCGGCGCCCGCGAGAACAGCACCAGGATCGCGGCCGCGTCCAGGGTGGAGACGACCGCCGTGACGAGGGCCAGCAGCGCCATCGACACCGGGTACTGCGCCGCCGCCCGGATCCACGTCCAGGCGAGCAGCCCGTACATGCGCGCCGGTCCTGCCGGCACGGGGTCAGCCACCGTGGATCACCAGTCTCCGCCGGGCCGCCCGCGTGACCAGGGCTCCGGCCCCGAGCAGGGCCACAGCCCAGGCCGCCTGGAACGCCAGCGCCCCCGGCAGCGCGGCGCCGGTGTACCGGCCGAGGAACACGTCCGCCGGCACCTGGATCTGCGCCGACCACGGCAGCGCCCGCGCGACCTTGCCGAGCCACCCGGGGAACACGACCAGCGGCAGGATCATCCCGGAGAAGAACACCGACATGACGAACGTGACCGCGTTCAGGCCCCGGTCGTCGTGCAGCCAGAACATCCCCATCGCCGCCAGGTACCGTAGTGCGAAGCCGACGACGGCCGCCAGGACCAGCGCCACCGCGAACGCCGCGAGGGCCTGCGGGGCCGGCCACCGGAACGGGAAGACCAGTGCCCCTGCCAGCAGCGGGGGACCGGCGCGCAGCAGCAGCGAACCGGCGGCGCGGCCCAGGTCGTCGGCGAGCCACCAGCCCTGGAGGCCCACCGGCCGGTGCATGTCGATCGCGATGTCGCCGTTGCGGATGCGCTCGGTGAGGTCCATCCCGCCGAAGATCTGGACCGGCCCGATCAGGGCCTGGGTGATGAAGCAGAACGTGACGGCGTCGGCGGCCTCGTAGCCGCCGAGCGACGGACGGACCTCCCACAGAGCCAGCAGGACGTAGGCGCGCATGAAGCCGAACGCCGTGTTGGTCAGCGACTCGGTCAGGGAGCCGAGGGGGTACGCGGTGTGGCGGCGGAGGCCGTACCACCACACCCACGGAAGAACGCCCACTTGCCAGGAGCCTAGCCAGACAGCGCAAGGGCGACCACGTAATTTCGCACAGAAGCGGGGCTCCAGCGCGTCGCGCCGGAGCCCCGCTTCCGAGGTGGGGTCAGCCCTGCGGAATTTCGGGCTTGATGGGGGAGTAGAGCCAGTCCTTGAAGAACCCGCTCAGATCCTGCCCGGAGATCTGCTGCGCCAGGGACGTGAACTGCGCGGTGTTGCCGTTGCGGTACTTGTGCTGCGCGTACCACGTCCGGAGAAGGGTCAGGAACTTCTCGTCGCCGATCTTCTCCCGGAGGAACTGCAGCATCATGCCGCCGCCGCTGTAGACGCGGTCGTTGAACATGGTGTCGCGCTGCGGGTCGGCGGTCAGCACCGACCAGTACGGGTTGCCCTCACGGTCGGGGAACGGACGGGCGGCGTACGTGGCGCGGGCCGCGTCGTGAACGCTGCGGCCGCCGTGCAGTTCCGTGTAGTACCACGCGGCCCAGGTGGCGAAGCTCTCGTTCAGCCAGACGTCCTTCCAGCGTTCCGGCGACACCGCGTCGCCGAACCACTGGTGCGCCAGCTCGTGGGCGATCGTCCCGGTGCTCCGGACCGCGGAGTAGACCGGCTTGCTCTGCGTCTCCAGGGAGAACCCGAGCGGCTGGCCGTTGAAGCGGGCGTCGTCGGCGATCGCGCCGGTGCTGCTGAACGCGTACTTGCCGAACGTCTTCGACCACAGGTCGGTGACCTCGCTGGTGGTGTCGTAGAAGAAGCTCACCGCATCCGGCTGGTTCGCGAGGAGCACCGGGTCGACGGCCGTGTAGTTGGGGACGCCGCCGGGTGTGCGGCCCTGCTTCACGTCCCACTTGCCGATGTCGATCGTGGTGAGGTAGCTCGCCATGGGGCTGTCCTCGCGCCACTTGAAGACCTCGGCGCGGGTCTTCGCGCTGCGGCGGCTGAACGAGGCGACGTCGGAACGGTGCCCCGTGGGACGCCCGTTGGCGACGGCCGTCAGGCCCTTCGGCACCGTGAGGGTGTAGTCGTAGGTGGCCTTGTCGCTCGGGTGGTCGTTGACCGGGAACCACGTGCTGGCGCCGTTCGGCTCACCGCCGACGAACGCGCCGTCGGGCGTGTGCAGGAACCCGTACGGGGAGCCGAACACGATCGGCGAGCCCACGATGGTCTGCGGGACTCCGCCGTACCTGATCACCGCGGTGAAGGTCCGTCCCTTCCGCAGGCCCTCGCGCGGCGTGATGACCAGTTCCTGGCCGCGCCGGGTGTAGCGGGCCTGGTGCCGGTCGACCCAGACCTTGTCGACGTCCATGCCGGACAGGTCCAGGTCGAACCGCGACAGATTCTGGGTGGCCCGGGCGGTGACGGTCACGGTGCCGTCGAGCTGGTCGTAGTCGGGGTCGTAGCGCAGATCCAGCGAGTAGTGGCGTACGTCGTAGCCGCCGTTGCCCTCCAGCGGGAAGTAGGAGTCGCCGACACCGGAGGCGCCGGGGGTGAAGCGCCCGTTCTGGCTGTGCCCGTCCGCGGAGGCGGCGGGTGCGAGCGCGACGACGCTCACGGCGGCGACGGCGAGCGGGAGCATCCGGCCGGGGATCGCCCGGGACCGGATGGACCGGGGGTGACGCGCCATCAGAGATCCTTTCCGAGTGATCATCTAGCGCGCCCACGATGCTCCTTTTATTGGGAGTTGTCGAGATCCATCGCCGCATGTGGCCGGGGTGGATGAGGCGTGGGAGGAGCCTGGGAGGGGTCAGGGGAGGGGGCCCGGGCATACCGGAAGGCCCCCGCGGGTGTAGGGACGCGGGGGCCTTTCGGGGTCCTGGGGATCAGGCCGGAGGGACGGGCCGGTGGAACCGGCCGCCGAGGGTCAGTGGAACTGGCCCTCTTCCGTGGAACCCTTCAGCGCCGTGGTGGACGAGTCCGGGCTGATCGCGGTGCTGACCATGTCGAAGTAGCCGGTGCCGGCCTCGCGCTGGTGCTTCACTGCGGTGAAGCCCTTCTCGGCCGCCGCGAACTCACGCTCCTGCAGGTCGACGTAGGCCGTCATGCCCTCGCGGGCGTAGCCGTGCGCCAGGTCGAACATGCCGTAGTTGAGCGCGTGGAAGCCGGCCAGCGTGATGAACTGGAACTTGAACCCCATGTGGCCGAGCTCGCGCTGGAACTTGGCGATGGTCGCGTCGTCCAGGTGCGCCCTCCAGTTGAAGGACGGCGAGCAGTTGTAGGCCAGCATCTGGTCCGGGTACTCCGCCTTGACCGCCTCGGCGAACTTGCGGGCCTGCTCCAGGTCCGGGGTGCCGGTCTCCATCCAGATGAGGTCGGAGTACGGCGCGTACGCCTTGGCGCGGGCGATGCAGGGCTCGATGCCGTTGCGGACCCGGTAGAAGCCCTCCGCGGTGCGCTCGCCGGTGGTGAACTCGCGGTCGCGCTCGTCCACGTCCGTCGTGATCAGGGTCGCGGCCTCTGCGTCGGTCCGCGCGATGATCAGTGACGGCACATTGGAGATGTCCGCGGCGAGGCGGGCGGTGTTGAGGGTCTTGATGTGCTGCGAGGTCGGGATGAGGACCTTGCCGCCGAGGTGGCCGCACTTCTTCTCGGAGGCCAGCTGGTCCTCCCAGTGCACGCCCGCGGCGCCCGCGGCGATCATGCCCTTCATCAGCTCGAAGGCGTTCAGCACGCCGCCGAACCCGGCCTCGGCGTCGGCCACGATCGGGGCGAGGAAGTGCGTGTCGCCCTGGCCCTCGGCCCACTGGACCTGGTCGGCGCGCAGCAGCGCGTTGTTGATCCGGCGCACGACGGCCGGGACCGAGTTCGCCGGGTAGATGCTCTGGTCCGGGTAGGTCTGGCCGGCGAGGTTGGCGTCCGCCGCGACCTGCCAGCCGGACAGGTAGATGGCCTTGAGGCCGGCCTTGACCTGCTGGACGGCCTGCAGCCCGGTCAGCGCGCCGAGGGAGTGGACGTAGTCCTCCTCGTGCAGGAGCGTCCAGAGCCGCTCGGCGCCTAGGCGCGCGAGGGTGTGCTCCTCCTGGACCGAACCGCGGATCCGGATGACGTCCTCGGCCGTGTAGGTCCGCTCGACGCCCTTCCATCGCGGGTCGGTGTCCCACTGTCGCTGCAGCTCCTCGGCTGCGCCCTTGAGGCGACTGTCGCTCATCGTCTTGCCCTTCCGTGTCGTCCCCTGGGTGCTTGTGGTCGACTATGCCCGGGTCGCAACCCCAATATGAACTGGCGGGTAACGAAAGAACTGCGAAATTTCCGCTATGATGAAGCGGTGACGACCTTGCGGCCAGAAGAACCCCTCAACTTGACGAGTGATGTAGATCTCGTGACGTTCGGGCAGCGGCTCCGCCATCTGCGGCGCGCCCGCGGCATGACGCTGGCGGACCTCGGTGAGCGCGTCGGGCGCGCCCCGTCCCAGCTGTCGCTGCTGGAGAACGGCCGGCGCGAGCCCAAGCTGTCGCTGCTGCAGGCCCTCGCCACCGCGCTGGAGTGCCCGGTGGAGGAGCTGCTGCGCCGCCAGCCGCCCAGCCGGCGCGCCCAGCTGGAGATCGAGCTGGAGGAGGCGCAGCGCGACCCGCTCTACCGGACGCTCGGCCTCTCGCACCTCAAGGTCGGCAAGCGGATGCCGAACGAGGTCATCGAGCACATCCTCGCGCTGTACGGGGAGCTGAAGCGCAGCCGCACCAAGCCCACCGCGAGCCCGGAGGAGGCGCGCAAGGCCAACGCCGAGCTGCGCCGCCAGATGCACGAACGCGGCAACCACTTCGCCGAGATCGAGCAGGTCGCGTCCCGGACCCTCGACGCCGTCGGGTACCGGCGCGGCGCGGTGTCGCAGGGGCTGCTGATGACGCTGGTCGGCCACTTCGGCTTCAGCCTCCAGTACGTCCAGGACCTGCCGCGTTCCGTCCGGTCCATCACCGACCTGCGCAACCGGCGGATCTATCTGGAGCGCGAGCAGCTCGGCATGCACACGCCGCGGACGATCCTGCTGCAGACCCTCGGGCACATCGCGCTCGACCACGACCAGCCGCGCGACTTCGCCGACTTCCTGCGCCAGCGCGTCGAGGCCAACTACTTCGGCGCCGCGATCCTGATGCCCGAGCGAACCGTCGTCCCCTTCCTTCAGGAGGCCAAGGCCGCGCGGGAACTGTCGGTGGAGGACCTCGCGGACGTCTTCTCCGTCTCCTACGAGATGGCCGCGCACCGCTTCACCAACGTCGCGACCCATCACCTCGACCTTGAGCTGCACTTCACCAAGAACGACGAGAACGGCACGATCTACAAGGCGTACGCCAACGACGGCCTGGCCTTCCCCCAGGACGAGGACGGCGCGATCGAGGGGCAGCGGATGTGCCGGGAATGGGCCGGCCGGCACGTGTTCGGCGCTGCGGACCGCTTCTCGGTCTACTACCAGTACACCGACACCCCCAACGGGACGTACTGGTGCCTGTCGCACATCGACCCCAGCCACGAGCGCGACTTCGCGATCACGCTGGGCGTCCGGTTCGAAGACTCCCGCTGGTTCCGCGGCCGGGAGACCACCCGGCGGGTCAAGTCGGCCTGCCCGGACGGCGACTGCTGCCAGCGGCCGCCGAAGGCGCTGTCCGACCGGTGGGAGGGCATGGCCTGGCCGTCGGCGCGCGCGCACTCGCACGTCCTGTCGGTGCTGCCGCCCGGGGCGTTCCCCGGCGTGGACGAGGCGGACGTCTACGAATTCCTGGACCGGCACGCCGCCGGATGACCGCCTCTCCCGCTGTGACTCCGGCCACGGTGTTACCCGTGGTAACGCACCTTGGTGCTACCGTTGGTAACAGCTGTTTATTGGAGAGAGGGTCAATTAATCATGACGACCGCCGAGCAGACGCCGTTCTCCCTTGAGCCCAGCGAGGACGTTCGCGAGGTCAGGGACTGGGTCCACGAGTTCGCCAAGGACGTCATCCGTCCCGCGGCCGAGGAGTGGGACGAGCGCGAGCAGACCCCCTGGCCGCTGATCCAGGAGGCGTCCAAGGTCGGCATCTACTCCCTCGACTTCTTCGCCACCCAGTGGCTGGAGCCGACCGGCCTCGGCATCCCGGTCGCGTTCGAGGAGCTGTTCTGGGGCGACGCGGGCATCGCGCTGTCCATCGTGGGCACCGGCCTCGCCGCCGCGTCCGTCGCCGCCGTGGGCACCCCGGACCAGGTCAGCGAGTGGGTGCCGCAGATGTTCGGCACCGCCGACGACATCAAGCTCGGCGCGTTCTGCGCCTCCGAGCCCGACGCGGGCAGCGATGTGGGCTCGATCCGCACCCGCGCCGTCTTCGACGAGGCCAAGGACGAGTGGGTGCTGAACGGCACCAAGACCTGGGCGACCAACGGCGGCATCGCCGACGTCCACGTCGTCGTGGCCTCGGTGCACCCCGAACTGGGCAGCCGCGGCCAGGCCAGCTTCATCATCCCGCCGAACACCCCCGGGCTGAGGCAGGGCCAGAAGTTCAAGAAGCACGGCATCCGCGCCTCCCACACCGCCGAGGTGATCCTGGACGACGTGCGCGTCCCCTCCCACCTGATCGTCGGAGGCAAGGAGAAGTTCGACGAGCGCATCGCGCGGTCCCGCGAGGGCAAGAGCGCCAAGGGCCAGGCCGCGATGAAGACGTTCGAGACCACCCGCCCGTCCGTCGGCGCGATGGCGCTCGGCGTCGGCCGCGCCGCCTACGACTACGCCCTGCAGTACGCGCGGGAGCGCGAGCAGTTCGGCAAGAAGATCGGCGACTTCCAGGCCATCGCCTTCAAGCTGGCCGACATGAAGACCCGCCTGGACGCCGCCCGGCTCATGGTGTGGCGGGCCGCGTGGATGGCGCGCACCGGCAAGGACTTCGCGAACGCCGAGGGCTCGATGGCCAAGCTGATGGCGAGCGAGATGGCGGTGCACGTCACCGAAGAGGCCATCCAGATCCTCGGCGGCAACGGCTACACCCGCGAGTACCCGGTCGAGCGCATGCACCGCGACTCCAAGATTTTCACCATCTTCGAGGGCACCTCCGAAATCCAGCGCCTCGTCATCGGCCGCACCATCACGGGTCTACCGGTCAGATAGTAGCTGACCTGCACAAACAGTCGGGTCTTCCAGCCGCGGCGTCCTCTGGCGACCTGGCCCCCCTGCCATTCGTCATGGTGCCTGCACCCAAGATTGGGAGCCGATTGGGAGCGGATCATGCTGCCCGGGCCACCAGCAGTTCGTCCAGGACCCGGACGGGGGAGCGCGGCGCGATCGCGATCCGCTCGTCCAGCGTGGTCTCCCAGAGCGTCGACGCCGGCGCGGCCACGATCCGCGAGTACCTGACGGCGCTCCTGGTCGTCGTGTGGGACCAGGGTGAGGGGTTCTCGGGGAAGCGGCCGTTCGGGAACTCCGGCTGGGACTGGGGACCTCCTCGCCGCGCTGGCCAAGGCCGGGCACATCGCCGCCGAGTTCGACGCGGACGGCTACCTCACCCGCATGGAGGTCGCGGAGGAGCGCAAAGGGCAGCGGTTGATCGCGGAGGCGATCCAGGCGCTCGGTCAGGCGGGCCGGTGATGGGGGAGGAGGCCCGACGGAACGAGGGTGGAGCTGGCCGCCCCGGATTCGATCACCACGCCACGAACACGGCCGATCACGCACCGCGAGAAGGCGACCACCCTCCGAAGACCGCAGAGACGCCCTCAGTGCCGCGCGACCATGACGACGATGACCGGCGGCCGTGGTGGGAGTTCTGGATCCTCGGCATCTGCGTGGTGGTCACGATCATCACGCTGACGGTGTGGGCCGTGAAGGGCGAGGACGTGCCCGCCGCCACACCCGAGCCGCACAGCAGCCCCTGCAAGTCCGTGGAGCCACGATGAAGGATTCTCAGACGGCCGACCCGGCCCTTGGGGGTGCCTCTGCGGCCCGCACCTGGGTCGACTCGGTCACCGGACCGGCCGGCCAGCGCGCGACCGGGGGAGAGTGCCGGTGATCGCGGCGTGCCCGCACCACGAGGGCTGTGAGGCGTGGACCGGTGAGGAGCGCCGGGAGGGCGACGAGTACCAGTGGGAGTGCGCTGGCGGCCTGATCTGGTTGTCCGACGAGACCGGGGAATGCGCCTCAGACGAGGACTCCGATTCCGCACAGCCGGTGAAGGTCGGCCAGGTGTACGAGCGGTGCGGGGAGCGGGGCTACCGGCTGCGGATCCGCGTCACCGCGTACACGCCGGGTGCAGGCAGCGCGGACGTCGTCGACGCCGATACCGGGAAGCGGCCCCGCTCGATCCTCGTGTCGGCGCTCCACGCCACCGGCACGACGCAGGCCGGCCGGGGGCGGTGGACCGGCGACCGCCTTTGGACGGGGGCGGCCATGGCTGGCTCGACGCCCTCGACGCCCCGCGGCGACGCGCACGAGATCCGCGGCGGCGTCCGCATCATGGGCGCGCAGAAGGCCCAGGGGTCGCCGCTCTCCACCTCAATGGGCGCCGGACAGCCCGAGCCCCGCCCGGACCTGCCGAACGGGGTGCTCAACCTGGCGTGCGACCAGTTCTCGGCACGCCACCGCTCCAGGCGACGAGCGGGACGCCATGGCCCGCACGCTCCGCGCCGTGGTCCCCGAGATCGAGCGGCGAGTCGGCGAGGCCGAACGCGCCACGATCGCCAGGGACGTCAAGCAGTACTTCGCTACCTCGGACGGCTCGCTGTACGGGGACGTCTGGATCCTCTGCGACCGCCTCGAGCGCGGCGAATACGGAGCCCCGAGGAGGAGCAGGTGAAACGCTACGACGTACCGGATGAGCTGGTCGCGGCGATCACCGCCAGCTCGAACGATGCCTACGGCTACGGTATCGACGACTTCGGCGCACGGGAACATCCTCGCCGCGCTGCTGCCCGCGACCTACGGCACTGGATCGGGCGGGCGGTCAGCACGTCGGGGGAGATCCGGGAGCGGGAGGCCGAGGCAGCCAAGCGGACGCCGGACGACAGGGTGCGGCTGTGCGAGGTGGCCCGGCCCGGCGAGCACGAGAGGCGGGCCCGAGAGCAGACGCTACGGGAAGCCGGACCTTCTCGGAGCCCAGCCTCTGCGCTCCGAGAAGCACGGCAGGGTGAAGGGCGCGTGCCGCTGGCCACTCGACGCGTGACAGCGGCACGAGCTCCGTCCGTGAGGTTAGCCGGACTTGTCCGCCACGAGCTGGTTCAGGGCGACGGCGGCCTTCAGCGCCGTCATGATCGCCGCACCTGCACCGAGGACGCAGCCGATCGCGATCGCGGGCGCGGGCTCGACGCCCCACACCTCGACGGCGGCGACGGCCGTCGAGATGCCGGTGCCGAGCCCGACGATGACGGCCACCGTCAGGGACAGGATCGTGATCAGCAGTGTGCGCGTGAGAACGGGGGCTTCGGAGCCTCGCCTGGGGGTGCATCTAGTGTTGTCATCGCGGATCCTTTCGCAGGAAGTGATCAGCACCGCACTGGGCCCGTCCTCCGGGGGCATCCGGGGGCCGGGCCCGCCATGTCCTTCATGACCGGCGGTGCCTCTTCCACCATGATTCGGATGGAACGCCCGGAAGGCGAGTACACTGCGAGAACGCGCTAACCCGCCAGAACGTGACCCATGATGGATCGATGTCAGGAAGCATCTACAGGCGGGTTAAGACGTTCAGGCCAGGGGGTCAAAAGTCGTGCCGCAACTGCCGCCTTCGTTGTTCTTCACGCCCACGGAGAAGGAGCTCCAGCGCGTCGCCCGCCGGTACGGACGGCTCCTCATCGTCGAGCGGTACATCGACGGGGCCGTATCCAGCCTGAAACTCTCCGGGGAGAGGTGGCCACGGAGCGTAAAGGTGCGGCTCCGCTTCATCCATCGGCGGGGGCCGTCCACGGCCGACGCATCAGACCGCGTCCTGCCACCCTTGCACGAGCGTCCGCCCGCCACCCGCATCCTCTCCCCGTCCGGCCTCGCCCTCCGCTTCTACCTGATCGCGCTGTGCAAGGCCCAGATCCAGACCAGATCGGGCACCCCCAGAAACGACATGCACCTGCGGGCAGGCGGGGACGACACGGGCTGGATCGACCTGGTGGCCGTCCCCGTCGAAGCCCAGATGGCCGGCAAGGTCGCCGTGCTGCCGTCCGACAAGAAGCTGCGCCAGATCACCACAGCTCTCCGGTCACTGTCCGCTCCCGGCGTACAGCTGGTCCACCTCCCCAACAGGGGCATGAGGTCCCGCAAGTACGAGGACTTCCAACTCCTGGACGAAGGCGGTGTTCGAGAGACGGGGGACGTCCCTCCCTACGTCATACCGACGACTTCCGAAACAACGTTCAGCCTGCCCACCGGCCTGTTCAGCAACGGCTGGGTTCACCTGCTGGACGACACCGAGCTGGCCGTCCTGATGATGATCCTCGCGGTGACACAGCTCAGCACCCAGGGCGAGTGGGTGAAGATCGAGAGCTCGGTCCGGCTTCTGAACTACGGGATCGGCCGGGACGCATACAGCAGCGCCCACAAGACCCTTGAGGCTCTCGGCCTGCTGCACGTCCAGGAGGACGAAAACCGCCACATGGACGGCAAGGTGAAGGACTACGGCAAGGGCGGTCAGCTCCGGCTCCACTCGTTCAAGATCCGGCCCGAGGGCTTCAACGAGCCTGCGGTCGACGTCATGAAGGAGCTGTTCGGACAGGCCCGGAAACACGCAGGGTGATCGCCAACTCGCACTGACGCGGTTATCGTTGACACGACGCGGACCCCTTCAAGGGACCGCTGGCACGTCCGTGAGGACAGGGAACGGCCCGAGAGGGCAGGCGGGCCGAGAGGCCACCAGGCAAGCCCGTGAGGGCACGTCAACCGTCCAGCGGGCCAGCCAGGAGGTCTCTCGTGTCCCGCATTGCCACACCCCAGCGCCCCACGCGCAGCAGGCCGACGTGGGCCATCGACGACGACACCCCCGGCACCCGCGAACTCCTCATCGCCATCCGATCCGACGGGACCCCCGTCTACGCCTGGGCCGGTGCCGCAGCGGCGGACATCGACGACTGGATCCCGATCGAGTACTCGTCGGACGTCTGGCAGCGGGTCATGCTGGAGTCCGCGATCCAGCGGTACGGCGCCCCGGTCCCGACGCAGTCGACCACCAAGCCCCGCACCCGGGGGGTCTGAAGGTCACGCCGGGTGTCACGTACGCCGACGACGACTCCGAGAACAGCAAACACATCCTTACCGCGCCGGTTCATCGCATGGTTCACTGTGGGCGAGGACGACCTCGAGCGCCGAGCCACCAGAACTGCACCTCATCCAGGGCGGCCTTGGCGAGCAGGAAGACCAGGTCTACGACCTCACTATGGGCATCATGGACCAGCTGCCCGACGACCTCGACGAGCGACTAGCGGAGATTGAGCGCCGGACAGAGGCGCTCTCTGAAGAAGTTCACAAGCTGACCGGTCGCATCCCGAAGCCTCCGCCCGCTACTCCCTAGAGCAGGGCCTGGCTTCGATGGGCCAGGACACGGGCGTGCAGGGTCACGAGGATGCCGGCGGCGTGCCCCTGCGCGCAGGCGGGTGAGGCCGCCGCGGTGCCGTGGCGGGTCGGGGTCGAGTTGGAGATGCCGGGCCCGTTCCCCACGATGGCGCCGGCGTGGCATACGCCAGATCCTCCGCCGCGAGCTCCACGGCTTCGACCTGGATCCCGTCCAGGCCAACCGTGTGCAGGTGCCCTCCACCTAGCCAATGTGCCCTGGAGTGGCGTACACGACCCATACACACACCATGCATGTTGTGGGTACGGTTAGTGTCTCGCTAAGTACCTGGACTAAAGGCTGAGGAGCCATGAGCGCGCAGCCCGTGCATGAAGCGTCGGACCCGCGGGACCCGCAGGTCATCCACGACCGGCTTCCCGAACAGGTGCGCGCCAAGTTCCTTACCGAGTACCACGCCGCCGTCGATGGTGCACATGACCTCGCCGGCTACCGGAAGCTCCGCGAGCTGCTGCAGACATGGGCGCTCCTTGCGACCGCCTACGCCAAGCCCGACTTTCACCAGCGTTACCAGGACATCCGCGGCGGCGTTGGAGAGTATGTCTCCATGGATGAGGTCCTCGGCCACCGTAACGTGTGAGCGCCTTCGAGACGGTCTTCCACGCTAAGGCCGCAGCCGAGGTGCGGGGGCTCCCTGAGCGGGCTGGGAAGACGCTGTGGGACGTGCTCGTCGCTGTTGCCCGCACCCCGTGGGACGTGACCAGGCCGGACCCGCTGGTGGACGACGAGGCGTTCCGGTTCGTGCTCTTCGACGACGGCGACGGCATCGTCCACGTCCGCGTCGACGACCAGGCCCGCACCGTCACCATCCACGGCGTCACCTGGATCGGGTGATCAGCCGCGCCGCTCAACCCCGCCGGGCTCCCCGCCCTTCTTCTCGGTCTGCGGATGCGGCTGCGCTGGCATCTTCGGCGCAGGATCGGGCTGCTGAGGAAGGCGAGGGCTGCCGGTCACGAAAGTTTCCCAACGGTCGTCGTCACGGTCAGCGCAAGGATAAAGACCAGCGAGGCCAGGTTCAGCCGGATCGCCCAGACGAACCACCGGCCACGGCTATCGGCGTCGGCCTGCATCGACTGAACCGGGCTCTGGATATCGGCTGCCCTGCCGTGCAGCAACATCTCAACCAAGCTCCGCTTCAGCCCGGTGGCATGCCAAGCGTCGGTGTGGTCGCCGCCCTGCTCGACGCGGTCCAGGTACTCCTGCCAGAACTTCCGGACATCCTCGATGTTGACACTCTTGGTGTCGCGGGCACGCAGCGCACCGGCCGCCGCGCCGGCGCTCCCAATGAGCGCGACTAGCACCGCCGCCCCCACAACGAGGCCAGCAATCCGGTAGTGGCCGGGCAGATCGAGGACGATCTTCAGGTTCGTGGTGAGGAGCGCGACAATTACGCTGGTGAAGGCGAGGACACCCAGCGACTTGCGTTCAAACGCGTCGCCCCGACGCCAGTGAAAATCCAGGAGCCGCTGCCCCTCGTCCAGGAACACCTGCACTCGTGTTCCTGCTCAGGACGGTCAGGCAAGGGCTGCGGCCGACAGAAGAACCTCATGGGTACCAGCCAAGCAGGACCATCACTCTAGTGTCGCCAGCTCCTGCCACCGGTTGAACTGTCAACCCACCGTCCGCAACCGGCAACTCACCGCCTCCCAGCAGGGCACTCCTCGTAGCCTTTACCTTCGAGTCCACGCCGCCTACCCCCGCCGGGCGCCGACCGCGAAGGCAAAGCCGATGACCGTCCACTCCGGCCACGAACAGATCATCTGGGAAGGCGAGTCCCGCAACGTCACCGCCCGCGCCACCGGCGGACGTTTCACTCTCCACTACCGGCTCACCACCCACTACCTGTACTTCGAGACCGGCGGGATCGGCGCTACCAGGCAGGAACAGATCCCTCTGATCAACATTCAGGACGTCGACGTCTCCCAGACCCTGATCCAGAAGACCCAGAAGGTCGGGAACGTGCTCGTCCACATCATCCGGCCGACCGGGCAACACGAAACCGCTGTGCTCGACTCGATCGTGGAACCTGTCCAGGTCCGGGACCTGATCAACCAGACTGTCCACCAGGTCCGGGCCGCCGCACATCAACGGCAGGTCGATGAGGCCCGCGACCTCGGCACTCACCGGTTCGAACAGACCGCGCCGTCCCAGCTCCCGCAAATCCCGGGCGGGTTCAACACCGGCGGTCAGCCGCAGCCTGCCCTGCCGGCCGAACAGCCCGGCACCTTGCATGGCGCCCCTGCGGTGCAGGCCACCACACCCGAGCAGGTCATGGCTCTGCTGAAACAGCTCGGGGAACTCCGCGAAGCGGGCGTCGTTACCGACGAGGAGTTCGAGGCCAAGAAGAAAGACCTCCTCGACCGGCTGTGATCCAACCGGCGTCCCACGCTAGGGGATCTGCTCAGGCGGCAGCCGTAGCCCCAGGCCGTCCTCGGTCCTTCCTCGGACCCTCGTGATCCGGATCTCCTCGACCCACAACTCCGCGCGCAGTTCGGCCGCGTCAGGCTGCACCTCGATCTGCATCGACACGACCAGGCCCTCGGCCGGTTCAACCTGCGTCCACTCTGGCGCTGGCATGTACTGGTGCGGGTTCGACTGGACGCTGAGCCGCTCCTGCGCGGGATCGCGGTACCAGCGCCCCACCCAACTTCCGTCCGCGAGAGTCTCAACGAACTCGGCGATGCGCTCCCGATCATCCCGGGAAGCGGTGGCGCCCCACTCGACTCTGCCCGTCCGCTAACGTCCCCGCAGGTCAGCGGTACCACCACCACAATCCCGGCCCCACCAATGGCACCCGGCTGCGACCTGCGCCCCCGTCCCCGAATGCCCGTCAAACCCGATCGTTCCCGTTGTCACCCAGCCCCGTGCTGAGTTCGTGCTGATACCTAACGGTTGGCTATCCCAGGGGTGAGTGGATGGTGATCTTGACGTGTTGCGGGGGAGCGCCTGCGAGGCATCAACGGTCAGATCGTGAAGCCGCCAGGGTATCGGCTGTGCCGCCGGGCGGTCGGTGTCCCGCACTGGTGGCAGACCGCCGAACCCGGTGGGCTTCACTTTGCCTTGGCCGGGTCGTTGGCCCAGCGCGCCAGTGCGTCGATCTGCTGGCGGTATAGCGGCCCGTCGGCAGGGACTCAGGGGCGAGGGTCTTCGTCGCTTCCAGCAGTGCGGCCAGGTTGATGGAGAAGCGGTCGCGTTCACAGCTAAAAGGAATGGTTCGGCGGGCCGGCTCCACATGCGCGCGTGCTGGACTCCCACTGACCGAAGCCTGACCGCAATGGGCCGATCTCCACACACTCCTAGCGGCCGGCGGCGGGACTACCTACCGTCAACCTCCGTCAACAGCGGGACCAGGACAACGGGGTGATTCGTGAGGCGGCTCCGGCACGGACTATCACGGACGGGAAAGGCGACACGATGGGCGTGGCGGCATGCGTCAGGACGAAAGGGGCGTGCTGCGGCGACGGCTCTGTTGGGGTTGGCGGGGTACACGGTGGTGTTGTGGAAGATGCCCGACCGGATGCAACTGACCGACCCGAAGGACCGGCACAACGCCCGCCTCCTTGTGGTGTCGGTCGGCGGCGGGATCATCGTGCTGATTGGTCTGCTCTACAGCGCGCGCAGCTACCGGCTGACCCACCGCGGACAGGTGACCGACTGTTTCGTCAAAGCCTGGAGCGATTGCGCTCAGACGAGATGTACGTCCGCTTTGGCGGAGTGCTGGCACTGGAACAGATCGTCCAAGATGCTCCCGACCAGGCCACCCACGCCACGCAGGTCTTAGAGGCGTTCATGCGCACCCGCACTCCCCGCCGCCAAGCTCGAGCGGCTCAGCAGTACGTCACCAGCTGCCCATGCCGTGTGATGCGTCTCTGCACCGTCACAAGTACGCGTTGCCATAGCCGGACTACCTTGTTGAAGGGCAGGCAGGCGCTGTGATGTGGCGTCCGCCTGCTGGCTGTTACGACGTGGGGCCCTGGTCGAACACGGTCTCGGTGAGCCCTTCGACGTTCAGGTGAGGCGGTCTCCGGCTCCCCCCACAACGCAGCAGGCCCCGGTATGCGCCGGGGCTGCATTCACTCGGTCGAGCTCAGTCGACTGCGTCCATGACGATCACGGTGACGTTGTCCCGGCCGGCATGCTCAAGCGCCAAGCCGAGCAGCCGGTCGGCGCACGCTGCCGGGTCGCCGACCTCGATCAGGGCGTCCTTGGATGAGCTGGGAGAGCCGGTCGGTCAGCGGTTGGCCTGGATGATCTCTCGCATCTGGTCGGGGCCGTATGCGTCGCACCAGGTGCCGCGCAGGTTGCCCATCGACTCCATGGACAGGATGAACGACGCGAGTTCCTTCTCCTCGCCGGCTTCCATGACGCAGACGATGTCGTAGGGACCGCCCGGAGTCCAGTAGATGTCCTTGAACTGCACGCCGTGCTCGCCTGCCGTCTTCGTGGCCTGCTCGTAGCGGTCGAGCGTGTCCCGGTAGTTCTTTACGCCCTGCTCTGTCCACTTCAGAAACGCGACACCGGTTGTCATCGGAACCTCCCTTATACGCTGCGGCTTCTGCCAGCCTAGGGAGGCGCCTTTCACGGCGACCCCAAGAGCGCTCTGCGTTTGCGCAGATCAGCGGGTCGGGCGAGCCGGGTCGTTGATAGGACGAGCGGACGGGTCCAGGACGCGTTCGCCGACGAGAGTGAGCTGCTCGCCGTGCTCGGTCGCCTCCTCCGAGCCGATGGGTACTCGCCCGGCCCTCCATCAACGCCCGTCGCAGCTCCGACACGCCACCGAGCCTCCCGACCGCTGGACAATCTCTGCCCGGGTTAGTGGTACTTGGCGCAGTCAACAGTGCGGAACCGCGCTTGGCCGGCGCGTGCATCGCGGTGGTCGGCCTGCGCGGCGACCTGGTCGCCGTCGGCGAGGGAGACCGCCTCGCCGCGAAGGCCGTCCGGCTCGAGCAGGTATCGCACGTCGGTGCCCCCGAGCAGGTCGCGCAGGTGCGCGGCCTGCGTGCCGGCTCCTACAGGCACTCGTGGGTGAGCGAGATGTCGCCGCGAGCCAGGCACTCAGATATTGAGAAACACGGAGGTTGTTAGAAGTCGTGCGCCGCGGTCACTGCCACGACGCCCACGTCCCCGGCGAGCCGAGCTCAGGGCCCGCTGAAGTCTGTCCGGTGGGCTGTCGATTTCTCCGGCGGCCGTTCGTCGGTGGGGTGACCTACCAACGAACGCCAGGAGGCGTGACATGCGCAAGCTCATCGCAGCGATGAAGATCTCCGTCGACGGCAAGACGGAAGGCCCGGAGGGGTACGCGGACTGGGTGGCGGCGTGGTCCGACGACTACGACCTGACCGCCCAGGTGGACGCGTGCCTGCTCGGCGCGGGGATGTACCCAGGCTACGAGTCGTACTGGACCGCGATCCAGAACGAGCCCGAGGGGGACCACTGGATCACTGGCCGGCCGCCCACGCCGGGTGAGCTTGAGTGGGCGCGCTTCGCCGCGCGGACCCCGCACTACGTGCTGTCGAGCACCATGAAGTCGGCGCAGTGGCCGAACACCTCGTTTCTGCGCGGCCTCGACGAGATCGCCGCGCTCAAGGAACACCCCGGCAAGGACATCTACCTGATGGGCGGCGCTCAGATCACCGCCGGCCTGATCGACGCCGGGCTGGTGGACGAACTCCGCCTCATCGTCTACCCGCTCATCGCCGGGAAGGGAAAGGCCCTCTTCTCGGGGACGGAGCAGCGGCACGGACTGGAGCTCCTGAAGGTCGAGCAGTTGCCGGACGGCCTGGTGAGCCTCGTCTACGGTTCAGCCGGGTGAACGACCTCGACGCCAGGGTCATCGAGGAGTTCCGGGCGAACGGGGGATACGTCGGCGGCTCGCTGTCGGGCACGCCGATGCTCCTCCTGCACCACATCGGGGCCCGGTCGGGGATCGAGCGGGTCACGCCACTGGCCTGCTCGCGCCGGCCGGACGGCGGCATCGCCGTCATCGCCTCGAACGGGGGCTCGCCCACCCATCCGGCCTGGTATCACAACCT
Source organism: Spirillospora sp. CA-128828 (assembly GCF_050945415.1). Taxonomy (NCBI): domain Bacteria; kingdom Bacillati; phylum Actinomycetota; class Actinomycetes; order Streptosporangiales; family Thermomonosporaceae; genus Spirillospora; species Spirillospora sp. CA-128828. The sequence goes on from NZ_CP191986.1 coordinate 4,306,492, forward strand.
CAAGGCCCATCCCCGGGTCACCATCGAAATGGGCACTGAGGCCTTCGTCGCGGAGGCCGCCGAACTCGACGACGCCGCCCGCGCCGACTTCTGGCCCGAGTTGGTCGCGGAAGCGCCTACGGCCGGCATGTACCAAGCCAGGACCGCGCGCCGGATTCCGGTGTTCATCCTGAACCGGGTGCCGTGAGAACACTGCGGTGCTGATCGGGCCGTACCGCGCTCGGCGCGGTACGGCCCGATCGTCGGACTGAAGCCAGTGGGCACACCGTTGTCTGCGAGCGAGGGAACTGGGCTCCCTCGCCTGGTGGTGACAAGTGGCAGGAAGGCCTCCTGGCCGTGGACGATCCGATCCGCGTATGGGCCATAGTGTCCGAGTCCGCGCTCCGCAGCGTCGTCGGCAGCAACCTGGTGATGGCCGAGCAACTCAACCACCTTCAGAAGGTCTCGCAGCTCCCGCACGTACAACTGCAGGTACATCCCTTCTCTGCGGGAGCCGCCCCCGCCCGCGGCCTCTTCGCCATCCTCAGGTTCCTTGAACAGGCGGACCCCGAGGCCGTCTATGCCGAGCAGGTGATCTGTGGGTTGAAGACGACCCACAGGTGGCGGAGTTCCTGGCCGGATGGGAGAGGCTCATCGCGTCGGCGCTCCCGGCACCGGATACCCTCACCGCCATCGCCGCGAGAGCGGCTTTTCTAAAGGCGAGGGACAGGCACCGTGACAAACCTTCCGATCCGTTGGCGTAAGAGCAGCTACAGCGACGCCCAAGGACAGTGCGTCGAGGTCGCTGCGGCGCCCGGGATCGTGGCAGCCCGAGACTCTAAAGACCCCGACGGGCCACTCCTGACGGTCCAACCGGACGCGTGGGTCGCGCTGCCGGCTCGCCTCAAGACCCTGTGATCTTCGCGATCCCGCCGAACATCGGTACCACCAGGTCCTGGCCGGCGCCTGGCGTGGGCCACTCCTGAAGGGAACGACTCCCGGCGGCTCCAGGAGCAGTCGGCCGAACATTCCCGTGATCTCTTCTCGTGTTCGTAGATGCATTGGGGACCGGAACCTTGTGGACGCCTCGTCGGCCAGCTGGCGCGTGCGCTCGTCGAACCATGTGCTCGACGCGGACGTCACCACCAGGTAGCTGCCTGGTGCCAGTTCGTCGACGTAACGGCGGATCAGCCCGGCCGGGTCGTCCTCGTCGGCGACAGTGCACGACGGCGACCATGAGCAGCGCCACGGGCTGGCGGAGGTCGAGCAGCTGCCGCGTCTCTGGTGCGCTCATCGCCGCGGAGAGGTCCCGGATGTCAGCGTGCACGTACCCGGTGCGGTCCTGCTCCCCAAGAAGCGCCTTCGCGTGCGTGAGGGTGCTGGGGTCGCGGTCCACGTACACCACACGCGCTTGTCCCGTTCCCGGCCCGCTGCGCGACCTCGTGAACGTTCGCCGGCGTCGGCAGCCCGGACCCCAGGTCGGGGAACCGCCGCACTCCCTGGTCGCACAGGTACTCGACGGCTCGGATCAGGAACCGGCGGTTCTCCATGGCCGAGCGCCGCGCTTCTGGAGTTTGGGGAAGGACGTGCTCAGCGGTCTGCCGGTCGATCGCGTAGTTGTCGGTGCCGCCGAGGAGGTAGCCGTACACGCGGGCGGGGGACGGGCGGGTGACATCTATGTCACGGTCGGGAGGCACGCGCCTGATGCTGCCACGGTCCTTACCGACAGGCACAGGGCGTGACTCGACGTGGCCGGACGCGGCCGATGTGGACTTTGCTGTAAGCCCGGAAAAGCCTCGGCCCGCTGCGCCAATTCGGTGTCCGGGGTCGAGGCTTTTGTTGCCTGTCAGGCCGTAACCGCCAGATCGGCGGGCCCGATGCCACCAGGGCTAGGCCCTGTTTGGAGTTGAGATCATCAGGCTTTTCTGCGTGGCATGTGCGCCGATAGGTCCAGTTATCATGGCGCATGGCGATGTGAGAAATGGGCGTCGATCGGACCGCGTCTTCCAGCGGGAGAGCGGGATCTGATTTCGAATCTGCGGCGGCAGTTCAATCGGGGTCGGCCACGACCCAGGCCTCCTGCACGCCGCAAGCCGGGGAACCGCGAGGTAAGCCAAATATGGCTGGCAAAGGTGATCGATCGGTGTGAGGGTTGCGATCATGCACCCAGCCCAGCAGCCCAGTCCCGGATCCCTCCAAGTCATCGCGGAGTTCCAACGTGTCTACCTTCTGTCGCCCATGGCGCCGAAGACCACTGCCCCATACGACAACTCCGCAGCGCAGGGTGTCTACATTCAGAACCCCTGGCCAATCAACACCACACATATCGGCCCAGCCAAATCCTCGACTCAAAAACTCCACGAACTACACTCAGGCCCCACAACCGGCACCGACTACCTCACCTGGGGCCTGGCCCGCCTGAACGGGACCTATTTCTACGGCCAGTGCGACGCCTTCGCGAGCGTGGTCACCAGCCTCGTAGTCGCCCAAGGCAGCCACTTCCCTGCCGGGTCTCTTGCCGAGATCTGCACAGTCGTCAAGACCTCGGTCAGCGGGCACACCTTTGTGCTCGTCAACCGTGACCAGAACGGCAGCCTCGCAGACTCTGGGAGCTGGGGTACCGACGCCGTCATCATCGACCCCTGGTACGCACTCCAGATGGGATGCCCCGCAGCCTTCTCCCCTCTGGACGTCCACGGCGCCGGTTTCATCGCCTGGGCCCTTCAGCTCAAGGGCTTCAAGGCCACCGCGGCCGGAGCTTTCACGGTCGGGATCTATCCGAGCGTCAAGCTCCCCCAGAAGTACCGCTAGTCCCAGGTGAAGTCCGCGTGGTGCCGACGGTGGACCCTGTCCTCTGTGAAGGCGGGTCACCCATGCTCGGCGTGGGTAGTGACGTCGAGCAGCCCTGGACGATCACACGCGCCCGAAGAAAATCTCGCCAAACGGCACCGCGGAGGAGTTCGCCCAACTCGAAGCCGGCGAACCGAGAGATCGCAGAGCGCAGGACCGCTACCGCCGTGCCGCCGAGACCCCGGGCCGGCGCGGGGACAGATCCCCACTGCAATCCAGCTCAGGCCTGGCGGCGCGGCACTCGCTCAAACTGCTGCCCCTCAATCCGATCCAGATCATCGGCGGTGACCCGTGCAGACTTCACCTTCCACGCCTCGCCTTCGAGGATCACCCAGGCGATGTATGCGCCCCACGAGTCGTCTGGGATCCCGCTCCCATGCGATCAGGTGAGCGGGGCCGCCGGCGGCCGCGGAGCCGACGAACGGCGGGACGGTGGGCATGCGACTGTATTCATTCTGTCGATGCACCCTTTCCTACGTGCCCGGCTCGGAGGGACCGTAGTCTGCGGCGTGCCATGACCGGCACGTCCTCGGCAGGGCCGGCTCCTCCCCGCAACACGCGCCAGACGGTTACGAGACTTCAACCGTTCCTGCGCAGCCCGACAGCACCTGGACCCTGGGTTGCGTGGCCGGTTGGCCAGGCACTGCAAATCACGAGACGTCCGCGCATCGGCGCGCGGCAACACAACCCACACACCGCCCCGGCGTACCAGGTACAGGGGCCACGCAACGCAAAGGAGTCCGGCATTATGCGTCTTATTTCTGACTGTCTCATGGGCTTGATCTGCAACATCATCGGTGCCACCGTTCTTTCTGGTGGCGTCTGCGGTCTCGTCCCCGGTGGGGAGCGAGTCTTCGGCAGCGTCGAAGGCATGCCCCCGCCACTTGCTCTCTTCCTGATCGGCTTAGGCCTGACAGCGATCAGCATCGGCGCCGGCATGATCATGACCTCGCTCAGAGAGAACTAACGAACTGCCACACGAGGACCGGCCAGACGGCTGGCCTTTCAAAAACCTGGTCCCCACGGCGAAGCCGCGGGGACCTTGTTTCGGAGTGAGGCGTGAAGTCCTGATCACGGCATCGGGGGAGTGGGGCCTGCACTGCCTGGCGTGCTCCGACAAGGCGCAGGACTACGTGCCCCGCTGCGTCGTCCGGCCTGAGGGGTGGCCCGCCCCTCGTCCTCCGCGAAGCACCCCCGAGCACGCTCATCGAAGCCCGCACTCCGGCCACCACCGAGACGTACGGAGCCCACGGTAAAACACCCGCCTGAACTCGTCGACCAAGTCGCCGCCCGTATTCGCGGCATCGTCCGCATCCACCCCGGCCCCAATGCCGCCGCCGCCCTCACCGCTGGCCAGCCCATCATCCCGCCCGGCCGGGAAGCCGAGACATCGCAGTCTGCGCCAACAAGTCTGGTGCAACGACAACGACCAAAGGCCCCTGGATGGAAGTTGGCAAGTATTCGGTGACCTTCTGCACGTCCAAATACCCCAAACTGGTCGACCGCACATATGCCATCAAAACGTACTGACCTGTTCCGGCTTCATCTGGTCAGATAGTGAAGGGTGAGGATGGCCTGCACGAGGCTCGTGATTCGGGTGGGTGAGCAGCGGAGCTTGCGGAGAAGCCGCCAGGACTTGAGGGCGGCGACGGTGTGGGTGCCGAAAATATCGTCCACGCAGGTCAGAGCTTATGCAGCCGGTGCTCATGCATCAGGTGCGCTGGTAGTGGTTGATCAGCTCCGAACGGCCACGTTTGCCGCGGGAAGATCACGGTAATCCGTTCAAGGTCATCGGGCGTCTCCTTCATAGAAGCGACCTTTACCGGCAATCCCCGCAGGAGAGGCGTTCATGACCAGACGTCGAAGGATCGTGGGAGTGGTGGCGGCGGCCGTGCTCGTCGCGCCCGTGCCGATCGGGACCGCCGAGGCGGCCGAGAACTGCGAGTTGCGGGCGGCGGTGGGCGACCCCGCCGCGACCGTCGACGGGCAGGCCGGGGCCGGCGTGGTCCAGGTGTGGTGCGGCGACCGGTGGCTGCCGGTGCGGCAGGGCTCGGCGGGGCTCGGTGATTCGCCCGAGGCCGGTGACCGGTTCGGCGCGTCGGTCTCGGTGGCCGACATCGATCGGAACGGCGCCGCGGACCTGATCATCGGCGCGCCCGGCGAGGACGAGGGCGCCGGCGCGGTACATGTGGTCTTCGGTCCGGGGCGGGAGGGGCAGCCCGCGCCGATCACCCTGCGGCAGGGCGCCGGTGGGGTGCCCGACAGGTCCGAGGCGGGCGACGGATACGGATCGGCCGTGGCCGGGATGAGCGGCACCGTGCTCGTCGGCGCGCCGGGCGAGGACCTGGGCGACGCCGAGGCCAAGGCCGACGCGGGCGCCGTCCATGTCGTGTCGGTCGGCGGTGGCCGGGTCGGCGGGGTCACGGAGCTGACCCAGGACCGGCAGGACTTCGACGGCACCGTGGAGGCCGGCGACCGGTTCGGCGCGTCGCTGGCGGCGGGCTCGTTCGACAAGCCCACCGCGGTGATCGGGGTGCCGGGCGAGGACGTCGCCGACAAGAAGGACGCCGGGATGGTCCATATCGTCGAGGACCCGGTCGTGGCGATCGAGGAGATGGGGATCGGCCAGGACTCCGCCGGAGTGAGCGGCGCGGCCGAGCCCGGCGACCGGTTCGGCGCGAGCGTCACGGCGGCCTGGGATCCCGCCCTGCCGGTTCGCGTCGCCGCCGGGGCGCCCGGCGAGGACATCGGCGACGCGTCGGACGCCGGGATGGTGACCGTCCTCGGCTATGACGGCCGGCAGGCCACCGAGGTCCTGGCCGTGCACCAGGACACGCCCGGGGTGCCGGGGGCCGGCGAGGACGGCGACGGATTCGGTGCGAGCGTGGCCGCCGGAGTCATCGAGTCGGCGTCGCTGCCGGGCCCGGAGGTGTCGGTGGCGATCGGCGCGCCCGGCGAGGACCTGGGCGACCTGGCCGACGCGGGCCGGGTGCACGGGGTGCAGGTCGGGTCCGTCCCGCGGGTGGACGGGTCCGTCAGCCAGGAGACCGACGGTCTGGGCGGGGAGCCGCGGGCGGGCGCTCGCTTCGGCGCGGCGCTGGCGTTCGGGCCCGGTGCGGCGCGAGTCGTGGTCGGCGCCCCCGGGCACGCCGGCCAGGGCGCCGCCCACGCGATCCCCTGGCGGGCGCTGTTCGGCACGACCGCGGTAGCGGACAACTGGTTCGCCGGCCGAGACGGCGTACCGGACGGGTCCGCGTTCGGATCGAGCGTCGCCTCGGACCCCACCGGGTAGCCCCGGGGCGGTTGCCGCGCGTCACCTGGGTGAACCTGACGCTCTGCGCTTGCAGGGGCCGATCGTGCTGCCGACTCCGATGTAGGCCCACCTCTAAGGCACTGCGGCGAGGGCCTTTCCCAACAGTGGCACCTCGGCGCTCGCGTACAGCGCAAACTTTGCATCTACGCCATTCAAAGGTTCGAGTCTGCCCTCGACGATCCGGTTGCGATCCCGGACACGAACCGTTACCCAGCCAAGAACAGGATTGCTCTCGTACAGGCAGTCGGCGGGCACCTTCGGGCATTTGAGGAAGCTGCCGTTGCCGTTGTTCAGCTTCTCGTGGTGTAGTCTCGCCAGCTTTTCACCGCTGATCATCCCGTCGGCCCGAAATACAACGAGCGCCACTTGAAATTTGCCCCAGCTAATCTCCTGCGGTGTCGTTGGCTTGGCTGTAGTGGTGTCCACCTTCCAGCCGCAATCCTGCCCCTTGAGTATTCCCGGGTCGTCTTGGGCACCGGAGCCGAGCAACTCGAGAGCCACTGACTTCATTGGAGGGCACGGGTCGGTCTCGCTGACGTAATGATCATCAGCGGTGGCCCGGTCCACAATCCCACACCCGGAAAGGGCAAATGCAGCACCGACGCCGACGGCGAGCATGTTCATGGGACGCAACCATCCTCCAGAGGATCAGGATTTCCAGCGTGATGCCGATTGAACAGTTCTTGCGTATTGCCCTCGGCTTGCGGTCCTTCTTCCGCTTGTAAGGGGTAAGCAGTTACCAGGCCGAATGCCCGGCCCGCACATCAGAGATGCAGGGCCGGGCGCTCCGTCGGTCAGGCTGTGATGGTTACGCAGGGCAGGCCGACACTCCGGCCGTCCAGCCACCCCTCACCGCAGAGCCGCGTACCCGCGGGGAAGCGGCGCTGCGGGTAGACGTAGTCGCGGTAGGTGGTGAACGCGCCGACCGTCTCCCGTTTGGTGTTGGCGCTCCAGCCATTGGTAGTCCAGACTCGGCCGGTGACGGTGCCGCCGAGACTGCTCGACCAGACGTTCAACTCGACGCGGCCCAGGTAGGTACCGGTGTCGTAGGTCTCGATGCAGACCCAATTGTTGCACCATTCGCCCGCGGCGTGTGCCGGAGCACTGGCCACGACGGAGGCGCCGGCCACTGCGGCTGCCGTGGCCAGCATGACGCTGAGTCTCTTGACCGCGCTCTTTCCGATTGGCACGGAGGTCCCTTCTTTGGATGCCGTCTCCGTGGACCAGTCCAACAGGCGCCGGCTTCATCGCGGCTTCACGACGGCTTCACCACTGCTTCACGCGTCCGGATCAACGAGTGCGGGGACGGATATTTGGCGGCGATGACGACCTGGAGCGCTGTGCGGTTGCAGGTAGCGTCCGGCCGATCAGCAGGCCTTGAACGACCGCCTTTCCCGCTGGTTCGGCAAGCCCCGTGCCGGGGGTTATATCTCCCGGGGTGGACGGAGTACCCGGCGTACGGCGCCGCGCAGCCACTGGTGGGCTCCGTCGGCGGTGTGGCGCGGGTGCCAGGCCATGCCGATCGTCAGTGGGGGCAGCGGCAGCGGGATTTCCAGCAGGCGCAGTCCCAGCTTGTGCGCCGTGGCGCTGAGTGGTGAAGGGGGCTCGCCCGGCAGCGCCGTCGGCACCAGGCAGACCACGTCGCCGACCGCGGCCAGCGCCATCGCCGCCAGATGTCCGGGCAGGACGGCGCCGACCCGCCGGCAGAGCCCTTGCTCGGCCAAGGCCGCGTCCAGCGGGCCGGTGAAGCGACCCCGGCGGCTGACCGCCACGTGCTCGGCCGCGGCCAGCCTGGCAGGCGTCAGGGGTCCTTCGGCGAGCGGGTGCTCGGCCCTGACACCGACCGCCATGCGCAGCGTGACCAGTTCTTCGACCCGGGTCTCGGGGTCGACGTGGTCGATGGCCCCGATCTCCAGATCGATCCGGCCTTCGCGCAGCGCGGGGCCCGCCTCCCACTCCTCGGCCAGCACCCGCAGCGAGACGCCCGGTGCCCGCCGCCGGGCGAGGTCGAGCAGACCCGGCGCCAGCGCCGCGCCGGCCAGGTCCGAGGCCTGCACGGTGAAGGTGCGCCGCAGTGCGGCGGGGTCGATCTCGCCGCTCGGGGTGAGCAGGGCCTCCAGCCGGCGCACCACCGCGGCGGCCTCGTCCCGCAGCGCCTCGGCGCGGGGTGTGGGCACCATCGCCTGGCCCGCCCGGACCAGGAGCGGATCCTGGAGCACCCGGCGCAGCCGGGCCAGGGTGCGGCTCATCGCCGCGGGGGAGGTGCGCAGCCGCGCGGCGGCACGGGTGACGCTCTGCTCGGTCAGCAGGGCGTCGAGGGCGACGGCGAGGTTGGCATCGAGGTTCGGGGCTGGGCTCGTCACCGGCGTTATTCCGTTTCAGGCAATGATTGGATGCTGAAGTTCCCATTGTGGCAATGCGGTTCAGGTCTGCACGATGAGGGGGCTCAACGATCCGACACAGACCGTGAGGTTTCATGATCGTCATTACCGCCCCCACCGGGAACATCGGTCGGAGGCTGCTGTCGCTGCTGGTCGAGGCCGCGCCTGAACGTGGAGAGGAGCTGCGCGTCGTGGTCCGCGATCCCGCCCGGCTCCCCGAGGCCGTGCGCGGACGGATCGAGGTGGTCACCGGCTCACACGGTGACGCCGCGACCGCCGAACGCGCCTTCACCGGCGCCGACGCCGTTTTCTGGCTGGTGCCGCCGGACGCCTCGGTCACGCCCGACGAGGCGTACAGCGGCTTCACCCGCCCGGCCGCGCGGGCGTTCGCCGCCCACGGCGTCGGCCATGTCGTCGGCGTCTCGGCGCTCGGCCGCGGCACCCCGCAGGCCGCCCACGCCGGGCTGGTCACCGCCTCCCTGGCCATGGACGACCTGATCGCCGACTCCGGCGTCGCCTACCGCGCGCTGGCCTGCCCGTCCTTCTACGAGAACCTGCTGGAGGAGGCCGACTCGATCCGCGAGAACGGCGTCTTGTCCGACACCGTCGCCGCGGACCGTCCGGCCCCGCTGGTGGCCGTCGCCGACATCGCCGCTACGGCGGCCGCGCTGCTGCTGGACCGCTCCTGGACCGGCGTCGGCAATGTTCCAGTGCTCGGCCCGCAGGACCTGTCGCCCAACGACCTGGCTCGCATCATGACCGAGGAGCTGGGCCGTCCGGTCCGCTACCGGCGCCAGCCGCTCGACGAGCTGCGGTCCACCATGCTCGGCTACGGTCTCAACGAGGCGTTCGTCGAGGGCATGGTCGACATGAAGCGCGCCAAGGACCAGGGCCTGGACTCGGTCGTCGACCGCTCGCCGCAGGCGGGCCCGGCCACCGGATTCGCGCAGTGGTGCGCGCAGACTCTCAAGCCCGCCGTCCTCGCGACGCCGGAGGCAGTCGATGCCTACTGACCGAACCGAGCCGCCGGTCACCGCGTTCATGCATCGAGTTGGGCTCGCAAAGTTTCCGTGTGGGCACTTTCGGCTTGGGCGTCCAAGCGTTCCCACGCTTCGATGGAGCGGGCCAGCTCGGAAGGGTCTTCGTGGAGGCGTCCGCGCGCTCGGGCGAGGCAGGCGGCCGTCCAGGCGTTCTCCTCGGCGAGCGGGGATGCGGCGGCCAGCCGGTCCGCGGCGTCGGGCAGGCCCGCCGCCACGGCCAGTTCCGCGCCCGCCGCCCGGGCGTACGCCAGGTACGGGTCCAGCGGCTCGTTGACGGCGAAGGCCTGGCGTACGAGGGGGTCGGCGGCGTCGTACCGGCCGTCGTGGAGGGCGAGGCGGGCGTCGACGAACGCCGCGACCGCGGCCGTGCCGAGCGTGCCGCCGGCCACCTCCGCGGCGCGGGACCGCCACAGCGCGACGTCGTCCTCGACCATTGCGCACGCCAGCACCGTTGTGCAGACGGCCGGGAGCATCCACAGCGGGGCCGGCCGTCCGGCGCGTTCCCACTGGTCCCACATCCGCTCGGCGTAGCCGATCGCGTCGCGGAAGCGGCCGGTCAGCACGAGCGGCTGGACCAGGCGGCTGGCCGTGATGTGGGTGTCGCTCAGCAGGTCGTCCTCGATGCCCGCCCGCGCCGCGGCCATCCCGCCGGGCAGGTCGCCGGCCATGATCGCGTAGACGCAGGCGCGGCCGTAGGTGTTGCAGATCTCCGGCGCGCAGTACGGGTCGTCGCGGTCCATGGACGGCAGCAGCCGCAGGCGTTCGCGGGTGATGCGGTTGGCCTCGCGCAGCCGTCCGGCGTGCAGTGCCGCGGTCCCCGCCGCGCACAGCCCGGAACTGATCAGGACCGGGTCCGCGGTCGCCCGGGTGGCGGCGACGGCGGCCGAGGCGAGTTCGATGTCCGGCGCGCCTTTGGCCGGGCCCGCCAGCCACGCGCGGGCCACGGTCACGCACGCCGCCACCTCCGGGTCGTCGCCGGACCCGGCCCTGCCCGCGTCGTCGAGGAGGCCGCGCAGGCGCTCGTGCGGTATGCCGGTCTCGAACGCCTCGGGGTACCGGCACGCCGTCTCGACCGCGCGGGCCAGGTCGATCGCCCGGCCGCGGTCGTCGCCGGACCGCTGCGCCTGTTCGGCCGCCTCCAGCAGCAGGTCGTACACGTGCTGGTTGGACGTCGTGCTGACGTGCGCGCACCCGGCTCCGGCGCGCAGATCGCGTGCCGCCGAGGCGGCGTCCGGCGCGACCGCGGCGGCGGTCCGGTGGTGCGCGAAGGACTCCAGCAGGTGCCGGCGGGCGAAGGTCAGGTGCGCCAGCGCGCTCGCCAGCCGATGCGTCACCTCGCCCGGACCGCCGGATGCGGCCAGCGCGGCCCGCAGGTCGGCGGCCATGGCGTCGAAGTCCTCCCGCCACGCGGGATCACCGAGCCTGCCCTCCGCCGTGGACGCCGCGTCGGCGGCCCAGCGAAGGTGGCGCGCCCTGGTCTTGTCCTCCTCGCCTGCGGCCGACATCTCGGCCAGCGCGAACGCTCGTACGGTCTCCAGCAGGCGCCATCGGCTGACCCGGCCGCGCACGTGCACCACAAGGCTCTTGTCCACCAGCCGGCCGAGCAGGTCCGCGACGCTCGCCCGGTCCCCGCCGACGGCGGCCGCCGCGTCCAGATCGAAGGCCCCGACGAACACCCCGAGCCGGCGGAACAGCGCCTGCTCCTCCTCGCCGAGGAGATCGTAGCTCCACGACAGCACCGCTCGCAGGGACCGGTGCCGCTCGTCGCCGCCGCGCCCGCCAGACAGCAGCCGCAGCGCGTCCTCCAGGGCGGCGAGCAGTCCTGTGGCGCCCAGCGACGCGCCCCGCGCCGCGGCCAGCTCGATCGCCAGGGGCATGCCGTCCAGCCGCGCGCACAGGTCTGCGACCACCGCGGGCTCCGCCACGAACTCCGGGTCGGCGGTCAGCGCCCGGTCGTGGAACAGCCGCTCGGCGTCCGAGCCAAGCGGCAGCGGCGCGATCGGCACGCTGCGTTCGCCCGGGAGGCCGAGCCGCTCCCGGCTGGTCACCAGTACGCGGGTGCCCGGGCAGGCGGCCAGGATCCGCTCGGCGAACTCGGCCGCCTCGTCGATCACGTGCTCGCAGTTGTCCAGTACGAGCAGCGACCGCCCAGTACCCAGGCGTGCTGCGACCGCCTCATCCAGAGGCTGATGCGAGCCCTCAGTGACGCCGAGCGTGGTCGCGACCGCGCGGGCCACGAACCCGTCGCGTACCGGCACCAGGTCCACGAACCCGCCGCCGGACGGGAACGACGCGACGGCGCTCTCGGCGGCCACCGCGGCCAGCCGGGTCTTGCCGACGCCGCCCGGACCCAGCAGCGTCACCAGGCGGGCCTCCTCCAGCGCGGCCATTACGGCGGCGCGCTCGGAGTCGCGGCCCACGAACGTCGTGCTGGACGCCGGAAGGCCGACGACAAGACCCGGCTCCCGTTCCCCGGAGCGGGCCAGCTCCGCCAGCGCCCACCGGTCGGCCATGCCGTATTTGCGCAGCAGCGACGACACGTGGCTCTCCACCGTGCGCACGGATATGTGCAGCCGATGGGCGATCTGCGCGTTGGACAGCCGCGCGCCAAGCGCGGCCAGCACCTCGGCCTCCCGCTCCGATACTCGCTCCGCCACCGGGTCCCCTTTCCGTGGTGGCATCCGTGGTGCTCTGCGGTCGGCACGGATGACCGCGGGTCCCCCCGGGGCGGACGCTGGAAGCACATCCGAAAAAGGAGACACCATGAACACCCTAGCCGTGCGCCCCGCCGCAGAACTGGACGAACTGATCACCGCAGTACGCGGAGCCGTCGCCCGCGACGCCGGCTGGCGCGACACCGCGTCCTACGTGGCCGAGGCGTTGCACGAGCACCTGCCGCCGGCCGAACTGCTCACCGCGGATCAACTCGCCGGCGAGCGCGGCACCTCCAGCGGCCACCGCCTGCACGTGGAGCCGGACGGCTCGTTCTCGATGGTGGCCATCGTCTGGCGGCCCGGCGCGGTGACCCGCGTCCACGACCACGTGACCTGGTGCGTGTTCGGCGTCCTGGCCGGTGTGGAGTATGAGGACCTGTACGTGCTCTCCGAGGACGGCACCAGCCTGACCGAGATCGGCAGCAACGCGAACCGGACCGGCGAGGTCAGCGGCTTCGCCCCGCCCGGCGACATTCACCGGGTCCGCAACATCGGCGACGACACCGCCATCTCCCTGCACATCTACGGAACCGACCTGCGCCGCGTCGGCTCCAGCGTCCGCCGCTTCTACGATCTCCCGACCGAAGCCACCAAATGAGCACGCCGAACACCGAAAGAGCGAGGGCCGGCATGACGATTCAGCGGATGGACAATATCGGCATCATCGTCGACGACCTTGAGGCCGTCATCGCGTTCTTTGTCGAACTGGGCCTGGAGTTGGAGGGCAGGGCCCTGGTCGAGGGGCGTTGGGCGGCGCGTCTTGTCGGGCTCGACGACCAACGCGTCGACATCGCGATGATGCGGACCCCGGACGGCCACGGGCGGATCGAGCTGGCGAAGTACCACATACCGAAGGCGATCGGCGGCGTCCCGGAGGACGCCCCGGTGAACACTCTGGGCATTCGCCGCATCATGTTCACGGTCGACGACATCGACGACGCCATCGCCCGCCTGCTCGCCCACGGCGCCGAACTCGTCGGCGAGGTGGTGCAGTACGAGGACAGCTACCGGCTCTGCTATGTCCGCGGCCCCGAGGGCATCGTCGTCGCACTGGCCGAGGAGCTCGGCTGACCGCCGGTCGCCGCCGACCTGCGACCAGTGACCTGCCAGAACGATCCACCGTATGGGCCGAGAACGACAACAGGAGGCAACCGTGCGACCGAACGAGATCACCGAGGTTCTGAACCGGCCGACCAGTCAGGAACTACTGGCTCGCGACCTGACCCGCCTGGCCTATGTCGCCAAGGACGGCACACCCCGCAACGTCCCGATCGCGTTCGCCTGGAACGGCTCGGAGATCGTCATGTGCACGGCGAAGAACGCGCCGAAGCTTCGGTCGTTGGGCGAGAACCCGATGGTCGCCCTGACGATCGACACCGAGGTGCACCCGCCCAAGATCTTGCTCATCCGGGGCCGGGCCGAGTTGGACTACGTCGATGGCATCCCGGACGAGTATCTCCAGGCGACCAGCACCTACGAGATGACTCCCGAGCAACGGGTCGAGTGGGAGGCGGAGGTGCGTTCGCTCTACCAAGACGGCATGGTCCGGATTGTCGTGACCCCGACCTGGGCGAAGCTGATCGACTTCGAGACGACTCTGCCGAGCCCGGTCGAGGAGCTGATCCGGCAGCGAGCAGAACGCCAGCGCCCCTGAGAAGGGGAGTGGCGAGTTTGAGCACAGGGGCGTGATGCAGGTGGCCGCCGATGCGGCCGGGTCTGTGGCGGGTGGGGGATCAGAGCCGGGGCGGCGGTCATCGGGACAGGAGGATGCCGATCACGATCACGAGTGCCAGCGCCAGGGGAAGAAGCGCGAAGATCGCGAGTTGGAGCAGGCAGCCCCGCTGCTTCACAGTGCCGGGAGTTCCGATGGTGCCTGCGAGGTACAGGGCCGCCGGGCCGCGGTACTCCAGCTCAGATGGCTGCTCAGGGGTGAGAACCGTGGCGGCGACGCCGATCTGGCCGCCTCCCTGCGACACGGCGACGTGCACTGGCTTGTCCGCCGGGATCTCGAAGGCCACTCTGCCCCAAGGCTGGTGGTAGTGGGCGCCGTCGATACCGACGGTGACGCCGGCCTTGGCCACCACCCCGCGGCGCGTGTGGAGCTGCAGGACCCGCGTGGGGCCGTCGTGGTCGCCGGAGTATGGGATGGGCGTCTCGGTCATGCCCGCCATCCCTACCACGGGGCCCTACCGCCGAACCACCCCGCGCGCGCCGTCCGGCCCGGCAGGCCCGATGATTCCGGTGGGCCCGGCGGTTCCGGCGGTGGGCCTGTCGGGGTTGGGCCTCCCTGCGGGCAGGAGGTGGAATCGAGAGCAGATTGTGATGCAGCGGGATACGCCGTGGGGGAAAATTTGTTCACCCCCGTCGCGGCATCTGGTGCGAAGCCTGCTCCAAGTACGGGTCGGCGTGCGTAGATCGGAGCTTGTGCCTGTGAACCCTGGATCCGGTCCGCCGGTCAACTCTCAGGCGGATCGCCTCAGGCCACCGGGAGGAGGGCGCCCGCGGCGTGGGAAACGTCTCGCCGAGCGCGATCTGGGCGCGGTGCCCGCACTGGCCGGCCTGGTGGTCTTCGCTGCTCTTTTCTCGTTCTTGCGGCCCTCGTTCTTGTCGGCCGGCAACTTCGCCAACCTGATCACCCAGGGTGCGGCGGTCACGATCATCGCCATGGGGCTGATCTTCGTCCTGATTCTGGGCGAGATCGACCTGTCGGTCGGCTACACCGCCGGGCTGGGCGGCGCCGTCATGGCCGTCCTGCTCCACAACGGCGAGCTGCCCTGGTATCTCGCGGTGCCCGCGGCGTTGGCAACCGGACTGGTCGTCGGCCTGTGCCTGGGCCTGATCGTCGCCAGGACGGCCATCCCTTCCTTCATCGTCACCCTGGCGGTCCTGCTGGGGCTCCAGGGGGTGGTCCTGGTCCTCATAGGCAACGCCGGCTTGAGGGTTTCCGACGAGACGGTGCTGGCGATCACCAACAGCACGATCTCACCTCGGACGGGCTGGCTGGTCTGGGGCGCGTGCGTGCTGGCGTACGGGATGATCGAGGTGCGACGCAAGCGCAAGGGCACGCACCACAGACGGTCCGGTGAATCGACGATGTGGGCGATCTGGCGCGTCGTCGCGGTGACAGGGTTGTCGGCGGCCTGCGTGTTCGTGCTGAACCTGGAACGCAGCGCCAACCCCGCAGTGGTCTCCCACAAGGGAGTCCCGATCGTGGTGCCAGGCATCGCGCTGCTGCTCCTGTGGTGGACGTTCGTGTTGCGCCGTACCGTCTACGGCCGCCGCCTCTACGCGGTCGGCCGCGATCCGCAGAAGGCACGCCAGACCGGCATCGACCTGGTCCGGGTGCGCGTCTCGGCGTTCGTCATCTGCTCCACGATGGCCACGATCGGCGGAATCGTCGCGACCTCGCGTACGAACTCGGTCGACGCGGAGACGGGTGGGGTCAACGTCCTGCTCTACGCGGTCGCCGCCGCGGTCATCGGCGGCACCAGCCTGTTCGGCGGAAAGGGCCGGATGATGGACGCCGTCCTCGGCGGTGCCGTCGTCGCCGTGATCGACAACGGTATGGAGCTGATGGGCTACAGCGTCGGGGTCAAATACATCGTCACCGGTGCCCTCCTGCTTGCCGTGGCTGGAATCGGTGTGCTGTCCCAGGCCGCGTCCCGCGACGGCAAACCGAACCATGGCGAGCCGTCCCCCCGAACCCGTTCCGCCGGACCCGCGTGACAAGCCAGGTCACGGGGCCCGACGGTCGTTGCGGCTCAGGACGTTGCGCAAGCCCTGTCTGACAACACCCCTGAGCCGCGCACGGTCTCCTCTGAGACGTCCTGCAGCGTCCCGCGCGGGACCTGAACGAGGGAGATGATCAACGCTGAGCGATCTGCGACGTGTGGGCGGAGACCTGGAGGACTTGGGGCGCCATCTGCCGAACCTGCGCCACCTGCGGAACTTGAGACGCGACGTGCGTGGCCTGAGCAAGGAAGAACGGGAGGCCCTCAGGGACGCCTTGCGCGGCTTGGACCCGCGCGATCTGAAAGACCTGGGACGCGAGCTGGAGGACTTGGGACGCGAACTGGACCGGTGACCGGTAGCAGTCTCCACCAGATGCCCTGACCGGAGCGTCGGACGGCGGCCTCGGGTCCACCGCCACTGGCCGTTCCGGTGCGGGCGGACGTCGAGGCCGCCGGTTCGCCCGCACGGGGAGCCTGATCATCCGGGAGGGGGAAGCGCGGCCGGAGCGGCGGTCACAGGCAAGTGCATGGCCCCCGCGGCCGACGCACCGGTGCTCCACGGCGGCTACACACTGATCGACAAGAAATGATCATCTAGATCGGCGGGTGACCGCCGTCGGGCGCAAGGCTCCACCAGGCGGCCGTGTCGGGCGGGAGGACCGCGTTCTGGCTTTCCGTACGGATCGGCTGGCTGCTCAGCAGGAGGGGGCCGCGGGCCGGGATCTGGATGCTCTGGTCGCCGGTGTTCACCGCGCACAGCATTCGAGGGCCGCCGGAATGACCGCTGCGCTGGAACACCAGACAACCGGGCGGCCCGTCCAGCCAGCGCAGCTCACCGTCGCCCAATGCGGGGTGGTCGCGCCGGATCCGGAGGGCCTGGCGGTAGAGGTTCAGCATCGAAGATTCGTCGTCCTGCTGCACCTTCACGGTGAGCGACTTCCATTCGGACGGCGACGGCAGCCACCCGCCGCCCGATCCGAACCCGAACGGGGGCTCGTTGCCGGACCACGGCAGTGGAACCCGGCAACCGTCCCGGCCGCCCTTGAGGCTCTCGAGCTGCGGGTCGGTCAGCAGCTCGGCCGGGATGTCGAGCACCTCGGGGAGGCCGAGCTCCTCTCCCTGATACACGTACGCCGAGCCGGGCAACGCCAGGGTGAGCAGCGCCGCCGCTCGGGCCCGCCGCCATCCGAGGTCGCCGTCGCCATAGCGGGTGACATGCCGCTGGACATCGTGGTTGGACAGCACCCAGGTGGTGGGTGCGCCGACGGAGCCGGTCGAGGCCAGGGACTTCTCGATCACCGAGCGCAGTGCACCGGCGTCCCAGTCGGTCCTCATGTAGTCGAAGTTGAACACCTGGTGCAACTCGTCCAGCCGTACGTAGTTGGCGAGCCGGTCGAGTGAGGGTGCCCACGCCTCCGCGACCCCGATCCGCTCTCCCGGGTAGGAGTCGAGCAGCCGTCGCCAGCCTCGATGGATATCGTGCACTCCATCCTGGTCGAAGTACGGCACCTTGCCCCGTCCCAGCAGCCGCGACTGCGGCGCGTCACCGACGTCGGGTAGCCCGGCCGCCTTGACCATGCCGTGTGCCACATCGATGCGGAATCCGTCGGCCCCCAGGTCCAGCCAGAATCGCAGGACATCGTCGAACTCGGCGCGCACATCTGGGTGCTCCCAGTTCAGGTCGGGCTGCTGCGGAGCGAACAGGTGCAGGTACCACTGTCCGTCGGGCAGCCGGGTCCAGGCGGGACCGCCGAAGACCGACTCCCAGTCGTTGGGCGGCAACTCGCCGGCGGCTCCCCGCCCCGGCCGGAAGACGTAGCGCTCCCGTGCCGGACCGGAGATGCCGGCGGCCAGTGCCTCCTGGAACCAGACATGCTGGTCAGAGGTGTGGTTGGGCACGATGTCGACGATGACTCGCAGCTTCAGGTCGTGCGCGTCCCTGATCAGGCCGGCGGCGTCGGCGAGCGTGCCGAACGTCGGATCCACCGAGCGGTAGTCCGTGACGTCGTAGCCGCCGTCGACCATCGGCGAATCGTAGAACGGTGTGATCCACAATGCGTCCACGCCGAGCGCGGCCAGATAAGGAAGCCGGCTGCGGATCCCGTCCAGGTCGCCGATGCCGTCCCCGTCGGCGTCGGCGAAGCTGCGTATATAGATCTGGTAGATGACCGCGTCACGCCACCAGCGTGTGTCGCCTGCTTGAGTGCCTGCGGACTCCGCAGGGCGGCATCTCGAAAGATCCATACGAGCGACCGTCTGGAGATCCACTTGATACGCAATTGAGGTGACCACGAGGCTCCACCGGGACCTGGCCGAGATGGGGTCCGCCGGCCAGATCGGTCGGCCTCTTGTTCTTGTACAGGATCCTGGTTATTGTTCCGAGCCATGTTGGACGCACGGTTCCTGACGCGGAACGGGTTGGCGGCTCGTCGGCTGGCGGCGGAGTTGCTCAACCAGCAGCCGGATTCGCGGTTGCCGAGGATCCGCGACTACGCGCAGCGGCTCGGGGTCGGCAACGGCACGGTGCAGGCGGCCTTGCAGCTGCTGGAGAACACCGGCGCCGTACGGACGGAGGCGCGCGGGCACCTCGGCACCTACCTCCGGGAGCTCGACCGGGCCGGGCTGTGGCAGCTGGCCGGGCTCGGGACGATGCTCGCCGCGATGCCGCTGCCGTACTCGCGCCGGTACGAGGGGCTGGCGACGGGCCTGCGGGCGGCGTTCGAGGACGCCGAGATCCCGTTCGCGCTGACGTTCATGCGCGGGGCGCAGGCGCGGCTCGACGCGCTCATGGACGGGAAGGTCGATCTGATCGCGGTGTCCCGGCTGGCGTTCGAGGAGTTCGGCGAGGGGTTCCCCATCGCCAGGCTCGCCGACCTCGGTCCGCGGACGTACGTCGGCGCGCACGGGGTGCTGCTCCGGGCGGGGGTGTCGCTGGACGATCCGGAGCTGGCCGTGGCGGTCGACACCAGTTCCGCCGACCAGCAGGAGCTCACCCGGCTGGTCTTCTCCGGGCGGTCCGTCCGGTACGTCGAGACCTCGTACATGCAGCTGGGCGAACTGTTCCGCCGGGGCGAGGTGGACGCCTCGGTGTGGAACCTGGACGAGGTCCACCAGCACATCGGCGAGGACTGCACGACCATCCCGTTCGACGAGGTGACCTCCGCGGACCTCGCGGACCGCAACTCCAGCGCGGTCCTGGCCGTCCGCGCCGACGACTCCCCGGCGCTGGACGCGGTCCGCGGCCGCATCTCGGCCGATCTCGTGACCCGCACGCAGCAGGCCGTCCTGACCGGCGACCGGCTGCCCTCGTACTGAAGGAGACCACCATGGATCGGCTGCTGGCGGAGCGGCTCGACATCTTCGAACGGACCGGTCAGGCCGCGCCGGACATCTGCCGGTTCGTACGGGACGAGCTCGGGGCGCTCGACACGGCGGGCGGCCACGTCACCGAGGACAGCGCGGGGACGCTGGTCAGCCATCTGCTGCTGGCCCTGCAGCGCGCCCGTGACGGCGCGGCGCTGACCGAGTTCCCGGCGGACGAGACCGTCCGGGCGGAACTGGCCGGCCACCCGGACGCGGTGGAACGCGCGAGGGCGCTGGCCGCACGGGCCCGGTCCGCGCTGGGCGCCGGCCTGCCCGAGCAGGAAGTGCGCTTCCTCGCCCTGCATCTGGCCCTGTTCGGACAACGGGAGGCGACGCGATGACGAAGATCCTGGTGGGCGGTGTCGGCAAGGCCGACGTGGCGAGGCGGCTGGAGGAGATCGGCGGCTTCGAGGTCGTCGTGACCAACGACATGGACGCCGCCACGCGGCTGATGGCCGGCCAGGCCGACTACTACATCGGAACGTGCCACACCGGGGCCGGGGGCTCCCTGGGTGTGCTCGTCGGGCTGCTCGGCGCCGCCCGATGCTTCACCTTCGGCCGAGGTCAGGCCGCTTCGGCCGACGCCGAGGCCGCGCTCGCCGAGGGCAAGGTCGCCTTCGGCTTCTCCGTCGACCAGGCCGACCAGGTCGTCCCGGTCCTGGCCGGCGCCATCAACGAACGGCGGCGGAACGGGTGATCGGCCCGTCCTGAAAATTCCCCTCGGAGGCAGCCATGCCCTACGCCCTCTCCTATGCCGCTGCGGCGGACAAACTCGACTTCTCCGTGCCGCAGGCCCTCACCGTCGTCGCCGTCTGCGCGCTCACCGCGCTGATCTCGAACATGGCGCTCGCCGTCTTCAACGACGGCGTCCGTCCCTTCCTGCTGGACTTCATCCGAGGCAACACCAACCGCGGCGAGATGACCGCTGTGTCGTTCGGCCTGTCGGCCGGGTTCGTGTTCGGGCTCGGCGCCCCCATGGCGCTGTCGACCGGGGTGCTGAACCCCTGGCTGCTGTTCCTGCCGACCGACATCCTCGGCATCTTCGCGCCGCGGCGCTGGGCGGCCCCCATCCTCGGCGGGGCCTGGGGTGCGCTCGTCGCCTTCGGGCTGTCCGGGGCGAACAACGCGGCACATGACCTGCCGGTGGACTTCCTCACCGCGATGCAGGAGATGGCGACGCCGATCCTGTTCATGTTCCTGCTGTTTCCGGTGATCGCGATCGCGACCCAGTTCGGGCGGGTGCACGGGCTCGTCTCCTTCGCCGTGGAGGTCGCCTTCGTGGTCCTTTCCATGAAGGTGTGGCCCGACCAGTTCCCAGGTGCGCTGGCGATGGCCGCGGGCGTGCTGATGCTGCTCGGGTTCGCCCTGGCCAAGGACGTCCGGGAGCGGCGCACGGTCGGCGCCGCGGCCGCCGCGGAGCGTGCGGACGCGCCCGGGGCCGCGACGATCCCGCCCCAGACCTCGGTGGACGAGAAGCCCGCCGCGGACCCGGTCGCGTCGTTGTTCGGCGCGAACGCGGAACGGCTCCGCCGCCACCTGCCGTGGTTCGCGTTGCTCGGCGCCGCCCTCGCCGCGATGGTGAACCTGCACATCTTCGGCGGCGGCGAGGCGACGAGCTTCCTGGTGGCCAAGGGCGACTACGGGGAGGCCGCGCAGGTCGACTTCTACCGGGCGTTCGGTTTCCTGCCGCTCATCGCGACGACCGCGCTGGCCAGCGGCGCGTACCAGATCGTCGGTTTCACCTTCATCTATCCGCTGGCCTACCTGGCGCCCAACGTGGTGGTGGCCGCCCTGGGCGGCGCCGTGCTGCTCACGGTGGAGATCCTGGCACTGTCCTACATCGGCAAAGGCCTGGCGATGCTCCCGTCGATCCGGGACGCCTCGGACCATCTGCGCGACGCGATCGGCAAGACCCTGGAGATCGCGATCCTCTTCGGCGCGATCGCCGCCGCCGCGAAGATGGGCGGCGGGCTCGGCATCGCCCTCGTC
The DNA here is from genome assembly GCF_050945415.1 of Spirillospora sp. CA-128828. NCBI lineage: Bacteria > Bacillati > Actinomycetota > Actinomycetes > Streptosporangiales > Thermomonosporaceae > Spirillospora > Spirillospora sp. CA-128828. Next base: position 4,327,852 of record NZ_CP191986.1, read on the forward strand.
GGCGGACTCTACCTGCTGAACGAGTCGCTCGGACGGCCGGTCGTCCGGCTCGCGGCGGGCCCGGCCGCGGTCGTCGTCGCCGGGATCGCGCTGAACGTTCTGCACTGGCTGGATCTGTTCACTCCGCTGAAGGGATGACATGAGGCTGAGGACCGTACTCGGGGAGGTCCCAGTACCGGACGGACCGGTGCTCGCCCACGAGCATCTGCGCGTCGACCTGCGCGGGCCCGCGGGCCGGGCACCGGATCCCGCGGCGCTCCTCGACGAGGAGACGGCGGTCGCCGGCGAACTGGCGGCGCTGCGGCGCTCGCACGGCCTCGCGGTCGTCGTGGAGCTGACCTGTCTCGGCATGGGACGGGACGCCGCCGCGCTCGCCCGGATCAGTGAGCGGGCCGGAGTGGCGGTGGTGGCGGCGACCGGGTTCTACCACGCCGCCTTCCACCCGTCCTACGTCGCCGGATCGAGTATCGCGGACCTGACCCGCCGGCTGCTCGACGAGATCGAGAACGGTCTGGACGGCACCGCCGTCCGGCCGGGCGTGATCGGTGAGGTCGGCACGAGCGGCCCGACGCCCTCGGGGGACGAGAAGCGCTGCCTGCAGGCCGCCGCCCGGGCCGCCCTCCACTCGGATCTGCCGCTCGCCACGCACGCCCATCTTGGCCGCGGCGGACTCGCGCAGCTCGACGTGCTGACCGCCGGGGGAGTCGCCCCTGGCCGGATCAGCATCGGTCACCAGGACCTCCTGGACGACGCCCTGACCCACCGCAAGATCGCCGAAGCCGGCGCGTACGTCGCCTTCGACACGATCGGCAAGACGTCCTACCAGAGCGACGACGTCCGGCTCCGGCGGGCGCTCGACCTAATCGAGGCCGGCCACGCCGACCGGCTCCTGCTCAGCGCGGACGTCTCCCGCGCCGGCTACCTGACGGCGAACGGCGGCGGCGGTTACGGCACCGTCCTGCGTTCCTTCGCGCCCCGGCTGGCGGCCGCGGGCGTCGACGAGACGACCCTGCGCCTGATCCTGCACGACAATCCCGTCCGGTTCCTGACCTCGGGGGAGGCCCGATGACCGCGCCGGAGCTGCGCGAGACCCACCCGCTGCCGACCGTCCCCTTGGAGGAGGCGATGGCCCGGCAGTTCCGGCTGCTGGAATGCGTGGCGGACCATTTCGACGGGCAGCGGCTGTTCTCGGCCGACGTCGGCGTGACGCCGCGGTGGGGGCGGCCCGATGCCACCCGCCGGACGGAGGAGGCACTGGCCGACTTCCTCGGCGCCCCCGCGGCGGTCCTCGTCCAGGGCGCGGGCAGCGGCGCGATCAGGGCCATGCTCACCGCGGCCCTCGCACCGGGCGACCGCCTGGTCGTGCACGCTTCCCCCGCCTACGCGACGACCGCGACGACCTTCCGTTCGATGGGGCTCGACCTGGTCGAGACCGACTTCAACACATCCCCGGCCGAGGCGGCGGCCCCCTACGTCTACATCCAGCATTCCAGGCAGCGCCCTGACGACTCCTATGATCCGGCCGACGTGATCGCACGGTACGCGGCCCTGGGCGTCCACGCGCTGGTCGACGACAACTACGCGGCGTTCCGCGTCCCCCGCACCGGTGTCGAGATGGGCGCGGAGGCGTCGGCGCTGTCAATGTTCAAGCTGCTCGGCCCCGAAGGCGTCGGGCTGGTCGTCGGCTCGCGCGACCTCGTCGACCGCGTGCACGCCGACAACTACTCGGGCGGCGGCCAGGTCCAGGGGCCGCAGGCGCTCGACGCACTGCGCGCGCTGACCCACGTCCCCGTCCTGTGGGCCGTGCAGTCCGCGGTCGTCACCGAGATCGCCGAGCGGCTGGACGCCGGCGAGGTTCCCGGGGTCGCCCAGGTCTGCGTCGCCAACGCGCAGGACCGGTGCGTGCTCGTGCGGCTGGACGCCCCCGTGGCCCGGCGGGTCATCGAGGCGGCCGCACGGTTCGGGGCGGCTACCTACCCGGTCGGAGCGAACTCCCGGTACGAGATCACCCCGCTCTTCTACCGGCTCTCCGAGACCTTCCTCGCCGATACCCCGGAGCTGGCCGACTGGACGATCCGGATCAACCCGATGCGGTCGGGCGCGGACCTCGTCATCAAGATCCTGGCCGGAGCGCTGCGGGAGGTCCGGTGTTCCTGACCGCGACGCTGGCGCGCAACCCGCGGCTCGTGGAGGCCGCCGCGGAACTCCACCATGCCGGCCGCATCCCACCCGACACCTACCTGATCGACCTGGAGGCGGTCGCCGCCAACGCCGCGACGCTCGCCGCGGTGGGCGCCGCCCACGACGTCCGGCTGTGGCCGGTGTTCAAACAGGTGGGACGCAACCCGCACGTGATCCGGACGGTGGCCGAGCATCTTCCCCTCGCCGCCGCCATCGACCTGCGCGACGCCCGCGCGATCCAGGACGCCGGGGCCGGGCTGGGCAACGTCGGCCACCTCGTCCAACTCCCGTTCAACGCCATGCGGGACGTGCTGGCCCGGCGCCCCGAGTACGTCACCGTCTTCGGAGTCGATCAGGCCCGCGCGGTGTCCGCCGCCGCGGAGCACCTCGGGATCACCCAGCCGCTGCTGGCCCGGGTGGTCGCCGCGACCGACCAGATCTACCCGGGGCAGGAGGGCGGCGTCCCTCTGCCCGATGTCGAGAAGTTCGCCGCCGAGGTCCGGGACATGGACGCCGTGACCCTCGAAGGCGTCACCTCGTTCCCCTGCCTGCTCTACGACGAGTCGTCCGCGGCGATCGCACCCACCCCGAACCTGCGGACCCTCCTGACCGCCAAGTCCCGCCTCGCTGCGGCCGGGTCGCCCATCAGCGTCGTCAGCGCGCCCAGCGCGACGGCGACCGCGAGCATCCCGTTGCTGGCCGCGCACGGCGTCACCCACGGTGAGCCCGGTCACGCGCTCACCGCGACGACCCCGCTGCACGCCACCGACCTCACCCAGCCCGAACAGCCCGCGATGGTCTACGTCTCCGAGATCGCGCACATCCTCCCGGACGGCCGGCCCGCGGTCTTCGGAGGCGGCTTCTACCCGCGAGGCCGACCGGACGAGGCCCTCGTGTTCCCCAGCGCCGGCGAGCCGTTCACCCTCCCCGTCGAACCCGCTCCGCCCGAGAACATCGACTACTACCGCCTTCTGGGCGCCCCGTCCTCGGGGGCGCCACTCCGCGTCGGCGACACCGCCGTCCTCTCCTTCCGCACGCAGATCTTCGTCACCCGCAGCGCGGTCGGCGCCCTGCAAGGGGTCTCCTCGGGCAGGCCCCGGCTCCTCGGCCTGTCGGACTCGCACGGGAGGCCCTGGTGACCCGAGTCGCCATCCTCGTGGTCGACGGCCTCGGCATCGGTGCCATGCCGGGCGCGTCCGCCTCGCGTCCCGGCGACGCCGCCGCGCACACCCTCGGCCACGTCCTGGACACCGCCGGCGGAACACTGCGCCTTCCCGCGCTCGGCGCGCTTGGACTCGGACTGCTGCATCCGCACGAGAGCCTGGCCTCTCCCATCGCCGCCGGGGCGTCCGCGGGACGGTCCGCCCTCGGATACCCGGGCGCGGACACCTTCAGCGGCCACCAGACGATGATGGGCACCGACATGAGCGGGACGGCCCTCGCCCTGTTCTCCGACCACATCGACATGGTCGCGGCCGCACTGCACGCGGCCGGGCATGAGGCACATCCGCTGGACGCCCTCCCCGTCCTCCTCGTCGACGAGGGGGCCGTCGTCGGCGACAACCTCGAAGCCGATCCGGGCCTCAGTTGGAACGTCAGCGGCCGCCTCGACGACCTGCCGTTCGAGTCGATCCTGTCCATCGCGCGGACGGTCCGGACGGTGGCCCCGACGGCCCGGGTGATCGCGGTCGGCGGCCACGGCCCCCCACCGCTCCTGCGCGCCGTCCGGTCCGGCGCGAGCGGCACGGCGGGACTGGACACGCCCGCCTCGGGTTTCTACGTCAACGACGGCCTCCGGGTCGCCCACCTGGCCGTGGAGATCGACCACACCCGGCAGCTCCCCTCACGCGCTGCCGCGGCGGGCCTGCCGGTGACCCTCATCGGCAAGGCCGCCGACATCATCGTGTGCCCGTCCGCCGAGCACCGGCCGGCCGTCGAGACCGGTGAAGTCCTCGAACAGACCTCCATGGCCCTCACACGCACGGCCGATGCCCTGGTCGTGGCGAACGTGCAGGAAACCGACCTGGCCGGGCACCAGCAGGACGCGTGGCGATACGGCTCCCTTCTGGAGGAGGTCGACAGGGGGCTTGCCTCTCTCCTTGCGGCCATGGGCCCCGACGATCACCTGATCGTCACCGGCGACCACGGCAACGACCCGACGATCGGCCATCCGTTCCACACAAGGGAGTTCGTCCCCGTGCTCCACTACAACCAGCGACTCCCATCCGGCACCGTCCCGGACGCCTCCACCTTGGCGACCATTGCCGCAACGGCAGCCGAGGCATTGGGCATCGACCTCCGACGACAGACGGACCTCACTTCAGCCACCGCAAAGCAGACCTCAGCCTGAGACCGAGCCATGGCCACGGCCTTCCGGGCGGGAGCGAGGTGGAGCGGTTCGCAAGGACACGGATGAGCGGTCGCGCTCGGGCTTCGTCTCCGAGCCGTACTGCCGCAGCAGCCACAGCCCGAACGCGGCGTGGAACGCGTACACGAACGCATCCCACCACCATGGCGCCGCCCCAGGCGAGCGGATCTGCATGAAGTCGTCCAACCCGTGGACGAACACCATCGGCCACACCGAGCCGATCGCGAACCGCAGGGCGGCGCAGCAGAAGCCGAACAGTCCGGCGGAAAGGACCTGCCAGAGCGTGTCGCCCAGGGACTGGCCGAAGAAAAGGTAGTTCTGGATGTGTCCTACCCCGAACAGCACGCCGACCCAGATCGCGGCGCGAATCGGTCCGAGCGGGGTGAGTGCCTGCTGGACGAGCCCGCGGCTGTAGACCTCTTCGTTGATCCCGACCCACATCAGCGAGACGAGACTGCTGACCACCACCGTCGTGCTCCCGGCGAGGCCGGCCAGGGCGTACGAGCACGCGACGATCAGCAGGGGCGCAGCGAGCCACCAGCGGCGCGCCACGCCCAGGGCGGCAACCCCGGACTCGCGAAGCCGGCCCCACCTCCACAGCAGGAGCATGACCGCGCCGAAGCACACCATGTTGACGACGGCCGCCCCGAGGTCGGGGAACCATCCCGGCGCGAGCGGCGGCAACAGAACCTTCGCGACCAGCAGCAGGACGGCGTGCCAGGCGAGCGTCAACTCGATGGCCCCAAGTAGCGGATGGTGCGTTACATGGCGTTTCCACCTGATCAGCACCGGTTGATCGTAACTGGAGTCCGGTGGATCTGGTGAAGTCCGATGTGCCCCGGCTTGATGCCGCAGTTACTGATCGTTTCAGAATGAGATCGATGGCCGGGATCGTTCACGTCAGGTCTCTCAAAGGGGGGACCATGTCGGACCGTCGCCGGTCGACCGGGGGCGTCCCGGCTCCAAGCACGATGTGCTCGTCGACCGCCATGGCACCCCGCTCGCTGTCTCGCTGACCGGCGGGAGCCGGCACGACGTCACCCAGCTGATCCCTCTTCTTGACGCGGTCCCTCGTGTACGAGGGCGGCATCAAGCCCCTTATCGCCCGCAGCGGCATCGCCACAGGTTCGGGGCCTGGGCAAGACCCGGTGGGTGGTCGAGCGCACCTTTGCCTGGCTCCACCAGTTCAAACGACTCCGCATCCACTGCGAACGCAGAGCGGACGTCCACCAAGCTCTGCTGGAACTGGCCAGCAGCATTATCTGCCTCCGCCGCCTCCCCAGCTCCCCTCAGAATGATCGGTAGAGCGGTGAGAAGACGCCGATAGGGTGGCCCGTTGTGGACGCGGGGGCAGGAAACGAGATGGTTGCCGTCCCACCGGGACGGGTGATGCTGTCGGACCGGCGGACGCAGAGCAGTTGGCCGGTCGAGATCGCGTCGTTTCAGCTGGCGGTGTTCCCGGTCACACAGTCGTGGTACGCACAGGTTACCGGTCAGCGGCCGAGTAGTGCCCAAGGCGACCGGCTGCCCGTTGAGGGCGTTTCGTGGTGGGACGCAATCCGGTTCTGCAACGCGTTGTCCCAGCGCGAGGGGCTAACGCCCGCGTATCACCTCCCTGCCGACACTGAGGCGGCCGAATGGGACACCTCCGCAGACGGGTACCGGCTGCCGACCGAGGCCGAATGGGAGCATGCCTGTCGAGCGGGTACCACCGGCCCGCGATACGGCCGGCTTGATGAGGTCGCTTGGTACCAGGGCAACTCGGATGGGCAGATCCACCCTGCGGGCGGCAAGCACCCCAACGCCTGGGGCCTATACGACATGCTGGGCAATGTCTGGGATTGGTGCTGGGACGTCTACGACCCAGAGGTGTATGGCACCTATCGCGTCCTCCGTGGTGGTGGCTGGGCCGACGAGCACTGGAGCTGCCGGGCGTCGGTGCGGCGGCGCAGCCACCCGACCTTCCGGATCGACGACGTGGGGTTCCGCATCGCGCGCTCCACACCCCTACCTCGGCCGTGACAGCTGGTGGGGGATGGGGTAGGTCAGGACGGGCGGTAGTGCCGGGTCCAGCATGGTGACCGGGGCGCCCCAGTCGAGGGCGTTGTCGCGGCCGTCGGTGAGCAGGCGGGGCCAGCCTGGTGCGGGGCGGCCGGGTGGCGGGTGGCCAGTTCGGTGACATCGGCTCGTAACCGGGTGCGTGGGGTGCGTCGCAGGGCTTCGAGTGCGTCCGGGCCCGGTGCGAGTTGGATCCGCCGTAGGTCCTCGCCTGGGAAATGAAGCCTCAGCATTGTCTTTTCCCTGGTGAGCCGTGGCGTGGTGCTGAAATCGCAGGCCGTGAAAGCCACTTTTCCACCGTGGTGGAAAGGTCTTCCAATTGGGAGTCCAGCACTTCAGACTCGCCGTCTGTCGGTGTTGTTCGGAAGGGAGAACGATTCATGACCTCACTCGCTCATTTGAAGGCAGGAACAGGTTTGGCAGCGGCCCTCGCCATGGTCGGTGCGTTCGCGGCCCCGGCGAACGCCGAGACCATTCGCTCCGCACCCGCCGTGGCGGCCCCGGCCGCGTCTGCGGCGATGCGCGGGTCCTCGGGGCCGTGGTACATCGATGGCGGCGCCAAGTGGCCTGGCCGGGCGACCCCGTCGATCAGGGTGAAGAACGCGCACGTCCGGATCTGTTACAACTTCTGGGGTTCGGGCACGCGCAAGGGCTTCACGATCCGCCTGGACCGCCGTGGCACCCATGGGGTGACCAAGACCATCTGGAGCAAGAAGTACTGGGGTCCGAAGAACAAGACGTGCAGCCCCTGGAAGGCGAAGAACTCCGGCTCCGTGCAAGCGATCATGAGCGTGCGCAAGAAGGCGTACGGCCAGGTCTGGTTCTACACGTACTGACGGCGGAGTCTGTGCGAGCCGGTCGGGCCTGGCACCGACCGGCTCGGCGTGCGGGCCCGCCTTGCCGGGGCATGGCGAGGACCTGCGGTGGAACGGAGACGAGCGGCTTTCAAGGTGGAGGCCGTCCGGAACTCGGCGACATTGCCTGTCGATATTACGTGACCAGCATTTATTGGGGGCTTTTCCGGACGACCTTCCAGCCGCCGGGCAGCCACTGCGTGCCCCTGGTCGTGGACCCTTTCTTTGGGCGGCGGGGGCCACGGCTGCGAGTCCGGTCGGATTGTTCGCCATCAAGCCGGAACTGGCCTGGCGGACGATCGGACGTGCCGCCGAAGACCCCTTCGCCGCCGTGGCCCAGGGCACCTGGCAGCGCTACTGCTGCGGTGACGGCGCCAAGGGCCGCCTGAAGGACTGGGATCCGAGCGCGTCAGGCAGGGCAAGTCCGCGCCCGCGCGGCGCCCTGATCGGCGCGGTGTGCGGTGGTCGTCCGTCCGGGGTGAAGCGCGGTGGGTCGGCGGCGTCCGGTTCAGGGCGCGAGGGGTCCGCTGAAAAGCGGGAACGGGCCTCCTCGTGGCACCATTACGGTGATTCGTGAGGAGCCGAGCTTGCACCGTCTGGTCGTGTCACAGACCTCCCCTGGGGCGTATCGAACCGTACTGGAGGCGCTGAAGGCGCCGCTGCCGCCGGGTGCACCGCCTGGGCGGCACATCCTGATCGAGCCGGGCTCGTACCCGAACACGGGGTTCAAGAGTTCGGGCGACTTCGTCATGACGGCCGTGGAGGGGCTGGGTTCGGTCACGCTCGACGGCCGTACCGTCGCCACGATCGAGGTTTCCGGGAAGGTGACGCTTCAGGGGCTCATCGTCCGGAACTGGAGTGACAAGGGCACCGCGGTGGAGCTCGACAAAGGTTCCGTCATCGCGGACCAGTGCGAGTTCGTGTCCCGGTCCAACATCGCCGTGCGGACGTCGAAGGGCGGCCAGCTCCACCTCCGGAATTGCAAGGTGGAGGAGGGCGCGGTCGTTTTCAGCGCCTCGTCCGGGAGCATGGAGGACACCAGTGTCACGGGGGCGACCGGCAACGCGATCGCGATCCGCAGCGGCAGCTCGGTGAGCCTGCGGTCGTGCCGCGTCGAGGACGCGGCCAACCACGCCATCTGGGTGACCGAGGGGTCCCGGCCGATGATCGAGCAGTGCACGATCAGCGGTCCGGGCAACGCCGGGATCAGGGTCGATGACCACGGGAACGCGACGATCCGCAACTGCACGATCCAGAACTCGGGCGAGACCTCCCTGGTCGTGCGGGACAAGGGCAAGATGCACGCGGAGGACTGCCGGATCTCGGACGCGGGGACCGACGGTATATGGGTGGCGAACGGCGGCCTCCTGACCGCGCGGCGGGTCAAGGTGGACGCGTCGGAGCGGGCCGGCCTGATCGTGACCAAGAGCGAGGCGGTCCTGGAGGACTGCGAGGTCGTCGGAGCCGGCGCCAACGGGATGGCCGTCACCGAGAAGGCGAAGCTCATGGTCGTCCGGGGCCGGGTCGCCGAGGCGGAGAAGGTCGGCATCGGGGTGGGCGGCGACGGCATGGCCGTGCTGGAAGGGGTGACGGTCAGCGGCAACAAGCTCGCCGGCGTGTCCACGGACCCGGGGGCGCAGCTCGCCGTCCGCGACTGCTCGCTGATCGACAACATCGGCCGGGGCATCGTCACCTCCCTCGGGTCGAAGGTGGTGATCAACGATCTGACGAGTGTCCGCAACGGGAAGCCGGACCGGTTCGATGTCGAGGTCCCCGGCAAGACCGGCGACGACGCGAAACCGGCGCCCGCAGCGCCCGTGAGTCAGGCGCCGCCCGAGCCCAAGAGCGAGGCGCCCAGCCCGGAAGAACCAGGCGGCACGAAGGCGGATGTGCTGTTGGCCGAGTTGGAGTCGATGGTCGGGCTGGCGGGGGTGAAGCGTGAGATTCGGAAGTTGACGAATCTGCAGAAGGTGGCTGAGCGGCGGCGTTTGGCGGGGTTGCCGCCGGGGCCCTCGATCGGGCGGCACATGGTGTTCGCCGGCCCGCCCGGGACCGGCAAGACCACCGTGGCGCGGCTGTACGGCGGCATCCTGGCGGCGCTGGGCGTGGTCGACCAAGGCCAGGTCGTCGAGGTCAGCCGCGCCGACCTGGTGTCGGAGAACATCGGCGGGACCGCGCTGCGGACCACCGAGGCGTTCGAGCGCGCCCGCGGCGGGGTGCTGTTCATCGACGAGGCCTACACCCTCTCACGCAAGGCCACCGGCACCGATTTCGGGCAGGAGGCCATCGACACCCTGGTCAAACTGATGGAGGACCACCGCGACGAAGTCGTGGTCATCGCGGCCGGATACTCCGCCGAAATGCGCGAGTTCCTGTCCGCCAACCCCGGCCTGACCTCGCGGATCTCCCGCACGGTGGAGTTTGAGAACTACACCCCCGCCGAACTGGTCCAGATCGTTCAGGCCCAGGCCGACAAGGACGGCTACCAGCTGGCCGACAACGCCCGCCAAGCCATCCTGGCGCACTTCACCGCCATGAAGCGGGACGCCTCGTTCGGTAACGGGCGGGCGGCGCGGCAGGTGTTCGAGGCGGCGGTGGAGCGGCAGGCGCAGCGGCTGGGCGAGATGGAGGAACTGCCCTCGGCCGAAGAGTTGTCTGAGCTGGTGGCCGAGGATCTGGACGTCGACACCGGTGGTCTGGCGGCCCGGTTCGGGGAGGCCCGCGACGCCGGGCAGGTCGACACCGTGATGGCCCGGCTGACCGCGATGACCGGGCTGCAGGAGGTCAAGACCGACATCCGTGACCTGCTGAACCTGATCGCCTCGGCGCGGCGGCGGCGCGCGGCCGGGCTGGAGGCCGAACCGTTCACCGGGCATCTGATCTTCGCCGGCCCGCCCGGGACGGGCAAGACCACCGTGGCCAGGTTGTACGGGGAGTTGCTGACCGCGCTGGGGGTGCTGGCGCAAGGGCAGGTCGTCGAGGCGGCACGGGTCGATCTGGTCGGGCAGTACATCGGGCACACCGCGCAAAAGACCGCGGAGGTGTTCGAGCGGGCCCGCGGCGGGGTGCTGTTCATCGACGAGGCCTACACCCTGTCCCGCCAGGCCGGATCGGGCAACGACTTCGGGCAGGAGGCCATCGACACCCTGGTCAAGCTGATGGAGGACCACCGCGACGAGATCATCGTCATCGCCGCCGGATACACCGCCGAGATGGAGGGGTTCCTGGCGACCAACCCGGGCCTTGCCTCACGGTTCGCCCGCACCCTGAATTTCCAGCCCTACGAGGTCGACGGCCTGGTCTCCATCTTCCTGGGCAAGGCCAAAGCGGCGGACTACCGCGTCCCCGAACCCACCCAGCAGGCCCTGGCCACCTATCTGGCGGCCAACCGCGACCGGTTCCGGGTCGGCAACGGACGCGAGGTCGACAAACTGTTCCGCGCCGCCGTCACCGCACACGCCCGCCGCACCGAACAACTCGCCAACACCGGCACCGAACTCACCACCGAACAACTCGCCACCCTCACGCCCGAAGACATCCCCTAGGGCCTCGCACTCGCCGAAACTCTTGCGACCAAGTACAAGCGTTTGAGCCGACCCTGGTCGTCGCCCTCAGATCTCGTCGCAGACCCCTCACATACAGTGAGGACATGGGGGAGATCGACAAGGACCGGCTGGTCGAGACCGCGACCCCGGATTTTCGCCGAGCTCGGGTACGACGGGGCATCGCTGCAGATGATCGCCGACGCGACAGGGTATGACATCGGCTCTGTTCATCAGGCCGTGGCGACCAAGGTCGACCTGTACCGCGAGGTGATGCAGCGTGTCCACACGGCCGAGGACGAGGCCATGGAGGACGCGGTCGCCCGCTTCACATCCGACCGCCAGGGCATCAAGCTCCTCGCGGACGCTTTTCTGGACTTCTACGCCGGCCACCCGCAGGCGCTGGCGCTGTGGCAGCACGGATGGATGGGAGACGCCGCCGACGTGGCCGGCATGGACGTGCTCTACGTCCAACCCCGATCAGCACAGATCGCCGACAAGATCCGCGACCGGGTGCCCCCCGACGTCGATCCCGACTACCTGGTGTGGAGCGTGATGTGGTGCGTCTACGGCTTCCTCAACACCGGCGCCGTCCACACCCCCGATGAGACACCTCACCGCCACGCACCCAGCAGCGCTCCGCGCCACACCGACTTTCACGGCTTCCAGTCCTTCCTGCACGTCATGATCGACCGCCTGTTCGCCCCGCCGTCTCAGCCCTGAGCCGCGCCCAGGGCACGGCCGTGGGCCTCGGCCGAAAGGTCCTGCCCGTCGTCCCAGGTCTTGAGCCGGTCGGCGTAGGCCTGCTGGATCATCGGGTAGAAGCCCTGGCCGAACAGCACCCGCAGGGGCGGGGCGTCGGAGTCGACGATCTTGAGGAGGGTCTGGGCGGCGGCGGCCGGGTCTCCGGCGGGCTGCTTGCCCGCGACCTCGGCGAGGCGCCGGCGGAGACCGTCGTAGGCCGGGTTGGTCTCGGCCATGTGGCCGTTGGCGAGTGGATCGGGGTTCTCGCCGGACCGGGTGGCGAATCCGCCGGGTTCGATCACGGTCACCTTGATGCCGAAGCCGGCGACCTCGCGGGCGAGGGCTTCGTTCAGCCCCTCCAGCGCCCACTTGGAGGCGTGGTACGCGCCGCCGAGCGGCATCGCGATGAGGCCGGCGGCCGAAGACAACTGAACGATGTGTCCTGAGCCCTGCTCGCGCAGGTGGGGCACCGCGGCCTGAACGACCCACACCGCGCCGAACAGGTTGGTCTCCATCTGGTCGCGCAGCTCCCGCTCGGTCAGCCCCGGGCGGTCGCGGCCACCTTGTCGCCCCGAGACAGAGCGGCCTCGACGAAGCTGCGGCCCAGACCGCGCGATGAACCGGTGACGAACCAGACCTTGCCCATGATGGCGTTCCGTCCCTCCGTTGTCGGCTGCCGAACACCAGATGCCGACGACCCGCCTCCTGTGACAGGTGCGGGTACGTGATCTGCGCCATAGAAGGTCTTCAGGGGCGCAGTCATCGCGCACAGGCGGCCGGCAGCCCCGGTCACGGAAACGTCGTGACCGGGGCCCAGGGTCGGCTACCGCGGAAGGTGCCGGCGGCCGCTAGTTCCGGTACCGGAACACGATCCGGCCGCGCGTCAGGTCGTACGGCGTGAGCTCCACCAGGACCCGGTCTTCCAGCACGATCTTGATGTAGTTCTTGCGGATCTTACCGCTGACGTGCGCGAGCACCCGGTGGCCGTTCTCGAGCTCCACGGTGAACATGGCGCTGCGCAGGCACTCGACGACCTTGCCCTCGACTTCGATGCCGTTCTTGTTCCTGGTCATCGCACCAGCTCCAGGTTGCTGCTCACCGGCCGGGCCCCGACGCCCTCGAACAGCGCCGAGGCCGCTTGGTTGGACTCGTGGACTTCGGCCCAGGCCGTGTCGAACCCGGAGCGGTGCAGCGTCTCCAGCGCGTGGGCGAGCAGCGCCCGCGCGATGCCGCGGCGCTGCTCGCCGTCCCGGACCGCGACCAGCCCGATGCGCGGCCGGTTCACCGTCACCACCCGGATCAGACCCAGGTAGCGGTCCGGCGCCGCGGCCACCGCGTACTTCGACGGGTCGACGATGGTGTCGCCCTCGGGGCGGGGAAGCACCTCCGCGGGCATCGACTGCCACCACCCGACGGTCGCCTCGACTTCGTCACGGATCGCGCGGTCCACCGCCCGCAGCAGACTCTCGTCCGCCTGACCGGCGGGCACGATCGTCACGCCCGGAGGCGGCAGGACTTCTCCGAGCCCTGTGACCCGCGGGTCGGTCGGCACGACGTACTCCCACTCGCGGCGCCGGATCCTGAAACCGGCCCGCCGCCAGCCGGCCGTCAGCTCGGCGTCGGCTTCGTCGACCACCGTGTACAGCGGCGCCGGCAGTTCCGCCGGCATCGCCTCGGCGAGCCGGTCGAAGGCGGCGTCGTGCCAGGCGTCGATGCTGACGAACAAGCGTCCGTCGGGCCGGTGCTCCGCATACCCGCGGCCGACCACCAGGTCGTCGTCCAGTGCATGCCAATGCCCGTCCGCGACGCGCGTGATCATCACCGCGTTCTCGCCCAGGCCGGATGTGAAAGGCTTCGTGTTCATCGGAGTCTCCTTCCAGGAGTGCCTCGATCTCAGGCGCTCCTGGCGACACCGAACGTCAGCCGCCGGACCGTGACGGGCTGAGGGAGCACCCATGGGTGACTGTGTTCACGGGTCTCACCTCCTTGCGACGTCTTCACGGCCGACGGAGACGGTAGCAGCGGGGCGCCGCCTCGCTCAAACGATTTCCTGTAGGACCGGCAGGATGCTCGTCTCCGGTGTTCGGCCGAAGTTTCGTCGGCTACGTGCGGATCAGTCGACCGCGCTTTCGTCGGGACCGGGTTGTTCGGGGACGATGCGGGCCAGCTCTACCCGGGAACCGATGTCGAGCTTGCGGAAGACCTGGCGCAGGTGGAATGAGACCGTGTGGGGGGAGAGGAACATCTGGGCGGCCACCTGGCGGTTGGTCAGGCCCTGGGCCACGAGGGACGCGACGCTGCGCTCGGAGTCGGTGAGACTGTCCCACCCGATGGCCGGCCGGTCGGCATAGGTCCAGTGGCGGCGTCGCACGCCCAGGTTCCGCAGCCGGGCGCGGATCCGGGCCGCGTCCCGGAGCGCGCCGATCCTCCGGTAGCCCTCGGCGGCCTCGTCGAACTTCTCGATGGCCGCCTCGCGATCATTGATCAGCAGGAGCCCGAGGTCCTCCGTCGCGGAGGCGGTGCCCCAGGGGTCGCTGTGCTGTGCCGCGGCCTGGACGAGGGCCGTGGCGTCGCCGCTGAGGATTCCCTGTGCGTGGGCGGCCGCGGCGGCCAGAGCGGGATGGCCCGGGTTGTCGTGCGCGATCTGCCGGGCGGTCTCGACGATGTCCGCGGCTGCCGAGTGGTTGCCCGCGGCCAGGGCGATACGGGTCATCCAGGCCGCCGCGTTGGGTTCGAGCATGAGCATCCAGCACCGGTCTCGTACGTTGGCGTAGCAGTTGCGGAGCGGTTCCATCGCCTCCCGCGGGCCGCTTCGGGCCTCCGTGACGAGGGAGACGGCCCAGGTGCTCCAGAGCGACCCGTACAGCTCGCCCTGTGCCGCCCGCCGTTCGGACTCCAGGCGCTCGATGTGCTGCTCGGCCGTCTCCAGGTCGCCTTTCCGCACCGCGACGATGGCCAGCGCGGCCAGGCCGAGCAGTGTCAACGCGTAGGTACCCCATTCGTCCGCGGCCTTCAGTCCTGTCTCGGCCTCGGCCGCCGCGTCGTCGGTGCGGCCGGCGGCCAGTGACAGACAGGCCCGGAAGAAGGCCGGGGTGGCGGCGTGTGCGACCGACCCGTAGGTCTCGAAATCCGCGGTCGCGGCCCAGAGAACGTTGTCGGCCTCGCCATGCCGTCCCATCCCGGTGAGGCAGCGGACCAGGAACAGGCGGGGGTAGGCGAGCCGGGCACCGATCGATCCCCTGTCCGCCAGGCGCACGGCCTCATGTAGGTCGCGGAAGGCGTCGTCGGCCCGGGCTTCTTCCCACGCGAGGTGCGCACTGAGCAGCAACGCCCCGACCAGAGCGGTGTCGGCATGCCCGGGCCGGTCGGCGAGGATCGCCTTGGCCCGCGCCCGTCCCCGCCCGAACTCGTGCAACGCCAGCAGGCCCTGGAACCTCGCCAGTTCCGTGAGATCGTGCAGTTCTCTGCCGAGGTCCTGGCGCATCAGCAGGTTCTCCGCCTCGGTCACGGCCTGGGCGGGCCGCCCGCTCAGCAGGAAGATGGACGCCAGTTCGTACCGCAATCGGTCGGCCCATGGTCCGGAGGGGGCCTGCCGCAGCGTCTCGCGGGCGGAGTCCATCGCCTCGGTGAGCCGCCCCGCGGCCTTCAGGGCGTCCACCGCCGTCATCGTGCGGGCGAGGAGCGCGGGATGATCGGACGGGTCGGTGAGTTCGAGCGCCCGGACGGCTAGGTCCGCCGCGGACGGCGGCGAGTAGGGCAGTACCGCGTGTGCCGCCCGTTCCAGCCCGTCGAGCGCCCGCTCGTCTCCCGGCCGGGCGCAGCGCACGAGGTAGCCGGCGGCCGGCACGACCGCGCCGCGGCGTAGCAGCATCTCCCCGGCCTGCCGCTGCAGCGCCAGGCGCACGGGTTTGGGGACCATCTCAGTGGCGATCTGCCACAGCATGTCGTGCCGGAACGCCAGCCGGTCCACGTCGGGCACGATGATGCCCGCCCGGATCGTCTGGGTGAGCCGCGTCAGCAGTCCGTCGACCGGCTCGCCGAGCATCTCGGCCAGATCGTCCACCGAGAAGGAATGGCCCAGGATCGCCGCCACCTGGAGCAGTTGCCGGGTCGGCTCGGGCTGCCGGAGCAGCCTGCTCCGCGCGCTCGCCTGGACACGTGCCGCCGGGGTCAGCCGCGCACCGCCCCTGGCGACCTCGACCGCACCCTCGAGCTCCCATGTCTTGAGCAGTTCGATGAGCAGGAACGGGTTTCCCTCCGCGTCGGCCGTCACGTCGAGGACGTCCGGACCGGGCGGCGCGCCGAGGACGTCCGCGGCGATCTCCGCGACCGCATGGTCGTCCAGCGGCCCGAGCACGACACGGGCGGCGCCATGCCGCGCGAGCGAACTGTACAGCCCGTCCAGGGCCTGATCACCCATACCGCTTGTACGGCTCAGGATCCACCCGAGCGGATAGGAGGCGAGTTCCGGCAGCAGGGACCGCAGTGCCAGCCGGGTCGTCGGATCGGCCCACTGCAGGTCGTCCAGCGTGATCAGCAAGGGGCCGCGGCCCGCCCGCTCTTCGAATCGGGAGCGCAGCCGCTCCACAAGCGACGGCCGGAGATCGACCGTCTCGGCACCGGGCGGTTCCGCCGTCAGCGCGCGCCACGACAGCGTGGGTTCGGGTGAGCCCAGCGCCGGCTCCCTGAGCGCGGTCGCCAGCAGGGCCAGCGGCACCAGGCGCCCGAACTCGTCGCCCGCGGCGTCCGTGCCCGCGATCTTCGCCCGCGCGGCCGCTTCCGCGGCTTCATGGAGGAGCCGGGTCTTCCCCACCCCCATAGGGCCTTCCACGAGGACCACGCCACCTCGGCCGCGCCTGATCGCCCTCAACAATTCGGCGATGGGCCGCCATTCGCGTGTCCGGCCGCGCCATCCGGGACGGGACCAGGATGCGTCGATTCCCGCCTCCGTGTCGTGCGGCCGATCCCTTCCCCTGTCCGCCTCCATGGATCCATGACACAACGCGGCAGGCCCGCGCGCAACGTTTGGAACTGTCATTACTCACGGCTCGGCCCTGCGCGACCTGCGTGAACGCTCGACGAACGGCTACGTGAGGCGTATGGTGCGAGCTTCTCCGGCAATCAGCGAAAAATGCGCAGTCCCCCGAGATGCAATGCGATTCCCAATCTGACCCCATCAAAAAGTAAAAGTTCGCATATGGGTTATAGCGTGGTTTTATGGCTTCAGATCCGACTCAGATGGACGAGTTGCACCCGCTGCTGGCGGCGATGCAGGCGCTCCGCGACGGAGACTTCCAGGTCCGGCTGCCGGTCGACCGCGACGGCGTGCCTGCCGAGCTCGCCATCGTCTTCAACCAGATCGCCGACCGCAACCTGCACCAGTCGGACGAGCTGAGACGGGTCCGCCGCGAGATCGTCCGCCATGGCCGGCTGGACGAGCGGCTGTCCCCCAGCCCCGGGCAGGGCGGATGGGCGGCGACCGTCGAGGCGTCCAACTCGCTGATGGACGCCCTGGTCGCACCGACCATGAACGCCAGCCGTGTCCTGGAGGCGGTCGCCAACGGCGACCTGAGCCAGCGGGTGGACCTGCATGACGACAGCAGGCCGCTGCGCGGCGGGCTGCGCCGGCTGGGGCAGACGGTCAACCACATGGTCGACGAACTGTCGTTGTTCACAGCCGAGGTCACCGGGGTGGCCCGCGAGGTCGGCATCGAAGGCCGCCTGGGCGGACGCGCCAAGGTGCACGGCCTGTCCGGCACCTGGCGGGACGTCACCGAGGCCGTCAACACGATGGCCGGCCGGCTCACCGCCCAGGTGCGGGACATCGCGCTGGTGACGACCGCCGTCGCCCGTGGCGACCTGACCCGGTCGGTGACCGTCGAGGCGACCGGTGAGCTGCTGGAGTTGAAGCTGACCGTCAACACGATGGTGGACACGCTGTCGGCGTTCGCCGACGAGGTCATCCGCGTGGCCCGCGAGGTCGGCACCGAGGGACGGCTCGGCGGGCGCGCGCAGGTCCGCGGTGTCTCAGGGGTGTGGAAGGACCTCACCGACAACGTCAATCTCATGGCCTACAACCTCACCAACCAGGTGCGGAACATCGCCGAGGTCACGACCTCCGTCGCGGACGGGGACCTGTCCAAGCAGATCACCGTGGACGCCCAGGGTGAGATTCTGCAGTTGAAGAACACCGTCAACACGATGGTCGATCAGCTGTCGGCGTTCGCCGATGAGGTCACGCGGGTGGCCCGCGAGGTCGGCACCGAAGGTCAGCTCGGCGGGCAGGCACAGGTCCGCGGTGTGTCGGGGGTGTGGAAGGACCTCACCGAGAACGTCAACTTCATGGCCGGGAACCTCACCTCGCAGGTCCGCAACATCGCCCAGGTGGCCACGGCGGTCGCCCAGGGCGATCTCAGCAAGAAGATCGACGTCGACGCCCGCGGCGAGATCCTGGAACTCAAGTCGACGATCAACACGATGGTCGATCAGCTGTCGGCGTTCGCCGACGAGGTCACCCGCGTGGCCCGCGAGGTCGGCACCGAGGGCAACCTCGGCGGGCGCGCGCAGGTCCGGGACGTGTCCGGAATCTGGAAGGACCTCACCGACAACGTCAACGAACTGGCCCTCAATCTCACCAACCAGGTGCGGAACATCGCCGAGGTCACGACCTCCGTCGCGGACGGGGACCTGTCCAAGCAGATCACCGTGGACGCCCAGGGTGAGATTCTGCAGTTGAAGAACACCGTCAACACGATGGTCAGTCAGCTGTCGGCGTTCGCCGACGAGGTCACGCGGGTGGCCCGCGAGGTCGGCACCGAAGGTCAGCTCGGCGGCCGCGCGCACGTCCGCGGTGTCTCAGGGGTGTGGAAGGACCTCACCGAGAACGTCAACTTCATGGCCGGGAACCTCACCTCGCAGGTCCGCAACATCGCCCAGGTGGCCACGGCGGTCGCCCAGGGCGATCTCAGCAAGAAGATCGACGTCGACGCCCGCGGCGAGATCCTGGAACTCAAGTCGACGATCAACACGATGGTCGATCAGCTGTCGGCGTTCGCCGACGAGGTCACCCGGGTGGCCCGCGAGGTCGGCACCGAAGGTCAGCTCGGCGGGCAGGCACAGGTCCGCGGTGTGTCGGGGGTGTGGAAGGACCTCACCAACAACGTCAACGAGCTCGCCCTCAACCTCACCAACCAGGTGCGGGCCATCGCAGAGGTGACCTCGGCGGTCACGCAGGGTGACATGTCGCGGCTGATCACCGTCAAGACCCGCGGTGAGGTCTCCGAGCTGAAGGACAACATCAACCAGATGGTCTCCAACCTGCGGGAGACGACCCAGGCGAAGGACTGGCTGGAGTCCAATCTCACCCGCCTGGCCGGGCTGATGCAGGGGCACCGCGACCTCATGGAGGTCGCCGACCTGGTCCTGCGCGAGCTGACCCCGCTGGTCAAGGCGCAGTACGGCGCCTTCTTCCTGGCCGACACCGACGGCAGGGGCGCCCCGGGCAAGGGGCTCGCGTACATCGCCGGCTACGCCTCGCAGGAGCGGACCGTCGACACCAGCGAGATGCCGGCCCACGGCCTGGTGCAGCAGGCCGTCCAGGAGAAGAAGCGCATCCTCGTCGAGGACGCCCCACCCGGCTACATCACCATCAATTCCGGGATCGGGGAGGGGGCGCCGACGAGCGTCGTCATCATCCCGATCCCGTTCGAGGACAAGGTGCTCGGCGTCATCGAACTGGCCTCGTTCAGCCGCTTCTCCAATGTGCACCTGGCCTTCTTCGACCAGTTCGTCGACACCATCGGCGTCGCGATCAACACCATCATCGCCAACTCCCGGACCGAGGCACTGCTCAGCCAGTCCCAGCAGCTGACGGCCCAGCTCCAGGACCGTTCCGTGGAGCTGCAACGGCAGCAGGCCGAACTGCGGCGCTCCAACGAGCAGCTTGAGGAGAAGGCGGCACAGCTGGCCTCCGCCTCAAGGTACAAGTCGGAGTTCCTGGCGAACATGTCGCACGAACTGCGCTCCCCGCTCAGCTCGCTGCTCATCTACGCCCGGCTGCTGTGCGACGACACCGAACAGAACCTCTCCCAGGACGAGCAGTTGTTCGCGCAGAACATCTACCAGTCGGGTTCCGATCTTCTGCAGCTGATCAACGACATCCTCGATCTGTCGAAGGTCGAGGCCGGCCGGATGGACATCCAGCTGCGGTACCTTCCGCTGGCCAAGCTCCTCGACTACGTCAACGCCACCTTCCGGCCGATCGCCGCGGACCATCGGCTCGACTTCGACATCGAGGTGGCCCCGGACGCCCCGCACGACCTCTACTCCGACGGCCAGCGGCTCCAGCAGATCCTGCGCAATCTGCTGTCCAACGCGTTCAAGTTCACGTCCGAAGGTCACGTCAGGCTGCGCGTGGGGAAGGCCACCAGCAGCGACGAGGAGCCCCCGCGGCCCGACGAGGAGTTCGTGGCCTTCACCGTCGAGGACACCGGCATCGGCATCCCGCACGAGAAGCTCACCACGATCTTCGAGGCCTTCGAGCAGGCGCACGATCCACACGGCCGCACCGGCGGCACCGGCCTCGGCCTGTCCATCAGCCGTGAACTCGCGGGCCTGCTCGGCGGCAGGATCACGGCCAGGAGCGAGCCGGGCCGCGGCAGCTCGTTCACCCTGCTGGTGCCCGTGGCGCGCCAGATGCCGGCGGACCTGCTCGAACAGCCGCCGCAGCGTGGCGAGGCCGCGGCATGGACCGTCCCCGAGGAGCCCGCTCCCGCGACGACGGGCGCCGGCTCCGCGGAGTCCCTGCTCGCCCGGCCGCCGTCGCGCGACGCCTCCTTCGACGGCCCGACGGCCGACCGGACCGCGTACGCCGGAGAGGAGGACCGTACGTCCCATACGGTTCACGAGCACCGCGCGCCGCAGAGTCTGTCCGACGCCCAGGTCCTCATCGTCGACGACGATCCCCGCATGGTCACGGCCCTGACCCACGTCCTTGGACGGGCGGGCATGGCGGTCGCGCACGCCACGAACGGTGAAGAGGGCATTGAAGCGCTCGAGCGGAACCCCGACGTGTCGCTCGTCGTGATGGACGTCATGATGCCCGGCATGGACGGCTACGAGACCATGCGGGCGATCCGGAGCGATCAGCGCTACGCCGATCTTCCGATCATCGCGCTCACCGCCAAGGTCATCGCCGGGGAACGGGAGAAGGCGATCGCCGCCGGCGCCAACGAATACGTGCAGAAACCGGCCGATGTCAGCGTGCTGCTCGGCGTCGCCCGTGCCTTGCTGGATCCGGAGAACGCCGACGCGGGGTCGTCCGCCGACCTGCCCGTGGCGGGCAGGCGCACCGGGATCGACTCGACCGACGGCTGATATCTCCTGTGACTCGTGAGGCCGGTGAGCACATCGACCGGCAGGACCCGCGGGCATGGTCATCGACATCGCCACCACAACCCGCATGGATGGGGGATATGCGGTGCCGGGCCGTTGGCAAGTATCGGGCTGTACCAGAAGGACGCTCGGCTATGGCGGCACCGCGCCGGTCAGATCGAGGACAACCTGCATGGAACAGTTGATCAGATTGCATCGGCCCACCAGGACATTCAGCATTCCGCCGACAGCCGACGGTGAGAAGAGCATCCCCGTGCCCACCGAGATCTCCACGTCGCCCGGTACGCGCCTGGCCACTCGGCTCACCCGGTTCCTCACCCGGCGCATCGGACGGCTGGAGCGGGCGCTTGAGAAGCAGCGCCGGTTCGCCTCCGAGGTCTCCCACGAGCTGCGCAACCCCATCGCCGGGCTGCGCGCCCGCTTGGAGGAGGCCCAGTTGTACCCCGACCAGACCTCCATGGACGATCTGATCGAAGATGCGTTGCGCGACGTCCGCCGGCTGGAGGCGATCGTCACCGACCTGCGCCTGCTGTCTCAGGCCGAGGCGACGAACGGCGACGACGTGAACGGGGGCAGAAAGCTCGAGGCGATGGACCTGGCCGAACTGGTGGCCTCGGAGCTCGCTCACCGGCCGGACCGGCTCGCCGCCGGGCAGACTCTCGAACCAGGCGTGACCGTCACGGGCGTCCGCGGCGAGATCGCCCGGGTCCTCGCCAACCTGCTGGACAACGCCCAGCGGCACGCGAAGCGGAATGTCGTGGTCGAGGCCTGCCGCAACGGCGACAGCGCCGAACTGATCGTTTCCGACGACGGCGACGGCATCGCCGCGGCCGACCGGGAAAAGATCTTCCAGCGGTTCGTCCGGCTCGACGCCTCCCGCGAACGCGACCGCGACGGCACCGGCCTCGGCCTGGGGATCTCCCGCGAGATCGCCCACGCCCACCACGGCACGCTTGAGGTGGGCGAATCCACCAGCGGCGGTGCCCGCTTCGTCCTCCGGCTCCCCCTGACCCTCGTGACGCCGGCCGATGGTTCGCGCCGCAACGAGCCTCGGCAGAACCACCCGGCACAGCACTGATGGCACCACCTGCATCGGGTCCGCAGAGAACCAGCGTTGATATGGATTCACATATCAATAATTGATCCATATCGGTATTGGACCGATGTGGATGCTTTCTGATGTTCTTCTCCGTATGACACGACGCCTCCGGCTGCGACTTGGAGTCGCAACGCTGACCGGTTCCGCCCTACTCAGCGGCCTCGTCTACGCGGGGGGTGCCGCCATCGGGGAGAAGGACGCCTCAAGCGTCGCCGCCCGGACGGGGAACACCGCTCCGTCCGGCTTCGATCTGGACAAGACGCTGCGGGACCTGGAGACGTCCTACAACGGGCGTATCGGCGCGGTGGGCATCGACATGGGGACCGGCAGGACCGTCGGCTACCGGGCAGGCGAGCGCTTCCCGTTCAACTCCATGTTCAAAGTCTTCGCGTGCGCGGCGGTGCTTCACAAGGCACGCACGGGCGACCCCGGGCTGATGGACAGGGTGGTCCGCTGGAAACCTGCCGAGATGGCCGGGCTGACCGCGAACTCCCCGGAGACCACCGAGTACACCGACACCGGCATGACACCCGCACAGCTGTGCCGCGCCGGGATCACCAAGTCCGACGGCTTCGCGGGCAACACGCTGCTGAAGCAGATCGGCGGGCCGCGCGGGCTGACCGGGTTCTTCCGCTCCACCGGTGATCGGATGAGCCGCCTGGACCGGCCCGAGCCCACCCTGACCGAGTGGGAGCCCGGTGAACAGCGCGATACCACCACTCCCGCGGCAGCCGCGCAGACGTTCACCCGGATCACCACCGGGAAGGCCCTTCACCCACGCGACCGGGCACGCCTGGTCGGCTGGCTGAAGGCCAGCCTCACCGGCGCCACCCGGATCCGGGCCGGACTCCCCAAGACCTGGACGGTCGGCGACAAGACCGGCACCGGCGGCGCGAGCAACCACGGAACCGCCAACGACATCGCGATCGCCTGGACACCCGGATCGAACGCGCCGATCATCCTGTCGGTGCTCACCAACCGCAACGTCGACGACACCCCGCACGATGACAAGGTGATCGCCTCGACCGCGACCGCCCTCGCCAAGGCCCTCGGCAGGTTGTGACCGGCCCTCGGCGCGGCGGCGTCATCGACGCGGGTTCGCGCGCGCCGTTCGGCTGGGCGCCGCTGGTCGTCCTGTTCATCGTGGGACTCGTGGACCGGATCGAGCACAACCTGCTGTCCGGCGTGCTCCCGGCCGTGCAGCGGGAGTGGGGGTTCGGTGACACGGCCGCGGGCTCGATCCCGACGGCCGCCGCCCTGGCCGCGGCGGTGGTGTGCCTGCCCGCCGGGTATCTGGCGGACCGGTTCAGCCGCACCCGGATCATCGCGGTGGTCGTCTTCTTCTGGGCGATCGCCACGCTCGGCTCTGGGCTGGCCACGGGGTTCGTCATGTTCTACCTGATGCGCGTGCTGCTCACGGCGGCCGAGAACATCGACAACCCCGCCTCGGGCAGCCTTCTCGCCGACTACTACCCGCCGGTCGGCCGCGCCCAGGCGTACGGGCTCACACGCGTCACCGCTCACCTCGGGGGCATCGGGACGCTGCTGGGCGGGGTGCTGGCGGAGGTGTTCTCCTGGCGGACAGCGTTCCTGGTCATGGTAGTGCCGGGCGTGCTCACCGCAATGCTCGTCTGGCTGCTGCGCGAGCCGCAGCGCGGCGAGCTCGACCGCCTGGTGGCGGCCGACGCCGTGTCCCCGCCCCTGCCGGTAGCCGCTGGTCCGGACTCCGCCGTCTCCATGTCCACTTCCAACGCCTCCGCGGAGCCCATGCCCAAGCCGCCGTTCCGGGGGCAGGTCCGGCAGGTCCTCGCCATCCCCACCCTGGTCTTCGTCTGTGCCGGACAGTCCCTGCTCATCCTCGGCCTGGCCGGGATCTTCTACTGGCTGCCCACGTTCATGGTGCGCACCCTCGGCACCGGCACCGGCACGGCGGGCTCGCTGAGCGGACTGATCCCGGTCGCGGGCACGCTGACCGGCACTCTGGCCGGTTCGTGGCTGGGCGGGAAGTGGCACGGCACCCGCCGGGGCGGCCGGCTGCTGGCCGGCGGCAGCGGCATCACGGCGGGCTCATTGGTCCTGGCCGGAGCGCTGTCGATGGAGTCGATCGGCCCGCTGACCGCGCTGGTCCTGCTCTCCTGCTCGCTGATGGCGATCGCGATCCCGAACCTCACGGCGTGCCTGGCGGACGTGCTCCCGGCCGCCTCGCGCGGCCTCGGCTTCGGCGTCCTCCAACTGCTCATCACGGCCGGCAGCGCCTTCGGGCCCCTCGTCGTCGGCATCGCCTCGGACCGGCTCGGGTCGCTGCTCGCCGGCATGTACATCCTGGTGATCCCGACGGTCGCCGGCGGGCTCCTCACGCTGGGGGCGAGGGCGTCGTTCGAGCGCGACGCGCGGAGGGTCATGGAGGAGGCCGCCTCGCAGGTCTCCCGATCACCTTGACGTGCGATCCGGGGTCAAGGCGCGTTTCTCACCAGCCCTCGCGCTCGCATTCCAGGCGCCACCAGTCGGCGGCCCGGGCGAGGTCGAAGCCGGTGTTCCACAGCTCGGCCGGGTCGTCGGGCATCAGCTGTTCCCGGATCAGTCCCAGGCGGCCGGAGTCGCGGCGGAACGCGAACTGGTGATTCCGGTCCGGCCTTTCATTCCTCGTGGCTTCGAGCAGGTCGACGATCTCGGAGGGAAGACCCGGGTCCGCCCCTGACGGCAGAGCCCGAGGCCGGAGGTTGCCGTCCGCGTCCCCGTACAGCAGATCGACTGCCTGCGCGGTCGTGAGGCGGGTCCGGGCGGCCAGTTCCCGCGCGGTCTCGGCACGAACCGGAGGCGGCCCGTTCTCGGTCAGCAGGCGCTTCAGCCGCAGCAACCTCTCCTGGGAGAGCCATCCTTGCGGCACGGGATCGCCGACGAGGTCACGCTCCGGAAGGCGGATCGGGACGAAACGTCCGCCAGACGAATACTCGACCGCCGCGAACCCCCGCAGGTGCCATCCGCTGAACGACAGCAGCGATCCGTTGTGCGTACGCCACACCTGGATATTCGGCGTTGACGGCGGGCCGGGGGACGGCTGCTCGAACCAGAGAAGCCGGTAACGTCCGCTTCCGTCGCCCCATCCGGAGTTGGCCCAGGTGCTCAGCTCGTCCAGGCTCCACACGGCATGGGGCCGCTGCCACGGCCACAGGACGGGTGTCACGTGGCGCGCCAGCCCGCCGAAATCCTCGATGAGACGGTCGGCCCCATGCGGTTGCTCGACCTTGTACAGCAACTCGGGCTCCGCGGGGTTCGGCCGCTCCGCCGCCGCCAGCGCGTGCTTCTCGAATACCCGCAGCGACACAAGGTCCCGCACGCCCATCACCGGCAACTCGGGATGGAATTCCGGCAGCGGGGAGCACGGCGGCCGGGGCGCCGCCCCATCCTTCATCCGGAGCCAATGCTCATTCAGCAGGCATTGCGCCGTGCTGTGCATCCGCTGGGTCACTGCGGCGATCAGCGAAGGCTCGGTGATCTCGGGCACCAGGCGGAGGAGCTCGTCCCGTACGGGCCGCAGCACCCAGCGAGAGGCCGGCAGCGCGGCCGTCACGATGCGCACGGCGGTGTCCCGGTCCAGCGTGCGCAGCGCGGCCGACCCGGCCGGGTCCACAGGGTTCCGCCTGCCCCAGACGGCGGGCGGCGGCACGGACGGGTCCCTCGGCGAGTAGCCCAGCCGGGCGCTCTGTGAGCCGTCAGGTGCGGTGACGCTGATCCGGCCCTGATGAAGCCGGACCCGGCTCGGCGCGGAGGCCCCCGGATAGGTGACCTCCCCGGTCCCGGGCGCCTCCGGGCGCGCCGTGCATGCCCCCGGCTCGTACGTCAGCGCGAGTTCCCCGCTCTCCGGCCCGGCGGCGACCGGGCCCTCCGCCCGGAACGTCTGCCAGCGGCCGCCGGGCCCTACCCGCGACACGCGTATGGCCTCGCCGTCGTACCAGGGCATCATCTCTTTCGGGAAGCGGCCGAGATGCACCTTCCACGGGGATCCGCCGCCGTCGTCGACCTCGACCTCCCGGCGGGTCCGCACGGACAGGGACTCGCGATGTTGGACGACGGACCGCGCGACATTGTCCGTGAAGGAGACGGGGATCCCGAACTCTTCCGGGATGCCGGCACGCAGTTCCGTCAGCAGTGCGTCCACCGGATCGCAGAACTCGATCTCGCGCGCGAGTCCGGGATTGCGCTCCCGGAACCGGTACCCTTCGTCGACCAGCCACGACAGCGCTCGGTTCAAGCGGTACAGGTAACCCGCCTCGACGTCGGCTTTCAGCCGGGTCCTCAGCTCGGCGTCAGGCACATCGCTCCAGCGCGCGCGGCTGCGCGGGACGGCCGCCGGATCGCTGTCGGGGTCGATGTCGCCGCCGGGCTCCGCGCCGTCCCGGAAGAGGCGCTCCCCGGCCTGGTCGACCAGCGTCAGCAGCACGTCGACGGCGCAGCGGCGGCCGGTGGTCGCGAACCAGTCCGCCGGCAGTCGGGCACCTGCTCCCGCGTCCGCCAGCGTTGCCAGCCACATCTGCCGCATCATCTCGGCGACCTCGGCGCCGCCCTCCTCCTCGTGCCGTGCCCGGTCGGGCTCGGCCGCGATCAGCAGCTCCATCAGGTCGCCGTCGCGGCCGGCCACCGCCGCCAGGGCCTTCCGCGCGGCGGCCCAGATCGTCTGGGACGCGCCGGGCAGCAGCCCGTCGCGCAGCAGCCGCGCGGCGAGGAACTCCTCCTCATCGTGCTTGGCGATCCCGGTCGCGACGGCCAGCTTCCGCAGGTCGGGGAAGAGGCGTGCGTACGGGATCAGCCCGGCGTCGAAGCCCGCGCAGATCACTTCGCGGAACCGGGCATGCGCCTCGTCTGGTGGAAGCTGCCCGCTGAGCGTCTTGGCGTGGTCGCGCAGGACGGCCGGACCGACCACTCCCGCCGGGACGAACTCCAGGAGCGTCGCGTGCAGCCGTTCCAGGTCGCACGCGCTCGCGTCGTCCTTCTCGGCCTTGCGGGCCTGGGTGAAGGACCATGTCGCGAGCTCCGCGGCTGTGTCCGACACACCCGCGGCCACGAACGCGCGGCACGCGTCCTCGAAGAAGGAGATCCGGTCCGCCGCTGACAGCGGCCGGGCCAGTCTGGTCAAGGCCGACTTGAGCTTGCGCGGGTGGTCGGTTCCGGCGCCGGAGGCCAGAGCGGCCAGCTCCGGTTCGCGGGGGGAGGAGCTCACCAAGAGGATCTTACTGCCGGGCCGGCGAGGGGACGGCGGTGACGTCGGCCGGTAGGCCTCTCCAGGCGGCGATCGGTGACGTCGATGAGGTCGGCGGCGACCGCCGTGGCGGCACGTGCCGCCGTCCTCGGCCGGGGTCTTGGACGTGTGACCTCAAGGTCATGATTAGCTAAGGACATGGCGGACGTGGGCAAGGGTGTATCCGAACGGGGCGGGGAGATCACCACACCTCAGGAGCTGCTGGCCGCCCCGGGGTACGTGGCGAGGCGGCTGTACCAGTCGTATGTGGCGCTGTGGACGCGGGCGGTCGATCCCGTCCTGACCGGTCCGCAGTTCGCCGTGTTGACCGCCGTGAACGCCTATCCGGGTGTGGACCAGGGGTCGCTGGGCGCCACGGTCGCCCTCGACCGGTCGACCATGGCCGACATCGTCCGCCGGATGGAGGACAACGGCCTCATCGTCCGCCACACCGCCACGCATGACGGGCGCCGCAAGCTGCTGTACCTGACCGACGAGGGGGAGCGGCGGCTGAGAGAGGCCGAGCGACGCACTCGCAGCCTCGACGAGGACCTGATGCGCGGCTACTCCGCCGCCGAGCGCGAACGGTGGCTCCGCGAGATGACCGCGCTGGCCGGTCACTGGGAAGGGCTGCTGGAAGACCACTAGCCCCGATCCCCGGTTACTTCCTCCCGGGGCCTTGCTTTTCGGAGATCGTCCGTGTTCGGATTAGTTAGTCCGAACACGGACGATCTCTTGGAGGAGCATTGTCGGCGAGCCAGTCGTACAGCGTCACGATCGTCGGCGGCGGCCTGGGCGGGCTGACCGCGGCGCTCGCGCTGCGGCAGCGGGGACTTCGCGTCACCGTTCTGGAACAGGCGGCGGAACTCGGGGAGGTGGGCGCGGGAATCCAGACCGCGCCCAACGCCAGCCGAGTCCTGATGGGGCTCGGACTGCGCGCCGCGCTGGAGGCCATCCGCACCGAGCCGCTGGATCAGGTGCGCCGCCGCTGGCAGGACGGCAGCGTCATCGGCCTCACGCCGCTCGGCGAGTTCTGCAAGCGCGAATACAACGCCCCGTACTGGCACTACCACCGCGCCGACCTGCACAAGGTCCTGCTGGACGCCTGCCTCGACCCGGAGGGGGCCGGACCAGCGGTGGACGTGCGCACGGGCAGCAAGGTGGTCGAGATCGACCAGGGCGATCCCGCTCGTCCAACGGCGGTCACCGCGCGCGGCGAACGGCACGCCGCCGACGTGCTCGTCGGCGCCGACGGCATCAGGTCCGCGGTGCGGGACGCCCTCGGGATGCCCGACTCGCTGCTCTTCTCCGGCGAGATGGCCTACCGCGCTCTCATCCCGGGCGACAAGATCGCCGCTGATCCGGCGACGCGCTGGCTGGTGGACCGGTACCAGAGCACCATCTGGTACGGGCCGGACCGGCACCTGGTCCACTACATGATCCGGGGCGGGGAGTACCTGAACGTCGTCGCCATCGTCCCGTCGACACCGGAGGTCGAGCGGGACTGGACCGCGCCCGCCACCGTCGACGAGCTGGCGGAGGCGTTTCCAGGCTGGGACGACCGGGTACCCGCGATGCTCGCCAAGGCGGAGGGCGAGATCTCCGCGTGGGCCATGTACCACCGGCGCCGCGATCCGGTCTGGGTGGACGGCCACGTGGCGCTCCTCGGCGACGCGTGCCACGCGATGCTGCCCTACCAGGCGCAGGGAGCCTCCCAGGCGATGGAGGACGCGGCGGTGCTCGCCGAGGAGCTCGGATCCGTCCCGGTGGGGAACGTGCAGGACGCACTCGCGCGGTATGTGGCGCGACGCGCCAAGCACGCCGGGATGGTGCAGGACGCCGCCTGGAACAACATGACCTTCTACCATCTGCCCGACGGCCCTGAGCAGCGCGAACGCGACAGGAAGCTCACCCGCTTCGGCGGGGAGTCCGACGTCTCCTACGAGTGGCTGTGGCGGGGCACCCCGCTGAACGATCCCGACGAGGAAACCTTCTCCTACCAGTTCCACGGCTGAGTAAGCGGCCGAGAAGCGAGCCAGCATGAAAACAGGGAACGAGATCGTCCAGGAGCTGCCCTGGAAGTGGGGCGTCCAAGGAAAGATCTTCATCATCGGTGGCCTCGGCTACATGTTCGACGCCTGGGACGTCGCGCTCAACGGCTTCCTCACGCCGTTGCTGGCCAAGGACTTCGGTCTCACGGTCGGGGAGAAAGGGCTGGTCGCCACGGCCAACCTGGTCGGGATGGCGGTCGGCGCCGTGGCGTGGGGGACCGTCGCCGACCGGCTCGGCCGCAAGCGGGCCTTCAGCCTGACACTGCTGGTGTTCGCCCTCTTCTCGGTACTGGGGGCGCTGTCGCCGGGCTACGGGGTCTTCCTCGCGTTCCGCTTCCTCGCGGGCGTCGGCCTCGGCGGCTGCATCCCCGTCGACTACGCGCTGGTCGGGGAGTTCTCGCCGAGCCGGCTGCGCGGCAAGATCCTCTCCGCGATGGACGTCTGGTGGCCGATCGGCGCCACGCTCTGCGGCCTGGTGGCGACGCTGCTGGAACCCGCCGACGGCAACTGGCGCTGGATGCTCACGATCATGATCCTTCCCGCGCTGCTGCTGTTCTGGGTGCGGCGCGGGATCCCCGAGTCGCCCATCTACCTGGTCCGCACGGGCCGCGAACGCGAGGCCCGCGCGGTCATCGACGACCTCGTCGCCCGGACCGGCGCACCGGTCCAGCCCTACTCCGTCGCCGCGCCGCCCGCCGCGGACGGCCGGCGCCGCGGCCCGCGCGCGGCCTACGACCAGCTCCGGCTGGTGTGGTCGTTCAGCCCGCGCGTCACGTCGGTGGCCTGGCTGCTGTTCGTCGTGGTGATGACGGTCTACTACGTCGCGCTGACCTGGATGCCGACGATCCTGAAGGACGAGGGCTACAGCGACGTCGCCGCGTTCGGCAAGACCACACTGATGACCGGCGTGGGCGTCCTCGGCGTGCTGCTCTCGGCGTGGCTGGTGGAGGTCGTCGGGCGCAAGTGGGTGATCGGCGCGTCGGCGCCCCTGGCCGCGGCGGCGCTGGTGGCGTTCGCGGCGGCGCTGGACGTGCAGACCGCGGCGCTCGTGTGGCTGGGGGTGTTCGGGTTCCTGATCCAGCTGGCCGTTCCGGTGCTGTACGCCTACGTGTCGGAGCTCTACCCGACGCCGATCAGGGCGAGCGGCTTCGGGTGGGCCTCCTCGGTGAGCCGCGCGGTGACCGGCTTCGTCCCGTACATCTTCGGCAGCCTGCTGCGTCCCGCGTTCGGCCTCACCTTGACCTTCACGCTCCTCGCGGCCGTCACGCTCGCGGCGGTTCTGTGGATGGCGGTCGGCGCGCCCGAGACCAAGGGCCGCGAGCTGGACGGGGCCGCCGAGACGGGCGACGCGGGCGCGGGCACTCCGGCGGAGGTGAGGGCCTGATGAAGCCCGCGGCCTTCACCTACCACCGCGCCCGCGACGTGGCCGGGGCCGTGGGGCTGCTGGCGGAGCTGGAGGACGCCAAGTACCTGGCGGGCGGCCAGAGCCTGATCGCCATGATGAACTTCCGGCTGGCCCGCCCCGCGCACCTGGTCGACCTCGGCGGGCTGCGTTCCGAACTGGCCTTCGTCCGGCGGGACGGCGACGCCCTTCGCGTCGGCGCGCTCACCACCCACCACGAGGTGGCGAAGGCTCGGATCCCGGGCTTCGAGGTGCTCGCCCGCGCCATGGAGCGGGTGGGGCATCTGCCGATCCGCACGCGAGGAACGGTGGGCGGCAGCCTCGCCCACGGCGACGCCACCGCCGAGTGGTGTCTGCTCGCCCTGCTGCTGGGGGCCGAGGTCGTCGTCCAGGGGCCGGACGGCCGGCGCGTCGTCCCGGCCGAGGACCTCTTCCTCGGCTTCTTCACCACGGCGCTGGACCCTGCCGAAATGATCATCGAGGTGGTCTTCCCGCGGCCGGCCCCGCGTGCCGCGCTCACCGAGTTCGCCGAGCGCCGCGGCGACTTCGCCATCGTGGCCGCCGCCGTGGATCTGGACGCGCGGACCGTGGTCCTCGGCGGCGTCGCGCCCGCCCCCGTGCGCGTCCCGGAGGCGGAGACCGCCCTGTCACGGTCGTTCGAGGAATGCGCCGAGGCGGCCGCCGCCACCGTCGATGCCACCGACGACCAGCGCCGGGCCCTCACCCGGGCCCTCGTCCTACGCGCCTGTGAGGAGGCGACGCGGTGAAGACGTCCGATCAATGGGTCGGCAGCTCGATCGCCCGCCGGGAGGACCGGCGCCTGCTGACGGGGCGCGGACGGTTCGTCGACGACATCCACCTGCCGCGGATGCTCCACGCGCAGTTCGTGCGGAGCACGGTGGCGCACGGCGCGGTGACGGGGATCGACCTGTCCGGCACCCGAGCGGTACCCGGCGTGGTCGCCGCGTTCACCGCAGCGGACCTGGAGTTGGGCGACATCGAGGCCGTGCTCGACCGTCCGCCCGCAGAGTTCGTGCCCACCGCCATGCCGATCCTCGCCCGGGACCGGGTGCGGTACGTCGGTGAGCCGCTCGCCATCGTCGTCGCCGAAGACGCCTACGCGGTGGAGGACGGCTTGGAGGCCGCCAAGGTGACCTACGAGGCGGCGCCGCCCGTGCTGTCGGACGAGCAGGCTCTGGCACCCGGCGCGCCGCTCGTCCACGCCGCCGCCAAGGCCAACACCCTGGTGGACGTGTCGATGTTCGCCACCGAGGGCATCGACGCCGTCCTCGACTCCGCCCCCTGCAAGGTGCGCGTGCGGACCAAGACGGGCCGGCAGAACGCGCTGCCGCTGGAGACGAGGGGAGTGGTGGCGAACTGGGACGCGCGCGAGGAGCAACTGCTCGTCCAGACGTGCACCCAGACCCCGCACCAGGTCCGGACGGTGATGGCCGCCTGCCTCGGGCTGCGGGAGGCGGCCGTCCGCGTGGTGGTGCCCGACATGGGCGGCGGCTTCGGGCAGAAATGCGTCGTGGGCCGCGAGGAGATCGCGGCCGGGGCCGTCGCGCTGCGGCTCGGCCGCCCGGTCAAGTGGATCGAGGACCGCCGGGACGCGCTGACCGCCTCGTTCCTCGCCCGGGAGCAGCGCTACGACGTGCGGGCGGCGTTCGACGACCGGGGGCGCATCCTGGCGCTCGACGCCGAGATCGTCTGCGACATGGGCGCCTACTCCTGCTATCCCTTCACCGCCGGGATCGAGCCGCTGATGGCCTCGGCGGAGATGCCGGGCGTCTACCGCGTCCCCGCCTACCGTGTGCGCGCCCGCGCCGTCACCACCAACAAGGCCCCGACCGCGCCGTACCGCGGCGTCAGCCGGCCCCAGATCGTCATGGTGATGGAGCGGGTCTTCGAGCGGGCCGCCCGCGAGCTGGACATCGACCCGGTCGAGATCCGGCGCCGCAACCTGATCACCGAGTTCCCCTACACCGGGGTCAACGACATCACCTACGACCCGGGCTCCTACCTGGAGTCGCTCGACCTGTGCGAGCAGGTGCTGCGCGAGGAGGGCTGGTACGCCAAGCGGGACGACGACCCGTTCCTGGGCATCGGCTACTCGTGCTTCAGCGAACGCACCGGATACGGCTCGACGGCATTCGCCAAACGCAGGATGGCCGTCGTCCCGGGATTCGACATCGCCGAGGCCCGCATGGACCTGACCGGCTGCGTCACGGTGACCACCGGCACGATGAGCCACGGCCAAAGTCACGAGACGACCCTCGCGCAGATCGTCGCCGACCGCCTCGGGCTGGACATCGCCAAGGTCAAGATCTGCCAGGGCGACACCGACCGCGTCGCCTACGGCTTCGGCACCTTCGCCAGCCGCTCGGCGACGATCGGCGGCAGCGCCGTGGCCCGTGCCGCCACCGCCCTGGCCGACCGGCTCGCCCACCTCGGCGCCCACCTGCTGGAGACCACCCGGGACAACATCGAGCTCCACCAGGGCGGCGTCCGCAGGCGCGACGATCCGGCGCGGGCGCTGTCGTTCGAGGACCTGGCCGACGTCGCCTACCTGAAGGCGCATCTGCTGCCCAAGCACGCCGAGCCAGGGCTGACCGCCTCCGCCAGCTTCGACGTGCAGGGCGACGGCACCTTCTCCAACGCCGCCCACGGCGTGGTCGTCGAGCTGGACCCCGGCACGGGAGGGGTGAAGATCCTGCGGTACGTCTGCGTCGAGGACTGCGGCGTGGCCATCAACCCGCAGGTCGTCGAGGGACAGGCACGCGGCGGCATCGCGCAGGGCATCGCCGGCGCCCTGTTCGAGGAGGTCACCTACGACGCTCAGGGCGAGCCGTCATGCGCCGGTTTCCTTGACTACAAGGTGCCGACGGCCAGCGAGATCCCCGACATCACGATCCACCACCTGGAGACGCCCTGCGCGTTCACCGAGAGCGGGGCCAAGGGCGCAGGCGAGGGCGGCACCATCGGCGCGCCAGCGGCCGTCCTCAACGCGGTGAACGACGCCCTGCGCCGCACCGGTGTCGAGCTGGACGACACCCCCATCCATCCGGAGACGGTGCGGTGCACCCTCCACTCCGGCGGAGCGACCTCATGACCGAGAAGCTGCTGATCAACCTAACCGTCAACGGCGCGGAGCACGAACTTGTCGTGGAGTCCCGCCACACCCTCGTCGACGTGCTCCGGCACCACATCGGGCTGACCGGCACCCATGTCGGCTGCGAGCACGGCATCTGCGGGGCCTGCACGGTCCTGCTCGACGGCGCGCCGGTCCGCGCCTGCCTGATCTTCGCCGCCCAGGCCGAGGGGCATGACGTCCGCACCGTGGAATCGCTCGCCCCCGACGGGGAGATGAACGATCTGCAGCGGTCGTTCTCGGCGCATCACGGCCTGCAATGCGGGTTCTGCACCCCCGGATTCCTCATGCTCGCCGAAGGCTTCCTCGACGAGCACCCGGCACCCTCCCGAGAGGAGATACGAGAGGCCGTGTCCGCCAACCTGTGCCGCTGCACCGGCTACCAGACCATCGTCGACGCGATCGAGGACTGCGCCCGGCGCCGAACGGGAGAAGCACGATGATCCTCAACAACCAGATCGCGGTCGCCGCCGCGCCGGACGCGGTGTTCGCGCTGATCAACGATGTCGAGCGGGTGGTCACCTGCCTTCCCGGCGCGACCCTCGACGGGCGTGAGGGCGACACCTGCTCGGGCGGGGTCAAGGTCAAGGTCGGCCCGATCACGGCGTCCTACACCGGCACCGTCCGGTTCCTGGAGGTCGACCGGGAGCGGCGCCTGCTGCGTCTGCAGGGCCGTGGCGCGGACGCGCACGGCAACGGCGACGCCGAGGCCGAGGTCGCCCTCACCGTGGACGACGCGCCCGGCGGAGCCGTCCTGCGCGTCGAGACCGACCTGCTCATCCGCGGGAAGATCGTCCAGTTCGGGAAGGGCGCCATCGTCGCGGTCTCCAATCGCCTCCTCGACCAGTTCGCGGCCAACCTCGCCGCCCTGATCGAGGCCGACCGGGCCGGCGTCCCGGCGCCTGCACCGGCCGCTGCGTCCGCCACTGCATCGGCCACCGTGCGCGGCAGCGCACCGGCCGCGCCCGCCGGGGAACTCGACGGCCTGGCGATGCTGCTCCCGCCGAACGCCGCCAAGTACGCCCCCGTCGCGGCGGCCTTCGCCGCCGGCCTCTTCCAGGGCTGGCTGCTGGGCAAGCTCAGAGCGCAGAGCAGGGAGCTGAAGGAGCTGCGGCGTGGCTGAAGGCATGTACGGCACGCGGACCGACGACACCTACGCCCGCGCGGGCTTCAACGGCACCGTCCCGCGCGGCGAGCGCCCGGTGGTGGTCGTCGTCGACCTGACCAACGGCTTCACCGACGCCGCCCAGCCCGCCGGAGCCGACCTGCGCGACGTGGTCGCCGCGACCGCCGCCCTCATAGAGAGTGCGCGCGCCGCCGACGCTCCGGTCGTCTTCACCACGATCGCCTACACGGCGGCCGAGCTGGACACGGTCACCTGGCTGAAGAAGGCCCCGGGGATGCGCGCGATGCTGGAGGGCACCCCCGCAGTGGAGATCGACCCCGGATTGCCCCGCCGGCCCGGGGACGTCCTCATCACCAAGAAGGGCGCCTCGGCGTTCTTCGGCACCACCCTCGCCCCGACCCTCACCGCGCTCGGCTGCGACACCGTCCTGGTCTGCGGCGCCACGACCAGCGGCTGCGTACGGGCCACCGTCGTGGACGCCGTGCAGTCCGGTTTCCCGGTGCTGGTTCCCGGCGAGTGCGTCGGCGACCGGGCCGGCGGCCCCCACGAGGCCGCCCTCTTCGACATCCACGCCAAGTACGGCGACGTCATCGACCTGAAGGAGGCCATGCGGTGCCTGACCGCGTCCTGACCCAGCCCGCGCTGGCCGACCTCGCCTCCGTCCCGGCCACCAGCCGATGGCTGACGTCCGGCTCGCTGCGCCTGCACGCGCTGGACTACGGCGGCGACGGCGCGCCCGTGGTGGTCCTGCCCGGTATCACCAGTCCCGCGATCGCCATGGACTTCGTGGCGCGGGAACTCCCCGGACGGCCCATCGTCCTGGACGTGCGCGGCCGGGGGCTCTCCGACGACGGCCCCTCCTACACCCTGGACGACTACGCGGCCGACACCCTGGCCCTCATCGACGCCCTGGACCTGAAGGACCCCGTCCTGCTCGGCCACTCGATGGGCGCCCGCATCGCCGCCGTCACCGCCACCCGGGTCTCGCTGCCGACGGTGCTGGTCGACCCGCCGATGAGCGGCCCGGCCCGCGGCCCGTACCCGACCACTCTCGCCGCGTTCCAGCGCCAGCTGGAGCAGGCCCGGCGCGGCACCGACGCCGACGAGGTCGCCGAATCCTGGCCCCGCTGGCCCCGCCGCGAACAGGACCTGCGCGCGCGCTGGCTCGCCAGCTGCGGCGCCGAGGCCGTCGCCGCCACGCACCGGGGATTCGAGAGTGAGGACTTCTTCGAAGTCTGGCCTCGCGTGCCCGCCCCGGCGACGCTGATCCATGGTGCGGACAGCCCGGTGGTGACCGCCGCCGGTGCCGCCGAGGCCGCCCGGGCCAACCCCGCCGCCCGGCTGATCGAGGTCCCACGAGCAGGTCACATGGTCTTCTGGGACAACCCCCAGGCAGCCATCGCCGCTGTGCGCGACGTCCTCGGTGACCTGATGTCCTGACGTGTCCGGCGGGACACCGGCCGACATCGGTGGCACGGTGATGGGGATCCGTTCCCCATCACCGTGCTCTGCCGTCGGCTCAGTAGTCGCCGCTGAGAAGGCGTCCTGCATCGGGGACGGCGGTGGGCAGGCCCAGTTCGGTGAGAAGGGCGTAAGCCGTCGCCGTCGCCGCGGACAGCACGGGGATGCCCGCCTCGTCCTCGACGGCCTGGATGGCGGACAACGACGGCATCTGGACGCACGCGGACAGAACGAGAGCGTCGGCGCCGGTGAGGTCGAGCTTGCGCCAGTGGTCGCGGAGGTCGGCCGGGTCGAGACGGCCCACCGCGAGGTTGTCGGCCACTTCGAGGCTGAGGGCGTCGACAACGGTGACCCCGGCGTCCTCGATGTACTCCACGACCTTCCGGGTCAGCGGCTTCATGTACGGGGTGACGAGGGCGATGCGCTCGGCCTTGAGCGCCCGCAGGCCGGTCAGCAGCGCCCCCGCGCTGGACACCACGGGCGCCTCCGAGCCTTCGGCCCGCAGGGACGAGCGGATGGAGTCCTCCGCGGTGCAGTGGTAGCCGGGCCCCTGGGCCATGATGGCCACCAGGCAGGCGGTGGCGACCACGTCGGGGCGGGCGTCGGCGAGCTCGACGGCGGCCCGCTCGGCCTGCGCGTTCATCGCGCGGAGCTGCTCGGGGGTGACGTGCTGCATCCGCGCGCGGGCGCTGTGGAAGACGAAGCGGTCGCCGTCCTCGCGGGCACCGAGCATGCGGGGCAGCTCGGTCTCCATGGTGAGGTTCGAGCTGGGGACGATCAGGCCGATGTGGGTCACGCCTTGCTCCTCGGCTGCATTTCCGGAATGACGACCGCGCCGTCCAGGACGACGGGCTCGTCGTCGAGGAAGAGACTGCAGCCGCGCATGGGGATGTCGAAGTGGCAGGGGGTGTCGTTCGGGCCGCCCAGCTCGTTGTTGGGGCCGATCGAGAACATGACGTTGCCGTAGAAGGAACGCAGCTCCATGCCCATGCCGCCGGGGAACTGGGTGAGGCCGTGCCAGTGCGCGCGTTCGTCCAGCCCCCAGCCGACGTGGGACATGCCGTAGCCGCGCGGATCGTCGAACGACTTGATGTAGGAGGACAGCAACTCGGCGTCCAGCCCTCCGCGGATGTCGGTGATGAAGCCCTTCTCGATGGTGAGCGTGACCGGCGCCTGGACGTAGGTGTTGAACGGAAGGAGGACGTCCCCGGGGGAGAGGACGATCGTGCCGTCCACACCGTCGTCGGCGCCGCCGGTGAACACGAACGCGGCCGGCCAGTGATCCCAGCGGCCCGGGGTGTCGGTGCAGCCGTACTCGCTCATCGTCGGATAGGTGCCGAGCCGGTAGGTGACGTCGGTTCCCGCCGGGCTGGTGATGCGCATCGTGCCGGCCTTGCCGAGGATCTCCGCGCCGACCTCCACGCGTTCGCGCAGCTCGGCCGTCGGCATCAGCCGGGCGAGCAGCGGTACCGGCTCGACGCACGTGAGGATGCGGGTGCCCGCGTCCTGGATGGCGAACTGCTCCTTGCTGAACAGCAGGAACTTCAGATCGACCAGCATGTCGGCCTGCTTCAGCGCCTCGACCGCGAGGGGGTTGCCCGCCAGGCCCGAGTCGCCCACCGCCCACGCGCCGGCGGCGCCGGTGGGTGCGGGGAGCCGCATGTGGTAGGCGTTCGCCCCCAGCCGCCGCGCCGCGTACAGGAACGCGTCGGCGTAGTCGAGCCGTTCGTCGCCCTGCGAGAGCACGGCGACGGTCTCGCCCTCGTGGACCCCGCTCATGGTCAGTTGCCGCAGGCAGATCTCGTTCAGCATGCACGCCTCCCAATTAGTCCGGACACGGACGATCGTGGCAGAACTAATCCGAACACGGACGAGTTGCTCGGCGCAAGAGGCAGCGCGCAGAACCTGGGCGCCACCGGCCGGAGCGTCAGATCGGGAGGGCGGGTCCGGCGTCGAGGTGGTCGCCGAGCGCGGACCTCGCATCACGGAACAAGGTATGACCGTAGTCGCGGTAGGGCGGCGCCTCCGCGTACCGGAAGTGATCGCGCACCGCGACCCGCGCGGCCTCGGGGTCACCCGACTCCAGCGCCTCGACGATCTGGTCGTGCGACCCGATGCCCCACTGCTCCCCGCTCTCCGGCTCCGGGGGGATCGAGCTGACGATGATCAGCTCCTGGAGCGGTTCGATCAGCAGTTCCAGTGCGGGCAGCCGCAGCCCCTTGATGATCGACAGGTGGAACTGCAGGTGCTCTTCGTGAGCCGCCGGCCAGTCCTTGGCCCGGACCCGGTCCTCGAACCGCTGCAAGTGCCCGCGCATCGGCCGCAGCGTCTCGTGGGCGCCCACTCGTGCGGCCTCGGCGGCGAGCGTCGACTCCAGCGTGACCCGGGCGGCGAGGACATCGCCGACGGTGACGTCCGAACGTTGCATCCGCAGGGTCAGGGCCGTGGTGAGGATGTCGTCGCGCGGGACGGCGACGAAGATGCCGTGGCCCTGCCGAACCTCGACGAGCCCCATCGACGACAGCGTGCGCAGGGCGTCGCGCACGACGCTGCGCGAAACCCCGAGTGATTCCGACAGCGCCTCCGCCGTGCCGCGAGCTCCGGAGAGTGGGGAACTCCGCTCGTCAGAGATCGACACGGGAGTGAGCAGATGAGACTTCTGCAAGGGATCGCCGCGGCGGCCGCCGCGACGGCGATGCTCGGGACGAGTGCATGCGGCAACAGCACCGGCGCGCAGCCCAAGGACGCCGGTCTGCCCTCCGCCCCGCTCGAGGTGAAGAGCGCGGTCGACCCGGCATTGCAGGCGAAGTTCCCCGAGGACATCCGGACGCGCGGAGTGCTGCGCGTCGCGGCCGATCCCAGCTATCCGCCGAGCGCGTTCAAGAGCTCCTCAGGGCAGATCATCGGAGTCGGCGCCGACTTCGCCGCCGCCATCACGGCCAGGACCGGCCTGCGGTTCGAGTGGGTCGAGGTGCCCCTTCGACGGCATGCTCGCCGGTCTGAAGGCGCACCGCTTCGACGCCAGCTGGTCCGCCTGGACCGTCACCCGCGAGCGCACGGAAGTGCTGAACCTGGTCACCTACCTTCAGGGCGGCACGTCCGCACTGGTCAAGGCCGGAGATCCCAAGGGGATCAAGAAGCCGCTCGACCTGTGCGGCCGCACGGTCGCCGCGCAGACCGGCACGGCCCAGGCCCAGGGCAACATGGACGACCTTCAGCGGCAGTGCGCGGCGGCGGGCCGGCCCGCGATCAAGCCGATGGTCGTGCCGCAGCAGACCAACGTCAACCAGGCGGTCGCCACCGGGCGCGCGGACGCGATGCTCGCCGCACGGCATCGATGCCGACAGCATCGTCCGCGCGGCTCTCGACCTCGCACATCGCTGAGTAGGACCGGTCAGGCGGAGACGGGCTCCGGGTGAGCGTCGTCGAAGGGCGGATAGCTCTCGTCGCCTGTTCGCTCGGCGGCATCGATGTAGTCGGCAAGGGCGTCGCGGGATCGGGCGAGCCTGTCCATCTGATCGTCCAGCCGCCGCAGCCGTGACCGCATCGCGGCCAGCAATTCGGGACACCCGAGCAGCTCTGGGGCCTCGCCGACCGCGCAGGGCAGCAGGTACGCGATGTCCTCAGAGGACAAGCCGGCACCGAGCAGGTGACGGATCTGCTTCACGCGCAGCACGGCGTCCTCGTCGTACTCGCGGTAACCGTTCGCGCCGCGGTCCGCCTCCAGCAGGCCCTGGGCCTCGTAGTAGCGCAGCTGATGGGCGTTGACGCCCGTCCGACGACTCAGTTCCCCGATCCGCACCGAGACCTCACTTGACCTTCACACCGGTATCAACGTTGACGATGCTGCCATGAACAACAGAACCGATACACCCGTGACGGTCCTCGGACTCGGACTGATGGGCCAGGCCCTCGCCGGCGCCTTCCTGAAGGCCGGGTATCCAACGACCGTGTGGAACCGTACGGCATCCAAGGCCGACCGGTTGGTGGCCGAGGGGGCGCGGCCGGCGCCGACGGTCGGCGACGCGCTCAGAGCAGGATCCGTGACGTTCATCTGCGTGACCGACTACCAGGCCGTGCACGAGTTGCTCGGGACGAGCGATATCAAGCTGGACGGCACGACGTTGGTCAATCTGACGTCGGGCGACTCGGCCCAGGCTCGGGAGACCGCCCAATGGGCCCAGCAGCGCGGCGCCCATTACCTGGACGGCGCCATCATGGCCATCCCGCCGGCGATCGGGACCGCGGAGGCGGTGATTCTGCACAGCGGGCCGCGATCGGACTTCGAGGCACATCAGTCGACACTCGAAGCGCTCGGCACCGTCACCTACCTTGGTGCGGACCATGGGCTGGCGTCCCTGTACGACGTGGCAGGCCTGGC
Organism: Spirillospora sp. CA-128828; assembly: GCF_050945415.1. Lineage (NCBI taxonomy): Bacteria > Bacillati > Actinomycetota > Actinomycetes > Streptosporangiales > Thermomonosporaceae > Spirillospora > Spirillospora sp. CA-128828. The sequence goes on from NZ_CP191986.1 coordinate 4,368,899, forward strand.
CATGATGTGGAGCGTCCTGAACGCCTGGCTCCAGGGCACCGCCCTGCTGAGGACGGCCGGTGTCGACGCCGCGACGTTCGCGCCGTTCGCGCAGCAGATCGCCGCCGGTGTCGCCGAATGGCTTCCTGGATATGCCGAGCAGATCGACAGCGGCTCCTTCCCGGCCGAGGTGTCGGCCCTGGAGACCGACGCGCGGGCGATGGCGCATCTGATCGAGGAGAGCGAGGCGGTGGGCGTCAACGCCGAACTACCGAAGTTGATCAAGGCGATGGCCGACCGCGCCATCGCCGCCGGACACGGGGCGGAGCAGTACCCCGTGCTGATCGAAGAGTTCGGCAGACCCCGCGAAGACTGACCGGGCCCGGTGACCGGCCGGCCGGTCACCGGCCGGCCGGCGTCCGGGAGAGCACGTGATCCCCAAGCGTCGGGGAGACAGTCGTGTGCGGTTGTGTGACACTCGCTCAAGGTCGGCGGCCGTGCACGGGCGTGCCGGTTACTTCGTGCTCCGGATGGGGGCGGGTCGTGCCGAGGTGGGGGAAGGTCTCGATCGCCACGGTCCTCCCGTTGGCCGCCGGGGCGCCGGCCTGGTGGGTGTGCGCGGTGACCGGCGTCGATCCGAACGCCAGCGGGACCGTGGTGAGCCTGGTCGTGCTGGTGCCCGGGACGCCTCTGGTCATCTGGGCCGGTCAAGCGGCTCTCGCCCACTATGAGCGCGCCGAGGATCGCCTGGAAGCCGTCCTCGGCTCCGACCAGCCATGGGCCCTCACCGCCGCCCGGGACCTGGCGCGGGCACGCCGGCTCGCCGCCTCCGGCTGATGGACGGCGACTTCCTTCACGCGGTCAGAGCGATCGATTGGGGTCTTGGCGAGAAACGATTCTGTCGCCGTTGAGGATCGCCGCCGTCAGGACGGTTTCCTCGCAGTGGCGCAGATAGAAGCTGAGGCCATCATTTCCCCAGGGGGAGGTGGCCCGCCGTTCCAGCCACTGGATCATTTCGATCAGCATGTTCCAGTGGGTCGGGCCATGAAGCTCCTGGCGGGACGTGAGGACCCAGGCGGGGAAACGTCCTTGCCGCAGGGCCAGCTCGGAGAAGTCGACACCGCCGATCCGCGCATCTGCCGGGCCCCGACGCGCCAGCAGCGGTTCCGGTTGAGTTTCCCAACTGTCCTCGGCCGCATCCAGGCCGGGCTCGCCATCGCCGACGTACACCGTTTCGTATTCGGTCACGATGGTGAACTCCTTGGGCTCTGGAGCGAGCCCAAGATGCCAACGAAGTTCGGTGAGTTCCTCGTCGGGAAGGTCGGTCGGAAGCTCGGCGGTGAGCAGCAGTTCGTAGAGATCGGACATGCCGCGCCAGCCTAGTCTCGTGGACCGCCTTGCTCGAAGCGGTTGTCAAGGGAGGGCGGCGGTCAGGTGGGCGCGCAGGGCGGCCATTTGTTCGGGGGAGGCCGCGAAAGTGGTGGGCAGTTCCCTCTCGGCGAGGATTTCGAGGAGGATCGCGAACTGCCGCGGGTCCTCGTCCGCGAGCAGTTCGTCGGCGTGCGACACGGTGAGGGCGGGACGGTCGAGGTCGCGCAGGCAGTCCAGGAACGCGTCCCAGTTGTGCCCGAAGTGGGCGGGAAAGCCGAGGGCCCGCGCCGCCTCGCGGAAGAAGGCGGCGCGGGTCCGGCAGGCGTGCCCGTCGACGACGGCCGGCACCGGGTCGCTGGTGAGCGTCAACCAGGGTGGCGGCGAGGTCATCGGACGGGCTCTGTTCTAGGAGATCTTGTAGAAGTTGGAGTAGTGGTCCGGGGAGAAGTAGACCGTACCGGTGCTGCTGTGGACGATCCGGTAGGCGTCCCGCGAGGCGCCTTTCGCGCGCGAGTAGACGTCGTACTCGTGGTAGGAGGCGCTGGCGGGGAGCTGGCCGTCGTAGTTGTGGTAGACGCCGCCAGTGTAGTTGTACCGGCCGTCCGGCCAGGAGTACCAGCCCGACGTGGACGGCCATCCCTTTCCGGCCCACACCGAGGCGGCGTCGCGGCCGTCGGAACAGCGTGAGATCGTGCACGAGTTGTAGACGGTCGCGCCGGCGGGGACGTTGGCGGCGACGCCCATCGCGCATGTCGCGGCGACCAGGGTGACGGCCGCCCGTTTCGTCCAGGACGGTTGGGAGCGCTTGCTGAGCACAGGTCCTCCTACGAGCGAGTACCTCCGAGGGGGATCACCCCCTTCCCCGGACCGGACCACGCCGGAATCGGGGCGGACAACCGCCATGATGACCTTGACTCCATGAATTGTCAGTAGTGGGGGTTGTTTGTCTGGGGGATTTCGATGCTGATCGGGTAGTCGGCCCCGGACAGGAGGAGCAGGACTCCCTGGCGGATGATCTCGTCGAAGGCCCAGTAGACCTCCCGCAGTTCCTTGGGCGCCTTGGTGATGTCGAGGACGCCCTCGCGGACGGCGACGAACGGCGGCCAGAGGTTCTCGAAGATCGGGTCCCACACCGGTTCCCTGGGGATCTTCAGCCAGCCGGCGATCTCGTCACCGAGCACGTAGCGGGTGAGCGCGCCGAGGATGTGCTTGGTCAGGATGCCGCCGTCGACGAAGGCGGCGAGGTTGAGCAGCATGTCGGCGAGCTTGATGCCCTCGGCGGTGGGGGCCAGGACCGGGTCCAGGACCTGCGTGGCCTGGGCATTGGCCTCGTCCCACGACTTGGGGATGTACTCGTCCAGGATGCCGAGCATGTGCGCGGTCAGCTGCCAGGAGTGCAGGAAGGCCGCGGACTCGTCGTCGGGGATCCGCACCTTCCACTTCGCCAGTTCCTTCATGACGGTCGTGGGCAGGCTGTGCCAGGTGACCATCATGTCGGCCTGGCTGATCGGGATCTTCTCGTCGGCGACCTTGGTCCAGTACGCCGACGTGGGCAGCAGGTGCCGCACGCCCGCGTGGGCGAGCCGCGTCTTGACGCAGGTCACGATCATCTCGCCGTCGGACTGGAAGGCCTTCTCGGTGCCGATGTCGTAGCCGAGTTTGGCGGTCTTGGTGATGCGGTCCCTCATGTCCGCGCCGCCCTTGGAGTAGTAGACCGCGCGCGCCTCGTGGGGAATGGCCGTGCTCATCATCCCGCTGGCGAAGCCGTAGGTGACGCCGAGGTAGAGCCCGCGCTTCTGGTTGAACTCGAACGCTTTGGCGAGCTTGCCCTGGTCCGCCCACGACGGCAGCCTGCGGGCCTTGTCCAGGAAGTCGCGCAGGTCGGCGGGCAGGCCGTCCGGCAGCGGCTGGCCGTTCTTGGTCCAGGTCTTCAGCAGCCTGTTGACCTCGGGGACGTCGCCGCGGTCGATCAGGGAGGCGACGAGCGGGTCGGCTTCCCCGTCCCACACCCACCTGGGGTCGGCGCCCTCGCCCGTGCCCGCGACCGAGCCCTTGGGCGACCACGTCCACAGTGATGACGCCTTCGCGGGCGCCGCGACGGTCAGCGCACCGAGTGCGCCCAACGTCCCGCCCGCCATGAGCACGTTCCGTCTGCTGGGTTTCTCCATGCCTTCGCTCCTCCTCGGGGCCGAGAGCACTCCTGATACGATGAAACAGACTTCGCATCTCCGTATCAGGGCAGCGGCACTCATGACAGCACACGGTGTCGGCCCTCACAAGACCCAACGTGACGAATGTTCGCGATTGCGACAGAATTCAGTCGGTTCAGGAGGGGATCGTGGAACCTGTGCTGTCCTTCCTCATGACGTCCTCGGAGCAGGAGTCGCTGCTCGAACGCGCCTACGTCGACGCCGTCGAGCAGGTGGACGACCTGGACGAGGCCCGGGCGCGCGTGCTCGACGCGGCGTACGAGCAGTTCTCCCGGATGGGCATCCAGCGGTCCACCATGGAGGACGTGGCCCGGCGCGCGGGGGTCTCGCGGATCACTGTCTACCGGCGGTTCGCCACGAAGGACGCTCTCGTCGAGCAGGTGGTGCGCCGTGAGTTCCGCCGGTACTTCGACCGGTTCCTGATCGACATCGAGCAGGCCGACACGGCCGCCGACCGGGTGGTGCTGGGCTTCGTGAGCTCGCTGCGCGCGATCCGCGGCAACCCGCTGATCGGCGGGCTGATGGCCACCGAGCCGGACACGGTCCTGCCCTCCATGATCAACGATGGCGGGCGGACCATGGCGGTCGTGCGGCGGTTCGTCGCGGGCCAGCTCCGCCGGGAGCAGCACGCCGGCCACGTGCAGGGCGACCTGGACGTCGACTTCGTGGCCGAGATGATGGTCCGGATCTCCGCCTCCTTCCTGGCGATCCCCAGCCACCTCGTCGACCTCGACGACGACGAGCAACTGGCCGCGATCGCCCGGCGGTTCCTGGTGCCCATGCTGGAGCCGCGGGCGCCCCGGATCGGGCCGCCGACCTCGTCCTGATCCCGAGTCACGACCTGGGACCGCGAGAACGAGGGGGCCGGCGCCGCCGGCCCCCTCGTCCCGCGCGGAAGCGACGACCGAGGGCCTTCGCTCAAGCGTCGAGCAGCAGCTTCGCGGCCACGGTTGTTCCGTCGGTGCGGATCGTGCCGGCCACGGCCGTTGCCCGTGCTCGGGTCTCAGGGGTCAGGGCCGTTGTGAGCGAGACCGACAGGGAATCGACGGTCGGGGTCCGGCCGTCGTGCGCCGCGCCGATGCCCAGCTCGGCGACCCGGGTGGCCCAGTACGGCTGGTCCGCGATCTGGGGCACCACGACCTGGGGTGCCCCGGCGCGGGCGGCCGCCGTCGTGGTGCCGGCGCCGCCGTGGTGCACGACGGCCGCCACCCTGGGAAACAGTGCCTGCTGGTTGACCTCGCCGACGGTGAAGCAGTCGTCGGCGTCGTCGATCGGGGCCAGGCCCGCCCAGCCGCGGGCGAGGAGTACGCGGCGACCGTGGGCGCGGATCGCCTCGGTGGCCACCTTGGCGATGCCGTCCGGGGCGTGCGCGGCCATGCTGCCGAAGCCGACGTACACCGGTGGTTCACCGGCGTCCAGGAACGCCTCCAGCTCGGCCGGGAGCGGGCGGTCGTCAGGCAGGATCCATGCCCCGGTCTGCACGATGTCGAGGTCCGTCCTGCCTTGCGACGGCCACAGGGTCGGGTCCGCCGCCAGCCACGGCCGGTCGGTGAAGACGTGGTCGCGGACGTTGTCCACCGGGGGCAGCCCGATCGCCGCCCGGTGCGTGTTGAGCGCCTCGCCGTACAGCGCGTTCACTCTCTCGGCGTCCTGCTTCCACAGCGCCCGGTTGTCGGTCTCGCCCTGCGGCGACGGCGTGCCCGGCCGGATACCCGGCGGGAAGTGCCGCGACGGTAGTCCAAGGGTGTGGAAGCAGGCGAGCACATAGCGGATGCCCAGTTTCTCGGCCACGTCCCGTGCGCCGGCCGGCATCAGGCCGGTCGCCAGGAGCGCGTCGCATCCCTCGGCCGCAGCGGTGAGCGTGGCGAACCGCGCGGCGACCAGCTCGGGAGCGAGCCGGAACGCGTCCTTGGCCGAGGGCGGCTTGGCGCCGGCGACCACCGAGCGCACCGTGGGGCCGAGCGGCACCAGCGGCACACCGGCGCGCGCCAGCAGCACCGCGAACTCCTCGTCCGGTGGCGCGCACACCAGGGCGTCCGCGCCGAGTTCCCGCAGCCGCACCGCGAGCCCCACCAGTGGTTCGACGTCCCCGCGCGATCCCCACGTCGTCAACACCACACGCATTCGTGTCCCCCATTTCCGCAGGTTCTGGTCTCGGCCGACAATCTTGAGGTACGACCCGGGTCTTGCCGCAAGCCCCCCGGTGCGCTATATGTTGGAAATGGCAGGGAGTGGGAACTTCTTGCCATTGGCTTTTACCGCCGCCTTCTGCGGACCCGCGCGTCCGCCTCGCGAAGCGCGGCCCGTCGCCCACGTGGGCCCCGTGCATGTCGTCGCCGATCTACCGGCGGATCCACGGACAGTGCCGTTTGCTCCGCCATTGCGTTCGATCGAGTCGTTTTGACCGCTGCATGGCCGTGTATGGGCGAGCCGGGTCACTAGGGTGGAAGTCGATCGGGTGTGACGCAGTGCGGATCACGCCGTGCGAGGCGGTGATGGCTTCAGCGGCATCGAGCGCGGCAAGCGGGCATCGGCCGTCGCGGCTGCCCGCGGACACGACGAGTTTCGTGGGGCGGCGGCAGGAACTGGCCGAGGTCAGACGCATGCTGTCCGAATCACGGATGGTGACCCTGTCGGGGGTCGGCGGGGTCGGCAAGACGCGGCTGGCCACGCGGACGGCCACGGTCGTGCGGCGGGCGTTCCCGGACGGCGTGCAGATGGTCGAGCTCGCCCAGGTGGAGAAGCCGGAACTGCTGATCACGACGGTCATGGAGGCGCTTGAGATCAGGGACCACTCCCATCGCCCGCCGATGGACGTGCTCGTGGAGCGCCTGCGGGACAAGCACGCGCTGGTGGTCCTGGACAACTGCGAGCACCTCCACCACGAGTGCGCGGTGCTGGCCGAGACGCTTCTGCGCTCGGCCTCGGAACTCCGCATCCTGGCCACCAGCCGCCACGTTCTGGGGATCTCCGGCGAGCAGACGCTCTCGGTGCCGCCTCTGTCGCTGAGCGGCCTCGACTCGTCCGGGACGGGCCGGACGCCGCCGATGCCGGAGGCGGTGGAACTGTTCGCCGACCGCGCCCGGTCGGTGGTGCCCGACTTCGCCGTCACCGATGCCAACCGGGCGGCGGTCGAGCAGGTCTGCCGCCGGCTGGACGGGCTTCCGCTGGCCATCGAGCTGGCGGCGGTGCGGCTCCGGGTGCTGTCGGTGAAGCAGTTGCTGGAACGGCTCGACGATCGTTTCCGGTTGCTCACCGGGGGATCGCGGACGGTGCTGCCACGGCACCAGACGCTGCGCGCGCTGATCGACTGGAGCCACCTGCTCTGCACCGAGCAGGAACGCGTGCTCTGGGCGAGGATGTCGGTCTTCACCGGCGGCTGCGATCTGGAGGCGGCCGAGGAGGTCTGCTCGGGCGACGGGATCGTCCGCGAGGAGGTCGTCGACCTGATCGCCGCCCTGGTGGAGAAGTCGATCCTGAGCCGCGAGGATCATGGGGGCGCGGTCCGGTACCGGCTGCTGGAGAGCATCCGGCAGTACGGCCGGGAGCGGCTCGCCGAATCCGGGCAGACGGCGCGGTTCCGGCGCGGCCATCGCGACTTCTACCAGAGAATGGCGGCCGAGGCCCGCTTCAGGCTCTTCGGCCCCGGTCAGCCGGCCTTGCTGGAAAGGCTGCAACTCGAACACGCCAATCTGCGCGCCGCACTGGAGTACTGCCTCTCCGACCCGGCCGAGGTCGAGGTCGCTCTGGGAATGGGCGCCGACCTTCTCTACCACTGGATCACCAGTTTCTACCTGACCGAGGGACGCGACTGGATGGACCGGGCGCTGGCCCTGGACTCCGGGGCGAGCGAGGTCCGCGCCCGGGCGCTGTGGTCCAACAGCTGGCTGGCGATCATTCAGGGGGACCTGGACGACGCCGCCGCGATGCTGCGGGAGAGCCGGGCCATCGGGGAGCGGCTGGGGCGAGAGGAGATCCTGGGCTACGTGGTGCTGTACTCCGGGATGATCGCCATGTTCCGGCAGGACGCCGACACCGCGATCGGTCTCTACAAGGAGGCGGTGGAACGCCACACCGCCACCGGGGACCCGGTGGGCCATGCGCTGGCGCTGATCAGGCTCTCGCTCGCGCACTCCTTCCTGGGCGACTCGGCACTCGCCGTCTCCATCGGCGAGCAGGGCATCGCGGTGTGCGAGGCGCACGGCGAGGGCTGGCACAGGGCGTACGCGATGATGGCCCTGGGAGTGGAGCTGTGGCGGCAGGGCGAGGCCGCCCGCGCCACCTCGATGGAGCAGGAGAGCCTGCGCTTCAACCGCTCGCTCGACGATCCTCTCGGCATGGGCGTCAATCTGGAGGTCCTGGCCTGGGTCGCCGCCGGCGAGAAGCAGTTCACGCGGGCGGCCCGGCTCCTCGGGATCGCCAAGGCGGTGTGGAAGGCGGTCGGCGCGGTCCTGTCCGGGTACGGGCACCTGATGCGGTACCACGACGCGTGCGTGGACGACACCCGCCGGGCCCTCGGCTCGTCCGCATTCCTCGCGGAGGTCGAGCACGGCGCGGATCTGCCCGACGGGGACGGCCTCGCCTACGCACTGGAGGAGACCGCGGCCGCGGAAGCGGGGGACCGCGACGCCGGCCGTCCCTCCCCGCTGACACCGCGGGAAACGCAGATCGCCCGGCTGGTGGCGGAGGGGGAGAGCAACAAGAAGATCGCCGCCACGCTGGTGATCTCCCAGCGCACCGTGGAGGGGCACATCGAGCACATCATGAACAAGCTCGGTTTCAACTCGCGGGTTCAGATCGCCGGCTGGATCAACGATCACGACAGGGCCGCCGGGGCGGGGCCGGCCGGGTGACGGGGCGCCATGACTGAACGGAAGATCATGCCGGACCGGACGGCGGAAGGTTCCGCGTTCGTCGGACGCGTCCAGGAGCTCACGAGGGTGCGGTACCTGCTGCCCGGAACGCGGCTGCTGACCCTGACCGGCGTCGGCGGTGTCGGCAAGACCCGGCTGGCGCTCCAAGTGGCGTCGACGCTGCGGGCACGGTTCCCGGCCGGGGTCCGGATCGTGGATCTGGCCATGGTGCAGGACGGTCACCTGCTGGAGACGGCGGTGGCGGCCGCGCTGGGAGTGCGTGACACCGGCCGGCAGTCCCTGCCGGCCCTGGTGGACCACCTGGCGGACAAACGCCTTCTGCTCGTCCTGGACAACTGCGAGCACCTGCTGCCGGAGTGCGCCGAACTGGCGGCCAGGCTGCTGAGCGGTGCGCCGCGGCTGCGGATCCTCACCACCAGCCGGCAGGCGCTGGGGGTGGGCGGTGAACAGGTGCTGGTGGTGCCCCCGCTCGCGGTCCCGCCGGCCGGCACCGCCGCCCAGGAGATCCTGCGCAGTGAAGCGGTGCGCCTGTTCACCGAACGGGCGGTCCAGGCGCGGCCGGGGTTCACGGTGGACGAGGCGACCGCACCTGCGGTCGCCGGGCTGTGCCGGCGCCTGGACGGGCTCCCGCTGGCCATCGAACTCGCCGCCGCGCGGCTGCGGACGATGCCGCTGAGCGAGCTGGCGGGCGAGCTCGATCGCAGGTTCGACCTGCTCACCGGCCCCGACACGGCGGTTCTACCGCGGCACCGGGCCCTTTACGCGACCATCGACTGGAGCTTCGGGCTGTGCACGCCCGGTGAGCAACGGCTGTGGACGAGGATGGCGGTGTTCCCCGGCGGGGCGGACCTGGAAGACGCCGAAGCCGTCTGCTCGGGCAACGGGATCGAGCCCGAGGACATCCTCGACCTGATCTTCGGGCTGGTCGACAAGTCCGTCCTGATCAGCGTCCACGGCGACGGCCGCAGCCGCTATCGCATGCTGGAGAGCCTCCGCGCCTACGGGCGCGAGCGGCTGGCGCCGGGGGACGAGCCGGCACTGCACCGGCGGTACCGCGACCACTACCGGCGGCTGGCCGAGCACAACCGGATCGATCTGCTGGTTCCCGACCAGTTCGATCGCTACCGGGCGGCACAGGCGGAGATCCCCAATCTGCGACTGGCGCTGGATCTGTGCCTTCGGCGCCACGACCCGTCCGGACTGCGGATCGCGATCAGCCTGTGGGCGGCGTGGCTGCTCGCGGGCGCCGTCCACGAGGGCCGCCATTGGCTGGAACGCTCGATCGATCTGGCACGCCCGACCGACAGCGATCGCGTCATGGTGCTGTGGGTCGACGTCCTGTTCGCCGCTTACCAGCAGGATCTCGAAGCGGCCAGGCAGCGTGCGGACGAGTGCGGCGCAGCCGCCGAAGGCTGCGGGGACGAGGCGGCGTTCGCGTTCTTTCTCCAGGCCCGCGGGGTCGTGGCGCTGGCCGATGGCGACACCGGCCAGGGGTTCGCGCTCCTGGAGGACGCGCGTGCCCGTCACCGCGCCAGGGAAGATCTGGACGCCGTTGCCGTGAACCTCTACTACGCCGCCTCGTTCGGCGTGGCCGCCCGGAGCCCGGGGCAGGCCGCCGCCCTGGGGGAGGAACTCCTCGCCCTGGCCGAGGCCCACCGGGCACAGATCTTCGAGGCGTACGCCCTGATCACCCTGGGGTACTCGGCCTGGTGGCAGGGGGACCTGAGCCTGACCGGGGCCAGAATGCGTCAGGCGGCCACCATGCTCACCGAGATCAGTGACCGGTGGGGGCTGATCCAGTGCCTGGAGGCCCTCGCGTGGACCGCCTGCGCACAGGGACACCACGACAGGGCCGCCCGGCTGCTGGGCGCGGCGAGCAGGCTCTGGCGGGCATTCGACATCCCGCCTCTCGGACTGCAGGTCTTCACCGGCTCCCACCAGGACTGTGATGCCCGGGCCCGCCGGGAACTCGGTGGACGGGCCTTCACCGCGGCCTACGACTCGGGCGCGAGGCTGAGCCTGGAGGCCGCCGTCTCCTACGCGATCAGCAGCTGAACGCCGGTTCGCGCTTCAGCGCCGGGGGCGGTCGAAAGGGACCGGCGGGCCAGCTCCCGACGGTGGTGACCCCGCCGTCGGCGTCCACCATCCGGGCCCGCAGTTCGCGCGACCCCAGCCACGTGGCGGCCGTGTTCCCGGACGCGAGCGCGGCGATGCTCGCGGCCTTGGCGGCGACGCAGCACAGACCGATGACCGAGACCGCGCTCCAGGGCCGATGCTCACCCACGGAGGGCCGTGCACGGTCGGCGCGGGGAACGATTCGTGGCCGCCCGATCAGGTTGGCCCCCACGCGCCGTGCCGGGTGGGCTGGCGCGGGCAGGAAGGAGGTGGCCAGCCCGGGCGCGCGCAACACGATCCGCTGCCCGTGGTGGGGCTCGTCGCGATGTGCCTGGCCGCGACCGCCCGCCATATGGACCGGCCAGCCCGCATCCGGGAGCCGTCCGGCGGTGGCGACGCTGCCGGGGAAACAGACGCAGACGCCGCACCCGGCCTCCCCGGCGGCGGCCTCGGCGGCCCGGTCGGCGGCGAACGCCACCGCCATGCCCCACAGGTCGAGGGTCGTCCCGGCGGGGATCATCACCGTTCCGGGCGGGTCGTCGATCACGACCGTCCCGCTCCCGGCGCCACGGCCACCGACGAGGGGATCGACCAGCCCGCCGGTCAGCTCACAGGCCTGCAAGGCCGTCCACAACACGGCCAGGAAGGTGGCGCCGACCTGTACCTGACGGCCGGCGGCGGCATTGACCCGGGCCAGCTCCGAATCGTCGCGGAACGCGCCGCACGCGGCGTCGATGTCGTCGATCACCTGATCGACGGCTCGCCGGGCCGCGCCGAGACGGCCGGGCTCCTCCACCATGACGGTCGCCACACCGCCCCAGAGAGGGAAGTCCTCCGTGCTGTGGGTCATCAAGCCGCTCCAAAGACGGATCGGGAATGCGTTGCCGGGCACCACCGCCGCGGCGGGCGCACCTGACCACCACACGGTGACGGCGTACCCGCCGGACGGCGGCTCCCGCGGCCGTCGCGGATCGCGATCCCGGTGCCGGCAGGGCCCCGCACCTGCCCGAGGACGCGGACGGCGAGCGCACTGCGTGATCGGGTGCGTGCGCACACGGGCGGGGCGGCCGACACCGGCACCGGGTTCGCTCTCCTCGGCACGGGAGTCGCGGTGAGATCCTGCATTGCCACCAGCATGCTCTGGGCCGGCGAGCACGGGGAGGGTAGAAATACCCATACGGATACCCGAACCCCGGGATGGCCGGGATCGTCGTGCGCCCCGCCGGCGCAGGCCGCGCCGGCGGGGCGCACCCTGCCTCAGCTGCGGAAGGTCGCGCTGTGGAGGTCCACAGGGTTGGCGGTGTCGCCCGTGGACACGCCGTACACGGCCACGAAGGCCGAGCCGGTCGAGACCAGGCCGGTGTAGTCACCGAGCATCCGGCCGGAGCTCGTCGACGGCACCTTCCGCGCGTCGAACGGGCCCTCGATGTGCCGCTCCCGCCACGATCCGGCCTGCGTGCAGTTCTCCGCGCAGGTCACGGCCCAGAAGTCGGTGGGCAGGGTGGCGGCGGACGTGTTGTTCCGGAAGTCGTAGTACGTGATCGCCACGGTGCCCTGGGGGGACACGGCGATCGCCGGAACCGCGGCCGAGCCGGTGGGCGTCTTGTCCACGCGAAGCGGGCTCGACCAGGTCTTGCCGGAGTCGGCGGACCGCGCGTACACGACGTGGAAGGTGCCGTCGGCGTCCTGGCTCTGCCAGACCGCGTTCACCACCTTGCTGTTCGGCCGGGCGGCCAGCAGCGGCAGCGACGCGTTGCGCACCGGGTCACCCGAGCCGTCGGGGTCCGGGATCCTGGTACCCACGGCGAACGGGGCCGCCACGTTCAGCGTCGGCGCCGACCACGTGTCGCCGCCGTCGGTCGAGCGGATGACCTGGGTGGCGGCGGTGGTGTTCGTCTCGTGGTGCATGCCGATCAACAGCGTCCCGTCGGCCATCGGCACCAGTTCGGTACCGATGACTCCGCTGTTGGTGGGGAAGTCGTACACCTTCTTCGTGGTCCAGGTGCGCCCGTCGTCGGTCGACTTCGCCATGTAGACGGGCTGTACCCAGTTGTCCGCCGACTGGGTGTCGACCCGGTCCCACACCGCGTAGACCACTCCCGGGTGGTACGGGTCCGCGGTGATCGCCGGGCGGTCGTTGAAGAACCGCGGGTCGTCGTCCCGCTGCAGAGTCACCGGGGCGTCCCAGTGCTCGCCGCCGTCGCCGGACCGCGACACCAGGATCGCGGTCACCTCGCCGGTACGCGACAGCGAGAACGACGCCGCCACCGCCGCGCCTGACGGGGTGACCGTGACCCAGTGGTCCGTTGTGACGTCGTAGTCGCCGCCGTTGGCCGCGGTACCGCCGTTGCACCTGGAGAACACGGGATTCTCCGCCGACGGACGCCAGGTCGCGCCGTAGTCGTTGGACACGGCGGTGACGGCTCCGTTGCCGCCGTACCGGTTCCACCGGTCCTGCTGGTACACCGTGACGAGATGCCACGGCCGCTTCGGATCCCGCGCCACCATGGGCTGAACCTCGGTGTTCGGGTTCAGCACGTATCCGTCGCCCTCGGGCAGCCCGCAACCCGCGGGCAGCGCACTTGTACCCGACACCGGCACCACAACGGCAGTGCCGGAATCATCCGCGAAGACGGGCTGAGCCGCAACCGTGCAGGTGAACACGGCGGTCACCGCGGCCACCATTAACGTGGAACGTCGTTTCAACGGAGCCTTCCTCATTCTCGATGGGGGTCTCCACAGGAGACGCTGCAACCCGACCCCGCAGCGTTTCCCGCAGGCGCCGAACGGCGCCCCCGACGTTAACAGTCCAAGATCGACTTCGTCTCCCTTTCGCCGGGACGAAGCGCTTGATAAGTGCGGCCTCACGACCAGGTGCGAGCTGACCTGGCGAATGTCTCGGGATCGCTGTGCACGGGCACCACACAGAGCAGGTGGCCACCTGGCGCGCGCAGTGTGTGGGCGTCCTGCCAGCGGGAGACCGGCTCCGCGCCCAGCGCTGTCAGGCGGGCGACCTCTGCCGCCGGGTCGTCGGTCTCGATGTCGATGTGGTAACGCGGCACGTCGTCGTCGACCGACTGGATAACGGTGAACAGTTCGGGAACGGCGCCCTTCAGGACGGTGAACTGCTCCTCGCCCGCCGCGGGCCGGGCAGGGACGCCCAATGCCGCGGACCAGAATTCCACTGCCGCGCCAATCTGCATGGCAGGAGTGTCGATGAGGATCCCGACCACCCGGCTGCGGTGCATGGCGGAAAGGCTATCCGTGGCCGAATATCCTGCCAAGACCCTGTTGCAGCGTGCGCGGCGGGTAATTATCGAATTTTGCCGCCGTGCGCGTCCGCCCCGAAGCGATCTGGAACACTGCAGAGCCGATTCCCGACTTCATTCGGCCTGGTAGGAGTGGCATGGATGATGTCGGTGAAGCGGCGGGGTGAGCATCATCGTGGCAGGGTGAGTATCGCGACGCGTCCATCGTCGAATCGATTCGCATCCAGGGGGCTCAGCGTTGCGGGGCCGGACCGGTGCTGGATCGCAAGGAGATGTCCGGGTTCAGCAGCAGATGCCTGGGCGGGGCGTCGGGCCGGGAGATCTTCTCGATCAGCAGCTCGACGGCGCGTGCCCCCATGTCGGTCGCCAGCACGTCGGCGGCGGTCAGCGGGGGGCGGAAGTTCTCCGCCCAGTGCTGCGCGGCGACGCCGGTGACCGAGAAGTCGCGCGGCACGGCGAGACCCGCCTGCTCGAGTGCGCGCTGGACGCCGGGGAGCGCGGCCTCGTTGATGGTCGCCGCGGCGGTGATCTCGGGTCGTGTCTCCAGGATGTGCCGCATGCAGGACTCGCCGGAGACGATGTCGTCGCCGCAGCAGAAGTCGGCGCCGTCGATCCCTCGCTGTGCGACGGCGTCGGTGAAACCGGTCAGCGCCCGGTGCGCCGGGCCGTAGCCGGCGGCGGCGAGCTCGACCGATCTGTTGATCAGTGCGATGTGGCGGTGTCCGAGATCGGCCAGATGGTTCACGCAACGCGCGATGAGTCCGGCGTAGTCGACGTCCACCCAGGACATGTCGTCGGGCTCGGCGGTGCGCCCGATACCGACGAACGGCACTCCGGCCTGGTGGAGCCGGGTGACCCGGGCGTCTTCCAGGCGGATCTCCATGAGGATCACGCCGTCGACCCGCCGTCCGGTGACGACGCGCTCGAACGAGCGGTCGTGATCGCCGCCGGAGGGTGACAGCAGCACGTCGAGGTCGGCGCGGGCGGCCGCGTCCACGACGCTGGCGACGAATTCGAGCTGCATGTCGGTGAGCCGCCGCCCGGCCGGAGGTATGACGAGCCCGATGGTCCGGGTCCGGCCCTCCTTCAACGCGCGCGCGTTGGCGTTGGGCTGGTAGCCGATCTCGTCGATCACTTCCTGGATGCGACGGCGCGTCGCCTCGGACACCGTTCGCTTCCCGCTCAGCGCGTAGGACACGGTGCTGCGTGACACCCCGGCCCTGCGGGCGATCTCTCCGATGTTCAAACGATTCCTCTCGCTGAGCGTCGAATCGATTCGAGTATGCTAGAGGCGCCGTAGGCGCCTGTCAACGCCGCAGCTTGTGGAGCTGGGAAATCTCGCATCGAAGTATTGACTCGCCTCCCGCGGCCATCCTACGTTCTGTCGAACCGATTCGCTGCGAGGCTCGCCACACGGTGACGACGGCGCGGTGGCACGGTTCCGTCCGGGGCGGCGCGCACCGGCGGCTCGGGGTCGAGTCCGAGGAGGGATTCCATGAACACAAGGATCGCGCGGTGCCGGGCACTGGGCGTGGGCCTGGCCGCGCTCGCCCTGACGGGCGGGCTCGTCGCCTGCGGTGGCGGGGGGAGCGGGTCCGGCGGTGCCGCGTCGGCCACCTACACGATGTGGGATCCGTACCCGCAGTTCGATGACGGTTCGGCCTGGGTGAAGCTGCTGAAGGAGTGCGGCACCAAGGCCGGGGTCACGGTGAAGCGCACCGGCTACGACACCAGTGACCTGACCAACAAGGCGCTGCTGGCGGCGCAGCAGGGCAACGCCCCCGACGTGCTCATCGTCGACAACCCGGTCGTGTCCTCGCTGGCCGACGCGGGCGCGCTCACCACCACCGGGGAATCGAAGATCGACACTTCCGGGATCGATCCCAACCTGCTCGGGGCGGGCCGGACCGGCGGCAAGACCTACGGCGTTCCCATCGGCGCCAACACCCTGGCGCTCTACTACAACAAGGAGGTCCTGAAGAAGGCCGGGGTGGACATCGCGTCGGTCAAGGACTGGGCCTCCTTGAACGCGGCCCTGGCCAAGGTGAAGGAGGCGGGCAAGAAGGGGATCACCTTCTCGGCGGTCGGCACCGAAGAGGGCAGCTTCCAGTTCCTGCCGTGGTTCTGGGGTTCGGGCGCCGCGCTGACCAAGCTGGACTCGCCCCAGGGTGTTTCGGCGCTGTCGCTGTGGACCGACTGGCTGAAGAAGGGGTACGCCCCGAACTCGGTGATCAACAACACCCAGACCACGAGCTGGCAGGAGTTCGCCACGGGCGACTACGCGTTCGCCGAGAACGGCACCTGGCAGCTGGCCAACGCCGAGAAGGCCGGATTCGACTACGGCATCATCCCCGTCCCCGGCGTCAACGGCGGCATCGCGCCCGCCCCGGCCGGCGGGGAGTTCGTGACCGTCCCGGTGCAGAAGCAGACCGGCCGCTACGCCACCTCGCTGAAGCTGGTGCAGTGCCTGACCAACACCGGCAACTCGTTCACCACGACCAGCACGCTGTCCTACATCGCCCCGACCGCGGCGGTGCAGGCCAAGCAGGTGGCGGCCGATCTCGATCTGAAGGTCTGGGTGGACGCGGTCAAGGCGGCCAAGGGCCGGACCGGCGACAACCTGGGCACGAAGTACCCGAAGATCTCCGAGCAGATGTGGACCGCGGCCCAGGCGGCGCTCAGCGGCAAGGCTTCGCCGCAGGAGGCGCTGGCCAAGGCGCAGACCGCGGCCGAGAGCGCCACCAAGTGACCCTGGACGGGATCCGCCTGCGGTGGCGGCCACGGCCCACGACATGGGCGGCCTGGGCCTTCCTGGCCCCGGTGACCGTCTACCTGGCCCTCTTCTTCGCGTACCCGCTCTACCGCAACCTCGACCTGAGCCTGCGCGACTACAACGTCCGTTCGTTCGTGCAGGGCGGCGCGGAGTTCGCCGGCCTGTCCAACTACCGAACCGTGCTGGAGGACCCGGCCTTCGTCCCGGCGCTGACGCACACGGCCGTGTTCACCGTGGTGTGCCTGGTCTTCCAGTTCGCGATCGGGCTCGCGCTGGCGGTGTTCTTCAGCCGCTCGTTCCGCCTGTCGGTGACGCTGCGCGGGCTGTTCCTGGTGCCCTGGCTGCTGCCGCTGATCGTGTCGGCGTCCACCTGGGCGTGGATGCTCAACAGCGACTCGGGAGTGGTCAACTCCGCGCTGAGCCTGGCCGGGATCGGCCCGGTCAACTGGCTCACCTCGCCGGACTGGTCCCTGGCCTCGGTGATCATCGCCAACATCTGGATCGGCGTCCCGTTCAACCTGGTCATGCTCTACAGCGGCCTGCAGAACATCCCGGTCCAGCTCTACGAGGCGGCCGCCCTCGACGGCGCCGGCGGGTGGCGGCAGTTCTGGAGCATCACGCTGCCGCTGCTGCGTCCGGTCACCGCGATCACGCTGCTGCTGGGGCTGGTCTACACCGTGAAGGTCTTCGACATCATCTGGATCATGACCAAGGGCGGCCCGGCTGGCTCCTCGGCCACCCTCGCCACCTGGTCGTACCGGCTCGGCTTCGGCAACACGCTGCCCGCCTTCGGCCCGGGCGCGGCGGTCGGCAACCTGCTGATCGTGGTCACCCTGATCGCGGGGCTGGTGTACCTGCGGGTGGAGCGAAGGCGGTACGCGTCATGATCGCGACCAGGACCTGGTGGAAGACACTGGCCGCGCTGGCGCTGACGGCGGTCATGCTGTTCCCGGTCTACTGGATGATCAACGTGTCGTTCACCCGGGACCGCGACATGCGCAAGAGCCCGCCGAACTGGTTCCCCGTGGACGGCACACTCGACGGCTACCGGGCGGTCCTGGACCAGCAGCTGCCCTATCTGGGCACCAGCCTGCTCATCGGGCTCGGCACGGTGGCGCTGACGGTGGCCCTCGGCGCCCCCGCCGGGTACTCGCTGGCGAAGCTGCGGCCCGCCGGCGGCGGGCTGCTCGGGTTCGTGCTGCTGATCGCGCAGATGATCCCCGCGATCATCATGGCGATGGGCTTCTACGCCGTCTACCTGAGGCTCGGCGTGCTGAACACCGTCGGCGGCCTGGTCATCGCGGACTCCACCATCGCCGTCCCGTTCGCCGTGCTGATCTACACCGCGTTCATGTCCGCGATCCCCGACGAGCTCATCCAGGCCGCCAAGATCGACGGAGCGGGCGTGCTGCGCACGTTCTGGTCGGTCGTCCTGCCGGTCAGCCGCAACGCCACCGTCACCGTGTCGCTGTTCGCCTTCCTGTGGGCGTGGTCGGACTTCGTGTTCGCCTCCACCCTCGACGGGGGCGGGACGCTGCGCCCCATCACGCTCGGGATCTACCGCTACATCGGCAACAACAACCAGGAGTGGAACGCGATCATGGCCACCGCGGTCGTGGCGTCGATTCCGGCCACGGTGCTGCTGGTCGTCGCCCAGCGCTTCGTCGCCGCGGGAGTCACCTCGGGGGCCGTCAAGGACTAGCCGCCCGCGCCCGGCCTTCCCGCCGAACGCCGCAACGCCGCAACGCCACAACGCGTTCGGTTCGGTTCCGCACGCCCGTGAACGTTCACGCGCACACCCGAACGGTCGCGCGTCGCCGCAGAAGTGAGAGTCCCCGATGACCGCCGTCCCCTCGTCCCCCACGTTCTCCGTCGCCGAGATCCCGTTCAGCCATCACGGGTCCTGGTTCGACATCTCGCCCGTGATCGCCGAGAAGACCTACGCCGACGACCTGCATCTGGTCTCCCACCAGACCGGGTTGCATCCGGTGCTCCGTCTCGTCCCCACCGACGGTGACCACCGGGTCGACGCCACGGTCACCGCGACCCCGGCCCGGCTCGGCTGGATCCACGGGACGGGACGCGTCGAGCTGGCCTACGAGGACCCCGACACCATCCGGGTGCGCGGCCACGCGCTGGGCATGCGGATCGTCGCGGCGAACCCGGCCCTCACTCCGTTCAGCGGACCCTACTTCTACCGCGACCCCGTCGACGGCGCATATGTGTTCACCGTCTACGAGACCGGACGCCGTTACCGGATCACCCTGGTCGGCGGGCCGCCCGCCGCCGCGGTGGGGGAGCAGGCGCTGAACTCGTCCGAACGCGGCCTGATCTTTCCCGCGGATCAGGAGTGGGAGGTGGCGATCGAGGAGTACGAGACCGCGCGCCCGTCCTACACTCCGCGGGCGCTGTTCGCGGAGGTGGTGCGCGCCGCCCACGACCGGTTCGCCGCGTTCGCCGACGCGATCGCCCCGTGGCGCGGGACCGCCACCCCCGCCGCGGAACTGGCCGCCTACGTGCTCTGGTCGGCGACGGTGCGCCCGGCCGGATTCCTGGCCCGGCCGGCCGTGCTGATGTCCAAGCACTGGATGGACAAGGTCTGGAGCTGGGACCACTGCTTCAACGCCATCGCCCTCGGCGGGGGAGCGCCCGGGCTGGCCGTCGACCAGTTCCAGCTTCCCTTCGACCACCAGGACGCCGCCGGAGCGCTGCCCGACTCCGTCGCCCATTCGGAGATCCTCCACAACTTCGTCAAGCCGCCGATCCACGGCTGGGCCCTGCGGCGCCTGCGCGAGCGTCTCCCTGAGCACCCCGACGGGGACACCCTGACGCAGATCTACCGGCGGCTCGTGGCCTGGACCGATTTCTGGCTGGACGCCCGGCGCGCTCCAGGGCAGCCGTTGCCGCATTACCAGCACGGCAACGACAGCGGCTGGGACAACGCGACCACCTTCGACCGGGAGCGGGTCGTCCAGTCGGCCGATCTGGCGACGTTCCTCGTCCTGCAGCTGCGCTGTCTCGCCGGCCTGGCCGCCGAACTCGGCGAGGACGGCGCGGCCGGCCGCTGGACGACGGCCGCCGACCGGCTTCGCGACGACCTGATCGACCGCCTGTGGGACGGCGGTGCCTTCACGACCCGCGGCGTCGGCACCGGGAGCACCTGGGCCACCTCCAGCCTGCTGGACCTGATGCCGATCGTGCTGGGCGAGGAGCTTCCGCGCGACATCGCCGCCGTCCTGGCCGAGCGGATCAAAGCGCATCTGACCGAATACGGGCTGGCGACCGAGTCGCCCCGCTCGCCGCACTACCGGCCGGACGGCTACTGGCGCGGCCCGATCTGGGCCCCCGCCACCGTCCTGATCGAGGACGGCCTGCGCCGCGCCGGGTTCACCGAGCTCGCCGACGACATCAGCGCCCGATTCCGTGCCCTGTGCGAGAAATCGGGGTTCGCGGAGAACTTCGACGCCCTCACCGGCGCGGGCCTGCGCGACCGCGCCTACACCTGGACCGCGAGCGGCTACCTGATCCTCGCCGCCGCCTATGAACGGCGCCGCACGGACGTCCCCACCCCCACCCCGGTGCCCTGAGGAGGACACGCACATGTCCAGACGAAGACGCCCCACCGCCTGGCTCGCTACGGCCGGGCTGCTGACAGGCGGCCTGGGGGGCCGTCCCCGTGACGGCCGTCGCGGAGCCGTCGGCGAACCTGGTCCTGCACTACGACTTCAACGATGACTTCCTCACCACCGGCGTCGTGCACGACAGTTCGCAGTCCGGTCTCGATGGGAAGCTGGTGAACCCCGCCTCGGCGTCCACCGCCGAGGGCTCTGACGGCTCGCGGGCGCTCTCACTGCCCGGCGGCGACGCCGCCTCCACCACCGCGGCCTATATGTCGATCCCCAACGGCCTGTTCAAGAACAGGACCGCCATGACGATCTCGGTGTGGCTGAACTGGGACGGCGGACCGGACCTCCAGTTGGTGTACAACCTCGGCAAGAACAACGCCGCCGCCACCTTCGTCACGCCCTCCTATGCCGGAGACGCCACCACACGGTCGTCCGTCAAGCCCGTCAACGGCAACGACGAAGTGGGCGTTCCGGGCGCCCAGAAGCTGCCGACCGGCCGGTGGACGAACCTCGTCACCACCCTCGACGGCAAGACGATCAACTACTACCTCAACGGGGCGAAGGTGGGCAGCCGGGCGGCCGCCGTCGACCTGGCCTCCATGATGCACTCCGACTCCAGCACGACCTCCGGCTTCCTCGGCAAAGCCTTCTGGGGCGGGCACCCGTTCCTCGCCGGCGACCTGGACGACCTGCGAGTTTATGACGGGGCGCTCACCGACGCCCAGGTGGCCGGACTGGCCGGAGACCACCTCGCCAAGTACGAGGCTCTGACAGACACCTCGTTCGACGTCACCACGACCGTGGGCACGGCGCCGGGCGACGGTGAACGCGTCCTACTCGGATGGCATCGACCGGGCGCTCCCGGTCACCTGGGATGCGGTCGATCCCGCGCAGTACGCCCAGCGTGGGCAGTTCACCGTCAAGGGCACGGTGCCCGGCACCGACGCCACCGTCAAGGCGACCGTCACCGTGGTCGGCAACGACCTCACCGTCGACCTCGCCGACGACACGGGAGCCTTCCACGGCGGAGCATCCGGCACGCTCTACGGCCTGTACGGGGACGGCGTCCCGTCACGCAACCTCATCGAGGGCATGAACCTGCGGACGGTCTCCACGAAGGCGCAGGACGGGCCGCAGCACCCGGGCGCGGACGCGCTCGAAGTGGTCAAGCCGCTGGCCGACAGCACCGACGGCGACGTCCCGAGGGCAACATGTTCGGAAGCGGCGAGTGGAGCTGCAACAACGTCAGCCGGCTGAACGACCCGCGGTACTACTTCAGGGCGTGGGACGAGGTCCACGCCCTGATCAAGGCCAAGATGCCCGACGCCAGGATCGCGGGCCCCAACACCAGCGTGCTCTTCGACCAGGTCCAGGGCTTCATGCGGCATGCCGTCGCGGCGGGCACCGTCCCGGACGTCGTCACCTGGCATGAGCTGAGCGACCCCGCACGCATCCGGACCGACGTCGCCAAGTACCGCGGCTGGAGGCCCAGATCTTCAAGGGCACCCGGTACGAGGGCGAGCGCCTCCCGATCAACCTCAACGAGTACGCGTTCAACTACCACACCTCGGTGCCCGGCCAGATGATCCAGTGGGCCTCCGCGATCGAGGACTCCAAGGTGGACGCGGACATCGCGTACTGGAACATCGACGGGAACCTCAGCGACTCCGCCGTCCAGTCCAACCGCGGCAACGGGCAGTGGTGGCTGCTCAACGCCTACGGGAAGATGAGCGGCCACACTGTCAAGGTCACCCCGCCCTTCCCGAACCGGAGCTACACCCTCCAGGGCGTGGCCACGTACGACAAGTCCAAGGCCCAGGCGCGGACTCTGCTCGGCGGCGCGTCGGGGAACGGCCGCGTCCAGTTCCGGAACATCGACTCCAAGGTGTTCGGCCGTTCCGTGCATGCGCTGATCCAGGAGATCCCCTGGACCGGCCAGATCGGCGACTCCGCCCAGCCCGAGGTCGTCGCGGAGATGGACGAGGCCGTGGTCGACGGGGGAGTGGCGTTCGACTTCGGCTCTGCCCTGCCCGCCCTGAAAGAGTCGTCCGCCTACCAGATAGTCCTCACTCCGGGCGGCGACACGACGTCCCCTGCCGTCCCGCCCAAGGTCTGGAAGGCGGCCTACGAAGCGGAGGGCGCCGCGCACATCTTCCTCCGCGTCGACGGGAAGGCGGAACAGGAGATCCATACGCCGCTGGGCTACAAGTGGGTGGTGTGGGACCACGCCGACACCAAGGTCGAGCTGACCAAGGGCGATCATGTGATCACCCTGGCGGCGCGCAGCCTGGACGGGAACAGGGCCACCAAGGGCGACACGATCATCGACAAGATCGACTTGTCTCTGCCGGACCTGGCGGCGACGCAGTCGATCTACGAGGCCGAGTACGCCGGCCTCAAGGGCGCAAGCCTCGACTACACCGTCAAGAAGGCCTCATCCTCCGGCGTCGCCGTACTCGAGAATGGCCAGACCGCCACGTTCTGGGTCTGCTCCCCTCGCGACGGGGAGTCGACCCTGCACGTCGACACCTTCGGCGGCGGCGTGGCCGGGCTCGCGGTCAACGGCCGGAAGGTCCGGAACCTGGCCGCCTCGGCCGAGGCCAAGGTGTTCCTGACCGGAGGGGTCAACAAGATCACCGTGACCGGGGAGCGCGGACGCCTCCGCCTCGACCGGATCCGCGCCGAGAGCACCGCCGGCACGCTGAACACCACCTGGTACGAGGCCGAGGGCGCTCGTCTCGCCGGCACGGCGCAGGTGACCGCCTCCTCGCTGGCCGGCGGGGGCAAGTCCGTCACCGGCATCGGCGGCGAACGGGGCAATGCGAACACGCTGACGTTCGACGTCACCGCCCCCGTGGCCGGACGGTATGCGCTCACGGTCCGCTACTCCGACCCGGAGCAATCGCCGGCCACGCACTACAACCCCGACCCGCTGGCCCGGCACGGCGGACGTCTCCGTCAACGGCGAGACGCGACGGGTGCTGTTCCCGCACACCTTCCACGCCAACAACTACTGGCAACAGACCATCCAGGTAGACCTGAAAGCGGGCGCGAACATCATCTCGTTCGCATCTGAGGAACTGCCCAACTTCGACGGGAAGACCTATGTCTCGGAAACTTTCCCGGATGTACTTCTCCGCTCCAAGTACGCGCCGATCATCGATCGGATCGGCATAACCCCGTTCACCGGCCGAGACTGATCGTCCGAAGCCGAACCGACCGCACTCCGCTCCATGGCCGCTGCCGGCGACAGCGGCCATGGAGCATGTGCGCGGGTCTTTCGGCGATCTCCGTCGCCGGACGAGGTGCGGGGCTACCGGGACCCGAGCGGCCTCAAGCAGGGAATCGTCGTTGCCCTGCACCGCCTCGGGGACGACTGCGCGGGCGCCGTGATCGCCGACGCGGTCGACGGTGGCCGGTGGGTCGGTCAGCGGAGAGTGCGGAAGAACTCGGTGATGTCGCGGGCGAGGAGGCCGGGTTCCTCGTGCGCTGCGAAATGGCCGCCGCGGGGCATCCGGGTGTATCTGGCGATGTTGTAGGTGCGCTCGGCCCAGGAGCGTGGGGGTCGGGTGAGGTCGGCGGGGAAGACGGCGACGGCGGTGGGGACCTCGACCCGTTCGACGCGTCTGGTCAGGCCCCGTGCGTACTCGTAGTACGGCCGGAACGACGTCGAGATGGCGCCGGTGAACCAGTAGAGCGACGCCTGGGTCAGGACGAAGTCGTCGGTGAACCGGGCCGACAGGTCGCCGTCGTTGTCGCTCCAGGCGCGGTACTTCTCGACGATCCATGCCAGGAGGCCGGTAGGGGAGTCGGACAGGGCGTGGGCGAGAGTGAGGGGCCGGGTGCTCTGCTGGTGCTGGTAGCCGCCTTCCTCCGTGCTCCAGGTGGCGACCTCGTCGAGGTAGGTCCTCTCCTCGGCGGTAAGGCTCGCCGGGTCGTACTCGATAGGCGCGGCGACGGCGAGGAGGTGGATCCCGGCGACGGCGTCCGGGTAGGCCTCTCCAAGGCGGGAGGTGACGCCGGCGCCGAGGTCGCCGCCGTGAGCGGCGTACCGGTCGAAGCCGAGTTCGTCGTGCATGAGACGGTGCCAGAGCTCGTGGGTCTGCAGTGCCGGCGGCAGCGACGGGCGCTGGGGCGAGAACGCGTAGCCGGGCAGCGACGGGACGACGACGGTGAAGGCGTCGGCAGCGTCGCCCCCGTGCTGTGACGGTGCCGCCAGGCGTCGGGCCAGGGCGGTGAGCTCCAGGATTGAGCTGGGCCATCCGTGGGTCAGGACGATGGGCAGGGCGTCCGGCTGCTCACCGTCAAAGCGCAGATAGTGGACGGGGCGTGCCGTCGACGTCGGCAATGTGGGAGGGAAGCGCGTTGAGCGCGGCCTCGTGCGCGCGCCAGTCGAAGTCGGTGGCCCAATATTCCACGAGGCGGCGCAACTCGCCGGAGTCGGTGCCGGCCTGCCACGCGTCGAGCGGCCAGGGAATCGGCCAGCGGGTGGCGCGCAGCCGAGCACGCAGGTCTTCCAGATCGGCATCGCTTACCGCGATCGGGGGCCGGTCGTCGGCCACGGGTTTCTCCTTGGCGCTGTCATCGAAAGAGATCGGCGTGTACTTCGGCTGGAGCTCGCTGTGATGTGCGCTCGGCATCCGGACTCCTGACGGCTCCGGCGGCCGTGGCGAACACGGCCTTGGGCAGCACGATAACGGTGAGCGCGTACCAGGCCCCATCCTCGCGCTACGCGTGGCTCAGCGCTCTCGAACGCCCCGCCGTCTCGCGTGGAGGTCTCGGGCCGCGCCGAGAAACTCACGGGCTCGGTGGACCGCCGCGCCCGCTGGCCGGCGCGTCTTGTGACCGTGCCTGGTCCGCAAGCCGACAACCTACGGCAGTTGCTTCCGCATCAGCGTGCACACCGTCTCGTACCGGGTGGTGGAACCGTCCGGAGCCTCCACCTCCCAGGACTCGGGCGCGCGTCCGCAGGCGACGTAGCCGAGTCGCTCATACAACGCGCGGGCTCGGGGGTTGTGCTCTTCCACGCTGAGCTCTGCACGGTGCAAGCCGCGAGCATGGATCCGCTGCTCCGCGGCCTGGATGAGGATTGTGCCGATACCGCATGACCGCATCGCCGTATGAACGGCCAACTGCCACAGCGTTCCCGCACCGGGCGCCTTGGCGTAGTCGACGCCGCCGATCGCCACTGGCAGACCGGACGGCGGGCAGACGGCGAGATAGTCCACTTCGCCGCACGCCACCCGGTCCAGCGCCCTGGCGACGCTCGCGAGGTGGGTGTTCGACCCGGACCAGCTGCACAAGGGAAGGTCCTGATGGGCCAGGTCGCGGATCGTCAGCGGCACCATGATTTCGGCCATGAGCACTGCCTTTCGCTTCCGGTGATTCATTTTGGCGGCCGGTCAGATCGACACATGATGACCGCCGCCCGCGCTCACGGCATCATCGGCGGGCTCACCCACCACTCACCTATAGAACAGAGCGTTCTGTTCTGATAGAGGGGGAACCGTTCGACAACCTCCGAGCACGAAGGATCGGCATCATGGCGACTCTCCGCCCCGCTTCGGCCCCTGAGGGCTACGGCACCGTCACTCCGTGGATCGTCACCAAGGACACCGCGGGACTCATCGACTTCATCACCGCGGCGTTCGGCGCCGAAGAAATCAGCCGCGTCGAAGTGGCCGACGGTGTGATCGGCCACGCCGAGGCGCGCATCGGCGATTCCATCGTGATGATGTTCGACTCGCCGTTCGCCATCGAGACTCCGGGTCTGCTTCGCCTTTACGTGGACGATGCGGATGCGGTCGTCCAGCGCGCCGTGAAGGCCGGCGCCACCGTGGTCACCGAGCCGACCGAACTGTTCTGGGGTGACAAGGTGGGGCGTGTGCGCGACCCGTTGGGCAACATCTGGTGGCTTCAGCAGCGCGTTGCGGAAGACCCCCGAAAAGATCGAGGCACGGGCGCAAGACCCCAAGTACGCCGACGCCATGACCTATCTCCAGTCGAGCCTGGGACCTGCTCTGCCTGCACCCCGGTGACACTGGTCGACCGCCGGACGGCGGCTCCTGACCCGCGTGGGCAGCAGCAGAGCGGGGAGCAGACCGAGCGCGGCGACTGCGCCCAGCGCCAGCAGTGCCGCTTCCGCCGCCTGCGCCGATGCCGTCCGCGGCGAAGCGGGATCTGCGGCCAAGAACCCTTTCGCCTGCATCAGGGTGGCGGCGATGGCGATGCCCAGGGTGGGGCCGATGTTCATGGCGGTCTGCTTGAGCCCGCCGACGACTCCGGCATACCCGGCCGGGGCATCGCCGACGATGGTGCCGGTGGCGGTGACCATGACGGCGGTGAACCCCGCGCCCAGGACAGCGAAGCAGACGCCGCTCACGCCCCACACGCCGGGTGCGGTGCGGGTCAAGGCGAGACACGATAGGCCGAGGATGCCGAGGGTGACCAGCACCGACCCGGTGCCGGCGGTACGGCGTGCCCTGTACCGGCGCAGCAGGACACCGGCCGGCGGCGCGCCGAGCACCTTCCCGGCGCGAGCGCGATCCCGGCCGAGGTCGCCGCGAAATCGGACAGGCCGCACAACAGCATCCGCGGATGGCCGTATCGGTCGCCCAAGCGCCCGGCAACGACCAGCAGCGCGCCCGCCGCGCTGACCACCAGCGCCAGATGCCGCCGTGGTACGCCGCTCACGCGTCCGCCTCGCCAAGGTGGGAGTCGATGACCACGCTGATGAGCTGGTCGAGGCTGTCGGAGAGTGGCGGCGAGTCGTCCTCACCCAGCGCCAGCCCGATGCTGCCCCATCCCCACAGCTGGGTCAGGCCGTGCACATTCGCCCACAGCGCGACCGCGGCCACCTCCGCCGGGACGTCCCGACGGCCCTGGCTCTCCCCGCAGCGGGTGACCAGTTCGACGATCCGGCCGAACAGCGGCAGGCTCGCCTCCCGCAACGGAGGCCCGCCCACCCCACGTGCCTCTCCGCGCAGCAGATCATGCCGGAACATCAGCTCGAACATGCCGGGCCGCTCCCGCGCGTACCGCACATAGATCATGCTGACCGCCGGCTCGGGCTGGCGGCCTTCCGCTTGGGGGTAGGCGCGACGAGCCCCCGGCGACGCCGCGTTACACCGGCAGCCGATCTTCCGGCTGCCGCAGAGCGCCAGACGGCCGGGTGCGCCCAGGCGTGCGGACGACCTTCTTCTCTATGCGACCAGCTGTTCCACCAGCAGGAACGTGGCGATCCCGACCATCGCGGCGCCGGACACTCGGGCCACCGTCCGTGCCGCCGCGGGCCGTGCCCGCAGCACCAGCCGCGCCCCCGCGCCCACCCCCGTGTAGACCACGGCGCAGTTGACCACGTGAACCAGCCCCAGGACCGTGATCTGCACCGCGACCGGCCATGCCGCGGCCGAGTCGGTGAACTGCGGTAGCAGCGCCAAGAACAGCAGGAAGACCTTCGGGTTGAGCCCGCTGACCCCGGCGCCCCTCGCCGTCTGCCGCATCCACGAGCCGGCCGCCTGCTGTCGGTCGGCCTCCGGGGCCGCCGGACGGGCGAGCGTCCCGATCCCCAGCCACACCAGATACACCGAGCCCACCACCGTCAGCGTCGCCATCACCAGGGGCGAGCGGGTCACCAGTGCGGCCACCCCGGCCGCCACCACCGCGGTGGCCGCCAGATGCCCGGCCAGCATCCCGCCCACCGCCGGCAGCACCGTCCGATGCCGCAGCCCGGCCGCGATCGCGTACGCCCAGTCCGCTCCCGGCGTCACCACGAACAGCAGGGACACCGCCCAGAACGCGGCGCCGGTACCGACCGCCATGACCTTGTCCTCCTTCGCGAACACGGAACCCAGAAGGCCCGAGGATCCACGGGAAGGAAGATTAGGGCCGATTGCCCGGAATGTGCTTCCAACCTTTTCTCTGTCGGCAGTGATAAGAGGAAGAATCTCCCTCATGGACGACGTAGACCGCGCAATCCTTGCCGAGCTCCAGCAGGACGGCCGCCTCACCGTCACCGAACTCGCCGAGCGCGTCCGCCTCAGCCTCTCGCCCTGCCATCGCCGCCTGCGCGCTCTGGAACGCTCCGGCGCGATCAGCGGGTACCACGCCCGCCTGGACGCCAACAGCCTCGGCCTGACCTTCGAGGCCCTGGTCTTCGTCACCATGCGCAGCGCGGCCCACGACACCATCTCCGCCTTCGAAGGGGCCGTCGCCGACATTCCCCACGTCCTGCAGGCACAACGCCTCTTCGGCGACCCTGACTATCTCCTGCGCGTCCTCACCCGTGACCTGCCCGCCTTTCAAAGGCTCTACGACGACGAACTCTCCACCCTCCCCGGCGTGCAGCGCCTCACCTCCACTCTCATCATGAAGAGCGTCGTACAGAACCGGCCTCTGCCCCTGTAAGCCCTGGCGCGGCGGAGGCCAACCGTGTCCGAGTGGTGGTTGCCCTGACGGAACCGCTCGGGACGGTCCTTCACGGCTCCGGACGACGTAACGGAGCCGTTCACCGCGCTTTGCGTAGGGGACGAAAAGAAGAGCATCGGAGGATGGTTCACCATGCAGAACACACAGGGCGCCCCGCAGGAAGGGGAGCCGCAGGAAGAGGCGCCGCAGGGGGAGGCCGACCAGCCGGATGAACCCCTGACGGACCCGCTGGAGGTCGGCCCGAACGAGGTCAACCTCGACCCGGACAACCCGTTCGGACAGTAACCGACACCTGCTGGCCGAAGACGCGCTCGTAGGTCTGTCGAGGCGGCCCCCTTCAATTTCGGGGGGCCGCTTGTTCACTTTCTGAGGATGGGCACGCGGCTCGTGGCGTCGATATTCATTTCCTTATTGATCTGGGAGCGGTATCGATATTGGACATCACATGATCGTCTCTGGTCTTCTGGGCGTCACCGGAGACCGCCCGAGACCGTGATCGCTCGGGCCAGAGAAAGCGGGTGTCATCGAATGTCGCTTGAGCAGTCCGGGCCGTCCCGACGTGCTCTGCTCGCGGCGGCGGCTCTGCTGCCGCTCGCGGGATGCCGGGCCGAGTCCCCGGCCGGCGCGACCAAGATCGCGGCCAGGACCGCGCCCACGAGCGCGCAGGACCACTACGACCGCGCGGTGCGGCTGGCCGGCGACGATCCCGTCCTGCAGAACCTCGTGCGGGCGCTCAGGCCGGGCGCCGTGATGCCGCCGGTGAAGGCGCCCGAGCCCTTGCGGATCTTCGACGACGTGGCGGTGGTGAGCACCGGGTTCGTGTCGGCCACGGCGCTCCTCACGTCCGGCGGCGTCATCCTCGTCGACGCGCTGGGGTCGCCGGACGAGGCCGAGAACACCCTCGTCCCGGGGCTGCGCGCGGTGGGCGTGGACCCGTCGAAGATCAAGTATGTGGTGGCGGCCCACGGCCACAGCGATCATTACGGCGGCGCCCGGTACCTCGCCGACCGGTACGGGGCCCGGGTCATGATGAGCCCGGCCGACTGGGATCTCGTGGCCGGCGAAGCCGACGCTCCCACCCGGGACCTGGAGATCGCCGACGGTCAGCGGCTGACCCTCGGCGACACGACGGTCGTGCTCCACCACACGCCCGGGCACACGCCGGGGACCGTCTCGCCGATCTTCCCGGTTCGGTGGAAGGGGCGGCGGCACACCGCGATGCTGTGGGGCGGGACCAATCCGCCCGCAGCGACCGCGGAGAAGCGGACCTACGTCTCGTCCGTCCTGGCGTTCGCCGCCCGGATGAGGCAGGCGGGTGCGGACGTCGAACTGAACAACCACGGGACCTGTGACCAGGGCTTGGCGCGCATGGAGGAACTGCGGTCCGGGGGGCCGGCGAACCCGTTCATCATCGGCCATGCCAGGGCCCAGCGCTTCATGAAGGTCATGGAGACCATGCTCCGCGGGCGCATCGCCACCGACGAGGAGAAGAGCGCCTCCGCCCATCCGGTGGCCCTGGCGTCCGTGCGATCGGCTCCTGCCTGCTGCTGATCGCGGCACCCGTCAGGATGTCACGGACGGGTGATGGGCGATCTCACTCTCGGGACTCGGTGGTGAACGCCCGATGGGCGCGGTGCAGGGCGTAGGCGCCGGTCGCCGTCAGGGCCGCCGCGCCGATCAGCGTGGCGGAGTGGCCGCCGAAGGCGGCGGCGCCGAGGCCGGCGAGAAGGGGGCCGGTGGCACGCGCGGCGACCACGAAGATGGCGACGATCCCGTTGACGCGCGGGTAGCGGCCCGGACCGTAGTAGTCCACGAGCAGGGTGCCGCGCAGCAGGTCGGGCAGTCCGTACCCGAGGCCGAAGAACACGACCAGCGTGACGACGGTGCCGGTCGCGGCCTCCGCGTGTCCGGTCGTGAGCAATGGGACGGGGAGGGCGACGGCCTGCGCGACGAACAGCAGGATCGCCGTGCGCTGCGCAGGGAACCGGGGCCGCAACGCGGTGCAGGCCAGCCGCCCGAGGACCTGGAAGGCGCCGACCGCGCCGGCGGCGGCGGTGGCCTGGGGGAGCGTGTAGCCGCGGTCGGTGAGGTAGGCGACCAGGATGACGGTCACGGCCAGTTTGCCGGTGGTATGGCAGATCAGGAAGAGGGTGAACCAGCGGAACGACGCGCGCCGGATGATCGCGCCCTCGGCGGTGTCGGGGTGCGTCGGCGCCTGGACGTCGGCAGGGCGCCCGTCGGGGTATGCCCCATGTCGGACGGCCGGCGCCGCAGCAGCCCGGCGTGCAGCGGGACCGTGACCAGGCCCAGCGCCCCGGCGAGCAGCACCAGGGTGGTGCGCCAGCCGTACACGTGGACGAGGCCACCGGTCAGCGGGACGAACACGGTGCTGGCGAGGCCGCCGGCCACGGTGAGCACCAGCACGGCGCGGGCGCGATGCCTGGCGAACCAGGCGGCGGTGACGGCGAACGCGGGTTCGTAGAGGGTGGTGGCCATGGCCAGCCCGGCGACGGCGAACGCCGCGTAGAAGGCGACCAGGGAATGGGCGTTCGCCCAGGCCAGCAACGCGGCGACCCCGAGCAGGCTGCCGGCGGTCATGACGCCTCGGGCGCCGTGCCGCTGCAACCTGCGCCCGACGGGGACGGCGACCAGGCCGGAGACCGCCACCCCCGTGGTGTACGCGCCGTTGAGCTGGGCCGTCGACCAGCCGAGCTCGGCGCGCATGGGAACGACGAGCACCGAGAAGGCGTAGACGAGCACGCCCCAGGAGACCAGTTCGGTGACGGCGAGACCGGCGACCATCCACCAGCCGTAGAACACCCGCCGCCACGGCGCGGCGCGCGTCGTCGTGCGGGGGCCGCAGGTCACGGGCCCGATGGCGGCGGGTCGCCGTCGAGACCGGGCGGGCCGGTGGTCACGCCGGCCGGCTCGCCGGCGGTCCGCGCGTTCCGGCTCATCCGTTGTCACCCGTGGTCAGGGCCCGCTGCATGAGCAGCGTGTCGATCGAGCGGCCGTGCTTGTACCCGACGCCGGTCAGCCGGCCGGCGTCGGTGAAGCCGAAACGCCGGTGCAGCGCCGTCGAGGCGTCGCTTCCGGTGTCGGCGATGACCGCGATCAGCTGGCGCATGCCCGCCCGCGCGCACCGGTTCACCAGGCCGCCGAGCAGCGCGCCGCCCAGACCCCGGCCCGTCCGGTCCGGAGCGAGATAGATCGAGTCCTCCACGGTGTGCCGGTAGGCCGGCTTGGGCCGCCATGGACTGACGTAGGCGTACCCGGCCACCTCTCCGTCCAGATCGGCGACCAGGAAGGGCAGGCCCCGGCCGGTGAGGTCGTCCAGCCGCCGCTGCCATTCGGCGACGGCCGGCGGGGTCTGCTCGAACGTGATCACGGTGCGGGAGACGTAGTGCGTGAAGATCTCGGCCACGGCCTTCAGATCCCCACGGCCGGCGGGACGGATGACCGCTTCGGGGACTGTCACGGGACGTCCATTTCTCTATAGTGAAATTCAATGCCATTATAGAGGAATGCTGGATCTGGCGGTGCTGGGAGCCCGCATTCAGGGGCTGCGGCGCGACCGGGGGCTGACCCTTCGGCGGCTGGCCGAGACGGCCGATGTGAGCGTGAGCATGCTGTCGTCGGTCGAACGCGGGCAGAAGGCGCCCACGATCGTGGTTCTGGCCCGCATCGCGGAGGGCCTCGGCGTGCCGCTCGCCGATCTCGTCGCACAGCCGGACGACGGTCAGGTCATCGTGCGACGTGCCGCCGACCAGGACGTCGTCGACGAGCCCGGAGGGTGGCGGCGGACGATCCTCACCCCGGTCGTCCCCGGCGTGAACTTCGAATGGATCCGCACGACCCTGCCGCCGGGGTGTGACGCGGGCCGGTTCCCGGCGTACGCCGCGGGCTCCCACGAGTACATCGTCGTCGAATCCGGCATCCTGCGCCTGACCGTCCCCGACATGTCCATCGACCTGAACGAGGGCGACTCGGTCTACTTCGCCGCAGACGTCACCCATGCCTACGCCAACGTCGGCTCCGGCCCGTGCACCTACTACGTCGCCGCGCTCATCATGCGTCCCCGCACAGCCCAGCCGCGCAGCCGGGAACCCGCTTCGCGCGACCGGGACTAGCGCCGGTTCGAGGGCTGCCCGGACGAGTTCATCTCGTGGCCTGGTGGCGGGAGGCCAGGGCGGAGGCCTCGGAGCGGCGGGCGAGGGCGGCCTCGGCCGAGCCGAGCTGCCAGGGGACGCTCGTGACCATGACGCCGGACCGGAACAGCAGCCGGGCCTTGAGCCGCAGGGCGCTCTGGTTGTGCAGCAGGTGCTCCCACCAGTGGCCGACGACGTATTCGGGGATGAAGACGCAGACCAGGTCGCGGGGGCTCTTGCGGCGAATTCGGGCGACGTAGCCGAGGACGGGGCCGGTGATGTCCCGGTAGGGCGAGTCCAGGACCTTGAGCGGGATCGGGATGTCGCGCCGCGACCATTCTTCTTCGAGTGCGGCGATGTCGGCGGCGGACGTCGCCACGGTCACCGCGGTCAGGTCGAACGGGCGGGTCGCGCGGGCGAACGCGAGCGCCTGGAGGGTCGGGGCGTGGAGCTTGGAGACCAGGACCACGCCGTGGATCCGGCTCGGCAGCGAGAGGGGGTCGCCGCTCGGGGCCAGTTCCTGGGCCACCCGGGTGTAGTGGCGGTGGATGCCCTTCATCATCGCGAACACCAGCGGCATCGCGATGACCACGATCCACGCCCCGTGGGTGAACTTCGTGATCAGGACGACGACGAGGACCAGCGCGGTGAGGACGGCGCCGGCCGTGTTGATCGCCAGGGAGCGGTGCAGCACGTGCCGGGCGCCGGGAGGGGCGGTGCGGAGCTTCGTGGTCCAGTGCCGGACCATGCCGGCCTGGCTGAGGGTGAAGGAGACGAAGACCCCGATGATGTAGAGCTGGATCAGCCGCGTGGTGCTGGCGTCGAAGGCCCAGATGAGCGCGCCCGCCAGCACGGCGAGGATGACGACGCCGTTGCTGAAGACCAGGCGGTCGCCGCGGCGGGAGAACTGCTTGGGCAGGAATCCGTCCTGGCCGAGGATCGAGGCCAGGATGGGGAAGCCGTTGTAGGCGGTGTTGGCGGCCAGTACCAGGATCGCCGCCGTGAAGCCCGCGACGAGGTAGAAGAGCCAGGACCCGTCCCCGGAGACGGCGGCGGCCACCTGCGTGATCACCGTCTTCTGCTCGTAGCCCGCCGGGGCGCCGGTCAGGGAGGCGACGCTGTCGGAGATCCGGACGTGCGAGGCGAGGGCCAGCCAGGTGATCCCGGCGAAGATCGCGATGGTGAGCCCGCCCATGATCGCGAGAGTGTCGGCGGCGTTCTTGCTCTTCGGCTTCCTGAAGCTGGGGACGCCGTTGCTGACGGCTTCGACGCCGGTCAGCGCGGTGCAGCCCTGGGAGAAGGCGCGCAGGATCAGCGCCAGGGCGAGCCAGC
Source organism: Spirillospora sp. CA-128828 (assembly GCF_050945415.1). Classification (NCBI taxonomy): domain Bacteria; kingdom Bacillati; phylum Actinomycetota; class Actinomycetes; order Streptosporangiales; family Thermomonosporaceae; genus Spirillospora; species Spirillospora sp. CA-128828. Next base: position 4,403,023 of record NZ_CP191986.1, read on the forward strand.
CGGTCGTCCCGTGATGCGCCTGGATGCCGAAGTGCGCCGATTCGGCCTGCGGGGTGTCACCGAACAGGATGCGGATCCCACCCCAGATGATCATGAGGAGGATGACGGTGACGAACCCGTAGGTGGGGACGGCGAAGATCGAGCCGGATTCCTTGACCCCGCGCAGGTTCAACAGGGCCAGTAGCGCGACCAGCCCCAGGCACAGCGGCACGGAGTAGGGGGCCAGCGCCGGCAACGCCGAGACGATGTTGGCGACACCCGCCGCCACCGACACCGCGACGGTCAGCACGTAGTCGACCAGCAGCGCGCTCGCGGCCGTCAGCGAGGCGTTCACGCCCAGGTTCTCGCGGCTGACGGCGTAGGCGCCGCCGCCGCTGGGGTAGGCGTGGCAGGTCTGCCGGTACGACAGGACGACCACCGTCAGCAGGACGATCACCGCGAGCGCCACCCAGGGCGCGAGATGGAACAGCGCCAGCCCGCCCAGGCTCAGCCCGAGCAGGATCTCCTCGGTCGCGTACGCGTTGGAGGACAGGGGGTCGCTGCAGAAGACCGGGAGAGCGATCTTCTTCGGCAGGAGGGTTTCGCCCATCTGCTCGTTCCGCAGCGGGCGTCCCACCACGAGACGCTTGGGGGCCAGGAGACTACGCATGATCCCATGCGACCGCCCCGCGCGCCGCCGTCGACAGATGCGTTAACGCGCCCTTGACGGCCCCGCCCCGGATCTTGACGCGTTCTTAGCGCCGGGCCGGTCACGGCTCGAAGCGGTACCCCATCCCAGGTTCGATGATCAGGTGCCTGGGCCTGGACGGGTCCGGTTCGAGCTTGCGCCGGAGCTGGGCGAGGTAGACGCGCAGGTAGTTCGTCTCCGTCTCATAGGACGGCCCCCACACCTCCCGCAGCAGCTGCCGCTGGCTGATGAGGCGGCCGGAATGGCGTACCAGCAGCTCCAGGACGTGCCATTCGGTCGGGGTCAGCCGGACGTCGGCGCCCTCCCGGACGACCCGCTTGGCGGCGAGGTCGACGGTGAACGCGTCGGTGCTGACCACGACGCCCTCCTCGACCGGGGCGGCCCGCCGGATCGCCGCCCGGAGCCGGGCCAGCAGCTCGTCCATCCCGAACGGCTTGGTCACGTAGTCGTCCGCCCCCGCGTCGAGCGCGGCGACCTTGTCGGCCGAGGCGTGCCGCGCCGACAGCACGATGATCGGCGCGCTGAGCCAGCCGCGCAGACCGCGGATCACCTCGGTGCCGTCCATGTCGGGCAGGCCGAGGTCGAGGATCACCACGTCCGGACGGCGTCGCGCGGCGAGGTCGAGGGCCGCCCTCCCGTCGGGGGCGGCCAGGACCTCGTATCCGCGGACCTTCAGGTTGATCCGCAGCGTCCGGACCATCTGCGGCTCGTCCTCGACCACGAGCACCAGCGTCATCGGTCCTCCACGTTCGGCCCGTCCTGCGCGATCGGCAACGCGAACACCATGGTCAGCCCACCGCCCGGAGTGTCGCGCGCGGTCAGCGTCCCGCCCATCGCCTCGGTGAAGCCGCGGGCGACCGCCAGGCCCAGCCCGACGCCGGTGCCCTGCGGAGCGTCGCCGAGCCGCTGGAAGGAACCGAAGATGCGGTCTTTGTCGTGGTCCGGAACACCAGGTCCGTGATCGACGACGTGAATCTCGATATGGTCCCGCTCGACACCGAAGCGCAGTTCACTGGCCGCCACCAGGATCCGGCCCGCGCTGTACCGCACGGCGTTCTCCACCACGTTCGCGATCGCCTGTTCCAGCAGACCCGGATCGACGAGCACCTGCGGCAGTGTCTCGGGCACGTCCACCTCGACCCGCGCCTCCGGCACCCCGGCGAGCGCGAACGGGACGATCTCGTCCACCGCCGCCGGACGGGTGAGCGGGGCGACCGCGCCGGTCTGCAACCGGGTCATGTCCAGCAGGTTCGCGATCAACCGGTTCAGCCGGTCGGCGGACTCCTCGATCGTGGCGAGCAGTTCCGCGCGGTCTTCGGGATCCCAGTCGACGTCGTCCTGGCGCAGGCTGCTCACGCTCGCCTTCACCGACGCCAGCGGGGTCCGCAGGTCGTGGGAGACCGCCGCCAGCAGCGCCGTCCGCACCTTGTCGATCTCGGCGAGCTCGCGGGCGCGGGTGGCCTCGGCCTGAAGCCGCTGCCGGTCCGCCGCCGCGGCCGCCTGATGGGCGAACGCCGACAGCACCCGCCGATCCGTGTCCGGCAGTACCCGGCCCCGCACCGCCAGCAGCAGCTCGTCCGTGACCGGGAGCAGCATGTCCGCCTTTCCCGGATCGGTGCAATGGTCTTCACCTGAGAAGCCCACCACCGACCAGCCGTGCCCCGTCCCTTCCAGCAGGCTCACCGACGAGAGCGCGAACGTCTCCCGAGCCTGCCGCAGCAGATCCGGCAGGGTGTCCTCACCACGCAGCACCGTCGTGGACAGCCGGCTCAACGTCACCGACTCCGCCCCGGACTGGGCGGCCCAACGCCGCCGCCGCTCCGACAGATCCACCACCAGCGACACCGCGACGGCCACCACCACCCACAGCACCAGGGCCAGGACATGCTCGAAGTCGGCGATGGTCAACGTGTAGTACGGCGGGGTGAAGAACCAGTTCGTCAGAAGGTTCCCGGCGACCGCGGCCAGCAACGCCGGCCCGAGCCCGCCCACGACCGCGACGAGGACGGTGAACGTCAGGAACAGCAGGAGCGTGGACGCGAGGCCGATCTGACTGCGCACCGGCGCGAGCAGCAAGGTCAGCAGCGGTGGCCCCGCCAGCGCCAGCGCCCACCCGGCGATCAACCTCCGGCCGCTCAGCGCGCCGTCCGACGGCCTCCTCATGGTGCCCCCAGCGTACGCCGGACCCCTGACGCCCCCGTAAGCCACCACCCGGACGCCTCGCCGCAACGCAGGCGAGCCGAACCGCTGCCGCCTGCCACGTCGATGTAGGCGGCGATGTTCCACGTCCACCAGGCAGGCGGCCTGTTCCAGGACGCGATGCGCTGATGCTCGCGGACGACCGACAGTCCCCGGCCGAGTGCGGACAGGCCGGCCGTGCTGGTGTGGCGGCGGGTGGTAAAGATGCTCTCTATGCGCCCAGAGATATTGGTGTCCGTCACCTCTTTGATCGGTGTGGGGCTGGGCGGTGGCCTGTCATATCTGGGGCAGTTCACCGCCCAGCGGCAGGCCGTCCGCCATCAGGCGAACGAACTGGCGGACCGGCGGCGGACCGAGCGGCTCGCGGTGCTGCGGGAGTTCATCGAGGCGGTCCAGCGAGCCGAGCGCACGGCCGGCGAGAAAGAGGACACCGACGCGTGGTGGGCCAGGTCCGAGGACGCCATGGACGCGGTCTGGATCCGGCGAAGCATGATCAAGCTGATGTTCGGGCCGTCCCTCGGCGACCTGGCGCAGGAGAACGCGCGCGCTCTGAACGCGGCGATGAACAGGGACTTCGACCAGGACGACGCCACGGCGCGGTGGGCTTTCACCGAGCAGCTCGAAGGACCGAGAAACGCCTTCCTGCGCGCCGCGCGCGCCGAACTCGGCTGACGGGCCGGGGAGCGCCTCAGGCCGCCTTGAGCGCGTTGATGACGCTGACGAGGTGCCGGCGCGCCGCCCGTTCGGCCGCCTCGGGGGCGTGCGCGCAGATCTCGTCGATGATGGCCAGATGCTCGGCCAGGGACACGTTCGGCCGGCCGGGGACCAGGGCCAGCTGGAACTGGTGCCGGACGTTCTGTGCCCGCAGCCGCCGCAGCACGCCGGCGGCGGTGGCCTGGCCGCTGATGTCGACGATGCGCTGGTGAAGGGTCTTGTTCAACTCGGAGTACTCCAGAACGTGCCCCTGGGCGACCGCGGCCCGCATGGAGTCGCCCAGAGAGCGCAGCTCGGCGATCTCCCCGTCGGTGACGAGCTCGGCGGCCTTGGCCGCGCACAGGCCCTCAACGGCCATGCGGACCTCGGAGATCTCGATCGCCTCGTCCAGGGTCACCGCGCGGACGCGGGCGCCCCGGTGCTGGACGCGTTCGACCAGGCCCTCGTTGGTCAGCTCGAACAGCGCCGCGCGCACGCCGCTGCGGCTGGCGCCGAACTGATCGGACAGGTCCGCCTCGACCAGACGCTGGTTGGGCGCGAAGTCCCCGCGGGCGATCGCCTCGCGGATCGCGTCGGCGACGTCCCGGCTCCCGGGGGCGTCCGTCGTCTGGTCGTGCGCTGGCATGTTCCCTCGCTCGCGGGCCTGCGCCGGGCGCACGCCCCTCTCGTCGCCACGCGGATCGTCGGCGATCCCAACCGGTGATCGATTCTAGGGGTCCGCCTTGCCGGGCGGGCACCTTACTCGTCCGCCGGCCGGCGGCCTCCCTTCGCCTGCTGGACGAGCCGGTAGATCCGGGCTCGCAGCTCGGCGAAACGGGGGTCGGAGCGGGTGGTGAGCTGGTCGCGCTCGACCGGCAGGTCGATGGCGACCTCCTCCAGCACGACCGTCGGCGAGTTCGACAGGACGATGACGCGCTGCCCGAGATACACCGATTCGTCAATGTCGTGGGTGACGAAGAGGACGGTGACCCCGAGGCGCGTCCAAAGCGCCCGGACGAGGTCTTCGAGATCGGCGCGCGTCTGGGCGTCGACCGCGGCGAAGGGTTCGTCCATCAGCAGGATGTGCGGCTCGTAGGCGACCGCCCGGGCGATGGCCACGCGCTGCTGCATGCCCCCCGACAGCTGCCAGGGGTGGGCGTCGCCGACCTCGGCCAGCCCGACGGCCTCCAGGGCCTCCCGCACGAGCCGCCGCCGCTCCGCCTTCGGAACCCGCTTCTCCTTCAACGGGCGTTCGACGTTCTGCCGCACCGTCATCCAGGGGAACAGGCTGCGGCCGTACTCCTGGAAGACCACGGCCATGCCCGGGGGAGGGCTCGTCACCCTCTGCCCTTCGAGCACCACCTCGCCGGACGTGCAGTTCAGGAGCCCGGCGACGCATCTCAACAGGGTGGTCTTGCCCGCGCCGGAGGGCCCGACGATGCAGATCAGTTCCCCCGTTCCGACGGCGAAGGTCAGGTCGCGGACCGCTTCGACGCCGCGTCCCTTGCCTTCGTAGACCTTCCTCAACCTGCGGACGTCCAGGAGCGCCGTGGAGGTGTCCGGGCTCGTCGCGCCGAGGGGCGTGGTGGTCATCTCAACTCTCCCGCTGTGACCGGCGCAGGCCGGTGTACCAGCTCATTACTCGGGTCTCCAGGAGCTGGAAGACGGCCGACAGGACGATGCCGATGAGCCCGAGCAGGATGATCCCGGTCCACATCTGCGGGATCGAGAAGCCGCGCTGGAACTGGATGATCGTGAAGCCCACCCCGTTGCTCGCGGCGAACATCTCGCTGATCACCATGAGGATGATCCCGATGGACAGCGCCTGCCGCGCGCCGGCGGCGATCTGCGGGCTCGCGCCCCGCAGCACCAGATGGACGAGCCGGGAATGCGGACGCATGCGGTAGCAACGGGAGGTGTCGTGCAACACCTCGTCCAACGCGCGCACGCCTTCCACCGTGTTCAGCAGGATCGGCCAGACGCATCCAGAGACGATCACCAGGATCTTCATCCCGTTGCCGATGCCGGCGAACAGCATCAGGACCGGCACCAGCACCGGGGACGGGATCGCGCGGAAGAACTCCAGCACCGGTTCCAGGAAGGCCCGGAGGACGCGCACCGAGCCGATCGCGACTCCGAGTCCGACCCCCAGGATCAGGGCCAGGACGTAGCCCGCGGACAAGCGGGCCAGGCTGGGCAGCACGTCGCTGGTGAGCCGCCCGTGGAACCAGGTGTCGTCGAACGTGCCGAGGATCCGGCTCAGCGGAGGCCAGAAGAAGTCGGTGCTGTTCTCCGTCGCCGCCCACCATGCCGCGACTAGGGCCGCCGGCACCGTCACGAGCAGCAGGACCCTGCGCAGGAAGCCCGGGACGTTCACGAGAACACCTCCCGGCGGATCGACGGGTGCCACCGCAGCGCGCGGCGCTCGGTGGCCCGCGCGAGCAGGTTGACGACCACGCCGATCAGGCCGACCACGATGACCAGCGCGTACATCGACGCCACGGCGCCGGAGCCCTGCGCCACCGCGATCTACCTGCCCAGCCCCGGCGACCCGATGACGAGCTCACCGGTGATCTCCAGGATCAGCGCGACCGCCGCGCCCAGCCGGAACCCGGTCACCACGTACGGCAGCGCGGTCGGCCAGACCACCGTCCGCACCCGGGACAGCGGACGGAACCGGTAGGACCGGGCGGTCTCCCGGGCCACCGGATCCACGTCCCGCACGCCGTACAGCACCTGCATCAGGACCTGCCAGAAGGAGGCGTAGACGACCAGCAGAAGCGTCGAACGCATCTCGGTGCCGTACAGCAGCACGACCAGCGGGATCAGCGCCACCGACGGAATCGGGCGCAGGAACTCGATCGTCGAGGACACCGCCGCCCGCAGGATCGGGACACCGCCGATCAGCAGGCCCAGCACGACGCCCGCGAGCATCGCGATCCCCAGGCCGATCACCCAGCCGCGCAGCGTCTCCAGCAACGACCGCCAGAACGCCGAGGTCCCGGCCTGCTCGGCCAGCGCCGAGACCATCTCGCTGAACGGCGGCAGGAACCGCTCGTTCACCAGCCCCGCGCGAGGCACGGCCTCCGCCACCGCCATCAGGCAGCCCAGGCCCGCGAGGCCGAGGACCCACGCGGGGACGGGGCGGCGACGGTGCACGTCCCGGCCGCTCCCGGCCGCGTCCGCCGTCATGGAAGGAGCTCGCCGACGTCGGGGGCCTTCGTGATCAGCCCGTCCTGCACGGCCAGGGTCGAGAGGGTCTGCAGCGAAGCACGGTTGACCTGCGCGGGGTAGGTCGGAAGCGTGAGCGAGCCGGTCAGCGACGGGTCGATCTTGGTGTAGGTGCCGAGGATCTTGCGCACCGCGTCCGGGTTGCCGGTGGCGTACGTCAGTGACTTCTGCATCGCCGCCGTGAACTTCTTGACCAGTTCCGGCTTGGCGGCGGCGGTCTTCCCCGATGTGAAATAGCCGGCGATGGTGAGGTCCGGAGCGGTGTCCACGTAGTTGGACGCGACCAGCCTTCCGCCGCTCTTCAGTGCGGTCGCCAGGAACGGCTCGACGACCTGGACCGCGTCGACGTTCCCCTTGTCGAGCGCGGCGAGCATGTCCGGGAAGGCCAGTTCTGTGAACTTGACGTTCTCGGCATCCCCGCCGGCCGCCCGGACCGAGGCCCGGACCGTGGTGTCGTTGATGTTGTTCAGGGTGTTGACCGCGACCCGCTTTCCGGCCAGATCCCTTGCCGACCTGATCGGGCTGCCGGACTTGACGATCACCCCTCCGAAGTCCTTGCCCTTGACTCCGGTCGAACCGGCGCCCGGCGCGACGACCTTGAGCGGCAGTCCCTTGGACCTGGCGATGATCAGCGACGTGTAGTTGCTGAACCCGAAGTCGACCTGACCGCTGACGACGGCGGGCACGATGGCGGCGCCGCCCTGGGCGGAGACGAGTTCCAGCTTCAGCCTCTGCTCGGTGAAGAAGCCCTGCTGGTTTCCGAGGTAGATCGGCGCCACGTCCACGATCGGGATGACGCTGACCTTTACCGGCGTGGGGCCGTCGCCGGAGGCGTCCGACCCCCCTCCACCTCCGCAGGCGGCGAGAAGTAGGGCGGACGCGGCCGCGGCCAGGGCCGCGCGGATTCTGATCACGGTGCTTCTCCAGGACGTCGGTCGAGGGGCGGGACGGTTGACGTCGGCACTTGTCACGGACCGGACCGGGTGCGGCCGTCCCCCGAAGGCGCCGCTGGCGTGAAGCAGATGCTACGAATTCGCCGACGAGATTGTCAACGATTTGGTCGCCAAAGTAGCCCCTAGATTGCACGCCAAATTGTTGACAGTTCTAGGACGTTCGCTCACCTCGTTGGCGCCGCCCAACGGCTGGGCCTTGAGACGCGGAAGGGCCGGCTGGTCGTCGACGAGTACCTCAACGTGCCGGGCCGCCCGGAGGTCTTCGCCTGCGGTGACGCCGCCGCCCGCAATGAGGACCCGCCCGTGCGGACCGCGGCGGTGCTCGTCAGCGGGGAACGCTCGTGGTCCCGCGTATCACGAGCCGCGGTGTCAGGACCACGTCGCGGCGTGCGGTGCGGCCTTCGTCCAGTCGTTCGACCATGGCCCGCACGGCGTGTCGTGCCTGGTCGAGGGGCTGCTGGCCGACGGTGGTGAGGTTCACGTGGGCGAGTCGCGACAGCGTGCTGTCGTCGTATCCCGCGATGGACACGGCCTTCGGGACGTCCACGCCGCCGCGCGCGAGGCTGTCGAGCAGGCCGACGGCCGAGCGGTCGTTCACGGCGACCACGGCGGTGGGCAGGCCGGGCCCGTCGAGCAGGGTGCGGGCGGCGGCCATTCCCGCCTCCTCGGTGTAGTCGCCGGCGATGATCCGCACGTGGTCGTCCAGGCCGTTGCGGCGCATGGCGGTCCGGTAGCCGCGGCGACGGTCGGACGCTATCGTTCCGGCGCCGCCGTCCAGGTGCGCGATCGTACGGTGCCCCAGCTCGGCCAGGTGGTCGACCACCTGGCCCACCCCCTGGTCGTCGGCCGTCCGCACCACGTCCAGATCCGGCGAAGCGATGCGGCGCCCCACCGCCACCACCGGCAGCTGCTTCCCGAGGGCGGCCAGTCTCGGTGCCGGGAGTTCGGCGCCGATCAGGACGAGGCCCTCGCAGCGGAACTCCAGGAGCTTCTCGATGGCCCGGCGCTCGTCATGGGTGCGGGTCACGGTCCCCAAGGCCAGCTCATAGCCGAACTCGTCGGCGGCCTCCTGGAGGTCCTCGACCAGTTCGGCGTGGAAGGCGCTGCGCAGCGTCATCGTGACGCCGAGCAGATGCGTGCGGCGGCGCGCGAGCATGCTCGCCGTCCGGTTGTGCCGGTAGCCCAGCTCGGCGGCCGCCTCAAGGACGCGGGCCCGTGTCGGGGCACTCGCGCCGGGTGCGTTGCGGAACACCAGCGAGACCAGCGCCTTGGACACCCCGGCCTTGGCGGCCACGTCCCGCATCGTCGGGCGCCTGGCCGGTTCTGACGCGTTCGCGGCGACCTGGGGGGCGTCGGGTCCTGTCGCGTCCAGCTTCTCTCCCTGCCGAATCTCATTCTCCTGTCGCAGTGCCGACAGTATCACGGCCGGCATTGGAAATCGATTTCTCCTAGACCGGTCTAGGTCGCCTCTTGACGCGTCACCTAGACCGGTCTAGTTTCAAGGATCCAAGAGCCGGTGACGCACATCACTGTCGATCATTCTCGCACGTCAGATGGCTGTTTCAGTGGTGCGCCGACAGATGTCGGCGATAGTCGAGGACCGTTGTAAGGCGCCGTGGCCGATTCGGCCGCGACCACGATCGAGAGTAAGGAGAATGCTGTGAAATCGTCGATCGGGGTCGCGGTGATCGGTGCCGGCATGGCGGGCCGCGCGCACGCCCAGGGGTACCGGTCCGCGTCGACCGTGTTCGCCGCGGGACTGCCCGAGGTCCGGCTGGTCGCCATCGCCGACGTCAACGAGGACCTCGGCGCGGACGCCGTGCGGCGATACGGCTACGAACGCGCGGAGACCGGCTGGCAGGCGATCGCCGCGGCGCCCGATATCGACGCGGTGAGCGTCGTGGTGGCCAACACGCTGCACCGGGAGATCGTCGAGGAGCTGCTGGCGGCGGGCAAGCACGTGCTGTGCGAGAAGCCGCTGGCACCGAGCGTCGAGGACGCGCGGGCGATGGTGAAGGCCGCCGAGAGGTCCCGCCGGGTCACCGCCGTCGGGTTCAGCTTCCGCAGGTCCCCGGCGATCGGCGCGATCCGCGAGCGGGTGGCCGCCGGGGAGCTCGGCCGCCCGCTGCACTTCAACGGCCACTACTGGTGCGACTACGGCTCCGCCGCCGACGCGCCGATGAGCTGGCGCTACAAGGGCGGGCCCGGGTCGGGCATCCTCGCCGACGTGGGCAGCCACCTCGTCGACCTGGCCGAGTTCCTGTGCGGTCCGGTGGAGTCGGTGAACGGCGCCGTGCTCTCCACGGTGATACCCGATCGCCCCGTTCCGCTCGGCACCGCGATCGGCCACGCGGGCGGCGTGGAGCTGAGCGACCGGCGCGAGCCGGTGGAGAACGAGGACGTGGCCACCTTCACCGCGACGTTCGCCGGCGGCGCAGTCGGCACGTTCTCGGTGTCCCGGGTCGCGCACGCGCTGCCGAACGCGCTGGGCTTCGAGCTCTTCTGCGCCGGCGGGTCGGCCGCGTTCGACGTGTCCCGCCCGGCCGAGTTCACGGTGTCCGACTCGGCGGCCGGGGGGCACCGCAGAATCCTGGCCGGCCCCGAGCACCCGTACATCGCCGGCGGGCTGGCCATGGACTTCCCGGGCGTGTCCCACGGAGTCAACGACTTCTTCACCTATCAGGCGCGCGCGTTCCTGGAGCAGATCGCCGGAGTGGACGGGCTGCCGCCCTGCGCCGATTTCGCCGCCGGCCTGCACAACCTGGAACTGCTCGACGCCGTCGTGGAATCCGCCGGCCCGGACGGCGGCGCGCTCCCCGGCTGAGATCCGTCCCCGTCCGGGCGGAACGCCACCCGAAACACCGATCACGTCCCCCGGCGGGCACCCGCCTGTCCCACGACCACCGACACGGAGGCAAGCACCATGAAGCTGGGCGCCTATACCGCGTGCCTGGACGACAAGCCGCTGCCGCAGGCCCTGAAGCTCCTTCACGAGCTCGGGCTGACCGGCGCCGAGATCAACGCGGGCGGATTCCGCCCCTCACCCCATATCCCGGCCGCGCGGATCCGCGAGAGCGCGGCGGCGCGGGACGACTACCTGGGGCTTTTCGAGGACGCGGGCATCACGCTGACCGGCCTGAACGTCAACGGCAACCCGCTGCACCCCGATCCGGAGGTCGGGCCCGGGCACGCGGACGACCTGCGCGAGGCGATCACCACGGCCGGGCTGCTCGGAGTGCGCCGGATCGTGGCGATGTCGGGCCAGCCCGCCGCCCACGCCGGGGGCACCGCGCCGTCGTGGGCCGTCATCCCGTGGGACAGCGCCTACCTCGACGTGCTGGAGTACCAGTGGAACGAGGTGGCGATCCCCTTCTGGAAGGAGATCGACGCCCGGGCGCGGGACGCCGGAGTCAAGGTGTGCATCGAGATGCACCCGCATAACCTGGTGTTCAACCCGGCGACCCTGGAACGGCTGGTGGCCGAGGCCGGTGCCACCCACGTCGGCGCCGAGATGGATCCCAGTCACCTGTTCTGGCAGGGCATCGACCCGGTCGCGGCCGTCGAGCACCTCGGCCCGCTGGTCTTCCACGCCGCCGCCAAAGACACCCGAATCAATGAGAACTGCCGCGTCAACGGCGTCCTGGACGACCGGTTCACGCGGATTCCCGCCACGGAGAACCCGCTGGGGATCGGCGGCCGCTACACGGTGACCCGGTGGCCGGAGGCGCCGTCCTGGGAGTTCGTGGCCGTCGGCCGGGGGCACGGCCGGGACTTCTGGAGCCGGTTCCTGCGGGCGCTGCACGACGTCGACCCGGACATGGCGGTCAACATCGAGCACGAGGACGAGGAGTTCGACCAGGTCGAAGGGCTGCGCCTCGCGGCGGAGGCCCTGACCGGCGCGGCCGAGGCCGCCGGCCTGTGACCGGACGGCCCGGGAAACGAGGACCACGTCACCGGCCGGGCGGTCGCGGCCGGGGCGGGCAGGAGCAGGAGGCGGCAATGCGCAAGGCAGCAAGAACACCGGCGAGGTTCAGGACGGGCAGACGCGCCGCCGGTGCCGTGCTCGTCACGGCGCTGGCCCTGTCCGCGTGCAGCAGCACCGGCGGTAAGCAGGCACAGGAAGAGGCGACCGGGGTCGCGGCGGGCAAGGCCGACACCCCGCGCATGAAGATCACGATGATCACGCACGCGCCGTCCGGCGACACCTTCTGGGACATCATCCGCAAGGGCGCCCAGGCCGCCGCCGCCAAGGACAACGTCCAGTTCCAGTACACCAACGACGTCGACCCGGGCAAGCAGGCCACCCTGATCCAGAACGCCATAGACAGCAAGGTCGATGCGATCGCGGTGACCCTGCCCAACCCCGGCGCGCTGACCCCCGCGGTCAAGAAGGCCGTGGCCGCGGGCATCCCGGTGGTGGCGTTCAACGCCGGGGTCGCCGACTGGCAGAAGTCCGGCGCGCTGATGTTCTTCGGCCAGGACGAGACCGTGTCCGGTGAGGCCGCCGGCAAGCGGCTGAGCGCCGAGGGCGCCAAGAAGGTCCTGTGCGTCGTGCAGGAACAGGGACAGGTGCAGTTGGAGGCCCGCTGCGCGGGCGTGCAGAAGGGCTTTTCCGGGACGACCGAGAAGCTCTACGTGACCGGCACCAACATGCCGTCGGTGAAGTCCACCATCACCGCCAAGCTCCAGACGGACAAGAGCATCGACCACGTGATCACCCTCGGGGCGCCCATCGCCCTGACGGCCGTCCAGTCGGTCAAGGACAGCGGCAGCAAGGCGAAGGTCGCCACCTTCGACACCAACTCGCAACTGGTCAAGGCGCTGCAGGACAAGGACGTCCAGTGGGCGATCGACCAGCAGCCCTACCTGCAGGGATACCTGGCGATCGACTCCCTGTGGCTCTACAAGGCCAACGGCAACGTCATCGGCGGCGGCCAGGCCACGCTCACCGGCCCGTCCTTCATCGACCAGAGCAACCTCGCGCAGGTCGCCAAGTTCGCGTCGGCGGGCACTCGATAGCGCAGGCCCGCGCCCGTGGGGCCCCGCGCCAGAGGGGCCCCACACGCTCGAAGGGATGAGATGAGGACCGGAGCCGAGAGCGCTGCCGACGCCGGAACCAGTGCGATCGACGGTTTCGACGTGGTGACCATGGGGCGGGTCGGCGTGGACGTCTATCCGCGGCAGAAGGGCGTTGCCCTGGAGGACGTGGAGACCTTCGCCAAGTACCTGGGCGGCAGTCCCACCAACGTCGCGGTGGCCGCCGCGCGGCACGGACGCCGGACCGCCGTTATCACCCGCACGGGTGACGACCCGTTCGGACGTTTCGTGCACAAGGCGCTCAAGGACTACGGCGTCGACGACCGCTATGTCGGCGCCGTGCCGGATCTGCCTACACCGGTGACGTTCTGCGAGCTGTTCCCGCCCGACGACTTCCCGCTGTACTTCTACCGGTTTCCCAAGGCGCCGGACATGGAGATCCGTGCGGACGAGCTCGATGTGGACGCGATCGCCAGGGCCGGGGTCTTCTGGGCAACGGTGACCGGGCTGTCGGAGGAACCGAGCCGGCAGGCGACCCTCGGCGGGCTGGGAGCCCGCGATCGCAGGCCTCTCACGGTGCTGGACCTGGACTACCGGCCGATGTTCTGGTCGTCGCGGGAGAACGCGCGTTCGTGGGTGGCCAGGGCCCTGGAGCACGCGACGGTGGCGGTCGGCAACCTCGACGAGTGCGAGGTCGCCGTGGGGGAGCGGGAACCGTACGCCGCAGCGCGGGCCCTGCGCGACCGCGGCGTGACGCTGGCCGTCGTCAAACAGGGGCCCAAGGGCGTCCTTGCGATGGACGACTCCGGCGCTGTGGAGGTGCCGCCGGTCCCGGTGGAGGTCGTCAACGGGCTCGGCGCCGGGGACGCGTTCGGCGGCGCGCTGTGCCATGGGCTGCTCGCCGGATGGGACACCGAGCGGGTGGTGCGCTTCGCCAACGCGGCGGGCGCGATCGTCGCCACGCGGCTGGCGTGCTCGGACGCGATGCCGACTTCGGCCGAAGTACACGAACTACTTGGGCTTCAGGAGGACGAGTGAAGCATCACCTCCCCGCCGGGAGCACGGCCGATGGGCCGTTCGGCCTGGTGGTGACCCCAGAGGTCGCCGGCTGGGAACGCTCCGGCCTGCGTGTCCTGGAACTCGCCGGCTCCGGGCACACCTTCGGCACCCGCGGGTTCGAGATGCTGGTGCGTGATTCCGAGGTGACCGTGACCGGGACGGGCAGGTTCGCCCTGCCCGCCGCCCGCTGCGAGAACCGGCTGACCCCGCGGTACGGCCCCGCCGGGGACGTCCCGGTCGAGCTGCGCGGCGCGGGGCCGGCCAGCCGCCAGGTCAACAACTTCTGCACCCCCGAGGCGTTCGAGGCCGACCGGCTGATCGCCTGCGAGGTGCTCACCCCGGGCGGGTGCTGGTCGTCGTATCCGCCGCACAAGCACGACGAGGACCGTCCCGGCGAGTGCGTCTTGGAGGAGATCTACTACTTCGAGGTCTCCGGCCCGTCCGGCCTTGCCTACCAGCGGGTATACGGCACGGACGAGCGTCCGGTCGAGATTCTCGCCGAGGGGCGCGGCGGCGACGTGGTGCTCGTCCCGCACGGCTGGCACGGACCGTCGATGGCCGCGATGTGGGCGGACCAGCCGGCCGACCCCCGGCTTCCGCTCACCTCCACGATGGAGAAGGCATCATGAGACTCACCGTCGCCCAGGCGATCGTCCGCTTCCTCGGCCGTCAGTGGACCGAGCGCGACGGCGAGGAGCAGCGCCTGTTCGCCGGCTGCTTCGGGATCTTCGGGCATGGGAACGTGGCGGGGCTCGGGCAGGCGCTGCTGGAGGCGCACGAGACCGGCGGAGCGGCGGGCGGGGACGGACTCCCGTACTACATGGCCCGCAACGAGCAGGCCATGGTGCACGCCTCGGTGGGCTACGCGCGGATGAAGGACCGGCTGCAGACCTTCGCCTGCACGTCCTCGATCGGGCCGGGGGCGACCAACATGGTGACCGGTGCCGCCCTGGCCACGATCAACCGGATCCCCGTCCTGCTGCTGCCCGGCGACATCTTCGCCACTCGCGTCGCCAGCCCGGTGCTGCAGGAGTTGGAGGACCCGCGGTCCTACGACGTGTCGGTCAACGACGCGTTCCGGCCGGTTTCGCGGTTCTTCGACCGGATCAACCGTCCCGAACAGCTTCCCTCGGCGCTGCTGGCCGCGATGCGCGTGCTCACCGACCCGGCCGAGACGGGTGCGGTGACCCTGGCGCTGCCGCAGGACGTCCAGGCGGAGGCCTGCGACTGGCCGGACGAGCTGTTCCGCAGGCGGGTCTGGCACGTGCCGCGGCCCGTTCCGGAGCCCGCCGCGCTGGCGCGGGCGGCCGAGGCGCTGCGGTCGGCCCGCAGGCCGCTGGTCGTCGCGGGCGGGGGAGCGATCTACAGCCGGGCCACCGGGGCGCTGCGCCGCTTCGCCGAGGCGACCGGCATCCCGGTCGCCGACACGCAGGCGGGCAAGGGTGCGCTGGATTGGGACCACCCGTGTGCCGTCGGCGGGCTCGGTGCGACCGGCTCGGCCGCCGCCAACGCCCTCGCCCGGGAGGCCGATGTGGTGCTCGGCGTCGGCACCCGCTACAGCGACTTCACCACGGCGTCGCGGACCGCCTTCCAGGACCCCGGCGTGCGGTTCGTCAACCTCAACATCACGTCCTTCGACGCGGTCAAGCACGCGAGCATCCCGCTGGTCGCCGACGCGCGGGCCGGACTGGACGCGCTCACCGAGGCGCTGAGCGGCCACCGCGTGGACGAGGCGTACACGGCGCGAGCGCGCGAGCTGGCCGACGGATGGGCGCGGGTCGTCGACGGCGCCTACCATCTCGGCCACACGCCGCTGCCCGCTCAGACCGAGATCCTCGGCGTCCTCAACGAGGAGTCCGGCGCCCGCGACGTCGTCGTCCAGGCGGCCGGGAGCATGCCCGGCGACCTGCAGATGCTGTGGCGCGCCCGCGACCCCAAGCAGTACCACGTCGAGTACGGCTACTCCTGCATGGGCTACGAGATCGCCGGCGGGCTCGGCGCGAAGATGGCCGACCCTTCCCGCGAGGTGTTCGTGCTGGTGGGCGACGGCTCGTATCTGATGATGGCCACCGAGATCGTCACGGCGATCGCCGAGCACCTCAAGCTCACCATCGTCCTCGTCCAGAACCACGGCTTCGCCTCCATCGGCGCGCTGTCGGAGACCGTCGGCGCCGGCAGGTTCGGCACCGCCTACCGCTACCGCAACACCGAAACCGGCCTGCTCGACGGCGGAATCCTCCCGGTGGACCTCGCGGCGAACGCCGCGAGCCTCGGCGCCGACGTGCTGCACGCAGCGACGGTCGAGGAGTTCCGCGCGGCGCTGCGGCGGGCCAAGGCCTCCGAGCGGACGACCGTCGTGCACGTCGAGACCGACCCGCTCGCGCCCGTCCCCTCCTCGGAGGGCTGGTGGGACGTTCCGGTCGCGGAGGTCTCCGCCCTCGACCACACCCGCAAGGCGCGGGCGGACTACCAGGCCGCCAAGTCGGCGCAGCGCCCCTACCTCTAAGGAAACTCCTCATGCGCACCATCCAGCACTGGATCGCCGGAGCGGACACGAGCGGCGCCTCGACCCGGTTCGGCTCCGTCCACGACCCCGCGCTCGGCGTCCAGCAGGCCCGGGTCGCCCTGGCCGAGCCGTCCGACGTGGACGCCGCCGTGCGGGCGGCCGCCAAGGCGTTCGACGAATGGCGGGACGTGCCGGTGACCCGCCGGGCGAAGATCATGCTCGCCTTCCGCGACCTCGCGGAACGCCACGCCGACCGGCTCGCGGAGATCATCGCCGACGAGCACGGGAAGGTGCTGGCGGACGCCCGCGGCGAGGTCGTGCGCGGCCTGGAGGTCGTCGAGTTCGCCTGCGGCATCCCTCAGCTGCTCAAGGGGGAGTACTCCGACCAGGTCTCCACCGGCGTCGACGCCCATTCCTTCCGGCAGCCGCTGGGGGTGTGCGCGGGGATCACGCCGTTCAACTTCCCGGCCATGGTGCCGCTGTGGATGCACCCGATCTCGATCGCCACCGGCAACACGTTCGTCCTCAAGCCCAGCGAGCGCGACCCTTCGGCGTCGAATCTCATCGCCCGGCTGTACGCCGAGGCCGGCCTGCCCGACGGGGTGTTCAACGTCGTGCACGGCGACAAGACCGCGGTCGACGCGATCCTCGACCATCCCGGCATCGCCGCGGTGTCGTTCGTCGGCTCCACGCCGATCGCGAAGTACGTGCACGGGCGCGCCTCCGCCAACGGCAAGCGGGTGCAGGCGCTGGGCGGCGCCAAGAACCACGCCGTCGTCCTGCCCGACGCCGACCTCGACTTCGCCGCCGCCCAACTCACCGCCGCCGGGTACGGCTCCGCCGGTCAGCGCTGCATGGCGATCTCCGCCGTCGTCGCCGTCGGTGACGCCGGCGACGGCCTGGTCGAGCGGCTGCGGGAGCGGGCACGGGCGATCCGCGTCGGGCCGGGCCGCGAACCGGGCAGCGAGATGGGCCCGGTGATCACGCGGGAGGCCAGGGAGCGCGTCGCCGGGTACGTCGAGCGCGGCGTCGCGGCCGGGGCCGAACTGGTGGTCGACGGCCGCGACCTGCGCGTCGACGGGCACCGGGACGGCTTCTTCCTCGGCCCCTGCCTCTTCGACCGGGTGACCGCCGACATGGACGTCTACCGGGACGAGATCTTCGGGCCCGTGCTGGTGGTGCTGCGCGCGGACGGTTTCGACGAGGCGGTCGACCTGGTCAACGCCAACCCGTTCGGCAACGGGACCGCGATCTTCACCTCGTCCGGCCGGGCCGCCCGCACGTTCCAGCGCCGGGTCCAGGTCGGGATGATCGGCGTCAACGTCCCCATCCCGGTGCCGATGGCCTTCCACTCCTTCGGCGGCTGGAAGGACTCGCTGTTCGGCGACACCCACGTCCACGGCCCGGAAGGCGTCCGCTTCTACACCCGCGCCAAGGCGGTCACAAGCCGTTGGCCGGAGGACCACGACACCCGCACCGGGCACGACGAGCGCCACGCGGCGCACCTGAACTTCCCCACTTCGACGTGATGCCTCCCGACGACCGCCACCCCATGCCCATCGGAGGTGTTTCCCATGAGTGACACGCTCGACGCCGGCGTTCGCCCGCCGGACGAACGCTTGACCGAGAAGTCGCTGCCGGCCCGGCTGCTGGTGCGGCCCGAGGTCGGCGCACTGGTCGGCGCGATCGGCGTCTACGTCCTGTTCTTCGTGGTCGCCGAGCCGTTCCGCGGCCCGGACGCGCTGGCGACCATCCTGTACGCCAGTTCCACGCTCGGCATCCCGGCCGTCGGGGTCGCCCTGCTGATGATCGGCGGCGAGTTCGACCTGTCCACCGGCGTCGCGGTGACCACCTCCGCGCTGGTCGCCTCGATGTTCAGCTTCCAGCTCACCGCGAACCTGTGGGTGGGGATCGCGGTCTCGCTGCTGGTGGCGCTCGGGATCGGCTGGCTCAACGGCTACATGGTCATCCGGACCGGCATCCCCAGCTTCCTGGTCACGCTGGCCATGTTCCTGATGCTGCAGGGGCTGAACCTGGCCGTCACGAAGATCATCACCGGCAATGTCGCCAGCCCGAACATCTCCGACATGGAGGGCTTCGGCTCCGCGCAGAAGATCTTCGCTCAGGAGTGGAGCGTCGGCGGTGCCAGCCTGCGCATCTCGGTGCTGTGGTGGCTGCTGTTCGTCGCCGCCGCCACGTGGGTGCTGCTGCGCACCCGGGTCGGCAACTGGATCTTCGCGGTGGGCGGCGCCGCGCACAGCGCCCGCGGCGTGGGAGTGCCGGTGAACCGGGTGAAGATCGGCCTGTTCATGACCGTGTCCGCACTGACCTGGTTCACCGGCATGAACCTGCTGTTCTCGTTCAACTCGATCCAGTCCGGCGAGGGCGTCGGCAACGAGTTCCTGTACATCATCGCCGCCGTCATCGGCGGCTGCCTGCTCACCGGCGGGCACGGCTCGGCGGTGGGCGCCGCGATAGGCGCGTTCATCTTCGGGATGACCACCCAGGGCATCGTCTACGCAGGCTGGAATCCCGACTGGTTCAAGTTCTTCCTCGGCGCGATGCTCCTGGCGGCGACCCTGCTCAACCTCTGGGTCCGCCGCAGGGCGGAGGTCAGCAAATGATCGACACGGGCACACGGACGCCGCTGGTGCGGCTGACCGGCTGCGAGAAGCACTACGGGAACGTCATCGCGCTCACCGGGGTCGACCTGGAGGTCGGCGCAGGGGAGGTGACCTGCGTGCTGGGCGACAACGGGGCCGGCAAGTCCACCCTCATCAAGATCATCGCTGGAATGCACCAGCACGACGAGGGAACCTACGAGGTCGAAGGCGAGCCGGTGCGGTTCGGTTCCCCTCGCGACGCTCTCGACCGCGGCATCGCCACTGTCTACCAGGACCTGGCCGTCGTGCCGCTCATGCCTGTGTGGCGGAACTTCTTCCTCGGCTCGGAAAAGCGCAGGGGATCCGGGCCGCTCACCCGTCTGGACATCGACTTCATGCGGAGAACGACCAAATCAGAGCTGGCCGCGATGGGCATCGACCTGCGGGACGTCGACCAGCCCATCGGCACGCTGTCCGGCGGTGAGCGGCAATGCGTGGCCATCGCCCGGGCCGTCTACTTCGGTGCCAAGGTGCTCATCCTGGACGAGCCCACGGCCGCGCTCGGCGTCAAGCAGGCCGGAGTGGTGCTCCGCTACATCATCCAGGCCCGCGAGCGCGGGCTGGGGGTCGTCTTCATCACCCACAACCCGCACCACGCCTACCCGGTCGGCGACCGCTTCCTCATCCTCAACCGCGGCCGCAGCCTCGGCTGCCACGCCAAGAACGAGATCACCCGCGAGGAGCTCACCGGGCTCATGGCCGGTGGAACCGAACTGGAGCAGCTCAGCCACGAGCTCGAACGGGCGGGGACGGCGGGCGGCGAACTGGCTCACGTCGCCGAGGAACTCGGGCGCAAGGCCGCCGAGATGACCGGCCGCCCCGCACCCGCCGCGGCGAAGGAGGAGCTGAAGTGAAGATCGCCCTTGACCCGTACATGCTGCGGCACGTGCCGCTGACCGAGCTGCCCGGTGTCGTCGCCGATCTGGGTTACGAGCACATCGAGCTGTCGCCCCGCGATGACTTCCTGCCGTTCTACCGGCATCCGAGGGCGGACGGGGCGGCGGTCGCCGCCTTCCGGAAGGCCCTGGACGCCGCCGGCGTGCGGCTCGCCTCGGTGCTGCCGCTCTACGAGTGGGCGAGCCCCGTCGAGGAGGACCGCCAGGCCGCCGTCCGCTACTGGAGACGCGCCATCGAGATCGCCGTGGATCTGGGCTGCACGGTGATGAACTCCGAGTTCAACGGCCGGGTGGTGGCGCCCGCCGACAGCGAACGCCAGTTCTGGCGGTCCCTGGAGGAACTCCTGCCGATCTTCGAACGCGAGGGCCTGGAGCTGCGCCTGGAACCGCACCCGTACGACTTCGTCGAGGACGGCCACGCGGCCGTCGACCTGGTCCGGGGGATCGGCGCCGACTTCGTCTCGTTCGTGTACTGCGCCCCGCACACCTTCCATCAGGGCGGCGACATCGCGGGGATCATGCGGCACGCCGGGCCGCTGCTGACGCACCTCCACATCGCCGACTCCCTCGACCACCGCGCGTCGTCGGGCAACCGCTACATCGTCAACCCGCCGAGCCTGGCCGACCAGGTCCGGATCCACCAGCACCTGGACGTCGGGCAGGGCGAGGTCGACTGGGACGTCTTCTTCCAGACCCTCGCGGACCTGGACTTCGACGGCACCGCCACGGTCTGCGTGTTCGCCTGGGAGGAACGCGCCCGCGAGTCGGCGATCCACAATCGCGAGCAGATCCAGCGGTACGCCGCCGGATAGGCGTCCCCACCCCCCGGAACAGGAGACCGCATGCCCCTCAAGATCGGTGTGATCGGCACCGGGATGATCGGTACCGAACACGTCGGGCGGCTCGCGCACGAGGTGGCCGGGTCGGCGGTCACCGCCGTGTTCGACGTGGCGGCCGAACGAGCGGCGCGGGTCGCGGCCGGCGTCGGTGCCAGAGCGCACCCGAGCGCGTTCGACCTGATCTCCGACGACGACGTGGACGCGGTCGTCATCGCCTCACCCGGCGACCTGCACGCCGAGCAGGCGATCGCCTGCATCGCGGCGGGCAAACCGGTGCTGTGCGAGAAGCCGCTGGCCACCGGGACCGGCGACGCGCTGAAGGTGATCGAGGCCGAGGCCGCGGCCGGCCGCCGGTTCCTGCAGGTGGGCTTCATGCGGCGCTTCGATCCCGCCTATCTGGAGCTGAAGACGGCGATGGCCGACGGGACCATCGGCGAGCCGCTGATGGCGCACGCGGTCCACCGCAATTCCTCCGTGCCCGCGGGCTTCACCGGAGAGATGTCGCTGACGGACTCGGTCGTCCACGAGTTCGACCTGTTCCGCTGGCTGTTCGACCGGGAGATCGTGTCCGTCGAGGTGCTCGCTCCCCGCCGGAGCCCGCTGGCCCCGGCCCACCTCAGGGACCCGCAGCTGGTGATCCTCGAACTCGCCGGCGGCGTGCTCGTGGACGTCGAGTCGTTCGTCAACTGCCAGTACGGCTACGACGTCCGCTGCGAGATCGTCGGTTCGCTCGGCACCGCGACGGTGCAGAATCCGGGCATCACGGCCGTCAGCGTCCAAGGACGGCGAAGCGAAGCGGTGCCCGCCGACTGGCGCGTCCGCTTCGGCCAGGCTTACACGAACGAACTTCAGGCATGGGTCCGCGGCTGCCGGGAGGGCGTGGTCGGCGGACCCAGCGCCTGGGACGGATTCGCCGCGGTGGCCGTCGCCGCCTCCGCCGTCTCGTCGTATGCCGGTGGGCACCGCGTTGGAGTGTCCCTCCCCGACAGGCCCGCCCTGTACGCGTGACAATCCCGGCCATCTCTCCAGAGGCCCGATTCCCATGCCCGCGGGGCGCCGCTGCAGGGCGATATCGAACACGATCTCGCCCTGTCCGGCTGGACGTCCGGGCTGCTCACGGCCTTGCCGGTCGTATGCATGGCTTGGTTCGCGCCCGCCGCGCACCGCCTCGCCCACCGGGAGCCGGCCGCCGAGGCGGCCACGGTGCGGCTGCCCTGGCGCAGCCGGGCGGCATGGCTGCTGGCGGCCTTCCTTTCCGCGCAGTCCTTTCTCGCCTACGCCTACCTGGCCTGGCTGCCCCCGGACTACCAGGCGCGCGGCTGGAGTTCCGAGGCGGCCGGCGCGCGCGGCACCGTGGCATGAGTCCCCACCGGGTGGCCGGTCACCGGTCGGCGGGCGGCGAGGGCTGAGCGCTCCACGCGGTGAGGGCCGCGCAGAGGACGGCGAACAGGCGGGCCGCGAGCTCGTCGATCGACAGGCCGAGGGTGGCGCGGAGGTCGAGGATGTCGCGAGGGTCGTACAGGACGTTCCAGAGGTGGAGGGCCTCGTCGCCGGCGTCCGGAACACCGAGGGCCCGGCACGCCTCCGCGAGGGGGCGGCGCATGGCGGCCGCCTGGGAGGCGATGTCGGGGACGGCGGCGCGCAGCCGGGTGAGGTAGCCCTCGCGGGATCGGACCTGGGCCATCGCGTGGCCGTGCTCGTCGACCAGGTCGACCCATCGGCGGCACACGGCGGCCAGCAGGTCCAGCCCCTCCGCGTCGCAGCCCTCGCTGAACGCCATCAGGTCCCGGTTGACCTCCACGCGGAACGCGGTCACCAGCCCGTCGAGGGAGCCGAAATACCGGTAGGCCGTAGCGGGCGCGATATTCGCCTCTTTCGCGATCTGCGTGAGCGTGACCGTCTCGTCGGAGTGCGCGAGCATCTCCTCCGCCACCCTCAGCAGCGTCCGGTAGTTGCGTTCGGTATCGCTACGCACCAGGCGGCTCCTGGGGGTTGAAGACCCGGGCCAGCCGCCGCACCCCGCGTTCGATGCCGGCGACCGACGTGGCGAAGGACAGCCGGATGTGGCCCTCTCCGGCGGGGCCGAACTCGCGGCCGGGCCTGATCAGCACGCCGCACCGCCGCGCCGCGTCCCGGATCTCCAGTGACGTACGCGGGTCGTCGTACGCGCAGTAGAAGTAGAACCCGCCCTCGGGCGGCTCGAAGGTAAGCCGGGGGACAGCCGCCAGTTCCGCGCCCATGACGTCACGGCGTTCACGATACTGGTCGACCATCGCTTTCAGATCGCGTTCGATCGCGGCGTCGAAGGCCGCGAGCGCGGCGTGCTGCGCGGCCGTGTTGATCGCGCCGTTGATCGTGCGGTGCACAAGCGCCGCATCCGCGATAACGGGCGCGGGACCGACCAGGTAGCCGAGCCGCCAGCCGGTCATGGCGTACGTCTTGGAGAACGTCTGGCACAGCACCGCCCGGTCGCGCAGGTCCGCGACGTCGAGGACGGAGACGAAGCCGTCGCCGTACACGATGCCGCCGTACGCCTCGTCGGACAGCACGACCGTGCCGGTGCCGCGGGTGGCCTCCGCGATCGTCCGCCACTCGTCCGCGGTCAGGATCCGGCCGGTGGGGTTGCCCGGCTGGCAGACGATCAGCAGGGCGGCACCGGCCAGCGCGGCGCGCAGCCGCTCGCGGTCGAGCCGCCCGTCGGCCCGCCGCGCCACCCGTACCGCGGTGCCGCCGGCGGCGGCGGCGATGTCCGCGTACAGGGAGTACGTCGGGTCGTCGATCACCACCGTGTCGCCGGGGTTCACGACCGACATGATGACGGCCGCGAGCCCGGCCGACCCGCCGTGCGTGATCGTGACGTTGTCCGGGCCGCGCCCGGCGCGGTCGCCGATCGCCGACCGCAGCTCGGGCAGGCCGAGCGGGTTGGTGTAGTGCGTGTGCCCGGCGTCCAGCGCCCGCTTCATGGCGGCGACGATGCCGGGCGGGGTGGCGAAGTCGGGTTCGCCGATCGCCAGGGAGACCACGTCCCCGGCCGGGGGGGCCATGGGGGTCCGCAGGCTGGTGGCGCGGATCCGCGCCACCAGCTCGTTCTGTGCTGCCACGGGGCTTCTTTCCATGCTGGTGGTGGTCAGAGGACGCGGTTCAGGAAGTCGCGGGTGCGGGCCTGCTTGGGGTCGCGGAGCACCTCGTCGGGGGTGCCGGCCTCCACGACGACGCCGTCGGCCATGAAGACGGACTGGTCGGAGACCTCGCGGGCGAAGCCGATCTCGTGGGTGACCACGATCATCGTCATGCCGGTCTCGGCGACCTCGCGCATCACGGCCAGCACGTCGCCGACCAGCTCGGGGTCCAGCGCCGACGTGGGCTCGTCGAAGAGCATGACCTTCGGGTCCATGGCCAGCGCGCGGGCGATGGCCACCCGCTGCTGCTGGCCGCCCGACAGCTGCGCGGGGTGGGCGTGCGCCTTGTCGGCCAGGCCGACTCGTTCGAGCAGCGCCGTCGCACGTTCCCGCGCCTCGGGCGCCGGCCTGCGGAGGACCTGGACGGGCGCCTCCATCACGTTCTCCAGCGCCGTCTTGTGCGCGTACAGGTTGAACCGCTGGAAGACCATGCCGATCGACGCCCGCTGCCGGGCCAGGGCGCGGCCGGACAACTCCTTGAGGACGTCGCCGTGGCGCGCGTACCCGATGTGCTCGCCGTCGACGACGATCTCGCCGTCGTCGATCGTCTCCAGGTGGTTGACGCAGCGCAGCAGGGTGGACTTGCCCGACCCGGACGGCCCGAGCACGGCCGTCACGGACCCCGAGGGCACGGCCAGGCTCACGTCGCGCAGCACCTGGAGACGGCCGAACGACTTCGACACGTGACGGATGTCCACGATGGGCTTCATCCGGCCGCCTCCCGCTTGTCCCGCGCCTGTTCGGGCGCGTCGTTGAACGTGGTGAACCCGCGCCCGACGTGCCGTTCCAGGTACCGCTGGCCGACCGACGCGACGCTGACGACGATCAGGTACCAGACGCTCGCGGTGACGAGCAGCGGAATGACCGCGAAGTTGTTCGCGTAGATGTCCTGGATATTGGTGAGCAGGTCGCCGCCGGAGATGAAGGCCACCAGGCTGGTCGCCTTGAGCAGGTTGATCGCCTGGTTCGCGGTCGGCGGCACGATCACCCGCATGGCCTGCGGCAGCACGATCCGCCGCATGCACTGCGTCTCGGTCATGCCGGCCGACAGGGCCGCCTCGCGCTGGCCGGGGTCGACCGCCGAGATGCCGCTCCGCACGATCTCCGCCATGTACGCGGCCTCGTTGAGCGTGAATCCGAGGAACCCGGCGACCAGCCCGCTGATGAGCGTGTTGGTGGCGACACTGAAGCCGATCCCCGTGAACGGGATTCCCGCGCCGAGCGTCGGGAAGAGCGCGGCGAGGTTGTACCAGAAAATGAGCTGGACCAGCAGCGGGGTACCGCGGAAGAACCAGATGTACAGGCCCGACGTCGCCTGGAGCACGCGGTTGCGCGACAGTTTCATCACCGCCAGCTGGCAACCCAGAGCAGTGCCGGCCGTCTGGCACACGACCGTCATGACGAGCGTGACGACCAAGCCCGACAGGACGTGCGTGTTCCACAGGTAGTGCCACATGATCGGCCACTGCATACGCGGGTTGGTGGCCAGCGACTTCGCCAGGAACAGCGCCGCGACGATGAGCACGGCCGCCGCGACGTACTGGCCGTAATGCCTGCGCCGTTCGATCCGCGGCCGTCCGGAAACGCGCGCCGGGAGCGTGGTCATTCGGTCGCGCCGTTCGTGACGACTTTGTCCAGCGACATCTGCGGCAGGTTCCAATGGTCCAGGATCCTCTTGTACGTGCCGTTCTTCATGAGGGTCGTGAACGCGGCGGTGAACGCCTTCTGAAGGGCCTGGTCGTCCTTGCGGAACGCCGCCCCGTGGAAGCCCTTACCGAACAGCCCGCCGGTCAGTTGCAGCTTCCCCTGCGACTGCTGGACCAGCGACGACGCGATGCCGTAGTCGATGGCCAGCGTGTCGATCCGTCCGCTCTGCAATGCCAGCGCGGATTCCGCAGCGGTCGGGTACCGCTGTACGTTCACTGCACCCTCACCGGAATCCGTGCATTTCTTCGACTGCGCCATCGCGATGTCCACGGAAAGGCTTCCGGTCGGGCCGGCGGCGGAATGCCCGCACAGGTCCGCGACCGCCTTCAGCTTCAGCGGGTTGCCCTTCGGCACGATCAGGATCTGCCCGGCCCGGGTGTAGTCGACGAACGTCACCTGTTTCTGCCTTTCCAGCGTGTCGCTGAAGTCGGCCATTGCGACGTCGAACCGCCGCGACTGCAACCCGGGCACCATCGCGGCGAACTTCGTGTTGCCGACCTCGAACTTCACGCCGAGGGTGCGGCCCAGTGCGGTCATGAAGTCCGCCTCGACGCCGACGAGGTTCTTGCCGTTGACGCTCAGGTACGGCGCGATGTCCGTCGAGCCGCCCACCTTCAGGACGTTCGACTTCCGGACGCCATCGGGAAGAAGGTCGCGTGCCGCCGTGTCGACCTTCAGTTCGCCGACGGCCGAGGACGCCGCGAGGCCGTTCTCGCCCGACCCGCCTTTCGCGGCGCCGGCGGCCACGCCGGTGTCGGACGAACAGCCGACGAGGGCCGCGGATCCGGCGGCCAGCAGCGCGGTGGCCGCGGTGAGGATGCGCAGACGCATGGGGGTGCCTTTCTGGAAGGGAGGCCGGAGCCGCTAGTGATCGGAGGACTGACCTTTGATTGCGGCGAGCATCGCCGCCTCTTTCTCCAGGACGAGGTCGACGCCCGCGCGGACCTCCGCCGCCCGCGCCGCGGGCACGACGATGACGCCGTCGTCGTCGGCGGCCACCAGGTCACCGGCGGCCGCCACGACACCCCCGACGGCGACGGGCTCGCCGATGACCGCGGGTCCGTGCTTGTACGGCCCGGCGGGCGTGACCCCCCGAGCCCATACCGGGAAGCCCAGTTCGCGGAGTTCCGCCTGGTCGCGCACACACCCGTCGATCACCACCCCCGCGGCCCCGGCGGCGGCGAACTTGCGCGCCAGCAGGGCGCCGACGAGCGCGCGCGACATGTCGGCCTGGCCGCTGACGACGACGACGTCTCCGGGGCGGACGTACTCCAGGCACGCGTGGACGCCCGCGTTGTCGCCACTGCGCACCAGTACCGGAAGCACCGAGCCGACCGCCGTCCGGCCGGGGGTGATCGACCCGATTCCCGCGTCGCACATGCCGAGCCGCTCCATCGCGTCCCCGATGACCGCGACCGGGACCCCGGCGAAGCCGGCGATCCGGTCCGCCGGCGCGCGCGGAAGGTCGGGAACGGTGCGGATGTGGTCACGGTCGAAGGGGGGCATCGACATTCAGTCCTCAATATGGAATGCATTCTCAGTTGAGGGCTGAGTCTCTTTTGCCTCGGTAGGCGCCGTCAATGGACCGCCGGCGATGTTATCAATCCGTGACAAACGGCCCTCACCAGCGAGGACGTGGATGAGCGACGGGATGCCCCTGCCCGTCAGGGATTCGGGCGTTCTCCCGAGCGCGGCGCGCGCGTGGGACGACACCGCCGCGATGACGGAGGGCGCGGTGCGACGTCGTGCCCAGCGGGGTGACGGTAACGGTGACGGTGTGCGGCCAGTCCGGTGCGAGGAGTGGGCGTCAGGATGGGGGCTTCAGACGCTGCGCACCACTGAGACGATGATGCCGAGCACGACGGCCTCGTCGCCGTCGATGACGTCGTAGTCGGGGTTGCAGGGTTCGAGATGGATGTGACCGTTGCGGCGCCGGAACACCTTCACCGTGGCCTCGCCGTCGATCATCGCGGCGACGATCTGGCCCGAATGGGCCTCCGGCTGCCGGCGGACCACGACGATGTCGCCGTCGCAGATCGCCGCACCGATCATCGAGTCACCGCGCACGCGCAGACCGAAAACGGTGCCGCGCCCGGTGAGCTCGCGGGGCAGCATCAGCATGTCGTCAGCGTGCTCTTCCGCCGTGATGGGCGTGCCGGCGGCGATCTGGCCGACCAGGGGGACGGACACCCGGTCGTCGGCGGGCTCCCCGGGCGGGTGCTCCTGGAGGAATATGCGCACGTCGATCGGCCTGGACAGCGAGGGGCCGCGCTTCAGGAAGCCCTTCTCCTCCAGGCTCGCCAAGTGCCGCGACACC
Source organism: Spirillospora sp. CA-128828 (assembly GCF_050945415.1). Classification (NCBI taxonomy): domain Bacteria; kingdom Bacillati; phylum Actinomycetota; class Actinomycetes; order Streptosporangiales; family Thermomonosporaceae; genus Spirillospora; species Spirillospora sp. CA-128828. The sequence goes on from NZ_CP191986.1 coordinate 4,430,990, forward strand.
GACGACGATGACCGCAGCCCGACGGCGTCGCCGATCTCCCGCGTGCTCGGGGGATAGCCGTATCTGACCACCCAGTCCCGGATCGCGACCAGGATCCGCTGCTGGCGCGGGGGCAGAGCCGAGGCGTCCAGGTCCCCGAACGCATCAAGATCGCTGTAGGTGGCCACCCCCGGGATTGTAGGGGCGCGCGGCAGGAGATCGCGGGATCTCGGGGCACAGCGCGGGCGGCGAAGCGGGCCGGCCTCCCGGTGAAGGGAGGCCGGCCCTGTTGGAGGGCCGTTACTCACTTGCCGGGTTCGGTCTCCGGCTGCTGAGTACCGGGGGGACATGTAGTCCCGTTCTGCCCTTCGTCGCGCGGCTCGTCTTCGTCGTTGCCCCAGAAGGCGACAACGAATGCGAAAGCGACCGCGCCGATGAGTGCCCTTCGACTGAGGGCCATGGTGACCTGACCTCCTTTCCTTTGTAGGTGCTCCGTGAAGCGGAGGCACGGCCCAGCCCTTTTGCCGGACCCGCAAAGGACCGTCCGATGGAGGAAATGAGCCGCCAACCCTCGGGCGGGACCCGCGGACCCTGGCCCGGCCGTGTCCCCTGCGGGACGCTCAACATCTCGGTGGCGTGGAGGGGTGTTCATGTAGCACGTTTGTGTTTATGGTCTTCACCATCGGGGGCGCACCACCTGTCCGGACACGCTCCCGAACCGGAGGCCCGCAGTGGCGCTCTCCTTCCTCGACCAGCGGCACACCGTCGCGAAACCGGGTTACAACCGCTGGCTGATCCCCCCGGCCGCGCTCGCCGTCCACCTCTGCATCGGGCAGGCGTACGCGACCAGCGTGTACAAGACCGCCCTCGTCAAGCATTTCGATGTCAGCCTCACCGCGATCGGCGTCATCTTCTCCATCGCGATCGTCATGCTCGGCGCCTCGGCGGCGGTCATGGGCACCTGGGTCGACCGGGTCGGCCCGCGCCGCGCGATGTTCACCGCGGCCTGCTTCTGGGCCTCGGGCTTCCTGGTCGGCGCGCTGGGCATCGCCACCGGGCAGCTCTGGCTGGTCTACCTCGGCTACGGGTTCATCGGCGGGATCGGGCTCGGCATCGGGTACATCTCGCCGGTGTCGACGCTGATCAAATGGTTCCCCGACCGGCCGGGCCTCGCGACGGGCATGGCCATCATGGGCTTCGGCGGCGGCGCGCTCGTCGCCTCGCCGTTGTCCCGCGAACTGCTGTCCCGCTACGACCCGGACGGCGACCCCGCGTCCGGCAGGGCCGTCGCGCTGCTCTTCGTCACGCTCGGCGTCGTCTACTTCCTGGTGATGATGCTCGGCGTGTTCAACGTCCGGGTGCCCGCCCCGGGGTGGCGCCCGCCCGGGTTCGACCCCGCGGCGGGGCGCGCCAGGGCGATGGTCACGGCGAACAGCGTCTCCGCCGCGTCGGCGATCAGGACGCCGCAGTTCTGGCTGCTGTGGACGGTGCTGTTCTGCAACGTCACCGCCGGCATCGGGATCCTCGAACAGGCCGGGCCGATGATCAGCGACTTCTTCCGCTCCGGCGGCTCGACCTCGGTGTCGGCGACCGAGGCGGCCGGCTTCGTCGGGCTGCTCTCCATGTTCAACATGGCCGGCCGGTTCGTCTGGTCCTCGACCTCGGACTACATCGGCCGCAAACCCACGTATGTGGGCTACCTCGGCGTCGGGATGGGCGCCTACATCCTGCTGGCCGTGTTCGGCGATGCCTCGACCGCGTTCTTCGTCGCCCTCGCCGCGCTGATCATCTCCTTCTACGGCGGCGGCTTCTCCACCGTCCCGGCCTACCTGCGCGACCTGTTCGGCGCCTACCAGGTCGGCGCCATCCACGGCCGGCTGCTGACCGCCTGGTCAGCGGCGGGCATCGCCGGGCCGCTGATCGTGAACCGGTTCCTCGACGCCCGCGGCGAACCGGGCGCGCTGGTGGCCGCCGACTACCGTCCCGCCCTCTTCACCATGGTCGGGGTCCTCGCGATCGGCTTCGCCGCCAACCTGTTCATCCGCCCCGTGGCGGAACGCCACCACGTGCCCGGCGCCGAGCCCCGCGTCTCGGACCCCAGCCCCGCCACCTGAGAACGAGCGAAGGAAGAGTGCACCATGGCGTCACCGGAGGGCTCCGCTTCCGACGAGGGCCGGCTCGACGCGTCCCCTGGCGGGGACGTGCCGCGGCTCGTCATCTCGTGGTCCATCGTCGGCATCCCGCTGATCTACGGCGTGGTCGAGACGGTCAGGGCGATCCTTCCCCTGTTCGGTCACTGACCGGCCGCCTCCGCGGCGTAGCGGGGGTTGGTGGCGTGCCATTCGAAGCCACCGCCCATCCAGGCCCGCAGCCCCCGCAGGAACCGCTGGAGTTCGGGAGAGGGGACGGCCGCGAGCTCCCGGTGGCCGGCCTCGAAGTCGCGGACGAGGTCGTTGTGGAGGGCCACGGTGATCTCGGTCGCCTCCTCGACCGAGGCGTCCCGGTCGGCGGCGATCAGCAGGACGAGGTTGCAGACCGGGTTCTCGTCGGCGGCGTCCTTGGCGACCGAGTGGAGGTCGTTGACGATCACGCTGGCGGTGCCCGCCCGGAAGGCGGCGCGGCGGACCCGCGGGTCGTAGAAGAGGTGGGGCGGGAGTTCGTAGCCGCCGACGACGTCGATGAGCGTCATCGAGGTGTAGAAGCTGTCGTGCTGGCGCGCCGCCAGGTACTCCCAGGCGGGCGGATGCTCACCCGTCTCGCGCCAGGCGGCGTAGGCCGTCCAGCTGACGAACATGGCGAAGGTCGAGTAGCAGACGCGCTGGACCTGCGCGTCGGTGGCGTGGCGCTTCAGGTGGCCGACGGCCGATCCGAGCATCCGCAGGACCAGGTCGTCGCGAAGGGCCTCGGTCAGCGGGGGAGTGAACTCGCCCGCGGGCGGGACCGGGTCCATGGCCGACATCGCGAGTGCGAGCCGCGCCGGGAGCCGCGCCGGCACGGCTCCCAGGGCGGTGTCGTCGGCGTAGTAGTCGTCGGCCGCCCACCATCCGGCGTTCAGCTGCGCGGCCACCAGCAGGGCGTCGGGGTCGTCGGTGTCGGGATGGGCGAGGGTGACCAGCCGCCCGAAGGCGGCACCGGTCAGCGCGTCGAGTTCGTGGTCGGCGAACCCGCAGTCGCGCGCCCAGGAGATCAGCCGGGCGTCCACCTCCTCGGCGAGGGCGTCGTCGATCCGTTCGGGGACCGGGCAGTAGAGCGGTGAGTGCGACCCGTCCCCCCACACTCGTTCGGCGTAGCCGGGACCGCCGAGGGCAGGGCCCGGAGGCGGCCCGGCGAGCAGGTCGCCGTAGGACGGCTCACGGCTGGGACGCGCCGCGGCGATCAGCGACGGCAGGAGCGCCGCGGCGGCCCCGGGACCGGCCGGTCCCGGCGGGACCGTGCCCGCGGGCGGTGCGGACGGGCCGCGTGCGCCGCTGCATCGGTGGTGCGTCGCTTCCATGCTCTGCTCACCTGCCTCTGCCCGAAGGCGACGGGTCTGGCGTTGACGGTTTCAGATGCGGTCGGCGGCGATGAGCAGGTACTGGAAGCTGCCGTCGCGGTACGCCTCCAGGAAGGTGTCCTCGATGCCGGTGGCGACCGACGACTGCCTGCGCAGTTCCCAGTAGGGGATCGTGGACGAGGTCAGGTCGACGACGGTGACGGGCACGAGCCGGTTGGCCGCCATCGCTCGGAAGTAGGCGCTGCGCGCGTGGATGTCGCACACGTAGTGGGCGTTGATCGTGGAGACCGCCTTGGACGGCAGGCCGTACACGTCGTTGTAGCAGCCGGTGATGGTGACGTACCTGCCGCCGCGGGCGAGCAGCCGGGAGTGCGCCGCGAAGAGATCGTCGAGGACGGTGTACATCGTCGACTCGTTGTTCCAGATCGCCTGGAACGCGCCGGCCTCGAAGCCGGTGTCGAGCATGTTCTTGAAGTGGAACCGGACCTTGCCTGCCACGCCGTGCTCGGCGGCCTGGGCGTTGGCGAAGTCCACCTGCGCCTGGGAGATGGAGACGCCGTCCACCTGGCAGCCGAACGCGGCGTTGGCCATGATGCTGGAGCCGCCCCGGCCCGAGCCGGCGTCCAGCAGGCGGTGCTCCGGCCGGATGTCGCCGAGATGACCGAGCAGGAACTGGGCCTGGGCGTTCTCCAGCCGGTGCAGCTCGGCGATGATCGCCTCTTCACGGGCGTCCTCCGGCGCCTCCAGCACGGACCGGTCGACCTCGCCGATGCCGTAGTGATGGTGGTAGATCCCCGACACGTCGCCCAGGCGCAGGTTGACCGGGTTGCGTTCGGTGTTCCAGTAGGTGGCCACGTCGTTCTGGTAGACGCTGGCGATGGCGGTCATGGGCGTTCTCCTCTCGGCGGCGTGTTCCAGCGGGCGGGCAGCCCCGGCCCGGCGCGGACCGGTTCAGGATCGATGCGCTCAGTCACGCGATGAAAGCTAACGGTGACGGTCCGTGTCAGGAAGGGGACCGCTCAGTACAGAAGCCAGGCATCCCGTCCCGCAAATGTCCCACCCGGGACAGTTGGCCGGATCACCCGGCGACGGCGTGCGGTTCGCGGTCCGGGCGGCGCGAGGCGCTCACGGCCGCGTAGAGCAGGACCATGCCCACGATCTGGGCGAGGTGGTAGACCGAGGTCGGGTCCAGCGCGACGGGCCGGACGAGGCTCGGGTCGATCGCCTTCGTGGCCGCCGCCGCGCCGCTGGTGACCAGTGCGACGATCACCGGGCCGGCCATCGGATGGCGGCGGTGGGCCGCCCAGCCCCACAGGGCCAGGATGCTGACCATGGTCAGGCTCTCGCAGGCCAGCAACGCGGAGACACCGGCATGCCCGGTGACCGCGAGGACGACGTAGGCGGTGAGCCCGATCGAGCGGAGCAGCCAGAACGTCGTGCGGTGGCGCGGGCCGAGCACCTCGGCGACGGTGGCCGCCAGCAGGTAGGACACCGCGACGACGACCATGGCGCTGATGACGGCCCAGCTCGGCCCCGCCCATCGCTCCGAGTACGCCACCACGCCGTGGTGGACGAACCCCGCCAGCGCCGCGATGCCCGCCCACCAGAAGGACGTGCGCCAGTGCCGATGCACCGTCGGCGAGCGTCCCAGCCTGACGGCGAGCGCCACCACGATCACGCCTAGCGCGAGATCGCTCAGGGACTGAGCGGGTTCGGCAAGCACACTTTGCACGTTACCCGGCATATCCGACGTGCCAAGCGGAGGTGGTCATGGCCGGGACCGGAAACCCAGCGGCCAGGCGGTACCGGGTCGCGCTCGGGCTGTGGCGACGCCGCCTCCGTGCGGCCTCAGCGGGCGAGTCGCTGGGCACCCTCCCTCGCCCGGTCCGCGGGGATCGCGAAGCCGATGCCGATCGAGCCGCCGCCCCCGCCGCGCATCAGCGTCGCGATCGCCGTGTTCACGCCGATGACCTCGCCGCGCGCGTTGACCAGCGGGCCGCCGGAGTTGCCGGGGTTGATCGACGCGTCGGTCTGCAGCGCGGTGCCCGCTCCGCCCTGTCCGATGCGGACCTCGCGGTTCAGCGCGCTGACGATGCCGCCGGTGACGGTCCCTTGCAGGCCCAGCGGGGAGCCCAGCGCGAGCACCGGGTCGCCGACCCGCACGTCCGAGAGGCGGCCGAACGCCAGCGGCGCCGGGCTCTGCCCGGACGGGATCGCCAGCACCGCGAGGTCGTTGGTGCGGTCGGCGCCCACGACCTGCGCCGCGACGTTGCGCCGGTTCGCCAGCACCACGGCGACCCGGCCGCCGTCCTCGACCACGTGCGCGTTGGTCAGCACATGCCCCTGCCGGTCGATCACGAACCCGGAACCGGTGGCGCCCCCGTTCCCCGACCGCACCTCGATCGACACCACGCTCGCCTGAACCCGCGCGGCCACGTCGCTCAGGGTGCCGGCCCCGCCGGTCGCCGGCCCGCCGCCGGACCGCGACAGCGCCGTGGACACCCCTTCCCCCGCGGTCAGGCGCGCCGCGACCGCGCCGGCCAGGCCCCCGGTCAGCAAGGCCGCGAGCACGGCCGCGATCACCGCCCGGCCGGGGCCGCTCCTGCGGGCGTGGCGGGGCTCGTGGTCATCGGGCGGCGCCCACGGGCCGGACGGTGCCGGTCGCCTGAACGGATCGTCCTGGGGCCACGTACGTGGGGGCGACGGGGACGGGAAGCCCGGGCCGCGCGGCTCGTCCAGACCGTACCGGGGTTCGTCGCCGAGCTCGTACCGGATGGTGTCGTGTCCCACGCCGTACCGGGGATCGGTGTTCATTGGATAGCTCACGGGGGCTCCTCACCGTTCAGGCCTCACTGGTGAGTACTCCGATCACCCCGCGTTTCGTTCAGTGACGGCGCGAGAACCGTGGCGGCGGCTCCCGCCGGCTCCGGACGGAGCGCCGTCAACTTAGCTGACGCGCGTGTTAACAAAGCATCGGGACGTGTTACCTTTTGTGGCGCCCGGTCCCTGCCGACATCCCGTCGGAGCGGCGCCGGCCACCGGGAGGTTCCGGCATGACCAAGCAGGGCGGGGACTCGCGCGGCCCGGAGCGGCGCCGGCAGGACATCGCCGACACCGTCCTGTCCGCGGGCTCGGTCACCGCGGCCGCGCTCGCCGAGCGGTTCGGCGTCAGCCTCATGACGATCCACCGCGACCTCGACGAACTCGAACGCCAGGGCGTCGTCCGCAAGCACCGGGGCGGGGTCACCGCCCAGCCGTCCGGGGTGTTCGAGAGCAACGTCGCCTACCGCATGAAGTCGATGCGGCCCGCGAAGGACGCCATCGCCGCGAAGGCGGTCGAGCTGGTCGAGCCGGGAATGGCGATCATGCTGGACGACTCCACCACGGCGCTGGCGCTGGCCCGCCGGCTGGCGGGCGTGGTCCCGCTGACGGTCGTCACGAACTTCCTGCAGGCCATCAACCTGCTGGCGGGCGAGCGCGACATCCGGCTGCTGGCGCTCGGCGGCGACTACGACCCGCTGCACGACTCGTTCCTCGGGGTGTCGTGCGTCGACGCGATCGAGGCGCTCAACGTGGACCTGTGCTTCGTGTCGACGTCCGCGGTCGACGGCGGGTTCGCCTACCACCAGGAGCAGCGCATCGTGTCGGTGAAGCGCGCCATGCTCGGCGCGGCGGCCCGCAGCGTGCTGCTCATCGACCATTCCAAGCTCAGCCGGGTGGCGCTGCACCGGGTGGCGCCGCTGTCGGACTTCGACCGGGTGATCGTCGATGACGGAGCCGGAGCCGAGGCGCTGCGCGGGCTCGACGAGCACAAGGTCGCCTACGAACTGGCGGCGATCTGACGGAAGGGCCGGCGGACGGCCGGCGGCACGGTCCGCGACCGGGCGCTGACCAGCCGGTCCTCGTGGTCGTCTCCGGGTTCGGCGCCGCTGGGACGCGGGCCCGGTCCCGAGTCTTGACACCCAGATCAGCCGCCTTCTACGCTCAAGCTCACATTTTCGGCGTTATCTTCACAAGCCAACTTGTTGGCTTGCGATCGGAGCGGGCTGGTGACCGAATCCCAGGGCCGGGGGCCGCTGCCGTACGGGCTCCGCTGCGACCACCGGGTGGAGCCGCTCGGCCTCGACGAGCCGGCGCCGCTGCTGTCGTGGCGGCTGTCCTCCGGCCGGCGCGGCGACGCGCCCGCCGGGTACCGGGTCCGGGTGCGCGACGAGGACGGCACCCAGATCTGGGACACCGGCGTGGTGGACGATCCGTCCGCCGTCTCCGTCCGCTACGGGGGCCCGGCGTTGCGGGCCCGCACCCGCTACCTCTGGACGGTCGCGGTGACCGGCGCCGACGGGGCGTGGACGCACGAGGGCTCCTGGTTCGAGACCGGGATGCTGAGCCCGTCCGCGTGGACCGGCGCCTGGATCACGCATGACCCGTCCGTGCTCGACGTCGTGGACGCACCCGAAGAGGGCGAACTCGCCCTCGCCGACCACGGCCTGCAGCCGGCCGTCCGGCTCCGGAGGGCGTTCGAGGTTCCCGCAGCGCCCGCCGGCGCCCGGCTCTACGTCACCGCCCGCGGCCTGTACGAGATGCACGTCAACGGGGAACGCGTCGGGGACGCCGAACTCGCCCCCGGCTGGACCGACTACCGCGACCGCATCGACTACCAGGTGCACGATGTGACCGGCCTGCTCCGGCCGGGCACGAACATGCTGGCCGCCACGGTCGCGGACGGCTGGTGGAGCGGGTTCGCCGGCTTCGACCCGCGCCGCCCGGGCGCCCACTACGGAACGTTCCCGCAGCTGCTGGCCGAACTGCACGTCGTCCACGCCGGCGGCGCCGTCGACGTCATCGCGACCGGCGGCGACTGGCAGAGCGCGCGGTCGCCCGTCCGGTACGCCGACCTGCTGAAGGGGGAGTGCCACGACCTGCGCCGTGAGACCCCGGGCTGGGACCTTCCGGCCGGCGACCGCGACGATGCGGGATGGCTGCCCGCCTGGGTGGCCGGCACCGACCGGAGCTGGCTCACCGCCTCCGCCGCACCACCGGTCCGCGCCGTCCGGGAACTGCCGGCGCGTTCGGTCACCCGGGTCGGCGAGAACCGCTTCCTGGTCGACTTCGGGCAGAACTTCGCCGGACGGGTACGGCTCACGGCGCGCGGCCTCACCCGAGGTGACCGGGTGGTCGTTCGGCATGGCGAAGCCCTGGACGACGCGGGCGGGCTCTACACCGCCAACCTGCGCACCGCGGACGCCACCGACGTACTGATCGCCGGCGACGACGCGGAGACCGTCTTCGAACCCCGCTTCACCTACCACGGGTTCCGGCATGCGGAAGTGACGGGCCTGGCCGCACTCGACGCCGGCGACGTCACCGGCGTGGTCCTGCACAGCGACACCCCCTGGACAGGGGAGTTCACCTGCTCCGATCCGGGGATCGAACGCCTCCACCAGGCGATCTGCTGGGGACAGCGCTCCAACTTCGTCAGCGTCCCGACCGACTGCCCGCAACGCGACGAGCGGCTCGGCTGGCTGGCGGACGCGCAGGTCTTCCTGCCGACCGCGTGCCTCAACGCCGACGTCGCCGCGTTCTTCGACGGCTGGCTGCGCGAGGTGCGGGGCGCCCAGTCGCCGGACGGCGTGTTCACCAATGTGGCCCCGAGGCTCGCCGGAGTCGCCGACGAGGGCGCCCCCGGCTGGGGCGACGCGGGCGTCCTCATTCCCTGGCACCTCTACCGGGTGTACGGGGACGAGCGCTTCCTGGAGCGCAACCTCGACGCCATGTGCGCCTGGGTCGACCACATCCACCGCCACAATCCCGGCCTGGTGTGGACCCGCCGCGTCGGCCCGCACTTCGCCGACTGGCTCGCGCCCGCCCCGACGCCCCGCGACGTCCTCGCCACCGCCTACTTCGCGCGCAGCGCCGACCTGACGGCGCGCGCCGCCGGGGTCCTCGGCCGGGACGAGACCGCCGCACGGTACGGGGCGCTGGCCGGACACGTCCGCAAGACCTTCACCGAGCGGTTCGCGACCCCGGACGGACACATCCACGGCGACACCCAGACCGGCTACCTGCTGGCGCTGGCGTTCGGGCTCCTGCCCGCCGAACTGGTGCCGGGCGCGGTGCGGCGCCTCGCCGAGCTGGTCGAGGAGGCGGGACCCGGCCTCACCACCGGATTCCTCGGAGTCGGGCTGGTCGCGCCCGTCCTCGACGCGCACGGGCACGCCGATCTCGCGCACGCGCTGCTGCGCCGGACCGACCCGCCGTCCTGGCTGTACCCGCTGCGGCACGGCGCGACCACGGTCTGGGAGCGCTGGGACGGCTACACCGCCGAGCGGGGATTCCAGGCCGCCGCGATGAACTCGTTCAACCACTACGCGCTCGGCTCGGTCGGCGAGTGGCTCTACCGGGGCGTCGCCGGCCTCGACCAGGCGCCCGGCTCGGCCGGGTACCGCGAGCTGCTGATCCGGCCGAGACCCGGCGACCTCACGTCGGCGAGCGCGCGGTACGAGTCGGTGCGCGGCACCGTCGCCACCGCCTGGTCCCGCCGCGACGGGGTCTTCGACCTCCGGGTGACCGTGCCGCCGGGCGCGACCGCCACCGTCCACGTCCCCACCGACGATCCGGCCGGTGTGCGGGAGAGCGGGGTCCCGGTGGCGGACGCGCCCGGAGTGCGGATCGCCGGCGCGGGGCCGCGGGAGCTCCGCTGCCGGATCGCCTCGGGGGAGTACCGCTTCACGGCGGGCCTGCATTGACCACCGTCCCCGCGTGGGACGGGCCATGGCCGGGACCGCCACCCCACGGCGGGCCGCGCCATGAACGCGAGGAGGACAGATGACATCGTCGTTCGAGAGGGCGGCCCTCAGCCGCCGCGGGTTCCTGCGGTTGTCCGGCGGGGTCGCCGCGGCGGCCGCGCTGCCGGCGGCCCTCGCCGCCTGCGGAGGGTCGTCCGGCGGATCGGGGACCCTGCGCCTGGTCGGGGTGGCCGACCAGCAGAAGCCGCTCGACCTGCTCACCAAGGCCTACACCAAGGCGAAGTTCAGCACGTCGTTCGCACCGACCGACCAGGTGCAGACCTCGGTGCGCACGCAGCTCGGCGCGGGCAACGCGCCGGACGTGCACGTGGTCTACCCGGGCAACGGCAGCGCGATGAGCATGGCGCAGATCGCCCAGGCCGGGCTGCTCGCCGACCTGAGCGACCAGGCGTGGACGAAGAAGATCCCGGCGGGCCTGAAGCCGGCGTTCCAGAAGGACGGCAAGACCTTCATCTACTCCGCCGGGTCCAGCGTGATCGGCGCGATCTACAACACGAAGGTCTTCGACGAGGCCGGGGTGGCGCCGCCGAAGACCTGGAGCGAGTTCCTGGAGGTCTGCGACAAGATCAAGAAGAAGGGCAAGATCCCGATCGCGCTCGGCGCGCAGACCCCGTGGATCACCCAGCTGATCACCTACGCGCTGGTCCCGTCCACCGTGTACGCCAAGGTCCCGGACTTCGACAGCCGGATGCAGGCGGGGACGGCGTCCTTCGCCCAGTCCGGCTGGGTCCAGGCCCTCGACATGTATTTGGACCTGCAGAAGCGCGGGTACTTCAACGACAACCCCAACGGCACCACGTTCGAGCAGGCGACGTCCATGGTCGCCACCGGCAAGGCCGCCATGGCGATCCAGGTCTCGGCGGTCCTGCCCGACTTCCGGAAGGCCGCCCCGAACGCCGCCGACCTGTCGATGTTCCCGGTTCCCGGGGCGGACGACCCGGCGCAGGTGTGGATCCCCGCCGGCGTCGTCGTCGGGCTGGGCGTCAGCGCCCGCAGCAAGAACCGCGACGCGGCCAAGGACTTCATCGCGTTCCTCGGCGAGCAGGAGAACATCAACCGCTGGTCCGAGGCGGTCGCGTGCGTCCCCCTGGTGCGCGACTCCTCGTCCAAGATCGACCCGGTGCTCAAGCCGTTCCTGCCCTACATGGACGGCAACAAGGCCGTCCCGTTCATGGACCAGGCATGGCCCAACGCCGAGGTGCAGCCCGCCCACTTCGCGATGGTGCAGGAACTCCTCGCGGGCAAGACCACGGTCGCCAAGGGGCTGGCCAAGCTGGACGAGACCTACCGGAAGAAGTAATCGGTGTCCCCGACTGCACGCCCGGCACCGGCCGCTTCGGCGGCCGGTGCCGCCGGCCCCTCCAAAGGCGCGGCCCGCCCCGCGGCGCCGCCCCGCCGACGGCGGCGGAAAGGTTTCCTGACGCCGCCGTGGTGGTTCGCGGCGCCCGCCCTGCTCGTTTACGCGCTGATCGTCCTCTATCCGAGCCTCAGCGGAGTCGTCTACGCCTTCACGGACTGGAACGGCATCGGCGACCGGTCGTTCAACGGCGTGGACAACTTCCAGCGCCTGCTGGACGACGACGCCGCGCGCGGGTCGCTGGTCAACACGCTGCTGCTGACGGTCGCGATCGTCGTCGTCCAGAACGGCATCGGCCTGCTGCTCGCGCTGGGAGTCCACACGCGCATCAGGTCGCGCGCGGTGCTGCGCGTCGTGTTCTTCGCGCCCGCCGTGGTCAGCCCCGTGATGGTGGCGTTCCTGTGGAAGTACGTCTACAACCCGGCGCCGGACGCGGGACTCAACGCGATCCTCGGCTCCGTCGGCCTCGGCTCGCTGCGCCAGGACTGGCTCGGTAACCCCTCCCTGGCGCTGTGGTCGGTGGCCGGCATGGTGATCTGGCAGTTCTCCGGCTACTCGATGGTCATCTTCCTGGCCGGGCTGGAGGGCGTGCCCGCCGAACTGCACGAGGCCGCGATGATCGACGGCGCCGGCCGCTTCCAGCGGTTCCGCAGCGTGACCTGGCCGCTGCTGGCGCCCGCCGTCACGATCAACGTGATGCTGTCCACCATCGGCGGGCTCAAGCTGTTCGACCAGGTCTACGCGGCCACGAGCGGCGGCCCCGGGCACTCCAGCGAGACCCTGTCGACCGTCCTCTACAAGCAGGCGTTCGTCTTCGGGAACTACGGGTACAGCACGGCGATCGCGCTGGTGCTGGCGTTGTTCGTCGCGGCGGTCTCGCTGATCCAGATCCAGTACCTGCGCGGCCGGGAGGTGGCATGAGCCTGCGGTACGGACTGCGCACGTTCGCGCTCGAAGTGCTGATGATCGCCGTCGCGCTGGCGTTCCTGTTCCCGGTGTACGCGCTCGTCACGCTGTCGCTGAAGGACAAGCAGCAGATCGCCTCGGCGCCGCTGTCCCCGCCGTCGTCGCCGACGTTCGCCAACTACTCCGACGCCTGGTCGCGGGCGTCGCTGGGCTCGGCGCTGCTGAACAGCACGGTGATCACGGCGGTCAGCCTGGTGGCGCTCATCGCGATCGGCTCGTTCGCCGCGTACTTCCTGGCCCGCTGCGCCTCCCGGCTCGGGTACGCGCTGTACGTGCTGTTCCTGCTCGGCATCGTGCTGCCGTTCCAGCTCGGCATGATCCCGCTGTTCAAGCTGGTCGACTCGGCCGGCCTGCTCGGCACCTACCAGGGGATGATCGTCTTCTACACCGGCATCCAGCTGCCGTTCACGATCTTCCTGTACACGGGGTTCATCCGGGCGCTGCCGGGGGACTACGCCAACGCCGCCCTGATCGACGGCGCTGGCCACCTGCAGGCCTTCACCAGGGTGGTGTTCCCGCTGCTGCGGCCCATCACCGGTACCGTGCTGATCCTCAACGCCGTGTTCATCTGGAACGACTTCTTCACGCCGCTGCTGTACCTGGGCGGGTCGGCGCGGGAGACCGTCCCGGTGCGGATCTTCGCGTTCGTCGGGCAGTACGTGTCGGACTACGGGCTGGTCTTCGCCGGCCTGGTGCTCGCCGCCCTGCCGATCATCGTGATCTTCCTGGTCCTGCAGCGGTACGTGATCAAGGGGTTCGCGAGCGGGCTCAAAGGATGAGCGCAGCGAACCGGGGGGTGTGGGGGGTCGGCCCCCACCGGGGGCAGGGATGAGGGAAGCGATTTCGGGGCGGTTGCGGGGCGTGCTGGATGCGCCGCCCGCCGCGTTCTCGCCTGCGCCCATCTGGTGGTGGAGCGGGGAGCGGCTCGACCGGCGGCGGCTGCGCCGCCAGCTCGAACGGTTCGCCGAGGGCGGTGTGTACAACCTGGTCGTGCTGAACCTGGCGCCGTCGGGCCCGATGTTCGGCGCGGACGCCGACGAGCCGGAGTTCTTCTCCGCCGCCTGGTGGGAACTGCTCGACGCCGTCTGCGAGGACGCCGCCGAGCTGGGCGTGTCGCTGTGGTTCTACGACCAGCTCGGCTTCTCCGGCGCCGATCTGCAGGCCCGTCTGGTCCGCGAGGTCCCCGCCTTCGCGGGACGCTGGCTCCGGCCGGACGGGCGGGCGGACGTGCGCGGCTTCGACTACCTGTCGGCCGAGGCGTGCGCGGTGCTCCTCGACCGGGTGCACGGAGAGTTCGCGCGGCGGCTCGGGCACCGGCTCGGAAATGTGATCGCCGGGTCGTTCCAGGACGAGCTGCCCGCGCTCCCGACCTGGTCGGAGGGGTTCGCCGGAGAGTTCGAACGCCGCCGCGGCTACGACGTGACGCCGCACCTCGAAGCGCTGTGGGGGGACGGCGGGCGGGACGCCCTCCGGGTCCGCCGCGACTACCATCTCACCCGCGCCGAGCTGGCCGAGGAGGCGTTCTTCCGGCCGCTGGCCGGGTGGCACGAGCAGCACGGCCTGCTGCACGGCTGCGACCAGCAGGATCCGGCGCGGGCGGGGCTGCCGGTGGACGGCGTCAGGCTGTACGCCGACTATGCGCGCACGCACCGCTGGTTCGGCGCCCCCGGGTCCGACCACCACGGCGACGCGCGCATCCACTCCTCACTCGCGCACCTGTACGGCCGGGACCGCACCTGGATCGAGGCGTTCCATTCCAGCGGCTGGGGCGGCACGCTGGAGGAGACCTTCGACTGGCTGCTTCCCTGGCTGCGCTCCGGGGCGACCCTCTACAACCCGCACGCCGTCTACTACACGACCAAGGCGGGCTGGTGGGAGTGGGCGCCGCCGTCGACGGACTGGCGCCAGCCCTACTGGCGGCACTATCGCGTCTTCGCCGAGGCGGTCACCCGTCTCTGCGCCGCGCTTTCGCTGGGACGTCACGTCTGCGACGTGGCGGTGCTGTTCCCCACCGCGACCGCGCAGGCCGGGACGCGGCTGGACGGCGTCGATCCCGCCGCCGCCCAGGCCCAGGACGCCTATCGGGACCTGGTCGGCGACATGGCCTGGTTCCGGATGGTGCCCGGAGCGCTCGACCGGCTAGGGATCGACGCCGATGTGGTGGACGACGACTCCGTGCAACGGGCCACCTTCTCGAACGGACGGCTGGACGTCGCGGACGAGTCGTACGGGATCGTCCTGCTTCCGTCCTGCGCCGTGCTCGAAGGGGAGACGGCGCGGAGGCTCACCGCGCTCGCCGAGCACGGCGGCCGGGTCATCGCGGTCGGGGACCTGCCCCGCCACGGGGTCGGCGACCCGGATGCCGGCGAGGCGGTGGCGCGGCTCCGCGCCGTGATGGAGGTCGTGCCGGACGCCGACGCGCTCGCCACGGCCCTTGCCGGTGCCCGCCGGGTGGACGCGCCGGTCCCCGCGCTCGTCCGGGAGGTCGACGGGACCACGGTGGTGTTCCTGACGGCCGCGCCGTCCATGGCCAGCCGCGTGTCGGTGGAGCGGCCCGACGAGCGCGGCGCCGACCTCGGCTGGCTCGACGTGACCTACGACTTCGACCCGGAGCGTTATCAGCGGGACATGCGGGTGCGGGTGCGCGGTGTGAGCGGGCCCGCGTTCCTGGCGAGCCCGTTCGGGGGCGCGCCGCGCCCGCTGGAGGCGCGCGCGGTGGACGGCGCCTCCGTGGAGGTGGTCGTCCCCTTCGACGATGGTCCCGCCGCGCTGCTCCTCTTTCCGGGAGGTGCGGACGCCGCGGTGCCGAGCCCGGCACCGGCGGTACGGGAGACCGTCCTCGACCTTGGCTCTTCCTGGACGATGGGTCTGGTCCCCACCCTGGACAACACTTGGGGAGATTTCGCCCGTCCGGCCGGTCAGGACGTCCCGCTGGAGTGCTGGACCCTGTGGCACCGGACGGAAGAGGAGACGGACTGGGCAGAGGTGCACGCCACGTTCGGCCCGCACGGCGTCTGGTACCGGGAGTCCGAGGGGCGCCCGCTGCCCGCCGTGTACTCCGACTCCCGCGGTATCCGCAAGGACGCCCTGCACCGGGCCTTCCTCGGCCCCAAGGGGCACGTCCCCGAGGAGTTCCTCGACTTCGGCGAGGTCCAGGCCGGAGACGCGGTGGTGTTCCGCGCCCGCCTGACCGTGCCCGGCCAAGGCGGCTTCGTGGCCGTCGGCGCGGCCGCGGCCAAGACGCTGCGGGTGGACGGCGTGACCGTCCCGCTGGACGACCGGGGCCACCTGGCGATCACGGAGACCCCCGTCCCGGCCGGCGAGCACGACGTCGAGTTGCGGCTCGCTCCGGACGAGGACGTGCGGCTGCGCGCCCACCTCGCCGTCGTCACCGACCGCGAGCGGTACCGGCGGCCGGAGTGGATCACCGTGCCCGGCCCGGCACGGGCGGGCGCGCGGGTCGCACTCAGCGCTTCCCTCCCCGCGTCGGCGGGGGAGGCGACGCTGCAGGTGGCCTCGGCGGCGCCCTGCCGCATCCTCCTCGACGGCGAGGAGATCGGCCGCCAGGGCGGATTCGACCCGTACGCCGAACAGGAGGTGCCGCGCGTCGGCCGGTACCGGGTGACCGGTGGCGAGCTGACGCTGGTCCTCACCGAGACCGAGACGCCGCCCGCGGTGCTCGTGGACGGCCCGGTCGTCTCCGGCTCCGGCTGGACCGCGGCGCGTGACGGCGACCCGGTGCCGGTCGTCGCGAAACGCGCGCAGTACGGCGACCCGGCGTCCCTTCACCTGCGTCGGCGGCCTCATCCGCTGCCCGGCGCGATGTGGCTCGACGACGATCCCGGAACGGGCGTCGTCCTGCCCGCGCTGCTCGCGCCGCCGGAGGGAGCCCCGCGGGTGGAGAGACTGCGTTTCACGGTGCCGCCCGGCGCGATCCACATGGCGGTCGACGTCCGCGGAGAACTGCTGGAGGCGACGCTGGACGGCGAGCCGCTCGAACCGGCGCCGGAGATGCCGCTGCCGGGTCCGGCGGCTCCGTCCGCCCGGACGGCCGAGCTGCGGATCCGGACGCTGCCCGGCCACCACGCGGGCGCGGCGCTCGCCGGGCCGGTGCGATTCACCGCGGGCCCTGGCACGATCGAGCTGGGCGACTGGGAGGACGCCGGGCTCGCCGGGTACAGCGGCGCCGTCCGGTACCGGCGCGTGCTCCACCTCCCCAGGGCACCGGCCGCGGCCACGCTCGACCTCGGGCGGGTGCGGGGCACCGCCGAGGTCACGGTCAACGGCGCCTCCGCCGGCGTCCGGATCTGCACCCCGTACCGCTTCGACCTCGGCACGGCCCTGCGCGAAGGGGAGAACGAGATCGAGGTCCTGGTCTGCGGGACCCTCGCGCCCTACCTCGACGAGGTGAGCCCGACGCACTTCGTCTTCACCGGCCAGCGCGCATCCGGCCTGTACGGTCCCGTCCTGCTGCGTCTGCGCGAGCCGGCGGATCCGCGGGACTAGCCGCCCGCCATGGCTCCCACGACGACGAACGGTTCGGTTCCCGTGGCGACGAGCTCGGGGAGCGGGGCGTCCGGCGGATCATGGGACAGGTCCTCGGCGCAGGCGTAGAAGCGCACGAACGCGCGGCGCCGCTTGGTCGTGTGGTCGCGGATGGTCCCGCGCAGCACCGGATGGCGGGCTTCCAGCGCGTCCAGCACCGCATCGAGCGTGACCCGCTCCGGGACGTCCAGCAGCACCTCGCCGTCGACGCCGGCGAGCGCGCGCAGATGGGCAGGGAGCACGACGCGGATCATGGCAGGACCTGCACTTCCACCGAGAGGACGGCCGGAAGGTCGCGGACGATGGGCGTCCAGCCGTCCCCGGCGTCCGCCGACACGTACACCTGCCCTCCGGTCGTGCCGAAGTAGACGCCGCACGGGTCGAGCGAGTCGACGGCCATCGCGTCCCGCAGCACGTTGACGTAGCAGTCGCGCTGCGGGAGCCCGGAGGTCAGCGGCTCCCACTCGTGGCCGCCGGCGCGGCTGCGGTAGACCCGCAGCCGGCCCTCGGGCGGGTAGTGCTCCGAGTCGCTCTTGATCGGCACCACGTACACGGTGTCCGGCTCGTGCGCGTGGACGGCGACGGGGAAGCCGAAGTCGCTCGGCAGGTCACCGCTGATCTCGTGCCATGTCTCACCGGCGTCGTCGCTCCGCATGACGTCCCAGTGCTTCTGCATGAACAGGACCTCGGGGCGGGACGGGTGCATGGCGACGCGGTGGACGCAGTGGCCGACCTCGGCGCCCGGGTCCGGAATGCCCTCGGAGCGCAGACCGCGGTTCACCGCGCGCCAGCTCTTGCCCGCGTCGTCGCTGCGGAACACGCCCGCCGCGGAGATGGCCGCGAACATCCGGCCCGCGTTGACCGGGTCGAGGGTGATCGTGTGCAGGCACATCCCGCCGGCGCCCGGCTGCCAGTCCGGCCCCGAGCCGTGATTGCGCAGCCCGGGCAGTTCCTGCCAGGTCCGCCCGCCGTCGGACGAACGGAACAGGGCGGCGTCCTGCACCCCGGCGTAGACGGTGTCCGGATCGTCCGGCGACGGCTCGAAGTGCCAGACGCGGGTGAACTCCCACGGGCGGAGGGTCCCGTCGTACCACTGGTGCGTGCCCGGCTCCCCCTCGTAGCGGAACTCGTTGCCCATCGGCCGCCATGTGGCGCCGCCGTCGTCCGAGCGCTGGATCAGCTGGCCGAACCAGCCGCTCGACTGGGAGGCGTACAGCCGTGCCGGATCGGCGGGGGAGCCGGCGACATGGTAGATCTCCCAGCCGCCGAAGTGCGGCCCGCTGACCTCCCACCGGTCGCGGCTCCCGTCCGCCGTGAGGATGAACGCGCCCTTGCGCGTGCCGACCAGAACCCGTACGGCGCTCATGTCCGTGCTCCTTTCCGAACCTCCTCGGCACAACTCACCACTGTTACGACCGGTCCCGGCCGCGGAACTCATCGGCCGCGACGTCCGGGTCCGCCGGGACGTTCGCGCCCGTGTGCTCGCGCTCCACAGCGAGCGGCCGCTGTCAACGGCGAAGATCGCCGTCCGTCGGCGTGTGCTAGGCGTCGTGAATCGCCATGGTTGTGCCCGTTGGGTGCTGCTTGTCTCTTCATCCGCCGGGTGATCACCCCGGCGGATCCGCTGCGACGGGTCCGTCCGCCGCCTCCAGGAGGCAAAGGTGCCCAGGACACGCCGGACCACCGTGACCGCGCTGGCGGCCACCGGAACTCTTCTCACCTTCGGCCTTGCGGTCCCCGGCCGGGCCGAACCGCCGCCACCGCGCCCCCGGCCACCGGGCGAGCAGGCCGAACTGCCCGACAAGGACGCCCGCACCGGCGACCTCGCCCCGACCGGCCGCCAGCGGAGCGCCGCGCGCGGCGTGGCCGTGCGGTGGAACAGGCTCGGCACGCCCGCCTCCGTGACCGGCGCCCGGCCCCTGGCCACCGGGCTGTCCGGCGACCCAGAGAAGGCGGCGCGCGCGTACCTGACCGCCCATCGGGATCTGTTCGGCCTGAACGCCGCGGCCGTCGGCGCCCTGGAGAAGGTCGCGGTCAACCCCATCGGCGACGGCGCCGCCGTGCTGCTGCGCCAGCGTTTCGGTGAACTGCCCGCCGGCTATGACGGACTGGTGGCGATCGGCGTGGCCGGCGGCGAGGTCGTCTCGGTCACCTCGACGCTCGCCCGCGACGACGCAGCCCCGGCGCCCGCCACGCTGTCCCAGAAGGACGCGGTGACCGCGGCCGGCCGTGACGCGGGCATCGCCGTCTCGTCCGCCGGCACCCGCAAGGCGCGGCTGGTGGCGGTGCCCACCGCCGAGGGCGTCCGCAGCGCCTACCAGATCACGCTCATGGACGCCTCCGGGGCTGAGCCGAAGGCGGTCACGTCCTATGTCGACGCGCGCACCGGCAAGGTGCTCGTGCGGGAGAACCTCGTCGACCACGACAGCGACGACCCGCGCTGGGCGGTGTTCCCGGCCACTCCGTCCGGCGACTACTCGTCCCGGGACACCCGGCAGATCTGGTGCTTCCGCCCCGCCGCGGGCTGCCGGTCCGTCGTCGGGGGCGACCCCTCCAGCGGGCGGCCCTGGGACGTCGACCCGGCGACCGGCGCCTCGACCACGACCAGTCTGGGGAATGCGGCCCGCACGTACGAGAACCGCGCGAGCAGCGACCCCTTCACCGTCGGGACACGGACCAGCGCCCCCAAGCCGGACCGCGCCTACCGGTATCCCTGGGCCAACCAGTGGTACACCGGCAAGTGCGACCCCGCGACCATGGACAGCCCGCAGGAAGCCGACCTGGAGCCGGCGATCTCCAACCTGTTCGTCCAGCACAACCGCATGCACGACTGGTCCTACCGGCTCGGCTTCACGGAGTCGGCCTGGAACATGCAGGCGGACAACGGCGACCGGGGCGGCCTCGGCGGCGACCCCGAGCAGGGAAACGCCCAGGCCGGCGCCAGGTTCCCCCAGATCCGCGACAACGCGAACCAGATCACCCCGCCCGACGGCACCCCGACCATCAGCAACATGTACCTGTGGCAGCCGATCGCGGGCGCGTTCTATTCGCCGTGCGTCGACGGCGACTTCGACATGACCGTCATCGGGCACGAGTACACCCACGCCATCTCCGGCCGCATGATCGCCGGGCCGGACGCGGGGTGGAGCGGGCCGCAGGCCGGGGCCATGAACGAGAGCACGTCCGACCTGCTCGCCATGGAGTACCTCGGCGAGCACGGGTTCCGCGCGCCCGGCCGGACGCCGTACGTCATCGGCGCCTATGTCACCGGGGACGAGCGCGCCGGCATCCGCAACTACGACATGAGCCGGAGCCCGCTCAACTACAGCGACCTCGGCTACGACCTGGTCGGCGCGCAGGTGCACGCCGACGGTGAGATCTGGACCGCCACGCAGTTCGACCTGCGTCAGGCGTTCCTCCAGAGGTATGGCGTTGGCAATGCGGCGCTGCAGCGCAAATGCGCCGAAGGTGCGGTGCCGGTGGCCAAGTGCCCGGGCAACCGGCGGTGGGCGCAACTGTCGTTCGACGCGCTGCTGCTCATGGCCACCGGGGCCGTCAGCTACGTGGACCATCGCAACGCCCTGCTCGCCGCCGACACCATTCGCTTCGGCGGCAAGGACCACGCGCTGATGTGGAAGGTCTTCGCTGAACACGGCCTGGGATCGGCCGCAGCCAGCAAGGGTTCCGCCGACGCCGACCCCACGCCGGGCTTCGCCTCGCCGATGTCGCGCAACGCCAGCCTGACGCTCAAGCCCGGAGGCGACGCCAAGGGCGGCAAGGTCCGACTGTACGTGGGCGACTACGAGGCCCGCGCCGTCCCGGTGGCCGACACCGACCCGGCGACGCCCCTCGGAGCCACGTTCGCCATCACGCCCGGCCGCTACTCCTTCGTCGCGGTGGGCGAGGGCTTCGGCCACAAGCGCTTCACCGCCACGGTCGGCGCGTCACGGCGGACCCTGACGGTCGAGATGTCCCGGAACGAGGCCGCGAGCGTCAACGGCGCGACCGCCACCGGCGACGGGCAGTCCCAGACGGCGCTGCTGGACGAGACGGAGACGACGAACTGGCAGTCGGTGCAGGCGCCGGCCGCCGGCCGCCAGGTGACCGTCGACCTGGCCGGCGACCGCCCGGTCAGGGTCGGCCGGGTGCAGGTCAGCGCGATGCTGCGGCCGTCGGCGGCCGGCGATCCGGAGGGCGCGGGCGGCGCGCAGAACCGGTTCACGGCGCTGCGCGACTTCCGGCTGCTGGCCTGCGACGCCACCAGGGCCGACTGCTCGCAGGCGGGCTCGTACCGGACCGTCTACACCAGCCCGGCCGACGCCTTCCCCGCCGACCGGCCGCGTCCGACGGCGCCCGACATCACCCTGCGCTCGTTCGACCTGCGCGACGTCACCGCGACGCACCTGCGGCTGCAGGTGGTCTCCAGCCAGTGCACGGGCGCGCCGGCGTACGCGGGGGAGCAGGACGACGATCCGCGCTCCGGCACCGACTGCGGCACCGCCGCCCCGCTGGCCGGGGTCGTCCGGGCGGCCGAACTCCAGGCGTTCGCCCGGTAGCCGGGAGGCTCCGCGCAGGCCAGCCGGTGTTGTCACCGGGTAACACCCCGGATACCTTTCTGTCCATGACGAGTACGGTGGGCCGGCCGCGGCCGGGATCACGGCGTGATCCCGGCCGCCGCCGTGCCCTCCTGGAGGCCGCGGACCGGGTCATCCAGCGGGAGGGCCCGGAGGCGTCCATGGCCGCGATCGCCGCCGAGGCGGGGATCAGCAAGCCGATCCTCTACCGCCACTTCGGCGACAAGAGCGGCCTCTACCAGGCGCTCGCCGAGCGGCACACGCGCAAGCTGATCGAGGGCATCCGGGACGAGTTCTCCCGCGGCGACCCGATCCGCGACCGCACCCGCTCCACCATCGACACCTACCTGGCGACGATCTCCAAGAACCTCAACCTCTACCGGTTCCTCATGCACCGCGCGAGCGCCGAGGACACGGCCACGCACAGCGCGATGAGCACGATGATCCGGGACGTGAGCCGGGAACTGGCCGAGGTGATGGTCGCCGAGGGGGAGATGGCGGACCGGACCCGCGCCTACGTGTGGGGGCACGCGATCGTCGGCATGGTGCAGACGGCCGGCGACTGGTGGCTCGACCACGCCGACGAGGTGCCGCGGGAGGCCGTCGTGGACGGGCTCGTCGACCTCGTCCTCGGCGGGCTGCCCGCCGCCGCGTCCGGCGCACGCGCCCCGCAGATGTCCGACGAGCCCCGATCCCAGAGCTGAGAGCCGGAAGGAGACGGCCCGGCCGTCCGCGTGGGCGGACGGCCGGGCCCTAGCCGTGCCCGGACGGAGCCGGATCAGGTGCTGGCGGATACCTCCAGGTCCTTGACCTTCGGGTCGCCCTCGTCGGCCAGGTAGTCGGAGGTGCGTGTCGCGTCCTCCCCGTCGGCGAGCTTGGCGGCCTTGAAGATCACGGTGCCGACGACCGCGATCACGACGTTGACGGCGAGCGCCAGCATCCCGGCGTACACCGTGGTCTGGGTGTCCAGGCCGAGGTCGCTGAGGGGGTAGGCCGAGCCGCCGAAGTGCTCCTTGCCCTTGGCCGGGTTGGGGATTTGGTACAGCATCCACAGGCCTGCGGCCATGCCGGCGGCCCAGCCGGTGATCAGGGCGCCGCGGTGGAACCAGCGGGTGACCAGGCCGAGTCCGACCGAGGGCAGCGTCTGCAGGATGATGACGCCGCCGATCAACTGCAGGTCGATGGAGAATTCGGGGTCGAGCGCGAGGATGCACACCACCGCTCCGGCTTTGACGATCAGCGACACCAGCTTGCTGACGGTGGCTTCTTCTTTGGCGTCGGCGTCGCGGCGGATGTACTCCTTGTAGATGTTGCGGGTGAACAGGTTGGCCGCGGCGATCGACATGATCGCGGCGGGGACGAGCGCGCCGATGCCGACGGCGGCGAACGCGACGCCGGTGAACCAGTCGGGGAACATGTGGTCGAACAGCACCGGGACGACGGTGTTGGTGTCGGGTTTGCCGTCGGTGCTGATGGGTTTGACGCCGGCGGCGATGGCCATGTAGCCCAGCAGCGCGATCAGGCCGAGGACGAAGCTGTAGGCGGGCAGTGCCGCCATGTTCCGTTTGATCACGTTGCGGTTGCGGCTGGCCAGCACGCCGGTGACGCTGTGCGGATACAGGAACAGCGCCATCGCCGACCCGAGTGCGAGCATCGCGTAGTTCAGCTGCCCGCTGCCGGCGATGGTGATCCCGTCGCCGGGTGCGGGCGACTTGTCGAATTTGGTTTTGGCGGCGTCGAAGATGTCGCCCCAGCCGCCGAGTTTGGCCGGGATGTACAGCACCGCGACGATGATGACCAGGTAGATCAGCACGTCCTTGACGAAGGCGATCAACGCCGGTGCCCGCAGCCCGGACTGGTAGGTGTAGGCGGCCAGGATCACGAAGGCGATGATGATCGGCCAGTGCCCGTTGACGCCCATCGCCTTCAGCACCGCCTCGATGCCGACCAGCTGCAGTGCGATGTAGGGCATGGTGGCGACGATGCCGGTGATCGCGATGACCAGGGCCAGCGTCGGCGAGCCGAACCGGGCGCGGACGAAGTCGGCGGGGGTGACGAACCCGTGCACGTGCGACACCGACCAGAGCCGGATCAGGATCAGGAACACCAGTGGGTAGACCACGATGGTGTAGGGGACGGCGAAGAAGCCGGCGGCGCCGGCGCCGAACACCAGGGCGGGGACGGCCACGAAGGTGTAGGCGGTGTACAGGTCGCCGCCGATCAGGAACCAGGTGATCCAGCTGCCGAAGCTGCGGCCGCCCAGGCCCCATTCGTCCAGGCTGTGCATGGTGTCGGGCCGCCGCCACCGGGCGGCGACGAAACCCATCCCGCTGACCAGCGCGAACAGGACGGCGAAGACGATGATCTCGGTGAGGTGGTCGCGCGCCATCGGCTCAGCCCCGCTTCCGGGTCATCTGGTACACCACGACGGTGCAGGCGACGCCGAGCGGGATGAACGCCAGCTGGATCCAGTAGAAGGCCGGGAACCCGCCCAGCCGCGGGGTGTCGCTGTTGTAGAACAGCGTCAGCAGCGGAACCACCACCGGCACCACCAGCAGCCAGTTCCAGCCACTCCGATCCGAACGGCCCTCAGGCGGCGGGGGCTGCGCCGCGGCCGGTTCCTTCGAGTTGTCAGGAGTCAAGGGGGTCCTCCTCGTGTCGCCCGCGCACGCTCCGTTCGGGTCGCGAGACGGGGCCGTGCCCGGGAATTCGGCCGGGCGAGCTTACCCAGCGGCGGATCACAGCCCGATCTCAGCGGCGGCACGACTTGGGTGGATCGTTCCACCAGGGAACCGCCAGGTCATGGGCCGTTCCCTGGCCGGTAAGAGGGGCGGTCAGACGGTCCGCTCGGCGGCGGTCTTCGGCTCGTGCCGCACGTCGGCGGGCCGGTTCAGCTCGCGCGTCCAGGCGGCGAACTCCACCAGGATGCCGTCGGGGTCCTTGAAGTAGATCGAGCGCACGAACACGCCCTCGTGGTTCTCCGGCGCGACGCCGAACTCGCTGTCGTCGTGGTTGAGGAGGACGCCGACGTCGATGCCCTTGGCGATGAGGCGGTCGCGGTACTCCTCGATGCGCTCCGGCGGGACGTCGAAGGCGACGTGGTTCATCGACCCGACGGCCGACAGCAGCTCGCCGCGGTCGGGCAGCGTCTTCGGCGCGGACACCCCGGGGACGGGCTCGGGGGCGTCCGGGAACCAGAAGAAGGCCAGCGCGTTGCCGCCGCCGCAGTCGAAGAAGAAGTGCTGCCCCCAGCCCATCGGGAGCTCGATCGTCTTGATCAGCGGCATGCCGAGGACGCCCTGGTAGAAGTCCACCGTCTGCTTCATGTCGCTGCAGACGAGCGCGAGATGGTTGACCCCGCGCAGTTCGAACTCGGTGTTCTTCCTGGTCATGGGCGCCGCTCTCTCCATGCTGTAAGTGAACCCTTGCGTCCTTGGTCCATGGTAGCTTTGGCGCATGCGAACCGCAGCCTCCCGGTGGTGGTGGCGCCGCTGAGGCGGCGCCGGTTCTTGCATGCTCAGACCAGGCGACCGCCCCCACCCGGCGGTCGTTTTTTCATGCTCGCCGCCTGGGTGGGGGCCCGACATGAGGGGCCACCGCGGTGGAGACCGTCTCACAAAAGCCGCTGACCAGCGAGTTCGTGACGGCCGGGGGCGTACGGGTGACCCGTACCGCCGTCCCGGTCGACCCCGAGCGCAAGTCCGGCGTCCTGAACGCCCTCGTCGCGGCCGTGGGGGAGCGGCGCGGCGGCGTGCTCAGCTCCGGCATGGAGTATCCGGGCCGCTACAGCCGCTGGCACATGGCCTACGCCGATCCCTGCCTGGAAATCGTCGCGCGGGGCCGGGCGGTCGCCGTCCGGCCGCTGAACGAGCGCGGGCGGGTCGTCCTGCCCGCCCTCGCCGGAGTGCTCCGCGACGTCGGTGAGGTGCGGGCGGACGAGCCGGGACTGTTCGAGGTCTTCGTGCCGCCGTCGGAGGAGTTCTTCACCGAGGAGGAGCGCAGCCGCCGGCCGACCGTCTTCACCGCGCTGCGCGCCGTGGTGGGCCTGTTCGGCTGCGACGACCCGCACCTCGGCCTGTACGGGGCGTTCGGGTACGACCTGTCGCTGCAGTTCGAGCCGCTGCGGACCCGGCTGGAGCGGCCGGACGACCAGCGCGACCTCGTCCTGCACCTCGCCGACGAGATGGTCGTCGTCGACCGGAAGCGCGAGACCTCGCACCGGATCTCCTACGAGTTCGAGGTGGACGGGGCGAGCACCGCCGGGCTGCCGCGCGACACCGGGACGACGCCCGTGCGGCCCACGGCGGGGCTGCCGGCGCAGCCCGTCCCGGGCGTGTACGCGCGGATGGTGCGGGAGGCCAAGGACAAGTTCGTCCGGGGCGACCTGTTCGAGGTCACGCCGGGGCACGCGATGTACGGGCGCTGCGACGCGCCCGCCGCGTTCTTCGAACGGCTGCGGGAGACGAACCCGGCGCCGTACGAGTTCCTGTTCAACCTGGGCGACGGCGAGTACCTGGTCGGCGCGTCGCCCGAGATGTTCGTGCGGGTCAGCGGGGACCGGGTCGAGACGTGCCCGATCGCCGGGACGATCAAGCGCGGCACCGACGCGCTGGAGGACGCCGAGCAGATCCGCACGATCCTGTCCTCCGCCAAGGACGAGTCCGAGCTGACCATGTGCACCGACGTGGACCGCAACGACAAGTCGCGGATCTGCGTCCCCGGCAGCGTCCGCGTCCTCGGCCGCCGGCAGATCGAGATGTACTCCCGGCTGATCCACACCGTCGACCACATCGAGGGACGGCTGCGACCCGGCTTCGACGCGCTCGACGCGTTCCTCACCCACATGTGGGCGGTGACCGTCACCGGCGCGCCCAAGGCGTGGGCGATGCAGTTCATCGAGGACCACGAGGACTCCCCGCGCCGCTGGTACGGCGGCGCGGTCGGCTGCGTCGGCTTCGACGGCTCGATGAACACCGGCCTCACGCTGCGGACCGCGCAGATCCGCGACGGCGTCGCCACCGTCCGGGCGGGGGCGACGCTGCTGTACGACTCCGACCCCGACGAGGAGGAGCGCGAGACGCACCTCAAGGCGAGCGCCCTGCTGAGCGCGCTCGCCACCGCGCGGAAGGGCGACGGGCCCGCCGCGGCGCAGGAGGCGCCGCTTCCCGAGCAGCCGGGGGACGGCCTCAAGGTGCTGGTCGTCGACCACGAGGACTCGTTCGTCAACACGCTCGCCGACTACTTCCGCCAGCACGGCGCGGCCGTGGTCACCCTGCGGCACGGGTTCCCGGTGCGGATGCTGGACGAGCACGCGCCCGACCTGGTGGTGCTGTCGCCCGGCCCCGGACGCCCGGAGGACTTCGGCACCCGCGCGCTGCTGGACGAGCTGGACGCCCGGGACCTGCCGGTCTTCGGCGTCTGCCTCGGACTGCAGGCGATGGTCGAGCACGCGGGCGGCGAGCTGGCGCTGCTGCCCGAGCCGTCGCACGGCAAGCCCGGACGGGTGAAGGTCGCGGGCGGCGAACTGTTCCGGGGCCTGCCGGACGAGATCACCGCGGCCCGGTACCACTCGCTGCACGCCACGCCCGAGCGCGTGAAGGGATTCCAGGTCTCGGCGCTGACCGGGGAGGTCGTCATGGCGATCGAGGCGCCGGAGCGGCGGCGCTGGGCCGTCCAGTTCCACCCGGAGTCGATCCTCACCGCGGCGGGCGGGGCCGGGCACCGGATCGTGGCGAACGTCCTGCGCCTGTGCCGGTCATAGGCCGGGCCCTCCCCGGAGTGGAACAGCCTCTAGTTCCGAAGCACTAGAGGCGGGGGGCCGGAAATGGTCCTGAGGTTCCTGTCGCGACCCCGGTCTCGGCGGAAGACTTGTTGTCGGCCACATCGCGCCGCGCTCGCGCGACGCGGATGATCGCCGTTATCCCGGTGGAAGGGGGAGGCCCGTCCTCCCCCTTCCGCATATAAAGGGCATTTCGGGCACCCGGAACGAAGTGGTTGTTTCTCGGCGTCCTCCGGGGGGACGTCCGGGGCCATGATTACCATCCTCTCGATCATCGCGGCGATCCTGGTGATCGCCGGCATCTATGTGATCCTCGCCCGGCGCGAACTGCTCTGGGGCATCGTCCTCATCGTCGTCGGGCTCCTCGTCGGGCCCGGCGGGGTGAGCATCTTCACCTGACCGAAAATCGCCCGGCCGGGACGGAACCCTGACGCCGCCTGTCAGGTTTCGGTGCCAGCATCGTCCTCATGAGCCGTGCACTGACAGGCAAGACCGCACTGGTCGCCGGCGCGACGCGCGGAGCGGGGCGAGGGATCGCCACCGAACTCGGCGCCGCGGGAGCGACCGTGTACGTGACGGGACGGTCCACCCGGGCGCACCGTTCGGAGATGGACCGTCCCGAGACCATCGAGGAGACCGCCGAGCTGGTCACCGCCGCCGGCGGCGAGGGGATCGCCGTCCAGGTCGACCATCTCGACCCGGCGCAGGTCGCCGCGCTCGTGCGCCGCATCGACGACGAGCAGGGCAGGCTGGACGTTCTCGTCAACGACGTCTGGGGCGGCGACCGCCTCTTCGAGTTCGGCAAGAAGCTGTGGGAGCAGTCCCTTGAGGACGGCCTGCACATGCTGAGGCTGGCCATCGACACCCACGCCATCACCAGCCATCACGCCCTGCCGCTGCTGATCCGCGAGCCCGGCGGCCTCGTCGTCGAGGTCACCGACGGCACCGCCGAGTACAACGCGAAGTACCGCAAGGACGTCGGGTTCTTCTACGACCTCGCCAAGAGCGCCGTCATCCGGATGGCGCTCGCCCAGTCCGAGGAGATCGCGCCGTACGGGGCGACGGCGCTCTCACTGACCCCGGGATGGCTGCGCTCCGAGGCGATGCTCGACATCTACGGCGTCACCGAGGAGAACTGGCGCGACGCCACGGAGCGGATCCCGCACTTCGCGATCTCCGAGTCGCCCGCGTTCGTGGGGCGCGCCGTCGCGGCGCTCGCCGCCGACCCCGACCGCGCCCGCTGGAACGGGGCGTCGCCGTCCAGCGGCGGGCTCGCCCAGGTCTACGGGTTCACCGACGCCGACGGCAGCCGTCCCGACGCCTGGCGCTACATCACCGAGGTCGCCGACGCGGGCAAGCCCGCCGACGTCACCGGCTACCGCTAGCGGCGCCGCGGCCCGGCGGGGGGCCGTCCGGCCCGCGGTACAGCTCCGCGAGCCGGGCGGCGTCGCCCGCCATCCGCTCCCGCAGCTCCGCCGGGGCGAGGACCTCGGCCTCCGGTCCGAGCCGCAGCAGCTCGGACGCCGCGACGACCATCGACTCCACCGGGAGCGTGGTCACCACCCATCCCCGCTCGTCCGGCTCGCCGGCCTCCTCGGCGGCCCGCCGCGCCGCGTGCGGCTCGACGGCGTACCGCAGGGCGCGCATCCCGGCCGGGCTCAGCCGCACGGTGACCTCCTCGCGCAGCATCGAGCGCACGAACGCGCCCGCCTGCTCGCGCCAATGGGAGGCGAGGTCGAAGTCCTCGTCGCGCTGGAAGAACCCACCGGCCGGCCGGACGGCGGTGACGCGGTCCGCGCGGTAGGTGCGGTGCCGGCCGCCGACCCGCGCGACCAGGTACCAGGTGCCGTTCTTGAGGACGAGCCCGTACGGCTCCGCCGTGCGGGCGACCTCGGAGTCCTTGCGGCGGTAGCGCAGCTCGACGATCTCGTCGTCCCAGACGGCGCGGGCGAGGTCGCGCAGCAGCGGCGGGGGGCCGGTCTCGCCGAACCAGCCCGGGGCGTCGAGGTGGAACCGCTGGTTCGCGCGGGCCGGCGCGTCCCGCAGCGACGCCGGCAGCGCGGCGAGGACCTTCAGCTCGGCCGCGGCGAGCGCGCCGGCGCGGCCCATGTCCCCGGCGGGGCCGGGCAGTCCGGACAGGAACAGCGCCTCGGCCTCCTCGCGGGTGAGCCCGGTGAGCCGCGTCCGGTAGCCGCCGACCAGGCGGTACCCACCGCCGCGGCCCTGGTCGGCGTAGACCGGGACCCCGGCCGCCGACAGCGCCTCCATGTCCCGGTAGACGGTCCGCTCGGAGACCTCCAGCTCACGCGCCAGTTC
Organism: Spirillospora sp. CA-128828; assembly: GCF_050945415.1. Taxonomy (NCBI): domain Bacteria; kingdom Bacillati; phylum Actinomycetota; class Actinomycetes; order Streptosporangiales; family Thermomonosporaceae; genus Spirillospora; species Spirillospora sp. CA-128828. The sequence continues at coordinate 4,460,805 of NZ_CP191986.1, forward strand.
AGCCGCCGTCATCGTCTCCCGCGACTGCAGGAGGAGCACCACAGAGATCAACCGAGCCGCCCGCACGGGTCCATCCTGCCGCACGATCGGCATTTCTGACAATTTTCTGGGAGATTCGCCGGGTTTGCCTGTCCTGGCAGGTCGGGCGCCTGTTAGCTTCGCGGCGTGCCTACCGAGAACACCACCATCGCGGCGTTCATCGACGCCCTCCCGAAGGTCGAGCTCCACGTCCACCTCGTCGGCTCCGCCTCCGTCCCCACCGTCCTCGAACTCGCCCGCCGCCACCCGGACGGGCCCGTCCCCGTGGACGAGCGCGAGCTGCGCGCCTTCTACGAGTTCCGCGACTTCCCGCACTTCGCCGAGGTGTACGAGTCCGTCTCCAGCCTCGTGCGGACCCCGGAGGACGTCGGGACGCTCGTCCTCGGCGTCGCCCGCGACCTCGCCGCGCAGAACGTCCGGTACGTCGAGCTGACCGTCACGCCGTACACCCACCAGCGGGCCGGGATGCCGATGCCCGCGATCACCGAGGCGCTCGACCTCGCCGTCCGCGAGGCCCGCGACCGTCTCGGCATCAAGGTCGCCTACATCTTCGACATCCCCGGCGAGTTCGGCGCCGACGGCGCCCGCGGCACCATCGACCACGCTCTGGAGCACCCGCCGGAGGCGCTCGTCGGGTTCGGGATCGGCGGCATCGAGCAGATGCGCCCGCCGCACCGGGACGCGTTCCGCGCCGCGTTCGCCGCCGCCCGCGCCGCGGGCCTGCGCAGCCTCCCGCACGCGGGGGAGATGACCGGTCCCGAGACGATCTGGGAGGCCATCGAGGGGCTCCACGCCGAGCGCATCGGCCACGGCATCAGCTGCATGCAGGACCCGCGCCTCGTCGCGCACCTGCGTGAGACGCAGCTGCCGCTGGAGGTGTGCCCGACGTCCAACGTCTGCACGGGCCAGGTCGCCGCCCTCGCCGAGCACCCGATGCCGCGGATGCTGGAGGAAGGGCTGTTCGTCACCCTGAACAGCGACGACCCGCCGATGTTCAACACCACCCTGACCGGCGAGTACCGCGTCGCCGCGGAGGTCTTCGGGCTGGGCCGTGCCGAGCTGGCGGACCTGGCCCGCAACGCCGTGCTCGCCTCGTCACTGGACGGGGACGGGCGGAAGGCCGTCATCGCCGACATCGACGCCCTGGTCTAGCGCGGTCAGCCCCAGGCCATGCGCCGCCATGGGCTTTCGGAGTCCTCGGTGAGGATGCGGTGGCCGGCGAGGGAGCGTTCGTACCATTCGCCGAACTCGCCCTCGTCGAACCGCAGCATCCGGCCGAGGACGTACCCGGCGGAGAACGAACCCCACGACTGATACACCTGGTGGGCGCGGTGACCCGCCGTGAGGACGCACTTCTCGGCCTCCTCGGCGTCGCAGTATCCGGCGTTGAGGCCCCACCGGGCCATGTTCACCGCGCGCCCGAAGTCGTAGCCGTAGACGCTCTCGACCAGGCCGTCCGGCGGGAGCAGGCCGTCCGCCCGGAACCGCGCCTCGTACCGCAGGATCTGCCCGGACAGCTCCACGACCTCCCGGACGGTCTGGTCGGAGATGTCGCGTTCACTGCACCAGGCGACGATCGCGTCGCGCCATGCCCGCTGGTCGGTGCCGCGGCCGCGCTGGTCGAGCACCATCTGGATCGCCGCGTCGCTGTTCTCGGCGTCGAGCAGCGCGTCCATCTGCTTGCGCCAGCTCGCGGTGTCGGTGATGCCCCAGTCACGCTCCAGCAGGACCCGGTCGTCGCCCGTGCTCTCGTCGTGGTCGGCGAGGCTGTTCCAGGAGACCCCGTTGCCGACGGCCAGGTGCGCGCCCACGGCGAGCGCCGCGGCGAGGCGTCCCCACGCGGCGCTGCCCGGATCGGTGATCAGGATGTCGTAGTTCCGGTCGGGCCGCCGTTCGGCGTCCGCGAGCAGCTTGGCGACCTGCCGGTGCTCGTCCCCGCCCGGCGGCATCTGCGCCAGCAGCTCGCGGAGCGGTTGAAGCGCCGCGCGCGGCCCCGCGTCCTTCACGATCAGCCGCGCGGCGTGGACCCCGGCCGCACCGGCGCGCTTGACGTCCTGCAGCGATCCGAACCCCGACATCGCGGCCCAGGCGCGCCTCGCCGCCTCGCCTGTCCGGCCCGCCGCCGCCAGGACGTGCGCCGCTTGCGCGTCCAGGCCCGCCCGGACCTCGCCCGGCAGCGACGCGGCGCCCCGGTCGAGCACGTCGAGGACGCGCTGCGCCTCGCCCGTGTTCCCAGCCGCGGCGAGCGCGCGGGCGTACCGGGCCCGCACGGCCACGGCGGACGTCCAGTCCCCGCGCGCCTCCACGGCCTCGGCGGCCTTGGCGTAGGCGGCCGCGGCCTCCCCGGGCCTCCCCTGCCGCTCGTACTTCCGGGCGCGGTCGAGCAGGGCGCCGGTATCGGCCTGAACAGTCATGATCCCTCCGGGTCATACCGTACCGGTCGGACGGATCGTGACGGCCGCGTCACGGAGGACCGCTGATCTCCACGCGGGTGTCGTGGAAGACGGGACCGCCGCCGAGGTCGGTGTCGCGCTCGTCGACGACGGCGTTGGCGTTCGCGCCGCCCGCGAGCTTGGCCCAGTGGCCCTTCGAGGTCGCCGCGACGCCCGGCCTGACCTGGTCGGTGATCTTCAGCACGGCCTCGAAAGCGCCCCGGTCGTTGCCGACCCTGACCCGCTGCCCGTCGGTCAGCCCGCGTGCCTTGGCGTCGTCCTCGTGCAGGCGGACGGTGAGGCCGCCGGAGCGCCGCCTCAGCTCCGGATTGTTGCCGAACTGCGTGTTCGGTACAGGCCGCGGAAATGACCAGCGGCGGGGCCTCGAATCGCCGTCCTGACCTGGCAAAAGTGTCCCGAAGAGTTCCCGAAGAAATCCCTGCACTTCCCGGCCCCATGTGCACTCGATATGCACGGCCGGGAAGGCTTCGGGAACTCCTGGGGGACACTCGAATCGTGAACATCGAGCACCTCGACGGTGACGCCGCGCGCGACCGGTTCGGCGAGATCGAGGCCGTGTACGCCGAGGCGTTCCCGGACTACGACCTCGGCGACTACCGGGCCCGCATTGACCGCCTGCTCCGAACGCCGGGCTTCGAGGCGGTGACCGTGCGAGAGGAGGGCGTGCTGGCCGGGTTCGCCTACGGGGCGCCGCTGAAGGGGTCATCGTGGTGGGACGGACTCGAACCGGCCCCGCCTGCCGGGTTCACAGCCGAGACAGGGCGGCGGACGTTCGCCGTGATCGACCTCGCCGTGCGTCCCTCACATCACGGCAGGGGCCTCGGCCGCCGCCTCCTGGACGAACTGCTCGCCGGACGGGTCGAGGAACGCGCCACGCTCGCCACAGCGCCGCACGAGCACGAGATCCAGGCGATGTATCGCCGGTGGGGGTGGCGGCACGCCGGACGCACACCCGGCGGCGAGGGCGAGACCGAACCGTGGTTCGACCTCTACGTGATCGCCCTGCGCTCTGACGATCCGGAAGCCAGCAGCTCGCGGTAGCCGGCGACGAGGGGCTCATGACGGCTCTGCGGGGGAACGGCGTCGGCGACCTGACGGGCGAGGCTCGTCACCATCACGGTCCGGTGTTCGTCCGGCTGGGCTTCGTAGACGGCGTGAGCGTGCCGCACGCCCTCGGTCGTGTCGCCGGCCCGGACGTGCCCGGCGGCGCGCAGCAGGTCGAGCTGGACGCGGACCCGTGGGTCGTCGCCGGGTAGTACCTCCCGTGCGCGTTCGACGGCGGCGTCGAGTCGGTCGCGGTCGCCGGTGTGGGCGTGGACCCACGCCTCGGTGTAGCGCAGGCGGTCCTCGGCCCATCCGGCGACCGATCGCACCTCGCCGGTCACCGAGGCAGGAAGCTGCCGGAAGATCTCCTCGCACTCCCGGAGTTCGGCGGCCGCCTCGTCGCCTGCCCCGTCCAGGGCGAGCAGCTGCGCGCGGACGGTGCGGACGTGCAGCAGGCCGCGGTATGCCACGTCCGGTCCGGTGCCGACGGCGCGGTCCGCCTTGCGCCGCAGGATCGCCGTGGGGCGGCCCTCATAGAGGCCGTGCACGAGCTGCTCGCCACGGATCCACAGGCCCAGGTCGAGGTCCCGCGAGGCGTCCGCGGCGTGCTGTGCGGTGATCCACCAGTCCCGTGCCAGCCGGGGCTGCTGCAGGTTGCACAACGTCTTGGCCATGAGCGCGGCCAGGCCACCGGTCACCCGGTACCAGGGCAGGCGCTCCCCGGCGATGCGGCCGGTGATCTGCTGGACCGTGACCAGGTCGGCGGCCAGATCCCGCAGCAGCAGGTGAGGGGGAAGCAGCAGGTAGCTGTAGCCGTACTCGGCCACCGTCTCCATCCCACTCATCGAGATGGGAGGACTCGTCGCGCCCGATCGCGTGGTCGACCCCGTCACGGATGTGCTCAATGGCCTCGACGCCGGGCGACGAGGCGGCCCCAAGCGTGACCAAAGCCTGCAGAAGCCGACGTCGCCGCATCTCGTCGTCCTCGTCCAGATCGCCGGTATGACCCCTTCCGGAATCCACGGTATCGGCCTGACCTGGGTCTTCTGCTGGGTCTTCCACTGTTGTCCGGGCGAGGACAACGAGCTCGCCACCTGCATCAAGGAGCTCGTCCAGGCGCATCGCCATCTCCTCGGACGTGCCCTTATGGCCGTGGCACATCTTCGAGACGTGCCCTGCATCGCACGGCACCGCTCTGGCCAGGGCGCGTACGCCCATTCCGCGCTCGGCCATGAGCCGGCGGAGTGCCTCACCGAAGGTCTCGCCGAGAGTCATCGCTACCCACCGTTTCGCCCCGGTGTGGACCGCTGCCTGGTGTTGGCCGGGCCGGTGGCCAACGGACAACGCCTTCCACGCTAACCCCCGCTGCGGTCGAGTGAAGGGCGAAAGGTGTCACCAGATACAGGACGGCCCCGGCCGGCGGGCGAACGCCGGGGTTCCGGGGCCTGACCGGAAGGAAGTCCGGCTATGAGCACGGTACCCAAGGCCGAGGACTCGGCGAGCGAGGACCTGACGGATCTGCGCGCGGAGTTCCCCGGCTGGACGATGGAGGCGGGGGAGGGAAGTCCGTCCTTCCGGGCGTCCCGCGACGGCGGGCGCGGCGGCCCTTTGACCCTCGGCGCCAACACCCGCGCCGGGCTGCGCGCCGCACTCGACGAGGTGGACGCGGTCGACTGCCGCCACGCCGCCTATGCGATGCGCGACGTTCTGCGGGCACGGGGCCTGGCGGCCGAGGTGCAGCAGCTGACCGTCGCGACCAAGACCCGCGCCGGCATCCTGCGCACGGTCAGCGCCAGGCGAGGCATGTACTGGTGGGGGTCCGGCGTCGAACTCGCGCCGATCGACGATCCCGAGCTTGCCGTCGACCGGATGATGCCCGGGCTGGGGATGCGGAGCGAGATCGATGGCTGAGAAGCCCGTTCCCGCCTACAGCCACCTCGCCCGGCTTCAGACGGCGCTGGACGCCAAGGGATTCGAGACTCGGCTCGGCGGCTCCAGCCTCATCATGATCGCGCCCGCCATTGAGGGCGAGTCCGGCCCGCGACCGGCCGACACGGTGGTCTGCCGGGCCCGCGATAGTGACGGCGGCCGGATGTGGTTCTGGACGTCGTGGGGTGAGCCGATCACCAAGGCCGAGGACCTCACCGGCGCGGCCGTCATCATCGCGGGCTACCTGACGCCCCAACCATGAGCGGGGCGGCGCTGCCGGTAGACACAACGCCCCCGGTCCCGGCCGCGCCGCCCTTCACACCCCACCCCCGGGCAGCAGGCGCGCACCCGAGATGTGGGGCCAAACCAAGAAGCGCGCCGGAGGTGCACATGACCATCACCATCGAGCGGGCGGCCACCGCCGCCAAGGACCCGCGTGAGCTGATCCCCGCCTGGGCGTTCGACCTGCTCGCGCACGACTTCCGCAAGAAGCACCACACCTCGCACGCCTACACCGAGCGCGTGATCGGGCAGATGCTGGTCTTCCTGAAGGCGGCCGGGCAGATCCGGCGGGAGGCGCGCCGCGACCCCCGCGCGTACGTCAGGATCGTCCCCACCCGGCCCGTCGACGAGGCGTGGCACGAGGCGCTGCAGCGCACCGAGGTGTACCTTCCGATGAGTCTGGCGTTCGCGGACTCGATGATCCACCACCGGCCCGTGATGGACGACGACATCCGCTCCGGCGCCGCCCTCGCCCGAACCATCCCGTTCCTGAAGGCCACCGGCCTGCACGTCGATCCCGAGTTCTGGGACGACGAGTCCGGCTCCAGCTGCTGCCCGCCAGAGTGCAACGACATGGGCGGCAAGGTCGCGATGGGCAGCTGGGACGGACTGGTGCCGGACGGCCCGCTCACCCTCCAGTTCTGACCAAGGGGACTCATGCGTAGCGACTGGACCGACCTGCCGTTCGAGGTGCTCGACGGGATCGAGGCGCACACCGGGCCGATCCACCGGACCGAGCCCGCGCCCGCGGGCAACCACGCCGACATCGCCTCCAACGTGGACACCGCGAGCGGGCGGCTGTTCGTCAAGGCTGCCCGCAAGGTCTCCCCGGAAAAGGACGGCCCCGAGGTCCGGTCGCTGCGCAACGAGGCCAGGATCCTCCCGCACGTGACCGAGTTCGCCCCCCGGCTCCACTGGACGGTGGAGGCCGGGGGGTGGCTCGTCCTCGGGTTCGAGCACGTGGACGGCCGGCACGCCGACTACACGCCCGGGTCCCCCGATCTGGAGATCCTCGCCAAGACTCTGCACGCGCTGCAGGCCACCCCCTGCCCCGAGATCGTGCAGATGCAGGTCGAGCGCCGCTGGGAGACGGTCACCGAAGACGTCTCGCCGATGGCCGGGACGGCACTGCTGCACACCGACGTCAACGCCGAGAACCTGCTCATCACCCCAGACGGCCGGGCGGTCCTGGTCGACTGGGCGTTCGCCTCCCGCGGCGCCGCCTGGGTCGAGCTGGGGCTGCTGCTGCCGTGGCTGCTCAAGGCGGGGCACACCCCGGCGGAGGCGGCCGACTGGGTGACGGAGTTCCCGTCCTGGGCGCAAGCCGACCCGGCCGACGTCGACCTGTTCTCGACGGCGTTCGCCGAGAGGTGGCGCCGCCACGCCGAGCGCAACCCCGCCGAGTGGGTTGCCCTGCACGCCGACCTGACTCGACGGTGGGCGGAGTTCCATAGAGGAGGGTGATGAGTCACCCGATCGCCCCGGACACCACCAAGCGAAGCGTCCAGCCCACGCACTACCACTGCTACAAGTGGTCGGGCAGCGGGCAGGAGTGGGACCGGCTCGGGAAGACCGACACGCTCGACCTGAACAGCCCAGACCGGCCACCCGTCAGGACGGCCGACTGGCCGATCAAGTCGCCGCGGCTCATCGCCGCAGTCCACACCGGCCCGAAGGACGCCTGCGACTGGCTGATCGCCGAGTGGGACCAGGCGCGCGAGAAGGCACTGAATCCCGTTCCCGAATGGGTGAGCAGCGAGGACCGCGCTGTGCGGGCGCTGCAGGCGATCGAAACGGGCTGCTGGCCGTCCTACAGCATGTGGCTGGCCGGTGGCGTCATCGTGCTCACCGCCGTGGTCGGCACGGCCAAGCGCTGCCACTGAGCACGACGAAAGGACGCCCCTCGTCCTCCCCGGAGGGAGGACGAGGGGCGTTTGTGTCGGTGGCGTTGCGGTCAGTCCGCCTTGGCGACGAACGTCCCCTTGGAGGCGAGCGTCACGACCAGGCCGCGCTCGCGCAGCTCCTCGACCGCGCGCCGGGCCGTGCCAAGCACGACGCCATACTCCTCCGCCAGGTCCCGCTCGCCCGGCAGCCGCGCGCCCGGGGACAGCGACCCGGCGGGCCGGCGGGATGCCCGGCCCGCCTCGATCCAGGCGGCGAGGGGGTCGGCGACCTCTCGGTAGACGTAGGCGGCCGGGCACGAGTCGGACGGCGGGTTCTCCGTGGCCGCGCCGGTAGGCAGACGACCGAGGTCGGGCGACAGACATTCTGCGGATAAGTCGCCGGACGTTGTCGTCCTGCGGAATGCTTTCGCAAAGCAGGAACTTTAGATTGTGAATCGCAAGATCGCGACACGCCGATACGACCAGGTATTTTTGCACTCCCGCGTTGTGATCACGTGATTACTATCTGTGATCAGACGGGCCTCCGTGCAGGTGGATGACCTTGGCTGGACGCGCCAACTCAGAGTCGAAAGTCCCGTTTGGTCGTTTGTTCCGCTGTTACCGGCGGTAACGCTCCGTGGTATCTGAGTGGGATTCGGCTCTCCCGGCATGGAATGATCGATGCCGCTGAAAAGCAAGAGCGCGAACGAACAGGTGAGCATCCCATGCACACGACGGCGTACCCTCCCGCCGCGCCCCAGGGGCGGACGCTTGCGTTCATCGACGAGGCGGGCCAGCGATCCCGGACTCCCAAGTCCAGCGACCACTTCGTCATGTCCGCGGCACTCATCGATGACGAGCACCTGGACGAGGCCTCCGAGTGCCTCGCCAAGCTCCGAGTCGATCTGGGGCGACGTCCGGGCGATCACCTCACATGGAAGAACCTGCACGGTCACTCGCTCCGCCTGCATGCCTTCATCGGCGCCGGCGTCCTCAGCGGCACCATGATCTCGTTTGACGAGTGGATGGAGCGGTGGATCGAGCAGATGGAGCGCGCGAACGAGGACCTTGGATCCGCCTTCCGGGCAGCGCTTCGGCAGGCCAGTGAGAACAGCCCAGGGTCACGTCCAGCGGAGTGGTGTATGAGTCGGCCTCCGCGTGATCCTGTTTCTGCAGGTTAAGCGGTGAGTTCTCGGTTGTCGATCTTGGGGTTGGGTGTCGTGCCGTCGATGACGTGCAGGCGGGCTTTGGCGAGGAATTCCAGGCCCATGTAGCGGCGGGCCTCGGTCCATTCGTCGGTCTGCTCCATCAGGACTGCGCCGACGAGGCGGATGATCGCGGCCCGGTCGGGGAAGATCCCGACGACGTCGGTTCGGCGGCGGATTTCCTTGTTGAGGCGTTCCTGGGGATTGTTGGACCAGATCTGCCGCCACAGTTGCCGCGGGAAGGCGGTGAAGGCCAGCAGGTCGTCGCGGGCGGTGTCCAGGTGCTCGGCGGCCTGCGGGTGCTTGCCCTCCAGCGAGGCGACCACCCGGGCGTGCTGGGCGGCGACTTCTTCGGCGGCCGGCTGGTCGAAGATGGTGCGCACCAGCGTTGCGACCCACGGCTGGGCCGACTTGGGCACCCGGGTGAGCAGGTTGCGCAGGTAGTGCGTCCGGCACCGCTGCCAACCCGCACCGGGCAGGGTCGAGCCGATCGCCTCGACCAGGCCGCGATGCGCATCGGAGATAACCAGCTGCACGCCGGTCAGGCCGCGGGCGACCAGCCCGCGCAGGAACGCCAGCCACCCGGCGCCGTCCTCGGCCGAGGTGACCTCGACGCCGAGGATCTCGCGGTGCCCGTCGGCGTTGACGCCGGTGGCCACCAGCACGTGCACTCCCACGATGCGACCGCCCTCACGGACCTTCTGCGTCAGGGCGTCCACCCACACGAACGCATACGGGCCGCCCTCCAAGGGTCGGTTGCGGAACGCAGCCACCTGGACGTCCAGCACCTTGGACATCTCCGAAACCTGGCTCTTGGAGATGCCCTTGATGCCCATCTGCTCCACCAGCTTGTCCACCCGCCGCGTCGACACACCCAGCAGATACGAGGTCGCCACCACGCTCACCAAAGCCTGCTCGGCCCGGCGACGCCGCTCCAGCAACCACTCGGGGAAGTAGGACCCCGACCGCAGCTTCGGGATCGCCAGCTCGACGGTGCCGGCGCGGGTGTCCCAGTCCCGGACCCGGTAGCCGTTGCGGCGGTTGACCCGCCCGTCCGAGCGGGTCCGGTAGTCGGCCCCGCAGACCACGTCGGCCTCCGCGCTCATCAGCGCCTCGGCCATCGTCTTGACCATCGACCGCAGCAGATCCGGCTCACACGCCCCGATCTGCTCGGCAATCCACTCGGCAGGGTCCACACTGTTGTCCGCGGCCATCGCGTCGTCTCCTTCTTCTTGATCATCCATCTCGAAGGATCTACGCGGTGGCCGTCTCACGTCACGACGCCACGCTCTTCACCTGCGGAAACTCGTACACCACCTCCGTGGACGCAACCCAGCCCAGAGGTGGCTGAGTATCAGGGGTCTGGGAACTTCGTGTTCATGCGTGACGCAGACCTTCTCCAAGGGCCTCACGTACGCCCTGTGCGGCTCTGGCGTGGGCGGGTGTCCCAGATCGACGGCTGGGCCATGGGCGCATACAGCACCGATTGACGGCGAAACGGGGGGCGGAATCCGGTCATTGATCACGCAAACTGGAGACGTGCTTCTCAACCCCGCCGACGAGTTGTCGGAGCTGCTCACCCTCGACCAGGCCGCGCGCCTGGCGGGGGTGACGCGCCGCACCCTCGACCGCTGGATTGCCGCGCGCCGCCTCACTGTGTACGAGGTCCGCGGGCTCACCGGCCGCTACGTCCGCGAGGACGAGCTGCTCGACGTCGAGTACGAGCGCCGGCAGTCGCGCCGGCAGGGCCGTCCCGGCGCCCGCGTCGTGGCAGCTTGACGACTTGACCTAGCGTGTCTCATCCTGTGATCAGTGTGGTGCTTTGCCGCCACCGGTTCCCCGGGGACGGAACGGGCATTTAAGCCCATGTGCCGTCGTTTGACCGGTTCCGCCGGGATGTCACCCGGCTCCAAGTCGCCCACCCGGACGTCGAGCTTCACCTCGTCTGGACGGGCCCGGACGCCCCGGTCACCCTCGACCTGATCCGCACGATGCCCGTCCTGCGCGGCTACGGCCTCGCCGGGGCGGCCCTGCGTGACGTGATCGTTCGCGCCGACGCCTAGGGTGTCCCGCTCCACCTGGTCGTCGAGCCGCTCCAGGGCGACAAGGACGTCGATCCGGCCCGCCTCGCCCGCTGGTACGAACGGTACGGTTTCGTCCCTGTCGGCCCGCCGCGCGAGGACGGCGCACAGCCCATGGAACGGCCCGCCGGGCACCGATAGGCCCCCGAGGGAGGTCGCGCATGGCCGCCCGCACCGCTGGCCGTAAGGGACGTCCCTGGCGACGCGCACGCGCCCAGGCCCTGGAGGAGGGCGCCGGGATCTGCTGGATCTGCGGGCACGGCGGCGCCCGCTACGCCGACCATAAGATCCCCCTGCAGCACTGGAAGGCCATGGGCGGCGACCCCAACGACCCGGCCAACCTCGCGCCCGCGCACGGGGCCCTCAACCGGTGTTCCGACTGCGGACGGTGCTGCAACGAGTCCAAAGGCGACCGCCCGTACGCCCCGCCCGTCCAGGGCTCCCGGGACTGGTAGAGCGCGTCTTGGCAGGTCACAGCACTCATCTCGTTAGAGTTACACCATGGATGCGCGCCGCGAATACCTGGACACACTGATCAGCTTGCTTACCGTTGCGGCCCACCATCTCGATTCCGGTGGGTCTGTTTCGAATCTTGATGAGCGCATCGCTGCGGATCTTGATGCCCTTTTGCCCAACTTGCCGAGCGTCGAGACGCTGCCTGTCCTCGTCGCCAGCTTCACCCTCAGCCGACACCTCCTGGAGGAGTTGGCCACTGCGTCAGGCAAATCGCGGACCGCGCTGGTTCGACAAGTCGCCCTCGCCCTAAATCCAAAGAGTGGGTGCCAGGCGCCATGATCCAGATCGGCTAGAAGCCGTGCGCCTCTACGTCGTGACCGGGCCACCAGCCTCGGGCAAGACCACGTACGTGCTCAACCATGCCTCCCCCGGCGCGATCGTGGTGGACTACGACCTCCTGGCGGCCGCGCTCACAGCGGGGGCAGCCGATACCCACCGGCACCCCCGGCCCGTCCAGCAAGTCGCCCACCGGGCACGCCGTGCCGCTGTACGAGAGGGCCTCAGACAGGCCAGGAGTCATGAGGTGTGGGTCGTGCACTCCGCCCCCTCCCCCGATGCCCTGGCCGAGTATCAGGCCCACCATGCCCACCTCATCACCATCGACCCTGGTCAGGACGTGGTGCTGGCACGGTGTGAGCAGCTGCGTCCGCCTGGGTCCCGTGACGCCGCACTGCGCTGGTACGCACAGCGCGACCACCTGCCACCCACCACTTTGCATGCACAGAGTGACATCACAGTCAGCAATGATCATGGTTCGCGAGACTGGTAACACCGAGTGATGCCCCCCGTGATGGCTCTCGCAAGATCAGCTTCGATCTCACAGATCGTGATGCCACACACACCGTCGCGATCTCCATCACACAACGTGATGAACACGCGAACAGGGCGCTGACCTGCAGTGATATGGGGATGGCCTGGTCGGGGCGGGGGCACCGTCCCGACGGGAGATGAGATCTTTTGGGGGACCCACAGCCAGTGCTCCTGTTTCTCTCTCCGGTCAAGATCATCGGAATTATTACACAGAGTTACATAACACAGAGTGACGATTTTGCCAAGATCGTCCACCCTTGATCGTTATCACTCTGCGTGATGTCACCCCGTGTAGTCCCCGCTAATTGGCCCTTCTCGGCTTCGACCCGATTAGCGGAGGCGCCATGGGTGATCTTGAAAAGGCCCTGCGCGCCGATCTTGAACGATGGGGCCCCGAGGTCGCCGACACTGCGCTGGCCGCCGCCGCGATCGACGCCGCCCGCCGCCTGGACTCCCCCGGCGTGAGCGCCGCCTCGGCAAGCCTGATGCACGGCCAATATCGCCAATACCTCGCTGACCTGCGAGAACTCGCCCCCTCGGGTGAGGAGGCGGACGAGATCGACGACCTGGCCGCCCGGCGCCGCCGACGCCGGGCATCCGGCGAGTGACCGAGACGCTGGACGGCGTCGTCGAGCCGCGCATCTGCACGGCCCCCGACTACGCCACCTCTGCCGGCCGGGAGTGCATCGACCTCGCCGCGAAAGCCGGACTGAAGCTCGACCCCTGGCAGCAGTGGGTGTTGCACCGCGCGCTCGGCGAGGCCGACGACGGCCGGTGGGCCTCCTTCGAGGTCGGCATGATCGTCCCCCGCCAGAACGGGAAGTCGGCGATCTTCGAGGCGCGCATCCTCGCCGGCCTGTTCCTGTTCGACGAAGAACTGATCATCTACAGCGCGCACGAGTTCAAGACCAGCCAGGAGATCTTCCGCCGGATCCTGGCGCTGATGCAGCGCCGTCCCGTGTTCCGCAAGCGGATCAAGGCAGTGAGCAGGTCCAAGGGCGACGAGGGCATCGAGCTGTGGCCCACCGAGGAGTGCCCGAACGGGCAGCGGCTGCGGTTCGTCGCCCGCTCCGGCGGCTCGGGCCGCGGCTTCTCCGGTGACTGCGTCTTCTGGGACGAGTCGCAGCACCTGGGCGACGCCCCCGTGGACGCGCTCATGCCGACCATGCTGGCCCGCGACAACCCGCAGCTCTGGTACGGCGGGTCCGCTCCGGACAAGGACATCGCCCCGTGCGAGCAGATCACCCGCGTGCGGTCCCGGGCGATGAAGGGCGGGGAGACGGCCCGCAAGCTGGCCTACTTCGAGTGGTCGGTCGAGGTGCACACCTCCGAGTGCGAGACCGCGTGCACCGAGCACGACGACCGCGACGATCCCGCGACCTGGGCGAAGACGAACCCGGGCCTGGGGGTGCGGGTCTCGCTGGAAATGATCCAGCACCTGCACGACTCCATGTCGGTGAAGGGGTTCGACCGGGAGATCCTCTCGGTCGGGAACTACCCGAGCGTCGAGGGCGGCTGGCGGGTCATCTCCGAGCCCGCCTACCTCGCGGTCGTCGACGAGGAGTCCCGCCCGCTCGACCCCATCGCGTTCGCGGTCGAGGTGTCCCGGGACCGGCAGTCCGCGGCGATCGCCGTGGCGGGCCCGCGCGAGGACGGCCTGCTGCATCTGGAGATCCCGCCGAACGACTACCGGCCGGGCACCTCCTGGGTGCCCGAGCGGCTCGCGCAGCTGGTCGCCAAATGGCGGCCGTGCGCGGTGGCGATCGCCCCAGCCGGGCCCACCGGGAGCCTGGAGCCGGACATCAACGAGGCCCTGGAGGACCTCGACGAGGACGTCCGCGTCGCGCTGACCCTCATCAAGGGCAGGGACACCGGGGCGGCGTGCGGGGGCCTGTACGACGCGATCGTGCGTCCTCGCGAGGCGCCGCCGGACTGGGCCCCGAGCGTACGGATCCGCCCGCATCCGGCGCTCACGGCGGCCGTCGCAGGCGCGAGCAAGCGATACCTCGGCGACGCGTGGGTGTGGGACCGGCAGGGCAGCTCCGTCGACCCGTCCCCGCTGATCGCGATCACGCTCGCCCGCTGGGCGTTCCTGACCCGGCCGGCCGAAGAGGACGAGCCCGCCCAACCGTGGGCGATTTTTGTGTGAAGCTGGCCTAGCGCCATCCTCGCTCTGCCTGATCAATCCGGCGTCCAATAACGGTCGTGCCCACCGTCCTCGCTTGACAGGCCAAGTCGCTTCATCTCGCGCTCATGAGCCTTGCGCTTCCTCTCGCGTTCATACTCCTTTAGCTCTCGATCGGCCGCCTTTAGCTCCAGCTCTCTCTGCGTTGGGGGCGCTGCTCGGGTGCGCCTCCTTTCTGCCGCTGTTTGTGCTTGGTCTGCCATGAACAGCCACTGCTGCACTGGGGAGTCCCAGGGCTGATCAAAGGCCGGGACCGGCGGCCCGAAGAGCTGGACTATCGTTTCATAGGGCTCGCCTCGGAGTTCATAGGTCGATGCCAGCGGTGGAGGAACCGGGACTAGGAGTTCCAAGAGTTGCTCCGCCTCCACCTCGCACCCCCCGGGGAACCGGATCGGATCGCTGAGGGTCAATGCTGCCCTCGCGAGGAGATCACGAAATTCCTCTCGGCGTGAAGGTTGAACCTCCCATCGACCTGGTAGAGCCTGCAGATCTCGAATGATTTCATCCAGGACAAGCTGAGCCGAGGCACTGAGAGTCAGTTTCAGGCTTTCGTGGAGGTCGGCCAGTGATCCATGTAGCTCGTTCTCCTGGCTCATGCGATCGAGTGTAGAACTTGGCCCGCTCCCAGCGAAGAAAACATGGCGCTGGGGCTAGGGAGATCACGCGTGATCGCGATCGTTTCGGGCATCGCTCATCGCGGTCACGCTCGCCCGCTGGGCGTTCGACATGGGGGGAGCCAGTCAGGCGGAGCTCGCCGCCCGCGGCGGCCCGAGCGTCAGCGTGCTCAGCAAGATCGAGACCGGGGCGCGCGCCTATGGCGACCGCGTCATCACCAAGCTGGAGGACGTGCTCGGCTGGGAGCGCGGCAGCGTCCAGGCGATCCTCGACGGGGGAGAAGCCCAGTTGAAGGCGAGTGCACCGCCACCCGCCGGAGCGGTGTACCCCGAGGTCGTCGGCGACGACCCGTTCTTCCGCTACATCTGGGACTATCCGGGCGCCGAGGTCGGCCGGGAAGAGCGCGAGTACGTGGTCCTGCGGGCCAAGCTGCGGCGCCTGGAGCTGGGCAAGCAGCACGGCGTCCGTCCGGCCGCCGATCCTCCGCAGAGGAGGGTTGACCAGGGCTGAGCGAACGGTAACGATTCGCTTACAGGGCGATGAGCATCGCCCAGACCTCAAACGAACGTGCTTGTCTTACGATTGCTTGTCTAACCAATGCGGGACCGGGGGCGGACCACGCAAGGGGACAAGGGGATGCGCGATCCCTATAACGAGGACGAGCTGCGGGACGCCGAAATGGCCCGCATCCGCGCACGCCTCGCCGAACTGGAGCGGCCACCGGGCCAGGGGGCGGTGCCGCGCGAGCTGGAAGAACTGCTGAACTCCGACGCGCCCTGGCGGAGCGGGCCGGTGCCGATCCCGCCCAGCCGCCTACTGACCGTGAAGTTCCGCGGTCGCGCCGGGCTGGCCACCGCCCAGGATGTCCTTCGGTACCTGGAGGCGCCGGAGGCGACCAGCGGTCCGGCGACCGGCAGGCTCGGTCCCGTGACCCGGCGGTATCTCCCGCCGCCGCTGGCCGGCTACGCCGAGGACGGCCATGTCGTCCTGGCGGACTGGCTGGACAAGGGCGACGCCCGCCGCGTGCTGCGGGTGCTGCGCGGAGGCCAGCCAGACCGGCGTCCGGACCGCCTCGGCGAGCGGCGCCTGTGGAGCGTGGCCCTGCTGCCCGCCCTGCTGGGCCTGCGCTGGCTGCGCGACCTCGGCCAGCTCGCCACCCTCAGCCCGGCGACCGGGACCACCACGGCGACAGCGACGTGCACCGGGACCATGACCGGTGCCGTGAGCGGCACGGTGGCGGCCGCCGTCACGCCGCTGGCCACCGCCGCCGCGATCATGTCCACGCCGGCGACCCTGCCCGTGATGCAATCGGCGCTCGCGCCTGTCGTCCGCCCCGGGGTCGCGGTCGTGGAGATCGTGCCCGCGAGGGACGAGGATCCGCTGACCCCGCCGCTTCCCGCGCTCCCGGCCGCCGAGCCGGTGACCGACTCCGAGCCGGAAGCGGCGGACCCCGAGGACTCAGAGCCGATCCCGCCGCCCGCCACGGTGCCCGCCGGTGTGACTACTGCCGAGCCGACCGCCGAGCCGACCGCGTCGGCGACCCCGGCGCCCTCGGCCACTCCGTCGCCCGAGCCGTCCCCCTCGACGTCCGCGACGGAGGCGGAGAGCAGCACCCCGCCGTCCACGAAGCCGGCCGCTCAGCCGACTCCCACGCAGACGACGGCGTCCAGATCACCCGCGCCGACGCCCGCGCCCAGCCCTTCGACCGAGCCGGTGCCGGCCGCCGAGCCGCCCGAGGATCAGCCGCCCGCGCCGAGGCCCGCGTGCCCCGAACTCGTCCCCGCGGCCCCGCCCTGCGGGGACGAGCTTCCCGGGCGGCAGCACAGCCTGCCGTCGAGGTCATCGCAGCCGGTCTCCAGCCTCCCCCCGACCTGCAAGGAGCCGTGAATGCAGCACCGGATCGACGTCAGCCGCCCTAGTCCCGCCCGGATCTACGACTACCTGCTCGGCGGCAAGGACAACTTCGCCGTCGACCGCGAGCTCGCGGAGAAGTTCCTCGCCCGCTGGCCGGCTCTGGCGACCACTGCCCGGGTGAACCGGGCATGGGCGGTCCGGGTCGTGCGGCACTTGGCCGGCGAGCGGGGGATCGACCAGTTCGTGGACGTCGGCTCCGGCCTGCCCACGGCAGACAACGTCCACCAAGTCGCACAGCGGATCACCCCAGGGGCGCGGGTCATGTACGTCGACAACGACCCGATCGTCCTGGCGCACAGCCGGGCGCTGCTGGCCGAGAACCAGGGCGCCGACTACGTCGCGGCGGATGCCCAGGACGCCGACACGGTCCTGGCCCGCGCCGACAGATTCCTCGACCCCTCGCGGCCCGTCGCGATCCTCATGGCCTCCCTCCTGCACTACCTGCCCGAGCCCCCCGAAGAAGTCGTCGCCCCTACAAAGAATGGGCGCCTTCGGACAGTGATCTCGCCGTCGCGCATGTGAGCTGCGACGGCGCCGACCAGGAGATACTCGAAGAGATCGGCGACCATTTCCCGGAGATGACCATTCGTCCCGCCGCAGAAATCCGCGCGTGCTTCGAGGGGGCGGAATTGATCGAGCCCGGGATGGTGGAGGCCCGCCAGTGGCGGCCGGAAGAAGAGGTGCCCCTCGGCCCCCTGCCGCTACTGGCGGGTGTCGGACGTGTACTGTGAGGACCCTTACAGATCCCTCTGACCTGCTTTGATGGATGCGATCAGGTCGGCGAATGCGGGTGCCGACAGGGCGGCCACAGGACCGTCTGGGGCCTTGGAGTCGCGGACGGCGACGCCGCGCGGGGCGCGCGCCAGCTCGACGCAGTTGCCCTCGACGTCGCTGTAGCTGGATTTTCGCCACTTGCGGTGCGGGGTTTCGGCCACTGGCCTGCCAATCTAGCGGGGAAGTTCTCCCGCCAGCTTAGCCATGAGTTTCTTGGTCCGATCCTCAGGGGTCGACACTTCGACCAGGCGAAAGAAATCGACGAGGTAGACCGCGACGACCCCGCGCTCCTCGATCCAGATGGAGCCCGCCGGCGTCTCGACGTAGACGACCTCCGGGTCCGTCGGCTCGGCGAAGTCCATGATGACGAACGGCCCCTGCGCCGGGGCCGCGCCCGCGCTGAACGGCAGGACCTGGATCGTGACGTTCGGCAGCTCGCTCAGCTTGCGCAGATGCTCCAGCTGCTCGCGCATCACCGCCTCGCCGCCCACTAGGCGCCGCAGCGCACCTTCTCCCACGACCGCCCACAGCCGCACCGGGTCTGGCCCGGTCAGCAGATGCTCCTGGCGGGTCGTGCGGACGGAGACGCGAGCCTGTACGTCGTCCTCGGGCATGTCCGGCCGCCGCGCCTTGATGAGGGCGCGCGCGTAGCCAGGGGTCTGAAGCAGCCCCGGGATGTTGGCGACCTCCCAGGTGCGCAGGCTCCGGGCCTCGGTCTCCAAACCGATGTAGGTGTCATAGTCCCGGCTGATCTGGGTGCGGTAGTTGTCCCACCATCCGCGCTGCCGGGCCTGCCTGGTCAGCTCCAGGACCTCTGAGCGGCGCGGCTCGCCGATCCGGTAGGCGTCCAGGAGACGCTCGATCTCCTTGAGGATCGGCTTGCGCGGCGCATCCTCCAGGCGGCTGACCTTTGTGCGGGACCATCCAAGGTCGGCGGCGACCTGCTCGGTCGTGCGGCCGTTCTCTGCGCGCAGTCGTCGCAGGACCATGCCGAGCCGCCGCTGGCGGAGGGTCGGCGAGATGCGTTCCACGGCCCACCTCCCGGTCGTGATCATCTGCCGTCACTATGCGTAATGCGTATCATGTCAGCTAAATTCGCACGGTGCAAATTCTTGACTTAAATCGGATGGCCACGCAGTATGGGACGAGCCGTAAGGCGTCCGGTCAAGGGACCGATGCTGGCGCGGCGGCAGACCGCAACAACCGTGCCCCCGGTCCCGCGCCGCCGCCGCGCCAGCGAAGTCCCATCATCCCGCAGCCTCACGGCGCCAAACCATCACCAGCAGCACCCGCCGCGAGGGTGAGCGCTGCCCCGCGCGGGCAGCCGACTCCCTCCGGAGGGCGCATGGCCGTCTACGACCGATGGCACACCCGCAAACCGCGGACCGATCCCAAGACCGGCAAGCCGGTCGGTGCGTGCGGCAAGCACAGCACCAAGGCCACGGAGCTGTATCCGTCCGCCGCTCATGGCAGGGGAGCGCGCTGGCAGGTCCGCTGGTACGACCTCGGCGGCAAGCAGTGCTCGGAGAACTTCGACCGCAAGGAAGGCAAGAACCCCGAGCTCCACGCCGAGGCCTACTGGGCGAAGGTCCAGCATGAGCTGAAGGCCGACACCTACATTGACCCCTCCGCGGGCGAGGTCTCGCTCAAGGACTACGCCGAGCAGCTCATCGAGTTCCGGACCCTGAACGGGACGTCCCGCGAGAACATGCGCCAGGCCCTGGCCAAGCACGTCTATCCGGTGATCGGCGGGATCGAGCTGAAGACTCTCTCCCGGACACCCTCACTCGTCCAGGCCGTCGTGGCCCGCATGACCAAGGCCAAGCTGGACCCGGTGACGATCGGGACGGTGATGACCCACCTGGGTACGGTCATCAACTGCGCGATCGACGACGAGAAGATCACCAAGAACCCGCTCAAGAGCAAGGTCGTCGTCATCCCCAAGGCGCCCAAGCGCAAGATCGTCCCGTGGACGCGTGCGCAGATCGCCGCGCAGCGTGACGCACTGCCTGGCCGCTACAAGACGATGGTGGACGCCGGGGCCGGCCTCGGCCTGCGGCAGGGCGAGGTGTTCGGCCTTGCGCCCGATGACGTGGAGTGGCTGAAGACCAGGCCGAAGGTGCACGTCCGCCGCCAGGTCAAGGTCATGAAGAACGCCGAGGGCAAGTGGGTCCTGGTATTCGCGGCGCCCAAGTACGACAAGACCCGCACCGTGCGGCTGTCGGAGTCGGTGAAGCAGGTGCTCGCCGAGCACATCCAGCGCTATCCGCCGCTGAAGGTCACCCTCCCGTGGGGTGACCCGGAGGGCGATTCGGTCACGGTCGAGCTGATCTTCACCAGCGGGCCGGTCGAGCGCGAGGACGGCAAGAAGGTGCGTCTGCCCAAGGCGGGCGCGCTGCATCGCTCGTGGTTCTCTCGCTGCATCTGGAAGCCGGCGGCGATCAAGGCGGGCATCGTCGATCCGGCCAAGGAAAGGGAGCCGGACGCGCCGCCGCGAGACCACAACGGGATGCACGCCCTCCGGCACTGGTTCGCCTCGGTGCTGCTCGCGGGCGGCGAGGGCATCCCCGCGGTCAGCGAGTGGATGGGGCACTCCAGTCCGAGCATCACACTCGACCGCTACGGGCACCTGTTGCCCGACAACGAGGACCGGATGACGGGCCTCATCGACGAGGCTCTGAAACCCGATCATGAACAGGGTGCACTGGATGTGCATTCTCATGATCATCGGGAATCGCGGTGATCTCCACGCGGGTGTCGTGGAAGACGGGGCCGCCGCCGAGGTCGGTGTCGCGCTCGTCGACGACTGCGTTGGCGTTCGCGCCGCCCGCGAGCTTGGCCCAGTGGCCCTTCGTGGTGGCCGCCACACCCGCTCTGACCTGGTCGGATACCGTCAACGTCGCCTCGAAGGCGCCCCGGTCGTTGCCGACCCTGACCCGCTGCCCGTCGGTCAGCCCGCGTGCCTTGGCGTCGTCCTCGTGCAGGCGGACGGTGAGGCCGCCGGAGCGCCGCCTCAGCTCCGGATTGTTGCCGAACTGCGTGTTGAGGAACTCGTGCGACGCCGCCGAGATCAGCGCGAGCGGATACCTCCGGGCCCGCTCGGTGTCGGCGACCTCCACCGGCGGGACGTACCCGGCCAGCCCGGCGGTGGGGGAGCGGAACTCGAACCGCCCCGACGGGGTCGGGAACCCCTCGGCATAGGGCAGGAACGGGTCCGGGACCGACATCCGGAGGAACCCCTCCTTGCGGAGCCGGTCGAGGGTGATCCCGGCCATCCACGGGTGGTCGGACGCGAGGAGCTGCTCCGCGAGGCTCTCGTCGGAGTCGAAGAGCGCCGGCTCGTCCAGGCCCATCCGGCGGGCCAGCCGCCGGAACGTCTCGGTCGTCGGCAGGCACTCGCCCGGCGGCGCCACCGCCGGCTCGTTCCACGTCAGGTACAGGTGCCCGTAGCCCTCGTGCAGGTCGGTGTGCTCGTGCTGTGCCGTGGCGGGCAGCACGATGTCGGCGTAGTCCGCGGTGTCGGTCGGGAACTGCTCCATCACCACGGTGAACAGGTCGCCGCGGGCCAGCCCGCGCCGCACCTTGTTCTGGTGGGGCGTGCTGCCCGCCGGATTGGCCGCGATGACGAACAGGGCCTTCACCGGCGGGTCCTGGACGTCCAGCAGTCCCTCGCCGAGGCGGCTCATCGACAGCGTCCGCACCGGGCCGGGACGAAGGTCGTCCCGCCAGAGCGCGGCCTTGTTCAGCTTCACGTGACCGGACGTGGAGAACGCGACCCCGCCGCCCCGGCGTGCCCAGTCGCCCGTCACGGCGGGGATGCCGGCGATCACCCGCAGCGCCGCCCCGCCGCCCGAGTGCCGCTGGAGCCCCTGCGTCGCCCGGATGGCGGTCGGGCGCGTCCGGGCGATCCGCTCGCCGAGCGCGCGGATGCTCTCCATGGGGACGCCGGTGATCTCCGCGGCCCGCTCCGGCGGGAACTCCGCCATACGCCCCTGGAACTCGTCCCACCCGAGAGTGTGCCGCTGCAGGAACTCCTCGTCCTGGGCGCCGAGTCCCACGATGACGTTCAGCAGGCCGAGCGCGAGCGCAGCGTCCGTCCCCGGGATCGGCGCCAGGTGCTCGTCGGCCTGCTGCGCCGTCCTCGTCCGCACCGGATCGATCGCGACCAGGTACGCCCCCGCCTTGCGCGCCTCCTGCACGAACTTCCACACATGATGACCGCTGGTCAGCGGGTTCGTGCCCCACAGCAGGATCAGCCCCGCGTGCGCGAGGTCCTCCGGATCCATGCCGCCGGGCGAGCCGACCGCCTCGGTCATCCCGGCGCTGCCCGCCGCCGAGCAGATGTTCGCGTGATGCGCCGACGCGCCCAGCACGTTGAAGAACCGCCGCCCCGAATGCCCCTCGAGACCTTGGAGGTAGCCGAGCGTGCCCGTCCCCCAGTACGGCCAGATCGCCTCTCCGCCGTGCTCGCGGACGACGTCCTCCAGCCGGGTGGCGATCTCGTCGAGCGCCTCGTCCCAGCCGATCCGCTCGAACCGTCCCTCACCCTTCGCGCCGATGCGCCGCAGCGGATGCAGGATCCGGTCGGGCTGCGCGGCCCGCTCCAGCCACCGGTTCACCTTCGTGCACAGCGCCCCGCGCGTGTACGGGTGACCGGGATTGCCCCGCAGCCCGACCGCCTCGCCGTCCCGCACCGTGACGACCCACGAGCACCCGTCGGGACAGTCCAGCGGGCAGGCTCCCAGCACCTTCAGTTCCGACGGCATCGAACCTCCCTACCTGGACGAACCCCTCTAGTCTGCGGCACGACACCTCCGCCACCGTGCCGGGGTCGCGGTCGTCGTACCGGGGTGGTTTCCTAAGGGGCGACGGATACGACACGTAGGGGGAACGAGAGTGAAGAGCGTCGAGCCCGAGGTGTTCCTCGTTGCGCGGCCCGAACTGGACTACGACGAGGTCGCCCGGTACCTGCGGGACGTCGGCGGGGAGGGCTGGCTGGAGCGGCTCGACCGGGGCGAGCTCGACGACGAGCTGAACGACCCGCAGAACCTGGCCGAGTTCGCCGGGCGGCTCTGCTACCGCTCGTGGGAGCCGGGCCTCAACCCCAACGTGACCAAGATCCGCACGGACTCCGGCCTGTATCTGGAGAACATCCTGCGGAGCCTGCACGGCTCGGTGCTGGAGCACGTCAGCTTCAGCTTCGTCCTGCACAACGTGAGCCGTGTCCTGACGCACGAGCTCGTCCGGCACCGTCCCGGGGTGGCCATCTCGCAGGAGTCGCTGCGGTTCGTCCGGCTCCAGGACATCCCGTTCTGGTTCCCCGAGTGGGCCCGCGAGGACGCCGAGCTGATGAAGCGCGCCACCGCCATGCTGGAGCAGATGGAGGAGTTCCAGGGCTGGATGGCGGCGCACTTCGGCCTGGACGACGAGGGCGTGCCGTTCAAGGAGAAGAAGCACAAGACCTCGTTCATGCGCCGCTTCGCCCCCGAGGGCGTCGGCACCGGCCTGGTCTGGACGGCGAACGTCCGCACCCTGCGGCACACGCTGGAGAACCGCACCGCGCCCGGCGCGGAGGAGGAGATCCGGCTCCTCTTCGGCAAGATCGGCGAGGTGATGCGCAAGGAGGCCCCGGACCTGTTCGGCGACTACGTCATCGAGGACGGCACCTGGACCCCCGAGTGGCGCAAGGTCTGACCAGGTCATTCGCGGTCCCCGGGTTCCGATCGCCGTGGACGGTTCGGTTCGGGTCTAGGCGTACGGTGTATATCTGCGGAATTATTCGACGGTATGTCTGACATCAGAATTCCGGCGGGTGGCCGCGAGCTGCCGGGGTACCTCGCCGTCCCCGAAGGGGAGGGGCCCTGGCCCGGCGTCGTGATCGTGTTCGAGGCGATGGGCGCGAGCGCGGACATGCGCGCCCAGGCCGACCGGTTCGCCGCGAACGGCTACCTCGCCGTCCTGCCCGACCTGTACAACGGTGCACCATGGATCCGCTGCGTCACCAAGGCGATGCGGGACATGCGCGCCCGGCGCGGCCCCACCTACGACCACATCGAGGCGACCCGCGCATGGATCGCCGGCCGGGACGACTGCACCGGCGACGTGGGCGTGTGCGGGTTCTGCATGGGCGGCGGCTTCGCGCTGGTCGCCGCCGCGAAGTACGACTTCAAGGCGGCCGCGGCCAACTACGGGATCCTGCCGCGCCGGCCGGAGGAGTCGCTGCGGGGCGCGTGCCCGATCGTCGGCAACTACGGCGGCGCGGACCCGACGCTGCGGGGGGCCGCGGGCAAGCTGGAGCGGGCGCTGACGATCGCCGGTGTCACGCACGACGTGAAGGAGTACCCGGGGACCGGGCACAGCTTCCTCACCGGCTTCACCCCGCCCGCCCCGCTCGGCCCGGTCGCGAAGATCGCCTTCGGGGTCGGCAGGGGCCGTGAGAACGCCGCGGACGGCTGGGACCGCATCTTCGCCTTCTTCGCCGAGCACCTCGACACCAAAAAATCTACAATGTAAAGGCGCTCGGCGGTGCGCCGCCCACCGGCCCCGAGTGAGCCGGAGATCAGCTGCGCAGTACCGCCTGGGTCTGGGTCACCTGGGCGACGCGGCGGCCGGCCGCGTCGAACAGGTCGGTCTGGACGACGATCGAGGTGCGGCCGGTGTGCAGCGGATGCGCGACACCCCGGACGTGCCCCTCCCTGACCCCGCGGAAGAAATTGGTCTTGGACTCCAGCGTCGTCGTGAACGTGTCCGGCGGCAGGTTGAGGAAGGCGCAGGCGGCGCCGAGCGTGTCGGCGAGCGCCATGAGGGCTCCGCCGTGCATGACACCGCCAGCGGTGCAGCGGTCCGGGGCCCAGTCCAGGTGGCCGGTGACCTCCCCGGGCCCTGCGGTGTCGATCTCCACGCCGAGCGCGCGGGCGAACGGCATCGCGTCGGTCAGCTGGTCGGGGGTGAGTTCCGTGGTCATGAGTTCCTCCTCGGTCCGCGTACCGCACCCACCCTGGCGATGGGGCCGCCGCCGGTCCATTACCCCGGACGTAATCGTGGGCCTGACCAGGGTGCGGGTAGCGTCGGGGCGTGACCACGATGACGACGGCGTTGAGTGATGTGAGACCTATCGGGGACCAGCTGCGCGCATGGCGGCAGCGGCGCAGGCTGAGCCAGCTGGAGCTGGCGTCGGAGGCGGACGTGTCGACCCGGCACCTCAGCTTCGTGGAGACGGGGCGTTCGGCGCCGAGCCGGGAGATGGTGCTGCGGCTCGCGGAGCATCTGGACGTGCCGCTGCGCGACCGCAACCTGCTGCTGGTCGCGGCCGGGTACGCGCCGGTGTTCGACGAGACGCCGATCGAGGAGCCGAAGATGGACTCGGTCCGGGCGGCGCTGAGGCAGGTGCTGGAGGGGCACGAGCCCTACCCGGCCGTGGTCGTCGACCGGTTCTGGAACCTGATCGACGCCAACGCGGCCGCGGCGTTCTTCATGGAGGGCGCGCCGCAGGAACTGCTCGAACCGCCGCTGAACGTGCTGCGGCTCAGCATGCATCCGGACGGGATGGCCAAGAACATCCTGAACCTGGCCGAGTGGCGCGCGCACATGATCGACCGGGTGCGGCGGCACGTCGCGCTGACCGCGGACGCGGCTCTAGCCCAGCTCTACAAGGAGCTGCGGAGCTTCCCCGGAGACGTGGGGGAGGCGATCGCGCCGCCCGCCGACCACGAGGTCTTCGTCCCGCTGCGGATGCGGGTGGACGGCCGGGAGCTGTCGTTCTTCAGCACGATCGCGACCTTCGGGACGCCGGTCGACATCACGGTGGCCGAGCTGGCGATCGAGTCGTTCTATCCGGCGGACGCGAAGACGACCGAGTTCCTGCGCGAGCGCGCCGGCTGGTGACCGGGGTCAGTCGCCGGCCGTGAGCAGGTCGTGGTGGATCCGCGTCAGCGGCACGCCGAGCCGCTGCAGGGCGGTGACCGTCCGGCGGACGAGCGGGGCGGGCCCGGCCACGTAGGCTTCGTGGTCGCGGACGCCGTGCAGGAGCCCGGGCAGCACGTCCGGCACCCGGCCCTTGAGGGCGCCGGGCGCCGGGGCGCGCGACAGCACCGGGACGACCCGGAGCCGCGCGAAGGCGGACTCCAGCAGCCGCAGGTCGGCGAGATCGTAGAGGGCGCTCTCCTCGCGGGCCGCGACGAGCAGGCGGACGTCACGGTCCCCGCCGGCGGCGACGGCCTGTTCGGCGAGCGCCTTCATGGGGGCGAGGCCGGTTCCGCCGCCGATCAGGAGCAGCGCGCGATCCGAGGCGGGGTCGAGCGTCATCGCGCCCTCGGGCGGTCCGAGCAGCACGGTGTCGCCCGGTCCGGTGTGCCGGACCAGCGCGCCGCTCACCCAGCCGCCCGGGCGGGCCCGGACGTGCAGGCGCAGCGTCCCGTCCGGCCGGGGCGCGTTCGCGACCGAGTACGGCCGCCAGACCCGCGGCCACCGGGCGGACTGCACGCTCACGTGCTGCCCGGGGGCGAACGGCAGCGGGCGGTCGGGCCGCAGCGTGAGGACCGCGAGGCCGGGGGCGCGGCGGTCGTGCTCCACGACCTCGGCGACCCACCATGGCGGGGCCTGCGCGGCGTCCCGCTCCGCCGCGCGGATCATGGTGTCGGCGGCGGAGCGGTAGGCGGCGGTCCAGGCGTCCTCGGCCTCCGCCGTCCAGACGTCGGCGGCGAAGGCGCGGAGCGTCGCGATCAGCGCGGCCCCGACGGCGGGGTAGTGCTCGCGCAGCACCCCGTACTTGCGGTGGCCGCGGCCGAGCCGGCCGAGATGGCCCGCGAGCTCCGCGGGGTTGTCCTGGCTCCAGACGATCCGGGTGAGGGCGTGGAAGAACCGGTCGTGCTGGGCGCCCATCGCGGGCGGGAACAGGGCCCGCAACCGGGGCTGCGCCGCGAAGAGCCGGCCGTAGAAATAGCTCGTGGCACCTGCCGGATCGGTTTCGAGACGTGCGAAGCATTCTTTGATGACGCGGGGTTCTGGTGACATTCGCCAGCTCGCCCCCTCGGGCTTTCGGTGGCCGGGTGCCATGGCCGCACGGTGATCGGGGTTCACCGGGGCGCCCGGCTTTGTGAGATTCTCGCAGGCGTATCCGCTGGTGGCCAAGCAGGCGGCCGTGAAGAGTCTGGTGATCAACACGCCGAGTAATCATGATTGATTCTCTGTAATGGGCTGTGCGTCCAATAGGAAACGCATACTGATCGGTACCGACGCGGTGGAATGAACGACGCGTGTACCGCGAGGTGGGGCTGGAGGAAGATTCTGCTCCCGGGTTGAAGATTTCAGGATTATTCGGTGTTTCGTGTGTGACGGCGGCCGGCGGCCCGCGCCGCCGGCCTTCCGGAGGTGGTCCGGTCGGCCGCTTCGGACTGCGAAGATCCGCGCCGTACGGCAAGCTGGCAGGCGGAAGGCCCGGGGGCGGGACGGTCCGAGGGGGCGGGTGATACGCCATGATGTGCAGCCAAAGGCGCGAATCACCCATATCGGAAGTCGTCCTGTGGCCTGTGCTCAGCAGAGGGGGAAGCACGCATGTCAGAAGCCGCTCGCGGGGCCCCGCGCCCCGCAGCCGGTGACGGCCCGCCGCCGCTCATCGGCATCACCACCTACCAGGAGCCGGCCCGCTGGGGCGTCTGGGTCCGCGAGGCCGCGCTCCTGCCGGCGCCGTACGTGCGCTCGGTCGAGCGGGCCGGAGGCGTCCCGGTCCTGCTGCCGCCGGCCGCGACCCTGCGCGGGCTGGACGCCCTCGTCTCCAGGCTGGACGGCATCGTCCTCGCCGGCGGCGGCGACCTCGACCCGGAGCTGTACGGTGCCCTCCGGCACGCCGAGACCGGGCCGCCGCAGCCGCAGCGCGACCGGTTCGAGCTGGCGCTCGCCCGTGCCGTCGTGGACGCCGACCTGCCGTTCCTGGCGATCTGCCGCGGCATGCAGGTGCTGAACGTGGCGCGCGGCGGCGCCCTCATCCAGCATCTGCCGGAGGCGGTGGGCCACAAGGGGCACGCCCCGGAGACCGGCATCGTCGGCGCGCACCGGGTGCAGATCAGCGCGACGAGCCTGGTCGGCAAGATCCTCGGCGACTCGGCCGACGTCCCCACCTACCACCACCAGGCGGTGAGCCGGCTCGGCAAGGGCCTGTCCGCCGTGGCGTGGGCCGAGGACCAGGTCGTCGAGGCCGTCGAGCTGCAGGGCCACCGCTTCGGCCTCGCCGTCCAGTGGCATCCCGAGGAGGGGGACGACAAGCGCCTGTTCGAGGCGCTGGTCGCCGAGGCCGCCGACCGCTGACCCGGGATTGACGCTCCGGTCCGCGGGGAAGGCGTTCGGTGGATTCCGCCGCATAACCACCCGCCGGAGGCAGCCGCATGCCCTTACATCCGCAGACCGTGAGATTTCTGGAACTGCTCGCCTCCTGGACGGTCTCGGGCCACGGCGACGCCGCCGGGCCCACCACCGCCGAGCCCACCATCGCGGAGATGCGGGAGCGGATCGGTGCGGCGTTCCCGGTCGTCCGGCGCGAGCTTCCGCGGGTCCGCGACCTCACGGTGCCCGGCCCGGCCGGCTCCGTGCCGGTGCGCCTGTACCGTCCGGCGCCGCCCGGGCAGGGGCCGCTCCCGGCGGTCGTCTACCTGCACGGCGGCGGCTGGGTGCTGGGCGGAGTCGACAACGTGGACGCCGCCTGCAGGGACCTGGCCGCCGCCGCGGGGTGCGTGGTGCTGAACGTCGGCTACCGGCTCGCCCCGGAACATCCGTTTCCCGCGGCGGTCGACGACGCGTGGGCCGTCGTGTCGTCCGCGGTGCGGGAACCGGGCCGGTACGAGGTCCGGCCCGGGGCGGTCGCGGTCGCCGGCGACAGTGCCGGCGGGAACCTCGCCGCGGCGGTGGCGCTGCTGGCCCGGGACCGCGGGCTGCCCCTCGTCCACCAGCTGCTCGTCTACCCGGTGACCGACACGGCGATGGACACCCCGAGCTGGCGGGAGTACGGGTCCGGGTACGGGCTGGACGGCGGGACGCTCGCCCGGTTCATGGGCCTGTACCGGGGCGGCGCCGACCCGTCCGACTTCCGGCTCGCCCCGCTGCGCGCCCAGGACCTCACCGGCGCCGCGCCCGGCACCGTGATCACCGCCGAGTGCGACATCCTGCGCGACGAGGCCGAGGCGTACGCCCGCCGTCTCGCCGCGGCCGGCGTCCCGGTGGAGCTGCGCCGCTACGACGGCGTCGTGCACTCGTTCTTCCTGCTGCCCGAGATCTTCGATGCCGGTGCCGAGGCGATGGAGTTCGCTGTGCGACGATTGCGCGCGGCATCCGACGGTCACGCGCGGGAGGGCAGTGCGGCATGAGCGGGGAGCACCGATGACCCGGTACGGCGGGTACCGGCGGCTGAAGATCGACTGGGCGGCGGACGGGGTGCTGCGCATCACGATCAGCACGCCCGGCAAGCTGAACGCGGTCGACACGACCGGGCACCGCGAGCTGGCGGAGATCTGGCGGGACGCGGACGCCGACGACGAGGTGCGCGTGATCCTCGTGCGCGGTGCGGGGACGGCGTTCTCCGCCGGCGGCGACCTCGCCATGATCGAGGAGATGATGACCGACCACGCCTCCCGCCGCCGGATCATGCGCGAGGCCCGCGACATCGTGATGAACGTGCTGAACTGCTCGAAGCCGGTGGTCAGCGCGGTGCAGGGCCCGGCGGTGGGCGCCGGGCTCGCGGTGGCGCTGCTCGCCGACGTCTCCGTCGCCGGCCGCACCGCGAAGATCATCGACGGGCACACCCGGCTGGGCGTGGCGGCGGGCGACCACGCCGCGATCGTGTGGCCGCTGCTGTGCGGGCTGGCGAAGGCCAAGTACTACCTGCTGCTCAACGACGTCCTCACCGGCGAGGAGGCCGAGCGGATCGGCCTGGTCTCGCTGTGCGTGGACGACGAGGAGGTGCACGGGCGCGCCCTGGAGATCGCGGGCCGGCTCGCCGCCGGTCCCGCCGAGGCGCTGTCGCTCACCAAGCACGCGCTGAACAACTGGCTTCGCCTCGCCGGGCCGACGTTCGACGCGTCCCTGGCGATGGAGTTCTTCGGGTTCACCGGCCCGGACGTGCGCGAGGGCGTCGCGGCGATCCGGGAGAAGCGGCCGCCGGAGTTCGGCTGAGCGCCTCTCGCCGCTTCGGGTGTTCCGGCCGGCGCGCGGAGATAGCGTGTGCGGGTGCGTCCCGACCGCAGGGCCGTCCTGCTGCTCGCCGCCGGGGTCCCGGCCGTGGCCGCGGGGTGCTCGCGGGAGCCGGAGCCGCGGGCCCGGCTGAGGCTCGCCACCGGTGAGGCCGGCGGTGCCTACGAGGTGCTCGGCCAGCGGTTCGCGGGCGAGCTGCGGCGCCGGGGGCTCGCCGCGCAGGTGCTGCGGACCGCCGCGAGCGTCGAGAACCTCGCGATGCTGGCGGAGGGGCGCGCGGAGCTGGGGTTCGCGCTGGCCGACAGCGCCGACCGGGCCGTCCGGGCCGGGCACCCGAAGGTGGCCGCGCTGGCGCGGATGTACATGAACTACGTCCATCTCGTCGTGCCCGCGGGCTCGCCCGTCGGCGCGGTCGCCGACCTGGCGGGCCGCCGCGTGTCGATCGGCGCCGCGCTGTCGGGGACGGCGGTGACCGCCGAGCGGGTCCTCGCCGCCGCCCGGCTGACGGCGCCGGCCCGCACCGTGACGCTCGGGCTGGACGCCTCGATGAAGGCGCTGCGCGACGGCGACGTCGCGGCCTTCTTCTGGTCGGGCGGGGTGCCGACCCCGGCGCTGGACGCCTTCGCCCGGACGACTCCGGTCCGGCTGCTCGCCCTCGACGGCCTGGTCGCGCCGCTGCGCCGCGCCTACGGCCCGGTGTACGAGGACGCGGCCGTCCCCGCGGGGGAGTACGGGCGCGGCGTGCCCGTCGCCACGGTCGGCACGCCCAGCTACCTGGTGTGCCGCGCGTCCCTGTCCGGGGACGTCGCGTTCGCCGTCACGCGGATCCTGTTCGCGAGCCGGGACCGGCTGGAGGCGCCGGACGCGCCCGGCGGGCGGCTCGACCGCCGTTACGCGATCGGGACCGGGGCCGTCCCGCTGCACCCGGGCGCCGTCCGCTACTACCGCTCCACCTACGGCTGACCGGACGGGGGAGCGGCCATCCGCAGCTCGACCACCAGCCCGCGCGGGGTGCCGGGGAGCAGGCGGAGGGTGCCTCCGGACGCCTTCGCCAGCTCGGCGGCGATCGCCAGGCCGAGGCCGCTGCCCGGCACGTTGGCGTGGTCGCCGGAGCGCCAGAAGCGCCCGAGCGCCTCGGCCCGCTCCCGTTCCGGGAGTCCGGGACCGTCGTCGGCGACGCGCAGGACGGTTCCCTCCATGCCGACCGTGACGGTCCCGCCCTCCGGGACGAACTTGTGCGCGTTGTCCAGGGCGGTGTCGGCGATGCGGGCGACCGCGTCCGGCACCGCCTGGACGTGCCGCGACTCCGGCAGGTCGACCTCCAGGGTCAGGCCCTTGGCGGCGAACACTTCCTGCCAGCCCGCCAGGCGGGGCCGGAGCTCGGCCACGGCGTCCACGTCCCGCGCGGCCGCGCCGGACTCGACCCGCGCCAGCGCCAGCATGTCGTCGACGAGGGCGCCGAGCCGGTCGATCTCGGCCATCGCCTCCTCGTGCTCGGCGGTCCCCTCCGCCGCCAGGTGCGGCTGGAGGTTCTCCAGCCGCAGCGACAGCACGGCCAGCGGGGTCCGCAGCTCGTGTGAGGCGTCGGCGACGAACGTGCGCTGCCGGTCCATCGCCGCCGACACCGCGTCCGCCATCGCGTTGAACCGGGCCTTGAGCCGGCGCAGCTCGGCCGGTCCGACGTCGGGCGCGACGCGGGCCTCCATGCGGCCCCCGGCGATCTCCCCGGCGGTGTGGTCCAGCTCGGTGACCGGCCGCAGGATCCACCGGGCCAGCCCGCGCGCCGCGAGCGTCGAGCAGCCGAGCACGGCCAGCGCGCCGAGCGCCAGCGCGGCCCAGACCAGGGCGATGTCGTGGCGGGCGCGGCCGGTCGGCGCCAGCAGCAGCACGGCGCCCGACACCTGGGCGTCGCGCCCGGCGGGCTCGGCGATCAGCACCGCGCGGGGGCCGAAGGGCCCGAGCGCGGGCAGGTCCTCGGTCGTCCGCCCGGACAGCGCCGTGCGGGTCGCCGCGGTGTCGTCGGCGTCCATGGCGCCGGCCTCGGCGACCAGCGCCCCGTCCCGGTCGCGGATCCGCACCGCCGCCCCGTACAGCTCAGCGTAGCGGGTGATCTCCGGCACCAGCGCGGTCCGGTCGCCCTCCCGCGCGGCCCGGTCGGCCAGCTCGGCGAACCGGGTCGCGTCGGCGCGCCGGTCGAGCAGCAGCCGGTTCGCGCGGTGCGAGGCGTAGGCCAGGCCGAGCGGCACCGACAGGGCGGTGATCACCAGGACGATGAGCGCGGTGAACGCCGCGACGAGCCGGGGCCTCATCCGGCCGTGCCGAGCCGGTATCCCGTGCCGCGCAGCGTCACCACCAGGCCCGGCCGGCCCGTCTTGGCGCGCAGCCCCGCCACGTGCACGTCCAGCGACCGGGACGCCGACAGCAGCGGGTCGCCCCAGACCGCGTCCAGGATCTCCTCCCGGCCGCGGACCACGCCCGGCTCCCGCGCCAGCAGCGCCAGCACGTCGAACTCGCGGCGGGTCAGCGTGACCGGGAGGCCCGCGACGGTCACCTTCCGGGTCTCCAGGTCGATGCGGACGTCCCCGACGGTCACGACCTGGTCGCGGGCCGGCATCGGGCGGGTGCCGCGCCGGACGACCGCCTCCATCCGCGCCATCAGCTCCGCGGTCCGGAACGGCTTGACCAGGTAGTCGTCGGCGCCCGAGCGCAGCCCGCGCAGCACGTCGCGCTCCTGGGTGCGGGCCGTCACCACGATGATCGGCACCGCCGACACGCGGCGGACCCGGCGCAGCGCTTCGAGCCCGTCCATGTCGGGCAGGCCGAGGTCGAGCAGGACGAAGTCGACGCCCCCCGCCAGGCGGAGGGCGTCGACGCCCATTCCCGTGCGCGCGACCCCGTGGCCGTGCCGCGTCAGGGCCGTGATCAGCGCGGACGCGAGCCGGTCGTCGTCCTCAACCAGGAGAATCCGCATGGCGACAAGACTAGGCGTGCGCGGGGACCTCGCCCGCCGCCTTGCGCTCCCGGCGCGAGAGCGCCGCGTCCCGCGTCTCGCGCATGCACACGTACACCACGAGCGAGACCGCGGCGCAGCCGGCCACGTACCAGTAGAAGCCCGACTCCGCGCCGGCCTTCTTGAACCACAGCGCCACGTACTCGGCCGTGCCGCCGAACAGCGCGTTCGCGATCGCGTACGGCAGGGCCACGCCGAGCGCGCGGACGTGGGTGGGGAACATCTCCGCCTTCACGACCGCGTTGATCGAGGTGTAGCCGGTGACGACGACCAGGCCCGCGAGCGAGAGCGCCAGCGCGCTGCCGAAGCCGGTCACGCCCGACAGCGCGGTCATCAGCGGGACGGTCCCGAGCGTCCCGCCGATCCCGAACGCGATCAGCAGCGGGCGGCGGCCGACGCGGTCCGACAGCGCCCCGGCGATCGGCTGCAGCAGCATGAAGACGAACAGCGCGCAGAAGCTCACCAGCGACGCCGTGCTCTTGGGCAGCCCCGCCGTGTTGGACAGGTACTTGGTCAGGTACGTCGTGTAGGTGTAGTAGGCGAGCGTGCCGCCCATCGTCAGCGCGATGACCAGGACCGCCTCGCGCCGGTGCGCGAGCAGCTCGCGGATCGTGCCGCGCTCGGCCGCCTCCGTCCGGGTCTCCTGCTCGCCGTAGGCCTCGGTCTCCAGCAGGCTGCGCCGCAGATAGAAGATCACCGCCGCGGCGGCCGCTCCCACGATGAAGGGGATGCGCCAGCCGTACGACTTCAGCGCCTCCTCCGTCATCGTCCGCTGCAGGACGATCTGGAGCCCGAGCCCGGCGAGCTGGCCCGCCGTCATCGAGACGTACTGGAAGCTGGAGGCGAAGCCGCGCCGGCCGGGCGGGGTCGCCTCGGTCAGGTAGGTGGCGCTGGCCGCGTACTCGCCGCCGACCGACAGGCCCTGCAGGAGCCGCGCCACCAGCAGGACGAGCGCCCCGAAGTACCCGACGGACTCGTAGGTCGGCGCGGCGGCGATGAGCAGCGCGCTGCCGGACATCAGCGTCACGGTCAGGGTGAGCGCCGCCTTGCGCCCGCGCCGGTCGGCGTAGCGGCCGAGCAGCCAGCCGCCGACCGGCCGCATGAAGAACCCGACGGCGAAGATGCCGGCGGTGTTCAGCAGCTGGGCGGTGGTGTTGCCCTTGGGGAAGAACGCGGAGGCGAAGTAGGTGGCGAAGCTCGCGTAGACGAACCAGTCGTACCACTCGACCATGTTGCCGACCGAGCCGCCGAACACCGACTTCCACGGGATGCGGGCGGGCCGCGCGGGGGTGGGTGGAGCCGTCACTGGAACCTCCTCGGGACGGGTCGTTGCTGGTGGGAGCCTCGCCCGGGGAGGAGACCGCGTCCAGGGGAGCGGCCGGATATCTAACGTGCGCTTAACACTGCGGGAACACGCCGGGCCCGCGGGCCCGGCGGCTGACCTACAAGGCCGCCTGTCAGTACGACTTGGGGAGCCCCAACTCGTGCTGGGCGATGTGGGCCAGGACGAGCTCCTCGGCGACCGGGATGTTCTTGGCGATGCGGGCGTCGCGGAACATCCGGGCGACCGGGTACTCCAGCGAGTACGCCATGCCGCCGTGGGTCTGGAACGCGCGGTCGGCCGCCTGCCAGGCCGCGTCCGCCGCGGTGAGCTTGGCGATGTTGGCCTCCGAGCCGCAGGGGCGGCCCCGGTCCCACAGCCAGGCGGCCTTGTAGGTCATCAGCCGGGCCAGCTCCAGCTGCGCCTTGATCCGCGCGAGCGGGAACGCGATGCCCTGGTGCGCGCCGATCGGCGTGCCGAACGGGGCGCGCTCGGCGGCGTAGTCGCAGGCGATCTTCAGCACCAGGCCGCCGGATCCGACGCCGCCCGCGGCGGCGAGGATCCGCTCGGGGTTGAGGATGTCCCACAGGACGGCGAACCCCTGGTCGACCTCGCCGAGGACCCGTTCGGCGGGGACGCGGACGCCGTCCAGGAACACCATGCTGGACGCCACGGTGTTGGTCCCGAGCTTGGGGATCGGCCGGTAGGTGAGCGTGCCGTCGGCGACGGCCTCCTTGACGTCGACCAGCAGGACGGTGAAGCCCGACGTGCGCGGCCGGGCCTCGGCGGCCGGGACCGTCCGGGTGACCAGGACGAGGAAGTCGGCGCGCTCCACGCCGGAGATCCAGATCTTCTGCCCGCTGACGACGAAGGAGCCGCCGTCGCGGCGGGCCTGGGTGGAGATCTCGATCGCGTTGCTGCCCGCGTCCGGCTCGGTGATGGCGAAGCAGGTCTCGATCTCCCCGGAGACGATCCTCGGCAGGAACTCGCGCTTCTGCTCGGCCGTCCCGTGGCGGGCGATGGTGAGCCCGCCGAACGCGGGTGTGAGCAGGTACAGGAACGACGCGGCGCCGCCCGCGCCGCCCTCGGCGAGGGACTCCAGGGCGACGGCCAGCTCCAGCAGGCCCTGGCCCCCGCCGCCGTGCTCCTCGGGGATCGCCAGGCCGGTCCAGCCGCCGTCCACGAGCTCCCGCCAGACCTCCTCCGGCCAGCGCTTGTCCGCGTCGCAGCGGCCCCAGTACTCCTGGTCGTACTTCCCGGCGATCGCCAGCACGCCCTCGCGCACCGCGGCCGCGCTCTCCGGCAGGTCGAAGTCCACCGCGCCCTCCTCGAACTCTCGCGTCCGGCCCCACGGTAGCCGATCGAGTAAGTGGTCACTGACATGGGTGGGTCGTCCGGCTCCGGCCGTCATCCCTTGACGGTCAGCAGCGGCCGCAGCTCGGCGACCGGCGTCGCGACGCCGCCGCCGCGCAGGCTCGACACCACCGGGCCGATGTCCTTGTAGGCCCAGGGCGCCTCCTGCTTGAGGTCGCGCCGCCACGCGGCCATCACGTCGGACCGCCGCGCCACCACCGGGTTCCGGTGGTCGAGCGGCGTCACGACCCGGAACTCGCGCAGGAAGGCGTCGAGTTCGGCGTCGCTCCCGCGCGCGGACGCGCCGCGCGGGACCCGGCGTCCGGCGCCGTGGCACGCGCTGGCGAGCGTGCGCGGATCCCCGTGCCCGCGCAGCACGAAGCTCGACGCCCCCATCGACCCGGGCACGATGACCGGTTCGCCCCACATCGCGTGGGGCCCGCCGGCCATCTCGGCGTGCCCGCCCGCCGGGGTCGCGCCCTTGCGGTGGACGACCCGGTCCCCGTCCCGCCAGAACAGGTTGTGCGGCGCGTCGTACAGGAGCCGGGACGCCATGTCGCCGCACTCGGCCGCGAGCCCGGCCCGCATCGTGAGTGCCAGGAAGAACCGGTTGCCGACCGCGAAGTTGGCGGCGTTGCCGAACGCGTCGAGATACCGGCGCCGGGCGGGCGCCGACCGCTCGTCCAGGAGGAACGGCATGATCCCGTTGTGCGGGCGGGGGAGGCCGGCGGGCCAGGCCGCGCGGAGCCGGTCCAGCGCGGTGGCGTTGGCCTGGTGGCCGAGCGACAGCGACCCGCTGTGCACCATGGAGACCACCGTGCCGGGCGTCAGGCCCCACGCGTGCGCGGCGGCGGCGTCGTGCACGCGCGCCACGTACTGGAGTTCGGCGAAGTGGTTGCCGCCGCCGATCCCGCCGATGATGCCGTCGTGGCTGGCGCCGCCCGCGCTGCCGATCCAGCCGGCGAACGCTTCGGCGGTCTCGACGGGGTATCCGGAGGCGTGGACGCGGTCCAGGCCGTCCTCGGCGTCCTCGGGACGGACACCGGGCCACGGTGTCTCTCCGGTGAGCAGGAGGCCCGGGAGGCCGTCCCGCAACAGCCCCTCCCGCTGGGCCGGGGTGAGGGCGATCTGGCGCCCGCCCTCGAAGAACAGGTGCCGCAGCCGCCGCTCCAGCGCGTCCAGGCGCGGCCGGACGCGGTCGGCCCTCAGCGTGGTCACCTCCAGCCGCATCCCGCAGTTGACGTCGTTGCCGACGGCCTGCGGGAGCAGGGCGTGCTCGGTCTCCAGGACGGTCCCGATCGGGATGCCCGCGCCCTTGTGGAAGTCGGGGGTGAGCACGACCCGGGTGATCCGCGGTGCCGGGCCGTCGTAGCCGGGCGTGGCCTCGGCGAGGCGTTCCAGCGTGCCGGCGGTGTCCAGGAGCGTCAGCGCCTCGTCCACGGCGGCGGGTTCGAGCGGGACGTCCTCGCCGGCGCAGATGCCGACCGGAATGTCATGCGGGTTGGGAAGGGTGAGCCAGTGCTCGCCCGTGCGGACGAGACGGTGATCTTGACGTGCGGGCATTTCGGGGAGTCCTTCGCGGCTGCCGGAAGGCACGCGGTGGCGCGTGCACAGGGAAGTTCCGTCCGCGCAGAGGGCGCGACGGCGGGGGAGCGGGCGTTGGGCCGCTCCGTCCTCGGGTTCAGCAGCCGCGAGGCGGGTCAGACGATAGCGCGGGGCGCCGCGTCCGGGCCAGGCGTTTTCGCCGGGACGGCCATGTAGCGGGTCACCATGCGGGCGACGAAGTGGGCGAAGGCCTCCGGCGGGCCGGAGGGCAGCATGATGTGGCTCATCGTCAGCCGGACGGCCGCGTCGGCGATCTCGGTGAGCGCGTCGTGGTCCAGCTGCGGCCACTGGCGCAGCGCGTGCTCGGCGATGCGGGCGCTCGCGGTGAACAGCACCGGCTCGGCCTGCGTGGTGAGCAGCGGGAGCATCTCGTCGCCGCCCGCGCCGGTCAGCACGGCCTTCGTCAGCTGGTCGTCCGCGGACATCTCCAGGGTGAACGTCACCGCCGCGACCACGGCCGAGTACAGGTCGTCGTGCTCGGACAGCACCGCGTCGATGCCGTCGAGGTAGCGGTCGTTGTCGCGGATCACGACCGCCTGCGCCAGGCCCCACTTGTCGCCGAACTCGTTGTAGACCGTCTGGCGGCTCACCCCGGCGGCGGCCGCGACGTCCTGCATGCGGACGCCGCGGTACCCGCGCTCGACGAGGAGGTCCGCGGCTGCGTCCAGCAGGGACTCGCGCACGGAACGGCCAGCGGTGCCCATGGGTCGTCGTTCCTCCAGAGTCCTGGTCAGGACTTCATTATCCCCCGTGGGACCCCGCCGGACCATCTTGTGCCCGGCGGCCGGAGGCGTTACCCCGCGTGCCGCTCTCTAGAGTGAGGCCCTGCGGCGCAGGCGAGGTGAGGAGGGCCGTGTGGGCGGGATCCTTGTGGCCAACCGGGGAGAGATCGCGTTGCGGATCGTCCGGGCCGCGGCCGAGCTCGGCCTGCGGACGGTCGCCGTGCACACC
Source organism: Spirillospora sp. CA-128828 (assembly GCF_050945415.1). Taxonomy (NCBI): domain Bacteria; kingdom Bacillati; phylum Actinomycetota; class Actinomycetes; order Streptosporangiales; family Thermomonosporaceae; genus Spirillospora; species Spirillospora sp. CA-128828. Next base: position 4,498,952 of record NZ_CP191986.1, read on the forward strand.
CGCGACGAAGCCGCCTCACCGCACACCCGGCGCGCCGACGAGGTGCGCGCCCTGCCCGGCGAGGGCGTCGCCGGGTACCTCGACGCGGACGCGCTCATCGCCGCCGCCAAGGACGCCGGGGCCGTGGCCGTCCACCCCGGCTACGGCTTCCTGAGCGAGAACGCGGGCTTCGCCGCCCGCTGCGCCGCCGCCGGGCTGGCGTTCGTCGGCCCGCGGCCGGAACTGCTGGAGCTGTTCGGCGACAAGACCCGGTCGCGCGACCTGGCGCGCGACGCGGGCGTGCCCGTCACGCCCGGGACCGGCGGCGCGGTGAGCGTGGCGGACGCCGAGGCGTTCGCCCGCGAGCACGGCCCCGTCATGCTCAAGGCCCTCGCGGGCGGCGGCGGACGCGGAATGCGCGCCGTCACCGACCCGGCCGGCGTGGCCGCCGCGTACGAGCGGTGCCGGTCCGAGGCGCTCGCATCGTTCGGCAGCGGCGACCTGTACGCCGAGAAATACGTGCCGCGCGCCCGCCACATCGAGGTGCAGGTCGCCGGGGACGGCTCCGGCGCGGTCACCCATCTGTGGGAACGCGACTGCAGCGTCCAGCGCCGCCACCAGAAGCTGATCGAGATCGCCCCCGCCCCCGCGCTGCCGGGGAAGGTCCGCGAGGCGCTGCTGGACGCGGCGCTCCGCATGGCCGCCCGGGTCCGATACGAGGGCCTCGGCACGTTCGAATTCCTCGTCGCAGGCGAGGAGTTCTGGTTCCTGGAGGCCAATCCGCGGCTCCAGGTGGAGCACACCGTGACCGAGGAGATCACCGGCGTCGACCTGGTGAAGACCCAGATCAGGCTCGCGCTGGGGGAGGACCTGGCGGGCGTCGGCCTCGCCGGGCCGCCGGCGGCGTCCGGCTGCGCCGTCCAGGTGCGGGTCAACACCGAGACGATCGACGCGGACGGCACACCGCGCCCCAGGGCGGGGACGCTGACCGCGTTCGCGCCGCCGTCCGGGCCCGGCGTTCGCGTCGACACCCACGGGTACGCCGGCTACCGCATCGGCCTGCGCTACGACCCGCTGCTCGCCAAGGTCATCGCCCGCGCTGAGGACCTCCCGTCCGCCGCCGCCCGGGCGCACGGCGCCCTCGGCGAGTTCGAGATCGCGGGCGTCGCGACGAGCCTTCCCCTGTTGCAGGGCATCCTGCGCCACCCCGAGTTCACCGCGGGAGGAGCCGACACCTCCTTCATCGGCGACCATCTGGCCGAGCTGCTGGAGAGCGAGCACCACCGCTACTACGTCGAGACGGCCCACGACGCGCCCGAGCCCGAGGTGGTGGCCGCCCTGGACGCGCCGCCAGGGACGATCGCCGTGCCCGCGCCCATGCAGGGCACGGTTGTGAGCGTCGACGTGGCCGAGGGCGACCTGATCCGGGCCGGGACGCCGGTGCTGATCCTTGAGGCCATGAAGATGGAGCACGTCGTCCGGGCGGGCGAGGCCGGGATCGTCCGGGCGCTTGCCGCCGGGCCGGGCGACACGGTCGCCGAAGGCGCGCCGCTGCTGTTCACCGAGCCCGCCGAGGCCGGCGGCGACCACGCCGCCGAGGACGACGAGACCGACCTCGACCTGATCCGCGCCGACCTCGCCGAGACACTGCGCCGGCACGAGACCGGGCTGGACGCGGCCCGTCCGGAAGCGGTCGCGAAGCGGCACGCGCGCGGCCACCGCACGGCGCGCGAGAACATCGAGGACCTGTGCGACGCGGGCACGTTCGTCGAGTACGGCGCCCTCGCCATCGCCGCCCAGCGGCAGCGCCGCTCCCTGGACGACCTGATCGAGCGCACCCCCGCCGACGGGATGGTCTGCGGCATCGGGGACGTGAACGGCGCGCAGGCCGTCGTCATGTCCTACGACTACATGGTCCTGGCCGGGACGCAGGGCCACCAGAACCACCGCAAGACCGACCGGATGCTCGACATCGCCGCCCGCCGCCGCCTCCCGCTGGTGCTCTTCGCCGAGGGCGGCGGGGGACGGCCGGGCGACACCGACACCTCCGCCGTGTCGGGCCTGGACGTGCCGACCTTCCACGCCATGGGGCGGCTCAGCGGCGTCGTCCCGTCGATCGGCATCGCCGACGGGCGCTGCTTCGCCGGGAACGCGGCGCTGCTCGGCTGCTGCGACGTCGTCATCGCCACCCGCGACGCCAACATCGGCATGGGCGGTCCCGCCATGATCGAGGGCGGCGGACTCGGCGTCTTCGCGCCCGAGGAGATCGGGCCGGTCGCCGACCAGGAACCCAACGGCGTCGTCGACCTCGTCGTGGCGGACGAGGCGGAGGCCGTGGCCGCCGCCCGCCGCTACCTGTCCTACTTCCAGGGTCCGGCGGACGGCTGGACGTGCGACGACCAGAGGATGCTGCGGCACGTCGTCCCGGCGAACCGGCTCCGCGCCTACGACGTCCGCCGCGCGATCACGCACCTGGCCGACACCGGGTCGGTGCTCGAACTGCGCCGGGCGTTCGGCGTCGGGATCATCACCGCGCTGGTCCGGATCGAGGGCCGCCCGATGGGGCTGATCGCCAGCAACCCGGCGCACCTCGGCGGCGCCATCGACCGCGACGCCGCCGACAAGGCCGCCCGGTTCCTGCAGCTGTGCGACGCGCACGGCCTGCCGGTCGTGTCCCTGTGCGACACCCCCGGCTTCATGGTCGGCCCGGACGCCGAGCGGACCGCCACCGTCCGGCACTTCGGCCGGCTGTTCGTCATCGGCGCGAACCTGCGTGTCCCGATCATCACGATCGTGCTCCGCAAGGGCTACGGGCTCGGCGCGCAGGCCATGGCCGGCGGCGGCTTCAAGGCGCCGCTGGCGACCGTCGCGTGGCCGACCGGCGAGATCGGCGGCATGGGGCTGGAGGGCGCCGTCCGGCTCGGGTTCCGCAAGGAACTGGAGGCCGCCGACGACCCGCGGGCGCTCTTCGAGCAGATGGTCGCCGCAGCCTACGAGTACGGCAAGGCGCTCCATGCCGCCACGGTGTTCGAGCTGGACGACGTCATCGACCCCGCCGGCAGCCGCCGCTGGATCACCACCGTCCTCGCGGGCGCCCCGCCCGCCGAGGACCGTCCCCGGCGTTGGATCGACACGTGGTGACGGCCGGGCACATCTCCTAGGCGGCGCGGTAGGCGGCCTTCACCTGGGGATCGGCGCGGACCTCCGCCGGCGCGCCGGTCGCGATCACCTTGCCGTCGTCCAGGACGTGGAGGACGTCGCAGACGCCCAGCACCGGCTCCAGTTCATGCTCGACCACCAGCACCGCCAGCCCCTCCCCGGCCAGGTCGCGCAGCAGGACCTCCAGTGCACGCGCCTGCCGTACCGGAAGCTCCGCCCACGGCTCGTCCAGCAGCAGCACGGCCGGTTCGGCGGCCAGAGCCCGCGCCAGGTCCGCCAGCCGGGCGACGCCGGGCGGCACCATCCGGGCGGAGCTGTGCGCGTACTCCTCGATGCCGACGCGGGCGAGGATCTCGTCGGCGCGCCCGCCCGCGTCCCGGCGGGCGTCGAGGCGGCGCCGCCACCGGTCCCGCGCCGTCCGGCCCGGATACCGCCCGGACATCGCGTGCCGCGCCGCCGCGGCCCGGACGCCGTCCCGGACGGTCGTCGAGCCCGCCGGTCCCGCCCGCTGGAACGTGCGGGCGATGCCGCGCCGGGCGCGCTCGCGCGCGGCGCTGCCCGTGAGGTCGGCGTCGCCGAGGTGGACGGTGCCGGCCGCCGGCCGCCGCAGGCCCGTGATCACGTCGCACAGGGTCGTCTTGCCGGCGCCGTTCGGGCCGATCAGGCCGGTGACCGTGCCGGGCGGCACGGTGAGCCCGGCCCCGTCGACGGCCGTCACCCGGCCGAACCGCACGGTGACGTCGCGGACCCGCAGGCCCTCTGGAGCGGCCATCGCACCTCGCGGCTACTGTGACGTGGATCACTGGCGGATCCTCACCCTACTGACGCGCCCGGGCGGCGGCAACGGCGGTCCGGTCAGGACACGGGAGGCTCCAGACGGTCGCGGGTCCACTCCTTGACCCCGGCGACGAACGCGTCGACGTCCGCGGCCTTACCGGAGGCCATGTCGGTGAACCAGCCAGGCACGTACTGCTCGAACCGCCCGCTTTCCAGGACCTCCAGGACGGCGGTGGCGACCTCCTGCGGCGGCAGCGCGTCCGAGACGTCGCTGAGCGGGGGCTCGTTGCCGGGCAGTGTGAACAGTTCCGTGCCCGCGATCAGCGCGGGCTGGATCACGTGGACCTGCACGCCGGTGCCGTCGAGGTCGACCGCCATGCTCTCCCAGAACGCCGTGAGTGCCGCTTTGGACGCGGAGTAGGCGGCCTCGTGCGGCGGGCCGAGCCTCGCCGCGACCGAGCCCATCGCCACCAGGTGCCCGCGCCCGCGCGCGACCATGCCGGGCAGCAGGGCCAGCGTGAGCCGCACGGGGGACAGGTAGTTGAGCCGCATCACCTCGCCGGTCTCGGCGGGGGAGAGGTCCTGGACGCGGCGCCGCTTCGGCATCCCCGCGTTGTTCACGAGCACGTCCACGCCGCCGAACTCGCGTTCGACGTCCGCCGCGAGCTCGTCGATCCCGTCGAGGTCGGCGAGGTCGGCCGTCCACATCGCCGAGTCCGGGGCATGCTCGCGGCACCGGGCGAGGACCTGTTCCAGCCGGTCCTTGCGTCGCGCCACCAGCCCGACCCGCGCCCCGGCGGCCGCGAGCGCCTCCGCGACCACCGCGCCGATGCCGGACGAGGCGCCGGTGACCAGCGCGGACCGTCCCGTCAGAGTGACCATGCCGCCCAACGTCACACACCCCGGTCCGCCCGGCAAGGCGAAGCGCCGACGCACGCCCCGGATCTTCACCCGGCCGGTAAGGTTGCGAGTTTCGCCCTCACCCCGCCTCGTCACCGGAGGTCCGTCCGCATGCCCGCCGAGCCCGCCGACCCTTCCGAACCCGCGGTCCTCGCCGCCGAGCGCGCCCACCTGGCCGAGTCACGGGCCGCGCTGCGCCGCATGCGCGAGCACGCCGAGCGCCTGACCGCGGACGTCGCCGCCGACTGGGTGTCCAAGCAGTTCCTGGAGTCGCTGCTCGACCAGCGGATCGAGGCGCTCGCCGACCGTCCCGGCACTCCGCTGTTCTTCGGGCGCATGGACCGCGACGGCGACGGCGGTCCCGACCTGCCCGCGGTCATGTACGTGGGGCGGCGGCACGTCCACGACGGCGACGAGGGACGGCCGCTCGTCCTGGACTGGCGCGCCCCGGTGTCCCGGGCGTTCTACCAGGCCGGCCCCGCCGACCCCATGGGCTGGCGGCTGCGGCGCCGCTTCGGGTTCCAGGCCGGCGTGCTGACCGCCTTCGAGGACGAGCCGCTGGACGGCGGCGCCCTGGAAGGCGGTGAGCGGGGCCCGTCCCGGATCCTCACCGAGGAGATCGAGCGTCCCCGCACCGGGCCGATGCGCGACATCGTCGCCACCATCCAGCCGGAGCAGGACGTGATCGTCCGGGCCGAGCTGCCCCGCAGCGTGTGCGTGCAGGGCGCGCCCGGCACCGGCAAGACCGCCGTCGGCCTGCACCGCGCCGCCTATCTGCTGTTCACGCACCGGGAGCGGCTGTCCCGGTCGGGGGTGCTCATCGTCGGCCCGAACCGCGCCTTCCTCGCGTACATCTCGGCGGTGCTGCCCGCGCTCGGCGAGGTCAGGGTCGAGCAGGCGACGATCGGCGACCTGCTCGGCGCGCCGCTGGGCGACGAGCCCGCGGCCGTCGCCGCCCTGAAGGGCGACGCGCGGATGGCCGACGTGCTCCGCAGGGCGCTGTGGCTGCACGTCCGCAAGCCGGAGGAGGGGCTCGTCGTCACCCGGGGCGCCATGCGCTACCGGCTCGCCGACCACGAGGTCCGCGAGATCGCCGCCGCGCTGCGCGGGACGACCCGGTACGGCAGCGGCCGCGCCGCGTTCGCGCAGCGGCTCGCCCACCAGATCCTCGTCCGGATGGAACGGCGCGGCGAGGCCCCCGACGACCGGGTCCAGGACCAGGTCGCGCGGAGCAGGCCGGTCAAGCAGGTCCTCGACGCGGTGTGGCCCAAGGTGACCGCCGAGCAGGTCCTGCACCGGCTGCTGTCGGACGCCGGGTTCCTGCGGAGCGCCGCGAAGGGCGCCCTCGACGAGGACGAGCAGGCCGCCGTGCTGTGGGCCAGGCCCGCCCGCTCGCACCGGTCCGCGAAGTGGACCGCCGCCGACCGCGCGCTGCTGGACGAGCTGAACGACCTCATCGAGCGCACCACCTCGCTCGGCCACCTGGTCGTGGACGAGGCGCAGGACCTGTCCGCGATGCAGCTCCGGGCGCTCGGCCGCCGCTGCGGGACGGGCTCGGCGACCGTCCTCGGCGACATCGCGCAGGGGACCACCGCGTGGTCGGCCCGCTCCTGGAAGGAGGTGCTAGCGCATCTCGGGCAGGACGGGGAGGTCACGGAACTGACCCTCGGCTTCCGCGTCCCGGGGACCGTCCTCGACTTCGCCGCCCGCCTGCTCCCGCACGTCGCGCCCGGCCTTGAGCGGCCGCGCTCGCTGCGTCCCGGCACCGGCGCGCTGGAGGTGCGGCGCGTCCCCGACCTCGTCGCCGCGACCGCCGAGGCGGTGCGCGCGGCCCTCATCCGCCCGGGATCGGTCGGGCTGATCGTGCCGGACGCGCAGGCGGACGCGCACGCCGCGGCGCTGGACGCCGCCGGGCTGGAGCACGAGGTCCTCGGTCCCGACTCCGACGGGACCGGGCGGCTGCTCGTCGTCCCGGCCACGCTCGCCAAGGGCCTGGAGTACGACCATGTGATCGTCGCCGAGCCCGCCGCCATCGCCGCCGCCGAGGCGCGCGGCCTCGCCCGCCTCTACGTGGTGCTGACCCGCGCCGTCAGCACCCTGACCGTCCTCCACGAGGACGACCTCCCGGCCGAGCTGGCGATGTCGTAGCCGCTGGGTAGTGTGCGGCCGTGTTCACCGAGACCATCGACCTGCCCGCCGCGCCGCCGTTCGACCTCGCCCCGTCGCTGCGGTTCGTGTGCGGGTTCACGCCCACATCCGGGGAGCAGGCGATCCGGGAAGGGACGCTGACCAAGGCCCTGCGGGCGCGCGGCCGGACCGTCGTCGCCCAGATCGTCCAGGCGGGGAGCGGCGTGCGCGTCACCCTGTACGGCGCCGAACCGCTCACTTCGGACGTCACCGAGGCCGCCGCCGACCGGGTCCGGTTCCACCTGAGCCTGGACGACGACCTCACCGGTTTCTACGCCCTCGGCCGCGACGACCCGGGCTTCGCGCCCGTCCTCGACCGGCTCCACGGGTACCACCAGGTCAAGTTCCCCACGCCGCTGGAGAACCTGGTCTGGGCGATCCTCTCGCAACGCACGCCCATCGCCGCCGCGGCCAAGGCCAAGCGGGCGATGTTCGGGGAGTTCGGCAACCGGCTCACCGTGGACGGCGCCGAGCACACCGCGTTCCCGGACTTCGATCAGCTCGTCTCCCTGCCCGAGAGGCGCCTCACCGAACTGGCAGGCAACCAGCGCAAGGGCGGCCACCTGCACGGCGCCCTGCTCGCGTGGCACGAAACCGACGAGGAATTCCTCCGTACCGGCCCCTACGAGCAGGTCAAGGACTTTCTGCTCGGCCTGCCCGGCGTCGGCCCCTGGTCGGCGAACTTCGTCCTGATCCGCGGCCTCGGCAGGATGGAGGAGACGCCGGTCGAGAAGGCCCTGCTCGGCGCGGCGTCGCGCGCCTACGGCAGGACGTTCACCGAAGCGGAGCTGCGGAAGCTCGCCGAACGCTACGGGCCGTGGCAGGGCTACTGGGCGCACTACCTGCGCGCGGCCGCCTGATCGTCGCACCCGCACGGGCGCAGGCCGTCGAAGGCGATGCGGAGCACGTCGTCGCGGGCTCCGGCGCGTCCGGCCGCGTAGGACATCCCGGCCAGCAGCGCCATGACCTCGCCGGGGCCGACGTCGGCGCGGACCGCGCCCGCCTCCTGCGCCCGTTCGAGGAGGACGCCGAGGGCGGCCCGCAAACCCGGCCCGGCGCGTCCGGTGGCCTGGCGGGCGTCGATGCCCGCCTCCGCCAGCGCCTCGGTGACGGCCTGCTTGGCGGTCGCCTGCGAGACAACCCGGGAGAAGAACCCGAAGAACGCGGCCCCGGGGTCGGCCGAGGACCGCAGTTCCCCGGCCTCGGCCGCGAGGCGTTCCAGCAGCGCGACCAGGACGGCCTCCAGCAGCGACTCCTTGGTCGGGAAGTGCCGGAACACCGTCCCGATCCCGACCCCCGCCTTCCGCGCGACCTCCTCGGTGGAGGAGGAGGTCCCCTGGACGGCGAAGACCTCCTCGGCCGCGGCGAGCACCTTGGCGCGGTTGCGCAGGGCGTCCGCGCGCAGCGGCCTGCCGGACGAGGGTGAGGTCATCGCGGCCTTCCGTTGACAAGTGGAGTCGTGACTCCATATTTTCTCATACGGAGCACGTACTCCGATTGTAGAGGAGAGCCATGTCCGAGTTCGCCAGCCCCCGGGCCGTCTTCCAGCGGCTGATCGACGGGGTCACCGCGCGGCGGCCCGACGTCCTGCCGCGGCTTTACGCGGAGGACGCGGTGGTCGTGCACCCGTTCGCCCATCCCGCCTCGCGCCTGGAGGGCCGCGAGGCGCTGCGCGAGCACTTCGCCCAGCTGGAGACGCTGCCGGTGGAGATGAAGGCGCGCAACGTCGTCGTCCACCAGACCGCCGATCCCGAGGTGATCATCGCGGAGTTCGAGTACGAGGGGCGCAACACCGAGACCGGGCGCGAGTTCGTCGTGCCCAACATCTTCGTCCTGCGGGTGCGCGACGGGCACATCGTGGAGTCCCGCGACTACGCCCACCACCGCGCCTTCGCCGAGGCGATGGCGTGAGCGCGGGCACCACGCCGCGCGAGGTGTTCGCGCGGCTCAGCGCGGGCATCTCGGCCGGCCGCTGGCACGAGCTCGCGGCCCTGTACGCCGAGGACGCGGTCGTCGACCAGCCGTTCGCGCTGCCTCCCGCGCCGCCGCATCTGGAGGGCCGCGCGACGATCGACCGGCACTTCCGCGCCGCCGCCGCGGGCCCGCTCGAACTGTGCGCCCGCGACGTGGTGGTGCACGACACCGCCGACCCGGAAGTGATCGTCGCGGAGTTCGACTACGAGGGCCGCGTCACCACCACCGGCCGGACGTTCCGCGTCGCCAACATCCAGGTCCTGCGGGTGCGGGACGGTCTGATCGTGGAGACCCGCGACTACCACGACCATCCCGGGCTCGGCCGGGCGATGGGGCGCGGCGGGGACGGTTGACTCGCCGTCCCGGCGGTTCTTAGGCTGGGTGGACCATACCGACCGGTTGGTATGTTCATGGTCCGGGTGGCCGCCCGCCACCCTCGCCCCGCGCGGAGGTTCGCCCTGTGAGCACAGCACCGCCCGACGCCGACGAGCTGAGCAGGCGGGTCGGCGAGTTCCTCGCCGGCCACGACCCCTCGGCCATGGAACCGCTGGAGTTCCTGCGCGCCCGGTTCGACGCCGGGCTCGCCTGGGTCCACTACCCGGCAGGGCTCGGCGGGCTCGGCGCCCCGCGGTATCTCCAGCCCGCCGTCGACCGCCGGTTCGCCGAGGCCGGCGCCCCGGCCAACCACCCGGAGCGCAACGGCATCGGGCTCGGCATGGCCGCCCCGACGATCCTCGCCTTCGGCACCGAGGAGCAGAAGCGCCGCTTCCTGCGCCCGCTGTGGACCGGCGAGGAGCTGTGGTGCCAGCTGTTCAGCGAGCCGGGCGCCGGCTCCGACCTCGCCGCGCTCGCCACCCGCGCCGTCCGCGACGGCGACGCCTGGACGGTCGACGGCCAGAAGGTCTGGACGTCCATGGCCCACGAGGCGCGCTGGGCGATCCTCGTCACCCGCACCGACCCGGAGGTCCCGAAGCACCGGGGCATGACGTACTTCGTGTGCGACATGACCGCGCCGGGCGTCGAGGTCCGGCCGCTGCGGCAGATCACCGGCGAGGCCGAGTTCAACGAGGTGTTCCTCACCGGCGTGCGGATCCCCGACGAGCACCGGCTCGGCGAGGTCGGGCAGGGCTGGCAGGTCTCCACCACGACGCTGATGAACGAGCGGGTCGCGATCGGCGGCAACGCCGCGCCGCGCGAGAGCGGCATGATCGGCGTGGTCGCCGCGCTCTGGCGGGACCGCCCCGAGCTGCGCACCCCCGGCCTGCACGACGCGCTGCTGCGCGCGTGGGTGGAGACCGAGGCGGCCCGGCTCACCGGGGCGCGGCTGCGCCAGCAGCTCACCGCCGGACAGCCCGGCCCGGAGGGATCGGGCGCCAAGCTCGCCTTCGCCAAGCTCAACCAGGAGGTGTCCGGCCTGGAGCTGGAACTGCTGGGCGAGGACGGCCTGCGCTACGACGACTGGACGATGCGCCGCCCCAGCGAGGTGGACTTCACCCGCCGCTCGCCCGGCTACCGCTACCTGCGCGCCAAGGGCAACTCCATCGAGGGCGGCACCTCGGAGATCCTGCGCAACATCATCGCCGAGCGCGTCCTCGGCCTGCCCGGTGAGATCCGCGTCGACAAGGACGTGGCGTGGAAGGACCTGCCCAAGTGAGTGACCTGCTCTACTCCGAGATCGAGAGCGACCTCCGCGCGAGCGTCCGCGAGGTCCTCGACGACAAGGCGCCCTGGACGTCGGTGCTCGCCGGCGCCGAGAAGGACGAGCCCTACGACGCGGCGCTGTGGCGGGCCGTCGCCGGGCAGCTCGGCTGCGCCGGGCTGCCCGTCCCCGAGGACCTCGGGGGCGCCGGCGCCACCTGGCGCGAGACCGCCGTCGTGATGGAGGAGCTCGGCCGGTTCGCCGCGCCCGTCCCGTTCCTGAGCAGCTCGGTGATCGCGACGGCCGCGCTGCTGGCCGCCGGGGAGCGGGAGCTGCTCGCGCGGCTGGCCGCCGGGGAGGAGATCGCCGCGCTGGCCGTCCCCTTCAGCGCCGCGCCCGGTGACGCGACGGCGTCCGTGCAGGTCGCGGACGGCAGAGTGACCGGCGAGGTCACCAGCGTCGCCGACGGCATGGCAGCCGGCGTCCTCCTCGTCCCGTCCGCCGACGGTCTGTACGCGGTGGACGCCGCCGACGCCCGCCGCACCGCCGTGACCTCGCTCGACATGACCCGGCGGCTCGCCGACCTCGCCTTCTCCGGGGCGCCCGCCCGCCTGGTCGCCGAAGGGACGGACGCGGTCCGCGCCGCGCTGCTGGCCGGGGCCGCGATGCTGGCGTCCGAGCAGCTCGGCCTCGCCGAACGCTGCCTGGACGACACCATCGCCTATGTGAAGACCCGCTACCAGTTCGGCCGCCCGGTCGGCTCCTACCAGGGCCTCAAGCACCGGCTCGCCGATCTGTGGACGTCGGTCACCCAGGCCCGCGCGGTCGCCCGGCACGCCGCGTCCTGCGTGGCGGCGGGCGACGAGGACACGCCGATCGCGGTCGCCGTCGCGCAGGCGCACTGCTCGGCGGTCGCGCTCAAGGCGGCCGAGGAATGCGTCCAGATGCACGGCGGCATCGGCTTCACCTGGGAGCATCCCGCGCATCTGTACCTGAAGCGCGCCAAGGCCGACTCCATCGCCCTCGGCACCGCGGACCGGCACCGTGCGGCCCTGGCCGCCCTGGTCGATCTTCCCCCGGCCTGAGCGGCGGGCGGACGGCCCCGCCCGGCGAGCGGGGCCGTCCGGCTAGCCGGTGATGACGGCCAGGATGCGCGCGCCCTCCGGGAACGCGCCGCGCTCGGCCAGCGCGAACACCCCGGACATCATCTTGGCCGTGTAGATCCGGTCGAGGACGATCCCGTGCCGGCCGGTGAAGTCGTCGATGAAAGCGTCCAGTCCGGGGGTTCTCCTGGCGTAGCCGCCGAAGTGGAAGCCGTCTTCGACGCGCCACGTCCCCCGGCGTTCGCCGTAGGCCTCGCGCTGGAGCCGCTCTACTTCCCCCTCCATGAAGCCGCCCTTCAGCACGGAGAACCCGACGGCGCGCTGATGCGGGGCCAGGCCGGCGGCGAGTCCGGCCAGCGTCCCGCCCGTCCCGCAGGGACAGCAGACGACGTCGAAGCCCGGCACCTCCGCGCCCAGTTCCGCGCAGCCCTTCACGGCGAGCGCGTTGCTTCCGCCTTCGGGCAGGAGATAGAAGCCGCCCCACCGCTCGCGCAGCGCACCGACGACATCGGGTTCGTGCTTGCGCCGGTAGGTGGTGCGGTCCATGTAGGTGAGGCGCATGCCCATGCGCTCGGCGTACGCGAGCGAGTCGTTCAGCGGTGCGTGTTCCTCGCCGCGGATCACCCCGATGGTCGCGAATCCGAAGATCTTCCCCGCGGCCGCCGTGGCCCGGATGTGGTTGGAATGGGCGCCGCCGAAGGTGAGGAGCGTCCCGTGCTCGCGCGCGGGGGCGATGTTGTGCTTGAGCTTGCGCCACTTGTTGCCCGGCAGCTCCGGATGGATCAGATCGTCGCGCTTCAGGAAAAGCCGCAGGCCCCGGCGTGCCGCGCGGTCGTCCGCCAGCTCGACGACGGGGGAGGTCATCGCGGCATCGGCAGGCCGAGCCTCTCCCGGAGCGTCCGCTGCACCTCGTCGATGCCCGGCCGCGCGTCCACCGTGACCACGTACTCCTTGCGGCCGAACAGCTCCAGGATCGGGTCGGTCCTGTCATGGTAGTCGCGCATCCGCCCGGCGAGCGCCTCCTCGGTGTCGTCCTCGCGGGACACGAGCTCGCCTCCGCACACGTCGCAGCGCCCGTCCTGCGTCGGGCGGTCGGCGATCAGGTTGTAGTCCATCCCGCACCCGGCGCAGAGCCGGCGGGCCAGGACCCGGCGCCGGACCTCCTCGTCCGGCAGGTCCAGGTGGATCACGCCGTCGATGTCGTAGCTCTCCAGGAAGAACTCCGTCTGCCTTCGGCTGCGCGGGAACCCGTCGACGACGAACCCGTAGTTCCAGTCGTGCTGGTCGAGCCTCTGCCGGACGACGCTCTCCGCCAGGTCGTCCCCGACCAGCTCACCGGCCGCCATGATGCGCCGCACCTGCGCGCCGACCTTGGTGTGGTTCTTGACGTGCCAGCGGAAGATGTCCCCGACGCTGATGTGCACGATGTCGAGATCCCGCGCGAGCAGTCCCGACTGCGTCCCCTTGCCGCTGCCGACGGGGCCGATGATGACGTACTTGCGCATGAAGAGAGCCTATGCGCGCCGTGGTCGCGGCGGGGGACTCTCAGAGTGGCAGGCGCAGGCGGCGGCCCAGCCGGCGGAACCGCGAGTCGGTGGCCTGCTCGGGCGACTCGTCGCTCACCGTCAGGCTTTCGAGCAGGGTGTCGAACGCGGGCGTGCGGACGCAGACCAGCGTCGCGCGGGCCCGCCGGGCGCAGTGCAGCCGCACCGACGGCCTCAGCAGCCGTGAGAACGGGCCGCGCGTCCCGTGCCCGACGACCAGGATGTCGTCGTCGCCCGCCAGCCGCACCAGCGTCGCGCCGGGCTCGCCGACGAGCGCCAGCGCGGTCATGTCCACGCCGCCCGGCGGGCCGTCGCACACCTCCGACAGCAGCCGGGCGATGAGCTCGGCGCCCGAGCCGCGCAGCGCCTCGGTGATGCCGCAGCCGAGCTGGCCGGCCGCCGACACGTGCGGCGGCAGCGGCGCGGCGTGTGCGACCAGCAGCGGCAGTCCGCGCAACCGCGCCTCGCCGATCGCCCAGGAGAGCGCGCAGCGCGCCCCCGCGGAGTCGTCCACCCCCACCACGACACGGGGGCCGCCCTCCGGTCTCGCGATCACGGTCCCTCCTGTGGCCGCCGGGTGACAGCAGTCTAGACAGAAGGCATACCCGTTCCGGCGCAAGAGTTCCACGTTCCGGAAACACCGTTTTCCGGCGAGGGCGTGGCCGCTGGACCGCCCGGCGCCGCCCGGGGCACACTTCAGGTATGGCCGCACCGCACGAGACCGACCCGTCCTGCGCCGTCGCGCACGGCGACGTCCAGCCCGCCGAGGGGGAGCGGACGATGGTCGCGGTGTTCGCCGGCGCCGTCGCCGACCACCTCCTGCGCTACGCCGCCGACCTGGGCTACCGGACGTTCCTCGTCGATCCCGACAAGGACCGCGCGGGCGTCACCGACCTTCCGCCGCTCGACGCCACCGCCGACGTCGTGGTGACCGACCACCACCGCCGCGAGCTCGGGCCCGTCCTGCGGGACGTGCTGACGCAGCCCGTGCGGTGGGTCGGCGTCATGGGCAACCCGCGCCATCCCGCCCCGCACATCCCGGCGCTCACCGAGCTCGGCGTCCCCGCCGCCGACATCGCCCGGGTGCACCGCCCGATCGGCCTGAACATCGGCTCCAGGACCCCGGCGGAGATCGCCATCGCGACCCTGGCCGGCCTGATCGCCGACCGCAACGGCCGCCCCGGCGGCTTCGAGTTCTGACGGCCCCCGCCGGCCGCCGGAATCGCGGCCCGGCCAGGGCCCGGGGCGTAACATCGGAGGCGTTGCACGTGTTCTGTCGGTGGGCTCGCCTACGGTCGGGGGCGACGGGGCCCGCCGCCCGCGCCGTCCGAGCGATGCCGCCGAGCAAAGGTGACGACCACCATGGCGAACAGCACCATAGAAACAGACCGTGACTTCCAGCAACTCGCCGACCCGTACCGGCGGGAGCTGCTGGCGCACTGCTACCGGATGCTCGGTTCGATCCACGACGCCGAGGACCTGGTGCAGGAGACCTACCTGCGGGCGTGGCGCTCGTACGGCGACTTCGAGGGGCGCTCCTCCCTCCGGACGTGGCTGTACCGGATCGCCACCAACGTGTGCCTGACCGCGATCGACCAGCGCGGCAGGCGGCCCATGCCGTCGGGGCTGGGCGCGCCGAGCGACGAGCCGGAGCGGCCCGTCGTGGCCTCGGACGAGGTCCCGTGGCTGGAGCCCGCCCCCGACACGGTCCTCGGCGCGGACTCCGCCGACCCGGCCACGATCGTCGCCGCCAGGGAGAGCACCCGGCTGGCGTTCGTCGCCGCACTGCAGCACCTGCCCGCCAAGCAGCGGGTCGTGCTGATCCTGCGGGACGTGCTGAAATGGCGGGCCGCCGAGGTCGCCGAGCTGCTCGACACCTCCACCGCCGCCGTCAACAGCGCGCTGCAGCGGGCGCGGGCGCAACTGGAGCAGGACGCCCCGATGCGGGACCAGCTGGTCGAGCCGACGGACCCCGCCCAGCGCGATCTTCTCGAACGCTACGCCAAGGCGTTCGAGGACGCCGACATCACCGGGCTGATCGAGCTGTTCAAGAAGGACGTCGTCTGGGAAATGCCGCCGTTCCCCCAGTGGTTCGTCGGCCCCGACCACGTGGTACGCCTCATCATCGCCCAGTGCCGGCCGGCCCCCGGCGACATCCGGATGGTTCCGGCGGCCGCGAACGGGCAGCCGGCGTTCGGCCTCTACAAGCGCGACGAGGACGGCGTTCACAGTGCCTACCAGCTGCAGGTCCTGAGCGTCACGGGGGACGGCGTCGCGCACGTCTCGGTGTTCTTCGACACCAGCCTGTTCCCGCTGTTCGGGCTGGCCGAGCGGCTCTGATCACGCCCCCGGCCTTCCACTGGGCGGAAACCCGGCTGCGACACGCGCGGCGGCGGCTGCGAGTGTGGTAGCCGGCGGCGCCGGCGCGGGTGCCGTCCGCACAGCGGGAATGGGAGGCGTATGGACAAGGTCGTGGCCTCGGCGGCGGACGCCGTCGCCGGCATCGGTGACGGCGCGTCGCTGGCCGTCGGCGGGTTCGGGCTCTGCGGCGTGCCCACGGTCCTCATCTCCGCCCTGTACGAGCGGGGCGCGACGGATCTGACGGTCGTCTCGAACAACTGCGGGCTGGACGGCCGGGGGCTCGGGCAGCTGCTCGCGGCGGGCCGCATCGCCCGCGCCAGGGGCTCCTACGTCGGCGCGAACAAGGAGTTCGCGCGGCAGTACCTCGCCGGCGAGATCGAGGTCGAGCTGATGCCGCAGGGCACGCTCGCCGAGCGGCTCCGCGCGGGCGGCGCCGGGATCCCGGCGTTCTTCACCCCTGCCGGCGTCGGCACGATGGTCGCCGACGGCGGGCTGCCGTGGCGGTACGCGCCCGACGGCACGGTCGCCGTCGCCTCGCCCGCCAAGGAGGTCCGCGAGTTCGGCGGGCGGGAGTACGTCCTGGAGGAGAGCATCACCACCGACTTCGCGCTCGTCCGCGCGGCGATCGGCGACAGGCACGGCAACCTGGTGTTCGACAAGGCCGCCCGCAACTTCAACCCGCTCGCCGCGATGGCCGGCCGGGTCACCCTCGCCGAGGTCGAGCGGCTCGCTGAACCCGGCGAGATCGACCCCGACGCCGTGCACCTGCCGGGGGTGTTCGTCCAGCACGTGGTGGAGCTGACCCCCGGGCAGGCCGCCGACAAGCCCATCGAGCTGCGCACGCTGCGCAGCGACACCGGCGACGGGGGAGGCGACGCCTGATGCCCTGGTCCAGGAACGAGATCGCCGCCCGCGCCGCGGCCGAGCTGCCCGACGGCGCCTACGTCAACCTCGGCATCGGGCTGCCGACGCTGATCCCCGGCTTCATGCCCGAGGGACGCCACGTCACCCTGCACGCCGAGAACGGCGTCCTCGGCGTCGGCCCCTATCCCACCGAGGACGAGATCGACCCCGACCTGATCAACGCGGGCAAGGAGACGGTGACCGTCCTGCCCGGCGCCGCCTACTTCGACTCGTCGCTGTCGTTCGGCATGATCCGCGGCGGCCACATCGACATCGCCGTCCTCGGAGCCATGCAGGTCTCCGCGCGCGGCGACCTCGCCAACTGGTCCGTCCCCGGCAAGATGATCAAGGGGATGGGCGGCGCGATGGACCTCGTGCACGGCGCCCGCAAGCTGATCGTGGTGATGAGCCACACCACCCGCGACGGCGAACCGAAGATCGTGGACGAGTGCACGCTGCCGCTCACCGGCAAGGCGTGCGTCGACCGGATCATCACCGACCTCGGCGTCGTGGACGTCACCGAGGACGGCCTCGTGCTCGCCGAGACGGCCCCCGGCGTCACCGCCGAGCGGATCCGCGCGGCGACCGGGCCGCGGCTGACCGAGCGCCCGGACGAGCGCCCCGATACCGGGCCCATGGACGCGGCGGCAGAAGGGAAGAGCGCATGACGCACCCCCCGTACCTGTACCCGGGATACAAGAGCACCGTGCTCCGCGCCCCCTCGCAGGACCTGATCATGCCGAAGCTCGGCCCGGACAGCGTCGAGCTGACCTCGCCGGTATTCGGGCACCAGGAGCTCGGCCGGCTGGACGAGGACCTCACGGTCCAGCACGCCGGGGAGCCGCTCGGCGAGCGGATCATCGTGACCGGCCGCGTGCTCGACGGCGCGGGCCGTCCGGTGCGGGCCGCGCTGGTGGAGGTCTGGCAGGCCAACGCCGCCGGCCGGTACCGGCACCTCGGCGACATCCACCCGGCGCCGCTCGACCCGAACTTCACCGGGGCGGGGCGCTGCCTCACCGACGACGACGGCCGCTACCGGTTCGTCACGGTCAAGCCCGGCGCCTACCCGTGGGGCAACCACCACAACGCCTGGCGGCCCGCGCACATCCACTTCTCGGTGTTCGGCACCGCGTTCACCCAGCGGCTCGTCACCCAGATGTACTTGCCCGGCGACCCGCTGTTCGCCCACGACCCGATCTTCCAGTCGATCCCGGACGAGAAGGACCGGGAAAAGCTGGTCTCCCGCTTCGACATGGACACCACCCGGCCGGAGTGGGCGCTCGGCTACCAGTGGGACATCGTGCTCGGCGACACCCCGATGGAGGCCTGATGACCGCAGCGAAGCGAGGATCGTCGGGCCTCCGGATCCGGGGGTCTGGGGGTCGCCCCCAGAAAGGTAGGGCCTGATGAGCACGCCTTCTGCCGCCACCCCGTCCCAGACGGTCGGCCCGTTCTTCGGGTACGCGCTGCCGTACGAGGCCGGCCCGGAGGTCGTGCCGCCCTGGCGCCCCGACGCGATCGCGGTGTGCGGGCGGGTCCTCGACGGCGCGGGCGAGCCGGTGCCGGACGCGCTGCTGGAGATCTGGCAGGCCGACGGGAACGGCGAGATCCCGCGGCGTCCCGGCGGCATCGTGCGCGCCGGGCACGGGTTCTCCGGCTTCGGCCGGTGCGGCACCGACGCCGACGGCGGCTACCGGTTCAGCACCGTCAAGCCGGGCGCCGTCGGCGACGGCGCACCCTACATCGCCGTCCTGGTGTTCGCCCGCGGCCTGCTCAAGCCCGTCTTCACCCGGCTGTACTTCCCCGAGGACGAGGCCGCCCACGCGGGCGACCCGCTGCTCGGCGTCGTCCCGGACGGGCGGCGCGCGACCCTGATCGCCGAGCGCGCGGGGGACCGGGAGTACCGTTTCGACATCCACCTGCAAGGGGAGCGGGAGACGGTCTTCCTTGGTTTCTGACGAGCGCGGCCTGCCGGCGTCGCCGGACGTGGGACTGCTGTCCCCCGTCCGCGCGGGGACGGAGGCGGAGGCCGTCACGAGCGACCTCGCCTACCTGACCGCCATGCTGGACGCGGAGGCGGCGCTCGCCCGCGCGCAGGCCCGGCTCGGGATCGTCCCCGCGGACGCGGCCGAGGCGATCACCGACGCCGCCGACGCGGGCCGCGTCGACCTCGCCGGCGTCGCCCGCCGGGCGCGTGGCGCCGGCAACCCCGTCGTCCCGCTGGTCGCCGATCTGCGCGGGCTGGCCGGGAGCGCGGGCGGGCACGTCCACAAGGGCGCCACCAGCCAGGACATCGCCGACACCGGCGCCATGCTCGTCGCGGCCCGGGCCAGGCGCGTCGTCCTCGCCCATCTCGACCGGGCGCTGGACGCGCTGGCCGGGCTCGCGGCACGGTACCGCGACACCCCGATGGCGGCCCGGACCCTCGGCCGGCAGGCGCTGCCCACGACGTTCGGAGCCAAGGCCGCGAACTGGCTGCTGGGCTGCCTGGAGGCCCGCGAGCGGCTCGCCGCGGTGCCGCTGCCCGTCCAGCTCGGCGGCCCGGCCGGGACGCTGGACGCCTTCGGGGACCAGGCGCTCGACCTGGTCGCGGCCTACGCGGAGGAGACGGGCCTGGTCTGCCCCGTCCTGCCGTGGCACACCCGCCGCACCCCGGTCGCCGACCTCGGCGCGGCGCTGGCGCTGGTCACCGGCGCCCTCGGCAAGATCGCCACCGATGTGTGGCTGCTCTCGCAGAGCGAGGTCGGCGAGGTCGCCGAGGCCGCGGGCGCCGGCCGGGGCGGCTCGTCGTCGATACCGCACAAGCGCAACCCGGCGCTGTCCACCCTGATCCGGTCCGCCGCGCTGCAGGTTCCGGCGCAGGTGCAGGTGCTCCTCGCCGCG
This sequence comes from Spirillospora sp. CA-128828, assembly GCF_050945415.1. Taxonomy (NCBI): domain Bacteria; kingdom Bacillati; phylum Actinomycetota; class Actinomycetes; order Streptosporangiales; family Thermomonosporaceae; genus Spirillospora; species Spirillospora sp. CA-128828. The sequence goes on from NZ_CP191986.1 coordinate 4,518,361, forward strand.
CAGGCCGCGCCGCACGAGCGGCCGGCGGGGGAGTGGCACGCCGAATGGCAGCCGCTGCGCGAGTGCCTCCGGCTGGCCGGCGGCGCCGCGGAGACGGCCGCCGAGCTGCTGGACGGCCTGGAGGTGTCCACCGAGCTGATGCGGGCCGACCTCGACGAGCTGCTGGACGTGCTCGGCGGCGACCCTGGGACCGGGGCCGCCGCGGTCCTCGTCGGCCAGGCCCTCGACGCCTATCGGAGGAGCCGCGCGTGACCGCCGTGCCCCCGCGTTCCGCAGTGCCGCAGTACCGCCTGGACGGCCCGGAGGACGCGCCCGTCGTCGTGCTCGGTCCGTCGCTCGGCACGTCCATGGACCTGTGGCTGCCGCAGCTGCCCGCGCTGACCCGCACCTGGCGCGTGCTGCGCTACGACCTGCCCGGTCACGGCGGCGCGCCCGTCCCGGACGGCCCGTTCACCATCGAGGACCTCGCCGGCGGGATCGCCGCCCTGCTGGCCGATCTCGGCGTCGGCCGCGCCGCCTACGCCGGGGTGTCGCTCGGCGGCGCGGTCGGGACGGCCCTCGCCCTCCGCGCCCCCGGCCGCGTCGCAAGCCTGATCCTGTGCTGCACCTCGCCCCGATTCGGCGACCCGGGGTCCTGGCGCGACCGGGCCGCGCTCGTCCGCCGCGAGGGCGTCGGGCCGGTGGCCGGCTCGGCGGCGGGACGCTGGTTCACGCCGTCCTTCACGGGCGCCCGACCGTACGTGGACATGCTCCGTGCGACCGACGCCGAGGGCTACGCCGCCTGCTGCGACGCCCTGGCGGGGTTCGACGCGACCGCGCGGCTCGGCGCGATCTCGGCGCCGACCCTGGTGATCGCCGGAGCACAGGACGCTCCGACACCACCGGACGGGCACGCCGGCCTCCTCGCCGCCGGCATCCCGGACGCCCGCCTGACGGTGATCGACGGCGCCGGGCACCTGGCGAACGCCGAACGCCCGGAGGCGGTCACCGAGGCGATCACCGCGCACCTGGACCGCACCTGGAGAGGGCCTGGACGATGAGCGAGCGCATGAGCGACGAGCGGCGGCACGCGCAGGGCATGAAGACCCGCCGCGAGGTGCTCGGCGACGCGCACGTGGACCGCGCCGAGGCCCGCAAGGACGACTTCACCGCCGACTTCCAGGACATGATCACCCGGTACGCGTGGGGCGAGATCTGGAACCGCCCCGGCCTGGACCGCCGGACCCGCAGCTGCGTCACGCTGACCGCGATGGTCGCCGGCGGCCATCTGGAGGAGCTCGCCATGCACGTCCGCGCGGCGCTCCGCAACGGGCTGACGCCCGAGGAGATCAAGGAGGTGCTCCTGCAGACGGCGATCTATTGTGGAGTGCCCGCCGCGAACTCCGCGTTCGCCGTCGCCCAGCGGGTACTCACCGAGCAGGAGTGACGGGCACGAGCCCGGGTGGAGGGCCACGTGGCAGGTGAGAGTGCGGAGAGCGCGCGGCCGGTCAGCGTGGCGGGCAAGGTGATGGCCATCCTGAACGCCTTCGCCCAGGGCGGCGTCCGCCTCAACCTGAGCGAGATCTGCCGCCGCTCCGAGCTGCCGCTCGCGACCGGCCACCGCCTGGTCGGAGAACTGGTCGGCGGTGGCTTCCTGGAGCGGGTGCCGGACGGGACGTACCGCATCGGCACCCGGCTCTGGCGGATCGGGAGCCAGGCCCCGGCCGTCACCGGGCTGCGCGAGCTGGCGCTCCCGCACATGGAGGACCTGTACGAGGCCACCCACGACAACGTCCAGCTCGGCGTGCTCCGCGAGGACCGCGTGCTGATCGTCGAGCGGCTGCGCGGCACGCGGTCGGTGCCCGTCGTGACCCAGGTCGGCGCGATGCTGCCGCTGCACACCACCGGCGTCGGCCAGGTGCTGCTGGCGTTCGCGGCGCCGGAGGTCCGCGAGAAGGTGCTCGCCGGTGAGCTGGCCCGGTATGCGGCGCGGTCCATCACCGATCCGGCGGAGCTGCGGCGCCGCGTCGAGCGGGTCCGCCGCTCCGGCTACGCCGTGACCCGCGACGAGATGACGCTCGGCGCGGCGTCCGTCGGCGCCCCGGTGCGGGACGGGTCGGGCGACGTCGTCGCGTCGATGTCGCTGGTGACGGGCACCCGCAGCGCCGACCTCCGGCGGCTGCTGCCGCCGCTGACGACGGCGGTGCGGGCGCTTTCCCGGGACGTGGCGGCGCACTGGCACGGCGATCCGGACCTCTTTTCCGCTGAGCGGAAAAACGGCGCTTGAAGCTGCGGCGATGCGCGCGAGCATCGCCAGGTGAACCGACCATGAGGAGGAGCGATGCGTACCCAGGTCGCGATCATCGGCGGCGGACCCGCGGGACTGCTGCTGTCCCATCTGCTCCATCTGCAGGGGATCGACTCGGTGGTGCTGGAGAGCCGGGACCGCGACTACGTGGAGCATCGGCAGCGGGCCGGGATGCTGGAGCAGGGCACGACCGACGTCCTGCGCGAGAGCGGCGTGGGCGAGCGGCTCGACCGGGAGGGGCTCGTCCACCACGGGCTGGAGCTGCGGTTCGGCGGCGCGGGGCACCGCATCCCGCTGACCGACCTGACCGGCCGGACCGTCACCGTGTACGCGCAGACCGAGATCGTCAAGGACCTGGTCGCCAAGCGGCTTGATGACGGCGGGGACGTCCGGTTCGAGGCCGAGGTCGTCGGGCTGGACGTGTCCGCGCCGAGCGTGACGTTCCGCAGCGGAGGGCGGACGCGCACTCTCGACTGCGACTACATCGCGGGCTGCGACGGGTTCCACGGCGTCAGCCGCCCGGCGGTCCCGGGGCTGCGGACGTTCGACCGCGAGTACCCGTTCGCCTGGCTCGGGATCCTCGCCGACGTCGCGCCGTCCACCGACGAGCTGATCTACGCCAACCACGACCGCGGGTTCGCCCTGCACAGCCTGCGTTCGCCGCACGTCAGCCGCCTCTACCTCCAGGTGTCGCCGGACGAGGACATCGCCGCGTGGCCGGACGCCCGCATCTGGGACGAGCTTGCGACGCGGTTCGCCACCGACGACGGCTGGAAGCTGCACGAGGGCCCGGTCACCGACAAGTCGATCACGCCCATGCGCAGCTTCGTGGCCGAGCCGATGCGGCACGACCGGCTGTTCCTCGCCGGGGACGCCGGGCACATCGTCCCGCCGACCGGCGCGAAGGGCCTCAACCTCGCGGTGTCCGATGTGATCATCCTGGCCCGGGCGTTCGCCGAGCGGTACGCGACGGGCTCGGAGACGCTGCTGGACGGGTACTCCGGCACGTGCCTGAAGCGCGTCTGGCGGGCCGAGCACTTCTCCTACTGGATGACCACGCTGCTGCACGCCGACCCGTCCGCGAGTGACTTCGAGCGGCGGCTCCAGCGTTCCCACCTGGACTATGTGGCTGCGTCGGAGGCGGCCAGGACGTCCCTCGCCGAGAACTACGTGGGGCTCCCCATCACCTAGAGCGGGTCTTCCCCGGCGGGCGGCGGCGCGGCGTGTGAGACGCAGGTCACGTAAATTGGCAGCCCCTGAAATTTTGCCGCCCAGGCAACTTCGGTCTACCGTTGGCGTGTCACGTAGTGAGACGCGGGGAGCCGACGTCCGGCCGCGCCGCGTGGCGGCCGCCCGGGCGGGTGGCGCGCGTCGTTCCCAACGCCGACGTGGAAGGTGAAAGGCTTCGGCATCTGCTCCGCGACGCCGAACCGCCCGCCGCCGAGCGCGAGCCCGCCCCGGCCCGGTCCTGACCGGCGCCCGACCCGAACCGCGAAGGACAGCGCAGTGAGCCTCCTCGATCAGCCGTCCCGGCCGGCCGCGGCACTGGCACGCCTGCGCCCCGGCCGGCCCGGCGTGTGCGGGCCGGGTCCCGGCGGACGGCCGCGGCCCGTCCGCGAGCTGGTGCTGATCATCGTGCTGTTCGGCGCCTACAAGCTCGGGCGGCTGCTGGCGAACGGGCGGGTGCGGGAGGCGTTCGACAACGCCCACCGCGTCTGGGACCTCGAACGGCTCCTCGGCCTGCCGGGGGAGGCCGGCGTCCAGCACGGCCTGCTGCACAGCGGGCTCCTCGTGCACGCGGCCAACTGCTACTACGCCTACGTGCACTTCCCCGCGACCGCGGCGTTCCTGCTCTGGATCTACCTGCGCAGGCCGGTCCACTACCGGTGGACGCGCCGGGTCATCGTGGCGATCACCGCCGCGGCCCTCGTCCTGCACCTGCTCGTCCCGCTGGCGCCGCCGCGCATGCTGCCCGCGACGGGGCTCATCGACACCGCCGCCCGGTTCGGCCCGGCCGTCTACGGCTCGCCGCAGACGGACACCGTCTCCAACCAGTACGCCGCCATGCCGTCCCTGCACATCGGCTGGGCGGCCGTCATCGCGCTCGGGCTCATCGTCACGTCCCGGACGCGGTGGCGATGGCTGTGGCTGCTGCATCCGGTCGTCACGATCGCGGTCGTCGTCGGCACCGCCAACCACTACTGGCTGGACGGGATCGTCGTGCTGGCGCTGCTGTCGGTCACCGTCCTGCTGCTGCGGCCGCCCCTCGCCGCGGAACCGGCGGCCTAGCCGGCGGGCTCGGCGCCCAGCGTTTCGAGCAGCTCCGTCACCGGCTGCAGCTTCTCGTACAGCAGGAGGACGGGCTCACCCGGCCCCGCCATGTCCAGCGCCGACGTCAGCGCCCCCTTCAGATCGCCCGCCGGGTGATGGCACACGTCCGGGCGGCCCTCCCGCAGCCCCTGGACGATCAGCCGGGTCATCTCGCCCGAGCGGCGGCCCCGCAGATCCTCGTCCTCGTAGACGACGACGCGGCCGAACGTGCCCGCCAGCGCCCGTGCGGTCTCGCCCACCAGCTCGTCGGACCGGTCGCCCGGCAGCGTCACCGCGGCGACGCCCGCCGCGCCCCAGCGCCGCTCGACGAACGCGCTCATCGCGCTGACCGCCGCCGGATTGTGCGCGTAGTCGACCAGGACGGGGTTCGTTCCGACCTGGTACACGCAGCCGCGGCCGGGGTTGTGCGAGTGCGGGTCGAACGTGCGCAGCGCGCTCGCCACCACGCTGACGGGCACGCCGAGCGCACGGACGGCGGCGGCCGCGGCCAGCGCGTTGGCGATCACATGGCGGGCGTGCCCGCCGAACGAGCCCGCCACGTCCCCGGCCGGCAGGATCGGGGTCCGGCGGTCGCCGCGCGCCTCGGTCAGCACGCCGTCCTCCAGGTAGTAGCCCAGGCCGCCGTCCCGCAGGTGCCCGGCGAGGACGGGAGCGTCCGGGGTGAGGGAGAAGTAGCGCAGGACCGGTCCGCGGCGCCGGACCGCCGGCCGGGCGGCGAGCCCGGCCGACGCCTCGTCCTCGGCGTTGAGGACGAGGTGGCCGCCGCGCCGGATCTCCTCGGCGACCAGGGCCTTGATGTCGACCAGGTCGTCCAGCGACTCGGTGTCGTCCATGCCGAGATGGTCGCGGGTGATGTTGGTGACGACCGCGACGTCCGCGCGGTCGTAGCCGAGGCCGCGCCGGAGGATCCCGCCCCGCGCGGTCTCCAGCACGGCCGCCTCCACCGACCGGTCGCCGAGCACCATCTCCGCCGAGCGCGGCCCGGACGCGTCGGACACGTGGACGAGCCGCCCGCCGACGTACACCCCCTCCGTGCTGGTCATGCCGGTCCGCCGCCCGTCCAGCTCCAGCATGTGCGCGATCATCCGGACCGTCGTGGTCTTGCCGTTGGTGCCCGTCACCGACACGACCGGCACCCGCGACGGCGTCCCGTCCGGATACATCAGGGCGACGATGTCGCCGGCGACGTCCCGCCCCGCGCCCTCGTGCGGGGCCAGGTGCATCCGCAGGCCCGGCGCGGCGTTGACCTCCAGGACCCCGGCGGCGCCCCGCTCGGCGGGCGGCGGCGACGCGATGTCGGGCAGCCGCAGGTCGATGCCGCACACGTCCATGCCGACGGCCGTGGCGGTCCGCACGCACATCGCGGTGACCTCGGCGTGCACGTCCCCGGTCACGTCCCGGCTGGTGCCGCCGGTGGACAGGTTCGCGTTGCGGCGCAGCCACACCCGCTCCCCGGCGGCGGGCACCGACCCGGGGGCGTGCCCCTGGCGCGCCAGCAGGGCCAGTTCGGTCGGGCCGAGGACGAGCCGGGTGAGCGGCCGGTCGTGGCCCTGCCCGCGCGCCGGGTCGGCGTTGACCCGCTCCACCAGCGCCGCGACCGTGGCCGCCCCGTCGCCCGTCACGCACGCGGCGGTCAGCTCCGCCGCCGCGGCGACCCGGCCGCCGACCACCAGCACCCGGTAGTCGTTGCCGGGGATGTAGGACTCGACGAGCACCTCGCCCTCGTCCCCGGCGGCCGACGCGAACGCGGCCACGACCTCCGGCGGCGTGGTCAGCTCGATGTGGACGCCCTCTCCCTGGTGGCCCGAGAGCGGCTTGACGACTACCGCGCCGCCGATGTCGCGCAGCGCCTCCAGCGCCTCCGCCGGCGACGCCGCGACCCGCCCCTCCGGCACCGGAACCCCGGCGTCGGCGAGCACCCGGTGCGCGAGCCGCTTGTCGCCCGCGACCTCCATCCCGATCGCCGAGGTGGCGTCGGTCATCGCCGCCCAGACCGTCCGGCGGTACCGGCCGTACCCGAGCCGCAGCAGGTTGAGGCCGCCGACCCGGCGGACCGGCACGCCCCGCTCGCGCGCCGCCCGCGCCAGCGCCGCCGTGCTCACCCCCAGCCGCTCCTCCTCGTGGACCGCGGCGACGCGGGCCAGCTCGCCGGACGGGTCGGGCACGAGCCCGGCCAGCGCGCCGTTCACGACCCGCACCGCGAGCATGATCAGCTGCTCCACCACCGGGCTGCCGGACGGCTCGTCGGGCGGGCACTCCAGGATCACGTCGTACTCGGCCGGGCCGCCGGCGCGCACGGTGCGGCCGAAGAACACCTCGCGGCCGATCCGGCCGGACAGCTCCAGCGTGACGTGCTCGGTGACATGGCCGAAGTAGGTGCCGCGCGCCATCGCGTCCAGCAGCCCGCCCGGCCGGCCCGCCGAGCAGTGGTGCCCCGCCAGGCCGGGCAGCGCGTCCACGAGCCGCTCGGCGAACCCGGGATGGTCGGTGGTCTCGTGACCGGTCAGACCCTGCAGGTCCAGCCGCGCGATCGCGACCGGACGGGGCAGGTAGACGTTCGGGCCGCTCAGGCGGCGGACGTGATCGAGCCGCACGGCTACTCCTCCTCCGGCCCGCGCATGTTGCCGATCGCCGGGAGCTTGTCGTTCATCTGGAACGTGCAGCCGGCCGGCAGCAGGTGCAATGAGACGTCGAACATCGCCATCGGCTCGTCGTCGGAGGCGGCGTAGGCGATCGTCGACTGCCCGGCGTCCACGACCGTGACCACGCCCGTCCCGACGACCTCGAACTGGCCGTCGCCCACCACGATCGCCGTGTCCTCGTCTATGCCGACGCCCAGCAGCCGGGTGTCCAGCGCGATCCCGCTCATCAGCCGCGGCAGCCGCCCGCGCTCGTTGAAGTGCATGTCGATCAGCACGTGGTCGAGCAGGCCCAGCCCGGGACCGACCTTCACGCTGGACGCGGCGACCTCGTGGCCGCGGCCGCCGAGGATCATCCAGTGCCCCATCGCGGTCGCGCCGGCGCTCGTTCCGGCGATCACCAGGCCCTCCTGGTCGAGCCGCCGTTTCAGCAGGTCGTTGGTCTTCGAGCCGACGAGGGTGCGGATCCGCGACTGGTCGCCGCCGCTGAACAGCACGCCCGTCGCCGCGTCCAGCGCCCGCAGGGTCGCCGCGTCGTCGGCGGCGGCCCGCCCGAGCAGCCGCAGTTCCCTGACCGAGGTCACGCCGAGCCGCCCGAAGACCGCGGTGTACTCGTCGGCGACCTCCTCGGGCACCTCCGTGGCCGTCGTGATGACGACGATCCGCGCGTCCTCGTCGCCCGACAGCTCGACGAACGTCTCGAGCGGCCCGGATCCGCACGTCCGGTTCTCCGCCCCACCGATGATCAGCAGCCGGCCCTTGCGTCCGGCGCCCCCACGTTTATCCTTCACATCTGCCAACTACCCTCCATTACACCCGGTAGTCTCGCAATTGCGATGGGCGATGCGGCGGGCCGCTTCGGCGGCTGTGACATGCTGTGCGGATGAGCGGCCCCGTTCCTCCGGACGGCCCCGCCCGGCCGCGGTCCGGGCCGCCGGCGCGCTCGTCCGGGCCCGCCGCGGCGCTCGCCGCCGCGTCCGCCCACTACCTGCGGGGCGAGCCGATCGACATGTCGGCGCTGGCGGCCGAGCTGGGCGTCGGACGCGCCACCCTCTACCGGTGGGTCGGCAGCCGGGAGCAGCTCCTCGGGACCCTGCTCGGCGAGATGACCGAGCGCACCTACCGGGTCGCGGCCCGGGGCGTCGGCGGCGCGGGCGCCGACCGGATCCTCGCCGTCCTCGACCGGTTCATGCGCGCGGTCGTGGACGCCGAGCCCCTGAAGGCGTTCACCGAACGCGAGCCCAGGCTGTTCATCAGGCTGGCGACCATGCCCGGCACCATCGAGGACCGCGCCACGGAGCTGCTCACCAGGGAGCTCCAGGCCGAGATCGACCACGGGGAGCTGCGCGTCCCGCTGCCGACCCGGACGCTCGCCCAGGCGATCGTCCGCGTCGCCGACTCCTTCATGTACGCGCACTATCTGGGCGGGAACCGGCCGGAGATCGACCAGGCCCTGGAGGTCGTCGAGCTGCTGCTCCGTCCATGCCCCGCCACTGCCGGCGGGGAATCTCCGGGGCCCGCCGAACGCTGAGTCTTTGACGGGGAATGACCATTTGGTGGCACTCGCTCCCCGTGAGAGGCTGAAGTCATTGGACGCATCGTCGAAAGAGGGACGGCCGGGCCGTGAGTGACATCCCCCGCCGCGCGGTGACGCGCACCGCCAAGCTGGCGACCCTCCCGCTCGGGTTCGCCGGGCGCACCGCCCTCGGCTTCGGCAAGCGGACGATCGGCCGCCCCGCCGAGGCCGTCGCGCTGGAGGTCCAGCGCCGGACCGCCGAGCAGCTGTTCGCGGTGCTCGGCGAGCTGAAGGGCGGCGCCATGAAGGTCGGCCAGCTGCTGTCGATCTTCGAGGCCGGGCTCCCCGAGGAGATCGCCGGGCCGTTCCGCGCCAGCCTGACCCGGCTCCAGGAGGCGGCGCCGCCCATGCCCGCCGCCACCACCCACAAGGTCCTCGCCGAAGGCCTCGGCGAGGACTGGCGCGAGCGGTTCGCCGAGTTCGACGACCGGCCGGCCGCCGCCGCGTCCATCGGCCAGGTCCACAAGGCCGTCTGGCACGACGGCCGCGCGGTCGCCGTGAAGGTCCAGTACCCCGGCGCCGCCCAGGCGGTGATGAGCGACTTCAACCAGATCTCCCGCCTCAGCCGCCTCTTCACGCCCCTGTTCCCCGGCGTCGAGGTCAAACCGGTCATCGCCGATCTCAAACGGCGGCTGGAGAAGGAACTCGACTACGTCGACGAGGCCCGCGCGCAGACCGCCTTCCATGACGCCTACGCGGGCGACCCCGACTTCGTCGTCCCCGCGGTCGTCGCGCAGGCGGGCAACGTGCTGGTCACCGAGTGGCTGGACGGCACCCCGCTCGCCAGGGTCATCGCCCACGGCGACCAGGACAGCCGGGACCGCGCCGGCCTGCTGCTGTTCCGCTTCCTGCTGTCCGGCCCCGCCCGCTGCGAGATGATCCACATCGACCCGCACCCGGGCAACTTCCGGCTGCTGGACGACGGCCGTCTCGGCGTCATGGACTTCGGCGGCGCCGCCCGCGTGCCCGCCGAGCTCCAGTGGTCGATCGGCCGCCTGCTGCGCATCGGGACCCTCGGCGACCCCGACGACATCGTGGACGCCCTCTGCGAGGAGGGCTTCCTCGCCCCGGACGCGGAGGTGGACCCCGAGGAGGTCGCCGCCCTCGTCGCTCCGCACGCGGCCCCGTTCGCCGTGGAGCGCTTCCGCTACTCCCGCGAATGGCTCCGCGAGCAGACCGCGCGCGGTCTCGGCCTCGCGTCCGACCTGCGCCCCGGCGCCCTGGCCCGCGCCTTCCGGCTGCCCCCGCAGTACCTCGCCGTCAGCCGCGCCCTCTCCGGGTGCGGCGGCGTCCTCTGCCAGCTGGAGGCCGAGGGCCCCTTCCGCGCCGAGGCCGAACGCTGGCTCCCCGGCTTCGCCGACGACGACGGCCCCGACCTGGACAGCGAGACCCAGGCCACCGCCTGACCCGCTAGCGCAGGGCTTCGGCCTCCTCCTGCTCCACCTGCTGGTTCCAGTCGCGCTTGGTGGACTGCCAGCCGTCCTCGTCGCGGCCGCGGCGCCAGTAGCCGGAGATGGACAGGCGGTCCATGGGCAGGCCGCGCTCGACCCGCAGGTGGCGCCGGAGCGCCTTGACGAAGTTGGCCTCGCCGTGGACGAAGGCGTGCACCTCCCCGTCCGGGAAGTCCAGCTTCTGGACGGCCTCGACCAGCAGATCGCCGATCTGCCCGGCGCCACGGTGGAGCCACACGATCTCCGCGTCCCCGGGCGTCGGCAGCTCCTGCTCCTCCTCGGGGCCGGCCACCTCGACGAACACGCGGGCGGGCACGCCCTCCGGGATGCGTTCGAGTGCGGTGGCGATCGCCGGCAGGGCGCTCTCGTCACCGGCGAGCAGGTGCCAGCCGGCGTCCTCGCTCGGCGCGTAGGCGCCGCCCGGCCCGTTGAAGAAGATCTCCTCGCCCGGCCGGGCGTTCGCCGCCCAGGGGCCCGCGAGGCCCTCGTCGCCGTGGTAGACGAAGTCGATGGTCAGCTCGCCGGCATCGGGGTCCCACGCGCGGACGGTGTAGGTCCGCGTGCTCGGCCACTGCTCGCGCGGCAGCTCCGCGCGGACCCTCTCCATGTCGAACGGCTCGGGGTACTCGACGCCCGGCTGCGGGAACAGCAGCTTCACGTAGTGGTCGGTGAACTCGCCCGCGCCGAACGCGGCGAGCCCCTCGCCTCCGACGACGACGCGGATCAGGTGCGGCGTGAGGTGCTCGGTGCGCAGCACCGTGCCCCGGTGGAGCCTGCGTCCCCTGCGTGCCGGTTCAGTCGCCATGCGGTCCCCTCCGATGATCCGGATCACTTACTTAGGTAAGCCTAACCGGCGAAGGTGATCGATTTGTTCCGGGTCCGCGCCACCTCGGCCGCGACCGCCTCGAACGCGGCGTCGGTCTCCTCGCCGCCGAGGACGGTGGCGAGGGTCGACTTGACGATGACGACGCCGTACCGGGGCGAGACCCAGATGAGCTGGCCGCCGAGGCCGCTGGCGGAGAAGTCGCCGTGCTCGCCGAGCCACCAGTGCAGGCCGTACCCCTGGTTGAACGGGGCGGACGGGCGCGTCGACAGCGCCACCCAGGAGGCGGGGACGACCTGGCGCCCGTTCGCCTTCCCGCCGTTCAGGTACAGCAGTCCGAACCGCGCGAAGTCGCGGTCGGTGGCGTAGTAGCAGCAGTAGCCCATGCTGTTGCCGTTGGAGTCGTTGCCGAGGTACGCCTTGGACGCCATCCCGGCCGGGCCCCAGATCTTCTTCTGGACGTAGGCGTGATACGGGACCCCGGTCGCCTTGGCCACCACCCAGGAGAGGACGAACGAGTTCATGCTGGTGTACTCGAACCTCGTCCCGGGCTTCCATCCGCGCTTCCGCTGCCGGGCCATTTCGGTGAGCGGATACCCCAGGCTGGCGGCGACGTGCACAGGCGGGACGTCGTAGGTCTCCGTCCACTTGATGCCCGACGACATCCGCAGCAGGTTCCGCAGCGAGACGCCGTCGTATCCGGAGCCCTTCAGTTCCGGGACGTATTTCGTGACCGGATCGTCGATCGAGTCGATGAAGCCCTCGCCCAGGGCGATGCCGACCGCGGCCGAAGTGAACGACTTCGCCATCGACCACGACTGGAACAGGCTGTCGCGGCCGGCCGCGACGTAGCGCTCGAAGACGATGTCCCGGCCGTCCAGGACGACGAATCCCTGGGTTCCCGTCCGGGCGAGGTAGTCGTCGAGCGTGTGCTCGCGGCCCTCGTAGGTGTAGGTGACCGGCAGCGGCCGGTGCGCCTCCCGCAGGTCGACGGGGTCGGACGAGGGCACCAGCGGGTCGAAGCCGGCCGAGCGTGTGGTGACGGCGGGGGGCGGCGGCGCGGGCGGTGCGGGCGCCGGGGGAGCGGCGGCGGCCGGGGGAGCGGCGAGGGCGGCGGTGACGGCGGCTGCGGCGAGCGCGAGCGTCCAGGGCCTGCGGCGCATAGGACCTCCGTGGGGGGACGGCGGGGTTCCGCACCGATGGTGATCGAACCGCGCCGTTACGTCCATGTGGAAAGCCGACGAAATCCGGGCCCGGACGTGGTTTCCGTGAACGCCCTCGGCCTGCGCCGGGTGACCCTCCGAACAGATCCTTTTGCGATACGTTCATGGAGTCGCGCGACCCCTCAGCCGCCCGTGCCGCCGCCGGAGGAACGATGTCCGTGCTCGCCCAGTTGCTCACCGCCGTCGCCGACGGCTCGGTGGAGATCGTCGATCTGACCGCGCCGCTGTCGGAGCGGACCCCGATCCTGCAGTTGCCGGAGCCGTTCGCCAACACCGTCCCGTTCCGGCTGAGGGAGATCAGCCGGTACGACGACCGCGGGCCCGCCTGGTACTGGAACGACATCGAGACCGGCGAGCACGTCGGCACCCACTTCGACGCCCCCGTGCACTGGGCGACCGGCCGCGACGGCGAGGACGTGTCGCAGGTCCCGCCCGGCCGCCTCGTCGCGCCCGCCGTGGTCCTGGACGCGTCGGCGCACGCCGCCGCCGATCCCGACTTCCTGCTGGAGATCGACCACGTCCGCGACTGGGAGACGGCGCACGGCCCGCTCCCGGACGGCGGCTGGCTGCTCTACCGGACGGGCTGGGACGCCCGCTCCGCGGACCAGGACACCTTCCTCAACGCCGACGGGAACGGCCCGCACACGCCGGGGATCTCGGCCGAGTGCGCACGGTGGCTCGCCGAGGAGACGCACGTCCTCGGCCTCGGCGTGGAGACCGTCGGCACCGACGCGGGCGCCGCACACGGGTTCGAGCCGCCGTTCCCCTGCCACTCCTACTTCCTCGGCGCCGGCAAGTACGGCCTCACCCAGCTGCGCAACCTCGACCGGCTCCCCGCCCGCGGCGCCGTGCTGCTCGCCTCGCCGCTGCCCATCGTCGGCGGTTCGGGCAGCCCCGCCCGCGTGCTCGCGCTGATCGAACGATGAACGTCGCGGAGGCCGTGGGGGAGGCCCTCGCGCGGCTCGGCGCCGGCACCGTCTTCGGCGTCGTCGGCAGCGGCAACTTCCATGTCACGAACGCTCTCGTCGCGGGCGGGGCGCGGTTCGTCGCCGCCCGGCACGAGGCCGGCGCCGCCACCATGGCCGACGCCTACGCGCGGGTGAGCGGCGGCCTCGGCGTCGTGACCGTCCACCAGGGGCCGGGCCTCACCAACGCGCTCACCGGCATCGCCGAGGCGGCCAAGAGCCGCACGCCGCTGCTGGTCGTCGCGGGCGAGGTGGCCGCCGCCGCGGTCCGCTCCAACTTCCGCGTCGACCAGGCGGCGATCGCCGCCGCGGTCGGGGCGGTCCCCGAGCGGGTCCACTCCCCGCAGACCGCGCTGGCCGACGTCGCGCGCGCCTGCCGGACGGCGGTCGCCGAGCGCCGCACCGTGCTGCTCGGCCTGCCGCTGGACGTCCAGAGCGCCGACCTTCCGGACGAGGCGGGCCGGACCGCGGGGAGGCGGCCCGGGCGGGTGCCGGCGTTGCCGGTGCCGCCGCCGGCCGCGATCGCGAGTCTCGCCGACGCCCTCCAGGCGGCGGAGCGGCCGGTGTTCATCGCCGGGCGCGGCGCGCGGCAGGCGGGCGCCCGCGACGCCCTCGCCGGGCTGGCCGGGCGCTGCGGGGCGCTCCCGGCGACGTCGGCCGTCGCCCGCGGCCTGTTCGCCGGCGATCCGTTCGCCCTGGACGTCAGCGGCGGGTTCGCCACTCCCGCCGCCGCGGAGCTGATCCGTGGCGCCGACCTGATCGTCGGCTGGGGCTGCTCGCTGAACATGTGGACGACCCGGCACGGCGCGCTCATCGGCCGCCATGCCAGAGTCGTGCAGGTCGACGTGGACGCCCGGGCCCTCGGCGCGCACCGCCCGGTCGACCTCGGCCTCATCGGCGACGCCGCCGAGACCGCGCGGGCCGCCGAAGCCGAGCTGGCGGCGCGCGGGCACCAGGCCACCGGGTACCGCACGCCCGAGGTGGCGGAGCGGCTCGCCCGGGAGGGCCGCTGGCAGGACGTCCCGTACGAGGAGCATCCCGAGGCCAAGGAGGAGGACGGCGGCCCCCGCATCGACCCGCGGACGCTGACGATCGCCCTCGACGAGATGCTGCCGCGCGAGCGTACGGTCGCCGTCGACTCCGGCAACTTCATGGGCTACCCGGCGATGTTCCTGGACGTCCCCGACGGCGACGGGCTGGTGTTCACCCAGGCGTTCCAGTCCGTCGGCCTGGGCCTCGCCACCGCGATCGGCGCCGCGGTGGCCCGTCCCGGGCGGCTGACGGTCGCCGCGCTCGGCGACGGCGGCGCGCTGATGTCCGTCGCGGAGCTGGAGACGGCCGTCCGGCTCGGGCTGGGGCTGCTCGTGCTCGTCTACGACGACGAGGCGTACGGGGCGGAGGTGCACCATTTCGGGCCCGGCGGGCACCCGCTGGACACCGTCACCTTCCCGCCCGCCGACCTGGCCGCCATCGGCCGCGGCTTCGGCTGCGCGGCGGCGACCGTCCGGCGCCGCGCCGACCTCGCCGCGGTGGCCGACTGGCTGGGCGGCCCGCGGGACCGGCCGATGGTCGTGGACGCCAAGGTCACCCGGGGGCGTCCGGCCTGGTGGCTGGCGGAGGCGTTCCGCGGTCACTAACGGCTACCTGCGGCAACGCTGTGTAGTGACGCGCTCACCGGGTAACGATCGGAGTGTGATCATCTTCCGGGGGGTGCCCATGGGCGGCGCAAAATGCCGACGTTGCCGGTATGCGGCAATTGACCCGTTTTGTCGGGCGTACACAGGTTCGCGGCGGCTGTGTCTGATGCCGCACACCCGGGAGGGGGGGACATGACGCGCCGGCCGATGACGCGACGGCCGAGGGTCCCCGATCTCGCCGGGGAGATGCTGGCGGAGTTCGCCGGGACGATGATCCTCATCCTGTTCGGCGTGGGCGTCGTCGCTCAGGTCGTCGCCAGCGAAGGCACGCTGGGCGACCACGACAGCATCGCCTGGGCCTGGGGCATCGGCGTGACGATGGGCGTCTACGTCTCCGCACGGATCAGCGGCGGGCACATCAATCCCGCCGTGACGCTCGCGCTCGCCGTGTTCAAGGGGTTCCCCTGGCGCAAGGTCATCCCGTTCTGGTTCGCCCAGTGGCTCGGGGCCTTCGTCGCCGCGCTGCTCGTCCGGTGGGACTACACGGAGGTCCTGCACAAGTTCGACCCCGACCTGACGATCAAGTCGCAGTTCGTGTTCTCCACGCTGCCCGGCAACGGGGCCCTCCCGATCCACACCTGGGGCGCGTTCCGCGACCAGGTGATCGGCACCGCGATCCTGCTGTTCGTCGTCCTCGCCCTCACCGACCTGCGCAACGCGCCGCCGCTGGCCAATCTCGGCCCGTTCATCATCGGCCTGCTGGTGGTGGGGATCGGGATGGCGTGGGGCACCGACGCCGGCTACGCGATCAACCCGGCCCGCGACCTCGGGCCGCGGCTCGCGCAGTACCTGACCGGCTACAGCACGGCGTGGCGAGATCAATACGGCGACCTCTACTTCTGGGTGCCGATCGTGGGCCCGTTCATCGGCGGTGTGCTCGGCGCCGGGCTCTACCTCCTGCTCGTCGGCCGGAACATCCCCGAAGAGGAGGAGGGCCCCGGCGGGGCCATGCCCGAACCGGAGTACGACGTTCCCTGACGGGTCACGCAGAAAAGGAGAGACCATGGCCGACTTCGTCGGAGCGCTCGACCAGGGCACGACCAGCAGCCGCTTCATGATCTTCGACCACGGCGGCAACGAGGTCGCCCGCCACCAGCTCGAACACGAGCAGATCCTGCCGCAGGCCGGCTGGGTCGAGCACAACCCCACCGAGATCTGGGAACGCACCCGCGCGGTCATCCAGAGCACGCTGAACAGCGCGAACCTGAGTCACACCGACCTGGCCGCGTTCGGTATCACCAACCAGCGCGAGACGACCGTGGTGTGGAACCGGCGGACCGGCCGCCCCTACTACAACGCGATCGTCTGGCAGGACACCCGCACCGACCGCATCGCCTCCGCGCTGGAGCGCGAGGGCAAGGGCAGGACGATCCGGCACCGCGCGGGCCTGCCGCCCGCGACGTACTTCTCGGGCGGCAAGATCCAGTGGATCCTGGAGAACGTGGACGGGGTCCGCGAGGCCGCCGAGAACGGCGACGCGGTCTTCGGCAACATCGACACGTGGGTGCTGTGGAATCTGACCGGCGGCGTGGACGGCGGGGTGCACGTCACCGACCCCACCAACGCCAGCCGCACCATGCTGATGGACCTGGAGACCCTGGACTGGGACGACGAGCTCCTGTCCTTCTTCGGGATCCCGCGCCCCATGGTGCCCGAGATCAAGCCCTCCTCGGCGCCCGAACCGTACGGGACGAGCCGCGTGGACGGCCCGCTCGGCGGCGAGGTGCCGCTGACCGGCATCCTCGGCGACCAGCAGGCGGCGACGGTGGGGCAGGTGTGCTTCTCGCCCGGCGAGGCCAAGAACACCTACGGCACCGGCAACTTCCTCCTGCTCAACACGGGTGAGGAACTCGTCCGGTCGAAGGCCGGGATGCTCACGACCGTCTGCTACAAGTTCGGCGATCGCGCGCCGGTGTACGCGCTGGAGGGGTCGATCGCGGTGACCGGGTCGGCCGTGCAGTGGCTGCGCGACCAGCTCGGCATCATCGCCGGTGCGGCGCAGAGCGAAGCGCTGGCCCGGCAGGTGGACGACAACGGCGGCGTGTACTTCGTCCCGGCGTTCTCCGGCCTGTTCGCGCCCTACTGGCGCAGCGACGCCCGGGGCGCGATCGTGGGGCTGTCGCGGTTCAACACCAACGCCCACCTGGCCCGCGCCACGCTCGAATCGATCTGCTATCAGTCCCGCGACGTCGTCGAAGCGATGCGCGAGGACTCCGGCGTCTCGCTGGACGTCCTCAAGGTCGACGGCGGCGTGACCGCGAACGAGCTGTGCATGCAGTTGCAGGCCGACATCCTGGGCGTCCCGGTGTCGCGGCCCGTCGTGGCCGAGACCACCGCCCTGGGCGCCGCCTACGCCGCCGGCCTGGCCGTCGGCTTCTGGAACACCACCGACGAACTCCGCCAGAACTGGAACGAGGACAAACGCTGGCAGCCCACCTGGGACGAGGACAAACGGCAGCACGGTTACGCAGGATGGAAGAAGGCGGTCGAACGCACCTACGGCTGGGTGGAGGTCGACTGACCGCGCCGCGGCGGTCCTTCTCCGGCGGGTCGAGATGATCTAGCATCCGGCGGGACAGCGTCGTCACCGCCGGAGCGTCTCGCCGGCCCGCCCGAGAGGATCCGCATGCCCAGCCGCCTCGCCGCAGCAGCCCTCACCGCCGCCGGGACGTTCACCGTCGCGGGCGCCGCGACGTTCGCCACCGCGGCCGCCGAGGCCGCTCCCGCGCAGCAGGCGCCCCGGACCCACCGGGCGGAGGTCGACTTCACCGGGATCGTCGCGCTCAGCAACTGCTCGGGCTCCCTCGTGCGCGGCCCGCAGTCGAGGGACACCGACGCGGCACTGGTGCTGACCAACGGGCACTGCCTGGAGTCGGGCATGCCCGAGGCCGGCCAGGTCGTCGTGGACCAGAAGTCGTCCCGCACGTTCGCACTCCTCGACCGCGCGGGCAAGAAGAGCCTCGGCACCCTCCAGGCCACCAAGGTCGAGTACGCGACCATGACCGACACCGACGTGACGGTCTACCGGCTGAACACGACCTACGCCGCGATCCAGAAGAAGTACGGGATTCCCGCGCTGCGGCTGTCGACGAACAGGCCGCACGACGGGACGGAGATCCGGGTCGTGTCCGGTTACTGGCGGACGATCTACGGCTGCAAGACCGACGCGACCGTCTACCGGCTGCGCGAGGCCGGATGGACGTGGAAGGACTCCATCCGCTACAAGCAGGAATGCCAGACGATCCACGGCACGTCCGGGTCGCCGGTCATCGACGTCCGGACCCGCCACGTCGTCGGCATCAACAACACCGGCAACGACGACGGTGAGCGCTGCACGCTCAACAACCCCTGCGAGGTCGACCGCAACGGCAACGTCACCGTCCGCCACGGCAGCCACTACGGCCAGCAGACGTACCTGCTCGCCCGCTGCCTCGGCAAGGGCAACGACGTCGTGCTGAGCAAGGCGTGCGCGCTCCCCAAGCGCTGACCGGCGTGTGACGGCCGCCGGTCGTCGGGCACGAGGAGCCGTTCCACCTGGACGGGCCCGGTCACCGTTCCGCCAGCAGGCCGGCGCGGAGCCGGTCGAGGGTGGCCCGGAGCAGGCGGGACACGTGCATCTGGGACAGGCCGATCTGCTCGGCGATCTGCGTCTGGGTCTTGTTGCCGAAGAACCGCAGCAGCAGGATCGTCCGCTCGCGCTCGGGCAGGTCGTCGATCAGGGGGGCGAGGGCGTGGCCGTCGACGAAGGCGTCCAGGGCCGGGTCGTCCGAGCCGAGGTACTCGCCGACCGTGCCGTTGTCGGCGTTCCGCGATCCGTCGGCGGGCGCCTCCAGGGACAGCGGCCGGTAGGCGTCGCAGGCGATGATGACCTCGACCGTCTCCTCCTGGGTGATGTCCATGATCGCCGCGGTCTCCGCGGTCGTGGGAGAGCGGCCGTGCTCGCGGGTGAACTCCTGGACGGCGCGCTGCAGGACCGGGCGCAGCTCCTGGATGCGGCGCGACACCCGGACGCCCCACGTCTTGTCGCGGAAGTGCCGCTTCACCTCCCCGGTCACCACCGGATACGCATAGGTGACGAACCGGTCCCCGACCGCGGGATCGAACCGGTTGATGGCCTTGACCAGCCCGAGATAGGCGACCTGCTGAAGGTCGTCCAGCGGCTCGCCGCGGTTGGCGTACCGGCGCGCCACGCCCCGGATCAGCGACGCGTGCCTGTCGACGAGGCGCTCTCGCAGCCGTTCTCGCCGGGGATCCTCCTCGGAGAGCCGGTTCATCTCCGCGAGGAGGATCTCGGTCTGTCCGTCGTCGAACCGGGTGGACTGCGCCGACGTCATGCGGGTGAACTCCTTTGCGGACGAGGCCGGCGAGGGCAGGGGGCGATCGCTCGGTGCCGTCCCTTTACCCGGCGATCGCCGGGTCACACGACCGCCGCGCGCCCGCCCAGGTCACCGGGAATCGAACCGGCCTCACGGGGAACGGCGTTCCATGGCGCCGGAGGTGAGGCAGGAGGTGGGCCGTGAGCACGATCACCGAGTCCGTCAACGTCACCGTCCCGATCCGCACCGCCTACGACCAGTGGACGCGGTTCGAGACGTTCCCGCGGTTCATGGACGGCGTCGAGGAGGTCCGCCGCCTCGACGACACCACCCTGCGCTGGACGACCCGGATCGCCGGTGTCACCCGTGAGTTCGACGCGCGGATCACCGAGCGGCTGCCGGACGAACGCGTTTCCTGGAGGTCGCTGGACGGCCCCACGCACGCCGGCGTGGTGACCTTCCACCGCCTGGACGAGACCACCACCCGTGTGACCGTCCAGCTGGAGATCGATCCGGAGGGGTTCGCCGAGCGGGCCGGCGACCGTTTCGGCGCCCTCACCCACCGCCTCAAGGGCGACCTGCGCCGTTTCAAGACCTTCGTCGAGACCCGCGGCGCCCGGATCGCCGGCCGGGGTGAGCGGATGGACGGCCGCTGACGTGCCGGTACACTCGGCCGTGCCCCGGGGAGCGGGGACGCGGCGGTGGGGCCCGCCGTGCCCGAGACGGGGTGAACCGCGGAGGCGATCCGCCAACGGTCCCTACCGGTGAACGTCAGTGCTACTGGTAGGAGTGTGCCCGTGCCCGTGACCGGCCGTCCCGTCGATCCCGATGTCGATCTGAGCGTTCCGCGCCGGCGTTTCGAACTGCGCAGGGCGCCATGGCGGATCCTCGCGGCGGTCGCGGCGGGCGGGGTGCTCGGGGCGCTCGCGCGGTACGGGCTGAGCAGCGCGTTTCCGTACCGGGCCGGGGGGTTCCCCTGGGTCGTGTTCCTGGTGAACGTGTCGGGCTGCCTCGCCATCGGGGCGCTGATGGTGCTCGTCACCGAGACCTGGCGGGTGCACCCGCTGGTGCGGCCGTTCCTCGGCGTCGGGGTGCTGGGAGGCTTCACCACGTTCTCGACCTACGTGGTCGACATCCAGAACGCGGTGGCCGCCGGCGCGCCGCTCGTGGCACTGTCGTATCTCGGAGGGACGCTCGTGGCCGCGCTCGCGGCCGTCTTCGCGGGCGTCCGTCTCGCCCGCCTGTCGACCCGCCCGCGCCACAGGGAGCGGCCATGAGAATCCAGGGGCCCGCGCTTCGCCTGAGCATCTTCGTCGGTGAGAGCGACCGGTGGAACCGCAAACCGCTGTACACCGAGATCGTGCACCGCGCACACCGGGCGGGACTGGCCGGCGCCAGCGTCCTGCGGGGCTGCGAGGGGTACGGGGCGTCCAGCCGCATTCACACCTCGCGGATCCTGTCGCTGTCGGAGGACCTGCCGATGGTGATCGTCATCGTCGACGCGGAGCGGAAGATCCGCGAGTTCCTGCCGCAGCTGGACGAGCTCGTGGCGGAGGGACTGGTGATCATCGACCCGGTCGAGGTGATCCGTTACACCGGCCGCGGTGCGGGGGACGGCGAGTGACCGTCCTGCTGATCGCGCTGGGCGCGGCCCTCGGCGCTCCGCTGCGCTACCTCACCGACCGCGCCGTCCAAGCGCGGCACGACTCGGTGTTCCCCTGGGGGACGTTCACCGTGAACGTCGCCGGGTCGTTCCTGCTCGGCCTGCTGGCGGCGCTGCCGGCGGGCCGCGGCGTGATGGCCTTCGCCGGGACCGGCTTCTGCGGCGCCTTGAGCACGTATTCCACGTTCGGCTACGAGACGCTGCGCCTCGCCGAGGACGGAGCACGCTTCTACGCGGTGCTCAACGCGGCGGCGAGCATCGTCGCCGGGCTGGGCGCGGCCTACTGCGGGATGGCGATCGCGCAGGCCCTCCCGGGGTGACGCCGCAGCCGTCCGGACGCCTGGTGCGGCCCAGGCTCGCAGTTCGGGGCACTTGGCTCCGAGCTCGCGAGTGGGCCGCGAGATGACTCTGCCCAACCGGGCCTTTCGGTAAACCGGTAGGTGTTTGGACTGTCACCGAACGGGCAGAGCCGCATCTCACGCCGAGCACACCGCCGGTAAGGCCGTCACGGCCACGATGGCTCCTGCGAGGGGCAGACGACCAGCTCGCGCACCTCGCAGCCCGTCGGCTGGGAGAGCGCGAACACGATGGTCGCGGCCACGTCCTCGGGGCGGCTCAGCTCGGCGTCCGGCGCCGGCTTGTACCTGTCGGCGCGATCGTCGAAGAACGCGGTGTCCATCCCGCCGGGCACGACCATGGTGACGGCGACCTTCCCGGCCATCTCCGCGGCGAGCGCCCGGGTGAACCCGACGACGCCGAAGCTGGACGCGCAGTACGCGGTGGCGTCGCTGACGGCCCTGAAGCCCAGCGTGGAGGCGACCGTGACGATCCGTCCGTGCGGCTCGTTCTCCAGGTAGGGGAGCGCGGCGCGCACGACGGCGGCGGTGCCGAGCAGGTTCACCTGGACGACCCGCTCCCAGTCCTCGGCGGGAACGTCGCACAGCGGCCCGCACGCGTCGATGCCCGCGGCGGTGACGACCGCGTTCAGCCCGCCCGCGGCGCGCGCCAGGCCGTGCACGGCGCGCTCGGCGCACCGGCGGTCGGCGAGGTCGGCCTGCATGTGCTCGAACTCGTCCTTCGGCGGGTGCCGGTCGAGGACGAGGGGCCGGCCGCCTTCGTCGGCGACCTTGCGTGCGACGGCCGCGCCGAGTCCGGAGGCACCGCCGGTGATGAGGACGTTCATGACGCGTTTCCCTTCGTGATGGACGGGGCTCTGCGCGGTCATCAGGCGGGCACCCCGCTCAGCGCGGCGTGCCGGTAGGCATCGGCCGTGCCGGCGGCGACGCGCGCCCACGAGTGGCGTTCGCGTGCCCGGTCGCTTCCCGCGAACCCCATCGCGGCCCGCCTCGCCGGGTCGTCCAGCAGCGCCCTGACCGCCGCGGCCGCCCCCTCCGGGTCCCGCGGCCGGACGAGCGTGCCGGTGACGCCGTCCACGACGGTGTCGAGATGCCCGCCGACGGCGGTCGCCACCACGGGGACGCCGCATGCCATGGCCTCCAGCGGCACCATGCCGAACGGTTCGTACCAGGGCAGTGCGACGACCAGGCTCGCCGAGCGCAGTAGCGGCGGCACCTCGTCGCGGCCTTGCCGGCCGAGGAACTCCACCCGTCCCTCGACGCCCGCGTCGCGCGCCACCTCACGCAGCCGGCGCACCTCGGGGTCACCGTCCAGGTCGCCGTGCGGCGGCCCGCCCGCGACCGCGAGCTCGGCGTCCGGCAGGTGCGCGAGTGCGCGGATCGCGGTGTCGACGCCCTTGTGCTCGACGAGCCGCGACACCACCACGAGCCGGTGCCTGCCGTGTCCGCCGGAGAGGCGGCCGTCGGACGTGAAGAGGCTCAGGTCCACCCCGCGAGGCACCACGTGGACGCGGTCGCGGGGGATTCCCATCGCGGTCAGCTCGATGATCTCGTCCGAGCAGGCGGCGATGACGGTGTCGGCGGCACGCCCTATCGCGCGTTCCAGCCGGACGCGCGAGGCGGGGCTGGTGTCGTTGCCGCCGTGGTGGCGCCGCTCGGCGGTGCCGAGCGAGTGGTAGGTCTGCACGACCGGCACGCGCGACGCCCCGGCCGCCTGTGCGGCCTGGATCGCGGCGAGTCCGCTCATCCAGAAGTGCGCGTGCGCCACGTCGGGCGGGTCGGTGGCCCAGCGCCGCTCCAGATAGGTCCCGAAGTCGTGCGTCCAGGGGAGCAGATCGTCCCTGGCGATGTGCTCGGCCGGGCCCGCGGGGACATGCTCCACGGTAACGCCGGGAGCGAGCCGGACCCGCTCGGGGAGGACGGGCGCGTCCCGGCGGGTGTAGACCGTGACGTAGTGCCCTTGGCGGCCGAGTTCGGTGGCCAGTTCCGCGACGAACACGTTCAGGCCGCCGCCGGCCCCGCCCGAACTCTGCTCCGCGGGGCCGCGCTTGGCGGCGAGGGGGCCGGCGTGCTCGGAGATCATGGCTATCTTCATCGCGCGGGCACCTCCTGGGTCGCGGGTGGGGCTTTGGCGACGATCTCCACGGTGGCGGCGACCTCGTCGGCGGGGACGGACGACAGGCACGGGTGGCCGTCCACCGGGCACTCGCGGGCGCTGGTGTCCCTGCACGGGGCCCGCTGGTCGCCGAGCAGCGCCATCGGGACGCCGAACGGCGCCCACCGGGCGGCCGGGACGGTGGGCGCGAACAGCGACACGACGGGCGTGCCGACGGCCGCCGCCAGATGCGCGGGGCCGGTGTTGCCGGCGACGAGGGCTCGGGCGCCTTCCAGCACGGACGCCAGTTCGGGCAGGCTGGTGCGTCCGCCGAGGTCGAGACCGTCCTCCCCGGCGACGAACGCGGTGAGGTCCTTCTCGTCGGCGTGGCCGGTCACGACGACCCGGTGCCCCGCCGCCGCCAGCAGTCGTACGGCCTCGGCGCAGTGCCCCGGCGGCCAGGCGCGCGCGGGAACCGACGTTCCCGGGTGCAGCACCACGTATCCGGGGCCGCCGGTGAGGTGACCGGTGCCGGGCAGCGGGCCCCGGACCCGCAGCCGGGTGTCGGCCAGGGACGGGAACCCGGCGTCCTCCGCCAAGGCGAGCATCCGGAGCGGCTCGGGCAGGTCGGTGTCGGGCCGGTGCCGCAGGTCGAGCAGCGAACCCGGATAGTCGTCGCCGATGCCGCCGATCCAGGGCGTCCCGGCGAGCCGCAGCAGCAGCGCGAGCGGCAGCGGCGACTGGTGGAACGAGGTCAGGATCAGCGCCCGGTCGAAGCCTTCGAGCCTGCGGGTGAGGCGGTCGATCGCGGCCTGCTCCACGGGCACGTGGCCGGGTTCGATCCAGGGGGCGCGCCACTCGATGACGCGGTCCACGCCCGGGAGCATGTCGGCGGCGGCGCGGCCGCGCGGCCCGCACAGCAGCACGACCTCGTCGGCGCCTTCGGCGACCGCCCGGACGGCGGGGCCGGCGAGCAGCACGTCGCCGATGTTGTCCTGGCGCGCGACGAGGACTCTCATCGGAGCCGTCCGCCGCCGGGGGCGAGCCCGGCGGCGGTGTCCGCCGGGTCAGAGGAGATCGCGTTGTTTCCGAGCAGGCGCATGGGAGCCCCGTTCAGCCACGGCGTTCGGTTCAGGTACGGCGTTCGGCGAGGCGGGGGTGATGCCTGCGTCGTAGGCATCGGCTTCCGGCGATCACCGGCGAAGCAGATCCCCCATAGGTGACTTCGACATTGCCGAGCAGCGCGGACCTAAACTCCGAAGTCAGAAAAGTCGCCGGTAGACGAAGTGCCAGTTCATACGGCGTTCGCGTATATGGAGCGGAAAACGGCGGGTACTGGGCCTTTCATATGCTTCAGCCCGCGCGGTCGCGCGGGCTGAAGCCGGACGGGTACCCGCCGTCCTGGTCGCTCAGTGCTTCGCCGTCGTCCGGCTGCGCCCCAGCGACAGCGCGCACAGGGCGCCCAGCAGCGCCGCGCCGGCGAGCGCCCAGCCGGTGCCGTACTCGGCGTGCCGGGTGGAGCCGCTCGACTCGGCCAGGGTGAGGAACAGCGTTCCGATGGTGGCGATGCCGATCACCTGGGCGAGCTGCATCAGCGTGAGCAGCAGCCCGCTGGCGTCCGCGGCGTCCTCGGGCGCCACGTGCCGCAGCGCGGTCGTCATGATGATCGGCATCACGCCGAGCCCGAAGCCGATGATCACGGTGAGCGTCTCGTAGGGCACGCCGCCGCCCGCGAGCGGGCCGACGCACAGGTAGCCCGCCGCGGCGACCGCGAACCCGGCCGGGATGAGGCGCCCGTGCCAGCGGGCGGGCAGCCGCTGCCAGTTCAGCCCGACCAGCGCGAACGCGGTGACGCACGGCACGAACGCCAGCCCCGACTCCAGCGGGGACAGCCTCATGTCGCCCTGCAGGTGCAGGGTCGTGGTGAACAGGAACGCTCCCCAGCTGCCCGGCCCGAACACCATCGCGACGCAGGCCGGGAGCAGCAGCGGGGCGCGCAGCACCCGCGGCGAGAT
Organism: Spirillospora sp. CA-128828; assembly: GCF_050945415.1. Classification (NCBI taxonomy): domain Bacteria; kingdom Bacillati; phylum Actinomycetota; class Actinomycetes; order Streptosporangiales; family Thermomonosporaceae; genus Spirillospora; species Spirillospora sp. CA-128828. The sequence goes on from NZ_CP191986.1 coordinate 4,543,798, forward strand.
CAGCGGCCGCCCGCCGGCGGCCGCGACGCGCCGCTCCACGGCGGTGAAGGCGGCCATGAACACGGCGCTCGCGGCCAGCGACGCCCAGCCCCACAGCGGCCAGCCCAGCTCGTGTCCCATGATCAGCGGGACGACGAACAGCAGCACCGCCGGGGCCAGCGTGAGCAGCCCCGGGAGGTCCAGTTCGGCCCCCAGCCCGCCCGTGCGGTGCGAGGTCTCGTCGCGCGGGAGGACGCGCGGGCTCGCGAGCAGCAGCGCGACGCCGATCGGCACGTTGACGAGGAACACGGTCCGCCAGCCGGTGCCGAACAGGTCCGCGCTGACCAGCAGGCCCCCCGCGGCCTGCCCCACGACCACGCCGCCCGCGATCACCGCCGAGTAGATCCCGAGCGCCCGCGCCCGGGCGGCGCCGGTGAAGCTCCGCTGGATCATCGACATCACCTGGGGCGTCAGCATCGCGGCGCCGACGCCCTGCACGAACCGGAACACCACCAGCGTCCCGGTCGTCGGCGCCAGCCCGCACGCCAGGGACGCCACCGTGAACGAGGCGAGGCCGACGTGGAACATGCGGCGGTGGCCCGCCAGGTCGCCGAGCCGCGCCCCCGTGATCAGCAGCACGGCGTAGGAGATGATGTAGCCCGCCACGACGAGTTGCAGCCCGGCCCCGGAGGCGTGCAGGTCCACGCGCATGGTCGGCAGCGCCACGTTGACGATGTTGACGTCGAGGATGGCCATGAACTGGCCGAGCAGGATGACGGCGAGCGCGACGCCGCCGGACCCGTTCCGCGATCCCCGTTCGGGAACAATCCCACGCAGATCGGTTGTCTGTGTCATGTGTACGAGCTTGCGGCCGGAGCAGTACCAGTAACGAGAGCCTGTCGATACTGGTACTGACAGCACCTGGCAGCGGACGCCGGCCGGAGGCAGGCTGGGGGAGTGACGATGACGAGCGTGGACACCACGGCCACGGCCCGCCGGAACGGCGCCGGGCCGCGCCGCCGCACCGAACTGGCGGCGTTCCTGCGCAGCAGGCGGGAGCGCATCACGCCCGAGGACGTGGGGATGCCGCCGGGACCGCGGCGCCGTACGCCCGGACTGCGCCGCGAGGAGGTCGCCCAGCTCGCCGGGGTCGGCGTCACCTGGTACACGTGGCTGGAGCAGGGCCGTCCGATCAACGCCAGCACCCAGGTGCTGGACGCGGTGGCCCGCACCCTGCGGCTGGACGGCGCCGAGCGCGAGCACCTGTACCGGTTGGCGGACGTCCCCGACGCCGCGGTCGACGAGGAGGCCGGGACCCTGCCCGAGGACGTCCAGGCGATCCTGGACGCGCTCGTGCCGATGCCCGCGGCGGTGGCCAACGGCCGCTCCGACATCCTCGCCTGGAACTCCGCCTACGCGGCGATCTTCCCGCACGTGGAGACGGCGCGGCCGTGCGAGCGCAACTCGATGTGGATGGCGTTCACGCTGCCGCCGTGCTGCAACCCGGTCGTGAACATGGAGGACGCGGCGCCGGGCCACGTCGCCGTCTTCCGGCACCGCTACAGCCGGCATCTCGACGAGCCGGGCTGGAAGGAGCTCGTCCGCCGGCTGCAGGCGGTCAGCCCCCAGTTCGCCCGGCTGTGGGCCTCCCACGACGTGGCGCTGCCGGGCCCGAGCGTCAAGGTGTTCCGGCACCACGCCGTCGGGGAGATCCGGACCCGCACCACGAGCATGGACATCACCGCGTCGCCGGACGCGCGGCTCGTCGCCTACACGCCGACCGACGCGGAGAGCCGCGAGCGGATCGGCTGGCTGCTCGCCCACCCCGAGGCCGCCGCCCCCGAGCACCGGCACTGAGCCCGTTCGCGTGCGGGCCGGTTCACATGCGGGTACGCCGGGCGATCACCACCAGGTCGGCCGCGGCGATGACGGCGACCGCCGCGCAGATCCCCGCCGCGGCCCAGGAGCCGTCCCCCTGCGCGTTCAGCGTGAACAGGATCGCGGCGGCCACCGCCCCGACCAGCGCGATCGCCGACAGGACCGCGCGCAGCCGCAGCGGGCTGCGCGCCGTCAGCGGCTCGCTCCCGCGCGGCCGCCGCGGCGGCTCGGACCCGGGTGGCCCGGGGCCCCGCCCCTCGTCCTCGGGCGGGCCGTGGGCGTCCCGGCCGGGGCCGCCCACGGGGGTCACCTCGCGAACGTGCCGACGAGCGTCCCGGACGCGACGATCTTCTCCTGGACGGCGATGCGCAGGTCCTCGGCGGTGAAGCCGGCGCGCAGCCCGGACGGCTCCGACAGCCCGTAGAGCCGGAAGAAGTACCGGTGCGGGTCGTCGCCCGCGGGGGGCTTCGGCCCGCCGTACCCGTCGGAGCCGAAGTCGTTGCGCCCGACGACGGCCCCGGTGGGCCGCTCTCCGGCGTCCAGCGCGGTCGTCACCGGGTCGATGCCCGCGACCAGCCAGTGCGCGAACGTGCCCGCCGGGGCGTCCGGGTCCTCGCACGCCAGCGCGAGCTCCACGACCTCCTCGGGAGGCGGCGACCACTCCAGCGGCGGCGAGACGTCCCCGCTGTCGTGCGAGTACTCCGACGGCATGAGCGTGTGGTCGTTGAACGCGGCGCTCCGCAGCATCATCTCTTCCATGCGCTGCTCGTGCCCTGTCTTGCCCGGTCAATGCGCCCGAGGCGTGATCACCCCGCGCTGGAGGCCGCCCAGATGTTGATGCCCGCCTCGACCGCGTCCCGGTCGATCGCGGCGAGTTCGTCCGCGCTGAAGTCGAGCCGGCCGAGGGCCGCGAGGTTCTCCTCCAGTTGCGCGACGCCGCTCGCGCCGATCAGCGCCGAGGTGACCCGCCCGTCCCGCAGCGACCAGGCCAGCGCCATCTGCGCGAGCGACTGCCCGCGCCCCTGGGCGATCTCGTTGAGCGTCCGGACGTGCCGCAGGTTCTCCTCGGTGAGCAGGCCGCTTGAGAACGACGTCCCCTTGCTGGCCCGCGACCCCTCCGGAATGCCGTCGAGATACCTGTCGGACAGCATCCCCTGGGCGAGCGGCGAGAACGCGATGCAGCCGACGCCCTCCCGGCCCAGCGTGTCGAGCAGCCCGCCCTCGATCCAGCGGTTGAGCATCGAGTAGGACGGCTGGTGGATCAGCAGCGGCGTCCCCATCTCCCGCAGGATCGCCGCCGCCTCGGCCGTGCGCTCGGGGGAGTAGGACGAGATCCCCGCGTACAGGGCCTTCCCGGACCGGACGGCCCGGTCCAGCGCCCCCATGGTCTCCTCCAGCGGCGTCTCCGGGTCGAAACGGTGGCTGTAGAAGATGTCGACGTAGTCGACGCCCATCCGGCGCAGCGACTGGTCGAGGCTGGCGAGCAGGTACTTGCGCGACCCCCACTCCCCGTACGGGCCGGGCCACATGTCGTACCCGGCCTTGGTGGAGATGATGATCTCGTCCCGGTACGGCGCGAGGTCCTCGCGCAGGATCCGACCGAAGTTGGTCTCCGCGGACCCGTACGGCGGCCCGTAGTTGTTGGCGAGGTCGAAGTGCGTGACGCCGAGGTCGAACGCGCGCCTCAGGATCGCCCGCTGGACGTCCAGCGGCCGGTCGTCGCCGAAGTTGTGCCACAGCCCGAGCGAGATCGCCGGGAGCCGCAGCCCGCTGCGCCCGCACCGCCGGTAGGGGATCCGCTCATATCGCTCACTGTCCGCCACATACGTCATGGTCGCGAGTATCTCAGGGCGGCCGCCTTGCGGGACGCGGCACGGTTCCGCCATCATCGAGTTCATGATCTCCAGGAAGGGCGGTCTCCGCCCGGGCCGTTGAGCCCCGTCGAGCCGGTCCCGGAACCGGCCCTCGAATCCCTGCCCTCCTCGCGGCGCATGCGGGAACTGGCACTGCGCGCCCGCGGCCTCGCCGGGACGCCCGAGCTCCGTGACGTTCTCGCCGGCCTTTCCGCAGGCGGACGGTACGAGCGCCGCGTCGCCCTGCACATGGCCATGGCAGCGCGTGATCTCCCGTACGTCGAAGGTGTCCTCGCGGGTCCCGACATCGAGCTGAGACGCGCGGCGCTGCGGGCCGTCCGCACCCTGCCCGTGTCCGATGACGCCGCCGCGGCCGTGCTGGACGACGCGCCCGCCGACCTGCGCCGCGCCTTCTACAAGATGCTCCGCCACTCCCGCCGCGAGGCTCTGGCCGACCGGCTCCTCGCCGACGTCCGCGCCCGCTGGGGTGACCGCGAGGCCGCGGCACTCCTGCCCGCGTGCACCGGCGGGACGGTCGCGCGACTGCTTCCCGACTTGGAGCACGCGGTCACCGCATGGCGAGCCCTGGCGGGCCGCCACCCCGGCGTGTTCCTCGCCCGTGGTCGCGACCGGGCGTCGGAATGGTCCTTCTGGCGCCAGTGCAAGGCCGGTCTTCCCGCCCTGGCCCGCCACGACCCGGCGGGACTGCTGGAACTTCTGGAGGAGAACGGCTCCCGGTGGGCGGCGATGCAGCTTTCGCGCGACCTGGTGGCAGCGCTTTTCAGGGTGGACGCGGTACGGGCCGCCCGCGTGGTGCGCCGCATCGGGCGCCGGAACCGCTTTCCGCGCGCGTACTTCGCGAACGTGGGCCGGCTTCCGCTGCCCGATCTCCGTGAGTTCCTGCCCGCCGACCCGTACTGGCTGCGCGACTTCCTGGTCCACGTGCCACCCGGTCGTCGCGCCGCGGTCTACGACCTTGCGCGGGAGCAAGGCCGGTTCCCGGCCCTGCGCGCGTTCCCGCTGCTCGCGCTCCTGCCGCAGGACCGGGCGGCGAGCGAGGCGCGCCGGATGCTGGAGTGGCACGCCTCGGTGTGGCACTCGGCCCGGTCCCGGCTGGACGACCCCGACATCCCGCTGAAGCTCACGGCCCATCTTCCCTATGCGGAGGCGGTCGGTCCCGTCAGGGAGGCGGCCTTCGGCGGGGACCCGCGGCGCCGCTCGCTCGCCCGGGCCCTGCTCATCGACCTGACGGCGCGCACAGGCGAATCCGCCGCTCTGCGCGAACTGGTCGCCGAGCTGGTGCGGCGCACACGGAACGAGCGGGATCCGCTGAGGGGCGTCCTGATCGCGGCCCTGGCGTCCGTGCCCGTCGGGCTGCTGGACGGTACCTTCGCCGAGCCGCTGGAGGAGGTCGCCGCCGTCGCCGCCGACGCGCGCGACTCCTCACCGGTCACCCGGCGGAAGCTCCGCGACCTGGCGGACCGCGTCCTCACCCATGCGGCGTCGCCGGCGCTCGTCTCGTGGGCCGTCGGCGTCTACGGCCGGCTCGTGGCCGGACACGGGGTCGAGGCCCTCGATGATCATCGTCTGGACCGGGTGCTTCCCCGCGGCCGGGAACGCGACCTCCTCGACGTCGTGCGCCCTCGCCTGCACGATCACGCGGTGGTCGTCGCGCTGGCCCGGTCGCTCGGACGGAGGGCGTTCGCCTTGGTGGACCTCCAGGACGGCCTCCGGGGTGCGGCCCTGGAGGCGCCCGGCCCGCAGGCCCGCGAGGCGGCGGAGCTGTGGCTGGCCGACCCTGCTCTGCGGGACGCACGCGCCGCGGAACTTCTGGCGGCCGACGCGTCCGCGATCGTCCTGCCCGATGTCTGGGAGGCCGTCGCGGGCCGCCGCACCGATCTGCTGCTCACCGCCCTGGACGACGGCCGCCGGGGACGATTCGAGACCGCGGAATGGGCGCCGCCCGTCTCACCGCGGGCCGCGGGCCGGTGGACTCCGGCCCAGGCCGGACGCGTCCGGGCCGTGCTCGCCGCGGCCACGCGGGACGAGCGGCTCCCGGTCGACGCCAGGATCGACGCGGTGCTGTCGCTCGGCCTGCTCCCCGGCGGTCTCCCGGATCTCATCGCCCAGGCGGGCCGGGAGGACGAGCCGGTCCTCGCCGAGGCGGCGGTGGAGGCGATGGCGGCCACGGACCGCCCGGCCGGGGCCCTCGACGAACTCCTCGTCCATGCCCGGACCGCGCGGTCGGCGGTCGCCGTGGCAGCAATGGCGGCGTGCAGCGCGTCGGTGCCGCCGTCCAGGCTCGGCCCGCTCCTGGCGGCGGCGCTGACCGGGCCGGACGCCAAGGTGGTCGTCCGCAAGCAGGCCGCCCGGCTCCTCGAACGGCTGCGGCTGCCCGACGCGGCGGACGTCCTCCTCGGCGCATGGAACGACCCCGCCCTTCACCGGGACGTCCGGGTCGCGGTCGCCGCGGCACTGCGGCGGATGCCCGAGGACCCCCGGGCGCTCGCCGCGCTCGGCGACGCCGCGGGTCCCCACGCGAGCGAACTGATGCTCCGCACGCTCTTCCAGGCGAAGCCGTCCCAGTACGCGCCCCGGCACCGTCCCGCCTTCGCCGCGCTGGTCCGCCGGCTGGGCGCGGCGGCGGACGGTCCCGGCGTCCGGTTCCGGGCGGCGAAGGCGTTCGGCGCCTGGGCGCCCTGGTACGCGGAGGGGTACGGCGACATCCTGGCCGCCATCGCGGATCCCGCGGACGCGGCCGGGGACGACGAGCTCTCCGTCCTGCGCGCCCTGGTATGGGAGGGGGCCGTGGGGGACGAGGCGCTGGACGTGCTCTCCTCCCTGCTGGCGGCCGAGCCCGGCGACGGCGCGCGGTCGAGGGCGATCGGCATCGCAAACATGTTCGGCAGGCTGCCGTCAGGGCACCGGAGCGCGCCCCTCGCCCGCCGTGTGGTCGGCATGCTCGCCGCGCATCCCCTCTATGTCGCCCAGGCGGTGGACGTCGCGCTCGACTCGGCGCGGCTGACCGAGGACGGCGTCACCGCTGAGCGCGTGGCCGCCGAGCTCGCGGCCCTGGCGGACATGCTCCGCGACCGCCCCGCGCTGGCCGCCACGGTCACCGGGCGGCGGCTGGTGAGCGCGATCGGCGGGCACGGCGCGCGGCTCGGCGGCGGCCCGGAGCGGGTGCTGCCCGCCGCGCGCCTGCTCGCCGGACGGGACGACTTCGCGGCCCAGCTGCTCGCCGCCGGCGTCGTCCGGACGGCCGGTCCCGCCGCGGGGTGGCCGGGCGAGTGGCGGGACCTCCTGGACGGCCTGCGCCGGTCCGCCCACGTGGAGGTCCGCCAGTACGCGTGGGACGTCATCCCCGATCACTGAGCACCGTCACCGGGCGCGGCGCTGCGCGGTGTACTGCAGCGCCGCGAAACCGGCGACGACGATCGCCTGGAGCACGGCCCAGACGCCGCCGGCGGTGTTCAGCGAGAACCAGCCCAGGGCCACCGCGACGACGCTCAGGATCGTCCACAGCAGGTTCGCCTCCACCACCGCGGTCACGGCGTGGCGGTGGGGTCGGGCCGGTACCGAGATCGCCCACACGGCGGCGGCGTAGACCAGCAGGAACGCGCCGAGCACCCGTCCGGGGCCGGCGTCCAGGCCGAGCAGGTCGTCGATCGGGCCCGCGAGCGCCAGGTAGGCGAGGCCGTTGACACCGGTGACGACGGAGTCGAGGCGCAGCGCGAGGCGGAGCAGGCGGCGGCCGTCGGCGAGCAGGCCCTTCTGGGTGATGGAACGGGTCGCGGTCATCGAAGTCCCTCTCTCTTCGTCGATGACCTCGACGCTACGGACGCCGCGGCGGCCGGGCGATTACGCCTGAGGTAGGGCGGCGCTTGTGCGAGTACACAAAGTGTCCCGGGCCCGGCTGTCATCTCTGCGAGGGGTGAAGGAAGCTCGTAGGTGGCAAGAATGGTCAGGAGATGTGGACAAGGAGGTCCCAGTGGTCGTGCTGCGCAGTTATGTGTCGGGTTCATGGCGTGCCCCGGAGGACGAGGGGGCGCCGCTGCACGATGCCGTCACGGGGGAGGAGGTCGCGAGGATCTCTTCGGCGGGGGTCGATATGGGTGCTGCCCTTGAGTACGGCAGGGGCGTCGGCGGCCCGGTGCTGAGGGAGCTGACATTCCACCAGCGGGCGGCCCTGCTGAAGGCCCTCGCCTCCGATCTGAGAGAGCATCGCGAGGAGTTGTACGCCCTGTCGGCGAGGACGGGCGCGACGCTCGGCGATTCGAAGTTCGACGTGGACGGCGGCATCGGCGTCCTGTTCGGCTATGCGAGCAAGGGCAAGCGGGAGCTGCCGAACGATCGGGTGCTGGTCGAGGGGAACGTCGAGCCGCTCGGGAAGGGCGGGACGTTCGTCGGCCAGCACCTGTGCACGCCGTCGCACGGCGTCGCGGTGCAGATCAACGCGTTCAACTTCCCGGTGTGGGGTCCGCTGGAGAAGCTCGCCCCCGCGTTCCTCGCCGGGGTGCCGACCCTGATCAAGCCGGCGAGCCAGACCGCCTTCCTGACGGCCCGGCTGGTCGAGCTGATCGTCGAGTCGGGGATCCTGCCCGAGGGCACGGTCCAGATGGTCTGCGGCGACCCGCGCGACCTCCTCGACCACCTCACCGAGCAGGACATCGTCGGGTTCACCGGGTCGGCGTCGACCGCCCGGCTGCTGCGCACCCATCCGGTGATCGTGGGGAACGCCGTCCGGTTCAACGCCGAGGCCGACTCGCTGAACTGCTCCGTCCTCGGGCCGGACGCGACGCCCGACACGAAGGAGTTCGACCTCTTCGTCAAGCAGCTGGTCGCGGAGATGACCGTGAAGGCGGGGCAGAAGTGCACGGCGATCCGCCGGGCGCTCGTCCCGTCGGCGCTGATCGACGACGTCACCGAGGCGGTCCGCGAGCGGCTGTCGAAGGTGACGGTCGGCAACCCGGCCGACCCGGACGTGCGGATGGGCGCCCTCGCCACCCTCGACCAGCGCGAGGAGGTGCGGCGCTCCCTCAAGGCCCTCATGGACGCGGGAAGCGTCGTGTACGGCGACCCCGAGCACGTCGAGGTCGTCGGCGCGGACGCCGAACGCGGCGCGTTCATCTCCCCGGTCCTGCTGCGCGCCGACGACCCCGGACGCGCCGAACCGCACGAGGTGGAGGCGTTCGGGCCGGTCAGCACGCTGCTGCCGTACGACGGCGCCGAGCAGGCCGTCGAGCTGGCGGTGCGGGGGCGCGGCAGCCTGGCCGGCTCCATCGTGACCGCGGACGCCGGGTTCGCCCGCGAGGTCGTCCTCGGCACCGCGCCCTGGCACGGCCGCCTGCTGGTGCTCAACAGCGAGGACGCCAAGGAGTCGACCGGGCACGGGTCGCCGCTGCCGCCGCTCGTCCACGGCGGCCCCGGGCGCGCCGGCGGCGGCGAGGAGATGGGCGGGATGCGCGGCGTCGTGCACCACATGCGGCGCACCGCCGTCCAGGCCGGGCCGGCGATGCTCACCTCGATCACCGGCCGCTGGGTCCCCGGCACCGACCGGACGGTCACCGACGAGCACCCGTTCCGCAAGCACCTGGAGGACCTGCGCGTCGGCGACACCGCCGTCGGCGGCCCCCGCACCGTCACCCTCGGCGACGTGGAGCACTTCGCCGAGTTCACCGGCGACACGTTCTACGCCCACATGGACGAGGACGCCGCCAAGGCCAACCCGTTCTTCGGCGGGCGCGTCGCGCACGGCTACCTCGTCGTGTCGTTCGCGGCCGGGCTGTTCGTGGAGCCCGCGCCCGGGCCCGTCCTGGCGAACTACGGCCTGGAGAACCTGCGGTTCCTCACGCCGGTCAAGCCGGGCGACGAGCTGACGGTCACCCTGACCGCCAAGCAGATCACGCCGCGCGAGGGCGCCGACTACGGGGAGGTCCGCTGGGACACCGACGTCACGAACCAGGAAGGGGCGTCGGTCGCCAAGTACGACGTGCTGACGCTGGTGGCCAAGAGGCCCAGGCACGACTGACCGGCGACTGGAGTGGAGCGCCAGGGGAGCGGAAGGCGACGGTCAGTCGCCTTCCGGAGGGTCTGGGGGGTCGACCCCCCAGAGTGATAGGCATGTAGGGAGGCGTCTGCGGGGGAGACGGTCACGTTCAGCGCTGAACGGGGTGCGCCCATGATCAGTCCCCTGCACATCCAGACGGTGCGCGAGGTCGTGCGCACCGGCTCGTTCGCGGACGCGGCCCGCAACCTCGGGTACACCGCGTCCGCCGTCTCCCAGCAGATCGCCGCACTGGAACGCGCCTGCGGCCTGGTGCTGTTCGAGCGCCGGGCCCGCAGCGTGCGGCCGACCAGCGCCGCGTTCCTCATGGTCAGCAAGGGCAACGACGTGCTGTCGGCGCTCGACACCCTGGAACGCGAGCTGCGCACGGTCGCCAGCGGCGAGCGCGGGGCGCTGCAGCTCGGCAGCTTCCCGACCGCCAGCGCCCGCATCCTGCCGCGGGTGCTGGCGGAGCTGTCCCGGATCCGCCCCGGCATCGACATCACGCTGTCGGAGGGCGAGCCGGACGAGTTGCTGCCCGAGCTGCTCGACGGCGATCTCGACCTCCAGCTCGTCTACCGGTACGACCTGTTCCCGCGAACCTGGCCCGACCAGATCGTGGAGGCACCGGTGATGGACGAGAACCTGGTGCTGTGCGTGCCGGAGGAGCATCCCCTCGCCGCCGGACGGACGGTCCGGCTGCGTGACCTGCGGTCGGAGACGTGGATCGCGAGCCGCCCCGAGAGCTCGGGCGCGCAGGCCCTGCTGCGGCTGTGCAGCACCGCGGGGTTCACCCCCAACATCGCGTTCCGCAGCAACGACTACGCCGTGGTCTGCGGTCTGGTCGGGTGCGGTCTCGGCATCGCGCTCGTCCCGGCGCTCGGCTGCGTGCCCGCGCCGGGGCTGAGGATGCTCCGGCTCAGCCGCCGCAGCCCGCAGCGGCACGTGACGGTGCTGCGCCGCTCCACCAACACCAACCCGCTCGTCAAGGACGCGATGCGCGGCCTCAGCGAGGTCGCCCGCTGCGTGCAGGCGGAGATCAGCGGCGCAACCGGCCCTTGAGCTCCATCGCGGCCCGGACGCGTTCCTGCGCCAGCGCGACCGCGGCCCGGTGCGTCGTCGTGCCCTGCGCGCGGGCCGCGTCGAGGACCTTCTCCGTGTTCTCCCGCATCTTCGCCGAGACCGCCGCGAACACCGCGTCCGGGTCGGGACGGAACGCCGAGTAGCGGGCGTCCATCGCGAAACCCGCCGCGACGACGCCGCCCGCGTTCGCGACGAAGTCCGGCACGACCGTCACGCCGCGCTCGGCGAGCACGCGCTGCGCGCCCGGCCCGGTGGGCAGGTTCGCGCCCTCCACCACGATCTTCGCCCGGACGTTCGCGGCGACCTTCTCGTCGATGACGTCCTGCAGCGCGGCGGGGACGAGGACGTCCGCCGGGACGAGCAGCTCCGCCCCCGCCTCCAGGAGCCTCCCGCCGTACTCCTTCACGGCCGCGTCGCCCGCTTCGGTGCGCAGGTCGAGGAGCCGCCCGACGTCGAGGCCGTCGGGGTCGTGCAGCGCTCCGTGGACGGTCGAGACGGCCACGATGGTCGCGCCCAGCTCGGCCAGGCGCCGGGCCGCCGCGTGCCCGACCGCCCCGAACCCCTGCACCGCGACCCGCGCGCCCCGCAGGGACGTCCCGGCGTGCCGCGCCGCGGCGTCGGCGGCCTCCGCGACCCCGTGGCCGGTCACGCCCAGCTCGTCGTACGGCATCCCGCCGAGGGCGTGCGGGGTTCCGACGGCCGCGCCCCGGTCGTCCAGCTCGTCCTGGACGACCGCCGCGTCCCGCTCGGACAGCCCCATGTCGAGGCCCGCGACGTACCGGCGGGGGATCTCCTGCGACAGCGCCCGGACGAACGACCGCAGGATCGCCTCCCGGTCCGGCGACCCGGGATCGGCCATGATCCCGGCCTTCGCACCGCCGAAGAACAGGTCGACGCCCGCCCACTTGTAGGTCATGACCCGCGCGAGCCGCGCCACCTCCGCGACCGTCACCGACGGGCTCATCCGCATGCCGCCCTTGCCCATGCCGCGGGCGGTGTTGTCGATGACGAGGACGCCGCGCATCCCGGTCCGGGTGTCGGAGACGCAGACGACCCGTTCGGGGCCCCACTCGTCCATCAGCGCGAGCACGTCAGACACAGTTGATCTCCGGGCGGAGGACGTCGCCGGCGAAACGCGCGGCGTGCAGGGGAGCGATGTCGGTGAACGGGACGCGGCCGAGGTACAGGTCGCGGACGACCTCGCCGACGGCCGGGCCTTGCAGGAAGCCATGCCCGGAGAAGCCCGTCGCGTACAGGAACCGGGACACGTTCCCGTCCTCTCCGATGAGGGCGTTGTGGTCCGGCGTGACCTCGTACAGGCCCGCCCAGCCGCCGGTCAGGCCCACGTCGAGGAGCCGGGGCGCGCGGGCCCCGATCGCCTCGGTGAGCCGGGGGAGCCACGCGTCCGAGCGGCTCAGGAGGAAGCCCGGACGCTCGTCCGGGTCGGACATGCCGAGCATCAGGCCCGCGCCTTCGGCGTGGAAGTAGAACGACGTCGTGAAGTCGATCGTCATCGGGACGGGGCGGGGGAGGTCCGGAATCGGCTCGGTGAAGACGATCTGGCGCCGCAGCGGCTCCACCGGGAGATCGACGCCCGCCATCGCGCCGACCGCCGCCGACCAGGGCCCGGCCGCGCAGACGACGGCGGACGTCCGGATGCGGCCCTGCGACGTCCGGACGGCCACGATCTCGCCGCCGTCCGTATCGATGCCGGTGACCGCGCAGCGGGTCCGGATGGCCGCACCGTGCCGCCGCGCGCCGGTCGCGTACCCGAGGACGACCGACTCGGGCGTGCAGTGCCCGTCGTCGGGGGAGAACGCGGCGGCCAGCAGCCCGTCCGCGTCGATCAGCGGGGACAGCCGGCGCGCCTCCGCCACCGAGATCATCCGGCTCGGCACGCCCAGCTCGTTCTGCAGGGCCACGCTCGCCTCGAACGACGCGACGTCCTCCGGCCGCGACAGCAGGAAAAGATACCCCACCTGGTGCAGGTCGATCTCCTGGCCGGGGCGGTCGGGGAACCGCGTGAACGCCTCCAGGCTGCGGGCGCCGAGCCTGATGTTGACCTCGTCGGAGAACTGGGCGCGCACGCCGCCCGCCGCCCTGCACGTCGACCCGGAGCCCAGCTCGTCCCGTTCGAGGAGGACCACGCGCCGGACCCCGGCCTCGGCGAGATGGAACGCGATGCTCGTCCCCATGACGCCGCCGCCGATGACGACGACCTCCGCCTCGCTCTCCACGCGTCCCCCTTACAGCCGGAAGCCCAGGTCGGGGCTGATCTCAAGGACGTCCATCTGTGCCTTCTGCAGCCTTCCCGAGGTGTCCCAGTTCATGGACTGCCAGCGGGTGAACTGGTCCAGCACCCACACACCCGACTGGCGGCTGCCGTTCCCCGAGCGTCCGTTCCCGCCGAAAGGCAGGTGCGCCTCCGCGCCGGACGTGGAGTTGTTCACGCTCACCATCCCCGCCGATATCCGCCGCCGGAACGCGAAGACCTTCGCCGGGTCGGTGGTGTAGATCGACGCCGACAGGCCGTAGCCGGGGGCGTTGGCGAGGGCGATCGCCTCGTCCATCGTCCGGTACGAGGCGACTCCGATGATCGGGCCGAACGTCTCGTTCATGAACAGCTCGTCGCCCGTGCCGACCCCGTCCACGATCACCGGGTGGTAGAACAGCCCCGCCGCGGGGTCCCCGGCGAAGCCCTCGCGCGGGTCTGCGGCGGTGATCCGCCCGGTCGCGGTCGATCCGTGCACGGTGTGGCCGGGCCCGATCCAGCCGAGGACCTTCTCGAACCCGTCCGCGAACCGCTCGCTGATCAGCGGGCCGAACAGGACGTCGCCCGCCGGGTCTCCGACGACCGCGGCGCGCGTCGCCTCGTCCAGCAGCCGGACGAACTCACTGTGCACCGACTCGTGGACGATCGCCGTCCCGAGGGACGTGCAGCGCTGCCCGGCCGTCCCGAACCCCGAGAACAGGGCGCCCTCGACGGCGAGCGGCAGGTCCGCGTCCTCGGTGACGACCATCGGGTTCTTTCCGCCGAGCTCCAGGCACGGCGTCTGGAGGTGGCGGCCGCACAGCTCGCCGATCCGCGACCCGACCTCGGTGGAGCCGGTGAAGCCGACCTTGTCGACGAGCCCGTCGGCGAGGGCCTGCTCAAGGCCGCGGAACGTCTCCGGCCCGTCCGCGTACACGACGTTGAGGACGCCGTCCGGCAGCCCGGCGTGGGCGAACAGGTCGTGGAACGCGTCGGCGCACGCCGCCGCGTACTCGGCGGGCTTCCACACCACGGTGTTCCCGCACAGCAGCGCCGGGACGATGTACCAGGACGGCACCGCGACCGGGAAGTTGCCCGCCGTGATGACGGTGACGACGCCGACCGGGTCCCGGAACGTGAACAGCTGCTTGTCGGGCATCTCGGACGGCACGGTCTGCCCGTACAGCCGCCGCCCCTCCCCGAGGAAGAACGCGCACGTGTCGGCGATCTCCTGGACCTCGCCGAGCGCCTCGGCGTACGGCTTGCCGACCTCCCGGGTCACGACGCGGGCGAGCGCCGCCTTGTTGGCCTCGACGAGCCGGCCGATCGCGGCGACGACCTGCCCGCGGACGGGCGCCGGCACGTCCCGCCAGGCGTCCTGCGCCGCGCGGGCGGCCCGGCAGGCCCGGACGACGTCGCCGGCGTCCGCGAGGGACACCTCGGCGACCGTCTCGGACGTGCGGGACGGGTCGGTGGAACGGTACGAGCGCGGCCCCGCCGGGATCCGGGCGCCGCCGATGACGGAGGTGAGCACGGTTCCCAGCCTGAACGGACCACCGCGCCCGAGCCAAGATCGGGCAGAACACGGCTTCCTTACCGAGAGGCCAAGCCCGGCTGAGCCTCTTCCGGGGACGTCGTTAAGCGATCCTTGGCCAACTCCCAACCGGTTCGCGGCCTCCCGCGGCTTGGCCCGGCCGGTGGCCGCGTCCGATGCTCGACAGGCGTCCCCGTTCCGTGCAGGAGCCCCTATGGCCGAACCCGCCGACGTCCATTTCCTGGAGACGGCCGCGTCCCTCGAAGGGTCCGGCACGCCCGCCCCGCCCGGCGTGCTGAGCGACGAGCGCTGCCTGGAGCTTTTCGACGCGCAGCTCGGCAGTCGGCATCTGGATCTCGCGGCCCGCCACCTTCAGGCCCAAGGCCAAGGCTTCTACACGATCGGCTCCTCCGGCCATGAGGGGAACGCGGCGGTCGCCGCCGCGCTCCGCCCGGACGACCCGGCGCTCCTGCACTACCGGTCGGGCGCGTTCTTCCTGGAGCGCGCACGCCAGGTCCCTGGCCGGAATCCGCTGCGGGACGTGCTCCTCGGCCTGGTGGCGGCCGCCGAGGAACCCATCGCGGGCGGACGCCACAAGGTGTTCGGCAGCCATCCGCTGAACGTCATCCCGCAGACCTCCACGATCGCCTCGCACCTCCCGCGCGCGCTGGGCGTGGCCTTCGCGATCGAACGCGCCGCCCGGCTCGGTCTGGACTCGCCATGGCCGCGTGACGCCATCACCGTGTGCAGCTTCGGGGACGCCTCCGCCAACCACTCCACGGCCACAGGCGCCATCAACGCGGCGATCAACTGCGGCTTCCAAGGTCTGCCCTTGCCGCTCCTGTTCGTCTGCGAGGACAACGGGATCGGCATCAGCGTCCGCACGGCGCCCGGCTGGATCCACTCCGCCTACGGGTCGCGCCCCGGGCTCGCCTACTTCCACGCGGACGGCTGCGACCTCGCCGACGCCCACGCCGTGTCGGCGCAGGCGGCAGAATGGGTTCGCGAACATCGCCGCCCCGCTTTCCTGCACCTGCGCACGGTCCGCCTGATGGGCCACGCCGGGTCCGACGTCGAATCGTCCTACCGGACCCCTGCGGAGGTGGCGTCCGACCTGGAGCGCGACCCCTTGCTTCAGACCGCGCGCCTTCTCATCGACCGCCGCGCGGCGACGGCCAAGGACATCATCGACCTCTACGAGGCGAAACGCGCCGAGGTCATGGCCCTGGCCGACGAGATCGCCGGTGCCCCCCGCCTGTCGTCCGCCGCGGAGGTCATGGCGCCGCTCCGGTACACCGGCCTCCGCGGGGGAGCGGAGCAGGTGGCCGGGGACGGGGTGACGGTGGCGCAGGCGATCAACCGGACGCTCGGCGAGCTGCTGGACGAGCGCCCGGGAATGCTCGTCTTCGGTGAGGACGTGGCGCGCAAAGGGGGCGTTTACGGGGTCACGCGGGGGCTCATGAAGAGGGCTGGGGCGGCCCGGGTGTTCGACACGATCCTGGACGAGCAGTCGATCCTCGGCCTCGCGCTCGGGTTCGGGACGGCCGGGATGCTGCCCGTCCCGGAGATCCAGTACCTCGCCTACCTGCACAACGCCGCCGACCAGATCCGGGGCGAGGCGGCGACGCTGCCGTTCTTCTCCTCCGGGAGGTACCGCAATCCGATGGTCGTGCGGATCGCCGGATACGCCTACCAGAAGGGCTTCGGCGGTCACTTCCACAACGACAACGCCGTGGCGGCGCTGCGCGACATACCCGGGCTCGTCATCGCCTCACCGGCCCGTCCCGACGACGCGGCCGGGATGCTGCGCGCCTGCGTGGACGCCGCGGAAGGGGAGGGCCGCGTCTGCGTCATGCTGGAGCCGATCGCGCTGTATCACGTGCGCGACCTGCATGAGGACGGTGACGGCGGCTGGCTCGCCCCGGCCGGGGGAAGGGTACCGATCGGGCACGGCCGCACCTACGGTGACGGCGGCGATCTCACCATCGTCACGTTCGCCAACGGCCTGCGCATGAGCCTGCGGGCCGCCCGCCGCCTGGAGGCCAGGGGGGTCCGTTGCCGCGTGCTCGATCTGCGCTGGCTGGCCCCGATGCCCGTCGACGACCTGCTCCGCGAGGCCCGTGCCACCGGCGCCGTGCTGGTCGCGGACGAGACCCGCCGCACCGGCGGCGTGTCCGAGGGCGTCCTGACCGCACTCGCCGACGCCGGCTTCCAGGGACGGACGGCCAGGGTCGCCGGCAAGGACAGCTTCATCCCCCTCGGAGACGCCGCCTACCACGTCCTCCTGTCCGAGGACGCGATCGAAGAAGCGGCGCTGAAGCTCCTCACGTGGCCTCGATGACCGGGTCGCCGCCCAGGTAGGCGGCCTTCACCCGGTCGTCCTGGGCGAGCGCGGACGCCGCGCCGTCCAGGACGATCCGGCCGGTCTCCAGGACGTAGGCGCGGTCCGCGAGGCGGAGCGTCTGGTGGGCGTTCTGCTCGACGATCAGGATCGTGGTGCCCTGGTCGCGGATCTCCCGGACGACCCGGAGCACCTGTTGCGCCATCTGCGGCGCCAGCCCCATCGTCGGCTCGTCCAGCGCGAGGAGCCGGGGCCGCAGCATCAGCGCCCGGCCGATCGCGAGCATCTGCTGCTCGCCGCCCGACAGCAGCCCGGCGAGCTGCCCGCGCCGCTCGCCGAGGCGCGGGAACATCTCGTAGACCTCCTCCCGGCGGGCCGCGACCGCGGCCCGGTCCCGGCGCCGCAGATAGCCGCCGAGCAGCAGGTTCTCGGCGACGTTCAGCGCCGGGAACACGCGCCGGCCCTCCGGGACGTGCCCGAGTCCGGCCGCGACGATCTTGTGCGCGACGAGCCGGGTGATGTCGCGGCCGTCGAGCTCGACCCGCCCGGACCGGGCCCGGTGCAGGCCCGTGACCGTCCGGAGCGTGGTGGTCTTGCCGGCGCCGTTGCTGCCGAGCAGCGCGACGATCTCGCCCTCCCCGACCTCGAACGAGATCCCGGACAGCGCCTCGACCTGCCCGTACCGGCTGTGCAGGTCCGTCACCCGCAGGAGCGTCACCTGAGCACCTCCCTGACGAGGTCGGTCTCGGGGTCGTCCGGGACGCCGAGATAGGCGGCGATGACCCGCTGGTCCTCCTGGATCTCGGCGGGCGGGCCCACCGCGATCGTCCGCCCGTACTCCAGCACGGTCACGCGGTCGGAGATCGACATGACCAGCGCGACGTCGTGCTCGATCAGCACCACGGCGGTGCCGAGCGCGCTGATCCGGGCGATCAGCTCCATCAGCGCCCGCTTCTCGGTCGGGTTCGCGCCCGCCGCGGGCTCGTCCAGCAGCAGGACGCGCGGGTCCCCGGCGAGCGCCCGCGCGATCTCCAGCCGGCGCCGGTCGCCGTAGGCGAGCCCGCCCGCGGGACGGTCCGCCATGTCGAGGAGGCCGGCGAAGTCCAGGCAGCGGCGCACCGTGTCGAGGTCCGCGCGGGACAGCGGCCGCAGCAGGCCCCGGTCCCGCGCGAACCGGCCGACGAGGACGTTCTCCGCGACGGTCATCTCGTCGAACAGCCGGATGCTCTGGAACGTGCGGGCGAGCCCGGCGGCGGCGACCCGGTGCGGAGCCAGCCCGCGCACGTTCCGCCCGGCGAGCACGATGGTCCCGGCCGACGGCGGGATCATCCCGGTGATGCAGTTGAACGCGGTGGTCTTGCCCGCGCCGTTCGGGCCGATCACGCTGACGACCTGCCCGGCGTCCGCGCGGAGCCCGAGCCCGTCCACGGCGGTCACGCCGCCGAACGTCCTGGCCAGGCCGTCCACCTCCAGCAGCGTCCCCGCGGCGGCCGGGAGCTCCGGCGCGGGGCCCGCCGTCGCGGGGAGCCGGAGGCGGCGCGGCCGGTAGGGCCACACGCCCTGCGGCCGCAGGATCACGATCAGGATGAGCAGCAGCGCGAAGAACAGCCCCCGGTACT
Source organism: Spirillospora sp. CA-128828 (assembly GCF_050945415.1). Lineage (NCBI taxonomy): Bacteria > Bacillati > Actinomycetota > Actinomycetes > Streptosporangiales > Thermomonosporaceae > Spirillospora > Spirillospora sp. CA-128828. The sequence goes on from NZ_CP191986.1 coordinate 4,562,382, forward strand.
CCTGGACGGTCCGCAGCACCTCCGGCAGCGCGACGATCACGACGGCGCCGATCAGCACGCCCGGCCGGCTGCCCATCCCGCCGATGATCACCACGAGCAGGATCATCAGCGAGGTCAGGAACGTGAAGCTGGACGGGTCGACGGTGCCGAGCTGCGCGGCGTTCAGCGGGCCCGCGACCGCTCCGACCACCGCGCCGAGCACGTACGCGAGCAGCTTCACCCGCCGCGCCGGGACGCCGACCGCCTCGGCCGCGGTGTCGTCGGACCGGATGGCCCGCCACGCGTAGGCGAGCCGCGACCGGGCGAGCAGCGCCGTCGCGGCCAGCACGACGACGAAGAAGGCGAGCGCCAGGTAGAAGAAGTCCTTGGGCGTGACGATCTCCCGGCCGCCGATCGTCACCGGCGGGATCCCCGTCAGCCCGTTCGGGCCGCCGGTCACCTCCAGGTTCACCACGGTGATCCGGATGATCTCGCCGAAGCCGAGCGTGACGATGGCGAGGTAGTCGCTGCGCAGCCGCAGCGTCGGGTATCCGATCACGACCCCGGCGACCCCGGCGGCCGCCACCGCCACCGGCAGCGTCGGCCAGAAGCCCCACTCCAGCTTCAGCATCAGCAGGCCGGACGTGTAGGCGCCGATGGCGAAGAACGCCGCGAACCCGAGGTCCAGCAGCCCCGCGTACCCGACGACGATGTTGATGCCGAGCCCGAGGATCGCGTAGATCAGGATCGTCCCGGCGACGGTCAGCGCGTAGTCGTCGAGGGTCTGCCCGGCCACCAGCGCCACCACGACGAGCAGCGGCCAGCCGCCGTACCGGACGGCCGTCTCCCCCCGCGCGAGCCTCTGCCCGCCCACCGGCGCGCCCTTCATGCCCGCTCCACGACACGCTCGCCGAACAGGCCCGTGGGTCTCAGTGCCAGCACCGCGATGAGCAGCCCGAAGATGATGACGTCCGTCCAGCGGGACGAGACGTACCCGGCGGAGAACGACTGGACGAGGCCGATGCACACGCCCGCGACCATCGTCCCCGGCAGGTTCCCGATGCCGCCGAGCACCGCCGCCGTGAACGCGCGCAGCCCGATGAGGAATCCCATGCCGAAGCTGATCTGCACGTAGTAGAGCCCGTACATGACCCCGGCGGCGCCCGCCAGCATCGATCCGATGAAGAAGGTCGTCAGGATCAGCCGTTCGACGTTGATGCCCTGCAGCCGGGCGGCGTCGCGGTCCATCGCGAGGGCGCGCATCGCCGTCCCGGTCACGGTGCGGGTGACGAACAGCCAGAGCCCCGCCATCAGCGTCACCGACAGCACGACCAGCGTGAGCTGGCCCCAGGTGACGTGGACGGCGCCGCTGAAGATCCGGCCGCCGTCCAGCGCGTTCGGATAGGACTTGAACCGGGCGTCGGTGAGCACCTTCACGCCCTCCTCCAGCGCCAGCGAGACGCCGATCGCCGCGATGAGCAGCGCGAGGCGCGGGGACGACAGCAGCGGGACGTAGGCGGCCTTCGCGATCCCGGTGCCGACGACGCCGGTGGCCAGGGCGCCGACCACCACGGCGGCGATGATGGCGGGCAGCGCCATCCCGCCGGTCGCGCCGAGCGTGGTCAGCGTCCCGAACCCGGCGAACGCCCCGATCATGAAGATGTCGCCGTGCGCGAAGTTGATCAGTCGGACCACGCCGTAGATCATCGAGTAGCCGAGCGCGATCAGCGCGAGGAACGCCCCGATCGTCAGGCCGTTCACGAGGTACTGGACGAATTCGCTCATCGGGCCCTGATCAGGAGGTCTTGGCGTCCACCCAGGTGGCGCCGCTCTTGTCGAGCTTCTTGTAGGCGGTGAACGCGCCGTTCTGGACCTGGACGGTGATGTAGAGCGGGTCGGTCCGGTCGCCCTTATCGTCGAAGGTGATCGGCCCGGTGATGCCCGGGAAGTCCTTGATCTTGTGGAGGGCGTCGGTGATCGCCGTGCCCTTGGTGGACCCCGCGTCGTCGATGGCCTTCGCGACGACCTTGACCGCGTCGTACTCGTACACCGAGAACGGCCCGGGGTCGGCGTTGTTCGCGGCCTTGTACGCCGAGACGAACTTCGCGGCGGCCGGCAGGTCCTTGGCGAGCGGCGCGGTCGTGGCGATGTAGCCGTCGGCCGCCGAGCCGGCGGTCTTCAGCACGGTCGAGTCGGTCGTCGCGTCCCCGCCCATCAGGGTGAACTTCAGCCCGAGCTGCTTGCGCTGCTTCATCAGCAGGCCGGCCTCGGCGAAGTAGCCGGTGAAGTACAGCACGTCCGGCCTGGTCGAGGCGATCTTCGTGAGGACCGGGCTGTAGTCGGACTGGCCGGGCTGCAGCGCGTCCTCGTAGACGACCTGCCCGCCCGCCTGCTTCACCGAGTTCGCCGCCGCGTCCGCGAGGCCTTTGGCGTAGGTCGTGTTGTCGTGCAGCAACGCGATGCGCTTGGCGCCGAGCGGCCCGGTCATGAACTTGGCCGCCACCAGGCCCTGGTTGTCGTCCCGCCCGCAGGTGCGGAAGACCTTGCCCTTGCCGGTGTCGGTGAGGGACGGGTTGGTGGACGCGTCCATCACGAACGGCACGCTGCGCCGCCCGTAGATCGGGATGGCGGGCACCGCGGCGCCCGAGCAGTAGCCGCCGGCGACCGCCACGACCTTGCTGTTGAGCAGCTTCTGCGCGGCCTGCGCGCCCTGCTGGGCGCTGCACTGGTCGTCCGCCTCGACGATCTGGATCTTGCGGCCGTCCACCCCGCCGGCCTTGTTGATCTCGTCGGCGGCGACCTTGGCCGCGGCGAGGATGTCCTGCCCGGCCGAGGCCGAGTCGCCGCTCAGCGGTGCCGGGACACCGATCTTGATGGCGCCGGAGCCGCCGGAGTCGTTCGAGCCGCAGGCCGCGGCGAGCGGGACGAGCAGCAGGCCGGCGCCCGCCGCGGTGCACAGGCGGAACCGGCGTCCGCGGTCCCGCGGTGTCAGTGGGGTCATCGGCGGCTCTCCGTCGCTCGTCGTCCGGGATGGTGAAAGCCTGAAACGTCGGGGCACGGGCGTCGAGACGGGCAAGCATGCGATCTCATGTAGTGATCGGTAAGCACCGCTTGCCCTTTCGGTCTCGACAGCGCGGCGGCGGGCTCGCGAGGATCTCCCCATGGCCGGTGTCCTGCTGCTTTCCGCGGCCGATGTGCGCGCGGTGTTCGACCTGCCCGCCGCGATCGCCTCGCAGCGGGCCGCGTTCGGCGCGCTCGGCCGCGGGGAGGCGGGGCTCGCGCCCCGGGTGCTGCTGGACGGCCCGGACGGCGACGTCGCGTTCAGCTACGTCTCCCGGCTGCCCGGCACGGGAGCGGTCGCCAAGTTCGGCAGCGTCAACCCCGGGAACGCGGCGCGCGGCCTTCCGACCGTGGCCGCGCTCGTCACCGTCCAGGACCCGGTGGACGGCCGGCCCGTCGCGATCATCGAGGGCGAGGCCGTGACGACGCTGCGCACGTCGGCGGCGAGCGCGGTGGCCGCCGGCCATCTCGCGGTGCCGGACGCGTCCCGGCTCGCGGTGATCGGCTGCGGCGTCCAGGGCCGCGCGCACGTCCGGGCGATGGCGATGGTCCGCCCCATCGGCCTGGTGACGATGGCCTGCCGTCATCCGGAGACCTGCACTGCGGCCTCCGAGCTCTCGCGCGAACTGGAGATGCCGGTCGAGGCGGCGGCATCCGCCCGCGCGGCCGTCGAAGGCGCGCAGATCGTCGTCACCGCCACCACCAGCCCGGAACCGGTGGTTCTCGGCTCCTGGCTCGACCCGGGCTGCACGGTCGTGAGCGTCGGCTCCTTCGCCCCGGACCGGACGGAGGTGGACGGCGAGACCCTCACCCGGGCCGCGTCCGTCGTGGTGGACGACGTGACGACCGCGCTGGACCACGCCGGCCCTGTGGTGGCCGCCGTCCGCGCCGGCGTCCTGAACCCGGACGAGGTCCGTCCGCTCGGCCCCATCGTCGCCGGTCTCGCCACCGGACGTGAATCCGCCGCCGACATCGTCTTCTACAACAGCGTCGGTCTCGGCGTGCAGGACGCCGCGGCGGCCGCCGTCATCGTCGACCGTGCCCGGGACGTCGGTGCCGGCAGGCTCGTGGACCTCTGACGCGTCCGCCGCCGAGTACACTGGCCGTTCGATACAGCGAACGTGGCGGGCGACGGAGCGAGGGGCGGCGAGCGTGGGCGCGTCAGGGGAATCGGTGCGGGACGTGCTGGCCGGCAACCTGCGCCGGGCGCGGCTGGAACTCGGCCTGTCGCTGTCCGAGCTGTCCCGCCGCTCGAAGATCGGCAAGGCCACCCTCTCCCAGCTGGAGGCGGGGGCGGGCAATCCCACGATCGAGACGGTGTTCAGCCTGTCCCGCGCGCTGGAGGTCCCCATCTCCGACCTGCTGGACCACCAGGAGCGGTCCGGCCTCACGGTGGTCCGCGCCGCCGAGGTGGAGGTGCTTCGGGGCGAGGGCGTCGACCTGCGGCCGCTGCGCGGCATCGAGTCCGGCGGCGCCATGTTCGAGGTGTACGACCAGCAGGTCAGGGCCGGTCGGCGGCAGGACTCGCTCGGCCACGTCGGGACCGAGCACACGATCGTCCAGGCCGGGCGGCTCGCCGTTCGGGTGGACGACCGGGACGTGGAGCTCGGGCCCGGCGACTACGTCAGCTTCGACGCGCGGCTCCCGCACAGCTACAGCGCCGCCGGTGGGACCGTCCGCTCCGTGCTTCTCCTGCAATACGACGCTGACCAGCGGCTTCACGCGTCGCCCGCGGCTCCGTCGCATCTGGTCGAAACGCCCTGAAGCCGGCACCGGCGACTCGTTGACATCACGCGCGGCGCGCGCTTACGCTCGGTATCGTTCGGTTTAACGAACGATGAACGGGAGGGGTGTATGCGGGTCGTGGTGCTTGGCGCCGGGATCGTCGGCGCGGCCTGCGCCCGCGAGCTGGCCCTCGCGGGCTGCGCGGTCACCGTCGTCGACCGCGGCGGCCCCGCCGCCGGGACCACGGCCCATGGCGAAGGCAACGTCCTGGTCTCCGACAAGGGGCCGGGCCCTGAGCTGGAACTGGCGAAGCTGTCCCGTGAGCTGTGGCCCGCGATCCTGGACGGCGACCCGAACGCCGCAGGCGTCGAATGGGACGCCAAGGGCGGCATCGTCGTCGCGACCACCCCGGCAGGCGCCGGCGCGCTGGAGGAGTTCGCCGACGGCCAGCGCAAGGCCGGGGTCGCGGCCGAGGATCTCGACGCGGCCGCCCTCGCCGCCGCCGAACCCCAGCTCACCAGGGAGTTCACCAAGGCCGTCCACTATCCCGAGGACGCGCAGGTCCAGCCCGCCGGCGCGGCCACCGCCCTACTGGCCGCCGCCGTGCGCGCCGGTGCCGTCGTGCGCACCGGATGCGAGGTGCTCGGTGCGATCAGCAGCGGCGGCCGCATCACCGGCGCCCGGACCTCCGGCGGGACGATCGGCGGCGACGCCTTCGTCAACGCGGCCGGCCCATGGGCGGGACAGGTCGCCCGGCGGCTCGGCGTCCGGCTGGACGTCCGGCCCCGCCGCGGCGAGGTCCTGGTGACCGCGCCGATGCCGCCGACCGTCTTCCACAAGGTCTACGACGCCGACTACGTGGGCGCCGTCGGCAGCGGCGCCGGGGAACTGCAGGCGTCCGCCGTCGTCGAGTCGACCCGCGCCGGGACGATCCTGCTCGGCTCCTCGCGCCGCCGCGTCGGTTTCGACGACCGGATCCGTCCCGAAGTGCTGTCGGTCATCGCGGCCAAGGCGCTGCGGCTGTTCCCGTCGCTGGCCGGCGTGCCCGTGATGCGGGCCTACGGCGGGTTCCGCCCCTACGTTTCCGACCACCTGCCCGTCATCGGCGCCGACCCGCACCTGGACGGCCTGTGGCACGCCACCGGGCACGAGGGGGCCGGGATCGGCCTCTCCACCGGGACCGCCGCCGTCCTGCGCGACCTGATGCTCGGCCGGGCGCCGGCGATCGACGCGGCCCCGTTCCGCGCGGACCGCCCGGCCGTCCAGACCGAAGGAGAGACCCCTTGAGCCCGCTGCGCATCACCGTGGACGGCGAACCCTTCACCGGCCGTGACGGCCAGACGATCGCCGGCGTGCTGCTGGCGTCCGGCCGCCGGGCTTGGCGGCGGGGCCCGTCCGGCGCGCCGCGCGGCGTCTTCTGCGGGATCGGCGTGTGCTTCGACTGCCTGGTCACCGTGAACGGCGTCAGGGACGTCCGGGCGTGCCGGCGCCGCGCCCACGACGGCGACGCCGTCACCACCCAGTCCCGCGCGGGCGAGGACGCCCGATGACCGCAGCGAAGCGAGGATCGTCGGGCGTCCGGGCCCGGGGGTCTGGGGGTCGCCCCCCCAGAAAGGTGGAGCCCGATGACCGCAGCGAAGCGAGGATCGTCGGGCGTCCGGGCCCGGGGGTCTGGGGGTCGCCCCCAGAAAGGCAGGGCCCGATGAGCCGGCACGTCGTCATCGCCGGGGCGGGGCCTGCGGGCCTGTGCGCGGCGGCCGGAGCGCTGCGCGCCGGCGCGGAGGTGACGCTGGTCGACGCCGCCGAGAGCCCCGGCGGCCAGATCCGTGCGTGGCGCGGCTTCGAACGGCTCCGCGACCACGTGCTCGGGCACCGGCGCTGCGACTGGTGGCCGGAGAGTTCGATCTGGTCGATCGAACGCGTCGAGGACGGCGCGCCCCACATTCACGTGCTGCGCGGCGAGATCGACGCGGCGGAACGGGACAGGCACGTCCTGCGACCGGACGCGCTGGTCCTCGCGCCCGGCGCGCACGACCGTGTCCTGCCGTTCCCCGGATGGGAGCTGCCCGGCGTCTCCACGGCCGGAGCGGCGCAGGCGTTCATGAAGGGGGAGGGCCTGGCCTTGGGCGACCGGACATTGATCGCCGGTTCCGGCCCGTTCCTCCTGCCGGTCGCCGCGACCCTGCTGGAGGCGGGGTCGCGCGTCCTGGCGGTGCTGGAGGCCAACCCCGCCGCGACCGTGGCGCGCGGCTGGACGCGCCGTCCCTGGGAGCTGGCCTCCCAGCCCGGGAAGGCCGCCGAACTCGCCGGGTACGCCGCGCTGCTGGCCCGGCACCGCGTCCCGTACCGGACGGGCCGCGCCGTGATCGAGGCCCGGGGCGACGGGCGCGTCGAGGAGGCGGTCACGGCGCGGCTCCGCCCGGACTGGTCGGTCGTCCCCGGCACCGAGCAGGTCATCGCGGTGGACGCGCTGTGCGTGACGCACGGATTCAGCCCGCGGCTCGAACTTCCCGTAGCGGCCGGGTGCCGGCTGCGCGCCGGCGCGTTCGTCGAGGTCGACGGCGACCAGCGCACCAGCGTCCCCGCCGTGTACGCGGCGGGCGAGATCACCGGGATCGCCGGAGCGCCGGCCGCCCGGACCGAGGGCCTCCTCGCCGGCTGGGCCGCCGGCGGCGGCTCCCCGGACGCCCCCGAGGCGATGGCCGCGCGCCGCCGCCGCGACCAGGCCCGCGCCTTCGCCGCGCGTCTCGCCGCCGCGCACCCGATCGGCGCGGCCTGGCCCGGATGGCTGCGGCCGGACACGATCGTCTGCCGCTGCGAGGACACCACCTACGGAACCCTGCGGCGCGCGGCCGGGCAGGACTCCGCGCACGCGGTGAAGCTCGCGACCCGCGCCGGCCTCGGCCCCTGCCAGGCCCGGATCTGCGGCCCCACGGTCGCCGAGCTCCGGTCGGACGGGAACCCCCACCACAGGCCGGTCGCCCAGCCGATCAGGCTCGGCGAACTTGCGAAACCCCCAGTTGAGAACCCCGGCAAGAAAGAGAGCGCCCGATGAGCGACAGCAAGCCCCAGAGCCTCGGCGGCGTCATCGTGGCGACGGCGCTGCCCTACCGCGAGGACGCCGCCGCCCCCGCCGGGCTCGCCGTCGACTACGACCGCTACGCCGAGCACTGCCGCTGGCTCGTCGGCAGCGGCTGCCGCGGCGTCGGCCCCAACGGCTCCCTTGGCGAGTACTCCTCGCTGACCGACGACGAGCGCCGCCGGGTCGCCCGCACCGCGGTCGAAGCCGTAGGCAGGGACGGCGTCGTCGTGGTCGGCGTGCACGGCCCCGGCTCCCACCAGGCCAGGCACTGGACGGAGATCGCCGCCGAGGACGGCGCGGACGGCGTCCTCTGCCTGCCGCCGACGATGTACCGGGCCAACCGCGGCGAGGTCATCGCGCACTACGAGGCGGTCGCGTCCGTCGGCCTGCCGGTCATGGTCTACAACAACCCGATCGACACGAAGGTCGACCTCACCCCGGACCTGCTCGCCGAGATCGCCCAGATCGACAACGTGGTGGCGGTGAAGGAGTTCTCCGGCGACGTGCGCCGCGTTCTGGAGATCAAGGAGAAGGCCCCGGGCCTGGAGGTCGTGGCGGGCGCCGACGACGTCACCCTCGAAGCGCTGCTGATGGGTGCGACCGGCTGGTTCGCGGGCTTCCCCAACGTGTTCCCCGCCGAGTCGGCGCTGCTCTACGAGCTGGCCACCACCGGGAGGCTGGCCGAGGCACTCGCGCTGTACGAGCCGCTCGTCGCAGCGTTCCGCTGGGACTCGCGGACCGAGTTCGTCCAGGCCATCAAGCTCGGCATGGAGCAGGTCGGCCGGTACGGCGGCCCCTGCCGCCCGCCGCGCGGCCCGCTCGTCCCCGAGCACCGCGCCGCCGTCACCGCCGACATGGCCCGTGCCATCGAGGCGCTCGCGCGGCGGCAGGCCGCCTGATGCGCTCGGCCCGGTCGATCACCGCGGTCGACTCGCACACCGAGGGGATGCCGACCCGCGTCGTCACCGGCGGGGTCGCGCCCATCCCGGGCGCCACCATGGCCGAACGCCGCCGGTACGCCGTCGAGCACCTGGACGGGCTGCGCCGCTTCCTCATGGACGAGCCGCGCGGCCACCCCGCGATGAGCGGCGCGCTGCTGCAGCCGCCCACCCGGCCGGACGCCGACTGGGGCGTCGTGTACATCGAGGTCAGCGGCTTCCTGCCGATGTGCGGGCACGGCACCATCGGCGTCGCGACCGTGCTGGTCGAGACCGGGATGGTGGAGGTGACCGAGCCGGAGACGATCGTGCGGCTGGACACCCCGGCCGGGCTCGTCGAGGCCCGGGTCGCCGTCCGCGACGGCGTCGCCGAGAACGTGACGCTCCGCAACATCGCCTCCTTCGCCCTCCGGCAGGACGCCGTCGTGGCCGTGCCGGGGCTCGGCGACGTCCGCTACGACATGGCGTACGGCGGCAACTTCTACGCCATCACCGGGCTGGAACCCCTCGGCCTGCCGTTCGACCGGGCCCGCAAGGACGACATCCTCGCCGCCGGGCTCGCGATCATGGCGGCGATCAACGAGACCGACCGTCCCGTCCACCCCGCCGACCCGCTGATCGGAGGCTGCAAGCACGTCCAGTTCCTCGCGCCCGGCTCGGACGCGAAGCACTCCCGCAACGCCATGGCGATCCACCCGGGCTGGTTCGACCGCTCGCCGTGCGGCACCGGCACCTCCGCCCGGATGGCGCAGCTCCACGCGCGCGGCGAGCTGCCGCTGCACACCGAGTTCGTCAACGAGTCGTTCATCGGCACCCGCTTCACCGGGCGCCTCGTCGGCACCGCCGAGGCCGGCGGCCTCCCGGCGGTGATCCCGGAGTTCACCGGGCGGGCATGGATCACCGGCACCGCCACCTACCTGCTCGACCCCGCCGACCCCTTCCCCGAGGGCTTCGTCCTCTAGACGCGGCCCTCCGGCCGGCTCGTCACGAGCCCTTCACGGCGGCCTGGCCGCCGCAATCACCACATTGGTAGTCCCCTGCACCCAGTCGGGAGGGACCTTCATGTCCCAAGCCATGCCGAAAACACGACCGCCCCGGGGTCCGGCCGGAACCGGGCTGTTCACCCGCGCGGGCGTCTTCCGCCTGAAGCCCGTCGACTCGTCGGAGGAGGAGACCGAGGGCGGCCTCCGCCGCACCATGGGGCTGTGGCAGCTCGTCGCGCTCAGCCTCGGCGGGCTGGTCGGCGCCGGCGTGTTCTCGCTCGCCGGCGTCGTGGCCCACGACGACGCCGGCCCAGGCGTGATGATCTCGTTCCTGATCGCCATCATCGCCAGCGCCGCCGCCGCGCTCTGCTACGCCGAGTTCGCCGGAACGATCCCGAAGGCAGGCTCCGCCTACACCTACTCCTACGCGGCGCTCGGCGAAGCGGTCGGCTGGGCGATCGGGTGGGACCTGCTGCTCGAGTACACCGCGATCGTCGCCGTCGTCGCGATCGCCATCTCCGGCTACCTGTCGTACATCCTCGACCAGGTCGGCCTTGACATCCCGCACTGGGCGCTCGGCGCGCCCGGCACCGGCGCCGGCCACAAGGTCGACCTGTTCGCGGCGCTGCTGTGCCTGCTGCTGGCCTTCGTGCTGTCGCGCGGGACGAAGGAGTCCGCGCGGTTCGAGACGATCCTCGTCGTGGTCAAGCTCGGCATCGTCGCGCTGGTGATCGTCGCGGGCGCGTTCCACGTCTCCGCCGGCAACTTCAGCCCGTTCCTGCCGTTCGGCATCGGCGGCGCCGTCACCGGCGCCGCCACCACGTTCTTCGCCGTGTACGGCTACGACGCGATGAGCGCGGCCGCGGAGGAGAGCGCCGAGGCCAAGAAGGTGCTGCCGAAGGCGATCGTCATCTCGCTGGCCATCGCCGCGGTCATCTACCTGCTGGTCTGCATCGTCCTGCTGGGCATGCAGGACTACCGGCACATCGACGTCAAGAGCCCGTTCTCCAGCGCGCTCGCCTCCGTCGGCCTGGCCGGCCTCGGAACCGTCGTCGCGGTCGGCGCCGTCGTCGGCATCACCACCTCCGCGCTCGCGAACATGCTGGCCGTGACCCGCGTCTGGTTCTCGATGAGCCGGGACGGCCTGCTGCCCGCCTACTTCGCCCGGAACCACCCGAGGCGGCAGGTGCCGACCCGCGTCATCTGGCTCGTCGGCGTCGGCTCGGCGGTCATCGCCGGATTCCTGCCGATCAAGGAGGCCGCCGACCTCACCAACATCGGCATCCTGATGGCGTTCATCGTGGTCGCGATCGCCGTGATGGTGATGCGCCGCACCCGCCCGGACCTGCCACGCTCGTTCCGCACCCCCTGGGTGCCGCTGGTGCCGCTGATCGGCATCGCCTTCTCGATCTGGCTCATCGCCAACCTCGACTGGATCACCTGGGTCCGGTTCGTGGTCTGGATGCTGCTCGGCCTGGTCGTCTACATCTTCTACGGGTACCGGAACTCGGTGGAGAACCGGGCCCCGGAAACCACCCGCACCGCCCCGGACCCCAAGGACGAAGGGAGCACGTCATGACACCGGACCAGGCCGTTTCCGCCGCCGTGTCCGCCGCGGCCGGCTGGGCCGCCGCCCCGCCCGCGGAGCGCGCCGGGCACCTGACCGCGATCGCGGACGCGCTGGAGGCCGCCCGTGCGGAACTGGTCGCGCTCGCCGACGAGGAGACCCGCCTCGGCGGGCCGAGGCTGAACGGCGAGCTGAGCCGGACCACGTTCCAGCTGAGGCTGTTCGCCGAGCAGGTGCTGGACGGCGCCTTCTACGACGCCCGGATCGACCGGCCGGATCCGGAGTGGCCTACCGGGCCCCGTCCCGACCTGCGCCGCTACCGGACGGCGGTGGGCCCGGTGCTGGTGTTCGCGGCGAGCAACTTCCCGTTCGCGTTCAGCGTCGCCGGCGGCGACACCGCGTCGGCGTGGGCGGCGGGCTGCCCCGTCGTGGTCAAGGCCCACCCCGGCCATCCCAGGCTGTCCCGCCGGACGGCCGAGGCGATCGCCGGGTCAGGGCTGCCCGCCGGCGTGTTCGGCCTGATCGAGGGCGAGGACGCGGGCGTCGCGGCGCTGCGGCACCCCGGCATCGCCGCCGCCGCGTTCACCGGCTCCCAGCGGGGCGGCCTCGCCCTCGCGAGGATCGCCGCGGAGCGTCCGGTGCCGATCCCGTTCTACGGCGAGATGGGCAGCGTCAACCCGTCCGTGGTGACGCCCGGCGCCGCCCGGGCCCGCGCCGAGGAGATCGCCAGGGGGTACACGGCGTCCCTCACCCTGGGCGCGGGCCAGTTCTGCACCAATCCCGGCCTGCTGTTCGCGCCCGCCGGGCTGCTGGAGGAGATCACCGCGCATCTCCGCGAGATCGCCGGCGCCCCGATGCTGAACGAGCGCATCAGGTCCGGGTTCCTGGCGGCGGCGGGCGCGCTGGGCGTGCGTCCCGGCGTGCGCCGTCTGGTGTGGCCGGACGACGAGATCTCGCCGGCGCCCCGCCTGCTCACCATGGATCTGGAGGCGTTCAAGGACGACGTCGACGCGGCGGGGGAGGAGTGCTTCGGGCCGATCGGCCTCGTCGTCACCTACGAACGGCTCGCCGACGTCGCGGACGTCCTCGCGGCCCTGCCCGGCCAGCTGACCACCTCGCTGCACGCCGAGCAGGACGAGACCGGCGACCTCCGGGCACTCGCCGCCGTGCTCGCCGACCGCAGCGGCCGCGTCCTGTGGAACCAGTGGCCCACCGGCGTCTCGGTCACGCACGCGATGCAGCACGGCGGCCCGTACCCCGCCACGACGGCGCCCGCCACCACGTCGGTCGGCACGGCCGCGATCGAGCGGTTCCTGCGGCCGGTCGCCTACCAGGGCTGGCCGCAGGACCTTCTGCCGCCGCCGCTGCGGGACGGAAATCCGTGGAAGGTCCCGCAGGCCGTCCGGTGACCGGGCCCGCCCGGTAGGAGCATGCGGTCCACGTGTCGCGGGGGAGGGTCAGCCGGCCCAGACGGTCTTGGCGTTGCAGAACGCGTGCAGGCCCTCCTCCGACAGCTCGCGCCCGTACCCGGAGCGCTTCACCCCGCCGAACGGGAGCTCGGGGTAGGACGTCACCATCCCGTTGATGAAGACCTGCCCGGCGTCCAGCTCGCGGACGAACCGTTCCCGCTCGACGTCGTCGCGCGTCCAGGCGTTGGAGCCGAGACCGAACCCCGTCGCGTTCGCGACCTCGACCGCCTCCGACACCCCGCGCACGCGGAACAGCGACGCGACCGGCCCGAAGACCTCCTCGTGGTACATGCGCATCTCGGGTGTCACGCCGGAGATCACGGTCGGCGGGTAGAACCAGCCGGGCCCGCTCGGGCGCTCGCCGCCGCACAGCACCGTCGCGCCCTTGGCCACCGCGTCGGCGACCAGCTCCTCGACGTCGGCGCGCCCGTCCTCGCTGACGAGGGGTCCGACGTCGGTGGAGTCGTCCATCGGGTCGCCGACCTTCTTCGCGCGCATGTTCTCGACGAAGAGCCGCTCGAACTCGTCCGCGCAGCCGGTGTCGGCGATGAACCGCTTCGCCGAGATGCAGCTCTGCCCGTTGTTGAGGCAGCGGGACTCCGCCGCCGTCCGCGCCGCCGCCTCGATGTCGGCGGACGGCATCACCACGAACGGGTCGCTGCCGCCCAGTTCCAGCACGGTCGGCTTGACCTCGTCCCCGGCGATCGCGGCGACCGACCGCCCCGCCGGCTCGCTGCCGGTGAGCGTCGCCGCCTTCACCCGCGGGTCGCGCAGCACCCGCTCGACCTTGGACGAGCCGATCAGCAGAGTCTGGAAGGCGCCCTCGGGGAAACCGGCGCGGCGGAACAGGTCCTCCAGGAACAGCGCCGTCTGCGGGACGTTCGAGGAGTGCTTCAGCAGCCCCACGTTCCCCGCCATCAGGCCCGGCGCGGCGAACCTGATCACCTGCCACAGCGGGAAGTTCCACGGCATGATCGCCAGCACCGGCCCGAGCGGCTGGTAGCGGACATAGGCGTCCCGCGCGCCCACCGCCGCCGCGTCGGCGGGACGCCGGTCGGCGAGGAACTCCGCCGCACGCCCGGCGTAGAACCGGCACGCCTTGGCGCATTTCTGCGCCTCCGCCCCGGCGGCCTTCAGCGTCTTGCCCATCTCCGTCGTCAGCATGGCGGCGATCTGGTCGGCCTCCCGGTCCAGGATGTCCGCCGCCGCGTTCATCCACTCCGCGCGCTGCTCCACCCCGGTCGTGCGGTAGGACGCGAACGTGTTCGCCGCCCGCGCGATGCGCCGGTCGACATCCTCGTCGGTCAGCGCGTCGAAGGTCTTCTCGACCTCGCCCGTCGCGGGGTTGGTCGTGGCGATCGTCGTCATGTCGGGATGCTCCCTGGGTGTCCGTCTTGTTCACCCGGGAGGTGCCCGTGGCGCGCTCCAGGAAACGCCTGCCGGGCCGCCGCTCAGGCGGGGATCACGCACACCGGGGAGGGGACGCGCAGCGGCGCCCCCGCCGGCACCGGGACACCGTCACCGCCGATGAGGAACGTCGCGATCGTGTCGCTCCGCTCGTTGGCCACATGCATCCACTCGCCGTCCACGTGCAGGTCGCGGGGCCAGTGACCGCCGGACGGGACGTCGGCGACCGGCTTGAGCGCCGCGCCGCCGTCGAGCACCCGGTGCGCCGTCACCACATCGGTCCCGCGCATCGACGTGTACACGTACCGGCCGCCGTCGCCGAGCTTGATCGCCGCGCCCTGCGCGCGGTCACCCGCCGGATCCGCCGTCGCGGGCGACTCCGCCACGGTCTCCAGCCTCGCGTACCCGTCCGCCGGCCGCAGCACCAGCACGGTCGTCGCCAGTTCGGTGAGCACGTGCACGTACCCGCCCGGGTGGACGGCCAGATGCCGCGGCCCGCACCCGGCCGGCAGGGCCGTCTCCCCGACGAGCCGCAGGACGCCGTCGTCGATCCGGAAGGACCGCACGAGATCCGCCCCCAGGTCGGTCGCGAGCACGGTGCCGTCCGGTGCGTGGGCGGTCGCGTGGGCGTGCGGGCCCTCCTGGCGGTCGGCCCTCGGCCCGCTCCCGTGCCCCTCGGCGACGGCGGGATCGCCGGTGAAACCGCCGTCCGGGCCGAGCGGGACGGCCCGGACCGTCCCGGACCCGTAGTCGGCGACGAGCAGATGGCCGCCGTCCGGTGCCACGGACAGATGACACGGCAGTGCCCCCGCCCGGCGCGTTCCGACCTGCCGCAGCCCTGAGCCGGTCACCTCGTAGGCGAGAACCCCGCCCCCGTCCTCCTCCCGCACCGCGTACAGGACGTTCGCCGCCGGATGGACGGCCAGGTACGACGGGCACACCGCCTCGGCGGCGAGCCCGGGGGCCTCCAGCGAGCCGTCCGCACGCCGCGCCACCCGGTAGATCCCGGCGCCGCCGCCGGCCTCTCCGGTGTACGTGCCCACCCAGAACGCCCGCTCGCTCACCCGGGACTCCCCTCGAAACGCGCTCCACCCGCCCTCGGACGGTCGAGGGCGAGCCTAACCCCGGTCGCGATCATGCTCGGCACCGGCGTCGCGAACGTCCCGTCAGGACCCTGCGGCGAGGCGGGCGCGCAGGTCGGTGGCGGCGCTCAGGACCGCTTCCCATTCGGTGCCGGAGGCGTCCACCTGCCGGTGCGCGGTGAAGTACGGGTTCAGTTCGACCTCCCGGTCCCCGGCGTGCCCGCGGACGGCGTCCAGCATCCCCGGCACCGGGTCGGGCCCGCGCTCGCGGGCGATCCCGGAGATCAGCCCGTCCAGCGCGGCGGGCGGGTCCCGCTTGCAGGGCAGCTCCAGCAACAGCTGGCCGCCGTAGAAGACCAGGTTCCGTGCGGTGTGGTCGACGACCGCGCCGCCCTCGGCCCAGGCGTCGTCCAGCCAGTCATGGGACGGGTCGTCGCAGCGATGCTGTGCGGAGATGAAGCGCCCGGCCGCCACGGGACCGGCGACCAGTGCTGAGCACACCCTGTCGGCGCCCCAGTGGGAGTAGTGCAGCCGCAGGCCGTCCTCGTCGATCAGGGCGAAGTTCGCGCGAGCTCCCATGGGCGGGGACCTTAGCCTCGGCCGCCGCGCCGCCCCAACGGTTTTCGCCGTGCTCAGGGAGAGGCCGTGCTCAAGGAGTGGCGGGGCGCAGGAGCGCCTCCTGGGCGATCGACGCCAGCAGCGTCCCGTCCTCGGTGTGGAGCGTCCCGCGGGCCAGGCCGCGTGCGCCGTGGTTCGTGACCGGGTCCACCGAGTAGAGCAGCCACCGGTCCACGCGCGGCGGCCGGTGGAACCACACGGCGTGGTCGAGGGTGACCGCGGTGGCGAGGCGCCGCGGCGAGCCGGGGGCGCGGGCGCTGCTGACGACCCCCATGTCCGACAGGTAGGCGATGAGGCACGCGTGCAGGGCCGGATCGTCGCCGACCGGCGCCGACGCCTTGATCCAGAACGGGTGCGGCATCGGGAACCCGTTCTCGCCGGGCGGGTTCACCACCCGGATGTCGAACCCGGCCGGATGCCGGAAGAACGCCGGCAGCTCCGGCTCGCCCAGCCCCTCGGGGCCGGGCGTGCCGGACGGCGGGGCGTCCTGCCAGTCGAACCCGTCCTCCGGGTCGTGGAACGAGGCGATCAGCTCCAGGATCGGCTTCCCGCCCTGGCTCGCGGTCACGTGCCGGGTCGAGAACGAGCGGCCGTCCCGGGTGCGGGCGACGTCGAAGGCCAGCGGCTCGTCCGGTGAGCCCGGGCGGATGAAGTACGCGTGCAGGGAGTGCGGCGGGCGCCCGCCGGCCGTCAGGCACGCGGCGCGCAGGCTCTGCCCGGCGACCTGCCCGCCGAACAGCCGCGGCCGCCCCACCGGCGGAGACGTGGCCATGAACGAGTCCTCGCCGAGCGGCGTCAGGTCGAACATGTGCGCGATGGCGTACGGGGCGTCGCTCATCAGGGAACCTCCTGCAACCTGCCGGTGACCCTACTCGCGGGTGCGGACGCCTGCGCGGTGGGGGACGGCCCTGATACGGTCACGCGCGGTCGACCTATGATCGCCGGTGGGGAACGGCGGGGCGCCCGGGGGACGCGCGGCGCCCGCCCCGCGAGGAGAGGACCTCGCCCCGCAAGGAGATGAGAGAGGCAATGGCTGATATCACCGAGTCGCCCGAATGGTCCGCGCTCGCCGAGCACCAGGCGGCGCTCGCGGGGCGGCACCTGCGCGAGCTGTTCGCGGACGATCCGGGGCGCGCCGACCGGATGACCGCGACCGCGGGGGACCTCTACCTGGACTACTCCAAGCACAGGGTCACCGGCGAGACCCTGACGCTGCTCACCGCGCTCGCCGAGCGGGCCGGGCTGCGCGCCCGGATCGAGGCGATGTTCACCGGCGAGCACATCAACGTCAGCGAGGACCGGGCCGTCCTGCACACCGCGCTGCGGCTGCCGCCCGGAGAGGCCCTGACCGCCGACGGGCAGGACGTCTCGGGAGACGTCCACGCCGTCCTGGACAAGATGGCCGCCTTCGCCGGGCGGGTCCGCTCGGGGGAGTGGACGGGGTTCACCGGGAAGCGGATCACGACCGTCGTGAACATCGGGATCGGCGGCTCCGACCTCGGCCCCGCCATGGCCTACGAGGCCCTCCACGACTTCGCCGACGCCGGGATCTCCTGCCGGTTCGTCTCCAACATCGACCCGGCCGACATCGTCGGGAAGCTCGCCGGGCTCGACCCGGAGCAGACGCTGTTCGTCATCAGCTCCAAGACGTTCGGGACGCTGGAGACGCTCACCAACGCCAAGGTCGCGCGGCAGTGGCTCATCGAGGGCCTCGGCGACGACAAGGCCGTCTCCCGGCATTTCGTCGCGGTCTCCACCAACGCCGAGCGAGTCGCCGAGTTCGGCATCGACACCGCCAACATGTTCGGCTTCTGGGACTGGGTCGGCGGACGCTACTCCTTCGACGGCGCCATCGGCCTCTCCCTGATGATCGCGATCGGCGGCGAGGCGTTCCGCGAGATGCTCGCGGGCTTCCGGGAGATCGACGAGCACTTCCGCACCGCGCCGTTCGAGGCGAACATGCCGGTGCTGATGGGGCTGCTCGGGGTCTGGTACACCGACTTCTTCGGCGCGCAGACCCGGGCCGTCCTGCCCTACAGCCAGCGCCTCTCGCGGCTCCCCGCCTACCTCCAGCAGCTCACGATGGAGTCCAACGGCAAGTCGGTCCGCGCCGACGGCGCGCCCGTCGTCGCGCAGACCGGTGAGATCTTCTGGGGCGAGCCCGGCACCAACGGCCAGCACGCCTTCTACCAGCTGCTGCACCAGGGCACCCGGCTGGTCCCGGCCGACTTCATCGGGTTCGCCGAGCCGTTCGAGGACCGCGCCGGCATGCACGACCTGCTGACCGCGAACATGCTCGCTCAGACGTCGGCGCTCGCGTTCGGCAAGACCGCCGAGGAGATCGCCGCCGAGGGCGCGCCCGCCGCGGTCGTCCCGCACAAGGTGATGCCGGGCAACCGGCCGACCAGCACGATCCTCGTGCCGAAGCTCACCCCGAAGACGCTCGGCTCGCTCGTCGCGCTCTACGAGCACATCGTGTTCGTCGAAGGGACGATCTGGGGCATCGACTCCTTCGACCAGTGGGGCGTCGAGCTCGGCAAGGTCATGGCGATGGACCTGGCCCCGGCGCTCACCTCGCAGGAGCCGCCGGCGCAGGCGCCCGACCCGTCCACGGCCGCCCTCGTGCGCAGGTACCGGCGGCTGCGCGGCCGGAAGGCCTGACGCGCATGAGAAGGGCCCGCCGGCACGGCCGGCGGGCCCTTCGTCTTCGGCGTGATCAGGCGTGCGTGCCGGGCAGGGAGCCCCCGGCCCAGCCCTCGGACTCGAGGATGGCGCGGAACTCCTCGTAGGAGATGAACCCGTCGAGGTTGGCGTCCGCCTTCTCGAACCTGTCCTGCGTCTCGGCGCGCGACCAGGCGAGCCCGAGCTCGTCCAGGACCATCGTGAACTCCATCAGGTCGAGCTTCTGATCGCCGCCGAGGTCCGCGCGCGTGAACACGGAAAGAAGGTCGTCCCCGGTCGGTCTGGTCGTCATCTCGCTCCTCGTTCCGGTCCGATGTGAACCCCGCATCTTGTCATGGCGGGCGAGCCGCACCATATGCGAAACGCCGCAGGATGAGGGGCTGTTCCCCCGGCTATTCGCCGCCCGTCAGCTCGGGGACCCGGTCTCGGTAGCGCGCCAGCAGACGGGCGTTCACGTCGTCGCCGCCCGGGACGTTCGCGCTCGTCCAGCGCGGCAGGTCGACGCCGCGTGCCGCCGCGAGATCGTCCAGGTCGGCCAGCACCCGCGCCCACGCGTACGCGGCCAGGACCGTGGAGACCGCCGCGGTGCGCGGCGCCTCCGCCGGATGCAGGACGTCCCCGGGCGGGACGCGCGTGTCCAGCACTATCGCCGCGTGGTCGGCCAGCGTCGTGTCGGCCCGCGCCGCGGCCCCCTCCGACGCGCGCGCCGACGTCACCGCGACGACCGGCACGCCCCGTGCCGCGCACTCCTCGGCGATCTCGACCGGATACGGGTTCCGTCCGCTGGTGGAGAACACCACCGCCACGTCCGGCGGTGCGGGCGCCGCCTTCTCGACCACCGCGCGCCCCACGCCGCCCCGCCGCTCGGCACGGGTGCTGCGCAGCGCGTGGTCGAGCGGGAACACCGCCGGATCCCAGATCGGGCGGACGGCGGCGAGGCCGCCCGCCCGGTAGAACGTCTCGCACACCATCGCCAGGGAGTGCCCCGCCCCGGCGACGTGCACGATCCCGTCGGCCTCGATCGACTCCAGCAGCAGGGCGGCCGCGTCACCGGCCGCCCGTCCCGAGGCCGCGTCGAGGTCGTCCAGCAGGTTCCGCACCCGGCCTGGGAGCTTCGTCCGGGTGTGCTCATGCATGGGCGAGGGCCTCCTTCAGGGCGCGGGCCAGGTCGTCCTCGCCGGACGCCGCGCGGAGCCGGTCCGCCAGGCCGCCGGACAGCGCCCGCGCCAGCCCGGACAGGGTGCCGACGTGCGCGTCCGGGTCGGGCGTGCAGAACGCGAGCAGCAGGTCGACCGGGTCGTTGTCAGGATGACCGAACTCGACCGGCGCGGCCAGCCGGGTCGCGCCGACTCCGACGGCCAGCCCGCCCTCCTCGGGACGGGCGTGGACGAGCGCGAGCCCCTTCGTCAGCACGATGTACGGGCCGTTCTCCTCCACCACCCTGACGCACGCATCCGGGTAGCCCGCGCCCGCCGCGCCCGCGTCGACGAGCGCGGAGGCCGCCGCCCGGACGGCCTCCCGCCAGTCGCGTGCGCCTGCGAGGTCGGTGGCGGCGATGACCGGTCGTTCCTTGGGGGCCCGGGGGGTCGCCCCCTCGGAGTGAGCCGTCACGGAAGCCAGCCCTGCTCGGTGAAGTGCTCCCTGAGCCGGGCCTCCAGCCCGTCCTTGTCCAGGAAGTCGCTGATGGTGATCACCACGGGCGCGAGGTCGGCGATCTCGCTGGTGTGCATGCCCTGGCCGATGATCACGTCGGGTGCCATTCCGCGCGCCGTGGACACGTCGGCGTTCTCCACCCGCGCGTCCACGCCGAGCGAGCGCAGCGCGTCCTCGGCGGTCATCTTGAGCATCAGGCTGGAGCCCATGCCGACGCCGCAGACCGCGAGGATCTCCAGTTGCCGGTCCAGTGCCATCTCGTTTCTTCTCTCTCCGTAGGCGGGTCAGGCCGTCGCGGCGGCCTTGTCCTCGGGTGCGGCGTCCTCGTCCGCCGGCGCCCGGCGCTTCTCGGCGCGGCCGAGGAGCAGCAGGGTAGCGACCATCGCGGCGAGCGCGACCGCGGGCACGAGCCAGATCGCGGAGCCGCCGGCCACCGGGTCCACGGCCTTCAGCAGCCACGCGATCGCGTACCAGTCGGGGTCGGCGAGGGTGGCGAGCTCGGGCGCGGTCTTCTCGTACAGGTCCCAGGTGACGGCCTGGCCGAACGCGAGGACCAGCCCGGTGATCACGCCGCCGAGGACGGCGCCGCGCCAGCCGGCCACCACGTTGCCGAACAGCGCCGCCGCGCCGCCCACGAAGAACAGCATGATCATGGGCGGGGCGAGGGTGAACCAGCCGGCGCCGGCGAACACGCCCAGGCAGACCAGGAACACGGCGGTCGAGGCGACGAAGCCGACCATGACCGCGGTCGGCGCGACCGGGAACACGGTCGGCGCGTCCAGCGCGGGGCGGGTGCCGGGGATGACGCGGTCGCTGAACCCCTTGAACGCCGGGACGATCTCGCCGAGGAACATCCGCACGCCGAACAGCAGGATCGCGATGCCGCCGGCGAACCGGAGGCCGACCAGGATCGCCCACACCCATGGGGACAGTTTGTCGTCCATCTCGGCCGCGGCCTTGGTCACCACGCCGTCGTCGGCGAGCGCGACCCCGATCAGCATGATCACCGTGATGATCAGCGCGGTGCTGACGTTGACGTCCTTGAAGAACGACAGCTGGCGTGGCAGCTTCAGCTTCTCGGTGTCGTGCTTGTCGCGGCTGCCGAGCGGGCGGGCCGCGAAGCCGGTGATCAGGCAGGCGAGCGAGCTGGTGTGCGCGAACCCGAACCGGTCGTCCGGCATGACGCGGCGCATCAGCGGCCGCATCCACAGCGGCTGGAGCGTCCAGTACGCGGCGACGAACCCGGCCCCGCACAGCACCAGCGTGAGCTGGTCGGCGTCCGGCGCGATCGTCACCAGGGAGGCGACCGTGACCGTGCTGATCCAGAACATCAGGTGCCCGGTCAGGTACAGGTACCGGGCCGCCGGGAAGATCCGCACCACCAGTACGTGGACGAGGAACGCGACCGTGATCACGAGCGCGACCGTGCCGCCCTGGTCGGTGAGGAAGTCCGCCAGGGTGTTGCCGGCCTTCGGCGGCGTCGTCCCCATCGCGCTGGCGAGGACGGTCTGGAAGCTGGTCAGCCCGCCGGTGAACACCTCCACGCCGATGAACAGGATGACCACGCCGATCGTGGCGCGCAGCGCGCCGGCGAAGACGTCCTCGAACCGTTTGCGCTGCAGGATCAGCCCGAGCAGGGTGATGATCCCGATGAGGATGGGCACCTGGCCGAACACGTTGTCGGCCAGGAACGTGAGGATGTCCTTGATGACGTCCATGGTGAGGTCGGCCTCCACATCTCGGGGGAGTGGTCGTGCGCTGTCGCCCCCGTCAGCGCGGATGGACGGTCGTGCGCCCGGAACGGCGGGCGCCGGGCCGCTGGTCGATGAGCCGGGATCGGTGGGTCGGGGATCAGTGGGTCGGCGGTCGCAGGTCCAGTTCCAGCCGGTACCGGTCGCCCCGGTAGACGGACCTGACGTACTCCAGAGGACGCCCGGCCTCGTCCCGGGTGACCCGCTCGAACAGGAAGGCCGGCATGTGCACCGGCACTCCCAGCTCGGCGGCCTCCTCGGCGGTGGTGACGGTCGGCTCGATCGTCTCGGTGCCCGAGGCGATCACGACGCCGTGGCCTCGCAGCAGGTCGTAGAACGACTGCCCTTCGAGGTCGTGCCTGCGCAGGCCCGGCATCAGCGACCGGGGCAGGTAGAGGGTCTCGATGGCCATGGTGGTCCCGTCCGCCAGCCGGAGCCGGCGAATGGTAAATACCTCTTCGACGGGTGACAGGGCCAGCCGCCGGCCGATCCGCGCGCCCGCCGTCTCGGTGCGGAACGACAGCACCCGGCCGCCCGGCTTCATCCCGCGCCTGATCATGTCCTCGGTGAACGAGGTCATGGTCAGCGACACGGCGATCCGCGGTTCGGCGACGTAGGTTCCGCTCCCGTGCCGCCGGTCGAGCAGGCCCTCGGCGACGAGGCCGTCGATGGCCTGCCGCAGCGTGGGCCGGGACACGCCGAGCTCCTCGGCCAGCCGGCGCTCGGACGGCAGCGCGTCGCCGACGTCCAGGCCGTCCAGCATGGCGAGCAGCTCGCGGCGCACCGCCTGCCGTTTCGTGCTCCCGGACCGGGCCTCACCGGCGGATGGCACGCCTTTCACCTCCTGCGGCCGCTGTTCTCGTCGTCGCACACCGTATGTCCCATTGTGGCGACTGGTCAATACCACTTTGGCGATGTTTGCCGTGGTCGTGGGCCACCGGTGCCGCCTACCTTCTCGGCAGATCGTCCTGACCGTGGCTATGCCGTGCCCGGCGCGCGGCGAGGAAGGCGGCGAGATGAGGAAGTTCGTGCGCGGCGCCGTGGCGCTGGCACTGCCGATGCTCATGCCGGCGGCGCTCAGCGCAGCCCCGGCCCACGCGGACGCGGCCCGGCCCGGCGCCCGCGAGGGGTGGCGGCTGATGGCCGCCGAGCCGTTCGACCGGCACCTCGACGACGCGAAGGTTCCGTGGAGACCGGACGGCGACGGCCCGTCCAGCCCCTACAACGTCGACATCTACGACAACGACGGCGCCTATTTCGACACGGTGGGCGGGCCCGCGTTCCGCGAGCAGCTGGCCAAGATGAAGACGTACCGCAAGTCGTTCGCGTTCGGAGAGCGCGGCTGGCTCACCGCCGAACTGGCCGCGCGCGACGCCGACGGGGACGGCCGACCGGACGCGCCCCCGGCGCTCACCTCCCGCCAGGGCACCGCCCACCTGGACGAGCCGAGCCACCAGGCGGGCGTCGTCATCCGCTCGACCCGCGACCTGCCCGCCGAGTACCGGGTGGAGATGACGCTGCGCGGCCTGGACTTCGGCGGTCAGCGCAACGGCTCCTGGGACTATCCGGACGGACGCGTCAACGGCTACTCGCCCGAAGGCTGCAAGACCAACTTCCCGTGGGCCTCGGGAGGCGACTTCGCCAGGCCGGAGTGCCAGTGGGCCGACGTCCGCACCGACTCCAACGGCTTCTACTACATGTCGATCATGGACTACCGGCAGGTCGCGCCGCACAACAACATCTTCGTCCACGGCCACCGCAAGGTCGCCATGGACGGCTACAACCGCTACAAGTACACCGGCAGCGGGCTGCTGTACTGCAATCCCGCGACCAAGCAGTACGAGCCCTACTCGGCCGGCACGGGCAACGGCGTCAATGCGATCTTCATGACCGACGACCGCCGGTACCCGGCGATGCCGGGCACCGAGTACCTGATGGAGAGCGAGTGCGGCCTCAAGAAGGCCGGCGCGATCGTCTCCACCGTCGACCTGAAGCCCGAACTACTGCCGCAGGAGCCCTACACGTTCGCGATCGAGCGGCGCGGCGGCGCCTACACGATGGAGATGTCGGGAGTGTTCGCGCACGTGGGCCGGGCGACCTTCCGGTACACGCGCTCGTTCGTCCAGGACGGCGAGCCGATCTGGCACTACAACCAGCGGCCGGACGAGTACGACGGCCGCTTCAACGCCGACTGGACCTGGCAGGGGCCGGGCGGCACCCTCGTCGACCACGACACCTGGCCCGCCGGGTCCGCCTACCCGGACCGGTTCATGATCGGTGACCCGCACCTGAACTTCTACGAGGGATCCGCGCAGGTGGACGACATCCGCCTGTACGTTCCGAAGTAGACATTGATGTCAGTGGTGCGGGCTAGGGTCCCGTGAAAACGTGCCCAAGCCTCGCTCTGGGGGCCTCGTGACTCAGCAGACCGCGCCCGGCCGGGCGCCGGAGCCGTCCCTCGCCGACCCCTGCGCCGAGCGGGAGCCGGCGGGGGTGCGGCTGCGCCCGGACGGCGCGGCCTCCGGGCTGGACGTCTTCCTGTCCGGCCGGGTCTTCATGGACATGATCTTCACCGGGCTGCCGGGGCTGCCGCCGCCCGGCACCGAGATCGTCACCGACGGGCTCGGTTCCGCGCCGGGCGGCGTCGCGAACATCGCGGTGGCGATGAGCCGGCTCGGCCTGCGGGTCGGGCTCGCGGCCCCGTTCGGGGACGACATGTTCGGCGCCTACCTGTGGCGGACGCTCGCCGAGCAGGAGGGGGTCGACCTCGGCCTGTCCCGGCGGGTGCCGGGATGGTCGACGCCGGTGACGGTGTCGATGGCCTACGACTCCGACCGCAGCATGGTGACGTTCGCCCGTCCCGTCCCCTCCGCTCCCGGTGAACCAGGCGAAATGGACGAGATCGGCGCGCCGCCCGCCGCGCGGGCGTGCTTCGTGGACGTCGACCAGCCGGTCCCGGCCTGGGCGGCCCGGATGCGCGAACGCGGCACGCTGGTCTTCGGCGACCTCGGCTGGGACCAGACGGGCGCCTGGCCCGCCGAGGTCCTCGACCGTCTCGCGCACGTGGACGTGTTCCTCCCGAACGCCGCCGAGGCGATGTCCTACACGCGCACGCGCACCCCCGCCGAAGCCGCCGAGGCGCTCGCCGAGCGGGTGCCCGTCGTCGTGGTCAAGTGCGGCGGGGACGGCGCGATCGCCATCGACTCGGTGGCGGGGGAGCGGGCCGAGACCGGCGCGCTGCCGGTGGAGGCGCTCGACCCGACCGGCGCGGGCGACGTGTTCGCCGCCGGATTCGTGTTCGCCACCCTCGCCGGCCTCCCGCTGGCCGAGCGGCTCCGGTTCGCCAACCTGTGCGCGGGTCTGTCGGTGCGGCACCGAAGCGGCTCGCTCGGCTCACCCTGCTGGGGTGAGATCGCGGCGTTCGGCGAGTCGGGGGAGGTCCCCGAGTCCGTCCTTGCGGACTACGCGTTCGTCATCCCGTTCATTCCGGACGCCGCCGACGACACGGTCGTCCGCGCCGAGCCCACGCTCCGCACGGAGCTCTGAACCGCCGGGATTGCTAATGCGAAGCATTTCGCATTAGCATCGGCCGGGTGACCGAGGACGCGCCGGCGGCGAGGGCCGCCCGACCCGGGGGCCGGACGGCCCGCACCCGCGCCGCCGTGCTCGATGCGGTGCTCGGCGAACTGGAGGACGCCGGATACGCCGGCCTCACCCTCGACCGCGTGGCCGAGCGGTCGGGGGTCCACCTCGCCACGCTGTACCGGCGGTGGCGCAACGTCGAGGGGCTCGTCGTCGACGTCCTCGGCGAGATCGCGACGCGGGAGGTGCCGATCCCCGACACGGGGTCGCTGCGCGACGACCTGCGCGCCCTCGCGTCCGAGATCGCCGGGCTGTACGCCCGGCCCCGGTACCGCGCGCTGGTCGAGGGCATGGTGGCCGCCGCCGTCCGCTCGCCGGAGGCCGCCGCCGCGCTGACCGAGGTGTTCGCCGAGCGGAACCGGCTCGCCGCGCGGATCGTCGAGCGCGCCGCCGAGCGCGGGGAAGTGCCTCCCGGCACCGACGCCGCCGCGGTCGTCGCCGCCGTCGGCGCGCCCTTCTACTACCGGCTGCTGATCCTGCGCGGGCCGGTGGACGACGCTCTGGCCGAGACCGCCGCGGCGGCCGCCTACGCGGCCGCGCTGGACGGCGCGTTCTCGCCTCCCGGAACCCAGGACCCCTGACCACGGGCGGTGATCCGCCACTCTCCCCGGAAGGACCCGGCATGCGCCACGACATCGAGTTCGACTCGGCCGGCACGACGCTCCGCGGCTGGCTCTACACGCCGGACGGCCGCCCGGCCCCGCACCCGGCGGTCGTCGTCACCCACGGCTACGGGGCCGTCAAGGAGCAGTACACCGACGACATCGCCGAGGCGCTCGCCGCGTCCGGGCTGGCCGTCCTGCTCTACGACCACCCGTCGTTCGGCGCCAGCGACGGCGAACCCCGCCAGGAGGTCGACCCGTGGGCGCAGATCCGCGGCTACCGGGACGCGATCACGTTCCTGTGCACGCGGGACGAGGTCGACGCAGACCGCATCGGCGTGTTCGGCTCCAGCTACTCGGGCGGCCACGTGCTCGTCGTCGCGGCGGTGGACCGCCGGGTCAAGTGCGTCTACGCACAGGTCCCGGTGATCAGCGGCGGGACGAGCATGTCCCGGTTCATCCCGTCCGAGACGCTCGCCGAGGTCCGCCGGACGTTCGACGCGGACCGGCTCGCCCGGTTCCGCGGCGAGGCCCCGGCGATGATCCCGCTGATCACCGAGACGCCCGGGGAACTCGCCGCGCTGCCCGACCGCCCGACCTACGAGTGGTACCGCACGATCGAGCCGGAACGGCTGAAGACCTGGCGGAACGAGGTCACGCTTCGCTCGGTCGAGATGACCGCCGAGTACGAGCCGGGCGACTCCATCGCGCGCATCACGCCGACGCCGCTGCTGATGGTGGTCGCGGACCAGGACATGCTCACCCACAGCGACCTGGCCTTCGCCGCCTACGAACGGGCCCTGCACCCGAAGCGGCTGGAGATCCTGCACGGCGACCACTTCGTCGTCTACGGCAAGGAGAGCGGACGCGTCCTCGCGCTCATGACCGCCTTCTTCCACGAGCACCTCGGCGCGGCGGCCTGACCGGTCAGGCGGTCACCGGGCCGCTGCGATACTCCTGCGGGCTGAGGCCGCGTTCGCGCTTGAACGCGGTGCTGAGCGCAAAGGCGTTGCCGTAGCCGACCCGGCGTGCCACGGACTCCAGCGTCGCGTCGCTCTCGCGCAGCAGGTCGGCGGCCTGGGCGAGGCGGAGACCGGTCAGGTACGCCATGGGAGGCTCCCCGATCAGCTTCGCGAACCGCTGGGCGAGCGCCGCGCGCGACACGCCGACCTTGGCCGCCAGGTCCGCGACCGTCCAGGGGTGGGACAGGTCCTCGTGCAGGAGCCGCAGCGCCGGGCCGACGACCGCGTCGCCGTGCGCGCGGTACCAGCCGGGCGCCTCGGCCTCCGGCCGGGAGAACCAGGCGCGCAGCGTCGCGATGAGCAGCAGGTCCAGCAGCCGGTCGAGGACGATGTCCTGGCCGGGCTCGTCCTTGCCGATCTCCTCCTGGAGCACGTCGACGAGCGGTGACCGCCACGTGTCGCCGCGGACGACCGCCATCGGCGGCAGCGCGGACAGCAGCCGCCGCGTGACGGCGCCGCGCAACTGGTAGGTGCCGACCAGCATGACGGTGGAGCCGTCCGGGTCGTTGCCCCAGGCGCGGACGCCGAGGTCCATCGCCTCCGACAGGCTCGTCCCGTCCGGGGTGGTGCAGTGCTGCCCCGGATGGATGACGATCTGCGGCTCGGTCGCGGGGTCGTCGCTGACCGTGTACGGGTCCGGGCCGCGGAAGACGACCATGTCGCCGGGGCCCACGCGCTGCGCCGCTCCGTCGTCCGGCAGCAGCCACGCGTCGTCCCTGACCATGGAGAGCAGTGTGAGCGGGGCCTCGTCCTGGATCCGCATCGACCAGGGCGGGCTGAGGCTCGCACGCAACATGAACGCCCCCCGCGCGCGCGGCCCGTCGAGGAGGTCGGCCAGAGCGTCCATGAAGCAAGCGTAGACGCTCGCGTATACAGGCGAGCTTCTCAACGATGGGCGCCGGGAGCGCTCGGCTGTTGACTCTAAGCATGACGAACAGCGCAGCGAACATCATCGAGAAGGGCCTCACCCTCGTCCTCGGCGGGACCGGGAAGACCGGCCGCCGCGTCGTCGAGCGGCTGGAGGCCCTGGACGTCCCGGTCCGGATGGGGTCCCGGTCGGCGTCGCCGCCCTTCGACTGGGAGGACGAGACCACCTGGCCGCCCGTCCTGCGGGACGTCGAGAACGTCTACCTCTCCTACTACCCGGACCTAGCGGCGCCCGGTGCCCGGGAGGCCGTCCGCGCGTTCACGGACGCGGCGGTGGACGCGGGTGTCCGGCGGGTGGTCCTGCTGTCGGGACGCGGCGAGCCCGAGGCGCAGGAGTGCGAGCGGGTCGTCCGCGAGTCGGGACTTGCGTGGACGGTGGTCCGGTCGGCCTGGTTCGCACAGAACTTCAGCGAGGACTATCTTCTCCACCCCGTCCTGGCCGGCGAGGTGACCCTCCCGGCGGGCGACGTGCCCGAGCCGTTCATCGATGCCGGCGACATCGCGGACGTGGCCGTCGAGGCGCTCACCCGCGACGGGCACGACGGCGAGGTGTACGAGGTGACCGGCCCGCGGGCGCTCACCTTCACCGAGGCCGTGGCCGAGATCGGCCGCGCCGCCGGACGGGAGATCGCCTTCGTCCAGGTCAGCGCGGACGACTATGCGGCGGCGCTCGGCGAGCAGGGCCTACCCGAGGAGCTCGCCGGGTTCCTCACCTACCTGTTCGCGAACGTCCTGGACGGCCGCAACGCCCGGCCCGCCGACGGCGTGCGGCGGGCGCTCGGCCGCGAGCCCCGGGACTTCGCCGACTACGCGCGGGACACCGCCGCCAGCGGCATCTGGAACGCCTGATTCTCACCATCGCGACGATTGGACCTGATCATGAAATTCGCACTGGCGGGCGTCTCGGCGACCCTCTCCATCATCATGGCGGCCGGCATGGCCGGAGCGTTCTTCGCCTTCTCCACCGGCGTCATGCCGGGCCTGAACGCGGCGAAGCCGGGCTCGGCGATCGACGCCATGCAGGGCATCAACCAGAAGATCCAGAATCCGGTCTTCATCGCCGTGTTCCTGCTCGTCCCCGTCCTGGCGATCGCGGCGGGGGTGCTGCTGCTGACCCTGGACCAGAAGTCCGCGGCCATCCTGTTCTTCGTCGCCGCGGCGGTGTACTTCGCGGGCGCGCTCGTCCCGAGCTTCGCGGTGAACATCCCGATGAACAACGACCTGGACGGCGTCACGATCCCGAAGGACGCGGGCGAGGCGGCGAAGATCTGGTCGGACTACTCCGGCCGCTGGACGGCCTGGAACACGGCACGGGCCGTCTTCAGCTGGGCGAGCCTCCTCGCCATGAGCCTGGGCGTCTACGTCTGGGGCAAGAACAACTGACGGCCGGAGGCGGAAAGCGGCCCGTGCTCCCGGAAGGAGCACGGGCCGTCCTCTGTCACCGTCCGGCTCACGGCAGGAGCAGGCCCCAGTGGAGTCCCCACGGGACGAGCACCGCGCCGGCGGCCATCAGCAGGCCGAGCCGGACGCGCTCGCCCGGCGCGACGTCCGCCGCGGCCCGGCGCCACGCCACCGCGGTCGCGATCGCCGCCGCGACCGCGGCCACGGCGAGCCCCTGCAGGATCAGCCACGGCAGCGGCCTGCCGCCGAGGACGGGGCCGGGGTCGGGCGAGCTGCCCGCCACCAAAGAGAAGAGGTAGACGACCGGGCCGAACCCGGCGGCGAAGCCCGCGCCGGCCAGCAGCCGCGCCCAGCGGCTCACCGGGCGGACCCTCCGGCCGCGGAGCCTGCGCACCAGCGCCACCAGCGGGTACGCGGTGAACGCCACGAGGAACAGCAGAACCGCCGCCAGGTGCACCCACCGCGACTCCCACCACGGCAACGGCTGCACCTCGACACTGGGGTATTTCTGGTGCAGGGGCGTGGCGGCATCGGCCTCGGGCAGCTTCCCGTTCGTCACGTCATGCACCCACGTGCCGACGAGGTCGGCGTAGCCGGGGGCCAGTTCGGCGCCGCGGGTGATGCCGCCGTCCGGCGTCAGGTGGGCGGCGTGGTCGGCGCCGGTGAAGAAGCGGAACGTGTAGTGGGTGTTGCCGCCCCGCCGCAGGGCCCGCGCGAACAGCGGCGGGTTGTCCTCGGGCGGGGTCTGCAGGTCGTACTCGCCCCAGACGCCGAGCAGCGGCTGCCGGACGCGCTGCAGGACGCCCTGCGCGTCGAAGTACGCCTCGGCGAACAGGCCGGCGTCGCCCGCGAGCCGGGCGAGGGCCGGTTTGCCGCGGTCGACCAGCGAGCCCGAGACCCCGGCCCGGCGCAGGTCGTAGCTCTCGTTCCAGTTCTGCTGGCGGATCGGCGTCATGGCGTTGCCGCCGACCACGATCACGAAGGCCGCGTCGGCCGTGCGGGACGCGGCGAGCGGCGCCACCCAGCCGCCCTCGCTGAGCCCCCACAGGCCCACCTTCGCGGGATCGACGCCGGGTCGCGCACGCAGTGCGCGCAGCCCGCCGAGCGCGTCGTCCGCGAGGTCGGAGTAGTCGCGGTGGAGGTCGGTGTACCCCTCTGAGCGCTTGTCGTAGATCAGCACGGCGAGGCCGCGGCGGGCGAACTCCGTGGCCTCGGTGAGCAGGTGTTCGCGCGGCACACCGGAGCCGGACCCGGTGACGAGGACGACCCCGGGCCGGGGCGGGCCCTTCTTCGCCGGCGCCAGGACCGTGCCGTGGAGGGTCAGCCCGCCGGCCCCCGCGAAGCTCACGTCCGTCGTGGTCAGGCCGGGCGGTGCGGGGACCGGCCCCGACGCGGGTGCGGCGGCCCGGGCGGGCGCCGCGAGGAGGGCGCCGAGGACGAGCGCCAGGAGGAGGGTCAAAGCGGTCTTCATGGCGGCGACCCTAGAACTGCAGAGAAAGCTCTGCAAAGAGTTCTCTGCAAATATACCTCTGGAGTACTAGGCTGCTCCCCATGAAGGACGAGGAGCCCGTCATCCTGGACGACCCGGGACGGATCAAGGCGCTGAGCCATCCCCTGCGGCGGCGGATCCTGCACCGGCTGCGGGCGCACGGCCCCGCGACGTCCACGACGATCGGCGAGGCGCTCGGCGCCAACACCGGCACGACCAGCTACCACCTGCGGCAGCTGGAGAAGTATGGGTTCATCGAGGAGATCCCGGAACGGTCCGCCGGCCGGGAGCGCTGGTGGCGCCGGGCCGAGGGGCCGCGCGACGTCCGCACGCCCGACCCGGATTCCCTGCCGCCCGAGGACCGGCCGGTCCTCGCCGAGCTGCTCCGGATCGGCCACGCCGAGGACATGGAGCTGTTCGGGCGGCTGCCCGCGGTCTACGAGCGGGAAAGGAGGTGGGCGCTCCTGTCGCGCGGGTTCGCCCACATGACCGAGGAGGGACTGGCCGAGTTCTTCGAGGCGTACATCCGCCTGCTGCACGAGCACGCGCACCGCCGGGAGGACGCGCCGCCGGGGGCGCGTCCCGTCCACATCCGCCTGTTCACCCTGCCCGCCGACGACGAGTGAGGCCGCCCTCCCTGCCGGGGCTTACGATCTCTGGATGGGCGGTGTCTACGCGATCAGCGACCTGCACGTGGGGTTCCCGGAGAACCGCGCGTTCGTCGAGGGGCTGCGGCCGGTGTCCGGCGGCGACTGGCTGATCGTGGCGGGCGATGTCGCCGAGCACTTCGCCGACGTCGAGTGGGCGCTCCGCACGCTGAGCGAGCGCTTCGCGACCGTGCTGTGGGTGCCCGGCAACCACGAGCTGTGGACCGTCAAGGACGACCCGGTGGCGCTGCGCGGCGAGGCCCGCTACCGCCGGCTCGTCGACATGTGCCGCGGCCTGGGCGTGCTGACCCCTGAGGACCCGTACCCGGTGTGGGACGGCGAGGCCGGTCCCGTGACGGTCGCGCCGCTGTTCATCCTGTACGACTACACCTTCCGGCCGGACGGGACGTCCACCAAGGAAGAGGCGCTTGAGGTCGCACACGAGGCGGGTGTCGTGTGCACCGACGAGGTCTATCTGCACCCCGACCCGTACCCCACCCGGGACGCCTGGTGCGCCGCCCGGATCGCCTACACCGAGGAACGCCTGGCCGCCCTGGAGCCGGGAACGCGGACCGTGCTCGTCAACCATTGGCCGCTCGTCCGCGAACCCACCCGCGTCCTGTGGTATCCCGAGTTCGCCCAATGGTGCGGCACCGAGCGCACCGCGGACTGGCACGCGCGCTACGGCGCGGTGTCCGTCGTGTACGGGCACCTGCACAACCCGCGGACGATCTGGACCGGCGACGTCCCGCACATCGAGGTGTCGGTCGGCTACCCGCGGGAATGGCGCAAGCGGGCCGAGGAGCCGCGCGGCCCTCGCCGCGTCCTGCCCAGTCCCGACACGGCCTGACCGGCGGCGAGGGCTAGCGGGCCTTGCCCGGCATCACGCCGGTGGCGGCGAGCGACAGCAGCCGGCCCGCGGCCACCGGTTCCCGCTCGGTGACCGCCGCGATCGCCCCGGCGAGCCTCAGCACGTCGGTGAACGGGACCCCGGCGGGCGCGTCCCCGGCACGCTGCGCGCGGGCGAACAGCGCCTCGCCCGCCTCGTGCATGGCCCTCCAGGAGCGGGACGGTTCCGGCCGCTCGTCCTGGAGCGACACCATCGCCGAGGCCGCCATCCCGGGGAACGCCGTGACCTCGGAGATGAACGTCCGCAGCCACGTCATGAGGGCCTCGCCCGGCGCCGGGGTGACCATCAGGTCGCGGGCCGCCGCGGCGAGGTCGTCGTAGACCCCGGCGAGCAGCGCCTCCAGGAGGTCCTGGCGGGTGGGGAAGTGGCGGTAGAGCGTGCCGATGCCGACCCCGGCGCCACGGGCGACGCCCTCCAGGGACGCGCCGGCCCCGTCCCGCTCGAACGTCTCCCGCGCGGCGGCGAGCAGCCGCGCACGGTTGCGGCGCACGTCGGCGCGCACCGCCCGGGCGCGGGCCTTCGGCGTGTCGTCGCTGGTCACCTGGGTCGTCGGTCCTTCCCGGCGGGTAGACGGCGCTGCGGCGATTCGAGGGGATCCGCGGCTTTGGAACGGTCCTTCGATCCTATCCGCGCCGCCCCGGTGACCGGTGGCCGGATGCGCCCGGGCGCCCGGCCCGCCGCGGACGGTGCCGCGGCGGGCCGGACGCCGTGCGGTCAGGAACCGGCGGGGGAGACCGGCAGGTAGACCCGCCCGCCGGCCGCCTTGAACTCCGCGGCCTTCTCCCGCATCCCGGCGGCGAGCGCCTCGCCCTCGGCCAGCCCGTGCTCGCCGGCGTACCGCCGGACGTCCCGCGTGATCTTCATCGAGCAGAAGTGCGGGCCGCACATCGAGCAGAAGTGCGCGGTCTTCGCGGGCGCCGCCGGGAGCGTCGCGTCGTGGAACGCGCGGGCGGTGTCCGGATCGAGGGAGAGGTTGAACTGGTCCTCCCACCGGAAGTCGAACCGCGCGTCCGACAGCGCGTCGTCCCACGCCTGCGCGCCCGGATGGCCCTTGGCCAGGTCGGCGGCGTGCGCGGCGATCTTGTAGGCGATCACGCCGGCCTTGACGTCGTCGCGGTCCGGCAGCCCGAGGTGCTCCTTCGGCGTGACGTAGCAGAGCATCGCGGTGCCGTGCCAGCCGATCATCGCGGCGCCGATCGCCGAGGTGATGTGGTCGTAGCCGGGCGCGATGTCGGTGGTCAGCGGGCCGAGCGTGTAGAACGGCGCCCCGTCGCACCACTCCTGCTGCAGGTCGACGTTCTCCTTGATCTTGTGCATCGGGACGTGCCCGGGCCCCTCGTTCATCACCTGGTTGCCGTACTCCGCCGCGATCCTCGTCAACTCGCCCTGCGTGCGCAGCTCGGCGAACTGCGCCTCGTCGTTGGCGTCCGCGATCGAACCGGGGCGCAGGCCGTCCCCGAGCGACCAGGTGACGTCGTAGGCGGCGAAGATCTCGCACAGCTCCCGGAAGTGCGTGTAGAGGAAGTTCTCCTCGTGGTGCGCCAGGCACCAGGCCGCCATGATCGACCCGCCGCGAGACACGATCCCCGTCTTGCGCCGCGCCGTCAGCGGCACGTACGGGAGCAGGACCCCGGCGTGCACGGTCATGTAGTCCACGCCCTGCTCGGCCTGCTCGATCACCGTGTCGCGGAAGACCTCGTAGGTCAGCTCCGCGGGGTCGCCGCCGACCTTCTCGACGGCCTGGTAGAGCGGGACGGTCCCGACCGGCACCGGAGAGTTCCGCAGGATCCACTCCCGCGTGGTGTGGATGTCCTTCCCGGTCGACAGGTCCATGATCGTGTCGGCGCCCCACCGGGTCGCCCACGTCATCTTCTCGACCTCGTCCTCGACCGAGGACGCGACCGCCGAGTTGCCGATGTTCGCGTTCACCTTCACCAGGAAGTTCCGCCCGATGACCATCGGCTCGATCTCGGGGTGGTTGACGTTGGCGGGCAGCACGGCGCGCCCGGCCGCCAGCTCGTCCCGGACGAACTCCGGCGGCACGCCCTCGCGCAGCGCCGCGAACTCCATCTCCGGCGTGATCTCCCCGCGGCGCGCGTAGGCGCGCTGGGTCACCGCGCCGCCGGCCGCCCGGCGCGGCCGCCGCGGCAGGAAGTCCTCCCGGACCACCTGCGCGGGGCCGCCCAAGGCGGCGGGCGCCGGCCGCCTCCCGTCGTCCTCGGGACGCGCCGCCCGCCCCTCGTACGGGACGGTGTCGCCGCGCTCGGCGATCCACGCCTCCCGCACCGGGGGCAGCCCCCTGCGGACGTCGGTGTCCTGCTCAGGATCGGTGTACGGCCCGGAGGTGTCGTACAGGACGACGGCGTCGCCGTTGGTCAGCGGCACCTCCCGCATCGGGACGCGGATGTCGGGGCGCGAGCCCTGGAGGTAGGTCTTGCGCGCAGCTGGAACCACAGGTTCGGTCATGACGACTCGATCTCTCCCTACGCCGGCATTACCCGGTCAGGTTCATGCGGTCAGCGGCCGTCCCAGCCGCTATCTCAGCCCGGTTCGCCGGGCCCCCGCGATCTGTCGCCCCCGACGCTAACCCGCCGCACCCCCGTTGCCGCAACCGCCGCCGATGCGGTAAGCGCGCCCGCGTGGGCCGTGCGCGGGATGCCTGAGCGCCGGCGTCAGGACTGGCGGGCGATGCGCACGGCCATGGGCAGGGCCAGGGCGAGCGCGCGAAGCGGTTCCGGAGCCGACGGCGACCGCTCCAGCCACATGCGGCTGTCGTCGGCGCCGCTCTTGGTCCGCAGCGTGGCCGACCGCCGTCCGTCCACGCCGGTGACGATGTGGCGGTCGCCGGCCTGCCGGGTGCTGCCGAGAAGCACGCCGCCGGTGGTGTGGAAGGACGGCTCATGGCGGCCGCGCACCACGCCGAGGAGGCGGCCGTCGGGGTCGAACACGCGCAGGCGGTCGCGGCCCAGCGGCGAGGACGTGCGCTTGAACACCAGCAGCGTGCGGGCGTGGGGGTCGCGCAGCACGATCCTCCGGCGGCCTCTCCCGGGGGCGAGGGGGAAGAAGCCCGACCGCCCCCGCGGCGGCCTGCCGAGCGGGCCGTGGGCCACGGCGAGGAGGGCGCCGCCGCGTTCGTCGCGGTAGCGGCCGACGCCGTCGACCAGGACGCGGTCCGCCTTGAGCAGGGCGCCCGCCGGGGGCGGCGGTACCTCCCTGCCTTCGTCGTCCATGACGCGCCAGGCGACGCCCAGGATCTCCGTGGTCGCGTTCTCCGCCGCACGGACCCAGCCCGAGGGGAGCGACCGGTCGCGCAGCAGCGTCACGGCGCCGTCCTCGATCTTGGCGACGGCGTCGACGCCCGGGGCCGCCTCGGAGTCGAACCAGATCGTCCAGACGGGGTCGGTGACCGGCCACGTGATCCCGACCGCCTCGACCGCTCCGGCGGGGATCTCCGCCCGCTGCTTGCGGCGGCGAAGGGCCACGCCCTTCTCCGAGATGGTCACGACGAGGCGGTCGCGGTGCATCGCCCATGCCCAGAAGGCGGCCGCCAGCGCGACGAGCGCGCAGCCGCCGCCGAAGAAGCCGGTGGCCCGGCGGGCCTGCTCCGGTTCCCAAGCTTCGGCGCTGGAAAGCGTGGACAGGGAGACGAGCAGGCCGGCGGCGAGCGCGGAGAGGAAGATCCGGAACGGCCGTCGGTACGCTTTCCGGCCGAGCGTGATCCGGAGTTCCGGCGGGGGGACAGCGGGCGGGGGGACGGACAACTGTCGGCCCTTCGTGACGGGGTTTGCAGAACTATAGGGCGGGGCGGCCGGTCCGGAAGGAGAGCGCGATGAGAAAGATCATCCTGTTCGTCCCGGTGTCCCTCGGCGGGTTCTCCCCGGAGGACGCCTCCGCGCGGAACACGGGGTGATGCGCGAAGATCGCGGGACTCGGGGACAATGGTCGGGTGGTGACGATGCCCAGGGTCGGTGTGACGGCGAAGGACGCCCTGCTCGCGGCGCTGCTGGCGGGGGTCGCGGCGATCGTCGCGGCGGTGTGGCCGGGCGTCCGGGAGCTGGACGCGCCGGGGGCGCTGCTGCTGGCGGCCGCGCACGTGCCGCTCGCGGTCATCAGGCGCTGGCCGACCCCGGGGCTGGTCTCGCTGGTGATCCTCGTGCTGCCGTACCACCTGGCGCAGTACCAGCACCACGCGCTCGTGCCCGCCGAGGTGATCGCGCTGTTCGCCTACGCGGTGCTCGGGCACCGGGTCCGGATCGTCCTCGGCGTGGTCGCGTCCCTGCTCGCCGTGTGCGTGGTCGGCATGGCGATGCGGGCGGGCGGCGGCTCGCTGCGCGAGCAGATCGCGGTCATCGAGGCGGTGGTGTCCGTCGTGATCGCCGTCCAGGTGTGGCGGGTGCACCGGGCGCGGCTCGCGACGATCACCGAGCGGGCCGAGCGGGCCGAGCGGACACGGGAGCAGGAGGCCGGCCGGCGGGTGGCCGAGGAGCGCCTCCGGATCGCCCGCGACCTGCACGACCTTCTCGCGCACAGCATCACGCTGATCGGCGTCCAGGCCGGCGCCGCGGCCCATCTGGTGCGCGGGGACCGGCCCCTCGACCGGGAGGAGCTCGCCGATGCCCTCGCGTCGATCGCCGGCACGTGCCGGGACGCCCGCACCGAACTGCGCGGCACCCTCCAGGTCCTGCGCGGGACCGACGTCGGGACGCCGGGGACGCTCCCCGGCCCGGGCGGCATCGGGGAGCTGGCGCGGGCGGCCCGCGGCGGCGGGATCGACGTGGACCTCCAGGACGGCGACGTGGGGGCGCTGCCGCCCGAGATCGGCGTCGCGGCGTACCGGATCGTCCAGGAGGCCCTGACCAACGTTGTCAAACACGCCGCCGCCGAGCGCGTGACGGTGAGCCTGACCCGGGACGGCGAAGGACTCGTCGTGCGGGTCGCCGACGACGGGAAGGGCCCCTCCGGCGGGACGCCCGAGGGGTTCGGGGTCCTCGGGATGATCGAGCGGGCGCGCAGCGTCGGCGGGACACTCGACGCGGGCCCGGGCGAGGCCGGCGGTTTCGTCGTCACGGCTGTGCTCCCGCTCGCCGGCGCCGTCACCTCGCGGTGACGGAACGGAGCAGGCCCCTCCGGCGCCGTCTTCGCCGGGCTCGATCCGTCCGCCGGGAATCTCCCAACCCCACCGGACGCTGCCGGGGGCTTTCAAACCCTTACCGGTAGGGTCAGGATCAAGGGGACCAGGGGAGGGGAACGCGTCGGTGAGCACACTGCAGGAGGCCCCGCAGGACCGGATCTTCACTGTGCCGAACATCCTGAGCCTGGCCCGGCTCGTCGGCGTCCCGCTGTTTCTGTGGCTCGTCCTTGTGGAGGCGGACTGGTGGGCGCTCGGCCTGCTGGTGTTCGCGGGCCTGTCGGACTGGCTGGACGGGAAGCTGGCGCGGGCGCTGAACCAGACCAGCAGGCTCGGCATGGTGCTCGACCCGGCCGCCGACCGGCTCTACATCCTGGCCACGCTGATCGGGCTCACCATCCGCGACATCATCCCGGTCTGGCTGGTGGCCGTGCTGGTCGCCCGCGAGGTGGCGATCCTGCCGATCGCCCCGATCGTGCGGCGGCTCGGGTACGGCGGCACGCTGCCCGTCCACTTCATCGGCAAGGCCGCGACGATGTGCCTGCTGTACGCGTTCCCGCTGCTGCTGCTCGGCGACCACGACGGCGGCGCGGCGACCACGGCCAAGATCATCGGATGGGCCTTCGCCGTCTGGGGGACGGGCCTGTACTGGTGGGCGGCCGTCCTGTACTGGACGCAGACGCGGCAGCTGGTGCTGGCCGGCCGCGGCTCGTCCCCGGCCCTCGGGCCGGGCTCCGCGCGCGATCCCGGCGGCCCGGGCGGCCTGCGCGATCCGGGCGCGGAACCGCCGGCCGGCGACCAGAAGGGAGCTGAGACCCCCCGATGAAGGCCGTCGTGATGGCGGGAGGCGAGGGGACGCGGCTGCGTCCGATGACCGCCAACCAGCCCAAGCCGCTGCTTCCGCTCGTCAACCGGCCGATCATGGAGCACGTGCTGCGGCTGCTGAAGAAGCACGGGTTCTCCGAGACCGTCGTCACCGTCCAGTTCCTGGCGGCGCTGATCCGCAACTACTTCGGCGACGGCGAGGAACTCGGCATGTCGCTGAGCTACGCGACCGAGGAGGTCCCGCTCGGCACCGCCGGCAGCGTCAAGAACGCCGAGGAGGCGCTGCGCGACGACCGGTTCCTCGTGATCTCCGGGGACGCGCTCACCGACATCGACCTGACCGACATGGTGCGGTTCCACGAGGAGAACGACGCACTCGTCACGATCGGCCTGAAGCGGGTCCCGAACCCGCTCGAATTCGGGATCATCATCGTGGACGACGATGGCCGCGTGCAGCGGTTCCTGGAGAAGCCCACCTGGGGCCAGGTGTTCTCCGACACCGTCAACACCGGGATCTACGTGATGGAGCCCGAGGTCCTTGAGCACGTCGCCGAAGGCGAGCCGGTCGACTGGTCCGGTGACGTGTTCCCGAAGCTGCTCGCCGAGGGCGCCCGCCTGTTCGGGTATGTGGCCGACTGCTACTGGGAGGACGTCGGCACTCACGAGAGCTACCTCAAGGCGCAGGCCGACATGCTGTCCGGGCAGGTCGGCATCGACCTCGACGGGTTCGAGATGTCGCCGGGCGTGTGGGTCGCCGAGGGCGCCGAGGTGGACGCCGAGGCCGTCCTCAAGGGGCCGCTCTACATCGGCGACTACGCGAAGGTCGAGGCGGGCGTCGAACTGCGCGAGTACACCGTCCTCGGCAGCAACGTCGTCGTGAAGGAGGGCGCGTTCCTGCACCGGGCCGTCGTCCACGACAACGTGTTCGTCGCGCCGTCCACGAACCTGCGCGGCT
Source organism: Spirillospora sp. CA-128828 (assembly GCF_050945415.1). Lineage (NCBI taxonomy): Bacteria > Bacillati > Actinomycetota > Actinomycetes > Streptosporangiales > Thermomonosporaceae > Spirillospora > Spirillospora sp. CA-128828. Next base: position 4,601,926 of record NZ_CP191986.1, read on the forward strand.
GCGTCGTCGGCAAGAACACCGACATCATGGCGGGGTCCCGCGTCGAGGAGGGCGCGGTCATCGGCGACGAGTGCGTCATCGAGGCCGAGGCGTACGTCTCCAGCGGCGTGAAGGTCTACCCGTTCAAGACCATCGAGGCCGGCGCGGTCGTCAACACCAGCGTGATCTGGGAGTCGCGGGGGCAGCGCAACCTGTTCGGGCCGCGCGGCGTGTCCGGGCTCGTGAACGTGGAGATCACGCCCGAATTGGCGGTCCGGCTCGCCAGCGCCTACGCGACGACACTGAAGAAGGGGTGCACGGTCGTCACCGGGAGGGACGTGTCCCGCGCCGCCCGCACCCTGAAGCGCGCGGTGAACAGCGCCCTGACCGCGAGCGCGATCAACGTCCAGGATCTGGAGGCGACCCCGCTGACCGTCGCGCGGTTCGAGACAGGGCGCGAGGACAGCGTCGGCGGCATCTACATCCGCACCACCCTCGGCGACCCCCAGGGCGTCGACATCTTATTCCTGGACGCGGGCGGCGCCGACCTGTCCCAGGGCGCGCAGCGCAAGCTGGAGCGGGTCTTCGGGCGGCAGGAGTACCGCCGCGCGTTCCCCGGCGAGATCGCCGAGCTGACCTACCCGCCGCGCGTCGTCGAGACCTACACCCGCGACCTGCTGCGCCGCGTCGACATCCGCGGCGTCCGCGAGGCCGGGCTGAAGATCGTCCTGGACTGCGCGGGCGGTGTCGCCTCGCTCGTCCTGCCGAGCCTGCTCGGCAAGGTCGGCGTGGAGGTCCTCACCCGCAACGCGGGGCTGGACGAGGCGAACCCGACCGAGACGCTCGCCGAGCGGATGCGCGACCTGGAGCGGCTCGGCGAGCTGGTGTCGTCGTCGCGCGCCGCGTTCGGCGTCCGGTTCGACCCGGTGGGGGAGCGGATCTCGCTGGTGGACGAGAACGGCGAGCTGGTCGGCGACGACCGCGCGCTGCTGGTGATGCTGGACCTGGTCGCGGCGGAGCGCCGCGGCGGGCGGGTGGCGCTGCCGGTGACGACGACGCGGGTCGCCGAGCAGGTGTGCCGGTTCCACGGCGTGCAGGTCGAGTGGACGTCCACGTCCCAGGACGTCCTCACCAAGGCCGCCGCGCAGCCCAGCGTGATCTTCGCCGGCGACGGGCGGGGCGGGTTCCTGATGCCGGAGTTCAGCGGCACCGTGGACGGGATCGCGGCGTTCGTCCGGCTAGTCGGCCTCGTCGCGCGGACGCGGCTGACGCTGTCGCAGATCGACCGGCGCATACCGGACGCGCATCTGCTGCGCCGTTCCGTCCCGACGCCGTGGGCGGCCAAGGGCAGCGTGATGCGGCACGTCGTGGAGGCGGCCGCGGAGCGGACGATCGACACCACCGACGGCGTCCGCGTGGTGGAGGACGACGGCCGCTGGGTCCTCGTCCTGCCCGACCCGGCGGAGGCGGTCACCCATCTGTGGGCCGAGGGGCCGGACGCGGACGCCGCGCAGGCGCTGCTGGAGGAATGGGCCGTCGTTGTCGAACGGGCCGGCTCTTAGGCGGTCTCAGCACCGTTCGCGAGGCTTGAGGCCGGTGGCGTTCGGTTCACGATCGCCGTATGCGGCGTCCAGGAACTCGGTGAGGCGGTCCACGTCCGCGACGTTCGAGACCAGGCCGAGGGACGCCCTGACCGCGCCGCCGCTCGGCAGGCCGAGCACGCCCAGATAGTCGTCGAGGGTGCGCATCCGCCGGCCGGCGGTGCCGCGCAGCGCGTGCTCGGAGATCTCGAAAGCGCCCTCCCCGGCGCCCGGGTTGCAGAAGCAGCCGGTCCGGACGGAGATTCCGGCGGCGGCGCTGTCACGGGCGACGATCCGCTCGTCCACGATCCGGCCGCGCGGGTCGAGGACGTTGAACGCGACCGTCCCGCCGCGCCGGTCGGTGCCGTCCGGGCCGTAGAACCGGATCAGGGGGGAGCCGTCGGAATGGCGCAGGTCCGCGAGCCGCCGCAGGAGCAGGGACGTCAGGCAGCCGACGCGGCGGTGGATGAGGTCCATGCCGATGTCCTCGACCCAGCGGACGCCGAACTCCACGTCCGGGATGGACAGGAAGTTCAGGGTGCCGTCCTCGAACGCCGTCTCGTCGGGCGCGAGGACGTGCCAGCCGCCGAGCGCGCTGACCGCCTGGATCGTCCCGCCCGCGAACCAGGGCCGGCGCAGCCGGGCGAGCGCCTCCCGGCGGGCGATGAGGCAGCCGACGCCGGTCGGGTAGCCGAAGACCTTGTACCAGCTCACGGGGACGAAGTCGGGATGGACCAGGCTCAGGTCGAGGCGGTTGGCGGGGACGAACGCCGCGGCGTCGAGCAGCACGTCGTACCCGTGCGCCTGGGCGAGGCCGATCCAGCTCAGCGGATGCTGGACGCCGCTGAAGTTGCTCTGCGCGGGGTACACCAGCAGGCCGCGGCGGCCTCCCAGCGCGGCGCGGATCTCCGCTTCGCGCACCCGGAGGCCGGGCCCGCGGACGGGGACGTGGACGACCTCGGCTCCGCGCGCCTTGGCGAACTCCCTGATCCCGTTCACCGAGTTGTGGTTGTCACCGGTGAGGACGAGCCGGCCGCCGCGCTCGAAAGGGTACGCCTCGCCGACGAGGCGGCAGGCGCCGCTGGCGTTCGGCGTGAAGACCACCGCGTACTCCTCCGGCGAGGCGTTGAAGAACGCCAGGATCGCCTCCCGGGCCTGGTCGACGAGGCCCGTGGAGGCGCTGGACGTCGGGTTCTCCGAGTGCGGGTTGCCGTAGCAGTGTCCGGTCAGGCGCTCGGCGTGCGCGCGGATCTGGGCCTCGGCGGCGACGCCCGCCCCGGTGTAGTCCAGGTAGGTCTGGACGTCGAGGTGGCGGTACTCGGCGGCGCGGAGTTCGTCCAGCCGCCGCGTCTCCGCGTAGCCGGGCATGACATCGACCTGGGAATCGGATGAAACGCTCATTGTGCACCCCCGCCAGCAAAAGCGACATTGCTTAATGAACGGTCCAAAATCCCCAGAGGTGGTGCAAGAGCGATTCAGGAGCCTTAAGTGGCACAGAAAGGGATGTTTACTATGTCCTGCGGGTGAGGACCAGGCATGTGCCCGCGAGGAACAGCGCGGCGAATCCGCCGAGCAGCGCCCAGTCGACGGCCACCGCCCGCGAGAACGTCCCGCCGTACGAATCGAGCAAGGGCGGGCCCAGCGGCGAACGTCCGGTCGCCCAGAGCCGCTCCACGCCGAGACTGTGCCCGAGCCCCTCGAACGCCCACCGGTTGGACATGGCGTAGCTGAGCCACCGTCCGGGCGCCGCCATCACCGGGACCGGCAGGATCGCGCCCACGAACAGCACCTGCGGGAAGCACAGCATCGGCAGCGCCATCGTGGCCTGCGCCGGATCGGTGACCGCCGCCGACACCAGCAGGCCCAGCGCCAGAGCCGCCAGCGAGCACAGCAGCAGCGTGACGAACAGTTCCCCGTACGTGCTCCAGCCCATCGCGGGAAGCCGGTCCAGCCCCCGCAGGACGCCGAGCATCAGCGCGTCGACCACGGCCAGCAGCGGCAGCAGGACGGCCGTCTTCGCCAGCACGTACGGCCCGATGCGCAGTCCGGCGAGCCGCTCCCGCCGCAGGACGGGCAGTTCGGTGCAGATCTGCAGCAGCCCGTAGGTGAGGCCGAAGAAGAACCCGCCGAACGCGATCCAGAAAAGGATCATCACCGTCGCGCCGGGGCTCGGCGACTCCGGCGCGAACGCCCCGGGGCGGAACAGCACCGCGAACATCGCCAGCACCATGAGCGGCGACCCGGCCAGCACGGCGAGCGTGAGCCGGTTGCGGGTCAGCAGATCCAGGCTGCGCCGGGTGAGCAGCGCCCACTGACCGAACGCGCCGATCCCTGGGCCCGCCGCCTGCGCCTGAGACGCGCCGAACCGTCCCTCCCAGTCGTGCGTCTCCGCCTCGGCCAGCCGCAGGTAGATGTCCTCTATCCCGCCGGCCTCGAACCTCTCCGTCGCCTCGTCCGGCTCCCCGTAGAAGACCAGCCGCCCGTCCTGCGCGAGCACCGCCACGCGGTCGCAGGCCAGGACGTCCGGCGGATGGTGGGTCGTCAGGACCACCGCCGTCCCCGAATCGGCGAGGCCGCGCAGCAGCCGCATCAGGTCCGCCGCCGTCGCCGGGTCGAGGCCCGACGTCGGCTCGTCCAGGAAGAACACGCGGGGACGGGTCAGCAGCTCGACCGCGATGCTGGCCCGCTTGCGCTCGCCTCCGCTGAGCGAGCCGACGCGCTGCCCGGCCCGTTCGGTGAGCGCGAGCGCCTCCAGCACGTCGTCCACCGCCCGCTCGACACGCTCCGGCGGCGTGCCCGAGGGCAGCCGCAGCCCCGCCGCATAGCGGAGGGTGCGCCGCAGCGGCATCTCCATGTGAACGATGTCGTCCTGCGGCACGTACCCAAGCGCGCCGTTCCCGCCGTCGTACCGGACTTCGCCCTCCGCGGGCGGCCGCACTCCCGCGATGGCGTCCAGCAATGTGGTCTTCCCCGCCCCGCTGCCGCCGATGATCGCCACCAGCTGTCCGGCCCCGATCGACAGCGACACGTCCCGCAGTGTCCGCCGCCCGCCCGCCCGTTGACCGACCCCGCAGACCTCGATCATCCACCCTCCCGCCGAGCATCGCCTCTTACGAAGATGAACGATCACCCCGGAACAGTCCACCGTCCCGTCCCCGGTATGACGGGAGCGGCGTGCCTCGCGGACGGGACGCGTCAGTCGACGGTGGTGTCGTCGGGGCCGGCCGCGGCGATCTCGGCGAGCACGTCCAGGGCGCGGGCGAGGGCCTCGGGCGGCGGGGACGCCAGCCCGAAGCGGACGGCGCGCGGGGCGGCGCTGTTGCCGACCACGAAGGCGGCGGCCGGCGTGACGGCGATCCCGCGCCGCGCGGCCGCCGCCACGAATGTCTCGGCGCGCCACGGCCGCGGCAGGTCCCACCAGCAGAAGTACGAGCACGGGTCGGACCGGACGGCCGCGCCCGCCAGGCGGCCGGCGGCGATCCGCTGCCGGGAGGCGGCGTCGGCGCGCTTGGCGCGGGTGACCGACTCGACCGTTCCGTCGGCGATCCAGCCGGCGGCCGCGTCGAGGGCGAATCCCGCCGGGCCCCAGCCGCCGGAGCGCAGCGCCGCGGCGACGCGGCCGGACAGGCCCGCCGGCGGGACGGCGAAGCCCAGGCTCAGGCCGGGCGCGAGCCTCTTGGAGAGGCTGTCGACCAGCACGGTGCGGCCGGCGGCGTGCGCGGCCAGCGGCTCCGGCCCGTCCTCGCGGAGGAACGCCCAGATGCGGTCCTCGATCGCGTGGAGGCCGAGCCGCTCCAGGGCCGCGGCCAGCTCGGCGCGGCGCTGTGACGGCATCGTCGTCCCGGACGGGTTGTGCAACGTCGGCTGGAGGTAGACCGCGCCGAGCGGAGCGGCGCGGTGCGCGTCGGCCAGGGCGTCCGGACGCAGCCCCTGCTCGTCCGACGGGACGGGGACGAGCGTCACGCCGAGCCTTGCCGCGATGCCCTTGATCACCGGATAGGTCAGCGCCTCGACGGCGAGCCGCCCGCCCGGAGGCACGAGCGCCGCCACGGCGCCGGCGATCGCCTGCCGGCCGTTGCCCGCGAACAGCACCTCGGACGGGGCGGTCCGGCCGCCGGACGCGGACAGCAGCGCCGCGGCGGCCTCGCGCGCGGCGGCCGTTCCCGCGACGCCCACCGGCCCGAGCGCCGCGTCCAGGACGTCCGGGCGGCGAAGCCGTTCCAGCCCCGCGGCCAGCAGCGCGCTCTGCCCGGGGACGACCGGGTAGTTCAACTCCAGGTCGACGCGTGCGGCGGCCGGCTCGGCGAGCGCGGGTCCGGGAGCCCGCTCCGCGGCCCGGACGAACGTGCCGCGGCCGACCTCGCCCACCACGAGGCCGCGCCTGGCCAGTTCCGCGTACACCCGGCCCGCGGTCGAGTCCGCGATGCCCCGGCCGCGCGCGAAGGCCCGCTGCGGCGGCAGCCGCTCGCCCGGCCGCAGCCGTCCCGCCGCGATGTCGGCCGCCACCTCGTCGGCCACCCGCCGGAAGTCCGCCATCTGAACCCCACATTGCACCGAGAGCAATTTCACTATTGCACCGAGCATACTCCGGCTTCTAGCCTTGGGGCATTGCAGATGACTTGGAGCGCAATGATCTCGTTCACGGCCGTCGCGGCCATCGCCCTCTTCGCCCTCGGGCTCGTCCTCACCCCTGGGCCCAACATGATCTATCTGGTGTCGCGGTCGGTGACGCAGGGCCGCCGCGCCGGGCTGATCTCCCTCGGTGGCGTCGCCGCGGGCTTCCTGGTCTACGTCGCCGCCGCGACCGCCGGCCTCACCACCGTGTTCACGCTCGTGCCGCCGCTCTACACAGCGATCAAGCTGGCCGGCGCGGGCTACCTGCTCTGGCTCGCCTGGCAGGCGCTGCGGCCGGGCGGGACGACCGCGTTCGCCCCGAAGGACCTGCCCGCCGACCCGCCGCGCCGCCTGTTCGCCATGGGACTGGTCACCAACCTGCTCAACCCCAAGATCGCGATCCTGTACGTGTCGCTGCTGCCCCAGTTCGCCGACCCGGACCGCGGCCACGTCGCCGGCCAGATCCTCCTGCTGGGCGTCGTCCAGGTCACCATCGCCATCACCGTCAACGCCCTCATCGTCCTCGGCGCGGGCTCCATCGCCGTCTTCCTGGCGCGCAGGCCCGGCTGGCAGCGCGCCCAGCGGTACCTGATGGGCTCGGTGCTCGCCGGGCTGGCGATCCACATCGGCCTCCGCCCCGCCACCGCCTGACCTGACCCCCGCCGGTTCGCGGTTCCTTGCCATGATGGGCCGGTGATCGCACGACGGGACACCCTCGGCGGCCGGGAGCCGGACGAGCGCCGGGACGGCGGTGCGCGGCCGTCCGGATGGCTGCGGGCCGACGCCTCCATGTCGCTGCTCGCGGACCTGGTCGCCGGCAAGCACCTCGACCCCGGCTACGCGGAGGCCGCGGCGCGCCGCGCCGCGCCCGGCGAGACCGGTCCGCGGCGAGGACGGCTCCGGGGCGCCGGCGTCCTCCTCGTCGTCGCCCTCGCCGGCACGCTGGTCGCCGTCGCGGGCGTTGAGGCCCGCCGCAGCGAACCGGTGGCGGCCGAGCGCCGCTCCCGGCTCATCGGCGAGATCCACGCCCGCACCGCCGAGACCGACGGCCTCCAGCGCCGGCTGGACCGGCTGCGCGCGGACACCGAGCGGCGCCGCGCCGCCGCGCTGGCCCGCAGCGACGCCGGCCGCCGCGTCCGGCACGAGCTGACCCGGGCGGGCGCCGCCGCGGCCGCGACGCCCGCCACGGGGGAGGGGCTCGTCGTCACCGTGGCCGACGCCCCGCGCGAGACCCCGGCCGGGCCCGCCGCGCCGGCCCGCGCCGCCGACCGCGGCCGCGTCTATGACCAGGACCTCCAGGTCCTGGTGAACGGGCTGTGGGCGGCGGGCGCCCAGGCCATCGGGATCAACGGCCGGCGGCTCACCCCGACCACCGCGATCCGCACCGCGGGCGAGGCGATCCTGGTCGACTACCGGCCGCTCGGCGGCCCCTACGAGGTGACGGCGCTGGGCGACCCCGGGCGCCTGCGGGACGCCTTCACCGGCTCGGCCGCGGACCGCCGACTCGCCGCGCTGAAGGAGCGGCTCGGGATCGGGTACGGCATCCGCGGCGAGGACGACGTCCGGCTGCCCGCCGCAGGGACGTCCCGGCTGCGCTACGCCGCCCCCCGCGACGGGGCCGGCCGGTGAGCGGGGGAGACGGGGGAGAGGTGACCCGGCGGTGATCGCGCTGATCGGGCTCGTGGTCGGCGTGACCCTGGGCTTCATGCTCCAGCCGGACGTCCCGCTGTGGCTGCAGCCCTACCTGCCGATCGCGATCGTGGCCGCGCTCGACGCCATGTCCGGCGGCGTCCGGGCCCGGCTGGAGGGGATCTTCGACGAGAAGGTGTTCGTGGTCTCCTTCGCCAGCAACACCGTCATCGCCGCGCTGATCGTCTTCCTCGGGGACAAGCTCGGGGTCGGCTCGCAGCTGTCCACCGGGGTCGTGGTCGTCCTCGGCATCCGGATCTTCTCCAACGCGGCGGCCATCCGGCGGAAGCTGTTCGGCGCATGACCGGCGGCGAGCGCGCACCCGAGGACGGGCACGCACCCGAGGACGGGCCTGCGGGCGGCCACGAGGAGACCCGGCCGGCGGAGCCCGGGGGCCTGCGCTCACTCGCCGGCCTGCTGCGCCCGCGGGTCAGCCCGGGACAGATCGTCGCCGGACTGCTGTGCCTTCTGCTGGGCTTCGCGATCGTCGCCCAGGTGCGCTCGACCGAGCGCGACACCACGTTCGCGACCGCGCGGCAGGACGAGCTCGTCGGCACCCTGTCCGATCTGGGTCAGCGGTCCGACCGGCTGAGGGGCGACCTGCGCGACCTGGAGGAGACGAAGGCCAGGCTCCAACGGGACGCCGAGGGCGGCACCGCCCTGGAGGAGGCGCGCGAGCGGGCGACCACCTACGGGCTTCTCGCGGGCACGCTCCCGGCGGAGGGGCCCGGCATCGAACTCGTGATCGACGACCCCGGCCGCGGGGTCAAGGCGATCAACCTTCTGGACGCCCTGGAGGAGCTCCGCGACGCGGGCGCCGAGGTCGTCCAGGTCGGCGACGTGCGCGTCGGCGTCGACACCTACTTCCTGGACGACCGCGACGGCGTCCGGGCGGACGGGCGGCTCCTCGCCGCCCCCTACCGTTTCGTCGCCATCGGCGACCCGCACACGATGACGACGGCGCTCAACATCCCCGGCGGCCTCGTCCGGACGCTGGAGGGGGCCGGCGCCACCGTCCTGATCACCCAGCGCGCGAAAGTGACCGTCGGCGCGATACGGTCTCCATAGAGGGAACGGGGGAGACGGTAAACCGGACGCCGGGCTCGGGCGTCATGATCGCGGCCGTCCGCGCGGCGGCATGGACCTGCGATCATCGGCGAATGTAGTTTGGTCCAGCCGGTTCACCGTTCCAGTTGACCCCTCGGGTAATACCCGCGTAAGTTGCGGCGACCGTCGCGAAAGCGGGCGGTGAGTTGGACCGTGGCCGGGCGGGTCCCCGGCGTGGGGTTGGGTGAAGGATGCGCGTGGCGCAGGCGGCTCCCTGCAAAGGGGGACGTCCGCCGGTGGCACGCCGATGGTAGGAGGCCGAGCCGATCGATGCCGAGCGTCTACTGCACGCAGTGCGGTCACGCCAACCCGGATGATGCCCGCTTCTGCTCGAACTGCGGCACTCCGCTGAGGAGTTCGGCGCCGCCGCCTCCCCGGGAGTCGCCGGGCGAGTCCACGTCCACGATCTCCATCGGCGGGTTCGAGGCGCTGGACACCGACACGGGCGCCGAGGAGCCGGTCGGGCCCGACCAGATGGCGATGGAGGCGCTCCCCCCGGGCACGGCGCTGCTCGTCGTCAAGCGCGGCCCGAACGCCGGCAGCCGCTTCCTCCTCGACAAGGACCGCACGTCCGCCGGGCGGCACCCCGAGAGCGACATCTTCCTGGACGACGTCACCGTCTCCCGTCGGCACGCCGAGTTCACCCGTCAGGGCAACGCGTTCGCTGTCCGCGACGTGGGCAGCCTCAACGGCCTCTACGTCAACCGGCAGCGGATCGACCAGGCGGGGCTGTCGGGCGGCGACGAGGTCCAGATCGGCAAGTTCCGGCTGGTGTTCCTGACCAACCCGGCGCACGGCTGACCGCCCGGCGCCCGGGGACAGCGAGGTCGCGGCGACGATGGGAGGGGCGTTGAACGCGGAGCCAGCCCGGTCCCTGATGACGATCGGGGACGTCCTCGGACTGCTCAGGCCCGAGTTCCCCGACGTCACCATCTCCAAGATCCGGTTCCTGGAGTCCGAGGGGCTCGTCGAGCCGCAGCGCAGCCCCTCCGGCTACCGCAAGTTCTGCGGCGCCGACGTCGAGCGCCTCCGGTTCGTCCTCACCGCCCAGCGCGACCACTACATGCCGCTGCGCGTGATCAGGCAGCACCTGGAGGCGCGCGACCGCGGCGAGAACGTCCCGCCGCTCGGCGACCGCCGGACCGGCGCCGCCGAACCGTCCCGGCGCCGCCCCCGCACGCTCGTCGCCGCCGACACCACCGCGGAGGACCAGGCCGTCCGGCTCACCCGCCGCCAGCTCCTGGACGGCGCGGGGATCGACGAGGCCCTTCTGGTCCGCCTCGAGGAGTACGGTCTCGTCCGCCGGACCGGCACGCACTACGAGGGCGACGCGCTGAACATCGCGCGGGTCGCCGCCGCGCTCGGCGAATTCGGGTTCGAGGTCCGGCACCTGCGCGCCGTGAAGGCCGCCGCCGACCGGCAGGTCGGCCTCATCGAGCAGATGGTCGCGCCGCAGCTGCGCCGCCGCAGCCGCGGTGCGCACGAGCAGGCGGCCGAGACCGCCCGGGAGATCGCCGCGCTGTCGGTCCGGCTGCACACCGCGCTGGTCAGCGCGGGTCTGCGTGAAAGCCTCGACCCCTGATCATGCGGGCCGCGGAGGATTTTCCCGTCCGCGCGGCACCACGAGGTGTCCGGGCCTGGGTGTACGTTGGCTACATGGTTCGGTCAGGATTCGACCCGCTGCACGTGGTGATCGAGACAGCGAGAACCAGCAGGGAGCCGCAGTGAAGCAGATGGAGGTCGTCGGCGTCCGGGTCGAGATGCCCTCCAATCAGCCGATCGTCCTGTTGAAGGAGACGGAGGGCGATCGCTACCTGCCCATCTGGATCGGGGCGGTCGAAGCGACCGCGATCGCCTTCGCCCAGCAGGGGGTGCTGCCCGCCCGGCCCCTCACCCACGACCTGTTCCGCGACGTGCTCGACGCCCTCAGCGTCCAGCTCCGCACCGTCAACATCACCGCCCTGCGCGAAGGCATCTTCTTCGCCGACCTCATCTTCTCCAACGGCGTCGAGGTCAGCGCCCGCCCGTCCGACTCCATCGCCCTCGCCCTGCGCACCGGCGCCACGATCTTCGCCAGCGAGGACGTCCTCGAAGAGGCCGGCGTGGCCATCCCCGACGAGCAGGAGGACGAGGTGGAGAAGTTCCGCGAGTTCCTCGACACGATCTCCCCCGAGGACTTCGGCCGCGCCGGGTGACGGCTCGGGCGGGAGCCTTCACCTGACACCGGCCTAAGGCCAAGGCGCTTCGCCTGGTCCACCAGCCTGGTGCGGAGGCGCTTCCCATGGCACTCCTGGCCTCGGGCCGCGAGCCTTCAACTGGCACACCGGCCTAGGGCCAATGGCTGGTGCATCTGGCTACTGGGTGGCTTCGGCTTGGGGTGGTGGCTTGGGGAAAGGGGGGCCGGCCTGCGGGTTTGCGGGTTGGGGGGATGTGGGGAATGTCACTGTGGAGGGTAAGGTCATGCCATGGGGCGATTGGTCTTCCATTGCGGTGGACCTGGCGGTTTTTGCGGGGGGAGCATCGGGGTATGGAGTGCGTTGGCGGCGAAGGTGCGCAGTTTGCCCACGTGAAGCCGGTTCATCCGGGCATGCGACGCGCCGACGGTGAACGTTGACCACGCCCTGACCGGCACCTACCGTGCTGGTGGAACACCCGTGGTGTAATTCGTCAAACCCCCTTGACGAAGCGCCGCGGGATGATAGGAGCCGGAGGTCCGCGTGGCGGTGAGCAGCGGCGAGGGCAAGGCGACCCCCGACAGGCACATGGCGTCCCAGCGCGCCGGAGAGCAGGGACTGCTCTTCGACACGCAGGTGTCGGTGCCGCCGGAGGATGTCGGCTACCGCGGCCCGACGGCGTGCGCCGCGGCGGGGATCACCTACCGGCAGCTCGACTACTGGGCCCGTACCAGGCTGGTGGAGCCGAGCGTCCGGTCCGCGCACGGGTCCGGGAGTCAGCGGCTCTACAGCTTCCGCGACATCCTGGTGCTGAAGGTCGTGAAGCGGCTGCTCGACACGGGTGTGTCGCTCCAGCAGATACGTACGGCCGTCACCCATCTGCGTGACCGGGGCGTGCAGGACCTGGCCCAGATCACATTGATGAGCGACGGAGTGAGCGTCTACGAGTGCACCTCGGCCGACGAGGTCGTCGACCTCCTCCAGGGCGGGCAGGGCGTGTTCGGCATCGCGCTCGGACGGGTGTGGCAGGAGGTGGAGGGCAGCCTGGCGGAACTTCCCGGTGAACGCGCCGCCGCCGCCGACGCGGACCCTGCCGAACACCCCCACGATGAGCTCGCCAACCGGCGGCGCGCCCGCCGCACCGGCTGACCCTCAGAGCGCCTCCTTGCGCTGCAGGAAGGTGAACGCCCCCCAGCCCGGCAGCACCGGCAGCCACAGCGTCAGCAGGCGGTAGAGCAGGACGGCCGACGCCGCCGTCTCCGCGCTCAGCCCCGAGATGGTCAACGCCAGCGTGAGCGCGCCCTCGACGGCGCCGAGCCCGCCCGGCGTCGGAGCCGCCGACCCGACCGCGTTCGCGGTGAGGAACACCAGCACCACCGTCGTCCACGGCAGCGACCCGCCGAACGAGCGGATCGACGCGTCCAGGCACAGCGTGAACGCCAGCGTCAGCAGCAGTGTCCCGCCCATGCCCGTGGACAGCTTCTTCGGCGACTGCAGGACGTCCACCAGGCGCGGCACCACGCCCGAGAACATGCTCCGCAGCCGTGAGGTGACGACGCGCCGGACCCGCGGGACCGTCAGCGCGAGACCGGCGAGCAGCCCCAGCGCCAGCACCGCGATCACGATCGTCCGGGACGGCGCCAGATCCTGCGTCGCCTTCGCCGTCGACCCCGTCAGGAACCCGAACAGCACCAGCAGCAGGACGTGCGTGACCAGCCCGACCAGCTGCGACGCGCCCACGCTCGCGACCGCGAGGGCCGGCCGGACGCCCGAGCGCTGCAGGTACCGGGTGTTGACCGCGACGCCGCCGACCGCCGCGGGCGCCACCAGCTTCACGAACGACGCCGCGACCTGCGCCAGCACCGTCCGCCAGAACGGCAGCCTCTCCGGGACGAACCCGATGAGCATCAGCGCCGCCGCGACATAGGTGAGGGACGCCGCGGCCAGCGCGGCGACCACCCAGTGCCAGCTGGCCGTGGCCGCCAGATGGCCGATGTCCAGGCTCGTCACCTGCGGGATGACGATGTACGCCGCGACGGACAGCGCCACGATGCTGAAGATGGTCCGTGGCCGGAACCGCTCCAGCCGGGCCGGTGCCGCCTCCGTCTCCGGCTTGAGCCGGACGATCTGCTCCCGGATCCGGGTGAGCAGGTCCCGGTGGTGCCGCAGCCGGGTGCGCGTCGCCCGGGACAGCGCCACCCGCTGCAGCAGCGGCACCGCCCCGCCCAGCGCCTCCTCGCCCAGCACCGGCGCGGCCGTGCGGACGGCCCGCTCGGGCCCGGCCCGCAGAGCCAGCGTGGTGAGCAGCTGGGCGAGGTCCAGACGCAGCGCCAGGTCGCCCGCCGCCGTCTCCCCGGACCGCAGATCGGTGACGTAGGCGCGCCCGTCCTCGCCGACGAGGACCGCGTCGCCCTCCAGCCGGCGATGCGCGAGCCGCCCCGCCTGCAGGGACCGGAGCTGCCGCCACACGTCCGTCAGCAGTGCGTCGGTGATCTCGTCGTCGGAGACGTCCCCGAGCCGCCGCCCCGGCACGTGCTCGTAGGCCAGCAGCGCCGCCTCCGTGCCGACCTCGCACGTCCCGACCAGCCGCGGGGTCCGGACGCCCGCCGCGTCCACGGCGTACGCCATCAGCGACTCGAGCTCCAGGGACCGGCGCAGCGACCGCAGCGTCCGCCCGGTCGTCGCGGCCCGCAGCCGCAGCAGCCGCCACACGCGGTAGAGCAGGCCCGCGGTCTGCTGGTCGCGGTCGAGGACGCGGACCTCCAGGTCCCAGTCGCCGTGCGGGCCGCGCCCCGCCGGGAGCCGCGCGCCGTACCCGTCCGCAGGGCAAGAGGCGAGGACGACGCCGTAGCGGCGGGCCTCCCCGGTGTCGTCCGCCGGGTCGTCGAGTCGCGCCCCTCGTTTCGGGCGCAGCCCGAGCCGTTCCAGCGACGCCACCACGGTCATGCCGGACGGACGGGGGTTCGGCGTCCCGACCGCGTAGAGGGTGCCGTGGCCGATGGCGCGTCCCAGCAGGTAGGTGGCCGCGAGTGCGGCGACGGAGGCGTAGGACGCGGTGAGCCCGGTCAGCGCCGCCAGCCCGATCATGGTCCATGTCGCGGCCTGCCAGCGGGCGCGGCCCGCCATCCCGACCGCGCTGACGAACGCGATCACCGGGGCGATGTCGGTGTGCACCGGCGCCGTCTCCGTGCCGCCCCAGATGAGCGAGTCCAGCACGCCGCCGGGGGCCGCCCGCACCACCAGGTCGTCCAGGCCCACCGTGATCCCGAAAGCGATCACGGCGGCCAGCAGCGCGATCGCGACGCGCGTGCCGTCCTTGTTGAAGAGCCGCTCGATCCCGAACGCGACCGGCACGGCCAGCACCCCGAAGCTGGACACCAGCGTCGCCAGCGTCAGCAGCAGCCGCGGCGCGTGCGCGGTGCCCTCGGCGATGTCGGTCTGCAGGCCGTGCGTGGTCTGCTGCGCGATCGACACCAGCAGCATCACCGCCGCCAGCCCCACCACCGAGGCCGCGAACCTGATCGCGTCGGACGGACGGCGGATCCGGTCCGGCTGCGCGGGCTCGTCCACGGGCACCCCGGCGGTCGCACCCTGCCTCCGGCGCACCGCGCCGTCGTGGGTCTGTGTCACGCCGTACCGCCGCCCCGACCGTCCGTCATCGTGATCAGCGTCCCAGACCGGGCGGCGCGCCGTCGAGCGGGCCGCCGCCCGGCCGGACGTGTGTCCACCCCGGCGGCCCCCCGGTTGCGCCCCCGTGGCCCGGGGCCGTCCCGTCCCAGGTGAGTGAGCACATCGTACTCGCCGGTACGGCGTCGCGGCCGCGGGCCCACCCCTCAGCGGGGGCGGGACGGAGCGGCGGACGCGTCTTTGGGTAGGGTTCGTCCCAGGACATGCCGTCGACCCTGTGCGGGAGAGATCCCACGCCGCCAGCGTGGGGCGCCGAAGGGGCAACCTCCCCGGAACCTCTCAGGCAAAAGGACCGCTCGGGCGAGGCACCTCTGGAAAGCAGGCGTCGATCCCCGCACGCGGGGAAGGGCGGCTCACCGAAGGGGAAACCCCGCCGCGCGGGTGAAGCTCTCAGGTGCCGATGACAGAGGGGGAGACCGGCCGCCGGCCCGCGCCGGCGGTGGCCCTGAGCGACCGCAGCAGCCAGGAGGCTCTCCATGACCGGCCAGTTCTTCGCCCCCGTGGCCTCGCCGCAGCACCCCCGTTCCGCCTTCGCCGACCGGCACGTCGGCCCCTCGGCCGCCGACCAGGCCAGGATGCTCGCCGCCATCGGCTACTCCGGCATCGAGGCGCTGATCGACGACGCGGTCCCCGCCGCGATCCGCACCTCCCGCCCGCTGGACCTGCCGCCCGCGCTGAGCGAGACCGCCGCGCTGGACCGGCTCCGCGAACTGGCGTCCCGCAACACCGTGCTCACCTCCATGATCGGTCTGGGCTACCACGGGACGACCACCCCCGGTGTGATCATGCGGAACGTGCTGGAGAACCCCGGCTGGTACACCGCCTACACGCCCTACCAGCCGGAGATCTCCCAGGGCCGGCTCGAGGCCCTGCTGAACTTCCAGACGGTCGTCGCCGACCTGACCGGGCTGCCCGTCGCCAACGCCTCCATGCTGGACGAGGGCACCGCCGCCGCCGAGGCGATGGCCCTCGCGCACCGCGTCTCCAAGCGCAAGGAGCCGGGGACGTTCCTCGTCGACGGCGACACGCTCCCGCAGACGATCGAGGTCGTCCGGACGCGCGCGATCCCGCTCGGCATCGAGGTGGTCACCGCCGACCTGTCCGCCGGGCTGCCGGACGGCGACTTCTTCGGCGTGCTGCTGCAGTACCCGGGCACGTCCGGCGCCGTCCGCGACCTGGAGCCGGTCATCGCGCAGGCGCACGAGCGCGGCGCCAGGGCGGTCGTCGCCGCCGACCTGCTCGCGCTGACGCTGCTGCGGCCGCCCGGCGAGTCCGGCGCCGACATCGCGGTGGGCTCCGCGCAGCGGTTCGGCGTCCCCTACGGGTTCGGGGGCCCGCACGCCGGCTACATGGCGGTCGGCGAGGGCATCCAGCGGCAGCTTCCCGGCCGGCTCGTCGGCGTGTCCGTCGACGCGGACGGCGCCGCCGCCTACCGGCTCGCGCTGCAGACCCGCGAGCAGCACATCCGCCGGGAGAAGGCCACCAGCAACATCTGCACCGCGCAGGTCCTCCTCGCCGTGATGGCGAGCATGTACGCCGTCTACCACGGCCCCGAAGGGCTGGCCGCGATCGCGCAGCGGGCGCACCGCCGCGCCGCCGAGATCGCGGCCGGGCTGCGCGCCGGGGGCGTGGAGGTCGTCCACGAGGCGTTCTTCGACACCGTCCTCGCCCGCGTGCCCGGCCGCGCCGCCGAGGTCGTCGCGGCGGCCCGCGACCGCGGGATCAACCTGCGCCCCGCCGATGCCGACCACGTCGGGATCGCCTGCGACGAGACGACGCTGCCCGCGCACGTGACGGCCGTGCTGGAGGCGTTCGGCGTCACGGCGTCCGGCGAGGCCGCAGGCGAGGTGGCCGAGGCGTTCCCGGACGCCCTGCGCCGCGAGAGCCCCTACCTGACCCACCCGGTCTTCCACGCGCACCGCTCCGAGACCGCGATGCTGCGCTACCTGCGCAGGCTCCAGGACAAGGACATCGCGCTCGACCGCTCGATGATCCCGCTCGGCTCCTGCACGATGAAGCTGAACGCCACCGCCGAGATGGAGCCGGTCACCTGGCCCGAGTTCGCGGACGTCCACCCGTTCGCGCCGCTCGACCAGGCCGCCGGCTACGTCGAGCTGATCGGTGAGCTGGAGGAGTACCTCGCCGAGATCACCGGGTACGCGAAGGTCTCCGTCCAGCCGAACGCCGGCTCCCAGGGCGAGCTGGCCGGCCTGCTCGCCATCCGCGGCTACCACGCGTCCCGCGGCGAGGAGCACCGCGACGTCTGCCTGATCCCCTCGTCCGCGCACGGCACCAACGCGGCCAGCGCGGTGATGGCGGGCATGCGCGTCGTCGTGGTCAGGTGCGACGAGGGCGGCAACGTCGACCTCGGCGACCTGCACGCCAAGATCGGCAAGCACGGGGACCGGCTCGCCGCGATCATGGTGACCTACCCGTCCACGCACGGCGTCTTCGAGGAGAGCATCACCGACGTGTGCGCGGCGGTGCACGAGGCCGGCGGCCAGGTCTACGTGGACGGCGCCAACCTCAACGCGCTCGTCGGCCTCGCCCGCCCCGGCGAGTTCGGCTCGGACGTCTCGCACCTCAACCTGCACAAGACGTTCTGCATCCCGCACGGCGGCGGCGGTCCCGGCGTCGGCCCGATCGGCGTCCGCGCGCATCTGGCCCCGTTCCTGCCCAGCCACCCGCTCCGCGCGGAGGCCGGCCCGGAGACCGGCGTCGGCCCGATCTCCGCGGCCCCGTGGGGATCGGCGGGCATCCTGCCGATCTCCTGGGCCTACATCGCGATGATGGGCCCGGACGGCCTGCGCGCCGCCACCGAGGGCGCGATCGTCGGCGCCAACTACCTCGCCGCCCGCCTCGGCCCGCACTACCCGATCCTCTACACCGGGCGGAACGGCCTCGTCGCGCACGAGTGCATCGCCGACCTCCGCAAGATCACCAAGGAGACCGGGATCACCGCCGAGGACGTCGCCAAGCGCCTCATCGACTACGGCTTCCACGCGCCGACCCTCTCGTTCCCCGTCGCCGGCACCCTGATGATCGAGCCCACCGAGTCCGAGGACCTCGCCGAGCTCGACCGGTTCTGCGACGCCATGATCGAGATCCGCCGGGAGATCCGGCGGGTCGCCGACGGCGGCTACGACGCCGAGGACAACCCGCTCAAGAACGCGCCGCACACCGCCGGCTGCCTGATCTCCGACGACTGGAAGCACGCCTACACCCGCGAGGAGGCCGCCTATCCGCTGCCGTCCCTCCGCGAGGCCAAGTACTGGCCGCCCGTCCGCCGCATCGACCAGGCCTACGGCGACCGCAACCTCGTCTGCTCCTGCCCGCCCCCGGAGGCCTTCGAGGACTGAGCCGCGAACCGGTCCGCGGACCGATTAGTGATCTTGCTGGGGGTTTCGGGGTGTCGTCGCGGGACGCGGCGGGGCCGGGTCGCTAGTCTCTTTGCGGACCCCGACCCCCAGAGGGCAGAAGAGCGATGAGCGAGTCCCCGGAACCGGTATCCGACGACGCGGAGCGGTTGTGCGAGGAGGCACGGAGCCTCGCCGAGAACGGTGAGGCGGAGCGGGCGGCACTGCTGTTCCAGAAGGTGCTCGCCCTGGGCGGGACGTCCTGCCGGGCGCAGGCCGCGCTGGGGCTGGCGGTCGTCCTCGACGACGCCGGGGAGGTGGAGCGGGCCCGGGAGGCGGACCGGGCCGCGATCGCGACCGCCGACCCCGAGTACGGCCCCAGGGCCGCCTACCATCTTGCGCTCACCCACGAACGGGCCGGTGAGCACGAGCAGGCGGCGCCCGCCTGGCGGGTCGTGGTCGACTTCGGCAACCCCGCCTACCTTCCGCCCGCCCATCTGGCCCTCGCCAGGATCGCCGACGACGCCGGCGACTTCGACGCGGCGCGCGATCACTGGGAGGCGGTGATCGGGACCGGCGACCCCGAGTACGGGCCGCCCGCCGCGCACGACCTCGCGCAGCGGCTGCTGGAGCGCGGCGAGCCCGCCAGGGCCCAGCGGATCCTGACCGCGGCGCTGAAGCTGATCGATCGCGAGACCGCCCCGTACGCCTACGGGCGGCTGGCCGTCGCGCTCGGCATCTCCTACCTCGACCAGGCGATCGGCGCGTTCGGCGCGGCGCTGGGGGAGGACCCGGCCGACGCGGAGGTCGGGCCGCTGGCCACCGAGCTGCTGGCGCGGACGCTGCCGCTGCGGGGGCGGGGCGGCGAGGCCGCCGAGGCGTGGCGGCGCGGGCTCGCCGACCCGGGCATCGCCGGGCAGGTGCGGGCGCGGCTGCGCCGCGACTTCGGCGACGCCGAGGACGACGGCGACCCCGGCGACCTGTGGTGGGAGCCGGTCGTCGAGGAGGCGGTGTCGGACGGGACGCTCCCCGCCGTCGCGGGCGAGGCGTTCGGCGCCCTCGACCACATGTACGCGCTGCTGGCCGTCCGGTACGCGGACGAGCCGGGCGAGCGCAGGCCGGGGGAGACGCACGAGGTGCTCGGCAGGGCGGTGCGCGTCCCGGACGGCTATCCGTGGGGTCCGCTGCTGCACGAGAGCTTCGCCGAGCGGCTCCGCCTCGCCATGGGAACCCCCGCCCCGAACCGGCCGGAGGGCTGAGCCGCCCTCCGCCGGTCAGCCGGCGATGGCGCGTTCGGCGACCACCTTGGTGATGCGGGCGCGGACCAGGTACTCGGTGGGCACGGCGTTGCGGCGGCCGAACTCCTCGGCGCGGTCGGCGCCCATGTAGCGGCCGCCGATGGCGGTGGCCCACCGGAACACCTCGTCCAGGTCCTCGACCAGGGTCGCCTCGGCCCGGATCTGTACGTACGAGAACGGCGGCACCTGGTCGTCGACGCAGATGGAGACGCGCGGGTCGCGGGCGAGGACGCGGCCCTTGATGCTGTGGCGGCCGGTGTTGAACAGCACGTCGTCGCCGTCGAGGACGAACCAGATCGGCGTGACGTGCGGGGTGCCGTCCTTGCGGGTGACACCGGCCTTGCCGGTGCGGGTGCCCTCCATGACGAACGCGCGCCACTCGCTGTCGGTCATCTGTTCCATGCGGCCCAGTCTGCCGCAGAGGTCATTCGGAGGTGCCGCTACGGTGAGTCACATGGAGATCCTGACGGCGCATGGGCCGGCCGAGGTGACGCCGGACGAGGTCGACGACCCGGCGTTCCTGCTGGTCCTGTCGCACGGGTCGAACGGGGGAGTGGACGCCGCCGACCTGCTCGCGGTCCGGGCGGCGGCGCTCGGGCTCGGCGGCGCCGTGGCGCGGGTGACGCAGCCGTTCCGGCTCGCCGGACGCCGGGCGCCCGGTTCGGCGGTCAAGCAGGACGAGGCGTGGCTGGAGATCGTCGCCGTGCTGCGGGAGAGGTTCGGGGACGTCCCTCTCGTCCAGGGCGGCCGGAGCAACGGGGCGCGGGTCGCGTGCCGGACGGCGACGGCGGCCGGGGCGGCGGGCGTGGTGGCGCTGGCGTTCCCGCTCCACCCGCCGGGCAGGCCGGAGAAGACCCGGGTGGGCGAGCTGCGGGAGGCGGGGGTGGAGGTCCTCGTCGTCAACGGCGACCGCGACCCGTTCGGCGTGCCCGATCCGGCGGACGCGGCGGCGGTGACGGTGCTGCCCGGGGAGCGGCACGACCTGAACAAGGACCCCGCGGCGGTCGGCCGGGCGGTGGAACCGTGGCTGAGAAAGTGGGCGGCCCGTCCGGTGCGGACGGGCCGGGAGTAGGGTTCCTCCGGGCCCGGCGCGGGCCCAGAGGTCAAGGGCAGGTGGGCGTGCCCCCCGAGGATGATCACCCGTTTGAACTAGTCCCCCGTGGAGACCGCTCAAGCGGCGGACGGCGTCTGCAGGTCCGTCGGCCGGTGCGGCGCGATGACTCCCCCGTCGGGCAGCAGCTCACCGGTGTCCTCGAAGAGCACGACACCGTTGCACAGCAGGCTCCACCCCTGCTCGGGGTGCGAGGCCAGCGTGCGGGCGGCGTCGCGGTCGGGTGCGTCGTGGGAGGGACAGAGCGGCTGGTGCGGGCACATCGTGTGCCTCCGGTCTCAACTACTGGTCGGTCGTGGTGCTTTCCTGTATTGACGCACCCCAGTGTGAAGTGGTTCGCATCCGCCCGGCCATAGCCCGTTGGGACGGTTGTCCGTTGGTACCGGAGTACCGGACGACTGTGATCCCCCTCACCCCGAGGTGCCAGGCAATAGCCTCCCTTCCGCGCGATAACGGACGGAGAACGACACGCCGCCGGGGCCTGAAACCCCTACGATGTTCGGCGGGGGAACGGGCTTTGCAGGGCGTGGGGGGAGTGAGGCCGGTGCGGGTCGCGCTGTCCGTCGCGTGCTTCGATGACGCGCTGTTCCCCGACACCGGGAAGGCCGTGACCGTCCTGCTGGAGCGGCTCGGCCACGAGGTGACGTTCCCTCCGGGGCAGACGTGCTGCGGCCAGATCCACTGGACGGCCGGCTACCACCGTGAGGCCGCCGGCCTCGCCCGCACCTACGCCGCCGCGTTCGAGGGCTGCGAGGTGGTGGTGGCGCCGTCCGCGTCGTGCGCCGCCACGGTCCGCGACGCCTACCCGAGGATCGCCCGGACGGCCCGCGACCCCGGCCTGGCCCGCGCCGCCGAGGGCCTCGCCGTCTACGAGCTGACCGAGTTCCTCGTCGACGTCCTGGGCGTGACCGACGTCGGCGCCTACTTCCCGCACCGGGTCACCTACCACCCGTCCTGCCAGTCCATGCGGACCCTCGGCCTCGGTGACCGGCCGCTGCGGCTGCTCCGCGCGGTGAAGGGCCTCGACCTGGTCGACCTGCCCGCCGCCGGTGAGTGCTGCGGCTTCGGAGGCGCGTTCGCCATGAAGAACTCCGACGTGTCGGTGGCGATGGTCGCCGACAAGGTCCGGCACATCCGCGACACCGGCGCCGACGTGGTCTGCGCGGTCGACGACGCGTGTCTCGCCCACATCGGCGGCGCGCTGTCCCGGCTGCGCGGCGGCGTCCGGACGATGCACCTGGCCGAGATCCTCGCCGAGACGGGGCCGTCGTGACGGCCTCCTCCCCGGGGACGACGCCGTCCTCCCCGGGGACGAGCGGGCCGGTGCCACTGCCGATGCCGAAGTTCTCCGCCGCGGCGCGGTCCGCGCTGTCCGACACCCGGCTGCGCCGCAACCTGCGCGGTGCTACGGCCGCGATGAGGGAGCGGCAGGCCGCCGCCGCGGGCGAGCCGGCCGACTGGGAGGACCTGCGCGAAACCGGGCGCGCCGTCAGGGACTCGGCCCTCCTCAACCTGGACGCCCACCTGGAGGAGCTGGAACGGGCCGTCACCGAGGCGGGCGGGACCGTCCACTGGGCGGCGGACGCGGCGGAGGCGCGCCGCGTCGTCACCGGCCTGGTGCGGGGCACCGGTGCGAAGGACGTCGTCAAGGGCGCGTCCGCGACGGTCCGGGAGACCGGCCTGGACGACGCGCTCGCCCGGGCGGGCCTCACGGTCCGCGAGGCCGGCGTCGGCGAGATGATCGTCCAGCTCGGCGAGGACGCCCCGTCCCACCTGCTGGCGCCGGCCGCGCACCGCGACCGCGCGGAGATCGGGGAGCTGTTCCGGCGCGCGGTTCCGGCGGCCGGCCCGGAGCCGGCCGCCGACCCCGAGGCGCTGGCCGCCGCCGCCCGGGCCCACCTGCGCGAGCGGTTCCTGCGGGCCCGGGTCGCGATCACCGGCGCGGACTTCCTGGTGGCCGAGTCCGGCACGGTCGTCCTGCTGGAGCCGGAGGGGGCCGGGCGCATGTGCCTCACGCTCCCCGAGACACTGATCACCGTCGCCGGTATCGACAAGGTCGTTCCGGAGTGGGATGACATGGAGGTGTTCCTTCAGCTCCTGCCGCGCTCCTCGACCGGTGACCGGATGTCCCCCTACGTCTCGTCCTGGACGGGCGTGACGCCGGGCGACGGGCCACGCGAGTTCCACCTCGTCCTGCTCGACAACGGCCGCACCAGGGCGCTCGCCGACGAGGCCGGCCGCGCCGCCCTGCGCTGCATCCGCTGCTCGGCCTGCCTGAACGTCTGCCCCGTCTACGAGCGGACGGGCGGGGGGCCGTACGGGCCGGTGTATCCGGGGCCGGTCGGCGCGATGCTCACCCCGCTGATGCGCGGTGTGGAGAGCGCCGCCGACGCCTCGCTGCCGTACGCGTCCACGCTCTGCGGCGCCTGTGCCGACGTCTGCCCGGTGAAGATCGACATTCCGGACGTGCTGGTCCACCTGCGCGGAGCGGTGGTCGAGTCGCGCCGGCGGCGTCCCGTCCCGACGCCCGAGATGGTGCTGATGCGCGGCCTCGCCTGGACGATGGGCGACCCGCGCCGGCATGAGACCGCGCTGCGCCGCGGCACCCGCTGGGCGCGGCTGCTGTCGCGCGGCGGGCGGATCCGCCGCCTTCCCGGCCTGCTCGGCAAGTGGACGGAGGCCCGCGACGTTCCCGTGCCGCCCTCGGAGAGCTTCCGCGCCTGGTGGAAGAGGACGCGGGCATGAGCTCGCGCGACGAGGTGCTGCGGCGGGTACGGGAGGCGCTGGGCGGTAGCCGCGGGACGCGTCCGCCGGTTCCGCGCGGCTATGCCCGTCGCCTGACCGAGGCGGAGGCCGAGACCAGGGCCGACGTCCTCGCCCTGTTCACCGAGCGGGTCGCCGACAACCGCGCGGCCGTGCGGCACGTCGGCGCGGACGAGGCGGGCACCGCCGTGGCGGCCGCGCTGTGGGGCCGCGAGGCCAAGCAGATCGTCGTCCCGGCGGACCTGCCGTTCGGCTGGCTCGCGGAGCTGGACGGCGTCCGTGCGCTGGCCGACACCCCGCCGGTCGACCTGGACACCCTCGCCGCGGTCGACGGCGTGGTGACCGGCTGCGCGGTGGCCGTCGCGCAGACGGGCACGGTCGTCCTGGACGGCGGCCGGGCGCAGGGGAGGCGGGCGCTCACCCTCGTCCCCGGCTACCACCTGTGCGTCGTCCGCGCCGACCAGATCGTCGGGACGGTCCCGGAGGCGATCGGGCGGCTCGATCCGGCGCGCCCGCTCACCTGGATCAGCGGCCCCTCCGCGACCTACGGGATCGAGATGGTCCGGGTGGAGGGCGCCCATGGCCCGCACCACCTGGAAGTCCTCGTCGTGGAGGACTAGCGCACTCCGCCGAGGACGACGTCGAGCCCGGCGGTGAAGCGGGCGTCCCAGTCGACGGTGCGGTCGGCGCCGTCCTCGGCGGTGCCGCGGACCTCCAGCGCGGCGTGGCCGATCACGTAGCCGAGCAGCGTGTGCGCGGCGACCGCCGCCGTGTCCTCGGCGACGCCCCCGAGGCGCAGGACCTCCCGCAGGGACGCGACCGTGGTGGTGAGCGCGGCGGGGTTGCGGCGCGTGACGACCAGCGGGAGGACGCCCGCGTGCGTCAGCAGCCGCCCCCGGTAGCCGCCGGCCCACGCGCGCAGCACGTCCTGCCAGCGTCCCCCGCCGGAAGCGTCGGCGGACGCGTCGGCCGGGGCGGACGCGACGTGCGCGACGAGACCGTCCAGGAGCTGTTCCTTGCCGCGGGGGAGGTGGTGGTAGATCGCCATCGCCTCGACCTCCAGCGCGTCGCCGAGGCGGCGCATCGTGAGGCGGCCGAGTCCCTGGCCGTCCACGATCTGCAGGGCGGCCTCGATGATCCGCTCGATGGACAGCGGGGCGCGGTGCTGGGCGTTGATGCTGGGCTGCCGGACCATGCGATGACCTTACTGCGTAAAGGGCCGAAGCCGGGTGTCCGGCGTCACGACACGCCGGGACCACGCGTACGCTTACCTCGATCGGACACTGCACGACCGCACACTGCACGACCGTCGAGGGAGTACCACCATGCCGCTGGGCCGCCGGGTGAGCAAGGACGTCGCGGAACCGTACGAGGCCGACCAGCGGCTGGCCGCCGAGTACGAGGACCGGCTGGCGGCGGCCGGCGAGGCGGAGCGGGCGCTGCGGGACGCGCAGGCCGCGGGCGTGTCCGGCCCGGAGCTGAGTGGGCTCACCGTCGCGTTCGACAAGGCGCTGACGGCCGTGCTCGCCGCCGCCGAGGCGTCCGAGCGGGTCGCGATGGGCCCGAAGGTGTACTCGGTGGAGACGCAGGACGCCGCGGCGCGCCGGGCCGCCGAGATCGCCTACCGCAAGGCCAAGGCCCGCCCGGCGGTCCGCCCGTGGACCGACGAGGTCGACCGGCTGCGCACCGCGCGGGAGGCGCACCGGCTCAGCTTCCGGACGCAGCCGACCGTGCGCGTCTGAGCCGTCGCGGACATGTGACGACACAGCGTCACCGGGTGGCACCGGCCACCGAACTTTGACAGTCTGCCCTCTCGGGGAACGCCGGGGGGTGCCCCGCGCCGCACGTCGTACCAGCGTGCCGGGCGCGCGGACACGTCCCGGCGGAGAGGGCACACGGTGCTCTGGACGTTGGGGGAAGTCACGTGGAGCGCACGCCGCCGGACCGGTGCCGCGTACTCGAGTCCTATCAGGACGGGGTGAAGGCGATCCGCGCGCTGGCGGACACCGTCGGGGACTGGGACGTGCCGACGCCCTGCGCCGACTGGCAGCTGATCGATCTGGCGGGCCATCTGCGGTGCGTGGCGGAGAACTTCCTGGAGTACCTGCAGGACGCGCCCGACAGCCGGCTGGCCAAGCTGTTCGCGCAGGAGGCGGCGACGGCGGTGCTGATCCGGCAGCAGGCCCGGCAGAACGCGACGGAGCTCGCGGTGCTGCCGGCGGAGCCCGGGCCCGAGCGGATCATGGCGTTCGGGGTGTCGGCGGGGGCGTACGCCGACCTGATGCCCGACATGTGGGACCGGACCCACCTGATCTACCGCGGCACCAAGTACACGGTCGGCGACCACGCGGGCGCGGCCTGCGTGGAGTGGCATCTGCACGCCTGGGACATGGCCCGCGCGGTCGGGGCCGACTACCGGCCGCGGGACCCCGATCTGCTGGTGTCGGCGTGGCACTGGGGCGTCCCGCATCTGCCGCTGGAGCCGGGGGACGCGTGGGAGGCGGTGCTGCGCTCGTCGGGCCGGTCGCCGCGCTGGCCGGACCCCGGTGCGGGGTCCGGCCGGCGGCGGGGCGGTCGGCGCGGGGTCAGACGCCCGCCAGCTTCCTCGGGTGGGTCCGCAGGTAGACCAGCCAGGTGAGGGCGAAGCAGAGCGCGTAGTAGGTGATGAACGCGATGTAGGCGCCGTCGCCGGTCTTGTAGCTCAGGAACGACTGCCGGAACGCGATGTTGACCAGTACGCCGCCGAAGGCGCCGATGGCGCCCGCGACGCCGATGAGCGCACCGGCGAGGCGGCGGGCCTCGTGCTCGGCGGCCACCGGGTCGCCGCCGTTGGCGACACCGAGCTCCGCCTTCGCCCGGAAGATCGCCGGGATCATCTTGTAGGTGGAGCCGTTGCCGAGGCCGCTGAACACGAACAGCAGGATGAACCCGGTGAGGAACAGCGCGAGCGACTTGTTGAGCGAGGCGGTCAGCACCAGCGCGGCCGCCGCCGCCATCGCGACGAAGTTCCAGAACGTCACCTTGGCGCCGCCGGCCTTGTCCGCGAGCCAGCCGCCGACCGGGCGGATCAGCGACCCGAGCAGCGGGCCGAGGAAGGTGAGGTAGGCGGCCTTGATCGGGGTGTCGAAGTCGGCCTTGAACTGCACCTGCAGCACCTGGCCGAATGCGAAGCCGAACCCGATGAAGGAGCCGAACGTCCCGATGTACAGCGCGGACATGATCCAGGTGTGGGCGTCCTTGCAGACGTCGCGCATGGCGCGCTTGTCGTTGCGCGCCTGGGACAGGTTGTCCATCCCCAGCGCGGAGCCGAGCGCGGCCAGGACGATGAACGGGATGTACACGCCGGCGACCAGGCCCGGGTGCCCCTTGCCCGCGGTGGCGAGGACCAGCAGCCCGACGAGCTGGACGACGGCGACGCCGAGGTTGCCGCCGCCGGCGTTGATCCCGAGCGCCCACCCCTTGAGGCGCTGCGGGTAGAACGCGTTGATGTTGGCCATCGAGGACGCGAAGTTGCCGCCGCCGACGCCCGCGACGGCCGCGAGGAGCAGCAGCGTGGTGAACGATACGCCGGGCTTGATGAGGAACGCGGCGAGGACGGCGGGGATGAGCAGCAGCGAAGCGCTGAGGATCGTCCAGTTGCGGCCGCCGAAGCGGGCGACGGCGAAGGTGTAGGGGATCCGCAGCCCTGACCCGATCAGCGCGGGGACGGCCGTGAGGGTGAACTTGCCGGCCGGGTCGATGCCGTAGGCGGGGCCGAGGAACAGGACGAGCACGGACCACAGCGTCCACACCGAGAACCCGATGTGCTCGGAGAAGATCGAGAAGACGAGGTTGCGGCGGGCGATCCTGGATCCGCCGGCCGTCCAGAACGCGGGGTCCTCGGGGCGCCAGTCGTCGATCCACCGGCCCTTCAGCGGATGGGGGCGCTCGCGGCGCGCGGCTTGCGTGGTGACGGTCATCAGGCGGTCTCCTTGGTCGCTCGGACGGCCACGACCGTAGGAAGCCGGCGTTTCGCGGACGTGTGTCCGGTCATACAGCGGTGATAACTCCGCTGCACAGCGTGTCCCCGCCCGCTGTGAGGTGCGGGTTGACCGGGGCCGGCCCGGGTAGGCAGAGATCGCGAGGCGGCGGGGGAACGGAGACGGGACAGATGGCGACCTGCGAGGTCTGCGGCAACGACTACGCGATGGCGTTCGAGGTGCACGCCCAGGGCGAGGTGCACACGTTCGACTCGTTCGAGTGCGCGGTAACGAAGATGGCGCCGATCTGCGAGCACTGCCAGTGCCGCATCATGGGGCACGGCGTGGACGTGGCCGGGCACTTCTACTGCTGCGCGCACTGCGCGCACGCCGCCCAGCCCGAGCTCGCCCGCTCCATCCAGGACGCGGTGCCGGTGTAGCGGGCCGGGCGCGGAGCGGGGTTCAGGTGCGGGAGAGGCCGAACGGCTGTTCGCGGCCGTCCTCAAGGTAGACGGCGCGCCCGGCGGCCATGGCCCGCAGGCTGGGCTCCATCCGGCGCGACACGTGCGGCGGCGCCAGCTCGGGGACCTTCTCCGGGGCCACGAGGACGTGGTCGGAGAGCTCCTCGGGCGGCAGCCGGATCGCGGCGATCTCCGCGCCGGTGATCGTGCCGCCGAACACGAAAACGTTGACGGCGTCCACGCCGTCGGCGCGGGGGGACCCCCAGTCGACGCAGGCCAGCCCGTCCAGCCGCGGGACGAGGCCGAGTTCCTCCTCGCACTCGCGCACGCATGCCGACAGGGGGGACTCGTCGGCCTCGATGACCCCGCCGGGCAGGAACCAGCCCTCGCTGTAGGTGGGCTTGACCAGCAGGACCCGCCCGAGATCGTCCAGCAGCAGGGCCGCCGCGGCGCCGCGGGCGCGCGGCAGGGAGGCGTAGTAAGCAAGGTCGGGCATGTACCGAGGTTAGGCGCGATCACCACAGGGCGGTCCCGGGTGTACCGGGGCGTTGGCCGCATTCGCCGCGAGATCGCCGGACCACCACGAATCCGTTCGGTAACCGGGCGATCGGCGACGAATAGGCCATGACAGGGATCGACAACGCTTGACCCGCGTTCGTCAAGGCGGATCGCGCCGCCCTCGGGCCGGCGTCGCGGTCCCGCCATGCCGGGCTCCTGACCTCGGCGGACGCGGGGCGTGAAAGGCATTTAACGCTGGAGTCACACACGGGACTCGCGCGCGAAACGGCGCCCGTCGAGTCTCGGCGCATGGTCGGGACTCCTACGCACTGTCCGTACTGCGCCCTGCAATGCGGCATGACCCTGCACGACGAGCGAGACCGGGACACCCTGCGGGTGACGCCGCGCGACGATGTTCCGGCCAATCGCGGCGGGCTGTGCCAGAAGGGCTGGACGGCGGCAGAGCTGCTCACCGTCCCGGACCGGCTGACCGCGCCGATGATGCGCCGCGGCCGGGACGGGCCGCTGGAGCCCTGCACATGGGACGAGGCGCTCGGCAGGATCACCGCCGAGGTCGGGCGGCTGCGGGCGCTGCACGGCCCGGACGCCGTCGCGGTGTTCGGCGGCGGCGGGCTGACGAACGAGAAGGCTTACCAGCTCGGCAAGTTCGCCCGGATCGCACTCGGTACGTCCCAGATCGACTACAACGGGCGGTTCTGCATGTCGTCGGCCGCGGCGGCGTCCGGGCGGGCGTTCGGCATGGACCGCGGCCTGCCCGGTCCCGTCACGGATCTGGCGGCGTCCGGCGCGGTCCTGCTCGCGGGCGGGAACGTGGCCGAGACGATGCCGCCGTTCATGCGGCACCTGACCGAGATGCGGGACGGCGGCGGCGCCCTCGTCGTCGTCGATCCGCGCCGCACCGCGACCGCCCGCCAGGCCGACCTGCACCTGCAGCCGACCCCCGGCACCGACATCGCGCTCGCCAACGGGATGCTGCATCTGGCGCTCGCCGAGGGGCTGGCGGACGAGGAGTACATCGCGGCCCGCACCAGCGGGTTCGACGCCGTCCGGACGGTCGTGAACGCGTACTGGCCGGAGCGGGCCGAGCGCATCACCGGGGTGCCGGTGCCGCTGATGCGGGAGGCCGTCCGGCTGCTGGCCCGCGCCGCCCGCGCGCATGTCCTGACCGCCCGCGGTGCCGAGCAGCACGCCCGCGGCACCGACACGGTGAGCGCGTTCATCAACCTGGCCCTCGCGCTGGGGCTGCCGGGCCGGGAGGGCTCCGGCTACGGGTGCCTCACCGGGCAGGGGAACGGGCAGGGCGGGCGCGAGCACGGGCAGAAGGCCGACCAGCTGCCCGGCTATCGCAGGATCGACGACCCGGCGGCCCGCGCCCACGTCGCGGAGGTCTGGGGCGTCGACCCGGCCGTCCTGCCCGGGCCGGGCCGGTCGGCGTACGAGTTGCTGTCGGCACTGGGGACCGAGGAGGGCCCGAAGGCTCTGCTGCTGTTCGGATCCAATCCGGTGGTGTCGGCGCCGCGGGCCGCGGAGGTGGAGGAGCGGCTCGGCGCGCTGGAGCTGCTGGTGGTGGCCGACTTCGTCCCGTCGGAGACCGCGCGGCGCGCCGACGTCGTCCTGCCCACCGCGCAGTGGGCCGAGGAGTCGGGGACGATGACGAACCTTGAGGGCCGGGTGCTGCGCCGGCGCCGGGCCGTCCGCCCGCCGGACGGCGTCCGCACCGACCTTGAGATCCTGAGCGCGCTCGCCGGGCGGCTCGATGCGCCGGGGGAGTGGAGCACCGACCCGGCGGCGGTGTTCGGCGAACTGCGCCGCGCCAGCGCCGGCGGCGTCGCCGACTACTCCGGCATCTCCTACGAGCGGATCGAGGCGGAGGGCGGGGTGTTCTGGCCCTGCCCGTCGCCCGGCCACCCGGGCACGCCGCGGCCCTATCTGGACCGGTTCCCCACCTCGGACGGCCGGGCCCGGTTCGTCCCGGTCGAGCATCACGGCGCCGCCGAGGACGTCGACGCCGACTATCCCGTGTACCTGACCACGGGGCGGGTCCTCGCCCAGTACCAGTCGGGCGCGCAGACCAGGCGGGTCCGCCCGCTGGCCGAGGCGGCGCCGGGGCCGTTCGTCGAGCTGCATCCGGACCTCGCCGAGCGCCTCGGCATCGAGAACGGCGCCGACGTGCGGGTGGAGAGCCGCCGGGGCGTAGCGACCGTCAGGGCGCGGCTCACCGACGCCATCCGTCCCGACACCGTCTTCATCCCGTTCCACTGGGCGGGGGACGGCCGCGCGAACCTGCTCACCAACCCCGCACTCGACCCGGTGTCGCGAATGCCGGAGTTCAAGGTCTGCGCCGTCCGGCTGACTCCCGCCGTGCCCCCGGTGGAGCCTCCGGCGCCTGCCGAGGGCCTCCGGCGCCCGGCAGTGAGCCGCTTTTAACACGCCGGTGACAAAGGGGACCCAACCGTGAAACCGCCCCTGCCGAGTATCGGACCATTGACAGTTCCCGCCAGGAGGTTGCCGCGCGATGACCACTTCACCCGATGCGACGATCGTCAGGGAGCGGGCGGGCCGGCCCGCGGCCCGCTGGTTCGACATCTGCTCCTACGCCGCGCTGACCCCCGAGCGGGGCGCCTGCGCGATGGTGGACGGGACGCAGGTCGCGATCTTCCGGGTCTTCGACGGCACGCTGTACGCGCTGTCGAACCTCGACCCGTTCAGTGGCGCGTACGTGCTGTCGCGGGGGATCCTCGGCACCCGGGACGGGACGCCGACCGTCGCGTCCCCCATGTACAAGCAGGTGTTCGACCTGCGGACCGGGGCGTGCCTGGACGACCCCCGGGTGGCGGTGCCGGCCTTCTCCGTCCGCCGTTCCGGGGACCGGGTGGAGGTGGCGCTCACCGATGAGCACCGGCAGTGAGCCGCTGGCCGGGTTCGCCGTCGGCGTGACCGCGGCCCGCCGCCAGGAGGAGCTCGCGACGCTGCTGGAACGGCGCGGCGCCAGGGTCGTGCTCGCGCCCGCGATCCGTCTCGTCCCGCTCGCCGACGACGCCGAACTGATGGAGGCCACCCTCGCGTGCGTCGGCGGTCCCCTGGACCATGTCGTCGTCACGACCGGCATCGGGTTCCGGGCGTGGCTGGAGGCGGCCGACGGGCACGGGATGCGGGACGCCCTCATCGCCCAGCTGGCCGAGACCGACATCGTGGCGCGCGGGCCGAAGGCGCGCGGCGCGATCCGGTCGGCGGGCCTGCAGGAGCGCTGGTCGCCGGAGTCGGAGGAGTGCGCCGAGGTCATCGCGCACCTCCTGGAGAAGGACCTGGACGGCGCGCGCGTCGCCGTGCAGCTGTACGGGGAGCGGGAACCGGAGCTGACCGGGGCGCTGCGCGGCGCCGGCGCCGAGGTGATCGAGATCCCGGTGTACCGGTGGTCGCGGACCGAGGACACCACACCGCTGCGCCGGCTCGTCGGGCAGGCGGTCGCGGGCACGGTCGACGCGATCACGTTCACCAGCGCGCCCGCGGTCGCCGCGACGCTGGCCGTGGCCGCCGAGGACGGGCTGGAGGAGGCCCTGCTGGAGGCGATGCGCAGCCACGTGGTGGCGGCGTGCGTCGGCCCCGTCACCGCGCAGGCGCTCACCGGGCACGGCGTCCCGACCGTCCAGCCGGAACGGGCCCGGCTCGGCGCGCTCGTGCGGGCGCTGGTGTCGGACCTGCCGCGGCGCCGCTCGCGGCGGCTGTCGGTGCGGGGGTTCTCGCTGGAGCTGCGGGGGCACGCCGTCGTCCTGGACGGTCAGCTGCGGCCCATCGCGCCCGCGCCGATGGCGATCCTGCGGGCGCTCGCGCGGCGTCCCGGGCATGTGGTGTCGCGGGCGGAGCTGTGCGGGGTGCTGCCGAGCCGGCTGGTCGGCGCGCCGGCCGCCAAGGACGCCTGGCCGCGGGAGTCGCGGCTGCGGGACGCCAGGCCGCAGGCCGACGAGCACGCGGTCGAGATGGCCGTGGCGCGGCTGCGGCGCGGTCTCGGCCGTCCCGGCATCGTCGAGACCGTCGTCAAGCGGGGCTACCGGCTGGCGTGCGATCCGCGGATCGCCGACCGGCTCCCGGCGGGTGCCGGTGGCTGATCGGGGAGCGCCGGCGCCCGCGCTGCTGGCCGTGGCGCACGGCACCCGGGATCCGGCCGGTCCCGCCGCCGTCCGGGAGCTGCTCGCCCGGGTGCGGGCGATGCGGCCGGGGCTGCGGGTCGCCGAGGCGTACGGCGAGCTGTCCGAGCCTTCCCTGGAGGACGCCGCGGACTCGCTGCGCGGCGGGCCGGTGGTCGTCGTCCCGCTGCTGCTGGCGCGCGGCTACCACGCGCTGATCGACATCCCCGAGCGGGCGTCCCGGCTGCTGCCGGGGGCGGTGACGTCCCGGCCACTCGGGCCGGACGCCCTGCTGGCGGACGCGCTGGCCGCGCGGCTGGCGGAACAGGACCGGACCCTGCCGCGCCCGGACGGCGTGGTTCTCGGCGCGGCGGGGTCCGCCGACCCGGCGGGCATCGCCGATGTGCGGGCGGCCGCCCGGCTGCTGGCGCGGCGGCTGCGGCGGCCCGTCCCGCACGGATTCGTCGCCGCGGGCGGCCCGGCGCTGGAGGAGGCCGTCGCGGGGCTGCGGAGGGACGGCGCGAAGCGTGTCGCCGTCGCGTCGTACCTGCTGGCGCCCGGCCGTTTCCACGACCGGATGGCGGCGTGCGGCGCCGACGTGGTCGCCGCCCCGATCGGGGCGCACGGCGCGGCCGCGCGGCTGGTCCTGCGCCGCTACGACGAGGCGCGGCTGCCGCTTGGGAGCCCCGCGCCGGTCTGCTGACCGGCCCGGTCCGCGGTGGCGGGGCGACCCTCCAGACCCTCCGCAGGAGCCGGACGTCCCGGTTCCGGCTCCTCGGTGAACCGTTCGTCGTGGTGAGCGAGGACGCGTAGGAGCATGTCCCTGAACAGGCGCCTCTCCTCCGGTGACAGCGGCTCGAACAGGATCTCGTTGAGCCGGACGCGGGCGTCGAGTCCCTCGCCGAGGCTGAGCCGGCCGTCCTCGGTGGCCTCCAGCGCGTAACGCCGCCGGTCATCGGGGTCGCGGCGGCGCCGGACGTGGCCGGCGTCCTCCAGCGCGTCCACGATGCCGACCAGGTCGCCGGCGTCCATGCGCAGCCGCTCGGCGACCTCGCGCTGCGACAGCGGCCCGTGCCGCGCCACGCACCACAGGACGAGCAGCTGCGGCATCCGCGGCTGGCCGGGGAACATCTGCGCCGCGGTGCGCCGGACGAGCCGCACCGTCTCGAACATCAGATAGGTGGGCGAGTCGTACAGCGGATCGGGCCGGTTCTCCACGTCCCAAACTCCCTCGCGGTTCCTTGGCGCGTCCTATTTCTCTTGACGTGAGAGATAGGGTACTCCTACCGTTGGATAGCCCAAAATATGGGTGTTTTCTCCATGCGGAGGGAGGCCCCATGCCGGACGGGGGACCCGCCGTCGAGGTCGACGGCCTGACCAAGAGGTTCGGCGACGTGGAGGCCGTGCGGGGGATCGACTTCACCGTGCGGCCGGGGGAGATCTTCGGTTTCCTCGGCCCGAACGGCGCGGGCAAGTCCACGACCATCAACATGCTCTGCACACTGCTGCGCCCGACCGGGGGCCGGGCGCGCGTCGCGGGGCACGACGTGGCGACCGAACGCGACAGCGTGCGCCGCAACATCGGGCTGGTGTTCCAGGACCCGACGCTCGACGGCTACCTGTCGGGGGAGCAGAACCTGCGGTTCCACGCCGAGCTATACGGGGTGCCGCGCTCGGTGGCGGGCGACCGCATCCAGCAGGTGCTGGAGATGGTCAACCTGGCGGACCGGCGCGGCGACCTGGTGCAGACCTACTCCGGCGGGATGAAGCGCCGGCTGGAGATCGCGCGGGGTCTGCTGCACTCCCCGCGGGTGCTGTTCCTGGACGAGCCGACCGTCGGCCTGGACCCGCAGACCCGGGCGTCGATCTGGGAGTACATCCGGCGGCTGCAGCGGACCGAAGAGATCACGATCTTCATGACGACGCACTACATGGACGAGGCCGAGTTCTGCGAGCGCATCGCGATCATGGACTCGGGGCGGATCGTGGCGCTGGACACCCCCGAGGCGCTCAAGGCCGGCGTCGGCGAGGACCGGATCCGGATCCAGACCGCCGACGACGAGGCCGCGATCGCCGCGATCAAGGAGCGGTTCGACCTGGAGGCGGTCGTGTCGGAGGGCGCGGTCACCTTCTCGGTGGCCTCGGGTGAGGCGTTCGTGCCGCGGCTGTTCGCCGAGCTGGGCGTCCCGATCCGGTCGGTGAACGTGGCGCGGCCGTCGCTGGACGATGTGTTCATGTCCTTCACCGGCACCACGATCCGCGACGCCGAGGCCTCGGCGAGCGACGGGATGCGCGTCGCGATGCGCGCGATGAGGAGGTGACGATGGCGACCACGGCGGAGACGGCGGCGGCCACCGAGGTCGTCCGGGTGCGGGTGCCCGAGCGCGGCCTGCGGCAGGACCTGCGCGCCGTGAAGATCGTCCTGCACCGGGAGCTGATCCGGTTCTGGCGCGACAAGCTGCGCATGGTGTCCGGGCTCGTCCAGCCCGTGCTGTGGCTGCTGGTCATGGGCACGGGCCTGTCGAACCTGATGGCCAGCGGCGGCGGCCCCGCCGGGACCGTCGACCTGAAGACCTTCATCTTCCCCGGCGTGTGCGCGATGTCGGTGATGTTCACCGCGATGTTCTCCGCCGGGTCGATCGTGTGGGACCGCGAGTTCGGCTTCCTGCGCGAGATGCTCGTCGCTCCCGTCAGCCGCAGCGCCATCGTGGTCGGCAAGTGCATCGGCGGCGCGCTGGTGGCGACCGTGCAGGGCGCGGTGATCGTGCTGCTGGCGGGCCTCGCCGGGGTCCCCTACGACCCGCTGCTCCTGCTGGAGATGCTCGGCATGATGTTCATCGGGGCGTTCGCGCTGACCGGGTTCGGCGTCATGATGGCCGCGCGGATCACCAGCATGCAGTCGTTCTTCGGCCTCATGCAGATGGCCATGATGCCGATGATGTTCCTGTCCGGCGCCCTCTACCCGCTGAGCGGGCTGCCGACATGGCTGACCGTCCTGACCCGGTTCAACCCGCTCACCTACGCGGTCGACCCGCTGCGGCACGCGGTGTTCTCCCACCTGGACGTCTCCCCGCAGCTGATGCGGACGTTCGACCCGGGCGTCACCTGGGGCGGCTGGGTGGTGCCGATCTGGCTGGAGATCCTCATCGTCCTCGGCATGGGCGTGGGCCTGATGGGCGTCGCCATCCTGGAGTTCCGCCACGCCGACTGAGGTTCTCGGCATTCGCCGTCCGGGGCCGCCGGCACCGGGAGAACGGAAGGGCCCGCCGGACCGTGACGGTCCGGCGGGCCCTTCGCGTGACGGGCGGGCGGGTCAGACGGCGAAGTCGAGCAGCGGGCGCGCGTTGCTCGGGTGCCGCAGCTTCGACAGCGACTCCTTCTCCAGCTGGCGGATCCGCTCCCGCGTCAGCCCGAGGGCCTTGCCGATCTCGTCCAGGGTGCGGGGCGTCCCGTCGTACAGCCCGAACCGCATCGCCATGATCTTGGCTTCGCGCGGGGACAGGATGTCAAGGGTGCGGCGCAGCTGGTCGGCCATGAGCTGGCGGTCCACCAGCTCGGACGCCTCGGGGCTGTCGGTGTCCTCGATGAGGTCGCCGATGCGGGTCTCGCCGTCCTCGCCGATGGTGGAGTCCAGGCTGATCGGCTGGCGGGTGGTGCGCAGCAGCTCGCGGACCTGCTCGGGGCTCTTGTCCAGCTCGGCGGCCAGTTCCTCGGGGGTGGGCTCGCGGCCGAGACGCTGGTGCATGTCGCGCTCGACGCGGCTCAGCTTGCTGAGCATCTCGAGGACGTGGACGGGCAGCCGGATCGTGCGGGCCGAGTCGGCGAAGCCGCGCTGGATCGCCTGCCGGATCCACCACATCGCGTAGGTGGAGAACTTGTAGCCCTTGGAGTAGTCGAACTTCTCCACGGCCCGGATCAGGCCGAGGTTGCCCTCCTGGACGACGTCCAGCAGCGACAGGCCGCGGTCGGAGTACTTCTTGGCGACCGACACCACGAGCCGGAGGTTGGCCTCCAGCATGTGGGCCTTGGCGCGGCGTCCATCGCCGGCGACCCATTCCAGGTCGGCGCGCAGGGCGGGGGAGAGGTCCTCGCTCTCCAGCTTGTGCTCGGCGTAGAGACCGGCCTCGATGCGCTTGGCGAGGTCGACCTCCTGCTCGGCGGTGAGCAGCTGCCGGCGTCCGATCGCCTTGAGGTAGGTGTGGACGGAGTCGCCCATGGTGGTCGACTGGTCGTCCAGGTCGGTCGCGGTCTCCTCGGCCTCGACCTCGGTGACCTCGAACCCCTCGTCGGCCGGCGCGTCGACCTTGCCGGTGGTCTTCGGGGACCGGCTCGCGGTCTCGGGGGCGTCCTTCGCCGCGGCCTTGCGGGGGGCGCGCCGCTTGGCGGCGCCCGTGTTGCTCATGGTGCCCGGCGTCCCCTGGGCGGTCTCCCCGGCGGCGTGGTCGGCGGCCGCCGCCATCTTGCGGACGGAGTCGGACTCGCCCGCCAGGCTGATGCCGGCCTCGGACAGCTCGCGCAGGATGGAACGGCCCTGGGCCGGGCTGATGCCGGCGGTCTCGAAGGCCCCCCTCACCTCGTCGAGCGAGAGGCGCCCTTGGGCGCGGCCACGCTTCAGGAGGTCGTTGAGCGCGGGGCCCGCCGACTCCGTGAGCGGGGTCTCGACGGCGCTTCGCGGCATGGGGACACCCCCCTCCCTTCGGTGTGTGAGTGCGACGCTGATTGTGTTCGCTCTTGGCGCACGCACTTAACGGAACGACGCAGCACCGGGTTCTTGTTCCCGGCGCCGTGGGCCGGCGGCGCTCCGCGGGGGATCGTGGAGGAGCGATCCAAAGGGTCGTGGTGCCCGGAGCTGGGCGTTTCACACCGTCCAGCCCGGCCCGACGTGACCTTACTACGTAAAGGTGCGTGGCCGTGGCAGCGTGACGAAGACCACTACGCGTCCGGCTCCTTCGGCCGCAGCACCCGGCCATAACGCGCGATGACCCGTTCCCGCAGCTCAGCGTCGTCGCGGGGGACCGGTTCGAGGAACACCTCGTCGACCTCCTCGTGCGCGTCGCGCAGCTCGCGGGCCATCCGGACGCAGGCGCGCTCGACGTCGCCGGCGGTGAGGGAGTCGTGGAAGTCCAGCCGGGCGCAGACCAGAACGCGGTCGGCGCCGAACGTCACGGTGACGATGTCGACGACCCACTCCACCTCGGGCGCCCGGCCGAGGCGTGCCCGCACGTCGGCGACGAGCCGGGGGTCGGCCTGCGAGCCGATCAGCAGGTTCAGGTTGATGCGGCCGAGGACCAGCGCGACGGCCGTGAGCAGGACGCCGATGAGCAGGGAACCCACCCCGTCCCAGGTCGCCGAGCCGGTCAGCTGGTGCAGGCCGAGGCCGCCGAACGCGATGAGCAGACCGACGAGGGCCGCGGAGTCCTCCAGCAGCACGCTGATCGCGGTCGGCTCGTCGGTGCGGCGGATGTAGGCGGTCAGCGGCAGGTTCTCCTCCCGCGCCGCGGCCCTGACCTGCCGGAGGGCCTGCTGCCACGAGATCGCCTCCAGCACGAACGCCACGCCGAGCACGGCGTAGCCGACTACCACGTCGGACTCGGCGGCGCCGCGGTGTCCGGTGAGCGTCTGGATCCCCTGGTAGTAGGAGAACAGCGCGCCCATGCCGAAGATGGCGACGGCGACGAGCAGGGTCCAGATGTAGCGTTCCTTGCCGTGCCCGAGCGGGTGGCGGCGGTCGGCGGGCCGGCCGCTGCGCCGCAGGCCGACCAGCAGCAGCACCTCGTTGAAGGTGTCGGCGACGGAGTGGGCGGCCTCCGCGGCCATGGACGCCGATCCGGTGATCAGCGCCGCGACGATCTTCGCGACGGCGATGCCGAGGTTGGCGGCGAACGCGAGCACGACGGTGAGGGCGCTCTCGTGCTCCGGTCCGTCGCCGTTCTCCCGCTCGCCGCGCTGTACCGCCATGGTCGTCCTCTCCCCGGGTGATTACCCTGCCATGCGCCGCGGCTTCCCGGGGACGTTGTCAGCGGCGCGGTGACACTGTGCGGTCCGGTGACACTGTGCGGTCCGGTGCGGGGGAGCGCAGCCGGGCCCGGTCGGGTTTGCCGGACGCCAGCAGCGGGATGGCCTCGACCAGCTCCAGCTCGTGCGGCGCCGCGTACGGGGGCATCGTCTCCCGGACGAACGCGCGCAGCTCGGTCAGTTCCGGCCGCCCGGACGCGGCCGGGACGACGACGGCCGTGACCCGCTCGCCCCACTCGGGGTCGGGCCGGCCGACCACGACGACGTCGCGGACCTTCGGGTGGCGGGACAGGACGGCGGCGATCTCGCCCGCGACGACCTTCTCCCCGCCGGTGTTGATCACGTCGTCGAGGCGGCCGCGGACGCGGAGCCGACCGTCCTCCAGCGCGCCGAGGTCCTGGGTGACGAACCAGTCGCCGTCCCTGACCTCAGCCGTCTGTTCCGGCCGCAGCCGGTAGCCGGTGAACAGCGACGGGCCGGAGAGGCGGATGCGGCCGCCGGCGCCGAGGGCGACGCGCATGCCGTCCAGGGGCGTCCCGTCGTAGACGCAGCCGCCGCAGGTCTCGCTCATGCCGTAGGTGGTGAAGACGCGGACGCCCCGGGCGCGCGCCTCGGCGAGCAGGCCGGGGAAGGCGGCGGCTCCGCCGAGGACGATGGCGCCCAGGCGTGCCAGGTCGGCGCCGGTGTCCAGCAGCCGGCGCAGCTGTGTCGGGACGAGGGAGACGTGCGCGCCTTCGGTGGCGGCGAGGGCCGCGGCGTCGAAGCGGGGCGCGATGATGGGCTCGGTGCCGGCGACGAGGGCGCGGACCAGGACCTGGACGCCGGAGATGTGGCTGGTCGGCACGCAGCACAGCCACCGGTCGCGGGGGCCGGCCTCGATGCGCGCGAGCGTCCCGGCGGCGGAGTGGCGCAACGCGGCGCCCGACAGCTCGACGAACTTGGGCGTGCCGGTGGAGCCGGATGTGGCGATCAGCACGGCGGTGCCGGGAGCGGTGGGCCGGCGCCCGCCGCGGGGGCGGAACGGTGCCAGGCCGTCCGGTGTGCGGATCGCGTCCGGGGCCAGGGCGTCCAGCAGTTCGCGGAGCGCGGGTTCCGGCAGGTCGGGGGACAGCGGGCAGATCGCGGGGCCGCCGTCGAGCGCGTCGGCCAGGGCTCGGAAGAGGCGGGGGCCGGGGGGCAGAACGGCGGCGTGCAGCGGGCGATCCATGATCTCATCAGGGTAGACGACCCCGCTGAACGCGTTCAAACACGGGGCGGGTTGAATGGTGCACGAG
Source organism: Spirillospora sp. CA-128828 (assembly GCF_050945415.1). Taxonomy (NCBI): domain Bacteria; kingdom Bacillati; phylum Actinomycetota; class Actinomycetes; order Streptosporangiales; family Thermomonosporaceae; genus Spirillospora; species Spirillospora sp. CA-128828. Next base: position 4,641,636 of record NZ_CP191986.1, read on the forward strand.
CGCCGCGGACCCCGGGCGGCGCGGGCGCCCGACGAGAGAGGACGACATGGTCTCGGAGCTGTTCGACGCGGACGCGTGGAAAGAGGTCGAGGGGTTCGACTTCACCGACATCACCTACCACCGGGCGGTCGACCACGGAACGGTGCGGGTGGCGTTCGACCGCCCGGCGGTGCGCAACGCGTTCCGGCCCCACACGGTCGACGAGCTGTACCGGGCGCTGGACCATGCTCGGATGTCGAGCGACATCGGGTGCGTCCTGCTGACCGGGAACGGGCCCTCGCCCAGGGACGGCGGGTGGGCGTTCTGCTCCGGCGGCGACCAGCGGATCCGCGGCAGGGACGGGTACAAGTACGCCGAGGGCGAGACGTCCGACACGATCGACCCGGCGCGCGCGGGGCGGCTGCACATCCTGGAGGTGCAGCGGCTGATCCGCATGATGGGCAAGGTCGTCATCTGCGTGGTGCCGGGGTGGGCTGCCGGCGGCGGGCACAGCCTGCACGTGGTGTGCGACCTCACGATCGCCAGCCTGGAGCACGCCCGGTTCAAGCAGACCGACGCGGACGTGGCGAGCTTCGACGGCGGGTTCGGATCGGCGTACCTGGCGCGGCAGGTCGGGCAGAAGTTCGCCCGCGAGATCTTCTTCCTGGGGGACGCCTACGACGCCGAGGCCGCGCACCGGATGGGGATGGTCAACGCGGTCGTCCCGCACGCCGAGCTGGAGGCGGTGGCGCTGGAGTGGGCGCGGAAGGTGAACGGGAAGAGCCCCACGGCGCAGCGGATGCTGAAGTACGCGTTCAACCTGATCGACGACGGTCTCGTCGGCCAGCAGGTGTTCGCCGGTGAGGCGACGCGGCTCGCCTACGGCACCGACGAGGCCGCCGAGGGACGGGACTCGTTCCTGGAGAAGCGCGATCCCGATTGGTCGCGTTTCCCGTGGTACTACTAAGGGTCCGAGCGCACGGTGTGATCCGGAATGCCGTGATTCGACGGGCAGGTCAGGGGGTCGGCGGGTGCGGGTGTTCTCCATCCCGATGCGGACGCGGTTCCGCGGTGTGACGCGGCGGGAGGGCGCCCTGATCCAGGGCCCCGCCGGCTGGGGGGAGTTCTCGCCGTTCGCCGAGTACGGTCCGGCCGAGTGCGCCCGCTGGCTCGCCGCCGCCCGCGAGGCCGCGTACGAGGCCTGGCCCGCGCCCGTCCGGGACCGGATCCCGGTGAACGTGACGATCCCGGCGGTCGGCCCGGAGCGGGCGTTCGAGATGACCAAGGAGTCCGGCTGCCGCACCGCGAAGGTGAAGGTCGCCGAGCGCGGTCAGGACGACGCCGACGATCTGGCGCGGGTGGAGGCCGTCCGCGCGGCGATCGGCCCGGAGGGCCGGGTCAGGATCGACGTCAACGGCGGCTGGGACGTCGACCGTGCCGCGCGGATGATCCGCGCGCTGGACCGGTGGGAGCTGGAGTACGCCGAGCAGCCGTGCGCGACGCTGGAGGAGCTCGCGCGGCTGCGGCGGCGCGTGGACGTGCCGATCGCGGCGGACGAGTCGATCCGCCGCGCCGAGGACCCGCTGAAGGTGCGGGCGGCGGGCGCCGCGGACGTGGCGGTGCTGAAGGTGCAGCCGCTCGGCGGGGTCGCCGCGGCGCTGCGGGTGGCGGAGGCGTGCGGGCTGCCGGTGGTGGTGTCGAGCGCGGTGGAGACGTCGGTGGGGCTGGCGGCGGGTCTGGCGCTGGCGGCGGCGCTGCCGGAGCTGCCGTACGCGTGCGGGCTGGCGACGCTGTCGCTGCTGGAGGGCGACGTCGTGCACGATCCGCTGCACCCGGTCGCGGGTGAGATCGAGGTGCGCCGGCCGGTGGTGGACGAGGAGGCGCTGGGCCGCTGGGAGGCGCCCGGCACGCGGTTGCGCCGACGGGCCCTGGACGCGCAGGCCCACCTGGACGGCCCGGCGGTGATCGGGGAGGCGCCGTGAACCCGGCCACCGCGCTGGCGACCGTCCTGGTCGACGAGCTGCTGCGCTGCGGGATGACCGACGCGGTGCTGGCGCCGGGGTCGCGGTCGGCGCCGCTGGCGCTGGCGCTGCATGCCGCCGAGGAGGCGGACCGGATCCGGCTGCATGTGCGGATCGACGAGCGGTCGGCGTCGTTCCTCGGGCTCGGCATGGCGAAGCGGTCGGGGCGCCCGGTCGCGCTGGTGTGCACGTCGGGGACGGCGGCGGCGAACTTCCACCCGGCGGTGGTGGAGGCGCACGAGTCGGGCGTCCCGCTGATCGTGATCACGGCGGACCGGCCGCCGGAGCTGCGCGACACCGGCGCGAACCAGACGATCGACCAGGTGAAGCTGTACGGGACGGCGGTGCGGTGGAGCACCGAGATCGGCGTCCCGGAGAACCGGCCGGGCATGGTGGCGTACTGGCGGTCGCTGCTGAGCCGCGCGTGGGGGATGGCGCAGGCGCCCGTCCCGGGGCCGGTGCATGTGAACGCCTCGTTCCGCGAGCCGCTGATTCCGGACGGCGACGAGACGTGGTGCGAGCCTCTGGACGGCGACGCGACGGGCGCGTGGACGAAGGTGCGCCCGGCGACGCCGGGCTCGGTGCTGCACGTCCCGCCGACCCGCCGTGGTGTCCTCGTGGTCGGGGACGGCGCGGTGAACGTCAAGCGGTACGTGGCGGCGGCGTCGATGGCGGGCTGGCCCGTCCTCGCCGAGCCGAACGGCAACGCCCGCTACGGTGATCACGCGCTGTCGTCGCATCATTTCCTGCTGGGTGTCCCGGAGTTCGTCGAGCGGCACCGCCCGGAGGTGGTGGTGACGCTCGGCAAGCCCGGGTTGTCTCGTCCGCTGCTGTCGCTGCTGCGCCGTGCGGAGGAGCACATCGTGCTGGCGCCGGATCTGGCGCACTGGCCCGATCCGGTGCGGTCGGCGACGCAGGTGGCGCCGGAGGTGGAGATCCCGGTGGTGTCGGGCGACGACGCGTGGCTGAAGTCGTGGCGGGCCGCGGACCTGGCCGCGGCGGCGGCCGTGGACGGCGTCCTGGACGCGGTGCCCGAGGTGAGCGAGCCGCGGCTGGCCCGCGACCTGGTCGCGGGGCTGCCGGGCGGGTCGCTGCTGTTCACGGCGGCGAGCATGCCGATCCGGGATCTGGACCAGGTGATGCGGCCGCGCCGCGGCATCCGGATCATGGCGAACCGGGGGGCCAGCGGCATCGACGGGCTGGTGTCGACGGCGATGGGCGCGGCGCTGGTGCACAGCGGCCGCTCCTACGCCCTGCTCGGCGACCTGGCGTTCCTGCATGACCAGAACGGGCTGATCGTCGGCCCGTGGGACCGCCGTCCCGACCTGGCGATCGTCGTTGTGAACAACCAGGGCGGCGGGATCTTCTCGCTGCTGCCGCAGGCGGCGCTGCGCGGCCCGTTCGAGCGGGTCTTCGGCACCCCCCACCAGGTGGACCTGGAGGCGGTCGCCGCCGCGCACCACGTCCCGTACCGGCGGCTGGACGCGGCCGCGGACCTGCCGAAGGCGATGGCGGGGGAGGGGCTGCGGATCATCGAGGCCCGCACCGACAGGGAGGCGAACGCGGCCCTGCACGCCGAGCTCCGCAAGGCGGCGCAGGCCGCCGTCCGCGACGTCCTCGCCTGACCCTCTGACCGACGCCCCGAGCAGCCACTTACTTCACCGTTCAAATTACAATGTAAAGGCGCTGGGCGGGTTGCATCCATCATCCTCGCTGACAAAAAACAGACAACGATCTCAACGAGCAGTTGCCGGATCGGCTGGGATGGCAATGGTGCTCGTTGGCGGTGGGTCGGCGGTCGGCTGTGCCTTGAGGGTGGGACGGGCGCGCAGGCAGCGGATCATCTCCTCCGCGTAGGGGAGGGCGCCGAACAAGGCCATCGCTCCGAGGAGCGCGGTGCGGGTTCGGGGGGTGAGCGGGCGGCGCTTGCGGTGGAGGCGGAGGTCCGGCCGGCGAGGGCGCGGGCCTGGTCCCAGTGCAGGGTGGCGAGGAAGCCGGTGGCCATCAGCGGGACGACTTCCAGGAAGCTGTGGATGTGCTGCTCGACGGGGGTGACGCGGCGGCGCTGCTCGGCGTCCGCGGCGCGTTCGGGTGAGCGGAGTTTCATGCCCGGGCCGCTACCCGGGGGGCTCGCAGGTACACCCGCGGCGGGCAGCCGTCCGCGCGGCGGCGGGGCGGCGGGGTGTCAGCCGAGGAGGCGCTCGCGGAGGGCGTCGGTGTCGTCGGTGGTCCAGCCGTGTCCGGACAGCCAGCCGAGGGTGCCGCCGTGTTCCTCGTCGATGCGGGTGAGGAACTTCTCCATGATGGCGGCGTGGGGCATGTGGGTGTCGGCTGGGCGGGAGTCGAGGTCGGCGGCGTAGGTGTCGCTGTCGCGCAGGCGCCGCAGGACTGCTTCGAGGCGTTCGCCGGTCTTGACGTAGTCGGCGACGACCGCTTCGCGGGTGACCCCGGCGATGTCGAGGGCCAGGACGCAGACGACGCCGGTGCGGTCCTTGCCTGCGGCGCAGTGCACCAGCGCCGATCCGTCGGTGCGGGTCATGACGCGCAGGGCGGCGACGATGGAGTCGCCGCGGTCGGTGAGGTAGCCGAGGTAGTGGCCGGTGGAACGGTCCTGTTCGGGGCCGGCCGAGGGGCGTTCCTGCCAGGGGAGGGCTTTGGCGACGTCGGCGGCGACGTCGGTGTGGCGGCCGCCTTCGGGGAACAGCGACAGCTGGTGGACGGTCACGGACGGTACGCGGGTGAGGGGGCCGGGTCCTTCGAGGCGTACTTCGGCGTCGCTGCGCAGGTCGATGACGTTCTTGAGGGCGTAGTCGTCGAGGAGGATTCGGACGTCGGCGACCGAGAGGTCCTGGAGGTTGTCGGAGCGGAGGACGCGTCCGCGCCGGGTGGTGCGGCCGTCGGCAGTGGGGAGGCCGCCGAGGTCGCGGGCGTTGACGGCACCGTCCAGGTCGATCCACCGAGAGTCGTCGTCCATGACTTGTGACCCTATATGGGGATGGTGACGGGGTCTTTGCGCAGGGTGCGGGTTCCGCTGGTGATCATCTCGTGGAGGGAGGGGCGCCGGGCGGGACCGGGACCTGCGAGCCAGACCGTGAATGGCTCCTCAGCGGGGTGACTTCCCGGTCTCACGCTCCGTAACTTTCGGGCAATCGTTCCCCCGTCGAATGGAGGCTTCATGCCCGCAACCCTGCACGCCCCCTCCCGATCGTCCGGCCGGTCTGCCGGTAGCGACTTCGCGCCGTTGGCGCGCCGGGTCCGCGATGGCGGGCTGCTGGATCGTCGGCGCGGTTACTACGCGCGGGCGATCGGGCTGAATCTGGCCGCGACCGCGGCGCTGTGGGGGGCGGTGGCGTGGGCGGGGGACGGCTGGTGGACGGTTCTGCTGGGGATTCCGCTGGCCGTCATCACGACGCGGACCGCGTTCCTGGGGCATGACGCGGGGCATCGGCAGATCGCGCGGAGCGCGCGCGGCAACCGGTGGCTGGGGCTGCTGCTGGGGAATCTGCTGCTCGGGATGGGGCATGGGTGGTGGAACGACAAGCACAATCGGCATCACGCCAATCCGAACCATGTCGGGAAGGATCCCGATGTGGGGGAGGGGGTGGTGGCGTGGACGTGTGAGCAGGCGGAGCGGCGGCGGGGTGTGCTGCGGTGGGTGGCGCGGCATCAGGCGGCGCTGTTCTTCCCGCTGCTGACGTTGGAGGGCGTGAACCTCAAGGTGGGGAGTCTGGCTTTCCTGCGGGGGCGTTCACGGCGTGATCAGGTGGTGGAGGGCGGTCTGCTGCTGGTGCACGCCGTGGGGTATCTGGGGTTGGCGTTCTCGTTGCTGTCGCCGGGGAAGGCGCTGGCGTTGATCGCTTTGCAGCATGCGCTTTTCGGGGTGCATCTGGGTGCGGTGTTCGCGCCGAACCACAAGGGGATGGCGATGCCGGAGCCGGGGGAGCGGTGGGGGCATCTGCGGCGGCAGGTGCTGACGTCCCGGAACGTGCGGGGCGGTCTGGTGACGGACTGGCTGATGGGTGGTCTGAACTACCAGATCGAGCATCATCTGTTCCCGGGGATCCCGCGGTGCAGTCTGCGTCGGGTACAGCCGCTGGTGCGTGAGCACTGCGCGGTGGTGGGGGTTCCCTACACCGAGACGGGGCTGGTGGCGTCTTACCGGGAGGCGCTGGGGCATATGCGGGGGGTCGGGGAGCCGCTGCGTTAGGGCGGTTATGCTCCGGGCCATGCCCGAGGGACACACGATTCACCGTCTGGCCGTCGAACATCAGCGGATGTTCGGCGGCCTCGCCGTTTCCGCGACGAGTCCGCAGGGGCGGTTCGCGGAGGGGGCGCGGTGGTTGGACGGGCGGGTGCTGTCGGTGGCGGACGCGCATGGCAAGCATCTGCTGCTGGGGTTCGACGACGACCGGACGTTGCATGTGCATCTGGGGATTTACGGCAAGTACGTGTTCGGGGCGGCGCCGGCGCCGGTTCCGGTGGGGCAGGTGCGGCTGCGGCTGGAGGGTGGCGGGCATTACGCGGATCTGCGTGGTCCCAATGCGTGTGAGCTGCTGGAGCCGGGTGATGTGAAGCTGCTGCGTGATCGGCTGGGGCCGGATCCGCTGCGGGGTGACGCGGATCCGGGGGTGGCGTGGCGGCGGATCAGCCGGTCGCGGGTTCCGGTGGCGGTGCTGTTGATGGATCAGTCGGTGGTGGCGGGGCCGGGGAACATCTACCGGGCGGAGGTGCTGTTCCGGCAGGGGATCGATCCGCGGTTGCCGGGGCGGCGGCTGTCGGCGGGGCAGTGGGCGGCGGTCTGGGGCGATCTGGTGCTGCTGATGGGGGACGGTGTGCGTGCCGGGCGGATCGACACCGTGCGGGCGGAGCACATGCCGGAGGCGATGGGGCGGGCGCCGCGGGTGGACGGTCACGGTGGTGAGGTGTACGTGTACCGGCGTGCGGGGCAGCCGTGTCTGGTGTGCGGGTCGGTGGTGGCGGTGGCGGAGTTGGCGGGGCGGAATCTGTTCTGGTGTCCGGGGTGCCAGCCGCCGGCGGTGTAGGGGTCAGCGGGTGGGGGTGTAGCGGTCGGCGAGGGCGCGGGCGGTGGCGGCGATCATGTCGCGGAGTTCGGGTGGGCCGAGGACTTCGACGTCGGCGCCGAGTTTGAGGAATTCGACGTGGGCGTGGCGGACGGATTCGATGGGGAGGGTGTGGTGGGTCCATCCGTCGGGGCCAGGTGTGGTGGCGCCTTCGAGGGCGGCGCGGGCCATGACGGGTGGGAGGAGGATCTGGGAGCGGGTGAGGCCGTCGGGTGAGAGTCTGACGGTGGCGTGTTCGCGGTAGGAGTCGGCTTCGAATCGTTCGGCGTAGGCGGCCCAGTAGGTGGCGAGGTCGAATCCTTCGGGGCGGTCGAAGTGGCCGGGCCGGACGGTGAGGCTGAGGACGCGTGAGATGCGGTAGGTGCGGGGTGGCTGCGGGGTGTCGTGGCCGGTGGGGTGGGCGATGAGGTACCAGGTGCCGGCCTTGAGGACGACGCCGAGGGGGTCGAGGGTGCGGGTGACCTGCTGGGGGCGTTGCCAGCGCCGGTAGAGGACGTCGATGGGGTGCTGGTTCCAGACGGCGTCGGCGATGGTGTGCAGGTGGGGGACTTGGTCGGGGGAGCGGAACCAGCCGGGGGCGTCGAGGTGGAAGCGTTCGCGGATGCGGGTGGCGCGTGAGCGCAGGTCGGGTGGGAGGGCGGCCATGAGTTTGAGTTCGGCGGCGAGGGCGTCGCCGAGTCCGAGCTGGGAGGCGGGGCCGGGGAGGGCGGAGAGGGTGAGGGATTCGGCTTCGGCGGCGGTGAGGCCGGTGAGCCTGGTGCGGTATCCGTTGAGGAGGCGGTAGCCGCCGTCGGGGCCGCGGTCGGCGTAGACGGGGACGCCGGCGGCGCTGAGGGATTCGACGTCACGGTAGACGGTGCGTATGGAGACGTCGAGTTCGGTGGCGAGTTCGCGGGCGGTCATCCGTTCTCTGGTCTGCAGCAGGAGTAGCAGTGACAGGAGCCGGGTCGCGCGCATCGTCCCAGTGTGCCGGGTGCGGCCGGGTGGTGGTGGCCGGGGTGGTGGTGGCCTGGGTCAGCCGTGGAGGGCGTACTGCATGGGGCGGAATTTGGTGCGGGCTTCGGCGAGCTCGGCGGCGGGGTCGGAGTCGGCGACGATGCCGCAGCCGGCGAAGAGGCGGGCGCGGGTGCCGTCGATCTCGGCGCAGCGCAGGGCGATGCCCCATTCGCCGTCGCCGCGGGCGTCGACCCAGCCGACGGGTCCGGCGTAGCGGCCGCGGTCCATGCCTTCGAGTTCGCGGATGAGGTCCATGGCGGTGTCGGTGGGGGTTCCGCAGACGGCGGGGGTGGGGTGGAGGGCGGCGACGACGTCGAGGACGGAGCGGTCGGCGGCGAGGCGTCCGCGGAGGGGGGAGGCGAGGTGGAGGACGTTGGGGAGTGTGAGGAGTTCGGGTTGGGCGGGGATGGTGAGGTGTGCGCAGAGGGGGGTGAGGGCGTCGCGGACCATTTCGGCGGCGTAGCGGTGTTCCTCGCGGTCTTTGGCGGAGGCGAGGAGGCGGGCGGCGCGGGCCTGGTCGTCGGCGGGGGTGTGGCCGCGGGCGGTGGTGCCGGCGAGGACGAGGGATTCGATGTCGCCGCCGGTGCGGCGGATGAGGAGTTCGGGGGTGGCGCCGACCATGCCGGCGCAGGAGAAGGTGTAGCAGCCGGGGAAGCGTGCGGCGAGGCGGCTGAGCAGGACGCGGGCGTCGATGGGGGCGTCGGCGCGGACGGTGAGGTCGCGGGCGAGGACGACCTTGCCGAGGGAGCGGTGGCGGATGCGGTCGACGGCGGTGGCGACGGCGTGCTTCCAGGCGTGTTCGGGGAGGGCGCCGTCGCTCCAGTGCAGGCCGGTGGGGGGTTGGGGCGGGTTGGCGAGGGTGAGGGGATCGGTGTCGTCGCCGATGGTGGTGAGCCAGGCGTGTCCGTCGCGGCGGCCGAGGATGCGGCGGGGGACGATGAGGGTGGAGTCGGGGGATTTGGGGTCGAAGCCGAAGGTGCCGAAGGCGACGGGTCCGGAGCCGGGGACGCCGACGGGGTCGTCGACGGCGGCGGCGCCGAACAGGTCGGTGAGCATGCGGGCGGCGGCGCCGAAGCGGTCGTCGCCGCCGGGGAGGGTGAGGCGGGCGGCTTCGCCCCAGCCGACGATGCCGTCGCCGTGGCGGATCCAGGCGAGCGCGGAGGGGTGCGGAAGCCGCGCGATGAGGTCGCCCGGGTCGGGGACCGGGACGGTGCGGACGGTGAGTCGGTCCGGTGCTGTCACGGCGAGCTTCACGTGAGCCACTGTACGACAGATTTGAACCTGTTCAAACGGGCGGGGTGGCGGTGGGTTGTGAGGTGTGCGCCACATGGGGCGGGGGCCGGGGCTCGCCCCGGGCTCATGCCCGCCGGTCCGGCGCCTATGCGCGGGGGCGTCGGGGGCGGGGCGGTCAGCCGGTGGGGTGCGGGCCGCGGGCGAGGTAGACGATGTCGGGTTCGCCGCGCGGCACGGGCACGGGGCGGGCCTGCACGTGGGTGAACCGGTCGCGCAGGAGTGCCTCGAACGCGGGTGCGGCGTTCGCGCTCCACACCGCGAGGACGCCGCGGGGGGTGAGCAGCGCGGTGAGGGCGTCCAGGCCGGTGGGGGCGTAGAGGCGGGCGTTGCCGGGGGTGACGGTCCAGTCGGGGCCGTTGTCGATGTCCAGGCACAGCGCGTCGAACGGGCCGGTGGCGGGTGAGGCGAGGACGTCGAGGAGGTCGGCGGTCTCGACGGTGACGCGGGGGTCGTCCAGCGCGCCGCGGGACCAGGGCCTCAGCGCGGTGGCGTGCCAGGTGATGACGGCGGGTTCGCGTTCGACGACGGTGACGTGGGCGACGCCGGGGACGGTCAGCGCCTCGGCGAGGGAGAATCCGACGCCGAGACCGCCGATGAGCAGCCGCGCCGGTTCGTCGAGCGCGCCGAGTTCGTCGATGGCGGCGCGGACCAGCAGCCGCTCGGACTCGCCGTTGCGGGTGTCCATCAGGAACACGCCGTTGCTGATGATCTCGTAGTGGGCGCCGTCGCGGCGCAGCACCAGTTCGCCGCCGGTGCCGGCGGCGCGTTCGATGACCACCGGTTCCCCGGCCGTCCCGGTCGCGTGTCCCATGCCCAGAACCCTAGCCGGGGCCGGCGGGGGCTGGGCGGGGGAGGGCGGCGTCGGCTACGGTGCCGATCATGCCCGAGACTCATCCTTCCGGCGGGCTGCTGGCGGGGCGCCGGATCCTGGTCGTCGGCGCGGGGACGCGGCCGAGCGACGATCCCGCCGCGCCGGTCGGCAACGGCCGCGCCATCGCGGTCACCGCCGCGCGGGAGGGCGCGGTGGTGGCGTGCGGGGACGTGGACGAGCACGCGGCGGGGGAGACCGCCGCGATGATCGCCGCGGAGGGCGGGCGGGCGTGCGTGGTCGTCGCCGACGTGACCGATCCGGCGTCGTGCGACCGGGTCGTGATGCAGGCCGCCGAGGGGCTCGGCGGGCTGGACGGGGTGGTGTTCAACGCCGGGATCGGGATCGGGTACGGGCTGGCGGGCACGGCGCTGGCCGACTGGGACCGTGTGCTGCAGGTGAACCTGCGGGCGCCGTTCCTGGTCGGCAAGGCCGCGATGCCGGCGCTGGACGCCGGCGGCGCGATGGTGTTCATCGGGTCGCTGGCGGGGACGAAGCCGGGGTCGCGGTCGCCGTCCTATGACGCGTCGAAGGCGGGGCTGACGGGGCTGGTGCGGCACATCGCGGCCGAGGGCGCGTCGCGTGGCGTCCGCGCGAACGTGGTGGCGCCCGGCCTGATCGACACCGTGATGGGGCGGGCCGCGTCGGCCGGCGGCGACGGTTCCCGCGACCAGGTGGCGCGTCTGATCCCGATGCACCGGCAGGGGACGGCGTGGGAGGTCGCCGACGTCGCGGTGTTCCTGCTGTCGGACCGTGCGTCCTATGTCACCGGGCAGGTCGTCCATGTGGACGGCGGCCTGTCCACACTGCGCTGAAACCGCTCAGAGCTGAACAGGGGGCCTGCGATGGACGACGAGGTGGAGTTGCGGCCGGTCGCCGAGGAGGACCTTGCCGCGGTGGAGCGGCTGCGCAGCGATCCTGAGTTGTGCGGGCCGTTCCTGTGGGAGGGGTGGCACGACCCGCGCCGCTACCGGCGGCGGTGGGAGGAGAACCGGATGCTGGGCGAGGATCTGGGGAACCTGGCCGTCGCCGGCGGCGGCCGCTTCCTCGGCATCGTGTCCTACCACCGTGTCCCCACCACGGTGCGGGCGTGGTGCTGGAGCGTCGGCATCTCGCTGCTGCCCGAGGCGCGCGGGCGCGGCGCGGGCAGCCGCGCGCAGCGGCTTTTGGCCGAGTACCTGTTCGCGCACACCCTGGCCCACCGTGTGCAGGCCGAGACCGAGGTGGACAACATCGCCGAGCAGCGTGCCCTGGAGAAGGCCGGGTTCACCCGTGAGGGCGTCATGCGCGGTTACAGCTTCCGCGACGGCCGCTACCGCGACGAGGTGCTGTACAGCATCCTGCGCACCGAGGTGCTGCCGTAGCGGGAACACCTCTTCACCTCCCGGCGTTGCCGTGTAACGATGTAATCATCTGGGAGGTGCGATGATCCCCCACGACAGCGATCCCCGTGAACACGACCCCGGTGACCAGGACGGTGAGGGCGGGCCGCCGCTGGACGCCTACTCCCGCGTCGTGTCCGCCGTCGCCCGCGAGCTGACCCCGCGCGTGGCGGCGCTGCGCGTCCGGCACCGCCGCGGCGAGGGCACGGGGTCGGCCGTCGCGTTCACCGGCGACGGGTTCCTGCTCACCAACGCCCATGTCGTCGGGTCCGCGGCCGGCGGGCAGGCGGCGTTCGCCGACGGCTCCACCGGCGCGTTCACCGTGACCGGCACCGACCCGCTGTCGGACCTGGCCGTCGTCCGCGCCGACGGGCCCGTCCCCGACCCGGTCACCCTCGGCGACAGCGACGCCCTGGTCGTCGGGCAGCTCGTCGTCGCCGTCGGCAACCCGCTCGGCCTCGCCGGGTCCGTCACCGCGGGGGTCGTGTCGGCGCTCGGCCGGTCGCTGCCCACCTCGCAGCCGACGCGCACCGGCACCGCCGTCCGCGTCATCGAGGACGTCATCCAGACCGACGCCGCCCTCAACCCCGGCAACTCCGGCGGCGCGCTCGCCGACGCCCACGGCCGCGTCGTCGGCGTCAACACCGCGGTCGCCGGGATCGGGCTCGGCCTGGCCGTCCCCATCAACGCCACCACGCGCCGTATCATCGCCGCGCTGATCCGCGACGGCCGGGTCCGCCGCGCGTTCCTCGGCCTGGCCGCCGCGCCCGTCCCGGTGCCCGCCGCGCTGCGTGAACGCACCGGTCAGCGGGACGCGCTGCGCGTCGCCGAGGTGGTGCCGGGCAGCCCCGCCGACCGGGCAGGGCTGCGCCGCGGCGACCTGGTCCTGACCGCCGGGGGCGCACCGGTCTCCGAGGCCCAGTCCCTGCAGCGGCTCATGTTCGCCGAGGCCATCGGGCGGCCTCTGCCCATCACGGTGCTGCGCAACGGCGCCATGGTCGACGTCATCGCCGAACCCGTCGAGCTCGACGCCGAACACGCCTGACCCCCGTCCGGCACCTGCCTGGCCCTGCCTGACTTTCGCCTGCCGGGCGTTCACGGGCCGCGGAACGTGGCGCGGTAGGCCGACGGCGACACCCCGACCGCGGTGTGCAGATGCTGCCGCAGCGACGCCGCCGTCCCGAACCCCGCCCGCTCGGCCACCCGGTCCACCGGCAGGTCGGTCTCCTCCAGCAGCCGCCGCGCCCGCTCCACCCGCTGCACCGTCAGCCACACCTGCGGGGACACGCCGGTCTCCTGCCGGAACCGGCGGGTGAACGTCCGCACGCTCATCGACGCCCGCGCCGCCATCCCCGCCAGCGTCACCGGCCGGTCCAGCCGCTCCAGCGCCCACGCCCGCGCCGCCCCGGTCGAGGTGTCCCGCGGCCCCGGCACCGGCAGCGCGATGAACTGGGCCTGCCCGCCCTCGCGGTGCGGCGGCACCACCGTGCGGCGCGCCAGGTCCCCCGCGACCGCGGCGCCGTGATCGCGGCGGATCATGTGCAGGCACAGGTCGATGCCCGCGGCCTCCCCGGCCGAGGTCAGCACGTCCCCCGCGTCGACGAACAGCACGGCGGCGTCCACCTCCACGCCGGGGAACATCGCCGCGAACCGGCCGCACGACAGCCAGTGCGTCGTCGCCCGCCGCCCCTCCAGCAGTCCCGCCGCCGCCAGCACGAACGCGCCCGTGCACACCGACGCGACCCGCGCGCCCCGCCGGTGCGCCGCGGCCAGTGCCGCGGGCACCGGCCCGTCCCCGGGGCGCTCCTCGTCCAGCAGATGCGACGCCGGGACGATCACCGTGCCCGCACTCTCCAGCGCCTCCAGCCCGTGCCCGACCGCCACCGCGAAATCGGCGTCCGCCCGTACGGCCCCCGGCTCGACCGCGCACGACACCACCTCGTACAGCGGCGCCCCGTCCGGTCCCCGGGCCTGCCCGAACAGCTGATGGACGATCCCGAGCTCCATCGGCAGCACACCCTCGCGCACCACCACCGCCACCCGATGCACCCCGGCCGCGCTCATGGCCCGATCCTTGCACATCTTGGCCCACCGGCCACTGCCCGCCGCCCGCCCGCCCAGGCAGCATCGAAGACCACGGACCCGACGACACCGACACCGACACCGACGACACCGACGACACCGACGACACCGACGACATCGACGACATCGACAAGGAGAAGCCCGTGAACGTCCTGTGGCTCTTCGCCCACCCCGACGGCCGCTCCCTCAACGGCGCCCTCCGCGACCACGGCGCCGCCACCCTGCGCCGCGACGGCCACCACGTCCGCCACTCCGACCTGTACGCGATGGGCTGGAACCCCGTCGTCGGCCCCGCCGACTTCGGCCACGACCCCTCGGCCCGCCTCATCGTCGGCGCCGAATCGCAGCGCGCCCACGCCGCCGGAACGCTGGCCCCCGACATCCGCGCCGAACAGGACAAGGTCACCTGGGCGGACGCGCTGATCGTGCAGTTCCCGCTGTGGTGGTACGGGATGCCCGCCATCCTGAAGGGCTGGTTCGACCGCGTCTTCGTCCAGGGCTTCGCGTTCGGCGTCACCGACGAGCGCGGCCGCACCCTGCGCTACGGCGACGGAGGCCTGGCCGGCCGCCGCGCCCTGGTCGTCACCACCGCCGGCGCGCGCCCCACCGGCCTCGGCCCCCGCGGCGTCCACGGTGCATCCGAGGACGTCCTGTTCCCCCTCCTGCACGGCACCCTGTTCTACACCGGCATGGACGTCCTGCCGCCCCTGGTCGTCACCGGCGCCGACCGCGCGACCGAGGCCGACCACGCCGCGGCCGCCGCCGCCCTCGACGCCCGCCTGCACACCCTGCCCACCGCCGCCCCCATCCCCTACCGCGCCGAACTCGGCGGCGACTACGACGACGACCTGGTCCTGCGCCCCCACCTGGCCCCCGGCCACACCGGCCTCCACATCCACCGCCACCCCGCCCACCCGGCGGCCGGCGCCGCCTGAGCACAGCCGACCACCGTCCGCCTCATCGGAACGGGTAACGCGCTGCAGATCACCTGCCCGCGGGCCCGGCCGCGCGATCCGCCGGTCCGGCAGCGGAGATGACGCCGTCGGCGACGACGTCCCCTGAGGTGGTGACGACCGTGTACAGAGGGATCCTCGTGCCGAGTTCGGTGATGGACGTGACCCCGAGCGGCGCATCGGTCTTCAAAGCGACCCCATCGATCGACGTCTTACGGGTGATCGCGGGGCTGATGATGTGGAAGAGCCGAGTCCGCTCTGGCAGGCCGCCTTTGAGTCGAATCGAGACGACCGGAACATTGGCGGGAGTTCGCGGCTCTTCCTCCACGAAGCCGAAGCCGAAGTGAAGCAGGCATTGAGTGATCATGTCCAGCATCCGCCGGTCCGAGTTGGTGATCCGCAGAATTCCTCGGCTGCATGACCCCTCGGCGTCGAAGACCCCGGCCAGGAAACCCTTCTGCCATTCGTCGGACGGCGTGGGCCCCGGCCACCGTATGACATCCTCGATCGCCGCGACCGCCGCCGCGCTCTGAGCGCGGATGCCCCTCATCTCTCTGCGGGTGCCTGTGGCCTTGCAGAACACGAATTCCCGGGTTGGGACACCGAAGCCGGAGAGGTAGCGGCGGCTTCTCTCCAGTGCCTCGAAATCAGCCAGTGCAAGACGAAAACGGTGGACGACGGCATTGGGCCGGTCCGGAGCCCCATGCGAATAATGACCCAACTGCCCATCACCCCGGATCATTCCGCACAGATATCCTGTGCGGTACTCGGCGTCACGCGCAGGAGGGGCGGCAAATCCTCCCATTCCCATCAAGCTATTGTTGCCGGTGAGGTGGGGCCGTCTCCGCGACCCCTGCTCGGTCCCGGTGGCATGCTTCCAGCCGCGCTCGGTGAGCAGGCGCTGGTCGGCACCGGCCGTGAGCCGGGTGCCGTCCTCGAGGCCCACCACGACGGCGAGGCCGACGACCCGCCGGTGTTCGACCACCTCCGTGATCAGATATCGGCGGTAGCGGCCGGCCACCCGCGACCCGTGGACACGGTCCCCAAACCGTAACGAGCCCAGGGGCTTCGTCCGGCCGTCCGCCATGAGGACCGGTGTGTCGCCGCCCAGTCCGGCGTTTCTCGGCGGCAGGGTGACCGGTCCCGCTTCAGCCGGTGAAAGATCCCAGCGCACAGCGCCCCCTTCGAACACGTTGGCGATTCGCATCATCACGCAGAGTATGGAACGCGTGTTCGAAGATCGCAAGGGAGGGATCGGGCAAATCGGGACGGGGTGGGATCACACGGGCGCGGGTGTTTCGTACGTGGCATCGCGGCGCGTGCGTAACAATGGGCCGCTATGGCATGGCGATCCAGGACCCGGGCAGTGGCAGTGGCGTTGACGGCGGGAGCGGCGGCGGGCGCCCTCGCCGCCTGCGGCATCCCCGACCTCGGCACCGGCGGACGCGAGGACGGCGGGCCCGTCCCGCCCGGCGCCAAGGCCGAATGCCCGAAGATCGCCGAGCCCGGCGACTCCAAGGCGCGGCAGCTGCGCGGCATGTGGATCGCCACCGTCGGCAACACCGACTTCCCCAAGGCCGCGGCCGACAAGCAGAAGAAGGCCTACACCAGGCTGCTCGACACCGCCAAGGCGATGAACATGAACGCGGTGTTCGTGCAGATCCGCCCGAACTCCGACGCCTTCTACGACTCGCCGTACGAGCCGTGGTCGCAGTGGATCACCGGCACCCAGGGCAAGGACCCCGGCTACGACGTCCTGGCGTTCATGCTGAAGGAGGCCCACGCCCGCAACCTGGAATTCCACGCCTGGTTCAACCCCTACCGCGTCTCCCGCCAGGACGACGTGAAGAAACTGCCGGCCAAGAGCCCCGCCCGGCAACACCCCGACTGGGTCCGCAAGTACGGCAAGGGACTGTGGTACGACCCGGGCCTGCCGCAGGTCCGGGACCTGGCCACCAAGGCCGTCATGGACGTCGTCACCAAGTACGACATCGACGCCGTCCACTTCGACGACTACTTCTACCCCTACCCCGAGGACGGCGACTTCCCCGACGGCGCCACCTTCAAGACCTACGGCAAGGGCATGAAGAAGGCCGACTGGCGCCGCAAGAACGTCGACACCCTCGTCCAGTCCCTGTCGGGCAGGATCCACACCGCCAAACCATGGGTGCAGTTCGGCATCAGCCCGTTCGGCGTGTGGCGCAACAAGAGCAGCGACCCCGCCGGGTCCCGCACCAGCGCCCTGCAGAGCTACGACGACATCTACGCCGATACCCGCACCTGGATCAAGAAAGGGTGGCTCGACTACGTCACCCCCCAGCTGTACTGGCCGATCGGCGACCCCCGCGCCGACTACGCCGAGCTCGCCTCCTGGTGGGCCGGCCAGGTCAAGGGCACCGGCGTCCAGCTGACCATCGGGCAGGCCGGCTACCGCGTCGGCGAGGACCCCACCTGGAAGAAACCCGCCGAACTGTCCCGCCACCTCACCCTGAACGCCAGATACCCCCAGATCCGCGGTGACGTGTTCTTCAGCGCCTCCGACATCGCCTCCGACCGCCGCGGATTCGCCTCCCGCATCCGCAAGGACCACTACGCCCGCCCCGCGATCCAGCCCGTCGTGGCCCGCCGCGGCGGCAAGGCGCCCCCGCCCGTCCAGGACACCACCGCGACCCCCGCCACCGCCGACGCCGCCGGCGGCAAGGGCGTCAAAGGCGTGAAGGGCGTCAAGGTCACCTGGCGGCCGTCCCAGGGCGCCACCTCCTACGGCGTCTACCGCGTGGACGGCGAGCACCCCGGCTGCGCCCCCGCCGACCCCGCCCGCCTCATCGGCGACGTCCGCGGCGGCGGCATCGTCGACCCCGCCGCGAAACCCGGCCACGCCTACACCTACTACATCACCGCCCTCGACCGGCTCCACCACGAGAGCCGGCCCGCACGCGGCGCAACGGTCACCGCACCCGAGGGATAATGATCATGATCCGTGGGGAGGAACCAGACACCTGACCACCCCCCGGAGGTATGAAGCATGGCGCTGTCGATGGAGGAGCAGCGGATCCTCACGCAGATCGAGGTCCGCCTGAGCGAGGACGACCCGCGGCTGGCGCACCGCCTCGCACGGCTCGGCACCCCACGCGGCCGCCGCGCCCGCACCATCGCGCTCGCAGCGGCCGCCGTCCTCGTCGTCCTCGCCGCGATCGGCGCCGGCATCGCGGCCGCCGCGCTCTGACACCCGCCCCCCGCACACACCCGCCACCCGCCGGGACGACCCCGGACACGCGAACGCCGAGACCCCGGCGAGACGAACTCGCCGGGGCCTCGGCGTTCAAGTCGGTGTGGTGGTCGCCTCACGGCGAAAGGCACAACGAAGCTCCAGCCCGGACCGCATGGGACCGGCGGTATTCCCCGAAGGCGTCAATTAGAGCCCGGGGGACACATGCCACACCGACCCGTCCACTGTAACGGCTCCCCGCGGGTGCCTCCTCCACCGCCACCCCGCATGTGGCGTTCACCTCACCCCGAAGTGAGGGTTGCCCTACGCCCGTGCACCACCCCGCCGGGCGACGCGTCACTGAATATGAGTCGAATGCGGGGAATGCCGAACACCGGCCGCCGGCACGGGGACCGCCGCCACGGCCACAAGCCCACGGCACCCCCGCACACCGACCGCGACGGGGGAACGCGGCACATCACCAGGCCGCCGACCCGCGGAACACCGCCAGAGGGTGAGGAGACGGCGAAGTGCACACCACGGGGACCGGGACCACAAGACCCGCAGACGGAAGAACGGACAGCGGCCCGGACGGGGTCACGGACGCCGCACCGGGCGGAGCTGGAACAGGAGGCGGCAGCGCCGCGGGCGCCGCCGCTGCGGCGGCATGGGAACTCGACGCCGATCCCCGGGCCGCGTCCCGCGCCCGCGCGCTCACCACCCGGACACTGCGGAGATGGCACGTCACCGACACCGCGGACGTCGACGACATCGTCCTCATCGTGGACGAACTCATCACCAACGCCGTCGTGCACGGCACCGGACCCGTCCACCTCACCCTGCGCCTGGACCGCGGCCCGGCCTCCGGCCCGCAGTGCCGTCCCGGTGGCTCCCTCGGAGACAGGGCCGAGACCGGGGACGGGAGGCGTGCGCGGCTCACCGGCGAGGTCGGCGACGGCGCCGCCGCCGCACCCGGCGTCCCCGCCGGGCCGCCCCCCGTCCTGGACTGGTCCGAGGCCGGCCGCGGGCTGCTCCTCGTCGCCGCCCTCGCCACCGAGTTCGGCGCCCGCCCCGCACCCTCCGGCAAGACCGTCTGGTTCACCCGCAGCCTCAGCCCCCCGGCCGCCGTCCCCGGCGGGAACGGCGCCGTGTGGTCCTGAGAGGCCGTGTCGTTCTGAGAACCGGCCGGGTCAGGCCTGCAGCGGGCAGCGGTCCACGATCCAGACCTCCTCGTCGTCACCCGAAGGCGGCAGCGGCGGCTCGTCGGAGAGACGGTCCAGATGCCACTCGATGTGCGCGAGGGGGCCGCGCCACCCCGCCAGCAGGTCCGCCAGCGGACGCGGCGGGCCCGGCGGGCCGTAAGGGCGCGGGTCGGGCAGCTCCGCCTCCCACAACGCGTCGTCGCAGTCGGCCGCCCAATGGCCCACCGCCTCCAGCACCTCCTGCAGATCACGCGCGAGATCGCCCAGCGACCGCAGCGCCATCGCGTCCTGGATCATCCGCTCCCGCGCGTCGAAGGGCATCTCCCGCCCGAAATCCGGCGGGAAAGGCGGCGGCCGCCCCGCCAGAACCGGCTCCTCACCGGTCGCCGCCGACCGGATCGCCGCCGCCTGCCACCGCGTCCACTCCGCCAGATGCCCCAGCACCCCCCGCAGCGCCGCAGCCCCCGCACCACCCCCCGCACCGCCACCGCTACCGCCGGTACCGGCGCCGCGCGGGCCCGGGGTGCGGACCTCCGCGGCCGCGTCGCGCAGCCGGGACCGCACGAACTCCAGCCGGTCCAGCGTCCACGCCCGGGCCCGCGCCGCGCCCGCCGGGCCGCGCGGCCCCGGCTCGGCCGGGGGACGCGGCATCGGCACCCGCAGCGCCGCCAGCAGCTCGTCCAGATCCCGGACCTCCGCGCCCCGCCCCGAAAGGAACGCCGCGCCGATCCGGTCCAGCCGGAACATCCGCGGACCGTCCCGCATCCGGCACCATCCCACCAGGTACTCCCCGTAGGGCGCGACGAGCAGGCCGTGCGCCTCCACGTCACGGAAGCTGCGGGCCCCCGCCTGGTCGGTGTAGGCGAGCCGGACGACCCGGCGGGTGCGGACCGCCTCGGCGAGGGTGTCGTGCACCGGGCCCATCAGCGACCCCGCCTCGCTCAGCGGCTCGGGCTCCGGCGGCTCCGGCAGGACGTACCCGCGGCCCTTGTCCGCCCGCACCGGCAGCCCGCCGTGCGCCAGCAGGTCCAGGTCGCGGCGGACGGTCCGCTCGCTGACGCCCAGCCGCGCCGCGTGCACGGCCGGGTCCAGCGGCTCGGGGGAGGCCGCGCGCAGTTCCGCGACGAGCGCCAGCAGCCGGTCTACGCGATCCACGCCCTCCATCGTGACCCCGCCCACCGACATTCCGCCGCCCGGCAGGGGCCCAAATCCCCTGCGGGCAAGGGAGATCGGGCCCCATGGGCGCCCGGGGTCAGCGGCCCGACAGCTCCGCCGCCAGGCCCTCGAAGTCGGCCGCCGTCAGCGACAGCGCGCTGCCGATCGCCTGCGTCGCCGCCGCGCTGCCCAGATGCCGGGTCGCCGCCCGGTCCAGGTACGCCTCCACCAGCCGCGCCCCGGTCAGCCGGCCGCGCGGGCGCAGCGCGCCCACCTCGCGGTTCACCACCGCCCACGCGTCCGACCCGAGCCGCAGGCTGCGCTCCTCGGCCAGCAGCCGCACCAGCGCGGCCCGCGCCTCGGCGACCGTCAGGTCCGGCAGCCGCACCGCACGCAGATCCGTCACCAGCTCCGGCGACGCCGCCGACAGCTCCCCGACACGGTCCGGCTCGCACGTCGCCAGCAGCGCGGTGTCGTTCACGCCCTCCAGCCGCGTCCGGTACAGCACGGACGCGTACGCCGCGCCCTGCGACTCGTCCAGGATCAGCCCGTCCAGGCCGTCCAGCAGCAGCACATGGCCCGCGTGCTCCTCCAGTGCGGCGCGCAGCCCGTCGGGGCCGTGCTCGCGCAGGTCCTCGGCGTGGACGGCGTGCAGCTCGCCGCTGGAGGCCTCCACCTCGGCCAGCGCCCGCGCCACCATCCGGGCCAGCCGCCGCTGCCCGCTGGACGGCGCCCCGATCAGCAGCAGCGCCGGCGCAGACGCGCTCGACACCTCCTGCCCGCGCAGCCGCCGCGCCCACTTGCCGCGCCGCCGCACCTCGGTGACGACGCGTTCGATGTCGTCGGCGCCGCACAGGAACCGGATCCCGTACGCCTCGGCGACCTGCGGGCTCTGCTCGGGGACGGGCGCGGGCGGCGTCGGGGGCGGCGGCTCGGGCACCGGCGCCGGCGGCGGCGGAAGGTCGGCGTGCGGTGCCGGGGCCGGGGCCGGGGCGGGCGGCGCCGCCGGCGCGTCCGCACCCGGCCACGCCGGGCCGGGATCGGGGGCGGGGCCGCGGGGGACGCGGACCGGCCCGGGGTCCAGTTGCGTCTCCTGCGGATCCGACGGCCACACCGGCTCGGGCGCCGGGCGCGGGACCGGGGCGGGGCCCGGCTGCGGCCACGCCGGCGGCTCCGGTGCCGGGGCGGGTGCGGGAGCCGCGGCGTGCGGCTCCGCGGCCGCAGGACCCGGGACCGGCGGCGCGGGAGCGGGCGCCGGGGCCGGGGGCGGAGGGATCCGCGGGAGCGGCGCATCCGAGGCGAACGGGTCCGCGGGAGCGGCCGGCGGCGGCACCGCAGGCGCGGCCTCGTGGTGGGCCTGCTCGTAGCGGGGCTGGTCGTGGCGGTGCTGCTCGTAGTGGGGCTGTTCACCCCGCGGTGGCGGCGGCGGTTCCGGTGCGGCGGGCGGCGGCACCGGCGGGGCGGCCGGGGGAGGGGCTGGCGCGACCGCGGGCGGCGGGCCCGGGGCGTCCTGCGTCGGCTCGGGAACCGGCGCGACCGGCTGGTCGGTGCCGGAGGTGGCGCGCTCGGCGGCCATGTGGGCGCGTGCGGCCTTGATGATGTCCCACGCCGACAGCTCGTCGGTGGACGGCGGAGTGTGCATCGCCGGGGACGTCAGCTCCGCCGCGACCGCCTGCGGCACCGCGAACCCCGTCGCCGGCGGCGGTACCTGCGCCAGCCGGCACCACGTCAGCCCCAGGGTGTAGGTGGTGGACAGCAGCGCCGCCAGGGCGTCGGGGTCGTCGCTGCGCAGGGCGTCGGGGAGCCGGCCGTCGCGCGGCCACAGCGACCGCAGCGGGTTGGCCGGGTCGGCCAGCACCGCCTGCAGCGTCCGGGCGCTGTCGGTGTCCAGCCAGCGCTGCAGCGCTGGGAGCGCGCCCGGCGCGGCCTGAAGGTCGGCGGCCAGCACCGCGATCCCGGCGCGGCGGACCTCGTCGTGGCCACGGCCGGTGGCGGCCGGGCGCGGCCCGGTCAGCCCGGCGACGATCTCCTGCAGGTCGTACAGGGCCAGGCGCAGGTACTCGCCGGGCGCGGTGTCGCGGACCATCGGGGTCGCGAACTCGGCGGGGCAGCGACGCCGCCATTCCTGCAGGATCGCGTCGGGCCCGTACCGGACGGTGGCCATGTCCTGGTTGACCATCCGCAGCGACGCCGCCGTGACCGCGGCCAGGGCGTCGGCGCCGGGCCGGAACCGGGGGTCGGCCTGCAGCCCGGCCGCGACCTCGTACATGACGCGGGCGATGTGGGCGGCGCCGCCGCCGTCCCCCGCGCCGAGCCGGTGGACGTAGTAGCCGGCCAGGGTGCCGAAGTCGGGCGGCATCATCCAGTGCAGCTGGTCGGCCGACGTCGTCAGGAACGGGATGAACGACTCGATCAGGGGGTGCTCGGTCAGCACGACCGGGGATCCGGCGCACCACAGCAGCGCGCCCCACGCGGCGGCGACCGTGCTGGGCGTGCCCGGCTGGAACATGGGGTCGCGCTGGGCGAACTGCTGCGGGTTGACCGCGAGGGCGGTGGTGAGGGCCTGGGAGATGCGGGCGACGACGGCGGTGTCGGGCACGGGCCCGAGGAACCCCAGCGGCGCGACCCGCCCGGCGGCGAGGTCGGGGCCGGTCGGGAACAGCTGCGGCGGGACCGGCGGGGTCCCGGCGCCCTGGGGCGCGGGGACCGCGACGCGGCGGTCCTCGGGCTGCGCGGGCGGCGGGCAGGGGTGCCAGGTGCCGTCCAGCCCGCACCGGTACCAGCGTCCCCACGCGCCGTAGAGCCACCATTCGCCGGCGCCCCACAGCATCCGCGCGGCGATCTGGGCGGCGCGGTCGGCGGGCTGGGCCGTCTGCCACCACGGTGAGGCCACCAGCTCCCGCACGTTGCCCTCGACCGAGGCGAACAGGTCGCCGCCCGGGCCGCCTCCGGTTCCGCCGGGCCCCGCCCCGGCCGCCTGCCAGCTCATCACGCGAATAGTAGTCCCAGTGGGCGGTCCGTCCGGCATCGCGTGAGTTACGGGCGGGTAGCCCCGCCATCGACGTGTAAGTACCGTTATGGCAGGATGCTCATTAGCCTGCCGTGCGGCGGGCCGCCACGTGAACGGGGGCGACGAACGGGGGGACGATGGACGGCGCCGCACGGACCCGCGCCTGGGGCCTCGGCCTGGCGCTGTTCTCCTCGGTGTGCTTCGGCGCGTCCGGGCCGTTCGGCAAGGCCCTCATCGAGGCCGGGCTCGGGCCCCTGCAGGCGGTGTGGCTGCGGATCGCGGTGGCGGCGGCGGTCCTGGCCCCGCTCGCGCTGGCGCTGCGGGGCGCCTCGGCCGCCCGCGCGCTGCGCCCCCACCTGCGGTCGGTCGCCGTCTACGGGCTGGCCGGCGTCGCCGGCTGCCAGGCGTTCTACTTCGTGGCCGCGTCCCGGCTGCCGGTCGGCGTGGCGATCCTGCTGGAGTTCGCCGGCCCCGTCATCGTGCTCTGCTGGCTGCGGCTGGTCCGCCGCGCCCCCGTGCACCGCAGCGCCGCCGCCGGCGTCGCGATCGCCATGACCGGCCTCGCGCTGGTGGTGCAGGTGTGGTCGGGCCTGTCGCTGGACCCGGTCGGGCTGGCCGCCGGTCTCGGCGCCGCCGCCTGCCAGGCGTCCTACTTTCTCATCGTCGACCGCCTCACCGGGCAGGTCGACCCCCTCGTCATCACCTCCGCCGGCAGCGTCGTCGCCGCCGCCGTCCTCACCGTGTTCGCCGCCCCGTGGGCGCTGCCGTGGGACGTGCTGCCCGCGCACGTCCCCGTCGCCGGGCACACCGCGCCCGGCTGGGCCCTGGTCGCCTGGATCGGGATCGTCAGCACCGTCATCGCCTACCTCACCGGCGTCGCCGGCCTGCAACGGCTGTCGGCGCAGGTCGGCGGCGCCATCTGCTACACCGAGGCCGTCGCCGCCGCCCTCATCGCCTGGGCCGCGCTCGGCGAGCGCCTCACCCCCGTCCAGATGACCGGCGGCGCGATCGTGCTGGCCGGCGCCTACATCGCCCAGCGAGCCGCCGTCACCCGGCCGGGCTCGGCGCCGCCGGCGGGACGCACCTCAGCGGACGCGACAGAGGACGAAGCAGGGGCCACAGCCGGGGACGCGCCGGTGCGGCCGCGGCGGCGCCGGGGTCGTGACCGCCCCGCCGCCCCGGCCGCCGACCAGGCCTGAGCAGTCCTGTTCGAACCTGCTCAGGCGTTCTCGCCGCGGAACCGGCGGACGCCCAGCGCCACCGACACCACCAGCAGCACCACCGCCACCAGCGCGCCCTCCGCGACCGCCGCGGACGAGAAATCGCCGAGGAACGCCGCCCGCGCCGCGTCCACCACGTAACGGAACGGCGTGAACCGCGACACCACGTCCAGCCAGCCCGGCGCCAGGCTCATCGGCAGCAGGATCCCCGACAGCAGCATCAGCGGCAGCGTCACCGCCGACAGCAGCGGAGCGAACGCGTCCTCGCTGCGCGTCCTCATCGCCAGCACATACGACAGCGACGCCACGCTCACCGCGAGCGACACCACCAGCAGCAGCCCGACGGCGATCCCCCCGGCCGGCGCCCGCAGCCCCAGCGCCAGCCCGACCGCCACCAGCGCCACCCCCTGGAACGCCACGACGGCGGTGTCGCGCAGCACCCGCCCCAGCAGCAGCGCGGTGCGGCTCACCGGGGTGACGCGCAGCCGCTCCACCACCCCCGACCGCAGGTCGGCGATCAGCCCGAACCCGACGAACCCGGCGCCGAACAGCGCGAGCTGGATCAGCACCCCGGGCACGAACACCTGCCAGGCGTTGCCCGCACCGAACCCCCGGACGTCGACCAGCTCCGACAGCAGCGGCCCGAACAGCACCAGGTACAGCAGCGGCTGCATCGCGCCGAACACCACCGCGACCTTGCTGCGCAGCGTCTGCCGCATGTGCCGCAGGAAGATCAGCCGCGTGTCGGACACGGTCCGTGCGAAGGACATCGAAACTCCTCTATTCAGGGCAGGGGGTTCAGGCGGGGGGTTCAGGCGGCGTCGCGCAGGGAGCGGCCGGTGACGGTGAGGAACACGTCGTCGAGGGTGGGCCGGGCCAGGCTCAGCGAGGCCAGCTCCACCCCGGCGCCGTCCAGCGCCCGGATCAGGCCCATCAGCGACTTCTCGCCGTCCTCGACGGTGAGCCGGACGGTGCCGCCGGTGACGGTGGCCTCGCGGACGGCGGGATGCTCCGACAGCGCCTTGCGGGCGCCGTCGGAGCCGGACGCGTCGGCCAGCTCCAGCGTGACGACGTCGCCGGCGACACGGCGCCTGAGGTCGGCGGGCGTGCCCTCGGCCACGATCCGCCCCCGGTCGATGATCAGCAGCCGGTCGCACAGCGCGTCGGCCTCGTCCAGGTAGTGCGTGGTGAGGAACACCGTCGTGCCGTCCCGGTCGCGCATGGAGCGGATGTGGTCCCACAGGTTGCCGCGGCTCTGCGGGTCCAGGCCGGTGGTCGGCTCGTCCAGGAACAGCAGCGGCGGGCGGTGCACCAGCCCGAGCGCGATGTCCAGCCGGCGCCGCTGCCCGCCCGACAGGGCCCCCGACGGACGCGGCCCCAGGCCGTCGATGTCCAGGCGGGCGCACAGCGCGGCGATCCGCGCGCCGCGGTCGGTGACGCCGTAGAGGCGGGCCTGCAGGTCCAGTTCCTCGGCCGCCGGCACGGACGGGTCGGTGCCGCCGCCCTGCGCGACGTAGCCGATGCGGCGCCGCACGCCGGCCGGGTCGGCGCGCAGGTCGCATCCCGCGACCGTCGCGGTCCCGGCGGTCGGCGCCAGCAGCGTCGTCAGCATCCGCAGCGTCGTGGTCTTCCCGGCGCCGTTCGGCCCGAGGAACCCGACGATCTCGCCGGCCGCGACCGACAGGTCCACACCGGCGACGGCCTCGACCGTCCCGTGCCCGCCGGTGAAGGTGCGGGCGAGCCCGCGCGCCTTGATCACGATGACCTCCTCAGAGAACGACGACGCCCGCTAGCGTAACCCCAATTTTGGTGTCACACCAAGTTTTCAGTGACTCTAACGAAGGTATATTCCGGGGCATGGGTGAAGAGCTCGTCCCGGGCGCACAGCCGGAACTCGGACTGCGGGAACGCAAGAAGCGCGAGACGCGCCGCCGCATCGCCGACATCGCCACCGGGCTGTTCATGACGCGCGGGTTCGACAACGTCACCATCGCCGACGTCGCCCGCACCGCCGACGTGTCGGTCAACACCGTCTTCAACTACTTCAAGACCAAGGAGGACCTGTTCTTCGACCGGCAGGACGAGATGATCGAAGCCGCCGCGCGCGACTTCCGCGGCCGCCGCCCCGGCGAGAGCGCCGCCGCCCTGTTCCGCCGCCGGTTCTTCGAGGGACTGGACGCCCGCGCCTACCAGACCGCCTTCCACGAGGGATCGGAGGTCTGGACCGACACCGTCCGCAACAGCCCCGCCCTCACCGCCCGCGGGCGCGAGATGGTCCGCCTCGCCCAGGACCACCTCGCCGGGCTCCTCGCCGACGACACCGGCGCCGGCCCCGACGACATCGCCCCCCGCGCGGCCGCCGCGATGATCTTCGCCGTGCAGACCACGCTCGTCGAGCAGATCGCCGACCGCAAGAGCGCGGGGGAGACCCTGGAGGAGATGCGCGACGACGTCTACGCCGCCGCCGCCCGCGCCTTCGACCTCCTCGAACACGGCCTCGGCGGATACGCTGCCGCGCCCTCCGCCGAAGGCGCGGCGGAAAGCGACACCGGGGAGCGCGCCGCCGGAAAATGAGTGTCGGGCCCCTCCCGATCATTCCTACACTCCATGATTGCGGAGGCCGACAATCATGGACACCCCCACGCTCCTCGCCCACCTCGAGAACCACGACACCGCCCTCACCCTGCCCAGGGGCTCCACACTGCGCTGGGACGACGCGGACCTGCACCGCGCCGCCCACACCGACGACGCCGAGGGCTACGCGCTGCTCGGCCTCGCACCCGGCGTGCGGCCCTGGCAGCGCGCCCGCGTGCTGCTGCAGATCCTCGCCGCCTCCCAGGCCGGCCTGGACGAACCGGCCCGCGACGTGCAGGCCCGCGTCGCCCGCGTCCTGACCCTCGGCCTGCCGCCCGCCCACGTCATCACCGTCCTGCTCGCGCTGCGGCGGCTGCGCGCCAACCACAAGCACACCACCCGCACCGCGCTGCGGTTCGTCCTGGAGCACCCGGCCGCCGACGCGCTCATCGCCGCGCGCCGCCCCGCCCTGCTCGACTGCTTCGAGCACGCCCTCGGCACCGCCACCGCCCGCGGCTGCGCCCGCCGCATCGACGGAGGCGACACCGGCTCGGACTACCTGCGGCGGCGCCTCCTGCGATTCCTCACCGACCCCGCCGCCGCGGCCGACCGCGTCCAGGCCCTCTACCGGACCACGGACACGGCACCGGACACCGCACGAGACACCACCGCGCCGGAGGCGGGGATGCCGGACGATCCGGTGCTGCCGGACGATCCGGTGCTGCCGGACGATCCGGTGCTGCCGGACGATCCGGTGCTGCCGGTCGACACCGTCCGGGAACGGCCCGCCACCATCACCGCGACCAACCGCGGCGACATCGCCGCCACCCTCGTCCACCTGTACCGGGGCGGCCCCGCCGAGGACCTGTACGCCGCGCTCGGCCGCTACGTCGGCGCCGCCGCCGGCGCGTTCCCCCGCTTCGCCGGGACGGTCGCGCTCGTGCTGGACGCCTCGGCGTCCATGCGCGGCTACGGCGACCGCGAATGGGCCGTGCTGTCCCAGGCCGCCGCGCTGCGGATGGTGCTGTCGCAGGTGTGCGACCGGCTGGAGGTCATCGAGGCCGGCGGCGACGAACGCGCCCCGCGCGGCGCCACCGACCTGGCCACCGGCGTCCTGGACGCGCTCGGCACCGACCCCGACCTGGTCGCCGTCGTCTCCGACGGCTACGAGAACGTCTTCCCCGGCGACCTGGCCCGCGTCGTGGCGAGCCTGCCGCGCGCCGGGATCACCACCCCCGTGGTGTTCTGCCACGCCCTGTTCACCGGCAGCGACGACCTGACGCTGCGGCGCCCCGCCCCGTCCCTGCCGCAGCGCGGATTCTGGCACCAGGACGACTTCGCCGAACTGCTGCCGTGGATGTTCGGGCACTGCGACGCCGGCGCGCCCTGGCTGCGCGCCGCCCTGCACGCCCGCCTGGACGTCCTGGACCGGCAGGCCGACGGCTTGGCCGCCCGCCTCGCCGCCTGAGAGCCCCGCAGAGAACCCCTGAGGACGCCGCCCGAACCATCCCGGGCGGGCGCCGGACGGCACGTCCCGCCCGCGCCCGCCCGCACCAACGGAAAGGGAGCACCGCATGACCGAGATGACGGCGCTCGACACCCTCCTGCCCGGCCCGCTCAGCCTCGCCGGGCACCGCCTGGGCACCCCCCAGCAGGCCGGCGCGCTCACCATGGTGCCGATCTCCGGGCCCGCCCACCCCGGCTTCGTGGCGCCCCGCACCGGCCTCAAGCTGTCCAGAGTGGTCGGGTACGGGCAGGTCGAGCTCACCAACGGCGCCGGCTCCGGCGTCGCGATCGTCCCGCTGCACATCGGCTACATCCAGGACCGCGCCCAGAACCACGCCCTGTGCCGGTCGGCGTTCCTGGCCGCCGGGCAGACCCTGCGGTTCGACGACGCCTGCTGCGTCCAGGAGAGCCAGGGCGGCTACCTCACCGAACGCGACCAGTGGTTCTTCGTCCTGCCCGTCGAGCTGCGCGCC
Organism: Spirillospora sp. CA-128828; assembly: GCF_050945415.1. NCBI lineage: Bacteria > Bacillati > Actinomycetota > Actinomycetes > Streptosporangiales > Thermomonosporaceae > Spirillospora > Spirillospora sp. CA-128828. Next base: position 4,670,639 of record NZ_CP191986.1, read on the forward strand.
CGCGCGCTGGAACTGCGCGGCGTCACCGGCTACAGCAAGCTGTGGGGCGACATCGCCGATCTCAACGCCCGCTACGGCCTGCCGCGGCGCGGCCACCTGGAGCAGATCCTGTCCCGCAAGCGGCCCGTGCTGACCCAGTTCCGGTCCCGGCTGGAACCGCAGCCCGGCCAGGTCGGCGCGCTGTTCTTCGTCGCCGGCCGGTTCGCCGGCCTGGAGATCGCGCCCGACCCCGGCTACTTCGCCGAGATGTGGACCGCGCTGGTCTGCTTCGCCTACGGCGTCGCCGCCTGGCACGCCGAACCCGCCGCCGAACCCGCCCCCGCCGGGCCCGTGCCCTTCGAGGCGGACGGCCTCGCGGGGCTGCGCGGCGCCCTGGAACGCGACCGCTCCGCCCGCCTCGCCGAGATCGGCGGATGGCTCGCCGCCGCCCCCGCCGGGCCCGTCGAACTGACCGAGGAGGACCGCTACCTGGACCTGCGGCTGTCCACCGTCACCGGCCCGCACCTGGCCGGGCAGATCGTCACCGACGGCGGCCGCACCGTCTACGCGTCCCTGTTCGCCCGCTGACCCCCCGGGAGGCCCCACGAAAGGGAAAAGGGGTTGCCCCGGGGGCGCGGCAGTCGGTTGAATCACATACGCGGGAACTGTGCCGGGCACGTCAGGCGGAACCCCGATTCCAAATCCGGGAAACGCGCGACGCTCGAGACGTCGTCAAGGCGATGATGAACCTGACGAGGCGCCGGCCGCCTGTCCCGCCCCGTCCAGGTAGGGCCCCAGGCCCGACCTGACCTGCGGCGGCATCTCCTTCTTGGCCTTGGACGCCGGGTCGATGAACACGTGCCGCACCTCGCCGTCGGCGATGAGCCGCCCACCCACCCGGAACACCGGCCGCACGACCATGCTCGTCGTCCCCAGGTGCGCCACCGGCATCGACACCTCCAGCAGCTCGTCGAACCGCGCGCCCTCCCGGTAGCGGATCCGCGCCTCCGCCACCACCAGGTCGTACCCCTGCTCCACCATGCCGGCCCAGTCACCGAACAGCGCCCGCCACATCTCCGTCAGCGCCACGTCGTAGAAGAACAGGTAGTGGCCGTTGAACACCACGCCCTGCTGGTCGCACTCGCTGTACCGCACCCGCAGCCGATGCGTGAACATCTCACCCATACCGGGCATCCTGCCGCATCCGGCGGCCCGGCCCGCGCGCAGGCCGCCGCCCGCGCGCGGTGCCCCCGGTCACACCCCGGGGACGGCCAGGGGGTCGCGGGCCAGGACGAGCTTGGTGGTGCGGGCCGCGTACGCGGTCGGGGCGTCGTCCCAGCCGGCGGTCAGCGTGGTGACGTTCTCGGCCGGGAACCCGGTGCGCCGCAGGAACTCCAGCAGATCGGGCAGGGTGGCGCGGGCGTGCGACACCCCGACGCGCAGGGTCGCGTCGGTGGCGTACATGCGCATCAGCGGCAGCCGCGTCCCGGCGGCCAGGTAGTAGCCCACCGCCGTGCAGATCCCCCCGGGCGCCAGTGCGCGCAGCCCGGCCCGCAGCCCGGCGGCGCGGGAGGTCGCCTCGACCACCACGTCGTAGCGGCGGCCGGCGGGCCGGGCACCGGGGCGGGCCCGCGCGCCGAACGATTCGGCGATGCGTCGCCGCCCGGGGTCGTCGTCGAGGTAGTCGACCAGCGCGGCGCCGTGCGCGACCGCCAGGCCGGCCGCGTACAGGCCGATGCTCTTGGCGCCGCCGCCCAGCACCAGGACCGTGCCGCCCTCCCGCTCCGCCAGCGGCGGGACGACCGCGCGCCAGGCGTCGGCGAGATTGTCGCCGGCGGCCGCGACCCGCGCGGCGGGAACCCCGACGGGGACCGGCACGAGCAGATGGTCGGCGAACGGGACGCGGATCAGGTCGGTGACCATGCCGCCCCATCCGCCGGCCGAGGCGCCGAACCCGAACGCCGCCAGCACACCGCCGCCCGACCCCGTGGTCGTGGCGCACGTGGAGGTCAGGCCGCGGCGGCACGGCGGGCACGCACCGCACGAGACCGCCCACGGGACGACCACCGTCTGCCCGGGCCGCACCGCGCGGACCCCTGAGCCGACGGCGGTGACCTGGCCGACGCACTCGTGCCCGATCGCCAGCGGCCCGCGGAAGGGGACCGTGCCGCAGATGCGGCCCACGACGGGGTCGACCAGACCCAGCGTCATCCCCGCCTGCAGGATCCGCGAGACCGGCCGGTGGACCGGCACGGTGTCGCCGTCGCAGCGCCCGGCCAGGAACGGCCGCACGATCGCATCGCCCGGATCGGCCGGCTCCGGGGCGGCGCGTTCACCCCAGGCGAGGGTCCCGGCGCGCAGCAGCCGCAACTCCCGCACCACCCCCCGCGCGGACCCTCGCGCACCTCCCCGCCCAGCCGCCGGCCTCACCGGGGAAGGTCGCGGACGAAGACGGGCTTGGTGTGCAGCTCGGGCAACGCCTCGGGCAGCCGCTCCCAGTCCAGCACGTGCGAGACCACCCGGCCGGGATCGACCTTCCCCGCCGCGGCGAGCTCCAGTGCCTCGGGGATGTGCGCGCGGACGTTGTCCCGGGCCACGCGCAGCGTCACGCCGGTCAGATACATCTCCAGCAGCGGCAGTTCACCGGGCCGGAAATGGTTCCCGGCGCTCTCGCAGATCCCCTCGGGGACCAGCGACCGCAGCGCCAGCGCGAGCTCGTCCACCCGGCCGGTGGCCTCCACGGCGATCTCGAAACCGTGCGCGACCGGCTCGATCGCCTCGGCGGTCCGGGCGCCGTACTCCTCGGCCCGCGCTCGGTGCGCCGGGTCGGGATCGACGTAGAGCACCTCGCCGGCGCCCAGCGCGCGGGCGATGTCGCACACGTACAGGCCGATGCTGCCGCGGGCGACGACCAGCACCCGGGCGCCCGGACGGGCCCGCAGGTGCGGCGCGATCAGCCGCCAGGCCAGCGACCAGTTGTCGCTCGCCGAGGCCATCGCCACCGGGTCAAGGCCCGCCGGCAGCGGCACCAGCATCGCCTCGGCGAACGGCACGTGCACCAGATCGGAGAACAACCCGCCCCAGTCCCCGCCGATCGGCGCCCCGTACATCGCCATGTGCGGCACCTCGGTGCAGTGCGCCGTCAACCCGGCACGGCACCGCCAGCACCGGCCGCAGCACACGTGCCAGGGCACCACGACCAGATCACCGGGCGCGACGTTCCCGACGGCGTCGCCGATGTCGACGACCCGCGCGACCGCCTCATGACCCACCGCGAACGGCGGGTCGACCGGCCCGTGCCCGGCCAGGATCATCGAGTCGACATCGCAGGTCGTCGCCGCCACCGGCGCCACCACCGCCTCACCCGGCCCGGCCACCACCGGATCGGGCCGCTCGCGCCACCGCACGGCGCGGCGTCCGGTGTAGACGAGCTCACGCATCGCCGCGCCGCCTCCCGCCCGCGGACTCGGACCGCACGTTCAGGTGCCCGCCGGGCGCGAGCGCGCCCCGGGCGGCGGCGAGCTGGATCTCCGGCATGACACGCGCCTCCTCGATGATGCCCCCGGCCACGGGTTATAACGACCGTCATAACTTCGCGGCAACCCTAGGCTATAACGAGCGTCATAGCCAGCTTTGTATAACCGGTGCTTCTGGACTGGAGAAGGATCATCTCTTGGACTTATCGGGCAGGCGGCGGCCACGATGGGAGGTGTCAGCGGCACAAGGAGGAGACCATGACCGAATACGCCAAGGCCATGCGGCCCGAGGACATCACCCGGCTGTTCGTCGAACGCTCCAACGCCGGCGACGCGGCCGGCGTCGCCGCCCTCTACGCGGAGGACGCGGTGATGGCCTACCCGCCCGGATCACAGACCGTGGGACGCGACGCGATCCGGGCGCTGTGGGAGAAGGTCCTGGCCGGCCGTCCCCGCTTCGAGCCCGAGGAGCCCCTGCCGACCCTGGTCAGCGGCGACCTCGCCCTCACCTCCACGCCGCCCAGGGACGGGGCGGGCGCCCGCGCGCAGGTCGTCCGCCGCCAGCCCGACGGCAGCTGGCTGCGCGTCCTCGACCAGCCCGAGTTCGTCCCGCCCTCCGGGGCTCAGGACCCCGCCCAGATCGGATAGTCGACGTAGCCGCGCGCCCCGCCGCGGTAGTGGGTGCCCCGGTCGCCGCGCACCGTCCCCAGGCCCAGCGCGAACCGGGCGACCAGATCGGGATTGGCGACGAACGGCCGCGCGAACGACACCGCGTCCGCGACCCCCGCCTCGACGATCGCGTTCCCCGACTCCCGGCCGAACCCGTGATTGGCGACCAGGGCACCGCCGAAAAGCTTGCGGTAGCGGGCGAACGCGTCGAAGTCCGGGACGCCGCCCGGCACCGGCCCCCGCAGATGCAGATACGCGAGCGGGCGGCGGTCCAGCTCGGCCACCAGGCCGTCGAAGGCGGCGAGGGTCTCCTCGTCGGCCGTGTACGGATAGACCTCGCCGCGCACCGCGGCGGAGGTGTCGCGGACGGTCCAGTACGGTGACAGCCGCACCCCGGCCCGGCGCCCGTCCCACGCCGCCGTCACCGCGTCCACGATCTCCAGCAGCAGGCGGCCGCGGTCGGTGCCGTAGCCGTCGGCTCGGCGGTTGAGGCGCGGGTTGAGGAACTGCGCGATCAGGTACGTGCCGTTCGCGGCGATCTCCACACCGTCGAACCCGGCGCGGCGCGCCCGCTCGGACGCCGCACCGTAGTCGGCGACCGTCCGCCCGATCTCCGCGGCCGTCATCTCCCTCGGCGTGACGGTCGGCCGGGGTCCCGCCGCCGTCCAGCACACCTCACCCGGATCCACCGCCGACGGCCCGGCGGGCCGGGCCCCGCCCAGGTGATCGGGATGGGAGCCGGCGCCCGTGTGCCACAACTGCAGCACCACGCGCCCGCCGAGGGCGTGCACGACGTCGGTGACGCGCCGCCACGCCGCCACCTGCCGCTCGCTGTAGATGCCGGGCACGCCGGGGAACCCGATCGCCCGCTCGCTCACCCACGCGCTCTCGGCGACGATCAGCCCGGCCGTCGCCCGCTGCCCGTAGTAGGCGGCGTGCAGGTCCGTCGGCACCAGCTCGGAATTGGTCGCCCGGGCCCGCGTCAACGGCGCCATCACCACCCGGTTGGGGAGCCGCAGGTCCCCGAGCGTCACCGGTCGCAGCAGCGGCTGCCCGCCCGGCTCGCTACCCTGGTCACATCGGATCATCGTCTTCCTGCCGTAGTCGTCTCTCGGATGCCACGAAGCAGACGGAACCCGGCACGGAAAGGTGACCGATGGACGAGGAACTCGCCGAACGCTTCGAGGCGCACCGCGGCGCACTGCGCGCGGTCGCCTACCGGATGCTCGGCAGACCCGGCGAAACCGACGACGCCGTCCAGGAGGCCTGGCTGCGCCTCTCCCGCACCGACGCCGCCGGGATCGACGACCTTGAGGCGTGGCTGCGCACCGTCGTGGCCCGCATCTGCCTCGACATGCTCCGCTCCCGCACGGCCCGGCGCGAGGAACCCTACGGCTGGCACTCACCCGTCCAGGCACACGACGGCGACCCCGAACACGAGGCCGTCCTGATCGAGACGGTCGGACGCGCCATGCTCGTCGTCCTGGACACCCTCGGCCCCGCCGAACGCGTCGCGTTCGTCCTGCACGACGTGTTCGCCGTCCCCTTCGACCAGATCGCCGCCATCGTCGGCCGCACCCCGTCGGCCGCCAAGAAGCTCGCCAGCCGCGCCCGCCACCGCGTCCGCGGCGCCGCCGCCCCCACCACCGAACTCGCCGAACAACGCCGCGTCGTCGACGCGTTCCTCGCCGCCGCCCGCAGCGGCGACCTGAACGCCCTCCTCGGCGTCCTGGCCCCCGACGTCCTCCGCCGCGCCGACCACGCCGCCCTCACCCCCGGCCGCCCCGCCGTCCTGCGCGGCGCAGACGCCGTCGCCCGCGAGATGCAGCTCTTCGGCCGCCGCGCCAGGTACGCCGAACCCGCCCTCGTCAACGGCACGGCCGGCGCCGTCGTCGCCCCCCACGGCCGCCTCCTGCTCGCCCTCGCCATCACCGTCCACGACGGCCGCGTCACCGAATACGAGATGATCGCCGACCCGTCCCGCCTCAAGGCCCTCGACCTCGCCGTCCCGTGACCGATACCGACAAGACCCCGCCTCGCCCCCGGCCTACGGTGGCCCCATGAGTACCGACCTGACCGGGCTGGCCAACGTGGGACCGGCCGTGGCCCGCTACTTCGAACGCATCGGCATCACCACCATCGCCCAGCTCCCGGGCCGCGACCCCGTCGAGCTGTACGAGCGCATGTCGGCCGCCTGCGGCCACCGCCTCGACCCCTGCCTGCTCGACACCGTCATGTCCGCCGTCGACCAGGCCGAAGGACGCCCCGCCCGCCCCTGGTGGCACTACACCTCCGACCGCAAACGCCTCCTCACCGACACCCGCGCCGCGCCGTAATCTGAAGCGCGGGAGCCCCTGGGACTTTGGCGGGGCGCTGAGGGGCCGGGGCGTCGGGGTCGGGGCGTCCGCGCAGCCCTTTGCGGGTGGCGTGGACCTGTCACACGCGGCCGCCCAAGGGGGTGCGGTGTGCGTGGATCTTCCGGTGGCCGATCCGCCAGCCGTGCGGGGTGCGGATGACGGTGTCCTCGTAGGTCACGCTCCCGGCGGTGCCGTCGGCGTTGACGCCGATCCCCTTGGAGCGCGCGTGCACCCGGCCGTCGGCGGCCTCGGTGAGGACGACGTTGGTGACGTGATGACCGACCGGGTTGAGCTCGCCCAGCGCACGCCCCGCGGCGACGCACGCCGCGACGCCCAGCAAAGGCTCCTGCCCGAAGTCGGACACGTCGTAGACGACGTCGGCGGTGAAGACCTCGTCCAGCCGGTCCAGCTCCCCGCTGTCGCACAGGTGGCCGTGCATGGAGATCAGCTCGGTGATCTCGGTGCGGTCGTCGGCGGTGAACGCCATCGCTCCTCCTCAGGGTTCGGCCCAGGCACTAAACGGGGAACTCCCCGCTTAATGCCTCCGCTAGGCTAACCAGGGATGTCCCCGTTTAACAACCAGGAGCCGGGATGACAGCCGCCTCCGGCCGGCCGCGCCGCGCGGACGCCGAGCGCAACGCCCGCCTGCTGCTCACGGCCGCCCGGGAGCTCTTCGACGCACAGGGCCCCGGCGCCCCCCTGGACGAGATCGCCCGGCGGGCGGGCGTCGGCAACGCCACCCTCTACCGGCACTATCCGACCCGGGCTGACCTCCTCGTTGCGGTCTATGCCGACGAGGTCGCCGCGCTCTGCGACCCGGGCGCCGTCCTGCCGGCCGAAACGGCGCCCGGCGAGGCGTTCTTCACCTGGCTGGACGCCTTCGCCGTCCACGTCGCGACCAGGCGGACGCTGGCCTTCGCCGGCACCGAGAACGACGGCGATCGGCGAACCGAGCTGTTCGAGCGCTGGCATTCCGCGTTGACCTCGACCGCGGAGCGGCTGCTGGCACGAGCACAGGACGCGGGCGCCGTCCGCGGGGACGTCACCGTGACCGAGGTGCTGACGCTGGCCAACGCGGTCGCCGCCTCCGGCGCCGATCCGGCCCGGGTCCGCCGCCTGCTCTCGATCGTCCGCGACGGCCTCACCTGACCGGCGGGACGCCCGCAGAGCGGTCAGATGACTTCGAGGTTGGCCATCATTCCCATGTCCTCGTGCTCGGCGTTGTGGCAGTGGAAGAGATAGCGGCCCCGGTAGCCCTCGAAACGGGTGATGATCTCCGCCGACTCGGCCGGGCGCAGTGAAATGGTGTCCTTGAGACCCGCGTCGTGGGGCGACGGCGGGCCGCCGCGGCGCGACAGCACCCGGAACCCGGCCAGATGCAGATGGACGGGGTGGTGGACGTCGGCCACCATCCGCCACACCTCGACATCGCCGAGACGGACGGTCACGTCGGAGCGGGCGGGATCGAACGGCAGACCACCGATCAGCCACCCGTGCCCGCCGCGCATCCGCCCCGCGCGGAAGGAGAACTCGCGCACCCTGACGGCATCCGACCGCCGCCACTCCGGCAGATCGGCGGAGAGGACGCGCGGGATGCGGCTGTCGTCGGTGGCGCGGCGCGCGACCCGGAAGGCCATCACGTCGCGGGTGCGCCCCGAGCCCAGCCGGTTGACCACCCGGACGCGGCCGCCGACCGGAACGGCCGAGAAGTCGATGATCACGTCGTAGCGTTCGGCCGGCGCGACGGGCAGCGACCGGTGCGTCACCGGCGCCGTGAGCAGGCCCTGGTCGGCGCCGATCTGGACGAGGTCCAGCCGGCGTCCGTCGTCGCCGACCGCTTCGAGGTCGTAGTGCCGGGCGTTCGAGGCGTTCAGCACGCGCAGCCGGTAGCGGGCGGCGTCGACCTCGTGCACCGGCCACGGGGCGCCGTTGACCAGGATCACGTCACCGAGCACTCCGGCGAGATAGGGCTCGCGGACGCCCGGACGCTCCCGCAGGGACGGGTCGAGCGCGGGATAGGCCAGGCTCCCGTCGGCGGCGAACGCGCGGTCGGCGATCATGAGGGGGAGCTCGCGCGGCCCCGCGGGCAGGCCGAGGGCGTCCTCGGCGTCGTCGCGGACGATCTGCAGCCCGGCCAGGCCCCGCCAGATCGCCGGACCCGTGAAGTCCATGCGGTGGTCGTGGTACCACAGCAGCGCCGGCCGCTGCTCCATCGGGAACGTGTAGTCGCGCGTCAGCCTGGTCGGCGCCGCCCGCGGATCGTTCATGCCGTGCGCAGAGCCCTGCGCATGCCCGTGCCCGCCATGGCCGCCGTGCCCGGTGCCGGGAGCGGTGCCGTGAGCGGTGCTGGGCCAGCCCTCGGGCAGGACGAGGTCGGTCGGATACCCGTCGGAGGACGCCGGGGTCCGTCCGCCGTGCAGGTGGACGACGGTCGGCACGGGCAGGTCGTTGCGATGCCTCACGGTGATCGGCCTTCCGCGGCGCGCCTCGATCGTCGGCCCCGGGAAGGTGCCCTCATACGTCCACAGCGGCGTCCTGACGCCGGGCAGGATCTCCAGCGTCGCCTCCCGCTGGGTGATCTCGTAACGATCGGCGCCGCCCGAGGTTCCGGTCGGCGCCAGCACGCGGGGGACCGGCAACGGCACCCGGAACGCCGACGGCAGCGGCACCGCGCTGCGCAACCCGGCGCCGGTGACCGGAGGGCGGCGGGCCAGCGCGGCCGAGGCCGACAGCCCGGCGGCCGCCATCAGCCCGAACGCCCCGCCGATGCCCAGCACCTGACGCCTGCCCACTCCACGCGCGCCGCCGGGCCCGTCGCCGTCCTCACGCATCCTCGTCCCCTCGCTGCTCCGGCCCCTCCACGGGCTCCTGCTCGCGCGCGGGCCGCGGCCGCACCCGGAGCGGCCCGCGCCACACGTCGATGAACAGCACGGCGACCGCGACGATGGTGATCACTCCCAGCGGGAAGTGCAGCCACAGTGCGCCGGCCATCCCGGCGAAGTACTGCACGGTCTCGGCCGCCACCACGGCCGCCGCCGCGAGGAACGGCCAGGCCCGGCGCAGCCGCACCCAGATCACGATCGCCGCGATCAGCTGCAGGTAGCCGATGGAGGTGACGACGTTGGCGCCGGCCTCATGCCAGCGGAGACCGTCGTAGTCGCCGCTCAGGTACACGCCCGCGAACACCGGCTGGCCGAAGATCGCGACCATGTGCGCGCTGACGACGGCCCGCAGTACCCACACGGTGGGCCTCGTCCGGCGCGGGGCATCGGTCCGGCCCGGCACGGCCGCCCGGGACTTGCCCGCTGCGGTGGGCATGGGGCGTCCTCCTACTGCTGTCGATTCGAGTTCGCCCCACGACATTATGATCGGCAAGTTATCCTGTCTAAGATCAATATTGCTATGCCGTTATGTCCCCGCGGTCATGACCGCGAGGTTCCCGCGATCGGTGATCGCGAACGAGCGAGCGGAGGGCCATGGACCTGAACACGCTCCAGCAGTTCCTCGTGGTGGCACGCCTGGAGCACCTCAGCCGCGCGGCCGACGAGCTCCGCGTCGCCCAGCCGTCACTGAGCCGCACCATCGCCCGGCTGGAGAGCGAACTCGGCACACCGCTGTTCGACCGGGCCGGCCGGCTCCGGCTCAACGACACCGGGAAGCTCTTCCTCGGCTACGTCGAACGCTCCCTCGGCGCGCTCGAGGCGGGGCGCCGGGCCGTCGCCGAGGCCGTCGGCGAAGGGCTCGGCACCGTGAGACTGGCGTCGGAGACCTTCCTCACCCTCACCGGGCCGCTCGCCGCCTACAAGCAGGCCCATCCCCACATCGAGGTGGAGCTCCACCAGATGCCGGCCGAGGAGATGGTCCGCCACCTGCACGCCCAGGACGTCGACCTCTGCGTCGCCTCCCAGCCGATCCGCCCGGAGGGTCTGGAGGCGGTTCAGCTGATGGACGAGGCGGTGTGGCTGGCCACCCCGCTCGACCACCCGCTGGCGGGCCGCGCCTCGGTGCGCATCGAGGAACTCGCCGACCAGCCCTTCGTCACGTCCCGCAAGGGGCACTGGCAGCGCCGGCTGCTCGATCGCCTCTTCGCCGCCCGGGACCTCACGCCGAGGATCGTCTGCGAAGGCGACGAGCCCAGCGCCGTCCAGGCGCTGATCAGCGCCGGAATCGGCATCGGCCTCACCCCCGACATCGCCCGGAACGCCGCCGCCCAGGCCCCCGTCGCCTGGGTCGCGGTCGACAGCCCCGACTGCCGCCGCAGGCTCACCCTGCTCTGGCTCGCGGGCGGCCGCCTCTCGACCGCCGCCGACCTGATGCGCACCACGATCACCGGCTTCGACTGGACCGGCGGCGAACCGCGAGGCCGGGAACGAGCGGCCGAGCCGGGTTAGAATCCCTCGGCGCCGCCGGATTCTGTCGGAACAGGGGTCTACGTTGCGGGGGCATGGACGAGGACACCTTGGTCATTCCGGCGGCGTGGCGGCGGCGCGTGCATCCGCGGCGAGGCGGGACGCCCGGGACGGCGGTCAAGCTCGATCCCGGCGCGGCGGACGAACTCCGGGCGAAGATCGAAGAGCAGGCCGCCGACATCGAGGGCGTGCTCGCCAACCCGCAGAGCGACCCCGGTCTCGTCGCGGCGGCGCGGCGGTACCTGGGCGGGCAGGCCGATCCGCTCGGTGCCGCGGTCGCCGGGCAGATCGCCATCCGCAAGGACCCCTGGCAGGACGACCCGCACAGCCGGCTCGTGGACGCCTGGTGCGCCGAGCGCGGCGCCGCGTTCGCCGCGGCGGCGGTCGGGGGCATCGGCAAGGCCGAGCCCACCTGGCAGTGGATCGTGCAGGGCGTCAGGAGCGAGGCGTGGGTCCGCCTGCGGGACCCGCACGCGAAGTACGGGCACTGGTGGGGGACGCGGTACGCGCTGCGGCGGATGCGCGCCGTCCTCGCCGCGGCGGACGACACCGAGTACGAGGCGGCCGTCGCGCGGCTGGGGGAGTGCCGTGACAACATCCTGCTGCGTCTGGTGACCGCCTACCTCGCGCCCACCCGCCAGGACTGGGTCGATGAGTCATTGGCCGAACACGGCGGCCCCTCGGACTACATGTACTCGTGGATACTGTGGTGCTCCGTGCAGTCCGCCGGGCAGTTGCCCGCCCTGGGCACCCTGGGGTGGCAGGCGTCCCAGGCCGACCTGGTGACGACCGCCGTGGACGGGGTGGGGGCGGCCCTTGCGCCGCTCCTGGCCGACGCCTACGACTCCGCCCACAACGCCAAGGTCCAAAAGAACACCACCGAGGCGCTGGCGATCCTGCCGACCGACGAGGCGTTCCAGGCGCTCGCGGACCGCGCCGGCCAGGAGCGCGTCAGGCCCGCGCTGGCGGCGGCGATGAAACGGTTCCCCGTGCGGGGGGCACGGCTGCTGAGGGACAGGGCCGCCGGGGCCGGCAAGGGCGCCAGGGTCGCCGCCGAGCTGCTGGACGAGCACCTCGTGGCCCACCCCGAACTCGCCGAGGGCGAGACGGCCGCGGCGCGGGTCCCGGACGCGGACGCCCGTGAGGTGCCGCCGTCGCTGGTGAACCCGCCGTGGGCCCGCGGACGCCGCGAACGCAGGCACCCGGTGATCGACGGGCTGGTACCGCCGGACGTCGACGCCGTGCGCTGGGCGCCCGGCGAGCGCGAGGCATGGGCCCCGGCCGGACAGCGGCCGGGACGCGACGGCTGGGTCGGCAAGATCCTCGACTACAAGGCGGGCCGGCTGCCCTACTGGGAGATGCTGGAGCTGTTCACCCAGGGCCCCGAGGCACTGGTGCGGCCCCTGTTCGCCGAATGGGCGGCCGGCGCCCCCCGGCTCGGATGGGGTCTGAAGGAGGTGGCGGCCCGCTACGAGCTCGACGCCGTCCCGCTCCTGATCAAAGCGGCGACGAACGCGCCCGCCTCCGACGGTGACGTGCTGCTGCCGTTCCTGACCCCGCGGATCGCCGCGCTCATGGCGGACTGGGCGCTCCGGCTGAAGTCGGCGCGGCCCGTCGCGCACGCCTGGCTCGCCCGGCACCGGATCGACGCCGCCCGGCAGCTGATCCCCGCCGCGCTCGGACCGGCCGGGACGAAGCGGCGTGCCGCGGAGGTCGCGCTGCTGCACATCGCCGGGATCGAAGGCAGGGAGGCGGTCGTCGAGGCCGCCCGCGTCCACGGGGACGCCGCCGCGGACGCGATCACCGAGCTGATGGCCGCCGACCCCCTCGACCTGGTCCCGGTCCGCCCGCCGAAGGCCGGCGGCTGGGCCGATCCGGCACTGCTGCCGCAGATCCTGATGAACGGGCGCGAACGGGCGCTGCCGCAGGACGCGACACGGAACCTGCTGATGACGCTCGCCCTGGAGCGGCCCGGCGGCGCCCGCCCCGACGTCGCCGGGATCCGCCAGGCCTGCGACCGCGAGTCCCTCGCCGCGTTCTCGTGGGCGACCTTCGAACGGTGGGAGGCGGCCGGGCACCCGGCCAAGGACGGCTGGGCGCTCACCCAGCTCGGCCTCCTCGGCGGGGACGAGGCCGCCCGCCGCCTCACCCCGCTGATCCGGGCATGGCCCGGGCAGAGCCGCCACCGCAACGCCGCCGCCGGCCTGGACGTCCTGGCCGAGATCGGCACCGACGTCGCGCTCATGCACCTGCACGGCATCTCCCGGAAACTGCGGTTCAAGGCCCTCCAGGACAAGGCCCGCGAGAAGATCGAGCAGATCGCCGGGACGCTGGGACTCACGCGGGACGAACTCGCCGACCGGCTCGTGCCCGACCTCGGACTCGACCCCGCGGGCGGTCTCGTCCTGGACTACGGGCCGCGCCGCTTCACCGTCGGTTTCGACGAGCAGCTCAAACCGTACGTGCTGGACGAGACCGGCAGACCACGCAAGACGCTGCCCAGACCCGGCGCCAACGACGACCCCGGCCTCGCCCCCGCCGCCCACAAGCGGTTCGCGGCGCTGCGCAAGGACGTCCGCGCCGTGGCCGCCGGGCAGGTGCCGCGGCTGGAGACCGCGATGGTCGAACGCCGCTGCTGGCCGCTTCCCGACTTCGAGCGGCTGCTGGCGGCCCATCCGCTGCTGCGCCACATCGTCCGCCGCCTCGTCTGGATCACCGGCGGCGGCACCACGTTCCGGGTCGCCGAGGACGGCACGTTCGCCGGGCCCGCCGACGACGCCCTCGTCCTCGCCGCCACGGCGCAGGTCCGCATCGCGCACCGCCTCGACCTGACCGGGGAGGACCTCGCCGCGTGGGAGCGGGTCTTCGCCGACTACGAGATCGCCCAGCCGTTCCCGCAGCTGGACCGTCCCGTCCACACCCTCACCGGCGAGGAACGCCGGACCGGTCACCTCGCCCGGTTCGACGGCGCCAAGGTCCCGCTGGGACGGCTCCTCGGCCTGGAGCAGAACGGCTGGGGACACGAGAGCCCGGCCGACGCGGGCATCGTCGGCGGCATGTCGCGCGGGCTGCCCGGCGGCGCCACCGCCGAGCTCGGCTTCGAGCCCGCGGTCGCGATCGGCGGCCGCGACCCCGCCGAGGTCGTCACGATCGGCGGCGTCCAGGTGACCGGCGACCTCGACGCGATCCACGCCAGCGAACTGCTCGCCGAGCTCACCGCGGCGACGGAGGGCTGAAGTCTCGGCAAAGATTCACCCTGCCGCGGGCAGAACACCCGAAATGACCGGCGAGACGCCGTTAACGTGCGGGAATGCCGCAGACGCCAGACCCGGCGCCCGGCGACACGCCCGCCTACGCACCCGCAGACGTCCCGCCCGACGCCCCCGGCCCCACTGCCGGCCCCGCTGCGGGGCGCCCCGCCGCCGGGCAGCGGATGCCGCCGTGGCTGCCGAAGGCGTTCGCCCTGGCCGCCGCGGTCGTGCTGGCGTTCATGGCGGTGCTGTGGCTGCTGCAGCGGCTGCGGGAACTGCTGACGCTCCTGCTGATCTCGCTGTTCCTGGCCTTCGCGATCGAACCCGCGGTCAACTGGCTCGCCCGGCGCGGATGGCGGCGGGGCCTGGCGACCGCGGCGATGTTCGTGGTCGTCGGGCTGCTGTTCGCCGGGTTCCTCGGCGGCATCGGGTCGCTGCTGGCCACCCAGGCCGCCCACCTGATCGACGGGTTCCCCGACTACGTCGGCCGCCTCATCGGATGGGTCAACGGGACGTTCGGGACGCACCTGTCGCAGCGGAACCTGTTCCAGCGGCTGCCCACCGTCACCGACACCCTGTCCCGGCACCTGACCGACCTCGCCGGGAACGTGTGGGGGATCGGGACCACCGCGTTCGGCGTCATCTTCAACGCCCTCGGCGTGCTGCTGTTCACCTTCTACCTGTCCGCCGAAGGCCCCCGGTTCCGCCGGACGGTCTGCTCCCTGCTGCCGCCGCGCCGGCAGCTGGAGGTGCTGCGCGCCTGGGAGATCGCCGTCGACAAGACCGGCGGCTACATCTACTCGCGGGGGCTGCTGGCCCTCATCTCCGGCATCGCCCACTACGCCGCCATGGCCGGGCTCGGCGTCCCGTACGCGGCGACGCTGGCGCTGTGGGTCGGAGTGGTGTCGCAGTTCATCCCCGCCGTCGGCACCTACCTGGCCGGTGCGGTGCCCGTGCTGATCGCGCTGACGAAGGGACCGTCGACGGCGCTGTGGATCCTGCTGTTCGTCCTGGCCTACCAGCAGCTGGAGAACTACCTGCTGCAGCCGCGCATCACCGCCAAGACCCTGGACATGCACCCGGCCGTCGCGTTCGGGCTCATCCTGGCCGGCGCCGCCGTCGCCGGGCCCGTCGGCGTGGTGCTGGCGATCCCGCTCGGCGCCAGCCTCCAGGCGTTCGCCGACGCCTACGTGCGCCGCTACGACGTGGAGGAGCATCCCCTGACCGAGCCGGACGCGCCCGCCGCGCACTGGTGGCGATGGCTGCGCCGCGACTGAGCCCGGCCCTCAGGCGACCGTGCGCTCAGGCGACCGTGCGCAGGCGGGCGTCGAGCGCGTCCAGATCCGGGACGAACCACACATGGCCGGCCGAGTTCGACTCGCGGACGAGGGCCTGCAGCGCAGGGCTCGCCGCCGCGTGCCATGAGATGTCGCCGACGACCGCCAGGCGCAACCGGTAGTTGACGAACTTCTGCATGACCTCACCGGCGAAGCGGGTGCCGAGCGAGAAGAAACGCTCGTCGAGGCGGCCCGCCGGGACCGCCACCACCTCGGCGCCGAGGAACACCGCGCCGATCAGGTCCAGCGCGTCCTCCACGGTGGCGACCGGCGGGCCGTCCGGGTCGCACATCAGCACCGCGACCCCGGCCCGCTCCTGGACCACGTCAGGCATCCCTACCTTCTTTCATGGGTCGTTCGGGCCGGTCGTAGGGTTCTGGCACCCAGGGGCGCCGGGTATGGCTTTCAGGCATCTGCCGCATGTGGCTTCCGTTGATTGGCCGCCCGGCGCCCCGAGGCGACTCGGCCGCTGATTGAGAATTGCGAACACATCGCTGCGTAGGGATGAGCCGGCGAGGTCGTCTGCGGGACCACACAGGCCACGACGCCGGGAGGCGATGTTGCAGCAGGCATGGGCCGGGATCGACATCGGCAAAGGCCACCACCACGCCGTCGTGATCGACAGCGAGGGAAACCGGCTGCTGTCGCGGCGGGTCGCCAACAGTGAAGACGAACTGCTCAACCTGATCGCCCAGGTGCTGGACCTGGCCGACGAGGTGACCTGGGCGGTCGACATCTGCACCGGCGGCGCCACGCTGCTGCTGGCGCTGCTGGTCGCGCACCGGCAGCAGGTCCTCTACATCCCCAGCACCATGGTCAACCGGGCCGCCGGCGGCTACCGCGGCGCGGGCAAGACCGATGCCCGCGACGCCATCGTCATCGCCGATCAGGCCCGCATGCGCCGCGGGCTGACCGCGTTGCGCGTCGATGAAGAACTCATCGTCGAGTTGCAGATGCTGGTGGCCCGCCGCCGGGACCTGGTCGCCGACCGCACCCGCATGGTCAACCGCCTGCGCGAGCAGCTCCTGGCCCTGTGCCCCGCGCTGGAACGGACCCTGGACGTCACCAACAAGGGGCCGCTGGTGCTGCTGACCGGCTACCAGCGACCAGCTGACCTGCGCCGTCTGGGGCCGGCTCGGCTGGAGGAATGGCTGCGGGCCCGCAAGGTCAAGGGCGCCCAAGCCCTGGCCGTCACCGCGGTCCAGGCGGCACGGTCCCAGAGCACGACCCTGCCGGGCGAGCAGATGGCCGCGCTGCTGGTCGCCCAGCTCGCCGAGGGGGTGATGACCCTCAACGAACAGATCAAGACCATCGAGCAGCTCATCGAGGACCGGTTTCACCGCCACGAACTCACCGAGGTGATCGAGAGCATGCCCGGCATCGGCGTCGTGCTGGGCGCGGAGTTCCTGGCGGCCACCGGCGGCAGCCTCGACCAGTTCGCCTCCGCCGACCACCTGGCTGGCTACGCCGGGCTGGCACCGGTTCCGCACGACTCCGGCCGCGTCAGCGGCAACCTGCACCGGCCACGCCGCTACAACCGCGCGCTCAACCGGGTGTTCTACACATCCGCGCTGGTCAGCATCCAACACAACCCCGAATCCCGGCGGTTCTACGACCGCAAGAGATCCGAGGGGAAACGTCACACCCAGGCCGTCCTGGCCCTGGCCAGACGCCGCGTCAACGTGCTGTGGGCCCTCATCCGAGACCGACGCAGCTACCAACTCACACCTCCTCAAGTTCAGGCGGCATAGCAAGATCACGCTTGACAAAGGTCATTGAGAATCGCCGGCCTCCTCCCGCCCGAGTGCCCCGCCGAGCACCGAACCGATCACCGAGTCGAGCAGGTGCAGGGCGTCGGCGGTGGCGGCCGCGCCGCCCAGTATCACGATCTTCATCCGGTTCCGCTGCTCGTCGTGGACGACCTGGAGGCGCAGCGCGCGACCGGGGTCGCCGGTGTTGGTCCCGGCCTGCAGCAGCGTGCCGAGGCGGTCGGCCTCGGCCCGGCCGACGCCGTCTACCTGCACGATGCTCGACACCTCCACCGCCCCCGCCGGCGGGGAGGCCGGCCGGCCGGTCAGCGCCTCCAGGTCGGCGCGCGCGATCCGGTACTGCTTGCCGATCCGCACCGCCCTGAGCCGGCCGTCGCGGATGTAGCCGCGCACTGTCCGTACATGCAGGCCGAGGCGGTCCGCGACCTCCTCCACCGAATACATTCGCTCCGTCATCACTCCCTAAAATACCCTACTTAGGGAGTGATAGGGATGTTTGAGGGTAGTGCTGCGATTGCGGAACCCAAACGCGGTGCCCTTTACCGGATCCGGCCCCGTTCCAGGGCGGATCGTCGAGCATTGCCGTGGACGGAGCCGCCCGCCCGGTCTAACGTGCCTAGGAGAACCTTGATCATCGGGCACCTCGGGGGCGGGAGGGAGCCGTCATGTACCGTCCCCGCACGCGCCGCCGCCGGTGGCTCGCCGGCCTCACGGCCGGAGCACTCGCGGTGACCGGCCTGGGCGGAGTGGACGCGTCCGCCGCGCAGGCCTCACCGCACGGCGGCAAGGACCCCCGGCTGATGCGGATCCTTCGGTCGATGTCACTGGAGGACAAGGCCGCGCAGCTGTTCGTCCTGCAGATCTTCGGCAAGAGCGCGACCACCGCGGACCCCGCCGCCGTCGCCGCCAACCGCAAGCTGTACGGGGTCGACAACGCCGCGCAGGTCATCGCCCGCTACCACCCCGGCGGGATCATCTACTACGGCGACAACGTCGCCGACCCGCACCAGATCGCCGCGTTCTCCAACGGCATCCAGCGCGCCGCCGCGGCGACGCCGCTGCGGATCCCCGCCACGATCGCCACCGACCAGGAGGGCGGCATCGTCGCCCGCGTCCTGCCGCCCGCGACGCAGTCGCCCGGCAGCATGGCCCTGGCCGCCGGACGCCGCACCGGCGACGCCCGCGCCCTCGCCGGCATCACCGGCCGCGAGCTGCGCGCCATCGGGATCAACCAGGACTACGCGCCCGACGCCGACGTCAACGTCAACCCGGCCAACCCCGTCATCGGCGTCCGGTCCTTCGGGTCCGACCCCGGACTCGTCTCCGACATGGTCACCGCGCAGATCGGCGGATACCGGTCCGCGGGAGTCACCGCGACCGTCAAGCACTTCCCGGGACACGGCGACACCACCACCGACAGCCACACCGGCGTCCCGCACATCGACCACACCCGCGCCGAATGGGAACGGCTCGACCTGCCGCCGTTCCGCGCCGCGATCGCGCACGGCGTCGACTCGATCATGACCGCGCACATCGTCGTGCCGTCCCTGGACCCGTCCGGGGACCCCGCCACCCTGTCGCGGCCCATCCTCACCGGCATCCTGCGCGGCCAGTTGCACTACCGCGGCGTCGTCGTCACCGACGCGCTCGACATGCAGGGCGTCCGCGACAAGTACGGCGACGAGAACATCCCCGTCCTCGCCCTCAAGGCCGGCGCGGACGTCCTGCTGAAACCGCCCGCCGACGCCCAGGGCAACGGCGTGTTCCCCCGCCAGCTCGCCGCCGTCGTCAGCGCCGTCAAGTCCGGTGACCTGACCGAGAAGCGCCTCGACGAGTCCGTCTACCGGATCCTGGAGCTGAAGAACAGGCGCGGCCTGTTCCGCGACCCCTACGCCGACGAGTCGAAGATCGACAACGTGGTCGGGACGCCCGCGCACCTGGCCACCGCGCAGCGCGCCGCCGACCGCACCACCACCCTGATCAAGAACGGCGCCGGGATCCTGCCGCTGCAGGCCGGCGCACGCAACGTCCTCGTCACCGGCTGGGGGGTGTCCACCACCGCGACGCTCGGCACCGAGATCGCCCGGCGCGGGGCCACCACCACCATCCGGCAGACCGGCATCAGCCCCGGCCAGGCCCAGATCGACGAGGCCGTCGCCGCCGCGAAGAACCAGGACCTCGTCGTCGCCGTCACCAACCGCGCCTGGGACATCAAGGAAGAGCCCACCCACAACGGGCCCGGACAGATGAACCTCGTCAAGGCGCTGGCCGCCACCGGCAAACCGGTCGTCGTCATCGCCGTCCGCGACCCCTACGACATCGCCTGGTTCCCCGAGGCGACCACCTACGTGGCCACCTACTCCTACACCGCCGAAGCACTGCGGTCGGCCGCGAAGACCCTGTTCGGCGAGCTGAATCCGCGTGGACGCCTGCCCGTCACCATCCCCGTCCGGGACCAGCCCGGCACCGCCCTCTACCCGTTCGGGCACGGCCTGGGCTACTGACCCCGCGAAGACGGCGACCCGGTTCCGGGACGGCAGCCGCAGCCGCACCGGAACCGGGCCGGGCCCGGTCCAGAAGAGCGCCCACCTTCCGTGAGCGTCACGCCTTCCGTGAAGGTCACACCTTGCGGGCGCCGACCGACTTCATCAACGTCGGCCAGAGCGAGCCCGCCTCACGCACCCACGCCGGCCAGTTGTGCCGGCCGTCGCCGTAGATGTGCGCCGTGTAGGGGATCTTCAGCTCGTCCAGCCGCTTCTTGAAGTCCCTGTTGTTCGCGCCGACCGCGATCTCGCTGAGCAGGCCGATGTCCCACGGCGCCACGTCCGGGTCGCCGGGGCCCGGCCGGCCGGTCGTTCCGGCGGAGAAGAACAGCCCGGTGCCGCGCAGCTTCGGCGCCAGCGAGTACGGGTCGTGCGCCACCCAGTTGGCGTCGTCGGCCCACGGGATGCCCCAGATCGCGAACGGGTCCTGGCCGTTGCCGGCGTTGGTGAACATCAGCAGCGCCGGGATCCCGATCGAGCGCATCGACAGGATCCCGCTCAGCGACGCCGCGTACTTGAACAGCCCCGGATGCCGGGCCGCGTAGGACATCGCGCCCGCGCCGCCGGAGGAGTTCCCGATCGCCGCGCGCAGCGCGCCCGCGTGGTAGTTGCGCTCCATCAGCTGGCGCACCTCGGCGGTGTGGAAGGTCTCCCACTTGGGGGTCCCGCCCTTGCCGTAGTTGTACCAGTCGGTGTAGGAGCCGTTGTCGCCCTCCGGCATGACGACGATGACGTTGTACTTGGCCGCCCACGCCTCGATGTCGGTGTTGCGGGTCCATGAGGTGTAGTTGTCCTGGCCGCCGTGGAAGGCGTACAGGACCGGCCACGTCGCGGTCGCGCCCCGCGTCCAGTTCTTCGGCAGCAGGATGCGGGTCTTCACCGACTTGCCGAGCGCGGGCGAGGCGATCGTGATGTCGACCTCGCGGGAGGCGATCTTCTGCTCCGCGGTGATGCGCGCGCCGTCGTCCGCCTTCACCGGCCCGGCCAGCGCCCGCGCCGGCCCGGCCGCCACCGCGCCGAACCCGGCGACCAGGACGGCGGTGACCGCGCCGGACGCCAGCGAGCGCCGCCACCGCACCCGGTGTGATCGAGGGCGGACGGTCGGTGTCATGTGCTCACCTCGAGGATCGGCCCGACCCCCGCGGCCGCGCGACTCCCGCAGAGTGTCCTCGCCCCCCGCTAAATGATCTACATGGGCGGGTTACAAGAATCGCCCGTGGGGCTGTGGAGAAGTGAGTCATTCAGGAGTCGCCGGTGGCGAGACCGGCGAGGAGCGCGGCGAGTTCGCGCGGCTTGGACAGCATCGGCCAGTGCCCGGTCGGAAGTTCCCGGTAGGTCCAGCCGGGCCCGGTCATCATCGAGAAGATCGGGTGCCCGCTCTCGCCCATCTGCCTGACCGCGGCGAGCGGGATGGTGGTCGCGACGAGCGTCCGCGGCGTCGCCGGCAGCGGATCGGGCCGGGTGAGCGGCTGCGTCGCGGTCCCGGAGGGCTGGGGCGTGCCGCGCCGCCGCAGGGCGGCCAGGTGCTCCCCGGTCAGGTCCGCGAGGTTGACGGGGTCGGCCCCGGGGTCGAACGGGGGCACCGGGATCCACCGGCCGCCGCCCTCCTCGGCGATCGACTTCTCCAGCGCCGCGCGCGCTTCGGGGTCGTGGAAGTCGATGGCGGCCAGGCCGGACGGCATGGGGCCGGTGTCGACGTAAACGACGCGGGCGATCCGCTCCGGGATCCGGTCGGCGGCGCCGGTGGCGGCCATGTTCGCGCCGCTGTGCGCGACGAGGACGACCTCCTCCAGACCGCCGTCCTCGATGAGCTTCACCAGGTCTGCGGCCTGGGTGTCGACTTCGACGCCAGGCTCGGCCTCGTCCGCCCGCTCGTCCGCCCGCTCGTCCGCCCGCTCGGACTGCCCCGCGGGCGTCACCGCGTGGACGTCGTGGCCCGCGTCCCGCAGCCGCGCGGCCACCTCGTCCCACGCCCATGCGCCCAGCCAGTAGCCGGGGACCAGTACGAACGTCGCTCTCTTGGATGTCACTGCCGACCGCCCTCTTACGTGGATGTGATCCCAGGCTACGGTCGATACCGGACAGGCCCCGTCCGCGTTAGCGGGGCCACGGCCACCGGGTTTTCGGTCAGGACTCGTCGCGGGTGTCCCACTCGTGGCGGAGCATCGCGTAGACGACCTCGTCGCTCCACTCGCCCTTGACGATCTCGTTCTGAACAAGGTGGGCCTCACGGCGCATGCCGAGCCGCTCCAGGACGCGGGCGGACGCGGCGTTGCGGCCGTCCAGCCGCCCGCAGACACGGTGCAGGTCCAGGCCCTCGAAGCCAAGCCGCAGCACCACCTCGGCCGCCTCGGTGGCGAACCCCTTGCCGTGGTAGGCGGGGTTGAAGATGTAGCCGATCTCGCCCTGCCGGTGCTCGCGGCTGCGCCACTGCAGGTTGACCTCGCCGATCAGGTCGCCGGTCTCGCGCCACTGCACGGCCAGGACCAGCCAGTCGCCTTCCTTGTCCACGGTCGCCGCGCCCATCTTCTGCTTCAGGAACGTCCGCGACTCCTCCAAGGAGCGGGGTTCCCAGTACAGGAACCGCGCGACCTCGGGCAAGGACTGGTAGGCGTACAACCCCTCAAGGTCGCTCTCCTGGAACGGCCGCAGGGTCAGACGCTCGGTCTCGATCGGGTAGGCGGGACGGAGCATGCGATGATCCTATTCACGGTGCCTGCCGTTGTGCGACCCGTGATTCCCCGGAAACGCACCATCCCGCCCAGCCTAGGACCGGTGCGCCCCCGGACGCCCGCGGCTCGCACCCGGCGCGGCCTCCGGCCCCGGAGCACTCCCGCCGTGCCCGTCCGCGTCGTGCTCATCCGCCTCGTGCTGGTCCGCGTCGTCCGGTCTGCGTTCCTGCTCGACGCCCGTCTCGCGGCGCTCGTCCTCATCGAACGCCCGGGTGTCGCGGAACTCCACGTACGGCTCCGCCCCGGCGGGGCGGCCGGCCTCGATCGCGCGGCCGCGTTCGACCTCGGCGTCCAGTTCGGCGCCGAGCAGGATCGCCAGGTTCGTGATCCACAGCCACACCAGGAAGATGATGATCCCGGCGAGGCTGCCGTAGGTCTTGTTGTAGGAGGCGAAGTTCGCCACGTACAACGCGAACAGGGCGGACGCCGCCAGCCACAGCGCGATCGCCAGGGCGCTGCCCGGCGTGACCCAGCGGAACCCGCGCTTGGCGTTGGGGGACGCCCAGTACAGCAGCGAGAACAGCAGCCCGATCACCAGCACCAGCACCGGCCACTTGACGATGCCCCAGACGGTGACCGCCTCGGAGCCGAGTCCGAGCATGTCGCCGACCTTGCGGGCCAGCGGCCCGGACACCACCACCGCGATCACCGAGGCCGACAGCAGCACCAGCGTCACCACCGTGACCCCGATGCGGATCGGCAGGGTCTTCCAGAACGGGCGGCCCTCGGGGACGTCGTAGACGGCGTTGGAGGCGCGCATGAACGCGCCCACGTAACCCGAGGCGGACCACACCGCGGCGGCCAGGCTCAGCACGGCGACCGCGCCCGCGCCGCCGCTGCTTCCCTGAAGCTGCCTGATCGAGCTGATCAGCAGGTCGCGGACCGCGCCCGGTGCCAGGTCCCCGACGTTGTCGATCAAGCTGTCGGTGGCCGATGTGCCGGACAGCCCCACCAGCGACACCACCACCAGGATCGCCGGGAAGATCGACAGGACGGAGTAGTAGGTGAGTGCGGCGGCCCAGTCCGACAGGTTGTCCTTCTGGAACTGGCCGGCCGTGCGCTTCAGGGCCTCTCCCCACGACCGCGCGGGCATATCGGTGGGTGATCCCGGTCGTCTGCGCATGACTTGTCTCTTTCCGGGCCTCTCAGAACATCTTGCGGCGGCGCGCGCGGCGCACCTTCACGGCACGTTTCTGGCCGACGCTGAACCGCACTCGCACCGGCACGTTGCGGCCACGTCCGAGCCGCGCTTTCAGCGTGCGGCCACGTCCGGGCAGTGCCCGCGGCATGCCGGTGCGGCGCATCCACACCGCCGCGGCGGCGACGGCGCCCGCGGAGACGATGACCGTCCCGCCGCGCCGCGCCCTGGTCATCGTCTTCTCCGAACCGGCGGCCTGCCAGGCCGACGCCGCGGCGTCCCGGGCCCTGCCGCGCGCGTACTCCGCCTTCTCCCGGGCGATGGCCTTGACGTCGGCCTTCGCGGCCAGCTGCTCGACCGTGTCGCCGAGCTCGTGCCGGGCCCGGTCGACCTCCTGCCGCAACTCCTCGGTGCCGGCGGCCGCGCCGTGCTTGCCCTGCGTGGTCATCGGTGCGTCGCCCTCTCCTTCAGTTCCGCCACGGCCTGTTTGGCCTCGTCCATCGCCCGTTCGGGCTTGGGCGGGGTGGCGCGCCTGGTCTGCGCGCGGCCCAGCAGGGCCAGGACCCCCGCGACCAGCATCAGGAACCCGCCGATGATCAGCGCGGCGGCCCACACGGGCAGCGCCAGCGCGATCGCGGCGATCGCGGCGGCCAGCAGGGCTCCGATCCCGTACAGGGCGACCAGGCCGGCGCCGCCGAACATGCCCGCCCCGGTTCCGGCATGGCGGGCCTTGTCCTTCAGCTCGGCCGTGGCCAGCCGCAGCTCGGCGCGCATCAGCTCCGACACCTGCTGCGCGGCCTGCCGGACCAGCTCGCCCGTTCCCGCCTCCGGGCGCGCGTCGCGGAACTCCGCGGCGTGCCCGAGTTCCTGCCGGTGCGCGCCCATCGTCCCGGCCTGGCTCTCGCCGTCGTGGCGCTGCCGCACGATGCTCATAGCCTCCAGGCCCCCTCCGCGTCGTGTTACGAAGCCTGGTTGATGGCGTTCCCTCTGTTCATGGGCTAAACGTGGCCGTGTCCCGACGCGCGGTGATCGATGGACGCGGGGCCCGGGCGGGGCGACCGGTCAGCCGCGGCCGACGAACGAGGGCATCGCGGTGGCCATCACCGTCAGGAACTGCACGTTGGCCTCCAGCGGCAGGCCCGCCATGTACAGGACGGCGTCGACGACGTGCCGGACGTCCATCACCGGCTCGGGTTTCAGCGACCCGTCCGCCTGCAGGGTGCCCCTGGCGAACCCGCCGGTCAGCTCGGTGGCGGCGTTGCCCACGTCGATCTGCCCGCAGGCGATCCGGTACGGGCGGCCCTCCAGCGACAGCGTCTTGGTCAGCCCGGTGACGGCGTGCTTGCTGGCGGTGTAGGCGGCCGAGCGAGGGCGCGGCGTGTGCGCCGACAGCGACCCGTTGTTGATGATGCGGCCGCCCTGCGGGTCCTGCTCCTTCATCATCCGGAACGCCTGCTGCGCGCACAGGAACGCGCCGGTGAGGTTGGTGCCGATCACCGTGCGCCACTCGTCGTGGGAGAACTCCTCGACGGGCGCGGGCGCGCCGAACACGCCGGCGTTGTTGACCAGCAGGTCGAGGCGTCCCCACCGGTCGAGGACGGCGCCGAACAGGTCCTCGACCGAGCCGGGATCGGTGACGTCGGCGGGCACGACCAGCGCCTCCCCGGCGGAGCCGCGTGCCGTCTCCTCCAGGCGTTCCGCGCGGCGCCCGGCCAATGCCACGCACCAGCCGCCGTCCAGGAGCGCGGCCGCGGTCGCGGCGCCGATGCCCGATCCGGCGCCGGTCACCAGCGCCACCCGTCCGTCCATTCGGCGGCCTCCTCTCCGTAGCCGCCTCCATTATCGGCTCAGGCGGTGCTGAGCCAGTGGACGCGGTGCGCCTCGGTCGGGTCGGGCGTCTCCCAGCGGCGGACGAGCCGGTCGATCACCGCGTCCGGGACGGGCGAGGACCGCGCCCGGTTGCGGTCGCGGACCACCCGTGGCGGCGCCTCCAGCGCGACCACCTCGACCCGCCCCCGGTACCCGGCGATGAGGCCGGTGCACAGGTCGCGCTGCGTCCGGGACACATTGGTGGCGTTCCACACGAACGACTGCCCGGCGCGCAGGTGCTCGCGGGCCAGGTCGTACGCGGCGGCGGCCACGGCGCGCTGGTCGCCGGCCGGGTCGACGCCCATCTCGGCGCGGAGCCGGTCGAGGCTGACGACGGGCACGTCCGGGCGGTTGGCGGCGATCCAGTGGTCCTTGCCGACGCCCGGCAGGCCGGAAAGGACGGTCACGGTGCAGCGCGTGTCGTCGTAGGCGGCGTAGCCGGGGTCGCGGCCCGGCTTGCGGAAGTACCAGAACCGGGCATGGTCGGACGGGAACGCGCGCGGCCCGTCCAGGCACTCCTGCTCGGCGCAGTACTCCCCGTACAGGGCGACGTTGTCGAGCAGTTCCTCGGTGTCGGGGCAGATCCGGCCGAGGATGTCGGCGGACGCCAGCAGCACAAGGTCGTCGTTGCGGGCCAGCAGGCTGACCCGGAACGCGATCTGCTGCAGGTCGGGGCGTTCCAGCGCCCAGAACGGCACCTGGTGGTGGCGGATCAGCGCCGCCACGTGCTCGCGCCACTCGACCGGCGCGCCCAGCTCCCACAGGATGCGGCGCACCATCAGGTCGCCGCGGCGCGAATGGCCGCGCGCGGTGATGCGGCCCTCGTCGTCGATGGCGGTGCAGTGCGGCTTGGCGATGTCGTGCATGAGCACGGTCGTGAACAGGCGGACCCGCTCGTCCGCAGGGCGGGCCCGCCACTGCGGCATCGCCGCCAGCGCCTCGCAGGCCATCCGCGTGTGGACCTCGACGTCGCCTTCGCCGTGGTAGACGGCGTCCTGCGGGACGCCGGCCATGTCACGGACCCAGGCGAAGGCGTCCCGGATCCGCTCCCAGGGGACGGTCCAGTGCGGCGGTGCCGGGCACAGGTCATCGAACACCCGCATACAGCACCTCCGGGTCGGCGAGGCCGTTGGCGACGATCGGCCGGTCCTGCCAGTGGGTTCCCGAGTCGAGGATCGCGGTCAGGAAGCTCGGCCGGACCCACTTGTAGCGGTCGACGGTCTTCCCGTCCTCCTCCACCTTGATGTAGAGGCCCTCCATCTCCTCGGCGGTGTCGGTCTCCTCGGTGACGCGGCCGGGGTCGGCGCCGCCCGCCTCCGCCGCCGCGCGCAGCGCGTCCCGCCAGGCCGGGGTGCGGCAGGTGGACGGACCGGCGTACGCGGTCAGCGCGGGCACGTCCGGCAGCGGTCCCTCATGCAGGACGGGGACCGACACCACGGGTGCGCCGTCCAGCAGCTCACGGCGCGCCTCGGTGGACAGGAACGTCCCGTCGGCCTGGTCCAGGACGTCGAACTCGCAGAAGTAGTGGGGGAGCGCGTCGTAGAAGACGGTGTGCTTGGCGTACATCCACTCCCCGTACATGACGTACCGGTCCCGCAGGCGCTCGCGCAGGACGTGCTGGACGGAGGCCGCCCACGCCTTCAGCGGCCCGAACTGGCGTTCGCGGGGCCCGCCGGTCAGGTAGTGGCCGCGGCTCTGCAGCCGCAGCTCGCCGTCGGCGGTGAAACTGATGCCGGCGTTGGCGCCGTCGAGTTTCTCCTCCACCACCAGGTACCGCCCGGCGATCGCCGTGAACGGCACCGAGGCGAGGTCGTGGTCGCCCGGCTGGAGCCGGGAACCCTCGATGTGCCGGGTCCGGGGGTACTTGCGCAGCATGCCGACCGTTCTAACGAACACCGCCGATCATGCCAACCGGTTTTCGCTCCCTCAGCGGGCCGGGACGACGCGGGTGAGGGCGAGCGCGGCCAGCCACAGCGCGACGCTCACCAAGGCGAGGACGTGCAGGCCGGAGGTGAACGCGGGCCGCAGCGCAGGCCCGGCGACCGCCCCGTACACCGCGACGCCGAGCGCCGTCCCGATCTGCCGGGCGGTGTTGTTGAAGCCTCCGGCCAGGCCGGCGTGCTCGGCCGGGACGGCGCGCATCGCGGCGGCGACCACGGCGGTGACGATCAGGCCGTCGCCGATCCCGATGCCGAGCAGCGCCGGAAGCAGCGCGCCGTAGCCGCCGCCGGGTGCGGCGCCGAGCAGGGACAGGGATCCGGCCCCGGCGACGGCGGTGCCGGCGGCGAGCGGTACCCGGGTCCCGCACCGGGCGGTGAGGCGGCCGCTCACCGGGGCCAGCAGCGCCAGCGGAACGGCCATCGGCAGCAGCATCGCCCCGGCCGCCAGCGCGGACCGGTGCCCGGCCTGCTGGAGCTGGAGCGTCGCGACGAACAGCACCCCGTTGGTGACCAGGTTCATGGCCAGCGCGATGCCGCCCGCGCCGAGGAACGCCGGGGCCCGCAGCAGCCCGCCCGGGAACATCGGCGCGGCCGCGCGCCGCTCGGCGGCGACGAACACCACCCCGGCGGCCAGGGTGAGGGCGGCGGTGACGGCCGCCGTCTCCCGGTGGCCGTGGCCGGCGGCGATGACCGTCCAGACCAGGCCGCCGAGGGTGAGCGGCGCCAGGACCATCCCCGCGCGGTCGAGGGGGACGTCCCGCCCGGTCCCCGCCGCCGGGGCGGGTTCGCGGACGAGCGCGCGGACGCCGGCGATCGCCGCGGCCGTGATCGGGACGTTCAGCAGGAAGATCCACCGCCAGCCGATCGTGTCGACCAGCAGCCCGCCCAGCAGCGGCCCGGCAGGCAGGGCGGTGGAGGAGATGCCGGCCCACACCCCGAGCGCCCGCGCCTGCTCGGCGCGCCCCGGGTAGAACGCGGTGATGAGGGCGAGGCTGCCGGGCAGCAGCAGCGCGGCACCCGCCCCCTGGGCGACGCGCGCCGCGATGAGCGGCCCGGCCCCGGGCGCCGCGCCGCAGGCCAGCGAGGCGAGCCCGAACAGGCCGAACCCGAGCAGCGTCATGCGGCGATGCCCGATCCGGTCGCCGAGGGCGCCGCCGCCGAGCAGCAGCCCGGCGATCGCGACGGCGTATCCGTCCACGACGCCCTGCAGGCCGGGCAGGCCGGTGCCGAGCGCCCGGCCGATGCCGGGAAGGGCGACGTTCACGATCGTCACGTCCAGCAGCACCAGGAACATTCCCGCGCACAGGATCGCGAGCATGGCGCCGCGCCGGGGTACGGGCCCCGTCTCGCGGCCGCCGGGACGGTCGGTGGCTTGCGTCGTGGAACCCATGCCTCCACGGTGGCCCGGGGACGTTTCGGCGTGGCTCGAACCGTCCGCGCCCACCTGCTCGTGCCCGCCCCGTCGGCGGCGGGTCAGCCGGCGGCGACGCGGGCGATCGCGCCCGTCTCCAGCGCCACCCACAGGGCGCCGTCCGGGCCGGGCGCGATCCCGTGCGGCTCACATCCGGGCGTGGGCAGCGGGTGCTCGTCGATGCGGCCGTCGGTGGTGATCCGGCCGACGTGGGCGGTGCCCCATTCGGTGAACCACAGGTCCCCGCCGGGGCCGGTGACGATGGCGTGCGGACGGGCGCCGCGGTCGGGCAGCGGGAACTCGGTGACCTTCCCGTCGGTGGTGATCCGCCCGATGTGCGCGGTGCCGATCGCGGCGAACCAGAGCGCGCCGTCCGGCCCGGCGGTGATCCCGACCGGCGCGGACCCCTCGGTGGGCAGCGCGTGGACGGTGACGTCGCCGTCAGGGGCGATCCGGCCGATGGCGTTGCCCTGGTTGAGGGTGAACCACAGCACCCCGTCCGGCCCGGCCGTGATCATCGATGGCATGGTGCCGTCGCCGGGGACCGGATGGGAGGTCAGCCGCCCGTCCACGGTGATCCGGCCGATGCCGCCGGTGTGCATCTGGGTGAACCAGAGGGCGCCGTCGGGTCCGGCCGCGATCCCGCACGGGCCGCAGCCCTCGGGGGCGGCGAACCGCGTGACCTCGCCCGCGGTGGTGATCCGGCCGATGGCGTGGTCCTGGAACGCGGTGAACCACAGTGCGCCGTCCGGGCCCGCCGTGATGATCATCGGGCCGGCGGGGACGGGCCCGTGCAGGGCCAGGTCCCCGCCGGGTGTCATCCTGGCGATCCGGCCGGCGTGGACGAGCGTGCACCAGAGCGCGCCGTCCGGGCCGGCGGTGATGCCGTACGGGCCCGCGTCCGGGTCGCAGACCGTGAACTCCTTGATCGTGGCGTAAGAACCCTGCGGCATGAATCGTCCCCCCTCGTCCCTCAAGTGCTGTTTCCTCCCAGCGTCGAGGTTAACGCAACCGGTGTTGCGTTACGATCGGAACGTGACGTCCTGCCGAGAACACCGGGCCGCCAGGTGACCGCGGCCGGGCCCGGGACCGTCCGCCCCGGCGGCCGCACCGCGCGGGTGCGCGACGCCGTCCGGGAGGCCACGCTCGCCGAACTGGCCGAGCACGGCTACCGGGGACTCACCGTGGAGGGCGTC
Organism: Spirillospora sp. CA-128828; assembly: GCF_050945415.1. NCBI lineage: Bacteria > Bacillati > Actinomycetota > Actinomycetes > Streptosporangiales > Thermomonosporaceae > Spirillospora > Spirillospora sp. CA-128828. The sequence goes on from NZ_CP191986.1 coordinate 4,700,715, forward strand.
GCGGCCCGCTCCGGGGTGCACAAGACCACCGTCTACCGGCGCTGGGGGAACGCCGACGGCCTCATCGCCGACGCCCTCGACCGCGCCGCCGCCGAACCGTGGCCGGTCCCCGACACCGGCACCCTCGCCGGCGACCTGCGCGACCTCGCCCGGCTCGTCCTGCACGGCTTCACCGACCCGGCCGAGGGCCCGGTCGCCCGCGCGTTCGTGCTGGCGGCCGCGCAGAGCGGCGACGCCGCCCGCGCCCTGCACGCCTTCCTCGCCCGGCGCAACGAGCAGGCCGCCGTCCTCGTCGAACGTGCGGCCCGGCGCGGCGAGGTCCCGCCCGGGACGGACGCGGCCGAGGTCGTCCGCATCGCCGTCGCCCCCCTCTACTACCGGCTGTTCATCACCGGCGAGCCGGTCGACGAGGCCGCCGCCGACCACGCCGCAGCGGCCGCCTGCGCCGCCGCCCGCTCCGGCGCCCTCACCCGCCGGCCGGAACCAGCCTCCTGATCGTCATCGGCTCGGCGAGGATCCGCCCCAGCACCTGCTCGGCGTGCAGGAAATGGGGCGTGGCGAAGTGCTCGTCGAGGGCCTCCCCGTCCGTCCACTCCTCCACGATGACCATGCGGCAGGGACGGTTCGGGTCGGCGTACGGGCGGTAGGCGAGGCAGCCGGGCTCGTCCAGGGACGGCTCGATCATCGCCTCCAAGGCGGTGCGCAGGCGGTCCTCCTGCCCGGGCGAGGCCAGGCATTCGGCGACGACGGTCAGCGACATGATGGTGTTCCCTTCGGGTTTCACGGACGGGCCGGGCCGGTGCCCGCACCCGAGTCGGTGATCGCCGCGGCGATCTCGTTCAGGTCGGCGGGGGTCAACTCCACGGCGCCCGCACCCATCCAGCCGTCGACCTGCGCGGCCCGGCGCGCGCCCACGATCGCGCCGGTGACGCCCGGCCAGGCCAGCACCCAGGCGATGGCCACCTCGGCGACCGTGGCGCCGTGCCGTGCGGCGACGGGCCGCAGCGCCCCGGCCAGCCGCAGGTTGGCCTCCAGCCCGGTCGTGAAGTCGGTGTGCGCGGCCCGCCAGTCGTCGGGCGGCAGCGCCGCGGCGCGCTCGGCGGTGAACGCGCCGGTCAGCAGCCCGGACTGGAGCGGCGAGTAGACGATCACGCCGGTCCCGTGGTCGCGGGCCCAGGCGATCTCCGCGGCGGCGGACCGGTTCACCGCCGAGAACGGCGGCTGGATCGCGTCCACGTGCGCGACCTTTTCCGCGGCATCCAGCAGTGCGGGCGGGTGGTTGGACAGCCCGATCGCGCGGACCTTGCCTTCCGCCTTCAGGTCGGCCATGACCTGCCAGTACTCCTCCAGGGGCGTCGCGTTCGGCGACACCGCGCCGCTGCCGTCGCCGGCGTACTCCAGGGACTCGCCGGTGTCGGGCCAGTGCACCTGGTAGAGGTCGATCCGCTCGACGCCGAGACGCCGCAGCGAGTCCTCGACCTCGCGGCGCACGCTGGCGGGCTTCATGATCCGGCGTGGCGGGGCCTGCGGGTCGTCCGGGTCCCAGACCAGACCGGCCTTGGTGAACAGCAGCGGCCGGTCCGCCTCCGGCAGGCCGGCGACGGCCTTGCCGACCAGTTCCTCGGAGTGCCCCAGCCCGTACACGGCGGCGGTGTCGATCCAGTTGACGCCCGACTCGACCGCGTGCCGGATGGCGGCGACCGACTCGGCGTCGTCGGTGGCGCCCCAGCCGAACCGCCAGCCCGAGCCCGCCACCGCCCAGGAGCCGAACCCGACGGTGGAGATGTTCATGCCCGTCTCGCCCAGAGGGCGTGTGCTGATCGTTTGCATGCCCCTGAGCCTGGTCGGGTGGAGCGCGTCCACCCAGTTGCGGGCGGTGCCTAGGCACGGCGTGACCAGGTTCTGGCGCGCCCGCGCCGTCGTGGACACGGGATAATCGGGGCATGGCTTTGGACAGGCGTGCCGAACTGGGGGAGTTCCTGCGGTCCCGCCGGGCCCGGCTGCGGCCGGAGGAACTGGGGCTGCCCGACTACGGCGGCCGCCGCCGAGTCCCCGGCCTGCGCCGGGAGGAGCTGGCGCAGCTCGCCGGGGTGAGCGTGGACCACTACGTCCGGCTGGAGCAGGGCCGCACCCTGCACTTCTCCGAGGCGGTCCTGGACGCCGTCGCTCGCGCGCTCCGGCTCGGCGATGTGGAGCGCGAGCACCTGTACCGGCTGGCGCGGCCCTTCACCGGACCGGCGGAGGAGGAGCCGCAGCTGGTCCGGCCGGGCCTGCGGCGGCTACTGGACTCGACCGGGGACGTCCCCGCCTACATCGTCGGGCGCAACACCGGCGTCCTGGCCTGGAACGACCTGGCCGCCGCGCTGATCATCGACTTCGGTGCGCTGCCGCCCGCCGAACGCAACCTCGCCCGCCTGGTGTTCCTGGACGACGGCATGCGCGGCCTCTACGCCGACTGGCGCGGCAAAGCGGAGGACGTGGCCGCCTACCTGCGGCTGGACGCGGGACGCCACCCGGGCGACCCGTCCACCCAGGCGCTGGTGGACGAACTGTCGGCGGCGAGCCCGGAGTTCCGCGAGATCTGGGCCGAGCACCGCCTGAAGGACAAGACCCACGGCCGTTACGTGTACCGGCATCCGGTCGTCGGCCTGCTGGACCTGGGGTTCGAGACCCTGCGCCCGGCCGACGACCCCGACCAGGCGCTGATCGCCCACACCGTCGAAGAGGGCTCCCCGTCCCACACGGCGCTGCGTCTGCTGGCGTCCTGCACCACGACCGCGCCGGCCGCCCGGCCGTAGCCGGCGCCCCTTCCGGCGCCTCGCGAGACGGACGCCGGAAACGCGCGTCCGCACATCCCACCGGTTTCTTGGCGAGGCGATGTCGAGAATCGCTCGTCCGCTCCGACCAAACGCATGACACGTGATGCGGACCGGAGGGAAACCGATATGGGGCATACCGATATGGGGTATAAGGAGCAGGACGTCGAGGGCGCGTCCGCAGAGACCCGCGAATGGCTCGCGCTGGCCTTGCTGGCGTTGCCGACGCTGCTGATAGCCATGGACCTGACGGCGCTGTTCCTGGCGCTGCCGCGGCTCAGTGCCGACCTGGGCGCGAGCGGCGCCGAGCAGCTGTGGATCAGCGACGCCTACGGGTTCATGGTCGCCGGGTTCGTGATCACCATGGGCACGCTCGGCGACCGGATCGGCCGCCGCCGCCTCCTGCTCACCGGTGCCGCCGCGTTCGCCGCCGTGTCGGCCGTCGCCGCCTTCGCCCCCGACCCGAGGACGCTGATCCTCGCCCGGGCGCTGCTGGGCGTGGCGGGCGCGACCCTGACGCCCTCGACGCTGGCGCTGATCACCAACATCTTCCGCGACGAGCGCCGCCGCGGGAAGGCCATCGCCGTCTGGGCGACCTGCCAGTTCACGGGCGGGGCGTTCGGCCCCGTGCTGGCCGGGGTCCTGCTCCAGCGCTTCTGGTGGGGGTCGGTGTTCCTGGTCGCGGTGCCCGTCATGCTCCTGATCCTTGCGGCCGGCCCGGTTCTGCTGCCCGAGTTCCGGGACCGGTCTGCGGGACGGGTCGACCTGGTCAGCGTGGGCCTCTCCCTGGCCGCCGTGCTGCCGATGGTGTACGGGCTGAAGCAGCTCACCGTCGCCGAAGCCCACGACAAGCTCACCCCGCTCGTCGCGATCCTCGCCGGGGGAGTGCTCGGCGGCGTCTTCGTGCGGCGTCAGCTGAGGCTCGCCCACCCGCTGCTCGACCTGCGGCTGCTGCGCCGCCGTCCGCTGGCCGCGGTCCTGACCGCCCTGGTCTTCGCGGGCGTCGCCATGGCGGGGACGGGCCTGATGGTGACCCAGTATCTGCAGAGCGTGCTGGGCTACTCGCCGCTCGCCTCGGCCGTGCTGTTCGCGCCGATGGGGCTCGCCGTCGCGGCCGGGACGATGATCGCGCCCGTGCTCGTCCGGCGGATGAGGCCGGCCACCGCGATCGCCTCCGGGCTGGCGGTGTCGGCGGCGGGCTGCCTCCCGCTGGCCCTGGCCGGCGGGTATCCGGCCGTCGCCGTGGGCATCACCGTCCTGGCGCTGGGCACCGGCCCGCTCTTCGCGCTGGGGACCAGCCTGGTGGTCGGGTCCGTCCCGCCCGAACGGGCCGGATCGGCGGCCTCGATGTCGGAGACCGGCAACTACCTCGGCGGGTCGCTGGGGCTGGCCGTCATCGGCGTGATCGGCGCCTCCGTCTACCACGCCCGGATGGACCACGCCGCGGGGGCGGCGGCCCGCACGCTCGCGGGTGCCGTCGCCGAGAGCGGCCACCTGCCGCCCCCACAGGCGAGCGCGCTGCTGCACGACGCCCATGCAGCGTTCACCACGGGCCTGCACGTCACCGGGCTCATCGCCACCGCGATCTTCGCCCTGCTCGCCGTGCTCGTCGCGACGTCCGGCCGGGCCAGCGCGTCGCCCGGGGTACCGGCCGACGAACCTGAAGCCCGGCACGCCTTCGGGTGACCCCCGCCGGACGTCAGGCGGGTGCGGGCGCCGTCCACTCCTGGTCCTGCCAGGCAGGGTCCAGGGGTGTGTGGGCGACGTGGTTGGTGTAGTTGGACAGGGTCTTCATACCGATCCCGAGGACGATGTCCAGGACGTGGCGACGGGTGTAGCCGGCGGCCAGGAACGCCTCGACCTCCTCGTCGCCCGCCCAGCCGCGGCGCGTGACCATGACGTCGGTGAAGCGGCGGACGGCCTCCAGCGCGGGATCGTCCAGGGCACGCCCGGCGCGCAGCGCCGCCACGACCTCGGCGGGGACGCGGGACCGCAACGCCAGCGTGGAGTGCGCCGCCACGCAGTACTCGCAGCCGTTCAGCACGCTGGCGGTGATCCACACGACGTGCTTGGCGTTCCTGGGCAGCGACGACCTGCCGAACAGCTCCGACAGGGCGTTGTAGCCGGCCAGCAGTTCCGGCGACTCGGCCATCACGCCGTTCAGGGTGGTGACGAATCCCATCCGCTTCTTGGCCGCCTCCAGTTGCGGGCGGGCCTCCTCGGGGGCGTTGGTCTCGTCGTACACGGTGAACTCGGCCATTCTCATCTCCTTGGGGGGTTGGCGGGGGAGGACGTGAGGGAGCGGAGTGCGGCGTCCACCGTGGCGGACAGCTCGCCCGGCTCGGCGCCGGCGCGGGAGCGCAGGTTCACCCCGTAGGCCAGCAGCGCCAGCATCTGCGCGGTGGGGTCGACCTCCAGGCCGTCGCGGAGTTGCCCCTGGTCGTGAGCCGCCTGCAGGGCGGTCCGCATGGCGGCGCTCAGCGCCTCATGGTGGCCGTCGAGCACTTCCCGTTCGCCGGCGTCGCCGGCCTCCTGAGCCGCGTGCGCGTTGGACACCATGCAGCCCCAGCGCGCGTGCTCGCCGGAACACCGCGCGGTGACGAGCCCGTCGAAGAACGCGGCGATCCCCGGCAGGCCGCGCCCGTCGGCTGCGAGCCGGTCGAACACCGGACGCGAGTGATGATCGACGTAGCGGCGCAGCGCGGCGGTGTACAGCTCCTGCTTGCCGCCGAACGTCGCGTACAGGCTGGACCGGCTGATCCCGGTCTCGGCCACCACCTCCGCGATCCCGGTGGAGGCGGCCCCGCGCCGCCAGAACAGCCGGACCACCCGGTCGAGGACGGCGTCGGGATCGAAGTGCTTGACGTCCGGCATCTCCCGCACCTCCTTAACTTGGAACGACTGTTCCAAGATTGCCATGCGAGGACGCACATGCGCAAGAGGAAGCGGCGGCGCGGGACGGTCAGTCGAGCCCGGCGTCGTGGGCCAGCAAGGCGATCTGGGTGCGGTTGTCCAGGTCGAGCTTGGTCAGGACGCTGGAGACGTGCGCCTTGACCGTGGCCACGCTCATGAACAGCTCCGCCGCGATGTCGGCGTTGGAGCGTCCCCGGGCGATCGCCAGCACGACCTCGTTCTCGCGGGGGCTGAGCCGGGCGAGGGCCGCGCGGGCCCGCTGGTGCGCGCCGGCCTCCACCGCCGCGCGGTCCATGAGGCGGCGGGTGACGCGCGGCGACAGGATCGGGTCGCCGGCGGCGACCTGCCGGACGGCGTGCACGATCTGGTCCGGCGGGGTGTCCTTCAGCAGGAACCCGCTGGCGCCGGCGCGCAGCGCGTGCAGGATGTTCTCGTCGGAGTCGAACGTCGTCAGCACGATGACCTCCGGCGGGTTCGGCCGGGCCCGCAGCCTGCGGGTCGCCGTGATGCCGTCCACGCGGGGCATCCGCAGGTCCATCAGGACGACGTCGGGGGCGTGCGCGTCGGCCGCGGCGGGCACCTCGTCGCCGTCGGCGGCCTCACCGGCCACCGAGATGCCGCCCGTCCCGTCCAGCATCATCGACAGCCCGGCGCGGACGAGCGCGTCGTCGTCCACGATCAGCACGCGCAGGGGCGGGTTCACGCGGGCCATGGTAGCCAGGCGCGCAGCCGGAACTCACCCGTGGCGGCCTCGTGGTCGAGCACACCGCCGGCCAGCCGGACCCGCTCGGTCAGCCCGACCAGTCCCGTCCCGCTGCCGGGCGCCAGCGGCCCCGCGTCGTCCTCGGGCAGCGGGTTGCGGATGTCGATCACGAGGCGGGAGCCGGGCCATCCCTCGAGCACCACCCGGACGGGACGGCCCCCGGCGTGCTTGCGGGCGTTGGTCAGCCCCTCCTGCACGACCCGGTACGCGGTGCGCCCGGCGGACGGCGGAAGCGAGGACGCGCCGGTCGTCTCGTCGCGCAGTTCCACCAGGGTGCCCGCGTCGCGGGACTCCTCCACCAGCCGGGGCACGTCGTCCAGGACGGGCTGCGGCCGGTCCTCCTCGGCCGCGTCCTCGGTGCGCAGCAGCAGGATGACCTCGCGCAGCTCGTCCAGCGCCTGGTGCACCCCGGCGCGGACCACACCGGCGGCCTGGGACAGCTTCTCCGGCGGCGCGTCCGGGCGGTACTCCAGCGCGCCCGCGTAGGTGGCCAGAAGCGACAGCCGGTGCGCGAGGACGTCGTGCATCTCCCGGGCGATCCGGGTCCGCTCCATCATGCGGGCCTCGGCGACCCGGCGGCCCTGCTCGGCCTCCGCGCGGCGGGCGCGCTCACGAAGCGACTCCAGCAGGTCGCGGCGCGCCCGCGCCAGCGCGCCCCAGCCGATCAGCGCGGCGTACCCGAGCGAGATCAGCAGCAGCCACCAGCCGAAGGAGATCCCGCCGCTCGGCTGCCACAGCCCCTGGACGACGTGCGCCGCGACCCCCGCCACGCCCACCCACGCGGCGAGCCGGAACGGGCGCCGCTGGGCGACCTGAACCGCGCCCATCGTGGCCGGCGGCGTCGCGGCCGGTGACAGCGCCGCCAGCACGGTGAGCGCCAGCGTCACAGCGACCGGACGCCAGACCAGCAGCGGAGACAGCAGCAGGCTCGCCACGCCGACCGCGATGTCGAGGGTCAGCAAACCGCCCACGTCCGCGGTGAAACGGCCCCAGACCGTCGCCGTGATCAGCGCGCCCGCGGTGACCGTGACGACGCCGACCGCGGCGGGCGTGCGCCGCCGGGCGCCGGGTCCGGGCTGGTCAAGGGTCGTTTCGTCCACCGGACCGAGATTAGCCGCGGGGTCCGGCGGCGCGACACCGACCAAAGTCGGTGCCCGCCCGTTCCGCGGTCGGAGCGGTTCTCGCCGCGCGCCCGATGCCGCCGGCCCGCTCCGGCGGCGACGCTTCCTGCCAACAGCCGCAAGAAAAGGAGAGGCACATGTCCCGGGAGAACCTCGCACGGCGTGGACTGACCGTCGCGGGAGCGACCGCCGCCGCCCTCGCCCTCTGGGCGCTGACCGGCCCGGTGGCCGGTCTGGACCCCTCCACCGAGACCGGCGGGGAGGTCCGCCCGGTCGGGGCGGGCGCCGTCGTCGCGGGCGGCCTGATCGCCGGGCTCGCCGCCTGGGGACTGCTCGCGCTGCTGGAACGGACCGTCGCCCGGCCGGGACGGGTCTGGACCGTCATCGCCGTGGCCGTCCTCGTCCTGTCGATGACCGGGCCGCTCGGCAGCGCCGGCGACGGCGCCTCCATGGCGATCCTGGCCGGAATGCACCTGGTCGTCGCGGCGGTCCTGATCCCCGGCCTCGCCCGATCGGCGCGGCCGGCCCGAACCTAGGGGCCCGGCTCGGGGGCGGCCGGGAAGAGGGGCCGGTCAGCGGCGGGCAGCCACTGGCTTCGGGCGTCGAAGGGACGATAGTGGTCCTTCACATGGGCGATGAGCAGCGGCAGCGACGGGTGGCGGTTCGCCTCGCGCCACATGAGGGACCACGGGTACACCGGCGTGGGGTCGGTGACGGAGATCTGGACGACGTCCGGGTGCCCGGGAAACTGCGTCTTGTTGCCGAAGGTGATGAGGTCCGGCGAGGCTCCGATCCTCTCCATGATGTGGTCATGGCCGAAGACCGGCCCGGACGTGTCGATCTGGACGCCGAACTCTGCGCTGAGGAGCCGGTAGTACTCCTCCCACTCGCTGTCGCGGGCGTTGCCCGGCATCCAGGCCGTCAGGCCTGAGAGCTCCTCCATCGGCACACGCCAGCGTCTGGCGAGCCTGTGCCGGCGGCCGACAAGGATGGGGATCGGCTCCAGGCAGGCTGGGACGCGCTCGATCCCCGGAGGGAGTACGCCCGTGGCCCGGCCGAACGCCGCGTCGACCGAGCCGCCGGTGAGCGCCGTCGATCGTGGGACGGCGCCGCGGGAGACGACGATGTCGACGTCGACGTCGCCGGCCTCGTAGAAGTCCCGGACCATGGCGATCGATGCCGCGGCACGGGCGAGCACGTCGATGCGCAGGGCGCGGCGGTGTGCGCGGAGCATCGCGGTGGCCTGGTCGGCGAGGCTGATCAGTGCCCGAGCGTGCGGGAGGAAGGTCGCGCCGTCCTCGGTCGGCCTCGCACCGGCGCGGGAGCGGTGCACCAGCGGTACGCCCAGGTCGGATTCCAGCCTGGCGATCCGTTTGGACACGGCCTGCTGAGTCACGCCCAAACGGTCGGCCGCCTCGGTGAAATGCCCGGCGTCGACGACGGCGAGGAAGGCCCGGACGGCGCCGAGGTCCAGCTCCATGCACCACTCCTGGTTGTCATCCGGAAGCCTGCCCGTTGTCGGATTTCAAGGGCCGAAGCTCGATCTGATGTACGTCTGCGACAACCATCAGGAGTATAAGCGACCTCGCCAGATGACCGCGGTCGGGTCTCATCGGCGGGAGGCCGACCGGTTCTCAGGGAGATCCCGTCTCTAGTGTCGAGAATGTGGCGCCCGCTCCGTCCCAGGGATAGGAGCGGCCACGACGGGCCGCGCGACGACGAAGGAGAAGCACGATGAAATATCTGCTCCTGAAGCACTACCGAGGCGGCCCGGCCCCCGCCGTCGACTACAAGTCGCTGGACCAGTGGACGCCGGAGGAGGTCGACGCGCACGTGCAGTTCATGAACGACTTCGCGGCCCGCCTGGAGGAGACGGGTGAGTTCGTCGACACCCAGGCACTGGCGCCCGAAGGAGCGTTCGTACGGTACGACGGCGAGGGGCGCCCACCGGTGACCGATGGTCCGTTCGCCGAGACCAAGGACCTCATCGCCGGCTGGTACATCATCGACGTGGACTCGTGGGATCGTGCGGTCGAGCTGGCCGGGGAGCTGTCCGCCGCTCCCGGCCCCGGCGGCGAGCCGATCCACGAATGGCTCGAGGTCCGGCCGTTCTACGGCGAGTCACCCACGGTCACCGAGTGAACGAAGCGCTGCTGCGGGAGCTCGTTCCCGCGGTGATCGGTGTCCTCGTCCGGCGCGGAGCCGACTTCGCGTCGGCCGAGGACGCCGTGCAGGAAGCCCTGATCCGGGCGCTGGACACCTGGCCGGACGACCCACCGCGCGATCCGAAGGCATGGCTCGTCGCGGCCGCATGGCGCAAGTTCCTCGACGCCGCCCGCGCCGAGGCGTCGCGGCGAGGGCGGGAACTCGCCGTGCACGCCGAGGCTCCCGCCGGTCCGGCGCCCGCCGCGGACGACACGCTGCGGCTCTACTTCCTGTGCGCGCACCCCACCCTGCCGCCGGCCTCGGCCGTCGCCCTGACGCTGCGCGCGGTCGGTGGACTGACCACGCGGCAGATCGCGGCGGCACACCTGGTCCCCGAGGCGACGATGGCGCAGCGGATCAGCCGGGCCAAGCGCCGGATCGCGGGGCAGCCGCTCGACCGGCCCGGCGATCTCGGGACGGTGCTGCGCGTGCTCTACCTCGTCTTCAACGAGGGGTACGGCGGAGACGTCGACCTTGCGGCCGAGGCGATCCGCCTCACCCGCCAGCTCGCCCGGCTGGCCGACGAGCCCGAGGTCGCGGGGCTGCTCGCGCTCATGCTGCTGCACCATGCGCGCCGCGCCTCCCGCACCGGCCCGGGAGGTCGCCTGGTGCCGCTCGGCGAACAGGACCGATCGCGCTGGGACACCGGCCTGATCACCGAAGGAGTGGCGATCCTCCAGGCCGCGCTGGCCCGCGACCGGCTGGGCGAATACCAGGCACAGGCCGCGATCGCCGCCCTGCACGCCGACGCCCGGACCGCCGCCGAGACGGACTGGGTGCAGATCGTGGAGTGGTACGACGAACTGCTGCTCCTCACCGGCAGCCCGGTGGTGGGACTCAACCGCGCGGTGGCGGTCGGGGAGGCCGACGGGCCGCAGGCCGGCCTGGCCGCGCTGGCCGACGTGAGCCCTGACCTGCCCCGCTACGCCGCGGTGACGGCATACCTGCACGAACGCGCCGGCAACCTTGAGCGGGCCGCCGAGCTGTACGCCGAGGCCGCCCGCGCCGCCGCCAGCATCCCGGAGCTCAACCACCTCACGCGGGAGGCCGCACGGGTGCGGCAAATGCTGCGTCCGTGAGCACCGTGCCGCTCGTCCCGCCGCAGAGGGTACGAGGACAGCTACCGGCTCCGCTACGTCCGTGGGCCCGAGGGGATCATCATCGAGCCTGCAGAACAGATCAAGTGACCGGTCGGTGAACGGCCCAGCGCCGCGCCATCACGCCCAGGGTCGGCGACGGCGGGCCATGCATTGCCGTCGCCGCCGTGACCGGCCGGCATGCTGTGGCGCCGCCGTGGCCTCGCGCTGTACACATAGGGGATGGTCAACCGTCGTCCCACACTCGAGCAGGTCGCCGCACGGGCGAAGGTGAGCCGAGGCACCGCGTCCCGGGTGGTCAACGGCGACGGCAAGGTGAGCGCGCAGACTCGCGCCGCGGTACTCCAGGCGATCGACGAACTCGGCTACGTGCCGAACCGCGCGGCGCGCATGCTGGCCGCCCGGCGTACCGGTACGGTCGCGCTGGTCATGTCGGAGGAGCGGGGGCGGCCGTTCGAACAGCCCTACTTCGGCCACATCGTGCGCGGAATCAGCTCGGCCGTGACCGCGGCCGAAACGACGCTGACGCTGACGTTCACCCAGTCGTCCGCCGGCCGCGCGGACCTCGCCGACGCTCTACGTGCGCAGCGGGTGGACGGCGTGGTGATGGTCTCGCTGATCCGCGAGGACCCGCTTCCCAGCCTGCTGGAGCGCTACGGCGTTCCCGTCGTGCTGGGAGGCCGGCCGCACGACTCCGGTGCCGCACGGCCGGACTACGTGGACGCCGACAACCGGGGCGGAGCCCGGCGGGCCGTCGAGTACCTCATCGGACAAGGCCGCCGCCGCATCGCCACGATCGCGGGTCCGCGGGACACCTCCGTCGGCGTCGACCGCCTCGCCGGTTATCGGGAGGCGCTGTCCGGCGGCCGGGAACTGGTGGCCCACGGTGATTTCAGCGAGTCCGGAGGTGCCGGGGCGATGCTGCGGCTACTGGACCTGGAGCCGTCGCTGGACGCGGTGTTCGCCGCGTCCGACAACATGGCGCTCGGCGCGCTCCGCGTGCTGGAGCGGCACGGACGGCGCGTCCCCGACGACATCGCGGTTGTCGGATTCGAGGACGCGGGCGCGGAGCGGCGTGCCCGGCCAAGGCTCACCACCGTGCACCAGCCCACCGAGACGATGGGCCGGCGGTCGGCCGAGCTGCTGCTCAGCCGGATCCGCGGCATACCCGTGGCAGACGCACCGGTCATCTGCGACACCCGCCTCGTCGTCCGCGAGTCGGCCTGACCGCGCATCGGCCCATGGTGCGGGCGCCGGAACGACCGCTGATCAACGCGGTCCCGAGTGAGCCGTTCGTCGCCGCGTTCTCGCAGACCGAAGCTGCTCAGCGCAGTACGGCCGCCAGCAGGTCGGCCCCCAGCGCCGTCAGATCGGGCAGGTTGACGGTGTAACGGACGTAACGGCCGTGCCGCCGGGCCGTGAGCAGGCCCGCGCGGCGCAGGACAGCGAGGTGGCGGGAAACTTCCGGGGGTGAAAGTTCCCAGGCGTGGGCCAGCTCACCGGTGGTGTGCGGGCCGCGGGCCAGGGTGCGCAGCAGCCGCAGCCGTACCGGATGCGCGAGTGCCTCCAGCCGTAGCGTGACCGTTTCCAGCGATACCGGCTCCGATGGACTCGGCTCGGCGACGGGGTACTGCACCACCGGGTGCCACCCGGGCGCGTGGACCGCCACCAGGTGCGGGCGGCCGAAGACGCTGGGGAGGAAGGTGACCCCGGTGCCGTGGGCGTCGGTCGCGTTGTCCTGCAGCTTGTCCACGATGATGCAGTTGCCGTCCGGCGCCAGGGTGACGGCGCTGGAGATTGACGCGAGTGCCGCCCCGATGCCCTGGCGCTTCAGCAGGTCGTTCTTCAGGCGCAGGTCGGTGGCGATTTGCACGGCGACGCCCGTCCAGGCGGCGTCGAAGAAGGCCTCGGCGCACTGTTCGAGGGTGTGACGCATCCTCGCCCGCACGGCCGCGGGGTCCGCGAGCAGCCGTTCCGCGAAGGCCTCTTGGAGCGCGCCGCGGGCCTGGGCGAGGTCCAGGGCCCGCTCGCGCGCCGCCGCGTCGGCGAGCGGTGACGGCGCGGCGAAGTGGACCCGGTTGCTGCCGCACGTGGTGATGAGCGCGGCGGTCACGTAGGTTTCATCGTCGATCCGGTCCACATCGTCCAACTCCTCGGCGAGGGTCGGCCGGGGACGAGCGGGGACCAGGAAGTCGGCTCGTGAGGAACGCCAGAGGAACTCCGCCTCCCTGAGCCGCTCGGCCAGCTCCGGCCGCAGCCCGGCCCAGACGTCCCCGGCCCAGCCGGCGAGCTGCGGGTGGTGCCCGGGTTCGGCCAGCACGTGCAGCATCGCGGTCAGCTCGGCCAGCGGGGAGGCAGCGAACCGCAGGCGCCCGGACGGCAGGCCGCCGATGTCGATCCTCAACGTCATCCCTTCATTCTCGCTGGTCGGATGGCCGACGACCGCGTCGGTTGACGCTGTTCGTCAACCGACGCGGCCGGCCCGGCGGCCGAACGCACCGTTGACGCCATGGCAACCACCACCAAGATCCAGCCGCGTGCCTTCGTCCGTGCCTCCGGAGGCCCCCACTATGCCGTCGCCCTGGCCGTGGACGCGCTGGGCACCGGCCTGCTGCGGCCCTTTCTGCTGCTCTACGGCGTGACGGTGCTGAGGCTGTCCGCGCCGGTCACCGGCACCGCCATGACGGCCGGCATCGTCGCGGGTCTGGTGTGCATGCCCGCGGTGGGCCGGTGGCTGGACCGCGGCGCACGCAGCACGGTCGTCGCGGCGTCGATGCTGGTGCGGGTGCTGGGCGTGGCGCTGCTGCTGGCGGCCCCGGCGGGGCACGTCTGGCTTTTCGCGACGGCGGCACTCTTCCTCGGCATCGGCAACCAGGCATGGCCTGCCGCCCACGCCGCGCTCGTGGCCACGGTCGCCCACGGCCGAGAACGCGACACCGCCCTCGCAGGGGCCCGCGCCCTGCGCAACGCCGCCCTGGGCGTCGGAGCACTCCTCGCCACCGTATGCCTGGCGGGCGGCACCACCGCACTGCGGGCGCTGGCGGCTGTCACCGCGCTCGCCTACCTTGCCGCAGCCGCCCTGGCGTGGTCGGTCCACGTGCACGCACATCCAGCGGAGGCCGCCCCGGCGAAGGACCGGGACGACGAGCCCGCACCCCGGATGCTCGCGCTACTTGCCGCCAACGTGGTCTACGTCTTCTGCCTCAACGTCCCCGAGATCGCGATCCCTCTGGTCCTGGTGACGCAGTTCCACGCATCCCCGGTGTGGCCGGCAGCCGTCTTCGTGGCCAACACGGTGCTGGTCGTCACCCTGCAGGTGCCGGTCACCGTCCTGATGTCCCGCTTCTCCCGGCGGGCCGTGCTGGCCCTCTCCGGCGTGGTTCTCGCCGCGTCCTACCTCGGCTTCCTCGCGGCCACCTCACTGGGACAAGGCTGGGGTACCCCGGCCGTCGCCGCGGTGTCCGTGGTCTGCACCATCGGCGAGATCATCTACGCCGGAAGCGCCACCGCGCTCGTCACCGCACTCGCCCCGGCCCATGTCCTGGGACGCGCCCTCGGCCGCTTCCAGCTCTCCACAGGCTTCGGCCTCGCCGTCTCCCCGGGCGGTCATCACCGCTCTCGCCTCCCACGGCCCAGCCGCCCTCTGGGGCAGCCTCGCCGCTGCGACGCTCCTCTCCGCCTCCGCCGTCGCCACCGAGAAGGACCAAGGAACACGGCTCAGCGGTCGCTCCCGCCGAGCGCGAGCAGACTCGTGAGCCCGGCAATCGCCTCGGAGGACGGCTTGAAGTAGCGGCGGATGTTTAGCACCGCCCAAGCGGTCGAAGAGGGAGTGCACGGTCGGGTGCGGTGGGCAGGGGGATCGCCCGTGCACCGGGGCCGGAAGCTCGTGGCCGGGCAACACCGGCCTCTGTCGGCCAATGCCGCTTGGGCGTACGCCCGGCCTGTCCTCGTTCACATGCCCCTCGCCCCGTCGATGCGTTCGCGGAGCAGGTCTGCGTGACCGTTGTGCCGGGCGTACTCCTCGATCATGTGGATGAGCACCCAGCGCAGCGAGACCCGCCCGCGCCAGGAGTCGTGGCCCTCGACGTCAAGGTGAGGCGCCGCGGCGACATAGGCGTCGGCGAAGGCCACCTCCTCGTGCCAAGCCCGCCAGGCGCCGACGATGACCTCGGGGTCCGGTGCGGCGCCGTCGAAATCGCCGTCGGGGTTTTCGGTGGAAGAGAAGCGGGGGGACGCGTTCTGGCCGGCCAAGACCGTCCTGAACCAGCGGCGCTCGACGTCGGCGAGGTGCCGCACCAGGCCTAGGAGCGACAGAGTGGACGGCTCGACCGGTCGCCGGGCCAGCTCGGTGTCCAGACCCGTGCACTTCAGCTCCAGCGTCGCCCGCTGCGCGGCGAGGACATGGACGAGCAGCGTCCGCTCATCTCCGACGGCGGGGAAGGCGAATCGGCTGGATTCCTCGGCGTCGAAGAACTCGCTTCTCCTGCGGCGCGTCGTGTCGTCCATCTCGGCCTTTCTGACTCTGGTCGGACTCGTCCGGATCAGCGCCAAGGGTCAGGAGATCGCGCACCTGCACGACGCGTTCGATCCGATCTGCACCAGGGGCTTGAGGAGAAGCGTCCCCGGCAAGTTGAAGGGCGCCGAACGCCGCGGCCTGCAGGCGCCCTTGAACCAGATGCGTTCGGGCGACACGCTGACCGCCCAGGAGGACGACCGGCCCGGCCGTCGGCGCCGTCCGCAACGAAGCCGCGTGGAGCGCGCTCTGACGGTGTGGTTTCGGCGTTTGCCGGTCTGGGCCGATGCTCAGCTCAGGCGGGCTCGCAGGAGGCAGAATTCGTTGCCTTCGGGGTCGGCCAGACAGTGCCAGGACTCCTCGCCGGTCTGGCCGATGTCGACCGGGCGCGCCCCGAGCTTCAGGAGGCGTTCGAGTTCGGCGTCCTGATCGCGGTCGGTGGCGCTGACGTCGATGTGCAGCGGCAGCTTGCCCGCCTTGGCCTCGGTAGTCGGGCTGAGAACCAGAGTCGGCTGCAACCCGCCGAACCCTTCCCGTGGTCCGATCTCCACCGCGCCGTCTTCGGTGTCGAGCACGATGAAGTCCAGCACCTCGCACCAGAACTCCGCCAGCCGTTGTGGATCCCGGCAATCGATCACCAGTTCGGAAATGCGACAAGCCATGATCGGCACCCTACGGGGCATCAACCGCGCGCAGCCAGTTCTTTGACGGCCCAGGGCCGCGACACGGGTTCCACGAAGCTGTCATGAGGTACACGCGATCGCGTTGGTCCAGATCGGGCCCCTTGGTCGGCGGCACCGGTGGGGGCGCGGCCGGTTTGTCAGCCAGTGATGGCGGGGCCGCGCGGATGGTACAGGGGTCCAGTCGGGCCCCATGGGGTTTGTCAAGTGGTCAAAGGTTTGTGGCCCAGGCCAGAGCTTGGTCGATTGAATGGCGGGTGAGGCCCGTTGAGGGATCGATGGTGATGAGGAGGGTGGGTTCGGGGCGGTTGTCGGCCCAGGTGTGGGCTTGGGGGGTGTGGAGGTCGTCGATCCATGCGGTGGGTCGGTGGCAGGCCAGCCGGGCGACGAGTGGGACTTTGCCGCTGGGGTGAAAGGGGATGGGCGGCATGGTGAGGACAGGTAGCGGGGCAATGCCGAGCAAGGGGGCCAGAAGGCGGTTGGCGTTGTCGTTCCAGCTGGTCGCCCATGTGACGTCGTAGGCGCGGGTGAGTTCGGTGATCCAGATGCCATGTTCGGCATTGACCAAGACGGGGTCGTCGTCTTCTGGGAACAGGTGATGATCGGTGAAGCCGGTCGGGCGGCTGCTGTAGCCGTAGGGATTGAGGACTCCGTCGACGTCGAGGAAGAGCAGAGGCCGCGTCATCCTGAGATTGTTCCCGCCAGGCGGCCCGGGTGTGGGGAACATGGAGACTTCACCGATCTCCAAGCAAGCGGACGCACACAGCATCCCCTGAACGATCCGCTATCGTGCGCTGCGTATCCCAAGAATGTATGTCGCAGTGAGCGCAACGGCTCGGTCTTCGTCATGTGACAGATCTGCGAGGGCACGTGACGTCGTGATTCCCGGGATATCCGCGAGCGCCTGTGTCAGCCGTTGACGTGCAGACGATCCAATGGTGCGGCGTGCGAGGCGGTCAACGAGCCCGGTGGCGATCTGATCCGCCAACGCGGGATGGCCCGCCAGCGCGCTCAGTGCATCGGCTGCATCGGCATCGTTCGTCTCCTCGACGATCATGTCGATCAGCGTCGGGACGGCGTCGGCTACTCCACGTGCCCCGAGCGCCACGGCTGCATGCTTGCGGACCACGATGTCGGGGCTCGTAAGGGCGTCCTGCAGAAATGCGGTCGCCCCATCGTTCGGAATCTCGGCGATGGACTGGACGGCACGTTTCCGCACCTCGGCCACCGGTGAGCCGAGGCCCTCCGCCAGCGGCGCCAATCCGGCATCGCCCGATTGCGCCAGAGCCCATCGAAGGGCTCCGGCGACGTTCGGGTCCGTCTCGCTCAGCGCCGCCTCGACCAGTGCTTCCACTGGCACCCGAACCTTTTCGACTGAGGACAGGGCCGCGCGCTGGCGCTTTCCAGCGCTCTCCGACCCCAATGCCTGGAGGAGCGCAACGATCTGGAGGACGTCCTCCCAGTCGGCGGGTTCCGCGGCACCGATCCGGCGGAGACGTGTGAGCAACTCCGTCTCACCTGCGATGCGTTCCCGAGTCTGGCGGATGAGGTCGTCGACGAGCTCCGAGGGCTTGAAGCCCAGATCATCGAGCGCGCGCCTGACTTCACGCAGCGACAGTCCCAATGACCGCAGGCTCTCGATATGGAAGATCCGCCGGATGTCCTCGCCGGAGTACTCCCGATAGCCGGCGTCGGTACGCCCCGTTGGCCGCACCAGGCCGAGCGAATCGTAATGCCTGAGCATGCGGGCGCTGACCCCGGACCGTCGCGCCACTTCACCGATCAACACGGCCTGTCACCTTTCCTGATCGGTCGTGCCGAGGGCCACGATGCGCTTCGCCTCCTCGATCGCGAACTCGAATCCGGCATCCGGGTCGCGCAACAGCCGTTCCGTGGCGATCGCGTGCGCGCTCACGCGAGGGTCGAGATCCGTCATCGCAGCACGCAGAATCGGCAGGATCACCTCACCGAGCGCGATCAGCGCCCGGCTGAGGCTCAGCTGCATCGCACGTTCGCCGCGCCCCAGCTGTGTCGACAACACTGCGGCCAACTCGGGTTCTTCGCCTTCGGGCACGAGCACGACCGCTGCCCGCCAGGCGCTCCGCGCCACCTCATCGTCGGCGTCGGACAGAAGCGCCTGTGTGATCGCCGGCCACGCTCGCCGATCCCCGATCTTGGACAGTGTGTGCAGCGCCTGGCTTCGTGCCTGCGCCCGCTCCGAGCGGAGTTCATCGATGAGCTTTGGAACCGTCATTGGTGCCGAGTGGCGGGTGAGGGCCCACGTGAGCATGTCGCGCACGTGAAATTCGGGCTCGATCGCGCACCGTTCGATGAGCTTGTCGATGAACCCTGGGTCGGGGGTCGTGCCGACCGCCAGCGCGGCCCGCAGCCGCACCGACGAGTTGCTGTTCTCCAGTCCCCGGAAGGCCCGAACCGCATCCGCGTCCTGTTTCGGCATGGTCACCGGATCACCTCCTTGGCTGCAGTGAAGACCTTGTCACTGTGTCAAGGTCAAGCGGCGCGACGCCCTCGTGATCAGTCTGGCCGTCGGCGAACAGCCTCCCGCCTCATGACGGAGGCCTTCATCGAGGGGGCCCGCCCGGTCGACGCCGACGCCGTCAACCGCGACCTGTTGGGGTTCAAGGCCGTCCTCATCTGGTGGCGCCGCGAGGGCCGACCGGCCCGATCCTGGGGATCGAACGCCTGCCCGTGCCGCCGGACCGAACGAGGGTGCGGTCCCGCGTGCAGATCGTGGACCTGTCCGCGCTCAAGGTGTTGATCCGCGAGAAGGCGCTGTGGCAGTACCCATCCAGCGCTACAACACCCGGTGGGCGCCTGACGCACCACCGCCGAACTCCAGGTCAGGTCCCGCCACGTCCACCTGGCCACCCTTGGCTTCTACGTCCGTCTCGGCGAAGCCACCTCCGCGACCGTTGATCAGCCTCATCCTCTCGTTCGCGGCTGGTGACACGTTCGGTAACGGCACTGACATCTCGCCCGGTGCGCGTGCCGGGGGAGCCGGTGCCTACGGCGCCTCGACAGAGCCGGTGGCGGCGGTGTCGCGTGCTTGACGCTGTGCGCTCAGTACAGCGTCGAGCAGGCCGGGGAACAGTGCGTCGAGGTCCTCTCGGCGCAGCCGGACCAGCCGGGACCGGCCCTGCACTTTCGTCCACGTGACGCCGGCCTCGCGCAGCACGCGGTAGTGGTGCGACAGCGTCGTCTGATGCACGTCGATCTCGGCGCCGATCGCGTTGCAGAAGTCCTCGCCCATCTGGTCGAGCCGCAGGACGAGGTCCAGCCGCACCGGATCGGCCAGAGCGCGCAGCACCTCCACCAGGCGGATGGCCTCGGTCGCCGGCTGTGACACCTCACGCATCGCCGCCCCCTGTGTTCCGCACCCGCACACTATCAACACATGGATATATGGACAAGCATCCATATATTGCCTAAGGTTCCGCTCGGTACTTCCGAGGTTCCTCTGGAAAGGCGGCACCACCCGGTGTTGAAGCGACTTCTTCCCCTGGCCCTGGCGACCTTTGCCGTCGGCACCGACGGTTACGTCATCGCGGGCCTGCTCCCCGCCATCGCCACCGACCTGCAAGTCTCCACTCCCGCCGCCGGGCAGCTGGTGACGGTGTTCGCCCTGGTGATGGCTCTGTCGGCGCCTGTCATGGGCGCGCTCACCAGTGGACTGGACAGGCGGACCGCGCTGCTGATCGCGCTGAGCGTCTTCGTGGTCGGCAACGCCGTCACCGCCTTGGGCACCACCTACCAGGTCGTGATGATCGCTCGCATCGTCACCGCGGCCGGGGCAGGAATGATCAACTCCGCCGCCTCCAGCACCGCGGGGGCCATCGCACCCCCGGAACGCCGAGGCAGGGCACTGGCCTTCGTGCTGGGCGGTCTCACTTTGGCGACGGCGTTGGGTCTTCCGCTCGGCACGCTGATCGGCCGCACCGATTGGCACATCACCCTTTGGGCCGTCGCCGGGATCGGCCTCGTCGCGATCCTGGGAATCGCCGCCGGCCTGCCCAAGGTGAGGCTCCCCGCCGCCTCACTGGGCGACCGGCTGCGCCCGCTCAAGCAGGGCCGGGTCCTCGCGCTGCTGGCTGTCACCACGCTGGTCTTCCTTGGCGCCTACACCCTCTACACCTACATCGGCCCGGCCCTACAGGATGCGACCGGCGGCTCCGAATCGCTGCTCACCGTCATCTTGCTGGCCTGGGGGATCGGCGTCCTCACCGGAAACATCATCGCCGGACGGCTGGTCGACCGGCACGACCCAGCGCGCGTGTTGACCGGTCCCCTCATCGTCGCCGCCGTCGCCCTTGCCCTTACTTCGGTGGCGACCGCCACGCTCGTGTCCACCGTGGCATGGGCTGCGATCTGGGGTGCGGCCCTGGGCGTCATCGTCGTGCCCCAACAGCACCGACTCATCGCCCTCAGCCCGGCCGCAGCACCGGTTCTTCTCGGCCTCAACTCCTCGGCCATCTACCTCGGGATAGGCCTCGGCGGCGGCCTGGGCGGACTGGCCCAAGAGTGGTTCGCCATCGTGCCCGCCGCGCTCGGGCTGCCCGCCGCCGGTGTCACGACCCTGGCGCTGCTCTACCACCTGACCACCGCACGTCACCGTGTGCCCGCGGCCCATCAGCCGACCCCGTCCACCTCGGAGAAGGCCGAAGCGTGACGCCCCTGCTTGTGTCCGCAGAAGGGCCGCCGGGCGAGGTGGCGATGCCGGCGACCGTCCAGCCGCGCCTGTGGAGGGTCAGCTGATGAGCAGCCGAGACGTACGGGACGTTCGCCGTCTGGGCACGGCGGTGCAGAGGTCGTCTAACGCGGAATCACCCAGCTCGGCGCCCAGATGCCGACGTCGTCGCGGCGGACCCCTGTGTCGGTGAGGTGGGCACGGAGGGTGGCCAGCGCTGGGTGGGGGTTGTCGCGGTGCCAGAGCAGCGAATGCGGGTAGACGGGTGTGGGGTCGGTCACCGGCATGCGGCGCAGGCCATGGTCGGCGGGCCACACGAGGCGGGTCTGCCCGCCCATGAACGTGGCCAGGGCCGGGGTGTCGGCGACGGTGTCGAGGAGTGCGTCGGAGCCGAAGTTGGGGCCGGTCGCCTCGATGGTGAGGCCGAACTCGGCGACGAGGTCGTCGTAGTAGGCGGCCCACTCCGTACCGGCGACGATGCCGGGCATCCAGATCCGGTGCCCGGCCAGCTCGGCGATGGTCACCGACCGGGCGCTCGCCAGCGCGTGGGCCGGGCCGGTGAGGAGCTGGAGCGGCTCGTCGAGCACCCGGACGGACTCGATGTCCTGGGGCAGGGGCCGGCCGGGCACGGCGACGGCGCGGAAGGACGCGTCGATCGCGCCGGACCGGATGGCGCCGACGGCCGTCTCGATGTCGAACAGCATCACCACGTCGAGCTCGACCTCGGGGTGCGCGCGGTGGAAGCCGCGCATCAGGCCCGTCGCCGCGCCGCGCGAGGCGATCACGTCGACGCGCAGCGGACGGCGGCCGGTGCGCACGGACGCGACCGCCCGCTCGGCGACGCGCAGCAACTCGCGCGCGTGCGGCAGGAACGCCTGCCCGTCGATGGTGAGCTCGGCACCGCGCGGGGTGCGGGTGAACAGCCGCACGCCGAGGTCGCGTTCCAGCGCGGCGATGCGCTTGGAGACGGCCTGCTGGGTGACCGCCAGCTCGGCGGCGGCCTCCTGAAATCGCCCCGCCTCGGCGGCGACGACGAAGGTCCGGACGATGTCGAGGTCCATGCCGATACCCTATAGACACAACTCTTGGTTGTAGGTGGATGGCCTTGCGGTTGTTTGACCCCCTGCAATACCGCTCGCTTTGATGCATCCGGACGCGGATCAGTTGTGCGGGTAAGCGGCGAGGGGCATCGGACATGAGGAGCGGGCACCGGCAGGGACAGCTGCTCGGGCATCGGCTGGGACGGCCGTTCGGGTGGCTTTGGGCAGCGTACGGGACCAGCGCGCTCGGTACATGGCTCGCCTTCGGCGCGTTCCCGCTGATCGCCATCCAGGTGCTGCACGCCGGGCCGGCCGAGGTCGCCGCGCTCTCCTCCGCGGGGACGGCGGTAGGCGCGGCCATGGCGGTGCCGCTCGGCCCGTGGGTGGAGTTCCGCCGCAAGCGGCCGATGCTGATCGCGATGGACCTGGCACGGTTCGCGGCGCTGCTGACGATCCCCACCGCGTTCGCGTTCGGCGTGCTCACCTTCCTCCAGCTCCTGCTGGTCTCGGTCGTCGTCGCGGCGGCCGACATCACCTTCCGTGCCGCCTCAGGCGCGTACCTGAAGACACTGCTGCCGGCCGAGGGCCTGCTCGTCGCCAACGCCCGGTTCGAGTCCACGGCCTGGACGACCACGGTGATCGGCCCCCCGTTGGGCGGCGTCGCGATCGGGCTTCTCGGTCCGGTGGCGACGGTGCTTGCCGACGCGGTCAGCTACCTGCTCTCGGCCCTGGGCATCCGCGCGATGGGCGAGCACGAGGCGCGACCCGAACGCCGGGAGGCCGCGCGCATGCGGGCCGGGGACCTGCTCGACGGTTGGCGGTACATCCTCGCCGACGCGGCGCTGCGCCAGCTGTTCTTCAACACCGTCTTGTTCAACGGCCTGGTGATGGCCGCCCAACCGCTGCTGGCCGTCCTGATGCTCGGCCGACTCGGGTTCACGCCATGGCAGTACGGCCTGGCCTTCGCGGCGCCCGCGATCGGCGGGCTGCTCGGCTCGAGGCTGGCCCGACCGCTCGTTACCCGGCTCGGGCAGCACCAGGTCCTGGTCGTGGCCGGGGCGCTGCGCGCCCTTTGGCCCGTCGGCCTGGCCATCCTGGGGCCGGGAACCGGAGGGTTGCTGCTGGTGGTCGGCGTCGAGCTCGGGCTCATCTTCTGCTGCGGGGTCTTCAATCCCGTCTCCGCCACCTACCGCCTGGAGCGCACCGCGACCGACCGGGTCACCCGGACGCTGTCCGCCTGGGCGGTGACGACCAAGGCCTCGACCGCGCTCCTGACCGCCCTCTGGGGGGTGCTGGGCGGGCTGCTCGGCCTGCGTACGGCCATCGGCCTGGCCGGCGTGCTCCTGCTGGCGACCCCGCTGCTCCTTCCCCGCCGCGCGGCGGCACCTGTCTCGTCCGAGCCGGATCCGGCACCCACCCGCGCCTGACAAGCCACCAGGGCCGGTCAGCCCCTGGCCGGCAGGGCGGCGCGGGCGATGGCGTCGCGTTCGGCCGCCTCGCGTTCGGCGGCCGCCTGCTCCGCGGCGGCTCGGCGGTCGTAGGCGGCGCGGGCCGTGGCGATGGCGTTCTGGTGTTCCTCGGTCCAGACGACCAGGGCGCGGATGGTGCTGTGCAGGGTCGCGCCCATCGGCGTCAGCGCGTAGTCCACACGCGGCGGGACGGTCGGGTGCACCGTCCGGCTCACCAGCCCGTCGCGTTCCAGATGCCGCAGAGTGCGGGTCAGCATCCGCTGGCTGACCCCGTCGATCGCGCGGCGCAACTCGGTGAACCGCAGGCTGCGCTTGTCCAGCAGCGCGATCACCAGGAGCGACCACTTGTCGGCGACGCGGTCGAGGATCTGCCGCACCTCGCAGTCGGCGCGCTGGTCCCACTGGAGAACGTCGTCGTCGACGCCGGTATCCGCGCAGTAACCGAGGGACTCGAAAGTGCCGTCTTCCATGGTCACTGATGGTGCCTGACGATGCTGTCGGTTACAAGAGGGAACCGGCAGGCACTCGGGGAACCACCCCGGGACCGGTTCCCGCGACAAGAGGAAGCCGGGTACCGATGTCCGATTCCGTCAATGGATCCGATGGGCCGGCCCGCCTGGCGGGGCGTGCGTGGGGCGTCCTGCTGGTGCTGTGCGGCGCGATCTTCCTGGAGGGTATCGACGTGGCGATGCTCAATCTGGCGCTGCCGTCGATCCGCGCCGACCTGGGCCTGTCCACCGGGATGCTCAGCGGGGTCGTCAGCGCCTACGTGCTGGGCTACGGCGGGTTCATGCTGCTGGGCGGACGCGCCGCCGACCTGCTCGGCCACCGCCGGATGTTCCTGCTGTGGCTGGCGGTCTTCCTGGTCTTCTCCGGGCTCGGCGGACTCGCCACCGAGGGCTGGACGCTGCTGGTCGCCCGGTTCGTCACGGGTGTCGCGGCCGCCTTCATGGCCCCCGCCGGGCTGGCGCTGGTCACCTCCAACTTTCCGGAGGGGCCCGCGCGCACCAAGGCGCTTGGGGTCTACGCGGGGACGGCGGCGGGCGGGTTCTCACTCGGCGTGGTCGCGGGCGGCGCGCTCGCCTCGTTCGGCTGGCGATGGGTGTTCTTCGCACCGGTCATCCTGTCGGCGCTGATCCTGGTGGCGGCCCTGGCCCTCGTCCGCGACACGGCCGGCAAGCGCCCCTCGGGCGGTTTCGACCTGGCGGGGGCGTTCACCATAACCGGAGCGATGCTGCTGCTGGTGTACGGAGTGGTCCGGCTGGAGCACGCCGGCGACGGCCCTGGTCTGACCGCCGGCGTGTTCGCCGCAGGACTGGCGCTGCTGGGGCTGTTCACCGCGGTCGAGCGGCGGTCTTCGTCCCCGCTGCTGCGGCTGGGCATCCTGCGGACGGCGCCGCTGGTGCGCGTGAACGTGGCCGCGCTCCTGTTCCTGGCCGCGTTCGCGGGCTTCCAGTTCCTGGCAACCCTGTACTTCCAGGAGCTGCGCGGCTGGAACACGATGCAGACCGGCATGGCCATGCTGGTGATCGGCATCGACACCGTTCTCGCGCCCGTCCTGACACCGCGCCTGGTGAACCGCTTGGGCAACACCCGCGTGCTGTTCGGCGGCATCGTGCTCGCCGCGGCCGCGTACGCGCTGTTCCTTCCCGTCGGGATGGACTGGACCTACGCCACCATGCTTCCGGCGCTGCTCCTCCTCGGGCTGGCCTTCTCCCTGGCGTACGGGCCGCTGACCATGGCAGCCACCGACGGCGTCGCCGAGGACGAGCACGGCCTGGCGGGCGGCCTGCTCTACACCTCCATTCAGTTCGGTACGGCGCTCGGGCTGTCGGCCGTCACCGCCGTCAGCGTCGCCGCCGGCTCGGGCCTGGACGCCCTGCGCACCGCGCTGATCGTCCCCGTGACGGCGGCGGCGCTCGGCGCGATCGTCGTCGCGTTCGGCCTCCGTGAGCCCTCGGTACCGGACCACACGCCACCGAACGCGACCACCCAGGCCAGGTCCACCACGACCGCCGCCTGAGAAGAGGACCGATGGTGCGGCTTCGCCAGTGCGAGAACCTGCGAACGGATGTGCGGGCGTGACGGCGAGAAGTGTGTTGGTCACGGACGAGTCTTCCAACGCCTGCAGCAGCGGGCTGTCGAGATCACCAGCGGCGGCGCCGTCTCACTGCCAGCTTGCGCCGCTTCCTTGATACCGGGGAATCCGTGTATCGCGGGCGCATCGAAAAACGCATACGCCCGCGATATCGTCCTCCGGCTTCAATGCAGACATGGACCACGGCGCATCATTGTCAGCTCCAGCCCGTCGTACACGCAGGATCGTGATCGTCAGTCTGGCGATCCTCGGTGCGGCGCTCGCTGTGTTCGGCCCGGTCGACACGGTGCTGAGGATCCTCTACATGCCGATCCGCAGGCCAGGGTGGTACGTCTTGGTCGGCACGTTCAACGGCGTGGCACTTGTCACGGTGGCCGCACTGCCGTTTGCCGCGCTGGCGGTGTGGGCGCTGGCACGCCGTCGGAGTGCCGCCGGCGTCACGTCGGCGTGGCGGATGTCGCTGGCCGAGGTCGGCATCGTCTACGGGACGGTGCCGTGGGTCTGGATGATCATGCTGCCGGGCGACGAGGCCGGCGCCGTCGTGAGCCTGGTACCGCTGCGGGACCTGCTCACGATGGATACGGGCCAGGTCGTGGGCAACCTCCTGGTGTTCGCGGCGCTGGGGTTTCTCGCCCCGCTGCGCTTCGCGGCACTGGCATCGGTACCGCGAGTCCTGGCGCTCGCGGCAGGCTGCTCGGTCCTGGTCGAGGCCGCGCAGTACGTCCTGCAACTGGACCGGGTGTCTTCTGTGGACGACGTGCTGCTCAACACCGCCGGCGCCGGACTGGCTGCCCTGGCATCGCGCCGCTGGTGGCGCGCTACGGCCTGAACGTCATCAGACCGACCTCGACCGGCCCCGGTCAGCGTCCCGGCCGGCGGCCGAGGCGCACAGGCAGACGGCCGCTCTCGGGCTCGGGGATCGGCCTCCTAATCCCGGACGTGTACGTAGCCCGCCATGTCGGGGCGGTTGTGCATCTGGCGGGCGCCGCCATCGAGGAGGGCCGGGACCTGTCCTCGATGAGCGGCGTCCTGGTCGGCACCGCCCACCGTCTGCTGTCGGCCTGACGGTGGGGGTGGCCGGCGGCTAGCTCAGATGCCGGGTGAAGAACCGGGCCGCGGCGACCCCCTCGAACTGCGGGACGCCGGTGTGCCCGCCCATATTGGCGTGCAGCGTCTTCTCCTTGGAGCCGAAGGCGTCGAACAGGTCCAGGGCCGCCTGCCGGTCGTTACCTTCGTCGTCCCACTGCAGCAGGACGTGCAGCGGAATGGTGACCTGCCGGGCCTCCTCGAACATGGTGTGAGGCACGAAACTCCCGGCGAACAGAACGGCGGCCGAGATGCGCGGCTCGACCACCGCCAGCCGGACGCCGATGGCGATCACTCCCCCCGAGTATCCGACCGGGCCGCCGATCTCGGGCAGCGAAAGGAGGGCGTCCAGGACGGCCTGCCATTCCGGGACCGCCTTTTCGACCAGCGGGAGGATGAGCCGGTCGACGATCTCGTCGGAAACCGGCTCCCCGGCCTCCAGAGCCCGGCGCAGGTCGGCGCGGGCCTGCTCGGCGGCGGCCGAGCGGGGCCGGTCACCGCTTCCGGGGAGCTCGATGGTGGCGGCAGCGAAGCCGTCCGCCGCGCAGTGCCGGGCCCGGGCCGCCAGCCGTGGGTACATCCTGTGCAGTCCGCCGGGGTGGCCGATCAGGATCAGCGGCGCCGGTGCGGATGCGGATGTGGGCGTCCACAGGATGCCGGGGATCTCGCCGAGGGTGAATTCGCGTTCGAGGACGCCGTCGTCAAGGCGCTGCTCGGAGGTGAATTGCATGGTCGTGCCTTTCGGGAGTGCTCTGAACGGCGCTCCCGGACGACCTATCGTCCGACCGTGGCCCCAGGGGGGAGCACCCATGTCGATACTGCGTTCACGGGTACCACCTCCTCGTTCTCTGGCACGGCCTCCGGCAAAGTAGCAGTGGTCGTCGTGGTCCGCCAACGGGTTTTACGGGATCTCCTTGACCGGATGCCACGGAGACCCTCGCCTAAAGGCCAAGGCCGTGTAGTTGAGTGCTTCGGGCCTGTGACGTGGTGCATGATCCGCTCGTTCGCTGAGGTTCGGCGAAACCCCGGCGGGCAGTCCCTGGGGCTGGCTGAGGTCCGGTCGTGCCGGTGGAGTTTCTGAGATGAGCAGGCCAAAGGCGTACGGGACGTTCGCCGAGGAGCCGAGTTGGAGCGGTTGTCTTCCTGGAAGACGTCGACCGAGACCTGATCGCGCAGCGGCGGACTGAGCACCATCAGGTCGGGTTCGCGCTCCAGATGCGCACAGTGCGGTATGTGGGCGTGTTCCTGGAGGACCCGCTCACGGGTGCTGTGGCCGGTAGCCGAACACCTGGCCGCATCGGCGTCGAGGTCCCGTCGATGGTGATGCGGTACACCGAGCGCCAACCCAGGCCTGCCCCAGGGGGCCGACCGTGACGCGTACGTCGTGTGCGTGCAGGAGCAGTGGCACCGAGCCCCGGACATGCCGGTCGAGAAACACCTTGCGGAGTTGGCGCGGCCCGCTTGCCGTAGTGGCCACGCGGCAGTTCCCTGATTCCTTACCTTTCGGTGTGCGGGGATATAGCAGGTAGTTCCACAGTGATGCAAATCCCTCCGGTAGGGCGCGGGTTGAGGGTGAGTGTTCCGTCGTGTGCGTGGGTGATGGTTTTGACGATTGCCAGGCCGAGGCCGACGCCTGCGTGGTCGGTGTGTATGCGTTCGGTACCGCGCTGGAAGGGTTCGGTGAGTGTCGAGGCCAATTGTGGGGAGAGCTTCTCGCCGGTGTTTTCGACAGTGAGCACCGCCGTCTTGGGGCGGACGCTGGTATTGACCCGCACGGCGCCCTGTTCAGGCAGGTTATGGACGATCGCGTTGTGCACGAGGTTCAAGGTCAGCTGCAGCAGGAGTGCTTGCGATCCGATCGTGGGGGTGATGTCGCCGCAGGTCTTGATGATGACGCCACGCTTCTCGGCGAGGGGGAGGAGTGTTTCGGTGGCTTCTTCCGCTATGAGCGACAGGTCGACGCGTTCTCGGGTGAAGGACCGCTGGTCAGCGCGGCTGAGCAGGAGCAGCGCCTCGGTAAGGTCGATCGCCCGGGTGTTAACGGCGTGGAGGCGGTCGATGACTTCGCCGGTGTCGTGGTTCGGATCGGTGCGCGCCACGTCGAGAAGTGTCTTCGAGATCGCCAGCGGGGTCCGCAGTTCGTGAGAGGCGTTGGCTGCGAATCTCCGCTGTTCGGCGACGTGTGCTTCGAGCCGAGCGAGCATCGTGTCGAAGGCGTCGGCGAGTTCGCGGAACTCATCATTGCGGCCCGGTAGCCGGATCCGATGGGAAAGAGATCCGTTCGTGGCCATGCGTGTGGCGTCCGCGATTCGGGTCAGCGGAGCTAGCATCCGGCCGGCGAGGATCCACCCTCCCGCGAGGCCGAACACCAGCAGGAACGCCAGTACTGCGGCCGCCCTCGGACCGAAAACGCGCAGGAGGTTGGACCGGACGGGGAAAACACCATGATTGGTGGTGTCACCGGGGACGATGAGCGCACGCTCAGGGACGTAACGCAGCAGGAACACCCACACCGCCGCGAGCAGCAGGACGCCGGCAAGCGAGAGGAATCCCGCGTAGGTGAGGGTGAGTTTGAGGCGAACGCTCAACCCAGGCGCTCTATCCACGGTCTCCTCCCTCGTGCCCGGCCTCGGGTTGCGTGTCGATGCGGTAGCCGACGCCTGGCATGGTGGCGATGATCCAGGGCTCGCCGAGACGCTTGCGGAGCGCCGAGACGGTGATGCGCACGGCGTTGGTGAACGGGTCGGCGTTCTCGTCCCACGCGCGCTCCAGGAGTTCCTCGGCGCTGACGACACCGCCTTCGGCGGCGATGAGGACTTCGAGCACGGCGAACTGCTTCCTGGTCAGCGCGACGAAGCGGCCGTCACGGTAGACCTCTCTGCGGAACGGGTCCAACCGTAGACCCGCGATCTCCCGCACCGGCGGCCTGTGGTGCGCGCGCCTGCGGTCGAGCGCTCTGAGCCTGAGCACGAGTTCTTGGAGCTCGAACGGTTTGGTGAGGTAGTCGTCGGCGCCGAGCTCGAAACCCGAGGCCTTGTCGTCGATCCGGTCGGCGGCGGTGAGCATGAGGATCGGCATGCCGCTGCCGGAGGCGACGATGGTTTTGGCGATCTCGTCGCCGGTGGGTCCGGGGATGTCTCGGTCGAGGACAGCGATGTCGTAGGCGTTGACGCTCAGCAGTTCCAGAGCCGTGTCGCCGTCACCGGCGATGTCGGCGGCGATCGCTTCTAGGCGCAGGCCATCGCGGATGGCTTCTGCCATATAGGGCTCGTCCTCGGCGATCAACACGCGCATGCTCCGATGTTACGAGCCGGTGCATATTGTCGGCGTATCGAAAACCACATACGAGCCGGCAACACCACGCTGCCTTGACTGGCGGCATGACTCGAACTCCACCATCAGCACGAACAACGACCCGCGGGATTCTCAGGATCCTTGTCGCCGGCCTGATAGTCGTCATTGCAGCGATCGCAGCAGCGCTCGTCTACCAGTCGCAGAATGCCTCACCCTCCTCGGCGTCATCACCGCCCTCCTCAGCCCCACCCCCCTCGATTGCTCCGCGCAGTGAGCACCCTGGTGCCCTCGGCGAGGCCGGCGGCGCCGTCCCCGACGGCGTGACGGTGTTCGACGACGGCTATCCCGCCGTGGCCAACCTCGACCCCGATCTACTCCGGGCCCTGCGCGCAGCGGCGACGCATGCTACCGACGACGGCGTCAAGTTCTACGTCAACAGCGGCTGGCGTTCTCCGGAGCGCCAGAACCGGCTTCTTCGTGAGGCGGTCTCGAAGTACGGCTCGGAAGAGGAAGCCGCCCGATGGGTGGCCACCGCGGACACGTCTCCTCATGTGTCGGGTCACGCGATCGACATCGGACGGTCCGATGCCACGGCGTGGCTGTCCGAGCACGGTGCCGAGTACGGACTGTGCCAGATCTACAGGAACGAACCCTGGCATTACGAACTGCGCACCAATGCGATCGATCATGGTTGCCCGCGCATGTATGCCGACCCCACACAGGACCCGAGGATGCGGCAGTGACCGTCGCAGTGCCCAGCTCCCGTCATGCGGATGTTTCGCGAACACGACGAGCAGGCCGCCACGGGCGAGCACGTGATCATCTCGCTGCCCCGTGGTGGGTGTCTGGGGCAGGACTCCAGAGCTCCCTCACCATGATGGTGCACGGCCGTCCGGAGAGACGGCCCAGGTCCGGTGATGGTTCGTTGAGGGCGTCGAGGCACCGGCTGTTCGACGGCTGGATGTCACTCACCTCGTGCCGGTCTCTCGGTCTCGGCCATGTTCGGATCGCGGCTTGTGCGTTTGCGGGAGAGGTGCAGACGGCGCTGGTCGCGGTCCAAGCCGATGATGGTGACCTGGACGTCGTCGCCCGGCTGGGCGATCTGCTCGGGCGAATCGACCGGGACGTCGGCGAGCTCGTCCTTGTGGATGAGTCCCTGGACGCCCTGGGCGACTTCGACGAACACCCCGAAAGGAACGATCTTGGTGACGGTGCCGGTGAGGCGCTGCCCTTCAACGACGCTGTCGGCGAAGACCTGGAACGGGTCCGGACGCAACGAGCGCAAGGAGAGCCGGGCCTCGCCGTTGCTGGTGTCGAAGGCGAGAAACTCCCCGCGGACTCGCTGACCGACGCGGACGACGTCGGCCGCCTCATCGAAATGCTCCCACGCCAGCTCGGGAATCGTGACGAACCCGACCCCGGGATAGACCGGGTGCGGCGGGCCTTCGTCCAGAGCGATGAACACGCCGAAGTTCTGGATGTCGGCGACCCTGCCGGTGAGCACGTCGCCGGTGCGCAAACCCTTCAAGAAACGCCAGAGTTCGGGATGCTCGGTCGCCGCAAGGGACAGCCAGACCCGCCCAGCGGCCTTGTCGACGGAGACGACTTCGGCCGTGACGCGTCGGCCGACTTTGACCGCGTCAGACCGCGTTCCCTCCCACGGGAAATCCCTGATGCGCGCGGGCATTGGTGAGGCGTCTCCGTCGAGCCGCATGCGCGGCCCGTACGGCCGCTGGTCGGCCACGACCGTCCCCGAGACCACGTCACCGACGGCGACCTCGTTCCCCGATCGAGGCGGCGGTCCGCCGGGCGCGTCCGCGTTCCAGGCGGCGGGCAGCGGCTCGTCGCACATCGCACAGGCGTAGTGGTCGTCCTTCACGATGTTGAGCTGACCGCAGCGCATGCAGCGCCGGAAGACGAACGGCACCGTGAAGGACCCCGGGTGATCGAGGCCGGCATTTCCGAGGGCCGCCTGAACCGCGGTCCACGAGTCCAAGTCCGGGCAATAGCCGGTCGACTGGTTACTGATCTCGCTCACCCGCCAGCTCTCACCGCTCCCCGCGAAGGTGATCTCGCCGGCGCTCAGCACCGGCTCACCGCCCGCGCAGACGACATGCTCGCTGCGCCGCGGGGCGACGCGCAGCGTCATGGTGTCGTCGATGACGAAGGTGAAGGGTTCCTCACGCTCCGGGCCGTCCTGCCGGGCGAGCCACGCGGAGAGATCGCCGGACGAGGTGATCGGCTGCCCTCTCCCATCCGACCAGATCTGCATGCGGATCTCGTCCGGGCCGATGTACCGGTAGCGGCGCTGCGCGGCGAGGCCCAAGGCTGCGGCGAACGCCGAGAACGTCGGCGCGACGACCCGCCAGGCGCACCGGTGCGGGTCGGTCCACCAGTCGCTGGCGACGACCCTCGGTTCGTCGCTGCCGGTCCGGTAATCCAGTGCGATGGCGACGTCGTCCCCGGGGTTGCGGTTGACCCCGATCAGCACGGCCAGATCGGCATCGAGCCAGGGAAGCTCGACCAGATCGGTGGCCTGGCTGCCGCGGGCCTGCCGGAAGAGCTCGGCGGTGGCGTGATGGTCGGCGATCCTGTCGAGGGACGCGGATTCACGCCCTATCTGATGCACGTCCGCAAGGAGATCCACTGGGTCCTCGAACCACGGCATGACCGCGCGCAGCCGTGTGTCGTCTTGAGCCGGCCAGCCTCCCGAGGCGATCAACTCGATCAGGAGAACGGGCAAGGGCAGACCACGGACATAGATCCGCGAAGGACGCATGCCGCCCAGACTCCCATGATCAAGCCCGCCCCGGAAACGGTCCCGGAACTCAATGTCAGTTTCCGAAGTCCTCTGCACGAATCTCAGAAGACCTGCGCGCAGTGGCCGTCGATCGACTTGCCGTGACATTCGTACAAGCGCCGGTTCAGGGGGTGTCCATGCGATCTCAGCCCTCAGGAGCGACGTTGGGGGACCACTGCAGGAGACGGCCCGGGATACGGTCTACGGCGATGGCGATTGCTTGAGCGGGGGTGCTGCACTGGGCCAAGGCCGGGCCGCCCCACCATTCCCTGACGGTGTAATCACCGTCTCCACGAGGCGAGTCCACCCAGACGAAACTCGGTGTGGCGAAGGGAAAGTCTGGGGCGGCGGCGAAACCTAGCGCGCAGTGGCTGGTGTAGGGGTAGAGCCGCCGCAGCTTCGGTTCGGCGTAGGCCGCCTCGATGAGCGCCTGGTACTCGGGCCAGCCGACGTTACGGGCCTCCTTGAGCATCCATTGCCACTCCGACTCGATGACGTCGGAGAGGTTGTTGTTGGGCACCTCGAAGCGCTCGGTCAGGACATCAAGGGGTGCGGCCTGGCCGATCTCGTCGAGACTGGCGCCCTCAGCCCAGCCCACCACGAGCTTGGGTAACTGGTGCAGTTCCGGCGTGGCCCCGCTGATCAGGATGCCGCTGTTCGCCGAGCCAGTCCGAGGTCGGGTTCGGTATCACGAGACTGTTCAACATCGACCTGCTGCCCCGCATCAAGCGCATCAACGAGGTCCGCCTCCACCGAAGCAATCCTGGCGCGCTTCACCCGCTCCGCGTCCCACCAGGCCATGCCGGAGATCGGCCGCGCCCAGCGCACCCCGTTCGTCGCCCGCTACCTGCGCGAACGCGACCTGCAACGCGAGATCGAAGAAGGCCTGAACATGGTGGACTCCTGGAACGCCGGCAACGTCGTCTACTACAGCAAGGGCGGCGAGATCTCCACCGACCGCCGCGAGGAAGTCGAGATGGGCGCGCTGTGCCGGCGGATCTTGCAAGCATCCCCGGTGTACGTCAACACCTTCATGCTCCAGAACGTCCTGGCCGAACCCGAGTGGGCCGACCGGCTCACCCGGGCCGACCGCCGCGGCCTAACCTCGCTGCTCCGGACCCACATACGCCCGTACGGCGAGGTCCGCCTGGACCCTGGAGCACGCCTGGCGATCGGCGTGACTGACAGCCCGTGACGCTTGACCATCTGCCCAATGCCCGCGCCCTTTAGGTCTCATGGGGCTGATGCACGATCAGGCAAGACTGACACCTGCTCGTGCATCAGTCCTCCGTAAGTTGTGAGGCGGCCCGGGAGGGCCGGGTGTGGCTGATCGGTTCTTGCCTGTTGTGGCTCGGAAGGAGTGGCCGCCCGGCTTTCCGGGGCGCCCCGGCCTCTGATTGAGATGTGCGGATCGGTCGCTGTTTACGGAGATGACGGCGGGGTGTTCCTCGGGCCGGACGCTGTCGGTGTCGAGGTGAGGAACGGGCGTGCAACAGCCGGAACGGGCTCGGGTGTGGGTCGGTGTGGACGCCGGCAAGGTGCACCATTGGGCGGCAGCGGTCGATGAGACCGGCGCGCAGGTGTGGTCGAAGAAGATCGCCAACGACGAGTCGGCGATCCTGGACGCGATCGGTGAGGCGTTCGCCCTGGCCGAGACCGTCGGGTGGGCGGTGGACATCGCCGGGACGTCCTCGGCGCTGCTGCTGGCGCTGCTGGCCGCGCACGGCGCCGAGCCGGTGTACGTGCCCGGCCGGACCGTGCACCGGATGTCGGGCGCCTACACCGGCGAGGCCAAGACCGACGCCCGCGACGCCTACGTGATCGCCGAGACCTCCCGGCTGCGCCGCGACCTCACCGTGATCGACGTGCCCGCCCAGCTCGCCGCCGACCTGGCGCTTTTGACCACGCACCGGACCGACCTGGTCGCCGACCGGGTCCGCCTGATCAACCGGCTGCGGGACGTGCTGACCGGGGTGTTCCCGGCCCTGGAGCGCGCGTTCGACTACTCGGCCCACAAGGGTGCGCTGGTGCTGCTGACCGGATACCAGACCCCGGCCGCGCTGCGCCGCCGCGGCCCGGCCCGGCTGGAGGCATGGCTGCGCAAACGCGGCGTCCGAGGCGCCGCCCAGGTGGCCGCGACCGCGATGGCGGCCGCGAGCGCCCAGCACACCATCCTGCCCGGCGAGACCGTCGCGGCCCAGATCGTCGCCGACCTCGCCACGCAGCTGCTCGCCCTGGACGACCGCCTCAAACGCCTCGACGCCCAGATCACCGAGACCTTCCGCGGCCACCCGCAGGCTCAGATCATCGAGTCGATGCCCGGCATCGGCCCGATCCTGGGCGCCGAGTTCGTCGTCGCGGCCGGTGATCTGGCCGCCTACGCCGACGCCGGACGGCTCGCCTCGGCGGCCGGACTCGTGCCCGTCCCACGTGATTCGGGCCGCCGGACCGGCAGACTGCACCGGCCCACCCGCTACAGCCGACGGCTGCGGCGGGTGTTCTACATGTCCGCCCAGTCCAGCATCACCCGCCCCGGACCCAACCGCGACTTCTACCTCAAGAAACGAGGCCAGGGCCTCAAACACACCCAGGCCGTCATCGCGCTGGCCCGCCGCCGCGTCGACGTCCTGTGGGCCCTGCTGCGTGACGGACGCAGGTTCACCCCCATACCGCCCGTCACACAAGCCGCTTGACATCCTCATTGAGACTCCTTCCCAGGCCTATCCTCCAGGGCAAGCCATATCAGATGACACCCTTCCGTACGGCAGGCCCGTTCTTGCGCTGGTTGGCATTGAAGCGCGCCTTCTTCTGACGATTCCCGCACGTGTTCATATCACACCATTTGCGGGTGCGGCTTTGGCTGGTGTCGAAGAACGCGGCTTGGCAGGTCGGCGATGCACACAAGGCCAATTTTCCGTCTCGTTCGCCTGCGATGATGCTGATCGCGTCGGCGGCAATTACGCTGAGGGCATCTTCTACGCAGGAATCCGAGCTAAGTCGCCATTGACGATTTCTCTCGGGCGTCAGGATGGCCGCGGCGCGACCCTGAATGCTGCGGTCATTGATGATTTGGACAGCAGACGCAGGAAGAGCGTCTTGGATTGCGGTCGCTGTCGCGGCGGCGTGAATTGATTCCCTCAGTTCCCGAGCGAGTTCGAGCTGGGCGGTGGTGCAGGAGTCCACGGCCAGGCCGTACGCTGCCAGCCAGTCGACGAGTCGCTGCGGCGTGGGAATGCGCTCCACAGCGTTGCCATGACGCTCCGTCAGAGTCCCCGTGAAGCTGGTCGCTAGCACGTTACCGAGGCGAAAGTCAGGGAACTCAGCACGCATGGAACCACCTTAGCGATTGTCCTTCGAGGACCGCATCCGGCACGCCAAAGACTCGGGGCTGGGCCGGTTCCCGTTGCGGGAGTTCGCGATCAACACCACTTGGTTGATGCTCAGCCGGATCGCCGCCGACCTGGTCGCCTGGACCCGACTGCTCGCCCTGACCGGCGACGCGCAGGTCCTGGCCGTGCGCGAACCGAAAGCCATCCGCTACCGATTCTTGCACGTGCCATCCGGCTCACTCTCGGCGCCCGCAGGCGACGGATGCGCGTACCTGAAACCTGGCCCTGGACAGCAGAGAGCCTGGTCACGGGTAACGCCCCGCCCCAGCGACCTTCACGAAAGACCGGGGTCAGCTGGTTGCACGCTGGCATGAAGACATGGTAGAACCACCTTAGCCGGTTCCGCAATGGCCAGGAGGTCTCATGCCCCGTCCGACCAGCGACGTGCAGGCGTTTGAAGCCCACGCAACTGACGCTGACCTCGACGATCTGCGTGCGCGATTGGCCGCGGCGCGGCTACCGGAGGCCGAGACGGTCTATCGCGCCGCGCCCGACCCTCGCCGATGGGACCAGGGCGTTCCTCTCGCCGACCTCGTCGACGTCGTGAACTACTGGCGCACCGGGTACAACTGGCGGCCGTTCGAAGAGCAACTCAACCGGATCGGCCAGTTCCGCACGACCATTGATGATCTGGGAATCCATTTCCTGCACCGCCGATCCGCGCGCGCAGATGCCACTCCTCTGATCTTGACCCACGGCTGGCCAGACAGCATTGCTCGGTTCATCGATGTAGTAGACGAGCTGGCAGATCCGAAAGATGCAGACGCGCCGGCGTTCCACGTCGTGGTCCCGTCACTACCAGGCTTTGGTTACAGCGACAAGCCGGCCACCACCGGGTGGGGAACCGAAAAGATCGCGGCCGCATGGGTGGAACTGATGGGAAGACTCGGCTACAACAAGTTCGCAGCCCACGGCGGCGACTGGGGAGGTAATATCACCACGGTTCTCGGCGGCAGGTTCCCGGAGCACGTTCTCGGCATCCACACAACGTTCGCGGAGGGACCGCCAGGGTTGACAACGGACGGGCTGACGGCGGTCGAGCGCAAGTGGACCGAGGAAACCCGCCATTTCTGGCGCCACCACGGGGCATACGCGAAGCAGCAGGCGACCCGACCGCAGACCATCGGCTACTCGCTCGTCGACTCACCGGTCGGCCTTCTTGCCTGGATCCTTGACAAGTTCGCCGAGTGGACGGACACCGAAGACAGCCCATTCGAGACGATCTCCAGAGACCGCGTTCTTGACGACGTCACCCTGTATTGGCTGACGCGGACCGGCGCATCGGCGGCCCGCATTTACTACGAAAGCCACAACTCGCTGGACCCCGAACTCCGGGTCGACGTCCCGTCAGCACTCACTATGTATCCCCGCGACGTCGAGAAGTGTCCGCGCCCCTGGGCGCAGGAGCGGTACCGACAGATCGTCCGATGGAGGTCCCCCGAAATCGGGGGACATTTCCCGGCGCTGGAGGTTCCCGAGTTCTTCGTCAAGGACCTGCAAGAAGGCCTCGCGGCAGTGCTGGCCACTAATCGGTGAACGCGGCTGGGCGCCGGGACTCGGAGTTCGCACCGCCGAGGTCGGGGCCAGGCCGCCGCAGCCGGACAGGCGGCCGGTGCCGCCCGCGTCACGGCTGACCCGGATCACGGTCGCCGGGGCCTGCTTTCGTCGCTCGGAGACCTCGGCGCCAGCGGGCAACGAAACACCGCGAGCGCGGCGGCGTGCTCGGTCACCTCGCCGTCGTCGGGCATGAGGGCTCGGATCAGGCGGGTGAGCCGGATCGCCTCGGCGGTCAGGCCGGGGCGTAGGGGGTCGGTGTCGGGGCCGGTGGCCAGGTAGCCCTCGTTGAACACCAGGTACAGGACGGCGAGCACGCCGGAGACGCGCACCGGGAGATCCTCGGCGGAGGGCACCCGGTAGGGGATGCGGGCCGCCTTGATCTTGCCTTTCGCGCGGGTGATCCGCTGCCCCATCGCGGTCTCGGCCACAAGGAAGGCGCGGGCGATCTCGGCCACGGTCAGACCGCCGACCATGCGCAGGGTCAGCGCCACCCGGGTCTGCATCGCCAGCGCCGGGTGGCAGCAAGTGAAGATCAGCCGGAGCCGGTCGATGGCCTTGCGGCTGGCGGTGGTGGTCAGCCAGGCGCCGGGATGGGGGGCACACCGCCGGGGGACCACTGCTCGACGGCGATCGCGAACGCCTCGGCCGCCGCTTCCTCGGCCCCGTTCACAGAAACGGCCGCACCTCGATCTTCCGATCGCAGGCCTTCGACGCCTCGGCGGCGAGCTTGAGCGCCACATCCAGATCGGGGGCCTCCCACACCCAGACGCCGGCGAGGTACTCCTTCGACTCCACGAAGGGCCCGTCGCTGAACACCGCCTGCTCACCCCGGTTGTCGATGACCGTGGCGGCGTCGGTGTCGGCGAGTCCGCCCGCGAATACCCAGTAGCCCTCGGCGATCAGTCGTTCGTTGAACTCGCTGATGGCAGGCTGCCTGTCCGTCCTGCCGGGATTGCTCTTGTCATCGATCACGGAAACCAGGTACTGCATCGTGTGGATCATCTCCTGTGGTGGCCGGACAGCGTGGTCCCGTGGTCAGGGACTTCAAGCCGTTGGCGCATACTGCGGGCGCCCGGCCGGTCGGTAGACCTGGATCGTCACGCCCTTGGAGTCGACGCGCGACTCGACCAGGTCGAGCGCAAGATCCGGGCCCGCCTCGGGGAACAGCCGCGCGCCCTGGCCGACGACCACCGGGACGCTGATCAGAGTCATCTCATCGACCAGATCGTTCTCCAGCAGCCACCGGGTCAGGATGCCACTGCCGTGGACCTGCAGCTCACCCTCCGACTTGGCCTTCAACTCCCGGACGGCGGCCGCGACGTCTCCGGACAGGACGGTCGTGTCCGACCACGCCGGATCGGTGAGCGTGGTCGACGCCACGTACTTGGGCCGTGTGTTCAACGCTTCCACGACGGACTCCCAGCCAGGGACATCCTGGACCGTGAAGGTCCCCCATGAGCCGGCGAACAGCTCGTAGGTCCGCCGGCCGAACAAGAACGCGTCGGCGCGCTGGTAGGTCTGGTTGATGAACGCCTGGGTCTCGCTGTCGCCCTTCCCCCGGGCCCATCCGCCGCGCTCGAATCCGTTCCCGCGGTCCTCGTCCGACGCGCCGCCGTTGCCCTGCATCACTCCATCGATGGTGACCTGAGTCATGGTCGTCAGCTTCATGATCGCGGTTCCTCTGCCTTGGCGCCGCCCCTTGTGGGCGGCCTCACCCCTGCTACGAACACCACCGCCGCGATCCGACACCGCCTCCCGGATCTCTTTGAAGAACTTTGCGGGACTCGGTCGTCAGCGATCCACCATCTCAAACGCGCCCAGCGGACCAGCTCTGCAACCAGATCGATCAGGCCCTGGAGTCCTAGCTCAGACACCAGCCGCAAAGTAGGTCGCGGGTAGTCGGACGATCCCCGTTTCCCCGTCCTGGGCGTCGTCGTTGGTCTGATCGAGTGATCGAGGCCAATGGGGTGGGCGTGCGGCAAGAGTGGTCGCCAGAGGAGCTGTTGGCGAACTGGACGCTGGTAGACGGCGACTGGGACTTGGTGGCGAACAAGAGTGGGACGACCCGGCTCGGCTTCGGCCTCTTGCTGAAGTTCTTCGAGCTGGAAGGCCGGTTCCCCGATGCACTGGAAGAGGTCCCGCTGGCCGCGGTTGAGTACGTCGCCGATCTGGTGAAGGTCCCGGCCACCGACTTCGCGAAGTACATGCTGGTCGGACGGACTGCCGAGTACCACCGCAAGCAGATCCGTGAGGCCCTGGGCTTTCGGCCCTCGACGGTCGCGGACGAGAAAGCGCTGGCCGAGTGGCTGGCTGTGGAGGTCTGTCCGGTCGAGCTGGTGGAGGACCGGCAGCGCGAGGCCCTGCTGGTCGAGTGCCGGGCCCGGAAGATCGAGCCGCCCGGCCGCTCCCGGGTCGAGAAGGTCCTCGTCGCGGCGCGCGGCAAGTGGGAGAAGACGTTCTGTGCTCGCACGATCGGCCGCCTCGGCGAGGTGGGCACGGCCCGGTTGCTGTCCCTGGTGGCCGAGGACAACGAGGCGGGTGCTGCGCTGCTGGCCGCGCTCAAGCGCGACCCTGGCGCGGTCGGCCTGGACTCCTTGCTGACGGAGATCACCAAGCTCAACGACGTGCGCAAGCTCGGGCTGCCCGACGGGCTGTTCACGGACTGCTCGGAGAAGCTGGTGGCCGCCTGGCGGGCACGGGCGATCAAGATGTACCCCTCGGACTTCCGTGACACGTCGGAGGACGTACGGATCACTCTGCTCGCGGCGCTGTGCGTATCCCGGCAAGCGGAGATTACCGATGCCCTGGTCGACCTGCTGGTCGCTCTGGTCCACAAGATCAACGCACGTGCCGAGCGGCGGGTGGAGAAGCAGCTCACCGCCGAGCTGAAGAAGGTCCGCGGCAAGGAGGGCATCCTCTTCAAGCTGGCGACGGCCGCCGTCGACAAGCCCGACGAGGTGGTACGCCGGGCGCTGTTCCCGGTGGTCGGGGAGAGGACGCTGCGCGAGCTGGTGGCCGAGGCGAAGGCGAACGAGAAGGTCTTCAAGGCCAAGGTCCGCACCACGCTCCGGTCGTCGGCTCGTACTACCGGCAGATGCTGCCGCCGCTGCTGAACACCCTGGGCTTCAAGTGCAACAACACCGCGTATCGGCCGGTGATGGACGCGATGAAGCTGCTGAAGAAGTACGCCGACGTCGACGGCAAGACCCGCTTCTACAACGCCGGCGACGAAGTACCCATGGACGGCGTGGTGCGCAAGGACTGGCGCGAGGCGGTCGTCGACGACAAGGGCAAGGTCGAGCGCATCCCGTACGAGCTGTGTGTCCTGGTCGCGCTGCGGGACGCCGTACGGCGCCGCGAAATCTACGTCGAGGGCGCCTCGCGCTGGCGCAATCCGGAGGAGGACCTGCCCGGCGACTTCGAGGCGACCCGCGCCGTGCACTACGCCGCGATCCGGCAGCCGCTGAATCCGAGGGCTTTCATCGCGGACCTGAAGAAGCGCATGGCCGCGGGCCTGGACCAACTGTCCGGCGCGCTCGCGGACGGCAGCGCGGGCGGGGTGAAGGTCACCACCCGCAAGGGCGAGGCGTGGATCACCGTGCCCAAGCTGGAACCGCTGGCCGAGCCCACCGGCCTGGCGGCCCTCAAGGACGAGGTCGCGCGCCGCTGGGGCGTCCTGGACCTTCTGGACGTGCTGAAGAACGCCGACTTCCTGACCGGTTTCACCGAGGAGTTCTCCTCGGTGGCCGCGTACGAGCGCATCGAGCGTGACGTCCTCCAGCGCCGCCTGCTGCTGGCCCTCTTCGCGCTGGGCACGAACATGGGCATCCGGGCGATCGTGGCGACCGGCGAACATGGCGAGAGCGAGGCCGCGCTGCGGCACGTGCGCCGGCACTTCATCACCGTCGACAACCTCCGGGCTGCCGTCACCAGGTTGGTGAACGCCACCTTCGCCACCCGCGACACCGCCTGGTGGGGCCGCGGAACCGCGTGCGCGTCGGACTCGAAGAAGTTCGGTTCCTGGTCCTCGAACTTTATGACCGAGTACCACGCCCGCTACGGCGGCAACGGCGTGATGATTTACTGGCACGTCGAACGGAAGAACGTCTGCATCTATTCCCAGCTCAAGAGCTGTTCGTCGTCCGAGGTCGCGGCGATGATCGAGGGCCTGCTGCGGCACTGCACGGACGCCGACATCGAGTCGAACTACGTCGACACCCACGGCGCGAGCGTGGTCGGCTTCGCCTTCACCGAGCTGCTCAACTTCCGTCTACTGCCGCGGCTGAAGAACATCGGCAGCATCCGCCTGTACCGCCCGGACGACAGCCCGCCCGGCTGGCCCGCGCTCGGCCGCCTCGCTGACGCGACCGATCCGCTGGGAACTGATCGAGCAGCAGTACGACCATATGGTCAAGTACGCCACCGCGCTCCGGCTCGGCACCGCCGAGGCGGAGCAGGTGTTGTGGCGCTTCACTCGTGGCGGCCCCAAGCACCCCACCTACCAGGCCCTCGAAGAACTCGGCCGCGCGGTTCGTACGGTCTTCGCCTGTGACTACCTGGCCAGCCCTGGCCTGCGCCGGGAGATCCACGGAGGGCTCCAGGTCGTGGAGAACCGGAACAGTGCGAACACCGTGCTGCACTACGGCAAGGACGGCGCCTTGACCGGCCCGGACAAGGAGCATGCTGAGACCTCGATGCTCGGCTTGCACCTGCTCCAGTCCGCGCTCGTCCACGTCAATACCCTGCTGGTCCAGCAAGTCCTGGCCGAACCGGCCTGGGGGAAGAAGCTAAGCGACGAGGACCGGCGCGGCCTGACCGCGCTGTTCTGGTCCAACGTCAACCCGTACGGCACGTTCCGGCTCGACATGGACAAGCGTCTCGACCTGGGGCCGGCTGCCGCCGTGCCTCGCCCCCGCACCGCGGCGGACACCTGGTCGACGGCGGAGATCGTCGGGAGCGATGACTTCCGAACGTTCATGAACGCGGGCACGGGCTCGATGCTGTCCCACGCTGGGACCGGAGGCAGGACTTCCGGCCCTGTCAGAGGACCTTGAGCTGGTCCTTGTGCTCGCTTACCCACTGCTCGAACGTCTCGGTCTCCGGGCTGAGGGAGTGAACCACATCCAGGTCGCGGGCGCCGACGTACTCGGCGTTGAAGGCCTGCCAGTACTGCATCATGTTGGCGAAGTTGTCGGCCATGGGCATGTCGAAGCCGCGCAGCGCGTCTATCGTGTACGGCTCGTAGCGGACCTCCTCGCCCAGGACGTGGGTGAGGGTGTCCGCCATTTCCGCACCGGTGAGGTGCTGGTTGGCGATACCGACGGTGCGGCCGATGAACTCCGGGTGGGTGAAGATGCCGAAGGCGAACCGGCCGAGGTTCTTCACCGACACGCCGGGCAGCAGGCCATCGCCCATGGCGATGGTCAGCAGCAGCGCACCGTCGTCACCGCGGCGCCGGAACATCGGGCCGAGCAGGTTCTCCCAGTAGAAGCTGGTGCGCATGAACGTGGCGGGCAGGCCCAGCTCGCGGAAGTAGCCGTCGGCCTCGCCCTTGGAGTCGGAGTGCGGGAGGTAGCGGCCGCCGTCGAGTTTGACGAAGCGCGGGTCGTCGTCGGCGATCACTTCGCGGGTGTCCTCCAGGGTCGACCAGACCACGTGCCGCACGCCGGCCTTCTTGGCGGCGTCCGCCATGGCCTTGGCCTGTGCGGTCTCGCGGGCGGCGTCGCCGTGCTCGTTGAAGTTGGTCACCAGGAACGCGCCATAGGCGCCCGCGAATGCCGCCTGCAGACTTGCCGGG
Organism: Spirillospora sp. CA-128828; assembly: GCF_050945415.1. Lineage (NCBI taxonomy): Bacteria > Bacillati > Actinomycetota > Actinomycetes > Streptosporangiales > Thermomonosporaceae > Spirillospora > Spirillospora sp. CA-128828. Next base: position 4,744,058 of record NZ_CP191986.1, read on the forward strand.
TCCTCCGCGTCACCGCGCACCACCTCGATGCCGCGCGAGGCGAGGGCCTTCGCCTTCTCCGAGTCGGGGTTGCGGGTCAGGGCGCGGACCGTCAGGCCGCTCTCGGGATGCTCCAGGATGGCCTCGACGAGACTGCCGCCCTGCGCGCCCGTCGCACCGACGACTGCGATGATCTTGTTCTCGGACATGAAATTCCCTTGGGTTGTGAAGTGGTCAGGTCGCCCTGGTCATAGGAGGAATGAGGAGAGCTGGGGCGCTGGTCGCGGCAATCCCCGCACGGAGAGCGTCCTGGCTGCGGCGCGGACGCCACCGGCGCCCCGTCAGATTGGAGAGGTCGGGACGTACGCGGTCCCGGTGGTTGTCACCAGGGCAGTTGCTTTTCGTCCCTGAAGAAGAGGCCGGTGGGCCCGCCGTCGGGCAGGGTGGCCGCCCATGCGATGCCCTTGGCGCTGTCGGCTACGGGGCGGGCGAATCCTTCTGTGCCGGGGTGCGTGGCGGTGAGGCCGGGGCAGACGGAGTTCACGAGGATGTTGTCGCTCTCGAGGTCCTTCGCCATCTTGATCGTGAGCCCGTTGAGCGCCGTCTTGGTCAGGGCGTAGGCGGTGATCGGCATGTCGCCGAATCGGGCCATCGCGAATCCGGGGTGGTTGACCAGTCCGTGGTCGGGATCCCAGAACGACCCTGCTCCGCTGGACACGTTGACGATCCTGCCGTGGCCGCTGGCAACGAGGAGGGGCAGGAACTGCTGGGTGACACTCCACGTGCCGACCACGTTGGTCTGGAACTCAAGGAGGAGCTCGTCCATGTCCTTGTCCGCTACGCCCGCGGGGCCCACCAGCATCGCGGCGTTGTTCACCAGGATGTCCAGCTTCCCGAACTGCGCCTCGACGCGTTGCACCGCCGTCGCCACGCCGGCGGGGTCGAGCAGGTCCAGCTTCAGGGCGGACGCTTCGATGCCCTGGTCAACGAGTTCCGTGGCGAGAGGCTCCACCTGCTCGGACCGGCGGGCGGACAGGATGACGTGGATTCCCTGGGTGCCCAGTTGCCGAGCGGTCTCGAAGCCCAGCCCTTCTCGTCGGCCGGATCCAGTGATGAGTGCGGTGCGCATGCTCTTTCCTTCTTGGTCTGGCTTGGGCGTCTCGGTGATGTCTCGCTGGGATCCCGCGGTGATCCGGCGGGCCCGCAGCGGCCCGGAGGGTCGCTGTGAAGGGGAGTAGGCCCGGCGGTCAGAAGGAGTAGGGCCCGAACCGGCCCCACATGATGACCGCGGCAACGATGAGCAGGATCGCGTTGAACCCGATGGCTTTCGGCTCCTTGCGACGGGCGTGGAGGCCCATGGCCAGCACCATGATCACAGCCAGGCCGGTGGCGGCCAGCGCGGTGAGTACGGTGGCGATGTCGAAGGCAGCCGGCAGGATCAGCCCGAGGGCGCCGGCGAGTTCGGCGACGCCGATCAGACGCACCACGGGTGTCGAGACGTCACTGACCCACGGCAATTGGGATATGAGCTTTTCGCGGGGCTGGGTGGCCTTGGTGACGCCGGCGGCCGCGAACAGCGCGGCGAGGACGCCCTGCAGGATCCACAGGAACACGTTCATCGGAGCGGAAACCTTCTTCGGTCGCGCCGCGGCGGGGAACGCCGCGGCGGATCAGGATTTGATGGGGAGCGCCGGGAGGCGTCAGACGGTGAAGACGCGCTCGGCTTGATCGCGCTGGGTGTGCAGGTCCCAGTAGAGGGGGGCGATCTCCTCGGCCTCGGCGGTCGGGACTCCGGGAGGGCCGCCCGCGCCGATCCACGCGCCGATGGCGACGTGCGCGGCCTGGATACCGGTGCCGGCCAGCTCCTTGTGCAGGTTGAGCGCCCAGTTGCGCAGCGCCGCCTGGGCGGGGTTGACGTTGCCGAGCATCGGGTTGGGGTCGACCGAGCCGGCGCCGTTGGTGAACAGCAGGGTGCCCGCGCCGGCCTCACGCATCGCGGGCAGGACGGCCTGGGTGGCGGTGATGGCGCTGCCGAGCAGGAAGTCGATCCATCCCTGTACATCGGACGGGCTGGTCTGGGACGGGGAGGTGAGGGTCATGGAGTCGATGCTGGGAGCGGGGGAGTGCTCCAGGACGTCGATGCCGCCGAACCGGCTGGCGGCGTCCTTGAGGGCCTGGGTCAGCGCGTCGTGGTCGAGCACGTCCGCCGGGAACGCGGCGGCGGTGATGCCCTCGGTGGTGAGCCGGCCGACCAGGTCGTCGAGCTTGGCGCGGTTGCGGGCGATGAGAGCGACGTCGTAGCCCTGGGAGCCGAAGGTGCGGGCGATGGCGAGGCCCATTCCGGGGCCGGCTCCGATGATGGCGATGCTGGGCATGGTGAGAAGTCCTTTGCGTAAAGAAAGGGTGGGATACGGGGCGGATCAGGCGACGGTGATCGCGATCTTGCCGAGGGTGCCGCTACCGAACGCGGCGAACGCCTCGGGAGCGCGCTCCAGGTCGAACTCGGCGTTCACCGACACCGTGAGGGAGCCGGAGGCGACCTGCCCGGCGAGGGTGGACAGGGTGTCGGCGGTCGGGTTGGACCGGATCATGGCGGTGGTCAGCTTGCGGTCCTCCGAGGCCTCGGGGACGGCGAGGGCGGAAGCCACGGCGCCGCCGTCGCGGGTGAGCGCGGTCAGTTCGTCCAGGTCGCCGGCGAGGTGCAATACCGCGTCCACGCCGCCGGGGGCGGCCGCGCGGACCTGCCCGCTCACGTCCTGGGTGTAGTCGACGACGGTGACCTCGCCGTCGCTCAGGGCGGCGACGAAGTCCGTCTCGGAACCCGGCTTGGCCGTGGCGATCACGCGCGCGCCCCGGGCCGCGGCCAGCTGGACGGCGATGGCGCCCACGCCGCCGGTGGCACCAGAGATCAGCACGGTCTTGCCTTCCAGCGGGCCGAGCAGGGCGAGACCGTCGAAGGCGGCGGTGCCCGCCAGTCCGAGCGCGCCCGCGTCACGCACCGAGACCTCCGCTGGCCGGTGTGTGATGCCGATGGCGGCGGGAACGGCGACGTACTGCGCCATCGAGCCGGTGCCCAGGTGCGCTTTGGTGATCACGCCGAATACGGCGTCGCCGACCGCGTAGCCCTCGACGCCTTCACCGACTGCCTCGACGGTGCCGGCGAAGTCCTTGCCGGGGATCAGCGGGAAGCGGTGCTCCATCATGCCCTGCAGGTATCCGGCCACTGTGCCCAGGTCGAACCCGTTCACCGAGGACGCGGCGACCTTCACCAGCACCTCACCGGCCTCCGGGCGGGGCACCTGCGCCTCGGTCACCTCGGGACTGCCGGGCACCTGCGCCAACGTCACAGCACGCATGATCATCTACTCCTTGACATAGGTATCGACTAGATACGGAAAGGCCTATCCGGTTCCTGTACCCAGGATAACACCGGAACTGGATAGGGTATTCCGGTTCGGTTAGGCTGGTTTCATGAACCTTCACGCTCGGCCCGGCGACGGCCCCGCCCAGCCGCTACGCAGCGACGCCGAGCGCAACCGCGCGCGGATCGTCGCCGCCGCGCGCACGGTATTCAGGCGAGACGGCCTGAACGCCTCCATGGCTTCCGTGGCCCGCGAGGCGGGGGTGGGTATCGCCACGATGTTCCGCCGCTTCCCGACCAAAGAGGAACTGGTCGCCGCGGTCTTCGCCGACCGCATGGACGCCTACGCCGACGCCGTCGGCACCGCCCTCGACGACCCCGATCCCTGGCACGGCCTCGCCGGGTTCATCGAAACCGTCTGCGCAATGCAGGCCGCCGACTACGGCTTCGCCGATGTACTGACCATGACCTTTCCCACGGCCAAGGCCCTGGAAGAGCGCCGAAACCAGGCCTACGAGGGCGTCGTGCAGCTCATCGGCCGCGCCAAGGCCGCAGGACGCCTACGCGAGGACTTCACCCCCGAGGACCTGGTGCTGGTGCACATGGCCAACGCCGGAGTCGTCAACGCCACCGGCGACGCCGCTCCCGACGCCTGGAAACGCGTCGTCGCCTTGATGATCCAGTCCTTCCAGGCCCCCGCCCGCGGCCCGCTGCCCGACTCACCCGAGCCTCGAGCTCTCTACAAGGCCATGCTCCGTGCCAGTCAGGCGTCCTGTGCCCCGCCGGAGCCGGAGAGGAAGGGCTAATCCGGCGCGCTTCCTCGCAGGATGTGCGCGAGCACGTCGACCAGGCCGCCCTCGGCGCCTCGGTCGCCAGTGTGCTGCCTGCCGCCAGCCCAATCCGCGCAGGGTGCGGAAGGCCGGCAGGGCGAGGCACTGCCCCGGCCCTCGTCAATCATGTCGTTCGCTCCCGGCCCCCAGCGCGGGCCTGCAAGCCCGGCTTGGCATCATGCTGCCGGTGTGGGCCATGCGGATCCGCCGTGTTTCACAGGTGGTCGCTCGTGAAACACCCGACCGCCCGGCGGTCCACCTGCGGCGATCATGTTTCATGAGTCGTTGCAAACGACTGGACATCTGAAACACCCTCATGAAACAGTCCGGGGTCGTGAGCGACGACTTCAAGCGCGTGGAATCGCACGACTGCCCGATGTCCACCTGCGCCGCCCCCGCGGGCTCCCCGTGCCGCACCGGCAAGGCCAAGGTGGCCATCCAGTACCACACCGCCCGCTTCCGCCTCGTGCCCCAACTCACCAAGGCCCTCAGCGTGCCGACCCCCGCCGTACGCAAGCCCGGCTCGGCATGGACCGAACTGCCCCGGCCCGTGCGCGCCGGCGCCGAACCGGTCGGACACGTCCGCCTCGGCTACGCCCGAGCCTCGACCGCCCGGCAGTCCCTCGACGCACAACTCGACTCCCTCGCCGAGGCCGGGGTCAACCGGGTCTTCTCGGAGAAGATCTCCACCCGCGCCACCCGGCGCCCCGAGCTGGAGGCCGCTGTGAAGCTGGCCGGGGAGATCCGCTCCTCAGGTGTCGCCGTCACCCTCGTCGTGCACGAGCACAAGCGGCTCGGCCGAGGCATCGAACTCGCCATGCTCGCCGAGAAGCTGAAGGCGAGCGACGTCGGGCTGGAGTTCCTCACCGGAGAGCTGAAGGGCTCGCACGACCCGTCCGGCATCGTGTTCACCGTGCTTGCGGCCATGTCTGGCATGGAGCGCGAGTACATCCGCGACCGCACCCTCGAAGGCCACGAGAGCGCGCGGAAGCGCGGCAAGACCATCGGCGGCGCCGGGGTCACCGACGACGACATGCTCTCCATGGCCCTCCACCTTCGCGACCAGGAGATGAGCCTGCGCGACATCGCCAAGCGCCTCGTCATCACCACCGGCGCAAAGAGGGGCCAGCACCCCTCGCCCGCCACCGTCATGCGGATGCTGCGGGAGCACGACGAAAAGGCCGCCACGCCAGCGAGCACGTGATCATCCGGCTAGTTTGCGGCTGGTGTCTGAGCTAGGACTCCAGGGCCGATCAAGAAGAACCTGACCAGTGGTGGCGGGCGTCGAACGGCCCGGGCGCGAGGGCCAATCTCGTCGTCAGCGCAGCCGCCGCGAGGCCATACCGACCAGACCATCCACCCCCGCGGCCAAGGCCACTCGATCGCGTCTTTGCCCCGCTCACGCTGTACCACGTCGCACTGCAACAGAGCGCCGCCCTGGCCGACGACGCCGCCGGACTGGCCGTCCGCGGGCGCACCGGGTGTCCTCCGCCCGCGTCCCCGCCGTCGGCCGGCCACTGCCACCCGGCACCTGACCAACACCCCAGCCAGCGCCCGGCCCGGTTACTCGTCTTCGCCGTCATCAAGGTCGCGCAGTTCACGAACGATCGGTCGACCCCGCGGCCCCTTTCTGTCGTATTCCGGCCGTCCCCCCAATCAGGTGGGATGTGGAGCCGCGCCAGAGGCGTCGGGTGGGGTGATGTGGTCATGGGGCGGAGGCTGGTCGCGGGCCGCCAGTTGCTCACCGGCTTGACGAGCATGGACTTCGGCTTGGGTGGCGCGTTCGCGTTGACGAGCGGCGTCGGCGCGGGCGGCTTCGCGGTCGCGTTCGACCGACTGCAGCGTGGCCGTCAGCGTGCGCTCGGCGAGGCGGGCTTCCTCGGCCTCGCGTCGAACGTCCTCGAGCTGCTGCTGGAGCGTCGTGGCGGTCTTCTCGGCCTTGTCTGCCAGCGCGATGGCGGCGGCGGCGGCGCGCTCGGCGGCGATGGCGCGCCCGTCGGCCTCGTCGGCTCTGGTCGTGCCTGCTCGCGCCGCCTCTTCGGCAGTGCGGGCCACGGTCTGCGCCACGGCCAGATCGGCGCGGCTTTGCGCCAGCTGCTCCTGTGCCTGTTGGCGGGCGGAGGTCTCGGCCTCCAGCCGGGACAAGGCGTCGCGGAGTTGGTCGGCCACGGTCTCCTCGGCCTGCTTGGCTAGCGTGGCGGCACGTTCGGCCTGGGTGCGCGCCTGCTGATGGGCCGCGACGGTGTCGGCCGCCTGCTGCTTGACCTGAGCGGTCTCGGCCCGCGCCTGTCGCGACGCCTCCTCGGCGTCACGTCGGGCTATTCGTTCCTGCTGGCAGGCGGTGTCGGCGCGGGCGGCGCGCTCCTTGGCCTGTTCGGCGCTGCGCTGTGCGTCTGCCGCCCGGTCGCGGGCTTCTGCCGCGTCGGCCTTGGCCGCGGCGACCTCGGCGCTGCTGGCCTCCTTGATCGCGGCGAGCGCGTCGATCGTCTGCTGCAGGAGCGCCTGCAGGTCGGCCATGGCGGGCACCGTCTCGTCGGCTACCGCGGCCACCAGCCGGAGCGGGTCGCTGATCGCTTCGGCCAGCCGGGTCTCCCGTTGCGCTTGGGCGCGTTCCTTGCAGTCCCGGGGCGGTGGGCAGTACAGCCGCCGGCGGCCTCCCTTGTACTTGCCGTCGCGGCGCCGCCGCGGCTCGGGCAGGGGCTCTCTGCAGACCTGGCAGCGTCCGTGCGGCGCCGCGTCGTCCACCTCGCCGCTTCCTGGGTCGCCCGCAACAGGCTGTGCGGAGCCGTCATTCGGGTCGCCCGGCTCGGACGGGACGGCGCCGCGCGCGTCCGTCGCGGGGGAGGGGACAGGAGTCGTCCCCGTATCCGCACCCTCCTCGCCCTCCTCGGTCGTCGGGCCAGGACGTACGAGCGTGCCGGGCGAGGCTTCCGACGCGGTGGAGAGATCGGCTTGAGCAGGGTCCGGACTGTCGATCATGGACGAGACCCTAGCAGAATCCGTTAAGTGATACTCGAAACATGTTTCGAGTATCACTTAACTTAGCCAACAAGATCGTTAGCAGTGCATGAGAATGACTCTTATCATTCACTCGCTACTCAGGCTGGCTCAGCTGCGGACGGTGCCAGGCCACGGGCCCCCGGGTGGGGGATGGGCGACACGTCTTCGCCGAGTCGGTGCGCGAGACGGATGTCGCCGTGGTAACGCAGGCTGAACCGGGGATGGTGCTGGTGAACTCGCTTATCCGCGGCGGCGCTGCAACCGCCGCAGTTCTCTTGCTGCTTCCCTGGCTCGTCGCCGCGCCAGGCGGCCGTGTCCAGAAGGCTCAAGATCATGGGGATCGGTGCCGGGCTCGAACTCCACGGACGGGCCGGACCGCCGGTGCTGCCGGAACTCATTGAGGATCATCGCGAGTCCTGGGCCCGATTGGGCGGGGCCGATCCACGCGCGCAGCCCTTTCCAGCCCTGCGCGTCGACCGGTCCCCGCGGGTGAGCCGGAGCGTGAACACCTCAAGGACAGCGCCCGGGTGCCCTGTGCTTCTTCGCACACACGGCTCAGCTTCGAATTGGCCAGGAAAGGAATCTGGAATGGAGGGTGGCAGCACCGGGGGCCACGTCAGTGCGGTCGCGCACGCCCTACGCCGCGTGTTGTCCCGTTGCGGGATCGTCAATCGGTTCGGGTGCGGAGGCTCCGCGCCAGGGTGGGGATCATCACCGTCGCAGGGACGAGGTGCAGCCCGAGGAGGGCGGTGGTGGTGGCGGTGTTCGCCCCGGAGAGGAGGGGCGGGATCAACGAGATCGCGGTCAGCGACACTGCCGTCCACACGAATCGCGCGGCGGGGCGGGCGCTCCAGCGAAGAAGAGCGACGGCGATGACGATGCCCACGAGCGAGAAGAAGCCGGTCACCACGGCGAACCCGGGGAACGGGATCGACTCGCCGCCATCGGGGACCTCGAAGTCGACGCCGACGGCCTGGGCGAGCGCGGCGGCGAGGGTGGTGGCCGCCATCGCTGCGAGCGCGGCAACCAAGCCGGTCCCGGCGAGCCCGCGGAGTCGGTGGTCCGATGCCGGGCCTGCGACGACCTCGGTGTCATTCGTGCTGTTCATGTCATCCTCCATCATTCGATGACTGGCGTAGGGGTGTGTTGACCGGCATGTGGCGGTCCTGGCCTTGGGGGTGATGATGCGCACCCTCGCGGTGCGACGGCCGGGGTTCCGCAGGGCGCGGACGCCGGTGCCGCGGAGCCAGAACCCGGCGTCGCGTCCAAGGACCGGCCCGGGCTCGCCGTCGCGCAGCTCCAGCTGCACCCGCCCGCGGGTGACGACGCCGAACGCGTCGCACCACTCGGCCGCGACCACCGCGACACGCGCGCCACCGCGCAGCGCGAGCGTCCGCACCGGACTACTCCGTGCCGTCCGCCGGCAGGCGCTCCGGCAGCCCGAGCCGTGGGAACTGGTCGTCGTGGAAGGTGATGATCTCGGTGATCGCGCCGCCGGTGACGCGCAGGACGTCGATCGTCAGCGGCAGGTATCCACCCTCCTGCTCCCGCCAGAGGTAGAAGGCGACGGCGGGCTGCCGGTTCACGGAGGTTTGGACGGCGCGCAGGCCCTTCATGCCCTCGAAGCCGTCTTCGACCCAGTCGTTCACCACGGTGTCGCGGCCGACGTACAGGCCCGGCGTGGGCGGCATCGAGCATCGGACGTCGTCGCGCAGCAGTGCGGCGAGCCCGTCGATGTCCGTGGCCACACTGGCGTCGGTGAATCGGCGCACCACCTCGCGCGTGCCGGCGTCCTGTTCGCCGCCGGTCCAGTCCTGCCGCTCGGCGGGCAGGTGCTCCCGCATGCCGGCGCGGGCCCGCTGCAGCGCGCTGTTCACGGAGTTGACGGAGTCCCCGAGGAGCTCCGCGACGTCCTTCGCCGGCCAGCCGAGCACGTCCCGCAGGATCAGCACGGCCCGCGGGCGCGGCGCGAGGTGCTGGACTGCGACCAGGTACGCCAGCTCGATCGTCTCCCGCGCGACGGCGAGGGTCTCCGGCGCGTCGGTGTCGCCCGCGGGCAGCTCGTCGAGCAGCCGGTCCGGGTAGGGCTGCAGCCAAAGCACCTCGCCGCCGGTCGCGGGCTCGGGGCGGCGCTTGGCGAGCAGGTCCAGGCAGGCGTTGGTGGCGATCCGGTACAGCCAGGCCCGGAACGTCGACCGTCCTCTGAAGGTCTCCCGCCGCCGCCATGCGCGCAGGAAGGTCTCCTGCACGGTGTCCTCGGCGTCCTCGAACGACCCGAGCATCCGATAGCAGTGCACGTGCAGCTCCCGCCGGTGCCGCTCCGCCAGCCCAGTGAACGCCGGCTCGTCGACCTCGCCCAGACCGCCCACGCCCAGCTCCTCCAGCCGCGTGTCCGCACTCATCACGTCATCCTTCCGCCTCGTCGTGTCCCGTCATAGTTGTGACGGGTACGGGCGCGAGAACTCATCACTAGGGCCGGTCGGCACGGCTGATCCAGTGACGGATCCGGCGGCGAGACACGACGTGCGGCACGGCGAGGAGGGCGCGGGTGCGCGACCGCGTGGCGCGTGCCGGGGTCGACTGGTCACGCCGACGCACCGGGCATGGACGCACTGGCACCGCTCAGTCGCAGAGTAAGGCCCCCGTCGTGTACCGGGGGTGGCCGCTTGGCCTCCGGGTTCCCGGGTCTGCGGCGAGACCTGCGCGGTGACGCCGAGGTGCTGCAACGTTTTCAGACAACGATCTTCAGCCGCCTATTTTGCGTAGCCGCACCAGCTGAGTAGGACTCGGCTCACCGGCAGGACCCGCGCGTAGTCCGTTTCGGTGCGCCGGCGGTCATAATCGGCGGGTGACCCACACGATGGACCATGGGGTATCCGCGCCAAGGGCGGCAGGTGCAGCGGGACCGGACGGGGACTCGGCGGCCTGCACCCGGGTCGCCGTCCGCGAGAACGTCGCGGTGCGCGGTAGGCCGCCGGTTCGTACGCCGCAGGAGTTGGCGAGTCTGCTGCATGCGGCGCGGATGCCCGAGGGCGGGTCGCGGGCCACGGCGGTGTGGCTGGTGTCGGGGCGGCGGGAGTCCGACCACACCCGCGCCGCCTATATCCGCGACGTCGGCTGGTGGGTCGCCTGGTGCCTGGCGACCGGAGTGGATGCAGGCAGTCCCTCGACGACGGCCGCGGATGTTTACATGGCCGAGCTGAAGGCCTCGGGCCTGGCGCGAGCCACCGTCGGCCGGAGGGTGGCGGCGGTCTCTTCGTGGTACACCTACCTGGTCCGTAAGCAGTGCGTGGCGGTCAACCCGTTCGACGGGGCCGAGCGGCCGCGGTTGGACACCTCCACCTCGACCACACGCGGGATGTCCCGCGAGCAGATGTCGGCGCTGCTGGCGCATGCGGCCCAGCACGAGACGGCGCGTACCCATGCGCTGCTGTGGCTGATGTTCGCCACCGCGGGCCGGATCGGATCGGTGCTCGCCGCGCGTGTCCAGGACCTGGACCAAGACCGCGGTCACCAGGTCATCGACCTGACCGTCAAGGGCGGCACCACCAAAAGGTTCGTGGTGCCGCCGGCGGCGCTGGCGGCGATCCACGCCTACCTGGCCGAGCGCGGGCATCCCGAGGACGGGCTGCTGTTCGTCACCCGCACCGGCCGCGCCCTCGGCCAGCCGTACGCGTGGAAGCTGGTCAACCGGGTCTCCCATGCGGCCGGCATCGCCTTCAAGATCTCCCCGCACTCCTTCCGCCACTCGGCGATCACCATCGCGCTCACCGACGGCAGACCCTTGCACGTCGTCCAGGACTTCGCCGGGCACGCCGACCCTCGCACCACCCGCCGCTACGACCGTGCGCGAGAGTCTCTGGACCGCTCACCCGCCTACGAACTGGCAGCATCGGTCACCCTTGTGCCGCAACACCCGGCACCGATTCCGCACAATGTCCCGAGCGGCGGCGACTGAGCCGAGTGAGGCATGAACGCCTGTACTTCATGGCGCCCACCGCCGGATACGACGGCGGGTACTTGATCGCCGCGACTTGAAGAAGTGCCGGCCGCAGGTACGGCTACCGGCCGGGCCTCGACGACACCATCGCTTCCGCCACTGAGGAGTCCCGGTAGCGCCGACGAAGTCTCGGTCGGAAACCGCTTGAGCCTTCCTTTCGCGTTCCCGTAGCTTGTCTGCGGCCCATCGCAGTGAGGACAAAGGACAAGACCGCGTGACCCCGCCTGCTCTTAAGAGGGTTGTTCGTTAGGTGTTGTCTCGTTTGATGGTGAAGAGTCCCGATTCGGGTTCTTCGGCTAGGTCTCGACCGACGAGGCGTTTGAGTTTGGCGCGGATGCCTTCGACGGTGTTCTTGCTGGTGGCGGGCTGGCCGAGGGCGAGGGCGAGGTCTTTGGGGCGTAGGCCGTCGGGATGCCTGGTCAGCACATCGAGAATGTCGCGGTAGGCGGGCGGGAGCGGCGGCCCGGCGGCACCGGCGAGTTCCAGCAGCATCTGGTGGGTGACCTCCAGCCGTTCCAGTTGTTGGCGGGCGTCGGCGAGCTCGGTGGTGAGTCGCTCGACACGGGCGCGGGCCGCGTCACGGTCGTCGGCCAGGCGGCGCAAGAGCTGGTCGGGGACCGGCGGGGGCGGCCGGCCGGTCACGCGGTCGCACCGGCGGCCAGAACCTGGACCGCGGGCGGGGCTGGGCTGTCGCGCCAGTGGGTGGTGGTGCCGGTCAGCCGGCGCGTCATCCGGTCGGTGGCCGCCCAGTACAGATGGGACTCGCTGCTGGCAGGCAGTTTCTCGTAGTCGCGGGCCAGCCGCCGGTGCAGCATGGACGTGCCGAAGGTCTGCTCGGCCACCCACCGCTTGGGCACCGGCACGAACCCTTTGGTCCCGGGTTCGGGCCGCACCGTGGTGACCGTGATGCCCAGCCCGGCGCCGTGATCGGCGACCGCGTTCTTGAATCCCGCGTCCACCCACGCGGTGCGCACGCCCGGGTTGTCGATGGCCACCCGATCCAGCAGCTCGATCCCGATGGCGTTGTCGTGCACACTGGCGGCGGTCACCACCACGGCGATCAGCAGGCCCAGTGCGTCGGTGGCGATCCCGCGTTTGCGGCCACGGCTCTTCTTGCCCGCGTCCAGGCCCGTGGTGGTCGAGGGGACCCCGGCCGCGGCGTGCACGGTCTGCGAATCCATTACCACCGCCGAGGGGTCCTCCGCCCGCCCCGCGACCTCACGGACCCGGCCGCGCAGCAGATCGTGGATGGTCTGGGTCAGCCCGTCATCGCGCCACCGGGCGAAGTAGTAGTACACCGCCGAACGGGGCGGCAGATCATGCGGCAGGTACTCCCACCCGCAGCCCGTCCGCTCTTGATACAAGATCGCATTGATGATCTCCCGCATCGGATACCGGCCCTGATGGCCCGACACCGACGGGTGCCGCGCCTTCCACGCCGCGATGACCGGCTCGATCAACGCCCACCGCTCATCGGACAGATCACTGCGATACGGCTTGCGCACTCCCTCGTCCTCGACTCCCATGCCACCCACGGCAACCCGGCAAAGACCGAGCGTCAACAGGCGGCAACGAAGCCCTCACCCGCCCGCCAACCCACAACGGGGCAATCCATTACAAACAACCCTCTAAGACCTGACATCTTCTTCCGCTCACCTGTAGCCGACGCTCACGTCGGTTCCGCCGGGCTGCCCTTGTGCGCCCGGTCATACAGCGTTTGAGGTCGCGCGTAATCGGCCTCGTGTCAGGTCTTGAGAGATCATGTCTTCACAACCTCATACCGTGCTGCCCTGGGTCGTTCGTCGGACCAGGCTGCCTCTGCTGTCGTTGCGGTGCGTGGACTGCCGGTCAAAGTCGGCCACCACCGGCGAGGGCAAGTTCCGCGTCAACGCCAACGGCAAGCTGCTGGACGTGTGGCTGCTGGTCCGCTGCGTAACCTGCGATCGGACGAGCAAGCTCACCGTGCACGAGCGAGCGCCGGTCAGATCCTTCGATCCGGCCGAGCTCCACGGCTACCGCGTCAACGATCCGGAACTGGTGGCGTCCACCCTGGTGGATCCACTGCTCGCCCGGCGCAACCGCTTCACCCTGGACTGGACGGACGCCTGGCGGCTGGACACCCCGTCGGCACGGCTCGACGAGGCGTGGCCCGTCGAGGTGGAGGTCGTCTTCGAGGATCCGGTACCGGTGCGCCCGGAACGGCTCATCGCGCACGGGACCGGCCTCAGCAGGAACGAGGTACTGCGCCGGGTCAAGTGCGACATTCCGCTGCGCCGTCCGACGAGCGCCGGATTCGCCTTCACCGTGATGGCCGGAATCTAGCCGGGGACGTAGCCGGGCGGGCCTCCGGGCCCGCCCGGCTACCCGTAGAGGGCGGCGATCGCGGCGGCGCGGTCGCGGAGGGCGGCGCGCAACCACTGCGGGGCCAGGGCCTCCGCGCTCGTGGCGAGCTGCCACAGCGCCCATTCGGCGTGTCTCGGATCTTGGAAGGTCACCTCGAGCCGCAGCCGGCCGTCCGCGTCGGTTTCTTCGGCGAGGACGGCCAGCGCGGTGCCCACCAGGACCTCCCGCCGCGCCGGGTCCATCCGGACCAGCACGGTGACCTGGTCGCCGCCGGTCCGGAACCGCGTGCTGCGTTCCTGCCACGCCCGGTCAAGATCGACCCGGTCCGGTCGCTGTGCGGGTTCGGTGAGTTCCTCGGCGGCCAGGACCCGCGACAGCCGGTAGGTGCGGTCCGCGCCGGACCTCGTGGCCAGCAAGTAGCCCTGGTCGCGCACGGTGACCAGGCCGATCGGGTCCACCGTGCGCCACTTCGGGGTCTGGTTCACGGCCGCGTAGTGGATGCGCAGCCTGTGTCCGGCGAACACCGCGCGCCGAACCTCGGCCACCACGGCGTCGGGCACCTCCTCATCGACCAGCCGGCGCGAGAGGAGGTCGGTCTCCGGGTCGATGAGCAGTCGCTCGGCCGCGCCGGCCGCGGTGTTCCGATAGCTCTCGGGCAGCGCGTCGACCACCTTGAGCATCGCCGAGGCTAGGGCCGAGCCGAGGCCGAACGCCTGCGCGCCGCGCCGCGATCCGGCGACCAGCAGGGCGAGCGCCTCGTCGTGGTTCAGGCCGGTGAGCTCGGTCCGGAAACCGGGCAGCAATGCGAAACCGCCGTTCCGGCCGCGTTCGGCATAGACCGGGACGCCGGCCGCGGACAGCGCCTCGATGTCGCGCAGCACGGTGCGGGTGGACACCTCCAGCTCGCTGGCCAACGCGGCCGCGGACAGCCGGCCGTGCTGCCGCAGCAGCAGCACCAGCGAGACCAACCGGTCTGCGCGCATGCGAGAACTTTACCGAAATACACGACACAGGATGTCGTGATTTGTTGGGAGGCTCATCAGCACGACCGGAAAGAGCTGGTCGACGTATGTGATGTCGACGAATCGAATGGAGCTGATGTGGCAATGGAGCGAACGGCGGTCAACCCGTGGGCGTGGTCGGTGGAGATGGGCTACAACCAGGGTGAGATCGTCTCCGGGCACACCCGGACCCTGTACTGCTCCGGGCAGACCGCGATGAGCGGCGACGGCAAGCCCCGGCATGCCGGTGACATGGCGGCGCAGTTGGCGCTGAGCCTCGACAACCTGGAGGTCGTGCTCGGCGGGGCCGGCATGTCCCTCGCGAGTCTCGTCCGGCTCAACGTCTACACCACCGACGTCGACCGGCTCTTCGAGCACTACGGCGTGCTGGCGTCGCGGTTGGGCGGCGCCGGGGTGGCACCGTCCACCACCATGCTCGGGGTGACACGGCTGGCGATCCCCGACCTGATGGTCGAGCTTGAGGGGACCGCCGTCGCGTGATGCGACCTCGCCGCCTCCGGCAGGGCAGCCGGAGGCGGCACGAGCAGCAGGTAGGTGGGTGATTTCCGGTGCTCAGGATGGTGACGATCGGCGTCTACGGCTTCGGCGCCGAGTCCTTCCTGCAACGACTGCGGAACGCGGACGTTCGTGTGCTGCTCGACGTACGCCAGCGCCGCGGTGTCCGCGGACCCGAGTACGCCTGGGCGAACTCACGCCGGCTGCAGGCGGCCCTCGCCCAAGCCCGGATCGCCTACGAGCACCACCGTGAACTCGCCCCGACCACCGAGCTACGCCGGCTCCAATACGCCGAGGACGACCGCCAAGGGGTCGGCAAGCGCTCGCGCCGCGAACTCGCCCCCGAGTACGCCCGCCGCTACACCTCCGAGATCCTCGACCGCGCCGACCTCACGCCGATCGTGTCGGCGCTGCCGGGCAGTGGCACCGCGGCGCTGCTCTGCGTCGAGCGCGACCCCGAGGCCTGCCACCGCTCGTTGATCGCCCAGCGCCTGACCGAGCGGCACCATGTCGCGATCGAGCATCTGCGCCCGTTGTGACGCGTCAATACCTCAGACGCGTGCAGAACCTAGACCTGGGCGGCGTCGGCTCCTGCTTTGCCGGCGGGGGCCGGTGGCTTGGGGCGGCCGGGCAGGAGCAGGCACAGCGGGATCGCGACGGTGCTGAAGGCCACCGACCACCAGAAGGCGTCACCGAAGCCGTCGGCCAGGGCGCCCGGGGTACGGGCGCCGTCGGCGGTGTGCTGGAGGATGACGGCGAGGACGGCGATGCCCGCCGACCCGCCGATCTGCTGGGCGACGCGGGTGATGATGCTGGCGTCGGGGATCTCCTTGTGCCCCAGCCCGACGTAGGCGGCGCTGGTGAGCGAGATCATGGCGGCGCCCATGCCGATGCCGCGGACGAGCAGGGCGGCCATGAGCAGGACCTTGCCGGTGCCGGCGGTGACAAGGGCGAACGGGACGGTGGCCGCGGCGACGACGGCGAATCCGGCGAAGGCGACCCAGCGGGGGCCGATGCGGTCGGTGTACCTGCCGGCCCGGGTGCGCGAGAGGAACGCGCCGACACCCTGCGGGATGAGCAGCAGCCCGGCGCCGAGCGCGTCCTCGCCGTGAACCTGCTGCCAGTACAGCGGCAGCAGCATCATCGCCCCGTAGAGGGTGATGCCGGCCAGGAAGCCCAGGGCGGAGGCGGAGGCCAGCGCGCGGTGGCGGAAGAGCCTCAGGTTGACCAGGACGCCTTCGGTTCGCGGCAGTGCCCGGGCGGTGAAGGCGCCGACCAGGGCGAGGCCGCCGGTGAGCGGGACGAGTACCTCGGCACCGGCGAAGCCGGCGCTGCCCTCGACCCGGGACAGTCCGTAGATGATCGCGGCGACACCGGGGGAGAGCAGGAGCAGGCCGATGACGTCCAGGCGGGCGCGGGGGCCGCCGGGTGCGGGCCGGTCGTCGGGCAGGTTGCGCCGGGCGAGCCACCCGCCGACGACGCAGAACGGGATGTTGACGAGGAAGAGCCAGCGCCAGTCGGCCAGGTTCAGGATGATGCCGCCCAGGACCGGGCCGAGGATCGGGCCGAGCGCGGTGGGCAGGGTGACGGTGGCCATGACCTTGCCGATGTTGCGGCCCTTGGCGGCCTGCATGACCAGCGTGGGCATGAGCGGCATCATGATGCCGCCGCCGATGCCCTGGACGACGCGGAAGGCGATCAGGCTGGTCGTGTCCCACGCCAGCGCGCACAGGATCGAGCCGAGCAGGAACATGCCCAGCGAGGTGATCCACAGGTGCTTGCCGCCGAGCCGCGACTGGGCCCATCCGGCGAGCGGGATGGTGACGAACACCGCCAGCAGGTAGCCGGTGCTCACCCATTGGATCGTGGCCAGCGGGGCGCCGAGTTCCTTCGCCAGGTCGTTGAGGGCGACGCTGACGATCGTGGTGTCGAAGACGACGGCGAGCGCGCCCACGATGATGGTGAACGCCATGCGCCACACCGCGGGGTCTGTCCGGTCGGGGTCCGCCGCCGCGGGCGGGGGTCCGGTCCGGCGGGGAGTACTCACGAACGACCACCTAAGATATAGAGTCCTATCTTACGGCGGTCAGCGTAGAGCGCTGGAATAAGATAGGCAAATCTATCCAATGGAGGTGCGAATGCCCGAGCGGCGCCGCGGGGCGGCACTGGAGAAGGCGCTCCTCGATGCGGCCTGGGACGAGCTCACGGCCAACGGCTACGCCAGGTTCACCATGGACGCCGTCGTCCAGCGCGCGGGCACCAGCCCTCCCGTGCTGTACCGCCGCTGGTCCGACCGCGACGAACTCGTCCGGGCGGTCATCGCCCACGTCCTGGAGCAGTCCCGTATCGACACCCCCGACACCGGGAGCCTGCGCGAGGACGTCCTCACCCTCATGCGGGAGATCAACGCCACCCGCGTCCAGCTCATCACCCTCATGAACGTGCAGCTGGCCGGCTATTACCAGGAGACCGGCACCAGCCCGAGCGACCTGTTCGCCACGGCACGCGAGACGACCGCCGACGTGCTCTTCGACCGCGCCGCCGCCCGCGGCGAGATCGAACCGGAGCACCTCAGCGATCGCATCAAGTCCCTTCCCTTCGACCTGCTGCGCCACGAGATCCTCGTGACATTCGCCCCGGTGCCCGACCACGTCCTACAAGAGATCGTCGACACCGTCTTCCTACCGCTGGTGCGTTGACCGCAGGAGCGAAGTTCCCGAACGGTCCCTCTGCCTACGCTGAGGGGCGTAGGCGGGAAGCCTCCCGTGATACGACGACGGCGGCGGACACCGCCTCCGAGGATGGTGCGACGTCACCATCGCCGGAGGGAAGCATGAGCAGCGGAACAGGCGTGGGATGGCCGCGCCGTCGCTTTGAAGGTCCGAGACCGACCCGGCGACGGAAATGGACACGGCGGCTGCTCACGACGGTGCTGGTGCTGATCGTCACGGCCACCCTCTTCAGTCTCGGCTACAACGCGGCGACGGCCGGCCGCGCCGGCGAGCCCGCGGGCCTGCGGTTCGTGTCGGCCGACGGGATCCGCACGCGGTACCGGCAGTGGGGCGGCGGCGGGCCGCCGGTCGTCCTGGTGCACGGAGCCGCCGAGTCGGCCGACACCTGGGAGCGGGTCGGGGGCCTGCTCGCCGCCCATCGCCGGGTGTACGCCCTCGACGTGACCGGCTGGGGGTACAGCCAGCGGCGCGGCCCGTACGACGCCGAGCACGAGGCGGCGCAACTCCTCGGCTTCCTCGACGCCCTGCACCTGGACCGCGTCACGCTCGTGGGACATTCCACGGGCGCGGCGGTCGCCGCCGCTGCCACGCTGCGGGCTCCCGGCCGCGTCGCAGGTCTGGTGTTCCTCGACGGGGACGCACTGGACACCGGCGCCGGGGCGGGCGCCGATGCCCTGAAGCGCGTGCTCCCCAACCCGTACCGGACGACCCTGCTGCGGCTGGCCGTCCGCTCGGACCTGGTGATCCGCAAGATCTACGGCTCCCAGTGCGGTCCGTCCTGCCCCCGGCTCGACGCCGCGGGCGTGGACCGGTGGCGGCGACCGTTGCAGGTCGCCGGCGCCGAACACGCACTGTGGAGCATGCGAGGCATCGTGGGGCTGCCCGCCGCCCGGCTGGCCGCCCTGACACGGGTCGCCGTGCCGAAGAAGGTGGTCTTCGGAGCCGAGGACGACGTGTTCTCCCGCTCATCGCCGTACGACACCGCCAAGCTGATCGGCGCCCCGGCCCCGACCATCATCCCCGGCGCCCGCCACCTGTCCCTCGTCTCCCACCCGGACCAGGTCGCAGCCGCGATCATCACCGGCCCGGGAGGGCGAGGAGGATGACCTGGCTCACATGTGGACGGCGGAGGGTGTGCCGTCGTCGCCCGCGATCGCGCCTCGGCGGTAGAGCACGGCGCTGATGATGAGGCCCGCGATGAAGAAGCCGGCCGACCACCAGTAGGCGGTGGAGTAGCTCTGCAGCGCGGCGTGGCCGATCACGGCGGGGTCCCGGGGGTCCTTGCCCGCCAGGTAGTCGGTGGCGGCGCTGGCCGCCAGGGTGTTGAGCAGCGCGGTGCCGATCGACCCTCCGATCTGCTGCATGGTGTTGACGGCGGCGGAGGCGACACCGGCGTCCTGTGCGTCCACACCGGAGGTGGCCAGGCTCATCGCCGGTGCCAGCACCAGGCCGATGCCGAGACCGGTGACGACGAGCGGGGGCATGATGTGCGCGGCGTAGGTGCTCTGGAGGTCGAGGCCGGTCATCCAGGCCAGGCCGGCGGCGGCGATGCCCATGCCGAGCGGTACGACCGGTTTGGGGCCCAGGCGGGGGATCAGCGCGGCGGTGGCCGTGGTGGAGGAGACCATCAGGCCGGCGACCATGGGCAGGAAGGCCAGCCCGGTCCTGATCGGGGTGTAGCCCAGGCTTTGCTGCATGTAGTAGGTCAGGAACAGGAAGACCCCGAACATGCCGGCGCCGCTGATGAGCACGGCGACGAAGGACGCTCCGCGGTTGCGGTCCAGCAGGACGCGCAGCGGCAGCAGCGGGTGGGCGGCCCGGGTCTGCCACCAGGTGAAGGCGGCGAGCAGGACGGTGCCGGCGGTGAGCCACCCCCAGGTGGCCAGCGCGCCCCAGCCGTGGGACTCGGCCTTGGAGAAGCCGTAGACCAGGCCGAACAGGCCGGTGGAGACCAGGACGGTGCCGGGAAGATCCAGTGTGGCGGTCTTGTCGCGGGCGGCGCGGCGCAGCAGCAGGGCGCCGCCGACGAAGGCGACGACGGCGAAGGCGAGGTTGACGTAGAGAGTCCAGCGCCAGGTCAGGTGTTCGGTGAGCACGCCGCCGAGCAGCAGTCCGATGGCGCCGCCGGCGCCGGCGATGGCGCCGTAGACGCCGAACGCCCTGGCTCGTTCCCTGGCGTCGGTGAACGTCGTGGTGAGCAGGGACAGCGCCGAGGGTGCGAGCAGCGCGCCGAACAGGCCCTGCGCGGCACGGGCGATGACCAGGACGGTGAAGCTGCCGGCCGCGCCGCCGAGGGCGGAGGCGGAGGCGAAGCCGACGAGCCCGACCAGGAAGGTGATCTTGCGGCCGAACAGGTCGGCGATGCGGCCGCCGAGCAGGAGCAGGCTGCCGAAGGCCAGCGAGTAGGCGGTGACGATCCATTGCCGGTCGGCGTTGGAGAACCCCAGGTCGTGCTGGGCCGACGGCAGGGCGATGTTCACGATGGTCGCGTCCAGGACCACCATGAGCTGGGCGACGCCGATGACGGCGAGGATCCACCAGCGGTGGCGGGACGGCTGCTCGGTTCGGGTGGGAGATGCGGGGACGGTGCCGGCGCGTGGGCCGGCGGAAGATCGGGACATGACGGAACTCCGGAAGGGCGCTGAAAGCGGAAGGGGTGCGAAGGAAGGCTCAGCCGTGCTGCAACACGGGGAGGATGACCTGGTCGATGAACCGGGTCAGGTATTCGGGATCGGCGTAGGCGTCCTCGAACAGGGGCCGTGACACCAGGACGCTGAAGACCAGGTGCGGCACGAACGCGATCGCGTCCGGGCTGGCGGCCAGTTCCCCGCGCCGGATCGCGCGCTCGATGAACGTGGCCAGGTGAGCGGTCTCGGGTTCGAGCAGCGTGGTGCGCACGGCCGAGGCGAGCGCGCGGTCGGTGAGCGATGCGTGCGCGAGCGCGGCGAACAGTGCGGTGTCCTTCTCCGCGTGCGCGGCCAGCTCGCCGCCCAGGGCCAGCAGGTCGCCGCGGAGTGTGCCGGTATCGATCTCGCCCGCGTCCACCGGCCGGGTGGCGTACAGCGCGGCGGCGATCATCTGGGGCTTGCTCTGCCACTGCCGGTACAGCGTGGCCTTGCTGCAGCGCCCCCTGGCCGCCACCGCGTCCATGGTCAGTGCCTCGTAGCCGACCTCGCGCAGCTCATCGAGGGCGGCCACCAGCAGTTCGATCTCTCGCTCGGCCGTCATCCGCGGGCGGCGGACCGGACGGCCCGGCGTGTCATCGGCCATGGGAACTCCTATAGAACGAAACCGTACCGTTCTATACGGTAGCCGAGCCTTTGAGAGAAACGCAAACGTTCTATATGGCGCAGCCGCCGCCGTCCCAGAGGCCTGCCGCCCGGGACGACTCTCGGCCAATTCCCTGTCTTCTCCCCGGTGATCTTCGCGGGCGCTCGCCACAGTCGATCCGTCCTTGCGCGGGACGGCGTTGCCCCCGCGCTCCCAGCGTGGCGTCAACACGCGCGAAGCTCCCAGACTCGATCGGCTCCTTGGTGAGGCAATGACGCAGACCCCTAGTGGCATCGGCCCGGCGACCGCGAGCGCGCCCGGCCGGTTCCAGCCCGCGTGCGGCTCCGCCGCGGGCCCGGCCGCAACGGCGACGGTGGAGATCGTCATCCCCGTCCACAACGAGGAGCGGGCATTGCCGGGCTGCCTGCGCACGCTGCACGACCACCTCCGAGAACGGATGCCCTTCTCCTGGCGCGTCACCGTCGCCGACAACGCCAGCACGGACCGGACCTTGCAGGTGGCGCGCAGTCTCGCCTCGGATCTGCCCGGTGTCGCGGTGGTCCGCCTGGAACGCAAGGGCCGCGGGCTGGCCCTGCGTTCCACGTGGGCGGCGAGCGAGGCGGACGTCGTCGCGTACATGGACGTGGACCTCTCGACCGGGCTGGACGGCTTGCTGCCGCTGATCGCGCCCCTGGCCAGCGGGCATTCGGACCTGGCGATCGGGAGCCGGCTGGCGCCGGGGGCCCGGACGGTGCGCGGCCCACGGCGCGAGCTGATCTCGCGCGGCTACAACGCGCTGCTGCGTCTCGGGCTCGGCGCGCGTTTCAGTGACGCGCAGTGCGGGTTCAAGGCTGCGCGGACTGATGTGATCCGGCCGCTGCTGGCGGTCACCGCCGACGACTCGTGGTTCTTCGACACCGAGCTGCTGGTCCTGGCCGAGCACAACGGGCTGCGCATCCACGAGGTGCCGGTCGACTGGGTCGAGGACGTCGACACCCGCGTCAAGGTCGTCAGCACGGCGGTCGACGACCTGCGGGGGATATGGAGGATGGCCCGGATGAAGGCGACCGGTTCCGCCGACGTCGCGGTGCCTCGTCGCGCGGAGCCGTCCGCCGAGCATCCCGATGCGGTCCTTGCGCCCGACCGGGGACGCTCGGCCCTGACATGGCAGCTGGGGTGCTTCGTCGTGATCGGCGTCGCCTCCACGGCGGGGCAGGCGATGTTCTACTGGCTGCTGCGGTCCTGGTGGCCGGCGGCCCTGGCCAATCTGGTCTCGCTGATCGTCCTGACGATCCTCAACACCGAGGCCAACCGGCGGCTGACGTTCCGGGACTCCACGGTCGGCGCCGGCCGCGCGCACCTGGGCGCGGGCGCCCTGTTCGCCGTCGGTTACGCGGTGACGTCCGCGGCGGTACTGCTGTTCCAGCGCGCCGAGCCGAGCGCGTCGCACGCCGCGGAGACCCTGGTCCTGGCCGCGGCGTCGGTGTTCGTCACCGCCGCGCGTTTCATCGTCCTGCGGTCGGCGGTGTTCCGCCGACGTTCCCCGTCCGCCCCCACTCAGCCCCCCACCGATGAGAGCGACCCGCGTTCATGACCCACTCTGCCGACATCATCACCTCTTCCCGCCCGCGGACGCGGCCGTCCGCCATCGTGCGACGGCCCGGATGGGCGCCCGCAGCCGCGCTCGCCGCGATCCTGGTCGCCGCCGCCACCTTGTACGGCTGGGCGCTCGGATCGCTGGGCTGGGGGAACGCCTACTACTCGGCCGCGGTGAAGTCCATGGGCGAGAACTTCACCAACTTCCTGTTCGGGTCGTACGACCCCGTGGGCGTGGTCACCGTGGACAAGCCGCCCGCGGGGCTGTGGCCCCAGGTGATCAGCTCCAAGGTGTTCGGGCTGCACGGCTGGGCACTGCTTCTGCCGCAGGTGGCCGAGGGCGTCCTGGCCGTCCTGATGCTCCACCGGACGGTGCGCCGGTGGGCGGGGGAGAGCGCCGGTCTGATCGCCGCCCTGGTCCTGACGCTCACGCCCATCACCGTGGCCGTTACGCGCACCAACAATCTCGACACCCCGCTGCTCCTGCTGCTGGTGTGCGCGGCCTACGCGCTCACCCGGGCTCTCCAGGAACTCGCGGGACGGGCCGCCACCTGGTGGCTGTGCGGTGCCGCGTTCCTGATCGGCTGCGGCTTCGTCACCAAGATGCTGGCGGCCTGGATGGTCCTGCCCGCGTTCGCGGCCGCCTGGCTCGTCGGTGCGGCGGGCCCCTGGCGCGCCGCGGTGCGGCGGATGCTGGTCGCGGGCGGTGTCCTGGCGGTGGCGTCGCTGTGGTGGGTGGCGCTGGTGGCGGTGTGGCCGGGCGACCGGCCGTATGTCGGCGGCAGTGAGGACGGTTCCGCCTGGGACCTTCTGGTCGGCTACAACGGGCTCGGCCGCGTCTTCGGACAGGGCGAAGGTCCCGGGACCGGGCCCGCGTTCGGGGGGATGTCCGGCGGCACAGGGATGCTCGGCCGCGGGGCGATGTTCGGCGGGGACGCCGGGGTGCTGCGGATGTTCGGGGAGCAGGTCGGCGGGCAGATCAGCTGGCTGCTGCCGGTGTGCGCGGCGGCGATCGGGGTGGCGGTCGCCGGGGCGGTCCTGCGCCGCCGGAACCGCCTCCCGGCGGAGGGGACGCTCCCGGCGACCGGCTGGGTCCTGTGGAGCGTCTGGCTGCTGGTGTGCGCGGCGGTCTTCTCACTTCAGGAAGGGATCTTCCACCCCTACTACACGACGCAGCTCGCTCCGGCCATCGGCGCCCTGTGCGGCGGGCTGGTGGCCGCGCTGCGGCGGGCTCATCGTGCGGGCGCTCGCTGGCCTGTCCCGGTGGGAGCGTCGGCCATCGCCGTGACGGTGGGGTGGGCCCTGATCGTCATCAGGCGGGCGCCGGAGTGGCATGGGTGGCTGGTCTGGCCGGTGCTCGCGGCGGGGGCGGCGGCCGTCGTCCTGTCGTGCGCCGCCTTCCGGTGGTCCGGGCGGCTGCTGCCGGCCGCTTTGGGAGCCGGTGTGCTCGCGGTGCTGATGGCGCCGGGCGCGTGGGCCGTGATCGTTCCGGGCGGTGCGTCCTCGCCGATGGGCGGTGCCATCCCCGCCGCCGGCCCTGCGACGATGCCCTTCGGGGGCGGACGCGGTATGCCGCGTGGGATGCCCTTGCCGCCTCAGGCGGCCGGCGATGAGCAGGGCATGCCCCAGCCGGGGGAGACGCCCTCGCCGGCGGGGATCTTCGGCTCGGGTGGCGGCGCTCTACCTCAGATGGCGGGCATGGCGGGCATGGGCGGTTCCCGGCTGACCGCCGACCAACGCAGGATCCTCGACTACGCGCGGCGGAACTCCGGCTCGGCCCGGATCACCCTGGCCGTCGAGGGCGGCGCGATGGCGGCATCCGGATTCATCCTGAACAGCGACTCCCACGTCATCGGCATGGGCGGTTTCAGCGCGACCGACGATGTGCCCTCGACGCGGCAGCTTGAGCAGTGGACACGGAACGGCGGGCTCCGCTTCGTCCTCAGCTCTCCCATGGCCTCGATCGGGACCGCGTTCGGCGGCGCAGGCAAGGACGATCCGGCCACCCGGCGGACCGCCTGGGTCGCCGGGCACTGCCGCACGGTGCCGCCTTCGGCCTATGGCGTCTCCGCTGCGCCCTCCGGCCGGCGGCAGAGCGGGCCGGTGGGATTCGGAGGCACCAATACTCTCTATGACTGTGCCGCCGGTTGAGCGGAGGGAAGGCGCACGGTGATCGCGCATGGTTGAGCAGGGCGTTCCTGGACAGGGCACGGAGCAGCCCCGGGATCGGGTGCTCGTCGTGGACGACGAGGCCGGCATCCGCGTCCTGCTGGAGTCCACGCTCAGGCTGGCCGGTTACGAGGTGGACGGCTGTGACACCGGCCAGGGGGCGTTGCTCGGGGTGGAACGCTTCCGGCCGGACCTCATCCTGCTGGACGTGATGCTTCCGGACCTGGACGGCCTGGCGGTCACGGCAGCCCTGCGGGCGGCCGGTGTCCGCACCCCCATCCTGTTCCTGACGGCGCTGGGCGAGGTGTCCGACCGCATCGCGGGGCTGACCGCCGGGGGAGACGACTACGTCGCCAAGCCCTTCAGCCTGGAGGAGGTCCTGCTGCGCGTCCAGGCGATCCTCCGGCGGGCCCGCTCGGGCGGCGACGGCACCGGCGCGAGGAAGGACGGGGTGCTGCGCTACGCCGACCTGGAGCTGGACGAGGCCGCCCACGAGGTGCACCGCGCGGGCGAGTACATCCGGCTCTCGCCGACCGAGTTCAGCCTGCTCGCCTACCTGCTGGCCAACCCGCACCGCGTGTTGAGCAAGGCCCAGATCCTCGACCACGTGTGGCGGTACGACTTCGACGGCGACGCCCGCATCGTGGAGACCTACGTCAAGTATCTGCGCCGCAAGATCGACCGTTTCGACCCGCCCCTGATCCACACGGTCCGCGGCGTCGGCTACTGCCTCCGGCTGCCGCGCGGGCGCGCCCAGGCGGCGGGGTCGTGATCCGGCTGCTTCCGGGGCGGCCGAGATCGCTGCGCCGCCGGCTCGTGCTGGGCGCCACGGTGCTGGCGACCGTGGCGGTGCTGACCTCCCAGGTGATCGGGTTCGTGGTGCTGCGGTCCTGGCTGATGGACCGGTTGGACGAGCAGCTGCGCGCCTTCCCGCCGTCCACCGCGCGGCTCGACGAGAGCCTGAGCGTGCCCGGTCACCCGATCCACCCCCCGCCGGAAGGGGTCGAACTCCCGTCGGACTTCCATCTCTACTTCTACGACGCCTCAGGCCGGCTTTCGAAGCAGTTCATCGGCCGCGGCCTGAAATCGCCGCCCCGCCTGCCCGAGTCCGCGAGCCGGCTGCGCCTGCGGCCGGGCAGCCCGACCACCCTCCCCGCGGTGGCGGGTGACGGCAACTGGCGGGTGCGCCGGGGCACCGCGCCCAACGGCCAGGCATTCGTCGTCGCCCTCCCGCTCGACACCCTCGACGGCGCGATGTCCAAGCTCCTGTGGCTCGACGCGGCCATCATCGCGGTGACGCTGGCCGGGCTGGTGACGGCCGGCCGCCTGGTCGTGCGGCTGGGCCTGCTGCCACTGACCCGCATGGAGGGCACCGCTGAGCGCATCAGCGCCGGCAGCCTGGACCTGCGGCTCGGCGACACCGACCCGCGGACCGAGATCGGCCGCCTGGGCGGCGTGCTCAACACGATGCTCGAACGCCTGCAGGGCGCGCTCCTCGAACGCCAATCGTCCGAGGCCCGGCTCCGCAGGTTCGTCGCCGACGCGGGGCATGAGCTCCGCACGCCGCTCACCTCGATCCAGGGCTTCGCCGAACTCTCCCTGCGGCACCACGAACTGCCCTCCCCCGACCGGCGCGAGGCGGACCGCCTGATCATGCAGAACGCCGAGCGCATGAGCATGCTGGTCAACGATCTGCTCCTGCTGGCCAAACTGGACCAGGAACCCGCTTACCGCAGCGAACCGGTGGACCTGCTCTCCACCGCCGCCGACGCCATCAGCACCGCCGCCGTCCGCCACCCGGGCCATTCGATCGGCCTCGGCCCACTGACCGGCGACGCCGCCGAGCTGGAACTGGCCGAGACGACCGGCGATCCGCACCGGCTCCGGCAGGTCGTGGGGAATCTCGTGTCCAACGCCCTGACCCACACTCCTCCGGGGACGCCGATCCACGTCCGTGTCGGCACGGCCAGGGCCGACGCCCGCCGGGGGATGGACCGCAGCGGCCGTGTCGGCGCCTCACCGGCCCTCGCGGAAGGCACGCGGATCTGCGTCGTCGAAGTGGCGGACGAGGGGCCCGGCCTCACCCCGGACCAGGCCGCCCACGTCTTCGAACGCTTCTACCGCGTCGACCCGGCGCGGGCCCGCGACCACGGCGGGAGCGGCCTCGGCCTGGCCATCGCCGCCGCCATCGCGCGCTACCACGGCGGCCGCCTGGAACTCGACACGCGTCCAGGGCACGGCTGCACGTTCCGCCTCGTCCTCCGCCAGGAGTAGCCCACGTCCACGCGATGAGGGTCGCCGGGGGACGCGTGAGCCGATGTGGAACCCAGGTACCACCGGGGCCGGCCAGGACGGTCCCGCGGTCCCGGTTCCGCGCGCAGATCCGTTCCTAGCGTGATCGGTGCGAAGGCGGAGGGTCCTCCGCCATCACCTGACGAAGGGCGAAGACAGATGATCGACGTGCGCGGCCTCATCAAGCGCTATGAGGACAAGACCGCCGTCGACGGGCTGGACTTCACGGTCCGGCCGGGCATCGTGACCGGGTTCCTCGGGCCGAACGGCGCGGGCAAGTCCACGACCATGCGGATGATCCTCGGGCTGGACGCGCTCACGTCCGGCACGGTCACCGTCGGCGGCAGGCGCTATGCCGAGCACCGGGCGCCGCTCGGATCGCCTCCGGCACCTACAGCCCGGCCTCGGACGCGGTCGGCGCCCGGCGGCGGTGGCGGGTCCCGCCCGGCCCGGCCGGGCGGGACCGCTCGCTTGCCCTAGTCGCGGTAGAGGGACAGGCAGATCATGTCGGGTTCGAACCCCAGGGACTGCCAGAACCGGTGGTCGTCGTGGGCGTCGGCGCACGACAGGTAGCGGATGGTGTGGGCGCCGTGGTCGCGCAGCCGGCGGACGGCGGCTTCGGCCAGTGCCCGGCTGATGCCCCGGCCGCGTTCTTCGGGGACGACGTACAGCGAGTCGATCTCGCCCGCCAGGCAGGGCAGCAGCCCGTCCTCGGCGGTGGTGCGGCCGTTCACGAACCCGGCGATGCGGGCCCCGGCGGTGTCATCGGCGGTGTCGTCGACGGCGACGAGGCAGAACGCGTCGCGGTGGAACGCCGAGACGGCGAGCATGCGCGACAGGTCGCCGCGGCCGCGTTCGGTGAGCGGGCCGCCGTCCTCGGTCTCGCGGCACATGCGGTCCCACAGGCGGCCGACCGCGTCGCCCTCGTCGCGGTGAATTCTCCTGATCTCCATGACCCTTCCCTGCTGCTGGTCTTCGTCCGGATCGAGGTGCGGACGAAGGCGGCGGGGCGCGGAGAACCACGGTGTCTCTAGCGTCAACCTGGCATGCGGTCACGATAACCGGGCGGGTTCCGGATGCCCAGGGCCGCCGGGCGTCAGGGGGTGGGCCAGTCCCAGCGGGGGACCTCGCGCAGCGGGTGCAGTTCGTCGTCGGTCCGGGCGTGGGAGTTCTGCATGGCGACCTCGGTGCCGAACTCCACGTGCTCGCGCAGCGCCTGCCGGAAGGGGGCGTCGGCGGGGAGCCCGGCGGCGTCGGCGGCCGCCATGTACAGCTCGACGAACCGCAGCCGCTGCTCCTCGGTGATCTTCAGGTGGCGGTGGACGTCGATGAGGTGGGAGAAGCCGCCCATCTCGCGGGTGAAGGTGTCGGGGCCGCCGAAGGTCTCGGCGGTGAAGGCGGTCAGGTGGTCGACGTGGGTCGGCCGGCCCTCGCCGAAGAGGGGCTGGAGCAGGGGGTCGGCCAGGAGGCTGGAATAGAACAGGTCGATGAACCTGCGGAGGCCCTCGTGCCCGCCGGCGTGCTCGAAAAGCGTTTCCATGATTACACCATTACCCGCTTGACGATGGTCGGGTTCGTTTATCGCAGGCGGCCGGCGGCCTGTCGAGGCCCGGTGCCGGTTGTGGTCATGGGGCCGGGTCGGTGATGTAGTCGTGCAGGCGGCCGGATCCTTCGAGCATCGCGGTGGCGCGGCCGGTCAGGTCGGCCTGGCGCTGGGCGATCGCGGCGCGGACGGCGTCGCCGGTGCCGGTGCGGCGCAGTTCGTCCAGGACGGCCCGGACCTGCGGCAGCGGGTGCCGGGTCTGGCGCAGCAGGTGGACGAGCCGGGCGTCGCGGACGTCGCCGGGCCCGTAGCGGCGGTACCCGGTGATCGGCTCGCGTCCGGGGCGGACGAGCCCGGCGGACTCCCAGACGCGCAGGGCGGAGGTCCGCACGCCGAGGCGGGCGGCGACCTCGCCGATGCGCAGTCCCTCACGTGGGACTGGCGCGGCGGGTGTCTGCCGGTCGACGATCGCCTCCAGCGCGTCGCTGGTGGCCTGCAGGGAGACGCGCTGCTGGTGCAGGGCGGCGTGCCCGGAGTCGATGAGGGCGAGCGCCACGGGGACGTCGCCGGCGTGGACGGCGTGCATGACGCGCTGCGCGAGCTCGATGCCGTGGCCGCGTGCGAGGGCCCGGTAGGTGAGCAGGGCGCGGCGGTGCCGGTCGGTGTAGACGCGGTAGCCGGAGGGGGTGCGGCCGGTGGGCGGCAGGACGCCGGCGGCCTCGTGGTTGCGGACCTGCTGGGTCGAGATGCCGGCCGCCCGGGCCAGGTCCACCGGACGCAACCGCGGCTCCCCGTTCTCGTTCACGTTTGAAGGTTACCGGCAACCGTCCGGCCGAATGGGTGGCGA
Organism: Spirillospora sp. CA-128828; assembly: GCF_050945415.1. Taxonomy (NCBI): domain Bacteria; kingdom Bacillati; phylum Actinomycetota; class Actinomycetes; order Streptosporangiales; family Thermomonosporaceae; genus Spirillospora; species Spirillospora sp. CA-128828. The sequence goes on from NZ_CP191986.1 coordinate 4,773,537, forward strand.
GTTCGTCGCCACTTCAATGGGCGACTTGAAGGCCGGTCCACCCCGCAAGAGTCTCCCTTGATTGATAATCTCAATATTGAGATTTCCTTGGGAGGCGGCATGGCGGACGCGGTGGACGCGATCCTGGCGCAGTGGGGCCGGGAGCGTCCCGATCTGGACGTGTCGGCGATGGGCGTGGTCGGGCGGATCTCGCGGGCGCAGCTCCTGCTGGGCCGGGAGCTGAGGGACTTCTTCGCCGCGCGGGGGCTGGAGAGCTGGGAGTTCGACGTCCTGGCGACGCTGCGCCGGCACGGCGCCCCCTACGAGCTGACGGCGGGGGCGCTGCTGAAGGCGGCGATGGTGACCTCGGGCGCGATCACCAACCGGATCGACCGGATGGAGGCCAAGGGCCTGGTCGAGCGGGTCCGCGACGCCGGCGACCGGCGTTCGGTGCGGATCCGGCTGACGCCGCGCGGGCTGGAGATCGTGGACGAGCTGGTCGGGCTGCACGCCGCCAACGAGGAGCGGCTGCTGGCGGCGCTGGACCCGGAGGCGCGCGAGCGGCTGGCCGCCGCGCTGCGGACCCTGCTGGAGTCCCTCGGCGACACCTCCCTCGGTTAGGGCGGGGCGGTGAAGGAGCGGACGGCGCGGGTGGCGCGTCCGGCGATCGCGGCCAGGTGGCCGGCGAGTTCGGGCGGGTCGAGCAGGGTGTAGTCGACGGGCAGCAGGGTGACGCGGTAGGCGAGGAAGCGCATCGAGTCCGATCGGGTGTGCAGGAGGCAGCTGCGGTCGTCGAGGGGTTCCAGGACGCCCTGCCAGGCGGTGACGTGCTCGGCGGCGTCCTCGGCGGAGACGTGCAGCAGCAGCCGCGCCTTGATCGTCCCGGATCCGCCGGCGAGGGCGTCCATGGCCCAGGAGGCGGCGTCGGCGCCGCCGGGCAGCGCGCGTTCGGGTCCGCGCGTCCCGGTGCGCCGCGGGCCCGTGATCCGGTCGGCGCGGAAGGTGCGCCAGCCGGCGCGGTCCTCGTCGTGGGCGACCAGGTACCAGCGGCGGCCCGCGGTGACCAGGCGGTGCGGCTGCGCCAGCCGCCGGGTCTCCCGGTCGCCGGCGTCGGTGTAGGTGAAGCGGACCGTCTCGCGGGTGACGCAGGCGGAGGCGAGCAGGGCCAGGACGGCGGGGTCGGCGGCGGGCGGGGCGCCGTCCTGCGGCGGGAGGGACACCGCGGCCTCGGTGAGCGCGGCGACGCGGTGCCGCAGCCGGTGGGGGAGGACCTGCTCGAGTTTGGCCAGGGCGCGCAGCGAGGCGTCCTCGATGCCGGTGACGGCCCCGGCGGCGGCGGTCCGCAGGCCGATCGCGATGGCGGTGGCCTCGTCGTCGTCCAGCAGCAGCGGCGGCATCGCGGTGCCGGCGGTGAGCCGGTAGCCGCCGGTGTTGCCGTGGGTGGCGTGCACGGGGTAGCCGAGGTCGCGCAGCCGGTCGATGTCGCGGCGGATGGTGCGGGCGGTCACGCCGAGGCGCCCGGCCAGTTCGGTGCCGGACCAGTCGCGGGGAGTCTGCAGCAGGGACAGCAGCTGGAGCAGCCGTCCGGACGGATCACGCATGTTCTCCATCCTGCCGCTCTAGTAGGACGTTCGGTGACCTATTGGGGGTCTAGCGTCTGCGGTGCGGGGCCGGAACCTCCGGCCCCGGTGATCGGAGGCACGACATGCTGCGGGGATTCGCCACCATCAGCTTCTGGGCGGACGACCTGGAGGCGGCCAGGGACTGGTACGCCGAGCTGCTGGGCGTCCAGCCGTACTTCAGCGTCGCGGGCCCGGACGGCCGCGCCGGCTACTACGAGTTCCGGGCCGGGGACTACGAGCACGAGCTGGGGCTGATCGACGCCCGGTTCCGTCCCGCCGGCCACGCCGCGGGCCCGGGCGGCGCGGTCATGTACTGGCACGTCGACGATCTGGAGGCGGCGGTGGCGCGGCTGCTGTCGATGGGCGCGCGGACGCACGAGAAGATCACCGAGCGCGGGGAGGGGACGGGGTTCGTGACCGCGTCGGTGATCGACCCGTTCGGCAACGTCCTCGGTGTGATGTCCAACCCGCACTACCTGGACGTCCTGGCCAAGGCCGCCCCGCGCTGACCATATGCCGACCGGCCCGCCGGCGTGTCAGCCGCCGACGTAGTCGCGCAGGTGGCGGGCGGTGAGGGTGTCCGCGCCGGAGACCAGGTCGGCGGGGGTGCCGGTGAAGACGATCTCGCCGCCGTCGGCGCCGGCGCCGGGCCCGAGGTCGATGATCCAGTCGGCGTGGGCCATGACGGCCTGGTGGTGCTCGATGACGATGACGGTGTTGCCGTCGTCGACGAGCCGGTCGAGCAGGGCGAGGAGCCGGTCGACGTCGGCGAGGTGCAGGCCGGTGGCGGGCTCGTCCAGGATGTAGACGGCGGCCTTCTCGGCCATGCGGGTGGCGAGCTTGAGCCGCTGCCGCTCCCCGCCGGACAGGGTGGTGAGCGGCTGGCCGAGCCCGAGGTAGCCGAGGCCGACGTCGGCGAGCCGGTCCAGGACGGTGCGGGCCTGCCCGGCGGTGAAGAACTCGCGAGCCTGGTCGACGTGCATGGCCAGGACCTGGCTGATGTCCTTGCCGCGCAGGGTGTAGGTGAGGACCTCGTCGGTGTAGCGGCGTCCCTGGCACTGCTCGCAGACCGAGGCGACGCCGGCCATCATCGCCAGGTCGGTGTAGACCAGCCCGAGGCCCTTGCACACCGGGCAGGCGCCTTCGGAGTTGGCGCTGAACAGGGCCGGTTTGACGCCGTTGGCCTTGGCGAACGCGGCGCGGATCGCGTCCAGCAGCCCGGTGTAGGTGGCGGGGTTGCTGCGGCGGGAGCCGCGGATGGGGGACTGGTCGACGACCACGACGCCGTCGCGTCCGGGCAGCGACCCGTGGATCAGGGAGCTCTTGCCGGATCCGGCGACGCCGGTGACGACGGTGAGGACGGACAGGGGGATCTCGGCGTCGACGTCCTTGAGGTTGTGCAGGTCCGCGCCCTTGATCGTCAGGTGCCCGGACGGCCGCCGGGCCTTCTCGCGCAGCCGGGCGCGGTGGTCCAGGTGGCGGCCGGTGAGGGTGCCGGACGCGCGGAGCCCGGCGAGGTCGCCGGTGTAGCACAGGTGCCCGCCGCCGGTGCCGGCGCCGGGGCCGAGGTCGACGACGTGGTCGGCGATCGCGATGGTCTCGGGCTTGTGCTCGACGACCAGGACGGTGTTGCCCTTGTCGCGCAGCCGCAGCAGCAGGTCGTTCATGCGGGCGATGTCGTGCGGGTGGAGCCCGGCGGTGGGCTCGTCGAAGACGTAGGTGACGTCGGTGAGGCTGGACCCCAGGTGCCGGACCATCTTGACGCGCTGGGCCTCGCCGCCCGACAGGGTGGTGGACTCGCGGTCCAGGCTGAGGTAGCCCAGGCCGATCTCCACCAGGGAGTCCAGGGTGCCCTGCAGGGTGGCCAGCAGCGGCGCGACGGACGGTTCGCCGATGCCGCGGACGAACCCGGCGAGGTCGCTGATCTGCATGGCGGCGCAGTCGGCGATGTTGAGCCCGCCGATCCGGCTGGCGAGCGCGGCGGGGTTGAGGCGGGCGCCGCCGCACGCCTCGCACGCGCTGAAGGTGACCGCGCGGTCGACGAACGCGCGGATGTGGGGCTGCAGCGACTCGGTGTCCCGGTCCAGGTAGAGCCGCTTGACCTTGACCAGCAGCCCCTCGTAGGTGGTGTTGATCCCGCTGCTCTTGACCTTGGTGGCGGGCTTGTTCAGGAAGTCGTCCCACTGCCGCTCGGTGTAGTCGCGCAGCTTGACGGCGGGGTCGACCAGGCCGGAGCCGGCGATGACCTTCCAGTACCAGGACCCGACGCCGAAGTTGGGGACGGTGATGGCGCCCTCGTCCAGTGACAGGTCGCGGTCGAGGAGTTCGTCCAGGTCGATCCGGGAGGCGCGGCCGAGTCCCTCGCAGCGCGGGCACATGCCCTCGGCGTTGTTGAAGCTGAACGCCGAGGAGGTGCCGGCGTGCGGCTCGCCGAGCCGGCTGAAGACGATCCGCAGCATGGCGTGGGCGTCGGTGGCGGTGCCGACGGTGGAGCGGGAGTTGGCGCCCATGCGCTCCTGGTCCACGACGATCGCGGCGCTGAGGTTGTGCAGCGCGTCGACGTCCGGGCGCCCGACCGACGGCATGAACCCCTGCACGAACGCGGTGTAGGTCTCGTTGATCAGCCGCCGCGACTCGGCGGCGATGGTGCCGAACACCAGGGACGACTTGCCCGAGCCCGACACCCCGGTGAACACGGTCAGGCGGCGTTTGGGGACGTCCAGGCTGATGTCGGCGAGGTTGTTCTCGCGCGCGCCGCGGACCTCGATCACGTCGTGGGCGTCGGCGGCGGCGGCGCGGCCTCCGGCCGGCGGGCTCGTCGGCTGGAGGGGCATGGGGGCTTCCTCACTCGCTTGATATCTTAGGGCGTAAAGAGATCCTGTTCCAAAATAGTTTATGGCATAAGGAGATGCACGTTGGTCGTCTTCGCCGGGCAGGGCGACGCACGCCGCTCGATGGACCTGCTGTGGCGCGCCCCGGGGCCGTCCAAGACGGGCCCGGGGCCGCGGCCGGGCCTCAGCGTGCAGATGATCGTCGACACCGCGATCGCCGTCGCCGACGCCGACGGGATGGCGGCGCTGTCGATGCGCGCGGTCGGCGAGCGGCTCGGGCGCACCGCGATGGCCCTGTACACCTACGTCCCGGGCAAGGCCGAGCTGGTCGACCTCATGTACGACCGGGCGCTGGCCGAGCTGCCCGACGGCTACGACGTCGCGGCGGGATGGCGGGCGGCGCTGACCCGATGGGCGGAGGACTCCTGGGACTTCTACCTGCGGCATCCGTGGATGCTGCAGGTCTCGCAGGCCCGCCCGGTGCTCGGCCCGAACGAGTACCGGGTACTGGAGGCGCTGCTGGGCGTCCTGACCGCGACCGGGCTGGCGGCGCCGCAGGTGCGCCGCGCGGTGTCGGCGCTGTCGAGCGTCGTGCGCGGCGCGGCGCAGACCCTCGCCGAGTCCCGGCAGGCGGTGCGGGCGACGGGCCTGTCGGAGGAGCGGTGGTGGCACGGCCGCGCCGAGGCGCTGGAGGAGCTCGCGCCGGGGTTCGCCGAGCGGTTCCCGCTGGTGGCGTGGCTGGACGCCGAGGGCGCCCCCGCCGTCGCCGAGGACGTCCCGTACCTGGAGCAGGCGGCCCGCGGGGCGTTCGAGGGCGGTCTCGCCCTGGTCCTGGACGGCATCGACGCCGCCGTCACCACCGCCCGCGGCGGGGCGGCGATGTGAGGTGCGTCTCTCGGGGGTGCGGGGGTGTCACATCCGGGTCCGCCGGGGGCCTCATATAGGTATGGACACCTTCGCGGTCCGGCCGCGCGACACGACCTGCCACGCCCTCCTGTACGCCGCCCATGACGCGTTCCGCCGGGATCTGGACCGGCTCGCGGCGGCCGCTGCCGCGGGCAAGGGGCGGGCCTCGCACGTGCGCGCGGGCTGGGAGAACCTCAAGGACCAGATCCGGCTGCACCATGACCTGGAGGACCGGTGGCTGTGGCCGCGGGTGGAGCACGCGGTGGCGGGGCGCCGGGTGGAGCGGGCGGTGCTGGAGGAGATGCGCGCCGAGCACGCCCGGATCGGCCCGTTGATCGCCCGGGTCGACGCGGTGATGGCGGGCGGCGGCGACCTGCCCGCCGCGGTGGCGGATCTGCGGGAGGCGCTGGAGAGGCATCTGCGGCACGAGGAGATGAGCGCGCTGCCGCTGGCGGAGTCGGCGCTGGAGGCCGGGGAGTGGCGGGCGCTGGCCGACGAGGCGCGCCGCGGCTGCGACGAGGGCACGCCGCTGTTCGTCCCGTGGGTGGTGGACGGGATCGCTCCGGTGGAGCGGAGCCGGTTCCTGACGTCGCTGCCCAAGCCGCTGCGGGAGCTGAACCGGGTGCTGTGGGAGCCCCGCTACCGCAAGCGCCGTCTGTGGAGCATCTGACCGGCCGGGTCACCAGGGGACGGCGCGGGCGGTGATGTGGTGGCCGGCCGGGTCGTAGTACGACAGCAGTAGCGCGCGGCGGGTGCTGAGTTCGGGGTGGCCGATGAGGGCGCGGCACTGGTCGAGTCCTGATCCGCCCGAGCAGGGGACGGCGCCGTCCCCGGCCGGGCGCCAGGGCCCTTCGGGGGCGGGGGCGCGCCACAGGCGGTACCGGCCGTCCAGGCCGCGCTGCTCGACCATGACGAGCCCCTTGCCGAGGGCGGTGTAGTCGGCGACGTGGACCGCGTAGGGGGCGGCGGCGGAAACGACGGCGCCGGCCTGGAAGGCGTCGCGGGTCCATCCGGCGGGCGCCCGGTACTCGTAGGCGGCCGGGTCGCGCCAGGCGGCGGGGCCGGCGCGGACGCGGGCCAGGGTGACGCGTCCCGCGGCGCAGGCGCCGAGACCGGGGGTGTCGCAGACGGACGCGAACAGGTACAGGTATCCGCCGGTGAAGACGGGGGAGCCGAGGTTCGGCGAGCACACCGGCCGCGGCGGCGATGAGCGCCGCGCGGGTGCGGGGACGACGGCGGGTCAACGGAGCCCCTCCCCTCGGCGAGGCCCGGCAGGAGTGCGGCGGGGTGGACCCCACAGCGTGGCCCGCCACCCCGTCCGGGATCAACTCCCCGCCGGCGGTCCGGAGGCCTGTGAGCCGGGACGGGCGGGTCAGAAGCGGGCGGTGAGCAGGGCCAGGAGGGCGACGCCGGCGGTGAGCCAGGCGGCGTAGTCCCCGATGTGGCCGGAGTGCAGGTCGTGCAGGCGCCGGGAGGCGGCGCCTGCGGCGCGTCCGAGCGCGCGGCGCACGGCCGGCGGGATCGCCGCGCGGGCCCGGGCGGTGGCGGGACGGTCGACGCCGCCGGCGGCGATGGCCACGGCGAGAAGGACGGTGACGGCGAATCCGGCGAGCCCGGGCCCGGTCCAGGGGTCGGCGGGCGGCGGGTGCGGGTGGGCGGCGTGGCCGTCCAGGACGAGCCCCGCGTAGTCGTCGCGGCTCGCGAACGCCTCGGCCGCGGCGGCGACGGGACCGCCGGGCAGCAGCCCGACGAGCAGCCCGGCCGCCAGCAGCACGATGCCGGGGGCGACCATGATCCAGGGGATGGAACGCAGGCCCCCGGGGGTCTCGGGGTCCTCGTGCTCGCCGCCGGGCCGGGGCTCTTCGTCGGCCGGGGCGCCCCGCCACACCACGAGCCAGACCCGCAGGACGGCGCCGGCGGTGAGCGCGGACGCGGCGACCGACAGCGGCGTGTACCACCACCAGCCGAGCTCGGCGACGTCGTGCTCGGTGACCGAGTGCCCGGCGAACAGCCCGGACGGCGGCAGCCCGGCCAGGCACAGCGCGCCGATCAGGAACGTGGCGCCGGTGACGGGCATGCCGCGTCCGCGTCCGCGCAGCTCGCGGGCGTCGACGGTCTCGTGCCGGTTGAGCAGCGCCCCGGCGGCCAGGAACAGCGCGCTCTTCACGCCGGCGTGCCCGGCCAGGTAGTAGGCGGTGCCCGACAGCGCGCCGGGGGTGCCGGCGGCCACGCCGGTCAGCAGCAGCCCGACATGGCTGATGGTGGAGTAGGCCAGCAGCCGTTTGATGTGGTGCTGCAGGACGCACATGACGGCGCCGAGCAGCGCGGCGGCGGCGCCGAGGACGGCGATGGCGCGCAGCGGGACGAGCCCGGCGAACACGGCCCAGTAGGTCCGCGCGACCCCGTACACGCCGAGCTCGACCATGATCCCGGAGAACAGGACGCAGACGGGGGTGGGGGCGACTGCGTGGGCGTCGGCGAGCCAGAAGTGGAAGGGGACGGCGGCGGCCTTGACCAGGTAGCCGGTGCAGATGAGCACGAACGCGGCGGTGACGAGCGCACCGGCGTGCCCATGGGTGGCGGTGCCGGTGAGCGCGCGTCCGATGGCGGCCAGCCCGAGCTGCCCGGTGCGGCCGTAGACCAGCGCGATGCCGGTGAGGGTCAGGTAGCCGCCGATGGACTGGACGATGCCGAAGTTGAGGGCGCCGTGGACGGTGGAGGGCTCCTCGGAGCGGTAGCCGGTGAGGGCGAACGCGACGACGCTCATCAGCTCGAAGAACACGAACGCGTCGAACAGGTCGCCGGTGTACACGAACGCGCACATCGACCCCAGGAACAGCAGCATCAGCGCGTGGAAGATCGCCTGGATCTCGGTGAAGTACCGCCAGGAGAACGCCAGCGCGGCCAGGGTGAGGACGGCGGTGACGCAGGCGAGGCCGGCGGCGAGGGGGTCGGCGGCCAGCGGGATCCCGACGCCGGTGCCGGGGCCCCAGCCGCCGAGCCAGGTGACCTGCGGGTGGCGGGGGGCGCGGGCGAGGGTGAGGGCGGTCAGCGCGGTGACGGCGGCGGCGACGGCCAGGGCGGTGACGTCGACGGCGAGGCGCGGCAGCCACCGCCCGGTGGCGGCGAGCAGCGCGGCGGCCAGGACGGGCAGCGCGATGGTGGTCTGCAGGATCACGATTCGAGGGAGCGCAGCTCGTCGGGGTCCAGGGTGCCGCGCCGTTTGGCGACCTGGACGGCCAGGGCGAGCAGCAGCGCGGTGACGGTGGCGCCGACGACGATGTCGGTGAGGGTCATGGCCTGCACGACGGGGTCGGTGACGGGCCCGCCGGCGGGCGGCGGGGGCCGGTCGGAGAACACCGGGGCGGTGGCGCCGGACCGGTATCCGATGGCCAGCAGCAGCACGTAGGTGCCGGACTGGGTGACCGACAGGCAGACCACGGCGTGCACGAGGTCGCGGCTGGTGACGATCCCGTAAACGCCGGCGATCATGATCCAGCCGGCGGTCAGGTAGGGGAAGAGGCTCACGAGGGCTCCCTGGGGCCACCGGCCCGGCGGCGTTCGCCGGCCGAGTGTTCGCCGGCAGGGCGTTCGCGGACCAGGAGGGCCTGTTCGAAGAACTTGCCGAGCAGCAGGACGAGGGCGCAGCCGACCTCGGTCCCGACGGCGGCGTTGAGCGCGGGGACGCGGCCGGTGGCGGCGGTGCCGGCGGCGGCCAGGACCACCAGGACGAACGCGGCGGCGGCGGCCGCCTCGGCGGACTCGAACACCGGGATGGGCCGCAGCCGCTGCAGGGCGGGGTAGTCGCCGGCGAGGTAGAGCAGGTGGATGGCGGTGCCGAGGACGACGCCGCCCTGGAATCCGCCGCCGGGGGACTGCTGCCCGTGCGCGACGATGTAGACGCCGACGAGCAGGGTGAGGGGCAGCAGCAGGTATCCGACGATGCGCAGCGCGTCGGACACCTCGGCAGGCCCGTGCCGGTGGGCGGCGCCGTCGTCCTCGGCCTCGCGGCGCACGACGCGCAGCAGCGCGACGGTGGCGACCGCGGCCGACAGCAGGATGAGCTCCTCGCCGACGGTGTCGAACGCGCGCTGGTCGAAGTTCACCGAGGAGACGACGTTGGGAGTGCCGCGAAGCACCGCCTGGTGGACGGCGCGGTCGGCGTAGGGGTGCAGGGCGCCGCCGAATCCGGGCAGCCCGAGCGTCCCGGCGGTGAACAGCGAGCCCGTCCCGGCGGCGCCGGCGGCGAACAGCAGGGTGCGGGCCGGGGACCTCACCGGCGCGCCTCCCGCCCGTCCCCGCCCTGCTCGCCTGCCTGCCCGCAGGTGTGTTCGCCCGACGGCCCCCCGTCGCCTCCGGTGTCGCGGTAGCGGCGGGTGGCGTGCAGGGCCAGGACGACGATGAGCGGCACCAGGACGGTCCCGACGCCGATCTGGGACATGGCGACGTCGGGGGCCTGCAGGATGACGAACAGCAGGCCGAGGACCATCCCGTACCCCGACAGCACGATCGCCTGCCGGACGGTGTCGCGGGTGAGCACGACGGCGGTGGCCATGAGCGCGGACAGGACGAGCGCGGCGGCGATGAGTGCGTCGGCGAGCGGCCCCGACAGCGCGTCGGGGGAGCCGGCGCCCAGGCAGACGGTCACGGCGGGTTCACTCCGATCTCCCGGCGGCGCGCCGGACGGCCTGCCCGGCGGTGACCACGGTGGCGGGGCCGGTGGCGGCGAGCAGCACGGCGATGACGGCGAGCTTGGCGACGTCGTGCCAGGACGACCAGGGCCGCAGAGCCAGCCCGGCGATCAGCAGCGGCGCGGCCAGGACGGTGACGGGCGCGACGGTGTGCAGCCGGGCGGCCGCGCCGCGGGTGAAGGGCAGCCGCACCCCGGCGGCGACCGCGACGGCGGCGCCGGCCCAGGTCAGCACGTCGGCGAGCAGGTCCAGGCTCATCGGCGCCCTCCTTTCCCAGGGTCACAGGGTGCGGCTGAGGAACCGGGCGAACACCAGGGACCCGGCGAACGACAGCAGCGCCAGCACCAGGGCGACGTCGAGGTAGGCGGGCCGCCCGTAGGCGGCGGCCAGCAGCACCAGCGCGAGGGTGACCAGCGGCCCGGTCACGATCAGCCCGGCGAGCCGCCCGGCGGGGCGGCCGCGCAGCGTGGCCAGCAGCGCCGGCAGCAGCCCGCCGATCATCACGGCCAGCGCGGGCACCGCGGTGTTCAGCACGTCTGTCCTCATGAGGGGACCCCGCCGTCGCCGCCGGGGGCCTCGACCAGCCCGGAGCGGCGCAGGCGCCGCTCGAACGGCGACGGCCGCGGCGCGAGGCGGTGGACGTGCAGCAGCCCGCGTTCGGGGTCGACGCCGCCGACGTAGGTGCCTGGGGAGATGGACACCAGCAGGGTCGCGGTGCCGCGGTTGGCGGCGCCCGGCGCGACGGCCAGCGGTGTCCAGTGCCCGCCGGACGCGCCCCGCACGGCGATGCGGGCGGTGTCGGCGGCGACCTGGGCGGGCAGCCACGCCAGCGGCGGGATGAGCCGGGCGGGCGGGACGGGCCGCAGGGCCTTGACGCGGCCGGCGGCGGTCGCCGGCCCGCCCTCGGGGTCGCGGGAGGTTCCGGTGGTGAACAGAGCCCGGCGCCCGGCGACAGCGGCGGCGGCTCCTGCGGCCGCGGCCAGCGCGCCGACGGTGATCTCGGTGACGGAGATCGTGGACACCAGTGCCAGGTACACCGCCAGCAGCGCCGCCCACCAGGCGAGCGGCTCGGCGGCGCGCCGCGCGGGCCCGGGGCGCATCAACCGGACGGGCTCCCCGGTCGGGGCGGGGGCCGGCTCGTCGGGTGGCTCGTCGGGTGGCATGGCCCTCGGCATACCCGGACGGACGGGTTCAACCGTCGCCGCGCGGCGTGGGAGCCCCTGCGGGGCGGCATGTTTGCGGCTTTCCGGCGGGGTAGAGCGCGTTACGGGCCGGCGCGGCGGACCCGATCGGGGGCCGGGCCAGGGCGGCGCCGGCGACCGCTTCGGATGGAAGGACGGATGATGGATACCCCCTCGGTCCCCGGGAACGGCTCCGACCCGGTGAGCAAGAACGCGACCAGGACGAGTAAGGCGACCGGCAATGCGGTCGCCGAGGCGGCGGGAAGGGCCGGCGGCACCGCCAAGGGCACGGCCGCGGGAGCGAAGGACGCCGCGCAGACGACCGCGCGGGGCGCCGCCAAGGGCGCCGCGCGGGCGGGCGGGCGGATCTCGGCGCTGCCCCGGCGGGCGGCCGGGCTGGCCCGGCTGCTGACCCTCGGGCGGTTCCTGCGGGCCGTTCCCATCGCCGCGGCGGCCGTGGCCGGTGTCGTCGTCGGGCGGATCACGGCCCGCAGGCGCTGACCCGTCCCGATCGGCGGCGGACGCCCCCGGGGACCCCCCGGTCTCCGGGGGTTTCCGCATGCCCGCACGCCGTCCGTGCACCGGCTTTACCTGCGGATGGCCGCAAACGGGCGGCCCGTTTAGGGAGACCAGGACGGGTAGACCCGGGGTCGTGCAATTTCGCCACAAGACCCCCAAATGAGGAGATGACATGACTGGGCCGATCGCCCAGCAGACTTCGGGCAGCAACTACGTCCAACGCGGCGGATCCAGCAGCAGCCTCGCCGACGTCGTCGACCTGATCCTGGAGAAGGGTCTGGTCATCGACCTGTACGCGCGGGTCTCACTGGTCGGGATCGAGATCCTCACCGTGGACGTGCGGATCGTGGTCGCCAGCGTCGACACCTACCTGCGGTTCGCCGAGGCGGTGAACCGGCTCGACATCGCCCACGACGGCACGTCCCAGGGCCTTCCGCAGTTCGTGGAGGGCATGCAGGAGTCGGGTGCCAAGAAGAAGACCCGCGGCGCCCTGGAGGGCGCGGGAGAGCGGCTGAAGGAGACCTTCGGCGGCTCGGACGATTCCGAGGACGACAAGCAGCCCGCGCGGCGCCGCTCGTCCCGCAAGAAGGAGGACGAGGAAGAATGACGTCCCCCGGCCAGGGGCCCGGCGACCGGGTCCCGCAGTACGTGTACGGAGTGACCCGCCAGGGAGCGGCGCTGCCCCCCGATGTCAGCGGCCTGGACGACCGGCCGGTGTCGCTGGTCGAAGACGGCGGCGTGTGCGCCGCGGTCGTCAGCGACCTGCCGGCCGGCCGCGCGCTCGGCGAGCGCGACGACCTGGTGGCGCACCAGCGGGTGCTGAACGCGCTGGTGAACGCCGGCACCGTGGTCCTGCCGTTCCGGTTCGGGGCGGCGCTGTCGGACCGCGCGGCGGTGGAGAAGGAACTGCTGGCCGGCAACTCCGAACGCTTCGGGCAGGTCCTGGACCAGCTGCAGGACCGCGTCGAGCTGCGCCTGAAGGCCACCTACGTCCAGGACCGGGTGCTGCAGGAGATCATGGAGGCCGAGCCGGAGGTCGCCGAGCTGTCGCGGCGGCTGCGCGAGGTGCCCGCCGACGTCGCCGACGCGGTCTACTACGACCGGGTCCGGCTCGGCGAGCTCATCGCGCAGGCGATGGAGCGGCTCCGGGAGGCCGACGGGCAGGTCCTGCTGGACGGGACCGCGCCCGGGGCGGAGGCGTTCGCGCGCAAGGCCCCCGCCCGCGAGGAGGACGTCCTGGACGCCTCGTTCCTGGTGCGCGCCGACCGCCGCGCCGCGTTCGAGCAGGCCGTCGACACCCTCGGGCAGGAGCACGGCGACCGGATCCGGATCCGGCTGATCGGGCCGCTTCCGCCCTACGACTTCGTCCCGGAGGCGTGAGATGGGGCTGTTCACCGGCCTGGTGACGCTGCCGCTGGCGCCCGTGCGGGGAGTGGGGTGGCTGGCGGAGGTCCTGGTCGAGCAGGCCGAGGCGCAGCTGTACGACCCGGGGCGGATCGCCGCGGAGATGCAGCAGATCGCCGACGAGGCCGCCGCCGGCGAGATCACCGAGGACGAGGCCGCCGCCCGCGAGGAGGACCTGATCCACCGGCTCAACGAGGGCCGCGCCCGCGGCTACCGGCCCGGCGGATGACGGGGGGCCGCGATGCTGTCCGCGTCCAAGGCCGCCGAGCGGGCGGTCGAGCATGTCACCGCGCTCACCGGCCGCAGCGCCGAGAGCGTGGTGGGGGTGGAGCGCGCCGGCGAGGACGCCTGGCGCGTCGCGGTGGAGGTCGTGGAGACCCACCGCATCCCCGACTCCGCCGACATCCTCGCGGTCTACGACACCGAGGTGGACGCGGACGGGGAGCTGGTGGCCTTCCGCCGCGCCCGCCGCTATCCCCGCGGACGAGTGGAGAGGGACTGAGAACGGTGAGTGAGATCTCCTGGACCGGCGGCCGATCACCGGCCAGGTCCGCCGCCGGGGAACGCCCCTCGGCCAACCTGGCGGACCTGCTGGAACGCATCCTCGACAAGGGGATCGTGATCGTCGGGGACGTCCGGATCAACCTGCTCGACATCGAGCTGCTCACGATCAAGCTGCGGCTGCTGGTGGCGTCGGTGGACCGGGCCAAGGAGATGGGCATCGACTGGTGGGAACACGATCCGTCGCTGTCGTCCAGGGCCCGCCGCGACGAGGTGGACGGCGGAGCCGGAGACCGCGAGCTGCTGGAGGAGAACCGGCGGCTGCGCGAGCGCCTCGCCGCCCTCGAATCCGGCGACACCACCGGCTCGGGTACCACCGGTTCCGGCGCCACCGCCGAGGCCGGGGCACGGGGGAAGGAGCCCAGATGACGACCGACACCGGGGTCGCCGGAGACACCGCCGTCTACCTGTACGGGGTGGCGCAGGATCTGGACCCGGCCGCGCTGCGCGGCACCGCCGGGGTGGCGGGCGCGCCGGTGCGCGGCGTGCGGGCCGCCGGGCTGACCGCGCTGGTCAGCACGGTCCGGCTGGAGGAGTACGGCGAGGCGGCGCTGCGCGCCAACCTGGAGGACCTGGGGTGGCTGGAGGCCACCGCCCGCGCCCACCACGACGTGGTGGACCGGGCCGCGCACGCCGCGCCGACCGCGCCCGTCCGGATCGCGACGATCTACCGCGACGACGATCGGGTCGCCGAGGTGCTGGCGGCCCAGGGCGAGCGGTTCACCGAGGTCCTCGACCTCATCACCGGCCGCTCGGAATGGGGCGTGAAGATCTACGCCGACGCCGAGGTGCTGCGCGGCGGCACCGGCGGCACCGCGGGCGGCGGCATGGGGGAGGACGTACCGGATTCCGGTGGGGGGCTCGAGCCCAGCGCCGAGTCCCTCACCGGCACCACTCCCGGCACCACGGGCCGGACGGCGGGCCCGTCCGGCGTGGGCACCGCGTACCTGCGGCGCCGCCAGCAGGAGCGCCGGCGCCGCGCCGCCGCCGAACGCCGGGTGGCCGGGCAGGCCGACACCGTACACACAGAACTCGCCGACCACGCCGTGGCGTCCCGGCATCACCCGCCGCAGGACCCGCGCCTGACCGGCCGGTCCGGGATGCAGGTCCTCAACGTCGCCTACCTCCTGGACGACGATCAGGCGGAGGGTTTCCTGGCGGTGACGCGGGCGGCGCGGGAACGGCTCCCGGCCCTCCAGGTGGAGGTGACGGGCCCGTGGCCGCCGTACTCCTTCATCGACACCTCCGCCGGTCCCGGCGCGGCCACGCCCGGGCGCGGGGCGGGGGAGAGGTGACGGCCGTCCTGGACCACGGCGGCGACGCCCCGATGGAGCGGGTCGCGCTGGTGGACCTGCTGGACCGGCTGCTGGCCGGCGGCGTCGTCATCACCGGCGACCTGGTCATCTCGATCGCGGACGTGGACCTGGTGCAGGTGTCGCTGCGGGCGCTGATCACGACCGTCCGCGACGAGCTGCTGCCCGAGGAGGACCGGCCATGACCCCACCAGACCAGGCCCGCGACGGACGCGGGCCGGTGACGGGCGAGGCGTCGGTGCGCGACCCCGAAGCGGGGGACGCGTTCACCGGCGACATCCTCGCCGGCGGCCCGTCCCCGCACGGCCCGGTCCGCGCGGCGCGCGTCCGGGAGGAGGACCTGCGGGAGCGGTCGGCGCGGACGATGCGGCGGCTGCGGTCCGACCCCGAGACCGTCGAGCGGGACCTGGTGAAGCTGGTGCTGACCCTGGTCGAGCTGGTCCGGCAGCTGATGGAGCGGCAGGCGCTGCGCCGCGCCGAGGGCGGCGACCTGACCGACCGGCAGATCGAGGACCTCGGGCTGGCCCTGATGCGCCTGGACGAGGCGATGACCCGCCTGAAGGACCACTTCGGGCTGGACGACCACGACCTCAACCTCGACCTCGGGCCCCTCGGCCCGCTCCTTCCCGGCGACTGACCGGCCCGCCCGGCGGGTTCACCGCGTCCGCCTTGAAGAAGGTGTAGTGGAACGTCCCGTCCGCGCCGGCGGTGCGCCGCAGGTCGGCGATGCCTCGGTCGAAGTCGGCGGGCGTGGCGAGCCCGGCGGCGACGGCGTCGTCGCGGACGGACTCGATCATCGCGGTGAAGGTGTCCAGGGTGAAGGCCCGCGCCAGGTCCGGACGTGTCCGGTCGGCGTAGACGGTGCGCGGCCGGGCGCTGACCCGCGCGTACCCCGCGGCGGTGAGCAGCGGCTCCAGCCGCCGCCCGACGAGCGCGTCCCCGCCGGCCGCGGCCTGCAACGCGACCTGATGGGCGATGGCCGCGCGGGCGTGGGCGCTGTCGGGGTGGAAGAACGCCGACCCGTGGTCGCCCTCGATGACCGTCAGCGTCCCGCCCGGCCGCAGCACGCGCCGCAGGCCCGCCAGCGCGGCGCCCGGGTCGGGCAGATGCTCCAGGACGAAGCACACGAACAGGTGATCGAACGAATCGTCGCCGAACGGCAGGTCACGCAGGTCCGCCCGCACCCACCGCACGCGCGCGCCCGGGCACGCCGCCGCGACGCGGGCGCGGGCCTGGTCGAGGGACGCCTGGGAGACGTCCACGGCGGTCAGGTCCGCGCCGGGGGAGCGCGACACCAGATGCACCGTCTGCGCGCCCACACCGCAGCCCACCTCCAGCACCCTGCCGCCCGCCGGGTAGGCGGTGCCGTCGTGCAGCAGCGCGGCCAGGGCGTCGGCCTGGTCGCCGAGGCGCCGCGCCTCACGCCCGGAGTATCCGTGCACGTACCCGCCGGGCCCGCCCGTGATCGTGGTTTCCATGGGTTCACCGTGGCCCCACAATGGCCTGATGCACAGGTCCAATGACGACGACCCTGGCCGGTCCATAACCGGGGGCTCGGACTTCCTCCAGCTCGACCCCGCCGACGCGCCGCCGGGTGGGCTGGCCGACTGGCTCGCCGGACGGCTCCGCGACGCGATCGCCGACGGACGCCTGCCCGTCGGCGGACGCCTGCCCGCCACCCGCGTCCTGGCCGCCGACCTGCGCGTCTCCCGCGGCGTCGTCACCGAGGCCTACCAGCGCCTCACCGACGAGGGCCACATCGCCGGACGCGGCCGCGCCGGCACCGTCGTCCTGGCCGCCCCGCTCACCACCGGCCCGCTCACCACCGGCCCGCTCACCACCAGCCCACCGCAACCACCACCCGCCGACCCGCCCGTCACCGCGCACCGCACCGGCCCCGGCGATCCGCACGGCGGCCCGTACCCGGCACAGCCCGGACCGGACGTGTTCGACGTCCTGCGCACCGCACCCGCCCGCATCGACCTGTCGCCCGGCGCCCCCGACCTGGCCGCGTTCCCCCGCGCGGCCTGGCAGCGCGCCGAACGCACCGTCCTGCGCGACCTGCCCGCGGCCGGTCTCGGATACGGCGACCCCCGCGGCGCCCCCGCGCTGCGCACCGCCCTGGCCGCCTGGCTCGCCCGCAACCGCGGCATCCGCGCCGACCCCGCCGCGATCGTCGTCGTCGCCGGCACCGCCCAGGCCCTCGGCCTCGTCGCCCGCGTCCTCGCCCACGACGGCATCGGCGCCGTCGCCGTCGAGGACCCCGGCTCCCTCGGCGTCCGCCAGCACCTGCGGCACTGGGGGATGGACACCCCGCCCGTCCCCGTCGATCGCGACGGCGTCCGCGTCGACAGGCTCCGCGACAGCGGCGCCCGCGCCGTGCTGCTCACCCCGGCGCACCAGTTCCCGACCGGCGCCGTCCTCGGCGGGCGCCGCCGCCGCGACCTGATGCGCTGGGCCGCCGAGGGCGGCCTGGTCATCGAGGACGACTACGACGCCGAACACCGCTACGACCGGCCACCCGTCCCGGCGCTGCGGGCCATGCTCGCCGACCGCGTCCTGTACGCCGGCAGCATCTCCAAACTCCTGGCCCCCGCACTGCGGATCGGCTGGATCGTGCCGCCGCCCGCGCACCTGGACGCCGTCGTCGCCGAGAAACGCTTCGCCGACCTCGGCAACGCGGCACTCCCGCAGCTCGTCCTCGCCGAGCTGATGGCATCGGGGGAGATGGAGCGGCACCTGCGGCTGCTGCGGCGCCGCCACCGGCGCCGCCGCGACACGATGATCGAGGCGATCGACGCGCACCTGCCGCGCGCGGCGGTGCACGGCGCCGCCGCCGGCCTGCACCTCACCGTCACCTTCCCGGACGAACCCCACGCCCGCATCCACGACGCGGGGCTGCGGGACGCCGACCTGGCCGCGGCCGCGCTGGAGCAGGGGGTGAAGACGCATCCGCTGTCCTGGCACACCCAGCGGCCCCAGCGCCCCGGCCTCGTCCTCGGATACGCGGCCGCCCCGGCGTCCGCCATCACCGAGGGAATCGCCGTCCTCGGCCGCGTCCTGCGCGACCTGACGGGTCAGGCGGCCAGCAGCTCGGCGTCCCGCAGATCGCGGTAGGCGCCCGGCACCGCCAGCAGGTCCTCGTGCCGGCCCCGCTGCACCACCCGCCCCCGGTCCAGCACCACGACCTCGTCGGCCGCCGCGAGCGCCGCCAGCCGATGCGTCACCAGCAGCAGCGTCCCACCGCCCGGCGCCTCCAGCAGATCCCGGGTCAGCTCGTCGGCCATCACCGGATCCAGTGCCTCGGCCGGCTCGTCCAGCACCAGCACCGGCGGGTCGGCCAGCAGCGCCCGCGCCAGCAGCAGCCGCTGCCGCTGCCCGCCCGACAAGCCCCGCCCGCCCGCGCCCACCACCGTGTCCCACCCGTCCGGCAGCGCCTCCACCACCTCGGCGAACCGCGCCCGCTCCGCCGCCACGCGCAACTGCCCCACGCTCGCGTCCGGCCGCGCCAGCAGCAGGTTCGCCCGGACCGTCCCGGCGAACACGTGCGCGTCCTGCGTCAGCCCCCGCACCGCCGCCCGCACGTCACCCGGCGCGCACCGGCCCAGCGGACGACCGCCCAGCGCCACCGCACCCACCTCCGCCGCCACGTCCCCCGATAGCACCGCCAGTAACGTGCTCTTCCCCGCGCCGCTCGCCCCGACGACCGCGACGCGGCGGCCCCGCTCCACCCGCAGATCCACCCCGTCCAGGGCCACACCGTCCCCGTAGGCGACCCGCACCCCCAGCAGCTCCACCTCCAGCGGCCCCCGGGGCAGCCCCACCGGACGCGACGGGCACGCCGCCGGGGGAGCGGCCAGCACCGCCTCGACCCGCCGCACCGCCGGCAGCACCTCCCGCAGACGCTGCGCCGCGCCCGCCAACGGAAGAACCGACTCCACCGCGACCAGCGACGTCAACGCCACAACCGCCGCCCCCACCTCGTCCACACCCGCGCGCAGGCCCGTCCACGTGACCGCCGCGACCGTGGCGCCCTGCACCACGAAACCGGCCGCCGCCACCAGCGCCGACACCAGCGCCGCCGAACGCTCCGCACGCTCCAGATCCGCCGCCGCCTCCCCGGCACGCGCCGCGAACCGCCCCGACGCACCGAACACCGCCAGGTCCGCCGCACCCTCCAGCACGTCCAGCGCCCGCACCGCCAGCGCCTCGCGCCCGGCCGCCATCCGCGCCGCCGCACGCCCACCGGCCACCGCCGCCGCCATCGGCACCAGCACCCCCGCGACCAGCAGGCCCGCGCCGAGCACCATCGCCGCCGGCGCCCGCACCAGCGCGCACACCGCCACCCCCGCCGCCCCGCACACCAGCGACGCCACCGCCGGCAGCACGCACCGCAGCAGCAGATCCTGGACCGCGTCCACGTCCGACACCATCCGGGTCAGTGCGTCACCGTCCCGCACCCGCCGCCCCTCCCCAGGACGCCCCGGCGCAGGACGGGCCGCCGCCAGCGCGTCGAACACCCGGCCCCGCAACTCCGCCAGCGCCCGCAACGCCGCGTCATGCCCCGCCAGCCGCTCCACATACCGCAGCGACCCCTTCGCCAGCGCGAACCCCCGCACCGCCACGATCGCCAGCGACAGCGCTGCCAGCTCCGGCCGCTGCGACGCCCGCGCGATCAGCCACGCCGCCGCCGCGACCAGCCCCAGCCCGCACAGCTCCGCCGCCGCCCCCGCCAGCCCCGCACCCGCCAGCCGCACCGCATGCGGACGCACCGCACCCCACACGCCCCTCACGCCGCCTCCACCCGCATATCCTCGGCGATCCGGCCGCCCTCCAGCCGCACCACCCGGACCGCCGCCCGCAGCAACGCCGGACGATGCGCCACCAGCACCGCCGTCCGCCCCGCCAGCAGCCGCACCGCCGCCTCCACCAGCACTCGCTCACTGCGCAGGTCCAGCCGCGCCGTCGGCTCGTCCAGCAGCATCACCGGACCGCCCGCCAGATACGCCCGCGCGACCGCCAGCCGCTGCCGCTGCCCCGCCGACAACCCCGCACCGCCCTCACCGAGCACCGTGGCGTACCCGTCGGGAAGATCCTCGACGAACTCCGCCGCGCCCGCGGCCCGCGCCGCCTCCACCACCCGCTCCATTCCGGCGCCCGGATCTCCCAGCCGGATGTTGTCGGCCACCGGCGCCGCGAACAGGTGCGGCCGCTGCGGCACCCACCCCAGCCGCGCCCGCCACGCCGCCGCGTCCAGCCCCGCCAGATCGACACCGTCGACCAGGACCCGCCCCGAATCCGGGACCACCAAACCCGCCAGCACCAGCAGCAGCGTCGACTTGCCCGCACCCGACGGCCCCGTCACCGCCACCCGCTCACCCGGCCCGATCCGCAACGACACCCTGTCCAGCGCAGCCTCCGCCGCACCCGGATACCGGACGGTCACCTCCTCCAGCACGATCTCCGGCGCCCCACCGGAAGGCTCCAAGCCACCCTTCGCCGGGCCCCCGACCGCACCGGGCGCGTCCAGCACCGCGAAGGCCTCCTCCGCCGCCGCGACACCCTCCGCGCTCGCATGGAACCGCTGACCCAGCGCCCGCAACGGCAGATACACCTCCGGCGTCAAGACCAGCACCAGCAGACCCGCCGACAACGCCAGGTCCCCGTCCAGCAGCCGCAACCCCACCGGCACCGCCACCAGCGCCACCGACAACGCGCACACCAGCTCCAGCACCAGCGACGACAGGAACGCCACCCGCAGCGCCCGCACGCTCGCCCGCCGATGCTCACCCGCCAGCTCCCGCACCACCACCGACTGATGCCCGGTCCGGCCGAACGCCCGCAACGTCCCCAGCCCCGCCACCACGTCCCGGAAATGACCGCCCAGCCGGTGCAGCAGCCCCCACTGCCGGCCCGTCAACGCCGCCGTCCGCATCCCCACCAGCGCACCGAACACCGGCACCAACGGCACCGTCACCGCCACCACCAGCGCCGACGCCCAATCCGCCGCCGCCAGCCGCACCAGCACCACCACCGGCACCGCACACGCCGCCAGCAGCTGCGGCACATACCCGGCGAAGAACGGATCGACCGCGTCCAGGCCCCGCGTCAGCAACGTCACCCGCGCCCCCGCATCACCCGCCGCCCCGCCCAGCAGCCCCGCACGCAAACCACGCTTCACCCGCGCCGCCGCCCGGCCCGCCACCAGCGTCACCGTCCACGCCAGCACCGCCCGCCCGGCCACCGCCGCCACGAGCCACGGCAGCGGCCCCGCATCCAGACCCGCCACCGCCCGCACCAGCAGCTCCGCCTGCACCACCAGCAGGACACCCTGCGCCGCCGCCAGCACCCCCAGCAGCACAGTCACCCGGCGGGGGAAAAGCCGCAGCAGACGCCGCTCGACACCC
Source organism: Spirillospora sp. CA-128828 (assembly GCF_050945415.1). Taxonomy (NCBI): domain Bacteria; kingdom Bacillati; phylum Actinomycetota; class Actinomycetes; order Streptosporangiales; family Thermomonosporaceae; genus Spirillospora; species Spirillospora sp. CA-128828. The sequence goes on from NZ_CP191986.1 coordinate 4,794,951, forward strand.
TTCACCACGACCCCGCTACAGATACGAGGGCGACTCCACACGCCCCCGGAACGTCCACCACACCAAAGCCTGCGACGCCAACAGCAGCGGCAGCACCACCACCGTCCCCACCGCGGTCATCGTCAGCCCGGCACCGTCGGCCACCACCTCCGACCAGCGCACCTGGGAGCCGGCCACCACCGGCACGCCCGCCATCACCAGCGCCGACAACCCGTACCGCGACGGAATCCGGCCCGCACGCTCCGCCAACCCCGCCGGCAACCGCCACCGCGCGAAACCCGCACCATGCCACGCGAACAGCACCGCCAGCGGCAACCCCACCACACTCCCGGCGTTCAACCCGCCACCGGCCACCACCGACCCCAGCACCGACCCCCACGCCAGCGCCAGCGCCCAGCTCCCCGCCACGACCGCCGCATCGCACCCGCCACGCCACGCCACCGCATCCACCCGGCCCCGCAGCCACAACCCCATGTCCCGCACGACCCAGCCGATCAGCAACACCACGACCAGCGGGTACAGCCCCTCCAGCAGCTCATGCTCCAGCCCCGGAAACCCGCCCCCGACCAGACCCGCCGCAGCCACCAGCCACACCTCGTTGCCCAGGAAGAACGGCGCGAACGACGCGATCACCAGCCGCCGCTCCCGCTCACCCCGCCCCAGCCACGGCAGCAGCATCCCCACCCCGACATCGGCACCGGCCAGCACCAGATACCCGCCGGAGAACACCGCCAGCAACACCACCGCAAGAGAATCCATCACCAGGCTCCTGTCAGAACGTCGGGCTCATCACCGGCGCGGCCGGCTCCACCGGCGGAGCCGAACCCAGCCCCGCCCCGTCCGGACCCCGCCGCGCGAACCGCGCCAGCAGCCACGCGTTCACCACGAACAACCCCGCGAACAGCACCGCGAACGCCACGAACGACACCGTGATCGTCCCCGACCCGACCCCCGGCGACAGCGCGTCCCGCGTCTTCAGCACCCCGTACACCATCCACGGCTGCCGCCCCACCTCACGGAACACCCACCCCGACACCATCGCCACATACGGCAACGGCACCGCCGCGATCATCAGCACATGGAAGACCCGGCCCCGCACCAGCCACCGCCCGAACGGGAACTTCACCAGCGCGACCCCCGCCACGATCATCATCAGCAGCCACATCGACACCATCAGTCCCTCACCTGCCCGGGCCAGCCCCGGCGACATGTAGTCACCCGGCCCGAACCGCGCCGTGAAGTCCGCCGCCACCGCCGCCGCGTCGTGCCCGCCCGTCTTCGTCGCCTGCGTGTACTGGAACTGCATCCCGCCGAACACCACCACCGGCATCACCGACACGATCACCGTCAGCAACCCGATCCGCATCGACCGCCGGAAGAACTCCACCTCCGCCGTCCGCCGCAGCAGATGGAAACCGCTCACCCCGGCCATGAAGAACCCTGCCGTCAGCAGCCCCCCGAAAAGAACGTGGAAGAACGCCAGCAACGCCGTCGGATTCGTCAGCAACGCCCCCACATCGGCCAGGCGCGCCTCGCCGTCCACCATCGCGAAGCCCACCGGACGCTGCAGCCACCCATTCGCCACCAGCACGAAATACGCAGACAGATACGCCGTCAGCGTCACCACCCAGATCAGCGCCAGATGCACCCACCGGTTCAGCCGATCCCACCCGAAGATCCACAACCCCAGGAACGTCGACTCCACGAAGAACGCGACGATCGTCTCCAACGCCAGCGGCGCCCCGAACACGTTCCCCGTCACCCGCGAAAGGCCCGACCAGTTCAACCCGAACTGGAACTCCATCACCAGCCCGGTGACGATCCCCACCGCATAGTTGATGACATACAACTGCCCCCAGAACCGCACCATCCGCGCATGCACCGCACTGCCCGACACCACCGCACGCGTCTGCGTCAACGCCACCAGCGTCGCCAGCCCCAGCGTCAGCGCCACGAACAGGAAATGCGTTCCGGCCGTCAACGCGAACTGCACCCGCGCCAGCACCAGCGGGTCCGCACCCATCAGCACACGCTCCAAGAATCGATCCGCAACGACCCCACGATCCTCGGGGCGCCCACCCCACCGGCGAATCGGGCGCGAGCGTGCAAACACGCTGCGCCTTTCGCGTAACGCCCACCACCCGCCTACATCTCCCGATGTACGCGGCCCCGACGAGCACACACCGCCAGCACTAGAGCCACCGCCACGTACGGCACCGACGCCGCACCCATCAGCACCCCGGCACCCGCCCACCGCGACCCCAGCGCATACCCCGCGTACACCAGCACCGCCACCGTCTCCGACCCGAAACCCGCCACCGACGTCACCGTCGCCCGCGCCCCGTCACCGATCCGGTCCTGCAACCGCGCGTCCGCCGCCGCCATCGCCCACCGGAACACCCCGAACGCCGCCGCCACCAGCACCAGCCCACCCGGCCGCCCGCTCAGCGAACCCGCGGCCAGGCACACCGCACCCACCGCCAGCACCGGCGCCAGCCACCGCACGCCCCGCCCCGCCAGCCAGCCGCCCACCGCATCACCGGCCGTCACCACCATCACCAGCAACGGCACCGACGCCGCCGCCGCACCCGTGGACTCCACCAGCAGCGGGACGTACTCGTCCAGGGCCGTCACACCCTCCAGCACCATCACCAGGACCAGCGCCCACCGCACCGCCGGCTCCCGCCGAACCTGCGCCCACCCCTGACGCACCACCGCCTTCAACGACGGCTCATCCTCACCCTCGCCAGGGCCCTTGGACTCCGGCAGAAACCACCCCGCAACAGCGCACGCCACACACGCCGCCACACTCGCCGCACCCAGCGCCCGGTAACCACCGGCCGCCAGCACCGGCGACGCCACCGCCGACGCAACAACTACAGCGAGTAGCGAGACGGCCTCAGAACGTCCGATCAGCCGCGCATACGCGCCCGTCGCCCCGACACGCTCCAAGCCCTCGTACACCAGCGCCTGCATCGTCCCCGAACGCAGCGCCGACCCCGCACCCCACAGCACGAAACCCGCGGCGAACGCCGGATACGACGGAGAGAACGCCCACAACCCGAAACCGGCACCGGCCAGTAGGGGAGAGGCCACCAGAAGCAGCCGGCGCGAGAACAGGTCCGCCCACAGACCGGACGGCAGCTCCAGGGTGAACGACGTGAGCGACCAGATCACGAACAGCGACGAGATCGCAGCAGGCGACAACCCGGTATCGGCGAACAACAGCGCGTACACCGGGTACAGAAGAACGAAATCCTCGAGGAACGCGTAGGCGTACAGCCTCCGCGCGAGCCCCGCCTCAGGTGAAGATCAATGTCGTCGACGTCGCATAAGCCGCACTGTAACGGCTCGGCCCGCCCGCTCGCACCTGCAAAACCAGGGGAGCGGCCCTATACGTGAGCGTCGCCGGCGGGGGAGCGGCCGAACAGGGCCAGAAGTCGCGCCTGGTCATCGGCGTCACCGGAGACGGCGACCTCTGGGCCCACCATGCCCGCCTCACGGCCACGCGGCGCCATCCGCCTGGCCGTCTCCAGAGCGGGACCCACCAGGTCCGCGTCCAAGACCCCCGACTGCCCGGTGGCCTGCGCCAGATCCCACGTGTGCACGAGCAACTCCAGCGGATACTGCTCCAGCCACTCACGCAGAGTGATCCTCAGTCCGAGGGCCAGCTCGACCTGCCGGTCCAGCGCCTCCTGCGTCAGCTCGGCCGTCATGCGCGTGCGCACCTCCCGCCATGACGCCACCGGATCCTCGCCGGCCACCTCGCGCCAGTCCGGATCGTCCTGAGGGAGCGGCCGCCCAGCGGCGCGCATCTCGACCACCAGCAGCCCGGCGGTAACGTGCCCGGCCACGTCAATGGCCGCCCAGCCCTCGCAAGGCGACGGCGACAGCCACCTGTCCGCGGGCGCCGCCGCGAGCACCGCCTCGAAACCGTCCAGCGCGCGCACGAACTGCTCAGGGATCACGACGCTCACCACCCACCGGAATACGCGGATCCCGCCAATGTAACCGCCGGCGGAGCGACTCCATCCGGCCTACTTAACATAATGCTCATTATCGACCAACCGTCAGACCAGCTGAAAGCGGAGCGAATCGGCACGTTCGCGGCGGCGCGTCACGCGCCGGCATCCGCAGCGGCATCGGCGGCGAGGTCGATCCAGAACCGGTCCTCGCCGCGGGCGCGGCCGTCATGGACACCGCCGTTGGCCAAGATCACCCGGCGGGACGGCTCGTTGTCCGCGGCGCACGTCAGCAGAACACGCTCCAGGCCGAGCCGGCGGCACTCGGCCAGGCCCTCCGCGAGCATCCGGGTGGCATGACCCCGCCGCCACGGCAGGACGACGTGATAACCGACGTGCCCCCCGGCCTCGGCGAGTTCCGCCGTCAACCGGTGCCGCACGATGAGCGTGCCGATGTACTGCTCGCCCGAGACGTACCAGAGCGTCGTGCACGGAACGCCCCAGCGCCACTGGACCCCGCGGCGCCGCCCGACGAACGCCTCGAAGTCGTCGTGGGCCCCGTCCAGCCAGTCCATCGGGTCGCCGGACGCCAGATGATCGGCCGTCTCCCCGGCCAGGAACGACTCGCGGACCGCCGTCGTCGGCGGGACCAGGCGCGGTGGCGGGACGAGATCGTGCACGCGTACCAGTGTGGCGCACGCACGAGCCGATGAAACCGAACCCGTGGCGCGCGAGTCTGACCCCCGTCCCCTGATCCACGCGACGAAAGGTGATCGTGAGCGAGCACCTCGACCAGGTCTTCGGCCATCTCGTCAAGCGCAGCTGGCAGCGGTTCTCCGAAGAGCTCCAAACTCGCGAGATCGACGATCTGCTCGTCGGCGCCGTCATCACCGCGGCGGTCGCCCAGGGCAACGCCCTGATCGACCTGAACTCCGACGGCAACCACCACTACCTGCGCTTCCAGCACCGGGAACGCAAGCACCGCCTGATGTTCCAGCTGACGCATCGCGCCGGGACCGTCACCGCGGCCAAGACCCTCGGCCAGCACGCGGCCGTCACGATGGCCTACGGCGAGTACGTCCAGGACGCGCGCACGGTGTGGCAGGCGCTGAAGTCCGAGGTGAAGAGCGGTTTCCTGGACGTCGGTGAGCCAGGCGTGTTCACCGTGGACGCCGACCTCGCCAGCGGCTACGTATACGTCCAGGTCCCCCTGCTGCTGGACCTGGACCAGTACTTCGCCGACCACTACACCGTGAAGTACCCCGTCCTGCAGGAGCACGTCGCCGCCGTCACCCAGGCCTGCGCGAAGTACCTGCACGGCCGCATCGCCGCCTGACCCGGAGGACCGCCATGCTTTCGATGATCAACAAGTTCAAGAACAACGCCGAGGCGCGGGAGAGCAAGGACGAGGCCCTCATCGGCGAGATGGTGTTCACGATGGCGCACCTGGGGTGTCCCGTCATCGGGATCAAGTCCGGCGGGGATCTGCAGTACGTGCGGTTCAAGCCGGTGGGCGACCAGGTCCTCTACAGCTTCACGATCGTGCTGGACCGCAAGACCGGGGACGGCGTGCTGCAGCAGGCGGTGCTCGGCAGCAAGGCGACGCTCACGTTCGTGGCCGAGGTCAAGAACCACATCGCCGATCCCGACGACCTGGTGGCCATGTTCCGCACCGACATGGCGAACATGCTGCGCAGCCCGTGGTTCGGCGACATCAAGCTCGATCACCAGCTGAACTCGATCACCGCGACGAAGAAGCGTCTCATCGACATCGATGACTACGCCGACGCCGACGGCGCCGACCGTGACCGGCTCCGGGAGATGCTGCAGGAGTCCATGCGGGAGCTGCGCGAAAAGCTGGTCCCCTACAAGAAATGACGAGGTCGGTGCGGCCGGGAACGGCCGCACTTTCCCTCCCGCTCCCCTTCGCGGGTCCGGGCCCCTTCCGATCGCATACCGGACAGAATCCAGCTTCTGTCCGGTATGAGCATTTTATGCCGATCTGTTGATCAGTGTCGTGATTGTGGGACGGGTCGGCCGGCGAGGGCGGCGAAGCGCATGGCGTTGCGGACGGCGGCGCCGCCCGGGTCGTTGTTGAAGTAGACGTAGGCGTCGTCGGCCGCGCCGAGTTCGTCGACCCAGGTCTGGAGGGTCGCGTCGTCGTAGTCCGGCCAGGGCTCGGCGGGGCCTTCGTGGAACCGCAGGTACAGCCAGCCGGTGGTGCGCCAGAGCGGCGTCTGGGCGCGGCCGAGGCGGTCGGTCCAGCACAGGGCGGCGTCATGGTGTTCCAGGATGCGGCGGGTCTCGTCCGTCCACCATGAGGGGTGACGGGGTTCGACGGCGACGCGGACACCGCCGGGGAACCGGCGAAGGCAGGCGGCGAGCCGGTCCGGGGCTGCCTGCAGCGTCGGCGGGAGCTGGAGCAGGACGGGGCCGAGTTTGGCGCCGAGCCCGGCTGCGGCGTTCATGAGGCGCGCGACCGGTTCCGCGGGGTCGTTGAGGCGTTTCATGTGGGTGAGGTAGCGGCTGGCCTTGACCGCCATGACGAAGCCTGGCGGGGTGTTGTCGCGCCATTGCTCGAACGTTTCGCGGGCGGGCAGGCGGTAGAAGGCGTTGTTGTTCTCCACGGTGGCGAACACGTCGCCGTAGTGCCGCAGCCAGCGCCGTTGCGGGAGGCCGACCGGATACAGGACGTCGCGCCAGTCGGCGTACTGCCATCCCGATGTTCCGATGAGCACGGCCTCTCCCCCATGTGTGGTCCGTGCTCGTGGTCATACCCGCCTGCGGTGCGGTTCGAGGGCCCGGATGTAGTCGACGAGCCGGACGCCGATCTCGAACGGGATGTCGGGGCCGGACAGGTCGGCGTCGGGCCAGGTCTCGGAGATGCGGCGCCAGGTGTCGCGGCCGAGGAAGGGGCCGGTCTCGGGTTCGTCGCCGAGTTCGGCGCGCCAGGCGGGTTCGGTGGTCAGGAGGCGGGTGAGGGCGGCTTCGTTGTCGGGTTCGGCGCGGTGTTCGGCGTGGAAGCCGATCTCGATGGCGTGGGCGCGGGCGCCGGGTGCGATGGCGGCGGGGATGATCTGGGCCTCGTAGTGCTCGCGCTGGGGTGCGGGGTCGCCGAACCATGCTTTGACGCCGTTGTGGCGCAGCTGGACGTGGGGGTGCCCGAGGTCCGGCGGGGTCGATCCTCGGATGATCTCGCCCACCTGGTCGAACAGTTCCCGGTCCGTCACTGTGCCGATCTTACGGAGGTTCTGTCGGTGGCGGGAGGTAGCGTCCGGCGGGTGCGTCCTGCCGATGTTCAGCGTCTGTCCGTGGCCGAGTGCGTGGATCGTTATGCGGAGATGGTGCGTGCGAAGTCGTCGACGGGTGCGCTGGCACCGGCGTCGGCGGAGGTGTACGCGCGGGACGTGGTGACGTTCGCGGCGCTGGCCGGTGAGGACCGGGTTCTGGACGATCTGACCGGCGAGGACGTCGATGAGGTGTTGCTCAGGTTCGCACGTAAGCCGGACGAGCGGCGGCGTGCGGGGGTGGTGGGGTCGGGGGGTGTCCCGTCGCAGAGTGCGGCGTCGCAGGCGCGGTTCCGGCGTTCGGTGTCGGCGTTCTTCCGGTATGCGGTGGTGGCGGGGTGGGTGCAGCTGAATCCGATGCAGGCGGTGACGGTGCGGCCGAAGCATCGGGGTGGGCTGCGGGCGGAGCGGCGTGCGTTGACGGTGGAGCAGGCTGAGGGGCTGCTGGGGGCGGCGCGGGATCTGGCGGAGGAGCCGGCGGCGCCGCGTTCCGCGAAGGGTGCGAAGGGGCGGCGTCCGGATCAGCGGACGGAGTTGCGGGACGGGCTGATCGTGTTGCTGCTGGCGGCGGTGGGTCCGCGGGTGTCGGAGCTGACGGCGGCGAACGCGGAGGACTTCTTCGTCAACGGGGGGACGCGGTACTGGCGGATCTTCGGTAAGGGCGGGCGGACGCGGGACGTGCCGCTCCCCCGTCCGGTGGTGGAGGTGCTGGACGCGTATCTGGTGGAGGGGCGGCCCCGGCTGGATCGGGGGCGGGAGCCGAAGGCGCTGCTGTTGTCGTGGCGGGGCCGGCGGCTGGCGCGGGGTGATGTGCAGGGGGTGATCGACCGGGTGCTGGAGCGGGTGGAGCCGGGGCGGCGGCGGAGTGTGACGCCGCATGGGCTGCGGCATACGACGGCGACGCATCTGCTGGCGGCGGCGACGGACATGGACGCGGTGCGGCGGGTGCTGGGGCATGCGGATCTGTCGACGCTGGGGCGGTATCGGGATGAGCTTCCGGGCGAGCTGGAGGCGGCGATGCGGGTGCATCCGCTGCTGGGTCCGGTGGAGCGCCGGGACGGCTGAGCGGCGCTGCCGTCGGTCCTGTCCCCCGCGGCCCTGTCCCCCGCGGCCCTGTCCCCCGCGGTCCTGTCCCCCGCGGTCCTGTCAGGTGGGCTGGAGGGTGCGGGCGAGGGTGTAGGCGGCGGTGAGGTCGGTGCCGCGGTAGTCGAGTGCGGCGATGCCGGTCAGGTGGTGGTCGGCGTTGACGGCGACGGTGTTGGTCAGGTGGCGGAACAGGGGCGCGTCGGACATGGAGTCGCCGTAGGCGGTGCATTGGGCGGTGGTGAGTCCGTGGTGGGCGAGGAGGTCGTCGGTGATGCGGACCTTGTCGGCGGGGGTGAGGATGCCGGCGGGGTCGAGGGTGCCGGTGAAGGGCATCGGGGGGAAGCGTGAGGCGATGACGTCGTCGAAGCCGAGGTCGAGGAGGTGGCGGGCGAAGAAGTCGGGCGACATGGTGATGACGGCGGAGTGTTCGCCGCGGGCGCGGATGTCGGCGCAGACGTCGGCGATGCCGGTGAGCCAGGTGGCGGCCTTGTAGGCGGTGGCGACGGTGCCGGGGGTGAGGGTGCGCCAGAGCCGGTGGATCTCGGTGGAGAAGCCGCGGGTGTCGAGGGTGCCGGCGGCGAAGCGTGCTTCGAGGTCGTGGAGTTCGGTGAGGGTGCCGAGGTGGCGGGCGATTTCGAGGTTGGCGGTGGTGCCGGTCAGCAGCGTGCCGTCCATGTCGAAGATGTGCAGGTATCCCACAGTGTGTGGAGTGTTGCGGATGAGCGAAGGGTGATGCCAGCGGTTTTTCCAGGTCGGGGTGGTCGGTGGCGTGCGGGTGCGTGGGTCTGGGGGCGCGTGGGCCGGGGGCGGAGTCGTCCTTTGGGGTGAGGGTGGTCCCCTGCCGAAAGTCGGGGGTGACGGTGGTCTTTGGCGGGATCCGCCGGGTGGTGATCGTTTCCTAGCGTCGTGTGCCATGGACGGGATCATGGGTGCGGTGGACACGGCGGTGACGTCGCCGTGGTTCTACCTGGTGTTGTTCGCGGTGGCGGCGATCGACGGGTTCTTTCCCGTGGTGCCGAGCGAGAGCATGGTGATCACGGCGGGGGTGTACGCGGCGTCGGGGACGCCGGAGCTGGTGCCGGTGGTGGTGCTGGCGGCGCTGGGCGCGTTCACCGGTGATCATGTGTCGTATCTGGTGGGCCGCCGGGCGGGTGGGCGGCTGGTGCGGGGGCTGCGGCCGGGGACGCGGCGGGATGCGGCGTTCGGGTGGGCGCGGCGGACGATGGCCGAGCGGGGCGGGCTGATCCTGGTCGTGGCGCGGTATGTGCCGGGCGGTCGGACCGCGGTGACGGTGACGATGGGCGCGGTCGGTTACCGGTTGCGGTCGTTCTCACTGTTCGCGGCGTTGGCGGCGGTGTCGTGGGGGCTGTACGGGGCGCTGCTGGGTTATGTCGGCGGGGTGGCGTTCGAGGACGATCCGCTGAAGGGCGTGGCGGTCGGTCTGGGGCTGGCGCTGTCGGTGACGGCTGCGGTGGAGGGTGTGCGTTTCGCGCGGCGGCGCCGGCGTGCGCCGGCGGGGGCCGGTGAGGTGCTGGAGCGTGAGCCGGTGGGGCGTGTCGGGCCGTTGTCCGGCGGGTGATCCCTGGAAGGTGACAGGCTTACGTGCGGATGGCCGTACGGTGAACTTCGGCGGTCCGTCCGGTGTCTGACAGGTATCGGGACGGGCCGCCGCGAGCGTGAGGGAGAGCATGGGAGCGCCGGATTTCAGCGCCGATCTGTACCGGGACATCACCGAGTTCGCGCAGGGCACGCCGTCGTGGGTGCATTCGGCGGCGGACGTCGGGACGGATGCGGGGCTGCTGCTGTTCGCCGCGTTGTTCGTGGCGGGCTGGTGGCGGGCCCGGGGCCGGGACGCGCGGGCGATGGGGCTGGCGCTGGCGGCGCCGTTCGCGGTGGTGTCGGCGTATCTGGTGAGCGAGGTGTCCAAGAGCTACATCCAGGAGGAGCGGCCGTGCCGGGCGGTGGCGGGGGCGGTGCACATCGCGGCGTGTCCTGCGCAGGGCGACTGGTCGTTCCCGAGTAATCACGCGACGATCGCGGCGGCGTCGGCGGCGGCGATCGTGGTGGCGTGGCGGGCGATGGCGCCGGTGGTGCTGCCGCTGGCGGCGCTGATGGCGTTCTCGCGGGTGTTCGTGGGTGTGCATTACCCGCATGATGTGGCGGCCGGGTTCGTGGTGGGGGTCGTGGTGGCTCCGGTGGTGGCGCTGCTGCTGGTTCGGGCGCTGGGTCCGCTGGTGGAGGCGTTGCGGGGCGTGGGGGCCGGTGCGGTGCTGCTGGGGGCGCGTCCGGTGGCGATTGCGGGTCCGGGCTTCGGGGCCGCGCCTGTGGGGGCGGCTTCGGGTATGGCGGGGTCGCGTGGCGGTGCGGGGCCGATGGTGGGTGCCGCGGTGCCGGCGGATGAGGCGTCGGTGACGATGCCGGATGTGATGGGCGGGGTGACGCGGCGTCAGGGGCCGCTCCCCTAGCCGGACGGGCGGGCCTGTGCGGGCCGTCCCGGGTGGTGCTTCGGCGCTGCCGGGGGCGGCCCGTTCCGTTGTGCCGGGTTCTTGCCGAAAGTCGGGGGCGGGTGGTGGCGTCCGCGCAGTGTGCGGGTCCTCCCCCGCGGCTTAGCTTCGGTCGGGTGGCAGGACTCGGCGGGAGGTTTCGGTGATCGGTTTGCGGGGTCTGACGAAGCGGTTCGGGGACCGGACGGCGGTGGACGGGCTGTCGCTGGAGGTGGCGGCGGGGAAGGTGACGGGGTTTCTGGGGCCGAACGGGGCCGGGAAGTCGACGACGATGCGGATGATCGTGGGTTTGGATCGTCCGAGCGCGGGTGTGGCGCTGGTCGGGGGCCGCCGGTACGGGGCGTTGCGGCATCCGCTGCGTGAGGTGGGGGCGCTGCTGGACGCGGGGGCGGTGCATCCGGGGCGGTCGGCGCGGGCGCATCTGGTGGCGATGGCGCGCAGCAACGGGATCGCGCGGGGCCGGGTGGAGGAGGTTCTTGCGCTGGTGGGGCTGGAGGCGGTCGCGGGGCGGCGGGCGGGGGCGTTCTCGCTGGGGATGCGGCAGCGGTTGGGGATCGCGGGTGCGCTGCTGGGTGATCCGGGGGTGCTGATGTTCGACGAGCCGGTGAACGGGCTCGATCCGGACGGGGTGCTGTGGGTGCGGCGGCTGATGCGGTCGCTGGCGGCGGAGGGCCGGACGGTGTTCGTGTCGTCGCATCTGATGAGCGAGATGCAGCTGACGGCCGACCGGCTGGTGGTGATCGGGAAGGGGCGGCTGCTGGCGGACGCGCCGATGGCGGAGGTGATCGCGGCGGGTTCCGGGAGCGCGGTGCGGGTTCGCACTTCCGGCGCGGGGGTGCTGGCGGGGCGGCTGACGGCCGTCGGCGCGGAGGTGCGGCGCGCCGGTGAGGAGGAGTTGCGGGTGGTGGGGTTGGACGCGGAGCGGGTCGGGCTGATCGCTTTCGAGGCGGGGGTTCCGGTGCTGGAGCTGGGCGCCGTGGGGGCGTCGTTGGAGGAGGCGTACATGGAGTTGACGGGTGCGAGCGTGGAATACGGTGCGCCGTCGGGGACGGGGGTCTGAGCGGTGGCGGTCTTCGGGTTCGGGGCGGGGGCGCGGCACGGCGTCGGGGGTGGTGGTCTGCGCGGTGCGGTCGCCGCGGAGTGGACGAAGCTGTGGTCGGTGCGGTCGACGTGGTGGGGTCTGGCGTCGGCGGTGGCGCTGATGGCGGTGATGTCGTTCACGCTGGCCACGTCGACGGTGTCGAATAACACCAACGCGGTGCCGGGCGACGACATGGGGGTGGTGTCGGTGAGCGGGGTGGCGGTCGGTGCGCTGGACATGGTCCAGTTCGTGGTGCTGGCGATGGCGATCCTGGTGGTCACGGGTGAGTACGCGACCGGGAGCGTCCGGGCGACGTTGCAGTGGGTGCCGCCGCGGGGCCGGATGCTGGGGTCGAAGGCGGTGGTCGTGGCGGCGGTGACGTTCCCTGCCGGGGTCGCTTTGAACGTTGTGGGCACCGTGGTCGCCGGCCCGGTCCTCGGCCGGTGGGGGCGGCTGGCGGCGGCGGGGTTCGCTGCCGATGCGCTCCAGTCGGGGGTTTACCTGGCGTTGGTGAGCGTGCTGATCCTGGGGGTCGGGGCGATGGTGCGCAGTACGGCGGTGGCGTTGACGACGGCGTTCCTGTTCCTGCTGGTGGTGCCGATGCTGCTGGGCGGCGGGGACGAGTCGGGTCTGCCGCGGCGGGTGTCGGACGCGCTGCCCAGCAGCGCCGGCCGGTATTTCATGTCCGGGGACGGCCCGTACCCGGAGGTGGCCGGGCTGGGGATCCTGGTGGCGTGGACGGTGGCGGTGCTGTGCGGCGGTGTGCTGGTGCTGCGCCGCCGCGACGCCTGACCGGGCCTCACCGCGCCGGGACGGGCCGGGTCGTGGCGGGTCAGCCGGTCTCGTCGGTGCCGTCGACGAGACCGGCTTCGTAGGCGATGACGGCGGCCTGGACGCGGTTGCGGACGTCGAGGCGGGTGAGGATGGCGCTGACGTAGGCCTTGACGGTGCCTTCGACGACGTGGAGGCGGGTGGCGATCTCGGCGTTGGACAGGCCGGCGCCGAGCAGGGCGAGGACGTCGCGTTCGCGTGGGGTGAGGGGGGCGGTGCGGCGGCGGGCGCGGGCGCCGCCGGCGAGGCGGCCGCCGCCGATCTCGGTGATGACGCGGTGGGCGACCTTCGGGGACAGGTAGGCGGCGCCGCCGGCGACGGCGCGGACGCCGGCGATGAGCTCGCGGGGGTCGCCGGATTTGAGCAGGAAGCCGCTGGCGCCGCCGGACAGGGCGCGGGCGATGTACTCGTCCTCGCCGAAGGTGGTGAGCATGATGATGCCGGTGGCGGGGGCGACGCGGCGCAGTTCGGCGGCGGCGGCGAGGCCGTCCAGGCGGGGCATGCGGATGTCGAGGAGGGTGACCTCGGGGCGGTGCCGGAGGGTGAGGTCGATGGCCTCGTGCCCATCGGCGGCCTCGGCGACCACCTCGATGCCGGGGTCGGCGGTGAGGATCGCGCGGACGCCCGCGCGGATCATCGCCTCGTCGTCGGCGAGCAGTGCCCGGATCACTCGTCCTCCTGGTCGTTGTGGTTCTGGTCGCTGAGCTGGTGGGTGTCGTAGGAGTTCTTGCCGGTGAGGCGGCCGCCGGTGAAGCAGAGCCGGTAGATGCGGGTGACGCCGAGCAGGTTGGCGTCGGGCCGGTAGTAGCGGCAGTCGGCGTGGGCGGGTTCGGGGACGGCGGCGCGGACGACGCCGGCGTCGGTGGTCTGCATGGGCGGGAGGGTCTGTTCGACGCGGTCCTGGGGGGCGCCGACGCGCAGGGCGGCGTAGTCGGCGGGCGGGAGGACGGAGTTGAGGGCGGCGTAGACGTAGTAGCCGGCCATGATGGCGCCGAGGAGGGCCATGAGCGCGGCGGGGACGGCGATCGCGGTGACGAGTCCGCGGCGGACCTGGCGGCGTTCGCGGGCCAGGTGCAGGGCCGATTCGGAGGGCCACTCCCCCGTGCCGGTGGCGGGGGCGGTGAGGCCGAGTGCGGCGCGCAGGGCGTCCCCGGCGGTCGGCCCGGGCCGGGTGGCGGGGGGCCGGGTGCTGGAGGGCGGGGACGGGGTGCCGGGGAGGGTCGCGGTGACGTGGAAGCCGCCGGCCGGGGTGGGGGCGGCGTGCAGGGTGCCGCCGAGGGTGCGGACGCGTTCGGTGAGGCCGGTCAGCCCGCGCCCGCCGGAGGGCAGCAGCGGCGGCCCGCCGGGCGGCGGTTCGTTGACGACCGTCACCGTGATCTCCGGGGAGGGCGTGCCGGTGCGGGTGAGGGTGACGGTGACGGCGGCGCCCGGGGCGTGCTTGGCGGCGTTGGTGATGGCCTCTTGGACGATGCGGTGGGCGGTGACCGCGGCGAGTGGCGCCAGGCCGGGCAGTGCGGTGTCGGCGCCGGTGAGGTGGACGGGGACGCCGGACGCGCGGGCGCGGGCGACGAGGCCGGGGATGCTTTCGCCGCCGGCCGGGGTGGGGGCGGCGCCGGTGTCGGCGCCGGTGTCGGGCTCGGTGGCGTCGTCGCGGAGGACACCGATGATCTCGCGGAGGTGGTCGGTGGCGTCGGCCGCGCCGGCGCGCAGTTCGGCGGCGGCGGTGCGGTGCCGGTCGTCCAGGCCGGGGGCGACCTCCAGGGCGCCGGCGCGGACGGCGATGAGGGCGAGTTCGTGGCCGAGGGAGTCGTGCATGTCCCGGGCGATGCGGGCGCGTTCGCGGAGCCGTTCGCGTTCGGCGGTGATGCGCTGCTCGTGTTCGAGGTGTTCGGCGCGTTCCCAGCCGGCGCTGAGCAGTTCCTGGTACTGGCGCCAGTAGCGGCCGACCAGCCACGGCAGGACGCCGAGCAGGACGAGCCAGACGGTGGAGGGGAACCAGGTGGTGACGGCGATGCCGCGGACGGCGGCCAGCAGGATCCCGCCGGCCAGCACGGCGGCGAACCCCCACAGCAGGGGCTGCGCGCGGACGGTCCGGCGGCCGGTCAGGTAGGACAGGACCGGCATGGCGAACACGAAGTTGCCGTGGACGGCGATCAGGGCGATGGCGGTGAGCAGCGCCGCGGTGGGCCGGGCGCGGCACACCGCGACGGCGGCTGCGAGGACGGCGAGCCCGGCCGGCTCCAGCCACCAGGCGGGCCGGTGGGGCTGCAGCGGGGAGATCATGTCGACGGTCACCGGGGACGCCAGGGCCGCGTAGAGCAGGACGTCCTTGACCAGCGCGGCGCGGGAGGGGCGCCGGACCAGTGCGCCCAGGCTGCCCGGCGTGCGCGGCGCGGCGGGGGCGGGAGCCGCGGAGTCGTTCACGCGCCCCACGCTACTGGCCGGTGAAGTGGGGTGTTACTGACGAAAGTCAGGGGTGCGGGCGGCGCCGCCGGGCTGGGGTGATCACGGTGTGGCGCGGGACGGGACGGGCTGGGCTACGGTTGGCGCGTGACAGCGCCCCCGGACCCCCGCCGGCGGCCGCCCGGGCGGGCGGGCCGGGTGTGGTGGCCGCGCGGGCGGGCGGCCGACGCGGTGCTGGCGGCGGCGGTGCTGGTGGTCACGGTGGCGATGAGCGTCATGGCGGCCAAGCCCGGGGATCGTCCGCTGTGGCCGGGCGGGCTGGTGCTGATCACGGTCGCGGTGGCCGCGCTGGCGTGGCGGCGGCGGTATCCGGCGGTGGTGCTGGCGGTCGCGGTGGCGGTGCCGCCGCTGTACTACCCGCTGGGGTATCCGGACGGGCCGGTCGCGGTGGTGCTGTGGGTGGCGCTGTTCACCGCGGCGGTGGAGTGCCGGCTGGTGGTGTCGCTGGGCGCGGTGATCGCCGTCAACGCCGGTTTCCTGGCCGTGTCGGAGGCGCGCGGCGGGGGCGGGGGCGGGGACCCGGACGCGATCGTGGACGCGCGGGGCGTGGCGTCGCTGTCGATGGGGCTGCTGGTCACGGTGGCGGTCGGGCAGTACGTGCGCAGCCGCCGGGACCGGGCCGAGGCGGCCGAGCGGCGCGCGGCGGCGGCCGAGCGGGACCGTGAGGAGGAGGCGCGGCGCCGCGCCGTCGCCGAGCGGCTGCGGATCGCGCGGGAGTTGCACGACGTGCTGGCGCACCAGATCTCGCTGATCAACGTGCAGGCGGGGGCGGCGCTGCACCGCCGCGACGACGCCGACCGCGCGTACGCGGCGCTGGAGGCGATCAAGGCGGCGAGCAAGGAGACGCTGCGGGAGCTGCGCGGGGTGCTGGGCGTGCTGCGGCAGGTCGACGCCGAGGAGCCGGGCGGGCCGGTGGCGCCGCCGCCGACGCTGGCGCGGGTCGGTGAGCTGCTGGAGCGGACCACCGCGGCCGGGCTGTCGGTCCGCCGCGCCGGCGACCTGGCCGGTGTCATGGCCGGTGGTGAGGCGGCGGTGGAGCGGCTCGCCGGGCTGCCGGCGCCGGTCGGGCTGGCCGGGTACCGGATCGTGCAGGAGGCGCTGACCAACGCGGTCCGGCACTCGGGGGCGGCGGCGGTGACGGTCGAGGTGCGGCGCCTGCCGGGCGAGGTGATCGTGCGGGTGGACGACGACGGTACGGGACCCGCCGCCGCGGCGGGCCGGGACGGGCCGCACGGGAACGGGGTGCGGGGCATGCGGGAGCGGGCGGCGTCGGTCGGCGGGGAGCTGACCGCGGGGCCCGGCCCGGCGGGCGGGTTCCGGGTGTGGGCGCGGCTGCCGCTGGACGGCGCCGGTGGAGCGAACGAGCTGGAGGAGAGCGCGTGATCCGGGTGTTGCTGGCCGACGACCAGACGCTGGTGCGGGCGGGGTTCCGGTCGATCCTGGAGGGCGAGGACGACATCGAGATCGTCGCCGAGGCCGGGGACGGGGAGCAGGCGGTGGCGCGGGCGGGTGAGCTGCGGCCCGATGTGGTGCTGATGGACATCCGGATGCCCGTCCTGGACGGGCTGGAGGCCACCCGCCGGATCATCGCCGACCCGCGGCTGTCCGGCGTCCGGGTGGTGATCTTGACGACGTTCGACCTGGACGACTACGTCTACGGTGCGATCAAGGCCGGGGCCAGCGGGTTCCTGGTCAAGGACACCGAGCCGCCGGAGCTGATCCACGGGGTGCGGGTGGTGGCGCGCGGCGACGCGCTGCTGGCGCCGACGGTGACGCGGCGGCTGATCGCCGAGTTCGCGTCCCGGATCACCGCGCCGCCGCCCGCCGCTGAGCTGAGCGCCCTCACCGACCGGGAGACCGAGGTGCTGGAGCTGGTCGCGGCGGGACTGTCGAACGAGGAGATCGCCGGGCGGCTGGTGCTGTCGCCCGCCACCGCCAAGACGCACGTGAGCCGTATCCTGGCCAAACTGGGGGCGCGGGACCGGGCGCAGCTGGTGGTGCTGGCGTACGAGACGGGGATGATCCGTCCCGGCTGGCTCGGCTGACCCCTGCCCTGCCTTGGCCGGCGCGGCCCGCCGGTTCGAGCGGGCCGGTGCAACCGGGCCCGGGGCGGCAGTGTTGAACGGATGTGACGGTTACGGACGAAGCTCTTCCCCACGCCCCGCCCGGCACCGGCGAGACCGCGGGCGGTGAGGTCGCCGCGGCGCTGGTCGATGACCTGGACGCCGGGTTCGTCGTCCTGTACGAGGCGTACCGGGGCGCGGTGTTCTCCACGGCGCTGCGGCTGTGCGGGCGGTGGGCCGAGGCCGAGGACCTGTCCGCCGAGGCCTTCCTGCGCGCCTACCGGGCGCTGGCCGGATATGAGGCGGCGCGGATCGCGGAGCTGCGCCCGCGGGCGTGGCTGCTGACGATCCTGACGAACGTGTGGCGCAACAGCGTGCGGTCGGCGGTGCGGCATCCGCCGCCGGGCCCGATCGAGGACGCACCCGACCCGCCCGACCCTGGCGAAGGCGTCGAGGACGCCGCCGCGCGGCACGAGACCGGACGCGAACTCGGCGCGCTGCTGGCCGAGCTGCCCGAGACCCAGCGCGCCGCGGTCGTGCTGCGGCACGTCACCGACCTTCCCGTCGCCGAGATCGCGTCCGTCCTGGACCTGCCCGAGGGCACCGTCAAATCGCACATCTCCCGCGGCCTGGCCCGCCTGCGCAGGCTCCGCACCGAACCACGACACGAACCACCGCACGAATCACGGCCCGAACCGCACGATCGCGACCTGCGACGGCAGAAAGGGGGCATCCGATGACCCGCACCGGCCCCGCCGAAGGGGCACCCGACCCGCTGGCCCGGGAACTGGCCGGCCTGGCCGCCGACGCGCCCCCCACGCTGCTGGACCGCATCGCCGCCCGCCGCGTCCACGTCCCCGGGCCCCTGCCCGGCCTGCAGGTCGCCTTCACCGACCACGGCGTCGCCTACCTGCGCGCCGGGATGGACGACCGGGAGTTCGCGGCGGCGTTCCGCGCCCGGTTCGCGCGGCCGCTGCTGCCCGCCGGCCGTCCCCCGGCCGGGCTGGTTCCCGCGCTGCGCACCGGGCGGCTCGGCGGCCTCGCGCTGGATCTGCGGGGCCTCAGCGACTTCGAGGCCGCGGTGCTGCGCGCCGCCGCGCAGATCCCGCGCGGGCAGACCCGCCCGTACGCGTGGGTGGCGCGGCGCGCGGGGCGGCCCAAGGCGGTCCGCGCGGTGGGGTCGGCGCTGGGCCGCAACCCCGTCCCGCTGCTGATCCCCTGCCACCGGGTGACCCGGTCGGACGGGACGCTCGGCGACTACGTGTTCGGCGAGGACGCCAAGGAGCGGCTGCTGCGCGCCGAGGACGTCGACGTCGACGAGGCCGCCGAGCTGGCGCGGCGCGGGATCCGCCTCGTCGGCTCCGACACCACCGGGATCGTGTGCTACCCGACCTGCGGTGACGCGCGCCGGATCACGCCGGAGCACCGGCGCGTGTTCCGGGACCTGGCCGCCGCCGAGGCCGCCGGGTACCGGCCGTGCCTGCACTGCGGCCCCGGCGGCCCCCGTCCCGCCTGAGAGCGCGGGCATAGAACGGCGCGGGACGGGAATGGGCCGTCCACCTGCGGGGACGAACCCGCGGGCACCGCCGACGAGGGGGAGATCGCCATGCGCGTCGTCGTCACCGGCGCCACCGGCAACATCGGGACCGGCACCGTCCGCGCGCTCACCGAGGACCCGGCCGTCACCGCCGTCACCGGGCTGGCGCGCCGCGAGCCCGGGCCCGAGGCCGGCCG
This sequence comes from Spirillospora sp. CA-128828, assembly GCF_050945415.1. NCBI lineage: Bacteria > Bacillati > Actinomycetota > Actinomycetes > Streptosporangiales > Thermomonosporaceae > Spirillospora > Spirillospora sp. CA-128828. The sequence goes on from NZ_CP191986.1 coordinate 4,813,962, forward strand.
CGAGGCCGATCCGTCCGGGACCGGCAAACTCGAGTGGGCGCAGGCCGACGTCACCGACACCGACCTGGTCCCGCTGATGCGCGGCGCCGACGTCGTGATCCACCTGGCCTGGCTGTTCCAGCCCACCCACCGTCCCGCGGTGACCTGGGACGCCAACGTCGTCGGCAGCGCCCGCGTGTTCGACGCCGCCGCGCGGGCCGAAGTGCCCGCGCTGGTGTACTCCTCGTCCATCGGCGCCTACTCCCCCGGCCCGAAGGACCGCGCCGTCGACGAGTCCTGGCCGACCCACGGTTGGCCCGGCGCCGCCTACAGCCGCGAGAAGGCCTACGTCGAACGGCTCCTGGACGCCTTCGAGGCCGCCAACCCGCGCTGCCGCGTGGTGCGGATCCGGCCTGGGTTCATCTTCGAGCGGCAGACCGCCGCCGAGCAGCGGCGCCTGTTCGCCGGGCCGCTGCTGCCCGGGCGGCTCGCCCGCCCCGGACTCATCCCGGTCGTGCCGGATCTGCCCGGTCTGCGGCTACAGGTCCTGCACTCCGCCGACGCGGGGCAGGCGTTCCGGCTCGCCGCCACCGGCGACGCCCGCGGCCCCTTCAACATCGCCGCCGAACCCGTCCTGGACGCCGCCGAACTCGCCGACCTCCTCGGCGCCCGCACCGTCCGGCTGCCCGCCCGGGGTGTGCGGGCGGCGCTGGCCGCCGCGTGGGGCCTGCACCTGGTCCCCGCCTCCCCCGGACTGTTCGACCTCGCCCTGCAGGTCCCGCTGATGGACACCGTGCGGGCCCGGACCGAACTCGGGTGGACGCCCCGGCACACCGCCCGCGAGGCGATCACCGAGTTCCTGGAGGGCCTGCGCGCGGGGTCCGGCCGCGGCACCCCGCCGCTCGCGCCCGGCGCCGGCGGCCCCGGCCGCGCACGCGAGTTCGCCACCGGCATCGGCCGCAGACCCTGACCGCGCCGGCCGCCCGCGACACGCGCGCACCCCTGTTCGCACAGCCCGATCGCACAGCCCCGTCCGCACTCGCCGACACGAATCCGGAGGTCACCCGATGCCGACGATCACACCCGACCACCTGCACACCCTGCTGGCCTCCGGACGCGGCGCGGCGCTGGTCGTCGTCGCCGGGAAGGCCGCCGTGGTCCCCGCCGGCCCCGGCCGCGGCGACGGGCCCGAGGACGCCATGGTGATCACCACGCGGGACGCCGTCATCGCCGAACTCGACACCGGCGCCAACGAGGAGCAGATCGAGGCGCTCGCCCAGCGCCTGGACACCGCGTTGGAAAGCCTCGGCGGCTGACGTCAGGCCGGCGGGTCGCGGCGGCGCCGGCGGTGGCTGGTGTCGCAGAACGGGTAGGAGCGGCTGCGGCGGCACGCGCACAGCGCCACCAGCCACCGGTCCGACATCACCGTCGTGCCGTCCTCCAAGACGACCTCGACCGGTCCCTCCACCAGCACCGGGCCGCCCGGCACCATCCGGACCCGCCGCCGGTCCCGGCCGCCGGAGGCGGCGGCCTCAGGCGGCCCGCCGGTCGCGCCCATGTCCCTCCCCCTGTTCCTCCCCGTCCTCGATCCGGTCGGCGCGCACCACCACCAGGTCCTCGTGCCGCTGCCCAGGCCCGAGCACGCCCCGCGCCCGCAGCCCGCCCGCGCGGCGCCGCATCACCGGCCCGAACGGCTCCCGGTGCCGTGCCACCACCGACGCGCGCAGTCCCGCGCTGCGCAGCGCCACCAGCGTGGCGGCCACCCCGTTCAGCGACGAGTGCACCATCAGCAGCGTCCCCGCCGGGCCCAGATGCCGCGGGGCCCGCGCGCAGATCCGGTCCAGCAGCGCGCGGCCTTCGGGCCCCGCCTCGAAGGCACGGGCGCGGCCCCGCACCGCCGCCGGGTCGGCGTCCCCCGCCACATACGGGGGGTTGGCGACGATCACGTCGAACACCTCGCCCGCGACCGGCGCGAACAGGTCACCGCGCAGCACCCGCAGCGGCAGCCCCCGCATCCGCGCGTTCACCCGCGCGGCCAGCACCGCCTGCGCCGAGACGTCCACCGCGACGACGTCGCAGCCCGCCCGCGCCGCGGCCAGCGCCACCGCGCCCGTCCCGGTGCCGAGCTCCAGGACCCGCGCGCCCGGCGGCGCCCCCGCCCGGCCGAGCGCCCGCAGCAGCGCGCCGGCCAGCAGCGCGGTGTCGGACTGGGGTCGGTACACCCCCGGCGGCCTGAACAGCAGCATCGCCCGCCGCCCCGCTCACCCGGCCGCCGCCGGTGCGGTGTCCGGCGCAGCGTCAGGCGGGGCGTCCGGCAGCGGGTTCCGCAGCGCCGAGCGGCCCGCCTGCCAGCACGCCAGCAGATGGGCACCAAGCCGGTCCTCCAGCAGGCTCGTCGCCCGCACGCCCAGCACCACGTCCCCGGCCAGGCCCGGCTCGGCCTCCAGCAGCCCGCCGATCACGTCGTGGCGCAGCACCTGCTCGTGGACGGCGTCGGCCTCGATGTGCTCGGTGTAGAACAGCAGTGCCCGCGGGCCCGCCCCCAGCCGCTCCAGCGCCGCCGCAATCCGCCTGGCCGCCGGCGCCGTGGTGGTCTCCGCCGCGGCGAAATGCCCCACGAGCGCCGCCCGCAGCGACCGCCGCAGCCCGAACAGCGACATCATGTTCACCGTCGCCAGCATCACCGCCGGCGCCGCCTCCACGTACGCGCCGTAGGAGGCGTCCAGGCCCAGGTCGGCCAGCAGGCCGGCGTACAGGCCCTGATGGACCATCTCCGGGCGGCCGCCGCCGAACTCGTCGTTCTCCACCGCCACCAGCGCCGTCTTCGCCCGGCCCCGCAACCTCGGGATCACCCAGGCGTGCGGGTCGGCCTCCTTCAGGTGGTACACCGACCGCAGCGCCGCGTGCTCGCACAGCTGCCACCACTCGCCGTCGTCGCGCAGGTGACGGGAGACGCCCCGCGCGTCCGCCGGTTCGGCCAGCAGTTCCCCCAGCGCCTCTGCCACGCCGCCGCCCGGGGTGTCGCGGCGCAGGGCCGACAGGAACACCTCCTCCATCGCGCCGCGCAGCCGCAGCAGCCCCGGGTCCCACTCCCAGTCCGGATCCACGCCCGCGAAACCCCGGTAGTGCAGCTCGTAACAGATGTGCAGGGCCAGCTGCAGGTCCTCCCCGTAGGGGTCGGCGTCCCCCGCCTCGGTCACCAGGGGTGCGGCGAACACGGGTGCGGCGAACACGGTCCCGGTGCGCGCCTTGCCGGCGGCCGTGGGACGGGCCGGCGGGCCCGACGCCACGGCGGCGGCGACGGCCCGCGACAGCGGCCCGCGCGGCGCCGGCAGCACCGGCTCACCGGCCGGCGCCCGCACGGGCCCGGGCGCGGGGCCGTGCCCGGCGGGCCGGTCCTGCTGAACGGTCATGTCTCCTCCGTCGTCACGGGACGTCCGGCTCAGGTACCCGCTCACCCGCATCCCATACGCCCGGTTCCTCCCCATATGCCGGGCTCAGGTCCGCCGCTGCGCCGCCCAGCACTCCCGCAACGTCACCCGCCGCATCCGCCAGTGCGTCAGCCGCCGGGGCGGTCAGGCCGCCGGACTCGGTCTGCCGGGCCAGCGCCTCCACCACCGCGCGCGGGCCGTCCCGCCGCGCCGCGCGGCGCTGCCGGTCCGTGCCCGTCCCGGCCCGCCGGACGCCCTCCACCAGCGCGAACACCGCGTCCAGGTCACCGGCCCTCGCCAGCGCCGGGCCCGCACGGGCGATCAGGGCGTCCACCATCCGCCACGCGGGCACGGCCCGCCGCGTGACCGGATCCGCCATCGGGCCGTCCAGGCCGTGCCGGGCCGCGTTCCACAGCGCCGCCGCGCACACCTGCCCGTCCACCCGCGGCGCCTCCCGGCCCGCCGCCAGATCCTCCAGCGCGGCGGCGACCAGGCCCCGCACCAGCGCGGCCTGCAGCACCGCCTCGTCCGCGGTCGCCGCCGTGTCCGCCGCCCGCACCTCCACCGTCGGCCACCGCGGCGACGGCCGCGCCAGCCAGAACGTCATCGCCGCGTCCACCAGCACGCCCGACTCCACCAGCGTGGCGACCCGCGCGTCGTAGTCGGCCGCCGACGCCGACCACGGCGGCACCCCCGCGCCCGGGAACCGCGCCATCTCCACCATGCGGCGGCCGGCGTACCGGGTGCGGCGGCCGTGGTCGAACGGCGAGTTCACCGACAGCGCCAGCAGCACCGGCAGCCACGGCCGCAGATGGTTCACCACCGCCACCGCGGTGTCGCGGTCGGGGACCCCGACGTGGACGTGGCAGCCGCACGCCTGGTAGTCCTCCACCACGTCCCCGTAGGCCGCGACGATCGCGGCGAACCGCTCGCCCCGGGCGACGGGCGGCGGGCGGCCGTCCAGCACCGGCGTCCCCGACGCCACCAGCAGCGCGCCGCCCGCCCGCGCCGCCTCCGCCAGCCGCGCCCGCCCGTACCGCAGCTGCGCCCGCAGGCCCGCCAGGTCATGGCACACCCCGGTCGCCGCCTCCACCTGCGAGGCCAGCAGCTCGGCGTGGAACGAGCCGCCCGACCCCTCCCACCGGTGCGGACTCGCCCGCCCAAGGACGTCGTCGGCGTGCGGGACGCACTCGCCCGACACCGCGTCCACCAGCAGGAACTCCTCCTCCACCCCGAGGCTCACACCCGCCGCCGCGGTGCCGCGGGTGATGTCGTGTGCGCCCATGCCGAGTCCCCCTCGCTCGCGCAGACCGCGTCACCCGGGGGATGCCCGTCCTGGACGCCCCCTCCCCTCCCCCGCCAAGATCCTTTCCGCCGTCCGCAGGCCGGTGACCGGATCGTTCCGCCTCACGCCGCGATGATGCCTGCCGCGGACCGCCGCGCACGGCCAGGATCGACCCCATGAACCGAGCGCTCCTCGTCATCGACGTCCAAGAGTCCTTCCGCCGCCGCCCCAACTGGGCCGCGGTCTCGGCCCCCGACATCGCCGCCCGCGCCGCCCGCCTGGCCGACGCCGCGCGCGCCGCCGGCGACCTGGTCGTGTGGGTCCTGCACGCCGAACCCGGCTCCGGCGAGGTGTTCGACCCCGCCCTCGGCCACGTCCGCCTCATGGACGGCCTGGCCCCCGCCGCCGGGGAACCCGTCCTGACCAAGACCTCCCGCAACGCCTTCACCACCACCGGCCTGCAACAGCTGCTCACCGCCCGCGGCATCGGCGAGGTGACGATCTGCGGCATCCAGACCGAGCAGTGCTGCGAGACCACCGCGCGCCTGGCCGCCGACCTCGGCTACCGGGTCACCTTCGTCACCGACGCCACCGCCACCTTCCCCATCGAGCACCGCGACGCCCCGCCCGGCCGTCCCCTCGCCGAGATCCTCGCCGACCCCGCCACCCTGGACACCGGCCGGATCATCGCCCGCACCGAGTACGCCCTGGCGGGGCGGTTCGCCTCCATCGCCTCCATCGACGACCTCGCCCCCGTCGGCGCCGCCGCCGGGTAGGCTGACCGGATCGTGACACGCATCGTCTTCCTGCTCGTCCCCGGGCTGCACCTGCTCGACCTCGCCGGCCCCGCCCAGGTGTTCTCCACGGCCGCCGACAACGGCCTGCCCTACCGGCTCGCCTACGTCGCCGACCGCCCCGCACCCGGGGACGGGGACGGGCAGGAAGGCGTGCCCACCGCGCAGGGCCTCCCCCTGCAGGCGCCCACCGCATGGCCCGGCCTCACCCCCGGCGACATCGTCCTGGTGCCCGGATGGCGCTGGGGCACCGGCGAACCCCACGCACCGCCGATCTCCGGGCACGCCGCCCGCCGCCTGACCGCCCACCACGCCGCCGGCGGCACCGTCGCCAGCGTCTGCGCCGGCGCGTTCGCCCTCGCCCATGCCGGGCTCCTGGACGGCCGCCGCTGCACCACCCACCACGAACTCCAGGACGCCCTCGCCCGCCGCCACCCCCGCGCCGCCGTCGTCCGCGACGTCCTCTACATCACCGACCGCCGCGTCGTCACCTCCGCCGGCATCGCCTCCGGCATCGACCTGGCCCTGCACCTGGTCGCCGCCCGGCACGGCCCCGGCGCCGCCGCCCGCACCGCCCGCGCCATGGTCGTGTACGCGCGCCGCAACGGCGACGAACCCCAGGCCAGCGCCATGCTCCGGCACCGCGCCCACGTGTCCGACGCCGTCCACCGCGCCCAGGACCTCATCGACGCCCGCTACACCCGCACCCTCCCCCTGCACGCCCTGGCCGCCGAGGCCGGTGTCAGCGAACGCACCCTCACCCGCCGCTTCACCGCCGCGACCGGGCTCACCCCGCTGCGCTACCAGCAGGAACTGCGCGTCGAACGCGCCGAGCACCTGATCGGGCAGGGCACCACCGCCGACGCCGCCGCCCGCGCCGTCGGATTCACCGACGCCCGCATGCTCCGCCGCCTGCGCGCCCGCACCTGACCCCGCGCAAACCCTTCGCACCCCAGCCCGCGCCCGGTCGCGGGCCGTCAGCCGTGCAGCGCCACATACGGCGCGAGCACCAGCAGGCTCACCACCAGCGCCGCCTTCAGCGCCCGCGCCGGCACCGCCCGGGCGATCACCCAGCCCGCCAGCACCCCCGCCAGCTCCGGGACGCCCACCAGCGCCGCCAGCGGCCAGTCGACCGCGCCCGCCGCGACGTACCCGGCGGTCGCGGCACCGGCGATCACCACCGACTGGGCCTGCGCCGCCGCCAGCGCCGACAGTACCGGCACCCCCAGCGCCACCAGCAGCGGGACGCTCAGCATCGGCCCCCCGACCCCGAACATCGCGCCCGCCGCCGCCACGACCGCACCCACTCCCAGGGCCGCCGGCCGCCCCGGCCCGGCAGCGGCCGGCCCCGACTCCTGCGGGCGGCGGCACAGCACCAGCAGCGCGGTCAGCGCGACCAGCACCCCCAGCAGCACACCGAACACCCGGCCCGTCACCAGGCCGTTCAATAGCACCCCCACCGGCGTCCCGGCCACCGCGCCCGCGCACAGCAGCCCCGCCGTCCGCCGCGTCCGCGGCTCGCGCAACTCCCCCGACCGCGTGTAGGCGGCCGTCGCCAGCACACCGGTCGCGACGTTGGTGACGATCGCCGTCCCCGCCACCCGCGCGGGCGGCAGCCCCGTCAGCGCGAACAGCCCCACCGTGATCAGCACCCCGCCCGGCCCGACCGCGGTGATCCCGACCCCGGCGGCCAGCCCCACCAGGACCAGCGCGGCCACCACGCCCGGCTCCAGCCCCGTCACCGCACCGCCCGTGACCCGTCCACGCCCGACCGCCCCGGTTCCGCCGCTGTCGCGTTGATGTTCCGCCGCTCATGCTAGGCCGCGCCCGCCCGGGAGGCCCGGTGCGGGAGCGGTTGGGAAGTACCGGCGCGTCTGAGATCCTGCTGCCCGGGCGGGGCCTCCGCCTGCGGGACGCCGGGCCAGGGGAGGAACCGTGCGCTACGTGCTGATGATCTGCAGCGACGAGACCGCCGGGACCGACCCCGAGCTGGCCGCCGCCACCGGCTGCGGCGGCTGGTCGGAGGAGATGACCCGCCGCGGCGTCATCCGCGGCGGCGCCGGGCTCGCGCCGCCCGACCGGGCCACCACCGTGAAGGTGCGCGGCGAGGAGGTGCTGCTGACCGACGGCCCGTTCGCCGAGACCAAGGACCAGATCGGCGGGTTCAGCGTGATCGAGTGCGCCGGGCTCGACGAGGCGATCGAGATCGCCGCCCGCCACCCGTGGGCCGCGCTCGGCCAGATCGAGATCCGCCCGGTCGACGAACCGGCCCCCGGGACGGGCTGACCGGCGATCCGGGCGCAGAAAAACCTGCGCCGTCGGGGGCCTGGGTGTCGATTCCGCGGTTCCGTGCTCGTCGGGTGGGGTGAGAGCCGCACCAACGCGGGCGGCATGGGAAGGAAACCATCATGGAAACCGTGCACTCCAAGGACGGCACTGAAATCGCCTTCGACGGGATCGGCGAAGGACCCGCCCTGGTCCACGTGGGAGGGGCCCTGAACGACCGCGGCTCGGGCGCCGCGCTCGCCGGGCTGCTGGCCCCGCGCCACACCGTCCTCAGCTACGACCGCCGGGGACGCGGCGACAGCGGCGACGCCCCGCCCTACGCCGTCGAACGCGAGATCGAGGACCTGGCCGCCGTCATCGAGACCGCCGGCGGATCCGCCGCCGTGTACGGGATGTCCTCCGGGGCCGTGCTGGCGCTGCGCGCGGCCGCGCACGGGCTGCCCATCACCCGGCTCGCGCTGTTCGAGCCGCCCTTCGTCCCCGCCCACGACGACCGGGTCACCCGCGCCCGCGCCTACAACACCGAACTGACCGCGCTGCTGGCCGACGGCCACCGCGGCGACGCCCTCGCCCTGTTCATGACGAACGTCGGCATGCCCGCCGAGATGGTCCGGCAGATGCGGGGCGCGCCGATGTGGCCGGCGCTGGAGGCGCTGGCGCCCACCCTCGCCTACGACTCGGCCGTCATGGACGACGCCGCCACCGGCGCCGAGCTGCCCGAGGACCTCCTCGGCCGGGTCGCCGTCCCGGCGCTCGTCCTGGACGGCGGCGACAGCCCCGCCTGGATGCGCGACATCGCCCGCCGCACCGCCGCGCTCCTGCCCGCCGGGACGCACCGCACCCTGGACGGCCAGACCCACGACGTCGACCCCGCCGCGCTCGCCCCCGCCCTGGAGGAGTTCCTCACCGGCTGACCCCGCAGCTCGCAGCGCAGGTCACGGGGGCGGGTCACAGCGGCGGGTCACAGCGGCGGGTCACGGCACCGGTACCTCGACGTGGCCGGGTGCGCCGCGCCGCACCGACGCGCGCCCGGCGGTGACCTCGGCGGCCCACGCCTCGAACGCCTCCAGGTCGGTGACGGGCACCGCCACGTCGGCCTCCACACCGGCCCCGTAGCGGACGTCGCCGGGCTGGTGCCCGCGGGCGTGCAGGTCGCCGAGGAACCGTCCCGCCAGCGCGTGGTCCACGCCCACGGTGACCGTCACCACCGGGCGCAGCTCCACCACCCCGACGGTGTCGACGGTGTCGGCGACCGCTTGGGCGTAGGCGCGCGCCAGACCGCCGGTGCCGAGCTTGACCCCGCCGAAGTAGCGGGTGACGACCGCGACCGTGCCGGTCAGCCCGCGCCGCACCAGCACCTCCAGCATCGGGATCCCCGCGGTCCCGGCCGGTTCGCCGTCGTCGCTGCTCCTGGTGATCTCACCGTGCTCGCCGACGACGTAGGCGGTGCAGTTGTGGGTGGCGTCGCGGTGCGCGCGCCGGTGCCCGCCGATGAACGCCGCCGCCTCGGCCTCGTCGGCGGCGCGGGCGAGCGTGCACACGAACCGGGACCTGCGGACCTCCAGCTCCCGCGAACCGCCCTGTCTGATCATGCGCATGGCGTCCCCGGTCCAGGGTCGCGGCCCCAGGGGCCGCGGGTCAGACCAGCTCGATGAGGTCGGCGATGGACGGGACGACGCGGTGCGGCCGGAACGGGAACCTGGCGATCTCGTCCTTGCGGGTCACGCCGGTCAGCACCAGGATCGTCTCCAGCCCCGCCTCGACGCCGGCGACGATGTCGGTGTCCATACGGTCGCCGACCATCGCGGTGCTCTCGCTGTGCCCGCCGACCACGTTCAGCGCCGTCCGCATCATCAGCGGGTTCGGCTTGCCGACGAAGTAGGGCTCCACACCCGTCGCCCGGGTGATCATCGCGGCGACCGCGCCGCAGGCCGGCAGCGAACCCTCCGGGGACGGGCCGACCGGGTCGGGGTTGGTCGCCACGAACCGCGCGCCGCCCTCGATCAGCCGGATCGCGCGGGTGATCTGGGAGAAGCTGTAGGTGCGGGTCTCGCCGAGCACCACATAGTCGGGGTCGATGTCGGTCAGGACGAACTCCGACTCGTGCAGCGCCGTCGTCAGTCCCGCCTCCCCGATCACGTACGCCGATCCCTCGGGCCGCTGGTCGGCCAGGAACCGGGCGGTGGCCAGCGCCGACGTCCAGATCGACTCGGCCGGTACGGCGAGGCCCGCCGCCGCCAGCCGGGCCGACAGGTCCCGGCGGGTGTAGATCGAGTTGTTGGTCAGGATTAGAAACGGCTTTCCGGATGCCGCCAGGCGGCGGACGAACTCCTCGGCGCCGGGGACGGGCCGGCCCTCGTGCACCAGGACCCCGTCCATGTCCGACAGCCAGTACTCGATCGGCTTGCGCTCGGTCATGCCCCCATTGTCGCAGGCAGGGATCTTTGCCCGGACCATCCGGCCCGGCGGCGGCGTTGACCTGCGCGTGACGCGGATCATAGATTCTCGGGCACGGCGCGCCGAATCGTGTTCGGCGGACGGCTCGCGCGGCGGTGCGCCGAGACGACCCCGCGGGAGGCGCGACGTGCAGGACCAGGACGAGCGGCGGCAGGACGGGCAGGGCAGGGAGCTTCCGGGCATCGCCGAGGTCAGGGCGGCCATGACGGCGCCCGGGCAGCTGTTCGAGATGGCCGAGACCGAGATCCGGGGCGTGCGGACCCGCGTGTGGAAGAACGCCCCTCCCACCCTCCGCGAGATCCTGGAGATCTCCCGCGCCCACGGCGGCAAGGACTTCCTGGTCTACGGCGACGACCGGCTCACCTTCGCCGGCCACTACGCGCGGGCGGCGGCGTTCGCGCGGCTGCTCATCGACCGGTACGGGGTGGCCAAGGGCGACCGGGTCGCGATCGCGATGCGCAACTACCCCGAATGGTCGGTGGCGTTCTTCGGCGCCGCCGCGGCCGGCGCCGTCGTGGTGCCGCTGAACGCCTGGTGGAGCGCCGCGGAGCTGGAGTACGGGCTGGCCGACAGCGGCGCCAAGGTCCTCGTCGCCGACGCCGAGCGCGCGGAGCGGCTCGCCGGGGTGGTGCCGAAACTGGGGGGCGCGTGCCTGGTCGCGCGGGCCGGCGACGCCCCGCCCGAGGGCGCCGAGGCGCTGGAGGACGTCCTCGGCGACGTCGGCGACCCGGCCGCCGCGGCGCTGCCGGACGTGCCGCTCGACCCCGACGACGAGGCGACGATCTTCTACACCTCCGGCACCACCGGGCGTCCCAAGGGCGCCCTCGGCACGCACCGCAACATCACCACCAACCCCGTCAGCCTCGCCTACGGGATCCTGTCGGCCGGGGTCCGCGCCGGCCGGACGGTCGAGGAGCTCGTCGCGCCGCAGCCCCGCGTGACGCTGCTGAGCGTCCCGTTCTTCCACGCCACCGGCTGCCACTCGGTGCTGGTCGCCAGCGCCCTGCAGGGCGGGACCGTGGTGCTGATGTACAAGTGGGACGTCCGCAGGGCGCTGGAGCTGATCGAGCGGGAGAAGGTCACCGGGTTCGGCGGCGTCCCCACCATGGCGTGGCAGGTGCTCACCTCCCCCGAGTTCGGCGAGTACGACACCTCCAGCCTCACCGGGGTCAGCTACGGCGGCGCCCCGGCCGCGCCCGCCCTCGTGGACAAGATCAAGGAGCGGCTGCCCGAGCGGGTGCCCGGCAACGGCTACGGCCTCACCGAGACCTCCTCGGTCACCACCTACAACGGCGGCGTGAACTACCTGGAGCGGCCCGAGAGCGTCGGCCCGCCCGTCGCGGTCTGCGACGTCAAGGTCGTCGACCCGGCCGGGAACGAGCTGCCGTCCGGCGAGGTGGGCGAACTGCTCATCAAGGGCCCCAACGTCATCAAGGGCTACTGGAACAAGCCCGAGGCGACCGCGCAGGCGTTCGTGGACGGCTGGTTCCACAGCGGCGACCTGGCCCGCCTGGACGGCGACGGGTTCGTCTACATCGTCGACCGCGCCAAGGACATGCTGATCCGCGGCGGCGAGAACATCTACTGCGCCGAGGTCGAGGCCGCCCTGTACGAGCATCCGGCCGTCGCCGACTGCGCCGTGATCGGCGTCCCGCACCAGGTCCTCGGTGAGGAGGTCGGCGCGGTGATCGTGCTGCGCCCGGACGCCGCGGCCACCGAGCGGGAGATCCAGGAGTTCCTCGGCGGGAGGATCGCCGCGTTCAAGGTGCCCGTCCGCTTCTGGTTCCGGGCGGAGGGCCTGCCCCGCAACCCCGGCGGCAAGATCCTCAAGACCCGGCTGCGGGAGGAGCTCCTCGGCTGACCGCGCCGCGCCCGTGCGGCACCCGCGCGGCCACCTGGGCACCCGTCCGGGCGCCGCGAGTACCGTGATCTTGTGACGAACAACGATCCGCGCCCCGCGATCCGCCAGATCGACGCGCCCGGCCTCGCGCCGGGCCCCGGCTACAGCCATGCCGTCTCGGTCGACCTCCCGGGCCGGCTGGTGGTAATCAGCGGGCAGATCGCCCTGGACGCCGCCGGGAACCTCGTCGGCCCCGGCGACCTGGAGGCCCAGACCCGGCAGGTGTTCGCCAACCTGGAGGCCGCGCTCACCGCGGCCGGCGCCCGCTGGGAGCACGTGGTGCGGCTCGGCTACTTCCTGCGCGACGCCGGCGGCGTCGGCGCCGTGCGGGCGGTGCGCGCCGAGTTCGTCCCCGCGCACGTCTCCCCCGCGGCGTCGCTGATCGAGGTGTCGCGGCTGGTCCGCGACGACCTGCTCGTCGAGATCGAGGCCCTCGCCGTCGTCCCCGCCGCCTGACCGCCTCGGCCCGCGGCCGCGTAGAAGCGCGGCGGGGCGCCCCCCAGCCGAAAGGGGGACGCCCCACCGGGGCACGGCCGCGGGTCAGACGTTCACGCCGAAGTCGGAGGCGATGCCCGACAGGCCGGAGGCGTAGCCCTGGCCCACCGCGCGGAACTTCCACTCGGCGCCGTTGCGGTACAGCTCGCCGAACACCATCGCGGTCTCGGTCGAGGCGTCCTCCGACAGGTCGTAGCGCGCGATCTCGCTGTTGTCGGCCTGGTTCACCACGCGGATGAAGGCGTTGCGGACCTGCCCGAAGCTCTGCTGCCGGCTGTCGGCGTCGTAGATCGACACCGGGAACACGATCTTGGTGATCTCGGCCGGGACCGCGCCCAGGTTCACCTTGATCGCCTCGTCGTCGCCCTCGCCCTCGCCGGTGAGGTTGTCGCCGGTGTGCTCGACCGAGCCGTCGGGGCTCTTGAGGTTGTTGAAGAAGATGAAGTGCTTGTCCGACAGGACCTTGTTCTCCGCCGAGCACAGCAGGGCGCTGGCGTCCAGGTCGAAGTCGGTCCCGGTCGTGGTCCGCACGTCCCAGCCCAGACCAACCACGACGGCGGTCAGTCCGGGGGCCTCCTTGGTCAGCGAGACGTTGCCGCCCTTGCTCAGACTGACTCCCACTGTGTCTACCTCCGTATCGGCCTGCGGGTGAGGACCACCCGCGTGCGGTCTGTCTTACGAGAACGGTAGCCACCTCGCACTGGTTCCCCCGCCTCCTTGGCGAATTCGCGGCGTGGCGTGCCGTTTCGTCCGGACATGTCCGCACGCGGGCCGGGTGCGGAGCGGGCCCGTCAGGTGAGGAACGCGGTGGGCGCGGTGAGCGGGGCGGGCAGGCCGAACCCCGCGGCCAGCTCCGCCGCGCGGGGCGCGAGCTCGTCGCAGGTGCGGCGGCGCGCCGCCCACACCTCGTCGAGGATGCCGGGCGGCGCCACCCCCTCGTTGAGCAGGTCGGAGGCGCGGTGCTCCAGCCGGTTCAGCGCGTGCAGGCGCAGGACCGGGCCCAGCGCGCGCGGTCCGGTGTCCAGGGCGGAGGCGAGGATCTCCAGGACGACGCGGTCGGCGCAGGCCGTGGCGGTCCGCGCGGCCAGCACGAGGTTGCCGTTCCAGGCGGTGAAGGGGTCGTCGCCGGCGCGCAGCGCCTCCTCCACCCTCCCGGCGAGCCGGTCGCGCATCCGGCGTTCGGTGTCGCGGGCCAGGAACAGCCACACGCGCGGGGACTCCAGGTCACCGTCGTCGGGCGGACCGGCCTCCGGTTCGGGCGGGACGTAGCGGTCCAGGTCGGCCATGGCGCGGGCGGTGTCGTAGAGGATCAGCTCGTTGTCGCCGCCGGCGTTCTGGTAGGCGTGCGTCAGGCCCCGGTAGGCGTTGAGGCGCTCGACGGCGGCGAAGCCGGGCGCGCCGCTGTGCACCCGGCACGCCGACACCGTCTCCTGCGCCTGGGCGGTCGCGGCCGCCTTCAGCAGCGCCAGGTCCCGGTCGACCGCCGACCACGGCGCCCACGCGGTCGCCGGGCCGCCCGCCGCCCCGTCTCCCGCCGCGGCCGCGGCGGGGCGGGGCGCGGTGACGTGCGCGGCGACGGCGGTGAGGGCGTAGCCGGACGCGAGCGCGCCCAGCACCGCCTCCTGCTGGTTGCGGTAGTCGGTCAGCGGCCGGCGCGGCGCGAGCCGCCCGAGGGTGGAGCGTCCCGCCGAGTGGGCCAGCAGCATCCCCGCCGACGCCCGGGTGACCGCCGCGGACGCCGACACCACCGCCCGCCACACCGGCGGCGCGATGCCCATCGAGCGGGTCAGGCGCGCCGCCGCCGTCCCGGCCGGGTCGTGGAACTCCCCGCCGGCGTCGATGCGGGCGCCGTCGCGCAGCCACGCCTCGAAGGGGACGCGCACCTCGTCCAGCAGGACGGCGGCGTAGTCGATCTGCAGGCCGGACGTCTCGGGCGCCGGCACGATCCGGACGCCGGGCGGGACGGCGCCGTCGGGCCCGCGCAGCGGGACCGCGAACACGAACACCCCTTGCTCGTGGCCGCCGTGGACGAGGGTGGCGTACACGGCGGCGGTCTTGGGGACGTCGGGGTGGGCGGTGTTGGTGGGGAACTTGGCGGCCTGGGCGTCGGGGGTGCTCAGCACGAACCCGCCGGTATCGGGGTCGTGGCGGGCGACGGTGCGGGGCGACAGGTGGCTGTTGCTGCGTCCCGCCTCGGTCATCAGCAGCGCCCCGAACGAGGTCATCGACTCCAGCGAGTCGCGGACCCCGCGCGTGCCGTCCTGCCCGGCGCCGAACCGCAGGATGGGGCCGAGCGCCAGGGTGTAGTGCAGCAGCATCAGGTGGAACAGCGGCGGGTCGGCGATCGCGGCGCGCTCCAGCAGCGCGCACAGCGCCGGCGGGTCCTCCAGCAGTTCGCCGGCGGGCGGCGCGGCGAGCCCGGCCCGCCGCAGCCGCTCGTAGGTGAGCGCGTGCCGCTGCGGCGCGGTGAGCCCGCCGGGGACGGTGAAGAACTCCTCCGGGACGGCCTCCTCCAGCCGGGCCCGGGTCTTGGCGTCCAGGGAGGTGCCGAGCACGAAGCCGGCGAGGTCGTCGGCCTCGGTGGGGAACGTGGTCATGAGCCGTCCCTTCCGTCGCGTGCGGGCGTGATGCCCGAGGCGGCCTTGCCGGTCAGCCCGTGGCGGGGGTGGTCGCGCAGCGGCGCCAGCGTCCGGGCGCCGGGGACGGCCAGCCGCGCGCACTGGCACAGCGCGTTGCCGGTGCCGGCCTCGGTGAACACGGTCGCGCCGGCCTCGTGCACGGCGCGCAGCGTGTCGGGCAGCCGGACGGGCCGCACGATGCAGTCGGCCAGGGCGCGGTGCAGGTCGTCTCCGTCGTGGTAGGCGCGGCCCCGGACCGGCGAGTGCACCGGCAGCTCCAGCGGGCGCTGCGGGAAGCCGCGGATCATGGCGTACCACTCGTCGTCGGCGCCGGCCATCGCCGGGTGGTGCGACAGGTAGGGGACGGCGAGCCGCACGGCGTTGACCCCGCGGCCGCGCGCGGCGTCCAGGACGGCCTCCAGAGGTTTCTCGGGCCCCGACACGACGGTCACCGATGGTGCGTTCAGGCAGGCGACGACCACCTCCGGGGCGCCGGCCGTCTCGATGACGGCGCGGGCGTCGTCCTCGCCGGCCTCCAGCAGTCCCATCCCGCCTCCTCCGCCGCGCCGGGCCAGGACGCCGACGACGGAGACGGCCATGCGGGCGCCGTCGGTGATCGCGAACGCGCCCGCGCACACCAGTGCGGCGATCTCCCCGAAGCTCTGCCCGACCGCGAAGCCGGGGTGGACGCCGTGCGTGCGCAGGGCCCGGTCGACGGCGACGGAGGCGGCGTAGGAGGCGAGCTGCGCGACGCCGGGGGTGCGGGCCGCGGCGCGGTATTCGGCCGGTTCCTCCAGCAGGATCGACCGCAGCGACGGCCATCCGGGGCGCGGGAGGCCCTCCTGGACGGCGTCCAGGACATCGCCGACGGCGCGGGCGGCGGCGCGGCCCGTGGCGGCGAGGCCGGGCAGGTCGGGCACCCCCGCCGAGCCGGTGCCCGGGAACAGGAAGGCGCAGATGTCGTCGGGCTTGAGTTCCCCGGCCGGACGGAATCGGGAGGACGGCACGCGGGGTCTCCTTACCTCAAAGGAAGGCTCTCTTTTCTTTTTGGACAACGGCCGCTTAGCAATGAGTTATGGAACACAAGTCCTGAAATGGGATTATTCACTTAAGGGATGGGGCTGACAACCGTCGGTGCGGTGAGAAGCGGGAGGCACGCGCAATGACATTGCCGGGGACACTGCCGGACGGCGGGCGAGGCTGGGCGATCCGCGGAACCGGGGCCCACCTGCCCCGCGACTTCGTGCCGAGCGACGAGCTGTCCCGCGAGCTGGGCCTGGACCCGTCCTGGATCGAGCGGCGCACCGGGATCCTGCGCCGGCACGTCGCCGCGTCCGGCGAGGCCGCCTCCGACCTGGCCGCGGCCGCCGCGGAACAGGCGCTGGCCGCCGCCGGGCTGGCCGCCGCCGACGTCGGGCTGATCGTGCTCGGCACCTCGACGCCCGACGTCATCGCCCCGTCGACCGCCTGCCGGGTGCAGGCCGTGCTGGGCGCACGCCGCGCCGCCGCGTTCGACATCTCCGCCGCCTGCTCGGGGTTCGTGTTCGGGCTGCAGGCCGCGATCGGCTGGCTGGCCGCCCAGCGCGACCCCGCCCCGCACGCGCTGGTCATCGGGGTCGAGGTGTACTCCCGCTTCCTCAACCGCCACGACCGGGCCACCGCCGCCCTGTTCGGCGACGGCGCCGCCGCCGCGGTCGTCGGGCCCGCCCCGGCGCCCTACGGGATCGGCCCGGTCACCCTCGGCTCGGACGGTTCGGGCGCCGGGGACGTGCTGATCCCCGCCGGCGGCAGCCGGCGGCCCGCCAGCGCCGAGACGCTCGCGGCGTCCGGTCACACCATCCACATGGACGGCCGTGCCGTCCGGGACTTCATCACCGCGATCTTCCCGCGGCTGGTGGCCGAGGCGACCGAGGCCGCCGGGATCAAGCCGGCCGACCTGGCCCTGGTCGTCCCGCACCAGCCCAACCCGCGGCTGGTCGCCTCCCTGGCGCCGGCCGCCGGGCTCGAACCGGGGCAGCTGGCGATCGTCGGGCAGGAGGTCGGCAACATCGGCGCCGCGAGCATCCCCTACGCCCTGGACCGGGCCGTGCGGACGGGCCGGATCGGCCCCGGGGATCCGGTGCTGCTCGCCGGCTTCGGCGCGGGACTGACCTGGGCTCATACCCTCATCACCTGGCCGCCGCCCTGACCGGCCGCGATTTACATGCCTTGCCAGTTATATGCGAAAGGAGTTATGTTCGTTTGCGGTGGGCCGCGCGGGAGCGGGACATGCGTGTGCTCCACCGCCGTCCGGGCAGAACGCGACCGAGGAGAGGCAGGGCGAGATGAGCACCGGCGAGCAGTACCCCGACGGAACGGCCACCCAGCGGGACGGCCGCACCCTGCTGCGCTTCGAGCGCCGCCTGCGGCACCCGCCCGAACGGGTCTGGCGGGCCCTCACCGACCCCGCGAAACTGTCGGCATGGCTCGCCGAGGCCGTCCTGGAACCCGCCGTAGGCGGCAAGTTCGAGCTGCGCTGGCTCAACGCCGGCGACGCCGCCGAGGAGACCACCGCCCGCGGCACCGTCACCGCGTTCGACCCGCCGCGGCTGCTGGAACTGGACTCCGACGTCCACGGCGTGCTGCGCTGGGAACTGGCGCCCGCCCCCGAAGGGACGCATCTGGTGTTCACCAGCGACGTCCGGCTGCCCGGCGAGTACCTGGTCCAGACCCTCGCCGGATGGCACGTCCACTTGGACTACCTCGCCGAGGCCCTCGACGGCGCCCGCGTCGACTGGGCCAACTGGACCACCGTCCGCTGGCAGGTCCACCACGACCGCTACGCCGAACGGCTCGGCGCGCTGGACGCCGTCCGCGCCCTGTACCGGCGGATCCTGGACGGCTGGAACGCCCGCGACGGCGCCGCGTTCGCCGCGCCGTTCCGCGACGACGGCGAGACGATCGGGTTCGACGGCACCCTGCACTCCGGCCGCGAGCGGATCGCCGCCCAGCTCGACCGGATCTTCGCCGGCCACCAGACCGCCCGCTACGTCGCCGCGGTGCGGGACGTGCGGCTGATCGGCCCCGGCGCCGCCGTCCTGCGCGCCGTCGCCGGCATGGTTCCGCCCGGCTCCGCCGACATCGACCCGGCCGTCAACTCCGTGCAGACCCTCACCGCGTCCCAGCTCATGGGCGAGTGGCGCGTCGCGCTGTTCCAGAACACCCCGGCCGCCTACCACGGGCGCCCCGGGGACGCCGAGGCCCTCACCGCCGAACTGCGCGCCCTGCTTCCCGAGGACGGCTGACCGCCCAGGCGCGAGACGGCGGACGGCCCGGGGCCGGGTGGCCTCGGGCCGTCCGCCGTCTCGCGGCGCCTCAGCGTGGGCGGCTCAGTGTGCGCGGCTCACCGCTTCAGCGTGCGCAGGATCTCGCGGGACTCGGCGCGGCGGTCCCAGGCGACCGCGGCGAACACGACCGCGAACGCGGCGGGCAGCAGCGCCCACGCCGGCTCCAGCACCAGGATCTGGGTGAGGGCGGCGCCGCCCATCAGGCCGATCAGGCCGGTCGCGGCGAGCCCGGCCAGCCGCGGGACCACCAGCCCGATCGCGCCGGCGGCCTCGACGGCGCCGGTCGCATACCGGAGCCACTGGCCCCACCCGATCTTGGCGAAGGTCTCGACGGCGTTGGCCTCCCCGGCGAACTTCGGCAGCGCCGACGCGACGAGCAGGAAGGCGGCGAGCAGGATCTGCGCGGCCCACAGCGCCTTGCGCAGCGTGCGACTCTCGCCGGTGGCGGCCTGGGCGGTGGTGAGGGTGTGGGTGCTCACGCTCTGGGTGCTCATGGTCGTGGGTCCTTCCGTGCGGTGTCTCATCGGCCTTCACAGACGCGTCGCACGGCCGGCCGCCGGATCGACATCCCGCCGGATTTTTCTTCGAGATTTTTTCCGGCGCCGTATCAGCCCTGGTGGGAGGCGGTGAATTCGGCCGCCGCAGCGGCGGTGGACCGCACGAACGCCGCCAGCGGGCGGGACCGGGACGCCTCGGGCCACGCCAGCACCAGCGTGGTCGGCTCGGCGTCGCGGACCGGTACCGCCGTCAGGTCCTCGCGCAGCAGCCGCCTGGTGGACGCCGGGAGCACGGCGATCGCGCGGCCGAGCGCGATGAGCTGCATCAGCTGTCCCGCGTCGTGGATCACGGGCCCGCCGCCGGGATCGGAGCCGTGCGGGAGGCCGTGCGGGAGGCCGTAGGCGGGGCGGGCCCGCGGCTCGCCGCCCAGGTCGGCCATCGACACCTCCTCCCGGTCGGCGAGCCGGTGGCCCTTCGGCAGGACGGCGACCTGCGCCTCTTCCAGGAGCTCCTCGACGGCGAGGCCGGTGAAGTCCTGCCGGGGCGCGTACAGCAGGGCGGCGTCGGCGCGGCCGTCCCGCAGGGCCTGCGCCGCCCCGTACCCGAACAGCATCTCCACCGGCACCGCCCCGGGCTCGCGTTCGTAGGCGGCCAGGAGCAGCGGGAGCAGCCCGCCGCCGTCGCCGCCGGGCTTCATCGCCAGGACGAGCCGGGGAGCGCCGGTGCCCGCGCGCCGCGTGCGGCGGACCGCGGCGGCGACGGCGTCCAGCGCGGCGCCGCCCTCGGCCAGCAGCGTCTCGCCCGCCGGGGTCAGGGCGACGCGGCGGCTGGTGCGCTCCAGCAGCGTCACGCCGAGGCGCCGCTCCAGCCGGCCGATCGCCCGCGACAGCGGCGGCTGCGCGATGCCGAGGCTCGCGGCGGCCCGGCCGAAGTGCAGTTCCCGCGCCACCGCAAGGAAGTAGGTGAGCTCACGCGTTTCCACCACGTCCATACCTCCAGGGTATGGATCGCGGTCCGATCGGTGTTGGAGCGGGCCGCGCCGCCGGTGGTGGAGTGAAGGCATGGACGACACCACGACCGCCCTGGTGACCGGGGCGAACAAGGGCATCGGATACGCCGTCGCCGCGGGGCTCGCCGCGCGCGGGATGACCGTGCTGATCGGCGCCCGCGACGCCGGCCTGGGCGAGAAGGCGGCCGCGTCGCTGCGGGACGCCGGGCACGACGCCCGCGCCGTCCCCCTGGACGTCACCGACCCGGCCGCGGTCCGGGACGCCGCCCGGCACGTCGCGGCCGCCACCGGCCGCCTGGACGTCCTGGTCAACAACGCCGGCATCTCCGGCGGCGCCGGCCACCTGCCGGACGAGGCCGACATGGACGTCGTGCACCGCGTGTTCGACACCAACCTGTACGGCGTGATCAGGGTGACCAACGCGATGCTGCCGCTGCTGCGCCGGGCGCCCGCGGGACGGATCGTCAACGTCTCCAGCGGCACCTCGTCGATGGCCGCGATGACCGACCCCGGCCACTACTTCTGGGACACCCCCGCCTCGGCGGCCTACCCGGCGTCCAAGGCGGCGCTGAACATGCTGACGATCCAGTACGCCAAGCGGCTGCGGGACACGGGGATCCTGGTCAACGCCGCCGCGCCCGGCGCCTGCGCGACCGACTTCGTGCTGGACTTCACCCGGCTGACCGGCCGGACCATCGAGCGGACCGCCGAGCAAGGCGCGGCCGTGGCGATCCGGCTCGCCACCCTCGGCGAGGACGGCCCGACCGGCGGGTTCTTCGACGACGACGGCCCCGTCCCCTGGTGACCCGCCGCGGGCCGCGGCCCTCCTGGTAGCGGGCTAGGCGGGGCGGGGGTAGCGGGCGCGCATGGCGTCGATGCAGCGGTCCCGCGACACCGGGCCGCCGAACCGCAGCCGGTCGTAGGCGGTGAACGGCGGCTCCAGAGCGTCGAGTTCGTCGATCAGGGCGTGCAGCCGGTGGTTCCAGGCCGGGCTGCCGGCGTCCGGCTCCTGCGGTGCCGCCTCGATCGCGGTCACCAGCGCGTCCTTGTACCGGATGGTCCGGGGGGTGACAGAGCGCAGGCACACGTACTGCCCGTCCAGGTAGGAGCCCCACTCCTGCTCGGCGGTGGCCCGGTCGTCCCAGTGCGCCAGGAACCATTCCTCCAGCGCGTCGACGCCGCCCGCCTGGTCGGCGAGGTCGAACAGGTCGGACGGCACCATCTCCACGCCGTCGGACCGCAGGTAGCCGGGCAGCGGCAGCCTGCCGTCCAGCATCAGCCGCCGCACCCGGCCGGTGTCGCGGCCGGCGGCGCGGCACAGGTCCTCCAGGTCGGTGAACCACGCGGTGACGTAGGCGTCGTCGGCGGCCGTCATCGGGTGGTCGCCGTTGACCTCCCGGAACCGCTCTGCCAGCCGCGCCTTCAACTCGGGGTCGCTCATGGCGCCGACGCTAACCCGAGATCGTTTCGCCGCCCGCCGAAACGTGGCCGCGCTCACCAGGGGGACAGCACGAGCGCCTGGACGGCCAGCCCGGTCGCCGCCTGCGCCGCCAGCCACGCCCTCGGCCTGCGATGATGCGCGGCGGCGACCATGATCCAGCCGGCGAACGGCAGCCAGATCCGCTCGACCTCGCCCTTGGTGACCCCGGAGACGTCCAGGACGAGCACGCCCAGCAGCGCCGCGCCGGCCGTCGCCGCCACGGCCGCCTCGGGCGAGAGCGCCCGCGCCCGGGCGCCCCGCCACAGCGCCGCCGCCGTGCGGGGCAGCGCGTGCGCGACCGCCGGGCCGGTCAGCAGCCCCAGCACGGCCAGGTTCGCGAACAGGAAGTAGGGGTAGGAGCGCTGCGCCGATCCGCGGCTGATCAGATAGGTGTCCAGGGTGGCGCGGACGCCGTCGGGCCACCAGAACCCCAGCAGCGTGAAGGCGGCCGGGACCACCACCAGCCCGGCACAGGCGGCCGCGAGGACCCGCGCCCGGGGACGCCCGAGCAGCAGCACCGCCAGCGGCACCGCGAACAGCGGCAGCAGCCCGTAGCTCAGATACGGCAGGCACCCGAGCAGCAGTCCGCCCGCCACGGCCGCCGCGGGCGCCCCCGCCCCGGCCCGGCGGGCGGCCACCGCCAGCAGCGCCGTCCCCCACGCGCCCGCGGCCAGGAACACCGCGTCCATCGACGTCGCGACCCACACCGCCAGCGGAGCCGGCACCAGGAACGGCACCGCGGCCCGCGCGGCCCGCTCCCCCGCCGTGCACCGCACCGTGACGGCGATCGCGGCAGCCGACGACGTCCCCGCCGCGACGACGAACGCCGCCGCCCACCCGGTCCCGCCGAGCCCGGCCTTCTCCAGCGCCCACAGCAGCAGCATCGGCAGCGGCGGATGACCCCGCACATGCGTGGTGTAGCCGCCGAGCCGCTCGGTGAACGTCCGCAGCCATTCGAGGGGGTCGGAGCGCAGCTGCGCCAGGCCCGCCGGGTATTCGGTCGGCGCGTCGAGCGGCGCGGCCAGCGCGTGCCAGCCGTCGCCGGCCGCCAGCGTCACCGTCCACACGGCGGCGCCGGCCCACGCGGCCGGCGGCAGCCACCGCCACGGCAGCCGGGCCGCGAGAACGGGAAGCGCCGCCACGGCCAGGGCCGCGAACGCCGCCGCCGGAAGCAGCTGCCAGGTCAGCGGCCGCTCCCGCAGCCGCGCGTGCAGCGGAGGCAGCGGGTCCTCGGTCGCCAGGCCGGCGCGCCGCAGGGACCAGCCCAGCGTGAACGCCGCCGCGATCGCGGCCGCCCACACCGCGACCGCGACCCACCCCGGCCAGGCGCGCCGCCTCGGGGGCGCCGGGGCGTTCGCGCGCCCGCGCGCCCGGGTGAGCGTCATCGGCGCCGCTCCTTCTCCGAGGGCCGCGGGGCGCGCGTCGCCCCGCCGTGCCGGGCACCGTCGCGGACACTGCGGCGGACGATGACGGCGCGGGCCACGGCGGCGCAAACGGCCGTGGCGGCGATGACGGCCAGCACGATCGCCAGGTTGCGGCCGTAGGGCAGCGGAAGGCGGGACGGCTCGTCGGCGCGGCGCCCGTAGCCGAGCACGAGCGGGATCGCGACCGCGGTGACGCAGGCGGCGATGACGAGCGCGGCCCGCGCGATGCGCCGGTTCCCGGCGGGCACGAGCCCGGTGACCAGCCCCGCGAGCAGGACCGCCGGGACCAGGACGCCGTCGTGCAGGATCGCCGCGCCCGCGAACCAGGCGGCCCACCGCGCGACGGGCACCTCCGCGACGATCCCGCGGACGCCCAGGGCGATGAACCCCAGGCCCGCCAGGTAGGCGAGTATCCGCGTCTTCACAGGACCACCAGCCGGTGCACCCACTTGGTCTGCATGACGCCCGGCCGGTTCGGCGCGATCAGGCGGCAGGGGTAGCCGTGGTCCAGGTCGAGGGGTTCGCCGTTCAGGCCGAGCGCCAGCAGCGTCAGCGGGTCGCGCCAGTGCGGGGCGTCGACGCGCGAGGTGCGGTAGAGCCCGTAGGGTTCCAGCGACTCCACCCGCACCCGCGCGTCGCCGGCGACGCCGGCCATGCGCAGCACGTCCCGCAGCCGCACGCCCCGCCAGTTCGCCTCCACGCTCCAGCCCTCCACGCAGGAGATGGGCAGCCGCGCGGTGTGCTGCGGCAGTGCGCGCAGGTCGGCCAGGGACAGCGTGACCGGCCGCGCGACGCGGCCGGTCACCGTGAGCCGCCAGCCGGGGTCGCGGGCGGCGGAGGTGACGCCGGTCGCGGCGGCCGACTTGTTGACCGGGACGCCCTGTGGGCCGTCTCCGGGGCGGCGGGGCGCCAGCACCGCCAGCCGCGCCAGCGGGGTGAACGCCTCCCCCACCGTGGTCAGGGCGACGACCCCGCTCGCGGCGGCGACGGTGAGCAGGAAGCCGCGGCGCCCCACCGCGTCCTGCGGCCTGGTCATCACGGTCCGGCGCGCTTTGGACCATTCGTTGGCCACGTGGATGAGCAGCGCCCCGAAGAGGATGTAGGCCGTCCAGTAGTGCGCGGTGGTGAAGTAGAACCGGAACGCGTACCAGTAGCCGATGTTCAGCACTCCGGTGACGAACTGGAACAGCGCCGCGCCGACCAGGACGAACACCAGTGCGCGTTCCACGCCGTGGACGATCGAGCGGACCGGCGGCCACTGCCACAGCTTCGGGTAGACCGTCCACAGCTTGGCCAGCAGCAGCGGCACCGTCGCCAGCCCGCCGATGACGTGCACGCCCTGGGTGACCCGGTACAGGTTCACCGGACGCGACGGCCACAGCATCCACCCGGCTGGCTGCTGCATGAAGTGGCTGACCAGGCCGGTCCCGAACGAGACCAGGATGCTGACGCCGAGGGCGATGCCGAGCCAGGACGCGACCCGCTCGTCGTGCAGGCGGCTGGTGAACCGTCCCGGCAGCGTCGTCAGTACCGCCGGCGGTTTCGGGAGCGTGGGTCTCAGGAGCGCAGGGCGACGAACCATCTGTCCGCCTCCTCCCAGAATTCGGTGACGGTCGCGGCGCACTCGGCGGCCAGCCCGGCGACGGCGTCGGCGGACACGTGCGCCCAGGGGAACCATTCGCCGACCGACCGGTCCGACCGCAGCCGCAGCGGCTCGGTCCGCGACCCGGCGCCGGGCGGCTCGACCTCCATCAGCACCCGCCCGGCGGGCGCCGGCAGCGCCAGGACGCGGCGCAGCAGCGCGGCGGGGTCGCCGCCGATGCCGATGTTGCCGTCGGCGAGCAGGACGGTGCGCCAGCGTCCGGTGCCGGGCACGCGGCCGAACACGTCCCGGCACAGGGCCGGGCCGCCCGCCGCGACCGTCAGAGCGACCGCGGAGGGGGCCACGTCGATGCCGAGCACCGGCAGACCGCGCCGGGCGAGCGCCACGGTCAGTCTGCCGGGCCCGGAGCCGACGTCCAGGGTGGGGCCGGCGCAGCGGTCCAGCAGCCCGCCGTCGCCGGGGCGCAGGGCCAGCCAGTCCCGGACGGGCAGCGGGCGGCGGCGCCCGTCGGCGTGCTCGATCTCGACGGCGGCGCCGCCCTGCAGGGCCTCCTCGTACAGTGCGCCGATCATGCCGGGACGGTCCGGGTTCCGAGGCCGCGCACGGCGGCGGCGAACCGGCCGCCCGCGGCGGCCTTGGCGACGGCGCGGGCGTCGGCGGGGGTGTCGACGTCGGTCAGCTCGGGCAGCAGCCCGACGTCCAGCCCGGCGGCGCGCAGCCGCGCGAGCTGGACCGCCCCGGTGCCGGGCCGCGACATCGGGACGCCGCGCAGCAGCCGCGCGTCGGGGCGGCGCAGGCCGAGCAGCCAGAACCCGCCGTCGGCGGCGGGGCCGAACACCGCGTCGCGGTGTGCCAGCTCGCGGCCGGCGCGGCCCAGGAGGTCGGGTGTGACCTGCGGGGTGTCCATCCCGATCAGCACGAGCGGGCGGCCGCGCCAGGCGTCGTCGAAGGCGGCGGCGAGGCGTTCGTCCAGGCCGCGGCCGCGCTGGGCGATGACGGTGAACCCGTCTGGCAGCCACGGGCCGGGGGTGCCGGCGAGCGCGAGGATCCGGCGCGCGGCCGGTGCGGCGGCGACGGCGGCGAGGGTGTCGCGCAGCGACGCCTCGGCGAGCGCGGCGGCCTCGGCGGGGGTGTAGGCGGGCGTCAGCCGGGTCTTGACCCGGCCGGGGACGGGCTCCTTGGCGATGACGATCAGGTCGGCGGCGGGTGTGCCGGTCATGGCGTGACCTCCGCCAGGACGCGGCGCATGTCGCGGACGGCGCGGACGGTGCCGGTGAGCGTCCCGGTCACCTTCGAGGTGCCGGTGCGGGGGCGGTAGGCGACGTCGATCTCCCCGACGCGCCACCCGGCGTGCGCGGCGCGCAGCACCATCTCCAGGGGGTAGCCGAACCGGCGGTCGGCGATCCCGAGGGCGAGGAGCCCGTCGCGGCGGGCGGCGCGCATCGGCCCGAGGTCGCGCAGCCGGGTGCCGGCGCGCCGGTTCAGGGAGCGGGCCAGGACGGCGTTGCCGAGCCGGGCGTGCGGCGGCCACGCGCCCCGCCCGGACGGCCGCCGCCGCCCGAGCACCAGCCCGGGCCGCCCGGCGGTGCCGAGGTCGCCGAGCGCGGCGACGAGCCGGGGCAGCTCGGCGGGGTCGAGGGAGGCGTCGGCGTCCATGACGCACACCACCTCGGTCTCGGCGGCCAGGATCCCGGCGTGGCAGGCGGCGCCGAAGCCGCGGACGCCCGCCGGGACGACGCGGGCGCCGTGCTCGGCGGCCACGCGCGCGGAGTCGTCGGTGGAGGCGTTGTCGACCACCAGCGGCCGGAAGCCGCCGGGCATCCGCGTCAGCACCCAGGGCAGTGCCTCGGCCTCGTCGAGGCACGGGAGAACGACATCGATCACAGCTCAGACGCTACTTTCCGTGACAGGGGAACGACCCTTACGAACTGGTGACGGGCCGCCGCGCGAACTCGTCCATGCCCTCGGCGAACGGCACCGAGGGGGAGAAGCCCAGCTCGCGGCGGGCGCGGTCGGGGCGGGCGACGATGTGGCGGACGTCGCCGAGCCGGTAGCCGCCGGTCACCCGCGGCTCCGGGCCGCCGAACACCCCGGCGAGCGCGCCGGCCATGTCGCCGATGGTGCGGGGCTCGCCGCTGGCGATGTTGTAGGCGCGCAGCCCGCCCGACTCGGGCGGCCCGGCCGCGACCCGCTCCAGCGCCAGCACGTTGGCGCGCGCGACGTCGCGGACGTGGACGAAGTCGCGCCGCTGCGCGCCGTCCTCGAACACCAGCGGCGCCTCGCCGCTCAGCAGCCGGGACCGGAAGATCGCCGCGACGCCGGCGTAGGGGGTGTCGCGCGGCATCCGCGGCCCGTAGACGTTGTGGTACCGCAGCGCCGCGACGGCCCCGCCGGTCGAGCGCGCCCACGAGGCGGCCAGGTGCTCCTGGGCGAGCTTGGTGTCGGCGTAGACGTTGCGGGGGCCGGGCGGGGTCTCCTCGCCGACGGCGCCGGGTGCCAGCGGCCGTCCGCAGGCAGGGCAGGCGGGCTCGAACCGTCCCGCGCGCAGCTCGTCCTCGGGGCGGGGCCGAGGGCGGACCGCACCGTGGGTCTCGCAGGTGTAGGCGCCCTCCCCGTACACCACCATCGAGGACGCCAGCACCAGGACGCCGACGCCGGCGCGGGCCATCTCGGCCAGCAGCACGGCGGTGCCCTGCACGTTGACGGAGGTGTAGCCGGGCAGGTCGGACACGTCGACGCCGAGGCCGACCTTGGCGGCCTGGTGGCAGACGGCGTCGACGCCGGCCAGGCGGCGCGCGACGGCGGCGGGGTCGCGGACGTCGGCGGGCGGGCCGCCGAGCGCGTCCGGGCGCAGGTCGAGCCCGCGGACGCGGTGGCCCGCGGCGGTGAGGGCCTCGGCGACGTGCGAGCCGATGAATCCGGCCGACCCGGTGAGCAGTACGTTCATGCGGACGAAAGTAGGACGCGGGTCGCCTTCCCGTCGCCGCGAAAGGCACCGTCAAGGCACCTTGTTCGAACCTTGTAAGAACTTCACCCGTCCCCGCCGGGCAGCGGGTCGGGCGGCGGGGCCACCAGCGGGGCGAGCAGGCCGGCGGCCTTGTCGACGTCGGCCTCGGTTGTGGTGAGGTGGAACGCGCAGCGCAGCCGCCCGGCCCGGACGGCGGCGATCACGCCGCCCCGGCGCAGCAGGCCGGCGGTGCCGTCCGGGACGGGCACCGACACGATCGCCGAGTCGCCCGGCGGCAGGCCGAGCCCGGCGCGGAACCGGCGCGCCAGCACGACGTCGTGGTCGTGGATCGCCGGGATCCCGACCTGTTCCAGCAGTTCCAGGGCGGGGGCGTGCCCGGCCCAGCACTGCCATGCCGGGGACAGGTCGAGGCGGCGCGCGTCGCCGGCCAGGCGCAGCGGCAGCCCGTAGACCGAGTCCCAGATGTCGGCGCCGGCGTACCATCCGGCGCCGATCGCGGGCAGGGCGTCCAGCGCTTCGGGGGTGCCGGTGAGAAAGCACGTGCCGCGCGGGCCGAGCAGCCACTTGTAGCCGCCGGCGACCAGCCAGTCGACCCGGTCCGCCGGCAGGGGCAGCCACCCGGCGGCCTGGGTGGCGTCCAGCAGGATGCGGGCGCCGTGCGCGCGGGCGGCGCCGATCAGGTCGTCCATGGGGGCGATGCGGCCGTCGGCGGACTGGACCGCCGACACCGCGACCACGTCGGTGCCGGGCCGGACCTCGTCGGCGATCCGTTCCAGCGGGACCGACCGGACGGAAAGGCCCGGCCGGGCCGCGAACGGGAACAGCAGCGAGGTGAAGTCGCCGTCGGCGACCAGGACCTCGGCGCCGGCGGGCAGCGACGCCGCGACCAGCCCGACGAAGTAGGACACCTGCGGCCCGCACGCGACGCGGCCGGCGGGGACGCCGAGCAGCCGCGCGAACGCCTCCCGCCACCGGGTCACCGCCTCGTCCAGCGCGCCGGGCGTCAGCAGCCCCGCGGCCCGGTCCCGCTCGGCCGCCAGCATCGTCTCGTGCGCGGCGCGCGGCGGCAGCCCGTAGGTGGCGGTGTTGAGGAAGGCGACGCCGGCACTGAACTGGCGCTGCGCCTCCTGGATGGAAAGGCTCATGCACCGATGGTCGGCCACTCGCCTGCCATAGCACAAAGTACGGTTTTCTTGGGCACCCATCAGCATGGTTGATACCTTGCGGGGATGCTGGACCTGCACCGGGGCCGGATCCTGCGCGAGGTGGCCAGGCTCGGCTCGATGACCGCCGCCGCCAAGTCCCTCGCCTACACCCAGCCGGCGGTGTCCCATCACATCGCGCGGCTGGAGGCCGAGGCCGGCACCCCGCTGGTGGTCCGGCACGGCCGCGGCGTCCGGCTGACCGAGGCGGGCCGGATCCTGGTCGAGCACGTCGAGGACGTCCTGGCCCGCCTGGACGACGCGCAGGAGCAGATCGCCGCGATCGCCGGGCTGCGCGCGGGGCGGGTCAGAGTCGCGGCGTTCCCGACGGCGGCGGGCGCCCTGCTGCCCGACGCGCTGACCCGGCTGCGCGCCCGCGCGCCCGGGGTGTCGGTCACGCTGGTGGACGCCGAGCCGCCCGAGGCGCTGGCGCTGCTGCGGGCCGGGGAGACCGACATCGCGGTGGTGTTCCGGCACGTGTCCATGCCGCCGGAGACCGACGCCCGGTTCCGCGAGGTCGTGCTGCGCGACGACCCGCTGCGGCTGCTGGTCCCCGCGGCGCACCCGGTCGCGTCGGCGAAGCGGCCGCGGCTGGCGGACCTGGCCGGTGAGACGTGGGCGTCGGGCTGCGCGCGATGCCGCGACCATCTGCGGTGGGCGTGCGGGAAGGCGGGTTTCGTCCCCGACATCGCGTTCGCCACCGAGGACCACGTCGCGATCCAGCGGCTGGTCGCGCGGGGCCTGGCCGTCACGACGCTGCCGGGGCTGGCGCTCGACCTGCACACCGAGCCGGGCGTCGCGGCGCCCGGGGTGCCGGACGTCGGCGGCCGCCGCATCAGCGCGGTCGTCGCGGCGGGACCGCGCCCGCCCGCGGTGGCGGCACTGCTGGACGAGCTCGCCGCCATCTCATAGGCCCGTCCCAGCGGGCGTGCGATAGTGGGCGCGTGGCACCCGAAACCCCCGTACGCGCGACCGGTCCGCACAGTGTCCGCAGGGAGCGGGGGCCGTCGCCGTCGCTGACGGCCCGGCACGGGATCGGGTTCGCGATGAACCCGTGCGCGAGCCTGCTGCGCCTGTACGCCGAGGCGGGCCCGGTCGCGGTCGTCGGGACGCGCCGCAGGCCGTTCGTGCACCTGTTCGGCCCGGACGCCAACGCGTTCGTGTTCGCCAACTCGGGGCTGTTCCGCTGGCGGGAGGCGTTCGACCTGCTGGTGCCGGTGAACGGGGAGACCGCGCTGATCGTCAGCGACGGCGGCGCCCACCGCAGGAGACGGCGGCTGGTCCAGCCGGCGTTCCATCACCGCCGGGTCGGCGGGTATGTGGCGCGGATGGCGGCCAACACCGACGCGGCCCTGGAGTCGTGGCGGCCCGGCCGGACGCTGGACGCCTACGCCGAGCTGCGGGCGGTGATCCGCCGCAGCACGGTCGAGGTGCTGTTCGGCGACCGGCTCGCCGCCGACAGCGAGGTGATCGGGCGGCGGCTGCAGGTCGCGCTCGCCGCGATCGACCAGAACTTCGTGCTGCAGATGATGCTGCGGTCGGTCCCCAACCCGTACATGCGGCGGGTCGCCGCGTCCCGCGCGCTGGTCGCCCGGCGGGTGGACGAGGAGATCGACCGCCGGCTGGCCGAGGGCGGCGAGCACGACGACGTGCTCGGCATGCTGCTGGCGGCCCGCGACGAGGACGGGACGGGCCTGACCCGCCAGGAGCTGCAGGACCAGGTGATCAGCCTCATCTCCGCCGGATACGACACCACCAGCGCGGCGATGGCGTGGGCGTTGTACGCGCTGCTGGCGCATCCGGACGCCGAGGCGCGGGCGCGGCGCGAGGTCGCCGAGGTGGTCGGCGACCGGCCCGTGCAGGCCGCCGACCTTCCCGCGCTGACCTTCCTGGACGGCGTCGTGAACGAGACGCTGCGGCTGTTCCCGCCCGCCGTGCTCAGCGCCCGCGTCCCCGTCGAGGACATCGAGTACGCCGGGCACCGGATCCCGGCGGGCGCGATGGTGTTCTACTCGCCGTTCGTCACCCACCGGATGCCGGAGGTGTGGCCGCTGGCGGGACGGTTCCGCCCGGACCGGTGGGACCCGTCCTCGGACCTGCACCGTCCCACCACGCCGGCGACGTTCCTGCCGTTCGGCGGCGGCCCGCACCGGTGCATCGGCTCGACGCTGGCGACGGTGGAGATCAAGACGATGCTGGCGTGCCTGCTGCGCCGCACCCGGCTGCGCCTGGAGTCCACCGCCGCCACCCCGACGAGCGTGACCGCGATGCGCCCGCGCGGCGGCCTGCCCGTCCGGGTCCTGTAGACCCGCCCTCCGGTTCTCAGCTCTGGCGCAGGCACACGCAGAACGGGTGCCCGGCCGGGTCGGTGAGGACGCGCCAGCGGTCCCCGCCGGGCTGGAACTGCGGCCTCGCGCCGCCGAGGCCGATCACGGTCTCCTCGGCCTTGTCGAGGTCGTCGACGTAGAAGTCCAGGTGGAACTGCTGGGGCCGCTCCCCCTCGGGCCACGTCGGCGGCCGGTGCCCGGAGACGCCCTGGAAGTAGACGTCCAGGCCGTTCGGCAGTTTCACCGCGGCGGCCTCGGGGGTGTCGTAGGTGACCTCTGCGCCGGTCACCGCCGCGTAGAACGCCGCGAGGGCCGGCGGCTCCGGGCAGTCGATGTTGACGGCGATGAACTCCGCGAAACCGGACATGTATGTGCTCCTTCGGTCGGTACGCCTCCATGCTTCCAGCCGTACCTGACACCTTCTGTCAGGTACGGGCGAACAGTTCGGCGTTGCGTTCGCACCAGGCGGCGAAGGTGCGGGGCGGGCGCCGGAGCAGCCGTTCGACGGTGCCGGTGCGGACGCCCGCGGTGTCGGCGCGCATGAGGGCGTACCACTCGACGATGGCGTCGGCGAACTCGCGGGGGGCGCCGCCGGGGAACCGCGCCCGGACGGCCTCCTCGGGCGTCGCGGCCTCCCGGACCTCGATGTCCCGCCCGGCCGCCGCGGCGATGATCTTGACCTGCTCGGCGAGGGTGAACAGCTCGCCGCCGGTGAGCGCGTAGGTCCGCCCCTCGTGTCCGTCCTCGGTCAGGACGGACACAGCGCGAGTACCTGATGAGCGCCCTGACCAAGATCCACCGCGCTGCCGCGGCGCTGGACCCCGGGGAGTCCTAGCGCGAGGGGCCGGGTTCCGCGGCCTGTGACAGGCGGGCCGCCATCGCGGCCAGGCGCTCGCGGAGCTCGGGCGGCTCGCGGACCTCGAACCCGATGTCGAGGTAGGCGATGCGCAGCGCCGTCCATTCCAGGGAGTCGGGGGCGGTGCGCAGGACGCAGGAGCGGTCGTCGACGGGTTCGACCTCGGCGCCGGTCACCCGGAACCGGTCGGCCAGCTCCTCCGCGGACGCGTGCACGAGCAGCACCGCCCGCCGCAGCGGGCGCCGCCGAGCCAGCGAGCGGGTGACGAACGCGGCGGCGTCGGCGGCGGGCGGCTCGCGGGGCGTGAACCGGGCTCCGGTCGGGCGCGGGCCGGACAGCCGGTCGACGCGGAACGTCCGCCAGTCCCCGCGGCCGATGTCGAACGCGACCAGGTACCAGCGGCGCCCGGCCGACACCAGCCCGTGCGGCTCGGCCACGCGGCGGGTCTCCCCGTCGCCGGCGTCCCGGTAGGCGAAGCGGACGCGCTCGTGGTCGCGGCACGCGGCGGCCAGCACGGTCAGGGTCTCGGGGTCGACGGCCGGCCCGGCGGGCGGCCCCGTCAGCGGCGTCGTGGCGGCGTGGACGGCGGTCACGCGGCGCCGCAGCCGGGCGGGCAGGACCTGTTCGAGCTTGGCCAGCGCCCGGACGGACGCCTCCCCGATGCCCTCGACCGCTCCCCCGGTCGCGGCGCGCAGCCCGACGGCGATCGCGACGGCCTCCTCGTCGTCCAGCAGCAGCGGCGGCATCGCGGCGCCCGCCTCCAGCCCGTAGCCGCCCGCCGCGCCGAGCGTGGCGTGCACGGGGTAGCCGAGGCCGCGCAGCCGCTCGACGTCGCGGCGGACCGTGCGGGGGCTGACACCGAGGCGCTCGCACAGCTCCGGGCCGCTCCATTCGCGGCGGCCCTGCAGTAGGGACAGCAGCCGCAGCAGACGTTCCGACGACATGACCCCAGTATCCGCGCGAAGGAGGCCGGATCCTGACCGCATTGCGTCTTAGCGTGGCGGCCATGAACACCGACCACATCGTCATCGCCGGGGCCAGGCACAACAACCTCAAGGACGTCTCACTGCGCGTCCCGAAGAACCGGCTCGTCGTGTTCACCGGCGTGTCGGGGTCGGGCAAGTCGTCGATCGTGTTCGGCACGATCGCGGCCGAGGCGCAGCGGCAGCTGAACGAGACGCTCGGCTGGTTCGCCCGCGACCGGATGCCCAAGCGGGAACGGCCGGACGCCGACGCCATCGACCGCCTGACCACGGCCGTCGTGGTCGACCAGCGGCCGATCGGCGGGAACGCGCGCTCCACCGTCGGCACCGTCACCGACATCTCCCCGGTCCTGCGCGTGCTGTTCTCCCGGCACGGGACGCCCAGCGCAGGCTTGGCGTTCACCTACTCCTTCAACGACCCGCGCGGCATGTGCCCCGAGTGCGCCGGCCTCGGCCGCGTCGCCGGCGTCGACCTGGACCGGTTCCTGGACACCGGGCGGTCGCTGAACGAGGGCGCGGTCGACTTCCCGCCGTTCGGCGTCGGGACGTTCGTGTGGCAGTTGTACGCCGAGTCCGGCCTGTTCGACCCGGACAAGCCGCTGCGCGACTTCACCCCCGAGGAATGGGACCTGTTCCTGCACGGGAAGGGCTTCCGGGTGCCGCGCCGCAACCGCACCGGGTCGATGGGCCACAACGCCTACGAGGGCGTGCTGGAACGGTTCCACCGCCTCTACATCCGGCGCGACATCGGCTCGCTGCCGCCGAAGGTGCGGGACGCGGCCCGCCGCGTCACCCGCGAGGACACCTGCCCCGCCTGCGGGGGCGCCCGCCTCAACCCGGCGGCGCTGGCGTCGCGCGTCGGCGGGCACGGCATCGCCGACCTGTCCCGGATGGAGATCGGCGACCTGATCGCCACGCTCGGCGAGCTGGCCGCCGCGTGCCCCGGCCCGGACGCCGCCGAGGTCGCGGACGCGGCGGTCACCCGGCTGCGGCGGCTGGAGGACATCGGCCTGGCCTACCTCACCCTGGACCGCGAGACCCGCACGCTGTCGGGCGGGGAGGCGCAGCGGCTCAAGGTCGTCCGGCACCTGGGGTCCGCCCTGACCGGGATGACCTACATCTTCGACGAGCCCAGCGCCGGCATGCACCCCCGCGACGTCGACCGCCTCAACGCGCTGCTGCTCCGGCTGCGCGACAAGGGCAACACCGTGCTGGTGGTCGAGCACGACCCCGCGGTGATCGCCGCCGCCGACCACGTGATCGACATGGGGCCGGGAGCGGGCGTGCACGGCGGCCGCGTGGTGTTCACCGGGACGACCGCGCGGCTGCGCGACGCCGCCACCCCCACCGGCCGCGCGCTGCGCCGGGCCGTGCCGGTCAAGGCCGGGTTCCGCGAGCCCTTGGGGTGGCTGACGGTCACCGGCGCCCGCGCCAACAACCTGAAGGACGTGACGGCGCGGTTCCCCGCCGGCGTGCTGACGGCGGTCACCGGCGTCGCGGGGTCGGGCAAGAGCACCCTGGTCGTGGAGGAGTTCGCCGCCCGGCATCCCGGCACGGTCGTGGTGGACCAGTCGGCGATCGCGGCGTCCCGCCGGTCGAGCCCAGCCACGTTCACCGGCATCATGGACCCGCTGCGCCGCCTGCTCGCGCGGGCCACCGGCGCCGACGCCGCCCTGTTCAGCCACAACTCCGCGGGCGCGTGCCCGCAGTGCGACGGCAACGGCGTCATCGTCACCGACCTGGCGTTCATGGACCCGGTCACGACCACGTGCGAGGCGTGCGGCGGCGGCCGGTACCGCCCCGAGGCGCTGACGCACACCCTGCGGGGCCGGACGGTCGTGGACCTGCTGGCGATGACCGCCGAGGAGGCCCTGGCCTTCTTCACCGGCCCGGACGAACGCGCCACCGGCCCGGCCGAGCGTGCGATCGCCGTCCGGCTGCGCGCCCTGAACGAGGCGGGGCTCGGCTACCTGACGCTCGGGCGCCCGCTCGGCTCGCTGTCGGGCGGCGAGCGGCAGCGCCTGAAGCTGGCGACCCGGCTGCACCGCACCGGCTCGGTCTACGTGCTGGACGAGCCGACGACGGGCCTGCACCCCTGCGACGTGGGCGCGCTCCTCACCCTGCTGGACCGGCTGGTCGACACCGGCAACACCGTCGTCGTCGTCGAGCACGACCTGCACGTGGTCAAGCACGCGGACTGGGTGATCGACGTCGGCCCCGGCGGCGGCCGGCACGGCGGCGAGATCGTGTTCGCCGGGACCCCGGCCGCGCTGCTGGACGCGTCCACCTGCACGGCCGGGTTCCTGCGCCGTGACCTGGACCGCGCGGCCTAGTCGCCGGAGGCCTAGTTGTCGGGGACGAGGCGGGCGGGGAACCCGCCGGTGGCGATCGGCCCCCACCGGTCGATGGTGACGCGGATCAGGGACTTGCCCTGGCGGCGCATCGCCTCCCGGTACTCGTCCCAGTCGGGGTGCTCCCCGGCGATGCAGCGGTAGTAGTCGACGAGCGCGTCGGCGGCCTCGGGCATGTCGATGACCTCGGCCGTCCCGTCGACCTGGACGTAGGGGCCGTTGAACTCGTCGGACAGCACGCACACCGACACGCGGGCGTCGCGGCGGGCGTTGCCGGTCTTGGCCCGCTCGGGGTATGTGGAGATCACGAGGCGGCCTCCGTCGTCGACGCCGCAGGTGACCGGCGACATCTGGGGCCGCCCGTCGGCGCGGACGGTGGACAGCACCGCATGGTGCCGGGGGCGCAGGAACTCGAGCAGTTCGGGAAGGTCGACGCGGTTCGCGGTGGCGATCGAAGGAGCCATGCACGCCACCTTAGGGAACCGGGCACCGATGAGTTCGGGTGCGCCGCGCCGTCTACCCATCACAACGGATTCACCAACGATTCACCGAGGAGGACGACGATGAGCGACCGCGACCCCGTCAAGGCCCGCAACCTCGACATCTACGGAGGCGGCGAGCTGGCCTGGGACACCGTCCGGGACGCGCTGACGGCGGCGTTCCCGAAGGCCGAGACGCCGGTGTACCTCGGCACGGTCCGGCCGGACGGCCGCCCGCACTCGGCCGGTGTCGGCGCGTCGTGGTACGAGGGCGACGTGTACGTCGTCAGCGGGCCCGGCACGCGCAAGTCCCGGAACCTGGCGGCGAATCCGGCGTGCACGATCTCGGTCCGGACGGCGGTCGGGGACGTGGTGCTGGAGGGTGAGGCCGAGCGCGTCACCGACCCGGGCGTCCTGGAGCCGGTCGCGGCCGGGTACCGGGAGGGAGGCTGGCCGGCGCAGGTGGACGGCGACGCGTTCACCGCCCCCTACAGCGCGCAGAGCGCGGGCCCGCCGCCCTGGCACCTCTACCGCATCACCTTCCACACGGTGTTCGTGGTGGGCACGGTCGAGCCGTATGGCGCGATGCGGTGGAGTTTCGCGCGCTGAGGGTCGGGCGCGGGTGTCGACTTTGGTCTATGGGCCCGTGGCCCATCGGGCGTTGGTGCGGCCGTGCCGCCCGGCGAGACTGGCGGCATGGCAGGGGGAATCTCACTGAGCGGCGCGCCCGCGGGCCGCTGGACGCTCGTCCACGACGGCCGCCGGCTGGAGGTCGAGACCGAACGTGCCGGCTGGGACCACATCGCGCGCCTGTACGTGGACGGTCACCGCGTGGAGGAGGGCAAGGACTTCCCGAAGGTCACGCTCCCCTACGGGGAACTGAGCGTGGTGGTCGGGTTCGACCTCCGGGGGCTGGCCGACGGGCAGGCCGCACGGTGCGAGCTGCGCCCGCCCAAGCCCGCCAAGGACGAAGAGCGCGACGACGAGCCCGACGGTGAGCCCGAGAGTGAGCGCGCCGGGTTCGAGCCGGTCGCGTTCGAGCCGCCGGAGGGGACGCGCGCCGCGCGGCGGGAGGCGTTCGCGCGGGCGCATTCGGCGCTGTACGCGTCCCGGCATGTGGCGGTGGCGACCGGGCAGGTGCTGTTCCCGCTGCTGGGGCTGGGCGCGCTGGTGAAGGTGCTGCTGGACCGGGGTCCGTGGCCGGAGGTGCGGCTCCCCGACATCGACCCGCCGTCGATCCCGTGGCCGGACATCCCCTGGCCGGACGTGCCCTGGCCCGACCTGCCGGACTTCTCGGTGCCGCCGTGGGTGCGCGCGCTCCTGGCGGCGGCGAAGTTCGCGGTCCCGATCGTGATCGCGATCGGCGTCGCGGTCAAGGAGGTCGAGCGGCGCAAGCGGTCGGCCTCCCGGCGGGGCGACCGGTCCGGCGCAGGTGAGGGCGACGATGACGGCGGCACTGGCGGCGGCGACGGGCGGCCGGCCGCGCAGGACCGGGCCGGCGGAGCCGGGGAGGATCGCGATCAGGGAGGCGGCGAACCGTCCGGGCGGCGCGGGCGGGTCCTGGCCGGTCGGCCGGGGGCCGAGCCCGCGCCGGGCGATGGGCCGGATCGCCCGGGAGCTGCGTAGACTTTCTGATCATGAGCGACCGGCCGTCTCCCCACTCGTACCTGTCCGAGCTGTTCTCCCTGGAGGGCAGGGTCGCGGTGGTGACGGGCGGCAGCTCGGGGATCGGCCGGGCGATCGCCGAGGCGCTCGCCCGCGCCGGCGCGTCCGTGGTCGTCGTGGCGCGGCGGGAGGCGGAGCTGGCCGCGACGGTCCGGGACCTGGAGGGGCACGGCGGCCGGGCCGCGTCCGTCAGCGCCGACCTCGGGTCGCGGGACGTGGTCGCCAAGGCGGCCGACGAGGCGGCGGCGGCGTTCGGCGAGCCGGACATCCTGGTCAACGCGGCGGCGGTCAACCTGCGCCCGCCGATGGACGGTCTCGGCGCCGAGGTGTGGGACACCACGATGGCGGTGAACCTGGACGCGCCGTTCCTGCTCGGGCAGCGGTTCGGCCCGGGGATGGCCGGGCGCGGGTTCGGCCGGATGATCCACATCACCTCGCAGCAGGCGTTCCGGGCGTCGCTGGCCAGCGGCGCCTACGGGGTGTCCAAGGCGGGCCTGGCCGCGCTGGCCCGGTCGCAGGCCGAGGCGTGGTCGGGCCGCGGCGTCACCGCCAACACCCTGGTGCCGGGGTTCGTGATGACGCCGCTCAACGCCCACCTGTCGTCGGACCCGGTGAAGGTGAAGGCGCTCGCCGAGCGGACCCTTTCCGGCCGCAACGGCGTGGCGGAGGACTTCGCGGGCGCGGCGGTGTTCCTGGCGTCGCCGTCGGCGGCCTACGTCACCGGCCAGTCGATCTTCGTGGACGGCGGTTTCTCCGCCCACTAGCCCGCCCCCGCGGTCAGCCGGTCCGGTCGAACAGGCCGGTGGCCTGGACGGCGGCGGCCGGGTCGGCGGCGTGCACGATGCCCCCGACGGGCCGGCCGTGCTTGTCGTGGACGCGCCATCCGCCGAGCTGGACGACCGGGACCCGTCCCGCACGCATGGCCAGGGCGATCTCCGACAGCGTCCCCCAGGATCCGCCGACGGCGATGACGGCGTCGGCGGCGTTGACGATGACGTTGTTGCGGGCCTGGCCGAGGCCGGTGGGGACGGCGACGGTCAGGTCCGGGCCGGCGGCGGCGCGGTCGGCGGCGGGCAGCACGCCGACCACGACGCCGCCGCCGGTGCGGGCACCGGCCGCCGCGGCGGCCATCACGCCGCCGTGCCCGCCGCAGACGACCACGGCGCCGTGCCCGGCGAGGAGCCGGCCGGTCTCGTAGGCGTGGTCCCATTCGGCCTCGGTGCACTCGCCCGGCCCGCACACCGCCACCTGGAGCGCCATGACCGGGCTACTCCGCGCCGTGCCGGGCCGCGATCCGGTCGATCGTCGCGGCGAGGTCGAAGTCCTTGGCGGTGAGCCCGCCCGCGCTGTGGGTGGACAGCGCGAACGTCAGGGTGCGCCAGCGGATGTCGATGTCGGGATGGTGATCGGCGTCCTCGGCGGCGCGGGCGACGTCGGTGACCACGTCGATCCCGGCCGGGAACGAGGGCGCCTTCACCCGCCGGCGGATCTGGTTCCCGTCCCGGCTCCAGGCGGGCAGGTCGCGCAGGCGGCCGGCGACGGCGGTGTCGTCGAGCGTGTCGGGCATCGGGTCACTTCCTGTTCGTCGGCGCTGATGCCCTTCCTCCTTCCCACTCCGGCCCCCCTTCCACTCAGGCGGCGGTCACCCGGCGGCGGAGGTCAGGTCGTACAGGACGGTGCCGCCGACGGTGGTGGCGGTGTAGTTCGCGGCGACCCATGCGCTGATCTTCTGGGCGGCGTCGCTGCCGCTGCCGGCGCGCATGGACATGCCGCCGCCCCCTCCCCCGACGAAGTAGTGGATCTTCCCCTGCCGGACGAGGCTCTGGAACCCGGCGAGGGTGGGCGCGGGGTCGGTGCCGTTGAACCCGCCGACGGCCATCACCGGCTCGCCGGTGGCGAGCTGGTAGCCGGCGGCGGTGTTGGATCCGACGGCCGCGGCGACCCAGTTGTAGGAGGAGGCGCGGGCCTTGAGCGCGGCCGTCACCGCCGCGCTCGGGGTGGTGGCGCCCAGGATCCCGCCGGGCCCGCCGCCCCCGGGCCCGCCACCGGTCCGGCCGCCGCCTGGTCGTCCGCCGCTGGGGCCGCCGAACATGCCCGCCCCCGGCCCGAACCCCTGCCCGGCGCCCTGCCCGGCACCCTGGGGCGGCGCACCGGCCTGGCCCCGGTTCCATCCGCCGGGCCCGCCGCGCCCGGGACGTCCGCCCGGGCCGCCGCGCCCGGGGCCGAACCCGCCGGACGTCGCCGGGCCCGCGGTGACGATGGCGCCGGTGTGCGGGGTCGCGGCGGTCTCGGCCGCGTAGGCGGCGGGCCCGGCGAGGGACGCCAGCACCGCCAGGACGACGACGCCGCCGAGGACGCGCCCGCGCAGCACCCGCACGGCGGCCAGGCCCGCGGCGGCGATGAGGCCGGCGGCGACGATCACCGGAGCGAGCCAGGGCTGCCAGTCCGGGGACCGCCCGAGCAGCACGTACGCCCACACGGCCGTGACCGCGACGGCCGCCGACAGGATCGCGGCGGCCTCGGGGGTGCGGCGCCGTTCCCACAGCAGCGCGGCGCCCATGCCGGTGAGCGCGGCGATCGCGGGGGCCAGCGCGACGGTGTAGTACTCGTGGAAGATCCCCTGCATCCAGCTGAAGACGGCGGCGGTGACCAGCAGCCATCCGCCCCACAGCGCGAGCGCGGCGCGGGCGGGGTCGGTGCGGGGCGCGCGGCGGGTCGCCCACAGGCCCGCGGCCAGCAGCATGAGGGCGGCGGGCAGCAGCCAGGAGATCTGGCCGCCGATCACGGTCCCGAACATGCGGCCCCATCCGGCGTCCTGGTCGAGGTTGCCGAGGCCGCCGGTCTCGTCGCCGTTGAGGCGGCCGAGCCCGTTGTAGCCGAGCGCCAGTTCCAGCACGGAGTTGTGCTGCGATCCGCCGATGTAGGGGCGGGACGAGGCGGGCACCAGCGCGACCGCCGCGACCCACCATCCGGCCGACACCAGCAGCGCTCCCGCGGCGGCGGCCAGCTGCCACAGCCTGCGCCGGACGGATGTGGGGGCGGTGACGAGGTAGACCAGCGCGAACACCGGGACGACCAGGAACGCCTGCAGCATCTTGGCCAGGAATCCGGTGCCGACGCAGGCGGCCGCCAGCAGCAGCCAGCGGGTGCTCGCGGTCTCCTGCGCCCGGACCGTCGCATAGGCGCCGAGCGTCAGCAGCAGCACCAGCAGCGCGTCGGGGTTGTTGAACCGGAACATCAGCGCCGCGACCGGGGTCAGCGCGAGCACGGCGCCGGCGAGCAGCGCCGCCCAGGCCGGGAACCGGCGCCGGACGGCCGCGTGCAGGACGCCGACGGTCGCGACGCCCATCAGCGCCTGCGGGACGAGGATGCTCCAGGTGTTGACGCCGAACACGCGGGCGGTGAGCGCCATCGGCCACAGCGCGGCGGGCGTCTTGTCGACGGTGATGGCGTTGGCGGCGTCGGAGGAGCCGAAGAAGAACGCCTTCCAGCTGGTGGCGCCGGCCTGGACGGCGGCGGAGTAGAACGCGTTGGCCCATCCGGACGCGCCGAGCCCCCAGATGTACAGCAGGCCGGTCGCGGCCAGCAGTGCCAGCAGCGCGGGGCGGGCCCAGGCGGGGTCGGCGGCGGGGCCGCGCAGCAGTTTTCGCGGGAGGCCGCCCCACCCGTGCGGGGTGCGGGGCGCGGGCGGGGCGGCCTGGATCGTGGAGGTCATGTCGTCTTCCCTGCGGGTTCAGCCGAGCTTGTACAGCTGGGTGCCGGTGGAGCCGCCGGACGAGGCGTCCGGCGAGCCGGTGGACGTGCCGGTGGACGTGCCGCCGTATTCGCCGGCGTCGACGAGGGTCCCGTTCTTCTGGACCCATGCGGTGACGCCGGAGTCGCCGCCGCCTCCGGGGCCCATGCGGCCGCCGAGCAGGATGTAGCGCAGCTTGCCGTCCTTGACGTACTGCTGGAGCTTGGCGACGGTCATGGCGGGGTCGCTTCCGGTGAAGCCGCCCATGGCGATGACGGGACGCCCGGTCTGCAGGATGATCGAGGACGCCTCCTGGGCGCTGGAGACCGCGACGAGCCAGGTGGCGCCGCCTTGGTTCTTCTCCAGGTAGGCGATCATCTGCGAGTCGACCCGCCCGCCTGGCCCCCCGCCGAAGCCGCCGAAGCCGCCCCCTCCGGGGCGCTGCCCGCGCCCGTCCGGTGCCTGCCCGGCCTGGGCCCCGCCCGGTGCCCGCCCAGCAGGCCGCTGCCCGTCCTGTGCCGATCCGCCGGGCGGGCCCGCACCACCCGGCAGGCCCGCACCGCCCGGCATCCCGGGGGGTGCGCCGCGTCCGGCAATGCCGCGGCCTCCGGGGAAGCCGCCGGGTCCGCCGAACCCGTTCCCGGAGGACGGCCCGGCCAGCGGGTTGGAGCCGTTGGAGGTGGTGGACGCGGCCGACACGGCGTACGCGGCGGGCCCGGCGAGACCCGCGATCACGGCGAGCACCAGGCCGGCGATGGCGGCGCGCGTCCCGGCGCGGGGGACGAACCGTCCGCCGAGGAGGGCGAGCACGGCCAGGACGGTGGCGGCGGCGACGGCCCACCGCAGCCACGGGTGCCAGGACGGTGTGCGGTCCAGCAGCGCGAACGCCCACGCGCCGGTGGCGGCGACACCGGCCGGCGGCACCCACGCCCACCTGGCCGACCGCCGGTAGGCGCCGGTCAGCAGGACGGCGCCGGCGCCGGTGAGCGCGGCGACCGCGGGCGCCATGGCGGTGGAGTAGTAGGGGTGGAAGGTGCCTTTGGCGAAGCTGAAGATGACGTAGTGGACGGCGAGCCAGCCGCCCCACAGCAGCAGCGCGGCGCGGGCGGTGTCGGTGCGGGGCCTGCGCCGCAGCAGGATCAGCCCGGCGGCGAGGGCGAGGACGGCGAACGGGATGAGCCAGGAGATCTGCCCGCCGAGGATGTCGTTGAACAGGCGCCCGGCGCCGGACTGGCCGCCGAAGCCGCCACCGCCGCCCGGGCCGCCGCCCCCGGGGCCGCCGCGTCCGCCGTTCTCGCCGAAGATGCGGCCGAGGCCGTTGTAGCCGATGACCAGGTCCCAGGCGGTGCCGTCGGTGCTGCCGCCGATGTAGGGGCGGGAGCCGGCGGGGACGGCGTCCACGGTCAGCACCCACCAGAACGAGGACGCGGCGAGGACGGCGCCGGCGGCGAGCAGGTGCCCGGCGCGGCGCAGCGGCCCGGGCCGGGCGGCGACGAGGTAGGCCAGGCC
Source organism: Spirillospora sp. CA-128828 (assembly GCF_050945415.1). Classification (NCBI taxonomy): domain Bacteria; kingdom Bacillati; phylum Actinomycetota; class Actinomycetes; order Streptosporangiales; family Thermomonosporaceae; genus Spirillospora; species Spirillospora sp. CA-128828. The sequence continues at coordinate 4,856,620 of NZ_CP191986.1, forward strand.
GAGCGCCGGGACGACGAGGAGCGCCTGCAGCATCTTGGTGTTGAAGCCGCAGCCGACGAGGAACGCCGCGAGCAGCAGGGGCCTCAGCCGCCCGGTGTCGATGGCGCGCTGGCAGGCCCAGGCGGCGGCGACCAGCAGCAGGACCAGCAGCGTGTCGGGGTTGTTGTCGCGGTTGATGGCGACGGTGATCGGGGTGAGGGCGAGCACGGCGGCGGCGGTGACCGCGGCGGCGGGCCCGAACGCGCGCCGCACCGTGGCGTACAGCACGGCGACGGCGGCGACGCCTTCGGCGACCTGCGGGAGCAGCAGGCTCCAGGTGGAGAACCCGAAGACGCGCGCGGACAGCTCCATGGCCCACAGGGCCATGGGCGGCTTGTCGACGGTGATGTAGGAGCCGGCGTCCAGGGAGCCGAAGAAGAACGCCTTCCAGCTCTGGGTGCCGCTCTTGACGGCGGCGGAGTAGTAGGAGTTGGCGTATCCGGCCTTCGACAGTCCCCACGCGTACAGGACGCACGCCGCGATCAGGATGGCCCACAGCGCGGGCCGGGCCCAGCGGGGGTCGCCGTCCGGTCCGAGGAGCAGCCTGCGGGCACGTCCCGCCGGGGAGGCGGGTTCGGCGGCGGCGGGCGGTGTGATGGTCGAGGTCATGACTGGGTTCCTCCGGTCTCCTCGGCCGCGGGGAGGCGGTCCCCGGCGGCGGGGCGGCCGCCGAGGCGGCGCGGGTGGAAGATCCAGGCGCGCATCAGCAGGAACCGCACCAGGGTGGCGGCGGCGTTGGCGGTGACGAGCGCGGCGACCTCGACGGCCCGGGACGCGCCGGGCGCGGCGGCGTGCAGGAGCGCCAGGCCGCCGCTGCTGAGGGCGAGGCCGAGCAGGAACGTCAGGCCGCCTTCGAGCTGCTGCCGGAACGCGCGGCGGGGGCCGGTGACGCCGAAGGTGAAGCGGCGGTTGGCGGCGGTGTTCCCGATCGTGGTGATGACCAGGGAGACCGCGTTCGCCCACAGCGGCCCCATGATCAGGCGCAGCAGGACGAACAGGACGAGCTGGGCGAGGGTGCTGATGACGCCGATGACGGCGAAGGCGGGGAGCTGGCGGGCCATTCCGGCGGGGAGCGCGGCCTGGTCGAGGCGGGGGCGTCCGCCGACGGGGGCGCGGAACGCGCCGGTGAGCATGCGGCGGGCGACGCGGGCCATGCCGCGCAGGTCGTCGCGGGCTGTGCGCAGGACGTCGACGCGGCTGTCGGGGTCGTCGACCCAGTCGACGGGGACCTCGTGGATGCGCAGCCCGTTGCGTTCGGCGAGCAGCAGCAGCTCGGTGTCGAAGAACCACTCCTCGTCCTCGACGGACGGCAGCAGCGCCTGCACGATCTCGGTGCGGGCGGCCTTGAAGCCGCACTGGGCGTCGGTGAACCGGGCGGCGAGGGCCGTGCGCAGGAGCAGGTTGTAGCAGCGGGAGATGACCTCGCGGCGGGGGCCGCGGACCACGGCGGAGCCGCGGGTGAGGCGGGAGCCGATGGCCAGGTCGCTGTGCCCGGAGATGAGCGGCGCGACCAGCGGCAGGAACGCGTCCAGGTCGGTGGACAGGTCGACGTCCATGTAGGCGACGACGTCGGCGTCGCTGGTGCCCCACACGTGCCGCAGGGCGCGGCCCCGGCCCTTGGCCTCCAGCCGCACGGCGTGGACGCGCGGGTGCCGCGCCGCCAGGTCCTGGGCGATCCGCCAGGTGGTGTCGGTGCTGGCGTTGTCGGCGACGGTGATGCGGAACGGGTAGGGGAAGGTGCCGGCGAGGTAGGCGTGCAGGCGTTCCACGCTCGCCGCCAGGACGCGTTCCTCGTTGTACACGGGGACGACCACCTCGACGAGCCTGCCCCGCCCCCCGTGGTCGTGCGAGGGCGGGGGCGGCGCGGCGGGCGTGCCCCGTTCGGTGACAAGGTGACTCATGAGACCGAGGTTCGGGGGCGGGTGTGGGAAGGCCGTGAGCCGTCCATTAACGCAACATGAGAATCGCGGCCTCGGACCGGCCGCCCGCGCCGCCCGGCAGGGCCGCCGGGAGGGGCGGTCAGTCGCCGGGGGTGGCGGTGCCGGGGAGGCGGACGCGGGCGAGGGTGCCGCCGCCGGGTGCGGGTTCGAGGGCGACGTCCCCGCCGCATTCGGCGACGACGCGGGCGACGATGGACAGCCCGAGCCCGGATCCGGGCAGGCTCCGCGCGGACGGGGACCGCCAGAACCGTTCGAACACGTGCGGGAGGTCGTCGGCGGGGATGCCGGGGCCGTGGTCGCGGACGGTCAGCTCGCCGGCCTTGAGTCGGACGGTGACGGTCCCGCCGGGCGGGCTGAACTTGACGGCGTTGTCGAGCAGGTTGACCACGGCGCGTTCCAGGGACGCCGGGTCGCCCAGCACATGCCAGGGCTGGGTGTCGGATTCGACGGTGAGGCCGGGTCCGCGCAGCCGGGCGCGTTCCACGGCGCGGGCGACGACGTCGTGGAGGGCGACGGTCTCGCGGACGGGTTCGGCCTCGGCGGGCCGGGCGAGTTCGAGGAGGTCGCCGACGAGGCTGGACAGTTCCTGCATCTGCGCCTTGACGCTGGCGAGGAGGTTGTGGCGGGTGGCCTGCGGCAGATCGCGTCCGGTGGCCTCCGAGCGCAGCAGCAGGTCGATGTTGGTGCGCAGGCTGGTCAGGGGGGTGCGCAGTTCGTGCCCGGCGTCGGCGATGAGCTGCTGCTGCCGTTCCCGGGACGCGGCCAGGGCGGCGGTCATGCTGTTGAAGGAGCGGCTGAGGCGGGCGATCTCGTCGGTGCCCTCCTCGGGGATGCGGGTGCCGAGGTCCTCGGTGCGGGCGATGTGCTCGACGGCGCCGGTCAGCTCGTCCACGGGCCGCAGCGACGCGCGCGCGATCATGAGCCCGGCGGCGGCGGAGACCAGGACGCCGAGGGCGGTGACGGCGGTGAGCAGCAGCGCGAGGTTGTCCAGGGGCCCCTCGACCTCGTCCAGGGAGATCGCGAAGGACACCGCGGCGGGGGTGCCGTCCGCGGTGCGGAAGGACCGGGTGAGGATCCGGACGTCGCCCTTGGTCCCGGAGGAGGTGACACCGGTGCCGTCGTGGTAGACGTGGTCGCGTTCCCCGCGGGCGACCTGCACGTCCTCGGAGGTGACCTGCAGGGCGCCGGTGCCGGGGACGGTGCAGCGCCGCCCCTCGGCGTTGACCAGCTGCATGATCTCGTAGGGGCCGGGGGGCCGGTTCTCGCTGCCGGTCCCGGTGGGGTCCTGGGTGCAGGCGGCCAGGGCGGTCTCGACCTGCCAGGCCATGCGCCCGTGGAACGGCGGCGCGCCGTCGCGGTCGCGGTCCTGGCCGGGGGGCGGGCCGCCGGACACGGCGCCGAGCCGGCGGTCGAGCTCGTGGTACAGCTGGTTGCGGGTGAGGAGCCATCCGGCGCTGGCGCAGGCGGCGACGGCGAGCGCGACGGCCGCGGCGGTCAGCAGCGCCATGCGGGCGCGCAGCGTGAGCCGCCGCGTGACCGGTGCCCGGGTGGTCACGGGGACGCCGCCGTGCGCAGCACGTACCCGACGCCCCGGACGGTGTGCACGAGCCGCGGCAGCCCGCCCGCCTCGGTCTTGCGCCGCAGGTACATCACGTACACGTCCAGGGAGTTGGACGCGGGTTCGAAGTCGAAGCCCCAGACGGTCTCCAGGATCTGCTCGCGGGTGAGGACCTGGCGGGGGTGGGCGAGGAACATCTCCAGCAGCATGTACTCGGTGCGGGTCAGTTCGACGGGTTTCCCGGCGCGGGTGACCTCGCGGGTGAGGGTGTTCATGCGCAGGTCGTCGAAGGACAGGACGTCCTCGCCGGGGGTGTCGCCGGTGTCGGCGGCGGTGCCGCTCATGGCGGCGCGGCGCAGCAGGGCGCGGACGCGGGCGAGGAGCTCGTCCAGCTCGAACGGCTTGGCGAGGTAGTCGTCGGCGCCGGCGTCCAGCCCGGTGACGCGGTCGCCGACCATGTCGCGGGCGGTGAGCATGAGGACGGGCATGGTGGCGCCGAGGGCGCGCAGCCGCCGGCAGGTGGTCAGGCCGTCCATCCGCGGCATGAGGACGTCCAGGACGACCAGGTCGGGGGTCTCCTTCTCGACCTGGTCGAGGGCCATGACGCCGTCGGCGGCGGCGTCGACGCGGTAGCCCTCGAACTCCAGGCTGCTGGACAGCGACTCGCGGACGGCCGGCTCGTCGTCCACCACCAGTATCCGCGCAGCCCGCGCCCCCTGCATGCCAGGTTCCATGTACACACCGTAAACAGCGCCGGTGAGCGCCCAGGCCACCAGGCGGTGTTTCTCATGGTTCTCTCAGAATCTTCTGAGGGCCGGTTCAGGAGGCGCGATCTTCGGGTTCGGCGGTGGCGTCCGCCCACGCCCCGCCCGCGGTGTCGTCGTTCTCGGCATCGCCCGTGCCGGTGTCAGGGCCGGTGTCCACGGTCGCCTGGATGACGACGGCGGCCCGGGCCGGGTCGGGGCGGGTGGCGGTGGTCCAGGTGGTCTTGGCGACGTCGACGACGACGTCGCGGGACACCTCCACGATGAGGCCGCGCAGGGTGTCGCGCATGGCGAGCCTGAGGGCGTCGCGGATCAGTTCGCGCAGGACGGCCTCGACGGCGGCGGTGGCGGCGCGCGCGGCCAGGTCGCGGGCGGTGCGGGCGAAGGCGCTGCCGGCGGCGGCCGACAGCAGGTCCCCGGCGGTGCGGGCGGCCTGCTCGACGGTCTCGCGGACGGCCGGGTCGCGGCGGGCGCGGGCGGCCAGGCCGGCGGCGGCGTCGGCGAGCGGCGCCAGCTCGGCGGCCACACCGGTCTGCCTGCCGGTCTCGCGGGCCGTGTCGCGCACGGTGTCACGCAGGGCGGCGGCCACGTCGCGGGCGGCCTGCTCGGCGGTCTCGCGGACGACGCGGGTCACGATGTCGCGGCCGGTGGTCATGGCGGCGTCGACGGCGGCGTCGGCGACGGTGTCGATGGCGGCGTCCACGACGGTCCTGGTGGCGGCCTGCACGACGGGCTTGGACGCGGTCGCGGCGACGGTGCGCCCGGCGACGTCCAGGGCGGTGGCGGTGGCGGCGCGGGCGAGGGGGCTGCCGGCGGCGAGGCGGCGCGCGGCGGCGGCCATGGGGTGGCGGGCGGCCTGCTCGGCGAGGGTCATCGCGGCGGCGGCGGCCTCGAACGCGCTCGCGGTGGCGGGGTTGGCCGCCGCGGCGGCGCGGGCCTCGGTGACGGCGCGTTCGGCGGCGGCGCGGGCGGCCTTGACGGCGGCGTCCCGGGCGGCCTGCTCGATGGCCTTCATGGCGGGCGTCCCGGACATCTGCTCCAGGATGCGGGCGGCGGCGAGCGCGGCGGTGTCCCGGGCGGCGTCGCGGAGCGGCTCGCCCGCGGTTGCGGCCATGCGGGCGGCGGACGCGGCGGCCGGGGCCAGCCCGTCCCAGATCTCCTCCAGCCGTTCGGCTGCGGCGCGGTCGGCCCGGCCGGCCCGCCCGGCGAGCCCGGTCCCGTTCTCCGGCCTGTTCTCCGGCCGGGTGTCCCGCCGGTCCGTCTCGTCGCCCATCTCGTCGTCCACGGTCTCGCCTCTCCTCGCGATCCGCCCCCAAATCACCATAACTTCCGAACATCGCCCGGGGTTCCGTCCGGCGCCGGCCGGTGTCCGGGTCAGTGGCCGCAGGAGGCGCAGGGGGTGCGGGTGAGGCGGGCGTAGCCGCGGGCGGCGGCGGCCATCCCGGCGCCCCAGGCGAAGTAGGCGGGGACGGCGACCCAGAAGAACGCCTCGGGCAGGTCGAGGCCGCCTTCGGGCGGGAAGGGGTTGCGGCCGTGCAGCCGCTCCCAGCACATCTGCAGCAGCATCAGCCCGAAGTACACGACGAGCCCGCCGGAGATCGCGGTGCCGGGCCACAGCACCAGCCGGCGCGGGACGCGGCGGCCGGCCAGGCCGGGGACCCAGCGGGGCCACGTCCGCCCGAAGGGGTGGACGAGGGCGAGCGGCAGCAGGCTCCCGCCGAGCACGAACCCGGCCTCGAACAGCACCGCCGAGGGGCCGGCGGACATCGGCGACTCCCCGAACCCGACCACGGCCTGGGCGACGATGCGGGTGACGCACCCGGCGACGGCGAGGTAGGCGGCCCAGAACGCCCACGCGGGCGTGCGGCCGAGGGGGCCGGGCGCGGTCGCGGGCCGCCCGCAGGCGGCGCATCCGGCGCGGTCGCGGACGGCGTGGCGGACGGTGTAGGCGCGCACCGACAGCCCCGTCGTGATCCCGGCGGCGACGACCGCGGCCCGCGACAGCGCGCCGAGCGGGTAGAAGCCGATGCCGAGGCCGGGCAGGATCCCGCCGACCACGTCCAGCAGCAGCATCGCGCCGGAGGCGACCAGGCACACCGCCGCCGTCCAGCCCGCCGCCGTCAGCGCGAGCCGGAGCCCGCGGCCGACGCGGTCCGCGCGGGCGAGCGCGAGCGCGGCCAGGACGATCGCGGCGGCCCCGCACAGCGCGACGCTCCCCCATCCGGTGAAGACGACGAGGTCGGTCCTGACGGGCGACAGGTCGCCCGGGAGGTGCCCGGACGCCCAGTACGCGCGCAGGGCCCCGTAGGCGGTGACCCAGGCGAGCCCGGCCGCCGGCAGGCGGCGGCCGGGCGTGCGGGCGGCGGTGGGTCCGGTGATCGTGGTGGCCATGGCCTTGATCCTGCGGCGGCCGGCGGCGCCGGTGCCTCCCCGCGGCGGCCGATCCCCCTCCCCCGCGCGGGGGAGGGGGATATCCGGTCGACCGGGACGGCCCCGGCCGGTAGAGTCGCGCACGGAACCGAAAGGGAGGTGAGGACGTATGGCCGTCGCCGCGGTGGCTGCTGCCCGCAGCACTCAGCCCGTCCTCCTTCCCCGGGCCTCCGGCTGACCTTCCCACCGCACGGTTTGCGCGGCACGTTCACGCCGGGGCCCCTTCACGCAAGGGTTCCGATCCGTTGTCCTTCACTTTCGCGGGGTCGTCCCCTCTGGCCGCCTACGGCTGGGACGAGACCCTGGAGAACGAGTTCACCTCTCATCGCGCCGCGGGCCTGACGCCCGCGCGTGTGGCCGCGGTCGACCGCGGCCTGTGCGACGTGGTCGCCGAGGACGGCCCCACCCGGGCCTCCGCCCCGGCCTCGTCGCCCTCGTCCGCCTCTTCTGCCTTGTCGGGCGGCCCGGTCGCGGCGCCGTGCACGGGCGACTGGGCGGCGCTGCGCGCCGGCGGCCCGGGCGGGCGGCCGGCGGTGGCGGCGCTGCTGCCGCGCCGGACCGCGATCGTGCGGTCGTCGGCGGCGCGGGACTCGCGCGGCCAGGTGCTGGCCGCCAACGTCGACACCGTCGCGATCGCGGTGTCGCTGGCCGCCCGCCCGGACCTCGGGCGGGTCGAGCGGCTGCTGGCGCTGGCCTGGGAGAGCGGGGCGCGGCCGGTGGTCGTGCTCACCAAGGCCGACCGGGCGGCGGGCACCGCCGACACCGCGCGGTCGGAGGTCGCCGCCGCCGCGCCCGGTGTGGACGTGGTGGCGTGCAGCGCCGCGACCGGGGACGGCGTCGACACCGTCCGCGCCGCCCTCGCCGGGACGGTGGTGCTGCTCGGGCCGTCCGGCGCGGGCAAGTCCACCCTCGGCAACGCGCTGCTGGGCGAGGACGTCCTGGCGACCGGTGCCGTGCGCGAGGCCGACGGCAAGGGCCGGCACACGACCGTGCGGCGGGAGCTGCTGCCGCTGCCGGGCGGCGGTGTCCTGATCGACACGCCGGGGCTGCGCGGCGTCGGCCTGTTCGAGGCGTCGCAGGGCCTGGAGCGGACGTTCGCCGACATCGAGGAGCTGGCCGCCGCCTGCCGGTTCGGTGACTGCGCGCACGACACCGAACCGGGCTGCGCCGTCCTGGCCGCGATCGAGGACGGGACGCTGCCGCGCCGCCGCCTCGGCAGCTACCGCAAGCTGCTGCGCGAGAACGCGTGGGCGGCCGCGCGCACCGACGACCGGCTGCGCGCCGAGCGGGAGAACCGGCGCAAGGAGATCACCAGGTGGCAGCGGCGGCTCTACCGGGAGCGGGGGGACCGATGAGCTGGACGACGCGGCCGGAGACGGCCGGTGACGCGGCGGCGGTCCGCGCGGTGGTCGAGGCGGCGTTCCCGACCGCCGCGGAGGCGGGCTTGGTGAACGCGCTGCGCGGCGACGCGGCCTGGATTCCGGGCCTGTCGGCGGTGGCGGTGGCCCCGGACGGGCGGGTCGCCGGGTATGCGCTGCTGACGCGGTGCACCGCCGGCGGCGCGGACGCGCTCGCACTGGCGCCGGTGGCGGTGTCGCCGCGGTTCCAGCAGCGGGGCGCGGGCGGCGCGGCGGTGCGGGCGGTGCTGGCGGCCGCGGCCCGCCGCGCGGCGGCCGGGGGCGAGCGGCTGGTGGTGGTGCTCGGCCATCCGGAGTACTACCCGAGGTTCGGGTTCACGCGGGCGTCGGCGCTCGGCGTCGGCGTCGCGTTCGAGGTGCCGGACGAGGCGCTGATGGCGCTGGTGCTGGAGGGGCCGGGCCCGGTCCCGTCCGGGACGGTGCGCTACCCGGCGCCGTTCGGCGTCTGACACTGGCGCCGTTCGGCGTCTGGCGCCGGTGCCCGTGGCCTGCGGCGGTCCCGCCGCAGGCCACGGGCGTCAGCGGCCACGATCTGTCGGCGGCCACCGGTCGTCAGCGGCCGCGCCGCCGGTAGGTCCGCACCGACAGCGGGACGAAGACCGCCAGCAGCAGCACCGACCAGCCGAGGGTGGCGGCGACGGGGTGCGCGACCGGCCAGGCCACGTCCGCGGCCGGGGCGCCCGGGTTGCCGAACAGCGTGCGGCAGGCGGCGGTGAGGGCGCTGACGGGGTTCCAGTCGGCGATGACCTGCAGCACCTTGGGCATGCCGCCGGTGGGGACGAACGAGTTGGACAGCATGGTGACGGGGAACACCAGCGGGATCAGCTGGTCGGCGGTCTGCTCGTTCTTCACCACCAGGCCGAGGTAGCAGCCGGCCCAGCTCAGCGCGTACCGCATGAGGGCCAGCAGCAGGAACGCCTCGGCGGTGGGCCAGACGCCGTTGTGGGCGCGCCAGCCGACGACGAGGCCGGCGCAGGCCATGATGACCATGCCGAGGACGCCGTTGAGGATCTCGGCGCCGGTCTGCCCGAACGGGACGGCGGAGCGGGCCATCGGCATGGACCGGAACCGGTCCATCACGCCGCGGGAGGCGTCGGTGGCGACCCGCATGGTGACGGCCATGGTGGCGGTGAAGGTGACCATGGCGAACAGGCCGGGCATCAGGTACTCGCGGTAGTTCCCGCCGCCGGGGACGGAGATGGCGCTGCCGAACACGTACCCGAACAGCACCACCATGATCGCGGGGAAGATCAGCGCGGCGATCAGCTCGCCGGGTTCCTGGCGGATGCGGCCGAGCTCGCGGCCGATGAGGGTGAGGCCGTCGGCGAGCGCCCAGCGCAGCCGCCCGGCGCGGGTCGCGGCCACTGGGCCGGCGGTGACGGTGGAGACGGCGGTCATCGGGCGGGCTCCTTGTCGCGTTCGCGGGTCGCGGCGTCCTGGCCGTTCCCGGTGTCTCCGGTTTCGCCGGGGCCGGATGCGGGGTCGCCGGTGAGGCGCAGGAACACCTCGTCGAGGGTGGGGCGGCGCAGTGCGACGTCTCCGACGGTGACTCCGGCGCGGTCGAGTTCGCGGACGACGTCGGCGAGCCGCAGCGACCCGGCGGCCAGCGGGACCGAGAGGCGGTCGCCGTCCAGGGCCGGGTAGGCGCCGGCGAGGGTGTGCAGGACGTCGGCGGCGCCGCCGGCCATGGCGGGGTCGTCCAGGACGACGTCGAGTCGGTCGCCGATGGAGGCCTTCAGCTCGTCGGGGGTGCCGGTGGCGATGACGCGGCCGTGGTCGATCACGGCGATGTCGTCGGCGAGCCGGTCGGCCTCGTCGAGGTACTGGGTGGTGAGCAGGACGGTGGTCCCGTCGGCGACGAGCCCGCGGACGGCGTCCCAGATCTCGCCGCGGCTGCGCGGGTCCAGGCCGGTGGTGGGCTCGTCCAGGAACAGCACCTGGGGCCGCAGGATCAGGCTGGTGATCAGGTCGAGGCGGCGGCGCATCCCGCCGGAGTAGCCGGCCACCTGCCGGTCGGCGGCGTCCATCAGCCCGAACCGCTCCAGCAGCTCGTCGGCGCGGCGGCGGGCCTCGCGGCGCGGCAGATGGTAGAGGCGGCCGAACATGCGCAGGTTGCCCCGCCCCGTGAGCTTCTCGTCGACGGCGGCGTACTGCCCGGCGAGCCCGATGCGGGTGCGGACCTGGTCGGGCCGGCGGGCGACGTCGTACCCGGCGATGCGGGCGTGCCCGGAGTCGGCGTCGGCCAGGGTGGCCAGGATCCGCACGGCGGTGGTCTTGCCGGCGCCGTTGGGGCCGAGGACCCCGCAGACGGTCCCGGCGGGGACGGCGAGGTCGAGGCCGTCCAGGGCCTGGGTGTCCCCGAAGCGCTTGCGCAGCGCCTCGGCGACGACGATCGGTTGGTCCGACACGATCCCTCCTCTGGGTACGGTGTACGCAACTACGGTAGACAACTGGGTACGTCGTACGCAACTAGGATGCTCCGAAAGGGCCACGAGGAGGTTCGGTGACAGCCGGCGAGCAGCACGTCAGCATCTGGTCGCTCCCCGAGCGGCAGGGCCGGGGGCCGCGCCCCGCCTACAGCCGCGCGCAGATCACCGAGGCGGCGATCCGCATCGCCGACGCCGAGGGGCTGGAGGCGGCGTCCATGCGCCGGATCGCCGCCGACCTCGGCACCGGCGCGATGTCGCTGTACCGCTACGTGCCGTCCCGCGACGACCTGGTCGAGCTGATGGTCGACCACGCGCTGCTGGAGATGGACATCCCCGAGCGCCCGACCGGCGACTGGCGCGCCGACCTGACGCTGATCGCCGAGAACACCCGGGCGGTGTGGCTGCGCCACCCCTGGCTGTCCGGGCTGGTGCGGCCGCGCGGCTCGTTCGGCCCGAACCGGCTGCGGCTGCTGGAGTTCGCGTTCGGGGCGCTGGACGTGGGCGTCTCCATCGACGACATGCTGACCCTGCTGGACATGCTCAACGGCTACGTCGAGCGCACCGTGCGCGGTGAGATCGAGTGGAAGCGGGAGATCCGGCAGACGGGGATGACCCCGGAACGCTGGATGATGCAGAGCGCCCCCTACGTGCGGGAGCTGCTCGACACCGGCAGGTACCCGATGTTCGAGCGGATCGTCAAGGACGCGCGGCTGCCGCACATGTCCACCGAGGAGCAGTTCCGCTACGGCCTGGAACGCGTCCTGGACTGCATCGCCGGCGCCCTCCCCTGAGCGCCTCGGGGCCCGGCGCCTCGGGGCCCGGCGCCTCGGGGCCCGGCCGTCTCAGGGCCCGGCCGTCTCAGGGCCCGGCCGTCTCAGGGCCCGGCCGTCTCAGGGGCTGGCCGTCAGAGGACGTGGGCGACCTTGTAGGCGACGCCGCCCTCGACGAGGTAGCCCGATCCGGCGCAGGTGATGGTGTTCAGCCACGCGTACCGTTCGGCGCCGGTCTCGAAGAGCGGGTTGGTGCGGAAGTGGTAGCGGGCGGGGTCGACGTGGTGGCGCCTGGCGGGGTCGGCGATGTCGGCGTGCAGTTCCGGCGGGGTGGTCCAGCGGCCGCCGTAGGTCATGTGCAGCAGGGCGCCGTCGTCGGTGCGCAGGGTGAGCCGCACGTCCAGCGCCATCGTCCCGTCGGGGCGGAACACCGCCCAGTCGCCGCCGCCCGGCAGCACCTCGCCGCGCAGGTCCGGGCCGTGGAAGGTGCCGCCGGCGCTGCCGAACAGGACCCGCCGCCCGGCGGGGCCGCCGATGTCGAGGGGCTCGTCCAGGTCGACGACCATGTCGAAGAGGTGCCGTGTCGTGATCTCGCCGACGGGCCTGATCCGCGGGTCCGGGGTCGTCACCGGCCACCCGCCGCGACGGAGAGGGCGTCGCCGAACAGGACGGCGCGGACGGCGTCGGTCGACACGCCCGACTGGGCGCACAGCGCCGACAGGTCGAAGAAGAACCGCTCGCCGGCGATGAGGCCGTCGGCGAAGGTGAACTGGATGAACACCGGCAGTTCGGCGCGGTTCCCGTCGGGTGTGACGCCGAACCCCCCGCCGGTCATGGTCATCCGCGCGGTCCCCCAGCAGACGAGGGTGCCGTCGCCGGCGGCGTGTCCCTCCAGGGTGACGTCGTAGTCGGGGAAGGCGGTGAAGAACGCCGCCAGGGTCTGCTCGTTCTCGGCCAGGCCCGTCGCGGTCGTCCCGAAGGCGGGCGCCTGGAGGACCATGTCGCGGTGCAGCAGGCGCATGGCCGCGGGCAGGTCCTGGCGGCTCTTGGCCTCGGCCAGCGCCTGGGCCAGCGCCAGCATCCGTTCGGTGTCCATTTGATCGGTGTCCGTCGTTTCGGTGTCCATTTGATCGGTGTCCGTCGTTTCGGTGTCCATCGGTTCTCCCGGGCGTGCGGTGGAGGGCTTCCGTCCCGTCCGAGCTAAACATACGATCGGTCGTACGTCTAGTTTGGGGTGTGGCAGGATGGCGCCGGTGAACGAATCTGCGGTGCACGAACCGGCCGTGACCGACGGGCGCCTGCTGCGCGGTGCGCGGGCCAGGCGGACCATCGCCCGCCATGCGGTGGACGTGGCGTCGCTGGAGGGCCTCAACGGGCTGAGTCTCGGGCGGCTGGCCAGTGATCTGGGGCTGTCCAAGAGCGGCGTCCAGACGCTGTTCCGGACGAAGGAGAACCTGCAGCTGGCGGCCGCGGAGTCGGCGCGGGAGCGGTTCGCCGAGGCGGTCGCGGTTCCGGCGCTGGCCGCGCCGGCGGGCGTGGCACGGCTGCGGGCGCTGGTGGAGCGCTGGATCGTCTACGCCGAGACGCCGCTGTTCGCCGGGGGGTGTTTCTGGGCGGCGAACCTGCCCGAGTTCGACAGCCGGCCCGGTCCGGTCCGCGACGCGCTGTTCAGGCAGCACCGGGAGTGGCTGGAGGCCCTGGCGGGCGAGGTGCGGCACGCCGTGGCGGCCGGGGAGGTCGCGGAGCTGGACGCCGATCTGGCCGCGTTCCAGATCGACGCGGTGCTCATGTCCGCCAACACCGCCCTGCGGGCCGGGGACGCCACGGCCGTGGCCAAGGCCCGTGCGGTGGTGGACGGGCTGGTCGGGCGGGAACATACCGGCGCCTGATTACGCTTGTGTCATTCGCCGTCCGATTTTGTTCGCGCTTGAAGGTAGGTTCGGCGTCATGACCGCATCCGGGCCCCCGACGACCGCCGAGGAGCTGCGCGGCGCCGGCCTGCGGGTGACGGCCGCCCGCGTCGCGCTGCTGGAGACCGTTCGGGCCGGTGACCACCTGGGGGTGGAGGCGCTCGCCGCGGGGGTGCGCGACCGGGTGGGGCACGTCTCGCTGCAGGCGGTGTACGAGGCGCTGCACGCGCTGGCGGCGGCGGGGCTGGTGCGCCGGATCGAGCCTGCGGGGAGCCCGGCGCGGTTCGAGGGGCGGGTGGGTGACAACCACCATCACCTGGTGTGCCGGGGCTGCGGGGCGATCGAGGACGTCGACTGCGTGGTGGGGCATGCGCCGTGCCTGGATCCGGTGGACGACGCCGGTTACCTGGTCGACGAGGCGGAGGTCACCTTCTGGGGCCTGTGCCCGCGGTGCCGGGCCGCGTCGTCCGATTGAGTCGGCCGACGAAACGCCCGGGCCGGCCGCCGCGGCGGCCGGCCCGGGCGTCCCGGGTATTGCGGATCAGGCGAGGTCGTACCGATCGAGGTTCATGACCTTGTCCCACGCGGCGACGAAGTCCTGGACGAACTTGTCGCGGGCGTCGTCGCTGGCGTAGACCTCGGCGACGGCGCGGAGCTCGGAGTTGGAGCCGAAGACGAGGTCGGCGCGGCTTCCGGTCCACTTGACCTCGCCCGAGGCGTCGCGGCCCTCGAAGGTCGCGGACTCCTCGGTGGTCGGCTTCCACACCGTGCCCATGTCGAGCAGGTTCACGAAGAAGTCGTTGGTCAGCGTCCCGGGGTTGTCGGTGAGGACGCCGAGCGAAGACCCGTCGTGGTTGGCGCCGAGGGCGCGCAGGCCGCCGACGAGGACCGTCATCTCGGGCGCGCTCAGGGTGAGCAGGTTCGCGCGGTCGATGAGGAGGAACTCGCCGGGCAGCAGGTTGCCCTTCTGCAGGAAGTTGCGGAACCCGTCGTGCGTGGGCTCCATCACCTCGAACGACTCGACGTCGGTCTGCTCCTGCGAGGCGTCGGTGCGGCCCGGGGTGAAGGGCACCTCGACGTCGTGCCCGGCGGCCTTGGCGGCCTGCTCGACCGCGGCGCACCCGCCGAGGACGATCAGGTCGGCGATGGAGATGCGCTTGCCGCCGGTCTGCTCGGTGTTGAACGCCTCCTGGACCTGCTCCAGGGTGCGCAGGACGGTCCGCAGCTGGTCGGGGTTGTTGACCTCCCAGTCCTTCTGCGGTGCGAGCCGGATGCGGGCGCCGTTGGCGCCGCCGCGCTTGTCGGTGCCGCGGAACGACGCGGCCGACGCCCACGCGGTGGTGGCCAGCTGGGAGACCGACAGGCCGGAGTCCAGCACGCGGCGCTTGAGGGCGGCGATGTCGTCGGCGTCGACGAGGGCGTGGTCCACCGCCGGGACGGGGTCCTGCCAGACCAGCGTCTCGGCCGGTACCTCGGGCCCGAGGTACCGGGCGATCGGGCCCATGTCGCGGTGGGTCAGCTTGAACCAGGCGCGGGCGAACGCGTCGGCGAACTCCTCGGGGTTGTCCTTGAAGCGCCGCGAGATCGGCTCGTAGATCGGGTCGAAGCGCAGCGAGAGGTCGGTGGTCAGCATCATCGGCTGCCGGTTGAGCGTGCCGTCCTCGGGGTCGGGGACGGTGCCGGCCCCGGCGCCGTCCTTCGGCCGCCACTGGTTGGCGCCCGAGGGGCTCTCGGTCAGCTCCCACTCGTAGCCGAACAGGACCTCGAAGAAGCTGTTGTCCCAGGTGGTGGGGGTGGGCGTCCAGGTGACCTCGAGGCCGCTGGTGTGGGAGTCGCGGCCCTTGCCGGTGCCGTAGGAGTTCTTCCAGCCCAGGCCCTGGTCCTCCAGCGGGGCGCCTTCGGGCTCGGGGCCGATGGCGTCGGCCGGGGCGGCGCCGTGCGTCTTGCCGAAGGTGTGGCCGCCGGCGATCAGGGCGACGGTCTCCTCGTCGTTCATGGCCATGCGGCCGAACGTCTCGCGGATGTCGCGCGCGGCGGCGATCGGGTCGGGGTTGCCGTTGGGGCCCTCGGGATTGACGTAGATGAGGCCCATCTGCACCGCGGCGAGGGGCTTCTCCAGTTCCCGTTCGCCGCTGTAGCGCTCGTCGTCCAGCCACGCGGTCTCGGGGCCCCAGAAGACGTCCTCCTCGGCCTCCCAGGCGTCCTCGCGGCCGCCGGCGAAGCCGAAGGTCGTGAAGCCCATCGACTCGAGGGCGACGTTGCCGGCCAGGATCATCAGGTCGGCCCAGGAGATCTTGCGGCCGTACTTCTTCTTGACCGGCCACAGCACGCGGCGGGCCTTGTCGAGGCTGGCGTTGTCCGGCCAGCTGTTGAGCGGCGCGAACCGCTGCTGGCCGGCTCCGGCGCCGCCGCGGCCGTCGCTGACGCGGTAGGTGCCGGCGCTGTGCCACGCCATGCGGATGATCAGTGGCCCGTAGTTCCCGAAGTCGGCCGGCCACCAGTCCTGGGAGTCGGTGAGCACCTCCGCGATGTCCTGCTTCACGGCGGCGAGGTCGAGGCTGTTGAACGCCTCGGCGTAGTCGAAGTCCTCGCCCAGTGGGTTGGTCACCGGCGGGTTCTTGGCGAGGAGCTTCAGGTTGAGCCGCTCGGGCCACCAGCCGCGGTTGCCGCCCCCTTGGGTGGGGTGGGAGGCGCGCCCGTGCGCGACGGGGCAGCCGCCTGCGCTTTCCGCCTGGGCCGGTGTGACGGCTTCGTTGTTCTCGGACATGTGATTCCTTCCAGGGCGACCGTGGGTGAATCAGGAACTGTTGTCGGTGGAGCAGCCGGAGCACAGGCCCCAGTAGATGACCTCGGCCTCGTCGATCGCGTAGCCGCGGCCGTCGGAGGCGGTCATGCAGGGCGCGTCGCCGACGGCGCAGTCGACGTCGGCGACGGCGCCGCACGACCGGCACACGACGTGGTGGTGGTTGTCGCCGACGCGCGACTCGTAGCGGGCCACGGAGCCGGACGGCTGGATGCGGCGCACCAGCCCCGCGGCCGTCAGCGCGTGCAGCGAGTCGTACACCGCCTGGTGGGACACCTCGGGCTCCCGCAGGCGAACGGCGCGGATGATCGAGTGCGTGTCGGCGTGCGGATGCGCGTACACCGCGCTCAGCACCGCCACCCGCGGACGGGTCACGCGAAGATCGGCCTCGCGCAGCATCTCCTGGAACTCCAAGGGCGTCGCCACAGGACACAGACTGGCTCATTTTCTTGAATGAGTCAAGATTATGGCGCGGGCGTGCCGATAGGCCCGAAATGCCCGTTGTTCAGGCCTGATTCCGGCC
This sequence comes from Spirillospora sp. CA-128828, assembly GCF_050945415.1. Taxonomy (NCBI): domain Bacteria; kingdom Bacillati; phylum Actinomycetota; class Actinomycetes; order Streptosporangiales; family Thermomonosporaceae; genus Spirillospora; species Spirillospora sp. CA-128828. Next base: position 4,873,204 of record NZ_CP191986.1, read on the forward strand.
CGGCGGGGTCCGCGACCGGGCCGCGACCGGGCCGCGGCGGGGGCTCGGCGGGGGCGGCGGCCTGGGCGGAACGTTCGCAAGGGTCGCCGCGTTGGCCTGGAAGATCATGTTTCCGGGAAGGGGCGCGGTGAGCGGGACGGGTGTGCGGCTGGTGCGGGACGTGGGGCTGACCGACGCCGTGGAGTACGCCTACGCGGCGGTGGCCGACACACCGCTGCGGGCCGTGTGGGTGGCCGGGGCGTGCCCGCTGGACGGGGACGGCGCGACGGTCGCGCCCGGCGACTACGCCGGGCAGGCGCGGCAGGTGATGCGGAACCTGGAGGCGGCGCTGCGGGGTGCGGGCGCGTCGCTGGCGGACGTGGTGAAGACGACCGTGTACGTGGCGTCGTCGCGGCGGGCGGACCTGGTGGAGGCGTGGGAGGTCTACCGGGAGCACATGGGGTCCCGGGACGTGCCGAGCACGCTGCTCGGGGTGACGGTGCTGGGGTATGACGGTCAGCTGGTGGAGGTCGAGGCGGTGGCCGTCATACCGGGAGGCCGCGGCGCCTGAGCCCGGCCGCGCCGAGCCCGTGCGGGCCGCGCGGGGTCTCCCCGGCAGGATTCGAACCTGCGTTCTCCGGCTTCGGAGGCCGGTGCTCTGTCCGCTGAGCCACGGGGAGGGGGTCCCGTCCCCAGGGTGACGGCGGGGACGGGACCGGAGACGCCGGCGGGATTCGAACCCGCGTGAGACGGTGTTGCAGACCGCCGCCTGAACCGCTCGGCCACGGCGTCACGGGCCCGCGGGCGCGGGCCGTGCGACCCCGATGGGATTCGAACCCACGGCGTCCGGCGTGACGGGCCGGTGCTCTGACCGCTGAGCTACGAGGTCGGGAAGACCACAGTCCTGAAACGAATGGGGCCGCTCTCCCGGATGGATCCGGAGGCGGCCGCCGCGTGCGCTATGTGTGTTGCGTGCGCGTCAGGGGGCGGGCCGCCGGGCGGGGCGGGACCGGGGGCGATCGTCGTGCCGACAGCTCATGTCCGTCCCCTCTCACCGTGTCCGGGCCCTTGTGCCGGGCGCCTTCCTGATCAGAGTGCCGTGCCGCGCCGCGCCCCGCAACGGATTTTCCGCCGCGCCGGTTTCCACTGAACGAAACGATGATCTTCGTGGTGGGGTCCGCCGCGGTGAGGGTGGGAGCGGGGATGTGCGCCCGGTGCGCCCGGACGCGCCCGCGGGCCGCGGATCCGCGGCCCGCGCACCCTCCGAGGAGGAACGATGGCGTTGCTCGATCCCGGCGTGTGGACCGGGAAGATCTTCGACGGCGGCTGGCGGCCGGCCGGGGACGGCGGCGTCTACGACGTCACCGAGCCCGCGACCGGCGGGACGCTCGGCACGCTCGGCGCGGCGGGCGCCGCCGACGTGGCTGCCGCGGCGCGGGCCGCGGCGGCGGCGCAGCGCGACTGGGCGGCCCGCACCTACGAGGAACGGGCCGCGGTGCTGCGGGCGGCGGGCCGCCTGTTCGAGGAGCACGCCGCCGAGATCGGCGACTGGATCGTGCGGGAGGCCGGGTCGATCCCGCCGAAGGCGGACCTGGAGACGCATTTCGCGGTGAGCCTGTGCCACGAGGCGGCGGCGCTGGCGTCCCACCCGCAGGGCCTGGTGCTGCCGTCGGCGCAGCCCCGGTGGAGCCTGGCGCGGCGCCGCCCCGCCGGTGTCGTCACCGTGATCGCGCCGTTCAACTTCCCGCTGATCCTGTCGATGCGGTCGGTGGCGCCGGCGCTGGCGCTCGGCAACGCCGTCCTGCTCAAACCCGACCCGCGGACCGCGGTGTGCGGCGGGGTGGCGGTCGCGCGGATCTTCCAGGAGGCGGGCCTGCCCGAGGGCCTGCTGCACCTGCTGCCCGGCGGCCGCGAGACCGGCGCGGCGGTGGTGGCGGCGCCGGAGGTGCGGGTGGTGTCGTTCACCGGCTCCACCGCCGCCGGACGCGCGATCGGCGAGGTGTGCGGGCGACTCCTCAAACGCGCCCACCTGGAACTCGGCGGCAACAACGCGCTGATCGTCCTGCCGGGCGCGCGGGTCGCCGACGCGGTGTCGGCGGGCGCGTGGGGCTCGTTCCTGCACCAGGGGCAGATCTGCATGACCTCCGGGCGGCACCTGGTGCACGAGAGCCTGCACGCCGAGTACGTGGCGGCGCTGGCCGACAAGGCCGACAAGCTCCCGGTCGGCGACCCGGCCGCCGGCCCGGTCGCGCTCGGCCCCGTCATCGACGCCGGGCAGCTCGCCCACATCGACGAGCTGGTCACCTCGACGGTCGCGGCGGGCGCGCGCCTCGCGGCCGGCGGCACCCACGAGGGCCTGTTCTACCGCCCGACCGTCCTGGACGAGGTCACCCCCGGCATGCCCGCCTACGCGCAGGAGGTGTTCGGGCCGGTCGCGCCGGTCGTGCCGTTCGGCACCCCGGAGGAGGCGATCGAGCTGGCGTCGGCGACCGAGTACGGCCTGTCCCTCGGCATCCTCGGGGACGTCGGGCAGGCGATGCGGATCGCCGACGCGGTCCCGACCGGCCTGGTCCACATCAACGACCAGACGGTCAACGACGAGCCGGTCGTCCCGTTCGGCGGCGTCGCCGCGTCCGGGAACGGGTCCCGGTTCGGAGGCCCGCACGCCAACATCGAGGCGTTCACCGAGTCGCAGTGGGTCACGATCCGCGGCGAGATCGCCACCTACCCCTTCTGACCCGGCGTGACCGGCCCCGCCCCCGGGGGCCGGTCACCGGTGGGGGTGCAGGGTGCGGGCCAGGGTGATCCACTGGGCGGGGTGGACGTGCGCGACGATAATGTCGCGGGACAGGGCGGCGGCGCGGAACGCGGCGTCCACGCGGCGCCGCGGGTAGGCCGTGCGCAGGGAGGCGTGCAGGGTGCCGCCCTTCCCGGTGAAGCCCAGGTCCACGCAGTGCAGGTAGCCGGGCAGCGCCTCGGGCGGCAGCAGCGGCTCGGCCCGGCGGTCCAGGCGCAGGACGGCCGAGTCCACGCGCGGGACCGGACGGAACCGGTCGCGGGGGACGCGGTCGCCGAGCCGCCAGGAGAACTCCGGCCAGGTCCGGACGGTCAGGCGGCTCCACCGCCCGTAGTCGCCGGTGCGCTTGCGGGCGTACTCCCGCTGGGTGATCAGCGTCGCCGCCTCCATGGCCGGGGCCGCCAGGGCCCACGCGACGATCCGGGACGTGGCCGCGTACGGGATGCCGCCGGCCAGCCGGAACGGGCCGCGCGGCGGCCGGGCGGCCAGGAGGTCGCCGGTCACGCACGTCACACCGGGCAGGCCGCGGCAGCGGTCCCGCAGCCGCGCGGCCATCACCGGGTCGATCTCGTAGGCGATCACCTCCCGGGCGTGCGCGGCGAGGGCGGCGGTGATGCGGCCGTCGCCGGCGCCGGCCTCCACGACCAGGCCGCCGGGACCGCCGGCGGCGTCGCGGGCGTACCGGGCGATGACGCCGGTGTCGGCGAGGAAGTTCTGGGACAGTTCGCGGCGGGCACGGCCGCGCGGGGTGGTCCGGTTTCGGTGGTTCACGGTCGCCGTCCTGGGCTTCCGGCCGCGGTGGGCCGGCGGGACGGGCCGCACAACACGCGAACGACACGAACAGGGCCCGTCCACGATGGTCAGGGACATCGCATAGGCCCAGGACGGTCACCGGTGCGCCAAGACGCCGCGCGGCGGGGAAGGCCGCCGGCGCGGTTCACGCGCTGCGAAGAGAACGGGCCCCAGGGGCCCGCGGGAAAGATCAGGCGGCGGCGTGCACCCGGTGGTCCAGGGCGGGGCGACGCTCACGCAGCCGGACGTACGCGGCGACGGAGACGATCACCCGTGCCGCGTTCTCGGTGAAACCGCTCATGGGCGCGATCGTAGGACACCGCCCCGCCCGGCCCAAACGGGTTTCCGGCACGCCCGCACCGGTTCCGGTCAGACCACAAACCGCGTGACCTCGTCCTTAAAGACGCTTGCCCATGCTGTTTAACCTCCTTGACGTGGGCAATCACTAGTGCACGAACACGTGCCGAAACCCCGCCTACGGTCGAGGAGGCCCGACTTGTACCGGACCCACGAGATGCACAGAGTCCGGACCCAGGAGTCCGGGCTCGAGGAGTGGGCCTGCCCCACCTGCGGCCGCCGCATGCTGCTGCGCTGGCCGCCGGACTACCACAAGCAGGTCGTCGACCCCGGCGACGAGAAGGCCTGCCACGTCGGCAGCTCCCCCGACGACCCGGACGACCTGCCCGGCGCCACCCGCGACGACCGGATGCGCCTGCACTCGGCCCGGCGCTGGCTCCGCGAAACCGGCGTCGACACCGTCAACGGCCCCGGCCGAACCCGCCTCAACCCCCCCGAACCCGTCTGACCCACCCACCCCGCCCGGCCCCGGGACCGCCCGTCAGGCGCGAGCGAGCTCGGCCCGCAACCGGTCCAGGCCCATCGGCCCCAGATCCAGCGCCCGCCGGTGGAACTCCTTCAGATCGAACCCCGCGCCCGCACGGCGCCGCGCCGCATCCCTCGCCTCCAGCCAGACCCTCTCCCCCAGCTTGTAGGCGATCGCCTGCCCCGGCCTCCCCAGATACCGGTCGATCTCGAACGCCACCGCCGAATCCGGATCCGGCCCCTTGCGCGCCCGCAGGAACTCGAACCCCAGCTCCGGCGTCCACCGCTCCCCCTCGTGGAACCCCGCACCCGCCGGAATCGGCAACTCCAGATGCAGCCCGATGTCCAGGACCACCCGCGCCGCCCGGAACCGCTGCCCACCCGCCAGCATCCCCAGCCGATGCGCCGGCTCCCGGTAATGACCCAGCTCGTCCATCAGCCGCTCCGCGTACAGCCCCCACCCCTCGCAATGACCCGGATGCAGCTCACTCGACAGCCGCTGGAACCGGTTCAGCCGCGGATTCAGCGTCGTCACCCCCAACTGCAGATGATGACCCGGCACCCCCTCATGGAACATCGTCGTCGGAACCGTCCAGGTCACCACGTCCGCGAACGGATCCCCCACCGTCCACCACACCGTCCCCGGACGCGACAGGTCCTCCGCCGGCGCCAGATAGTAGACCCCGGCCTCCACCGGCGGAACCCGGCACTCGATCCGCCGCAACGGCCCCGGAATGTCGAAATGCACCCCGTCCAGATCCTCGATCGCCCGGTCCGCCAGCTCCTGGATCCACGCCCGGAACGCCTCCGCACCCCCGATCCGGTGCGCCGGATCGGCGTCCAGCGCCGCCATCACCGCCGGCAGCGGCTCACCCGGCAGGATCTCCTCCGCCGCCACCGCCATCTCCGACTCGACCCGCGCCAGCTCCTCCCAGCCCCACGCGTACGTCTCCGCCAGATCCAGATCCGTCCCCAGAAAGTCCCGCACCCCCAGCCGGTACCGGTCCGCGCCCAGCGCGTCCCGCTCCGGCGCCCGCGCCGCCAGATCCACCGACAGGTACGACCCGAACTCCGCCAGCGCCGCCGACGCCGACCGCGCCGCCTCCGCCAGCCCCCCGCGCAACGGCCCGTCCCCGTACCGCGCCACCAGATCCGCCAGATACCCCGGAACGTCCGCGCACTCGCGGGCACTGCGCAGCACCTGCCGCCGCGCCGCCACCCGGCCCGCACCGCACGCCCGCCGCAACGACACCCGCAACCCCGCCAGCGCCCGCGGCAACGCCCGCATCCGCGCGTGGACGGCCTCCCAATCGGTGCCCGCCCCCTGATCCAGCAGCTCCAACGCCATCCGCAGCCGCTGGACCGGCCCGTCGGTGGTGTCCAGGAACCCCTCCCGCACCCCAGCCTCGTCCAGCGCCACGTCCACCTCGAGACGCTCCCGCAACACCGCCGCCGCGATCCGCCCCGCCTCGTCCTCCACCCCGGCACGGCCCAGCTCCGCCAACGTCCGCCGCGCCAGATCCGCCCGCGCCGCGAACCCCTCCGGGCCGTAGTCGGTCAGCAGCCGATCCTGCCCGGCGATCCCCATCATCGCCGCCGCGCACGGATCCAGCGCGGCGAACTCGTCCACATACCGGCCGGCGAGATCATCCAGAGCGGTCACCGCCCCAGGCTACGACCCGCACCCGCAAAAGCGATCATGAAAATGTGCCAAACCGGCGGACCTCCGCCGCCGGCCGCACACCCAGCCCATCACACGCGCCCATCACAGCGGCGCCCCGTCGTCCCCACCCGAACCCGACGGAGAAGGCGACGGCGACCCCGGCGACGACGACGGCGGCTGCGACGGAGAAGGCGACGGCGTCGTCGGAACCGGCGGCTGCGACGGCACCCGCGACGACGGCGTCGGCTCCGGCGGCGGAGGCGGCGGCTCCTTGGCCACCGGCTCACACGCGAACAACACCCCCATCAGCAACGCCACCAGCAACAACGCCACCGCCAGCCCCACCACCGCCGCCACAAGATTCCGCTCCGGCGGACCCTCCCCGACCGGACCCGGCACCCCAGGCGGCCGCGGCTGCTCCAACGCCGGCTCCCCCGACCCGAGCCAGTACGGCTGGAACTGCGGCCCACGCCGCCGCCCACCCCACCAAGCACGCTCCGCCCCCTGGAACAGCACCGGCTCCAGAAAACGCTCCGCCCCCGCCCGATCCGCCTCGTACAGCGTCGCCACCCACGGCGCCGGACCATCCGGCTGCGCCGCCACCACCGGCGCCGCACCACCCGCCTGCGCATCCCCCACCGGACGCCCCGGCGCCGGCACCGCCGCATTGATCGCCGCACGGAACCGGTCCCGCGCCGCCGCATCCCCCGCCGCACCCCGGTTCAGAACCGCCACACTCGCGCGCCGCCCCGCACCGTCCACCCCCAGGAACACGATCCCGGCGGCGGACTCCGACAAACGCGCCGACAGACGAAACGGCCCCAGCTGAGCAGGGTCCCCCGGCGGCAACGGCCTCGACATGGCCGCAACACTAACAACCACACCCTACGATCGGGCCAAAGATCCACCCGGCACACCCGACCCTCAACCGATCACCCACCACACGCGCGTATCACCGGCGAACGGGTACAAGTGATCGCGTAGGGTCGTAAGGCGCCCACCCGCACACGATGACCGGGCACACGACGGACACAGCGAGGGACACCCACATGACCATCGCCGCCACCGACGCCGACGAGGCCGCGATCCTCCTGCAGGCCACCCTCGCCGAGGTCAAGAAGGTCATCGTCGGCCAGGACCACATGGTCGAACGCATGATCGTCGCCCTCCTCGCCCGCGGCCACTGCCTCATCGAAGGCGTCCCCGGCGTCGCCAAGACCCTCGCCGTCGGCACCCTCGCCCAAGTCGTCGGCGGCACCTTCGCCCGCCTCCAGTTCACCCCCGACCTCGTCCCCTCCGACATCGTCGGCACCCGCATCTACCACCCCTCCACCGAACAGTTCGACGTCGAACTCGGCCCCGTCTTCGTCAACTTCGTCCTCGCCGACGAGATCAACCGCGCCCCCGCCAAAGTCCAGTCCGCCCTCCTGGAGGTCATGGCCGAACGCCAGGTCTCCCTCGGCGGCAACACCTTCCCCCTCCCCCGGCCCTTCATCGTCCTCGCCACCCAGAACCCCATCGAATCCGAAGGCGTCTACCCCCTCCCCGAAGCCCAGCGCGACCGCTTCCTCATGAAGATCGACGTCCACCACCCCGCCGCCCACGAGGAACTCCAGATCCTCCAGCGGATGAGCATCGACCCCCCCGAGGCCACCGAACTCCTCGACACCGACCGCCTCGCCGGCCTCCAGCGCGCCGCCGAAGAGGTCGCCGTCCACGAACTCATCGCCGACTACATCGTCCGGCTCGTCATGGCCACCCGCGAACCCGAGCAGTACCGCCTGCCCGACCTGCGCGGCGTCATCGACATCGGCGCAAGCCCCCGCGCCACCCTCGGCCTCGTCTCCGCCGCCCGCGCCCTCGCCCTGCTGTCCGGACGCGACTACGTCCTGCCCGACGACGTCCGCGCCGTCGCCCGCGACGTCATGTCCCACCGCCTCGTCCTCACCTTCGACGCCCTCGCCGACGGCGTCGACACCTCCGACGTCATCGGCCAGATCCTCGCCGCCGTCCCGCCGCCCCGCGTCGTGTGGAACCACGGAGCAGCGGCGGTGACCACCGCATGACGCCGCGGAAGCGACGCAGCGGCAAACTCGCCCACCTCGCCCCCGAACGCACCCTGCGCCGCCTCGAACTCCAGGTCACTCGCCGCCTCGACGGCCTCCTCAACGGCGAACACCTCGGCCTGCTCCCCGGACCCGGCACCGAACTCGCCGAAGCCCGCCTCTACCAGCCCGGCGAGGACGACGTCCGGCACATGGACTGGGCCGTCACCGCCCGCACCACCACCCCCCACGTCCGCGACCTCATCGCCGACCACGAACTCGAAGCCTGGGCCCTGGTCGACCTCACCCCCAGCATGGACTTCGGCACCGGCACCATGATCAAACGCGACCTCGCCGTCGCCGCCCTCGCCGCCGTCGGATTCCTCACCGTCCGCCTCGGCGACCGCGTCGGCGCCTACCTCATGCACACCGACGGCATGCGCCGCTGGCCCGCCCGCACCGGCAAAGCCGCCATGTACGCCCTCCTCCAGGCCGCCCTCGACGCCCAGTCCGCCGAAGACGGCGCCTCCACCGGCACCACCGCCACCCCGCCCCGCGACCTCGCCGCCGGCGTCGAATCCCTCGACCGCGGCCAGACCCGCCGCGGACTCCGCGTGATCATCTCCGACTTCCTCGCCCCCGACGGCACCGGCCCCACCCCCGGCGGACCGCACGGCCAGCTCCCCTGGGAACGCCCGCTCCGCCGCCTCACCGCCCGCCACCAGGTCCTCGCCATCGAGATCATCGACCCCCGCGAACTCGACCTCCCCGACGTCGGCCTCGTCGAGATGGCCGACCCCGAGACCGGCACCGTCCACGAGATCGTGCTCAGCCGCCGCGTCCGCGAGAAGTACGCCGCCGCGGCCGCCGACCAGCGCGAACGCACCCGCGCCGCGCTGCGCCGCAGCGGCGCCCACCACCTCGTCCTGCGCACCGACCGCGACTGGATCGCCGACGTCGCCCGCTTCGCCCTCCGCCAGCGCCGTGCCGCAGGCCGGCCCGTCACCACCGCGGGAGTGCGCCCATGACCTTCCTGTCACCCGAACGCCTCTGGCTCCTCGGCCTCCTGCCGCTGCTGGCCGCCGCCTACCTGCTCCTGCAGATGCGCCGCCGCCAGTACGCCGTCCGCTTCACCAACCTCGCACTGCTGTCCCAGGTCGCGCCCAAACGGCCGGGCTGGCGCCGGCACGTCGCCGCCGTCCTGTTCCTCATCATGATCGCCCTGATGATGTTCGGGTTCGCGCGGCCCGCCACCGCCGTCAAGGTCCCCCGCGACCGCGCCACCATCATGGTCGCCGTGGACGTGTCGCTGTCCATGATGGCCAGGGACGTCACCCCCAGCCGCCTCGACGCCGCCAAGGCCGCCGCTAAGAAGTTCATCGGCGAACTCCCCGGACGCTTCAACGTCGGCGTCGTCGCCTTCGCCGGCAGCGCCAACCTCGTCGCCGCGCCCTCCGCCGACCGCGACGCCGCCATCGCCTCCCTCGACCAGCTCGTCCTCGCCAAGCGCACCGCCATCGGCGAGGCCGTGTTCACCTCGCTGCAGGCCGTCCGGTCCTTCGACGCCGACGCCCGGCAGGACCCGCCGCCCGCCCACATCGTCCTGCTGTCCGACGGGGACAACACCACCGGGCGCTCCGTGCAGGAGGCCATCGACGCCAGCCGCGTCGCGCACATCCCCGTGTCGACCATCGCCTTCGGCACCCCGTACGGCACCGTCGACATCGAGGGCGAGACCACCAGCGTCTCGGTCAACAAGGAGACGCTGAAGACCCTCGCCGAAAGCACCGATGGCAAGGCCTACGAAGCCGCCGACGCCGACCAGCTCCGCCAGGTCTACGCCAACATCGGCACCTCCCTCGGCTTCAAGACCGAGCACCGCGACGTCGCCGCCCGCTACATCGGCATCGCCCTGCTGTTCGCCTTCGCCGCCGGCGGCGTCTCCCTCGCCTGGTTCTCCCGCCTGCCCTGAGGCCCGCGGCGGCGCGCGCGGCGCGCGAACGCTGATACGGTCGGCGGACGTGGGGGAACACTACTTCGCCGAGCGGCCGGACGCCGCGAGCCGCCGACGCACCGTCGAACTCGTCCTGCCCGACCTGCACCTGCGGCTCGACACCGACAGCGGCATGTTCTCGCCCGACCGCGTCGATCCCGGCACCCGCGTGCTGCTGGAGACCGTCCCCGAGCCACCTGCGGCCGGTGACCTCCTCGATCTCGGCTGCGGATACGGCCCCATCGCCCTCACCATGGCCAAACGTTCCTCTCAGGCGAGGGTTTTGGGAGTAGATGTGAATCAGCGAGCGGTCATGCTCGCGGAGAGCAACGCCAAAGCCGCGGGCCTTGACAATGTAAGGTTCAGCTTGGCGGACGACGTGGACCCCGCCCTGCGATTCGCCGCGATCTGGTCCAACCCCCCGATCCGCATCGGCAAGGCCGCTCTGCACGACCTCCTCCTCACCTGGCTCCCCCGCCTCACCCCCGGCGGCCTCGCCCACCTCGTCGTCCAGAAGCACCTCGGCTCCGACTCCCTGCAGCGCTGGCTGAACGACCAGGGCTTCCCCACCGAGCGGATCGCCTCCCGGTCCGCCTACCGCGTCCTGCGCGCCGCACCCCGCACGGAAGGCCACACCCGATGAGCACCCCCGACCCCGCGCAGGGACGCCGCCAGCTGCGGCCCACCGACGTCAAGCGCCTCAACCGCGACTGGCGCCGCCGCACCGGCGCCCGCCTCGGCCTGCTCGTCGAGTCGGTCACCCAGCCGTTCAACATGGGCTCGATCATCCGCAGCGCCGCCGTGTTCGGCGTCGAGCACCTCTGGCTCGCCGGCAACGCCACACCCCCGACGCACCGCAACGTCGCCAAGACCGCCCTCGGCACCGAACGGCTCCTCCCGTGGGAACACGCCGGCACTCCCGCCGAGGCCGCCGCCGCCGTCCGCAAGGAGGGCCTGCGCCTGGTCGCCGTCGAGCTCACCACCGACGCCGTCCCCCTCCACGAGGCGCCCCTGGACGGCGACGTCTGCCTCGCCGTCGGCGGCGAGGACCACGGCTGCTCCCCCGCCCTGCTCGCCGCCGCCGACGCCGTCACCTACATCCCGCAGATCGGCCGCGTCGGCTCCCTCAACGTCGCCGTCGCCACCGCCATCGCCCTCGCCGAGGCCCGCCGCCGCGAGTGGAGCGCCTGACCGCACGCTACGATCTCCCCGTGCAGTTCCTCATCTTTGCGTAGGACGCCCACGCCGCCGCGAACGCGACGGCGCCCTTCAGCGTCCCCGTGAACCGCCCGCCTCGGGCCCCTTCTGAGGAACCGTTCCGTGACATCGTCATACGCGGCCGTCCTGCGTGCGCCGCACGCTCTCCGCACCTTCTCCCTGGCCCTTCTCGGACGCCTGTCCTACGGGACCGTCTACCTGTCCCTGACCCTGGCGTTCACCGCGTCCACCGGCTCCTACGCCCAGGCCGGCGGGCTCATGGCCATGCTCGGCCTCACCGTGTCGGTCCTGTCGCCGCTGCGCGCCGCGCTCATCGACCGGCACGGCCCGCGCCGCGCCCTCCCTCCGATGACCACCGCCTACGCCCTCCTCCTGGCCGCGCTGGCCGCCCTCACCTGGCGGCCGGGCGCGCCGTTCCCGGTGCTCGCGGCCCTGACCGTGGCCGCCGGCGTCACCGCTCCCCCGCTCGGCGTGGTCATGCGGACGCTCTGGCGAGGCCTCGTCCCGGACGGCCCCCTGCTGCGCCGCGCCTACAGCCTCGACACCGTCTCCGAGGAACTCGTGTTCGTCACCGGCCCCCTCCTGGCGGGGCTGCTGGCCGCGGTCGCCTCACCGGCCGTCGGAATCGCGCTCAGCGCCGTCCTGGTGGCCGCCGGGACCGCCGGCATGACAACGTCCCCGGCGGCCCGCCCCGGCCCCGCCGAGCGGCGCCGCACCTCACGCGGACCGACGTTCCCGCTCGTCCCGTCCGTCGCGGCCGCCGCCACCGGCGTTGTCCTCGGCTCGACGGGCCTGCTGGCGGTCGCGTTCACCCAGCATCACCACCAGCCCGCCGCGGTCGCGTGGGTGGAGGCCGCGCTCGGGGTGGGCAGCACCCTCGGCGGTCTCGCCTACGGCGCCATGAGCCGCTCCTCCCCCGGACACGGCCGGCTCGCCGCCCTCGCCTGCTCCCTCGGCCTCGCCCTGGCCGCCGCAGGCCTCGCCCCGTCCGTGGCCGTCCTGGCCGCGGCGGTGTGCGCGGCAGGGCTGTTCGTCGGCCCGACCCTGACCACCGCCTACCTGCTCGCCGACACCGGCGCGCCGCCCGGTGCCCGGACCCGCGCCGTGGCCTGGGTGAACACCATGCTGAACCTCGGCGCGTCCGCAGGGACGGCCGCCACCGGCGTGCTCCTGGACGCGCTCCCGCTGCCCGCCTGCTACGCCCTCGCCGGCGCGCCCGCCGCGCTGGTCCCGGTGATCCTGCTCGTTTTGCCGAAACGGCAAGGCGGTTCGCCGAAACCGGTGGTCACGGCGCACCATCGGGGCATGGACGAGACAACCACTCCCCAGGAGTACTGGGACGGACGGTATGCCGAGCGCCACCACATGTGGAGCGGCGAACCCAACGCCGTCCTTGTCCAGGAGGTCACCGAGCTGGAGCCCGGCACCGCCCTGGACCTCGGATGCGGCGAGGGCGCCGACGCCATCTGGCTCGCCCGCCGGGGCTGGCGCGTCACGGCCGCCGACATCTCCGGCGTCGCCCTCGAACGCGCCGCCCGGCACGCCGGCGAGGCGGGCGTCGCCGACCGGATCGACTGGCGGCGATGCGACATCGCCGAGTCCTTCCCCGGCGGCGTCTACGACCTGGTCTCGGCCCAGTTCCTGCACTCCCCCGCCGACATGCCGCGCGCGGAGGTGCTGCGGGCCGCCGCCGCGGCCGTCGCGCCCGGCGGGACCCTGCTCATCGTCGGGCACGCCGGGCCCCCGCCGTGGGACCCCGACGCCCACCCGGGCGTGCACCTGCCCACGCCCGCGGAGGTGCTGGAATCCCTCGACCTCCCCGACGGCGAGTGGGAGGTGCTGCGCAGCGACGAGCACGAACGCGTCCAGACCGCACCGGACGGACGCACCATGACCCGCACCGACAACGCCCTCAAGCTCCGCCGCCGGGCGGGCTGACCCGAGGGGCCGCCGGCGTCACCGGGAAGCGGTCTGCTCCATCAGCGCGGCGAACTCCTCCAGGGAGATCTTGCCGTCCCGGTTGGCGTCGGCGGCCACGACCACCTCCACGACGCGGGTGTCGGCGACGTCCTGCCCGAGCTTGACCATCAGGTTCTTCAGCTCGGCCGTCGAGATGTAGCCGTCGCCGTCCACGTCCACGAGTTCGAACGTCGCCTTGTATTCATTCACGTCCGCCATGCGTGACACTCCCTCGCCAATCGGGTTGCGGCGCTGACGGTAGCACCGGCGTCCCCGCCCCACCCCTTTACGCAGTAAGGTCAGTACTGGCGGCGCGGTCCGCCATAATCGGACGGGTGCGGCGCTCGTTCGAATTCCTCGACCATCCCGGCCCCATCCCCTTCGCCCATCGCGGTGGCGCGGCCGGCCGCCCGGAGAACTCCATGGCCGCCTTCCAGCGCGCCGCCGATCTCGGCTACCGCTACCTGGAGACCGACGCGCATGCCACCGCCGACGGTGTCGTCGTCGCCTTCCACGACCGCACCCTGGACCGCGTCACCGACCGCACCGGAACCATCTCCCGGCTCCCCTACGCCGAGGTCGCCAAGGCCCGCATCGCCGGCACCGAGCCCATCCCCCGGCTGGAGGACGTGCTCGGCTCCTTCCCCGACGCGCGCGTCAACATCGACCTGAAGGACGCGCCCGTCATCGGCCCGCTCGCCGAGACGCTGCACCGCACCGACGCCTGGCACCGGGTGTGCATCACGTCCTTCTCCACGCGCCGGCTGACGCAGATGCGCGCCCGCCTCCCCCTGTTCACCGACCGCGAGGTGTGCATGGCGCTCGGGCCGCGCGGGCTGATGGCGCTGCGCGCCAGGTCCTACGGCGGGCCCGCCGCCAAGCTCGTCCGCCTCGCCGCCACCGGCGTCGCCTGCGCCCAGGTCCCCTACGGGCTCGGGCCCGTCCCCTTCGTCACCGAGGCGTTCATCGAGCACGCCCACCGGCTCGGGCTGAAGGTCCACGCCTGGACGGTCAACGATCCCGCCGCCATGGCACGCCTCCTCGACCTCGGCATCGACGGCATCATGACCGACGAGCTGGTCGCCCTCCGCCGGGTCATGTCGGCCCGCGGCCTGTGGCCGCACGGCGAACCGGCCACCGTGTCCTGACGGCGGCGTGTCCTGACGGCGCCGTGTCCTGACCGCGGCGCTCAGCGGGCGAGGCGGGCCAGCTCGGCGCGCAGCCCCGGAACGCCGGTGAACAGCACGGACCGGATCCCCAGTGTCCTGGCCGCCTGCACGTTCTCCTCGCGGTCGTCCACGAACACCACGTCGCCCGGGGCGGCGCCGAGCCGGCCGGTCAGCTCGTGGAAGATCTCCGGCGCGGGCTTGGCCAGCCGCAGGTCGGCGCTGTAGAGACGGTGCCGGAACAGCGACGCCCACGGCCGCCCGTCCACCATGCGGGCGAGCTCGACGGGCGCGTTCGACAGCAGGGCGAGCGGCGTGCCGCGCCCGGCCAGCTCCGTCAGCAGCGCGACGGTGTCCGCGTTGATGTGCCCCCAGGTGCGGACGTCCAGGGTCACCAGCACTTCGATCAGGTCGTCGTCCAGCGGCACGTCAAGTTGCGCGCACACCTCCCGCCAGAACCCTGCGGCGGTCACGGCGGCCAGGTCGTAGGCGGGCCGGTGCGCCCAGTACACGGGCCAGAACCGGCCGGGGGCCACCGCCACCGTCTCCGGCAGCAGCGCCCCGGCGCCCCGGGGCGGGGACGCGCTGATCACACCCGCGTAGTCGAACACGATCCATGTCATGACATGCCTCCCGAAGGTCTCGGATTGACTTTCTAACACAGATTCTGTTTGATTCAACACATGGAGAGTTCGAAACGTGTGGACGCGCTCATCGAGCGGTTGCGAACCACCGAACGCGTGAGCGTGGCCGATCTGGCCGACGAGACCGGCGCCTCGGAGATGACCATCCGGCGCGACCTCGACCTGCTCGCCGAGCGGGGCGTGCTGCGCCGGGTGCGGGGCGGCGCGGTGAGCCTGCTGCTGCGCGGGGAGGCGCTGCCGTTCGCCGTCCGCGAGCACGAGGCCCCCGAGACAAAGGAGCGGATCGCCGCCGAGGTCGACGCGCTCCTCACCGACGGGGAGGCCGTCGTCCTGGACGCCGGGACCACCGCGCTGACCGTCGCCCGCACGATCGCCGGCCGGCGGCTCACGGTCGTCCCGCTCGACCTGCACGCCGCGAACGCCTTGAGCGGCGCCGCCCGGATCCGGCTGCTGGTCCCGGGCGGGCGGACCACGCCCGGGGCGCTGGCGTTCACCGGCCCGCTCACCGAGGCGTCGCTCGCCTCACTGCGCGTCGACACCGCCGTCCTCGGCGTGTGCGGTCTGTCGGCCGAGCACGGGCTGACCGCGCACGACCTGGACGAGGTCCCGGTCAAGCGCGCGGCGGTCGCGTCGGCCCGCCGGGTCGTCGCGGTGTGCGACGGCGCCAAGTTCGGCCGCAGCGGCCTCGGCCTCGTCTGCCCGGCCACCGACCTCGACATGGTCATCACCGACCGGACCGCGCCCGGGGCGGCCGTGTCCCGGCTGCGCGACGCGGGCGTCGACGTCCGCCTCGTGTGACGGGCGCGGTGCACGCGATGACCGGATCACTGCGGGCGGCCCGGCTCGCCACCTTCGCCTTCTTCGCCCTGAACGGCTTCCTGCTGGGCATGTGGATCGTCCACATCCCCGCCATCGAGCACCGGGCGGGCATCGACCACGCGACGCTCGGCCGGCTCCTGCTGGTCCTCGGCGCGGGCGCCGTCGCCGGCATGCGGATCGCCGGCCCTCTCACCGACCGCGCCGGCGGACGCGTCATCGTGCCGCTCAGCGCGGTGCTGTGCGCCGCGGCGCTGGTCCTGCCGGGCCTGGCCACCGACGCGTGGACGCTCGGCGCGGCCCTGCTGGTGCTCGGCCTCGGCAACGGGGCCCTGGACGTCGCCATGAACGCGCACGCCGTCCAGGTCGAACGCGGCTACGGGCGGCCCGTCATGTCCGCCTTCCACGCCACCTTCTCCATCGGCGGCGTCCTGGCCGCGCTGACCGGCGCGCGGACGCTCAGCTGGGGCTGGAGCCCCGCGGCGGCCCTCGGCGCGGCGACGGTCCTCGGCGCGGCCGTGGCCGCGGCGGCCGCCCCGGCGCTGCTGCGGTCCGGCCGCGCACCGGGCGCCGCGTCCCCGGCGCGCCGCCGGACGCCCCGGCGCATCTGGGGCCTCGCCGTCCTCGCCCTCATGGTCATGCTGTGCGAGGGGGTGGCCAACGACTGGAGCGTGCTGCATCTGCGCGAGCTGGACGCGTCCCCGGGCACCGCGGCCCTCGCCTACGGGGCTTTCTCCGCCGCTATGACGGCCGGACGGCTGCTGGCCGACCGGGTCGCCGCGCGCACCGGCCCGGTGGCCGTGCTCCGCAACGGCGCCGCCCTGGCCGCGCTCGGGCTGGCGGGTGCGGCGCTGTCCCCGTGGGCCACGCCGGCCCTGATCGGCTGGGCCGTCTTCGGAGCCGGGCTGTCGGGCTGCGTCCCGCAGCTCTTCAGCGCCGCGGGCCACCACGACCGGGACGCCGCGGGCGCCAACGTCTCCCGCGTGGCCGGGCTCGGCTACCTCGGGATGCTCGCCGGTCCGGCCGTGATCGGCCCACTGACCCAGGTCATGCCGCTCGGTCTCACGTTCTTCCTGCCCGTGGCGCTGTGCGCCGCGGCCGCGTCGGCGGCGGGCCTCGTGCGCCCGCGGCCCGGCGTCCGCGCCCGCCCGGCGGCCGGCCGCGAGTCGGGCGTCAGCGCCTGAAGCCGGGCGGGCGGTACTCAGCCGCGACGCGGATCGGCTGGGAGGGCTGCGGCCGCTCGGCCGGCAGGGCGGGCTGCCCAGGCGGGACCGCGCCGCCGACCTGCAGGTCGGCGCGCTGGGAGCGGACCATCTCCAGGAGCTCCAGATCCTCCGGAGAGACCAGAGCGGCCATCACCCTGCCCCGGCGCGTGAGCTTGACCGGCTCGCCGGTGTAGGCGACCCGGTTCACCAGATCCGCGAACTGGGCCCGTGCTTCGGTAACCGGAACATCCACGTGATTCATCGTATAGCGAAACGCCGGACTCTCCCCTGGCCGTCCAAGCCCTCGCGCATTAGCCTCCATGCGTACGTAGTGTACGAAATGTACAGATGATCGAGGAGGGCACGTGAGCGGCGAACCCAGGCGGCAGGATGGCGGGCGGCGGGCGGAGACCTATGCGGGCAGGTCGCGGGCCTCGGTGACCGAGGTGCCGCTCCTGGCCGACGCGCAGCTGTTCGAGCGGCTGCTCGCGCAGCGGATCGTGTTCCTCGGCACCGAGATCGACGACCAGGTGGCCAACCGGGTCAACGCGCAACTGCTGCTGCTCGCGGCGCACGACGCGCAGCGCGACATCACCATCTACATCAACTCCCCCGGCGGGGTCGTGGACGCCGGGATGGCGATCTACGACATGATGCAGTTCGTCCCGAACGACATATCCACGGTCGCGATGGGCATGGCGGCGTCCATGGGACAGACGCTGCTGTGCGCGGGCACCCGCGGCAAGCGGTACGCGCTGCGGCACGCGCGGGTGATGATGCACCAGCCGCACGGCGGGATCGGCGGCACCGCGTCCGACATCAAGATCCAGGCGGAGCAGTCGCTCTACCTCAAGCGGACCCTGGCGGAGCGGACGGCGTTCCACACCGGGCAGCCGCTGGAGCAGATCGAGGCCGACGGCGACCGGGACGCCTGGTTCACCGCCGAGGAGGCCCGCGACTACGGTTTCGTCGACCATGTCATCGACAGCACCGACCGGGTGGGCACATGACACGAGCGGAGAGGCGCTCCCTCGTCCCCGAGTTCGAGGAGCGGACGAGTTACGGGCGCAAGGACACCGACCCCTACAGCAAGCTGTTCGAGGAACGGATCGTCTTCCTCGGGGCGCCGGTGGACGACATCAGCGCCAACGACGTCACCGCGCAGATGCTGGCGCTGGAGGGGATGGACCCCGACCGGCCCATCGCCCTCTACATCAACTCGCCGGGCGGGTCGCTGACGTCGATGCTGGCGATCTGCGACACGATGCGCTACGTCCGGCCCGAGGTCGAGACGACCTGCGTCGGGCAGGCCGGGTCGGCGGCGGCGATCCTGCTGGCGGCGGGCTCGCCGGGACGGCGGCAGGCGCTGCGCGGCGCGCGGATCCTGCTGCACGAGCCGGCGATCGAGGTGTCCCGCGGCCACACCACCGACCTGGCCATCCAGGCGGCGGAGGTGCTGCGGCTGCGCGCGCAGACCGAGGCGATCCTTGCGGAGGCGACCGGCCGGGACCCCGAGACCGTCCGCCGCGACCTGGACCGCGAGCGCTACTTCACCGCCGACGAGGCCAAGGACTACGGGCTGATCGACGCGGTGCTCACATCCCGTCACTAGCGCCCCAGCCGGACGCTTCCCGGCGGCGGCCCCGAGGCGGCCGGAAACGGCAGGGTTGGATCACGCCGGGCGCGGGAATCTTGTCACGGTGTTCAGCGTTGGTCAGGGCAAGACCGCAAGCCGTCCGGGAGGCACGTAAAGATGGCCGAGCGCGCACTTCGCGGCACACGACTCGGAGCGACGAGCTACGAGAACGATCGCAACACCGATCTGGCTCCTCGGCAAGAGGTGGACTACACCTGCACGAAGGGCCACCGGTTCACCGTGACGCTCGCAGCCGAGGCCGAGGTGCCGATGACCTGGGATTGCCGCAACTGCGGCGCCGCGGCCCTGCGGGTCGACGGGGAACTGCCGCAAGCCAAGAAGGGAAAGCCGCCGCGCACCCACTGGGACATGCTCATGGAGCGCAGGACCGTTGAAGACCTTGAGGAGGTTCTGGCCGAACGCCTGGAGATCCTCCGGGCGGGGCGCAGAAGGTCCGCGTGAGCGGCTGACAGGATTCGCGGGACGGGCCCGTACCGGTGTGGCGGTACGGGCCCGTCCTCGTGTCCGGGGTCGTTCGTGTCCGGGTCAGCGGCCCGACCGGGGCAGGACCAGCCCGCTCTCGTAGGCGGCGACGACGGCCTGGACGCGGTCGCGCAGCCCGAGCTTGCGCAGGATCCGGCTGACGTGGGTCTTGACCGTCTCCTCACCGACGACCAGGTGCCCGGCGATCTCGGCGTTGGACAGGCCGGCCGCGACCAGCCGCAGCACGTCGGTCTCGCGCGGGGTCAGCGCGTCCAGGACGTGCGGCGCGGGCGGGCGGGGCCGCAGCCGGGCGAACTCCCGGATGAGGCGGCGGGTGACGGCCGGGGCCAGCAGCGCCTCCCCCGCGGCGACGATCCGGACGGCGTCGAACAGCCGCTCGGCGGTGACGTCCTTGAGCAGGAACCCGCTGGCGCCCGCGACCAGGGCGTCGTAGACGTGCTCGTCAAGGTCGAAGGTCGTCAGCATGAGGACGCGCGGCGGGTCGGGGTCGGCGGTGATGCGGCGGGTGGCCTCGATGCCGTCCATGACGGGCATGCGCACGTCCATCAGCACGACGTCGGGCCGGGTCTCCTGGCAGACGCGGACCGCGCCGGCGCCGTCGCCGGCCGTGGCGACGACGGCGAGGTCGGGCTGGGTGCCGAGCAGGGCGCCGAACCCGGCGCGGACGACCTCCTGGTCGTCGGCCACCACGACGCGGACGTTCACGAGTCCTCCTCCAGCGGCAGCGTCGCCTCCACCAGGAACCCGCCGGCGGGCCCGGGACCGGTGCGCAGGTCGCCGCCGGCGGCGGTGGCGCGCTCGCGCATGCCGAGCAGCCCGTGCCCGGCGGGCCCGCCGCCGGGGCCGGGGCCGTTGTCGCGGACGCTGACCCGCAGCGCGCCCGGCGCGTAGTCGATCTCCACGTCGACGGCGGCGCCCGGCGCGTGCCTGCGCGCGTTGGTCAGGGCCTCCTGGACGATCCGGTACGCGGCCAGTTCCAGCCCCGGGTCGAGGGCGGCGACGTCCCCGCGGACGATCAGCCGGACGCCCGCGGCGCCCGACGCGCGGGTCTCGTCGGTCAGGTCGAGGAGCTGCTGCAGGCCCGGCTGGGGGCGGCGGGTCGGCTCGGCGCCGGCGTCCTCGCGCAGCACGCCGAGCAGCCGCCGCATCTCGGTGAGCGCGGTGCGGGCGGTGTCGCCGATGGCCAGCAGCCTCTTGGCGCCGTCCTCCGGCATGCCGGGGACGGCGAGGCGGGCGGTCTCGGCCTGGACGGAGATCATGGAGATGTGGTGGGCGACGACGTCGTGGAGTTCGCGGGCGATGCGGGCCCGCTCGCCGCGCGCGGTGTGCTCCAGCAGCGTGTCCTCGAAGGCGCGTCTCGACGCGTCCCGCGCGGCGGCCTCGGCGCGCCTGCGCAGGATCCGCCGCCGTACGAGCACGGCCCAGGCGGTCAGGAACGCGGCCACACCGGCGACGGCGACGCCGCGGTGCAGGGCGCACGCCGCGGCGGCCGCGACGGTGATCGTCACGGCCGCGGTGGTGCCCCGTTCGCGGACGAGGGCGAGCGGAAGCGTCGCGCACACGTCCACGACGATCGCCAGGGGGAGGATCACCTCGGAGTCGTGCGTGCGGTAGACGGCCTCGGCGACGGCGGCGACCGCCAGGCAGCCTCCCACCACCGGCCACAGGCGCCGGGCGCTCTCGTCGCTCTCCCCCACGCACGCCATTGTGACGTGGCCGGAGCCCCGGCGGCGTCCCTCCCGCGAGGGACGCCCGCTCCCCCGGCCCAAGCCCGCCAAGACGCCTCCCCGGCGTGATGACCGGACACGGCCGCGGTCCGTAGCCTCCCTGGGCATGGAGGCAACCATCGAAGTGCGGGGCCTGCGCAAGCGGTACGGGCCGACCGTCGCCGTGGACGACCTGTCGTTCACGGTCGGGCCCGGGCAGGTCACCGGGTTCGTCGGCCCGAACGGCGCCGGCAAGTCCACCACCATGCGGATGATCATGGGTCTGGACCGGCCCGACGGCGGGGCCGCGCTGGTCGGCGGCCGGCCCTACCGGTCGCTGCGGACACCGCTGTGCCGGCTCGGGGCGATGCTGGACGCGGCGGCGGTGCATCCGGCGCGGCGGGCCCGCGATCATCTGCTGTGGCTCGCGCACGCCGGCGGCCTGCCGGCGCGGCGGGTGGACGAGGTGATCGAGCTGACCGGGCTGGCGAGCGCGGCCCGGCGGCGGGCCGGCGGGTTCTCGCTCGGCATGCGGCAGCGGCTCGGGATCGCCGCCGCGCTCCTCGGCGACCCGCCGGTGCTGATGTTCGACGAGCCGGTCAACGGGCTGGACCCCGAGGGCATCGCCTGGATCCGGGCGCTGCTGCGGTCGCTGGCCGCCGAGGGGCGGGCCGTGCTGGTGTCCAGCCATCTGATGAGCGAGCTGGAGGGCGGCGCCGACCACCTGGTCGTGATCGGGCGGGGCCGGCTGATCGCCGACACCAGCGTCGCGGATCTGCTGCACGCCGCGTCCGGCGGCAGGGTCGAACTGCGCACCGCGCGGAGGCAGGAGGCCATGACCGTCCTGGCGCGGGCGGGGGCCACGGTGACGGCGAACGGGCCGGACGCGGTGACCGTGGCGGGACTGGCGTCCGAGCGGATCATCGCCCTGCTCAACGGCGCGGCGGTCACGTTCACGGGCGTCTCCGAGCATCGGGCGTCGCTGGAGGAGGCGTACATGGAGCTGACGAGGGACGCGGTGGAGTTCCAGGCCGTGACCGGGCGGGAGGCCCGGTGAGCACCACGACCTCCTACCGCAGCAGCGTCGAGGCGGAGGCCAGCGACGGGTTCGGCCCGCTGCTGATGGCCGAGTGGACCAAGCTCCGGACCGTCCCGCGCTGGATGCTGGCCCTGCTCGCGTCGGTCGTCCTGACGGTGCTGGTGGCGCTGCTGGTCGCGGCGGGAAGCCAGTCCACCGGCGGCGGCGGGGACCGGCCGTCCGACCCGGCCCTGCTGGAGATCACCGACGCGGGCCACTTCACCTACCAGCCCTTGGCAGGGAACGGAACGATCGTCGCCCGTGTCACCGCCCAGGACCGCCCCGACGCGTGGGCCAAGGCCGGGCTCATGATCCGGAGCAGTACCAAGCACGGAGCCCCCTACGCGGCTCTGGTGGTGACACCGGGACACGGCGTGCGCCTCCAGACCGGCTACGAGACAGGCGGCGCCGGCGGCGGGACGGGCACCGTACCGCGCTGGCTCAAGCTGACCCGCTCCGGCACGACCGTCACGGGCTACCAGTCGCCCGACGGCCGCGGCTGGACCCGCGTCGGATCGGTCCGGCTGAAGGGCCTGCCGCACGCGGCGCTCGCGGGCATGGTCGTGGCCGTCCCCGCCGAGATCCAGGTGCGGCGGCAGTTCGGCGGCGAGAGCGTCTCCGGGCACCCGATCGGCACCACCGCCTCGTTCGACAACGTATCGGTGTCCCCCGCGCAGCCGGGCGCGTCGTGGCGCGACCGCGGCGGTCCGGGCGGGCCGGCCGGGCCGGGCTCCGACCTGGACGGCCGCACCGAGTCCGGCGGCACCTTCACGCTCAAGGGGATGGAGGACATCGGCCCCAACGAGTTCGCCGAGGACATCACCGAGCTGACCCTCACCGGCATGCTGATCGGGCAGGCGGCGATCGTGACGCTCGCGGTGCTGTTCGTGACGGCCGAGTACCGGCGCGGCATGCTGCGCACGACGTTCGCGGCCTCCCCCCGGCGCGGCCGGGTGCTGGCCGCCAAGGCGGTCGTGGTGGGGCTGGCGTCGCTGGCGGCGGGGCTGGTCGCGGCGTTCGGGGCGATGCTGCTGGCCGGGCCGTTGCAGCGCTCGCACGGAATGAACGTGCCGTCGCTGTCGGACGGCGCCGTGCTGCGCGCCGTCATCGGCACGGCGGCGCTGCTCGCCGTGATCGCGGTGTTCTCGATGGCGGTCGCGGTGATCGTGCGGCGCAGCGCACCGGCGATCTCGATCGTGCTGCTGCTCCTGCTCGTCCCGCAGATCGTGGCGACCGGGCTGCCGCTGTCGGCGGCGCGGTGGCTGGAGCGCCTCACCCCGGCGGCCGGGTTCGCGATCCAGCAGACCGTCACGCGGTTCGACCAGGCCATCGGCCCGTGGGCGGGCTTCGGGGTGCTGTGCGCCTATGCGGCCGCCGCGCTGGCCTCGGCCATGTGGCTGGTCAGGCGGCGCGACGCATGAGCGGAGCGAACCGGGGGGCGCGGACGGGGCTGCGGGCGCTGCGCGCCGAGTGGACGAAGCTGCGGACGGTGCCGAGCACCGCCTGGCTCGTGCCGGCGCTGGCCGCGCTGGTCGCGGCGGTCGGCGCCGCGGTGACCGGGTCGGTGGACACCTCGCACTGCCCCACGCCCGCCGGGTGCATGGAGGACACGCCGAAGCTCGCGCTGTCGGGCGTCCAGCTGGGACAGGTCGCCGCGATCGTCCTCGGGGTCCTCGCGGTCGGCGGCGAGTACGCCACCGGAACGATCGCGGCGACGCTGGCGGCCGTCCCGGGCCGGGTCACGGTGCTGGCCGCCAAGGCCGCCGTGGTCGCGGGCGTCGTGGCCGCCGCCGGGACGGCCGGGGTGCTGGCGGCGCTGGCGGCGGCGCGCGGCATCCTGCCCGGCAACGGGTACACCTCCGCCAAAGGCTATCCCCCGCTGACGCTCACGGACGGGCCGACGGCCCGTGCCGCGGCCGGGACCGTCCTGTACCTGGTGCTGGTCGCGCTGCTGGCGCTCGGCGTCGGGACGGTGGTGCGGGAGCAGGCGGTCGCGATCACCGTGGTGCTGGCACTGCTGTGGATCGTCCCGGTCATCGCCCGGCTGGCCGCGGACGCGAAGTGGGAGGAGCGGCTGGAGAGGGCCGCGCCGATGCCGGCGGGGCTGGCGGTCCAGGCGACCCGGGACCTGGACCGGCTGCCGATCGGCCCGTGGCAGGGCCTCGGCGTGCTGGCCTGCTACGCGGGCGCGGCACTGCTGGCGGGCGGTGCCGTGTTCACCCGCCGCGACGCCTGAGCGCTCAGGTGCGGGACGACGTGTCGTCGTCCTCGTGGACGACCTCGCCGCGGACCACCGGTCCCGGCGGGGTCTCGACGCGTTCGGGGCCCGGCCCGCGGCCGAACGGGTCGAACCCGGTGCCGC
Source organism: Spirillospora sp. CA-128828 (assembly GCF_050945415.1). Classification (NCBI taxonomy): domain Bacteria; kingdom Bacillati; phylum Actinomycetota; class Actinomycetes; order Streptosporangiales; family Thermomonosporaceae; genus Spirillospora; species Spirillospora sp. CA-128828. Next base: position 4,897,589 of record NZ_CP191986.1, read on the forward strand.
CGAGGCCCGGCGGGAACACCGTCGCGGCGCGCTCCTCGGCCGCCCGGATCCGCCGCGCCGCGAACGCCGACAGGGCCCGCCGGACGAGCGGGCGGGTGAACGGCAGCACGACCAGCAGCCCGAGCGCATCGGTGACGAACCCGGGGAACAGCAGGAGCACGCCGCCGGCCATGACCAGAGCCGCGTCCGCGAGCTCCCGGTCGGGCAGCACCCCGCGCTGGACGGTGTCCTGCAGGGCCCGCCAGGCGCGGCGGCCCTCCCGGCGGACGAGCCACCCGCCGAGGACGGTCTCGGCGATCAGCAGCCCGACCGTGGGCCAGGCGCCGATCACCTCGCCGACCTGGATCAGCACGAATATCTCCAGGACCGGCACCAGCAGGAACGCCAGGACGATCAGCAGCGGCAGCATGGCTCCATCTTCGGGGTCGTCGAAAAGACTCACCCCGTACAACGCCGGGACGGCCCCGAACGTTTCCCCGGGGAGCGCTCAGCGGGGAGGGCGGCGCTTGCCGACGCGGTCGGACATGCCCCACTGGGTGATGCGCAGCGCCGCCTCGGCCATCACGTCCCGGCTCATCTTGCTGGTGCCGTGCTCGCGTTCGACGAACGTGATCGGCACCTCCACCACGCGGAGCCCCTGCCGCAGGGCGCGCAGCGCCAGGTCGATCTGGAAGCAGTAGCCGCGCGAGTCGACCTCGTCCAGGCCGATCTTGTCCAGGGTCGCCGCGCGGAACGCGCGGTAACCGGCGGTGGCGTCGTGCAGGGGGATGCCGAGCATCAGCCGGGCGTAGGTGTTGGCGCCGCGCGACAGCGCCTCCCGCCGCTTCGGCCAGTTCCGGACCTCGCCGCCAGGGACCCAGCGGGCGCCGATGACCAGGTCGGCGTCCTCCAGCGCCGAGAGCAGCCGCGGCAGCTCCTCGGGCTGGTGGGAGCCGTCGGCGTCCATCTCGACCATGACGTCGTAGCCGTGCTCGGCGGCCCAGCGGAACCCGGCGATGTAGGCGGGGCCGAGGCCGTCCTTGCCCTGCCGGTGCAGGACCTTGATCTGCTCGTCCTCCGCGGCCATCGCATCGGCGACCTCGCCGGTGCCGTCGGGGCTCGCGTCGTCCACGACCAGGACGTCCACCGACGGGGCGGCCTCGCGCACCCGGCCGGCGACGCGCTCGATGTTGTCCCGCTCGTTGTACGTCGGGATGATCACGAGCACCCGGCCGAGGTCGGCTGGGATCTCCATCGGTGTCAATTCCCCTCGTTCTCCGGTGCCGTCTTCCGGGCCGTCCATGCCGCCGCGCAGAGCGCGCCGAGCCCGAGCAGCGCGAGCGTCCACTCGGGCGCCTCCCCCAGCCGGTCCGAAAGCGTCCGCGACGTGCGCGCCGGGACGCTCGCGACCTGGATGTCGGGGACGAACTCCCGGGACCGGTCGATCATCCGGCCGTCGGGCGCGACGATCGCGCTGATCCCGCTCGTCGCGGCAACCAAGATCGTACGGCCATGTTCGACCGCGCGCAGCCGCGACATGGCGATCTGCTGGGGCGGCAGGCTGGTCTTGCCGTAGGTGGCGTTGTTGGTCTGCACGACCAGGATGTTCCCGCGCGCGACGTCGCGGACCTCCTTGTCGTAGGCGACCTCGAAGCAGATCACGTCGCCGATGTTCACCGGCCCGAGCCGCATCACGCCGGAGCGGGTGCCCTTGGCGAAGTCGCGCGGGATCCGCTGGAACCGGGTGATCAGCTTGGTGAGGACGTCGCGGAACGGCAGGTACTCCCCGAACGGGACCGGGTGCCGCTTGACGTAGTAGTCGCCGGGGCCGGTCTCCGGGTCCCAGACGATTCCGCGGTTCTCGACCTTCTCGCCGTCGGGGGTGTCGGTGAGGGCGCCGACGAGGACGGGGACGCCGACGTCCTTCACGGCGCCGTCGATGGCGTTGTAGGCGTCGGGCTCTGCGTAGGGGTCCAGGTCGCTGGCGTTCTCCGGCCACACCACCAGCTGGGGCTTGGCGACCTTGCCGGCGCGGACCTGCGCGGCGAGCTCGTGGGTGGCCTTCACATGGTTGTTCAGGACGGCCTTGCGCTGGCCGAGGAAGTCCAGGCCGAGGCGCGGCACGTTGCCCTGGATGACCGCGACGGTGACCGGGCGGCCGGACGCGGGGGTGGGGATCAGCGTCCCGCCGCCCACCACGGCGGCGACGGCGGCGAGGCAGACCGCGGCGGGCACGAGCGTGCGCCACGTCCGCGGCGCCGCCCCCTCACCGGTCTCCGGGCCGGAGGCGCGTGCCTGGCGGGCGCGGTAGGCGCGGTGGGCGGCAAGGGCGGCGCAGGCGAGCAGCCCGCCGATCAGCGCCGTCAGGAACGTGACCAGGGGCGCGCCGCCGTAGGACGCGTACGGGGTCAGGGGCGTGGCGGTCTGGCTGAACGCCAGCCGCGCCCAGGGGAACCCGCCGAACGGGACGCGGCCGCGGAGCAGTTCCTCACCGACCCACAGCGCGGCAGTCCAGACCGGCCAGCCCGGCAGCCGGGAGACCAGCGCGATCCCGGCGCCGAGCGGGAGGAAGTAGGCGGCCTGGACGAGGCTGAGGATGATCCATCCGTCCGGGCCGATCCTGGAGATGCCCTCCAGGACGGGGATGAAGAACGCGGCGCCGGCGGCGAAGGCGAGCCAGGCGGCGGTGCGGGCGGCCTGGCCGCGCAGCGCGAGGGTGAGCAGCGCGACGCCGGCCGGGGCGAGCGGGGTGAGGCCGATGGGCGGGAACGCCGGCCACATGAGCAGGCCGGCGGCGACGGCCAGCAGCGTCCGGGGCCAGCCGGCGCGGCCGCCGCCGCGCAGCCGGCTCCACCGTCCCCGCGGCGCCGCGGTGACGGCCGGCGCTTCGGCGTCGCCCTTGGCCGGCGACCGGTCCGGGAGGATCTCCTGGGCCACGTCCCACCTCGTTCACTCGGTCCCTTGCCGGAACGCTACCGGGAAGGGACGACCACGGCGACCGCGGGCCCGCGCGGATGGAGGGGGAGGGTCCATGGCGGGGGTCCGCGGCGGCCTCCGGACACGGAAGAGGGCCCGCGACATCCGTCGGGCCGGAGTCGTCCCACAGGCGGTGAGAACGAGGCTCCGTTTTCTACTGGATGTCCGGGCCCTTCCGTGGTCCAACCCCCCGCGCGATCGGGCGGCTCCGCCCGGGCACGGCCCCGGCCCACCGCGCTGGCTCGGGCGGGCACGATGCCGATCACTCGCGTGATCCCCGTCCCCGTCGCGGCGCGGTGCCCGGCGGCGCCTCGGGCGGCCGATCGGTGAGTCCCGTGCTGGACTGCAGCAAAACTACCGCCTTCCGCCCCCTTGTCAACCGCCGCATGTTCTGCGGCGACTCCACGTTCCCCCAGTTCAGCACCATGATCAGGGCGTCCGGCGAATTGCCCGCCGGACGCCGCCGATCATGGTTTCGGGGGGCTCAGCCGCCGGGCGCGGAGACCACGACGGTCCCGGACGCGGTGACCGCCACGACCGGCTCGGGCAGTACCTCGGCGGCCGACTCGCCCTTGTCGGGGCGGCCCCGGCACACCACGCGGGCCTCGAACTCCATCACGCGGCTGCGGGTGCCGGCGCGGGTGAGGACGGCCGTGGTCTCAAGGACGTCCCCGGCCCGGACGGGCGCGCGGAACTGCACGTCGGAGTAGGAGGCGAACAGGCCCTCGTCGCCGTCGGTGCGGATGCACAGCTCCGTCGCCACGTCCCCGAACAGCCCGAGCACGTACGCGCCGTCGACCAGGTCGCCGGCGTAGTGGGCGTGCGAGTAGGGGATGTAGCGGCGGTGGGTGACGGTCAGCCCCTCGCGCGGATCACTCATCATCGGTCGCTCCGTCGGTCGCTCCGTCGTTCTGGGCGGGCAGCAGGGCGTGGACGAGGTAGCTGGCGACCTCCGCGGGGGTGGTGCCCTTGCCGAAGATGCGGTCGACGCCGAGGTCGGCCTCGGTGACGGTGTCGAACCGGGGGCCGCCGACGACCAGCAGGGGCCGTCCCATGCCCCCGGCGACGGCGGTCGGGTACTCGGCGTGGAACGCGCCGGCCATCTGCTTGGTGTTGTGCAGGTGCGCGTTGCGCTGGGTGACGACCTGCGAGACCAGGACCGCGTCGGCGTTCTCGGCCTTGGCGCGCTCCACCAGCTCCTCCACCGTGACCTGGGCGCCCATGTTCACGACCTGGATCTCGCGGTAGTACTCCAGGCCCTTCTCTCCCGCGAACCCCTTGACGTTGAGGATCGCGTCGATGCCGACGGTGTGGGCGTCGGTGCCGATGCAGGCGCCGACGACGACGAGCCGCCGGTTCAGGGAGCCGCGGATCGCCTGGTTCACCTCCTGCGAGGTCAGCAGCGGGTAGGCGCGCTCCTCCGGGACGGGGATGGACGCGTAGTCGATGAGGTGCCGGACCTTGCCGTACACGATGAAGAAGGTGAAGTCGGGGCCCATCGGCTTGGCGTGGACGACGCTGGCGGGGTCCAGCCCCATCTTGCCGGCGAGCTGCAGAGCGGCGGCGTCGGCCCGTTTGCCCGCGGGGACGGGCAGGGTGAACGACATCTGCACCATGCCGTCGCCGGTGGTGTCGCCGTAGGGCCGGATCACCTGCCGGGTGTCGGCGGGCTCGGCCGGGGACTGGGTTCCGGTCCCTGTCCCGGGGGTCTCGACCGTCATGCGGGCACCTCCTGGTCGGCGGCGTTGCGGGCGGCCGCGTGCGGGTCCTCGTCGTCGAGGATCTCGATCGCGGGGTTGAAGTACCCGTCGGCGCGGGGGACGACCCCGTCCAGGCCCTTGCCGGCGTCGGGCGGGCGGCGGGTGATGCCGAACGTGCCTTCGGCGATGGCGGCGAGGAGCCCGTCGTCGGCGACGCGTCCGAGCAGGTCGACCGACTCCGACAGGACCTGCTTGGCGCGCTGGACGAGCATCCCGTCCGGGCGCGGCATGAAGTCCTCGGCGAGGTTCCCGCAGGCGTCGCGGACGTAGCGGACGTTCTCCAGCGCGAGGTCGCGGTCCGACAGCCACGGGGTGTGGATGCCCTCGGTCATCATCCCGATCAGGATGATCGACTGCCCGGTCATGACGCCGGCGAGGTTGAAGAACGCGTCCAGCAGGTACCCGGCGAAGATGTTGCCGGTCATGTGCTTGGTCGGCGGCATGTACTTCAGCGGCGCGCCGGGGAACAGCTCCCGGACGAGCTGGGCGTGCGCGAGCTCCAGCCGGAACGACTCGGGGATCGCCGGGTTGATCTCGAAGGCGTGGCCGAGGCCGAGCTGGGCGTCGGTGAGGCCGGCCTCGTGCCCGAACCGCTCGTTCAGCAGCTGGCTGACGATCACCGTGTGCGCGGCGTCGACCGCGTCGGCGGTGGTGAGGTAGTTGTCCTCGCCGGTGTTGATGACGATGCCGGCGCGGGCGTGGATCTGCCGGGAGAACCGCTGGTCGATGAACGTGCGGCGGGGGTTGATGTCGCGGAAGATGATCCCGTACATGCAGTCGTTCAGCATCATGTCCAGGCGCTCCAGCCCGGCGAGCGTGGCGATCTCCGGCATGCACAGCCCGGACGCGTAGTTCGTCAGCCGCACGTACCGGCCGAGCTCGCGGGATACGTCGTCGAGCGCGGAGCGCATCAGCCGGAAGTTCTCCCGGGTGGCGTAGGTGCCGGCGTAGCCCTCGCGGGTGGCGCCCTCGGGGACGAAGTCCAGCAGCGACTGCCCGGTGGAGCGGATCACCGCGACGATGTCGGCGCCCTCGCGCGCGGCGGCCTGCGCCTGCGGGATGTCCTCGTAGATGTCGCCGGTCGCGACGATCAGGTACACCAGCGGCCGCGGCTGGTCCGCCATGTCGGGGGTGGGCAGCTCGGCCAGCAGCCGGTCCCGTTCGGCGCGGCGCCGGTCGACGCGCGCCATCCCGCCGCGGGCGGCCTCGCCGGCGGCCTTGCGGGCGTGCTCGGCGTCGGTCCCGGACGGCAGCCGGAACGACACCCGGCCCCGGGCGGCGGCCTGGGCGAGGTCGCCGAGGGAGCCGTGCGGCCCGGTCAGCAGAGCGTCCCAGACCGGGAGGGCGAGCCCGTGCTCCAGGCCGACCTGGTCGCGGACGGTGTCGGCGAGATGGTTGGCCCAGGGGCGCCCCTCATCGTCGGCGCCGGTGAGGCCCGCGAGCCGCAGCAGCGCCCGCTCGACCGAGACGGTCGTGTGGGAGCGCGCCATCGCGATGATGGGTTCGGCGGCGCGGGCGGCGAGCCGCCGGGCGGTGCGCACCACCTCCGGATCGAGGTCCAGCTTTCCCTGCGGCGCCATCGGCGTCTCCCCTCACGCAGCCGCCCCTCTCAGGCCGGGTCGAACAATCATCCTTCGTACCGAGTTCTCTACGGGAGATCTTCCGGTATCAACACGGTATTTCACAAGAACTACCGCCAGATCTTCGCGACCTTCCCGCCGGCGGCACCCCCATCCTCCCTTCCGTGGCGGACATCTCACCTTCAGGTGACGGCCGTCGGCGAACTTGCCGGTAGCCACGTTCCGTAAAGATACGCTCACCCGAAGTCATCACGGATCTCTTGACCGGGAGGGGCATGATCGTTTACATCGTGGCCGCGGCCTGCGCGGCCGGAGTGGTGCTGGTGGCGAGCCGGCTGGTGCGGAAGGCGCGCGCCGGGGTGGAGGACCCCGATCCGGACGGGCCCACCGCGGCCCACACCGGGGCGATGCTCTCGGCGCTGTTCCTGCTGGCGTTCGCCATCGCCATCGTCGTGCCGTGGACGTCGGCGGACGCCGCCCGCTCCAACACCTACGCCGAGAGCCAGGCGGTCGCCGAGGCGTACTGGGCCGCCCAGCGCCTGGACGCCCCCGACGCCCGGCGCGTCCAGCAGGGCCTGATCTCCTACGTCGACCTCGTCCGCGGCCCCGAGTGGCGGGCCATGCGGCACGGGCGGCTCACCGCCCGCGGCTGGGCCGACCTGGACCGGCTGCGCCGCGACGTCATCGCGATCAAGGCCGGCACCGACGAACTCAAGGACGCCCGCAACGCCGTCCTCGACCACATCGGAGAGATCTCCGCGGCGCGGCGGCAGCGCGCCATGGACGCCCGGGTGACGCCTCCGCCCGGCCTGATCGCCACCACCGCCCTCACCGGGATCGTGGTCGTGCTGCTGCCGTTCCTGACCGGCGCCCGCCCGCGCGGGGCGACGCTGGTGCCGCTGACGCTGATGGCGGCGCTGCTCGCGGCCGGGATCTACCTGAGCATCGACATCTCGCACGTGTTCGCCGGCGCCCTCGCCGTCGGCCCGGACGCGTTCACCGGCCTGCACGCCGACCTCCGGCGCATCGCGGGAGGCGGCTGATGCGCCCCCGGAACGTGAGACGGCGCCGCCTCCTCCCCCGCGTCGCGGTGCTGCCCGCGGCGGCCGCGGCCGCCCTGGCGTTCCCGGCCTGCGCTCTCGCCGGCCCGGACCCGACACCCCTGATCCAGGTGTGCATCGACATCCACATCGGCGTCGACGCCCCGCCCGGCTGCGAACCACCGCCGGACACCCCGCCGCCGCCATCGCCCGTGCCGCCGCCGCATACGGAGGAGCCCCCGCCGGAGACACCCGACCTCCCGGAGAAGCCGGCCGAGCCACCACGGCCCGAGGCGGAAGACCCGGCCGCACCGAGCCCGCGGCCCGCGGCGATCGCGCGGCGGGCGCCCAGCCCGCCGCCGCGGACGCGGCCCGAGCCCGCACCTCCCGCCGAGCGCCCGCCCCCGGCCGAGTCCTCCCCCGCGCCGGCGCACGAGGCGCCGCGCGCGGTGAAGGCGCCGTCCCGGCGCCGCGACCCGCTGAGCACCCCGCTGGTGCTGGTGGTCGTCGCGGTCGTCGTCAGCGCGGGCACCGCCATCGCCTTCGCGCGCTGAGCGGCACGTCAGGGCAGCCGGCCGACTCCGCCGAACACCAGGAACCGCTCGGGATCGTCGACGGTCTCCCCCTCGTCCGGACGCCACAGCGGCACGTACACCAGGCCGGGGTCGAGCATGTCCCAGCCGTCGAAGAACCGCAGGATCTCGGTGTGCGACCGGGACACCGCAGGGGACGTGGCGCGGTCGTACAGCTTGCCGATCGCCGCGGTCTTGCCCGGCTGCGCCTCATGGGTGAGATGGGAGACCACCAGGGCGCTGCCGGGCGCGGCCGCGTCGCGCAGCGCCGCGACGATGCCGGCCGGGTCCTCCTCGTCCTTGATCAGGTGCAGTGCCGCGACGAGCAGGAACGCGACCGGCTCGGCGGGGTCGATCAGCCCCTTCAGGCCGGGGTCGGCGAGGATGCCCCCGGGGTCGCGCATGTCGGCCTGGATCACCGTGGCGCGGTCGTTGCCCGCCAGGATGCTGCGGCTGTGCGCGACCGCGACGTCGTCGTTGTCGACGTACACCACGCGCGCGGCCGGATTCACGCTCTGCGCGACCTCGTGCACGTTGCCCTGCGTCGGGATGCCCGACCCGATGTCGACGAACTGGGCGATGCCGGCCTCCGCGAGCGTGCGGACCGCCCGGCGCAGGAACGCCCGGTTCGCCTGCGCCAGTTCCCGCGCCTGCGGCTCGACCCGCAGCAGCCCCGTCGCCAGATCGCGGTCGGACGCGAAATTGTGGGCTCCGCCGAGCAGAAAGTCATACACCCGTGCGACGCTAGGCCTCTGACTGTCGACTTCGGGTGGGATCCACTCGGAGTCCATGCATCGTCTCCCTTTTTCAACCGAAGGGTGCCGTCCGCGCGGACCTCAGCGTAACGCGCGCCACCGCGGGCGGCCCGCGCATACGGGACAGTGAGGACCGATGTCCGAACCCCCCGCAGGGCCGGGACCGGTGACCGTCCTGCTCACCCCGGACGGCCTGATCACCGGGTGGAGCGAGGGCGCGGCGCGGCTGTTCGGCCGCGACGCCGCCGCGGCGGCCGGAGCCGTGCTGCCCGACCTGCTCGGCCGCCCCGCCGCGGCCGAGCCGCTGCTGGTGGCGCTGAAGCTGGCCGGGTCCGGCCGCGCCTGGTGCGGGGTACTGCCGCTGTCGGGGGACGGCCTGTCGGTCACCTGCGAGCCGATGACGGGCCCGGACGGCCGCGTCCAGGTGCTGCTGACCGTCTCCCCGCCCTGGACGGGCGGGCTGCAGCTGCTGAACGAGGCCGGCCGCCGCATCGGTTCCACCCTCGACCTGCATCTGACCGCACGGGAGATCGTCGCCGTCACGGTGCCCCGGTTCGCCGACGCGGGCGCGATCTACGTGCTGGAACGGCTGCTGGCCGACGACGACCAGCCCGCCGTCGAGGCCGACGGCTCGGCGGTCGTGCGGCGCCTCGCGGTCGCGTTCGCCGAGGACGACCCGAAGCGCTGGGCCCGCGAGTTCCCCGTCAACGAGGTCATCGTCTACCCGCCGTCCACCCCCTACGCCCGCTGCCTCGGCACCGGCCGCATGATCGAGTTCGGCGGCGACGCCGTCCAGGACACTCTCGCGCACCGCACCGGCCGCCTCATCGACGGCCTCCTGGAGCACGTCTCGCTGCTGGCGGTGCCGCTGATCGCGCGCGGCCGGGCGCTCGGGTTCGCGGTGTTCAGCCGCAAGCGCGGCCGGCTGCCGTTCGGCGCCGCCGACGCCGCGCTGGCCTCCGAGCTGGCCGGCCGCGCCGCGACATGCGTCGACAACGCCTTCCAGTACCGGCGCGAGCACCGCACCGCGACGGCGCTGAAGGCCGGGCTGCTGCCCGCCGCTGTCGCCGCGCCGCCGGGACTGGAGATCGCGCACCGCTACCTGCCGGCCCGCAGCGGCGTCGGCGGCGACTGGTACGACGTGGTCCCGCTCCCCGGCGACAAGATCGCCGTGGTGATCGGCGACTCGGTCGGGCACGGCGTCACCGCCGCCGCCGCGATGGGGCAGCTCCGGGTCGCCGCGCACACCCTGGTCAGCTGCGAGTTCCCGCCGGGCGAGGTGCTGCGGCGGCTCGACGCCATCGCGCAGGACCTGGACGCCGCCCAGTTCGCCACCTGCCTGTGCCTGGTCTGCGACCCGCGGACGCTGCGCTGCGAGGTGGCGAGCGCCGGACACCCCCCGCCGCTGCTCGCCCTTCCCGGCGGGGCGGCGCGGCACTTCGCCGTCCCCGAGGGGCTGCCGCTCGGGGTGTCCGACGCCGCCCACCCCGCCGAGTACGCCCAGGTGCCGGCGGCGATCCCGGCGGGCGCCACCCTCGCCCTCTACACCGACGGCCTCGTGGAGAGCCGCATGCGCAACCTGGACGAGGGCATCGCCCGCCTCGCGTCGGCCCTGGTCGCCTCGCAGGACGGCACGCTGGAGGACACGGCCGACGGCGTCCTCACCCTCCTCGCCGACCAGCAGGGCCACGACGACATAGCCCTGCTCCTGGTCCGCCCGTCCGGCCCGTGACCGGCGGCGGGGCCGCTACAGGCCCGGGATCTCGTGGTTGCGGAACGCGTCCACGAAGTATTCGTGGTCGTCCCGGACGATCTCGGCGTACTCGGTGCCGAACGCGACCATCGCCTCGACGAACGCGGACTCGTCCGGGCCGATCGCCGCATTGATGGCGTCCTCGACCTGGAACCCGACCAGGGTGTGGTCGGAGTCGGTGTCGGACACGCAGTGCACCTTGGCGGTGGCGCGGCCCAGGTCGTCCAGCACCGACAGCATGTCCTCGGGCTCGGTGAGGCCGCCCCAGTCCAGGTCCTCCTCGTAGGGCGACAACTCCTGGACGACGTAGCCGACGCCGTCGATCTGGGTGTGCCCGAGCCACGGGTCGCTGTTGGCCTGCAGCGCCCGCCGCGACACCGCGGTGCGGTGCCCGTGGTGCTGGAAGTACTCGCGGATGCGCGGATCGTCGACGACACGGCTGGCCGCGGCGACGTTGCCCTGCTTCATCGACAGGATGACGTCGTTCTCCAGCGCCTGCGTGTTGCCCTCCACCAGGATGTTGTAGGCCGACAGCCCGGCCGACCCGATCCCGAACCCGGACGCGCCGACGATGTCCTTGACCTCGTAGGTGAGGCTGCCGAACCGCTTCTCCGACGGGATGGTCGTCAGGTACTCCTGGTAGGCGGCCTCGACCTTGGCGCGCTCGGCCTCGTCCAGGCGGCGGACGCCGGGCCGGTCCCGGAACCGGCGGTCCGGCCCGTCCACGACCGTCATGCCCTGCAGTAGCGCGATCCGGGTGCCGCCCATCGCGGCCACCAGCACGTCCCGGACGTAGCCGTCGGTGGTGGCGAGCGTCAGCGCGAACTTCTCGTCGCCCTCGTGCGCGGCGAAGTGCCGGACCTGGTCGACGTAGCCGCGCACGTAGGTCTCGATGAGCCGGCGGATGTCGGCGTCGGAGATCGCCTTCTGCCAGGCCAGCAGCGCCAGGCTCGCGACGAGCCGCTTGACGTCCCAGGTGAAGTGGCCGACGTACGCCTCGTCGTAATCGTTGACGTCGAAGACGAACACGCCGTCGTCGTTCATGTAGGTGCCGAAGTTCTGCGCGTGCAGGTCCCCCTGGATCCATACGCGGGACGTGCGCTCGTCGGCCCACGGGTCGTCGTCGTGCACGATGTCGGCGTAGAACAGGCAGGCGCTGCCCCGGTAGAACGCGAACGGGTCGGAGGCCATCTTGCGGAAGCGGCGGCGGAACTCGGCGGGGCTGCGCTCCACCAGGTCCGAGAACGCGTCGACCAGGACGTCGACGATCTGCGCCCGGCGCTCCTTCGGGTCCCGCCCGCGCAGCTCCTCGGTGATGCTCGCCATGCTCTCTCCCTCGATGATCGGGTGACCCCGCCGCCGCCCGCCCGCCGCGACCGTGGGGCGTTCCCGGTCATTCTGCCGAATCCGCACCCGTCCGGGAGGTGAACAGCGCGCGCACGGCGGGTTCCGACCGGACCAGTTCCAGCGCCGTCTCGGCGTGCCCAGGGACGTAGCCGTTCCCGATGAGCATCGTGACGTCGGCGGCCAGCCCCTCGGCACCGAGCGCGGCCGCCGGGAACGAGGTCGCCATCGAGAAGAACACGACGGTGCCGCCCGGCGCGGTGGCCAGGATCGCGCCGTGCTCGCAGCCCGGCACGTCCACGCACACCACGGTGACGTCGGCGGGCTCCCCGACGGCCGCGGCCACGGCCACGGGGTCGCGGGCGTCGGCGCGGACGACGACGTCGGCGAGACCGGTGGCGGCCAGCCGCTCCTCCTCCGCGGCGGTGGGCACCAGCCCGATGACGCGTGCGGCGCCCGCGCGGCGGGCGGCGGCGAGCGCCAGGCATCCGCTCTTGCCGGCGGCGCCCAGCACCAGGACCGCCGGCGCTCCCTTCTGCGCCGCGACGACGCGGTGCGTCAGGGCGGGCGCGCCGCAAACGTCCATGACCGCGAGGGCCAGCGGCACCGGCAGGTCGCCGGGCAGCACGGCGGCGATGGAGCGCGCGAACAGGATCGCGTGCCCCCTCGCGGGCACCTGCTCCGACCGACCGTCCCATCCGGCCAGGCCGTCGGTGATCGCCAGCGGGGTGAGGGTGAGGGACACCAGGGTGGCGACGCGGTCGCCGGGCGCCAGGCCGACCGGCGACTCCGGGCCGGCCTCGTCCACGACGCCGACGAGCATGCCGCCCGAGCCGGTGACCGGGTTGTGCATCTTGCCGCGCTCGCCGATGATCCGCAGCACCTCGGCGCGGATCGCGTCCGGGTCGCCGCCGTGCGCGGTGTGCAGCTGCCGGTAGGAGGCGGCGTCCAGGTTGAGGCGCTCGACGGAGATCCGCACTTCGTCGGGCCGGATCCGCGGGTCGGGGTCCAGCCGGTGCGCGGCCTGCGGCAGCACTCCCGCGGGTTCCAGCACCCGGTGCAGCCCCACCGCCGTCCCGGTCCCGCCTTCGGTCATCGCCGTCCCGCCTCTCTCCCGTTTTCCCCTGACGTGGCGCAAGATATCCAGAACACCACTGGTTTCATCGAAAGTCTTCCCGTAATGTCGGCGGTACACAAGACTTTTATGCGATCAATGTGAGGCGAGGAGGCGGTCGAGAATGACCACTGCCCTGCACCCGGACGCCGTACCGTCCGACGAGACCGCACGCCAGCCGTACGTCTACCGGCGCCGGCCCCTGGAGGAGCCCGACTGGCGGCGGCTGCCCGGGTGGCGGGACGTCACGCAGGCCGAATGGGAGTCGGCGCAGTGGCAGCGCGCCCACTGCGTGAAGAACCTGCGGCAGCTCCGCAAGGTCATGGGCGACCTGCTCGACGAGTCGTTCTACGCCGACCTCGAGCGCGACCAGGCCGAGCGCGCCACGATGTCGATGCTCCTGCCGCCGCAGATGCTCAACACGATGGACGCCTCGTCCACCGCGGCCTTCTACGCCGACCCGGTGCGCCGCTACATGCTCCCGGTGCTCAGCGACCGGCGCACCGACTGGCCGTCCCACCCGCACGCCTCCCGGGACTCGCTGCACGAGGCCGAGATGTGGGCCGTCGAGGGCCTCACCCACCGCTACCCCACCAAGGTGCTGGCCGAGCTCCTGCCGACCTGCCCGCAGTACTGCGGGCACTGCACCCGCATGGACCTGGTCGGCAACTCCACGCCGAACGTCGACAAGCACAAGTTCACCATCAAGCCGCCGGACCGGCTCGGCGCCATGCTCGACTACCTGCGCCGCACCCCGGGCGTCCGCGACGTGGTCGTCTCCGGCGGCGACGTCGCCAACATGCCGTGGCCGCGGCTGGAGTCGTTCGTCGACTCGCTGCTGGACATCGACAACATCCGCGACATCCGCCTCGCCACCAAGGCGCTCATGGGGATGCCGCAGCACTGGCTGCAGGACGACGTCCGCGCCGGCATGGAGCGCCTCGCCACGAAGGCGCAGGAGCGCGGCGCGCAGATCGCGATCCACACCCACGTCAACGCCGCCCAGTCGTTGACGCCGCTGGTCGCCAAGGCCGCCCGCGCGATGCTCGACACGGGCATCCGCGACGTGCGCAACCAGGGCGTCCTGCTGCGCGGCGTCAACGACACGCCGGAGGCGCTGCTCGACCTGTCGTTCGCGCTGCTCGACGAGGCCGGGATCATGCCGTACTACCTGTACATGTGCGACATGATCCCCAACAGCGAGCACTGGCGGCTCGCCGTCTGGGAGGCGCAGGAGCTGCAGCACGCCATCATGGGCTACCTGCCCGGCTTCGCCACGCCGCGGATCGTCTGCGACGTCCCCTACGTCGGCAAGCGGTGGGTGCACCAGCTCGCCGGCTACGACCGCGAGCGCGGCATCTCCTACTGGACGAAGAACTACCGCACCGGCCTGGAACTGTCCGACCCGGACGCGCTGACCAGGCGGTACGAGTACCACGACCCGATCTACACGCTGCCGGAGGAGGGCCGGGAGTGGTGGCGGGAGCGGTCGAGGGCCGCCTGAGCCGTCCCACCCGGCGCCTTTACATTGTAGATCAGAAACATGGCGTAGATCAGGAGCACGGCGGAATATGCTCGGAGGGGTGACCTCCGACCTGATCGCCCGGTTTCCGGTCGGCGCCTCGGTGACCGCCGCCGACCTCGAGGACGACCCGCATCCGCACCTGGCGCGGCTCCGGGAGCGCGAGCCCGTCTCGTGGCTGCCCGCGCTGGGCGGCTGGCTGGTGACCTCCCGCGACCTGGCCCTGCGGGTCATGCGCGACCCGGCGGCGTTCACCGTGGACGATCCGCGCTTCTCCACCGCCCGGGTCGTCGGGCCGAGCATGCTGTCGCTGGACGGCCCCGTCCACACGCGGCACCGCGACGCGTTCGCCCGGCCGTTCCGCCCGGCGCCGACCCGGGAGCGGTTCACCGCGTTCGTCGAGGCCGAGGTCGACCGGCTCGTCGGCGGGCTCGCGCCGGCGGGGCGCGCCGAGCTGCGCGGCGAGCTGGCCGGGCCGCTCGCCGTCGCGGTCGTCGCCGAGACCCTCGGGCTGTACGGCGTGGACGCCGCGACCGTCCGGTCCTGGTACGGCGCGTTCGTCGAGGCGGTGTCGGCCATCACCGCTGGCGGCGAGGCTCCGGAGCGCGCCGGCGAGGCGTACCGGCTGCTGCGCGCGGCGGTCGAGGAGGCGATCGACGCGTCCCGGCCCGGGTCGCCGCTCGCCGAGGCGGCGCGCGGCGGCCTGACCACCGCCGAGGTCGTCGCGAACGCGGCGATCCTCATGTTCGGCGGCATCGACACCACCGAGGGCATGATCGCCAACGCGGTGCACCACCTGCTCGGGCACCCCGGCGAGCTCCGGCTCGTGCTGGACGACCGCGACCTGCTGCCCGCCGCGATCGAGGAGTCGCTGCGGCTGGAGCCCTCCGCGTCGGTCGTCGACCGGTACGCCACCGGCGACACCGACCTCGGCGGGACGCCCGTCCCGGCCGGCGACCTCGTGCGCGTGTCGATCGCCGGCGCCAACCGCGACCCGGCGGTCTTCCCCGACCCGGACCGGTTCGACCCGCGGCGCGCCAACGTGGCCGAGCACCTGGCGTTCGCGCACGGACCGCACTTCTGCTTCGGCGCCCACCTGGCCCGGCTGGAGGCCCGCACCGCGCTCGCCGCGCTGCTGGAGCGGCTGCCCGGGCTGCGGCTCGACCCGTCCCGTCCCGCCCGCCCGCGCGGCCTGGTGTTCCGCAGGCCCCCGGAGCTGCACGTCCGCTGGGACGCCTGACGGCCGGTCCGGCACGCTCCGGGCGGCCCCTCGGGCCCCGCCGCTGTGGGACCATGCACCAATGATCGAGGAACGCCGGGTCGAGCTGCGCTTCGGGCTGGAAAGCCGGGAGGCCGGAACGCACACCAACCTGTCCGCCGTGCGCCAGGACGGCCGCTGCCTGTGGGTCGCGGGCGACGAGACGGCCACCATCGAGCGGCTCACCGCCACCGTGGACGAGGACGGGCGCGTCACCGGCTACGCCGACCAGGTCACGGCCGCGCTCGCCGACCTCGTCCCGCTCCCGGGCGGCCCCGGCGAGGAGGCCGACATCGAGGGCCTCGCCCGCGCCAACGGCTGGCTGTGGGCGATCGGCTCGCACAGCCTCAAACGCAAGAAGATCAAGGCCGGGCAGAGCGCCGCGAAGGCGCGCAAGCGGCTGGCCACCGTCGTCCGCGAGGACAACCGGTACATCCTCGCCCGGCTGCCCCTGGTCACCGGGGAGGACGGGCTGCCCCGCGTCGTCCGCGAGGACGGGGACCGCACCGCGGCCGTCCTCGGGCTGGACAAGGACTCCATCACCGACCTCCTGGAGGACGACCCGCACCTCGCGCCGTTCCTGTCCATCCCGAGCAAGGACAACGGCATCGACATCGAGGGTGTGGCCGCCCACGGCGACCGCCTCTACATCGGCCTGCGCGGACCGGTGCTGCGCGGCTGGGCGGTGCTGGTGGAGATCCGCCCGGGCACGCATCCGGGCGACCCGCGGCGGCTGCGGGCGCTGCCGCTGGGCGACGGCAAGGACCTCTACCGCACCCACTTCCTGGACCTGCGCGGCCTCGGCGTCCGCGACCTGTGCCCGCACGGCGACGACCTGCTGATCCTCACCGGGCCGAGCATGGACCTGGACGGCCCGGTGCGGGTCGTGCGGTGGCGGGACGCGGCCAAGGCCGACGCGCCCGAGATCGTCACCGCCGGCGAGCTGGAGGTCCTGGGCGACCTCCCCCACGGCGACGGGGACGACCACGCCGAGGGCATCGCCGTCCTGGACGAGCCGGGTGCCCGCGGCACCCGCGTGCTGGTGGTCTACGACAGCCCCTCCCCCGGGCGGCTCACGGCGGACGGCGGCGTCCTCGCCGACGTGATCGACCTCGGCGAGGGGACCTGAATAAGCGTTCGCTTGCATGCTCTGCTTGGATGGGTCCTGCAACGGCGGGAGTCGAAGGGCGGGGCAGCGCATGATCGAGTGGTCCGAGGAAGACCTGATGATCCGGGACGCGGTGCGCGGCTGGATCGACGCGGAGGTCAGGCCCAGCCTGGACGCGCTGGAGTCGGGCGACCTCCCGCCGTACGACCTGCTCCGCGGCCTGTACAAGACGTTCGGGCTGGACGAGATGGCCCGCTCGTCCTTCCAGGCCCGGATCGCCAAGGAGCGCGGGGGTGGTTCCCTCGACGAGGGGCGGTCCGGCGGCGGCAACGTGGCGATGACCATGCTGCCGATCATCGAGCTGTGCAAGGTCGCCCCCGGCCTGGTCTCGGCGATGGGCGTCAGCCTCGGCCTCGCCGCCGGGACGATCATGAAGCGCGGCACCCCGGAGCAGAAGGAGCGCTGGGCCCTCTCGCTGCTCACCATGGAGAAGGTCGGCGCCTGGGCGATCACCGAACCGAACTCCGGATCGGACGCCTTCGGCGGCATGCAGGCGACCGCCAGGAGGTCCGGCGACGAGTACGTCCTCAACGGAAGCAAGACCTTCATCACCAACGGCCCCTACGCCGACACCATCGTCTTCTACTGCAAGCTCGACGACGACCGCGGCCCGGCGGGCCGTGATCCCCGCGACCGGGAGATCCTCACCTTCGTCCTCGACCGCGGCATGGAGGGCCTGGAGCAGAGCAGGCCCCTGCGCAAGATGGGCCTGCACTCCTCCCCCACCGGCGAGCTGTTCCTCAACGACGTCCGCGCCGGCACCGACCGGCTTCTCACGTCCGGTTCCCAGGGCGGCAAGGAGTCGGCCAGGCAGAACTTCGTCACCGAGCGCGCCGGCGTCGCGGCGATGGCCCTCGGCGTCATCGAGGAGTGCCTGCGGCTGTCGGTCGAGTACGCCAAGACCCGCGAGCTGTGGGGGCAGCGCATCGGCGACTTCCAGCTCATCCAGCTGAAGCTGGCCAAGATGGAGGTCGCGCGGCTCAACGTCCAGAACCTGGTGTTCCGGCACATCGAGATGCAGCGCTCCGGCCGCACCCCGACCCTCGCCGAGGCGTCCGCGATGAAGCTCTACGCCGCGCAGGCCGCCAGCGAGGCCGCCCAGGAGGCCGTCCAGCTGTTCGGCGGCAACGGCTACATGAGCGAGTACCGCGTCGAGCAACTCGCCCGCGACGCCAAGTCGTTCCAGATCTACGCCGGCACCGACGAGATCCAGGTCACCCACATCGCCCGCGACCTGCTCTCCCGCTGACACTCCCGCCGTTTCCCGGCGAACCGTCGGACCCCTCTGTGATCATGAAGCTCCGACGGTCCCCCTGGAAAGGCCCCGCATGTCCACCGACCTGTACGGCGCCCGCGTCCTGGACGTCGCCCCCGGCGAACTGCGCGCACTCTTCCGCATCTTCGTCGTGTACTACGACGTCCACGACAGGAGTCACGCGCCACTGCCGGACGGCGACGTCGGCTTCTTCTTCCGCATCCTGTGGGAGGCCGCGCACGACCGGCCGATCAAGCAGTGGCACGCGCTGCAGGCCGTGAGCCTGGACGACTTCCTGGACGTGGACTGGGGTGAGGCCAACTCCCACCTGTACGTGCGCCGCGTCGACAGGGTCGCCGCCCGCAACCACCCGGCCAAGGACGACGCCTGGGAGGACCTGCACGACTTCTACTACGAGCGCGACGGCGGCTGGGTGAACGAGGACCGGCTCGTCCAAGCCGACTACGAGGTCCACGTCACCGACCCGCGCTGGCTGGAGTCGCTCACCCCTGGCGACTCCTGGGGGACGACGGTCTACGTCACCAATGCCGACCAGGTCACCGATCCTGATGCGCCGGCCGTGATCGACCTGCGCGGAGCGGCACGCAGGCTCGACCCGTTCCCCGGCACGGGCGCCGACGCCGCCACGCCCAGCGACCTGACGTTCTCCGACGACGGCGAGTACCTCGCCATGACCAGCCAGGCATGCGAGCTCGTCGTGTACCGAACCGCCGGCTGGACCGAGCACACCCGCATCCCCGAGCGGGCCGGCGTCCCGTGGGGGCAGGACGTCCAATGGGTGCCGGGGACCCACCTGCTGACCGCCCGCCCGCCGGAGTCCGAAGACGACGAGCCGCCCGCGACCGCGTACGACGTGGACGCCGGCCGGTTCGTCGAGCTCACGGACGCGCCCGGCGAACCGGCGAAGGCCTGGACACAGGACGCCGTCCGGCCGGACGGCGCGTATCTCGCCACGATCGGCGGCGACGGCTTCGGCCGCCCCCAGCGGATCGAACTCCGGCGCGCCGAGGACGAAGCCCTCCTCATGCGCTGCCGGCCGAAGGGTCACCGCTACGTCTCCCACCTGGACTGGTCGCCGGACGGCAGGGTGCTCGCCGCCGGCGTCATCGAGGACCACAACGGCTACGGCGGCGAGATACACCTGTTCGAGCCGGGCGCCCCGGTCGCCGTGCCGGAGGCCGGGCAGCCCTCCGCGGAGAAGCTTCGCGAACGCCTCGACAAGTCCTACGACGTCGAGGACATCACGACCCTCACCGGGATGCTCGCCGACCGCGCGGACGACGCGGCCGCGAAAGCGCGTGTCTGGCGCAGGACCGCGAAGCGGCTGGAGGACTGGGCGACGCCCCCGGCCGCCGCCGCCGACGCCTACCGCCGGGCGATCGAGCACGGCACCGCCACCGACGCCGCGTCCGACGGCCTCTCCCTGTCGCGCTTCCTGTACCGGAGCGGGGACCTCGACGGCGCCGTGGACGCGGCACGCGGCGCCCACCGTCTCGCGGAGAGTCTGGAGGACGGAGGCGGGAACCTCGACCTGAGGTACGCCGCCGGCGTCCGCGTGGCGGACATGACCCGCACCCGGGGCGGCAGCGGCGACCTCGACGAGGCCGAGGCGGCCTACCAGGCCTGCCTAAGCCTCAAGCCCGGCGAACCGTGGTCGCTGCTCGGCCTCGGCTGGGTGGCGGCCGAACGCGGCGACGACGAGGCCGCGCGGCCCCACCTGCTGGAGGCGGTGGACGCCGGCCACGCGCACGCCGAAGGGTACGCCGCAATGCTGCTCGGCGGCTCGGCCAAGGCCGCGCGGGACGTCGGCGAGGCGCTGCGCTGGTACGAGCGGGCCATGAACGCCCACGACCGGCACGCCCCGCTCGCTACCGGGCATCTCGGCGAGCTGCACTACCTGGTCGGCGACCGGGCCGGCGCGCGCCACTGGTACGAGCGGATGCTGAAGGTCACCGACCTGCCCGAGCTGGTCGCCGAGGCGTGCTTCCGCCTCGGGGAGATGGCCGCCGCCGGCGGCGACACCGAACGGGCGGTGAAGCACCTCGGGCGAGCCGTCCGGACGGAGGACGCGACCTTCGCCGGGCAGGCCCGGGAACTCCTCGGCACCTTGACGCCGAACTGACCCGCCGCCGCCGAACTTCCGGGCGGCGGCGGGCATCGAACAGGTGGGGGGCGGGTGAGGGCGATCGCCCGCCCCCGGGGGGCCTGCGGGCTTTCTGGACAGCCGACGATGGGGACTGGATACTCACGACTATGGACGGACAGCCCTCATTCCCGGTGAGAGCGTCCGACACGGAACGGGACCGGGTGCTGCGCGTCCTCAGCGACCGCGTGGCCGAGGGCCGGATGTCGAACGAGACGTTCGAGCGCCGTGTCGACCAGGTGCTGCAGGCGCGCAGCCGGTCCGAGCTGGCCGAGATCGTGCACGATCTGCCGCCGACGGGCCGTGTCGTCAACCGCCTGACCGGCATCATCTCCTCGGTGTCGCAGGTGACCGCCCGGATCGAGGCCGCGTGGCGCGGGCCCCGGCTGCCGCGGTTCATGCTGCCGCCGCGCGAGCTCGGCCGGATCGTCGTGGGCCGCGCGCCCGGCTGCCAGTTCATCCTCACCGACCTGACCGTCTCCCGGTTCCACGCCGAGATCTACCGGGCGGACGAGGGCTGGATGATCTCCGACCTCGGATCGATGAACGGCACCCGGGTGAACGGGTGGCGGCTGACCGGCCCGGCCCGCGTGCGGCCCGGCGACGAGGTCGGCTTCGGCAACTCCAGCTTCATCGTCACCGCGCCCTGACCACCGCGCCCTGACCACCGCGCCCTGACCACCGCGCCCTGACCACCGCATCCTGATCACCCGCACCTGATCGGCGCATCCTGATCGCCTCCCCCGGACGGCCATGACCGGTCCGGGTCTTGACGTATTCGTTAAGAGTCCTTACTTTTCTCTCCAAGTTAGGAAACCTTCTTAACTCGGAGGCGCCGTCGTGTCCGTGTCCGTCCCGGGGACCCCCAGCCTGCTGCGGGCCATCAACGACCGCGCCGCGCTGGAGGCACTGCTGGAACGGGGGCCGCTGACCCGGCCGCAGATCTCCGGCCTCACCGGGATCTCCAAGCCGACCGCCTCGCAGCTGCTCGCCCGGCTGGAGCAGGCCGGGCTGGTCGTCCGGGACGGGATCCGGGAGGGCCTGCCCGGGCGCACCGCCGAGCTGTACCGGATCAACGGCGCCGCCGCCCACGTCGCGGGCGCCGACGTCACCCCGGCGCGGATCCGCGTCAGCGTCGCCGACCTCGCGGGGACGGTCGTGGCCGAGCACACGCTGCCGACCCCGGGACGCACCGGCGTGGACGTCGTGGCCCGGATGGCCGCGGCGCTGGACGGCGCCGCCGCCGCGGCCGGCCTCGGCAGAGGCGGCCTGGACCGCGCAGTCATCGGCATCCAGGGCGCCGTCGACCCGGCGACCGGCCGGCTCGGGTACGCCTCGCACATCCCCGGCTGGCACATCCCCGACCTGGTCGGCACGCTGAGCGGCGGGCTCGGCGTGCGCGTCGCCATCGAGAACGACGTCAACCTCGCCGCGCTCGCCGAGCGGGCCGGCGGACAGGCCGCCGCGGCCCGCGACTTCGTGCTGCTGTGGGTCGCCGACGGCGTCGGCATGGCCGTCGTGCTGAACGGCGCGCTGCACCGGGGCACGACCGGAGGCGCCGGCGAGATCGGCTACATGCCCGCGGTGGGCGCGCCGCTGATGCGAGACGTCCGCCGGACCCACACCGGCGGCGTGCACAGCCTCACCGGCGGCGCGGCCGTCCTGAAGCTGATGCGCGAGCACGGTTTCCGCGGACGCGACGCCGGCACCGCCCTCGGCCGCGCCGCGGCCGAGACGGAGGCCACCGGTGAACGCATACCCACCGGCAAGCGCACCGCCACCGACGCGGGCGCGCGCGCAGAACGGGCCCTCACCGAGCTCGCGACCCGGCTCGGCGCCACCCTCGCCACGGTCGTGGCCGTCCTCGACCCATCGCTCGTCGTCCTGACCGGCGATGTCCTGCACGCCGGAGGGGAACCGCTCCGCGCGCGCGTCGAACAGCACCTGCACAGCCTGACCATCCCGCGCCCCGAGGTACGGCTCAGCACCGTCCAGGGCAACCCGGTCCTGGCCGGGGCGCTCCAGCAGGCACTCCGGGAGACCCGCGACGTGGTCTTCTCCACCACCGCCCCCTGACCCTCCCCTGCCGTCCCACTCCCCCGAAGGAGACCCGGAGTGCGCACATCGACGCGGCACCGGACCACCCCCGCCGCGCACCGGCTGACGGCCGCCCTCGCCGCCGCCGGGCTCGGCCTCACCGCCGCCGCCTGCACGGCGGGCGGCGGCGCCTCCGGCAGCGGCCCGAAGGCCGGCGAGAAGCAGACCATCGAGGTCTGGCACGGCTGGAGCGCCCCGCACGAGGTGAAGGCGTTCCAGGACGCCGTCGCCGGCTTCCACAAGGCCCACCCGAACATCACGGTCAAGCTCGTCAAGGACCAGACCGACGACCGCATCTCCAACGCCATCCGCAGCGGCAACCCACCCGACGTGGTGTCGTCCTTCACCACCGACAGCGTCGGGCAGTGGTGCCGCAGCGGCGCCTGGCAGAACCTCTCGCCCTACATCGCCGAGTCCAAGCTGGACCTGAACCAGTTCCCCAAAGCCGTCCAGCAGTACACGCAGTACAAGGGCGTCCGGTGCGCGATGCCGCTGCTGGCCGACGCCTACGGGCTCTACTACAACAAGGCCCTGATGAAGGGCGAGCAGCCCCCGAAGACCTTCACCGAGCTGACCGCGCTGGCCAAGAGGCTCACCGTCCGCGCCCCGGACGGGACGATCAAGGTCGCCGGGTTCATGCCGTCCGTCCAGTACTACGAGCATGTCCCGCAGCACATCGCCACCCAGTTCGGCATCAGGTGGCTCACGCCGGACGGGCACGCGGGTTACGCCGCCGACCCCGCAGTCAAGGCGTACCTGAAGTGGAACAAGAGCCTCATCGACTGGTACGGCTACGACAACGTCAAGAAGTTCCTGCGCTCGATGGGCCAGGAGTTCGAGTCGTCCAACCCCTTCGAGCAGGGGAAGGTCGCGATGGCCGTCGACGGCGAGTGGCGCACCACCTTCATGGAGAAGGAGGCGCCGAAGGTCGACTACGGCACCGCTCCCGCACCCGTCCCCGAGGGGCAGGAGGCCCGGTACGGGAGCGGATTCGTCGCCGGCACCGTCATCGGCGTCCCGCGCGGCGCGAAGCACGCCCCGGCGGCGTGGGAGTTCGTGAAGTACCTGACGACCGACACCACGGCGCTCGTCACGTTCGCCAACGCGCTCGGCAACGTGCCGTCCACGATCGCTTCGCTGTCGTCGCCGGACCTGAGGCTGCCGCCGCAATTCCAGACCTTCCTGTCGGTCTTCAAGAATCCGAACAGCGCCACGACGCCGCCGACCCCTAACGGCAACGACTACATAGTGAAGTTCCAGCAGTTCGTCCAGGACCGGTGGGAACCGGGCAAGGTGAGCGACCTCGACGCGGCCCTCAAGGAGCTCGACGCCAAGGTCGACGACTCGCTGAAGCTGGCCGGAGGCTGAGCCCGGTGGCCCCCGGCACACTGCGCCTCCCGCTGCGGGGAACCCTGCCCGAAGCGGCGGCGCCGCGGGCGCGGCGCCGCCGCCGGCTCCGGGTGCTGGCCTTCCTGTCCCCGTGGCTGGTGGGGTTCGGGCTGTTCTTCGCCTACCCGCTGGCCGCCACGGTGTACTTCTCCTTCACCCGCTACAACCTGTTCACGCTGGAGTACGTCGGCCTGGACAACTACACCTACCTGCTGCACGACGGCGACGCGTGGCAGGCGATGCGGAACACGCTGTGGCTGGTGGCGGTGCTCGTCCCGCTGCGGGTGCTGTTCGGGCTCGGCGTGGCGCAGCTTCTCACCAGGATCAGGCGGGGCGGGACGCTGCTGCGCGCCGTCTTCTACCTGCCGTACCTGATCCCGCCCGTGTCGGCGACGGTCGCGTTCGTGTTCGTCATGAACCCCGGCACCGGCCCCGTCCCGGTGATCTCCCGCCACCTCGGCGTCACCCCGCCCGACTTCTTCAACGAGGCGGCGTGGGCCAAACCCGGCCTCGGGCTGCTCGGCCTCTGGGCGGTCGGCGACGTCATGATCATCCTGCTGGCGGCGCTCTTGAACGTCCCCGCGTCGCTGTACGAGGCGGCCGCCATCGACGGCGCCGGGCACTGGGCGCGGTTCCGGCACATCACGCTGCCGACCATCTCGCCCGTCCTGGCGTTCGCCGCCGTCACCGGCGTCATCGAGACGCTGCAGTACTTCACCCAGGCGATGGTCGCCGGGAAGGTCGCCGCCGGGCAGGCCGACCTTCCCGGCACCCAGTTCGCGCCCGGCTACCCCGACGGGTCGACGCTGACGTTCCCGCAATGGCTGTACGACGAGGGCTTCCGGCAGTTCAACATGGGCTACGCCTGCGTGCTCGCGCTGGTCATGTTCGTCATGGCGATGGCGTTCACGCTGGTGCTGCTGCGCCGGTTCCACGCCTTCGCCGGCGAGGAGGCGACATGACCTCCGGCGCGCGGAGCCGGCGGACGCTGCTGTGGGTCGGGACGCACGCCGTCGCGATCGTGCTGGCGGCGATGTTCCTCGCGCCGCTGGTGTTCATGTTCCTCACCGCGGTGATGAGCGACCGGCAGGCGCTCAGCGCCGACCTGTGGCCGCGGGAGTGGCACTTCGGCAACTTCCACCGCGTGTTCGGCGGCGACATGGTCCGGTGGACGCTCAACAGCACCATGTACGCGGCGCTGTCCACGGCGTTCATGCTGGTGTCGAGCGTCCCGGTCGCCTACGCGCTGGCCCGCTTCCGGTTCCGCGGCCGCAATCTCGCGCTGGTCGTGGTGATCTCGGCGATGATGCTGCCGCCCCAGGTGACGATGGTGCCGCTCTACATCGTGTGGTCCCGGTTCCACCTGACCGGGACGCTGTGGCCGCTGATCGTCCCGAACCTGTTCGGGGACGCGTTCTCGATCTTCCTGCTGCGCCAGTTCCTGGTGACGATCCCCCGCGAGTACGCCGACGCGGCCCGGGTGGACGGCTGCGGCGAGCTGCGCACGATGCTGCGGGTCGTCCTGCCGATGGCGAAGCCGGCGCTGGCCGCGGTGGCGCTGTTCCAGTTCTTCTACTGCTGGAACGACTACTACGGGCCGCTGGTGTACGCCAAGCCGGAGAACGCCACGCTCGCCATCGGCGTCGCGACGTTCCGCGCCGCCCACCATGTCGAGTGGAACCTCACCATGGCCGCGACACTGCTGACGATCCTGCCGGTGCTGGTGGTGTTCTTCCTCGCCCAGCGCGTGTTCATCCAGGGTGTGACGTTGACGGGAGTGAAGGGTTGAAGCTGACGGTCATCGGGGGCGGGTCGACCTACACCCCGGAACTGGTCGACGGGCTCGCGCGGGCGCACGCGGTGCTGCCGGTGTCGGAGCTGGTGCTCGCCGACCCCGACGCCGGGCGGCTGGAGCTCGTCGGCGGCCTCGCCGCGCGGATGCTCGCCCGCGCCGGCCACCCCGCCAGAGTCGGCACCACCGGCGACCTGGACGAGGCGGTCGCGGGCGCGGCGGTCGTGCTGCTGCAGCTGCGCGTCGGCGGGCAGGCGGCCCGGCACCTGGACGAGACGCTCCCGCTGGCGTGCGGCTGCGTCGGGCAGGAGACGACGGGCGCGGGCGGGCTCGCCAAGGCGCTGCGCACCGTCCCGGTCGTGCTGGACATCGCCGCCCGGGTCGCCGCCCGCGCCCCGGACGCGTGGATCGTCGACTTCACGAACCCTGTCGGCATCGTGACCCGGGCGCTGCTGGACGCCGGGCACCGCGCGGTCGGGCTCTGCAACGTCGCGATCGGGTTCCAGCGGCGCGCGGCGGCGCTGCTGGGCGTCCCGCCCGGCCGGGTGAGCCTCGGCCACTCCGGGCTCAACCACCTCACCTGGGTGCGGTCGGTGCTGCTGGACGGGACCGACGTCCTGCCCGATCTCCTCGACCGGCATCCGGACGACCTGGCCGCCGTCTCCGGGCTTCCCGCGTCGTTCCTGCGCGGGCTCGGCGCCGTCCCGTCCTACTACCTGCGCTACTTCTACGCGCACGACCGCGTGGTCGAGGAGCAGCGCGGCGCCCCGTCGCGGGCCGAGGAGGTCGCCGCGCTCGAACGCGACCTCCTGGACCTGTACGCCGACCCGGCCCTGGACACCAAGCCCGCGCGGCTCGGCGAACGCGGCGGGGCCTTCTACTCCGAGGCCGCCGTCCAGCTCGCCGCGTCCCTGCTGGCGGGCCGCGGGGACGTGCAGGTCGTCAACGTCCGCAACGGCGGCACGCTGCCGTTCCTGGACGACCGCGCGGTCATCGAGGTGCCGGCGCGGATCACCGCGTCCGGGGCGATACCGCTGCCCGTCCCGCCCGTCGAGCCGCTGTTCGCCGGGCTGATCGCGCACGTGTCGGCCTACGAGGAGCTGGCCCTGGACGCGGCGCTGCGCGGCGGCGTCGACCGGGTCACCGCCGCGCTGCTCGCGCACCCGCTGGTCGGCCAGTTCGACCTGGCCGAGCGGCTCGCCCGCGACCTGGTCGCCGCCAACCGCGCCCACCTGCCGTGGGCCGCCTGATGGCCGCGGGCGTGCTCGTCGCCGTCGACGGCGGCAACAGCAAGACCGACGCCGCCGTCGCCACCACCGGCGGCGAACTCCTCGCCACGGCGCGCGGGGACGGGTTCCGCCCGCAGGCCGCCGGGCTCGACACCGCCATCGGCACGCTGACCGCGCTCATCGCAGACACGCTGCGGGACGCCGGCGTCCCGGCCGGGGACGTCGTCCACCTCGCCGCTTACATGGCCAACGTCGACCTGCCGGGTGAAGAGAAGCGTCTTGAGGAACTCCTGCTCGCCCGGGGCGCCGCGCCGAGCGTGACCGCCGGGAACGACACCTTCGCGCTGCTGCGCAGCGGCGCCGCCGAAGGCTGGGGCGTCGCCGTGGTCTGCGGCGCCGGCATCAACTGCGCGGGGGTCGCGCCCGGCGGCCGCACCGCCCGGTTCCCGTCCCTCGGGGCGCACACCGGCGACTGGGGCGGCGGCGGCGCGCTCGGGCGCGCGGCGCTCTGGCACGCCGTCCGCGGCGAGGACGGGCGCGGTCCGGAGACGGCGCTGACGACCGCGGTCGCCGCCCACTTCGGCGTGGACCGTGCCATCGACGTCGGTCTCGGCATCCATCTCGGCGAGTTCGGTGAGGGCCGCCTCTCCGAGCTCGCGCCCGTCCTCCTCGACGCCGCCGAGGCCGGCGACGCCGTGGCCCGCGAGGTCGCGGCGCGGCTCGCCGAGGAGATCGCGATCCTCGGGTCGGTGGCGCTGCGCCGTCTCGGGCTGCTGGACACCCCGGCCGACGTCGTGCTCGGCGGCGGCGTCCTCGCCGCCCGCCGGCCGCGGCTGACGGAGGCGGTCGCCGCCCGCTACGCCGTCCTCGCGCCCCGCGCCCGCCTCCTCGTCCCCGAGGACCCCCCGCTGCTCGGCGCCGCGCTGCTGGCCCTCGACCACGTGCAGGCCCCGCCGGCCGCGCACGCGGCCCTGCGCGCCGCCTTCCGCCGCCGCTGACCCGCCCCCGGGCGGGCCGAATGGGTGATCCCGAGCCGGGACGGCCGCCGAGGCGATCCGGCGGCCGGACGACGAGCCGGCGCCCTCGTCATGCTGGTATGCGATGCGTCCGAGCGGCATCTGCCACCTACCATGACGAAGGGCGAGCGGTTTCCACTGAACCAGCGCCGCCCTTGACGTTGTAAGGTGCGGCCGGGAGAGGGAGACAGCGTGGAGATCGGGTTCGCCGTCCCGGGGTCGGGCGCGTGGTCCACCCCCGCCAACCAGGTGACCGTCGCGCGGCGCGCCGAGGAACTCGGCTACCACTCCCTGTGGACGCTGCAGCGCGTCCTCAACCCGGCCGGCTCGGACGACCGCACCTACCGCAACGTCCCCGACCCGCTGATCACGCTGGCCTACCTGGCCGGCCACACCGCCCGCGCGCGGCTCGGCGTCGCGATCGTCAACCTGCCGTTCTACGCGCCGCCGATCCTCGCCAAGCAGGCCGCCACTCTCGACCACGTCAGCGGCGGCCGCCTCGACCTCGGGCTCGGGGTCGGCTGGATGCGCGAGGAGTTCGCCGCGGTCGGCGCCCCGATGGAGCGGCGCGGCGCCCGCGCGGAGGAGTTCATCGCCGCGCTGCGCGCCCTGTGGGGCGGCGGGTCCGGGGACGCCGCGGAGTTCCACGGCGAGTTCTACGACATCCCGCCTGTCACCATGGATCCCCGGCCGCTGCAGTCCCCCGGCCCGCCGCTCCTGCTCGGCGGCGCCTCCGAGGGGGCGCTGCGGCGCGCCGGGCGGCTGGCGGACGGCTGGGTCAGCTCCAGCCGCGCCGACCTCACCGGGATCGGCCGCTCCATCGACGTCGTGCGGGAGGCCGCGGAACAGGCCGGGCGGGACGCCTCGGCGCTGCGGTTCGTGTGCCGGGGCGCGGTCCGCGTCCGGCCCCCGGGCCGGGAGGGGCGGCGTCCGCTCACCGGCTCCTACGAGGAGATCCGGGGCGACTTCGAGGCGATCGCCGCGCAGGGCGTCACCGAGCTGTTCGCCGATCTCAACTTCGACCCGCAGGTCACCGGCCCGGACGCCGACCCGCGCGCCTCCCTCGACCGCGCGCTGGAGGCCCTGGACGCACTGGCACCGGACGCCTGACCCCTACAGCGGTGGGCGGCGCGCCTCCCAGGGGGTGCTGAGGACGACGGTCGTCCGCGTCGCGACGTTCGCGGCGGCGCGGATCTTCTGCAGCAGATCCTCCAGCTCGTTGGGGGAGGCGACCCGCACCTTGAGGATGTAGCTCTCGTCGCCCGCCACCGAATGGCACGCCTCGATCGCCTCCAGGTGCGCCAGCCGGTCGGGGGCGTCGTCGGGCGCGGCCGGGTCGATCGGCTTGATCGACACGAACGCGGTCAGCGGCAGCCCGATCTGCCCGTTGTCCAGCTGGGCGGTGAACCCCTTGATGACCCCGCGCTTCTGCAGCCGCCGGACGCGCTGGTGCACCGCCGACACCGACAGCCCGGTCTCCTTGGCCAGATCGGTGAAACTCATCCGCCCGTCGTCGGCCAGCAGCGCCATGATCTGACGATCGATGTCCTCCACGCGGGAAATCTAGCGTGCCGGAGCCGATGCGTGGACCCGGAACGGCTCCGGTCTCAGCGGCGCGACGGGCGCAGCGGCCCGCAGCTGCCGCGCACGACCAGCTCGGTCGGCAGCAGGACGGGGCCTCCCCTGCCCCGGCGGGCGGGTTCGCGCAGCAGCAGCTCGCAGGCCCGGTAGCCGATGTCGTGGCCTGGACGGGCGACGGCGGTCAGCGGCGGGTCGCACAACTCGGCCCATGCGACGTCGTCCATCATCGCGATCGACACGTCGGCGGGCACCCGCAGGTCCAGCTCGCGCGCGACGAGGACGGCGGCCTCGCCGAGCAGGTGCCCGGCCGCCAGGACCGCGGTGACGTCCGCGCGGCGCTGCAGCAGCCCGGCGGCGGCCGCGTAGGCGGCGTCGCGGGCCGGGCGGGCGGCGACGACCAGGTCCTCCTCCACGGGGACGCCCAGCTGGGCGAGGGTGTCGCGGAACGCCCGCTCCCGCACGCCGGACGGGCGGCCCGGCGCGCCGCCGAGGAACCCGATGCGGCGGTGCCCGAGCCCGGCGAGGTACTCGGCGAGGGACCGGACGCCGCCGGCGTCGTCGGCGAGGACGGACGGGACGTCGGCCAGCCCGGGCAGCACCCGGTCGGCGAACACCACGCTGGAGCAGACCCGGGCGGCGGCGCGCCAGTCGGCCTCGTCCCCGGCGGGCAGCGCGATGATCCCGTCGACCCGCTGCTCGACGAGCCGCTCGACGATCTCGGCCTCGCGGGCCGGGTCGCCGTGCGCGGCGTCCACGACGACGTGCTCGCCGAGGGTGCGGGCGCAGGCGAGCACGCCGGCGATCAGCTCGGCGCAGAACGGGTCGGTGACGTCCGGGACGACCAGGCCGATGCCGCCGCTGCGCCGCAGCTTCAGGCCCCGGCCGAGGGCGCTCGGGCGGTACTCCAGGTCACGGGCGGCGGCCAGCACGCGCTCGCGGGTGGCGGCGCCGACCGAGCCGGTCCCGGAGAACACCCGCGACACGGTGGCGATGCCGACACCGGCCGCCGCGGCCACGTCCTTGATCGTCGCCGGCCGCCGCTCCGCCATCCTTGACCGCCCCTTCCCGGATGTTCCCGATCATCTTCTCATAACGGAATCTCCCCTGGAAACGTTTCCATGATGTTTACTCCAGCCAATGAGACAAATCCCCTGTTCGGCAGGGGGTGCTGGAAACGTTTCCAAAGGGGTTCGGATGGCCAAGATCGTGCTGGACCGGGTCGACAAGGTGTACAGCGGCGGAGTCAAGGCCGTCGACGGCCTGGACCTGGAGATCCGCGACGGCGAGTTCATGGTCCTGGTCGGCCCGTCCGGCTGCGGCAAGTCCACCGCGCTGCGGATGATCGCCGGCCTGGAGGAGATCAGCGGCGGGAAGATCTCCATCGGCGACCAGGTCGTCAACGACCTCGCGCCGAAGGACCGCGACATCGCGATGGTCTTCCAGAACTACGCCCTCTACCCGCACATGACGGTCGAGCAGAACCTCGCGTTCGGCCTCAAGCTGCGCGGCACGCCGAAGGCGGAGATCAAGGCCAAAGTCCGCGAGGCCGCCAAGATGCTCGGCCTCGAGCAGTTCCTGGCCCGCAAGCCGGCCGCGCTTTCGGGCGGGCAGCGGCAGCGCGTCGCGATGGGCCGCGCGATCGTCCGGCAGCCGCAGGCGTTCCTGATGGACGAGCCGCTGTCGAACCTGGACGCCAAGCTCCGCGTGTCCATGCGGGCCTCGCTGAGCCAGCTGCACGAGCGGCTCGGCGTCACCACCGTCTACGTCACCCATGACCAGGTCGAGGCCATGACGCTCGGGTCTCGGGTGTGCGTGCTGCGTGAGGGCAAGCTCCAGCAGGTCGACACCCCGCAGCGGCTGTTCGACAACCCCGTCAACCTTTTCGTGGCCGGCTTCATCGGCTCGCCCGCGATGAACTTCGTCCTCGCCGACCTGGTCAGCGGCGACGGCGGCGCGGAGGTCTCCTTCGCCGGCTTCACGCTGCCGGTGCCGGCCCAGGTCGTGGACGCCAAGGCGGGCCTGCGGGACTACCTCGGCAAGAAGATCATCCTCGGCATCCGCCCGTCGGACTTCGAGGACGCCGCGCACGCCAAGCCCGACTGGGCGCCGATGGCGGTGCGCAGCAGCGTCACCGAGGAGCTCGGCAGCGAGATCAACGTGATCTTCACCATCGACGCGCCGCCGGTCGAGCACAAGGACACCGCCGACCTCGCCGAGGACGCGGCCGAGGGCGAGAGCGACATGGCGATCCCGCTGATCGACAACAAGGCGCTGTGGACGGCCCGCGTCAACTCCCGCTCGCACGTGCGCCCGGGACAGGACGTGAACCTCGCCGTCGA
Source organism: Spirillospora sp. CA-128828 (assembly GCF_050945415.1). NCBI lineage: Bacteria > Bacillati > Actinomycetota > Actinomycetes > Streptosporangiales > Thermomonosporaceae > Spirillospora > Spirillospora sp. CA-128828. Next base: position 4,929,272 of record NZ_CP191986.1, read on the forward strand.
CACCCGCCGGCTGCACTTCTTCGACCCGTCCAGCGGCCTGGCCATCGGGCACGCCGACGCCGCCGAGACCCACGGCGCGGCGGACCTGCGCAAGTCCGGCTGACCGGTCCCGCACAGAACGGTGCCCACGGCCGGAGAAGGCCGTGGGCACCGTTCTCCGTCCGGCCCCCGCTTACTTCACCGAGCCGGCGAGGACGCCCTGGACGAAGTAGCGCTGGAAGGCGAAGAACACGATCAGCGGGACGATCAGCGACAGGAACGCGCCGGGCGCGAGGATGTCGATGTTGCCGGTGAACTGCCGCATCTGCGACTGCAGCCACTTGGTCATCGGCTGCGACCCGGTGTCGGCGAACACCAGCGCCACCAGCAGGTCGTTCCACACCCACAGGAACTGGAAGATGCCGAGCGAGGCGATAGCCGGCCCGCCCAGCGGGAAGATCACCCGGCGGAAGATCGTCCATTCCGAGCCGCCGTCCATCCGCGCCGCCTCCAGCAGGTCCCGGGGGATCGCCGCGAAGAAGTTGCGGAGCAGGAAGATCGCGAACGGCAGCCCGAACGCGACGTGGAAGAGCACCACGCCGGTGATCGAGCCGAACATGTGGAACCCGCCGAACTCGATGAGCCCGTAGAGCTTGGCGACCGGGATCAGCGCGACCTGGACGGGCACCACCAGCAGCGCCACGACGCCGAGGAACAGCCAGTCCCGCCCGGGGAACTCCATCCACGCGAACGCGTAGGCGGCCAGGGCGGCGATCGCGACGACCAGCAGCGTCGCCGGGACGGTGATCAGGACGGTGTTCCAGAACGAGTCGACGAAGTCGCCCTTGTCCAGCAGCGCGGAGTAGGACTCGGCGGTCAGCTGCGTCGGTTTGGTGAACACCTGCCACCAGCCGCCCGCGTTGTTGTCCTCGTTGGACCGCAGCGAGGCGACCAGCAGCCCGAGGGTCGGCACCAGCCAGAACAGCGCGATCAGGACGAGCAGTGCCTGCGCGGCGCCGCCGCCGAGCCGCCCGGTGATCCGTGCCACCAGGCCGCGCCGGGGGGCGCCCGCCGCGCCGTTCCCGGCACCGTCCCTGGACGGCGCCCCGGCGGTCTTCTCCGCGGTGCTCATCTGCGCTCCTGCCGAATTCGCCGGATGTTGAACAGCATGGCGGGCAGGACCAGCACGAACAGCAGCACGGCGATGGCGCTGCCGGCGCCCTGGTCGTTGCCGCCGCCGAACGACTCGGTCCACATCTGCAGGGCCAGCACGCTCGCGTTCGGGTCGCCGCCGCCGATGATGTAGACGAGGTCGAAGACCTTCAGGACGTTGATGACGAGCGTGACCAGCACGACCATCAGGACCGGCGCCAGCAGCGGGATCGTCACCCTGCGGAACACCTGCCACTCGGTGGCGCCGTCGACCCGGGCCGCCTCCAGCGCGTCGCGCGGGATGGCGGCGAGCCCGGCGGCGATCAGCACCATCGCGAACCCCGCCCACACCCACAGGTACGACCCGATGATCGCGGGGGTGATCAGCGTGCCGCCGAGCCACTCCGCGCCCCGGTAGGCGGCGGTGAAGTTGTCCTTGGGCAGCCGGATCGTGTACGTCCCGTCCGGCACCTTCGTCATCGTGAACGTGCCGTCGGCGCCGGTGGTGGCCTTGGCGACGACCTTGCCGCCGCGGACCGCCTCGACCCTGATCCCCGGCAGCCCGGACTCGCCCGCGTTCGGGGCGTTCTGCTGCCCGCCGCCGCCCCGGGTGAAGTCGAACCAGACCGTGCCGGTCAGCTGCCCCGGCTTGGCCGAGGGCGGCTGCGCGGCCGGTTCGGCGTCCTTCGGCAGGTACTCCGGCTTGACCTTCAGCAGCGGGACGAGCGCGCTCTGCCCCGCCGAGAAGGAGTTCACCGTGACCACGGCCCCGCCGTCAGTGCGGACGGGGGCGCCGCCGCCGCTGCGGGGGCCCGCCCCCGGGTAGCTCTTGTCCTGCTTGAAGGTGTCGTGGATCGCGACCATCGCCGCGTTCGCGACGCCCTTGTCGGGGTCCTGCTGGTACACCAGCCGGAAGATCACGCCCGAGGCGAGGAACGAGATCGCCATCGGCATGAACACCACGAGCTTGAACACCGTCGCCCACCGGATCCGCTCGGTGAGGACGGCGAAGACCAGCCCGACGATGGTCACCACGGTCGGCGCGACGACGACCCAGATGGCGGTGTTGCGCACCGCCACCAGGTTGTCGTGCCCTTTGAAGACCCCGGTGTAGTTGTCGACGCCGACGAACGAGCCGCCGGAGGCGTCGAAGAAGCTGCGGATCACCGAGTACACGATCGGGTAGACCACGAGGAAGCCGAGCAGCAGCAGCGCCGGCAGCAGGAACGTCATGGCGAGCCACGACGGCGGGGTCAGCCGCTCGCGTCCCCGGCCCGCGCCGGAGCGGGCGGCCGGCGCGTCGACGGCGGCGGCGCCGCCGGCCGTCACGGCCGGCGGCACCTCCTCATTCGGAGCCTTCATCCGGGGATCCCTACTTGTACGCCTTGGCGGCCTCGGACTCGAGCTTGGCCTGCGTGCCCTTGACGTCGGTCGGGTTCTGCACGAACTGGCGCAGCGCCTCCCACTCGCCCTTGCCGGGCGTCGCGCCGAACGCGGCGGGAGCCAGGTCGGACATGTCGTAGCGGGCCGCGTCACCCGACTGCTGCAGCTGGCCGATCAGCTGCTTGGCGATCGGGTCGGAGTAGGCGTCCGGCTTGACGTTCTTGTTCGGCGTCAGGTATCCGCCGAGCCCGGCCCAGACCTTGCCCGCCTCGGGCGAGGCGAGGTACTTCATCAGCTCCTGCGCGCCCTTGCCGTCCTTCAGCGCGACCGCGACGTCGCCGCCGAGGATCGCCGGGGCGGTGTCGCCGGCCTTCGGGAACGCGAACACCTTGGCGTCCGTGCCGACCTTGGCCTTGGTGGTGGCGATGTTGGCGGCGGCGAAGTCGCCGCCGTACACCATGGCGGCCTTCTGCTGGCCGAAGACCTGGGTGACCGACTCGTCGAACTTGGTCTTGGTCGCGGTGGCGACGCCGCCGTTCAGGTAGTCGGGCTTGCCCCAGATCTCGGCGAGGGTCTGCAGCGCCTTGCCGACCGTCGGGTCGGTCCACTTGATCTCGTGCTTGGCGAGCTTGTCGTAGTTCTCCGGGCCGGCCTGCGAGAGGTAGACGTTCTCGAACCAGTCGGTGAGGGTCCAGGAGTCCTGCGGCCCGGCGGCAAGCGTGAACGGGGTGGTGCCCGCGTCCTGCAGCGTGCCCGCCGTCTTGACCAGGTCGGCCCACGCGGCGGGCGGCTGCACGCCGGCCTCGTCGAACGCCTGCGGCCGATACCACAGGATCGACTTGTAGGCCGCCTTGACGATCACGCCGTAGGTCTTGCCGCCGGAGGAGCCGAGCTCCTTCCAGTACGGCGCGAAGTTGGTGCCGACCTCGGAGACCACGTCGTCGCCGAGCGGCTTGAGCGCGCCCTTCTCGGCGTACTGCTGCATCAGGCCCGGCTGCGGCAGGATCGCCACGTCCGGCGGGTTCTTGGCCTCGATGCGCGGGCCGAGGTAGGCGTCGGTGTTCTCGCCGGTGGACGCGTAGTTGACCTTCGCGCCGGTCTTCTTCTCGAACGCCTGCAGCACCTTGCGGAAGTTCGTCTCCTCGGGGCCGGTCCACTTGGCCGCGACCTCGATGGTGGTGCCCTTCAGCTCTCCCCCGCCGGCGGGCGTCGAATCGCCGTCGCCCTTGTCGTCGCCGCCGCACGCGGCGGCCGACAGGAGCAGTCCCGCCGCCACGGCGGCTCCCGTCACACGCCTGCTGACCTTCATTCCTCATCCTCCCTGGCCGGACCGGCGCCGTCCGATCCCCAGATCGACGCGCCGGACTCGATATCGAAGAAGTGCAGGCGGCCGGTGTCGACGTGGATCGTCACCGGGTCGCCCACCTTCACGCGGGTGCGCGGGCTGAACCGCGCGACCAGGTCCGTGCGGGGGTTCTCCAGGTGCCCCAGCACGTCGGTCCCCGCGTCGCGCGCGAGCTCCTTGGTGTCCTCGGTGACGACCTGGGCCGCCTCGATCGCGAAGTGGACGAGCACGTCCGATCCCATCGCCTCCACGAGGTCGGTGGTGGAGGTCAGCCCAAATCCCTCGGGCGTGTCCACGAGCTCGGAGTCCTCCATGTCCTCGGGGCGTATCCCGACGACGACGTCGCCCCCGATGCGGGACGCGAGGGCCGGGCGCTCGGTCAGCACCGCGGCCGGCAGCGCCAGGGTCTGGCCGCCGATCTCCAGGCGCGGGTTCTCCGCGTCCCCGGACAGCGTGCCCTGGATCAGGTTCATGGCCGGAGAGCCGATGAAGCCGGCGACGAACAGGTTCGCCGGCCGGTCGTACAGTTCCTGCGGCGGGGCGACCTGCTGCAGCTCGCCCTTCTTCATGACCGCGACGCGGTCGCCGAGGGTCATCGCCTCGGTCTGGTCGTGCGTGACGTAGATCGTGGTGACGCCGAGGTCGCGCTGGATGCGGGCGATCTCGGCGCGCATCTGGACGCGGAGCTTGGCGTCGAGGTTGGACAGCGGCTCGTCCATGAGGAACGCCTGCGGCTCGCGGACGATCGCGCGGCCCATCGCGACGCGCTGCCGCTGCCCGCCCGACAGGTTGCGGGGCTTGCGCGACAGGTGCTCGGTGAGGCCGAGGATCTCCGCGGCGCGGTCCACCTTCTCCTTGATCTCGGCCTTCGGCAGCTTGCGCAGCGACAGCCCGAAGCCGATGTTGTCGCGCACCGACAGGTGCGGGTAGAGGGCGTAGCTCTGGAACACCATCGCGACGTCGCGGTCGCGGGCGGGCACCCGGTTGACGACCCGGCCGCCGATCGTGACCTCGCCCTCCGAGATGTCCTCCAGCCCGGCGACCATCCGCAGCGCGGTCGTCTTGCCGCAGCCCGACGGGCCGACCAGGACGAGGAACTCCCCGTCCGCGATGTGGAGGCTCAGGTCGGTCACGGCCCGCGTGCCGTCGGGATACACCTTCCCGACGCTGGTCAGGTCGACCTCTGCCACGTCGTCTCCCCTTCCCCACTGACCCCCGTAACAATGCAACAAGGAGGTACAGGGCAGACCGCCCGGACCGCAACAGACAGGGTGCGAGCTGACGGATTTGGTACAGAGATCGTTACCGACCTGTTTCCGGGTCATTTTGTGTCGTCCGCAAATACCGCGTGGGCACGGACGGAAGTCCGTCCGTGCCCACGGCCGCCCGGGAGGGGCTCCGGGCTCCCCGCGCGACGTCAGTCCACGATCACCAGCCCGCGCTCGGTGACGTTCATCGGCTCGTACCCGTCCGCGGTGCACACGACGATGTCCTCGATCCGGGCGCCGTGCGGGCCGGGGTAGATGCCCGGCTCGATCGAGAACGCCATCCCGGGCTCCAGCGGCTCGCGGTTGCCGGCCACGATGTAGGGGTCCTCGTGCGACTCCAGCCCGATGCCGTGGCCGGTGCGGTGGAAGAAGTGCTCGCCGTGCCCGGCGGCGGCGATGACGCCGCGTCCCGCCGCGTCCACCGCCTCGGGCGTCGCCCCCGGCCGGACGGCCTCGCACGACGCCCGCTGCGCCTCCTCCAGCACCGCGAAGTACGCGCGGTACTCGGCGGGCGGCTCGCCGACGCAGTAGTTGCGGGTCGAGTCCGAGCAGTAGCCGCTCGGCATCGTCCCGCCGATGTCGACCACGACCGGCTCGCCGGGACTGATCACCCGATCCGACGGCTCGGCGTGCGGGTTGGCGCCGTTCGGTCCGGATCCGACGATCACGAAGTCGACCTGGGCGTGCCCCTCGGCGATGATCGCGTCGGCGATGTCGCGGCCGACCTCCCGCTCGGTGCGCCCGGCCTTGAGGAATCCGGGCACCCGGCGGTGCACGCGGTCGATCGCCGCGCCGGCCTCGCGCAGCGCCGCGACCTCGGCGGCGGACTTGCGCATCCGCAGCTCCCGCAGCACCGCCCCGGCCGCGAGCTGCTCGGCACCGGGCAGCGCGGCGCGGAACCGCAGCGCCATGACCGCCCACATCCGGTCGGCGAGCCCGACCTTCGCGATCCCGGCGGGCAGCCGGGAGGCGGTCAGCGCGTACGGGTCGTCGGTCTCGTCCCACGCGACCAGCTCCACCCCGAGCGACCCGGCCGGAGACTCCCGCGCCGCCGGCAGCTCAAGGCGCGGGACGACCAGGAACGGCTCGCCCTCGGCGGGCACCGCCAGGCAGGTGAGGCGCTCCAGCTGCTTGGCGTCATAGCCGGTGACGTAGCGCAGGTCCGGGCCGGGGGTCAGCAGGACCGCCCCGAGGCCCGCCGCGGCGGTAGCCTCCCGTACCTGCCCGACGCGCTCACGCGGATACAACTCCGTTGTCACATCCGTCTCCAATCTCACCCTCTCCAATCTCTCGGTGTCGCCGGTATCAGGATCCCAGGAGCGTCCGCGCGCCGCGGCGCCGGCCCGCGTGGCAGCATGTGCCCCATGAGCGGGCTGATGCTGCTGGACACGCCGTCGTTGTACTTCCGCGCCTTCTTCGGGGTGCCCGAGTCGGTGACGGCGCCCGACGGGACGCCGGTGAACGCGGTGCGCGGGCTCATCGACATGATCGCGCGGCTCGTCCAGGACCGCCGGCCGGACCGGCTCGTGTGCTGCATGGACGCCGACTGGCGGCCCGCGTTCCGGGTGGCCGCGCTGCCCTCCTACAAGGCGCACCGGGTCGCCGAGGACGGCGGCGACCAGACGCCGGACGCCCTGGAGGCGCAGCTCCCGGTCATCGACCAGGTGCTGGACGCGTTCGGGCTGGCGCGCGCGGGCGTCCCCGGCTACGAGGCCGACGACGTGATCGGGACGCTCGCGGTGCGCGGCGCGGCGGACGGCCCGGTCGACATCGTGACCGGCGACCGCGACCTGTTCCAGTTGGTGGACGACCGCGGTCCCGTCGCCGTCCTGTACACGGCGCGCGGGGTCCGGAACCTGCAGGTGATGGGCGAGAAGGAGGTCGCGGCCAAGTACGGCATCCCGGGCCGCGGCTACGGCGACTACGCGACGCTGCGCGGCGACCCCAGCGACGGGCTGCCCGGCGTCCCCGGCGTCGGCGACAAGACCGCCGCGGCCCTCGTCACCCGGTTCGGGTCGGTCGGCGGCATCCTCGCGGCACTCGACGCCGGCACCGACGAGGGGTTCCCGGCGGGCGCGCGCCGCCGGATGGAGGCGGCCCGCGAGTATCTGGCCTCGGCCGAGACGGTGGTGCGGGTCGTCACCGACATCGACGCTCCCGAGCTGGCGAAGCTGGACGACCAGCTGCCGGCCGGGCCGCGGTCCGGCGAGGCGCTCGTCGAGCTCGCCGACCGCTGGAACCTCGACGGTCCCGTCAACCGCCTCCTGAACGCCCTCTCACGCTGACTCCAGCCGCTTTTCGCTGCAATTTTCGCGAAAAGTGTCAGATGACGCAGACTGCTCGGTCTCCAGCGTGCAGCATGCGGAACGGTAAGGGGTTCTCATTGGCACATGCAGGCGACCGGTACCCGCGGCGCTGGGCCTCACCGCCCCACTCCCCCCATCTGCCGCGGGTGCCGGTTCATCCGAACCCCGGACCGGAGACGGACGTGCCGTGAGCGAGCGGACCGGATCACGCGGCGGTGTCGCCGCCGACCCCGGCGGCGGGTTCTGGGACGCGCTGGACGAAACGGAGCGCGCGGCGCTCCGGGACGCCGGGCGGACCCGGACCTACCAGCCGCGGGCGCCCCTGTGCTACCAGGGCGACGATTCCGACCACATCATCATCATCGAGACCGGCTGGGCGAAGGTCAGTTACGCCGGCGAGGACGGGCGCGCGGTGGTGCTGGCCGTGCGCGGGCCCGGCGACCTGGTCTGCGAGAGCGCGGTGCTCGGCCGCCGGGAGCGCTCCGCGACCGTCCAGGCGCTGGACCGGGTCCGCGCGCTGATCGTGCCGGCGGCCCGGTTCACCGCCTTCTTGGACGCCCATCCGCGCGTGTGGCTGCTGGTCAGCGGCACGTTCGTGCGCCGGCTCGACGACGCGGACCGCAGGCTGCAGGCGCACGTGTCGGCGCAGGGCGCGCGGCGGCTGGCGATCCTGCTGGCGGAGCTGGCCGAGCTGTCCGCCCGGCACGCCCCGCCGGGGCCCGGCGGCGCGATCGCGATCGCGCCGCCGCTGTCCCAGGAGGAGCTCGGCAGCTGGATGGACGCCTCCCGGGAGACCGTCGCCCGGGCGCTGTCCACGCTGCGGCGGGAGGGGCTCGTCAGCACCGGCTGGCGCAAGATCACCGTGGTGGACCCGGCGGGGCTGCGCGCGTTCGCGCGGAGCCCGGACGACCGGGCCGGCACCTTTACATTGTAGATTCGGTATGGATCGGCGGGTTCGTCCCGTACGCTCGATTCTGTGCCGCGCCGACCGCTGCGACTGCGTACCGCCGAGGCCGACGCCGAGGTCCGCGCGGGGCTCGACCGGATCCGCGCCGAGTACTCGGTTCCCGGCCCGTTCCCGCCCGCCGTCCTCGCGGAGGCCGCCGAGTCCGCGGCGCCGTCCAACGGCCGCGCGGACCTGCGCGACGTCCCGTTCTTCACCCTCGACCCGCCCGGCTCCCTGGACCTCGACCAGGCGATGCACCTGCAGCGGCGCGGCTCCGGGCACCGGGTGCGGTACGCGATCGCCGACGTGGCCGGGTTCGTCCGGCCGGGCGGCGCCCTGGACGCCGAGGCCCGCGCCCGCGGTGTCACGCTCTACCTGCCGGACGCGACCGCGCCGCTGCATCCGCGCCGCCTGTCGGAGGGCACCGCGAGCCTGCTGCCCGGCCGGGAGCGTCCCGCCGTGGCGTGGACGATCGACATCGACGACGCCGGGCGGATCACGGACGTGGACGTGCGGCGCGCCCTCGTCCGCAGCCACGACCGGCTGGACTACGCGACCGCCCGGCACGACGGCGGCGACCCGCGGATCGCGCTGCTCGGCGAGATCGGCGAGCGGCTGATCGCGGCGGAGGCGGCGCGCGGCGGCGTGAGCCTGCCGCTGCCCGAGCAGGAGGTCGTGCACGCGAACGGCGGCTGGGCGCTTAAGCTGCGCGGCGACCTCGCCACCGAGGCGTGGAACGCGCAGATCTCGCTGCTGACCGGGCGGGCGGCGGCCCGGCTGATGCTGGACGGCGGGGTCGGGCTGCTGCGCACCATGCCGCCCGCCCCCACGGAGGCCGTCGGGCGGCTGCGGCTGGCCGCCCGCGCGCTCGGCGTCGCCTGGCCGGGCGGCGCCTCCTACGGGGACATCGTCCGCGCCCTAGATCCGGCGCTGCCCCGGCACGCCGCGTTCCTGCACGACGCGGCGGGGCTGATGCGCGGCGCCGGCTACACCGCGTTCGACGGGGCACCTCCCGGGCAGGCCGTGCACGCCGCCGTCGCCGCCCCGTACGCGCACGTCACCGCGCCGATCCGGCGGCTGGCGGACCGGTACGCCTCGGAGGTGTGCCTGGCCCTGGCGGCGGGACGCCCCGTGCCGGGCTGGGCACGGGAGGCGCTGCCGGAGCTGCCCGAGGTGATGCAGCGGGCCCTGCGCCGGGGCGCCGACATCGACCACGCGTGCGTCGACCTCGTCGAGGCGCTGCTGCTGCGCGACCACGTCGGGGACGTGTTCGACGCCGTGGTGGTCGACGTGAACGGCGACCGGACGGGCGGGCGCGTCCAGCTCGTGGCGCCGCCGGTGTTCGGCCGCTGCGAGGGTGCGGACCTGCCGCTCGGCGAGCAGGTCCGGGTGCGGCTGGAGGAGGCGGATCCGGCCCGCCGCCACGTCCGCTTCTCCCGCGCGGCGTGAATCACGGCCGGTCAGCGGGGTGAGCGGCCCTCCCCGGGAAGGGACAGGCCCTTGTAGACCTGGAGGGCGTTGCCGCCGAGGACGAGGGAGAGCGTCTCCTCGTCCAGGCCGAGCGCGGCGAGGGCGCGGGCGTTGCGGGCGATGCCGGGGACGCCGGGCCAGTCGGTGCCGAAGATGAACTTGCGGGCGAGGCGCCGCAGGTCGTGCCTGGCGTAGTACTCGGGGAGCCGGCGGGGCGGGAGCCCGGACAGCTCGATCCAGACGGTGTCGCGGGACAGCGCGAGGAACGCCGCGGCGTCGTACCACCAGCCGCGCCCGCCGTGGGCGAGGACGAACGTCAGGCCGGGGAACAGCCGCAGCACGTCGTCGATCGGCGTGGGGTCGGCGTACCTGTTGGCCGAGCCGGGGAACGAGCTGGTCCCGCAGTGCACGACGACCGGGACGCCCGCGTCGCGGCACACCTGGTAGGCGGGGAACAGCTCGGGGTCGGCGACGCTGAACCCGCCGTGCACGGGGTGCAGTTTGAGCGCGGCGGCGCCGAACTCCAGCTGCCGCTCGACCTCGGCGTCGATCGGGTAGTGCAGGTGCGGGTTGACGTTGGCGATCGGCCGGAACCGGCGCGGGTTGTGCTTGAGGAGGGGCCGCAGGTCCTCGATGGGCTGCATGCCGGTGGTCCTGGGGCTGTACTCGCAGAGCAGGAGGGCGATGTCGACGCCCTCGTCCTCGAAGTAGGCGTCGACCCGTCCGGGGACGAGGGTCCCGTCGGCGTCGTAGAGGTCCTGCCAGGGGTGGGACGAGCCGAACTCCTCGGCCCACTGCCGCCAGGCGGGCGGCAGGGTCGGGAGCCGGGCGGTGTGCACGTGCGCGTCGATCAGCGGACGTCCGTCGAGCATGAACGCCTCCCGGTCAGGGCCGGACGAGGGTGAGCTCGGCCGCGTAGCGGCGCCCGTTCGCGACGTACATCGCGACCGCCTCGGTGTGCCATTCCTCGTCGATCCCGCCGGGCCTGGCCCGCGCCGGGATCCCGAGGGCGGTGTGCCCGGGCGGGACGGTCCCGCCCTCGGTCAGGACGGCGCCGGCGCCGACGACGCCGCGGGCGCCGACGCGGGCGCGGTTGAGGACGACCGATCCGGAGCCGACGAGGCAGCGGTCCTCGACGACGCAGCCCTCCAGGTGCGCGTTGTGGCCGATCACGCAGTCGGCGCCGATGACGGTCGGCCACCGCGCCGTGGTGTGCACGACGGTGCCGTCCTGGACGGAGGTGCGGGCACCGACGGTGATCGTCCCGTAGTCGCCGCGCAGGACGGCACCGGGCCAGACGGTGGCGTCCTCCCCCAGCGTCACCGACCCGATGACGGTCGCCCCCGGGTGGACGTACGCGGACGGATGGATGTCGGGTACCTGGTCTCCCAGCGCGTAGACGGCCATGCGGCGGAGCCTACCCGCGGCGTCTCAGGCGACGTCCACCGAGTCCCGCATGTCCACCGCGTCCTGCACGCCCACCGAGTCCTGCTCGTCCAGCCAGGCGACGATGCCCTCCACGGCGGAGCGGCAGCTTCCGCAGCCGGTGCTGGCGCGGGTCTCGCGGGCGACGTCGTCGGCGGTGCGGGCACCGGCCTGCCAGCAGGCGCGGATCTGGCCCTTGCTGACGTTGTTGCACTGGCAGACGGTCGCGGCGTCGGGCATCCGCAGCGGCGACTCGGCCTCGGTGGCGGTGCCGACGCCGGGGAACAGCAGGCCGAGGCGCTCGGCGGGCAGCGGCGACTCCCGGTCGTACAGCTGGGTGAGGGTGCCGGCGGTGGAGGTCTCGCCGAGCAGGATCGCGCCGATCAGCCGCCCGTCCCGGATCACCGCCTTCTTGTAGGTGCCGCGCGTGGAGTCGGTGAACCGGACGACCTCCACGTCGTCGTCATCGTCGCCGAAGTGGGTCTCGCCCATCGAGGCCAGCTCGATCCCGGCGGCCTTGAGGCGGGTGATCTGCCGGGCGCCGGTGAACCGCGCCGCCGGGTCGGTGCCGGCGAGCAGGCCCGCGAGCACGCCCGCCTGCTCCCAGGCGGGCGCCACCAGCCCGTACACCTCGTCGCGGTGCTCGGAGCACTCGCCGATGGCGCGGACGGACGGGTCGGTGACCGACCGCAGCTCGTCGTCGACGATCACGGCGCGGCCGATGGCCAGGCCGGCGTCGCGGGCGAGCGCGACCTCGGGCCGGACTCCGCAGGACAGGATGACCAGGTCGGTGTCGATGACCTCCGTGCCGCCGCCGGGCAGCGCCAGTTCGACGCCGGTGACCACGCCGCCGCCGGTGCGCAGGCCGGCGACGTTGGCCTGGAGCCGGGTGCCGATGCCGAGGGCGGCCAGCGTGCGGGCGAGGACCTTCCCGGCGGCGGGGTCGAGCTGGCGTTCCATGAGGTGCCCGGCCAGGTGCAGGACGGTCACGTCCAGGCCGCGGCCCATCAGCCCGCGGGCGGCCTCGATGCCGAGCAGGCCGCCGCCGACGACGACGGCGCGGCGGGCCGAGTCGGCCAGTTCGGAGATGCGGCGGCAGTCGTCCAGGGTGCGGAACACCAGCGCGCCCTCGGGCAGGCCGTCCTCCAGGCCCGGCATCGGCGGGATGAACGCGGTGCTGCCGGTCGCGAGGACGAGCGTCTGGTAGGGGGTGACGGTGCCGTCGGTGGCGTGGACGGTCTTCGCGGCGCGGTCGATGCAGGTGACCTCGACGCCGAGCCGGGCGTCGACGCCGTGGGAGGCGTACCAGGCGGCGTCGACCAGGCTGATGTGGTCGGGCCGCGTCACCCCGGCGAGGACGTTGGACAGCAGCACCCGGTTGTAGGGGCGCTGGGTCTCGGCGCCGATCACCGTGACCGGTGTCGCGGCGTCCCGGGACCGCAGCTCGCCCACGAACCGCGAGCCGGCCATGCCGTTCCCGACGACGACGATGCCGGCGTCCTGTCCGGGGTTCACCGTTTCACCTCCAGCGGAAGGGGTTTGATCTGGTCGCGCTCGACCTCGAACGCGATGCTCGGGTCGGGGGTCTGCGGGGCGTTGACGAAGGAGACGAACCGGCCGAGCCGCTCGGGGTCGTCGAGGGTGTCGCGCCATTCGTCGGAGTAGGCGGCGACGTGGCGCTCCATGGCGGCGTCGAGGTCGGCGCAGATGCCGAGCCGGTCGTCCACGATCACCTCGCGGAGGTAGTCCAAGCCGCCGTCGAGGGACTCCAGCCAGCTCGCGGTGCGCTGCAGCCGGTCGGCGGTGCGGATGTAGAACATCAGGAACCGGTCGATGTAGGTGATCAGCTCGTCGTCGGTGAGGTCGGTGGCGAACAGGTCGGCGTGCCGGGGCCGCATGCCGCCGTTGCCGGCGAGGTAGAGGTTCCAGCCGTTCTCGGTGGCGATGACGCCGAAGTCCTTGCTCTGCGCCTCGGCGCACTCGCGGGCGCAGCCGGAGACGGCCGACTTCAGCTTGTGCGGGGCGCGCAGCCCCCGGTACCGCAGTTCGAGGCGGATCGCCATCGCGGCGGAGTCCTGGACGCCGTAGCGGCACCAGGTGGACCCGACGCACGACTTCACGGTCCGCAGCGCCTTGCCGTAGGCGTGCCCGGACTCGAACCCGGCGTCGACGAGCCGCCGCCAGATCTCGGGGAGCTGCTCGACGCGGGCGCCGAACAGGTCGATCCGCTGCCCGCCGGTGATCTTGGTGTAGAGGCCGAAGTCGCGCGCGACCTCCCCGATCACGATGAGCTTCTCCGGGGTGATCTCCCCGCCGGGGACGCGCGGGACGACCGAGTAGGTGCCGTTCTTCTGCAGGTTGGCGAGGAAGTGGTCGTTGGTGTCCTGCAGCGCGGCCTGCTCGCCCTCCAGGATGTGGCCGTTGCCGAGGCTGGCCAGGATGGACGCGACGGCGGGCTTGCAGATGTCGCAGCCGCGGCCCGTCCCGTGCTCCTCGACGAGCTGGGTGAAGCTGGTGACCTGCCCGGCCCGGACGATGTCGAACAGCTCGGCGCGGCTGTAGTCGAAGTGCTCGCAGATGGCCTTGCTGACCTCGATCCCGGCGGCGGTCAGCTCGGCGTCCAGGATCTTCTTCACCAGCGGGACGCAGCTGCCGCAGCTCGTCCCCGCCCTGGTGCAGTCCTTGACCGCGGGAACGCCGGTGAGGGAGTGCTCGGCGATCGCGCAGCGGATGCCCTCGGCGGTGACGTTGTTGCAGGAGCAGATGACGGTCGCGCCGGGCAGGTCGCCGCCCGCGGTCTCGGTGCCGCCGAACAGCATCTGCTCGGGCGCGCCCGGCAGTCTTCCCCCGACGTAGGCGCGGAGCGTCGCGTACGACTCGGCGTCGCCGACGAGGACGCCGCCGAGGAGCGTCTGCGCGTCGTCGCTCACGATGAGCCTCTTGTAGATCCCGGCGACGGGGTCGGTGTAGGTGACGCCCAGGGCCCCCTGGTCGGGGCCGGCGAACGGGTCGCCGAAGCTGGCGACGTCGACGCCCATCAGCTTGAGCTTGGTGGACATGTCGGCGCCGTCGAAAACGGCCGTGCTGGTGTCGGACAGCAGCCGGTCGGCGACCACCTCGGCCATGGAGAAGCAGGGCCCGACGAGCCCGTACACCGTGCCGCCGACGAGGGCGCACTCGCCGATCGCCCAGATGGCGGGGTCCTCGGTGCGGCAGCCGGCGTCCACGACGATGCCGCCGCGCTCCCCCACCGGCAGGCCGCAGCCGCGGGCAAGTTCGTCGCGGGGGCGGATGCCGGCGGAGAACACGACGACCTCGGCGTCGATCGCCTCGCCGTCGGCGAGGACGACGCGCCGGACGGAGCCGTCGTCGCCCGCTTCCAGGGCGCGCATCGGGGTGCCCGCGTGCACGGCCATGCCGAGCGCCTCGATGTGGCGGCGCAGCATCGCGCCGCCGCCCTCGTCGAGCTGCCGCGGCATCAGCCACGGCGCGACCTCGACGACGCCGCTGCGCAGCCCGAGTCCCTGGATCGCGCGTGCCGCCTCCAGGCCGAGCAGGCCGCCGCCGACGACGGCGCCGGTCGCCTTGTCACGCGCGTACTCGCGGATGGCGTCCAGGTCGTCGATCGTGCGGTAGACGAAGACGCCGGGCAGCTCCCGGCCCTCGACCGGCGGCACGAACGGCGACGACCCGGTCGCCAGGACGAGCGCGTCGTAGGGGACGGCGCGTCCCGCGGAGGTGGTGACCGTCCGGGCGGCGCGGTCGATCGCGGTGACCCGCTCGCCGGTGTGCACGGCGACCTCGCCGCCGTGCGCGGGGTAGGCCAGCTCGGCGCCTTCCAGGTGCGTCGTCAGCGCCACCCGGTCGTAGGCGGTCCGGGTCTCCTCCCCGATGACGGTGATCGTCCATGTGGCGTCGGTGTCGCGCTCGCGGAGGGCCTCCACCAGGCGGTGTGCGGCCGGTCCGTGGCCGGCCACGACCAGCCGTCTGTCCGGTTTGCTGTCGGCTCCCATGAGCCCCGATCCTCGGCGGCCCGTATTTCCCGTGTGGATCCCGGACGTCACCCGCGCGTTAACTGGCCCTCACCGCCGTCTCGTCCCGGAGGCGGGGCCGGGCGGGCGGGGGCACCATCGGAGCATGAAGGGGTGAGGCGGCGATGCGGCGGATCATCGGAGTGTCCCTCGTCGGCACGGGCGCCTTCCTGGCGGCCGCCGGCGCGCTCACGCGGTTCTACGTCGCGCCGACGCTGATCGGCGCGCCCGCGGACGTGTACCAGGTGACGCGGCTGAAGGCCGAGAACGCCGCCTACTTCGACGCCGCCGCGGCCGTGCCGCGCACCGGCGCGACGGTCGTGGCGACGAACACGGTCCGGGGCGATCCCGGCTCGGCGCATGGCGGGATCGCCGTCTGGGACTCCGGCACCGTGGTCCAGGACACCGCGCGGGGCACCACGATCGAGATCCAGAAGCAGCGGTACGCCTTCGACCGCCGCACCGGGGAGCTGCGGAACTGCTGCGGCGCGGCGGTGCAGGGCGACACAGGGGTCCGCATGTCGGGGGTGGGGCTGTTCTGGCCGGTGACCCCGCGCAAGGAGGGACTGGAGCTGTTCGACCCCGAGACGCGGCGCACCTGGCCGGCCGCGTTCGACGGGGAGGAACGCGTCGGCGGCGTGCTCGCCTACCGCTTCGTCCAGCACGTCCCGGAGACGAAGGTCACCGGCGAGCTTCCCGCCGTGCCGGGCGAGCTGCTCGGGCGCCGCAAGGGGAGCGCGGCCGTTCCCGTCGACCGCTACTACCGGGCCGACGCCACGTTCTGGGTGGACCCGCGGACGGGCGCGCCGGTCGACCAGCGGCAGCGGGTGCTGTCGACGCTGCGGCCGAGGGAGGGGCCGGGCCGGCTCGTGGTCGCGGACCTGACCCTGCGGATGACGCCCGAGTCGCGGCGGGCGCTGGCCGCCCGGTCCGCCGACGGCGCCGGGAAGATCCGGCTGCTGCGGACCGCCGGGCCCCTCGCCGCCGGCGGCGCCGGCGTGCTGCTCCTTGCGGCCGGGCTGCCGCTGACGGTGCGGGGCGGGCGGCGCGCGGTCGGGCACCCGTCGCCCTCGTGCACCATGGAGGGGTGACGGAGGTTGCGGGGAGCGAGGCGGGGACCGGGCTGCGGATGCTGGCCGACCTCGTCTCGGACGGCGATGTGGTGGTGCTGAGCGGGGCGGGCCTGTCGACCGAGTCGGGCATCCCGGACTACCGCGGGGAGACCGGGCGCAGGCGCCGCGCGGAGCCGATGACGTACCAGGCGTTCACCGGGAGCGAGGCGGCGCGCCGCCGCTACTGGGCGCGCAGCCATCTCGGCTGGCGGCACATCGCCCGGGCCCGCCCGAACGCCGGGCACCGGGCGGTCGCGGAGCTGCAGCGGCGCGGGCTGCTCGCCGGGATCATCACCCAGAACGTCGACGGGCTGCAGCAGGCGGCCGGCGCGGACGGCGTGATCGAGCTGCACGGCGCGCTGGATCGGGTGGTGTGCCTGTCCTGCGGCGAGCGGACCCCGCGCGGGCGGCTGGCGGAGCGGCTGCGCGACGCCAACCCGGGGTGGGAGGCGGACGCCGGCGCGATCAACCCGGACGGTGACGCGGTCCTCGGGGACGAGGCCGTGGAGGCGTTCCGGGTCGTGGGCTGCGAGCGGTGCGGCGGCCCGCTCAAACCCGATGTGATCTTCTTCGGGGAGAACGTGCCGCCGGGCCGCGTCCGGGACTGCTACGCGCTGACCGAGCGGGCGGGCGCGCTGCTGGTGCTCGGGTCGTCGCTGACGGTGCTGTCGGGGTACCGGTTCGTCCGGCACGCCGCCGGGCACGGCGTTCCGGTGGCGATCGTCAACCTGGGCGCGACCAGGGGCGACGGGCACGCCCTGGTCACGCTGGACGCCCCGCTCGGCGCGACCCTGGGGGCCCTGCTGGGCGAGCTGGCGGCCTGACGCCGACGGTTCAGTGCCCGCCGCCGCCGAGCAGGGAGGTCGCGGCCGGGGCCGGGGTGTGCGGCTGGCCGGGGTTCCCGGGCGGGGGCGCGTCGGTGATCGCCGGCGGGTCCGGGAGGGTGTCGCCGGTGACGAAGCCGGTGCCCTCCAGCAGCCTCATGTGGGTGCGGACGAACTTCTCGCACTCCTCGGCGAACTGCCGCACGAGGGTGTTGCGGGTGCTGCCGCGGACCGCAGCGATCGCCGGGTAGATCTGGCCGTGCGCCATGCGCAGCCGGAGGACGGCCGTCCGGTCGTAGTCGTTGCCGGACTTGCCGGTGATCTCCGACATCCAGCTCTGCTGGTCGGCGGTCGGCTGGTCCGGCAGCGGGACGTTCAGCTTCGCGGCGACGTTGCGGTCCAGCGCGTCCAGCCGTTCGTGCTGGCGGGCGATCTCGCCGAGGTTGCGGCGGGTCGCGGCGCGGGCGGCGCGCCGCTCGGCCTGCCGGCCGACGGGGATCTCCCACAGCCCGGCCTGGCGGACCTTCACGACGAGGTTGCGGTCGGCGGGGCCGAGCGGCCCCCACTGCGTGTCGACGGTGGCCTGGGCCGCGTTGTCGGCGTTCACCTTCGGCGGCACCACGGCGCCGTCGGCGGCCTGGCGGCCCACCGCGGTGCAGGCGCCGAGCAGCAGCACCGCGGTCAGGCCGCATGCCGCCGCGACGACAGGTCGGGGATCTCGCATCCGCCGCCGCCTTTCGGTCGAGGAGGGGGGCTCAGTGCAGCAGTACGCGCGTCGGCCCGGCGGGGTTCGGCGGGCGGCCGACCGGATCGGGCCGGGGCTCAGGTCCAGCCGAGCTGCGCCAGGCTGGTCACCGGGGGCTCGCCGCCGGCGTCGGTGAAGGCGCGCAGGGCGGCGACGAGGGCGTGCCGCTGGCCGGCCGGCATCCGGGACACGACCTCGGCGATGTCGGCGCGGCGGCGGGCGGTCACGTCGTCGACGATGCCGCGTCCGGCGCCGGTGAGCTGGATGCGGATCTCGCGGCCGCTGTCCGGGCTGGCCTTCCGGTCCACCAGCCCGGCGGAGGCGAGCCGGTCCACCATCCGCATCGCGGTGGACGGGTTGACCTCCAGCAGCCCGGCGAGCGTCACAAGCTTGGCCGGCCCCTGCGAGGACAGGACGACGAGGAGCCGGAACTGCGGCAGCGTGACGGCTCCCTGCACGGCGGACAGGGAGCGCACCGAGATCGCGACCAGCAGCCGGGACGCGGTCAGCAGCGCCGAGGTGACCTCGTCGACGCCGGTGTCCCCCTGCTCGCTCATGACGACTTTCTACAATGCCGGGCCCGGGGCGCGCCAACGGGCCGGCGGAACGCTCCAGCGGCCGGGGACGGCCGGTGGCGCGAGGGTCACCGGCCGTCCTGCGGCAGCAGGCCGGCGAGGAGCTCGGCGAGGTGGCGGGGGCGGGCGCCGGTGCCCGCCTCGATCTGCGTCCGGCAGGAGAACCCGTCGGCGAGGACGGCCGTCCCGGGCTCGGCGCCGGTGACGGCGGGCCAGACGCCCTGCTCGGCGATGGCGGTGGACACCTCGTAGTGGCCGGCCTCGAAGCCGAAGTTGCCGGCGAGGCCGCAGCAGCCGACGTCGAGGGTCTCCACCTCGACCCCGGCCCGGGACAGGACGCGCTCGTCGGCGCCGAACCCCATGATCGCGTGCTGGTGGCAGTGCGGCTGGGCGATCGCGCGGACCCGCGGGGTGTCGAGCCCGGCGACGGCGCCGTGGGCCGCGACGGGCGAGGCGCCGCCGGTCTCCTCCTGGTGCTCGTCGAGCAGTTCGGCGAGGGTCCTGGTCTGGTCGCGGAGCCGCTTGACGTCGTCCTCCAGGGCGTCGCCCTCCATCAGCTCGGGCGCGTCGGCGCGGAACACGGCGGTGCAGCTGGGCTCCAGCCCAACCACGGGGACGCTGTCGCGCAGCCGCGGCGCCAGGGCCCGGACGGTGCGGCGCAGGACGCGGGCGGCGACGCCGAGCTGCCCGGTGGAGATCCAGGTGAGGCCGCAGCACAGCGGGACCGGCGGAACCTCGACGCGGTACCCGGACGCCTCCAGGACGCGCACGGCGGCCTTGCCGATGTGCGGGTGGAAGTTGTCGATGAACGTGTCGGGCCACAGCACCACCCGGCGGCCGCCGCCGCGGGCGGGGCGGTGCTTGAACCAGTCGGTGAACCGCTCGCCGGCGAAGCGGGGCATGTCGCGGCGCGGGTCGATCCCGCCGAGCCGCTTGGCGACGCCGTCCAGGACGGGGACGTGCAGTGCGGCGTTGGCGGCGCCCGGCGCGAGCGCGGCGATCCGGGCCCACAGCGGCAGCCAGCCCATCGTGTAGTGCGCGGGCGGCCTGATCCGGCCCTTGTAGTGGTGGGCGAGGAACTCGGCCTTGTAGGTGGCCATGTCGACGTTGACGGGGCAGTCACTGCGGCAGCCCTTGCACGCCAGGCACAGGTCGAGCGCGTCGCGGACATGCTCGGAGCGCCACCCGTCGGCGATGACGGCGGCGCCGCCCGGTCCCGGCACCGACGGGTCCGGCGTGCCGCGCCCGGGCCGGGCGGCGCCGGGCATGCCGCGCATCATCTCCATCAGGATGCGGGCCCGGCCGCGGGTGGAGTGCTCCTCCTCCCCCGTCACCCGGTAGCTCGGGCACATCACGCCGCCCGACGACGCCCGGCACTTGCCGATGCCGACGCAGCGGGCCGCCGCGTGGGTGAACCGGTGGTGGTCGGCGGGGAAGGAGAAGTGCGTGTCCGGCTCGGCCGGGTCGTAGGCGAGGTGGTCGAGGTCGTCGTCCAGCCGGTGCGGGTGGACGATCTTGCCGGGGTTCATCCGGTTCCCCGGGTCGAAGATCGCCTTGAACCGCTCGAACAGCCGGACGACCTCGTCCCCGAACATGACCGGCAGCAGCTCGCCGCGGGACTGGCCGTCGCCGTGCTCGCCCGACAGCGACCCGCCGTAGGAGGCGACGAGGCGTGCGGCGCGCTCGGCGAACTCCCGGTACCGCCCGGCGCCCTGCTCGTCCTCCAGGTCGAACGGGATGCGGGTGTGCACGCAGCCCTGCCCGAAGTGCCCGTACAGGGCGACGGGGTCGAAGTGGAACTCCTGGACGAGGGCGCGGAAGTCGCGCAGGTAGTCGCCGAGCCGGCCGGGCGGGACGGCGGCGTCCTCCCAGCCCTCGTGGGTGTCGGGGTGCCCGGGCGGGTAGGCGGTGGCGCCGAGACCGGCCTCGCGGACCTTCCAGAGCCGCTCCTCCTCGGCGGGGTCGTGCAGGAAGCTGCAGCGGGGCGGGTTCGGCCCGCCCCTCATCTCCTCGATGAGGTCGCGGGCGCTCTCGTCCGCCTCGTCCTGGGTGCCGCCGCCGAACCGGGCCATGAGCCAGCCGGCGCCGCGCGGCATGTCCGCGAGCACGTCCGGCCCGGCGAGGTGGTCCTCCTTGGCGAGGTCGAGCAGCGTGTCGTCCATGCCCTCAAGCGCGAGCGGCCGGGACGGCAGGACGCGGGCGACGGCGTCACCGGCGGCGGCGATGTCGTCGTAGCCGAGGACGACGAGGGATTCGTGCGCGGGGACCGGCACCAGGCGGATCTCGGCGCGCAGCACGGCGACCAGCGTGCCCTCCGACCCGACGAGGGCGCGCGCCACGTCGAAGTTCTTCTCCGGCAGCAGCGAGTCCAGGTTGTAGCCGGACACGCGGCGCGGGACGTCGGGGTAGCGGGTGCGGATCAGCTCCATGCCGTCGTCGCGCAGCTCGCGCAGCGCCCGGTAGATCTCGGCGCGGCGGCCGCCTCCGGCCTGGATCCGGTCGTACTCCGCGTCGGAGGTCTCCCCCACCCACATCCGGAGCCCGTCGTAGGTGAGGACCTCCAGCCGCGCGACGGAGTCGACCATCTTCCCGTACGCCTGC
Source organism: Spirillospora sp. CA-128828 (assembly GCF_050945415.1). Lineage (NCBI taxonomy): Bacteria > Bacillati > Actinomycetota > Actinomycetes > Streptosporangiales > Thermomonosporaceae > Spirillospora > Spirillospora sp. CA-128828. Next base: position 4,950,434 of record NZ_CP191986.1, read on the forward strand.
GCGGACGCGCCGCACGAGTTGTTGCCGATCATCCCGCCGATCGTGCAGGTGTCGTGGGTGGACGGTTTCGGCCCCGCCATGAGGCCGTGCTCGGACAGCTCGCCGTTCAGGTCGTCGAGGCACGCGCCGGGCTCGACGACGGCGCGGCGCGCGCCGGGGTCCACCGAGACGAGCGCGCGGCAGTACTTCGACCAGTCGATGACGACGGCGTTGTTGACGCACTGCCCGGCGAGGCTCGTGCCGCCGCCGCGCGACAGGACGGGGACGCCGTGCTCGGCGCAGACCCGGACCGCCTCGGCGCCGGCCTCGACCGTCTTCGGCACGACCACGCCGATGGGCGGCTGCTGGTAGTTGGACGCGTCGTGGGAGTAGGCGGCGCGCGACCCCGCGTCGAAGCGGATCTCGCCGTCGACCCGCTCGTCCAGCGCGCGCCGGAACGTGTCCTCCCGGTACGCCGCGGCCCCCGCGGGCCGTTCGTCCTGCCTGGTTCTCCTCGCCGAAACAGCCATGCCGGCACGCATACCCGGACGCCGGCCTTCAATCGTCCCGCCGCGCGCCGCCGGGCACCTCAGGCGGGTCAGGCGCCTCAGGCGGGTCAGGCGGCGAGGCGGGCGGCGGTCTCCAGCAGGAGGGCGTGGACGAACGCCTGGGGCATGTTGCCGCGCAGCTGCCGCTGCCTGACGTCGTACTCCTCGGAGAACAGGCCGCTGGTCGCGCAGCCGGACCGGGTCCGCTCGAAGGTGCCGAGGGCGCGGGCGGTCTCGCCCTGGCGGTCCTCGGCGAGGGCGAGGAAGAAGCCGCAGAGGGTGAAGGCGCCCTCGGCGACGCCGAGCGGCTGGTCCCCCACCCGGTAGCGGTAGACGAAGCCCTCTTCGACGAGGTCGTCGCGGACGGCGTTCAGGGTCGCGACGGTGCGGGGGTCGTCGCGGGGCAGCGCGCCGCGCAGCGGCGGGATGAGCAGGGCGGCGTCGACGCGGTCGTCGCCGGGCGCGCGTTTCCACCGGCCGGTGGGGGTGAGCGACGTCCGGGCCGTCTCGGCGAGGATCGCGTCGGCGAGCGAGGTCCACCGGCGGGCGTCGGCCGGGCCGGCGAGGGTCCGGGCGGCCTGGCGCAGGCCGGCGACGCAGGTCAGGCGCGAGTGCGTCCACAGGTCGTCGTGGGTCTCCCAGATCCCCGCCTCGGGCAGGGTCCAGCGGCGCGCGACCGCGTCGGCCGCGGCGCCGGCGGCCCGCGCGATGTCGGGGCCGGGACGGTCGTGCTCGGCGGCCGCGGCGAGGAGCAGCAGGCCCTCCCCCAGCGCGTCGAGCTGGAACTGCTCGCCGGCCTTGTTCCCGGCGACGGCGTCGGCGCCGGGGTAGCCGGGCAGGCCGCAGGTGGTCTCGTCCGGTACGGGCCCGCCGGTGACGGTGTAGGCGGGCCTCAGCCGGTCGCCGTCGGCGAGGATGCGGGCGGACACGAACTCGGCGGCGGTGCGCAGCAGGCGGGGCGGCCCGCCGTGCAGCGCGACGGCGCGTCCCGCGAAGCACTGGTCGCGGATCCAGGCGTAGCGGTAGTCGAAGTTGCGTCCCTCGTTGGAGCGTTCGGGCAGCGCGGTGGTCGCGGCGGCGACCATCCCGCCGCCGCGACCGGTGAGGCCGGTGAGGACGGAGTAGGCGAGGCGGGCGTCGCGCGGGGCGATGGTGTCGGCGCAGTCCGGCACGGCCGCGCGCCAGTCGTCCTCGGTGGCCTTCCACAGCCCGCGGACGTCCAGGGGGCCGCGCACGCCGCCTTCGGCGATCTCCAGGACCAGGTCGCGGGAGTCGCCCTCGTCCAGGTCGAAGGTGAGGGCGAGCATCGGCGCGCCGTCCGGGCCCTCGCGGACGGCGGCCTCGTCGGCGCCGTGCCAGCGGAGCACCGCGGCGCCGCTGCGGGCCGTCCAGTCCGGGTCGTGGTGGCGCAGGTCGCGCATCGGGGCGCCGGCGCGGACGTCCAGCAGGGCGCGGACGCGGGATCCGCCGCGGACGGCGCGGCAGCTGCGCAGGATGACGGCGCGGTCCCGGGCGGCGGGGCGGGCGAGGGCCTCGCGGCATTCCAGGATGGCGCCGTCGCCGGTCACCCACCGGCTGTGCCAGATGAGGCCGTGGTCCTCGTAGTAGCCGCCCCAGACCCAGCGTCCGGCCAGGGGCTGGACGACGTAGCCGCCGGGGCCGCCGAGGAGTCCCGCGAGGGCGGGGGGCGAGTCCCAGGCCGGGAAGCACATCCAGGCGTACTCGCCGTGCGGGCCGACGAGGGCGCCGCGTTCCCCGTCGGCGATGAGGGCGTAGTCGCGGAGGGCCTTCGGCAGGGAGTCCCGTTCTCCAGGGTCGTCCAGCATGCCCCTCCCACTACCCGGGAACCCGCCGGTGATCCGGGCGGCGCCCGCGCGTGGCCGGGGGCGCCGCCCGGATGGTCAGCCCGTCCGCTCCCGGACGAGGGCGGCGAGGTCCATGCGGGCGAGGCCGCGCAGGCCGGGACGCTGCGCCAGGGCGGCGACGGCGATGACGGCGAGCGCGGACCAGGCGAAGGTGGCGGGCCGGATCTCGGTGTGGAACGCCATCAGGTCGCTGTTGAAGGCGCCGAGGAACGCGCCGGTGGCGAGCCGCCCGGCGATCAGCCCGGGGACGGCTCCGGCGGCCACGACGAGGAGGTTCTCGGCGGTGACGAGCCGGGCCAGCCGGCGCCGCCCGACCCCGGCGGCGCGCAGGGTCGCCAGTTCGGTGCCGCGTTCGGCGAGGTTGACCGACAGGGTGGCGAACAGGACGGTGAAGGCCAGCAGCCCGCCGAACACGAGCATGACCGCGACGAACACGTAGAACAGGTCCATGTAGTCGCCCATGGTCTTCCTCAGCGCCTGGGAGTCGGTGTAGGCGACGACGCCGGGCACGACCGACAGGGCGTGCTCGACGGCGGCGCGGTCGGCGCCGGGGTCGAACTGGACGAGGACGCTGCCGGGTTTGGTGTCCGGCGCCCACGCGGCGACCTGGCCGAGGTCGGCGTAGGCGAAGGTGCCGAGAGGCTCGTCGACGAACCCGGCGACGGTCGTGGTGACCGTCCGGCCGTCGCCGAGGCGCAGGCCGACGGGGTCGCCGGTGCCGACGCCGAGCCTGTCGCGCAGCGCCGCTCCGATCAGCGCGCCGTGCGCGGGCAGCGGGCGCTCGCCGCCGCCGGGGGTGAGGAACCGGTGCATGCGGGTGCCGGCGGGCAGCCCGACGACGGTGGTGGAGTAGCCCTTGTCGCCCGCGGTGATGGTGACGAGGACCTGCGCGGACGGCTCGGCGGCCCGCACCCCTTCCGTCGCCGACAGCGCCTTGAGGGTGGCGCCGTCGAGGGGGCGTCCGAGGGTGATCTCGGCGTCCTGCCGCTGGATGTCGTCGAACTGCCGGGAGACGGTGGCCTGCGAGGAGTCCAGCATCCCCCAGGAGACGAGGATCAGGACGAGCGCGAGGACGACGCCGGCCATCGTGTAGAGGGTGCGGCGGAACTGGCGGGTGGGGCCGCGCAGCACCAGCCACGCGCCCGCGGGCAGCCGTCCCGCGGCGGGCACGGACCGCTGCAGCCGGGCGAGCGGCCCGCCGCCCCCGCTGGACGGGACGGCGCCGCGCATCGCCTCGGCGGGCGGGACGCGGGCGGCCGACACGGCGGGGGCGAGGGCGGCGAGCGCGCCAGCGACCACCCCGAACACCAGCCCCGCCGCGACCGTGGACGCGCGGACCGACACCAGCGTCTCGGGCAGGCCGATGGCGTCGGCGTACAGGCGGGTGATCGATCCGGCGAGCAGCAGCCCGGCGGCGACGCCGAGGACGGACCCGGCGAGGCCGACCGCGACACCGGTCATCAGGTAGTGCGTCACGACGGTCCGGCGGCGGAACCCGCTGGCGCGCAGCGTCCCGATGACGACGCGGTCGCGCGCGACCCGGCGGGTCAGCACGACGTAGACGGCGACGCCGGCGGCGGCGAGGAACAGCAGCGGGAACATCACGGCCAGCTCGGAGAATCCCTTGATGTCCTCGGCGAGGGTGGCGTTGCTGGGCTGCTCGGCGCGGGTGACGGCCGCGCCGGCGCCGTGCCCGCGCGCGGCCGCGGTCAGGGCGGCGTCGAGCCGGCCGGCGTGGTCGCGTCCCGCCGCGGTGTAGTAGACGTCGACCTGGTTGGGCTTCTCCGTGCCGGCGATCTGCCGGGCCAGCGGTTCGGGGACGAACAGGACGCCGAACGATCCGGGCGCTGGAAGCACGTCCTGGCGGCTGGAGGCGGGCCACAGGTACTCGGGTGAGGACACGGTGCCGCGCACGCCGAGGCTCCGCCAGGCGCGGCCGTCCCACACCGACACCGCGGCGCCGGGCTTCAGGTGGGCGTGGCCGGCGATGTGCTTCTCGGCGAGGACGCCCGTGGGATCGGCCGTGTCGAGGTACCGGCCGCTGAGGACCTTGACCCGGTCGACGGCGGGCCGGGTTCCGGCGGGGAGCCCGACGACGCGTCCGACGAGGGTGGCGCCGTCCGGCATGCGCATCGGCACGTCCGCGACGGTCCGGACGCCGGCCGCCTCCACGCCGGGGCGGGCCTCGGCCTGCTCGGCGACGGCCGCGGCGTCGCCGCCCGAGAGGGTCAGGTCCGCGAACCGGTACTTCTGGAAGAGCGCCTGGTAGCCGGCGTCCAGGTTCTTGTAGGCGTCGTAGGACGCGCCGAACAGGGCGACGCCGAGCATCACCAGCACCACCACCGACACCAGCTGCCCGGGGCGGCGGCGCAGGTCGCGGCGCAGTTTGACGTTGAGCGTGCTCACCAGGTCACCTCGTCGGCGGTGACGGGCGCGGCGGTGGTGGTCACCTCGACGACGCGGCCGGAGCGCATCCGCACCACGCGGTGGGCGATGGAGGCGATCGCGGCGTTGTGGGTGACGACCAGGACCGTCCGGCCCTCCCGGTTGAGGTCCTGCAGGACGCGCAGGACGCTGCGCCCGGTCTCCAGGTCCAGCGCGCCGGTCGGCTCGTCGCACAGCAGCAGCGCGGGGTCCTTGGCGATCGCGCGGGCGATGGCGACGCGCTGCTGCTCGCCGCCCGACAGCTGCGCCGGGAAGTGCCCGCCACGCTCGGCGAGCCCGACGGCGGCGAGCGCCGCCTCCGGCCGCTCCCGGTCGCGGCGGCCGGTCAGCTCCGCGACCAGCCGGACGTTCTCCAGCGCCGTCAGCGACGGGACGAGGTTGAAGAACTGGAAGACGAAGCCGACGGTGTCGCGCCGGTAGGCGGTGCGGGCGTCCTCGTCGAGGCCGGAGATGTCGCGGCCGCCCGCGATCACCTCGCCCGCGGTGGCGGGCTCGATCCCGCCGATGAGGTTGAGCAGGGTCGTCTTGCCGGAGCCGGACGGGCCGAGCAGCACGGCGAACTCGCCCTGCCGCACCTCCAGGTCCACGTCGCGCAGCGCGCGGACCTCGGCGTGGCCGCTGCCGTAGGTCTTGCCGGCGCCGCGCAGCAGCACCGCCGCCGGCGCCCCGCCCTCCGGGCCGGTGTCGTCCCGGCCGGTTTCATCCCGAGCGGTGTCGTCCCGGACGGCCGCCGGTTCATGGCCGTGACGCGTCATCGTCGTCTCCTTCGTCGTCGTTGCCGGACGGGGCGCCGGACGGGGCGCCGGACGGGGCGCCGGACGGGGCGCCGGACGGGGCGCCGGACGGCCGCAGCAGGGCGATCAGCCCGGCCGTGGATCCGCCGGCGGCGGTGTCGGGGTCGATCAGCACGTGCATGAGCAGCCCGTCCAGGAGCGCGCTGAACACGACCGCCAGCCCGGCGGCGTCGGCGTCGGCGCGCAGCAGGCCCGCGGCCTGGTTCTCCGCGAGCCGGGCGGCCAGCAGGTCGCGGAACATCCGGATCTGCCGCCGGGTCTCCTCGCGCAACTCCTCGTCGCGCAGGCCGTGCAGCATCGCCTCCACCAGGACGCGCTGGCCGGGCGTGCCGGGTCCGCGGCCGACGAGGTCGCGGACCGCGCCGGCGACGCCGTCCAGGGCGTCCTCGGACCGCAGGATCGCCTCGACCGGGCCCTCCAGCTCCTTCTCCACGGCGTGCATCACCGCGGCCCGGCGCAGGGCGTCCACCGACCCGAAGTAGTAGTGCACGAGCGCGTTGTTGGCCTGCGCCCTGTCCGCCACCACCCGCGAGGTCACCGCGGCCCAGCCGCTCTCGGCCATCACCGCGACGGCCGCCTCCAGCAGCCGTATCCGCGTGGGCACCTGGTCGCCCTCCATCACGCCCCCCGTCTCTTGGTCGCCCGCTTTAAGCGGTCGCTTAAGCGGAGGGTACGGCGAATCATTGCATGATGCAAGAGTCGATGCCGGGCGGGGCGCCGCGGGCATGGGCGGGCGCGTGCGGGGCGGGTGCCCGAGGGGGTCCGTCGAGGAGGCGCACATGGGGGGCAGGAGGCCGCGGGCGCGCGGCCCCGCGGTCGCGCGGGCGGGCGCGCGGGGGCTGGTCGCGGCGATGGCGATGACGGGGGTGCGGACCGTGACGGCCACGGTCGGCCCGCACGAGAAGAGCCCGCCGGAGGCGATCGTCGAGCGGCACGTGCCGGTGGTGCGCCGACTGCCGGAGCCGTACCGGGAGGCGGCGACCGAGCTGGCGCACTGGGCCTACGGCGCGGGCGGCGGCGCGGTGTTCGGGATGCTGCCCGCCGGGTTCCGCCGGCACCCGGCCGCGGGCCCCGCCTACGGCCTGGCGGTGTGGCTGGGCTTCGAGGCGGGGATCGCCCCGCTCCTCGGCGTCCGGCACGTCCACGAGCGCGGCGTCGCGTGGCGGGCCGTCGTCGCGCTCGACCACGTCCTGTACGGGATCGTGGTGGCCGGGCGGCTGGCGCCGGAGCGCTCCCGCCCCTGACCGGGAGGGGGGCGCCCCGGGCGGTCAGGCGTCGCGGCGTTTGAGGAGGACGGCGGCGAGGGCGAGGAGCGCGGCCGTCCAGAGGGCGAAGACCCCGTACCCCTGCCAGGGCGTCAGCAGGTCGTCGGGGCCCTGGTGGGCCTTGGCGATCAGCGTGCCCGCCTCGGAGGGCAGGTAGGCGTGGACGTGGTCGCCGATGCTGCCGGGCAGCAGCGCGGCGAGCGGCGCCAGCACGAGGACGAACCCGATGACGCCGGTGATGCCGCCGGCGGGATGCCGCACGATCGCGCCGATGGCGAGCGCGAACAGCCCGAGCATCGCCAGGTAGAGGCCGCCGCCGATGACGGCGCGCAGCACGCCCTCGTCGCCGAGGGAGACCTGCACCTTGTCCGCCAGGATCGCCGCGCCGATGAAGAACGACGCGAACGACACCGCGACGCCGAGGACGAGGACGACCAGCGCGAACACCAGGGCCTTGGCCCACAGCATCGGCAGCCGCCGCGGCACGGCGAGCAGGCTCGCGCGGATCATGCCGGTGGAGTACTCGGAGGCGATCACCAGCACGCCGAGGACGCAGACGGTCAGCTGGCTGAGGAAGAACCCGCTGCCGAGGATGGTGCTGACCGGGTCGGCGATGATCTGGGCGCGGTCGCCGGCGTCGGCGTTGTCCCACTGCCCGACGGTGAGGCCGATGAACAGGGCGGTGAACCCGAGGTCGAGGACGACGAGCAGGATCAGCGACCACAGCGTGGACCGGACCGTGCGGATCTTCGTCCATTCGGCGACCATGAGCCGCCCGAAGCCGGCCCGGTCGTGGCCCGCGGGCTCCGCGGCGGGCGTGGCGGTGGCGGTGGTCATCGGGACTCTCCCTCCTCGGCCGGGACGACGCCGGGGACCGCGCCCGGGGCGGGCCCTGGGACGGGTCCGGCACCGGGCGCGCCGGCGGCGCCGTACTCGACGCTGTCGCGGGTCAGCTCCATGAACGCCGACTCCAGGGAGCCGCGGCTCGGAGTGAGCTCGTGCAGGACGATGCCCTCAGCAGCGGCCAGTTCCCCGACGCGCGGCGCCTCCATGTGGGTCACGGTGAGCAGCCCGTCTCCGCCCGGGGCGGCCTTGCCGCCCTCGGCGGCGACGACGCCGGCGAGCCTGTCGGCGTCCGGGCTGCGCACGATCACCGTCTTCTCGGTGCTGCGCTCGATGAACTCCTCGGTGGAGCAGTCGGCGATCAGCCGGCCGCGGCCGATGACGATGAGGTGCTCGGCGGTGACGGCCATCTCGTTCATGAGGTGGCTGGAGACGAACACGGTGCGTCCCTCGGCGGCGAGCCGCTGCATGAGGGTGCGGATCCAGACGATGCCCTCGGGGTCGAGGCCGTTGACGGGTTCGTCCAGGATCAGCACGGACGGGTCGCCGAGCAGCGCGGCGGCGATGCCGAGCCGCTGCCCCATGCCGAGGGAGAAGCCGCCGGCGCGCTTGCGGGCGACGCCGGTGAGGCCGACGAGCTCGACGACCTCGTCGACGCGCTTCTTGCCGATCCCCTGCGTCTGGGCCAGGCACAGCAGGTGGTTGTAGGCGCTGCGGCCGGTGTGCACTGCCCGCGCCTCCAGCAGGGCGCCGACGACGCGCATGGGCGCGTTCAGGTCGCGGTAGTGCCGGCCGTGGATGCGGGCGTCGCCGCGGTCGGGCCGGTCGAGCCCGAGCAGCAGCCGCATGGTGGTCGACTTCCCGGCCCCGTTCGGGCCGAGGAACCCGGTGACCCGCCCGGGGACGACCGTGAACGACAGGTCGTCAACGGCGGTCTTGTCGCCGTAGCGCTTGGTGAGGTTCTTCGCCTCGATCATGCCTCGTCCCGGCTCGCGTCTCGCAGATGTCGGTGATCGGGATCACAGTAGCGCGGCCGGCGGGGCCGCCGGATCCTCCTGGAAGCCGATCCGTCTCCGACCTCGGTAGGGGGCCGGCGGCGCGGTGCGGCACCGACGCCGACCCCGGGAACGGCGAGACGCCCTCCCGCCGGGAGGGCGTCTCGTCGGGAATGTCAGGCGGCGACGCCGTCGGCGGCGTTGACGTCCTTGTGGAACCGCTTGTGGACGTACAGGCGCTCGCCGAGCGTCTCGCAGCGCCACCACAGGCCGCTCGGCGGCCCGATCCGGGTGCCGCGCGGAAGCTCGCGCAGGACCTCGTTGACGGGAGTCATGCGCATCCGCCCGGACCGGCACACGAGGATGCGCCGGTCGGTGACGACGACCACGCGGTAGGCGTTGGCGAAGATGATGATCCAGTATGAGAGCAGGGCGAAGTACTGGCTGGTGGTCTGGGCGCCGAACACCGCCTGGATGTTCTCGCCCGGCTGCAGGACGTGGGCCGCGTTGGCGCTCATCTTGTCGCGGATGGCCACGGTCGGGACCTTTCTCGGGTTCCAATGGGAGCCCGACTCTCTCGACCTCGCGGTCGCCGGGCGCCCCGATTGTGCCATCGGATCCTGGTACCTCGCGACGGTTTCGCATCATTGGTCGGCTTTGGGTCTTCGCAGCTCATCCAGCGGGCCGGGGCGGCGACCCGGCCCTGGCCGAGGACTACTACCGGCAGGCCCGCATCGTCGCCGACGTCCCCGGCCGCCCCATGGCCGAGACCCTCGCCGCGATGAAGGTCACCGGCACGGCCCGCGGGGTCGCCGACGCCGTGCTGCGGCCCCGCAGGCTCCGCGACCTGTTCCCGGCCCTGGCCGTCTTCCGCCTCGTCACGACCGCCCTCCTGCCGGAGCGGCTGCGCGAGGAGTTCGGGCCGCCCCAGCCGCCGCCCGGAGGACCCCGGCCCGCCGCCGCACCGCCGCCCTGCTCCTCGGTGCCGCCACCGCGGCCTGCCGCGTCACCCCCGGGTTCCTGAGGCGCCCGCCGCGGCCCGTCCTGGTCCGCCTGGCGACGTACCGGGTGAACCGCACCCTGTCCGCACCCTGTCCGCCCGCTGCGCACGCCGGTCCGCGCGCCGCGGGCGGCGCCGGGCCGCCTAGGCGACGGACGAGTACGCGACCACTCCGCGGCGCATGGCGTCCATGGCCCGCCGGGCCGTCTTGCGGAGATGGCTGTTGGGGGGTGCGGCGTCGGTGACCTGGCCGAGCAGGTCCAGGAGCTGCTTGACGGCGCGGACGAAGTCGCCGGCGGTCAGGTCGCTCTCCAGCAGCACCTCGTCGAGGTCGTCGCCCTTGGCCCACCGGTAGGCGGTCCACGCGAACCCGAGGTCGGGTTCCCGCAGGAACGACACCCGGTTGTCGCGTTCGACGGCGTCGAGCTCGCCCCACAGCCGCACCATGGCGGCCAGGGCGTCCTGGGCCCGCCCCGTGGGGGTGCGGGGCGGGGCGGCGTCGTCGGGCTGCCGCGACTCGTACACCAGCGCCGACACGCACGCGGCCAGCTCGGCGTGGTCGAGCTTCTCCCACAGGCCCTCGCGGAGGCTTTCGGCGGTGAGCAGGTCCAGCTCGTTGTAGATGCGGCCGAGGCGGCGGCCCTCGTCGGTGACGGAGTCGCCGTCGAGGTAGCCGAGCTGCTGCAGGACGGCGCACACACGGTCGAACGTGCGGGCGATCACCTGGGAGCGGCCCTCGACGCGGCGGCGCAACTGCTCGGTCTCGCGGTCGAGGCGGTGGTACCGCTCGGCCCAGCGGGCGTGGTCCTCGCGCTTGTCGCAGCCGTGCACCGGGTGGCGGCGCAGGTCGGCGCGCAGCCGGGTGATCTCGGCGTCGTCGGGGGCGGCGGAGTCGCCGCGCGACCGCTTGCGTTCGCGGACGTCGTCGGGGACCTTGTTGCGCAGCGTGGACGCCAGGTCGCGGCGGTCCTGCGGGTTGCGGGGGCTGAACGACTTCGGGATGCGGATCCGGTCGACGGGCTCGACGGCGCGCGGGAAGTCCTGGATCGACAGCCGCTGCACCGACCGGTTGACCGTCAGCACGAGCGGCGCCGGCCCGTCGGAGCGGCGCCCGACGCCCGGGTCCAGCACGACGGCGAGACCGGAGCGCCGCCCGGACGGGACGAGGATCACATCACCGGGCCGCAGGTGCTCCAGCGACCGTGCGGCCTCGGCGCGGCGGGCGCCGGCCCGTTCCCGGGACAGCTCCGACTCCCGGTCCGACAGCCGCCGCCGCATCGCGGCGTACTCCATGAAGTCGCCGAGGTGGCACTGCGCCGCCTCGGCGTACCCGTCGAGGGCCTCCTCGTTCTTGCGGACCTGCCGGGCCAGGCCGACGACGGCCCGGTCGGCCTGGAACTGCGCGAACGACTCCTCCAGCAGGGTGCGGGCGCGTTCGACGCCGACGGCGCCGACGAGGTTGACGGCCATGTTGTAGGACGGCCGGAAGCTGGAGTTCAGCGGGTAGGTGCGGGTGCCGGCGAGCCCGGCGACCGACGCCGGCTCCACGTTCGGGCCCCACACCACGACCGCGTGCCCCTCGACGTCGATGCCGCGCCGCCCGGCCCTCCCGGTCAGCTGCGTGTACTCGCCGGGGGTGAGGTCGACGTGGGCCTCGCCGTTCCACTTGTCGAGCTTCTCGATCACGACGGTGCGGGCGGGCATGTTGATGCCGAGCGCGAGCGTCTCGGTGGCGAACACCGCCTTGATCAGCCCCCGGGTGAACAGCTCCTCGACGATCTCCTTGAACGTCGGCAGCATCCCGGCGTGGTGGGCGGCGACACCGCGCTCCAGGGCGTCCCGGAAATCGCCGTAGCCGAGGATCCGCAGGTCCTCCGGGGCGATGTCGGCGGTGCGCAGATCGGTGTGCGCGCGGATCTCCTCGGCCTCCTCCTTGGAGGTCAGCCGGATCCCGGCGTGCAGGCACTGCAGGACGGCGGCGTCGCAGCCGGCGCGGCTGAAGATGAACGTGATCGCCGGGAGCAGCCCGGCGCGGTCCAGCCGCTCGATCACGTCGGGCCGGGCGGGCGGCCGGAACCTTTGCGGGCGCGGCGCGCGGCGGCGGCCGGTGCGGCGGCCCTGGTTGACCTTGGCGCGCCGGACCTCCTCCACCGCCATCCGGGTGAGCTGCGGGTTCAGCCGCGCCTGCCGGTCCCTGCCCTTGCCGGTGTCGACGAACAGGTCGTACAGGCGGGTGCCGACCAGCATGTGCTGGAACAGCGGCACGGGACGGTGCTCGTCCACGATCACGGCGGTGTCGCCGCGCACCTCCTGCAGCCACTCGCCGAACTCCTCGGCGTTGCTGACCGTGGCCGACAGCGCCACGATCCGCACCGAGTCCGGAACGTGGATGATCACCTCTTCCCAGACGGCGCCGCGGAACCGGTCGGCGAGGTAGTGCACCTCGTCCATCACGACGAACGCCAGCCCGGCGAGGGTCTGCGACCCGGCGTACAGCATGTTCCGCAGGACCTCGGTCGTCATGACGACGATCGGGGCCTCCCCGTTGACGCTGTTGTCGCCGGTGAGCAGCCCCACCTTCTCCGGCCCGTACCGGCGGACGAGGTCGGCGTACTTCTGGTTCGACAGCGCCTTGATCGGCGTGGTGTAGAAGCACTTGCCGCCGCCGGTGAGGGCGAGGTGGACGGCGAACTCCCCCACCACCGTCTTCCCGGATCCGGTGGGGGCGGCGACCAGCACACCGCTGCCGTCCTCCAGCGCCTGGCACGCCTCGAGCTGGAACGCGTCCAGCTCGAAGTCGTACAGGGTGCGGAAGTCCAGCAGGGCCGGGCCTTGCCCCGCGGTGCGCCTGCGGTAGGCGGCGTACCGCTGGGCCGGGGTCTGTTCGGCCGACGCCGTGTCGGGGGAGGTCATGCTTCGAGCCTACGGTTTCGACCGGCCCGATACCCAATCAGACGGCGCGGTCGCCCTTCTCCAGCTCCGCGTCGATGCGCTCGAGCTCGAGCGGGGACGCCTCGTCGTCGGACAGCCCCTCGTACGGGTCGGGTCCGCGGGACAGCCGGCGGTCGTGGACGAACGCGATCAGCTCGGCGACCTCGAACAGCACGATCGTCGGCAGCGCCAGCGCCAGCATCGTGAACGGGTCCTGGCTGGGGGTGGCGACCGCGGCGAACACGAACACCCCGAAGATCAGCATCCGCCGGGACCGGCGGAGCCGGTCGTGGGTGAGGATCCCGACGAGGTTCAGCATCACGACGAACAGCGGCAGCTCGAACGTCAACCCGAAGATGAACAGCATCGCCTGCGCGTAGCCGAGATAGTCCTGGACGCCGACCAGCACGGTCGTGTCGCCCGGCGCGAGCCCGATGAAGATCTTCAGGCCCTTGTCCATCGTCAGGTACGCCAGCGCGCCGCCCGCCACGAACAGCGGCACCGCCGCGGCCAGGAACGTGTACGTCCAGCGGCGCTCCCGCCGGTACAGGCCGGGCGCGACGAACGCCCAGATCTGGTACAGCCAGATCGGCGACGACAGGATCGCCCCGACGATCAGCGCGACCTTCAGGTGGATGAAGAACCCGTCGAAGATCCCGTGCACGACCAGGTCGCACTTGTTGTTGAGGCAGTGCTCCGGCGGGATCCGCGTGTAGGGCTGCTTGAGGAAGTCCCAGATCGGCGGGAAGAAGATCCAGCCGACGAGCGCGCCGGCGACCAGGCCCAGGATCGCCTTGATCAACCGGTTCCGCAGCTCACGGAGGTGCTCCATGAGGGGCATGCGGCCGTCGGGGGCGGCGTCGCGCCTGCTCAGCTTCATCGTGGGCATTCAGGCTCGGTGTTCGGCGGCAGAAGGGGGCGGTGGGGGGCCGGGATCAGCCCTTGTGGATCCGGCCGGGGTCCGACACCGGCACACCCTGGATCGGCTCGCCCGAGCCCAGCGCGCCGCGGGGACGCTGACCGCCGTCGCCGGCCGCCTCACGCTCCAGCCGGGCCGCCTCCTCGCGCAGCCGCGCCGCCTTCTCCCGCGCGTCGTCGCCCGCCGCGGCCTGCGCCGCGTCCCCGGCGTCGCCGGACTTCCCGGACTTGCCGTCGTCTTCGTCGTGCAGGCCCTTGGTCTCGGCCTTCAGGATCCGCGCCGACTTGCCCAGCGACCGCGCCAGCTGCGGCAGCTTCGCCGATCCGAACAGCAGCAGGACGACCGCCAGAATGATCAGAATCTCGGTCGTGCCAAGTCCAGCCATGTCAATCCTCTTCAGCAGGGGCCCTGTCAGGACGATCGTACGCCCTCACCCGGCGGTTGTGACGCGCGAGCCTCATCGAGGCGGGACAGTTCATCGCGCAGCGCCGACTGTTCCGGTTCCAGCCGCCGCCTGGTGCGTTCCAGTTCACGGCCGAACCGCCGCACCCCCAGCCACACCTTGAAGGCGCACCAGGCGAGCACGGCCAGGCCGGCGAATCCGAGCGACACCGCCACCGACACCCACGCCACACCCGTCACGGTATCCGATCTCAGCTCATGCCGTAGCGGGCCAGCGCCCGCGCCGCGTCCTCCCGCACCCCCGCCGCGACCGGCTCCGGCGCCACGACGCGGCCCTGGTCGCCGAGCCGCAGCGCCAGCCCCCGCACCCAGCGGGCGTCCGGGGTGCGCAGCACGACCCGCAGCCGCCCCTCCCCGAGCTCCTCCACGCTCTCGCACGGGTAGTAGTCGGCGACCCACCGGCCCCGCGGGGACAGCTCCAGCGTCACCGCCTCGTCCTGCGGGGAAGGGCGGAACAGGCCCGCGTCCACGTCGATCGGCTCCGCCTCGTCCGGCACCTGCGCGGCCACCTCCAGCACGGCCAGGTCCGCGATCCGGTCCAGCTTGAACAGCCGCACCGCCTCCGCCCGCCGGCACCACCCCTCCAGGTAGGTGTTGCCCTCGACGACCAGCAGCCGCATCGGGTCGACGTCGCGTTCGGTGTTCTCGTCCCGCGCCGGCACGTAGTAGGTGAGGTGGACGCGGCGGCCCGCCGCGATCGCGTCCCGCAGCAGCGCGACCGCGTTGCGGGCCGGGTCGGCGGTCCCGCCGCGGGCGTCGACCTCCACCGCGACCTGGCTGGACACCGCCGCGGCCGCGCCCGCCGCGCTCTCCAGCTTGGCGATCACGCGGCTGAGCGCGTCCCGGTCGTCCAGCCCCGGGATCCCGGCCAGCATCCGCAGTGCCACCAGCAGCGCGGACGCCTCGTCCACCTTCAGCCGCAGCGGCCGCGCGATCGACTCCGCCTCCGCCACCGTGATCTCCCCGCCCTCGTAGGACAGGTCGATCGGGCAGTACGGGTCCGGCGCGCGCAACTCCACGCACCACAGCAGGTTCAGGTCGTCGATCAGCTGCTTCTGGGTCACCCCGAACGCCGCGGCCGCCTCCTCCAGCGCCACCGAGTCGCGGTTCACCACGTACGGGACGAGCGCCAGCAGCCGCCCGAGCCGGTCCGTGGACGTCGTCGCCGCCGTCTTCGCCGCCGACTTCGGCGTCGTCCTGGCCGTCGTCATCGCCGGTTCATCTCCCCGCGCTCGCCGTGCCCGGCCTCCGGGTGCGGCCCGGCAGCCGCCAGCACCGACTTCAGATGCTGGATCACCGCCTCCCGCAGGTCCGGCGGGTCGAGCACCACCACGTCGTCCGCGAACCGCGCCAGATACGGCGCGAACCGGTCCGCGTCCCGGAACGTCAGGACCGCCTCGTCCCACTCCCCGTCCCACGCGCCCGCCTCGACCGGGCGGACGTCCCGGGCCCACCGCCGCGGGCCCTGCGCCGCGCCCCGCCGCAGCCGCACCGTCGCCGGCCGCGGCTCGCTCACCGGGTCGCCCCAGTCGAACGCGATGCGCCGCACGTCCACCCCGTCCGGGACGGTCACCGACCCGGCCGGGCCGTCCGCCGCGACCTCACCGGCGATGCGGCTCAGCCGGAACACCCGCTGCTCGTCGCGGTCGCGGTCGAACCCGACCACATACCAGCGGCCCCGCCGGCTCACCACGCCCCACGGCTCCAGATGCCGCCGCGCCACCGACGTCCGCCCGATCCCCTGGTAGTCGAACGCGACCGGCCGGCCGTCCCGCACCGCCTCCCACAGCGCCGCGAACGCCGGCTCGTGGGTGTTCACCCGCGGCTCGATCCCCACCGCGGCCGGCACGTCAGTCTCCACCCCGGCCGCCCGCAGCTTCAGCAGCGCACCCGACGCCGCCTCCGCCATGCTGGCGCGCTGCCACACCCGCGCCGCCAGGCCGAGCACCGCCGCCTCGTCCGGCGTCAGATGGATGTCGGGCAGCTCGTAGGCCTGCGGCGGGATCCGGTACCCGATCTCCTCACCGCCGCCGCCCTGCTGGTCGCTTCCCACCTCCAGCGGGACGCCGAGCTCGCGCAGCTCCTCCTTGTCCCGCTCGAACATCCGCTTGAACGCCTCGTCGGAGTCCGGGTAGCCGGGCACCGCCCGGCGGATCTGCTCGGCCGTCAGATAGCGCCGGGTGGCGAGCAGGCAGACCACCAGGTTCAGCAGCCGCTCGGTCTTGCGCCGCGACACTTCGCCACCACCTCGTTCCCTCCGTGAGCCCCGGTCCCCGCCCGGCGCGCCGATCGTCCCCGCGCGCCGTCGTGCAGGACGCTACCGTTTCCCGGTGTGATCCGATGGCGCAAAGGCACAGTCGAGGACATCCGCCGCGAATGGCCGGGGGCGGTCGAGCTGAACGTCTCGATCGGGGGCGACGGCACCCACCGGGCCCTGGCCTACCCCGCCCTGGTGGGGCGGCCCGAACCGGGCGACACCGTCCTGCTCAACACTACGGCCTTGGCGATGGGTCTCGGCACCGGCGGCTACGCCATGGTCGTCGCCGTCCCCGACCGGCTCCCGCCCGACCCCGACGGGCCCGGCCACCTGGTCAAGGCCCGCTACACGCCCCTCCAGGCCACCGTCCTCGGCGCCGACGAGCAGGACTCCCCCCACCACGCCGTCCTGCGCGACGCCGACTCCCTCGACGGCATGCCCGTCATCGTCGCCGACCTGCACTCCGCCCTGCCACCGATCCTCGCGGCCCTCCTCGCGGCGCGCCCGTCCGCACGCGTCGCGTACGTCATGCCGGACGGCGGGGCGCTGCCGTCATGGTTCTCCATGTCCATCGCCCGGCTGAAGGACGCCGGCGCGCTCACCGCCACCGTCACCGTGGGGCAAGCGTTCGGCGGCGACCTGGAGGCCGTCACCGTCCACACCGGGCTACTGGCGGCGCGGCTCGTCCTCGGCGCCGACGTCGCCGTCCTCGCCCAGGGCCCCGGGAACCTCGGGACGGGCACCAGATGGGGCTTCTCCGGCGTCTCGGCGGGCGAGGCCGTCAACGCCGCGTCCGTCCTCGGCGGCCGCCCGGTCGGGTCGCTGCGGGTCAGCGAAGGCGACAGGCGGGAACGCCACATCGGCGTCTCCCACCACTCCCTCACCGCCTACGGGCGCGTCGCGCTCGCCGCCGCCGACATCCCCGTCCCCGAGCTCGGCGGCGCCTTCGGCGCCCGCGTCGCCGCCGAGGCCGCCCCCCTCGGCGACCGGCACCGCCTCGTCCCCGTCCCCGTCGACGGCCTCCACGAGACCCTCAGGGCCGCCGAGAAGGACTGGGGCGTCCGGCTGTCCACCATGGGCCGCCGCCTCGACGAGGACCTCCCCTACTTCCTCACCGCCGCCGCGGCCGGCCGCCACACCGCCGCCCTCCTCGGCTGAGGAGTCAGGCCACCGCGGGCTCCGCCTCACCGGCGCCCGCCGCCTCCTCCGCCGTGTAGGACGCGTTGAACGTGAACGCCCGGGGCGACGGGCCGTTCTCACGGATCAGGGCGAGGCGCTCCAACGCCTCGCCGACGGACGGGACGTGGCCCGCCGGGATCCACCACAGGACGGCATGCGCCTCCGCGTGCCGCTGGAACCACTCCCGGCGGCGCCGCATCGTCTCCAGATGGGCGCTGCGGTAGACGAAGTCCCACAGCGCCTCGGCCGACTCCCACACCGAGAAGTTGATGATCACGTCCTCGCCGGCGGGACGCATCCCGGTGGCGTCGGCCTCGCCCTCCTCCACCAACCGCCACACGAAACCGGGCGTCCCGTCGGCGAGCGCGTTGACCGGCTCCAGCAGCGCGACGAAGTCCGCCGCGCGCGGGTCGTCGAGCGGGAAGCGGAGCGTGGCGACGTTGAACTGGGCGAGGTGGTACCTGGCGTCATCGGTCATGGGCTCACCCCACCACGGCGCGCACTTCTATGTCAATCTTCATTATTTTTAGAAGGTGCGGCCGCCACACAGCACCACCCCGGCCGCGGATCCATCCGCACCCGCACCGCCGAACCCTCCACCAACCCCTCTAGCAACGCCAGATTCATCCCGCACACAAGCGGCGGAAACCGCTCCGCCACCGCATGGAACGGACAGTTGCGCATCCGCAGCACATCCCCGTCCCGCACCGGCTCATAACCACGACCCGCCAGCACCCCCGCCAGATCGTCCAGCCCCCCGCACGACCCGCCCTCACCACGCAGCGCACGCCCCCGCCGCCGCGCCGCATCCCGCAACTCCACGTCCAGACCCGCCGACTCGGCCGCCTCCGCCAGAAGACCCGCCGCCGTCCCGTAATCACGGGCCGGCACCGACACCCCCCGCTCCACCGCCGACCGCCGGTACACCTTCGCCGGACGCCCCGCCCCCGGCCCCGACCGCCCCGTCAACCGCCTGCTGCCCACCTCCAGCAGCCCCGCCCCGACCAGCTTGTCCAGATGAAACGCCGCCAGCGTCCGCGCCACGCCCGCCGCCTCCGCGGCCTCATTGCGCCCCACCTCGCGGCCCTGCGCCACCACGAACTCGTACAGCCGCCGCCGCACCGGATCCTGCAACAGCGCGATCGCGTCGATGTCCTCCACCCCGCCATTCTAAGAACAACGAGGACTCCGCTTAGACGGACCGACTCAGACGGGTTGGCTCAGACGGGTTGGCTCAGACGGGTTGGCTCAGACTCCGGCTCAGTGCGCGCCCAGCAGGTCCACGACGAACACCAGCGTGTCGCTCCCCCTGATCCCGAACTGCGCCAGCCCCTTCGACCCGTACCCCAGCGACGGCGGCACCACCAGCAGCACACGGCTCCCCACCCGCTGCCCCACCAGACCCTGATCCCAGCCCTTCATCACCTGGCCGGTCCCGATCATCACCCCGAACGGATGCCCCTCCGACCACGACGAATTGAAAACCTTCCCGTCGCGCCAGAAATACCCCGCATACTGCAACGCCAGCAACTGCCCCTTCCGCACCGCCGGCCCATCACCCTTGACCAGCGCCCGGACCTGCAGCCCCTTCGGCGGCGCCGAACGCGGCATCGTCACCGCCGGCGCCTGCCCCGTCGGCGCCTCCGCCACCCTCGGCAACCCCGGCTCGTCCACCGGCGCCTGCTTCTCCCCATGCGGACCCGCCGTCCGCGAATACACCGCCCGCACATCAAGCACGTACACGAGCGTGTCGTCCCCACCCACCTGATGCTTCGGGTCACCCTCATCCCCGAAACCATCCCGCGGAGGAATCCGCGCCACCACCCGCGACCCCGGCCGCGCCCCATCGAACGCCTTCGTCAACCCCGGCACCAGCTGCCCCGTCGGAAAAGCCCCCGGCTCCCCCTTCGAATAACTGCTCGCCAGCAGCTTCCGCCCACCCTTGTTCCACCGGTAGCCCACATAGTCGGCCACCACCAGGTCACCCTTGCGCGCCGCCGTCCCCTTACCCTCCTTCACGGTCTTCACCGCGAAAGAATCACCCGGCGCACCCTTCGGGAACCGCACCTCCGGCAACCGCCCGAAATCCCCGCTCACCTTCACGTCCACACCGCCACCCGAACACCCGGCGGACAACACGAACGGCACCGCGAACACAACGACCGCGGACAGGAACCGAACACGACGACGCATACAGGATCCTTCAGGGGGGTGGCGAGCGCTACTGCGCGCTCACCCTACCGCCCAGGTGACCTGCCAGTAGTCCCACCGCGCACAAGTCACCCCACCCGCCCCGGAAAGCGCCCCGGCCCCCTCACATACCGGCGATCAGCTTGTCGACCCGCTCATCCACCGACCGGAACGGGTCCTTGCACAACACCGTCCGCTGCGCCTGATCGTTCAGCTTCAGATGCACCCAGTCCACCGTGAAATCACGCCGCTTCTCCTGCGCCTTCCGGATGAACTCCCCCCGCAGACGAGCCCGCGTCGTCTGCGGCGGCACCGACTTCGCCTCGAAGATGTCCAGATCCCGCGACACCCGGTCCACCGACCCCCGCTTCTCCAGCAGGTAATACAGACCCCGGTCACGATGCACATCGTGATACGTCAGATCCAACTGCGCCACACGCGGCGACGACAACGGCAGATCGTACTTCCGCCGATACCGCTCGATCAGCTTGTACTTCGTCACCCAGTCGATCTCACGCGACACCAGATCCAGATCGCCCGTCTCCACCGCCCGCAGCGTCCGCTCCCACAGCTCCAGCACCCGCTTCGCCGTCGCGTCACCACCACGCGCGTCCACGAAATCACGCGCCTTGCCGAAGTACTCCTTCTGGATCTCCAGCGAACTCGCCTCACGGCCGTTCGCCAGCCGCACCTTCCGGCGCCCCGTCATGTCATGACTCACCTCACGGATCGCCCGGATCGGGTTCTCCAAGGTCAGATCACGCATCACCACACCGGCCTCGATCATCCGCAGCACCAGGTCGGTCGCCCCGACCTTCAGCAGCATCGTCGTCTCACTCATGTTCGAGTCACCGACGATCACATGCAGCCGCCGGAACCGCTCCGCGTCCGCATGCGGCTCATCCCGCGTATTGATGATCGGACGCGACCGCGTCGTCGCCGACGACACACCCTCCCAGATGTGCTCCGCCCGCTGCGACACGCAGTACACCGCCCCACGGGGCGTCTGCAGCACCTTCCCGGCACCACAGATGATCTGCCGCGTCACCAGATACGGAATCAGCACGTCCGCCAGACGCCCGAACTCCCCGTGCCGCCCCACCAGATAGTTCTCATGGCAGCCGTACGAGTTCCCCGCCGAATCCGTGTTGTTCTTGAACAGGTAGATGTCGCCGGCGATCCCCTCCTCGCGAAGCCGCCGCTCGGCGTCCACGAGCAGCCCCTCCAGGATCCGCTCGCCCGCCTTGTCATGCGTCACCAGATCCACGACACTGTCGCACTCCGGCGTCGCGTACTCCGGATGACTCCCCACATCCAGATAGAGCCGCGCCCCGTTCCGCAGGAACACATTGCTGCTACGACCCCACGACACCACCCTCCGGAACAGATAGCGCGCCACCTCGTCCGGTGACAACCGCCGCTGCCCGCGGAACGTACACGTGACGCCGTACTCGTTCTCAAGCCCGAAGATGCGCCTGTCCACACCAAGACCCTATGCGGCGCAGCCCCCACCCGACAGTCTCTCCAGCCCACCGTTTCCCCGGGAACACGACCCTCCCCACAACGCCACAGGCCCGCCGCGGCAGAACGATCCGATCGCCCCACCACGACGGGCCCTCCGGCCGGCCGCACACCGGCCCCGCGTCAGTCCTCCCCGTCCCCCCCGGCCTCCGGCTTCGCACCATCGGAACCCTCGCCGGAACCACCCGCGTCCTCACCGCCACCGGACGTGATCCCCGGCCCCGCATCATCCGCCGACAGCAGATCACCGATCCGCGCCGCCGACAACCGCCTGAACAGCCGATGCTCACGGTTGCGGTCCAGCACCGCCACCTCCAGCGACGTCGCCTCCAGCCGCCGCTCCGAATCCTGCGCCTCCAGCGCCCGCACCGCCGTCCGCAACGCCCCCGCCAGCCCCGAACCCTCCCGGTACCCGTCCTTCAGCGACTGCGCCACCGCCTCGGCCTGCCCGCCCATCGCGACATAACCGTGCTCGTCCGCCACCGAACCATCGAACGTCAACCGGTAGATCTGATCCGTCTCCGCGTCCTCGCCCACCTCCGCGACGACCAGCTCCACCTCGTACGGCTTGTTCGTCTCCGTGAAAATCGTCCCCAGCGACTGCGCGTACACGTTCGCCAGCCCCCGCGCCGTCACATCCCGGCGGTCGTACTGGTACCCGTTGATATCCGCATACCGGACACCGCCGAGCCGCAGATTCTCGAACTCGTTGTACTTCCCCACCGCCGCGAACGCGATCCGGTCATAAATCTCACTGATCTTGTGCAGCGCCCGCGACGGATTGTCCGCCACGAACAGGATGCCGTCGTCGTACTGCAGCACCACGACACTGCGGCCACGCGCGATCCCCTTCCGCGCATAGTCCGCCTTGTCCTTCATCTGCTGTTCGGGCGACACGTAGAACGGCATGGACACCGGTCAGGATCCCTTCTATCGCAGCGGGGCGGTCGGACCGCCCGGCGAGTCGTAACGTCCGTCGACGACGGCCTGCGCCAGCGCGCCCACCTCGTCCTCGCCCAGCCGGCGATACCCGTCCGACGTCACCGACGCCACCACGGGGAAGATCCGGCGCGTCAGATCGGGCCCGCCCGTCGCCGAATCGTCGTCGGCCGCGTCGTACAGCGACTGCACGCACACCAGCGCCGCGTCCTCCGCCGACAGGTCCGCCCGGTACAGCTTCTTCAGCGCACCACGCGCGAACACCGAACCCGAACCGATCGAATGGAAGTCCCGCTCCTCGTACCGGCCGCCCGCCGGATCATAGGAGAAGATCCGCCCCTCGTCCCGCTCCTCGTCATAGCCCGCGAACAGCGGTACCACCGCCAGACCCTGCATCGCCATGCCCAGGTTCTGCCGCACCATCGTCGCCAGCCGGTTCGCCTTGCCCTCCACCGACAGCGTCCGGCCCTCACGCTTCTCGTAGTGCTCCAGCTCCACCTGGAACAAACGCACCATCTCGATCCCGATCCCGGCCGTCCCCGCGATCGCGATCGCCGAGAACTCGTCGGCCCGGAACACCTTCTCGATGTCACGCTGCGCGATGACGTTGCCCGCCGTCGCCCGCCGGTCCCCCGCCATCACCACCCCGCCGGGAAAGCCCACCACGACGATCGTCGTCCCGTGCGGGATGTCGTCGCCCGCCCGCGACGCCGGCGGCGTCCGCCTGCCGGGCAGCAACTCCGGAGAGTACGCCCCCAGGAACTCCGTGAACGACGACGTATCCGGGCTCGCGAACAACCCCGGCAGACGTCCGGTGTGCGAATCGTGGGACGCCACGCGACTCCCTTCCCCTCCACCATGGCACCGGCTGGCGGCAACCTCACCGGCACGGACGCCTATGACCCTACTGTTCAAGGTCGCCCACGCGCATGCCACGATCACCCCACCCGATCAGCCCACGGCGAACCCGCCCCGCAAAGGCCTCTGCCAAGCCGCGAAGGCAGGCGCACCCAGCCTCGGCCCCGGTCGGCTCGCGTCCCTCGGCGCCTCCGGCCCTCAAGCAGGTCCCGGCGCGCCGACCGGCTCCGAGTCGTCCCACGTCGGGAAGTCGAGCTCCTCGTCGAACGGCAGGGTCTCCTTCCGGTACCGGCCGTCCTCTTCCCAGAGCGCCTTCCAGCCGCCTCTCGGAACCGTCGCCGGATCGACGTCCGGGACCGTCAACGACAGACGCGTGCCACCGTCCTCGGTAGGCACTCTCTGCACGAGCCGACCCGTCACATAATCGGCGGCGCGGCGGAGGGTGATCGCATCGTCCCTCAGCTGGCCCATGCCGGTGTTGCATCCCGAACACGCCAGGCCGCGCACCATACCCGTCCTGTGGTCGTGGTCGACATGTTCAGCCGGGACGTCGAAGCACACCGCGCAATGCCCGAACTGCAGCTTGAGCAGCCACTGCGTGTCCTCGTCGTTGATCCCGTACTTCTGGCGCAGGTGGTAGTGCCGGGCGGACTGCACCGCGTTCTTCCTCGTCCGCCAGAACGGATCCCAGCGGACGCGTTCGGGCCCTCCGAAGACCGGAGCGCCGATCTCGATGTGCATCCGCCTGGCGTGGGAACCCCGCAGCTCCAGGTAGTCGGCCGCGAGCCGCATCCGATCGGGGTCGTCGTCGAACTGTCCGAGGCCCCCGTTGCACTTGAAGCAGAGGACACGGCGAACGAGTCCGGTGAGGTGGTCATGGTCGACGTGCTTGGCGTCGCCCCGAAGGCAGATGACGCAGACGCCGCCCTGCTCGGCGATCATCTGCTCGACCTCACCCTCGGTGAGGCCGTACCTGCGCTTCAACTGCCAGTTGCGTCCGCTTCCGTGATTGCGGATCCTCCCCTCGGCCATGGCGGCCGCATGGCAGGGGCGACAGTAGTCGGCAAGCCCCGACTTATGAGAACGGTTCCGCCCGAACTCATCGACGCCCTTGATCTCCTTGCACTTCGCGCAGTATTTCATCCCCTCGGGAACATCGGAGTATCTCCGGTAGGCCCGGGTCGCCTTGCCGAGTTCGGCCTGCTTCTTCCGATATGAGTGACTGTTACGTAAGCCAAAACAGACCTTGCAGTAGTAGGCGAGGCCGTCCTTGGAGGACTTGAGCTTCCAGAACTCCGTGACCGGCTTGTTCTCTCCGCAGTCCTTGCATCTTTTCGAAAGCATGAGCGAGACCTTACCGGCCCCGCTCACACCTTTGCGTCATCTCTTCGATTTTCCGACCAGCCCCGCGTATGCCATTTATTGGCTTTTCGGAGATGTCCGTTTTATGGGGATTACTCCCCACCCTTCTGAATATACGCCCTTACGAAATCTTCTGCGTTCTCTTCCAATACTTCGTCTATTTCGTCCAGAATTGAGTCCACGTCGTCCGTGAGCTTCTCCTGGCGCTCCTGCACGTCCTCGGTGGTCGTGGCCTCGGTCTCCTCGACCTCTTCCGTGCGCCGGGTGGTCTGCTTCTGACCGCCGGTGTCCTTCGTGGCCATTCGATACCTCCGCTCTGCCGGTCCTTCCGACCCTATCTCCGATCTTCGACGGCTAGCGGATCTTGAACACCCGTTTCGCCGCCTCCGCCCCGGGGGCCGGGGACTTGCTCGGGTTATCGCCGGTCAGCGTGCCAGCGAAACGGTCATACCGGTCACGAAACGGAGACCTCACCCGTTGGCGCAGGTCAGCGACGTGCGGAGAACTCGATAGTCGCGCTATCCAATGCGTGCGCGAACAGGCCGGACGGCGCTCGCGCGCTGCCCGGCCTTGAACGGCTCCTGAGTCAGCTCTGGCCGGTCAGGGTGGCCACGAGGTCGGCGGCGGTGCGGCAGCGGTCCAGGAGGGCGCCCACGTGCTGCTTGGTGCCGCGCAGGGGCTCCAGGGTGGGGACGCGCTGGAGCGACTCGCGGCCGGGGACGTCGAAGATGACGGAGTCCCAGGAGGCGGCGGCGACGGACTCGGCGTACTGGCGCAGGCAGCGGCCGCGGAAGTAGGCGCGGGTGTCCTCGGGCGGGTCCTCGACGGCGGCCTGGACCTGGGGCTCGGTGATGACGCGGTCGATACGGCCTCGGTCGACGAGGCGGTTGTAGAGGCCCTTGTCCGGCCGGATGTCGGTGTACTGCAGGTCGACCAGCTGGAGGCGCGGGTGGGACCAGTCGAGGCCGTCGCGGCTGCGGTAGCCCTCGAGGAGGGAGAGCTTGGCGACCCAGTCGAGTTCCCGTGACAGCTGCATGGGGTCGTCGCCGAGGCGGTGGAGGACGGATTCCCAGCGGTCGAGGACGTCCCTGGTCATCTCGTCGACGTCGGCGCCGAAGCGGTCCTCGACGTACTTGCGGGACTGTTCGAGGTACTCCATCTGCAGCTGGACGGCGGTCATCTTGCGGCCGTCGCGGAGCGTGAGGAGGTGCTTGCAGGACGGGTCGTGGGAGACGGCGCGGAGTGCGGCGACGGGCATGTCGACGGACAGGTCGACGGTGAGGAAGCCGTCCTCGATCATGGCGAGGACGAGGGAGGTGGTGCCGAGCTTGAGGTAGGTGGAGAGCTCGGCCATGTTGGCGTCGCCGATGATGACGTGGAGCCGCCGGTACCTTTCGGGGTCGGCGTGCGGTTCGTCGCGGGTGTTGATGATGGGTCGTTTGAGGGTGGTCTCCAGGCCGACCTCGACTTCGAAGAAGTCGGCGCGCTGGCTGATCTGGAAGCCGTCGCCGCGGCCGTCGACGCCGATGCCGACGCGGCCGGCGCCGCAGACGACCTGGCGGGAGACGAAGAAGGGGGTGAGGTGGCGGACGATGTCGGCGAAGGGGGTTTCGCGGCGCATGAGGTAGTTCTCATGGCAGCCGTAGGAGGCGCCCTTGTTGTCGGTGTTGTTCTTGTAGAGCTGGATGGGGTGGGTGCCGGGGACGAGGGCGGCGCGCTGGGCGGCGTCGGCCATGACGCGTTCTCCGGCTTTGTCCCAGATGACGGCGTCGCGGGGGTTGGTGCATTCGGGCGCGGAGTATTCGGGGTGGGCGTGGTCGACGTAGAGGCGGGCGCCGTTGGTGAGGATGACGTTGGCGAGGCCGAGGTCTTCGTCGGTGAGCTGGGTGGGGTCGGCGACCTCGCGGGCGAGGTCGAAGCCGCGGGCGTCGCGGAGGGGGTTCTCCTCTTCGAAGTCCCAGCGGGCTCTGCGGGCCCGTGCCGCCGACGCCGCGAGGTAGGCGTTGACGACCTGGGAGGAGGTCACCATCGCGTTGGCCCCTGGCTGACCGGGTACGGAGATGCCGTACTCGGTCTCGATGCCCATCACCCGCCGAACACTCATATCGTCGAGCCTATCGGGGCCGGGAGGGTGGAGCCATGGGGCCCGCTGTTCGCGGGGGTCGTGGCGGGGCATGCGTACGCGGCGGCCTCCCTTCGGGGGGGCCGCCGCGTGCGCTTTGTCACGGTGTGTTCGGGGTTAGAGGTACTGGCCGGTGTTGGCGACGGTGTCGATGGAGCGTCCGGCCTCGGTGCCCTTGGTTCCGGAGACGAGGGTGCGGATGTAGACGATCCGTTCGCCCTTCTTGCCGGAGATGCGGGCCCAGTCGTCGGGGTTGGTGGTGTTGGGCAGGTCCTCGTTCTCGCTGAACTCGTCGACGCAGGCGGCGAGGAGGTGGGCGACGCGCAGGCCCTTCTGGCCGGTGTCGAGGAACTGCTTGATGGCCATTTTCTTGGCGCGGTCGACGATGTTCTGGATCATCGCGCCGGAGTTGAAGTCCTTGAAGTAGAGGACTTCCTTGTCTCCGTTGGCGTAGGTGACCTCCAGGAAGCGGTTCTCCTCGCTTTCGGTGTACATGCGTTCGACGGTGCGCTGGATCATGGCCTCGACGGTGGCGTCGGTGGAGCCGCCGTGTTCCTTGAGGTCGTCGGGGTGGAGGGGCAGTCCGTCGAGGATGTACTTGGAGAAGATGTCCTTGGCCGCTTCGGCGTCGGGTCGTTCGATCTTGATTTTGACGTCGAGGCGGCCGGGGCGCAGGATCGCGGGGTCGATCATGTCCTCGCGGTTGGAGGCGCCGATGACGATGACGTTCTCCAGGCCCTCGACGCCGTCGATCTCGCTGAGGAGCTGGGGGACGATGGTGTTCTCGACGTCGGAGGAGACTCCGGATCCGCGGGTGCGGAAGATGGAGTCCATCTCGTCGAAGAAGACGATGACCGGGGTTCCGGCGGAGGCCTTTTCGCGGGCGCGCTGGAACACGAGGCGGATGTGCCGTTCGGTCTCGCCGACGTACTTGTTGAGGAGTTCGGGGCCCTTGATGTTGAGGAAGAAGCTCTTGCCCTCTTGGCCGGTCTTCTCCGCGACCTGTTTGGCGAGGGAGTTCGCCACGGCCTTGGCGATGAGGGTCTTGCCGCATCCGGGGGGGCCGTAGAGCAGCACGCCCTTGGGGGGGCGGAGCTGGTGTTCGCGGAAGAGGTCGGCGTGCAGGTAGGGCAGTTCGACGGCGTCGCGGATCATTTCGATCTGTGAGCCGAGGCCGCCGATCTCGTTGTAGGAGATGTCCGGGACCTCTTCGAGGACGAGTTCTTCGACCTCTGCCTTGTGGATCTTCTCGTAGGCGTATCCGGATCGGGGTTCGAGCATGAGGGAGTCGCCGGCCCGGAGGGGGACGCCGCGGAGCGGCTCGGCGAGCTTGACCACGCGTTCTTCGTCGGCGTGGGCGATGACGAGGGCGCGTTCGCCGTCGTCGAAGAGTTCCTTGAGCATGACGACTTCGCCTTGCTCTTCGAACTTGAGGGCTTCGACGATGTTGAGGGCCTCGTTCAGCATGACCTCTTGGCCGCGCTGGAGTTCGTCGATGTCGACGGCCGGGCTGACGTTGACGCGTAGTTTGCGTCCGCCGGTGAAGATGTCGACTGTTCCGTCGTCGCGTCCTTCGAGGAAGACACCGAATCCGGAGGGTGGTTGTGCGAGCCTGTCGACCTC
Source organism: Spirillospora sp. CA-128828 (assembly GCF_050945415.1). Taxonomy (NCBI): domain Bacteria; kingdom Bacillati; phylum Actinomycetota; class Actinomycetes; order Streptosporangiales; family Thermomonosporaceae; genus Spirillospora; species Spirillospora sp. CA-128828. Next base: position 4,978,531 of record NZ_CP191986.1, read on the forward strand.
CTCCTTGAGCGCGACGATCTGTTCGCGAGCCTCTTTGAGGGTCGCTACGAGTCGCTCGTTCTGGCCTGTTACAGCGGCCAGGTTTGCCTGTGCCTCATGGAGGCGTTCTTCCAGCACACGTACTTGGCGCGGGGATTCCGCGAGCTTGCGGCGCAGCACGGAGATCTCCTCCTCCAGGAAGGAGATCTGCGTTTGAAGGTCCCTGACCTCCTTTTCGTGCTGCGCCCTGCGCGCCCCAGCATCGTCACGAGCGGCCACGCCCCGTCACCTCCTCACGAAGAGAGCCGACGACCTACTGAGACCCTACCTATCTGGAGGGCTTCCGTAACCTGCCCATTCGGTGTTCGTGTCGTGCGGGTGTGTTCCGGGAGGGTTGGCGGGGGTGCCGCGGGGGTGCGGCGGGGTGGGGGGTTACGGGGCCTGGACCTGGGCGTTCGTGGGCGCGGGCGTGTCGTGGGGGGAGGTTTGCCGAGTTCGGTGGGGCGCGTGGCGGGAATGTGATCTAGGACTCGGCGGGTCGCGCCGGCGTGGCGTTCCGGCCGGGCGTGTCCTGGCCGGGCGTGTCCTGGCCGGGCGTGTCCTGGCCGGGGGCGGGGTGGGCGCCTTTGGCGGGGCGGCGGCGGCGGGCGGGCGGGGTGACGCCGTCGGCGAGCCGGCGGGCGGTGACGAGGAAGCCGGTGTGGCCGACCATGCGGTGGTCGGGGCGGACGGCGAGTCCGTCGACGTGCCAGGTGCGGAGCATGGTCTCGGAGGCTTGGGGTTCGGCGAAGCGGCCGTTGGCGCGGAGGTCTTCGACGACCCGGGACATCTGTGTGGTGGTGGCGATGTAGGCGCAGACCATGCCGCCGGGGATGAGGGCCTTGGCGACGGCGTCGAGGGTTTCCCAGGGCGCGAGCATGTCGAGGACGACGCGGTCGACGTCGGTCTCGGCGAGGGCGTCTTCGAGGGAGCCGACGGTGAGGCGCCAGGCGGGGTGGGGGGCGCCGAAGAATTTTTCGACGTTGGCGCGGGCGATGTCGGCGAAGTCGGGGCGGCGTTCGTAGGAGGAGACGAGGCCGTGTTCGCCGACGGCGCGGAGGAGGAAGCAGGTGAGGGCGCCGGATCCGGCGCCGGCTTCGATGACGCGGGCCCCGGGGAAGATGTCGGCCATGGCGATGATCTGGGCGGCGTCTTTGGGGTAGACGACGGCGGCGCCGCGCGGCATGCGGAGGGTGAAGTCGGCGAGGAGGGGACGGAAGGCGAGGTATTCGGTGCCGCCGGTGGAGCGGAAGACGGTGCCTTCGGGGCTGCCGATGATGTCGTCGTGGGGGACGGAGCCTTTGTGGGAGTGGTAGAGCTTGCCGGGCTGGAGGGTGATGGTGTTGATGCGGCCTTTGGGGTCTGTGAGCTGAACCTGGTCGCCGGGGCGGAAGGGGCCGTGGGGGATGCGGCCGGGTGAGTGGGCGGGGTCGTTCGGCTGGGGTTCGCTCATGGAGGTCAAGGCTATCGGCGGGTGGGGGGCGGTCCGGCCGTGCCGTGCGGGGCGCGGAGGGGCGTGGGCTCGGGCGGTTCAGACTCCGGCGAAGGCGCGGTCGACGTCGGTGACGGCGAGGACGCCGTAGACGCGTCCGTCGGGTTCGACGAGGAGGTATTCGGTGGCGGGGGCGCGGCGGAGCGCTTCGATGAGGTCTTCGCCGGTGATGTCGGCGGGGAGGGTGAGGTGGTCGTCGATGCCGCGGGAGAGGTCGCCGGCGCTGATCCAGGGGCGGCGGTGTTCGGGGGTGGCGGTGACGGCCTTCTCGTTGACGAGGCCGAGGGGTCTGCCGTCGTGGTCGGCGATGACGATGGCGCCGGCGTGGTCCTGCTGGGCGCGGCGGATCGCTTCGGCGAGGGGGACGTCGGCGGTGACGAGGGTGGCGCGGCGGGCGAGGCGGCGGGCGGACAGCAGGGGGATGCGGTCGCGGACGCGTTCGGCGCGGATGGCCTGGGTGGCTCCGACCCAGATGAAGGAGGCGACGAGGGCGGACCAGAGGAGGGCGAGCCAGCCGATGCCGCCGCCTTCGCCGGTGTTGTAGGTGGCGAGGTAGGCGCCGGCGATGAGGCAGCCGATGGCGACGGCGCGGCCGACCCAGCCGGCGAAGATGGCGCCGTTGCGGCTGCGTCCGGTGGCTTTCCAGACGATGGCGCGGACGAGGCGGCCGCCGTCGAGGGGGAGGCCGGGGAGGAGGTTGAAGACGCCGACGAGGAGGTTGGCGAAGGTGAGGGCTTCGATGAGGAGGAGCGCGACGTCGGGGAGGGGGAGGGTGGCGTGGAGGAGGAGGCCGAGTCCGGCGAGGACGAGGTTGACGAGGGGTCCGGCGAAGGCGATGAGGAATTCGCGGCCGGGTGTGGGGGCTTCGCGTTCGATGGAGGTCTCGCCGCCGAGGATGTGGAGGGTGACGGAGCGGACGGGGAGGCCGAAGGCGCGTGCGGTGACGGCGTGGCTGAGTTCGTGGACGAAGACCGAGCCGTAGAGGAGGACGGCGTAGGTGAAGGCGACGAGGTAGCTGAGGGGGCGGCTGACGACGTCGTGGACTTGTCCTTCGAACATGACGGTGACGAGCACGGCGACGAGGAACCAGCTGGGCGAGACGTAGATGGGGACGCCGAGGAGGCGGCCCATGAGGAGGCCGGGGCGTGCGGCGCGGTCGTCGTCGGGTCCGGTGCCGCCGGCCGGTGTCCTGCCCTCGGTCGGGGGCGCGCTGTGTGTCACGTCATCGATGCTACGGCCCCGGAGGGGCGGGTCGGCTGCGGGTGGGCGCTGGGGGTCGGCGGGGTGTGGTGGGGCGGGTGCGGGATTTTCGTCGGGGGTGTCGCCTAGTGTGCTGTGCCATGACGACGACCGAGGCGGGTAGTGGGGCATCGGCTGCGGTGGCGGGGGATGCGGGCGGGGTGGTGGTGTCGGGGTCGTTGTCGCCGTCCCGGGCGGGCGATTTCATGACGTGTCCGTTGTTGTACAGGTTCCGGGTGATCGATCGGATTCCGGAGCGTCCGAGTGCGGCGGCCGTCCGGGGGACGCTGGTGCACGCGGTGCTGGAGCGGCTGTACGACCTGCCGGCGGGGACGCGGACGCCGGCGGCGGCGCTGGAGATGCTGGGGCCGGAGTGGGAGCGGCTGCTGGAGGCGGAGCCGGGTCTTGCGGAGCTGTTCGAGGACGGGGACGCCGGGGAGGCGGAGCACGCGGAGTGGCTGGCGCATGCGCGGCGGATGGTGGAGCGGTACTTCACGCTGGAGGATCCGCGGCGGCTGGAGCCGGCCGAGCGGGAGCTGTTCGTGGAGACGGTGCTGGACTCGGGGTTGAAGCTGCGGGGGTACATCGACCGGGTGGATGTGGCGCCGAGCGGTGATGTGCGGATCGTGGACTACAAGACGGGGACGGCGCCGCGGGCGGATTTCGAGGCGCGTGCGCTGTTCCAGATGAAGTTCTACGCGCTGGTGCTGTGGCGGCTTCGGGGGCGGGTGCCGCGGTTGCTGCAGCTGATGTATCTGGGGAACGGCGAGGTTCTGCGTTACGAGCCGGACGAGGCGGATCTGCGGGCGACGCAGCGGAAGGTCGAGGCGCTGTGGCAGGCGATCCGGCGGGCGATGGAGACGGGTGAGTGGCGGGCGCGGGCGGGCCGGTTGTGCGACTGGTGTGATCACAAGGAGCGGTGCCCGGAGTTCGGTGGTACTCCCCCGCCGTTGCCGGTGGTGCCGGTGAACCGGCCGTCGCCGGCCGATCTGGAGGGTGCGGGGCCGGTGGAGGGGCGTCCGGGCGGGATGGCCCGGGAGCACGACGATCTTTAGGGTGGGTGCGGGTGCGGCCGGGTCATCCTTGGGGAGGACCGCGGATCCGCGTCCAGGAGGGGTCGGGACCTGCCGCTACCTCCTAGGGTGAGTGTCGTGTCACCCCGCATCCGTGGTCTTCGTGCCGTCCGCGCCTGGTTGCAGGCGCGTCCGATGGCGTCCGATGCGTTGCTGGCGGTGGGGCTGCTGGCGGTGGGGCTGCCGCAGTTGTTCTTGGAGGAGCTCCCCACCAACGCGGGCTATGAGGACTTCCGGGCGCCGGATGTGTGGGACGGGCTGCTGGTGGTCGTGGTGACGATGGCGCTGGCGTGGCGTCAGCGTCATCCGATGCCGGTGCTGCTGTTCATCATCGGTGGTGAGCTGGTGATGGCGGTGGCGGGGTATCCGCCGTCGGTGCCGGACGTGGTGGCGTTCCTGATCGCGGTGTACACGGTGGCGGCCCACCGGGGGCTGGCGCAGAGCGCGGCCGGCGGGCTGATCGCGTTCGTCTATTTCCTCGTGTACCTGATCCTGCTGCCGGTGTCGGCGTCGCCGGTGGTGCTGATCACGGATTGCGCGCTGGTCATCGGGGTGTGGGTGCTGGGCCGGAATCTGCGGCTGCGGCGGGCGTACTTCGCGGAGCTGGAGGACCGGGCGGCGCGGCTGGAGCGGGCGCGTGGCACCGACGCGCGGGCGGCGCGGATCGAGGAGCGGTCGCGGATCGCCCGGGAGCTGCACGATGTGGTGGCGCATCACGTGAGCGTGATGACGGTGCAGGCGGGGGCGGCGCGGCGGATCATCGACCGGGATCCGGGGAGCGCGCGTGAGGCGATGTCGACGATCGAGGAGGTCGGGCGGACGGCGCTGAGCGAGATGCGGCGGATCGTGGGGGTGCTGCGGACGGACCGGGACCAGGACCGGGCGGGGCGGGAGCTGGCGCCGCAGCCGGGGCTGGGCGACCTGGGCGAGTTGCTGGATCATGTGCGGGAGACGGGCCTGTCGGTGCAGCTGTGGATCGAGGGTGAGGCGCGGGCGCCGTCGCCGGGGGTGGACGTGGCGGCGTTCCGGTTGATCCAGGAGGCGCTGACGAACACGCTGAAGCACGCGGGGCCGCAGGCGCGGGCGTGGGTGCGGCTGTACTACGGGGATCATGATCTGACGGTGGAGATCGAGGACGACGGGCGGGGCACGGCGACGTTCATGGCCGACGACGGGGACAATCCGGGGCATGGGCTCGTCGGTATGTACGAGCGGGTGGCGCTGTACGGTGGCGAGTTGAAGATCGGGCCGCGGGTCGGGGGCGGGTTCGGTGTGCGGGCGCGTTTCCCGCTGGAGGCGTGAGCGGTGCGAGGCCGTAGGTTGGCAGGGTGCCGCGGACGCGGTGCCCCGGGTGAGGCGAGGAGCGCGACGATGAACGGTCCGGGACGGCGGCCGGCGGTGGCGGCCCGATGACCGCAGCGAAGCGAGGATCGTCGGGCCGCCCGGCCCGGGGGTCTGGGGGTCGCCCCCAGAAAGGTAGGGCCCGATGACCACGGTGCGGGTGCTGCTCGTCGACGACCAGCCGCTGCTGCGGACGGGGTTCCGGCTCATCCTGGAGGCGGAGGCCGACATCGCGGTGGTCGGGGAGGCCGGGGACGGCGCGGCGGCGGTGGAGCTGACGCGGTCGCTGCTGCCGGACGTGGTGCTGATGGACATCCGGATGCCGGGGGTGGACGGGATCGAGGCGACCCGCCGGATCATCCGGGAGGGTGCGGCGTCGCATGATCCGCGGGTGCTGATCCTGACGACGTTCGACCTGGACGAGTACGTGATCGAGGCGGTCCGGGCGGGTGCGAGCGGGTTCCTGCTGAAGGACTCGCCGCCGGAGGATCTGGTGCAGGCGATCCGGATCGTGGCGGAGGGCGACGCGATCGTGGCGCCGTCGGTGACGCGGCGGCTGCTGGACAAGTTCGCGAACCGGCTGCCGGCCGTGCGGGACGCGGCTCCGCCTCCGGGGCTGGACACGCTGACCCAGCGGGAGCGCGAGGTGCTGGCGCATGTGGCGCGGGGCCAGTCGAACGCGGAGATCGCGGCGGAGCTGGTGGTGAGCGAGACGACGGTGAAGACGCACGTGGGGAACGTCCTGGCGAAGCTGGGGTTGCGGGACCGGGTGCAGGCCGTGGTGTACGCGTACGAGACGGGGTTGAGCAGGCCGGGGCAGAGCTGAGCCGTCCCGGGGGACGCCGCGCGGGGGTGGGCGGTTTCAGGGTCGGTCCCTGAGGTGTCCCTGGCGTTCGGGGGGTGGAGGCCTACTCCGGTAGGACGAGTGGGTGCGGGTTTCTCCTGCCGTGGGTGGACCGCCAAGTCCGTTCCTGGGGTGCATCACAGGGGTTGGGCGGGGTTCTACTGTTTTGGATGTCGGATCGCCGGGGGCACGGCGCGGTCCGGACCCTTTCCCAGCTCACTCACACACGGGAGTTTCACGTGACGAACACCGCCCCATCGACCGCCGGCGCGGCGTCCGCGCCCGGGGCGGGCGACTTCGCCGCTCGGGCCCAGCAGATCGCGAAGGTGTACGGGCGCGGCGACGCCCAGGTCGTCGCGCTCGACGGGGTCACCGTCGGCATTCCCCGCGGCCGGTTCACGGCGATCATGGGGCCGTCCGGGTCCGGGAAGTCGACCCTGATGCACTGCATGGCGGGGCTGGACTCGGTGGACTCCGGGCAGGTGTACATCGGCGACACCGAGTTGACGCGGCTGAAGGACAAGCAGCTCACCCGGCTGCGCCGCGACAAGATCGGGTTCATCTTCCAGGCGTTCAACCTGGTGCCGACCCTGACCGCGCTGGAGAACATCACGCTGCCGATGGACATCGCGGGCCGGAAGGCCGACAAGGACTGGCTGGACGCGGTGATCGACACGGTGGGGCTGCGGCCGCGGCTGAAGCACCGCCCGACGGAGCTGTCGGGCGGGCAGCAGCAGCGGGTGGCGTGCGCCCGCGCCCTGGCGTCCCGGCCGGAGATCATCTTCGCGGACGAGCCGACGGGGAACCTGGACTCGCGGTCCGGCGCGGAGGTGCTGGGGTTCCTGCGGGACTCGGTGCGGCGGATGGGCCAGACGATCGTGATGGTCACCCATGACCCGAACGCGGCCGCGTACGCCGACCAGGTGCTGTTCCTGTCCGACGGGCAGATCGTCGACACGATGGCCGAGCCGACGGCCGAGCGGGTGCTGGAGCGCATGAAGGGCTTCGACGCCGGCGGCCACAACACCGGCCCCGTGGGCACGCCGGAGTCCGGGGTGTCGGCGCGATGATGGGCAAGGTCACGCTCCGCAATCTCGCGGCGCACAAGATCAGGCTGGTGCTGACGGCCGTCGCGGTGATCCTCGGCGTCGCGTTCGTGGCCGGCACGCTGATCTTCACCGACAGCATGAACAAGCAGTTCGACGACCTGTTCAGCCGGGTCGGCACCAATGTCGCCGTGGACGTCCGGGCCAAGAAGGTCGTCGAGGGCGACGACGACGGCATGGCGGTGCAGCCGGTGCCGGCGACGGTGCTGAAGGCCCTGCAGGGCGTCGAGGGCGTCAAGGACCCGAAGGGCAACGTCAGCGGGTACGCGGCGGTCGTCGGCAAGGACGGGAAGATCGTCGGGACGGCGCAGAACGGGCCGCCGCAGATCGGAACGAACTGGACGACGGGCGGGTCCTACGACCTGAAGTCGGGCCGCGCCCCGCAGGGGCCCGGTGAGGTCGTCATCGACGCCAAGACCGCGGAGAAGGGCAAGCTCGCCGTCGGCGACACCACCCGGGTCGTCACCGCCGGGCCGCCCGCCCGCATGCGGATCGTCGGGCTGGCCGACACCGGGAACCTGATGGGCGCGACGCTCACCGCGTTCGACACCCCGACCGCGCAGAGGCTGATGCTGAAGCCCGGCTACTTCACCGACATCGAGATGGGCTCGACCGGCGTGTCGCAGGCCGAGCTGCGCGACCGGGTCGCGAAGGTCCTGCCGTCCGGCACGGAGGCCGTCACCGGCGAGAAGCTCCGCGAGGAGACCAAGAGCGACATCGCGACGATGATGAACTTCTTCCGGATCTTCCTGCTGGTGTTCGCGCTGATCTCGATCTTCGTCGGGTCGTTCATCATCTTCAACACGTTCTCGATGCTGGTCGCGCAGCGGACCCGGGAGCTGGCGCTGCTGCGCGCGATCGGCGCGGCCCGCGGGCAGGTGACGCGGGCGGTGATCGGCGAGGCCGTCGCGGTCGGTGTGGTCGGCTCCACGCTCGGCCTGGCGGCCGGTGCGGGTCTGGCGTCGCTGCTGCAGACGCAGATGGGCGACGCGGGGCAGGGCGGGCTGACGTTCACCAAGACCCCGGTGATCTGGGCTTACACGGTCGGCATCGTCGTGACGGTCGTGTCGGCGTACTTCCCGGCCCGCCGCGCCGCGAAGATCCCGCCGGTCGCGGCGATGCGCGACGACGTCGCGCTGCCGCAGCGGTCGCTGCGGATCCGTATCGCGCTCGGGTCGCTGCTCACCCTCGCGGGCGCCGGGCTCATCGGCGCCGGGCTCGCCGGGAACGGCGGGAGCCCGGTGGCGCTGGTCGGGGTGGGCGCGTTCGCGGTGTTCATCGGCGTCGCGATGCTGGCCCCGGTGATCAGTGTGCCGGTGGTGAAGGTGCTCGGCGCGCCGTTCGCGCGGCTGATGGGCGCGCCGGGGCGTCTCGCGCGGCAGAACGCGCTGCGCAACCCGCGCCGCACCGCCGCGACGGCGGCCGCACTGATGATCGGACTGGCGCTGATCACCACGGTGAACGTGCTCGGCGCGACGATGCGGGCGTCGGTCGACGAGCAGGTCGACGCGCAGTTCGGCGCCGACTACCTCGTCCAGTCCGAGGGTGCGGGCAGCATCGGCGGCGAGGTCGCCGGCAAGATCGGGTCGACGCCCGGGGTGACCTCCGCGACCCCCACCTACGCGGGCGGCGCCAAGATCGACGGGAAGAAGGCGTCGTACATGTCCGGCGACGTCGCGGTGATCGCCAAGGCCGCCAAGCTGAAGGTCACCTCCGGTGGCACCCGGATCGGCGACGCCGGGATCATGGTGAACGAGGACACCGCGAAGGACCACGGCTGGAAGGTCGGGGCGGTGGTGCCCGTCCAGTTCACCGACGGCAGGACCGAGCGGCTGACGCTGACGGGCGTGTTCGCCAAGAGCAACCTGATCGGCAACACCATCATCTCCCAGCCGGCGTACCTGCGGCACACCGTGAAACCGTCCGTGGACGCGATCGTGGTGGACGCGGCACCGTCGGCGGCGACGAAGACGGCGCTGGAGTCGACGCTGAAGGACTACCCGAACCTGAAGGTGTCCGACCAGACGTCGCTGAAGGCCGACGCCCGCAAGCAGGTCGACGGGTTCGTGACGTTCCTGACCATCCTGCTGGCCATGTCGGTCATCATCGCCGCCGTGGGCGTCGTCAACACGCTCGCCCTGTCGGTGATCGAACGGACCCGGGAGATCGGGCTGCTGCGCGCCATCGGCATCAGCCGCCGCCAGCTGCGCCGCATGATCCGCGTCGAGTCGATCGTGATCGCGGTGTTCGGCGCGGTGCTCGGCATGGGCATCGGCGTCGCGTTCGGCGCGGCGCTGCAGAACGCCCTGGCGGACCAGGGCCTCGGCGTCCTCGCCGTCCCCTACGGGACGCTGGTGATCTACCTGGTGGTGGCCGCGGTCATCGGTGTCCTCGCGGCGCTGTGGCCGGCGTGGCGGGCGGGACGCATGGACGTCCTCAAGGCCATCTCCACCGAGTGACCCCGGACGGGCCGCCCCGAACCGGCGGCTGACAAGAACAAGACCCGGTCCCCCAACGCGGGGGGCCGGGTCTTGTTCCGTGCGGGAGGCGCGCCGGGAGAGGCTACTCCTCGGGCTCGGCGTCGTCGGCCGGGGCCGCGTCGGCCCCGGTCGCGCCGGGCGCCACCGCGGCCTTGGCGACCGCGTCGGTCGCGCTGACCGTGGTGTTCTCCGGGAAGTGGCAGGCGGCCAGGTGGCCCGGGCTCAGCTCCACCAGCGGCGGCTCGACCTGCTTGCAGATGTCCTGCGCCTTCCAGCAGCGGGTGTGGAACCGGCACGCGGGCGGCGGGTCGAGCGGGCTCGGCACGTCGCCCTGCAGCCGGATCCGCTTGCGGTCGCCGCGCTCGCTCGGGTCCGGGACCGGAACCGCCGACAGCAGCGCGTTGGTGTAGGGGTGCATGGGCCGCTCGTACAGGTCGGCCCGGTCCGCCAGCTCGACGATCTTGCCGAGGTACATGACGGCGACGCGGTCGGAGATGTGCCGGACCACCGACAGGTCGTGCGCGATCACCACGTAGGTGAGGTCGAGCTCGTCCTGAAGGTCCTCCAGCAGGTTGACGACCTGCGCCTGCACCGACACGTCCAGCGCCGACACCGGCTCGTCGGCGACGATCAGCTTCGGTTTGAGGGCCAGGGTGCGGGCGATCCCGATGCGCTGCCGCTGCCCGCCGGAGAACTCGTGCGGGTACCGGTTGTAGTGCTCGGGGTTGAGGCCGACCAGCTCCAGGATCTCCTGGACGGCCTTCTTCACGCCCTGCTTGGCCTCGATGTTCTGCAGCCGGAACGGCGCCCCGACGATCGCGCCGACCGTCTTGCGGGGGTTCAGCGACGAGTACGGGTCCTGGAAGATCATCTGGAGGTCGCGGCGGAGCGGCCGGAGCCGGCCCTGCGACATCGTGGTGATGTCCTGCCCCTCGAAGGTGATCTTCCCGAAGCTCGGGTCCAGCAGCCGCATGATCATCCGGCCGGTGGTGGACTTGCCGCAGCCCGACTCCCCCACCAGCCCGAGCGTCTCGCCCTTGCGGACCGAGAACGACACGCCGTCGACGGCCTTCACCGCCGCGACCTGCCGGCGCAGCAGCCCCGCGGTGACGGGGAAGTGCTTGCCGAGGTTGTCCACCTCCAGCAGCGGCTCGCCGTCCCGCACGGGGCGGGTCTCCTCGGCCGGACGGGTCTCGCCCGCCGGGGTCTTGGTCGTGTTCACAGTCTCGTTCCCACCTGTGCTCGTCACAGCTTCGCCCGGATCTCGTCGTTCCAGATCTCGCGCTTCTTCTCCAGGGGGAGGTGGCACGCCGCCTTGTGGCCGGGCTCGACCTCGACCAGCTCGGGCCGCTCGGTCGTGCTCTTGTCGCCGTTGAGGTCCTTGTAGGGGCAGCGCGGATGGAACGCGCACCCGGACGGCACGTTGATCAGGCTCGGCGGCGACCCCTCGATCGGCAGCAGCCGCTCCGACCGCTCCCGGTCCAGCCGCGGCATCGACCCGAGCAGACCCCACGTGTAGGGGTGCAGCGGCCGGTGGAACGCGTCGTCCACCGACGCGTACTCCGCCGCGCGGCCCGCGTACATCACCAGGATGTCGTCCGACAGCTCCGCGACCACCCCGAGATCGTGGGTGATCATGATGACGGCGGAGTTGAACTCCTGCTGCAGGTCGCGGATCAGGTCCAGGATCTGCGCCTGCACCGTCACGTCCAGCGCCGTCGTCGGCTCGTCGGCGATCAGCAGCTCCGGGTCGCACGACAGCGCCATCGCGATCATCGCGCGCTGCCGCATGCCGCCGGAGAACTGGTGCGGGTAGTCGTCCACCCGCTTGTCCGGCTTCGGGATGCCGACCTTGCCCAGCATGTCGATGGCGTGCTTGCGGGCCACCGCCTTGGACACGTCGTTGTGCACCCGGTAGGCCTCGATGATCTGCTTGCCGACCGTGTAGAAGGGATGCATCGACGACAGCGGATCCTGGAAGATCATCGCCATGTTGCGGCCGCGGAGGCGGCGCACCTCGCCCTGCGAGGCGCCGACGATCTCCTTGCCGTCCAGCCAGATCTCCCCGGACACGTCGGCGTTGCGCCGGTTGTGCAGGCCGAGGATGCCGAGGCTGGTCACGCTCTTGCCGGAGCCGGACTCGCCCACGATCCCGAGGGTGCGGCCGCGTTCCAGGGCGAACGACAGCCCGTCGACGGACTTCACCAGCCCGTCGTCCGTCGGGAAGTGGATCTTGAGGTCGCGGACCTCCAGGAACGAGGTGGGAGCCTCGCCGGTGCCCGCGGTGTCCGCGGCGGGCGCGGTGCCGGTCATCAGCCAAGCCTCACTCTCGGGTCGACGACGGCGTACAGCATGTCGACGATCAGGTTGATCACGACGATGGAGGTCGCGGTCAGCAGCGTCACGCCGAGCACCATGGGCAGGTCGCCGCCGCGGATCGAGCTGATCGCGAGCTGGCCCAGCCCCGGGATGCCGAAGGTGTTCTCGGTCAGGACCGCGCCGCCGAGCAGCAGCCCGAGGTCGAGGCCGAAGATCGTGAGGATCGGCGTCAGCGAGGCGCGCAGCGCGTGCCTGGTGACGACGGTCTTCTCCGGCAGCCCCTTGGCGCGGGCGGTGCGGATGTAGTCCTCGTTCATCGTTTCCAGCATGCCCGCTCTCGTGAGCCGCGCGTACATCGCGGCGTAGAGAAAGGCGAGCGTCACCCAGGGCAGCACCAGCGCCTCGAACCATTTCACCGGATTGTCGAGGAAGGGCGTGTAGCTGCCGCCCCCTGGGAAGATCTTGATGCTGTAGGAGAACAGGGCGAGCGAGACCAGGCCGGTGAAGTAGATCGGCAGCGACACACCGCTCAACGCGATGATCATCGTCGCGCGGTCCCAGATCGAGCCTCTTCGCAGCGCCGACACCACGCCGGTGGCGATGCCGCCGGCCAGCCAGACGATCGCGGCGCCGAGTGCCAGCGACAGCGTCGCAGGGGCGCGGTCGAGCAGGGTCTCAAGGACCGGCTGGCTGCTGCGGAACGAGTAGCCGAGGCACGGCGCCGGGCAGTGGTCGGTCACCGGGCCGGCCTTGTAGTCCTTGCCGACGGCGATCGCCTTCAGGTAGTTGCCGTACTGCACCACGACCGGCTTGTCCAGGCCGAGCCGCTCCTTGGTGTCCTGGATGGCCTCCGCGGTCGGCGCCTTGCCGACGTAGGACGCCGCGATCTGGTCGGTGGTCTGCCCCGCCAGCTTCGGCAGCCAGAAGAAGATGCCGAAGGTCACCAGGCTGACCAGCAGCAACATGATGACGGCACCGATGAGCCGCCGGATGATGTATGCGAACACATTGCTCGGCCCCACCCGCCGGCCGGCGGGACCGGTAGGTCCCTGCCGGGCCGGCGGGCGTCGCCTTCACCTGCCTTCAGATGGACGCACGGACGAAGCGGAGTGTCACTCCACGCCCATGTTCAGGTAGTCGTACATTCCGCCGTAGCCGTAGGTGATGCCGGCGTTGGTCACGCGCTTCGGCCGGTACATCAGGGCCTTGGCGTAGATCAGCGGGACCTCCATGGCGTTCCCCATCGCCGTCTTGTCGACCTCGCCGTAGGCCTTCAGGCGGGCGGCCTCGTCCGGGTTGGCGATCGCGTCGTCCAGCCCCTTGTTGACCGCGGGGTCGTCCATCTCGGCGAGGTTGTTGCCGCCGGACGGCTTGATCGCGTCACCGTGGATGATCTGCGAGAGGAAGCCGTAGCCGGTCGGCCAGTCCGCCGCCCACGCCATGATCATCATGCCGATGCCGTGGTCGTGCACGTACTTCGGCACGCCGACGTACTTGTTGAAGTAGTCACCGGCCGGGAACTGCACGATGCTGACCTTGATGCCGACCTTGGCGAGGCTCTGCTGGATCGCCTCGGCCATCGCGACTTCCTTCGGCCGGTCCGACCGCGCCGAGATCTTGGTGGAGAAGCCGTTCGGCTTGCCGCACGCCTGCAGCTCCTGCTTGGCCTTGGCCAGGGTGGCCTGGTCGAGGCCGCCGCCCTCCGCCTGCTTCTGCGGGTACAGGTCGAACTTGCTGTACCCGGACACCGTCGGCGGCAGGATCGTGGTGGCGATGTCGCCGCCGGCGAGCGGGCCTCCGTAGGCGGTCTGCGCGGCGACCTTGTCGGTCGCGTACTGCACGGCGATGCGGCAGTGCTGGTTGTCCAGCGGCTTGACGTGCTGGTTCAGCGACATGAACCGCAGGAAGCCCTGGACCGGGTTGTCGACGTACGGCTTCTGCTCGGGGGTCAGCACCTTCGGCTGGGTTCCCGCCTGGACGCCGACGCCGGCGATGTCCATGTCCAGCGATCCGGCGAGCAGCCGCTGGTCGATGTCGTCGGCGTTCTGCTTGATCTGCACTTCGATCTTGTCAGGCAGAGCCTTGCGGAGCGGGTCGGTGCTCTGGTTCCAGTTCGGGTTGCGCGACAGCGACATGGACTTGCCGCGCGTGTAGTTGTCGATCTTGTACGGACCGCTGGAGACGATCGAGGTCTCGTACTTGGTGCCGGTGTCCTTGGCCTTCGGCACCGGGATCGACTGCGACATCGCGACCAGGTAGTCGAACTCCTGGAACGGCGCGTTCAGGTGGAAGATGATCGTCTGGTCGTCGGGGGTCTCGATCGACTTCAGGCCCTCGTCGCTCTTGTCCTCGTACGGGCCCTTGTAAGCGGGCTTGTTGTCGACGAGGTACTGCTTGAAGTACTTCGGCCCGAGCTGCAGCTCCTTGGTGAAGTTGCTGCGCTCGATCGCGTACTTCACGTCCTTGGACGTCACCGTGGTGCCGTCGTCGTACTTGACGCCGGTGCGCAGCTTGTACGTCCAGGTCTTGCCGCCGTCGCTGGACTGGCCCATGTCGGTGGCCAGGTCGGGCGTGATCTCAAGGCTCTCCTTGCCCGCGGCCGCCTTGAACGTGGTCAGGCCACGGCCGTAGAGGCGGGCGAAGTTCTGGGAGAACGCGTAGTAGGTGTTGCCCGGGTCCGGCGAGTCCCAGTCGTCGGAGTCGGCGAACTTGAGCGTTCCGCCCTTCTTGTCCGACTTGTTGACCTGGGCCTGGTTGCCGGCGTTGTAGCCGGGGCCGCTTCCGGACCCGCCCGAGTCACCGCCGCCACAGGCGGCGAGCCCCGCGGCCGCGACCACGCCGGCCGCGAAGACCGCGATTGGTCTCATCTTGTTCATGTGCAGGCGCACCCCTTCAAATAGACGGGTCCGTTGAACCCGAGTCACTTGCCCCGAGGGTCGAGAGCGTCCCGCAGCCCGTCACCGAAGAGGTTGAAGGCGAGGACGGTGATGAAGATCGCCATACCGGGGATGATCATGTAGGCGGGGTCGGAGGAGTAGATCGGCACCGCGAGCGTCAGCATGCCGCCCCAGGACGGGGTCGGCGGGATGACACCGACGCCCAGGAACGACAGCGCCGCCTCGAACAGGATGTTCGTCGGGATCAGCAGGGTCGAGTAGACCAGGATCGGCGCGACGAGGTTCGGCAGGACCTCTTTGAACAGCACGTAGGAGTTCCGGGCTCCCATGCTGCGGGCGGCGTCGACGAACTCGCGCTCCCGGAGCGACAGCGTCTGACCCCGGATGATGCGGCCGATATAAGGCCAGTTGAAGAACCCGATGACCACGACCAGCACCGAGATCCGCAGCCCGTTGCCGTTCAGCCCGAACGCCCCGTCGGACACGACGCCGACCAGCGCGATCGCGAACAGCAGCAGCGGGAAGGCGAGGAAGGCGTCCATCGCACGGCTGATCAGGTAGTCGACCCAGCCGCCGAAGTAGCCGGCGACGATGCCCGCGACCGTCCCGATGACCACCGACATCAGGGTGGCCAGGAACGACACCAGCAGCGAGATGCGGGCGCCGTGCACGATCCGGGCGAGCATGTCGCGGCCGGTGCCGGGCTCCACGCCGAGCCAGTGGTCGCCGCTGATGCCCGAGTGCCAGATCCCGGACTTCGGCCGGTTGTAGGTCGGGTCGATCAGGTTCTGGTGGTAGGTCAGCGGGTTCTGCACGAAGAACGGGCCGAAGATCGCGATCAGGATGAGCACGATGACGATGACGGCGCCGCTGAGTGCGATCTTGTCGCGCTTCAGCCGCATCCAGGCGATCTGCCCGAGGGACCGTCCCTGGATCTTCTTCCTGTCGACACCGGCGAGCACCGATTCCGGCTGCGCCTCGGCGTCGGACCCGGTCACCTCAAGGGGTGCGGCCACGCTCCATACCTCCTACCGTCCGGCCACTGGTTCGGCCATGCCGCCGGCGAGTGACCGGCGGTCGCGGAGATCATCCGCTGCCCCCGTGCCCGTTACGCCGCGTTTGCTGAAGGGAAACGTAGTCCTTCGGGCACGACTCTCCATCCGTGAGGCGACCTTCGCCAGTACCCGTATCTGACTTGTGATCTCGTCGTCATCTGGGCAACACGCAGTCACTCAACACTTCGGACAAATCGCCCGAATAGTACGTTCCGGTAACCCCTGCCAGGCAAGCGAAGGCCGGTCTAGACCGGCAAAGTTTACCGTACTGAGTCCGTTCCGATATCGATTCTCCGCAGGTCAGAGCGTGGAAGCGGAGAAACGGCGGGCCGGGACGTCCCCATCGGGGTGGATACGTCCCGGCCCGCCGTCACGCTGCGCACACGGTGAACCGCGCGCCGCTCTCAGGAGACGCCGCCCGGCGAGATGCCGCTCAGGAGATGCCGCGGTCGCGAAGGATCTTCTCGATCTCCGCCATCTCGGGGTCGCCGCCGCGCTGCGCGGGGCCCTCCACGGCGCCCTTCGGCTTCCCGCCGCGCCCCGCGGACCGCCGCCCGGCGCCACCCTCGGCGGCCTTGCCGGACTTGCCGGACTTGCCGCCCTCGGTGCCCGCGCGGCGGCTCAGCATCGCCCCGGACGTCATGTAGAGCAGGACGGCCAGGCCCGCCACCGCGACGCCGGCCCACTTCACCGGGCTGAACGCCAGGTCGACGAAGAACTCCGTCACCCCGGTCATCGCCGCCGCGAGCGGCACCAGCGACAGGGCCGCACCGCGCATCCCCGTGCCGGCGCCCCGGCGGCGGTAGGCGCCCCAGCTGATCACCAGACCGACCAGGGTCACCCCGAGACTGATCGCGAATATGGCTGCGTCGCTCATGCCGGCCCCTCACTCCGTACGGTGGTGCTCTCTCCATCGTCACACGCGAGGCGCCGGTCCTGCTCCTCCCGGCGGACGGTTTGCGGCCGGGCCGTCCTCCTCCTGCGGCGTGAGTGGGTCACCGCCCGGCAACGGTGCGGCGACGGCCGGGTCGCCGCCGGCTCAGCCCGCCAGCGACGCCAGCATCGCCAGGTTCACCTGGCGCAACGAGGCGACCACCGTGCGTCCCGGCGCGGGCGGGATCGGCAGGACGCCGGGGACCGCGACGGTGACGCAGCCGGCCGCCTCCGCCGCCGCGACGCCGTTCGGGGAGTCCTCCAGCACCACGCAGCGGGCGGGGTCGGCGCCGAGCCGGGCGACGGCGGTCAGGTACGGCTCGGGGTCGGGCTTGGTCCGGGTCACCTCGTCGCCGGCGACGCTGAGTGCGAAGTGCTCGCGGCCGACGGCGTCCAGCACCGGCTCGATCAGCCGCCGGTGACTGGAGGACACCAGCGCCGCGGCGATGCCCGCCGCGCGGACCTCGGCGAGGAGGTCCTTGGCGCCAGGCATCATCGGGACGCAGGTGCTGAGCCGCTCGGCCATGCCGTCCAGCATCCGCCGGCCGACCTCCTCGCGGGGGGCGTCCGCGCCGGTCAGCTCCAGCATGTAGTCGACGGCGAGGTAGAGGGAGCCGCCGACCAGGCGCTCCTGGTGGGCGGTGCTCCACTCGCCGCCCAGCCACGCCATGACCTCCGACTCGACCTCCAGCCAGACGCGTTCGGAGTCGATGAGCAGGCCGTCCATGTCGAACAGCACGGCTTGCGGGAGGCCAGGGGTCACGTCTCTCCTCACGGGGCGAAGGGGCGGGGACCCACCCTATCCGCGCGGCCGGAGGCGGCTCCGGGCCGTCCACATGCTGGAAGGGCCGCTCCTCTTGGACGGGGTGTGCAAAGAGACGGTGACGGAAGGGTCACCGGGCCGATACCGTGCCAGCAGTGACTACCAACGGGTAAGGAACGGCATGAGCGCGTACCGCATCATCCTCGTCGGCACCGACGGTTCAGACTCCTCGTTCCGCGCGGTCGACCGGGCCGCGCAGCTGGCCGCCGCCACGGGCGCCACCCTCCTGCTCGCCTCCGCCTACAGCCCGATGCCGGAGCGCGAGCGGGCGAGCGCCGCCGACCGGCTCGGCGACCTGGCCTACAAGGTGCAGGGGTCCACGCCCGCCGACGACGCGCTGCGGGCCGCGCGGGAGCGGGCCGTCGCGGCCGGCGCCACCGACATCGAGCACGTCGCCGCCGAGGGCGACGCCGTCGACGTCATCAGCAGGATCGCCAAGGAGCGCGGCGCGGACCTCGTCGTGGTCGGCAACCGCGGCCTCAACAGCCTCGCGGGCCGCATCCTCGGGTCCGTGCCCGCGAACCTGTCGCACCGCTCCCCCTGCGACGTGCTGATCGCGCACACCACCCCCCGCGGCCGGTGACCGGATCGTGACCCGGGTTCCGCCGCGGGCGTACAGGGCGGGGTCTGGCCTCCTGTGGGGTGGGGTACGTCACTGTCAGGACGTAGGCTGACAGCCACCGATCATGAGCGGGGACCCCGCCCCGGGAATGACGGCCCCCGTCGGTGACGCTGTACCTGGGCGTCGGAAGGAGGCAGCGCGTGATCGAGCTGGAAAGCGTGCCGGAACTCGTCGATCCGGTGCTCGTGGCCGCCTTTGAGGGGTGGAACGACGCCGGTGAGGCCGCCAGCGGGGTGATCGCGCATCTGGAGTCCGCCTGGGAGGCGGTGCCCATCGCCGAGCTCGATCCGGACGACTACTACGACTTCCAGGTCACCCGCCCGATCGTGGAGATGACCGACGGCGAGACCCGCGGCATCACCTGGCCGACGACCCGCGTGTCCTGGACGCGGCTCCCCAACGGCAAGGACGTCGTGCTGCTGCACGGGATCGAGCCGAACATGCGGTGGCGGTCGTTCTGCCGCGAGCTGGTCGGGCTGATGCTGGAGCTGGAGATCCGCAACGTCGTCCTGCTCGGCGCGCTGCTCGCCGACGCCCCCCACACCCGCCCGGTGCCCGTCACGGGCGCCGCGTCCGAGGCCGGGCTCGTCAGCACCCTGCACCTGGAGCCGGCCCGCTACGAGGGGCCGACCGGGATCCTCGGGGTGCTCCAGGACGCCTGCGCCAAGGCCGACCTCGACACCGTCTCGCTGTGGGCCGCGGTCCCCCACTACGTCGCCCAGCCGCCGTCTCCGAAGGCGACCCTGGCGCTGCTGCGCCGCGTCGAGGACCTCCTGGACGTCACCGTCCCGCTCGGCGAGCTGCCCGAGGAGGCCCGCGCCTGGGAGCACGGCGTCAACGAGCTCGCCGAGGAGGACTCCGAGGTCGCCGAGTACGTCCGCACGCTGGAGGAGCAGAAGGACGCCACCGAGCTGCCCGAGGCGAGCGGCGACGCCATCGCCCGCGAGTTCGAGCGCTACCTGCGCCGCCGCGATCCGGAGTGATCGCCGCCGGTCGCCCCTGACCGCGCCCGCTCGCCTCCGGCGGCGGCGCGCGGGGAAGGGCCCGCGGCCCGGACGCGGTCTCGGGCGGCCTGGCCCTGTATAGGGTGGCGGGCCTAACGTGATGTGCGGCGACCGATGACCGGACGGGTGAGGGAGCGCAGGTTTTGCCGGAGGCCCAGCCCCTGCATCCTCATGATCCGGCGCGTCTCGGCCGCTACGAGCTGCTCGGGCGGCTCGGGTCCGGCGCGCAGGGCACGGTCTACCTCGGTGAGGGCGCGGACGGCGAGCGCGTCGCGGTCAAGCTGCTGCGGGTCCAGTTCGACGACGACGACACCGCGCGGGCCCGGTTCGTCCGCGAGGCGGAGGTCGCCAAGCAGGTCGCCCGGTTCTGCACCGCCCAGTTCCTGGACGCCGAGGTCGCCGGGGACAGCCCCTACCTGGTCAGCGAGTACGTCCCCGGCGAGGCGCTGAACCGGCTCGTCGCGCGGGACGGGCCGATGGGCGGCGGCGCGCTGGACCGGCTCGCCGTCAGCACCGCCAGCGCGCTGACCGCCATCCACCGCGCCGGGATCGTGCACCGCGACCTCAAGCCGCACAACGTGCTGCTCGGCCCCGACGGGCCCCGCGTGATCGACTTCGGGCTGTCGCGCGTCCTGGACGCCGCCAGCGCGGTGAGCAGCCGCGCGGTCGGCACCCCCGCGTACATGGCGCCCGAGCAGGTGTCCGGGGAGGACGTCGGCGCCGCCGCGGACGTGTTCGCCTGGGGCGCGACGATGACGTTCGCGGCGACCGGGCGGCCCCCGTTCGGGTCCGACTCCGTCCCGGCGGTGATGTACCGCGTCCTGCACCACGAGCCCGACCTCGGGGACCTGGAGGGCGAGCTGCGCGAGCTGGTCGCGGCCGCCCTGGACAAGGACCCCGCGCGGCGGCCGACGGCGGCGCAGCTGCTTCTGCGGCTCGTCGGCCACGAGGACGCCTTCGAACCCGCGCCCGCCGCGGCCGCGCCCGGCGAGACCCCGCCGGCCGAAGCCCCGCCCGCGGGGGCGGGCTCCACCGAGGGTACGGACGGCACCGGCACGCTGCCGCCCGTGGCCACCGACCCGCGTCCCGGCGGCGGGCGCCCCGGGCGGCGGCGCCTCGGCCGGCCGCTGGCCGCGGCCGCCGCCGCGGTGGTCGTGGCCGCGGTCGTGGGCGCCGCCGGATACGGGCTGCTGGACCGGCATCGGGGCGGACCGTCCGGGCCCACCGGGACGCACGGCGGCGGGCCGATCTCGGCTCCGACGACGGCGCGGCACTCGTCCGGGCCGTCGTCGGCGTCGCCCACCACCGGCCGTACTTCCAGAAGGCCGCCCACCACGGCGGGCCGTCCCGGGCCGGGCCAGGGGACGCGGCCGGGCGGAGGGAACGGCGACCCGCCGACCTCCAGTGACCCGCCGCCCACACCCGTCGTGCTCGGGTCCCCCGACCCCGGCAGGTACTGCGCTGCCCGCGACCGCGACGCCGTGTTCCGCTCCGGCGACTGGTACTGCGTCCCCCGCGGCGGCGACATCGGCGTGGACACCAAGATCACGATGACGCTGGTGTGCACGTCGCAGTACCGGCCGGACGCCGAGGCGCGCCTGCGCGGCGACGCGGGCACCCCGTCCGACTGGGACTGCTACGTGCTGGAATGACCCGGCTCGGCCGGCGGAGGGTCAGAGCGTGACGCCCAGCAGGGCGTCGGCGATGGCACGGGCCTGCGCCGGGGCGGCCTCGTCGGCGCCGTCGGCGGCGCCCCAGCCGTCGATGGCCGCCAGTGCGGCCGGGGCGTCCAGGTCGCCGGCCAGGTGGTCGCGGACCGCGGCGGCCAGCGGTGCGGCGGGCGGCCCGGACGGGCGGGCCACAGCGGCGCGCCAGCGGCCGAGGCGTGCGGCGGCCTCGTCCAGGGCGGCGGGCGTCCACTCCCAGTCGGCGCGGTAGTGGTGGGCCAGCAGCGCCAGCCGGATCGCCATCGGGTCGGTGCCGCTCTGCCGCAGCTTCGACACGAACACGAGGTTGCCGCGCGACTTCGACATCTTCTCGCCGTCCAGGCCGACCATGCCCGCGTGGACGTAGGCGCGTGCGTGCGGCCGCTCCCCCGTGGCGACCTGGGCGTGGGAGGCGCCCATCTCGTGGTGCGGGAACGCCAGGTCGGAGCCGCCGCCCTCGACGTCGAACGCCATGCCGAGGTACTCGACGGAGATCGCGGAGCATTCGACGTGCCAGCCGGGGCGGCCCTCGCCGAACGGGGACTCCCAGCCGGGCTCGCCGGGGCGTTTCGCCATCCAGAGCAGGGCGTCCAGCGGGTCGCGTTTGCCGGGCCGGCCGGGGTCCCCGCCGCGCTCGGCCGACAGCGCCGTCATCTCGTCCCGCGGCAGCCCGCTGACCTGCCCGAACGCCGGGTCGGCGGCGATCGGGAAGTAGGTGTCGCCGGACACCTCGTAGGTGGCGTCCCGGCCGCGCAGCTTCTCGATCATCTCCACGATCAGCGGGATCGCCTCGACCGCGCCGATGTACTGGTCGGGTGGCAGGACCCGCAGCGCGGTCATGTCTTCGCGGAACAGCTGGATCTCCCGGTCGGCGAGCTCTCGCCAGTCCTCCCCGGTCTGCTGGGCACGTTCCAGGAGCGGGTCGTCGACGTCGGTGGCGTTCTGGACGTAGTGCACCCGGTGGCCGAGGTCCTGCCAGACCCGGTTGACGAGGTCGAACGCCAGGTAGGTGTTGGCGTGGCCGAGGTGGGTCGCGTCGTAGGGGGTGATCCCGCACACGTACATCCGGGCGGTTTCGCCGGGCGTCGTGGGACGTGTCTCCCCCGTCCCCGTGTCGTGCAGGCTCAGCGGCCGTGCCGCGGCGGGCAGTCCCGCGTCGGACAGGCTGGGGACTTCGGGGGCGGGCCACGATCGCATACCCGAAAGCTTATCCATGCGCAGTTCGCGGCATGAATCCGAGATCATGGCATCTGCGGGGGGCGGCCGGTCAGGGGGCCGTCAGGCGGGGCGGACGCGCGGGTCCAGGACCGAGTAGCCGATGTCGACCAGCAGGTTCGCCGCGACCACGAAGAACGTCACCAGCAGCGTCACCCCGATGATCACCGGGGTGTCGCCGAGGGCGATGGACTGGTAGACGAGCTGCCCAACGCCCTGCAGCCCGAACACCTTCTCGGTCACGATCGTGGATCCGATCAGCGCGCCGAGGTCGATGCCGGCCTGGGTGACGACCGGGGCCAGCGCGGCCCGCAGCCCGTGCCCGCACACGACGCGGCGCTCCGGCAGGCCCTTGGCCCGCGCGGTCCGCACGTAGTCCTCGCCCAGGACGTCCAGCATCGCCCCCCGGGTGAGGCGGGTGTAGGAGGCCATCAGGAGGAACGCGAGCGCGATCCACGGCAGGACCATCCGGCGCAGGAAGTGCTCCTGCAGCGGCGGCCCCGCCTCGAAGACGTGGACGCCGCTCTGCCCGAGCCTGGTCGCGAACACGTAGAGCAGCACCAGCGCCATCACGAACGGCGGCGTGGACAGGCCGGCGAGCACGAAAACGGTCGCGGCCCGGTCCCACAGGGTCCGTGCCCTGGTCGCGCTGAGCACGCCGAGCAGGACGCCGCCGGCGGAGCACAGGACGCCGGCGCCGGCCACCAGCCACAGCGTCGCCGGGAGGCGGTCGCCGATCAGGGCGGTGACGGGTGTGCCGTTGACGTAGGAGTCGCCGAGGTCGCCGCGCAGCAGCCGCTCGGCGAACCGCCAGTACTGGACGGGGACGGGCAGGTCGAGCCCGAGGTTGCGGCGGATCTGGTCCAGCATGCCGGTGGTCGCGCGGGGCCCGCCGATGACCCGCTCCACCGGGACGGGCGACAGGTGCAGGAACGCGAAGACCAGCGTGGACACCAGCCACAGCACGATGACCGCGTACAGCAGGCGGCGGAGGAGGAAACGCGCCACGGGCGCTCACCTCCCCCCGGCGGGGCGGTCGCCGCCCGGGTCCAGGGCGTCGCGGATCCCGTCGCCGAGCAGGTTGAACGACAGCGTGGTCAGCAGCAGCAGGCCGCCCGGGACGGCGAGCAGCCACCAGGCGGTCTGGAACACGTCGCCGCCCTCGCCGAGCATCGACCCCCAGCTCGGCATCGGCGGCCGGACCCCGGCGCCGAGGAAGGACAGCGTCGCCTCGAACACGATCGACGCCGGGATCAGCAGCGAGGTCAGCACGGTGATCTGCGCGACCAGGTTCGGCAGGACGTCGGCGAACATGATCCGGACGTTGGAGGAGCCGAGCGCCCGGGCCGCGTCGATGAACTCCCGGCGCTTCAGCGCGACCACCTGCCCGCGGATGACCCGGCCGAACGCCGCGAACTGGAAGAACGCGATCACCACGATCGTCAGGGTGAGGCTCGCGGCGACCGAGGAGATCCGGAACGTGGTCGCCAGCGTGATCGCCACCAGCAGGTACGGCAGCGCGAGCGTCGTGTCCATCAGCCGGGCCAGCAGCGTGTCCAGGGCGCCGCCCGCGAACCCGGCGAGCGTCCCGGCCGCCGTGCCCGCGGCGGCGGCGAGCAGGGCCGCGAGGACCCCGACGGCCAGGGAGATCCGCGCGCCGTAGGCGGCCCGGACGAGGACGTCGCGGCCGAGCTGGTCGGCGCCGAGCGGGAACCGGGCGCCCGGCCCGCGGGGCTGCCCGCCGGCGTCCAGGCCCGTCCGCGGGAACGTCGCGTCGTAGGGGTGGCCGGTCAGCTGCGCCCACAGCGGCGCCAGCGCCGCGAACGCCACGATCAGCGCCAGGACGGCGAGGGCCGCGACCGCGAGCCGGTCGCGGCGGAACCGGCCGCACGCGAGCTGGAACGGGGTGCGGCACTCCACCGGCGCGGCGCCGCCCGCGGCCTCCGGCGGCCTCCGGGTCCCGGTCTCGGCCCGGCGCCTCCTCGGCGCCGCCTCCGACGAAGATCGCATTAAGTAGCCAAACTAGCACCCAGGGTGATTGATCGCAGGCGTAGCCGCCGACCGGACGGGTCACCGTGTCCTTACCGCACGCGGGACCAGGCGGCGCCGTCGCCGGGTGCGGCGGAGAAGTCGTACCGGACGCCGGCCCTGCCGAGCGCGACGAGGCTGACCGAGGTGGTGCCCCAGACGCGGCCGTCGCCCAGGTCGAGCAGGGGAAGCAGGGCGCGGTGGTCGGCTCGGGGCAGCCCGTCGCCGTTCACCAGCGGCAGCCACGCACCCCACGCCTTTTCCACGGTTTCGTCCGGGCCGGGCTCGGGGCGTGGCGTCGTGGCCAGACGTGGCCGGAAGTGCGCGAGCCGCGCCGCCATGTAGGCGTCCTCGGTCTCCCCTTCCAGCTGGCCCTCGCCCTCCAGGCCGCTGTTGACGATGAGGTGGAGGCCGGGGCCGAGGCCGCGTTCGCCGAGCGCCGTGCCGTCCCAGCTCCACAGGCGCACCCGGTCGGGTTCGGCGAGGACGAGGTGGAAGGGGTCGAAGGCGGCGAGGTCCGGGTCGCCGAGCTTGCCGTCGGCGGCGGCGCGCAGCGGCAGCTCCCCGCGCGTCGCGCGGCCCGCCTCGGGCGCCATCCGGCCGCGGCCGTTCAGCACGACCGCGACGCGCGGCGCGTCCGGCTCCACCGCCAGCCAGGTGCCGCCGGCCCGCAGGTCACGGCCGCCGACGAGGCCGGGCCGGTCCGGCCAGTGCCGCCCGGGCGGCTCCCAGTCGCGGGCGACGAACTCGTCCCGGACGCCCACGAGCAGGACCGGGACCGGGGAGGAGGGATCGACACTGATGATCGCAGTGCACATGCCCCAATTGGAGCATTCCCCCAAAAACCCGCACAGGCCGGGGCGGGCTACAGCGGCGGCCAGGGGATGGCGGGCCAGTCCTCGGGCGGATAGGGGTGGATGCGGTGCTTCAGCATCAGCTCGACGCGGCGGCGCGTGGCGTCGACCTCGTCGGCGGTGAGCAGCTCGGCGAGCCGCGCGCCGAGGGCGCCGCCGCGCAGCCCGGCGTCGACCCGGCCGAGGGCGTCGAGGGCCTCGGGGGTGAGGGGCTTGCCGCGCCACTGCCACAGCACCGTGCGCAGCTTGTAGTCGACGGAGAAGCAGACGCCGTGGTCGCAGCCGTACACATGGCCGTCGCCGGGCGGCAGCAGATGGCCGATCTTGCGGTCGGCGTTGTTGACGACGGCGTCGAAGACGGCCATGCGGCGGATGGCCTCGTCGTCGGACCGCGACAGCGACACGAGGTCGACGTCGGGGTCGGGCTCCACCCACAGCTGCACCATGCCGGGCCCGTAGGGACCGTCGCGGTGCACGGTCGGCGGGACGGTGCCCCAGCCCATCTCCTTGGATACCTCGTAGGCGGCGACCTCCCGCTCGGCGAGGGTGCCGTCGGGGAAGTCCCACAGGGGCCGCTCCCCCGCGACGGGCTTGTAGACGCAGTTGGCCGACAGCCCGTCGTGCTCGATCGAGCAGTACAGCGTGGCGTTGGACGCCTGGACGAGGCGGCCCTCCACGGCGAGGCGCCCCGCCGACAGCAGCCCCTCGGCGGCGGCGACGTCGCGCGGGGACACCGGGCGGGCGGGCCCGCCCTGCCCGGCGACGTCGCCGGCGGGTGCCCGGTCCCGGGAGGACTGCGTCATGCGTTCATTCTCCCGGCCACGTCGCCCATGATCCAGCGCGGCGGGCCTGTTTCCGCCGCACCGGGCCCGGCGGGACGGCGGCACACGCGCGTCCGGGCGCGGTCCGTTCGCAGGGGTGTCATCTCAGCCGAGGTATCCGTTCTGGCGGGGGCACACGTGCCCCTCGCTGTCGAGGGGCAGGCCGCACAGCGGGCACGGGGGGCGCCCGGCCGCGACGACCTTCAGCGCGCGCTCGGCGAAGGCGCGGGCCTGCGCCGGGCTGATCCGCACCCGCAGCACCGCGATGGCGGGATCGTCCTCGCCGACCTCGGTCTCCTCCTCGGACTCGGTGACCTCCTGCGCCTCGATCACGACCTGCTCGTCGTCGGGATCCCACGCGAGCGCCATCGTGCCCACCTTGAACTCCTCCTCGACGGGCTGGTCGAGGGGACCGTCGTCCTCGAGATCGGACGGGGCGACCGCGGGGACGGCGGACTCCCCGCCGGCGCGCCGCAGCACCTCGTCCAGCAGTTCCTCCAGCCGCTCGGCCAGCAGCGTCACCTGGAACTTCTCCAGGCCGACGCTGGTGACGCGGCGGCCCGAGCGCGCCTGCAGGAAGAAGGCGCGGTCGCCTGGCCGCCCGACGGCGCCGGCGACGAACCGCTCCGGCAGGTCGTAGGAGATGACGGGCATGACACCGACCCTACGCGCCGCCGCCGACGACCGCGTCGCCCGGACCGAGTCCGTCTTTCCCGGAACCTTCCTCCCGCGGTTCGGGAACGAGCCCGGCGACATCGCCTCCGGTGTCGTTGACCCGGACGACGAACGGGCGCGTTTCGGTGTACCGGATGACGGTGAGGGACGCCGGGTCGGCCTGGATGCGCTGGAACTGGTCCAGGTGCAGGCCGAGGGCGTCGGCGACGACCGACTTGATGATGTCGCCGTGGCTGCACACGAGGTACAGGGCGTCCGGGCCGTGCTCGGCCGCGATCCGCGCGTTCCAGTCGCGGACGGCCGTGACGGCGCGGTGCTGCGCGCCGGCCAGGGACTCGCCGGCCTCCCCGGGGAACCGCGCGGCGGACGGGTGGGCCTGGACGACCCGCCAGAGCGGCTCCTCGGCCAGCTCCTTCAGCGGCCGGCCCGTCCAGTCGCCGTAGCGGACCTCGCCGAACCGCTCGTCCGTCTCGATCTTCCCGACCGGCCCGGCGTGCCCGGCGGCGATGGCCTCGGCCGTCTCGGCGCAGCGTTCCAGGGGGCTGGACACGACGGCGGCCAGCGGAAGCCGCGCCAGGCGGGCGGCGAGGGCGGTGACCTGCGCGCGGCCCCGGTCGTCCAGGCGGACGCCGGGCGTCCATCCGGCCAGCACCGGGCCGGTCATCGCGGTCAGGCCGTGCCGGACCAGGAGAAGCGTCGTCACACCGGTTCACTCTAGGAGATCATCCCGGCCGGGCGGCACGGGCAGGCGTCCGAATGCGGAAGAATGCACACTGTGATCGTCGACAAGGCCATCTACGCGGGCGGCAAGCGCCACGACATCGACGGCGACATCAGCGACGCCTTCGACGCCGCGCGCGCGGACGGTGACTGCTTCCTCTGGATCGGCCTGTTCGAGCCCGACGAGGACGAGTTCGAGCTGGTCAAGGACGAGCTGATGCTGCATCCGCTCGCCTCCGAGGACGCGGTCACCGCGCACCAGCGGCCCAAGATGGAGCGCTACGACGACACGCTGTTCGTCGTGCTGAAGACGCTCGCGTACATCGACGAGACGTCCGACATCGAGGTCGGCGAGATCATGGTGTTCCTCGGCCGCGACTTCGTCGTCACCGTCCGGCACGGCGCGGGGAACCCGCTCGGCCTCGTCCGCAAGCGGCTGGAGGACAGCCCGGAGCTGCTCAAGCACGGCGCCACCGCCGTCCTGTACGCGGTGTGCGACGAGGTCGTCGACCGCTACGGCCTCGTCGCCCACGAAGTCGAGGTCGACATCATCGGGCTGGAGCGGGCCGTGTTCGACCCGGGCGCGCGGGACGTCACCGCCGACATCTACAACCTCAAGCGGGAGGTGCTTGAGTTCCGCGGCGCCGAGGACCCGCTGATCCCCGTTCTGCAGGAGATCGTGAAGGGCCGGGTCGCCGAGTGCGGCAGCACCCGGGAGTACTTCCGCGACGTCCTGGACCACCTGCTGCGCGTCGACTCGCAGGTCGACGCGCACAACGAGCTGCTCAACAGCGTGCTGACCGCGCACCTGGCGCTGCTCGGCAAGCAGCAGAACGAGGACATGCGCAAGATCTCCGCGTGGGCCGCGATCATCGCGGTGCCGACCGCGATCGCCGGGATCTACGGCATGAACTTCGACCACATGCCCGAACTGCACTGGACCATCGGATACCCGCTGGTCATCGCCGTGATGGCCGTCATCTGCGTCCTGCTGTTCCGCCGCCTCCGCAAGAGCGGCTGGCTGTAAGGCCGGAGGCAAAGGCCGGCCCCTCGGCATGTGCGCCGAGGGGCCGGTGTGTAGATCAGCTGCTCACCGCCCAGGCCACGCGGGGCCTGGTACCGGTCGGGACTAGCAGCTGTGACTCTCGCATACCGTGCAGTACGACGTCTGGCAGAACATGCATGTCGTCTGCAGGTGCCCAGGCTTGTCGCACGCCTGGACGATCGGCGGCGCTCCGGTGGTGATGGGAGCGGTCACCGGCCACCCGGCACAAGGGAAGCTCGGAAGCCCCCCGTTGGTGACGGGAACGGTCGCCGGCCACCCGGCGAACGGAGACGCCTGAGGCGCTCCGGTCGCCGGTAAGCCGTTGTATACGTGAATCATTAGGGCTCTACCACCCTTCTCTCTCAGTTGTGCCCCTGAGACGGGGCAGCTCCGGGGGAAACCCGGGCCAGAAGAGACCGTGTGAACCCGGCGCCGTAAGGCAAGCGCCCAGAGGCGCCACCTGCTCGGCCGTGAGCGGCCTGTAACGCGGCCCCGGACTGGACTACCGGCCCGCGGCGGGCGGTGTCGCGCCCGAAGGCGGGGGCGCGGCGAGGAGGACCGCCCACAGGTGGGACTCGGCGTCCCGCGCCTCCAGGCGGCGCCGCACCCGCTCCACCATGCCGCGCGTGGGCAGCGCCAGCCAGACCAGCAGCGGGTAGCCGAGGACGAACCCGGCGACGAACACCGTTTCGCTGTGCCCGACCATCGCCAGGGGCAGGCCCAGCAGGATCACGCCCTCGGCCAGCGCGAACCGCAGCAGCACCGCCTGCCGGAACATCAGCAGCGCGGTCATCGCCGCCGCCGGCGGCTCCGCGCCCGGCGCCATCGGGCGCGGCGCCCGTGGCCCGGCCAGCAGCGCGAGCAGGGCGGCCGCGGCCGGCGGCGCGTAGATCCACGGCGGGGCGTCCCCGCGGCCGTCCTCCACGATCAGCGGCATGATCGCCAGGATGAGCACGGGCGCGGCCAGCAGCACCAGCATCATCAGGCGCACCCGGCCGAGCTCGGTCCCGCCGCGCAGCGAGCCGAGATAGCCGGGGTCGTCGGCGGGGCCCGCGCCGAACACCGGAGCCACGGGCGGCCCGCCGTCGCCGTCCGGGGTCTTCGGCGAGTACATCGAGAACGGGGGTGGCGCCATGGCTGCGCACTCTAGCCCGGCGGCACCCGGCGCCAGCGGAACTCACCAGGATCGATGGGCGGGGCTGAAGCCGGACGTGACGGATGCTCACTTTCCGCCGGGATCGCGCGGACCGCTAGATTGGCCGCCTATGAAGGAGCGTCACCTCGGGCGGAGCGGGCTGCTGGTGTCCCGGCTGGGCCTCGGCACCATGACCTGGGGGCAGGACACCGACCCGGACGAGGCGGCGGCGCAGCTCGTCGCGTTCATGGAGGCCGGGGGCACCCTGGTCGACACCGCCGACGTCTACAACGACGGCGACAGCGAGCGGATCCTCGGCCGGCTGCTGAGCGAACTCGTCGACCGGGACGGCCTCGTCATCGCGACCAAGGCCGCGATCAGGCCGAACGGCCGCTACGACGGCTCCCGCAGGCACCTGCTCCGCGCCCTGGACGCCTCCCTCGACCGGATGGACCTCGACCACGTGGACCTGTGGCAGCTGCACGTCTACGACCCCGCCACGCCGCTGGAGGAGACGCTGTCGGCGCTGGACGAGGCGGTCGCGACCGGCCGGACGCGGTACGTCGGGGTGTCCAACTACGCGGGCTGGCAGGTCTCCAAGGCCGCCGCGTGGCAGCGGGCCTGGCCGGGCCGCGCGCCGGTCGTGTCGGCGCAGCTGGAGTACTCGCTGCTGAGCCGCGACATCGAGCGCGAGGTCGTGCCCGCCGCGCTGGACGCCGGGGCGGGCCTGCTGCCGTGGTCGCCGCTCGGCCGGGGCGTCCTCACCGGCAAGTACCGCACCGGCATCCCCGCCGGGTCGCGCGCCGCCGCCCCGCACTTCGCCGAGTTCGTCCAGCCCTACCTGGACGAGGAGTGCGCCCGCATCGTGGAGTCGGTGGTGACCGCCGCCGAGGGCCTCGGCCGCTCCCCGCTCGCGGTCGCGCTCGCGTGGGTCCGCGACCGCGCGGGGGTCGCGGCGCCGATCGTCGGCGCCCGGACCGCCGCGCAGCTCGGCGCGATCCTGGAGAGCGAGGACCTCACGCTGCCGAACGAGATCCGCCGCGCCTTGGACGACGTCTCCGACCTCTCCGACACACCCTCCCACCTGTGATCGTGGACCCCGTCCTCGCAGTGCCCGGTGTTGTCAGTGACGCCGTGTTCTAAGTGACCCCCGGGACCGTCCGTGGCACGCTCGGGACGGTCCACCGCCAACCGTGATCAGCCGCGACGGGAAGCCCGTGACCGACACCCCTGACGAGACCCCCTCCCCCGCCGAGCGGGCGGCGCGCGCCGCGGAGGCCATGCGCGCCGCCGAGGCCGCCGCGCGGGCGCTCGACGACCGGCCCCGCCCGGACGGTGAAGCCCGCGACCCCGCGCCGGCCCCGCCGCCCGGCGAGGACCGGACCCCGCAGGAGAACCTGCAGGCGCTCACCGCGCTCTTCACCGAGACGGGCGTCCCCGCCGCGCTCGCCCCGCGGGCCGCCCGTGGGCTCGGGCCCGACGCCGCGGGGCTGCTGCGCGCCGACCCGTGGCGGCTGCTGCGCGTCCCGGGCGTCCAGCCCGGCCAGGCCGACCATTTCGCGCGCGCCCTCCTCGGCGACGGCGCCGAGCCCGGGGACCCCCGGCGCGGCGGCGCGCTCGTCCTTCACCTGCTGACCGAGGCGGCCCGCGCCGGCCACACGGTCACGCCCGCCGCCGAGGTGCTGTCCGCGCTGGAACGCGCGCGGTTCCCCGACCCGCGCGGCGCGATCGAGGCGGCGCTGGACGAGGCGGAGGTCCTGTCGCTCACCGAGGAGCCCGCGTTCGACGAGGAGTCCTTCGAGGAGGACGCCGAGCCGCCGGAGCCGGAGGAGACGCTCGGCCCGGCGCGGTGGGCGCTCGCCGAGGAGGCCGCGGCCGAGGGCCTCCAGCGGCTGACGCTCACGGCGGCGCCGCTCCTGGACGACGCCGCGGTGAAGGGCCTGCGCGACGGGCTGCCCGAGGACCGGTCCCTCGCGCTCACCGCCGCGCTCCGCACCGGCGTGAGCATCCTGCGGGGGACGCCGGACGACCTGGCGCGCGCGGTCACCGGCATCGCGGCCGCCGCCGCGTCGCAGGGCGTCCGGACCGCCGTCGCCGCGCCCACCGACCGCGCCGCCGCCGACCTCGCCGCCGATCTCACCGGGGACGCGGACGGCGTCACCGTCACCAGCCTGCACCGGCTGCTGGAGCCGCTCGACGACGCACCGGACGCGCCCGGCGCCGTGGTCTACCGGCGCGGCGAGCAGCATCCCTTCGACCTCGATCTGGTCATCGTGGCGGACGGCTCCGCGCTCGACGTCGAACTGTGCGCGGTGCTCGCCGAGGCGTGCCCCGACGGCGCCCACCTGATGCTGTGCGCCGAGCCGGACGCCCCGCCGCCCACCGGGCCGGGCCGCCCGCTGGACGACCTGGAGGCGTCGGAGGCCGTGCCCGTGGTGACGCTGGACGCCGCGCCGCCGTCCGACCCGCTCGGCGCGCTGACCGCGGCGGTGCGCGGCGGTGACCTCACCGCCGTCGACGCGCCCGAGCGCGAGGTCGTCATCGTGCCCGCCGAAAGCCCCGGCGAGGCGGTGCACCGGGCCGTCCAGCTCGTCACCGGCTCGATCCCCCGGGCCCTCGGGATCCCGGTCGAGGACGTCCAGGTCGTCGCGCCGGCCGCGGGCGGCGAGGCCGGCACCGGCGCGCTCAACGCCGCCCTCAAGGCCCGCCTGAACCCGGGCCCCGGCAAGCTGGGCGGGATGGACCCCGGCGACCGGGTGGTCGTCGCCGCCCCGCTCCCGCACGCTCCGCTCGGCGAGACCGGCGTGGTGACCGGCGGCGGCCCGCACGGGCTGGAGATCGAGTTCCCCGGCGGGGCCGCGGTGGTCGCCCCGGCGGACGCGTCCCGGTTGCGGCACGGCTGGGCCGTGCCCGTCGCGCCGGCGCGCGGGACGCGGCGCCCCGCCGTCGTCGCGGTCATGTCCGCGGACGGGCTGTCGCGGCCGCTGGTGGCCACCGCGTTCGGGCTGGCACGCCGGCATCTGTCCGTCGTCCAGGCCGCCGGACCCGCGCTGGCCAGGGCCGTCCGCGAGAACGGGGCGCCCGCCCGGCGCACCAGGCTGGCACGGCTGGTGATCCAGTGACGTACTGACGGGTAAAGAAACCGTTGTGCCGCGGTTTACGGACCACCCCGTATGGGACACGATGTCAACAGGGTCAGGGACGGCATCGGTGCGGGTGGAGGAACGACATGCCCCAGCGGCTCAGGCGGCTCGGAACGGCGTCGGCGGCGGTCTCGGCGGGGGCGCTGGTCCTCGTCCTCGCCGCCCCGGCGGCCGACGCGGCGGAGACGTGCAAGAAGGGCGTCGACCCCGAGAGCACCATCGAGAACTGGAAGTGCAACCTCGGCAACCTCCGCGACGCCCTCACCCCGAAGAGCCCGGCGCCGAAGCCCACTCCGCCGAAGACGGCGAAACCCAAACCGGAGAAGCCCTCCGCAAAGAAGCCCCACAAGGCGCCCGCCAAGGCTCCGCGCAAGCCGTCGTCGTCGCCGGGCCGCGGCCGGGCGGCGAGCCCGTCAGGGCCGTCCACCATGACGGGGCCCGGAGGGTTCGAGCCGTACTCCGGGCAGACCCCGTCCACGGCGCCCGGGGTGCCCGGCGTCCTGCCCGAGATCGCCGCGGACCCGAACGCCTACCGGTACCCGGCCGGCAGGACGGCCGCCATGCCGCAGACACGCCTGATCTCGCCCGTCGCCGCCTCCGGGCGCGACGACGGCCAGATGCTCCTGGTCGCCGCCGCGGCGGGCGCCGCCGGAGCGGTCGGCTCCCTCAACATCAGCGTCGCGGGCCGCGCCCTGCGCCGCCGCCGCGCCGCCCGCTGAGCGGCGCGGCGCTCGTTCGGACGGCGCTCACGCCGACGGGGCGCCGATGGAGTGCAGGCCGCCGTCGACGTGGACGATCTCGCCCGTCGTCGCGGGGAAGAAGTCCGACAGCAGGGCCGCGCACGCGCGGGCGGTGGGCTCGCTGTCCTTGATGTCCCAGCCGAGCGGCGCCGCCTGCGGCCACATCTCGGTCATGCCCTCGAACCCGGGGATGCTCTTGGCCGCCATCGTGGCGAGCGGGCCCGCGGCGACCAGGTTCACCCGGATGCCCTGCGGGCCCAGGTACTTGGCCAGGTAGCGGGCGCACGACTCCAGGCCGGCCTTCGCCACGCCCATCCAGTCGTACACCGGCCACGCCTTGCTGGCGTCGAAGTCCAGCCCGACGACCGAGCCGCCGTCCTTCATCAGCGGCAGGCACGCCATCGTCAGCGACTTCAGCGAGTACGTGGAGGCGTGCACGGCGGTCGCCACGTCCTCCCACGGCGTCTCCAGGAAGGTGCCGCCGAGCGCGGTCTGCGGCGCGAACGCGATCGCGTGGACGACGCCGTCCAGGTGGTCGAAGCCGTGGTCGCGCAGGTTCCCCGCGAGCGCGTCGAGCTGCCCGGCGTTCGTCACGTCCAGCTCGATCACCGGGGGCGGCGAGTCCGGGCCGGACGGGAGCCGCTTGGCGGTCCGCTGCGTGAGCGTCGGCCGCGGGTAGGCGGTCAGCGCCACCTCGGCGCCCTGCTCCTGCGCGATCCGCGCGATGTGGAAGCCGATGGAGGCGTCGGTGAGGACGCCGGTGACCAGGATGCGCTTGCCTTCGAGGATTCCCATGACCGTCAGTGCCCCATTCCCAGGCCGCCGTCGACCGGGATCACGGCCCCGGTGATGTAGGCGGCGTCCTCACTGGCCACGAACCGCACGGCCTTGGCGATCTCTCCGGGGTCCGCGATCCGCCCCAGCGGGATCGCGGCCGTGATGGCCTTCTGCTGGTCCTCGCTCAGCACCGACGTCATGTCGGTGTCGACGAACCCGGGCGCCACCACGTTCACCGTGATCCCGCGCGACCCCAGCTCGCGGGCGAGCGAACGCGCGAACCCGACCATGCCGGCCTTGGACGCGGCGTAGTTGGACTGCCCCGGCGAGCCCATCAGCCCCACGACCGAGGAGACCAGCACGATCCGCCCCGCGCGCTTGCGCATCATGCCCTTCACGGCCCGCTTGGCCACGCGGAACGAGCCGGTCAGGTTGGTGTCGAGGACGGACGTGAACGAGTCCTCGCTCATGATCGCCAGGAGCGTGTCCTTGGTGATCCCGGCGTTGGCGACGACCACCTCGACCGGGCCCTGCTCCGCCTCGACCTTCGAGAAGGCCGCGTCGACGTCCTCGGCGCTCGTCACGTCGCACCGGACGCCGAACAGTCCCTCGGGCGGCTCGCCGGACCGGTAGGTGACCGCGACCGTGTCGCCCGCCGCGGCGAGCTCGCGGGCGATGGCCAGGCCGATGCCCCGGTTACCCCCGGTCACGAGGACAGAGCGACTCATACACGACCCTCTCGTTGTGCTGCTTGCTGGCTGCGGAACGACATTAGCGGGCCCGCGGCGCCCCTGCGGATGTGCCGAACCGACAAGATCCGTCACCCCGGTTTGTTCGCCGCCGCGCGGCCCCGGAGCAGCGGGCGCGGGAGGTAGGTTGCGGAGGGTGCATGACATCGATCCCGCCTTCACCGCGCTGCCGCTCCGCGCGCTGGCCGACGCGGCCCTGTCCCGCGCCCGGGAGCTGGGCGCCGAGCACGCCGACTTCCGCCTGGAGCGCATCCGCAGCCAGACACTCCGCCTGCACGACGCCGCGCTGGAGACCGCCCTGGACGCCGACGACGTCGGCCTGTCGGTCCGCGTCGTCAAGGACGGCACCTGGGGCTTCGCCGCCGGCATCGACCTGACGCCCGGCGGCGCCGCCCGCGTCGCCGAGCAGGCCGTCGGCGTCGCCGCCGTCGCCAAGGCCGTCAACCGCGAGCCCATCGAGCTGGCGCCCGAACCCGTGCACGGCGAACGCACGTGGATCTCCGCCTACGAGACCGACCCGTTCGACGTGCCGACCGCCGACAAGGTCGCGCTGCTGTCCGGCTGGAGCCGCCGCCTGCTGGGCGACGACCGCGTCGACCACGTGGACGCCACGCTCCTGCAGGTCAAGGAGAACAAGTTCTTCGCCGACCTCGCCGGGACGGTCACCACCCAGCAGCGCGTCCGGCTGCACCCCGTCGTCACCGCCGTCGGCATCGCCGGCGGCCTCTTCGACACGATGCGCACGCTCGCGCCGCCCGCCGGGTACGGGTGGGAGTGGCTGTCCGGGGAGCACTGGGACTGGGACGGCGAACTCGCCCGCATCCCCGAGCTGCTCGCCGAGAAGCTCGCGGCACCGTCGGTCGACCCGGGCGTGTACGACGTCGTCGTCGACCCGTCCAACCTGTGGCTGACGATCCACGAGTCGATCGGGCACGCCACCGAGCTGGACCGGGCGCTCGGCTACGAGGCCGCCTACGCCGGCACCTCGTTCGCGACGCCCGACAAGCTCGGGAACCTGCAGTACGGCTCCAAGGTCATGAACATCACCGGGGACCGGACCGTCGAGCACGGCCTGGCCACCATCGGCTACGACGACGAGGGCGTGCGGACCCAGGCGTTCGACATCGTCTCCGAGGGGCTGTTCACCGGGTACCAGACCGACCGGCGCATCGCCCGCCTCACCGGCGCCGACCGCTCCAACGGCTGCGCGTTCGCCGACGCCTCGTCCAGCATGCCGATCCAGCGGATGGCGAACGTCTCGCTCAAGCCCGCCGAGGACGGCCCCTCCACCGACGAGCTGATCTCCGGCGTCGAGCGCGGCATCTACATCGTCGGCGACAAGAGCTGGTCGATCGACATGCAGCGGTACAACTTCCAGTTCACCGGGCAGCGCTTCTACCGGATCGAGAACGGGCGGCTCGCCGGGCAGCTCCGCGACGTCGCCTACCAGGCGACCACCACCGACTTCTGGAACTCGATGGAGGCCGTCGGCGGCCCGCAGACGTACGTGCTCGGCGGCGCGTTCAACTGCGGCAAGGGCCAGCCCGGGCAGGTCGCGCCGGTCAGCCACGGCTGCCCGTCGGCGCTGTTCCGCGGGGTCAACATCCTCAACGCGCTGAAGGAGGCCGGCCAGTGAGCAGCATCAGGCCGCAGGAGGCCGTCGAGCGGGCGCTGGCGCTGTCCCGCACCGACGACTGCATCGTCATCGCCGACGAGGCGAGCACCGCGAACCTGCGGTGGGCGGGCAACACCCTCACCACCAACGGTGTCACGCGGTCCAGCCGCCTCACCGTCATCGCGCTGCGCGAGACCGCCGGCGGCGTCGCGGCCGGCGTGGTGTCGCGGTCCGCGGTCGGCGCCGACGGTATCGAGGACCTGGTCCGCGCGGCCGAGGCCGACGCGGCCGGGAACGAGCCCGCCGAGGACGCCCGGCCGCTGATCACCGGGGGGCCGTCCGGCGCCGCGGGGTGGGACGACGAACCGGCCGAGACCGGCATCGGCGTCTTCGAGGGGTTCGCGCCCGCGCTCGGCGAGGCGTTCGCCGCCGCGCAGGCCGGCGACCGGCGCCTGTACGGGTTCGCCAACCACGTGCTCACCTCGACGTTCCTCGGCAGCTCGGCGGGCCTGCGGCTGCGGCACGACCAGCCGACCGGGCTGCTGGAGCTGAACGCCAAGGGCGCGGGCGGCTCGGCGTGGGCGGGCACCGGCACCCGCGACTTCACCGACGTCGACGTCCCCGCCCTCACCGGCGACCTCGCGCGGCGGCTGGAGTGGGGCGAGCGGCGCGTGGACCTGCCCGCCGGGCGGTACGAGACGGTCCTGCCGCCGTCCGCCGTCGCCGACCTGATGATCTACCTGTACTGGTCGGCGGGCGCGCAGGACGCCGAGGACGGCCGGACGGTGTTCAGCGCCCCCGGCGGCGGGACCCGCGTCGGGGAGAAGCTCGCGGACCTGCCCGTCACGCTGTCCAGCGACCCGGCCGCGCCCGGCATGGAGTGCGCCCCGTTCGTCGTCGCGCACGCCTCCAGCCGCGAGGCGTCGGTGTTCGACAACGGGCTCGCGCTCGGCGCCACCGACTGGATCAGCGGCGGGACGCTCACGTCCCTCGCCCAGACCCGGCACTCGGCCGAGCGCACCGGCCTGCCGCTCACCCCGCCCGTCGACAACCTGGCCCTGCGGGGGCCGGACGGCGGCGCCTCCCTGGAGGAGATGGTCGCCCGCACCGAGCGGGGGCTGCTGCTGACGTGCCTGTGGTACATCCGGGAGGTCGACCCGCAGAGCCTGCTGCTGACCGGCCTCACCCGCGACGGCGTCTACCTCGTCGAGGACGGCGAGGTCGTCGGGGCCGTGAACAACTTCCGGTTCAACGAGAGCCCCGTCGACCTGCTGTCGCGGCTCGCCGAGGTCGGCGAGACCCGGCCGACGCTGCCGCGCGAGTGGTCGGACTACTTCACCCGCGCCGCGATGCCGGCGCTGCGGATCCCCGACTTCAACATGTCGACGGTGTCGCAGGCGTCCTGACCTCCCGCGTCCGGAGGTCTTCCAGGGCCCGCCCCGGCCGGGGCGGGCCCTGTGCGGCGCTCAGGTGTCCTCCAGGCGGAAGCCGACCTTCATGGTGACCTGGAAGTGGGCGACCTCCCCGTCCTCGATCTGGCCGCGGACCTCGGTCACCTCGAACCAGTCCAGGTGGCGCAGCGTCTGCGCGGCGCGCCGGACGCCGTTGCGGATCGCCGTCTCCACCGACTCCGGCGAGGTCCCCACGATCTCCGTCACCCGATACGTGCGATCGGTCATCTCGTTCCTCCCGCATGTTTTGCCCAGCCCGCCGTCGCAGGGCGGACTCCATGGGCTTACCGTGGAAACGTGAAGGTGAATCCCCGCCACCACAGGGAGCCGGCGGTCTACACGGTCACCGACGCTCCCCGCCCCATGTCCGAGGACATCGGCTACCGGCAGCGGCGCTACCTCATGTCCATGGGCGTCCGCACGATCTGCTTCCTGGGGGCGGTGGTGGCCGCGGTGGCGGGCGCGCCGTGGTGGCTCGCGGT
Organism: Spirillospora sp. CA-128828; assembly: GCF_050945415.1. Lineage (NCBI taxonomy): Bacteria > Bacillati > Actinomycetota > Actinomycetes > Streptosporangiales > Thermomonosporaceae > Spirillospora > Spirillospora sp. CA-128828. The sequence goes on from NZ_CP191986.1 coordinate 5,016,933, forward strand.
GCTCATGGTGGTCGCGGCCGCCGTACTGCCCTACGTCGCGGTGATCTTCGCGAACGGGGGACGCGAGCCGACGGCCTCCGCGACCTTCGACGACCGCTCACAAAGGGAACAGAAGCCGGTTTCCGGACAGCGTCCGGAAATCCGGTCGTGACATTCCCTTGACTAACCGCGGGGGGTTTCGGTGTACGATTTGTACCGGCGCTCTGATCCCCCGTCGGGGCGCCCGTGCCGGTGTTCCGGGCCCCCGTCGGAACACCGATGATGCGGCGCCGGGTGGATTGCCCCCGTATCCACCCGGCGCCGCTTTTCACTGTCCAGGGTCTGCACTGGACGTTCCGAGGGTCGCGGATGACCTTCCGGGGAGCGCTCCTTGACCGTCCGTCCGGGCGCCTAGCATCCCTCCGCCGGAGCACAAGCTCTACGGCTGGCCTGGTCCGGCCATGACCCGAAACCCGGTCGAGCCGAACCTCTCGCCCCCGGATCCCCTGCGGGCGCGGCGTTTCCGGCCGGGCACCCTCCGTCAGAACGTCCCGGCCACGGACCGATCCGTTCCCGGGTCCGCTGCGTACTGCTGAGCGCCGGCACCGTCCCCGCGCCAGAGGGGAGCCCCCGTACGCCGGGCCGGCCGCGCCGCGGGCCGGGGAGCCCGTCCCGCGCTCCTGACCGGCCGCGTCCCATTCCCGACTCGCCGAACCACTTGACGGAAGACGCCGATGAGACCAACATCACATCTGGCCTATGTGAGACACATCGTCCATGTGTCTCATGATCGGGGCGTCGGCACATGGCGCGACGCGGCCCGGCACCCCCGCCCGGGAAACGGAGATCGGCGATGAGCGGACACGACGACGTGCCCGACTGGGCACCCCGGAACCTGCCGGAGACCGGCGGCCCCGAGGCGCCCTTCACCTTCCTCGGCGCCTCCGACCCGGGCGGCGTCCCCGACGGGTACGAGGGCGTCCACAGGAGGGCGGCGCACGGCGGCGGCCCACGGCGGCCCGAAACGCCCGGGAGGAGAACCGGCGAACCTTTCGACGCCTTCGCCGAACCGGACCGCACGCCCCGTCCGCCGGGACCGGCGCACGCCGCCGCCAAGCCGGCCGGGAAGCGGCGGGGCTTCGGCGGGGGCCGTCCCCCAAGGCGCGTCGGCGGCATCCTGCTCGGCCCGCTGGCGGGCGCGATCGGCCTGGTCCTGCTCACCGGCCTCGGCGTGTACGCGGTCACCACGGCGGGCGGCGGCTGCTCCGGCGACGACGCGCTCGACGTCGGCGTGGCGGCCGCTCCGGACGTCGCGCCGGCGGTGATCCGGGCGGCGCGCCGGTTCAACGACGCGAAGCACGAGGTGGACGGCCGGTGCGTCCGCGCGCGGGTGCGGGCCACCGATCCGGCCGCCGTCGCGACGCTGCTGTCCGGCAAGGGCGTGGCCGGGGTGACGCGGAAACCGGACGTCTGGATCCCCGACTCGTCGCTGTGGACCAAGCTCGCCGGCGGCTCCGGGGGGAACGGGACGTCCGGGGAGTTCACCCGGCTGGGCGGGATCGCCTCCTCCCCGATCGTGCTGGCGATGCCCCGCGGGCTCGCGACCCAGCTGCGGAACCTCGGCGCGCCGGAGCAGCCGTCCTGGAAGGACCTCCTCGCGGCGGCGGGCACGGCCTCGAACGCCGAGGAGGGGCCCGCCACCGGGACGGACGACAGCGTGATCCCGCCGCGGCTGTTCAGGCTGCAGGTGCCCGACCCCGGCCGCAGCGCCACCGGCATGGGCTCGCTGATGCTGGCCGACGCGCTGCTGGCGAAGGCCCCCGGCGGCGAGGCCATGTTCGCCGGCGTGGTCCGGACGATCCGGGCGGGCGTCGCGGCCTCGGTCAAGGCGGAGTTCACCGCGTTCGGCCAGGGCGACACCGACCGCTACCCGGTCGCGCTGGCGCCCGAGCAGGCGGTGTACGGCTACAACGCGCGGCGCCCGGCCGAGCCGGCGGTCGCGGTGTACCCGGCGGAGGGCACGATCTTCCTCGACCATCCCGTCACCGTCCTGTCGAAGGACGCGGCCAAGGTGAGCGCGGCACGGCTGCTGGGGAAGGCGCTCTCGGACCAGGCCACCCGCGCGGACGTCCAGCGGCTGGGGTTCCGGGCGCCGGGCGGGGCGGCGCCCGCGGCGTTCACCGCGCGGACCGGCCTGAACCCGAGCCCGCCGAAGGCGCTCCCGGAGACGCCGGCGGCCGACGTCCGGCGCACCATGCAGTCGTGGGCGCAACTGTCGCTGAGCATCCGGATGCTGAGCATCATCGACGTGTCCGGGTCCATGGACGAGACCGTCGCGCCCGGCGTCACACGGCTGCAGTCCACGGTCCGCACGGCGCAGGGCGGGCTGTCGCTACTGCCGGATGACAGCGAGCTCGGCCAGTGGATCTTCTCCACGAAGCTGGAGGACGACCAGGACTGGCGGGAGATGGTCGGTGTCGGCCCGCTCAACGAGCGGCTCGGCTCGGCCACCCGCCGGCAGCTCGTGCTGAGCGCATTCGCGCGGATCAGGGTGAAGAAGCACGGCGACACCGGCCTGTACGACACGGTCATGGCCGCGTTCGACCACATGAAGCGGACCTACAAGCCGGAGTACGTGAACTCGGTCCTGCTCTGGACGGACGGGAAGAACGAGGACCCGGGCGGCCCGTCCCTGGAGGAGACCCTCGACCACATGCGGCGCGCGTACGACCCGGAGCGTCCCGTCCAGGTCAACATGGTGGGCTACGGGTCCGGCGTGGACGTCAACGAGCTGCGGCAGATCGCGCAGGTGACGCACGGCGACGCCTACGTGGCCGAGACGCCCGGGCAGATCCAGGGCATCTTCCTCAAGGCCGTCTCGCGCCGGGTCTGCGAACCCGACTGCTGAACCGCCTCGGCCCCGCCCCTCGGAACCAGACGCGTAGTTGATTCTAGAACTACGTTCGGGTTAAGTTAGCGTTCTGTTAGTTAACGCAGCGAGAGGGGCACGGCGTGCGCCGCACCGTTTTCAACGAGGACCATGAAGCGTTCCGGGACACGATCCGGGCGTTCATCGAGGCCGAGGTCGCGCCGGTCTACGAGGCGTGGGAGGACGCGGGCCACCCGCCGCGCGACTTCTACAACAAGCTCGGCGAGATCGGCGTGTTCGGCATCCAGGTGCCCGAGGAGTACGGCGGCGCGGGCGAGACCAGCTTCAAGTACCAGGCGGTGATCTCCGAGGAGTGCGCCCGCGCCGGGGTGAGCTTCGGCGGCTACGGCGTGCACGTCAACCTCGTCCTGCCCTACCTGCTGAAGTACGGGTCGGAGGAGCAGAAGAAGCGCTGGCTGCCGCCGTTCGTGTCCGGCGAGATGATGACCGCGATCGCGATGACCGAGCCCGGCACCGGCTCCGACCTCGCCGGCATGCAGACCACCGCGAAGCGGGACGGCGACCACTACGTCCTCAACGGCGCCAAGACGTTCATCACCGGCGGCGTCCTCGCCGACCGGGTGCTCGTGGTGGCGAGGACGTCCCCCGCCACGCCGGAGAACCGACGGGCGGGCCTGTCGATCCTCGCCGTCGACACCAGGAGCGACGGCTACGCGGTCGGCCGGAAGCTGGAGAAGATCGGGCTGCGCAGCTCCGACACCGCCGAGCTCTCGTTCACCGACGTCCGGGTGCCCGTGGAGGACCTCCTCGGCGAGGAGGGCCGCGGCTTCGAGTACCTGACCCACAACCTGGCCGAGGAGCGCCTCGGCATCGCGACCAGCTCCTACGCGTCCGCCGCCGCGGCCGTCGAGTTCGCCCGCAGGTACGTGCAGGACCGGACCGTCTTCGGCAAGACCGTGTCGTCGTTCCAGAACACCAAGTTCGTCCTCGCCGAATGCGCCACCGAGGTCGAGGCCGCCCGGTCGCTCGTCGACCGCTGCATCGAGGCGCTGGACGCCGGCGAGCTCACCCCCGCCGACGCCGCCGTCTGCAAGCTGTTCTGCACCGAGGTCCAGGCCCGCGTCGTCGACAAGTGCCTCCAGCTGCACGGCGGCTACGGCTACATCCTGGAGTACCCGATCGCGCGCCTGTACGCCGACGCCCGGGTCACCCGCATCTACGGCGGCACCAGCGAGGTGCTCAAGACCATCATCGCCAAGGACATCCAGGTCTGACGGAAAGGCTGCGCACATGACTGACACCCGGGTCGCCCTGGTCACCGGAGCGGCGCGCGGCATCGGCGCCGCCACCGCCGTCCGGCTCGCGAAGGAGGGCTTCGCCGTCGCGGTCTGCGACCTCGACGGGGCCGCCTGCGCCGGGACCGTGGAGACGATCGCCAAGGACGGCGGCACGGCCCTCGCCGTCGGCGTGGACGTCGCCGACTCCGCGGCGGTCTCCGCCGCCGTCGCGCGCGTCGCCGCCGAGCTCGGCCCGCCCGTCGTGCTGGTGAACAACGCCGGCATCACCCGCGACAACCTGCTGTTCAAGATGTCCGACGACGACTGGGACTCCGTCATGTCGGTGCACCTGCGCGGCTCGTTCCTGATGAGCCGCGCCGTGCAGGAGCACATGACGAAGGCCGGCTGGGGCCGGATCGTGAACCTGTCGTCGGTGTCGGCGCTCGGCAACCGCGGCCAGGCCAACTACTCCGCGGCCAAGGCGGGCCTGCAGGGCTTCACCAAGACCCTCGCCATCGAGCTGGGCAAGTTCGGCGTGACCGCCAACGCGATCGCCCCCGGGTTCATCGCGACGGAGATGACGGCCGCGACCGCCGCCCGGATCGGCGTCGGGTTCGAGGACTTCAAGGCCGCCGCCGCCAAGGAGATCCCCGTCCGGCGCGTCGGCGTCCCCGAGGACATCGCCGGCACCGTCGCCTTCCTCGTGAGCGACGACGCCTCGTTCGTGACCGGCCAGGTCATCTACGTGGCCGGTGGTCCCCGCGCCTGAGGGGGCGGCCCGCGGGCGGGACCGGGAGGGGACCGAGGAGTCGCTGCGCGCGGCGGCGATCGCGCTGCTGCGCCGCGGCGGCGTCCTCGCCGGGCTGAACCTGCGGCAGGTCGCCGACGAGGCCGGGGTCAACCGCGGGCTCGTCTACCAGTACTTCGGGTCGCGGCGGGCACTGCTGCGCTCGGCGCTGTTCCACCGCGCCCGCCCCAACGCCGAGGACGCCGTGGACGCGGCCGGGCTGCCGCTGCGCGGCCGGCTGTCGCGGCTGTTCTGGACGAGCCTGCGCAATCCCGAGCCGGTCCGGCTGGCGACACTGCTGGTCCTGGACGGCGACGACCGGCCCCGCGTCCTGCTCAACCGGGGCGCGGGCCGGGAGGACCTCGCGGCGGAGGCCGCGCGGGGCGACCTGCCGGTCGAGGACGTGGCGGCCGTCCAGGCGGCGATCGCATCGACGATCTACGGGTACACGCTGCTGCGCGAGCATCTGGCGCGGGAGATCGACGTGCCCGCGGAGGAACTGGACGATCGCATGGCCCGCTGCGTGGAGGCGATGTTCACCCGGCGGCCCCCGGGCTAGTACGTCCGCGCCGCGCCGATCTGGCCTGACAGCACCGCCGGGGCGTCGACCAGCGACGGGCCGTACCAGGTCAGGTACCGGCCGCTGACGAGCGCCACGTCGATGCCGGGGAACGACTCGGGGCCGTCGTCCGCCGTGAACCGGTAGGGCTCGTCCGGCAGGACGGCGAGGCCGGCGCCGGACGCGTTCAGCTCGTCCAGCGGGATCTTCGGATACCGGTCGGGGTGCCCGGCGTAGACGTTGGACACCCCGAGGCGGGCCAGGACGTCGCCGGTGAAGGTGTCGCGGCCGACGACCATCCATGGCCGCCGCCAGATCGGGACGACGGCCGCGCGGATCCGGCCCGGTCTCACATCCGCCCAGACGCGGGCCGCCTCGTCCAGCCAGGACGGGACGGGCACACGGCACGCCTCGGTGAGCATGCGCCGCAACGACGCCAGGGCCTCGTCGACCGTGCGGATCTCCGTCATCCACACCGGGATTCCCGCCGCCCGCAGCGCCTCGACGTCCTCGGGACGGTTCTCCTCGGTGTTCCCGACGACGACGTCCGGCCGCAACTCCGCGATCTTCGCCACGTCGGGGTTCTTCGTGCCTCTCACGCGCGGCACGTCCAGGCCCCCGGGATGGGTGCACCAGTCGGTCGCGCCGGCGAGCAGCCCGGGGGCGGTCACCGCGACCGTCTCCGTCAGCGACGGGACGATCGACACGACCCGCCCCACCCGGTCCGGGACTGAGACCGGGACGCGGGTGTCGTCGAGAGCGCTCACACGTTGCGGCGGTACTGGCCGCCGACCTCGAAGAACGCGTCGGTGATCTGCTGGAGGCTGCACACGCGCGCCGCGTCCATCAGCACCGCGAAGACGTTCTCGCCCGCCTGCGCCGCGTCCCTGAGCGCGGCGAGGGCGGCCGACGCCTCCGCGCCGTGCGCGTCCTGGTAGCCGTGGACGCGGTCGAGCTGGGACCGCTTCTCCTCCTCGGTCGCGCGGGCCAGTTCGATCTTCTTCGGCGTCCCGTCCGCGGCGTCCGGGCTCCGGAAGGTGTTGACGCCGATGATCGGCAGGGAGCCGTCGTGCTTGCGCTGCTCGTACAGCATCGACTCGTCCTGGATGCGGCCGCGCTGGTAGCCGGTCTCCATCGCGCCGAGCACGCCGCCGCGCTCGCTGATGCGGTCGAACTCCGCCAGCACCGCCTCCTCGACCAGGTCGGTGAGCTCGTCGATGACGAACGACCCCTGCAGCGGGTTCTCGTTCATCGCCAGGCCCCACTCGCGGTTGATGATGAGCTGGATCGCCAGCGCCCGCCGCACCGACTCCGCCGTGGGCGTGGTGACGGCCTCGTCGTAGGCGTTGGTGTGCAGGCTGTTGCAGTTGTCGTAGATGGCGATCAGGGCCTGCAGCGTCGTGCGGATGTCGTTGAAGTGCATCTCCTGCGCGTGCAGGGAACGCCCGGACGTCTGCACGTGGTACTTGAGCTTCTGGCTGCGCTCGTTGGCCCCGTACCGGTCGCGCATGGCCACGGCCCAGATGCGGCGGGCGACGCGTCCGAGCACGTTGTACTCGGGGTCCATGCCGTTGGAGAAGAAGAACGACAGGTTGGGCGCGAAGTCGTCGATGTCCATGCCGCGCGCCAGGTAGGACTCGACATAGGTGAACCCGTTGGCGAGGGTGAACGCGAGCTGGCTGATGGGGTTCGCGCCCGCCTCGGCGATGTGGTAGCCGGAGATCGACACCGAGTAGAAGTTGCGGACCTTGTTGGCGATGAACCACTCCTGGATGTCGCCCATCATCCGCAGCGAGAACTCGGTGGAGAAGATGCAGGTGTTCTGCCCCTGGTCCTCCTTGAGGATGTCGGCCTGCACGGTGCCGCGCACGGTCGACAGCACGCGCGCGCGGATCTGCGCGGCCTCCTCCGCCGACGGCTCGCGCCCGTGCTCCTCGTAGAAGGCGTCCAGGCCCTGGTCGATGGCGGTGTTGAGGAAGAACGCCAGGATCGTGGGCGCGGGCCCGTTGATGGTCATCGACACCGAGGTGGTCGGCGACGACAGGTCGAACCCGTCGTAGAGCGCCTTCATGTCGTCGAGCGTGGCGATCGACACCCCGGACGTGCCGACCTTGCCGTACACGTCGGGGCGCTCGTCCGGGTCGCGCCCGTAGAGCGTGACCGAGTCGAAGGCGGTCGACAGCCGCGTCGCGGGCTGGCCCTCCGACAGCAGCTTGAAGCGGCGGTTGGTGCGGAACGGGTCGCCCTCCCCCGCGAACATGCGCGCGGGGTCCTCGTTGTCGCGCTTGAAGGGGAACACACCGCCCGTGAAGGGGAAGCCGCCGGGCAGGTTCTCCGACCGGAGGAACCGCAGCAGTTCACCGTGGTCGGTGTAGCGCGGCAGCGCGACGCGCGGGATCCGGCTGCCCGACAGCGATTCCCGCGTGAGCCTGGTGTGCAGTTCCTTGTCGCGGATCTTCACGACCTGCTCGTCGCCGGAGTAGGACTCCACCACGGCGGGCCAGCCCTCGATCAGCTCGGCGTTGCCGGGGGCCACGTCGCGGCGCGCCTTCTCCAGCAGCCCTTCGACCTCGGCCGCGTCCGTCAGCTCGGCGCGCACCTCGTCGAGCCGCTGGACGCGCCGCACCGCCTCGATCTGCTTCGCGGTGTCGGCGTGGTAGCCGCGCACCGTCTCGGCGATGTCGGACAGGTACCGCACCCGGCCCGGCGGGATCACGGTCGCGGCGCCGGTCGACACCTTGGTCGTGACGTCGGGCAGGGCGCCGTCCTCCAGCCGCAGCCCGTGGCCGCCCAGCAGCCCGCCGAGGTGCTGGTAGAGCGCCGTGACGCCGTCGTCGTTGAACGTCGCCGCGCTGGTGCCGAACACGGGCATGTCGTCGGGCTTCTGCCCGAAGGCCTCCCGGTTGCGGACGAGCTGGCGGCCCACGTCCCGCAGCGCGTCGGCGGCGCCGCGCCGCTCGAACTTGTTGATCGCCACCACGTCCGCGAAGTCGAGCATGTCGATCTTCTCCAGCTGGGACGCGGCGCCGAACTCCGGCGTCATCACGTACAGCGAGACGTCGACCAGCGGGACGATCGCGGCGTCGCCCTGCCCGATGCCGGGGGTCTCCAGGACGACCAGGTCGTATCCGGCGGCCTTGCAGGCGGTGACGATGTCCCCGACGTTCTCCGGCAGCTCCCGCGCCCCCCGCGTGGCCAGCGAGCGGAAGAACACGCGGTCGCCGTCCAGGGAGTTCATCCTGATCCGGTCGCCCAGCAGCGCGCCGCCGCCGCGCCGCCGCGTCGGGTCCACGGCCAGCACCGCGACGCGCAGCCGGTCCCCCTGGTCGACGCGCAGCCGCCGCACCAGTTCGTCGGTGAGGGACGACTTCCCGGACCCGCCCGTCCCGGTGATCCCCAGCACCGGCACCCGCCGGGCGCCCGCCGCCTCCGCGAGCCGTGCCCGGTCGTCCGCCGGCAGCTTCCCCGCCTGGAGGCAGGTGATGGCCCGGGCGAGGGCGCGCCGCTCCCCCGCGAGGACCTCGTCCACGGGAACGGGCTCCGCGGCGAGGTCGACGTCGCAGTCGCGCACCAGCTCGTTGATCATCCCGGGCAGGCCGAGGCGCTGCCCGTCCTCCGGGGAGAAGATCCGCACCCCGGCGCCGGACAGCCGCGCGATCTCCTCGTGGACGATGACGCCGCCGCCCCCGCCGAACACCTTCACGTGCTCGGCGCCGGCCTCCTTCAGGCTGCGCGACAGGTACTCGAAGTACTCGACGTGGCCGCCCTGGTAGGAGCTGATCGCCACGCCCTGCGCGTCCTCCTCCAGGACGGCGTCGACGACCTCGCGGACCGAGCGGTCGTGGCCGAGGTGCACCACCTCGGCGCCCTGGGACTGCAGGATGCGCCGCATGATGTTGATCGCCGCGTCGTGGCCGTCGAACAGCGCCGCCGCCGTCACGAACCGCACCGGGTGCACCGGCGCGTGCAGGTCCCGCGTCACCGTCCCCACCCCAAACCTTGGACATCCAATATTTGGAAGTTAAAATAGTTTCCGTGCGCGACGCAGTCAAGACCACGTACGGTGGGCCGGTGCCCGACACCCCCGACCCGATCACCGAGGCCCACCGCCAGTGGAGCACCCGCTGGCCCGAGCACGCCGACCACATGGCGGCCGTCACCTCGGTGATGCGGGCCCAGCAGCTGCTGCTGAGCCGGATCGAGGCCGTCCTCAAACCGTACGGGCTGACGTTCGCCGCCTACGAGGCGCTGCGGCTGCTCGCCTTCACCCGCACCGGGACGCTCCCCATGGGCAAGATGGGCACCCGCCTCATGGTGCACCCCGCGTCGGTCACCAACGTCATCGGACGCCTGGAGCAGCGCGGGCTCGTCGGCCGCCGCCCCTCCCCCGACGACCGCCGCGTCGTCCTCGCCACCCTCACCCCAGCCGGCCGCGACCTCGCCGAGGAGGCCACCCTCGCGCTGAACGAGTCCGGCTTCGGCATCTCCGGCCTCCCCGCCGCCGAGGCGGCCGAGATCACCGCTGCTCTGCGCCGGGTACGCCTGACCACCGGCGACCTCGACTAGCGCGGTCCGCGCCCGGCCGGTCGTCGACGATCCCGGCGGCCGGTGCGCGTCGGCGGAGAAGATCCGGGGAATCGCCGAGAAGAGGCACCGGACGCCTTCTACACCTGAGGACGGTCATGACGAACGAAACGGTCTTCACCTACGGGGCACCGCAGTTGAAGTTCGGCACGGGGGCGGCCGACGAGATCGGCTTCGACCTGGCGCAGTACGGGGCGGGCAGGGTGCTGGTGGTGACCGACCCCGGAGTCGCCGCCACCGGCGGACCGCAGCGGATCGCCGACGCGATGAAGGCGTACGGGATCGAGGCGGCGGTCTTCGACGGCGTCCGCGTCGAGCCGACGGACGCGAGCATGCGGCACGCCGTCGAGCACGCGCGGGAGACCGGGCCCTACGACGCCTACGTGGCGGTCGGCGGCGGGTCGAGCATCGACACCGCGAAGGCGGTCAACCTGCTGACGACGAACGAGGGCGACCTCGCCGAGTACCTGAACCCGCCCGTCGGGGCGGGGCGCGCACCGGAGCGGCCCCTGCTGCCGCTGGTCGCCGTCCCGACGACGACCGGCACCGGCGCCGAGAGCACGACGGTGTGCGTCCTCGACGTCCTGGACCTGCGGGTCAAGACCGGCATCAGCCATCCGCGGATGCGGCCGGCGCTCGCGGTGGTCGATCCGGAGCTGACGATGTCGCAGCCGTCCGGCGTGACCGCGTCCGCCGGGATGGACATCCTGTGCCACGCCCTGGAGAGCTACACCGCACGCCCCTACGACGACTACGAGCGCAAGCGCCCCGAGCAGCGGGTGCCGTACTGCGGCGCCAACCCGGTGTCGGACATGTGGGCGGAGAAGTCGCTGAGCCTGCTGTCCCGGTCGTTCCGCAAGGCCGTCCGGGACGGCGACGACCGGCAGGCCCGCACCGACATGGCGCTGGCGGCCACGTTCGCGGGGCTGGGCTTCGGCAACGCCGGGGTCCACATCCCGCACGCCAACGCCTACCCGATCGCCGGGATGGTGAAGGACTTCCACCCGGACGGCTACCCCGGCGGGGAGGCGATGGTCCCTCACGGGATGTCGGTGTCGCTGACGGCTCCCGAGGCGTTCCGGTTCACCTACCAGGCGCGTCCCGAACGGCACGTGCGGGCCGCCGAGCTCCTCGACCCGCGGCTGGACCGGCCGAACGACCCGGCCGAGCACCTGCCGCTCGCCGTGCTGAGCCTGATGCGCGACATCGGCATCCCGGACGGGATCGCCGGCGTCGGCTACGCCGAGGGCGACATCCCCGGGCTGGTGGAGGGCACGATGAAGCAGCAGCGGCTGCTGGCCACCTCGCCGCGCCCGGTGGACGAGGAGTCCGTCGCCGAGATCTTCAGGCGCTCCCTGCGGCTGTGGTGAGGCGGCCTTCCCGCCCCCTGGGCGGGCGGAACGATCGCTTATGCTGCGGGGCACATCCGTTGTGTCGCAAGGAGGCGTGATGGCGGATTCGCCGACGATGACGTACGGCGGCTATCTGAAGCTCGACGATCTCCTGTCCTGCCAGGAGCCGAGGACGCGGGCCCACGACGAGCTGCTCTTCGTGATCATCCACCAGGTCTACGAGCTGTGGTTCAAGCAGATCCTGCACGAGGCCGAGCTGCTGCAGAGCAGGCTGGAGGAGGGCAACAGCGGCGGCTCGCTGCACACCGCCCGCCGCATCGCCAAGATCCTCAAGACCGTGGTCGGGCAGCTGGACGTGCTGGAGACGATGACGCCCCGGCAGTTCGCCTCGTTCCGCGACGCGCTCGGCAGCTCCAGCGGATTCCAGAGCGAGCAGTTCCGCGAGATCGAGGCCGTCCTCGGCCGGCGCGCGTTCCCCGCCTCCGACCTGCGCGGCGACGAGCGGCTCCAGGCCGCCGTCTCCCGCCCGTCGGTGTTCGACTCGCTGCTGCGCTACCTCGCCGGCCGCGGGCTCCCCGTCCCGGAGGCGGCGCTCGGCCGCGACACGTCCCGGGCGTGGGAGCCGGACCCCGGCGTCCAGAAGGTCCTCCTCACCGTCTACGCGGACGAGAGCGGACCGGCCGCCGAGGTCTGCGAGGCGCTCGTCGACGTCGACGAGGGCATCCAGGAGTGGCGGTACCGGCACCTGAAGATGGTCGAGCGGACGATCGGCGCGAAGATCGGCACCGGCGGGTCGGCCGGCGCCGACTACCTGCGCAGCACCCTGTTCGCGCCCGCCTTCCCCGACCTGTGGGAGGTCCGCTCGCAGACCGAGCCGGCAGAGACAGGGGAGGTCCCCGTTCATGGCGGCTGACGACCAGCGGGTCGCGATCGTCGGCGCGGGCCTGGCGGGCTGCCTGCTCGCGGTGCTCCTCGGCCGCCGCGGCATCGCCGTGACGGTGTACGAGCGGCGCCCCGACCCGCGCGTCGCGGGCGCCGAGCGCGGACGCTCCATCAACCTGGCGATCTCGGCCCGCGGCCTGGCCGCGCTGGAGCAGGTGGGCCTGCGGGACCAGTCCCTCAAGCAGGCGCTGCCCATGCACGGCCGGATGGTGCATCCCCTCCGGGGCACGCAGAACTTCCAGCCCTACAGCGCGGACGGCGAGCGCGCCATCAACTCCATCAGCCGCGCCGAGCTGAACCGGTCGCTGCTGGACACCGCCGAGGCCACGCCCGGGGTGACGCTGCGCTTCTCCCAGCGCGTCACCGGCGTGGACACCGAGGCCGGGGCCGTCCTGATGGAGGACGGGAACGCCGAGCCCGCCACCGTCGTGCTGGCCGGGGACGGCGCCTACAGCGCGGTCCGCGGGTCCCTTGAGCTGGACGAGGACGCCGACTTCCTGGAGCACGGCTACAAGGAGCTGACCGTCCCGCCGAAGAACGGCGAGTTCGCGCTCGACCCGGACGCGCTGCACATCTGGCCGCGCGGCACCTCGATGGTGATCGCGCTGCCGAACCTGGACAGGTCGTTCACCTGCACGCTGTTCTGGCCGAAGGACGACCTCGCCGCCCTCGACACGCCGGAGAAGGTCGCCGCCCGCTTCGAACGGGACTATCCCGACGTCGCCGGGCTGATGCCGGACCTGACCGCCGACTACGCGCGGAACCCGGTCGGGTCGCTGGTCACCGTCCGCTGCTGGCCGTGGACGAGGTACGGGCGCGGCGCGATCGTGGCGCTGCTGGGCGACGCCGCGCACGCGATCGTCCCGTTCTTCGGGCAGGGTGCGAACTGCGCCTTCGAGGACTGCATCGAGATCGACCAGTGCCTGACCGAGGCCGGCGGCGACTGGGCCCGCGCGCTCTCCCTCTACCAGGAGCGGCGCAAGGCCAACACCGACGCGATCGCCGAGATGGCGCTCGACAACTTCGTCGAGATGCGCGACCGGGTGTCGTCCCCGGTGTACCGGGCGAAGCAGGCCGCGACGCACGCGCTGGAGCGGCGCCTCGCCGGACGCTACGTCTCGCGCTACGAGCTGGTCTCGTTCTCGACGCTGCCGTACGCGGAGATCCCGGCGCGGATCAGACGGCAGAACGGGGTGCTAGCCGCCGCCGTCCTCGGCGCCGCGGCCGCCGCCGGCCTGGGTCTGCGCGCCCTCCGCCGCCGCTAGCGCGGCCCGGCGGTCGCGGCGGCCCGCGGCGAGGTCGGCGACGGCCGCGGCCAGCGCCGCCAGCACGAACACCAGGATGACGACCAGCCCGTGCCGGAACGCCGTCGCCCAGTCCCCGCGCGTCCCGGCGAGGGTGGCGAAGAACACCGACCCGACGGCGGCGATGCCGGTCGCGCTGCCGACGCGCTGCCCCGTCTGCAGGACGCCCGCCGCGCTGCCGCCCTCGGTGTAGTCCACCTCCGACAGCGTGAGCGTCTGGTTCGGCGCGATGACGAGGCCGGTGCCGACGCCCGCCAGCGCCAGCGGCGCGGCGGTCGCCCAGGCGACACCGCCGCCCGGTCTCAGCTCCACGGCGATCCACGCGGCAGCGAGGCCGGCCAGCACCAGGCCCAGGCCGGCGGAGACGAGCAGCCGGCCGTAGCGCGACACGGCCCGGCCGCCGGCCGCGGACGCGATCCCCGACCCGACCGCGAACGGCGTGATCGCCAGGCCCGCGCCGAGCGCGCTGTAGCCGAGGCCGTTCTGCAGGTAGAGGGTGAAGATGAAGAAGATCGCGGTGAACCCGGCGAAGAACAGCAGCGCGATCGCCGTGCCCAGCGTGTAGGAGCGCAGCCGGAACAGGGCGAGATCGATCATCGGTGCCCGGGCCCGGCGCTCCCACGCCGCGAACACCGCGATCAGGACGGCGCCCGCCAGGATCAGCAGCCATTTCAGGCCGCCGTGCCACTGCTGCTCCTGGACGAGCGGCAGCAGCACGCACACGACGCCTGCGCCCAGCAGGAACACGCCGAGCGGATCCAGGCCCTGCCGCTCCCCGTAGACCGGCGCGGGCAGCAGCCGCCACGCCAGGAACAGCGCCGCCACCCCGACCGGGACGTTGACGTAGAACACCCACCGCCAGCCCTCCTCGGGACCGGCCAGCGCGATCAGCGCCCCGCCGAGCAGCGGGCCCACGGCGGTGGCGACGCCGATGACGCCGCCGAGCGCGCCGAACGCCCGCCCCCGGTCCGCGCCCCGGAACAGCTCCTGGATGAGGCCCGCGACCTGGGGGATGACGATCCCGCCCGCGATGCCCTGCACCAGCCTCGCGAGGACGAGGAACAGGGTCGTCGGCGCGATGCCCGCCCCGGCGCTCGCCAGCGTGAACAGCGCGAGCCCCGACATGAACACCGCGCGGCGGCTGCGGGCGTCGCCGAGCCGCCCCGCCGGGACGAGGACGAGCCCGAACGTCAGCGCGTACCCCGACAGGATCCACTGCAGCTCCGCCTCGGAGGCGTCCAGGCCCGCCCGGATCGAGGGCAGCGCCACGTTGACGATGCTGACGTCCAGCAGCGTCATGAACGCCGCGACCAGGCAGACCGAGAGCGCCTGCCACCGCCGCCGCCCGTCGCCGTGCTCCGGCGCGTCCGCGGCCTCTGACTGCACGGGCAGGGTCCTTTCCGGAGAACACCGGGCGAAACGCCGGGCGGGTACGGCCCGGCCGCCGCGCTGTGCCAGAGTTGCCGGATGACCGATTCCACTCCGGGGACCGGCCCCGAGGAACCGCTGTGCTCCGCCAAGGGCTGCCGCGCCGACGCCGTGTGGGCGCTGCGGTGGAACAACCCGAAGATCCACACGCCGGACCGGCGGAAGATCTGGCTGGCCTGCGACGAGCACCGCGAGAGCCTGTCGGCGTTCCTGTCCCGCCGCGGCTTCCTGAAGGACGTGGTGCCGGTCGCCGACCTGGACGGGCCCCCGGACCGGGGCTAGGCGTCGTCCAGGACCGGCTCGCCCGCCGGCCCCGGGACCTCGGTCCGCCAGCCCTCGGCCATCTCGGTCAGCCGGGCGGCGGCGTCCCGCGCGGGCGCGCCGCGCCCGACCGCGAGGCCGAGCAGGTACGCCGTCAGAGGCGCCCCCGGCCTGGCGACCCCGTGGGCGACGTCGCGGGCGAGGTCCAGCACCAGGCCCTGGTCGATGTCGCCGCGTTCCAGGCCCAGTTCGAGGCAGGCCGCGCTGATCCAGTCCTCAAGCACCGACATGGGTCCCCCTTCACGCATGGTTCGGGTGGTCTGCCCACTTTCGCACGTTCAAAGCAGCCGGTCGGCGGCGGCCAGCTGCTCCGGGGTGTCGCAGTCGAACCAGGCCGGGCGGGTACCGGGCGGCAGCGCGACCGTCGCGGGCCGCAGGGGTTCGAGTAACGCGTGCAGGGACGCGCCCGCGTAGCCCGCCAGCGCGGTCCGGAGGGCGCCGGTGTGCCAGCACCCGGCGAGCCACTGCTCACGCCCCTGCCCGTCCACCAGCACGGCCCCCGCCCGCTCCCCCACCGCCTCCAGCAGCACGGCGATGTGCCGGGGACGCAGGAACGGCAGGTCGGCGGCCAGCAGCGCCAGCCGGGGCGCGCGGACCTCGGCGAGCCCGGCGCGCAGCGCGGGCACCGGCCCGGCGCCCGGCGGGTCCTCCCGGACGACGACGGCGCCCGGCAGGACGTCCCGCCGCGGCCCCACCACGATGAGCCGGGACGCGTCCGGCACCGCGGCGGCCGTCCATTCGATCAGCGTGCGCCCGCCGGCCGGCGCGGCGGGCTTGTCGGCGCCGAACCGGCGGGCCCGCCCGCCGGCCAGCAGGACGGCGTCGAACCCCGCCCCGGCCCCCACGGATTCAGCCGCCGATCGCGGACATGGGCCGGGCGGGCTGCAGGAACGACGGGTCGTCGATGCCGTGCCCGGCGCGCTTGGCCCACACCGCCTTGTGCCAGCGGTCGGCCAGTTCGGTGTCGGTGGCGCCCGCGCGCAGCGCGTCCCGCAGGTTGGACTCCTCGGTGGCGAACAGGCAGTTGCGGATCTGCCCGTCGGCGGTGAGCCGCACCCGGTCGCAGGCGCCGCAGAACGGCCGGGTCACCGACCCGATCACGCCGACGGTCTCGGGGCCGCCGCCGACCAGGAACGACTCGGCGGGGGCGCTGCCGCGGTCGTGCTCGGTGTCCGGCGCCAGGTCGAACGCCGCGGACAGCCGGTCCAGGATCTCGTCCGCGGTGATCATGTTCTCCCGGGTCCAGCCGTGCTGGGCGTCCAGCGGCATCTGCTCGATGAACCGCATCCGGTAGCCGTGCTCCAGGCAGTACCGCAGCAGCGGGACGGCCTCGTGGTCGTTGATCCCGCGCATCAGCACCGCGTTGATCTTCACCGGTTCCAGGCCGGCCTCCCGCGCCGCGGCCAGGCCCTTCAGGACGTCGCCCAGCCGGTCGCGGTGCGCGAGCCGCTTGAAGGTGTCGCGGTCGAGGGTGTCGAGGGACACGTTCACCCGGTCGAGCCCGGCCCCGGCGAGCGGACCCGCCAGCCGGTCGAGCCCGATCCCGTTGGTGGTCAGCGAGATCTGCGGGCGCGGCGTCAGCTCCGCCGTCCGCCGGACGATGTCCGGCAGGCCGCGCCGCAGCAGCGGCTCGCCGCCGGTGTAGCGGACCTCGGTGATCCCGAGATCGCGCACGGCGAGGCCGACCAGCCGGATCACCTCGTCGTCGGTGAGCAGCTCCGGCTTCGGCAGCCAGTCCAGCCCCTCGGGCGGCATGCAGTAGGAGCATCGCAGGTTGCACCGGTCGGTGAGCGAGACCCGCAGGTCCGTCGCGGTACGGCCGAAGGTGTCGACCAGCACGGATGCCCCTTCCTGCTGCCCGGCGGCCCGGCGCGCGGGCCGCCGCTGGATTGCGGTCGTCACCCCAGCCTATTGCGGTGGTTGACGATCCGTCCCACCGCGGGGGACGGTTACGTTCCGTCGAACATCAGGGAGGCCGGAGTGACGACGTCGCGGGAGTGGGAGTTCGCGGGCAGGCGGGGCGCGATCACCGCCCGGATCTGGGCGGACGGCGAACCGCGGTACGTCGCGGTCCTCGTGCACGGATACGGCGAGCACCTCGGCCGCTACGACCACGTCGCCGGCGTCCTGGTCCGGCACGGCGCCGTCGTCTGCGGTCCCGACCACATGGGCCACGGCCGCTCGGCCGGCGACCGCGTGCTGATCGAGGACTACGAGGACGTCGTGGCCGACCTGCACACCGTCGTGGAGGCGGCGCGCGGCGACCATCCCGGCCTGCCCGTCGTCATGATCGGCCACTCCATGGGCGGGCTGATCGCCGCCCGGTACGCCCAGCTCCACGGCGGCGTCCTCGCCGCGCTGGTGCTGTCCGGGCCGGTCCTCGGCCGGTGGCACGCGGTCGAGGCGCTGCTCCCGCTGGACGAGATGCCCGACGAGCCGATCGACACCTCGACGCTGTCGCGGGACCCGGCCGTCGGCAAGGCGTACACCGAGGACCCGCTCGTCTGGCACGGCCCGTTCAAGAAGCCCACCATCCTGGCGCTCGACACCGCGCTCAGGCGCATCAACGAGCACGGCTCCCTCGGCGCGCTGCCGACCTTCTACGTGCACGGCGACGCCGACCGACTCGTCCCCCTGGACGGCACCCGCGCCGGCATCGAGGCGATCCGCGGCGACGACCTCACCGAGCGCCTCTACCCGGGCGCCCGCCACGAGGTCTTCAACGAGACCAACCGCGACGAGGTCCTCGCCGACGTCACCGCCTTCGTCGACCGCGTCCTCGGCTGACCCCGCACCCGCCCGGCGCGGGTGCGCTACCGGGCGCGGCGGGTCGCAGCGGCCGCCGCCCGCCTCCTCTTGATCAGGTCGTGCCGATCCCAGATCAGCGGCTGCAGCTCGGCGGGGTCCGCCGGCGCGTCCGGGCAGGCGAGCACATCGGCGCGCGCCTGCCGGGACACGCTCACGTCGCGGTGGAAGCCCCGGAAGATCTGGATCTCCCCCTCGTAGCCGTGCCCCCACGACCCGAAGTACGCGTAGTCCGTTCCGTGCCGTCCGGACGGGTTCAGGCCGGCGGCGAGCACCGCCCAGTCGCGCATCTCCAGCGGGGTGCGGGGCATGAGGGTGACCAGGCCGTGCTGCCGTTTCACACGGCCGTCGTAACGGTCCTTCCACATGTCCGCGCGGAACCACCCCTGCCAGTCCGCGAGCGCGTCGTCCAGCCCGTGCGTCCGCCAGCGGACGGTTCCCTCCGGCGGGCGGCGGAGCGGGAGCCTTCGCGCCAGGTCGCGCGCGGTCTTCCCGGTGAACGGCGTGTGCCAGGCGGGGACGAGGACGATCGGGTCGGCGGGATCGGCGTCGAACGGCGTCGGGACGAGGAACGGACGGTCGACGACCACCAGCGTCCCGGGCCTCGACTGGTAGGACAGGCCCCACAGCAGCCGGCCCAGGACGTTCGCGCCGCGTGGGTCGGACAGCACGTGCCAGGTGCCGTGGAAGAGGTTCGTGCTGAACCGGACCCGCGTGCCGGGCCGCAGCCCGACGACCGTGTGGTCGCGGCCGGCGAGCCGCAGCGTCCGGCGGTGCAGCTTCATGCCGTCGCCCGTGTACCGGGCGTTGGCCGGCCGCTGCACCGCCCGCATCGCCGTCAGCCCTTCACGCAGATGAGCTGGCGCAGGTGCGCGACGACCTCGACGAGGTCGGACTGGGCGGCGATGACCGTCTCCAGGTCCTTGTAGGCCCCGGGGATCTCGTCGACGACACCGCCGTCCTTGCGGCACTCCACGCCCCTGGTCTGCTCGATCAGGTCGTCCACGGTGAAGTGCTTGCGGGCCTTGTTGCGGCTCATCCTGCGGCCCGCGCCGTGGGACGCGGAGTTGTAGGCGGTCTCGTTGCCGAGACCGCGGACGATGTAGGTGCCGGTCGCCATGGAGCCCGGGATGATCCCGAGGTCGCCGCGGCCCGCGCGGATCGCGCCCTTGCGGGTGACGAGCAGCTCGACGCCGCCGTACTCCTCCTCCGCCACGTAGTTGTGGTGGCAGGAGATGACCTCGCCCCACTTGCAGCGGTTCTCGCCGAACCGCTTGGTGACGACGCCCTGCGCGAGCGCGGTCATGACGGCGCGGTTGCGGCGCGCGTACTCCTGCGCCCAGAACAGGTCGTGCCGGTAGGCGTCCATCTTCGCGGTCCCGGTGAGGAACACGGCGAGGTCGTTGTCCGGGAGGTCCTGGTTGTGGGGGAGCTTGCGGGCGGCCTCGATGTGGTGCTCGGCCAGCTCGTTGCCGATGTTGCGCGACCCCGAGTGCAGGACGAGCCAGATCGCGCCGTCGTCGTCCGCGCACAGCTCCAGGAAGTGGTTGCCGCCGCCGAGCGTGCCCATCTGGGCGCGGGCGCGGCCGAGCCGTGCCCGCACCGCCGGGTGCAGGTCGTCGAAGCCCTTCCAGAAGTCGTACCAGCCGCGTTCCTTGAGGTTGGGGAGCCCGGACGGGTCGACGGCCGTCTTGTGGGAGCCGCGCCCGACGGGGATCGCCTTCTCCAGCCGGCCGCGGAGGCCGGACAGGTCGTCCGGCATGTCCTCGACCGTCAGGGACGACTTGACGGCGGTCATCCCGCAGCCGATGTCGACGCCGACGGCCGCCGGGGACACCGCGTCCCGCATCGCGATGACCGAGCCGACGGTGGCGCCCTTGCCGTAGTGGACGTCGGGCATCACCGCGAGGCCCTCCACCCACGGCAGGGCGGAGACGTTGCGGAGCTGGTCGAGGGCCAGGTCCTCGACGGTGTCGGGGTCGGTCCACATCCGGATCGGGACGCGGCCGCCCTTCAGGGTCTGGTACGGCATGCCCTCTCCTTGATCGACGGAACCGAACCGCGAACTATGACGCCAGAATCACCGATCTCGGTTCAACCGGTTTTCGGCCCGCCGGCGTCAGGAAGGCGGCGCCGGGAGGGCGGTTCAGGAGGGGCGGCGCTCGGTCAGGCCGAGCCGGTCCAGGTGGCGCAGGAGCGCGACGGCGACGCGGCGGCCGGCCGCCAGGGCGTCGCCGGCCTGGGCGGGCGTGAACGGCTGCGGCAGGCCGGACAGCACGCGCAGCGCCTCCCGGTCGGCGCCCGGGAGCAGCACGATGTCGCCGCGGTCGTCGGCGATCCGCAGGACGGCGCCCGCGCGTTCCGCGCCGGCGAGGACCTCGCCCGTCAGGCCCAGTTCTTCGAGACGCTCGGCGGTGGGCGGTTCGAAAGGGGCGTCGGCGAAATCGGCCTGGAGACGCCGCACGCCGTCCGCCCAGGGCGGTGGGGGCGCCGAGGCGACCGCCGTGGGAGGCGGAGCCGCCGCCGGCCCGGGTTCTTCGGCCGGGGCCGGTACGGGTCCGTAGACGCGTCCGGCGGCCACCCGCAGCGGCGGCCGGACGAGCGCGGTCACGAGCTGCCGGGCCGGCAGGCCGAGCCGCAGCCGGACGGTCTCCAGCGGGATGCCCGGGGCGCGCGGGCTCGCGGCGGCGTGCCGGGACGTCTCCTCGGCGAGCCGGTCGAACAGCGACCGCCAGTGGGCCGGGTCGGCGACCCACTCGCCGTTCAGCGCGACGGCCTCCGGCGGCGGCGCGCAGCCCATCAGCGACAGCTCGGACCGGCGGAGCACGCCGTGGCGCCGCAGCACGATCGTGCCGTCCGGGCGGTCCGGCCAGGACGCCAGCTCCCGCGCGCGGGCCGCGCCGGCGCCGCGCCGGACGAGGGTCGGCGGACGGACGTCAAGGACGCTGACCCCGGCGATCGACCGCCGCTCCGGGTCGCGCAGGACCCCGGTGTCGCCGAGGTGCAGCGCGAGCCGGGTGTTCAGCGTCAGCCGCGCGGTGTCCGGGCCGAGGGGGCGGAGCCGGACCGGGACGGCGGCCGAGCCGACGTGCAGCGTCAGCCGCCGCGCGAGCCTGCCGGACGCCTCACCGAACCGGGTGCGGACGTCGATGCTGGTGGTGTGCGTCCAGGCGCCCGGGGTGACCAGGGCCATGCCGGCGTCCACACGTCCCGCGTCGCGCAGGGTCAGCACGACCCGCGAGACTCCCCCGACCGACTCGCGGGGCTCCCCGGCGCAGCCGATCGTGCGGACGCGGACGTGTTCCCCGGCGGGCATGAGGAGCAACTCGTCCCCCACCGCGATCGTCCCGGCGCCGAGGGTTCCGGTGACGACGGTCTGCCTCCCGGCGGTGAAGGCGCGGTCCACCCACAGCCGCACCGGGGCGGCGGGGTCGGGGACGGGCAGCCGGCCGGTGAGGCGGTCGAGCGCGGCGGCCAGTTCGTCCATCCCGGCGCCGGTGACGGTGCTGACGGCGACGGCCTCCACGCCGCGCAGCGCGGTGCCGGAGAGCCGCTCGCGGATCAGGCGCAGCGCCAGCTTCGGGTCGGCGGCGTCGGCCTTGGTGACCGCGAGGACGCCGGACCGGACGCCGAGCGCGCCGAGGGCGTCCAGGTGCTCGCGCGTCTGCGCCATCCAGCCCTCGTCGGCGGCGACGGCGAGCAGGACGGCCGGGGCGGGCGCCGCGCCGGCCAGCATGGCCGGGACGGACCGCTCGTCTCCGGGGACGTCCACGAACGCCACGCGCCGCCCCGAGGGCAGCTCCGTCCAGGCGCCCGGTTCGCCGGGCTCGGTGCCGGTGAGGGCTCGCACGAGCGCAGACTTGCCGTGCCCACCGTGGCCGGCGGTGGTGACGACCTGCATCAGCGTCCTTTCCGGACCTGAACGCGGAAGACCTCACAGGGACGAGCCGCGCGGGGAGAGGCATAACGGGGGTTGTGCAGACGAAGGTCCACGGAAGGCAAGCCTATGGAGGCCGGGGCCCCGCGCAAACCAGGACGCGCGGACAGATCCGCACTCGCCGGGGGGACGACCTGCGGTGAATCCCGCCCCTCTACAATTACTTACCCTAAGTAAGGAAAATGCCGCGATGCCGGGACCCGGCGACCGGCCGACGCGGGAGGTTCGCATGACCGGCGCCCCGGCCACGGCGCGCGAGGCGTCCGGGCGTCCGGGCGGCCGCGCCCGGCCCACCGGACCGACGCTGCTCGCGCTCGCGGCGGCCGGGATGGTCGTGTCGGTGCAGCAGACCCTCGTCCTGCCGCTGCTGCCGCAGCTCATGGACCGTTTCGACGCCTCCATCACCGATGTGACCTGGGTGTTCACCGCGTCCCTGCTGGCCGGCGCGGTGGCCACCCCGCTGCTGACGCGGTTCGGCGACATGTACGGCAAGAAGCGGATGATCCTGCTCGCGCTCGTGCTGCTGCTGACCGGCTCGGTGGTCTGCGCGGTGTCCGGCTCGCTTCCGGTGCTGATCGCCGGGCGCGCGCTGCAGGGCGTCTCGTCCGCGCTGATCCCGCTCGCGATCGGCATGATCAGGGACACCTTCCCGCCCGCCCGGGTCACCACGGCGATCGGCATCGTCAGCGCCACCATGGGCGTCGGCGGCAGCGCCGGCATGATCGTGACCGGGCTGATCGCCACCCGCACCTCCAGCCACCACCCGGTGTTCTGGATCGCCGCCGCACTGGCCGCGGCCGCGCTGGCCCTGGCCGCGACGGCGGCCCGGGACGTGGGCGTCCGGGCCGGGGGACGGCCCGACTACGCCGGCGCGGCGATGCTGGCCGGCTGGCTGGTCTGCCTGCTGCTCGGCATCAGCCAGGGCAACGCATGGGGCTGGACGTCCGGCGGCGTCCTCGCCCTGTTCGGCGCCGCCGCGGCGGCCTGCGCGGTCTGGGTCGTGATCGAGCTGCGCGTCCGGGCACCGCTGGTGCGGCCGAACCTGCTGGTCGGCGCCCGGTCGCTGTCGGCGAACCTCGTCTCGGCGCTGCTCGGCTTCTCGATGTTCGCCGCGTTCACGCTGATCGCCGGGTTCGTGCAGGCCCCCTCCGCGAAGGTCGGGTACGGGCTGGACGGCTCGGTCCTGGACGTGGGCCTCTACATGCTGCCGAGCACGGTGACCATGCTGGTCTTCTCGGCGATGGCCGGGCGGATCGCGGCCCGGCTCGGCCCCGCCTGGACGCTCGCGATCGGGTCGGCGTTCGCCGGGCTGTGCTACGCCTGGCTCGCGGTGTCGAACTCGCACGGGTACGACATGCTCGCGTTCAGCGCCATCCAGGGCCTCGGGTTCGGGATCGCGTACGCGGCGCTCGGGACGCTCGCCGTCCAGCATGTCCCGATGGACCAGACCGGGATCGCCAGCGGGATCAACTCGCTCGTGCGCACCACCGGCGGCAGCGTCGCGGGCGCCGTCACCGCGTCGATCCTGGCCGGGCGGGTGATCGACGGCACCGCGACCCCCACCCTCGGCGGGTACGTGCTGTGCTTCTGGATCGTCGCCGCCGGCGCGGCCGTGGCCGCCCTCATCGCCGTCGCGCACGCCCTGCGCCACCCCTCGGAGACCCCCGTCCCGGCGGCGCGGGCCCTTGACGAACCGGCCCCGCGCCATGCCCTATAGGTGTGCGGCCCTAATCGCGGATCGAGGCCGCAGCGCAGACTCGGGCCATGGACCCGTCACCGGGAGGACCACATGGGCGCCTACGCGGCCGCGTACGAACGCAGCATCGCCGACCCGACCCGCTTCTGGGGGCTGGCCGCACGGGACGTCCGCTGGCTCGTGCCGCCGGACCGGGTCCTGGACGACGGGGCGCCGCCGTTCTACCGCTGGTTCACCGGCGGTGAGCTCAACACGTGCGACAACGCGCTGGACCGGCATGTCGAGGAGGGCCGCGGCGACCAGACCGCGCTGATCTACGACAGCCCGGTCACCGGGACCGTGCGCACCTACACCTACCGGGAGCTGACCGGCCTCGTCGCCCGGTTCGCCGGGGCGCTGCGGGCGCAGGGCGTCGACCGCGGCGACCGCGTCGTCATCTACCTGCCGATGGTGCCGGAGGCGGTCATCGCGATGCTGGCGTGCGCGCGGCTCGGCGCGGTGCACTCGGTGGTCTTCGGCGGGTTCGCGGCGCGGGAGCTGGCCGTCCGCATCGACGACGCCCGGCCCAAGGCGGTCGTGTCGGCGTCCTGCGGGATCGAGGCGGGCCGGATCGTCCCCTACAAGCCGCTGCTCGACCAGGCCCTCGAACTCGCCCGGCACAAGGTCGAGCGGTGCGTGATCCGGCAGCGCGAGCAGCTGCACGCCGACCTGGTCCGGCCGCGGGACGTCGATTGGGACGAGGCGCTCGCCACGGCCGAGCCCGCCGAGTGCGTGCCCGTCGCCGCCACCGACCCGCTCTACATCCTGTACACGTCCGGGACGACCGGGCGGCCGAAGGGCGTCGTCCGCGACAACGGCGGGCACGCGGTGGCGCTGCGCTGGTCGATGGAGAACGTGTTCGGGGTCGGTGCCGGCGACGTGTTCTGGGCCGCGTCCGACGTCGGCTGGGTCGTCGGGCACTCCTACATCGTGTACGCGCCGCTGCTCACCGGCTGCACGACCGTCCTGTACGAGGGCAAGCCGGTCGGGACGCCGGACGCGGGCGCGTTCTGGCGCGTGGCGGCGCAGCACCGGGTGAAGGTGCTGTTCGCCGCGCCGACCGCGATCCGCGCGATCAAGAAGGAGGATCCGGAGGGCGCGCTGCTCGCCGGGCACGACCTGTCCGCGCTGGACGCGCTGTTCCTCGCCGGCGAGCGGCTCGACCCGGACACCTACCGGTGGGCGTCGCGCGTCCTGGACCGCCCGGTCATCGACCACTGGTGGCAGACCGAGACCGGCTGGCCGATCGTGGCGAACCTGCGCGGGCTGGAGCCCATGCCGGTCAAGGCGGGGTCGCCGTCGGTGCCCGTCCCCGGGTACGACGTGCGGGTCCTGGCGCCGGACGGCTCGGCCGTCCCGCCCGGCGCGGACGGCGACATCGCGATCCGGCTGCCGCTGCCGCCGGGCACGCTGCCCACCCTGTGGCAGGACGACGAGCGGTTCGTCGAGTCCTACCTGACGCGGTTCCCGGGCCACTACCTCACCGGCGACGGCGGGCACATCGACGAGGACGGCTACGTCTGGGTGATGGGCCGCACCGACGACGTGATCAACGTGGCCGGGCACCGGCTGTCCACCGGGACGATGGAGGAGGTCATCTCCTCCCATCCGGCGGTCGCCGAATGCGCGGTCATCGGCGTCCAGGACTCGCTCAAGGGGCAGGTGCCGCGCGGGCTCGTCGTGCTGAAGAGCGGGGTCTTGGCGGAGCCGGGAGAGGTGTGCGCGGAGCTGGTGAGGCTGGTGCGCGACCAGGTCGGGCCCGTCGCCGCGCTCAAGGAGATCTCGGTCGTGCCGGCGCTGCCGAAGACGCGGTCGGGCAAGATCCTGCGCGGTGTGATGCGGGGAATCGCCGACGGGCAGGAGGTGCCGGTCCCGTCCACGATCGAGGACCCGGACGTCCTGGACGACCTGCGCCCCGTCCTGCGCCGGGCGCCGTAGCCGCTAGGGGGTGCGGCGGGTCGGCTTCGGCCAGAACGCCGCCACGAGGCAGACGCCGGCCGCCGCGAGGACGATCTGGAAAAGGATCTCCCAGGGACTCCAGCCGCCGTCCCCCAGGCCGAACACGTGGACCAGGCCCGTCCCGGCGAACGCCGCGACGACGCCGGCCGCCATCAGGAGCCACACCGGCATGGTCGGCCTGCCCGGCACGATCAGCCGCCCCAGGACCCCGATGACCGCGCCCAGGACGACGGCCGCGGCCAGCCCCCCGATGGTCATCCGTACGCTCCTCCCGTCGCCTTCGGGCCCCCGTCGGAGCCCTACCCGCGTCCCGGGCGGCGACACGAGCGCGGAAGGCTAGCGGATGACGAGCGTGTGCCGTCCCCGGCCGACCAGTTCGCCGATGACCGGGGCGCCCGGAATCTCCCCGGCGACCAGCAGGCCGCCGGACGTCTGGGCGTCGGCGAGCAGCAGCCGCTCCTCCTCGGCGATGCGGCGGAAGTCGGTGTGCGGCGACACCCAGGACAGGTTGCGCCGGGTGCCGCCCGGCACGAATCCGTCCCGGAGCGCCTCGCGCGCGCCGTCCAGGTACGGGACGGCGGAGGCGTTCACGACCGCCGTGACCCCGCTCGCCCGCGCCAGCTTGTACAGGTGGCCGAGCAGCCCGAACCCGGTGACGTCGGTGGCACAGGTGGCGCCGTGTTCGAGGGCGGCCAGCCCGGCGCCGGCGTTCAGCTCCGTCATGGTCGCGACCGCGTGCGGGAACTCCTCCCCGGTCGCCTTGTGCCGGGCGTTGAGGACGCCGATGCCGAGCGGCTTGGTCAGCGTCAGCGGGATGCCGGGGCGGCCGGCGTCCAGCCGCAGCAGCCGGCCCGGGTCGGCGACGCCGGTCACCGCCAGGCCGTACTTCGGCTCGGGGTCGTCGATGCTGTGCCCGCCCGCGATCGCGCAGCCGGCGAGGGCCGCCACGTCCCGTCCGCCGCGCAGCACCTCGCGGGCCAGCTCCACGGGCAGCGCGTCGGCCGGCCAGCCCAGCAGGTTGAGGGCGATCAGCGGTTCCCCGCCGACCGCGTACACGTCGGAGAGCGCGTTGGCGGCGGCGATGCGGCCCCAGTCGTAGGCGTCGTCGACGACCGGTGTGAAGAAGTCGGCGGTGGACACCACCGCCCGCGCCCCCTCGATCCGCAGCACGGCCGCGTCGTCGCCGTCCGGGCCGCCGACGAGGAGGGAGTCGTCCCCGCCGGTCAGGCCGGCCACGACCCGTTCCAGCTCCCCCGGCGGGATCTTGCAGGCGCAGCCGCCGCCGTGCGCGTACTGCGTCAGGCGGGCGGCGGGGGCGAGTCGGGTCACCGCAAGATTTAACGCACAACTATCTCAAATGATCAACAAACGGACAGTGCGGGGGCGATCACCGAGGGCCCATACCGGCCGCGACCAGCGCCGGATTCGGCGAAACCCTTGTCCGAACGCCGTTCGGCATGATGCGATTCCCTCTGCAAGTCATCACTTACATCAAGGGGCGACATGGGGATCCAGGAGGAGGTGGCCGACCTGGACCGGGCGGTCGCCGGACGGACGATCTGCACGGCCCTCGCCGAGACCGCCGCGCGGCACGGGGCGAGGCCCGCCTACTCGGACCGGATCGACGGCGAATGGAAGACGCTGACCTGGGCGGACACCCGGACCCGCGCGCTGGAGACGGCCGCCGGGTTCGCCGCCCTCGGCCTGGAGTCCGGCGACGTCGTCGCGCTGATGATGCCGAACCGCTCCGAGCACGTCCTCGCCGACCTCGGGGCCGTCCACGCCGGCGGCGTCCCCACCACCGTGTACGCGACCCTCGCGCCCGACCAGGTCGCGTTCGTCGCGGGCCACTGCTCCGCCAGGTACGCCGTCCTGGACGGCAAGGACCAGCTCGACCGCTGGCTGCCGGTGCTCGGCCGGCTGCCCGGGCTCCGCAAGATCATCGTGGTGGACGCGGACGCCTGCCCGTCCGGCGACCGCTACCTCACCTGGGACGCCCTCACCGAGCTCGGCCGCCGCGAACTCGCCGCCGACCCGTCCGCCGCCGACCGGCGCTGGCGGGCGGTCAAGCCCGAGGACACCGTCACCCTCCTGTACACCTCCGGCACCACGGGCGACCCCAAGGGCGTCCTGATCACGCACTCGATGGTGCTGCACGAGGCCGAGATGGTGCGGCGGACCTCCGTCCTGCCCGACCATCCGTCCGGCATCTCCTACCTGCCGTTCGCGCACATCGCCGACCGCGTCCTCAGCTACTACCTGCCCGTGGGGCTGGCCTCCCACGTCCACTTCTGCCCAGACCCGGCCCAGCTCACGACGATCCTGGCCGAGGTGCGGCCGCACTCCTTCTTCGGCGTCCCGCGCGTCTGGGAGAAGGTCATGGCCGGCATCCAGGCCGTCCTGTCCGCCGAGCGGGACGAGGCGAAGAAGCAGGCCGTGACCGCCGCCCTCCAGGCGGGCCGCGCCTACGTGACGGCACAGGAGTACGGCAACACCCTCACCCCCGAGATCACCGCCGCGTTCGAGACGGCGGACACGGCGGTCCTCACGCCGATGCGCGCCCTCCTCGGCCTGGACCGCGTGCGTCAGGCGTCCAGTGCCGCCGCCCCGCTGCCGGTCGAGGTCGCCCGCTTCTTCGCCGGGCTCGGCCTGAAGATCTTCGACGCCTACGGGATGACCGAGACGACCGGCGCCGTCACCGCCAACCTCGCCGACTCCTTCAAGCTCGGCACGGTCGGACGCCCCTTCCCCGGCGTGGAACTGAGGCTGGCCGGCGACGGCGAGATCCTCGTCCGCGGCGCCACCTGCACCCCCGGCTACCTGCACCGCCCGGACGCGACCGCCGACCTGATCGACCCGGGCGGCTGGGTGCGCACCGGCGACGTCGGCCGCCTCGACGCCGACGGCTTCCTCACCGTCGTCGACCGCAAGAAGGAACTGATCATCACCGCCGGCGGCGAGAACATCGCCCCGTCCCTGATCGAGAACCGGCTCAAGGAGCACCCCCTGGTCGGCCAGGCCCTGGCCTTCGGCGACCGCCGCCCGTACGTCGTCGCCCTCATCACCCTCGACGGCGAGGTCGCCCCCGTCTGGGCCGCCGCCCGCGGCATCGACACCACCGACCTGGCCGCCCTCGCCGCCCACCCCCTCGTCCTCGACGAGGTCGCCAAGGCCGTCGAGGACGCCAACGCCCGCCTCGCCCGCGTCCAGCAGGTCAAGAAGTGGCGCCTGCTCCCCGCCGAGTGGACCGCCGAGAGCGAGGAGCTCACCCCGACCCTCAAGCTGAAGCGCCGCGTCGTCCACGCCAAGTACTCCGCCGAGCTCGACGCCCTCTACACCGGCTAAGATCGCCCGCGGAGGCGTGTGAGCGCCTGGTGGCCTCCCCGGCCTTCAAAGCCGACGGTCCCGAGCATCTCGGGACGGCGGGTTCGATTCCCGTACGCCTCCGCCACCCCCGTTCCGGCGGCGGGGTGCCGCGTACGGTTGGGGCATGGTGGCGCTGGTGATCCCGCCGTTCGCGGCGGTGGTGGCGAACTGGGGCATCGACCGGACGGACCGCCGGGTGTGACGGGGCCGGACGTCGCGGCGGTGCTGGACCTGGCCGGCATCTTCGTGTTCGCGGTGTCCGGGGCTCTGGCGGCCGTCCGGCAGCGGCTGGACGTCGTCGGGATGGTCGTGCTGGCGGAGATCACCGCGCTGGGCGGCGGGATCATCCGGGACCTGATGATCGGGGCGGTGCCCCCGGCGGCGTTCACCGACCTCGGGTACGTGCTGGTGCCGCTGGCCGCGTCGGCACTGGTGTTCTTCTGGCATCCGCAGGTGACGCGGCTGCTGCCGGCGGTGCTGCTCTTCGACGCGGCGGGGCTCGGGCTGTTCTGCGCGACCGGGACGGTGAAGGCGCTCGCCTACGGACTGTCGCCGGTGCATTCGGTGCTGCTCGGGATCGTGACGGCGGTCGGCGGCGGCATCCTGCGGGACATGCTGGGCGGTCAGATCCCCGCGGTGCTCTACGACCGGCAGCTCTACGCGCTGCCGGCGCTGCTGGGCGCCGCCGTGACCGCGGCCGCTGACGCCGCGGACCTGCACGGCGGCGCCGTCACCGCCGGCGCCGCCGCCATGGCGTTCGGGCTGCGGGTGCTCGCCCTGCGGTACGGGTGGCGGGCGCCCCGGCCGCGCGGCGTTCCCGACTAGCCCCCGCGCCGCCTTCGTGTATGACGTATTTCCGGGGTACCGTCACGGTCATGGGGCGGATCACCGTGCGGAAGCCCGTGCTGCGGCTGAGTACGTCCGGGTCGCGCGGGCGCAGGCCCGACACGCTCGCGGTGGAGGAGCCGCTGGAGATCCGCGTGGCCGGCAAGCCGCTGACGATCACGATGCGCACGCCCGGGCACGACTTCGACCTGGTCGCCGGGTTCCTGGCGGCCGAGGGCGTGATCGGGGCGGCCGGCGACCTCGCGACCATGCGGTACTGCGCGGACACGGCGGAGCAGAACACGCTGGACGTCGTGCTCGCGGTCGGCGTGGCGCCGCCGGACGACTCGATGACCAGAGCGTTCACGACGACGAGCGCGTGCGGGGTGTGCGGGAAGTCGAGCATCGAGGCGCTGCGCGCCGACCGGCCGTACGAGGTGGCGGGCGACCCGCTCCGGCTCACCCCGGACGTCCTCGCGGCCATGCCGGATCGGCTGCGGGACGCGCAGCGGGTGTTCGACCGGACGGGCGGGCTGCACGCCGCCGGGCTGTTCGACGCCGCGGGCGAGTTGCTCGCGGTGCGCGAGGACGTCGGCCGGCACAACGCCGTCGACAAGGTGATCGGGTGGGCGCTGCGGCAGGACCGGCTGCCGCTGTCCGGGACCGTCCTGATCGTCAGCGGGCGGGCGTCGTTCGAGCTGACGCAGAAGGCGATGACCGCGGGCGTCCCGGTGCTGGCGGCGGTGTCGGCGCCGTCCTCGCTGGCGGTGGAGCTCGCGGAGGACGCCGGGATGACGCTCGTCGGATTCCTGCGCGGCGAGACCATGAACGTCTACGCGGGGGCGCACCGTATTGGGCCGTGACGTGCGGCTCTTGTCACCATGCACCGAAAACCAAGCGGTAACTTGTTGGGCTGTCCTCAAGAAACCGCGGGCCCGGCGGGGGTTGACTGCTCTGCCAATGGCAGACGCGCGGCGAGGGGCACGCCGCGTCCGGCAGGACGCGTGGAGGCGAGGACCGAAATGACGAGGCCCCTGGCGGACGGCGGTCCGGCGCCCATCGACGAGCGGCACCCGCCGATCAGACCGCGGCGCGTGTTCTTCGACTGGTCGGACACGCCGCTGCACTGGGTGCCGGGCGACCCGGTCGCCACGCACATCATCAACTCGTTCCACATCGTCCTGCCCGAGGGCGAGAAGTGGTTCATCCAGTGCGTCAAGGACGCCCGCCCGCACATCGGGGACGAGCGGCTGCTGGAGGAGATCAAGGGGTTCATCGGGCAGGAGATGGTGCACGCCCGCTCCCACCAGGGCGTGCTCGACCAGATCCTGGAGCGCGCCGGGATCGACGTCTCCAAGATCACGGACGCGGCGGGCCGGGGCAACGCCGAGCGGCCCGCGCAGATGGCGGCGCTGAAGGAGCGCGACCCGCGGGCCTGGCGGCGCCGGCTGCGGTTCGAGCTGGCGGCGGTCGCCTCGATCGAGCACTACACCGCCGTGCTCGGCCAGTGGATCATGGACAACGACCGGCTCGACGAGGCCGGCGTGGACCCGACGATGCTGGACTTGCTGCGCTGGCACGGCGCCGAGGAGGTCGAGCACCGGTCGGTGGTCTTCGACGTCTTCAAGGCCATGGGCGGCGGCTACCCCACCCGCGTGGCGGCCTGGGTGGTGTCGCTGTTCTTCCTGTACTGGGCGCTGATCGGCGGCTCGCTGTACCTGCTCAAGCAGGACCCGACGGTCAAGCGGCGGGTGACGCCGCTGCGCGTCTACCGCTCGTACCGGCGGTCGGTCCGGCTCGGCCACGTGCCCGGGGTCTTCCGGCTCCTGCTCGGCGAGGCGCCCGTCTACCTCAAGCCGAACCACCACCCGTCGAAGGTGTGCTCGACGCCGCGCGCGCTGGAGTACCTGAGGCGGTCGCCCGCGGCGAAGGCCGCGGGCTACGACCCGTACTAGACCGCCGGCCGTGGCGGGCGTCACGCCGGCGGCTCTTGACCGGGGGGCGATTCGGCGATTTATTAACGTCGTGTCCAATAAAGTGGCGCTCGCCCGCGTGCACGACGAGGCGGAGCTCGAGCGATTCCGTGCCGTCCAGCGGCTGTGCTACCGGTGCGCCGAGGAGGTCGCCGGCACCCTCGAACCGGGCGTGACCGAACGCGAGGCGTGCCGCCGCATGCGCCGCTGGTTGCGGGAGCGGGGCGTCGACGACTGGCTGCACACCCCGTTCGCCTGGTTCGGCGACCGGTCGGCGTTCCGCGGCTTCAAGGTGCCCACGCAGTTCCTTCCCGGCCGGACGCGGCTGGAGGAGGGCATGCCCTACATCCTCGACATGGCGCCGGTGAAGGACGGCTACTCCGCCGACATCGGGTACGGGGGCGTCCTCGGGGAGAACCGCGTCTGGGAACGGCTCGACGCCGACCTCGCCGCCTACCGGACGCTCATCCTCGATCTGGTGCGGGAGCGCCGCACGTTCGCCGGCATCTACGCCGAGGTGGACGCGCTCATCGAACGGCAGGGCTACGAGAGCCGGCACCGCAAGTACCCGGGGCGCGTCATCGGCCACCAGGTCGGGATCATCGGCGGGATCCTCCCCAGGCGCGTGGGATTCCCGTTCGGTGTACGGTTCCTCCAGACCATCGGCCGCGAACTGGTCAAGGAACGCCTCGAAGGGCGCTCCCCCCTCTGGAACGGGGCCGCGCAGTCCCAGCACCCCCCGACGCCCGGGCTGTGGGCGGTCGAGCCCCACATCGGGTTCCGCGGCGTCGGCGTGAAGTTCGAGGAGATCCTCGTGGTCACCGAGGACGACGCGTACTGGCTCGACGACGACCTGCCCCACGTGCACCGGTGGGCCCGACGGGAGACGACCCCATGACACCCCCCGCTCCACCCGCCACCAAGAGGCGCGTCCGGGGCGACGGCGTCGACCTCGCCGTCTATGAGCAGGGCGACCGGTCGAACCCGACCGTCCTGCTGGTCCACGGCTACCCCGACACCCACGCCGTCTGGGACGAGGTGGCCGGACGGCTCGCCGGGCGGTTCCACGTCGTCCGGTACGACGTGCGGGGCGCGGGCGCCTCCTCGCGGCCGTTCGGGAGCAGGCGCTACACGTTCGACTACCTGATGTCCGACATGCGGGCCGTGCTCGACGCCGCCGCGCCCGAGCGCAAGGTGCACCTGGTCGGCCACGACTGGGGGTCGATCCAGTCGTGGGAGGCCGCCTGCACGATGCCGGACCGGTTCGCCTCGTTCACCTCGATCTCCGGGCCCTGCCTCGACCACGTCGCACACTGGATGCGGCGGAACCTGGCCCGGCCGACGCCCGCCAACCTGCGGCGGGCGGCGGGGCAGGCGTTCCGATCCTGGTACATCTACTTCTTCCAGACGCCGGTCCTGCCTGAGCTGCTGTGGCGGGCGGGGATGGCCGGGCCGTTCGGCAAGGCGCTGCAGCTGGGCGAGGGCATCCCGGCCCGGGACGGCCACCCGGCCCGGACCATGGCCCGCGACGCCGCCGCGGGGGTCGGCCTGTACCGGGCGAACATGTTGCGGCGGCTCCGCCGTCCGCGCGACCGGCGCACGGACGTCCCGACGCAGGTCATCGTCCCCACCCGGGACCTGTTCGTCTCGCCGCACCTGGTGGGCGGCCTGGCCGGACGCGTCCCGAACCTGTCGCTGCGGCCCATCGCCGCCGGGCACTGGGTGCCGCGCAGCCATCCCGGCGTCGTCGCCCGCTGGATCACCGAGCACGTCACGGGTGTCCAGGGCGGCCCGCTGAGCGCCGCCGAGTCACGCGCGCTCGCCCGGGCCAGGGTCGGCGGGAACCGGCGCCCATTCGAGGGTTCCCTCGTCGTCGTCACCGGAGCGGGCAGCGGAATCGGACGCGCGACCGCGCTCGCCTTCGCCGAACGCGGCGCCGAGGTGGTCGCGGCCGACCTCGACCTGGCCACCGCCCAGCGCACCACCGAACTCGCCGGTCTCCTCGGCCCGGCGGGCCACGCCTTCCAGGTCGACGTGGCCGACCCCACCGCGATGGAGGACTTCGCCAAGTCCGTCCTGCACGACCACGGCGTTCCGGACGTCGTCGTCAACAACGCCGGGATCGGCATGGCCGGGGCCTTCCTCGACCACACCGCCGACGACTGGCAGAAGATCCTGGACGTCAACCTTTGGGGCGTCGTCCACGGTTCACGGCTGTTCGCCAAGCAGATGGTGGAGCGCGGGCAGGGCGGCCACATCGTCAACACGTCCTCGGCCGCCGCGTTCACGCCGTCCCGCGCGCTGCCCGCCTACGCGACGAGCAAGGCGGCGGTGCTGATGCTGTCGGAGTGCCTGCGCGCCGAGCTGAAGGGCCAGGGGATCGGGGTCAGCGCCATCTGCCCCGGGATCGTCAACACCAACATCACCCGGACGTCCCGCTTCGTCGGCCAGGGGAAGGACGAGGAGGAGCGGAGCAGGCAGCGGGTCGCACGGGCCTACGCGCGCCGCGGCTTCGGGCCGGACCGCGTGGCGGAGCGGATCGTCGCCGCCGTCCGCGACGACCGGCCGGTGGTACCGGTGACACCGGAGGCACGGTTGAGCTACCTGGCGTCCAGAATGGCACCCGGCGTGATGCGCCGGCTGGCCCGGCTCGACGTCGGCTGATCCGCGCCCGCCCGGTACCCGTAGGGTGATCACCGGGGAGGCGATGCCACATGGCCGACGCCGTGGTCATCGGCGCGGGACCGAACGGGCTCGTCGCCGCCAACGTGCTGGCCGACGCGGGCTGGGACGTAGAGGTCCTCGAAGCGCAGCCGGAGCCGGGCGGCGCCGTCCGCAGCGACCGCGGCGTCCATCCCGACTACGTCAGCGATCTGTGCAGCGCGTTCTACCCCCTCGGCGTCGCGTCGCCGGCGATGCGGGCGCTGGATCTCGAACGGCACGGGCTGCGCTGGCGGCACGCTCCCGCCGTCCTCGCCCATCCGCTCCCCGACGGACGCTGCGCCCTCCTCGAACGCGACCCGGAAGCGACGGCCGCCGGCCTCGACGCGCTGGGGAAGGGCGACGGCGAGGCATGGCTGCGGCTGTACGGCCTGTGGGAGGAGATGGGAGAGGACGTCCTGCGCGCCCTGTTCACCCCGTTCCCGCCGGTCCGGGCCGCGCTTCCGCTGGCGGCGTCGGCGCGCCGCGCGGGCGGCCTCCGCGTCCTGCGCTCGCTGCTGGCGCCGGTCCGCACACTCGGTGAACAGGAGTTCGGCGGACCCGGCGGCCCGCTGCTGCTCGCCGGGTCCGCGCTGCACACCGACCTGTCCCCCGAGTCGCCGGCCGGGTCGCTGTTCGGCTGGCTCCTCGCCATGCTCGGCCAGCGGCACGGGTGGCCGGTCCCCGAGGGCGGCGCGGCCGAACTGACGGCGGCGCTGGTGCGGCGGCTGGAGTCCCGCGGCGGACGTGTCCGCTGCGGCACCCCGGTGACGTCGGTCGTCGTCCGGAACGGGCGCGCGCTCGGCGTCCGCACCGCGTCCGGTGAACCGGTGCGCGCCGCCAGGGCGGTGCTCGCGGACGTCCCCGCTCCCGCCCTCTACGGCGGTCTGGTCCCGTGGGCCGACCTGCCCTCCTCGCTCCGCGCGGACATGCGGCGCTTCACCTGGGACCCCGCCACCTTCAAGGTCGACTGGGCGCTGTCGGGCCCGATCCCCTGGGCGTCGCCCGGCGCCGGACGCGCCGGGACCGTCCACCTGTCCCCCGGCCTGGACGAGCTGACCGGCCACAGCGGCCACCTCGCCACCGGCCGGGTCCCGTCCGAGCCGTTCACGCTCCTCGGCCAGATGACGACGGCCGACCCCGCCCGGTCCCCCGCCGGAACCGAGTCGGCCTGGGCCTACACCCACGTCCCCCAGCGGGTGAAGGCCGACGCCGGGCCCGGCGGCATCACCGGCGTCTGGGACGAACGCGAACAGGCGGTCATGGCGGACCGGGTCGAGGACGTCGTGGAGCGCTACGCGCCGGGATTCCGGTCCCGCGTCGTCGCCCGCCGCGTCGTCGCGCCGCCCGCGTTCGAGGCGCACAACGCCGGCCTGCGGAACGGCGCGCTCAACGGCGGCACGGCGATGATCCACCAGCAGCTCGTGTTCCGCCCCGTGCCCGGTCTCGGACGCGCCGAGACCCCGGTCGCGGGGCTCTACCTGGCCTCCGCGTCCGCGCATCCCGGCGGCGGCGTCCACGGCGCGTGCGGCGCCAACGCCGCGCGCGCCGCGCTGGCCCACGCCGGCCCCGCGGGGCGCCTGCTCACCCCCGCCCTCAACGCGCTGACCCGTCTCGTCGCCCCCTGACGCGCAGCGCGTTCGCGTCGGTCCTCCCGATCCGCGGCTTGAATACGGACGGACGTTTCCGACGTTTACCGGCTCGGGGTTTCCCCGGACGCCGGAACATGCGACCTTTGCAGGAACAAGCCCGGCGACCGGCCCCGCCCCCGGCGGCCGTCGTCCCACGGGTCCGAAACCGGCACCGGAGCGTGAGGCATGCGGATTCGCGACATTCTGCGGAGGAAGGGAGACGCGGTGGCCACGGTGCGGCCCGAGGCCACCGTGCGGCAGCTGCTCGCCATCCTGGCGGAGCACAACATCGGAGCGGTGGTGGTCTCGCCCGACGGCACGTCCATCGCCGGCATCGTCTCCGAGCGGGACGTGGTGCGGCGGCTGCACGAGCACGGCGCCGCGCTGCTGGACCATCCCGTCTCCGACATCATGACCGCCGAGGTCCGCAGCTGCGGACCCGGCGACCGGGTGGAGGACCTGCGCCGCGTCATGACCGAGCACCGCTTCCGGCACGCGCCCGTCGTCGCGGACGGCCGGCTCGCCGGGATCGTCAGCATCGGCGACGTCGTCAAGAGCGCCATCGACGAGCTGGAGAGCGAACGGGAACACCTGGTCGACTACATCCAGCGCGCCCCGTAGCCCCGGTCAGACGTAGCACCGGTCAGACCCAGCACCGGTCAGACGTAGGCGGGCAGTGGCCGGGCGGCGGGCGCCGCCTCGACCTCACGGCAGGCGAGAGCCAGCCGCTCGGCCGCCAGGCGCAGCGTGTCCGGCGGCAGCACGTACGGCAGCCGGAGATAGTCCTCCAGGACGCCGTCCGCGCCGAACACCGGGCCGGCGACCACCCGGACGCCGAGC
This sequence comes from Spirillospora sp. CA-128828, assembly GCF_050945415.1. NCBI lineage: Bacteria > Bacillati > Actinomycetota > Actinomycetes > Streptosporangiales > Thermomonosporaceae > Spirillospora > Spirillospora sp. CA-128828. Next base: position 5,054,127 of record NZ_CP191986.1, read on the forward strand.
CGCTCGGACGCCTCGGTGAGCCGCGACGCGACGGGCGCGCCGATCCGCGCCCACAGCGACATGCCGCCCGCGGGCAGCCGGAACTCCCAGCCGGGCAGCAGCTCGCGCAGCGCCGCGGCGAGCGCGTCGCGGCCGCGCAGCAGGCTCTCGGCACGCTCGGCGCGGACCTCCTCCACCCGCAGCAGCAGCTCCCGGACGATCAGCTGGTCCAGCACCGGGCTCGCCATGTCGAACGGCTCGCGGGCGAGCACCAGGCGGCGGGCCAGCGGCGCGGTGGTGCGGATCCAGCCGATCCGCAGCCCGCCCCACAGCAGCTTGGACGCCGACCCGATCGTGACGACCCGCCCGCCGGCGTCGTAGGACGCGAGCGGCGGCTCGCGCGGCGCCTCGGGGTCGTGGGCGAGGTCGGCGAACGTCTCGTCGCAGACGAGGAACGCGTCGGCGCGCCGCCCGGCGTCGACGAGCGCGGCCCGGTCGTCCGCGGACATCAGGTGGCCGGTCGGGTTGTGGAAGTCGGGGATCGTGTACGCCATCCGGACCGCGGCCTGCCGCATGGCGCCCGCGGCGAGCTCGACGTCCCAGCCCTCGTTGACGCCGACCGGGACGAGCCGGGCGCCGCGGCGGCGGAGCGCGCCGAGCGCGTGCGGGTAGGTGGGGCGCTCGACCATGACGGCGTCGCCCGCCTCGATGAGCAGCTCCGACAGCAGAGTGAACGCGTGCTGCGCGCCGGTGGTGACGACGATCTGGTCGGCGCGCGTGGGGACGCCGCGGGCCGCGTAGCCGTCCGCGATGACCTGCCGCAGGCTCGCCAGCCCGGCGGGCTCGTAACCGGGGCCGGAGCTGTAGCGGGGCAGCTCGTCGACGGCCGCGGCGACGGCCTCGCCGAAGATCGCGGGTGCGCCGGGGGTGGCGCAGCCGAGGTCGATGAAGGACGGGTCGTCGGGCGCGGGGTGGGCCCTGCCGAACCGGTGGCCGGCCTGGGCCGCGGTGGCCGGGTCGGCCGCCGACATGCGGACCGGGGGCAGCGCCGTCCAGCTTCCCGCACCCTGCCGGCTCTCGATGTAGCCCTCGTCGCGGAGCCGGTCGTAGGCGGTCGTGACGGTGGTGCGGCTGACGCCGAGGGCGGCGGCAAGGTCGCGCTCGGCGGGCAGCCGGGTCCGCAGCGCGAGCCGGCCGTCCAGGACGAGGCCGCGCACCGACCGGGCCAGCGCCGCGTAGACGGGCCGCTCCCGTGACACGTCGCCCAGCAGCCGGGCGAGATGCGGGCCGCTCACGTAACGCGTACTCATACAAGCCACTTTCGCATATTGGCCCTGCAAATGCCAGGCCACTTGTCCGGAGAATGACCTGGAACGATGGCCACTAGTGGGTTGGAGCGCGATAATGGCCTTGATGGCGCGCCGTCTGGTGCAGCTCTATGTTGGATTGGCCTTGTACGGGCTCGGGATCGCCCTCCAGGTGTCGTCCGGCCTCGGCAACGACCCGTGGGACGTCTTCCACCAGGGCCTCTCCCGGCGTCTCGGACTGTCGATCGGCATGTGGATCATCATCGCCGGCGCGGTCGTGATGCTCGCCTGGATTCCGCTCCGGCAGCGGCCCGGGATCGGGACGGTCAGCAACGTCGTGCTCGTCGGCGCGTTCGCCGACCTGTTCCTCTGGCTGCTGCCGGACCCCGGCGCGCTCGCGGCACGCTGGGCCTACCTGATCGCCGCCGTCCTCGTGGGCGGCTTCGCCACCGGCTGCTACATCGGCGCGGGTCTCGGCCCCGGGCCGCGCGACGGGCTGATGACCGGCCTCGCCGCGCGGGGCCACTCGATCCGCGTGGTCCGGACGGCGATCGAGCTGACCGTGCTCGCCACCGGCTGGCTGCTGGGCGGCACCGTCGGCGTCGGGACCGTCCTGTACGCCGTCGCGATCGGGCCGCTCACCCACGTCCTGCTGCCGGCGCTGACGATCAAGCCCCGTGCCCCGGAGCCCGCGCCGGAACCGGAGCCCGTCTGCGCCGCCTAGCGGCGGAAGAGGCGGACGGCCTGCTCCGCGAGCGCGGTGAGCAGGGGCGCGGCGTCCGCCTTCAGCTCGGCGAGCGTCCGCGGGCCGTCGGCGAGGCTGAACGCGGCGGTCAGCCCGAGCGCGTGCAGTTCGTCCAGCGGCCCCGCGACGCCGCCGGCGAGGGCGACGCACGGCGTCCCCCGCTCCCGGGCGAACGTCGCGACGGCGGAGACGACCTTGCCGGCGGCGCTCTGCCCGTCGACGCGGCCCTCCCCCGTGATGACCAGGTCCGCTCCGGCCAGCGCGGCCGGGAGGCCGACGGCCTCGGCGACAAGGAGCGCGCCGCCGGCCGGCTCCGCGCCGAGCAGGCCGGCGAGCCCGCCGCAGGTGCCGCCCGCCGCGCCCGCGCCGGGCAGGTCGTGGACCCGGACCCCGCCGTGCGCGGCCACGACGTCGGCGAAGACGGTGAGGGCGGCGTCCAGCTCCGCCACCTGGCCGGGGGACGCGCCCTTCTGCGGGCCGAACACGGCGGCGGCGCCGTCCGGCCCGACCAGGGGGTTGGTCACGTCGCAGGCGACCCGGAACCGGGTCGCGCGCACCTCGCCGGGCACCCCTGAGTCGTCGATCGACGCGAGCCGGGCGAGCGCCGCCCCGCCCGGCGGCAGTTCGGCGCCGCGGTCGTCCAGGAAGCGGACGCCGAGCGCGCGCAGCAGCCCGGCGCCGCCGTCGGTGCTGGCGCTGCCGCCGATGCAGACGAGGACGTCGCGGGCTCCGCGCCGCACCGCGTCGGCGATCAGCTCGCCGGTGCCGGTGGTGGCGGCGTTCATCGGGTCGGGCGGGACGTCCTCGACCAGCGGCAGGCCGGACGCCGCGGCCAGTTCCACCACCGCGGACCGCCCGTCCCCGGACAGGGCGTAGCGCGCCTTGACCGGACGTCCCAGCGGGTCGGTGGCGGCGACCTCGATCGCGTCGCCGGCCCGGGCGCTGAGGAAGCAGTCGAGGGTGCCCTCGCCGCCGTCGGCCATCGGGACCGCGACCACCTCGGCGTCCGGCACGGCGCGCCGGGCGCCCGCCTCGACGGCGGCGCACACCGCCGCCGCGGACAGGCTGCCCTTGAACGAGTCGGGCGCGACGACGATCCGCATCAGCACTCCGCCACGGTCATCGCTCTGTTCAGAACTGGGGGACGACCCCCAGCCCCCCGAAGGACGGCAGAACGACGATCCTCGCTCCGCCGGAGCTCCACTGCGGTCATCGTTCTGCCGCGAGCGTCGCGAGGACCGAGGCGAACTCCTCGGGCAGGACCAGGGTGTCGCCCTCGTAACGGGTTTCGAGGTAGGTCAGCTCACCGGCGCGCCACCAGTACAGGTGCGGGCTCAGCGATCCGGGCCCCTCCTCGTACGCGCGGTGAGCCTGCGCGTGAAGCTCGGTGGCGGCCGCCACGGCCTCGCGGTAACGGGCCCGCGGACAGGCTTCGGCGATCTTGAGCGGGTGCGCGACGATGAGGCTGCGGTTGGGGGCGATGACCAGCGCGCCGTACGGGCCGATCGACAGGTACTCCTCCAGCCACGCCAGGTGGGTGACGGCGTAGAAAGTCCAGCCGTGCAGGACCGAGACGCGGACGCCGCCGAGGTCCTGCTCGTCCAGCTGGAGCGGCCCGTCGGCGCGGACGTTGGAGCGGCCGAGCATGAACAGCGCGTCGCCGGACACCGGCCAGCCGTTCATCTCCTCGGTGGTGACCGTCCGGACGGTCGTGGGGGTGTCGACCACCACGACCTCGATCAGCCCGGGCGCGAACGGCCGGGCCGCGAGGACGCCGTTGTCGGCCTCCACCGGGTAGATGCGGGTGCGCAGCAGATGCTGGGCGAGGTCGAAGTCGCTGAGGTCGAGGGGCTCCTCGACCGCGGTGACGATCGTGGTGACGTGGTCGGAGACCAGCGCGGGCCAGTCGTCGCGCGGCACGAGCCGGGCGAGCTGCCGCAGGTCGCGCAGGCTGACGTGCAGCCGGTTGGCGCCCTCCAGCAGCATCACCTCGCCGGGCGCGGGGCTGCAGGTGTAGCCGAGACTCTCGGCGACGAGGACGAGCAGTGAGTCGAGGGTCCCGTCGTCCCACGGTTCGGGACGGGCGTGGCGGCCGCTCATCGCGCACCTCCTGGGGGCGCTTCGAAGGTGAGCGCGCCGGGGTCCGGCACGGCGGGGTGCGGATCTGTGCTTGCGGGGTCGGGGGCGTGCAGCACGGCGGGGGCGCCGAGTTCCAGGGTGTGCTGGCGCGGGCCGTGCCCGGCGGGGAGGCCCGCCAGGACCGGGACGCCGAGCGGGCCGAGCCGCACGGCGAACACCGAGTCGAGCTCGGCGGGGTCGCCGCAGTCCTTCCAGGTGCCGAGCGCCACGCCGGCCGCGCCGTCGAACCAGCCCGCCTGGAGGAGCTGGACCAGCATCCGGTCGATCCGGTAGGGCGCCTCGGTCACGTCTTCGAGGAAGACGATGCGGCCGGCGGCGGGCGGCGGCGCGTACGGGGTGCCGAGCACCGCCGTCAGGAGCGAGAGGGTGCCGCCGGTGAGCGGGCCTTCGGCGCGTCCGGGCCGCAGGGAGTGCGTGCCCGGCAAGGTCACCGGACCGCCGAACAGGGCCGCGCGGAGGCCGTCCAGAGAGTCGTCCGGCGCGGCCGGGTCCAAATCGGCGATGACGCCGGCCGGCATGGGGCCGAAGGACGTGGTGACGCCCAGGCGCGTTCCGAACGCGGTGTGCAGGGCGGTGATGTCGCTGGAGCCGTGCAGGATCTTCGGGCCGCCGCGGGAGGCGTCCGACGCCTCCGTCGCCGCGTGCAGGGCGTCCCAGTCGAGACGGTCCAGGACACGCGTGGCGCCGTAGCCGCCCCGCGCGCAGACGACCGCGCGGACCCGCGGGTCGCACCAGGCGGCCTGGAGATCGGCGGCCCGGTCGGCGTCGCCTCCCGCCAGCCGGTGCCAGTCGGCGCGCACCGGCCCGGAAGGGCCGAGGTTGACACGGTCCAAAGCGTGCTTTCCGACCACCACGTCAAGGCCGAGGTCGCGCAGCACGGCGCAGCCCGCCTCCAGCCGGGCGGGCTCGGCGGGGCCGCTTGGCGCGACCACCGCGACACGATCGCCGGGCCGCAACCGCCCGTACCTGCGGGCCTTTCGCGCGCGCCCCGCGCCGCCGGGCATGCCGACGGCGGGCGCGTCGGACGGCCCGTCGGCCGCCTCCGCGCGGGCGCCCCCGCTGTTCAACCCGATCCCTCCTCGCACCGCGACGGATAGAGCTTGTCAGGATCCGGACGCCAGCGGAAGGGGCGACCGGTCACGACCCGCAAACAGATCACCGCCCCGTGCCGAGGACGAGCCCGGCGAGGCGCGGCAGCGTCTCGCCGATCGGCCGGCGCAGCACCGCGTCGGCCAGCCCGTCGTAGGGCGTCTCCTCCGCGTTGATGATCACCAGGCGGGCGCCGTGGTCGACCGCCTCCAGGCACAGCCCGGCGGCGGGCTGCACGGTCAGCGACGTGCCGACCGCGAGGAACAGGTCGCAGGACCGGGCCGCGGCGATCGCCGCGTCCAGGACGTCCCGGTCGAGGGCCTGGCCGAAGGAGATCGTCGCCGACTTCTGGACGCCGCCGCAGTCGGCGCAGGGCGGGTCGCCCTCGCCGGCGTCGACGCGGGCGAGGATCTCGGTCATGGGGGTGCGCAGTTCGCAGGTGAGGCACACGGCCTCCCGCACCGTCCCGTGGATCTCGATGACCGCGTCCGCCGACGATCCGGCGCGCTGGTGCAGGCCGTCGATGTTCTGGGTGATCAGGGCGCGGAGCCGTCCCGCCCGCTCCAGCTCGACCAGGGCGGCGTGCGCGGCGTTCGGCTCGGCGCGCCAGACCGGGTGGTCGCGGCGGGCCCGCCAGGACCGGCGGCGCACCTCCGGGTCGGCCAGGTAGGCGCCGATCGTGGACATCGCCTCGGCCGAGGGGTCCTTCGTCCAGACGCCCTGCGGGCCGCGGAAGTCGGGGATCCCGCTGTCGGTGGAGATCCCGGCGCCGGTGAGTACCGTGATCGACTCGGCCTTCGGCAGAAGTTCGGCGAGCGTCATGGGAGCGTCCACCCTCCACATGGTAGGTCCAGGGCGGCCCGCCCCGGTCCCGGATGACGGACCGGTACTCGGCGGCTAACGGATGGGTATCGGGCGGCTCCTTACGGAGGGTCACGGACCGGCCGGGCCTCAAAAGGTGACAAACTTGGCCCGGTATGAGATCGACGCCGCACATCCTGGTGATCAACGGCACCAAGGTCCGCCGCCCGGTGTTCATCCTGGGCGCTCCGCACTCGGGTGCGGAGCTCCTCGCGCGTGCGGTCAAGCGCTCCCCCGGCTTCCATCTGACCACCGGCCGGCACGGCGTCCTGCGGGTCACCTACGCGTTCGCCAGGCAGCCCTCCATCGCGAACGAGCGCGGGAAGGGCGCCGCGCGGGTGCTGCGGGACGCCTACGCCGAGGCGTGGCAGGTCTCGGCGCGGGCCTGCGCGCAGTGCCCGGACGAGTGCCGCGAGCTGGGCGGCCTTCCGCCGCGCCCGCCCGGCCCGCCGGACCGGCCGGCGCAGGAGGCCGACCTGCGGGAACCGTGCGTGGAGCCGAACGGGCTCGCCCGCTTCGCCGACGCCTCCCCCGACCTGATCTACAGCGCCGACGTGCTGTTGGACGCCTTCCCCGACGCCCAGCTCGTCCAGGTGATCCGGGACGGCCGGGACGCGGTCGCCGACATGCTGGACGACGAGCGCTGCCTGGCCTGGTTCAAGCCCGGCCTCGCCAACCTCGACACGGTCTTCCCCAACCCGTTCTTCGGCGTCGAGGACCACACCGACCGGAACCGGTGGCCGCGCGCGGCGCCCGCCGTCAAGTGCGCGCTGCGGTGGCGCGGCTCGGTGCGGCTCAGCGCCAAGCTGCGCCAGCAGGTTCCGGAAGAGCAGCTGTTCACCGTCCGTTACGAAGAGCTCGTCTCCAGGCCACGGCGCGTCGGTGCCGATCTGTCGGAGTACCTGGACGCGCCGCTGTCCAAGACGGCGTTCTCGGGTCTGGTGCGGGCCGGGGCGCGGGACGCCGGCGAGCCGGACGTCGGGGTGTGGCGCGAACGCCTCACCCCGCGGCAGGCCGCGCAGGTCGAGAAGGTCGCCGGCACCGAGCTGCGGCGGCTCGGGTACCGGCTCGGCTCCGACGCCTGAGCGGCCGCTACTCGGCGCCGAGCGGCTCGGTCTCCCGGTCTTCGTCCCGCTGGCGGGAGAACTGGGTGCGGTACAGCTCGGCGTACAGGCCGCCCTCCAGCAGCAGCTCCTCGTGCCGGCCGCGCTCGGCGACGCGGCCGCCCTCGATCACCAGGATCTGGTCGGCCTCCCGGATCGTCGACAGCCGGTGCGCGATCACCAGGGACGTCCGCCCGGCGAGGGCGGTCCGCAGCGCCCGCTGGACGGCCGCCTCGGACTCGGAGTCCAGGTGGGCGGTCGCCTCGTCCAGGACGACCACCGACGGCGCCTTGAGCAGCAGCCGGGCGATCGCGAGCCGCTGCTTCTCGCCGCCCGACAGCCGGTAGCCGCGGTCGCCGACGACCGTGTCCAGGCCCTCGGGCATGTCGGCGACGAGGTCGCCGATGTGCGCGGCCTCCAGCGCCGCCAGGATCTCCTCGTCGGAGGCGCCGGGACTGGCGTAGCGCATGTTCTCGCGGATCGAGTCGTGGAACAGGTGCGCGTCCTGGCTGACGACGCCGATCTCGGCGCGCAGCGATTCGAGCGTGACGTCGCGGACGTCGGCGCCGCCGATCCGGACCGCGCCGCCGGACACGTCGTACAGCCGCGACACCAGGTGCGTGATCGTCGACTTGCCCGCGCCGGACGGGCCCACGAGCGCGACGAGCTGGCCCGGGCGGGCGGTGAAGTCGACGTCGTGCAGAACCTCCCGGCTGGGCGCGGTGTCGGTGCGGGCGATCGACTCCAGCGAGGCCAGCGACACCTCGTCCGCCGCCGGGTAGGCGAACCGGACGTGGTCGAACTCGATCGAGGGCGCCTTCGACAGCGCGGGCGCGGCGCCGTTTCCGGACGGCGCCCGGGCCTCCGCCAGCTCCCGGGCGTCCTCGCGATCGCGGATCAGCGGCTTGAGGTCGAGCACCTCGAAGACGCGGTCGAAGCTGACGAGCGCGGTCATCACGTCCACGTGGACGTTGGACAGCGCGGTCAGCGGCCCGTACATCCGGGTCAGCAGGGTGGCGAGCGCGACGAGCGTGCCGAGCTCGAGGGTGCCGTCCACGGCCAGGTAGCCGCCGACGCCATAGACCATGGCGGTGGCGAGCGCGGCTACCAGCGTCAGCGCGGTGAAGAAGACCCGCCCGTACATGGCCGCGACCACCCCGATGTCACGGACGCGGGCGGCGCGGCCGGAGAAGTTCTCCTCCTCCTCGGCGGGCCGCCCGTACAGCTTGGCGAGCATCGCGCCGGCGACGTTGAACCGCTCGGTCATGAGCGAGCCCATCTCGGCGTCCAGCACCATCTGCTCGCGGCTCACCCGCTGCAGCCGTTTGCCGACCCACTTGGCCGGCAGGATGAAGATCGGGAGCAGCAGCAGGGCGATCAGCGTGACCTGCCACGACAGCACCAGCATCGTGACCACCACCAGGATCAGGCTGATCACGTTGGACACCACCGACGACAGGGTGGTGGTGAGGGCGCGCTGCGCGCCGATGACGTCATTGTTGAGGCGGCTGACGAGCGAGCCCGTCTGCGCTCGCATGAAGAACGCGACCGGCTGCCGCTGGACGTGCGCGAACACCTGGCTGCGCAGGTCGTAGATGAGCCCCTCGCCGATGCGCGCCGAGTACCAGCGCTGCACGAGGCCGAGCACGGCCTCCACCAGGGCGAGCCCGGCGACGGCGGCGGCGAGCCAGATGACGATGTTCTGCCGGCCCGGCACGATGCCGCGGTCGATGATCCCCTTCAGCAGCAGCGGGTTGGCGACGACGATCAGCGCCGACAGCGAGTTCAGCGCCAGGAACAGCACCAGCTCGCGGACGTAGGGACGGGCGTAGCCCGCGATCCGCCCCACGGTGCCGGGCTTGAGCTTCTGCCGGGTGACGGAGCCGTCCCTGCGGAACGAGGCCATCACCTGCCAGCCGTTGCCCGGCATTCCCGGCATTCCCACGAGCGCCTCCGAACGTCGACGTAATCAAGTAAGCATCTCAGTATCCGGCCGACACAACGCGTCTCCGGCCGCCGGGCTTCCCGGCTCCGCTCACGGCGTAAACGCCTCTGGACAACCCGCCCGGCGGGTGTAACCGTGATCTTCACCCCCAGGCTCACATCCCCCAGGAGCCCCCATGAGAAGACGCCGCACGGGCGGGGCCGGCGTGATCACCCTCACCGCCGCGCTCGTCGCCACCACCGCACTGCCCGCGGTCGCGGCCGGGCCGGCGAGGCCCGGACCCCGCTCACCCGGCGCTCACCGGGTCACGGTGGAGGACGGCGAGACGCAGCCGGTGTTCTCCCGCGCCGACGCCGTCACCCAGACCGTGAACATCGAGACGACGGCCGACAGCGACCGCGACGGCGTGCGGGACCGCGTGCAGATGCGGATCATGCGCCCCAAGGAGACCGGCACCGCCGGGCTCAAGGTGCCGACGATCCTGGAGCCCAGCCCGTACTGGGCCGGCATCAAGGACGTCCCGAACCATCCGGTCGACATCGGCGACGCGCGGGCCCGCTCGCTGACCGGCACGAAGCGGAACCTCGCCGAGATCTTCCCCGGCTACTACGACAACTACTTCCTGCCGCGCGGGTACGCCGTCGCCGACCTCGACAGCATCGGGACGGGCGGCTCGACCGGCTGCCCGACCTCCGGCGACCGCAGCGAGCAGGCGGGCGCCAGGGCCGCAGTGGACTGGCTGAACGGCCGCGCCCGCGGCTGGGCGCCGGACGGCGCGCCGGTGCGGGCGACCTGGTCCACCGGGAACGTCGGCATGATCGGCCAGTCCTACGACGGGACGCTGCCGAACATGGCCGCCGCCACCGGCGTGGAGGGCCTGAAGGCCATCGTCCCGATCGCCGGGATCTCCAGCTGGTACGACTACTACCGCGCGGGCGGCGGCGTGGTCGCGCCCGGCGGTTTCCAGGGCGAGGACCTGGACGTCCTGGCCAAGGCGGTGCTGACCCGGAAGAACCCGGAGGTCTGCGCGAAGGTCATCGACGACATCGAGGCGGCCCAGGACCGCGAGACCGGCGACTACTCCAAGGTGTGGGCCGACCGCGACTACGTCGGCCAGGCGCGGAGGGTGCGCGCCGCCGTCATGGTCGTGCACGGGCTCAACGACTGGAACGTCAAGATCAAGAACTCGGTGCAGTGGTGGAACGCCCTCAAGGAGGAGGGGGTGCCGCGCAAGCTGTGGCTGCACCAGGGCAACCACTCGACGCCGTTCCGCTGGCGGGTCGAGGAGTGGCTGCGGCAGACGCTGCACTGGTTCGACCGGTACCTGTACGGCATCCGCAACGGGATCGAGAAGGCGCCGCGGGTCGACGTCGAGCACGCCGACGGGACATGGGAGACGGCGAAGGACTGGCCGGTTCCCGGCACCCGCACCGTCCCGCTCGGACTGAACGCGGGCCCGTCCGGGCAGCCGGGCACCCTCGGTCTCCGGCCGCGGCACGGCGCGGCGCAGTCCTTCACCGACGCCGGAAAGACACGCACCGCCGAGCAGCTCCTCGCCAACGAGGACCAGGCCGATCCGAACCGGCTCGCCTATCTGACGGAGCCGCTGCCCGAGCCCGTCCGCGTGGACGGCGTCCCGTCGGTGTCCCTGCGGGCCTCGCTCGACGGCAGGTCGCCGTACCTGACCGCGCTGCTGGTCGACTACGGCACCGACACCCGCCCGACGGGCGCCCGCGTCAACACCGGCCAGGAGGTCTGCTACGGCCAGAGCGTGCCCGGCGACTCCGGCTGCACGATCAGGCAGGCGCTCGCGACCGAAACCGCCCCCTACAAGATCATCACGCGGGGGTGGCTGGACGCGCGGAACCGGCACGACTTCAGCCGGACCGAGCCGGTAGAGCCGGGCCGGACGTACGGGTTCCGGTGGAACCTCGAACCCACCGACTACGTGGTGAAGGCCGGCCACCGGCTCGGCGTGATCCTGCTGTCGACCGACTACGACTACACGCTCCGCTACCCGGCCGGAACCGAGGTCACCGTGCAGCCGGGCGTCAGCAGGGTCCTGCTGCCGCTGGCAAGCGGCGGCCGGAAGGCCCTCCGGTAGAAGCGGCTACGCCCGGGGCGAGAACCTCGCCCCGGGCGGGCGCCGGTCACGTGCCGAAGAGTTCGCGGAGACGGCCGATCTGCTCGCGGCGCTCGGCGGCGCACTGCTCGTCCAGGGTGTTCTCGGCGGCCTGCCACAGCAGCCGCTTGGTCGCCACCGCCGCACCGGGGTTCACCGCGAGCAGGGCGTCCACCAGGTCGCGGACGGCGCCGTCGAGGCCGTCGCGCGGGACCACGGTCTCGGCGAGGCCGATCCGGGCCGCCTCGTCCGCGAGGACCGTGCGGGCGGTGAGGCACAGCTCCAGGGCGCGCCCGATGCCCACGACCTCCACGAGCGGCTTGGTGCCGGTCAGGTCGGGGACGAGCCCGAGCGCGGGCTCCTTCATGCAGAACTTCGCGTCGTCGGCGATCACGCGGATGTCGCAGGCCAGCGCGAGCTGGAAGCCGGCGCCGATGGCGTGGCCGTGCACGGCCGCGACGGTGACGATATCGGGGCGCCGGAGCCAGGTGTAGCCCTCCTGCAGCTCGGCGATGAAGCGGTCGGTGCCCTCGGCGTCGGCGCCGTCGGCGAAGCCCTCGCCGCCGCCGGAGAACATGCCGAGGTCGATCCCCGCCGAGAACGACGGGCCCGCGCCCCGCAGGACGACGACGCGCACGTCCGCGGGCAGGGAGCGCCCGATCTCGGCGAGCCCGCGCCAGGTCGTGAACGTCATGGCGTTGCGCCGCTCGGGCCGGTTCAGGGTGACGGTCGCGACCGCGCCGTCCACATCGAGCCGGAGGCCCGCCTGCTCCAGGCCGGGCCGGGCGGACTCCGCCGCAGGGCCCGTGGCCGTTTCCGGCCGTCCGGCCGCCGTCGCGTCCCCCATGGGTCTTCCTCTCGATGAGCGAACCGGGCCCGCCCCGCCGTCCACGGGGCGGGACCCGGAACCTGTCCGCCGCCGCGACCGAACCTTACTCGGCCGGTCGCGGCGCCGGGTCAGGCGGTGCGCTCATCCGGGGGCCGTTGTCCGTTCAGGACTTCTTGCCCCGGGTCGCGCCACCGCGACCGCGCAGGTTGACGCCGGACTCGGTCAGAATCCGGTGGATGAAACCGTACGAGCGGCCGGTGGCGGCTGCCAGGGCGCGGATGCTCTCGCCGGAGTCGTACCTCTTCTTGAGGTCCGCCGCGAGCTTGTCGCGCTCGGCACCGGTCACGCGGGTGCCCTTCTTAAGGGTCTCGGCCACGAGTACCTCCCGTAGTGATGTGGTGACCGCTGCGTTATCCCCCGCCATGATCAGTCATTCCCGCCGGTTCGGCTACCCACTCGGCCAGAAAAGATCTGCGGAAGTCACCGTGCAGGTCACGCGAGCGCCACCAGATCGGCAAACTCGTCACTCCAGATGTCTTCCACACCATCCGGGAGCAAAATCACTCTTTCCGGCGCCAGCGCGTCGACCGCTCCCTCGTCGTGGGTCACCAGGACGATGGCGCCGGCGAACGTCCGCAGGGCGCCGAGGATCTCCTCGCGGCTCGCCGGGTCGAGGTTGTTGGTGGGCTCGTCGAGCAGCAGCACGTTGGCGCTGGACACCACCAGCATCGCCAGTGCCAGCCGGGTCTTCTCGCCGCCGGACAGGACGCCCGCGGGCTTGTCGACGTCGTCGCCGGAGAACAGGAACGAGCCCAGGATCTTGCGGACCTCGACCGGCGCCATGCCGGGCGCGGCCGACTGCATGTTCTCCAGCACGGACCGCTCGACGTCCAGGGTCTCGTGCTCCTGGGCGTAGTAGCCGATCCGCAGGCCGTGACCGGCCACGACCGCCCCGGTGTCGGCCTTGTCGACGCCCGCCAGCAGGCGCAGCAGGGTCGTCTTCCCGGCGCCGTTGAGGCCGAGGATGACCACGCGGCTGCCCCGGTCGACGGCCAGGTCCACGTCGGTGAAAATCTCCAAAGATCCGTACGATTTCGACAAACCCTCCGCGGTGAGGGGAGTCTTGCCGCACGGGGCGGGTTCCGGGAAGCGGATCTTGGCAACCTTGTCGGCCTGCCGCTCGCCCTCGACGCCGGCGAGGAGCTGCCGCGCGCGCCGGTCCATCTGCTGGGCGGCCTTCGCCTTGGTGGCCTTCGCGCGCATCTTGTCGGCCTGCGACAGCAGCGCGGACGCCTGCCGGTGCGCGTTGGCGGACTCGCGCTTGCGGCGCCGCTCGTCGGTCTCCCGCTGGTCGAGGTACTTCTTCCAGCCGACGTTGTAGATGTCGACCACGCTGCGGTTGGCGTCCAGGTGGAACACCCGGTTGACCACCGCGTCCAGCAGCTCCACGTCGTGGCTGATCACGACGAGGCCGCCCTGGTGGCCCTTCAGGAAGTCGCGGAGCCAGACGATGGAGTCGGCGTCCAGGTGGTTGGTGGGCTCGTCCAGCAGCAGGGTGTCGGCGCCGGAGAACAGGATGCGGGCCAGCTCCACGCGGCGCCGCTGCCCGCCCGACAGCGTCCCGAGGGGCTGGGTCAGCACCCGGTCCGGCAGCCCGAGGCTGGAGGCGATCGAGGCGGCCTCGGCCTCCGCGCTGTAGCCGCCGAGCACGTGCAGCCGCTCCTCCAGCCGCCCGTAGCGGCGGACGGCCTTGTCCCGGTCGGGGCCCGCCGCGGTCGCCATCGCCTCCTCGGCGGCGCGCAGCTTGCGGATCACCTCGTCCAGCCCGCGGGCGGACAGGATCCGGTCGCGGGCCAGCTCCTCCAGGTCGACGCCGCGCGGATCCTGCGGCAGGTAGCCGATGGTGCCGGACGACGTCACGGCGCCCTGCGCGGGCAGCGCCTCCCCCGCCAGCACCTTGGTGAGGGTGGTCTTGCCGGCGCCGTTGCGCCCGACGAAGCCGACCCGGTCTCCGGGATTGACCCGGAACGTGGCGGCCTCGATGAGCAGCCGGGGTCCGGCGCGCAGCTCGATGTCTTTCGCGATGATCACAGTGACAGGGCTCCCCTGACTGACGGCTCGATGGACAGGCGCACGAAACAGCGCGCCGCGGTCCTGGGACCGGGCGGCGCGCTGGGCGGCCTGTCAGTTCGGGAGCGGAACCATCCGATCAGTGTACGTGACGGCCAGGCCGGTCTCGGCCACGCCGATCAGGGCGGGAACGATGTGTGAACGCCCCGCTGGGGGCCAGGATGGGAAGTGGCGGGCGTGCGGCGGGACGGCACCGGGGCCAAGGTCCCAGCACAAAGGAGTGTGAGTCGGATGACCCATGTCACGAGCAATGCGCCGGACGGGACGCCCAACTGGCTCGACATCGGCATCCCCGACCTCGAACGGGCGAAGACGTTCTACGGGACGCTCTTCGGCTGGCAGTACGAGGACACGGGGCCCGAAGGAGGCCACTACAACCTGTGCACCCTGCGCGGCGAGCCCGTCGCCGGGATGATGCGGAACCCCGAGGACCAGCCCAACGTGTACTGGTGGAGCGTCTACTTCGCCGCGGACGACTGCGACGGGCTCGTCAAGCGCGTCACGGACGCGGGCGGCGAGGTCGTCGCCCCGGCCATGGACGTGATGGACCAGGGCCGCATGGCGATCGTCCGGGACCCGCAGGGCGGGCAGTTCGGCCTGTGGCAGGGCCGCACCCACCCGGGCTCGCGGATCGTCAACGACCCGGGCTCGTTCGTCTGGAACGAGCTAGTCACGAGGGATTCCGCGGCCGCCGGCGAGTTCTACAAGGCGGTGTTCGGCTACGAGTTGGAGCCGATCCCGGGGGGCATGGACTACACCGCGCTGAAGCGCGCGGAGGACGGCCGCTACATCGGCGGCATCCTCGGCGGCTCCGACATCCTCCTCGGCGGCGGTGACGGCCCGGTCTCGTCGTGGACGACGTACTTCTCCGTCGACGACGCCGACGAGGCGGTCCGCAGGGTCCGCGCCGGCGGCGGCACCGTCGACTCCGAGCCGCAGGACACCCCGTACGGGCGGTCGGCGGCCGTCCGCGACCCGTTCGGCGTCCCGTTCCACGTGATGAAGCCGGCGCCCACGCCGGAGTCGTGACCGGGTGGCCCGGGGCCCGGAGCGGTCCGGGCCCCGGGTCAGCCCTGGCGCTCGGCGGAGAGCCGCTGGGAGATCGATGCCTGGAGGCGCTGGAGGCCGGACGTGCCGACCAGCCCGATCTGGCCCTCCAGGTCGCGCAGCAGGACGTCCTCGTTCATCACGACCTCGGACGACTGCATCAGCACGGTTCCCTGGCCGGTGAAGTCGAACTGGTGCTCCTCGCCGGACGAGCCGCCGATCCCGAAGATCATCCGGGCGGCGCCGAACGCGCCGCGCATGTAGGAGTGGTCGTAGTGGTGACAGGGCGACGGGCAGTCGGCCCAGCCGAGCAGCGCCTGCGGGTCGATCCGGATCGGCGGCTCGACGAAGTGGACGGGCCCGTTGGACGCGGCGACGAACCGTCCCGTGCCGATCAGCGTCAGGAAGCCCGGGATGATCGACTGCTTGAGCTCCAGGCCGGGCTCGAACGCCAGCAGGTTCCCGGCCCGGACGGTGAGGTTTCCGTTCTCCAGGTCGAAGGAGTTGACGTCGAAGCCGCGGTCGGCGAGGACGAGCTTGCCCTGGCCCTGCGCGACGATCCAGTCCTGCGCGTACAGCGGCGAGTTGAAGGTGTGCGCGACGAGGGAGTCCAGCGGGCCCGCCGACAGCGCCTCGAACCTGATCTGCCCGTAGTAGGCGATCATCTTGCCCTTCTGCGCGAACCACTGCCCGTTGAGGTCGACGCTGAAGGCGTAGGGGTTGACGTTGTCGTTGGCCGGAAGCGTCGAGACGTTCCAGGTCTTCGTGCCGAACGTGCTCACGGGTCAGATCTTCCTCTCGCTGGCCTGGACGTAGACGACGCCGGAGCCGCTCAGTTCGAGCTGGAAGCCCTCGCCGGAGCCGCGTCCGATCAGGTCGCGCAGGCCCACCGCCGTGGTGAGCTTGTTCTGCACCTGCCCGCGGTGGGCGACGTACGCCTGCGGGTCGACGTGCACGGGACGCTGCGGGGTGATCGGCAGCTCCATCACGCCGCCGTGCGACAGCAGCGCGCACGAGCCGTGCCCGGTGAGCGTCGTGGTGAACAGCCCCTGCCCGGTGACCGCGCCGCGGACGATGCCGCGCACACCGCCCTGCTCGCCCATGAACATCGTCCCGACCTGGAGGGTCGCGTCGTGCACGAGCAGCCGGTCGGCCTCGGCGTACAGGGTGTCGGCGCCGTTCAGGTCGACGACGCTGACGTGCAGCCCGCCGTGGCCGAACATGACGCTGCCCTGGCCGGTCACGTGCATCATCGCGCTGCGCTCGCCGGCGACCGCGCGCCCGACGGCGCCGCCGATGCCCTGCCCCGCCGTGGTGGACGGGGCGAACGACACCGGGCCGGTGTAGCCCAGCATCGCGCCCCGCTTGCTGTAGACCTCCTGCCCCTGCCCGATCGGCACCTGGAGCATCTTGGAGTTGATCGACTGGTAGCCGGGCATTCAGATCTCCAGAATTCCGCCGCGTTCGGCGGGCTGGACGTACACCAGCCCGTGCCCCTGATACCGGAACTGCACGCTCTCCCCCGATCCCTGGCCGATCACCGTCCGCCAGTTGACGTCGGTGACCACGTCCTGCTGGAGCTGCCCGTGGTGGCAGACGTAGGCGTGCGGGTCGACGCACAGCGGCGTCTGCGGGGTCACCTCCAGCGCGATCGCGGGCCCCGCGGACAGGATCGCGACCGTCCCGTGCCCGTCCACCTTCGTGGTGGCGAGCCCCTGGCCGGTGCCCATCCCCCGCAGCCCGACGAACTGGACGCCCGTCTGCAGGTTCCCGTCGAGGGAGAGGAGGCTCTCCGACTCGACGAAGAGCGTGTCTCCGGTGAGCTGGACGAGCGTCACCTCCGTCGCCTCGCTCGCCAGGTAGACCGTCCCCTGCCCGGTGATCTCCATGAGGGTCATGCCCTCACCCGCGATCCTGCGTTTGAGGGCGCCGCGGAGGCCCTCGCCGCCCGTCATGCCCTGCCGCTTGAACGCCATCTGCCCCTCGTAGGCGACCATCGACCCGTTCAGGGCCCGGACGGTCTCGCCGGCGAGGTCGACGGCGAGCATCTTCGAGCCGTTCAACCTGAATTGCGCCACGAAGCGAGAAGATACAGCCCGGCGCGTTGACGGTCCGCCGCACGCGCGGATCGGGAAGGATGAAACCCATGTGGATCGCTCCCGAACGCCGCAGTCTCAGCCGGTGGGCCGTGCCAGGGCTCGTCCTGTGCGCCGGTGTGGTGGTCGGGGCCGTGCTGGCCGCCGACGGGCGGTCCGGGGCGGCCCTCGTCGCGCTCGCCGCGCTGGCCGGATACGCGGCCTACCTCGCCTACCGGCGCAACGAGCCGGCGGTGCCGCTCAGTGAGGGCTTCGGGTCGGGCACCCGGGCCCGTGCCCACCTGCGGGCCGCCGCGATGACCGGTGACGTGCTGACCGTCGCGATCGTCGGCGGGCTCGTCGTCCAGACGCTGCGCGGCGCCGACTTCATCGCCTACGCGTGGCTGGCGGCCGTGGCCGGGGTGACGTACCTGCTGTCGGCGCTCGCCGCCGGACGCGGCCTGTGAGGGTGCGCCGGGGAGCTGCTCCCGGCCGGTGATCCGCGCCACGACCTGGGAGAACTCTGGGTTAACTTCTCCCCGCGGGGGTGGTTTCGCCGGAGTTCGGGCGGCATGATGCGCGTGTGTCCGCCACCGAGACCCTCGACGCGCTGCTTCCGGCCCGGGCCGTGTTCCATCCCGTGGTCGATCTCGGTACGGGCGCCGTCGTCGCCGTGGAGGCGCACGCCGGGCCGTCCCGGGGGCCGGTGCGGTTCGACCCCGCGTCCGAGGACGTGCGGCGCGCGGTCGAGGCGGCCCGCGCGGCCGCGGACCTCGGCACGCCGCTGCCCCTGCAGATCGGGCTGCGCGCCGAGACCCTGGCGTCCGGCGAGGATCTGCTGGGCGAGCTGCACCACGGGCTCGGCGAGACCGGCCGGCGCCCGCACGAGATCATCCTGTGCGTCACGGGCGGGTTCCCGCCCGCGCGGCGCCCGGCCCTGACCGCCGCGCTCTCGGCGCTGCGCCGCGCGGGCTACCTCGTCGGGCACGCCGGCCTGGGCTCCGCGCACGCGCCGCTCGACCTGCTGGTGGACGGCACGTCCTACCTGGTCAAGCTCGATCCCGAACTGGCCCGCGGCGCGCTCACCGAGCCGCGCCGAGCGGCGCTCGTGGCGAGCCTCGTCGAGCTGGCGCACCGGCTGGAGACGCACGTCCTGGCGCCCGGCATGGCGACGGGCGACCAGGTGATGCACATGCGCGAGGCCGGCGTCCGGCTCGTCCAGGGGCCGGCCCTCGCGCCGCCGGAGTGGCGCCCGGGGATGCCGGTCAGCATCCCGGTCGCGGCGGAGCACGCCCCGCCGGCCCGGCCGGGCGCCGGGCTCGGGCCGCGGGTGTCGGAGTTCACCCTCCCGGCGGTGACGCTGCCGCACACGGCGACCGCCGACGAGGTGCTCACCGCGCTGACCGCGGAGACCGGCGCCACGAGCGTCGTCCTGGTGGACGACAGGCAGCGCCCGCTCCACACCGTGGACCGGACGCGTTTCCTGCTCCAGCTGTCCGGCGCCTACGGGCACGCGCTGCACGCGCGCCGGCCCGCCGCGCGGCTGGCCGATCCGCCGCGTCCCGTGCCGCGGACCGTCCCGGCGATCGCCGCGCTGCGGGCCGCCGGGGCCGAGGACGAGCGGGTCTACGACGACCTGGTCGTGGTGGACGAGGTGGGCCGCTGCCTCGGCATCGTCCGCGTGGCCGACCTGATCCGGGCGATGTCGCGCTGAGATCGCCGCTGTGCCCCTAGACCGCCCCGGATGATCCTTTATGTGGATCAAGGCGGGAAAGCCCGCGTGCGGCCGTCTCCTGGGCGAGGATGGCCGCCTGGACGCGGCCGGTGAGCCCGAGCTTGCCGAGGATCCGGCTGACGTGCGTCTTGGTGGTCGTTTCCGCCATGTCGAGCCGCGCCGCGATCTGGCCGTTCGACAGCCCTTCCCCGAGGCAGGCGAACACCTCGCGTTCGCGCGGCGTCAGCTCGTCCAGCCCGGGTGTCTCCGCGGGCGCCGCCGGCCGGGACGCGAAGGCGCCGATGAGCCGCCGGGTGACCTTCGGCGCGATGATCCCCTCGCCCGCCGCGACCGTCCGCACGGCCTCCACCAGCTTGTCGGCGTCGACGTCCTTCAGCAGGAATCCGGCGGCGCCCGCCCGCAGCGCGCCGAACACGTACTCGTCCAAGTCGAACGTCGTCAGCACCAGCACGTCGGTGAACGCCGCGATCTCCCGGGTGGCGCCGATGCCGTCCAGGCGGGGCATGCGGACGTCCATGAGCACGACGTCCGGGCGCAGCGCGCGGGCCAGCTCGACCGCCCGCACCCCGTCCGCGGCCTCGCCGACCACCCGCACGTCCGGCGCCGAACCGAGGATCAGCACGAGCCCCGCCCGCACCGCCGCCTGGTCGTCGGCGACCAGCACCTCGATCATGCCGCCCCGTTCACGAGGTCGACGGGCAG
Source organism: Spirillospora sp. CA-128828 (assembly GCF_050945415.1). Classification (NCBI taxonomy): domain Bacteria; kingdom Bacillati; phylum Actinomycetota; class Actinomycetes; order Streptosporangiales; family Thermomonosporaceae; genus Spirillospora; species Spirillospora sp. CA-128828. Next base: position 5,073,935 of record NZ_CP191986.1, read on the forward strand.
TTCGGCGTGCACGCGCCACCGCCCGCCGTCGGGTCCCGCGGCGAACCTGCCGGCGAGCATCACGGCACGCTCCCGCATCCCGACGAGGCCGCTGCCGGTGCCGGGCAGCCGGGAGCCGTCCCGGCCGAGCGGGCTGAGCACGTCGATCACCACGTTCTTCCCGGCGTAGGCGACCCGGACGTCGGCGCGGCCCGGCCCGCCGTGCTTCAACGCGTTGGTCAGCGACTCCTGGACGATCCGGTACGCGGCCAGTTCCACCGCCGCCGGCAGCTCGGGCGGCTCCCCGGTGACCTCCAGCCGGGCGGACAGGTCGGGCCGGCCGGTGTGCTCGACGAGCCGCCCCAGTTCGGCGAGCCGGGGCCGGGCGGCCGGGTCCGCGCCGTCGCCCTCCCGCAGCAGCCCGATCATGCGGCGCATCTCGGCCAGGCCCTGCACGCTGTTCTCCCGGATGACCTCCATGGCCCGGTTCACCCCGTCCCGGTCGAGGTCCGGCACCTTCAGGACGGCCGAGGAGTGCAGCGCCACCGCGCTCAGATGGTTGGCGATCACGTCGTGCAGCTCGCGGGCCATCCGGGCGCGCTCGGCGGTCACCGCGGCGCGCCGGTCCATCTCCGCGAGCCGCGCGACCTGCTCGGCGCGCTGCCGCTCCGCCTCCGCCCGGGACCGGTGCTCCCGGACCGCCATCGCGGTCAGCACCGGCGCCACCCACACCACCCCGGCGACCGACCCGGCCACCACGCCGACGGCGACGCCGCGCAGCGCGATCCCGGCCCCGGCCGCCACCGCGAGGCTCCCCCCGAGCGTCACCCCGAGCAGCCACTCCGCCGTCCGGCGCCGCCCGTACAGGCTCGCCGCGTACAGCGCGTCCCCGAAGATCATCGCGGTGGCGAGGCTCGGTCCGAACGCGACGTCGGCGAAGTTGAACGGTGTCGCCAGCAGCAGCCCGGTGATCGGGGCCGTCCGTCTCAGCAGCATCGCCGAGCACAGCCCGAACAACGGGAAAAGACGAACCCAGAACGACGGGTCCCAGTCCTTGGACCATGTCGTGTGACCGTGCGCCGCGAGCACCGCCAATCCGCCGGCCAGCGACGCCGCGGCAATGAGCGCGTCCTGGCGCGTGGTGAGACGTCGGAGCCTGTGCACGGATCCATCTCAACATCCCCGCCGGCGTGTCTCGTCCACCCGGGTGAGGAGTCCGCGTACATCCTTCGGACGACCCGCGAAACCTCACACCAGAGGACGATCTCCCCTGCCGCCGGGGCACACGATGGAATTCCGCCGCCGAGAAGGGATGTCAACGTGCTCATCGCGGTCATCGCCGGATGCGAGATCGGGTTCTGGATCGTCCTCGCGGCCGGTCTCGCCGCCCGCTACCCACTGCGCCTCCGCCGCACCGGCGCGGCGCTCCTGCTGTGCGTCCCGCTGCTCGACGTGGTGCTGCTGGCCGCCACGGTCATCGACCTGCGCGGCGGCGCGACCGCCGGCACCGGCCACGGCCTTGCCGCCGCCTACCTCGGCTACTCGGTCGCGTTCGGCCACAGCATGGTCCGCTGGGCGGACGAGCGCTTCGCGCACCGGTTCGCCGGCGGCCCGCCACCGTCCGGCAAGCCCAAGTACGGCGTGGCCCGCGTCCGCTACGAGTGGCGCGATTTCGGCAAGGCGACCCTCGCCACGGCCATCGCCTGCGCCCTCCTCCTCGCGATGATCGCCCTGGTCGGCGACGCCGACCGCACCGAGGCCCTCACCGCCTGGCTGGGACGGCTCGGCGTGGTCCTGGCGATCTGGTCCATCTGGCCGATCAGCACGACCCTCTGGCCGCCCAAGCCCAAGTCGCCGGACACAACCCCCGCGGAGCACGCGCACCCAAGGTGACGCGTGAGGCCGCGCCCCGGGCGGGGCGCGGCCTCATGGCGCGGTGCGGAAGGTCCGCGGTCAGACGTTGAAGCCGAGGGCGCGGAGCTGGTCGCGGCCCTCGTCGGTGATCTTGTCGGGGCCCCACGGCGGGAGCCAGACCCAGTTGATCTTGACATCCTTGACGAGGCCCTCCAGCGCGCTGTGGGCCTGGTCCTCGATCACGTCGGTGAGCGGGCAGGCGGCGCTGGTGAGCGTCATGTCGAGGGTGGCGACCTCGTCGGCGAGGTCGACGCCGTACACCAGGCCCAGGTCGACGACGTTGATGCCGAGTTCGGGGTCGACGACGTCCTTGAGCGCCTCCAAGACCTCTTCCTCCTGGGGCGACATGGCGGTCGCCGGGGTGTCGGTCGCCGGGGTGTCGGTCGCCGGGGTGTCGGTCGCGGGCGTGTCGGTCATGGTGCCTCTCCGAGTGCGCGGGCGGTCGCGTCCTTCCACGCCATCCAGGCGAGCAGGGCGCATTTGATCCGGGCGGGGTACTTGGAGACCCCGGCGAAGGCGATGGCGTCCTCCAGGACGTCCTCGTCCGGCTCGACGTCCTGGCCGCGGGACTGCATCAGCGCCAGGAACTCCTCGCCGACCGCCATCGCCTCCTTGACGGACTTGCCGATCACCAGGTCGGACATCACCGAGGCGCTGGCCTGGCTGATCGAGCAGCCCATGGCGTCGTAGGAGACGTCGGCGACCGTGGCGTCCTGGCCCTCGCCGTCCAGGTGGACGCGCAGCGTCACCTCGTCACCGCAGGTGGGATTGACGTGGTGCGCCTCGCCCTCGAACGGCTCCCGCAGCCCCTTGTGCAGGGGGTTGCGGTAATGGTCCAGGATGACCTCCTGGTACATCGCCTCGAGCTGCATGTCGTCCCTTCCAAGCCTTTCTCGCTACAACAGGGCGTGCCCTCAGGCTGTTCCGAAGAACTTCTGGGCCTCCCGCACCCCGTCGGCGAGCGCGTCCACGTCGCCGAGGGTGTTGTAGAGGTAGAACGTCGCGCGGGTGGTGGCAGGGATGCCGAAGCGGCGGCAGATCGGCCACGCGCAGTGGTGGCCGACGCGGACCTCGACGCCCAGCTCGTCCAGGACCTGGCCGACGTCGTGCGGGTGGATGTCCTCGACGGTGAAGGACACGGCGCCGCCGCGGGCCTCGGTGGTGCCGGGACCGATGACGCGGACGCCGGGGATCTCGCCGAGCCGTTCGAGGGAGTAGCCGACGAGGGCCTCCTCGTGGGCGTGGACGCGGTCCATGCCGATCTCGGCGAGGTAGTCGCAGGCGACGCCGAGCCCGATCGCCTGGGCGGTCATCGGGACGCCGGCCTCGAACCGCTGCGGCGGCGGCATGAACGTGGTCTCCTCCATGCGGACGACCTCGATCATGGAACCGCCGGTGATGAACGGCGGCATGGCCTCCAGCAGCTCGCCGCGCCCCCACAGGACGCCGATGCCGGTCGGGCCGAGCATCTTGTGCCCGGAGAACGCCAGGAAATCGGCACCGAGGGCGGTGACGTCCACCGGCTGGTGCGGAACCGACTGCGCGGCGTCCAGCAGGACGAGCGCGCCGACGGCGTGGGCACGGTCCACGATCCGCTGGACCGGCGGGACGGTGCCGAGCACGTTCGACTGGTGGGTCAGCGCGACGATCTTCGTGCGCTCGTTGACGAGGTCGTCGAGGTTCTCCAGGTCCAGGCGGCCCTCGTCGGTGATCCCGAACCACCGCAGGGTCGCCCCGGTCCGCCGGCAGAGCTCCTGCCACGGGACGAGGTTGGCGTGGTGCTCCATCTCCGACACCACGACCTCGTCGCCGGGGCCGACGGCGAACCGCTCGGCCTCGGGCCCGGCGGTGGCCGCGTTGCTCATCGCGTACGCGACCAGGTTGATGGCCTCGGTGGCGTTCTTGGTGAACACGATCTCGCCCGGCGTCGCGCCGATGAACCGGGCGATCGACGCGCGGGCGTTCTCGTAGCCCTCCGTCGCCTCCTCGGCGAGCAGGTGCGCCCCGCGGTGCGGCGCCGCGTTGTGGCGCTCGTAGAACTCCCGCTCGGCGTCCAGCACCCGGACGGGCTTCTGCGACGTCGCGCCCGAGTCGAGGTACACCAGAGGGCGACCTCCGCGGACCGTGCGCTGCAGCAGCGGGAAGTCCTTCTTCAGCTCCTCGGGCAGCAGCCTCATAGGGATGCGCCTGCCTTCACGTACTTCTCGTAGCCCTCGTTCTCCAGCTCGTCGGCCAGCTCGGGGCCGCCCTCGGCCACGACGCGGCCGGCGGCGAACACGTGCACGAAGTCGGGCTTCACGTAGCGCAGGATGCGCGTGTAGTGGGTGATGAGCAGGACGCCCGTCTCGCCGCCCGCGAACCGGTTGACGCCCTCGGACACGACCTTGAGCGCGTCGACGTCGAGGCCGGAGTCGGTCTCGTCCAGCACGGCGACCTTCGGCTTCAGCATCTCCAGCTGGAGGATCTCGTGCCGCTTCTTCTCGCCGCCGGAGAAGCCCTCGTTCAGGCTGCGCTGCGCGAACGCCGGGTCGATGGACAGGGCGTCCATCGCCGACTTCATCTCCTTGGAGAACTCGCGGAGCTTCGGGGCCTCGCCGCGGACCGCGGTGACGGCCGAGCGCAGGAAGTTGGAGACCGAGACGCCGGGCACCTCGACCGGGTACTGCATCGCCAGGAACAGCCCGGCGCGGGCGCGCTCGTCCACCGACATGGCCAGGACGTCCTCGCCGTCGAGCGTGACGGTGCCGGACGTCACCTCGTACTTCGGGTGGCCGGCGATCGCGTAGGCGAGGGTGGACTTGCCGGAGCCGTTCGGCCCCATGATCGCGTGGGTCTCGCCGGCCTTCACGGTCAGGTCGACCCCGCGCAGGATCTCCTTCGCCCCGTCGGAGCCGTCGCCGACGGAGACGTGGAGGTCGCGGATCTCAAGCGTGGCCATAGTGCGTGTAGTCCTTCGTCGTGCGGTCAGTCGTCGGCGGCGAGCGAGACGTAGACGTCGCCGCCCTCGACCTTGACCTTGTAGGTGGCGACCGGCTGCGTGGCCGGCGGGTTGGTGGGCTTGCCGCTGCGCAGGTCGAAGCAGGACCCGTGCAGCCAGCACTCGATGGTGCCGTCGTAGATCTCGCCCTCGGAGAGGGAGACCTCGGCGTGCGAGCAGATGTCGTTCAGGGCGAACACGTCGTCGCCGCTGCGCGCGATGGCGACGGGCGTGTCGTCGACCTCGACGGCGAGCGCCCCGTCGGCCGGGACCTCGTCCAGCGCGCACACCTTCACGTATCCGTCCCGGGTGGACGCGCCGGACCCTTCGTCCTTCGCGGCGGCGGTCACTTCGCCGCCCCGAGGTCGAGCTCCGCCTCGATCGCCTCGCGCACCTTCTCGCGCACCTCGGCGACCTCGATGCGCTCCACCAGCTGGCCGAGGAAGCCCCGCACCACCATGCGGCGGGCCTCGTCGAAGGTGATGCCGCGCGCCTGCAGGTAGAACAGGTGCTCGTCGTCCAGCCGCCCGGACGCCGAGGCGTGTCCCGCGCCGGCGACCTCGCCGGTGAGGATCTCCAGGTTCGGGACGGAGTCGACCCGCGTCCCGTCGGTCAGGACGAGGTTGCGGTTCAGCTCGTAGGTGTCGGTGCCCTCGGCCTCCGCGCGGATGATCACGTCGCCGATCCAGACGGCGTGCGCGTCCTGGTCCTGCAGGGCGCCGCGGTAGTCGACGCGGCTGCGGCAGTGCGGGACGGCGTGGTCGACGAGGAGGCGGTGCTCCAGGTGCTGGCCGCCGTCGGCGAAGTACACCCCGTACAGCTCGGCGTCGCCGCCGGGCCCGTCGTAGGCGACGGACGGCGAGATCCGCACGACGTCGCCGCCGAGCGACACGTTGTGCGAGACGAACCGGGCGTCGCGGCCGAGCCGGGCGTGCTGGTGGGAGACGTGGACGCTGTCGTCCGCCCAGTCCTGCAGGCTGATCACCGACAGGCGGGCGCCGTCGCCGACGAGGAACTCGACGTTGTCGGCGTAGGTCGCCGGGCCGCGGTGCGTGAGCACGACGGTGGCCTCGGCGAACGGCTCCAGGACGATCACGGTGTGCCCGTAGGCGGCGGCGGAGGCGTCCTCGCCGCGCAGCCGCAGGACGGTCGGCGCCGGCGCGACCGTCTCCTTCGGGACGGTCACGACGGTGGCGTGGGTGAAGGAGCTCCACGCCTGGGCGCTGACCCGGTCGGCGGGGACGTAGGCCTTGCCGAGCCGGTCGTCGTCGCGGCCGACGGTCTCGACGGTGACCCCGGGCGCCGCCTCGGCCTCCAGCAGCACCTTGCCGCCTTCCTCGGCGGTGCCGTTGTGCAGGCCGCGGAGGCGGCGCAGCGGGGTGAACCGCCACTCCTCCTCGCGGCCCGTCGGCACGTCGAAGTCGCCGACCTCGTAGGACGCCTTCTCGTGCAGCGTCGAAAGAGGCTTCTGCTCCAGCCCCATCAGCCGACGGCTCCTTCCATCTGCAGCTCGATGAGCCGGTTCAGCTCCAGGGCGTACTCCATCGGCAGCTCGCGCGCGATGGGCTCGACGAACCCGCGCACGATCATCGCCATCGCCTCGTCCTCGGTGAGGCCGCGGCTCATCAGGTAGAACAGCTGCTGCTCCGACACCTTGGACACGGTGGCCTCGTGGCCCATCTCCACGTCGTCCTCGCGGACGTCGACGTAGGGGTAGGTGTCGGACCGGCTGATCTGGTCGACGAGCAGCGCGTCGCACTTGACCGTGGACTTGCTGTGCTCGGCGCCCTCCTGGATCTGCACCAGCCCCCGGTAGGACGTGCGGCCGCCGCCGCGCGCCACCGACTTGGAGATGATGCTGCTGGAGGTGTTCGGCGCGGCGTGCACCATCTTGGCGCCGGCGTCCTGGTGCTGGTCCTCGCCCGCGAAGGCGATCGACAGGGTCTCGCCCTTGGCGCGCTCGCCGAGCAGGTAGACGGCCGGGTACTTCATGGTGACCTTGGAGCCGATGTTGCCGTCGACCCACTCCATGGTGGCGCCCTCGTAGGCGACGGCGCGCTTGGTCACCAGGTTGTAGACGTTGTTGGACCAGTTCTGGATGGTCGTGTAGCGGACGCGGGCGTCCTTCTTCACGACGATCTCCACGACGGCGGAGTGCAGCGAGTCCGACTTGTAGATCGGAGCGGTACAGCCCTCGACGTAGTGGACGTAGGAGCCCTCGTCGGCGATGATCAGCGTCCGCTCGAACTGGCCCATGTTCTCGGTGTTGATCCGGAAGTAGGCCTGGAGCGGGATCTCCACGTGCACGCCCGGCGGGACGTAGATGAACGAGCCGCCCGACCACACCGCGGTGTTGAGCGCGGCGAACTTGTTGTCGCCGACCGGGATCACCGAGCCGAAGTACTCCTGGAAGATCTCCGGGTGCTCGCGCAGGCCGGTGTCGGTGTCGAGGAAGATGACGCCCTTCTCCTCAAGGTCCTCACGGATCTTGTGGTAGACGACCTCCGACTCGTACTGCGCGGCGACGCCGGCGATGAGGCGCTGCTTCTCGGCCTCGGGGATGCCGAGCTTGTCGTAGGTGTTCTTGATGTCCTCGGGAAGCTCCTCCCAGGACGCGGCCTGCTGCTCGGTGGAGCGCACGAAGTACTTGATGTTGTCGAAGTCGATGGCCGACAGGTCGGAGCCCCAGGTGGGCATCGGCTTCTTGCTGAACAGCCGCAGCCCCTTGAGGCGCAGGTCGAGCATCCATTCGGGCTCGTTCTTCTTGCCCGAGATGTCGCGGACGACGTCCTCGTTCAGCCCGCGCCGCGCAGAGGCCCCTGCCTCGTCGGAGTCGGCCCAGCCGAACTTGTACCTGTCGAGCCCTTCCAACTCAGGGTGGGCTGCCGTAGTCATAGGGACGTCCCTCCGGACTCCTCGTCAATGATCAGATGCTTTTCGGCGGACGCCCCCGCGTCCGCCACGTCCCCACCGGGGGTGACGCTCTCGTCCGTCCCGCACAGGGAGCGGGGGCTGACGTGGGTGGTGCAGATGCCGTCGCCGTGGGCGATCGTGGCCAGCCGCTGGACGGGGGTGCCCAGCAGGCGGCTGAACGCCTCGGTCTCGGCCTCGCACAGCTGCGGGAACTCCGCGGCGACGTGCGCGACCGGGCAGTGGTGCTGGCAGAGCTGCTCGCCGCCGCCCGGCTGGGGCGCCTTGGCGGCGGCGGCCGCGTAGCCGTCTCCTGACAGAGCCTCGGCGAGCGTGCGGACCCGCTGCTGGGGCGGCGCGTCCTGCACCACGGGCCGGTACCGCCGCTCCAGGTCGGCGATCTGCCGCCTGGCGAACTCGGCGACCGCATGGTCGCCGGCCGTCTCGGCGAGGAACCGCAGTGCGCTGGTCGCCAGATCGTCGTAGGCGTGCACGAAGGCGCTGCGCCCGGCGTCGGTGATGGCGAACCACTTGGCGGGCCGGCCCCGGCCGCGCCGGGTCTGCGGTACCCGCGCCTTGCGGACCTCGATCATGCCCTCGGCCAGCAGCGCGTCCAGGTGGCGGCGGATCGCGGCCGGCGTGAGGCCGACGCGCTCCCCCAGCGTGGACGCCGTGACCGGGCCGTGTTCGAGGATCAGCCGGGCCACCCGGGCGCGCGTGTCACGCTCGGTGTGGCCAGGCCCGGACGGCACGCCGGAAGGCCGCGCGGAGGCGGCCCGGGCGCTCGTCTGATCCTCGCTCACGTTTTTCACAACATCAGTGTGCCGTAATTACTTCCCTCGAAACACCGGAATCCCGATGTCGTAGCTCACGCAGGTAAGCCTTACCTAACCTGCGGATTCACTCGCGGCCCGCGCGGCGGCACGCCATCGCCCGACCGGGCAGGTCAGACCCCACCCGGCAGCATATCGACGCCCGGAGGTCAGAGGGTGCTCGCCAGCGGCCAGGTGGCGTTCGGGGTGACGATCGTGCCGGCGGTGCCTTCGAGGATCCGCTCGCACTGGTCGAGCAGCCCGATCGCGGCCATGTCCCCCGTCCGCTCGACGAAGCTCGCCGCCGCCTCGGCCTTCGGGCCCATCGAACCGGCCGGGAAGTCCTCGGCCCGCAGCTCGTGCGGCGTGGTGTGGGTGATCTCCTCCTGCTCGGGCGTGCCGAAGTTCCGCATCACGCGGGGCACGTCGGTGAGGATCAGCAGCGCGTCCGCGTCCATGCTCTCGGCGAGGACGGACGCGGTGAGATCCTTGTCGATCACCGCCTCGGCGCCCTCCAGCCGCCCGACGTCGTTGCGGAACACCGGGATGCCGCCGCCGCCCGCGCAGACCACCACCGTGCCGAGCCGGACCAGCTCCCTGATCAGCCGGGTCTCGATCACCCGCTGCGGGCGCGGGGACGGCACGACGCGGCGCCAGCGGTCCCCGTCCTCGCGGACGGTCCAGCCGTACTCGGCGGCGAGCTTCTCCGCCTCCTCCCGGTCGTAGACCTGGCCGACGAACTTGGTGGGGTTCTCGAACGCCGGGTCCACCGCCGACACCAGCGTCTGGTTGATCATCGCCATGACCTGGCGGCCCGGCAGCGCGTTCTGCAGCGCCTGCAGCATCCAGTAGCCGATCATTCCCTGGGTCTCGGCGCCGATGGTGTCGAGCGGGTACGGGCGGGTGAGGTTCGGGTCGTTCACGCTCTCCAGCGACAGCACCCCGACCTGCGGGCCGTTCCCGTGCGTGATGATCAGCTCGTGCCGCTCGGCGAGCGGCGCCAGGGACCGCACGGCGCGGTCCACGTTGCGGCGCTGGAGTGCGGCGTCGGGCGTCTCGCCCCGCTTGACCAGCGCGTTCCCCCCGAGCGCGACGACCACGCGCATCCCTTCCCCCTTCACCCGCCTGCTTCTAGGCGTCCCGGACGAGCGGGCAGCTCATGCAGCGCGGGCCGCCGCGTCCCCGGCCCAGTTCGCTGCCGCGGATCGTGACGACCTCGATCCCGTTCCGGCTCAGATGGTTGTTGCTCGTCGCGTTGCGCTCGTAGGCCACGACCACGCCCGGCGCGACGGCGAGGACGTTCGAGCCGTCGTCCCACTGCTCGCGCTCGGCGGCGAACACGTCCTGCGTCGGGGTGAGGACCTTGATGTCGTCCACCCCGAGCGCGGCGGCGATCGCCCGGTGCATGTCCTCGGGCGGGTGATCGGTGATCTTGAGTTCCTTCTCGGTGTCGCCCGGCTCCACGGTGTACGACGGCAGCATGCCCATCCCGGCGTACTTGGTGAACACCCCGTGGTCGACCATCGTCAGGACGGTGTCCAGATGCATGAACGCCCGCGCCCGCGGCATGCGCAGCGCGACGATCCGGCGGCACGAGCCGGCGGCGAACAGCGACTGGGCGAGCATCTCCACGGCCTGCGGCTGGGTCCGCTCGCTCATCCCGACCAGCACGCTGCCGTTCCCGATGACCAGGACGTCGCCGCCCTCCAGCGTCGCCGGCGCCATCGCGATGCCGCTGTTCCAGACGTGGAACCCGCCCTCCGCGGGCCTGCCGTACCCGGTGGCGAACAGCGGATGCCAGCGGTAGACCGCCTCCATGTTCACCGTCTCGCGCATCCGCGCCTTCTTGCGCATCGTGTTGATCGACACGCCGTCGTAGATCCAGCAGGACGTGTCGCGGGTGAACAGGTGGTTGGGCAGCGGCGGCAGGACGAACCCGTCCATGCCGAGGGAGTGGAACGCGATGGACGCCGGCTCGGGCATCCGCTCCAGCATCTCCCTCTTGGTGATGCCGCCGATCAGGAACGAGGCCAGCTCCGTCACGTCCATCGCGTCGAGGCGGTTGCGGATCGCGTCGGTGGCGAGCGGGCCGAACCAGTGCGGGTCGACGACGGCGTCCAGGATGTGCTTGCGGGCCTCGGGGATCCAGATCGTCTCGCGCAGCAGGTCGAGCAGCAGATGCGTCCGGACGCCCTGCGACCGCAGCACGTCCTCGAACTCCTCGTGCTCCTCCACCGCCCGCCTGACCCACAGCACGTCGTCGAACAGCAGCCCGGCGGCATTGGACGGGGTGAGCCGCTTCAGCGACAGCTCGGGGCGGTGCAGCAGCACCTCCCGGAGGCGGCCGGCCTCCGAATCGACGTGGAACGCCATCCCCACCTCCCCGGGGCCCGGCCACGGCGCCGCGAGAACCCCCAGCTCGCGAATTCCCCCGGGCCGCGCGGGCGAAACTGGATGGGCCTTTGCCGGAAGGCTTTGCCGCACCTTCACCGGGCCCGCCGCCGGGACCGGGCGCGGAGCCGTCCCCGCCCGGACCTAAACTCGTCAGCATGACACCCCCCGGAGACGGCGCGGTCGAGCTGCGGTCGCTCGTCAAGCGCTATGGCGCGGCCGGCCGTGAAAGGCGGGCCGTGGACGGCCTGTCGCTCAGCGCCGCCCGGGGCGCCGTCACCGCGCTGCTCGGCCCGAACGGGGCCGGCAAGACCACGACGATCGAGATCTGCGAGGGGTTCCGGCGGGCCGATTCCGGCACCGTCCGCGTCCTCGGCCTGGATCCGGCCGCGGACGGGCGCGCGCTGAAGCCGCGGGTCGGCGTGATGCCGCAGTCCGGCGGCGTGCCGGGCACGGCCCGGGCCGGCGAGTTCCTCCGGCTGGTCGCCTCGTTCCACGCCACACCGCTCGACACGTCCGTCCTGCTGGAGCGGCTCGGCCTCACCGAGCACGCCCGCACCCCGTTCCGGCGGATGTCAGGCGGGCAGCAGCAGCGGCTGTCGCTGGCCGTCGCCGTGGTCGGACGGCCCGAGCTCGTCTTCCTCGACGAGCCCACGACCGGGCTCGACCCGCAGGCCAGGCACGCCACCTGGGAGCTGATCGGAGAGCTCCGCGCCGCCGGCGTCTCGGTCGTCCTCACCACGCACAACATGGAGGAGGCCGAGCGCCTCTCCGACCACGTCGTGATCGTCGACCACGGCAAGGTCGTGGCCGAGGGCGCCCCGGAGGAGCTGACCGGCGCCGAGCGGCAGCTGCGGTTCCGCGCCCGTCCCGGCCTCGGCCTGGAGGAGCTGCTGTCGGCGCTGCCCGCCGGGAGCGCCGCCAAGGAGTCGCCCGCCGGGCACTACCTGATCGAGGCCGACGTCCGGCCCGAACTGCTGGCCACGGTCACCGCCTGGTGCGCCTCGCACGGCGTCATGACCGAGGACCTGCGGATCGAGCGCCGCACCCTGGAGGACGTCTTCCTGGAACTGACCGGACGGGAGCTGCGCTCGTGACCGCGACCCTGGACCTGTCCCCGGCGCCGGGGGCCGTGCCGCTGCACCGGATGATCCTCTCCCAGGCCGGCTACGAGTTCCGCGCCGTGCTGCGTAACGGCGAGCAGCTGCTGCTCACGCTGATCATCCCGGTGGTGCTGCTCACGCTGTTCAGCGCCACGTCCCTGCTCGACCTCGGCGCGGGCCGCCGGGTCGACTTCCTCACGCCCGGGATCCTCGCGCTCGCGGTGATGTCCACCGCGTTCACCGGCCAGGCGATCGGCACCGGCTTCGAGCGGCGCTACGGCGTCCTCAAGCGGCTCGGCGCCACCCCGCTGCCGCGCGGCGGGCTCATCGCCGCCAAGACGCTGAGCGTGATCGCGGTCGAGGCGGTGCAGGCCGCGCTGATCTGCGCGGTGGCGCTGGCGCTCGGCTGGCATCCGCACGGCGACCCCGGCTCGGTGATCGTCCTGCTGCTGCTCGGCACCGCCGCGTTCAGCGGGTTCGGGCTGCTCATGGCGGGGACGCTGCGCGCCGAGGCGACCCTCGCCGCCGCCAATCTCGTCTACATCCTGCTCCTCGCCGTCGGCGGGGTCGTCTTCCCGCTGGACAGGTTCCCCGGCTCGGTGCGCGCGGTCCTGGAGCTCTTGCCGATCTCGGCGCTGGCCGAGGGCCTGCGGGACGTGGTCCAGCACGGAGCCGCGCTCCCCGGCAAGCCCCTGCTCGTGCTCGCGGTGTGGGCCCTCGCAGGCCTCGCGCTCGCCGCCCGTTTCTTCAGATGGGAGTGATACGTGGCCCTCGCTGAGGCGCCCGGTTCGTTCGGTGATGCGGGCCGCGCCCCCGCACGCGTCCGCGCGCTGTCCCTGGGCTCGGTGCCGCCGCCCGCCCTGATCCTGCTCGGCATCGTCTCCGTGCAGGTCGGCGCGGGCCTGGCCAAGCACCTGTTCGAGCGGCTGCCGCCGACCTCCGTCGTGTCGATCCGGCTTCTGGCCTCGGCGCTCGTGCTGGGGTTCCTGGCCCGCAAGGCGTTGCGGACCGTCCTGCGCGACCACTCCTGGAGGAACCTGGCCGTCGTCGCCGGCTACGGGGTCTCCCTCGCCGGGATGAACTTCGCGTTCTACCAGTCACTGTCCCGGATTCCGCTGGGCGTGGCGGTGACGATCGAGTTCCTCGGCCCGCTGTCGGTCGCCATCGTGGGCTCCCGCCGTCCGCGCGACGTCGTGTGGGTCGTGCTCGCGGGCTCGGGCGTGGTCATGCTCGCCCGGGGCGGCGGCGACGTGGACCTGCTCGGCATCGTGTTCGCGCTGCTCGCCGCGGTCGGATGGGCGTCCTACATCCTGCTCACCGCGGCCACGGGGCAGCGCTTCCCCGGCACCACCGGGCTGGCCCTGGCCAGCATCATCGGAACGCTGGTCATGCTGCCCGGCGGCATCGCGGCCGGTGCCGCCGCGGACGGCGGCGCCCTGCTCGACCCGGCGCTGCTGCTGATCGGGCTCGGCGTCGGGCTGCTGTCGTCGGTGATCCCGTACTCGCTGGAGCTGGAGGCGCTGCGGCGGGTGCCCGCCCGGGTCTTCGGGATCCTGATGAGCCTGGAGCCCGCCGTGGCCGCGCTGGTCGGCGTGGTGGTCCTCGGCGAGATCCTCACCGGACACCAGTGGGTCGCGATCGGCTGCGTCATCGTCGCCTGCGCGGGCGCCACCAGAAGCCAGAAGGAACCGCCGGAGGCGCCGGAAGCCTGAGTGGCGGCTTCGTGTGGCAGCGTGGAAGGATCACGATGTACGGGTCGTCCAGCATGCGGAAGGGAGCCGCCGTGATCGGCCGGAGCGAGGACCAGGGGATGCCGCCCGAGTTCTTCGAGGCGGGGTCGGCGTCGTTCGTCGACTTCCTGCGCCTGCACTCCCCCGAGCTGCTGCCCGTCAACCGGGTGCCCGAGGGCGACGCGCCCGAGCTGCCGCACGGCACGACCGTCCTGGCGCTGACGTTCCCGGGCGGGGTGATGATGGCCGGCGACCGCCGCGCCACCCAGGGCAACCGCATCGCCTACCGGGAACTGGACAAGGTCCAGCGCGCCGACGAGTACTCCGCCGTCGCGTTCGCCGGGACGGTCGGGCTGGCGCTGGAGATGGTCCGGCTGTTCCAGGTCGAGCTGGAGCACTACGAGAAGATGGAGACCGTCCCGCTGTCGCTGCCGGGCAAGGCCCGCCGTCTCGGCGCCGTGATCCAGGCCAACCTCGCGCAGGCGCTGCAGGGGCTCGCGGTCGTCCCGCTGTTCACCGGGTACGAGCCCGGCTCGGGCGAGGGACGCATCTACACCTACGACATCACCGGCGCCCCGCAGGAGGCCCGCGACTTCCACGCGGACGGCTCCGGCTCCCCCTACGCGATCGGCGCTCTGAAGAAGCTCTACCGGAACGACCTGTCCCTGGAGGACGCCGCCACGGTCTGCGTCCAGGCTCTCTACGACGCGGCCGACGACGACACGGCCACCGGCGGCCCCGACCCGACGCGGCGGATCTACCCGACGATCGCGGTCGTCACCGACGACGGCTACCGGCGGCTGCCCGAGGAGCAGGTGTCGGCGATCGCCGGGGAGGTCATGCGGGCCCGGGCCGACCGCCCCGGCGGACCCGTCGCACCGCTCCGCTGATCTTCGGGAACGTCGTATCCGGCTTCTAGACTCGCCTCATGGCACGGGCGAACGACGAGGCTGCGGCCCTCATCCAGGAACTGGCGGACCTGCTGTCCATCACCGGCGGCGACGCCTTCAAGATCAGGGCGTACGAGAAGGCGGCGCGGGCGATCGCGGGACACCCCGACGACATCGCCGATCTCGACCTGGCCGGGCTCCGCAAGATCCCGACGGTGGGCGAGGCGATCGCCAAGAAGGTCCTCGACTACACCGCCACCGGCACGATCAGGCAGGTGGAGGAGCTGCGCACGCAGATCCCCGCCGGGGTGCGCGCCCTCACCGCCATCCCGACCCTCGGCCCGAAGAAGGCCCTGGCCGTCTACGAGGAGCTCGGGATCTCGTCGGTGGACGAGCTGGGCACGGCGATCAAGGAAGGGCGGCTGCGCGGCCTCAAGGGCTTCGGCGCCAAGACCGAGGAGAACATCCTCCGCGGCATCGAGCTGATGCAGAGCTCCGGGGAGCGCGTTCTGGTCGACGCCGCCGCGAACGTCGCCGACGAGATCGTCGCGGCCCTCTCCGCGCTGCCGCAGGTGGAGCGCTGCGCGCACGCCGGCTCGCTGCGCCGCATGCGCGAGACGATCGGCGATGTCGACGTCCTCGCCGCGTCCCGCGACCCCCACCCGATCATGGAGGCGTTCACAGCCCTCCCGTTCGTCGCCGAGGTCATCGCGGGCGGCGACAAGAAGACCTCGATCCGCACCGCCAAGGGCCTCCAGGTCGACCTGCGGGTCGTCCCGCCCGAGTCGTGGGGCGCGGCGCTGCAGTACTTCACCGGTTCGCAGGCGCACAACATCCGCACCCGCGAGATCGCCGTGAAGGCGGGCCTCAAGCTCTCCGAGTACGGGCTGTTCGACGCCGAGTCGAACGAGCTGATCGTTTCGGAGACCGAGGAGGAGGTGTACGAGCGGCTCGGCCTCCCGTGGGTGCACCCGGCCCTCCGGGAGGACGCCGGCGAGATCGAGGCGGCCCTCAAGGACGAGCTTCCCCGCCTCGTCACCGTCGACGACCTGCGCGGCGACCTGCACAGCCACACCGACCTGACCGACGGCGTCGCGTCACTGGAGGACATGGTCGCCGCCGCGCAGGCGCGCGGGCTGGAGTACTACGCGATCACCGATCACGCGCCGAACCTGTTCATGCAGCGGATGACCGACGAGAAGATGCTCGCCCAGCGCGAGCAGGT
Source organism: Spirillospora sp. CA-128828 (assembly GCF_050945415.1). Classification (NCBI taxonomy): domain Bacteria; kingdom Bacillati; phylum Actinomycetota; class Actinomycetes; order Streptosporangiales; family Thermomonosporaceae; genus Spirillospora; species Spirillospora sp. CA-128828. The sequence continues at coordinate 5,089,866 of NZ_CP191986.1, forward strand.
CGCCGAACTGCAGAAGCGCCATCCGGGCCTCAGGCTCCTCCACGGCACCGAGCTCAACATCGACCCGGACGGCGAGGTCGACTGGGACGCCGGCTTCCTCTCCGGCTTCGACATCTGCGTCGCCTCCGTCCACTCCCACTTCACGCAGGACGAGGAGGACATGACCCGGCGGCTCGTCCGGGCGTGCGAGAACCCGCACGTCCATGTGATCGGCCACCCCACGGCCCGTAGCATCGGCCGCCGTCCGCCAGTGGACGCCGACTGGGACGAGGTGTTCCGCGCGGCCGCCCGCACCGGCACCGCGATGGAGATCGACTCCTTCCCCGACCGCCTGGACCTGCCCGCCGACCTGATCCGGCGGGCGAAGCGCCTCGGCGTGAAGTTCTCCATCGACACCGACGCCCACTCCGTGGGGCACCACCGCAACATCCGCTACGGCGTCGGAACGGCCCAGCGGGGCTGGCTGACCCCCGACGACGTCATCAACACCTGGCCGCTGGACCGCCTGCGCGCGTTCCTCCGCAAGGGCTGAGGCGCGGGTCAGGCGGGCTGCGGCGCCTCGGCCGCACGCGGGGCGGCCGGGGCCGGTTCCACGGCGGGAACGGGGCCTCGGTCGCGGAGCGCGAAGAAGAGGCGGAACGCCGCGATCCACATGAGCACCGCGCCGAGCATGTGCAGGAGCACCAGCCCGGCGGGGACGCCCAGGAAGTACTGCGCGTAGCCGATGGCGCCCTGGACGACGATGAGGCCGGCCAGCTCGTGGGCGCGGCGGCGCGCGGCGGCGGGGGCTCCCGTGCGGTGCAGGACGACGATGGCGATCACCGTCAGCGCGATCGTGAGCCATGCCAGCTCGCCGTGGACGCGGGCGACGTCGGTGATGTCGAAGCCGTAGCGGCGGGACTCGGTGTCGCCCGCATGCGGACCCGTTCCGGTGACGACGGTGCCCGCGACGAGGACGGCGGCGCAGGAGACCAGGAGGGCGGCCGCGAGCCGGCGTGTCCAGGGCCCGGCGAGGTACCGGGGCGCCTCGTCGCCCTCGCCCGCCCGGATCCACAGGGCCACGCAGAACACGAGCAGCGCGGGCGAGACCAGGAAGTGCAGCGAGACGGCGGCCGGGTGCAGCTTGGTCAGCACGACGATGCCGCCGATGACCGCCTGCGCGACCACGCTCATCGGCTGGGCCAGCGCCCACCGGACCAGGCTGCGGCGGCGCGGGCGCAGCCGCAGCGCCGCGACGAACACGAGGACGCCGATGCCGAGCACCACGAAGGTGATCAGCCGGTTGCCGAACTCGATCGACATGTTGAGCACGTGGTGCTCGGGGTTGCGGGTGGGCACCAGGCTGTCGCCGGAGCAGCGCGGCCATTCGGGGCAGCCGAGACCGGACTCGGTGACGCGCACGGCACCGCCGCTGACGACGATCACCACGTTGCCGATGACGCCGAGGAGCGCGAGCAGCCGCAGCGATCCGGGGGTCGGACGCCACACGGCGTTCCAGGTCCGGACGAGGAGGTTGGACGACTGTCGCTCTGCCACGGCATCAATCGTATGGGCGGGTCCCCGGGGCCGTGACCCGGCCCCCGGTTACCCCCCGTACGGGCCGGGCGGCTGCGGCGGCATGAATCCGGACGGGCCCTGTCCCGCCCACGGCGGGCCGGCCGGCCGGTACGCACCGGGACGCGGCGGGGTGCGCAGGAACGCCTGCCGGGCCATCGACATGAGGCCGAGCAGCGCGTCGCGGCGGGCGACGAACCAGCCCTGGTCGGCGACGCCCCGGTCGGCGCGCTTGTGCAGCAGCGCCAGCTCGGTCGCGGCGAGCTGGTAGTCGCCCATGGCACGGCCGGCGGGCGCGCCGCCGACCCTGCGGGCCCAGCGGCGGGCGGCCCGGCGGGACGGGATGGAGCGCAGCATCCGCACGTCCTGCGGCGTCACGAGCCCCGTCCCGGCGTACATCGGCAGGTACGTCTCGATGCGGCGGACGGTGTGCCGGCGCTCGACGAACACGATGACGATCAGCGTGACCAGGACGCAGAAGTCCAGCAGGTAGACGACGCCGAGGCCGCCGAGCCCGAACGACGCGGCGCCGTTCCACAGCCCGTGCAGGATCATGGCGCCGAGCAGCCCGGCGAGCGGAGCGAGGATCTGGCCGCGCCGGTGGGTGGCGGCGTAGGCGACGCCGAGCCCGGTCATCGAGGTGAACAGCGGGTGGCTGAACGGCGCGATCAGGCCGCGCAGGATGAACACCGCCTGGAGCTGCTGGGCGCCGCCGTCCTCGAACGCCCGCATGTAGTAGGTGACGTTCTCCATCATGGCGAAGCCGAGGCCGACCATGGCGGCGTAGATGATGCCGTCGGCGAAGCCGTCGATCTCGTTGCGGCGGAACCAGAGCAGGCCGAACAGGACCGCGCCCTTCAGCGTCTCCTCGATGAGGGGCGCGCCGAAGGTGGCGCTGACGAAGTGGCCCTCCGTCTCACCGAAGATCGGCACGGTCACGTACAGCAGCCCGGCCGTGTTGAGCACGAGGGCGCCGAGCACGGCGACGCCCGCGCCCCACATGAACGAGAAGGCGAGGGCGCGCGGCGGCTCGGGCTCCAGCCGGTCGAGGGTGAGAGCGAGGGCGATCAGCACCGGGATCGGCAGGATGGCGAGGACCAGCCCCACCCAGAAGCCGGCCCCGCCGAGCACGGCGTCCGCGCCGAGCGCGACCACGGCGCACAGCCCGGACACCGTCATGCCGAGGATCAGGCCGACCGGGGGCCTGCCGGGAATGCGGCCTTCGAGCACCGCTTTGGGGTCCATTCGCGCCATAGCGCGAAGCGTAACGGCAGGTCGTGCCGATCGCTAAAGCGCGGTCGCCGCGGAAGGCCGCCGCCCGCACGCCCCGCCGGGGTCAGTGCAGGAGCGGGTCGACCGCCACGGCGGTGAACAGCAGCGCCAGGTAGACGTTGGACAGGTGGAAGAACCGCATCGGCCGGAGGTGGACGCCGGTCACCCCGGCGCGCACCGCCTTCAGCAGCCGGTGCCCCTCGGCGAGGAAGACCAGGCCCAGCACCACGGCGACGGCCCCGTACACCGGGCCCATCCCGGCGACGGGCCACAGCAGCAGCGAGCAGGCGACGGTCGCGTAGGTGTAGACGAGGCTCTCGGTGACGACGCGGCGCTCGGTGGCGACGACCGGCAGCATCGGGACCTTGGCGACGGCGTAGTCCTCGCGGTAGCGCATCGCGAGCGTCCACGTGTGCGGCGGCGTCCAGAGGAAGACGACGCCGAACAGGACGAACGGCGTCCAGGCGACGTCCCCCGTGATGGCGGACCAGCCGATGAGGACGGGCATGCACCCGGCGATGCCGCCCCACACGACGTTCTGCGAGGTGCGCCGCTTGAGCAGCAGCGAGTACACGAAGACGTAGAACAGGATCGCGAACAGCGAGCCGGCCGCGGCGACGGGGTTGACCGTGAGCAGGAACCCGGCCGTGGACAGCGCGGCGAGCGTCACCCCGAAGATCAGGGCGCGGGCCGGGGTGACCTGGTGGCGGGCCAGCGGGCGGCGCCGGGTGCGGCGCATCTTGGCGTCGATGTCGCGGTCGATGTAGCAGTTGATCGCGTTGGCGGCGCCGGCGGACATGGTGCCGAACGCCAGCGTCAGCAGCACGGTGGACAGCGGGGGGACGCCCTCGGCCGCGAGGAACATCACCGGGATGGTGGTGATCAAGAGCAGCTCGATCACGCGCGGCTTGGTCAGCGCCACGTAGGCGCGCACACTGGCGCCGAGCGTCCGGCGGGCGGCCCGCCCGGCGGGCACCGGCACGAGCTGGGTCACCGGTATGTCCGGCACCTGCTCGTCGAGCTCGATCCCGCGCTTGTTACTGAGCACCGTCACAATCGGGTCCACGTCTGACTAGGGATGAGAAATCGGTACCACCTCGGCGGTGCCGCACGATCCTGGCGGGCCTCGGCGTGGTTCGACTTCGGCTTCGGTCGTCTTGCCCGCGGCCGCTGCCGTCAGCCGCGCAATCACTGTAGTCCGCCCCCTCCGGAGGTCGCGCACCGGGTCGCCGGACGCGCCGTGCCGGGGCGCGCGGCCCCGTCTCGCGCCGTGTCCGGGCTCACCCGGATCACCCGCCGGATCCCCCTTGCGAGGGGGTTAGCCCGCCGGGCCTTCGGGCAAGGGTGCTTGAAGCGGCGACGCGCCCGGGACCCTGGAGCGCGGCGTCCGGCGCCCCGCTCCCGCCTGCGGCGGCCCCCCGCGCGATAGGCTCGCGATGAGCGCGGCATGATCTTCGCGGGCCGCGGACGGGCGGCCGCAGGGCCACGGGGGAAGAGACGCCACGCCGCCGGACGTTATTGCCTGCAGGGCCTCCGGCGCACAACATCACAGAGTGGTTCTCACACCGGTTCGAGAGGAGCCTGGCGTTCCGTGAGCAGGGACAACAGCACGTTTGAATGGTCCGACCAGGACCGGCGCGCGGTGGACGTGATCCGCGCCCTCGCCATGGACGCGGTCGAGGAGGCCGGCTCCGGCCACCCCGGGACGGCGATGAGCCTCGCGCCCGCCGCCTACCTTCTCTTCCAGCGGTTCCTGCGGCACGACCCGACGGACCCGCACTGGGCCGGACGGGACAGGTTCGTGCTGTCCTGCGGACACTCCAGCCTGACCCTGTACATCCAGCTGTACCTGTCGGGCTACCCGATGACGCTCGAAGACCTGAAGGCGCTGCGCAAGTGGGGCAGCCTGACCCCCGGCCACCCGGAGCACGGGCACACGGCGGGTGTGGAGACGACCACCGGGCCGCTCGGGCAGGGCATCGCGAACGCGGTGGGCATGGCGATGGCGGCGCGCCGCGAGCGCGGCCTCTTCGACCCCGACGCGCCGCAGGGCGAGTCCCCCTTCGACCACACCATCTGGGCGTTCGCGTCCGACGGCGACATCGAGGAGGGCATCAGCCACGAGGCGAGCGCGCTGGCCGCCCACCAGCGGCTCGGGAACCTGGTCCTGCTCTACGACGACAACCACATCTCGATCGAGGACGACACCGCGATCGCGCTGTCGGAGGACGTGCGGGCCCGCTACGCGGCGTACGGCTGGGACGTCCACCACGTCGACTGGACCGAGAACGGCGACTACGAGGAGAACGTCGCCGCGCTCGCGGCCGCGTTCGAGGCGGCGAAGGCGGAGACGTCCCGGCCGTCCTTCATCGCGCTGCGGACCATCATCGGCTGGCCGGCGCCGAACAAGAAGAACACCGGCAAGGTCCACGGGTCGGCGCTCGGCGCCGACGAGGTCGCCGCGACCAAGCGGATCCTCGGCATGGACCCGGCCGAGAGCTTCCACGTCCCCGAGGACGTGCTGGCCCACGCCCGGCAGGTCTGCGAGCGGGGCCGCGCCGACCACTCCGGGTGGAAGAAGACGTTCGAGGCGTGGCGCGCGGCGAACCCGGAGCGGGCCGCCGCGTTCGACCGGATCTCGTCCCGCACGCTCCCGGCCGGCTGGGACGGAGCGCTGCCCGAGTTCGAGCCCGGCAAGGACATCGCGACCCGTGCGGCGTCCGGTGAGGTGCTGGCGGCGCTGGCGCCGGTGCTGCCGGAGCTGTGGGGCGGCTCGGCCGACCTCGCGGAGAGCAACAACACGACGATGAAGGGCGAGCCGTCCTTCATCCCGGAGGAGTTCCAGACCAAGGAGTTCCCCGGCCACCGCTACGGCCGGACGCTGCACTTCGGCGTCCGCGAGCACGCGATGGCCTCGATCTGCAACGGCATCGCGCTGCACGGCGGCACCCGTCCGTACGGCGGCACGTTCCTGATCTTCAGCGACTACATGCGCCCGGCGGTCCGGCTGGCGGCGCTGATGAAGCTGCCGGTCACCTTCGTGTGGACGCACGACTCGATCGGCCTCGGCGAGGACGGCCCGACGCACCAGCCCGTCGAGCACCTGTGGGCGCTGCGGGCGATCCCGGGCCTGGACGTCGTCCGCCCGGCGGACGCCAACGAGACGGCGGTCGCTTGGCGGACCGTCCTGCGGCACACCGACCGCCCGGCGGGCCTCGCGCTGACCCGGCAGAAGCTGCCGACGCTGGACCGCGGCGGCGACCTCGCGTCCGCGGAGGGCGTCGCCAAGGGCGGATACGTGCTGGCGGACGCCGAGGGCGGGCAGCCCGACGTGATCATCATCGCGACGGGCAGCGAGGTGCAGCTGGCGCTGGAGGCCCGGGAGACGCTGCAGTCCGAGGGCACCCCGACCCGTGTCGTGTCGATGCCCTGCGTGGAGTGGTTCGAGCAGCAGACCGACGCCTACCGGCAGGAGGTCCTCCCGCCGGGGGTGCGCGCCCGCGTGTCGGTGGAGGCCGGGATCGCGCTCGGCTGGCGCACCTACGTCGGCGACGCCGGCGAGTCGGTGAGCCTGGAGCACTTCGGCGCCTCCGCCGACTACAAGACGCTGTTCCTGCAGTTCGGCCTCACGTCCGAGCGTGTGGTGGCGGCGGCGAAGGCCAGCCTGATCAAGGCGAGCGTGAAGCACGCCGGGCGCGGCGAGACGACCGGCAACTGACAACGAGCCCGTGCGGCCGGCGGAGCCCCGCGCGCCCGGAGCTCCGCCGGCCCCGGCCCCCGGCGCAACGGTGAAGACGAGGAGAAAGCGATGAGCGGCATTCTGAAGAAGCTCTCCGACGAGGGCGTTTCGATCTGGCTGGACGACATCAGCAGGGAGCGGCTGCGGACCGGCAACCTGGAGGAGCTCGTCAAGGACCGGCACGTCGTCGGCGTCACGTCCAACCCGACGATCTTCGCCAAGGCGCTGAGCAAGGGGAACGCCTACGACGAGCAGGTCCGCGACCTGGCGGTGCGCGGCGTGGACGTCGAGGAGGCGTCCCGCGCCATCACCACCTACGACATCCGCTGGGGCTGCGACGTGCTGCGGCCGGTGTACGACCGGACGGAGGGCCTGGACGGCCGCGTGTCGATCGAGGTCGACCCGCGGCTCGCCCTCGACACCCGCAGGACGGTCGCGGAGGCGCGGGCGCTGTGGTGGCTGGTGGACCGGCCCAACCTGTTCATCAAGATCCCCGCGACGAAGGAGGGCCTGCCGGCGATCACGGCGGCGCTCGCGGAGGGCATCAGCGTGAACGTGACGCTGATCTTCTCGCTGGAGCGCTACGGCGCGGTCATCGACGCGTTCTTCGCCGGCCTGGAGCAGGCGCGGGCGAACGGCCACGACGTGTCGAAGCTCGCGTCGGTGGCGTCCTTCTTCGTCAGCCGGGTGGACACCGAGATCGACAAGCGGCTCGACAAGATCGGCACGGACGAGGCGAAGGCGCTGCGCTCCAAGGCGGGCCTCGCCAACGCCCGGCTCGCGTACGCGCTGTACGAGGAGAAGTTCGGCACGGACCGGTGGAAGGCGCTGAAGGACGCCGGGGCCCGTCCCCAGCGGCCGCTGTGGGCCTCGACCGGCGTGAAGGACCCGGACCTCCCCGACACCCTGTACGTCGTCGAGCTGGTCGCGCCGGGGATCGTCAACACGATGCCGGAGGCGACGCTGGACGCGGTCGCCGACCACGGCGAGGTCCGCGGCGACACCGTGCGGGACGCCTACGACGACGCCCGCGCGCACATGGCGGCGCTGAAGGAGGCGGGCGTCGACTACGACGACGTCGTCAAGGTGCTGGAAGACGAGGGCGTGGAGAAGTTCGCGGTCTCCTGGAAGGAGATGCTCGACTCCATCACCGGCGAGCTGGAGGCGAAGAGGGCCGGCGCGTGACCTCGGTGGTGACCGCCGGGGGGATCTCGGTCACCATCCGCGGCGTCGTCGTCGACGAGAGCGAGACGGTCCTGGACCGTCTCGTCTCCGACGGCGTACCGGGCGCGCTGGCGTCCCGGAACGCCAAGCTGTGGGGGCCCGACGCGGCCCCGCTCGCCGCCCGCCGGCTCGGCTGGCTCGGCCTGCCGGAGACCTCGCGGTATCTGCGGGACCGGCTGGCCGGGCCCGCGGCCGACGCCCGCGACGCCGGCCTCGACCGGATCGTGCTGGTCGCCTCCGGGGGGACGGCGCTGGCCGCCGAGGCCATGTGCCGGACGGCCGGGCGCGATCTCGTCGTCCTCGACACGACCGATCCGCACGAGGTGTCCGGCGTCCTGGCCGGGGACCTGGACCGGACGCTCGTGGTCGTGGCGGACGACGGCGTCGAGGCGGAGTCGCTGCGCCGCGTCTTCGGGCGGGCGTTCTCCGAGGCGGGGCTGAGCGGCGCGGAACTGGCGCGCCGGTTCGTCGTCGTCGCTGAGGAGGACTCCCAGCTCGCCCAGGCGGCCCGTGAGGTCGGCCACCATCTCGTCCTGGCCGAACCCGACGTCGACGACCGGTTCGGCGCGCTCGGCGCGCGGGCGCTGGTGCCGGCCGCGCTCGCGGGCGTGGACATCGACGCCGTGCTGGAGGAGGCGTCCCGGCTCGCGGCGGCGCTGCGACAGCCCTACGACAACCCGGCGCTGGCGTTCGGCGCGGCGCTGGGCTCGTCGGCGCTCGGTCCCCGCGACAAGCTGGTGATCGCCGACCTCGGCTCCGGCCTGGCCAGCTTCGCCGCATGGGCGGAGCAGCTGGTCGCCGGGGCGATGGGCAAGGACGGCAAGGGCATGCTGCCGGTCGTGGTGGAGGGCGTCGACTCCCCCGGCTTCGAGCTGACCGACGACCTGCGGCGGATCATCCTCGGCCGCCGCCCGGACGAGCCCGGTCCCGGGCGCGAGGCCGGGGTGAGCGTCGCCGGGCCGCTCGGCGCGCAGTTCCTGCTGTGGGAGTACGCGGTCGCGGTGGCGTGCCGGGTGATCGGGGTCGACCCGTTCGCCGAGCCGGACACCGGCCAGTCGCGGGAGAGCACGGCGGCGCTGCTGCGGTCGGAGGAGGGCACGGCGCCGACGGTCGTGCGGCGGCCGCCCGAACTCGTCGAGGGCGCGGTCGAGCTGCACACCCCGGAGGACGCGCTGGGCGGGGCGCAGACGCTGACCGAGGCGCTGGGGACGATCCTGGAGGGCGTCGAGGACGGCGGCTACCTGGCCGTCCTCGCCTACCTCGACCGGTCCGCGGACGCCGCGGCGGCCGGGCTGCGTCCACTGCTGGCGGCGCGCGGCGCCAAGGTCCGCCGGCATCCGGCTCCGGTGACGTTCGGCTGGGGGCCGCGCTACCTGCACACGGCCGGCCAGTACCACAAGGGCGGACCGGCGAAGGGGGCGTTCCTGCAGATCACCGGTGCCGCCGCCGGCGACGTCGCGGTGCCCGGACGGCCCTACAGCCTGGGCGAACTGCAGCTCGCCCAGGCGTTCGGCGACCTGCGGGTGCTGCGTTCGCTCGGCCGTCCCGCCTTCCGGCTCCATCTGCGCGACCGCGCGGAGGGCCTCGCGCAGCTCACCGCGGCGCTCGGCTGAGCGGCACCCGCCGGACCGGCCGGGCCGCCCTCCCGACGCAGGGCGACCGGCCGGATCCGGGACGCGACCAAGAAGATCGATGGAGATGGTCGCGAATGCCCTTTCTCTCCTGAAACGATGGGGGGCGGGAGGGTAACGGTGTCCGGATTCGACGTACTGACGCGCGGCGACGTGCTCGACTCGGCGTTGCAGGCGAGGGACTACCTCGTCAGCTGCGGCGTCCCCGGCGCGCTGGCCGCCAAGGACCCCCGGCTGTGGGGGCGGCGGGCGGTCGACCACAGCCGGCTCGGCTGGCTCGATCTGCCGTTCGCCTCCCGCGGGCTGCTGAACCAGCTGGGCGGCCTGGTCTCGGAGGCCCGGTACTCGGGCCTCGACCACATCGTGCTGATCGGCGTCGGCGCGGAGAGCCTCGCGGCGCAGGCCGTGATGGAGGCGCAGACGCCCGCGCTGGCCGGCGCCGCCGGCGGCGCCGCCGGGCCCGAGCGGCCGGCCGGCGAGCTGACCGTGCTGGACGGCGGCGACACCGCGGCGCTCGCGTTCGCGATGGAGCGGCTCGACCGCACGCTGGTCGTGCTGGCCAGCAAGGCGGGCGTGTCCCTGGAGGGCGACGCCTACCGCCGGATCTTCTCGGCGGCATTCCGCGAGCGGGGCCTGTCGGAGCGGGAGATCGCGAGCCGGTTCCTGGTCGTCACCGACCACGGCAGCCCGCTGCACGACTTCGCCCGGCAGTGCGGCTACCGGATCGGGCTGACCGACCCGTACCTGCCCGGCCACTACGGCGCCCTGTCGGCGTACGGGCTCGTCCCGGCCGTGCTGGCGGGCGCGGACGCCGACCGGCTGCTGGACGAGGCGGCGTCGCTGGTGCCGTCGCTGGCCAAGGACGAGGACAACCCGGGGCTGCTGCTCGGCGCGGTCCTCGGCGGCTGCGCGCAGCAGGGCCCGGGCGGGCTCGCCCGCGACAAGGTCCTGCTGCGGGAGCCGGGCGGCCCGGGCGCCCTGAGCGCCTGGATCTCCCAGCTGCTCGCGGTCGGCACCGGCAAGCGGGGCCGCGGCGTGCTGGCGTTCGAGCCGCCCGGCGGGCGCGGCGACTTCCCCGACGTGCACGGCGTCTCGATCAACCCGCGGTCGGCGGCTCAGGACGAGTCCGACACCTCCGTGTGGGCGCCGCTCGGCGCGCAGTTCCTGCTGTGGGAGTACGCGACCGCGGTGGCCGGCTGGCTGCTCGGCGTGAACCCGTTCGAGGCGGGCAGCACGGTCGTGCAGGAGGCCGAGGACGACGCGGCGACGCTGCTGCGCACGGCCGGCGGCGGCCCGCTGACGGCGGAGCGGCCGGTGTACGTCGAGGACGGCATCGAGGTGCACGCCGACTTCCCCTGGCCGCCCGGCGCCGAGCTGCAGACCGTCCTCGGCGGGCTGGTCGCCTCGGTGCCGTCCGACGGCTACCTGTCGGTGATGACGTACCTGTCGGGCGACTTCTCCGGCCGCTACCTCGCGCCGTCGCTGGCGCGCGCGTCGGGGCGCCCCGTCGCCTACGGGCCGGGACCCGGCTACCCGCACGCGACCGGGCCGGTGCACAAGGACGGCCCGGGCAACGGCGCGTTCCTGATCATCACCGGCGACCCGGCACCGGGGGACGAGCTCGCGGCGCATCCCGTCCCCGGCCGCCCCTACAGCCTGGCGAAGCTGCAGATCGCGCGTGCCCTCGGCGAGCTGCGGGCGCTCCGCGAGCGGAGGCTGCCGGTGATCCGGCTGCACCTGCGCGACCCGGTCGAGGGCGTGGGCCGGCTGACCGAGGCGGTCCGCGCGGTGGCGGGGGCGCGCAGACCGTGAGCTTCACCGCCGTCGTCTCGGGGGAGACGGCCATCACCGCCCGCGGGCCGCTCAAGGAGGACGCCGAGCGGGTGCTCGGCCGGCTGTGGATCGACCAGGTGCCGGTCCGGCTCGCCTCCGAGGACGCGTCGCTGTGGCCGTCGGCCGCCACCGCCGGGGTGGAGGGCCGCCCGCTGTGCTGGCCGGGCCAGCCGGGGCCCGGCCGCGCGGTGCTGGACCGTGCCGGAGAGCTGCGCGCGCAGGCCCGCGAGGACGGGCTGACCGACGTCGTGCTGCTCGGCGGCGGCGCCCCGGCCCGCGCCGCCGAGCTGATCGCCCGGGCGCACCGCCTCGCCGGGCCGGACGGGGACGGCGCGCCGCTCCTCGTCCTGGACGGCCCGGAGCCGGGGCCGCTGCTGCGCATCCGGGAGGACCCGGAACGGCTGGACCGGACGATGGTCGTGGTCACCGGGGACGACCCGGGCACCGAGACGCTCCGCCGGGTGTTCGCGGAGGCGCTGCGGGACCGCGGCCTGTCCCCCGCCGGGGTCGCACGGCGGTTCGTCACGGTCGCCGAGCCGCGCGCGGCGGCCGCCAAGCAGGCGACGGAGGAGGGGCACCCGCTGGTGGAGGCGCCGGCCGCCACGGCGTTCGGCGCGCTGTCCCCCTACGCGCTGGTGCCCGCCGCGCTCGCCGGCGCCGACATGGCGACGCTGCTGGACGAGGCCACCGCGGTACTGCCGTCGCTGACCCGGCCGGAGAACAACCCGGGCCTCGTCCTCGGCGCCATCCTCGGCGGCGCCGTCCGCGCCGGGCGGCGGACGGCCGTGCTCGGCGGCTACCCGGCGGCACTGCCGGGCATCGCCCGCTGGGTGTCGCTGCTGCTCGACGAGACGACCCACGGCCGGCTGACGCCGATCGTCCAGGACGGCGGGCTGCCGCTGGTCCCCGCCGACGATCTGTTCCTGGTGACGTTCGACGGCCGCCCCCACCAGGACGACGCCACCGTCGCCGGGCCGCTCGCCGCGCAGCTCGTCGTGTGGGAGTACGCCGCCGCCGTCGCGTCCTACCTGCTGGAGGCCGATCCGCTGGCCCCGGTGGCACGTCCCGCGCCGATGACCCTGGACGACGGGACGGGCGAGCCGCTGTTCGCCGACGGCGACCACGGCCGGGCCGTCGAGGTGCACACGACGGTCCCGGCGCTCGCGGACACGTCCGGCCTCACCGAACTGCTGGACGCGCTGGCCGCCCGGGTCGGCCCGGAGGAGCACCTCGCGGTCCTCGCCTACCTGGACCCCGACGAGGCACGCGGCCAGGGCGCGCAGGTGCGCCGGCTGGCCGCGCTGCTCGCCGCCCGCTGCGGCCGCCCGGTCAAGCTCGGCTGGAGCGCGCCGCCGCCTGCGATCGGGAATGATCATCCGGATGCGGGCGTATACCTGTTGGTGACCGGGAACGTCGTCCGCGACGTGCCGGTCCCGGGCCGCCACCACCGGCTCGGCATGCTGCAGCTCGCGCGGGCGCTCGGGGACGCCCGCGACGCGCGGGCGGCGGGCCGCCCGGTGGTGCGGCTGCATCTGCAGAACCGCTGGGCGGGGCTCACCCGGCTGCTCGACTGCGCCAGAGGAGAGAGATGAGAGCCCCCGCCGGGGGCTGGAAACCGTGGCCGGACAGGGGGCGACTCCCGGTTGAGGCCCGCGATACGAGTTGGGGCAGGATGCTTGCAGCAGTAATCGAAGAAGGCGCAGTGCGATCAGAGGGGGCCACGTGACCAACACAGCCAATCCGCTCCGCGACCCGCGGGACAAGCGCCTGCCGCGGGTGGCCGGGCCGTGCGTGCTCGTGCTGTTCGGGGTCACCGGGGACCTGTCGCGCAAGAAGCTCCTCCCGGCGATCTACGACCTGGCGAACCGGGGGCTGCTGCCGCCGGGCTTCTCCCTGGTGGGCTTCGCCCGGCGCGACTGGGAGAACGAGGACTTCCGCCAGATCGCCTACGAGGCGGTGAAGGCGCACGCGCGGACCCCGTTCCGCGAGGACGTGTGGACGCACCTGTCGGAGGGGATGCACTTCGTCCCCGGCGAGTTCGGCGACCCGGGCGCGTTCGACGCGCTGTCGATGGCGGTCAAGGAGCTGGACGACAGCCGCGGCACCGGCGGCAACTACGCGTTCTACCTGTCGATCCCCCCGAAGGCGTTCCCCCAGGTGGTGGAGCAGCTGCAGCGCAGCGGCCTCGCCGACCGCAAGGAGGGCTCCTGGCGGCGCGTCGTCATCGAGAAGCCGTTCGGCCGCGACCTGAAGACCGCCCTGGAGCTGAACGACACCGTGCACCGCGTCTTCCCCGAGGAGTCGATCTTCCGGATCGACCACTACCTCGGCAAGGAGACGGTGCAGAACATCCTGGCGCTGCGGTTCGCCAACACGATGTTCGAGCCGATCTGGAACCGCTCGTTCGTCGACCACGTGCAGATCACGATGGCCGAGGACATCGGGATCGGCGGCCGCGCCGGGTACTACGACGGCATCGGGGCCGCCCGCGACGTCATCCAGAACCATCTGCTGCAGCTGCTGGCGCTGACCGCGATGGAGGAGCCGACGTCGTTCCGCGCCGACGCCGTCCGCGCGGAGAAGGCCAAGATCCTCTCCTCGGTGCGGGTGGCCGGCGACCTCGCCGAGTCCACCGCGCGGGGCCAGTACGCGTCGGGCTGGCAGGGCGGCGTGAACGTCCGGGGCTACCTGGAGGAGGACGGCATTCCGGCCGACTCCCGCACCGAGACCTACGCCGCGGTCAAGCTGGAGATCGACAACCGCCGCTGGGCGGGCGTCCCGTTCTACCTGCGCACGGGCAAGCGGCTCAGCCGCCGGGTGACGGAGGTGGCGATGGTGTTCCAGCAGGCGCCGCACCTGCCGTTCTCGCACACCGACACCGAGGAGCTCGGGCAGAACGCGCTGGTGATGCGGGTGCAGCCGGACGAGGGCATCACGGTCCGGTTCGGCTCGAAGGTGCCCGGCACCTCGATGGAGATCCGCGACGTCAACATGGACTTCGCCTACGGCGAGTCGTTCACCGAGGCCTCGCCGGAGGCCTACGAGCGGCTGCTGCTGGACGTGCTGATCGGCGACCCGCCGCTGTTCCCGCGGCAGGAGGAGGTCGAGCTGTCCTGGAAGATCCTCGACCCGATCGAGGAGTACTGGGCGAGCCGCGGCGGTCTCGACCAGTACAAGTCCGGCGGCTACGGACCCGACAGCGCCGACGAGCTGATGGCGCGCGACGGCCGCACCTGGCGGCGGCTCTAGATGAACAGAGGCTCTGAGAGATGAACATCGATCTGACCGGCACGACCACCCGCAAGATCCAGGACGCGCTGACCCAGTCCCGGCATCTGATGGGCGGCCCGGCCGTCGGCATGGTGCTCACGCTGATCATCGTGACGGACGAGTCGGCGCAGTACGACGCGGTCCGCGCGGCGACGGAGGCGGCGCGCGAGCACCCCTGCCGGGTGCTCACCGTCATCTCCCGCGATCCGCGCGGCAGCTCCTCGCGGCTGGACGCCGAGATCCGGATGGGCGAGACCGGCCCGGGCGAGACGGTGCTGCTGCGCATGTACGGGCCGCTCGCCGAGCACGCCGACTCGGTCGTCGTGCCGCTGCTGATGCCCGACACCCCGGTGGTGACGTGGTGGCCGGGCGGCAAGGTGCCGAAGGTGCCCGCCCAGGACCCGCTCGGCCGGCTGGCGCAGCGCCGGGTCACCGACTCCTACGCGGCCCGCGACCGGCTCGGCACCCTCGCCCAGCTCGCCGAGGGATACCGGCCGGGCGACACCGACTTCACCTGGACCCGGCTGACCTCGTGGCGGTCGCTGCTGGCCGCCGCACTCGACCAGGACCACGACGAGGTCACGGCCGGCGAGGTGATGGCCGAACCGGACTCCCCGAGCGCGGAGCTGCTGGCGGCATGGCTGTCGATCCGGCTCGGCGTCCCGGTGGGCCGGACGGTCTCCGAGGGGCCCGGCATCACCGGCGTGCGGCTGGCGACGACCGGCGGCGACAGCGTCATCGACCGCCCGGACGGGCGGGTCGCGACGCTGTGCCGCCCCGGCCAGCCCGACCGGCAGGTGTCGCTGATGCGCCGCCCGATGGCCGAGCTGCTGGCCGAGGAGCTGCGGCGGCTCGACCCCGACGAGGTCTACCGCGAGGCCGCAGCGCGGTTCGCCAAGGACCTCGCGGGCGGGTCGGAGAAGCCGGGCGTGGCGAGCGAGCCGGTGTCGGCGACGGCCGGCGCGGCGAAGACCGCGCCCGCCAAGAAGGAGGCGGCCAAGCCGTCCCGGTCCCGGTCGTCGTCCGGGCCGGCGAAGCGGCCGCGCGGCAAGTCGGGGGACGCGTGACTCCACCGCCGGCGGTGCTGGTGCACCGCGACCAGGACGTCCTCGCCCAGGCCGTCGCGGCGCGGCTCGTGACGCGGATCGCCGACGCCCAGGCGGAGCGCGGGTCGGCGTCGGTCGTGCTGACCGGCGGCGGGGTCGGCACCGCGGTGCTCGCCGCGCTGGCCGCCACCGGCGCGCGCGACGCGATCGACTGGGGCCGCCTCGACGTGTGGTGGGGCGACGAGCGCTTCCTGCCCGCCGGCGACCCGGAGCGCAACGAGACCGGGGCGCGGGCGGCGCTGCTCGACCACGTACCGCTCGACCCGGCCCGGGTGCATCCGATGCCGGCGACGGACGGGCCGGACGGTGACGACCCGGAGGCCGCGGCCGAGCGGTACGCCGCCGAACTGCGGGCCGCCGCGCCGGACGCGGGCCCGGTGCCGGCATTCGACGTGCTGATGCTGGGCGTGGGGCCGGACGCGCACGTGGCGTCGCTGTTCCCGGAGATGCCGGCGCTGGACGACGAGGGCGCGGTGGTGGCGGTGCACGGCGCCCCGAAGCCGCCGCCGACCCGGATCTCGCTGACGTTTCCGTCACTGCGGGCCGCGGACGAGGTGTGGCTGCTGGCGTCGGGTGAGCCGAAGGCCAAGGCCGTCCGGCTGGGGCTGTCGCCGGACACGCCGCGCACGCAGGCCCCGTGCTCGGGGGCCCGCGGCCGGCGGCGGACCCTCTTCCTGCTGGACCGCGCCGCCGCCTCGGAGCTCCCGCCCGGCTGACTCCGGACCGCGCGACGAACGGACCGGCTCCCGAAGCGATGGGAGCCGGTCCGTCCGCTTGGCGGACCGGCGGAATGTTGCGCATGTTGGGTCTTTTGCCGGGAACCGTGCATACCCTGGCGAAGGGATTACCCCCGTCGAGCGTGAGGAGTTCTCTGGTGCTCAAGGGTCGGGCAGGGACGGCGAGTGCGGCGATTCTCGGGGCGGTGGCGATCGCCGCCGCGGGCTGCTCGTCCGGCGGCGGCGACGGCGGCAAGGGCGGGGACGGCGGCGGCAAGGCCGCCGACGCCGTGAAGCTGGCCATCACCCCCACGACCGGCACCAAGGAGGCCGCCCCCGACAAGCCCGTCACCGTCACCGCCGGCAACGGCAAGCTGACCAGCGTGACCCTCACCTACGGCAAGAAGAACACCAAGGCGGAGGGCACGCTCGCTCCGGACGGGAAGTCGTGGAAGTCGTCGTGGACGCTGCGGCCGTCCACGACGTACACGGTCACCGCGCAGGGCACCGGGGACGGCGGCAAGCAGGTCACCACGACGTCCACGTTCACGACGCTGACACCGAAGAAGAAGCTGGAGAGCGGCATGTCGCCGCTGGACGGCGAGAACGTCGGCGTCGGCATGCCCGTGCAGTTGCTGCTGTCCAAACCCGTCAGCACCAAGGCCGGCAAGGTGGCGGTGGAGAAGGCCCTTGAGGTCCGCATGTCCAAGCCGGTCGAGGGCGCCTGGTACTGGATCAGCGACAAGGAGGTCGACTTCCGGCCGCACGAGTACTGGCCGTCCGGGCAGAAGGTGAAGGTCGTCGCGCACCTGGCGGGGCTGAAGGCCGGCGAGGGCATGTACGGGACGAAGGACCGCAGCGTCAGCTTCACCGTGGGGCCGCGGCACGTCACCACCATCGACGCCAAGAAGCACCGTGCGACGGTGACCGACGGCGGCAAGACGGTCCGGACGATGAAGGTCAGCCTCGGCAAGCCGGGCCACGACAGTTACAGCGGGACGATGATCGCCCAGGAGAAGGCGGCGAACATCGTCATGGACTCCGCCACGACCGGCGACCCGGGCGAGTACCGGATTCCCACCAAGTGGAACGTCCGCCTCACCTACAGCGGGACGTTCGTCCACTCGGCCCCGTGGTCGACCGACGCGCAGGGCAACGACAACGTCAGCCACGGATGCGTGAACGCGGCCCCTTCGGACGCCAAGTGGTTCTACAACTTCACCAACCGCGGCGACATCGTGAAGGTGACGGGCACCACGCGGCAGTTGCAGTTCGGGAACGGGCCGACGCCGTGGGCCAAGTCGTGGGACGCCTGGCTGAAGGGCAGCGCGACGGGCAAGCCGGTCATGGGCACGCCCCTCAAGTGACCCGGCTCACGTGCCGTCCCCGGCGTCACTGGCAGACTTGGCCGCATGCAGAAGCTCTCGTTGGACGCACAGGTACGGGACCACCTGAAGCGCGCCGCCGCGGCCTCGACCGGGCGCAGCGCCGAGACCGTCTACGGCGGACATGAGCACGTCCTGCGCCAGACTCTCATCGCCCTGACGTCGGGGACGACGCTGGCCGAGCACGAGAATCCCGGCGAGGCGACGGTCCTTGTGCTGCGCGGGCGGGTGCGGCTGCTGTCGGGCGAGAACTCCTGGGACGGGATGTCCGGCGACCTGCTGATCGTCCCGGATGCGCGGCACAGCCTGGAGGCCGTGGAGGACGCCGCCGTCCTGCTCACCGTCGCCAAGCCCGGCTGACCACTCCGGGCGTCACCTCCCCTCCGGAGCGCACACCCCTGGAAGACAGGGGTTGACAAGTTTTGATTGGTGTATCAATAATTAAGCCATGACGACAGGCCGAGGGACGACGAAGCGGGGCACGCGCAGGCCCACCGCGGAGGAGCGCCGCGAGCAGGTGCTCGAAGCCGGGATCAGCGTGTTCGCGGAGTTCGGGTACCACGCCACGAAGACCGCCGACATCGCCAAGCGGGCCGGCATCTCCCAGCCGTACATCTACGCCCTGTTCGACGACAAGAAGACCCTGTTCCTCGCCTGCCTGCAGCGCGTGCGCGAGCAGATCCGGGACGCGTTCACCGAGGCCTGGCGGCCCGGTGACACGCCCGAGCAGTCGCTCATGGCACTGGGCCGCAACTACCACAAGGTCCTCGCCAACCCCGACGCTCCGCGCTGCCAACTACAGGGGCACGCCGCGTCCGCCGACCCCGAGATCCGCGCGTTCATGCGCCGCGGGTTCATCGAGGCCTCCGACCTGGTCATGGAGATGACCGGGGCCGACCGCGCCACGGTCGTCCGGTTCATGGCCGCCGGCAACCTGCTGAACCTCGGCACGGTGCTCGGACTTCCGCCCGAGTACACGCACATGACCCCCTGACCCCTCCCGTCCGGCTGCGGACGGGACCTTTTTCGGCCGTCGATTTATAGGTCTATCAATCAGAAAGAGTCCCGATGTCCTCCCCCACCGCCCTTGACGCGCAGAAGAGCGCATCGGCGGCCGCACAGGCCCCCGTTTCCTACCCTCGCCGCTGGTACACGCTGGCCGTGCTCTGCCTGTCGCTGCTCGTGATCGTCGTCGACACGACGATCGTCAATGTCGCGATCCCCACCCTGGCGTCCTCGCTCGGTGCGAGCGCCGGTGGGCTGGCCTGGATCGTCGACTCCTACACCCTCGTCTTCGCCGCCCTGCTGCTGCCCGCCGGAACTCTCGGCGACCGGTTCGGCCGGCACCGGGCGCTCGCCGCCGGGATGCTCGTCTTCGGCGCCGGCTCGCTCGGTGCCGCGATGTCGGCCACCGCCGGCCAGCTGATCGCGGCCCGCGCGGTCATGGGCGCCGGCGCCGCGCTGATCATGCCCGCCACGCTGGCGCTGCTGACCGCCGTGTTCACCGACCCGCGCGAACGGGCCCGGGCGATCGGCCTCTGGTCGGCGGTGAGCGGTGTCGGCGTCGCGATCGGCCCGACCGCCGGCGGCTGGCTGCTCCAGCACTACTCGTGGAGCGCGATCTTCGCGGTGAACCTGCCGGTCGTGCTCGTCGCGCTGGCCGCCGGCCGGTTCTTCGTGCCCGCCTCGGCGGCGCCGCACCGGCCGCGGATCGACATGACCGGCGCCGTCCTCGCCGCCGCGGGCCTGGGCTCGCTCACCTACGCGGTCATCCAGGCCGGCGAGAGCGGCTGGACCTCGTCCGGGACGCTGCTGCGGTTCGCGATCGCGATCGTCCTGCTGGCGGCCTTCGGTGTGTCGCAGGTCCGCGGCGACCACCCGATGCTCGACCTGAGCCTGTTCCGGGACGGCCGGTTCACCGCCGCCGCGATGTCGGTGATGGCGCTGTTCTTCGGGCTCGCCGGGATCACGTTCGTGGTCACCCAGATCTACCAGTTCGTCCTCGGCTACTCGCCACTGGAGGCCGGGGTCCGGTCGCTGCCCGGCGCGCTCGCCCTTACCGTCGCGTCGCCGGCCGGTACCCGGCTCGCCGCCCGCTTCGGGATCCGCACCGCGATGACGGCCGGGCTGCTGGCCGCCGCCGCGGGGCTGGGGTTCTTCGCGACCGCGTCCGGCGGCACCGGCTACCTCCACTACATGATCGCCTCGATCGTACTGTGCGCCGGGATCGGGCTGACCATGGCCCCCGCCACCCAGTCGGTCATGTCGTCGCTGCCGCCCGCCAAGACCGGGATCGGGTCGGCGGTCAGCAACACCACCCGCAACCTCGGCACCGTCCTCGGCGTCGCGGTCGTCGGCAGCATCGCCGCCACCACGTACTCCGGCGGCATGCCGGACGGACCGGCGGGCGAGTCGATCGGCGCCGCCGCCGGGATCGCGCAGCACCTGCCCGGCCCCGCGGCGCAGTCCCTGCGCGAGAGCGCCGCCCAGGCGTTCGTCCACGGCGCCGACCTCGGCGTCCTGGTCACCGCGGCCGTCATCCTGGCAACCGCGGCGCTGTCCGTCCGGTTCCTGCCCGGCCGCCGCTGAGATCCCCCTCCGGAGGGCCGCGCGCACACCGCGCGGCCCTTCGGCGTGCCTACCAAAGTCGATGCGCCGCCGACCTCGGGATGCTTTTCCGGCCGGGGCGCATGGCTACCGTTGTGCGGGTGAACCTCAGGCGATCGTGGCGCGACTGGCTCGGCGACGTGGCCGTCACCGCGGCGGCGGTGCTGCTCGGCCTGCTGATGCTCCAGGCGTCGCTGAACGACTTCCCCGAGGACTCCAAGACCGCGATCCCCCGGGACATCGCGATCGGCGTGGTGTCCTGGATCGTCATGCTGCTGTGGCGGCGCCGGTATCCGGTCGCCATCGCCCTGGTGATGACCGCGGGCCAACTGACGGCCTCGACCGTGCTCGGCACCGCCATGGCCGCGGTGTTCTCCGTCGCGATGCTCCGGCCCTGGCGGACGAGCGTCCCGGTCGCCGCCACGACCGCGCTGACGGTCCTCGGGCTGTTCTGGCTCGCGCCGCTGTCCGAGCGCGAGTTCCGGGAGGGCATCGTCGCGTTCGGCCTGCTGCACGTGGCGCTGCTGTCCACCGGAATGCTGGTCCGGTCCCGGCGGCAGCTCATCGCGTCGCTGAGGGAGCGCGCCCGTGCCGCCGAGACCGAGCAGCGGCTGCGGGTCGAGGAGGCCCGGCTGCTGGAGCGGGAGCGGATCGCCCGCGAGATGCACGACGTCCTCGCGCACCGGATCTCGCTGCTGGCCGTGCACGCGGGAGCGCTGGAGTTCCGTCCGGACGCGCCGGCCGAGCAGCGCGAGGCCGCCGGGATCATCCGGCAGAGCGCCTACGAGGCGATGGAGGACCTGCGCGAGGTGATCGGCGTGCTGCGGGACGATTCGCCGGGCGCCGAGCCCGAGCGTCCGCAGCCGACGCTCGCCGACGTCGCCGGGCTCGTCCGGGAGTCGCGGCGCGCCGGCGCCCACGTCACGCTGGAGGACGGCGTGCCCGACGCGGCGTCGGTCCCGTCCCGTGTCGGGCGGCATGCCTACCGGATCGTCCAGGAGGGGCTGACGAACGCCCGCAAGCACGCGCCGGGCGCGCACGTCCTGGTGTCGCTGGGCGCCGGGACCGACCTGGACATCGAGATCGTCAACGCGCTGCCGCCCGGTCCGCCCGCCCGGCCCCTGCCCGGGTCCGGGGCCGGGCTCGTCGGCCTCGCCGAGCGGGTGGCGCTGCTCGGCGGGACGCTGGAGCACGGCCGCACCGGCGACGGCCGGTTCCGGCTGCGTGCCCTGCTCCCGCTGGAGATCGCGCATGGCGCCGGGGCCGGAGGGAAGGGTGATACGCATGGCAGCGAACTCCTCTGACCGGCCCCTGCTGGAGGAACTGGACCGCGCCGAGTGCATGCGGCTCATCGGCGGCGGCAGCATCGGACGGGTCGCGTTCGACGACGGCGAGGGCCCCACGGTCGTCCCGGTGAACTACGCCGTCGACGGGGACTCGGTGATCTTCCGGACGTCCTCGTCCGGGCGGCTGAACCGCAGCCTGCTGACGTCGGTGGCCGGCGGGGAGGTCCGGGCGGCGTTCCAGGTCGACCGGTTCGACGAGTCGAACCACGAGGGCTGGAGCGTCTTGCTGCGCGGCGGGGCCCACCACCTGTCGGCCCCGGAGAAGGCGAAGGTCCCGCAGGTCGACTCGTGGCCGGGCGGCGACCGCGAGACGTGGTTCCGGCTGGCGGCGATGGACGTCACCGGGCGCCGCCTGCACCGGCCCTGACGCACGGGACCGAGGGGGTCGCGGGCCGTAGGGTTGCGGAATGGACTCCCCTCCCGTGCGCGTGCTGATCGTGGATGACGACGCGCTCGTCCGCGCCGGCCTGTCGATGATGCTGTCGAGCGCCCAGGACCTGGACGTGGTCGGCGACGTCGCCGACGGCGCCGAGGTCGTCGCCGCCGTCAACCAGCACCGCCCCGACGTCGTCCTGATGGACATCCGGATGCCCCGGCTCGACGGCCTCGCGGCGACGGAGCTGCTGCGCGGCCGCCGCGAGCCGCCGGAGATCATCATCCTGACGACGTTCGACACCGACGACCACATCCTGCGCGCCATGCGGGCCGGCGCGAGCGGCTTCCTGCTGAAGCACACCCCGCCGCCGGAGATCGTCCGTGCGATCCGGCAGGTCGCGGCCGGTGAGCCGATGATGTCACCGGCCGTGCTGCGCAAGATGATGTCGTACGTGGCCGAGAGCGGCGTCGACCCTCGCCAGGCCCGGGCCCGCGAACTGCTGGCCCGGCTCACCGACGGCGAGCGGGCGGTGGCCGCACTCGTCGGACGCGGCCGGACCAACGGCGAGATCGGCCGGGAGCTGTCGCTGAGCGTCGCCACCGTGAAGGCGTACGTGTCGCGCCTGCTGACGAAGCTGGACCTGAACAACCGCGTCCAGATCGCGCTGCTCGTCCACGACGCCGCCCTCGACGACTAGTCCTCCCGCCCGCCGGACGTGAGGGGGACGTGCCGGAGGAGAAGCGCCGCCGCGAGTCCTGCGGCAAGGACGGGCAGGGCCACGAGGAACAGGGTGGAGAACGCGTCCGCGAACGCTTCGGCGACACCGTCCCGCACCGGCGCGGGGAGCGTGTCGAGCACCTCGGGGCGGACGGCGTCGTCGAACGCGGGGACCTGCCCGTCCGGGACGCGCCGCCCGACCTCCTCGGCGAACCGGTTCGCCACGATGGCGCCGAAGACCGCCATCCCGGCCGCGGTGCCGAGCATCCGGGTCGCGAACACGCCGGAGCTGGCCGCCCCCAGGTCCGCCCGCGGCGCCGCGTTCTGCGCGATCAGCATGACGACCTGCTGCGACAGCCCGGCCCCGAACCCGAGCACAGCCATGTAGCAGCCGGCGGTGAACAGCCCGGTCCCGGCGTCCATGCTCGCCAGGAGCGCCACGCCGGCCGCGCTGATCGCCATGCTCGCGGCGGGCAGCCGGTGGTAGCGCCCGGTCCGGTGGATGTACCTTCCGGCGGCCATCGAGGCGGCCACCAGGGCGGCCATCATCGGCAGGAGCAGCAGGCCCGATCTGGTCGCCCCCACTCCCCCGACGACCTGGAAGAACATCGGCAGGTAGGTGGCGAGGCCGAATCCCGTCGCCCCGCCGACGGCCGCGATGACGCAGGCGACGCCGAACGAGCGGTCGCGGAAGAGGCGCGGCGGGATCACCGGCTCGGCGGCCGTCCGCTCGGCGAGCGCCCACGCCGCGAAGAGCACCGCCGATCCCGCCGCCAGCGCGAGGACGACGGGCGAGCCCCACGCGTACCGCGTCCCGGCCCAGCTGGTGAACAGGGTGAAGCAGGTGACCGCCGCGCCGAGCAGGACGATGCCCGGGTAGTCGATCCGCGGCCTGCCCTCCGGTCTCGGCAGCCGCAGGAACAGCACCGTCGTGGCGGTGGCGGCGAGGCCGAGGGGCAGGTTGACGTAGAAGACCCACCGCCATGAGGCGTGGTCGGTGAGGAACCCGCCGACCAGCGGGCCGGCGATGCTGGACACCGCGAAGATCAGCGCCGAGTACCCCTGGTACTTCGCGCGCTCGCGGGGCTCGAACAGGTCTCCGGTGAGCGCGAACATCGAGCTCATCAGGCACCCGGCGGCGGCGCCCTGCACGACGCGGAACACGATCAGCCAGGTCATGGTGGGCGCCGCCCCGCACGCCGCCGACCCGGCCATGAACCCGAGGAGCCCGGTCAGCAGGATCGGGCGCCGCCCGAACAGGTCGCCGAGGCGTCCCGACAGCGGGACGGTGACGCTGGTGGCAAGCACGTACCCCGTCGACACCCAGGCGAGCCGGCCGAGCCCGCCGAGGTCCCCGACGATCGCCGGCAGCGCGGTGCCGAGGACCGTCGCGTCCAGCGAGGACATCAGCCCGGCGAGCATCAGCCCGCCGAAGACCAGCAGCCGGTGCCGGCGGCTCATCGGCGGCATCATCGCGACCATGTGCACCTCACATTTCTATGCTTAAGACATGTAGATGCTAAACACAGACAGATGAGCGGCGCAAGCTAGCTAGACTTGCCGCCATGAACCGGGAGGCACTGGACACGGTCGAGCGGAGCATGGTCAGGCTGCGGCGCGGCATGTCTCGGCAGCGGCTGGGCAAGGCGGCGATCCGGGAGCACAACCTCCCCGTGGACGTCCAGGTCCTGCACGTCGTGGACGTCGTCGACGAGGGCCCCGACCGGCCCGGCGAGGAGATGAGCGTGGGGCTGGTGGCCGCCCGTCTCGGCGTCGACGCCTCGCGCGGCAGCCGGATCGTCGCCGAGGCGGTCAAGTGCGGCTACATCCGCCGCGTCGCGTCCCAGGAGGACGGCCGGCGCATCCACCTGGAACTCACCGACGCCGGCCTGGCCGTCGTCGACGCCACCCGCCGGACGCGGCAGGAGCACTTCGCCAAGGCCATGCGGGACTGGACGGACGAGGAGCGCGCGGAGTTCGCCCGCCTCCTCGCCCGCTTCGTCCACACCTACGAGGGCTGACCCTCCCGGGCGGCGAGCCGCCGCGGGGAGCGCGCGCTCAGGCTCCCGTGGTCGAGCCGGGACGGACGATCATGAGAACGACGACGATCGCCCACAGCAGGTTGAACACGCCGGTGAGACCGGCCAGCCGCGCCACCGCCCCGGCCGGGACGTCCTCCCCCGGCGGCAGGGCGAGCAGCCGCCGCTGCCCGGGCAGGATCGCCAACGCGAGGACGCCCGCGGCGATCGCGGTCAGCACGATCGACGCGATCAGCCACGCGTCGGCGAGCACCCCCATCCTCGCGCCGGTCGCGAACCCGAAGGCGGGGACGGCGACACCGACGACCGTGTAGCTCCGGCAGACGCGGTGCAGGAACGCGGCCGTCCCGTCGCCCGGCTTCGCCTCGCGCGCGCAGCGGGGGAACACCGACGCGGCGACGGCGATCGGCCCGATCGCCAGGATCGCCGCGAGCACGTGCACGGACAGCAGCACCTTGGTCATGATCCGGCTCCCATGTCTTCTCTCCCTATGTATTGGCTGCCAATAGGTACCATGCCTACATTAATTTTGTGTAGGCTGCCTACTCATGAGGGCGGACGCGGTGCGCGGACATCTGGACGGCCTGCTGCTGGCCGTGCTGGAGCCGGGGCCCCTGCACGGTTACGCGATCATCGCCGCGGTCCAGCGCCGCAGCGGCGGGGCGCTGGAGCTGCGCACGGGCACGATCTACCCGACCCTGCAGCGGCTGGAGCGGCTCGGGCTGCTGCGCAGCTCCTGGGACGCGGTCGGCGAACGGCGGCGGCGCAGCTACGAGCTGACCGACGCGGGACGGCGGGCCCTGGCCGACGAGCGCGCGGCCTGGCGGGAGTTCACCGCCGCGATCGGCTCCGTCCTGAACCCGGCGACATGAGCGCCCGCATCGGCGAGGCCGACCCGGCCGAGGAGTACGCCACCGCACTGGCGGGCGCCCTGCGCGGCCCGGCACGCGCCAAGTCCCGGATGGTCGAGGAGATCCGCGACGGATTCGCGGACACCGTGACCGCCCACACCGACCAGGGGCTGCCGTACGAGCAGGCCGTCCGCAGGGCCCTGCACGAGTTCGGCGCCGCCGACGACCTGGTCCCGGCCTGCCAGCGGGAGCTGACGATCGCCCAGACCCGGCGCACCGCCCGCGCCGCCGCCCTGACGGTCCCCTTCCTGGCCGGCTGCTGGCTGCTGATCTGGACGTCAGGGCTCGACCGCGGCTGGCCGATGCGGCTGCTGGCCGTCCACCTCGCCTGCGTCGCCGCCACCGCCGGCCTGCTCGCCGCGGCGACGCTGGCCGCGACGGGCCCGATCGCCCGCCAGCTGCCCCTGCCGTCCCGGCTTCCCCTGACGGTCGCCTGGACCGGGACCGCCTCCGCCGTGGCCATGGCCGTCGCCGCGCTCGCCCTGGTCGCCGTCGCCGCACTGGCCGGCGACTGGCCGCTCATGGTGCTCTCCGGCGGGTTCGCGGCCGCCTCGCACGCCGTGGTCGCGGCCTCCTCCCGTGCCTGCCGGGAGTGCGCCCGGCTCCCGGCGTCCACGGCCTGACCGGCCGGGCGCCGGACGCGCGTCACCCCCGGGTTGCGGGTTCGGACCGTCCGCCTACACCCCCGGTTGCGGGTCCGGCCCAGGGCGTTGGGCCGCGCGGAGGACGGTCCGGGCGGGCCCACCCGTCTAGGCTGATCACATGGGTGGTCGCGGCAGTCCCCGCGCTCCGCGCGGCCGGGTCCGGGACGCGGCCCTGGCCGGCGGCGCGCTGTTGGTGGTCCCCGTCAGCAGCCTGAAGTCACTCACCGCCGCCTCGGCGGAGCCCTGGACGGCCACGGCGTTCAGCTGGACGCTGATCCTCCTCGCCTGCGGGGCGCTGTACTTCGGCCGCCGGTACCCGGTGACCGTCGCCGCGTTCGTCCTCGTGACCACCGCCGTCTACTACGTCACCAGCGTCCACGACGGCGGGCTGATGATCGCGGTCATCGCCGCGCTGTACCTCGTCGCGGCCGCCGGCAGGCTGCAGGCGGCGGTCGTCCTCGCCGCCCTCACCGTGATCTGCACCGGCACCGGGACGCTGCTCGGGAACAAGGACGTCAACGGCGTCGCCCTCTTCATGCTGACCGGCTGGGTCGTGGCCATGGTCGCGCTGGGCTGGGTCCGGTACAGCCGGCTGGCCTACCTGCGGGAGGCCGAGCGCGTCGCCGCGGGCGAGGAGCGGCTCCGCATCGCCCGTGAGCTGCACGACGTCGTCGGGCACCACCTCTCGCTCATCAACGTCCAGGCCGGGACGTCACTGCACCGTTTCCACCGGGACCCCGCGCAGGGCGAGGCCGCGCTCGCCGCCATCAAGGAGTCGAGCCGGGAGGCGCTGCGCGACCTCCGCGCCACGCTCGGGGTGCTCCGGCAGGCCGACGAGGAGGCGCCGACCGCCCCGGCCCCCGGCCTCGACCGGATCGGCGAGCTGATCGGGTCGGCGCGGTCGGCGGGGCTCACCGTGCACAGCCGTCTCGCCGGGGCGGCGGACGCGCCCACCGAGGTCGGACTGGCCGCCTACCGGATCGTCCAGGAGTCCCTTACCAACGTGTCGCGGCACGCCTCGGCCGCGGAGGTCACCGTCAGCGTGGAGCACGGACAGGGCGAGCTTCGCATCGAGGTCGCCGACGACGGCCCCGGCCAGGCCGTCTCCCCCGGCGCGCCGGGGAGCGGGCTGGACGGCATGCGGGAGCGGGCCCGCGCGCTCGGCGGCGAGCTGACCGCGGGACCCGGGCCGGGCGGCGGCTTCCTCGTCCGGGCCCGGCTGCCGTACCCGGCGCCGAGCCGGAACGGGGCGCCGGTCCGATGATCAAGGTCCTGCTGGCCGACGACCAGGGCCTCGTCCGCGCCGGGTTCCGCTCCATCCTCGACGACGAGGACGACATCACCGTGACCGGCGAGGCCGCCGACGGCGAGCGGGCCGTGGCCGCCTGCCGCGACCTGCGCCCGGACGTGGCGCTGCTGGACGTCCGGATGCCCCGGATGGACGGGCTGGAGGCCGCCCGCAGGATCACCGCCGACCCGCGGCTGGACGGCGTCCACGTCGTCATCCTGACCACGTTCGACCTGGACGAGTACGTGTACGGCGCACTGCGCGCCGGCGCCACCGGCTTCCTGCTGAAGGACACCGACCCGGCCGAGCTGATCCACGCCGTGCGGGTCGCGGCGCGCGGGGACGCGCTGATCACCCCGTCCGTCACCCGCCGGCTGATCGGCGAGTTCGCCGGGCGGGTCGACGCGCCCGAGCCCGGGCCCCGGCTGAAGGCCCTCACCGACCGGGAGCGCGAGGTCATGCTCCTCGTCGCCGGCGGGCTGAGCAACGACGAGATCGCCGCGCGCCTCGTCCTCAGCTCCGCCACCGTCAAGTCGCACGTCAGCCGCATCATGGCGAAGGCCGGCGCGCGCGACCGGGCCCAGCTGGTCGTCATGGCCTACGAGTCGGGCATGGTCAACCCCCGCTGGATGCGACCCGGGAGGTAGCCGGCCCGCCCGCCCCGCAACCGGCGGGGTGGCCCGGATGCCCGCCCGGGGCCGATGCCCGGCGGCACACCGCGTCCCGACGCTTGAGGGCATGAACATCACGGGCGCCTTCATCGGGTTCTTCGTCGGCGGGGCCGCGGGCTTCCTGCTGACCGAGACCGTCGGCGCGTTCTTCACCTTCGTCCTGGACCGCGCGCTCGACGTGGACGGCACCCCCGTCCTGCTCGCCGCCTTCGTCGTCGTGCCGATCCTGTCCGCCGTGTCCGGTGCCGTCGCCGGCGCCCGCTTCAGGAACCGAGGTTGACATGCCCGCCCCCGGCACTCCCCCGGCGGGCCGGTTCGGACGCCTGGCCGCGTGGTCGCAGCGGCACCGCTGGGCCGCGCTCGTCCTGTGGGTCGCCGTGGTCGCGGCGATCACGGTCGGCTCCCAGGCCGCCGGCAGCACCTACCACAACGACTTCTCCCTGCCCGGAACCGATTCGCAGGCGGCCGCCGACCTGATGGCGAAGCACGGGTCGCGGCAGGCGGACGCCACCGTGCAGATCGTCGTCCAGGACGCGCAGGGCCTCGCAGCCGAACGCCAGGACATAGGCGCCATGCTGGCGGAGATCCGCGGGCTCCCCTCCGTCACCGACGTGGGCCCGCTGACGATCTCGCGGTCCGGCACCATCGGCTACTCCACCGTCACGCTCGACGCCGCCGCGCAGGACGTCCCGAAGGAGCGGGTGACCAGGATCATCGACACCGCCCGGGCCGCCTCCGGGCACGGCCTGCGCGTCGAGCTCGGCGGCGACCCGGTCCGCGGCGCCGAGGAGAGCGGAGGCGGCGGAGCCGAGGGCGCGGGAATGCTGGCGGCCCTGGTGATCCTCGTGCTGCTGTTCGGCTCCCTCGTCGCCGCCGCGCTCCCCCTGGTCACCGCCCTGTTCGCGGTGGGCGGCGCGATCGGGCTGATCACGCTGGCCTCGCGCGTCTTCACGGTCGCCGACTTCACCCCGCCGATCATGATGCTGATCGGGCTCGGCGTCGGCGTCGACTACGCCCTGCTGATCTTCTACCGGTACCGGCGGGAACTCCGGGACGGCGCCGATCCCGCCGCGGCCACCCGCCGGGCGCTGGACGCGGCCGGGCGGACGGTCTTCTTCGCCGGCTGCACCGTCATCATCGCGCTGCTCGGCCTGATCGCGCTCGGGCTGGGATCGCTCCAGGGAGTCGCGCTCGCCGTGGCCCTGACCGTGCTGGTCACGATGGCGGCGTCCCTGACGCTGCTGCCCGCGCTGCTGGGCGTCTTCGGCGGCCGCATCCAGCGGCTCGTGCTGAAGCGGGCCGCGAAGTCGGGCCCGCCGGAGGACGGCGGTTGGCGGCGGCTGGCCGCGGCCGTCCAGCGCCGTCCCGTCCCGGCGCTGCTCGTCGCCGTCACCGCGCTGCTGGTCCTGTCGGCGCCCGCGCTGGACATGCGCCTCGGCTTCGCCGACGCCGGCAACGACGCCCCGTCCACGACCGGCAGGCAGGCGTACGACCTGCTGGCGGAGGGGTTCGGCCCCGGGTTCAACGGGCCGCTCATCGTGGTGGCCCGGGGCGACGCCGAGGAGCTCCGGACGGCGCTGACGCGGACCAGGGGCATCGCGGCCGCGACCCCGCCGATACCGTCCGCGGACGGCGCGGTGTCCGCCGTCATCGCCTACCCCGCCACCGCGCCGCAGGACGAGGCGACCGCCCGCCTCGTCCACGAACTGCGCGACGACGTGCTGCCGTCCCTGTCGGCCCGCACCGGCACCGGCTACCTGGTCGGGGGCCCGACCGCCGCGGCCCAGGACTTCTCGGACTCGGTGTCGGCGCGGATGCCGCTGTTCGTCGCCGTCGTCGTGGGCCTGTCCGCCCTGCTGCTGACGGTGGTGTTCCGCTCGGTGCTGATCCCGGTCAAGGCCGCGCTGCTCAACCTGCTGTCGATCTCGGCCGCGCTCGGCGCGATCACCCTGGTGTTCCAGGACGGCCGGTTCGGCGCGCAGAGCGGCCCCGTCGAGGCGTTCATCCCGGTGATGATCTTCGCGATCGTCTTCGGCCTCTCCATGGACTACGAGGTGTTCCTGGTGTCCCGCATCCACGAGGAATGGGAGCGCACGCGAGATCCGTCCCGCTCGGTGCGGGAGGGCCTGGCCGCCACGGGCAAGGTCATCACGGCCGCCGCCGCCATCATGATCGTCGTGTTCGCGGCGTTCGTGCTGAGCCCCGACCGCATGCTCCAGCAGTTCGGGCTCGGCCTCGCCGTGGCCGTCCTCCTGGACGCGGTCGTCATCCGCTGCCTGATCGTCCCGGCCGTCATGCAGGTGCTCGGCAGGCACGCCTGGTGGCTCCCGGCCCCCCTCGCCAGGCGCCTCCCGAAGCTGGCACTGGAGCGCCCCTGACGACGACCGTCACATCGGTTCCAGGCCACCAGCGAGCAGTGCTTTCAACCTTTTGGTTTACAAGTGGGCGGGTGGCGGTCTACCATGGTTTCAACTGTTGAGTTGAAAACTGGAGGGGCGATGGCCGCGGACACGCTGTCCAAAGTCTTCGCCGCCCTCGCGGATCCGACCCGGCGCGACATGGTGGCCCGGCTCTCGGAGGGCGACGCGACCGTGAGCCGGCTGGCCGAGCCGTACCGGATGTCGCTGCAGGCGGTCTACAAGCACCTGCGCGTGCTCGAGGACGCCGGGCTCGTCAGCCGGCCGCGAGGGCCGCAACCCCGGTCCGTGCGCCTGGAAGTCCAGGCCCTGGAACTGATGGACACCTGGATCGAGCGTCACCGGCGCCGAGTCGAGCAGCGCTACCGCCGCCTCGACGCCGTCCTGGCGGAGATGAAGGGAGACGAGCATGAACAGTCCGAAGAAGACGGTCATCGAAGCGGACCCGAAGCTGCCGGTCATCCGGACGAGCCGTGATTTCACGGCGACGCCCGAGCAGCTGTTCCGCGCCCACACCGATCCGGCGCTGTTCGCCCGGTGGGTGGGGCCCGACGTCACGACCACCCGGATCGAGCACTGGGACGCGCACACCGGCGGCAGCTGGCGATACGTCTCGGTACACGACGGCACCGAGTACGGCTTCCACGGCAGCTTCCACGAGGTACGGCCCGACCGGATCGTGCAGACCTTCACGTTCGACGGCGAACCCGACGGAGTCGCGCTGGAGACGTTGTGGTTCGAGGAGCTCGGCTCCGGCCGTACCCGGCTGCGGACGCAGGCGCTGGTCGACAGCTTCGAAGGCCGCGACGCGATCCTGCGCAGCGGCATGGAGGTCGGCGTCGAGGAGGGCTACGCCAAGCTCGAAAGGATGATCGGTGATGACGCTGTCTGACCGCCCGGCCGAGCGGCACCGGCAGGTCGCCGGGCTGTTCACCGACCGGGTCCGCGGCACCCGGTCGTGGGACGCGCCGGCACCGGTCGCCGGCTGGACCGCCCGCGACGTCGTCCGTCACCTGACCGACTGGTTCCCCGGGTTCCTCGCCTCCGGCGCGGGGATCGACCTGCCCCGCGGACCGTCGGTGGACGAGGACCCGGTCGCCGCGTGGCAGGTTCACTACGACGGGGTGCAGGCCTTGCTCGACGATCCGGAGACGGAGCATCGGAAACTCACGAACCCGCACATCGGCAGCCTGCCTCTGGACGCCGCGATCGACCAGTTCTACACAGCCGACGTGTTCATGCACACCTGGGATCTCTCCAGGGCCACCGGCCAGGACGACCGGCTGGACCCGGACTTCTGCGCACGGCTCCTCGACGGGATGGAGCAGATGGAGGAGGTCCTCCGCTCGTCCGGACAGTACGGGCCCCGGGTCGAGGTTCCGGGCGGCGCGGACGCCCAGACCAGGTTGATCGGTTTCATCGGCCGCGACCCGTTCTGGCCGGGAACGTGAGCCGGGCGCGCCGGATCATGCCGGACGCGTGGTGAGCACGGCGCACAGGGCGTCCAGGGCGGCCGGGTAGGCGGCGCCGAGTGGGGTGCTGTAGCCGACGACGAAGCCCTGCGGCCGTCCGGCGGGATGGTGCCAGTGGCCGCCAAGGGGCATGAGGGCCAGGTCATGGGCCGCGGCACGCCGCATGACCTCGTCCTCGCCCGGCCCGCCGTCCGGGAGCAGCACAAGCGCGTGCAGTCCTGCGGCGATGCCGAGCACGCGGACTTGGGGGACGCGGGCACGGAGCGTTCTGACGAGCAGGTCCCTGCGGCGGCGGTAGCGGAGGCGGGACGCGCGGACGTGGCGGTCGTAGGCGTGCGTGCCGATGAGGTCGGCGAGGACGAGTTGCCCCAGCGACTGGGTGTGCGCGTCGGCGAGCCGTTTGGCCTCGGCGAAGGGCTCGACCAGATGCGCGGGCAGCACGAGCCACCCGAGCCGCAGCGCCGGGGCGAGGGTCTTGGACGTGGTTCCGCCGTAGACGACGTGGACGGGCGCCGTTCCCTGGAGGGCGCCCACGGGCTGGCGGTCGTAGCGGAACTCGCCGTCGTAGTCGTCCTCGACGAGGAGTCCGCCGGCGTCGCGAGCCCAGGTGACGAAGGCGCGGCGCCGGTCGGGGCCGAGGGTCGCTCCGGACGGGTACTGGTGCGCCGGGGTGAGCACGGCCGCGCCCACCCCGTCGAGGGGCTCGGGACGTGCGCCCATGTCGTCCACCGGCAGCGGGACGACGCCGAGCCCGGCCCGCCGGACGATGGCGCGGTGGAACGGATGCCCCGGCTCCTCCATCGCGAACGCCGCCGTCCCCGCCTCCCGCAGGACGGAGGCCAGGAGGCCGAGGGATTGGGCGTAGCCGGACGTGACGACGATCCGCTCAGGGTCGGCGTGGACGCCGCGCGCGCGTCCGAGGTAGCCGGCCAGCGCCGCGCGTAGCTCAGGACGACCGCGCGGATCGCTGAGCGCGTGCACCTCGGACGGCGCCTCCGCCAGGACACGCCGGGTCGAGCGCAGCCACGCCGCCGAAGGGAACGTGCTCAGGTCGGGTCTTCCCGGCAGCAGATCGTGTACCGGTGTCCGACGGCTCTCCCCGCGCCGCACTTCCCCGGAAGAAAGACCTGCCGCCGTCGCGGTCGCGGAACCCGCCCAGGTGGAGGGGGCCGACACCGGCGCCAGATCCGCCCGGTGGGCGATGTCCGCGACGCGGGTGCCGGAGCCGGGGACGGCGATGATGTGCCCCTCGGCGATGAGCTGGTCATAGGCGGCGCTCACCGTCCCGCGGGAGAGGCCCAGTTCCGCGGAGAGGGCGCGCGTCGAAGGGAGCGGTGTGCCGGGAGCGAGGCGTCCCGCCACGATGGCGGCGCGGAGAGCGCGTTCCAGACCCGCCCGGCGGCCGCCGGAGGTGTCGATGTCCAGATGCAGGTCGACCGAACCGGACCAGCTTTTCGGCATGGAACCGGATCTTAATCCTGGTCCGGTCGTGACCTAGATTCATGGCCATGATTGTTTTCGCCCAGCTCAGCGACACCCATCTCGACACCGGGGACGAACGGGCCGAACGCGCGGCGCGGGTCATGGAGCACCTGAACGGGCTGCCGATCGACGCCGTCCTCGTCACCGGCGACATCGCCGACCACGGCGAGCCCGCCGAGTACGAGCAGGCCCGGAAGGTACTGGAGTCGCCGCACCCCGTGCTGAAGTGCCCCGGCAACCATGACGTCAGAGCCCCGTACCGGGAGGTTCTCCTGGACGAACCGCCCGGCGACGGTCCGATCAACCGGGTGCACAGGGGGGCGGGCGCGGTGTTCGCGATGTGCGACTCGACGGTGCCCGGCAAGGACCACGGATTCCTCGACGACGAGACGATCGGCTGGCTCGACCGGCAACTCGCCGGTGACCCCGAGACCCCGGCGTTCATCTGCTTCCACCACCCGCCGGTCACCCAGGGCATTCCGTACGTGGACGGGATCCGGCAGTTCGGCGAGGAGCGGCTCGCCGAAGTGATCGGACGGCATCCGCAGGTGAAGGCCGTCCTGTGCGGACACAACCACAGCGCCGCGGCCACGACCTTCGCCGGGCGGCCGCTGCTCGTCGCGCCGGGCGTCGTCTCCACGCTCCGTCTGCCCTGGCAGGGGGGCGACATCGCCGACTACGACGCTCCCCCTGGCATGGCGTTCCATCTCCTGGACGACGACGGCCGCCTGACGACGCACTACCGCACCGTCTAGCGGTGCGTGATCCAGGTCCGGGTGATCTCCTCGGCGGCGTCGCGGACGAGCGCCTTGTACCGTTCGACGGCCTCCGGCGTGAAGCGGTGCCGGGGGCCGCACACGCTGATCGAGCCGTGCACCTCGCCGTCCGGGCCGAAGAGCGGCGCGGCCACCGAGCCGGCGTCGGCCTGGCGTTCGCCGAGGGAGACGCCGACGCCGTCCCGGGCCGTGTCGGCGAGCCGGGCGCGGAGCGCGGCCTCGTCGGTGACGGTCCGGTCGGTCACGGCCGCCAGGGGACGCGCCAGGATCGGCTCGCGCCGCTCCTCGGGCAGGAACGCGAGGATCACCCGGCCCGAGGAGCCCGCGTGCAGGGGGAACCGCCGCCCGACCTCGACGGTCATCTTGACCTCGCGGGGGCTCTCGAACTGGTCGAGGTAGACCCGCTCGTCGCCGACCAGCCCGGACAGCGTGGTCGTCTCGCCGGTCTCGTCCCGCAGCCGGCGCAGCACGGGGGCGGCGGCGTTGCGGACGTTGAAGCGCCGCAGCGCGCTCACGCCGAGGGCGACGGAGGCGGGGCCGAGCCGGTAGCCGGACGTGCCCGCCTCCAGCATCTCCCGTGACACCAGCGACTGCAGGATGCGGTACACGACGGCCTTGGAGATGCCCAGCTCGCGGCTGATGGCGGTGACGCCGAGGTACTCGGGCCCACCGGCGAACAGCAGCAGCACGTCGGCGACGCGCCCGGCGACCTCGGTTCCCCCCGAGGGCGGGGCGGCGGTGGTCTGGTTGGTCACCCGTCGATCCTAGGATTCAGCGGCCGCGGTGGAGGTAACGGCCGACCGGGTCCCCGGCGATCGTGCCGCCGGCGTACACGTGGTGGCCGCGGACGAAGGTGTCGGTGACCCGCGCGGTCATGGAGAACCCTTCGAACGGCGTGTACTCCTGCGTGGACTCGGACTCGGCGGCGCGGACCGTCCACGACGCGTCCGGGTCGACCAGCGCGATGTCGGCGTCGTAGCCCTCGGCGATCGTGCCCTTGTTCAGCAGCCCGTAGCGGCGTGCCGGGTTCCATGACGTCAGCTGCGCGACGCGCTGCAGCGGCAGGCCGCGCTTGAGGCCCTCGCCGACGAGTCCCGGCAGCAGGTACTCGGCGCCGCCGAAGCCGGACTTGGCGAGGAAGACGTCGTCGCGGTCGGAGCCGAACTTCATCTCGTCCCGGCAGCAGGCATGGTCGCTGACGACCCAGTCGACCTCGCCGGCGAGGACGTGCCGCCACAGCGCCTCTACGTCGGCGCGGTCGCGCAGCGGCGGGTTGACCTTGCCGCCGAGGCCGTGCGCGGTGTCGACGTCGGCGAGGAGGTGCCCGATGGTGACCTCGCGGCGGAAGTCGATGTGCGGGAACGCGCCCGCCATGGTCAGCGCGGCCGACAGCGCCTTCTCCGACGACAGGTGCAGCAGGTTGATGTTGGGCAGGCCCGTCTCGTGCGCCAGGTAGGACGCGATCGTGACCGCGAGGCCCTCCGAGTGCGGCGGGCGGGACGCGCTGTAGGCGCGCAGCCCGGTGAGCGCCCCGTCCCGCTCGACCATCCTGGTGTAGGCGGTCATGATCTCGGCGGTCTCGCAGTGCAGCGACAGCGAGATGTGCGGCGCGTACTCGGCGAGCCGCTCGCGGGCCTGCTGAACGCCGCGCATGACGAACTCGAAGTGCGCGATGTCGTAGCGCTCGTCCGGCGGCGTCATGAGGAAGTCGCTCTGGCTGGACGAGCGTCCGTGCAGGCCGTGGCTTCCGTAGAACATGAAGATCTTGAACGAGGTGACGCCGTGCCCCTCGACGAGGTACGGGATCTCCTCGATGTGCTCGGCCATCATCGGCGCGAGGTGGAAGGCGTAGTCCACGTAGGCGTTGCCCTGCGCGGCGCTCAGCACCTCGGGGAAGAACTCGCGGTAGGGCCCGCCCTTGTTCAGGTAGTACTGGCCGGTGCGCATGTAGGTCAGGGACGTGGTGACACCGCCCTGCGCGCTCGCGCGACTCTCGGTACGCGCGTCGGTCGCGAGCTCGTTGTAGATGCCCCAGTGCTGGTGGGCGTCCACGACGCCGGGGAACGCGAGCCGCCCGCGGCCGTCGACCACGGTGGCGGCGTCGTCGTCCGGCAGGCCGGGCGCGACGCGGACGATGGTGCCGTCGTCGACGGCGATGTCCGCGAGCTCCGGCTCGGTGCCCTCGGGCGCGTCGGGGCGGACCACCCGCACGTTCTTCAGCAGCAGCTCGGTCGTCGCCATCGAATCTCTCCTCAGTTGTCGCGGGTGGTGGTGCGGCCGGCGACGGCACCGGCCGCCAGGTAGGCGAGCCCGAAGGCGGGCAGCAGGCCGTTGCCGGGCAGGTAGCCGTCGGCGCCGTGGCCGGAGATACCTGCGGCGGCGCCGCCCGCCGCGTACAGGCCGGGGATGGGACGGTCGCCCGGGTCGACGACGGCGGCGTCCTCGTTGACGATCAGCCCGCCCTGGGTGTGGAACAGGGCCGGGACGACGCGGACGGCGGCGTACGGCGCGGCGAGGGGCCGCTCCCAGTTGGTGCGGCCGTGCCCGTCGGGACGTTCGCCGCGGGCGGCGGCTGCGCTGCCCGCCAGCTCGTCGGCGAGGGCGCCGGCGGGCAGGCCGGTGGCCTTGGCGAGGCCCTCGGCGTCGTCCGCCCAGACGAGGACGCCCGACTCGACGGTGTCGCGGAAGTCCTTGAACCGCTCGCACTGCCCGAAGATCGTCTCGTCCAGCACGATCCAGCCGGTGCCGCCGGGACGGGCGGCCAGCTCGGCGGCGTACTCGGAGTAGCCGCGGGTCTCGTTCCCGAACCGGCGCCCGCCGAGGTCCACCATGATCGCGCCGTGGATGATCGTGGCCCAGCCCACGAGGGTGCCCGCCCCGGCGGCGACGGCACCGTGGCCCTGGTAGGCGTCCAGGTAGCCGGTCGAGGCGCCGAGACCGCCGCCGATCCGGAGGGCGTCGCCCAGCGACTGGTCGCTGCCCTGGTAGAGGGCCCCGGCGATCTCGGGGAGGTGGCGTTCCACGAGCGCGCGGTCGGCGCCGAACCCGTTGGTCGCCAGCAGCACGGCCCGCGTCGGGATCTCCTCCTGCCTCCCGTCCGGGTACTGGACGACGGCGGCCCGCACGGCTCCTTCCCCGCCGACCGTCACGTCCACCAGCCGGGCCGGGACGAGCAGGTCGATGTCCGGATGCTCCCGGACGCGCCGCGCCAGGTGGTCGATCACGCCGGAGCCGTGCCGCCCCGGGACCGAGTGGCAGCGCGGCACGGAGTGCCCCGGATAGTTGAAGTCGGTCACCAGGGACAGCGGCAGCCCGGCCGAGTCGGCGAGCCACTCCACGAGCGGTCCGCTGACCTCGGCGAGCGTCCGGGCGAGGCGGGCGTCGGCCCGTCCCCGGGTCTTGGCCATGATGTCGGCGACGAACCGGTCCGGTGAGTCGTCGACGCCCTCGGACGCCTGCCAGCGGGAGCCCGCGCCGGGGAACATCGCGGTCGACATCGACGTGTTGTTGCCGCGCCGGAAATGCTCGCTCGACTCGACGACGACCACGCTCAGGCCGAGTTCGGCGGCGCGCAGCGCCCCGGCGAGCCCGCCGCCCGCACCCGCGATGACGAGGTCGGGTCCGTCCATCAGGCGCTCCTCCCGATCGCCATCAGCTTCAGGGCGAGGGCCGTGGGGTCGACGACCCGGGCGGTGAACCGGTCCTCCTCGACGTCGACGGCCGAGCAGCCGTTGATCACCGCGGTGGCGCCGGCGGCGGCGAGCGCGTCCACGGCTTCACCGAGGGCGGCGTTCCACGCGCCGGCGTCGGCGATGGCGTCGAAGGG
Source organism: Spirillospora sp. CA-128828 (assembly GCF_050945415.1). Taxonomy (NCBI): domain Bacteria; kingdom Bacillati; phylum Actinomycetota; class Actinomycetes; order Streptosporangiales; family Thermomonosporaceae; genus Spirillospora; species Spirillospora sp. CA-128828. Next base: position 5,128,168 of record NZ_CP191986.1, read on the forward strand.
CAGTTCCAGGATCGCGATCCCGGCGGCGTAGGGCTCCAAGCCGTAGGCCTTGAGCCGGCGGCCGAGCTCCGCGCCGATCGCCTCGTTCCGCACCACCGCACCGAACCGAACATTCATCGCGGCAAGGTGCATACCAGTCAGCCTAAGCAGGCCATGGACCGGAATGCCCTGGTCACCGACGGCGTCGGGCACGGCCGGGTCGAGCACGCAGTCGGGGAAGGCGAGGTCCCAGCCGTCCCCGGCCCGGGCCAGCGCGGCGGCGACCTCCCGCTCGGAGGCGCGGACCGCCGCCTCGTCGTCCAGCGATCCGGGCGCGGCCGGGCCGACGTCGCGCAGCTCGACCGTCAGGCCGGGCGGGGCGAGCCGGTCGTAGCGGGCCTGCCGGCGCCGGATCTCGTCCGGCGGCAGATGGATCGGCGTCATGGCCAGGGCGCGCATCAGTTCGGCTCCTCGGTGTCGTCGCCGGCGAGGGCGCGGAGGCGTTCGCCGACATGGTCCAGGCCGGGCAGTTCGCGGGAGAGGGCCGCGGCCCGTTCGATCAGGTCCTCACGGCCGGGCAGCCAGCCCTTGAGCATCGCCAGGACGTGTCGCTCGTCCAGGGGATGGTGGTCGGCGTCGCCGACCGGGTTGGGCACCTCGCGGGTCCGGGCCGTCCCGTCGTCCAGTTCGACGGTGACGCGGGCGGCGCGCTCGTCCGGGAGGCGCGCGGTCAGGTCGCCCGCCTCCGTCAGCCGGACGCGCCGCGCCAGCGCCCGCAGGGCCGGGCCGTCGAGGCTCGCGCGCGGCCCGACCTCGCCGTCGAGCAGGGCGGCGGCGACGGCGAACGGCGTCGAGAACATCGCCGACAGCCGGTTGTCCCACTCCGCCGAGGCCAGGCCGGCTCCGAGCGCGTGCGTCTCTACCAGGATCCGTGTGATCCGGGACGTATCGAGGCCAGCGCGCAGGCCGAGCACCGCGTCGGCGGCCGGATGGGTGAACGAGCAGGAGGCGTGCCGCTTGAAGTAGCCGCGTGTGATGTCCCACCGGTCGCCGAGACCAACGGTCAGCTCGGACGCGTCGAACTCGCCGAGCAGGGTCCCGAGCGACAGCGCTGCCGTCCCGGTGTTGCGGGCGACGCCGACGGACGCCATCCGGGCGGCGACCAGGCCGGACATGTTGGACGCGCCCATCCAGGCGTTCCGCACCGGGTTCCCGTCCGTCGCGGACGCGAAGTGGCCCGCGACCGGCAGCCCCGCACCCGTGTCGATCGCGGCGGCGACCGCGTCCGGGCCGAGGCGGAGCAGCCGGGCGCATCCGGCGGCGGCCCCGGCGACGCCCCAGCTCCCGTGCGGGTGCGCGCCCGGCCGCAGCCGGGACGCGCGCCCGAACCGGGACGCGACCTCGTACGCCGCGATGAGGGCGGCGGCCGTGTCGCGCCCGGATGCGTCCAGTTCGCCCGCCAGCGCCAGGACGGCCGGGAACCCGTGCGCCGCCGGATGCCCCTTGGCGTACTTGTTGCCCTCGTCGAGTTCAAGGCAGACGAGCGCCACCGCGTTCAGCCAGGCGGCGGCGTCGACCGACACGCACCGCCCGCCGCCGATGAGCGGTGCCGGGCCGCCGGGCGCGTTCCAGGCCGAGCACAGGGTGCGCGTCTCGTCCTGGTCGGCGCCGAGCGCGGTCACGCCCATGACGTCGAGCAGCACGAGGGACAGCCGGTCGAGCACCGGCCCCGGCAGCTCCGCCACGTCCAGCCGCGCGACCCACTCCCCCAGGCGCGCCGTGGCCTTCCCCGCGTTCGTCACAGCCCCAGGTACGCCTTCCTGACCTCGGCGGACCCGGCCAGCTCGCTGCCCGTCCCGTGCAGGACGGTCGAGCCGCTCTCCATCACGTAGGCGCGGTCGGCGATGCCCAGGGCCTGCTTCGCGTTCTGCTCGACGAGCAGCACCGCGACGCCGGTGTCGCGGATCCGCTTGACCGCGTCGAGCACCGCCCACGTCAGCTTCGGCGACAGGCCGGTGGACGGCTCGTCCAGCATGAGCAGCTTCGGCCGCGCCATCAGCGCGCGGCCGATCGCGAGCATCTGCTGCTGCCCGCCGCTGAACGTCTGCGCGGTCTGCGTGCGGCGCTCCGCGAGGACGGGGAACAGCTCGAACACCTCGCGCATGGCGGCGTCCACCTCGCCGGAGGGGCGGGTCCACGCCCCCATGCGCAGGTTCTCCTCGACGGTGAGCGTGCCGAACAGCGCCCGGTCCTCGGGGACGTGCACCAGGCCGTCCCGGACGAGCTGGTCGGGGCGGCGCCCGGCCGTGGACGACCCCGCGAACGTGATCGTCCCGGACGCCGGACGCAGCTGCCCGCACACCGTCCGCAGCGTCGTCGTCTTGCCCGCGCCGTTCGCGCCGACGAGCGCGACGATCTCGCCCTCGCCGAGCCGCAGGTCGATGTCGTGCAGGATCCGCATGCGGCCGTAGCCGGCGCAGAGCCTCTCAATCCTCAGCATCTCGGTCCTCGCCACCACCGGGCTCCTCTCCCAGGTACGCCTCGATCACGCGCGGGTCGGAGGTGACCTCCTCGGCCGAGCCCGCGGCCAGGACCCGGCCCTGGTCCAGGACGAGGACCCGGTCCGACAGCCGCATCACCGCCGCCATGATGTGCTCGACGAACAGCAGCGTCGTCCCGTCCTCTTCGCGGAGCGCGGCGAGCAGGTCCAGGACGGGCTCGCGCTCCGCCGGGACCAGCCCGGCCAGCACCTCGTCCAGCAGCAGGACCTTCGGCCGCATCGCGAGCGCCCGCGCGAGTTCGAGGCGCTTGAGCCCGGCCGTGGGCAGTTCGGTGGCGTTGCAGTGCGCCCACCGCCCGAGGCCGACGCGTTCCACGACGTCCAGCGACCGCTTGCGCAGCCGATGGGGCGTCTGGCGGCGGTGCTGGGCGGCGAGGCCGACGTTCTCCAGGACGGTCATGCTCCCGAACGGCCGCATCAGCTGGAACGTCCGGACCATGCCCGCCCTCGCGATGCGGTGGGGCGAGGAGCCGGTGATGTCCTGGCCGCCGAACACGACCTGCCCCGTGTCGGGGGCGAGAGCGCCGGAGATGACGTTGAACAGCGTCGTCTTGCCGGCGCCGTTCGGGCCGATGATGCCGAGGATCTCGCCTTCGCCGACCTGGAAGTCGACCTCCGCGAGCGCCCGCAGGCCCCGGAAGCCCTTGCCGACGTCGGAAACCGTCAGGATGCTCATCTGCGCCGCCTCTCGGCGATCGTGCCGACGATGCCCTTGGGCAGCAGCCGGACGATCAGGATCAGCAGGACCGCGTAGACGGCGACGTCCAGCCCGCTGCGTCCCTGGAGGAAGCCCAGGGAGTCGGGCGGGGTCCGCAGCAGCGTGGCGGTGACGTCCGACAGCGCGCCGAGGATGATCGCGCCGACGACCGGGCCCCAGATCGTGCCGATGCCGCCGATGACCACGGTCGCGATCGCCTGGATGGACACCGACGAGCCGAACGCCAGGTCCGGGTTCACGAACAGGTAGTACTGCGTGTAGAAGGCGCCGGCGACCGCCGTGATCGCGGCCGACAGCGCGACCGTGACCAGCTTGTACCGCATGACGGGCGCGCCCAGCGACGCCGCGGCGAGCTCGTCGTCGCGGATCGCGGTGACGTAGCGTCCGGTCCGCGAGTGCAGGAACAGGATGCTGACCAGGGCCGCGGCGCCCGCGAGCCCGAGCGCGATCCAGAAGTAGGCGGGCGAGTCCGCGGCGAACTGGATCTTCCAGAACGACGAGCCCTGGATCAGCGGGACGGTGAACCCGACCGCCTTGTTGGTGAACTCCGTGGTGGTGACGACGAGGCGGAGCATCTCGGCGAACGCGAACGTCGCCAGCGCGAAGTAGGCGCCCCGCAGCCGGTACCGGAACGCGAAGAACCCGATGACCACGGCGACGGCCGCGGCGACCGCCATCCCGGCGAGCATCCCGATCCACGGGGACACGTGGTGCTCGACGAGCAGGTACGCGCTGGTGTAGGCGCCGAGGCCGAAGAACGCGGCGTGCCCGAAGCTGAACATCCCGCCGAATCCGCTCATCACGTTCCAGCCGATGGCCATCAGCGCGAAGATCAGGATGCGGACGGCGACGGCGCCCTGCGCGGGCGGCAGCACCAGCGGCAGCGGGATCGCGACCAGCAGCAGCACCGCGAGGACGGCGAGCTGCCGGTTCTGCGGCCGCAGCGGCGGCGCCTTCACCGGGCGGGCCGCGCCCGCGTCTGGGCGGCCGGTGAGCGTGATGCCGGTCATGCGCGCCTCCCGAACAGTCCCTGCGGGCGGAGGAACAGCACGATCAGGAAGACGGCGAACACGCCGAGCAGGGAGCTCTGGCCGTCCATGTAGATCGTGGTGAGCTGCTCGACCAGCCCGATGAGCAGTCCGCCGACGAGCGCGCCGGCGACGTTGCCCATGCCGCCGAGCACCACGACGACGAACGCGGTGATGTTGAACTGCTCGCCAAGGGTGGGCGTGACCGTGACCAGCGGCGCGGCGAGGACCGCCGCGGCGCCGGCGCAGGCCGTCCCGATGGCGAAGGTGAGCGTGTGGACGCGCCGGACGTTCACCCCCACCAGCTCGGCGCCCTGCCCGTTCGCGGCGACCGCGCGGATCGCCGTCCCGAACCGGGTGCGGCGCAGCAGCCAGAACAGCGCCGCGCCGATCAGGACGGCGCCGGCGAACGCATACAGCCGGGCGCCCGGGACGACCGCGCCGAACAGGGAGAACTGGAAGTCGCCGGGCAGCGCGACGGTCTTGGGCTCGGCGCCGAAGAACATCAGCAGCCCGTTCTCCAGCAGCAGCGACAGGCCGAGCGTGATGAGCAGCTGGTTCTCCAGCGACGCTCCGCCCGTCCCGCCGAGCAGGCCGCGGTGCACGGCCGCGCCGATCAGGAACAGCGCGGGCACCGCGACGAGCAGGGTCAGGTAGGGGTGCAGGCCGGTGCCCTGCACGACGCCGAAGGCGATGAACATCGCGATGGCGAGCAGCGCGCCGTGCGCGAAGTTGACGATGTCCAGCACGCCGAAGATCAGGGTGAGGCCCATCGCGATGAGCCCGTACAGCCCGCCCATCAGCAGGCCGGTCACCACCGACTGCCAGACGACCAGGCCGCTGCCGGACTTGATCAGGGCGACCGCGATGGCGGCCGCGACAAGGCCGCCGGTCACGGCGGCGCGCTTGAGGACGGCCCCGGTCCCGTCGCCGCCGAGGAGCGGGCGGCGCCGGACGGCGGGGGTGGGAGGGGACTGCGTCTTGGTTCGTATGGTGCTCATGACCGCCACGTCACCGAGTAGTCGGGCTTGGATTCGGCCTTCTCCGGCGGATAGACCTGCTTGACCTGGCCGCCCTGGACCTGCATGAGGACGGGCAGGGCGTTGGCGTTGTCTCCGTTGGGGGCGAAGGTGATCGGGCCGGTGCCGACCGTGAGGGGCTCGACCTTCGAGGACGCGATCGCGTCGCGCACCTTCTCCGCGTCGGTGGTGCCCGCGCGTTCCACGCCCTGCGCGATCACCTGGACCGCGTCGAAGGCGAGGACCGCGCCCGTGCGCATGGGGGCGCCGTAGCGCCGCTGGTACTCGGCCCGCAGCTTGACGGTCTGCGGGTTCTGGGCATCGAAGTGGTAGTTGGTGCTGAAGATCCGCTCCGCGGCGGCGCCGCCGTCGGTGACGAACTTCGGCTGGTCGTAGGCGCCGTTCGACACGCCCCAGACCGCGTTCAGGTCCGGTTTCACCGCGGCGATCGCCTTGGCGGCGAGCAGGCTGTCGCGGTAGTAGCCGGCGACCGCCAGCACGTCCGCGCCGGACGCCTTGACCTGGGTGACCTGCGCCGTGAGGTCGGACACGGTGAGCGCGTCGTAGCTGATGTTCGGGCCGACCTCGATCCCGAGCTTCTTCGCCGCCTTGGTGAACGCCTCGGCCGCGCCGCTGCCGAAGTCGGTCTGCTCGTGCAGGAACGCGACCTTCTTGACGGGCCTGCCCGCCCGGTCCGACACCTCCTTGAGGTAGCGGGCCGCGGCGCCGGCGATGGCGGCGCTGCCCGGCTGGACCCGGAACGAGTACCGGTAGCCGTTCGCGAAGATCGCGTCCGAGGCGGTGACGTCCATGACGAACGGCACCCGGTTGCGTTCGGCGACGACGGCGACGTTGGTGCTGACGGCGCTCTGGTACGTGCCGGCGAGTCCGACGGACCCCTCGGAGATGAGCCGCTGGGCCTCGCTCTGGCCGACCTCCGCCTTGCCCTGGGTGTCGCCCGTCTCCAGCTCGACCTTGCGCCCGCCGAGGGATCTGATGCCGCCGGCGGCGTTGATCGCCTCCACCGCCAGCTGCGCGCCACGCCGCATCTGCTGGCCGTCGACCGCGTTGGCGCCGCTGACCGGATGCAGGGCGCCGATCTTGACCGGGCCCCGGTCGCGTCCGGCCGCCACCCCGGCCGCGCCGGACGGCGCCGAGCCGCCGCAGCCGGCCGCGGCCAGCAGGACCGCGCAGGCGCCGAGCCCGGCGGCGAGCTTTCGAGCCGACATACATCTCTCCTGCCGCATCTGCCCTGATCCCTTGCAAGAGATGTTCCGCCTAGAGGAACAGCAGGTCACTGATGCGTCATCGTGGCACCCGTCACGCCATCGGGTCAATATCTAGGTGAAACTTGACGTAACTCAACAAGCAGTGCCAACTTGAGAAGTCCGGGTCGCGGCAGCGATTCGGACGAGATATCGACAAGCGTTTCTCTTAGAGGAACGATCACCCGAGAAGGCGGTACCGTCCATGACCGACGCCCTGTCCGGAGTCCGGGTCCTCGACGCGGCCACGCTGTTCGCCGGCCCGCTCGCGGCGACGCTGCTCGGTGACTACGGGGCCGACGTCATCAAGATCGAGCACCCGAGGGGCGACCCGGTGCGCAGCCATGGCGCGCAGCGCGACGGCGTGGGTCTCTGGTGGAAGATGCTCGGCCGGAACAAGAAGGCGATGACGCTCTACCTCGGCTCGCCCGAGGGGCAGGAGCTGTTCCGGCGCCTGGCCGCCGACGCCGACGTGGTGATCGAGAACTTCCGGCCGGGGACGCTGGAGCGCTGGGGCCTCGGCTACGACGAGCTGAAGAAGATCAATCCGCGGCTGGTCCTCGCGCGGGTCACCGGGTTCGGGCAGACCGGCCCGTACGCCGGACGGCCCGGGTTCGGGACGCTCGCCGAGGCGATGAGCGGGTTCGCGGCCATCACCGGGGAACCGGACGGCCCGCCGACCCTGCCGCCGTTCGGCCTGGCGGACGGCATCGCCGCGCTGACCACCGCCTTCGCGGTGATGACGGCGCTGCGGGCGCGGGAGGCGACCGGTGAGGGGCAGGTGGTCGACCTCGCCATCATCGAGCCGATCCTCACCCTGCTCGGTCCGCAGATCATCACCTACGACCAGCTCGGCGAGCTCCAGGCCCGCACGGGCAACCGGTCGCACAACAACGCGCCGCGCAACACCTACCGGACCCGGGACGGCGGCTGGGTCGCGATCTCCACGAGCGCCCAGTCGATCGCCGAGCGGGTCATGCGGCTGGTCGGCCGGCCCGAACTGATCGACGAGCCGTGGTTCGCGACCGGAGCGGAGCGCGCCGGGCACGCCGACGTGCTGGACGAGGCCGTCGGACCGTGGATCGCCGCGCGCGACCGCGACGAGGTCGTCAAGGCGTTCGAGGAGGCGCAGGCCGCGGTCGCGCCCATCTACACCGCCGCCGACGTCATGACCGACCCCCAGTTCGAGGCGCTCGGCAGCATCGCGACCGTCCCGGACGACGAGCTGGGTCCGGTGAAGATGCAGAACGTGCTCTTCCGGCTGTCGCGGACGCCGGGGCGGATCGAGTCGGCCGGCCCGCCGCTCGGCGCCCACACCGCCGAGATCCTCGCCCGCTACGGCGTGGACGAGGCCGGACTGGACGACCTTCGCGCCAAGGGGGTGATCAAGTGACGCCGCGCTCCTGGCTCTACGTGCCGGGTGACCGCCCCGACCGGATCGGCAAGGCGCTGGCCTCCGCCGCGGACGCGGTGATCATCGACCTGGAGGACGCGGTCGCACCGGCCGCCAAGCACCGGGCGCGCCGCAACGTCCTGGAAACGCTCGCCTCCGGGCGCACCTCCCACGTGCGGATCAACGCGCCCGCCACCCCGGAGGGCGCCGACGACATCGCCGTTCTCGCGGCCGTGCCGGACGGCCCGGCCGGGGTACGAGTCCCCAAGTGCGAGGACCCGGACGAGCTGCGCCGCGTCGCCGAGACGCTCGGCGTGCCGGTCTTCCCCGTACTGGAGTCGGCCCTCGGCGTCGAGAACGCCCTGGCCCTGGCGACCGCGCACCCGCTCGTCGCCGGGATCTCGCTCGGCGAGGCGGACCTGGCGGCCGACCTGCGGGTGTCCGGCGGCGACGCGCTCGCGTGGCCGCGGTCCCGGGTCGTGGTGGCCGCGCGGGCCGCCGGGCTGCCGTCCCCGCCGCAGAGCGTGTGGACCGCCGTCCGCGACCTGGACGGCCTGCGGGCCGACACCGTCGCGGGACGGCGCGCCGGGTTCTTCGGCCGCTCGGTGATCCACCCCGCGCAGATCCCCGTGGTCCACGAGGCGTGCGCCCCCGACCCGGACGACGTCGCCTGGGCGCGCGACCTGATGAGCCGGCTGGCCGAGCGCGGCGGTGCGGCAGAGAACAACGCAGCCGGGAGCAATGCCGCCTGGATCGACTCCAACGGCCGCTTCGTGGACAAGGCCGTCGTCGAGCGCGCCAGGTGGCTGCTCGACGTCGCCGCCGACCATCCCCCCGTCAACGTGAAGGAAGGCCACACCTCATGACCGATCCGCTGCTCGCCGCGGTGGCCGGGGGCGTCCGGCTGATCGAGCTGGGCCAGCCGTTCTTCACCGGCATGCCCTGCTCCCCCAACCATCCCGGGTTCCGGATGACGCTGATCCGGCGGCACGGCGACATGGAGCGTCCGGACGGCGGATCCGCGGCGAACGAGATCATCGTGACCGGCGGCCACGTCGGCACCCACATCGACGCGCTGTCGCACGTGAGCCACGACGGGGAGCTGCACGGCGGGATCTCGGCCGCCGACGCGCAGCGCGGCGGCGTCTTCACCCAGCACGGCGCGGAGAACCTCCCTGGCCTGCTCCGGCGGGGTGTCCTGCTGGACGTGGCGGCCGTCCACGACGTGGCGACACTGCCACCCGGTTACGGCGTGACCGCCGAGGACCTGGACCTAGCCGCCAAGCGCGCGGGCGCCGAGCCCGGCGAGGGCAACGTGGCGCTGATCCGCACCGGCTGGGCGCGCAACTTCGGCGACACGACCGCCTACCTGGGCAAGGAGACAGGCGTGCCGGGCGCGACACCGTCGGCGGCGCGCTGGCTGGCCGAGCGGGGCGTCGTCGCGACGGGCGCCGACACGACGGCCTACGAGCAGATCCCGGAGGGCGCGGGGCACGCGGTCCTGCCCGTGCACCGGATCCTGCTGGTCGAGTCCGGGATCTTCATCCTGGAACACCTCACCCTGGAGGCCCTCGCCGAGGCCGGTCTGCACGAGTTCGTGTTCGTGCTGGCCCCGCTGCGGATCAAGGGCGGCACCGGCTCACCCGTCCGGCCGCTCGCGGCGGTGACGGCGTGACGCCGGTCCAGCGGCTCGCCGGTCTGGCGGCCTCCGCCGCCTCCCGCGGACTGCCCGCGGAACTCCGGGCCGATGCCGCGCGGCGGGTTCTCGACGTGCTGGGCAACAGCCTGGCCGCCACCGGAGAACGTCCCGCCCAGGCCGTCGGGGAACTCGTCGCCGAGTGGGGCGGGTCGGGCCGGGCCACCGCGATCGGGACCGGCGCCCGCCTCCCCGAGCCGAGCGCCGCCCTGCTCAACGGGACGCTCGCCCACTCGCTGGACTTCGACGACACGCACCTGCCGTCCGTCCTGCACCCGTCGGCGTCGGTGGTCCCCGCAGCGCTCGCCGTGGCGGAGGCGCGGGGCGCGGCCGGGGCCCGCCTGCTGGACGCGGTCGGCGTCGGCGTCGAGATCACCGTCCGCCTCGGCATGGCCGGGTACGACCGCGACCTCGGCAACTCGGTGTTCTTCGAGCGCGGCCAGCACGCGACGGCGATCTGCGGGGCGGTCGGCGCGGCCGCGTCCGCCGCCATGCTCTCGGGCCTGGACTCCGCCGGGATCGCGGACGCCATGGGCATCGCCGCGAGCATGGGCTCGGGCATCCTGGAGGCCAACCGGACGGGCGGCACGGTCAAGCGGATCCACTGCGGATGGGCCGCGCATGCCGCCGTCACCGCCGCCGGGCTCGCACGGACCGGGATCACCGGGCCGCCGACCGTCCTGGAAGGCCGTTTCGGACTGCTCCAGGCGTTCTGCGGCGACCGGGTCGACCTGGACGCCCTCACCACGGGGCTCGGCGAGCACTGGGAGCTTCCCGGCGTCTTCTTCAAGCCGTATCCGTGCAACCACTTCACGCATGCCGGCATCGACGCGGCGCTGCGGCTGCGCGCCCGCGGCCTGGACCCGGCCGGCATCGAGTCGATCGAGCTGGGCGCGCCGAGTCCGGTGCTGCGGACCATCGGGGAGCCGCGCGAGGACAAGATCCGGCCCAAGTCCGGCTACCACGCCGCGTTCTCCGGCCCCTACACCATCGCGGCGGCCCTCCTCGGCGGCGGCGGCCTCGGGGTCTTCCACGAGGACTTCACCGACGCGGCCGCCGCGGACCCCGCCCGGCTGGCGCTGGCCGCGAAGGTGCGCTGCGTGCCCGACGCCCACTGCGACGAGATCTTCCCGCACCAGTTCCCGGCCGTCCTGCGCGTCCGCACCCGCGACGGCGCCGTGCTGGAGGAACGGGTGGACGTCAACAGGGGCGGCCCCCGCAATCCGCTCTCGGCGGACGAACTGGCGACGAAGTTCCGCCTCAACGCCGCCCGCCGGATCCCGGACTCCCAGGCCGGGCAGATCACCGAACTGACCTACGGCCTCGCCGGCCTGGCGGACCTGGGTCGGCTGACGTCCCTGCTGGGCCGACGCTAAATGTGCTCCATGAGGAAGATCGCCGACGTACCGGGGGTCAGGGCCTCGAAGATGTGGGGCTCGTCGCCCGGGTAAGTGATGTAGTCGCCGGGGGTCAGTTCGGCCGCGTCGTCCAGCGGGCCGACCAGGGCGCGGCCTGCGCTGAGGACGACGTGCTCGGTCGTGCCCGGCGGGTGCGGGTCGGAGCGGCGCGGCTCCCCCGGCTCCGCGGTCACGCGGTAGAGGTCGCGCCGGGCGTTCGGCGGGCAGGACGCGAGCAGCGTGGCCGTGTAGTCGGATCGCTGCGAGTGCGCCGCCGGGCCCTCCCCCGCGCGCAGCACCCGGACGGCGGGGCGCGGCGGGTCGACCAGTCGGCTGAAGGGGACGTTCAGGGCCGTGCCGAGGGCCCAGAGGGTCTCGACGCCCGGGTTGCCCGTGCCCGATTCCAGCTGGGAGAGCGTCGACTTGGCCAGTCCGGCCCGTTTGGCCAGTTCGGTCTGGGACAGCCCGGCGCGCTCGCGTTCCCGGCGGATCGACGCGGCGATCGACGCGATCAGGTCCATGTGTTCGCTCCAGACGTCCAGATGTTCAGCACAGCGAACAATCTCGGGTATGTTCATCTTACTGGACGATTGTTCGCCGCATCGAACAGGAACTGAGCATGAGGCATCTCGGCATTCTCGCCCACAGCGCGGAAGGCGCCGCGCTGTGCTTCCGCACCTTCTGCCAGGAGGGCTTCCGCGAGCTGGGCCCGGACGACCATCCGGACGTGACGCTCGACCTCATCGCGCTGGCGCGCAGCATGCCCGCGTGGAACTCCGGGGACCACGACTCGATCCGGGCCGTCCTGGCCGAGAGCGTGCGCCGCCTCGCGGCGGCGGGCGCGGACTTCTTCGTCTGCCCGGACAACACCGCGCACATGGCCCTTGAACGTCCCGGCGGCGACCTGGCCCTGCCCGGCCTGCACATCGCCCAGGTCGTCGCGGACCGGGCCGCCGGCGACGGCCGGACGCACGTCGGCGTGCTCGGCACCCGCTACACCATGGACGGGCCGGTCTACCCGCGCGAGTTCGAGGCGCGCGGCATCGCCGCCGAGGTCCCGGACGCCGCCGACCGGGAGACCGTCGACCGGATCATCTTCGAGGAGCTGGTCAACGGGGTCTTCACCGAGGACTCGCGCCGCGAGTACGTCCGGATCATCGGCCGCCTGGCAGAACGCGGCTGCGACGCCGTCGCGCTGGTGTGCACGGAGATCCCGCTCCTGGTCACACCCGGCGTCTCGCCGTTGCCCACGCTCGACTCGACCCGTCTCCTGGCCCGCGCCGCCTTCGACGTGGCGGTGGGCCGCCGCGCTCTTCCCGCCTGGCGCGGCGGCCCCGCCGCTACTTCCTGAGCCGCCTCGCCAGCGCCGGCAGTAGCCGCAGTGCGTTCTCCCGGTTGACGGCGGCGTGCGCCCGCCGGCTCAGCGACGGGTCGCGGTCGAGCAGCGCGGTCGTCCTGTCCACCTCGGGGCGGACGACCTGCGGCCAGTCGGTGCCGAAGAGCAGCCGCCCGGCGCCCGCCGCGGCGAGCAGGGTCGGCGTCGCGTACGGGGAGGCGGGCATGGCGGTGTCGTAGTAGAACCGCCGTACCGCCCGCCGGAACGCCTCCGGGCTCGGCCCCTCACCTTGGCGGCCCGCGTGCTCGACCCGTCCGCCCAGATAGGGCAGGAAGCCGCCCGCGTGGGAGAGGATCACCGACAGGCGCCTGTACCGGTCGAGGGTTCCCGCGTTGACGAGGCTGAGGGCGGTGCGGGTGGTGTCGAGCATGAAGTCGGCGATCCACTCCTCGACCCCGGGCACGGGACGCGCGTCGGCCAGCCCGGCGGGATGGGTGAACACGACCGCGCGGCGCCGGTCCAGCTCGGCGAACAGTGGTTCGAACACGGGATCGCCCAGGTAGCGCCCGCCGGCGTTGGCCATCAGCAGGACGCCGTCGGCGCCGAGTTCGTCGAGCGCGTAGGCCGCCTCCTGGATCGCCACGTCGACATGGAGGAGCGGCAGATAGGCGAAGAAGCCGAACCGGGTGGGATGGTCCTGGACCAGTCCGGCGAGCGACTCGTTGAAGACGCGCGTCCCTGAGACGGCGAGCTTCCGGTCACGGAAGATCTCGGGCGGCGCGGGCGCCGACGCGACCCCCGCGGCGATGCCCAGGTCGTCCATGGTGTCGAGGGTCTTGTTCAGGTCCCACCGGCCCCAGTTCGGCCCGCCTTCGGGCGGCAGCAGACCGTGCTCGACGGCCCACCGCCTCATCTCGGGCGGGAGCGCGTGGTGGTGGGTGTCGATCCGCCCCGTCCGCGGGCCGCCGCCCGCCCGGGCGGCGGCCGTGCCCGCGGGCCCCAGCCCGGTGACGGTGGCGGCGGCCGTCGCCAGCGCCGCCGTCCTCATCACCCGCCGCCGGCTCGGACCGTCCGCCCTGCGGTCCTCGTCCTCGTCGCGCATGTGTGTCTCCAACCCCTCATCGAAGCCGCGCCATATAGGATCATACGAGAATGTCTCGTCTGAGACTATATCGCCGACCCCTAAAATCCGGAGGGTGGACACCGAACCTGCCGAGCCGACCGCGCTCGGTGACCCGCACACCGATGACGCCGCGCTGGGAATGCTGCTCGCCTCCGCCCACCAGGGGGCGCGCGGTGCGCTGAGCGATGAGCTGCGGCCGCTCGGGATCGAGACCAGGCACTTCGCCGTACTGGCCGCGCTCGACCGGCTCGGTCCGACCAGCCAGCGGCGGCTCGGCGCGCTGCTCGGCCTGGACAAGTCCGCCGTCGTCCGGATCATGGACGAGCTGGAGCGGCTCGGTCTCGCGGTGCGCAACCGCGACGCCCACGACCGCCGCGCCTACGCGGTCGAGCTGACCGGCGAGGGACGGCGGCACGCGCGGGCGTCCGCGGAGACGGCGGCGGCGGTGAGCGCCCGGCTGTTCGGCTGGCTCACGCCCGCCGACCGCGACCGGCTCGTCGCGCTCCTCTCCGGGGTCGTCGAGCACGCGGCCGACATTTCGACCGGCGGTGAAACAAGCCGTCCCTAAGTTCGGGGACGTGGAGAACACAGCGCTGGTCATCACCCGGTACGCCGACGTCGTCGCCGTCCTGTCCGATGCGCGTTTCATCGTCCCGCCGCTCGCGCCCGCTGACGACGAACCGCCACGCTCGCTGGCGTGGCTCCGGCGGACGGTGAGCCGGTTCAGCGAGGGCAACGACCACGAGCGCCGCCGCGCCCTCGTGGTGGAAGCACTGGACGCCATGGATCCCGCGCACCTGCGCCGCCGCGCCCGCGTGCTGGCGCAGGACGGCGGCGACCCGGGCGAGGTGGCGTGCCTCGTCCTCGGCGAGGCACTGGGAGTCGCCGACCCGGCCGCGCTGGCGCGGGCCGTGCCCGTCGCGGCATCCGGCTACCTCACCGGCCAAGGGCAGGACGGGTCGGACGAGGCCGTCGCCGTACTCGCCGGGCTCCTCGGGCCCGGCCCGGACGACGTGGTCGCCGGCCGGATCGCCGTCCTCATGCAGGCGTACGCGGCGACCGGCGCGCTCGTGCGGGCGGTACTGCGGCACGGCCGCCGGCCGGAGGCGCAAGGCCGGCCCGTCGAGGACGTCATCGCCGAGACGCTGCGGTTCGACCCGCCCGTCCCCGCGATGCGCCGTGTCGCCACCGAGGACGCCCGCCTGAACGGCCGCGCGATCGCTCAGGGCACCCTTGTGACGCTGGATCTGCGGGCCGCCAACCGGGATCCCGACGTGTTCGGGGACCCCGGCCGTTTCGATCCCGGCCGGCGGGAACGCCCACACCTGACGTTCGGCGCGGGCCGGCGGCCGTGTCCCGGCACCGGTCACGCGCTGCAGCTGACCGCCGGTGTGATCGAGGCCGTCGAGCACGGAACGGAGGCCGCCCGATGAGCTTCAGGGAGCTGCATCACGGTGATCGTCCGCTGGTGCTGCCGAACGCGTGGGACTTCGCGAGCGGCGCGGCACTGGCCGAGGCGGGGTTCCCCGCGATCGGGACGACGAGCCTCGGCGTCGCGGCGGCGGCCGGGAAGCCGGACGCGGCCGGCGGCACCCGCGAGGAGACGCTCGCCCTCGCCCGGACGCTGTCCCGGCTTCCGGTGCCGGTCACCGTCGACATCGAGGGCGGGTTCTCCGACCGGGCCGCCGACGTCGCCGGGCTCGTCACCGAGCTGGCCTCGTTCGGGATCGCCGGGATCAACCTGGAGGACGGGCGCTCCGACGGCACCCTCGCACCGATCGGCCATCAGACGACCGTCATCGCCGCCGTCAAGCGGGCCGCGCCGCAGGTGTTCCTCAACGCCCGCACCGACACGTTCTGGCTGGGCGACCCCGACCGGGACGAGACGCTGCGGCGGGCGCGCGCGTTCGCGGAGGCGGGCGCCGACGGGATCTTCGTGCCGGGGATCGTGGACGACGCCGACATCCGCGCCGTCCTGGAGGCCGCGGAGCTGCCGCTGAACGTCCTGTACCTGCCGGGCAGGACCGAGTACGCGCGGCTCGCACGGCTGGGCGTGCACCGGGTGAGCACCGGGTCGCTGCTGTTCCGCAAGGCGTTGCAGGCCACGGTCGTCGCGGCCCTGGCCGTCACCGGCGACGGCGGGGAGCGCCCCGCGCCCACGTACGGCGACGTGCAGCGGCTCGTCAGTGACCGGTGATCCGATCGGCGATGCGGGCCAGGGAAGACGTACGGCCTGACCCCGCGGACGACTCGCGGGCGTCGGCCGCGCGGTAGAGGGCGTACATCGCGTGGACGCCGAGCCAGCGCAGCGGTTCGGGTTCCCAGCGGCGGACGCGGCGGTCCACCCAGGGCAGCGCGGTCAGTTCGGTGTCGTCCCGCAGCACGAGGTCGCGGAGGGTGCGGCCGGCGAGGTTGGCGGTGGCGACGCCGTGACCGGTGTAGCCGCCGGCGTGGCCGAGCCCGGTGGCCCGGTCGAGGACGACCGTCGCGCACCAGTCGCGGGGCACGCCGAGGACGCCCGACCAGGCGTGGTCGATCCGACCCTCGTCGGCGACGGCGGGGAACATCGCGGTCAGCATCGTCCAGAGCGCGTCGATCGTGGCCGGCTCGGTCCGGCCGCCGTCGTCGATGCGGGACCCGTACCGGTAGGGGCGGCCGCGGCCGCCGAAGGCGATGCGGTCGTCGGCGGTGCGCTGCGCGTACATGTAGTAGTGCGCCATGTCGCCGAGCAGCTCCCGGCGCTCCCACCCGATCGCCTTCCAGGTCCGCGCGGGCAGCGGCGTCGTGACGATCATCGAGCTGTTCATCGGGAGCCAGTCGCGGTGGTGGCCGGGGAGCGCGGCGGTGAACCCCTCGGTGGCCCTCAGCACGTGGTCGGCGGTGACGGTTCCGCGCGGGGTGACGGCGGCGGCCGGGCCGCCGGCCCGGCGCGGGACGATCCGGACGACCGGCGTCCCCTCGTAGATCTCCACGCCGAGGCGCCGGACCACCGAGGCGAGTCCGCGGACGAGCGCGGCGGGCTGGACACGGGCGCAGTGCGGGCTCCACGCGGCGCCGGTCGCCCCCTCGACGCGCAGCCGGTCGTCCCGTTCGGCGGCGGGCAGCGGGACGAGGTCGTCGTCCGTCCAGCCCCACTCGCGGGCCTCGCCGACCATGGCGGCAAGGCGGGCGCGCTGGGCGGCGTTGCGGGCGACGTGCAGGACGCCGCCCTTGACGAGGCCGGCGTCGACGCGCTCGTCGGCGGCGACGCGGACGACCTCGTCCACCGCCGCGAACATGGCGCGCTGCAACGCGATCGCCGCGGCGCGGCCGTCCCGGGCCGCGTAGCGCTCCCGGGACCCGGCGATGTCCCCCAGCACCCAGCCGCCGTTGCGGCCGGACGCGCCGAACCCCGCGAACTCGCGTTCCAGCACGACGATCCGCATGTCGGGACGGGCGCGCTTGAGGTAGTAGGCCGTCCAGAGGCCGGTGTAGCCGGCGCCGACGACGCACACGTCGGCGCTGCGCGGGCCCGGCAGGCCGGGCCCGGGGGCGGGACGCCCGGCCGCCCGGTACCAGAAGGACACGCCGCCGTTGACGAAACCGGGAGCGAGCGGCGCCCGGCCCGAGGAGGAGCTCATGCGCTCATACTGCTGTATTCCACATCGAAAGTAACTATTGACGACGGATTCTATGGAACAGCATCGACGATTCGACGGGATCCGATCCAGCGCGAGCGGTCGGCCGCATAGTAGGCGGCGCCGTCGGGACCGGCGGCGCCGTCCCGCCACCGGCGCATCCCGAGCTGCAGGGCGATCTCCGCCGACACCGCGTTGGCCATGTCGATCTCGGCGGTGATCCGATGCACTCCGACCACCCCGAACGCGTAGTCGAGCACCGCGCGGGACGCCTCGGCGGCCAGCCCGTGCCCCCAGTGGTCGGGCTCCAGGCTGTAGAGGATCTCGACGTCCACACCGTGGCCGAGCGGCCCCTCGTGATGGCTGAGCCCGGCCACCCCGACGAGCGGGTCGCCCGGCACGGGGGCGTCGATCCCGGTGGACCAGGGGGCGGGCCGCAGCGCCCACAGCCCGTAGCCCTCGGTCGCGAAGTCCCGCTCGCTGGCCTCGATGATCTCGCTGACCTGAACGGGAGTGACCACCCGGTCGTCGAAGAGGTGGCGCCGGACGAGCGGCCCCGTCCAGTGCGTCAGCAGGGCACGGTGGTCGCGCATCGACACCGGGTGCAGGACGAGCCGCACCGTGCGCAGCACCTCACTCATCCTCATCCCCCGCGGGGGGCCAGTCGGGCGAGCTCTCACCGTCCGGGACGCCGACCCGGAACACGCGGAGCTGTAGCGCGAGCGCCTTGTAGTAGCCGACGAGGGTGACCAGCTCGACGACGGCGGTACGGCCGAGCGTCGCCACCGCCTCGGTGAACACGGCGTCGGCGAGGTCGCCCTCGGCGGCGAGCTGCCGGGCCGCCTCGTACACGACGCGTTCGCGGACGTCGGCGAGCATCGGGGCGCGTCCCTCGCGCAGCGCCTCCATCTCGTCCTCGCCGAGCCCGTGGCGCCGCCCGATGCGCTCGTGCGCGTACCACTCGTAGTCGGACCGGACGTGCGCGGCCACGACCAGCGTCGCGATCTCACGCTCGCGCTTGGTGAACCCGGTGCGGAAGCGCACCGCGGCGCCGAGGTCCTGGAGGGGCAGTCCCACGGACGGGCTGTACAGCATGGCGTTGAAGGGGCCCTGGAGGCGTCCGATGTCGTCGACGAGGCCGAACGGCGGGGCTTGGCCGGGGGTGCGGCGCGTGCCCATCACGGCCTCGTAGACGGCGCGCTGCTCGTCGCTCAGCGAACCGGGGAGCAGCAGCGGCAGTCGCGCCGGGGCCTGCGCGGGCCGGGGTCGATCGTTGACGTGCTCACCGCTCACGGGGTCGATCACTCACCGCACGCTAGGCGGTCGGCGCGGGCGGCTCAACCCCCCGTCCGGAATGTGAAACCCCTGGCACACGATGACGTAGCGGTCGCGTCACACGCCCGGCGCCCCTGATCCCCGGCCGTCCCGCCGGGCCGCGGGCGCTGGCAGGATGGCCGGGTGAGCGGCATCTATGACGACCCCTGGGCGTACGAGCTGGCGTGCTCGTTCCGCGACGTGCCCGCCGAGGTGGACGTGCTCCTCGGCTGGTGCGCCGAGCGCGGCGCGCGGCCCGCGACGGTGCTGGAACTGGCCGCCGGCCCGGCCGAACACGCCCGCGAGTTCGCCCGCCGGGGCGTCGCCACGACGGCGCTCGACCTGAACCCGGAGATGTGCGCCCACGCCGCCCGCGAAGCCGATCGCGGCGGCGTCGAGCTGGAGGTCGTCCGAGGCGACATGACCCGGTTCGATCTGGGCCGCCGGTTCGACCTCGTCGTGACCATGCTGGACTCCACGTCCCACCTCATGACACTGGACGCGTTCGTCGCGCATCTGCGCCGCGTCGCCGCGCACCTGGCCCCCGGCGGCCTCTACATCGTGGAGATGTCGCACCCGCGCGACCGGCTGGGCGGCGACCCGAGCGTCAGCACGGGCTGGACGGTCGAGCGGAACGGCGTCCGGGCGAGCGTGCGCTGGGGCGAGCCGACCGACCGTCTGGACCCGGTCACCCAGATCGCCGACGACCATGTCACGATGACCATCACCGGAGACGGGGCGACGCGGACCATCCAGGACGTCGTCCCCTACCGGTTCTGGAGCGCCACCGAGCTGGACGCCGCGATCCGGCTGGCCGGCGGCCTGGCCGTGGTGGCGCAGTACGGCGACTTCGGGGCCGGCGAGAGCACGGTGGCCCTCACCGACCCGGAAGCCTGGCGCATGATCACGCTGCTCCGCCTGGACGCCGCCCGTCAGGACCCGGACGTCCAGCCGGGCATCGGGTAGGACGCGAGGAGTTCTCGGACCTGCCCGGCGACGCGGTCGACGACGGTCTCGTCCTGCTTGGCGGTGGCCTGCACGACCTCGTCGATCCAGGCCGCGACCTGCGGCATCCGCTCCTCGCCGACACCCCGGGTGGTGATGGCGGCGGTGCCGAGCCGCAGCCCGGACGGGTCGAACGGCTTGCGCGGGTCGAACGGGACCGCGTTGTAGTTCAGCTCGATCCCGGCGCGGTCGAGGGCCTGCGCGGCGGGCTTGCCCGCGACGCCCTTGTTCGTCAGGTCGATCAGGATCAGGTGGTTGTCGGTGCCGCCGGAGATCAGGTCGTAACCGCGGTCCATGAGCGCGGCGGCCAGGACCTTGGCGTTCGCGACGACCTGCCGCGCGTACACCGCGAAGTCCGGCCGCGCCGCCTCCTTCAGCGCGACGGCGATCGCGGCGGTGGTGTGGTTGTGCGGGCCGCCCTGCAGGCCGGGGAACACGGCCTTGTCGATCGCCTTCGCGTGCTCCGCCGTGGACATGACCATCGCGCCGCGCGGGCCGCGCAGCGTCTTGTGCGTGGTCGTGGAGATCACGTCCGCGTGCCCGGCCGGCGAGGGGTGCGCGCCGCCCGCGACCAGGCCGGCGATGTGCGCGATGTCGGCGGCGAGCACCGCCCCCGCCTCGCGGGCGATCTCGGCGAAGGCCGGGAAGTCGATCGTCCGCGGGATGGCGGTGCCGCCGCACCAGATGAGCTTCGGCCGCTCCTTGAGGGCGAGGTCGCGCACCTGGTCCATGTCGACGCGGCCGGTGTCGGCGCGCACGTCGTACCGGACGGGACGGAACCACTTGCCGGTGGCCGAGACCGACCAGCCGTGCGTGAGGTGCCCGCCCATCGGCAGAGACAGGCCCATCACCGGGTCGCCGGGCTCCAGGAACGCCATGTAGACGGCGAGGTTCGCGGGCGAACCGGAGTAGGGCTGGACGTTGGCGTGCTCGACGCCGAACACCTCTTTCGCCCTGTCGATGGCGAGCAGTTCGATCGGGTCGACGTTCTGCTGGCCCTCGTAGTACCGCTTGCCCGCGTAGCCCTCGGAGTATTTGTTGGTCAGGACTGTGCCGGCGGCCTCCAGCACCGCCGCCGACACGTAGTTCTCCGACGCGATCAGCCGGATCTTCTCGTACTGGCGGCGGGCCTCGGCCTCCACCAGCCCCGCGATCTCGGGGTCCTGGCCCTGCAGATGGGGTACGGCCGGTTCGTGCATCACAAGCCTCCGCGCTGCTCGCGCCGGGGCTTCGGGCGCCCCGGCGATGGGGACCCGTACACCCAGGCGCGCGGTGTGCGGACTACTTTCGCTCCCCGGTGGTCATCTCCACCTTGACTGCGCCAGTCGCGTGGCCGCCATCATACCGAGCCGCCTCCCGTCCGCGCGGCGCCCGCGCCGGAACCGAGACGACGAACAGGCCGCCGAGAAGGAGGAGCGACCCGGCGGCGACCTGTACGGACATGCGCTCCCCGAGGACGGCGATGGCGAGCCCGGTGGCGACGAGCGGCTCGGCGAGGCTGAGCGTGCCGGCGGTCGCGGCCGTCACGCGGCCGAGCCCGGTCACGAAGAACATGTACGCGGCGGCGGTCGCGGCGATCCCCAGCCAGGCCACCAGCGCCGCCGACCGGGGCGCGGCCAGGGCGGGCAGCTCGCCCAGCGTCCAGGGCAGCAGGGCCGCCCCGCCGACCAGCAGGGTCACCGACACCGCGGCGGCCATGCCCACGTCCCGGCCGGTCAGGACCTTGGCGGAGACCGTGTAGACGCCGAAGCACGTCCCGGCGACGAGGCTCAGCGCGATCCCGGCCGGGTCGACGTGGACCGCCGAGCCCGGGACCATCAGCAGCGCGACGCCGCCGACCGCGCAGGCCGTCCCCGCCCACCAGCGGCGGCTGAGCCGGGTGCCCAGCACGAGGCGTTCGCAGAGGCCGGTGGAGACCGGCGCGAGCCCGAACACGACCGCGGTCGCGACGGCGGCGCCCGTCCGGTCGACCGCGCTGAAGAACGCCGCCTGGAACGTGCCCGTGGCGGCCGAGGCCGCGGCGAGGGGCGGCCAGGCGCGCCGCGTCAGCGCGCGGAACGCACGCCGGTTCGTCGCGAGCACCAGCGCGGCGAGGATCAGCCCGCCGGAGAAGATCCGGGCGCCGCCGACCGCCACCGGGCTCGCGGACGAGGCGGCGAGCACCTGGGCCGGCCCGACCGTCCCCCAGAGCACACCCGCGGCCAGCACCATCAATGCACCGTATGAACTGTTTCGTCGGTCCATGGCACCGACGCTAGGAGAACATGCGGTTCTGCACTCAGACAGCCGTCGTTCGTTCGGGTGCAGGGGCCCTGCCCGTCGATCATTCGGTTCCGCGGCTCGAAATCACGGGTCAGCTGTACGGCGTTCGGCTTTCAAGTCGCCCGGCCGAGGGAAGTTCGGACTGTTCCACCGGCTGGACGTAGTCGTAGACGACGATGGTGCGGACGTCGACGTACTCCTTGCGGCGGGCCAGCCGGTCGAGCACGAAATCGCGGAGGTAGGCGGTGCTCGACACGGCCACGTGGACCAGCAGGTCCTCGTTGCCGGTCACGACGAAGACCCCGATCGTCTCGGGCATCGAGGCCATGCTGTCGCGGGCCGACTCGATGGCCTCGCGCGACTGCGGGCGGATCCTGATCGAGATCAGGGCCTGGACGCCGCGCCCCAGCCGCTCCAGGTCGACGGTCGCGTGGAATCCGGTGATGACGCCCCGGGAACGCAGCGCCCGCGTCCGTTCCAGGGCCGTGGACGGGGCGATTCCCACCGCCTCGGCCAGCTCCCGGTTGGTCTGCCGCCCGTCGCGCTGCAGGCGCCGCAGGATCGCCTGGTCGACCGCGTCCATGTGCGTCCTCCCGAAGTCCTTCCCGGACGCCGAACTCCCGCGCGGGAAACGCGCCCGGACGTCCCGTCCCCCGAAGATTATTCGACGCGGACCGCCTCACGGGCCCCGGGTGCCGATCGCGGCGGCGAACGCGAACGCGCCGACCCCGATCAGCGCCCCCGCCGCGCCGGCCGGACCGAGATCGAACAGCCTGCCGATCACCAGGTCCCCCGCGAAGGCGAACATGCCGGCGCAGAACGCCAGGACGCCGTAATACGAGCCGAAGCGCTCCGGCGGGGCGTGCCGGGCGGCGCGCTGGAAGATCGACGGCTGGACCAGGCCGTTCGCCACCCCGTTCAGGACCGCGGCGACCATCAGCGGGCAGGACTGCGTGCCGTCCAGCGCGGCGAGGACGCAGAAGGCCGCCGCCGAGCAGAGCAGGCCGAGGCGCAGCACCCACGGGCGCTCGCCCCGGTGCCGCGCGGCCACGAAGGGCTGCACGGCCGCGGCGACGGCGGCCAGCAGGCAGAAGCTGAGGGTCGCCGCACCGGACCCGAAGCCGAGCAGCGGCACGGCGGTCATGATGTTGTTCGCCAGCAGCGTCGTGGGCGCGGTCATCAGCGCGAACAGCAGGAACGCGCGGTCGCCGAGCACCGCCCGCACGCCCCTGAGGACGTCGCGGAGGCCCGCCTGCACCGGCCGCGTCCGGCGCCGCGGCAGGAGGAGGAACAGGACGCCGGCGACCGCCCACAGGGCCGCGGCCGTCCCGGCGATGAGCGCGAACCCCGGCCCGAAGGAGAGCAGGACGAGCCCCGCGGGCGGGCCCGTGACCGTCGCGAGGTGCTGGGTGGTCACGTAGGCGGCGAAGCCGCCGGACCGGCGGGCGGGCTCGACGCCGGCCAGGATCGTGTGGACCGCGGGGTTGTAGAGCGCGCCTCCCACGGCGACGAGCACGGCCGCGCCGAGCAGCGCCCCCACGCCGTCGGCGACCCCGAGCAGGCCGAACCCCACGGCGCGCACGGCGCACGAGAGCGCCCCGGTGAGCCGCGGGCCGATCATGTCGGTGAGCGTCCCCACCGGCAGCAGGAGCGCGAACTGCAGGCCGACCCGCACGCCGAGGATCAGCCCGACCGTGCCGGCGAGCAGGCCGAGGTCGTGCCGGAGGTGCGCGACCAGATGCGCCATCACGGAGAAGAACCCGATACAGGCGATGGACTGGATCGCGACCACCGTCACGATCACCCGGCGATCGGACGGGTCCGCGGCCGGCGGCGCTTCGGCGGGTGCTGGAGCGGCGACGATCACAGGCGGAGCCCGGCCGAAATCGGAGGCGACGTGCACCCCGCCGGCGGCGGCGCGACCGCGCCCACCAGCGGATCCCGTGAAGACGGAACGGAGCGTTCCGAGGACATGCGGTCGTACCTGCTTTCGGCGCGGGCGTCGATCGCGCCCAGCAGACCAGATACGCCCTGGCGACGTCCAATATGGATATTGCTCGCAACTCAATACGCGAACCGATATCACGCCTGGTCGGAGACCACATCGGGCGACCCCTGAACAGGCCGTGGCCCGGCCCCCTCGATCGGGGACCGGGCCACGTCGATGCCGATGGTGTCAGCGGGCCGCGGCCTCCATGGCCTGCTTGACGGCGGCGCGCTTCTTGCGGAGCTTGGCGAGCGCCTCCTCGAGGATCGCCTCGCCGTCCTCGTCGCTGCGCCGCTCCTTCACGTACGCGAGGTGCGTCTTGTAAGGCTCCGTCTTCGGCGGGGCCGGGGGGTTCTCCGAGTCCTGACCGGCAGGGAACCCGCAGCGCGGGCAGTCCCACGTGTCGGGAACCGCGACGTCCGTCGCGAAGCTGGGGCGGGTCTCGTGCCGGTTGGCGCAGTAGAAGGTCACCCAGACGCGGGGCGCGGCGTCGCCGCGTTCCGCCTCTCCCATCGGACCGGCCCCGACACGGCTGCCCCGGATCGCGTTGCCACTACCCACGGATTACTCCTCGCTTGGTGTTCCGCCGCCGCCCGTGACCTCCGAGGACGGCGCGGCGCTCGCATGTGTTGAACGGGCGGCTCAGCCGACGCCCTTGTGCGTGTAAAGCAGCCCGAGCACGATGATCGAGGCGAACCAGACGACCCCGACGCCGATGGTCAGCCGGTCGAGGTTGCGTTCGACCACCGAGGACCCGCCCAGGGACGACGTGACGCCCCCGCCGAACATGTCGGACAGTCCGCCGCCCTTGCCCTTGTGCATCAGGACGAGGACCACCATCAGGAGGCTCGAGGCGATGAGCACGATGGACGTTGCGATGATCACGATTCTTCAGCGCCTTGTCTGTAGTTCCAGGACGGAGGGTCGGCCGGGCGGTTTACCCGTCAGCTACGAAGGGTACGACGAAGTGCCCGCTGGTTCGGCAAGAACCCCCAGTTCACGCAGAATTGATCAGATTTGATCAGGCGAGGAGATCCCGGTACCGGCAGATCTTGACGAACTCTCCCGGGTCCAGGCTGGCACCACCGACCAAGGCGCCGTCCACGTCCTCCTGCGCCATCAGCTTGGCGACGTTGCCGCTCTTCACCGAACCGCCGTACAGGATACGCGTCTCGTCGGCCACTCCGCCGTCGTAGAGCTCGGCGAGCCGCGTTCTGATCGCGGCGCAGACCTCCTGCGCGTCCTGCGGGGTGGCGACCTCGCCGGTGCCGATGGCCCAGACGGGCTCGTAGGCGATGACGGTGCGCCGCACCTGGTCGGCGGGGATCTTCTCCAGCCCGCCGTCGAGCTGCGCGATGCAGTGCGCGACCTGCCCGCCGGACTTGCGGACCTCCAGGCCCTCGCCGATGCACAGGATCGGGGTGAGGTCGGCGGCAAGCGCCGCCTTGGCCTTGGCGTTGACGATCGCGTCGTCCTCCGCGTGGTACTGGCGGCGCTCGGAGTGCCCGACGACCGCGTAGGTGCAGCCGAGCTTGGCGAGCATGGCGGCGGAGATCTCGCCCGTGTAGGCGCCTGAGGCGTGCTGGGAGACGTCCTGCGCGCCGTACTGGATCGCGTACTTGTCCGCCTCGATCAGCGTCTGCGCCGAGCGGAGCGCGGTGAACGGCGGGACCACGGCGACGTCGACCGCGTCGTAGTCGGCTTCCTTGAGCGCGAACGCCAGCTTCTGGATGAGCGCGATCGCCTCAAGGTGGGTGTTGTTCATCTTCCAGTTGCCGGCCATCAGCGGCTTGCGGCCGCTCTGCTTACCGGAAGGGGTCGCGGGAGCCATCGGTCAGTCCTCCAGTGCCTGCAGGCCGGGCAGCGTCTTGCCTTCGAGGTATTCGAGGCTGGCGCCGCCGCCGGTCGAGATGTGGGAGAAGGCGGCCTCGTCGAAGCCGAGCTGCCGGACGGCCGCGGCCGAGTCGCCGCCGCCGACCACGGTGAACGCGCCGGAGTCGATGAGGCCCTGCGCGACGGCGCGGGTGCCGTGCGAGTAGGGCTCCATCTCGAACACGCCCATCGGGCCGTTCCAGAACACCGTCCTGGCGTCGGCGAGACGCGTGGCGAACAGCTTGCCCGACTCGGGGCCGATGTCGAGGCCGAGCCGGTCGGACGGGATCGAGTCGGCCGCGACCACGTCGTGGTCGGCGTCGGCCGCGAACGCGGCGGCCGCGACGATGTCGACGGGCAGGACGAACTCCACGCCCGACTCCTCGGCGCGCCGCAGGTACTCGCGGACGGTGTCGAGCTGCTCTTCTTCCAGCAGGCTCTGACCGACCTCGTGGCCCTGGGCCTTGAGGAAGGTGAACACCATGCCGCCGCCGATCAGGATGCGGTCGGCCTTGCCGAGCAGGTTGTCGATCACCCCGAGCTTGTCGGACACCTTGGACCCGCCGAGCGCGACCGCGTAGGGGCGCTCGACGTCCTCGGTGAGCCTCTTCAGCACCTCGACCTCGGCGGCGATCAGCCCGCCGGCGGCGTGCGGGAGCCGCTGCGGCACGTCGTAGACGGACGCGTGCTTGCGGTGCACGGCGCCGAACCCGTCCCCGACGTAGATCTCGGCGAGGGCGGCGAGCCGGTCTGCCAGCGCGCCGCGCTCGGCGTCGTCCTTGCTGGTCTCGCCCGGCTCGAAGCGCAGGTTCTCCAGCAGCGCGACGCCGCCGTCCGCCAGGCCCTCTGCGGCGGCCCGGGCCGAGTCGCCGACGACGTCGGCCGCGAACGTCACGTCGGTCCCCAGCAGCTCGCCGAGCCGCTTCGCGACCGGGGCCAGCGAGAACTCGGGCTTGACCTGCCCCTTGGGGCGGCCGAGGTGGGCGCAGACGATGACCTTGGCGCCCCGGGCCCGCAGCGTCTCGATCGTCGGCAGGCTGGCCCGGATCCGCCCGTCGTCGGTGATGGCGCCGTCCGCCAGCGGGACGTTCAGGTCCGCGCGGACTAGTACGCGCCTTCCGGCGACGTCGAGGTCGTCAATGGTGCGCATCGGGATGCGGTGTCCTTCCGTACACGGCCGCGCCGTGGCCGCGCGCCCCGTCCTCGGACGGCGCACGGCCACGGCGGTGACGGTTTTCGGTTACAGCTGCGAGCCGACGAGCTTGACGAGGTCGACGAGGCGGTTGGAGTAGCCCCACTCGTTGTCGTACCAGCCGACGACCTTGACCTGGTCGCCGATGACCTTGGTCAGCCCGGAGTCGAAGATGCAGGACGCCGGGTCGGTGACGATGTCGCTGGAGACGATCGGGTCCTCGGTGTAGGTGAGGTAGCCCTTCAGCGGGCCCTCGGCGGCGGCCTTGAACGCCTCGTTGACCTCCTCGGCCGTCACCTCGCGCGACAGCGTGGCGGTGAGGTCGGTGGCCGAGCCGGTCGGCACCGGGACGCGCAGCGCGTAGCCGTCCAGCTTGCCGTTCAGCTCCGGCAGCACCAGGCCGATCGCCTTGGCGGCGCCGGTGGAGGTCGGCACGACGTTCAGCGCGGCGGCGCGGGCGCGGCGCAGGTCCTTGTGCGGCGCGTCCTGGAGGTTCTGGTCCTGCGTGTAGGCGTGGATCGTCGTCATCAGGCCCTTCTCGATGACGAAGTTGTCGTGCAGCACCTTCGCCAGCGGGGCCAGGCAGTTGGTGGTGCAGGACGCGTTGGAGATCACCGTGTGGTTCGCCGGGTCGTACTTGTCCTCGTTGACGCCGAGGACGACGGTGAGGTCCTCGTTCTTGGCCGGCGCGGAGATGATCACCTTCTTGGCGCCGTTGTCGGCGTGCACCTTGGCCTTGGTGGCGTCGGTGAAGAAGCCGGTGGACTCCACGACGACGTCGGCGCCGACATCGCTCCACTTGAGGTTGGCGGGGTCACGCTCCTCGAACGCCTTGATCGCCTTGCCGCCCACGACGATCTCGTCGGAGGTCGCGCGCACGTCCTCGGGGAAACGGCCGAGAATGCTGTCGTACTTGAGCAGCTGGGCGAGCGTGGTGTTGTCGGTCAGGTCGTTGACCGCCACGACCTCGATGTCGGCCCCGGACGCCTTCACCGCGCGGTAGAAGTTGCGGCCGATCCGGCCGAACCCGTTGATGCCTACTCGGATGGTCACGGAACGGCTCTCCTCGTACGTCGTATCGCCCGGCGCCGGCCGGACTGTTAACTACGGTCCATCCGGGGTTTCTCCCCCGCCCCTGACCCTATCCAATGACCCGCGGGTAGCTTGCCACCGCTTTCGTGGGAAAACGGGGTGAGCCCCCGTTCCCCCGCCCGGGGGATCGCCGCGCACCGTCTCCGTCACGACCTCCGGCGATCATCACTAAACTCCCGGTTCATGTGGCGCGGGTGGTTCGTCCTGATGGCAGGACTTGCGGGGGCCCTACTGCTCGGCTGCCCGGTCGCGGCGGCGCCGGTGGACCGTGCCAAGCCCGCGGGGAGGGCCGACGGCATCGCCGCGGCGCTCCGCCGCGATCCGGTGTACGTCACCGACCACTCTCCGCGGTCGCTGCCGCCCGACACCGCCGCGCGGATCAAGGCGTCCGTCGCCCGGCTCGGCGTCCCCACCTACGTGGCGGTGACGCCCACGCTGGGCCTCGGGGAGGAGAATCCGGGCGACTCGTTCGTGGCGCTGCTCCGCGACCGGCTGCGCAAGGACGGGATCTACATCGTGGTCTCACCGTCCGGAGGTCACGGAGAGGCGCGGCAGTTCGGCGGGACGCGGCGGCTTCCGGTCGACGACGCCTGGTGGGCCGCGGACTTCGAGATGCCCTACGACGCGGGCGCGGCCGACATGATCGAGCGGTTCGTGGAGATCGCGCTGTCCGGCCATGCCAGGGAGCGCCGCGATCATCCGCGCCCGCAGCCGAAGTCTGAACTGCGCAAGGCCCTGGACGCCGACGACGCGGCGGACCGGCGGGCGGGCTACCTGGAGTGGGGCGTGTTTGCCGGCGGCGCCGCCCTCAGCGGCGGGACCATCCTCGCCCTGCTGATCCGCCACCGCGTCCGCCGCTCGAAGCCACGGCCGAAACCCGCACGGAAGCCGGCCGGGAAAAAGCCGGTCAGGAAGAAATCTCCGAACAGGCAGAAGGCGAAGGGGCGCCGATGAGACGGGTCCGCGCCCGGGGACTGCTCGCCGCCCTCGTCCTCGCCGCGCTCGCCGCCTGGCCGGCCGGCGCCGCCGCGGACGAACCGCCGCCGTACGCCTACCACCGGCTGGACCGGGTCGGCGCCGCGCTCGCCAAGGATCCGCTGTTCGTCGACCCGGACGTCGGCGAGGCCCTCGGCGAGGCCGACCGCGCCCGGCTCCGCGCGGCCGCCGGCAGGGCCGCCAAGCGGATCGGCACGCCCGTCTACGTCGTGGTGATCCCGAATCCGAACGACTCGGAGTCACAAGGCCGGGACGACGCGTTCCTGTTCATGCTGCACGACCGCACGCGCCGCGACGGGCTCTATGTGATGGCCAACTCAGGAGGCTCCCTGGAGTCCGAGGCGTTCAACGTGCCGCGCCGCTACGACTACTCCTCGCTGGACGAGGACGAGCCGGGCAGTTCCCGGCCCGCCGACTCCGATCACCCGTTCGCCGGGCTAGCCGGCCGGATCACGCAGCGGCTGGACGGCTACGCCACCGCGCCCTCGGCGTCCCCCACCATGCCGACGCTGTACTCCAGCCCGGACCCGTTCGGCAAGGAGGACACGTTCACGCCCAGCGACCCCGAGATCAAGGCGCCGTTCCTGACGGGCCTCCTTCTCGCAGGGCCCATCGGGGCCGCCGTCCTGTACTGGCTGGGTCTCGGCGTCCTCGTCCTGCGTCGAGGCCGTACCGCCGAGCCGGACGAGCGGAAGATCGAAAAGCACACCTGGGCACCCACCGCCCCCGGCACCCGCTGGCTGCGCCGCAACGCGGCCAAGGAACTGGAGCGGCTCCGCCGCCTGCTCACCACGGCCGACGCCGAGCAGGGCCGCCCCTACGCCGTCTCCGCCTATGACGCCGCCCAGATCCTCTACGACGACGCCAAGGCGGACGAGGAGAAGGCGATCGATCTGGTGGGCGCGATCGTCCTGGCCCGGCAGGGACGCATCGCGCTGACCCGCGACACAGCGTCGCCGCCCGCCCCATGCTTGATCAACCCGCTGCACGGCGAGTCCACCGTGCGCAAGCGGCTCCCAAGGCTGGACGAGCACGACGCCCTGCCCAAGCCATGCCCCCTCTGCCAGACCTGCGGCGAGTCCGAGGAGCGGCACGGGCTGACCGAGGCCCGCCTTCTCAAGATCCCGGGCCCTGACGGCCGCCGTCCGCACACCCTCGTCCCCGGCGTGTGGCGGGACACGGCGTGGGGCGCCCGCGGCAAGAACTTCCTTCCCCGTGTGATGAGGTACCTCGGTGTTGACTGACCCCTCCCCCGGCGAACGGCTGGCCGCCGCCCTCCGCCGCTCCCCGATCCACGTGGACCCGTCCCTGGCGTCCGCGCTCCCCACGGCGGAGCGCCGCAAGCTCATCGCCAAGCTGAAGAAGGCGCCGGCACCGGTCTTCGTCGTCCTGGTGCCGATCGTCAAGGGCGGCACCTGGGCGGACGCCGACCAGCTCGCGACCGTCGTCCACGACCGCCTCGGCCGCGACGGCATCTTCATCACCTTCGACGACGCCACCGAGGACCTGACCGCCCGCGAGTGGGGCGGCGACCACCAGGCCCGCGACGCCGCCTGGGCGGTCACCCTGGACCGCACCATGGACGACGCGCCGCTCGCGGCCAGGCTGTCCCGCATCGCCGACCTGATCATCTCCGGCACCGGCAAGCAGGAGTACGACCGGATCTCCGCCGAGATCGACAAGCGCTACAACGCGCGGCACAGCGCCGAGCCCAAGGACACGACCCAAGCCGACGACGGCGGCGGCCTCGCACTCCCCCTCGGCGCCGCCGGAGCCGGGGCGGCCGTGGCCGGCGTCGCCGGGTTCCTGCTGTGGCGGCGGCGCCGGATGGCGTCCGTCCGCCGCGAGGGCGACGCCCTCCTGATGCCGCGCACGGTGTTCGCCACGGCGAGCCGCGCCACCGAGGACCAGCTCCGCGAGCAGGCGTCCCGCGAGGTCATCGCGTTCGGCGAGCTGCTGGACGAGACCACCGTCCCCACCACCGGCGAGCGCACGCGCGTGCTGATGGCCAGGGCCCTGGACGCCTACCAGGCGGCCGGCAAGACCCTCGACGCGGCCGGCGGCGTCCCCGACCTGGCCGGCGTCCTCGTCCTGCTCGACCAGGGCCGGGACGCCCTTTCCTCCGCCCAGGCCGTCGCCAAGGGCAGGCCGGAGGTCCCGCCGGTCCCGCTGTGCTTCTTCAACCCGCTCCACGGCGACGCCACGAACCGGCTCGACTGGCGGCCCATCGGCTCCCG
This sequence comes from Spirillospora sp. CA-128828, assembly GCF_050945415.1. Lineage (NCBI taxonomy): Bacteria > Bacillati > Actinomycetota > Actinomycetes > Streptosporangiales > Thermomonosporaceae > Spirillospora > Spirillospora sp. CA-128828. The sequence goes on from NZ_CP191986.1 coordinate 5,159,256, forward strand.
CGAACGCCTCCGCGTCCAGACCTGCCGCGCCTGCGCCCGCGCGGCCCGCGACAAGCAGACCCCCGACACCCTCACCGACCGCCGGGACGGCCGCGACGTCCCCTATTACGAGGCCGACCCGTCCAAGAGCGTCTGGGCCGAAACCGGCTACGGCCAACTACGCGACGACCTGATCCACCGCATCCTCAGAGGCGACTGACCCAGCGCCCGCACACCCCTGGAGCAACTGCCTGAGCCGGGGCACGGGCAGGCGTCTGGAGCGAGCGCAGCGAGCGGAGGGCGCATGCCCGCCGACGCAGGCGACCGCAGCGACGCCACAAAACCGCCACAGGCACGACACGCCGCAACGGCGGCGTGAGGATCGCCTGCGTCGCAACGGGGGTTCCAGGGGGTCGTCCCCCTGGGGGTCACTGCGCGAGCATGTCGGCCGTCAGGTTGGCCTCGGTGCCGGGGATGCCCTGGTCGCCGGCGCGCTTGTCGGCCATGGCGAGGAGGCGGCGGATGCGGCCGGCGATGGCGTCCTTGGTGAGGGGCGGGTCGGCGAGCTGGCCGAGTTCCTCCAGGGACGCCTGCTTGTGCTCCAGGCGGAGGCGACCGGCGTTGACGAGGTGGTCTGGGGCGTCGTCGCCGAGGATCTCCAGGGCGCGGGCGACGCGGGCGCCGGCGGCGACGGCGGCGCGGGCGGAGCGGCGCAGGTTGGCGTCGTCGAAGTTGGCGAGCCGGTTGGCGGTGGCGCGGACCTCGCGGCGCATCCGGCGTTCCTCCCAGGCGAGGACGCTGTCGTGCGCGCCGAGCCGGGTCAGCAGGGCGCTGATGGCGTCGCCGTCGCGGACGACGACGCGGTCGACACCGCGGACCTCGCGGGCCTTGGCGTGGATCTTGAGGCGGCGGGCGGCGCCGACGAGGGCGAGCGCGGCCTCCGGGCCGGGGCAGGTGACCTCAAGGGACATGGAGCGGCCCGGTTCGGTGAGGGAGCCGTGCGCGAGGAACGCGCCGCGCCAGGCCGACTCGGCGTCGCAGGCCGCCCCCGCGACCACGTGCCGGGGCAGGCCGCGGACCGGCCGGCCGTTGTTGTCGATGAGGCCGGTCTGCCGGGCGAGCGACTCACCGTCCCGGAAGACGCGGACGACGTAGCGGTTGCCCTTGCGAAGGCCGCTCGGCGCGAGCACGACGACCTCGGAGGTATGCCCGAACACCTCCGAGATGTCCTTGATCAGCCGCCGGGCCGCCACGCCGGTGTCGATCTCGGCCTCGATCACGATGCGCCCGCTGACCAGGTGCAGGCCCCCCGCGAAGCGCAGCAGCGTCGAGACCTCGGCCTTGCGGCAGCACGGCTTCAGCACCGTGAGCCTGCTCAGCTCGTCCTTGACCACACCGGTCATCGCCATCTGATGAACCCTCCCCCTATCGGACTTCCAGCAGTCTGGCCGATTCCGGCCCGGCCGGTCGTCACTCGGTGAATATCTGTACGAAGGCTTGGGCCAGCCGGGCGGGTTCATGACGCGGCGAGCCGTCGTCGGCGGCGACGTCGGCGAGGACGAGGCGTCCGCCGAGGTCCTGGACGGCCTTGTCGAGCGCCGCCGGGTCGTCCACCACCCCTCGGTCGGCGATGACGACGTCCACGCTGAGGCCGGGTGCGTGCGCCTGCAGGACCTCCAGGTGGGTCTGCGGGGAGAAGTCGTCGGTCTCGCCGGGCTGCGGCGCGAGGTTCAGCGCGACGACGCGGCGGGCGCGGGCCGTGGTGAGGGCGCGGGCCAGCGCGGGCACCTTGAGGTGCGGCAGGACGCTGGTGAACCACGAGCCGGGGCCGAACACGATCCAGTCGGCCTCGTCGACGGCGGCCAGCGCCTCCGGGCACGCTGGCGGGTCGGCGGGCACGAGCGACACGCCGAGCACGCTTCCGGGCGTCTTCGCGCACGCCACCTGCCCCTTGACGTGGGTGATCTCGCCGGGACGGGACGGGTCGGCGCCGCGCACCTCGGCGACGATGTCCAGCGGGACGGCCGCCATCGGCAGCACCCGGCCGTGCGCGCCGAGCAGCCGGCCGACCCAGTCGAGACCGGCGACGGTGGACCCGGGCGCGGCGGCGCCGCCGAGCAGCTCCCACAGCGCGACGATGAGGAGGTTGCCGACGGCGTGGTCCTGCAGGTCGCCCTGGCTGCGGAAGCGGTGCTGGACGACGTCCCGCCAGGTCTGCCCCCACTCGTCGTCGCCGCAGAGGGCGGCGAGCGCCATCCGCAGGTCGCCGGGCGGCAGCACGCCGAGCTCGCGGCGGAGCCGGCCGCTGGAGCCGCCGTCGTCGGCGACGGTGACGACCGCGGTCAGCCGGTCGGTGACGCGGCGCAGCGCCGACAGCGAGGCGTAGAGGCCGTGGCCCCCGCCGAGCGCGACGACCTTTGGGCCCGCCTCCGAGGCAGGGGGCTTCACCGTGCCGTCTCTCTCCTCGTCCGGGACCCCCGCCGGGTCCCGGCGCGGGCCGTCACTCGCGGCCGAGGTCACGGTGGGCGACCTGCACCTCGATGCCCTCGTCCCGCAGCCGGGCGGCGATCTGTTCCGCCATGGCAACACTACGGTGTTTTCCGCCAGTGCATCCCACGGCAAGGGTCACGTAGTGCTTGCCCTCGCGTTCGTATCCGTCGGCGAGGAGCCGCAGGACCTCGGAGTAGGCGTCCAGGAACTCCTTGGCGCCGCGCTGCCCGAGGACGTAGTCGCGGACGGCGGCGTCGCGGCCCGTCTTCGGGCGCAGCTCCGGGACCCAGTGCGGGTTCGGCAGGAACCGGCAGTCGACGACGAGGTCGGCGTCGACAGGCAGGCCGTACTTGTAGCCGAACGAGACGACGGTCGCGCGGAGGCTGGACTCGCCGGTGTCGTTGCCGAAGAACCCGATGATCTTGTTGCGCAGCTCGTGCACGTTGAGGCCGCTGGTGTCGATGACCAGGTCGGCCTCGGCGCGGACCTCGCGGACCAGTTCGCGTTCGCGGGCGATGCCGTCGACGAGGCGCCCCTCGCCCTGCAGCGGGTGGGGGCGCCGGACGCTCTCGAACCGGCGCACCAGGTCGGCGTCGTTCGCCTCCAGGAACACCACCCGGGGGTGGACGCCGCGCGCCTCCAGCTCGGCGATCGAGGAGTGCAGGTCCTCGGTGAAGCCGCGGCTGCGGACGTCCACGACGACGGCGATGCGGGGCACCGCGTTCTTCACCCGCCCGCCGAGGTCGGCCATCGTGGCCAGCAGCCCCGGCGGCAGGTTGTCGACCACGAACCAGTCGAGGTCCTCCAGGGACTTGGCCGCGGTGCTGCGGCCCGCCCCGGACATGCCGGTGACTATCACGATGTCCGGGATCTTCGTCTCGCTGGTCATGGCCGTCTCCCCCTGTGCTCCCCGTCGCCCGCGCCGCCGCCTGCCGGGACGGTGCCGCCGTGCAGCGCCGCGACGATGCTCTCGGCGCTGCGCATGCCGATCCCCGGGACCTCGGCGACCTGCTCGGGCGTCGCGTCCTTCAGCCGCTTCAGCGAACCGAAGTGTTTCAGCAGCGCCGCGCGCCGCGCCGGGCCCAGACCCGGAACGTTATCGAGTTCGCTGACCGTCATGGACTTGGACCGCCGCTGCCGGTGGAAGGTGATGGCGAACCGGTGCGCCTCGTCGCGTACCCGCTGGACGAGGAACATGCCCTCGCTGTTGCGCGGCAGGATGACCGGGTCGTCCTCGCCGGGCAGCCAGATCTCCTCCAGCCGCTTGGCGATCCCGCAGACCGCGATGTCGTCGACGCCCAGCTCGTCCAGGGCGCGCTGGGCCGCGGCGACCTGGGGCGGGCCGCCGTCGACGATCACCAGGTTCGGCGGATAGGCGAACTTCCGCGGCCGGCCCGTCTCCGGGTCGATCGGCTGGTGCGCGCCCTCCTCCTCGGGATCACCGAGCGCGTCGAGCTCGCCCGTCTTCTCGCTCTCGGCGAGGTAGCGGCGGAACCGGCGGCTGATGACCTCGTGGATGGAGCGGACGTCGTCCTGCCCCTCCACGGCCTTGATCGTGAACCGGCGGTACTCGCTCTTGCGGGCCAGCCCGTCCTCGAAGACGACCATGGACGCGACCACGTTGGTGCCCTGCAGGTTGGAGACGTCGTAGCACTCGACGCGCAGGGGGGCGTCGTCAAGTTCCAGGGCGTCCTGGATCTCCTGCAGGGCGCGGCTGCGGGTGGTGAGGTCGGACGCGCGGCGTGTCTTGTGCTGCTTGAGCGCCTCGTGGGCGTTGCGCGCGACCGTCTCCAGCAGCGTCTTCTTGTCGCCGCGCTGCGGGACGCGCAGCCGGACGGGCCCGCCGCGCTGCTCCGCCAGCAGTTCGGCCATGGCGTCCTCCTCCGGCGGCAGGGCCGGGACGAAGACCTCGCGCGGCACCGACTCGCTCTCGCTGTAGATCTGGATGAGGAAGTGCTCGACCAGGTCGGCGGTGGTGACGTCCTCGACCTTGTCGACGACCCAGCCGCGCTGCCCGCGGATGCGGCCGCCGCGCACGTAGAACACCTGGACGGCCGCCTCCAGCTCGTCCTCGGCGAAAGCGATCATGTCGCAGTCGGTGCGGTCCGGCAGGACGACCGCCTGCTTCTCCAGGGCGCGCTCCAAGGCGCGGATGTCGTCGCGGAGGCGGGCGGCGCGCTCGTACTCCTGGGACGAGGCGGCCTCCCGCATGTCGCGTTCGAGGCGCTTGATGAACCGGGACGTGTTGCCCGCCATGAAGTCGCAGAAGTCCTCGGCGAGCAGGCGGTGCTCCTCCGGGGAGACGCGGCCGACGCAGGGCGCGGAGCACTTGCCGATGTAGCCGAGCAGGCACGGCCGGTCGAGCTGGTGCTGGCGCTTGAACACGCCGGCGCTGCAGGTCCGGACGGGGAACACGCGCAGCAGCTGGTCGACCGTCTCCCGGATCGCCCACGCGTGGGAGTACGGCCCGAAGTAGCGCACGCCCTTCCGCTTGGCGCCCCGCATCACCATCACCCTCGGGAACTCCTCGTTCAGGGTGACGGCGAGATACGGATACGACTTGTCGTCGCGGTAACGGACGTTGAACCGGGGGTCGAACTCCTTGATCCAGGAGTACTCCAGCTGGAGGGCCTCGACCTCGGTGCCGACGACCGTCCAGTCGACCCTCGCGGCCGTCTGCACCATCGTCTGGGTGCGCGGGTGCAGCGAGGAGAAGTCGGCGAAGTAGGAGTTCAGCCGCGAGCGCAGGCTCTTGGCCTTGCCCACGTAGATGACCCGGCCGTGCTCGTCGCGGAATCGGTACACCCCGGGGGAATCCGGGATGGAGCCCGGTGCGGGTCGGTAGGTCGCCGGATCTGCCACGTTCAAAAGCCTAATGGGCCGCACCGACACGCCGTGCGCCCGCGCATGTTCCGGCCCGCGGCCCGACGCCTTCCACCCCCCGGCCCGGCGCGCCCGAGGGTGACGTAGATCTCCCCTTTGCGCCCGGATGACCGCAAATTGATCGGAAAGGGAAGGGCGAGCGCAGGTCGAGCAGACATTCGGCACAGCCGGAAGGGGGTCGTTGCGCAGGTGTCCGCGTTCTGGGCATGGATCGTCCTGGCGGCCGTCGTCGCCACATCAGTGATCATCGTGGAGGGAGGCCGGCGGCTGCTCGCCGGCCGTCTGTCCGCGCGGTGGCCGGGCGCCGGCCGGGTCGCCCGGCGCTGCGCCGCGCCGGCGTTCGCGTTCGCGGCGGTGACGAGTTCGAGCACCGCGATGCCGTACCAGCTGATCGGCGACCAGTCGGAGGGCGCGGTCCGGCACGCGCTGCGGATCGCGGCCATCGGCGCCACCACCTGGCTCGTGCTGCGGATCGGCTACGCCCTGAGCGACCCGCCGCTGGCGCGGCTGATGCGCATCGAGGGGGAACGCAACCGGCGGGCCAGGCGGGCCCGCACGCAGATGCTGCTGCTGCGCCGGATCGCGGCCGTGATCATCGTGATCCTCGCCGTCGGCGCGGCGCTGTTCACGTTCCCGGCGGTGCGGGCCGTCGGCGCCGGGGTGCTGGCCTCGGCGGGCGTCGCCGGGCTGGTCGTCGGAATCGCGGCGCGGCCGACGCTCGGCAACCTGCTCGCCGGGCTGCAGCTGGCGTTCAGCGACGCGCTTCGGCTGGACGACGTCGTCGTCACGGACGGCATCTGGGGACGGGTCGAGGAGCTGACCCTTTCCTACGTGGTGCTGCAGCTCTGGGACGACCGGCGGATGATCTTCCCGGTGTCGCATTTCACCGAGCAGCCGTTCGAGAACTGGACCCGGCACTCCAGCCGGCTGCTCGGCTCGGTGGAGCTGCACGTGGACTGGACGGTGCCGGTCGAGGAGCTGCGCGCCGAGCTCCACACGGCACTGAAGGAGAACCCGCTGTGGGACCGGCGGGAGTGGATGCTGCAGGTGGTGGACGTCCTGCCGAACGGCGTCGTCAAGCTCCGGGCGCTGATGAGCGCCGCCGACTCGGCGAGCACCTGGGACCTGCGCTGCGACGTCCGGGAGCACCTGGTCTCCCACATCCGCGACCGCCATCCCGAGGCACTCCCCCGGTTCCGTGTCGACCCCGCCCCGGTCGCGGACGACGCCGAGCCCGCGCCGGACGCCGACGTCGCGGTGGACGGCGCCGCGGAGGGGCGGCACGCGGACGGCGGACGGGCCGTCCCCCGGGAGGACGGCCCGTCGCACGGCATGCCGCTCAGGCGAGCGTGATCTTGCCGCCCTGGACGGTGACCTTCTTCTCCTCCAGCGGCTTGTCGGCGGGCGGGTTCACCACCGACCCGTCGGTGATCTTGAACTTGCTGCCGTGGCACGGGCAGTTGATCGTGCCGCCGGACACGGACCCGACGCTGCACCCCCGGTGGGTGCAGGTGGCGGAGAACGCCGTGAACTGGCCTTGCTGGGGCTGGCAGACGACGACCTTGGCGTCCTCGAAGACCTTGCCGCCGCCGACCGGGATCTCGCTCGCCGCCGCCAGTGCCTCGCCGCCGGAGCCGCCCGAGTCCCCGCCGGAGCCGCCCGCGTCATCGCCGCCGGAGTCGCCGCAGGCCGCCGCCAGCCCGGCCACGCCCGCGAGCCCGACCCCGATGAGAAGTCCTCTGCGGGTGCCTCCGGCCGGTGTCTCCCCCGGCTTCTGCTCCGTCCCGTCCGCCTGCGTCTCGGACTTCTGTGGCATTCTCGCCCCTCCGGTGACCTTCGATGACCTTCGGTTCCTGTACGTCACCAGGAAGCACGGATGCGCGAGCGAGTTGGTTCAAACCGGAACCAAAACGTTGATCAGGTGACGACGATGCCGTCGCCCTTGACCTGCACCGGGTACTCCTTGAGCGGCTCCTTCGCCGGGCCGCGCTGCAGCGATCCGTCCGCGGCCTTGAACTCGCTGCCGTGGCAGGGGCACTTGATGAGTCCGCCGGCCACACTGCCCACCGTGCAGCCCTGGTGGGGGCACACCGCCGTGAACGCCTTGAACGAGCCCTGGGCAGGCTGCGTCACCACGACCTTCTCGTCCCCGTAGACCTTGCCGCCGCCGACCGGGACGTCGGCGACCTTCGCGATCTCCTTGCCCTTCAGGTCCGCGGCGGACTTGGCCCCGCCGCCCCCCGCCCCGCATCCGGCGAGCGCGGCGGCGCCGACGGCCCCGGCTCCGCCGTACAGCACCGCGCGCCGGCCGATCCCGCCGCCCCTGGCGGCCCGCCCGGCCTCGGGCGTCACGTTTTCTCCCATGGCTCCATCTTGGTGGACGGACCCATCAGTCCCGCATCGACCCGCCCGCTAGACGTACTCGGTCATCGCATCGAGGAACCAGCGGGCGAGATAGTCGGCGTAGGAGGCCCGGACGAGAATCCGGTAGTCCGTGGCGCCCGTCTGGTGCAGGACCACCTGCGCCTGGGCCAGGACGGTCTGCGCGCAGCGTCCGGGCCCGAACCGGCTCGGGTGCAGGTCGAGCGGGCAGCCGTGGGCCAGCACCGCACGCGCGCTCGGGCCGGACAGGTCCAGGACGGTGCGGGCCGCCGACACGTCCACCGCCGAGCCGCGGATGCCACCGCCGTCGGCGCCGAGGGCGTCCTCCAGTCCGGTGAGGAGGCCGTGCGCGCTGCCGGGACGGTCCATGACCAGGTACCGGCCCGGCCCGAGCCACAGAACGCAGGGGTCGCCGACACCCGTGACATGCCCTCGAGCGGGAATGTCGCAGCGGAGGAGCCGGCCGGCCCGGGGGCCGAACGAGCCGGCCTCCTCGTCGTCCAGGCGCAGCTCGATCTGGGCGGGGAATGCGACCTCGCGGAGGCGGACCGCGCCGCCGGGACGGTCGGGGAAGTCCGGCGCCAGGTGGGCGACGGCGCTGCGCGGTGCCCGTCCCTCAGCCATCGCCGTCACGGCGGGCCCCTTCCCTGTCGTAGTGCACGGGATGCGTCACGACGACCCTGTCCGCGCGTCCGGAGTCGATGGCGTAGAGGGTGTCGCCCTCCCGCTCCAGGCCGTCCCGCAGGAGGGCGAGCGCGAACGAGCCGACCGTTCCCCGGTAGGACGAGGTGACGTGGCCGAGCATCGGGATCGGACGCGTGATCTCCGCTGGCGGCGGCTCGGCGACCAGCTGTGCGCCCTCGGCGATGACGACGGCGGGATCGTGCGGCCGCAGCCCGACGAGGCGCTTGCGTCCGGCGCGGGCGGTGTCGGGACGCCGCAGCGAGCGGTGCCCGATCCAGCCGCCGCCGGGCTTCACGGCCCAGCCGAGGCCGGCGTCGTGCGGGGTGACGGTGCCGTCGGTGTCCTGGCCCGCCACGATGTAGCCCTTCTCGGCGCGGAGGACGTGCATGGTCTCGGTGCCGTAGGGGGCGATGCCGTGCGGTTCGCCCGCCGCCAGGACCGCCTCCCAGAGCGCCAGGCCGTGCCAGGACGGGACGTTGATCTCGTAGCCGAGCTCCCCGCTGTAGCTGATCCGGAAGATGCGGGCCGGGAGGCCCGCGACATCGGCTTCGCGCAGGGACATGAACGGGAACGCGCCGGCGTCGAGGCCGGGGGCGAGGGCGGTCAGGACGTCCCGCGAGCGGGGACCGGCGAGTGCGACGACGGCCCACTGGTCGGTGACCGACGTGCACCGGACGCGCAGGTCCGGCCACTCGGTCTGCAGCCACTCCTCCAGCCAGTCCAGGACGCGGGCGGCGTTCCCGGTGGTGGTGGTGAGGTGGAACCGGTCGGGGCCGAGCCGCGCCACCACCCCGTCATCGACGATCATCCCGTCGGTGCCGCACATCACGCCGTAGCGGCAGCGGCCGGGTGCGAGCGTCGAGATCCGGCCGGTGTAGATCCGGTCGAGGAACGCGGCGGAGCCGGGGCCCTGGACGTCGATCTTGCCGAGAGTGGAGGCGTCGAGGGCGCCGGCGCGGGAGCGGACCGTCCGGCATTCGCGCAGCACCGCGTCGCCCGCCGGCTCACCGGGGCGCGGATAGTACCAGGGGCGTTTCCACTCGCCGACGTCCTCGAAGACCGCGCCGTGCTCCTCGTGCCAGGCGTGCATGGGGGTCCGGCGGACGGGGGCGAGCAGGTCGCCCCGGTCGCGTCCGGCCAGCACGGCGAACGGGATCGGCTCGACGGGCGGGCGCTGCGTAGTGGTGCCGATCTCGCCGGACGCACGGCCGAGGAGCCGCGCCACCGCATCGGCCGCGGGGACGCCGGAGGTACGCCCTTGGTCGGCGCCTGTACCGATCGTCGTGTACCGCTTGACGTGCTCGTTCGACGTCATGCCGGCATGGAGCGCCCCGCGCACGTCGGCGAGGGTGGCGTCACGGTGCAGGTCGACGAAGACCCGCTCGTCGGCGCCTTCGGGGACGTGGCCCGCCGCCTCGCCCGGCATGCCGCGCGCCGAACCGACGACGTCCATGCGCGGGCGGGGCGCCTCGTCCGGGACGAAGGCCGCGTGCTCTCCGGACCAGCGGGTGCGTCCGCCGGCCTGGGTGTACAGGTGCAGATCCGGGTTCCAGCCGCCGGAGACGGCGAGCAGGTCGCAGGGCACGAGGTCGTCCCCTATGCGTGCCGCGGTGAGGACTCCGGCGGCGTCGGCCTCCGTGCCGGTGACGGCCTGCCCTTCGCGGACGGTGACGCCGCGTGCTCTGAGCCGCTCGCCGAGCGGGCCCGTCGACGGCCTGAGGTCGGCGACGCACGCGATCTCCACGCCGGCGTCCAGAAGATCGAGCGCTGCTCGCAGGGCGCCGTCGTGGGCGGCGAAGACGACGGCCGCGCGGCCGGGAAGGACGCCGTAGCGCCGGACGTGAGCGGCCGCGGCACCGGCGAGCATGATCCCTGGACGATCGTTGTCCGGGAACAGGAGGGGACGTTCCAGGGCGCCGGTCGCCAGCACGGCCCGCCGCGCCCGGATGTGCCAGAGCCGCCGCCGGGCCATGCGGGCGGAAGCGGCCTCGCCCAGGTGGTCGGTGCGGCGCTCGACGGCCACGAAGAATCCGTGGTCGTAATAGCCGGTCACCGTCGTGCGAGGCAGTACGGTCAGCTCACCGGACGCCTCGATCCCGATGCCGGGCCGGTCGTCGGCGATGATGACCCGGTCGCCGGCCTCGGCCGCGTCCCTGGCCGCCGCGCGTCCGGACGCCCCTCCGCCGATCACCAGCACATCGCAGTGGGCATACGTCTTGTCGTAGCGGCCGGTGTCGGGGCCGCCCGGGAGCCGCCCGCGCCCGGGCAGGGACGAGACCTCCAGCCCGTCGTGGACCTCCAGGCGCGTCGCCCGCACCATCGGCTCTCCAAGCCCTGACTCCACCTGGACGAACGCGTTCGGCTCCTCGGCACCCGCGCTGTAGACGCCGCGCGGGCGGCCCGTGTACGGGCCGTGCGCGACGATGCGGACCCCGTGGGCGAGCAGCGCGGACGCCAGGGTGTCCCCGGGATGCGCGGTGTAGGACCTTCCGTCGAAGGCGAAGCTGAGCGTGCGCGAACGGTCGATCCGCGAGCCGCCCGACGCGATGCGGAAGGGCCCGGTCATGAGGCGGCCCCTGGCGGGACGTCTCCGGGACGGTACGAACCCGCGATCTCGTACGTGACGGTGTGGCGGAGCACGTTGAACCAGCGGCGGCAGCCCGCGCTGTGCATCCACCGCTCGCGGAACCATCCTTTCGGGTTGTCGCGCATGAACACGTAGTCGGCCCAGGCGGCATCGTCCGATGCTTCGGGATCGGTTGGGTACGCCACGTGCGCCTGTCCCCCGTAGTGGAACTCCACCTCGTCGCGGTCTCCGCACCATGGGCAGGGGATGAGCAGCACGGGTTCCTCCCTAGTGCGCGACGGCGGCTGCGCCGTGTTCGTCAATGAGCGCGCCGGTCGTGAAGCGTTCCAGCCCGAACGGCTCCGCGAGAGGGTGCGGACGTCCATGGGCGATGGTGTCGGCGTACACCTGTCCGGCCCCAGGCGTGGCTTTGAAACCTCCCGTCCCCCAGCCGCAGTTGATGAATACGTTCTCCACGGGTGCCGGCCCGATGATGGGTGAGGCGTCCGGGGAGACGTCCACGATGCCGCCCCAAGTCCGCAGGACGTGCGCTCGCGCGAAGATGGGGAAGAGTTCCACCGCCGCCGCGATCTGCTGCTCGATGAGGTGGAACGAGCCGCGCTGCCCGTAGCCGTTGTACGCGTCGATGCCGGCCCCCATGACCAGCTCCCCCTTGTGAGCCTGGCTGACGTACACGTGCACGGCGTTCGACATCACCACGGTGTCGAGGACCGGTTCCAGCAGTTCCGACACGAGCGCCTGCAGGGGGTGGCTTTGCAGCGGCAGCCGGAAACCGAGCATGTCGGCGAGCACGGAGGTGTGCCCGGCCGCGCACAAAGCGACCCGTCCCGCGGCTATGAAACCGCGTGAGGTCTCCACCCCGGTCACCGCACCGCCGGCGGTACGGCGGAAACCGGTCACCTCGCAGTTCTGGATCAGGTGGACGCCGCGTTCGTGCGCCGCCCTCGCCAGCGCCCAGGCGACCTGGTCGTGCCGGGCGATGCCGCCGCGCGGCTGGAACGTCCCGCCGAGGACGGGGAACCGCACCGACGGGCTCGTGTCCAGGATCGGGACCAGTTGCTTGATGTCCCCGGGGGTGAGCCATTCGGCGTCGACCCCGTTCAGCCGGTTCGCGTTGACGCGCCGGACGCCCTCGCGCACGTCCGGCAGGTTGTGCGCGAGGTTGAGGACGCCCCGCGGGCTGAACTTCAGGTCGTGGCCGAGGTCGTCCTCCAGGCCCTCCCAGAGCCGCAGGGAGTGCTCGTAGATGGCGGCGCTCTCGTCCCAGAGGTAGTTGGAGCGGATGATCGTGGTGTTACGGGCCATGTTGCCGCCGGCGAGCCATCCGCGTTCGAGGACGGCGACGTCGGTGATGCCGTGGTCGCGGGCCAGGTAGTAGGCGGTGGCGAGCCCGTGCCCGCCCGCGCCGACGATCACGACGTCGTAGGAGTGCCCGGGTTCCCGGTCCTCCCACAGCGTCCCGTCGGCCACTAGTCCAGAATCTTCTGGAGGAACTGGCCGGTGTGGCTGGCGTCCACCTTGGCGATGTCCTCGGGGGTGCCGGAGGCGACGACGGTGCCGCCGCGGGAGCCGCCCTCGGGGCCCATGTCGATGATCCAGTCGGCGGTCTTGATGACGTCCAGGTTGTGCTCGATGACGATCACCGTGTTGCCCTTGTCGACCAGGCCGTTCAGGACGCCGAGGAGCTTGCGGATGTCCTCGAAGTGCAGGCCGGTGGTCGGCTCGTCCAGCACGTAGATGGTGCGGCCGGTGGAGCGCTTCTGCAGTTCGGACGCCAGCTTGACGCGCTGCGCCTCGCCGCCGGACAGGGTGGGGGCGGGCTGGCCGAGCCGGACGTAGCCGAGGCCGACGTCGTTGAGCGTGTTCAGATGGCGGTGGATCGCCTTGATCGGCTCGAAGAACTCGGTGGCCTGCTCGATCGGCATGTCGAGCACCTCGGAGATCGTCTTGCCCTTGTAGTGGACCTCCAGGGTCTCCCGGTTGTAGCGGGCGCCGTGGCAGACCTCGCACGGGACGTAGACGTCCGGCAGGAAGTTCATCTCGATCTTGATGGTGCCGTCGCCGGAGCAGTTCTCGCAGCGGCCGCCCTTGACGTTGAAGGAGAACCGGCCCGGCTGGTAGCCGCGCACCTTCGCCTCGGTCGTCTGCGCGAACAGCTTCCGGATGTGGTCGAACACCCCGGTGTAGGTCGCCGGGTTGGACCGCGGGGTGCGGCCGATCGGCGACTGGTCGACGTGCACGACCTTGTCGAGCTGGTCGACGCCGTTGACGCGCTTGTGCTTGCCGGGGACGGTCTTCGCCCCGTTCAGCTTCTTGGCGAGCGAGCTGTACAGGATGTCGTTGACCAGCGTCGACTTGCCGGAGCCCGACACTCCCGTCACCGCGGTGAGGACGCCGAGCGGGAACGCGACGTCCACGTCGCGCAGGTTGTTCTGCTGGGCGCCCTTGACGGTGACCTCACGGCCCTTCGTGCGGGGCCGCCGGATCTGCGGGACGGCGATCTCGCGGCGCCCGTCGAGGTAGGCGCCGGTCAGGGAGCGGTCGGACTTCTTCAGGTCCTCGACAGTGCCGGACACGACGATCTCTCCGCCGTGCTCGCCCGCGCGGGGGCCGATGTCGACGATCCAGTCGGCCGCGGCGATGGTGTCCTCGTCGTGCTCGACGACGATCAGGGTGTTGCCCATGTCGCGGAGCCGGAGCAGCGTCTCCAGCAGCCGGTGGTTGTCGCGCTGGTGCAGGCCGATGGACGGTTCGTCCAGCACGTAGAGGACGCCGACCAGGCCGGAGCCGATCTGCGTCGCCAGCCGGATGCGCTGCGCCTCTCCGCCGGCGAGCGTCGCGGACGCCCGGTCGAGGGTGAGGTAGTCGAGGCCGACGTCCAGCAGGAATCCGAGCCGGGCGTTGATCTCCTTGAGGACGCGCTCGGCGATGTGCGTCTCGCGCTCGCTCAGCTCCATCGCGAGGAGGAACTTCGCCGCCTCGCCGATCGGCATCGAGGCGACCTCGGCGATCGACATCCCGCCCATGGTGACCGCCAGCACGACCGGCTTGAGCCGGGCGCCCTCGCACGTCGGGCACGGGATCTCCCGCATGTAGCCCTCGAACCGCTCCCGGCTGGAGTCGCTCTCGGACTCGGCGTGCCGCCGCTGGATGTAGGGGATCACACCCTCGTAGGACGTGTAGTACGACCTCGTCCGGCCGTAGCGGTTCTTGTAGCGGACGTGGACCTGCGTCTCGTGCCCGTTGAGGACCGCCTTGCGCGCCTTGGCGGGCAGCTTGTCCCACGGCGTGTTCAGATCGAACCCCATGGCATCGCCCAAGGCCGACAGCAGGCGCAGGAAGTAGTCGCTCACGTGCCCGTTCGACCACGGCTGGATGGCGCCCTCGCCCAGCGTCAGCTCCCCGTCGGGGACGACGAGCTCGGAGTCGACCTCCATGCGCGTCCCGAGACCCGTGCAGTCCGGGCACGCGCCGTACGGCGAGTTGAACGAGAACGACCTCGGCTCCAGCTCCTCGAACGACAGGTCGTCGTAGGGGCAGTAGAGGTGCTCGGAGTACATCCGCGTGCGGTGCTCGTCGTCCTCGGGCAGGTCGACGAAGTCGAGGACGATCGTGCCGCCGGCGAGGCCCAGCGCCGTCTCCACCGAGTCGGCGAGCCGCTGCCGCGCGGAGTCCTTCACCGAGAGCCGGTCGACCACGACGGAGATGTCGTGCTTCTCCTGCTTCTTCAGCTTGGGCGGCTCGTCCAGCCGGATCATCCGCCCGTCGACGAGCGCCCGCGAGTACCCCTTCGACTGCAGCTCGCGGAACAGCTCCAGGTACTCGCCCTTGCGCCCGCGGATGACGGGCGCGAGCACCTGGAACCGAGTGCCCTCGTCCAGCTCCAGCACCCGGTCGACGATCTGCTGCGGCGCCTGCCGGCTGATCGGCCGGCCGCACTCGGGACAGTGCGGATGCCCGATCCGCGCGTAGAGCAGCCGCAGGTAGTCGTACACCTCGGTGATCGTCCCGACCGTCGACCGGGGGTTCTTGCTGGTCGACTTCTGGTCGATCGACACCGCCGGGGACAGGCCCTCGATGAAGTCGACGTCGGGCTTGTCCATCTGCCCGAGGAACTGCCGGGCGTACGCCGACAGCGACTCCACGTACCGGCGCTGGCCCTCGGCGAAGATCGTGTCGAAGGCCAGGCTCGACTTCCCGGAACCCGACAGACCGGTGAACACGATCATGGAGTCCCGCGGGAGGTCGAGCGAGACGTCCTTCAGGTTGTGCTCGCGTGCTCCACGCACGATGAGTCGGTCATGCACGGCGTTCTTCCGGTTCCTCTTCTGGGCGCGGCGACAGGGAGATACAGGTCGGATTCAAGGCTAGCCACGGGGTACGACAGAATCCCCCGACTCCTCAACAGCGGCGCTCACCGCTGCATTTCATGAAGCTACCCGCCCGTCCCCACCGGTCCGGACGGCACCACCGCACCGTACACGTGTTCGAACACCCCCCGCCACCAGAACACCCGGGCACCGTCTAACGGACGCGGAGGGCGTCCAAGACGAGGGTGAGGGTTCGGCGGCGGAGGTCGTCGGGCCATGACCCGGCCAGGGCGCCGTGGGTGGTGGCGGTCACCAGGGCCATGACCTCGTCCAGGCGGGCGTCAGGGCGAGCGGTGCCGGCCTGTTGCGCGGCTTCCAGGAGCCTGCCAAAGGCCTGGGTGAGGGCCATGATCTGGTCGTCGGGCTCGATGGACGTGCCCTCCTCGGCAAGGAGGCTCACGACGGTGCCGATCTCGGCCGAGCTTTCGACGAGGTACGTGAAGTAGTCGAAGAACGCGGTGGCGGGGTCACCCTCCGCGGTGAGCTTCTCGGCCCTGTCGACAAGGCGCTGCCGGAGCTCCTTCATGATCGCGGCGAGCAGGTCGCGCTTGGTCGGGAAGTGCCGGAAGACCGTGCCGATGGCGACCCCGGCGCGGGCGGCGACCTCTTCGGTGGACGCGGACGCACCGCGCTCGGCGAAAACCTCTTCGGCGGCGGCGAGGATGCGGGCGCGGTTGCGCCGGGCGTCGGCGCGCATGGGTCTGCTCGGTGTCATTCGTCCACCCGTTGACAAGATGAGTCGCGACTCATATTTTCTGAACGTGAGTCGCAACTCATCTTAGTTCGAAGGGATGACCCATGCCCGTACAGAGTCCGAAGGATCTGTTCGCACGCTTCCAGCGCAACGCCCTCGCCGGGCGGGCCGGCCTGGACGAGGAGATGCTCGCCGAGGACGTCGTGATCGAGATGCCGTTCGCGCCCGCCGGGCAGGAGCGGCGCTCCGAGGGGCGCGACGCGATCGCGGCGAGGCTGCGTGAGGGTCGCGCGGCGCTGCCGATCGTCTTCGAGGAGTTCCGCGATGTGGTGGTGCACGAGACCGCCGACCCCGAGGTAATCGTCGCCGAGTACGAACTGGTGGCAGCGATCCCCGGCACGGGCAGGCGGGGGTCCGCGAACTTCGTCACGGTGCTGCGAGCGCGGGACGGGCGCATCGTGCGCTGGCGCGAGTACCAGGACCGGGCCGCGATCGAAGCGGCGATCTCCTGAGCTACTCGTCGTCGAGGGCGAAGTTCAGGTAGCGGTCGGCGGAGCGGCGGACGGCGTTCTTGCCGTCGGTGTGGACGATCTTCTTCCACCAGGCGCCGTAGACGCGGTCGAAGTCGTAGGGCTCCAGGAGGCGGAGGGCGCGGCGGACCGCACGGGGACGTTCCGGGATGAAGTTCGGGTAGCTGTACATGAAGCTCACCCAGTCGCGGTCGTTGACGACGGTAAGGATGTCGCCCGAGAAGAGCGCGCGGGCGTCCCGCCAGTGCAGGACCTGGCCGCCGTCGAAGTGGACGCCCGCGTTGATCAGCGTGAGGCCGTCGGCCAGCTCGTGGGTCTCGCCCGTCCAGAAGGTCACCGCGTCGTCCGGGCGGGCCACCCACTGGCGGTCGGCCTCGTGGATGTAGACGGGGGCGTCGAACGCGTGCGCCCACTCGATCATGCTGCCGTAGAAGTGCGGGTGGCTGATCGCGATGGCCGAGACGCCGCCGAGCTCGCCGACCCGCCGGACCAGTTCGTCGTCCAGGTAAGTGATCATGTCCCACAGGACGTTGCCGGACGGCGTGCGGACGAGCAGGGCGCGCTGGCCGATCGCGGTGGACGGCTCGGCACCGATCCCGACGACGCCCGGGTCCTCCTCGGCGACCCGGCCCTGGTGATCGGCGCGCAACCGCTCCAGGGTGGTCCACTTCTGACCGTCCCAGCCCACGTACTGCCGCTCGTCCTCGCAGATCGGGCAGTCCGGACGGGGCCCGCCGTACTGGACGCCGCACGTCACGCAGATCGGAAACTCCATGATCACCATTGTGCAGCGCCCGGACGTCCAACCCGCGGCCAAAACCGACACCGGGATCGAGACCCGAGCTGCGAGCAAGCCCGGGGACGTGGCCGGGGGCGCGCTGGATCGGCTGAGACCGGTTGCTGCACCGTTCGTGGCGGGCGGGCCATCGGGGGTGGCGGTGCGTGACCGGCTCAAGGGCCTGTCGACCGGGGATGAGCGGGTGCTGCGGCTGGTCGGCGCGCATCTGGGGTCGCTGGCCGGTCGTGATCTGAAGGCCCGCTGCACCGATGCCCTGGATCACGACGCCGATCGCTGGGCGGCCCGCAAGCGGGAACTGACCGCCGAGTCGTCGGCGCGGTGGGCCGGGAGCATCACCAAGGCCATGCACGATCAGTGGGCGCTGGCCCGCCGGGGCAAACTCGTTCACATCCAGTCTCTTGAGGCCGGGGGGCGGACGCTGGAGCACAGGCTGTCGCTGCCGATCGGGCAGAGGGGCACCCGGAGGGCGCTGGGCGGTTACCGCTCCAAGAAGGAGTGGTTCGCCAAGTCGCGCCGTCTGGGTCCTGCGGGACCGCCTCACCGCCGGGCACGCCGACTGGGACGCCGGACTCGTGCGGCTGGTGCGAGGTGGCCGCAGATTGCTCAACACCCGGGATCATCTAGAGACGGCCGGGCTCATCGAAGCCCAATGGCGGGAGCAATGGGAGGCCGCTACATGCTGACGGCCCGGGTCACCTTCCCCCATCGGGGCGTCGAATGGGCCGACCGGGTCGAGGCGAACCGGGCGGTCGCCTACCGCATCCACCTGGATCCCGGCCGGGGCCGCTGGTATCTGACCGCGTCGCGGCAACGCGCCACCGTCCCGACAATCACTCTGGACGCCGTACGCACCTGCGGCGTGATCGGTGTCGACACCAACGCCGACCATTTCGCCGCGTGGCGGCTCGACCGGCACGGCAACCCGATCGGCGATCCCATGCGGTTCGAGTACGCCTTGTCCGGGCCTGCCGCCCATCGGGACGCCCAGATCCGGCACGCCATCACCCGCCTGCTGCACTGGGCCGAAAGCTGCGGGGTGGCCGCCATCGCGATCGAGGACCTCGACTTCGCCGCCGAGAAGACCCGCGAGAAGCACGGCCACCGTAAGAGGTTCCGGCAGCTGATCTGCGGGATGCCGACCGGGCGACTCAGGGCCCGGCTGGTGTCGATGGCCGCCGAGGCCGGTGTGGCGATCGTGGCCGTGGACCCCGCCTACACCACAAAATGGGCCCGGAACTGGCGGGAGCCCTTGACCGGCAAGAGCAGGAAGGTGTCCCGGCACGATGCGGCGAGCATCGCGATCGGGCGACGCGCCCTCGGGCATGCGATCCGGCGACGGACGCCACCGCCCCGTACCCACCAGAGCGATGGGCACGGGCATCGGAGCATCCAGGCCGATCATGAGGCCCCAGGACGTGAGGGACCCCGCCACCCCGTCACGGACCGTGCACTCGATGCACGCCGCCGGACAGGCGCAACCAGAACGCGGGGAACCAGCGCATCCAACACCGTTCGGGATGCGCGCAGTGCCAGGATGTGTGGGCAAGACTCACTCCTGGAAACTGATGAGGAACGGTCATGGACTGGCGCGACGTGATCGACGAGGTGGACGCGGGCGTGGAGCGCATCGCCGGGACGCTGGGGAAGCTGACCGACGATGATCTGCGGGGGCAGTCGGCGCTGCCGGGGTGGAGCCGGGGGCATGTGGCGACGCACATCGCGCGGAACGCCGACTCCCTGTGGAATCTGCTCGAAGGGGCGCGGACGGGCGTCGAGATCCCTCAGTACGCGAGCCTGGACGCGCGGAACGCGGCGCTGGACGAAGGCGCGGGACGCGGCGGGCCCGAGCTGATCGAGGACGTCATCGCCACGGCGGCGCGGTTCTCCGAGCAGGCCCGGACCCTTCCCGAGGATGCTTGGAACGCTCCGGTGAAGGCGATGCTCGGCTGGCCGCACCCCGCCTGGTACACGGTGTTCCGGCGCTGGCACGAGGTGGAGGCGCACCATGTCGACCTCGCCGCCGGGTACGGACCGGCCGACTGGCCGGAGCCGTACGTCCGATGGGCGTCGGCCGCCACGCTCGCGGACATGGCGGCGCTGCCGGAGAAGTCGCTGGGCGCGCTGGCCGGATACCGGATCACCGCGACCGACTCCGGGGACACCGCCGACCTCGGCTGGGCGCCCGGGGCGCCGGAGGCGTCCGGATCCGCGCGGGCGCTGCTCGGCTGGCTGAGCGGCCGGTCGGACGGCGCGGGCGTCGGCGTCCGGCCGGACGGGCCGCTGCCGGTGCCGCCGCCCTGGCCGCACGAGCCGGCCGGCTTCTAAGGTCTGTTTCGAAGTCCCGGTGGGGGTTCGTTGGACAGCCGGGTTCGTGGTCGGTGTCTGCCCGGCGTGACCACCGCGCCGCCCGGTGTGGGCGGAAGTGGTTCATCCGGGGTCGGCACCGTACTGTTCCGGGTTCGCCGAGCAGAGGCCGCCCGCCACCAGTCCCGCCGCCGGATGTCGCGACGGCGGCGTGTGATGTGGGGGTCGGCTGCCGCCTCCCCTCCCCCGGAACCGCCGGAACCGGGGGAGGGGATGGGTGCGGTTGACTCGGACAGGGCTCCAGGCAGCCCTGGCCCGCCGGCGCGCAGGGCGTGGCGGGAGCTGTGGAAGTCCACCCGTGCGGTGGACGGATCTTCGGGATCGTCGAAGTGGATGAAGGCTGCGAGGGAGGCGGAGACCAGGTCACGGTCGCCGGTGAGACCGCAGCCGCCGTCGTGGACGGGGCAGGTGTGGGTGCGCACGCCCAGGTGTTTGGGGGTGCGGCGTCCGCAGGGGCAGTGCTGCGACAGCGCGGTGGTGTGGGTGGAGGCGCGCAGCAGCCGCCCGCCGGTCCTGGCGCATTCGGTGGCCAGAGCGGCGATGAGCATGCCAGGGGTGAACCGGGCGCAGGCCCGCCCCCACAGCCGGAACCAGCCGGTAATGCGGCAGTCCTCGACGATCAGGTTCGCGCCGTGCACCGCCACGATCTGGCCGGCGACATCCCGCGCCCGGGTGACCCGCGACTGGGCGGCGCGCCGGGCGTCGGCTGCGTCGCGGGCGCGCAGCCGCCGGTAGGAGTTCGACAGGCTGTCGCGGCGCGCGGAACGAAGGGGTTTGCCGTCCGCCCGGGCGATGCGGGGTCCGCCGGGAACTGGGACCTGTCTTTGCGGGAGACCGGCGGCGACGCGGCGCTGTTCGCGCTCGCGCTGCCGTCGGCCGAGCTCGTAGTGGGCCGCGTTGGTGGCGCGGCGGGAGCGTTCCAGCGCCCGCCGCCGACCCCGCTGTTTGCGTTCCCGGCGGGCGGTGCGGGCCTGCTCGGCAGGGGTCGGCACCACCTTGGACGACGCCACTGCGGAGAAAATCACCATCGCGCGGCCCGCCGCCTGCTCGGCGTCCGGCGTGCCGTTGCCGTTTCCCGGGTCGGGGCCGGTCGCTGCACCGGCCGTGCCGGCCGCGGTGCCGGGCTCGTCTCCGACGGGTGCCGCCGTGGCGGGCAGGGATACCACCGCCAGGTTGGAGACGTTGCCGTCCACCCCGCCCCGGCGGTCGGCTGGGGCCGCCGCCCGCCGTGCCGCCGTCGACACCGGCACGAACGCGGGCTTGAGGACCATCAGATGCGCCTCGTAGGCCCACCCGCCGGGCTCGGTTGGATCGCGGCGGCGCACCAGATCCACCTTGTGCCACACGCCAGGATCCCCCAGCGTGTGCACCAGATGAGGCCACTGCCCGGCGCCCTGCGGCAGCCGCACCGGCACCACCACGTCCCCGCGCCGCCCGTCCGGGCCCCCCGAGTACACCAGCACCAGCGGCCCCGCATACTCCCACCACACGCCTTTGCCGCCCCGCATCCGCGGCGCCACGGGCGTCGGCGGGGTGCGGCGTTGGGCCAGCACACTGGCCCCCGCGGGCAATTCTGCCGCCTGCTGGGGTGTCACGTCCTGGGGCAGGCCGGGCGCGGCGTAGGCCGATAGGTGACCGGTCAGAGTGCCGTGCAACCGGAACGTCTCCCACTTGCGGGCCGTCGTGTGCGAACGGGCCCGGCCCGGGATACGGGTGAACTCGTGCCATGAGCCGGTTGCGGGCAGGCCGTGGCGGAGGCCGGACGCATCGGCGAACAGATGCCGCTGCACCCCGGCCCATACCTCGTCGGCGATGTGCATGGCCACGGCCTTGGACAGGTGATGCCGCAGGTGCCCGGCGGCGTCAAGATGCCGGTAGGCCGCCCGCTCCAACGCCTCCCGCGTCAGCCCCAGACGCTCGCGCCATACGGCGGCCTCGGCCGGTGTGCGGCGGTGCCGCCACCCCGCCCGGTACGCCGCCGCACGACTGCGAGCATCACCCCGCACCGCCCGTTTCAGATTCCACGCCGCCTGGAACAGGCCCTCCAGCCGGTACCGGGCCGCCGGGTCGGGCGCCAGCCTGAGCCGCACCACGGTCACCTCGTCCGGCCGCCGCCACGCCACGGCCTTGTTCCTGCCCCGGTGGCGACGCCCGGCAGCGGGAACGGACGGGACAGCCGCCGTATGGGCGCCATTCCCCGCATGGCCGATAGCAGACTGTTCCATGACGGACACGTTACGTCACCATCATCGAACATGCAATCGAAGCCCTGGCGTGTCGACTTAGTCGTCGTCGCCGACGAGCCGGTGCAGGACGTCCGCCGAGCGGACGATGATCGCGCTCCGGGCGACGGTCAGGCCGTCGCGGACCGGCTCGGCCGCCAGGATCTGCGCGACCTTCCGGCGGCCCATGCCGGCCCAGCGGCCGAGGTCCTGCTGGGACACGGGCACCCGCACGAGGACGCCCTCCTCGGTCACGCCGTCCGGGCGCTCCTCCTTGGCCGGGGAGCCGAACCGCGCCACCAGGCGCAGCAGCCGGCCGGCGAGGCGGCGTTCGGGGTCGTCGGGGAAGTGGGCGACGCGCAGCTCGTTGGAGTCGCGGAGCCGTTCGGCGAGGACGGCGGCGACGGCCCACACCGCGCCGGGGTGGGCCTCCAGGACGCCGCGGAACCGCGCGGCGGGCAGTACCAGGGCCTCGACGCGGGTCGCCGCCTCGACGTTGGCGTGCCGGATGCCGCCGTCCACCGCCTCCAGCTCGCCGACCAGGTCGCCCGGCCCGAGGACGTCGAGGATGGCGATCTCGCCCGCCCGGTCCACCCAGACCTTCACCGCGCCGGAGCGCAGGACGAACACCTGGGACGCGCGGGTGTGCTCGCGCATCAGGAACCTTCCCGGCCTGATCACCACGGTGGCGCCCGCCTGCCGCAGCGCCTCCTGGGCGCGCGGGGTCAGCGCGTCCCAGAACCGGGTCGTCTCCATCTCGCCTCCTCACCGGACCCGACCCCGGGCCGGGACCGCGGCAGCCCATGATCGGGTGCCTCGTGTCCAGTGAACGCGGCGCTGCGCCGATGGACTACGTCGTTTGTCACATGTCGAGTGATCTTTCGGATTCGAGCAGGTTGTCGAGGGCCCGGACGCGCCGGACGCAGTCCGCCGCGGCGGCCTGGTCGCCGAGCGCCTGGTGCAGGTCGCGCAGCAGTTCCAGGGCCTGCCGCAGCCCGCGCCGGTCGTCCATGTCGCGGCGGATGACGATCTCGGCGGTCACGTGCTCCACCGCGCGGGCGTGCTTGCCGATCAGCCGGCTCGCGCGGGCCATCGTGTGCAGCGCGTACGCCTGCTCGCGGGTGGCGCCGAGCTCGGCGGCCAGGTCGAGCGCCCGCCGCCCGTTCTCCAGCGCCTCGTCGGCGTGGCCGAGATCGAGGTGGATGGCGGCGAGGTGGACGAGGCCGGTCGCCTCGCTGTGCCGGTCGCCGACCTCGCCGAGGAAGCGCAGCGCCTCCAGCTCCCGCTCCAGCGCCTCCTCGGGGCGGCCGGCGCGGCGCAGCACGGCGGCGAGGGTGTCCATGCCGACGCCGAGTCCGTACCAGTCGCCGCCGGACTCGCGGATGCCCAGCGCCTGCCGGGCGGCGCGCTCGGCGTCCTCGGGCAGGCCGAGCCGCGAGTAGGTGCGGGCCAGGCTGCCGAGCGTCCCGGCCATCCCGCCCTGCGCGCCGAGCTGGTGCCACAGGTCGAGTGCCTCCAGGCCGAGGACGAACGACTCCTGGTTGCGGCCGAGCCGGCGCATCACCACCGACAGGTGCTCCAGGTCGTTGGCCTCGCCGTGCTGGTCGCCGATCTCGCGCCGGATCTCCAGCGCGCGCAGCAGGTGCTCGCGCGCCTCCCGGTACCGCCCGAGGCGCCAGTGGACGATCCCGATCTGCGCGAGCGCCTCGGCCTCGCCGTGCCGGTCGCTGGTGTCACGGTGCAGCCGCAGCGCCTGCCCGCAGTAGGTGAACGCCTCGGCGAACCTGGTGGCGTCGCACATGAGCATGCCGAGCGTGGTCAGCGCCCGCGCCTCCCCATGGCGCGCACCGAGGGCGCGATAGGTGCGGAGTGCCTGTTCGGCGTCCTGCTGGGCCATGTCGCGGAGGCCGAGCGTGGCGTTCATCCGCGCCAGTTCCGTCAGTGCCTCGGCCGCGCCGTGCATGTCGGCGAGCTCCTGCCGGATGGACAGGCCCTCCAGCGCGTGCGACACCGCACCGTGGACGTTTCCCTGCCGCCGGTGGACGCCGGCCACGATCAGCAGGGTCTCGGCCACTCCCGCCTGGTCTCCGATCCGGCGGCGGACCCCGAGCGCCTTCGCGGCGTGCTCCAGAGCCGTCTCATAGTCGCCGAGGCCCAGATGGGCGCGGGCGAGCGTGTTGCGGCTCTTCGCCGCGCCCGCGTCGTTCCGCAGCTGCTCGTGGATGTCGAGGGAGCGCCGGGCGTGGTCGATCGCCGTCAGGTACCGGCCCAGCGTCACATGGACGCCGGCGAGGGTGGCCAGGACGGCGGCCTCCCCGTACCGGTCGGGTGGGTCGACGGCCCGGAACCCGCGCCGCGCGTCCTCCCCGTACCCGATGGCCTCGACAGAGCCGCCCAGCTCGAAGTGCGCCATCGCCAGGTTGTGCAGCATGACCGCCGCCGCCGCCCAGTCCTCCTCCGTGCGGGCGGCGTGCAGGCCCACTTGGTGGACGGCGATGTTGTCCTCGCTGTAGCGGCGGAACTCCTGGAAGTCGAAGAGCGCGTCGGCGAGTTCCCAGCACGTCCGGTGCAGGCCGAGCCGGGCGGCCTGGTGCACCGCGGCGACCAGGTTGCGCCGCTCGGCCTCGAACCAGGCGAGCGCGGAGGCGCGTTCGGCACTGGACGGACGTTCCCGCGTCTCGCCCTGGTGCATCGCGGGGCGGGGCCGTCCCGCGATGGCAGCGCCCGCCTCGCGCGCCTCGGCGAGGTAGCCGGCGAGGAGCCGCCGCTGCGCCGCCTGCAGCTCGCCGTCGGAGTCCTCAAGGAGCCCGCGCTCGCGGGAGAACTCGCGGAGCAGATCGTGCATCCGGTAGCGGTCCGGGCCCACGTCGTGGACCAGGTACGCCTGGCGCAGGCCCTCCAGGCATTCGCGGGCCTCGTCCACCGTGCCGTCCCGCAGTGCGGCGAGGGCGGTGGGCGTGAAGTCGGGACCCGCGACGAGGCCGAGCCTGCGGAACGCCTGGCGCTGCCCGCGGCGCAGGCCCCGGTAGGCGACGTCGAACGTCGGGTTCACGACGGCGCTCAGCCCCGGCCCGGACGCGCCGTGCGCCGCGCCGTCGCCCAGGCCCGCCCCCGCGAGGCCCGGTCCGTACGGCGCGGCGTCCCGCACGTCCCGGGCGGCCAGCTCCCGGACGGTCCCGGCGATCGACACCCCGGGGTTCTCGGCCAGCCGCCCGGCCATGACGCCGAGCGCCAGCGGCAGGTGGCCGCACTCGCGGGCGAGCCGCACGGCGGCCCGGTGCTCGTCCCGGACGCGGGCGTCCCCCGGCCCGAGCACGTTGGAGATGAGGTCCACCGCCTCCTGCGTCGCCATCTCCCGCAGTTCCAGCGTCCGGATGTCGGCGCCTTCGAGCAGGGCCGGCAGCCGCCGCCGGCTCGTCACGACCACCAGCCCGGACGCCATCGCGGCCAGCAGCGGCCTGACCTGCTCGGGCTGGACGGCGTTGTCGAGGATCAGCAGCATGCGGCGGTCGCCGAGCAGCGACCGGCACTGCGCCGCCAGCTCCGCCTCCGTCCGCGGGACCTGGTCGCCTGGCACGCCCGCCGCGCGCAGCACCTGCCCCATCGCCTCCGCCGGGGTGACGGGGCTGCGGGACGTGCCGCGCAGGTCGGCGAACAGGACGCCGTCCGGGAACCGGTCGACGACCCGGTGCGCCCAGTGCAGCGCCAGGGTGGTCTTGCCCACCCCCGCCATCCCCTGGACGATCACCGCGCGCGGCCACGCCGACTGGCCGACCAGCAGGTCCAGCTTGCCGAGGCTGACCGTCCGGCCCGCGAAGTAGGGGTTGTCGGCGGGCAGGCGCACCGCGGGCGGACCGCCCGGGGTGTCCCCGCCCGCGGTGTCGAGGCGCACCGGCTCGCGCGCCGCGATCCCGGCGTCCCCCTCCGGTCCCCGCCCGGTCTCGGGTCCCCGCTCGGGTTCGGCGGCCGGCCACTCGTCCCCCCACGGGCTGGCGGCGCGGCGCAGCCGCTCCATGTCCAGCACGGTCAGCGGGCGGGCCCGCCGGTCGAGGATCCCTTTCGACCGCCACATCCGGAACCACCGGACCAGCGTCTCGCGGGAGATCCCCGCCCAGTTCGCCAGTTCCGCCTGGCTGAGCCGCAGCGGGATCTGCGTCCCGGGCCCGGGGCGGGGCTCACCGAACCGGTGCGCGAGCTCCAGCAGGTGGTAGGCGAGCCGCTGCGGATGGTCGGCCGCCCGCACCGCGTGCCGGCGGCCGCCGTACGTGACGCTCTCCGAGATCGCGTGCATCATCGCTTCGGCGACCTGTGGGCTGGCCGCCAGCAGGCTGCGGAACTTGCCGCGGTCCACGCGCAGCGCCGTGACATGGTCCAGCGCGGAGACCGTGCCGCGCTGCGGATGCCCCCACGGGCCGAGGACGCCGACCAGGTCCCCGGCCCCGAACAGGTCGATGATCGACTCGTCGCCGTCGCTGGAGTCCACGAACTCCTTGGCCACCGCGTTGCTCGCCGCCCGCGGCGACGCCTTGAACACCACGTAGACGGCCGGCGCGACCGATCCCTGGTGGCACAGCATGCCGCCGGGCGGGATGTCGGTGCGCCGGCCCATGGCGCGCAGGGCCTGCCGGTCGGTGGGGGCCAGCCGCTCCCAGAAGCTGCCCGGCCGGACGTCCAGGGCGAACCCCGGGGCCGTCCCCCCGCCGCGAACGTCGCCGATCACCCGGTCATCCTCCCGCCATCGCCGCCGCCAGCGTCCAGAACAGGAACAGCACCGAGGTGGCCACCGCCCAGGCGACGGCCTGCCAGGACAGCTCCCCGCAGCGGTGCGCCGCCGACAGCAGCCGGCGCAGCTCCACGTCGCGGACCCGGTCGTCCAGCGCGACCGACGAGGCGAACGGAGTCCACGGCGCGCCCGGGTCGACGGGCGAGCCGGTGCGGCCGCGCACCTCGCCGAGCACCGCCACGAGCGTCCGGCGCGACCGGACCGC
The DNA here is from genome assembly GCF_050945415.1 of Spirillospora sp. CA-128828. Lineage (NCBI taxonomy): Bacteria > Bacillati > Actinomycetota > Actinomycetes > Streptosporangiales > Thermomonosporaceae > Spirillospora > Spirillospora sp. CA-128828. Next base: position 5,186,228 of record NZ_CP191986.1, read on the forward strand.
GTAGCCGGCCGAGATCGCGAACGAGCCGGACAGCACCGGCAGCAGCGCCAGCGCGGCGAGGCCGGGCAGACCGGCCGCCAGCCGGGTGACGGTTCCGACCAGAACGAGGGCGAGGAACACCGCGGCGATGGCGGAGTCCCGGCCGCACAGCCGGACCAGCGTGCAGGCGTGCCGGAGGAGGTCCTCCGGCTTCTCCCTGTCCGGTCCGGGACGGAATGCGGTTACCAACGCTTCACCGTCCTCACGGGGTCGATCCTGATCTTCCATTTCTCATACTGCGCTGGCAAGACGGGAACGTCCGTCCGTATGCGCACGGTTCGGCTGCGTCTGGTGACTCATTCGCGCCACGTACCCGGGGTACCGGAGATCGCGGGCGCCGATGATGGAAGATGGTCTTCGAACGACCCACGGGAGGACCCATGACCTACACCGGGAACGTCGAGGCGGGCGGACGTCCCGATGTCCGGGAGCTGCCCGGGCTGACGGTCACGAAGGTGGCGGTCGGCCCGTACGACAACAACGCCTACATCCTGCGCTGCACCGCGACCGGCGAGCAGCTCCTCATCGACGCGGCGAACGAGGCGTCCCGGCTGCTGGAGCTGATCGGCGACGGTCCCCTGGCGCGGATCGTCACCACGCACCGCCACGAGGACCACTGGATGGCGCTGAGCGAGGTGGTGCGGGCCACCGGCGCCCCCGTCGTGGCCCACCCGCGCGACGCCGCGCCCCTCCCGGAGCCGGTCGCCGAACCCGTCGACCACGGCGACACGGTCACCGTCGGCGACGCGTCCCTGGACGTCATCCACCTGCGCGGTCACACGCCCGGCTCGATCGCGCTGCTGTACGACGCCGGCGGCGAGCTCGCCGAGCGCCCGCACCTGTTCACCGGCGACAGCCTGTTCCCCGGCGGCGTCGGCAACACCTGGGGCGACCCGACGCGTTTCAAGCAGCTGCTCTCGGACGTGGAGGAGCGCGTCTTCGACCGGCTCCCCGACGCCACCTGGTTCTACCCGGGCCACGGCAAGGACTCGACGCTCGGCCGGGAGCGTCCCTCGATCCCGGAATGGCGCGCCCGCGGCTGGTGACTCTCCCGGGTCGCCCCGGAACAAGCGGTGCCGGGTGTTCGTTGGCCACAACACACTTCCGGCCCGAGCCCAGGAGGCGACCATCCGCGAACCCCACGAGGCGGACCCGGGCCCCGCGCTGCGCTACCCGGCGGGCTCCCTGGTGCTGGTCGCCGGCCTTCCGGGAGCGGGCAAGAGCACGCTGCTCAACCGCCTGTACGGGCTCAACGGCGACGAGACGGAGCCGGTGCGCGCGGGCGACGTCCGCGTGATCGACTCACGCCAGTCCCGCAACTGGTGGGCACGGTTCCTGCGGCCCGTCCCGGTGCGGCTGCGGACGCCGATCGTCCAGGCCACCCACGTCTGGCGCATCGGACGGGCGATCGTCGCCGGGCACGGCGTCGTCGCCCACACGCGCGGCACCTGGCCGCACATCCTGCACCTCTTCGCCTGGCTGGCCCGCCGCCGCGGCGGCCGGCTGCACCTGATCCTCATCGACGTGGCCCCCGAGACCGCCCGCGCCGGCCAGTTCGCCCGCGGCCGCGTCACCACCTCGACCACGTTCGCCCGGCACTGCCGCCGCTGGCGTCCCCTCATCGCCCGCGCCCGCAGCGGCGGCCCCCTCCCGCCCGCCGCCGGCGTCACGGTCCTCGACCGCGACGCCGCCGACAAGCTGCAGGCCATCCGCTTCACCTGACGGACTCGCCGCTCACCGGCCGCGGCGCCTGATGCGCGGTGCCTTCCGCCTGTCAGAAGCGACACGGCAGGTCGGCGAGGGCATGGATAGGGTCGGGGGAAGATCGAGACGACGAGAGGCGGCAGCATGGCGCAGCAGGTACGCGGGGTCGTCGCACCCGGCAAGGGACAGCCGGTGCGGATCGAGACGATCGTCGTTCCGGACCCCGGTCCCGGAGAGGCGGTCGTCAAGGTCCAGGCGTGCGGGGTCTGCCACACCGACCTGCACTACCGCGAGGGCGGGATCAACGACGAGTTCCCGTTCCTGCTGGGCCACGAGGCCGCCGGGGTCGTCGAGTCGGTGGGCGACGGGGTCACCCAGGTGGAGCCGGGCGACTTCGTCGTCCTGAACTGGCGCGCGGTGTGCGGCCAGTGCCGGGCCTGCCTGCGGGGACGTCCGTGGTACTGCTTCAACACGCACAACGCCGCGCAGAAAATGACCCTTGAGGACGGCACCGAGCTGTCGCCCGCGCTCGGAATCGGCGCGTTCGCCGACAAGACGCTCGTGGCCGCCGGGCAGTGCACGAAGGTCGACTCGGCGGCCAAGCCGGAGGTGGCGGGCCTGCTGGGGTGCGGCGTGATGGCCGGGCTCGGCGCGGCGATCAACACCGGCGGGGTCGGACGCGGCGACTCGGTCGCGGTCATCGGCTGCGGCGGCGTCGGCGCGGCGGCCGTGCTCGGCGCCCGGCTGGCCGGCGCGGCGAAGATCATCGCGGTGGACCTGGACGAGCGCAAGCTCACCACCGCGTCCTCCCTCGGCGCCACGCACACCGTCAACGGCAAGGACGCCGACGTCGTCGAGACGGTGCGGGAGCTGACCGGCGGCTTCGGCGCCGACGTCGTCATCGAGGCCGTCGGCCGCCCGGAGACCTACACGCAGGCGTTCTATGCCCGCGACCTCGCCGGGACGGTCGTGCTCGTCGGCGTCCCGACTCCCGAGATGAAGCTGGAGCTGCCGCTGCTGGACGTGTTCGGGCGCGGCGGGTCGCTGAAGTCGTCCTGGTACGGCGACTGCCTGCCCTCCCGCGACTTCCCGATGCTCATCGACCTCTACCTCCAGGGCCGCCTGGACCTCGACACGTTCGTGTCGGAGACGATCGAGCTGGACGGCGTCGAGGCCGCGTTCGAGAAGATGCACCACGGCGACGTGCTGCGCTCGGTGGTGGTCCTCTGATGGCGGCCCGCATCGACCACGTCGTCACGTCCGGGACGTTCTCGCTCGACGGCGGCACCTGGGACGTCGACAACAACGTCTGGATCGTCGGGGACGACAGCGAGGCGATCGTCATCGACGCCGCCCACGACGCCGAGGCGATCGCGGCCGCGGTCGGCGGCCGCAGGCTGGTGGCGATCGTGTCCACCCACGGGCACGACGACCACATCGACGCCGCGCCCGCCCTCAAGGCCCGCACCGGCGCGCCCGTCCTGCTGCACCCGGACGACCTGATGCTCTGGAAGCAGAAGCACCCGGACGCCTCCCCGGACGGCGACCTGTCGGACGGCCAGGTCATCACCGTCGCGGGAACGGACCTCACCGTCCTGCACACGCCGGGCCACAGCCCCGGCGCGGTCTGCCTCCACGCGCCCGCACTGGGCACGGTCTTCTCCGGCGACACCCTGTTCAGCGGCGGCCCCGGCGCGACCGGCCGGTCCTTCTCCGACTTCCCGACTATCATCACCTCCATCCGCGAGCGGCTGCTGACGCTCCCCCCGGACACGATCGTCCGGACCGGCCACGGCGACTCCACCACCATCGGCGCGGAGGCCCCGCACCTGGAGGAGTGGATGGCCCGCGGCCACTGACCCGGGCGTCCTAGGACGCGACGCGTTCGGGCGGGTGCGGGGAGGCGAGGCGGGTGACCCGCGTCCGTCCGCGGAGGGTGACCTCCTCGCCGAGCGACCAGTGCCGCGCCTCGTCCGCGTCGGCACCGGTGAGGAGGGACCCGGCCGCCAGCACCCGCGCCTCGGTGTTCTTGGCGAGGTCGGTGAGGCGGGCCGCCTCGTTCACCGGGTCGCCGATCACCGTGTACTCGAAACGCTCCTCGGCGCCGATGTGGCCGGCGACGGCCTCGCCCGCCGAGGCGCCGATCGCCGCCCGCAGCCCGGGGACGTCCTCGCGCAGCCGGCGGGCGAGCTCGCGGGAGGCGGCGAGGGCGCGGCCGGGCGCGCCCTCCAGCGCCAGCGGCGCACCGAAGATCGCGAGCGCGGCGTCGCCCTCGAACTTGTTGATCCAGCCGCCGTGCGCGCCGATGACCTCGACGACCACGGCGAAGAAGTCGTTCAGCAGCCGGACGACCTCGGCGGGCGGGCTGCCGGCGGCGAGCCGGGTGGAGCCGATGATGTCCACGAAGACCACCGCGACCTCGCGCAGCTCGCCGCCGAGGTCGATGCCGCGTTCGAGGGCGAGGCGGGCGGCGTCCGCGCCGACCTGCCGGCCGAACAGGTCCTGGAGCCGCTCGTGCTCGCGCAGCCCGGCGGCCATGTGGTTGAACCCGGCCTGGAGCAGCCCGACCTCGCTGGCGTCGTAGACGGGGACCTCGACGTCCAGCTGGCCGCGCTGCACCCGGGCGAGACCGAGCCGTACCGACTCGACCGGGTCGGCGATGGCGCGGGCGGCGGTGTAGGTGACGCCGAGGCCGACGACCAGCGCGATGCCGCCGAGTGCGAGCACCGCGATCGCGAAGTCCCGCACGGTGATCTCCGCGATGAGGAAGGTGCCGATGGCGAGGGTGATCAGCCCGAGGATCGGGATCGCGGTGCCGAGCGCCCAGGCCAGCACCGAGCGCGCGACGACGCCGGGCAGGCCGGTGCGGCGCGGCAGCTCGCTGCGCAGCGCGGTGGTCACCGCGCGCCTGAGCAGCCGTTCGGTCAGCAGGTAGACGACCGTGCAGGTGGTGAGGCCGCCGAGCAGGCTGGTGAGGCCGAGCTTGACGGCCAGCAGCCCGGAGAACGGGGCGTTGACGGCGACCCAGCCGACCGTGCCGATGCCCCACAGCGTCAGGTGCAGGGCCATCAGCCGCAGCGGCCCGTACAGCAGCAGCGCGCGCTCGTGCCGGTCGGGTTCGTCGTGCCGCTCGACCAGGCGGCGGACGCGGCGGAAGAACCGCTCGCCGAGGACGAGGCCGACGGGCAGCGCCGCGGAGACGTAGGCGGTGAAGACGACCAGGTTGATGAGCTGGAGCCGCTCGGAGACGTGCCCGACCGGGTCGGGGACGACCACCGCGAACGCGAGCACGACGAGCGCGCCGACGAGGTTGGCGAGGCCGGCGGCGATCGTGACCAGGACGCGGGCCCGGCGGGCGATCCGCGTGCGCGAGTCGCCGGGGGCGCCGTCGATCAGCCGCCAGAGGGGGCGAAGCCGCTTGCCGGAGCGAAGCGCGGGCAGGGCGACGGGTGCCGGCTCGCTCCGGTCGTCGGCCCGCGCGGGAGGACCGAACAGGGTCCGCCTGGGCCGCGGCGCAGGCTCGGCCTTCTCGGTCTCCATGAGCGTGCAGGTTAGCCGGTCGAATCCCCCATATCCCCGCGCCGCCTGCGCGACCTCGGGGAGGGATTGCTCACCTAGGTGCGGATCGGGTCGAGGAGGCGGTGGGGGGACCGCAGGACGATGCTCACCGGGTCGGTGCGGCGGCGGACGCCGGGACCTGCGTGGATCTCCAGTTCCTCCGGCCGGACCTGGCGCTCGCAGGCGGCGCACGCCCCGTCCGGGCCGACCTTGGTTCCGCATGCGGCGTGGACGAAGATGCGGCACGGCTCGGCGGACAGGTGGTCCTCCGCCCAGCGGGCGAGCGTGTGGACGACGGGCCACAGTTCCTTGCCCATGTCCGTCAGCACGTAGTCGTGGCCGTCCTTGACGAGGACGCCCGTGTCGACGAGCGACTGCAGCCGCGCGGACAGCACCGCGCGGGGAATGTCCAGGTGGATGAGGAAGTCGCTGAACCGGCGGACGCCGTAGAAGGCGTCCCGGACGATGAGCAGCGTCCAGCGCTCCCCCACGACCTCCAGCGCGCGGGCCAGCGAGCAGTCCTGCGCCGCGTAGTCCTTCCCGAGTGCCATGTGCACCACAGTACCCGCCAGGGGGTTCATTGATTGAACTTAGTCGTGCTACCGTCGCCCCATTCGGTTCGTTCAATGAACTTGGAGACCGCATGACGACTCTGGCGACTCCCCGGGCCGCGCACCGCGTGCCCGGCACCGCCGCCGCGCTGACGCTGCCGGCCGCCGCCACCCTGCTGGCCCTCATGAACTACTGCGCCCCGGCGGCGACGCTGGCCGACACCGCCCGCGGGCTGCGCGCCGGAGGGACCGCGCAGATCTGGCTGATGAGCTCGATCAGCCTGGGTCTCGCGGCGGCCCTGCTCGCCGCCGGGAGCCTTGCCGACGACCACGGCCGCAAGCGGACGTTCGTCATCGGCGCGGTCGCCCTCGCCGTCTCCAGCGTCGCCTGCGCTCTCGCGCCGAACGCCTCGGTGTTCATCGCGGGCCGGATCGCGCAGGGCGCGGCGAGCGCCGCGCTGCTGGTGACCGGCCTCGGCATCGTGGGCGCCTCGTTCGAGCCCGGCCCGCGGCGGGCGCGGGCCACCGGCATGTGGGGCGCGATGGTCGGCCTCGGCATCGCCCTCGGCCCGATCGCGGCGGCCGGGCTGACCGTGCTCGGCGGCTGGCGGCTCTGGTACTGGACGACCGTCGCCGCGGCGGCGCTGCTCGCCCTGGTGGCCGCGCGGGCGCTCGGCGAGTCCCGGGCCGAGCGCCCGCGCGGCGTGGACGTGCCCGGCCTGGTCACCATGAGCCTCGGCGTGGCGGCGCTGGTCGCGGCGATCACCTGGGGCCGCACCGGCTGGACGGCCCCGGGCGTCCTCGCGCTGTTCGCGGCGGCCGCCGTGCTGCTGGCCGCGTTCACCGTGGTCGAGGCGCGGCGCCGGGAGCCGATGATCGACCTGAGGCTGTTCCGCCGGCCCGCGTTCCTGCTGTCGGTGACCGGGGCGCTCGTCACCGGGCTCGCCGTGATAGGCGTGATGACCTACCTGGCCACGATGATGAGCCTGGTGATGGGTCTGTCGCCGGTAGCCGCCGCGCTGGTGCTGGCGATCTGGTCGGCACTGTCGTTCGTCGTCGCGCTCCAGGCGCACCGGCTGCCGGCGCACCTTCCCGTCCGCCGGCTGCTGGCCGCCGGGTTCGCGCTCGCCGCGATCAGCGAGCTCGCGATGGCGGACATGGCGCCGGACGGGCACTGGTGGCGCCTCGCCCCCGGCCTCGCCGTCGCCGGCGTCGCGAGCGGCCTGACCAACGCGATGCTCGCCCGGCTCGCCGTCGAGAGCGTCCCCGCCGACCGCGCGAGCATGGGCGCCGGCGCCAACAACACCGCCCGCTACATCGGAGCGTCGCTGGGCGTGGCGATCGTCGGGGCCGTCGCCACCGGCTCCGGGCACGACCCGTCCGCGCTGGCGCACGGCACCAACGTCGCGATGGTCGCCTCGGCGGTCATCGCCCTCGCCTACGCCGCCCTGGCCTTGGTGATCCGCGAGAAGGCCTAGGCCAGTTCCTCGATGAAGGCGGCGAGCTGCGTCAGGTTGCGGCACTCGTACATCGGGACGAGCTCTCCGTAGCGCGACGCGGCGGAGTCGCCGGTGTCCCACTGGCCGCGCGGCTCGGGGTTGAGCCAGTACGCGTGCCGTGCACGGCCCACCATCGAGCGCAGGATCGGCAGCGACAGCTCGCCGTAGTTGGAACGGGCGTCGCCGAGGACGAGCAGGGACGTCTTGGACGTGATGGCGTCGCGGTACTTGTCGTCGAACACCTTGATGGCGTGGCCGTAGTTGGACCGGCCGGTGATCCAGACGAGGTCGGCCTCGGCGGCGAGGCGGGTCATGGCGTCGGCGACGTCCACGCCCGGCGCGAAGTACTTGGTGATCTCGTCGGTCGCGTCGATGAACGCGAACGCGCGGACCTTGCTGAACTGCTCCCGCAGCGCGAACGTCAGCAGCAGCGTGAAGTGCGCGAACGCCGACACCGAATCGCTGGCGTCGCACAGCACGACCAGCTCCGGCTTGTGCGGGCGGCGGGGCCGGTGGTGGGTGGTGAGCGGCACTCCCCCGCTGGCGAGGGACGCGCGGACCGTCCGGCGGAAGTCGAGCCGGCCGCGCCTGCCGTGCCGCTGCTTCTGCACGAGCCGGGACGCGAGCTTGCGCGCCAGCGGATACACCTCGCGGCGCAGCGCCTCCATCTCGGTCCGGTTCGCGCCCGCGAAGTCGAGCCGCTCCAGCGGCGGGCGGACGGCGATCCGCGCCGTCCGCTCGACGCCGGTGTCCTCGGCGATGCGGCGCCGCACCTCGCCCGCGACGAGGTCCTGGAACCGGGCGATGCGATCGCGGAACGTCCGGCGCGCGACGCGTTCAGCCATACCGCCGCGCTCCTGGCCGCCGAGGACGGCGCTGAGCAGCCGCGCCATCAGGGTCTCCGGCGACAGCGCGTTCAGGACGCCCGAGGAGAACCACGACTCCTGCCCGGGGGTCTGGCCGAACTCGGCGACGGACATGCGGGCGAACTGCCGCAGCCCGGCGTCGTCCCCGGAGAGCAGGAGCTCGGCGAGTTCGTCGCGGCGCTCCTGCACCAGGGGGTCCAGCGCGGGCGGGACGGGACGTCCGTCGTCGCCCACCGTCCGGGAAGGGCGCTCGGGATCGTGCCGGGTCCCGGCGCCGTCCCCGACCGCCGCCGGGAACCACAGGTCGAAGAGGGTGTCGAACGTCGGCCGGTGCTGGGGGCGCTTGACGACCGTCGCCGCGTAGGCGGCGCGCAGCGACTCGCGGTCCAGCAGGTCGACGGCCTGCATGGCGCGCACCGCGTCCAGTCCCTCGGCGACCGACACCGGCAGCCCGGCCCGGCGCAGCTCCGCGACGAACCCGGTGTGCCGGTCGACGAGGGACGCCATGTCAGCCCCTCAGCCCCAGTTCCCTGGCCGCGCGTTCCTGGTCGGAGACATGCTTGAGGACGACGCCCAGGGTCCGGGCGACGGCGGCCTCGTCCAGGTCGTCCAGCCCGAGGGCCAGCAGGGTGCGCGCCCAGTCGACGGTCTCGGCGATCGACGGGGCCTTCTTGATCTCCAGGTCGCGCAGCGTCCCGACGGTGCGGACGAGCTGCTCGGCCAGCTCGGCCTCGATCCCCGGGACCTGCGCGAGGACGATGTCACGTTCCCGGTCCGGTGCCGGGTAGTCCAGGTGCAGGTAGAGGCAGCGGCGCTTGAGCGCCTCCGACAGCTCCCGCGCCGCGTTCGAGGTGATCAGCACGAACGGCCGCCGGACGGCCGCGACCGTTCCCAGTTCGGGGATCGTGACCTGGAAGTCCGACAGGACCTCCAGCAGCATGCCCTCCACCTCGACGTCGGCCTTGTCCGCCTCGTCGATGAGCAGGACCGTCGGGCTCGTGCGCCGGATCGCCGCCAGCAGCGGCCGCTCCAGCAGGAACTCCTCGGAGAAGATGTCGTCGTGGGTCTCCTGCCAGGCCCGGTCCGCCGGCGCCGCCTGGATCGCGAGGAGCTGCTTCTTGTAGTTGAACTCGTAGAGCGCGCGGGCCTCGTCCAGTCCCTCGTAGCACTGGAGCCGGATCAGCTCCGCGGCGGTGGCCGCCGCGACGGCCTTGGCCAGCTCGGTCTTGCCGACCCCGGCGGGCCCCTCCACCAGCAGCGGCTTGCCCAGCGCCTGCGCGAGGAACACGGTGGTCGCGATCGCCTCGTCCGCAAGGTAGCGGACACCGGCCAGCCTGCCCGCCACGTCGGCCGGTGAGGCGAACATCCCGTCGGTCATCCCTTGCCTTTCTTCGCGACGGCCTTCTTGTAGGTCTGGTTGGTTCCGGCGAACACGAGCGAGGTCTTGTTCCCGTCCAGGGAGACCCCCCAGTAGGACGCGGTCTTGGGGTCGCCGCCGTTCCAGGAGAAGCGGTACTTGCCGCCGCCCTCGGGAATGGCCGAGCCGCTCCAGAGCTTCTGCCCGCCCCGCACCCACACTCCGCTGCCGTCCGCCTTGAACTGGAAGTAGTCCTTGGCGGTGCCGACCCAGCGTCCGACGAGCGGCTTGACGTCGGCGGGCCGCACCGCGGGGAGCGGCGCCAGGGTCGTCGGCGCGGCGGACGGTTCGGCGGCGTACTTCTTCTCCTCCCCGCCGCCGCAGCCCGCGAGGACCAGCCCGGCCACGCAGGCGCAGACGGCGAGGACGGTCGAGCGGGTCCGCGGTGTCACGGGGACCTCCGGATGATCTGGGGCGGAAGCGGAAGTTTACCTGCGGACCCGCTCACACCTGAGGGGTAGCGGGCAGCTGGCCCCGAGGGGTGACGCGGCCCGCGGCCGCGTCCGCCTATAACGGAACCATGACGAGCCCACGACTGCCGCGCGAGGACCTCACGGCGGCCATGGCGGCCCGGCGCGAGCTCGGGCCCGAGTACGACGACGCCTTCATCGAGACGGTCGTCGACCGCATCGAGGAGGCCCTGGACGCGCGCACCGCCGCGCCCCGGCCGCGGTCCCGCCCGAGCCCGGCGCCGCGGCACGGCGAACGCGATCACAGCCTGGCCATGGCGGTGCTGTCGCTGATCGCCGCGATCCCGCTGAGCGCGATCGGCGTCGTCAACGCCGGCCTCCCCGGCCTGCTGTTCGTCATCACCGGCATCGTCCTCGTGAACGTCACCTACACCTTCCGGCCGCGGCGTTAGGGCTACTTGCCCGGTTCGGGGTCGCGCGGAAGGCCGAGGATGCGTTCGCCGATGATGTTGAGCTGCACCTCGGTGGTGCCGCCGTAGATCGTCATCGCGCGGCTGAACAGCATGGCCCGGCCCACGATGCCGCTCTCGGCCATCGGCACCTCGGTGGCCCCGGCCGTGCCCTGCGCGGCCCAGCAGTGGTCGGCGACGTCCTGGTTGAACTGGACACCGAGAAGCTTGCGGACGCTGGCCTCTGCGCCCGGCTCCACACCGTTCAGCTGCTTGAGCGTGGTGCGCAGGCCGAGCAGGTCGATCGACTGGCCCTGCGCGACGAGCCGGCCGACCTCGGCGGCGGCGACGGCGTCCATGTCCCGCTTCGCGAAGAACTTCAGCAGCTCGGGGACGCCCATGCCGAGGCCGCCGCCGGTGGACAGCGACACCCGCTCGTTGGACAGCGTGTTGCGCGCGACCTGCCAGCCCCTGTTCACCTCGCCGACCACGCGGTCGTCCGGGACGAACACGCCGTCCAGGAACACCTCGTTGAACAGGGCGTCACCGGTCAGCTCGCGCAGCGGCCGGACGTCCACCCCCTCGGACTTCATGTCCACGAGGAAGTAGGTGATGCCGTCGTGCTTGGGAGCGTCCGGGTCGGTGCGGGCGATGCAGAAACCCCACTGGGCGTGGTGCGCGAGCGAGGTCCAGATCTTCTGGCCCGTTAGCCTCCAGCCGCCCTCGACCCGCTCGGCCCTCATCGACAGGGACGCAAGGTCGGAGCCGGCGCCCGGCTCGGAGAACAGCTGGCACCACACGATCTGCCCGCGCAGCGTCGGCCGCAGGAACCGCTCCTTCTGCTCCTCGGTCCCGTACCGGACGAGGGAGGGCACGAGCCAGGCCCCGATGCCCAGGTTCGGGGCCTTGACCTTGGCGGCCCTCAGCTCCTGCTGGATCAGGATCTGCTCGACCGGCCCGGCCTCCCGGCCCCACGGCTTCGGGAAGTGCGGGACGGTCCAGCCCTCGTCGCCCAGCTTCGCGGCGAGGGCGTCCTTGTCCTCGGTCGCGGCCAGCTCGGCGATCTCGGCGCGGATCCGCTCGCGCAGCGGCCGGGCGTCCTCGTCGAGCTCCAGCACGACCTCGCGGCGCCCGCCGTCCAGCGCGAGCGCGGCGACCTTGGCGGCCCAGTGTTCGGACGAGCCGAGCAGCGCCCGGAGCGTGAGGGCGCGGCGCAGGTAGATGTGCGCGTCGTGCTCCCAGGTGAAGCCGATTCCGCCGAGGATCTGGATGGCGTCGCGGGCGGTCTGCACGCCCGCGTCGAGCGCGATCACGGCCGAGACGGCGGCGGCGAAGCCGGCTTCCTCGGTGCCCTCGTCCAGTGCGCGGGCCGCGTCCCAGGCGGCGGCGCGGGCCTGCTCCAGCGCGATCAGGCTGCGGGCGGCCTTGTGCTTGACGCCCTGGAACTGCCCGATCGGGCGGCCGAACTGCTCGCGGACCTTGGCGTACTCTGCCGCGGTCGCCACCAGCCAACCGGCGAGACCGGCGGCCTCCGCGCCGAACAGGGCGGCGGCGACGTCCTTGACCTGGCCGGCGGTGACGCCGTCCAGGACACGGTCGGCGCCGACCGCGACGCCGGACACCTCCACGGCGGCGACGCGGCGGACCCGGTCCAGGCTCGTGACCGGTGTGACGGTGAGGTCGGCGGCGTCCAGCGCGACCCACTGCTCGCCGTCGCCGGCCGCGATCGGCAGCACCAGCACGTCGGCGAGCGCGGCGCCGAGCACCGTCGCCGACGTCCCGGACACGACGAGGGAGTCGCCGTCGCGGCGGCCGGTCAGCGCACCGTCCAGCGCGACGGCGGCCGTCTTCGACCCGTCGGCGAGGGCGGGCAGCAGCTCCGCGCGGAGCTTGGCGTTGCTGGACGCGTCGATCACGGCGCTCGCGAGAACGGTCGGCAGGAACGGGCCGGGCGCGGCGGCGCGGCCCAGTTCCTCCAGCACGACCGACAGTTCGAGCAGGCCGAACCCCTGCCCGCCGTGCTCCTCGTCCAGGTGCAGGCCGAGCAGGCCCTGCTCGGCCAGGGCGGGCCAGAACCCGGGCCTGGCCTCCTCGTCCGCGTCCAGCGCGGCCCGCACGGCCGTCGCGGGGATGTTGCGCTCGGCGAAGCCGCGCACCGATTCGGCGAGCGCCTCGTGCTCCTCGGTCAGCCCGATGGCCATGCGTCACCCTCTCTCAGACCCTTTGACCGAGATTCTAGAACAGGATTCGGGTCATGTGTCGAGGTGACGCCGCTCTCATCCCTCGCGTGTCGCGGCGGCGTCCGCGTCCGCCTGCTGCTCGACCTGCTTCTCGGCCGGCTCCTCGCCGGACCGCTTCGGCCCGGCGGCCAGGCTGGCGACCGTGGTGGCGGCCAGGGTTCCGGCGATCACCGCCAGGGACAGCCAGATCGGCACCTCCGGCGCCCAGGCGACACCGTACTCGTGCAGCGCGTGGAAGATCAGCTTGACCCCGATGAAGCCGAGGATGAACGCCAGCCCGTGCCCGAGGTAGACGAGCCGGTCGGTGAGCCCGCCGAGCAGGAAGTACAGCTGGACGAGGCCCATCAGCGCGAACGCGTTGGCGGTGAAGACCAGGTACGGCTCGGTGGTCAGCCCGAAGATCGCGGGGATCGAGTCCAGCGCGAACAGCACGTCGGTGGAGCCGATCGCGATCATGACGATGGCCATCGGGGTGACCAGCCGGCGGCCGTCGCGCCGGGTGACGAACCGGGAGCCGTCGTACTCGTCCGACGTCGGGATGACTCGCTTCGCCCAGCGCAGCAGCGCGTTCTCCTTGTACTCGTCCTCGTCGCCGCCGCGGACCAGGCCGATCGCCGTCCAGATGAGGAACGCGCCGAAGATGAAGAAGACCCAGGTGAACGTCGCGATGGCCGCCGCCCCGACGGCGATGAAGACGCCGCGCAGCACCAGCGCGATCACGATCCCCGCCATCAGCACGGTGTGCTGGGCGTGCTTCGGCACGGCGAACCGGGTGAGGATCACCATGAACACGAACAGGTTGTCGACGCTGAGGCTCTTCTCGGTGACGAAGCCGCCGAAGTACTCGGCGGCGTACCGGCCGCCCGAGAAGGCCCAGACGCCGAGGCCGAACAGCACGGCGAGACCGATGTAGACCACGGACCAGAACGCGGCCCTGCGGGTGGTGAACTCCCGCGTGTCGTTGCGGTGGATGACGAAGAGGTCTGCGGCGATGATCGCGAGAATTCCCGCGATGGTGAGGGCCCAGACCCACGGAGCGACTGACAACGTGAACACCTCCGGCGGACACGAACGTGTGGCCGGAGGTCTCTCCCGCCCTGACGAGCGAGGGCCGCGGAACCCGGGCCGATATGGACCGGCCGTACTGTCGGGAACCGTGCGCGGGGATACTCCCCTCCGATTACCTACTTGAACGCGGGCCGGAAGGGCGTGGTTCCCCCGTCGGAGAACTTTCTCGATCTCGATCCGAACCGTGTCCCCGGAAAGCGCGTCTAAGGTCCGGTCACCCGGCGGGCCGGCGGCGGGCGTCCACCAGTTCCCGGTAGAGGTCCGCGAGCTGCTCGACGGCGTCGTCCTCGCCCGGGAGCAGCGCCGACCGCCGCGCCGCGGCCGAGCCGAGCCGAGCGGCGAGCGACGGGTCGTCAAGGACGCGGTCCACCGCCCGCGCGAGCGCCTCGGCGTCGTTCGGCGGCACCAGCAGCGCCGCCTCGCTCTCCGGCCCGTGCAGTAGCGACGCCCCGGCGGACCGGTCCTCCGCCCCGGCGCCGACCAGGTCCGGAATCCCGCCGACGCGGGTCGCGACCAGCGGGCGGCCCGCCCGCAGGATCTCCTGGACGATCAGCGGCTGCCCCTCCCACACGCTGGGCACCACCGCCACATCGGAGGCGGCCAGCAGCCCGGCGACGTCGGAGCGGCGGCCGAGCAGCCTGGCGGGCAGGTCCTCGGCCTCGATGCGGACGCGCAGTTCGTCCTCCAGCGGCCCGTCCCCGACGATCGCGACGAGCGGCGGCGGGGTGCGCCCGGCCCAGGCCGCCGCCGCGGCGAGCAGCGTCGGCAGGCCCTTCTGCTCCGCGAGCCGCCCGACCGTGAGGATCAGCGGCCGCTCCCCCACACCCAGTTCCGCCCGCAGATCGGCGCGCACGGCCGGGCCCGGCGGCGCCTGCGGCGCGGGCGCCGGGACGATCGCGTGCCCGGCCGACCGGGCGCCGAGGGCCCGCATCCGTTCCTCCAGGTCGGGCGAGACCCCGAGCACCTGGGCGGCGCCGCGGGCGACGATTCGCTCCAGCGTCCCGTAGATGGCCGCCGTCCGCCCGCCCGCGATGACGGCGTTGTGCAGCGTGACGACCAGCGGGGGCCCCCCCTTCGAGAACCGGAGCGGGCCCGGGGCGACGCGCGCGCAGGCCGCCACGGCGAGCGCCCCGGCCCGCAGGCCGTGGGCGTGCACGACGTCGGCGCCGCTCAGCAGCGAACGCAGCTTCGCGACGGCCCTGACGTCGCTCACCGGGCGGGGCCGGTCGGCGAGGTCGACCTCGGCGAAGCGGACGCCGCCGCCGGCGAACCCGAACAGCTCCTCCGTCGACGCGGGCCCGCAGACCAGGACGCGCACACCGCGTCCGGCCAGCCCTTCGGCGACGGACCGGACGTGGCGGCCCACGCCGCCGGCGCTGGTGCCGAGGACGAGTGCGACGCGCAGCCCGCCCAGCTCCATGTCAGACATTGCGGGTGACCTTCCGGCTGAGGACGGCCCGCAGGTCCCGGCCGTCGAGCACGAATGCGATGATCAGGAAGACCGCGCCGGCGACGAGCGCGGCGAGCGCCCCCGTCCCGACGTTGCGAAGCTCCCCGGCCGGGCCCGTCCCGCCGAGGCCGAGCAGCGCGGCCGTCGCGTAACCGGCGGCGCCTCCCGCGGCGCCGCCGAGCACCCCGGCGGCCAGCGCGCGCGGAATCCCGCGCACGGCCGCGGCGCCCCTCGCGCGGACGAGCGTCCCGAGCAGCAGCACGCCGGCGACGGTCATCCCGGCCGCGTTGCCGACGCCGAGGGCCGCGACGACCCACTGACGGTCGACCGAGAAGACCAGCGCGACGTCGGCGACCATGACCACGAGCCAGCCCGCGACGACCGCGATCGCGCCCATCCGGCCCCGGTGGCACGCGTACAGGACGCGCCCGAGGTGCGCGACGAGCCCGTAGCCGAGTAGACCGGGCGCGAACGCCAGCACCGCGCGCGACAGCACGTCCTGCTGGTCGGGATGGCCCGGGTTGAACACCGCCGCGACCGGGACGGCGACGGCGGCCAGGGCGGCGGCCCCCGCGCACGACACCAGGATCACCGCGCGGGTGGTGGACGCGGTGACCTGGTCGAACCGTTCCTGCTGCCCCGCGCTGATCCGGGCCGACAGCAGCGGGAACGCGCTGGTCGCGATCGGCACCGCCAGGATCGCCCACGGCAGCAGGTAGATCGCCCACGCGTACTGGTAGTTCGCGAGCGCGCCGCCCGTGCCCTCGTAGCTGAGCCGGACGACCAGCAGCGCCGACAGCTGCTGCGCGGCCACCGTGGCGAGGCCGGCGACCGCGAGCCGCCGCACGCGCCGCGCCACCCCGTCCGGGAAACGCAGTGTCGGGCGCAGCCGGAGCTTCAGCCGCCAGGCCGCGATCCCGGCGGTGGCGGCCATCGCGACGCCGCCGAGCGCCGTCCCGATCGACAGCGTCAGCATGGCGTCCAGCGGGAGCCCGGCGAGGTCGTTCTCGAACCCGCGGCCGAGCGGCGCGTAGACGATGTAGGCGACGATGACCACCAGGCTGGACATCAGCGGCGCCAGCGCGGGCGCGACGAACCGGCGGTGCGACTGCAGCAGCCCGTACAGGACGACCGCCATCCCGTACATCACCATCTGCGCCGACTGGATCGTGAGCATGGTGGAGCCGACGTCGACGATCTCGCCGCGCGAGCAGCCCTTCAGCGAGCCGCCCGCCAGCAGTTCCATGATCGGCCGGGAGCCGAGCGCCATCAGCGCCGACAGCGGCACCATCAGCAGGACGATCCAGGTGAGCAGCGCCGACCCGATCCGGCGGACCTCGTCGCGGTCGCCGCGTTCGGCGGGACCTGCCAGCACCGGCACGACCATGCTGGCGAGGGCGCCGCCCGCGACGATCTCGTAGACGATGCTGGGGAACTGCGTCGAGGTGAAGTACGCCTGGCTGAGGCAGGACGTGGTGACCGTCTGGGAGAAGGCGTAGGTGCGCCCGAACCCGGCCAGCCGCGACAGCACGGTGATGACGGCGATGACGACGGCGGCGCCGGCGAGCCCGCCGGTCAGTCGGCGCACGGCCGACGGCCGCCGGGTCGGCGGGGACGCTTCGGATGGGGGCACGGTCGATGAAGGCACGCTGGTATGGGTCTGCGGGGGGCGTCCGGCGCGCGGCTAGGCGGGGTCGGCGGCGACACCGTCGCCCGCCGGTCCGGCCTGCGGCGGGACGGACGCGCGGAACGCGTCCTCCGTCACCGGCTTCTCCGCTTCGGCTTCCGCTTCCGCCGGCGCGGGGACGGGTGCGGCGGCCGGGCGGCGGCCCAGCATGTCGATGCGGTTCAGCACCGGGTTGCCCGCGATGACCTTGGTGAAGCTGACGAACTCGCTGGCCGCGTTCAGCCCGGCGAGCCCGGTGAGGACGGCGAGCCGCGGGCCGCGCCCGAGCCGGGTCGCGGCGAGGCCGAGCAGCGCGCCGAGCGCGTTGGCGCCGGTGTCGCCGAGCATCGCGCGTTCGCCGAGATCCTCGGGAAGGAGCGCTGCGGCGGCGCCGAGCGGCGCGGCGACCACCGCGGACCCGGACCGGGTCAGCGCCAGCGGCGTGCCGGTGATGAGGCCGACCTTGACGGCCCGGCCGGGGCGCAGGTCGAACAGGTTCATCAGGTTCGCGGACCCGGCGATGATCGCGCCGTTGACGAGGGTGTCGAACGCGCGGCCCGTCCGGGACGGGGCGGGCGACCCGGCGACGGCCGCGGCGGCGAGCCCGGTCGCCCCGATGCCGAGGATCTTCACCGCGCCGCTGGTGACCTCGCCGCGCGCGAGGGCGGACAGGTGGCCCTTGAACCCGCGGGACGCCCCGGAGCCCGCGAGGTCGTCGTAGCCGCCGAGCACACCGGACCCGGCGCCCGCGAGCAGCGCCGCCGCGCGCAGCCGGCAGGCGACGCCGGGCGTGAGCAGCCCGGCCGCGGCGGCGCCCGCGACGAACGCGGGCCCCTCCAGCAGCGTCACCGGCTCGTCGCGGTGGTTGGTGCGGCCCCAGACGTCCTCGCCGGGCAGGCCGTTCAGGCCGGGCGGACGGCGCGTCAGCGCGGCGTAGGCGGCACGCGCGGCCACCGCGCCCAGGCCCAGCCCGGCCACGAGCCGCGTCCCCCTGCCGATGCCTCGTTTCATCAGGTCACCCGTTCTTCCCCGCCGTGGGCGCGGGCGAGGGCAGGTAGCCGCTCGCGCCGGCGCCCGTGCCGTACTGCCCGGACTTGCCGCCGATCTCGTTCTGCAGCGCCAGGATCGTCACGACCTGGCCGGACGCGGTGTCCACCACGTCGACGGTGGAGACCGAGTCGGCGGCGTCGGAGTCGCGCAGCGCCGCGATCAGCCCGCCCTCCTGCGCGGAGGTCGACGGGCCACCGACGACGGTACCGCGCCCGGCGCCGTCGAGTGCGGAGGCCAGCGAGATCAGCGCCTTGTTGTCGTCGCCTCCGCCGCCGTAGGCGTAGGCGGCGGCGGGGGCGACCATGACGGCGACCGTCGCGTGCTGCCCGGGCTTGCCGCTGGTGGTGACGTATCCGGCCTGTTTGAAGCCGTTGAGGACGGCGCCTCCGGCGGCGTCCTCGCGGCCGGACTTGGCGGGGTCCTTGGTGACGAGCGCGTTGGCGAGGACCGCGCCCGCCTTGCCGTAGGCGTTCGCGTCCGACGGGAACTTGACGTCGTCGGCCTTCAGCTGCGTGGCGAGCTCGTCGACGGTGGCCTGCTGGTCGTCGTCCAGGAGCTTCTTCTGGATCGTGACGCGGCCGGTGACGGCGGCTCCGGCGTTCTTGGCCAGTTCGCTGATCTGCTCGATGCTGTCGTTGCCGGCGCCCGGCGTCTCGATCAGCACCACGGACTGGCCCTTCAGCCGGTTCGCGACGAGCTGCGGCGAGAGCACCTTGGTGAACTGCTCGTCACCGTCCACCTGGCGCTGCCGGTCGCGCTGCGCGAGCCGGGCCTGCTGGGCGGTCTTGGCCGCCGAGTTGGCCTGCTGGCGCAGCGTGTCGCTCACCGAGTTCGACAGGGTGGTGGAGCCCAGCACGATGCCGAGCGCCAGCGCGAGGAAGATCGCGACGATGGAGACGAGGTGGTATCGGAAATCGATCACGTGAAGAGTCCGGTCAGCCAGAAGAGGAAGGCGTGCCAGCGGTCGGCGAGCAGGGGACTGATGACGTCCCCCGCCGGGGACATGGCGACGGCGGTGACGATGGCGACGAACGCGCCGAGGACGAGGAACAGCAGCGACCAGGTGGAGATCCGGCTGCGGTAGAGCCGGCTGACGCCCTTGGCGTCCACCAGCTTGCTGCCGACGCGGAGGCGGGTGAGGAACGTGCTGGCCATGCCGGCGCGCCCCTTGTCGAAGAACTCCTCCATGTTGGCGTGCGTGCCGACCGCGACGATGAGGGTCGCACTCTTGTCGTCGGCGAGCAGCATCGCGATGTCCTCGCTGGTGGCCGCGGCTGGGAACACCACGGCCTCCTGGCCCAGCTCGTGCACGCGCTTCAGCCCGGGCGCCCGGCCGTCCCGGTAGGCGTGCACGACGAGTTCGGCGCCGCAGCTGAGCGCGTCGTCGGAGACCGAGTCCATGTCCCCGACGATCATGTCGGGGCGGTAGCCGGCCTCCAGCAGCGCGTCGGCTCCGCCGTCCACCCCGATCAGGACGGGACGGTACTCGCGGATGTAGGGCCGCAGGGTCGCGATGTCCTCGCGGTAGTGGTAGCCGCGCACGACGATCAGCGCGTGCCGCCCGGCGATCTTCGTGGCCACGTCGGGGACGCCGACGCCGTCGATGAGCAGGTCGCGCTCGCGCTTGACGTACTCCATCGTGTTGGCGACGAACGCCTCCAGCTGGGAGGCGAGCCCGGCCTTGGCCTCGGTCAGCGCCTCGGCGATGGTCTCGGCCGTCTGCTCGGTGCCCTTGACGACGACGTCCTCGCCGCGGAACACGGTGGTCCCCTCGACGCGGACCTGGTCGCCCTCGCGCAGCTTGGTGAAGATCTCCGGGCCGACGTCGTCCACCAGCGGGATGCCGGCCTCGATCAGGATCTGCGGGCCGAGGTTCGGGTACCGGCCGGAGATGCTGGGCGCGACGTTCACCACGGCGCCGACCTCCCGCGACACCAGCGCCTCGGCGCTGACCCGGTCGAGGTCGACATGGTCGATCACCGCGACCTCGCCGGGCTGCAGCCGCTTGGTCAGGTCCTTGGTGCGGCGGTCGAGCCGGACCGTGGCGCTGACCCCGGGCCGCCCGTCGCGGCCGCGGCCCAGCGTGAGCACGCGCCTCGGCAGTTTCTGGGTCAGCCGGACGCGCCGCTCTGCGGTGGGTGACGAGTCGTTCATCGCTTGCCATCCTGCCAGAGCACAGGAGCGTACGTCGGAAAGGCCGACTGTCCAGGCGTGTCCGTTCGCTCACCCTCTGTAATCTTTGCCGGGGGCGCGGGGGCGGCCCCGGCACTGATTCGCGATCTTTCCCGGGGCCGGGAGCTCAGCGTTCCTCGGCGGCCATGGCCAGCAGCTCCTCGGCGTGGGCCCGGCCGAGCTCGGAATCCTCCAGGCCGGCGAGCATCCGGGACAGCTCCCGGACGCGGCCCTCCTGGTCCAGAGCGGTGACGCCGCTGCTGGTCACGGTGCCGTCGTCGGACTTCTCCACCAGCAGGTGCTGGTCGGCGAACGCGGCGACCTGCGGCAGGTGCGTGACGACGATCACCTGGGCGTTGCGGGCCAGCCGCGCCAGCCGCCGCCCGATCTCCACCGCCGCCTTGCCGCCGACGCCGGCGTCCACCTCGTCGAACACGAAGGTCGGGACGGGGTCGGCGCCCGCGAACACGACCTCGATCGCCAGCATCACCCGGGACAGCTCACCGCCCGAGGCGCCCTTGTGCAGCGGCAGCGGCGGCGACCCCGGGTGCGGCGCGAGCCGCACCTCGACCTCGTCGACCCCTTGCGGGCCGTAGTCCCCGGTCGGGGTGACGGTGACGACGACGCGGGCGTGCGGCATCGCGAGGGCCGTCAGCTCCTCGGTGACGGCATCGGAGAACCGCTCGGCGGCGCGGGTGCGGACCGCGGTCAGCTCCGCCGCCTCGGCGGTGAGCCGCTCGGTCAGCTCGGCGTGCTCGGCGCGCAGCCCCTCGATGCGGTCGTCGTCGCCCTCCAGCTCCGCCAGCCGCGACGCCGACGCCCGGGCCCATTCCAGGACCGCCGTGACCGTCCCCTCCGCCCCGCCGTACTTGCGGGTCAGCGCGGTCAGCTCGGCGCGCCGTTCCTGGACGACGGCGAGCCGCGCCGGGTCGGCGTCCACCGACTCGGCGTAGGACGCGAGGTCGGTGCCGACGTCGGAGACCAGGTAGCCGGCCTCGGTGAGCCGGTCGGCGAGGGCCGCCAGCTCCGGGTCGTGGTCGCGGACGGCCTCCAGCGCGTTGCGGGCCTGGCCGAGCAGGCTCGTCACGTTCGCGGCCTCGAACGCGGCCGCCGGATCGCCGAGCAGCGCCTCGTGCGCGGTGTCGGCCGCGCCGCGCAGCGCGTCGGCGTGCCCGAGCCGCTCCTCCTCGGCCGCGAGGTCGGTGTCCTCGCCGTCCTTCGGGTCGACCTTCTCGATCTCCTCCAGGCCGAAGCGGAGCAGGTCGGCCTCCTGGGCCCGCTCGCGGGCGCGCGTGGTCAGCTCCTCCAGAAGCGCGGAGACCTGGCGGTGCCGCTGGTACGCCTTGGTGTAGGCGCGCATCGGCTTGGTCAGCGCGCCGCCCGCGTACCGGTCGAGCGCCCCGCGCTGCCGGGACGACTGCAGCAGCCGCTGCTGGTCGGACTGGCCGTGCACGGCGACCAGGTCGTCCGCCAGGTTGATCAGCATGCTCACCGGGACGGACCGGCCGCCGAGGAACGCGCGGGACCGGCCCTCCGCCGACACCGAGCGGGTGACGATCAGCGCGCCGTCGTCCAGCTCGCCGCCGGCCTCATCGACGCGCTCCACCACGCGCCCGCCCGGATCGACGACGATCCGGCCCTCGACCGTGGCGCGGTCCGCGCCCGGCCTGACCCGCTGCGGGTCGGCGCGGCCGCCGAACAGCAGGCCGAGGCTGGTGACCACCATGGTCTTGCCGGCCCCGGTCTCACCGGTCACCACGTTGAAACCCGGCGACAGATCGAGCACGGCCTCGTCGATCACCCCGAGGCCCTGGATCCGCACCTCATCGACCATCGGACGCACCAGCGTCACAACCCTCCGCAAACAGATCCCCGGTCAGCGCCTGTGGAGATTATCCCCTCTGCCCGCCGGACGCCTCCCCGTCCGACTCGGGGGGCACCCCCTCCGGCGCGAAGCCCGGACCGGGGTAGCCGGCGACGCCGCCGGCCGCCGGAGCGTCCCCGACCTGCGAGTCCCCGAGCGGCGGGGACGGGCGGGAGGGTTGGCGGACCCGCCCGCGCCAGCCCGTCACGGGCAGCCCGAACTTGGTGACCAGCCGGTCGGTGAACGGGGTGAGGTGCAGCCGCGCGAGCCGCACCGGCTCGGCGCCGCGGCGGACCTCCACCCGCGCGCCCGGCGGCAGGTCGAGCGTGCGGCGCCCGTCGCACCAGAGCACGGCGCGGGGCGTGTCCGGCAGCACCTCCACCGCCACCGACGAGCGCGGCGACACCACCAGCGGGCGGGCGAACAGCGAGTGCGCGCTGATCGGCACCACCAGCATCGCCTCCACCTCCGGCCACACGACCGGTCCGCCGGCGGAGAACGCGTACGCGGTGGAGCCGGTGGGAGTGGCGCACACCACTCCGTCGCAGCCCCAGTTCGACAGCGGGCGCCCGTCGATCTCGGCGACGACCTCCAGCATCCGCTCCCGCTCGGACTTCTCGATGCTGGCCTCGTTCAGCGCCCAGGTGGTGCCCATGACCGTGCCGTTGCGGCGGGCGGTGACGTCGATGGTCATCCGCTCCTCCACCTCGTAGCGGCGCGTGCACACCCGGTCGACGGTGGCGGCGAGGTCCTCCCGCTCGGCCTCGGCGAGGAACCCGACGTGGCCGAGGTTGACGCCGAGCAGCGGGGTGCCGGACGTGCGGGTCAGGTCGGCGGCGCGCAGCAGCGTCCCGTCCCCGCCGAGGACCATGACGACCTCGGCGTCGTCGGCCGCCGCGGCGCTGCTGGGCATGACCTCCACGCCCGTGCAGCCGATCTGCTCGGCCTCCTCGTCCAGGACCCGCACGCAGATCCCGGCCTCGCTGAGCCGCTCGATGACCAGCTGCGCGCTGCGGACCGCCTCGGGCCGCCCGGTGTGCGCCACCACCAGCACCGACCTTTTGCTCATGCTCTCGCCCCACTCCCCGACGCGCTCCGGCGTACAGACGTCTGGACGAACATCCCTCGCGGGGACGTTCCCGGTTCGGACGCCTTCTGTACGCGTTGAGACCCGGTGCCGCTCACTGCGGGCCCTCCGCGATCGCCTTCGCCAAAACGGCCTCGTCCAAGGGCGGGGCCCCGGCGCGCAGCCACAGGAAATACTCCACGTTGCCGGACGGACCCGGCAGCGGGCTCGCCGCGACCCCGAGGACGCCGAGGCCGAGGGTCTCCGCGTGCCCGGCCACGCCGCGCACCGCGTCGGCACGCAGCTCCGGGTCGCGGACCACGCCGCCCGCGCCGACCCGGTCCTTGCCGACCTCGAACTGCGGCTTGACCATGAGCGCGTAGTCGGCGTCCGGCGCCGCGCAGGTCCGGATCGGGGCGAGGACGAGCTTCAGCGAGATGAACGACAGGTCGCCGACGACCAGGGCCGGGCGCGCGTCGCCGAGCATGCCGGGCTCCAGGTCGCGGATGTTGACCCGCTCCAGGACGGTGACCCGGTCGTCGGTCCGCAGCGACCAGGCGAGCTGCCCGTAGCCGACGTCGACCGCGTACACGTGCGCCGCGTCCGCGCGCAGCAGGACGTCCGTGAACCCGCCGGTCGAGGCGCCGGCGTCGAGGCAGACGCGGCCCTTCACGTCCAGGCCGTGGAACGCCTCCAGCGCGCCGGCGAGCTTGTGCCCGCCGCGCGACACGTACTCGGGGCCGTCACCGGCGTCGGCCACGACGATCGCCGCGCCCGCCTCGACCTGGGTCGCCGCCTTCGCCGCGGTCTGCCCGCCGACCCGGACCCGGCCGTCACCGATCAGCTGCCCGGCCTGCTCCCGCGACCGCGCCAGCCCGCGCCGGACCAGTTCCACGTCGAGCCTCCGCCTGGTCACGGGCGGGGGCGGAGCGCGTCGGGGAACGCGGGACGGGGCGGCTCGGGCCGCTCCTCCTGGCCCGCGGAGGCGAGGAGCTCCTGGAGCCGCTGGTGGACGTCCTCGAAGATCTCCACGTGCTCGGGGACGGGCCGCCCGCCGAGCTCGCCGAGGCGGGCGACGACGGCGTCCACGCGCGGGTCGCCGGTGGGGTCGGGCGGCGGCACGGCCGGGAACTCCGGCTCCTCCGGCACCCTCTCCACGGCCTCGTCGGACATCACGTTTACCTCCCAGTGCTCCCGGAGCGCCCGCGACGAGTCGCTTCCGGCTCATCCTGAACGCTACCGTCCCTGAACGACATCGTTGCCGGACGAACGGGGAACGGCCTGACCATGGCGAACGAGGAGGACTGCCGTGCGGCGCTGGAGCGTGTCGCGGCGCGCCTGGCGGAGGTGGACGCCGACCGGCTCGCCGAGCACGTCGTCGAGCGGACGATCAGCTGTCGCGTCGCCGACCTCGGGGTGGCCTACCGGTCCCGCCTCCACGAGGGCGGCCTCGACCCGTTCGAGATCGACGACGACCCCAAGGCCGCGCAGGTGCGCCTCACCATGGACAGCGACGACCTTGTCGCGATGGCCTACGACGAGCTGAACCCCGCCAAGGCGTGGGCCGCGGGCCGGCTCAAGATCGAGGCGAGCATCTTCGACCTTCTCCGCCTGCGCAAACTCCTCTAGAGGCCGATCGTTTCCAGGGCCTCCGCGAGAGCCTCCCCGGGCGGCGGCGTCTCGGTCTCCCAGGCGGCGGACGCGAGGGCGCGGAGCCCGTCGTAGGGGTCGCCGGATCCGCTGACCGCGAACGTGCCGCCGTCGCGGCGCGCCGTCCAGCCGCCGCACCGGTGCCCGCCGTCCACCCGGACGATCTCCGGATGCGGGACGAGCAGCCCCGTCAGGTCGGGGGCCAGGTAGGTCGGACGCCGTCCCGGCGGGGCGGTGAGGGCCTCCAGGTGGCCGGTGACGCCGGTGAAGACGAGCAGGCTGTCGGCGTCCCCGTTGTGCGCGCCCTCGATGTCGGTGTCGAGGCGGTCGCCGACCACGAGCGGGCGCTTGGCGCCGGTGCGCAGGATCGACTCCTGGTGCAGCGGCCGTTCGGGCTTGCCGGTGACGATCGGCTCGACGCCGGTGGCGGAGCTGATCACGCGGAGGAGCGATCCGTTTCCGGGGTGCGGGGGGCCGTCGCCGCCCGGGATGGTCAGGTCGCCGTTGGAGCCGACGAACAGCGCGCCCATGCTGACCGCCTGCGCCCCCTCGGAGATCAGCCCGTAGCCGAGCTCCGGATGGTAGCCCTGCACTACGGCGGCAGGGCGTCCGGCCGCGGTCGACACCGGACGCAGGCCCTGCTGGTACAGCGCGTGGCGCAGCCCCATGCCGCCCACCACGAGCACGTCCGACCCTGCGGGCAGTCGTTCCGCGAGCAGCCGCGCGGCCGCCTGCGCCGATGTCACGACGTCCTCGGCCCCGGCCGGAACGCCCACGTCGGTGAGCAGCGCCGCGACCGCCGACGGCGTCCGGGACGCGTTGTTGGTCACAAACGCGAGCCGCTGCCCCGCCGCGCGGGCCTTCGCGAGCGACTCCGACGCCGCCGGGACGGGCCTGCGGCCGATGTAGACCACCCCGTCGAGGTCGAGCAGGGCGACGTCGTACGCCTCGCTCAGGGGACGGTCGCTGCCTTTCATCGCGCTCCTCACGCCTGCGATCACAGGGGGTCGTCACTCACTGGTAGGGGACGGCTCAGCGCCGGGCCGCGAGGGTGGCCCTGGCGTGCCGCAGCGCCTTCGCGTAGTCCTGGTTCTCGGGACGCATGGCCGAGGCGAGCGCCAGGTGCTCGACGGCGCCCTCGAAGTCCCCCATGCGGCTGAGGGAGAGCCCGAGCCCGAACCGCGCGTAGTCCTCGGCGGGCTCCGCCTCCACGATCCGGCGGAAGCTCGCGGCCGCCGCGTCGAACCGCCGTGCCCCGAACTGCGCGCGGGCGAGCGCCTCCCGGATGCTGTGCGACTGCGGCTCCGCCTCGGCCGCCCTGGTCAGCAGCTGCAGCGCCGCCGCCGCACTGCCCGACCGCAGCAGTTCCAGGCCCCGCGTGTACCACTCGTAGACCCCGCCTCCCGGCGAGGCCGCATGCTCGCCGGGGTCGTCTCCTGGGGAATCCTCCGGCCGTCCAGGCCCTTGATGGCTCATGTGGACCTCCCCTCGGACATCGATCACCATGACCGTACCCGGCAGGACGCCGGGCGCCCTCCGGTGAATACCATGCCCACCGTGGACGACGACCTCCCCTCCGGGCTCGGGCCTGAGGAGTTCAGCGCCCGGATCTTCGGCGCGGACGGGCCGCGGACGGACGGCGGCCTGGAACTGGCCCCGTTCCGCGGTGTCCGCTTCGTCCCCGAGGTCGCGGGCGACCTGGCCGCGGTGACCATGCCGCCGTACGACCTGATCGACGAGGCGGCGGCAATGCGGCTGCTGGCGGGCGGCGGCCACAACATCGTCCGGCTCAACCTGCCGCGCGCGTCCGGTGAGGGCTACGACGCGGCGGGCCGGCGGCTGCGCCGCTGGCTGGACGAGGGCGCGCTCGCCATCGACCCCGACCCGGCCCTGTACGTCTACGAGGCGGCCCGTGCCGGGACCGTCCTGCAGCGCGGCCTGATCGGCGGGCTGGGGCTGCGTGCGGAGGCCGAGGGCGTCGTGCTGCCGCACGAGAACGTCTTCCCCGGCCCGGTCCGCGACCGGCTCGCGCTGATGACGGCGGCGAACGCCAACCTGGAGCCGATCTTCCTGGTGTACGAGGGCGACGGGGACGCGGCCCGGATCGTCGACGACACCGCCGCCGGGGCCCCGCTGATGGAGTTCGACGCGGACGACGGGCTGACGCACCGGCTGTGGCGCGTCACCGACCCCGCTTCGCACGCACGGGTGGCGGCCGACCTCCGCGGAAAGCAGGCCCTCATCGCGGACGGCCACCACCGCTACGCCACCTACCGCGCCCTTCAGGCACGCCACCGCGCCGCGGGCGATGGCCCAGGCCCGTGGGACGCCGGCCTCGCGCTGCTGGTCGACTCCACTCGGTATCCGCCGCATCTCGGCGCCATCCACCGCGTCCTGCCGGACCTCCGCCCGGACGACGCACTGGACAGAGCACGCAGGGTCTTCCGCGTGACCGGCTTCCCGGCCGAGGACGCCGCGGTCGAGGCGCTCGCCGCCGCGGATGGTCCCGCGTTCCTCCTCGGTGGTGGCGACGCCCTGCATCTGCTCACGGAGCCCGATCCGGAGGCGCTCAGCCGATCCATGCCGTCCGGGCACTCCGCACGGTGGTGCGCGCTCGACACGGCCGTTCTCGACCACCTCCTCATCGGCGGCGTGTGGAACCTCCCGGAGAACGAGAACGCCATCGAGGTGGTGCACGACGACGCGTCCGCCGCCGTCGCCCGCGCACGGCGCACCGGGGGCACGGCCGTGATCCTGAACCCGCTCAAGGTGGCGGACGTACTGGCGATCGCGGGGCAGGGCGAGCGCGTCCCGCGCAAGTCCACCTCGTTCGGCCCCAAGCCCCGCACCGGCCTCGTCCTGCGCCTCCTCGACCCCGAAGGGAACCGATGATCGACAAAGTGGCGTGGATCCGGCTGGAGGACGGCCGTGTCCTCAGCACCCGGTCCCGCGGCAAGGACGTCTACTACCTGCCGGGCGGCAAGCGCGAGCCCGGCGAGTCGGACATGCAGACCCTCTCGCGCGAGATCCGGGAAGAGCTGGCCGTCGACGTCGTGCCGCACACGGTCTTCCATCTCGGTACCTGGGAGGCCCAGGCGGACGGTCACGCCGCCGGCGTCACCGTCCGGATGACCTGCTACACCTCCGACTACACCGGCGTCCTGGAGCCCAGCAGCGAGATCGAGGAGCTGGCCTGGCTCACGCACGCCGACCGGTACCGGGTGTCGCCCGTCGACAAGCTGATCTTCGACGACCTGCGCGCCGACGGCCGCCTCGGCTGAGGGGCCTGGCGGTCCGGGCGGGCCGCCGGGCAGGATGATCGGGTGATGGACACCACGACCACGATCACGCCGCTCGGCGGGGACGTCTACGAGATCGACACGCGGATGGCGGGCTACACCGGCATCACCGCCGGATATCTGATCCTGTCCGACCGGCCGTGCCTGGTGGAGCCGGGCACGTCCGGTTCGGCGCCCGTGGTGCAGGCGGCGCTGCGGGAGATGGGCGTCGGGCAGGACGACCTGGCGAGCGTGGTCGTCACGCACATCCACCTCGACCACGCGGGCGGCGTCGGCGACATCGCGAAGGCGCACCCGCGGGCGGAGATCGTCGTCCACGAGAAGGGCGCGCGGCACCTGGCGGACCCGTCACGGCTCATGCGCAGCGCCCGCATGGTCTACGGGGACGCCCTCGACACGCTGTTCGGCGAGCTGAAGCCGACGGACGCCGCCCGTATCCGGGCCGTCGAGGACACCGGCGTCGTCGACCTCGGCGGCGGGCGGCGGCTGGAGTCGCACTACTCCCCCGGCCACGCCAAGCACCATGTCGGGCTGATGGACTCGCACACCGGCGACCTGTACGTGGGCGACGCCGCCGGCATCTACATCCCCGAGACGGCGGACGTGAAGCCCGCGACGCCGCCACCGGACTTCGACCTCGACACGGCGCTGGCGTCGCTCGGCAGGTTCCGGTCACTGGGCCCGCAGCGGCTCCTGTTCGCGCACTACGGTCCCGTGACCGAGGTGGACGACACACTGGAACGCTCGGCCGAGGAACTGCGGATCTGGGTGGACGCGGTCCGGGACGCCAGGGACCAGGGCCTCGACCTCGACCACGCCGTCGCGATGGTCGCCGACCGCACCAAGGACCGCTACGCCATCACCGGCGACGACGTCGACCCCGAACTGGCCGCCAAGTACGAACTGCTGAACAGCGCCGAAAGCAACGTCGCCGGCATCATGCACGCCCTCGACAGGCACGCCTGAGATTCGGTCAACGGCGGAACGGGCCGGTGACCTCGAACGTGTAGCCATCCGTGCCGCCGATGAATCCGCTCTTGCCGCGCTGCGACGAGAAATACAGGCGCGACCCGTCCGGGCTGAACGCGGGTCCGGTCATCTCCGACTCGTCGTGGCCAACGACGCGCAAGAACGGCGTCACCACCCCGTCCGTCGTGATGAGGTTGATCTCCATGTCATACGCCCACACCCGGTTGTCGCCCTTCGTGGTGAAGTAGCAGATACCGTGGGCCCGCCGCGAAGGCCCGCTGCCACAGCGTGCCCGAGAAGGCGCTCGTGGCGCCGGCGAGAGCCGTGGCGCGCAGGAACGTACGTCGGTTCGGGGACATGACACTCCCAGAGGCGATCACCGCCGGACCGATCCGGCGGCCCCCGAACGGCACGGTCCCGTGAATATCCGAGAAACCTACTCGCCAGTCAAGTACCGGGTGTCATTCCCCTGGCGGGGGCTGCTCCTCGTCCGTCGGCTTCGGCTCCAGGAACACCACCGGCGCCTGTGGAGCGTCGTCTTCCGGTGTGTCCAGCACCTCGGGCTCGGCAGGCTTGAACTCGATATCCGTCGG
Organism: Spirillospora sp. CA-128828; assembly: GCF_050945415.1. Taxonomy (NCBI): domain Bacteria; kingdom Bacillati; phylum Actinomycetota; class Actinomycetes; order Streptosporangiales; family Thermomonosporaceae; genus Spirillospora; species Spirillospora sp. CA-128828. The sequence continues at coordinate 5,215,808 of NZ_CP191986.1, forward strand.
CGCGGCCCCAGATTCCGTCGTCGCGTCGATCTCAGGCTCGGTGGCCGCCGCGGGCTCAGGCTCGGTGGCCGCCGCGGGCTCGACTTCCGCCGGGGCCGCCGCCTGGGGCTCGTCCGCCGGTTCGTCTTCCGGGAGGGCGTCGTTCTCGGTGTCGTCCTCTTCGGTGTCGAGGATGTGGAGGCCCTCAAGCTCGGCGTACCGTTCGGCGGCGTCGGTGTCGCCGTCGCGGTCGGCCGCGGCGGCGCGTGCGAACCAGTCGGACGCCTCCGCTTCGCGTCCCGCCTCGGCCAGCGCGTCCGCGTAGGCGTAGAACAGCCGCACCGACCACGGGCGGAGCCGCCGGTCCCGGAGTTCCGGGATCTGGAGCGTGACCACGGCCGCGTCGATCTGCCCCAGGTCGCGGCGCACACCCGACTCCACGATGCGGAGCTCGACGCGTCCCATCGGGTCGAGCTTCGCCGCCTCGGGCGATTTGACCAGGTCGAGGGCGCGCTCGGGACGACCGAGACCGCGCTCGCAGTCGGCCATCACCGGCAGGTAGGAGTCGTCGCCGGCGCCGAGCCGACGTGCGGCCCGCAGCTCGGCGAGGGCCTCCGCCCATTCGCCCGCGTGGTACGCCGCGATCCCCGCGGCCTCCCGGACGATCCCGACGCGGGACGCGAGCCTCCGCGCGGCCTTCGCGTGCCGGTAGGACTGCTCCGGCTCCTCCTCGGCGAGCCGCCCCGCCATCACCAGGTGACGGGCGACCTTCGCGGCCAGTTCCTTCGGCAGCGTGCGGAGTTCCACCCGCGCGTCCGCGTCCAGCTCCTCGCCGGTGACGTCGTCCGGCAGTAGCGGATCGTCGTGCTTCGGCGCTGGACGCTCACGCTCCTCGTAGCGTCCGCGCCGGTCCCCGCGGTCGCGGGGCGGCCCGTAGGATCGCCCGCCGCCGTCGTGGGGACGCTTCGGCCCGCCACGGCCCTTGAACCTGTCACGGTCGCCCGGACGCCCTTCGCGCTTCCCTTCGAACCGCCGCCCACCCGGACGCTCTTCGCGGTTGCCCTCGAATCGCCGCCCACCCGGACGGCCCTCACGGTTACCTTCGAACCGCCGCCCACCTGCACGGTCTTCGCGATTACCTTCGAACCGCCGTCCGCCCGGACGCTCTTCGCGGTTGCCCTCAAATCGCCGCCCACCCGGACGGCCCTCACGGTTACCTTCGAACCGCCGCCCACCTGCACGGTCTTCGCGGTTGCCCTCGAACCGCCGCCCACCTGCACGGCGTTCGTCGCGCTCGTCACGCCGACCCTTGAACGGACGGTCCTGCGGTCGTCCCTCGAAGCGCCGCTCGCCCTGGCCGCCACGGGCCTGGGGGCCACCTGGACGCCCTTCGCGGCGCGGCCCACCGCCGCCCTGACCCGCACGTGGTCCCTTCGGACCGGCGGAGCGCCCTTCGCGGCGCTCACCGCCCTGGCCACCGAAGCGCCGCTCTCCCGGCTTGCCCTGGCCCGCGCGGGGGCCGTCGAACCGGCCTCCCCTGCGCTCTCCGCGGGGGCCGCTTGGGCGGCCCTCACGACGGTCTCCAGGACGTCCCTCACGGGATTCGGCGCGTCGATCGTCGGAGCGCTTGAACGGACCGCCGGGCTTGCGGTCGTCGCGCTTACCGCGACCGTCCCGCTCTTTGGAGCCACCAGGACGACCGCGCCCGCCCTGCGGGCCACCGGCACGAGGGGCGCCACCACGAGGGCCACCGCCCTTGCGGGCACCAGGCCCTCCCTGGCCGCCTCCGGCCGTGCCTCCGCGGCGGGCCGGCGTGCCCCGCCGCCCCTTGTCGCCCCGCCGCTCGCGGCTCTCGTCGCCCCGGCCGTCCTCTTCCGCGCTCATCACGTCCGTCACTGTTCTTGATGGTGGTTCGGTGGTCTCTTCAGCCTACTTTGACTGGACCACGACATGCGTCGAGGGCCGCCCCGGAAATCGGGGCGACCCTCGACCAATTCAAGTCCGGCGGTGTCCTACTCTCCCACACAGTCTCCCATGCAGTACCATCGGCGCTGAAGGGCTTAACTTCCGGGTTCGGGATGGGACCGGGTGTTTCCCCCTCGCCAAAACCACCGAACGACCAACCCCCAACACCCCTGCGGGTGCGGGAAGAACTCGTCCGAGCAACCAAGGCTCGATCATTCTATTTATATGCGGGTTCCCGGTTGTTTCCTGGGAACCACACAGGGACGCGAACATCGTCTCGCAGCGAGATGCTTTGAACGTTCAGTGTGTTCAAGCCACTCGGCCTATTAGTACCGGTCGACTCCACACGTCACCGTGCTTCCATCTCCAGCCTATCAACCCGGTCGTCTACCGGGGGCCTTACACCCCACAAAGGGGGTGGGAGAACTCATCTCGAGGAAGGCTTCCCGCTTAGATGCTTTCAGCGGTTATCCCGACCGAACGTAGCCAACCAGCCGTGCCCCTGGCGGGACAACTGGCACACCAGAGGTTCGTCCGTCCCGGTCCTCTCGTACTAGGGACAGACCCTCTCAATTCTCCTACGCGCACAGCGGATAGGGACCGAACTGTCTCGCGACGTTCTAAACCCAGCTCGCGTGCCGCTTTAATGGGCGAACAGCCCAACCCTTGGGACCTACTCCAGCCCCAGGATGCGACGAGCCGACATCGAGGTGCCAAACCATCCCGTCGATATGGACTCTTGGGGAAGATCAGCCTGTTATCCCCGGGGTACCTTTTAGCCGTTGAGCGACACCACTTCCACACGTAGGTGCCGGATCACTAGGCCCTGCTTTCGCACCTGCTCGACACGTCCGTCTCACAGTCAAGCTCCCTTGTGCCCTTGCACTCGCCACCTGATTGCCAACCAGGCTGAGGGAACCTTTGGGCGCCTCCGTTACTCTTTGGGAGGCAACCGCCCCAGTTAAACTACCCACCAGGCACTGTCCCCCACCCGGATACACGGGTGCGGGTTAGACGCTCAAAACGACCAGAGTGGTATTTCACCAATGACTCCACCCAAACTGGCGTCTGGGCTTCACAGTCTCCCACCTATCCTACACAAGACGCTTCAGGCGCCAATGCCAAGCTGTAGTGAAGGTCCCGGGGTCTTTCCGTCCTGCTGCGCGAAACGAGCATCTTTACTCGTACTGCAATTTCGCCGGGCCTGTGGTTGAGACAGCGGGGAAGTCGTTACGCCATTCGTGCAGGTCGGAACTTACCCGACAAGGAATTTCGCTACCTTAGGATGGTTATAGTTACCACCGCCGTTTACCGGCGCTTAGATTCTCAGCTTCGACACCCGAAAGCGTCTAACCGGTCCTCTTAACGTTCCGGCACCGGGCAGGCGTCAGTCCGTATACAGCGTCTTACGACTTCGCACGGACCTGTGTTTTTAGTAAACAGTCGCTTCCCCCTGGCCTCTGCGACCCCACCCAGCTCCCGCCGCAAGGGCGTTCACCAAGCGTGGTCCCCCTTCTCCCAAAGTTACGGGGGCAATTTGCCGAGTTCCTTAACCACAGTTCACCCGATCGCCTTGGTATTCTCTACCTGACCACCTGAGTCGGTTTAGGGTACGGGCCGCCGATACACTCGCTAGAGGCTTTTCTCGACAGCATGGGATCACTCACTTCACCTAAAACGGCTCGGCATCACATCTCACCCTTAAACGGTGCACGGATTTACCTGCACACCGGGCTACATGCTTACCCCAGGACAACCATCGCCTGGGCTGAGCTACCCTCCTGCGTCACCCCATCACTCACCTACTACCCCCTCGGGCCCCACGCTCCCCGCAGAACAGGCCCGAAGGCCCGAACCACGGTTCGGGTGGTTAGCATCAGAGGGTTCAGCGTTGGCGCATACCAGCGGGTACGGGAATATCAACCCGTTGTCCATCGACTACGCCTGTCGGCCTCGCCTTAGGTCCCGACTTACCCTGGGCGGATTAGCCTGCCCCAGGAACCCTTGGTCATCCGGCGCACACGTTTCTCACGTGTGATTCGCTACTCATGCCTGCATTCTCACTCCCACACCCTCCACCCCTGGGTCACCCCGAGGCTTCACCGGACGCAGGACGCTCCCCTACCCATCACACCCAAAAGGATGCAATGCCACGGCTTCGGCGGTGTGCTTGAGCCCCGCTACATTGTCGGCGCGGAATCACTTGACCAGTGAGCTATTACGCACTCTTTCAAGGATGGCTGCTTCTAAGCCAACCTCCTGGTTGTCACAGCAACTCCACATCCTTTCCCACTTAGCACACGCTTAGGGGCCTTAACCGATGATCTGGGCTGTTTCCCTCTCGACTACGAAGCTTATCCCCCGCAGTCTCACTGCCACGCTCTCACTTACCGGCATTCGGAGTTTGGCTGACGTCAGTAACCTTGTAGGGCCCATCAGCCATCCAGTAGCTCTACCTCCGGCAAGAAACACGCAACGCTGCACCTAAATGCATTTCGGGGAGAACCAGCTATCACGGAGTTTGATTGGCCTTTCACCCCTAACCACAGGTCATCCCCCAGGTTTTCAACCCTGGTGGGTTCGGGCCTCCACACCGTCTTACCGGCGCTTCACCCTGCCCATGGCTAGATCACCCCGCTTCGGGTCTACAGCATGCGACTAAAACGCCCTATTCAGACTCGCTTTCGCTACGGCTACCCGCCACCGGTTAACCTCGCCACACACCATAACTCGCAGGCTCATTCTTCAAAAGGCACGCCATCACGAACAAGAGAAACAAGTTCCCCTCGAGGACGCTCTGACGGCTTGTAGGCACACGGTTTCAGGTACTATTTCACGACCCCTCACCGGGGCACTTTTCACCTTTCCCTCACGGTACTAGTCCGCTATCGGTCACCAGGAAGTATTCAGCCTTACCACGTGGTCGTGGCAGATTCACACGGGATTTCACGGGCCCCGTGCTACTCGGGAACACACCCAGAAGCCACTCGAATTTCGTCTACCGGACTCTCACCGTCTACGGTCGGCCATCCCAAGCCGTTCAACTATCCGAGCAGTTTATAACTCCTCGATCCAGCGGCAGCTGGACCCGGATGGTCCCACAACCCCGCACACGCAACGCCTGCCGGCTATCACACGCGCACGGTTTAGGCTCCTCCGCTTTCGCTCACCACTACTCACGGAATCACAATTGTTTTCTCTTCCTGCGGGTACTGAGATGTTTCACTTCCCCGCGTTCCCACCAACCTGCCTATACATTCAGCAGGCGGCGACACCCCATGACGAGTGCCAGGTTTCCCCATTCGGAAATCCCCGGATCAAAGTCTGGTTGCCGACTCCCCGAGGCATATCGCAGGCTCCCACGTCCTTCATCGGCTCCTGATGCCAAGGCATCCACCGTATGCCCTAAAAAACTTGAACACACAAAACGATCAAAACAAATCGCAGACAAACAACAAAACCCCACAAAACCAACCCCCAAAGGGATCAGCCTGCAAGATCTCATCATTCGCCAGAGATGCTCGCGTCCACTGTGCAGTTCTCAAAAAACAACCGGGCCCACCAAAACCACACCCCGATGAAGGAATGTGGTCCTGGTCCCGCGATCCAGAGGCACCCGGGCGAAGCCCGTTCCCTCAGGACCCAACAGCGTGCCCACCAGACCACCCACCCGAACCCGCCGTTCCCACTCCCTTGAAGCCAAAGGCTTCAGGGCGGTACTTGCCGAGCCGCATGAGCGGCGTGATGAATAGCCAGTGCTCCACATCTATGAGCAGCCACCTGACGAACATGCGCCGTCACTGGCGGCCACCGACCTGAGCCTTCCCGGAAAGGGGAAGCAGCTCGGGCCAGCTGTGTGCTCCTTAGAAAGGAGGTGATCCAGCCGCACCTTCCGGTACGGCTACCTTGTTACGACTTCGTCCCAATCGCCGGCCCCACCTTCGACCGCTCCCCCCACACAAGGTGGTTGGGCCACGGGCTTCGGGTGTTGCCGACTTTCGTGACGTGACGGGCGGTGTGTACAAGGCCCGGGAACGTATTCACCGCAGCGTTGCTGATCTGCGATTACTAGCGACTCCGACTTCACGAAGTCGAGTTGCAGACTTCGATCCGAACTGAGACCGGCTTTAAGGGATTCGCTCCACCTCACGGTATCGCAGCCCTCTGTACCGGCCATTGTAGCATGTTTGCAGCCCAAGACATAAGGGGCATGATGACTTGACGTCATCCCCACCTTCCTCCGAGTTGACCCCGGCGGTCTCCCATGAGTCCCCACCATAACGTGCTGGCAACATGGAACGAGGGTTGCGCTCGTTGCGGGACTTAACCCAACATCTCACGACACGAGCTGACGACAGCCATGCACCACCTGTCACCGGCCCAAAAAGGACCCACCATCTCTGATGGTTTTCCGGCAATGTCAAGCCTTGGTAAGGTTCTTCGCGTTGCGTCGAATTAAGCAACATGCTCCGCCGCTTGTGCGGGCCCCCGTCAATTCCTTTGAGTTTTAGCCTTGCGGCCGTACTCCCCAGGCGGGGCGCTTAATGCGTTAGCTACGGCGCGGAATCCGTGGAAGAACCCCACACCTAGCGCCCAACGTTTACGGCGTGGACTACCAGGGTATCTAATCCTGTTCGCTCCCCACGCTTTCGCTCCTCAGCGTCAGTACAGGCCCAGAGAACCGCCTTCGCCACCGGTGTTCCTCCCGATATCTGCGCATTTCACCGCTACACCGGGAATTCCATTCTCCCCTACCTGCCTCTAGTCTGCCCGTATCCACCGCAGACCCACGGTTAAGCCGTGGGCTTTCACGACAGACGCGACAAACCGCCTACGAGCTCTTTACGCCCAATAATTCCGGACAACGCTTGCGCCCTACGTATTACCGCGGCTGCTGGCACGTAGTTAGCCGGCGCTTCTTCTGCAGGTACCGTCACGTTAGCTTCGTCCCTGCTGAAAGAGGTTTACAACCCGAAGGCCGTCATCCCTCACGCGGCGTCGCTGCGTCAGGCTTCCGCCCATTGCGCAATATTCCCCACTGCTGCCTCCCGTAGGAGTCTGGGCCGTGTCTCAGTCCCAGTGTGACCGGTCGCCCTCTCAGGCCGGTTACCCGTCGTCGCCTTGGTAGGCCATCACCCCACCAACAAGCTGATAGGCCGCGAGCCCAACCCTGACCGAAAAACTTTCCACCACCCACCATGCGGAGAATGGTCATATCCGGTATTAGACCCGGTTTCCCAGGCTTATCCCAAAGTCAGGGGCAGGTTGCTCACGTGTTACTCACCCGTTCGCCGCTCGAGTACCCCCGAAGGGGCCTTTCCGCTCGACTTGCATGTGTTAAGCACGCCGCCAGCGTTCGTCCTGAGCCAGGATCAAACTCTCCATCAAGGTCCAACGACCAACCAGGGGGCGAACCCCAGCAGGCCAAACCTCAGGAAACAATCCCAGCACCACGATCCCCCTCACACGAGAAGGACCGCATTGCCTCAAAGAAATCCCCGACCATCCAAAGACGGCCACGGGGCGACCCGGCCAACAAACAGACCGGGCCGATAAAGGCACTGGCTTTTAACACGCTGTTGAGTTCTCAAGAAACGGACACCCACCGCGCTGGATCCGCTTTCGCGTTTCCTGCCCCGGGGCGACTCGTCTTACTTTATCGGATCCGTCCGGGCTGTCAATTTCCGGGCTTCTCCGATACGCCTTTCCAATGCCGTTTGAGCGGCACCTTCCGGGCGGTGGAGCTATTTCATCAGATCCGGCCCGATTGTCAAAATCGAACCTTTCCGACCCACGACCGCACGGCAGGCACGGCAAAGCCGTGTCGGCTGATTCGTCAGTGGTTTCCCCAGTGTCGGTCGGCCGCCATGCGGGCGTCCTGCATCCGTGTGGGGACGAGGGGTTAACTTACGCGCTCGCCGCCCCCACGTCAAATCGACGCTCCGGCGAACGGGTCACCGCAGGTTCTCGCTGATCAGCGGGAACCGCGCCTGCCCTGTCACCATCTATCTACGTGAATCACCCAGTCCATGCAACGGAGGCACGAACATGGCCTACCCACCGCCGACCGCTGGTCCCAGCCCGAGCGCGCCGCCGCCGAACCACCTTCCGTGGGCGATCGCGACGACCATCCTCTGCTGCCTGCCGGCCGGGATCGTGTCCATCGTCTATGCCTCCCAGGTCAATTCCAAGTGGATGGCCGGCGACCACGCCGGCTCGATCAACGCCTCCAACAACGCGAAGACCTGGGCGATCGTGTCCGCGGTCCTCGGCGTGATCGTCGGTGTCATCTACTTCTTCGCGGCCGTGGCCAACGGCGGCTCCTGACCTATGACGGACGAGCGGCGGCCCGCCCTGCCTTCGCCGGGCGGGCCGCTTCCGGGACGAGCGGGCCTCTCCCGTGGCGGGGCGGCCGCGACGGCGTCGCGTTTGCTCCGCCCCGGAGCCGTGCTCCTTCTGACCGTCTCGGCCGTCTCCTACGTAGCCGCGGTCGATCCGAACGAGGCGGGCCACTATCCGACGTGCCCGTTCCTCGCGTTGACGGGGTTCCAGTGCCCTGGTTGCGGATCGATGCGCACGATTCACGCACTGGCCCGTGGTCACGTCCAGGAGGCTTTCGGCCTGAACGTGCTGACCATGGCGATGCTTCCGCTCCTGGCGTTCTTCTGGCTCAGATGGGCGAGGGCCTGCGCCCTGGATCGTCCGGTCCGCACCAAGGTGGCCCATCCGGCCCTTATCTGGCTCCTCTTCGGGACGGTCGTCGCCTTCTGGGTGGTCCGGAACCTGCCGTTCGGATCCTTTCTCGCCGCTTGACCGGTCCGTGATCCGGTCTCGGGAATGCACCACGGTGGCCCTGCGCTCTGACGATCACGACGGGAAGGACTGTTCATGAGCGACAACGGACGCGCCCTCGTACTCGGCGGCGGGGGCGTCGCGGGCATCGCCTGGCTGACGGGCTTCATCGCCGGGCTCGCCGCCGAAGGCACGGACGTCACCGGAGCCGACCTGATGGTGGGCACCTCGGCGGGTTCCGTGGTGGCCGCGCAGATCGGCAGTGGCCTGCCCATCGGGGACCTGTTCGAGCGCCAGGCCGACCCGGCCCTCCAGAACCGCGAGCTCGTCCCGTCCGGGAGCGTGACCATCGCCGATTTCATGGAGATCTGGCAGCGGCTCGCGGAGGCCGACGACGACCCGGCGGCGATCCGCCGCGGCCTCGGAGCCCGGGCCCTGGCCGCCGACACCCTGAGCGAGCCGGAGCGGCGGACGGTGATCGAGGGGCGCCTTCCCGTGCACGAGTGGCCGTCCTGGAAGCTACTGGTGACGGCAGTGAACGCGCTGACCGGGGACCTGCGCGTGTTCGACCGTGACTCGGGCGTCCCACTGGTGGACGCCATAGCGGCGAGCTGTGCGCTGCCGATGATCTGGCCGCCGACGACGATCGGCGGCGTCCGGTATGTGGACGGCGGGATACGGTCGATGAACAACCTCGACCTCGCCGCCGGTCACGAGCGCCTGCTGGTGATCTCTCCGATGGACGACCCTGGTCTGGCGGCGGACATCGCCGTCGTCGAGGGCAAGGGCGGGCGCGTCGAGGTCGTCCGGCCGGACGATGCCTCGCGGACCGCGGCCGGCACCGACCCCCTGTCGCCGGCCACCCGCACCCCGTCCGCCAACGCGGGGCTCGCACAGGGCCGGGCGGCGGCAGGGCGGATCGGCGCCTTCTGGAGCTAGAGGCGGCCCGCCCCCGGGCGGACCGGCGCGGGCCGCAGCCCCCTCAGGCCGGGTCGGTGAACTTCGGCGGGCGCTTCTCGAAGTAGGCGTGGACGGCCTCGACCTGGTTCGGGCCGCCGCGCAGCGCGCCGAGCGTCCGGGACTCTTCGAGGAACTGACCGGCAAGATCGGCGTCCGCCGCCCGGTTGAGCAGGCGCTTGGCGCCGCGCACGGCCTCGGGGCTGTTGCCGGCGATCTCGCCGGCGAGTTCGGTGGCGGCGGCGTGCGGATCGCCGGCGGCGCGGGTGGCCAGGCCGATGCGGACGGCCTCCTCCCCGGAGATCATGCGGCCGGTGAACGTGAGCTCCTTCGCGGCGTCCTCGCCGACGAGGCGGATCAGCGCGGCGGTGCCCGTCATGTCCGGCACGAGACCCCAGCGGATCTCCAGGACCGACAGCTTCGCGTCCGGTGCGACGATCCGGATGTCGGCGCCGAGCGCGATCTGGAGGCCGCCGCCGAGGGCGTGGCCGTGGACGGCGGCGATGACCGGCTGCGGCAGCTCCCGCCAGACGTGCACGGCCTGCTGGCCGAGGTTGGTGATGCGGCCGGGCTCGCGCGCCGTGATGTCGTCGGCCAGCCGCTTGAACCGGGCGGATCCGCCGTCGGGGGCGCCGTCGCCGGCCATGGCGGCGAAGTTGGCGAAGTCCAGGCCGGCGCAGAAGGCGCGCCCCTCCCCCGACAGGACCACGGCCCGGACGGACGGGTCGGCGGCGAGCGCGTCCCCCGTCTCGGCCAGCGCGTCGAACGTGGCCATGTCGAGGGCGTTGAGCTTGCCGGGACGGTTGAGCCGCACGTCGGCGACTCCCTCGTGGACGTTCACCGTGACGCGGTCGGTCATGCCGATGCCCCTCCTCTTCGCGATCGTCTCTGCGGGGACGATTCCATGCGGTGTCCCGCCCGTCGAGGGCGCGGTCAGGTCACCGGGACGATCCGCGCGCCGGTGAGCCGGCCGTCGTGAACGTCGAGCAGGCCGATGGTGCCGTGCGGCTGGCGGCGCCGGTCGGTCGGCGAGCCGGGGTTGAAGATGCGGACGCCGTCGCCCGTCTCGTCCAGCGGGATGTGCGAGTGCCCGAAGACGACGAGGTCCGCGCCGGGGAACCAGCGCCGCATCCGGGCGGTCCGGCCGCGGGCCTGCCCGCTGTCGTGGACCATCGCGACGGCGAGGCCGTCCAGGTCGAGTTCGAGGCGTTCGGGGGCGCCCCACGCGGCGACGTCCGGCCCGTCGTTGTTGCCGAGGACGGCGTGGACGGGCGCGTACTCGGCCAGTTCGTCGAGGACGGACGCGGTGCACACGTCTCCGGCGTGAAGGATCACGTCCGCGTCCCGCAGGTGCTCGGCCACTCGCGGCGGGCACGTCTTCCAGCGGCGCGGCGCGTGGGTGTCGGAGATGGCCACCGCTCTCACGCGTCCCATTGTCCCGCACGGGGCGGAACGGGCCGTAGGCGGATCGGCACAGGCGGCGAGTTCAGGCTTGTCGAGTGGTCACGCGGATGGGCGGACGAACCCGAGTTTGTCCGGGTTCAGGACGGCGTAGATCGCGTGGATCCGGCCGTTGCGGATGTCGAAGAGGGCCAGTTGCTCCTGGCCGTCCACGTGGGTCCATACGGCGGGGGCCCCGTTGGCCTCGACGATCTCGGTGGCGCCGATGCCGTAGCGGGACGAGAGGCCGGCGACGAAGGCGGCCACGTGGTCGCGGCCCTCGACCGGGTGGAGCGCGGCACGGGTGCGGCCGCCACCGTCGTTCCAGGTGACGACGTCCTCGGCGAGCAGGTCGGTGAGGGTGGCGAGGTCGCCGCCGCGCGCCGCGGCCAGGAAGCGGCCGAGCAGTTCGTTGTGGTCGGCGGGCGCCGGATGGAAGCGGTCTCGCCCCTGGGCGAGGCGCGCGGCGGCGCGGCGGTGGTGCTGGCGGCAGGTCGCGGCAGGGACGTCCAGGATGCCGGCGATCTGGTCGTAGGGCAGTTCGAACGCCTCTCGCAGGACGAACACGGCGCGTTCCGGCGGTGACAGCCGCTCCATCAGGTGCAGGGTCGCGTAGGAGAGGGTGTCGGTCATCTCGGCGGTCTCCAGCGGCCCGAACGCCGTGGAGGGGACGGGTTCCGGCAGCCACGGCCCGATGTACGCCTCGCGGGTGACGCGCGCGGAGCGGAGCTGGTCGAGCGCGAGCCGCGACACGATGGTGACGAGGTAGGCGCGCCGGTCCCGGACTTCGGCGGCGTCGGTCCGGGTCCAGCGCAGGAAGGCCTCTTGCACCACGTCCTCGGCGTCCCACATGCTGCCGAGCAGCCGGTAGGCGAGCCCGAGCAGGAGCGGGCGGTGCTCGGCGAAGCCGGTCGCGTCCATGGGACGATCATGCCGCCCGGGCGGTGTCGCCCGGGGACCCGACCCCGTCCTGCCAGGACGCGTACCGGGGGCGCCAGTCGAGCCGGAGGCGGGCGCGGGTGTTGCCGGCGCCGCGCAGCCCGTTCATGAACGCCACGCCCCAGGAGCCGACGGCGAGGCGGGCGAGGGCGGCGGGGGCGCGCTTGGGCGCCGGCGCGTCGAGCATCTCCGCGTACTCGGGAAGGAACTCGCCCATGGTGACGGGGGTGTCGTCGACGACGTTCAGGGCGCCGGTCGCGTCCTTGTCGAGGGCGGCGACGAGGGCGGTGGCGGCGTCGTCGGCGTGGGTGAAGGAGAGGGTGGCGTGGCCGCCGCCGACGACGGGGACCTTTCCGGCTCGGACCTGGGCGGTGAACGATCCGTCGGGTGCATAAGCGGAGCCGGGCCCGTAGAGGTGGCCGAACCGCAGCACGAGGCCCCCGGCTCCGGCGGTCAGCCGTTCCAGTTCCATGAGGGCCCGCAGGACGGGCGCGAACTGCTTGGGCGTGTGGTCGGTCCACAGCGGCGCGTCCTCGTCGGCGAGGCCGCCGGCCGGCTGGTAGGCGTAGGCGAGGCCCTGCGCGAGGACGCGGGTCGCGCCCGCCCTCTCCGCCGCTTCGTAGAGGTTGCGGGTGCCCTCGGTGCGGAGGCGGTTCGTGACGGCGAAGTCACGTGCCAGATGCCGGGGGTCGGGTGCCGCCGGGATGGCGGTGAGCAGGTTGACGACGGCGTCCGGTGCGGCCTCGGCCACCGCGCGGGCGAGGCCGTCCCGGTCGAGGGCGTCGGCGGTGACGATCCTGCCGGTGGCCCGGTCCGCCGAGCGGGCGAGGCCGACCACCTCGTGGCCGACGGCGTCCAGCAGCGGGACGAGCCTGCTTCCGATGACGCCGGTCGACCCCGCGACGAGAACACGCATGACGACTCCCTGGTCCGTCCCGGCGCCGCCGCCGGGAAACGATGCTTCGGCAACAGGACGGGTCAGGTTCTCGCGGCGTGACGTTCCGGGATGTGATTCAGGCCACATGCCGTTTCCAACCGAGTGATTTTGCCACGACGCAATCTGGACACGAGTGGGAAACAACTGTAAGCACGCTGTCATTACACAGTGCTGACCTGCGGAGTTAGGCTCGAATTCCTCGCGTTCGTCCAGGAGGATTCCGGCCGTACGCCCCCGGTCGTTCCGACACGGCGACCCAGCACCGCGAGGGCACAGTGAGGGCGGCCGGGCCCCGGGGAGGATGACCACTCCCTTGCACCGGCCTCGGGGGCCGGCCGCCTCTCCGCGCGCTCTGCCGGGGCTATGAGGTCAGGTAGAGCTTGCGGTCGAAGACCCCCGATCCGGGTGTGCTCTCGCCGCGGGCGATTCCGGCGCCGGTGCCGGTGCCGTTGGACGGGCAAAGCCCGCTGCTTCCCGATTCCCGCACGAGCGTGATGTTGTCAGAACGGCCCTGCGCGTCGTCCTGACCGGGCAGCGGGCGGTTCGGGTTGTCGCGGTTGTAGACGTCGATGACGAGCCCGTCGGTGTTACCCGTCCGGAATCCGTAATAGCAGGTGACGGTGATGCCGAGAACCTTTCCCTCAATCTTGAATCGCAGGTCGCCGTTGATGGAAAGGACGCCGTCGCGTCCGCCTTCGACGGGGTCGTAGGCGACCTGGCCGCTCTTGTCGGCCACGTCGCCGAGGTCGAGATCGGTCGCCGGGGAACTGAGGCCGTTGGACGTCCGGCACGCGCCGATCGACGCGGCGGTCAGTTCGCCGGCACCGGTCGGCACCACGGTTCCCTGCAGTTTCGCGCCGTCGCACGAGCCGGTCACCTTCGCGCCCAGGAAGTTGACGGAGAAGTCGATCGTCCCGACCGTGGAGACCTGCCAGTTGCCGGAGTAGGGCGCTCCGGCGGCGGTCTCCTCGTGGATCGTGGTGGTGGCGGCGGACGCGCCGGTCGCCGTCAGGGCCAGCGTGGCGGACGCGGCCGCGAGCGGCGCGGCCAGCCTGAGGGGAGCCTTCACGGGGGTTTCCTCCTCGGGGAGAGGGATTTGATTTTTTCTACCCGAGTGGCCAGGGAAATCAAGGCCCGATCAGAAAGAGGCTCACATTTTATCGGATTCCGCTAAACGGCGGGGTTCGACTGCTAAGTCGAACGCGATATCGCCGGGCGAGAACAAGCATAAAGCGTAGGGAAATCCGGGGATGGCGCGCGGCCGGGACGGGAGGTACGGACGGAACCCGGCCGCGCGCCTGGCCGGTCAGCGGAACACGGGCTTCATCGCGTACACGCGATTGGGTTTGTTGTAACCGAAGAAGACGCGGGTGCCGCGGCCCGCGGGTGCGACGGCCAGGCCCTCGCTCTCCCCGGTCAGCGGGATCGTGATCGCGTCCAGGATCGTCCCGGCCCGGTCCAGCACGGTGATGGTGTTGTTCGTGTAGTAGAGGACCTTGTCGCCGGCCATCTCCAGGCCCTGCGGGACGCCCTGGTAGCCGAGGTCGAAGGTCGAGCGGACGTTGCCCTTGAGGTCGGTGAACGCGAACACGAACGGGCCCAGGTCGCCCGGTCCCGCGTGGACGAGCAGGCCGTCGCGCCGGTTGTCGACGGCGACCAGGCCCGAGTTGCCGAGGGAGCCGAAGTCGATGGTCCGGACGATCTCCGGCTCGCCGCGCCAGTCGACGACGTTGACCTTGGTCGGGTTGGTCCCGCCGCCGGTGGCGACGTAGAGGCGGCCGTCCCGGTCGCGGACGCTGATCTCGGCGGCATGCCCGACGGCGAGCGGCGCGCTCTCCTTGAGCGTGGTGCCGTCGCGGTCGTACTCGCGGATGACGCCGTTGCCGCCGCCCACGTCGAAGCCGACGTAGAACCGTCCGCGCGCGTAGGCGAGCCCCTGCATGTTGTCGGTGTGGGGGACGTCGAAGACCAGATCGAAGGTGTAGGAGGGTCCGTCGGCCGCGGCGGGCCGGGCCCCGGCCAGGACGGCGGCTCCGGCGAGCGTGGCGGCGCCCGCGTAGCCGAGGACTCCGCGGCGGGTGAGAGCGACCTCGCCGAGTCCGGGTTTCTGCATTCGTGCCTCCTCGTGGTGGGGGTTTCGAGGGGAGGGCTCAGGGGTGCGTCAGCCGGGCGGTCTCCAGCACCTCGGGGTTGGCGCAGTGGACGAGCGGCTCGCCGCGCAGGTGGCGGCCGACGTCGCGGGCGATGATCCGGGCGGCGTTGGCGGCGGTCTGCTTGCTGGCCCCGGCCAGGTGCGGCGTCACGATGATGTTCGGGGTGGTCAGCAGCCGCGACCCGGCCGGGATGGGCTCCTCGGGGAACACGTCGAACGCGGCGCCGAACAGGTGCCCGGACTCGGTGGCGTCGCAGACCGCCTCGTAGTCCAGCAGCGACCCGCGGGCGCAGTTGACGATGATCGAGCCGGGCGCCATCGCGGCGATCTGCTCGGCGCCGATCATGCCGGTGGTCTGCGGTGTCGCGCGGGCGTGCAGGGTGACGATCTGCGCGCGCGCCAGCAGCTCGTCGAGCGTCACCAGCTCGGCGATGTCGGCCAGGTCGCCGAGGTCGTCCAGGTAGGGGTCGTGGACGAGGACGTGGACACCGAGCGCGGCGAGCATCCGGGCGACGCGGCGGCCGACCGCGCCGCAGCCGACGAGCCCGGCGGTGCTGCCGAGGATCTCGATGCCGACGTCGTCGTAGCGGTAGTAGTCGCCGCGCCACTGCCCCGCCATCAGGTCGACGTGCGTCTGGGGGATGCGCCGCACCGCCGCGAGGATCAGCCCGAGGGTGTGCTCGGCGGTCGCGTCGGCGTTGCGCCCGGGGGCGAAGCAGACGGCCACGCCGTGCTCGGTCGCCGCCTCCAGGTTGGCGTTGACGGGCCCGCCGCGGCTGATGCCGAAGAGCCGCAGGTCCGGCGACGCCTCCAGGATCCGCCGGGTCAGCGGCGCCATCTGGGTGACGCAGACCTCGGCGCCGCGCAGCGCCTCGATGAGCTGCTCCTCGGTCCCGGACGCCTCGTCCACCTCGGCGACGCGCCCGAAAGGCTCCACCGGCCACGGCAGCGTGACCTCGGAGAACGCCAGGTCGCCGGGCGCCTCGGCGCGCAGGGCCTCGACGAACAACTCGTTGCGGACGAAAAGGTCACCGGCCGCGAGCACGCGGGTACTCATTCATCGCTCCAGTGGGGTGTTGAACTCCAGGAGGGCGGCGTCGCCGTCCCGGAGCCGTATCTCGGTCAGGGCGCAGTTGCCCAGCGACGGGAACCGCCGCCGGTAGTCCTTGAGCGGCACCCCCAGCAGCCGGCACAGCGCGAGCCGGATCGCCGTGGAGTGCGCGACGACGAGGACGCGGCCGCCGGGGTTGCGCCGGGCGATGTCGTCCAGGCAGCCGGTGTAGCGGCGCGCGGCGGCGACGGGGTCCTCGCCGCCGGGCAGATGTCCGGCGACGGGATCGGCCAGGAACGCGCGCAGCTCGTCGGGGAACTTCCGCTCCATCTCCGCGCGGGTGAGGCCCTCGCCGTGGCCGAAGTCCAGCTCGCGGAGGCGTTCGTCGACGTGCAGCCGCGCGCCGATCGCCTCGGCGGACGGCGCCGCGGTCAGCCGGGCGCGCGACAGGTCCGAGCACCACACCGCGTCGGGGCGGGCCGTCCTCGCCCACGCGGCGAGGAGCCGGGCCTGCTCCAGTCCGCGCGGGGTCAGCGCGACGTCGCTGACCCCGGCGTACCGGTTCTCGGCGTGCCATTCGGTCTCCCCGTGCCGGACGAGGATGAGGCGCGTCATCGGGATGTCCTCTCGCGTGCGTGCGCGGCGGTCTCGGCGGGCAGCCAGCCGCGGCTCTCCAGCTCACCGACCAGGCGCAGGTAGGGGGCGTCGAAGACGCCGGCCCTGTCCGGGCGCGGGTCGATGACGGTCCGGACGTCGACCATCCGCCCGGCGACCTCGGCGACGTCCCGGCCGGGCGAGGCGGCGAGGACGGCGGCGCCGAGCGCGGAGCCCGCGTGCCGGGGCAGGACGACCGGGCGGCCGAGGATGTCGGCGCGCAGCCGGCACCAGTACTCGCTCCGCGCGGCCCCGCCCGTCAGCGTCAGGTCGCCGTCGGTCGGCGCGCCGAGGAGGTCGAGGTGGTCGAAGCAGAGCCGCTCCAGGTAGCCGACGCCCTGCAGGACGGCGGCGAAGTCGTCGGCCTCGTCGCCCGTCCCGTCCAGCCGGAACCCGCGGGCGTCGGGTGCGAGGAACGGGAACCGCTCCCCCGCCGGGACGAGCGGGTAGGCGAGCGCCGTCGCCGGCTCGTGGCCCGCCGCGCGCCGGTCCAGGTCGGCCAGGTCGCGGCCGGGGAAGTCGCGTGCGATGGCGCCGGCGCCGGTGCTGGACGCACCGCCGGGCAGCCATCTGCCGTCCGGCGCCTTGTGGGAGTAGACGACGCCGAACGGGTCCTGGACGAGGTCGTCGGTGACGCCTTTGAGGACGAGCGTCGTGCCGAGCACGGAGTTCCAGGAGCCGACGGTCAGCCGTCCGGTGCCGAGCTGGGCGGCGCACCCGTCGGTGGCGCCCGCGATGACCGGCGTCCCTTCCGGGATTCCGGTAGCTTCGGCGGCGCGCGCGCAGACCGTCCCCAGGGGCGTGCCGGACCGTTCCAGCGGCGGCAGCAGACCGGCCGGGACGCCCAGCGCGTCGAGAGCGTCCTCCGGCCATGCCTCGGCGATGAGGTCGGCTCCGGTCTTCAGCGCGTTGCTGAGGTCGGCGGCGACCGGATGACCGGTCAGCCTCCGGTTGACGAAGTCGGCCTGGTGGGCGAGCCGGGCCCCGTCGCGCGCATGGTGCTCCAGGAGCCACAGCAGCTTCGGCAGCGCCCAGGCGGGCTGCATGCGCTGGTATCCGAGCTTGCGCCACACCTCGCCGCCGGCGTCGTTCACCCGCTGGACGTGCTCCGCCGCCCGCGTGTCGTCGTACATGAGCGCCTGGGTCAGCGGCCGTCCGGCGTCGTCGGTGAGCAGGACGGTCCCGGACGTCCCGTCGACGGCCACGGCCTGGACCGCCTGGGCCGGGACGTCCCGCAGGGCCTGCCGGCAGGCGGCGCCCACCGCCGTCCACCAGTCCTCCGGGTCCTGCTCGTGCCGGGGCCCGTCCCGCCGGCCGGTCAGCGGATGGCCGCCGCTCCCGGCCACGTCGCCCGAGGCGGTGACGGCCACCGCCCGCACGCCCTGCGTCCCCAGGTCGACGCCGACCCATACGGCCTCGACATCGGACACGGAATCGGACACGGCGCTCACAGGCCCGTTCCCTCTTCCCGCGGCCGGTCGCCCGCCGTGCGGGCGCGGAGTTCGGCGAGGGTGGGCCAGGCGGGGGCCGTCGCGGTTCGGATCGCCAGGAAGTCCTCGTAGGTCCGGGCGTAGTGGGCGGCTCGGGCCGGGTCGGGAGTGTAGGTGTCGCCCGGGCGGACGTGGGCGTCGGCGGCCTCGCGCGCGTCGGCGGCGCGGCTGGTGGCGAGGAGGCCCATGATGAACGCGCCGCGTGCGCCGGCCTCGGTGTCGGCCGACCGGACGACCGGGACGCCGGTGACATCGGCGAGCATGCCCAGCCAGATGGGGCTCGCCGAGCCGCCGCCGCTCACCCGCAGTTCGGTGGGACGGGTCTCGGCCGCGGTCAGGCAGTCGCGGACGACCAGGCTCAGCCCTTCGAGGACGGCCCGGGCGATGTGCTCGCGCTCGTGGTCGACGGTCAGGCCGTGGAGCGCGCCGCGCGCCTGCGGGTCGAGGAACGGCGCGCGCTCGCCGGCGGGCGACAGGTAGGGCAGGAAGATCAGCCCGTCCGCGCCCTGCGGGACGCGCGCCGCAAGGGTGGCGAGGTCGGCGGGGTCGGTGAGGCCGAGGAGGCGGCACGCCCAGTCGACGACCTGGCCGCCGGCGAGCGTCGGGAACGCCCGCAGGTAGCGGCCCGGCAGGCCCATCGCGACCGTGAGGCCGGACGGCTCGCCGGCGAGGCGCGGGCCGTCCACGACCATCTCCGTGCACAGCGTCGTGCCGAGGATCGTGCACGCCTGGCCGGTGTCCACCGCCCCCACGCCGATCGCGGTGGACGCGATGTCGTACGGGGCGAGGACGACCGGCAGTCCGGCCGGGAGGCCCAGCTCGTCGGCGACGTCGTCGGCCAGGGGGGCGACCCGCCGGTCGTCGCCGCGCAGGTCGGGCAGCAGCCGCCGGGCCCACTCCATGTCGTAGAGGCGGAGCAGATCATCGGAGTAGCGGAGGCCGGCGATGTCCATGAACGGGGCGGACGCGTCCGAGCGGTCCACGGCGATCTCCCCGGTGAGGCGGGAGAAGATCCAGCCGCCGCAGGTCAGGGACGCCGCCGAGCGGGCCAGCCGGTCCGGGTCGTGGTCGCGCAGCCAGGTCAGGATCGCGTTGGGCAGGCCCGCGAAGTGCAGCGACCCGTTGGCGCGGAACGCCTCCTCCAGCACGCCGGACGCCGCCCAGCGCTCGACGGTGGAGGCGGCGCGGCCGTCGTTCCACAGGATGGCGGGGCCGGTGGGGGCGCCGTCGCCGTCCACCAGCCAGCTTCCGTCGCCCTGCGCGGTGAGCGCCAGGAAGTCGACGCCGGTGCCGGTCCGGGCGAGCACCTCGCGGACGCCGTCCGCGACGGCCCGCCAGACCGACGCCATGTCCTGCTCCGCGTGGCCCGGCGCGGGCCGCGTCACCTCGGTGGGCCGCCGGACGACGACCAGCTCGGTGCCGTCCCCGGCGTATCCCACCGCCTTGATCATCGTGGTGCCGGCGTCGACGCAGACGACCGTCATCGGCTCCCCCGTCCGTCGTTCGGTGATCCCATCGTGCGGTCAGGCCCGGCCATGCGAGGCCCGCGACCGGCGGGCGACCGAGTCCAGCGCCACGGCCAGCAGCAGCACGGCGCCGGTGACCATGAAGCGGTAGGACGAGTCGAGGTTCAGCAGCGTCAGCCCGCTGGAGATCGACTGGATCACGAGGATGCCGAGCAGCGCGGCGAACGCGTTGCCGCGCCCGCCGAACAGGCTCGTCCCGCCGATGACCGCCGCCGCGATCGCGTTCAGGTTGACGTCGCCGCCGCCGCTGCTCTGGTTGGCCGCCGCCAGCCGGGCCGCCGCGAGGATCCCGCCGATCGCGGCGAGCGTCGTGCACATGACGAACGCCGTGGTGTAGATGGTCTTGACGTTGATACCGGCGCGCCGGGCCGCCTCGACGTTGCCGCCGATCGCGTACACGGACTTGCCGTACTTCGTCCGGGACAGCGCGTAGTGCGTCACCAGCACCAGGCCCAGGAACAGGACGAACATCCAGCCGACCCCGCGGTCCCGGTTCAGGTACCACACCGCGACGCCGAGGCCGGCCAGCAGCGCGGCGCTGCGGAGGATCAGCGTGCGCTCGGACGTCGCGGGCAGGCCCGCCCTGCGGCGCTGCACCGCCCGGTTGTGGCCGGTCAGGTACAGGGCGGCGGCGCCGGCGACGACCAGCGTGTACGCCAGCCACGGCGGGACGAAGTCGAGCTGCGCGAACGTCACCAGCCGGGAGTCGAACGGCAGGTTGATCGACCCCTTGGGCCCGAGGATCCACAGCTGCAGGCCAAGCCAGCCGAGCAGCCCGGCCAGCGTGATCACGAAGCTGGGCACGCCGAGCCGGTTGAAGATCTGCGCGTAGAACCAGCCGAGCGCGACGGCCAGCACGACCGCCGCCAGGATCGCCAGCCAGGACGGCCAGCCGTGGTCGACGAACAGCACCGCGACCACCGCGGCGCTGAGCCCGCTGATCGACCCCACCGACAGGTCGATCTGCCCGACCAGCAGCATGAACACCACGCCGAGCGCGATCACGCCGACCGGCACGCACTCCAGCGCGAGGTTCACGAGGTTGGCGCTGGACAGGAAGACCGGGTTGAGGATCTGCATCACGGTCCAGATCACGATCAGCCCGCCGACCACCGGCGCGACGCCGAGATCGCCGCCGCGGACCCGGTCGGTCATCGCCGCCAGCGCACCGCGCAGGCCGCGGTCCCCGGACGGTCCCGGCAGGCCGGTCTTCACCTCCGGCGGCGCCATGAGGTCACTCATCGCCGGCTCCCTTCCTCAAGCCGCCCGGCGCGACCCGCGCGGCGCGCTCGCCGCCCGGCTCACCGGTGTCGTCGTCCACGGACTCCTCGCCCTCGCGGGCCCCGTCCTGATCCGCCCCGTCCTGGGCGGCCTCGGCCGCCTCGCTCTCGGCCGGGTCGTCCTGAGCCGGGTCGGTTCCGGCCTCGGGACGTCCGTTGGCCGCGCGGCGGCTCACCACGTTGTCGGTGGCGCCGGTGATGGCCGCCACCAGGTCCTCGGCCGACGTCTTCCGCGCGTCGAACACGCCGTTGTTGCGGCCGAGCCGGAGCACCGCGACGGTGTCGGCGACGGCCTTCACGTCGGCCATGTTGTGGCTGATCATGATGACTCCGTGGCCGCGCTCCCGGAGCCGCTCGATCAGGTTGAGCACCTCGGCGGTCTGCGCGACGCCGAGCGCGGCGGTCGGCTCGTCCAAGATGATGATCTTCGGATCGCCGAGCAGCGACCGGGCGATCGCCACCGTCTGCCGCTGGCCGCCGGACAGTGCCGCGACCGGCACCCCCACCGAGGGGATCTTCGCCGAGAGCTGGGTGAGCAGCTCCCGGGAGCGGACCTCCATGGCGACGTCGTCCAGGCGCAGCGCCTTCATCTCGCGGCCGAGGAACAGGTTCTCGATCACGTTGAGGTTCTCGCAGAGCGCTAGGTCCTGGAAGACGGTCGCGATGCCGAGGTTCTGCGCGGCGGCGGGGGTGGGGATGCTCACCTCCCGCGACTCGAAGGTGATGGTCCCCCCGTCCGGCGCGTGCACGCCGGACAGGACCTTCACCAGGGTGGACTTGCCGGCGCCGTTGTCGCCGACGAGGGCGACGACCTCGCCGGCGGCGACGTCCAGCGAGACGTCGGTGAGGGCGGCGACGGCGCCGAACGCCTTGCTGACGCCGCGCAGCGACAGCAGCGTGCCCGCCGCGCCGGCCGGTGGAGTGGGCGATGGTGACATGACGAACCTTCGGGAGATCGCTACTTGACGCCGAGCTTCGTGCAGGCCGCCGCGTACTCGGCGGTGCAGACCTTGTCGGCCTTGAGGGCGCCGTCCGGGCCGAGCAGGACCTTGCCGATGTTGTCCTGGGTGACGACGGTCGGGGTGAACAGCTCCGACGGGGTGTTGAACAGCGTCGTGTTGCCCTTCGGCGTCTCGCCCTGGGCCAGCTTGTAGGCGGCGTTCGCGGCGGCCTCCGCGACGATCTTGATCGGCTTGGAGATCGTGTTGTACTGGTCGCCGGCGACGATCCGCTGCGCGGCGGCGAGTTCGGCGTCGTTGCCGGTCACCGGCGGAACGTCCTGGCCGGCGGCCTTGAACGCGGCGATGGTGGCGCCGCCGGTGCCGTCGTTCGCGGCGACGACGCCCGCGATCTGCCCGCGGAACTTGCTGATCTGGCCGCTGACCCACTCCTGCGCCTTCGCGGGCTCCCAGCCGGGGGTGTCGTACTCGGCGAGCAGCTTGAACCCGCTCGGGTCGACGGAGCTGTGGATGCCCTTCTTGATCAGGTTCGCGGCGGCGTCCGTCGGCGATCCGTTGACCTCCAGGATCCCGCCCTTGGCCTTCTCCTTCTTCAGGTGGTCGACGAGCGACTGCCCGATCATCGCGCCGATCTTCTCGTTGTCGAACGAGACGTAGTAGTCGGCCTTGGCCTGCGGGATGGGACGGTCGTAGGCGATCACCTTCACGTCCCGGGACTGCGCCATCCGGACGATCGACGCCGCCGCGGCCGAGTCGACCGGGTCGATGACGATCACCTTGACGCCCTGGGCGAGCACCGAGCTGGCCTGCTGCTGCTGCTTGGAGGCGTCGGCGCCGGCGTTCTGGTAGAGCACCGAGCAGCCGCCGCACAGCTGCTTCATCCTGGCCTTGAACAGCGGAGCGTCGTAGAGCTCGTAGCGGGTCGAGGCGATGTCGGGCATGAGGAACGCGATCTTGGCGTTCTTCGCGTCGCCGCCGCCGGATGATCCGGAGCTCTTGGACGAGCACGCCGCGGCGGGGGCGAGCACCGCCAGGGCCGCGGCGGCCGCGGCGGCCGTCCTGAAGGAAAGCTTCTTCACTGAGTTCTCCTCGGTGGTACGCCCGTGAAGAAGGGCGATGGAGCCGATGCGGCGGCCGCGCGACCGGGGTCGGCGAGCACCGCGCTGAGAACGTAACACCAGGAACGTTAGAAGTGTCAATACTCGAACGTTAACTAACATCGAAGATCGTGAAGCTGGATGCCGATCGCGCCGAAAGCGCTGGTCACAGCTCAGCATCGATCCCGCACGGCCTCTAGGCACGCACGGGTCAGATGGCGTTACTTGTAACGTTCGACTTTCACAGAGAAGGTCGGCCGAGCGGACGGGCCGCGACGTCGTAGTCGACCTTGTGCTTGGCGAGGTCGCCCAGCGCGTCGGGAGACGCCCCGTCGTCCACGATCACCCGTTCGAAGTCGCTCAGCGGCGCGACCCGGTGCAGCGCGGTGCGGCCCAGCTTCGTGTGGTCCACGAGCAGGACGTTCCGGACGGCGCTGCGCAGCATGGCCCGCTTGACCACGACGACGCGCTGCTCCTGGTGCCCGGCGTTGCCGCCCGACACCGCCGAGGTCGACACGAAGCACAGATCGACCTGCAGCGACTCGATCATCTCGACGCACGAGACGCCCATGAACGAGTTGTGCAGCGGGTCGTAGTCGCCGCCGAGCGCGATCAGCCGGATGCCCTGCACCGGGGCCAGCAGGTTCAGGCCGTCCAGGAAGTTGGTGACGATCGTCAGCGGGCCGAGGCCGGTGAGCCGCCGGGCGAGGGCGAGGGCCGTCGTCGAGTCGTCCAGCATGATCGCCATGCCGGGCTCGACCAGCTCCGCCGCCCGCGCGGCGATGGCCTCCTTCTCCTCGCGCATCGTCTTGTTCCGGTACGCGACGCTGCTCTCGAACACCCCGGAGCGCTGCGCGGTGACCCCGCCGCGGTACTTGCGGACGATGCCCTGCCGCTCCAGCTCGTCCAGGTCGCGGTGGATCGTCATGAGGCTGACGCCGAACCGCTCGGCGAACTCCGCCGCCGAGCCCGACCCCTCGGCGAGCACCGCCTCGGCGATCGCGTCCTGCCGTTGTGCGGGCCCCCGCCGCTGCCGGTCGCTCATGCCCCGCTCCTCCGTCCGGACGCCGGTGCCACCGCCGTGCACGCTCGCCCCATGGCGTCGATTCTCGCCTCACGGCGGGCGGCGGGCCGGCGGAACGGCCCGATCACGTGCCTGCCGTGCGATGACAGGGCAAAAGTTAACACCACGAATGTTAAGAGCTCAACTCCGGGAGTCACACCGGCCGCCGGAGCCGGCCGCTCAGCCGGGGGCGGTCCGGCCGGCGAGGAAGCCGCTCACCTGCGGCGCCACCCGGCCGGCCCATGCGCCGACGATCTCCTCGGCGTCCGGGATCTGCGATTCGAGCAGGGCGAGGCCCGGGGTCGGCACGCTCGCCCCCAGTTCGACGAGCAGCGGCCGCAGATGCGTCTCCACGGCCAATGAATGCTTGGGGTCGCCCATGACCAGCAGCGGCAGGGCGACCGCGGACGCGAGCGAGCCCGCGCCGAAGCGGTCGAGGAACACCTTCAGCAGGCCGGTGTAGGTGGCCTTGTAGGTCGGGCTCGCGACGACCAGGACGTCCGCGCCGCCGACCACGTCCAGCGCGTGCCGCACCGCGGGCGGCGGGGCGGCGCTCAGCAGGTCGGGCGCCAGGGCGGACAGGTCGACCGTCTCGGTCTCGCCCGCCTCCCCGACCCGCTCGCCGATCGCCCGGGCGGCCGTGAGCGCCACCCCGAGCGTGCGCGACCGCGGCCGGGGATTGCCCACCAGCGCCACGAGGCTCACCCGCCCGATCCCCCGGTCGTGGGCAGGCCGGCTGCGCGCCACGCCTGGAATCCCCCCACGACGTCGGTCGCGCGGGTCAGCCCGAGGTCGTGCAGCGCCGCGGCGGCGAGGCTGGAGGTGTAGCCCTCCGAGCAGAGCACGATGACGCGCAGGTCGTGGCCGGTGGCCTCGGGCAGGCGGGCGGCGGAGGCCGGATCGAAGCGCCATTCCAGGACGTTGCGCTCCACGATCAGCGCGCCGGGCACCTCGCCCTCGTCCGCCCGCTGGGCGGCCGGGCGGATGTCGACCAGGACCGCGCCGTCCCGGGCCTCGGCATGGGCCTGATCAGGGTGGACGCGTTCCAGCCGGCCGCGTGCGGCGGCGAGGATCTCATCGATAGTGCGAGCCATGGCATCCAGGATGACAGCAGATTTCCTATTGAGCCAATTGGAAAACTAGGACTCCGTCGCCAGCTGCGCCTCGGCCGAGGCCAGGATCTTCTGGATGCGCAGGCCGTGCGCGGCGTCCAGCAAGGGAGCCGACCCGCCCCGGACGGCCGAGCCGAACTCCGTCACCATCGTCGCGAAGGCGTCGTCGCCCAGCTGCGACCAGTCGAGCAGCGCGTGCCCCTTCCGCCCGTACACCTCGACGCGGGCGGGCGGCAGCTCGCCCATCCCGGCCATCGAGACCGACGCCTGGCTGACCGCGCCGCTCTCGTGCTCCAGCGTCAGGCCGAGCCAGCCCAGCGGGTCGCCGTGCGCCCGGACGCCGGCGACGCGGCCGAGCGAGGCGTCCAGCAGGTCGACGATGTGCGGGCCGAGGTCGAGCAGCGCGCCCTTCTCCAGCCGCCACGGGGTGGCGAAGGGCCCGCCGCTCAGCACCGACGAGACGAACGAGCCGTAGCCGCCGAACGGCTCCAGTCCCCCGGCCCGGTCGAGGAAGGCGCGGGCCGCCCGCGAGTAGCGCAGGGTGAAGACCATCTGCGAGACGACGCCGGCCTCGGCGATGGCGCCCGCCAGCCGGCGGGCGCCGTCCAGGTCCATGGCGAGGGGCTTCTCCAGCAGGACGGCCTTGCCCGCGCGGGCGGCCCGCTCGGCGAGGTCGGCCTGGACGTCCGGCGGGACGGAGAACGCGACGGCCTCGCAGACGTCGAACAGCTCCTCGATCCGCTCGAACGCGGGCGCGCCGTGCTTGCCGGCCAGCTCCGCGGCCGCCTCCGGCCGCCGCGCCCACACGCCCGCGAGCCGCGTGGCCGGTCCCGCCGCCAGCGCGGGCGCGTGCACCATCCCGGCCCAGGGACCAGCGCCGACCAGCCCCACCGCCACAGAATCGCTCATGGGGCAAACCTAGACGATCCGCTCCCGGCTCAGGTCCCGGAAGAACGCCCGGATATCGGACACGAGCAGTCCGGGTTGCTCCAGCGCGGCGAAGTGGCCGCCGCGGTCGAACTCCGTCCAGCGGACGATCGTGTCGGTCCGCTCCCCCAGCGCCCGGACCGGCAGCGCGGCCTCGAACGGGAACACGGCCACGGCGGTCGGGACGGGCGAGGGCCCCTTGCCGCCCCACGTCCTCGACGCCTCGTAGTACAGCTGCGCGGACGAACCCGCCGTGTTGGTCAGCCAGTAGAGGGTGACGTCGGTCAGGAGCGCGTCGCGGTCGACGCCGTGCTCGCTCCACTCGGTGAACTTCTCGGCGATCCACGCGAGCTGCCCCGCCGGGGAGTCGGCGAGGCCGTAGGCGAGGGTCTGCGGGCGGGTCGACTGGACGGCGATGTAGCCGCCCATGTCGGAGGTGAAGCGTTCCAGCCCGGCCAGGCGCTCGCGGTCCGCCTCGGAGAGTCCCTCCGGAGACCCGAACGTGAGCAGGAAATTGATGTGCACGCCGATCACGTGGTCGGGGGCGGCGTGGCCCAGCTCGCGGGAGATCCCCGACCCGTAGTCGCCGCCCTGGGCGCCGTAGCGGTCGTAACCGAGGCGTTCCATCAGCACCGCCCACGCCCCGGCGACGCGGCCCAGGTCCCAGCCGGTGCCGGCGAGCGGCGAGGAGAACCCGAAGCCGGGAATGGACGGGATCACGAGGTGGAAGGCGTCGGCGGGATCGCCGCCGTGCGCACGCGGGTCGGTCAGCGGGCCGATCACGTCCAGGAACTCGACGATCGAGCCCGGCCAGCCGTGCGTGAGGATCAGCGGCGTCGCGTCCGGCTCGGGCGAGCGGACGTGCAGGAAGTGGATCCGCTGGCCGTCGATCTCGGTGACGAACTGCGGGTGCTCGTTCAGCCGGGCCTCGTGGGCGCGCCAGTCGTAGCCGCCGGCCCAGTACTCGATCAGCTCGCGCAGCCGGTCCTCGGGGACGCCGCGCTCGGCGCCGGTGCCGGGGACCTGGCCGGGCAGCCGGGTCCGGGCGAGCCGGTCACGGAGGTCGTCGAGGTCGGCCTGCGGAATCTCGATGCGGAAAGGGCTGATGTCTTCGCTCATGACCCGAGCCTTTCGGCCAATGCGGCAAGATCCTTGCCGCGATCGCGGAGAGAATGGCGGCATGCTCGAAGCATCCGCCCGCCTGCTCCGCCTGCTGTCGCTGCTGCAGAGCCGCACGGACTGGACGGGCCCCGAACTCGCCGAACGCCTGCGGGTCAGCGTCCGGACCGTCCGCTACGACATCGGCAAGCTCCGCGACCTCGGCTATCCGGTGCACGCGGCCCCGGGGGCGGCCGGCGGCTACCGGCTCGGCGCGGGCGCCGCGCTGCCGCCGCTGCTGCTGGACGACGAGGAGGCCGTGGCCGTCGCGGTCAGCCTGGGCACCGCCGCCGGGGGCACCGTCGCCGGGATCGAGGAGACCAGCGTGCGGGCGCTGGCCAAGCTGGAGCAGGTCCTCCCGTCCAGGCTCCGGCGCCGCGTCGCCGCGCTGCACGGGTACACGACCCGGCTCGGGCCGGGCGGGCCGGCCGTCGCGGCCGAGACCCTCGCCACGATCGCCGCCGCCTGCCGGGACCATCGCCGGCTCCGGTTCGGCTACCGGCGGCACGACGGCGGCGAGAGCGCCCGCGACGTGGAGCCGTACCGCCTCGTCCACACCGGGCGCCGCTGGTACCTGATCGGGTGGGACGTCTCCCGCGACGACTGGCGCACGTTCCGGGTCGACCGGATCGCGCTCCGCACTCCGGAGGGCCCGCGCTTCACACCGCGCGAGACCCCGCCCGCCGACCTGGTGCCGCGCGGTGTGGACGCGGCGCTGGCGCACCATCGGGCCCGTGTCACCGTGCACGCCCCGGCCGAGGAGATCACGGGCCGGGTGCCCGCGTCCGTCCTCGTCGAGCCGCTGGGCGACGAGAGCTGCGTGGTCCTGGCGAGCGGTGACACCCCCTACCGTCTCGCGCTGAACATCCTCATGCTCGAAGCCGATTTCGAGGTGGACGGACCCCCCGAACTCCTGGACGCCCTGGACACCCTCGCCGGACGCTGCAAGGCCGGGATCAGCAGCCGCCGTGCGTGATCGTCCAGTCGTCCAGGAAGGTCTGGACGTGGTAGCCGTAGAGACCGCCGTCCGTCAGATACCGGTAGGCGGTGTCATAGTCCTCGCCGCAGGTCGCGTGGCCGGCCTTGATCGCCCAGTCGTCCGGGGCCTTGATCCCCTCCGCGGCGATCAGGGACAGAAAGTTGGCGTCGGCATCGCCCTGGTCGGGCACCTGCGGCGCCGGCGCCCGCTCGGTCCTCGGTTCGGTGACGGTGACGGTCGACCGCGGCGCCTCCCTATGCCCGGGCGTCCCGCTCCGGGCCGGCGCGGACGAGTGGCTCTGGGGCGGCGCGGACGAGTGGCTCTGGGCGACCCTGCCGGCGTCGTGTGACTCTCCCGGGTCCAGCTTGATGAAAGCGATGGCGCCGGCGCACGCCACGACCGCCGCCGCCAGCGCGGCCGCCGCCACGATGATGATCTGCCTCATGTCGTCCCCCGATGGGCAGCTGCGAGGGAGGGCCGGGCGGGTCTCGCCCACCCCTCGCACCAGGCGAGGCCCCATGGTTCCAGCGTGCGCGTGACCGTGGCACCAAAGAAAGGGGACGGAGGTCTTGACTCGCGTCGTTCCAGGTCCCGGCGGGTGCGGGACGGCACCGGCGATCAGCCGAGTTGGACGCCGAGGAACAGGGCGAGGAGGGCGCCGAGCGCTCCGAGGGCGCCCCAGACCGCCAGGCCGGCCTTGGAGCCCGCACGGGCGTGCAGGAACGCGGCGACCCCCGACAGCAGCACGAACGCCAGCTTCACCTCCAGGGTCCGCTTCGCTTCATCGCCGAGATCGCCCGCGGTGATGTTCCAGACGCCGGTGAGGACGAGGACGGCGAACGCGGGCCAGGCGATCGCGCTGAACCTGCGCGCCGCGGCCTTGGCGACGCCCTCGTAGCCGCGCAGCGCGGGCACCAGCGCGCCGAGCGTGATCTGCCCGCCGACCCAGATCGTCGCGGCGAGCACATGCAGGAAGATCCGCACGTCGGCGGTGGTGACGGCGAGCACGAGGGGCCTCCGAGGACATACCGGGCGGTGATCGGGGTCGTCCTCCCGGACGCTACCGCCCGTCCCGAAAGCACGCGCGGTCGCCCGCCCTCCGGCCGGGAGGGCGGGCGACCGATTCGTGGTGTCAGGAGATGATGTAGGAGCTCGTGACGTTGTCGAAAGCCTTGTTCTTGGGGTCGGTGTAGTAAACGCACGTGGACGGGTCGCTGAGCTTCTTGCAGTGGTCGGCGAAGCCGGTGCTGCCCCGGGTGTTCGCCGTGAGGTTGTGCCCGTCGTAGAGCTTGATGTTGCAGTTGGTGGCGTCGTTGCTCTGCACGGAGCTGATCCGGTTGTCCCAGAAGTCACCGTGCCCGATGTTGACCGGGTATTCGTTCTCGAACGGCCCGGTGCACTGGCTCACTCCGGCCGGAAGGTAAATGGTGAGTTCCGCGCGCTCGTAGTTCGGGTCCTGGTGCACCTTGATCGCCCACGGGCCGGCGGCGACGCGCTGGGCGGCGCTGCCGCAGTCGGCTCCGCCGCCCGCCTTCAGCACGCAGACGCGGTTGGGCGCGGCCGGCGCGGCGTCCTGCGCGAAGGCGGCGGGCGCCGCAGTCGCGACGAGCGCGGCGGACGCGCCGAGGACGGCGGCGCGGGCCGTCGTGCGTGCGAACCTGTTCCGCATGAGATCCCCTTTTCTCCTCGGGAAGTGGGTACGCGCCGCACGTTAAGAATGCCGTGTACACGCGCCGTATATCCGCCGTATATATGCGTCCCAGATCAGCATGAGGACGGCTGCCTGGCGTCCTTCTTGATCATTTACAGTTCGGCGGGAAACACCGATCTCCGGAGCGCGCCGCGTGTTAAGGTCCCCGGTACGGGGACGGGGGCATCTCTATGCGCTTCGGAATATTAGGACCACTCTCGGTCACCGAAGGCGAGCGGGCCTTCGAACTGACGTCGTTCAAATTGCGCCTTGTGCTGGCGGTCCTGCTCCGCCACGCCAATACGCCGGTCTCCGACGATCTGCTCGCCGACGCCCTGTGGGGCGAGCGGCCGCCCCGGTCGGCGTCGGCGAACCTGCGCATGTACGTGCACACGCTGCGCCGGACGCTGGAGAGGCCGGAGCGGATCGCCAGGATCTCGCCCGGCTACGCGCTCACCGTGGAACCCGGGGAGCTCGACGCGCGGCGCTTCACGGACCTCGTCGCCCAAGGGCGTGCGGCCGGTGAGTGCGCGGACCCCGCCGCCGCGCACGCCGCACTGAGCGAGGCGCTCGCGCTCTGGCGCGGGGACGCCTACGCGGGACTCAGCGAGTCCCCGCCGCTGCGCGACGAGGCCGTGCGCCTGGACGAACTGCGCCTGGCGGCCATCGAGGATCGGGTCTCCGCCGGCCTGGACCTGGGCCGGCACGGCGAGCTGGTCCCCGAGCTGCGCACCCTGGCCGCCGAGCATCCGCTCCGGGAGCGGTTCCGGGAGCAGCTGATGCTCGCCCTGTACCGCTCCGGCCGGCAGGCCGAGGCGTTGCAGGTCTACCGCGACACCCGGCGCGTGCTCACCGGGGAACTGGGCATCGAACCCGGCCTCCGGCTGCGGCGGCTGGAGGCGGCGGTGCTCGCCAACGACCCGTCGCTGGACCTCCCCGCCCCGGCGCGGGCCGCGCAGGGCGGACGACCGGCCTGGCCCGCGCCCCAGCAGCTGCCACCCGACGTGTCCGGGTTCAGCGGCCGGACGGACGAGCTCGGACGGCTCGCCGGCCTGCTGGAGATCGGCACGCGCCCGGGCACCGTGGTCCTCGCGTCGATGTCGGGCATGGCCGGGGTGGGCAAGACGACCCTCGCCGTGCACTGGGCGCACCGCGTGCGCGAACGCTTCCCGGACGGGACGCTGTTCGTGGACCTGCGGGGTTTCGGCCGGGTGGGCCCGCCCGCCCGGCCGGACGAGGTGCTCGACGTGTTCCTGCGCGCCCTCCATGTTCCGCCCGCGGCGATCCCCTCGACGCTGGAGGAGCGGGCCGCGATG
This sequence comes from Spirillospora sp. CA-128828, assembly GCF_050945415.1. NCBI lineage: Bacteria > Bacillati > Actinomycetota > Actinomycetes > Streptosporangiales > Thermomonosporaceae > Spirillospora > Spirillospora sp. CA-128828. Next base: position 5,247,271 of record NZ_CP191986.1, read on the forward strand.
TACCGGTCTCAGCTCGATCGGCGGCGCATGCTGATCGTGCTGGACAACGCGGCCTCGTCGGCACAGGTCAGGTCGCTCCTGCCCGGCACGGGCGGCTGCATGACGATCGTGACCAGCCGCGGCAGCATGTCCGGCCTCGTCGTCCGCACGGGCGCGCACCGGATCCGCGTCGACCTCCTGTCGCAGGCGGAGTCGCTGGCGCTGTTACGCGAGGTGATGGGGGCGGCGAGGGTCGACGCCGAACCCGAGGCGGCGGTGGAGCTGACGCGGCTCTGCGCGAACCTGCCGCTGGCGCTGCGGCTGGCCGCGGAACGCGCCGCGGTCCGCCCGCACCTCAGGCTGGCCGAGCTGACCCAGGAGCTCCAGGACGAGCGCCGCCGGCTGGATCTGCTCGCGGCGGCCGACGACGAGACCGTGGCGGTGCGCGCGGCGTTCCGCTGGTCGTACCGGGCGCTGCCGCCGGACACGGCCCGCACGTTCCGCCTCCTCGGCCTGCACCCGGGGCCCGACATCAGCCTGGACGCGGCCGCCGTCCTCACCGCTCAGGAGACGCAGCGCGCGCGGCAGCAACTGGAAGCGCTTACCGACGTGCACCTGCTGCAGGAGACGACGCACGGGCGCTACCGGATGCACGACCTGCTCCGCGTCTACGCCCGGGACCGCGCCGGCGCCGACGAGCCGGAACCGGAACGGGACGCGGCCGTCCGGCGGGTCCTCGACTGGTACCTGCACATGGCCGACGCCGCCGACCGGGTCCTGATGCCCGGCCGCCGGCGCGTTCCGCTGGACCCGCCGCGGCCGGAATGCCGGCCCGCCGTCCTGACCTCCGCCGGCGCCGCGCTGACGTGGTGCGATGAGGAGCGGCTCAACCTGGTCGCGGCGACGCGGCACGCCGCCGAAGCCGGCCTGCACGACGTCGCGTGGAAGCTCCCGTTCACGCTCTGGAGCTACTTCAGCCTGCGCACCCGGTGGACGGACTGGATCGTCACGCACGACATCGGCCTCGACGCCGTCCGCGGGAGCGGCGACAGGTACGGCGAAGCACATCTGCTGACGAGCATCGCCAACGCCTACCGGGATGTGCAGCGCTTCGACGAGGCGTTCGAGCGGTTCGCGGCGGCCGTCGCGATCGGCCGGGAGATCGGCGAACCGTGGATCGAGGCGTCGGCCCGAACCCTGCGCAGCGTGGCGCTCGCCGATCTCCGCCGGTTCGACGAGGCGACCGACGACTGCGAACGCGCGGAGAGGATCTTCCGTGCCCTGGGCGACCGGTGGGGCGAGGCGTGGGTCCGCTACCAGCTCGGGGAGATCTGCGGGAGGGTCCGCCGCCCCGCCGAGGGCATCGAGCACTCCCGGCGGGCCCTGGCGCTGTTCGAGGAGGTCGACGACCACTGGGGGGTGAGCCGGACGCTGTGGGCGCTCGGCCAGGCCTACCGTGACCTCGGCCGCCTGGAGGAGGCCGAGGACCACTCGCGGCGGGCCCTGAGCGCCGCCCGCGCGATCGGCAACCGCCTCGGCGAGGGCTTCGCGCTGCTGAACCTCGGCAAGATCAGGAACGACGCCGGCGACGGCGCCGCCGCACGGCGGCTGTGGGGGCAGGCGCTCGGCATCTTCGAGCAGCTGGGCGCCCCGCAGGCGGAGCGGGTCCGGGCGCGCCTGGGCGCGTCCCCGCGAGCGCCATGACCTACCGTTGGAACCGTCCCATCGTGGAGACGGAGGCGGGGCTTGAGCGATCATCACGAGCTGGTGGCGGCGCTGCGTGCGGCCGGAGTGGGCGGGGTGGACGACTCCGCGCTCGCGCGGTCGATGTACTCGTCGGACGCCTCGCTGTACCGCGTCCCGCCGCGGGTCGTGGTGACGCCGCGGGAGGCGGGCGAGCTGCCGGCCGTGCTCGGGGTGTGCCGGGAGGCCGGCGTGCCGCTCACGATGCGCGGCGGCGGGACGTCCATCGCGGGCAACGCGGTCGGGCCCGGGGTCGTCGTGGACGTCAGCCGGCACCTGAACCGGGTGCTGGAGATCGACCCGGAGGCCGGGACGGCGCTGGTCGAGCCGGGGATCGTGCAGGCGCGGCTGCACCAGATGGCGGCCGGTCACGGGCTGCGGTTCGGACCCGATCCGTCCACCCGGACGCGAGCCACGCTGGGCGGGATGATCGGCAACAACGCGTGCGGGTCGCGGGCGCTCGGGTACGGGCGGACCAGCGACAACGTGCTCGGGCTCGACGTGGTGACGGGCTCCGGCGAGCGGCTGCGGCTCGGGGACGTGCCCGGGGACGCCGCGGGCGGCGGGCTTCTCGACCGGCTTCGCGAGCTGGTCGGCGAGAACCTCGCGCTCGTCCGGACCGAGTTCGGGCGGTTCGGGCGGCAGGTGTCCGGCTACTCGCTGGAGCATCTGCTGCCGGAGAAGGGCTTCGACGTCGCGCGGGCGCTGGTGGGCAGCGAGGGGACGCTCGCGCTGACGCTGGCGGCGCGGATCCGCATGGTGCGGGAGCCCGCGTGCAGGCTGCTCGTGGTGCTCGGGTACGGGTCGATGGCGGAGGCGGCCGACGCAGTCCCGGCGATCCTGCCGCACGAGCCGGTCGCCTGCGAGGGGCTGGACGCGCGGATCGCGAACGTCGTGCGGGAGCGACGGGGCGCCGACGCCGTGCCGGCGCTGCCGGCAGGGTCCGGGTGGATGCTGGTCGAGCTCGCCGGGCCCGAGCTCGGGGCGTTGCGGGCGACCGCGCGCAAGCTCGTCGGCGAGTCGGGCTGCGCCGACTCGATGCTGGTGGAGGACATGGCGCTGGCCGACGCGCTCTGGCGCATCCGCGAGGACGGCTCGGGGCTCGTCGCGCGCACGCCCGAGGGCGAGCAGGCGCACGCCGGATGGGAGGACGCGGCCGTCCCGCCGGAGCGGCTCGGCCCCTACCTGCGGGAGTTCGAGGCGCTGCTGGGCCAGTACGACCTCTTCGGCGTGCCGTACGGGCATTTCGGCGACGGCTGCATCCATGTGCGGATCGACTTCCCGTTCGGGCGGGCGGACGGAACGCGGATCTTCCGGGACTTCCTGAACGACGCGGCGGCGCTCGCGGCGTCGCACGGCGGCACGATGTCCGGCGAGCACGGCGACGGGCGGGCGCGCAGCGAGCTGCTGCCGCACATGTACTCCGCCGAGGCGCTGGCGCTGTGCTCGGCCGTCAAGGACGTCTTCGACCCGGACGACCTGCTGAATCCGGGTATCGTCGTCCGCCCGGCGGCGGTGGACGCCGATCTGCGCGCCGTGCAGACGATCCCGCTGAACCGGGGTCTCGGCCTCGCCTACCGGGACGACCGCGGCGACCTCTCCCGGGCCGTGCACCGGTGCACGGGCGTGGGCAAGTGCCGCGCCGACAACACTGCGGCGGGCGGCGTGATGTGCCCCTCCTACCTCGCCACCCGCGAGGAGAAGGACTCCACGCGCGGGCGCGCCCGGGTCCTGCAGGAGGTCGTCAGCGGCAAGCTCGGCCCGGACGGCTGGAAGTCCGAGGCCCTGCACGACGTGCTCGACCTGTGCCTGTCGTGCAAGGGCTGCGCCTCCGACTGCCCGACCGGGATCGACATGGCGTCCTACAAGGCGGAGGCGCTGCACCAGCGGTACCGCAGGAGGTTCCGGCCGCGCGCCCACTACGCGCTCGGCTGGCTTCCGCGCTGGACGCGGCTCGCCGCCAGGGCGCCCGCGACGATCAGGGTGATGAACGCCGCGATGCGGTCACGCGCCCTGAAACCGCTGGTCGCGTGGGGTGCGGGCATCGACCGGCGGCGCACGCTGCCCGCGTTCGTGCCCGTGACCTTCCGGCGCTGGTTCGCGTCCCATCGCAGCCCGGAGGGCCGCAACGGCGAGGTCGTCCTGTTCGTGGACAGCTTCACCGACGCGTTCTCCCCCGTTGTCGGCCGGGCGACGGTGAAGGTGCTGGAGCACGCCGGCTACCGCGTGGCGGTGACCGAGCGTCCGGTCTGCTGCGGGATCACGTGGATCTCGACCGGGCAGCTGGATGGGGCGCGCGCTCAGGCCCGGCGGACCGTCCGGGCGCTGCTGCCGTTCGTCCGGCGCGGCGCGAAGGTCGTCGGCATGGAGCCGTCCTGCACGGGCGTGCTGCGTTCCGACGCCGAGGAGCTGCTGAGCGGGGTGGACGCGGCGGCGGCGCGCGAGGTGGCGGCCGCGACCCGCACCCTCGCCGAACTGCTCGCCGAGACCGAGGACTGGACACCGCCCGACCTCTCCGGTGTCACCGGGATCGCGCAGCCGCACTGCCATCACCACGCCGTCATGGGCTGGACGAAGGACGCCGCCCTGCTGAGGAAGGCGGGCGCGGACGTAGGCAGGCTCGGCGGCTGCTGCGGGCTCGCCGGGAACTTCGGCGTCGAGAAGGGCCACCACGACGTGTCGGTCGCGGTCGCCGAGCAGCAGCTGCTCCCCGCCGTCCGGAACGCGGGGAAGGACGACGTCGTCCTCGCCGACGGGTTCAGCTGCCGCACACAGCTGCATGAGCTGGCGCAGCGCGACGGCGAGCACCTCGCGCAGCTCCTGGCCCGCCACCTGCCGGACCGTTAGCCGCCCAGGGTGCGCGACAGCGTGAGCGCGGCCGTGTGGACGGCCGGCGCGGCGGCGGCGAGCCGCATCTTGTTCGACCAGCCCGACACCGACAGGGCGCCGAGGGCGAGACCGTCCGGGCCGAGGACGGGGCTCGCCGCGCACACGATCCCGGCGCCCGACTCCTCCCGGTCGTAGGCGACGCCCTCGCGGTGGATCCGCTCCAGCTCCCTGGCGAGCAGGCCCGGCGCGGTGACGCTGCGCTCGCTGGTCTTGACCAGCCCGGACTCCAGCACGGCCGTCACCACGTCCGGCGGGGAGAACGCCAGGATCGCCTTCCCCACCCCGGTCACGTGCGCGGGCAGCCGGCCGCCGACCTGCGACGGCAGCCGCGGCCCGCCGGACGAACCGAGGATCTCCACGTAGACGACCTCACCGCCCTCCAGCACCGCGAGATGGACGGTCTGCCGGGTCGCCTCCCTAAGGTCCGACATGTACGGGGCGGCGGCGTCCCGCAGCACCCGCTGGCGCGGCACCCGCTGCCCGATCTCGAACAGCTTCAGCCCGAGCCGCACCCGCGGGCCCTGCCGCTCCAGCAGCCCCGCCTCGACGAGGTCGAGGGCGATCCGGTGCGCGGTCGACTTCGGCAGGCCGCTGCGCCGGCCGAGCTCGGCGGCGCCGAGGGCGTCGTCGTCGGCGCGGAAGGCGCTCAGCACCGCGACGGCGCGGCGCAGGAAGCCGTCCTCGGACGGCACGGGCGGCGGCATGCAAGAAGTGTCCCACCACGCGGGACGGGCGCGTTGCCCGCGGTGGTCCGGGCGGGAGAGGCTCGGCCTGCCCGTACGAACGAAAGGACGCTCATGGACCCGGGTTCCGTGGAGAAGGCCGCGGCGGCGCTGCTCGACGCGTACGCCACCGGCACTCCCATCTCGCCGCTGACGAAGGACCATCCGGACATGTCGGTGGCCGACGCCTACGCGGTCCAGCTCGCCCAGGTCGAGGCGTGGACGGCCGCGGGCGCGCGGATCAAGGGCCACAAGGTCGGGCTGACCTCGGCCGCGATGCAGCGCCAGATGGGCGTGGACCAGCCCGACTTCGGCGTCCTGCTGGACACGATGTTCCTGCCGGAGAGCGGCCCGATCGACACCGGCCGGTTCCTGCAGCCGCGGATCGAGCCGGAGATCGCGTTCGTGCTGGGCCGCCCGCTGTCCGGACCGGGCGCGACCGCGGCGGACGCCGTCGCGGCCGTCGAGTACGTGCTGCCGGCGCTGGAGGTCATCGACTCCCGCATCGCGGACTGGAAGATCACTCTGCCGGACACGATCGCGGACAACGCGTCCAGCGGCGGTGTCGTGCTCGGCACGCGTCCGGTCCGGCCGGCCGACCAGGACCTGTCGCTGATGGGCTGCCTGCTGCGGCGCAACGGCGACCTGATCGACACCGGCGCGGGCGGCGCGGTCCTCGGCTCGCCGATCAACGCGCTGGTCTGGCTGGCCAACGTGCTCGGTGAGCGCGGCGTGGACCTGGAGGCGGGGCACGTGGTGCTGCCCGGCTCGATCACCGCGGCGGTGCCGGTCGCGCCCGGGGAGACGCTGACGGCGACGTTCGCCGGAATCGGGTCGGTCACCGCCCGTTTCGGGAAGGAGGAGCTCACATGAGCGAAGCGAACCGGGGGGCGGGGGGGGTCGTCCCCCCGCAGGCAACCGAGCGCAAGCTGACCGCTGCGATCGTCGGGCCGGGCAACATCGGCACCGACCTGCTGGTCAAGCTGACGCGCAGCGAGCTGATCGACGTCCACTCGATGGTGGGGGTGGTCCCGGAGTCCGACGGCTTGGAGCGCGCCCGCACGATGGGCGTCCCGGCGTCGGCGGAGGGCGTGGACTGGCTGCTGAAGCAGCCGACCCTGCCGGACATCGTGTTCGAGGCGACGTCGGCGAAGGCGCACCTGGCGAACGCCCCCCGCTACGAGGAGGCGGGGATCACGGCGATCGACCTGACGCCCGCCGCCACGGGCCCGCTCGTGTGCCCGCCGGTCAACCTGGACTCGCTGTCGGACGCCCCGAACCTCAACATGATCACGTGCGGCGGGCAGGCCACGATCCCGATCGTGCACGCCGTGTCGTCGGTGGTCCCGGTGCCGTACGCGGAGATCGTGGCGTCCATCGCGTCCCGGTCGGCGGGGCCGGGCACCCGCGCCAACATCGACGAGTTCACCGAGACCACGGCCCGCGCCATCGAGCAGGTCGGCGGCGCCGGGCGGGGCAAGGCGATCATCATCCTGAACCCGGTCGACCCGCCGATGATCATGCGGGACACGGTGTTCTGCGCGATCCCGTCGGACGCCGACACCCGGGCGGTCGCCGAGTCGATCGAGAAGATGGTCGCGGAGGTCGCCGCCTACGTCCCGGGCTACACGCTGCGGGTCGAGCCGCAGTTCGACGAACCCCGCGACATCTGGAACGGAATGGCCCGCGTCGCGGTGTTCCTGGAGGTCCGCGGCAACGGCGACCACCTGCCGCCCTGGGCCGGCAACCTCGACATCATGACCGCGGCGGCCGCCCGGGTCGGCGAGCAGCTCGCGCGCAGGAAGGTCACCTCATGAGCGACGTCATCGACAAGATCAGGATCACCGACTCGACGCTGCGGGACGGCAGCCACGCGATGGCGCACCGCTTCACCGAGGAGCAGGTCCGCGGCGTCGTGCACGCCCTCGACTCCGCCGGGGTGGAGGTCATCGAGGTCACCCACGGCGACGGCCTCGGCGGCTCGTCCTTCAACTACGGCTTCTCGCTGGAGGACGACGTCAAGCTCGTCGCCGCCGCCGTGGACGAGGCGACCCATGCCAAGATCGCCGTGCTGCTCCTGCCGGGCCTCGGCACCGTGCACGACCTGAGGATGGCGCACGACGCGGGCGCCTCCGTCGCGCGGGTCGCGACGCACTGCACCGAGGCGGACGTGTCGCTGCAGCACTTCGCCGCCGCCCGCGAGCTCGGCATGGAGACCGTCGGGTTCCTCATGCTGTCGCACCGGGTCGGCCCGGAGGAGCTGGCGCGGCAGGCGCGGATCATGGTGGACGGCGGCGCGCAGTGCGTCTACGTCGTCGACTCCGCCGGCGCGCTCGTCCTCGGCGAGGCGCAGGAGCGGATCAGCGCGCTGGTCAAGGAGATCGGGCACGAGGCGCAGGTCGGATTCCACGGCCACCAGAACCTGTCGCTGGGCGTCGCGAACTCCGTCTTGGCGCAGCAGAACGGCGCCCGGCAGATCGACGGTGCGCTGTGCGCGCTCGGGGCGGGGGCGGGCAACTCCCCCACCGAGGTGCTGGTCGCGACGTTCGAGCGGCTCGGCGTCCCGACCGGCGTGGACGTGCAGGGTGCGCTGGCGGCGGCCGACGACGTGGTGAAGCCGTTCCTGAACCGGCTGCCGTTCGCCGACCGCGGCGCGATCACGCAGGGGTACGCGGGCGTGTACTCCAGCTTCCTGCTGCACGCCGAGCGGGCCGCCGAGCGGTACGGCGTCCCGGCGCACGAGATCCTGCAGAAGGTCGGGGAGGCCGGCTACGTGGGCGGCCAGGAGGACATGATCATCGACGTGGCCCTCCAGCTCGCCGCCGAGCGCGATCGCGCGTCCTGATCCGCCGGAGCCCGCCCGGCGACGGCGCGCGGGCTCCGGCGATCATGATCTTTGCAGGGTGCAACCGTTGGGATAGCTTGAACGGCATGACCCACGAGGACAATCGCGCGTCGACTCCTCGCGGGCGGGCGCGCCGCGACCAGCTCGTCCGGATCGGTCTCGATCTGCTCGCCGAGGGCGGCTGGCCCGCGATCACCGCCCGGGCGGTGGCGGACCGCGCCCGCATCCGGCCGGGCCTGCTCCACCACTACTTCAACGGGCTGCCCGGGCTGCACGTCGCCGTCGCCCAGCGCGCCAGCGAGACGATCATCGATCCGGTGGTGGACGCGCTGGTCGCCGCGCCCGACACGCCGGCCGCGCTGCGCACGCTGCGCGACCTGGTGCCGGGCATGATCGCCGGTGAGCGCAACCTCAGGCTCGCCGCGGAACTGCTGGTCCGGGCGCTGCGCGACCCGCGGATGGGGGCCGAGCGGCGGGACTGGTCGCGGGCCGTCCGGGGCCGGATCGCCGCCCGGCTGGAGCAGCTGTGCCCGCACTGGCCGGCCGAGCGCCGCGAGGGCACCGCCATGCTCTTCACCGCGATGCTGGACGGCCTCATGCTCCAGCTGATCCTCGACCCCGACCTGCCCGCGGACCCCGCCCTGCACGCGACGGAGGCCCTGGTCGCCGACCCCTGACGGCCCTCAGGCGGGCCGGGCGGGGACGATCGCGACGGTGCGGCGGGCGCTCCGGAGCATCTCCGAGCTGGTCGAGCCCAGCGGGCCGGTGCCGGCGCTCCGGTCGCCCAGCACCAGGAGGCCGGCGTCGTCCGCCGCGTTGCACAGTGCCTCGTGGGGACGCTCCAGCGTCAGCGAGACCCGGATCTCGACCTTCGGGTACCGCTCCCGCCATGGCCCGACGGCCTCCTCCAGTTCGGCGGTGCGCGTCTTCTCCAGCAGCTCCCGGTCGTTGAACAGGGCCAGCTCGTGATCGGCGACCGCGCCGGGCTCCCAGGCCCCGTAGACGACGTGCAGGTCCCACTCGCGCAGGGCCGCCTCGCTCGCGGCGAATCCCAGCGCCGCGTCGCACCACGCCGACCCGTCGGCCCCGGCCACGACACGGCGCGGGCCAGTCCCGTCCCGGACGACGACCACCGGTCGGCCCGCACGCGCCGACAGTTCCAGCGCCGTCGACCCTTCGTCCAGTTGCTCGCGTGCCCCGACCACGATCACTTCCGCCCTGCCGGACGCGCGGTGCAGGGCCTCAGGTACCGGCCCCCGCGCCAGCAGCCTGCGCACCGTCCCGGGCGCGCCCAGCTCACGCGCCCGCCGTGTGCCCTGCTCCAGGAGGTTCTCCCCCCGGCGCCTCATGATCGTTTCGCACCGCCGGTCTTCATGCTCTTCCGGGTAGGGCCAGTGCCAGCAGTGGCACATCACCAGCTCCACCCCGCGCAGCCGCGCCTCCTCGACCGCCCAGCGCAACGCCGCGTCGTTGTGCGCCGTCCCGTCGTAACCGAACAGGACGTGCCCTTCTTGGTTCCTCTCTACGCCCTCCATGTGCCTGCCCTCCTCCTGCCAGTCTGCGCGCCCGCGGCGCACACCAGAAGGGCCTTTCGTCCCTGGCGCGTGCCTGACCACTTTCATGAGCGATTACTGTCACGGACAAGGAGGAGGCAATGAGAAGGCTAGGACGCGTCCGCCGCCGGTTCGGCTTCGACCGCAATGATCTGAGACGCACCGTCGACCGCCGCCAGTGGGCCGTCGGCGTCGGCGCCGCGGCCCTGTTCACGGTGCTCGCCCCGCCCAGCTCGGCGATCCTGGGCGCCGACGCCTACTACAGCGGCGTCAAGGCCGAGCACCGGTACGTCCACCGGATCACCGCGCAGATCACCCGCATCGACTCGCAGGGCGGCGCCGGCCTGCACCACACCTACGCCGAGCTGGTCTGGACGTCCCTCGACGGCCGACCGCGGACCACCGTCGTCCCGGCGGACAAGTCCGTCCGGCCCGGCATGGGACACCAGATATGGGTGGACGCCGCGGGCAACCCCGTCCGGCGACCGCAGACCCGCACCGACACCCTCGCGACCACGTCCGTCGCCGCGGCCATGGCGCTCACGGTCGTGGGCCTGCCGCTCCTGTCGGTCTACCTCCTCGTCCGCCGCCGCTGCGACCGCCGCCGCGACTGCCTCTGGGACGAGAGCTGGACCGCCCTGGCCCACCACTGAACCAGGCGGGCCGTACGTCCGCAGCGGTCAGTCGGTGCCGAACTCCATCGCGGCGCGGTCGAGGACCTCGGCGTCGCGGGAGTCCTTGCCGCGGGAGGCGATCGCCTGGGCGCCGCCCTCGGGCATCGCGCCGATGAGGCCGGTGGAGGCGGCCTGGGCGGCGCCGATCAGGGCCGGGTGCGAGCTGCCGACCATGCCGAGCCCGGCGTACTGCTCCAGCTTGGCGCGGGAGTCGGCGATGTCGAGGTTGCGCATGGTCAGCTGGCCGATGCGGTCGACGGGCCCGAAGGCGGAGTCCTCGGTACGTTCCATGGACAGCTTGTCCGGGTGGTAGCTGAACGCCGGCCCGGACGTGTCGAGGATGGAGTAGTCCTCGCCGCGCCGCAGCCGCAGCCGCACCTCGCCGGTGACGGCCGTCCCGACCCAGCGCTGCAGGGACTCGCGCAGCATCAGCGCCTGCGGGTCGAGCCAGCGGCCCTCGTACATCAGGCGGCCGAGCCGCCGTCCCTCGGCGTGGTAGGTGGCGAGGGTGTCCTCGTTGTGGATCGCGTTGACGAGCCGCTCGTAGGCCGCGTGCAGGAGCGCCATGCCGGGCGCCTCGTAGATGCCGCGGCTCTTGGCCTCGATGACGCGGTTCTCGATCTGGTCGGACATGCCCATGCCGTGCCGGCCGCCGATGGCGTTGGCCTCCAGCACCAGGTCGACGGCGGTCCCGAACTCCTTGCCGTTGATCGTCACCGGGCGGCCCTGCTCGAAGCCGATCGTGACGTCCTCGGCGGTGATCTCGACCGCGGGGTCCCAGAACCGCACGCCCATGATCGGCTCGACGAGCTCGATGCCGGCGTCGAGGTGCTCCAGGGCCTTGGCCTCGTGGGTCGCGCCCCAGATGTTCGCGTCGGTGGAGTACGCCTTCTCCACGCTGTCCCGGTAGGGCAGGCCGTGGGCGAGCAGCCACTCCGACATCTCCGTGCGGCCGCCGAGCTCGGTGACGAAGTCGGCGTCCAGCCAGGGCTTGTAGACCAGGAGGGACGGGTTGGCCAGCAGCCCGTAGCGGTAGAACCGCTCGATGTCGTTGCCCTTGAAGGTGGAGCCGTCGCCCCAGATCTGGACGTCGTCCTCCAGCATCGCGCGGACCAGCAGGGTGCCGGTGACCGCCCGGCCGAGCGGGGTGGTGTTGAAGTAGCTGCGGCCGCCGGACCGGATGTGGAACGCTCCGCACGCCAGCGCCGCGAGCCCCTCCTCGACGAGCGCGGCCCTGCAGTCGACCAGGCGCGCGACCTCGGCCCCGTACTTCGTGGCGCGGCCGGGCACCGAGGCGATGTCGGGCTCGTCGTACTGCCCGATGTCGGCGGTGTAGGCGCACGGGATCGCGCCCTTGTCGCGCATCCAGGCGACCGCCACCGAAGTGTCGAGTCCACCGGAGAAGGCGATCCCGATGCGTTCACCGACGGGCAGGGAGGTCAGCACTTTCGACATAAGTAGAAGTATGCACGCTACTGCATGAACATGCAAAGCCCTCTCGGCGAATGTGACCACCGCCATGTGCCCTGCCCGCTTGCACCCGGTACCCGAGTACGGGCTTACCGTCGTTGTGTGGCCGCCGTCGGGTGCGGCCGTGACGAGGAGCGCGGATGGGCGATCACGAGGTTCCGATCATGTGCACGCTGCCGCCGGACGGCCTGGTGAGCCGGCTGGGCGAGTTCGAGAGTCTGTTCGCCGCCTGCCTCGTCGGGCTGGACCGCGCGCCGCTGCGGCTGACGCTGACCTTCGACGCCGACGCCGGACGGGAGACGGCGATCCGGGAGTTGCTCGCCGCCGAGCAGCGGTGCTGTGCGTTTCTGCGGTTCGCCTTCGCCTGGGCCGAGGCCGGTCTCGTGGTGGAGGTGATCGCTCCGCCGGACGCCGGGCCCACCCTCGACGGGCTGCAGTCCCTCGCGGAGCGCGGCGCGACGACAGACGTCGTGGCCAAGGGCTGGACGACATGAGCGGCCGTTACGAGGGGCTGCGCTCCAGCCAGGTCGCTGCGGCCGCCGGGGTCAACCCGCAAACCCTGCGCTACTACGAGCGGCGCGGGCTGCTGGACCGGCCCGCACGGTCCCTGGGCGGTCACCGCCTCTACCCGGCCGAGACCGTCACGGTGCTGCGGGTGATCAAGGCCGCGCAGCGGCTCGGCTTCACCCTGGACGAGGTGGCCGACCTGCTGGGCATCGCCCGCCGCTCCGACGCGGGCCTGGCCGACCGGGCCCGGGCGAAACTGGAGGAGGTGGAACGCCGCATCGCCGACCTGCAGGTCATCCGCGCCGCCCTGCACGACGCCGTCGACGCCGGCTGCGACGACCTCATGACCTGCGCCGCGGAACCGCGGTGCCCCCTGCCGTTCGCCGAACTCGCGGGCCCGGGCACCGCGCGGGACCGGTCCTGACCGGGTCGGTACGGTTCCGCATATGACGGTCGTCCGGTCCCTGGCCCTGTTCGTGCTCGCCGCGCTCGCCGAGATCGGCGGCGCCTGGATGGTCTGGCAGGGCGTCCGCGAACACCGGGGGTTCTGGTGGGTCGGCGCGGGCCTCGTCGCGCTCGGCCTCTACGGCTTCGTCGCCACCTTCCAGCCCGACGCGCACTTCGGCCGCGTCCTGGCCGCCTACGGCGGCGTCTTCGTCGCCGGCTCCCTCGCCTGGGCCATGGTCATGGACGGTTTCCGCCCCGACCGCTGGGACGTCATCGGCGCCGCCATCTGCATCCTCGGCGTCCTGACCATCATGTACGCGCCCCGCGCCTGACAACCGGCCTTGCAGGCGTCCTGGAGCCGCGGTCCACGTCCTCGAACAGGGACGCCGCCCGGTCGGCGGTGCTCAGGGCCCAGCGGCCGGTGCTGAGGATCCCCAGGAGCAGGACGCCGATGCCAAGGCCGAGCACCAGCCACCACACACCGTGTTCCGCATCGGTGAAGGCCGTCCCGCCCTGGGACAGGGACGAGCCGACGATCGTGCCGGAGATGGCGACGCCCAAGGTGGTGCCGGTCTGGCGTCCGGCGGACGCAAGCGAGGACGCGGCCCCGGCCATCGAGCGAGGCATTCCCGACACGGCCGTGTTGGTGATCGGCGGGTTGACGGTGCCGAGGAAGACGCCGAACAGCAGGTAGATCGCGAGGACGGCCGGGAGCGGGGTGTCCGGGCCGAGCCAGAGCGACGCGCCACCGCCCAGCGCCAGGGCCGCCCCGGCGATCACCAGCGGCGGCCGGGGCCCTCGCGCGCCGACCATCCGTCCGGTGAACGGGGACAGCGCCACGACCAGGGCCCCGACCGGGAGCAGGCACAGCCCGGCGGTGAAGGCCGACATGCCGCGAACGTCCTGGAGGTACTGGGTGGTCACGAACAGGAACGCGCCGAACCCGCACAGGGCCAGCAGCGCCATCACGATCGCCGAACCGAACGGCACGCTGCGGAACAGGCGCGGTTCCAGCAGCGGGTCGGCGCGGCGCGGTTCGTAGGCGAGGAGGCCCGCGGCGCTGAGCGCGGCGACGGCCAGCGGTCCGATGGCGACCGGAGAGGGCCAGCCGGAACCGCGCGACTCGATGATCGTGTAGACGACGCCGGCCAGCAGCAGGACCACCAGGGTCTGCCCCACCGGGTCGAACCGGCGCGGCCGGGCGGCGCGGGACTCCGGTACGAACAACGCCGTGCAGACGATGGCGGCGGCCACGACCGGCATGTTGATCCAGAAGATGGAGCGCCAGCCGAGGCCGTCGACGAGGGCGCCGCCGAGGATCGGCCCCAGCGCCAGCGACAGGCCGGTCACCGAGCCGAACACGCCGATGGCCCTGGCCCGCTCCCCCGGTTCGGGGAACGTGTCGGCGACGATCGCCATCGCCACCGGGTTCAGCATCGTCCCGCCGGCGGCCTGCAGCGCCCGCGCCGCGATCAGCCATCCGATGCCCGGCGCCAGACCGCACAGCAGCGAGCCGAGCCCGAAGGCCGCGAGCCCGACCAGGAACACGCGCCGTCGTCCGACCCGATCGGCGGTGGATCCGGCCAGGACGAGGAAGCCGGCCAGCACCAGGGTGTACGCGTCGACCGTCCATTGCAGGCCGGACACCGACGTGTGCAGGTCGCCGCGGATCGCGGGCAGCGCAACGTTGACGATGGAGATGTCCATGACCACGACGAAGGCGCTGGCGCAGCAGATGGCGAGCACCAGCAGCCGGCGGCGCCGGCCCAGCGCGCCGGCCGTGGTGGGGAGCGTCGAGTCACTCATGACACGGACGCTAGAATTTAGAGTGTGCTCGAAGTCAACAGGCAGCCGATGACGGACGCGGGCGTGACCATCGCCGAGGCCGCCCGGCGCACCGGTGTCAGCGTGCACACCCTGCGCTACTACGAGCGCGCCGGCCTGGTCGTCGCCCCCGTCGACCGCACGGCCACCGGCCGGCGGCGCTACCACCGGCTCGACCTCGACTGGATCAAGATCTGCACGAGGCTGCGGGCCACCGGCATGCCCATCAGGACCATCCGGCGCTACGCCGAGCTCGTCTCCGCCGGACGCGGGAACGAGCAGGAACGGCTCGCGCTCCTGGAGGCCCACCGCGCCGACGTTTCCGCCAGGCTCGCCGAGATCCAGGACAACCTCAAGCTCATCGACCACAAGATCGACGTCTACCGAGGCCGCCTCGAAGCCGGCGACGCCGACCGCCTCTGGGCCCCCGACCGCCGGGATGATGGCTGAGGTTCCTTCAGGGCTTCAGCATGGGGGCGATCTTCATCGCGGCGGCGTAGGCCCGGTTGAGCCGCCGGCTCCGTTCGTCGTCGTCCGATGACACCGTCGCCCGCACCAGCAGGTTGCGCCCGCAGCCGGAGCCGGATGGCGGGAAAACGACGTCGTGGTCCCGGGGGCACGGTGACGTCGGGAATCCGCCAGGGGTCGGGCGGCGGCGCCTGTTGGGTGGATTGCGCAGGCATGACCACCCACCTCAGGACGGGAATCGATGCTCACCACTTCGTCCGGCACCCCTGATACGACCGCCCGACCGGCACCGGCCGGATGGCCGGCCGTGCTGTCGGTGACAACCGGGATCTTCGCGATCGTCACCACCGAGATCCTGCCGATCGGGCTGCTGACGTCCATCGGGGCAGGCTTCACCGTCTCGGACGGGACGGCCGGGCTGATGATGACCATGCCCGGGTATCTGGCGGCGGTCTCGGCGCCCACGGTCACCGTCGTGACGGCGAGGATCGACCGGCGGGTGATGCTGTGCGCCCTCATGTTCCTGCTCGCGGCGGCGAACTTCATCGCCGCCGCCGCGCCGGCGTACTGGGCGCTGCTCGTCTCGCGGGTCCTCGTCGGGGTCGTCATCGGGGGTTTCTGGTCGATCGGGGCGGGGCTGGCGGGCCGCCTGGTACCGGCGAGGTCCGCGCGGCGGGCGACGGCGGTGATCTTCTCGGCCGTTCCGCTGGGGTCGGTTCTCGGTGTGCCCTTGGGGACGTTGATCGGAAATCTGGCCGGGTGGCGGGTCAGCTTCGTGATCCTGGGTCTGCTGTCGGTGGCGGTGCTCATCGCGCTCACCGTGCTGGTCCCGCCGCTGCCCGCCGCAAACGTCACCCGGCTCGACGTCCTCGGCGGCATGGTCCGCAGCCGCGGCACACAGCTCGCGCTGGCGGTGACCGTCCTCGTGGTGCTCGCACATTTCGCCACATACACGTATGTCGCACCGTTCCTGGAGCGGGTCACGCATGTGTCGTCCGGGTCGATCACGATGTTCTTGCTGGCGTACGGCGTCGCGGGCGTCGCCGGCAACTTCCTTGCGGGCTCGGCCGTCGCACGCCATCCGCACGCCGTCTTCGCCGCCGCCGGGAGCCTGATCGCCGTCGCGACGCTGGCGCTGCCCCTTCTCGGACGATCGGAGCCGGGCGCCGTCGCGCTGCTGATCGTCTGGGGTGTGGGCTACGGCGCCGTCCCGGTCTGTTCGCAGACCTTGTTCGCCAGGGCGGCCCCGCACGCACCGGAAGCGGCCTTGGTGCTGTTCACGGCGTCCTTCCAGGCGACGCTGTCGACCGGAGCCCTGGTCGGCGGCATCGTCCTGGACGCCACGTCCCTTCCAACGGTCATGACGCTCGGCGGAGCCACCGCCATGTGCATGGCGCTGATCACGAGCTGGCGGGCATACCCGGGTCGAGGGCCGGACGCGCCGGGAGGTGCCGATCCCGCTCGGGCGATGCGAGGATGACCGCGATGGATTCCTACGTCGAGCATCCGCCGTTGCCGGCCTTGGCAGGTGTGGTGCGGACGGTCTGGATCCAGCGAACGGGTGAGGCGGCGTACGTGCAGCGCCACCTGCCCACGGGCGGGGTCGAGATCCACTTTCCGATCGGCGGCCGTCCCCAGCTGGTGGGCCCGCTGACCGGTCCGGAGGTCGAGGTCATACCGGCGCACACCACGATGGTCGGAGTGCGCTTCCAGCCAGGGAGCGCGCCGCCCCTCCCGACGGTGCTCGACGACCTGGTGGACCAGCGCCTGGGCCTGGCGGAGCTGTGGGGAAGTCCGGTGGATGGCCTCGTGGAGACGATGGCCCAGGCCGGGACGCCCGAGCGGGCGCTGATGTTCTTGCAGACCCACCTCCTGCGGGAGTATCGGCGTGCGGTCCGCGTGGATCCGCTGGTGGGCGAAGCCGTGAAGGCGCTGATGCCCTGGCAGCCGGTCGACATCGACAGCCTGGCCACCCACCTGGCGCTCTCCGCGAGCCAGCTGCGCCGCCGCTGCCTGCATGCCGTCGGGATGAGTCCCAAGGCCCTCCAGCGGATGCTGCGGTTCCAGGGATTCCTCGCGCTGGCCCAGGCCGGTGCGACCGCCACGGGACGGCGTGGCGCGGACGGCATGGCGGGGCTGGCGGTCGACGTGGGGTACGCCGACCAGGCGCACCTCAGCCGGGAATGCCTCCGCCTGACAGGCCTCACCCCGCGGCGGCTCCTCGGCGGCGACCTCGACCGGTGCGCCTGCGGTCATGAGCACTCCGCCTCCTACCAGCCCTTCCTCGCGGGGCGCAGAACGCCGCTGCTGCTTGCCTGAAGTTGCGCGATTCGTTCAAGAACGATCGCCACAACGTCCATAGCCTCGATCTATGTTCGACTTAGCGCAGCTTGGCGCCTCGCTCGACGGTGAGTTGGTCAGCCCTGGCTCATCGGGCTATGAGACGGTCCGCCGTCCCGCCAACGCCGCCTACCGTGACGTGCGGCCCCGGCTCGTGGTCCTGTGCCGCTCGGTTTCGGACGTCGTCGGCGCCATGGAGTACGCGGCGGCCACCGGCGTCCGAATCGTCCCCCGGGGCGGAGGGCACTGCTTCGCGGGCCGATCGTCGACGGACGGGATCGTGCTCGACATGTCCGGCCTCGACCGGATCAGCGTGTCCGACGACGGGATCGCGACGATCGGCGCCGGTGCCCGCTTAGGGCGGGTGTATGCCGCGCTGCACGCGTACGGGCGGACCATTCCGGCCGGGTGCGGGGACACCGTGGGCATCACGGGGCTCACGCTCGGCGGCGGGATCGGTCTGCTCGGCCGCAAGCACGGGCTGACCTGCGATCGCCTTGTCGGTGCACAGGTCGTGCTCCCCGACCGGAGCGTCGTGGATTGCGACCGCGACCACGAACCGGACCTGTTCTGGGCTCTGCGCGGCGCGGGCGGCGGCCAGTTCGCTGTGGTCACGTCGCTGCGGTTCGACACCGTGCCGGAGCCGATGACCACCCGTATCGAGGCGCAGTGGTCCGGCATCGCCGTGGAGAGACTGGTCACCGCCTGGCAGGACTGGGCACCGGTGGCGCCCGACGACGTCACCGTCAACCTCACCCTCGTGGCCGACCCGGGCGAACCCGTCCAGGCAACCCTCTTCGGCGCCTCGACCCTCGCGGAAGAGCCGACCCGGGAGTTGCTGCAGGAGTTCACCGATCAGGCGGGTATGGCCTCCACGACCGAGTTGCACGCGGACCTGCAGTACCACCGGCTGAAGCTCGCCTTGGCCGACCCGCCGGAACAGTCCGAACTCGTGGTGCGGACCCGGTCGGAGTTCTTCTCCCACGCGATGGCCGACCGCACGCTCGCGTCGCTCCTGGCCGGGCTCGGCGCCCCGAGGACCTCGGGCCGACGACGGCTCACGTTCATCGCGATGGGTGGCGCCTACAACCGGCTCGCGGAGGACGCCACCGCGTTCGCCCACCGCAGCGAGCGCTTCCTTCTCGAACACCTCGCCGGGCCGGATGATCCCTGGGTCGACGATTCCTGGGCGACCGCCCACACAGAGGGGTCGGGGCGTGTCTACCCCAACTTCCCCGACCCCGCGCTCGACGACTGGGCCGTGGCGTACTACGCGGGCAACCACCCCCGGCTGGCAGCGGTCAAGAACGCCTACGACCCGCACCGGTTCTTCGACTTCCCCCAAGCAATCTGATCAATAGCGGAGGAGAGATATGAGCAAGGTCTTCAGCGCCCACGCCGTCTCCGTCGACGGCTACATCAGCGGTCGAACACCCGACGGCGACAAGGAGTTCGGACGCGGTCTCGGGGACGCGCCCATGCTCTTCGACTGGTACTTCGACGGGGACACGCCGAGCCGGCTGTTCGACGGATTCAAGCTGAGCGAGCCGAGTGCCCGGGTGTTCGACGCCGCGGCGGCCCGGGTGGGTGCGGTGGTGTCAGGACGCACCACCTATGAGCATTCCGGCCATTGGGGAGGCGGCGGCCCCCACCCGACGGCGCGGCTCTTCGTCCTCAGCCACCGGCCGGCGCCCGAGATCAGCGAGGAGCAGACGCTCGTCACCACCGGCATCGAGGACGCCGTCGCGGCCGCCCGCGAGGCCGCCGGCGGCAAGGACGTCGCCCTCATGGGCGGCGGCGTGCTGACCTCCGCGCTGGAAGCGGGCCTCGTCGACGAGGTGATCCTGCACCAGGTGCCCGTTCTGCTGGGCGCCGGCCGCAGCTTCTTCCAGGAGCTCCCCGAGCACGTGAACCTCCGTCTGCTGGAGGCCGTCCCGGCTCCCGGCGTGACCCACCTCCGCTACGAGGTGGTCCGATGATCCTCGTCACCGGAGGGCTGGGCATGATCGGCGCGCACACCGCCCGCGCGCTCGTCGACCTCGGAGAGGAGGTCGTCGTCACCACGCACCGCCGGGCCGAGGTCCCGTCGTTCCTCGCCGGCCGGGTCACCGTGGAACCCCTCGACGTCACCGACCGGGACGCCTTCCTCGCCCTCGCCGCTCGCCACGACATCAGCGACATCGTCCACCTCGCCGGCTCCATCCCCGGCAAGGACCCGGTCCGCTACTTCCGCACGGACACGACCGGCCTGCTCAACGCACTGGATGCCGCGCACGCCTGGGGCGTCCGCAGGTTCGCCGTCGCCAGCAGCCTCGGCGTGTACGCCGGCCGGACCGAGACCCGCTGGCACGAGGACCTCGCGCTGCCCACCGCGGAGTTGCCGCACCTGATCGTCGCCTTCAAGAAGGCCGTCGAGCCGTTCACCACGCACAGCCTCCAGGGCAGCGGCGTCCAGCCGGTCGCGCGATCGCCCTCCTGATGACCGCGGGCACCCTGCGGCACGACACCTACAACGTCTCGAGCGGACGGCCGGTCACCAACCGCGACATCGCGGACGCCCTGGAGGCGGTCACCCCGGGCCTACGGCTCGACCTCCTGCCCGGACGGCAGAACGGCCCCGGCAACGACCCCTATCTGGACACCACCCGGCTCACCCACGAAACCGGCTTCACGCCGAACTTCGACGTCTCCGCAGCGGTCGCCGACTACATCACCTGGCGTGCCGACAACCCCCGCTAAGGAGCATCGAGTCCGCTCTTCAAACCGTTCTTGCGCCGAGCCGCCTGCTGATTGGAGACGCAGCATGGCCCGGCGCCGGGCTGATCAGACACGCGGCAGGTTCCATGCTTCTCGGAACCTGGTGAGAATGGCGCGACAGCTCGATGGTGACACGCTCAGTTCCCGGCGAGCGGCGGCCAGTTCCTCGAATGAGGCCGGGGACACTGTGAAACTCACGTTCTGGGCACGCCCCAGCTCGAAGACGCCGTCCTCGAAGACCTCAATGATCGTCAGGCAGAAGAGCGCGACGCCGGAAAGCTGGATCAGGATGGTCCCGACAGGGTCGGCCTCCGAGGCATCGGGCGGCGGGCTCACCTCAAGGCGCGCGAGCTCGTACAGTCGCGGCAGGACACGGGTCATATCGCACGGCACCGTAAGGCGCATGTCCCGTAGCATGCTTCGCAGGAAGTCGAAAACGCCACCGAGATCAGCGGCCGGGCTGTGGGAGGACAGCTGGGTACGGATTCCGATCAAGGTTTCGGTCATCTCTTCCTTGACCAGGGCGGCAGCGAGGCCGTCCAACCGAGGAAAGGTTCGTCCGTACTTCTTCTCCGCAAGGTTGATTTCAACGAGGCGGCGTGTCACGCGAATCAGTTCTCTGGGAACGCCGCCGGAGAGAGAATGGGCGAGGTAGGCGAAGGAGTCCGTGAATCCGGGCACCCGCCGCAGCAGGAGCCGACGGGACTCGGCCAGGTAGAGGGGTTCGATGACGACGACATCATCGAACGCGTTCTCAAAGATGGAACGGCCGGCGACCGCCCGGCGCGCGAACACGGAACCGACCTCTTCCGCGATGGAGACGATGTAGAAGCAGTTCCTGATCCCGAAAACCGCTTTGATCTCGCTGATGAAGCGCTCGGCCTTCTCGACCGACCCCATGCGGTCGACCTCGTCGATCGTGATGATGACCGGCGGCCCCGCCGTGCCGGCATCCTTGGTGATCTCCTCCACGAAGTCCCGGAAATTTCGGACGAGTTCGGGGAAGGACCATGGAAGGTACTTGAGCGAGTCGCCCTTGGACAGCCCCATCGTGGCGCCGTGGATCCCGGGCAGGCCGGCGTTGAGCCCCCAGGTGGTGGTTCGCTCGACCTGCAGCCGCAGCAGATGTTCGCGCGCTCGGGTGACCATGCGCGGCTCGGCGTGCCAGCGCAGATGCCTCCAGATACGGAGCCGTGGCCACACGATGACCGCGGCGACCAGCAATCCCAACTGACATGCCCAGCCGTAGTCCCTCCAGAAGTCCGGCCACTGTTCCAGCCATTCATCCAGGCGGCTGTCGATCTTTGCCTGAAGCGGGTCGATCATCTCCTTCACGCCGACCCGGGCGGTCCAGACGACAAAGAGGACCAAGGCCAGGGCTAGCGCGGCGCGAAACAGCGTCCAGAGCCCATCGCGGATCACTCGCATCGTCCTCTTGCGCAGGATGAAGCGGTGCGCGGCGGTCCGGTCCACGGTGTGCCCCTGGGCGGTGATGTACGCTTCACACAAGCGCTGGAACAGTTCGACCAGGAAGTCACGGGGCGTGTATTCGGCCGGGGCGGCCACCCCGACGGCGAGGGGCGCCCGGGACGAACCGCTCCCGGTGCTCTTGCAGATGAGCCGTAGCAAGGTCGTCTTGCCGGCACCGCGCGGCCCGGCGATCGCGATACTGCCGCCGTCGATCCGGTTGAGCGTCCGGAAGACTCTGCTCTGGGAACGGGTATCGACGGCCAGCCGCAGATCGTGCAGCCGCTTCAACCCTTGGGAATTCTGCTCGACCAGCAACTTGTCCTGGTCCTCACCCAGAAAATCGTTTATCACCTGAGTGCTCAGCGGTATGAGCACTGTTTCGAAGGCGTCGTCCAGCCAGGCGCTTCTGAGTTCGTCGCGTCTGTGCTTTTCCTGACCCGCAAGGCGGATCAGCGCAAGGACCTGCTTGATGTCCATCAACTCTTGCCTGGTCTCAGGCTTGGCGATACCGACTCCGCCGACGAACGAGATCAGGAAGATGGAGAAACTTAACACGGGTTGAAATCTCAGGCCATCGAGGTGCTCATAAGTCGTGCCCACGGGGAACACCGTCAGCATGGTGATCAGCGAGCCGGAGACGATGTGTTTGCGTGGGACCTGTCCGATGAGGGCGGCCCAAAGCGTCCACCCGCCGCAAACGGCGAAGAGCGCGGTGAAGACTGCGATGGACACGTAGGTAAACTGTTGGTCATCCGGCTTTCGAATCTCGCTGAGGACCAAGATGATCACTGCGGCCGCGGCCGTGAGGAGCAGCACGGTCTTCGCATTCAGGACGCGCCGCTCCATGATCCCGTCTATGCGCTGACGGAGGGATACGGCCTGCTCCAGGGAACGCGTGTATTCGTTGTAGCTGTCGAGCTGCTTGGCCGGCTCGAACACACCACGCCTCATGACCTCTTTACGGGTTTCCTCGAAATCCACATGGCGCTTGACGTAGGTGGCGAGTCGCGGATCCTCTAGGCAGTTGCGGACACGCGAAGCCAACTCTGTCGCGTCTTCGAGTTCCTGCGGCGTCGACTCCGCCGCAGTTTCGGTTTCCTGCTCGGCCACCATGGCGCCAATGATGCCGCGCAGATTCCGCGATAGGGATGGAGTGACCGGAATGCGCCACCCGACTGTGTGGCACTGACCGGGTGTGGTCTGTCTCCTTCAATTCCACTCCGTGTTTCCCCGGTTCGCGGTGATGGCGTCCTCGATCGGCGGAGCCCGCCTATTCCGCGGACGTCACTTCGGCTGCACCTTGATCTCCAGGGCGGGCACACCCCGCACCATCTCGCCTCGGTGCCCCCCGAGGACTGCCCGACGTTCGCCCTGCGGCGGAAGGTGGCCGGACCGCCCCGGAAGTCGACCGTCTTGTTGATGACATGCGTCTGCTTCACCATGCTGCCCCCCGGTATCACCACCTCGTGGGTGACGTTCATGCGCAGGAGCTGCTTCCCGTCGGCCTGAAAGAACTGCTCGCCGCCGAGGTAGACCTTCTTGGACGGGATCGGGGCGCGGTAGGTCGCCTCGATCTTGCTGACGTGGGCGCTGGTGGCGGTCACGTTGTCGACGTAGAAGACCGCGACCATCGTCCACGCCTTGCCCTGGAGGCAGGTCTCCTGCCCTTCGAAGCTCGCGTACAACTCGTCGCTCTGGTGGGTGAGCGTTTCGTTCTTGCGTTTGTCGCTATGGGCGAAGTACGTCGTCCCGGCGAGCTTTTCCGGTGAGCCGCCGCGGCTCCCGGTCGCGCCCGTCCGGGTGCGCGTCCGGGGGCGTGCCGCGCCCGCCGAGCCGCCTGCCGGGTCGTCCGGCGCGTCATCGCCGGACACCTGGACGAGGCCCTTGTCGTCCGAGACCTTCTGCACCGCACCGGTACTGTGTCCACCGGTGGCATAAAGACCGCCGACGGCCGCCACCGCCCCCATCGTTCCCGCTGCAGCGACGATCGCCACCTTTTTCATTTCGCACCTCGTTTCCGGATTCGCATTGAACGAATCCGTTCGCCGACATGCCGGGAACGTTATTTCGGACGAGAATGCCGGAACCAGGGCCCTAGGACCAACGCGCCGTGCGCCGGCCCCAACAAATCGTTCCAGGCGCCGGCGTGCTTTGGGCGGTTCAGGCGGAGACGAAGCGGGTGGGTTCGGTGAGCGCGGTCAGGGCGCCGTCCACGTCGGCGAGGCGGGCGGCGAGCGTGGCGGTGGCGAGCCGGGCGGGAAGGGCCTCGTTGAACTTCAGGCCGCGCAGGGCGCGTTCGTCGATGTCGGGGAGGCAGAGGCGCTCGGCCGCGTCGGCGGTGCCCGCCTTCCACATGGCGGGGGTGAGGTCGGGGCGCAGCCGGACCCATTCGTTCTCGAAGCGCTGTTTCTGGTCGGTGAGTCCGGCGAGGGTGGCGGTGAGAACGGCGTTGGCGCGGAACCCTGCCCACGTCCACCAGCGGACATCGTCGCCAGTGCGGGTGATGACGGCACCGCCGGGGTGCACGGTCGCGGTGTTGGCGTCGCGGGTCCTGGAGAGGTAGCGGACGGCGCGTTCGGTGAGCGCGACGGGGGGGTCGGCGCCGAGAAGGACCTCGCGGCAGGCCCGGGTGAGGGCGAAGCCGGAGCCGCTGAAGGCGGTCCCGTTCCAGCGGGCCTTGCCAGGACGGTCGGATGGTTCGACGTAGCAGCGGCGGCGTTTCCAGTCGATCCAGGTGACCTGCCAGCTGTGCCCGGCCAGCAGGAGGATGCGGGGACCGTCGACTCGTTCGGTGAGGAGCATCGGGTCGGTCCGGCCGATCTCCTGGCGACCCGACAGGACGGTGAACTCGGGCGGTGCGGTGAAGACGGCCGTCATGCCCATGAAGTGGCGGCGGCCGAACTTCGCCTCGGCCGCCGGGCCGATGAACAGGAATTCGCCGTCCTGTTCGACGAAGCCGTGGTCGACGAGATGGCGGACGATGGGCTCGGCACTGCGGTCGAAAGGCGGCAGCCCGTTCCAGTTCTCGACCCACAGGCGGTTTCCGATTTTGTGCTCTTGGAGGCAGAGGGCGAGGATCTGCTGCGCGACGATATGGCGTGGTTCCGGGGGCGGCTGCACCGGTTCGACATATCCGCGGCTCCACAGCAGGGTGAGGGCGGCGGCCGAGAGCAGGGCGTCCTCGTTGAGGGTGAGGAAAAGGCAGTTGCGGGACGTTCCGGCGCGTCTGCCGGTGCGGCCGATGCGCTGCAGGAAGGCGGCGACGGTCGGCGGGCAGTTGATCTGGATGACGCGGTCCAGGTCGCCGACGTCGATGCCGAGTTCCAGGGTGCTGGTCGAGACGATGACGCAGTCGCGTGCCTCGGCGAACGCCTCTTCCGCGCGACGGCGTTCGTCCAGGGAAAGGGACGCGTGGGACAGGAACGTGGTGACACCGCGGGCGCGGAGCGCGGCGCCGAGTTCTTCGACGAGTTGCCGGGAGTCACAGAAGACGAGCCTTTTCTCGCCTTGGTGGAGAGCGGCGATGACGGTGGCCGCGTTCGCGACCGAGCCCACGTAGTCGAGTTCCGTCGAGATCTCCGCGGCCGATGAGGCCGGGGGGGCGATGACGCGCGCGGGGCGGTCGCCGGAGCCTTGCAGCCAGCGCAGCAGCTCCTCCGGGTTGCCGACCGTGGCGGAAAGGCCGACCCGCTGGATGGGGCGGCGCGCCAGCCGGGTCAGGCGTTCCAGGACGGCCAGCAGGTGCCACCCCCGGTCGTCGCCCGCGAACGCGTGCACCTCGTCCACCACGATCGCGCGGACGTCGGCGAAGAAGCGCGAATGGTCGACCTTGGCGCTGAGAAGCATCGCCTCCAGCGATTCGGGTGTGGTGAGGAGAACGTCCGGGGGGTCGCTGAGGATGCGCTGCCGGGCCGCGGCACCGACGTCGCCGTGCCAGAGCGCGGCGCGGCGGCCGATCCAGCCGGTGTAGGTCTCCAGCCGCGGCAGCAGATTGTTGAGCAGCGCCTTGAGCGGGCAGACGTAGAGAACGGACAGGCCCGTCCATCCGTGGGCGTCCATCGCCGACAGCAGCGGAAAGGCCGCAGCCTCGGTCTTGCCGCCCGCGGTGGGGGCGAGCAGAACGGCGTCGGTGCCGTCCAGCAACGGCTGGACGGCCTCCTCCTGAAGGGGGCGCAGGGAACGCCAGCCGAGCGTGTTGACGATGTGGTGCACCAGGACCGGCGAAAGGTTCACGGAAGGTCCAGGTGAACGTCGCCGGCCGCGTTGCGTTCGGCCTCGGTCAGCTCATTGGACGAGACGGTGAGCGCGTAGTCGCGGCGCGGGTCGAAGTCGGGGAATTCGTCCACGCGGTCGAGAACGTCGGCGACGAGTTTGCGGAGGAAGACGCGGGGGGCGACGCCGACCTTTCCGCCGAGTCCGCCGGTGACGGCCGCGGCGAGGTCGGCGATATAGGGGTCGTCGACCTTCTCCGGGACGCGTGCGGAGGCCCCGGCCGCGTACAGGTCCCGGACGTTGCGCCCTAGTTCGCCGAGTTTCGGCAGGTCGAAGCCCGTCAGCCGGAGCTGGACGGCACGCGGCGAGTCGAACCGCGGGTCGGTGGTGAAGTCCGTCGCGAGCCGCTGCGCGAGCGGGGCGAGCCGCTGGACGCCCTGCCGCCCGTCGAAGAACGCCGGCGTGCCGGTGATGACGAGGAACAGGCCGGGGAAACGTCCGCCGTCGATCTCGTCGAGCAGTTGCCGCAGCGCGTTCAGTCCCTTCTCGCGGACGTCGCCGCGCACTCGCTGCAGCGTCTCGGTCTCGTCGAGGACGACGAGGAGCCCCGGGTGCCCGCAGTCGCGCAGCACCGTGAGAAGTCCCTGCAGGAAGCCCAGCGCGCCGAAGTGGTCGAGGTCGCCGCGGACGCCGGCGGCCCGCCGTGCCGCCGCGGACACCGACCGCTGCCCGCCGAGCCAGGCGATGAGCGCTTCGGCGGTGGCGGTGTCGCCGTCCTCGCGGGCCTTGCGGTAGCCGCGCAGCGCGGCGGCGAACGCGGGCGTGGTCCGCGCCACGGACGCGAGCCGGCGCTCCATCAGCTCGTCGACCGCGCGGGCCAGGCCGGGCGCGTCGTCTTCGGCGGCCTCGCCCGCGTCGAGCACCTCTTCTTCGAGGGTGTAGAACCACAGGTCGACGATGGGACGCAGCGCCCCGGCGGGGTGGGTGGCGGTGGTGAGCCGTTCGGTGAGCCGCCGGTACACGGTTTCGAGGCGGTGCAGCGGCGTCTCGGTCTCGGAGATCTGGATCTCGGCGGCGGCGAGCCCCGCGCGTTTGGCGCGCTCCCCCAGCCAGCGGGCGAAGAACGTCTTGCCGGCCCCGTACTCGCCGCGGATCGCGTGGAACGCCGAGCCGCCCTTCCCGACGGCGGCGATCTGGTCGTCCAGCGCGCCCGCGAACCGGTCGAGGCCGACGGCGAACAGGTCGAGCCCGGCGCGCGGGACGGTGCCGCGCCGCAGCGCGTCGATGACCTCCCGGCGCCGGACGGCGCTGACCTGCGTCATTCCTCCACCCCGAACTGTTCGCGCAGCAATTCGACTTCGAGTTTGACGGTTCCGCCGGAGTCGATCAGCCCGAGCACGGGGTAGCCCTCGACGTTGAGGAGGCGTTGCAGGGCGTTGATGAACAGGTCGGCGTCGCGGGGGGCGCGTCCTCCGGCGGCGGCCGCGGCGGCACCGACGGCCGCCGTCGACAGGTGCCCGCCCGCGTCGGCGAGGGCGTCGATGACGGCGGCGACCTGCCGCGCGTCGGGCGCCTTGCGCAGGTACCTGCGCTGGTCGGTGTAAACGGTCGAGCCGGTGACCTGGATGCCGAGCTTCTCGGCGGGCTCGTCGACCGTGAAAAGCGTCTCGTCTTGTTTCGGCTGTTTGCGTGCCTTGGCCGGGGCGGGCGGCGGCGCGGGGGCGGGCCGGGCCGTCCACCATGGCGGGACGGTGTCCTCGGGCGGCAGGATCGTCCAGCCCTTGGGAACGAGATCCGCTGACGGGACGACGGTCAGCACCGGGACGGTCATCTCGGCGAGGCTCGCGCCACCGTGGTAGCCGGCCTTGCGGGGCGTGTACCGGATGTCCTCCCGCCATGGGGCGACGACCCGGCCGCCGCCCTCACGCACGCGTGGCCCGGTCAGCTCTATCTCCCCGTCGGACGGGTTCCCGGTGTGCCAGCGCGCGGCCCCGGCGCCTTCGACGGCGCGTAGCGCGTCCGGTCCGCCCCGCTCCAGGACGTGTCCGTGGTCGGACACCAGGACCACCGGCCGTTTGTAGTCGCGGGCCGTGTTGAGCAGGTCGGTGAGGAACGTGATGTCGGCGAGGCGCCACCCGGTCCGGTCGCCTTCCCGGTCGTGGTCGAGCGCGTCGTCGATCGTGTTGAGGACGACCCCGACGACCCCTTCTTTGGCGAGCGCGTCGAGGAGCGGCTGCGCGAGCCGCTGCCCCGGCCCACCCGGAATACCCGACTTGTGGAACAGGGCGGCCTCCCGGCGGTGCCGTTTCCAGAAGGCGGCGAACCCGGTGCTCTCGGTGTCCTGCCCGCCCGCGGCCGGGGCCCCGCACAGCAGCGACGCGCGGCTCACCCGCGTGACGGACGGGATCATCGCGACGGCCGCACGCCGCGCGCCGGGCGTGGCGGTGATCTCCAGCCACCGTCCGCCGCGCGACAGTTCCTCGCCGAGCTGGGCGGCGACGGAGCCGCTCATCCCGTCCAGGACGATCACGAGCGGCGCGGTCTCGCCGGCCAGCGGCCGGACGATCCGGTCGAGGACCGACTCCACGAGCAGGGCGCCGTCCGCACCGCCCTGCAGACGGCCGGCGAACGCCTCGTCCAGCACGGCCCGCTGCGCCTGCGCACGCTCGAACAGCGTCCGGTACGCCTGACCGAGGACGGGGTCGTGCCCGGGGTCACCGCCCCACAGCACGGTGAGCGCCCGGTCCGCCCACCCCCACTCGGCCACGTGCCGCGCGACCCCCGCGGCGACGGAGTCCACGGGCACGGTGCCGGAGTCGAGCCAGCGGCGCACCCGAGCGGCCATCGCGGCGACCTCGCACCGGTCGGCGAACAGATCGGCGAGGCGGTGGTCGGTGACGGCGTCGAGGGCCTCGTCGGCGGCGCGCGGCGATGCGGCGAGCGCGGCCGCGAAGGACCGCAGCCGGGCGTCCAGGCCGGACGGCAGGAACGGGTCGCCGGCGAGCGCGCTGCCGAGCCCGGCGGACGTGGCCAGCTCGTCCGCCCTGTCCAGAACGGCCATGACGCGGTCGCGGGCGGCCTGGTGACCGCGCCGCTCCGACGTGACCTCGCCGATCCAGCGTGCGAGC
Organism: Spirillospora sp. CA-128828; assembly: GCF_050945415.1. Classification (NCBI taxonomy): domain Bacteria; kingdom Bacillati; phylum Actinomycetota; class Actinomycetes; order Streptosporangiales; family Thermomonosporaceae; genus Spirillospora; species Spirillospora sp. CA-128828. The sequence continues at coordinate 5,276,299 of NZ_CP191986.1, forward strand.
GTCCCCTGCACGGCCGACGCGAACGCGGCCAGTTCGTCCCGGTCGCTCGAAACGCCGGCGAACAGTCCGCCGACGGCGAGCGCCGCCTCGGGTGCCCGGTCCGGGGCGGTGAGGACGGCGGCGACCACGCCGAGTGCCATCGCGTCCTCGCCCCGGCCCGACTCGACCAGCCCGAGGAGCACCCCGGCCGCGTCGCCGACGTTGAGCCGCAGCCACGCCGCGAGGCCGTCCCGCTCGTCGGCGGCCAGCCCGGCGAACCGGGCGGCCGCACCCGGCGCACGGGACCAGGCGAGCAGGGCGTCGGCGTCCAGGTCGCGGTATCCGGAGACTCCGGAGAGGTCGAGCCGGGCCTCGACGAGCGCGTGCACGGCGGCGTCCCGGGTGAGCACGGTGCCGCCGCCGCGCCGCCACGCCGCTCCGGCCGGGTGGAGCCGCCACCCGTCGGACGGTTCGGCGTCCAGCAGGGCGTCCACCAGCCACGGCTCCTGCCTGATGCGGGGGTCGAGGTCGGCGGCGCCGAACCGCTGCTTGACGATCTCCGCCCGGTCGACGCTGAGCGAGCGGCGGCCGAGCGCGTGCCCGCGCAGGTCGGCGCCGAGCTGGTGGTCGTCGACGCCGGTGGTGACGACGAGGATCGCGTCGGACGCGTCCGCGATGTGCTCCTCCCACGCGTCGATCACCCCGAGGACGGACGTCTGGTCGCTGACCCGGACCCGCCGGTTCCGCTCCCCGAACCGGACGCTGAACTCGGCCGGAGCGCCGTCCCGGTAGCGGCCGTGCACGAGCACCAGCCCGGCCTCGCCGCGGCGGGGCAGCTCGATGTCGAGCAGCGCCTCCAGGACGCGCCGGTCGATGACGGGCGGGGCGCTCACCTGGCGTCGTCCGCGTCAGCGCGCTGCCAGGCGATGTCGATGGCGGCGCCCGGATTGGCCTGCGCGAACGCCCGGATCTCGGTGACGGCCTCGGTCAGCGTCCGCTCCAGCTCGCCGGGTTCGGCACGCTTGCGTCCCCTTCGCGGGCCGGGTGCCGCGGGCGGGACGGCCGGCGGGGCGGGGACCACGGGCGTGGCCGGGACGGCGGGCGAGCCATGGTCGGTCAGGCTCACCTGGCCGGGCCCGGCCGGTGCGGGATCCTCCGGCGGCGGCGCGGGGGTCTGCCGGCTCGCCTCGGTCAGCAGCGCGACGGCGCGTTCGCCCGCACCGTCCAGCACCGGCGGCAGGGCGGTGACGAACTCGTGCGACCCGGCCGCGTCGGCGATGTCGCCGATGAGCCGGGCGGCCTGGTCGCCGAGGGCGTCGCCGCGTCCGGCGAGCCCGCGGACGCCGTCGAGCATCGTCCACTGGACGCCGTCCAGGGCTCGCAGCACGGCGGGGGCGGAGACGAGCGCCGACCCGAGCACCTCGTCGCCGGCCTCGTAGGACGCGTCCGCGAGGGCCTGCACGAGCGGGGTGTTCTGCTGCCGGACCGACGCGAGCCGCGCGAGCAGGTCGGCGGCGTCGCGGGCGGAGCGGCGGCGCGGGCAGCCGGGGTCGTCGATGCCGAGCGCGGCCGCGTGCACCTCCAGGGCGCGCCGGACGTCGTTGACCGGCCCCTCCAGCTCCGCCGCCCGGCCTCGCACCTCGTCGGCGAGCCTCCGCAGGTTCCGGCTGGAAAGGATCTCCGGCACCGCGATGCCGAACAGCCTGGCGGCGCGGTCGCGGGCCGCCGCGTACTGCTCCTCGGACGGTTTCGGCTGGTCGCGCAGCGCCCACCCGCCGCCGATGGCCTCCAGTCCGGGGAACTGCTCGGGCTTGCCGCCGTTCAGCACCCAGTCCCGGTCGGCGAGCAGCGCGTACACGGCGATGATCAGGCTGGAGACGGGTTTGTCCAGGCCCGTCCAGCCGTACTCGGCGATCCACTGGCGGATCTCCTCGACCGGGTAGTCGCCGCCGGCCTTGCCGTGCCGTTCGGCGAGCTGCTCGATCCGCCGCCGCCACTCGGTGGAGACGTTCAGCGGCCCGTCGTGGACCTCACCGAGTTCCAGCGGGTGCACGATGCGCTTGAGCAGGCCGAGTTTGTCGCGGTCAACGACGGTCCGGCCCGAGCGGTCCTCCATCGCCTTGGTGATCCACGCCAGGACGGGCCTCAGCTCGCCGTTCGTCACGGCCTTGCGCGTTCTGGTCAGGTCCAGGTCGGGATGCTTGGGGTAGATCCGGCTGTAGAGATCGTCGGACAGGGCGAGCATGTTGTGCTCGAACCCGGCGCCGCCGAGCAGCCGGGGCCGGTCGAGGCCGGGCCGCAGCGGCAGGACGTGCTGCCCGTCCCGCACCTCGGCCGACACGTTCCCCTCGTCCCCTCCGGAGATCCCGTAGAGCTGCTGCAGCAGCGCGGTGAGCTGCGAGTCGAGGTTGTCGGCCTGCGCCTGGAGCTGGTGCCGGACGCGGATGCGCTGGTCGGACGCCAGATGGGTGGCGTAGTCGTCCAGCCGGTCCCGTTCCAGCAGGTAGCGGATCTTCAGCAGCCGGCCGAGCTGGTTCGACTTCTGCGTGGACAGGTGGTCGGGCAGCCACACGAGTGCGTCGGCCTCGAATCCGTCGCGTCGCATCCCGTCGACCCGCGCGGCGTCGTCGCTCGGGTACTTGTCGTGCACGTCGAACGGGTAGTCCAGGACGAACCGGATGCGTCCCTCCACCGACGGCCGGAACTGCTCGTCCGGCAGCGCGGCGCGGTCGCGGACGTTCTCGAACACGAACTCGACGGTGCGCCTGCTCCCCCGCCACACGATCTCCCGCTCGGACACGAACGCGCCCGTGTCGCGGACCTTCAGCAGCTCCCACAGCCTGTTCTTCACCCAGATGCGGCGGGCGCCGAGGTTGTCCTGCTGCCCGACCTGCTCCAGCAGCGGCTCCACGTCCAGGTCGGACAGGTGCAGGGTGAACACGGGGTCGCGGTCGCCGTCCGCGCGGATCTCCCCGAACCCGGCGGCGATCAGCTCGCGCAGCCGGTTGCCGACGACGCTGCCGGGCGACACGGCCCGCGACCTGATCGACCCCAGGTTCAGCGCGGCGAGCCGCGCCCCTGTGAGCCTGCTCAGCGCGGTCACCTGCGGGGCGAGCGCGGACAGGATCAGCGTCTTGACGATCCGGTCGTCGGCGCGGAACCGGTCGTCGTCCTCCGACCCGTACTTGTCCCGCAGATGGGCCCGGACCTTGGTGTGGAACGTCCGGGCGTTGTCGGCCTCGGTCTTCAGATGGTCGGTGAACGCCTCTCCGACGTCGTGGCCCAGCACGTCCCACAGGTCGCCGAGCGGGATCAGCTGCCCGAGCCGCATGTCGTCGCGTCGCCGCGACAGCATCATGTTGAGCAGCTTCAGGCCCGTTCGTTCCCGCTGCAGCGCCCCGGACAGCGCGACGAGCACGTTCAGCAGCGCCGGTGACAGCGGATACACGGCGCGGAAGTCGCTCCAGTTCGCCTGGGTGGCGCCGTGCGCGTCCAGCAGCGCGTCCTTCACCGCCGGGTTGGACGACTCGATCTTCGCGAACGCCTCGTCCAGCGCCGGCTTCATGGCGTCCTTGGGGCGCAGGATGCGGCGCTTGATGATCTCGGGGAGGTTGGTGTCCTCCAGCTGGACGACCTTGAACCGCGCGGCGAGGTACTCGACCTGCGCCTCCAGGTTCTTCACGTCCGCGCCGACGACGTCCTCGCCGACGAGCTGCGACAGGTTCCGCTGCCGGGAGATGAAGGAGATGATCGGCACCGGCCGGTCGGCCTCGCCGGACTCGATCAGCTTGACGAGCTTGCCGACCTCGTTGTTCACCTTCTCCTGGTTGGACATGTGGGCCTGGAGCCAGAGGATCAGCTCGTCCAGGAAAAGGATCAGCCCGCTGTAACCGTGCTGCTGCGCGTGCCGGCTCATCGCCGCGAGCCCGTTCTCCAGCGGCAGGTAGGCGTTCGCCGCGCCCCGCGCCCCGTACGCGTAGGACGAGAAGGGGCCGTCGAGCAGCGCGGACTCCAGCGCCGTCCGCAGGGGATCCCCGGCGGGCGCGCCGAGCGCCCGGTCGAGATCGGCGCTGCTCCACCCGGACGCCGAGTCCAGGTTGGGCAGATCGTCATCGGGTTCCTGGACGGGCGCGTTCTCGTCGTTCAGCCATTCGGCGAACTTGGCGTCGCCCTTGAGGAACTCCCGCTGCCTGCGCGCGTCGGCCAGCATCGCGTCCGACCGGTAGACGGGCGGGCTCGACATCCCCTGCTTCCGCGCCTCCGCCGCGTACCCGCCGAGGATCGCCGAGTCGAGGTCGGTGACGCCGACCAGGTGGAAGGGGACCATCATGAACCGCTGCCCGCGCAGCCACGCGTCATGGTCGGCGATGACGCCCTGCAGTTCGTTCTTGCGCCGCGCCGCCGGCTGGTTCTCCAGGACGGCGTGCAGGACGGTCATGAAGTGGCTCTTACCGGACCCGAACGACCCGTGGAGATACGCCGCGTTCGACTTCTCACCGAGCACCGACGCCTTCACCAGATTCAGCGACTCCCGGAACGCCCGCTCCAGGCTCGGCGTGACGACGTACTCCTCGATCCGCTGCTCGGCCTCGTCGAACCCGCCGGTCAGCTCGACCTTGTAGTCCCCGGCGAGGACCTCTTCGGGAATGTCCAGCACGTCCCGCAGGTAAAGCTCCGCCACCCCACGACTCCCCTCGGCTCCCCGGCGCGTCCCCGACCCTTGAGACGCGCCTCAAAGATAGTCCTCTCCGTCCCTTTCAGGTGCGGTGACGACCGCCGGTCGGCCCCTTGCCGGCGGTCGCGGCGGGCGGCCATGGCCGATTGCGGTCCAAGGCCGCCGGAGCCGAGGAGGTCACGCCTGATCACCTGTTGTAATGGTCGCCCAGCATCGGCCCCGGAGTGCGAATGACCCCCAGAGGCCCTTTGAACGTCACCATCAGCGACGAGCAGATCGATGAAGCGATCGAGACGGTCTTCGCGGCGTATCCGGCCGAGAGTCCTCCCGTTGAACGCGGCTGGCTGCGGCAGGAGGTCCGCAAGTCCGAGGCGCAGATCCAATCTGCTGCTCAGCGGACGCACGACGCTTACCAGAACAGGGTCAGCCAACGGGAGGATTTCATTGATCAGATGCGCGCCTTCCGGGGTCGTCGGGGCTGGGTCCGGATTCTCGCCGTACTCGTCTCCTGTACCGGTGCCTTGGTCGGCGCACACGCGCTCTTTCGCTGGACCTGGCCGGTCCATTACCTCTCGCTCGCGGTCTTCGGCCTGAAACAGAGCGCCGGGGCGGCCGTGTTACTGGTTCTCGCCGGCTTGTTGGCGGCCGGTACGGCCACGTTCGTCGGCTACCGGCTGTGGTTCGTTCGTGAAGGCGCCAGGTCAATGGACGATATGCTGCAGGTACTCCGTGCGGAACTTACCGAAACGGTCCGAGTCCACACCCTGGAAACCACACGGGCGGCCATCAGCGGTCAGATCGACCACGAAGAGTCAAAGGGCTCTACGGATTCGCAGGATCGCGAACGGAATCGATCTTGCGGAGAGACATCTGGAAATGCTTCGCTGGAAGACGACGCTGCAGACGAGGAACAAGAACTCCTTCAAGATCTTCCAGGCGTTCACCATGGACACCGAGGATCAGCTGGGACTCGACCAGCGTGATCGCAGCCATCCCGAACGCGTGGCCGATCTCCGCGACTTTCTGCTGCGGCTGCGAAGCGCCCCCGAGGTCCCACCCGTGTTGATCGCGATCGACGAGCTCGACAAGATCGCGTCAGCGGAGAAGGCGATCGAGGCCGTCAACGGCCTGAAGGACCTTTTCCACATCACCGAGACCCACTTCGTCGTATCGGTGAGTGAGGACGCTCTGGACAGCTTCGCGCTGCGGGGTGTGCCCGTACGCGACGCATTCGACTCCTCGTTCGACACCGTCATGCGGGTCCGCCCGCTCACCGCGGGCGACTCATGGACGCTTCTGCGCCGCAGGGCGTCCCTTTTCAATGAGTGGGCCGCCCTCCTCTGCCATGTGATCGCGGGCGGGCTGCCCAGGGACCTGGTCAGGGCCGCGCGGCACTGCGTCGAGTTGTGCAACCGGAACGACGGCCCGATTCCGGTGACCGACCTGGCCGCCCGGCTGGTCAAGGAGGAGACCGCCGAGGTGATCGAGGCGGCGATCCGCCGCGTCCGCAGCGAAGGGGTCACGAGCCGGTGGCTGATGAGCACCCGGCAGAAGATCGAGACGGCCGACAGGTTGTCCGCCCTGCCGCTGGACTCGCTCTTCGCCGGCTGGACGGCCGGTTCCCAGACTTCCGGGGCGATGCCGGCCCCGACGGTTCTGGAGGCGAACGTCGGTGTCTTCCTGCTCATCATGGTCACGGTCGCCGAGTTGTTCGAGGTGCCGCGCAATGCCACCGACTGGCGTGCCTTCGCCACCGAATCCGGGAACGACCTCGAACGGCTCGCGGCCGCCCGCGCCGCGCTGACCGTTTCCCACGTGGACGCCCTCGAACGGCTCATCGCCATCCGGGCGTCGACCCGTCTGACCGACCTGCCACCCGATCTGGTGGACAGCCTGAACCACACCGTCCCCCCGGCCGGTGCGGACTGACCGGATGAGGACGGCCTGCCGCGGGCTTACCGGTGGGACACATTTCAGGGCGAAACCGCACGGCCCTCGCGCCGCGTTTTAGCCTGAAATACCTGTTACCTCCGATCTTGGGGGAATGGTCATGGATCCGGTGACCGTGATCGCGGCGGCCGTGGTCGCCGGCGCCGCGGCGGGCATGAACGAGGTCATGAACACGGCGGCCCGCGACGCCTACGAGACTCTGCGCGGGCTCCTCCGGCGTCGCCTCGGCGGAGACGAGCAGGCACAGGCCGCCCTGGACGCGCCCGTCCCGGAAGAGCCGGAAGAGGAGGACGCGCTCGCGGACAGCACCGGGCCGCTCGGCAAGTACGCGGTGACCATCACCGACTCCCACAACATCATTGTGGGAGACCACGCGCATCAAGTGAGCCACCCGCCTCACGACGGGCGGCCGGCCTCCGAAGCGACGCCCACGCCGGAGTAGGCCGATGTCAGATACGGCCTTCTGGGAGTGGCAAGAGCCGGAAGTTACGCCGAACCTACCGCCGCCGGACCTCACCCTTCCGCCACCGACGCTGGACGATCCTGAGCAGACCGAGACGCCGACGATGTCCCAGTACGGCGAGATTGTGCCTCTTGAAGATGTCGACGAGACCTCCGATCCGGAGGTGGTCCCGTCTCATGAGGACCCATCGGATGCGCCGAAAGCGGTAGAGCTGATCGGGCCCGACAAGCCCCGGCTCGAAGAGGAGAGTCCTGCGGCCGACCGGATCGCGGCCGTGGAGAGTGAGGAGCTCTGGGACAAAGGTCTCGACAAGCCGGGCGAGGATTTTGCGCGCGAGGCCCGGCTGCCGGAAGAGTTCAAGGCACGGGTCAAGACCGATACCACGGAGTGGGCGGCGGAGCTGGAGGGCCTGCGCGAGCAGTTCGACCGCGCGGTGAAGGAACTGGAGAGCGCTCGCAACGCCGAAGAGGTGCAGGACAGGCTCAAAGTTCTCAACAAGCTCGACGGGTCGGTGGGGGAAGTCCAGCAACGCCTTGACCGGGCTTCACGGGATCTCAAGAACACGATGCGCGCGCGCAGGCGCTCTTCAGAGTCGGCGCGGTCCGGCTGGGGCGGCGGCCGTTGGCGAGACCGAACCCACCACGGGGACGCGGCCTTGGACAGGTTGCGCGAGGAACTGCGCGAGCAGCTCGACACGGCGACCGGCCTCGGTGATGAGTTGGCGTCCGCGTGCAGGCGCGCACGCGACCTGGAACGCCAGTGGGAGCAGGACTCCGCTGAACCGGAGACGGAACCGGAGACGGAACCGGGAGAGCTGAGCGCGGGGACGCCCGATGCGACGGACAGCGCCTCCTTCGCCCCGGACGTGAGCGTCACGCGGGTGCGGCTGACCAAGGATGTCGAGCGGGTGGACGTCCAGGGCACCGGCGTGGTCGTCGGGGACGGCAACCAGCAGGTGAACGTCCACCGCTACGAGGTCGGACCTCCACGCGCCTCGCTCCAGGACGTCTTGAACGCCGATCCACGGCGGCTGCGGGCCCTCGCGGTCCTCAGTGAACGTCCCGATGATGCCGAGGCGAACCGCAGGTTCCGACGCCTGCTGTCGGGAGCAGACCAGGTGTCGGCGGACTCGATCCGCTATCTCGACGGTCCGGGTCCTGGCAGCGTCCGGATCTCGGCGGCGCACACCGGCGCGGGCGGCGTCCATGTGCACGGGTCCTCCGGCGTGGTCGTCGGTGACGGCGGCTTCCAGCGCAACACGTTCCGCTATCGCGTCGAGCACCCGGCCGTCCCTCTCGAAAGCGCGTTGCGCGACGATCCGAAACTGGCGCGCGACGTGGCCGTTCTCTTCAGGCATCCGCACAACGACGCCGTCCGGCGTTCTGTCGAGGACCGTCTGCACAGCGCCTACGGCGGAGGCGGCGGCGGGGTGCGGTATCTGGACGCCATGCCGGGACGGTCCGTGAAGGTCACCGGCGGAACCGGGGTCTTGCTCGGTAAGGACAACACGAGGACCGACGATGTCGATGTCCGGGTGGATCGGCCGAAACTGGATGTCTAGCGTCTTGGGAGTGGACGTCAGAACGTGCTGAGAAGCGCGGCCACCAGTTGGTCGGCCGCTTCGGTGTCCTCCAGGAGTTCGCCTGTCATCCGCAGCCGCAGGCACGAGGAGTATGTGCCGTCTCGCAGGACTCCGACGGTCAACCGTGCGATCCGGCTCTCCGGGTGCCGGGCCGCGGCGGTCACGTCCTGCTCCACGCTTGCTCTGGCGGCCCCCGGCAGGACGAGGATCCGTCTGGCCAGCACGCACCCGACGACGTCGTCGGGCCACCTGATCCGGGCAAGGGCCTCATCGATGTCCAGCTCGTCCGGCGACTCGGCCAGATCGTCCAGCGACTGGGCCACCGGCACCAACGTGCCCGGCGGGGCGATCTCGGCTTCCGCCAGTTGCGGTTCCGTCGCGACGAGCATGTCCCGATCCGCCAAGGCGAACAGGCGCGGCAGGCTTCCCCAGCCTTCTTCGGCGAGATGCCGCTCCACGGTCAGCACCGCGGACGTCAGCTTCTCCCGCTCCTCGATCGCGGCCATACCGCCCATTGTCGGCGCATCAGGAGGAGAAAGGTACCGCCGCAATCAGATGAGATAAGGAGATGACTCGGCAACGAGATCCCGCGCAAACGGCAGCCCGGCCGCCACCGCCCGCTCGATCATCACCCTCGCCTGCTGCGAGCCGGCAGTTGGTGATCTTCCCGGCCCCAGGCGGCGAGCCACGTAGTCCATGGTGCGGGGTCGTCAGGGATCTCCATGGCGGCGCCGGGGGCCAGTGCGCCGAGTGATTCCGGGCCGCCGCCGAGGATGTAGTCCCCGTACCTTGGGCGCCCGACGTGAGGCCATGTGTGGCCTTAACGCCATGACGCGCTTTGCGCGTCTTGACTCCAGGATCGCCACTCCGGAGTCTGGCCTTACGAGTTGGGTTTTCGTCCACGCGCAGTATGTCGCCTGCGATGCAGCCGTCCGTGCGGCTGAGTGGCAAGCTCCTCCAGGAGGTGGCCCATTGGAGACCACACCCGTGATCCCGGGCGCCACCCGGCACGATCCCGTGCTCGGCGGCCACCAGGTCGGCCGCCACGAAACCCATGGCGGCCTCGCCGGTACCGGCCAGCCCGTCGCGATCAGCAACGCACGCTCAGTGGTGGTCAACGCGGACCACAGATCATCGGCCTGCACCACGCGGGCGATAACACCACCGGTTACGCCTGTGACTTCTCGGCGGTGGCGGCCGCGCTCGGAGTCACCTTGTGGGATGAGGGTGATGTGACGGGGACGGGGCGATGATCAGGGCGTTGGTGGCGCGACCGGCGGACCACCTGCTGCTGGGGGTGGAGTGGTCCGGCATGACCGTCACCGGCGGAGGGGCGGCGCTGGTGGCCGACCCGGGCGGCGGGGTTCTTACGCTCTGGTTTCCGCCACAGCACTTGGCCGAGGAGACGATCGCCGAGACCGCCGGGGCCGCCGGGCGGCGGCGGGCCCGGCTGTCCGGGTCGAGCGCGCTGCGGTTCGTCGTGCCGGCCGGGAACAGGGTCGAACTCACCGTGGAAGGCCTGGTCCGGGCCGCCGGCGAGCTCGCCGTCGACGCCGGTAGCGTGGTTGAGCTGCCGTGGCGGCTGAAAGTACGCCCCCAGGCCCAGGGCGGACACCCGCTGCGGGCCGGCCACCCTGTCGGCACGATCCCGGATGAGACCAACCCGCTGTGGCGTACCCGGTTGCACGCTTCCGAGCCCGGCTCGGGGGTGGAGCTCGTGGTGGTGGACAAGAGGGCGGCAGGCATCGGCGACCCTCCGGACTTCGTGCCGGCGCTCGACCGGTTCGCCCGGCAGTCCCTTGCCGAGCTGACGGGCAAGGCCCCGGCGCGGTCACGCCTGTTAGAGCTGAGCGCGCTCGGGGGCTCCCTCGTGGCCTCCGGACGCTGGCCGGAGGCGGAATGGGACCACAGCGCCGTACTCGGCCGGGACATGTCCGTCCGCTTCCTCGCCCGCGGCTACCTCTACCCGTTCGGGCACCGGGCCATCTACGAGAAGTCGGTGGTGCGCGCCTTCGATGCGGCCGAGCAGGTCGCGGTGCTTCGCCACGCGTACCAGCTCACAGTCGTCGAGCCGGTACGCGGCCGGTCTCAGGACCCGGCCATCCGCCGCCGGTTCCCATTCGACGAGGTGGAGATCTCCCGAACCGTCTTCACCGAGCTCGAGCACCCCGACTGGCAGAGCTTCGATGCCGGGGACGGCCAACGCAGGGACACGTACTTCCGGCCCATGGCCTCGGCCGGGCAGCCCCTCCTGTTCCCGGTGGTGTGCCACGCGCCGAACGGCCCCGTCCGGCTGGAGGTCCCGCTCGTGTTCGTCGCGGACCGGTCGCTGGACACCGCGGCGACCTCGCGGCTCGCCGAGGAACTCGGGAGGTTCTACGGCCGGGTCACGGTCGCGATTCCGCCCACCCCGCTCGACCTCGTCCGGGCGCCCAAGGCCGCACCGGCGGACGTCCATCTCGTCCGCGGCTTCACGCTCGGCGGCCGGCTAGGCCATGCCGAACCGGGGGCCGTCCTCGAGGAGCTGGAGATGACGCTGCCGGCGCTGGGACGGCTGCTGGACCAGGCCGACGCCTACCATCCGTTCCGGTACACCGACGCCTTCGCCGAGCAGGGCGAGTCGGCGTACGCGATGCTCGAGCTCGCCGCAGGCGAGGCGATACCGATCGACTTCGCGGGGCGGGCGGAGCGTTCCGGCGGGCTGGCGGCGCTGGCGTACCGGTTCAACGCGATCTCCCGGAACTACGGCCCCGTCAAGGCCGACGCAGGCGCCCTGGTGTCCACCGCGGCCGACCTGTTCGACGACGGGGCCGGCCTGCTCGGCTACCCGCTGCACGAGATCATCGAACAGATCGACGTGCCTCCGATGATCACCTCGGAGATGCGGCCAGGCCGCGGCCCCGTCGTCACGATGAGCTGGTCACAGCCGGGCGCCGTCACGTTCCGGAAGAACCTCCCGGGATTCGTCGCCAAGGACACCACCCGCCTCGAGCTGAACGTGGTCGCGTCCGACACCGGCACGAGCGTGACCTGCACACTGCATGACTTCGGGCTGCGGCTGCCCACGTCCAACCCGCTGCTCGAGCTGTCGTTCGCGAAGGTGACGTACGTCCGGCGGACCGGGCCCGAGCCGCCGGGCCAGGGCGCGCCTCCCGACGGGCTCACCGTCGAGGGCCTCGGGGCGAAGCTGCTGGGCAGCCTGAAGCTGCTCGAGGAGCTGGGCGACAACGTCGCGATCGGCGACGCCGGGCCGAAGATCACACCGTCCACCAGCGGGGTCGCGGTCGACTACGCGCTGCCGCTGCACGCCGTGACATGCGGCGTCTTCGTGATGCGCAACATGCTGTTCAGGGCCGGTGTCGAGGTGTCCTTCACCGGCGCACCACCCGAGGTCGTGCTCGGTTTCGCCAGCCGGACGAACCCGTTCGTGCTGACTGTGATGGCGTTCGGCGGTGGCGGCTACCTGGAGCTCGCCGCCAACCAGGACGGGCTGCGGCGGCTGGAGGCAGCGCTGGAGTTCGGGGCGCTGGTGGCCGTCGAGTTCTACGTCGCACGCGGCGAGGCCCACATACTCGGCGGGGTGCGGTTCGTCTGGGACTCCGGCGAGCTGGAGGTCAGCGGCTACCTGCGGATCGGCGGCACCCTGGACGTACTGGGGCTGGTCTCGGTCTCGGTGGAGCTGAGGCTGGAGCTGACATACCGGTCGGCGACGAACGACTTGGTGGGCCGCGCCACCGTGGTCCTCGAGATCGAGGTCCTGTTCTGGTCCGAGCGTGTGGAGCTGGACAGCGGCGAATGGCGCCTGGTCGGCGGGGACGCGCCGGCACTGACCCGGCCCACGGCCTTCGCGGCCTTCACCGCCGACGGCGACCACGATCCGGGGCTGGAGAACTGGCGGCGGTACCGCAGCCGCTTCGCGCCCGCGCCTTCGAAGGAGGACTCCCAATGACGTTGTCAACTGACGATCTGGGCTCATGCCGCCTTGAGCGTGGGTGGGGTGGCCTGGAAGGTGCGGTTGTCGCGCAGGAGGGCCCACAGGACGTTGACACGGCGTCTGGCCAGGGCGAGGACGGCTTGGGTGTGCCGTTTGCCCTCGCGCCTCTTCCGGTCGTAGAAGGCGCGCGATTCTGGATGTCGCTGGATGCTGATCAGCGCGGAGGTGTAGAAGACCCGCTGGAGTCCGCGGTGGTAGCGCTGCGGGCGGTGCAGGTTGCCGTGGATGCGTCCGGAGTCACGTGCGGCGGGAGCCAGGCCGGCAAAGCCGGCCAAGCGGTCGGGGCTTCCGAAGACGTCCATGTCGCCGCCGGTGGCGGCCAGGAACTCGGCACCGAGGATGACTCCGATGCCGGGCAGGCTGGTGATCACTTCGGCTTTCTCGTGTCGGCGAAACCGGTCCTCGATGAGCTGCTCGACGTCCTTGATGTGCTCGTTGAGGGTCATCACCTCCCTGGCGAGAGCCTCGATGAGCTGGGCGGTCAGGGTCTCGCCGGGCAGCGTGGTGTGCTGGCGGCCGGCCGCGTCGGCAGCGGCCTGAGCGAGCTGGGCCGCGCCGCGGACCCGGCGGGCCTTCAACCACGCCTCCAGCCGGGTGCGGCCGAGGCGGCGCAGCCCGGCGGGGGTCTGGTAGCCGGTCAGCAGGATCAGCGGCCCCGCATTGGTAACGTCCAAAGCCCGCTCCAGGGCTGGGAAGATGCTGGTCAGTGCGGCGCGCAGCCGGTTGATGGCGCGGGTTCGGTCGTGGACCAGGTCGGTGCGGCGGGCGGTGAGCAGCTTCAGCTCCACGCTGATCTCGTCGGCGCCGCGCAGTGGAAGCAGGTCCCGGCGGATGCGGGCCTGGTCGGCGATGACGGCGGCGTCGCGCGCGTCGGTTTTGCCTTCGCCCCGGTAGCCGTCGGCAGCCCGGTTGACCTTGCGGCCGGAGATGTAGAGCAGCGGCTGGTCGTGGGCGGCCAGGATCGCGATCAGCAGGCCCGCTCCGCCGTCGGCCAGGTCCACCGCCCAGGTCGCCTCACCCAGATCCAGGACGTCGCTCATCAGCTTCAGCAGCTCGGGTTCGTCGTTGGCGACGGGCCTCGACAGCAACCGCTTGCCGTCGCCGTCGATGACCACGCAGTGATGGTGGATCTTCCCTGCATCGACACCAGCCCAGATCTGGCCCATCACGCTCCCATACGACGACGTCACCTATCCCGCAGACGGCCACGCTGGCATGTCCCTACACGGCGATCAGTTCGCAGCTCCCAATCAGCAGCCGTGCCGTCAGGGGGTGCCGGGCGGCCAGTCCTCCGGAGCCATATCGGCGGCAGAGCCGTGAAAGCCACACCCGGCACCCCTGGGCGCCAGAACCCTACGACGGTCCGGGCCACCCATGAGCTGAAAGGTAGGGAGCCGTGAGCGGCGTCCCGCCAGTCGCCGAGTTCGACCTGCCGTTCGCCCCGGACCGGCTGTTCTGGACGGACGGCGATCATCTGCTGGCCGCCCGTACCGGCACCACGGATCCCCCGCTGAAGCTGTCGGTGTCCGGCGGGCAGGCTCAGCCCGCGTGGGGAGAGGATCCGGGCGGCCTGCCCCGCGGCACCCTCACCGCGATCACGGTCCAGGCCGCGCACGGGGTCTGCGCGTACGCCGAACGGATGCAGGTTCCGCACGACACCGAGCCGTTCCAGCGGCTGGTGGGGCTCAACGTGCACACCGGTGAACGGTTCTGGCAGCGGCAGTACCAAGGCGCGAGGGACCTCGCCTTCGGCGAGGTCGAAGATCCGTTCCTGTTGGCGTGGACCGATGACGGGTTCCTCGCCTACGCGATGGAGCCGGGCGATCCTGCAGGGTGGACGCGGTCCGTATCGCTGTTGCTGAGCCAGCCGTGGTGCCTAGGGCCGGACGGCTCGCCCTCATTGCTCGCGTACGGCTCGCCACCCTCGATCGTCGACTGCGCTACTGGCGAGCCGCGACCTTCGAAGCAGACGCGGCTCCTCCGCGGCGAGTGCCAGCAGCTGGAGTGGGCCGCCGGCGAGATCCTCCTCGCGGTGGGCGAGTACTTCTGGGTGGACGAAGCGGGTGGCGAACCCGGCACCTCCGGCTGGATCATGGAGTTCGAGGGCGACGGGTACGTCGAGTTCCGGCTCCCGGCCGGAGACTCGGTCGGCTACCACGGCATCGCCACCAGTCCGGCTGGGAAGTTCGTGGCGTACGCCTCGGGCTCCGAGCTCACGGTCCGGACGCTGCCCGGGCTGGCCCCGTCGGAGGATTTCCGTACGCTGCGGCTGGACCCGGCGACGGGCAGGCCACGCTGCGTCCGATACAGCCCCGACGGCGGGCTGCTGGCCGTGAACGCCACCCCGTCCGGCCCGGGGGTGACGCTGCTCGAGGCCGGCACCGGCGCCTGCCTATGGCGGCATGACGGCGAGGCCGGCCGGATCGAGTTCAGCCCCTCCGGCACCCGGATCGCCCTGTGCGGCGGCAACCGGGTCACCTGCTACGACATCGACGACGTCGCGGCGGCCGCGTGGACCCACCGGCAGGAGTGGGAGCGGCGCGGCACCCCGTCCCGGATGGTGCTCGCCACGATCCCGGACTCCCAGGCGCCGGAGCGGGAACGCACCTGGATCGGCGTGGTCGGTGCAGGCGAAGGGGGCGGCGGCTTCGAGTACTTCCGCAGGCTCGGCGACGCCGCGCACCTGTACAGGAGCGAGCCGGACGCGCGCGTGCTCGGCCTGGCCGTGAGCCCGAGCGGGGACCACTGCGCGGTGTGGCTGGCCGACACAAGGCTCGTGGCCCGTACGTTGCTCGGCACGCCGTTGCAGTCCTGGCCGCGGCAGCCCTCCGCCGCCACCCGGGCCCCGCGCGACGCGGCATTCATCGACGACCGGCGGCTTGTCGACGTACGCGGCGACACGTGGTTGCGGTTCTACGACGTCAACGAGGAGGACCCGACGAGCGTGCAGTTCGACGAACCGCTCGAGCGGGTCGCGGTGCTTCCGGCCGAACCACCCGACGACGCGGTGATCGCGGTGGCGAGCCGGAGCCTCTGCCGCCTGCTGCGCCACGACGGCGGGCAGATCATCGAGAAGCCGACCGACGTCGACGGCAAGATCACCTCTCTGGCGTTCGCCGTGCCCGGCGAAGGGAGCGCCAAGCTGGTGATCACCAGCGGCAACGCCGACGCCGCGCTGGTGCTCGTGGACGTCCGTACCGGCCTCACCGAGACGATCCCCCATCACACGGGGATCGACCAGGTCGTGGTGAGCCCGGATGGCCGGCTGCTCGCGACCGCGGCGGGCAACGACGTGCGGGTGACCTCGGTCTTCTCCCCCGGTGTCGCGCACACGGCGTGGCGGCTGCCGTACCCGGTCAGCCGGCTGGCGTTCTATCCGAAGGGACGCGCCCTGCTCGTGGCGACCGAGCAGCCGTACCTGTACATGTTCGACCTTGACGGCGAGACGGTCGGGCGCGGGGATCGCGACGACACGGACGCGTTCTGGTGGGGTCCGGTGGCCGGCGTTCCCCACGACCTGGGGTTCACCGCCGACGGCAGGGTGCTCGCCGTCGCCTGCGAAGACGGAATCCATTTCTACCGAGGCCGGGGCGATGAGTGACCTGGTGCTGATCGCGGTCCCGAACCGCCTGCTCAACTCGGCCGACGTGTCCGGCCACGAGATCGGCCGGCCCGCCGTACTGCGGGTCGTCGTGGTTCCCAGGCTCGACGGCAACTCCCTGACGACCGAAGGGCTGGACACGTGGCCGAGGATCCTGCTCGACGACCTGGACTTCCGGCTGTACGTCAAGAATTCCGCAGGCGTACAGGCGACACTGTTCCGCCCGGTGCTGTACGACTCCGTGGCCAGCCAGGACGTCTGGGACGCCGTGTTCCGGGGCGACGCGGCCAGGCTGTTCGCGGGCCTGCGTGAGCCGGACAGCGCCCTGGTGACGCCTCGGTACGGCGACGCCCGGCGGATCGGCCTGACGTACCGCGAGGTGAGCGAGGTGCTGGCCGAGCCCGACGGCACCCCCGATCTGGCGCGGTATCTGCGGCCGTGGGCCGCCGTCCCTCCGCCGGAACCGCCGCGGGACTCGCCGCTGCTGGACTCGGCCATGGACTTCCGGCGCACGTTCGGGCTGATACGCGAGCATCCCGAGGTGCTGCGTGACCTCGGGCTGATATTCGAGCTGCTGATCGACGCCGACGAGCTGGACGACGGCGATCGGCTGTCGGTGCGCGCGCACGGCACCGACCTCGTGCTCACCTCGCCGTGGACGTGGTACGAGCTCGGCACGGAGGGATTCTGGCCGGGTGCCGACCCCGAACAGGCCAGTGGCGTACGGCGGGGGGTCATCGACCTGTCGGACGCACCGCGGATCGACCTGGTGGACGAGACGCGCGACACGCCACCATGGGCGATCGCGACCTTCGACGTGGACGGCGGGGTGATCGGGCTGCGGGCGGCCGCACGGCTGCTCGCCTCCGGCACCGGCACTGAGCCGGCCGGGCCCTCCGCGCCGAACAGGCCGGGCGCACAGCTGCCCGCGCTACGGTCGGCCGGGCTGATGCTGATCCGCCCTGACCGGCAACGCGAGTTCGAAGACCGACTCGGCCGGGCCTCCCTGCGCACTCACAACCGCGTCCACGCCACCGACGGCAACGCCGAGGACGAACTGGACGCCACCGAGCTGGTGCTCGGCTACCGAGTGGACGTGTTCGACGCCGACGACCCCCAGTGGCGGTCGCTGTGCGCACGCGAGGCCGACTACTCGGTGCTCGACGCGGCGGGCGACCGTATCGAGATCGGGACCGGGCGGGGCCGCCGGGAGGAGGGCCACGTCAAGCACCTGGCCGCCGTACGCGGCGAGGACGGCGTGATACGCGCGGACGAGATCGTGGTGCGGTGGGACGGCTGGAGTCTCGCGGTGCCGCCCCCCGAACTCGCCCACCGTCCCGACCGGACCTGGCAGGCCGCCGCCCCGCGCATGGCCGCCCCGTACAACCTGGACTGGAGCTTCGACGTGCCGGAGGGAGCGCTCCCCCGGCTCCGTTTCGGCCGGCGCTACCGCCTGCGCGTACGCGTGGCGGACATCGCCGGCGGCGGCCCTGATCTGGACGCCGTCACCGACGACTGCGCCAGCGACGAGATCGCCTACCGCCGGGCCGAGCCGGTGGCGCCGCCCCGCCTGCACGTGGACTCCGCACCGCTGCCCGGCGCGGCCGTCGACCGCCTGGTGATCCGCAGCGACCAGGGCATGACCGCCGAGGAGTTCGCCGCCGCCGAACCCCGCTACGCCGCCCGGGACGCCTGCACGCTGCATCCGCCGGCGGTCGCGTTCGCGCTGATCGAGCAGCACGGCGTACTCGACTCGATGACCGATGCCGAGAGTTGGCGGCTCGCCGCGCAGGCGTTGCGGGTTGAACCCGGCGACGAGCCCGCGCTCTCTCTGCCGGACCCGGCGGCGGCCGGCGTGGCCGCGTACGCCGGCGGGCCGTTTTCGGCGGCGGACTGGCGCCCCTGGCCGGGCACCGACACCAAGACCGTCGTGGTCGGGGACCACGTGCCCGAGAGCACCGCGGTCGTGCTCAGCTGGGAGAACGACGATCGGCTGCGGATCGACCTGGCCCCCGGGGAGAGCGCCGACGTCGAACTCTCCTCCACGATCACGCCGGGCTTCCTCCCGCACTTCGCCGTCCATGAGTGGCTCGGGCCGCGCGCCGCCCCCGGCGGAGTCACCGGCGGGAACGCGCTCCGGGGGCGGCACCCGTTGCTCTCACCCCCGGTGACCGTGCACGCCGTGCACGCCGTACGCCGGCCCAGGATCGCCCCGGTATGGCGGGAGCTGCAGGCGACTCGTGGCGAGGGCGACACGGCGGCCATCGTCACGGCGGAGTTCGCCGAGGACGGGCTGCACACCGCCAGCACGGGCAGAGTGGAGGTCGCCGCCGCCTGGGAGGAATGGTCGGATGACTCCGTACGGCCGATGACCGCAGGCCACGTGCACGACCGGGACGTGGACCGTGACCAGGCGCCACGACTGCGCTTCGCGCACCAGTTCGGTGACACCCGGCATCGCGACGTCACCTATACCGCGAAGGCGGTGAGCCGCTACCGGCCGTACTTCGCCCCGGAGGACCCGCCGGGGGCGTTCGAGCTCACGGGCGAGCCGCGCACCGTGGTGGTGCCGTCGTCCGCCCGGCCGCCGAAACTCGAAGTGCTTGCGGTGCTGCCCGGTTTCCGTTGGTCGGCGGAGACCGGGCCGGACCGGATCGTACGCCGCCGCTCCGGCAACCGGTTGGTGGTCGAGCCGGCCCGCCCCTGGTACGCGACCGGTGCGGGCGAGTGCCTGGGCGTGGTCGCGTCCGAGAGCCCCGGAGATGCCGGGCATCTGGTCACCGAGCTGGCCGGAGACCCCGTCTACGCATCGCCGCGCGTCGGCCGGTACCCGGGGGCCGGGTGGTTCGGCGGCGAGGCTCGTTCCCTGCGGCTGCCCGGCGGTGAGCTGACCGCATCGGTGATCGCGTGCCCGGTCACCCTCGAGGGCGACGCGTGGCGCGCCGAGGTGGTGCTGACCCCGCCCGCCGACATGCGCGCGTACCGGCCCTTCGTACGGCTGGCCGTGGCCCGCTACCAGCCGTACAGCCTGCCGGCGCTGGAACTGTCGCCGGTGGTCACGACGGAGCGGGTGCCGCTGCTGCCCGATCGGGAGATCGTCGTCGAGCGCGCCGGGGGACGGCTGCTCGTACGGGTGCACGGCGTCGGGCCGCAGCCGCCGAACCGGGTCGAGGTCGGCATCGACGAGGCCCCGGACGGCGGCCCGGCACCGGAGCTGATCGCGGTCGACCCCGCCACCGACCCCGGCCTGCCCGCGTGGCGCCCGCTGCCGACGTTCACGCGGACCGGTGACGCGTCCGGCACGCCGATCGAGCTGCCGCTCCCGCCCGGAGGCCGGCCGCTGCGGCTGCGGGTGCGGGAGGTCGAAGACCTGACTCCGCTCGGCGATCTCGCGGCCCCGGAGGAGGGCCTCGGTGCGCAGCCGCCGGAGCTGACCGAACGCACGGTGTTGATCGACCACATCCCGATCCCAGGCGGATGGCTGCCGGAAGGGGACGACAATGGGTGAGCTGGAGATCTCGGTGTACACCGGCGGACTGATCCAGACCCCGCCGATCGATGTGAACGTCGCCGACGACGGGTCGGGGATGCTGCGCGGCACGATCGCCTTCGTCATCCACAACACGGGCACGGACGCCGTCACCGTGACATTCGACGTCCTGCCGGACGAGGGGACCCCGGCTTCGTGGTTCCGGGTCGAGACCGACCAGTTCACGGTGCCTGCGGACGCGTACGTCCAAGCCGGCGTGCAGATCACCATGCCGGCCGAGGGCGGGTACGAGCGCCACCACCTACGGGGACGCGTGCGATCACCTGGTCTCGCACCGGCCGTCAGCGAACAGGGTCGCTTCTCCCGGCCACTCCCACCGGGATGGAGGCTGTCCTCATCTCCGGATACCTACCTCGACCTCTCCTACGGTGGCAGCGAGATCTCGTTCTCGTTCCACGGTCCAAGTGCCGGTGAGCGCTTACTCTTCGACATCGGAGCACCAGACGCGGAGTCGGCCGGCTGGTTCAGCGTCGACCAAACTGTTAAGGGTCCCTTTGGGCTCGAGCCTTGGGACGGGACCTTCACCTGGCGGGTCAACGTCAACGCCGGCGCACTGATCGCCTCCGGACGGCCCGGGGTGTGGCTCCAACCACGGGTGGATATCGAGTACTTCCCTCCCATCTCGGATGGGGATACCTCCATCCCGGGCCCTGAATGGAAACCGTGCGGGTACTGGTTCGGCTATGGCGTAGAGGTTGGCGGCTGATGAGCACTTCGTAGGCCGTCCTGGACGCCTCAGCCGTTCAATAAGTGCGGCTGCCCTACCAGCCGATGATCAAGGCTGCCCGACAACTACGGCGAGCGCACCGCCTCCCCGAGTGAGCCATTCCAGAAACGTGCAGCGCAAGGCGGACTTTCGCATTTCCTTCACAGCGGAATCATCGGCGCATGGCGGGGCGTGCGCAGGTCGGGCGAGGTGGCTTACGAGCCGAGGGCGCGTTCGATCTCCGTGCGGAGGCGGGTCGCGGCCGGGTCGGAGTAGTCGGCCAGGTGGTGCAGGGCGTCCGTCCAGGAGGCGACAGCCTCGGGGCGACGGTCCAGGTCGGTGAGGACGGTGGCCAGGTTGTTCAGGGCCAGTGCCAGCGGCCAGCGGTTGTCCTGGTAGCCGCGGAGGATCTCGACGGCCCGGCCGTGGGCGGGCTCCGCCTCGTCCAGGCGGTTCAGGTCGCGGGCGGCTTCCCCTGCGCCGTCCCACGCGAGGGCTTCGCGGACGCTGTCGCCGACCCTCCGGTGTAGCTCCACCGATCGTCGGCAGGCGTCCAGGGCCTCGTCGGGCTCGCCCGCCGCGCGCAGCGCCCTCGCCAACTCCAGCAGCCAGTAGCCTTCCCAGGCGGGGTTGGCGTGTTCCTGGGCGATCGCGACGGCGCCGCCCGCGGCGTCGAGTGCGCCCGGTACGTCCCACCGGGACCGCCGGATCATGGCGAGCAGCCTGAGCGCGTTCCCTTCGCCTCCGCGTTCCGCGCGCTCGCGGAACAGGGTGAGGGCGTACTGCACCATTCTCTCGGCGCCGTCGAGGTCTCCGAGTTCGGCCTGGACCTCGCCGAGGTTGGCGGCGAGCACCGCCTCCCAGTGCGTGTCGTCCAGGACCCGGTAAACCTCCATGCCGCGTTCGAACATTTCGCGCGCCTCGCCGAGCCGCCGGCTGCGCAGGTAGACCAGGCCGAGGTCGTTCAGTGACAGCGCCTCGCCCTCGCGGTCGCCCGACTCCTGGCGGATCAGCAGCGCGGCGCCGTGCGACTCCGCGCCCTTCGCCAGCTCGTGCGCCTGCGTGTAGGCCATGCCGAGGCTCTCCAGCAGTTCGGCCTCACCGGCCCGGTCGCCGGCCCGCCGCGCGGCCTCCAGGCCGATACGGCTGGTGGTCACCCAGTCCTCGAACGGGTTGAAGCGCATGTAGATGTTGCGCAGGACGACCGACAGCTTCCACGCGTGCTCGGGCATCTCGTGCTCGGCGGCGGCCCGCGTCGCCGCGACGAGGTTGGCGCGTTCCGCCTCGTACCACTGGACGGCGCGGTCGTAGGAGTCGAACCGCAGCGGTTCGACGTCCCGTTCGGGGCCGGGCAGCCGGACGTTCCGCTCCTGCGGGTTGATCCAGGTCTGGGCCGCGTCGGCCGTGTAGAGGTACCAGGTCAGCTCACGCCGTATCGCGAGGCGCCGCTCGTCCGGCCCGTGTTCCCGCCTGAACCTGTCCATCGCGTAACTCCGCAGCAGTTCGTGGAACTGGAATCGTCCGCCCGGTCCCGGTTCGAGTAGGTGGGCGCCGGCCAGGGCCTCCAACGGGCGGCGCACGAAGGAGGGGCCGGAACCGGCGAGCGCGCCTGCGGCGCCGGCGGCGAAGTCCGGGCCGGGATGGAGGGCCAGAAGACGGAACAGGCGGGCGGCGGACGGGGGCAGCGCCCGATACGACCAGGTGAACACGGACTGGATGGTGCTGGTGTCGTCCGACCAGGAAGGCGATTCGAGCAGGCCGGACTCGTCCTCCAGTTCCGCGATCAGCTCGGCGAGCGGGGTCCACGGGCGGGCGGCGACGCGCTCGGCGGCGACGCGCAGCGCCAGCGGAAGGCAGGCGCACGCCCGCGCGAGTTCCACGAGACGCGCTCGGTCGTCTGGGAGGGGCGTGCGACCGGCGGCCCGCAGCAGCAGCGCCACCGCTTCGCTTTCGGCGAGCAGGCGCAGCGTGATCCGCTGGGCTCCGTCGTGTGCGACGAGGCCCGGCAGGGTTCCGCGGCCGGTCGCGACGACCGCGCAGCCGGGGACGCCCGGCAGCAGCGGCCGGACCTGCGCGGGGTCGGCGACGTTGTCGAGGACGATCAGCATCCGGCGGCCGGCGAGCAGCGTCCGGTACAGGGCGGCACTGTGGTCCAGGTCGCCGGGGATCGCCTCACGCGCGACGCCGAGCGGCGGCAGGAAGCCTTCCAGGGCGCGCAGCGGGGTGACGGGGTCGTCCGGTGCGTGGCCGCGCAGATCGGCGTAGAGCTGACCGTCCGGGAAGCGGTCCTGGCGGGAGTGCGCCCAGCGGACGACCAGGGACGTCTTGCCGACGCCGGGGCTGCCGACGACCAGCGTGATCGGGGTGGTGCCGTGGTCCTGCTGCTCGTCGAGTGCCCGGTCGAGCATGCGGAGTTCGTCCGTCCGGTCGACGAAGCCGTTCACCGCGCCCGGCAGCTGCCGGGGCGGCGGCGCGTTCTCCCATGGCCGGTGAGCATCGGCGCCGCCGTTCACGGCCCCGGCTCGGACGGTGCCGCCGGTGTCGGCGGAGGACGGTTCGACCCGGGTGTCATCGCCGGACATGGGCCCCGGCCAGCACGTCCCGGCGGGGCGGCGGCAGGTCGGCGACCCTCTGCTGGAAGTAGCTCCGGACGTCCTCGGCCCGCCGGAACAGCCCGCGGGTCAGGCCGGTGACGGCGCGGACGAGGTCGGGCGACTCGAACCGGATCGCGCCGTCCAATGCCCCGTCGTCGTCGTAGAGGACTCGGTACAGCGTGGACGTGCCGAGGGTGACGAGTTCGGGCAGTGACCGCCCGGCACGCTCAAACCGGGCGACGGCGGCACCGTCCACGATCCGGATGCGCTCACCGCATTCGGCCCGCAGCCGCAGCAGGTGCATCTCCCACTGGAGGTAGGGCGTCAGCGGTTCTTCGGCGACCCGCACGCGGTAGAGCCGGATGCGTTTCCGCCTGGCCTGTGCCGAGAATTCCTCGATCCATTCCCGTTCGGCGTCGACCAGGTGCAACGCCGTGTCCCAGTCGCCGCGCGCGAACGCGTCCCAGCTGGGAAGACCGGGCTCGATAAAATGCTGGGCGCGCTCCAGCTTCCAGGAATCCTCGCCGTCGATCGTCCATTGCCGATTACGGAAGTCACGGCGGTAGTCGTCGAGCGACAGGCGTTCCCCGAGTGAATCATCGAGAGTCGTGAGATCAGGCATCGGGGATGTCCGCCTTGGCGGCGATGAGGGTGACGCGCGGGATCACGACGATGCGCTCGTCGGCGGCAACGGTGGCGTCCTGCGGGAGTCTTGGCAGGTAGGCGGCGGTGAGGTCGCGGCCGATCACCGCGATATCGCCGTTGTCCAGCTCCCAAATGTCGGGGCATCCGTCGCGCCCGGTCGTCCGGTCCAACTCCTGCGCCGATTTCCCGAGGCGCCGCGCGAACGACGCCGAGGCATCGGCTTCCCATGGCCGATACTTCAAGGCAACTCCGAAAGGCTCGCGAGTTCTGATTGAAAAGCTACGCGCTAATTGACTTCATGTCAAGAAGCTAACATCCGTGACTTAGCTACCAAATCACTACAATTCACGGGCGTCGCAGGGGCATTTCCGGCCCGTTCCAAAATCGTTTCCGCCGAGGTCAAGGACCTGAGTCCCGATCGTCCGGATGTGGCCCCGAGCGGCGATTACCGTGACTGGTCGTTCCGATGCGTCTGAGCTGGGTGTTCGTGCTGGTGGGAGGGGCTCGCGGCGGTCGGGGCGGTGGCTGTGTTGAGTGATGCCCTGCCCACCGGCGAGGTCCTGCCGCCGGGTGTGACGACGCCAGCCCGGTTGGTGGCGCATGTGCGGAACGAAGCGACCGACCGGCCCCTCGGCCGACCGAGGCGAAGATGTCCCATGGGTGGCGAGGGTGAGTGCCGCGAAGGCGAGGAGTCCTGCCGCGGTGCGGAGAGTGTGTGCGATCTGCCGGCGGTCCCGGATGTCGGCCCGGTCGGAGGGCGGGTGCGGTAGGCCGGGACCGCGGCGAGCGATCAGCGCGGGGAGGCGCGCGTACTAGGTCATGACCATGCTCCTCGGTGGTCGGCGGCCCACGTCGCGAAGGTGCGGGCGCGACGGCCGAGGATCTTGTCGACCTCGTGGGTGACCGTGGGGGGTCGCTTCGTCTCGCGCTCGTAGCGCGCCATGAGCGCCCGGACGAAGCGTTCGTCGAGGCCGTTTCGGATCATCGCCTGGGCGGCCATGTCGGCTGGGACTTCCTGGAACCGCAGGGGCCTGCCGATCGCGGTGCCGATGATCGGGACCATCTCCTGCGGCGTGAGCGCTTCCGGTCCGGTGATGGGGATGGTCCGGCCGAGGAGGGTGTCGTCCAGGAGAGCCCGGACGATGACCTCGGCGACGTCGCGTTCGTGAATCACCGCTTCGGCGAACCCCGCATACGGGCCCCGGACGATGTCGCCGAAGGCGAGCTGGCCGCGCCACATCGCCAGGGTGTTCATCGCGAACGAGCTCGGCCGCACCACGACCCACGGTAGATCGCCTCCGGTGACGGCACGCTCCACCTCGGTGTTGCGGTCGCCGTTGAACCTGGACGGCTGGTGCTCGGGGGCGTCGTCGACGTTGATCGCCGACATCACGACCACCTTCGGCACGCCCTGGTCGGCGGCCAGCCGCAGGAGCTCCTCGGTGCCGTCCTTGGCGGCGCGGGGATGGACGAAGAGTCCGCGAACACCCTTCATTGCCACGCCGATCGCCTCGGGCGCGACGCCTTCCACCCCGGCCGGGAGCACGGCGCCGGGGGCACGGGACACGGCCCGGACCTCGACGCCCTCCGCGAGCAGGGCCTCCACAAGAGGACGTCCGATGATTCCGGTGGCTCCGGTCACGAGATACATGGCCATCATCCCTTCAGTTGTCATACATTACGGGAGTCATACTACATTCATTTGAAGGACAGATAATATGAGTTACGTAACACCTGTCCAGCGGAGGGCCGGAGTCGAGCTGAAGGAGGCGCTGCGACAGCTGAGCAATCAGCTGTCGCTGCTCAACCGGAAGGTCGGCGGTCGCCTGGAGATGAAAGACGTCGACCTCGACTGTCTCGATGTGATCAGCCGACTGGGCCCGCTCGGCCCGAGCGCCCTGGCACGCGAGACCGGGCTGCACCCGGCGACCGTGACCGGGGTCCTCGACCGGCTGGTGAAGGGGGGCTGGGTGTCCCGCGAGCGGGACCCGTCCGACCGGCGGGCCGTGGTGATCCGCAGGCTGCAGGAGCGTAACGCCGAGTTGCTGGGCCTGTTCTCCGGGATGAACACCGCCCTGGACGAGATCTGCGCCGACTACGATCCGCCCGACCTCGCTCTGATCACCGACTTCCTCCGCCGGGTGACGACCGCGGGCCACGGCGCGACGGAAAACCTGGACTGACCGATCAGTTCGGGGAATGGAACAGCCGACTGCTGACGGTCACTGTCGAGGCAGGAAGAACGACGCTCGGCAAGTCACGTCACACCTGGAGGCCCTGGCGCCAGGTGGGGTGTGCCGGGCGCCAGCCCAGTTCGCGCTTGGCTTTGGCGTTGGACGCGCCGCGCAGTTCGGTCATGAGCACGACGCCGGCCTGTCCGGCGGCCAGCCGTCCGATGAACCGGGGGACGCGCAGCGGCTTCTTGGCGCCCAGCATCGCCGCCAGTGCCGGCAGCCATTCGGCGACCGGGGCCGGGTCGTCATCGACGATGTTGTAGACACCGCAGCCGCCGTTCTCCACGGCTGCGACCGTGGCCTCGGCGGCGTCGGCGATGTGGACGAACGACCACACTCCGCCGCCGTCGCCGACGACCGGGAACTTGCGCTTGCGGATCATCTCCAATTGCTCGGAGCCTCGCGCCATGGAGGTGCCGGGTCCGTAGAACGCGCCGTAGCGCAGCACGATCCCTTCGATCCGGTCGGCGCCCAGCACGGCCTTCTCCAAGTGCTCGATCGCGGCGATCATCGGGGCCATCTGGCCGACCGGTGAGCGATCCAGGGCGGCTTGTTCGTCCTTGACCGGCCCACCGATCCGGGCATAGGTGAACGCGCCGTTGCTCTGGGCCACGAACCGCCGTACTCCTGTGGCGCGTGCCGCCGCGACCAGGTTGTCGGTCCCCTCGATCCGCAGCCGGTCGGTGGCGGCGAAGCTGCGTTCGAAATGGCGGGTGTCGACGTGCCCGATGGCGGTCAACTGGTGAACGATCACCTCCGGGGCCGCCTGGCGGACGGCCGCCTCGACCTGGGCGCGATCGAGAGCATCGGCGATGACCGGCTCCGCGCCCAGCTCTGCCACCCTGGCCTTGTCCGACTCCTTGCGGATCATGGCGAACACCTCATGTCCCGCGTCGACCAGACGCGGCACCAGCTGCTTGCCCATCGCTCCGGTCGCTCCTGCAACCAACACTCGCATCGTCAGCTCCCTGTCCGGTTCGGATTCGTCACTTGAACCGGACAGCCCGCCGTTCCCTGACAGGAATCAAAGGTGATCCACGTCACAGCACGAGGAGAGGCTCCCCGTGGTCGGCCGCCGCCCATTGCTCGGTCGCGCGTTCGAGCTTGTCGGGGTTCGCCTGGGCACGGCAGGCGGCGATGCCCTCGGCGGTGACCTCCAGGCACATGATGGCGACGACCCGGCCTTCCACGACGGCCACAATGGCGGGTTCGCCATTGGCGGTCCAGGCGTATATCTCGGGCGAGCCGCCGACGACGGCGCGCTTGGCCTCGGCCGGCTTGAACATGCCCCACACGAACTTCGCGACCGCGACGGCTCCCTCGAACGGCCTGGTGCGTGCCGGAACCTTCCCTCCGCCGTCGCCGATGGAGATGGCGTCCTTGGAGAGCAGGCGTACGAGCTCATCGGTCTGGCCGCTGGTGGCGGCCGCGAGGAACTCCTCGACGACCCGCTGAGCGGCGGCCTCGTCGATTTCGGTGCGGGCTTTGCCGTCCGCGAGATGCCTCTTGGCACGGTGAAAGATCTGCTGGCTGGCGGCCTCGGTGATGTCGAGGATCTCGGCGATCTCCCGGTGCGGGTAGTCGAAGGCCTCCCGCAGCACGTACACGGCCCGTTCGTTTGGGGACAGGCGCTCCATGAGGGTGAGGACCGCGTACGAGACCGACTCGCGCTGCTCAGCGGTGTCGGCCGGACCGAGCATCGGGTCCCCGGCGAGCAGCGGCTCGGGGAGCCACCGGCCCACGTAGGTTTCGCGGCGTGCCCGCGCGGAGGTGAGCTGGTTGAGACACAGGTTGGTGAGTACCTTCGTCAGCCAGGCCTCGGGGACCTCGATGCGATCGACGTCGGTGGCCTGCCAGCGCAGGAACGTGTCCTGCACGACGTCCTGTGCCTCGTCCGCGGAGCCGAGGAGACGGTAGGCGATGGCCTCCAGACGCGGCCTCGACGACTCGAACCGGTCGACGTCGTCCACCGTCAGAGGCATGACCTGATCATATCGCCCGGGCTGCCTCCGGCTGGTCACAGCCTTTCTTGTGGATCGAGGCCGCGGTTCCCGTGTGCGCGGCCATGTCACACGCACGCCCGTTCACGTTACGAACTACGTCTGGCCCTCAGCCGCATCAGCAGGCTGCCCCTCGACGACATCCTCGACCAGGACGGCGAAGCGCTCATCAGGCTCGGTGAGCCACCCGCGCCAGTTCCCGAACCGGCGCGATCCTGCTCCTTGAACTGGCTGCCGACCGCTCGAACGACCGACCCCGACGCCCGATGGCCATCCCCCGGACGACGTGCCGGCCGGCACTCAACCCCGGCACCCTGCGCGAGCAACTCCGCCAACACGGCTACATGAGCAGCAAGGCCCGCCCCGCCGCCGTCCGCCCACCTGTCCTACAGGCCCCCGCACGCCCGCTCGCTCGGCTTCCGCGACAGGAGCACCACCCACATCGCCGCCAAAGCCAACCGAACCTGGAACCGCTACGCCCCGGTGACCACACCAGGCGATGAGAACCGAGTTGCCGACCGCGGATCATGATCCTAAAGTCCGCCGCACGGTTCATCGCTCCATCGAAAACCACCCTGGCGGCTGCATGAGCACCCCTGACGACGGACCTCGCTGGCCTGCAGACAAGCTGACCGCGTTGCGCCTCGGCCAGCCGCTGACGGTCGAGATCGCGGCCAGCGGCCCCGGCCGCCGAGCCTTCGTCACCATCAACCCGGTGACCACGCCTGCCGACCACCAAGCGCGCCAAGAAGGCTGGAAACGGGCCGACCACACCCGCGAATACCGCCTGACGCACTGGGACTACGACGCCGACCAGATCGACGGCTTCGACTACGACCTCGGGGCCGTCCTGATCCGGAACGCGACAGCCACCGACGAGGCAGAACTGATCACCCTGCTCCAGGCATGGAGCCTACGCCCACAACCCCACCTAATGGCGGTGACGGACGCTCTTCACGGCAGGGAATACGCGCCAGCCGATTATGCGAGCTCACCAGCATCAACCCCGCGAAGGGGCGGAGCTGCGCGAGGCCGGGCCGAGTAGGGCGGAATGGCGGTCGGTGTGCGCCGTCAGGCTGGTGGGCGGTGCGGGATGCGATGGGTGCCGGACGCCTCCGGCGGCGCGGCGAATGGGTGGGCGGTCTCGCCGACGTGTGGGGACGCGATGCGAGTGCATCGCGCGTGGCCGCGGCCTGGGCAGGACGGTAGGAGGTCGCTCGTGTGGGGACTCGGTGGGCTCACGCGGTGCCGGATGCCGGATGCCGGCGCAGCTGTCGCGAAGGAATGCAGAACGGCACGCGGCGCGGGGCGGCTCGGCGCACGCGGAGTGAGAGTCGACGGCGTCCACGCGGATCAGCGCGAAGCCACCGCCTCCCACTCCGACGGTTCGTTGCGAGTTGAGGCATGCGGCCACTCACTACCGCCCGCAGGCCTGCATGCCAGCCGAGTGGGGACGGCAGTCGTCCTGGTGGAGCCGATCGAGGGGCCTGCGGGCTTTGGTGGACGTGACGCCGGGTCTATGTCGCGGACGCGGCGGACGTCGGGGCGGGGCCGGGCGAACTGGTGCGGGCCGGAGCAGTCGCCCACGCGGACGCCTTGCCGTGGTGAGGGTCGGACGAACGGACGAGCCGAGGCCAAGGCCGGAGGCGCGGG
Source organism: Spirillospora sp. CA-128828 (assembly GCF_050945415.1). Lineage (NCBI taxonomy): Bacteria > Bacillati > Actinomycetota > Actinomycetes > Streptosporangiales > Thermomonosporaceae > Spirillospora > Spirillospora sp. CA-128828. The sequence goes on from NZ_CP191986.1 coordinate 5,305,925, forward strand.
TGCCGGTCGAAGGTGAATGCACGGAGTCCCGGCCGGTGCGTTGGCGGAACCGAGCGGCCATCGGCGCCGGGGTGGGAGCAGCGGCTGGTCTCGTCTCTGCCGGCGTCCTGCTCCGGCAGGATCGAGGTCATCGTGGCGAGCGGAGGCCGGCGGGCGCCTCACGCGGGGCAGGCATGGGTGAGAGGCGGACCCTCGGACCTGTCCGGCCGGCGTCTGGACGTGCACCGCGTCCGGCCGCGCCGTAGAGGATGGGCGAAGAGTCAGAAGTCGCGGGTGGGGAGGACGCCCTCCAGCGGTTCGGGGATGGACAGATCCTCGCCCAGGGCGACTGAGGCGCTGTGAGTGTAGTCGTCGCCTCTTGGCTCGGAGAAGATCGTGGACTTGCCCTCCAGCCGGTCGATCAGCAGGTAAAGCGGGATGTCGGCGGCGGCGTATCCGTGGCGCTTGGGCCCGCGGTCGCGTTCGGCGCCTTTCCGGTCACGCGGACGGCCGGAGGTCACCTCCAGGACCATCGCCGCCCCGTCGGGTTTGCTGTGCCATTCGCGTCCCGCGAAAGCGCCTTTTGGGGCGGCGATGCCATCGGGTACGTACTCCCCCTCCGGGCTGATCAGCGTCAGGTTCCGGTGCAGGCGGAGCCCATGGACCTCCCGAACCCAATCGTCCACAGCCACAACGATGGTCTCGTGCTGCCCGTCGGGGGTCGGAGACACGATGATTTCCCCATCTATCAGCTCAGCGCGGAAGCCCGGCATCACGTCAAGTGCAGCAAACGCTTCGCGCAAGTCGTCACGGACATGTGACGGCTCTTCGGGCATAGCCGTCATCAGAACTCCCCTGTTACATCGCTCATTGCGTCGTAGCCCTCTGTGGTGGTGAGTACTCAGAACCTAACACCGACAAGGTTCTCTGACCCGCCTTAAACGCAGGTCGACGGCAACACCTGGCGCGGGATGTCGGTTGTGTGCGCCCAGGCGAGGGCGGTGGCGGGCGCGCTGGTCATGGTGGCGCCGTATCGAGTCGGGACGAGGCGCCGAGTGTACGGGCGCGGCGTCGTCGCACCCGTGCGGACGGACAGAGGCGCCGAACGCGCCCGGCGCCCGGCCGTATGGTCACGCCGCGCCGAACGCTTGATCGCCAGCACCGGCACGCAGTGGTGGCGGGGCGCCCCGGTGGCGGGCGGCACGCGGTAGGACGACGCACGGCGGCACAGTACGGCGCACCTGGAACAGGCGGCGAGGAGTTGCGGTCTGACAGCGCCACGCGCACGGGACGGGGCGGCGCGGAGCTGATAGCGCGCGCAGGCTAGGCGAGTGGGTGGCGGGCGCGAGTCCGTGTCCGAGAGCGGCGGACATGCGGACGAGCGTGGACGGACACCTCACATACGAAGCCCCCAGCCCGCGAGCATCGATCGGGCCAGGGGCTCTGTCTTGTCGGGTTCAGGTCAGGTCGAGGCTTCCGCCCTTGACCCGGTCGGCGAACGCCTGCCAAGCGGACGGACCGAACACCAACTTCGGCCCGTCCGGGTCCTTAGAGTCCCGCACCGCCACCGCCGCCGCCAAGTCCGCCACCTCGACGCACTGTCCCCCGGTGTTCGTACTGCGGCTGCTCTTCTGCCACCCCGCTGCGGCCGACGGATCCATGGACACCACCTCGACGCACGCGCCGCCGGAGGAGTCGCTTTGGCTGCCCTTGTGCCAGCTAATGGATACCGAAGCGATCTCGACGCACTGTCCACCAGTGTCAGCGCTGTGGCTGCTCTTGCGCCACCGCACAGCCGACGCCTGCTGCGAGTTCATAGCTTCTCCAAGATTGTTCGGAGCATGTCCACGGAGTCGTCAGCAGACATCGCTGCACCCCTGATCAAATCGAAACGTACCCCAAACTTCCGGACAGCGTCAGGGTGATCGACGAGCTGAGCACCAATATGGCCCTCGACATGCACTGCGTCCGGCTCATCCAGGAAGCTCATGATCGTGAATGCACCCAGGAGTCCTGCATAGGCGCCCTTCGAGCCTGGCACGATCTGGAGCGTGATGTTGTGTTCGTCCGCCAAGCCAATCAAGTGCTCAAGCTGCGCCTTCATCACCTCAGGGCTTCCAACCGGCCGACGGATGGCGCCTTCATCAAAGAGCGCAACGATGTTCGGTCGGGCTTCTCGGCCGAGGATCAGCCGACGCTCCATCCGAGTCGCTACGAGCTGCTCTACGGTCGCCGACGTCTTGTCTGACTTGATTACTTCGTATGCGTACTCAGGCGTCTGGAACAGGCCAGTGATGACCATGTTCTCGAAGATGTGCATCCCCGTGGCCTCGCGCTCCCGCGCGATGAAGTCGGGGAATCCTGGCGGAAGTACGGCGAGGCGCCCAAAGTCCTGGATCCACGCCCAGATGCGACAGAAGGATCCGTTCGTCCCGAAGAAGGTGTCGCACGCTCTGGCGAAGTCATCGGAAGGCGTCGAACTGCCCGACTCGATCTGCCCGATCCACTGGGGCGTGAATCCGAGCCTCTCCGCGAACTGCGGCCGGGACAACCCGGACGCTTCACGGTAAGCCCGAAGTTCTGTACCGAAGTACTCGGTCGGCGAGGACGGGACACCGGGATCGCGCGGACGACGGGGCACGGAGAGCCTCCAAGGTTCGAAAGCGCTGCGACTTTCTAATCGCACGCGGGGGGTTTCTTTCGCCGGGCTTCTTGCTCTTCCAGAAGATAACCCGATCACAGGAAGATTGGGAGCGGTAACGGAGAGAAATCGCACCGAAAGTTCAAACTGATCATGGACACGCCCGTCAACCCCGCTGACCAGGCGTTGGCCCGACTCCGCGAGGACTTCCAGGGTCACCGAATCTGGCGTGCAACACGCTACGACGGAATGCTCGGCGATTGGGTCGCCACTCTGCACGACCCTAAGGCCGGTGTAGATCCGACCGTTGTACGCAACACGGCAGAAGAACTCCGTAGGGCGCTCACCGACGAACTCAATCGCGCGTCCACCCGACGGACGTCCGAACCCAGTAAGTGGGTGTACTGGTAGATGAGATGGGTCGAACCGAAGAATCTAAAGGCCGCTGCCCCAACTTCTTCCATTACGGTCCATCTCGACCGACTTGCCCAAGAAGTCATGCGGGAGGGATGGAAGGCCGTCCCCCGCTACGACGGCCCGCACCCACTCCTCCGGGTCTTCGATCCGGCCGTGCCGGACTTCGGGGAGAGCATCACACTCGTCCCCGGCAGGACGCCGGACATCTGGTGGTACCAGGCGAGCACGGGCGAGGACCTGGCCCCGCACAACAAACCCAGTCGCGCGGCCGAGCGGATCACCCGGATCCTCACCCCGTACGTGACCGCCGCCCTCGCCGCACGGACACACCAGCGGGAGGCGACAGACGAACGACGTCCCATCCCCCGGCCCCATCCGGACCAACCCCGCGCGACGACGGTTGCCGAGTTGCAGCAACGCTCTGGCGTCATCTGCTGGTGGGGCACCCACACCGAGGAGTGGTGGGCGCTCATCCCCGGTGGGACACAATGGAAGCTGGTTAACGCACCCGACCCGGACGCCCTGACGCGGGCCATCCAGAACGCTCGCGCCCGCCACTAGTCGGGACTCAATCAGCCGCGCGGCTGGGAAGGTTCCCCTCCAGTCCCTTCCCAGCCGCGCGGTTTCCAGACAGGAACAGAGGTCCCGTAGGTTGGTAACCGGTTCAGCCATTCCTATTTCGTGAACATGGCTTCGCCCCAAGTGGCGTAACTAACGTTACCGTCGTTGCACTCTCCGCCCTTCATCCAGGTGGCGGTAAGCTTTATCTGGTGCGCGGATGAGATCGGCACTTCGATTTTATAGGCAGGCGCCCACACATCAGCTTCGGTGGTGTATCCGCCGGGGACCGGCTTCTCATCTACATACACTTGAAAGAAGATCCGGTACCGCTTTTCGGACTTCTCCGACAAGCCCACCCAGGTGGTGAACGTCTTCCAGTCGGATTCGATGTTGTAGGTAACCGCATGATCCGAATTACTGCATGCGCCAACCGCGACCGACACGCTGTGCGCGTATTGCTTTTTATCGATCTCCGCTCCGCCGATCTCCACTCCGAACCCCTTGTCGACGGCCTTGAGGTCGGAAAGGTACTGCACATCTAGAGATGGGGACGATCCGAGAGCTGGCGTAGTGGGCGAGTCACCGGCGGGCGGACCACCAACAGGCGACGAACTAACCGACGATGACGGCTTGCCAGTGGGCTCCGAAGTGCCGTTCGACGACTTGAACCACTCCAGGGTAATGCCCGTAACGATGGCGCCAATTATCGGTATGATCGCCAACAGGATCGCGAGTTTCGCCTTGTTGCTACGCAGCCAGTGTGGATCGTCGTTGGGAACGTTCGGCGCCACAATCCATCCACCTCGCAACTAACGCGTAGCAAGAGCCGGCAAAAAGATAATACTGTCCTTCTGGCGCTGCCTCATACGGTGGAAACACGGATCTTTCTGAGCAAGGCTCGCCTCGCTCCTTCCCAGGAGCGCCGTCACCACGTCCGTGACGCTTGGATGCCCTCTCCTCGCGAGGGACCGCGGCCCGCGGGGCCAACAATGGCAAGGATGAAACTAGGCCGCGACGGTCGATGAGCGTGGCCCCGCGCAGCACTACACCTCATGTGTACTGGATAAACCAGCCCTAAGATCAGGGAAGATTCAGCTCTTACGTCCACGCCCCTTCGCGGGCGGACGCCAGTCCTTGAGATCCTGCTCCGACAGTTCGTAGCGCCTGAGCTGCTCATCAAGGAAGGTCTCGAACTCCTCGGCCGGGATACCTTCCCACTCCGCGTCATACTCGCCGTGCCACTGCTTCACCCACGGCAGCACCTCGAGCAACCCGGCCAGGAGCGGAGTCAGCTTCTCCTCGCTCCAGCCGCCCTGCTCGGTCCGGTCGTTGACGATGTTGGCGAGCGCCTGCGCCTGATCCTTGTAATCCCAGCCGGCCCACCCGAGCAGCAAGGTCTCATCCGCGTCCGGGCTGGCCCCTGGATACGAGACGAACCGCTCCTTCGGCACATCCAGGCGTCCTCGCTGCGACCAATACGAGAATGTCTGGAAGTCCCCTGTCACATATTTCGATGGCACGGGGATATCAAGCCGCTTCCCGGTTTCGTCCTCCTCGCGCTGCATCCCCCAAACCTGCTCCCAGTCCTTGCGCTTACGCAGGCCGGAAGGCTTGTAGCGCAAAGTAGCCAAGTACGGGACATGCTCGTCCGTCACGATCTCCGCCAGGACCTTCGACAGCGGAAGATCTCGATTCTCGAGATGATCAGAGGCATACAAGGCAGCCGTGTTCTGCATGTCCGCATCGTCTTTAAACTGGTCGGCGAGCTGGCTGACAGTCAGCGTGCGCGGCTGCCTGAATCCGTCCCGCATCCTAGACCACAGATCGTCACGCTCACAACGATCGAGGATCCAGTTCCGAAGAGCAGCTTTCTCTTTAATCTCCCAAGGCTCGGCCGCCCAGCGCCGCTTGTACTCTGGCCGCTCGATCAACCCAATGCCCTTGGGCAACTTCTCAATGAAGTCGATCCGAGCCTCCATAACCCGCCGATACTCCTCCGGCCACCGCTCCGGAATCTCAGTCACCGGTTCTGATCCATGACGAGAGAACCAAACTGTCTCCGCTGCACCCTTGGCTACCTTGCGCGCAAGAAAGATCTCGAATGCACGCTCACCGAGTCGCACATCCGGAACCGACGAGATGTCCTTGCTCGTTGTTGCCTTCAGAGCGTCACTCTCTAGCAGGCCATAAGACCCATACATCTGCCAGTCAAGTTCCTCTTGGAGAGCAATCATCTGCTTCCGCAGATGCATCCATTTACCTTGCGCGTCATCAAGTCTCGTTCTCAACGGCACAGAGACAGAGACGAGGGCGTTCGGCTCTAGAGCGAGAGCATCCTGCGCAAGTGCATCCAAGGTAGCACCAATCTCTACAGGAGCACTGCCAGGCAGGGGAAACTCCTGAAGTTTGGTCCCAGTGAACTCGAAAAAGCGCTCCCATTCGTCGTGCATGAAGCCACCTGTGCCCGACTGGCTGCCCTTATCATGACTAACCTGCTTGAGCCAGAAGCAGGCCACCGAAGAGTTGAGTACACCCAGGAGCTTCAAGAATTCGCTTTCTTCGGCATCTTCGGGAAGCTTGATCACCGGCGCGGACTGTTTGAAGACCCTTCCACCCCGGTCCAACACAAAGTGATTGTGTGTCGCCACAAAAGCAAATGATATTGATAGCGGAATTCTATAGCGCCCAGTGAAAAACATCGAGTACTCAAACCACTTGAGTCCTCGCTCCAACTGATTCTTTCCAAATGCGACACGACCGCGCAACCCTGTGCGATAGGGCCAGAGGAGCATGGCAACTGATTCAGACTCTCTAGCTTCAAGCGAATCCGAATCGTAAGGCCACAGCGAAACAGTGGGCTCGTCAATCAAATAGTCGCGGACAGTATCCCCCTCCACGAGGGGGCGCTGCATCTCTATATCCACTTGCGCACGCCGCAAGGCTCCTGCGCCAATCATGTATACGCCGTCTTCTCGCGTAAGGGCTCCGGTGCCTATTTCAGAGACAATATCTCCCAACCTGCGCGTAGAACAATCCTCAACTGCAGCAAGTAGTTCGGCCGCGCCTCCACCGCTGAGCGACCACGGATGCGACTTGAGCGTCGCGCGATCGAGGTCGGCAACGCTGACCCACTCCCCGCTGCTCCCCCGATGACTATATTGCCCAACAATTGCCTTCCATACATAGCCTTCAGCCGGCTCCTTCGGCTGAGCAGGTTCCCCACGTACGCCAAGCACAGCACGAATGGGATCACCCTTGTAGGCAATGCGATTTCGTCCGGCCAGAATGACAGTTGGGGTGCCGTGGCCGGGGATATATGCACCAGATGTATCGATCACCTGAGTGAGATCGACCTGCCCATGGAACCACGAAATAAGTTTTCTGCCAAACTCCCGCTTCATAAAGGAGTTAGCAGTAATTTGGCCAGTAAAGCCTGCTGCCCGATCAACTCCGCCCGTCCGTATTGCAAGTTCAAAGATGCGCTGGGCAAAAGGAACCGAGAGTGCGTACTGACCCGAGGTTGTCTCATACGAGCGATAATTCTCGTTCTCCTGCTTGTCCTTGACCGTAATGTATGGCGGGTTGCCGACGACCACATGGTATGAGTTCCTGCCGAGAAGATCGCAGCATTCCTGGAACTTCTTCACGTCTTCCGTCTGGTATGTGAACTGTTCATCGTCCCCGAATAGGGACTCGGTAGGAGTGCGGGCGGCTCGGCCGTGGAGGAGGGAGTCTCCTACTGCGACATTGATCGGGAACACCGGGGCGTGGTCGAGGCGGGTTTCGCCGGCGGCGTTCAGGGCGGCGACGAGCAGACGGAAGCGCGCGATCTCGGCGGCGAAGGGGTTCTTGTCGCAGCCGTGGACGGATTCCAGCGTCCTGCGAATCCTCTCCCAGGTGTCCAGGCCGGGGGCGTGGACCTCCCACTTGGCAAGCAGACGCCGGAAGATGCCGAGGAGGAAGTGGCCCGAGCCGCAGGCCGGGTCGATGGTGCGGAGTCCGTGAACGACGGGCTCGTCGCCGGGCCATCCGGCGGGCTTGTGCTTCCAGGCCGGTTCGAGACCGAACTCCTCAACGGCGGGCTCAAGGGTCAGGTCGAGGATGAATTCCTCAACGAACTCGGGAGTCTGGAGCAGCGCGTACGTCTTCTTGGCGTGTTCCGACAGGTCCTGGTAGAGGTCGCCGAGGAAGCGGGTGTCCAGGTCCTCAATGTCAGTGAAGTCGTGGACGATCTGGCCGTCCGCGTCGAGGCGGCGCCAGAACTTGAGGAGCGCGCTGGCCGCCTCATAGGACGGCGTCAGCCCCCACAGCGGGTTGTGTGTCCGGTCGAAGAGCCCCGCGACGGTCTCGTTGGTGGAGGCGAGGTGCTCGAACGCGGCGATGAGCCAGTCCCGGTCGTTCTTGTCCGGGTGGTCGCGGAAAAACTGCTGGTGCCGTTCGTCCGCCTCGGTGAGGGCCTCGCCGGGGCCGGCGATCCGGGGAGACGCGATGAGACCGTTGTCCTCGCAGAACCTCACGAAGACGGTGGCGAGGATCCAGGCGACGGCGGCCTGCGTGACCCGGTCGTCCCGCCAGGCCCCAAACGAAAGCGCCGTGCGCTGGTGCTGGCGGGCGCGGTCGTATTCGTCCTTGAGTTTGGCGTGGAACTCCTGGCCGGGGTCCGTGCGGTCGCGCAGGTCGTCCTCAAGGGTGGTGACCTGCTTGCGGAGGTCCTTCAGCAGGGCCGCCTTGTCCACGCTCACTCGATCGGGTCCTTTCCTTCGACTTCGGCAACGTCAGGCGACGGTGGTGCCGCGGAGGCGCGTGATGAACGCCTTGTCCAGCACCGTCCATTCGGCGCGGCCGAGGGCCTCGACCGTCCGTCCGTCAAGGTTGGGTGTGGCGCGGGGCGCCTCGGACGGGCACAGCAGCCACAGTCCGTGCGGGGCGTCCGACGGGCGGCGCGCCGCGTTCTGCAGGCGGGTCAGCACGTCGTGCCCGCCGACGTCGAAGTAGCGGGCGAGCACGCCCGCGTTGTGCAGGAACAGCACCGTACGGGGCGGCGCGGCGTACTCCTGCAGCCTCTTCTCCGTCCGGTCCAGGACGCGGGTGAGGAACGAGCGGAGACCGCCGGGCATCTCGCCGGTGCGGGTGAGGCGCTCGTCCGCGCGGAGCACCTGCCCCCAGTCGGTGCCGTGCTCGGCGGCGAGGGCCCGGAACTCGGTGAGGAACACGTCCGCGACGTTCACCGGGACGACCGGGTACGCGGCGGCGATCGCGTCCGCCGTCCCCGCGAGCCGCTTGACGTGCACGGTCAGCGCGAGGAATCCGCCCTGCCGCGCGGCCGTGGCGAGTTTGGCGTCCGCGAGGTCCTCGGGCGCCTGCGCGGCGGCGTCGAGGCCGGGGCCGAGGCGGGTCGCGGTGGTGCTGCTGGACGGTGTCCGGGGGCGAACGGGCGCCGGGGCGACGAACCGCTGCGTCCCGGCGTCGTAGAGGAGCGGGAACCCGGCGTCGCGGAGCGCGTCCTCCACCTGGAGGTAGGTGGGCGGCGGCGTGTAGGCGTCCAGGTCGGGGAAGCGGGCGGCGACCCGCGTCAGCAGGTCGTCCAGGGTGATGCCGCGCGGGTACCGGACGCCCGCGCCGGCCTGCGACAGCCGCAGCGCCTTCGCCAGGTCCAGCCCGCGCGGGTAGAGCTGGAGCGTCGGGGACGCGAGCGCGACGGTGGCGACGGCTGCGGCGAGACGGACGAGGCGGGTGTCGGCGAGCGGGGCCATGCCCTCAGGCGGGGTGATCGCGCGTAGCTCTCTGATGACTTCGCCGCTGCCGGGGAGGGGGTCCTGGGTGGCGAGGCGGTCGGCGTGGACGCCCAGTTCCGTCGCGTAGTCGGCGAGCTCGGCGGGCGCCGGGTCGTCGGTGCCGGGCAGCGACTCCAGCGCGATGAGGACGCGGCCGGCGCGGCGTGTCCGGTCCAGGCGGGGTTCGTGGCCCTCCGCCTGCCCGGTGCCGGTGAACGTCTCGGCCTCGACCGCGGCGCGGACCACGGCGAGCGCGCGGGCCTGCGTCACCTCCGGGTCGGCGTCGGCGGCGCCGTGCCGGACGCGGAGCAGGTCCGCCAGCTCCGTCGCGGTCGTCACCCCGCCGTGGTTGCGGACCAGCGCGACCAGCTCACCCCGGACGGGGATGAGCCAGTCGGCCTGCGCCCAGCGCCCGATGGCGTCCTTGTGGTGGCGGGACACGGTCGCCTGCGCGACCTTCAGCCTCTTCGCGACGCTGCTCTGCGTCGGCCACGCGTCGCCCGCGCCGCCGTCCAGGCCGAGGAGGAGGCGGAGCGCCTTCACCTTGCCCGCGTTGCGCCGGTCGAGGGCGGGGACGAGCAGCGCGGCGAGATCGTCCACCCGCATCCCGGCGCCGGCGGCGGGGTCCGGTGGGCCGGCGACCGGGACGTCGGCGCGGCCCTGCAGCCGCGTCGTCCACTGCTTGTGCCGCCGGTTCAGCTCCTTCTTCGCGACCGCGCCCGCGCCGCGCGCCTTCGCGATCTGGTATTGCGGGACGTCCAGGAGCTGCCCGACCGTCGTCGCGTCGAACCCGGCCGCGATCGACACCGCGCGCGGCGACAGGCCCGCCGCGATCAGCGGGGTGTCCAGGGTCGCGGCGGCCGCGGCGGTGTCGCGGGCCGCCTTCAGCTCGTCCGGGCTGAGACCCGCGTCGGCCGCGGACAGCGTCTCCTGCGTGGTCGCGGGCGCCGTCGCGTCCGCCTTGTGGAAGATGTCCTGCCAGGCGGCCTCCATCTGCGCGAACGTGTCGAACCGCTGCGACACGTCCCGGTGCAGGGCCTTGCGGAAGAACGCCGCCAGGCCGTCGCGGAGCGCCGGCTCGAACAGCTCCGCCGACAGGTACGGGTGCTCGTCGTCGGTGGTGCGCGGGTCGGTCCGCTCGTCCCCCCACTTCGGCCGCTCCCCCGACGCCATCTCGTGCAGCGTCACCGCCGCCGCGTACCGCTCGGCGTGGTCGTCGAAGTCGGGGCGGGACGGGGTGCCGAGGAACGGGTCGAGGTAGCCGCGCGTCCCGGCGGTCGGGTCGCGGTCGGAGACGTCGGTCAGGGAGAAGTCGAACAGCTTCAGTTCCCAGGTGCGGTCGGCGCGGCGCAGCACCCCGAAGTTCTCCGGCTTCAGGTCGCGGTGCCGCACCCCCTTGGCGACGAGCTGGTCCAGGGCGCGGAACAGGTCCCGGCCGAAGCGTTCGAGCTGGTGGTAGGTGAGCTTGCCGTCGTCGTGGAGGGCGGCGGCGAGCGTCCGGTCGCCAGCGAACTCCAGGTCGAGGACGGTGCGGTCGTTGAGCGTGCGGGGGCCCTGGACCAACCGGACGATCGCGCCGCCGCCGACCTTGGCGAGCGCCTCGGCCTCGGCCTTGAGCCGGTTCGCCTTGGCCTCGTCCAGGGCGATCTTCAGGACGCGTTCCTCGGGGTCGGCGTCGTCGTCCTCGGTGGCGCGGCTGATGAGCAGCGCGCGGGACGTGGCGCCGGCGCCGAGGATGCGCTCGACCTTCCAGGCGCCGTCGTCGTCGCCGTCGACCGTCTGGCCGGGCATCGCGGTGAGCGGGTCGACGCCGGGATCGTCCTCGGACCGGGTCTGCTGGGCGGCGTCCTGCTCGGCGCGGTCCAGCTCGTCCAGGAACCGGTCGGCCGACTCCAGCCGGTTCGCCGGGGCGCCCTGCGTCGCGTCGAAGACGAGCTTGTCGATGCGTTCGCCGAGACCGTCCACGACCGCGTACGGGTGCAGGCCGCCCGCGCCGGTGACGGTGTCGATGAGGGTGGCGCGGTCGGGCGCCGGCGTCCTGCCGGTGAGGATGAGGTAGGCGACCGCGCCGATGCCGAACACGTCCAGGTCGACGGGATCGGCGTACGGCATGTCGAACTCGGGCGCCAGGTAGACCTGGGCGGCGTCCTCGACGAGGTCGCCGTCCACGCTGGACTGGCCGATGGACTTCGGGGTGGCGGTGTCGAAGTCGCGTGCCGCCGTCTGCCAGTCGATGATCCGCAGGGTGGGGGCGTCGTTCCTGACGCTGACATAGACCGAACGGGCGGCGAGGGCGCGGTGGTAGAGCGACCGGTTGTGCGCGTGCCGGACGGCCTCGGCGAGCTGCCGCACCATGTTCAGCCTGGTCTCCGGAGTGAGTTCGGGGCCGTGGACGTCGAGGAACGCGTCGAGCCTGAGGTCCCGGTGGTCGTGCCGGAACAGGATCGCCGACCCGCCCTGATGCTCCCGGATCTGCACCGCCTGCGCGATGCCCGGATGGTTGATGCCCTGGAGCACCTGGTACTCGCGGCGTGCCGCCCGGTCGACGGCGCGGCGCGCCTCGTCCGTCGCCTGCTGGTTGACCAGGTAGATCCGGACGCGTCCCTCTTCGTGGACGAGATCCTTGCGCTCGGCGAGCCGGTCCTCCCAGCCGGGGCCGGCGTCGAGGACCTGCGGCTCCATTCGCCACTCGTCCCCGAACCGGAGATGGGCCGTCGAATGGGAGATGCCCATCGCCTCCAGCATCTGCGGGAGCCGCCTGGAGAAGTCGGCGCTGATGGGCTGCTGGTTGCGTTCCGTGGGCCTGCCGAGCAGGTCGTCCCAGATCTTCCCGAGCCCGGTGTCGCGGTCGTTCCTGCCGTAGACGCGGGTGCTCTGCACCGTGTCCAGCTCGGACCGTAGGTCGGGGGCGCTGAGGAACACCGCCGGCTCGATCCTCGGCATCCGCATGGCGGAGAAGCCGCACTGCCTGGCCGCCCAGATGAGCCGCGACTTCAGCTCCTTGGACTTCCAGTCGGTGAGGCTCAGCGGGTTGCGGATGGTGCGCGCGCGGTCCTGGCCGTAGAACGTCCAGGTGGCGCCGCTGTTCACGACCCGGCCGGGATGCCCCTTCAACTCGACGAGATAGAGGCCGCCGGGAGTCGCGATGAACAGGTCGCATTCGTGGACCCGGCTGGACGGCGCGACGAACGAGAACGTGGCCCACGCCCGGTACGGCTCCACGTTGTGCATCAGGCCCTTGACGTGGTCGAGCCCGTCCTGCTCCCACGGATAGGGGGACTCCCGCTCCTGAAACCACCGCCGGACCGGTGCGGGCGGTCTGGGAACGGGCCTCCGCGCTTCGCTCACCGCACCCCGCTTCCCCGCGTCCTGGCCAGGTCCCGATCCTATCGACGGCCCGCCTCCGGCCCGGCCCGATTCCGTGTCAGAATCCGGCCACCACGCAGCGTCATCTCCTCCGCGGCCCGAAACGTCCCACGGCACCATCGGCGGCGTCGACCTGAAGGCAGGGAGGAGCAGGACCGGCGCGGCTAGCCTGTTCCGGTGGCCCTGGGTGATCTCGATCTTGAGCAGTGGCGAAGCCTGAGCGACCGCGACGCCGAGCAGTTGGCGGGCCGGATCGCCGAGCGGACGGGTGCCGAGGTGGTGGAGATCGGCCGCCGCGCAGGCGGCCGATACGCGTTGTTCCGGCGCGCCGACTCCCTGTACGGCCTGGTGCCTGGTGGGGACGTCCAGGTCGGCTATGACGGTGGCCGGTTCACCGCCTCTCCACGGCAGCTCGCCTCGTACGCCGAGTCGTACGAGGAGTACGGCGCGCCCGGCGAGGACTACGGCCTGCCCGCCGAGATCGGCGAGTACGTCGACATGGTGACCTCGCCGCCGCGCACCGCGCAGATCCCGCCGCTGCTGGTGGCGGTGGACGCGCGGGACGCCGGGCTCACCCGGGTCGCCCCGGACCATCCCCTCATCGCCGAGGTCGCCGCCCATGCGGGTGACCGCCGGGAGCTCCGGCTCACCTGGCCGCCCGGTGCCCGGCCGGCCCGCCAGGCGTGCATAATGCTGGACGCCGACGGATCGGTCACCGACGCCTGGCTGATGTTCTCGCTCGCCGACGACATCTCGCGCATGGCTGATGAAGGCATGCGGCTGCTCACCCCGGACGAGTGGGAACACGCCTGTGGCGGGGGCGCCACCACGTTGTTCCGCTGGGGCGACGACTGCCCCACGGACCGGTACCCGACCGCGCGCATGCGGCGGGACGGGGAGGTCGTGTCCCCCACCGGTCCGCAGCTGGAGCCGAACGCGTTCGGCCTGAACATCGCGCAGGACCCCTACCGCTACGAGCGCACTGCCGATTCGGCGGTCTGCTGCGGCGGCGACGGCGGCGGCATGATCGGGGGCGGGGCGGGCTTCTTCTGCGGCTGGCTCACCCTCGCCACGGCCTTCCGCGACGACGCCCATACCGAACAGACCGTCAACGAGGCCCGCGACCTCCTCGTCCGCCCCGCCATCCCGCTGGTCTGACGGGTCCGCCTTTAGGAGTCGCGTTCCTTTAGGAGGGCTTTGTGGATTTTTCCTACCGGGGTCACCGGGACGTCCGGGGTGATGACGAACTGGCGCGGGACCTTGTAGTCGGCCAGGCGGTCGCGGCAGTAGCTCGTCAGTTCTTCGGTCGTGGGTGGCTCGGCATCAGGGCGCGGGACGACGTAGAAGCGGCCCACCTCGCCGAGGACCTCGTCCGGGATGCCGATGCCGGCGGCCATCGCGACCTTGGGATGGGTGGTCAGGACGTTCTCGATCTCGACCGGGTAGACGTTGAAGCCGCCCTGGATGTACATCTCCTTCTTGCGGCCGCGAAGGACCAGGTGGCCGTCGGGTTCCATGGCGACCATGTCGCCGGTGGCCAGCCAGCCGTCGGAGAGGAAGACCTCAGCGGTTTCGGAAGGCATGTCCCAGTAGCCGGCGGTGACGCAGGCTCCGCGGATCTGGAGTTCGCCCGTCTCGCCCGGAGGCAGGGCGGCGCCGTCGGGGCCGACGACCCGGGCCTCGAAGTCGCCGATGATGGCGCCCAGGGTGCGCGAGACCGTCTCGGGGTCGTCGTCCAGCGGGGACAGGACGCAGGCGCCCGAGGATTCCGAGAGTCCGTACAGGCCGTAGAGCGGCGCCCCTGGGAAACCCTGCCTGATCGCGTCAGCGAGGGCCGGTTCGACGTTGGAGCCGCCCGCCATGCAGAGTCGGACGTACGAGACGTCGTGGTCGGCGAAGTCGGGGCGGCCGAGCATCAGCACGTACATCGTCGGGACGGCGCCGAGGAACGTCACCCGGTGGCGTTCGACGGCGCGCAGGGCGGCGTCCGGCGAGAACGCGGGAAGCAGCGCGACCGAGCCGCCGCTGCGCAGGGCGGACATGATCGTGCAGGTGATGCCGCCGACGTGGTTGAACGGCAGATGGCCCAGGAGGACGTCGTCTTCGGACATCCCGAAGTGGTCCGCCTGCGCTGAGGCGGAGGCCAGGATGCTGCGGTGGGTGATGACCGCGCCCTTGGGACGGCCCGTCGTCCCGGAGGTGTAGAGGATCATCAGCGGGTCGGACGGCTCGACCGCGCCACGGGCCGCCGCCAGCACCGCAGGGTCGGGCGGCGTCACGGTCAGCTCGTCGAAGCCGGCGCCGAAGGAGACGGCGGGGATCTGTGACGACCTGTAGAACGCGGCGAAGTCGAAGTCCGGAACGGCGTCGAGGCTGATGACCATCCGCGCCCCGCTCTGGCCGAGCATGTAGGACAGCTCGCGCTCCCGGTAGCGGACGTTGAGCGGGACGACGACGGCGCCGATCCGAGCCGCGCCGAAGAACGCCGCCAGCCATTGCGGGGTGTTGAGGCCGAGCAGGCCGATCCGGTCGCCGCGGGAGACTCCGCGGGCCAGCAGGCCGGCCGCGACCCGGTCGGTCAGCTCGTCGAACTCGGCGAACGTGATGGTGCCGTCGCCGTCGTGCAGGAACGCCTTGCTCCGTGCCGCCGCGTCCTCAAGCGCGGCTCCGACCGTCACTGCCCGCATGTCGCCCTCTTTCGTCCCGGTGGCTGGTCGTGGGAGCGGGGTGCGCACACCTCAGAGCTTGCGGCCGACGCCCGAGTAGAACCAGATGGGCAGGGCCTCTTCCAGCGTGACCGGACGCTCGGGACGCCACAGCGGCGCCCAGACCACGCCGGGGTCGAGCAGTTCGAAGTCGCCGAACAGGCCCGTCACCTGTTCCCGGGTACGGGGCGTGCCCGGCGCGTTCGTCCTTCTGTAGACCTCGACGACCTTCGCGACGATGTCGGGGACGCCGTCGGCCGAGGCGTGGGTGATCGCCATGTGGCTGCCCGGGGCGAGCGCGGCGCGCAGTTCGGACATGATGCCGGGCGGGTCGTCCTCGTCCTGGATGAAGTGCAGGGTCGCGATCGTCAGCAGCGCCACCGGTTTGCCGAAGTCCAGCAGCCCCTTGATCTCCGGGTGTTCCAGGATCTCGCGGGGGCGGCGGATGTCGGCCTGGACCATCCGCGTGCCAGGCGAGTCGGCGAGGATCGCGCGGCCGTGCGCGACGACCTGGCCGTCGTAGTCGACGTAGGCGACGCGGGCGCCGGGGTTCACCAACTGCGCGATCTGGTGGACGTTCTGCTGGGTGGGCAGCCCCGTGCCGATGTCGAGGAACTGGTCGATGCCCTGCTCGGCCATGTACCGGACGGCGCGGCCCATGAAGGCCCGGTTCTCCCTGATCAGGGTGATCAGGGTGGGGTCGGCCGCCTTCGCCTCCTCGGCGCGGGCACGGTCGGCCTCATAATGATCCTTGCCGCCGAGGTAGTAGTCGTACATCCGAGCGATGTTCGGCACATTCGGGTCGAATCCGCCGGGCCGAAGCCGATCGCCTGCCACCGTGTCTCCTCACCAGCCGCCACGCCGATCTTCACATGCCACCCTATGGCGTGCGATCACCCCATCGGACCGCTCCATACGGACTCTCGATCACGATTCGGTCCCGCGCGTCCGGCCGCGGAGCGGCCGGACGCGCGGGCGTGCTGCAGCGCTGAGTGGCGGACCTGGTGGAGTGCGCAGGAGACCGCTGGCGGCGCAGGTCCTGCTTCGGCTCTCCGAGGTGGGGAGATCGCGCTCGAGCGAGGCGAACTTGACAACCGCAGCGACCACATACTTATAGTTTGAGTTGTAGGTTCCCTCCACGGTGGAGGGGCTGGAGACGCGAGCCGGGGGTGTGGAAGGTCCCCGGCGGATCTTCGGAGGTGAAGCGACGATGCTGCTGACGTCGATCGATCCGTTCGTGCAGGAGTTCGAGCGTCAGTTCGACCGTGCGGTCCGGCAGGTCGGCCTGAGCGGCCGGGGTGAGGGCGCAGGGATGCCGATGGACGGGATCCGCCGCGCCGACGATGTCGTGCTGCGGTTCGATCTGCCCGGGGTGGACCCCGGCTCGATCGAGGTCACCGTCGACCGGGGCGTGCTGTCGGTGACCGCGCGCCGCGAGGAGGAGTTCGGCGAGGACGAGCGCGTCTTCGTCCGCGAGCGGCCCATGGGGTCCTTCACGCGCCGGGTGTACCTGTCGGAGCACCTGGACGCCGAGGCGATCGAGGCCGCCTACAACAACGGCGTGCTGGCCGTCCGCATCCCCGTGCTGGAGCGGGCCCGGCCGCGCAAGGTCGCCGTCCAGCAGTCCAGCGAGCACAAGGCGATCAAAAGCTGACGGGCGTCGTCGACGCTTGTTCGCCTGATGGCCGCCACATCCCCTGGCTGGCGGACCGGCGATGCGGCAGGTCCTCGGCGATCGGCCCGGTGGGCGGCACGCACGCCCACCGGGCCGGTCGTCGGCGGTCACGGCCCGGTGGGCGCCAGGCCGAGATCGTAGAGGAGAGCACGATGCGCCGGGCCGGCGACTGGGCCCAGGGAAGGGAAGCGGCGAATGAGGCTGCCGTTCGATGACGAGCATGCGGCGGTGTACACCGTGGGCCAGGTGGCCGACATGCTGCAGGTGCGGCAGGCGTTCCTGCGCCGCATCGACACCCAGCAGGTCGTCTCCCCGCAGCGCTCGGCCGGCGGGCAGCGCCGCTACAGCCGCGCGGAGATCGGCCGCATCCAGCAGGTCACGGCGATGATGGACCAGGGCATGACGTTGCCGGCGATCCGCCGCATCATCGAGCTGCAATGCGAGCTGGTCGCCATGACCCGCGAACGCGACGAACTCGCCGCGCGCCTGGCCGCCCTCGGCGAGCCGCCCGGCGACCGGCGGTCACCGGATCGGACCGAGGACGGCCTCTAGGTCAGCTCGGGTCCTGGGGCGGCTGCCGGGAAACACGGTCCTGCCGAAGTCGGGCGTTGAGGCGCTGGGCTTCGGCGAGCTGGTCTTCCAGGATGATGATGCGGCAGGCCGCCTCCAGCGCTGTGCCCTCGTCGACCAGATCGCGGGCGCGTTGCGCCAGGCGCAGCTGGTAGCGGGAGTAGCGGCGGTGCCCCCCGGGCGAGCGCTGCGGGACGATCAGCCGGGCGGTGTCCAGGGTGCGCAGGAACGCCTGGGTGACGCCCAGCATCTCGGCGGCGCGGCCCATGCTGTAGGCCGGGTAATCCTCGTCGTCGAACTTGTCCTCAAGCCCGTCGGCCTGGTCCTGCTCGGCCGTCTGCGGGCGGTCCTGGTCTGGCTGGTCGCCGGCTCTGGCCGGCTGGGGTGCTTTCACAAAACCTTCCGTACTGCCGTGGGCTCGGCAGGCGGCGACGACAACAGGGGCCCCGGCGCCAGACTGCGGCGCCGGGGCCCAGAGGTACAACACCATCTACCGGCCCTGACGAGCCGGTCTTCCGCGTCGGCCACTCCGATGGGAGCGGCTGCGCGGGGATCGCGGATGCGTGACCGTAGACCACCGTCCAATCTGTGGAGCTGCGGTACCCGCACGGCGTGACTGAAGCCTGCTGCGGGCGATCCCGATGGCGTCGAACCCTCCTTTCCTCGACATCACTACCTGTACTGCGTGTTTCCTGTGTTTCCTTGCGCCAGGCGGCCCAGCGGCCACCTGCGGGACCGGCTGCCGGAGCCCCTTCCACTGCGTTGGCCCCGGCACGCCTGATCCACATCATCCATACCTGCCGACAGTTCGTCCTCTGCCGGTTCTCCTGGACTCTTCCCTCTTCGATGACACAAACAGTACCCGACCGCTCCACGAATATCTACTCTCGCCACTACAGAGTTTCGTAGATCACTCTGCCTGGTTCTCTTCAGTCATCAAGCGTGCTCCGCGACTCCTCCGGGCTGAACGCCGCTTCCAGCCGGAAGGCGCCGGCCTGGCCGCTCGCGCGGATGCAGGCCAGCACGACGATCGGCAGCAGCGTGATGAGGGCGAACGTGACGAGGCGGATGCCGTAGTCGTTGACCACGGCGCCGATCACGCACGTGGTCAGGATCGCCACGAGAGTGGGACGCAGCGTCGGCCACTCGCGCAGAGCGGCGTCGAACCAGGCTGGTGAGAACCGCCCGGGCCACGCGAGCGTCAGCACCAGGAGCGCGAGGACGAGTGCGGTCCCCCATGCCACCGGGCCGCCCGCCAATGAGCCCAGCGCGTAACCGGCTTTGCGTTCGACAAGCTGCCATGCCTGCCCGTCGAGCACCTCCTGGACGAAACGTCCGGCATGCGTGCGCGACGCCGGAGGACGCAGCCAGTCGGCCACGCCCACGGCCGCGACCACGGCGACCGCCGCCGATCCGACGGCCGCCAGCCGCACCGGTGTCAGCCGCACCCCGGCGATCCTGAGCGCCAGCACCGCGACCCCCGGGATCAGGGCCAGGCCGCCTCCCACGTCGGCGCCCCAGCCGGGCCAGGTGTCGACCGCCACGGCGACGGCGCCGATGACCGCGACCGCCGTGGTCGCCGCCCGGCGCCGTCCGCGGGCGGTCAGTTCGGCCGCGGCGGCCCCGGCCAGCACCAGGGCGGCCACGGAGAAGACGGCGAAGGTGGAGTTGCCGAATCCGTAGTACCGGCCGCCGTACAGCGCGGACGGGCCGAACGGGCTGGCACGGTGCAGCAGCGTGCCCGTCGCCGCGTCCACGACCAGCACGCTGAAGGTGAGCAGGCTGACCGCCAGGGGCGCGTGCCAGAGCGGATGCGCGGGCAGAAGCGCCACCGGAACGACCGCCACCGCGACGGTGACGGCCAGGGCGCCCCAGAGGGATAGGTCCGGGAACGGGCTGTGCCACCACCGCGTCAGCGACACCAGATACACCGAAACCGGCAGCACCGAGAAGGCGAGCGTCGCGCCGGCGAAGCCGCGCCTCCATCTCCCGGACGAGCGGTGCCACACGAACGCTGCCACGGCGAACAGCGCGAGCTGCGCCGCCGCCACCGTGAGGAGGAGCAGTCCCGCCCAGCGCCGGAGCACCTGGTCGGTCGTGGTCACGGCCCCCAGCTCGTGGACGGTCCTCGTCGCATCGGTGGGACGTGCCCGCCCGAGGGAGATCGGGGCGCCGCTGAACTCGGCCGGCTCGGGAGCGCCGACCGCGTCCAGGAGGGTGCTGGGGACGTCCAGCAGCCGGACGACCCCGCCCCAGCGGGTCGAGGTGACCGTCAGCAGCGCCGGATCGTGCCGGGAAGCCGTCACCGGGCCGCGGACCATGCTCACCGCGAGGTGGGGCGTCCCGCCCGGCGGCTCGGTCACGCCCTGCACCAGCACGGTGGCCTCGTCGTCGAGGCGTTGAAGCACCCCGCCCGCGAACGCGTCGATCCGCGCCAGCGAGTTCAGCCGACCCGATCCCGACTCCAAGACCTGGCCGCCGTCGATAACCGTGACCGGACAGCCGAGGGCGGCGTCGTCCACGGTGGCGCTGTAGCGTCCGACGGTTCCGTCCGGGCGCGCGAGTGCGATCGCGGCACCGGGGCCGATGGCGGTCTCGCATCCCTCGTGCTCCGACAGCGCCCTGCCGAGCGCCCCTGGGCGCGGTGAGAACTCCGACCGGCGCTGGGCGTCGACGAGCCGGTCCCACCGCCCCACACGCGCCCCGCCGCCGGTGTCCCGCACCGCCGGGAGCGGGACGCATTCGCCGTCGTCCGTGCGCGGGCCCACGCCGGCCTGCCCCGCCGACAACGACAGCCAGCCGTCGGACGCGCACGCCGAACCTCCCGTCGTGCGCACCGTCGCGGCGCCGGTCGCCGCGCCACCGGTGAGCAGCCGCCACAGGTGCGGGGTCTGGTCCGCGCGGATGTCCCCCCACGCCAGCCCGGCGACGCCGATGACCACCACCGGCGCACGGACCGGGCGGACGTCCGCACCCGAGCGCCCCGCGATCTGCACCGCCGCCGACCCGATGACCAGGCAGACGAGCACGGCCGCCCACCCCACCGCGATCCCGCCGCGTCTCCGCGTGCCAACGATCATGTGCGCCATGGTCCGGCCACCCGCCACGACCGGCAACCCCGATGACCGGCGGAGTGAGGTCAGCCGACGGTGCGGACCTGTTCGACGAAGTCCCAGAGGGCGCGTTCTCGGGTGGTGTCGTAGGACTCGTCGGACGAGGGCACTGCCCGGGTGCGGTCGATGTAGGAGCCGGAGGGTGCGGTCGTGCGGCCGAGAACGGCATCGGCGAGTTTGCGCCCGGCGGCGGAGGCCGACTCGGCCATGGGCGTGACGGAGAGCCCCGGGAGGACCCACCGGTTGAGGAAGCGATCGACGGGGCCGGCGGCGCGGGCCAGTCCGGTGCCGGGCACGAGGCCGGGGTTGTAGGAGACGATGTCGACGCCCTCGGGCAGCCGCCTGGCCCACTCGTGCACAAGGTAGATCGCAGCGAGTTTGCTGGTCGAGTAGGCGGTGCGGCCCGCCGCGACGGTCGCCGGCCTGGGGAAGGCGCTCGGCCGCGCGACGGTTTCCGGGGCGGACCAGCGCGGCGCCGGGACGATCCCGAAGGTGTGCCTGAAGTCGCCGAAATGCGTGTCGCTCACGGTGATCAGGATGCGCGCGGGGGCGCGGAACCGGTGCTCGAAGGCGCGCAGCAGCAGGTGGTTGGCCAGCACGTTCACCGCGAAGGTCGTCTCGTACCCGTCCGGCGTGGTGTGCAGGGCGTCGACGAACTGGACTCCGGCGTTGCCGGCGAACGCGCGAAGGGCGGGAAGTTCACCCTCGTCGATCATCCGGTCCACGGCCTCGGCGGACGAGCGGATGCCGTCGATGCTCGCCAGGTCCGTGTCCACCAGCGTGACGTTGCCGCTGACGGCCCGCAACTCGTCCAGGGCGTCCTGGCCTGACTCCTTGCGTGCGAGCAGGACCAGGTGGGTGTCCGGATCATCGCGCAGGACGTTCGCGGCCGCGACGCGGCCGATCCCGCGCGTCGCCCCGGTCATGATCAGCGTGTGCATGGCTCGTCCCGTACCCTCACATCGGCCGCCCGGGAGGGGACGGGGCACGCGCGGTGCCCGTCGCCGTGCTCGGCGCGGAAGTTCAGTTGACGTTGTCAACATCGTGACGATTTTCAGTGGACGTTGTCAACTGAAAGGTGGGGGATGGCCTCGCGAGCGGAGACGGCGGCGACGACACGGCAGGCGCTCCTGGACGCCGCGTCAGTGCTCCTCGACCGCGGCGGAGTGGACGCGGTGACGCTGCGTGACGTCGGGAGCGGCGCCGGGGTGTCGCGATCGGCGGCCTACCGCCATTTCGCCGACAAGCATGACCTGCTGATGGCGGTGGCCGCGGCGGCGTGGAACGCGGTCGCCACCCACCTGGAGGGGGTCGAGGCCGACACGACGCAGAGCCCAGATGAGGCGCTGCGCGATGCGCTGAGGGCGCTGGTGCAGCTCGCACGGGCGCGTCCGCACCTGTACCGGCTGATGTTCGCTCCCCTGGCGGGCGACGCGACCGCGGTGACCCAGGCGGCGGGCCAGGCGCAGGACGGCTTCCTGGCCATCGTCAGTCGCATCGTCGGACAACGGGACGCGCCTCCGGTGGCGGGCCTGCTGATGGCGGCGACGCACGGCATCGTGGATCTGGAGCTGAGCGGGCACCTGTCGCCGGAGAAGTGGCAGACCGACGCCGAGGGGATGATCGACCTTCTCGTGCGAACCGTCCGGGACCGATGACAGAAGGGTCTCGGCCAGGCGGGCGACCGTCTCGCGGTGCCGCGGATGCGGTCGCGCCTGCCGAAGCGGCGGAGACGCAGGCGATGGCGAGCCAGCCCGGCCACGCCAGGTGCTCGTCCAGCAGGACGAGCCCGGCGAGTGCGCCGGCGGCGGGTTCCAGGCTGACCATGACCGCGACCACGCGAGCGGGGAGGCGGCGAAGCGCCGCCATGTCCAGGGACCACGGGACGACGGCGGAGAGCACCGCGAGACCAAGCCCGGCGAGGAGGACTCCCGGACGCAGCGGCGCTCCGCCGGTCATCGGCGCGAGAGGCAGGACGAGAAGCGCGGCCACGACCACGGCCCATGTGAGCGGCGTGCCGTCCACGGTCCCGGCGCGCTTGTTCAGGACGAGGTAGGCGGCCATGCATCCGCCTGAAGCCAGCGCGAACATGACCCCGGTGACCGGCACCGGGGAGCCGGACGGGCCGTGGAGCAGGACCACCCCGGTCCCCGCGAGCGCGGCCCACAGCAGGTCGCGCGGCCGCCGGGCCTGCACCAGCGCGAGCGTCAACGGGCCGAGGAACTGCAGCGTCGAGGCGACCCCGACCGGCAGCCGCGCCATCGCCGGGTAGATCAGCTGCATCCCGGCGATCGCCGCGCCCAGGGCGGCGATCAGGCCGATCGAGTCCCGGCGCGGCAGGG
Organism: Spirillospora sp. CA-128828; assembly: GCF_050945415.1. Classification (NCBI taxonomy): domain Bacteria; kingdom Bacillati; phylum Actinomycetota; class Actinomycetes; order Streptosporangiales; family Thermomonosporaceae; genus Spirillospora; species Spirillospora sp. CA-128828. The sequence continues at coordinate 5,329,068 of NZ_CP191986.1, forward strand.
ACGGACGGCGAATCGCCAGCAGGACCAGCGCGGCGAACACCAGCCGGAGCGTTACCACGCCCGACGTCCCGGCCACCCCGAACATCGCCTTGCCGCAGGCTTGGCCCGCCTGGACCGAGACCACGCTGCCGAGCACCAGCAGCGGAGCGGGAACGCTTCGTCCGGCCGTCGCGGTAGCCATGAGGCCAGTCTGGGAGCCGGTAATCGTTCGGGTCCATCGAAAGATTCCGCAGACCATCGTGTTGAATGGCCGAATGATCGACCACCGCCTCCAGACGCTGCGCGTGCTGCGGGAGCGCGGCACGGTGACCGCGACCGCCGACGCGCTGCACCTGACGCCCTCGACGGTGTCGCAGCAGCTCCGGCAGCTCGCCCGCGACCTCGGCGTGGAGCTGCTGGAGGCGCAGGGACGCCGGGTGCGGCTGACCGCCGCGGCGCACACGGTGCTGCGCCATGCCGACGTCCTGGCCGCCCAATGGGAGCGGGCCCGCGCCGACCTCGCCGGCCATCGCGCCGGGACGTCCGGGCAGGTGCGGTTCTGCGGCGTCTCCAGCGCCCTCGCCGCGCTCGTGGCCCCGGCCGCCGCACGGCTTCGCGAGGATCATCCGGACCTCGTCGTCCACATGAGCGAGCGGGAGAGCGAGGACGCCGCCCATCTGCTCCTCGCGCGGCACTGCGACATCGCCGTCGTCATCCCCGGCGGGCAGACCCCGGCCCCGGACGACGCCCGGTTCGCGCAGTGGCCCGTCCTCGACGAGCCGCAGGACCTGCTCGTCCCGGCCGGGCACCGGCTCGCCGGGCGCGGGTCGGCCCGGCTCGCCGACGCGGCGGCCGAACCCTGGATCGGCTCACCGGCCCGTCCCGACCAGCACCAGCTCATGCTCGCCGCCTGCGCCGCCGCCGGATACACGCCCCGCATCGCCCACGAGGCCAACGAGTGGTTCGCGGTCTCGGCGCTCGTCGCCCGCGGGTTCGGCGTCGGCCTGGTGCCCCGGCTGGCCCCGCTGCCGCCCGAGGACGAGGTGGTCCGGGTGCCCCTGCGCGGCGAGGCGGTGCCGTCGCGGCGCATCATCGCGATCGTCCGGCGGGGCAGCGACCGGCAGCCGCCCATCGCGCGGGCCCTGGAGGCCCTGCACGAGGCGGCGCGGCGATGACCCCTCGCGACCTATGACGCGAATCGTGCACCCAGCCACATACCAGCGAGTAGCGTGCCATAATTCGAGCGGTCACACCTGGTGACCGTGCACCCGCCGACCGTAGGGCCCAGCATGCGCTGATCGGATGTCAGGCGAACGGAGGACTCATGACCTTCCCCGCCGGGCACGAGCCGCCTGCCTTCGACCCGACGGTCCCCAACGAGAGCCGGATGCACGACTACCTCCTCGGCGGCAAGGACAACTTCGCCGCGGACCGGCAGGCCGCGCAGCAGGCGATCGAGCTGGCACCGGAGCTGCCGGTCCTGGCCCGCGAGGGCCGCAAGTTCCTGCACCGGGTCGTGCGGTTCCTCGCCGGCGCGGGCGTCCGACAGTTCCTGGACATCGGAACCGGACTGCCGACCCAAGGCAGCGTGCACCAGATCGCGCAGGCGGTCGCACCGGACTGCCGCGTCGTCTACGTGGACAACGACCCCGTGGTCGGCGTCCACGCGCAGGCGATTCTGAACAACGACCCGCTCACGACGGTCGTCCAGGCCGACATGCGGGACAGCGAGCTGATAGCCGGCCACCCGAACCTCCGAAAGCTGATCGACCTCGACCAGCCGACGGCGCTGCTGTTCTTCCACGTTCTGTACACCATTCCCGAGGACGACGAGGTGGCGCTGAGCGTCGCCCGGCTGGGCGACCTGATGGCGCCGGGCAGCTACATGGCGATCTCACACCCGGTCAGCGACCTGTGCCCCGAGGTCACCGCCCGGATCGCTCACCTCTACCAGCAGCAGACCCACGTCATCCGCGGCGAGCCCCGCTCCAATGTGCGAACCAGAGCCGAGGTCGAACGGCTCTTCTCCGGCTGGGACCTGGTCGAGCCCGGTGTCGCCTACCTGACCCAATGGCGTCCCGACCATGAGGCGATAGAAGCGTCCAGGCCGATCTGGAGCGTCGGAGGCGTCGGCCGCAAGGCCGCCACCGGCAGCCCCGCCCAGGAGTGAACGGGGCCGCCGGGACGTGTTCTAGGCGGCACGGGTGCCGTAGACGCTCACCTCGGTCAGGTGGAAGGTGAGGTTGGCGGTGTTCCCGAAGCCGACCACCCGCACGTGGCGGGCCCTGGCCTCGGTGTTCATGGTGTCGCCCGCGTCGGCGGCGGGACGGGGCCCGTTGCGTCCGCCGATGGTGAACCAGTGGACGCCGTCGAGACTGCCCTCCAGCCGGTAGGTGTAGTAGCGGGTGCCGTCGACGTAGTTGCGGACGTTGACGCGGGACACCTCGCTGACGGCACCGAGATCGACCTGCCACCAGTTCTCGCCGTAGGTCATCTGGCCGCCCCAGTAGGGCGAGTTGGCGCGGCTGCCGTCGTTGGCGGCCTCCGGCGGCCGTCCGGGCTCGGAGGAGAACGCCGTCACCGGCTTGCGGAGGCTCTGCACTTCGTCGCCGGACCCGTCGCGGGACGTGTCGGGCGACGCGGCGATCCCGCCACCGAAGAGGGCGATCGCCTCCGTCGAGGTGTGGCTGTTGACCGCGCTGGCGAACATGCCGACGTCCTGCGCGCCCGCCCCGCCCGGGACCGTTCCGGAGCCGACCACCGCCCAGTTCTTGTTGTCGGAGCTGCATGAGCCGGTCATCCGGTCGCCGTCCCGGCGCAGCCGCACGTAGACGTCGCCTGCGGTGAAACCGCCGACCTCGGTGAAGTGATCGAGGCCGCCGTCGCCGTCGCTGTCGTAGGAGAAGACGCACCCGTGCGCCGGTGTGACCGCGATGTCGGCGTACCCGGCGGACCCGGTCTTGGCCAGGTCGTCGCTCGCGACCAGACCGGCGCGGGTCCAGTCGGACGATCCGTCCAGCCTGGTCACTTTCGTGGACACCGCGTGCCCCGAGGTCAGCCCGTCGTCCTTGTAGACGGTCGCGAACTCGTTGGTGCCGCCCCACATGTCCTTGCCGCCGGCGGCGATGCCGACCGTGTCGCCGGTCTGCGCGAACGCCGCTCCGGTGGACGCGGCGGCCTTGTAAGGCGCCTCGACCGTACGGCCGCCGATCATGAGGAGGGAGTGCGCGCTCGCCTGCTCGGAACCGCCCTTGGCGGTACGCCACGAGACCGTGGCGTCAAGGCTCGGCAGCGTGCCGGGCTTGGCGTCGGACGGTGCGGTCACCGTCCAGGTCGCCGTTTCGGTGCCCGCGGGATCGACGTCGTCCCCCGAGCCGGCGGACTCCGTCACGACCTTGAAGCCGGCGGGCGCGGTCAGCCGGAACCGCACCCCACGGGCCGCGCTCAGCGTCGACTCGTTGGTGAAGGTCGCGGTGACGCGAACGGTGCCGCCCGGCCCGACGCCCTTCCGGTCGGACGCGAGGGTCAGCGCGCCGGCCGGCTCCTCGGCGACCCGTGCGGCCAGCCGGTAGGCATCGCCGCGTGGTTCGGCGGTGTAGCGGGTGCCCGCGCGCGCCCAGCCTTCGGCGACGGCGCGCCAGTCGATCTGACGGGGCTCGGTGCCCGTCTTCAGCGCGCGGTCCAGCTCGTCGAAGAACATCTTCCAGCGCTTGGCGTAGTAGCCGCCGACCAGGCCGTTGAACTCGCGGCGCGCGTAGTCCTGGAGCCCGGGACTGTCGCTCTCCCACAGCGTGACGAGCGACTTCAGGTTGTAGTCGAGCGTCGCGGCCTCCCGCGGGTCGGCCGCCTGCCGGGCCGCCTCGCGCTGCCAGGTGCCGAGGAGGAAGTGCGGATCGGTGCCGAGGACCTCGTCCAGGAGGCGGAGCTCGGACGACCAGCGGCCGGTGAGCGTCGCGAAGGCCGTGCGGTCGCCGTCCCGGTAGGCGTCGCGGATCTTCGGCAGGAGCAGCCTGCCGCGGTTGGCCAGCACCTGGCGGGCGACGTCGACGAGGTCGTAGCGGTACGCGCCGGAGCGCCGCAGCCGCGGATCGACCCGGAGCAGCTCGCGCAGGGCCTTCTCGAACTCGCCGGGGTCGTACTGCAGCGGCGTCCCGGTGTTCGCGAGGTTCGGCTGGTCGTCGAACAGGCCGGTCACGTGCCGGGTGTCCTTGCCCGCCGGCCAGGAGTAGACCGTTCTGCCGATGATCCGCCAGGCGGCGATCGCGTGCGGATCGGCGGCGCCGTACCGGGCGGTGGCGTACGCGTCGAACCAGGCGTTCATGTCGACCGGGCCGTCCCGCCACGGCATGTCGGCGAAGAACGCCACCGCGGCCGGGTTGTTGTCGATGGCCTCGGGCATCAGCGCGATGCCGTTCATGGCGGTGCCCGGCCTGGCCCGCCAGGCGTGGAACTTCTCGTTCCAGACGGTGAGGCCGGCGCCGAAGTTCTGGTGGCCGCCGAAGTTCCAGATCGTGCCGAAGGCGTACGGGGTGCCGAGGAAGTCCTTGTCGCGATCGGTGATGTTCGGCTGCTCGGTGATGCCGTCCACGATGAACATCCGGGAACGGTCGACGGCCTGCAGCGTCTCCTTGCGGGGGTTGTTCTGCCAGCCGAGGATCATCCAGGTCGCGCCCGGGTGGGCGCCTTCGAGCGCGTCCTGCACGGCCTTGGACGCCTCGGGCACCGGGACGTCCCCGGCCCTGCCGCCCTCGTGCAGCAGGTCCATCTTGTACATCGTGCTCGCGCCGTACAGGTCGGTCTGCGCCTTGTAGAACGCGCCCGCGACCTTGCCGAACTCCGGCCCGGTGGGATCGAGCCAGTCGGGACGCTCCAGGCCGTTCCAGGTGCCCTGCGGGACGGTCTTGGCCCCCGGGTTGCGGGTCTCGAAGTCGGTCGGGACGGTGCCGTAGTAGCCCGGCAGTACCGGCGTCATGCCCAGCTCACGCAGCCGGTCGACCATGCGGCGGGCGAGCGCCGCGCGCCGGTCGATCAGCTGCTGGGAGATCGGTGAGTCGGTGCAGCACATGTTCTGCAGCAGCCACCATGCCTGGTGGCCCGGCTGCGGGATCCACGCGCGCATGTCCGCGGCGCTGTAGCCGAACTGCTGGAAGGTGCGCTGGTAGACCGCGTCCTGGCCCTCGTACACCAGGACCTCGTTGATGCCGAGCAGGGCGAGCGCGTCGATGCGGCGCTCCCACTCCTGCCAGCTCAGGTACGCGCCCGCGTAGCCCTCGTTGGTGTCGTTGAGCGCGAACCGGTGGGCGACCGAGGCGTCCGCCTCGATCGGCGCGGCGGGCAGCGGCAGCCGTCCGGGAAGGTCCAGTTGCGTGCCGCCGATGGCGACGTCGGCGTGCGCGACCTCGCGCAGGTACCGGCCGAATCCGGTGAGCTGGACGGACGGGGACGTGCCCGCGATGACCAGCCGCCCGTTCTCTGTGAAGATCTGGAAGCGGTCGGCGCCGGCGCCCCTGCCGATCGTCCGCAGTGTGACCTGGCGGGCCCGGTCCCTGCCGAGGATCCGCTCCAGCGCCCGGGCGGCGGGCCCGGCGTCACGTGCCGCGGTCACCTGTGCCGCGCGCTCTTCTTCGGCCGCCGCCGTCGGCGCCGCCGCGGCCAGCGACACGACGAGCAGCGCGGCCATCGCGACGATGACCGGCCGAGAGCGGCCACCGATTTCCCGTAGTCGGCCCAACACCATGGCGGACACCTCCACCGCAGGTTTATTAAGGTCCTTACTAAACTAGGATCGAGCTCATAATGAACGCGCCGCACCCCTCGGTCAAGGGTGCGGCGGCGATCTTCCGGAGGGGGCATGGGAGCGGAGCGCGCGGTCGGCACGCCGGTGCTGCGCCGCCTCAACACCGCGGCGGTGCTGCGCGCGGTGCGCGAGCGCGCACCCGATCCGGTGCGGCTGGCCGAGCTGGTCGAGCTGACCGGCCTCACCCGTCCCACCGTGGGGCAGGCCGTGGACGACCTGGTCGAGGCCGGCTGGCTCCAGCAGCACGACCCGGCCGCCGCCTCCCGCCAGGGCGGCAGGCCGGCGGTGCGGGTCTCGCTCCGCGGCCGCGCCGCACCCGTGCTCGGGCTCGACGTCGGCCCGCACACGGTCAGCGCGGGGATCTCCGACCTCGTCGGCCACCGCCTGGCCGCCGTGCGCCGGCCCGTTCCCCGGTGGGGGGACGACCCCCCACGCCCCCCGGAAGCGCTCGACGAACAAGGCGAAGCCGGGCGCCTGCTCGGCGTCGTCGACGAGGTGACCGAGCGTGCCCTCAGGGAGGCCGGCCTCGGCGCCGACGACGTCGCGGGGGTGGTCATCGCGACCCCCGGGATCGTCGACCCCGGCTCCGGCCGGATCCTGCTGGCGCCGAGCGTGCCGGGCTGGACCTCGGTGAACCTGTCCGACCATCTCCGCGGCCGCTTCCGGTGCCCGGTCCAGGTGGAGAACGACGCCAACCTCGCCGCCCTGGCCGTCGCCGGAGAGCGCGGCACGTTGCTGGCCGTCCAATGGGGTGAGCGCCTGGGCGCGGGCGTCGTGATCGACGGGCGCCTTCACCGGGGCACCGGATCCGCCGGTGAGATCGGCTTCATCCGCCCGCCCGGCGACGTCCCGGACACCGGCGACGGCCGCGGCCCCCTGGAGCGCACCATCGGCGCCGAGGCCATCGCCGAGCAGGCCCGCCGGGCCGCCCGCCGGCGCCCCGAGTCCGCCCTGCACAGCGGTGCGCCGGACGCCGCCGCCGTCTTCGCCGCGGCCGCCTCCGGCGACGCCACGGCACAGCGGATCGTGGACGAGGTCGCGGCGACCTTCGCCCAGGCCATCGCCCCGGCCGTGCTGGTCCTCGCCCCGGACGCCGTGGTGATCGGCGGCGGGGTCGCCCGCGCCGGGTCCGTCCTGCTCACGGCCGTCACCCGGCACCTGGCCGATCTCACTCTCAGCCCGCCCGCGGTGGAGTTCTCCGGCCTCGCCGAGGACACCGTCCTCACCGGCGCCCTGTGCCTCGCCCTTGACGAGGTCTGGCACCGGCGCCTGGCGGCACCCTGATGAACGCGCGCTCCTGATCGAACGGCGGGCGCCCGCGCATGACCGATTCCGGTGAACCCTGGATTCCCGAATCAAGTTCTAGTATCTAAGAAGCACGAATCCGGCTCCAGTACGTCCATCGGGAGGCACCAGTGCAGACACGAGCGGCGATCCTGTGGGAACCGCACACCGACTGGAGCATCGAGGACATCGAGCTCGACGAACCCAAGGCGGGCGAGGTGAAGGTCAAGCTCGCCGCGTCCGGCCTCTGCCACTCGGACGAGCACATGGTCACCGGCGACATGGTGCTCGATCCCGAGATCGCGGCGCTGCTGGAGCTGGAGCAGTTCCCGGTCATCGGCGGGCACGAGGGCGCCGGCGAGGTGGTCGCGGTGGGCCCCGGCGTCACCACGCTGCAGGAGGGCGACCACGTCGTCCTGTCGTTCATCCCCGCCTGCGGCCGCTGCCCCTCGTGCGCCCGGGGCCGCCAGCACCTCTGCGACCTGGGCGCGGTGCTGCTGGCCGGACGGCAGATCGGCGACATGACCGCCCGGCACCACTCCAAGAGCGGCAAGGACCTCGGCATCATGTGCTGCACGGGGACGTTCTCCCCGTACACCGTGGTCAGCGAGTCGACCGCCATCAAGATCGACGACTGGATCCCGCTCGACAAGGCCGCGCTGGTCGGCTGCGGCGTCACCACCGGCTGGGGCTCGGCCGTCAACGCCGCCGACGTGCGGCCCGGCGAGACCGTCGTGGTGATCGGCATCGGCGGCATCGGCATGAACGCGGTGCAGGGCGCGGCCATGGCCGGCGCCCGGCACGTCGTCGCCGTCGACCCGGTCGACTGGAAGCGGGAGAAGGCCGGCGTCTTCGGCGCCACCCACACCGCCGCGTCCATCGAGGAGGCCACCGCCCAGGTCGGCGAGCTCACCTGGGGCGCCAACGCCGACAAGGTCATCCTCACCACCGGCGTCGCGACCGGCGACCTCATCGGCCCGATGATGGGCATGGTCACCAAGGGCGGGCGCGGCGTCGTCACCGCGGTCGCGCCGATCGTCCAGGAGGACGTCAAGCTCAACCTGTTCGACCTGGCGATGCAGCGCAAGGAGCTGGTCGGCTGCATCTTCGGCAACGCCAACCCGCGCCGCGACGTGCCGCGCCTGCTGCGGCTGTACGACGAGGGCAAGCTCAAGCTGGACGAGCTGGTCACCACCACCTACACCCTCGACGAGGTCAACAAGGGCTACCAGGACATGCGGGACGGCAAGAACATCCGCGGCATGATCAAGTACTGAGCCCCGGCACCACTCGGCCCGGCGGCTTTGCACGTTTCCCACAACTGGAGCCGCTCAGCGTGCGATGTCAGCGACATGGCGCTCCGGGCCCGTAGGCGGAAGGGTGAACACTGCCGGGGACCGCCGTGCCCCGGCAGTCGCATCGCTGTCTACAGGAGGGCTCGGTCGGGTGTTCAGTCGTGTCGCCATCGTCAACCGGGGTGAGGCGGCCATGCGCCTCATCCACGCCGTACGGGACCTCGCCGCGGAGACCGGGACACGGATCGAGACCGTCGCCCTGCACACCGACGTCGACCGGACCGCCACCTTCGTCCGGGAGGCGGACCTGTCCTACGACCTCGGTCCCGCCTCCGCGCGCCCGTACCTCGACCTGACGGTGCTGGAGCGCGCGCTGGTCGAGTCCGGCGCGGACGCGGCGTGGGTCGGATGGGGGTTCGTCGCCGAGGACCCGGCGTTCGCGGAGCTGTGCGAGAAGATCGGCGTCACCTTCGTCGGACCGAGCGCGGAGGCGATGCGCAGGCTCGGCGACAAGATCGGCGCGAAGCTGATCGCCGAGGAGGTCGGCGTCCCGGTCGCGCCGTGGAGCCGCGGCGCGGTCGAGACCCTGGACGCGGCCCTGGCGGCGGCGTCGCAGATCGGCTACCCGCTGATGCTGAAGGCGACCGCGGGCGGCGGCGGGCGCGGCATCCGCGTGATCACGGACGGGGCGGAGCTCGCCGACGCCTACGAGCGCACCAGCCAGGAGGCCGCGCGGGCGTTCGGCAGCGGCGTCGTGTTCCTGGAACGCCTGGTCACCGGCGCACGGCACGTCGAGGTCCAGGTGATCGCCGACGGCCAGGGGACGGCGTGGGCGCTCGGCGTCCGCGACTGCTCGGTGCAGCGGCGCAACCAGAAGGTCATCGAGGAGTCGGCGTCGCCGGTGCTCGAACCCGCGCAGGCCGCCGAGCTCAAGGCGTCCGCCGAGCGGCTGGCCGTCGCGGTCGGCTACCGCGGCGCGGCCACCGTCGAGTTCCTCTACCACCCCGGCGACCGGATGTTCGCCTTCCTGGAGGTCAACACCCGCCTCCAGGTCGAGCACCCGATCACCGAGGCCACCACCGGGTTCGACCTGGTCAGGGCGCAGCTGCACGTGGCGTCCGGCGGACGGCTCGAAGGCGCGCCGCCGGTGGAGCGCGGGCACGCCGTCGAGGCCCGGCTGAACGCCGAGGACCCCGACCGCGACTTCGCGCCGTCCCCGGGCCGCATCGCGCGGCTGGCGCTGCCCGCCGGGCCCGGCATCCGGGTGGACACCGGCGTCCGCGAGGGCGACACCATCCCCGCCGACTTCGACTCGATGATCGCGAAGATCATCGCCTACGGCCGCGACCGCGACGAGGCGCTCGGCCGGCTGCGCCGGGCGATGGCGCAGACCACGGTGATCATCGAGGGCGGCGCGACGAACAAGAGCTTCGTGCTCGACCTGCTCGACCGGCCCGAGGTCATCGACGCCAGCGCGGACACCGGCTGGATCGACCGCGTCCGCGCCGAGGGCGAACTCGTCTCCCACCGGCACTCCGCCGTCGCGCTGGCCGCCGCCGCCATCGAGGCGTACGAGGAGGGCGAGCGCGCCGAGCGGCAGCGGCTGCTGTCGACGGCGTCCGGCGGACGCCCGCAGGTGCGGCACGAGAGCGGCCGCCCGCTGGACCTGAAGCTGCGCGGCGCCGGCTACCGCGTGCGCGTCGCGCGGGTCGGCGCGCACCGGTTCCGCGTCGGCGTCGAAGCGGGCGACGGCGTCCGCACCGCCGACGTCGAACTCGACCGCTTCGACCGGCACACCGCGCAGATCGTCGTCAACGGCACCCGGTACCGCCTCCTCACCGGCACGCACGGGCCGGTCCACCTGGTCGAGGTGGACGGCGTGACGCACCGGGTCAGCCGCGACGAGGGCGGCGTCGTCCGCTCCCCCGCGCCCGCGCTGGTCGTCGCCACACCGCTGGAGGCCGGCGCCGAGGTCGAGGCGGGCGCGCCCGTACTGGTACTGGAGTCCATGAAGATGGAGACGGTGCTGCGGGCGCCGTTCAAGGCGCGGCTGAAGGAATGCGTCGTCTCCGTCGGCAGCCAGGTGGAGACCGGCGCGCCGCTGCTGCGGCTGGAGCCGCTCGCCGGCGACGACGACGAGGCCGGGGACACCTCGGCCACCGCGTCCGTCGAACTGGACCTGCCCGCCGCCACCGCGACGATCCCGGCGCGGGCGCGCGCCGCCCGCGGCCAGGAGGACCTGCGCAGCCTGCTGCTCGGCTTCGACGTCGACCCCCACGACGAGCGCCGGGTGCTCGACGACTACCTCGCCGCGCGCCGGGCCGCCGCCGAGGACGGCCATCGGCAGCTGGACCGGGAACTCGCCCTCATCGACGTGTTCGCCGACCTCGCCGAGCTGAGCCGCAACCGCCCGGCGGGCGAGGATGGCGCCGGCGACGGCCACGTCCACAGCGCCCGCGAGTACTTCCACACCTACCTGCAGAGCCTCGACGTCGAGCGGGCCGGGCTCCCCGCGGCGTTCCAGGACCGCCTCGGCAAGGCGCTCGGCCACTACGGCGTCACCGAACTGGACCGCTCCCCCGAGCTTGAGGCCGCGGTGTTCCGGATCTTCCTCGCCCAGCAGCGCGCGTCCGCCGACGCCACCGCCGTCGCGACGCTGCTGCGCGCGTGGCTGCGCGAGCCGCCGCCCGCCGAGGCGCTGCGCGAACCCGCCGGGCTCGCGCTGGAACGGCTGATCGCCGCGACGCAGATCCGCTTCCCGGTGGTCTACGACCTGGCGTGCGGCGTGGTGTTCGCCTGGTTCGCCCAGCCGCTGCTGCGCCGCAACCGCGCCCGCGCCTACGCCGGTGTCCGCGCGAACCTGCGTCACCTCGACGCGCACCCGGACGCCCCGGACCGCGCCGAGCGCATCGCCGAGATGGTGCGCAGCACCGAGCCGCTGGTCCGGCTGCTCGGCCGGCGCCTCTTCCGCGGCGACCGGGACAACGCGGTCATGCTGGAGGTGCTGACCCGCCGGTACTACGGCAACAAGGGCCTGACGGGCGTCCGCACCGCCGAGGTCGCGGGCTCCACGTTCGTCGTCGCCGAGCGCGCCGGCTCGTGCCTGGTCTCCGCGGCGGTGAGCTTCGAGGCACTGGGCGGAGCGCTGCGCGGGCTCGCGGACCTGGCGGGCGGCGAGGACGCCGTCGACGCCGACATCTACCTCTCCTGGGAGAACCAGCCGGAGGACTTCGACGCGCTCGTGGCCGCGCTGCACGAGGCCGTCAACGCGCACCCGCTGCCGGAGCAGGTCCGCAGGCTCACGGCCACCGTCGCGGGCAGCAGCGGCGCGGTCATGCACCACCACTTCACGTTCCGCCCGTCCGCCGCCGGGATGACCGAGGAGCGGCTGATCCGCGGCCTGCACCCCTACATCGCGCAGCGGATGCGGATGGAGCGGCTGAGCAGGTTCGACCTCACCCGGCTGCCGTCCTCGGACGAGGAGGTCTACCTCTACCAGTGCGTGGCGCGGGACAACCCGTCCGACGACCGCCTCGTCGCCTTCGCGCAGGTGCGGGACCTGACCGAGCTGCGCGACCACGACGGCAGGCTGCGCACGCTCCCGACGGCCGAGTACACCATCGCCACCTGCCTGGACTCGATCCGCCGCGCGCAGGCGCTGCGGCCGTCGAAGCAGCGCTTCAACACCAACCGGATCGTGATCTACGTCTGGCCGCCGAGCGACCTCACCCGCGCGGAGCTGGAGATGCTCGCCGAGCGCATGCTGCCGACGACGGCCGGCGCCGGGCTGGAGGAGATCGAGCTCATCGGGCGGCAGCGGGACCGGGCGACCGGGGAGTTGGTCAAGACGTCCGTGCGCATCACCTTCGACGCGACCGGCGGCACCAGGCTGACCGTCGGCGAGCCGTCCGACGAACCGATCGAGCCGATCGACGGCTACCGGCAGAAGGTGCTGCGCGCGAGCAGCCGCAACACCGTCTACCCGTACGAGTTGACCGAGGTGCTCGGCGACTTCGTGGAGCACGACCTCGATGACGACCACGCGCTCGTCCCGGTCGACCGGCCGAAGGGACGCAACACCGCGGCGATCGTCGCCGGCGTCGTCACCACCCGGACCCGGCGGCACCCGCAGGGCGTGACCAGGGTCGTGCTGCTCGGCGACCCGACGAAGGCGCTCGGCGCGCTGTCGGAGCCGGAGTGCCGCCGCGTGATCGCCGCGCTGGACCTGGCCGAGCGGATGCGGGTCCCGCTGGAGTGGTACGCGCTGTCGGCCGGCGCCCGGGTCTCCATGGAGTCGGGCACCGAGAACATGGACTGGGTGGCGGCGGCGCTCAAGCGGATCGTCGAGTTCACGCAGGACGGCGGCGAGATCAACGTCGTGGTCGCGGGCATCAACGTCGGCGCGCAGCCGTACTGGAACGCCGAGGCGACGATGCTCATGCACACCCGGGGCGTCCTCGTGATGACGCCGGACTCCGCGATGGTGCTCACCGGCAAGCAGGCGCTCGACTTCTCCGGCGGCGTGTCGGCCGAGGACAACTTCGGCATCGGCGGCTACGACCGGGTGATGGGCCCGAACGGGCAGGCGCAGTACTGGGCGCCCAGCCTGGTCGCCGCGCGGGACGTGCTCATGTCGTACTACGACCACACGTACGTCGCGCCAGGCGAGGACGCGCCGCGACGGGCGAAGACCACCGACCCCGTAGGCCGGGACGTCTCCGACTTCCCGCACACCGTCGAGGGCAGCGACTTCACCACCGTCGGCGAGATCTTCTCCGCCGAGGCCAACCCGGACCGCAAGAAGCCGTTCGACATCCGGACCGTGATGCGGGCGCTCTCCGACCAGGACCACCCGGTGCTGGAGCGCTGGGCGGGCATGGCCGACGCGGAGACCGCGGTGGTGCAGGACGTCCATCTCGGCGGCATGCCGGTCTGCCTGCTCGGCATCGAGTCGCGCGCGGTGCCGCGGCGCGGTTTCCCGCCGACCGACGGCCCGGACGCCTACACCGCGGGCACGCTGTTCCCGCAGTCGTCGAGGAAGGCGGCACGGGCGATCAACGCGGCCAGCGGCAACCGGCCGCTGGTGGTGCTGGCGAACCTGTCGGGCTTCGACGGATCGCCGGAGTCGATGCGCAAGCTGCAGCTGGAGTACGGCGCCGAGATCGGCCGGGCCATCGTCAACTTCCGGGGCCCCATCGTGTTCTGCGTGATCTCGCGGTACCACGGCGGCGCGTTCGTGGTGTTCTCGAAGGCGCTGAACCCGAACATGACCGTGCTCGCGCTGGAGGGCTCGTTCGCCTCGGTGCTCGGCGGCGCCCCCGCCGCCGCGGCGGTGTTCGCCGGCGACGTCAACGCCCGCACGGCCGCCGACCCCCGCGTCCGGGACCTGGAGGCCCGCGTCGCGGCCGTCCCCGGCCCCGACCGGGCCGCGCTGATCGCGGAACTCGACGAGCTCCGCGCGTCGGTCCGCACGGAGAAGCTCGGCGAGGTGGCCGCCGAGTTCGACCGCGTGCACGACATCCGGCGCGCGGTCGAGGTCGGCTCCGTCGACGCCGTCATCCCCCCGGCGGAACTGCGTCCACGGATCATCGAGGCCATCGAGTCCCGGTGACCGCGGCACAGGAATGCCGCGAACCGCGGGCGGCGCCGCGAACCTGGACGATCGGACGTTCGGCGGCGGCCGCCCTGCCGGTCGTGTTCGTGCCGATCTGGAGCAGCGGGTATCTCGCCGGGACGATCGGGGCGCGCAGCGGAGCGTCGCTCGCCCTGGTCGCCTGGCGGTTCCTCGCCGCGTTCGCCGTCCTGGGCACGGTCGCCCTCGTCACCCGTGCGCCCTGGCCCAAGGACCGGCGCATGTACGCGCACCTGCTCGTGACGGGTGTGCTGCTGCAGACGGTGCAGCTCGGCGGGGTGTTCTTCGGGCTGGGGCACGGAGTGCCGGCGGGACTGTCGTCGCTGATCCTCAGCGCCTGCCCGCTGATCGTCGCGGCGGTCGCGGTCCCGATGTTCTCCGAGCGGCTCACCGGACGCCAGTGGGCCGGGCTCGCCCTGGGACTGGCCGGCGTGGTCGTCTGCCTGAGCGAGAACCTGTCGGGCGGAGCCGCGGGCGCCGGGTACGCGTACACGGGGCTGGCGCTGGCCGGTCTCGCCGCCGGCACCCTCTACCAGAAGCGGTTCGGCGGCTCGGTCGATCTGCGGACGGGGACCACCGTCCAGCTCCTCGGTGCGACCCTCACCACGTTCCCGCTGGCCATGGCGCACGGCGGGCTGCGCATTCCGCTCACCACGCAGGCGCTCGGTTCACTGGCGTGGCTGGCGATCGTCAACTCGATCGGCGCGCTCATCCTGCTGTTCGTCCTGCTCCGGCGCGGCACGGGCGGTGCGGCGACCAGCCTGCTCTACCTGGTGCCGCCGGTCACCGCCGTGCTGGCCGTGCCGATCCTCGGCCAGGACATCACCGCGAGCGTGATCCTCGGTATGGCGATCTCGGGAGCGGGCGTCCTGCTCGTCCTGACGCGCGCACGTTCGTGATCGGCGTTTCCGGCCCGCGCAGGTAGGCGGCGATCGCATGCGGGTTGATCGCGGACGACGGGTATGAGCCGGAGAGGAGGCCGGAGGGCCCGCGCCATGGGCCGCCTCCGGCCTCCTCGACCACCCGGAGGATCGGCACTCTCGTGGATCTCAACGCACCCGACCGCACCCTCAAGATCGGCGGTCACCCGCTCCCGGTCGTCGGGCCGGCCCGGATGTACGTCTGCGGGATCACCCCGTACGACGCGACCCATCTCGGCCACGCCCGCACGTTCGTCTGGGCCGACATCGCCGCCCGCGTCCTGCGCCACGCGGGAGGCGACGTGCGCGTCTGCCGCAACGTCACCGACGTCGACGACGTGCTGAACCAGGCCGCGCACCGTGCCGGCAGCCCCTACGACAGCTTCGCCGCCGTCCAGCAGTTCTATTTCGAAGGCGATCTGGACGCTCTCGGCGTCCATGCCGTCGACCATCAGCCCCGCGCGCACAACCACGTCAGGGAGGTCGTCGCGCTCGCCCAGGGCCTCATCGCGTCCGGTCACGCCTACGTCCGGGACGGCGCTGTCTACTTCCGCGGCGCCGACGTCCCGCGGCGGGCGGGACTGAGCGACGACCATGCGCATGATCTCCTGGCCGAGTACGGCGACGCGCCCGACGATCCCGGGAAGGAGGGCCCGTTCGACGTCGCCGTCTGGCGCCCCTCGCGGTCGGGCGAGCCCGCCTGGCCCAGCCCGTGGGGCGCGGGACGGCCCGGCTGGCACGCCGAATGCGCCGCGATGGCCATGACGACCTTCGGCCCCGCGCTCGACCTGCACGCCGGCGGCACCGATCTGCGGTTCCCGCACCACGCCTACGAGGCGGCCATGGCCGAGGCGCTCACCGGTGTCCGGCCGTTCTCCCGGACCTGGCTGCATGTGGGCATGGTCCGCCGGGACGGCGTCAAGATGGCCAAGTCCACCGGCAACCTGGTCCTGGTCTCCGACCTGATCCGGCATCACCCGGCTCCGGCGGTCCGGTTCATGCTGATCACCGAGCCCTGGACACAGGAGTGGGACTACACGGCCAAGTCGGTCGACCGTGCCGCGGCCGACCTGGACCGGCTCCACCTCGCCGCCGGCCGCAGCAACTCCTCCTCCGCGGCCGAGGCGGCCGTAACGCGGGCGCTGCTCGACGACCTCGACGTGCGCACGGCGCTCGACGTGGCGGAGCAGGAGGGCGGCAGAACAGCCCGCCTGGTCATGAGCGTCCTGGCCCTCGGCTGAACCCCGGCGCAGTCACCGATCCTCCGCGTCCGATACCGGGAGGGTGACGCGGAAGACCGTGTGCTCTCCGCCGACGAGTTCGGCGGCGCCGCCGTGGGCGGTGGCGACCGCCTGGACGATCGCCAGACCCAGGCCCGTGCTGCCCGAAACGCGGGAGCGCCCCTGGTCCGCGCGGACGAATCGCTGGAAGATCTTTTCGCGGAGCTCGGCGGGGATGCCGGGGCCGTCGTCCTCCACGTCGAGAACGACCTCGCTTCCACGTGCGGCGAGTCTGACGGTGACATGCGTGCCGGGGGGTGTGTGGGCGCGGGCGTTGGCGAGCAGGTTGGCGACCAGCTGGTGGAGGCGGCAGGGGTCTCCGGTGGTGGTCACTGGTTCCTCGGGAAGCACCAGTTCCCAGCGGTGCCCGGGGCCGGCGGCGCGGGCGTCGGCGGTGGCGTCCAGGACGAACCGGGTCAGGTCGACCGGGCGCTCGTCCAGCGGGCGACCGGCGTCCAGACGAGCGAGGAGCAGCAGGTCGTCGACGAGTTCGGACATCCGCACCGATTCAGCCTCGATGCGTCCGAGCGCGTGCTTCACCTCCGGCGGCACGGACTCGGACGTGCGCAGGGCAAGTTCGGCGTGACCGCGGATCGCGGCGACCGGGGTGCGCAGCTCGTGGCTCGTGTCGGCGGCGAAGCGGCGGAGCCGTTCCTCGCTCGCGTGCCGCCGGGCCAGCGCGTTCTCAGAGACCCGGCAGGGCGCCGGGACGATCCGGGTGTCCCTCCTGGACGATCATGAGGTGGTCCGGCGTGGCGTGGCGGCGCTGCTGTCCGCCGAGGACGGCACCGAGATCGTCGGCGAGGCCGACACCGCGGCCGACGCGCTGGCGCGGATCCCGGCCGTCCGGCCCGACGTGGCGGTCCTGGACGTCGGCCTGCCCGACGGCGACGGCGTCACCGTCTGCCGCGAGATCCGCTCCCAGATGCCCGAGCTGGCCTGCCTGATGCTGACCTCCTTCGACGACGAGGACGCCCTCTTCGATGCGGTGATGGCGGGGGCGGCCGGTTACGTCCTCAAACAGATCCACGGCTCGGACCTGGTCGGCGCCGTCCGCACCGTCGCCACCGGCCAGTCCCTGCTCGACCCGCGCAGCACCGCCCGCATGCTGGAGCGGCTCCGCACCCGCCAGGAGAAGAAGGACCCCCTCAAGCCCCTCACCGACCAGGAACACCACATCCTGGAACTGATCGGCGAGGGCCTCACCAACCGGCAGATCGGCGAACGTCTCTTCCTCGCCGAGAAAACGGTGAAGAACTACATCTCCAATATCTTCGCCAAACTCGGCCTGAGCCGCCGCACCCAGGCCGCCGCCCTCGCCGCCCAACTCAAAGCCGCCTCTTCCCGCCCCCAGGAAAGGCGCGACTAATACGGGCGGATACCGATCCGCGCCCAGCGCGCCGTGACCGTGGAAGGCCACCGCCACGCCCGGCGCGGCAGGTCAGGGCTCCTCGATCAAGACCTCCTCGACGGGGCGCCGCACGGTCGCCAGCTCGGCCGCGTCGGTCAGGGCGGCCAGCGCACCCTTGACGTGCGGGTCGACCGCCTGGACAAGCCTGGCACCCTCGTTTTCCACCGCGTACCGCAAAGCAAAGCCGTCTGGACGCCCGCGGGCACAGGCTCGGGGCGGAATCCGCCCCGGTGAGTGCGGCGCCGTCTGATGTGCGCGTGATCCCGAACGGCCTCGTCGTCCACGGAGCCCACGCCCACGTCGACGTAGACGTCGGCCAGCAGGTGTGGACGCTCCGGATCGGGCAGCAGCCGCACCACCGGTTCATATCCGCACGCCCGCAATGAGAGCCGCAGGTTGTACAGCGCGGCGCCGCAACCGATCAGCATTTCGCGGCCGTCCGGGTCGGCCACGTCCAGCCGCCGCGTCCGCCCGCAGGCTGATCCGCGACCCGCGAACGCTGAACCGCCACGGCTGTGTGTTGTGCACGGACGGGGCCCAGGCTGCGTCCTCGACCGCCTCGCGGACGACGCCGTCGATGGATGCCAAAGCCTCTCTGCTTCAAGCGCACCACCTGGCCCGGATTGGCGACAGGGCCAAAAGTCCATTGCAAGTGAGGCCGTGTGGCATGGAGTGATGTGAAAGGCTGCGGCAGTGGCAGATGAGATCGAACAGGCGGATGGTCGCACGTGGCTTCCCGAGCATGAACGCAATCTTCAGGGTGCACTGAGCGAACTCGCTACGAAACACGGGTTCGACGCGCGGGCCATGAGCACGCTCGCTCACATCGATCTGGTGGGCCGTTTCCTGGCCGGCGCGGAGGATCCGGCGACGACCGCGGCCAGGCAAACGTTCGAGATCTGTCCCTGGGGACCATTGCTCGGCCGAATCGGCGCCGTGGCGTTGCGGAGCGTTTCGCCGGTCACCCCCGACCACTATCGCGAAGCCCTGCTGGCACTGCTGGAGGTCTGGTCACGCTCACCGATGGCGGATCCCGCCGCCGGGCTGCGCAGGGGAAGAGTGTCCGCGAGTGCCACCGCCGCCCGTGACGAGCACGGGGTCGCCGTGACGGTCGGAGGCGGCAACGCGGAATGGATCGCGCGCAAGAACCCGGAGATGGTCTTCGTCGATCGCGCCTTCGGGCAGGGTGAACCGCCCGCCCTCGGCACTGTCGTGGAGGTCGCCGAGGCCCCCTTGAGGTGGGGCGACACCGATCAGCTCACTCGGCTGGTCGCGTTGGCCCGCGCCAACGGCCCGGTGCCCTGGGATCGCAAGGCCGTGGACGTCCTGGCCGAAGGGATCGGGACGTCACGCGCCACCGCCGCGCTGGCGCTGTGCGGGTTCCTCGGGCACCCCAACGCCCGTGCGGACAAGCTGACCGCCGAGGCCCGCAAGACCCTCAAGGTCCGGGTCGGCGACGTCAGCGACGCGTGGTTCCGGGACATGGACGGGCACACCGACGAGGATCGGCTCGAACTGCTCGCCGAGGTTCTCCCCCAGAATCCGGAACGGTTGTGGGAGCCCGGTGGGCTCAGCGAGGTCGCTCTGCGTTTGTCGCAGGCGTGGCATGAGAGGTTCGGCAAGAAGACGCCTGTGCCCCTTGGCACCGTCCAAGCCGCCGAACACGTGGCCCCAGAGGTCAGCGGTGGCCAGCTGTGCGCATGGCTTTCCGACCCCGACGCGGTCCCGCTGCTCACCAAGGACTTGGACACCTGGCTGGAATCCGCCGACGGCGCCAAGTACAAGAACCAGAAGTGCGTCCCGTTCACCGAGATGCTGACGATGCGGAACCTCATCGAAGCAGTCACCTTCGGGCTCCGCTGGTCCTATGAGGAGCTTCCCGCCGGTGATCCGGTGCGGGACGGCGCACCCGCGGCCTACGAGCTGCTGCTGCAGCGGCTCGCCCATCCCGGCCTGCTGCTGCCGGTCTGCTCCTTCGCCGCCGGGCCGCAGGGAGCGGACGCGATCACCGGCAGGTTCGGTACCGTCCCCTATCTCGGCCCCGCCGAACTCACCGTCGAGTACGTCGACGATGGTCTCACCGTCGCCGAGGTGGTCACCGGCCGGGGGCTGGCAAGCCTGTACTTCCGCCCCGCCCTGTACGGCGCGGACGACCGAACCCAACGCCTGGCCGAGGCAGTGGACGCGTCCAGGGCCTACACCAGGCACACCTTCGAACGCGTACGCCTGCTGCACAGTGACGCGGCCAAGGCCCTCGCCCGCCGCATCAGTTCCGGCACACTGCCGGAAGGGGCCTACGAAGCCGATCCGTCGGCGTCGGCACCGTCCCTGGTTCAGGAGGTGGGCCGGCATCTGGACGTCCCGACCGACGCCGCCGCGCTCTACCTCCAGCTGCTGACCCTCCGCGAACCGACGGACCGCAGCGTGCGGAAGTGGAATCGCTGGACCCCGGCCCGCCGGCGCAAGGCCGCCGACGCCCTGGTGGCCCGGAACCTGGTGGTCCGGGACGAGCGGGCGCGCGCCGGACGCACGATCTTCCTCCCCGGCGCCTGGATCGAGGGCGGCACCCCTCTGGAAGCATGGAAAAGCGAGCTCCATGCCGAGGCGGACGCCGAGGACACCGGCACCCCCTTCATCTGGCGGCCGCTGCCCGCCCGCTTCACCCACGCCTGGACCCGCGTCCAGGCAGGCGACGCACCCTGAGCTGAGCCGGGCGTCCCGCCTACGACCGGGTGAGTTCGCGGTAGTCGCGGAGGGTGATGTTCTCCGCGGCCTTGCGGGCGATCTTGGAGGCCATGTTCTTGCCCGGCAGGTACGGCATGACCTTGTAGTAGCGGTTGAGGAGCGTGGCCAGGGCACGGTTTCCGGGGACCATGAGCTTGGCGACGCCGTCGCCCATCTTCTGACAGCCCGCGGCGTACTCGCGCATCTCCTCCTCGTACCGCCCGAACGCGACGCGGTGGTCGCCCTGGGCCACGGCAAGCTCGCCCGCCAGGACGTACGCGCCGACCAGGGCGAGCCCCGACCCCATGCCCGACAGCGAGGACGGGCAGGAGGCGGCGTCGCCGACCAGGGCGACCCGGCCGCGGGACCAGGATTCCATGCGGACCTGGCCGACCGAGTCGAAGTAGAAGTCGGGCGCGTACCGCATGTCGTGCAGCAGCCGGTCGCTCTCCCAGCCGTTCCCGGTGAAGGTCTCGGCGAGGACGGCCTGCTGCCGCGCCACGTCACGGCGGTCCAGGTCCAGCTGCGGCGAGGCGAAGTAGAAGACGGCCCTGGCCTCGGTGTTGTGGCGGGCGCTGTACATGGCGACGAGCTTGCCCGCGGTGCGGTAGGCGTGCCCGGTGTGGTCGAGCCCGAGGCGGTTGGCGGTGGTGAAGATCGCGCAGTGCACGCCCAGGTGCTTCACGAACTGCTCCTCCGGCCCGAACGTCAGGCGGCGGGTGTTGGAGTGCAGCCCGTCCGCCCCGATCACCAGGTCGAACCGGCGCGGCGCGCCGCGCTCGAAGGTCACGTTCACGCCGTGGGCGTCTTCGGTGAGCGAGGTGATGGAGTCGCCGAAGACGTACTCGGTGTGCTGCCTGGTCGCGTCGTACAGGATCCGGGCCAGGTCTCCCCGGAGGATCTCGATGTCCCCGGCGAACATGTCCGCGGGCAGCTTGGCCTGCGGCCTGCCCGCGCTGTTGACGTACGACATCGGGCCCATGCCGGTCCGGGCGCGTTCGAGGTCGTCCAGGATGCCCATGCCGCGCAGGACCGTCAGGTGGGCCTCGCCGCGGAAGTCGACGGCGTAGCCGCCATCACGGAGAGCGGGGGCGCGCTCCACGATGGTGGCCTGGAAGCCGTGCCGGTGGAGCCAGTAGGCGAGCGCGGGGCCGGCGACGGAGGCGCCGGAGATCAGTACCTTGAGGTTCGTCATGCCGCAGAGCTTCCAGGGGGGCGCTCACCGCGGGCTCACCATGCGCTCACCGCGGCGGGATGACCGCGCTCACCGGCCCGAGGTCACGGCCTTGAGAACGGACTCGACGAGGTTCTCGGACAAGCCCAGAATGCGCAGCACCTCCGAGGCGGGCGCCCCCATCGTGTCGGCGACTTCAGCGGCCTGCCGGTAGTGCTTGCGCGCCTCGGCGTGGTGGCTCCGGGCCACGGCGACGCGCCCGAGGCCGGTGAGCGCGCGTACCCGGGGCCCCAGGCTCTTGATCCAGTGCGGGTCGATCCGCTCCAGCGCCTCGGTGTACAGCCGTTCCGCCTCGGCCAGGTCGCCCTCCTCAAGGGCGATGTCGCCGAGCCCGCGCAGGGCGGCCGCCAGGTAGGTGGAGCTGCCGGCGCGGCGGGCGAGCGCCGCGGCCTTCGCATAGTCGGCACGGGCCGCCGCCGGATCGTCCCCGGCGAGGTGATCGCCGCGGTTGACCAGCAGGTCGGCGCCGTCCTCCAGGGCAACGAGCGATTCGGTGAGCACGAGGGCCTCGTCGGTCAGCGCGATCGCGCGCGCCCGGTCGCCTCGCGTGCCCGCCACGCCCGCAAGCGTGTCCAGGGCCAGCGCGATGCCCCAGCGGTCACCGAGCGAACGGAATCCCTCCAGGGCCGAGCCGAAGGAGTCCTCGGCCGCCGCGGGGTCCCCGTCGCCGAGGTGCCCGAACCCCGACACGTAGTGGGCGGCGGCCCGCGCCCACGGCTCGGGGCAGTCGCGCTGGGACGAGACGAGCGCGAACGCGCCCTGCGGGTCGGGTCCGCCCGCGTTCCGCATCATCCACAGCAGCAGGACGACCGGGTAGCGACCCGGCCGGTCGCCGGGCCACGCGGCCGCCAGCGCCTCACCGGCCGCCGCGCGGTGCCGCTCCCACACCTGCCCTCCGGCGCCCGACGCCGCCGACGCCGCGAGCAGCACGCACGTCGCGTACTCCTCGCCGAGCCCGTCGGGGACCGCGCCGCCCACCGCCGCGAGCAGTGCGATCGCCTGCGGCGCGACCGAGGCGGACGCGCCCCGGATCCACAGGAAGTTGAACGCCGCGGCGAGCAACTCGAAGGCCGTCTCCACCTCCGGCTCCTCGACCGCCCAGCGCAGCGCCGCCAAGAGGTCACCGTGCTCGGCGGCTACGACGGGCAGCCACTCCAGCTGCTCGCCTCGCCGCAGATGCGGGTCGGCCACCCGCATCAGCTCCAGGAGGCGCCGGGCGTGGGCGCGCCGTACGGACTCTCGCTCGCCCGCCGCGTCGAGCCGTTCGGCACCGTACGCGCGGATCGTCTCCAGCATCCGGTAGCGGCCGCCCGAGATCTCCAGCAACGACTTGTCGGCCAGCGACTCCAGCGTTTCGCCGTCGGTGCCGCACACCCGCAGCGCGGACTCGGCCGTCGCGCCGCCGGCGAAGACCGTGAACCGCCGCGCGGCCCGTTCCTCGGGCTCGGAGAGCAGGTCCCAGCTCCACGCGACCACCGAGCGCAGCGTGCGGTGCCGCCGGTCGGCCGTACGGTTGCCGCGGGCGGCGACACCGAGCAGGTCGTCCAGCCGTCCGGCGAGGTCGTCGATGTCCAGGGTGCGCGACCGCGCCGCCGCGAGCTCGATGGCCAGCGGCAGGTCGTCGAGCGCCGCGCAGATCCGCCGCACGACCTCGGGGTCGCCGGCGAAGCCGCGCCGCACGGCGCCGGCCCGCTCGATGAACAGCCGTACGGCCGCGTCACCGTCGAGCGGCCGCACCTGGAAGAGATGCTCGCCGATGATGCCGAACGGCTCCCTGCTCGTGGCCAGCACGCGCAACCGCGGGCAGGTCGCCAGCAGCCGCGCCGCCAGCTCGGCGACCTCGTCGACGATGTGCTCGCAGTTGTCCAGGACGAGCAGCAGCACCTGGTCGGACAGCGCCGCGATCAGCCGGTCGACCGGCGCCTTCGCGCCACCGTCCATCTGGAGCCCGTTCTCGCGCAGGCCGAGCGCGCCCAGCAGCGCCTGCGGAAGCCCGGCGCCGTCGCGCAGCGGGGCCAGTTCCACGAAGCACACCTGGTCCGCGGCGCCCCCGGCGCCCGCGACCTCGACCGACAGCCGGGTCTTGCCGACGCCGCCGGGCCCGATCAGGGTGACCAGCCGGGCCACCCGCAGCACCTCGGCGACCTCGGCCACTTCGTCGGCGCGGCCTACGAAGCTCGTCAGCTGGGCGGGCGGCGCGGCGGGCGACGGCGCCGGGTCGGCGCTCAGCAGCTGCCGGTGCAGCGCGGTCAGCTCGGCCGAGGGGTCGGCGCCCAGCTCGTCGGCCAGGCGCCGCCGGGTCTCCTCGAACACCACCAGCGCCTCGGCCTGCCCGCCCTCGGCGAACAGCGCGCGCATCAGCAGCCCCGCCAGCCGCTCCCGGAGCGGATGGCGGCCGACCAGCTCGCGCAGCTCCGGGACGGCCGCCCTGTGCTCGCCGAGCCGGAGCCCGGCCTCGATGCGGTCTTCGAGCGCCCCGAGCCTGTGCTCTTCCAGCCGTACGGCGGCGCCTCGGGCCGTGTCGCTCTCGGGCAGGCCGGCCAGCGCGGGTCCCCGCCACAGCTTCAGGGCCTCGTTCAGCAGGGCGGCCGCCCGTGCGTCGTCGCCCTCGGCCAACGCCGCCCGGCCTTCCCCGGCCAGCCGCTCGAACCGGGAGGCGTCCACATCGTCCGGTTCGACCACGATCCGGTAGCCCGCCCCGGCCCGCTCGATCGCGGCCCCGGCACCCAGTGCGGTTCGGAGCCTGGACACCTGGGACTGCAGCGAGTGCGCCGACAGCGCCCCGGCGGGGTCGATCTCGTCGGCCAGCCGGTCCGCCGAGACGACCTCTCCGGGACGCACCAGCAGCAGGGCCAGCAGCGCCCGCCTGGCCGGGCCGCCCAGCGGGACCTCGCCGCCGTCGCCGTGCCAGGCCCGGGTCTCGCCGAGGATTCCGAACCGCATACCGGCGATTATCCACCGGCGGCGATCATGGGTCGATCGGGCCGAGGAACGTCCCGCCGGAGACGTCGATGGTCTGGCCGGTCACCCAGCGGCCCTGCGGGCCCGCCAGGAACCCGACGACGTCCGCGACGTCCTCGGGCTCGCCCAGCCGCCCCAGCGCGGTGATCGACTCCAGCCCGGCGACCACCTCCGGGATGGAGGTGTAACCCGCGGTCATGTCGGTGCGCACCGCGCCGGGCGCGACCGTGTTCACCGTGATGCCGCGACGGCCGAGCTCGTTGGCCAGCGACGGCGCCATCGACTCCAGCGCCGCCTTGCTGATCGTGTAGCCGATCTGGGTGGAGACCGCGAACCGGCTGGCCGTGGAACCCATGTTGATGATGCGGCCCCCATCGTTCAGCAGCGCCATCGCGCGCTGGATCACGAAGAACGGGGTGGCGACATTGATCTCCAGCAGCCTGCCGAGCTCCTCCGGAGTGACCTGGGAGATCGGGTTGACCGAGCTGATGCCCGCGTTGTTGACCAGGATGTCCAGCCCGACCCCCGCCAGCCCCGCGACCAGTTCCTCGAACAGCCGGTCCACCTCGCCGTCCTCACCGAATCTCGCCCGGATCGCGAACCCCCGGCCGCCCGCCTCCTCGATCCGCGCCACGGTCTTCTTGGCCGCCTCGTCGTTACCGCCGTAGTGGACGGCCACCAGTGCTCCCTCGGCCGCCAGCCGCAGCGCGACCGCCCGGCCGATCCCGCGCGAGCCGCCGGTCACCAGTGCCGTCCTGCCGGTCAGAACGTTCATTCGTGTCGCTCCTGTCGAGTGGCCGGCCCTTGGCGGATCCGGCGATGACCCAACAGTCGCGGCAGACGCTCACCGAACACTCACCGCAGGCTCACCGGGGGCTGCATCCACCGTCCGCGAGCCCGGCGACTTCCACGGCGCTCTAGACCACGCCCGCCTCGGTCAGCCAACGCCACAGTTCGTCTTGCCGGACGATCGTGACACCGAGCTTTTCGGCCTTGCCGGTCTTGGACGCGCCGACGTTCTCGCCGGCCAGAAGGTAGTCGGTGCTGGCCGAGACCGACGAGGCGGTCGTCGCGGCCGCCTGCTCGACGAGGCGTGTGACGTCCGGACGGCTGATCTTCGCGCCCGAGCGTGGGTCGGTGAACGCGCCGGTGATCACGACCGCCTTGCCCCTGAGCGGCGAGTCGGCTGCGGCCGCCGCGTCGACCGGCCGGTCCTCGTCCAGTACGTCGAGGTTCACGCCGTGCTCGCGCAGCCTCGTGATCTCCTCCTGGACCTCCGCGCGGGCGAAGAACGCGACGACGCTTTCGGCGACCTTCGGCCCGATGTCGCGGATCGCCACCAGGTCCTCGACCGTCGCCGCCGCGATGTCCTCGACGCGCTCGTAGCCGGCCAGGCACAGGCGTTTGGCCGTCCCCTCGGAGGCCATCGGGATCGCCAGCCCGATCAGTGCGCGCCGAAGCCCCATGCCCTTGGAGGACGCGATCGAGTCGACCATGTTGGTGGCGCTGACCTCGCCCATCCGCTCGTAGCCGAGCAGTTGGTCGGCCGTCAGGTCATAGAAGTCGCTGCGGCGTTTGAGCACGCCGTCCTCGGCGAGCCTTTCGATCCAGACGTCGCCGACGCCCTCCATGTCGGCCGCCTGGCGCGAGGCCCAGTGCATCAGCCTGCGCGTCGCCTGCGCCGGGCACTGCAGGTTCACGCACCAGCGCTCCTCCCCGGTGCCGCGGACCTCCAGCTCGGAGCCGCACGACGGGCAGTGCGCCGGCGGGACGATCTCGACCTCGCTCCCGTCCCGCTCCTCCGGCAGTGAGCGGCCGGCGAACGGGATCACGTCGCCGCGCCGCACGACCGCCACCGTGTCACCGATCCGCAGGTCGCGCTCGCGGATCAGCCGCGGGTTGTGGAGGGTGATGTTCTCCACCGTCACGCCGCCGACGAACACCGGCGCGACCTTCGCGCGCGGCGGGACGCGGCCGATCTTGCCGACCGGCCACTCGACCGACAGCAACCTCGTCAGCTTCTCCTCCGGCGGGTACTTGAACGCGATCGCCCCGCGCGGCTCGGCGCTGTTGAAGCCCGCCGCGTCGAACGCCGCCGGCTCGTGCAGCCGCACGACCGCGCCGTCGATGTCGTAGTCCAGCCCGTCGCGGCGGCCGCCGATCTCGCCGATCGCCTCCAGCACCTCCTCGGCATTCGCGCACACGTATCGGGCGACCGGCTCAAAACCTTCCGGGATCTCCAGCGCGGCACCGTCGCGATCGGCGTCGAACGCGAAGAACCGCAACACCCGCTTGGCCTTCGCAGCCGCCTCGGGGTCCTTCAACACCAGCGTCCCGGCGGCACCCGACCGCGGGTTGGTGAGCGTCCGGTCCGGGTGCGCCTCGTTGTAGGCGGCCCACACCGACCGCAGCATCACCGCCTCGCCACGGACCTCGACGCGCCCCGGCGCCTGAATCTCGACCGGCAGGCCGGGAATCACATGGCGCACCTTCTCGGTCACCAACTCACCGACCGTGCCGGTGCCGCGCGTGGCGACGTAGTCGAGCTTTCCGTCGGCGTACACCACGCTGAGCGAGAGCCCGTCGAGCTTCTCCGACACCCGGAAGACCTGGCCGCCGAAGCGCTCGCAGAACGCGCTGATCTGCTCCCCGCCGGTCGCCTTCGCCAGCGAGAGCATCGGGCGCGCGTGCCGCACGGTCGGGGCGGCCAGCTCCGCCGGCGCGTTGACCCTGCCGAGCGGGCTGTCGGCCGGCTCGAGCTCCGGGTGCTCGGCGACCAGCGCCGCCAGCTCGTCCTTCATCGCGTCGAAGTCGGCGTCCGGCACAGGACTGTCACCGGTGCCGTAGTACAGGTCGTTCAGCCGCTTGACCTCGGCGGTCAGCTCGGCGATGCGCTCACTCACATTCACCCCTCGATTAAACGCGAAGCCACCGACACCCGCGGCGCGGGAAGGACCTCCCACCACGTATACATTAGACACTTAAATAAATTGCTCATATAGTTTCGGTGTGACAGGGAACGGGACGCCCGAGCTGGATCCGGGCGAGATGGCGGCGGCGGTCGAGGAGTTCAACGGCTTCTACATCCGGCTGCCGTCGATCCAGCGGCTCAGCTTCACCACGTTGTCGGTGCTGCACACGCTGGCCCGGCGGAGTCCGCTGCGGCTCGGCGAGCTCACCGCGACCGAGCAGGTCACCCAATCGGCCATCACGCAGATGGTGACCCGGCTGGAGAACGACGGGCTGGTCGAGCGGCGGCCGGACCCCCGTGACGGCCGGGCCGTGCTCGTGCACATCACCTCCGCCGGTGCCGAGGTGGTCTCGGCTCGCCGCGCCGACCGGGTCTCCCGGCTCGCGCCGATTCTGCAGCGGCTCTCGGCCGAAGAGCGCTCCGCGATCGCCGCCGCGCTGCCCGCCCTCCGCCGCATCGCCGAGCTCGGCGACTCCCAGGACCAACAGTGAGGACGAGCATGACCGACTTCCCTCTGACGCCAACGCCCATCCACGTGCCCGATGATGTGCTCGCCGATCTGCGGCAGCGGCTCTCCCTCACCCGATGGCCGGTCGACGCGGGCAACGACGACTCCTACTACGGCGTCAACCGCACCTACCTGCAGGAGCTCGTCGAGTACTGGCGCGACGAATACGACTGGCGCGCGGCCGAGGCGGCGATCAACGCCTACGAGCACTACCGCGTCGAGGTGGACGGCGTGCCGGTGCACTTCATGCGCCGGCCCGGGGTCGGCCCCGACCCGACACCGCTGATCCTCACGCACGGCTGGCCCTGGACGTTCTGGCACTGGTCCAAGGTCATCGACCCGCTGGCCGACCCCGGCGCCCACGGAGGCGACCCCGCCGAGGCGTTCGAGGTGATCGTGCCCTCGTTCCCCGGGTTCGGGTTCTCCACCCCGCTGCCGGACCACCCGGACATGAACTTCTGGAAGGCCGCCGACCTCTGGCACACCCTGATGACCCAGACGCTCGGCCACGAGCGGTACGCCGCCGGCGGCTGCGACGTCGGGGCGCTCGTCACCGGGCAGCTCGGGCACAAGTACGCCGACGAGCTTCATGCGATCCACATCGGCTCCGGCCTGAAGCTCAGCTTCTTCAACGGCGACCGGGCCTGGGACCTGAGCGGCGGCCGGCCCATCCCCGAAGGGCTGCCCGCAGACGTCCACGCGCAGGTCCTGGCCGTGGAAAAGCGGTTCGCCGTCCACCTCGCCGCGCACGTGCTCGACTCGACCACTCTTTCCTACGGGCTGTCGGACTCGCCCGCCGGGATGCTCGCCTGGATCCTCCAGCGCTGGATGAGCTGGAGCGACGACGGCGGCGACATCGAGACCGTCTTCTCAAAGGACGACCTGCTCACCCACGCCATGATCTTCTGGGTGAACAACGCGATCGGCACCTCGATCCGCACCTACGCCAACAACAACCGCTACCCGTGGACCCCCGCACACGACCGGTGGCCGGTCGTGGAGGCCCCCACCGGAATCACCTTCGTCGGGTACGAGAACCCGCCGGGCGTGACCACCGAGCAGCGGGTCCGCCATTTCCTCGACAGCGATCGAGCCCCCTGGTACAACCACGTCAACCTCACCGCACACGACCACGGCGGCCACTTCATCCCATGGGAGACCCCCGGAGAATGGGTCGAAGACCTGCGCCGCACCTTCCGCGGGCGGCGCTGACGCACGGGACTAGACGAGGTTCACCGGCCCGCTCGGTCCTTCCAGGCGGGCCACCAACGCGGGGCGCGCGCCCTCTCGGACATTCGACTCGACCCCGAGGGCGGCAAGATCCTTCCGCACTGCCCCAGGCTCGGGATGGACGACCTCGAACGAGAGCAGCCGCACGACGGGAAGTTCACGTGCCGGGTGAGGCGTGTCGCCCCAGTCGATCAGGAACGGCACCAGTTCCGTCCGGGGCGCCGTCAACCTCCACTGCAGTAGTTCGCCATCGGGACGGCGACGCGACATGTCCAGGGCGGGCCCCGGGTCGTATCCGGCCGCCCGTGCGCGTTCGATGGTCTCGTCCAGATCGTCGGTGGCCACGGCCCAGTCGACCAACCCGGGCTCGGTCAGATCGTCGATCCCGAACGGCCGGGGTCCTGCCGGATCGGGCTGCCCGGGGTCTGGTCCGATGACCTCCAGAAAGGCGCCGCCCCCGAGCCCCAGCAGGTGGTTCCGGGTCCCCACGCCGACGTGCGACCCGCCCGGAACCGGCCGCACCCCGGTCAGGCGCGCGACGTCCTCGACCGCCGCCGCCAGATCGGGTCCGGCGTACACCAGATGATCAAGATCCATTCCGGGACCGTAACCCAGGCGCGCCACGTCCCGGAAGAAGGCAGGCCCGGGCGGCCCGCGGTGATCGCGACACTCAGGGCCGGACAAGTCATCACTTGTCCGGCCTTATGGGGATTTACCCGAAGCCAAAATGAGAAAGAACCGCACCCAATCTAATCCCGCTCGCCGACCTCAAGATTGGTCTGGGCAACCTGGCACCATTCCGGTAACGAATACGCAGTGCGGGTATTGATCAGGTCAGGCCGGGAAGGATCCTACGGGTCATGGACGGGACCGGTGATCTGCGGATCTGCCTGACCGACCGCGCGGTGGGGCAACTGAGCGGTTGGCCGGCGCTGAGGTTATGCCGAGCCGATTGCGGCTTCGGCCAGGCTTTCGCCTGCGGTGGCGATCAGATCGTCCATCTGCACGGTAGCGATCAGGCCGAACTGTTTCTGACCTGGCCGCTCGTCCAGCGTTTGCGTGCGCCCCTCGAAGAGCACGCCTCGGTGCAGATCCGGCCCGGCGGAGGCTGGGTGAAAATATGGTTGGGCGGCCACGACGATGTCGCGTTACTGGTCTCCCTGGTCAGCGTCGCCATCAAGGCGGATTTGGCGGCACGGGACACCGCACGGCAGGGGGTGGGCCCGTGCCCGCTCGGGTACTCGCATCTCGCGGAGCGGTTCATGCCCCAACCACCCCCGGGGCGAGGCGGTCTGACCATGACGCCGTCCGGGAATCATGTGGAACGCGAGGAGCACGTCATCCGAGAGGTGACCGATCGGCTCATCCGCAGGTTCGCCGGCAGTCATCGCCCCGAGCAGGTGACCCAAGCCGTCGATGCCATCTACCGTCTCTTCGACGACAGACCCGTCCGGGACTTCGTGCCCGTGCTGGTCGAGCGTTTCGCCCGCGAGAAACTCACCCCCGCCCTCCCGAATTGAGCCGACGACTGTTCGTCCGAGCCGTCATGATGACCGCGTGCACCCGTTCCCGATCCGCGACGCCGAGCCTGGGCAAGCCCTGCCCACCGGCCGGATGGGCTACGACCTCGACGCGGAACGGCTGCTGCTGCATACCATCCAGTCGGTCGAGGCGTTCGAGGCCCTGCTCACGACGGGCACACTGACGCCGGACCCGGACCTGGCGGTGGCCGAGTTCGCGGAAGCCTACGACTGGTTGTACAGGATGATGGCGGCCCGCCTACCGACCAGCGGCCAGGGTGCACTATGGCTCTGGGCGCGTACCCGCCGCGATCATTTGGTCGGTAACTGCCGCCGCTCGCGTGGTCAGGTACTGCTCATCTGCCGGGTCCCGCGCGAGCGGGTACTCCTCTCACACTTCGATGAGTGGCACGTGGTCCTGAACAGAGGCCTCGGGATGCCGAGGCTGCCGGGCGAGTCCGAGGACGACGCGTTCGCCCGCTGGGAGGAGGCGTACGACGAGTTCGACGCCCGTCTGCGGGCGGCCGGGATGCGTGACGCGCCGATTCGGGACTGGCCCCCCGGCCTGCGGGACGAGATCGAGACATCCTGGGAGTCCATCCTCGACCGAGGCAACTATGGGCCGTTCGAGTGCTGGCAGGGCACCGTGCATGCCTTGAACGCCGACGAAGTGGTGGAAGCGGTCCGGATCATCTGAGCGGTCGAACACGCCCGGATACCCCGCGCCCCATCAGGAGGACGGCCTCTCCCCGAGGTGGGCGACCAGACAGATAGTTCCTTGACGAATAATTCTTCAACGAACTATATTCGGTGACGGCGATCTCTGATGGGAGAAGTCTCATGCCCGAACCCCTGACTCCACGCGAGGTCTTTCTGAGGCTGGTTCACGGTGTCTGCGAGGAACGCTGGGAAGAGGTGGTCGGGCTTTACGCCGAGCAGACCCACGTAGAGCACCCTTTCCATCCACTCGCAGCGCCCCCGATGCGATCTCTTGAAGAACTGCGCGCACACTTTGGGGTCGGTGCCCCGCCTGGCGCCTACACAGGGCACACCCTGCGCCGCCGGCCGACCGGCATCACCATTCATGAGACCGCAGATCCCGAGGTCATCGTGGCGGAGTTCCGGTACGAGGGGATCGTGGTGGAGACCGGCGAGCCGTTCACAGTTCCGGCGGTCTTCGTCATGCGGGTCCACGACGGGAAGATCGTCGAATCCCGTGATTACCTGGACCACCTGCGTTCCGCCCAGGCCCGAGGTCAACTCGGTGAAGTCCTCGCCGCCGTGAGGCATCACCACGCCCCCTGACCAGAAGACCGCGATCCAATTCCTCGACTGCCTGCAACGGGCACGTTCGGGCGTGCCGTCAGCGGTGGACGACCCCCGCCTTCAGCGACTCTCGGCGGCCATCCGCAGGCCGAGGGTGACCAGCACGGTCCCGCTGATGGCGTCCAGCCGGCGGCGGACGGCCGGCCTGCGGAACCACGCGCCGGCGCGCCCGACCACGGCGGCCAACGCCAGGTACAAGACGATCTCGACGGCCACCTGGAGCAGCGCCAGGAGAGCGGTCGTGGCGAGCAGCGGCCGGTCCGCGGGGACGAACTGCGGATAGAACGCGATCATGAATGCGGCGGCCTTCGGGTTGGCCAGCATCACCACGGCCCCCTCCCCGAAGGCCTTCCACCAGGTCAGCGACGAGGCGTCCGGCAGGTCCTGGTCGGCTTCGCCGACCGGTCCCGCCTTGCGGCTGCGCCAGGCGGCCCGCCATGACTTCACCCCGAGGTACAGCAGGAAGGCCGCGCCGACCACGCGGAGGATGAGGTAGGCGATCTCTGAGGCGGCCACCAGGGCGGCCAGGCCGGCGCCGGCGCACAACGCCCACACGTACAGTCCGGCCTCCAGCCCCAGCACGGTCAGCACGGCGCCGGACAGACCCCGCAGCGCCGCACGACGCATGATCAACGCCATCGCAGGGCCCGGTGACGCCGAGATCAGCACGACGGCGACGATGAACGCGGGAAGGGTGGCGACGATGTCCATGACCAACGATGTGATCACGTCCTGTTTCGCGGCGCAATGCGAGCTTTTCCAGCTCGGCTCGGCTTGACCGGCGTGCGGTGGGCCGCGCCGGACGCGTGACTCACATCACGGAGGACGTCATGTCACTTCCCAGCTCTGCCAACTGTCTCCAGGTTGTCACCGGCCAAGAGGCCATCGGCAGCGTGAACAGGGAGTCGAAGAATGAGCAACGAACACCAGATAGTCATCTTGGGCGCCGGCTACTCAGGCATGATGTGCGCGATCCGCCTGGCCCACCGGACCCGCCGCAGGTCGGTGCGGATCACCCTGGTCAACCCCTCGGCGCGGTTCACCGAGAGGCTGCGCCTGCACCAGGTCGCGGCAGGCCAGGAACTGGCCGACCTCCAGATCCCCGACCTGCTCCACGGGACCGGAGTCGTCTTCAAGCGGGGGCGGGCCACCTCGATCGACCCCGCCGGACGCACGGTCACCTTGGACGAGACGGAGATCCTGCACTACGACAGGCTCGTGTACGCGCTCGGCAGCAGCACCGACACCTCCATCGTTCCGGGGGCCGACGACCACGCGTTCACCCTGAACGGGCCGGCCGAGGCGCGGCGGTTCGCCGCCCGGCTGGACGAGCTGACCGACGCGCAGGGAGCGGTGACCGTCTGCGGCGGGGGCCTGACGGGCATCGAGGCGGCGGCCGAGATCGCCGAGGGCCGTCCCGGTCTGGCGGTAACGCTGATCAGCCGGGACGTCCCCGGCACGATGATGGGCGAGAAGGCACGCGCGTACCTGCATCGCGCCCTTGAGCGGATCGGTGTCCAGCTCGTCGTGGGCGCGGGAGCGGCCAAGGTGCTACCGGGCCGGATCGAACTGGAGGACGGCCGGGTCGTCCCCTCCGACGCCTGTCTGTGGACCGCGGGTGTGAAGGTCCCCACCCTGGCGGCCGATGCCGGGATCGACACTGACGACCGCGGTCTGATCACAGTGGACGGCACGCTGCGATCGGTGTCCCACCCCGAAGTCCACGCGATCGGCGACACCGCCGCGATCGGGCAGGCGTGGGGTCAGATCCACGGCACATGCCAGAGCGGTATGCCCACCGGCGCGTACACCGCCGACGCCATCGCCCGGCTGCTGCAAGGCAAGAAGGTCAAGCCGTTCCGGTTCGGGTACTTCCACCAGCCGGTCAGCATCGGCCGCCGGGACGGCGTCGTCCAGTTCACCCACGCCGACGACACCCCGCGCCGGACCTATCTGAAGGGGCGTGCGGCCGTCTTCTACAAGGAGACGGTGAGCGGCAGCCCGCCCAAGATGTACCGGATGAGCAAGCACTTCAACGTGACCCCGCAGCTCTCCAAGGGCGGGCGTGTCACCCGCAGGGCCGTGCTGTAGTCCGCCGTCCCGGGCACAAGCGGCTGCGATTCTTCACCGCCTACCAGATTCTGGGGAGCGTCGTCGACGCTGAGGACGTCCTCCTGGGCGCCTGGCCGGCCTGTAACCGGACGAACCGCGAGTACCTCCACAATCCTCGGGCGTACCTGGGCGCACGGTGACGTGCCTCGCGCAGACCCGGCTCACCTCCGCCCAGGCTCGCCGCCAACCCGGTGACGGCGGCGCCGATCGAGGCGAGCGCGACCTTGAGTCCCCCGCTCGTGACGAAGACCTGTGCGCGAACGTGCGGCGGAGCGAACATTGGCGCTGTGAGTGGCGGTGTACGACACGGCATTGGCGAGGCGATGAGCGCGAACCCGCCGAGTGCAACGAAGACCAGCATGTCGGGCTCGCCGCGCAGCGGGAGGACGGTGACGAGCAGGGCGGGCGCGGACACCGGGCGCACCACTCGGGGCGAGGGCGGTGACGTGGCCGCGTGGGAGGGTGAGGGGCACGGCGGCCCCGGCGACCACGCTGGGCCCGCCCGTACCGCCCACGTCGCAGGTCAGTGCATCCCAGCCGTGTGCGCCGCTGCGAACGGACGTCCGGACACGTGATCCCGACGAGCCTGCTGCTTCAGTCCGCCGGTCCAACCGGCGATGGCGACGGCGGCCGCCACGATCGGCGCCCGTGCCGGGTGACTTGTCCAGCGGCCTCCCGGCCGGCGGGCGCGGACACCCGCGGACGCAGCCGCATCCTGGGTAACCGGTCGACGGACTTCATGCGCTGAATGGCGAGGACTCGACCGTGGACGGCGAATCGGGCGGCATCGGCGCACTCGCGCAAGCCGTGCACAATGTGCGACCACACATCGTGCACGGCCTCCCCGCACAGGTGGTTCGTCATGGCACGAGCCTGGATCGCCGCCGTGCCTCGGGCGACCCACATGTCACCGGGTCCGCCCAGAGGCGGCGGTACCCGCCCGTCGCGGCGCCGGCGGTGACGTGCCCGCCGTGCCGGTTCAGCGCGAGGACCTCGCCGGGATCGAAGGCGGGGGCGTGAGCCACCAGCATGAGGACGGTGACGGCGAGTACGGTCGCGGGCGTCCGGGCCAGGCGGCCGGGGAGCGCGGCCCCGGGCCCCATGACGATCCCTCCTTTCCAGTACAGGTTCTCCGCGGACGGTGCCTAGCCGGAGAAGGCCGGGAGCACGTGCCGGGCGAACAGGCGGATCTGGTCGGCCATCTCCTCGACCGTGTTGCCGACGAACAACGTGCCGCAGAAGTGCTCGACGCCCGCGTCCTGGAACGCGGCCACCTTCTCGCACACCTGGTCAGGTGTGCCGATCAGGTTGATGTCGATGTAGCGGTCGATGTCCACGCCCTTGGTCATGGTCTTGGCCAGGGACTTGCGGAACAGGTCGAACGCCGACTTTTCCAGCAGCTCCCGCGCCTTTTCCGGGGTGTCGCCGATGCACACGACCGACTGCAGGGCGGTGGTGATGTCGGCGGGGTCGCGTCCCGCGTCCCGCGCGTAGGCGTCGAGCCGGGCCCGCTTCTCCTTGACCTGGCCGGGGCCGAGCTTCGCGGGCAGCCATCCCTGGCACAGCTCGGCGGCGCGGCGCAGGGAGCCCTCCACGTTCCCGCCCGAATAGATGGGCAGCGGCGACTGGACGGGCTTGGGGTACGACTCCACCCCTTCGAACCGGTAGTGCCGGCCCTCGAAAGTCGAACTGGGGGCCTCGAACAGCACCCGCAGAGCCTGGATGCCCTCGTGCATCAGCTCCGCGCGCGAGCGGTCGGCCCATTCCGGCAGGACGGTCTCGAACTCGTCCCGGTACCCGCCGACGGCGGCACCGATGATCACGCGGCCGTCGCTGAGGTGGTCCAGGGTCGCGATCTGCTTGGCGGCCAGGATCGGCGACCGCATCGGCAGCACCAGTATCGCGGTGGAGAGCCTGAGCACCGAGGTACGGGCGGCGATGTGCGACAGGGTGATCAGGGGCTCGAAGTAGTCCGGCGGGGTCACCCAGGCGTCCCGGACGTACTGCTGGGTGCTGAGGTGGTCGTTGCAGCCCACGTCGTGGTAGCCGAGCTGCTCGGCCTCGACGGCGAGGTCGACGACGTCCCGGGCCGTGGCGAACGGCACCGGGTACATCATCCCGGCGAGGCAGTTGGGGGTCTCGATCCCGAACTTCATGGTCCACTCCTCTGTTGAAACGGGGGTCCGGAGTCAGCCGGGCGGCAGGCCCGGGCCGGGGAGGTATCGGCCGAGGCCCGGGCCGGGCAGGAATCGGCCGGTGCGGCCGTCGGCGGGTTCGCCGTTCTCGGCGACGATCTCGCCGCGCAGGTAGGTGCGGACGACGCGGCCGGTGAACGTCCGGCCGTCGTAGGGCGTCCAGCCGGCCTTGGAGCGGACGCCGGCGTCGCGGACGGTCCACTCGCGGGACGGGTCGACCAGGGCGATGTCGGCGTCGAAGCCCGGTGCGATGCGGCCTTTCCGGGGCCACAGCCCGTACAGCCGGGCCGGAACCTCCGCGTACAGCCGCGCGACGTCCTCGTAGGCGATCATCTGCCGGGCGGCGGCGTCGAGAAGCGCGGGCATCGTGGTGTCCAGGCCCGGGAGCCCGAAGTGGACGTCCCAGATGCCGCCGGAGGTCTTCTGCTCCCGTGTCGAGGGAGCGTGGTCGGACGAGACGTGGGTGAGCACGCCATCGCGGAGGAGCCGCCACATCTCCCGCTCGTCGGCGTCGTGCCGGGCACGGGCCGGCGGGGTGAACTTGCGGAACGGGCCGTGCTCCAGGACCTCGTCCTCGCGGAGCAGCAGGTACTGGGGGCAGGTCTCGGTGAACAGGCCGGCGCCGCCGTCGCGTTCCCGCCGAAGGTACTCGGCGACCTCGGGATGGCTCACATGGGCGACGGCCGCCCGGGCCCCGGCCTTCCGGACGAGGACGCCCGCGACCATCGCGGCGACGACCTCGGCCTCGCGGTTCCGCCATTGCGGGATGAGCCCGCCGTCGCCGCGGCCCTCGTCACGCAGGACGGCGCCGGCGGCCTCGGTCAGCGATTCGTCCTCGCAGTGCAGCAGGCTGACCGCGCCGGCGGCGGAGGTTGCGCGCAGGTGCCGCCACAGGGCGGCGGCGTCATGGCCCGGCACGCCGTGGGTGGTGCAGGTGAACACCTTGAAGAACGCGGCGCCCGCCTCCCACAGCGGCCCGACCTCGTGCTCCGCGCCCGGCCAGGCGTGCGCGGCGAGGGCGAAGTCCACGTTGGAGCGCCCGTCCAGGTGGTCGATCTTCGCCTTGAGGTCCTGGACGCCGCGGACCGGGTTCCCGTGCGCGTGCTCGATGATCGTCGTCGTCCCGGCCGCCGCCGCGGCACGGGTGCCGTGCGGGAAGTCCTCCCGGTCCGTGGCGCCGGGGTCCATGAGATGGACGTGCGTGTCGACACCGCCGGGAAGCAGGAGCAGCCCTGAGGCGTCCACCGTCCGCGGCGCCGAGAGCCCGTGGTCGCTGAGCGCGACGATCCGGCCGTCGCTCACCGCGACGTCGGCGCGGCGGCGTCCTGCGGGGGTGACGATGGTGCCGCCGGAGATCACGAGGTCGAGGAAGCTCACGGGACGTCCTCAGACCCGGTACTCGTCGACGGCGGTGGTGTCCAGCCGGATGCCGAAGCCGGCCGTGTCGGACAGTTGGATGTGGCCGTCCACCACCCGCACCGGCTCCTTCATGATCGGCTGCCACCAGGGCTGGTACTCCTGCCACACCGCGTTGGGGGCTGCGCAGGCGAGATGCGCCGAGTGCTCCATGAACAGGTGCGGGGTGACGGGCAGCCCGAACGCCTCGCAGACGTGCGCGGCCTTCATCCACTCGGTGACCCCGCCCATGCGCATGAGGTCGGGCATGACGTAGTCGGTGGCCCGGGTACGGGCGAGCGTGAGGAGTTCGTCCTTGAAGTAGTTCGATTCGCCCGTGCACAGCGGCATCGGGATCTGCGCGGCGACGGCGGAGTAGTCCTCGACCTGGCCGTGCGGGATGGGCTCCTCCAGCCAGAAGACGTCGTACTCCTCGAACAGCCCGGCCATGCGGAGGGTTCGCTTGAGGTCCCACGCCTGGTTGGCGTCGATCATGAGCTTCACGTCCGGGCCGATCGCCTCGCGAACCGACCGGACGCGCAGGACGTCCTCCAGCGGGTCGGGGAGCCCGGCCCGCATCTTGACGGCCGCGAAGCCCTGGTCGACCAGGTCCCGCGCCTCCGTGGCGAGCTCGTCCACGGTCCGGTCGAGCCAGAGGCCCTGGCTCGCGTAGGTCTCGATGCGCGTGCGGAACCCGCCGAGGAGCTTGTGCACGGGCAGGCCGGCCGCCTGGCCGGCGATGTCCCAGCAGGCGGTGTCCAGTGTGGACATCGCCAGGGTCGCGACGCCGCGGCGGCCGATGAACCCCGACGCGTTCGACATCCGCCGCCAGTGGGACTCCATGGCGAGGGCGTCTTCGCCGACGAGGGTCTCGGCGAGGTCCTCGATGAACGCGACGAGGGAGGCGACGCGGCCGCGGCCGAAGGCGAAGCTCCACGCGACGCCCTCGTGGCCGTCGCGCGTCCGCACCCGCACCAGGGCCGTGTCGATCGCCGGGATGGGGAACGCCGCGGTGACGAGCGGTCGGTCGAGCGGGATGGACAGGAAGTCCGTGCGGACTTCGGTGACGGTCGTTCCGAGCGTCATGACAGGTGCCTCTCCTGGGGTGGGCGGCGCCGCCGGAAGGGGCGGATGAGCGCCGCGAGGAGGCCCTTCA
Organism: Spirillospora sp. CA-128828; assembly: GCF_050945415.1. Classification (NCBI taxonomy): domain Bacteria; kingdom Bacillati; phylum Actinomycetota; class Actinomycetes; order Streptosporangiales; family Thermomonosporaceae; genus Spirillospora; species Spirillospora sp. CA-128828. The sequence continues at coordinate 5,367,998 of NZ_CP191986.1, forward strand.
GCAGGGACCGGCCGGCGAGCCCCAGTACGTCGATCGAGTCGTCGGCCGGGCGCGCGTGCCTCCCGTTGGCCGCGCTCTTCGGAGCGGTGGTCTCGCCGGCGCCCGCCGCTTCCGCGGCGGCGGCGTCGCCCGGGTCCGCCGCCGGGCGTTCGGCCGCGAGCTGCCCGGCCAGCGCGTCCGCGAACTGGCCGATGATCTTGTTGCCGACGTCGGTGATGACGCCGCGGCCGAGTTGCGCGGGCTTCCCGGTGATGTCCAGGTCGGTGTGCACCTCGACCCGGGTGATCCCGTTCTCGCCGGCGAGTCGCATGGTGACCGTCGCGGCGGCGGTGCCCGCGCCACGGGCGTCCTTGCCCTTGGCCGTGAGCGTCGCCGTGTGCGTCGCGGCATCGCGGGACGTGAACTCCGCCCGGCCCTTGTAGGTGAGGGTGACGGGCCCGACCTTCGCCTTGACCCGCCCGGTGAAGACGTCGCCGTCCACCGTTTCGAGCTGCGCGCCCGGCATGCAGGGTGCGACCCGCTCGACGTCGAGGAGGACGATCCACGCCTCGTCCACCGCGACCGGGACGGTGAAGGTGTTCTCGATCCGCATGTCAGCCTCCGTGACCGGCGACGGCCGTGCCCGCAAGCCAGCGGTAGGACAGCAGGACGTTCAGCCGGTGATTGGACCGCACCAGGGCGGCGAACCGGTCGTGCTCCTCGGCGCCGGCGTCCGGGACGACCTCCGACAGCGGCAGCGGGTCGTCCAGCACGACCTCGTCGAGGGCCTTGTCGACGCTCGCGCCCTCGTCCCGCAGCCGGGAGACCGAGGCGGCGAGTCGGTGCAGGTAGTGCAGGTGCCAGCTGATGCCGGGCTCGGCGGCGGCGAGCGGCCCGTGCCCCGGGACGAGGGTGTCGACCCGGATGGTCGCCTTCAGCGCCTGGATGGAGCGCGCATAGCCGACCGGGTCGCCGGCCAGCAGCATCGGCGGGATGCCGTGGTGGCGGAGGAAGTTGCCGACCCAGGCGACCTTGGCGTCCGGGACGTGGACGATGGTGTCGCCCGATCCGTTGCCGGGCCCGAAATGCCACAGGTGGACCACGCGCCCGCCGAGGTCGATCTCGCAGAAGCGGTCGAAGACCAGGTCGGGCTGCCGCCAGGCGACGACCGCGTCCAGGCCGTCGTCGCCGTACATGCTGCTGAGCCGCAGGGCCTTCTCGTGCTCCAGCGAGATCGTCGCCATCGACGCCTTGTTCAGCCGGGACGAGACGAGCGTGACGTCGTCCCCGAACGCGGAGTTCCCGAACGTGTGGTCGCCGTGGAAGGTGGTGTTGGCCAGATACCGGACGGGCTTGTCGGTGAGTTCGGCGACGACCTCCTGCAGGTAGCGGCCGACGCCCGGAGTGATGCCGGAGTCGATCACCATCGCGGCGCGGTCGCCGACGATCAGCCCGTTGTTGTCCTTGGGGATCTGGTTGGCCATCAGCGCGTACACGCCGTCGGCCAGTTCGGCCGGCCGCAGCCGCAGACCGCGCGGGCTGAGGTTCGGGGGGACGAAGTCCTCCTGTCGTTCGCTCATCTCATGGATCACGGGCAACGGCCAGCAGACCACGTGTTCGTCCTTTCTCCTGGGCGCGCCTTCCCGCAGACCGGGAAGTGTGTTCTTATTTAGGTATAACGATACCTAAACGCTAACCGGATGGCGTCACGGCCGTCAAGGCCGGTCCGGGTCCGGCCCCCAGGAGGTGGCCCGCATGATCCCCACCACGACGAGGAACAGAGTCCATGTGCTCGCGCTCGGCGGAACGATCGCGATGACCTCGGCCGGCGACGGAGGCGGAGTCCGGCCCGCCCTCGACGCCCGCGCCCTGGTGGCCGGGGTGGCCGGACTCTCCGCCGTCGCCGAGATCGACTTCGACGTCGTCCGGCCGGTGCCGGGCGCGCATCTGTGGCTCGGCGACATCCAGGCGGTCGCCGAGCGGATCGGCGACCTGCTGGAAGACGGCGTGGACGGAGTGGTCGTCGCCCAGGGCACCGACACCTTGGAGGAGACCGCGTTCGCCCTTGACCTGCTATGCGAATCCGACCGCCCGATCGTGGTGACCGGCGCCATGCGCAACCCGACGATGCCCGGCGCGGACGGCCCGGCGAACCTGCTCGGCGCCGTTCGGGTCGCCGCGAGCGAGGCGGCGTCCGGTCTCGGAACCCTGGTGGTGATGAACGACGAGATCCACGCGGCCCGGTTCGTGCGCAAGAGGCACACGTCGCGACCCTCGGCGTTCGGCGGGGCCGGGGTCGGGCCGATCGGCTGGATCGCCGAGGAGCGCGTCCGCGTCCCGCTGCACGTGGGGCACCGCGTGCACGTCGTCCCGCTGCCCGGTGCGGAGCCGCCGCCGGTGGCACTGGTCAGTGTCGCGCTCGGTGACGACGGCCGCGTCCTCGACCGGCTGGCCGACCTCGGCTTCGCGGGCGTCGTGCTGGCCGCGTTCGGCGCGGGGCACCTGCCGGAGCGGATGGTCGACGCCGCGGCTCGTCTCGCCGAGACGATGCCGGTCGTCCTGACCTCCCGGACCGGGGCGGGAGAAGGGTTCCGCGGCACCTACGACTTCCCGGGCTCGGAGATCGACCTGCTGTCCAAGGGGCTGATCAGCGGGGGCGCCCTCGACTCCTACAAGGTGCGCGTCCTGCTCTCGCTCGCCCTCGCGGCCGGCTGGGGCACCGGGCGGATCGCCGAGGCGATCGAGCGGCTCTCGGGCTGACCTGTTGCGACGGCTTCGGAGTATATGTAACTTGATACATAAGTAGATACATAAACGAGGTGAGGTGAGCGAGATGGAGCGATGGAGAGCCGAGGACGATCCGGTGACGTGCGCACTGGACGTCAACGGCCGTGAGGAGGCGGTCAGCGTCCCACCGCGGCGGACCCTGGCCGACGCCCTGCGCGACCACGGACTCACCGGAACGCGTCTCGGCTGCGAGCACGGCGTCTGCGGGGCCTGCACGGTGCTGATGGACGGCCGTCCCGTCCGGTCGTGCCTGGCGCTGGCGGTACAAGCGGAGGGCTCGCCGATCGAGACGATCGAGGGGGACGCGCCCGAACTCGGGATGCTGCGCCGCGCCTTCGACGAGGGCGGCGCGCTCCAGTGCGGCTTCTGCACGCCCGGCTTCCTGATGCTGGCGGCGGGACTGCTGCGCGACGAGCCGGACGCGTCCCCCGAGCGGGTGCGCGAGGTGGTCAGCTCCAACCTGTGCCGGTGCACCGGCGGTGTGCCGATCGTGAAGGCCGTCCTCGTCGCCCAGCGGGAACTGGCCCCCCGGCGATCCGCAGGAAGCGCGCGATGAAGCCGCCACCGTTCGCCTACGCGCGACCCGCGACGCTGGACGAGGCCCTCGACATGATCGTTGAGGCCGGCGACGAGGCGAAGTTCCTCGCCGGCGGGCAGAGCCTCCTGCCGCTGCTGTCCTACCGGCTGGCCCGGCCGACGCACCTGGTGGACATCGGCCGCCTCCCCGGCCTGGACCGCATCGACCGGACGGGCGGCGGGCTCGCCCTCGGCGGACTCGTCCGCCACGCCCGGCTGGAAGGCTCCGCGGAGCTGGCCGGGCCGTGGCGGGCGATCCGCGAGGCGGCCGCGCAGATCGGTCACCTTCCCATCAGGGAGCGCGGAACGATCGGCGGCAGCATCGCGCACGCCGATCCGTCCGCCGAGCTGCCGGTCGTGGCCACCGCGCTGGACGCGGCGTTCGTGCTGCGCTCGGCCGCCGGCACCCGGACCGTCCCGGCGGCGGGATTCTTCACCGGGCCGTTCATGACGGTCATCGAACCGACCGAGGTGCTGGTGAGAATCGACTTCCCCGTTCCGCCGCCGGGACTGCGCAGCGCCTTCGAGGAGTTCACCGCCCGCTCGGGCGACTTCGCGCTCGCCTCCGCCGCGGTCGCCGTCGCGACCGGGGAGGACGGCGTGGTGCGGCAGGTCCGCATCGTGCTCGGCTCGGTCGGGCCGGCTCCGGTCAGGGCGCTCGATGCCGGGGCGTCCCTCGACGGCGTGGCGCTGAGTCCGGGGGCGGCCGCGCTGGCCGCCCGCGTGGCCGCGGCGGAGATCCACCCAGGCGAGGACGCCTTCGCCGGGGCGGAGTTTCGCCGTGAGCTCGTCGAGACCCTTGTGGTGCGGGCCCTCACACGGCTGATGGACGAAGGAGGCAGGCCATGACCGGCATCATCGGCGGCGATGTGCGGAGGACGGCCAACGCGGCGCTCCTCGCGGGCACCGCGCAGTACGTGGCCGACCTCCACCGGGAAGGCGCGGTCCACGTCCGTGTCGTGCGCAGCCCCGTGGCGCACGCGCGGATCACCGGGATCGACGTCACCGAGGCCGCCGAGTACCCGGGCGTGGTGACCGTGCTCACCGCCGATGACCTGCCGGACGTCCGGATACCCATCCGGCTTCCGATGTTCGAGACTCCCGAGGCCAACCGCTTCCTGCAGCCGCCGCTCGCGCGGGGAGTCGTCCGGTACGTGGGCGAGCCGATCGCCGTGGTCGTCGCGACCGATCCCTATGTCGCCGAGGACGCGGCCGAACTGGTCGACTTCGACCTGGACGAACTGGACCCGGTCACCGGCCTGACGGAGGCGCTGACCGCCGAGCCGATCCACCCCGAGGTCGGGACGAACGTCGTCAACACGGTCCCGCTCCGGCACGGCGATGTCGACGCCGCGTTCGACGCCGCCGACATCGTCGTCCGGGAGAGGTTCCGGATGCACCGGCACACCGCGGTCCCGATGGAGACCCGCGGCCTGCTCGCGGAAGTCGACGAGGTCACCGGCCGCCTCACGCTGTGGGGCGGCGCAAAGGTCAAGCACTCGGTACGGCAGGCGCTGGCGGTGATGCTCGGCATCGAAGCCGAGCGGATCCGGGTCGCCGAGGTGAACGTCGGCGGCGGCTTCGGCGTGCGGGGCGAGGCCTACCCCGAGGACTTCCTGGTCGCCCATCTCGCGCTCCGCCTGCGCCGCCCGGTGAAGTGGGTCGAGGACCGCACCGAGCACTTCGTCGCCACCAACCACGCCCGCGAGCAGGAGCACGAGCTGGAGATCGCCGCGACGTCGGACGGCCGGCTCCTCGCCTTCCGCGACCGGGCCTGGGCCGACCACGGCGGCTACGTCCGGTCGCAGGGCATCCTGCCCGAACTGCTGCCCGCACAGCAGGTCGCCGGCCCCTACCAGTGGAAGGCGTTCTCCGTCGAGTCGACCGGCGTCATCACCAACCGCACGCCGGTCGGCACCTACCGGGGGCCTGGCATGACCGAGGTGACGTTCGCCCGCGAGCGGCTGCTCGACATGCTCGCCGCCCGTATCGGGCTGGACCCTGCCGAGCTGCGGCGGCGCAACCTGATCCCGGCCGCGGCGATGCCCTTCACGTTCGCCATGGACGAGGGTTCCGCAGTCCCCGCCATCGTCTACGAGAGCGGCGACCACCCGGCAGCGCTCGAGACGTTGCTGGACGCCGCCGAGTACGACCGCCTTAGGCGCGAGGTCACCGAACGCCGGGCGGGTGGCCAGTGCGTGGGCCTCGGCCTCGCCGTCTACATCGAAATCGGCGCGATCGGACCGTTCGAAGAGGCACGCGTCGTTCCGGACCCCGCCGGGGGATTCACCGTACATATCGGGTCGGGCTCCCTCGGGCAGGGCATCGAGACGGTGTTCGCACAGATCGTCGCGGACGTCCTGCGCGTCCCGGTGGAGGACGTGCGGGTCGCCTTCTCCGACACCGACGAGGTCCCCATGGGCTTCGGGGCGTTCGCGAGCCGGTCGACGCCGGTCGCGGGGAACGCCGCCCTGCTCGCCGCGCGCGACCTGCGCGCCAAGGCCGCCGAGGCGCTGGGCGCCGACGCGGACGCCGTCGAGTTCGGGCGGAACTCCGTCCACGCCGCCGGGGTCTCCCTGCCGACCGAAAAGCTGGGAGAGGGGCGCGGCCGCTTCGACAAGCCCCACCCGACGTTCTCGTTCGGCGGGGCGCTCTCCGTCGTCGCGGTCGACCGCCCCACCGGGCGGGTGCGGGTGCTGCGCCACATCGTCATGCACGACGTGGGACGGGCCATCAACCCGGCCCTGGTCCGCGGCCAGCTCGCCGGGGCCGCGTCCCAGGGGATCGGCGGCGCGCTGCTGGAGGAACTCCTCTACGACGCGCAGGGGCAGCCGCTGTCCACCACGTTCGGCGACTACCGGATGCCGACGGCGTCCGAACTACCCGAGATCGAAACGGTCGTGGTCGAGCATCGCCCGCCCCAGTCCAACCCGCTCGGCGCCAAAGGCGTCGGCGAGTCGGGGATGGTCGCCACGCCCGCGGCGGTGGCCAACGCGGTCGCGGACGCGCTCGGCGCGGGCGTTGCGCTCACGGCCCTTCCGCTCACCCCCGGCCGCGTCCGCGCGATGCTCCGCTGACGCGGCCGTCGACCAGCGGAGTGCGGCCGGTGCGCGACGAGGCGCGCCGGCCGCGCTCGGGGCTCACTGCGGGGCCGGCTTGGCGATCTCCTCGCCGCGCAGCGGGACGCCCTTGGCCTGCAGCTCGTCCAGCACGGCCAAGCCCTCCTTCGCCCAGGCGATCTCCGCCCGGGCCTTGAGGACCTCGCCCCGGAACGCGAGCTTGCGAAACGCCACGATCGCCTCGTGCTCCTCCCCCGGACGCTGCTCCAGCCGCCGGCGCAGCAGCGAGACACGGCGCGCGTCCAGGTCGGCCAGCATCTGCTCCCACCCCTGCAGCGCACGGGTGAAATGGTGCAGGTGCGCCTCAAGCTGGCCGCGCGCCGCCTCGTACGTCGCCTGCTCGAAGTGCGCGACCTTCAACCGGTACGGATCCCGCTCGGACTGGTAGGGCAGCGGCTCCTGCTCCCACCTCCGGAGCTCGCGAAGGCCGGCCTCATTGATCGAGTAGACCCGCTTCTCCGCCCGCTCGCCGCGCGGCACGACCTCCACCGTGACGAGCCCGTCGCGCTCCATCCGGCGCAGCTCCGGATAGATCTGGCTGTGCGGCGCGCTCCATACGTACGCGATGCTCCCGTCGAAGTACTTGACCAGCTCGTACCCGGTCATGGGCTGGGCGGTCAGGGTGGCGAGCAGCGCGTGGCGCAGCGACATCGGCGTCCTCAGTGGTGAACCGGACAGTTATCCATAACAGTATCAAGGTACAGACTGCTGTCCCGATGACCGGCCCGCTGCCGCTCTCGCCGCGGCCACGAACGCGGCGATCGCCGGATGCGCACCGCCGCCCGCGCGGAAGGCGACCTTCGATCGGCGGAACAACGGCAACCTGGTCAGCACCACGCCTCGGGGGGCCTGTGCAGTGGCCATCTCCGGTACGAATCCGACCCCCTGCCCGATGGCGGCCAGGGACAGCGCCGTGCGGAAATCGTTGACCTGGTGGCGGATTCTCGGCTGGAACCCGGCCGCCTGGCAGGCGCGCACGGCCATCGCGTGACCGGTCGTACCGTCCCGTGCGGTGATCCACGGGACCTCGGCATAGGGGCGGAGCAGCTCTGTCAGCGTGTCGCCGAGGCCGGTGGTCCTGGTCGCGGCGCTGGTGGCGAGGTACATCGGCTCCTCCAGCAGGGGCACCTCGTCCACCGTTGTGTCCGGTGGCGCGGGCACGAAGTCGTAGTCGTGGACAAGAGCCACGTCGAGTTCGCCGGCGCGCAGGCCGTCGGAAACGCGTGCCGAGTCGATCTCTTGCACCATCGGTTCCAGCGCGGGATGTCGTCGGGCCAGCTCGGCCAGCGCCGCGGGCACGATGGTGTGGGCACCGGAGGGGAAGGTTCCGATGCGCAGCGGCCCCCCGATGCCCTCCCTCGCGCCGGCGAGTTCGGCGACCGCAAGCTCAAGGCGTTCCAGCACGGCATCGGCGTGTGCGACCAGGGACCGGCCTGCGGGCGTGAGGACCACACGCCTGCCACTGCGTTCGAGCAAGGCCACTCCCGCCTCGCGTTCCAGCACACTCAACTGCTGGGAGACGGCGGATGCGGTGAAGGACAGCGCCTCGGCCACGGCCGCGATCGTGCCCCGCCGGTCCAGCTCGCGAAGCAGGTAGAGACGACGAACATCGAGCATAAGCTCAGCTTAGGCATCAAGGTAGAAATCAGAAATGGACCTACAGGATCAGGGTGCGCAAGGGTTGAAAGCATGAAGCCCGATCCGATGTTCACCGGCCTGTACGTCCCCCTGGTGACTCCGTTCACCGACGACCTGCGCCTGGCTCCCGAGGCGCTGGCCCGACTCGCCGACGAGGCGCTGTCGGCCGGTGCCTCCGGGCTCGTCGCGCTCGGCACCACCGCGGAATCGGCCACGTTGACCGCAGAGGAGAAGCAGACCGTGGTGCGAGTCTGCTCCGCCGCCGCCCGTGCACACGGCGCCCCGCTGGTCGTCGGGGTCGGCACCAACGACACCGCCACCGCCATCGAGTCGCTGCGCGAGCTGGCGGCCAACGGCGACGTGGCCGCGGCGCTGGTTCCCGCGCCGCCCTACATCCGACCCGGTGAAGCGGGGACGCTGGCGCACTTCACCGCGTTGTCCGACCACGGCCGGATACCGCTGATCGTCTACGACATCCCCTACCGCACCGGGCAGACTCTCAGCGCCCGCGCGCTTGCGGAGCTCGGCCGCCTACCAGGGGTCGCCGGGGTCAAGCACGCGACCGGCGCGATCGACGCGACCACGGTCGAGTTGCTCGACTGCTCACCGCCCGGCTTCGCCGTGCTCGGTGGTGACGACGTGGTCATATCACCGCTCGTCGCGGCGGGCGCCCACGGCGGAATCCTCGCCTCGGCCAATCTCCGCACCGCCGACTACGCCGAACTGATCTCGTTGTGGCGCCGCGGCTCCGGCGCACCCGCCCGCCGACTCGGAGCCGAGCTGGCCCGGTTGTCCGCTGCGCTCTTCGCCGAGCCGAACCCGACGGTCATCAAGGGAGTGCTGCACGCCCAGGGACGCATTCCCAGCCCGGCCGTCCGGCTGCCGTTGCTGGCCGCCTCCGCCGGTTCGATTCGCCGAGCGGCGCTCCTGACCAGCGACCACGCACCCCAAGGGTCCGCAGCCTGACCTCAAGCCGAGACGGCCCGGGTCAGCCGCGGCAGGCCTCAAGCAGGCGGAGCCAGAGCCCCAGCTCGAACGCAATGGGCTGCCGAGTTGAGTGCGTCCGGGCGCCCACCGGTTTTCATGAACGTGCGTCGAATTGGGCGCGGGCCTCGAAGACGCGATCCATGTGCGTCTCCGCCCAGGTCTTGATCGCGACCATCACCGGGAACAGGTCCTGGCCGAGCGGGGTGAGTTCGTAGTCGACGCGGGTCGGCACCGATGCGGTCACCGTGCGGGTGAGCAGACCGTCGCGTTCCAGCTTGCGCAGGGTCTGGGTGAGCATCTTCTGGCTGACGCCGGCAATGCGGCGGGCGAGTTCGCTGTGCCGCTGCGGACCGTCGGCAAGGGCCGGGATCACGAGCGCCGCCCACTTGTCGGTCAGCGTGCTCAGCAGCTCTCGGGTCGGGCAAGCCGCCAAGAACGCGTCATAGTCGCGTTTGGCCTGCTCTCGACGTTGTGCGGCAGTCGTTGTCGCCACGTTCCACCTCCTATTCGGTGCCCTAGGCACTCCAAGGTACCTACTTTCTCACGGTGCCCCCATCTCCCTACCGTGGAGAAACCACGACATACAGCGAAGGGCACGACGATGCGCGCAGTCAGTTATTCACAGTTCGGAGGGCCGGAGGTCCTGTCCGTGGCGGCGGACCTACCGATACCCGAGCCAGGGCCTGGGCAAGTCCGAGTACGGGTCGCTGCATCCGTTTTGCACCCGGTTGACCTCATGATTCGCGCCGGCCGATTCCCGGCACCACTGCCGACCGGGCTGCCGTACACACCCGGCTGGGACGTGGCAGGCACGGTCGACGCGGTGGGTCCGTCCGCCGGCGATTTCAATGTCGGTGACGGTGTCATCGGCTTCTCGCCATGGGTACGCACCACGGTCGGCACCCACGCGGAGTACGTGGTGCTGGAGTCCGCCTGGCTGACCTTCGCACCCAAGGGCATTCCCGCCACCGAGGCCGCGACCCTGCCGACCAACGGCCTCGCCGCCGCCCAAGCCCTCGACCTGCTCGCGCTCCCGGCGGGCTCGACCGTGCTCGTCACCGGTGCCGCAGGGCAGGTCGGCGGGTTCACCCTGGCCCTGGCCCGGGCAGCCGGCCTGCACGCCACGGGACTCGCAGGGGCCGACGACCGCGAGTTCGTCGAGTCGCAGGGCGCGGCGTTCATGCCACGCTCAGACGATCCGATCGCGGCTGCGCCGGACAACTTCGACGCCGTTGTCGACCTGGCGGTGATCGGCCCCTCACTGATGGAACTGGTCAGGGACGGCGGCGTCTTTGTGGCCGCCTCACCCCCGCTGCGCCCGGAGCCGGTGCGGGGAATCCGGACGTTCAGCCTGGACGTGCTACCGGACGGCTCCCGGCTGAGCGACCTGGTCAAACGAGCGGAGAGCGGTGACATCCCGCTGCGGGTCGCCGCGGTGCACCCCTTCGCCGACGCGGCGGCGGCCCACGACCGACTGGCCCAAGGCGCGGTGCGAGGCGCCGTAGCGATCGTTCCCTAAGCTGCCACGCTGGTTCACCGCCCCCACATTGCACTCATCTGCCGCTCGACGGGGATCCAGCCAGGGGCAACGAGGTTCACTGTGATGCCCGACGGACCTAGTTCCCGCGCCCACGTCCGGGTCAGACCGATTTGGGCGCCCTTGGCTGCGACATAGGCGGACATACCGGGCAAGGCGCGTTCGAAGATGTCAGAGCCGATCTGGATGACGCGCCCGCCCCCGCGAGCCTTCATCCCAGGCAGGACGGCCTGCAACAGCAACGTGGGGCTCTTGACGAAGAATCGCAGCTGGTCGAGATGAGCCTCCCAGGTCAGATCCTCCACCGCCACCACCGGCTGCGGACCGGTCGCGTTGACCACCAGGACGGTGACCGCGCCCAGCCGGTCGGTCACCTGTGCGATCAGGTCGGCCACGGCGGCCTCTTCGGTGACGTCGGCGGAGAACGCCTCGGCACGACCGCCCGCGGCGCGGATGTCCTCGACCACCCGGCGGGCCTGGTCGGCCCCGGAGCGGAATCCGACGGCCACGGCCAGGCCGTCGGCGGCCAAGCGCCGCGCAATGACGGCACCCAGTCCGCGGGACGCTCCAGTGACAAGCGCAACGCCTTCTTCCACGGCCCGCACACTCCCGTCGGTTGGCGAACGACTCTGCGACGCAGCCGATAACCCGCGCCCGCGAACACGCGGTCACGGGCGAGAGCGCCAGCCGGACCATCGACCAGCCCGCTCCGCGTTTCGCGACATCGGGCCCACGCGATCCCACTCGCTGAACGCTGTGGGTCCGCGGTCATCTCTGATCGAAGAGGTGTGTTCGGTGGGCCCAGGTAGCGGCTTCCAAGCGGGTCGTCACCATCAGTTTGGCCAGGATGTTCGAGACGTGGACGCCGGCCGTCTTGGCGGAGATGAACAGGCGCTCGCCGATCTGGCGGTTACTCAGTCCGGCTGTCAACAGTTCAAGTACTTCAAGTTCTCGGTTGGTGAGGCCGGCGGGAGTATCGGGCCGATCAGGTGTGGTGGTCGCATTGGCTGGGAGCCGGGAACGCTTGGCCAGTCGTTCGATCTCGGTCAGCAGCGGTTGTGCGCCCAGATCGGTTGCTATCGATGCGGCTTCGGTCAAGAGGGCGGTCGCCTGCTTCCTGTCCCGGGCGGACAACGCGGCGCTGGTGGCGCGGAGGAGGGTCTCTACCAGGGCGTAGGGCTGGTCAAGGTCGCGCCACGCCGCTATCGCCTGGGGCCACGCGGCGATGTCCGCGTGGCTCAGCTCGGCGTCGAACGTCAGCCGGTACGCCCGCTGGAGAGGCCCGGTGACCGTGAGCTTCGCGCTCCAGCCGGCAATCCAGCAGATCGGGCTCCAGGCACGACTCCTCGCCGCGGTTGTTGCCGCGCATGGCGGTCCTGGCCTGCTCGGATGCCGCTGCGGCCTGCTCCGCGTCCCCCTGCCTCAGATCGACGGTCGCCTGGATGATCCGCAGGTACGCCCGGTAGAGCGGCGGTGGCGCCAGGCGGAGCGCGTCCCGGTTGACCTGGCTCGCCTCGGTCCAGCGGCCGAGCGAGAGCAGAGACTCGGACAGGTTCGGCGCCAGAAGCGTGCCGCGGGTGCGCGCCAGGCCCATGGCGTCCGCGAGGGCCATGCCCTGCCGCGCGACCCGCGCCGCCCCGGCATGCTCGCCGGCGGCCTCCAGGGTGTCCGACTCGGTGACCGCGACGAGCAGCCGGGTGTCGTGGGCTCCGGCATCGGAGGCGGCGGCGCCGGCCTGGCCGAACAGGTCCTTCGCGGTCGTCAGGTCCGCGTTCACGGCGGCCAGCGCGGCGAGCGTGACGAGCGCCTTGGCCTGGACGGCACGGTCGCCCGTCCGGCGTCCGATCTCCAGCGCCTCCTCCGCCGACGCCCGGGCGGGCGCGAACCGGCGTTGGTTGCGCTGGGACGTGGCCAGTTCGGCCAGCACCCGGCCGCGCACCGCAGTGGCCGGGGTCGCCGGCAGCGACCGGGCGGCCTCCATCAGGTCGGGCAGCGGGTCCTGGCCGTTGCGGTCGCGCATCGCCGCCCGCATCTCAAGTAACGCGGCGGCGCGCTCGGGGTCCGGCGACTCGTCCAGTGCGGCGGTCGCCACGGCGGTCCCGGCGTCCAGCTCACCGGCGTTCAGGCAGGCCTCGGCGGTCATCTCCATGACCGTGATCCGATCGGCCCCGATCCGTCCGGGCAGGTCTGGCAGCCGGTCCCACAGGCGCAGGACGCGGTCGAGCATGCGGTGGCGCTCGGCGTGCGCGTACGCCCGGCGGGCAGACTCGGCGGCGTGCCAGGCGGCCTCGGCGGCGCGGGCGTCCTCGCCGGCCGCATGCCAGTGGACGGCGATCTCAGCCGGTGCGCGACCGGCGGCGGCCAGCCGCGGGTCGGCGCTGATCGCCTCGGCACAGCGGCGGTGCAGCCGCACGCGTTCACCGGGAAGCAGCCCCTCGTAGACGGCCTCGCGGATCAGATCGCGGCGGAAGGCGTACCCGTCCTCGACCACTTCGAGGAGCCTGCGACGGACGAGCGGCCTGAGCGCGTCCTCGAAATCCACCTCGGCCATCCCGGCGAGCACGGCCAGAAGACCGTGCTCCACCGGACTGGCAGCGACAGCGGCCGCGTGGACGATACGCCGGCTCGGCTCGGGCAGCCGCTCGACGTCGCTCCGCAGCAGTTCGCGCAACGACTCCGCGGGGGCGTCGCCGGCGTCCACCAGTGCCTCGACGAAGAGCGGGTTTCCCTCGCTCCGACGGAAGATCCGGTCCACCTGCGGCTCGTCCGGTCGGTGCCCGAGCAGCGCCGTGACCTGCTGCGCCACCGCGTCCCGGGCAAGCCCGGCCAGCGCGATGCGGCGGACGTCCTCGCCGCGCTCCACCAGCGGCCGCAGCGGATGCGCCGCGACGACCTCGTCGGGCCGGTACGTCCCGACCAGCAGGATTCCCGGGCCGCTGAGGTTCTGCGCCAGGAACGCCAGGAGCTCGGCGGTGGACCGATCGGACCAGTGCAGGTCCTCCAGCGTCACGACCAGGGGACGGTCGGCCGCGGCGCCTTCCAGCAGCAGGAGGACCTCCTCGAAGAGCCGGGCGCGTCCCAGGTCCCGGTCCGGGTCGCAGTCGTCCTCCCCCAGCTCGGGTAACAGCCGGGCCAGCCCGCGCCGCCCACCTCCCGGCAGCAGGCCCGCTGCCGCGGGGACGCCCATCGCCCGCACCAACCGGCGCAGGGCCGTGACGACGCTGCCGAACGGCGGCCCATCGACGCCCAGATCGGTACACCCGCCCGCCACCGCCAGCGCGGACGCGCCGAGCCCGGACGTGAACTCCCGCACCAGCCTGGTCTTGCCCATGCCGGCCTCGCCGCCGACGAGGACCACGATCGCCTCAAGCGCGGCATCGCGGTGCGCGGTCAGCAAGGCCGCCCGCTCCGCCTCCCGGCCCACCAGCACCGGGCTCACCAACCGGCTCGCCATGGGCCACACAGTAGCCCGCGCCCCGGATCTAAAGAGGTCGCCGCGGCCCGCTTAGGGCATCAGCCCAATGTGCCCGGCCCTCCTACCGGACATCCTGAACGGACACCCGATCGAAGGGACATCTCATGCGCATCCGTACGCACATCGCGGTCAGCGTCGACGGTTTCATCGCGTCGCCGGACGGGCTGCCCGCCATCCTGACCGCACCGGACTTCGAGTCCGGCGTCTCGCACGGCCACCCGGAGTTCATCGCCGGCTGCGGCGCGGTGGTCATGGGACGCAACACCTTCGCGCCCGCGGTCGGCTCGCCGCACTGGCCGTGGCCGAACCTGCGCGTCTTCGTGCTGACCGGCCGTCCGCTCCCGGAGGGGACGCCCGCCGACGTCGTGTCCGCCGCGGACCCGGCCGAACTGCTCCGCCTCATGCGGGACGCAGACTTCGCCGGAGACGTGCACCTGGTCGGCGGCCAGCAGACCATCCAGGCCTTCCGCGAAATCGGCGCACTGACGAACTCGGCGTGGTCGTCATGCCGATCCTGCTCGGCGACGGCCTCCGGCTCACCACGGACAAGAGCACCCCCGCTCCCCTCCAGCTCACCGGCACCCGCACCTTCCCCGACGGGTCCGTCGAGCACCTGTACACACCCGTCCGCGGCCAAAACCGATCCTGAGGAGAGAACACATGCGCAAGGGCGGGGCTGGCTGGGCCCTCAGCGCCAGCCGAGTTCGGGCGCGACGTGGGTCAGGATGTTCTCCAGGACGTGCGCGTTGTACTCCACACCGAGCTGGTTGGGGACCGTGAGCAGCAGCGTGTCGGCGGCCTGAATGGCCTCGTCGTTGGCGAGTTGCTTGACCAGCACGTCCGGTTCGGCCGCGTACGAGCGTCCGAAGACCGCCCTGGTGTTCTCGTCGATCATTCCGATGTGGTCGCCTGAGTCGGTGTTCCGGCCGAAGTAGGCGCGGTCCAGATCGCTGGTCAGCGCGAAGATGCTGCGGCTGACCGACACACGCGACTGGCGTTGGTGTCCGGCGTCCTTCCACGCCTGCCGGTAGGCCTCGATCTGCTTGCGCTGCTGGACGTGCAGCGGCTCGCCGGTCTCATCGTCCTTGAGCGTGGAGCTTTGCAGGTTCATGCCCAGCTCGGCCGCCCACACACTGGTGGCATTGGAGCCCGAGCCCCACCAGATGCGGTCGCGCAGGCCCTCGGAATGCGGCTCGGTGCGCAGCAGGCCGGGCGGATTGGGGAACATCGGCCGCGGATTCGGCTCGGCGAAGCCTCTGCCCCGCAGCACCGTGAGCAGTACCTCGGTGTGCTTGCGTGCCATGTCGGCATCGGTGTCGCCCTCGGACGGCTCGTACCCGAAGTACCGCCACCCGTCGATGACCTGCTCCGGTGATCCCCGGCTGATGCCCAACTGCAGTCGCCCGCCGGAGATCAGGTCGGCGGCGCCGGCGTCCTCGGCGAAGTACATCGGGTTCTCGTAGCGCATGTCGATCACGCCGGTGCCGATCTCGATGCGCGAGGTCTTCGCGCCGATCGCAGACAGCAGCGGGAACGGCGACGCAAGCTGCCTGGCGAAATGGTGCACCCGAAAATAGGCACCGTCGGCACCCAGTTCCTCCGCGGCCATGGCGAGGTCGATGGACTGCAGCAGGGCGTCGGCCGCCGACCGGGTCCGCGAGCCGGCGCTATCACTCCAGTGACCGAACGAGAGAAAGCCGATCTTCTTCACACCCGACACCAACCATCTCAGCGCCTACGAGATTCCAGCACGGCCGACCACACGGCCACCCCACGGTCATCCACCCGTCACACATCACGACCAGCGGGCGCCCTCTACGATCACCCCGTTATCGGCCGACAGGCCCCGGCAGGTCTTCGACGATCAGACCGAAGCCCTCGCCCCCGGAAGCGGAAGGGCCTCCAGCATCGTCTCTGGAGACCGGTTCACCGGGGGCTCCTCCATGCGCATGGTCTCGAACCCGCTCCTGTACAGGCGTCCTCCCGCGCGCTTGCGGTCAGCGTGTTCGGCATCACGTCGTCGGTCGGGTAGACGCGCAAGCCGTACCGGGCCGCGATACGCCATGCGATGGTCTACTCGTCCACGCCGTTGCCGCCGATCCACCTGGCCCACCAGGTCAGAGCTCCCACAAGCATCCGCACATGCCGCAGGGCGCGCACACCTGTAGACGCTCGGTTGAAAGAGCTAGGGTCCCTTGATGACCTGGTTGACCGATACCCGGAACTCCTACGACGCCGTCGCGGCCAGCTACGCCGACGAGACCCGCGACTTGCTCGACAGGCATCTCCACGTCCGCTCGGGGGTGGTTCTGTTCGCCGACCTGGTCCGCGCGATCGGCGGCGGGCCGGTCGCCGACGTGGGCTGCGGGCCGGGGCACACCACCGCCCTGCTGCGGGAGTTGGGCGCGGACGCGTTCGGCATCGACCTGTCACCCGCGATGATCGAGATCGCACGCCGCGAGCACCCCGGCGCGCGATTCCAGGTGGGTTCGATGACCGACCTGGAGATCGCCGACAACTCTCTGGCCGGTGTGCTCGCGTGGTGGTCGCTGATCTACATCCCGGACGAGGCGGTGCCGGGCGTACTCGCACAGTTCCACCGGGTGCTGCGGCCGGGCGGGGTGCTGGCCGTAGGCTTCCACGTCGGTAACGAGTCGCAAATCGAGACGACCGGTGACGGCGACCAGGCCTTGCAGGCCTATGTGCACCACCGCCAACCGTCCCGCGTAGCCGACTGGCTTCGCGAGGCGGGCTTTACCGTGGAGGCGCAGCATCTGCTGAATCCGGACGAGCCGAAGCCGGGCGCGATCCTGTTCGCCCGCCGACCCTCGGCACCGCCTCGGTAACCTCCCGGCGGCGCCTCGGAGAACGGCCCGCTGGAAAAGACCTGTTTCCACCTGCCGTTCGCCGGCTACTGCCTAATATCCGACGCCGCCCCTGAAGCGCACTATCAGGGAGCCGGCCACGACCGGGTTCCTCAACGAGACCGGCTCAGGGACCTATGAGACCGGCGGAGACCCGAACCGGGTGCGCCAAGCGAGCCGCTTTACGGCTTCCGCTCGTCGTTCGACCCGAACGTCCGCAAGCCACGCACAACAGATCCGGCCCGCAGGGGCCGTTTCAGGTAAATCACCAGCTGCCCGTGCCACGCGCAGCGCGACGTCCTGCCCGTGGTCGTCGGTGACCAGCGCGAGCGTCAGGTCCGGGCACGCGCTCAGCCCGGCGCCCGTCCACACGTCGCCGTCCCGGATGAAGACCGGGTCGGCGTCACCACGTTGTCGGGTACTCGGCGGCGAGCTGGTCGCGGTGGACCAATGCGTTGTAGCCAGCCCCCGAGCGGCCGGTTCGTGGCAGAGTGGCGGGATGCCTGGCGCGCGGTACGGGATGGATGCGCCCTACGGGTTCGGCTTCGTGGGCTTGGTCGTGCTGGGGTTCTGGGTGACCGGGCTGGTGATGGCGGTCACCGCCGATCTGTCCGCCGCGCTGCCCGCGCTGGTCTCCGGCACCCTGCTGGCGGGATGCCTGGCCCTGAGCCTGCACGCCACGCTGCGCGGCAAGTTCCTGGTCTGGCGGGAAGTGCTGGACGAGCTGGACCTGCGTGGCGACGAACGGCTGCTCGACCTCGGCTGCGGACGCGGCGCCGTCCTGTTGGCCGCCGCCCGGCACCTCCCGCAGGGCCGGGCGGTCGGCGTGGACCTGTGGCGCGGACGGGACCAGTCCGGCAACACCCCGGCGGCGACCCTGCGCAACGCCCGCGCCGAAGGCGTCGCCGACCGGGTCCACGTGCAAGGGGGTGACCTGCGCAGACTCCCGTACGCGGAGGCAAGCTTCGACCTGGTCGTGTCCAGCCTGACGGTGCACACCATCTTCGGCGCGGACGCCCGCGCCCACGCGATCGCCGAGGCGTACCGGGTGCTGCGGCCGGGCGGCCGCCTGCTGATCGCCGACCTGGCGCGGACTCCCCGCGAGTACGCTGCGGTGCTGGCCCGGCTGAACGCCCAGGACATCAGCGTGCGCGGCCTCGGCTGGCGCGCGTGGTGGGGCAGTCCGTGGGTCCCGACCCGCCTGCTCACCGCCCGCAAACCGGCCACCCCCTGACCACACCTACCGGCACGATCCAGGCCCATGGTCGCCTGACGTCCGACGAGCACCCTCGATTACAGTGAGCAGCCAGACGTGTGTTCACGGCTTCCGGGAGGTGGCCTCTTCGGTGTGAACACGATCGATCATGCCGCGGATATACGACCTTGCAACGTTACCTCAGGTCAGGCACATCCCTTCGGTACATCACAGCGCACCTCAAGGAAGATCAAGCCCGTTGTGATCTCCCACGTTTAACAGGTCGCAGGCCTGACGTCAGGCGTAGCGCTCAGCAATCACCTCCGGGGCCGCCCCACACTTCGGTCCTCATGGAGAGGCCGGCCGAGCGCGGTCGGCGAACGGATCAGAACCGCACTTGGCGGCGAACGGATCGCATGCCGTGATGCACACCTTCTACACACGGTATTTCCGCTACCGCTGATTGCGCGGGCCAGGTGGGGCAGGACCTCAGAGCGACCTTTGTTCGCCCTAACACATGCCTGCCCCGCACTCGTCCGTGCAACGCGCCTGTTTCTGCTATTGCCGGCCTTCGAGGGCCGGGTCCGCTCCATGCTTCAAGAATGCGTCCCGGTTGCCCCGAAGCCGACAGGCATGGACGAGACCGCCGGCCCTCGCCTGCCCCGAACGGCCTAGCGCGCCCGGACCGCCGGGTTCCACGGCGGGGCGCCGTGGAACCCGGGCGGCCATCAGCCGAGTGCCAAGGCGAGCACGAGGACGATGAGGAAAGAATCGAGCCTGTCAAGCAGGCCCCCGGCGCCTGCCAGCCAGGAGGCGGAGTCCTTGGTCTGGACACCTCTCTTGACCATCGACTCCAGCAGGTCCCCTAGCGGGGCGCCGACCGCCACTGCGACGGCCCAGGCCGGCGTGAACGCACCGAGCACGGCCAGTGTGCCCAGTCCCGTGACGGTCCCTGCCAGCAGGCCGCTCCAGTGCTTGGACGGCGACAGCCGGGAAAGGGGTGGCCCACCGAGCGACCGGCCGCCGAACGAGGCGGTGATGTCGGCGATCGACACCGCGGCGAACAACACCAGGATTTCCGGGCCTAGCAGGACCACGCCGGCCAGCGGCGCAAACCAGATCACTCCGAGCTCGCCGAAACACAGCCTGGAGAGTCCGCCGGCCGCGTCACCGGCCAGGACCGGCACCAGGGCGACGGCTGTGAGGGTGAGGGCGAGGAGCCGGGGCAGATGGCCGGGCGCCAGCCAGGCCGTCACCGGCGCCACGGGTACGGCGACGGCGAGCACCGCGCGGTCCAGCTGGGGCAGGCCGGTCAAGGCGGCGTATTCCACGGCGCACACCACTGCCGCCGAAGCGGCGAGGGCGGCCGCACCGCCAGGGCCCATGTTCAGGGCGACGACCACGACGGGCACGCCCACCGCCCAGGCGCACCACCGCAGCACGTACTCACGCCGCCTGGACAGCCCGGCCGCGATGCCGCCGACGAACAGCGTGCCGGCAAGGTAAGGGACCAGATCCGCGACCTCGGTCACGCCATACCAAGCGGAACGCGCAGGGCCTCGGCGACGGCGCCTGCCACGCGGGCGTTCGCTGCGGCGTCGCGTACCGCGATTCGCACCGTCCTGCCCTCGAACGCCGGGGACATGGGCGACAGGTCCCGCAGGAACACGCCCCGCCGCCTGCACCGGTCGACAAGCTGGGACGCAGTGAGCCCGCCCCTGGGCAGCGTGAGCAGAACGAAGTTCGCCACCGACTCGCTGACGCGCAGGTTCTCGTCGGCCTCCGCTAGCGCGGCGGCCAGCTCGGCTCGCAGCGCCGCCGTCTGGGCCCATCGGGCGGTGTAATACGCCGGATCGCGCAGCGCGCTCACCGCGGCGATCTGGGCGGGCAGGCTCACCGACCACGGCGGGGTCCAGCGACGCAGATCCGCCACGATCGGTGGAGGTCCGGTGAGATAGGCCGCCCGCAGGCCCGACAGGGCGTACATCTTTGACAGCGATGTGCAGACGACGGCGTTGCCGGCCTCCGCCGCGTAAGGCTCCAGCGTCTGCCCGGCGCCGACGTAACCGGCGTATGCCTCATCTATCCAGAATCGGGTCCCGCCCGGCGCACCCTCCAGCACCTCCCGCAGTCCGGCCGTGTCGAGATGGACCCCGGTCGGGTTGTTGGGGTTGACGATGACCACCAGGTCGTAGTGTTTCCGCAGGACGCGGGCGAGACGTTCCGGGTCGATCCTCCAGCCCTCCTCCCGGTACAACGGGAACCGGTCGGCGCGACAACCGATCACCCGCTCGACGACGTGGGCGTACTCGCCGTAACAGGGATCCATCAGGAGCACCTTGCTGGAGGCGTCCAGCCAGGTGCGGAACGCGCGGAAGATCAGGTCGGAGGAACCCGCGCCGACCGCGACGGCGTTCTCGGGCAGGCCCCGGCGAAGCGCGATCTCCTCGATGAGCCCGTCGGCCCGCGCCGGCGGAGACGTGCGCGCGATCCACTCCTGCCCGCCGGTCAAGGCCGCGACCGCGGCGGGAGCCGGCGGAAACCAGGCGTCGAGCACGTCGGCGGGGACTACGTCGCCGTGCGCGCCCAGGGTGTCCAACCCTCGTCCCAGCGCCTCGATGGACGCGCCGCCGTGGGCGCAGGATTCGGCCTCGGGCAGGAAGGAGACCTCCAGCCTCCACCGCACCTTCCGTCCCAGATCGCGCAGCAGCGGCCCGTGCTGTCGCAGGGTCCGGTCGGTGAGCTCGGCGACGTCGCCGGTCAGGAGCTGGAATTCCACGGCCCCCGAACGCACCGTCGTGCTGGTGGACGCGAGTCCCAGCGCCAGGTACATCGGCAGCAACTCGACCCGCCCCAAGGCCACGATGCTCCTGCCTCCGTGCCCCGACACCCAGCGAAGCGCCGCGTACATCAGCAGCCTGCCGATCATCTCGCCCCGCAGGCTCGGATCGACGGCCAAGATCCGGATCTCGAACAGGCCGTCATCGCACAGCTCCGGATGCTCGTCCCTCCGGAGATGGCGGTCGATCGAGAAGCGGCCTGCCCACGGGGGCGTCACACTGATGAACCCGGCCGGTTCGCCACGACGGACCGCCACGATGTAGACGTTGCTCCCGTCGAGGTCATCGGTGAGCAGGCCGGCGGCGTTGGGAGTGTGCTGGCCGAGTTCCCGCGCGTAGATCTCATGCCGGAGACGGCCGATCCACTCATGGTCCGCCTCGGACGACATACGAAGCTCCAGCTCATCAACGACCGTTGCGACGGACGAACCGCCGGCGGCCCGTCCCGGGGATTGCTGATCGATACTCATTGACATCACCTCGAGCGCCACTTTGCCGAGGCCATCGCCCCACCGCCTGAGTAGCCGTACTCAGGCGCCCCGGGAGTCCGTACTCACTTCCGCCGCCGCAACTCCGGAGACCGCCCGCAGCCGACCCCACACGCACGCCTCGCCCTGTCACTTGCCGGTGAAGCGAATCGGGCGCCGATCGTTGCTCCGCGGCGGTGATCGTGGACCCGATCGGCGCTAGGACCCGAAGGGGGGAGCCCACGGGAAACACACTCGGTGAAGTCCTCGCCGCCGCCAGGCATCACCACGGCCCCTGACGGAGGCCGGCACGGTCGGTTGTCGATCTCGAGGTCGGGTGTGGTGCCGGCGACCACCCCCGTTGGGCCTTGGACCGGAAACTCCAAGCCCAGGTAGCGGCGGGTCTCGGTCCATTAATCGGTCGGTTCCCGGCCTGGTCGTCTCGGCGGTACGAGCGCGAGGGGGTCCGTCGAAGAACGGGCCGCCCCCGAGCCGAACGCGGCGTTGGTCGGTGCCGGTCAGGAGGCGGCGCGCTTGGCCTCGGCCTGGATGGCCGCCGCGTCGAAGTTGTTGATCTGGCCGGTGAGTTCGGTGGTGAAGACGCTGTTCACGTCCACCTTCTCGGTGATCAGACCGGCGCGGGTCATGTAGTCGATGTTGCGCTGCAGTTCGTCCGCTTTAAGGAGGCCCCACTCCCGCTCGCCGGGCTGCACGCCCAGGGTGTACATGCGGGTCTGGAGCACCTTGGTGTCGTTGGCGAGGGCCTTCTGCGGGGGTAGCGCGGGGTTGCGCGCGTCCGGGTGTGCGGCGTAGAGGTCGTCGATCGCCGCCTTCGGATTCGCCTGGGCGAAGACGACACCCTTGGCGACGGCGCGGCCGATGCGGGCGAACAGGGCGGGGTCCTTCCTGAGGTTGGCGGACGTTGCCGCGAGGCCGCCGCCCGCCAGTTCGTCGATCTTCGGCAGCGGGATCCGGCGCAGCCGGATCCCGCTGTTCTCCATGATCTGGAACTGGGTGTCGAACAGGGCGACGGCGTCCACGTCCCGGTTCTTCAGGGCGGTCGCCTGCTGCGCGCCGGTGCCGATCGCGACGAAGTTCACGGCGTTATCGGGGATCCCGGCGTCCCGCAGCGCCACCTTCACGTTGGTCACCGCGGCGCTGCCCAGGGACGCGGCGCCGATCCGTTTGCCGCGCAGGTCCGCCAGGCTCTTGATCGGCGAGTTGGCGGGCACCCGCAGCCCGTAGATGTTCTTGCGGTAGAAGGACGAGAAATAGCGCAGGCCGAGGCGCTTGCCCGGCTGGTCGCCGAAGATCACCGGTTCCGGGGTGATCGCGCCGACGGTGGCGTTGTTCGTGGCGACCTGCTGGGCCTGGATGGTCGCCCCGTCGAGCAGCACGAAGCTGACGTTGAGGTTCTCGTCGGCGAAGTAGCCGCGCCGCTCGGAGACGGCGAGGCTGGCCAGGCCGGCGTTCCAGGTCTTGGCGGACAGGGTGATGACGACCTTGTCGCCGTCCGGCGCGCCCACCCCGGGCACCGGCTGCCCGCACGCGGTCAGCGCGGTCAGCGCGATCAGGGCCGCCGGGGTCGCGGCCCGCCGCCGGGTCGTGAACTTCATGGGGCCTCCTCAGACGTCCTGGACGCGCACGTCGTTGTCGGCCGACCAGAACACGGCCCGGCGGCCGATGCCGGTGATCAGGAAGTGCAGCACCAGGCCGATGACCGAGAGGATCACCAGGACGGCGAACATGGACGCGGTGTCGAGCTGGGTGTTGGACGCCTGGATGACGTAGCCGAGGCCGGCCTGCGCGCCGACGAACTCGGCGACGATGGCGCCCAGCACCGACAGGATCGCGGCGGAGTCGAGCCCGGCCAGCACGTAGGGCAGCGCGGACGGGAGGCGCAGCCGGCGCATCACCTGCCATTCGGACGCCCCGAACGAGCGCAGCATGTTCCGCTCGTCGGCGCCGGCCGAGTTGAGCCCCAGGATCGCGTTGATGAGCAGCGGGAAGAAGGCGATCAGCGCGGTGGTGAGGGTCTTGGAGGTCATCCCGAACCCGAACCAGATCAGCAGCAGCGGGGCCACGGCGACCTTCGGCACCGCCTGGATCGTCACGACCAGGGGCAGCACCGCCTTCTCGGCCAGGGTCGACTGGCTGACCAGGAGCGCGAGCGCCATCGCGAGGATCGTCGCGATGAGGAACCCGCCGAGGATCTCCTGCAGCGTGATCCAGGTGTGGAAGACCAGCTCGCCGTCCACCAGGCCCTTCACCAGCGCGACGGCGACGTCGCTGGGAGGCGGGACGATGATGGGTGATACCCCGGTGACCCGGACCACGATCTCCCAGGCCGCCAGGACGATGGCGAACAGCGCCGAGCTCAGCGCCCAGCCGGGCAGGTCGCCGAGCCGGAAGCGACGCTCGGCGGCCGAGCGCGCCTCGATGGTGTGGGTGTCCCCGGCAGGGGGCGGTCCAGAGCGATCCGCGACCGTCGTCATTGTGCTCTCCTCCTCGGACGGATGCGGTCAGGTGGTGGTGAGTTCGTGTTCGGAGTCCAGCGTGTCGCGGATGTCCCGGACGTAGTCGCCGAAGCGCTCGGTGTTGATGTCGGACAGGCTGCG
This sequence comes from Spirillospora sp. CA-128828, assembly GCF_050945415.1. Classification (NCBI taxonomy): domain Bacteria; kingdom Bacillati; phylum Actinomycetota; class Actinomycetes; order Streptosporangiales; family Thermomonosporaceae; genus Spirillospora; species Spirillospora sp. CA-128828. The sequence goes on from NZ_CP191986.1 coordinate 5,392,080, forward strand.
GGGGCGGGGCAGCCCGACCTCGACGACGCTGACGATCCGTCCCGGCCGGGACGACATGACCACCACGCGGTCGGAGAGCAGCACGGCCTCGGAGATGCTGTGCGTCACGAACACGACGGTCTTGCGGTCACGTTCCCAGATCTGCAGTAGTTCCAGGGACATCTGGTCGCGGGTCATCGCGTCGAGCGCGCCGAACGGCTCGTCCATCAGCAGGATGGGCGGGTCGTGCATCAGGGCCCGGGCGATGCCGACGCGCTGCTGCATGCCGCCGGACAGCTCCTTGGGATGCCGGTCCATGAAATCGCCGAGGCGCAGGGTGCGGAGGAGCGTCTTGGCGCGTTCCACATCGGCGTCGCGGCCGCGCCGTCCGCGCAGGTCGCGGGGCAGCAGCACGTTGTCCAGGATGGACCGCCAGGGCAGCAGCAGCGGCTGCTGGAAGACCATGCCCATGGCCCGCCGCGGATCTTCGGCGGCGGTGCGGAACCGCAGCACACCTCCGGAGTGCCGCTCCAGCCCGTTGATGATCTTCAGGAGGGTGCTCTTGCCGCAGCCGCTCGGCCCGACGATGGAGACGAACTCGCCGTCCTCGATGGACAGGCTGACATCCCGCAGGGCGTGCACGCTCTCGGCGTGCCTGGATCGGTACTGCTTGTCGACATGGTCGATCTCGATGATCGGCTGCTTGGCGCTCGTCATGGCTGCGCTCCTGCCTCAGGGGGCCGGGTACTGGTCGGACAGGTCCTTGCCGCCGAGCGTGGTCAGGACCCCGCAGGCGGTGGTCTCCGACAGGCCGAGCTCGGCGAGCCGTCCGGTGATGTGGTAGAGGGTGGGCAGGTGGTCGAAGTCGCCGGCGGTGAACGCGACAGTGGCTCGGGAGCCCGCGCGGCGGTCGAGTACGCGCCGCTTGGGGTAGTCGGCGGGGGTGACTGTGACGTAGTGGGCGTCCGGGACCTCCGTGCCGGTCGTGGACGGCATGTACTTGACGTGCAGGAGCGGCGCTTCCGCGTCCCCCGACCCGGCCGGTTCCGGGTCGCCGATGCCCTCGACGGACAGCGCGGCGAAGGTGAAGCCGTCCCACGACGCGTGCGCGGCGACGTATCCGGCGTTCGCGGCGCCGCGAACCGGCGGGATCTCCGCGTAGAGCTTGGCGTAGCCCAGTTCCTCGCGGCCGGAGATGATCGGGTCAGCGAGGCTCTCCCACAGCACCAGGACCAGGTCGCCGCGGACGGTGTCCGCCCCGCCCTCGTAGACCACCGGGACCGCGAGGTCGAGGATGTTGTAGCCGCGCCCGGCGAGCCAGGCGATCCGCGACAGGTAGCGGAACCGCACGCGGACGGTGGGCGTCCCGTCCAGCCGGAACCCTTCGGGCAGCAGGGACTCCAGCCGCCCGCGGTCGGCGGTGAAGTCGGCCCACACCATCGTCTGGTGGGGGGACGGCGCGCCCCGCCAGCGGGAGTCGTCCAAGCGCTGCCGGGGGCCGGGCACCGGCCCGAAGATGACGGGCATCCGGTAGATCCGGCCGGGTTCGAACGTGAACGGCCCGCTCATGAGGCCACCGCCTGGTGCGCGGCGCCGAGCAGGTCGGAGGCGGCTTCGACCAGCAGCGACGTGTCGTTGCCGAGGATCACGAAGCCGTGGCCGCCCTGGACGGCCTGGGCCAGGCCCTTCGGGTTCGCCCCGTAGGCGACGCCGGAGGGCTTGCCCGCCTTCCGCGCGGCCACGCTCACCCGCTCGACGAGTTTCTTGATCTCCGGGTCGCCGCCCGGAAGCCTCATGTCGAGGGCCAGGTCGGCGGCGCCGACGAACACCCCGTCCACCCCGTCGACGGCGAGGATCTCCTCGACGTTCTCGATGGCCGCGCGGCTCTCCAGCTGCGGCAGGCAGAGCACGTCCTCGTTCCCGCGGCGGAGGTACTCCGCGCGGGGCAGCGTGCCCCACCCGCCGGCGCGGGACGTCCCGCCGCTGCCGCGCCCCCCGTGCGGCGGGAAACGGGTCGCCGCCGCCGCCTCCCGCGCCGCCTGCGCGTCGTCCACGTGGGGGAAGAGGATCCCGGCCGCGCCGCCGTCCAGCAGGCGCTGCACGGTGGACGGCGCGTGGTCGGGGACGCGCACCAGCGGCAGCACGCCGAGCGCCGAGGCGAGCGTGATATGCCGGGCGGCGGTCTCGGCCGACAGCAGGGTGTGTTCGAGATCGATGACGACGAAGTCGAACCCGGCGTGCGCCATGGCCTCGACGGACTCGGAGGCGGAGAGCTTGACCCAGGTACCCACGGGGATGGGGCCGTGCCGGTGGGCGAAGACGTTCTCGAAGGTCATCAGCGCACCTCCAGATCGTCTGGTTCCGGGTAGTCGCCGGCGTTGAGTACCCAGCCCCGCTTGGCGGAGAAGTCGCGGCGGGGGCCGGCGAAGATGTCGAGCAGCTGGTTGCGGCCGTGCCCGGACGCCTCGGTGGTGTGCACCGTGGGCGGCGGGATGATCGCTACCGACGGGCTGCCGACCCGGACGTGCTCGTCCTCGCGCCAGGCCATCCGGCTCTTGGTCCAGGGAGTGCGGATGTGGTGCTCGAACTCGCCGGAGACGGCCAGGGAGAGCTGCTCGAAGTCGGCGTGGTCGTGTGGGGAGAGCTTGGTGGCGTCGCGCGGGCCGTCGTAGTGGTAGAGGAAGTTGACCATGAAGGCACGGGACCGGAAGATGCGGCCCAGCCGGTCCGGGCTGCGCTCGATGTCGGCGATGCCGGAGTAGACCCGCAGCCGGTCACCGCCCGCCGGCTCGGGCCACTCCTCCAGCAGCGCCACGCGGGGGTGGGGCGCGGCGTAGGAGTCGGCGTTGCGGGCCCGTCCGGCGAGGTCGTCGTTGTGCGGAGTGAACAGCCGGACGACGTCGGTGGCGGACTCGACGGTGATCGCGCTGTCGCCGGGCGGGACGATCGCGATCGACTTGCCGGTCACGGTCTCGATGGTGCCACCGGACTCGATGACGACCTTGGCGTCGTCGTGCGGCAGGACCACCACGTACTCGTCGCGCTGGCCGTCCCGCGCCAGGCGCTCGCCCGGCAAGGCCCGGGTGTAGAGGAGCACGACGTTCTGGCCACGGACGATCCAGGTGCGAGAACCATTCGAGGAGACCTCGTCGGGTCCCGAGCTGCCGAAGTCGTAGTACTCCGGTGCCGCGATCGGCGCGTGCGGGTCGGCGGCGGCCCCGGCCTGCTTCACGGCCAGGGCGGCCCGGGGGTCGTCGGACGCGTATGCCATGAGATCTCCTCAGCCGGGGAGGCGCAGCAGGAACGAGGGGTTGTCGCGGACCATGCGCCGCAGGTCGGCCGCGGGCAGTCCGAGGTCCAGCAGCGCTTGGCCGACGCGCAGGAACGCGTCGACCGGCATGGGCCGGCCCTTCTGGCCGAGGTCGGAGGCGATGACGGTGTGCTCGGGTCCGACCTCGCGGATCCATGTGAGGAGGTTCGCCGGATCCCACTTCTTGTTGCCGAGCGGATCGTACATGCCGACCTCGTGTTCGACGAACGCGCCCATCGCCGTGAACTCCCTGCACAGCGCCGGGTCGGCGCCGATCACGAAGTCCGGGTGGTTGATCAGCATCCGCTCGATGCCGCGCGCCTTGGCCTGGGTGAACAGCTCGCGGATGTGGTCGGGATGCCCGTGCCCGCCCGAGACGATGGTCTCGGTCTCCTGGACCAGGTCGAGCACCTCGTGGGCCTCGGGGACGAGCTTGCCGTCCTCGGTGCACATGGGCACGATCCGGGACGGCAGTTCCACCGTCGCGACGGGGAAGCCGCCGCCCTCGGGATGCGCGTCGAGGTGCCGCTGGGACGAGAAGGTCGGGAACCACACGGCCTTGCCGCCCATCCGCAGGCACATCGCGACCGCGTAGGGGTTGATGCCGCCCACCTGCGCGTTGAGCGCAATGCCGCCGAACACCTCGGTGCGGATCGCGGCCAGCCGGTCCTTCATGGCGAGCACGTCCATCACGGTGTTGTGATGGTGCGACTTCACCAGCATCGCGCGCATCTGGAGGCGCTCGCCGTCCTTGGCGCCCTCGGCGTGGTCGAACTCCCGGGCGAACGGGTTGGGGCCCGAGTGGCAGTGCAGGTCGACCAGACCGGTGAGGACCTCCGCTGCGGGGGGCGGTGACGCCATGTGTGCTGCTCCCGTGGTTGTGACTGACGTGACCGAGGCCAATGCGCTCGGCTTCGACACTCTGTGCTGTTCGTATCGTGAATGTCAAGACCTTATTATGAACAACGTTCGTTCGGTCTTGGACCGATGTCGTCCGATTATGCCTAGTGGCTTTGAAAACCTTGCGCTGGATTCGCTACAGTTCTGAACGTCAAGTTCATATCGTGAACATGGAGGTTGCCAGGTGTCTCGACCTGACACCGATGTCTCCGGAGGGCAGCCCGCCGACATCCAGGCGGTCGCCCGGGCGGCTCAGATCCTCGCGCTCTTCAGCCCGCTCACCCCTGAGATCACGGCGGCGGGAGCCGCCGCGGCCATCGGACTCAACCGCACCACCACCTACCGCTACTGCACCTCGCTGGCCTCGGCCGGGCTGCTGGAACGCCGCGGCGAAGGCTCGTTCGCGCCGGGCCCGCTCGCCCTGCAACTCGGCGGCTTCGCGCTGTCCCGCCGGGAGATCCTCGACCTCGCGCCGCCGCACATGAGCGAACTGGCCGCGGGCGCCCGGTCCACGGCGGTGCTCAGCCTCTGGGGCTCGTCCGGGCCGGTCGTGTCGAGGGTCGAGGAGGACCTCGCGGGCACGGTGTCCGTCCGGGTCAAGGTCGGCACGCAACTGGACCTGGGCACCGCGCAGGCCGCGGTGTTCCTGGCCTTCCAGCGGGACCAGCTGCAGGGCGAACGCCTGATCGCCACCTGGCCGGTCGAGGCGCAGACCCGGCTCCGCGAACGGCTCGGCCAGGTACGGGTCGGCGGATACTCCGCCGTCGACAACGGCCGCGGCATCGCCGTCCTCGCCGCCCCGATCTTCGACGAGCACGGCCTGTGCGCCTCCCTGGCGCTGCTCAACACCGTCCAGGCGATGTCGCTGGAGCCCGAGTCTCCGCAGCTGCGGCTGCTGTTGGACACCGCCCGGCAGCTGACCGTGAGGATGGGCGGCCCCGCGTCATGACACACCGCGACACAGCGCACCACAACACATCGAGGAGGGCCACGTGGGCACGGACCTGACGACCGGGGACGCGGCCATCGCCGACATCCCCGACGGCGCCACGATCGCCGTGGGCGGGTTCGGGATCTGCGGGACCCCGTTCGAACTGATCGCTGCCCTGCTCGACCAGGGCGCCCGCCACCTGCACGTGATCGCCAACAACTGCGGCACCGACGGCCAGGCGCTGGGCCGGCTGCTGGCGGCGGGACGGCTGCGCAAGGTCACCTGCTCCTTCATCGGGCAGAACAAGGAGTTCGCCCGGCAGGTCCTGGCAGGCGAGATCGAGATCGACCTCACCCCCCAGGGCACGCTCGCCGAGCGGTTGCGCGCCGGCGGCGCCGGCATCGCCGCGTTCTACACCCCGACCGGCGCCGGGACGCAGGTGAGCGAGGGCGGCCTGCCGCTGCGGTACGCGCCGGACGGGTCCGTCGCGAAGGTCAGCGAGCCGAAGGAGACCCGCGACTTCGACGGCCGCCCGCACGTGCTCGAACGCGCGCTGCGCGCGGACTTCGCGCTCGTCCGGGCGCACGAGGCCGACCGCGCGGGCAACCTGCGCTACCGCCTCACCGCCCGCAACTTCAACCCGCCGGCGGCGATGGCCGGCGCGGTGACGATCGCCGAGACCGAGAACCTGGTGGACCGGCTCGACCCCGACCGGGTGCACACCCCGGGGATCTTCGTTCAGCGGCTCACCGTCGCGCAGCGCCCCGACAAGCCCGTCGAGAAGATCACAACCCGGGAGGCGTGACCGCACCATGGCGTGGACCAGAGACGACATCGCCCGCCGCGCGGCGGCCGAGGCCCGCGACGGCCAGTACGTCAACCTCGGCATCGGGCTGCCCACCCTGGTGGCCAACCACCTGCCTGACGGCGCGGGCATCGTACTGCACAGCGAGAACGGGCTGCTCGGCGTCGGCCCCCACCCTCTGCCCGGCGAAGCCGACCCGGACCTGGTCAACGCCGGCAAGGAGACCGTCACGCTCGCCGCGAACGCGGCGTGCTTCGACTCGGCCCAGTCGTTCGCGATGATCCGCGGCGGGCACATCGACCTGGCGATCCTCGGCGCGATGCAGGTCGCTTCCAACGGCGACCTGGCGAACTGGACCGTCCCGGGCAGCCTGGTCAAGGGCATGGGCGGGGCGATGGACCTGGTCGCCGGGGCCCGCCGGGTGCTGATCCTCACCACGCACACCGACAAGCACGGGCGGCCCAAGCTGGTGTCCGGCTGCACGATGCCGCTGACCGGCCGGGCCGTCGCCGACCGCGTGATCACCGACCTCGGTGTCCTGGACATCACCGGCGGAGAGTTCGTCCTCACCGAACTGGCCCCGGGAGTGACCGCCCAGGACGTGCTGAGCAACACCGGCGGGCCCGTGCGCGTGGCCCTCGGCCGGTACGACAAGGAGCATGCATGAGTCCCTCCGGCCTCCGGGACCGGACCGCCATCGTCGGCGTCGCCGAGAGCGACATCGGCAAGACCCCCGGCCACACTGTCTTCTCCCTGCAGCAGCAGGCGATGGCGACGGCGCTGCGGGACGCCGGGCTGCGGCCCGCCGACGTGGACGGCTTCATGACGTCCGGCTACCCCTACACCGAGCGCCAGGCGGTCAGCGCCGCCGAGTACCTCGGCCTGCGGCCCCGGTACGTGGACGACACCAACATCGGCGGTTCGGGATTCATCGCCGCCATGGAACGGGCCGCAGCGGCGATCGAATGCGGCCTGTGCGAGACCGTCCTGATCACCTACGGCTCGACGCAGTACTCCAGCAAAACCCGCGCGCTCGGCGGCCGTCCCGCCGATTTCGGCTACCAGTTCGAGGTCCCCTACGGGCTCCCGCTGCCCCTCGGCGGATACGCCCTGGCGGCCCAGCGGTACATGCACCTGTACGGGGCAGGGTCCGCCGACCTCGCCGAGGTCGCGGTGGCGGCACGGCAGTGGGCCCGGCTCAACCCCAAGGCGGTCCGCACCAAGGACCTGACCGTCGACGACGTCCTGGCGTCACCGATGATCAGCACCCCGCTGCGCGGGCTCGACTGCTGCCTGGTCACCGACGGCGGCGGCGCCGTCGTCATGACCTCCGCGGAACGGGCCCGCGACCTGCGCGCCGACCCCGTGCTGATCAGCGGGACGGGCTACGCGCAGTCGCACGAGTCGATCGGCAACGCGGTCGAGATCACCGACACCGCCGCGCGGGAGAGCGGCCGGCTGGCCTACACGCGCGCCGGCTTCGGCCCCTCCGACATCGACATCGCGCAGATCTACGACTCCTTCACCATCACCGTCCTGCTGAGCCTGGAGGACCTGGGCCTGTGCGGAAAGGGCGAGGCCGCGGCCTTCGTGGCGGACGGCCGGATCCGCCCCGGCGGGGACTTCCCGCTGAACACCAGCGGCGGCGGCCTGTCGTACTGCCATCCGGGCATGTTCGGCATCTTCCTGATCATCGAGGCGGTGCGCCAGCTGCGCGGCGAGGCCGGGAACCGCCAGGCCGGATCGCCGCGCACCGCGCTGTGCCACGGCACCGGCGGGCAGCTGTCCACCGCGGCCACCGCGATTCTGCGCCGGGAGGCAGCATGAGCGATCGTCCATTGCCGAAGGTCACTCCGGACGCGGAACCGTACTGGCAACTGCTGCGCGAGCAGGGGACGCGCAGCGTCCAGCGGTGCACCGCCTGCGGTTCCGCGCAGTTCTACCCGAGACTCCTGTGCGTGGGCTGCGGCGGCCGGGTCGAGCAGGTTCCCGTCAGCGGGCGCGGCAGCATCTACAGCTACACGGTCGTTCACCGCGCGCCCGCCGGATTCGCCGAGCTGACCCCGTACGCCGTAGCCCTGGTAGATCTGGACGAGGGCACCCGGGCCATGGGGCGGGTCGTCACCGACGACCTCGAAGCCGTCCGGATCGGCACGCGGGTGGTCACGATCGTCGAGAAGACCGCGGAGGGCGAGGCGCTACCCCAGTTCGCGCTCGCCGACGGTGAGCACTGACATGGGCGTGGGTTCCCTGGCGTTCGGGGTCGCCGTCGACCTCGGGTCCAACCGCCCGCTGCCGCCGCAGCTGCGGGCGGCCGAGGACCTGCTCTCCCACGCCGAGGCCGTGGGCGTCGAATCGGTCTGGCTGGGCGAGAGCTACCACTCGTCCCCGCAGTCGTTCCACCTGCCGTCACCGCTGATCACGCTGTCCCATCTGGCGGCCCGCACCCCGCTGCGGCTCGGCACCGGCGTGCTCCTCGCCCGCGCGTACGACCCCGCGCGGCTGGCCTACGAGGCGGCGCTCGTCGACCAGATCAGCGCGGGTCGGCTGACCCTCGGCCTCGGTTTGGGCGCCCCAGGCCTCCGCGGGACCCTCGGCGGCCCCGACCGACCGGGCGGGGCGATGATCGACCGGCTGCTCATCGAGCTGCGCGAAGCGTGGTCGGCGTCCACCACCGGGCCGGCCGTCCCCGGCCCGTACCGGCCGGGCGGCCCCGAACTGCTGGTCGGCGGCCAGGGCGAGGCCGCCGCCCGCCGCGCCGCCCGCACAGCGGACGGTTACTACGCCGCCACCAACTACTCCGATCGGCTGCTGTCGGAGCAGTGCGCCCGCTACCTGGCCTACCTGCCCGAGGGACGATCATCGACGATCGCGGTCAACCGGCTCTGCCTGGTCGCCGAGGACCCCGCCACGGCCCTCGACCAGGCGGAGCGGGCCTTTGGCCGGGTCCGGGACTACTACCATTCCCGCGGGCTGTGGAACATCGGCGCGGACGCCGGCGACCCGTCCCCCTGGCTCGTCGGCACCCCGGAGACCGTGGCCGGGCGACTGGAGAGGTATCGCAACTGGGGCGTCACCCACGTACAGCTGCGCCTGCTACCGGACGGCACTCCCCCCGACACCGCCGGCAACACCCTGGACCTCATGGCCGCGCACCGCCTCCTCCCTGGTCCCCCGCAGGTTTCGTAGTCATAGGCCACACTTCCGCTGACCTGCCACGCACCCCTTCACCACCCGAACTTCGGGCCCGCCGTATAACAACAACCAAGAGACCTGGTCGCGTTGCGAGCAGGCCTCTGAGGCGGGGAAGGGTGGGCGATACTGGGTTCGAACCAGTGACCTCTTCGGTGTGAAGCAATTCAGAGAAGTCGATCTAGGTCGATCGGAGTCCAGCGGGGAGCCTCTCACCTGCACAAACGCCCTAACCAAGTCGGGGGCACGTCGATAAGAGTCTGAATGCGTTGGCCCCCGAAAATGGCTCCCGAGGTCAGGCAACGAGAGAAGCCTGGCTGGAACGGATCCGATCCCATCATGTGGGCGCGGAGACCGTTGATGGCGACCTCATAGATGCTACGCATCGTCTCACGGACGCGCCGCGTGGCCATCCGCGTAATGCCTTGAGGCGCGCTCCCCGGAGCCGGTGTGGCTCTGTTGCCAGACCAACCACACCCGACAGAAGAGGGCGATGTCGGGGCCCGGGGATTGCGTTGAGCCCGTATGAAGGCGTTGGCGCGAGGGCTCGCCGCTGCTCCCGAGTGGATGGGCGGCGCGTCCGGCCTCTAGGCTGCGCGGCGTGACGGCCCTATCGGACAGCGCACTGCCCGGCCCGCTTTCTGGCCGGGAGCTTCGAGTCGTCGGTGAGGCCGGCTTGGCCGTGTTCGCCGGACGGCTGGTTCTGGACGCGCAGCCGCCGATCGATGATGCGGTTCTTGGTCCGGTGGCCGAGCGGTGCGCCGGGCCGCTGCCCGGTCCGCTCATCGCGTTGTGGCGCACCGCCTTTGGTGGACGGCTCGACTACGACCTGCGCATTGATCTTGACGGCCAGGACGTGCCGCTGTCGTTCGCGGAGCTGTTCTATCCGGGCAGCGGCGGCTACCACGACCTGTGGGGCTGGATCGATCACGAGTGCGAACTGGCCGAGGAGAGCTGGCCGGACTGGTCCGGCCAGCTCATCCATCTGCCGATCGGCGGTTTCGAGTATCTGGAGCGCGTCTACGTGGACACTGCCGCAGGGCCGGAACGGCGCTGTCATCTGCTGGCGGGAGGGATTGCCGCCCGGATGGGAGCTGTCTGCAGGCGACCGCGTCGGGCGGCTCGCAGACGACCTGGGTGCGCTGTTTGGACGTCTCGTCCTGGAGCAGGATCCCTGGGAGACCGAGCGTGACACGGGCGCGGAGATGCGCGACGCCGTCGACGAACTCGGAGGCAGCGACGACCCGGACGCCCGGTCGGCCGCGGCGAAGCTGCCGCGGCTCGTCCAGGCGACCGTGCTCGACTGGCGCGGCGCGCTGGACGAGGGCACGCTCGCCACGCAGCGCCGGCTCCGGCGCCCGGCCCTGGAACGGGCGGCGGCCGGTGACGATGTGGCGTTGCTCGCGCGGCTGGTGGTGGTGGGCTGCGATCCGGCAGAGGAGGTCCGCAACGGGTTGAGCCCGCTCGACGTGGCCCTGCTCCACCGAGCCTCCGCAGTCGTCCCGTGGCTCCTCGAGCAGGGTGTTCCGGTCGAGAACTCGCTGCGGGTCGGCGCGCATGCCGTCGACCTGGAACTTGCCCGGAACCTCCTTGACCGAGGTGCGTCGATCGACGCGAGCACGGTGGCGCGGGCGTTGGAGAACGAGGACGCTGAGGTTGTGCAGCTGCTGTCCCGGGCCGTGCGGCCGGACGAAGGGCTAGCTCTGCTCGGGCCGCGGCTGCGGATGCTGGCCGCCCAGGCCGCGCTCGCCGGCGACCGGCTGAAGGCCCGAGCCGACGAAACCGCTGCCGAGCGTGAGCAGCGCAGGTCTTCGATCTTGAGAGAGCTCGCGGACCGCTTCGACCCCGACCGCCGCCCCTGACCACGCAACCGCGTTGGACGCCATCAGCACATCGCCGCCCTACTTGCCTCGCGGGGTTGGGGCGACCGTCCCGGGTGGGCTGGCGCGGGCCACTGCGGCAACAACGGCAGGCAATCGTCAGCAGGTCACTTGCCATACGCATTTGACCAGACGACCACCGTCAGTCTGCTCTCCGCGGCATGAGCGAGCTTGTAACTTCAGGTGTGGAAAGACCTTGCGGGTAGAAGGTGAAGTCGGCTTTACCTGATGCGTCCTGGATAGGCCTCGGCGAGTTCGTTGAGTGCTTCGCGCCATCCGGCGGCGCGTTGTCCTTCGACCAGGCGTGCGGGTGAGAAGGCGTGCTTGTCGCCGTTGTGGCGCTTGGCGGCGCGTTCCCGGGCGCGTTTGTCCTCGATGTTGATGATGGCCAGCCACAGCAGCTTGACCACGGCGTCGTCGGTCGGGAAGTGCCCGCGCGCTTTGGTGACCTTGCGCAGCTGGTAGTTCAGCGACTCGATCCCGTTGGTGGTGTAGAGCAGTTTGCGGACCGGGCGGGTGAAGGCGAAGAAGGGCGTGAACCGGTCCCAGGCGTCCTCGAACACCCGCACGCTCTGGGGATACCTCTTGCCGAGGTCGGTGTCGGCGAACTCGGCCAGGGCCTCCAGCGCCGCGTCGGCGTCCACGGCGGTGTAGACCTTCTTCAGCTCCTTGGCCACCGCCCCGGCATCCTTGCGTGCGACCGGCCGAAGCGCGTTCCTGATCAAGTGGACGACGCAGGTCTGGACCACCGTGGCCGGGAACGCGGCGTTGATGGCGTCCTCGAACCCCTTCAGGCCATCGCAGCAGGCGATGAGGATGTCACGGACCCCGCGGTTGCGCAGGTCGGTGGTCACCGAGGTCCAGAACCGCGAGCTCTCCCCGGCGGTGGCGGTGTCGGCCGGGGTGCGCGCGAGCCAGATGCCCAGCACATGCTTGTGCCCGTCGGTGTCGATCCCGACCGCGATGTAGGCGGGCTTGTTCTGCACCACATGGTTGTCGCGCACCTTCACCACGATCGCGTCCAGGAACACCACCGCCCAGGTCGGGTCCAGCGGACGCGTCTGCCACGCCTTGACCTCGTCCATCACCTGATCGGTGATCCGGGAGACCTGCTCGTGCGACAGCTCGGTGCCATACACCTGCTTGAGGTGGTGCAGGATGTCGCGCACGCTCATGCCGTGCGCATACAGGCTGATGATCATGTCGTCCAGGCCGCCGGCGATGCGCCCGGCCCGCTTGGGCACCAGCACCGGCTCGAACGTCCCGGCCCGATCCCGCGGCACCGACAACCGGACGGGGCCCACCCCGGTCTGCACCGTCTTGCCCTTGCCCCGCCCGTTACGGGAATTGCCCGAATTGTTCCCCGCCGCATCATGCTTGTCATAGCCCAGGTGCGCGGTCAGCTCGCCCTCCAACGCCCGCTCCAGGACGGCCTTGACCAGCTCGCCGAGCATCGACCCCTCACCGGTCAGCCGCAACTGCCCCGCCTCGTCGCGGGACCGCTCGGCCAGCAGATCCAGCACCTCATCGCTCAGCAGTTCCCGGATCGGCACATCCAGGCTCTCGGCCGACATCGGCACCATCCCACCGGCACCGGCCCCAGACTGGGCGACACTCCCATTTCCCTCGACCACGGTCATGGCTTCGAATCCCCCCGAATTCGATGGATGATCTTCCTGCTCGATCATCTACCCACCAAGATCATTTCCACGCGAGAAGAGATACCCCCCATGAGCGGACGTTTCGGCCCACTGCGGTGACCACGATTGCTAGCCGGGTTGGCTGACGCGGGCCTGTCCGAGAGGGCCGGGTTAGCCGATGTCCAGAAGGCGTTGGGGTGCATGCCGTTGACCATGCCGACGAAGGGTGGGTGGATGCTGTAGCCGAGCATCCGGCGGATGTCCTCGGAGACTTCACGGACGACGTCGATGCTGGTGGAGAGGGTGAATGCCTCTTGTGTGCGCAGCCAGGGCTGGCAGTACTGGGCGGTGGCGGCCAGCCGGGGTGCGGCGCTGCGGTTGGCGCCGCCGCCGTGCCAGAAGGTGCCGACGAACAGCACGCAAGACCCGGCGGGCATGACGGAGGTAGTTGGGCAGCAGCAACCGGTCGAGCAGGGCCAGGACGCGAGGGTGGTCGACGAGGCGGTCCACGGAACGGGTCTTGTCGAGCACGCTGTATATCCGTTGGGTGTGGTGGCCTTCGAAGGCGTTGCGCCCTCTCTGGCCGAGCAGCGGGGTGAGTTCGGCGCGGAGGTCGTCGCATTCTTCTGGGCTGAGCAGGCCAGTCAGGATGACGAAGCCGTCTTGGTTCAGTGCGGCCAGGTCAGCTTCTACCTGCGTCGGGTTGACGCCGCGGTCAGCGCCGCCGGTCGTGCGGTGGGCGCGGGCGAGATCTCCGGCCAGATCCTCCAGCCGGTGCACCTCGGGGTTCTTGCGCTGCTCGGTCATGATGTCCTCTCGGAGGTGTTGCCGGCTCCGGCGGCCCCGGCGATGAAGGCCCACAGTTCGGCGGCGACACGTGCGCGGTCTGGGCGAGGTGTCCGGGTCAGCGCGACCGCGACGGCCGTGTGGACGCCGCCCAGGATTGCTGCCACGAGCAGTTCCGGGTCTCGGTCGGCAGGCAGGTCGCCGTCGCGTTGCCCGCGCGCGATGTTGCGGGCCCCCCGCTCGATGGCCTTGTGCAGGCGGTGCATCTCGATGCCCGCCGTGTCGGCGTCGCCGCCCAGCCTGCCGAGCACGACGGGGGCGAGCGGATCGTCGTACAGGTGGTCAACCCAGGCGGTGACCCGTGCCCGCTCCCGGTCGTACCAGGTGTCGGCGTCGAATTCCCTGTTGGTGACCGCCTCGTCCAGCCGGTCGTAGAAGGCGGAGATGATCGCGCTCAGCAGGCCGCTCCGGGTGCCGAAATAGCGGTAGGGCAGGCCGACGCTCACCCCCGCCCGCCGCGCCACCGCGGCCACCTCGACGTCGCCGGTCGCGACCATCTCCTCGGCGGCCGCCGCGAGTATTCGCCGCCGAGCCGCCGAGCCCCGGGCGGACAACTGCTGTTCCATGGACGCGATTCTAAGTTGAGCTCAACTCAATTACAAGGGGCGCACGCGGCCGCGGTGTCAGGTGGAGATGCCTCGTTTCGGCACCGTCATCGGCCCGAGCGCGCGTCGCTCGTGTCAGATGGGGGCGGCCGGACACCACCGAATGTGACCGGCCTTGCGCCACCGGCGCACTGGTACGCCTGCGCCGCGAGGGCAGGGCCGCCCGGCCGGGCTCGTCAATCCGGCTACCGGCGCCAATCGACCGACTCGACACTTAGCCCTTGCGCTAACCATCAATCCCCCCCAATACTTAGCCTCATGGCACAGTATTCGGTGCAACTAGACGGCGTGTTCGTCGCCCTGGCCGATCCGACCCGGCGCACCGTCGTCCGGCGCCTGGGCCGCGGGCCCGCGAGCGTAGGCGACCTCGCCCGCGAGTTCCCAATGACCCTCCCCTCGTTCATGAAGCACGTGCGGACGCTCGAGTCGAACGGGCTGATCCGCACGGTCAAGTCCGGCCGGGTGCGCACTTGCGTGCTCAACCGCGAGCGGCTCGCCTTGCTCGACGACTGGCTTGCGGAGCAGCGCCGGATCTGGCAGGAGCGCACCGACCGCCTCGAGCAGTTCGTCACCGACCCGGAGGAGAACAGGCAGTGAATCCCGATCTCGACCTTGGCCTGGAGCGGATCATCCGCGCCCCGCGCGCGACCGTGTGGAGCGCCTGGACCGACCCGTCCCTGCTTGAGCAGTGGTGGGTCCCGGCTCCGTCCCGCTGCCGGGTGGACCGCCTGGACCTGCGGCCCGGCGGGGCGTTCGTGACGCGGCTGAGTGACGACGGGGCCGAGTTCGTCCAGCACTTGGACGCGTGTTTCCTCGCCGTGGACGAGCTCGAGCGGATTGTGTTCACCAATGCGATCGACAGCGCGTGGCGGCCCGCGAGCCCCGCCCCGGTTCCGATGACCGCCACGATCACACTGAACGATCACCCGGACGGCACGGACTACCGGATCATCGTCCGGCACGGCGACCCCGACGCCCGCGCCCGTCACGAGAAGCTCGGCTTCGCCGAGGGCTGGGGTTCGGTCGCAGGCCAGTTGGCCGCGCTCACCGAGAGCATGGCTCCGCGATGAAGATCACTCTCACCGAGTTCGTCACGCTCGACGGGGTCAGCCAGGGACCCGGCTCGCCGGACGAGGACACCAGCGACGGTTTCACCCACGGCGGCTGGCTCGTCCCCCACATGGACGCAACGTTCGTCCAGCGCGCCTCCGACTGGCTCGACCTCGCCGACGGCCTGCTGCTCGGACGGCGGACCTACGAGGCGTTCGCACGCGACTGGCCGAAGATCACCGACCCGGCCGACCCGTTCGCCGAGCGGATGAACACCCTGCCGAAGTACGTCGCGTCGAACACCCTGACCGAGGGGACCTGGCACCCCACGACCGTGCTCAAGGGCGACCCGGTCCAGATGGTCGCCGAGCTCAAGGCACGACCGGGACGGGAACTCCAGATCCACGGCAGCGCCCGCCTAGGCGACGCGCTACTGCTGGCTGGCCTGATCGACACGCTCCGCCTCGTGGTCGCCCCCACAGTGCTCCGGACCGGCCGGCGCCTTCTGACCGGCCCGGGCGCCCCGTCCGGTCTCCGCCTGGTCCACCACGAGGCGACGCCGACCGGCCTGCTGCTTCTCGAATACGAGACGACAGGCCAAGCACTCCAAGGCGAATACGAGGGCGTCACCGCCTTCATCTAGGCAGCGACGCAACGCGGAGACGGGGGCCCTGGACCCGATACCGCGACAGTGCACGAGGGCATACGCGCCTCCGACCAGTACGGCGATGCAGTCGTGGCTCGGCGAGCATCCGCTCATCGGCACGAGGATGGGGTTCGTCCTCCAGATGGGCTTCAAGTGCGCGGTCGAGCATCCGACCAGCGGAGCCATGAGAGTGCGTGGCTGGAGGCCGTGGAGGATGCGTGGTCTCCCGAGAGCGGGGTGTCGTGCGAACCCTGGGCCTTGTCTGGGAGGACGCAACTGATGGGCGTTGTGCATCCGTCTGGGGAGAGATATCTCCACTGATGCGCACTGGGCCGGGTGTTTGCGTCAGGTGACGCGAAGTTGTGCCGGTATCCCGGGCAGCCTGGGAGGGGCGGAGGGAGTGCCGGTGCGGATGCGGAATCTGACACGGCAGGAGAAAATGCTGTGGGAGGCGTTCGGCACTGGCCGCCGGGTGGTTCTCGGAACGGAGAATGCCGAGCACGGCGCCAGTTGGGGAGCCGACCGGGTCGTTCGGGCGGAGGTAATCAGAGCTCTGTTAGTCAGCGAGCAGCCCGCAACCGATGGCGGGGTACCCGCAGTGCGGCTGGTGGGGGCGCGAATCACGGGGCGGATTGACTTGAGGTTCGCCACCGTGAACCATCCGCTGAGCCTGCGGTCCTGCTACTTCGAATCAAAGGTCGACCTGCATGGCATCCACTGCCGGGAGATCGACCTGGTCGATTCGCACTTACCCGAGGGATTGCGTCTCTCGACAGCTGAGATCGATGGCCACCTTCTGCTCGAACACGCCCGGATCAGCAAATCCGCCAGGCTGATCGCCGCGCATGTCGCGGGAGCAGTACTCATGGACGGCGCACTGCTACGCGGCGGCGAGACACAGACCACCACCCCGGCGTTCGAGGCCGACGGGCTCCGGGTGGACGCCGACATGCTATGCACGAAGGGTTTTCACGCCATGGGTGAGGTTAAACTCCCCGGGGCGAGGATCGGCGACACGCTCTACCTCGATGATGCGCGGCTCAACAATCCCGACCGTTGCGTGCTGAACCTGGCTCGGATCGCGATCGGCGGGGATTTGCTGTGCCGCGGTTCCTTCGAGGCCGAGGGCGAAGTCAATCTCGAAGGCGCCGAGATCAAGGGACGGCTCAGCCTCGAAGGGGCGCGAATTCTGCGGCCCCGAGGTCACGCTCTGTCCGCGGCCGGGCTCATTGTGCGGGGCGAGATGCGCTGCCCACGACTCACGACCGAGGGTGGGCTTCGCCTCCTCAACGCCCGGATAGGCGGCCCCGTCACCCTCGACACCGCCACCATCCAGCACCCTAACGGCGTAGCCATCCATGCCAGCGGCCTGACGGCCGACGGCATGTACGGCCGGATGGGATTCTCTGTCCAAGGCGAGATCCGGCTGTCCGGGGCGAGGATCATCGGCCCGCTCGACTTCAACGGCGCGACACTGGCCGAAGACGGCGAGTTGAGTCTCGGCTGCTGGTACCTGACCGCACGCGAGCTGATCCTGCTGCTGGCCCGGCCCGTCGACGGTCGCATCGACCTCAGATTCGCCAATCTAGGGCTGTTCAACTACGCGCCCACCGCGCTTCCCTCGCAGTTGCGGCTCGACGGCCTCACCTACAACGCGATCGCACCCGCCGGCGACGTCAGGACCGGGATCGATCTACTACGCCTCGAACCTGCAGGGTTCCGCCCGCAGCCCTACGAACAACTCGCCAAGACCTACCGGCTCATGGGTCACGATGCCTTCGCCCGCGAGGTCCTCCTGGCCAAGGAACGGCGCCGTCGATCAGGACTCCCCTGGCCGGTGAAGGCGTGGGGCGTCCTACAGGACGCCGTCGTCGGCTACGGATACAGACCGCGCCGCGCCGCGACCTGGCTCGCCGCCCTGATCGTCATCGGCACCGTCCTGTTCCAATTGTCCCCGCCGCGCGCGATAAATCCCTCCCGGGCACCCGCCTTCAACTCCCTCGTGTACACCATCGACCTGTTGGTCCCCATCGTTGATCTGGGCCAACGCAAGGCATACTTGCCACTCCACGATTGGCAGCAAGGCATCACCTACTGCCTGATCACCCTCGGCTGGATACTGGCCACCACCATCGCCGCAGGACTCACCCGCGTCCTGCGCCGCCAATAGCAGCCTCCGAGGTCGAAACCGCGCGACTCGCGGCAGAAGAGTATGTTCGCCGACGTATCGTTCTCGGCGAACCTGTGCATTGATCTGCACGAACCCGCCCAATCAGGCGACTCCCGACCCTCCCACCAGGCTTTCCGCCGTCCGAGTGTTCATCGAAGAGACGCTGGACAGCTCAGACTAGACCTCGTAAGCCGTCCGGCATCCCAGAGCAGCTAGTGTCCCGAGTCGTTAATTCGATGGCAGTATGCAGCACTCGACCAGGTCGATCCCACGAGCTGCTGGTGAGGTTTGGCCATCCTGGCTGCGGATTGAACCCTCTTCGTCTCCACACCAGACACTACGGATCGTCTAAGCGTGCTGGCAGGTCTTGCTACCGCACCTTCCACTCAGCGGATCCACTGAACCCCGAGGCCGCAGCAAACCTAATTCGATCCGGATGTGCGGTCTTAGCAATAGTGAACGCGACACAACCAACCTGGGACTCCCCACTAGTAAGTGTTACTTCGCCGTTCGCGAAATCCGGACAGCCAGAGATCATATCGGCTATGTCGGCGCTGTAACTTTGTCCGTCGGTATCAATAAGGGTCGCACCGTTACTCGGAGAATCTTGGTAAGCCTTACCAGCGTTGTTCACTATGCGGAACTTTGCGGCAACGAAACGCTTACCGGGTCCGGGGGTACTGAACTCGTTACTGGAATGGGCCCGCTTGACTACCTTAACGAGTGTTACCCTCAAGGCTATACTTTGGGCCTTGTCGGTAATCTTGACCGCATCACCAACTCTTGCCACATTTTTAGCCTGCTTTGAGGGCCCCGATTTGCCGGTGTCGGCTGTCCGGTTCACGTTCGCACTCTCGCACCCAGCCGCACCTAGTGCCACCACCAAGGCGGAGGCCACGAGGGCCTCTTTGCGTCCGAGCATTCTTCCACCCCCAGCGGACTTAACTACCATCGTAGGACCGCACTGGGGAGGGTCAAGATGTGAAATTTGTTCTATGAAGTCCTTGAACCAGGCGGCCGTCCTCCGATGAATTCCGGGCCCAGGAGTGGTCTGCCGGCGAAGGCCCTTTCCCCACGTATCCCCGCCCGCGCGTTCCGGCATGGCTCGCGCGAAACATCGACGGACCGGACGCATAACGCCCCAGGGGAATTGTCAGGCCAGGTCGGCGTCGTGGGCGAGAATGGCGGCCTGCACCCGGTTGGCGAGGCCGAGTTTGGCGAGGGCACGGCTCACGTGGGCCTTCACAGTGGCCTCGCTCATGGTGAGTTCGCGGCCGATCTCGGTGTTGGACATCCCCCGCGCGACGCCTCGCACCACGTCCAGTTCACGGTCGGTGAGGACGGCCAGCCGTTTCCGGGCGTCGGCGGCCCGGGACGCGCCGTTCTTGGCGAAATGCTCGATCAGCCTCCTGGTGACGGCGGGAGCGAGCATCGCGTGCCCGGCGGCGACGACGTGGACGGCCGCGATGAGGTCGCGCGGCGGGGTGTCCTTGAGGAGGAACCCAACGCCGCCCGCGCGCAGGGCCTCGTGGACGTACTCGTCGAGGTTGAAGGTGGTGAGCATGACCACCTTCGGCGGGGAGGGTGCGGCGGCGATCCGTCCGGCGGCGGTGAGGCCGTCCGTGCCGGGCATGCGCACGTCCATGAGCACGACGTCTGGGCGGCACCGCGCGGCCGCCGTGACGGCCTCGGCCCCGTCGCCCGCCTCGGCGACCACGCTGATTTCGCCGTCGCTCTCCAGGATTCTGCGCAGGCCGCACCGGACCAGGCGCTCGTCGTCGGCGATCAGCACGCGGATCATGCGGGCTCCGTGAGGGGGATGCGGGCGCGGACGGTGAACCCGGCGTCCGGACGCGGACCTGCCTCCAGCTGTCCGCCGATCAGTTCGAGGCGTTCGCGCAGGCCGAGGAGGCCGAGCCCGGCCCCCGGCGGCGGGGCCGCGGCGTCCGGTGCTCCCGGTGGTGGAGCCGCGGCCCGGCCGCCGGGCGGCTCGTTGGTGACGGTCAACTCCAGGTGGTCCGGCCGGTAGCGCAGGACGACGTCCGTCGTGGCTCCGCCGGCATGTCTGTGGACGTTCGTCAGCGCCTCCTGCACGACCCGGTAAGCGGCGCGCTCGGCGGCTGCGGGCAGCGGGCGGGCCGCGCCCTCGTCGTGACGGCGGACGGACAGGCCGGCCGACCGCGACTGGTCGAGCAGCCGGTCCAGATCGCCGAGAACCGGAGGGGAGGTGCTCGGGTCGGCGGGGGGCGCGCGCAGGACGCCCAGCACCTCGCGCAGATCGGTGAGCGCCGCCTGGCCCGTGGCGCGGATGAGCTCCGCCGTGTTCCGCGACTCCTGGTCGGACGTGCCGACCTCAAGGGCCCCGGCATGCAGGACGATCAAGGAGACCCGGTGCGCGACGACGTCGTGCATCTCGCGCGCGATGCGGGTGCGCTCGGCCGCGCGGGCCCGCTCGGTTCGCGCGGCCTGGTCGCGTTCGAGGCGTTCGGCGCGGTCGGCGAGCCCGGCCAGGACCTGCCGGCGGGCATTGATCCACAGGCCCACGAACAGTGGAAGACCGACCAGGAACAGCGCGGAGAGGGCGCCGTCGAAGGTCGACGTGGGGTTGCCGGGGCCGAGCACGAAATCCAGGCCGAAGGCGTCATAGAGCGGGGGCAGTGCCAGCAGCGCGACGGCGGAGCCGCCGGTGAACACCGCCAGGTGGGCTCTGCGCCGCAGCGTCGTCGCCGCGTAGTAGGACGCGACGATGAATCCGGGCCACCAGGAGAACAGCAGTGCTGCGGACGCGGTGAAGGTGAGCAGCGGCCACAGCCGTCGCCTGGCCGTCGCGGCGGCCGTCCCGGCGACGGCGGCGGACAGCAGGATCAGCGCACCCTCGGCCCGGCCGGGCCGCTCTTCCCAGTAGTCGAGCAGGACGAAGCCCGCCAGCAGCAGCCCCAGCGCCCACGGCGCGGCGCGATCGGCCAGCCGCGCCACCGGCTCCAGCCCCCGCTCCTGGGACGACACCGCCCGCGCATGGTCCACGGCGCGAGCGTAACCAACCGGGGTCGCGGGCGAATCCGACGATCGTCGCTGTGCCCTCCTCCAGAAGACCAGACATCTCGGTACCTGAGGACGACGGCCCGATCGACGATCAGCCGACGCGCGCCCGGCACGCCCGCCGTGAAGGTTGGCCTGAGACCCATCGAACCGACCTGGAGGCGGAGTGAGAATCAAGGGGACGCGAGGGGCGGCGGGAACGGTCGCGGCGGTACTGGCGATCGGCGTGCCGGTCGTGGCGGTGCCGTCATCGGCTTCGGCGCTGCCCGGGCGAAGACCCGAGCAGTTGTACGTCGCGCCTTGGGGCAAGGACGCCTGGCCGGGCACCATCGAACGGCCTTTCGCCACACCGGCGCGCGCGCAGAAGGCCGCCCGGGCACGGACTGCGCGGATGGCGTCGGACATCGTGGTGAACTTCCGGTCCGGGACCTACCGGCTGACGGCGCCGCTGAACCTGACGGAGGCGGCGGGCGACTCGGGACGCAACGGCCATCGGGTGATTTACCAGGCATACGGCTACGGGACGCCGCGCCAGGAGAAGGTGACCGTCAGCGGTGGCCGACAGATCAGCGGATGGCGGCCCGACGAGCAACTGAAGGGATTCTGGCGCGCCGACGTCGGGGGAACCGACATCCGTCAGCTTTATGTCAACGACAGGCGGGCGTCGCGACTCGTCCGTGGCAACTCGGGTCTCGCGGACAAGCTGAAGCCGACGAAGACCGGCTACACCACCACGAGCCGCATTCCGAGAACGTGGCGCAACCCCCGCGACATCGAGTTCATCTATCGGTACGGCTATGCCGAAGGCCGGTGCGGCGTGGCCGGAATCTCCGGCTCCGGCTCCGGGCAGACCACCATCACCATGGATCAGCCCTGCTGGGGCATGCTCCGGAACCTGTACGGCGCGGACGCGCCCAAAGAATGGTTCGCGGTGGAGAATTCCCCGAGCTTTCCTAGGGCGCCGGGCAGCTGGTATCTCGACCGCTCCCGGCCCGGACGGCATGTGTTGCTGTATCGCCCGCGTCCAGGCGAGGTCATGCGCCGCGCCCAGGTCACCGCTCCCGTTCTGGAGTCTCTCGTCAACGGTACAGGTCAGCCGGGCCGTCCATTGCATGACGTCGCCTTCAAGGGCCTGGCGTTCGCGCACGCCACTTGGCTGGCGCCCAGCGAGCCGGACGGATTCGCCGCGGCGTGGAGCATGTACATGCGGCCGGGGAAGGACGGTGAAATGACGGCGCTGACAGTGCCGGGCAACGTCGCCTTCCGCACCGCGGAACGGATCAGTGTGGAGGGCAACCGCTTCGTCCACCTGGGCGCCCAGGCTCTTGAGTTCTCCGAGAACAGCTCGTACAACGTCGTGGACGGCAACGTCATCACCGACGTCTCGGACGGAGGTATCTTGATGGGCGTCGTCCCGCCCGACACGAAAGGCACCAACCGCGGCAACCGCATTACCAGCAACTGGATTCACGGCACCGGAATGGACTACCGCGCGTCGTCCGCCATCTGGGACACCGCGACGCAGCACACGATCATCGCGCACAACCAGGTCAACGACATGCCTTACAGCGGGATCCTGTCCGGCCCCAGCGACGACCTGCGGGGCATCATGCACGGCAACCGCATCCTCAACAACCGGGTCTTCCGGACGAACCGGCTCTTGGCGGACGGCGGCGGGATCTACCTTCGGGGCCAGCAGGGTGCATCCTTCGCGGACGGGGCCCTCATCAGCGGAAACGCCGTCACGGAAAGCAAGTTCGACCCCGAATGGAACGTCGGCATCTACACCGACGACAGCTCCAATTGGGTCACCTTCGATCGCAATGTCGTCTACGACTATGTGGCCTCGATCGGCGGCTGCAGTGAGGAGTGGGGCAAGCGTCCCGTCCAGAACGTGCGGTACCGCGAGAACTTCTGGGACGACGCCGTACCCGAATGGTTGAAGCGCAAAGATTATCCGGGAGCCTGGCCTCCGGCCGACGAGCAGAACCCTGAAGAAGGGTGCGGCGAACCCCGGAGACTGCAGTTCGCCGCCAACACGAAACTGCCGCCGGCCGACCCGGGTCAGGCATGCTCCAGCAACCCCGAATGCGCCGCGATCGTACGCAAGGCCGGGCTGCTCCCGTCCTACCGCCACCTCCTGCACGCGCCATGACGGCGGACGCGAGCCTCAGGCGCCACCGGCACCGAGGCCAACATCCTCAAACTCGCCGAACTCCACGCCACCCTGACCCCCCGAGCAGCCGAGGGCGGGACCCACATCAAGGCCACCTACCGGCGCACTCAAGCGGTGGGCGGTGCCGAGGACGACCCAGCCGCCCGTGCCGTCGGCGTGATTTGACGAGACCGCCGCCGATAGGCGTGTGAGCGATTTGTGAGCGCGCCGCGGCAGCCTGGCGGCATGAATTACGCATTCCAGGCCGATGGCCTGGTCAAACGATTCGGAAAGACGACCGCGCCGGCCGGCCACCGTCCTCGGCGTGCTGGGGCCCAATGGAGCGGGGAAGACGACCGCCGTGCGGATCCTCGCGACACTGCTGCGCCCGGACGGGGGCCCGGGCGGAGGTCTGCGGGCTCGACGTCGTCCGGGACGCGGCCAGGGTGCGGGAGCTGATCGGCCTCACCGGGCGGTACGCGTCGGTGGACGAGGACCTCACGGCGACGGAGAACCTCGTCTTCATCGGGCGGCTGCTCGGCATGTGCAAGGCGGCGGCGCGTGTCGGCGTACTCCGGCGGGAAGAGGCGTGGCGGCTGATCCGGTCGATGACGGACCGCAGCGGCACCGCCCTGCTGACCACGCAGTACGCGCGATGGCGGTCGCCACACCCGTGATGTTGTCGAGGCCCGCAGTGGCGGCCAGCGCCTGGTAGTGCGCGATGCCGCCATCGACATCGTCGCCCTCCTTGCGTTTGAAGAACGCCAGCCAGAACCGAGCCGGAAATGCCGGAAATGCAAGCCCGTGCAGCAGAAGGGTGAGGTAGAGCCCGGTCAACAGGAGCAGCGGGATCAGCATCCACGACCCCCAGACGAAATACTGGCAGCGGACAGGGAGCAGCCGGGCCGTATCTACTCGGGGGAAGGGGCTCGGCATGGCCGTCACCCCTGCGCCCGGACGTGCGGAGCCAGGTCGAGTGCAACCGAGCAGGTGCCTTCGGCCGTGTAACCGCCGATCGGGTCAGTTGGCGGGAGTCCCTCGCTGGAGTCCGGAAGCCGAAGGACCAGATCCGCCGCCGAAGCATCGTCGATCTGGAACGCCTTGATTGCCTCCCGGCGGACCTTGCCGACCCGCCACCCGGGCTTCGCCTGGACATTTCGCGACGCGCCACGGTCGTAGCATGACGTCGCGTCGGCTTGGTCGGCCATAGCTGACTCGCCGGCGCTCGTGCGCGACCGCCCGCTGGGACTGCCGGGGTCACCGCGCGGCCGTCGTTGGCGAGTCCCAGTCGATGCGGTGCCCGTACATCCATTTCATGGCGTCTGGGCCTGGCGTGTACAGCTTGAAGAGCAGCGGCAGCACGTGCCGCATCACGGGGCCGAGGGTCTTGCCGTCGCCGTTGCGCTTCCCTTGCGAGACGACACGTTCCACCCGTGTACGACGCAATGACTCGTATGTGGTGAACGCGGCGGGGACGCTGTCGGAGTCGCGCAGGCATTTCGCGAGCGTGACCGCGTCTTCGATCGCCATCGACGCGCCCTGGCCCGATGCCGGTGAGGTGGCGTGTGCCGCGTCCCCGATGATGATCATCCGGTCGCGGTGCCAGGTCGGCACCTTCGGGAAGTCGTAGGTGTTCCAGCCCGGGAAGATCTCGTCGCTCGCGGTGACGAGGGCGCGGGCGGGGCCGTCGTCCTTGGTGAACAGGTCGAGCATTTTGGTCCGCCATTGGTCCTCGCTGACGGCGGCCAGATCTTCCCTCGACAGCTCCTTCGGCTGGCGTGGGTTGGCGAACCACCACACGTCGCCGTTGGGGTGGGTGACATAGCAGTAGAAGCAGCCACGTCCGAAGACCATGTGCATCGTGCCGGGCTCGGCGTCAAGCCGCAGTCCTTTGGCATAGCCGCCGGTGTTGAGCAAGGGCACGTATCTCGGCGGCGGCGCCTCTGGGTCGATGATCGTGCGGACGGTCGAGCGCAGGCCGTCGGCGCCGATGAGCAGGTCAGCGTGCGCGGTGCTGCCGTCGGCGAAGGTGGCGGTGACGCCGTCCCTTGCCGGCGTCGCGGCCACCAGCCGCTTGCCGTACTCGATCGATACGCCGCGCCGCACGGCTTCATCCCGCAACGATCCATAGAGCGCGGCGCGGGTGATGGTCTGCGTGCTGGTCCCGTCGGGTAGCGCTGCCCCGAAACCGAACTCCGCCATGGGTTTCTTCCCACCCATGCCGATGGACATCTTCGTGGTCGCGAATCCCTTGTCGCGCACGACCGGGTGCGCTTCGAGCGTGCCGAGCGCGGCGATGCCGTTGACCGCCAGGGTCAGGAAAGCGCCGACGCCGTCCGCGCTGCTGTCGTACGCCTCATAGACGGTCGCGTCGATGCCGGCCTTCTGGAGTGCCATCGCCGTTACCGGCCCGGCTACACCGCCGCCGATGATCAGTGCTCTAGTCATGTTATGACTATACATAGAATGACTGACTACGCAAGAGGTATTAGGGTCTGTCCTGTGGCGAGGAGCATCGATCGGCGGTCCGTGCTGGCACTCGTGCTGCTTTCCCTGCTGGCGGAGGAGCCGATGCACCCGTACCGGATGCGTGAGGTGATCAAGGAGCGCGGCAAAGATCGGGTCGCGAACGTGGCGCAACGCAACAGCGTCTACCAGACGATCGACCGCCTGATGCGTGCCGAGCTCGTCGCCGTCCGGGAGACCGCCCGCGACGAGCGCCGGCCCGAACGCACGGTGTATGAGATCACCGACGCCGGCTGGGACGCACTGCGCACCTGGACCGCCGAGATACTTGAGAGCCCGGCCCGCGAGTTCCCGGAGTTCCCGGCCGCGCTCGCCACGGTCATGGTCCTGACTCCGGAGGACGTGACAGCCAGGCTGGCGAAGCGGGTGGCCGAACTGACCACCTCGCTGGCGGCCGACCGTGAGGCCCTCCGGGCCGTGCCGGAGCTGCCACGTCTGTTCCTCCTCGACGAGGAGTACTCGATCGCGGTCCGCGAGGCGGAGTTGAAGTGGATCGAGGGCGTGCTAACGGCGCTCCGGTCTGGCGAGCTCGTGTGGTCGGAGGAGTGGATCCGCGCGGTGGCCGAAAAGTTCGCTTAGGAAATCAGTCCGACCCAAGCGCCGATCCTGCGGCTTGTGCAGCCTCATCGCCTACGACCATTAGGAATCAATCATCTAGGTGACGGCCCGACCCGCTCCCCTCACCTCCCCCTGGACTCGTCCACAGGCATGGGATCGGCCGCAACTGGCCCGGGACCTCAGCTAGCCGCGACTGCCCCACACTCTCTGCCCGCACGATCCGATCCAATTCCGTTCGCGAAAGCGCGTGTTCGTGCGCTCTGCCACCTGCTCATGAACGCCGGGAGATGCAGCGTTTGCGCCGGTGGGTGATGTTCACATCACCGGACAGGCAGGCTGGCCGGTGATTGGCTGCGGGGTGGATGCCTTGCACGGCACGCTGCGGGCGAATGCTTTCGTTCCCGCCCGAGAGGCCTGGTCATGCGCGCGCCTTGTGCCCCTTCGACCACTGCGGCGGGCGCCGTGCTCGACCCTTCCACCACCTCGGCGGTCGGCACAGCAGCACCCCTTGGGCCTACGCCCCCCTCTCAGGGCGGGCCCGCCACATCACGCTGCTGGCTCTCGACCTTTGGACGCCATCGATGGCTGACGCACACGGACAGTTCGAGGAGGCTGACAACTAGTCCGTCCGCCACCGGGTGTGGTCCACCGACCTTCATGGTCGGCCTGATGATCACGCCCACCCCTGTGGAACATCCGATCGTCGGCAGCGCGTTTCTGTCTGGGACCCTTGTTCAGGTGCCGGAGGCCATGTAGGCGGCGAGGATGTAGTTGGGGTGTCGGTCGAGGTTGTTGCGGGCTCGGTCGTAACGCATGGTGGTGCGGGGGTCGGCATGGCGTGCGGCGATCTGCACGTCGCGGAGGTCGACGCCTGCGTCGAGCATGGTGGTCACGAAGGTGTGGCGGAGCATGTGCGGATGCATCCTCGGCAACCGGACAACGGATTCGGCTGCCAGTCGGCGTAGGCGGCGGGTGGCGGCGTGCCGATCCATCCGGGCTCCGCGGGTGTTGAGCAGAATCGGCCCGCCGGTTCGATCACCGATGGCTTGGTCGATGGCTCTGCCGACCGCCGGTGGAAGAGGAATCAGCACCATCCGGGTGCCCTTGCCGATCACGCGTAGGACCCGGTGGCCGTGTTCCTCGCCCAGGTCGTCGATGTCGGCCCCGGTGGCCTCGAAGATCCGCAGTCCGAGTAGGCCGAGCATCGTGACCAGCGCGAAGTCGTTGGGGTTGGTCGATGCCCGTGCAGCCATCAGCAGTGCCTCGAACTGCAGATGGGACAACCCGAGGGTAGGCGATTCCGGCGGTACGTTCGGGCGACGGACGTGGTCGGCGGGCGAGTGCTCGAGGATCCCGTCGATCACGCACGTGCGGTAGAAGCCGGCCACCACTGACAGCCGCCGCGACACGGTCGAGGGCCGGAACCGGCGGACCTCCTGCAGCCACCGCACGTACATCTCCACATGCGCGCGCCGTACCGCTAAAGGCTCCAGGTGCCGTTCGGCGCACCAGTTCAGGTAGATCCGCAGGTCCGACTCGGTGCGCATGCGTGAGTCACCCTTGTACCGGGCCAGGTAGGCGAGCGTCGCCAACCGCATGACGTCATAGCTGCGGCCTCGGCGCCAGGCGTCGCTCCCAAGAGCTCATCGAACGAAGTCATACCTGCGAGGCTGCGCCCGCATCAGGCGCAAGACTAGACCGACCACACGCGGCATGTGCGTGCGTTGCTTCGGCGGCTTCGGCGGCTTCGGCGGCTTCGGCGGCTTCGGCGGACGGCCAGCCGACCGGCCGGAACCTTTGGGCGGCTCCGTGTTCGATGGGAGCGTTGTTCGGTCTGGGGCTGGCCGGTGAGCCGGTCGAGTGCGTGGGTGAGGGTGGTGAGGTTGTCTGGGTCTGCAGCGAGGTCGTCGACGCCGACCGAGGGCCATGCCGCGTAGTCCTTGGCGCGGGCGTCGCTGATCTTGGGTTCGAGGGGCGGGATGGCGACCAGGTCGTCGGCGAAGGCCGAGATTGTGTCGGCGGGCAGGTGGTTGATCAGGGTGCCGAGGTTGATCCAGAGGGCGGGCCTGCCGCATGCTGGCACAGCAGGCACGAACACCTCGAAGATCACGGACTGTCACAAGACCTGTTACGCGCCACTTGGATGAGCATCAAACGTCACTGCGGATGAGCATCGCCGTCGGGATAGGGGCTGACCGGAACTTGGGTGATGACGCCCAGGCTGTGGCGGTGAAGAGGATGCTGACGGACCGCCTCCCGCGATGGCGGTGTGTGAGTGGGTGCTGCCGGGGCAGTCTGCCCGCCCGCCCGGACAGACGACCGTAGCTGTCTTCGGGCAGGCGGTCAGGCCGCGCGGACCGGGTGGCGAAGGATCGTGCGCATCCGTGCCGGGTCTGTCTCTTGGACGTCGGATAGGTAGATCTCGTGGTGCAAGCCGTTCATGACCAGCCCGGAGCGCTCCATGAACTTCTCCATCAGGGCCAGCGTCCTGGGCTCATCCGCGTATGCGCCGCGGTGCAGCGCCTGCACACACCGCCCCTCGGCGAAGGTGACAAGCTGGACGCGGGCGGCAGCAGGATCGTCGGAGGCCTGCCTGGCCTGGTCGAACCACTCATCGGCCACCGAGTCCGGCAGCCGCAGAAAGACATGCCACCACCACTGCACGCGCGGCACATCAAGCGGTGGCCGTTCGTCTTCCACCCACCAGCGGCCCTCCAACGGCGGCATCTCGAAGGGCGCGCCGCCTGCGGCGGCGATGCCCAGCAGAGGGCCGGCAACGCTGTACAGCGCCTGGATACTCGTGGTGTGCACCGCCCCGCCTGGCTCGCCCTGCCCGGTCACCGATAGGCCGTGCACCGGGCCGAATTCGACGAGCTCTGGGGAATCAGAAGCGGAATACCAGTTCATTCAGAGTCCTCCAGTTTGATCATCAGATGCGTCACCAACTGCTCCGCTGGTGTGGTGGTCGGGTCGG
The DNA here is from genome assembly GCF_050945415.1 of Spirillospora sp. CA-128828. Taxonomy (NCBI): domain Bacteria; kingdom Bacillati; phylum Actinomycetota; class Actinomycetes; order Streptosporangiales; family Thermomonosporaceae; genus Spirillospora; species Spirillospora sp. CA-128828. Next base: position 5,421,286 of record NZ_CP191986.1, read on the forward strand.
AGACGTACACCTCGCGTAGCGGACCGATCGGCGTGTGCCCGTGATCGCCCACGCACGCGAACAGAGCGTGTCCGGTGAGTGCGACCTGGTCGTAGGGGCCGATGTGGGTCGCCGAGGCGTACACGCCGCCCGGCAGGAGGTCGGGCCCGTCCGGGGTCTCGGCGGCCACCGCCACCTCGACCCGCTGCGACAGGTCGAGCGGGAACAGCCCGATCAGCGGGATCTTCGGCGGGCCGGTCGCCTCGATCAGCCGAGCCACGCACGCCGAGGTGACCGCGCCGATCTCCTCCTGATCGGCCACCTCCCGCACCATCACCACCCGGCGAGCGGGCTCTCGTACGAGCGTCACGTCCGCCCGCGGTAGCCCGTCGGCGAGTACCCGATCGAGTGTCGCGAGGGTGCGCCTTCGGCGCGCGAGGTCGGCCTCCATACGGTCGCGTACGCCGCCGAGCACTCCGTCCTCGCCGGCCAGCACCCGCCCGACCTCCGCAAGAGGCACATCCAGCGAGCGCAACAGCCCGATCAGCAGCGCCTCGCGAGCCTGGCCAGGCCGGTAGTAGCGGTAGCCGTTGTCGGGGTCGACGTGCGCCGGCGCCAGTAGCCCCAAATCGTCGTAGTGCCTCAGCTGCTTGACGCTGAGCCTGCACAGCCGGGCAAACCGCCCGATCGGCAGATATCCGTTGTTCACTCGACCAGCATGGACGCTCCCGCAGTGGGAGAGTCCAGCCGCGCGGAATCCAGCGCTCCCCTCACCCAAGACGGCCGGGCATCACCATCTCCTCGTCACCACGGCGTCGCTGACCACAGCAGAGTTTCGGCATCCCGACATGCTCAAATCCAACGACGTCTCGTGCCCAACCCGAGTGGCGCATAGCACAAAACCACGATCATCAAATTCCATACCTGCAGTCTGTTACGACTTAACCGGCACCCCTCATTTGCCGGTCGCCCTTATTCGCCGTCCTCGATCAGTAGGCCGAAGGCGGCTCGGGTGGCCGTGGTGTCAGCGTCTTGCCTTGTCACTGTCTTCGCGGGGGCTCCGGGCGGATCGGTCAGCACGTACAGTCCTCGGCCGGTGCGGCGGAGTGGTGTTCCACCTGCGCTGGGCGGTCCTCCAGGCGCATTACTGATCACGCCCTGGAAGGTGGGGTCGAGGCTTGGCCAGTCGTGATCACGACGCGGGTAGCGTGCCCAGATCCACACGTAGATGGCAATCCGCGTGAAGGGCGTCTGCCCAGCGGCCGTCAGTGCGCGGGCCGCCTGGAGGATGAGCCGCCAATTCTCCGTACCCTCGGCCACACGGCCTCCTTGTTGTCTCCTAACATCAATATGCCCACCGGGCAGTCGGGCAACTGCTCCGGATCATCGCGGTCGGATCGAGCCTGCGGTCGGCGGCATGAGTGTGCACGGCTCACAGCTATGCGGGTACCGGTTTGACACGTACGACCAGCACGTCGTTGTGGAGTTCGTCCGGGTTAAGAGCGAGCCCTGCCCATAGGGCCGTGGCCGCAAGGAGATTCAAGGGGTTGTGCGGAGCGCAACGCACGTCGGAAGCCAGCGGGCCGCCATCGCGCAAACGCTTGACCAGGGCACGCCCGGCCGCGTTCGCATCCGCGGCGTGCTGTCCAGCCACGACCGGAACAGGCTTTCCGGCGCCTGAGACGAACGCCTCAGCGAGCAGAAGCCGAGCCCTGCCCGCCTGCCACTGGACGGGCTGCGTCGTCACCATCAGATCGGGTGTCGCCACCACCAATCGACTTAGCATCCACGCCGTCTGGGCAAGGCCGGTGGCGAGCACGCCGGCGCCTGCTCCTGCCGACCATGGCCGGTTACCTTCGCCCTCCCGGGCCTTGCCCAACCAATGCCAACCGGTGTCCTCGGCGTCCGGCACGGGGACCGACATCGGCGACTCAAGAAGCAGCACCGCCTGCCGGTCATCCGCGAGCCCGGCCGCCACGCGTTCCATTGCGCTGCTCGGGTCCTCGCCTTCGGCGATCGCGTCCTGGACCGGAACGTCGAACGCCGCCCACGCGAACTTCGACGGCGACTTCACCGATCCGATGTCCACCGCCACCACACGAGGCCCCATAGTCGGCGATCAAACACCCTTCAAGATCTACCGCTGCCGTACGGCGATGGAGGACCTGTCGCCAGTACCTCGATCGGCTTCGGCTCGCTTCGGGTACGGGCCACCATCGGAAGCACCTGGACAAACTCGATCTCCCCCGACAGCGCATGGACCAGCTACCTACTGCCGATCAAGCGCGCCATACGTCCCACCGAAGACTTCGACGCTGGTGACATCGCGACCGTGACCGTCGAGCTCATCTATCTTTGACCACCGGCAGCGAACCTCATCAGCGCGCCATCAGCGGCAGATGAGGATGTTTCGTTGGGTTCGAGGACCGGCGGCCTCGGTAGTGGAAGCGCGCGAACGCCAGGCTTCCGATCAGTTCCGCGGGCCTGTTCCTGCGCGGTCGGTGGCGCGGTGGTGGTAGGAAGCACGCATGGCAGTTCGCGCGTCCTACGAGTCGATCTTTCGCGGAGGGAAGGACTACGCCGCCGCTCTTGTCGTGGCGCAGCGTGTCCGTAGCGTCGACGAGCTTGATCGTGGTGGTGCGAGCCTGCTGGGTACCGCCGGATACTACGGCCACGCCCCGCAAACGAGGTCCCGCGTATATCGAGACGACGGCCTCGGAGCGCGGACACTGCGCCCCAGCGGCGGCCGACGTGACGTCCGCGTCGGCCATCAGCTATCCCGCCGCGGACCGTGCGGCGGCATCAAGGCGAGCGGCTCGCCCGCCTTGCCGCCCAGGGCGGCGAGGCCCGCCGCTGCTACCGAGAACGCCCACTGCCGCTCCCCTCGAACTCGAGCGCGGCATCGGCAATCGCACCCCCGGCGCACGGCCGGCGAACGCCCCAAGCGCTGCGGCGACCGCAGCTGCCTCGATGTCGGTTCCCATCATCCCTCCTCGTCGGAGGCCGATGCGTCGTCAGGACGGTCAGCTGTTCGAGCGCGCACCAGCCGTACGCCGGTCGCAAGCAGCCACACGAGCCAGGCGGTGTAGCCGGGCATCCCTACGAAGAGGAGCCGTGAGCCGTCCGCGATCGCGAGGTTGGCCGCCCCGGCGGCGAGCAGCAGGCCTCCCCCGGCCACTGCGAGCAGACGCTGCCACGGCGGCGTCAGCCGGCTCGCATGCGCCGCCAGCGCAGCGCCGATGAATGTGGTGCCGAGCGCCGGCAGCGCCAACGCGAAGGCTGCTGCATGCAATTGCCAGGCGAGTTCGAACTCCGGGCTCGGCTCGGCGAGCTCGCCGGCGGACAGCACAACACCGTTCCACAGGACGGCGTAGAGCGCAAAGACTGCCGAGAGGGTCGCGCCTGCGGCCACCGCGAGGCGCGACCAGTCTGCGCCCGCACGCCCGCGGCGCTCGACGAGCCCGTGGAGACCGGTCAGGAACCCGAGCAGCAGCGGCAGGTTCAGCGCCTCCAGGCCGACCGCGATCGCGACCGCGACCCGGTGCTCCGCGTGGAAGGCGAGCACCTCCTTGATCGGGCCCCCGTAGTCTGGCGCTCCGGCCCAGACCACCACCGCGTTCTGGATCGCCACCGACGCTGCCAACGCGATCGCCGTCGCGCCCACGACCCGCTCTCGGAGCGTTCGGGCCGGGGTAGGCCCCGTCGTTGCCGCTGCCGCGCTCACGGGCACGTGCAGGATTCCAGCGCGGTGGCGGGGTTATGCGGTGATCTCATCTCACTCCTTCGTTGCGGTCGGATGATCGGTGCAACACCACGTCATTCGTTGGCGCAGGAATGGTCGGAATTGGTTTCGGAGTCTTCTTTGGCTGTCCGTTCCGGTGATGTGGAACAGATTGCTGGAGCGGCGGGATACGCCGCTACGAGCCCAGGTCGATGGTGGTTGGCCGAAGGTCTACACCGCGGGATCGACTTTGGTCGGATGCCGTGGGGCCCGACCCGGCCGTACCCTTTGATCATGATGGTCCCGGCGGACCCGCAGGATCGGAGTCCGCTACCGGCGGGCGTGACCAGCGATCCTGACCACGATCCGGTACGCCCGGCCGGGCGCACGATCCACGGCCGGGTGGTCGACGCCGCGTGTTTCCTGCTGGCCGTCGGCCTCACGGTGCTCGCCCTGGCCGACGGCCTCGCGCAACACATCGCACCAGTCCCGCTCACTGTCGACCTCGTCCTCGGCGGCCTGTGCAGTCTGGGGGTGTGGCTGCGCCGACGCTGGCCGGTCGGCTTGGCCGTGGTCGTGGGTCTGGTCAGCGTCTATTCGACGTCGGCGTCGGGCGCGGCGCTCGTCGCGCTGTTCACCGTCGCGGTGCACCGGCGCTTCGCGGTGGTCGCCCCGATCGTGGCCGGGTACGCGCTCGTACCGTTCCTGACGCTGCTGGTTCGGCCCGACGTCCCAGTCGGGTCCCCGTCGGAGATCGTGCTGGGCGTTGTCCTCGCGGCCGCGGTGCTCGCCTGGGGCATGTTCGTACGGGCCCGGCGCCAATCGCTGCGGGAGCGGGCTGGGCGGGTCGAGGCCGAACAGGAACTGCGCGTCGCCGAAGCCCGCCAGAGCGAACGCAACCGGATCGCCCGGGAGATGCACGACGTGCTCGCCCACCGCCTGTCCCTGCTGAGCCTGCACGCCGGGGCGCTGGAGCTACGCCCCGACGCCGCACCCGAGGAGGTCGCCCGTGCCGCCGGGGTGGTCCGCGACAGCGCCTACCAGGCGCTGGAGGACCTTCGGGAGGTGATCGGCGTCCTCCGCACGGGTGTCGACCGGTCCGACGAGACGCCGGAACGGCCGCAGCCCACCCTGGCCGACCTCCCTGACCTCGTCGACCAATCGCGGCGCGCCGGGATGCGGGTACGGCTCGACTGGCAGACCGACGCGCTTTCCGCCGTACCGGCTGGTGTGGGGCGCAGCGCGTACCAGATCGTGCAGGAAGGGCTGACCAACGCCCGCAAGCACGCCCCCAACGGCGAGGTGGCCGTCACCGTCCGGGCAACCCCAGGCGACGGCGTAACCGTCGAGATCCGCAACCCGTACCCGGCCGAGACCAGCCCTGCCGGCATCCCCGGCGCCGGCATCGGCCTCATCGGGCTCACCGAACGGGCCGCCCTCGCCGGTGGACGCCTCGAACACGGCCCCACCCCCGCCGGTGACTTCCGGCTCAGGGCCTGGCTACCGTGGCCTACCCTCTGATCGCGGTCGGAACCGGCCTCCGGCCCAGGTGAGCACGCACAAGGAGCCCAACGTGAACGCACCGGTGCGGGTCCTCATCGTCGACGACGACCCGCTCGTGCGGGCCGGCCTCACCATGGTCATCGGCGGCTCGCCGGACATCGCCGTGGTGGGCGAGGCCGGCGACGGAAGCGAAGTAGCCGCCGCCGTCGACGCATACGCCCCGGACGTGGTGCTGATGGACATCCGCATGCCCACCCTCGACGGCCTCGCCGCCACCGAAGGACTCCGCGCCCGACCCGACCCACCCGAGGTCATCGTCCTGACCACCTTCGACGCTGACGAATACGTCCTGCGCGCCCTGCGCGCCGGGGCCAGCGGCTTCCTGCTCAAACACACGCCACCCGCCGAGATCCTGCGCGCCATCGCGCGGGTTGCAGCCGGCGAACCTACCCTGTCGCCGACCGTCACCCGACGGCTCATCGCCCACCTCAGCGACACCGGCGCCGCCGCCCGGCAACAGCACGCCATCACCGCGCTGAATCAGCTCAGCGAACGCGAACGCGAGGTCGCCATCGCCGTCGGGCGGGGCAAGTCCAACGCCGAGATCGCGGGCGAGCTGTTCATGAGCGTGGCCACCGTGAAAGCCCACATTTCCCGCATATTCACCAAACTCGATCTCAACAACCGTACCCAGGTCGCCCTGCTCGCCCACGACGCCGGCCTCACCGGCTGACACCGGAAGCCTTCTGACCCCTGCCCGCTCCGGCGTGGGCGGGCGAGCCGGCCAACCCCTCACCGCCAGACAGCTCAGGCGGGGGCCATCGACCAACTTGCTATTGCCCAACTTCCGCACATCGGCATGAGCGGATGTTCTACCGGCGGTCCCGACTTCGGCCGCCGCTGTCGGGGTCCTGCTGGGCCTGGCGCTGGCGGCGCCCGGAGCCGTGGCCGTGGGGTGCCGCCCGCCAGTGGGTGGTGTCGATGGGCCCCGAGGCCCCAATCGCCTCCCGTAGCCGCCGCCGTCCGCCGCCTCTCATAGGCATGGCTGACATGCGGAGAGTTCGTCGGCGGCCCGGCCCTGGAAGGCGAACCCGCTGCGTCGCCTCCGGCCGCGGTAGGTGGGAACTCCAAACTGGTGGTGCCAGGTGCCGTGGCATTGCTCCAGCCGCCGTCGCCACGGCGCAGCTTCGGGCAGGCCTTGCCGGGCAGCCTGCCGTTGTGGTCGCAGCATCCGCGGAGCCTGAACATGCTTCCCCCTGCGGCCCTTCAGTCGTTCTCCTGGAGTGAGGGCTGCCCGCCCTAACTCGACCGGTCTGCACAGGCTCAAGCTCAAGCGCCAGTGAGGCCGAGGGCGGTAATCAGGTCGGCGGCCACCACCAGGCAGCTGCTACCGAGCCGCAGGACCCGGCAGGGAGGTCGCCGGTGCCGGCGAGCTGGCAGGCCTTGGTGCGTCCGGCGCCGAACACGTGCACGCGGTCACCAATTCGGTGGTCGCGGACAGCGAACAAACCTTCAACTCAGCCGCCACGTTTACCACCCAGCCGCCTGGCACCGGGGGTGGTGTGGTCAGAGGCGGCCCTTATGGATCGGTGTCGCCTCGATGGGACCAGGGCTGTCATGCTGCGGACTCCCGCGCCGCTCCAATCCGGAGCGCCGCGTCTCCACGACGCCAGTGAATCCCGTGGCGGGCGACCTCGGCCGACGGATGCTTTGGTCAGGCCGACGCTCGAAACGCTACGTCAACCAAGTCGACAAGGTCCGTCACCGAATGCATCGTGATGCCGAACTGGCTTGGGTGACCCCTTCAGAATCCACGAAGCGCACAAATCTGATAGCGGCGACTCCCCCGCTGGCTCCCGGGGCCACGAAGAGGTCATCGAGACACACTAGGGCGAGCCACGGATAACGCTCTGACCTGCGAAAACTTGGGGTGGGCGATACTGGGTTCGAACCAGTGGCCTCTTCGGTGTGAACGAAGCGCTCTCCCACTGAGCTAATCGCCCCGGTGGCCGCCGTGGTGGGGCGTGCCGACGTCGGAAACTCTAGCGCATGTTGGAGGTTGGACGCGCATCGATAAGGGGTGGGGTCACGTCCAGAAGGTGGGGTCTTCGATCTCCCAGGGGAGCGTCACGCCGTAGATGACCAGGTAGGCGGCCACGGCGGCGGCGACCAGGACGGCGGTCACGGTGCCGAGGATGGTGTTGCGGCGGCGTTTGCGGGGGTCGAGGGCCTTCTCCTTGGCGCGGTCCGCGGCGGTCTTGGCGCGGTGGAGGGCGCGCTTGGCCCACGCGAACTCGGTGGCGAGGATGGCCAGGCCGATGACGATGCCGAGGAAGCCGGGGCCGGGGGTCACCATCATGACGAGGCCGCCCACGAGGACGGCCGCGCCGACCGCGAAGACGCCGGCGCGCCAGGCGGTGTTGAGGAGGGGGTTGCGCCGGACGCGGGCGCGGAAGCGCTGGAACAGGCCCGGCTCCTCCGGCGGGGCCTCCTTTTCATGATTTATTGCCACGGATTTACCTTAAGCCAGCAGATGGGCCGCCGAGGACGCGGGAGACGGCTCGGATCGGCCCACGGGGCAGGCGACGGCGGCCGAAGGATACTTGCGAAAGATCCGCTTTTGCCCAGGTCAGACGCAGGTTTTGCTACGGTGAGATGGATCACAAACGCCGGGGACGCCGGAATGTTCGGCCGAGTTCAGGCAGTTAGCCGTCATAGATCGCGGGGATGTCCGTGTGAGGGAGAACCACGCACCGGCGCACCCGCGAGTCAGCGGGACCGACGTAAGAAGGAATGGCCATGAACAGCAGTACCACCGTCTCAGCAGAGCTGGGCCTTCGTCTCGTCGTCCCCGACCGCACGACCGTTCCCCTGCTCGCGGGGCTGGAGTACGCGGCCGACGACCCGTACGCGATCCGGATGGCCTTCTACGTGGGCGACGACGAGCCGGTGGAGTGGATCTTCGCTCGGGAGCTCCTCACGGTCGGCATCGTGCGCAAGGTCGGGGACGGGGACGTCGAGGTCTGGCCGGCCGCGGACGACGGCTCGCTCAACATCGCTCTGTCCTCCCCGTTCGGGGACGCGTTGTTCGAGGTGCCGCTCTCGCCGCTGGCCGACTTCCTCCACCGCACCTACCAGGCGGTGCCCGCCGGGGAGGAGAGCGAGTTCATCGACATCGACGCCGAGCTGGAGAACCTGCTCTGGCCGTCCTAGCCCGACAGGCGGGCGATGTGGCGCATCTTGTTCATCGCGTCCAGGGCGGCGACCTTGTAGGACTCGGCGAGGGTGGGGTAGTTGAAGACCGCGTTGACCAGGTAGTCGACGGTGCCCCCGCATCCCATGACCGTCTGGCCGATGTGGACGAGCTCGGTGGCCCCGGTGCCGAACACGTGGACGCCGAGGAGCCGCCGGTCCTCCGGTGAGACGAGGAGCTTCAGCATCCCGTAGGAATCCCCGATGATCTGGCCGCGGGCCAGTTCCCGGTAGCGCGACACTCCCACTTCGAAGGGCACCTTGGCCTCGGTCAGGGCGTCCTCGGTGCGGCCGACGAAGCTGATCTCGGGGATGGTGTAGATCCCGATGGGCTGGGTCTCGTGGATCTCCGAGACCGGCTCCCCGCAGGCGTGGTGGGCGGCGAGGCGTCCCTGCTCCATCGAGGTGGCCGCGAGGGACGGGAAACCGATCACGTCACCGACCGCGTAGACGTGCGGGACCTCGGTGCGGTAGTCGTCGTCGACCTTGATGCGGCCGCGGTGGTCGGCGGTGAGGCCCGCGGCCTCCAGGCCGAGGTCGCCGGTCATGCCCTGCCGCCCCGCCGAGTACATGACGGTGTCGGCGGGGATGCGCTTGCCGCTCTCCAGGACGGTGATCGTGCCGTGCTCCATCCGCTCGACGGACGCGACGCTCTCCCGGAACCGGAACGTGACGGCCAGGTCGCGCAGGTGGTACTTGAGCGCCTCGACGATCTCCAGGTCGCAGAAGTCCAGCATCCGCTCGCGCCGCTCGACCACGGTGACCTTGGTGCCGAGCGCGGCGAACATCGAGGCGTACTCGATGCCGATCACCCCGGCGCCGACGACGACCATGGTCTCCGGGATGCGGTCCATGTGGATGATGCCGTCGGAGTCGATGATCGTCCGGTCGTCGAACTCGACCGTGCCGGGACGCGCCGGGCGGGTGCCGGTGGCGATCACGATGCGGTCGGCGGTGACCTTCAGCTCGCGGTCGCCGGCCCCGGAGACGCCGATGGTGTTGGGCTCCAGGAAGCGTCCGGTGCCGGCCATCACGGTGACGTGGTTGCGGGCGAGCTGGCTGCGGATGACGTCGGTCTCCCGGCCGATGACGTGCTGGGTCCGCATGCCGAGGTCGGCGACGGTGATCTCGTCCTTGACCCGGTAGCTCTGCCCGTAGAGTTCGCGCTGGTTGAGGCCGGTGAGGTACAGAACGGCCTCGCGCATCGTCTTGGACGGGATCGTCCCGGTGTTGATGCAGACGCCGCCGATCATGTCGCGGCGGTCCACGATGCCGACCTTGCGGCCCAGCTTGGCCGCGGCGATCGCCGCGCGCTGCCCGCCGGGGCCCGATCCGAGCACGAGAAGATCGAAGTCGTTCACTCCCCCAGTCTGACGGCCCGCCGCCCTCCCGATAAGGGCTTTCGGAGGATCAATCCGGATCGGGCCTGGTTCGGCCGATGCCCGCGGCGAGCGCGTCGAGGCCCGCCTTGACGCGGTCGAGGGGCATGCCGCGGGTGCGGCGCTGGTGGAGGAACAGGTTCGCGGCCAGCGGGGCGAGGAGCGCGTCGGCGAGGTAGTCGGTGTCGGCGCCGGGGCGGATCCGGCCGATGAGCATCGCCAGGTGCATGTGGTACAGGCCGTAGGAGCCGTCCCGGAAGCGGGCGTCCGGCGGGTCGGCCTCCGCCATGAGCAGCAGTTCGGCCTGCGCTTCGGTGCGGTCGGCGAGCGCGTGCAGGAACGCGCGGAGGCGTTCGGGCGGGGTGGCGCCGGGGCCGAGCGGCGGCGGGCCGCGCAGGAACGCGGCCTGGAAGTCGCGCTCGCGGTCGTCGATCACCGCGAAGACGAGGCGGGCGCGGTCGCCGAAGCGGCGGTAGACGGTGCCGACGCCGACGCCGGCCTCCCGGGCGACCTCGTCCATGGAGACGGCCTCGGGGCCGCGGGCGGCGATCAGCCGGGCGGCGGCGCGGAGGATGCGGCGGCGGTTGAGCGCCGCGTCCGCACGCTCGGCGGGCGGGCTGCCCACGACCGGCAGCTCCCTCATCGCGTCCCCTCTCGGCACAGTACGGCAGCGTAGCCGGAGTTGTATCCGGAGAACTCTCCGATTAACCTCCCTAACCGGAAACTTTTCCTGTTATCGGAGGTGTGTCGGATGGCCTGGATCTTTCTGCTGGTCGCCGGGCTGATGGAGCTGGTGTGGGCGGCGGCGCTGAAGCAGTCCGACGGCCTGACGAGGCTCTGGCCGACCGTCATCGGTCTCTCGGTCGCGGTGCTCAGCGTCGTCGTGCTGTCGCTGTCGCTGCGGTCCCTGCCGGTCGGCACCGCCTACGCGGTCTTCGTCGGCCTGGGGGCGATCGGCGTCGCGCTCGTCGGCGTGGTCGCGTTCGGCGAGAGCGCGTCGCCGGCCCGGCTGGGATTCCTCGCCCTCATCGTCGTCGGCGTGGCCGGCCTTCAGGTGATGGAAAGCTCATAGGAGCCCGAAGATCGGGCAGAGTGAAGGCATGGCAAGGGAGATGCTGGGGATCGACATCGGCGGGTCGGGGATCAAGGGCGCGCCGGTCGACCTGTCGGACGGTTCGTTCGCCCGGGAGCGGTTCCGTGTGGACACACCGCAACCGTCCAAGCCGAAGGCGGTCGCGAAGGTCCTCGCCGAGGTCGTGGACCATTTCGGGTGGGACGGCCCGGTCGGCGTGACCTATCCCGGCGTGGTGATCGACGGCGTGGCGCTGTCGGCGGCGAACGTGTCCAAGCACTGGATCGGGCTGGACGCGGCGTCCCTGATCGCGGACGCGACCGGGCGGGAGATCACGCTGCTCAACGACGCGGACGCGGCCGGGGTGGCGGAGATGCGGCTCGGCGCGGGGCGCGGCCGGAGCGGCACCATCGTCCTGCTCACGCTGGGGACGGGCATCGGCAGCGCGCTGTTCACCGACGGGGTCCTCGTCCCGAACACCGAGTTCGGGCACATCCAGATCGACGGCAGGGACGCCGAGATCCGCGCGTCGGCGAAGGCGCGCGACGAGCACGATCTGGGCTGGGAGAAGTGGGCGAAGCGGCTCAGTGAGTACATGGTCCATCTGGAGGCGCTGATCTCCCCCTCGCTGATCATCGTGGGCGGCGGGGTGAGCCGGAAGTCGGAGCACTTCCTGCCGCTGATCGAGGGCGTGCGGGCCGAGATCGTCCCCGCCCGGCTCGTGAACAACGCGGGCATCGTGGGCGCGGCGATGGCGGCCGCCGCGGCGCATCCGGTGGAGACCGCCGAGCCCGCCCACGTCCGGGCCGCAGGCCGGACGGGCGGGCGGCAGCGCGCGAACGGGACGGCCGAGGCGGCGCGCTAGGGCGTTCTGAGCCGCACTGTCGCGATCTCCCAGGGCCGCAGCGCGAGCAGGGCCGTTCCGTCGTGCACGTCGAGCGGGACGCCGGGATCGCCGCGCAGCCCGACGCGGGTCGCCTCGGTGAAGTCCCCGCGCAGGACGGCCGTGGTGGGCTCGGTGCACTGGGCGACCATCCGGGTCTCGATCCAGCCGTCGCGGGCCCGGAACGAGGTCATGACCACTCCGTCACCCGTGATCGCGACGCCCGCCCGGGAGGCCGGCACGTCCGCCGAGGAGTGACCGTAACCGGGGGCGGTGAGAAGGTCGTGCCGGTATGCCTCGGCCGCCTGGAGGACGTCGATTCCGGGGCGCTCGCCGGTGTACGGCATGATCGCCAGGCCGACCGTCCGCTCGCCCCGGCACTGGGCCTGCGGCGTCGGGAGTTGCGGCCCGGCCGGCTGGTCACGGTAGGCGTTGCGGTCCCGGGACAGATGGCCGATCGAGCGCAGCAGGGTGAGCGCCAGCTCGCGTCCGCCGCCGGTGACCTCGTACTCGGTGACGTGCTCCAGCAGGACGGCGACGCCGCCCGCGGCGACGAACCCGGACGCGGGGAACGTCGGCACGGGACGTTCCCCGAAGCCGCCCTCGGCCGCCGGCCCCCGCTCGGTGATCGTGAACTGGCCCTCGGCGAAGGACGTCCTGGCCTGCCGGGGCAGGACCGTGTGCAGCCGTACGCGGTGGTCGTCGCAGCGGTTGTCGAAGGTGACGCGCAGCCGCAGGAACGGCTCGTCCGCGCGCAACTCGGCGCGGGTGGTGACCGTGACGTCCTCCTCGGCCTCTGATCGGGCGTCACGCGGGATGTCCCCGGCCGCCGGCCACCGGTACGTCCGAACGATGTCGAGCGCGGCGACGAGCGGCCCGTCCCAGACCGGCTTCACGTCGACGGTCAGCGAGTCGCCGATGATGCGGTCGGAGCCGGGCGGCGCGTAGTTGTAGGAGTCGCCGAGGTCGCCGCCGTCCACGATCCGCCCGACGTCTTCGACGACATGGCCGGACGGGGTGCGCAGCCGGAGCGTGCCGTCCTCGCGCACCTCGGCGCGCAGCAGCCCGTTGTCGAGGACGTTCTCCTCAGCCCTCACTCGTGTCTCCGTGGGGCCGGCCGGAGGCACAGGCCGGACGGTCGTCAGCCCCAGAGCGGGGACGTCGACCAGCGCGGCGACGCTCCGGCGCGGGTCGGCCAGGATACGGACGCGCCAGTCCCCGTCCGCGTCCCGCAGTGCCTCCCGCACCTCGCCGATGTCGAACGGGACGTCGGCGCGGGGCGTGACGTGGAAGGTGAGCGTGCGCTCCTCCCGGGACACCGACCAGTCGCGGATCTCCTGCCCGAACAGCACTCGCCCGTACACCCGCTCCAGCAGGATCGGCAGCTCGGAGGCCGGGTGGAGGGCGTCGTCCAGCACCGTGGGCGCGATCTCCAGCGTCTGGACGGGGACCGGCCGCCCGTCGCCCGTCACCAGGCCGGGCTCCCCTTTACACGGGATGTCCAGGGTGACCAGGCCCGCGCGGGCCGCCGGGGTCGGGTTGAAGACCAGATGGGAGCCGAGCGGCACCGAGGCGGCGCGTTCCGCGGTCACCAGGTCACAGACGGCGCGGCCGAGCTGCTCCGCCTCGGCCATGTGCGCCGCGACCTGCTCGGCCGTCTCGTCGCTGCCGCAGCCGGTGACCGAGTCGTGGCAGCTCACCTCGATGAGACGCCTCCACGCCAGATCGAGGAACCGCTCCGCGTCCCCCGAGTACCAGAGCGCGGTCAGCGGCTCGGCGTACCGCTCCACCAGCCGCTCGGCGCGTCCCATCAGCTGCTTCAGCCGGATCCGGGCGGAGATCACCCCGGGCAGGATGTTGGCGCGCGCGTGCGACCGCAGTTCGCCGCGGACGCGCGGCAGGCCGTCCACGACGGGGTCCTCGCCCGCGAAGTAGCCGGCGAGGGTGTCCAACCGCATCCCGAGCCCGGCGGACGCGATCCGGTCGGCGAGGTCGGCGGCGGGAGCGGTGTGGTCGGCACCGTACATGGCCAGCAGCGGGCCGCCGTCCGGATACCAGCGGCCCATCGACTCGGCGAACCCGGCGACGCGGCCCGGCAGCAGCGACGCGCCATCCCCGAACTCCTCGAACATCGACGCGGCGTTGCCGTAGCCGCCCTCCGGGAGGTACTGGGTGCGGATCGCGGTCCCGTCCGGCGCCTCCCAGGCGAACGCGCGGGTCCGGACCCGGTCCGGGACGCCGCGCCACACGCACGCGTGCTCGATCCCCGCCAGCCGGAGGATCTGCGGCATCTGCGCGCAGTGCCCGAACTGGTCGGGCAGGTAGCCGACCATCATCACGGCGCCCAGTTCCTCCGCGCGCCGCATGCCGAGCTCCAGGTTCCGGACGATGTTCTCCCCCGAGCACAGGAACTCGTCGTGCAGGATCTGCCAGGGGCCGACGGCGAGCCGGCCCTCCCGGACGAGCGCGGCCACCCGTTCCCGGCGTTCGGGACGGATCTCCAGGTAGTCGTCGACCGCCGCCATCTGCCCGTCCAGGGTGAAATGCCAGCGGGGGTCGGCCTCCATCCCGGCGATGACCCCGTCGAGCAGCGACACGAGCCGGAGCCGGAAGCGCTGGAACGGCAGGTACCACTCGCGGTCCCAGTGGGTGTGGGGGACGACGACGATCTCGGAACCCTCTACCCGCACAGTGCGATCACCTCGTTCTCGTGGGTCTCCAGGCGGTGCATGCCCGGCCCTCCGGCCGGCGTCCGGACGCGGTCTCCCCTGATCGCGGCGCGCCGCCCGTCCGGCCGGACGAGCACGGTCCCGTCCGCGCCGATCGCGATCAGCTCGTCACCGATTCGCAGCAGGACGGGCGCGTCCGGGGAGGCGGAGACGGACGTCCGGCCGGCCGCGAGCCCGCCCAGCACGTCCTCGCCCTCGGCGAGGACCCAGGTGACGGGCTCGCCGAGCGTCTTGTGCTGCGCCGGGTCGTGGAAGTCGCTGCCGCCGAGCGGGACGACGCCGCCGGGCCGCCACACGTCCGCCCAGGCCAGCGGGGCGCCCCAGCGCCGGTCCCACCAGGACGAATGCCAGATCTCGGCGTACCGCGGACGGAAGTCCGGGGGCAGCGGGCGGCGCCAGGCGCAGTCGCCGCTCAGCGGATGGTTGATCGACATGAGCCCGCCGCGCGCGTCCGCGAACGCGGCCCAGTCGGCGCTCGGCCGCCGGAAGTCGACCCAGCCGGTGTCGCCGAACACGTTGGCGTGCCCGAAGTCGGTGGTGACCTCCTGGCCGGGCACCAGAAGGACTCCGGCATGGGCGCCGGCCGCGGGCAGCTCCGGGTGATGGCTGACGGTGTTGTGGTCGGTCACCGCGAGGAAGTCGAGCCCGCGCGACGCGGCGAGGCACGCCAGTTCGTGAACGGTGAGCGTCCCGTCACTGTGGACGGTGTGGGAGTGGAGGTCGCCCGCAAGCCATCGCATTCCATCCGGCGCGGGCAGATCTCGGAGCGGTGGACGGTCTGGTCGTGGAGGGGGTGTCTCGTCAGGCCGCTCTAGGGAAGACCCCGAGGTGGTCACGATGACCTCATAGGGGACACCGTCCGGCGGTATCCGGTGTAGCCCGAGCCAGACGTGCCATGTGCCCGGCTCCAGTTCCCCTGGCAGGTAGCCAGGGGTCGCCCACTCCGCGCCTATCGTGTACCGACGGCGTGCTCCACCGGACCAGCCACGGAACCCCTCCGGTCCATGGCAGCCCAGATCGATGACGCCACCGTCAAAGGCAAGCTCGACCGTGATGGACGCCGTGCCTGGCGGCACCTCAAAAGGGAGCTCACGCAGGCCCTGTTCGAGGCGGTCTTCAAGGCTCCAGCGTCCACGGTGCACGGTCATCCACGTCCCCCGTCCTTGGCCAGAGAAGCCGGCCGGCCCGCTCCATCGCCGCCTGTCACCAGTTCACCGTCGTGGTAGAGCAGCACCCGGCCCGTGCGGGGCGACGCCCAACCCTCGGCGTGGAACTGAGTCTCGAAGCCCTCCCCCACGACGACCCGGACCGATTCACCGTCCACGTCCAGGGTCACGAGGGAGGAGCCGCCGAGGTTCTCCACGACGGACACCCTTCCGCCGATCGCACCGTCCACCGGCTCGGTGCTGAATTCCATGTACTCGGGACGTACCCCGCACACGACCTCCTGCCCGTCGCGCACCTGTGCACGCGCTTCGTCCGGAATGGGCAGCCCGACCCCGCAGACCGCGACGGATCCGCCCTGGATGGTCCCCGGCAGGAGGTTCATGGGCGTCGACCCGATGAACGAGGCGACGAACAGGTTCGCCGGACGACGGAACACCTCCGCGGGCGACCCGATCTGCCGGACACGCCCCGCCTCCATGACCGCGATCCGGTCGGCGAGGGCCAGCGCCTCCGCCTGGTCGTGCGTGACGAACACGGTGGTGACGCCGAGCCGGTGCTGGAACTCCTTGAGGAAGGTGCGGGCCTCCAGGCGGAGCCGGGCGTCCAGGTTGGACAGCGGCTCGTCCAGCAGGAAGATCCCCGGGTTGGCGACCACGGCACGGGCCAGCGCAACCCGCTGCTGCTGACCGCCCGACAGCTCCCCGGGGCGCCGGCGCTCCATCCCCTGGAGACCGAGTTCTTTGATGGCCTCGGCGGCGTGGCGGTACCGGACGGCGCGGCTCTGCTTCTTGATCCGCAGCGGGTAGGCGATGTTGTCCAGGACGGTCATGTGCGGGAACAGCGCATAGTCCTGGAACACCATCCCGACGTCACGCCGGCCCGGCTGCAGCCGCGTCACGTCCCGGTCGCCCAGCACGATCGTCCCGCCGGTGGCCGTCTCCAGGCCGGCGAGCGTGCGCAGCAGCGTCGTCTTCCCGCAGCCGGACGGGCCGAGCAGCGCGAAGAACTCGCCGTCCGCCACGTCGAGGTCGAGCGCGTCCAGGGCCCGCACGCCGCCCGGATAGACCTTCGTCAGCTCCCGAATGGTGATGGCCGCCATCAGCGCTTGATCCCTCCGTGGAAACGGAATCCGTACCGGCGGCTGACGAACAGGTACATGAGCACGACCGGAAGGGAGTACAGCAGCGAGAACGTGGAGATCAGGGCCAGGTCCGGCTGGCCGCCCTCGGTGTAGAACGTGTACATGATCACGGAGGCGGGGGCCTTGTCCGGATTGCGCAGCAGCAGGAACGGCATCAGGAAGTCGCCCCAGACCTGCGCGACCGTCCACACCGCCACGGTCGCGAGGCCCGGCCGGATGACCGGGACGACGACGTGCCGGAGGATCTGCAGCGGCGACGCACCGAACACCCGCGCCGCCTCCTCGTAGGACGTGGGCGTGGCGTCGGTGAAGTCCTTCAGGAGGAAGATCGCCGCCGGGAGCAGCCCGCCGGTCAGCACCAGGATCACCCCGAGCCGCGAGTCGATCAGGTGCAGGTTGAAGGCCAGCAGGAAGACCGGGACCATCGCCGCGGTGCCGGTGATGATGGACGACAGCAGAAGCAGGACGTAGAGGAGCACGTCCCGTCCGGGCACGCGGACCCGGCTCAGCGCGTACGCGGCCAGGGACGCGGCCGTGACGACGAGCGCGGCCGTCCCGGCGGCGAGGACCACCGAGTTGCGCAGCGAGGCGAGCGCATACGGGTTGTCCATCAGGACCTGGAAGTTGTGCAGCGTGAACTCGGGCAGCGACGCCGAGATGCCCGGGTTCGCGTCGAACGGCGCGAACGCCAGCCAGAGCAGTGGCAGGGCGAAGAACCCGAGGACGGCCGAGACGAACGTGGCCAGCCCGATCCTCCGGAGCGCCTCGCGCACGGTGTCGTTCACGCGGCCGCCCCCTTGGCCCTGCGGTCGCGCAGCGCGCGCAGGTAGATCAGGGCGATCACCAGGTTGATGAGGATCATGATCAGCGAGATGGCGGCGCCGAAGCCGAGCCGGCCGTCGCCGAGCGCCGTTCGGTACACGTACACCGACATGATCTCCGAGCGTCCGTCCGGGCCGCCGGCGGTGATCAGGAAGGGCGTGAAGTCGTTGAACGTCCACAGGCTGATCAGCAGCAGGCTCGTCAGGACGTGGCCGCGGATGCGCGGGAACACCGCGTCCCGGAGCGTCTGCCACGTCGATGCGCCGGCGAGCCGGGCCGTCTCCAGATGGGACGGTGGAACGTTCCCGAGCGCCGCGCCGTAGAGCATCATCGAGAACGCGGTGCCGCGCCACACGTTGAACACGATGATGCACGCCATCGGATGGTCGAGCAGCCAGGCCGTCCCGGGCGTGCCGAGCAGCGAGTTCAGGGTTCCCCCGTCGCGGTCCAGCAGCGCGATCCACAGGAACGCGATGACCGAGGACGGCAGGATCCACGCGAGCAGGACCAGCCCCTCGACCAGCCGCCTGACCAGACCGGTCCGGTCCCGCATCACCCACGCGATCGCGAACCCGAGGACGGTCTGCCCGATCACCGCCGATCCGAGGACGAACTGCAGCGTCAGCCAGAGCGACCTCTGGAAGTCGCCGTCGCCGAGCACGTCACGGTAGTTGGCGGCGCCGACGACCTTCGGCTCGCTGGCCGCGATGCCCGTGAGCCGGTAGTCGGTCGCGCCGAGGTAGAGCGTCCAGAGCGCGGGGAACACGAGGAACACCGCGATGAGCACCAGCGCGGGCGCGACGAACACGGCGGCCCGTCCCCGCCCCAGGCCGGCCGCGTCGTCGCCGGTGGACGGCGCGGCCGCGGGCCTGACGTCAGCGCGGGGTGACGTTGGCGGCGCCACCGACGACCCCTTCGAGCTTCTTGCCGTACTCGGCGGCGGCCTGGTCGGGACTCTTGCCCGACACGACGGCGGCGGTGGCCTCCTGGAGAGCGGTGGACACCTGCGGATACACGGCGAGGCCCGGGCGGTAGGACGTGACGGGCAGCACCTTCTCCGACACGAACGTCAGGAACGGGTCGCCCGCGAGGATCTCCTTGTTGACGTCCGTCCGGGACGTGATCTCGGGCGTGCCGGCCGTCCGCGCCTTGGTCATCTCCGCCGAGTTCATGAAGGCCAGCAGCTCGAACGCCTGCTGCGGGTACTTGGTGTTCGGGTTGAGGACGGTGACCGACCCGCCCGACATGCTCACGAACGACTGCCCGCGGACGCCCTTGCCGGCGGAGACCGCGGGGATCAGCGCGTAGCCGACGTCCTGGTCGCGGGTCTTCATCTTCGCGACCCCGGTCTTGGGGTTCAGGACGTCCCGCCAGAAGTAGTCGCCCTCGAACAGGATTCCGATCTTGCCGGCGGCGAACTCCTCGAACGACTTGTCGCGCCCCTTGGCCTCCTGCTGGAGCTTCGGGTCACCGAGCCCCTCACTGCCGTAGATCTGCGCGTACAGGCCGAGGACCTGCTTGACGGCCTGGCCGCCGCCGGTCCACTTGCCGTCCGCGTAGATCTCCGCGCCCGCGCCGGCCAGCAGGGGCAGCGCTCCCTGCATGCTGGTGGCCTCGCCCATCGCGGTGCCCGCGTTCAGCTGGATCGGGGTCACGCCGGGGACCTTCTTCAGGGCGCGCCCGGCCGCGAGGATGTCCTGCCAGGTCTGCGGCTGCCAGTCCGCCGGCAGGCCGGCCTGCGCGAACAGCTTCTTGTTGAAGAAGATGAGGCGGCCGTCGGTCGCGGGCGGGACGGCGTAGCGCTTGCCCTCGAACATCGCGAGGCGCTGCACCGATCCGGGGATCTTCGTCCAGCCGTCCCACACGTCCGCCGGCGGGCCCACGACCTCGGGCAGCGGCCTGATGTAGCCGGCCTGGGCGAACTCCCCCACCCAGATGCCGTCGATGTCCATGATGTCGGCCCCCGACCGGGACTTCAGGTCGAGGGCCAGCTTCGTCTTGTACGCCTCGTCGTCCACGCCCTGCCCGCGGAAGGTCACCTTCGCGGTCACGCCCTTGGCCTTCTGCGCCGCGACGAACTTCGGGATCACCGTCTTCGTGATCCACTCGGCCTCTTCGGTGTTCTTGCCGCCCTCGATGGCGTTGCGGGTGATCGTCAGGGAGAAGCTCTTGGCGTCCTTGCCGCGCTCCGGATCCGTCGAGGATCCGCCGCCGCCGCACCCGGCGAGCACCGCGCCCGCCAAGACGAGCGCGGCCGCCGCGCCGATCCGCCTCCTGGAGAAGTCCCTGTCGGAGAAGACCATGGTGACCTCCTACACAGCGTCACCACATAACGTGACCGACAAAATCGATCACGTAAAGACTCCGGAGATCGTTTTCTTCCGGTCAGGGATCCATCAACTCGGCGGAGCGGGTGGCGAACGCCTCCATGGCCTTCGCGGTGATCGGGCCCGGGGCGGCCGGGAGGACCGTCCCGTCCACGGCACGGATCGGCTGGACGTCGCGGGTCGTGGACGTCAGGAACGCCTCGTCCGCGCGGTACAGGTCGTCCAGCGCGAGGTCCTCCTCCTCGCCGCCGCACCACTCCAGCGTCAGCGCGCGCGTCACCCCGGCCAGGCAGCCGGACGACAGCGGCGGCGTGACGAGCCGCCCGCCGAGGACGACGAAGATGTTGCTGCCCGTCCCCTCGCACAGGTTCCCGGCCGTGTTGCCGAAGATCGCCTCACCGCCGCCGCGCTCCTTGGCGTAGGCGAGGGCCAGGGCGTTGTCCGCGTAGGACGTCGTCTTGAGGCCGGACAGGGCACCACGCTCGTTGCGCGGCCACGGCACGACCGTCACGTCCGCCGCCGCCGGGAACGGGTCCTGCGGCGCGACGATGATCGAGACGGTCGGCCCCTCGTCGCCGCGGTTCGAGCCGAGCGGGCCGGGACCGCTCGTGTAGGTGATGCGGATGCGGGCCAGCGGCCACTTCGGCGCGGCGGCGAGCACTTCGAGGGTGCCCTGGGCGAGGGCGTCCTGGTCGGGCTCGGACAGGCCGAGCCCGGCCGCCGAACGGGCGAGCCGCGCCAGGTGCCGGGTCAGCGCGAACGGCTCCCCGTTCGTCACCTTCACCGTCTCGAAGATCCCGTCCCCGACGAGCATGCCGTGGTCGAAGACCGACACCGTCGCCTCTTCAGGGTCGACCAGCTGCCCGTTCAGCCAGATCCTGGCCTGCGCCGTCACCGGAAGCCACCTCCAATAGCCGAGCCGCCTTCAGCTCGGTCTCGCGCCATTCGCGACGTGGATCGGACCCCCACGTGATGCCCGCGCCGGT
Organism: Spirillospora sp. CA-128828; assembly: GCF_050945415.1. Lineage (NCBI taxonomy): Bacteria > Bacillati > Actinomycetota > Actinomycetes > Streptosporangiales > Thermomonosporaceae > Spirillospora > Spirillospora sp. CA-128828. The sequence goes on from NZ_CP191986.1 coordinate 5,442,247, forward strand.
GCCGAACCGGAGCAGGCCGTCCTCCGCCCAGAAACTGCGGATGCCCACCGCGAGGGCGCCGCGCCGGGAGTCCGCGTCCACCCAGCCGATGGCCCCACAGTACGGCCCCCGCGGGACCGGTTCGAGCTCTTCCAGCAGGGTCAGCGCGCTCGACCTCGGGGCGCCCGTGACCGAACCGGGAGGAAACGTCGCGGCGAGCAGCTCGGGCCAGCCGCCGCCCGCGAGCCGCGCCCGGACGGACGACACCAGATGCACGAGCCCGGGATGCTCCTCCAGCTCGCACAACTGCGGCACGCTCACCGAGCCGACCTTCGCGACCCGTCCCAGGTCGTTGCGGACCAGGTCGACGATCATCACGTTCTCGGCGTGGTCCTTGGGGAGCAGGTCGCCGGCCGTCCGTGCCGTTCCCTTGATGGGACGGGACTCGACCACGTCCCCGTCCCGCCTCAGGTACAGCTCGGGCGAAGCGGAGGCGACCTCCAGGCCCGGCGCCCTGATCGTCATCGCGTAGGGCGCCGGATGCCGTGCCGCGAGTTTCGCGCCCAGCCCGGCGATCTCGGCGCCGGCGGGCAGCTCCGCCGACAACACCCGGCACAGGTTCGCCTGGTAGACGTCTCCGTCGGCGATGGCATCGCGGATGCGCTCGACGCCCGCGATGTAAGCGGCCTCGTTCAGGGAACTCGTCCACTCCCCTGGGCCGGCCCACACACCCCCCGGATGCGGGGCCGGCCGTACCGTCTCGAACCGGACGCACGTGACCTTGCGCTCGTAGGTCACGACGACCGCCCACCAGCCGCGGGAGTCGAGCGCCGCCGGATCGGTGGTCACATCGGCGAGACCGGTGGCCAGCATGCCCCCGGCGTAGGCGAAGTTCACTCCAGCACGCACCCGAACGAATCCGCGAGGCCCTTCAGCCCGGCGTCGGTCACGACCAGGGCGCGCCGCGTCCTGCCCCGCTCGAACCAGCCGAGCTCGATCATGCGGTCCGTCAGCGCCGCCCCCAGCGCCCCGTTCAGATGCGGCCGCCGCTCCGTCCAGTCGAGGCAGTGCCAGGCGAACCTGCGCCGCGTCTTCCGCAGCACCGCCAGATCCAGGCCGAGCTCCCCCAGCCGGTCCTCGCCCTTCTCCGTCACCTCGTACGCGTCACCGTCGGTCGCCTCGATCAGCCCGCCGTCCACCAGCGCCGCGAACAACCTCACACCGGCGATGCCGGCCAGATGGTCGTAGCATGTCCGCGCCTCGTGGAGCCGCCGCGCGTCCCGCGACTGCCGCAGGCTGTGCACCTCCACCGGCGGGCTGATCCGCGACAGCGCCTCGATCACCTGCGCGACCTCGCTCCCCCGCAGCCGGTAGTACCGGTGCCGGCCCTGCTTGATCACGGTGACGAAACCGCCGTCCAGCAGCCGGGCCAGATGCGCGCTCGCCGTCTGCGCGCTCACGCCGGCCGTCCGGGCCAGCTCCCCCGCCGCGAGCGGCCGCCCGTCCAGCAGCGCCGTCAGCATCGCGGCCCGCGCCCGGTCGGCCAGCAGCGCCGCGACCGGCGCGATGTCCACACTCACGACCTGTTCGGAGCCCATGCCACCGACCCTAAGCGACCCACCCTTCGACCTGCGCCGAAGCGTCCCGGCCCGCGCACCGCCCCGAAACCGGTTTGGGGAACCGCCGCGGACGCGCTAAGGTTTTCCCCGTCGCCGCAGGGCGCAAGCGGAAGTGGCTCAGGGGTAGAGCATCACCTTGCCAAGGTGAGGGTCGCGGGTTCAAATCCCGTCTTCCGCTCTGAGGGGCCTTTCCGGCTATGACCCAGAAGGTCTCCTTCTGGTGGAGTGGCCGAGAGGCGAGGCAACGGCCTGCAAAGCCGTGTACACGGGTTCAAATCCCGTCTCCACCTCGCAAGGGCGATTAGCTCAGTGGGAGAGCGCTACCTTGACACGGTAGAGGCCACTGGTTCAATCCCAGTATCGCCCACCACACAAGCCCAGGTCAGGCCACAAGCGCCGACCTGGGCTTTCTCGTTTGACGCAGTTGGACGCGAAATCGGGAGCACGCTGCTCCCACCCCCTCCCGGACTACCCGACCATGGGTAGTGTCCGCCCGGGAGCACGCTGCTCCCGCTCTCTCGGCCTGTCCCTGCCGAAAACTTCGTCCGTGCAGGTCAAGCGGCATGTTCGTACTCGTTGAGGATTCCGCCCAGCCGTTGTCTTCTTGGGATGTCCAGGGCGATTTGGTCTTGTTCGTTGATCGGTGGAGGCAGCGGCTTCAGCGGCGTGCATTGGCGATGCCCTGGTGAGGGTGATGCTCGTTGTAGAAGGTCTCGAACTCGCGGAGTGCGTGGAGCAGGTGCCGCTGGTTCCAGATCAACGTGCGGTCGAGGAGCTCACGGCGGCAGGTCTGCATCCACCGCTCCATCACCGCGTTCATCCTCGGCATCCGCACCCCGGTGAGCACCGTCTGGATGCTGGCATCGGTCAGGACGGCGTCGAAGAGGTCAGGGAACTTGCCATCCCGGTCGCGGATCAAGAACCGTGCCCAGCAGCCGGCGTCCTCAAGGTCCATGACCGGGTTCCGCACCGCCTGGGTTGCCCACGAGGCGGTCGCGTGGGCGGTGGCGCCCAGCACCCGGATGTGGCGGGTGTGGTGCTCGATGACCGCCAGCACGTACATGCGGGAGCCGGTGAGGGTCACGGTCTCCAGGAAGTCACACGCCAGCAGCGCCTCGGCCTGGGAGCGCAAGAAGCCGGCCCAGGTGGTGGCGGAATGCTCAGGCGCCGGGTCGATACCGGCGTCGTTGAGGATCTCCCAGACGGTGGAGGCCGCGACCTTGATGCCGAGCACCAGCAACGCACCGTGCACCCGCCGGTAGCCCCAGCCCGGGTTCTCCCGCACCAGGCCAAGGACGAGGGCGCGGACGGAGCGGACGGTCGGTGGGCGGCCTGGCCGCTTGGGTTTGGAGCGGGCAGCGTGCCGACCGGCGATCAGGACGCGGTGCCAGCGCAACGGTGTCCGGCCGCACCAGGAGCCGCATCCGCCGCAGTATTCCGGGAGGCAACCGATGCAGCGGCGCCGCCAGCAGCGCCCGATCCGCAGCAGTAAAACGCACCCTCTTCCCTGCCAGCCGGCGTTCCAATACGGCGATCTGATCCCGCAACACCAAGATCTCGGCGTCCTTGTCCCGATAGGTCACCGGAAGTAGACGCAGCCCCGCGAACGTATTCGTCACGGTCAAATAGGCCAGTCGCAACAGCACAGCCGCTCATCATCTCGTGACTACCGCCCCGCTGCGGCTTGCTTCTGCGACTGATCAAGCCCTGCACCAGAGCCCACTCCCTGCCCGCCCCACCTGCACGGACATAATTCTCGGCAGGCACAGCCATTATCACCATCCGTAGCCTGATCCACCGCGCCTGGATCACCCACCGCTGGGACACCCGACCCCAACGCCGCCGCTGATAACCGCCAATCCGCGCGGCCACCAAGTTGACATTCCCAGGAATGTGATCGACGGGGGACTGTCCAGTTAAGGGTGTAACTCGATCCTGTTCGGGTTAGTTGCGGGCTGCGGCCAGACGGCCTTCGAAGGTGATCTCGAAGGCGTTGAGTGCGGCTTTCCATCGGGAGATCCAGCGTTTGCGGCCGGTGCCGGTCGGGTCCAGGCTCATCACCGCGAGGTAGACGCATTTGAGTGCGGCCTGCTCGTTGGGGAAGTGCCCGCGCGCCTTGACGGCCCGGCGGATGCGGGCGTTGACCGACTCGATGGCGTTGGTGGAGCAGACGACCTTGCGGATCTCGGGGTCGAACTGCAGGAACGGGACGAACTCGGCCCAGGCGTTCTCCCACAACCTGACGATCGCCGGATATTTGGCGCCCCAGGTCTCGGCGAACTCCAGCCACCGTTCCATCGCCGCCGCCTCGGTCGGGGCGGTGTAGACCGGCTTGAGTGCCTTGGCGATGGCGGCCCAGTCGGCGCGGGATGCGTAGCGGAAGGAGTTGCGCAGCAGATGGACGATGCAGGTCTGCACCAGTGCCTGCGGCCAGACGTGCGCGACGGCGTCGGGCAGCCCGGTCAACCCGTCGCAGACCACCATGCAGGCGTCGGCGACACCCCGGTTCTTCAGCTCGGTCAGCACGTGCAGCCAGTACTTGGCGCCTTCACCGCCGCCGTCCCCGGCCCACAACCCCAGGATCTCGCGAGTACCGTCGACGGTGACCGCCAAAGCGACATAGATCGGGCGGTTGGCGACCTGCCCGTCCCGGATCTTCACCTGGATCGCGTCCAGGAAGATCACTGGATACACGCTGTCCAGCGGCCGGTTCTGCCATTCGGCCATACCGTCGATGACCTTGTCGGTGATGGTGGAGATGGTCTGCTTGGACACCGAAGCGCCATACACCTCGGCCAGGTGCGCCGAGATCTCGCCGTGGGTCAGGCCCTTGGCCGACAGCGACAGCACCATCTCATCCACCCCGGTCAGCCGCCGCTGCCGCTTGGCCACGATCTTCGGTTCGAAGCTGCCCTCACGGTCGCGGGGCACCGCGATCTCGACCGGGCCGGCCTGAGTGGTCACGGTCTTGGACCGGCGCCCGTTGCGGGCGTTGCCGCCACCCTCACCCGTGCGCTCATGGCGGTCATAGCCCAGGTGATCGGTGATCTCACCCTCCAGCGCCGACTCCAGCACCCGCTTGGTCAGCTGCTGCAGCAGCCCGCCCTCCCCGGTCAGCTCCAGACCCTGCGAACGGGCCTGCGCCACCAGCTGGCCGATCAGATCCTGGTCGCCCCCGGCCGGCTGCTCACCGGACGGCTTGTCGGACGTGGCCACCGCGGCGTCCACCTTCACATCAGTTGTCGTCATCAGGCGTCACTCCTTGATCAGGAGTTACACCGAAAACCGTACAGACCCATCGACGGTTGGTCGGCATGACCTTGCGCCTTCGGTTCGACCCGTCCTTGGCGATGTGGTCGGTGTGCCTGGTCATGGTCACCGGTGTCTCCGCGTTCGCTCTCGTTCCGGCCGGGATCCGATTCGGGCCTTTCAAGTGGGACGATATGACGACCGACGGACAGGTGATGGCACTGTGGGAGTTGTCGGCCGCAGCGGCCTGCACGGCGGGCAGCCTGGTGGGTCAGCTGTGTGCGCTGGTCGCAGGGGTGGTCGCCGGGGCAAGGAGGATGCGGCCGATCGTCGCGGTCGGCGGCGGCATGGTGCTTGGTCTGATCGATGTGGGTTTGGCGGTGTGGGCTGCGCGGCCTCGACTGGACGCGTGGGCGCGTACGTCACCTCTGCTCGAGTTGTCGACTGGCCGCATCAGTGACGAGCCGCTGGCGCACGGTCCCGTCCTGACGATCGTGTTGATCACGTTGGTGATCTTCCCGGTGGCCGCCAGCTGCGGTCTTGCCGTGGCGCGGGCTCCACTGCCTCTGAAGGTCCTGCTGGTTCTGGTCGTGGCAGTGATCCTCTTCTGCATTCGCCTCGAAATCTTGGTCTCCACGATCGACCCGAGCTGACCCAGTCCTCCGACAGCGATGCTACGAGCGCCGCGAGATCGTCGTCGAAGCCTTCTTCGACCTCGCCGATGCAATCATCACCATCCGTAGCTTGATCTGCCGCGCCTGGAGCACTCACGGCTGGGACACCCGTCCGAACGCCGCTGGTGTTAGTCACCAATCTGCGCGACCTCTAAGCGCGCCGTACAGTTGCGCCCCTGTGACCCAGTTCGGCCACCAGGGACACGAACCGTCGTTCCGGTGCCGTCTGTCGAGCCAATCGCAAATGCGTCTGATGGCTTCGGGCCTGGCCGTCCACCTACGCCGTCCCTCATCGTCAGCGAGAGGAGCGCGAGTGGTCCACAGATTCCGTGTGCCACGCCGGTATTCGCATGGCCGCCAGGAAAGTCGTTTGAGAGGCGTCCCGAGGGTGCGAGCGGGATCCACCGCCCGGGCAGTGACTTCGCTTGAACGTTGACGGGTTCGGTGAGCCGAACAAGGCTTTGAAGCGCGCCGGCTTCAGTGGAGACTGGTATGTCCCGGGTTCGGTGGAGGCGCGCCCCTATGTCATGCGCCGCTAGTCCGGTCGGTCACGCTCCCGGGCTCCGTCCTCGCCATCGGCATCGGCGCCCTCGCAACCGGCGCTGGCTGCTCCTGTGGTCAGCGCTGGACTGGCCGTCCTCGGCGCTGCGGCGGCCTTCCACCTCATCGGCTCGTCCGATTCAGCGTCATCACCGCCACTCCCTATTGCGGACGCGACGTACCTGAGCCACCGATTGGATCCGTCCATGACCGGAGGGCCTGTAACACCCGACAGTGCACGCTCCCCGAGTCGCCCCCAGCATGATCACGATCGTCGGCGGTGGTGAGGTCCAGAGCAACGTGGCAGCGGGCGGCTGCACCCGGCAACCGCCGTGCACAGCCTCCGCGTCCACGCAACACGGCCACACCGAAGCGCAGGACCCGCGCCCGAGGATTCGGAGGTCGCGGCAGGCGCATCAAGTGCCGGGCTGGGTCCAAGCCGAGTGCCGACACCGCTTTCCGCACGACCGAACCCGCCATGCCGCATGTACCGCCGCGCTGCGGGGCTGCTTCGGCCAATGAACCGTACTTGTCGTTAGGACGCCTCCGCGTCGGTGTCGGATTCGGTGCCCTCAGCACCGCGGCCTTCATCCTGATCCGCATCGGTACCTGGACCCACGTCACCGCTGGGCCGGGAGCGTCCAGGCAACTGGGTGACTTTAGCGCCGGATGTTTCGGGCGGGTGGCGGCGGTCGGCGTTGTGGAGGGCGTCGGCGCAGAGTCAGTCACATCGAGTTGTACCGGCACGGCCGCCCCCTCGGCGCAAAGCTGCCTGGCGGCGAGTTACCCCTCAGCTATGCGGCGCAACTACGGGGCGTCGTGCACACCGCATGCCACCGCAGCCGGTGCTGCGGTGGCATGCGGTCAACTGCGGGTGCGCATTCGGCGCCTTTGGATGTTTCTGGACCATCGTGACTTTCCTGCTCGTCGGTCGTTACCACCTCACCCACCTCCAGATCGGGCTGTTCGCCCTGCTCGGCGTCGCCAGTGCGGTCAGCGACGGCACCGCGGACGTGACAGTTGCCGCAGACATCAACGTCGCGGTCCTGCTCGGCGGTCCCGACGGCGTGCGAATCGACCAGGTCGACATCAGCGGCAGTGGCAGCCTGCCGCGGCCTCCGGCAACGATCTGCGCTGGATCAGCGACGGCCTGGCCATCGGCGACCTGAAGGGGGACGGCAAGGCGGAACTCACGGGCAGGGTAGCCGAATGGCGTACCCAGACTGGCGGGTGCATCTACATCCTGCCCGGCGGGCAGGATCAGGGCAGCACGACCATCAGCGGTGCCCAGCCGGGTCTGGACCCAGCAGCCGGACGGCGTTTTCGGCCAGATCCTCCTGCCCTGAGTCCCCCTTCACGGCGGCGACCGCCGGCGGCGAGCTGCCCGCCTGACAGATCGAGCTCAACACCTGTCGCCGTACTCCTTGACGTGCAGAGGTGAGTAAATGCGCCGCTTCGCGGTTCTGGTCGGAGTACTGCTGCTGGGTGCTGCGACGAGTACTGGAGGCGTTTGCCGATCGTCTGGATGACCATTCCCAGCAGTCGATCGGCGGCGGGCCTCGCAGATGGCGGCCAGCGGACACCAGCCGCACGGCCTGAAAGAAGGACTCCAGGTCCAGGGGGTTGCCGGGCGTCTCTGATGCTCGCCGGCCGCTACTCACCAAGGACGAACGGATCGGCCTTGAATCACTCCACCAGTCTGTGGAGAGGGCTCACCAGGCCCGGGTCTTGAATAGACGTTCCTGATCGAGACCCGGCCGTTCGGAAGTCATTAAGTCGTGACTATTGCTTCTGTCGCGGAATGCGCGATCATACCGGAATGAGATGGACCTACTGTCTGCTCGTGCTGGGTGGTCTGCTGGTCATCACCACAGGGCCAGCAGTGATCAACCCCTACCGTTTTATCGGCCTCGGCGACTGGCTCTGGCTTTGGTGTTCGCTGGCGGTCGCCGGGTTCGGCCTGCTTAGCGTCGCGGGTCTGTGGCTGGCGACCGCATGTCGGGGCATCCAGCGCTGGCTGCTGGCGTCCTTGGCCGGTGTTACGGCGCTGGCGGGCCTCGTGGGCGTTGCCTGGGGCGGCCTTAACACGATGCTTGTGGATTACTCGAATGAGCAGAGGATTGCGACTGTGTCCTCTGATGGCCGATTCGCCGTCGTTCTATACTATGCCGACCACCGGTCAGCCAACTTGACCGATCGACCGGATGGCCTATACCTGCAAACGACGAAGGGTTTCTTCAGCAAGCGGGCGTATCTAGGCTGCTTGTCCGACAGCGGCGCCCATCGTCTGGACTCGGTGCGGTTCGCTGATGCCAACACCATAGTTGTCCGCCAGGAGGGCCAAGAGGGAAAAAGGGAACGGTCAGTGTCTTTTGATCCGGGCAAGGTTCGCGTCAGCCTCCCCATGGGCGACAGTTGCCCTCCCGCTCTCTACACCGGTTGACGGGCCCAACCATCCACCTGCCGTGCCGATACCGTCACCCGGTGGTTTCAAGGACGCTGACCGAATGGGCTCGTGGCTTGGGCGAGAGCACGGAGGTCGTCGAGCCGGGGGTGTGCTGACAGCTCCGGAGGAAGCGTGGTCGATCACGGTTCGCAGGGCCGAGGTGATTGGTGCTCTGGCGCGGGAGCAACGGATCGGCCGCGGACGCGGCGGCGAGGGAGTTGGGGATCTCGCGAGGTCAGTTGTATGCGCTGGTGTGCCGTTGGAGGGTCAGCGAGGGAGTCGCTCATCAGCGGGGCCACGCTGGGGTGGTTCATCACCGGGCAACGCGGCCGCGTCGTGACCGGTCTCGTTTCCAGCCTGGTCATCGGCGCATTAGCAGTGGATGCGCTCCTATCGGCATGAAGCTCTGCCACGCGCGCGCCAATCACACCGAACACGGTGCGTGAAGACCGCATCGGAACTTCCTGGTCGCCCTCCGAGCAGTAGTAGCGCGGCAAGGACGGTCCACGCCTGGTGATCAGCATGGCCACGTCGGTTCAAGCACCGGCGGCCGGAATGAGCGTGTGCAGAGGACTTCGGACGCCTGTGCAGACGACTTTGGAAACCAGCAGGAGATGTCCGCGGATCTGTTCCGGTACGCAGGCGTTGCGGAGCCTCGGAAAACGATGACAGTGGTGGGCAGGGCTGGGCAATTGCCAGTTGCACTCCGAACTCTCTCTCGATGTGAGGCGCTCACATATAAATGTGCCGCTCCGATTGAACCTTCGGTCACATGGCGTCATCTAAGCGTATATGCAAAAGATCATGTCGAGAACGGCGCTGGCCACAGCTGCTGGGCTAGCCGCCCTAACGCTCACAGCGTGTGAGTCTGGGGAGGCGCCTGTCGCGGCCAGCCCCCCGCCGTCCACCACCTCCGCAGAGTCTTCCGCTCCCGCCGGCCCGGGTGCTCCCCGAACGCCGCCGCCGCCAAGCCGGGAAAGGGCCGTCAAGTTGACGCTGCCGGAGGATGTGCGGGTACTCCTGGCAGACGCCTTCTACGGCGCGACCTACAAAAGTCGCAAGACCCCTGTTGATGGCGACCCGCGGAATCAGGTCATCGGCCCGGAGCACGTGTACTACGGGAAGATCGTAGGCTCGTCTCCGGCGAAGGACGTCTACTGGGCCATCGGCGACACGGGATACAAGAATGATCCTGCGTCCCGGCAGGACGGGCCGCACATATGGAAGAAGATCGGCCCCCAACCTGACGAATGGCAGTACCTCGGTGACAGCGGCGGGGAAATCTGCCCCAAGGTTCCCCAGGTCGTGATCGACGTATGGGGTGTCCGCTGCTCGATGGACAACTACTAGATCATATGTGACGGCGACCTTCGTCACTGGGGCAGGAAATTATGTGGTCGGCCTTCAAGAAGGGCCGACCACATCAATGGGTGCGAACCGCAACGGCCACGGTGGCCGAAGCAGACCGCCTGGGCGCACCGCAAGCAGACCGTCAGGATCGGCGACCTTGGATTCAACCTGACCATGGACATCCCCAAATCGCCATCGGTCGTGTGAGGCTCTGGCCAACGACACCGACACCGCCGAGTAACTGCGGGAAGCATTCCGGCCTGCAGTGTGATGGCGGGCGGTCGGAATACGCCTGCAAAGGATCAGAGCCTGACGGTTGATTGTTAGGTCGATCGGCGTCCGGGTTGGCGGCGGTCCTGGGGGTCGTGGGTGACTTCGGTCGATCGGACCGTATCCGCGGTTTGCGCGGGAGTTGGCGGAGGCTTGAAGTCCTACCAGCGATTTGGGGTACTTCCCGAAGTCGCTCGGCGGCCACTCAGGAGGACAGGGCGGTGTCCACGTGGACGCATCCGTGGCGGGCCGCGAGGGGCCAGGACGCGAAGGTGTCCGCGGACAGTTGGACGAACATGTTGTGTTGGCAAGCGATGACACCGGTGGCCGGCGTGTCCAGGAGGCGGGCCATAACGTAGGCGGCCGACAGGCTAGTGACGTCGCGGATGGTGCCTAGGGGCAGCAGGGAGCGGGTTTCGGCGATCGCTTCGTGCTCGCCAGCCCGCAGCACGACGCGTGTTCCGGGTGAGACGCCGTGCGCGGCGATGGCGACGGCGATGTTGTCGAGGTCGTCGGAGCCGACGGCGGCCAGGGACCGGGCCAGGTGGAGGTGGAGCTTTTCCAGTACAGCCCGGTCGCCGCCGTGGCCCGCCAGGACGGGGATTCCCAGGGAACGGGCGAGGCGGATGCCCGGGGCGTCGGGGTCTCGTTCCACACCGACCACGGGGATGCCCAGGCGCCGCAATTCGCTGCACAGGCGCAGTCCGACCTGGCCGATGCCGACGACGATGACATGGTCGGCGCGGGGGATGGTGCGGGGGCCGATCAGCCCGACCAGTCGGGGGCCGAGCATGCGGTCGATGAGGCCGGCAGTGAACATGGCGCCCAGGACGATCATGCTGAGCATGAACGCGCTGGCCACCACCGGATACACGGTGGAGTGGCGGGGCGCGGCCGCCGGGCCGACGGTGGCGACGACCCGGGCGGAGTCGAACAGCGCCTGTGCGGGGTGGTGCCCGAGTGCGATCAGCCAGGCGAAGTCGACGAGGAGGACGGTGAGCATGCCCAGCAGCCCCGTGAGCATCAGGCGCGTTCCCGCGTCGTGTGGGCGCAACTGTCCCGCCAGCCGTTTGAGTTGTGACCGGCGGCCGACTCGCTCACGCTTCCAGGGCCGTGTGGTCGGCGACTTTCCGTCGGGGACCCGGACGGCATGTGGGCGGCCGTTGGTGCGCGACAGGGCGGTAATCCCTGCGTCGATGCAGGGGCCGGCCAGGGCGGGGGCCGCCAGGTCGGCCGGGGAGGTGACGTGGCACTGCGGTAGCAGGCGCAGAAGTTCACCGGCCATGGTCCGGTCGAAGATGGTCACGGTGATCGGGGTGCGCGGGGAGATGTGGGCGACGGCCAGGGCGTAGCGCAGTGCCGCGACATCGTCGTGCAGGAGGATGGCCATCGCGTCGGGCGGCGGTGTCATGGCCGTGCGCAGTTCCTCGTCGCCGGGCCCGGTCAGGTGCCGGACAGTGCGCGCACCGTCGCGCAGGGACGCGCATACCCGGCGTGCGAGGTTGGTTTCGCCGATGACGACGAAGGAGCGATCATCCGGCGGGGCAACGGCGTGGGTCACGGAGTGGGTCATGGCGTCGAATCAGCCTTCGGGCTGCCGCAGTCGTCGGAGCGGTACGGGTCGCAATGAAGGCACCGCGCGGCGCCACAGGAGGTGCAGCAGACCAGTTCGTGTCCGCAGTGGCAGGTGGCGGTCGCCGTCCCTCTCGGAGACTGCTTGTCGATCGGTGAGGTCATGGCATCTCGGGCTCTGGTCGAGGATGGTCTGGATCCTGGGACGCACGCTGAGCAGCGACCAGCGGGTCAGCTCCGCAGCTGCTTCGCGGCCGTGTTGTCGCGCGGTGTCGACGAGCACGGGCTGGTAGGACCACGGGGGCGATTCGTGTTCGGCGTTGGCAGCAGTGGCCCCGAGGAACCTGTAAGCCTGGCCCTGGATTCCTTGGCCATCTGTTCGTTCTGCAGGTGTTCAGGCCGGCGGCGCCGCGCTGGGCGGCTTCGAGTCCGCCCAGACCCGGTGGTACGCGGTCAACGCGCCCCGCCTCGTCGCCCTCGTCCAAGTGGGCGCGGTGTTCAAGGACGGCAGACCCGTCGAATGACCCGACGACCAGACCCCGCAAGCAGCAACCGAAAAGACCTTGATCCACGGGTCCTGACCATTCCCCCCGGGTCGGCGAACACAGGGTCATCGCTGACGGCCTTCAAAATTCCCCGCAGAGTCACATCAAGGTCCGGACTTGTGGGCAGTTCCATCATCTGGTGGTTGTTCACAGCCTTCACCCACCTCTTGTTCTCGGGAACCGTGCCGACGAACTGCCAGCCCGGCAAAAGGCGGGTGGCCTCCGCGGAACCATATTCCGCATCGGAGCGTGTGTGGTTCAGGATCAGTGAGATCTTCTCGGGAGAGACTTCGCCGCCCATGGGCTTTGGTCTGGTGATCGCGGTCAGCCAGGCGTGAGCCGTCTCCAGTGCCACCCGGTTGGGTGCGATCGGCACCAGGATCGCGTCGGACTCCGGCAGGAGCAGCTCTGTGAAGGTGGGGTGGTACGGCTTGGCGACGGGCGTGTCCACGAACACGAAGTCGAACGCGCCACGCAGCACGGTGAGGATTCGCCGGAACAGCGTCGAGTCGAGAAGATCCGGGTCGGCGCTGACGGTGTCCGGTGGGCCGAGGAGCGCGTGGAGTCCGATCTCCGGCTTGTGCGCGAGGTAGCGGCGCACCGAGGTCGCCGACAACTCCTCAGGTGTGTCCAGTAGATCCAGGATGGTCGGCGACTTCAGATCGAGGTACCGGGCCACGTCGGCTTGCTGGACGTTGGTGTCGACCACCACGGTGGACCCGGCCCTCCCGGCGGCCCACAGCACTCTCGCCGCGTGAGTGGCAAGATTCACGGTCATGCTGGTCTTGCCGACGCCGCCCTTCGCCGAGGCGACCGCGATGATCCTGCCTCGCTTGCCCGGATCTTGAGCGGGTGCCGCCCCGAAGGCGGCTTCGGCCCCATGGGCGGCCGATGGGTTTGGGCGTCCGGGTACGGCCCCGGGTGCCGTCCAAGGGTCCGCTGGCGGCTCGGGCTGAAGGTCCGGCTCGGCCGCACCGAGCGTTGTCAGCAGGTCCGACATGCTCATCGGCTCTGTGCTCGCGACCACTTTCGGATCGAAGACGTCGCCGCGCTCGGCGAAGAAGGCGTGGACGAGCACGGTGAACCCGTTCACCGCGAGTCCGTTGGCGAGTTCGGTGACCCTCACTTCCGGGAGGTCCTCGCTGAACCCCGGCCCGAACATGAACGCTGCCGGCGGACGAACCTTGCCGCTCTCGGACAGATCCCTGAGTTCTGAGGCGGATGCGACACGGAGTACGGACGGAAACCGTCCACTGTTCCGGAGTCTCCGCGCGAGGCCGTGGTGGCCTGCGACGATGAGATTCGGGGTAGCAATCATCACAGTTTCTCGTCTCCTGATCGACTGACGCGTGTTTGGCCGGTTCTCTGTTTACTTTCAAGTCATCAGTAGGAGTGCTACGAATCACTGTGCGGTCAGGATGCCTCATCGTCCGAGGTGATTGCGTCGGAAGTATCAATTGCACTGAATTGCTCCACTGCAGCGTACTTCCGAATGGCTTCCTCGACTGCCTGCTTGCCTTGGGCGATGGTCTCCCGGTCCTTGCGCTTCCACCAAGGGGTGAGCCACATTTCGACGGGACGGGCCGTACCCGCCACGACCGCCGCGCGGCCGAAGGGCATGGTCCTGAGTTCTTCGGGATGCAGCACCTGCCTCCCGTGATCCTTGCCCACGAGAGTGGAGAGTTCCTCAAGGTCCTTGGCGGTTCCGGCGCCGCCCGAGACGATCTTGATCGATGAGTTCTCCCAAAGGCGCGCGGCGCCGTCCGTTCCCCATCTGGCACGTGCGTCCGCAAGCGAGGTCAGATAGACGTGCACTGCGATGGAGTAACCACCGGACTCGCCCATGTACACGGGAAGGCCGCCCAGCGGGCAGATGTCGGTCACCTGGTTCAATTCGAAGGTGAGTGGCGGGTCGAGGCGTCCGGTCGGGTTCTTCATCGCCGTGCCGCGAGCTGATCTGAAGTACTGTTCGATGATGGTGGTGACGACCGGTGCGATCCCGCCCCAGTCGGGCTGCTGCTTGCCGACGAAGTACAGAGTGTTTCGTCCCTTGAGGAAGTTGATGAAGTCGAACTCCTCCCCAGGGGGCGGCGAGCAGTCCTCCAATACGTTGGGGTGCGAGAAACAATGCATGACCTGGATCGCAATGGACCAGGCTCTCTCGTTGTTCCTGTGGAACTCGAGTTGCGTCGCATATCCCGGGGCGGCCTTGCCTTCGCGTTCACCCTGGCGCAGGATGTCGATCGCGTCGTCGGCGTCGACCTCATGGAGCCAGCGCATCACGTCGCGAAAGTTGACCTTGCCGATAGCGCCGGCATGCAGCAGGCAGCGGATGAGGGTAAGAACCCCCGCGAGGTGAGTCCCCTCTCTCTTGATATCGAAATTGCTGGCCTGGACAAGCGTCCCCGACCTGACCGCGCACACGTTCGGATCCTCGCATCCCTGCAACGGTGACCAGCGCATCCGATTCGGCCATCCGGTCCAGTTGAAGGGGTCGAACACATGCACTTCGCCGACCTGCGCCCGCGCCGTCGCGGTGTTCACGAACGTTTCGCGCCGGGTGGAGGTGACGATGCAGGGGCCGGGCGCGTCGATGGTGAACGGCGTGACGAAATGCACGTCCTTTCCCTGCCGCGGCGCCGCGACGACGATCGCGGTGTCCTCCACCGACGCGTACAACTTCCGCCGGGATCTGATGTCCCGTCCGAGGAAGAAGCCGACGTCCTCGGGTTTCCCCTCACGCGCCGCCTGGGTCGCGGTGGACGGTCGGACTTGCCGCGCCTTGCCCAGGACAGTCTGCGCGCTGAGAAGCCTGCGGACCTCCCAGCCGGAGGCGAAGCCCAGGCGCAGCCGCCGAAGCGGCCGGTGACGTCGCACGTTCAGGAACAGTCGTGCCGAGAAGTAGATCCCCATCGACGCCAGAGCGAGAAGCAGGACCAGCAAGACGAAGAACAGCGTGGCAGGCCCCATCGCGGCCGCGGCCGCCGGCGGCCATGCGCCGTGCGGATCGCTGGGATCGCACACGAAATTGTAAGCGACCCTCAGGGAGTCCCCTGGGTTTGAATCAGGCCAGCCACCGCCCATAAGCAGACCGGACAGTTGACCGGCCAGCCAGATCAAGAAGCTGACCGCTCCGCCCATCAGGACGACCATAAAAGCGATAGCGAACAGGAAACCGTAGACGTCGTCATCTTCGCTGCTCACGATGGCTCCTCGGTTCGACTACGTACCGGCTGCGGCCGGCATCTGCCAGGTTCTAGCCCCCGTCGTTGACGAGAACGTCGGAGATCCGCCAGGGATCGCGTTTGGACGGCCGGGCGAGCATCAGGAAAATCACCAATTTGGCCGGAGTTCCGTGCCATTCATCCCGGCCTGTGGGGGTCGTGGTCATTTCCCACTGTCGATAGGCGGCGGCCGGTCCATCGGACGGTGCCCCTGCCTCCCGGGCGAGTGACCTGAGGCGCACCGCGAGGTAGGCCCGGTGCTGCCGCCAAATATCAGGCAGATACTGCCTGGGCTCCGCCTTGACTTTGGCCGTGTAATCGGAGGTGAGGTAGCGGGCGGCACGCAGTCTGGCGTCCCGCAGTCCTTCATCGACAGTACTGTCGACCGTGTACATGATGGTCAGGGCGGTCTTCGACAACGCGGTCGGGTCCTGTTGATCGATTCGGCGGGGGTCTGGCAGCCCGTCAGGTAGGCGGGGGCTCGACGGCGGCGACCGCGTGTCGGCACGGACCGTAGGGATACTGCTCGCCGAACCGGGACTGGACGTCCGCGCATCGCGCTGTGCCCGCGAGCCGCCACTACAGCCGACCATAAGAGCGACGGTCGAAACGACACAGCATGCCAAACGGACTCCGGTAGCCGACCCGCTCGTCACATCGCACCTTCGACGACACCCGCACCGGATCGAGCCATTGCGTGAATCACATCTGGAGACTTGCTCGCCATGCCGGACGGCGGTGTCACACGAAGGGCTCCCACGTAAGACGATCTTGCGTCGAAGTCACTGAATCTAACGTAGCCGC
The DNA here is from genome assembly GCF_050945415.1 of Spirillospora sp. CA-128828. Lineage (NCBI taxonomy): Bacteria > Bacillati > Actinomycetota > Actinomycetes > Streptosporangiales > Thermomonosporaceae > Spirillospora > Spirillospora sp. CA-128828. The sequence goes on from NZ_CP191986.1 coordinate 5,458,519, forward strand.
GAACCCCTGGAGCCAGCCAGGTTTCGGGTGCCTCGACCATCCAGCGTTTACCCTTGAACTCGCCATAATAGATAGCCACATGGCCCAAACCGCTGAAGAAGACCAGATCACCCGGAGCCAGCTGGTCTCGAGGTACTTTGACTCCCTTGCCGCTGCTCCACATCGCTGACGCCGGTGGGTACATCTTGACCTTCCCGTCAGACGCTTCGTAGACGGCGTGCTGCACAAGACCCGAGCAATCGAAACCTGAGAGGTCGCGCCCGTCGTACCCGCCGGGTGAGCAGCAGAGACCTTTGGTCGGGCCGCTGAAGTCTCCCCCACCCCATGAATAGAAGACGGACTTACGTATCTGACTTGGCGGATGCGGAGTATTCGGTTCCCGTCGTGCCCAATATGCGGCCGCATTGGCTATGCGTTGACCGAAAGATCCCGACCCTAGTGTCATCCCCTCCGAGCAGGCCGCGCCCGCATAGTTGGCCGCCGCGACAGTGTGACCTTTGGAATAGCGGTTAGCCTGCGCCAGCACATCGTTGACGTAGCTCCACGAGTGATTGTATGAATAGAGCGATCTGCGTATCTCGGCCGCCGTCAGCGTTCTCTGTTTAAGTTCCTGCGGCTTTGCATCGATTCCCATGATGTGGACCTTGAGTAGTTTTGCTGCACTATAGATGGCATCAGCCGGTTGATACCGACTCTTTGTGCGGTCGCCGTCGCCATCTATCGCCACCCCGTCGAACGTCGCCTGGAGGAACTGCATCGGACCACCGGCACCTGCATAGTTCTGTCCGGAGTGAACGCCCTGCGCCGGCGTACCGTGACGGGTCTCGATATATCCGATCCCGGCAAGCACATTCCATGGGATGTTCCACCTTCTCCCGGCCTCAACATACAGCTTAAGGTAGTTCCGGGGTATGTCGCCTGCCTTTGATGACGCCTTCGCCTGCAGCGCGCCCGCCTCTCCCTCCGGGGCACATGCCCCGGCGGGAGCATTGGAACTAATTACCAGCAGAACCACAACCGCCGACATCACGAAGACCACGACAAGACTTATGCTACTCCCGGCAAAAATACCAAGTATCCATAGCGTCGTTTTCTTTCTCACGTCGCCACTCCTCTTTCGGCGGAGATACCGTCGAGGGCGATCAATGGACCTTCATCCCTCGCCAGTCGATGGTTCGAAATTTTGTCGTAAATGACAGCCGCATTCTCGACCAGAAGGCAGGTGATGCGACCACCGCGACGACCTGCCTGGCCTGCTTGATCGATACCGGCGGCGCAAAATCAGAAAGCCGGTCGCGCGCAATCAGATGATGTCGGCAGGTGGTCTCGTGGTCGAGTTGGTCCAGCGCTTGTTGGTGTCGTTGACGTCCTTTTCGACGGAGGTGAGCTCCACCTTGAACGGGATGCCGGGGCGGCCGCCGACCTTGACCAGGAACCTGCCGCGGCCCGGAGGTTCGCTGTCCTTTTTGAGATCGGGATTCCAGGACGGCGGCGACGACCAGTCGACGATCATGCGTTCCTCGATGGAGGACATCCGCACCACCTCGTTCACCATCGCCATCTCCGCCTGGGGCAGCCCGCCGCAGATCACCATGCCCGCGCGTTCGGCGAAGCCCTTGGCCTTGAGCCGGTCGGCCTGGTCGCTCAGCGACAGCAGGTCGGCCATCGTGTGCGTGATCATCACCTGCCCCGCGCCGCGCTGCCGGTTGAGGCGGGTGAGAGCGTCGACCCGGTCCACCAGGCCGCGCCCGGACCGCAGCACCCGCCACAACTCGTCGAGGACGACGAAGAAGTGCCGCTGCGGTTCGAGGCCCTCGTCGGCCAGCGCGTGCGCGGCCTCGATCGCGCCGAACCCGTCCGACCAGCACGCCAGCAGGACGGCGGCCTGCAACTCGGCGTCGGCGTCGTCGATCCCGCTGATGTCGATGCAGACGCCCCCCGGGTTGTCCAGCTCGATCGCGGTGGTGGTCTGGTGTGCGAACGTCTCGCCCATCGGCCCGTCCAGCACCCCGAGCAGCGAGGCGTGCAACGGGTCGACGGCCGCGCGGTACCGCGCCTCGTCGCCGCGCGCCAGGGTCACCGCGCGAAGCCGTTCCGGCCCGTCATCGATCACCTTGATCAGGTCGGGCAGGACGGGCACGCCGGGGTGGCGCTCGTCCAGCACCCGCAGCGCCGCGTTGAGAACGGTGCGCTCGGTGTCGGCGATCGGCCCCCCGCGCAGCAGCGTGAGCAGCGCGGCGACCATGTTCAGCCGGCGGCCGTGCGCGTCGGCGATCAGCTTGGCCCGCGCCTGCTCCGGAAGCCTGGCCGCGACCGCGGCCGTCGCACCGGGGTCGAGCACGTTCAGCGATCCCAGCCCGCGGCCGAGCTTGATGATCTGCCCGCCCATCGCCCGGATCAGATCGACGTAGTCGGGTTTGAGGTCGCCGAGCACCATGGGGAACACTCCCTGCCCGACCAGCCCCAGCACCATCCTGCGGATCAGCGTCGACTTGCCCAGCCCCGGTTTGCCCAGCACCAGCGCCGAGGGGTTGTGGATCAGATTCGCGCGCTGGAACCACGAGATCGGATCGCAGCACAGCGCCGCGCCGGTGGTCAGCTCCCGGCCGAGCGGCACCCCCACCATCGGGGTCCCCGAACCGGCCCCGAACGGCCACAGCCCGCACACCTGGACCGTGGTCCCGCGCCATTCCGAAGGCATCTCCACAAAGGAGGCCCGCCCCCCGCCCCGGCGGGTGAACCCCCTGAATCCAGGCTTGAGTTCGGTCTTCTTGTCCTTGTGCTTCTTGCGCTTCTTGTCCTTTCCGGCACCTTGTGCGGCGAGCCGCTCTTCGTCCGCGCTGCTCGCGATCGATTCCGATGGACTGCTCACAGAGATTCCCTTACCAGCGCAGGAACATTGAGGTGATCAGGAAGGACGATCCCCAGTGGAAGGGCGGCCGCGAACGCCGACGCCTGCGACCCGTACATCTGCCGCAACCGCAGCCGGGCGGGGGCCGCGATCGTGTCGACGGCGGCCGCCGCCACCGGGAGCTCCTCGGCCGACCGGACGGTGGCGGTGACGAGAACCGTGAACCGGGTCACCCCCGCCCCCTTGGCCTCCTCAAGGGCCGACTGGTCGCTCTTGATGACGTCGATCTCGTTCCGGGCGGCGCTGGCGGAACCGTCGAGGCGGAAACGCGAGTCCTTACGGTCCCGTTCCACGATCCGGGCCGCGGAGGCCGGGTCGTGCGGCCGGTAGAGGAAGGTGACGCGTTTACGGGCGATGTCGTGGTGCGGGGCCACCAGACTGCTCATCACATTGGACAGCACCTCGCCCCGCGGCGCCTCCGACATGCCCCAGGTAATGGAATGGCCGCTGTCGTGCACGTAGTGGTCCCACGACTCCTGCGCCGCGGCGGGCCCGGCATCGTCCCAGCGTGTTCCCCCGACTTCGGCGGCCTCCATGTCCGACTGCGCGTCCGGGTCGTAGGCGAGCCGCACGGCGCGGGCAAGCTGGTCAGCGGTCATCGGGCGAGCGGACCCGGCGCCGGTCATCTCCAACCCGGAGATCAGCCCGGGGATGCGCATCCCGATCTCCCGCACCATCGAGTCCTGGTCACGGCGCTTGCCGCCAGGATGCGGCAGCGCCGCGTAGGTGACCGCGATACGGGTGGAGACCCGCGCGCTGCCCACCGGGTAATTCCAGACGATCTCCTCCAAGGCCGCCCGAGCCAGTTCCGGAGCCTTCGGATCGAAGGTGGCCTGAACCTCCTCCCGGAGGCGGTGCCCAAGGTCGGGGGCCGTCTCGACGGTCACGCTCGCGGCGACCAGCCCCGGCTCGTAGCCCAGCGCGGCCAGCCAGTGCCCCCAGTGAGCGACCCACGTGTCGATCTGCTCCTGGTCCACAAGCGCCGCCCCGTCGGCGTTGCATTCGAACACCACGGTGTAGTGCCTCGTGGACGGGATCACGATCAGGGCGAACGGGCGCCCGTAGGAGTCACGGCCCTCCACCAGACGGGACTGGGCGAGCAGCCCCGGAAGCCGGCACGAGCCGTGCGGGACGACGCTCAACGGTCCCGAACGGTAGAGATGCCATCCCTGGGAACGACCCCACCACCAGTTCAACCGGGCCGTGAGCGTCTGAAGCGCGGTCCGCCCATGCCGGTCCTGGATGACCAGCGGCACCATGACCAACCCCAGCACCACGACAGCGACCAGGCTGGCCACCGGCGACAACATCGCGATCATGGTCACGACGATCAGCCCGACCATGAGGATCAGCGTGCCGGCCAGCCCCAGCCGCCCGATCCCCGGAGAAACCGGTTTGCGCCAGTTCCCGTACGTGGGTTCACGGTACTCGGACGCCACTGCAACTCACCTCATTCCTTAGCGGTTAGCGCCGCTCGGCCCCTCAGGGCCCTCATACCTGCCACCGGTCAGTCACGATTCCCGTCATTGCCAGTGGGGTTATCGCTGAAATCAGGACGACCCGGTGATGTGTACCCAGGCGAGTTGAACCCTGGCGACGAATACCCGAGCGAAGACGGGCCCTGAGGCGAGGTGTACGGAATCGCGCGGTTGCCGGAAGCCCAATCGACCGTAGACCTCTCACCTCGGGCCCCGTCTTTGCCGCTGCCGTTCGGTCTACCGTTATTCAAAGAAGCGCTCTTCGAAGTACTGCTCGAAGTGCCAGAGCCCGAAGAGACGACACCCGGAATACCACGATCGGCAATGTTCGGTGCTTGATCATCCATTGCACCAGATGGAGCACCGCCGCGGGCACCCGGACCACCACGACCCGGACCACCACCCTTCCGGCCGCTCCCCTCCGGACCGCCATCTGAACCACCGAACAATTTCTGCAATCCCTTTCCAGTACCCGACCCAACGGTGGTCAACTTGCCGGCGTTCACGGCGCTGCTGCCGAACACGAAATGGCCGACCTGACGTATGCCGAAGGAGCTGTTGTCTTCCGCGACTGCCGGCATTACGGCGCGCATGACCGCAGGGAGGCTGAAAACTGCGCCGGCGAGGAGAGCCAGCCCAAAAAGACGATCTGCCTCATATTTGGACGCCATCAGCCTGAAAGCCGCGGCATAGATTGTCGCAGCTACCGGCTTGTACAATATGAAGGAGATCAACCAGCCGACACATTTTCTATAGGCTTGGTTTCCATATGTGCTGAACCTTGAAGCGGCGACCGTCGGGAGAATGCCGATCAGTACGATCAGAACACCACTTCGGAAAAGCATCAACGCGAACTGTACTGCCGTGGCGACTGCCGCAGCGAGCCCGAAGATGAGAAGGATGAACATCGTATCAGCGGACTTAAGCGGACCGAACCCAGATTTCCAGTCATCGATCCACTGGTCGTTCTTCGGTCGCGCGTCGTTAAGGATCCAGTCTGAATACCTATCGCCGCCAACATTCGCCAGATTTACCACAGTGGCCACAATCAGCACTATCGCGGCCAATTCAAAAAACTGTGAAAGGGCTGCTCGGAAGGGCTCACCCTTACGCTGGACGGCGACCCGGAAGGCAGCGACAAGAAACCCCGCGAACGCCATCACCAGGGTCAGCCAATTGGCATGCTCCCGCAAAAAGTAAAGTATACCACCAGCCTCCCCATTCAGTGACACACTATAGGTATCACTTATCCAATAAGTCACCAACGTCTGGAAACCGCCCAGCGCCCAGTCGATAACTTTATCGGCAAGCCAATCGAATATGCCGTCTAGGATTGGCCCCACGTCATCGCTTTTGACGCCCATATCAACAAATCCCCCATGGTCTGGAATGAGCATTGTGGAATCGATTGACTCAGGCACGAACAGCCTTCTACGTCAGGACGATTCGTTTAAAAGGACATAGAACGATCTCAGGCCAACTGTGCAATTCAACCGATGTTGTTGCGACCTTCGACTCCCGTGCGCGGAAAGCTCTCGCGGATCAGTCCATCACCATCCGGACCAGGATCGCCGTCGCCGCCAGGTTCATCACTTCCCTTCTTCACAAATGTCCCTGGCCGGTCCCGTTGCCATGTCGCATCCCTTTTTCTTGTCCGGCTCTTTTGCGCCGAGTGGATCAATCAGAAGGTAGATCATGGCGGCGGCCAGAACGGGTACGAGGCACGCGATCGCCACCCAACCCAGACCGGCACCGTGCGCACCGGCCTCGCTCCTCTTATGTTTGATCGCCATCTTGGCGCCGATGATCACAAATCCTGTCACACAGGCTCCATAAACGGCCCAGATCAACCATCTAAGGATTATTCCCGCGGGTTCCGCGACTCTGGAGGCTCCCTTTGCGTGACCCTTCGACAAGTGCATATCGGGTTCATCATTGATGGATGGAGGGCGCCCACGGGGAAGCGGCGGCTTGTCAAGAGACGGACCCCGGATAGCGTTCTTCCATTTCTCATATTCTTTATCCTTGCCTTCAAATCCCCATATCCCCCCCTTCCCATTTATGCAGTTATCTCTTGATCCTGCGGTAATAATATTGGCGCCACACGGATCCGCTTTTCCCCTGTCCGGTTCAGCTCCAGGGCGACTGTCAATGCTTTCGCAGAACATGTCGGAGGTCACATCACTCTTGGCCAGGCAGACTTTGAGGATGTAATTTTTATTTTTATCGTAATCGGGGATGGTGGCCACATCCTCTTTTCCTTGTTCGCCTGCGCGCAGGCGGACCACTAGGACGCCATCTTCAGCGACTCCGCCGCGCACGAGGTGACCGTCCTCCTCGGTGTCGCTCACACTCACCCGACCAGTGGTGCGGTTAAATTGCAGCTTGCCGCCGACGTTTTTCCAGGGGTTTGGAAGTTCGGTGGTCCGGATGCTGACGTCCCACTTGGCGGAACCATTGCCACTGGGGAGTAGCGATTGCGCCGCAAGGCCGACCGTGGTCGTACGGCCAAGTTCCTGAACGGCCCGGCCGACATCGGCTGGAGTTTGCGCCGGCCCAAAACGGGGTCGACCGGCCGTCTGCGATATTTCCACCGGCTCGTGCCTGCCTGAGACAGAGCGAACTTCCTCCGGGGCGGGACCACCAGGAAAACTGATCGCGCCCGACATGATGCCGTGCGCAAGGATTGCGGCAGACAGGATGGTCACGCGCCGCCTCAACCACGTCAGGTCTTGGCGGCGCTCACGGCATACCGCATGGGTGCGCCGGAGCGTCATCAGCCTGCGCCTCCGGCGAGTCCCCTGACGAGAGCGGCCGCACTCACTATGAGGACGGTGGCGAACCCAACGATGGCCATGCTTCCCATGTGGGAGCCACCCTCGCCCCTCTTGTGATTGATCCCCATTCTGGCTCCGATTACTATGAACCCCGCCACGCAACAGGTGAGGGCACCCCACACTCCCCACTTGAGTAGCGTTTCAATCTTGTCGGAGATTTCTCCCGGCGGTTGTTTCCCATCGCCCGGGTTGGGGACCGCCGGATCCAAAAGCGCCACATGGTGAAGCAGGTCGACTGCCCACGGCAGTGTCACATCAAGCATGTGCGTCCTCCGAGATGATGTGCTTGAGGTCCTGAGCCAGACGTGCATGGGCGGACGGCAAATTGATCTGACCTGGTGGGTCACCGAGGCGCAAAGCCTCCACCCAGGGAAGCTCCCAGACCCGGGGTACGCCGCCGGAAATGAGGCGCAGCAGGTCCTTCAGCGGCCTCGGGAGCTTTCCGGGGGCGTCGGCGACCACCACCATTCCCAGCAGCCGCACATTCGGTAGCACACCCGCAGCCCACTGCCGGGCGGCGGCCTGGGCCGCGCACAGACCGTGGGCATGGGTGCGCGCGACGAGCAGCACCCGGGAACGTCCAGGGGGCTCGGGCATCGGCCAGTACCGTCCAGCGCACATACCGTTGGGAATGAGGGCGGCCAACGTGGAGGCGCCGGCCCCTCCGTGGCATGACGAGAACCAGAGGTCAGGCCCATTGCCGCTGTAACCGGCAAGCCCCAGCGGACTCGCGGGCGGTGGCGCATGACGGGCAGGTATCACCGCTTGCGCGCAGAACTGGCTGCCTTGATTGCCTTTCTGCCCAGAAGCATCCGTCGCCGCTTCCAACACGTTCGGGATGTTCCCGGGGCCGGATTTCCACTGTGGCCGGGCCACGTCCGCCGCTTGCATGATTGTTGAGCCCCTCTCCAAAGGAGTCGCGGGCGCGCCGTCCCTGAGCGCGAACAACGGTTCGCTCGAGGAGCAATAGCCGGCCGTCCAGTCCGACTGGCCTCGGGACCGAGCAGATACAGGCGTACGCCAACCTGACAGGAGGATTTGGCCGAAACCGCCGTCTGGTTACTGGGTCAGACCCAGTTGGGCACCGCTGATAGTCGTGCTGCCCCGAGCCCGCCCGCCGGGCAGGATGTAGTTGCGCCCGCCCGGGTGGACCATTCAGGTACCCCGACCGTGAGTTCCGGCCTGCCGTCCCCGTTCAGGTCGCCGACCGGCAGGCCGTCGCCGATCCAGCGCAGATCGCTGCCGGGAGGCTGCAGCAGGCTGCCACTGCCGACGATGTCGACCTGGCCGGGGCGCACACCGTCGAGACCGCTGGGCAGGACCGGGTCGTTGGTGCCTGCGGCAACTCGGTGAACGTGGTCGTCGAACCCTGCTCGGCGTTCTTGATCACGCCCACCCGGTGCGTGTCGATCTTGTTCCCGGGCGGGTCGTTCAACGTGGCGGTGTTGGTGAGGGCCGGGGCGGCCGTCCGGTGTCCCGCGGTGCGGTGGCGGACGCCTACGTGGGCACGGCCAGGCCGGCCCTTCGGCCAGAATCGCGGCGGCGAGCGTGAAACCTCGGGAGCGCATGGCGTGGGGGTTTCCCTTCCCGTTCAGGCGGGGTTCCGTTGCTGTGAGGCGGGGGTTCCGGCGAGGCACGACGCACCTTGGCGAAAGCTCCGACGAGACCGATTCTCATCTGCCGGCTGCGCAGGCGTGAGCCCGATTCCAGCCAGCGAGCAACGGTTTCAGGACAACCCGCGACCCTCTGCGCGGTGTGAGAACGTCTCGCGGTAGGCGGTGGGGGTGACCCCGGCCACCTGCCGGAAGCGCGCGCGCAGCGCGGCGGCCGAAGGGAACCCGCAGTGCCGGGCGACCTCGTCCACCGGCAGGTCGCTCGTCTCCAGCAACCGCTGCGCGCGGATGACGCGCTGGTGGGCCAGCCACTGCGCCGGCGCGGAGCCGGTGATCTCCCGGAACCGGCGGTCGTAGTTGCGCCGGCTCATGTGCGCCCGCCGGGCCAGGGCGGCCACGGGGAACGCCGAGTCCAGGTGTTCGAGCGCCCACGCGATCGTCTCGGCCACCGGGTCCCCGGCGTCGAGTTCGGGCACTGGCGCCTCGATGTACTGGGCCTGGCCGCCGGGCCGGTGCGGCGGCACGACCAGCGCCCTGGCCAGCCGGTTGGCGTCCGCGGCGCCCAGCATGGACCGGATCAGGTGGAGCCCGAGATCCATCCCCGCGGCGCCGCCGCCCGCGGTCAGCACGTCCCCGTCGTCGACGTACAGGACCGACGCGTCGACCCGGACCGACGGATGGAGCTCGGCCAGCCGCGCCGCCAGCGACCAGTGCGTGGTCGCCGGCCGGCCGTCCAGCAGGCCGGCGGCCGCCAGCACGAACGGACCGCTGCACAGCCCGGCCACTCGCGCACCCCGCGCATGGGCCGCGCGCAGCGCCTCCAGCACCGGCTCGGGCGGACCCTCGGCCGTCGGCTGCGGCAGGTACGGGACGACGACCAGGTCCGCGGCCCGGATCGCCTCCAGGTCATGCGGGACGGGGCACGACAGGCCCCCGCCGACGATCGCGGCGCCCGGCTCGCCCGCGACGATCCGCAGGTCGGTACCCGGCAGAGCGCCGTGGTGGGCGGCCATGCCGAACGCGCCGAAGGCGAAGGACATGCTCGCCAGCGGAGCTCCGTCGAACACCACCACGACGAGCCGCCTGGCAGCAGGCTGCGCCTCCGCCCGGCCCCGATCGCCGTTAAGGAACGCCTCAGTCAGCAGTTCGGTGTCCAAACCCATCGGCTCTGCCCCACCGCTCGTGAGCGAAAGCGCGACCCCGTTGTCCGGCCGAGGCCGCCCGGCCTGGATACCACAACGAGAGGCCGCCGAGAAGGCGAACCGTGCCCTGTTCCGGCTCGGGCTACTGCGAATTGGAGTGCCCGCGTGCGGGTGGTCGTTACTGGTGCGGCGGGGTTCATCGGGAGCCACGTGGTCGACGCGACGCCGAGCCAGCGGTGCTGTCGCCCCAGGTGCGCACCGCGCTCCAACACGTCGAGACCGCGGGATCGATGTTCGACACCGACGAGTGCATCGCGCTGTGCGGCCTGCCGGACGAGGACGAGGCGTTCGACTGCCTCGACGCGGCGCTGGCGGTACCGGAGGGCGAACGGGCCCTCCGCGGCTACCGGTTCCGGCATCGGCAGATTCGCGACGCACTGCTCGCCGCGAAGGGGCATCGCCAGCCCTCATCGGCCAGTTTGGGGCGGCGGCCGGCCCCGGTGTCGACCAGATGCTCCTCAGGTGAGGCGGCCCGCGCGAACTTGCGGACGATGTTGCGCGCCAAGCCGAGTGTCCGTGCGATGGCTCGCAGATCGTGACCGTGCGCGAGGAGTTCGTGGACGGCGGCATGTCGCTGCCGGATGCGGTCGGCGAACGGTCCGGTTCGCGGCCGGGGCGCCGCGGAAGGCGCCCCCGACATGGCCACCGGCCCGGTCCCAGCAGATGATCCCGACTCCAGGATGGCTCTTCAGCCATCCGGCGAGCGTGTCCGCCACCCGGTCGGTCAGCGCGTCGATGGGACGACCGGCCACCAGGTCGATGAGGACCGTGCCATGGGTGCGCCCCTGCCGCAACGCGGAGTCGTCCACCCCGAGCACTCGCGGGCCAGCCTGCACGACTGGTTCAGGTAAACCGATCAAGAAGCTTGCTACCGGCCAGAACCGTGGTGGTCGGCGGGTCAACCGAAACCGAGCAACGCTGGGGCCGAGTGCGAGGCACGATCATCGTTCGGTATCGAGAGCACGATCGCGCCGGGCGCGACCACGAATTCCGACAGTGCCTTGAGGCTGGTACCCGCGGGCAACGGGGTGGTCGTCACTTGCCCGTCCGGTGCGGTCCGCTCCACCCGGCCGGGTTCGTCGGGGCCGCCACGCAACCGCAGCTGTGAGCCGTCGGCGAGAATGACCTGAGAGCCGTACGGCCACACCAGAGAGGCTGGTGGTGTGGCACGCGGCGCGCCAGTGCGCGGATCGAACGTCACCGCCGAGCCGGGCGGGGTGCGGTACTGGTCGGCGTCACTGACCGCTTTCGCGATCGTGCCGCCGGCCAGAACCGCGACATGTGGCTCATGCACAAGTCCGGACGTTTTCGTGGATGGCACGGGAACCCGATGCAGAGATTCTCCCGTGCGATCGTTCAGCGCCTGCACGAACGGATGCGCGGGATCCGGGCCGCACAGCGGCAGCAGCACGGCTCCCACCGCACCCACGATCAGGTCATCGCTTGCGGGCGGTGTGCAGTGCTCCGGTGGTGTGCGGCGCCAGCGTTCCGTGCCGTCGGCGAGGTCGAGGCCGACCAGCTGACTCAGCCGATCGTTCATACCCAGCACCGTGCCGTTGGTCGCGGCGCCAAGGACGGACAGGTCCTCGGACGGCCGCTGCCAGCGCTGTTCGCCGGTGAACGCGTCGAAGGCGGCGACCAGGCCATCGTCAGGTGGGCTTGCGTCAATACCGATTGACATCGTGGCGACCGTACGGCCGTCCGGGGTGGCAACGAGACCGCTGACTGCGGCACCGTCGCGGCGCTGCCGCCATCGCTGCCTGCCGCTCGTGCCGTCGATCGCGATGAGCTCATCGGACGTGGCAAGGACGACTCCAGTCCCGGCGGCGACAACGTGACTCACCCGGCCCGGAGCCTTCCAGGACCATCGCACCGCTGTGACCGATCCCGGCACCGCAGGCGCACCGGTTGCGGTGGTGGTGGTCACGGTGGCCGGTAGCCCGACCCATACCGGGACGATGACGCCGACCAGAACCATGGCAGAGGCGAGTGCGACACCCCCGGGAAGGAACGCACGCCATCGCAACTGGAACGTCAAGGTTCGAGGTAGGGCAAGCAGAACCGAACCGATCAGTGCCAAAAGGCCACCGAGCGCGATCGCCGGCAACGCGGCCGATACGACCCCCACAGTCGTGTTGTGCAACGCGTTGTAGCCAGGGACGAGCCAGATGACGGCCGAGACTCCTGCCGCCAATGCGGCGCAGAAACGTCGCACGGCCGAGACGAAACAGGCGGTGCAGAACAGCCCGGCGGCGGCGGTCATGCCGACGATCAGGAGTGTTGGCGGGAATTCGTCGTGTGCGGGTGCGATGACGAGGCCGGCGACTTCGGCCGCGAGCCCGGACAGCGTTAGGCCCACGGCGATCGAAGCGCACCTGGTGAGTTCCCTGGTATCGGTGGCCATAACGCAGGCACTCTAGTGGGAGGCCGCGCACGGTCGAGGCCGGGATGGCCAGCCGCCCGGCGATCTACACCGGCGCCAGCCGCGGCTTCCAGCGCAGGTGCACGATCTTGCGGACCACCGGCTGCGGGGTGCGGGACGGGCTGTGATGCGGCCGGGACCATCGGTCGGCCATCCCGGCCGCACCATGGCGGCGGTACCGCCCGGCCCAGCGTTTGGCGGTCGGCCAGTACACGCCATAACGCTCTGCCGCCCGCGCGACGAGAGCCATCCGTAGGCAGCTCACCGAGCCTGACGAGGAGCGGAAGGCGAGCCAGTCCGGACCACCCGGCGTCGAGGAGTTTCATTACAGGGTTAAGGGCGCCGCTACGCGTCGCCTTGACACAAAGACAGGGCCCGGCATCTGCCGGGCCCCAAGTCGGACGCGCCTAGTACGGCGCGCAGCCCCATGGCCTCACGACCAAGGAGTGTCTTGTTCAGGATCCAGCACCGGGCGGTTCATCGACCGTCTAGCGGCGCCGATCTAGTCGATCTTGCTGAAGACGATCGAGAAGCCGAGAACGGCCACGACGCGATGGGGACCATTGAGACAAACCCCCGGTAGAGCAGCTCTCGGGTCGTACCCTCGAGATAGTGATCGGTCCAGGTCTGGCCCTGGATCTGCTCTTCAGGAGCCGGATCCGAGTTGGTGACCCGGTCGCTGGAGTACTTGACTCCGCCGCCCTTAGCCACGTAGGTGGAGAACGCGAACGCTTCGCACTCTTCGCCCGCCTCGCTGAGCCGGTTGGGTTCCACAGAGCAGAACGCGACCGCCTGCCTCCCGGGGAACCCCGGGATCGCTGAGAACACCGCACGGCACCGATCCATGTCCTTCATCTTCGGGTCGAGGTGAACCGTCTCCGCGAAGGTTTCCGGCCCGGTCTCGGTCATGAAAGTGACGATCGCGAAGTAGCAGATCGTGTCGGCGGACACCACGGACAGGCGGGGAGTCTTGTTTGTCATGATCTGTCCTTGCTCTTGCTTTGGCCGCGCAGTCGACGCGGGAGCATCTCGGAGAGGGCTCACCAAGGACAGTCCCCACTCATCAAGCGCCCCGGCCAGTTCACCGCCAGGGCGCACGGAGTGTGGACGCAGGCGCCAGTCGTAGGCACACCTCGGCGGACAGCACAGACGACGGCGGGCCTTGCGGGCTGGAGAAGCAAGTCCTGTTGAACCAGCCGGAGTCGAAGGCCTACCACGGCTCACGTGATCACATAGGTGGCACATGGTCTACGCGGTGCTGCAGGACGGTTCCGGACTTGCGAGGGGACCCCGCGCGGGGCCTCGCGACGGGCCATTGCGGGCAGGCAGGTGCTGCCCGTCCGCCGAGAAGCAGATCGAATACCTCGGAGCGCCCTGCCAACCGCAGACCGTCCGCATGTGAAGATCGGTGCCGGGCGGCGTCGGCCTCGTCCAGCGCCCCGACCCGGCGGCAGGCCAGCGCCGTCACCCGGACGGCGTCGCCCTCCAGCCTCACCCGGCAGCCCGGTGCGGGCGGCGAGCGACAGCAGAACGGCCGGCTCGTCAGCGCCCGGCCGCGCGTGGTCATCGCGTGCGCGGCGGCATAGGGGTCGTAAACCCGCCGGTCGTCGATGGCCTGGTCGGCGTCGGCGGCCGCGTCATTGACGGCCGTCCACCGCTGGAGCAGCGCGGCCAGCTCGGCACCGACCGCGTCGCTGGCGACGTCCCGCTCGTCCTGGCCGCGCTCGTCTTGGCCGCGCTCGGCGCGAAGGGCTTCGGTGTTCTTGGCGCCTTGGCGGAGGCGGCGCGCGCCTTCTTGGCGGCGTGAACGAGGATCGGGGGTGCCGCCGAGGTCGCCGTAGCTTCCAGCACATGCGGGGGCCCGGCTACGCCTGCTCCGGCGGGTTCGGCGGCGGCAGGCCGCGCTCAGATCGTTCGGACCGGACCTCACGGCCGGGTCGCAGGTCCAACAGCAGTTGAAGGACGGCCGGAGCGGCATGCCGACGACGCTCGGAACCAAAGATCGCGACCATGGTGATGGTGGCGATGAGCGAGATCTTTTCAGAAAATAAGCCCCCTGGAGTTCAGCAGCCAGGGAGGCCCTGTTTGCGGAAGACTTCCCCGTGCCGTGATGCCGCTTCGCAATCAGCCGGAACGGCTGCTGCCGCCACTGACCGTTCCGATGCTCCTCGCGACCCGAGCTATCCGGCGGGCGCCAGGGCGCGGTCCGGGCCGTCCGCCCCGACCACCTCCCACACCCCCGGCTCGATCTCCCGGGACTGTGCCCGCATCGTGTCGGCCAGCCCCGCCGGCCACCGCGTATCCGGCACCGTCCACCGCACCCCGACCAGGTTCGTGCGGGTCAGGTTCGCGCCGGTCAGGTTCGCGCCGGACAAGTCCGCACGGGTCAGGATCGCGTCCTCCAGGTTCGCGAGTGTCAGGTCCGCTCCGGGCAGGTGCGCGAGGGTCAGGTCCACGCCGGACAGGTTCGCGCCGTCCAGGTTCGCGCCGGGCAGGATCGCGACGTCCATGTGTGCGGCCTCCAGGTTGGCGCGGCCCAGGTTCGCGCCGGACAGGTACGCGCCGGACAGGTGCGCATCGATCAGGGTCGCGCCGCCCAGGTGCGTGCCGGACAGGTCCGCGCCGTCCAGGTTCGCGCCAGACAGGAGCGCGCCAGACAGGTTCGTGCGGGTCAGGTCCGCTCCGGACAGGTCCGCGCGGGTCACGTTCGCGCCGGACAGGTCCGCGCCGGACAAGTCCGCACGGGTCAGGCTCGCGCGGGTCAGGTCCGCGCCGGACAAGTCCGCGCCAGACAAGTCCGCACGGGTCAGGTCCGCGTGGGTCAACTGGGCATAAGGGTGAATGGCGCTGCGAGGCACCCCGGGGGCTACATCGCCTTCCGGGAGAAACGTGGGGTCTTCGGGGAAGCGGGCTAGTGCGGCCACCAGCCGACCCGCCGGCTCGTCTGTTCGCAGGCCTCGCGGCGCGGAGCAGATGGGTTCGGGTGGGCGGGCCAGCGCGGCCACCAGCCGCGCGCGCCAGTCAGGGCGCATGGGTTCCTCCTCCCGGCTGGCCCGCCGAACCGGGCAGAGGAGCACCGGATGACGGCGACGGCGCGGGCGCGGGTTCCATGGCGGCCTGCACGTCCACGTTGAGTGGCACGACCCGCGCCAGCTTCTCAATCACCAGCGGCGCGGCCACCCCCAGGCCGAGCGCCGCAAGCGCGCCCGCCACCTGACCGTCCTGCGCCAGGGCGGCCGCCACCGTGCCACCGGCCCCCATCCGGATCACGATCGACACCACGAACGCGGCCATGCCCTGCGGGATCGGGCGGCGCCAGGTCCAACGGCGCGTCGAGCGGCGGATGGAGGCGTACAGCTCCAGCGCCTCCACCAGGAAACCGCCGGCGATTCCCCACAGCGCCGCCTGCCACCACACCATGTTCCGAACGTACGCCCAGCCACAGATCGACGACGACCTACCACGTCCCGACGGCCGATCCCGGACGCTTCGCGCAGACTGTTGCCCGGCCTTTGGCGCGGCCCCTCTACGGGCAGCGACTGAGCCAGCGCCAGCGCCGCTGAATACCTAGCCGAAGGGGGTGAGGTCGTCGCCGGGTGGGTGATGGGTGGGCTGATGAGTGGTGAGTCGCTGGGCGATGGGGGATGCGGTAGGCGTTGCGAGCCCGGTAGGCCTCGTCGAAGCCGACCTGGGGAACGGAGCGCCGTTGGAGATCGAGGAGGTCGTAGTCCACGAGCTCACGGAGTCCCTTGTTGCGGCCATTGTGGCCCTGTTCACCGCGAGGGCAGGGCCACGCTCGGGATCCGACATGGCCCCGCGACCCGATTCGCACCATTCCATCGGCGGGAGTGTGAAACGAGTCAGGGGCTCAGCGCGTTGCGATGGGGGCCAGACGGTGGCAGAGCTTCATAAAAAGGTCCAGGTTGACGACATAGCTGGTCGGCTCCGAGTCCACGGTCGTGCGCTTCTGTGAACCGTTGAAGCAGACTTTGCCGACGACGTATCCCAGCTCTGTGATCTCCTCCCAGTCGGCTCGGTGCTTGCTGCCGCTCACACCCTGTTTGTCGGCCCGGTAGACGCCGAAGTCGATCGTCTCGCCGCGTTCGATGCGCGCCAGAACCTCCGGGAGCTGGAAGTTCCTGATGCTGGCCTGGATGTGCTGTCCCCAGTCGTGCGGGTAGAGGAACGTGCCTTCTGGCGTCCGATGAAGGCCCAACTCCCGAAGCCGATGCTCAGGGCCGCGCCGTTCGGGTCGATCAGCGTGTAGCGAGCGTCCGCGTTCATGCCGTTCACTGTGCGGAGGTTCTGCAAGATCCGCGCGTTGTGCCACTCGTAAGAAGCCATGTAGCCGTCCCGGCCGGTGATGACCGCGCCGTTGTGGTGCATGTACAGGCGCGAGTCACGCCACTTCTTCAGGCCGAATCCTTTCTTCGCCTCGACCGTGAAGAGCCAATTCCCAAGGCTGCGCTCGGCGGCCAGCGCGGCGGCTGCCTGGCTCGGCGGTTCAGAAGGGGCCACGTCGCCCATGTACTCACTCCCGGGGATCAACTGCGGGTGATCGTCACGGTAACGGCCGTCTCAGCTGTACGTCGATGTCTGAGAGAGATCTCACAGCGTGCCCGAGCCCGCACGACCCACGCGTTCCGCGTCGCCGAACCGCGCTGGGAGTAGCCCCGGTTCCCCGCCGGCGGGCTCTGCGGCTCCTGGGGGCCCAGTTCACGGTGACCGTTGGAAAACGTCGTTTCACGACAAGTGACTGGTCATGCTGTCTGCGAGGCCCGTGGGTCTCCGCGCGGTCGCTTCGTCGGAGTAGACCATGCCGCTCTCGAACCGAGCGTCCTGGAACAATGAAGACGGCTTGGCTGAGGTCGCCGCCGTCGAAGGCGAAGCTGGCCAAAGGGCTCTGTTCGTCGCCCAAGTCTTTGGCCAGCTTCCGCAGGTGCAGGCAGATCAGATGCAGGCCGACGAAGCGCTGCTCGCCGTCTAGCGGTCACGACGGAGTCGAAGAACCGGACACCTGCCGTCGCCGTAGCGAATCAGGAACCGTGCCCGGCAGTCCGCGTCTGGTCGCATTGGCTGCTCGCCATCGCGCCCAAGTGGCGAGCCTCTGAATACCGTCGCGATCCGGCAGAAGCTTGCGAAGCCACCGGTAGCCGCACTCGAAGTTCAAGCCTCGCTGATCTCGCCCGCGAGTTGTGGTGGCAGGACGCCGGCGTCGCCACCGAGGTCGCCGGGGAAGATGATCGATGTCCGAGCCAGGTTGCCGCCGTCGGTCGCGGGCAGGCACACGCCCGAGATGTACGCCGATTCGTCGGAGACCAGGAACAGCGCCGCGTTGGCGTTGTCACGAAGCGTCGGCGGGCGGTCGAGCTTCAACGGGATCGAGGTCACCGCGGGATCCCACGGCTGCATCTGCTCGTAGCTCTTCCCGAGGACGTCGGCGTCGGGCGGCATCGCGAAGTTGACGCTCATGCCGTGCGCCGGGCACAGCGCGTTGCCCCGGATACCGTCACCGCCGAGCGACAGCGACATGCCTTTCACCAGCCCGTTGACGCCGTGCTTGGCCGCGGCGTAGCCCGGGAACCCGGGGTAGGCCACGTAGCCGGCCATGGAGGAAACGGCGAGGATGGTTCCGCGCCGCTGCCGTTTCATCACCGGAACGGCGGCCCGCGCGGCCAGGAAGACGCCGGTCAGGTTCGTGGCCAGCATCGAGGTGAAGCCTTCGACGGAGATCTCCTCGAACGCCAGTGTGCCGAACCCTTCCTCGGGCACCCCGGCCGAGCACATCAGCACGTCCAGCCGTCCGAACGTGTCGACGGCCAGCGCCACGGCGTCGACGCTGTCCTGTGCCTCGCGCACGTCGGCCTTGGTCCCGACGGCCCGGCCGCCGGCGGCTCGCACCTCTTCGACGACCCGGTCGACGCGGTCCGGGATCAGATCGGTGACCACCACCGCCGCGCCCTCGGCTGCGAACAGCAGCGCGCTCTCCCGCCCAAGGCCCGATCCCGCTCCGCTGATCAGGACGATCTTGCCGTCCAGACGACCGCTCATGATGTCTCTCCTCGTGATTGGGGGCAGCCCTGCCGGACTCAGCGGACCGGGAAGGTGATCGGCAACCGGATCGCGCCGCGCACGCCGTAGTTCGTGTAGACCACCTCGTCCCCTGGGGTGATCTCGTAGTCGGGGATGCGCCGGTGGAACTCCTCGATCGCCACCCGCAACTCGAGGCGGGCCAGATTCGAGCCGAGGCACCTATGCGGTCCGGCAGCGAACCCGACGTGCGCGTTGCGCGGGCGATCGAAATCGACCGCCATCGGCGCGGGGAACGCAACCGGATCGGCGTTCGCCGCCGCCCAGACCACTTCGACCTTCGCTCCGGCGGGGAAGCGGCGGCCGCCCACCTCGATGTCCTCGACCACCCACCGGTGGGCGAGCGGCACCGGCGACTCGAAGCGCATCAGTTCCTCCACCGCCTTCCTCAGCAGGCCCGGATGGGCGACCACCTGCCGGCGTTCGACCGGATGCTCGGCGAACCAGGCGAGCAGGCAGGACAGCGAGGAGGTCACGGTGTCCAGTCCCGCGATCACCAGCAGGTAGCAGACATCGATGATCTCCTGGTCGGTGAGCCGCCGGCCTTCGTGCTCGGTGGTCAGGAAGCCGCCGAGCACGTCGTCGCGCGGTGGCTCCGACCGGCGCTCGGCCAGCACGGCCTCCAGGTACGCGTACATCCGGTCGCCGGCGGCCCGCATGTACGCCTGCTGTTCTTCCTCCGTCGCCCCATTCGGCCGGACGACGGCTTCTTTGAACTCAAGGAAGCGGGGAAGATCCGCCGTGGGCAGGCCCAGCAGATCGATGAACAGGTGGGTGGGCAGCGGCCCGCACAGATCGGGCATCAGGTCGGCGGAGCCCGCATCCGCGAACGCGTCGATCAGCGCGTTGGTGCGGGCGCGGATGAGCGGCTCCAGGCGGGCGACCCGCTTGGGAGTGAACAGCGGATCGAGCAGTCTCCGGTACTTGCGGTGCGCGTCACCGTCCAGATCCAGAGGGATCAGCGGACGCTTGCCACCGAGGTTGTAGTGCACGCCATCCGTTGCGCGAACGGCCGGATGGCGCAGGAAGTCGACCGCTTCCTGCCGGTTGGCCACGACGAGCGTGCCGTCCGGCCGCACCGGACAGGCCTGCCCGGACAGTTCGGTGAAGGCCGCTTGCGGATGGCGCTCATCCCACGACGAGAGCTCGTGTGCGGCACAGAACACAGGGGCGGCCGACTCGTCCTCCATGCTCATCCCTCCTGTCCGCGCCGTCCGCGCGGCCGCTGCTCGATCCTGATGGCCCGCTCCGGGCATCCGCCCTCCGCCTCGCGTGCCGCCTCGCCCAGGTCATCCGGCACCGGATCGGTCAGGACGGCGGCATGTCCCTCGTCGTCCAGGTCGAACACTCCCGGCGCGTTCATCACGCACAGCGCGTGCCCCTGACATCGGGTGGGCTCCACTGTGACCCGCATACGCCTCAGCTCCTTCCGGTCGCCGACCAGAGGTCAACCGTCGAAAAAATTGAAATAGCTGAATGATTGCGTTGTAGCTCACACTGCCAGGCGGCGCGAAGCCCGTCAAGATATCGCTGCTACCTTCGATGAACCCGCCGTACGCGTGCGGCGGTCAGGACTCCGGGATGGACGATCCGCGCAGGATGAAGCCGGACATCTCCCCGACGATCTGCGCGCGGCCCGGCCGGTCGCCAGTGGGGAACAACGCCTCGTCCAGGGCGGACACGCCGAAGACCAGCGCGAAAGCGAACCGCACCGCGTAGGCGGGGTCCATGGTCTTGCCGCCCTTGGCCCCGCTCTCGAGCGCGACCTCGCTCTGCAGGCGATCGAAGACCTCGCGCAGGAACGCCGCTGTCTCGGTGCCCAGTTCCGGCACGTCGACGGCCGCCGAGGTCGACATCGCTCCCAGCAGCCTCTGGTTCTCCAGCAGGAGCCGGTACAGGCCGTCGACGAAGACCTCGGCGTCGTGGACGGAACTGTCCATGCCGTGCCCCTGCTCGGCCCAGCGGTGCACATAGTCGGCGACGAAGTCGCGGAACGGCTGGTAGGCGGCCTCTACGAACAATCTGGCCTTCGAGCCGAAATGCCGGAAGACCTGCGCCTGCGTGACGCCTGCCCGCTGCGCGATCTGCCGTGTGGAGGCCTGGGCGTATCCCTGCTCGGCGAACAGTTCTCGCGCGGCCCTCAGCACCAGGGACCGGACCGTCGACGGACTGCGCCGCGATCTCGGCGAGGGAGAATCCATTACCGGTCATCATCGCCCATCGGGCGCCGCCATGGCATCAGCCCCTTGAGCGCCCTGCCCCGCTTTGCGCAGCATCGGATGATCGCCAGTGCCACCGGTGTCGATCCCCGGCACGGTGCCCGATCGCTATGGCGGCAAGCACGGCTTGTACATGCGGGCGAACGAGCTGACGGCTGAGCGGTGGCGCAACAGAATGTACCTGGGCTACACGTCCGCCTGATGACAGGCGCGTATTGTCCGCACAGGCGGGCCGCTCATACCCCGGGCTCCTTTGTCTCCCGTGCCTCGGTGGCCTGGGCCGCGAGAGCCTCGGTGTGCTTGGCGCGGGCCGCGGCAACCCTCGCGGGCAACCACTGCGTGGGCCAGTCCCCCGGCGCCGGCTCGCGGTCCCGCAGGATCAGACGTGCGGCGGCCGAAAGGTGCACCTCGGTCGGACCGTCCCAGATGCCATAGCCGGGGACGAGCTGCCACAGCGTCGAGAACGGCATCTCGTCGGACACCCCCAGTGCTCCGTGCAGATGCATCGCGCGGTGCACGACATCATGCGCGACCTGCGCCGAGAGGACCTTCGCCACGGCGATGTCACGCCGGACCTCGGCGGTGTAGCCGTGCCCCTGGTCGATCCGCCACGCGGTGCGCAGTACGAACAGCCGGAACTGTTCGATCTGCGCGTAGCTGTCGGTGATCGCCTGCTGGACGAGTTGCCGGTCGGCCAGCGAACTGCCCCGGGTGGTCCGGCTCAGCACCCGTTCGCAGGCCATGTCGAAGGCGTATTGGGCCTGCCCGACGGCGCGCATGGCGTGGTGGACGCGTCCTCCGGAGAGGCGGGTCTGCGCGATCTCGAAGCCCTGACCAGGCTCGCCGAGCAGGCCATCGGCGGGCACCCGTACGCCGTTGTAGCGAAGCAGGGCGTGGTCGATCGCCTCGGCGGGCTCGCCCATGTACCGGGTCGGCCGCACGGTTTCGATACCGGGGGTGTCGCGGGGGATCAGGAACATCGACATCCGGCGGTGCGGGGCGGCGCCGGGGTCGGTCACCGCCATGACGATGAGGAACGCCGCCTGCTCGGAGTTGGAGGTGAAGAACTTCTCCCCGTCGATGATCCAGCCGTCGCCGTCACGGACCGCACGGCACCGGAATCCGGTGGGGTCAGAGCCGCCGTGCGGCTCGGTCATCGAGAACGCGGAGAACAGCTCTCCGTCCAGGAGCGGCCGCAGATACCGCCTCTTCTGCTCGGCCGTCCCATAATGCGCCAGGACCTCGGCGTTGCCGGTGTCGGGCCCCTGGACACCGAAGATCGTGGGTCCCCACTGGTAGGGCGCCAGGATCTCGTTCATCAGGCTGAGCTTCACCTGACCGAACCCTTGCCCGCCGAGTTCCGGGCCGAGATGGCAGGCCCACAGCCCGCGCCGGCGGACCTCGTCCTTGAGGGGATCGATCACCTTCTTCAACCAGGGTGGCGGAACCCGGTGGTGGTGGTGCGGCCAGAGGACCTCCAGGGGCGCGACCTCCTCCTGGACGAACTCGCGCATCCACTCCAGGCGCGCGGCGAAATCGGGCTCGGTGTAGAACTCCCACATGTCCGTTCCTCCTCAGGAGATCCGCCGGTAGTGCCCGCGGCCGGTCCCGCCCATCACAGGCCGCGCTCGCCGCGGGCGAACTCCGCCGCCGCGGCCATCAGCCGGGGAACCATGACGGCCATGCTGTTCTTCTCCTCCGGCACTCCCCGCCGCACCTCCCGCGCATAGGTGCCCTCCAGGATCACGCCGAGCTTGAACAGCGCCAGGCAGGCGTAGTAGGGCAGAGCGGAAACGTCACGCCCCGACCGCCGCGCGTAACGCGCGACAAGTTCCGAACGGGTGGGGTCGCCTTCTGGACGGCCGGGCAGCGGAGTCAGGACCGGTTCCTCGCCCGGGTCCGTCCAGCGCGCCACCAGGTGGCCGATGTCCAGCAGCGGGTCACCGACCGTGCCGGTGTCCCAGTCGATGACCGCGGCGAGCCGCGGCGGCGGGGCCGGGTCGACCATGACATTGAACGGGCTGTAGTCACCGTGGATGAGGGCGGGGGCGCTGCCGGACGGGCGGTTGCGCTCCAGCCAGCCGGTCACGAAGTCCAGTTCCGGCAGGTCCCGCGTGCGGTAGCGGTCGAGTTGCGCCAGCCATCGCGGCACCTGCCGTTCCAGGAAACCGTCGGGTCTGCCGAGCCCTTCGAGTCCTCGTGCGCACCAGTCGACCTCGGCGAGGTCGACGAGCGCGTCCACGTAGGCCTCCGCCAGCCCGCGCCGGAGGGCCGAGTCCGAACCGAACGGTTCCGGCATCTCGAAACCCGGCGTGAAGCCGACGATCTTGCCGATCACCAGGAACGGCGCGCCGATCACGCCGGGGTCCTCACAGAGCAGGTGCGGCGCCGGGTGCGGGACGGGCGTGCCTTCCAGCGCGGTGAGGATCCGCCACTCACGGAGCATGTTCGAGGCGCTCGCGTCATTGAGCACCGCCGGCGGTCTGCGCAGGACGTACGAGTCCTCCCCCACGCGCAGTTCGAACAGTGCGTTCCCGATGCCGGTGGCCGTCCCGATCCGCGTCGCCGTGAGCGGGGCGCCGGGATCGCCGAGGCGCCCGTCGATCCAGTCCGCGAGAGCGGCGACATCGAGTTGCAGGGACGTACTCGCCGCAGCGGCGGCCGATCTGATCATGAACGCGCTCCAGGGCTGACTTGGCTGTGACAGTGGCTGACAATAAAGTCTGCTTCTGTCATTAGTCAACGGATTGAGGTGGCGAACTCACCGCCGGTACCCGCATGCCATGCTGAACGCACCGCGACGCAGACCCCCACGACCGTGACCGCCAGGAGGCGTCATGCTCCCCGATCGCTCCGCCGACGGCGGGCTGGACACCGGCCCGCTTCCGAGTTCCGGCGCCCCCGCCGAGAACTTCCGGACCAGGCGCAGGCGCCTCGTCCAGGACGACGTGGCCCGGATCGCCATCCGGCTGTTCGCGGAGCGCGGCTACGACACGGTGTCCGTGGACGAGATCGCCGAGGCCGCCGGCATGTCACAGCGCACGTTCTTCCGCTACTTCGCGACCAAGGACGAGGTGCTGCGGCGCTACAGGCGTTCGTTGCGGCAAGGGCTCATCCAGGCGCTCAAGGCTCGGCCGAAGGGTGAGGGACCCGTCGCCGCGCTTCGTGCGGCGTACGAGCAGACCTCGCATGTCGAGCCCGGCGACCGGCCCAGGGTGCACGCGGTGGCCCGCGTGCTGGTGGCCGCGCCCGACCTGTGGTCGAAGGATCTGGGCGAGACGGTCCTCGACGAATCGGTACCGGCCGAGTTGGGCCGCCGCATGAAGGCGGCGCACGGCGACATCCACCCGGCCGTGATCGCCGCAGCGGTGTCCAGTGCCGCGATCGTCGGCTGGAACGCGTGGGTGCGTTCCGACGGGAGCGACGATCCCGCCGCGATGGTGGTCGCGGCCATCGACCTGCTCGGCCTCTCGGACTGAGGAGGCCAGGCTCGCCCCCATCGCGGTGAGACGTCCAGGGCCGGAAGGCCGCCTAGACCTTGGTGGCACCCATGTCGAGGGTCAACTGGGTTCCGGTGACCGACCGGGACAGGTCGGACGCCAGCCAGAGCACCCCGTCGGAGATGTCCCCGGGCTCGGCGATGGGAAGGCCGGGCAAGAGGCTGGCGAACGACGCTCCATAGGAGGGATGACGCGAGAGCAGCTCATTCACGTTCGGGTCCTCGCCCATCGGGGTCAGCACGCCCCATGGGTGCACGGAGTTCACCCGAATCCCGTATTCGCCGAGTTCGATGGCCGCCGCCTTGGTCAGTCCCACGATGCCGTGCTTGGCAGCGCTGTAGTGCCCCTGGCCCGGGAGCGCCTTGATGCCCGCGACCGAGCTGACGGCGATGATCGACCCCCCGTTGCCCGCGTCGATCATGTACGGCACGGCCGCCTTGAGCGTCCGCCACACCCCGGTCAGGTTGATGTCGATCATCGCCCGCCACTGCTCGTCCGAGATCTCCCAGAACCGGCCCCAGTTGCAGACGCCCGCGTTGGCCACGACCACGTCGAGCCGGCCGCCCAGCCGCGCACTGCCCTCCTTGAGCACCGCTTCGAGCGCGGCGGAGTCCCGGACATCGGCCTGGCGGGCCACGATCGAGGCGCCTTCCGCTTCGACGAGCCGGACGGTCTCCTCCAGATCGGCGGGACTGGACGCGGGGTAGCCGTTGTCAGCCGACACGGGCGAGCAGACGTCCACCGCGATGATCGAAGCACCCTCCCGGGCCATGCGGACGGCATGGCTGCGCCCCTGCCCCCGAGCAGCTCCGGTGATGAACGCGACGTTGCCCTGCAAAAGCATGACACCAACTCCCACACTAGAGTGAACTAATTAAATTATTTCATAACGATGGTCGCAGCCGTCGAAGGCGTGCGTTCACGGTAGAGGGGAGACGCCCGGTGGGCACAGGGCATGTGACGACGCTCGGAATCGAATGTGACGACAAGGTCACGCTCGTCGCGGACGCGCACGGGGATCCGGCCGATCCGCCTGTCGTGCTGCTCCACGGCGGCGGTCAGACCCGGCATTCCTGGCGTGCCACCGCCCGTGATCTGGCCATGTCCGGCTGGTACACGCTCGCCGCGGACCTGCGCGGCCACGGTGAGAGCGGCTGGTCTCCCGACGGGCGGTACGGGCTGGACAGGTTCGCGTCCGACGTCGTGCGGATCGCCGAGTTCCTCGGGCGCCCGCCCGTCCTCGTCGGAGCGTCCCTGGGAGGCAACTCCTCCCTGGCGGCCCTCGGCCACCATCCCGAGCTCGCACTCGGCCTGGTGCTGGTGGACGTGTCGCCGTTCCTGCAGCCGAAGGGCACCGACCGGATCCGCGAGTTCATGAGCACCGGCTCCGAAGGATTCACCTCCCTGGAAGAGGCCGCCGACGCCGTGTCGGCCTACCTGTCGCACCGGCCACGGCCGCGCAACGTCGAAGGGCTGCGCAAGAACCTCCGCGAGGTGGACGGCCGGTTCTTCTGGCACTGGGACCCGGCTTTCCTCAGCAGCCGCGCGGACGAGGCCGTCCAGCGCGACAAGCTCATCGATCCCGCACGGCTCGGCGCCGCGGCGATGTCGCTACGGGTCCCGACGCTGCTGGTGCGGGGCGGCGAGTCCGACGTGCTCAGCGTCACCGACTCCAAACGCTTCCTCGAACTGGTGCCGCACGCCGAGTTCTCCGACGTCGAGGGTGCGCATCACATGGTCGCCGGCGATGACAACGCCGTCTTCGACCGGGTACTCGGCGAGTTCCTGGAACGCCGTGTCAGGTCCCGCCTGGACTTGTTCGCACGGGCCGCCCCGGGCGACGACGAGTGACCGGGACGCCGGCCCCGGCCGCAGGGGGCCGGGTCCTTTCGCGCCTCGGAGGTCAGCCCAGGAGCGTGCGGCCGCCGTCGAGCATCAGCGTGGCGCCCGTTAGATAGGCCATGTCGTCGCTGACCAGGGCCGCGACGGCGCGTCCGATGTCCCGCTCCGGATCTCCCATGCGTCCCAGCGGGATCTGCTGGACGACCTTTTCGAAGCGTTCGGGATCGGCGTCCCGGTACTCGGCGGCGGCCGGGCTCAGGGCGGCGGGACAGATGGTGTTGACCCGGATGCCGTAGCGTCCCCACTCGCGGGCCGCCGTCCGGGTGAGGCCCCGGATCGCCTCCTTGGCCATCGCGTACGAGCCGAACGTGGGATCCCCGAGCACGGCGGTGGACGATCCGAAATTGACGATGCTTCCCCCCTGCATGCGAAGGTGCGGCAGCGCTGCCCGCATTGCGTGGAAGGTCGCCAGCGGACCAGTGCCATAGGCCAGTTCGATGTCCTCGTCACCGGTGTCCTTCAGCAGCCGCTGGACCGAGGACTGCGCGTTGTTGACCAGGATGTCGAGCCTTCCGAAGGCGGAGACGCATTCGGCGACCATCCGTTCGACATCCTCACACCGCCCCACGTCGCCGGTCACGGGATGGGCCGTGGCGCCGCGGTCCGCGATCTCACGGACGACGGCGTGGAGCTTACTCTCCGTACGGCCGGTGACGGCCACCGCCGCGCCCTCCGCGGCCAGTGCCAGCGCGACGCCGCGTCCCACGCCCTGGCCCGCCCCGGTGACGAGCGCGACCTTTCCGTCCAGCCGCATGCCGCCGTTCATCCGGCCTCCTTCCCGTCACCGAGGCCGGAGAAGCGCGGCGGCCTCCGTTCGATGAAGCTGCGCACCCCCTCGCGGTAGTCGGGGGCCTTCCTGGCCTCCACGAGCAGCGCGCGGGCGTCCCGGTTGCCCTCGGCGAACCCGCGGGCCTGGTCGTCTCGCAACTGCCGCTTGATCAGCGACATGGCGTACGGGCTGCATTGGCGGGCGAGTTCGCCCGCGTACTCCAGCGCCGTCGCCAGCAGGTCCGCCGGCTCCACCAGGCGGTTGACCAGCCCCATGTCCACGGCCTCGGTCCCCGTCACCGGACGGGAGGACAGCAGCAGGTCGCTCGCCTGCCCGTAGCCCACCACGCGCGGCAGGATCCAGGCGACGCCGTCCTCGGCGACCAGGCCGCGGCGGCTGAAGGCGGCGGCGAACTTGGCCTTCGGCACGGCGAAGCGCACATCGCACATGAGCGCCTGGTTGAACCCGATGCCCGCGCAGGCCCCGTTCACGGCGGCGATGACGGGCTTGGGGCAGTCGAGCGGACGGGTGCGCGGCGGAAGCCGGTCCGTCGGATACGGCTTCGCCCCGGACGAGGCGGCGTCCAGCACGCTCATGTCCATCCCCGGGCAGAAGCTGCGGCCGGCGCCGGTGAGCACCACCGCGCGCACGTCCAGGTCGGACTCGGCACGGTCGAACAGCTCGTTGTAGAGCAGTTCCATGTCGAGCGTCCACGCGTTGTGGCGCTCCGGCCGGTTCAGGGTCAGCAGGAGCACACCGTCATCGGTCAGCTCGCTGAGAATGACCGGCGCCTCGTCCGTCCCCCGGGATCCCGCCTCCGAACGTCCACCGGTCATCGTCGCCTCCGCTTCGCGTCGCACGGTCAGGCCCCGCCGTCGAGCCGGGCCGCCGCCGTGCCGGCAACGACCTCGACACCGTCCTGGTTGACGGTGCGGAGGGACACCTCGGCCACCGGACCGTGATCTTCGGCGGCGATGTCCTCGACGGTCGCGGTGACGGTCAGCGTGTCGCCGGGCCACACCTGGGCCTTGAAACGGACGCCGAACCGCAGCAGGTTCTCCCTGCCGAACCATTCGGTGATCACGCGGCCGGTCATGCCCATCGTCAGCATCCCGTGGGCGAACACTCCCGGGTAACCGGCGCTCGCGACCGCGAACTCCTGGTCGGTGTGCAGCGGGTTGAAGTCGCCGGACGCCCCGGCGTACTGCACGATCCGCGTGCGCTTCAGATCCTCGACGACGACGTGTTCACGGGTCTCGCCGATCTTGATCTCATCCCTCGGAACAGCCATCAGGTCTCTTCCCTTCCACCGCGGGCCGAAGGCCCGGACACCGGCGCCTCGGGCACCACGCCCACCGAACGCGCGGTGACCACGAGACCGCCTTCGGCGTCCCGGTACTCGGTGATCGTCTCGGTGAAGCGCAGCAGCCCGGCCCGGCCCTTCTTCTCCCAGCTGCGTCCCGGCCTGGTCTCGGCCGTCAGGACATCGCCCGCGTGCACGGGCCGGTGGTACTCGAAGTGCTGCTCGGCGTGCAGGCCACCGCCGCCCTCCCTGGCCGTCCCCGGACCCGCGCCGGAACCGAACCACTCCTCGCCGGGCTTGGGCCGCAGGGGGTAGTCGTCATCGAAGTGCGCCGAACTCATGACGAAGGTCGGCGGCGCGACCGCATGCCGGTGCGGGTCGGCGAGGGCGGCCAGGTAGGCCGGATCGTCGTCGCCGATCGCGCGAGCGAACGTGAGCATCTGCCCGGGTTCGACCGGGAGCCTGATCATCGCCATGCGTCTGGTCCTTTCACGATCGGCCGCACCGGGCCGCCATCCGTTGTCACCGGAAGCATCTATGAATCATTTAGCTATATACACTAATCTATCGTCAACCTGCCTGGTCTGCCGCGGTGCAGGCCGGTCCCCCGTCCGTCCCGGAGGCAGCCAGATGCGTCGAACGATCTTCACTGCGGAACACGACCTGTTCCGCGAGACCGCCCACGCGTACTTCGAGCGCGAGTGTGCCCCGTACGCCGACGAGTGGGAGCGCGCGGGCCAGGTCAGCCGGGATGCATGGACGGCCGCGGGCAAGGCCGGGCTGATCGGCTGGGAGTTCCCCGAGGAGTACGGCGGGCAGGGCGTCCGGGACTTCCGCTACAACGCGATCATGGCCGAGGAGATGGCCGCGACCGGTTCGGTCGGGATCGGGCTGGGCCTGCAGAACGACGTCATCCCCCCGTACCTGATGAACCTCACCACCGACGAGCAGAAGGCCCGCTGGCTGCCCGGCGTGGTCCGGGGCGAGACCATCTGCGCGCTCGCCCTCTCCGAGCCGGGTGCCGGATCGGATCTGAAGAGCATCCGCACCACCGCCCGCCGGGACGGCGACGAGTGGGTGGTCGACGGCTCCAAGACGTTCATCACCAACGGGATCCTCGCGGACCTGGTGGTGGTCGCCTGCAAGACCGATCCCGAAGCCGGGCACAAGGGCATCAGCCTGATCGTCGTGGAGCGCGGCGCCGAGGGGTTCGAACGCGGCCGCAAGCTCGACAAGGTCGGCATGAAGGCGCAGGACACCGCCGAGCTGTTCTTCCGGGGCGTCCGGGTGCCGGCGGAGAACCTGATCGGGCAGGAGGGCCGCGGCTTCTACCACATGATGGGGAACCTGCCCACCGAGCGCCTGGCCATCGCCGTCTCCTCGCTCGCGGCGGCCGAACGCGCGTTCACGATCGCGCTGGAGTACGCGGGCGAGCGGACCGCCTTCGGTCAGCCGATCGGCAGCTTCCAGGCCACCCGGTTCGCGCTCGCCGACGCGCGCGCGAAGCTCGACGCCGCCCGCGTCTACGTCGACGGCTGCACCATGGCCCTGGTGGAGGGGCACCTGACCGCCGAGGACGCCGCCGCCGCCAAGTACTGGACGTCAGAGACCGCCTGGGCGGTCATCGACCGCTGCATGCAACTCTTCGGCGGCTACGGCTACGTCAACGAGTACGAGATCGCCCGCATCTGGCGCGACAACCGCGTCCAGCGCGTGTTCGGCGGCACGTCGGAGATCATGCAGGAGATCGTCGGCCGCTCGCTGGGCCTCTGACCACCCGGTACGCCAGGAGGCGAGCCCATGCCGAAGACCGGAGACCCGGCGCCTTTGACCATCGCGCACCGTCCGGCGGACGAGGAGGAATCCCTCTGGGAGACGACGGTCGGCGACCTGCTCCGCGACACGGCCGCCCGGCATGGGGACCGCGCCGCCCTGCTGTGGCCGGAGGGGGACGGGCTCGGGGAGATGACCTGGCGGGAGCTGCTGGAGTCGGCCGAGCGCGCGGCCGGGCTCATCCTCGGCCTGGTCTCCACCGGCGACCCCGTCGCCGTCTGGTCGGCGAACTCGGCCGACTGGGTCGTGCTGGAGTACGGGGCCGCACTGGCCGGCACGCCGCTGGTCCCGATCAACACCGCCCTCACCGACGCCGAGGCCGCCTACCAGCTCCGCGACTCCGGTGCCCGGCTGCTCCTGGCGCCCGAGACCTTCCGCGGGAAGGCGCTGCGGGAACGGGCCCGCGCGCTCACGGCGGATCTTCCGGCCCCGTGCCCGGTCCTCGGCACCGACGCCTGGCGTTCCGCTCCGCGGCCGGGGGATCTGCCCTCGCCGGAGCCCGGCTCGCCGTTCCTCATCCAGTACACCTCCGGCACGACCGGAACCCCCAAGGGAGCCGTCCTCAGCCACCTGGCCTGCGTGAACAGCGGCCGTTTCGGCATGGCCGCGCTGCACGAGCCGGGCGTCCACGAGATCTACTGCAGTCCGCTGCCGCTCAACCACGTCGGCGCCTCGGTCTGCGCCGTGCTCGCCACCGCTTCCGTCGGCGGCACCCACGTCCTGGCCCCGTCGTTCGACGCCACGACCGTCCTGCGGCTGGTCGAGCGGTCGCGGGCCACGATCCTCGGGCTCGTCCCCACGATGATGACCGACATCCTGGCCGGCCCGGACCTCCGTGCCCGCGACCTGAGCAGCCTGCGCGTGGTCTGCGGCGGAGGGGCCACCATGCCGCCCGAGCTCGTCCGGCGCTTCGAAACCGAACTCGGGGCGCGGCTGGAGATCGCCTACGGGCAGTCCGAGAGCCCGTACGCGACGTCCACGGGCCTGTCCGACGACCTCGACTCCCTCCCGCTGACCGCCTCGGGCAAGATCCGCAAGCACGTCCTGCGGGACGGCCTGCCGAGTCCTTCGGAACCGGGGTCGCCCCCGCCGGCCGGGGAGGGCTCAGAGCAGGTCGGCGGCTAGGTTGGCGACGTTGGTGAGCAGGGCCTTCCCCCGGCGTGAAAGGTCGTAGCCGGCCAGCGGGAAGCCGTTGCACAGCCAGGCGAACGACAGGCCAGTCTCGGGGTCCATAAAGGCCAACTGGTAGGCGGCCCCGCTGTTGCCGTAGAGGGCGGGCGAGCCGGTCGAGGGCAGGTTGCCCCCGGCGTCGGGGCCGGCGACCGTTACGAACAAGCCCATCCCGACACGTTTGCTGCCGCCACCGTAAAGCTCGTCTCCCGCGGGACGCTCGGCGAAGCGCATCCGCCTGCCCTCTTCGACCGCTTCGCGCCGCCACAGCCCGGAGTGCTCCAGGGCCTGGTAGAACAGCGCGACGTCTGCGGCCGTGCCCACGATGGAGTGGCTGGGTTCGCCCGCGGCGAGTACTTCAGGGTCGGACAGGTACCAGGCGCCCCAGGGGTCGGCCCCCTGGTCCTCGCTGGTGCGGTCGGTGGCGATCATCGGGGCGACGGTGTCCTTCTGGCGCTCGACCGGCACCCCCAGTTCCAGACTGCGAAGCCCGAGCGGGCCGGTGACCTGCTCATGCAGGTAGTCGGCGAACGGCCGGCCCGTCCGCCGTTCCACGATCTCGGCGATCAGCCACGCGGCCGAGGTCAGGTGGAACTGGAACCGGGTGCCGGGCGGGTGGTCCAGCCGCCACCGGCCGAACGCGGCGAGCCGCCGCTCGCGGTCGCACATCTTCGGGTAGCCGAGCGGCGCGAACGGGAAGCCGGCGGTGTGGGTGAGGACCTGTTCGACCGTCACCGCCTCCTTCCCGTTCGGCGCGAACTCGGGAATGATCTCGGCGATGCGCTCGTCGAGGCGCAGATGCCCCTCCCCCAGCAGTTTCCACACCACGCCCGCCACCACCGACCGGCCCACGGACTGCAGGATGTACCGCGTGCCGGGATCGGCGTCGCCCCAGGTCTCGAAGGCGACCAGCCGTCCCTCCCGGGCGACGGCCAGCTGGGCCGAGGGCAGCGACCCGTGCTCGACCTCCAGCCTGACCCGGCGCAACAGCACCTCCAGCCTGCCGGGATCGACCCCGGCGGCCAGCGGGCCGACGATCGAAGGGTCCATCGGATCGATCATGATCCACCTCCCCTGGTGGCCTTTTCGGCGAGCCGGCCCGGCGGGACCGATCCGCCCCGGGCCCGGACGGTCAGTAGGTACGCAGGCCCATGCTGCGGGCGATCCCGTTGCGCTGGATCTGGCTGGTCCCGCCCGAGATCGTGGCGACGATCGACTCCCGGTAGCGGAAGCTCATGACGCTCTCCGTCGAGAACCCGTGCCCGGCGCAGACCTGCATGCCCAGCCGCGCCGCGCTGACGTAGGTCTCCGACCCCTTCAGCTTCGCCATGGACCCCTCGCGGGTGCAGGGTCTGCCCTGCGCGAGGAGCCAGGCGGCCCGGTAGGCGAGCAGGCGGGCGGAGTCGATCTCGGTCTGCAGGTCGGCCATGGCGTGGCCCAGGGACTGGAAGTTGCCGATCGGCCGTCCGAACGCGTGCCGTTCGCGGGAGTACTCCAGCATCTCGTCCAGCGTGGCCTGTGCCGCGCCGAGGTAGCCGCCGGAGATGATGACCTTCTCCAGCTCGATGTTGGAGAGCATCACCTTCCAACCCTCGCCCGGCGGCCCCACCAGGTTCTCCTTCGGAACGATCGTGTCGTTGAAGAAGACCTCGTTGGTGCCGAGGATGTGCCGGGCGAGCGTGGGCGTGCGCCTGACCTCGACGCCTTCGGCCGCGGGGTCGACGAGCAGCAGGCTGATCCCGCCGTGCTTGGGCTCGCGCGGGCCGGTGCGGACGTAGGTCGCGATCGTGGTGTCCGGCAGCCCGCCCCCGGTGCACCACGCCTTCTGCCCGTTGACCAGGTAGTGGTCCCCCCGGTCTTCGGCCTGGGTGCGGAGCGCCGCCGCGTCCGAGCCGGTGTCGGGCTCGCTGAGCCCGACCGCGAGCCGGTGGCGGCCGGTCATGACCTGTTCGCGGATGAAGGCCCGCTGCGCCTCGCCACCCCAGCGGAACACCGTCAGCCCGGGGATCAGCACGCCGATGTAGCACATCGCGACATCGAAGCTCGCCCGTCCCAGTTCCTCGGCGATGAGGATCAGCTCCAGCGGTCCTCCGCCGTCGCCGCCGTCCTCCTCGGCGAAGGGAAGAGCAAACCAGCCGAGCTCCGCCATGCCCTTGAACAGCTCCGGAGGCACGGTCGACCGCTCGTCCCACTCCTTGGCCCGCTCGGCCGGGCAGACGTCCGCGACGAACTCGCGTGCGGTCGCACGCAGCAGCTCCTGCTCATCGGTCAGGGCGAAGTCCACGATGCACCCACCTCGGCTCCACTAAGAGTTAATTTAGTTAGATTATTCTATGAGATGCGTGAGCTGCAAGCCGGTGGACCGGCGACGGCGGGATGCGGTTCAGCGCACGGCGCGCTCGCCCATCCCGTCGGCGTTGGGCGCGGCCTTGGCCACCAGCTCCGGCACGACACCGGTCAGGGTCGCGGGCTCCCACCGGTCCGCGGAATCGGCCGACGGGCCGTTGACCCAGCCTTCGAGCACCGTGATCCGGTTTCCCATCGCGCCGAACACCCGGCCAGTCACGTCCCTGGACGCGGCCGAGCCCAGCCACACCACCAGCGGCGAGATCGCCTCCGGGCTCAGGTCGGCCTTCGCCGCCGCGTCCCGCATGAACTCGATATCCTCCGTCAGCCTGGTCAGCGCCGTGGGCGCCACCGCGTTGACCGTGACGCCGTAGCGGTTCAGCTCGGCGGCGGCGATGATCGTCAGACTCGCGATCCCCGCCTTCGCGGCACCGTAGTTGCCCTGGCCCACGCTGCCGAACAACCCCGAAGGAGATGTCGTGTTTATGACCCGGGCGTCCACCGCCCGGCCGCTCTTAGCCTGCTCACGCCAGTACGCGGCAGCATGGTGCAGGGTCGCGAAGGTGCCCTTGAGGTGGACCGCGAGCACACTGTCCCAGTCGCGTTCGGTCATCGACACGACCATCCGGTCACGCAGGATGCCGGCATTGTTGACCAGGACGTCCAGGCCGCCGAAGGTCTCCGCGGCCTGGGCGACCAGCCGCCGCGCGCCGTCCCAGGACGAGATGTCGTCGGTGTTGGCCGCGGCCTCCCCGCCGGCGGCGACGATCTCGTCGGCCACCTGCTGCGCCGGACCGCTGGAGGCACCGTCACCGTCACGGCTCCCACCGAGGTCGTTCACGACCACCTTGGCACCCTGGGCGGCGAACGCCAGCGCGTGCGCCCGCCCGAGCCCGTTCCCGGCGCCCGTGATCACGACGACGCGTCCCTCGCACAGTTTCTTCTCGGACATGCACTGGCTCCTAAGATGGTGAATGCTCCGCTCACGGCCGTCCCGTGAGCCCCTCGACCGCCGGGTCGCCGTCCCAGAAGAGCGCCCAGGACGGGAATCCGGCGGGCAGCGGAGGCTCGGCGGCCCCGTCCCAGCCGGTGAACCCCACCGCCTGGGGACGTTCGGTCACGTCGGCGGCGTACCAGTGCTTCTCCCTGCGCCGGGAGAAGTACCACTCGCCGTCGACCCGGACGTAGTCGTCCAGGTAACAGATCGCCATCACGATCCACCGGTCGCCGACCTCGTGCTCGGCCCGGCAGTAGACGGCGCCCGTGGCGTGGTCGCGATCGGTGAACTCGATGCGGTGCCCGCAGATCTGGTGCACCGAGCGGTAGAACCCGCGGACGAGGGGCTCGATGTACGCGCGCAGTGCCGCCCGGCCGGTCCCCCGCCGGCCCATGTCCACGTCCGGGCGGAAACAGGCGACCCACGCGTCCAGATCCCTGGAGTCGACCGCGATCGCATAGCGGATGGGCAGCTGCCCGATGGCCTGATGCGACTCGATCCGGTCGAGCCGCTCCAGGAGACCGGGCCCGGCCGGGGACGGCGCGGACCCGGATCCGGCCCCGCTCACACCGGTCTCGGATCTCTCGGGAGCCCGAGCACCTGCTCACCGATGATGTTGCGCTGCACCTCGCTCGCTCCGCCGTAGATGGTCTCGGCGAGCGAGATCAGGAACGTGCGCTGCCGAGTGTCCAGGCCGTACCCGTCCCCGACGATCTGCCCGGACGCCCCCGCGATCTCCATCGCGAGGTGCCCGAGCCGCTGGTGGTTGGTCGAGGCGTACAGCTTGGCCGTCGTCGCCTGCGGGCCCGGGGTGCGCCCCCGCAGCAGCTCGGACACCGTGCGCAGGTTGGTGGTGCGCATGATCCGCACCGACATCCACGCGTCCAGCAGCGAGCGCCGATGCATCGGATCGGTCAGCGCGCCGCGCTCGCGGGCGAGTTCCAGCAGCGCGTCCATCTCGCGCTCGTAGGTGAGCTGCAGCGGCAGGAGCGTGGCGCCCCGCTCGATGCCGAGCGTGCCCATCGCGGTCCGCCATCCCTGGCCCACGTCGCCGACGACCATGTCGGCCCGTGTCCGGGCGTCGGTGAAGAAGACCTCCGCGAACTCGTCCTGCCCGGCCAGCGAGCGGATGGGACGGACCTCGACGCCCGGCTGGTCGGCCGGGATGAGCAGCATGCTGAGACCCTTGCTCCGCCTGGAGTCGGGGTCCGTCCGGCACAGGACGTACAACCAGTCGGCGTGCATGCCGAAGGTGGTCCACACCTTCTGGCCGCTCACGACCCAATCGTCCCCGTCCAGCTCGGCACGGGTGCGCACGGACGCCAGGTCCGATCCCGCACCGGGCTCGCTGAACCCCTGGCCCCACAGTTCCTCGACGGCCAGGATGCGCGGGATGAAACGCCGCTTCTGCTCCTCGCTGCCCATCGCGAGCAGCATGGGGCCGAGCAGGTCGAGGGCGCTGCCGGTGGCCCGGTAGGGGGCCCCGGACCGCGCGTACTCGTACTCGAAGACGATCTCTTCCAGCAGGCCCAGACCGCGTCCGCCGTACTCCCGCGGCCAGCCGACGCCCAGCCAGCCCCCGGCCGCCAGCTCCCGGTCCCAGGCGAGCCGGACCTCCCATGCCTCACCGTCCGTGGGGCCTCCCACACCGCGGTGCGCGGCGAACTCGCCGACCAGGTGCTCGGCCAGCCAGGTACGCACCTCCGCACGGAAGTCCTCGACCTCCGCGCCGAACCGCAACTCCATCATCGATTCCTCCTCTGGACCGCGCCGGGCCCCGCGTGCCACGCGGTCACAGCCCCAGCGCCGAGGCCAGGAGCTCGCGGTGGTGGGCGGGCGAGCCCAGGAGGGTCTCGGCGCTCTTCGCCCGCTTGAAGTACAGGTGTGCCGGGTGCTCCCAGGTGAAGCCGATGGCACCGTGGACCTGGATGCTGCCGCCCGCCACCCGCGTGAAGACCTCCGAGCAGCAGACCTGGGCCAGGGCCGCCGCGACGCGGATCTCCTGCTCGTCGGACGACTGGAGGGCCCACAGTCCGCCGTATGCGGCCGACCGGGCCGACTCCAGCTCGGTCAGAAGGTCGGCGCACAGGTGCTTGATGCCCTGGAACGACCCGATCGGGCGGCCGTACTGCACCCTGGCCTTGGCGTACTCGACCGCCGTCGCGAGCGTGGCCGCCGCACCGCCGACCTGTTCGGCGGCCAGCAGGATCCCCGCCGTGGCGAGGGTGCGCTCGACCACCGGCCACGCCGTCCCGGCCTGCCCGATCAGCCGCGCGGGCGTGCCGGCGAACTCCAGCCGGGCCTGCTCGCGGGTCTGGTCCAGGGTCGGCAGCCGGGTCCTGGTGAGGCCGGGCGCGGCGGCGTCGACCGCGAAGAGGCTGATGCCGTCCTCGCCGCGCGCGACGACCAGTAGCAGGTCGGCGAGATGGCCGTCCGGCACGTACGTCTTGAGGCCCGACAGCGCCCAGCCGTCATCGGCCCGCGCAGCGGTGAGGCGGACGCCGTCCTCGGTCCAGTGTCCGTCCTCCTCGGTCAACGCGAGGGTCGCCACGGTGGTCCCGGCGCAGATCCCCGGGAGCAGGTCCTTGGCGGCCAGGTCGTCACCGCTGCGCAGCAGCGCCTCGGCGGCCAGGGCGACCGAGGCGAAGTACGGTGCGCACAGCAGCGCCCGGCCCATCTCCTCGAAGACGATCCCGAGTTCGGCGTACCCGAAGCCCGCGCCGCCGTACTCCTCCGGGACGGCGAGCCCCTGGAGCCCGAGCTCGCCGGCCATGCGCCCCCACACCTGGGGGTCGTGGCCCTGCCCGCCTTCGGAGATCCGGCGCACGTCGGCCTCGGCCGAATGCGCCGCGAGGAAGGAGCGCACGACCTCGCGCAGTTCCTCCTGCTCCTCGCTGAAGCTGAAGTCCATGGTCATCTTCCTTGTCTCGGCACCGGTCACCGGCCCTGGAACTCGGGCTCCCGCCGTTCTCGGAACGCCTTCAGGCCCTCCTCGCGGTCGAGCGTGGTGAACAGCGCCGTCACGGTCTCCCGCTCGTACGCGATCGCAGGCCCCAGATCCATCGCGAGGCCGCGATCCACGAGGTGCTTGCCCGCCTCCAGGGCGCGCGGCGCGCCGGCCGCCAGCCGTCCGGCGAGTTCCAGCGCCGCGTCGAGCGCGCCACCGCGTTCGGCGAGTTCGTTGACCAGCCCCACCTCGTGGGCCCTCTCGGCGGTGATGGGCTCACCGGTGAGGATCATCTGCTTGGCGATCGCTGGCGGCGCGAGCCTGGGAAGGCGCTGGGTGCCCGCCGCTCCGGGCAGGACGCCCAGCTTCATCTCCGGCACGCCCAGCCGGGCGCCCGCCTCCGCGACCCGCAGGTCGCAGGCCAGGGCCAGTTCGAGCCCGCCGCCGAAGGCGAACCCGTGGACGGCGGCCACCGACGGCTTGGGATACTCCTCCAGCAGGCCGAACACATCGGTCGTCCGGTGGACGAACTCATGGAAGTCGTAGGGGCCGGCGCAGCCCTCGATCTCGTCCAGGTCCGCCCCGGCCGAGAAGGCGCGTCCCGAGCCGGCGATGACGAGCGCGCGGACGTCGTGTTCGCCGCGCAGCCGGTGCAGTTCGGACTCCAGCCTGTCGAGCAGGGGCGTCCCGATGGCGTTGAGCTTGCCGGGGCGGTTCAGGGTGAGGATGGCGACGCGGCCTCGCACCTCGGTGGTCAGGATCTCGGTGGTGAGTGTCTCGGGCATGCGGGCGTTCCTCACAGCATCGTCAGGCCGCCGCTGACCGACAGCGTCTGGCCGGTCATGTAGGCGGCGGCGTCCGTAGCGAGGAACGCCACGACCCCCGCGATCTCGGCGGGCTCGGCGGAGCGGCGAAGCGGTATCGCGCGGATCGTCGCGTCGTACATCTTCTGGCTGTAGTCGGCGACCTGCCCGAGCAGAGCGGTGTCGGTCGGGCCGGGGCAGACGGTGTTGACCGTGATGCCGTGCCGGGCGACCTCGCGGGCCAGCGCCTTGCCGAAGGCGATCACACCGCCCTTGGTGGCGGAATAGACGACCTCGCCGGACGAACCGACCCGGCCCGCGTCGGAGGCGATATTGATGATCTTCCCGCCGGACCGGGCGATCATGCCGTCGAGTACGGCGCGGGTCACGGTGATGGTGCCGCGGAGGTTGACCGAGATGATCCGGTCCCATTCCTCCTCGGTGCTGTCCACGAAGCTCTTCACCACGTCCACGGCCGCGTTGTTGACGAGGACATCGACCGGCCCGAGCGCGTCCGTGACGACGCTCACGGCGGAACGGACGGCGGCTCCGTCAGAGATGTCGGCGGCGACGCCGAAGGCGCGGACGCCGTGCCGCCCGGCCACTGCGGCGGCGCTCTTCTCGGCGGCGCCCGTGTCAACGTCGCACACCGCGACCGCCGCGCCGCGGGCGGCGAGCGCGTCGGCGATCGAGGCCCCGATGCCGCGGCCACCGCCGGTCACCATCGCGACCCTGCCCTGCAATTCCACATCTCCTCCTGACTACCCACCGAAAACAGTCTAATGATTTGACTATATTTGAGGGTCGGAGTGATCCTCCGGGACGAAGCACGGCAACGTGATGATGTCGTCGAGCGCGCGGAAGGAGACCCGCACCCGGGTTCCGATCGCCACCGAGTGCGGCTCCACGTCCACGACGTGGGAGAGCAGCGTTCCGCCGCCGTCGAGGTCGATCACCGCCAGGGCGAAGGGCACCTCGAAGCCAGGGCCGGGCGCCCGGTGCACGACCGTCACGGAGTAGACGCTCCCGCGCCCGCTGGACGGCTCGTAGCTCCAGTTCTCCGACATGCAACCCGGGCAGACGGGCTCGGGAACGAAGAAGCGCTCCCCGCAGTCGGCACAGCGCGGAATCCGCAGCTCTCCCCGGCGGGTCCCTTCCCAAAAGGGCTGGGTGAGCTGCGTCGGCACGGGCAGCGGCCGGTTCATCGGGCCTCCCCCAGCACGGCCATCTCGTAGTGCTGCGCACCCGAGCCCGCGTTGCCGACCACGGCGAGCCGCGCGTCCTCGATCTGGTGCACCGCCGTACCGCGCAGCTGCCGGACGGCCTCCACGACCTTGAGCGTCATCTGCTGGGTTCCGTTCCAGGCGTAGGACAGGCAGCCGCCGTCCGGGTTCACCGGATGCTTGCCGTCCAGGGCGATGGCCCCGCTCTCCGCGAGCGGTCCGCCCTCCCCCTCCGCGCAGACTCCCAGGGCCTCAAGCTGGCGGATGATCTCGAAGGAGTTGGGGTCGTACAGCGAGAAGACGTCGATGTCGTGCGCGTTGACCCCGGCCGTCCCGTAGGCGCGGGTCGAGGCGTCCCGGCCGATCTGCCCGACCTCCCGGTAGAGGGCCGGGTTGGCGTAGGCCGCCTGGTGGTACTCCATCCCCCCGCCCAGCACGGCCACCGGGGTGCACGGAAGGTCCCTGGCGCGCTCGGCGGTGGTCACCACGAACGCCGCGCCGCCCTCGCCGACGATGCAGCAGTCGAGGAGGTGGAACGGGGTGGCGACCATGCGGGAGGCGAGCACGTCCTCGGCGGTGTAGGGCCCTTTCCCGTGCATCATCGCCTCGGGGTTGGACGAGCCGTTGTTGCGGATCGTGGCCGCCACCTCGGCGAGCTGGCGGGAGGTGGTGCCGTACTCGTGCATGTGCCGCGCGGCGATCAGGGCGAACTGCGCGACGACGTAGGAGCCCCAGACGTCGGTGAACTCCAGGGGCGCGCCGGCGCCCACGGGCGCGTTCTCCGGCCCGCGCGACACCAGGCGGCAGCCGCCCACCGCGACGGTCTCTGCATAGCCCGCCGTGACCGCCGCGGCCGCCTTCAGCAAGCCGCGGGCACCGGCATTGTCCAGCATGGAGTCGCTGGTCCAGCGCAGGTCCCGGCCGAACAGGCGGGCCCAGGAGCTCCCCTCGCCCGCGACGCCGCCGGGGCCCGGCCAGTCGAGCTGGGCGCCGTCGATGTCCGCCGGGGTCAGTCCGGCATCGGAGATCGCCCCGCGCACCGCCTCCAGCGCCACATCCATCGCGGTCCGGTGCGGCAGCGACAGTGCCTGCTCCGTGGCGTGAACGCCGACGACCACGGCCTGGCGCGGCATCACACCGCCTCCCCGGTGCCGGGCATGAGGCTCATCAGCGGCCCGCCCCGAGAGTGTCGGCGCCGGGGTAGCCGCCGCCGCCGAAGCGCTCGTCCAGCGCGTCGTAGTCCTTGGCACCCGCTGCCGTACGGGGAAGCGCGTCGAGGAACTCGACGGTCTTGGGCTTCTTGTACGAGGCGATGCGCTCGCGGCAGTGCCCGACCAGCTCGTCCGCTCCGGCCTCGGCGCCGTCGTGGAGGACCACGACCGCCTTGACGTCCTGCGCCCAGCGCTCGTTCGGGACACCGATCACCGCCGCCTCGCGCACCGCCGGATGCGACTCCAGGCAGTTCTCCACCTCGGCGGGGAAGATGTTCTCGGCCGCGGACTTGAGCATCCGGGTCGTGGTGCCGAGGAAGCTGATCGTGCCGTCGCTCTCTCTTCGGCCGAGGTCGGTGGTGTGCCACCAGCCGTGCCGGAAGCGCTCGGCGTTGATCTCGGGCCGGTTCCAGTACCCCAGGTGCACCAGATCCCCGCGCACGCAGATCTCCCCGGCCTCGCCGGCCGCGCACTCCCGGCCATCGCGGTCCAGGATCCGGACCATCGCGAACGGGCCCGGCCGGCCCGCGTTCCCAATGCCGGCTCCCCCGAACGCCGACGTGACGGGGAGCCCGGTCACCTCGGTCTGCCCGTAGACGCGGCCCTCGCCGCCGCCGTTGCGGGTGAAGCGGCTGGTGTCGGTGGTCGCCATGCCCTGCCACAACTGCGGGGCGATGCTGGCCCGCAGGAACGACAGGTCGTGCCCCGCGTCCTTGTTGAGCTCGACGAGGCGGGCGATGGTCGGCGGCATGAGGTAGGCATGCGTGCACCGCTCACGGACGAGCAGCGGGAGCAGGTGCTCGGGCTCGGCACGGCGTACCACGACGTTCTTACCGCCGTGGACGAACACCGGCATTCCCCAGATCTGGTAGTTGCCGATGTGGAACATCGGGCCGGCATTGAGGAAGGCCGCCTCCTGGCCGATGTCGCCCATCCAGGCGGAACTGGTGCCCATCGCCAGCAGGTTGCGATGCGAGAGCATCGACCCGCACTGCCGGCCGCTGATCGCCGCCGTGTAGATGACCATCAGCGCGGTGTCGGGATCGACCTCCAGGCCGGGGTCCTCGTCGGCGCCGGACGCGAGGAAGGACTCGTACCCGTCGTCGCCGTCACCGTCGTGGCGCAGCCACAGTGCCGTATCGCCGGCCACCTCGGCGCGCGCTTTCTCGACGGTCTCGCCGATCTCCTCCTGCTGCCAGACGATCACCTTCGGATCGAAGTCCTCGATCGCGAAGACCATCTCCGGCACCGCCCAGCGCCAGTAGCCGGGGCAGACCATGGCGCCGATCTTGGCCGCGGCGCCCAGCAGCTCGTAGACGCGGAACGAGTTCTGGCCGAGCCACAGGATCCGGTCTCCCGTCCGCACGCCCGCGCCGGTGAGCGCGTTGGCAAGCCGGTCGGTCCGGGTGTCGAGCTCGGACCAGGTGAGACGCAGGTCGCCGTCGACGAGCGCGTCGGCGCCGGCGTAGGAACGGCGATGCTCGCGGATCACATCACCGAAGGTCATGCGACGGATCGTGGTCACAGGCACTCCTGTACGGGCGAGGGCGGACTCAATGGGCGATAACCGCTTGAATAGTATAACTATTTAGCTGAAATAGCCACAGTCGGCAGGGTGGCGCCGATCGTCAGGGACGGCGCTCGCGCCCCTCGTCCAGCGGCCGGAACTCCTCGTCCTCCCACCACGGATAGATCGGCGGCATGTCGGAGCTGACCCGCCCCGGGAAGTCCGGCGGGCGCTTGGCCAGGAAGGACTCGATGCCCTCGACCGGATCCGGGCCGCCGCCGATCTGGCTCATGATCCGGGAGTCGAGCCGGTGCGCCGTCATGGGGTGCGGCTCACCGAGCATCCGCCACATCATCTGGCGGGCGAGCGCGACCGACACCGGCGCCGTGTTGTCGGCTATCTCACGGGCGATCCCGCGAGCGGCGGGCAGCAGTTCGTCCGGCTCATGCACGGACAGGACCAGACCGGCGGCGTGCGCCTCTCCGGCGCCGAACAGCCGCCCGGTGGCGACCCACTCCATCGCACGCTGCACCCCCACCGCTCTCGGCAGGAACCAGCTGGACGCCGATTCGGGGACGATCCCGCGGCGGGCGAAGACGAACCCGAAGCGCGCCGTCTCGGAGGCGAGCCGGATGTCCATCGGCAGGGTCATGCTCGCCCCCACGCCCACCGCGGGGCCGTTGATCGCGGCGATCACCGGCTTCGTCGACGCGTACAGGCGCAGGGCCAGCCGGCCGCCGATGTCCCGGTGCCAGGGGCCCGCCTCGCGATGGTCGAAGGAACCGCCACCCGCGCTCACGTCGGCGCCCGTACAGAAGGCCCGTCCCGCACCGGTGACGATCACGGCGCGCACCTCGTCCTCGCGGTCCGCCTCGTCGAGCACGGCGAGGAGGTCGTCCATCATGCGCGGCGTGAAGGCGTTCAGCCGGTCGGGACGATGGAGCGTGACCGTCAGGACATGGTCCGTCACGTCGGTCAGCAGCGTCCGGCACTCCCGCCGGGCTCCTCCGGTCAC
This sequence comes from Spirillospora sp. CA-128828, assembly GCF_050945415.1. NCBI lineage: Bacteria > Bacillati > Actinomycetota > Actinomycetes > Streptosporangiales > Thermomonosporaceae > Spirillospora > Spirillospora sp. CA-128828. The sequence continues at coordinate 5,501,817 of NZ_CP191986.1, forward strand.
GGCCACCCCTCCATCGCGAACATCAAACGCTCTTTCGTATATTTAGTTAGACCATTCAACTATGCTGACCTTTGACGAGCAACCCATGTGGAGGTCCGATGTACGGCCTGTCCCCCGACCTGGCGGTGACCGCCCACGGGCCGATCCGGCTGGTGGAGCTGAACCGTCCCGACCAGCTGAACTCGGCGAGCGAGGGCCTGCACACCGCGCTCGCCGAGGTGTGGGACCGCATCGCGGCCGACCCCGGGGCCCGCGCCGTCGTGCTCACCGGGCGCGGGCGCGCCTTCAGCGCCGGCGGCAACTTCGAGGTGATGACCCGGGTTCAGCGCGACGCGGCGTTCCGGGACCAGAATGTCAACGAGGCCCGCCGGATCGTCACCGGCATGGTGCGCTGCCCCCTGCCCGTGGTCGCGGCCGTCAACGGCCCCGCGGTCGGGCTGGGCTGCAGCCTCGCCCTGCTCAGCGACCTCGTGCTCATCGCGGAGGGCGCCCACCTGGCCGACCCGCACGTCCAGGTGGGCCTTGTCGCGGGCGACGGCGGAGCGCTGGTGCTGCCGCTGATCGTAGGGCTGGCCCGCGCGAAGGAACTGCTCTTCCTGGGCCGCAAGGTCGATGCCGAGGACGCCGTCCGGCTGGGGCTCGCCAACTCGGTCGTCCCCAAGGACGCGGTGCTGGAGGAGGCCATGAAGCTCGCGCGGCGCCTGGCGGAACTGCCCGTCCAGGCGCTGCGCGATACCAAGCGAGCAGTGAACCTCCATCTGGAGCAGGCGATGGCGAGCGTCCAGGAGGCCGCACTGATCGCCGAGCGGGAGAGCATGCACTCCCGTGATCACGTCGAGATCGTCCAGAAGCTCCTGTCCAAGGGCTGATCCGGCACGTTCTGGAGCCTGCCCGCAGGGCTCGCCCGATTCGCCGTCACACCGCGGCACACCGATCGCGTCAGGAGTGGAAATGGACTTCGCCTTCGACGAGGCCCAGGAGGAGCTGCGCCGGACGGTGCGCGCGTTCCTGGAGGCCACGGCGCCGGAATCCGAGATGCGCCGCGTCATGGAGACCGAAGCCGGGTACGACCCCGCGCTGTGGAAGCGGATGGGAGCCGAACTCGGCCTGCAGGGGCTCGCGGTGCCGGAGCGCCACGGCGGTGCGGGCGCCGGTCCCGTCGAGATCGGGCTGGTCATGGAGGAGATGGGACGCGCCCTGCTGTGCGCGCCGTACCTGGCCAGCGCGGTGCAGGCCACGACCGCGCTGCTGCACAGCGACGATGAGGGGGCTCGCTCGGAACTCCTCCCCGCCCTGGCCGCTGGGGAGCGCATCGGGACGCTGGCGCTGACCGAGGATTCGGCACGGTGGGACCGCCAGGGCGTCACGCTGGCGGCCCGCCCCTGCCAGGACGGCGGCTGGCTGCTCGACGGGCACAAGACCTTCGTCCTCGACGGCGCGCAGGCGGGCATCGTCCTGACCGTGGCACGGACCGCCGACGGGATCGGCCTCTTCCGGGTGGACGGTGACGCCACCGGGCTCACGCGCACCGTCCTGCCCACGCTCGATCCCACACGGCGGCAGGCCCGCCTTGAGTACCAGGGCGTCTGGGCGCATCGGTTGCGCACCCGGGGCGACGCATGGGAACTCGTCGAACTGGTTCTGCACCACAGCGCCGCGGCCTTGGCGGCCGAGCAGGTCGGCGTGGCCTCCCGGGCACTGGACATGGCGGTGGAGTACGCGAAGGTGCGGCATCAGTTCGGCCGGGCGATCGGTTCCTTCCAGGCCGTCAAGCATCTCCTGGCCGATGTGCTCCTGGAGGTCGAGTCCGCCAGGGCGGCGGCCTACGCCGCTCTGCTGGCCGCGCAGAACGGCGATCCGGACCTGCCGGCGGCGGCGAGCCTCGCCAAGGCGTTCTGCTCGGACGCGTGTGTGAAGGCCACCCAGGACAACATCCAGGTTCACGGCGGCATCGGGTTCACCTGGGAGCACCCCGCGCACCTGTACTTCAAGCGCGCGAAGACCTCGCAACTCCTGCTGGGCGACTCCGCCTATCACCGGGAACTGCTGGCAGAGGCGATCGGCCTGTGACCGCGGCATCACGTCCAGGAACCGGGAACCACCAGGAGGGACCATGTATCCAGGAACGTTCGCCGAATCGTCCCCCGCACTGCCGGCCGTCATCATGGGCGGGTCCGGCGAAGTCGTGACCTACCGCGACCTCGATGGCCGCTCCAACCGCATCGCCCACCTGCTCCGCCGCCAGGGGCTGCGGCCGGGCGACACGCTGGCGGTGCTGAGCGGGAACCGGCCCGAGGTCTTCGATCTCGCCTGGGCGGCCCAGCGCTCGGGGCTCCAGCTGACGATGGTCAATCACCATCTCACTCCCGAGGAGTCGGCCTACATCGTCGGTGACAGCGGCGCCAGGGTCGTGGCGGCGACGCGGGATCTCGCCGGAACCGCCGAGGCCCTGCGCCCCGGAGAACTCCCGAGCATCGAGCGACGGCTCATGATCGGTGGCACGATCCCGGGCTGGGAGGCGTACGAGGAGGCTCTCGAAGGGATGCCGGAGACCCCGATCCCGGACGAGTGCGAGGGCGACATCATGCTCTACTCGTCCGGGACGACCGGACGCCCGAAGGGCATCCGCCGTGAGGTGCGCGCGACCCCCATGGGCACCCACCCGGACGTCCCCGGGCACTGGCTCCGCGAGTCCCTGGGCATGCGGCCGGGCGATGTCTACCTGTGCCCCGCCCCGCTCTACCACGCCGCTCCCCTGGCCTGGTCGATGGCCTGCCACCGCACGGGATCGACCGTTGTCGTCATGGAGCGCTTCGACGCCGAGGAGACGCTTCGGCTGATCGAGCGGCACAAGGTGACGCACGGCCAATGGGTGCCGACGATGTTCGTCCGCATGCTGAAGCTGCCCGGGGAGGCCCGCCACCGGTACGACCTGTCGAGCCTGCGCTGGGCGGTGCACGCCGCGGCGCCTTGCCCGGTGCCGGTGAAGCGCCGGATGATCGAGTGGTGGGGGCCGATCCTGTTCGAGTTCTACTCGGCGACCGAGGGCATCGGCGCGACCGCGATCACCTCCGAGGAGTGGCTGCGCAAGCCGGGCTCGGTCGGACGGCCGCTCATGGGGCGTCCGCACGTCCTCGACGAGCACGGCGGTGAACTCCCGCCCGGCGAGGTGGGCGTGGTCTGGTTCGAGGGCGGCACGCCGTTCGAGTACCGCGGCGACCCGGGCAAGACCGCCGCGGCGACGAACCGCCGAGGATGGCGGACGGTCGGGGACATGGGCCGGCTCGACGAGGACGGCTTTCTCTACCTGACGGACCGTGCCATCAACCTGATCATCTCCGGCGGGGTCAACATCTACCCGCAGGAGGTGGAGAACGTCCTGGTCGACCATCCCGACGCCGCCGACGCCGCCGTCCTCGGCGTACCGGACCCGGAGATGGGCGAGCAGGTCAAGGCGGTCGTCCAGCTGGAGGAGGGGCGGCCGGCGGACGCGGACACGGCCGGGCGGCTGTTCGAGCACTGCCGGGCGCACCTGGCGGGCTACAAGTGCCCGCGCTCGATCGAGTTCACCGGCGAGCCGCTGCGCACCCCGGCGGGAAAGATCCGCAAGGAGCCCTTGAAGCAGCGCTTCGGCATCGGGCCGGGCACCTTCACCCGGCCGGGGAACGAGCCCGTCCGAGCTTCGGAATCAACTAACTAGTACAATCATCTAACTACTCATGAGGTGAAGAGAGGGCTCCGTGGACATCAGCTACCCGCCCGAGGCCGAGGCGTTCCGGGCGGAGGTCAAGGGCTTCCTCGCCGAGCACCTTCCGGCGGACTGGCCCGGAATCGGAGCACTGGACGAGGAGGCCGCGTGGGAGTTCGCCCGGCGATGGCGTGAACTGCTCGCCGGACGCGGCTACCTGTCGATCGCCTGGCCGGAGGAGTACGGGGGCCGCGGCCTTTCGAAACTGCACCAGGTCGTGCTCGTGGAGGAACTGGCCCGCGCCGGCGTCCCCTTCGGCCTGCCGCAGGACACCTTCGGCGTCAAGATGCTGGCGAACACGCTGCTGCGCTGGGGCACGGAGGAGCAGAAGAAGCACTTCCTGCCCCGCATCCTGAGCGGCGAGGACACCTGGTGCCAGGGCTACTCGGAACCGGACGCCGGATCCGACCTGGCCTCGCTGACCACCCGCGCCGACCTGGACAAGGGCGACGGTGAGGCGGGCGGGGAGTGGGTCATCAACGGGCAGAAGGTGTGGACCTCCGGAGCCCACCACAGCGACTGGATCTTCGTCCTGGCCCGGACCGACCAGGCGGCTCCCAAGCACCGCGGCATCTCGTTCCTCCTGGTGCCGCTGGACCAGCCTGGCGTGGAGGTGCGGCCGTTCCGGATGGCCGGCGGGCAGATGCACTTCAACGAGGTGTTCTTCACCGGGGCGCGCACCCGGGCCGACCTCGTCGTGGGAGGAGCCGGCAACGGCTGGACGGTGGCCCAGAGCCTGCTCGGCGTCGAACGCGGCGAGGAGGCCGCCACCAACCCCATCCTCTTCAAGGCCGAACTCGAACGGCTGGTCGAGCTGGCGCGGACGTACGGCAGGGACCGCGATCCCGTGATCCGCCAGCGCATCGCCTGGTGCTGGTCGAAGGTGGAGATCATGCGCCATCTGGGCTACCGGATCCTGACCGGCTGGCTCAAGGGCGGCGAGCCCGGCCCCGAGTCGTCCATCGCCAAGCTCTACTGGAGCGAGTACCACCTCCAGGTCACCGACCTGGCCATGGACATCATGGGCATGCACGCCCAGGTGCCCGCCGGCCGGCCACCGCTGCGGACCTACCGCACCGACGATCCCGGCGCCGCGAACTCCTCCGGCTCCTGGGCGGCCACGTACCTGATCGCCCGCTCCGGGACGATCTACGCCGGCACCTCCCAGGTGCAGCGCAACATCCTCGCCGAGAAGGTGCTCGGCCTGCCGCGCGAGCCGCGTCCGGCCTAGGAGGCCCTCGGGGCACAGGCCCGCACACCGACCGTTCCCCCTGAATTGGAGATGCCATGACCGACCTTTACGACGGGTTCGGCTCGCTGAAGTTCGACCGTCCCGCCGCCGGCGTGCTGCGGCTCGTCCTGGACGCCCCCAACCTCAACGCCGTGGGCCCGCGGATGCACCGCGAACTGGCCGACGTGTGGCCGGTCATCGACCGTGACGCGGAGACGCGCGCCGTCGTGGTCCAGGGCGCAGGCAAGGCGTTCTCCGCCGGAGGCACCTTCGACTCCATCGAGGCGATGGTCGAGGACTACGCGGTGCGCGTCCGCGTGATGCGGGAGGCCCGCGACATGGTCTACGGCGTGCTGAACTGCGCCAAGCCGGTGGTGTCGGCCATTCAAGGGCCCGCTGTCGGAGCCGGGCTGGTGATCGGCATGATGGCGGACATCTCCATCGCCGGCCGCACCGCGAAGATCGTCGACGGGCACACCCGGCTGGGCGTCGCCGCGGGTGACCATGCCGCCATCTGCTGGCCTCTGCTGTGCGGCATGGCCAAGGCCAAGTACTACCTGCTGACCTGCGAGGCGCTCACGGGTGAGGAGGCCGAGCGGATCGGCCTGGTGTCCAAGTGCGTCGACGACGGCGGCGAGCAGGACGAGGCCCTGCGCGTGGCCACCGGCCTCGCCGCGGGTTCGGTCAGCGCCATCAGCTGGACCAAGCGTTCCCTCAACCACTGGTACCGCTCCGCCTCCCCGATCTTCGAGGCCTCCCTCGGCCTCGAGTTCCTCGGGTTCGGCGGGCCGGAGGTCCTGGAGGGCGTGGCCTCGCACAGGGAGAAGCGCCGTCCCGACTTCGAGGCGGTGGGGCGGAAGAGCCCGCTCGACCTCTGAGCGGACGGGACGGCGCGTGTGCGGCGGAGGACGACGCGGTCAGTCGATGAGTTCGAGGAGGGTCTTGGGCCCGGCGGAATTGACCACGTCGTCGGCCGCGGTGATGTGGCGATGCCACAGCTTGGCCGCCTCCTCGGCCTTGCCGGCCTCGATGAGGTTCACCAGCCGCACATGCGCCCGGTGCCCCTTGCGCGCCTGCGCCGCGTGCTCGGGGTCGGAGCCCTCCGCGGCGACATGCGCCGCGTTCGCGCGGTCCACGATGTACCTCAGCATCCCGGCCAGAAGGATCAGGGTCTGGTTCCCGGTCAGCTCCACCAAGAGCCCGTGGAACCGGTCCTGGGCCTCCACCAGGGCGTCCGGATCCTCCAGCGCGGCCTTCTCGGCGTCCAGCGCCTCCCGCAGCCGGGCGACGGCGCCCGCCGGCGGCTTCTGCGCCAGCGCCCGCACGCACGCCGGTTCGATGATCGCGCTCGCCCCGAACACGTCGCCCAGCGATGTGTGGCGGTACTCCAGGATCAGTCCCGCGTACCGTGCCGCCACCTCGGGATCGGGAGCGCTCACACGCGCCCCGCCGTGGACACCGCGGCGCACCGTGATCAGCGACTCGGACTCCAGCACCCGGAACGCCTCACGCAAGGTGGGGCGCGACACCCCGAACTGCTCCATCAGCGCCGACTCCGACGGCAGGACGTCGTCCACCGCCAGCTCGCCACGGATGATCTGACGACGCAACGCGCTCGCCACGAGTTCCGCCGTCTTGGGCACCCGGACCCGACGGCCCACTCGCGCACGCCCCGCGACAGGGACGGCGGAGACCTCCGTCGATGGAACGGCCCGCGCTACCTCAGCCACTTCTGACACCCCTCCGGACACCTTGCAAGAACAGTCAGATGATTTCAACTAGCGCAACAAGAGTATCAGGATCCCCCATTGTGCGGCGGCTTCCGTCAAGACCCCCGCCTTGTGATCCAGGCCACTCCAGGAGGCCCCCTCCCGGCCTCTTCGGGCCATCATCGTCACCAAGAACACAAAAAGGCTAACTAATTTACATATCTAGCTCTTTCTGGATACGCTGCGAACGGGATGACATCGCCGGGCTCGGCCCGGAACGAAGGAGTCGTCGATGACGAAGACCAAGGCCAAGCCGGTCGCCGAGGAGCTCTTCACCTGGCCCTCCGACGACCCGAGACTCATCGGCTCGCAGTGCGCCGGCTGCGGGCTGGTCGCCTTCCCCGCGGCCGGCCAGTGCGCGCGCTGCGGCAGCGAGGAGACCGCCCGCCGGCCGCTGTCGAACGAGGGGACGCTGTGGACGTTCACGACCCAGGGGTTCCGCCCGCCGTCCCCGCCCTACGACGGCTACGACACCGCCGAGACCTTCCAGCCGTACACGGTCGGCTATATCGAACTGCCGGACGGTGTCCTGGTGGAGGCCCGGCTGACCGAGCCCGACCCGGCGGCCCTGACCATCGGGCAGCCGATGCGCATGGTGGTCGTCCCCTACAGCGTCGCCGACGACGGCACGCAGATCCTGACGTTCGCGTTCGCGCCGGCCGGCGCCGCTGAGGAGGCGTGATGGAAGCGGTCATCATCGGCGTCGGGCTGCACCCGTTCGGGCGCTTCCCCGGGAAGTCGGCCATGGACATGGGCGCCGAGGCCGTCCGGCTCGCACTGGCGGACGCGGGCGTCACGTGGCCCCAGATCCAGGGCGGCTTCATCGGCAGCCTGGAGGTGGCCAACCCGGACGCCATCGTCGGCCGGCTCGGCCTGACGGGCATCCCCCTGCGCGGCGTGTTCAACGGCTGCGCGACCGCCGGCACCGCGGTCTCGATGGCCGCCAGGGCCATCGAGACCGGCGAGCACGATCTCGCCATCGCCATCGGCATGGACAAGCATCCGCGCGGCGCGTTCGCGGCGGACCCCTCGGTCGCGGGCCTGCCCGACTGGTACGGGCAGACCGGCATGTTCCTCACGACCCATTTCTTCGGCATGAAGATCAACCGCTACATGCACGACCACGGCATCACCGAGCGGACACTGGCCCGGGTCGCCGCCAAGAACTTCCGCAACGCCGCCGGCAACGAGAAGGCGTGGCGGCGCACGCCGCTGACCGTGGATGAGATCCTCGCGTCCCCGATGCTGAACCACCCGCTCCGGCAGTACATGTACTGCGGCCCGGACGAAGGCGCGGCGGCCGTCGTGCTGTGCCGCGCGGAGCAGGCGCACAAGTACACGTCCGCCCCTGTGCGCGTCCGGGCGAGCGTCCTGCGCAGCCGGAGGCTGGGGGCCTTCGAGGTGCAGAGCCCGGCGATGCCCGCCGGAGAGCACGCGCCGAGCCCGAGCGTGGACGCCTCACAGGCGGCCTACGAGGCGGCGGGGATCGGCCCCGAGGACGTCCAGATCGCGCAACTCCAGGACACCGACGCCGGCTCCGAGATCATCCACATGGCCGAGAACGGGCTGTGCAAGGACGGCGAGCAGGAGCTCCTCATCGCCGAGGGGGCGACCGAGCCCGGCGGCCGGCTCCCGGTCAACACCGACGGCGGCCTGATCGGCAACGGCGAGCCCATCGGCGCGTCCGGCCTCCGCCAGATCCACGAGATCGTGCACCAGCTGCGCGGCACCGCGGGAGCACGGCAGGTCCCCGGCTCGCCTCGGGTCGGCTACACGCACCTGTACGGGGCGCCCGGCGTCTCCGCCGTCACCATCCTGTCCACCTGACCCGGCCCACGCGGTCGGCGAATCGCCCAAGGAGCACACCGATGGCCCACGAAACCGACGGCGGCGTCGGCGACCTGCCGGCGTTCACCGCCGAGGTCCGCGCCTTCCTCGACGCCCACGCCGCGGCCGGGGGCGTGGGAGCGGGCAAAGGAGAGGGTAAGTCGTTCGCCTGGGGTACGGGCGACGATCGGGTGGCCTACTTCAGCTCGGATCCGCCCGAGGTGGAGAAGCGCAAGATCCAGGAGGCGCGGGACTGGCAGCGCACCCGCTACGAGAACGGATTCGGCTGGATCACCGGTCCCGGTGAGTACGGCGGCCGGGGGCTGACCCCGGTGCACGAGATGGTCTACAACGCCGTCGAGGCGGAGTACGGCGTGCCGGACACCGGCGTCCTCAGCGTCGTCGGCCTGGGCATGATCGGACCGACGATCCTCGCCCACGCCCGGCCGCACGTGAAGGACCGCTGGCTGCCCGAGATGTACCGGGGCGATGCCATCGCCTGCCAGCTGTTCAGCGAGCCCGAGGCGGGGTCCGACCTGGCGAGCGTGCAGACCCGTGCGGTCCGCGACGGGGACACGTGGGTCATCAGCGGCCAGAAGGTGTGGACGTCGGTGGCGCACCACAGCCGGATCGGCCTGGCGCTGACCCGCACCGATCCCGACGCCCCCAAGCACAAGGGCATCACCGCGTTCCTGGTCGACATGACCCTTCCGGGTGTCGAGGTGCGTCCGCTCCGCCAGATGACCGGCGGATCCGACTTCAACGAGGTGTTCCTCAACGAGGTCCGGGTTCCGGACGATCACAGGCTGGGCGAGGTGAACGGCGGCTGGACGGTTGCGCTCACCACGCTGATGAACGAGCGCGCCACCGTCGGCGGCGACGACGGCGGGCCGGCCGCCGGGGCACTGTCACCGGAACGGCTGGCCGGGGTGATGCGGGCCACGTGGACGCTGGACGACCACGGGGTCCGGGGACGAGTGGCCGAACTACTGGCGGACGTGATGGCCACCGACCACCTCAACGCACGGGCGAGGCGGAGTATGCAGGCCGGCGTGACGCCCGGCCCGGAGATGTCGGTGTCCAAGCTGATGTACGCCCAGAACCTCACCCGCGCCGCGCATCTGGTCACCGACGTGTTCGGCCCGCGCGCCATCGCGGACTCGGGCGAGTGGGGCACCTACGCGTGGTCGGAGCTGCTGCTCGCCACGCCCGCCCTGCGCATCCTCGGAGGAACCGAAGAGATCATGAAGAACATCCTCGCCGAGCGGGTGCTCGGCCTGCCCAAGGAACCGGGGATCGACACCAAGTCGCCGTTCCGTGAGCTGCGCCGTTCCGGGTCCGGGAAGGAGACGGCATGAGCGAGGTCGCCGAACTCTCCGAGACGGAGCTGGACGAGCTGCGATCCGCCGTGCGGTCCTTCCTCGACGCCAAGTCGCCGGAGGAGGCGGTCCGCAAGGCGATGGAGAGCGAGCCCAGGTACGACCCACAGGTGTGGGCGCAGATGGCGGAGCAGCTCCGCCTGCCAGGGCTCGCGATCCCCGAGGAGTACGGCGGGGACGGCTTCGGCCACGTCGCGCTGGGCGCGGTACTGGAGGAGATGGGCCGGGCCCTTGTCTGCTCGCCGTTCTTCGCGACGGTGGTGCTCGCCGCCCAGGCGCTGCTCGCCTCGGGCGACGCCGACGCGTGCGCCCGCCACCTCCCGGGGATCGCGGCGGGGACGACGACGGCCGCCCTCGCGGTCGCGGAACGGACCGGCGCCTGGGACCCGGTGCAGATCACCACGAAGGCCGTCCGGCGGAGCGAGGACGCCGCCGGAGGGTGGGAGCTGACCGGCACGAAGTCCTTCGTGATCGACGGCACGTCGGCCGACCTGCTGCTGGTGATCGCGCGCACCACGGCGGGGCCGTCCCTCTTCACGGTCGACCGCGACGCCCCGGGTCTCACCGCCGAGCCGATGGAGACGCTGGACGCGACCAGGGCCCTGGCACGGCTGCAAATGGACCGCACGCCCGCCCTGCTGGTGGGCGCCGACGGCGCGGGCGGGCGGCTGATGGCACGCATCCTCGACCTCGCCGCCGTGGGACTGGCCGCCGAGCAGGCCGGTGGCGCGGCACGGTGCCTGGAGAGCAGCACCGCCTACGCGGGCACCCGCGTACAGTTCGGCCGCCTCATCGGCAGCTTCCAGGCGGTCAAGCACAAGTGCGCGGACATGCTGGTCCAGGTGGAGCTGGCACAGGCCGCCGCGCGGGAGGCGGCGCGGCTCGCCGACCTGGGGGACGCGGGGTTCGCCGCGGCGGCCGCCGCCGCCCACCTGACGTGCTCCCGTGCGTACCTGGTCGCCGCGACGGAGAACATCCACGTCCACGGCGGCATCGGATTCACCTGGGAGCACCCGGCGCACCTGTACTTCCGCCGGGCCAAGTCCGCACAGCTGCTGTTCGGGGGGCCGTCCGCGTCCCACGAGCGGCTCCTGGAGCGGCTCGGAATCTGATCTCCCTACGCCACCCGGTACGGCCCGCCGCGCCTGCGGCGGGCCGTACCGGTTCGGACTGAGCCGTGCCGATCGGGCCGGACTCAGCGTGTTCATGCCGCCGACGGAAACGACGTGGCCCCGGACGGTGCTTCCGCATCGTCCGGGGCCAGGCCATGCCCGCTCAGCGCCCGCTCAGGTCCCCGCTCAGCCGAGGACCACACGGGGGTCGTCGCTGCCACAGCCGCAGCGCTCGGTGAGAACCCGGCCCCGCGTGTCCAGGACGATCTCGTCCAGGCCGGTGCCGCGCTTCTCCCTGACGGCGGCCACGGCGAGGACTCCGTCCCGTTCCGACACGTGCCATTCCGACCGGTTGACGTGGGCGCCCGAGCGCTCCGCGCACTCGATCGCCAGCGCCGGCCCCAGCGGAGCGATGATCCCCGCTCGCACTCCGGCCGCGCGCAGCCGCTCGGCCGCTCCGGGACGGACCAGGATGACCGGCGTGTCGTGGAAGAGATCACCGATCATGACCTGGCCGCTCAGCGCCTCAAGGGTGTCGGCGGAGAGTCCGAGCAGCGCGTGCAGGTCCAGCTCGCGATGGAAGACCCTGGTGCGCGCGTGGTCCCACCCCATCGCCTCTGCCGTCCCGTAGGTCGCCCCGAGGTTGCGCAGCGCCTCGATGACCGGCTGGAACCAGGCTCCTTCGTGACCCGAGAAGCTCACCAGGGCACAGTGACCGCGTTCGAGGCCCAGTGCCTGCAACCGCTCCTGCGTCCAGGCGGCGTCCCGGGCGAGGTCGTCCCAGGTGACCTCGTACTCCGCGACGCCGTCCGGCCGCTTGACGGGGACGAGGTACGCGGTGGCCGGGTGATCGAGCATGCAGGCGCGGGCGAGCGTGTCCCTGCGCACCATCACTGCTTCACCACCCTCGGGAACTTCGCCACGCTCCGCACGGTCGACATCAGCTCCTCCTCGGTATGCAGTTCCAGATCCGGTTCAACACCGGTTCGCTTGCCGATGCCCTCGCGGAGGCGCTCGGCCAGGTCACCGGTGTCCGCGGTGGCGGACGGGTCGTACCCCACCCGGACGTGCAGCCGCTCCACCTCGCGCGAAGACCGGACGATCTGGAAGACCCCGGCCGCCGTCTCCGGTTCCGCCTCCACGGCCTGCCACACATCGCGCAGTACCACGGGCCTTCCCCGGACCACGGTCTCGTCGCCGCGCCTGCCGGCCACCCACATGCGCGCGTGCGTGCGCCCGCAGGCGCAACCGTTCCGGGTGAGGCGCACCAGGTCCTCGCTGCGGTACCTGATGAGCGGCGCGGCCCGGTTGTCCAGGTCGGTGGCGACCAGCTCGCCCATCGCACCGTCGTCCACCGGCTCGTAGGTCGAAGGGTCCAGGCACTCCGCGAAGACCGTGTCCTCCCACAGGTGGAAGCCGTCGTGCTCGCGGCATTCCCAGGCGGTACCGGTGTCGGCCGCGCTCGTGTACTCGAACAGCTCGATGCCCCACTCGTCCTGCACCTTCCGCCGCATCCGCGGGCTGATCGGCTGCCCTGCGCACGCGGCCCCCTTCAGGGACGAGAAGATCTCCTTAAGGTCGTGCTCGTGCTCCAGGTGCTCCAGTTCGACGAGCTGCGGGTACATGAGCTGGATGTACGCCGGCCGGTAGCGCCGGACAACCTCCAGCGTCTCCGGCATGCGCCCGAACCAGGTGTCGGCCGAGATCACCACCGCCCCGAGGGCGTGGTAGCCGTAGTCCATGAGGTTCCGGAAGGTTCCCGGCGGGCTGAGCACCCGGTCGCCCGGCCTCAGGCCCAGCTCCCACAGGTCCCGCAGCTGGGCGGTGACCAGGGGCGGGGCTCCGTCCCAGATCTCCGCGAAGAACTCCGGATCTCCCGTGGTCCCGGAACTGGACGTGATCGAGGTCAGCTCGGAGGGCGCCACGCAGAGCAGTCCGCCGTACGAGTCACCGGAGCGCGCCCGGTACTCGCGCAACATGTCCTTGCTGAAGGAGGGGATCCGCTCCTGGAAATCCTCCAGGGTCTTGACGTCCCGCGGATGCACGCCGTGGGAGTCCCACAGCTCCCGGTAGAAGGACGAGTTCTCGTAGACGGCGGGCAGCAGCTCCAGGATCCGCCGTTCCTGCACTTCCCGGAGCGCTTCCCGAGGCATCGTCTCCACCTCGGGCTCCAGGTATCTGTCATCCGGCATGTGCCCTCCTCGTCCTCGGGGCATCATCACCTGAATCACTCAAATCAGTCAACTGATTCAGCTGAATAATCTCAGCTATCGGCACCCGTGGCCGCCCCCTCGCCCGCCGGACGCCATGTCGCGGCGAGCAGGACCAGCGCACCCAGCACCCCCGCACCGCCGGCGGTCAGCGCTCCGGCACCCGCGTCCAGGACGCGATCCAGCCCGAGCGCCCGGTCGAGGGAGATCCGCCCAGGGCCGAGCAGGGCGAGGGCCACGTTGACCACGGCGAGGACGAGCACGTACTCGTATCCGTCCTTGAACACGAAGAATCCGTTCCCGCGATGGGCGGCCACCCCCGCGACCACCATCGTCCCGACCACGAAGGCGCAGGCGAACGACGTGAGGAGCCCGAGAACCAGGGCGGCGCCCGCCGCGATCTCGCCCGCCCCGCTCAGCAACGCGTGCAGTTTCGGGGGGCGCATCCCCATCGATCCGAACCAGCGGGCCGTTCCGGCCAGGCCACCTCCTCCCCACAGGTGGTTGTAGCCGTGGGCCATCATGGTCGCCCCCACGACCCCGCGCACCAGCAGAGCCGCCACGTCCACCGACGTCATGCGCCATCACCTCACCCTTCACACGCTTCCTCGAGGGAGTTAACGCTAGCAAGTTTTATTTATATAGCTATATTGAGGACACACGTTTCCGCGCGAGAGAGGACGGCCGATGAGCGGCGCACTCCCGTACCAGATGATCGACTTCGACACCCACTCCTACGAGACCACGGACTGCTTCACCCGCTTCATGCCGAAGGACAGGCTCGACACCGCCGTCCAGCCGGTGACGCTCGCCTCCGGGGACCAGGCCCTGCTGGCCAACCACCGGATCGTCAACGCCCTCGAGAACCACCTGGACAAGGCCTACGTGCCGGGATCCCTGGCCGAGATGCTCCGGCAGCGCTCCCAGGGGGACGCCGTGGACGCCGAGCGGTTCTTCGAGGAGATGAAGGACGAGTACCTCGACCGGGACGCCCGCCTGGCCAAGATGGACGAGCAGGAGATCGAGCGGGCGCTGATGTACCCCGGCGGCTGGGGCCTGCTCGCCGAGGCCTACCTCGACGGCATCGAGCCGCTGTACGACAACCTGCGCTCCTTCAACAGGTGGATGAACGAGGACTGGGGCTTCGCCTACAAGGACCGCATCTACGCCCCCGCCATGCTCTCGCTGCGCGACCTCGACCACGCCGTCGCCGAACTGGAGGCGGTGCTCGACGCCGGCGCCCGCTTCATCCTGCTCCCCGCAGGCCCGGCCTACGGCCGGTCTCCGGGCGACCCTTACTTCGACCCGTTCTGGGCGCGGATCAACGAGGCCAAGGCGCACGTCGCCTTCCACATCTCCGAATTCCACTACCAGGCCAACGTCGCCTCGCACTGGGGCTGGGGCCTCGTCCCGCCCTTCCAGTTCTCCGCCTGGCAGTGGCAGAACACCTACGGCGAGCGGCCCATCACCGACACCCTCTCGGCGCTGATCTTCGACAACCTCTTCGGCCGCTACCCCAACATCAACGTCGTGGTCAGCGAGTTCGGCGCCGAATGGGTGCCGCACTTCCTCAAGCACATGGACAAGAGCCGCGGCATGGGCCGCAACGGCGTCTGGCTCGGCGGACAGCTCGCCGAGCGGCCGAGCCGCGTGTTCCACCAGCACGTCAAGGTCGTCCCCTACCCCGAGGACGACATCCTCGGCCTCGTCGACCGGCTCGGGACCGCGGACTCGCTGGTCATGGGCTCGGACTGGCCCCACGCGGAGGGGATGGCCGACCCGCGGGACTACTTCGAGAAGGTCGCCGGCCTCGGCGAGGAGAACCGCAGGAAGTTCCTGCGCGACAACGCGCTGCCCCTGCTGTCCTCCTGACCGGGCCCGACCACGGACCAGGATTCCCGCCACAACACGTAAGCCGTTCCACCACGAGCCGGCCGGCATCGGGTGGAGCGACTTACGCATGGGCCTCGGGAGACCGGCACTCCGGTCAGGATCACATCCGGGACAGCATGCCCAGTGCCGTCACGGCCGTGGCACCCGCGTCGACCGGCAGCACGGCGGCGGTGATCCAGCCGCTCTCGTCACCGGCGAGGAACAGCGCTGCCCAGGCGACGTCCCAGGCGCAGCCCTCGATCTGCAGCAGGTTCGCCTTGCGGCGCGCTTCGCGGCCCTCATCCCCGCCGTGGTTCCCGATCGGGGTGTGCAGGTGGCCGGGCACAAGGCAGTTCACCCTTATCCCGAAGCGGCCCCACTCGTAGGCGAGGTCCGCGGTCAGCGCGATCACCCCCGCCTTTGAGGCGCCGTAGGCGCCGCTCCCGAATGCGCGGACGGCCGCGACCGAGGAGACGTTGACGATGGAGCCGCCACCGGACGCCCGCAGGTACGGCAGCGCGGCGCGGCACGTGACCATCGTCCCGCGCAGGTTGACCTCGACGACCCGGTCCCACCGGCGCCGATCCGGGTCGTTCACGGCCCCGCCGGTGACGCCGGTGTTGTTGACGAGCACGTCGAGCCGCCCCGTCTCGGTCACGAGACGCTCCGCGGCGCGCTCCACGTCCGCTTCGTCGGTCACGTCCGCGGCGAGCGGCAGCGCGCGCCCACCCTGCCGCTCAATGAGGGCGCAGGTCCATCCCGCACGCTCGGCGTCGGTGTCCAGCACGCCCACGGTGGCTCCCTGTGCGGCGAGAAGAACCGCGGTGGCCGCCCCGGTGCCGAGGAAGCCCGGGTCCGGGCCACCGCCCCCGCCGGCCACCAGAGCGGAGCGCCCGTGCAGCCGGTCCCCGCGCAGCCGCAGCGTCGCGGCCCTGCTGCGAGCCCTCTCCGCGTCCCGATGGTTCATCACGGCCTCCCAGGTCGATCGGCGTTCGCCGTAGGCGGGGAGCGGCGTCGCCCATGCCGCCCTCATCAGGCCGTCACCAGGGATGACGTCCCGTAGATACAGGTTAAATATATAACGAATCTCTTTACTTGTTCTTGTTGCACTGTTACGTTCCTCACACGCGCACGGCTCTGAGTCCGGCGCGCGCCCTGGAGCAATCCTCGGGGCCGCCGCCCTTCTGTCACCGGCGCCCCGTCTACGAGGGAGACACCTGATGACCAGACCATTTCGCCTGCTCGGAACCGTCTGCCTCAGCGCCGCGGCTCTCACCCTCGCCGCTTGCGGCGATTCCGGCGAGGAGGCGTCGGGCGGCACCGTCAACCCCGCCCTCACCAAGTCCGAGATCAAGATCGGGATGATCGTGTCGAAGACCGGGGCCAGCTCCTCGTCGAGCAAGAGCGGAGCGGACGCCGCCCTTGCGTGGGAGCGCTGGGTCAACGCCGGCCAGGGCATCGCGGGGCACCCGGTCAAGGTGATCATCAAGGACGACAAGAGCGACGGCGCCAGCGCGACGGCCGCCGCCAAGGAACTCCTCGCGGATCCGCAGGTGCTGTCGATCAGCACCGAAGCCGCCAACACCGAGCAGCCGGTGTCCGCCGTGCTCGGCGGCCAGGACGTCCCCATCATCGGCGCGACCGGCTACCAGACCAAGATCTGGACCGGGTACCCGAACTACTTCCCCACAACGCCTCAGGCGTTCCCCGGCAACGTGCTCGCGCAGTTCGCCGCGGCCAAGGCGGTCGGCGCCACCAAGTGGGGCTCCGCCTACTGCGCCGAAGTCGCCGCCTGCAAGGAGGCCACCGCCCTGTACGGGCCGGCCGCGCAGCAGGTGGGCCTCCAGCTCACCGGATCGGTCGCCGTGTCGACGACGGCGCCCAACTACACGGCCGAGTGCCTGCGGCTCAAGGAGAAGGGCACCGACTTCCTCCAGATCTCGATCGCCCCGGCGGCCGGCCACAAGCTCATCTCCGACTGCACCGCCCAGGGGTACAAGGGCTACTTCGGCGCCACCGCCGGCTCGGTCAACGCCGAGCTCACCAAGGTGCCGAACGTCAAGCTCGCCGGCGGTCTCCAGGGCTTCCCCTGGTGGGCCGACGACCAGCCGGTCACGCAGTTCCGCGACGCCATGCAGAAGTACGCACCGGACGCCGACCACGAGAACCCGGCCGCCACCGCGGTCTGGACCGCTCTCGAGGTGACCCGCAAGGCCGCTGCGAACGTCGGCGACAAGCCGGCCCGCAAGGACATCATCGCCGGTCTGCACACGTTCAAGGACGAGGACCTCGGCGGCCTGCTGCCCCAGAAGCTGACCTACGCGGAGGGCAAGAACGGCCCTGCGATCAACTGCGTGTGGCTGTACAAGCTGGAGAACGGCAAGTTCACCAGCGCCCCGCTCTCCGGCCCGTCCGGTAACAGCGTCACCAGCGGCCCGCTGAAGACCGACTGCGTGACCGCCCCCACCGCGGGCTGAGATTCGTGATGCAAGAGCTGATCCCCTTCATCGTCAGCGGGCTGGCGATCGGCGCCGTGTACGGCCTGATCGGCACCGGCCTGGTCGTGACCTACAAGACGTCCGGCATCTTCAACTTCGGCCACGGTGCGCTCGCCACTGTCGCGGCCTACGTCTTCTACTGGCTGCACGTCGACCAGGGCCTCGGCTGGCAGGTGTCGGCGGCGGTGACCGTGCTGCTGGCAGGTCCCCTGCTGGGGCTGGTCATGGAGCTGATCGCCCGCCGGCTGGCCCCGCAGCGGGTGCCCATGAAGATCGTCGGCACCGCGGGGCTGATCCTTCTCGTGCAGGGCCTTGGGACGATCAAGTACGGCCCCGATCCCATCATGGTGCAGAGCTTCCTGCCGAACGCGGAGGGAGCCTTCTCGGTCGGGTCGGTCAACGTGCAATACAAGTACGTGTTCACGGCGGCGATCGCCGTCGTCGCGGTCGCCGCGCTGTGGGCCCTGTTCCGTTTCACCCGGACCGGGCTGGCGATGCGCGCCGTGGTGGACGACCCAGACCTCCTCGACGTCAAGGGCATCAGCCCGATACGCGTGCGGCGGATCGCTTGGCTCATCGGTTCCACGTTCGCCGCGCTCTCGGGCGTGCTGCTGCTGCCCCTGGTGGGACTGGAGCCGATCGCCCTGACGTTCCTGGTGGTCACCGCGTTCGGCGCCGCCGCGATGGGCGCCTTCACCAACATCCCGCTGACACTTCTCGGCGGCCTCGCGCTTGGCGTGGCGAGCGACATCACCAAGAAGTACCTGGTGGACGTGAGCTGGCTGTCCGGTGTCCCGTCCAGCCTGCCCTTCGTGATCCTGGTCGCGGCGCTGCTGTTCACCCCCAAGCGCAGGCTCCGGCCACCGTCCGCCGTCGAACACCGGCCGCCGCCGCAGTGGCGGGCGCCCGGCCGGGTCCGGCTCGCGGCGGCGGTCGTGGTGGTGGCCCTGCTCGCGGCGGTCCCGCTCTTCGCCGGCACGAAGCTGACCTTCTACATCGTCGGGCTCACCCAGGTCGTGATGTTCCTGTCGCTTGGGCTCCTGGTACGCACCTCGGGGCAGGTCTCCCTGTGCCACGCGGCCTTCGGCGCTATCGGCGCCGTCGCCTTCTCCCAGCTGGCCGTGGACCACGGCCTGCCGTGGCTGGTGGCGATGCTGCTGGGCGCGCTCATCGTGGTACCGGTCGGCGCGCTCGTCGCGCTGCCCGCGATCCGGCTCTCAGGGCTCTTCCTGGCCTTGGCGACGCTGGGCTTCGGAATCATGGTGGAACGGCTGTTGTATCCGCTGAACTGGATGTTCACCCCGTTGAGCAACGGCCGGGACATGCCCCGGCCGTCGTTCGCGCAGGACGACCGCGCCTTCTACTACTTCGTCCTCGCGACGGTCGTGGTGATCGGCGCGGGCGCCGTCGCCGTGCAGCGCGCGCGGCTGGGCCGCATGCTGCGCGGCATGGCCGAGGCACCGGTCGCGGTGTCGACGGCGGGCCTCAGCACCAACGTGACCAAGCTGCTGGTCTTCTGCCTCTCCGCGTTCGTGGCCGGGATCTCGGGCATCCTCTACGGGGCGACGCTGCACTCGGCGGGGACGACCGACGTGCACTACACCTCGTTCCACTCGATCATCCTGCTGGCGACGCTGGCACTCGCGCCGTTCGCCGAGCCTTGGTATGCGGTCTTCATCGGGATGACCGCGATCATCCCCGGCTACCTCCCCGGTGCGGACACCGGCTACTGGCTCAACGCCGCGTTCGGGTTGTTCGCCGTCCAGGTGGCCATGTCCGGCGGGACTCCGCCCATGCCCGAGCGCCTCCGCAAGGCCCTGGAACGGCTGGGCGGGAAGCGGCGTACCGCGGATGCGGCGTCGGCCGGCGGCGGCTCCGCGCAGGAGACCGCCCCGGCGGCCGGCGCCCGCTCGGGGGACGGCTTCCGGATCCGCGGGCTGACCGTGCGCTTCGGCGGCGTGACCGCCGTCAACGGCGTCGACCTGCACGCGCCCACCGGACAGATCACCGGTCTGATCGGCCCGAACGGCGCGGGCAAGTCCACGATGTTCAACGCCGGCACCGGCCTGATCAGACCGGACTCCGGCCGGGTCACCATGCACGGCCGGGACATCACCCGGACTCCGCCCGCCACCCGGGGCCGCGCCGGGCTCGGCCGCACCTTCCAGATCATGAACCTGTGCGACTCGCTCACCGTGGCCGACAACGTCTCGCTCGGCCACGAGAGCGCCCTGGCCGGCGTTCGCCCGTGGTCGCAACTGGCCGCGCCGCGCGCGCAGTGGCGGCGGACCCGTGCCGCCGCCGTCGAGGCGATGCGGCTGTGCGGCATCACGCATCTGGCCGACCGGCAGGCGGGGGAGCTCTCCACCGGCGAACGCCGGCTCGTCGAGCTGGCGCGATGCCTGGCGGGCCGGTTCGACGTGCTGCTGCTGGACGAGCCGTCCTCCGGTCTCGACCAGGAAGAGACGGAGCGCTTCGCCGAGGTGCTCAAGGAGGTCGTCCGTGAACGCGGTGTGGGCATCCTCCTGGTCGAGCACGACATGTCCCTCGTGATGCGCGTGTGCGCCCACATCCATGTTCTGGACTTCGGAGAGATGCTGTTCGAGGGCGACCCGGATGCGGTCCGGTCCTCGGAGTTGGTGCGCTCGGCCTACCTGGGCGAGGGCGAGATCGAGGGCGTCGACAACGTCCAGGAGGCCAAGCGATGAGCGACTCCGCCACCGTTGACGGACCTGCGGTGCTCTCGCTGCACGAGGCGCGGGCGGGTTACGAGGAGACCACCGTCCTGCACGGGGTCTCGCTGACCGTGCCGAAAGGGGCGGTGGTCGCCCTGCTCGGAGCGAACGGCGCCGGCAAATCGACCCTGCTGCGGACCGCCGCCGGGCTGAACCGGGTCCAGGCGGGCCGGATCGAGTTGCTGGGCGAGGACGTCAGCGGGCTGCCTGCCCACCGGCGCACCGGACGCGGGCTTTGCTACATCCCCGAAGGGCGCGGTATCTTCCGCAATCTCACGGTACGGGAGAACCTCGCGCTTCAGGCCGCGCCCCGCGGCGGGCCCACCGCCGTCGAGCGGGCGGCCGAGGCGTTCCCCGCGCTGTCGGGCCGCCTCGACCAGACCGCCGGCACCCTGAGCGGAGGCCAGCAGCAGATGCTGGCCATGTCGCAGGCGCTCCTGCGCGACCCCGCGGTGGTGCTGGTGGACGAGGCGTCGCTCGGCCTCGCGCCCGTGATCGTCGACGAGGTGTTCGCGTTCCTGGAGGGTCTGGCGGCGCGCGGAGTGTCCTTGCTGGTCGTGGACCAGTTCGCCAAGCGGGTGCTGCAGATCGCCACACACGCCTACGTGCTGCGGCGCGGCCGGATCGGCTACGACGGCGAGCCGGGGGAGCTGCTCCGCGGCGATCTCTTCGCCAGCTACATCGGCGCCTGAGGTCGGCGGCGGGCCGTGTCCGGACATCGGACACGGCCCGCCTCGGTCATCGTGCGCAGGACGTTCGGACGGGGCGCCCTACCGGGGCGCGGTCTCGCGCAGCACGCGGCGGAGGACCTTGCCGTTCGCATTGCGCGGCAACTCGGTGACGAAGTGCCAGTGCGCGGGCACCTTGAAGCCGGACAGCTCGGCGCGGACGAAGGCCCTCAACAGCTCGGGCTCCGGTGGCGCGCCCGGGTCCGCCGGGACGAGGAAGGCGGCCACGGTCTGGCCGAGCCGCGCGTCCGGCACGCCCACCACGGCGACGTCGGCCACCCCCGGATGCGCCGCGAGGACCGTCTCCACCTCCACCGGGTGCACGTTCTCACCTCCTCGAATGATCATGTCGCTGCGGCGGCCGGACAGGTACACGTAGCCGTCCGGGTCGATCCGCCCCAGGTCCCCGCTGTGCAGCCAGCCCTCGGCGTCCAGTACGAACAGGTGGTCTCCGCGCGCATGCACCTCGCCCACGCCGTCCGGACCGGGACGGTCGATGCGCAGCTCGACGCCGGGGGCCGCCCGGCCGACCGACAGGAGCAGTTCCTCGCGCCCCGCCACCGCCGCGCGGTGGTCGCCGGGTGTGAGCACCGAGATCGGCGAGCCCTCGGTCTGCCCGAACATGTTGAGCATGCGGACCCCGGGCACCGCCGCGTACGTCGCCCTCAGCGTCTGCGGGCGCATGGGGGCACCGCCGTACTGCAGGACCCGCCACCGCGCGGGGCCGAGCTCGCCGACGGCCAGGAGCATCTCCAGCATGGACGGCACCATGCTGGTGTGGGTGGCGCCCATGGCGCACAGACACCGCCAGCCCTCGACGGTGAAGCGCGGAATCCCGGTCATGCGCGCCCCGGCGGCGAGCGCGACCGCAACGTTCCCCAGACCGGAGAGATGGTGGAACGGCGCGCTGCCGCCGTAGAGGCTGTCGGGGCCCAGGTCGCAGAGCGCGCCGTTGACGCTCGCTCGGGCGGCCAGACGCCATTGGGGCATGTGCACCGGCTTGGGGGCCCCTGTGGTGCCGGAGGTGTGCAGGACGACGGCGACGTCCGCCGGCCGTGCGGACAGAGGCCGCTCCCCCGGTTCGAACGGGGGTACGGGTACGAGCCGGCGCCCGGTCCGCTCCGCCACCTCGTGTCCCAGTGCGGCGTACTCCGGCTGCGCCACTACCACCGGTGCGGCGAGCCCTTCGACCACGGCCGCGATCTCGCGCGCCGTCATCCGCGTGCCCAGGGGGGCGACCGGGTGCCCGGTGCCCGCTCCGGCGATCACTAGCGCGAGGGCTCCGGGCGAGGAGGCGATCAGAGCGGGCACCGCCTCCCCCTCCGGGAGGCCGAGCGAGTCCATCCAGTGAGCGGCTCCGGCCGCACGATCGAGCAGTTCGCGGCCGCTCCAGGTCACGTCACCGTAGACGGTGGCGGGCCGGCCGTGATCGTAGGCCGCGGCCACCATCTCCGACCACGTGATCTCGCGCGGATCAGCGGGCATGGCGGTGCAGCCCCTCCTGGAGCACCGTCATGACGAGCCGTCCGGCCCGGTCGCTGACGCGCGCGTGGGCCAGGGAACGGCCGCCGCTGCTGCTCTGGGGGTCGCATTCCATCAGCAGCCACTCGTCCACCCGTGCGGGCCGGTGGAACCAGACCGTGTGGTCCAGGCTGACGCCGATGACGTCATGCGGCAGCGACGAGCCGGGCGGGCGGGCGTCCATGACGACCCCGAGGTCGGAGATGAAGGCCAGCGCGGCGATCTGCCACAGCGGGTCGTCGGGGACGGCACCGCGATGACGCAGCCAGAAGGGATGCAGCGGGACGAAGCCGTCCTTCCGGGGAGCGGCGAAATGCCGGATCTCAAAGGGCCGTCCCACATCGCTCAGCCGCTGTGTCGGCAGCGTCTCGGCCGCCGTGCCGGGGTCGGTCACCGGCACGTCCGCGTGCCAGTCGTCCCCTTCCTCGGAAGCTTGCAGGGAGGTGGTCGCGACGAAAATGGTCTGTCCTCCCTGGCTGACCTTCACCTCGCGGACGGCGAACGAGCGGCCGTCGCGCACGCGGCGCACACCGATGTCCAGGAACGGATGCTCAGTCCCCCGTCTCAGGAAATAGGCATGCAGTGAGTGGGGTGTCTGCCCCGGAGCGGCCGTGTGCCCGGCGGCGAGTACCGCCAGGGCGGCGACGAGGCCCCCGAACACCGTTCCGCGGCTGGTCAGCGTCGCCGCAGCGCGGAAGGCGTCCGGACCGGTGCGCTCGATCGTCAGCAGTGGCCGCAGGCTCTGCCACGCCTCCGCGTTCCAAGGAGTGGCGACGGCGCCGCCGGACGCCGTCGAAGAATTGACAGTGGGCACGTTCGTCCTCTCCGTGCTCAACCGGGCAGGAACGGATCGCGGGTGGCCTCCTGCGGGTCGAACTCCGGGGGAAGCCCCGCGAACTTCGGCGGGCGCTTCTGCGTGAAGCTCTCCACGCCTTCCCTGAAGTCCGGGGAGCCCGCGAAGTACTCCATCGCCGAGTAGCTGCGCGCAAGCGCCTCGGTGAAGTCCCGGTCGAGGTCGCCGTAGACCTGGTGCCGGACGACGGCCATCGCGCGAGGTGAGCAGTTGCGGGCGATGTCGCGGGCGTAGGCGCGGACGGCGTCCATGAGCTCACCGGGCTCCACGACCCGGCTGACCAGGCCCAGTGCCTTCGCCTCGTCGGCGTCGAATGTCCGTCCTGAAAGCAGCAGGTCGAGCGCGTTCTCCAGGCCGATGAGCCTGGGCAGCACGTAGGGCAGGTTGTACTCGCCCGCCAGCCCGCGCCGCGTGAACGCGGTGCTGAAGCGGGCCCCGCGCGCCGCGAACCGCACGTCGCAGATCAGCGCCTGGATCAGGCCGATGCCCGCGCACCCGCCGTTGATGGCGGCGATCATCGGCTTCGGCAGCAGCCGCCGGCTGTACATGGGACTGCGGCCTTCCAGGTGCAGGCCCTCCCCCGGCTGGGAATTCTGCTCCAGCCGCTGCATGTCCATGCCGGGGCAGAACGCCTTGCCCGTACCTGTGACGATCACGACGCGGACCCGGGGGTCGGACGCCGCCCGGTCCAGCAGTTCGAAGAACCGCGTCTCCATGAGCGGATTCCACGCGTTCTTACGCTCCGGCCGGTTGAGGGTGAGGGTGGCGACGCCGTCCTCGTCCACGTCGTACAGGACCAGATCCGTATCGGCTCGGGCGTCGGCTCGCTCGGACATCACTCGCTCCTCATGTCGTTCGGCTCGGGATCGGCCGCCCTACACCGGGCCGCTCTCCGGACACGGTCAGAACGACCTGGCCTCGGGCGCACACGGCCCCGTCGGCCCGGCGGACCTCGACCTCGGAGAAATGGACGCGGCCTCCGCGTCGCACGCAACGCGCGTGGGCGACCACCTCGGGGCCCGGTGCCGGGGCGAGGTACTGGACGGACAGGGACACGGTGCTGATCCGGCTGCCCCTGGAGAAGTCGTGCCCGGCCATGACGGCGCCACCGCCGGCGGTGTCGATCAGGGCGGCGATCAGGCCGCCGTGGAAGACACCGTCGTGCGCGGTCAGGCGTGTGGCGAACGGAAGCGCCATTTCGACCCCGTCCGGGTCCCATCGCCTGACGCTCATGCGGCAGTCCCGGTTGAACTCGACTCCGCGTTCCCAGTGCTCGCGGAACCACGCGCGCAGTTCCTGCTGTTCCTGCTCGCTCGGCGGGCCTGGCCTGGTGACGGTCATCCGTCGTCCTTCCGTGTTTCCGGCGGGGAGATCAGGCGCCGGGCTCGGCGCCGACCAGCGAGACGAAGGAGACGCATTCACCCGGGGCGCCACCGAGGTTCTGGGTGAGAGCGAGCCGGCGTCCTTCGACGAGGGACGCGATCCGGCGTTCAGGCGGGGCCTCACCGCGCAGCTGCAGCCATGCCTCGAACATCATCCGCAGCCCGGACGCGCCGATCGGGTGCCCGAACGCCTTGAGCCCCCCATCCGGATTCACCGGAAGGTCCCCGTCGAGGTCGAAGACGCCCGACTGCACGTCCTTCCAGGCCTGGCCCCGATCAGAGAACCCCAGGTCCTCCATCAGGACCAGCTCGGTGGGGGTGAAGCAGTCGTGCACCTCTGCCATCGCGATCTGCGCCCGGGGGTCGGTCACGCCCGCCTGCCGGTAGGCATCCCGCGCCGAGGCCACCACTTCGGGGAAGGTGGTGAAGTCGTAACCCGGATCGCTCGCGCCGGTGGCCGCCCCTGCCACGAAGGACAGCCCTTTCACGAAGATCGGCTTGTCGGTGTAGCGGTGGGCGTCCTCGGCCCGCACCACGATCGCCGCCGCCGACCCGTCCGACACGCCGGAGCAGTCGAACACGCCCAGCATGCCCGCCACGGCCGGCGCCGCCTTGATGCGCTCGATCGGCACTTCCTTGCGGAACTGCGCCCTCTCGTTGCGCGCGCCGTTCACATGGTTCTTCCACGCGACCCGCGCCAGCACGTCCTTCAGCTCCGCGGTGTCGACCCCGTACCGCCTGGCGTACGCAGGTGCCAAAAGGCTGAAGGACGCCGGAGCCGTCATGTCGTTCATGCCGACGGTGCCGTCGTCGGGCACGGGAGCCCCGCTCAGGCCGGAGAAGCCCGAGTCCTTGAGCTTCTCCACACCCACCGCCATGGCCATGTCGTAGGCGCCCGACGCCACCGCGTAGCAGGCCTGCCGCAGCGCCTCCGAGCCCGTGGCGCAGAAGTTCTCCACGCGGGTCACCGGCTTGTCGGCGATGCGCAAAGCCCTGCTGAGCGTCAGTCCCGAGACGCCCGACCCCTGCGTGCCGAGCCAGAACGCGTCGACGTCGGCCAGGGCGACGCCCGCCGATTCGGCGGCGGCGGTGGTGGACTCCACCAGCATGCCGTCCACCGACCTGCCCCAGTGCTCCCCGAAGGCGGTGCAGCCCATGCCGACGATCGCGACCCGATCCCGGATGCCGTTCGATCCCACCGGTCTCCTCCTCAGCCTCGTGCGGCGGCGCGGCGCGCAGGCCGGGCCTTCCAGAAGTAGTTGTGCACGCCCCGTGCGGTCCTGGTGCGTCGGAACGACATCTCCACCCGGTCCCCGATCCGGAGCGATCCGGGGTCGGCGTCGGTCAGCTCGCACCGCATCCGGCCGCCGCCGTCGAAGTCCACGACGGCCATGACGGTGGGCGGGCTGAGCGAGTACGCCAGATGGTCGATGGTGAAGGTCGCGATCGTCCCGGCCACGTCCGCCATCGGCTCGGGCTCCATCGGCCCGGCATGCCGGCATTCCCGGCAGACGTCGCCCGGTGGGAGATGGCGGGTGCCGCAGGCCGCGCACCGGCCCGCCACGAAGGCGTACTTCCACTCGGCCGAGCGCAGCATGGGCGGCGCGTAGGGCGGTTCGGGGTCGGGCCGGCGGGGCGGTTCCCGGTCGAGAAGGCCCCGCCATGTGAGGAAGGTCGCATAGGTGAGCGAGTCGTTCCCGCTCTCGATCTGCTCGGCGACCGCCGGCGTCGTCCTTCGTGCCGCCAGTGCCTCGGTGGTGCGCAGGACGAGCACCGAGACGCCGTCGGCCAGCAGCATGACGGCGATGGTCTCGCCGGGCCCGGCCCGGTCGAGCACGTCGCACAGCACGACGCCGAACTGGGCCGTCCCCGGGTTCCCGATGGTGCTCGCGAGATCGTCCGCCCAGGCCTCGCGCGGGACGCCGGTCCGCGCCGCGGCGCTCCGGACCGCACGCCCGTGGGTGCCCGCGACGATCAGGCGATCGACGTCCTCCGGCGTCAGCTCCGCCTGCTTGAGCGCGTCGGCGAACGCCGCGCCGGCGAGCGGTGCGTAGGCCTGCTCGCCGAAGCGCTCCTCCCACGTCCGCGACGACGCCTCGCCCGGGATCCGCCACCGGTCCAGGAACTCCGCGGTGGACCAGGCGCGGGTGAGGACGTCCGCGATCACCGGGGCGGTGGGGGCGGTGTCTCCCGAGCCCGCGAACAGGAACGCCGCCGCCGCGTCACCGCCGTCGCGCTCGTCCGCGCCGCCGGGAAGCCCGCCACGCAGATCCGACAGGACGGCCAGGGTCGGCACCGGAGAGTCCTGAGCCGCCGTGACCGCCGCGAAGCCGGACCGGACGGCGCCGCACATGTCCGCCGCGGGAGCGGTCCGGTCGAGCCGCAGCGCCGCGTGCACGGCGGTCGCGTTCGTCTTGTCGGTGTAGGCCGGGGCCGACGAGGCGAAGAGCAACTGACGAGGGGCGTGGCCCTCGGGGAGGCCGCGCAGCGCGGCGCGCGCGGCCTCCACCGCCATCGACGTGCTGTCCTCGTCGTGCCCGGCCACCGTGCGCGAGCCGGGCGCGGGCCCGGCTCCCAGCACGGCGGCGATCTCCGCTCGCCGCAGCCTGTGGCGCGGAACGTAGGCGCCGTAGGCGACCAGTCCACCCATCGGACCCCCTTCCAGATATAGGTATATAATTAGACTACTTTAGCAAAGCTTGCGCAGCTCGCCACCCTCAGGACGACGCTCGCCAGGCTTGCCGAATATAGCTAGATATATAGAATAGTTGGACTATACCGGCGCAGGTTCAGGAGGACGGATGACCAAGATCTGGGCCAACTCGGCCGACTCCCACGTACTCGAGCCCGACGACCTCTGGCTCCAGGCGCTCCCCAAGCGGCTGGCCGATCGCGCCCCGCGCAGCGAGCGCGGCGACCGGTTCGAGGTGCTCTACATCGACGGCGACCGGGTCAGCCGTCAGCTCAACGACATGATGGACGCCATCCGCCCACCGGGCGCGCGCGACCTGGACGTCCGCCTCAAGGACCTCGACCAGGAGGGCGTCTGGGGCCAGGTGGCCTTCCCCTCGATGGGCTTCTGGTCCGTGCTGATCCGCGACCGGGAACTGGCCCGCGAGGTCGTCCGCTCCTGGAACGACTGGGCGCACGCGGAGATCATGCAGCGCACCGAGCGGATCTTCACGCCCGCCTGCGTCTCCATGGCGGACATGGACGACGCGGTCGCCGAGCTGGAACGCGCCGCCGAGATGGGCTTCCAGGCGGTCTTCCTGCCCACCCAGACCGCCCCCGGAGAGGAGTACGGCCTCGACCGCTGGGAGCCGCTCTGGACCGTCGCGGAACGGGCCGGCATCACTCTGGCCTTCCACATCGGCACCGGCGGCGACACGGTCCTCTACCGCGGGCCGGGCGGGGCGGTGGTCAACTTCATGGAGACCACCTACCCAGGCATGCGCGTCGTGTCGCACATGGTCGCAGGCGGCGCCCTGGACCGCCACCCCGACCTGAAGATCTTCATCGCCGAGGGCGGCGCCTCCTGGCTGCCGGCCATCGCCGACCGGATGGACGAGGCCTACCGCCAGCACGGCATGTTCGTGCGGCCCAAGCTCAGCCGCCTGCCCAGCGAGATCATGAAGCAGCAGGTGTACGCGTCATTCCAGCACGACGTCAGCGCCGTGGACACCGTCCGCTACACCGACTACCAGAACGTCATGTGGGGTGACGACTACCCCCATCTGGAGGGCACGTACGGGCACACGCAGGAGACGCTCCGCGGGCTTTTCGACGGCGTGCCGGACGAGGTCCGCGAACGCGTCACCCGCGGCGCGTTCAGCGAGCTCTTCAACGTCCCGGAGCAGACGCCTCGGCAGGCGGCGGTCTGAAGGACCGTTCCACGAACGCGCAAGGCGGCGGAGCCCGTGCCGGGCACTCCGCCGCCTTGGTGCGTTCATCGCCGCTCAGCCCGCGCTGCGGCCGCCATCGATCACGTAGCACTGTCCGGTGATGTACGACGCCTCGTCGGAGGCCAGGAAGAGCGCGAGGTTCGCCACCTCGTCGGCGGTCCCCAGCCGACCCATCGGGATCCTTTCCGACAGCATCCGAAGCAGGTCCGGGGGGCTGCCGTCCAGGATCGCGGTCTGTGTCGTGCCGGGACACACCGCGTTCACCCGGATCCCGTCCTTGACGTACTCCAAGGCCGCCGCCCTGGTCATCATCACCTGCGCCCCCTTGGAGGTGATGTACGGGGACGAGCCGGGCGTGGCCCGGAATCCCCCGATCGAGGCGGTGTTGACGACCGACGCCCCGTTCGGCGCTTCCAGCAGGAGCGGCAGGGCGTATTTGAGGACCATGTAGGAACCTCGCACGTTCACGGACATCACCCGGTCGAAGGCGTCCATGCCGGTCTCGTGGACGCGGGCCCGGCCGCCCGAGATGCCGACGTTGTTCGCCAGGACCTCGAGTCGGCCATGACGCTCCCGGCAGTGATCCATCAGTGCCCGGACCGCCGTCTCGTCGCTGACATCGCACGGGAAGGGCTCCACGTCACCGTGGGCCTCGGCGGCCACCTTCTCCTGGTCCCCCGAGATGTCCGCGGCCACCACCCGGGCGCCTTCGGCCGCGAACCTGAGCGCGATCGCCCTGCCGATGCCCGAGCCCGCGCCGGTCACCACCGCGACCTTGCCCTGGAGCCGTCCCGCTTCTGCCATGGTCTTCCCTTTCGTGCCTAGGCCGGAACGCCGCCGTCGACGACGAGGACGGAACCGGTGGTGTAGCTCGACGCCTCCGAGGCGAAGTAGAGGGCCGTGCCGACGATCTCGCGAGGTTCCCCACCGCGGCCGAGCGCGAAGGTCTGGGCGGCGTGCCGATCGAACGCCTCGCGGTCCCAGTGCGCGGACACGTCCGTGAAGAACCCGCCCGGCATGATCCCGTTCACCCGGACGGTAGGGCCGAGAGCGTGGGCGAACGAGGCGGTCATGCTGTTCAGCCCCGCCTTGGCCGCCGCGTAGGGGATAACGTCCTTGCCGGTGCGGATGGCGCCGATGCTGCTGATGTTGATGATCGAACCGCCCGCTCCGGCCGCCATCCTCGTGCCGACCTGGGCCATCAGCCGGAAGGGCCCTTTGAGGTTCACCCCGAGGACCTTGTCGTACAGCTCCTCGGTGATGTCCATGACGCTGTCGTACAGCGGCGACATTCCGGCGTTGTTGACCAGGACGTCAATACGCCCGAAGTGCCGGTACACGGCGTCGACCATGTGGTCGATCTCGTCCCACCTGCCGACATGGCACGCGATGGGGAGCGCCTGCCGGCCGGTGGTCCGGCGGACGGTCTCGGCGAGTTCCTCGCACGCGGCGAGCTTGCGGCTGGCGATCACCACGTCGGCACCGGCGGCCGCGAAGCCCAGGACCATCTCGCGGCCGAGACCGCGGCTGCCGCCGGTGACCAGAGCGATCTTGCCGGTCAGGTCGGACAACCGCGTGCGGTCGTAGGGGTCGGCCACGAGTCGCCCTCCGGAGAGATGTGTGTAATATCATGATATAGATAACTTATTTAAAAGATATACGCAAGACCATCTACCGGAGGAGCCCTTCATGCAGGCTGACGGCGACCAGGCCCGGACACCCAACCGGCGCTGGGCGGGCTCCGACTTCCAGGACCCGCCGCGGACCGAAGGCGGGGTGGCACTGTGCGGCGCGTGCCGCGCGGCCGGACGGTGCCGGCTCGGCGTCCAGCGTGAGCGCCTCGACGACGCGGGGAACGCCTGGTTCCACGTGTCCTGTCCGAGGGACCAGGAGGGCGGCCCCAACGTCGCACACGGCGGATGGACGGCATCGGTCATGGACGAATGCCTGGGCCACGTGCCGTTGCTCAACCGGACGCTCTCGGTCACCGCCGAGTTGACGGTGAGCTTCGTCAAGCCCGTCCCCGTGGAAAGACCCGTCCAGATCAGGGCCTGGGTGGACCGCCGAGAGGGGTCGCGCTGGTACATCGCGGGTGAGATGACACTGCTGCCGGCCGGCGCGCTCCTGGCGCGTGCGTCCGGGATCTGGGTCACGCGCGACCGGGGACACTTCGACCGTCACGAGAAATGGCTCGCCGAGCAGGACGCCGTCGAAGGCCTCTGACATCCGCCGAAGGCCGGGTCGACGCTCCCGGGCCTACAGGAGCGGACCTAGACCGAGTAGAGGGCGCGCCGTCCGGGCTTGGCGGCCCTTCCGGCCGGAGGGGGGCCGCCGAAGGCCGGCTGATGGGGCCAGTCGCGCGGGATGGCGGGCTGCGGCGGGTACTGCCGGTTGTCGGCCGCCATCGCATAATGCCGCGTGTACCGCAGCTTCCATGGGGCGTTGTCCATCAGCGACCAGTACTCGTATCCGCTGACTTCGACCCCCTCCGCCATCACCCGGGCCAGCCATTTCAGCTGGGCCGTGAGGCCGGCCTGGCGGCGGTCCCGTTCCTCATCGGTATCGGAGGCGGGATCCAGGTCGTACATTCCGTTGTCGATGATGCGCAGCGAGGGCAGGGCGTCACCGTAGATGTCGTGAAGGGCGGCGACGGCATCGGCCAGCGCCTCGGGTACCACCGGCCATCCGTAGCGGTTGGTCTGGACGGCCTCCATCGGCGCGAGCACGAATCCGAGGCGGGCGAGTACGCGGTTGGCGTCGTTGAGCGCACTGAAGCACTCCCGTACCGGCAGCAGCCTGGCCAGGTTCTCCGGTGCCGCCACCCGCGTGGGCACGTGCCAGACCACCCCCAGTACGTCGGCGGGCTCGGCGATGGCCTCCATGTCGCCGGGCCGCACGCATCCCGAGTCCTCCACCGGCGAGCGGCCGCCCTCGGCGACCATGTGCCGGCCGAGCAGCATCGGATCGAGCAGGAGGCGGTGCGCCCAGCTCTCGAGCCGCTCCAGGGCGATGTAATCCTCGATGTCGTCGGATGCGGCGTATCCGCCTATCACCGTCAGGGAGCCGCCCACCTCGGCGCCGCTCGCGGTCTGCCGGAGCGCCCGCACCGCGAGGCCCGCCCCGAGGAGAACGTGGTGGAGGGCCACCAGGCCCCGCATCCCCACGCCCCTGCCGGTCGGAAGCATTCCCGCCACGTAGTCGGCCACCGAGTGGACCAACACGTCGCTGACGGTCGTCCAGCGGGACACGCGATCTCCGAACCGCTCCCCCATCCCCGCCGCGAAGTCGGCGAAGCGCGACGCCGTGTCACGGTCGAGCCAGCCTCCGGACTGATCCGCCCAGCGCGGCATGTCGACATGAAGAAGTGTGACGCCCGGTTTGATCCCGCGGTCCAGCAGCTGATCCAACCTGCGGTCGCAGCGGTCCAGCACCGCCCGGTCCCAGTGCCCGGGGCGCGTCGGCTGGAGGTACGGCCAGCCGGCGACCAGTTGGCAGGAGGTCGGCGTCCTGCCCAACACCGCGGCCAGATCCATGGACCACCGCCGTGAGGAATCGGACAGGACGAAATCGGGAGAGCCGCCCGAGGTGGCGGCGAGACTCACGGACGTCGAGAGCCCCCAGTCGACGCCGGCCAGGACCTCCCGCAGGTCTGTATCGCTCATCACGCACCATCCGCGAGCCGAGTAACGCGATGGCCGGCCCGGACACGGCCAGGAAACGGGCGAAATACGGGCCGACAGTAACATCGGAATCGGTTGATCACAATGTTACGGGGGCATCACATGTCAAGCCGCCTTGCTGCGATCTTGGTCACGTCACCCCCGGTCCGAGGAGGGGAGCTCGGACCGGGGGTAGGGCTCACAGGCGACCGACACCGACGCCCTTGACGTGGATGAACTCGTCCAATCCGGCCTTGCCGCCCTCGCGGCCGAAACCGCTGATCCCGACGCCGCCGAAGGGCGTACCGGCACAGGTGATCGGATTCGGGCCGGGATTGACGTAGACGGTGCCGGCCTTCAGCCGTGGGACGAGGCGGTTGATCCTGTCGACGTTCGGGGACTGAATGTAGGCCGACAGCCCGTACTCGCTCTCATTGGCCAAGGCGACACCCTCGTCCTCGGTGTCGAACGGCGTGATGGCCAGGACCGGGCCGAACACCTCCTTCTGCGCCAGTTCGCTCTTGTTCTCGACGTCCGCGAAGACGGTCGGAGCGACGAAATAGCCGTCGGCCTCGATGCGCTCGCCGCCGTAGACGAGGCGCCCCGCCTTGTCTGCGACGGCCTTCTCGATCATGTCCTGGACGCGGTCCCGCGCGGCCGGGTTGATCAGCGGGCCGATATAGGTGGCCGGGTCCAGCGGATCGCCGACCGGCAGCGCCTGCACGGTGCCGACCACCCGCTCCACGACCTCGTCGTAGATGGGACGCTCCACCAGCAGCCGGGTCGGCAGCGCGCAGCCCTGACCCGAATTGCTCATCGCGAACGCGGCGCAGTAGGGGCCGACGGTGTCGAGGTCGGCGTCGGCGAACAGGAGGTTGGCCGACTTGCCGCCCAGTTCGAACAGCACCGGCTTGAGAGAGGCCGCCGCGGCGGCCATGATGTGCCGCGCGGTGACCGGGCCGCCGGTGAAGGAGATCTTGTCGATCCCGGGGTGGGTCACCAGCGCCTGCCCGGCCTCCCCGAGACCGGTGACGACATTGATCACCCCGTCCGGGATACCGGCCTCACGCGCCAGATCGGTGAACAGCAGCGCGGAGAAGGGTGTGCTCTCCGCCGGCTTGATCACGACGGTGTTGCCCGCCGCCAGCGACGGCGGCACCTTCATCGCCAGCGACAGCGCCGGCGAGTTCCAGGTGATGACGTGCCCGATCACCCCGTACGGCTCGGCGACCGTGTACTCCATGAACTCGTTCGGGCTGTAGGCGGCGGAGACGGTGCCCTCGATCTTGTCCGCCCAGCCCGCGTAGTACTCGGTCCACTCGGCGACGTGCGGGCCCACCCCTTCGGCCCATCCGCCGATGCAGACCCCGTTCTCCAGCGGGCAGATCGCGGCGAAGTCCTCGATGCGCTCACGGATCAGGGCGGCGAAGCGGGTCAGCAGGCGGCGGCGCTCCGCAGGCCGCATCGGCCCCCACACCTCCTCGAACGCACGGCGCGCCGCCGCGACGGCCCGGTCGACCTCGCCGGCCCCGGCGAGCGGGACGGAGGCCTGCACCTCACCGGTCGCCGGATTGACGTGCTCGTGGACGCCCCCGCTGGCTTCGAGGACGTCCGCGCCCCCGATGATCAGCCGCGGCCGCGGCAGATCGGCGGCTGCCCTACGCCGGTGCAACTCGATGTCAACGTTCACCATCTGGCGCTCCTTCGCTGTCACCGCCGGCATGGCCTTGGCGGCGGGTGTCCCTCGTGCTATCCCTGCCGCATGTCCGCGACGTAGGGCTGGTGGGCGAGCAGTCCGCCGTCCACGCCGAGCGTCTGCCCGGTGACGAAGCCCGCCTCGTCCGAGGCCAGGAAGACGACCGCCGCGGCCACGTCCTCGGGCGTCCCGAGCCTGGGCGTCAGGTGGTGGCGCAGCATCGTCTCCTGCATCGCGCCGTAGGCGGAGTGGCCGGTCGCCCTGGTCACGATGAATCCGGGTGTGATCGCGTTGCACCGGACGCCCTGCTTGCCGTACTGGGTGGCCACGTACCAAGTCAGGTTGATCAGAGCGGCCTTGGACGCGCCGTAGGCGGGATTGCGCAGGTCCCCGGCGAGCCCGGAACCCGACGAGGTGTTGATGATCGAGCCGCCGCCGGCGGCGATCATGTACGGCACGGCGGCCTGGATCGCGACCATCGTGCCGCGCACGTTGACGCGCATGGTCTCGTCCCACACCGCCGGGTCGGCCTCCGCGACGGCCAGGTCCCGCGTGGCCGCGAGATGCGTGGCGGCGGCGTTGTTGTGCAGGACGTCGATGCCGCCGTACGCGTCGACAGTGCTCTCGACCATGGCCCGCACCGAGTCGGTGTCGCCCAGATCCATCTCCACGGCGATCGCGGTCCCGCCGGACGAGTTGATCTCCTCGGCGACCATGGCGGCACCGTCCTTGTTCAGGTCGGCCACGACCGTGCGCGCTCCTTCGGCCGCGACGCGTCGCGCGGTCGCCGCGCCGATGCCGGACGCGGCTCCGGTGATGACCGCGATCTTGCCGTGCAGCCTGCTCACGAAGCATCCTCCTGAAGCAGCGGACGCAGCCGCCTGCAGATCACTTCCACATGCCCGGCCACCGCGGCCTCGGGCAACCCGGCGACCGAGGCGCCGAACCACACCGTCTCCACCGGCGCCGCCCCGGTCTGCTTCCTGACGTGGGCGGCCATGTTCTCGGGAGTGTCGAATGCGAACGAGGACAGCGGACCTCTCGATGGGCGCGACCGGAGTAGGTCCGGGTCCACGGGGCGTGGAACGGGACGACCGGTGCCCTCCACCATGTAGCGGCGGTAGCTGTCGAACTGGTAGGCCACGTGCGGTGCCACCAGGGGCCAGTCCCGCTCGGGGTCGTCACTGACGAAGCCGTCGATGCCCCCCGCCATGCGGGCCCCGCGGAGATCGTGCCCGCCCTCGGCGAGTCCGGCTCGGTACTCCGGCCACGATTCGGCGCCGGCCGAGAGCAGGCACTCCCCCATGCGGCCCGCGCGCCGCGCCCCCTTCGGCCCGAGGTAGCCGAGCCAGATCGGCAGGTGCTCCTGGACGGGCGCGGGCGTGACACCGCCCTCGCCCCACAGCCGCCGGAGCTCGCCGACCTGTGCGTCCAGCGTCCGGTACCGCGCGGCGATGTCGGCTCCGAACAGGTCGAACTCGGGCACCCGGTATCCGGCGCCGAGTCCGAGGTCGAGCCTTCCCCCGCTGACGAGGTCCACGACCGCGGCCTCCTCGGCCAGCTGGGCGGTCTTGCGCAGCGGGGCGATCAGGATGCCCGTCCCCAGGCGCACCCGGCGGGTGCGGGCGGCCGCCGCGGCGGCGAACGTCAGCGGCTGGGGCAGGTAGTCGTCCTCGAACCGGTGGTGCTCGGTGAACCAGATCGAGTCCGCGCCGAGGTGCTCGGCCTCCTCGCACATCTCGAGCACGAAGGCGTACAGGCGCGCCGGGTCCCGCCGCCATCGCGGCGGGTTGCGCAGGTCGAACCAGACACCGACCTTCATCGCCACCTCGCTTCCGCTTAAACATCTACCCTATTTAGCTAGACCTGCCAAGGTCTAGGTCACCGAGAAGAGGTTATACAGTAAGATAATTAAAGTATTTTGTCGGACGTTGGGTGCGACCAACGCAAGAGGAGGCATGTCGTGGGGCTTCTGGACGGGAAGGTGGCCATCGTCACCGGCGGCGGCCGGGGACTCGGCCGGGCGCACTGCCTGGCGCTGGCCGAAGCGGGCGCCACCGTGGTCGTGAACGATCTCGGCGCCGGCCTGCACGGCGAGGAGGCCGCGGAATCCCCGGCGGACGAGGTGGTCGCCGAGATCACCAAGCTCGGCGGACGCGCCGTCGCGAACGGAAGTTCGGTCGCGGACTGGCAGGCCACCGGGGCTCTGGTCGCCGACACGGTCGCCGAGTTCGGCCGGCTCGACATCGTGGTGAACAACGCGGGCATCCTCCGCGACCGGATGATCTTCTCGATGACCGAGGCCGAATTCGACGCCGTGATCGCGGTGCATCTCAAGGGGACCTTCGGGCTCACCCGGCACGCCTGCGCCTACTGGCGCGAGGCGTTCAAGCGCGGCGAGCCGGTCGCCGGACGGGTCATCAACACCACCTCGGGAACCGGCCTGTTCGGTCAGGTCGGGCAGTCCAACTACGGCGCGGCCAAGGCGGGCATCGCGAACCTGACCACGATCGCCGCCATGGAGATGCGCCGCTACGGCGTCACCGTCAACGCCATCTCCCCCATCGCGGCCACCCGCATGACGGCGGAGATGCTCAAGGACACCGCGGCCGGCGAGAACGGCTTCGATCCCCTGGACCCCGCCAATGCCTCGGGAGTCGTCGTCTACCTCGCCTCCGACGCGGCGAGCTGGCTCACCGGCCAGGTCCTGAGGGTCGACGGCGACAAGCTCAACCGGATGCAGTCCTGGACGATCTCCGCGACCCACCCGGCCCGCTCCGGCGGGGCGATCACCGCCGACGAACTGGTCGAGGCCCTGCCTCAGCTTTACGGCGCCGCGCCCGCCGGCCGTCCCATCGGTCTGCTTCCCAGCAGCTCCTGACCACGACCCGGGCGGGACCGGAAGCGCCTCGGGCAGGGCGACCACCGTGGCGGTGATCTCGATCGGTTCGGCGGTCGGCCGATCGGCCGGCATCGCCGTCGTCACGTCGACGCCGAAGTCGTGGCGGCGAGATCGAGGTCGGTGACGTCGCCACCGGTGCGGAGGCAGGCGATCCGTGCCAGCACCTCGGAGCTCCGCGTCCCCACGACCGGCGCCGCGGTTCCGAGGAACTTCTGGCGCACCCGATCTGGCGGCAGCGGGTTCTGCGGGCTGCCGGAACGGTCCGGCGCCTCCGCGGTCAGCCGCGCTCCCGAGCGGGTCACCGCCGTCACCCGTGCACCGCGGCGGCTGGGAA
This sequence comes from Spirillospora sp. CA-128828, assembly GCF_050945415.1. Lineage (NCBI taxonomy): Bacteria > Bacillati > Actinomycetota > Actinomycetes > Streptosporangiales > Thermomonosporaceae > Spirillospora > Spirillospora sp. CA-128828. Next base: position 5,539,175 of record NZ_CP191986.1, read on the forward strand.
ACCGCGCTTCGAAGATGGGGTCGATCTCCAGGCGCACGGAGTCCACGAGGACCGAGAATCGCGTTGCGTCCCTCTCGGATTCGACCGACTCCGCGGTCACGGCACCGTCGATCAGCGCGACCGAGGCCAGGTAGGGGATGCTGAACCTGCGTTCGGCGACGGTGCGCGGCCGGGCGATGCCGGCGACCGCCAGCGCCGTCGCATAGGTGCCGACCTCCACATGAACGACGTCGTCGGCCGACAGCCCCTCCGCACGCAGCTGCAGCGCCGAGTCGATCACCGCGAACGCGTGCCCGCAACAAGGGTAGGGCTTGACCGTGACGGCGTTGATCGCCAGGTCCGCGCCCAGCGGAGCGCGGCAGCGTTCCCAGCCGGACGGCGCTCCGGTCGCCGTCCCGAGTCCCGCCCCGCCCTCCAGGACGTCCGACGCTCCGGTCACGCCTCCGCGTGCCAGGGCGGCGGCCACCACGCCCGCCTGCGCCGCGTTCCCGGCGTGCAGCGGCTTTCCCATCGCGTCGCTGCGGAAAGTCTGTTGCAACCCGGAGGCCATGGTCGCGGACAAAGCGAGAGCGTGCGAGAAGACGTCCCCGTCGGCATCGAGTACCTCCGCGGCCGCCGCGGCGGCGCCGATGCTGCCGGCCGTTCCGGTGGTGTGCCAGTTCTCGTAGTGCGCCGGACCCAGGTCCGCGGCCACCCGGCAGCCCACCTCGTATCCCGTGATCACCGCCCGCAGCAGTTTCTCTCCCGGCGCCTTCACCTGGTCGGCGACCGCGAGTGCCGCGGCGATGATCGGGGCGCCCGGGTGGAAGAGTCCGGGCGCGTAGATGTCGTCGAGCTCCAGCGTGTGCGCGGCGGTGCCGTTCACCAGGGCTGCCAGCGAGGGCGGCGCCGTTTCTCCGCCGACCACACGGCTGGGGCCCTGGAGGGGGCCGAGCCCGTCAAGCAGGGCGCGGGCCGGAGTGCCGGTGCTGCCGCCGAGGGTGACCCCGAGCCAGTCCACGATGGCCAGTTCCGCCGCGTCGGCCACGGCCGGCCTGAGCGAGGCGGCACGAAGTTCCATCGCATGGCCCGTGAGGGCATCCACGACCGTTCCGATCGTCCCGGTCATCTCCTCAGTCCTCGCTCCCGCGGCGGACGAGGGCGTCCACCGCCATGACGCCATGGCCTTCGGGGAGCACCAGCAGCGGGTTGACCTCTGCCTCGAGAATCGCCGCGCCGCCCGTCTCGGCGAGCCGTGAAACCGACACGACGGCGCAGGCCAGGGCGTCGAGATCTCCCGCCGGAGCGCCCCGGTATCCCCCGAGCGCGCGGAAGGCGACGACTTCGTCGATCATCTCGTGGGCGGTCGCCGCGTCGACCGGTGCGGATCTGACGCTCCGGTCCCGGTAGAGCTCCGCGAGCACTCCCCCGGCGGCCAGCACCACGACCGGACCGGCGTCCGGGTCATGCCGGAAACCGACCAGCGCCTCGCCGACCCCCCGCACCATCGTCTGCACCAGGAGGCGGTCGGCCGCCACTCCAGGGAGCCTCTCCCCCACCGTCCTGGCTATGCGGCCCACCGCCGCCCGCAGGCCCGCGCCGTCGGTGACGCCGAGGACGACGCCGCCGGCATCGGTCTTGTGCGGTACCTCGGACGAGAGGACCTTGACCGCCACCGGCCCCGCGACGGGAAGGTCGGACGGCAACGACGTCGCCGTCACCACGGCGTGCGGGGCACAGGGAACACCTGCTTCACCAAGGACCTCATACGACCGGGCTTCGTCCAGAAGCTCCGACCCGCCGACCGGCGCCTTGAGGCGCGGCCGCTCGCCCCCTGCCGGTCCGCGGCGGCCGAAAACCGCGAGGACGGTGTCGGCGCAGGCCTCGGCGGTCCGGAAGGCAGCCACCCCGCTGCTCCTCAGCAGGCGCAACGCCTCAGGCGCCGCGGGCATCACGAAGGCCGCGAGGGGCTTGCCACCCGCCGCGCAATCCACGATCGGCTTGACCGCCAAGTCGGGGTGGAACCGTGCGGAGCTGCCCGGAACCGCCACAACGGCGTCGAACTCCGGTGCCGCCAGGACCACGTCGAGTGCGCCCTTCATGACCTCATAGCGGGTGCCGGCGAGCGTGAGGTCGATCAGGGCGCCGTGCCCCGCGGCGATCCCGGCCTCGGCGAGCCGGTCGATGGTCTCCTGCGACGGCCCTGGAAGGTCGGCGCCGGCTGCGGCGAGGCAGTCGACGGCCATCGCGCCCCCGCCACCGGTGGTGGACAGCACGCACACCCGCGGCTTGGTGCCGGCCACCGGGATCGGGACTGCACGCGCCAGGTTCTGGCCTTCGAGCAGTGCCTCGAAGGTGTGCACCCTGGCGATCCCCAGATCTCTGAAAAGGGCGTCGGCGACGGCGTCGTCGCCTGCCAGCGCGCCGCTGTGCGACACCGCCAGGCGAGCGCCGGCCTCGGTCCGGCCGAGCTTGTAGGCGAGGATCGGCTTGCCGCGGTCGGCGGCGGCCCGGGCGAAGGCCCGCAGGTCGTCGGCGCCCTTGATGTTCTCGAGGAAGAGGGCGTAGCTCTCGATCCGCGAGTCGTCGACGGAGCCCAGGCAAATCTCACCGAGCGTCAGGTCGAGCTCGTTGCCGGTGGAGACCATGCCGCGGAAGGCGACTCCCATCTCCTTGCCGCGCGAGAGCAGGGCGCCGATGGCACTGCCGGACTGCGAGGCGACGAACACATCGCCCTGGCCAAGGTCCGCCTCGGCGAAGGCCGCGTTCGCGGTGAGCGCGAAGCCGTCACCGAGAGCGGCGACACCCAGGCTGCTGGGCCCCAGAAGCCTGGTGCCGGAGGCACCGACGATCGCCTGCAGCTCGGCGCGCCGGGCGGTGCCGCGGTCGTCACCCTCGATGAAACCATCAGCCATGATCGTGGCCACCGGCACACCGAGATCGGCGCACTCGCGCACCGCCTCGATGGCGAGGTCCGCTCCGGTGAGGACGAAGACGTGATCGGGCACCACCGGGAGAGCGCCGAGCGAGGACCAGGACCGCTCTCCCAGCACCGTGTCCCGGGCGGGATTGACCGGAAACAGGTCTCCTTTCCACCCATGCCTGCGCAGGTATTCCATCGGACGAGCCGTGGTCTTGCCGGGCGTGTCCGACGCACCCACGATCGCGACGGACGCCGGGCTGAACAGCGCGTCGTACAGCGCCGCGGGCCTCATGAGGAGGTGCTCCGCTGGCTGAAGCGGCGGCCGAAGACGTGCTCGGCGATCCGGTTCTTCAGCACCTCCGTCGAGCCCCCGGCGATCATCCATCCCCGGGTCCGCCGGAAGCAGTATTCGACCAGGGCCTCGGTGCTGAACCCGGTGGCGCCCATGGCCTGCATCGCGACATCGGCGGCACCGTGCCCGGCCTGGTTGGCCGCGAACTTGGCGACGGCCGTGTCGAACGCCGAAGGAATGCCGTCCCGGTCACCGGCCACCGCGGCGCGGTGCAGGAGCAGCTGAGCCGACTCCAGCTTCACCGCGGCCTCGGCGAACATCCATTGCAGCCCCTGGAACTCCGCCAGCGGGCGGCCGAACTGGTGGCGCGTGTTGAGATGCTCGGTGGCCTGGTCGAACGCGTAGCGTCCGAGGGCGATGGAACGGGACGCATTGCCGAGCCGCTCGACGTTGAACCCGCTGATCTGCCGCTTGAAGCCGCCCTCGCCCAGCAGCACCTGGTCGGCCGGGACGTAGCAGTCGTCGAAGTAGAGCTGGCACCAGTGCTCGCCGTTCATGAACATCGAGGGCTCACCGATCGTGAGGCCTTCGCTGTCGCGGTCCACGAGCACCGAGCCGATACCGCCGACGCCGGGACCGAACCGCACGTACACCAGGAAGACGGTCGCCTCGGCGCTGTGCGTCGAGAAGATCTTGGTGCCGTTCACGAGGAAACCGTCGCCCTTCGGCACCGCGCCGGTGGTCAGGTCGGTGACCGCCGACCCGGCCTCGGGCTCGGTCATGCCGAGGCCGATCAGGGTCTCGCCCGCCAGGAGGCCGGGCAGATAGCGCTCACGCTGCGCGGGCGTGGCGTACTCGGCGAAGGTGCGGATCGGGCCGAAGTTGCCCGCCTGGACGACGTCGGCGCTGCGCGGGCATCCCCTTGCCACCGCCTGGATGGCGGTCACAGCCGCGAGCAGGCCGGCACCCTGGCCGCCCTTGTCCTCGGGGATGGTCAGGCCGAGCAGTCCCTGGGCGGCCATCGCCCGCGCCACGTCCCACGGGTAGTCGGCGGAATGCGCCCGCGCACGGGCCTCGGGAGCGAGCCGTTCGAGGGAGAAGGCCTCCACCGAGCGGCGGAACTCGTCCACCTCTGGCGGCAGGGAGAAGTCCATTGGCGTACCAGCTTTCGTCAGGAAGCGGAAACCTGTCGGGGAGCGCGATGCAAGGCCACCGTCCCGTCGGGCAGATCGTCACGGGGATCGGCGTAGCGCTCGAAGACCGCGGGGTCGTGACCTGGCACGATGTGGTCCTCGCTCTCCGCGAGGCGCCCGATCCGGTCGTATCCGTCGAGCATCACCCCGAGGTCGAGGATCGCGGGGAACGGGTTCCGCTCGTGGAAGTTGGCGTAGTAGTGCAGCGCGTCCGAAGCGAGGACGACCCACCCCCGTCCGGTGTGCACGCGGACGGCCTGCAGACCCTTGGTGTGGCCGCCGATGAGGCACAGCTCCAGCCCCGGCGCCAGCTCGACATCGCCCTCTGCCACCCGCACCCTGCCATCGTGCACACGGCGGACGACGTCCACGACGTCGTCGGCCTCGAAGAAGTGGCTGAGCGCCGGACGCGTCATGGCCTTGCCGGTGGTGTACTCCAGTTCGCCGGCCTGGACCGTCACCTTGGCCTGCGGGAAGTCCCCGATGTTGCCCGCGTGGTCGAAGTGCAGGTGCGTAAGGACGACCTCGCCGACCTGCTCGGGCGCGATCCCGAGCCGCCGGACCGCTTGGGCGGGACGGAGGTCGAGATGCCTGCCGCGTTTCTCACCGGCGCGTTCGCTGAAGCCCGTGTCGACGACGACCACCCGGTCACCGTCGCGGGCGACCCACATCGTGAAGTCGAGGCGCATGGCGCCGTTGCGAGCGCAGGGCATCAGGAAGTTGTCGCGTGCGGGACGCTCCGCCGAACCCAGGCGCAGCGCCCACACGTCCCAGGCCGGTGGCCCGGCCGCCGGAGTCCCGGCGTGCTCAGCCACGGCCGTCCACCAGCTTGATCATCGCGGGGTAGTAGTTCTCGCCGTAGCCGGCGTCGCGGGTGCGCTCCAGCAGGGACATGGTCTGGCTCGTCGCCGGCACCTCGATGTCCTGGTCGTGCGCGAGCTGGAGCGCGAGCGCCAGGTCCTTGATCGCATAGTTCGTCGGGAAGGCTCGCTCGGGGAACTCGTCGGGGATCATCGTCGCCGTCGCCGTCCTGCGCAGCGCGAAACTGTCGGCCGACCCCAGCGCCAGGGTCCGGAACAGCAGGGCACCGTCCACCCCGGCGGCCCGGCCGATGGTGAGCGCCTCGGCCAGCGCGTTCATGTTGAGGAACAGCACCATGTTGTTGAGGATCTTCATCACCTGGCCGTTGCCGGTGCCGCCCGCATGGACGATGTCGCTGCCCATGCAGGACAGGAACGGCTCCAGCTCGGCGAAGTGAGCCGCGGAGCCGCCCACGCTGATGAGGAGCGTGCCGTCCTCGGCCGCCTGGCGGAGCCGCGCGACCGGCGCGTCGACGAGAGCGACACCCGCCTTGTCCAGTCGGACGGAGAGCTCGCGGGTGCGCGCCACATCGCTGGTGCTCATGTCGACGACGATCCGGGGACGTTCCGCCGGGGCCGCCAGTTCCTCGCAGACCGACTCCACTTCGGTGATGCTCGGCAGCGACAGGAAGACGATGTCGGCGTCCCTGGCCACGCCGCCGACGTCCTCGTGGCGCCGCGCCCCCAGCGCCACCGCCGCGTCCGCGGCCTCCTCGACCGGGTCGAAGACGACCACGGCCGCCCCCGAACGACGGACGAGGTTCGCGCACATCCGTGACCCCATGACCCCGAGGCCGATGAATCCGAGCACCGGTGTGGACGGCATATCCGATCCTTCCCTCCCGCCCCTCATGAGGTGGCGACGATGACGCTCTTGAGCTGGGTGTAGTGGGTGACCGCCTCGGTGCCCTTCTCCCGTCCCAGGCCGCTGTTCTTGTAGCCGCCGAAGGGAACCTCGACGCCCGCGCCCGAGTAGCGGTTCACCTGCACCTGTCCCGCCTGCAGTTCGGCCGCGATCCGGTGCGCCGTTCCGACCCGCGCGGTGAACACACCGGCGGACAGCCCGTACTCGGTGTCGTTGGCGATCTCGACCGCCTCCTCCACCGAGTCGAACGCGATGACCGACTGGACCGGCCCGAAGATCTCCTCCCTGGCGACGGCCATGTCGTTGGTGACGCCGGTGAGCAGCGTCGGCGAGACGAAGTACCCGCGTTCCGCACCCTTGGTCGCGCCGCCGCCGACCACCACCTCGGCGCCGTCGCGTACGGCGCGGTCGATGTGGTCGAGGACCCGTGACCGCTGACGCGCCGAGATCAGCGGTCCGAGGTCGGGATCGTCCAGACCGTGCCCGACCGACAGGCCCGCGACGTGGCCGGCGAGGCGCTCCACGAACTCTCCGTGCACTCGGCGGTCCACGAGCAGCCGGGTCGTCGCGAAGCAGGACTGCCCGGAGTTGCGGATCACCGCCAGCGCGCCCGCCTTCGCGGCCGTGTCGAGGTCCGCATCGGCGCAGACGATGGTCGGGGATTTACCGCCGAGTTCGAGGTTGACGCCGATGATCCGCTCAGCCGCCACGGCCCCGACACGGCGACCGGCAGCGACGGAGCCCGTGAACGTGATGTGCCGGACGAGGGGATGCCGGGTCACAGCGGTTCCCGTCCCGTCCCCAGTGCCGAGCACGACGTTGCAGACACCCGGGGGCAGTCCCGCCTCCACCATCAGGCGGGCGGCCAGCACCGACGTCAGGGGGGTCAGCTCGGACGGCTTCACGACCACGGTGTTGCCAGCCGCCAGGCACGGGGCCACACCGCGCGTCATCTGGGTCAGCGGGGCGTTCCAGGGCGTGATGTGGGCGACGACGCCGTAGGATTCGCGCACGGTGTAGGTGAACGTGCCCTCGGGCTGCGGGATCGTCTCCCCGTGGATCTTGTCGGCCAGGCCGGCGTAGTACTCGAAGTACCGTGCGCTTCCGGCGATGTCCGTGCGCGCCTGAGACAGCGGCTTGCCCGAGTCGACCGACTCCAGCCGGGCGAGCAGGCCGGCGTTCTCACGCAGCATCTCGGCCACTCGCGTCAGGACGCGTCCCCGCTCGACGGGGTCGAGCCGCGCCCAGCCCCGCCACGCGCCGTGGGCGTTCTCGACGGCCTCCGCGACGCCGTCGGCGGTCGTCTCCTCGAACCTCACGACCGTGTTCTCGGTCGCGGGATCCTCGACGCCGAAGACCGGGCCGGCCCCACGGGGGATGTGCTCCCCGGCGGTCACGGCCGTCAGGACCTCCGGGAGGCGCGCATCCTCCAGGAGACGATGCCTGCTGGCGACCTCTGTCATGTCGGCTCACTTCCGTCGTACGCGCCGCACCGGGGCGGCCGGTCCCCGGCTCCGGCCGCGGGTCTGCATAATAGTTATATAGTTTAACTCAATCAACCACAACGCTCGCCCCCGCACGCTCCACGGCGCGACGTACGATCGTCCGCGAGAGAGATTAATTATCTAACATATCTATGGATATCGCCAAGAGGCCGCCCGCCGGATCGGGGCGACGGCGCTCCCGGCGGTCCCGATCAACGGTTGGAATGCGCGAGCCGCACCGGTGAGTCACCGGGCGAGCAGAGGCTCACCGACCCCACAGGAGGAGCACGTGTACTCGACCACCCCCGATCGAGACACCCGATGAGCACGGCATCCGAAGGACCGCTGGCCGGAGTCCGTGTCGTGGAGATGGCCGGGCTGGGCGCGGCCCCGTACACGGCGATGCTCCTGTCCGACCTCGGCGCCGAGGTCATCCGGGTCGACCGTCCCGGCGCCCGTACGGCCGAGGCCGGGAAGTACGCGCTCAGCCGAGGCCGCCGCTCGATCATGATCGACCTCAAGCGGCCTGAGGGCTTGGACACCCTCGTGCGCCTGGTCGAGCGGGCCGACGTCCTCATCGAGGGCTTCAGGCCCGGGGTGGCCGAGCGGCTGGGCTTCGGACCGGACGTGTGCCTGAGGCGCAATCCCGGACTGGTCTACGGCCGGATGACCGGCTGGGGCCAGACCGGGCCGATGTCGCGGATGGCCGGGCACGACCTCAACTACCAGGCGATGACCGGCGCCCTCTCCCTCCTCCAGCGCCCCGGGTCGCCTCCGGCCACCCCGCCCGGCCTCATCGCCGACTTCGCCGGCGGCGGGCTGATGCTGGCCTTCGGCCTCGTGTGCGGCCTGTTGGACAGCCGCGCGACAGGGCAAGGGCAGGTGGTCGACGCGGCCATGGTGGACGGGGTGGCGTCCCTGACCACGCTGGTCCACTCGATGCTGGCGCAGGGCCGGTGGACGGACAGACCGGGCACCAACTTCTGCGACGGGGGCGCACCGTACTACGACAGCTACGAGACGAGCGACGGTCGCTACATGGCGGTGGCACCCATCGAGCCGCACTTCTACGCGATCATGGTGGAGAGGCTCGGGCTGCGGGTCGAAGATCTGCCGAACCGGGACGACCCCGCGAACTGGCCGCGGCTCAAGCGCCTGTTCGCCGGCATCTTCCGCACGCGCACCCGGGCCGAGTGGACCGAGGTCTTCGACGGCACCGACGCCTGCGTCACGCCGGTCCTCAGCATCACCGAGGCACCCGGCCACCAGCACAACGAGGCGCGTGGAACCTATCCCCGCGCCTTCGACGTGACCCAGCCGGCACCCGCTCCCCGGTTCGGCCGCACGCCTGGCCGGATCGCCGGTCCGCCCCCGCTGCCAGGCGCGGACTCGCGCTCGGTCCTGCTCGACTGGGGATTGCCCGCGCCGGATGCGGAGCGGCTCATCTCCGCCGGCATCGTCCAGCAGCCATGAAACGGGAGGTGCCGCGAACCGCGCGGTTCACGGCACCGCTCCCCTCGTCGGTCATCGACCGTTCAGGCGCGGCCGTCCGCGAAGTCGCGGCCACGGATGAGCCGCACGGGCGTGAAGACCGCGACCTCCTCGCCTCGCTGGTTGATCACACCGCAGCGGCTGCTCACCACACCGCGTCCGGGCTTGCTGGACGGGCGCGACCCGGTGATCTCCACGACCACGTGCAGGGTGTCCCCCACATAGGTGGGGCTCTTGACCGAGAACTCCATGTGCATGAACGCCAGCCCGGTGCCGTGCAGGACGTTGGTCTGCAGGATGAGTCCCTCGGCGAGCACATAGACCAGCGCGCCCGGGAGCAGCCGACCGGTATAGCCGCCTTCGGAGGCGTGCCTCGCGTCATAGAACAGCGGTTCGTTGAACCCTCCGAGATGGACGAAGCTCATCAGATCGGTCTCGGTCACGGTTCTCGACGCCGTGCGGAAGGCCGCACCCTCCTTCATGTCCTCCCAGGTCATGCCACGCACCAGCGGCTCGGCAGCGCTCGCCGTCTCGGTCATCGCACGTCTCCTCTTCAATCCGAAGATACAATGCAATAATCTACCTGATTAATGGAACGTCCGGTAGCGAGGAGATGAGTGTGAGCGACGGTGCGCTGCACGGGGTCCGGATCCTGGACCTCAGCCGGATCCTGGCGGCACCCCTGGCGAGCCAGATGCTGGGCGACCTCGGCGCGGAGGTCGTCAAGGTCGAGCGCCCGGCGACCGGGGACGACGCCCGGCAGTACGGCCCGCCCTTCCTGGACGGCGGCACGGCGGGCATGTCGGCCTTCTACCTGAGCTGCAACCGGAACAAGCGGTCGATCACCCTGGACTTCACCACCGGCCGGGGCAGGGAGGTCCTGCTCGACCTTGCCGGCCATTCCGACATCCTGCTGGAGAACTTCCGCCCAGGGGTCCTCGCGAAGTACGGCCTCGGATACGAGGACCTGCGCGAACGCTTTCCCCGGCTGATCTACTGCTCGGTCACGGGATTCGGCCAGAGCGGGCCGTACGAGCACAGGGCCGGGTACGACGGGATCTTCCAGGCGCTCAGCGGCATGATGAGCGTCTCCGGTCACCCGGACGGGGCCCCCGGCGCCGGCCCGATGAAGTCCGGCCTCTCTCTGATCGACATCCTCACCGGCCTCTACACCGGCACCGCGCTCCTGGCGGCACTCCGGCACAGGGACCGGCACGGCACAGGGCAGCACCTCGACGTCTCCCTGCTGGACTGCGGGATCGCGTCGATGTCGCACTACGTGCAGAACTACCTCGTCTCCGGCATGGTGCCCGAACGGCGGGGCAACGGCGGATTCGGCGGGATCCCCTCCCAGGCCTTCGTGTGCGCGGACGGCCGCCAGTTCTTCATCGTCGCGACCACCGACCCGCAGTTCGGGCGGGCCTGCCGCGCCATCGGGCACCCCGGACTCATCGAGGATCCACGGTTCGCGAGCATCTCCGCGCGGATCGAGCACCGCCTGGAACTGCTGGAGGTGCTTCAGGACATCTTCGTCCAGCGGGAGGCACGGCACTGGATCGAGGTGCTGCACGCGGCCGACGTACCGGTGAGCCCGGTCAACGACATCCGCACGGCGCTCGACGACGAGCACGTCCGGCACCGCGAACTGCCGATCGAGATGGTGCACGAGACGGCCGGCCCCGTCCCCGGCCTGCGCTACCCGATCAGGATGTCCGGCACTCCTGTCGAGGACTACGCGGCGCCGCCGACGCTGGGCGAGCACACCCATGACATCCTGAGCGGCCTGCTCGGCCTGGACGAGGACGCGATCGCCGATCTCGCGGCGAAGAAGGTGATCTGAAGCACGCGGAACCGCCTCGGGGCGGCTCGGTCAGAGCCGCTCGATGATCGTCCCGGTGCCCATGCCGCCTCCCACGCACATCGTGACCAGGCCGTACCGGCCCCGCGTCCGCTCCAGCTCGTGGAGGGCCTTGGTCAGCAGCACACCGCCCGTTGCACCGAGCGGGTGGCCGAGCGCGATCGCACCCCCGTTGACGTTGACCTTGGCGAGGTCGGCCTTGAGTTCGTGCTGCCATGCGAGCACGACCGAGGCGAACGCCTCGTTGATCTCCACGACGTCGATGTCGTCCAGGGTGAGGCCCGTGCGCTCCAGGATCGCGCGGGTCGCCGGGATCGGCCCGGTCAGCAGCATCACCGGATCGCTGCCGGTCATGAAGGAGTCGACGACGCGGGCGCGGGGCGTCAGACCCAGCCGACCGGCCTGCTCCTCGGTCATGAGGAGCAGCGCCGAGGCGCCGTCCGAGATCTGCGACGACGTCCCGGCCGTGTGCAGCGCGCCGGGGCGGTCCTTCTGGTTCACCCGCAGGCCGGCCAGGCCCTCCGGCGTCGTCGGGCGGGGCCCCTCGTCGGTGTCGATGGTCGTGGCACCGACGATCTTCCCGTCGTCGTCGGCGACGGGTGCCTCCACCGGTACAATCTGGGCCGCGAACCGGCCTTCGGAGATCGCCGCGGCGGCCCGCGCCTGGGAGAGGACGGCGAACTCCTCAAGCCGCTCGCGGGTGAACCCCCACGCCTCGGCGATGCGGTCGGCCGCCTCGAACTGCGTCGTGATCTCGTAGTGGCCCTCGTAGCGGGGCGTCCTGGCGGGCCCCAGCTCGGGCATGGCGCTCGACCCCATGGGGACCTGGCTCATCGATTCCACGCCGCCCGTGACGGCCACATCGGCCACACCGCCCGCGACCAGACCGTACGCCAGGGTGAACGCCTGCTGGGACGACCCGCACTGCGCGTGGACCGTCGAAGCGGCGGCCCGCTGGTCGAGCCCCGCCGCGAGCCAGGCGGTGCGAGTGATGTTGCCCGACTGCTGCCCGACCTGGCTCACGCATCCACCGGTCACCTGGTCGACGATGGACGAGTCCACGCCTGCACGGGCGACGAGGCCGGCGAGGACGTCGCCGAAGAGGTCCGGAGCCGGATGGCGGGAGAGACCGCCCCGCCGCTTGCCGACGGCCGAGCGCACGGCCTCCACGATGACGACGTTCGACATGTGTCTCCTCCACCGCAAGCCAACACCTCAATCATTTAACTATATCAGCTATTTCATCTATACTTGCCGCATGCGTGCAGACGGGAAGCTGAACACCGGGTCACTCCAGCGGATCGCGGCGGCGGCCACCGAGCACGAGAAGCGGGGCTACGCGGGCCTGTGGTCCTCGGAGTCCGCGCACGACCCCTTCCTCCCGCTGGTCGCCGCGGCGCAGTCCACCCGGCGGCTGGAACTGGGCACGGCGATAGCCGTCGCCTTCGCGCGATCACCGATGACCCTCGCGTACACGGCGTGGGACCTGCAGCGCTACACCGAGGGCCGCTTCACCCTCGGTCTCGGCAGCCAGGTCAAGCCGCACATCGAGCGGCGCTTCTCGATGCCCTGGAGCAGGCCCGCCGCCCGCATGCACGAGCTGGTGGCCGCGATCCGCGCCATCTGGGACAGCTGGCAGAGCGGCTCCAGGCTGAGCTTCGAAGGCGAGTTCTACCGCCACACCCTGATGACGCCGTTCTTCTCCCCCGGCCCGCTCCCGACCCCGGCTCCAAAGATCGTCATCGCGGCCGTGGGCGAGGCCATGTGCCGGGTGGCCGGCGAGGTCTGCGACGGGATCCTCCTGCACGGCTTCACCACCGAGCGCTACATCCGCGAGGTCACCCTCCCGACCGTGCGCCAGGGGCGGGAGAAGGCCGGCCGTTCCATGAACGGCTTCGAGGTCATCGGTCTGCCGCTGACCGCCACCGGGACGACCGAGGAATCGCTGGCCACCGCCGTCCGCGCCGTCCGGAACCAGATCGCCTTCTACGCCAGCACTCCGGCCTACCGCGGCGTCCTCGAACTGCACGGCTGGGGCGCGCTGGGCGACGAGTTGCACGCCCTGTCACGCGGCGACGACCCGGGCAAATGGACCAAGATGGGAGACGCGATCGACGACGAGGTGCTCAACACCTTCGCGGTCGTCGGGCCCCCTGACCGGATCGCCGCCGTCCTCACCGAGCGCTTCGGCGACCTGGTGACCCGTTTCCAGTTCTACGCCCCATACGAACACGACATCGACCAGTGGACGTCCGTCCTCGCCGGGCTCAAGTGACCACTTCGCCTACCGGTGCGGAATCAGCGGCGGACGGCGACGAGCTGCTCGTCGCAGACCGTGGGCCCGTCCGCGTCCTCACCCTCAACCGGCCCCGGTCGCTGAACGCGATAACGACCGCGCTGGCGCTCCGCGCCAAGCGGGCGCTGGTGGCCGCGGACACCGACCCGTCCGTGCGGGTGATCGTCATCACCGGGTCGGGCGGACGCGCCTTCTGCGCGGGAGGCGATCTGCACGAGCTGGCCGGACGCCCGGCCCCCACCGTCCCCGGGCCGCGCGTCGTCTCGGAACTGGTCCGGGACCGGATCGCGACGCCGATGATCGCGGCGGTCAACGGACTGGCCTACGGCGGCGGCCTGGAACTGGCACTGGCGTGCGATCTCGTGGTGTGCGGCGAGCACGCGCGTTTCGCACTGCCCGAGGTCAAGCGGGGCGTGCTCGCCAGCGGCGGCGGCCTTGTACGGCTGCCGGGGCTCATCGGTCCCCGCCGCGCCCTTCAGCTCCTTCTGACGGGCGAACCGATCGACGCGGCGACCGCCCAGCAGTGGGGCTTGGTCAACCTGGTCGTGCAACCGGCGGAAACGCTCACGGCCGCCGTGGATCTCGCCTCGCGCATCGCCGCCAACGCCCCGCTCGCGGTTCGCGCGAGCAAAGCCCTGGTGCACATGTCCGCGCGCCTCCCCGAGCCGGTGGCCTGGGCGTTGAACGACACCTCCCACGACGAGATCACGAAAAGTGCGGATGCGCTTGAAGGGCCACGCGCGTTCAGCGAGAAACGCTCCCCAAGGTGGACCGGCCGGTGACGCCTCACCACCGCCGCACGCGCGTGATCGGCTCTTCTAGGGTGCCCGCCCTTCGGCCTGCGCGGCAGGCTCGAACGCCGTGGACGCGGATACTTCTTCCCAGCCGTCCAGCTCGCTCGCGACTGCGGCGAGCTTGCCGCGGACCGCCTTCACGGCGTCGGCTCCCAACGGCAACCGGCCGGGCGGTTCCGGTGCCTCCACGGCCTTGATTATCGCCGCCGCGGCGCGCCGGGGATCGCCCTGCTGCACGCCGTCCAGCCGGTCCAGGCTCCCCCGCACGGCCGTGACGAGCTCATACTCGGGAAGACGCCGCTCGGCTCGCCGCAGCCCCGGCCCCGCCCATCTCGTGCGGAACGCTCCCGGCTCGACGATGGTGACGCCGATGCCGAACGGTCCGAGTTCCAGCCGCAGAGCCTCCGACAGCCCTTCGAGCGCGAACTTGGACGCGTTGTAAACGCCCAGTCCAGGTTGGCCGGTGAATCCGGCGATCGAGCTGACGTTCACGACATGGCCCTGCCGTCGCTCGCGGAAGTGCGGGAGGAGTGCTCGGACGAGCCGGAGCGGGCCGGTGAAGTTGGTGTCCATCTGATGCCTGATCTCGTCGTCGCTCACCTCCTCGACCGCGCCCAGCAGCCCGTAGCCGGCGTTGTTGACCAGAACGTCGATGTGGCCGGCCAGTCGCACCGCGTCGGCGGCTCGCTCGGCCAGGATCTCCGCCGGATCGGTGGCGTCGAGCAGGACCGCGAAGGCACGGCCCGGAGCAAGCCGTTCGAAGTCGGCCACCTGTCCTTGGTCACGAAGTGTCCCGACCACCACCCCGCCGCGTTCGAGCACGGTCTCGGCGAGAGCCTTGCCCAACCCGCTCGACACACCGGTGATCATCCAGTGCCTCGCCCGCGCCCGGTCGCTCATTCGTCGTTCACCCATCGCATGAGGCGCTGCAGCGGATAGAAGCCGTCGTGCGAGAGCCCGGGCGGCATGCCGCCCGCACCGCCGAGCGGCACCACGCGCTGCACGCCCGCGGACGCCAGGGCGTCGCGCAGTTGCGCCTTGCGCGCGGCCGGGTACACGCCGACCGTCTGGGTCGCGACGCCCGCGTAGGAGACCGCGTCGGCCAGCGACGGGACGGCGACGACGTTCACGATCTTGCCGTCGGGATGGAACTCCACCGGCTCGGGCGAGCGGATGACCAGGCCGTGGCCGTCATAGCCGCCCCAGACCCGGTAGTCGTCCTCCAGCTCGCGCAGCACCTCGATCTCCTCTCGCAGTTCGCCGCCGATCTTCGGACCGCCGGCGGAGGAGAACTCGCGCGCCACCCCCAGCCGTTCGCACAGGGCCGCGGCGAAGCGGTCGGCGTTCTCCACCGGTCCTTCCACGAACTGGAAGCGGCTGGCCACGCACGCGGCCTGGTTGAAGAACGTGGCGTCGGCGGCGGCCGCCTCGGCGGCCTCCTCCAGAGCCTCGTCCGAGGCCAGCGCCTCACGGCCGACGAACGAGATCGACGACTTGGGATCGAAGGAGACCAGCTCGAACCCCGGGCCGACGTACTTCAGGGCGCCGCGGATGGTGGCCTCGCCGCCCCAGGCGACCAGCTTGTCGAAGAACTGCGCGCGGAAGATCGTGCTCTCCACGCTCTCGTCCCCGCCCCTCCAGTACGCCGCCGAGAAGGAGCGCACCACCGGATGCCCGGGGGCGAGCGCGAGCATCGTGCGGAGGATGGCGGTGGCGGTGAACAGGTCGTTGGAGGGCAGCTTGAGCAGGTTCACGCCCTTGGTCAGCGCACCCCGCACGATGGACATGGCCGCCACACCAGGAGCGTTGCCCGCCAGAATGTGCACCAGGCGCGGCGGGAACGCTCTGATGGAACCGACGCGTCCGCCCGGCAGCGACACCTCCCGCCAGCCGTCGAGCACGTCGGAGCCGCCGAGTTCGTTGTCGATCTGCACCTGGATCTGCGGACGCTGGAAGCTGCGCCACAGCAGCGCGTACGCCCGCTCCAGGACCTCCCGCGGCAACGGGCTGACCTCGACCATGTGCTCCAGCGCCTCGGCGAGCAACCCGTCCGTGTCGGCCTTGAGCCGTTCGCCGGTCTCCACCAGCAGATCGACGATCTCGGCGACGGGCACGTCGAACGCCGGTCCCGGCTCCGCCCTGGGCCACACGAGACGGTCGAGATCGAGCGCGGGCGTGGCGAACTCGGACCCCGCGCGGCCGTGGACGATGTCCGAGCCCTGGCCGACGACGCCCTGGACGACGTGGACCACAGGGACCGGCCCGCCGGCCCGCACCGTTTCACCGCCGGTCCCGGGCCCCGAAAGCACCGCGCCGCTCATGCCTGGATCATCCCCCTCACGTAAGAGTCGAGCGTCGCCGCGCAGGTGATCTTGTCCTCGCCGCCGAGGTCGCCGTATCGCGTGATGTTCGGCAGCACCGCGGGACTGGTCCTCCCGCAGGCGCAGGCCGAGAAGTCAACGTTCACCCGGTCGCCGGTGATCAGACCGCCCCAGCGGCCCTCCATGGACAGGTCGAGGAAGGCGAACCGCCCCTCGACCACCCCGCCGCGTTCGTTGAGCAGCCGTTCTCCCGGCTCGTCCAGGATGAGCGGGACGATCCACGCCGGCACGTGGTAGCGGCCCTCCTCACAGGACATGCACGTGCCGTGCATCTCCGTCATGCCGTAGCTCCGGACTCTGCGGACGTCGCCGTAGAAATCGGCGAACTGCTGCATGTAGTCCTCGGGCAGGACCTTGTTCTTGTTGCCGCCTCCGGCGAGCACCATCGAGTCGGGGTGGAATCCCCCGTCCGGCACACCGCGCGACCGCATCCCCTGGATCAGGGCCCACTGCTGGTTGTTCATCGCGGCGATGAGCAGCGGCTCGGCCCGGTGCTCGACGATGTCGTCGATCAGTCCGTCCAGCGCGGCCTGCATTTCCCCCTCGCGTCCGCCGGAGGCGTTCTCGAACTCCTTGACCTCCTGCGCGGTCGCGGTTCCCTCGACCATCTTCTTGCGAAGCAGTTCGCTGCGCATCAGCTCCGATAGCCGCAGGGGGTCTTCGGTCAGCAGCCGCAGCTCCCCTTCCTTCACGAACAGGTCTGCGTGCATTCGGAAGCCGTCGATGGATCGCAGCGGCCCGCTGGCGGGAGCAAGGATGTAGCCGCGGCGGGTGCGCTCGGGCGGCAGCGGACGCGGCCAGCACGTGAGGTTGGCCATGATCTTCAGCAGCCAGTCCCGGTCCGCGGTCGTGGTGTTGAGCAGCGAGACCTTGCCGGAGGTGCCGCTGGTGATGTAGACCCGGTGCCCGGCCGCGGCGACGCGCGCGATCCAGTCGTCGACGTCGGTGACGCCCTCGACGTCCACCTCGTCCGGCTCGACCACCGAGACGGTCGAGTACCAGCGCAGCAGGCGGTCCCAGTGTCCCCCGGTGATGTAGGAGAGGGGGTAGGACTTGTAGCTGGTGTGGGAGAACAGCAGCGGGACGATGTCCGCCTCCGCGCGGATCTCCTTCACGCCCACGTCGTCCGCGCGGCGCCGCAGTAGCGGTATGCGTTCGCGATGCTCGTCGAAGCACTCCCGGGCGGCCTCCAGCTGGAGGGTCCGCACCTCTTCCGATGGTCCGTCGAACGGGTCGCCGGAGCCGACGAGGCTCTTCAGGGTCTCCCGGGCGCTGGTCACGGTCTCCTCCTCAGCCCACCCGGCCCCGACGGATGGCAGTGTCCCTAGATTCAAGTATCGAATCTGAAAGATTTAACTATATTGAGGTTAGGGACGCACCCGAACCATGTCAACGCCCCCTCGTCCCGGTGGAACGCGGCGCCCCCTCACCGGCCGTCGTCAGGGCTCCCGAGGCTCCGGAGGGCGCCCGACCGTTCCCGGGGGCCGAGGGGCCAGCGACGGCGGGAGCCGGTCATTGACGTTCAACCTGCCGAAAATTAGGTTATATAAATTAACCAGTTTGACGCTGACGAGGAGACGACCATGGATCGGGTGCTCTGCAGGCTCGAAGACGGGGTGGCCGACGTGCGCCTCAACCGTCCGGGCAAGCTCAACGCGCTCGACGACACGATGTTCGCCGAGCTGATCGAGGTCGGCGAGCGTCTCCGGCACGAGCCGGGGCTGCGCGCCATCGTCCTGTCCGGTGAGGGCCGCGCCTTCTGCGCCGGACTGGACCGCGCCGCCTTCCAGGCCCAGGCGGACGACCGGCCCTGGCGGCCCGCGGCGGTGCGGGACGCCGATGCCGGAGATCCGCCGGCCTCCGGAACAGGCGCGTTCGACGTCCCTGGCCTGCATCTCGGGCGAGGCCAGAAAGCCGTCTGGGTGTGGCAGGTGCACGAGGTACCGGTCATCGCCGCCGTTCAAGGATTCGCGCTCGGTGGCGGGCTGCAACTGGCCCTCGGCGCCGACATCCGGCTGGTGACACCGGACGCGCGCATGGGCGTCCTGGAGATGGGCTGGGGACTGACGCCCGACATGTGTGGCACGCAGATCCTGCCGCGACTCGTCGGGCTGGACATCGCCAAGGAACTCACCCTCACGGCCAGGCAGGTCACCGGCGAGGAAGCCGTCCGTATCGGCCTGGCGACACGGACGTGCGCCGACCCGCGGGAGGAGGCCCTGTCGATCGCCGCGCAGATCGCCGGCCGCAACCCCGACGCGGTGCGCGCCGCCAAGAGCATGCTGAACCGGGCTTGGGACGACCAGGCGATGATGGCGGGATTCCGCGCCGAGCGCGCGTTCATGGAGCAGAACGTGGGCAGTCCCCACCAACGCGAGGCGCTGCGCGCCAAGCTGCACAGAGCGGCACGTCCATGATCGCCTCTTCCGATGAATAGAGAACAAGGCACGCGAGATGACCGAGCGGGAGTGGGACTGTGCCCTGCGAGCCAACCTGACCGGTCCGACGAGGTGGGCTACGCCGCCAAGGCGGGGCTCCTGGGACTAACTCGTTCCCTCGCGCGGTCGGTGGCCCGAAAGGGGGTAACGGTGAACCTGGTCGTGCCTGGGGTCTTCGAGACGGACATGACCAACGCGATGGTCACGTCGGTGCAGGAGGCGATTTCCACGGGAAGGAGAGAGTTGAAAGATCAGATCACCATCGGCGTGCGCGTACCTCACGAACTCTTCCACGATGCGGCGGCACTACGCGGGTTCGTGGCGGACGCCGAGGAGGCCGGAATCGACCGGCTCTTCGTCGGCGATCACGTCACCTTCAAGGGAGGCCAGGGCTTCGACGGGCTCCTCCAGGCCACCGCGCTGGCGGTACTGGCCACACGCATCACCGTCCAAACAGCGGTCTATCTGCTGCCCTTGCGCCACCCCGTCCCGGTGACGCGGCAGGTCGTGTCCTTGGCGGGACTGGCTCCCGGCCGGGTGATCTTCGGAGTCGGTCTGGGCGGCGAGGATCCCGCCGAGTTCCGTGCGTGCGGTGTCGACCCCGCGACGCGCGGCCGTCGAATGGACGAGGCGATCACGCTCGTCCGGTCCCTGCTCGGCGGCGGGCCGGTGACCGCGTCGGGCGAATTCTTCCGGTTCGACGACGTGAGCGTACGGCCTGCGCCGACGGCGTCCGTGCCCATCGTGATCGGTGGCCGGTCCGACGCCGCCTTGCGCCGTGTGGCGAAGCACGGTGACGGCTGGCTCGGACTGTGGACCACGCCAGAACGGTATGCGGCGTCCTGTGACCGGATCACCGAGCACGCTTCGGCCTGCGGCCGCCAGGTGGATCGCCGGCTGCACGGTATGCACGTCTGGTGCGGTTTCGGCGATACCCCAAGGAAGGCGCGTCCGGCGCTCGCCAAGACGATGGAGCAGCTCTACCGGACCCCTTTCGAGAAATTCGAGCGTTACAGCCCGTACGGCACTCCGGAGGACGTGGCGGCAGGCTTGCGGCCTTACGTGCGGGCAGGGTGCCGATCCTTCAACCTGATCGCGGGCGACGCCGACGCTCGAACGACCATCGAAGGCGCCCTCGCCGTGCGCGCCCTCCTGCGAGGATCGCCGTCCACCTCCTGATTCGGCCATTCGCGCCTGTCGGACGAGGCCGTCCCGGCCGTGGCCCATTGAGCACGGCGGGCTCGGCCGGTGCCTCCTCAGCCCAGCAGGTCGAGCACCGTGGTCATCGACTCATTGAGCAGCAGGTACTCCGCCGCGGCCTGGAGGTGGGCCTGCCACAGTTCCTCGGCGGCCTCTGCCTGCCGGGCGGCCACGAGTTCCACCAGCCGGACGTGCGCCCGGAAACCCTCCTGGTTCGCCACGATGTTCTCGGGGCTGCCCGCGTCGAGGTCCACATGCGACCAGTTCGCCTGGTCGATGATGTGCCGGACCATGCCGTTGAGCACCCGCATGGTCTCGTTCCCCGACAGATCGACCACCAGCGCGTGGAACTGCATGTGCGCGCGGATGAACGACGGCGGATCATCGATCAGCAGCTCGGCCTCGCGCACCGCGGTGCGCAACCTGTCGAGGTCGGACTCGGTGGCCCGCCGCGCGAGGAGCCCTGCGCAGGGAGTCTCGATCAGGTTGCGCGCCTCGTAGAGGTCCTGGAGCGTCGTGCCGCGGTACTGCAGCACCAACCCGGCGTACCTGGCCGCGACCTCTCCCTGCGGCACCTGGACCCGCGCGCCACCCCGGGCGCCGCGCCGGATGCTGATCAGCGCCTCGGACTCCAGGACCCGGAAGGCCTCGCGCAGCGTCGGCCGCGAGACCGAGAACTCCTCCATCAGCGCGGTCTCGGCAGGCAGTGCCTCCCCGCCGGCCAGTTCGCCGCGCACGATCTTGCGGCGCAGCTGCGCGGCGACCAGCTCGGCCATCTTGGGGACACGGACGCGATGGCCCAGCGTTCCCGGCCCCGTCGCAGACCCGGCGGGCTCAGTCACGCTCCCCCGCCTCCCGCTCTGCACCGGAGAGGGAGGTCGGCGCAGTATCAGCACTCATGGCAGCTAGAGTAGCAGAAATTAAATAAGTTATCTCTTTCTTCTGTTATAACTGAACCGTGAGTGCACCGGCCCGGCGAAGCGCCCGCTCCGTGGCGGGAATGGATGACCGCACTACCGACCCATGAGGGGCAGCTGTGAGACTTCGAGTAGAGCCGGAGCTGGAGGGGTTGCGGGCCGCGGTCGACGGGCAGGCTGCCAAGACGATCGCCCCATTGGCCCGTGGGGTCGATCAAGACCAGCGCTTCTCTCACGAGTTGTGGCAGGCGGTCCGCGAGCTGGGATTGACCCGCCTGCCGTTCGCCGATCAGTACGGCGGCGATGGCGGGACGGTGCGCGCCTACACGGTGGCGAGCCGGGAGGTGGCGCGGCACTGCGCCGTCGCCGCGCTCTACCCCGGCACCACCGTCCAGGTGGCGATGACCCTGATCGAACACGGCACGCCCGCGCAGATCGAGCGCTTCGTCCCCGGACTGGTCTCCGGTGAGCTGATGGCGGCATGGGCGTTCACCGAGCCGGCGACCGGTTCGGACCCCCGCCAGATCACCACGTGGGCCCGGCGTGACGGCACAGGCTGGACGCTGTCGGGGGCCAAGCAGTTCATCTCCTTTTCCGAACAGGCTCAGGTGGCGCTCGTGTTCGCCCGGACGTCCGACAAGGGCCTGAGCGCGTTCCTCGTGGACACGTCGCTGCCGAGCTGGCAGGTCGGCCGACCGAGCGAAGTGCTGTCGATGGGAGGGACCGAAGCCCGGCCGGTCACCCTGGATGACGTTCGGGTGGACGGCGACAGCCTGGTTGGCGAGTTGGACGGCGGGTTCCAGGTGATGCTGGCCGGCGAGGCGTTCGGCAAGGTGCGCGCGTCGGCGATCTGCGTGGGGATCGGGACACGAGCCCTGGAAGAGGCCGCCGCATACGCTCTGACCCGCGAATACCGCGGCACGCCGATAGGCAGACGTTTCCCCACCGTGCAAGCACTCCTCGGGAAGGCGGCCGCGGACATCGCCGGCGCCGAATCCCTGGTCCTGACCTGTGCCGACATCCTCGACCGGGGAGAGAGCGCCACTGCGGAGGCCGCCGCCGCCCGCCTCGTGTCGGGACGAGCCGCACGCGAGGCCGCCCAGGCCGCCCTCCACGTATGCGGCGCGTACGGACTCACCAAGGAGATGGTCGTGGAGCGGCTGTACCGCGAGTCGGTGTTCTTCGACGTCGCCCAGGGAGTGGCGGAGATCCAGCAGATCATCATGGGCCGCGAGTTGTTCGCCGGCGCAGGTGGCGGCGGGGTCTCGTCATGACCGCCCAGCATCCACCCGCCTGACCGGCCACGTCGCCCTGGTCATTGGCGGAATCCCCGGGGTCGGGCTCGGCATGGCCGAAGGGCTGACCCGCGCCGGCAGCATCGCCGCCGCTGACCGGGAGTCCGTCACATTCGAACTTGGAAGGCCACGGTCTGCCAGGGCTCGCCCAACGGCAGAAGGTCCCGACCTCGCTCCGCCAGCGGCTTCCAGACGCCTTCCATGACCTCTCGGTCCTATTCGGTGGTGGCGGGTTCCTTTTCGGGGGTGGTGCCTTCGCCCTTGATGGAGCGGATCAACAGCTGGGAGACGTCCACGACCTCCAGCGATTCCTTGGCCTCGCCCTGGTTCTTCTTCTCGTTGATCGCATCACCCAGCATCACCAGACAGAACGGGCAGGCCGTCGACACGGTGTCGGGATCGGTCTGCAGGGCCTCGTCCACACGCTCGGTGTTGATGCGCTTGCCGATGCGCTCCTCCATCCACATCCGGGCGCCGCCGGCGCCGCAGCAGAAACCGCGGTCCTTGTGCCGGTGCATCTCCTTCGTCTTCACCCCGGGCACGGTCGCCATGATGTCGCGCGGCTGCTTGTAGACCTTGTTGTGACGGCCCAGGAAGCACGGGTCGTGGTAGGTGATGTTCTCCTCGATCGGCGCGAGGGGGGTGAGCCTGCCCTCCTCCACCAGGTGCGCCAGCAACTGGGTGTGGTGCACGACCTGATAGTTCCCGCCGATCTGCGGATACTCATTGGCCAGGGTGTTGAAGCAGTGCGGGCACGTCGCGACGATCTTCGTCACGCCCGCGTCGTTCAACGTCTCCACGTTCTGCTGGCCGAGCATCTGGAAGACGAACTCCATGCCCAAACGGCGGGCCGGGTCACCGGTGCACGCCTCCATCGGGCCCAGCACCGCGAACTTCACGCCCGCGATGTGCAGCAGCTCGGCGACCGCCTTGGTGGTCTTCTTGGCCCGGTCCTCCAGCGCCCCGGCGCAGCCCACCCAGAACAGGTACTCGGTGTCTTCGGACACCTTGTCGTCGACGACCTCGACCTCAAAGTCCAGCTCCTGCACCCATTCCAGGCGCTTGGTCTCCGACATGCCCCACGGGTTGCCCTTGTTCTCCAGGTTCTTCAACATGACGCCGGCCTCGGACGGGAACGACGACTCGATCATGACCTGGAAGCGGCGCATGTCCAGGATGTGGTCGATGTGCTCGATGTCGACCGGGCACTGCTCCACGCAGGCACCGCAGTTGGTGCACGACCACAGCACGTCGGGATGGATGACACCGTCCTCGCCGACCAGTTCCCTATCGACCTGCATGGCGAGCTTCTGCTCGTCGGTGAAGGCCTCCCGCTGCTCTTGCGAGGCGGTGAAGTAGGGCGCCTTGGCCAGCGCGTGGTCGCGCAGCTCCAGCACCAGCATCTTGGGCGACAGCGGCTTGCCGGTGTTCCAGGCCGGGCATTGGGACTGGCAGCGACCGCACTCGGTGCACGTCGCCATGTCCAGCAGACCCTTCCAGGTGAAGTCCTCGATCTTGCCGCGGCCGAACACGTCTTCGTCGGGGTCGGCCTCCTCGAAGTCCAGCGGCTTGCCGCCCGACATCATCGGCTGCGCCGGGCCCAGCCCGTCCGGCTGCCGCTTGAACATCACGTTCAGCGGGGCCAGGAAGATGTGCAGGTGCTTGGAATGCACCACGAACACCAGGAAGATCAACGCGACCGCGATGTGGGCCAGCAGCCCGACCGACTCCAGAACCTCCAGCGTGTCGTGGCTCAGGCCCTCGAAGGCGTGCCCCACGAGGTAGGAGAAGTAGGCGCCCCTGCCGTAGGGCAGGTTGCCGCTGGCCCACTCCACACCCCGGAACAAGAACATCGTCCAGATCACGTTGAAGATCATGAACAGTGTGATCCACGCGCCGGACAGGTGTGAACCGGAGAACCGCGAACCGCGGTCCAGCCGCTTGGGCGAGTTCTTGATCCGGATCGCGGTGAAGGTGATCAGCCCGGCGGTGCAGGCCAGCGCGATGGTGTCCTGCACGAAACCGATCGGCCCCCAGGTCTGCAAGCCGGGGATCTTGGCGTCCAGCCCGAACAGCAGCGCGACCGCCGCCTCCAGATACACGGTGATCAGCAGAATGAACGCCCACATCACCGCCGCGTGCGAAACACCGGCCAGCGTCCACTTCAGCAGCTTGCGCTGCCCCAGCACCTCCACCGCCTGACCCTCGACGGCCTTCTTGGGCGCGCGCCTGACCTGCAACGTCCGCTCGGGGTCGGGCTGGCCGCTCGTGGCGATCCCGTACAGGAACAGCACCCGCCGGCCGGCGAGCGCCAGCGCGACCGCCGTTCCGGCGAGCCCGATGACCAACGTGATCCAGAACACGGTTCCGTCCTCCTGGGTACGGCGATGGCAGTCAGAGTAGACTCACCAAGGGTGCCATTAGCAAAATAATCTAACCTATTATGAGACCGGGGAAGCGCGGCAGATCCCCGGGGCCGCCCCGCCTCCGGGTGGGCAGGTCACGTCCGTTGTATAGGCTTTGAAGGGGGTTTCGAATGGAAGCCGGTGCCTTGCCTGACGTGGCCGATCTCTGGTTCCACCAGGCGACATCCAGGTGTTCGGACTGGCCGCTCGGGCGTGTCTTGGAGGCCAAGCAGGCGTCGGCTTTGACGGTCAGCGTGGTGATCCCTGCGCGCGATGAGGCGGCCACGGTCGGCGCGATCGTCGAGCGGATCGTGGCCGAGCTGGCGGCGCCCGGGGTGGTGGACGAGGTGGTCGTCATGGACTCCGACAGCCGTGACGGCACCGGACACATCGCTGCCAAGGCCGGGGCGAGGGTCCACCGGACCATGGCCGTCGCGCCGGAGGCCGGCTGGTTCCCTGGCAAGGGCGAGGCGCTGTGGAAGTCGCTGTTCGTGACCAGGGGCGATGTGCTGGTCTTCGTCGACGCCGACCTGACCGTGTGGTCCTCCCGGTTCGTTGTCGGGTTGCTGGGGCCGCTGCTCACCCGTCCGGAAACACTGCTGGTGAAAGCCTTCTACCGGCGCCTGTCGGCCCCCGGGGGCGGAGACCGAGGCGGCAGAGTCACCGAGCTGATGGCGCGTCCGATGCTCAATCTGCTGTGGCCGGAGCTGGCGACGGTGGTCCAGCCCCTGGCCGGCGAATGGGCGGTGCGCCGCTCGCTGCTGGAGACGCTGCCGATTCCGGTCGGGTACGGCGTCGAGCTGGCCTGCCTGCTGGACACCTACCAGCGGCACGGCCTCACCGCGCTGGCCCAGGTCGACCTCGGCGCCCGTGGACACCGGCAGCGGCCCGTGGAGGAGTTGGGCGTGATGGCGGCCGAACTGCTGGCGGTCGTCCACCGGCGCCGCGCGTGGTCGAGGACCGGCGCGCTCACCCCGCTGCTGCGGCAGTTCGACTCCGACGCCGGGTGGACGGCGCGGGCGGTGCCGACGATGGAACGTTCCCCAGCACGGTCCGAACCCGCCTACTACCGAGGGGAGGCGAGCAACGCATGCTGAAGCTGCGCGACCGGCTCAACAGCGGCGAACTGCTGCTCATGGCCATCGTCAACCGGACCCCCGACTCCTTCTACGACCGGGGCGCGACGTTCGCCTTCGATCAGGCAATGCAACGCGTCGACCAAGTCGTCACCGAAGGCGTGGACATCATCGACATCGGGGGCGTGAAGGCGGCCCCCGGCGCGGAGGTGGACGCTGCCAAGGAGATCGACCGCACCGCACCGCTCGTCGCGGCCGTCCGCGACCGGTACCCGGACCTGATCATCAGTGTCGACACCTGGCGGCACGAGGTGGCCCGGGAAGCCTGTTCGGCGGGTGCCGACCTGCTCAACGACGCGTGGGGCGGCGTCGACCCGGGTGTGGCCGAGGTCGCCGCCGAGTTCGGCGCGGGCCTGGTGTGCACCCACGCGGGGGCCTGCCGCCGCGGACCCGCCCGCACCGCGTCGAATACGACGACGTCGTCGCCGATGTGATCACCCGCACTGCCTCGCTGGCCGAACGCGCGGTGCGCGCCGGTGTCGACCCCGGCTGCGTCCTCATCGATCCCGGGCACGATTTCGGCAAGAACACCTGGCACTCCTTGGAGGTCACCCGTCGCCTGCAGGAGGTGGTGGCCACCGGCTGGCCGGTGCTGGTCTCGCTGTCCAACAAGGACTTCGTCGGTGAGTCCCTCGGCGGACTCCCGGTCGACCAGCGGCTGCACGGCACCCTCGCGGCGACCGCG
The DNA here is from genome assembly GCF_050945415.1 of Spirillospora sp. CA-128828. Taxonomy (NCBI): domain Bacteria; kingdom Bacillati; phylum Actinomycetota; class Actinomycetes; order Streptosporangiales; family Thermomonosporaceae; genus Spirillospora; species Spirillospora sp. CA-128828. The sequence goes on from NZ_CP191986.1 coordinate 5,565,667, forward strand.
GTGTGCGCCTGGCAGGGGGCCCGCGTGTTCCGCGCGCACAACATCACCCCCACCCGGCGGCTCCTGGACATGATCGCGGTCATCCGCGGCTTGCGATCACCCGCCCGTACCGTCCGGGGACTGGCGTGATCGCCGCGGCCGTATGCGTTCCCCAGGCTCCGCTGCTACTCCCGGGACTCACCGGCCGACCTGTACCCGAAGTCGAACAGGTCCGGGCCGCGATCGGCACCGCCCTCCCCGCCCTGACCGGCCTCGACGAACTCATCGTCATCGGCGCGGCCCCCGCCACCGCGACCTGTCCCCGCGACGCCCCCGACCCGGCCGCACGGCTGGCACCCGCCCCCAGACGCCGTCCCGAACCCGATCCGCTGCCGGTGCCACTCGCCATCGGCCGCTCACTACTCGACGGGCTCGCTGGACGGTACGTCCTGCAGGGCGTCCACGAGCACGCCACCACCGAACAGTGCCACGAACTGGGCCGCCGGCTGGCCACACCCTCGCACCGCACCGGTCTCCTGATCGCCGCCGACGGCAGCGCCCGCCGCGGCGAGAAGGCCCCTGGATACACCGACCCGCGAGCACTGGACCTCGACACGCGCATCACCCGCGCACTCGACACCGCCGACACCACCGCCCTGCTCGCCCTGGACTCCCAGGACTGCGCGAACCAACTCATCGCCGGACGCGCCGCCTGGCAGGTCATGGCATCCGCCTGCCAGAACACCTCCTGGACGACGAACCGCCTCTACGACGACGCCCCCTTCGGAGTCGCCTACCACGTCCTCACCTGGCTTCCCAGCACCGCCACGGTGTCGGAGGCGGTCGGCAGCAGCGACGCGATCGGCATGGCTCCCACCTAAACCGGCATCCATGTGCGGTATCGCCGTGCCGCCGGCACTGCGGGTGGCGGTTGATGGCGCCGCCGCTCCCCCAGGCGTGCTCCCACTGCTCCCGCCCGAAACGTGGAGCGGCGGGAGCATGCAGGATTCCCGAACGGCCCTGACCAGGCGCCAAAAAGCGTCAACGACCGCCCACAACCTGCGACATGTCGGCAAATTGCAGGTCATTGCTTGATCGGAACGACCTTGACACGGTAGCGGCACTGGTCCAATCCGAGTATCGCCCAACCACACAAGCCCAGGTCAGGCCATAGACGTCGACCTGGGCTTTCTCATTTCAACGCAGTTGGACGCGAAACCGGGAGCACGCTGCTCCCACCACCGGCCCCGGGCAGTGCAAGCGGGCGATGCCTTCCGCTACGTCATCGAACTCACCCTGGCCGGCGGCACCCTACTGCGCCTTACGTCCCCGGCCTACCCGTGGCAGACGGTCACGGTATCGGGGTGGGTCGGCTTGGTGCAGACTCCACGACCATGGACCTTGACGAGCTGCTGCGCTGCCTGGCCGAAGCCGATTCGGGGCGGCTGCGCCCCGAACTCTGCGGCGGGCGTTACGCCGCGGTCATGTACGACCCGGAGGAGGATACGGAGGTAGCAGGCGAGGAGGATGACCTGGCCGGTGTCCGTGTGCTCGGCGAGGCCTCCTCTGTGTACGGGGCCCTCGACCTGCTGGCGCGCGCGGCCGAGAGCCCCTTCGACACCGATGTGATCGGGGACCTCCTGGCCGAGCAAGCGGATGCGGAGGAAGACTTTCCCGTGCTGGGCGAGATCCAGGCGCGGGAACGGCGGATATTCGCGCTGACCGTGCTCAGCCGCATCGCGCTCATGGACGTCCTGACCGAGGACCATTGGAATGATCCCTACCTGGGTGCCGCCCCCCGGCGCTTTGCGGCGGCCCGCTTCGTGTTTCTGACCAGGGCCTCTTCCCCGCATCAAGATGAGGCATACGCCGTCCTGGAACTTCGCCCGACCGGTGCGCTCTCACCCGCCGACCGTTCCCTGCTGGAGGCGAATGATCCGGCGGCCGTCCAAGCCGCCATCGCCGTCGGCGCGAGCGTCAACGCGCTCGATGACCGCGGCATGTCCCCCCTGCACCACGCGGTCGCGCGGCGCCGCCCGGACGTTGTGGGGGCATTGCTCGCCGCCGGGGCCGACCCGGCCCTGCAGGCCGAGGGCGGCAACGCCCCGCACTTCGCCGCCCTCGGCCGCGGCCAGACCGTCGAGCCCATCGCCGACCGCATCGAACACGACGATCACTGGCGAACCCTCCGTATGCTGGTCGAAGCGGGAGCGCCTGTGAACGCGCCCAACCGGCGCGCCACGCGCCTGCTGGACCTGGCGATCAGGACCCGCCCCTACCCGCAGGAGGCGATCCGCATTCTGACCGAACACGGCGCCCACACCATGCACTACGCGGAACACCGCCTCGCCACGCTCTTGCGGGACCTGCCCTATGAGTCAAGGGAGGACTTGGAGATCCGGGTGAACGAGGTGAGATTCCGAGTCGAGTCCGGCGCGAGCACCGAAGGCGCCCTGCACGCCTTGTTCGACCGCTACGGGTATTACGAGCACGAGGTGGCTAGCGACATCCTCCTCGCCCTGGTGGAGGAAATCCTGAACCAGGGCGCGGACGACACCCCAGACTGGAGAGGCCGTACCGCCCTGGATCTGGCCGAGCACTGGCTCACCAAAGGCGAGCATCCCAACTACCAACCGGTCGTTGAGCGCCTCCGCACCTTCCACTCCCAACGCTGACCTGACCAAGCAAAAGGATTCGGTCCAGGTCAACCTGCCTGCACGACGTACCGCTCGCGTCCGTGCGACCCGGCGGATTGCAGCGTCCGTCCACGGCGCCTCGTACACCGCCTCGATCGGATCCCGCCGTGCCCACAGCCAGCGCGCCCGGACCGTGTCATGCGCCATCTCCCCCCACACCGGCCCCGTAGAAGCCGCTCCAGGCGCAGCTGCCGGGGACGGTGCCCGCGCGTGCCGCGATGGTGGTGGAGAGGGTGGCGCGGTACCGGCGCGGCCGGACCCCGACCGCCCGATGAGGCCCAGCACGCGTGCGATGGGGAAGGGCCTTACAGAGTCTGGTCCCGTGGCTTCAGCCACGGGACCAGTCAACGCTGGGAGGACTAGCCTGGTAAGCCGGTCCTCTGGTTGCACGCCACGCAGCCGCATGGCGGCCCCGCGGGCGAGTTAGTCGTCGTCACGTTGGCGGCGGACGACGACGTGGCGGACGATGCGGCCGACGAGGAAGTCGCCGACGATGCCGCCGCCGAAGAAACCGCCGAAGAAACCGCCGACAATACCGCCGAAGATGCCGGCGACGCCGCCCATGGCGCCGGTGAGGACGCCGCCGAGCACGACGGCGACGGCGCCGCCGAGGACGACGGCGACGGTGGAGGCGATGTCACCGGCGATGCCGCTGACGAGGTTGCCGAATTTGTCGCCGGCGGTGATGCCGCCGGTGGCGCCGCCGAGGAAGGCGCCGACGAGGCCGGCGGCGACGCCGGGGGAGCCGCCGCCGAGGACGCCGCCCAGGATGCCACCGAGGACAATGCCGACGACGCTGCCGGGGATAGTGAAGGAACGCCTCATCGGGATCGATCTCCTTTGCGTTGCGTAGGCGCCCGTGGCGATACACGGGCGTCAGGGATTAACCGTCCTGTGGCCGGCCCGCCGTACAACCACCCAGCCGAGGGAGCTTGCGGGATCGGCGGCGGTCTCGCGGAGACGGTTCGAGACGAGCCAGAGGATGACGCGCAGGCATCTCGTACCGGCTGGGCGCGCGCCCAGTCGCCCGCCCATCGGCCCGTGGGGTCGGGAGCGGGGCGGCACTCGCAGCTTCGGACGGCCGGCCTTCGTCTGCCGTCGCGGACATCGCGCCGGCCCGTGTCAGCCGGCCGGCTCTCGTGACCGCGGGTAAGGATGCCTTATGAGCAAATCGAAGCGGCTGCCCCGAAATGTGTACGAGCCGGAGTTGGCCCGCCTTCAAGCAGAGCTTGTGAAGCTGCAGGAATGGGTGCGCACCGAGGGTGCCCGCGTCGTCGTGGTGTTCGAGGGGCGGGACGCGGCCGGCAAAGGCAGCACGATCAAGCGGGTCACCGAGTTCCTCAACCCTCGCGTCGCCCGGATCGTGGCATTGCCCGCGCCGACCGACCGCGAGCGCACGCAATGGTACTTCCAGCGCTACATCGAGCACCTGCCCGCCGCCGGCGAGATCGCCCTGTTCGACCGATCCTGGTACAACCGGGCGGGCGTCGAGCGCGTCATGGGCTTCTGCACCAAGCAGGAGTACATGCGGTTCCTCCACCAGTGCCCGATCTTCGAGAGGCTCCTGGTCGAGGACGGCATTCTGCTGCGCAAATACTGGTTCTCGGTGAGTGACGCCGAGCAGGAGCGCCGCTTCCGCAGCCGGCTGGACGACCCCATGCGACGGTGGAAGCTCTCCCCGATGGACCTGGAGTCCATCACCCGCTGGGAGGACTACTCGCGCGCCAAGGACGAGATGTTCCTGCACACCGACATTCCGGAGGCGCCCTGGTACGTCGTGGAGAGCGAGGACAAACGGCGCGCACGGATCAACATGATCGCTCACCTGCTGTCGACGATCCCCTACCACACAGTGGAACCTCCGGCCCTCCGGCTGCCCAAGCGGCCTCCTCCGAAGGGCTACGAGCGGTCGCCGCGCGACATGCAGACCTACGTGCCCGACCACTCCGCCACCCTGCCCGGATGACCACCACACCCGCCCCAGCTCAGCGAGGACGTGATCACTAATCTCGCCGAGCACGAGATCAGCGGGGTGCCCGTTGTGGACGGCGAGGGGCGTGTCCTCGGCGTGGTCACCGAGGCGGACCTACTCCGCAAGACGGCGGCCGCCCTGGACACGAGGCCGGGCCCGAAGCCGCGTTCCGGGCATGAACGGCTGGATCGGTCAGGTCCCAGGTCACCACGGCCGGGGAGGCCATGAGCTCCCCCGCGGTCACCACGACCGCGGGCGCCACGGTCGCCGAAGCAGCGCGATCACTGTCCCGCCACGGCTTCAAGCGACTCCTGGTCGTGGACCCCGATGACCGGCCGGTCGGCATCGTCAGCCGCGCCGACCTGCTGCGCGTCTTCCTGAGAACGGACGCGCAGATCCGCGACCAGGTGACCCACGAGATCATCATCCACAGTCTCTGGGTCGACCCTGCCGAGGTGGAGATCGACGTGCGCGACGGCGTGGTCACCCGCGAGGCCGTGTGCCCCTGGCAAGCCTCGTCCCGATCGCAGAACACCTCACGGCCTCCGTCGACGGTGTCATCCGGATGATCAACCAGCTCGACTACGACGAGGATGACAGCGCGCATCCGCACCGGCGCCGCACGGGCCTGCGGTCGTAGCGGTCCGATCAGGCCTCCGGCCGGAGGGCGTGGACGGCTCACCGGCCGGCGAGTCGGCCCTCGGCTTCGCCTTCGGGGAGGCCGCGTTGCACAACGAAGTGCCGCTGGAAACAGAGTTCGTCGTCGAAGCTCCACGACGGGCCGTGCTCAACGCCGCCCACGGCGCGGCGCTACTGGTTCTGGGCGACCGCGGGATCGGCTCGGCGCCCGCAGATGGTCCTGGGGCCGGTGACCCAAACCGCGCTGCAAGAGGCCCCTTGTCCAGTGGCGGTGGTGCCTGCACGACGGAGCGGTCAACGAAAGCCGAGCGAACCACGGAGGTGTGATCGCGGAGACTGTACGGCGTAGATGCTCTGTATGGTCGACTCCATCATGATCGTTCTCGGCGCCGATGGCTGTTCCTGGCAGAGCGGCGGCGGCATGGCCGTCTATGGTCCCGTTGGGGTGCTGTCGTCGGTCAGTGCCGCGCGTGCGGTGGCGAGGATGTCTTCGGAGAGCGGGTTGCCTTTGGTGGCGCGGGCGAGGACGAGGGCGCCGACCATGGTGCACAGCCGGGCGATGCCGTCCTCACCGTCCGCGCCGAGCCAGGCGGCGGTGTCGCCGACCTGTTCGGTGAAGATGCGGCGGGCCTCGGCGTCGCCGTGGCCGCGGGCGATGTCGACGGCGAGTCCGGCGACGGGGCAGCCGTCCGCAGCGCTGTCGCGGTGCTCGATGGAGAGGTAGGCCTCGATGAAGGCCCGCCGGGCGGCGTCGCGATCACCGGGGTGCTGCTGGAGTGCGGCGACGCGAATGCGGGCGTGCTCATCGAAGGCGTGTGCGGCCGCCTCGCCGATGAGCGCTTCCTTCGAGGCGAACTGCTTGTAGAACCCGCCGTGGGTCAGCCCTGCCGCCTTCATCAGGTCGGCGACGCTGACCTCGGTGCCCTGTTCGCGGAAGAGCCGGGAAGCCTTGTCGACAACACGCCGGCGGTTCTCCTGCGCCTGCGCCTGTGATACGCGCCCCATGCCACGCCTCCTTGTTGAATGTTGGTCGTCATCTATCCTATGCTGGCCCTATAGATTATGTTCATAATCTATATCGACGGTCCGAGTCTGGACCCGACGCCGAGGAGGCATACATGGAACTGGACGGCGCGATCGCGATGGTCACGGGCGCGAACCGGGGCCTGGGCCGCCATCTGGCCACGCAGCTGCTGGAGCGCGGCGCATCGGTCTACGCGGCGGTGCGCCGACCCGACGAACTGGACCTGCCCGGCGTCACGCCGCTCCGGCTCGATGTGACCGACCACGAGTCGATCCGAGCCGCCGCAGAGATCGCCACCAATGTGACGGTTCTGATCAACAACGCCGGGATCTCCACCGGCACGCCCCTGATCGCCGGCGACCTCGACGCGGTCCGCCGGGAGCTGGAGACGAACTTCTACGGCCCGCTCGCCGTGACTCGAGCATTCGCGCCGGTCATCGAGGGCAACGGTGGTGGCGCGGTCCTCAACATCCTGTCGGTGATCTCGTGGCTGCATCCGGCACAGGCCGGGGCGTACGCGGCGGCCAAGGCCGCCGCGTGGGCGCTGACCGACGCGGCCCGCGAGGAGCTCGAACCCCGGGGCATCGCGGTCTCGGGACTTCATGTCGGCTTCATTGACACCGACATGACCGCCGCGATGCCCAACGTCCCAAAGGCCGACCCAGCCGACGTCGCCGCCCAGGCACTGGACGGGATCGCCAAGGGCCTTCCCGAGATCCTCGCTGACGATCTCACCCGCCAGATCCGCCAGGGTCTGGCACACGGTCCCATCCCGACCCGCGTCGCCTAGGCAATCGCACAGACCATGGCCCCAGACGGCACCAGCCTTGTCCGCAGGATCATCCTCGCCGGCCCCGCCGGAGGCCCCGGCATCGACCGGGTCAGAGCGCTCGGCATCCGCACCACGCTCAATGCCGCACTGCGCCGCAAGCACCCCGAGCACTATCAGGCCAGGAGCCTCTGCATGGCCTGACCCGGGGCGCCTCATTCCGTTCCGCCGTCGGCGATCCAAGTCCGCCGGTCAGAAGGGCCGACGCCGCTTCGCCTTCGTCGTCTCCGGTTGCCGCGCGAAGACCGCGATCATGATTGTCGACGAGGAACGGCTGACGGCCGAAGCGGTGGTGACGACGCCACGCGGTGCGAGACCGCCGAGCACTACGTCGCGGTGTTCGGCATGGAGGCGTCGTATGTTCCGTCCGGCGCCCGGATCGGCTGAACGACGCCGCTCCCGCACCCACCATCACCGCACCAGGGGGCAGGGTTCACATGGCCAAGATTCGTCCGGACCATCCCGGCACGAACAGGGGCCGACGACGGCCAGGACGTCGGCTGCGAAGGTGGCGGAGGACGTCATCGAGCTGGCGGAATGGCGCAGGATGCCGTTCTCGATGCTGCCGGGCCACGCGGTCACTAGCAGCGTCCCGGCAAAGTACAGGCGCTGTACTTGCAGCTGGCGATGCACTTCAATCACGTGTGCGGAGACCGGAACCGTTTACCTTCCCGCACGAGTGGCGCCTTTCTCAAGTCCCGGACTCGGCCGCTGCGCTCAGCGCCTCGGAGAACGGCTGGTTCGACAAGCACGCCAAAAGTCGGCACTCTCGATTTACGGGTCTGAGATGCAGGTCTTTGCGTTTGCGTGGACGTTCGGCCGGCTGGAGTACTTCCAGCGGCAGACGGTCGTTGCGTCGACTATCGTCCCGTCGTCTCCATCAGGGTCCCTTGAGCAGGCGACCTGGTCGTTGAGGACCACATAATAGGGATAGCCGTGGGCTTTGCAATAATTCCCCTGATCCTGCGAGGTGAGGGTCCCGAGAGTTCTTGGGAGCTTGTAACTTCAGGTGTGGAAAGACCTTGCGGGTAGAAGGTGAAGTCGGCTTTACCTGATGCGTCCTGGATAGGCCTCGGCGAGTTCGTTGAGTGCTTCGCGCCATCCGGCGGCGCGTTGTCCTTCGACCAGGCGTGCGGGTGAGAAGGCGTGCTTGTCGCCGTTGTGGCGCTTGGCGGCGCGTTCCCGGGCGCGTTTGTCCTCGATGTTGATGATGGCCAGCCACAGCAGCTTGACCACGGCGTCGTCGGTCGGGAAGTGCCCGCGCGCTTTGGTGACCTTGCGCAGCTGGTAGTTCAGCGACTCGATCCCGTTGGTGGTGTAGAGCAGTTTGCGGACCGGGCGGGTGAAGGCGAAGAAGGGCGTGAACCGGTCCCAGGCGTCCTCGAACACCCGCACGCTCTGGGGATACCTCTTGCCGAGGTCGGTGTCGGCGAACTCGGCCAGGGCCTCCAGCGCCGCGTCGGCGTCCACGGCGGTGTAGACCTTCTTCAGCTCCTTGGCCACCGCCCCGGCATCCTTGCGTGCGACCGGCCGAAGCGCGTTCCTGATCAAGTGGACGACGCAGGTCTGGACCACCGTGGCCGGGAACGCGGCGTTGATGGCGTCCTCGAACCCCTTCAGGCCATCGCAGCAGGCGATGAGGATGTCACGGACCCCGCGGTTGCGCAGGTCGGTGGTCACCGAGGTCCAGAACCGCGAGCTCTCCCCGGCGGTGGCGGTGTCGGCCGGGGTGCGCGCGAGCCAGATGCCCAGCACATGCTTGTGCCCGTCGGTGTCGATCCCGACCGCGATGTAGGCGGGCTTGTTCTGCACCACATGGTTGTCGCGCACCTTCACCACGATCGCGTCCAGGAACACCACCGCCCAGGTCGGGTCCAGCGGACGCGTCTGCCACGCCTTGACCTCGTCCATCACCTGATCGGTGATCCGGGAGACCTGCTCGTGCGACAGCTCGGTGCCATACACCTGCTTGAGGTGGTGCAGGATGTCGCGCACGCTCATGCCGTGCGCATACAGGCTGATGATCATGTCGTCCAGGCCGCCGGCGATGCGCCCGGCCCGCTTGGGCACCAGCACCGGCTCGAACGTCCCGGCCCGATCCCGCGGCACCGACAACCGGACGGGGCCCACCCCGGTCTGCACCGTCTTGCCCTTGCCCCGCCCGTTACGGGAATTGCCCGAATTGTTCCCCGCCGCATCATGCTTGTCATAGCCCAGGTGCGCGGTCAGCTCGCCCTCCAACGCCCGCTCCAGGACGGCCTTGACCAGCTCGCCGAGCATCGACCCCTCACCGGTCAGCCGCAACTGCCCCGCCTCGTCGCGGGACCGCTCGGCCAGCAGATCCAGCACCTCATCGCTCAGCAGTTCCCGGATCGGCACATCCAGGCTCTCGGCCGACATCGGCACCATCCCACCGGCACCGGCCCCAGACTGGGCGACACTCCCATTTCCCTCGACCACGGTCATGGCTTCGAATCCCCCCGAATTCGATGGATGATCTTCCTGCTCGATCATCTACCCACCAAGATCATTTCCACGCGAGAAGAGATACCCCCGTTCTTGGTTTTGCGGCGGAGGGCTTTTTGGTACCCGGGGGTCTCGGGCTGGTTCGTTCTTGGGGGCCGTCGGATGGGTGTGAACTTCTCGGCTGACTTGATGTTGTCCGTTTACGGTTGGACGCCGATTCTGATCGGGTTGGCTGTGGCGCGCTTGGGGCGGGGTTTTTGAAAGTGGTGGAGGGCACGTTCGGCGGGGAGTGCGAGGCTTCGTCTTCTCCTGGCTTGGGGACCAGGAAATAGGTGAGGGCGATAATTGCCGGGAGTGTTATCGCGGCGGCGAAGATTTGGAAGCGGCGGCGTTTGCGGCTGGTCGCCGAGGGGTCGGCCTGGGTGGCGGCCGGGGGTTCTTGGTTTGGTTTGGTGGTGTTTGGCACGGGTGCGGCTTCTGCCGCCAGTCCGGGTTTAGATGTCGGTCTGGACGTGTCCGGGGGCGCGGGAGAAGTGGCGGCTTGTGGCGTGCGGAGGCCACGTAGAAGGTCGCTTACCTGGGTTGCGGTGGGACGACGGGCAGGGTCTTTTTCCAGGCAGGAGCGGACGATGTCGCCAAGGTCGCCTTCGATCCCGTCCAGGTTGGGTTCGCTGTGCAGGACCGCCAGGGCGACGGCGGACGCGGAGGTGCCGCCGAAGGCTCTCTTGCCGGTGGCGGCGAAGACCATGGCGGCCGCCCAGGCGAACATGTCCGCCTCGGGGCCGGCGGTCTGGCCGTCGATGTGCTCCGGAGCCATGTAGCCGGGGGTGCCCACCACCTGGCTGCTGGTGAGTGACTGGCTGAGGTCCAGGGCGCGGGATATGCCGAAATCGATCACCACGGGGCCGTCGGGGCCGAGGAGCACGTTGCCCGGTTTGAAGTCGCGGTGGACGACTCCACCTTCGTGGATGGCCGCCAGCGCCGTCACGGTGTTGATCGCCAGCCGGTCGAGCGCCGCCTCACCTCGTGGTCCGTCGTCCTTGACCGAGGTCTGCAGGGACGGGCCGTCGACGAACTCACTGACGATGTAGGGCTGGGCGTTGGTCACGCCGCTGTCGAGTACTTGGGCGGTGCAGAACGGAGCGACCCGTTTGGCGATCTCGACCTCGGCCAGGAAACGGGCGCGAGCCGCCTCGTGGGTGATCAGGTGGGGGTGCAGCAGTTTGATGGCGGTGCGCCGCTCCCGCTCATCCCGGCCCAGGTAGACGGTGCCCTGGCCACCGGCCCCGATCCGGCCTTCCAGTTGGTAGCGGCCGATGCTCTCAGGGTCGGTGGGCAAGAGCGGCGACGGCTCGGGCACGCATCCTCCAAACGCTCCGATCGGCATGATCATAGGAGTCATTGCTAGATCACGGAGCGTTTTGAAGCGCGATGGCGAAGATCAGCACAGCAGGGAGATTGAGTAGGCCGGCGATGAGAGGCCTGAGTGGTGTTGGGCGGTGGTGGCCGTCGGGGTGTGGTCAGGTCTTTCGAGCCGGGTCGACGCCGTAGAACTTCGCCAGGTCGTCGAGGACCGAGTGCGCGCCCTGCAGGCCGACGGCGGTCATCCAGGTGGTGTCGTTCACTTCGCGTTTGTCGCCGTTGAGCTTGCCCCAAAGCGGGTTGTTCTTGAACCTGGCCTGGACCTGCGCCGCCTTGCCCGCTTCATCGAGGCTGGCGGCGATGAAGATCTGGTCGGCGTCCAGTTCCTTGATCCGTTCCTCGCTCATGTCGACCGCGATCTTGTCGGTGGTCGGCTGGCCCTTCGGCCGGGGGAAGCCGACGTCCTTGAGCACGATTCCGGAGTAGGAGTTCTCGGTGTAGAGCCGCACGGTCGGCTCGTCGGTGAAGCGCACCACGGAGATGGCCGGGAGCGTCCCGCCGTTCTTCTTCTTGATCTCGGCGCCGATGGTCTGGGCGCGCGTCTCGTACTCCTTGATGCGCTGATCGGCGAGCTGCTCCTTGCCCAGCGCCTTGGCGGTGAGCCGGATGTTGTTCTTCCAGGAGGCGCCGGTGGTCTCGCTGAAGACGGTCGGGGCGATCTGCGCGAGCTTGCCGTACAGGGCCTGGTGGCGGACCTTGGCCGAAAGGATCAAGTCGGGCTTGAGCGCGCTGATCTTTTCCAGGCTCGGTTCGGTGAGCGTGCCGACCGGCTGTGCCTTCGACGCGTGCCGGCGGCCGGCCTCGCCCAGGTAGTCCGGCAGCCCTTCGTTGATCGAGCGGTAGGTTGTGTAGCCGTAGACGTCGGCGTCGAGGCTGACCGCGGCGTCCACGTAGGACTGGTCGAGCGCGACGACCCGCTTGGGCTCGGTGAAGATCTTGGTGGACCCCATCGCGTGCTGGACGGTCCGAAGCGGCGTCTTCCCGGCCCCCGTGTCACCTGCGGATCCGCAGCCGGACAGACCCAGCACCGTCATCGCGGCGGTGATCCCGGCAGCCGCGTAACGGAGCGGCGACATCCTCATCTAAGATTCCCCTCGATTAGCTAAGCCTTGCCTCATTTAGGCGAGGCTTACCTAATCACACTCCGATCTGCCGAGTAAGAGGGGGTCCGGTCCCTCTGGAGAGGGGGCGCCGTGACCGCGCCTGCCCGCCCGGTGCGAACGCGCGCCGGGAACGGCGCCGGAGCGGGCCCGTGGCCCGTCCGGTGGCTGCGGGTGCTGCGCCGGCACCGGCCACCGGTGCTGGCCGGGCTGGTGGTGCTGACCGCTGCGGCGGCGCTGGCGAGCATCGTCATCGGGACGACGTACGTCCCGGTGTCCGGTGTGTGGGGAGCGGTACTGCATCCGACGGGCAGCGAGGAGGACATCGTGGTCCGATCCCTGCGGATGCCGCGCACCGCGTTCGGGCTGCTGGCCGGGACCGCACTCGGCGTGGCCGGCGCTCTGGTCCAGGGCCACACCCGGAACCCGCTGGCCGATCCGGGGCTGCTCGGTGTGACCCAGGGCGCGGCGTTCGCGATGGTGCTGGCCATCCTCACCCTGGGCGTCACCGGCCCGAACACCTACATCTGGTTCGGGTTCGCCGGGGCGCTGACGGCCAGCCTGCTGGTCTTCGCCCTGGGCGGGGCGGGCCGCGGCGGGGCGACCCCGCTGACCCTCGCACTGGCCGGCGCGGCCGTCACCGCGCTGTTGCACGGCCTGGTCGCCGGCCTGGTGCTGATCGACCAGCAGGCCATGGACACCTACCGATTCTGGCAGGCAGGAGCCCTGGCAGGCCGTGACATCGACGTGCTGCCCGGGCTGCTGCCGTTCGTCGTCATCGGGCTGGTCCTGGCGATGGCGAACGCGCCCGGACTGAACGCGCTCGCACTCGGCGAGGACGTCGCCCGCTCCCTCGGGCACCGGATCCGACTGACCCGCACGGTCGGCATCGCGGCGATCACACTGCTGACCGGAACCGCCGTCGCCGCCTGCGGCGCCCTGGCCTTTCTCGGGCTGATCGTGCCGCATCTGGCGCGCGGGCTGTCCGGTCCCGACCACCGCTGGCTGCTGCCGTTCTCCGGACTGCTCGGCGCGACGCTGCTGCTGACCGCCGACGTGGCCGGACGGGTCGTGGCCCGCCCGGACGAACTGGAGGTGGGCATCATGCTCGCGCTGATCGGCGGACCGTTCTTCATCGCACTGGTCCGCCGCAGGAAGCCGGTGCGGCTGTGACCTCCCCAGCGACTTCGTCCAAGAGACACCCGGCGACGCGGGCGGGCAGGCTGTCGTTCCGGGTGCGGCCTCGCGCCGCCGTGGTGGTGCTGGCGGGATTGGCCGCACTGGCGCTGCTGATGGCACTGAACATCGGCCGCGGCGACTTCCCGATCGGCGTCGCCGACGTCATCCGCGCACTGCTCGGCGCCCCGGAGCACCGCTTCGTGGTGATGGAGCTGCGGCTGCCTCGAGCCCTCACCGGAGCGCTGGTCGGGGCGGCGCTCGGCCTGGCCGGCGCGCTCACCCAGACCATCTCGCGCAACCCGCTGGCCAGCCCCGACACTCTCGGGATCAGCGCCGGCGCCAGCGTCGTGGTGGTCGGGCTGATCGTCGCGACCGGCAGTGCCGCCGGCGGCGCCGGCGGCGCGCTCGCGGCCGTCGGGATCCCGCTGGCCGCCCTGGCCGGCGGCCTGGCCGGCGGAATCGGGGTCTACCTGCTCGCCTGGCGGCACGGGCTGGACGGCTACCGGCTGATCCTGGTCGGCATCGGCGTCTCCGGCGTCGCCGCGAACGTCAAGTGGTGGCTGCTGACCCTCGGCGACGTCAACGACGCCGGCCGCGCGATGGCCTGGATCACCGGCAGCCTCAACGCGCGCGGCTGGGAACACGTCCGCCCGGTCGCGCTGGTACTGGCCGTCCTCGTCCCGCTCACCCTCGTCGGCGCGTTCACTCTCGGGGCGCTGCGGCTCGGCGACGAACCGGCCCGGGCGCTCGGCCTGCGCGTCGACCGGGACCGCTCCCTGCTGATCCTCGCGGCCGTCGCACTGGCCTCGATCGCCACCGCGTCCGCCGGGCCGGTGGAGTTCGTCGGCCTGGCCGCCCCTCAGATCGCGTTGCGCCTGGCCGGGACCGGGCAGCCCCCGCTGACCGGGTCGCTGGTCGTCGGCGCGGTGCTCACCGTCGGCGCGGACCTGATCGCGCGGACCGCGTTCGGCGGCGTGGAACTGCCCGTCGGCGTGGTCACCGCCGTCATCGGCGCGCCTTTTCTGCTCTACCTGCTCGTCCGGTCCCGGCGAAAGGCCACCACGTGAAGCACGTCGACCCTGCCGTGGCCCGGTCCGCCGAGCGGCAGGCCGCCGCCGGGCTGTCCGCCCGCGAGCTGCGGCTCGGATACGGCGACCGACTGGTCGTCAACGGCCTGACCCTCGATCTGGCAAGCGCCGCCATCACCGCCATCATCGGACCCAACGGCTGCGGCAAATCCACCCTGCTGCGCGGGCTGGGCCGCCTGCTCAAACCGCGCCACGGACGCGTGCTGCTGGACGGCGCCGACATCGCCGCACTGCCGACCAAAGAAGTCGCACGGCGGATGGCCGTCCTGCCGCAGTCCCCGCAGGCACCCGAAGGGCTCACGGTCGCCGACCTGGTCGCCCGCGGCCGCCACCCGCACCAATCCTGGTACCGGCAGTGGTCGCCCGGGGACGAGGAGATCGTGAACGCGGCCCTGGCCAAGACCGGCATGCTGGAGTTCGCCGATCGCCCGCTGGAGGAGATGTCCGGCGGCCAACGGCAACGCGCGTGGATCTCCATGGCGCTGGCGCAGGACACCAAGCTGCTGCTCCTCGACGAGCCCACCACCCACCTCGACCTCGCCCACCAGGTGGACGTCCTGGAACTCCTCCAGAGACTGCACGACGAAGACGGCCGCACGGTCGTCATGGTGCTGCACGACCTCAACCTGGCCGCCCGTTACGCCCATCGCCTGGTCGCCATGCGCGACGGCCGTGTAGTGGCGCAGGGCGAACCGAACGAGATCCTTACCGAGGACCTTTTGAACGCGGTGTTCGACCTGCCCGCCAAAGTGATCGAAGACCCGGTCACCGGCGCGCCCCTGGTGATCCCGCTCGGCTCCCGTGCCGATCCATGAGCCACAACGGGTCGACACGATCTCTCACCCGGTTTCCGGCGAGGATCAGCAGGGTGATATCGCTGGGGGCGGTCGAGCCGGACGCGGCCCCAGTCTCCCGTGGCGCCAGCGATCACTGGGCCGGACAGAGCCTCGGCCATCTGCTCTGACACCAACCTCTATGCAGTCAACCGTCCGGTCATGTTCGGGCTTGCGAAAGGCCAGTGCTCGAAGAAGTCGCTGAGCGCGTTGCAGATGACGATCAGCTAGTCCTCCGGGGATTCCTCGACGTGCAGGAGGAGGTCGTAGACGAAGTACGCCTTCATGGGGCGCCCGTCGAGCTCGAACGGCACGATGTGGTAGTAGCTGTTGGGCGCCCGGGTCGGCTCCCAGCCGAAGAACGCCTCGGCTTCGAGCCGGAGGACCGACCAGGGGCGCAGATCGTCGGGTGACCGCATCGGCTCACCCGACCTTCGCACGAATCGGCGGTCGACGACGTACTCCGCGGTGTTGATTACGCGCTGGTTGCCCAGGAACCCTCCCTCCGAGCTCGTGTGCTCAAGCCAGAAATCGGGCCAGAGCGGCAGGGCGAACCGGTGCCGGGAGGGGCCGCCGCCGACCGGATCACCCAGGATCGCCGCCAGATCCTTGATCTTCGGCAACTGCATGTTGCTCCACCGGACGGCCTCCTCCACCAGATGGGTCGGCGGGTCGTCATAGGGCGCCGGCAGAGACAGCGGCGCCTCCGGAGCGATCTCGCGCATGCGAACGAGCACGGACTGCTGGTAGCCCTCTACCGTCATCGAGCGAGCGGGACGCGGTTCGGGGTCGGCGAACCCCTCGCACGACCAGCACCACCACGGCTCCGGCGGGCCCATGCACCCACCGGCGTAGTAGATCTCGCGACGTTCGTGCCGCCAATAGAGCTCATCACCGACGGGCATGCCGAACTCCACCGGGACCAACGCCCCATCACACCGTTCGCACCTGGGACTCATGACCCCTCAGACGCCGCAAGATCCCCGGCCGTTCAGCGGGGTTTCGACGAAAAGAGGTTAGCCTCCGGTTCGCGTGGGATCAGTTGCTGCCCGGTTGCGTCAGTTGGGCGACTTCTTAACAGGCGAGGGTGCGATAGCGGAGAATCATGACGCAACGCGGAGGAGGTGGCGTGGCGGGGAATGCGGATCGGCCGAAGCGCCGGGGGCGGCCACCGAAGTTGCGGGCCGAGACCGAGGAAGCCGCTGAGCTGGTGGAGTTCCTACGGAAACTGACCTCGGGGGTGACGGTCCGGGAAGTGGTGGAGCGGGTCCCTCCCTATAAGCGGACCCAATGGGCGAGGTTCCTCAACGGGTCGGAGCTGATCCCGCGCTACCTGCTGGAACAGCTGGTGCATGAGTTGGTACCTGAGCCCCGGCTGCGGCAGTTGCGGCTGGAACAGGGGCTGGAACTGCTGGATCAGGCCGAGCGGGCGGCCGCCGGCAAGCTTTCCGCACTGGAGATGGGCCTGCCCGAGCGGGAGTTGCGGCGGCGGCTGGAGCAGGCGCAGCGCAGCATGATCGACGCTCAGCAGCAATTGCTGAACATGACCCGGCTGGTCTCGGGCCTGGTACTGCTCACGGTGTCGCTGCAGCGCCGATGCGCCGATCTGGAGCGCCGGCAGCCCCCGGCCCCAGGGGCGGAACTGGTCCAGTACGAAAAACGCCTGCGGACCGCCGAGGCGAACCTGGCCGCGGCACGTGATCGCCAACAGGAGGCCGAGAGCCTGCGGGTCGCGGCGTTGCAGCGGGCCGAGCGGTACCGGCAGGCGCTGGAACAGGAGCAGGACGCCTCGGCAGAGGCGCTCGACGCGGGTATCGAGTCGTTCCACGACCAGGAGCCGACACTTGAGGAGTACGACGCGTTGCTGGAACAGAGTTCCGCGCGCCTGGACGAGACGGGTCGTGCCTTCGATGCTCTGCGCCGCCAGCTCGGCATCGACCCTCCCGACCAGGAAACCCCCAGCTCAGACCAGCGACGAATTGTCCGCGGACAAGTCCAGGAAAAAGCCGACGAGGACGAGACGACCACCCGGCTGCCAGCGCCCCGCAACTCCACTACCAAGGCCGGCCAGCTTGAGAGCACCAACGATCCTGAGAGGACCGACGAACAGGCCCCCGGCAGTGCATCTCTGCTTGGACGGATCGTTGTCGGGGCGGCTGTTGCCCTCTTTGCGGGAGGCTTGATTGTGGGGCTCATCGGGGTCCTGGTCGTCGCCATCGCTGATGCGGTTGTCAACACTGAGCGAAGGAACATGACCCCGGCCTGGGTCGTCTCCGGCGCAACGCCCTCGCAGATGTCCGCGCCGAGATCGAAAAACCGCCAGTACAGCAGCAAGGCGTTGGTCTACCGGATTTCTTCGGGCCAATCGGTCGGCTCCACCTTCGCGCTGCCTCACATGAAGCAGACGTGGAGCCGGCGCATCTTCCACAGCGGCCCCGGCTACGTCTTCGACGGTTACATCGACTTCCAGCCCGATAAGGCCTGTGCCTCCGCGGCCCGTCTCACCTGGCGGCTGCACGACCGGAGCGGCCGGCTTCCCCTCACCCACGAAGTCGACTTCTACGAACTCGGCCTCCCCGCCGGGCAGGTCACCTTCACCGCCCGCCTCGACGCGCCCTCCCCGTGTACCGGATCCCTACGCCTCATCAACCCTGAAGTGGCCAACAACGCCTCTATGGGCGGCAAGGGCACCCCGCCCCCTGAGGTGGCGACCGAACCCAAGTGACCGCCGGCGTCCAGCGCTCCTGAACCCTTCCCGCTCCGCCGGTATTTGTCCGGCACCGACCTGCGGGATCGTCTTTCCCCCGCAGTGGACAACTCGGCCGGCAGGCACGGTGATCCCATCACGTACTTCACCCGGGACCTCCACCGGAACCCGGGCGACCAGAAGGAGCAGTGATGGATCTGGGGACAGCGACCGATGCCCTGATCGCCGTGCTGGGAGCAGTGACCGCCGCCCTGGCCTATCTGGAGGCCCGCGAACACCGCAACCAGAAAACCAGGAACCCCAACGACAGCGACCCGCCCCGCAAGCCCGTGGATGCCGGCGACGACTAAGGGATGGCCGCAAGGAGGCCTGGAAACTGCTGTACGAATCGTGCGTCAGGCCGAGGAGATCTTCATCCTGAACGTCGAGGATTTGCTGCTTGCAGACAAACGCGCCCACCTGACCTCCAAGAGCGGCTGAGAGTCTCAAGGACGCGGCGCTTCACCGTGCTGTTCGGCGGGGTTATTCAGGCGAACAGGGAGGCCAGAAGGATGATGGGCAGCGAGATGACTGAGGCCAGGGTCATCGGGATGGTGTGGGTCTTTACGGTGCCGCGGGTGGACAGGCCGAGGAGCGACTGGAACATCCAGAAGAAGTTGCTGCTTACGTGAGGCAGGAACAGCGCCCCCGATCCTGCGGCCATTGCGACGAGCACGATCGGGGCATCGAGGTTCGCGGCGATGGGAGCCAGAATGCCCGCCGCGGTGATACCGGCGACGGAGATGGAGCCGAGCGCCATGTGGAGGACGGCCGCCACGAGCCACACCAGCAGCAGTGGTGGAAGAAGCCCGGCGGAGAAGGCATCGCCCAGGACGTCGGCCATGCCGGATCTTTCGATGACGCATCCGAGGGAGCCGCTGATGCCGCTGAGGACGAGAATGGGTCCGCATTGGGTCAGTGCGGACCCGATGGCGTCGCCGATCTCCTGCCGGGTGCGGATCCGGCTGGCCAGGGCGTAGGCCAATCCGGCGCCAAGGAATATGGCGACGATCGGGTCGGAGAGGAATTTCAGAGCCGCGGGGTCCGCGGACATGGTCTTGGCCAGGGCGCCGCCTGCGATGAGGACCAGTGTGAGCAGGACGGGTGTCACTGAGAGGAACAGTGGAAGCTCACGCGGGCCGGGCGGTAGAGGGGTCTTCGTCGTTGTGGTGTCGGTCTTGTCGGCCGTGGCGACGCTGCCGGGGCCGTCGGCGGCCGGTGACGGTGGTTCGGGGTTGTGAGTGGCGGTGGCCGTCCCGGGCGCCGGCTGTTCGTCGCCTGTCAGGTCTTCGATCTCGTCGAGTTCGGGGTTCCATCCGGTGACGCGCAGAATGGCCGCGAAGGTCAGCATGGTGAGCAGGGCCGTGGGCAGGCCGATGGCGAGGCCGAGGAGGAACATCTGCCCCAGCGGCACGTCCAGGATGCCGGCGATGGCGACCGCGGCGACGCCGGGCGCCACGAAGACCAGGCCCACCTCGATGCCGGCGGTGAGGGCGCCGCCCATCAGGGCGCGGCCCTTGGGTCCCATCTTCGGTGCGAGCCGCCGGGCCAGTGGCGCGGACAGGACGAGCAGGACGTCGGAGTAGATGGAGGTGAACAGGGAGCTGAGGGTGGCCGCGAACACGTACGGGATGCTGCGGTCCCCGAAGATCCTCAGCATCGCCTCGACCAGCCGCTGCATTGTGTCGGTGACTGTCAGCAGGGCGCCGAGGATGACGCCGAAGGTGACCAGGATGCCGATGTCGCCCATGACGTCGGCGAACCCGTCGGCGATGGCGTCGGGCGTGCCGCCGACTCCCACGCGTGCGGTGAGACCGAGATAGAGGGTGCCGAACAGCAACGCGAAGACCGGTGGGAACTTCAGCCAGGTGATGGCCAGGACGATGCCCGCGATGGCGATGGCTGTGTTGATGAGCAGCAAGGTGTGATCTGGCACCCGTGGCTCCCTTCTGTGAGGTGCTCACGCTCACCAGCGCAGACCGATGAGACGCAGACCACATGGTGGCGACAGTCCCCCCGGGCGTGTCCAAGACCGATTTGCAGGCCGAACGATAGGGTCCGCCTATCGATCGACCGGCCGGAGGCTTCTTCGGCCCATCAACCGGTGCTCAGGGCGGTGTGGACATGGACGTTCGGCAACTGCGCTACTTTCTGGCCGTGGTGGACCACGGCGGCGTCCACCGCGCGGCCGAGCACCTGTTCGTGGCGCAGCCCTCGATCACCCAGTCGATCCGCCGCCTTGAGTCCGAGATCGGCGCCAAGCTGTTCCTGCGGCAGTCCCGCGGCCTGGTCCTGAGCCCGTCGGGAGCCGCCCTGGTGGAACCCGCACGTGAGGTCGTCCGCTCCCTGGATGTCGCCCGGGAAACGGTCGCCGCCGTCGAGGGACTGCGCGGGGGCCGGCTGCGGATCGCCTCGATGCCCTCGCAGGTCGTCAGCCCGCTGACCGCCCTGCTCGCCGAATTCTCCCGCCGCTACCCCGGGGTGAACGTCGCCGTCGCGGCGGCCGCCCGGCCCGACGATGTACGCGACACCCTGCGTCGGGGCGTCGCAGAGATCGGCCTGGTCGCGACCGCCGGCCACAACGAGGCCATGACCGACCTGGACCGGCTGCCCATCGAGTCCCAGTCGTTCGTCCTGGTCGCCCGCGATGACGCCCTGCCGCCCGGCGACGACGCGCTGACCATCGGCGAACTCGCGGGCCTCCGCCTGGTGGCCGGTCAGCCGGGGACCGGCATGCGGCGGGTCGCCGACGCCATTGCCGCCGCGACCGACTGCCGCATCGTCGTCGAGATCGAGCATCGCGAGGGCCTCCTGCCACTGGTGCTCAGCGGCGTCGGGGTCGCGGTCGTCGCCGATGCCTGGACCGGGCTTGCCGACGCCGTGGGGCTGCGGGTCCGCCGGCTGGACATCGAAGATCGGCTTGAGGTGGCACTGGTGTGGCAGCGGCACCGCCTCACGCCCGCGGCGGCCGCCTTCGTGGCCCTGACCCAAGCCCCCTCCGCACCCGGCGACACCGAGAACCGATAGGCCGCGGCTATCGATCGGACTGTCAGCGCGTCTTGGACATGACGGCCGGCTCGGCGCTGCACTGGTTCCATGACCACACGCCACCGCATCGCGCTCATCCCCGGAGACGGCATCGGCACCGAAGTGCTGCCACCCGCCTGCGCGGTCCTGGACGCCGTCGGCCGCCGCCACGGACTCGCCTTCGCCTACGACACCTTCGACTGGTCCTGCCAGCGGTACCTCACCGAGGGCGCGATGATGCCCGAGGACGGCCTCGGACTCATCCGCCACCACGACGCCATCCTGCTCGGAGCCGTCGGGTGGCCGACCGTGCCCGACCATGTGTCGCTGTGGGGGCTGCTGATCCCGATCCGCCGACAGTTCCAGCAGTACGTGAACCTGCGTCCGATCAAAGTCCTCAACGGCGTCCCAAGCCCCGTCACGAAGGCGACCACCGGCGTCGACTTCGTCGTGGTCCGGGAGAACGTCGAAGGCGAGTACTCCGAGATCGGCGGCCGCCTGAATCGTGGGTTCCCCACCGAAATGGCCGTCCAGGAAGCGGTTTTCACCCGGCAGGGCACCGAACGGATCCTGGACTATGCGTTTGAGATGGCCCGCACCAGACAGGGCGAGGTGGTCTCCGCGACCAAATCCAACGGCATCGTGCACACCATGCCGTTCTGGGACGAGCTGGTTGAGGAGACAGGTAACCGATTCCCAGATGTGGCATGGCGCCAAGAGCACATCGACGCCCTCGTCGCCAAGATCGTCCTGGACCCCTCGCGCTTCGACGTCATCGTCGGGTCCAACCTCTTCGGCGATATTCTCAGCGACCTCGCCGCAGCCGTGGCGGGCAGCATCGGCATCGCCCCTGCCGCCAACCTCAACCCCGAGCGCGACCACCCCTCGATGTTCGAACCCGTCCACGGCTCCGCCCCCGACATCGCGAGCCAAGGCATCGCCAACCCCCTGGGCGCCATCTGGTGCGCCTCCATGATGCTCGACCACCTGGGACACCCCGAAGCGGCCATCGAAATCTTCGACGCGTTCGCCACCGCGCTCGCCACCACCCAAGTCCGCACCCCAGACCTGGGCGGCAGCGCCACCACCAAGGAGTTCACCAACCTGATCCTGCACACCCTCACGCGTCACTGAACACCTTCGCAGCGGTCGGGCGTGGTCGACTTCGGTCCCGCGCAGCCGCAAATGTTCCAGCGTCGATCACGTGGTGGACAAAGACGTCTATTGGCGGGCCTCGTGCTCTGCACTCCCCTCCTGCGGGGAGGAGGCCGCGCCGGGGATGCGGTGTAGCCGGGCGCGCATCGCCTCGATGACCAGTTCCATGGTGAAGTCGAAGGCGTCATCGGCGCGGGACGTCCCAGGCGGGCGGCTGCGCATGACGCGCGCCAGCGTCGTCGCCTGGGCGAGGGCCTCGGCCGGGTAGATCACCTCGGGCGAGACGAGGTCCAGGCTCGCGCCGATCGTCACGATGTCGATCACCGCGATCACGTGCACGACATCCCGGTCGGTGAATCCGGCCCGGGAAAGAATGGCGGCGAGGTTCTCGACGGTGGTGATCGCCGAGTCCAGGCCCGCGGGCGACGTCGCCAGCAGCATGATGACCCACGAGTGCCTGGCCAGCACCTCGCGCTGTGCGGCGGCGACGTTCCGGACGACGTCCGCCCAGTCGCGGGACACGTCCACCCGGACCGCCATCTCCTCGTGCAGCCGCCGGCGGATCAGCTCGATGATCTCGGCCCGCCCGTTCACGTGGTTGTACAGCGAGGACGGCCGGACGCCGAGTCGTCTCGCCAACTCCGGCACGGTGAACCCGCCGGTCTCGCTCGCGAGTTTCCAGCGCCGCGTCGACGATGCCGTCTCGCGAGAGCAGCGGCTCGCGGGGGCGGGCCTTCGCCCTGCCGCTGACGATCTGGGTCCTCACCAGCTTCTTCGCCGCGATGCCCTGGGAACTGGAGAAGGCCGCGCAAGCGGACGGTGCCTCCCCGAGCCAGGCGTTCCTCCGGGTCCTGGTCCCGCTGGCCGCCCCCGGTCTCTTCACCACCGCGATCATGGTCTTCCTGTCGGCGTGGGACGAGTACCTGCTGGCCGGCCTGCTCTCCAACGGGAACCCGGACGTCGCGCGCCGGTCACCGTGGCGATCGCCAACTTCGCCGGCTCCCAGCCGCACCAGGTCCCCTACACGGCGATCATGGCAGCCGGGGCGATCGTGACCGTCCCCTTGATGCTCACCGTGTTGGTGTTCCAGCGGCGCATCGTCGCCGGGCTCACCGCGGGCGCCTTCAAGTGACCTCGGCCCGGCGGCCGGGGGGCGGCTTCCAGGGCGGGACATCCAACATGACCACCAAGCCGTTGACCAGGTCGCCGCGCGGGAGCCCCTGCACGGCGGCGACCGCGTCTTTCGCGGCGTCCGTGGCCGCGATCATTCATCACCGCGGGCGAAGCATGCGATCGGAGTCTTCTGTTGGACAGCTAATAGTGTGTCCGCAGGATGGTACGGACCGTCTTTCATGAGGAGGAAGTACATGCGCACGCGCCGTATCGGCGACACGCAGGTCAGCGCAATCGGTCTCGGGGGCATGCCGATGTCCATCGAGGGCAGGCCGGACGAGGAGCGGTCGGTCGCCACCGTCCATGCCGCACTGGACGCCGGGCTGACGTTGATCGACACTGCGGACGCCTACCACCGGGACGCGGCGGAGGTGGGCCACAACGAGACCCTGATCGCGCGGGCCCTGTCCAGTCATGGGGGAGACACCTCAGGCGTGCTGGTGGCGACCAAGGGCGGGCACCTTCGTCCAGGGGACGGCTCGTGGACGCTGAACGGCTCGCCCGAATACCTCAAGCGGGCCTGCGAAGCCTCGCTCAAGCGGCTGGGCGTCGACGCCATCGGCCTTTACCAGTTCCACCGTCCAGACCCCAAGGTCCCCTACGCCGACTCCATCGGCGCGATCCGCGACCTGCTGGACGAGGGCAAGATCAGGTTTGCCGGCATCTCGAACGCCGACCCGGAACAGATCAAGCAGGCCGACGAGATCCTCGGCGGCCGGCTGGTGAGCGTGCAGAACCAGTTCTCGCCCGCCTTCCGTTCCAGCGAGCCGGAGCTGGAGCTGTGCGCGGAGATGGGCATCGCGTTCCTGCCGTGGAGCCCGCTCGGCGGAATCGCCCAGGCCGGTGACCTCGGCTCCCGGTTCGCCCCGTTCGCCGAGATCGCCAAGGCGCGCGAGGTGAGCCCGCAGCAGGTGTGCCTGGCCTGGATGCTCGCCAAGGCACCGGTGGTGATCCCCATCCCCGGTTCGTCCCGTCCCGAGACCATCCGCGACTCGGTACAGGCGGCCGAACTGGAGCTCACACCCGACGAACTGGCCCGCTGTTCGGGAGCGTAGGCCGGCAGGTAGAACACCGTGAGCCAGTCGGTGTGGACGTCGATGAACGCCGAGTGGTGGGTGTCCAGATTGTCCCAGACTGGCACGATCTTCCCGCCGGGCAGCTGCTGGTGGGCGCCCTGCAGCATGCTCTTGTACTCGGTCAGGGTGAAGGCGGCGCGTTCGCCTTTGCGGCGGCGGTAATGGTGCAGCCGGTAGATCAGCCGGGACCACGCACCGGGCGATCACAGACCATCCCGGCGACCCAGATGCGGGCGCCGTGTTCACCTCCGTGCATCTCACCTGTGGGCAGTGTCCCCGGCCGGCTCCAGGAGCGTTCTATTTGGCAGCCTGAGCCCGTGACGGGTCTCATCGAGGGAACAGATCCAGGCGCTGAGATCCGCTGCGGTGGTTCTATTTGCGGCCACACCTGCTCTTCCACGCCTGCACGGGCGTGATCGTCGCGTTCGACCGCGCGGCGTCCGGCCACCTACACCGACCAGCCGCCCAGGCGCAGCAGCAGCGACACCCCAGGCAAGGTGCAGTCGATCCCGAACGGCCGGCGGACCAGCGCGGCTACCGGCCCAGCGTCCACCGCTGGTCACCGGCATAGCCCTGCGCGGCCGGACCGCGGTTCATCTCGGCCCCGACCGCGCGAAGGCGGCATCGTCCAGCCGCGGCCGCCGATGCGAACCCTTGGACCACAGTGCCTCGGCCCCGCCTCCGCGCCAGGCCCGCCGCCATTTCTGCACCAGCCGCAGCCCGACTCGTAGATCGGCGGCGATCCACACCTTGGCCGACCTTGCCGAACCATTGCCCAGCTGCGTCCAGACCTGTTCTCGCCGTTCATGGCCGACGGCGCTCATCCCACCGTCCTGGGGTATCTGGCCATGCCGTCGGCCAACGCCCACACCGCCGGTGCGACCAGCTCGAGCCAGATCTGGTCGGGGGCGAAGCCGCGCAGCAGCAGGTCGCGCAGCCCTTGTCTTTGGCGCACCGGATGCGGTCTTCGCAGCGGGGCCGACGGCCCAGACATCCGCGCCGGGTAGTACCAGGTCCCACGTTGGCTCATGGGGAGCCGTCGCAGGTGCTCACCGGCTGCGACGTTCTGCTCGGTGAGCATGTGCTCCCACCGAATGCAATCCGCGAGAGGTGTGCCCGCCTGACGGCCCTCATGTGCCTCCCCTCGTAGCGTGGAGACCTGAACCAGAGAGATGGTTGGGTCGTGGGAGACAAGAGACGCCGGTTCGATCCGGAGTTCCGTGAGGGAGCGGTGCGGATCGTCAAGGAGACCGGCAAGCCCGTCGCGCAGGTCGCGCGGGATCTGGGGATCAACCCCTACACGCTGCACAACTGGATGAAGGTCGACCGTGAGCGGGAGGCCGCGGGCGAGGCGTTGCGCGGGTCCGAGCGTGAGGAGCTGGCTCGGCTGCGCCGGCAGAAGGCCGAGTGGGCCAAGGAACGCGCTGAGCTTGAGATGGAGCGTGAGGTGCTCAAGCGATCAGTGGTCCTGTGGGTGAAGGACTCGATGAACCGGTGATCGTCGCGGAGTTCATCGCGTCCTGCAGGACCGAGCACGGCATCCCGCACGCGATCGCCTGCCGGGCCCTTGAGGTCTCGCAGTCCTGGTTCTACAAGCACATCAACCGCGCCCCGACCGCGCGCGAGCAGCGGCGGGCCCGGCTGGACGAGGCGATCAAGCGGCTGTTCACCGCCTCGGGCGGCACCTACGGCAGCCCGCGGATCACCGATGATCTGCGGGAGGAGGGCTGGAGGGTCTCGGTCAACACCGTTGCCGTGCGGATGGCCGAGCTCGGTCTGGCCGGGCGTCCGCCGGGGCGGCGGCGGTCGTTGACCCGGCCGGGACGTCGGCCGGCCGCGCGCCCGACCTGGTGCGCCGCAGCTTCACCGCCGTGGCGCCGGATCTGCTGTGGTGCGGGGACGTGACGCAGATCGACACCGACGAGGGACCGCTGTATCTGGCCACGGTCGAGGACCTGTTCTCGCGCCGGATGCTCGGCCACGCCATGAGCGAGCACCACGATGCGGCCCTGGCGGTGGCGTCGCTGCAGATGGCGGCCGCGACCAGAGGCGGTGACGTGGACGGGGTGATCTTCCATACCGACCGCGGATCGGAGTACACCGCGGCCCGCACGGCCGCGGCCTGCCGCGCCCTGGGCGTGGTGCAGTCGATGGGCCGGGTCGGCTGCGCGCTGGACAACGCCGCCGCCGAGGCGTTCAACAGCACTCTGAAGGTCGAGTTCGTCCACCGGCACCGCTTCACCACCCGCGCCGAGGCCCGCATCAAGGTCGCGACCTGGATCGCCGACTTCTACAACACCAGCCGCAGGCACAGCGCCAACGACGGGCTCGCCCCGATCACGTTCGAGCGTCAGATGGCAGAAACCCGCAGAGCATCAACGGCCCAGCTCAGGGCCGAAGTGGCATAACACCGTCTCCACGCTTTGAGGGGATTGACACTCACGTGTGGTCTGCCGGTAGGCCAATGCGGCGTGAGCGGGCCAGGACCAGGCCGCCGAGGATCATGGCGGTCAGCCCCAGCAGCAGGGCCAAGGCACCACCAACGACTCCGTTGCCGGTGCCGGGACCACCGTCGGCGACGGCCAGATTCAGCGCGCCCGCGACCACGGTGATCAGCCCGGACACCAGGGCCAGGTTGGCCCCCTTCCTTCCACCGTTGCCGATACTCCGGACGGAACGGGCCAGCGCCAGCCCGCCAATGGCCGCGCCGACCAGCCCCAGCAGCGCGGCCGAGGTGGCCCAGAGTCGCGCGGCGGTCAGGCTGTAGGCATCGACGTCGGTCGACTGAGCCAAGACGTGCGTGGCCGCCGGTAGGGCGAGCGTGAATCCGACTGACATGAGGTACTCCTTCTCCTCCGGCGATTTGGCCAGGGCTTGAGCATGTCGGGTGGACCCGCCGCCGGTCGTCCCGCAGGCGCAGACACTTGGAACTGCCGCCGATGCCGCAGGCGCCGCGCATGTACCGCGGATGCGGTAGCCGACGCTCGTCCACGAGCCGGAGCCGCCCGCAGCGACATCCGGTTATGGCGCGTACATGGGCAAAGGGCGGATCCGTGTCCCGGCCGATGTCACGGACTAACGAGGTAGCCGCCTCGCCGCAGCAGTTGATCAACACTTTGAGCAGGGCACCTCGGGACCTTCATCGCCGCAGCTCAGACACAGGTTCGTTGCCACTCGACGTCGCTCTCTCTGTCAAAAGACTTCTCCCAGGTCGGCGGACGTGACTTGGCGAGCCCTCCGTTGCACTCATTTCTCGTGCGACCTGCTGGCCCGGGCTGCCGCTGCTCTGAGGCGCCGCCGTCAACGATCCGGACCGGTCGCTGATGAGCGGGTCCGTCCGGGAAGGCTTCGGCAACCGGCTCTTCGTGATGGGGGTCACATTTCGGCCCCTGACGGCACCCCTTGGGCGGCCTTCCACTGCGTGGGTCTCATCGAATCCTCATCGTGCTCCGGACAACACAGCACGGCGATCGGATGTCTGGCGGGCGGCCGACAAGGTTCATGAGATCTGGGTTAAGTTCCATCATGACTCTCTCATCTCTCTTAGTTTCGTCTTCCTCTTGTTTCAGATCCGTCTCAGCGGTTTCAAGGAATCGGCCCGCTAGGTTCTTTCTTGCGAGCTCCGAAAAGCGGCGCTCAAGCAGGGAAGGGGATACCAAATGGGTTTCCGTAAGATTGCTCCGGTTCCGCCGAAGAAGAAGCACGCTCCCAAGCCGAAGAAGCACTGCCGTCCCAAGCGGCCGGCCCGGCGGCCCGGTAAGTAACCGGCGAAATAGCGAGGAGAGCCGGTCGGGCCCCGCCTACGACCCGATCGGCTCTTCTCGTGTTCTGCTGGTTATCAGACCGAGGAGCATCCGGTGACCGAAACCGAAACGTACGCGCCCTTTTCCACCAGTTCCGTCCGAAAGACACTCCGGGTGTACTGGCCGGAGACCAAAGGCGACCGGCGGCTGCTGGTGGCCGGCGGTGTGCTCATCATCGCGGCGGCGCTCTGTGAGGTGGGCGCGATCTGGCTGTTCGGCTATATCACCGACAATGTGCTGGCCGCCAAGGACCTGAGCGCCTTCTGGACGCCCGCCGCGGCCTGGCTGGCGCTGGCCCTGGTGACCGGGGTGGCGACGTTCGGCGGGGATTACGCGCTGGCGCTGGCCGGGGAGCGCTTCCTGCTCCGGCTGCGCGACCGGGTCTTCGCCCACCTGCAGGGCCTGTCGCCGGAGTTCTTCAACAGGCGGCCGCTCGGCGACCTCATCGCCCGCCTCACCGACGACATCGAGTCGATCGAGGAGCTGGTCGCCTCCGGCCTGGTCCGCGCCCTCACCTCGGTGATCACGATTGTCTTCTTCATGGCCGCCGCCGTGGTGGTCCGCTGGGACCTGGCGCTCGTCGCGTGCGCGCTGGTCCCCCTCTTCCTGCTCGTGTCGAAGACGTTCTCGGCCCGCTTCAAGACCGTGGCCGACGACGAACGGCGCAGCAACGGCGTGATGACCGCGCTGGTCGAGGAGAGCATCTCCAACCAGGCGCTGGTCCAGGCGTACAACCGGCAGCGCACCCAGGAACGCCGGCTGCACCAGGAAGGACGCACCTGGCTGCGGGCGAAGATGGCCGAGGCTCGGCTGTCGGCGATGTACGAGCCGCTGACCTCGATCGTCGAGACGCTGTGCGTGCTCGTCGTGCTGGGCATGGGCGCCTGGGAGCTCACCGGCGGCCGCATCACGCTGGGCGGTCTGCTGTCCTTCGCCGCTTACCTGGCCTACCTCTACCCGCCCGTACAGAGCCTCGGGCAGTTCGGCCTGTCCGTCGCGGAGGCCTCGGCCAGCTCGGACCGGGTACTGGAGGTGCTGCGCGCCCAGCCCGCCGTCGCGGACGGCCGGGCGGTCCGGGTACGAGTGCAGAGCCGCGGCCGGATCGACTTCTCGGACGTCTCGTTCGGCTACGAGAACGCCCGCCGCCCCGCCATCGAGCACCTCTCCTTCTCAGTCGGCCCGGGCGAGCTTCTCCTGGTCACCGGCCCGAGCGGCGCGGGCAAGTCGACAATCGCCCGCCTTATGCTGCGCTTTTACGACCCCACCGCGGGCCGGATCCTGCTGGACGGCGTCGACATCCGCGAACTCTCGCTCCGTACGCTCCGCTACAACGTGACCCTCCTCCAGCAGGAGACGATGCTCTTCCCCGGCACCATCCACGAGAACATCGCGTACGGCCGGTCCGGCGCCGCCGAAGCGGACATCGTCGCCGCGGCCGTGGCCGCCGACGCCCACGACTTCATCACCGCACTGCCCGAGGGCTACCACACCCGCGTCGGGGAGAAGGGACGGCTGCTCTCCGGCGGCCAGCGCCAGCGCCTCGCCATCGCCCGCGCCATGCTCCGCAACGCCCCGGTTCTCATCCTCGACGAACCCACCACCGGCCTGGACGCCGACACCGCCCGCCGCGTCCTGGACCCGCTGCGCCGCCTCATGGCCGGCCGCACCACCATCCTCATCACCCACGACCTGCACCTTGCCCCGGAAGCGGACCGGACGGTGCTGCTCGGCACCGACCCGACCCGCCTCACCGTCCCGCACAAGATCCCGCAGACGCTGTACGGAGGTCAGAACAGATGACGGACGTTCTCCGTGCCCGCACCGCCCCTGCCCCAGCGTTTCAGGGGCCGAAGGAGACCGTGAGAACGAGCACGCGGACGGGACGCGTGGTCGGCAGCCGTCCCAGTCGCTTCGGCTTGGTCCTTCCTGGCGAAGGAGGTCGCCCAGCGCATCGCCGAGAACGGCGCAGACTGACGTCTGCGCCGTCCCGCAGCGTCAGGCTCCGGCGGTCCGCTTGGGCAGCCTCCAGCCGGGGCGGGGGAAGTGGCATGTGTAGCCGTTCGGATACTTCTGCAGGTAGTCCTGGTGTTCGGGCTCGGCTTCCCAGAAATCGCCGGCGGCGGTCACCTCGGTGACGACCTTGCCCGGCCACAGGCCGGAGGCGTCGACGTCGGCGATGGTGTCCTCGGCGATTTTCCGCTGCTCGTCCGAGGTGTAGAAGATCGCGGAGCGGTAGCTCGTGCCGATGTCGTTGCCCTGCCGGTTCACGGTCGTAGGGTCGTGGATCTGGAAGAAGAACTCCAGCAGCGCCCGGAAGTCGGTCTGGTCGGGGTTGTAGACGACCTCGATGGTCTCGGCGTGGGACCCGTGGTTGCGGTAGGTGGCGTTGGGCACGTCGCCGCCGCTGTAGCCGACCCGCGTG
Source organism: Spirillospora sp. CA-128828 (assembly GCF_050945415.1). Classification (NCBI taxonomy): domain Bacteria; kingdom Bacillati; phylum Actinomycetota; class Actinomycetes; order Streptosporangiales; family Thermomonosporaceae; genus Spirillospora; species Spirillospora sp. CA-128828. The sequence continues at coordinate 5,596,296 of NZ_CP191986.1, forward strand.
GAGACCACTCCGGGCTGCCGTCGGAACAGCTCTTCCATTCCCCAGAAACAGCCGCCTGCGAGCAGTGCCGTCTCGGTTGCCATGTTCTTTGTCCCCCTCGTGTCCTTCGTCGGTGATTACAGCGGGCGTCGCATCAGCGTTATTCCATCCGACGGCCGGCGGTCCGCCGCTGTGTAGGAGTAGGGCGCTGACCGGTACTGAACGCTTTGCACCGTCGGTTGGCAATAGCCGGATGTAGGCGGCGATCCACAGCCAGCAGGCTCATGACATCCGGTCCGGTAGATGCGGAGCGGATCGCCCGGTCGCTCGACGGCGATGAGGATGCCTTCGTCGTGGTGGTCTAGCGCCTTGAGGTGGCGGTTGGGGCCCGCCTCGCGCGGGGCAGGTCGGCCGGGAGGTGGCCGAGGACCTGCTCGGCGAGGTGGCGCCCGTCCGGCGGAAGACCGGTTGACGGGACGTGTCGGAAGGCCCGGTGGTTCACCGCCCGGCGGACAGGGGCCCGATCTGGTCAGCCGTTCGGCGTGTCGCAGAGGACGTCTGCGGCGGATCAGAGCCACGTTCTAGGTTGAGCGTTCAGCAGGGTGTCGTGGAAGGGAGATCGTGGTGGCTGTCGAGTATTCGCGTCCCGAGGTGCCTTCTGCTGACGAGCCGATGATTGCGCAGGCCATGGGAGTGTGGGACGACCTGACTGCGGAGGAGCAGCGGGGCGTATTCCGGTCATTGATGGTTGCGGTGTCCGCGTATGGCCGGACGAAAGATGTTGACGGTTTGGTGCGGCTTGCAGAAAGTGTTGACGGGATGGTTCGTCTGGAGTCAACGACGGGGCTTCGAGCGGCTATTCGGGAGACTCGCGGAGCGCCCAGCAAGCCCGCCGGGGTGAGCTTCGCGGACATGGCGAGGCGACTCAAGGAGTAGCCATGGGGCGGCCGCTACGACCGACCACGAGGACGGATGAGGTCGTGGCGGAATGGGCGGTCACCGCGTCGCAGATCCATAAAGAGCGGATGGAGGAACTGCTCGAGACGCTCCACGACGGCCGCTGGTGCGGGAACCGCTGGTGGAAGCAGCAGTACAGCAGCGAGCCCGAGGTGTGGGAACTGCGGTTCGACGCCCACGCGCACGTGTTCATGCGGATCTTTGTGGATGAGGCGGACGGGTCCGAGTGCGCTGACTTCATCTCGATCGAGCACAGCAAGCCGCCTGATCCCGACGACGAGCACTACCCGCCCCTCGGAGAGGGCTGACTAGGTAAGCGGGGTCAGGGCCACAGCCGGGAAATGTCAGCGAGCGCGAGGCGTGGCTGAGGGAGCGTTAGGCCGCGTGCTCACGCCCCGGTCGCCGCTCAGGCCGCGCCCGCAGACCAGCGTTGATCAGCAGCCGCACGGCAACTATGGCCGAGGCCATGGCAAGGGATGTCCACGACGGCCGGCGCGCCAGGCGGATGAGGCCGGAAGCCAGAAGGAAGTCCATAAGCACCGCCACGGTGGGCCGCATACGTCGGATCCGGACGCCGACACAGGCTGCGCTGATCAGCCCAAACGCGGTAACGAGAAGGGCAGCCTGCCCCAGCAGCGCATTCACGGTGCAGTGGCCGGAGGAGAGGAACTGTCGCCGGTGGAGAGCCGCTCGACCTCCCAGCGCTCCTGTTCGATTTCCCTGCCGAGAATGTAATTGAGCGCGGTGCGGATAGCGGCGATCGCGGCCAACTGGCCGATCTCGGTGAAGGACGGGGCGATTGCGGTGCGCAGGATGTCCCCAGCAAGTTGGAATTCGAGACCGAGCGCGAGAAAGAGGCCCAGGGTCAGCCGGATCCGGTTGAAGCCATAGCCGGCTCGCTCAGGCGCTCCCGGGCGGTGCAGCCGAACCACGCCATACGCGATGAAACGCACGAACGTCCAAGCTGCTCCGGTGAAGATGATCAGAGCACCCCCGAACTCCACCAGTCGCACAGCCAGGTCAACGACCTCGCGCAAGGTTGATTCCGGCAGAAGATCCCAGCCCATGCCCGGGAGCGTACGCCCCCTTCCGGCGCCTCCTGGAGCACCAGTGGATCCGCGGTGTGTTCGCCGATCTGTCGCTGAGGTCCGGCATCCTGATGTCATCCGGGCTTTCGGGCGTGTGGAGCTCAGGTCGGCGGGGCCTGCCGCGTTACGACACCGCGGCAGGTCAGCGTGACGGTCGCGGTCTGCTCGGCGACGTCGGAGAAGGTGACCGTAAAGAGAGTCGGCATCTACGGCGTCGCCGGCGGAGACCGATTCGTTGCGGGCCACCTCGGTGTGTTCCTCGAGTTCCGCAAAAACAGGACATCGCTACCGAGCTGATCGAACGATGTTCGCGCGCAAGGCAAGACGGTCACCATCATGTGGCTGATAGAGCGCACCTTCATCGAGAACAACCCCGAGTACGGAGCACGGCCGATGGGTCGCCACCCTCGGCGCTGACCTGATCGGCGGGCTCACGTATCGGTTCGTGGGCGGCTGTGTCGTGCTGCTCTCGACCTGGGTCGACCACGCCTACCGCAACCATCGGGTGGCGACAGAACTCGTCGCTCGCGTGTCGGGTGAGATCCGCGAGAGCGGGTACCCCAGCACAGACCGCGGGGGCCGCAACGAGCGGCTCACCGCGTTCGAGCACGACATGACGTAGCCGTCCGGCGTTCAGACGTGGTTCGAGCCGGTCCGGCGAGTCCGGGATGGTCGGCTGCGGACGGACATCTGCACCGTCGCGGCCCTCGACGATGTCGTCGCCGCCTTAGGGCTATAAGGGCAAGACGATCATCCCCCCATTACGTGGTAACGGGGTCGGCGATGACTGTTACGAAGAGGAATTCATATGAAAGCGATTGTGGTGACGGACCAGGCGGCGGGAACGGCTGGGATGATGCTGGCGGAGCGGCCCGAGCCGGACGCGGCACGGCTCGCCAGTCTTGAGGGCGCCAACTACGGCGATGTCGTCGTTGAAGTTCATGCCTCGGGATTCACCGGGAATGAGCTGGAGTGGCCCTCGACCTGGATCGATCGCCTCGGCCGTGACCGGACGCCGTCGATCCCCGGCCACGAGGTGGCCGGCGTGGTCACCGCCCTCAGCTACGGAGCAACAGGGCTGTCCGTGGGACAACGGGTGTTCGGACTCACGGACTGGACCCGCGACGGCACGCTGGCGGAGTATGTCGTCGTCGAGGCACGCAACCTCGCGCCGCTGCCAGGCGACGTCGACTTCACAGTGGGCGCGAGCGTCGCCATGACGGGCCTGACCGCGTGGCAAGGTCTGTTCGAGCACGGCCACCTCCGGGCCGGCCAGAGCGTCCTTGTGCACGGTGCGGCCGGCGCAGTCGGTTCGATGGCGACACAACTCGCACGTGAGGCCGGCGCCCACGTCATCGGCACCGGACGCGCCGCCCACCGTCAGACGGCACTCGACTTCGGTGCGAAGGAGTTCGTCGACCTTGAGAACGACGCGCTGGAAGACGTCGGCAGAGTGAATCTGGTGTTCGATGTCTTCGGCGGCGACATCGGAAAGCGGTCCGCTGGTCTGGTTCGAGCCGGCGGAACACTGGTGACCGTCGCCGGTCCGCCCGAAGCGCGGCCGGCCGACGGTCTGGCGGTCGACTTCGTTGTCGTATCCGATCGCGCCCAACTGGGTGAGATCGCCCGGCGGGTGAGGGACGGACGGCTACGAACGAACATCGGCCAAGTCGCGACCCTCGACGAGGCTGTCGCCGCCTTCAACACGACCGAGCGGATCAATGGAAAGACGATCATCCGCATTCGTCGGTGAGGACTCAGGGACACCCTTGTGAGGCCGGTACAGGGCGTCGTAGCGGCGGACCTCGGAGAACCGCGCATCATCTCCACGGGCACCCCTTGGAAGGGGCGTGTCGCGGTGCCCGGCCTCGCGCTGGCCCGCCGGACCAGCACCGAGGGCGAGCGGGCCGAACCGGCTCCGCCGACTCGGGCAACGAAACAGCGCCGTTGGAGCGCGACCGGGACACGGCGAGCACGGTATGACGGTTGAGGAACATTGGAACCGAAACCGGTGCTTTGCCTTCGGTTCGGCGGTCTGCTCGAACAGCCGGACCGTGCGGTTGATCAGGGCGACCGTCTAAAGGCGCAGACCTGCCAGGAGGCGGCCGATCACCGCCGAGTACTCGTCCTTGACCCGGGGCTTGTCGGCCTCGGCCGCCTCGGCGAGGGCCATCCCGGCGGCGCCGAGGATGTTGAAGGTGACCCGCGCCATCGGCTCGACGGGCAACTGGGGGATCTCGCCGGCGTCCATGAGCGCCACGGCCAGTTGCTCGATCAGGCCGTAGGCGAATTTCTCCTCGCACTCCTTCCAGCGCTGCCAGCCGAGCGCGATGGGCGCCTCCTGCCAGACGAGCCGCCCGTAGACCGGGTCGCAGCACTGGTCGAGGAACGACTCCTGCGCCACCAGCGCCGCCCGCCACGGGTCGTTCGCGCCCGCAATCGCCTCGGTCACCCGCCGGATCATTTCGGCCTCGAGGCGTTCGAATACGGCCTGGAACAGCGCGGTCTTGCTCGCGAAGTGGTGGTACACCGCGCCCCGGGTCGCCTGGATGTCGGCGGCGACGTCCTCCAGCGCCGTCCCCGCAAAGCCGTGCTCAGCGAAACGCCGGGTGGCCGCGTCCAGTAGAGCGGTCTTGGTCTCCTCCGAGTAGCGCTCGCGCCTGCTTCTGACAGATGACATACGCTGAGTGTACTAACATACGCAGTGCATGTTTCAGACGTGAGGTAGGTGTTCACAATGTCGTGGAACCAGGCGCACCGGCGCCACCGGCTCGTCCACGCGGTCCTGGAAGAGATCGCCCGCACCCGCCGTCCGACGATCCCGCAGGCCCTGCACCCCGAGGTCGTCGCCGAATTCGGTGGCTTCGACGGCTTCCTGGTGGAGGTCCAGCTCCGCTGGTACCGCACCTTCGACACGTGGCTGGACGAACTCCTGGAAGAGCAACCGGCCGACCTGCGCGCGGCCCTCGTCGACCTCTGGCAGGACACAGCCGAGCGCATGCCGGGAGCCCAGATCCTCCTGAACGCTCACATCGCCCATCCCGCCCTAGCCGAGGTCCACGACCACCACCGCCGCCGCCTCCATGCCGCGACGGGCATCCACATGGATCCCCTGCGTGTCCCCCGCCAGCCCACCCACGACCCCATCCACGACCGCGCACGCTTCTCCTGCCTCCGCCTCTTCCACCCCCGCCCCTCAACCTCCTGAGCACCCGCGAGGAGTTCCTGGCCGTGGCGGGTGGGAACTGTTCGCGCCAGCTCAGCATGTGGTCGCGTACCGGGCCGCACGGCGAGATCTCGCACACCACGATCAATGCGCCGCTGGCCGAGACGCCCCGCCGGTGACATGCGGTACGTGCAGGCGATCATCGCCTGCCGCGGGTACGACGACCTCGAACCGGCGGCGGCCCGGCCGCGTCGACGACGGGACCATCAAACCCACCCGGCCGCCCCCGGCACCCACGCGTCCATGCCGTCTCCGCCCCGGCGCCCGCCCTCCCCCGGCCCTATCGTCCGGACACGTCCGGACACGTAACCCCCAGAGCGCGTGTCCGACCGGCGCGGCGGATGTCGACTTCCACCGCGGCGCCGGTCAGGACCGACAACACGATCCGCAGTTCGTCCTCAAGCGGGAACTGTGGGGGCAACTCACGATGGGTCGACGGCGGCCAGGGTGGCGGTCACCGGCCACGGGCACCGCGCTTTGCGGAACGCACCGTGTGCCGGCCGCGTCACATGGCGCAGTCCGGTCCGCCGAGGCCGCCCGTCGCCGTGCCGCCGGGGGCCGGATCAGCGGGCGGTGAAGAAGATGCCGTCGTCGCGGTCGTCCTCAGGCGCGCTCCAGGGGCTTACCGAGCCGACGCCGAGCATGGTCGAGGTGCCGGGCACGTTGGCCATGCGGCCGAAGACCCCGTCGGTCTCCGGGACGGTGGGACGCGGAACGGCGGTCCACGTGCCGGCGCGGTAGTTCACCAGCGTTTCAACGCCGCCCTTCACCCAGAACCCGCCGGAACCGTCGGGTGCCAGGTTCGACAAGTCGAACCGGTAGTCCGGCGTTGCGACCCTGCGCCATGCCGAACCGTTCCAGTGCAGGACCACCGGACGGAACTGCTCGTCGTCCCCCTCCAGCCAGCTGACGGTGCCCACAGCCCACACGTTGTTCACCGACAGAGCCATCACGTCATTGAGGGTGGCACTCGCGCCCGCGGGCACGGGGATCTGCGGCAGCGCGGCGGCCTTCCAGGCCGAGCCGTTCCAGCGCAGCATGCGCGGAAGGCCGTCCACGGTGGTGCCGACGGCCCAGCCGCTCTTGGCGGAGGTGAAGTGCATCGAGTACACCCGGTCGGCCGGCGCGGCGACGCTGCGCCACTGCCTGCCGTCCCAATGCCGCAGCGGCTGCGCGGCGGCTTCACCGTTGACCGCCAGCCAGACGTTGGAGGGCGAGAGGACATCGGCGTCCCAGAGCGTGACGTCGCCGTTCTCGACCACCGAGGCCTGCCACGAGGCCCCGTTCCATCGGAACGCCTTGAGCGCGCGATCGGACCGGATCTGCAGGCCGAACGCCCAGATGTTGGCCTCGGAGGAGCCGGCCACGCGACTCAGACCCACGTCCACCTGCGCGGGGACGGGGGCCAGGTGCCAGCCAGTGCCGTCCCAGCGGTACACCAGCGGCTTGTCGGTGGCGGCATCCCAGGATCCGCCGACGGCCCAGCCGCTCCTGGCTCCGGTGACGGCCACATCGCTCAGGTTCTCGTTGCCGGGCAGGCCCGTCTGCGCGGTGACGCTCCACTTCTGCGGCGCCGCCGTCGCGGCCGCCGTCCCGGCCATCGCAATGCTCGCCGCCGCCGTGACCGCTACCGTTCCTCGAAGCCTCATCGCCCCGCCTTCCGATCTTCTGGAGACCTTTATGAGGTGACGGAGCGCTCGCGGTTCCGGTTTGCTTGCCCTTCGTGTCCTAATGTGGACAGCCGTAATGAGTGGCGCATGCGGCACGGGTACGAAGCACGGTCGGCCGGCGATGCCGCACGACTAGTCCCTCAGGGCGGTTGGGGGGCGACCGATCCGGTCTGGGCGGTGGACTGGGCGATGAGTCGCCGGGTGATGCGCGGGGCGAGCAGGGCTTCTCCGGCCGCGACGACCCTGATCGCACCATGCCATGAGCACGTGCCTGGACTGGTGGCCCGAAGCGGCGCACTCCCGTCCTGAACCGCCCGGCGGGGGGCCCGGAAACCCCGGGTCCCCCCGAACGGCGGCCGCCATCAGACCTCAGTCCTGCGCGTCGCCCCTTCTGCGCTGGATCACCATCGCGCTTCCGGCTCCCAGGACCAGGGCCGCACCGGCGCCCATGAGCGGCAGGCTCGTGCCACCGGACACACCACCGATACCAGTCTTCGCCCCACCCTTCGGAATGATCGTCACGTGGCCGTGGAACTTGGTGGGGCGGTCCACGTCATCGCAGAGCCCCTCGATGCGATGCTCCCCCACGGTGGCGGTGCTCTTGATGGGCACTGGATTCGGCATGGCCCCTCCAATAAAGCTCGCAGGGGCGCTGAACGCGGTCGAGCTCAGCGTCACCTGTTGACCTTGGCACGCCGAGGGGACGTTGACGGTGACCGGCCCCGTCTCCCCCTGACGCACCGAGTTCGGACTCACGGTCACCTCACCCGGCGGATCCGCCATCGCGGGCACCGCGAGACCCACGGTGGCCGCACCGACCACCCCGGCGGCCGCCACTGCGCTCCTCAGTCGCATCATGTCCTCCTTGCAACACGGCAGCAGATTTCCCCCGCTCCGGAACCGTGCTGTTCCAACCTCCGATGAGCGACCTGCCCGAGTTTGTTTACAAACTCGCAGCAAAACCGTCGCCGATCATTCCTGTGGCCGACGATCACAGATAAGACTCAAAGGAGCGCTGACAGTTCAACGACACGCGCGCGTCGGCGGCCTGACGGCCTCAGCACGTCCTGGCCTGAACCCATGCTGACTCAGTTCGCTGGACCTCGATCCGCACATCGGCACCTTGGACCGCGCGGCGGTTGATTGTCGTTGGCTCCGGCCGAGCGTTGACCGGTGCCGTTAGTAAAAGGTGTCACCAGCCTGGAACAAGGCCGATTTGCCGAGGAGAGCCCATCTGCACTGACGGTTCCGCGATGATTCGGCCCCGCATCCGGTCGGGATGGATGAGTCCGTCGAGTACGGGACCGGGACGGCCACTCGGCCGGTCAGGCTCTTCTGACACGGTTGCGCAGGCGGTCGCTGAGAACGACGGCATGCGGGAGCGTCCGCAGCGTGTCCGGACCCGCCGCCACGCCGCGCTCCCTCAGAACGGCGGCCAGGTGCCTCCAATGCGCCGCCGCCTCTTCCTCACGGGTCTGGCCGTCGAACGGCTCGTCCGGGCCGACCACGGTGAGAGCGGTGTTCTCGATCTCGTCGACCGTGGTCGTCTCCCACTTTCCGGTTGTGTCCCAACCCCGGTCGTTGAGCAGCGCTATCCGGCGACCGTCGTCGAGGACGGCCGAGAGCGTGGCCGCCGCCGACACCCGGCGCGGGTCATTGCCCGCCGGTTCGTCGAGGTCGACGGCGGTTTCGAGGCGAACAACCGTGGTCATGTACACATTGTGCCCGAGCCGGGCCGTGGACAGGACCCGGAGCCATTCGTTGATGGCGGTGATAACCTACCGATTATCCGATCACGGAAGTGTATGCCAGAGCCAGTATTCGGCCGTCGTCGTCAAGCACGATCAAGGTGGAAATGGCGGATGCGTCGGGTGGCCTGGACCAACATTGCCAGCAATCAGCACCGAATGTACTCCGACCACGCAGTACGGTTATCCGATCTCGCCTGCCGAACAGCCTCTTCCATCTCCTGCCCCGAACGCCGACCACCTTCGAGAGGCGCACACCATCGCTCCCCCGCGCCTGCTCCCGCTGCTCCCGACCGGAGCGGGGAGCAACGGGAGCACGCAAGGTTCTGAACCGTCCTGAACGGGCGTCAACGAGCGTCAATGACCACTGCTGACCTGCGGCATCTCGGATATGTGCAGGTCGAGGGCGGATCGGGACGACCTTGACACGTTCCCACCCCCGGCCCGGACTACCCGGCCATGGGTAGTTCCCGCCCGGGAGCATGCTGCTCCCGCTCTCCCGGCCGCCACTGGCAACTATGAGTAGCGCCGTGGCCAGCAGCGCGCGCTGCGAGCCAGAGCCGGGCGCCGACCTCATGCAGGGACCCAACGTCGGGCTCGATCAGGATGTCCCCGTCGCCGGAACCGGATGCCCTTATCCGAATGGCTGGGAAGGGTCACGATCCCGTTGGCGGTGTTCGGCGCGTACTGCGCCGGTCCTCTTCGGCCGCGTTCCGCGTGGTGAAGCCGCCACGGGGAATCCGCCGACGACGGTCGTCCGAGCCGACCGGCAACTCGACCCGGATGGAGCAGTTCCCATGCCGACGGCCGGCCAGCAACTTCGGGTCACCGATCACCCCACGCCGTCCCCGTGACCGCCATGTACACAGCCGGCCGACAGAGCGGCCGTCGGACGCAGGGCACTCAAGCCTGGAAGCCAGGGGCACGCCACTTCGCCGAACCCGGTGGGCTTCAGCCTGACTATAGGCTCCGTAGATTGGTGTCGTTTCCCGCGCTTCGCTGTCGTTCCCGGTCATTCTCTGCGCGAGCTGTAATCACGGTCCAAAGGTTCCGGCTGCTGGAAGTGCCAGCACGGCCGACCGCAGGTAGGGAAGAATGGTCCCCGTGAGGATTCGGCGCGTGCTGGTGGCCACGACGATCGCTGTGGCCATCGGAGTCCTCGTGCTCTCCTTCGCGATGAAGTGGGAGCAGGCCGACAAGCTACTGGCCGCGGTATCGGCTTTGGCCGGCGTGGTGAGCATCTCCGTCGCCGTGTGGCTCGCGCCAGATCGCACCGCCCACCCGACCGCCGGTCGAGGCGCGGACGCAGCCACGGCGGGGACTCTCCGCGACATCGACATCATCGGACAGTGGCAGAAGGTGACCGAGACCGGGCGCCACTTCACACTCGTCCTAAAAGCTGACGGGGACATCACCGAATGGGACCCGTCCAGCGATGAGCCCCCATGGAGCGGAAAGTGGACTGTGGGGCCGGGCGGCGAACTCCAACTGTTTCTCGCCGGACGCATCACCACATTGCGCCCTTCCGGTGCCGGGTTCCACGGCCAAGAGAGGATCAAGCGCCGCCGACTCGGATTCGTTGCCGGCAAAGCATGGGTGACCCTTCGACGGTCATGATCTCCGCTGGCGGCCGCCGCTGCGGAGCGCACCCGAATGGTCGATCTCCGCGGATTGTCGCTTCGGGTAGCCGGCTGAGCGGCAGGGCCTCTTCAGACGGGACGTACTAGCCTCGATCTTTCGTGAGGCTTGTTGGGGTGCTCGGTGTCCCGACCGGCTCCTTGTTTTGAGTGGTGGGTCAGCCGTTGGGCCCGACTGTCGCGTCGGGTGGGCGGGGTTCCACGGGCCCGGCTGGTCTCCTTCCTGGGGTTGACGGGACGGTTCTGGCTGGTCAGGGCGCCGGGAGCATCTGCAGGCGGGTGATCGCGGTGGCGATCAGGTCGGCCCACCGCCAGTGGTGGGCCAGGCGGAGTCGGAGGCGTCTGCCGCCTTTGACCAGGCGTCCGGCCACCGAGAACACGCGCAGGCGTAGCCGTTTGGGTTCCCAGCGGCGGGCCGGGTGATCGGCGAAGGTGAGCATCTGGGTCCAGGCGGTCAGCTCGCATGCCAGGGCGACGAGTTCAAGCCAGATCTGGTTCTGGGCGGCGCCGTGGAGCGGCAGGTTGCGCAGGCCGGTGTCCTTGGCGCACCGGATGCGGTCTTCGCAGCGGGCCCGGCGGCGGTGGCGTAGTTCCAGGTCAGCGAGTTGGCCACGGCCGCCGCCGGGCCGGGTGCCGGTGACGAAACAGGTGAATCGGTGCCCGTCGATATCGGTGAACCGCAGCTGCGCACCGGGGTGCGGGCGTTCACGGCGGACGATGACGCGCATGCCCTTGGGCCAGGGCGACAGGTCGAGCATTGCGGTGAGTTCGGCGACCCACGCACCGTCCCGTGGTTGCCGGTCGGCGTCGTAGGCGACCTCCCAGATGCTCTCGGGCAGCGCGAGGATCGCGGCGCAGATGTCGTCGGTCAGGTTGAACCCGATGGAGTACTTCAGCCGGCGGGCGGCGATCCAGTCCAGGAACCCGTGGGTGCCGCCGCCCGAATCGGTCCGGATCAGCACTTGCTTGTGCAGGTGGGCGGGGATCTGGTTGAGGGCGAGCCGACCCGCGGTGATGTGATCGGCGGCGGTGTTGGACCCGGCGTTGCCCGGCCGCAGCAGCAGCACGGCGGCCTCGCCGCCCGCGCCTTCACCGTGGTCGATGAACGCGGTCATCGGATGGTGCCCGAAGGTGCGTTTCCACGTCGGGGCGGCATGTTCCTTCTCCGAGTGCGCGATCACGACGGTCGCGTCCAGGTCGACCGGGATCAGGCGCCCGCCGGCGCCCGGAGCGTGCTCACCGGCCAGGGCCCACACCCGCTCACGCGCCACCGCGCGTGCTTTGCGGATCGACCGCAACGCCTTGGGGCCCGCCCCGGCCAGCGCGGTGACCAGCCGAGACACGCTCGGATCGATGCCACCGGCCCGAACAGCTCCGGCGAGTTCCGCAGCACCGCCACGTCGGCCAGGCAGTCCCCGCCCAACGCCAGTGTCACCGCCAGATCCGTCACGATCTTCGCTGGATCGTGAACCGAACGAGGCCGCCGCCATCCCGCCAACGCCCCGGCCAGGCCGCGGCCCAGCCCGCTGACCCGCAGCGTCTCCATCAGCAACAGGCCACCGGCCTGACAGACGATCCCCGCTCCATCAGATGAAACAACGATCTTGGGCTTCTGGCCTGTAGTGTTCACGTGAAAAGTGCCTTCCGGCATGGACTGAATCGTGACTTCGCAATCTCGATCCTTCCAGGCCAGAGGCACTTTTCTCATGTCAACGGTCAGTCCCCGCCCGCCCCAGGCGAAAGCGCGAGGCTAGAGCAGGCCCTGCCGGCAGACACCCGCGGCTTCGACAAAGGCCTGTCGGCCGCCTCCAGGGACCCGGCGCGTGCGCCCGCCCTTACGGATGGCGTTCGGCCCCGTGCGCGCTCCAGGACGTCCGGTCGCCAAGGTCATGGCAGTCGCCGAGACGCAAGCGCTGCTGGGTGAGACAGACGAGTTGTCGAGACGCCCCGGTCCAGCGACATGGAACTGCGGGCCGCGAGTCGACATCCACGGCTCGGCGCGGACGCCACGGCGGTTGCGCCGCTCGCCAGCACTCCGCGCAGCAGCACGTGGCTGGACGCGTACGCCAGGACGCCATCGCGGTGCGCGAGGCCGGTGAGGCGGCGCTTCGCAGGTGGCTGGAGCAGGCCGTCCTGGCCGCACCCCGTCCACACGATCTCGGACGGCATCGCCGTCCAGGCGGCAGCTGCCCGGGGCCGGTCAGGTGCCGGGCCGCTGGTCCTCGCGCTGTGCGGCGCCGGACAGCTGCTCGTCGGTGGCGGCCAAGGTGGCGAGGAGGTGAAGGCCGTCGGCGCTGGGGGTGCCGGGCGGTGCAGTGTACATCAGGAGGGTGAGGCCGGGGTCGGAGGCGAGGGTCATGGCCTCGAAGTCGAGCTCCAGGTCGCCGACGGCGGGGTGGTGGATCTTCTTGATGCCGGTGCGGTGGTAGCGGACGTTGTGGTCGGCCCACCGCTGCCGGAAGGTCTCGCTGCGGGTGGACAGCTCTCCGATGAGGTCGGTCAGGTTCTTGTCGCAGGGGTTGCGGCCGGCCTCGGCGCGGAGCATCGCGGCGATGTCGTCGGCGGCCTTGTCCCAGTCGGTGAAGAAGTCGGGGGCCGCGGGGTCGAGGTAGATGAACCGGGCGGTGTTGGCCGGGCGGCGCGGATCCGTCCGCTGTGCCAGGACGGGGGCGTACAGCGCCGCGGCCAGCCGGTTGGTGGCCAGGACGTCGTGACGGTCGTTGCGGATCCATGCGGGGGCGTCGGTGATCGCGTCCAGCATGTGCCGCAGCACGGGCCGCACCGGTTTGTTCGGCGTACGGCGGCGTGCGGTCGGGGCGTGCCCTGCGTTCCGCCGGGCGAGGTCGAACAGGTGCTCGCGTTCGGCGTCGTCGAGGTGGAGGGCGCGGGCGAGGTTGTGGAGGACGCTGTCGGACGCGCCGGACAGGTGGCCGCGTTCCAGGCGGACGTAGTAGTCGACCGAGACCCCAGCCAGCATGGCGACCTCTTCGCGGCGCAGGCCTTTGACGCGCCGGTTGCCGCCGTAGGCGGGCAGCCCGGCCTGCTCGGGAGTGATGCGGGCGCGCCGGGAGGTCAGGAACTCCTTGATCTCGGTGCGGTCGTCCATGCCCTCACGGTATGCGAGGCCGTACCCGGGAAGCAGGTACTCGCATTACCTGGAACGACAGTCACTGCCGCCGCGCGACGGAGAGGCGTTACCTGGAGTTGGGCCGCTTTGACGGTTCCGCCCGACCGGCCGGCGATCGGCCGGACGGGGCTGTGACCAGCAGATACGCATTTTCCGAAGGAGATTCGCCGTATGCGAGCGACGTTCATGTACGGGGCCGGGGACGTCCGGGTCGAGACAGTGCCGGACCCGGTGCTCCGGCAGCCGACCGACGCCTTGGTGCGGGTGGTGACTTCCTGCATCTGCGGCTCGGACCTTCATCCGTACCATTCGATGCCGGCCGGTGGGGCCCGCCCGATGGGTCACGAGTTCATCGGCGTGGTCGAGGAGACCGGGTCGCAGGTCTCGACCGTGAAGCGGGGCGACCTGGTGATCGCGCCGTTCGCCTGGTCGGACGGTACGTGTGAGTTCTGCCGCGAGGGGCTGCAGACCTCCTGTCCGCACGGCGGTTTCTGGGCCCGGGACGGGATCGGCGGCGGCCAGGCCGAGGCGGTCCGGGTGCCGCTCGCGGACGGAACCCTGGTGAAGGCTCCCGTCGGTGAGGACTCCGACCCGCTGCCCGGGCTGCTGACCTTGTCGGACGTCTACGGGACCGGCTTCCACGCTGCCAAGCGCGCGAACGTGAGCCCCGGCGACACGGTGGTGGTGGTCGGCGACGGAGCCGTCGGTCTGATGGCCGTCCTGTCGGCCCGCCGGCTCGGCGCCGAGCAGATCATCCTGATGGGACGGCACAAGGACCGCACCGACCTGGGTCGCGAGTTCGGCGCCACGGACGTGGTGGCCGAGCGCGGAGAGGAAGGCATCGCCAAGGTCCGTGAGCTGACCGGCGGCCGCGGCGCCCGCAAGGTGTTGGAAGCGGTCGGCCATCTGCCTGCTTACGAGCAGGCGATCGGCGTGGTCCGACCCGGCGGGGTGGTCTCGCGGGTCGGGGTGCCGCAGTACGACACCGCCCCGGTCGGCTTCACCAGCCTGTTCGGCCCGAACATCACCCTGACCGGCGGCCCGGCCCCGGCGCGCGCCTACATCGAGCAGCTCATGCCGGCCGTCTTGGACGGCACCGTGCAGCCCGGCAAGGTCTTCGACCGCACCATCGGCCTGGAACAGACCCCGGACGGCTATCGCGCGATGGACGACCGTGAGGCCCTCAAGGTTCTCATCCGCCTTTGACCCTTGGGGTTTCGGGGACTTCCCGTCCGGCGAATGACCCGTCCCCCGCACCACCCCGGGATCGGCTCCCGCCATCCCGCACGACAACGGAGAAGATCATGAAGCATGTGACTCTCGGCGGCCTGACCGTCGGCCGGATCGGCCTGGGCATGATGGGCATGTCCTTCGCCTACGGCGGCGCGGGCAGCGACGACGCCGAATCGATCCGCACGATCCACCGGGCCCTCGACCTCGGCGTCACGATGATCGACACCGCCGAGGTGTACGGCCCGTACACCAACGAGGAGCTCCTCGGGCAGGCGCTCAAGGGCGGCCACCGCGACCGGGTCGTGGTCGCCACCAAATTCGGAATGATCTCCCACACCGGTCGCGACGGCCTCGACAGCGGCCCCGCCAATGTCCGCAAGGCTGTCGAAGGATCGCTGCGCCGCCTGGACATCGACCACATCAACCTGTACTACCAGCACCGCGTCGACCCGCAGACCCCGATCGAAGACACCGTCGGCGCCCTCTCCGACCTCGTCACCGAAGGCAAGATCGCCCATATCGGGCTGTCGGAGGCCGGGGCCGCCACGATCCGCCGTGCCCACGCCGTCCATCCGATCACCGCGTTCCAGACCGAGTACTCGCTGTGGACCCGCGACCCCGAGCCGGAGATCCTGCCCG
The DNA here is from genome assembly GCF_050945415.1 of Spirillospora sp. CA-128828. Taxonomy (NCBI): domain Bacteria; kingdom Bacillati; phylum Actinomycetota; class Actinomycetes; order Streptosporangiales; family Thermomonosporaceae; genus Spirillospora; species Spirillospora sp. CA-128828. The sequence continues at coordinate 5,611,600 of NZ_CP191986.1, forward strand.
TCCTGCGGGAGCTCGGCATCGGCCTGGTCGCCTACTCCCCGCTCGGCCGCGGTTGGCTCACCGGCGCGATCACCGCCGACACCCGATTCGAGTCCACCGACTTCCGCGCCTCCAACCCGCGGTTCACCGGCGCGAACTTCGACCACAACCTCCAGCTCGCCCACCAGGTCAAGCAGATCGCCGCCGACGCCGGAGCCACCCCCGCCCAGGTCGCGCTCGCCTGGCTGCTGACCCGCGGCGACGACATCGTCCCCATCCCCGGCACCAAGCGCGTCAGCCGGCTGGAGGAGAACACGGCCGCGGACGCCCTCGTCCTCACCGCCGAGCAGACCGCCCGCCTCGACGCCCTCGCTGAGGCCGCCGGAGACCACCACAACGAAGCCCAGATGAAGATGATCGGGCTGTGACCCGGCCTTTGCCGTACCGCGGGTAGCTCCGGCGGTACGGCAGAGGACCAGGGCGCCTCGACCACGGATCACGGAAGGCAGGACCATGGCCGGCTGGAGCACCGACGAGTTGTCCGTCATCGACCGCACCGACGAACTCGAACTGCGGTCGATGCGTGCCGACGGCAGCCTCCGCGACCCCGTCACCATGTGGGTCGTCCGGCACGGCGACGACCTGTACGTCCGGCCCGTCAAGGGCCGCGGCGGCTGGTACCAGGGCACCCGCGCCCGCCACCAGGGCCGGATCGCCTCCGGGGGCGTCACCAACGACGTCACCTTCGTCGACGCCGACGGCGATCCCGCTCTCAACGCCGCGCTCGATCAGGCCTACCGGAGCAAGTACGCCTCCTACCCCGACAGCATCGTCGGCCACGTCACCAACGACCAGGCCCACGGCGCCACCCTCAAACTCCAGCCCCGCTGAGCCGCCCGTCTTATCGCCGGTATCCGCCTGGACCTCGAACCAGAGCCTCGCCTCGCCGGCGCACGAGTAGGTTGGGCGTCTACCTGCGCCGGCAACCGCGGCTTGAGCCCGGACTGAACGGCGGCCTCACGTCAGGCCCGCAGCGACCAGACCAGCCAGGAACGAGGCGGCGTTGGCTGCCAGTGCCGCGTGCAGCAACGGCCGCCGCGGCGCGCCCAGCAGCGCCCCCAGCAGGGCGGCCTCGGTGAGCCAGGCGGCGATCTCGACGGGAAGCAGAACGATCTCGTATCCTTCCCGGAACTCGGCTGCCACGCCCAGCGTCCACCAGACGAGCGGATGGGTGACCAGGTTGACCCCGGTGGCGAGCGCGAACACCACCGGGGCACGCGCTGCCCGCATGACGCGCAGGGCGGCGAGGTACACCGGCAGTTCGACCGCGAGGGTCAGGATGAGCGCGGCCGGATAGCCGGTCATGGGGCGGAGGAGGCGGCCATGGCAACCGAGGCGCTGCCGTCGGCGCGGCCGGTGCCCCACGCGACGCCGGGCACGCTTGTCGCGGTCTTCGGTGTCGTGGCGACCGTTGCGCTGGTGACGGCGCTGCGGCTACCCGCCACGGTGACGGTCGTCGGCCTGGCCATGTTCGGCATTCTGCACAACGTGCTGGAGTTGCGCTACGTGTCGGGCCGGTTCGACGCGATCCTGACCGGGCGGTTCCTGGGGCTCCTGCTCGTCCTGATCACCGGCATCATGCTGTGCCGCCTGGTGCCGATGCTGTCGTGGTCGGCGCCGGCCGAGATCCTGCTCGGCTATCTCGTCCTGGCCGTGGGCTGCTGGTGGGGGCTGCGCCGCCCGCTGCCGCGGGCGGCGGCACTGGCGGCCCTGGGATGCGCCGCTGCGGGTTCCCTGACGTTCCCCGCCTACCATTTCGTGTTCCTAGCGCATCTGCACAACCTGGTGCCGCTGTTCTTCCTGTGGGAGTGGGCGCGCGACCTGGAGCGGAGGCGGGCCGCGTTCCGCGCGACGCAACTGGCGTGGGTGCTGCTGGTCCCCGCGCTGATCCTGGCCGGGACGTTCGACCCGTGGATCGGCGGCGACCGCGACGGCGCGGTGGCCGCCTTCGCAGGCGGTGGCGAGCGTCTGCTCTCGGCCTACGCCCCGCCCGCCTGGCTCGACACCGCGCTGGCTCTGCGCCTGCTGGTGGTCTTCGCGTTCCTGCAGACGATGCACTACGTGGTCTGGGTGTGGTTCATGCCACGCCACGCGCGTGCGGCCACGGAGTGTTTCGAGCGGCGGGCCGGGGCGCTGCGGGGCCGCCGCGCCTGGCTGCTCGGCGCGGCGGGCGCGGCGCTGCTGGCGGTGCTGTTCGCGTCCGACTACGCGGGCGGCAAGACCCTCTATGGCGCCGTCGCGAGCTACCACGCGTATCTGGAGTTCCCCGTCCTGCTGGCCCTGCTGGCGGGCGGCGGCCCGACGAAGGAGGAGACGTGATCACAGTCCTGGCGGACGTGCAACGCGAGCAGCCCGGTGGCTCGCCGCAGTGGCTCATCCTCGTCGCCGGAGCAGCAGCCCTCGTGGCCCTGGGCACGGCCGTCGTCCTCATCCTTCGGAACCGGCGCCGCTGAGGCTGGGCACTCGAGCGTCGTGACGGTCCGACAGGCTTGGGTCGGCGGCGCACAGAATGGCGGCATGACGGAACACAACGAAGCGGACTCGCCTCAGGAGAACTGAGAACTGCCCGGAGGAGTCAGCAGGCGGTGGCCCGGGGGGTGAGGGCCGGGGCGTGGAGGGAGGCGGCGAGGGAGTCGATCAGGGTGGTGAGGCGGGCGAGCCCGGCGTCGAGCGACGTGGCGGCGAGGCACTCGACGAGGGCGGTGCCGACGATGACGCCGTCGGCGAGGGGCGCGACTCCGGCGGCGTGGGCGGGGGTGGAGATGCCGAAGCCCACGCAGACGGAGGTGGTCGTGACCCGGCGCACCCGGTTGACGAGGTTCTTCGCCTGGGCGATGTCCACCTCGCCGGAGCCGGTGAGACCGAGACGGCCCGCCGCGTAGACGAAGCCGGTGCACGCCGAGGCGATGCGGGAGATCCGCTCGTCGGAAGCGTCCGGGGGGACGACGAGGATCCGGGCGAGCCCGTGCGCGTCGGTGCTCGCCGTCCATTCCGCCGCCTTGTCGCTTGGCAGATCCGGGACGATCACCCCGCAGCCTCCCGCGATGGCGAGATCGCGCGCGAACCGCTCGGCCCCATACCGCTCCACGGGGTTCCAGTACGTCATGCAGACCACGGGGACTTCCACCGAGGCGAGGGCCTTCACGGCGGTGAACAGGTCGGCGATCCGGGTCCCGCCCCGCAGCGCGCTCTCGGTGGCCTGCCTGATCACAGGGCCGTCCATGATCGGATCATGGTGAGGGAGGCCGATCTCGACGATGTCCACACCGGCCTCGACCATGGTGAGCATGGCCTCGATCGAGGCCGGCACGCTGGGATAGCCGATCGGCAGATAGCCGATCAGCGCCGGCCGGCCCCGCTCCCGGTGTGCGGCGAGAACGCCCTCCAGCCATGCGCGACCGTCCTGCTCGTTCATCCGCCATCCCCTCCGGCGCCCGGCTCGCGGCCCCACACCAGTAGTCGATCTTGGACATACTGCGGGGTCCGAACCGCTTCGGGAAGGGGTTCCGCATTAACAAATGTTGCGTTCGGTGAACTTTCACCTCCGACTCGTGGTCGCCGGGATGGGTCCGCCGGGCTCCGAGCAGCCGCACAAGACAAGTTCGGCCTGGTGGCGGGCTTGGTGTGGCCGATGGCTGTTGTCGTGGGCCGGGTAACGGTCGGCGGGACCGGATCGTGGCCGCCGAGTTGTGGGGGATCGTGGCGCGGGTGCCGCCGCCAGCTCGGCTACGGCGGCAGGGCGGGAGCGCGGCGTTGTGCCCCAACCCGGGTTCTACAGGCCGAACCGGTCGGCGCGGAAGGGGACGAGCCTGGCCGGGCGGCGGCCTTCGGTGACGTACTCCGCCATGGCGCTGCCCGTCACCGGCGCGAGCGTGATCCCGAGCATCCCGTGCCCGGTGGCGACATAGGCGTTGGCCATGCCGGGGACGCGGTCGAGCACGGGCAGGCCGTCGGGCAGCATGGGACGCCCGCCGACCCAGGGATCGTGGATGAGCCCCATCAGCTCGTCTGGCGAGTCGTACCAGGGGCCGAGGTAGTCGCGGCTGGCCCGCGCGATCGCCACGACGCGGCGCCAGTCGAGCCGCCGGTTGTTGCCGCTCAGCTCCATGGTTCCGGCGATCCGGGTCGTGCCGCCGATGGGAGACACCGCGACGTGCTTGTCGCCGAGGTACATCGGGTGCGCGGGGGCGGGGTCCAGCTCGACGGAGAAGCTGTAGCCCTTCCCCGCCTGCAGCGGCAGCCGCAGGCGGGGATCGAGCGCGCTCAGCAGATCGGCGGACCACATTCCGGCGGCGACCACCGCGGAGGAGCACTCGATGTCACCTTCGGCCGTGCGGACCGCCTCGACACGTCCGTTGCGGCGCAGGAACCCGTGCACGGTGGCGTGCTCGGAGATCGCGACGCCCTCCTTGCGGAGCCGCAGGGCCAACGAGTCGACGAACGCGGCCGGATCGACGACGCCTTCGCCCTCCACGAGATAGCCTGCGCTGACCTTGCCGCCCACCGCTGGATCGAGTTCCGCCAGCTCCGCGCCGGTCAGCAGCCCGCCCGGAATCTCGTACCCCGTCCAGGCCATGGCGCGCTGCGTGGCGAGCACCTTGCGGGCCTCGTCGGCCGAAAGGAAGGCGTGGAGCAGGCCAGGACGCGTCAGCGTGGTGACGACCTCGGCGTCGGCCAGCTCCGCGAACCGGTCGAACGTCGCCTGCGCGAATCGGGCGACCGCCTCGTACCCGCGGTCGAAGGTGGAACGGGCGCAGGCGCGCTGGAACAGCACCAGCCAGCGCAGGAACGACGGGGTCGGCTGCGGCCGCAGGTACAGCGGCGAGTCGGGGCGGCCGATGGAACGAGCCGCGTACCACGTCACCCCCGGCGCGGGCACCGGGGCCGAGTGGCTCAGGCACACCCAACCGGCGTTGCCCCGCGAGGATCCCCCGCCGACGGGGCCGCGTTCGACGACGTGCACTTGGACGCCCCTGCGACGCAAGTGGAACGCGACGCACAGGCCGATCGCGCCCCCGCCGATGACCACGACCGGGCCCGTACCGGCCCGGTGGCCCGCGCCGCCAGTCGACAACTCCGTCACCGCCCCGTTCCGCTCGTGGAGAGGAACGCCCGGGTTCGCGCCTGCTGCGGCTCGTCCAGTACCTGGTCGGGAGGGCCCTCCTCGATGACCCGCCCGCCGTCGATGAAGGTGACGCGGTCGGAGACGTCGCGGGCGAACGGGACCTCGTGCGTGACGATCACCATCGTCATCCCCTCCTCGGCCAGGCCACGGATCACCTTCAGCACCTCCCGCGTCGACTCGGGGTCCAGCGCCGAGGTGGGCTCGTCGAACAGCAGCACCGACGGCCGCAGCGCGAGCGCGCGGGCGATCGCCACCCGCTGCTGTTCACCCCCCGACATCTGTTCGGGGAACGCCAGCGCCCGATGCCCGACCCCGACGCGGCGCAACAGCCGCACGGCCGTCTCCAGGGCCTCGTCCTCGCCGACGCCGGCCGACTTCATCTGCGCGAGCACGACGTTCTCGATCGCGGTCAGGTGGGGGAACAGGTGGAAGCGCTGGAAGACCATCCCGACACGGCGGCGCAGCTGCGCGAGATCCGCGTAGACGCCCCTGCCGCGGGCGAAGACGGGCTCTCCGGCGACCTCGATCGTTCCCTGGTCGGGTCGTTCGAGCAGGTTGATGCAGCGCAGCAGCGTGCTCTTGCCGCCCCCGCTGCTGCCCAGGATGCTGACGATGTCGCCGGGCAGGACCTCCAAGTCCACCCCGTCCAGCACCAGCCGCCCGTCGAACGACTTGGACAGCCCGGCGACCTGCACCACCGGCCGGCCCGTGTCCGGCACCGCCGCCTCCCGCGAGTTCTCCAGCTCCGTCATGAGTTCTCCGATGCGAGCAGGGCGCGGGCCTTGCGCAGCCGGCGCCGCCGGCCAAAGGTCATGGGGGCGCCGGCGCGCACCCGGCGTTCCAGCCACAGCAGTGCCTGGGACAGCGGATAGCACAGCGCGAAGTAGACGGCGGCGATCACCATGTACACCTCGAGTGCACGGAACGTGTCGGAGGTGATCAGCTGAGCCTGTGTCATCAGCTCCGCCGCCGAGATCGTCACCAGCAGGGAGGTCGACTTGAGCAGGTCGACCAGGAAGGTGTTCGTGCCCGGCAGCGCCAGCCGCAGGGCCTGCGGGAACACCACGTGGACGAGCGTGCCGAGGCCGTTCATGCCGAGGGCGTGGGCGCTCTCCCGCTGCCCGTCGTGCACCCCGGCCAGGGCGGCCCGGAAGATCTCCGAGAGGTAGGCGGCGTAGAAGACCACCAGGCTCAGCGCGCCCGCCTGCAGCGTGCTCAGCTTCAGCCCGACCGAGGTGAGCCCGAAGTAGGTGATGAAGATGATCGCCAGCAGTGGGACGTTCTTGAAGACCTCGGTGTAGAGGGCGGAAAGGAGTCGGACGATCCGCAGGCGGTTCAGCCGCATCAGGGCCAGTACCAGCCCGAGCGCGGACGCCCCCGCGAATCCGAGCACGGTGTACTCCAGCGTACGGAGCAGCCCTTGCCAGAGGGGGTCGGAGTAGTCGGACCATGGGACCTGGAACATGTCGGACTTCCGTTTCGTCGGGGTGTCCGGATCACAGCGAGGGCGGCCGCCAGCCGGCGGGCCGGTCGACGCCCTGGCGCTCGGCCGCCATCCACGGCGACGCCTTGAGGAACTGCTCCGGATCGCCGCCGTACTTCTTGACCAGCGCGGCCATCGACCCGTCGGCGTACATCTCCCGGATGCCCGCGGAGACGGCCTGTTCGAGCTTCGGTTCCTGCTTGGGGATGTAGAAGCTCGTCATGTACGGCCGCAGGTACTCCAAGGCGGCGTTCTGCTTGACCTGCGCGTCCGTCGGCGGTGTCAGGTACCGCGTGGTGAACTTCAGGTCCGGCCGCTTCTGCTGCGTGTAGATGATCAGCAGCGGATCGAGGAAACCGACGGAGATGCGGCCCGCGCCGAGATCGTTGAAGACGCCGTTGGCGTTCGGGTACGTGTGGAGCTTGGCCCCGGGGACGGCCTGGATCGACTTGACCCACACGTACCCGGTGACCGTTCCCATCGACAGCCCCTTGAGATTCTCGACCGTCGGGTACTGCGCGTCGCCCCGCACCGCCATCGCGGGGGGTGAATAGTACGGCGGATCGGTGAACAGCCCCTGGGCCTGTCGTTCCTTGGTCCACGCGATGCCGCCGATGGTGATGTCGGCGCGTCGTGACTGGACGCTGCCGAGCATCCCGGTGAAGTCGGTGACCCGCGGCTTCAACTTCAGCTTCAGCTTGGCCGCCACGTGCTGGAGGATCTCGCTGTCTATCCCGACGAGCTTGTCGCCCCTGGTGGCCGTGTACGGCATGTAGGGCTGGACCGCCACCGTCAACTCACCGGGTTTGAGGGTGTTGTAGGCATTGGCGGCGTCCGCCGATGCTCCGTCGTCTCCTGCTCCGCACGCGGCGGACGCCAGCACGGCCAGTGTCACGCCCGCCGCCGCCGTCCGGCGATTACTCCACACCATCGGATCTCGGCCTCTTCTCCTGCTCGCTCCCCCGAACCCGCCTCGTCGATTGCCGTTCACGGTAAGGAGCGGTGCGGCGCCGAGTCATTGGACGAATCGCCCGAACTTAGCTGATTCTTCTCTTGGTTTCGCCGTACGATCCGTACAGCCCGCACGATCGCCGCGACGCACGGGAGGCGCCATGGCCGACGAAGACGGCGCTCCAGGACCCGCCGTCCTCACCTCGGCGCTGGCTCAGGGCATCGCGGGCGACACCAGCACGATCATCGGCTACAACGTCCTGATCACCGACCGGGACGGCATGGTCATCGGCAGCGGGGACACCAGCCGGATCGGCTCGTTCCACGAGGCGTCGGTGCAGGTCATGCGTACACAGCAGGCGGCCGCGCACTCGGCGGGGCAGGCCCGCCTGCTCCGCGGGGTGCGGCCCGGCGTCACCCTCCCGATCGTCATCGACGGCAACGCCGTCGGGACCGTCGGCATCACCGGGTCACCGGCCCAGGTCAAGCGGTTCGGCCAGGTCGTCAAGCGGCAGACCGAGATCCTCCTCCAGGAGTCGCTGCTCCTGCGGTTCCGCCTGCTGCGGGAGCGCGCGGTCGAGGACCTGCTCCGCGAGATCGCGCACTTCGACCCGGACGTCGTGGCCGCCGCGGACCTCGTCGCCCGTGCCGCCGAGCTCGGCTACGACCTGTGCTCGGCGCGCGTCGCGGTCCTCGCCGACATCGGCTCCGGGCACCGGGTCGACGACATGCTGCGCGCGGTGCCGCTGCGCGTGATCCGCGAGACGTTCACCGACTCGCGGGATCTGGTCGCGGCGGTGGCGCCGGGCCGCCTGGCCGTGTTCCACCAGACCCGGGACCGGCCTGTCCGCGGCCTGCTCCCCGCCTGCCGGACGATCGCGGACGAACTGTCCCGCAGACTGTCGGCCCCCGTGCGGATCGGGGTCGGTGCGGCCGCGTCCTCGGTCGCCGAGCTGCGCGACTCCTACGAAGACGCCACGGCCGCGCTCCGCTTCGGTCCGCTCGCGCAGCCGGGGACCGACGTCCACCTGATCGAGGATCTGCGGATCCACCGGCTGATCGCCGCGGTCGCCCCGCGCGCCAGGGCACGGTTCACCGAGTCCCTGCTCCCGGCCCTGCGCTCCCGTCCGGACTGGCCGGTGCTCCGCCGCACGATCACGGCCTGGTGCGAGAGCGGGTTCAGCCTGGTGCGCACAGCGGACACGCTCAACATCCACCGCAACACCCTGATCTACCGGTTGCACAAAATAGCCGAGCTGTCCGGCCACTCCCCCCGCGACCGCCGGGCCGAGCTGGCCCTCTACCTGGCCTGCATAGCCGACCAGATGGAGGCCGGCCCCTGACCCCGGCGGAGTCCGCGTAGAGAATCAGGGTCACGTCGCGGCCCTGGGAAGCACCGACGGACTTCGTGCCCGGTCATATGAATGAGCGCGGCCATAAGCCGCGCCCAGGTGAGACCGCCCTCCCGCAGAACTGCCCACCGCCACGCGCACCCAGCGCGCCCGCGTCCCGCTCCCATCAGCGAACCGCGCAGAACGGCCTGACCTGGACGGTTCGCGCTGCTGTCAGCGGAGCCGACGACATGCTTGCGCATTCCGGCGAATACGGCACGGTAGCTCCCGAATCCAGTCGCGCGCACTCGCGCACGCCGCAAACCAGGAGTCATCCAATGACGAAAAAATTCGACCGCAGTGCTCTCTCCTACCGCATTGCGAACTCCATCCGCAGCGCTGCCCTCAACCACAGTGCCCTCTTCCGCACCAGCGTTGTCATCGGCGCCGTCGTCGTCATCGCAGGCGCCATCATCACCGGCGCCTGCGTCACCACCATGGGCAACGGTGACCAGAGCGTCGTCGAGGTCACCACCGCCCTCGTCATCTGCGCTGCCGTCGGCGCCGGTTTCGTCGCCGTCATCGGCAGCATCCTCAGCGCCATCGACGGAGTGGGCTTCCGCTTCGACATGGTCGGCCTCGTCAACGTTGGTGTCGCGGCCCTCTTCACTTTGTTCGTCGGTGCCGTCGTCGGGGCTGTCTGCGGCTTCGCCTTCCTCGACCGCGAAATCCCCGGCGATCTCCAGTTCAATACCTACAGCGGCAGCTTGTTCGGCTTCATGTGCGCCACGGTCATGACCATCAGCGCCATCATCACCGAAAGCCGGGCCAGCCGCTAGACCGCCCGCAGTACGGGGGAATGTTCTACGACGCGATCAGCCTCGCGTGCGGCGAGCTCTCCCCTCGGGGTCACCTCTCCGCCGCGGCGATCCGCAGCGCGATGGGCGACTTCGACATCACCGTCGAGGTGCACATCACCGTCACCCCCAAGTAGCTCGTCCGCCTACGACGCGCTCGAGCCGAGTCACCGGCCTTTCTCTCACCCTGAGGAAGGCCGGTACCTTTTTACGGAGCCGAACAGCGGTTCGGCTAGCGGTGGCTGTCACCCGGTGTCCGCTAAACACCCCAGCAGGCGCGCAAGGTTCAGGTACTTCGGTGATCAGCCGTGGGATGGGACGGCCGCTGGTGACTCCACGCTGAAAGTCAGGGCGGGCGATCGCAGCGTCTGTTCCGCCCTCCACCGCGTTAGACCCCGATGGCGGTCACGGGGTCCAGGCCGGGACAATGTCCGGATGATCCGCTCCCGGCTTGATATATGGATCGCCGCCGTCGTTCTCCTGGTGTCCACCGCAGGGGTCTCCTGCTCTGGTATCTCGCCGCGGCTGCCGTCCCGCGAGGGCCCGCCCGCGGCCTGGTCCCTGTCCGTGCCGACCGGCGAGAGCACCACGGCGGTCATCGGGCGCGTCGCGGTGATCGCCAACGACCGGGCCGTCCTCGGCGTCGACCCCGGGTCGGGCCGGGAGTTGTGGCGGGTGCCCTCCGGTGAGGACGACGAGGTCGACGTGGCGGGCGCCCTGATCGTGCACCGGCAGAAGACCTCCACGGCCGACATGGTCCGGTTCACCGTCATCGACCCGGCGAACGGCAGGACGCTCTGGCAGGACGGCCCGGTCGGGAAGGTACAGGTCACGCAGGACTCCGTCCTCACCACCGTCTGCGGCGCAGGGGACAGCTGCAAGATCACCCGAAAGGATCTGCGCACCGGGAAGGTCCGATGGAGGCTTCAGAGCGACGACGTGTGGCTTGCGAACGCGGCGGTCGGGGTGCGCCGGCCGCTCGTCCCGGACACCGGCCGGCTCTTCGCCTCCCGGCGCGGCGACGGCCGGCCCCTGCCACCGGCCGGAATCGAGAGATCCGACGCGGCCGGCTGGTACACGGTAGTGATCGGGCGGACGCTGATCACCACCGACCACGATCCTGAGTCCGGCGACGAGAACTGCACGGTCACCATCACCGCACACCAGGCGGAGACCGCCCACCGCATGTGGACCCGGAAGGTCTATTCGGGCCAGAAGGCCGACGGCGAATGCGAGAAGCGGCTCGTCCCGTCCAGCACCGGCCTCGACCTGATCGGCGACGGCCGCCGGATCGCGGCGTCCACCGACACCGGCAGGCCGCAGGTCTTCGATCTGGCCTCGGGACGGACGATCTGGCGCGGCGACGCTCCGGGCGTTCCGATCGACGGTGACGGGAACACGCTCCTGGTCCGCGAGCACGCCGACACTGGCGCCCTCACCTCGCTGGACTTCACCACCGGCCGCGTCCTGTGGAAGGCACCCGATCCCGGTCTACCGGGGAAATCCGCCAGTTGGCAGACCGCCGTCACACAGAAACGCATCGCCGTCAGCGGAGCCGAGGACGACCACCCGTTCGTCCTCGTCTACGACGCCGCCACAGGCCGTCGCCTCGGCCGCTTCCCAGGATGGCTGCAAGGGCTCGGGAACGACTGGGTCGCGATAGGCCACGACGCCAAGGTGAACACGCTCACCTATGACTTCATCCGCGTCTGATGCTCAGCCCTTCAGGCCCGAATGGGCCAAACCCTCAATGAACTGGCGCTGAGCCAGGACGAACACCACCAGGATCGGCAGGGTCGACATCGTCGCCGCAGCCAGTTGGACGTTCCACATCGGCCCGCCGTAGGCGTCCACGAACTGGGTGAGTGCCTGCGGCAGGGTGAACATGTCCTTCGAGGACAGGAACACCACAGGCTCCAGGTAGAGGTTCCAGGAGTGCAGGAAGGTGAAGATCGCCACAGCGCCGAGGGCCGGTCTGGCCAGGGGCAGCGCGACCCGGTAGAAGGTCCCGAAGCGGCCGAGGCCGTCCACCCGGGCGGCATCCTCCAGTTCGTCGGGCAGGCTGATGAAGAACTGCCGCATGATGAAGGTCGCCAGCACGCTCGGGGCTCCCAGCACCGGCACGAGGATCAGCGGCCAGTGCGTGTTGACCATCCCCGCCTTCTGGAACATCTGGAACAGCGGGACGATCGTCACCTCGCTCGGGATCAGCAGCCCGGTCAGGACCACCACGAACAGGGCGTTCTGCCCCGGAAACCTGATCCGGGCGAAGGCGTATCCGGCCATCGACGACACGACCATGGTCCCCGTAGTGACGATCAGCGCGATGTACAGGCTGTTGAAGTACTGCCGAGCGAACGGCTGAAGCTCGGACGCCTGCCGGTACGCCGTGAGATCGAACCGGCCGGGCAGCAGCGACGAGGGGAAGGCGAACACGTCCGCGGCCGGCTGGAACGAGGCGGTGACCATCCACCAGGTCGGGAAGACGAACGGCACGCACAGCAGGCACATCAGCCCGTACAGGGACAGTCTCGTTCTACGACTCATGGAAGACCCACCTCCGCCGCATCCGCCACTGCAGGAGGGTCAGCGCGGCGACGATCGCGAACAGCAGGACCGACAGGGTGGCCCCGTACCCGAAGTGGTGGAACTGGAATGCCTGCTGATACAGGTAGTAGACGAGCACGGTCGTCGACGTCCCCGGCCCGCCCTGGGTGAGCACCGCGATCTGCGCGAACACCTGCAGCGACCCCACGACGGTGATGATCGAGGTCAGCAGTACGGTCGGGCTGATCAGCGGCAGAGTGATCCGCCGGAACCTGGTCCACGCCCCGGCCCCGTCCAGCTCGGCGGCCTCGTACAGCTGCCGCGGGACGCCCTGGAGCGCCGAGAGGAACAGCACCATGTTGAGCCCCACGTTCTTGAGCACCTGGACGACCACGACCGACGCCATCGCGGTCGACTCCCCGCGCAGCCAGTTCGGCCCGGTCACCCCGACCGCGTCGAGCAGTCCGTTGACCCCGCCGTTGGACTGGAGCAGGAACTGCCAGACGATCGTCCAGGCGACCAGCGAGACCACGACCGGCGAGAAGAACAGGGTCCGGAAGAGGACCGTCCCACGCAGCCGCTGGTTGAGCAGCACGGCCAGCGCCAGCGCGAGGGCCAGGTTGAGCACGACGAGCCCGATCGAGAACAGCACGGTCGCGCCGAGCACCGACCGCAGCTTCGGGTCGTCCACGAGCCTGCCGTAGTTCTCGCCGCCGGTGAACTCGAACGTCCCGGCCAGCACGTTCCACTCGTGGAGGCTGTACCAGAACACCAGCCCGAGCGGCACGAGCACGAACAGCACCGTGCCGATGAGCTGGGGCGCGGCCATCAGGTAGCCGACGAGGTTGTCGCGGCGCCGGATCGTCCAGTAGGAGCCCCGGGGGGCGGCCTCGGCCGCCGCCCCCCGGGTCCGCAGCTCGGTCGCGGCCATCACGATCCCAGCATTGGCTGGATCTTCGTGCAGACCCCGTCGAGCACCGACTTCACGTTCGCGCCGGGCGTCCACAGCGGGTCGAGCGCCGCCCGGACGGTCTGCGCCAGCTCTTCCTGCCCGGTGTGGCTCGGCTTGACGACGCCCTTGCCGATCCCCGCCACGACGACCTTGTCGAGCTGGCCGGGCTTGAGAAGCGGGTTGCTCTTCGCCAGGGTCTCGGTGTTGAGCTGCGAGGAACGAGGCGGCGGGAAGTAGGCCGCGAGCTTGGCCGAGTTTGCCTGGTTGGTGAAGAAGGCGAGGAAGTCGGCGGCCGCGGCGGCGTTCTTGGACTTCTTCAGCACGCCGAGCCCGCCCTGGCCGATCACGAAGTAGTCTCCCTTCGGCCCGGACGGCAGCGGGACCAGGTCCCAGCCGAACTTCACGTCCTTCAGCAGCGACGCGCGGGAGATCTGGGTGATCGTCATAGCGGCATCGCCGGTGAAGAAGTCGACCTTGGTGCCGGGGCCCGGCACCGCCTTGTCGGTGAAGATCGCCTTGTGGAGAAAGGTCATCGCCCCGGTCATCTCCGGGCTGTTGAATCCGCAGGTCTTCCCGTCCTCGCTCCAGGCGCGGGCACCCCAGCCCGTCCAGACCGAGGCGAGGTTGTCCCAGTTCTTGTAGTCGAAGTCGCGGATGACGAGCCCGTTGCCCCCCTTCGCGGCGACGGCGGCGTTGACGGCCTCGACCTTGTCCCAGGTCCACTCGCCCGACTTGATCAGCTCCTGCGGGGACTTCTGCCCGGCCTTCTTGAGCGCGTCGGTGTTGACGAACACGCCGAACGGCGAGGTGGAGAACGGGTAGGCGTACAGCTCGCCGTCCTTCTTCCACAGTTTCGTCGTGGACGGCACCAACTCAGCGCTGTCCTCGACCTTCGAGTTGAGCGGGGCGAGCGCGCCGGACGCCACGAAGTCGGGTGCCGAGCTCTCCAGAATCCAGGCCAGGTCGGGGGCGTTCCCGCCGGCCAGCTGAGTGGTCAGGGTGGTGGTGTAGGACTCGACCGGGATCGGATCGAACTTGATCTCGGTGATGTCCGGGTGGGTCTTCTTGTATTCGGCAGCGATGTCGTTGAAGAGCTTCAGGTGTGCCTCGTTGGAGGTCCAGATCGTCATGCGCAGCGCATGCGAGTCCTTGTCGTCCGAGGAGCCGCCGCACGCGGCGGTGGTGGCGAGCAGCGCCGCGACGGCGGCGAGGGCGCGGAGTTTCATGGGGTGGGGGTCTCCTCAGTATCCGACGATCTCGGGCCAGCGCAGGCTGACGCCGTCCCGGGTGAGGCGGTGCTGGAAGTCGGCCAGGAGGGTCTCGTCCTCCCGGACGGCGTGGGGCGTGGCGGCACGGTCCAGGCAGAACGCGGCGAGCGCGCCCGCGGCCTCTCCCGCGTTCCACTCGACCGGATGCAGGCGGTAGGCACCGTTGGTGATGTGGGTGGTGCCGATGTTCTTGCTCGCGGGCAGCAGGTTGGCGACGCGCTGGGGGATCAGCGCGCCGAGCGGGATCTCGAACGGTGAGCAGGCGACATCGAGGTAGTTGTCGCCACCGGTCGAGGGGTGCAGATCGATCCGGTACATCCCGATGCCGACGGAGTCGGGGTAGGAGACAGCGCCCTTGTCGCCGCGCACCGCCAGCGACAGGTCCTGTTCGGGGACGGTGTACAGCGCCCTGATCCGGCGAGACTCCCTGATGTAGGGGGCCTGGGCGAGGCCGTCGGTGGAGCCGGTGACATCGCCGCGCAGCCGCAACCCCGGGTAGCCGGTGCCGCCGTCGTGGCGGGGCGCCTCGGTCTGCATCCAGTACAGGACCGACTTCGACAGTTCCCGGGCCGCGGCCAGGTGTCCGGCCGCGTCGGGGACGTCGAAGGCCGGCCCCTCCAGGTAGTCGATCATCGGCCAGTTCACCAGCGTGATGTCGCTGGCGTAGGCGCCGGGCAGGAAGTTCCGGCGGGCGGCGATCCGGCGGAAGGTCCACAGGTTGCCGTCGCCGGGGCTGATCCGCTGGTCGGCCAGGACGGCGAGCGGGTCGTCGTCCGGGTTGGGCGTGAAGGAACGCTCCATGACCTCGAGCGTGCGCGGGTTCGGGCAGCGCCAGGACAGGAGCTTGTCGCCCCAGAAGGACGGCTGGTAGTCGCGCCAGAAACCGTAGGAGGCGGGGCGGTCGATCGTGTGGTCGCCATCGAGGTGGTCCATCGCGAAGCACACCGACACGGCCTGCATGTTCAGCGGCTGGGGCTCGGCGGGGGCGCTCGGCTCACCGGTCTCGGCCTGCGCCTCAAAGCCGGTGACGTACTCGGTGCCGGTCAGCGGGAGGAGCTCGCCGGTCTCGGTGGCGTCCAGGATGTAGGCGCCGGTGACGACCACCTCACCGGCGTCGCCCCCAAGCGTCACGGAGGTGACCCGGTCGCCGTCCACGGTGGCGGCGATCGGCCGGTACGGCTGAAGCACCCGCAGCATGCCCGATCCCCGGTAGCGGGCGAGCATCGCCTCGATCACCGCTACCGCGACGCGCGGCTCATGGCACAGCCTGCTGACGTTGCCGCCACCCGGATTGAACTCGCGGGCCGCCCGCGCCGCCTCGGTGAGCGGGTAGTGCTCGCGGTAGTAGCGCCGGATGCCGTCGCGCAGGGCCCGGTAGGAGGCCGTGACGCCGAAGTTCTCCACCCACGACGGCTCGTCCGGCGGCACGGCCTGGCTGGTGAGCTGGCCGCCGAGCCAGTCGAACTCCTCGGACAGGACCACGGTGCGTCCGGCCCGCAGCAGAGCCAGCGCGGCCGCCACGCCGCCCAGCCCGCCGCCGACGACGACCGCGTCCGCATGGATCTCGTGCACGTCAGGCCTTCCGGTTGCGGGGGGCGGCGAGCGTGGTGCCCTCGACGGGCTCGCACGGCAGCAGTTCCTGGGGCGTTCCGCCTCGTTCGAGAACGTCCGTCAGCAGCTCGACGGCGCGCCAGCCGATCTCACGCCGCGGGATGCGGAAGCCGGTGAAGCCGGGTCGCCGGTCGGGGGTGCCGAGCACCAGGATCGACAGGTCGCCGGGGACCGAGAGGCCGCGGGCCTCGGCGGCCTCGGCCAGGGCGGTGCCGTCGGCCGGTTCCTCGACGAACACGGCGGTCACGCCCGCCGCGCTCAGCTCGTCCAGGATCCGGGCGTGGCCGCCCGCTTCGACGGGGAGATGGAGGGCCCCGGGACCGGCGGCGTCGCGGAAGCCGCGCATCCGGTCGGTCCGCGACTCGCCGCCCTCCCCCGCCCCGACATAGGCCAGCCGGGCGTGGCCGAGCGCCTTGACCCGCTCGACCAGGGCGCGGACCGCGGGCGGATAGTCCACCCCGACATACGGGACGGGTCCGCCCGCGTCGTCGCGCCGGCCGATCGAGATGAAGGGGAGGCCCTCGGCCAGCAGCCGGGCGAGGTCGTCGCGGTCGACGGTGCGGCCGAGCAGGACGCAGCCATCGGCCAGCCGGACCCGGCTGTCGGCGTTGAAGATCCGCCGCTGCTCTCCCGAGGCCGCCTTGGCACTGGTGAAGAGCAGCAGGTCGCACCCCGCGTCCTCGGCCCGTTCCTCGATCCCGAGCAGGAACGGATGGTAGAAGTCGGCGCTCGCCGAGGGGAACACCGCCTCGTAGGTGAAGACGCCGATGATCCGGTTGCGCCGCTCCGCGAGCCTGCGCGCGGCGGGATCGGCGATGTAGCCGGTCTCGCGGATCACGCGCAGGACCCGGTCGCGGGTCTCCGGGGAGATGCGCACCTCGGTGTCGGTGCGGTTGTTCAGGACCATCGACACCGTCGTCTGGCTCACGCCGGCCATCCGGGCGATGTCCTGCTGCGTCAGGCGCCTGGGAGGGGTCACGGTAGGTAGCAGCCCAATCTGGTGATAATGCGCATTGGCACTTCGGCGGGCCTCATTCTGAGACGACGTCCCCGCGACTGTCAAGAGGTGATTTTCCCTGTAGTAATTCGCATTATCACCTTGACGGCGGATCTTGGCGGGAAGAGACTCTGCGGCCAGCCGGACCTTTCGTCGTCACCCAGGGCGAGGGTCGCCGCACCACCCCCGAGGAGCTGGCACGGTGTTCAAGCCCAGAGACATCAGCCGTCGCGGTCTGCTGACCGGAGCCGGAGCGGCCGCGCTGCTCACCGCCCTGCCCGCGGGCCGCGCCTCCGCCGCGGGCCCGCTGCCCGACCTGGCCGGGCTCGGCCCGATCACGCGGGTCGCCTTCGCACCGGCGGAACAGCGTGTCGCGTCCTACCTGGTGTCGCTCGCCCCGATGGCCAACGGGATCTCCGACGCCGACGCCGACTACGGCTTCTTCACCGGCGGCTGGTGGCGCACGCCCGCCAACGCCACCAACGCCCGAGTGCAGGAGCACGTCCTGACCCTGGCCTGGTTCTACGCCAAGGCCCGCTCCTGGAACCCCTACGCCGGCGATCCCGCGCTGCTCGCGGGGCTCGACGCGGCCCTCGGCCACTACCTGGGGCTGCAACACCCCGACGGCAGCTGGCCCGAGTACTCCGGCGGCGAGCACTCCCTCGCGGCGACGGGCTTCGCGCTCGGCTACCTCAGCAAGGTCCAGTCGCTGCTGAGGTCGGCGAACGCGCTGCCCGCCCGCCGTACCCGGATCACCGCGGCGCTGCGGACGGCCATGACCTGGCTCCTCGATCCGTCCAACGAGAGCGTCTGGCAGAACGACCTGACCTTCGCCAACCAGGTCACCGCCGGGCTCGCCGGGTCGGCCCTCGCCCTCAGACAGGACCCGGACGCGGCCCTGCGCTCGCGGCTCACCGCCGCGATCGGCCGGCTGGCCGCCCACGGGCAGAGCCCCGCGGGCTTCTTCTACGAGAAGTCGGGGGCCGACATGAACTACAACTTCGAGGTGATGCTGCCCGAGCTGGCCGACTGCTGGCGACAGAGCGGCGACTCCCGGCTCGTCACGATGGCGTCCGCCTACACGGGCTGGCTCGGCTACAACATGCTGCGCGAGCCCGACGGGTCCGGCTGGATCACCAACATCGGGCCGTCGTCCCGCACCAGTTCCCTGTTCTACAACGACACCAGGCCCGATCCGGAGCGGACCGCGCTCAACGGGCAGTTCGTCCCGGACGTGCCCGCACTCGGGGCGTTCCTGTCGGCCCGCGAGGACCTCGCCGCCGCCCGGTCGGCCTGGGCCACCGACCCCGCGCCCATCCCGGCCCTCGTCAAACCCGACACCTCGCCGCGCATCATCGCCCACGGGTTCTACGGCGAGCGCTTCGCGACCCGGAAGGACAAGGACCACGCGATCGCGCGGCTGCCGTACCTGAAGTCGAAGAACTTCACCGAGCGCCGCGCCGACCTCGGCCAGGAGTTCCTTTTCCTCCGCCGGCGCGACCTCTATCTGGGCGGCTACTTCGGGACGCGCCGGGCCACCCCCCTTTCCTGCACCGGTTTGACCTTTCTGTGGCACCCGGTCGCAGGAACCGTGATCCAGTCGCTGAACGACAACGACCACGGCTGCTGGGCGACGGTCTTCCCCGGCCAGGTCGCGGACGCCGACGGCCCGCAGCCCATCGAGTTCCTCGGCGGTTCCCCCTACGCCTTCCGCTTCCACACCCCCACTTCCTCGGTCGTCACCACGGTGACGGCCGCCGACGGGCGGCTGACCAGGTCGGTCCGCGCGACCTCGGCGGCCGGTGAGCAGATCCCGCTCGTGCTGCGCGCCTCCGACACCGTCGTCTTCACCAACGGGACGAGGGCTCCCTACGGCGGCTCGGTCACGACCACCGCCGATGGCCTGGACCTGCACCGACGTGGAGGCGTCGTCCGGTTCCGGTGGGGCGGACCGCGGACTGTGAGCTTCAGGGCGTCGTCGGTCCACCTGCTGGACGGCGCCCGGCGTACTCACATCCT
Source organism: Spirillospora sp. CA-128828 (assembly GCF_050945415.1). Lineage (NCBI taxonomy): Bacteria > Bacillati > Actinomycetota > Actinomycetes > Streptosporangiales > Thermomonosporaceae > Spirillospora > Spirillospora sp. CA-128828. The sequence goes on from NZ_CP191986.1 coordinate 5,630,780, forward strand.
GCTCGTCCAGCACGATGGGAACCTCGACCTGTCCATCGCGCTCGCATACTGACCATGCATCCGAACCTGGACCCCGAACTGCGCGAGGCCTTGACCCGGTCGCCCTTGACCCGGGTCGACTACACCTGCCTGTCCCCTGACGAGCTGCGCGACCTGCGGGAGCTGCGGAAGAAGGCCGGCGCGCCACCGTTGCCGGACGTGCGGGTCCAGGACAGGGTCGTCCCCGGTTCAGGGATCCGGGTGCGGATCTATCGGCCGCCGGCCGCCGCTCCGGAGGCCCCCTGCCTCTACTGGATCCACGGCGGCGGGATGATCCTCGGCTCCCCCGAGGCGGACGACGCCCGGGTGTCACGGTATGTCGCCGAGACCGGAGCGGTGGCCGTCTCGGTCGACTACCGGCTGGCCCCCGAGCATCCTCACCCGACCCCTGTGGAGGACTGCTACGCCGGGCTCGTCTGGACCTGTGAGAACGCCGCCTCGCTCGGCATCGACGCGTCGCGCCTGGCCGTCGGCGGCATCAGCGCGGGCGGCGGTCTGGCGGCGGGCACCGCCCTGCTCGCCCGCGACCGGGACGGACCTCCCCTGGTCTTCCAGCTCCTGCTCTGCCCCATGCTCGACGATCGAGACGCCACCCCGTCCAGCGCGGCCTTCGCCGAGGCGATCACCTGGCCGCGTGCCTTCAACGTCTTCGGCTGGTCGGCGCTGCTCGGTGCGGACGCGGGCGGGCCCGACGTCCCCATCTACGCGGCCCCCGCTCGCGCCGCCGATCTGTCCGGGCTTCCCCCGGCCTACCTGGACGTCGGCGAGCTGGAGGTCTTCCGCGACGAGTGCGCCGACTACGCCCTGCGGCTGGTGCGCTCCGGCGTCTCCGTCGAGTTTCATCTGTGGCCCGGGGCCTTCCACGGCTTCGACGACGCACCGCTCCCATGCACCGGGCTCGTCCGGCGCGCCCGCGCGGAGCAGGTCGCGGCCTTGCTCCGCGCGTTCGGGCGTCACCCGGCCGGGTAGTCCCGCCGGGCGCCCAAGGCCACGGCGGCGTCGATCACCACAAAGGCGAGCAGTGTGATTCCGGCCAGCGGCACCGCCCAGCCCACCAGGAGGACGGCCGGGATGCCGAGGAACAGAAAGGTGGGCGGGAGCCGCCGCCAGGTGCCGCGCGCGGGCGGCCGCCCGACGGGCGAGCGCCGGTCAGCGCGGGTCGGACGGCGTTGCCACCACATCCGGTAGCCCCAGAAGATGATCCCCAGCAGGCCCAGCGCGGTGGCGGCGAGTAGGAGCTGGTTCGGCAGGCCGAACAGCCGTCCCATGTGGAACTGGATGCCCAGCGTGGACAGTTTGGCTAGCCACGGAGTGTCGGCCCAGTTCACGCGCGCGGTGACCTGCGCAGGAGAAGCGTCGACGGCGACCTTGTCCCGATGCACGGGCCACTGGTCGTCGACCTGGGCCACGCTCCAGACGCTCTTGGCGTCCTTGGGAGGGCTGACCTCGATCGGACCGGTCAGCCCGGCCTGGCGCGCGGTCGCCAGCACCCTGTCGACCTCGGCTGCCCGATCGGCTGTCCCGGAGCCGCCTCCACCGCCGTGATGCGCATGGCCGCCTCCCGGCGCCGTCGCCGCACCAGGCCGTGCGGTGTTCAGCTCAGGGGCAGTGGACCGCAGCTTCGCCTGGACGGCGTCGAAACGGGCCCCAGCATGGTCGGACCAGGTCAGGCCGGTCGCGCTCAGGAACAGCAGGACCGCGCCAAGCCACACCCCGGCGACGGCGTGTCTGCCCCGCGTGCGGCGGACGCCCTTGGCAGAGCGGTCCGGCCAGAACGCCCGGCGGGACGGGCCGCGGCCACGGCAGTGACGGCGGCGGCCCAGCCACATCAGCAGCCCGCCGCCGACCATGACCCACAGCCAGCTGGCGGCCGTCTCCGAGTACAGCCGTCCGGCCGTACCCAGGTGGAGGCTGCGGTGCAGCTCGTCCAGCCAGGTGGTCAATGGCGTCGATCCGAACGAGGTGGTCAGCGCGCCCCGCACCTGGCCGGTATAGGGGTCGACGTACACGGTGCGCTGTTTCTCGCCCAGCTCCGGCACCGACAGGACCACCTTCGTGGTGGCATCCGCGTCGGCCGGCGGGATCACAGTGGCGACCGTGCCTTCGGGATGCGCCGCCGTAGCGGCGCGTACCTGGTCGGCCAGTGGCAAAGGCGAGCCGGTCACGCGTTCGACCGCAACTCGTCGCCGTAGACCAAGGCGTCGAACTGAGGGTGAACGCGTAGGCCAGCCCGGTCAGCGCCGCCAGGGCCAGGAAGGGCGCGACGAACACGCCGGCGTAGAAATGCAGCCGCCGCACGAGCGGCCACACATCGATGGAACGGTGCGCGCCGTCCGGCCGGGCGACGTCGGCCGCGCCCGTTGGAACAGGGTCGGCATCCGGTTGGAGGCCGCTCGCAGGATCGAATCCGCGGCCCATCACATTTGGAGCTCGGGTTCCGGGCTGGGGCCCCGAACTCACAGGGCGCCGAGCGAGGGCGACCAAGTCGAGATCGAGCTGTGGTCGAGCAGCTCATCAGGACAGGATGGGCCGGTTCTCCCTGTTGGGCTCTCGGTGGCCGGAGCTCTTGAGGAGGGTGAGGCGGTCGGCGAGGGCAGCGGCCTGGGCGCGGATCTCGGGGATGGCGGTGGTCTCGTAGCGGACTCCGCGCAGGGGCGGTCCGAGGGTGAACAGGTTCTCGTGGGGGCGGCCCGCGGCGTCGCGCACGGCGCCGTCGGGGTCGGCGTCCAGGCCGAGGCCGAGGGGTCCGGGACGGGCGATTCCGGCGGTGACGAGGCTGGACAGGAACTCGTCGGTTCCGGGGGTGGCGGCGGGTCCGGTGCCGTTGATCAGCCAGCCGATCTTCAGTTCCGAGGTCCTTCCGCCGTTCCTGACTCGCACGGAGAGTCGGCGTTGCGCGACGGCGCGGACGTCGTCGATGCCGCCATGGAGAATGCGCAGGCGTCCATTGGCGCGCAGGGCGTCGATCCGGGCGGCGGAGGCAGGCGGAATCCGGTGGCGGTGCACCTCCCAGTGCCGGGCGACCAGATTCAGAAAGCGCCGCCGGTCGGCCTCGGACAGACTCCCCCACAGGGCCGCGACGTGCGGCCGGACGGCGTCGACGAAGCCGTGCCACTCCCCGCCATTGCCATCGACGGTGAGCCTTGCCCAGCGCAGCAACTCACGCAGGGTCAACGGATCGGCGGGAAGGACGATCTGGGCCTCGGGCGGGCGGGGCGGCGGATGGTGGGGCCGGGGCAGCAGCCCGTGGCGGGAGAGGGCGTGGACGACGCGGTCCGGATGACGTCCGGTCAGGCTGATGGCCAGGTCGACCATGGTCAGTCCGGTGCCGACGATGAGGACGGGCTCGTCGTCATCGATGACGTCCAACGCTCCACGCCGCCAAGGATCAGCGATGTACCGGGGCCGTGGCGGCTCCCACGGCAGGCGGCCTGGTGCTTGATTGCCGACGGCCAGCACGACCGCATCGGCACGGTATGAGGTGCCATCGGCCAGGCGGAGCCGCCAGTCCGTCGCGGAGGGCTCCGCCGCGAGCGACAGCATGGTGCCGGTCAGCTCGGTCACGTGCCCAGGCCGCGCCCCAGCCGAGGTGTCGAGCAGGTCCCGCAGGTAGCGGCCGTACAGCGAACGCGGCAGGAAATCTTCTCCGGAGACTTCGAACCCCCGCGACCGTGCCCAGTCCACCAGATGGCCGGGATCGTCCTGGACGCCGCTCATGTTCATCGCACGGACGTTCAGCAGATGGTTCGGGTCCTCGGTGGAGTACGCCTGACCTCGGCCGTGCAGGCCACCCCTGTCGATGATGAGCAGCCGCGGCACCGAACCGGCGCGCCGCAAGAGGTGCGTGGCGACCAGCGTCGCGCTCGCACCACCGCCCACCACGGCGACCAGTGGCGTGTTTCGGCTGCGAGCGACACGGTCAGGCATACGTCCGAGCATAGCCGTTATTTCCTACAAGAATTATCGTAAAACCGCGTGGCTGCTTTCACGAGCCGACCACGATGCCGAGGGTCCTGGAGCCGACGAACCCGGCGAGCAGGCCGAAGGGACCGTCCGCCACCGCCGGGGTGGCGTTCAGGGCGGCCTGCGTGGGTGGAGACGCTGGACGGACGCCTGGACGCGCGCGCTCGGTCACGAACATGAACGGCGGTCCACGCATTTTCGAACTTAGAGTAGTGCAGCCGTTACCTGACTTTCTGTGTTCAAGTCCGGCGATCTTAAAAAGGGAACGATCACGAAGGGCGTCGCCGCCGGGTGGATCATCGTGGTCACATTGACCGGCCCCACCTTCCTGTTGAGTTGGGGAATCGCAGGGAGCATCGACGCCGGGTGCGATTACCACTACAACAGCCGCGGCCAGCGCTCCTGCGGAGTGCCGGACGACGGAATGGATAGTTTTGTCGCAATAATGATCGGAGTCTGGCTGTGGGGGCTTGCAGTGTGCGCACTGGGCTTCCGAGTGATGTTCAATGGTTCGTGGTGGCCTGTTTTAGGCGTCACCGTCGGTGCAGGTGTGGCTTTGGCGGTCTCCGCATTGGGAGGCGTCACCACGGGTGAAAAGGTCATGCTGTTCGTAGCCCCGGCAGCCGCCGTGATCGTGCCATGGATCACCCACTACCGCAGTATCAAGCGATCCGGGAGGGAGGGGAATTGAGGTCATCAGGGGGCTTCGAAGCCGGCTGCCGTCAGGACGCCCCTGCCCTGCGGTGACAGGACGAGCTGGACGAACTCCTTGGCCAGGGCGGGCTGGGGCGCCTTGTTCAGGGTGGCGATGGGGTAGTCGTTGATGGCCTTGGCGGACTCGGGGAAGTCGATGCCGTGGACCTTGGTCCCGGCGGCCTTGACGTCGGTGCGGTAGACCAGCGCGGCGTCGGCCTCGCCGAGGGTGACCTTGTTGAGGGCGCCCTTGACATCCTGCTCCAGCGACACCGGCTTGACGGTCACGCCGGCGGCGGCCAAGGCCTTCTTGGCGGCTGCGCCGCACGGGACCGGCTCGGCGCACAGCACCACTTTGAGCTTGGGGTCGGCCAGGTCTTTCAGGCCGGTGACCTTGCCTGGGTTGTCGGCGGGCGTGGCGATCTGGAGGCGGTTGCGGACGAAGGTCTGCGGTTGCCCGTCGACCAGGTGCGCGTCGGTGACCGTCTTCATGGTGGCGGGGCTGGCGGCGGCGAACAGGTCGACCGGAGCACCCTGGGTGATCTGCTGGGCCAGGGTGGAGCTGCCGCCGAAGCTGAAGCGGACCTTGACGCCCGGGTGGGAGCTCTCGAAGGTCTTGCCCAGCGCGGTGAACGTTCCGGTCAGGGACGCCGCGGCGAACACCGTCACCGTCTTGCCGCCCCCGCCGGAGCCGCTGGACTTGTCGTCGATGTCGCCGCAGCCGGCGGCGGCCGCCGTGAGCAGGGTGAGACCGACGATGCCGGTGGTCAGACGCTTGAGCAGCACAGCAACTCCAAGTTGGGGTGAACCGGTGGCGGTAGTGCGGCTGCATCGACCCAGCGGCGCACGGTGTCAGGGCTGACCCCAGCACCGCGCCACCTCGTTGATCCGGCACTCCGCCAAGAACATCAATCTACTCTCGCAAAATCCATAGCTGTAGCCCGATTCATGGAGCATCTGCCATGTGGACATAGGCGATTCCATCGCGTGTGAGATATCACGCTGGTCGGTGGGCATGGGTCCCACCCAGATCCAGATGCACCCGGAGAGAAGGCCGGTGGGCTGGGTATGGGGTGGGCATGGAGGACGCGGCAGGCGGAGAGGCCGGGCTCGATCTGGGCGCGGTGGCGCGCCGGCCGGGTTTGGCGGCTTCCACCGTGCGCGCCTGGGACCAGGTCATGGCGCCGGAGCTCACCTGGATCGGGCGCAAGCACGCGGCCAGCGGCAGGTATGTGGAGGTGGAGCATCTGCTGTCGGCGGTGCTCGTCGCGCTGCCTGGTCACGGCGTCGCCGCCAGAGGCGGCTGATCAGTCGCACGGCCCGCATCGACACCACAGCGGCCCGCGCTGATCCCGTGCGCGGCGTGGTGCGGATTCGCCACCGCATTGAACACCGACATTCGCTCACCGCAACCGACCGGGCAGCCGTGTCGATACGGCCGGTCTCACGGACGCGGGTACCGCAGCAAGGACCAGAATGATGAGCACCTCGATCATGCTGTTCACCCGCGACCTGCGTGTCCGCGACAACCCCGCGCTGACGGCGGCGTGCCGGGCCGAGCACGTCGTGCCGGTCTTCGTCTTCGATGACGCGATCCTGAACGGGCCGTTCGCCGCACCCAACCGCGTCCGGTTTCTTCTGGAAAGCCTTGCCGATCTCCGCGCCTCCCTCCGCGATCTGGGCGGGGATCTGGTGGTGCGCCGCGGTGATCCGGTCACGGAGGCCGCCCGGCTGGCGGGCCAGACCGGCGCGAGTTCGCTGGTCGTCGCCGACGAGCGATCGGCCTACGGCACGCGACGACTCGGCGGGCTCCGCGCGCTCGGTATGGAGGTGTCGGCGCATCCGGGCATCACGGTCGTCCCGCCTGGAGAGCTCACCCCGGCGGGAGGCGATCACTACCGGGTGTTCACGCCGTACTGGCGGGCCTGGGACGCGGTCCGATGGCGTCCGATCGCGGACGCGCCCGAGGCGATCCGCCTGCCATCCGGCGTGAGAGCCGGTTCGCTGCCGCGGCTCGCCGACCTGATCTCCGGTTCGCCGTCGCCTGACCCGGCGCCCGGCGGTGAGCGGGCGGGACGGCGGCGCATGACGCAATGGCTACGCGAAGCCGCCGCGGACTACGACCGGGCTCATGACGACCTCGCCGCCGACCGAACCTCCCGGCTGAGCCCGTACTTGAAGTTCGGCTGCATCTCCCCGCTGGAACTGGCGCACGCGGGCCCGAGCGCGTTCCGGCGCCAGCTCGCATGGCGAGACTTCCACCATCAGGTCGCCGCCGCCTTCCCCGCGCTCGCCAGGGACGACTACCGGCCACGCGGACATCGGTGGAACAACGACGAGGATGCCCTCGCCGCCTGGTGGGACGGCATGACGGGCGTCCCTATCGTCGACGCGGGCATGCGGCAACTGCGCAGCGAGGGCTTCATGCACAACCGTGCACGCCTGATCACCGCGTCGTTCCTGACCCGCGACCTCGGCATCGACTGGCGGCACGGCCTGCGCCACTTCAACGACCGTCTCACCGACGGCGACATCGCCGACAACGCGGGTAACTGGCAGTGGGTGGCCGGCACCGGCAACAACACCCGGCCCGGCCAGGTCATGAGCCCACTCCGGCAGGCGTCCCGCTTCGACCCCCACGGCGACTACGTCCGCCGATACGTGGCCGAACTCGCCGATATCGAAGGCTCGCGCGTCCATCGCCCCTGGACACTTCGCGCGTCCGGCCGGCGGGCATCGTCCTACCCGCCACCCATCATCGACATCGACTGACGTGCCTGCTTGAGGGGTGCACGGCGGCTAGCCGCGCGGGGCTGCGCAGCGCCAGCACCAAGCCCATGTTCACCTGTCCACCGACAAATGCGGGCGCCGTGCGCTTGGGCAGGCCGGCCCCGGGTAGGCAGCGTCCGACCAGGGCCTGACGCCAGACGGGAAGGCCGCGGGGCACACGCAGACACCGGCGGCGACGCGATGACCACGCCGAAGCACAGGACATGAACCGCCACACCGGCAAGGCCCACGGAGACTTGTGCCTGGTGACCGGGGCCAGCGGCTACATCGGGGGGCGGCTGGTCCCCGAGTTGCTGGACGCCGGGTATCGAGTGCGCTGCATGGCACGTTCGGCGCGGCGGTTGCGCGATCACCCCTGGGCCGGGCGGGTGGAGATCGCGGAGGCCGACGCCACCGATCCGGAGGCGACCCGTCGTGCGCTGGACGGTGTCGACGTCGCCTACTACCTGATCCACGCGATCGGGGGCGCGGGCGGTTTCGCCGAGAACGACCGGCGAGCGGCCCGCACCTTCGCCGCGGAGGCGCGGGACGCAGGGGTGAGGCGCCTGGTCTATCTCGGCGGCATGACCCCGGAAGAGGAACTGTCGCCGCACCTGCGGTCCCGCGCCGAGGTCGGCAGGATCATGCTGGAGGGCGGCGTGCCCACCGTATGGCTGCGCGCCGCGGTGATCATCGGCTCGGGTTCGGCCTCGTTCGAGATGCTGCGCCATCTCACCGAACGGCTGCCGGTGATGGTCACGCCGCGGTGGGTGCACACCCGGATCCAGCCGATCGCGATCCGGGACGTCCTGCACTACCTGCTGGCGTCCGCGGACCTGCCTCCCGATGTGAGCCGCGGGTTCGACATCGGCGGACCGGACGTGCTCACCTACGGCGACATGATGCGCCGGTACGCCGCCGTCGCCGGGTTGAACCGGCGGATCATCGTCCCGGTTCCGGTGCTGAGCCCGAGGCTGTCGAGCCTGTGGGTGGGGGCCATCACGCCGGTACCCGGTGGTCTGGCGCGTCCGCTGGTGGAATCGCTGCGCAACGAGGTCGTGTGCACCGACGACGACATCGGCCGGTACGTCGCGCCACCGCCGGAGGGGCCGATCGGCTTTGACCGTTCGGTCGCGCTCGCGCTGCGCCGGGTCCGTGAAGCGGATGTCGCCACGCGCTGGTCATCGGCCGGCACTCCCGGCGCCCCGAGCGACCCGCTGCCGACGGATCCGGACTGGGCCGGCGGCAGCCTCTACACCGACGACCGGTCGTGCCGCACGGACGCTCCGCCGGAGATGCTGTGGGAGGTCGTCGAGGGGATCGGCGGGGAACGCGGCTGGTACTCGTTCCCCATCGCCTGGCGGGCACGGGGCGCTCTCGACCGGCTGGTAGGCGGTGTGGGGCTGCGGCGGGGCCGCCGGGACCCGCGCCGGCTGCGCACCGGGGAGACGGTGGACTTCTGGCGCGTGGAGGAGATCGAGACCGGGCGGCTACTGCGGTTGCACGCCGAAATGCGACTGCCCGGCCTGGCCTGGCTGGAACTGAGGGTTTCCGGGAAGAACGGGCGCAGTCTGCTGGAGCAGCGGGCGCTGTTCCACCCGAGGGGCCTCGCCGGTCACGCGTACTGGTGGGCGTTCCGGCCGCTCCACGACCGGATCTTCGGCGGGATGTGCCGTGGCATCGTCCGCGCTGCAGAACGGTCACGAGTGGACGGACTGTCCCAGCCACGCTAAAGCGAGGGACCCATCAGCGGCGGGTGCTCAGAGTGCGACGAAGGTCAGGCCGCGCTTCTTGAGGGCGGGCAGGACGGTGCGCAGTGCCGTGACGGTCTGGGAGCGGTCACCGCCGCCGTCATGGCACAGCAGGATGTCGCCCGGCTTGGCCGTTTCGAGATTGTTGGTGATGTGCGGGACTCCGGGACGGGCCCAGTCGCGCGGGTCGACTCCCCAGCCGACACAGATCATCTCCAGCGAGGTCGCGATGTCCACGACCTGCTGCGACCAGGCACCGCCCGGGGAGCGGAAGAACCGCGGGGCCGCCGAGGCGGCCTGGGCGATCCGGTCGTGCGCCTCGGCGATCTCCTGGCGGATGCGCGGTCCGGGCAGCGCCGGGAGGTTGATCGGGTGGTTGAGCGTGTGATCGGCGATCTGGTGGCCCGCCGCGACGATCCGCTGGACGACCTGGGTGTTCCCCGGCACCTGTCTCCCGATCATGTTGAAGGTCGCGGGCACCTCGAACTCGGCGAGCACGTCCAGGACCTTGGGCGTCCAGTACGGGTGCGGCCCGTCGTCGATGGTCAGCGCCACGGCGTTCGGCGGCGCGGCCGGAGTCAGGTCGTGCAGGGAGCGGATCGGGTTGGTGACCGCTCTGAGGTTCCCGGCGGGCGCGAACCCCGGATCGGGCGGTGGGGCCGGCGTCCGCCGGACCTGCGCCGCATGCGCCGGCCGATGCCCTTCATGACGCCACAGTTCGGGGGTCACCCCGGCCGCGACTCCCGCCGCGGCGGCGGCGAGCATGGTGAGCACCTGACGACGGTCCATTCGGGTGTCCTTATCGTCCGAGGGGCGTTGCCCTGTAAGACTGCCCAAGACCCCGGCAGGTTTGCCGCTCTTGTCGTGAATCGTCCGTGCTCCCAGCCGAACACCGCCGGACTGTTTTCACGCCGCGTCCCCGGAGGCGACAGGTCGGCCGGAGGCGGCCGGCTCGTGCGACGATCGTCGCTGTGACCGCTGAGGAGACAGCAACTCCACCGCTTCCCGGACGCCGCGTGCTCGTCGGCGAGGTGTGGCTGGTGTTCGCCGTGTCCCTGGGCGCCTCAGCGGTTTCGGCGCTCATCTCCTTCCTGGGCTCGGTGACCGCGGGCAAGGCGCTGAACCGGCAGGCGGCGTCGCTGGTCACCGACGCCGCCCCGGGGCGCCCGTGGCTGGGGCTGGCTTGGCAGCTGTTCTTCCTCGCCACCGCCCTGGTGCCGGTCGCGCTGGTGGCTCATCTGATGAACCGCGGCGGTGAACCGCTGCGACGAACGCTGGGAGCCGGCTGGGTCCCGCGCGGCATGGATCTGTTGCGCGGAGCCGCGGTGGCGGCGGTCATCGGCGGTTCCGGGCTCGGCCTGTATCTGGCCGCGCGCGGCCTGGGCGCGAACCTGACCGTCGTCCCCTCGACGCTGGGGGACGTGTGGTGGCGGATCCCGGTTCTGGTGCTGTCGGCGGTCCAGAACGCGGTGCTCGAAGAGGTCATCGTGCTGGGGTATCTGCTGCATCGGCTCGGCCAGCTCGGCTGGCCGGACTGGAAGGCCGACGTGACGAGCGCGGCGGTGCGCGGCAGCTATCACCTCTACCAGGGCTTGGGCGGGCTGGCGGGCAACATGGTGATGGGCCTGATCTTCGCCCGGCTGTACCGTCGCTGGGGCCGCGTCATGCCGCTGCTGGTCGCGCACGCGCTGATCGACATCGTGGCGTTCGTCGGCTCGGTGGCCCTGGCGGGAAAGGTCTCCTGGCTGCCCAGGCCCTGACCGCCGATGGACGGGCATCCCGGGACGGCCCAGCTGGTGGCCGTGTGAGACGCGGCTTTCGCTGTGGCGCCCGTGTCGGTCATCGATCGGCGGTGAGACTGATCCCATGCGTCGCAGGCGGCATCTTCCGGAGATCGGCCCCGTAGGACTGGCCCAGGTCCTGACCGCTGTGGCGGGTCTGGTGGACGCCGCCGCGTACCTTGCGCTGGGCGGCGTGTTCGTCGCCAACCAAACGGGCAACAGCGTGCTGCTGGCCATCGCGATCGCCGAACGCCTCCCGCTCGGCGACTCCTTGCCCGGACCGGACCGCAGCGTAAGCCAGCCGCTGACTTCTCTGCTGGCGTTCTGTGTCGGCGCGGCGGCCGCGGGATGGTTCGATTCACGCGTTCTGGGACGCCTGCCCGCAAGGTGGCCGCCCCTCCTGGTCGCCGAGGCGCTCTTGCTGGCAGCGGCGGCGGCCGTGCCCGGCCCGGATCAGGCACGTGTGGGGTTGGCGGCGGCCGCGATGGGTGTCCAGAGCGTGCACGGTATGCGGCTTGGCATCAACGGGGTGCCCACCACGGTGGTCACCAGCACGCTGACCCGGCTGCTCGGCCGAATCAGTGAGAAGTCCGGTCAGGGCCGCAGTACGAGGCTCGCTCTTGTCTGGCTGTTGTACATGGCCGGCGCAATCATCGGCGCAGCCGGTGTCGGCCTCTGGTCGTTCACCACGATCTGCTTGTGCGCTGCGGCCACGACCGGGCTGGTGGCCGCAGTGAGAAGACCGAGGAGCGGATGACCCCGCGGCCCGTCCCGTTCGTGCTCCTGCCGACCGCGGCGGTCGCGGATCCGGATGGCGGTTCGGTCGCCCGGTGCCGCTCCGAAGCGGGCTGAGCAGGTGGCTTGGCTGTTTGCGGGCTCCTGTCGCGGGTACTCGGCGGCCGGTGGCGGATCCGGTGGTCGGTGTCGTTTGCGCGGGCAGGGGGAGCCGGCGATGGGAATCGCGGGGGTGTCGGTTGCCAAGGCGGTGCTCGCCGCGCCGTTCGCGGCGGCGGCCCCTGCTTCGGCGCTGGCCGCCAGGGGTGTGGTGGCGGGGGTGCGGGCGACCGCGGCCGGGGTGGGGGCCACCGCCCAGGTCGCCACGGGGACCGCCCAGCGGGTCGGCGCGAGTGTCCTGCGTGCGGGCATTGAGGGCCCGGAAGCCGCGCAAGGGCGGCAAGAGAGTGACGAATCGCCCGATCAGAAGGATCGCGGGTCGGGCGTGGGGTCTGCGGTCCGAACGGCGGCCGAGGCGAAGCTCGGCCGTGCGGCTGGTGCGGTCGTCGCGTTGGCCGCAGGGGGCCCTGGGCGGAGGGTGTGGGCGCGGGACGGACGGGCGCACATCCGGGTGAACGGCCTGTCGAGCGGCGGACTGCGGCACCGGCGCTACACCAGGGCGCTGAGGGAGGCGCTTCTGGGGCTGGAAGGCGTGGACCTGGCGGAGGTCAACGCGGTCACTGGGCACGTCCTGGTGGCGTACACGGAGGGCGCCGTGGACCTCGACACCTTGGTGTCGACGGTCAAGGACGTGGAGGAGGCCCACGGGGCCGCCCGATTCGACGAGGCCGCGCACGCACAGCGACCGGACGACGAGATGGCGTGGACGGCGGCGATGTCCGCCCTGGTGGCCGACTGCGCGGGCGCCGCTGGAGCGCTGGCCGGGCGGTTGCTGCTCCTCCCGCCGGTGCCGAGGCCGGTGGTGGCGGCGGTGTCGGTCGCGGACTCCATGCCGAGGGTGCGGGCGGCCCTGGAGCGGCAACTGGGCGTGCCGCGCGCCGACGCTCTGCTCGGTGTGGCCAGTGCCGTCGTGCACGGGGTCGGGCATGGGCTCGTCCCGGTGGTCGTCGATGCCGCCCACCGGGTCTTTCAGCTTTACGAGATCCAGGCGCGACGCCAGGTGTGGGAGGCCCGCGAGCCCCGGCTGGGGGGCGGCCTCCAGCCGCAGGACTGGGGCGGCCGTGCCGAGCGTCCGTGCCCGCTTCCGGACGGGCCGGTGGAGAAGGCCGCGGACCGCACGTCGCTGGGCCACCTCATCGGAGCCGTCGGGGTCCTGGTGAGCACGCGCGACGTGTCCGCCGTCGCCGACCTGCTGTTGGCGACCGTGCCGAAGGCGGCGCGGCACGGACGGGAGGCGTTCGCGGCGGTGCTGGCACATGACCTCGCGCGGCGGGGCGTGGTGCAGCTGGACCCGGGGGCGCTGCGCCGGCTGGACCGGGTCAGCGCGGTGGTGATCGATTCCGCCGTGCTGTGCGATGGGGAGCTGCGGCTGCTGTCGGCGGTCTCCACCGGTGATGTGCTGGACGACGCGGGCGTGTGGCGTGCCGCCGGCGCGCTGCTGGCCGGGTACGACCGCGATGACCTGGAAGGGCCCGGCCCATGGCGGGGCAGGCCCGAGGGCGGTCGGGAGGGGGCGGGGTACCGGCTGGAGCGGGCGGCCGACCCACCGTCCGGCGGCCCCGCGGACCCGTCCGGCGTCACGCTGGATCTCCTCGACGAGCAGCGAAGACGGTGCGGCCGGGTGCGGGTCGGATCGTCGCTCGACCCCCTGGCGGAGGCTCTGCTGTCGGCGGCGCACGAGGCGGCCGGCGTGGTGATCCTGACCGAGCACGCCAGCACCCGGGAGCTGCTGGCCTGGGGCGACGACTCCGCGGTGGCCGCGGACCGGCTGGCGCTATGCGTGAGTGACCTGCAGCGCGACGGGCATGGGGTTCTGGTCGTCGCATGCGGGCAGGATCAGGCGCTCGATGCGGCTGACGTGGGGATCGGCGTGCTGCGCGATGACCGTCCGGCCGACTGGCGCGCCGACCTGCTGTGCGGTCCGGGCCTGGCGGAGGCGTGGCGGCTGCTGGTCGCGGTCCGGCCGGCGCGGCGTGCCAGCGAGCGTGCCGCACAGTTGTCGCTGAGCGCGTCCACGCTGGGTGCGCTGCTGGTCGCGGGGAGGCCGCGCCGGCGCCGCGCCGGTCGCGTGCGGCTGCGCCGCGTGGTCGGGTCCTGGCACGACGTCCCCCCGGTGCACGCGGCCTCGTTGTCGGCGATGGCCGTCAACGCGGTGAGCGCCCGGCGGCTGAACCACCGCCCGCTTCCGGTGCCCGTCGTCCGGGACGACTGGCACGCCCTCACCGCCGAGGAAGCGTGGCGGCGGTTGTCGCGCATCGCCGCCGAGCGCGCAGCCGGGAGCGGCGCGGACACGCAGGCCGCAGAGCTCGCGAAGGTGCCGCTGCTGCGCCGGACCGTGGCCGGACCCGCCGGAACGGGGGTGCGGATCGCCGCGGCCGTGCGGCAGGAACTCGTCGACCCGCTGACTCCCGTCCTCGCGCTCGGGGCGGCGGCTTCGGCGGTGGTCGGCTCGAGCGTGGACGCGCTGCTCGTCGCCGGGGTCGTGGCGGGCAACGCCCTCGTCGGCGGCGCCCAGCGCATGCGGGCGGAGAAGGCTCTGGGCGAACTGCTGCTGACGCAGCGGATCCACGCCCGCCGTCTGCGCGTCGACGCGCAGACGGTCATGGGGAGTAGAGCAGGACGGGGCACGGCGGGTGAGGAGGAATTCGCGCGGCTGCGGACCGCTGAGAGCGACCGGGTCACGGCCGACCGCCTGCATGCCGGAGACGTGATCCTGCTGCGCTCGGAGGACGTCGTGCCCGCGGACGCCCGGCTGCTGTGGGCCGAATCGCTGGAGGTGGACGAGGCCGCACTCACCGGTGAGTCGGTGCCCGTCGACAAGAGCATCGAGCCGTCACCGGGCGCCGACCCTGCCGACCGGCACTGCATCGTCTACGAGGGCACCACGGTCGTGGCCGGCGACGCGGTCGCCGTCGTCGTCGCCACTGGCGAGGCCACCGAGGCAGGACGGGCCGCCGCCCTCGCCGGTGCCGCCGACATCTCCTCCAGCATGCAGGCCCACCTGGCCGAGCTCACTCACCGGGCCCTGCCCGCCACGGCTCTGGGCGGCGCGGCGGTCACCCTGCTCGGGATGCTTCGTGGGCTGCCCCTGCGACGCGCCCTCGGATCCGGTGTCGCGGTCGCGGTGGCGGCCGTCCCCGAGGGGCTGCCCCTGGTCGCCACGATCTCCCAGCTGGCGGCGGCGCGGCGGCTGTCACGCCTGGGCGTGCTGGTCCGCTCCACACGGGCGCTGGAGGCACTCGGCCGGGTGGACACCCTGTGCTTCGACAAGACCGGCACCCTCACCGAGGGCCGGCTCCGTGTGGTCCGCGCGTCCGGTCCCGCCCGTCCGCTGCCCCTGACCGGGGAGGGCGGCCGGAGCATCCTGCGGGTCGCCGCGCGGGCCTGCCCACCGCCGGGCGGCGGGCAGGCCCCCCACGCCACCGACCGGGCCGTCCTGGAGCGCATGGAGAACCTTCCGCCCGACACCCGGTGGCGTCTGGAGGAGGAACTGCCCTTCGAGACCACACGGGGGTTCTCCGCCTCGCTCGGGTATGACGGCGACCGAGCGGTCATCGCCGTCAAAGGCGCTCCCGAAGTGCTCCTGGCCAGATGCAGCCGGGTCCGCGGCGGCCGGCAGCCCTCCGGACGCGGAGACGGCGGACGCAAGGGCGGGCGGGACAAGCCGCTCACCGCCGCCCGGCGCCGCGCCGCCGCCGCGACCGTCCGCCGGCTGGCGGGACAGGGCCTGCGTGTGCTCGCGATCGCCGAACGGGACGTCCCCGACGCCGCTGGAGCGCGCGGTGAGATCGCCGAGCGCGTCGATGACCTCGTCCTGCTCGGTTTCATCGGCATCGCCGACACTCCGCGTCCCACCGCCGAGGAGGCGGTACGGCAGCTTCGCGAGGCGGGCGTGCAGGTCACCATGATCACCGGTGACCACCCGGAAACCGCCGTCGCCGTCGCCGCCGAACTCGGCATCCCCGACGCGCACAAGGTCGTCACCGGTGCCGGACTCGACATTCTGTCCGCCACCGAGCGTGTCGAGGCCGTGCAGCGCGCGACGGTCTTCGCCCGTGTCACCCCGGCGCAGAAGGTCCGCATCATCAAGGACCTGCGCCGAGCCGGGCGGGTGGTCGCGATGACCGGCGACGGGACGAACGACGCCGCGGCCATCCGCCGCGCCGACGTCGGCATCGCGGTCGCCGGGCGCGGCTCCGGCGCGGCCCGCAGCGCCGCGGACCTCGTCCTGACGGCGCCCGACACCGCGCTCATCCTCGACGCGCTGCGCGAGGGCCGTGCCCTGTGGCACAGCGTCCGGGACGCCGCCGCGATCCTGGTGGGCGGCAACGCGGGGGAAGTGGCCTTCACCATCCTCGGGACGGCTCTGGACGGGAACGCCCCACTGAGCACCCGGCAACTGCTCCTGGTGAACATGTTCACCGACATGCTGCCGTCGCTCGCCGTCGCCATCACCCCCGCCGATCCCGGACCCGACCCCGCAGCGCCGCTCGGCGGAGCGCCGGTACGCGGGTTCACCGGCCAGGACATGCGACAGGTGCTGGCCGTGCGCGGCACCGCGACCGCGGCGGCGGCCCTGGCCTCCTGGCAGGCGGGCCGCCTCACCGGCCTCGTCCCCGGAGGACGCCGCCGCGCCTCCACCATGGGCCTGGCCGCCCTGGTCTTCGCCCAGCTCGGCCAAACGCTCATCTCACGCTGGCACAGCCCCCTCGTCCTGGCCACCTGCGCGGCCTCGGCCGCGGCCCTGTTCGCCGTGGTCGAAACACCGGGCGTCAGCCAGTTCTTCGGCTGCGTCCCGCTCGGCCCCGGAGCCTGGACGATCATCACGATGGCGGCCGTGGCGGCGACCCTGGGGGCCGCCGTCGCCCCGAGGCTGCTGCCTTCCGCCGCGGAACCAGCGAAGGAATCGGAATCCCGACATGAAAAATCAATAAACCGGCGCAAACAGACCGTAACGCACTGATTGCGGCACTGGTGTTGCGGGTACCTGGGGGCGACGGGCGCGAAGAGAGCATGCAGACC
This sequence comes from Spirillospora sp. CA-128828, assembly GCF_050945415.1. Classification (NCBI taxonomy): domain Bacteria; kingdom Bacillati; phylum Actinomycetota; class Actinomycetes; order Streptosporangiales; family Thermomonosporaceae; genus Spirillospora; species Spirillospora sp. CA-128828. The sequence goes on from NZ_CP191986.1 coordinate 5,647,692, forward strand.
CGTCCCCGAACGATGAGAGGCCGAGAACCTCTCCAGAAGGAGAGATATGGCAGCGACCCAACGGACCAGGACCGCGACCACCCGTGGCCGTGCCACGCAGAAAGAGAAGCCCCAGACCAAGGGCCGAGCTGCCACCGCCAAAGGCCGCGCGCCGAAGGAGAGTGCTGAAACGGCACATCGGACGGCCACCGTTCCCCTTGTCACCCCGCACCTCACCCTCCATAAGGTTCAGGTGCCGACGCCGAATCTTCCGGTGAGCGGCGATGAAATGATGGCGGCCGGTAAGGCCGTGACCTCGTTCCTCCCACCGCCGGACCGGCTGGCCTACTACACCGGGCTCGGCGCCTTGGCGGTGTTCGGTGTCATCGAGTGGCCGGTGGCCGCGGCGATCGGAGCCGGGGTCGCCATCGCAAAGCGAGCAGGCCATTCCGGTGAGCGCCGGCATGAGCAGACAGAGAACCGCCGGTAGGCGACGCGCTCTTCCGCTCAGTCCTTGTGCGGGATCTGGTTGACGGTGCCGCCGTCCATGACGAACTCGGTTCCGGTGGCGTAGGAGGACTCGTCGCTCGCGAGGAAGACCACGAAGGAGGCGACCTCCTCAGGCCGGCCGGGGCGTCCGAGCGGGATCGGGATCATGTCGTCGGGGATGCCTTCGGTGATCGGGGTCCGGATCAGGCCCGGGTGCAGTGAGTTGACCCGGATGCCGTGCGGGGCGAGCTCCGTGGCGACCGACTTGGTCAGGCCGCGCAGACCCCACTTCGACGCCACGTAGCCGTGTGCCCACGACGTGCCGCGAAGGCCCTCGATGGAGGAGTTGTTGATGATCGAGCCGCCGCCGGCCGCGACCATCGCGTCGGTGGCCGCGCGGATGCCGAGGAACGGGCCGGTGAGGTTGACATCGATGATCTGCTGCCACTTCTCCAGCTTGAAACGGTTGATGGCCGCGCCGTTGGCGATCCCCGCGTTGTTGAAGAGCACGTTGAGGGTGCCGAACTCGCTGACGGTGGTCTCGACGGCGGCCGCCCAGTCCTCGGCGCTCGTCACGTCGAGGTGCACATAGCGGCCAGCTTCACCCAACTGGTCCGCGACGGCCTTGCCGTCCTCGTCCAGGATGTCGCCGATCACGACCTTGGCGCCCTCGGCGGCCAGTGCCCGGGCGGCGGCCGCTCCGATGCCGCGCGCACCTCCGCTGATCAGGGCGACCTTCCCGTCCACGCGTCCCATCGTCTGTGTCCTCATCTCTCCTGGGTCTCAGCCGGCCAGTGTCGTTGCGAAGACGCCTCGGGCGGTGTTGAAGGGCAGGTCGAGCGGTGTCCGAAGCCCCGGCGGCGCCGCGACGACGTCGGGGATCGAGTTGACGATGCGCCCGGCGCCCGCGGCGATCGCGGCGTAGTTGTGGTCTCCCTTGGCGCTGGTCGGGCAGACGTCGACGCGGTAGGACGGTTCGCCGACGATCTCGACCCGGTAGGAGCCCCCGTCCTGTGCCGGCTGTGGCCAGTCGGGACGCAGGTCGCCGCGAAGCCTGGTCGTGTGGTCGATGACGAGTACCTCCCTGCCGCCGGCGAGGCCACGGATCTGGAACCGCATCGCCGCCACTCCGCCCGCGGGGATGTGCCCGGCGGCCACGTCGAACGCCTCCGGCGCCGGCTCCTGTTCGAACCACTCCGTGATCTCGTCGAGGTCGAAACCGAACCCCCGGGCCAGCATCCGGAGGCTGACCCCCCAGGACGCCGCCAGCATTCCGGGCTTGAACATCTTCGGCAGGTCCCCGACGGGCCGGCCGAAGCCCATGAAGTCGAACATGACCGGTCCGCCGTCATAGGTCGCGTAGTCGGCGATCTCCGAGCAGCGCACCTGCTCCACCCGCTGGCAGGTGCCGGCGATCGCGAAGGGCAGCAAGTCGTTGACCCACCCGGGGTCCACTCCGGTGACGAAGATGCTCGCCCCGCCCGTCCGGCAGGCGTCCTCCACGGGGTCGATCATGCGCTGCGGCAACACGTCCCAGGGGTGGATCAGCGGCACCGGTGAAGAGGCCACGACGTTGCTGCCGGCGGCGAGGATCTTCTGGATGTCACCGAGCGCCTCGAACAGCCGGGTCTCCCCGAGCGCGCAATAGACGGTGCACTCCGGCCGCGCCGCCAGTGCCGCGTCCAGGTCGTCGGTGGCCACCACACCCGTGACCGTGTCGAGGCCGGCGAGCTCGCCGGCCTCCCGCCCGACCTTCTCGGGGCTCGACACGACCAGCCCGGCCAGAACGAAGCGAGGGTCCTCGATCAGCTGTGACAGCGCGATGCGGCCGACGTTGCCGGTCGCCACGTGAAGAACGCGGATGGCCATGGTTCTCCTCGATGGGCGGTGGGACGACGCCGGCCCTCCGACGCCGGACACCTGTCCAGTCATTATTCCAGAACCAGTAGAACACGTTCTACTGGCGCGCCGGCCCAAGGCCCGCACGCCCCAGCGCGAGCTCATCTCGCCGGATGGGCGATAAGGGTTCGATAACGCGCTTCTCTAACGTGATCGGCGTTGATGCACACGAGCGGGGAGAAAGGGATGTACAAGGCACGGATCATGGTGGGCGCCCTCGCGGCGGGGGCCGCGCTGGGGGCGCTCCCGGCGGGGGCGGCGGCGTCGGCGGACGGCGGGGGCTGGGTGTCGGCCTACTTCCTGACCGGGCCCGGCAACGGCGACGACAAGGCCGTGGACGTCAACGGCAGGACCATCAAGACCTGCTCCAAGGTCTACTGAGCGAACGACGGGGAGAGAGATGAACAAGATCCGGGCCGGCCTGCTGGCCGGCGCGGTGGTGGCGGGGGCCATCACCGCCATGGCGCCCTCGGCGGCGATGGCCGCGACCACCAGGAGCACCGACGGCGTCTGCCCGAAGGGCGACGTGTGCGTGTGGAGCGGCAAGAACGCCACCGGCGTCCGCTGCAACTGGACCGGCAACGACCCCGACTGGCAGGGCGGGGCCATCCAGTGCAAGCCGCACGGCTTCAAGGTCTACAGCATCTGGAACAACGGGTACACGAGCGACCCGTACAACAAAGTCCGGTTCTACAAGTACGCCAACTACGGGACCGAGCTCTACGACCCGATGCCGGTCACCTCGCAGCCGGTCGGCGCCGCGGGCATCTCCATCCGCTCGCACAAGTGGTCCAAGTAGGGGGCGGCGTGAACAAGGTCCGGATCACCGTCGCCGGCATGGCCGTCGCGGGGCTCGCCACCGTCCTGGCGCCCGCCGCGGCCCAGGCCGGCACCGGCGCGGCCGCCCTCACCCGTCGCCTCACCCTTTCTCTGAGCTTCGTTGCGGGGTGGAGCGTGCGGGGTCCCCAGCAGCTTAGACAGCGGATGGCCCTGCCGGTTCGGCCCGGCGCCGTTCAGAACGTTCAGAACAGCGAACGCGCAGGTCAGCAGTGCCGTGTAAGCCCCGGATCGGGCGCGTCCCCGACCCGCAGATCGGACGCGGGAACGTACCCCCACCCGTCCAGCTCGGGCATCCCGGTCGACCGGTCGCCCTGCGTGTAGTACCAGACGTCGTTGCCGCCGGAGTGCCGCTGACCGCGCGTCCAGCAGATGAACCAGCTCGGGTCGGTCTCCAGCACGGCGACCTCGGTGCCGAACCCCGCCTTCTCGTAGACGGCGACGCGCGGCCGGTTCGGGCACTGGAAGAGGTGGTCCCAGGTCCGCCGCGTCCGCGAGTCCTCGATCGAGCCGCTCACCTGCTGGCACCCGGCGTCCGCACCCTGGGCGACGGCCCAGACGGTCCCCGCCACGGCCACCACCACGACCCCGGCGACCGCGAACCAGCGCCCACGCCACGATAAGCGCCGCGGCGAGGCGGCCTCCCCGACCGAACCCGGATCGGCGAGCAGGCGCCGATGAGCGACCCACTTCGCCACCTCGCTCTCAGGCGACGGCACCATTCATGCAGGGCGCGGAGTTTGGCGGTGAACTCGGTTCAGGTGGACGCGTCTTCGGGTGCGGGCGGGGGGACTGGCACGGCGGGCAAGAAGCACTCCTGTGGTCGAGCGGGGCGCACTCATTGTGACTACCCACCGGCGGCCATGGTCTGTCAGGAGATCGGCCGGCCTTCTAACTCTGTCCCTCAACGTGCTCGCTCCAGCCGATTCGCCGCCGCCTTCGGAGACCCGGCACTATCCATCCGCCTCCAGGCAGGGAAGATCGCCGGGCACAGCGTGGCGAGCAGGTACACGCCGCCGGTCGCCAGCAGCGCGAAGGACAGGCCGACCGAGTTCACGAGGAAGCCCGCAGTCAGCGCGCCCAGCGGAGTGACCAGCTGGAACGAGGCTGTTGTCGCGCTGAGCACGCGGCTGCGAAGCTCCTCCGGCACGGTCTCATACGTCACTGTGGCCATGATGGGGTTGAGCACACCGCAGGCGAGCCCCTCAACCGCCATCGTCAACGCCAGTGGCGCGAAAGTGTCCGTGAAGGCGGCCACCACGAACCGCGGCAGGCCCACGATGAGAAGCGCGATCGTGAACACCGGCCACCGCCGAAAGCGGCTGCCCACCACCCCATAGACCAGCGCCCCGGTAAGTGCGCAGACCCCGAACGCAGCCTCCAGCAGACCGAGTTCGACGGAACACCCCAGCTCCTCCCGGACATGTACCGGGAGGAGCACGGCACTCCAACCCCTGGTCGAGGCCCCTGGTCACCAGGGTCATGAGGCACACGCTCAGCAGCAACGGCGTGGCCGCCACGAAGCGATAACCCTCCCCCAGCTCACGACGGTGGACACGCAGCGACGCCGGCTCGGCCGGCGGGCGGGCTCGCGCCTCAGACAGGTCGCGCACCCCGATTGCGAACAGCGGAGCGGACACGGCGAAGGTCACGGCATCCACCAGCAGGACGTACTCGGCGCCGATAGCGGCGATCAGCACACCCCCGAGAGCCGATCCGGTCAGCGCCGCACAGCGTGACGCACCGTCGTACAATCCGGCAGCCCTGGTCAGCGGCATGCCCGCGCATTCGGCGAGCGCGGGCAACAGCACACCGCGAGCAGTTTCACCTGGCGCACGGAACAGCCCTGTGACTGCCATCAGCACGCACAGCATCCAGAAATTCAGGACGTCGGTGAACTGCAATAACGGGATTGCCGCAACGGCCACTCCGCAGGCGAGGTCCGACATCACGGCCACCCGCCGCCGCCCGATCCGGTCGATGACCGGACCACCGACAAGCGCAGCCACTACCACGGGCAGCATCGCGCAGAACGCGACGATCCCGGCCTTAGCGGCACTGCCCGTGCTCTGCAGCACGAACCACGGCACGCCCATACTCGTAAGGCAATTCCCGGTGATCGAAACGACGTTGGCGGCAAGGACCGCTGCCAGCGGACGGCGATCATCGGGCAAGAAGTCTTCGGACACTACGGCGGCCTCCCATGAGGGGAAGCGCCCACCGCGAACGACGCACGTCAGCCGGTGGGCGAAGCGAAGTGGTCGACGTCTGGCGCGCATACCAAGGCGCACCGCAGACATGCGGCGTTCACAAGCAACGCCCCCAACACTTCGCCGAAATGACCAGCCGGCACCTCCAGGATTGTCACCTCCAGCCCAGGCCCTCCGCAACGACGATCCGTTCGCGATGGGCGCCTCGCACAGGGAGTCCTCCGAGGTGCACAGATGAAGGCAGACCGGCTGACCACCGAGGGTGAACCGAATCAGCCGGCGCTTTACTCGCCGATGGCCTTGTAGCGCTCCAGCGCGCCCTACAACGGCACTCGCCGACGCTGCCGCGCACGATGACAGTCCCTACGTCCGGAATTCCGCCCTGGCCTGCCTCATCCGGCTCGACGCAAAGTCGCACAGCGGATTGTTCGGCCACGGCGGTCTACCTCGACCACGAACTGCATGCCGTGCAACATGTCGCCGCGACCGCCCTGCGTACCTGGGGGTGGGACACCGATGAGGTCCGCCGCGCCCCGAGTCGCGGTCCCACTGGAGAAGTGGAACGAGGTCGCGGTGCTCGGCGCGGGCGCGGTGGCCGAGGTGGCCAGGTTGATCACCGCCTCGCGTCTCTCCAAGCCCCGGCGTACGGGGGCAGAGACGACCGCGGGCGTCCCTACCGTTACCGGGAGGTCGACCTGACCGGCCTGCGACAGCTGTGCTCAGCGGAACTGGAGCGCAGGGCGACGACGTGACGCCCAGCTCACAGTACGAAGCCGAGGTCCCGGGCGGTGCAGATCCACGTCATACGGTCATACAGACATCTATGTCTGTTAGAGTCGCGCCCACTGACGGTAGCGACCATCCGAGGCTTGATCACTATGCCCATTCCCACCAAGGTCACGATCGCCGCTCTCCTGGTGCCAGTGGTGGCCACCGCCGGCGTGGTGGTCGTCGCAGGTACGACGGCCGGCCACGCGAAGACGGCCAATGCGAAAGCCGCCGCCGCGCAGCAGGAGCAGATCCCCTTCCCCGCGCTGATCCACCTCCCCCACTACCCGCTCACGCCCGTGCAGCCGTCCCCCAAGCCGGTGCAGTTGACAGGCAAGGGCAAGCCCCTGAAGGTGGGCTACACCTACAACGGCACGCGCCGGACGCTGTCGGACTTCCTGCGGCGCAGCTCGACGCTCAGCTTCGTGGTCCTGCGCGGCAACAAGGTCGTCGACGAGCGCTACTTCGAGGGGCAGGGCCCCACCAGCCGGTTCAACACCTGGTCGATCGGTAAGTCGATCACGGCCACCGCGCTCGGTGTGGCGCTCCGCGAGGGCAAGATCCACGCGCTCGGAGATCCGGTCACCCGCTACGTGCCCGAGCTGAAGGGCACCGGGTACGACGGCGTTCCGCTGCGCGATCTGCTGCACATGGCGTCTGGCGTGAAGTGGGACGAGTCAAACTATTTCAACTTCACCACCGGCGCCACCGCGGCCCAGTTGCGCGTGGCCCTGGGCACCCCGATGACGAAGGTCGCCGGGGAGGCTGTCCGTGAGAGGCCCTCCGGCACCAAGTGGAACTACAACAGCCTGGACTCCTTCGTACTCGCCTGGGTCCTCACCAAGGCGACCGGACGATCGCTGGCGTCCTATGTCCAGGAGAAGATCTGGAAGCCCGCGGGCATGCAGTCCCCCCTGTACCTCGGCAAGGACTGGGCGGGCAACGGCCTGGGCTACTGCTGTTATCACGCGACGAGCCGCGATCTGGCCCGCTTCGGGCTGCTCTATCTCAACAGAGGCAAGGCGAGCGGACGGCAGGTCGTGCCTGCCGGGTGGGTGCGCGATGCCCGCGTCACCGCCCCCTATTCCCGGCCGGACAAGATCGGCCAGCTCGGCTGGGGCTACGGCAACCAGTGGTGGACCGCCCCCACCCCGGGCGACTACTCGGCGAACGGCGTGTTCGGACAATACGTCTACGTCAGCCCGCGCAACGGCGTAGTGATCGTGAAAACCTCCCAGGACATCGGCTACTCGTCCAACTACGCCGAACTGTCGGTCGCCTTCCGCGCGGTGGCCGACGCGGTCGGGGCAGGCTGAACAGGCGACCCCGCCCCCGGCAGCGCCCCATCGGCCGAGCCGTTTCTCCATCGCCGGCCTTCATTCGTATGCCGGCAGCGGAGTGCGTATCAAGGGCCTCGCTCACATACCGATAGCGCTGGCCCGCGCCGCATTGTGGGCCCACGATCGGGCGGACCCATCGGGCGGTGATTGCGCGAATGCCGTCCGGGCGGTCCGTGAATCGGCAATGGCGACCACCACATTCCCGGGGTTCGACGGCGGGGGCTTCTCTACCATTTCCATGCCGCCTCCCATATCGCCCCGGATGCCGCGAGTGAAGCGCAAACCCTGGCTCGGGAGGCGGTCGATGTCCATTGGGCGATCGTGGAAATTGGCTCTCGGAGTGAGCAGGACGCCATCCGGGCCGGAGAGCGACTGCAGGCGGTACAGAGGTTGATCAACTAGATCGGGAATGCGATGCCGAGTTCAGCGGTCTACCGCCCCGGAACGTTGGTCGACCTACGGCGCCGACCAGGCAGGTGCGGGGTAGGGGGCCGGGAGCGCACTTCGGGCGGCGCCGAGCAGGCCGGCGGAGCGGCCGAGCTCTGACGGCACCACGGTCAGCCGCTGGACGTAGTCCAGCGTGAGGAAACCGGCCAGGTGTGTGCGCAGTGGCGCGAACAGCAGCTCGCCGGCCGCCGCCACGCCGCCACCGATCACGATGCGGTCCAGGTCGCACAGTACGGCCGTCGCGGCGATGCCGCGGGCCAGTGCCTGGGTGCCCCGGTCGAACGCGGCGAGGGCGACGGCGTCGCCTTGGGCGGCATCGGCGGAGAGGGCGCGGGCGTCCGCGCCCGTCCAGCCCTGGTCGCGGGCCCATCGGACCATGGACGGGCCGCTGGCGTAGGCCTCGACACATCCGGTCGCACCGCAGGAGCAGGGCGGGCCCGCGGGGTCGGCGACGACATGGCCGATGTGGCCGGCGTTGCCACTGGGGCCCGGGTAGGCCGCACCGTTGAGAACGAGACCGCCGCCGACGCCCGTTGAGACAACGATCCCGAGCATCGACTCCACGCCGCGGCCCGCGCCGAGCCAGTGCTCGCCCAGCGCCGCCGCGATACCGTCCCCGACCAGGACGGAGGGTACGCCGGGCATGATGACGCCGACCAGGCCGAGCAGCTGGAAGTTTCGCCACGCCGGGATGTTCACCGGACTCACGCGGCCGCTCCGCGGGTCGACCGGGCCTGCGGAAGCGAGCCCGACCGCGCGCGGAGCCGCGCCCTCGGACACCGAGGTGAGCAGCCCGCGCATCGCCTCCTCCAGGAGGGCTTCGGTGGCGGGGGTGGCGACTTCGGCCTGCCGGTGCACCTGTCCGTCCGCGCCGACCAGGCCGGCGCTGATCTTGGTGCCGCCGATGTCCACCGCGAGCACGACGTCATGGTCCATGAGCATTTCCTTGGTGGGAGCAACGGGATCGCTCTGGTCAGTCCTCGAGGAGCGCCGAGAGCTGTGGGGAGTAGGTGGCGTGCAGTACGAGCGACGCGGCGCCGACGACGGCGGCGTCGGGACCGAGGGGTGACACCGCGACATCGGCGACCCGGACGTGGCGCGAGAGCGGTCTGGTCGCGAGAGCCTTGGTGACGGCGTCGAGGTAGATCGACTCGACGCGCCTGATGCCGCGACCGCCCAGCACGATCAGGTCCACGTCGGCGATGTTGACGACGTTGACGGCGACGGAGGCGACGATTTCGGCGGCGTCGCCGATGACCGCGGTCGCGAGCGGGTCGCCCTGCGCGGCGGCGTTGAGAACCGCGTCGTGGTCGACGGTGGCCGGGGCGCGCTGGAACGGCACCGCGAGCGTGCTGCCGGTGGGCTCCTCGGCGAGCCTGCGGTGCGTCTCGGCGGTGATGGCGGCGGGGCTGACCAGGCTTTCCAGGCAGCCTCGGTTTCCGCAGTAGCAGCGCGGACCGTCCAGTTGCACGGAGGTGTGCCCGAACTCCCCGGCGTTGAGCGAGCCGCCCCGGTGGACCTGGTGGCCCAGGATCAGCCCGCCGCCGGTGCCGGTGCCGAAGAAGAAGTAGGCGAAGTTGGCGACCCCCCGGCCGGCGCCTGACCAGCGTTCGCCGATCGCGGCGGCGGTGGCGTCGTTGTCCAGCGTGACCGGCAGGCCGGTGGCTTCGCCCAGCAACTGCTTCATCGGCACGCGCGTCCAGTGGGCGAGCTTGGGTGGGGCGACGACCATGCCGTGGTCCTGGTCGATCGGGCCGGGGCTGGCCAGGCCGAGGCCGAGCACGCGCTCGCGCGGCACTTCGGCTTCGGAGAGGACGTCGCCGGCCAGGTCCGCCATGGCCGCGACGACCTCGGCCGGCTGGGCACCGGGCGGCGTCGGGCGGCGCTTCAGCACCAGGGGGTGCCCGACCAGGTCGACGACCACGCAGGCGAGCTCCACCGGATCGAAGTGGAGCCCCACGGCGCTGCCGGCGTCGCCGTTGATCCGCAGCCTCGTCCGGGGCTTCCCGAGCCCCGCGACGCGGCTGGATCCGTCCTCGCGCACGATCCCCTCGTCGAGCAGCTTCCGCGTGATCCCGGAGACGGTCTGCGGCGTCAGCCCCGTGCGCTCGGCGATCTCGGCCCGGCTGATGCCGTCGGCGAGCTGGATCTGATCCAGCACCACCGCCCGGTTGTAGCGCCCCACCTTGGGAAGATTCGTGCCTGCTCGCCGCAACGAAGGTCCTTTCCGCCCGGTCCCCTGACCGGCGCCGACTCTATTCTGGCGCTTGCCTTTGACTTTGTAAAACAATTGGATTTAAGGTGCTCGACGTAACGCGCGTCACACGCGTGCGCCCGGCCGGGTCACGCCGAACCCTCATGACCACGGCCGACGGCAACACAAGATCATCGGAGAAGTTGATGTCAGAGGCACGCCGCGTCCCCCCGGGACCGGACACGCGCAGCCGTGGCGGGCTGCGGAGCAGGGGGCATCGGGCATGAATCCCGCCAAGGACACGAGCCCCGGCAAGGACGCCGGCCCCGCCATGGACGGCGATCGCGTCACGGACGCGGGCCCCGCTCCGGTTCTGCTCGAGATGCGGTCGATCACCAAGACGTTCCCGGGCGTGACCGCCCTGGCGGACGTCAACCTGGCAGTCCGCACCGGCGAGATCCACGCCATCTGCGGCGAGAACGGCGCAGGGAAGTCGACCCTCGTCAAGGTGCTGAGCGGCGTCCACCCGCACGGCACCTACAGCGGAGAGATCGTCTACCGCGACAAGGAGGTCAGGTTCGGCGACATCCGCGCGAGCGAGAACGCCGGCATCGTGATCATCCATCAGGAGCTCGCGCTGGTGCCGGGGATGTCGATCACCGAGAACGTCTTCCTGGGCAACGAGCCGCGACGGGGCGGCGCGATCGACTGGAGGGGCGCGCGCCACCGCGTTCTGGAGCTGATGGAGCAGGTGGGCCTCAAGGAGGACCCTGACGCGTTCGTCAGCGACATCGGCGTCGGCAAGCAACAGCTGGTCGAGATCGCCAAGGCGTTCGCCAAGGACGTGAAGCTGCTGATCCTGGACGAGCCGACCGCGGCCCTGAACGAGACCGACTCGCGGCACCTGCTCGACCTGCTGCGCGAGTTCAAGCGGCAGGGCATCACCTCGATCATGATCTCGCACAAGCTCAACGAGATCGCGGCCGTCGCCGACTCGATCACGATCCTGCGCGACGGGCGGACCATCGAGACGCTCGACGTCCAGGCCGACGGGGTCGACGAGGACCGCATCGTGCGCGGCATGGTGGGCCGCGAACTGAGCGGACGGTTCCCCGACCGCACCCCCGCCATCGGCGAGGTGTTCTTCGAGGTCCGTGACTGGAGCGTGCGCCACCCCGTCTCCGCCGAACGGCTGGTCTGCAGGAACTCCAGCTTCACCGTCCGCCGCGGCGAGATCGTCGGCTTCGCCGGCCTCATGGGCGCCGGGCGCACCGAACTGGCGATGAGCCTGTTCGGCCGGTCCTACGGGGTCTGGGAAGGCGGGCACGTCTACAAGGACGGCAAGGAGGTCCAGCTCAAGACGGTCGCCGACGCCATCAAGAACGGCCTGGCCTACGTCAGCGAGGACCGCAAGGCGATCGGGCTCAACCTCCTCGACGACATCAAGACCTCGGTCGTCGCCGCCAAGCTGTCGAAGATCGTCCGGCGCGGCGTGATCGACAGGGTCCGGGAGCACAAGGTCGCCGACGAGTACCGCCAAAGCCTGCGGATCAAGACGCCGACGGTCGACGAGGGCGTCACCAAGCTCTCCGGCGGCAACCAGCAGAAGGTCGTCCTGGCGAAGTGGATGTTCACCGATCCGGACCTGCTGATCCTCGACGAGCCGACACGCGGCATCGACGTCGGCGCCAAGTACGAGATCTACGGGATCATCCAGCGGCTTGCCAGCCAGGGCAAGGGGGTCATCATCATCTCCTCCGAGCTTCCCGAGCTGATCGGCCTGTGCGACCGGATCTACACGGTGTTCGAGGGGACCATCACCGGCGAGGTGCCGCGCGGCGAAGCCGACCCCGAACTCCTCATGAAGCAGATGACCTCTACCAAGAAGACGGCGACGCCATGAGCCGATACCAAGAGCTGAAGAAGAACCTCTTCGGGGGCACCACGTCCAACGCCCGGCAGTTCGGCATGATCTTCACGCTGGTGGCGATCGTGCTGCTGTTCCAGGTCCTCACCGACGGCCTCACCCTGACGTCGGGCAACCTCATCGCGGTCGTCAGCCAGTACTCCTACATCCTGATCCTCGCCGTCGGCATGCTGATGGTGATCGTCGCCGGCCACATCGACCTGTCGGTCGGCTCGGTCGCCGCGTTCACCGGCATCATGGTCGCCAAGGCGATGGACGAGCACAATCTGCCGTGGCCCGCGGCGATCGCGTTCGGCCTGCTCGTCGGCGCCGCCATCGGCGCCTGGCAGGGCTTCTGGGTCGCCTATGCGGGGGTGCCGGCGTTCATCGTCACGCTGGCCGGGATGCTGCTGTTCCGCGGCGCGAACCAGTACGTCGGCAACGCCGACACGGTGCCGGTGCCGGAGGGCTTCCGCAAGATCGGCGCCGGCTTCCTGCCCGAGGTCGGGCCCGACACCGGCTACAACAACCCCACCCTGCTGCTGGGCCTGGCCGCCTGCGTCGCGGTCGTGTGGCGGGAATGGCGCGCCCGGCAGGTACGGCAGCAGATGGGCGCGGATCTCACCCCGCTGTGGGTCTCGGGGATCCGGCTCGCCGTGATGCTCGGCGTCATCATCTTCGCCACGCTGCGCTTCGCCGGCGGCCGGGTCGGCACCAGCCTGCCGATCTCCGGCATCATCCTGGCCGCCCTGGTGATCGCCTACTCGTTCTACACCCGCAACGCCGCCGGCGGCCGGCACATCTACGCGGTCGGCGGCAACGCCCGCGCCGCCGAACTGTCGGGCGTGAAGCTCCGCCGGGTCAACTTCCTCGTCATGACGAACATGGGGATCCTCGCCGCACTGGCCGGCATGATCTTCGTGGCGCGGTCGGCCGCCTCCGGCCCGCAGGACGGCCTGAACTGGGAGCTCGACGCGATCGCGGCGGTGTTCATCGGCGGCGCCGCCGTCTCCGGTGGGCTCGGCACCATCAGCGGCTCGATCATCGGCGGTCTGGTCATGGCCCTGCTCAACAACGGCCTGCAGCTCGAGGGCGTCGGCTCGGACCGGGTGCAGATCATCAAGGGCCTGGTGCTCCTGCTCGCCGCCGCGCTGGACGTCTACAACAACAAGCAGGGCCGCTTCTCGGTCTTCGGATCGATCATGCGTCCGTTCAAACGCGACGACGGGACGTCGCCGCCGGACACGATCTCACCGCCGTCTGGCGAGGCCGACACGGCCGATAAGGCGGACAAGGCCACGGCCACCGGCTGACCACGGCACCACCACCCCTCGCAAGACACTGAGAAAGGCCACCCGACAATGCGCTCACTCTTTACCAAGACCCTCGCGGTCGGCGCGGCAGCCATGCTCGCGCTCACCGCCGCGTCCTGCTCCAACGACCGAGAAGGCTCGGACAGCGGCGATGGGGGCAAGGGCTTCGCCAAGGACTCCCTCATCGGTGTCGCGCTGCCCGCCAAGACGTCCGAGAACTGGGTCCTGGCCGGCGACCTGTTCACCAACGGCCTCAAGCAGGCCGGGTTCAAGGCCGACGTGCAGTACGCGGGCGCCTCGACCACGGTGGCCGACCAGCAGGCCCAGATCTCCTCGATGGTCACCAAGGGCGCGAAGGTCATCGTCATCGGCGCGACCGACGCCGCGCAGCTGTCCACCCAGGTGGCGCAGGCCAAGCAGTCCGGCGCGATCGTCATCGCCTACGACCGGCTCATCACCAACACCAAGGACGTCGACTACTACATCGCGTTCGACAACTTCAAGGTCGGCCAGCTGCAGGGGCAGGCCCTGCTGGACGGCATGAAGGCCAAGAAGCCGAAGGGCCCGTGGACCATCGAGCTGTTCTCCGGCTCGCCGGACGACAACAACTCCGCGGTCTTCTTCAACGGCGCGATGAGCGTCCTCAAGCCGCTCATCGACAAGGGCGAGGTCAAGGTCGGCTCCGGCCAGACGAACATCAAGCAGACCGCCATCCAGGGCTGGAAGGCCGAGGGCGCGCAGCAGCGCATGGACTCGCTGCTGACCTCCACCTACAGCAAGAAGAACGTCGACGGCGTGCTGTCGCCGAACGACACCCTGGCCCGCGCGATCCTCACCTCGGTCAAGGGCGCCGGCAAGCCGCTCCCCGTCGTCACCGGCCAGGACTCCGAGGTCGAGTCCGTCAAGTCGATCATGGCCGGCGAGCAGTACTCCACCATCAACAAGGACACCCGCAAGCTCGTCGGGGAGACCGTGAACATGGTCAAAACCCTCCAGGGCGGCGGCAAGCCCCAGATCAACGACACCAAGTCCTACAACAACGGCGCCAAGGTCGTCCCCGCGTACCTGCTCCCGCCGGTCATCGTGACCAAGGAGAACGCCGGCCAGGCGTACGCCACCGACCCCAAGCTCGCCCCGCTCACCAAGTAAGCGCCTGAACGGTCCGGCGGGACGCGGGTCCCGCCGGACCGTTCTCCATCGACCTGCAGACCCTGACGAAATGCACACTGGCACGCAGCTCTACCGGCTGGACAACCCCGTACGCGACTACGCGTGGGGCTCACGGACGACCATCGCGGACCTGCAGGGCAGGCCGTCCCCCACCGCCGCCCCCGAGGCGGAGGTCTGGATCGGGACGCATCCGGCCGCGCCGTCCAGAATCGCCGGCGGAAACGACCTCCTGAAGGCGATCGAGGCGGACCGGGCCGGCCTGCTGGGCCCCGCACACGACCGCCTCCCGTTCCTGCTCAAGATCCTCGCGGTCGCCGAGCCGCTGTCGATCCAGGTGCACCCCGATGCCGACCAGGCCCACCGCGGATTCGCACGGGAAGAGGCGCTCGGAATCCCGTTCGACGCCCCGACGCGCAACTACCGCGACGACTGGCCGAAGCCGGAACTGGTCTACGCCGTCACCACCTTCGACGCGCTGTGCGGCTTCCGCGCGCCCGAGGCGGCCGCGCGCCTGCTGCGCCGCCTGGACGGTCCCCGGCTGCGACGCGTCGCGGACATCCTGGAACAGGGCGGCTCCGAGGCGGCGCTGGGCGCACTGAACGAATGGCCGGTCGCGGACCGTCCCGCCCTGGTCGCCGAGATCGGCGAAGCCGCGGTACCGGGCGGCGGCCCCGACCCCGCACACCGCGCGGCCGCAATGATCGCGACCCACCACCCGCAAGACCCGGGGGTCGTCGCATCCCTGCTCTTCAACCTGATCACGCTCCGACCCGGCGAGGCCCTCTACACGGCTCCGCGCACCATCCACGCCTACCTGCGCGGGACCGCCATCGAGATCATGGCCTGCTCCGACAACGTGCTTCGCGGAGGCCTGACCGGCAAGCACATCGACCAGTCCGAGCTCACAGCCGTCACCGACTTCACCCCGACGCGGCCTGAAGTGCTGGAGCCGCGCACCCTGGCGACGGGCGAGGAACTGTACGTCACTCCCGCCCCGCAGTTCCAGCTGACCAGACTGCGCCCACGCCCGCACATCGGCATTCCGGCCCCCGGTCCCAGCGCGATCCTCTGCATTGAGGGCGTCCTGCACGTGACGCGAGGTGACGCCACCGAACTCCTCAGCCCGGGCGAGGCCCTGTTCGTGCCGTACGAGGGCGCCGGCCCACTGGTGGTCGAGGGCGGAGGGCTGGGATTCCGCGCATCCGTCCCGTGCGGCCGGAGTTGAGGCCCCGCCCCTCACATTCGAACGGAGGAGGTGGGGGGCGGGGCCGGCCACCCGGCATCGCTCCCAAGACGCGGGTGACCCTTCGGCGGCGGACGGAGGGGGTGTTCGCCACCGGTATCTCCCACAGCGCATTTGCTCGCCGGTATGTCACGCTGCTCGGCAAGCTGCTCCGGTCGGTCGCCCGATTCGTAGCGCACACAGGTTCCGTAGCACCGAGCCAACGCTGTGGCGTGGCGTCGGGGACTGGTCGTGGGGAGGCGGGGTAAAGGCGCTGCATGGACGAGTCCCCCCTGCGCCTCGGCGTGCTCGACATCGGTTCCAACTCCTCCCATCTGCACGTGGCCGACCTCTCCGTCGGCCACGCGCCGCGGCCGGTCCGGTCGGTGAAGAGCGCCGTGCGGCTGGCCGAGGCCACCGACCGGCGCGGCGTCATCGGCCGTCCCGCCGTCGGCCGGCTGATCGCCGCGGTGCGGGAGGCGACGGCCGCGGCCGCCGCGCTCGACGTCGGCGAGCTGGTCCCGTTCGCGACGTCGGCGCTGCGCGACGCCGCCAACCGCGACGACGTGGCCGCCGAGGTCCGCGCCGCGACGGGTGTCACCCTCGGCTTCATCACCGGCGAGCAGGAGGCGCGCCTGACCTTCCTCGCCGCCCGCGGCTGGTACGGGTGGTCGGCAGGGCCGATGCTGCTCGCCGACATCGGCGGCGGCTCCATGGAGCTGGCCTACGGCGCGGGACGCGAGCCGGAGATCGCGCTGTCGCTGCCGCTCGGCGCCGGCCGCCTCACACGGCACCACCTGCCGCCGTCGCCGCCCGTGCGCAAGCGCACGCGCAAGGCGCTCCGCGCGCACGTCAGATCCGTGCTCGCCGAGGCGACCACGGAGATCGCCGGACGGCCCGCGCCGGTCCTGGCCGTGGCAACGTCCAAGACCTTCACCCAGCTCGCACGGCTCTGCGGGGCTCCCAAGGCGAAGGCCGGCCCTTACCGCCAACGACATCTCCACCGCGACGAGCTGCACCCCTGGATCCCGAAGCTGGCGAGACTGCCGGACAAGGAGCGGGCCCGGCTGCGCGGAGTGAAGGCGAGCCGCGCCCACCAGATACTCGCCGGCGCCATCGTGGCCGAGGCCATCATGGACGTGCTCGGGCTCGACCGGCTCACCATCTGTCCCTGGGCACTGCGCGAGGGCATCGTCCTGCACCGGCTCGCCGAACTGGCCGAAGGCCAAGGGCCCTGCCTGTCCCCCGGGCACCGGCCCGCGACCATGCACGATGCACGCCTGCACGCCGTCCCTTGAACGCGTCTACCAGGGCACCATTGACGTCGCGTCAATCCGGAACCGGCTCCGCGAGCCCACCCCGTGATCCACGGGGCACGGCCTGGTGCCGCGCTCGGCGGTATTCGCCGGGCGGGACTCCGTAATGGCGGCGGAACGCCAGGTGGAAGCCCACGGACGAGCGGTACCCGATCCGTTCGGGGATGGCCGCCAGCGGTGTCGCGGTCTCGCCGAGCAGCCGGGCCGCCTCCCGCATCCGCCGCCCGGCCAGGTGGCGGGCAGGCGCTTCACCGACCAGCCGGGTGAACGTCGCCGCGAACGCCGACCTCGACATCCGCGCCTCCCGGGCCAGCGACTCCAGCGTCCACGGCTCGGCGTACCGAGTCTGGATCACCAGCAGCGCCCGCCCGATCGCCGGATCGCGCAGCGCCGGGGGCATCCCGCCGAGGCGGTCCAGCGCCACTCGCAGCGCCAGCACGAAGACCAGCTCGAACGCGCGTAGCGCGGCCAGCCCCCCGCACCGCGGAGTCAATCCCTCCAGCGTCCCGGACAGCAGTGGCTCGGCGGCCAGCAGCGCACGGTCGAGCACGATGATCTCCGGCAGCGACCGGTACAGCGGCGACATCGCGGCGTCGTCGTAGTGGAGGCCGCCGCAGAGCAAATCGGTCATGGGGCCGGGGCCGTCCACCCGCACCTCGGTGGTGCTGCCCGCCGGGCGCCCGGGGAGCATCAGGTCCAGCGGAATCGTGGCGCGCCCCGGCCGGTCCGCCAGTTCGTGCGCCGTCCCGTGCGGGAAGACCGCCAGCCCGCCGGCGCCCAGCATGACCGGTTCGGACGTCCCGGGCATCGTGATCGCGCACTCGCCGGACCGCACGTAGTGCAGGATCGCGTTGCGCTCCCGGTCGCCCCGGAGCCCCCAGGGCGCCCGGGCCTCCCAGTGGCTGACGAACACGCCCTCCAGCCGCAGCGGAGCCAGCAGCTCATCAAGGAGATCTGCTGGACGATCATTAATCAGACCCGGGCTCATGTTTATGGAAGGTACTCGACGCCTCCGGCACGCTGGGCGCCATGACCGAGACATACCTGGTGATCGGCGCCACCGGCGCGCAGGGCGGGGCCGTCGCGAAGCACCTCGAACGGGACGGGCACGGCGTCCGGGGTTTCAGCCGCAAGAACGGCGACCTCGCCGACCCGGCGGCGGTGGGGGCCGCGTTCGAGGGCGTGTCCCGCGCATCGGTGACGCTGCCGATGGTGTTCGACCGGGACCGCGTGGCGCGATACGTGGACAACATCATCACCGCGGCCCGCCGGTGCGAACGGATCGTCCTCAACACCGGCAACCGCCTGCCGGCCGCCCCAACGTCCGTCGCCGCCTTCGAGACCAGGCGCGCCGCGGCCGACGCCCTGCTCGCCTCTGGCATCCCCGCCGTCGTGCTGCGACCACCCGTCTACCTGGAGAACCTCCACCCGGCCGGGGGCGTTCTGTCCTACCCGATCCCGCCCGGCCACCGGGTCGCCTGGCTCGCCCACGACGACCTCGGCGCCCTCACCGCCGCCGCTTTCGACCGCGACGATCTGGTCGGGACCTCGATCGACATCGGCGGCAAGGACGTCGTCACCGGCCCAGAACTCGCGTCCGTCTTCGGCGTGGAATACGTCTCCTTGGAGCCCGGCACGTTCCAGGCGGTCATGGCCCCGGTGATCGGCGAGGCGGCCGCGGCGGGAGTCGCGGACACCTACCGCTGGCTGTCCGCCCCCGAGAACGCGCGCTTCTACGACGGCGCCCCGGACAAAGTGGAGGCCCTCTTCGACGTCGAACTCACTCCGCTCCGCACGTGGGCCGCCCGATGAACGCCATCGACGAGGTCATCGAGCACCACCGCTTCATCGAGTCCTGGCTGGGCGGAACGGCGGCCGACCTGGGCGGCTTCCTCGACATGCACACGCCGGACTTCACCTGGTACGACCCTGACGGCGCCATGCTCACGCTCCCGGACCTGCGCGCCGCCATGGAAAGGGCCCACGGCACCGTACCCGGGCTGCGCATCCGGATTCGCGAACCGCGCGTTCTCCTGGACCGCGACGGCCTGACCGTCGTCACCTACGAGGAACATCATCCCGACAGCGTCCGCCGAGCCGTGGCGATGTTCGTACCCGCTCCGGAAGCCCGCAACGGCCTGCTCTGGCGCGGCCTCCACGAGACCTGGACGCGCCCCCAGGCCTCTTGAACATGTCGAGATCGGTGAAGGTGCCGATGGTCTGCGGGTCAGGCCGGGTGGGATCAAGCGGTGGCGTAGTCGGACAGGGCGGGTTCCAACAGGTCGAAGGCTCGGGTGGCTTCGGCACCGATGGTGCGGGCGATCTCGTCGTTGGAGTGTCCGGCGAGCGTGAGGGTCTGGATGCGCTGGAACAGGACGCGGTGGACGGTGCCCAGCAGGCCGGCGGCGGTCTGGACGGTGATGTCGTCGACCTGAGCGCCGGTGGCGTCGGCGAGGGCCCGGGCGAGGCGGTGTTCGCGCTGGTCGTGCAGGCCGCGCAGGCAGACGGTCAGCGTGGGGCTGTCGGCGATCATGCAAGCGAACTCCTGACCGGAGAACCCGGCGACCGGGTCCTGGACGGCGACCGCGCCGGTGAACGCGCGGCGCAGCGCGGCGAGCGCCGATTCCCCCGGGCGTCGCGTGGTGACAGCGTGGGCCAGGGAGGCGGCGAACTCCTCTTGGTGGTCCAGCGCCAGGTCTTCCTTGCGGGGGAAGTAGTTGGTGACGGTCTTCTTGGCGACGCGGGCGGCGGCGGCGATTTCGGCGATGGTCGTCTGCTCGAAGCCCTGGGCGATGAACAGCCGGGTCGCATGGTCGGAGATGAGCTGCCGGGTCTCCTGCTTCTTGGTCTCGCGCAGCCCGGCGGCAGGGACGGGAGTCTGGGTGGCCATGGGGCAACCTTACCCTCGTAGCATCTTTATGTTGACACCCGTTTGGGCCCTGGGCTAAATTTACGTCCGTCGCAAGTTTGCGCCGATGGAACGCTGAATCCAAGGGGGGCCCGCATCGTCCCCCGCCGCCGCAGCTACCGACCCGCAACCACGCGAACCGCCACCGCACCTGAAGGAGACCCGTGCAGTTCACCGCCTCCACCGTCTCGCTGACCGTCGACGACGTCACCGCCTCGCAGGAGTTCTTCACCAGTCACCTGGGCTACACCGTCCAGCAGGCCGCCGACGGCTTCGCGTCCCTGACGCGGCCCGACGCGTTCGACGTCGTCCTGCTCGCCCGCGGCATCCAGGTGCTTCCGCCCGAGCAGCGCGACCAGCGCGCCGGCGGCCTGATCCTGGCGTACACCCTCGCCGACGACCTGGCCGGGCAGGAGAAGCGCCTGCGCGACGCCGGAGTCGAGATCACCATGCCGCTGCGCGAGGAGCCCTGGGGCGAACGCCTGTTCCAGATCACCGACCCCAACGGCGTGGTCGTGCAGTTCGTCCAATGGGCCCAGGACACCGCCTGAGCCCCTCCCCCGCGATTCCCCAGGTCGGCCACCCGAGGCGCTGTCAGCCGTCGGAGTCGTGCAGCCTCAGAGCTGGGATCTCAGCACGTCGATCTCGCAGCCTGGCGCGAAGGGGTCGAAGCCGTGCTCGACCAGCCAGCGGACCGCCTGGAGGCTTCGCAACGACCACCACGCGCGGACCACGTCGAGGTCGACGCCGGTGCCATAGCCGGCGACGACGTCGCCAAGGTGCTCCTGGTGTCCGAGCGTCAAGGTGGCGAGGTCGAACAGGGCATCGCCCTGGCCCGCATCGGACCAGTCGAGCACGCCGGTGACGGCCGACCCGGCGGTGCCGACGGCCAGCCCGGCTGCCTCCTGCGGCTCGCGGCCCCGGGCGCGTTCCTCGCGGTAACGGGACACGACGAACAGGGCGTAGTCGATCCCGACCGCCAGGCCCAGCATCATGGCCAGCGTGCCGGTATTGGTGGACAGGCCGAGCGCGTCGGCCAGCGCCGTGATCGACCCGAAGCTGATCCCCACGCCCAGGGTCGCGGTCAGCAGCGGCAGCCCGGCCCCGGCCAGTGACCCGAATGTCAGCAGCAGCAGCACGACGGCGGCCACGGAGATGCCGATGATCTCGGCCACCCCGCTGAGTCCCGTGTTGTCCAGCGCGTCGCCGCCGGCCTCCACGGTCAGCCCAGCGTCCCTGGCCTGCTCGGTGGCCTTCTCCACCGACTCGCGGCTGGCGTCGGTGACATCGCTGGACGGCACCTTGTAGGTGACGGTCACGTACGCCGTCGAGCCGTCCTTGCTGACCGCGTCCGATTCGAACGGGTCCGCGGTGTTGGCGACCTGCGACCCGCCGGCCAACTCGTCCACGGCCTTCTCGATGGCCGCCTTGTTGGCCGACGCGGTGACCTTCTGCCCGTCGGGCGCGACGAACACCACCCGGGCGGTGGCACCGTCGGCCGTGGCCCCCGGGAACCGCTGCTCGATCAGATCGAATGCCTTCGGCGACTCGATCCCCGGCATCGAGAACTTCTCATCGGAAGCCCCCGGAGCCTTGAGGAACGCCCACCCGACGGCGACCAGGACGGCCACCCACAACAAGGCGACGTAGCGTCGCCTGGTCAAATCGGGTGCCACCCGTCGTCGTACGCCTGCCGACAATCCCGGCTACTCAAAACGCGTACTTACGCCGGCGCCGACCCCTCAGGCGGCGACCAGTACCTCCGCACGGTGCGGTGGGACGGCGTGACCGTCGGGGAGCAGCTCACCGGTGTCGTCGAAGACGACGACACCGTTGCAGAGGAGGCTCCAGCCCTGTTCGGGGTGTGCGGAGACCACACGGGCAGCCGCGTGGTCGTACGCGCTGGCGGCCGGGCATTGTGGCTGGTGCTGGCACACGGTGTTCACTCCATTGCTTGCTTGGATGCCGATGTCCTCAGCCTTCGCCATCAGGGGATGGTGTGTCTTCGCAGGCAGCCGCCAACCCCGACCACCTGCTGGCGGTCTCCGGATATTCCGGCTAGCCGCAATGCGGGCTCCCCCGTCCGGGCGGCAGGCTGCAGACGTGGCTATTCGTTGTCTCCTCGTCGACGACAACGATCGCTTTCTCGGAGTCGCCCGCGCTGTGCTGGAGCGAGAAGGCATCGTTGTCTCCGGCGTCGCGTCCACCATCGCGGAGGCTCTCGCGCAGACGGAGAGGCTATGTCCTGACGTGGCCCTCATCGACGTCGATCTCGGCGGTGAGAGCGGCTTCGATCTGGTGGAGCGGCTCGCCGAACTGCCACCGTCGTGGCGGCCGAGCACGATCCTGACCTCCTCGTACGCCGAGGCCGACTTCGCCGACGTGATCGCTTCCTGCCCGGCCGCCGGATTCGTTACGAAGCCCGAGCTGTCGGGCTCGGCCATCGAACAGGTCCTCGGAGCCGCGGGTGACGGCCCGGCGGGGGGCGGCTGAGAACACCCGGGGAACCGCGCTACCGGGTTTCAAGGAATTTGAGGACCGCGAGCACCCGCCGGTGGTCGTCTTCGGTTTCGGGCAACTGCATCCTGGTGAGGATGCTGCGCACGTGCTTCTCGACCGTGCCCTCGGTGATCCACAGCCGGTGCGCGATCCCGGCGTTGGACCGGCCCTCCGCCATGAGGGCCAGCACTTCGCGTTCCCGTCGGGTGACCGATTCCAGCGGATCGTCCCGGTGATGGGCGGTGATCAGCTCCTGCACCAGCCCCGGGTCGACGACCGAGCCTCCCTGCGCGATCCGCTCGACCGTCTCGACGAAGTCGGCGACATCGGTTATCCGGCTCTTGAGCAGGTAACCCACACGCTGTCCGGCGGCGAGAAGCTCCATCGCCTCTTCCACCTCGGTGTGCGCGGACAGGAGAAGGATCCCGATCCCGGGATGCTCCTTGCGGATGACGCGGGCCGCGTCGAGCCCTTCCGTCGAGTAGCCCGGGGGCATGCGGATGTCGACGATGGCGAGGTCGGGTCGCTGCTCGCGGACGATGCCGAGCAGCCCTGTCGCGTCGCCCGCCTGCCCGACGATCTCGAAGCCTGATCGTTCGAGCAAGCTGGCGAGACCTGCGCGTAGCAGGACGTCGTCGTCTGCCAACGCTATGCGCATTGAAACTTCTTTCACCCCCCTCGCCACCTGAGAGTAAGGCTACTTGTTTCGAGCATCACGCGGCAGTTGCCAGGGTGAGAGCCGGCAATGCGAGAGCACAACCGCCGCCACCGAATTTGTGACCTAGGCGAACGATTTACAGTTCCTGTACTCAGACATAGTTTTCATTTGCTTTCACATAGGTGTAACCAGGCTATGAGGTCGGACCGTGTGTGGAGGTGCCGATGAGGACAGGCGGAATGCTGCAGGGTCGAAATCCGCCCGCTCGGGCCGAAACAGTGCACGAGAGCGAACGCACGCGCGTGACTCGGCTCTTCTTCCCCGGACGCACGGTCATCCGCAAGGAGCCGCTGGGGCCGGACGCGCAGCGACGCCTGCACCATGAGCTGGCGATGCTGGACCGGCTGCGCGATGTCGGCGGTGTCGCGCAGCTGGTGAAGGCGCCGCAGTATCCGGGGTCGATCGTGGTGGAGGACGTCGGTGGCACCAATCTGGCCGGGCTGGCAAAGCCGCTGGCCGTCGACGACCTGATCGGGCTCGCGGTGGAGCTGGCCCGGGCGGTGGCGGGGATGCACCGCCGGGGGGTTATGCACCGGGACATCACTCCCGCGAACATCGTGATCTCTCGCGACGGCGCCCCGTACCTGGTGGACTTCGCCTTGGCCACCTCCTTCACCGGGATTCGCCCCGAGTTCACCCACCACACCGAGATCGTCGGGACGTTGGCGTATCTAGCGCCGGAGCAGACCGGGCGTACTGGCCGCTCGGTGGATCAGCGTGCCGACCTGTACGCGTTGGGCGCGACGTTGTACGAGCTGGCGACGGGGGAACCGCCGTTCGGTTCCGGAGACCCGCTGCGGCTCACCCATGATCACTTGGCTCGTGTGCCGGTGCCGCCCGCCGAGGTGAACCGGGTCCTCCCGGGGCCGCTGTCGGCGATCATCATGCATCTCCTGGAAAAGGAACCGGACAACCGCTACCGGACCGCGGAAGGCCTGATCTACGACCTGGAGCGGTTGCGGGACCC
Source organism: Spirillospora sp. CA-128828 (assembly GCF_050945415.1). NCBI lineage: Bacteria > Bacillati > Actinomycetota > Actinomycetes > Streptosporangiales > Thermomonosporaceae > Spirillospora > Spirillospora sp. CA-128828. The sequence goes on from NZ_CP191986.1 coordinate 5,671,874, forward strand.
CCGTGCACGCCCGACCGCTACCGCGTTGCGGGTCGGTGAGCGCGATTTCCCGCTGCGGCTGCTGCCGCCATCGCGGCCGGTGGGACGCGACGATGAGGTGGCGGCGCTGGAGGCGGCATTCGAGGACGCGATGTCGGGTCGCTGTCATGGGGTGCTGATCAGCGGTGCGCCGGGGGTCGGTAAGACGTCGTTGGTCGATGAGCTGCCGATGGTGGTGACGGACCATGACGGCTGGTTCGTGAGGGGCAAGTACGACCCGTACCGGCGGGATCTGGAGTTCGACGCGATCAATCAGGCGTTTCGGGCGTTGGGTCGGCTGTTGCTGGCCGAGCCGGAGGAAGAACTGGCCGACGTCCGCGAACGGATCCTGGAGGCGGTCGGCGCGAACGCCGGTCTGCTGACCGCGGTGGTGCCGGAGTTCGCGGCGCTGCTCGCGGTGCCGCCGGATCCGGGGGATCCGCTGACCGCCCAGGTGCGCGCTCAGCGAGCGGGCGTACAGTTGTTGAGGGCGGTCGCCTCCCGGGAGCGGCCGGTGGTGTTGTTCGTCGATGACCTGCAGTGGGCGGGGCGCACCCCGGTCGGCTTCGTTGATCTGGTGCTGAGCGAGGAGCCGTTCGACGGCCTGTTGCTGGTGGCCGCGTACCGTGAGGACGACGTGGACGTGGCGCATCCGCTGGCGGCGCCGCTGTCCCGGTGGCGAGGACAGGCCGGAGTGCGGCACCTGCGACTCGCCAGCCTGCCCCTGCCGAGCCTCGTCACCATGGTCGCCGAGATGCTCCACATGGGCCGGGCGGCGGCCGCGGGGTTGGCCGAGGTGATCGCCCCGCACACGTCGGGCAATCCCTACGAGACCGTGGAACTGCTCAACGCGCTGCGCCGCGACGGTGTGCTGGCGGGGACGGCCGCCGGGTGGCGGTGGGACGGGGCGGCCGCACGCGCTCACCTGGGCGAGTCAGAGCTGACCGGGCTGCTGATGGCGCAGGTCGAGGCCATGCCGGCGGCGTCCCGGGCGATGGTGGAGGCAATGGCGTGCTTGGGCGGGCGAGCCGGCCTGAGCCTGTTGCAGGCCGCCACCGGCGATCCGGCAGCCGAGGTGGATCAGCGCTTGGCGCCCGTCCTCGACGCGAGTCTGCTGGTCATGGAGCCCGGCCCGCGCGAAGCGGTGTCGTTTCGCCACGACCGGATCCGCGAAGCGATCCTGGGCGGGCTGGACGCGCAGCGGCGACGCACCCTGCAACTGGCGATGGCGCGGCGGCTGGCCAAGATGCCGGAGTTGTTCGCGGTCGCGGCGGAGCAGTACCTGCCGGTGGCAGACGTGGTGGACGACGCCGCGGAGCGCCGGGTGGTGGTGGGGCTGCTGCGGCGCGCCGCCGACCAGGCGGCTTTGATCGGAGACCATGCGCTGGTGAACGCGCTGTTGGCCGCTGCGCTGCGACTCGCCGACCCGAGTGAGGTCACCACGCTGGTCGAGTTGCACACCGGCCGCCACGCCGCCTTGTTCAACCTGGGACGCCTGGACGAGGCGGACCAGGAGTACCGCACGATCGAGGGGCTGTGCACCACCACTCTGGAGCGTGCGGACGCCACCTGCGTGCAGATGCTGAACCTGACTCATCGGAAGCGCTTCGCAGACGCGGTCGTCCTGGGCATTGAGTCGCTGCGTGAGCTGGGCATCGCCGTTCCGGCAGCGGACCGGCTCGCCAATGAACTCGACGGCCAGTTCGACTATCTCTACCGGTGGCTGGACCACACCGAAGCCGCGGACGATCTGGCTCGGCCCGACATCACCGAGCCAAGGCTGCTCGCGGCGACCCGCCTGCTCAACGCGGTCCTGCCGGCCGCCTTCCTCGTCCCCGACCCGGTCACGCACGCCTGGCTGAGCCTGGAGGCGGTGCGAATCTGGTTCGAGCACGGCCCGTGCCGCACCCTGGTCGGCCCCGCCGGCATCGCCTCGTTCGCCGCCATCGCGCTGCGCGGCGACTATGCCGCGGGGTACCGGGCATTGCGCCGGTTCCTGGATCTGGGCGAGGCCCGCGGCTATGAGCCCGACACTTCCCAGTTGCGTTTTCTTTTCGCCATACAGAGCTGGTGCTTCGAGCCGGCCGAGAACGGTGTCCAGGAAGCACGGCGGGCCCGCGAGGGACTGATCGCCGGTGGCGACAATGTCAACGCCGGCTACACCTTCTTCACGACCGTCAGGGGACTGCTGGACTGCGCGCCATCGCTGGACGGCTTGGTGGCCGAAGTTGAGGCGGGCCTAGCCTTCGTACGGCGCACAGGGAACGAGCAGACCCGCGAGTCGCTCGACAGCTACCTCTGGTTGACCGCTGTGCTTCGCGGCGAAGGCCGAGCCCCGGTCGGTGAGGCGCTCCCCATCGACAGACATGCCGGCAATCCAGTGGCGCTTCTCTACGAACACATCTGTCACGCGGTCGCCGCCGCCGTCCTCGACGATCCCGTCGCTCTGACGCGGCACACCACGGCGGCGATGCCGTTGCTGACGGCCGACATGGGCAGCTACCCGGCCGCCACGGCATACCTGCTGCGCGGGCTGGCCCTCGCCGGGCAGGCGCGCACCGCGCACGGCGACGAGCGCGGCGGTCTGCTGTCCAAGCTGGACGATGTGACGCGGTGGCTCGGCGCACGCGCCGCGGACGCGCCGGTGAACTTCCTCCACCTGCTGCGACTGGTCGATGCGGAGCGGGCATGGGCCGTCGGCGACTTCCGAGCCGCCGTCCTCGCCTTCGACGCCGCGCGGCGCGAGGTCGCCCAGCGTCAACGCCCATGGCACCGGGCCTTGATCGCCGAACGCGCGGCCCGCTTCTACCTCGCGCATGGCGCCGAACACACCGGCTACGATCTTCTCGCCCAGGCCCGGGAGGACTACCTCGCATGGGGGGCGACCGCGAAGGCCGCCCAACTGGACTGGGCCTACCCGACGCTGCGGCCACAAGCCGACACGACGGGCGGGCCCCGCGGCGAGCGGTCCGATGATCTTCCCCATCACCGCTCCATCGTCACGACCGGGACGATCGACCTGCTCGGCATCCTGTCGGTATCGCAGGCGCTGAGCTCGGAGACCAGTGTCGAGGGGCTGCATCTGCGCGTGGCCCAGGTACTGCGCGCGATGACCGGCGCCACCGACGTACATCTGCTGCTGTGGAGCGCCGACCGGCAGGTCTGGCTGTTGCCGACCCCCGGAAGCGACGGCGCCGTCCTCGCCGGCGGCCCCGGTCAAGGACGCGCGGTCCCGATGTCGGTACTGCGATACGCCCAGCGGATGCGTGAGCCGCTGGTCGTGAGCGACGTCATCAGCGACGACCGTTTCGCCCGCGACCCCTACTTCACCGGCATCACCCACTGCTCACTGCTGGCCCTTCCCATCCTCAACCGGGGCACGCTGCGAGCGCTGCTGCTGCTGGAGAATCGCCTCATCCGCAGCGCGTTCTCCACCGAACGGCTCGACGGTGTCAAGCTCATCGTCGGCCAACTCGCCGTCTCCCTCGACAACGCCCAGCTGTACGCCGGGTTCCGCCGGATCGCCGACGAGCAGACCGCCTTGCGGCGGGTGGCGACGCTGGTCGCCCGCGGGGTGGCACCGGATCACGTGTTCACCGTGGTGGCCGAGGAGGTCGGCACGCTCTTCGGCGCCGACGGCACGGCGATCATGAGGTTCGAGCCGGACCGGGAGGCGACGCTGATGGGCGGCTCCGGATTCACGCACTCCCCACCGGGTTCGCGCGGCAGGCTCGACCCCCGCACGGCCATGGCGTCGGTCCAGGCCACGGGTCGCGCAGCTCGCCGTGACGTGGACGAGCCGACGCCGGCGAGCCTGACCGAGCCCCTCTTCGAGGGAGTCCGCTCCGCGGTCGCCAGCCCGATCGTGGTCGAGGGTCACGTCTGGGGCGTCATGGGCGTCGGGTCACGGCGCGAACGGCTGCCCAAGGACACGGAGCAGCGGCTGGCCGACTTCACGGAACTCGTCGCGACCGCCATCGCCAATGCGGAAAGCCGGGCCGAGCTCACCATGTCGCGCGCCCGGATCGTCGCCACCGCCGACCAGACGCGCCGGCGTTTCGAGCGGGATCTGCACGACGGCGCCCAGCAGCGGCTGGTCTCACTGGCTCTGCAACTGCGCGCGGCGCAGGCGGTGGTGCCGCCCGAGCTCGGCGAGCTCGGCGCGGAGCTCGGCCACGCCGTCGCCGAGACGAGCGACGCGCTGGACGAGCTGCGCGAGCTCGCGCGCGGCATCCACCCGGCGATCCTGGCCAAGGGCCTCGGCCCGGCCTTGCGCACGCTCGTCCGCCGTGCGCCGATCCCGGTCGACCTCGACCTGTCGGTGCAGGGACGGCTGCCCGAGCATGTCGAGGTCAGCGCGTACTACGTCGTCGCCGAGGCACTGACCAACGCGGCCAAGCACGCGGGCGCCTCGGCCGTCACGGTCACTGTCGAAGCCGACACCGCGGCCGCGGTCCTCCACATGGCGGTCAGCGACGACGGCGCCGGTGGCGCCGACTTCACTCACGGCACCGGCCTGGTCGGACTCAAGGACCGTGTGGAGGCGCTCGGCGGTGGAGTCTTCCTCGACAGCCCGCGTGGAACGGGGACGACCCTGCGCGCGGAGCTCCCCCTCACCACCACGAACGGCGGCGTCGCCTCCCGCTAGTGCTGCGCAGCGCAACCGTCTTTGTGCGGTTGTGACCGGCGGCGTTCGCCCTGGTGAATGCCTGGCCCCTCTGGGCCGGCGGTGCTCGTCGTGGCGCGCCGGGAGGCCGTCCGGTTGCAGGAGACCGCAACGTTCGGGTTCCGGCTGGCAGGAAGGTGGGAACGGCCGGTGGCCGTGAAGACGGGCACGTGCCTCGCAAGCGAAGCTGGGTGAGCGTCGATGGGGACGACCGAACACAGACCGGCCGAAAGGGGAGCAGATGGGAATGACGCAGTTCGATCCGGAGGCGCTGGGGCAGACCGGTGTGGAGATCACCGGACACCCCACCATCGGGTTGGTGGGCTTGGGGCACATGGGCGGCGCGATGGCCGAGCGCCTGCTGGCCGCCGGGTACCCGGTGCACGGAACCAGCCGGACGCCTCAGCGGGCGCAGTCCCTGCTGTCGCAAGGACTGCGCTGGCAGGAGAGTCCGCGCGCGGTCGCGGAGGCGTCCGATGTCATTCTCAGTTCCATCCCCGATGACGAGGCTCTGGAGGCGATCGCTTCGGGACCGGACGGCATCCTGGCCGGACTCACCCCCGGCACGGTCTGGGCCGACATGAGCACCGTCAGCCCCCACACCAGCCGCCGGATCGCCGCGGAGGCCGAGGCGCGCGGTGCGACCATGCTCGACGCACCGGTGTCGGGCAGCGCTCCGCAGGCGGACACCGGGAGCCTGACGATCATGGTGGGCGGAAGCCACGCCGGCTACGCACTCGTCGAACCGATCCTGCGCGACCTCGGCACCCCCGCACACGTGGGCTCGAACGGGCAGGGGCTGGCCATGAAACTCGCGATCAGCATCAGCCTCGCCGCCCAGATGGTCGCTCTCGCGGAGGGCCTCGTCCTCGCCGAGCGTTCGGGTGTCGACCGCAAGCTCGCCGCCCGGCTGATGGCCGACAGTGTGATCGGCTCACCTTTGCTGAAGGCACGCGCCCGGCTCGTGCCGGACGTACCCGGAGAGTCGTCGTTCGAACTGCGCCTGCTGCGCAGGGACCTGGAACTGGCGCTCGATGTGGCACGAAGGCTCCAGATCCCGCATCCCACCGCCGACCGCACCGACGAAGTACTCGGTATCGCCGCCGCCCTCGGCTACGAGCGACGCGACATCGCCGCCCTCATCGAGGTCCTCGAACAGATGACCGAGGACCCGGCCTGAAGATCAACACGGGACCTCCCCAGCAGGGCACCGTGGACAACGCGCGGGGGCGATCGCCGATCTCCGCGCCGCCGGGCGATGACTTTCCGAGGTGCTCTGAGTCTCCTCATCGACGGCAAATGGGAGAGGGTGGACGGATGACCGGGCTGCGCGATGTCCTGCAGGGGTACGTGGACGACGGGACGCTGGCCGGAGCGGTGGGCCTGGTGGCTCGCGGCGACCACGTCGAGGTGGAGGCCGCCGGGTCGGCCGACCTTGAACGCGGCACCGCGATGGCCCGGGACTCGATCTTCCGGATCGCCTCGATCACCAAGCCGATCGTCGCCGCGGCGGTCATGCTGCTGGTCGACGAGGGCCGGATCGCGCTGGACGACCCGGTGGGCAAGTGGCTGCCCGAGCTGGCGTCGCCGATGGTCGTCCGCACGCCGCAGAGCCAGATCGACGATCTGGTCCCGGCCGTCCGCCCGATCACGGTCGAGGACCTGCTCACCTCCCGCGCCGGCCACGGCTGGCCGCCGCCCGAGCTGATGACGGTGCCGCAGGTCGCGATGCTGGCCGAGCATGGGCAGCAGAAGTACGGCCGCGACCCGCAGTACGTCTCGCCGCCCGATGAGTGGATGGCCGCCTACGCCGAGATCCCGCTGCTCTACCAGCCGGGCGAGGCCTTCCTCTACAACACCGGCTCGGACCTGCAGGGCGTGCTGATCGCCCGGGTGACGGGCCGTACGCTGCCCGACTTCATGGCCGAGCGGATCTTCGAGCCGCTCGGGATGAAGGACACCGGGTTCGCCGTCCCGGCCGCCGACCTCGGCCGCTTCACCGGCTACTACGGCTCCGGTTCCGGCGGGCTGGAACTGCTCGACGGCCCCGACGGGCAGTGGAGCACCATGCCCGCCTTCCCGTCCGGCGCCGGTGGCCTGGTCTCGACCGCCGACGACTGGCTGGCGTTCGCCCGGATGCTCCTCGCCGGCGGCGGAGCGCTGCTGTCACCGGAGTCGGTGCGGCTGATGACCACCGATCACCTGACCCCGGCCCAGCGCCACGCGGGCACGCTGTATCTCGAAGGCCAGGGCTGGGGTTACGGCGGCTCGTTGGACGTCGAGCGCATCGACCCGTGGAACGTCCCGGGCCGCTACGGCTGGGTCGGCGGCACCGGAACGGCCGCCCATCTCACTCCGTCCACCGGCACCGTCACGATCATGCTCACGCAACTGGCCGCCACCAGCCCCGTCCAGCCCAGGCAGATGCGCGACTTCTGGCAGTACACCGCCGCCTGACCAACTGCCATCGTCCCAGCCCAAGACGGCCCCGGACCCGGCAGCCGCGCCCGCTCGCCAGGGCCCCCATAGGGCTCGGGTGTGGTTTTCCGCAGGATGGGTGGGTGGCCGTCACCATGGGCCGAGACGGGCCCGCCTCCGTAGCGTCCACTCATGATCAAATTTTCCCGGTGGAGGGCGTTCGCGGTGTCCGGCTCGGTGGCGGCGGCCCTTGCGGCGTCCACGGCCATCCTCGCCGTTCCCGAAGCGCGTACGGCGCAGCCTCAGTCGAGCCGTACCCGTTCGTCCCAGGACGGCTTCCAGGAGACGCTGGACGACCTGGTGAAAAGCAAGGCGGCCACGGCCGTCCTGCTCCGTGTGCGAACTGCGGGCGGCGGCGAGTGGTCCGGCGCGGCGGGCGTGTCCGACGTCCGCACGGGACGGCCCGCCGATCCGGCCGGGTACTTCCGGATCGGCAGCGTCACCAAGACGTTCGCGGCGACCGTCCTCCTGCAACTCGTCGACGAGGGACGGCTGCGGCTGGACGACCCTGTGGCCGAGCACCTACCCGGCGTCGTCCCGGACGGCGAGCGGATCACCGTGCGGCAGGTCCTCCAGCACACCAGCCTGCTTCGCGACTACATGAGCGACCCGGGATGGTCCACCAACCGGTGGCGCGGGGCGGAACGGTTCCGCGGTTACAAGCCCGATCAGCTCCTCGCGCAGGCGTTCCGCACCCCCGCCCAGAATCCCCCGAATGTCACCTGGAAGTACTCCAACACCAACTATGTGATCGTGGGGCTGCTGATCGAACGGCTGACCAGGCGACCGTACGGCAAGGAGGTGGAACGGCGGGTCCTGCACCCGCTCCGGCTGACCCAGACGATCGTCGCCGGCGACCGGCCCGGGCTCCCCCTCCCGCACGCGCACGGCTACGCGCTGCTGCCGGACGGGCGGACCGTGGACGCCACCCGCATGAACCCCTCCCTCGACTGGGCGGCAGGAGAGATGATCTCCACCACCCGGGACCTCGGCCGGTTCCTCGACGGGCTGCTCGGCGGGCGGCTGCTGTCCCCCGCGACACTCGCCGCGATGCGCGACACGCGGCCCACCGACGCCGGGTTCGCGTACGGACTCGGGCTCCAGGAGTTCCTGTTGCCCTGCGGCAAGCACATGATCGGGCACAGCGGTCAGCTCATCGGCTACACGACCTACGCGCTCCGCTCCGACGACGGACGGCAGATGAACCTGTCGGTCAACCTCGGCTCCGCGCCGCCGTCGATCGACAAGCTCTACGCCCTCGCGGGCAAGGTGTTCTGCTGAGACCCGCACCGGCACGTCACGCAGGCCGACCTCGGGCTCCGGTCCGGGCTCGGCGCCGGCCGTGGTGCCGTGATGCCGTATGCCCGCCGGTGACACGAAACCGGTCCTCGCCAGGGCGCCGCAGACGTCTGTGCGGGCCTTCGCCGCAGTCGCTCAGCTGGCCCTGGCGGGGATGCGGACACCCTTGCTCAGAGCGGCGTCGTGGAGCACCACGGAGATCGGCTGTGCCGTGGCGGCGATCTCGAAGATCAGCAGGCCACTGAACTTGTCGCCGGGAGTCAGCACCTTGGCCGGCACGGTGTTGCGCGCATCCGCGAGGCCGCCCTGCAACATCGCCCGAGCCTCGTGCGACGAATCGCCGTCGTCGAACATCTTCTGCTGGTCCCCGGAGAGCGTGCGGGCCTTGCTCCCGTTGTTGGTCACGGTGATCCTGACGCGGCACAGCTTGTTGCCGTCGTAGGGCCTGAGGCCGCGCACGGTGACGCCACAGGAGACCGACGACGCCACGAAGGTGAACTGACCGTCCCTGGCGGGCTTGTTCAACTGTCCCTCGACGGGTTGGAAGTACCGATATGCCGCGACTCCTGCGACAACGAGCAACGCGGCCACCACCGCGAAGGCGATCAGGCAGCCCATGCAGCCACGGCCGCGTCGCCGCCTCGGGGGCGCCTGGGGCGCCGCCGGAGGCTGCGTCCACGGTGCCGGATGGGGCGGCGGCATCGGTCTCGGCGGCATCGGGGCCGGCTCGTAGACCCGGGTCGGAGTCCGTACGCCCTGCGGCGGGGACGGGGGGATCCAGGGCGGAGGCAGCGCCTCGGCCTGCCAGTTGCGGGTCAGCTCGGCGTCGACGACGGCCTGTGCCGCGCTGGGCGACGCCGCCGCGGGTGCCGCGCCGCCGACCAGCGAGAGCAGCAACTCCTGGGCTTCCGGGCGACTCGCGGGGTCGGGGTTCAGGGCACGCTCGACCAGCGCTCGCAGCGGCTCGGCCAGGCCGGTCAGGTCGTGGTCGCCGTTCTCGGCACGGGCCGCCATCGTCATGACCGTGCCCGTGCCGTGCGGGTGGCGTCCGGTCCCGGCGAAGGCCACCAGGCAGCCCCACGCGAAGACGTCGGCCGCCGTGGACACCTCGCCGAGCAACACCTGCTCGGGGGCCATCCACCCCGGCGTGCCGACGACGAACCCGGCCTGGGTGTGCCCCGAAGCCGCGTCGGTGGTCCGGGCGATACCGAAGTCGATCACCCGTGGACCCGACACCGACAGCATCACGTTGGGCGGCTTGAGGTCCCGGTGGATCAGCCCGGCGGCGTGGATCGCGGTCAGCGCCGCCGCCACCCCCACCGCGACGCCGTGCAGGGTGCCGTCCGGCAGCGCCCCTCCGGTCTCGATGTAGTCGTCCAGCGGGGTGCCGTCCACGTACTCGGTGACCAGATAGGGCCGCCCGACCTCCTCACCGTGGTCCAGCACCTTCGCCGTGCAGAACGAGGCCACCCGCTGGGCGTTGCGCACCTCGTCGCGGAAACGGGCCCGGAAGCCCTCGTCCGCGGCCAGCTCCTCGCGAATCACCTTGATCGCGGCGTACTGCCCGCCGTCGTCCCGGCCCAGGTAGACGGCGCCCATGCCGCCCTCGCCCAGCCGGCCGACCAGCTCGTACGCTCCGATGACCGCTGGGTCACCAGGCCGGAGCGGCTCGCTTCTGCTGGGCAGTTGCGTTCGCCTTGTCTGCTCCTGCACTGGGCAAACCCTTCTCTACACACACGATCACGCCACGGCCAAGGCAAACCTATCCAACTCGCGGGGCCGGAGAAGGCGATGACGGAAGCCAACGCACCGCGTACAACGAATGGTGCGTCTATGGTTTGCAATTCTGGCGACAACCGCTTGCGGGCGCTCCCGCCGGCCCTCGGCGTTGACCGGGGCGGTGAACCGCACGCCGCTGTCCTTGGTCTTCAGGCAGGCCACGAAGCCGGTGCCGGTGTAGCCGGGGTGGTCGGTGCGCTCACGTCGGCGAGCGGGAACCCGTAGAGGGCGAGACGCACGTCCTGGAGGGCCATGAGGCGCTCCCCGTCGGGCACCTTGGAGGCGGGCAGCCTCCACTCGACGGTCCGGGTTCCGCCGCCCGCCACGCGCACGCGCCGCATGTCCGCCACTCCACGCGTTCGCGGTTCATATGTGCACTCTCCTGTGGGGGTGGGTGGAGGGCCCGGAACGCTCCACAACAGGTTCCATGATCGTAAGTTGGCGATCGTGGCCGGATCCAGCCGGCCGCGATCGACCGACCCGCGCGGTGTAATCGATGGGCTCTGCCGGACATAGAAGGGCATCACGAGCGAGCACCGAAGGAGACACGCGCGGGAGATGATCAAGATCGTTTCTCCGATCTCTACGCCGCCCACTATCGGGACGTCATCCGGTTCGCGGCCCGCAGGATCGATGCCGACCAGGCGCGCGACGTGGCCGCCGAGACCTTCCTGATCGCCTGGCGGCGGTTCACCGAAGTCCCCGGCGATCCGGCCGAGCGTCTGCCCTGGCTCTACGGTGTGGCCCGCAACGTCCTGGCGAACCAGCGGCGCGGCGAGCGGCGCCGGCTGCGCCTGGGCGCGCAGATCGGGTCCGCCGGGCGAGGGAGGTCCGAGGCCGACCCTGCAGGCGAGGTGGCGGCGTCCCTGGACGTGCGGGCCGCGCTGGACGGGCTGTCCCCCCGTGACCGCGAGGTCCTGCAACTGGTGGCCTGGGAGGGCCTGGAGATCGCCGCGGCCGCCGCGGTCGTCGGCTGCTCCCCCAAGACCTTCGCCGTGCGGCTTCACCGCGCGCGGCGGCGGCTGGAGAAGGCCTTGGCCGACCACGGCGCGGGGGCCCGCGGACGGCAGAGCATCGAGATGAAGGAGGCACGGTCATGACGACTCAGGACCAGGCACACGTCCGGCGGCTCCTCCAGGGCACCGACCCGCTGGACCCCGGCGCGTACGCCGAGGCCGCCGACGACCCCGAGGGGCGCCGCACGCTCGCCAGCATCCTCGCGGACCCCCGGCGCCGCCGTCCGCACCCGCGTCGCCGCCGCTGGCTCGTGGTGACCGGTGGAGCCGTGGCGCTGCTGTCGGTGGCCGGGGCGGCCGGGGCCGCGGGCGTCACCCCCGCCGGCGTGGTCGCGGGGCTGTTGCGGGGCGAGGAGCCCCACACCACCTGGGGCAGGCTCGACACCTCCAAGGCGCGCATGGTGATCGAGGCCCGTGGGCCGGGCGGCACGCTGGCGCAATGGTGGTTCGCCCCGGGTGCGAAGGGCGGCGGCTGCACCTACATGCGCAGCGTGACGGCCCGGGGCACCTCCGACGGCTCGACCATGTGCGGCGGTCCTCCCGGAGTGCTGCCCGCACGCGACGAGCCGCTCAGGATCGACTACGCGCCCCTGGTCGAGGGCTGGATGGGGGTGGCGGGGCGTGCCGCACCTCCGGCGACCCGCATCCTCGTGACGTTCGAGGACGGTTCCCAGGAGCTCGTTCCCGTACGCGCGGACGGCTACTTCATGCAGATCTTCAACCGTCCGCAGCGGCCCCGGCCCGAGACCGTGGAAACCGCCGCCCTGGACGCCGAAGGCCATGTCCTCCGGTCCGAACGAGTGGTGGCCGGTACGGCCTGACATAGCTGGTCTCCGCGGGCTCTGCAGCGGCCTGTAGCGGGTATTTGAACTGGGAGAACTAGCCTGGAAGGGAGCGGTTCCGGCACCGGCGGGGAGGCGACGGTGATGGCGGACATCGATTACGCGGCGCTGTTCGCCGCAACGCCCAGTCCCTACCTGGTGCTGGACCCGGACCTGGTGATCGTGGAGGCCAACCAGGCCTACCTGGACGCAACCGCCCGCACCAGGCAGGACCTGATCGGGCAGCACCTGTTCGAAGCGCTGCCCGTCAACCCCGCCGACCCCGAGTCCAGCCGGGTGCGCACCACTCTGAACGCCTCGCTGCACCGGGTCCTGGCCTCGCGGCAACCCGAGACGACGGCGGTCCTGAAGTACGACCTGCCCCTCGGGAACCCGCCCGGGGCGTTCGGGGAGCGGTGGTGGTCGGTGATCAACACCCCGGTTCTGGGGCCGGACGGACAGGTCATGTGGGTCATCCACCGGGTGGAGGACGTGACCGAATATGTCCAGACCCATGCCACCGGCGACCAGCCTCGCTCTCGTCGGCTCACCGAACGCGAGGCCATGGAGGCGGAACTGTTCGGGCGGGCACGCATGCTGCAGGAGCTCAACGAAGAATTACGCCAAGCTCACACACGCGAACGCGAAGTCGCCGTGGCCCTGCAACAGGCCATGCTCTCCGTGCCCGACATGGACCAGCACCCTCACATCGCGGTGCGCTACCTACCCGCCACTCGATCACTCAACGTGTGCGGCGACTGGTACGACGTGGTCGACCTGGCCGACGGCCGCTTCTCGGTGGCGGTCGGCGACGTCGTCGGCCACGGCCTGCAGGCCGCCGCCGTCATGGGCATGCTCCGCAGCGCGCTCAGTGCCGCCATCCGCGCGCTGGAACGGCCCGCCCAGGCCCTGGAGGTACTGGGGCTGTACGCCCGATCGGTGGAAGGCGCACTGAACACCACCGCCTTCAAGGTGATGGTGGACCAGCGCAGCCACCTGCTCATCTACAGCAACGCGGGCCATCCGCCCCCGGTGCTGGTGCACCCGGACGGTAGTTGCGAGCTGCTTGACCAGGCCCTCGACCCGCCTCTGGGCGCCCGCCCCGAGCACGTTCCCCGTCCCCAGGCCGGTCAAGAGTACGACCCAGGAGACACCCTGGTGCTCTATACCGACGGGCTCATCGAACGCCGCGATGAAGACATCGACGCAAGCCTGGCCCACTTGACCAACGCACTCGGCCGCACCAGCAACCTCAGCCCGGAACGCATGGCCGACGCACTCCTGGCCCAGCTCGGCGTCGCCACCGGAACCCGTGACGACATCGTCCTCGTCATCATCCGGCTATGACTCCGATCGGTGGGCTCAGAACGGCCACGGCGGTCCCGCGTCGGCCATGATCATGTCCGCGTAGAGTGGGTTCATGCTTTGACGCCTGCCCGGCACTCGGGCACCTCCGCGATCTCCTTCGTCCACCGCACCTGATCCTGAGCTGACGAAGGAGAACTTCCCATGGCCAGATCGGTGTACATCGACGTCCCGGGCGGTTTCGCCGCGTCTTACGGCGCGCAGGGGGCCGAGGCGCGTGCGTGGATCGCCGAGCTGCCTCGGCTGGGCAGCGAGTTCCTGGACCGGTGGGAGTTGCGGCCCGACGGTCCGCTCGCATACGGCATGGCCTCGCTGGTCTTGCCCGTGCTTCGACGCGACGGGACCCCCGCCGTCCTGAAGCTTCAGCAGCTGCGGGAGGAGACCGCCGGCACCGCCACCGGCCTGCGGGCGTGGAATGGCGCCGGTATCGTCCGCCTGCTCGACCATGACGAGAACAGCGCCACGCAGCTGCTGGAGCGGCTGGACGCGGCCCGGCCCCTGTCCTCGGTCGTCGACGAAACCGCGGCAGTGCAGGTCCTGGCTGAGCTCATGGCCCGGCTGACCTCGGTGCCCGCCCCGAAGGATCTGCGGCGGCTGTCCGACATCGCCGCCGCCATGCTCGACCAGGTCCCGCAGGCGGTCCTGGGACTGCGCGACCCTGCCGAACGGCGGCTGGTGCGAACCTGCGCGTCCGCCGTGGCCGAACTGATCGGCGAACCCGGCGACCGGCTGCTGCACTGGGACCTGCACTACGACAACGTTCTCGCCGGAGAGCGGGAACCCTGGCTGGCGATCGATCCCGAACCGCTGGCCGGCGACCCCGGATTCGAGTTGCTGCCCGCACTGGACAATCGGTGGGACGAGGTGGAGGCCACCGGTGATGCGGCTCGCGCGGTGCTCCGGCGCTTCGACCTGCTGACCGAAGCCCTCGGCCTGGACCGGGAGCGAGCAACCGGCTGGACTCTGGGCCGCGTGCTGCAGAACGCCCTGTGGGACATCGAAGACGGCAAGACCGCACTCGAACCCGCCCAGGTCGCCATCGCCACAGCCCTGCTGCGCCGCTGACCGGAAGAGGGTGGCGCCCCTCAGGCACCGCGGCGGGCGGTGGACATGCGGATGGCGGCCAACGCGGCGGCGAGCGCCACGGCGGCCGGCGAGAACACTTGGCGAACCGGCCCGGCTCATTCCCTGTCGGAACCCATCGTTCGTTCCATGAAGGTCCGGATCCGGCCGTCGGTCGCCGCCGTCGTCCACAGTTCCACCGTGGCGGGCTCGGCGATACGGTCGAGCCGTTCGTTCGCCTCCTGCCGGACCTGCGCCTTGGTGTGGCGGAAGGTGTCGGCCGGGATGTCGGCGGCCATCCGGCCTGCGACGGCGAGCGCGCGGTCCAGCAGAGCGTCCGGTTCGCTCAGCTCGTCGACCAGCCCCAGCGCCAGGGCCGCCTCCGGCCTGTGGTTGGCACCGTCGAAGATCACGCTGCGGGCGGCGACCGGTCCCAGCGCGAACCGCATGATCTCCAGCGCCGAGGCGGGGAACGGCACCCCCACCCGCAGCTCCGGGACCCCGATCGTGCCGCTCCCGGCGGCCATGATCCGGCGGTCGCAAGCCGCGGCGAGCACGCAGCCACCGGCGATCGCGTGCCCGTTGACCGCCGCGACCACCGGTTTGCCCAGGTCGAAAACGGAGCGGAACGCCTCGCTCAGCGCGGGCAGGAACTCGGCCACGTACGACGCGCCGCCGTCGACCACACGCTTGAGGTCGACACCTGCTGAGAACGCCCGTCCGGCGCCGGTCACCACCACGGCCCGGACGGGCCCCTCCCGGTCGTCCAGATCACGCATCGTCTGCCCGATCGCCCGGCACAGCTCCAGATCCAAGGCGTTGACCTTGCCATGGGCCAGCCGTACGACTCCGACACCGTCCACCACGTCGACTTCGATCACCACGTTCCCTCCCACATCCCGGCTCCACCGAACCCACGGACGGTTGTAGCAGCCTCGTCGGGGCCGGCCGGATCCAGGCCGGTGTCGGACAACCGCGCCGGGGGCGGGGGTGTGAGCGGCCATGATCGGTTAGCTTGCCCACGCAGGTCCGTCCGACGCGTCGGCCGGAAATCAGGAGAAATCTTCGACGGCATGTCGATCCACCGGGACACCGTTCGACCTGTGATTGACGGGACCCGTCCAGGGCCACCCCCCCCCCCGCACACGAGCAAAGGAGCATCCCGATGGGATTCATCAAGTCCAGCCTCTTCATCTCCCTCGATGGTGTGATCGAATCGCCGGAGACCTGGCACTTCCCCTACTTCGACGACCAGATGGGCGCCGTCGTCGGCGGGTTGATGAACGAGACCGAGGCGACCCTTCTCGGCCGCCACACCTACGAAGGGTTCGCCTCCTACTGGCCGGACGCCGACCCCGCCGATCCGACGACCAAGGTCATGAACAGCGCGCGCAAATACGTCGTGTCGAACACGCTGACCGAGGCGGGATGGGAGAACTCCTCGCTGATCAAGGGCGATGTCGCGGCGGAACTGACCCGGCTGAAGGCCGACACCCGGCTCGGCACGACAGGCAGCGCCACCCTGGTGCGCTGGATGCTCGAGCAGGGCCTGGTCGACGAGCTGCACCTGCTCCTGCACCCGATCGTCGTCGGGCATGGCGCCAAACTCTTCGCCGACGGCGCCACCGTGCCCTTGAAGCTGGCGTCCTCGACGACCTTCGAGGCCACCGGCGTGGTGCACCTCGTCTACACCAACGCGGACGCCCCCAAGGACTGACCCCTCGGTCCAGCGCCCGAGAAGCCACCCAGACGCACCGACCTTGCGAAGGATCGAGCCCGTCTACTCTCGGCGGGTCGGGTGGACGAGGCCGTGGTCGTAGGCGAACACGACCGCCTGGATTCGGTCGCGGAGGCCGAGTTTGGCGAGGATCCGCTTGACGTGGGTCTTGGCGGTGGCTTCGGCGATGTGGATCTGCCGGGCGATCTCGGCGTTGGACAGTCCTCGGGCCAGGTGAAGGAGCACCTCGTGCTCGCGGTCGGTCAGGCGGCCGAGGCTGCGCCGGACGTCCTGGCCGGGTGGCGGGGGCGAAACCCGGGCGAACTCGGTCAGCAGCCGCCGGGTCACCGAGGGGCCCAGCAGGCCCTCTCCCGCGGCGACCGTGCGGACGCCCTCGATCAGCGTCTCCGGCGGTGTGCGCTTGAGGAGGAACCCGCTGGCTCCGGCGCGCACTGCCGCGAAGACGTACTCGTCAAGTTCGAAGGTGGTCAGGACGAGCACCCGGGTGGGTCCGTCCTGCGCGGTGATCTCGGCGGTCGCGGCGACGCCGTCCTTCACCGGCATGCGGACGTCCATCAGGACGATGTCGGGCCGCAGGTGCCGGGCGAGCCGTACGGCCTCGGCGCCGTCGGAGGCCTCGCCGGCGACGGTCATGTCCGGCTGCGTGCCCAGCATCATGCGCAGGCCGCCGCGCATGAGCTCCTCGTCGTCGGCCAGCAGGACGCTGATCATGACGCCTCCGCGGGGATGCGGGCGTCCACCCGCCAGCCGCCGGGCGTGGCCGGGCCCGCCTGGCAGGTTCCGCCGAGCCGGTGGACGCGGTCGCGCATTCCGTTCAGGCCGCGTCCAGGACGGTGCGGTCCGGCGGCGCGTCCGTCGTCGGAGACTCCGATCACGATGTCCTCCCGGTCTCGGAACAGCCGCACGCGCACCGTGCCGGCGGAAGCATGCCGGACGATGTTGGTCAGCGCCTCTTGGACGACCCGGTGGACCGTTTGCGCGACCGGATCACTGACCTCGCCCAGACCGGCATCGATCGCGATCTCGGTTCTCAGATGACCCGGCAGTGTGGCGACCAGGCGGCGCACCAGGACGTCCAGATCGAGGCAGGGCGGATCGGCCTCCAGCAGCCCGAGGATCTGGTCCAGGTCGGCCATCGCGGTACGGCCCACGTCCTCGATCTGCTGGAGGGAGGTGCGGATCTCCGCGCGTTCGCCGCCGAGCGAGAGCCGGGCGGCGCCGGCATGGGTGACCATGACGGTGACCGCGTGTCCGACGGCGTCGTGCAGTTCGCGTGCGAGCCGGGCCCGCTCGTCCGACAGCGCGTGCCGCCTTTCGGCCCGGGCCCGCTCGACCTCGTGCCGGCGCAGCGCACGCGCCGCCTCCCAGCGCGACCGCGCGGCGTCGCCGGCAAGCCAGGCAACGGCGTGCAGGACGGCGCCCAGCACCAGCGCCTGGACGCTCTCGGCCGCCAGTGCCGGCAGGACCACGGCCACCGGAATCGCCATGACGAGCAGGGCCCGGGGGCGCGGACGGGTCTGAGCGACCATCGTCAGGCTCAGCGCGGACGCCGCGGACAGATTGGTGAGCGGCTGTCCCGCCACGGCCACGGCGACCGTGGCGCCCGCCGAGGCGAACAGCGCGACGGCCGGCGCCGACCTGCGTCCCGCGATCGCCGCGAACCAGACGACCGCGGCGACCCGCATGACGGCCGGGCCATGCCAGACCGACGCGGTTACATCGGACGGCCCGATGGGGATGACCGCCGACACGTAGGCGACCAGCACGTCCACGGCGATCCAGCGCCACCGGCGGTCGGCCGCCCGATCCGGCCGCCACCCGTCGAGGTTCACGCTGATCAGCGTAGAGAACGCCGCGTCCCCGGGGAATCGTCCGCGGGAATGGCCGTCCGTACCCCCGGCGAGGTACGAACCGCCTTCCCCGTGGGGGACGATTCCGGGCCTCCGCCGTTCCTACCGTCACGGCATGCCGACAACATCTGCACCCTCGCTGCGCCGCCGCATCGCCGGCTGGACGCTCACCGTCGCCGCCGTCCTGCTCGCCGGCCCGGCGGCCATCGCCGCGTTCCTGCTCACCGCCGCGTCCGGCGCGTCCATCCCGCTCGCCATGGCCGCCGGCCTGACCGCCACGGCCCTCTGCGGCCTGGCGCTCACCGGCGTGGGAGCGCGCCTGGCATTCCGCCGACGGCGCCTGGCGACCCTGCTCACCACCGGCCTGCTCGTCGGCGCCGTGGCGCTCACCTCCGCACTGACGATCTTCCGGCCGCTCGGCGTCCGACCCATGCCGCTGCCTCCCCAGGCGACCCGCTACTGGAAGCTGCCGACCGGGTCGCGCATCGCCTACACCCGGACGCCCGGGCGCGGCCACCGCCACGCCGCGCCGGTGGTGCGCCTGCACGGTGGGCCCGGCACGCCCGGCGCCGGCCCCGATGACCTGGACCGCGAACTGGCCGGACACGGTTTCGACGTCTACACCTACGACCAGCTCGGTGCCGGACGTTCCCAGCGGCTCGCCGACCCCACCGGCTACACCGTCGCGCGGCAGGTCGCCGACCTGGAGGCCATCCGCAGGCAGCTGGGAGCGCCGAAACTGATCCTGGTCGGAAGCTCCTGGGGAGCGACGCTCGCCGCCTGCTACATGGCCGCGCACCCCGGCCATGTGGCCAAGGCCGTCTTCACCTCGCCCGGCGCGCTGTGGGCCCCCGAATGGGAGAAAGCAGGAGAAGGCGACATCTGGGACAGACTCACACCGCAGCAACGAACGCGTATGGACCGGCTCGAAGCGAGCCCGCGCCTGATCGCCTGGTCCGTCCTCATGGACATCGACCCCCGGGCCGCCCACGCCCTCGTACCGGACAGGGAGATCGACCCGCTGTTCGACGAACTGCTGTCAACGGTCGAATCCGCCGCGACGTGCCATCCCGACCGCGCACTCCACGAGGCCTCGTCACGCTCCGGCTTCTACGCCAACCAGCTCACCTCCGATGACGCGCTCAACGTCGCCGACCCCCGTCCCGCGCTGCGCGGCGTCCGCGTCCCCGCCCTGGTCTTGCGCGGCGAGTGCGACTACAAGCGCCCGGAGATCGCACGCGAGTACCGCGACACCATCCCGGGCGCGACGCTCCTGCAGATCCCTGATGCCGGGCACGTCATCGAGGCCGAACAACCGGCCCTCTACCGCACGTCCGTCACCGCGTTCCTCACCGACCGCCCGCTTCCCCGCGTTCAGCAGGCCCCGCAGAAGTCTGGTAGCCCCACGTCTCGGATATTTCGGCAATACCAGAAGTAACACCAGAATTACAGACTGCGATGTTCGGGTGAGCTCCGATAGAACGGACGGAGCCCGCACGCCACCTGCGGCCCCCACGCAACCCATGAGAGAGGCACGATGGGCTCACGGAACGTCCTCCGGATCGCGGCGGCAGCACTGCTGGCGTTGACATCCCCCCTTCTCCCGTCCACCGCCGCCGGTGCCTCTGAGGCCAACGCGGCGCCCGGCGCGCTCTACAAGCGGATCAGCGCGGGCGTGAGCCCCTCCTGGTACACGCCCGAGTTCCAGCGGCGGCTGCTGGCCTCGGGCGCCCAGGGCGTGCGGCTGCCCGCCGGCGCCACGCTGCCGGGCGGGGTCACCGCGCCGCAGGCCGCGGGACTCGCCCAGCCCGGTATCCGCCCTGGCCAATGGCTGCTCACCCTGCTGGGCAGTGACGGCAGCGACAATGCTCTGGGCTGGTGCAGCGCCAATTTCGTCTTCAAGAAGAAGTCTGCCTGGGGCCTTGGCACCGCCGGGCACTGCGGCAAGGTCGGGCAGCCGGTGAGCGCCTACGTCGTACCGCCGCTCGCCTCGGGCAAACTGCCCGGCCTGTACGTGATCGGCAAGATCGGCCTTTCCCGTGACCACGGCATCGGCGACGACTTCGCCATGATCAACATCAATCCGACGTTCTCCTCCTGGATGAACCCGACCATGCCCGTGTGGGGCGGCCCCGCCGGTATCTACACGGGGCGCCAGGTGGGCCTCCCGCTCGAACACTTCGGGCACGGGGCCGTCATCGGCACCGGTGGCACCCCGCGCGCCGGCGCCGCACTCCGATGGGACATCGCGAACGGCGCCGGCTTCTCGTGGGCCGGCGCCGCCACCCCCGGAGACTCCGGCTCTGGCGTGCGGACCGTCACCGGAGAGGCCGCCGGCGATCTCACCCACATCTCCGTCGACATCGACGGAAACGTGATCGGCATCGCCGGGACGCGGATGGCGAGGATCCTCCAGATCGCCCGGGGCTGGACTCTGGCCAAAGGCTCACTTCTCCCGGTGGAGGTCCCGTAGTTCGCTGAAAGTTCGTCGGTACGTGCCGGGCGTGGTGCCGAGGTGCGCGCGGAAGCGGCGGCGCAGGTTGACCGCCGAGGCGAGTCCGACCCTGGTGGCGATGGCCTCCACCGGAAGGTCGGTCTGCTCCAGCAGCACCCGTGCCGCGTCGAGGCGCCGGCCGAGCAGCCACTGCCCCGGGCTGGTGCCGAGCTGATCGGTGAACTGCCGGGCGAGGGTCCGGCTCGACAGCCCGGCGCGTTCGGCGAGCCGGGCGACGGTCAGCCGGGTGTGGAGCTGGGAGGTGGCCCACTCCAGCAGTGGCGCCAAGGACTCGTCCGGCCTGGCCGGTGTGGGCTTGGCGACGTATTGGAGTTGGCTGCCCTCCCGGTGAGGCGGCAGCACCATGTTCCGGGCGACCTGGGCGGCGTATGCCGCACCGTGGTCGGAGCGTACGAGGTGCAGGCACAGGTCGATGCCCGCACCGGTTCCAGCACTGGTCGCCACGTCGCCGTGGTCCACGTAGAGGACGTCCGGGTCCATGTGCACCTTGGGGAAGTCGGCGGCGAGCTGGGCGGTGTGGC
This sequence comes from Spirillospora sp. CA-128828, assembly GCF_050945415.1. Lineage (NCBI taxonomy): Bacteria > Bacillati > Actinomycetota > Actinomycetes > Streptosporangiales > Thermomonosporaceae > Spirillospora > Spirillospora sp. CA-128828. The sequence goes on from NZ_CP191986.1 coordinate 5,693,002, forward strand.
GCCAGTGGGTGGTGGCGCGGCGGCCGTCGAGCAGTCCGGCCTGTGCGAGGACGAACGCCCCCGTGCAGATGGCGACGATCCTCGCCCCGCGCTGGTGGGCGGCGAGCAGCGCTTCGGTGACGGTCGGCGGTACCGGTGAACCGGCCGGCTGCCAGCCGGGGATGATCACGGTGTCCGCCTCGTGCAGGGCCGCCAGCCCCGCATCGACGACGATCGCGTAGCCGACGGTGGTTCGCAAAGGGCCGGGACGCTCGGCGCAGATCTGGAAGTCGTAGGGAGTCGGCACGTCCTGTGGGACGGTGCCGAAGACCTCGGCGGCACAGGCGAGTTCGAAGGGTGACTGGGGTGGGTTGAGCAGGGCCACAACCCGATCGCGGTTCATGGCAGGAATGTACCCATGGGTGTCTTTGTGGACTCTCGGCCGTGGAGGCGGCCCCCGGTCACAGTGATCTCATGAGTGCAACCGCCGAAACGAGCGTGCTGAGGACCGCAGTCCAGGTCGACGGCGAAGCGGCCAGCTACCTGACCGCAGAGCAGGACGGCCCGGCCGTGTTGCTGCTGCACGGAACGTATTGGAGCCGGGTGTGGCTTCCGGTGCTGGGCCGCCTCGCCGAGGCGGGGCTCCGGCCCCTCGCGGTCGATCTCCCCGGACTGGGGCGCTCGGGTGGCGAACTCACCCTGGAAGCGGCCACGGTCCCGGCCCTCGCGGACTGGGTGGCGCGATTCGCGTCCGCGCTGAAGATCTCCGGGCCCATCGCCGTGGCAGGCCACGACATCGGCGGCGCCGTCGCTCAGCATCTCCTCGCCCACGACCGGCTGGAGGTGGACAGGCTGGCCTTGGTCAACTCGGTCACCTACGACTCCTGGCCGGCGCCTCATGTGGCCCGGTTCCGGGACCCGGCCGTCGCCGCGACCGCCGGCGATGAACTCCTCGCCGCCCGCCGGCAGGCCGTGACGGCGGCGCTGGCCGGTGCCGCCACCGAGCAGCTGATCGCCGAGTATCTGGATCCGTGGACCGATCCGCGGGTCCGTCGCTCCTGGCTGGCCATGGCGGGCGCGGCCGAAAGCCGCTACACCCTTGATCTCGTGCCCGCGCTGCGGCGGTCCACGGCACCCAAGCTGCTGATCTGGGGCGAGGACGACGGCTTCGAGAAGGTGGAGTACGCCGAGAAGTTCGCCTCGGAGATTCCGCGAACCACGCTCATACGCATCCCAGAAGCGGACCACATCCCCACGGAGAACGCCCCTGGCCGGATCGCCCGCGCCCTCATCGATTTCTTCACGGCGTAGAGGTCTCAGGCGAACGGTAGGTGCGGCTCAGCAGGGTCCGGGGCCGGCGTCGGCGCGGCATCGCTGGATGATGCCGGCCATGGTGGCGCGGAATTGTTCGCTATCGGCGGGGGCCAGCGGTGCGGTGAGGTGCGCGAGTTCCGCGCTGACCTCTGCGTGGAAGGCGGTCGCGGCGGTGCGGCCTTCCTCGGTGAGGGTGGCCTGCAGGGCGCGGCGGTCACCGGGGACGGGGGTGCGCTGGGCCAGGCCGCGGCGTTCGGCACGATCCATGAGGCCGGTCAGGGCGGCTTTCTCGACACCGAAGCAGCGGGCGAGGTCGGCCATACCGCGGGGGCCGCCGAGCAGCACGCACAGCAGTTTGGCCTGGACGGGCGTCAGGTCGTGGCGTTCGGAGACGCGCGTGTAGATGGCCTGGACCAGGCTGGTGAGCTGTACGAGCCCGGTCGCCACGTCCATCTCCGCCGCGGGAGCGGCCATCATCACGCCGGGTGCCGCCTCGGCCGTTCGCCCCTTCTTGCCCACGCCATTATGGTACACGGCAGATATAGTTAATGGCATGTACTGTATGCTTCACGTACTAGGCCGGGCGTAGCGTTCCCGTCCGGCCCCCGAGGGATCAGCGTGAAGGAGGCCGGCGGTGTCAGCGTTCAACGAGGAAGAGATCGCCTACTTGGGCTCGCAGCGGCTGGCGCGGATCGCCAGCGATTGACCTGTGTGTCCCCCCGTTCACTGGAGGTCTCATGAGCTTTGACACGTCCGCCGGCACCCGTGGCGCCCGCCAGCCGACCGGAGCGATCTTGCGCTGGGTGAACCGGCTGGTCGCCCGCCGGATCCGTAAGACCGGCACCACCATGGGTTTCAACGCCCTGGTCCTGACGACCGTCGGCCGCAAGAGCGGGGCCGAGCGCACCACCCCGGTCGGCTGGTTCCCCGGCCCCGACGGCACCTGGCTCATCGTGGCCTCCGCCGCGGGCGCCGCCGCCAACCCCGCCTGGTACCACAACATCGCCGCCCACCCCGACCGGATCCGGATCGAAGTCGACGGGCGGAAGATCCCCGTCACCGCCCGGCAGTTGCGCGGCACCGAACGCGAGCGGGCGTGGAAGCAGATCACCGCCGCCGCACCGCGTTTCGCCGGCTACCAGGACAAGACCGACCGGCAACTACCGATCATCCACCTCACCCCGAGCACCGGGTCATAGTGCCTCGGAGGGCCGGGGTACGGGGCTCTCCGCCGTCAGCGCCCCTGGCCTCCGCGAGAGCGGCCAGGGGCGGGCGTCCACAGGGATCAGAGGATGGCCGGGACCGACACCGCCGGGGTGCCCGCCCGGTTGTGGCGGTCCGCCCAGGCGGTCAGCGCCGTACGGCATGCGTGGTCAAGGTGCCGCACCTCCGACAGGTCCAGCTCGATGGGACGGTCGCGGGGCAGCGCCTCCAGGGTGTCGAGCATCTTCGGCAGCCGCAGGAACGTGGCGTTGCCGCTCAGCTTGACCTGTAGCAGGCCGTCCTCCTCCTGGGAGACGACGTCCACGTGGACGTGTGAGGTCTCCCAGGCGGTCTTGATGACCGCCAGCAGCAACCCCAGCAGGACACCCTCGAACAGGTTGAGGGCGACGACCGCGATGGCGGTGCACAGAAGGACCACCGCCTCGCCTCGGTGCCGCCGCCACAGCGGTACCAGCTGCCCGATCGGCATCAGCTTCCAGCCGGCGTGCACCAGCACTCCGGCCAGCGCCGCCAGCGGGATGACCCCGAGAACGGCCGGGAACAGCGCGGCGAACAGCAGCAGCCACACGCCGTGCAGGACCCGGGAGGTCTTGGTCCGTGCGCCCGCCTGCACGTTGGCCGAGCTCCGGACGATCACGGCGGTCATCGGAAGCGCGCCCAGCGCACCGCAGACGGCGTTGCCGGTGCCTTGGGCGATGAGTTCCTTGTCGTAGTCGGTGCGCGGACCGTCGTGCATGCGGTCGACCGCTGCGGCGCTGAACAGTGTCTCCGCGGAGGAGATCAGCGCGAACGCGATCACGGTGCCGATCATGCCGACCTCGGCGAGCGAGGCCAGATCGTCCAGGCCGGGCGGGCGGATCGCCCCCGCCAGGCCCCGCACGTCGAGCCGGGCGACCGGTAGCCCGAACGCCGCCACCGCGCCGGTGGCCAGGGCGACGGCCGCGAGCGGCGCCGGGACCGCCCGGATCGGCGCCGGCAGACGCGGCCAGCCGGCCAGTACCGCGATCGTGCCCGCGCCCACGCCCAGGGCGGCGAGCGCGCCGGGCGAGGTGAGGCTGTCGGCCAGCAGGGCGGGCAGCCCGGCGAGCTTGGCCGGCCCTGATCCGGGTGCCTTGGCGTCGGCCATCGCGTACAGCTGCCCGGCGATGATGGTCAGGCCGATTCCGGCGAGCATCCCCTCCACGACGGCGATCGAGATGGCGCGGAACCATCGGCCCATCCGCAGGAGGCCGAGCAGCAACTGCAGCAGCCCGGCGGCCAGCACCAGGGCGCCCAGGGCGGGCAGCCCGTATCTGTGCACGGCCTCGAAGACGAGCACGGTCAAGCCCGCGGCGGGGCCGGACACCTGCAGGCTGCTGCCGGGCAGCAGCCCGGCGACCAGCCCGCCGACGATGCCGGTGATCAGGCCGAGCTCGGCGGGCACGCCGGAGGCGACCGCGACGCCCACGCACAGCGGCAGCGCGACCAGGAAGACGACGAGTGAAGCGGCGGCGTCGCGCCGCAGGGTCTCTGGGAACAGAGTCTTCGATGGCATCGGATCCCCGTTCAGATGGGGCGGAAGGTGTCGGCGCCGGACCGGTGGGTGAGCACGGTGCCGGTGTGGACCTCGTAGAACCAGCCGTGCAGGCCGATTCGCCCCTGGTCCAGGCGCCGCCGGATGGCGGGGTGCGCCCGCAGCCGTTCCATCTGCGCCACCACGTGCCGTTGGACCGCACGGTCCAGGCCGTCCGCGCCGAGGTCGTCCGTCCGGTCGGAGGCCGCGCTGAGCCATCCGGCCATCGCGGGCACGGTGGTCAGGTCGTCGCCGCGAGCCAGCGCGGCGACCGCGGCGCAGTGGGAGTGCCCGCAGACCACGACGTCGGCCACCTGCAGGACCTCCACGGCGAACTCGATGGTCGCGGCCTCCGCGGACGGCCGGTCGAGGCTGTAGCGGGGCACGATGCCGCCCGCGGTGCGCAGCTCGAACAGCTCCCCCGGCTTGGCACCGGTGATCAGGGACGGGACGACCCGCGAATCGGAGCAGGTGATGAACAGCGCCAGCGGCGCCTGTCCCTGGGCGAGCGGCGCCAAGGGCGCGCCGTCGGCGGCGGCCCGGTCACGGAACGAACGTGCGTGCTCGATGAGTGCGTGCATGCCAAATTCCTCCAAGGTGCGCCGTAGCGGCGGCGCGTCGATGGAGCCGGTGATGACGGTCGTCGGAAGAGGACGGGCCCTGTGCCGGTCTTCAGCCTGCGCTGATCTCCGGTGGGCCTGCCCGGAGGGCCGTCAGCAGCGGAACACCTGGAGGAAGGCGCAGATCTCCCCCGTGGTGCGTCTGTCCCGGCCACGCGGGTGCCGGCCGAAGCCGTTCGGCGGGTCGGCGGCGGTCGCGCGCACGGTGCCCAGGTACGGGAGGACGACCCCGGCGAATGCGTAGCCGCCCTGGTCGATCTCGGCGGGCGCACCGCGCATCCACAGGTGAACGTGCTGAAGGGTCGCCGGTGCGGAAGGCTGCTCGTCGCAGCAGTCCCACGGCGTCTGGACCGCGGAGACCTGCACGGAGATCGAGGACGGCTCAGCGGCGCCTCGGCCGCTGAGGCCAGCGTTCAGGAACAGCAGCAGGGCCATGCTCAGCAGGCAGGCCAAGACCTGGGCGGCGCGCGGGAACGCCCTGCGTCGCGCCACCGAGCCCCTTCCTGGACGGTCTGCGAACACCCGTGACGTTAAGGAGTTCGGCTCGGTAAGTATCTCACCCTTGCACACGATGCGCGAATCCGCGTAAGCAAAGCGTTACGGGGCGGCAGGGCGAACGAGGCCGGACTGGTAGGCGATGACGACGAGCTGGGCGCGGTCACGGGCGTGCAGCTTGCTCATGGCGCGGTGCACGTGGGTGCGGGCGGTCAGCGGGCTGACGACCAGTTTCTCGGCGATGTCCTCGTTGGAGAGCCCATGGGCGACCAGCGCCATCACTTCGCGCTCGCGGTCGGTGAGGGCGGACAGGCTTTCGGGCGGCGTCAGATGCGCGCCGGGGTCCGCGGTCGTCAGGAATCGGTTGACGAGTGCGCGCGTGGCCGCGGGGAAAGCAGCGCGTCGCCGGAGGCCACCGTCCGGATACCGGTCAGCAGGTCTTCGGCGGGGACGTCCTTGCCGAGGAACCCGCTGGCGCCCGCGCGCAGCGCCCGCGCGACGTACTCGTCGATCTCGAAGGTGGTGAGGATGAGGACCCGCGTGCCGGTCAGGTCCTCGTCGGCGCAGATGGCCGAGGTGGCGGTCAGGCCGTCGGTGCCCGGCATGCGGATGTCCATGACGACGACATCCGGATGGTGGGCGCGGGTCTGGTCGACCGCCTCCCGGCCGTCGGCGGCCTCGCCGACGACCTCCATGTCGGCGCTGGAGTCGATCAGGATGCGGAACGTCTGACGCAGCAGCGCCTGATCGTCGGCGAGCAGCACGCGGATGGTCACGGGGTTCGGCCTTCCTGCGGTGGTGCGGGCTGTAACGGCAGGTCGGCGGTGACCTGGACTGCGCGCGTACTGCCGAACGCACGACCAGTGCTCGATCATGGAGTGGCGGGCGGTGCAGACAGACAGCACCACCCTTCACACACGAGACCGCCGCGCTAGTAAGGCTTGCAACTCCACCTGTTTCCGCCCCGGCGGAACTTCTTGACCGAAGTGCCAGGCCGTACGACCTGATAACTCCCCCGGCAGTTCATGTCGAAATACACGCGAAGCCGTTTGCTGGTGCGATTCTTCATCGATCTGAACGCGCTGCCGTGGTAGCAGACCCCGCGCTCGGCTTTGCTGCGGCCGGGGTCACCCTTGAAGTTGTACTTGGTCCAAGTGCAGACGCGACCCTTCGTGCACTTGAGCGCAGCACTTGTGCTCAACTGACCCGGCTTCCGGCCGACCCTCAGGATGACATCGGAAGCGGGCCCGACGTCGGCCCCCGGCGTCGCGGACGAGGCCGCCGCCGGGGTGTTGCCGGAGAAGGCACCGGCAGGCGCCGCTCCAGCGGAGGCCGCCGGCATTCCCGTTACTCCGAGCAGGCCGCCCGCGAGGGCCGTGGTGATGACGCCTGCGGCGGCAAATGTTGCCCTAGGGCCCCATGAAAGGGGGTTGGGGACCCTATTGGCAGATCGGCCTTCACCGGGGGTGGGGTGCTACTACGGTGAGCTGGTCCAGGTCGGTGAGCGTCTCTGAGAGTTGGACGGCGTCGATATCGCCGTCGCTGCTTGCGCCGCTTTCGAGCGCGACACGGGTCACGAGCTGCTCCGAGACGGCGGTGACGTCGCGGGTGTACAGGCCCGGGTCCAGCTCGACCACGACCTGGCGGCGCCCCGGGAGGGAACGGAGCATCCGGCCATGCATGTCGTCCTCGTCCGCCGGGCCTCGTTCCCAGCCGCGCCGCTCCAGGCCGAGGACCGCGCCGGACGGCACCTTGACGCCCTCGAACCGTTCCAGCCTGCCGGTCGCCCGCTCTCCTGGGTCGAGCGTGTGCACGGGCCTGCCGAGTTGAGGGAAGGGCTGGACGATCTCGTAGTCGGCGAACAGCTCCGACCACGCCGTGACCTCGGCCTGGTCCAGGCGCGCCGGATGCGCGATCGTCACTCGTGCCGCGTCCGGAAGCTCGAACGGGTCATCGGCGGCATCGGTGAGTGTCAGGTCCTCGGCGACGCGGAACGGGATCGTCTCGCGGTCGTCCTGGCACAGCCAGACCAGCCGGCGGGCGGTGTGCCGCACGAGCGGATGGCCGAGGAAGAGCTCCCGGAACTGGGCCGAGGTCCACAGCCGCTCCACGACCATCGCCGTCTCCAGCCGCGCGAGCTGGGCGGACGCGGCTGTGCGGACGTCCTTCTTCAGGTCGGTGAACCGCTTGTAGGCGATCGGCGCCAGCTCGGGGTCGTCGTCGCCGCCCGGGCGGGGCAGCGCCTTGCGTGCGGTGCCGTCCTCGTCGCGGACGAAGGGCGTGAGCCGCTCGTCGAACCCGACCGTGAACCGGCGCGGGCCGTAGTCGAGGACCAGGGTCCCGGCGGCGTCCAGACCCAGGTCCGGGACGAGCCGGTCGCCCAGTTCGTCCGGCGAGAGGCCGAGCCGGCCCGCGATCTCGTCGATCTTCTCCCGTGCCCGCGTCCGGAGTCCGGTATGCCGCACCCGCTGGGAGATGGCATGCAGGTGGGTCAGGGCGACCTCGGTGCCGATCGCCGCCAGCACGTCGAGTCCCTTGACCGCCTTGGCCTGCCCGTGCTCGGCGGGCCACGCCCGGATCTGCGGGGCGAGCCGCCGCACCGTCGTGTCGTCGCCGAGCGGCCCGAGCGCGGTCAGCACCCACGCCTGCTCGCCCGGTTCCCTGACCATCTGCCAGCGGGTGAACAGGGCCCACGCGAACTCGGCGAGGGATTCCGGATCACACGCCTGGCGGATCCCCGCCATCTCCGGATGGGGCTCGCCCGGTGCGCCCAGGGTGAGCATCTCCAGGAGATGCCGGGTCGCGGCGGCGGGCAGGGCCCGGTCACGGCCCCGCAGCCTTACCTGCGGGAGGGCGGCCGGGTCCGCCCAGTCGGGCAGGCTGCGCGGTTTGGCGCGCTTCTTGGCAGGGGCGGACGGCGGGGAAGCGGGAGTCGGCGCCGCGGCCGCGAGGATCGCCCCCACGGCTTCCGCCGCGGAATCACCGTGCGGGCGGGCCGCCTGGACGATCTCGGGAGCGCCGTGCGCCTCGGCGACGAACCGCAACGCCGCCTGCGCCCCGGCCCGCGGCGCGCGGCGCCTGCCCAGGGCGTCGGGGACCAGGTACGGGACGGCCGTGACCGCGTGTCTGCGGAGCCAGGCGCGGGCGTGCTCCTCGGCGGACCGCAGCCGCACCAGCCAGTCTGCCGTCAGCCGCGCTACATCGGCGTGCAGGTAGGGCAGCAGAACCCCGCCCTTGTCCTTGGGGAACCGCTTCGCGGCGCTGTATGCGATGTCCAGCGCATGCTCACCGTGCCGCGCGACAAGCGTCTCGACGTCGTGGTCACTGAGCCACCCGAGATCCGGTCGCCAGTCGGTGAGCAACGGCAGGACGACCTCGTCGGGCCCCTCCACGAGGAATGCCATCTGGCCGCCCGTGCGCATCGGGCTGGAGTGGAACGTCTCCGCGGCCTCCTTCCACTCCTGGATGCTCCAGGCGTCGTAACTGCGCCTGGAAGTGGAGGCAGCGCGCCGCCATCTCTCGCGCTCGTCGGGAGCCCAGGCAAGCGTCGTGCCGGCAGGCGGCTCCAGGCCGGTGACGACCGGCAGGCCGTCGTCCTGCTGCGCGGGCTTCTTCCGGGACGTCTTCTTCGGTTGGGTGAGCCACGGCGGCTCCCGCAGGGCGAGAGGGATCGCGCCCTCGGGCGCGTCCGGAACGGGCGCGACGGCCGCGGCGATGGCCTTGGCCTCCGTGGGCACGTCGTCTCCGGTGGCGAGTTCCGGGTGTTTCCGCAGATGCGCCTTCAGCATCTCGGTGGCGAGCGCGGCGGCCTTGGACGTCCCCGCCGTCGCGGGAGACAGGACACGCACCGCACGATCGGGGAAGCGCTCCATCGTCTCCAGCAGCAGGGGCTGAACGGAGCGGTCTTCGATCCGCTCGCACATGGCCGCGAACGCCTCGTCCCACGGCAGCAGACCGAGCACCCCGATCGCCCGCCAGTTCCCGGTGACGACCACGGATCCGGGAGTGCCGTCCCAGGCGGCGGCCAGCACCGGCACGGCGACGGGGCCGAGCCCGTCGGCGAGCGTGACGAGAACGCCCTCGTCGCAGTCCTTGGTGTACAGGCGGGTCAGGTCACCGAGCAGGTCCAGCTGGCGGGACGTGCTCAACGAGGCCAGCAGCGTCCATCCCAAGGGCGAACTGGGAGATGCGGCACAGCTCTGGTCTACCCAGTCCACCTGGGTCGGTGCGAAGTATCCCGCGACCAGGCGCTGCGTGGCAGTCCTGACGCAGGCGTCCAGCCGCTCGACGGCCTCCGCGTAGTCCCGGTCGCCGGCCGCGGCCAGCAGGCTCCGCAGACGCCGTGCCGACGACGGTTCCGGCGGGCTGCCCCATGGGCCCAGGAGGTCGTTGTCGACCATGGACCCGAGGCCTCCGTACGTGCTGACCTCGCTCTGCTCCGTCACCGCGCAGACGGCGAAGGTCAGGCCATGCTCGACGAGCCAGGACTCGGCGAAGCATCTCGACCGTTCCCAGAAGTCGTCCCGGCCGCGGCATGCGAGCTCGGCGACCACCGCCGCGCCCATGGGGTCGGACTCACCGGCCAGGTGGCTCCGCGCCCGCCCGGCCATGGCCGGGTCGGAGCGCGGGTCGTCGAGCGCCTCCTGGATTCGGTCCCGTGCGTGTTCGACGAACCTGCGGGCGGCGTCCACCGCCGAGTGATCGATCTCCACGGGAAGGCCCGGCAGACCCCCGCGGCGAGGGTGCAGCGCCGCCTGCAGCCGCCCCGGTAGCACCAGCGCGTCCTCGCTTCGCCGCGGTTGATCATCCATGACGGATCACCATAGGCGAGGCGGCCGGCGACCCCGGGCTGTTCTACGCGATCGCTTCGGCGAGCAGCCGGACCTGCTCAGGGTCCGACGAGGTCGGGACGAAGATGAGCTCATCGCAGCCGCTCGATTCGAACGCCGCCGCGTAGGCCTTGACCATCTCGGTGTTGATCGCGGCGCTCGCGGCGACCTGCTGGGCCATGTCGCCGAGCCAGCCGTAGTAGTGCAGCAGGTAGGCGTCGGCCTGCGCGCGGGCGTCGGGGCCGAGCGCGAAGTAGGCCAGCGAGAGCTTGCGGGGCCTGCCGTCGCGTCCGGCCTTCTGCCAGGCGGCGTCCACGGCCGTCGCGGCCTGGGCGAACATCTCCGGGGTGCCGCCGCCCATGATCCAGCCGTCGGCCACCCGGGCCACCCGGTCGAAACTCGCCTCGGCCGAGCCGCCCAGAATGAGCTCGGGTCCCCCGGCGCGGACCGGCTCGGGCCCGATCCCGCCACCGTCCCCGTACGGCCTGCCGGACCAGATCTCCTTCATCTCGGCCAGCTGCTCGTCCAGGCGGCGGCCCTTCCCCTTGGTGGGCACGCCGGCGGCCGCGAAGTCGTCGTCACGTCCGCCCAGGCCGAGGCCGAGCACCAGCCTCCCGCCGGAGAGTCGGTCCAGCGAGGCGGCCTGCTTGGCCAGCAGCGCGGTGTTGCACTGCAGCGGAGCGAGGAGCACGCCGGTGGTCAGCCGGATCCGGCTGGTGACCGCCGCGGCGGCGGCGAGGGCGATCAGCTCGTCGAACGTCGGGTACACCAGCCTGCCGATCGTGCCGAGGGTGCTGAACCCCGCGTCCTCGGCCCGCCGTGCCCAGTCGGTAAGGGCCGCGCCTTCGGTTCCACGGACGGTGTTGGGAAGACCGATCCCGATGTCCATCTGTGCCTCCGTCAAAGAAGAACGGTGAGACAGGGTTCCTACCGCGAGCCCGGCCGGTTACTCGGCGGTGCCGGCCGACGGCGTCAAAATGCCTTAAAGGGAGATCACTGTTTGTCACTCACCAGGGTCCAGACGTGCCGGTCCATCGCCAGCGCGGCCGCCGTGACGCGTTCGTCCCAGTGGTGGACCGAGCCGAACTCCGAGCGCCAGGCCAGGACTCGAAGGGTGTGGATGTGGAGGGGCTACCGCGGTGGCGAACGGTGCGTACGCGTCGCGCATCGCGCCCGTCATCTGCAGGGCGCGGGCCAGGGCGCCGCGCAGGGAGAACTCTTCCACGACGGGGTCTCCCACCGGGGCACCCGGCAGCAGTCCGGTCACGGACGGGAGCTGGGACTCTGGGGCCTGGAGTCGTTCCTCCAGACCAAGAGCCTCCAGCTGCCCTGACCCCGGCTCAGCCCAGCAGGTGCCGCATCTCGCCGACGCCGGTGACGCGGGTCACGAGCTCGTCGCCCGGAGCTAGCCACCGCGGCGGGGTGCGGCCCATGCCGACGCCCGCAGGAGTGCCGGTGAAGATCAGATCGCCGGGCAGCAGCGGCAGCGTCTCCGACAGCTCCGCGATCAGGCGCGGAACCGGGAACACCAGGTCGCTCGTGCGGCCGTGCTGGACCCGTTCACTGTTCACCGTGCACGCCAGTTCGATGTCGTCGGGATCGTCGAACGAGTCGGGCGTCACCAGGCACGGGCCGATCGGGCCGAAGCCCGGGTGCGACTTGCCCAGGCTGAACTGGGGTGCGGGACCCGCGAGCTGGCCGATGCGTTCCGAGAGGTCCTGTCCGGCGGCGAGCCCGGCGACGTGCTTCCAGGCGTCCTCGGCCCGCACGTGGCGAGCCGTGACGCCGATGACGACGACCAGCTCCACCTCCCAGTCCGTGTGTCCCCTGGCCGGAAGCGGAATCGTGCCGTAGGGGCCGGTCACACAGCTGGGGAACTTGGTGAACACGGTGAGCCGGTCGGGCGTCTCGAAACCCGCCTCGGCGGCGTGCGCCCGGTAGTTCATCCCGATCGCGAACACCTGACGCGGAGCCGGGACCGGTGGCCCGAGGCGAGCCGGGTCATAAGGCGCGCCACCGGTGGCCGTGTCCGCCCAGGAGACGAACTCCGCCCAGCGGTCGAAGACACCCTGGGGATCAGGGCCGAACCTGCCGCCGGACGCCCGCTCCACATCAAGGGCTCCGGAGCCGGTGAGCAGGACCAGCCTCCCGTCGAGGTTCGCGACGCGCATCAGCGGATCTCCATCAGTTCGAGCGTCAGCCCCTGCGGGTCGCGGAAGTACGCCACCCGGCGTCCCTCGTTGGGACCGGACGTGATCTCGACGGGGGCGGCACTGCGCGGTGTGGCTCCGAGCGCGGTGAGCCTGGCGTACTCGGCGTCCAGGTCGTCGGTACAGAGGCACAGATGGGCCGTACCGGGATTCATGGTCTCGACGTCGACCGGGACGCCCGCCGGGTTGAGGTACTGGATCAGTTCGAGAAGGCCGTCCGAACCGGGGATCCGGAAGATCGCGATGTTCAGGCGGGCATCCGAGTAGCCGACCTGGACCGAGGTGTAGGGGGCGTCGTACACGCGCCGGACGATCGGCTCGGCCCCGAACACCTTCCGGTAGAAGGAGGCGGCCTCCTCGATGTCCGTCACCGTGAACCCCACGTGCGAGAAACCTGTGAGCATTGCGGTCCTTCTAGAGCAGTTCCGGGTCGATGATCGTCTTCTCCGTGGCCGAGCGGTACATGGCCGCGACGAACCGCACCGCCCCGAGCCCGATCTCGGCGGGAGAGCCGTTGCGGCCGCGGCCGAGCGCGAGATCCACGAGGTTGTGCACGGGCGCGTGCTCGGGGTTGCGCGCCCCGGCCGGCAGCGGCGGGAGTTCGGTGACCCCGCCGGCGTGGTGGACCGTGGCCGTGCCCTGGTTGACGTCCAGCAGGACGTGCCCGTCCCGGCCGAAGATCTCGAAGCGCGCGATCTCCTCGTGGACGGGCAGCACGGCTCCGGTCGAGCTGATCGTCCCGATCGCGCCGCCGTCGAACCGGACCGCGATGACGTCGGCGAGGTCCACGTCCAGTTCGAAGTCGGCCCGGAAAGCGGAGACGCCGCGGGGCCGCAGTCCCGTGAGCCACAGCAGCAGGGCCGCCGCATGCGTGACCTGGGTCTGTCCCTGGCCGCCGCCCGACAGGGCCGGATCGCTGTAGGTGCGGGAGTCCGGCGCGTTGACTGTGTACCCGAACACCTTCCGGTAGGGCTCGGGGTCGCCGCGGTAGAGCTCGCGGACCGTGGAGGCGTACAGCACCGACACGTGCTCCACGGGCCCGATCACTCCTTTGGCGATCGTGTCGCGCAGGGCCAGCACGTGCGGGTTGTAATTCCACGGGTAGCCGATGAGAAGCTCGACACCGCGGTCGCGGGCGAGGGCGGCCAGTTCGCCGGCATGCGCGGGCTCGACGGTCATCGGCTTCTCCAGCAGCACGTGCACCCCCCGTTCGAGCGCGAGCCTCGCCACCGGGTGATGCGCGGCATGCGGGACGGCGATCACGACGCCGTCCAGGTCCACCGCGTCGAGGAGGTCGGCGGTGTCTGCGAACGTCGCGGGGACGTCGAACGCCTTGGCCGCCGCCGTCAGCCGTTCCGGATCCGGGTCGGCCAGCGCGACGGTCCGCGCACCGGGGTTCTCCGCGAGCGCGGGCAGGTGCGCGTAGGTCGACCACCAGCCGCAGCCGATCACGGCGATGCGCGCGGCCCCTCCCCCGGCGGCGCCGGTCATGTGCTCTCCCCGAGCCTGAAGATCCGTTCGGCGTTGCCGTGGAAGAGCGCGTGCCGGTCGGACTCGCCGAAGTCCGCGATGATCTCGGCGTACGCGTTCACGACGTCGCCGTAGGAGCTGTAGAGGCGGTCGACGGGCCAGTTCGAACCGAAGAACGCGCGGCCGGTTCCGAACGCCTCGATGCACTCGAGGACCCAGGGGCGCAGCGAGGAGACCGTCCACCGGTGGTCGGCCTGCCCGAGGCCGGAGATCTTCACCACGGCGTTCGGAGCCTTGGCCAGCGTGCGCATGCCCGCGCGCCATTCCTCGAAGTACCCGCGGTCGCGGCGGCGCGGGTAGCCGGCGTGGTCCACGCACAGGGTCACCCCGGCGTGGCGCTCCGCCAGCTTCCGGGCGTCGCCCATCTCCTCGACCGCGGGGTCGTCGCAGCAGACGAGCCCGTGGCGCTCCAGGGCGGCGAAGCCCCGCTGCCAGTCCGGATCGGTCAGGTAACCGTCATAGCGCAGGTCACGGATGCCGCGCAGGTTGGCGAACTCGGCATGCCGCGCGAGCACACCGGCCGCGTCGGGCCGGGCGAGGTCGGCGTACGCCACGATCCCGTGGGGCGCTCCGACCCTGTCGGCGAAGGACTGGAGCCATCGCGTCTCCTCGACGGGATCGTCGCTCCCGATCGCGGCCTGGACGTGCACGACCTTCGCGACGTTGTGGAAGCGGGTCTCGGCCAGGAAGTCGTCGGCCCAGTAGCGCTGAGCGCGGATCGCCGCATCGGGACCTGTGACCTCGTCCACCGGCGCGCCGGGCTCCAGCCAGGAGTAGCGCAGCCGCGGGTGGCTCAGGTCGTGGAAGTGGACGTGCGTGTCCACCAGCGGGATGTCGGCCATCAGCGCACACCCGGCACCGCGCCGAGGCTCGCGCCGCCGTCCACGTCCAGGGTCACACCGGTCAGGAAGCCCGCCTGCTCGGACAGCAGGAACAGGACCGCGTCCGCGACATCGTCCTCGGAGGCGTTGCGGCCGAGCGGGTTGGTGGCCGCGGTCGCCCGCATGACCTCCTCCGGTGTCGCCCCCGCCCGGCGGACCTTCCAGTCCAGCACCTCCTGCCCCATGCCCGTCGTGGGCACGCCGACCGGGCAGACGCAGTTGGCCGTGACCCCGTCGGGCGCCAGTTCGGCGGCCACCGACTCGGTCAGGCCGATGAGCCCGAACTTCGAGGCCGTGTAGGGGACCTGCCGGGCGAAGCCGCGCCTCCCGCAGTCCGATCCGATCGTGACGATCCGTCCCCGCCCGCTGGACCGCAGCGGCCCGGCCGCGGCCCGGACGGCGAGGAAGGCGCCTTTGAGGTTGACGTCCAGCGTCCGGTCCCAGTCCAGTTCGCCGGTGCTCTCAAGGGAGCCGATGTGGAAGACGCCCGCCGAGACGACGAGGGTGTCGAGACCGCCGAACGCCTCCCCGGTCTCGTGGACGGCGCGGGCCATGTCGTCGGGCGACCGGACGTCGGCGCCGACGGCGAGCGCCCGGTCGCCGAGTTCGCCGGCGACCTTCCGGGCGCCTTCGGCATCGATGTCCACGACCGTCACCGACGCGCCGGCGGCGTGCAGCCGGTGGGCGATCAATCGTCCGAAACCCGAGCCGCCACCGGTGATGAGAGCTTTCCGATGCTCCGCTATCCGCATCTTGACCCTTTCGTCGGCACGTCTTGCTAGATGCTATAGCATTTGATTATGGTTTCGCTATACGCTAGATGCTATAGCGCGCCTATCTCGAGACTACGGAAGCGGAGCGATGACCCTGAACCCCCTCCCGGCCGGGAATCTCGCCGACCAGGTCGCCGACAGCATCCGGGACGCGATCCACGAGGGCCGGTACGCGCCCGGCACGCGCCTGGTCGAGCGGACGCTCGCCGCGGAACTGGGTGTCAGCCACATTCCGATCCGCGAGGCGCTGTCGAAACTGGCCGACGAGGGGCTGATCGAGCGCACCCCCCGCCGCGGCTCACGCGTCGCCATGCTCACGCCTCGGGAGCTGGACGAACTGTGCTCGCTGCGTGTCGTGCTCGAGCAGTTCGTCGTCAGACGCGTCCAGGAACGGCTGACGTCGGAGGCCCGGCGGGAGCTGCGCGCGATGGTCGAGGAGATGCGCGGGGAGGCGTCCGCCGGCAATTTCCGGCGGGTGTTCGACATCGACCAGCGTTTTCACGAACGGCTCTGGGAACTCGCCGACCACGGCCTGGTGGGCGAACTAGTGACCCAGCTGCGCAGCCGCATCGGCGCCTTCCTGCGCGCGGCCACGGCCGCACTGGAGCCGGGAGAGCTGGAGTACCACGCCGCCACGCACGACGTGCTGCTCGACGCGATCCTCGACCCCGACCCTGCGGTCGCCCAGGCCGAGATGGCGCGGCACATCGAGCTCGCCGCCGAACGCATTCGCGCGTCCCTGCCGGAGGCGGCCGATGAATGACCTCGTCGTCGTCACCGACACCGACCTTCCCGGCAACGACCGCGTCCTGGACATCCTGCGCGCCGGCGGGCTCCAGGCGAGGCTCGCCGACTGCCGCACCGAGGACGACGTGATCGCGGCCGCCGCCGACGCCACCGCACTGGTGGTGCAGTGGGCGCCCGTGACCGCCCGGGTCCTCGACCGGCTGGAGCGGTGCCGGTTCATCGGGCGCCTCGGCATCGGCTGCGACATGATCGACGTGGCGGCGGCGACCGCACGCGGAATCGCCGTCGCCAACACCCCCGGCTACTGCGTCGAGGAGGTCGCGGCCCACACGATCGCGTTCGTCATGGCGGCGGCGCGGCGGCTGTTCCCGCTGGACGTCGCGGTGCGGCGGCACCGCTGGGCGGTGAGCGAGGACGGGCCCGCCGCGGCCCGGCCGTCCCGGACGACGGTGGGCGTCCTCGGCTTCGGCCGGATCGGCTCGCGCACCGCGGCGCACGCCGCCGCGCTCGGCTTCGACGTCGTGGTGCACGACCCGCACGTGGCCGGCAGTGCGATCAGAGCCGCCGGGCACCGGCCCGCCGGACTGGACGAGGCGCTGGCCGCCGCCGACATCCTCAGCCTGCACGTCCCGCTCACCGACGCGACCCGCCACCTCCTGGACGCCCGGGCGCTCGCCCGGCTCCCGCGCGGCGCGATGGTGGTCAACACCTGCCGCGGCGGCCTGATCGACGAGGCCGCGCTCGCCGCCGCGATCCGGGACGGGCACCTCGCGGGCGCAGGGCTGGACGTGTTCGAGACCGAGCCGCTGCCCGCGGACAGCCAGCTGCGCGACCTGCCGGGCGTCATCCTCACCCCCCACGCCGCCTGGTTCTCGCCGCAGGCCATGGACGAGCTGGGCCGGACGACGGCGCGGCAGGTCGTCGACTTCCTGAACCGGCGCCCCGTGCCCTCGATCGTCAACCCGGAGTACGCGCGGTGATCGTGTCGCGCTCGGGCTGAGCGATGGAACCTCCGATTCCGACCGCATCTGGGAGAGACACATGACCGAGGCCGGTGAACTGCGCGCCGCGTGGCCGCGCTGCCAGCATCTGATCGACCCGATCGGGCTGGACATGCCCGCGCCGGTGTTCGGCTGGATTCCCATCGGGCCGGGCGAGGAGCGGCAGCGCGCCTTCCAGGTGCTCGTCGCGAGCGCACCGGAAGGACTCGTGCCCGGGGTCGACGACCTGTGGGACTCCGGCCGGGTCGAGAGCGACGAGGTGAACGGCGTTTCCTACGCGGGCCGGCCGCTGCGTTCCCGCGAGACCTGCTGGTGGACGGTCCGGCTGTGGGGCCGCGACGGCCGTTCAGGGCCGTTCGCACCGCCCGCCACCTTCGAGATGGGCCTGATGGAGGCGTCCGACTGGGGGTCCGCCGCCTGGATCGCCGGCGACGAAGGGGTCTCGTCGCCCCTGCTGCGGACCGGTTTCCACGTTCCGGGTCCCGTCGCGCGGGCACGCGCGCACGTTTCCGCGCTCGGCTTCTACGAGCTGCGGCTCAACGGCAGGCGGGTCGGCGACCGGGTCCTCGATCCCGCGACGAGCACCTATGACCACGATCCCGATCTCCGCGACGGGGAGGGCGAGCCCGCGCGCATCCCGAACCCTCGCGTCCTGTCGACCACCTACGACATCACCGGACACGTGGTCCCGGGCGAGAACGCGGCCGGGCTGGTCCTCGGCCACGGCTGGTACAGCGCGGAGCCCGACGTCGGTCCGGGCCCGTTCCCGCGCACGCCATGGGGAGACCGCCCGGCCGCACTGCTGATCATCGAGATCGACACCACGGACGGCCGGCGGGTCACCGTCACCGGAGGCGACGGCTGGCTGACGCTGGCCGGTCCCGTCGTCTACAACGACTACGCGCAGGGCGAGCGGTACGACGCGCGCCGGGAGGTCTCCGGCTGGGACCGGGCCGGGTTCCCGGCGGAGGGCTGGCGGCCGGTGACCACGGTCCAGGCACCCGCCGGACGCGTCCGGACAGGGCTGGTCGAACCGGCCCGCGTGATCGAGACCCTCCGTCCGGTCGCCGACTCCCCCGCCGGCGACGGCCGGCGGATCGTGGACTTCGGCCAGCACATCTCCGGCTGGACGGCGATCCGCGTGTCCGGGCCCGCCGGAGCCCAGGTCCGGCTGAGGCACGCGGGCGAGATCGACGCCGCCGGGAACCTGGACGACACCGCCAACATGCAGTCGTGGCTCGCGGCCCGGCAGGCCGACGTCTACACTCTGCGCGGCGGCGGCGAGGAGGAATGGGAGCCCCGGTTCACCCTGCACGGCTTCCGATACGTCGAGGTGACGCCCTCGGGCGGGGACGTCGAGATCCACGAGATCCGGGGCCGGGTCGTCCATTCCGACCTGGAGCGGGCCGGCGAGTTCAGCTGCTCGGACGACCTGCTGAACCGCATCCACCGCAATGTGCTGTGGACGTTCCGCGCGAGCTTCCAGGGCTTCCCGCAGGACGCCGCCGACCGCGCCGAGCGGGTCGGCTGGGTCGGCGACCCCGGCTGGTCGGTCGAGGACTACCTCTACGGCTTCGAGGCGCGCGGCTTCTGGCTCAAGTGGCTGGACGACCTGGCCGACACCCAGCTTCCCGACGGCCGCTTCCCGACCATCTGCCCGCTCCAGTGGCGAGGCCGGATCGACATGCAGGAGTCGCTCGACAGCGGGGAGTTCGGTGACCTGTCGAAAGAGCGCGACGAACTGCCCGACGACTGGTCCTCGGTCATCTACTGGCCCTACGCCACGCTCCCCGACTTCGCGATGACGTCCTACCCGAGCATCGCCTGGAACCTCTACCGGTTCTACGGCGACCGGTCCATCCTGCTCCGGCACTACCCGGGGATGCGCCGCGGAGCCGACTTCCTGCGGGGCCGCGCCAAGGACCTCATCCTCAGCGAGGGTCTCGGCGACCACATGGAGCCCCAGCCGGACGGCACGTGTTCGCTCAGCCCGAACCGGACACCCGTCGAGCTGACCTCGACCGCGTGGTTCTATGCGGTCACCACCATGGTCGCCCGCGCCGCCGACGTCATCGGCGAGGACGAGGACGCCCGCCGCTACGGCGACCTGGCCGAGGCGATCCGCGCCGCTTTCAACGACCGGTTCCTCGACACCGCGACCGCCCGCTACGGCACCGGCTCCCAGACCGCGCAGGCCATGCCGCTCTGGTTCGGGCTCGTCCCCGACGAGCACCGCGTCCGCGCCGGGAAGGTCCTCGTCGAGCGGATCAAGACGGACGGCGGCCACCTGAGCACCGGGACGATGGGCACGGCGGCCCTGCAGAACGTGCTGGCCGGGATCGGCGCCGCCGACGTCATGTACGACATAGCGACGCGGACCACCTACCCGAGCTGGGGCCACCAGGTCGAGCGCGGCGCGACGACGGTCTGGGAGACCTGGGGCGGCGACCTGTCCTTCAGCCGGAACATGAAGCTCATGGCCATGATCGAGAAGTTCCTCTTCAACGACGTGGCCGGGCTCGCGCCGGCGGCGCCGGGCTGGCGGCGCATCCGGGTGCGGCCCGCGCTCACCCACCGGCTGGCGCACGCGAGCGCCAGGCTGCGCACCGCGCGCGGCGACGCCTCCGTCGACTGGCACCGGAGCGGCGGCGAGCTGCACGTCGTCGTGCAGGTGCCCGCGACCGGTGAGGCGGAGATCTGGCTTCCCGCCCCTACCGCGGGAGAGCTCACAAAGAACGGCCGGACCCTCTGGCGCTCCGGCGACGACCACGCCGCGCGGGACCTGCCCGCGGAAGGCGTTCGGGGGATCAGGCGCAACGGCGAGCACCTCGTCATCGAGGTGGGAGGCGGACCCCACCGACTCCGGCTGGCGGCGGCGCGCGACTGAGTCCAGGCCCATCGGCCGGAAGGAAGGTTTCGCATGCACGAACGCGTCAAGCTCCTCGGCTGCGCCGCGCTGGCGGCGCCGCTGCTGGCGACCGGATGCGGCGGCAACGCGCGGGGCGACGGCGAGCTCGTCGTCTCGGCATGGGACGACGGGCGCCCGCAGAGCGCCGTCGACGTCGCGGCCCGGGACTTCGAGAAGGCGAACCCCGGCGTCAAGGTCACGGTGAAGAAGACGCCCTTCGACCAGCACCTCCAGGCGCTCCGGCGGCAGCTCGGCACCGGCCGCGCCCCCGACGTCGCGATGACCCTCCTCGGCTACGGCGAGTCCGGGACCTCCCGCGCCCTGGAGGACAAGGGGCTGCTCGGTGATCTGACCGCCGAGTCCTGGGCGGGCCGGATCCCGAAGCAGTACCGGAGCGTCGCCGGAGACGGCGCGAAGGTGTACGCCTTCCCGATCGACCTGATGGCGATCGGCGTGTTCGCCAAGAAGGGCTCCCCCGAGCCGAAGACGTTCTCCGACGTCCTCGCCCGGTGCCGCAGTGCCGCCGCGGACGGGAAGGTCGCGTTCGCCATGGCCGGCCACGAGGACTCGAAGATGCCGCACATCGTGGGTTTCGCGCTGGCCGCGTCCACGGTCTACGCCGACGATCCCGCCCAGAGCGAGAAGCGGCTGAAGAAGCAGGTCACGTTCGCCGGGACGCCGGGCTGGGTGAAGGCCATGGAGCGCTTCACCCAGATGAAGGACGCCGGCTGCTTCGCCAGGGGCGTCGCCGGAACGACCCGGGAGGCGGCGGCGCGGGCGCTCGGCGAGGGCAAGGCCGAGATGGTCGTCGCTCCGTCGGCGACGCTGCCGCTCTGGCAGGCCGCCGCCCCCAAGGCGGCATTCACGATGTTCCCGTTCCCCGGTGACGACGACCCGGCACGGGTGCGCGTCCCCGCCGGCCCGAGCAGCGGCCTCGTCGTCCCGGCCAAGGCGGCCGCCCCGGCGCTCGCCAAGCGCTTCATCGCCCACTACGCGGCCCACCGCGCCCGCTACGCCGCGCTCGATGGTGCCGTGCCCGCCATCCCGGCCGGGGCGGACGCCGGACGCGCGCCCTCCTACGCCGCGGCGCTGGAGCGGTACGTGCGGGACGGCAGGACCAGCCCGGTCATGGACCAGCACTGGCCCAACCCCGAGCTGATCACGCTGTTCGACGCCGGCCTGGTCAGGATCCTCAACGGTCGGCCGGGACCGTCCGACGTCCTGAAGTCCATGGACGCCGCCTGGACGAGCAAGGCGCCGTAGGAGTTCACATGGTAAAGAGTCCGAGATCGGTGCCGTGGGCGTTCGTCGTCCCCGCGGCCCTGCTGACCCTGCTTCTCGTCCTTGGGCCGTCCCTGCTCGGTGCGCTCTCCGCGTTCACGGACTGGGACGGGCTGACCGAGCCCTCCTGGGTGGGCCTCGACAACTTCGGAGAGTTCTTCGGTGAAGGCTCGAACGTCGTCGTCCAGACGCTCATCCTGGCCGCGCTGTACGTGGTCGGCGTCAACGCCGTCGGCCTGGGACTCGCCCTCGGGCTGGCGCGCACGCTGCGCACCCGCCACGTCCTGCGTGCGTTGTTCCTGATCCCGGCCGTGGTGAGCCCGCTGGTCGTCGCCTACATCTGGAAGTTCATCCTGGACGTCGACGGCCCCCTGAACGAGGTGCTGGAGAAGACCGGGCTCGGCACGATCGCCCAACCGTGGCTCGGGCAGCGCGACACCGCGCTCGTAGCCGTCGTCATCGTGATGATCTGGCAGTTCTCCGGCTACCACATGCTCATCTACCTCGCGGGGGTGCAGAGCGTCCAGGACGAACTGCTGGAGGCCGCCCAGGTGGACGGCGCCGGTACCTGGCGCCGGTTCCGCGACATCACGCTGCCGCTTCTGCGGCCGGCACTCGCCATCGGGACCGCCCTGTCCACGATCTCGGCGTTCATGCTCTTCGACCAGGTCATGGCCCTCACCGGCGGCGGCCCCGCCGGGGGCACCGACACGCTGGGCACCTACGTCTACAAGCAGGCCTTCGTCAACGGCCGGTACGGCTACAGCGCGGCGGTCGCGCTGCTGCTCGTCGCCGGCGTGTGCGTCGCGGCGCTCATCCAGGTCCGGGGGCTGCGCGGGAGGGGCGCATGAACGGATACGGCCGCTGGACCGCCTTCCGGGAAGCCGGGCTCTGGATCGGCGCGATCCCCATGCTCGCACCCGTGTACCTCGTGCTCGTGACGACCCTGCGCCGTCCGGACGACCCCGCCGGGTCGGCCCTGGCGCCGCCGTCCGCACCGACCCTCGGCAACGTCGGGCGGGCCTGGAGCGAGGCGGGCGGCGACACGGTGTCGTTCTCCCAGGCCCTGTTCAACAGCGTGCTGACGACCTGCGCGGTCGTGCTCCTGCTCATCGCGATCGCGGCACCGGCCGGGTACGCGCTGGCCCGGCGCGGCTCCCGGCTGTCCGGCCTGCTGTTCGGGCTCTTCACCCTCGCGCTGATCATGCCGATCCAGCTCGGGATGATCCCCGTGTACGCCTTCATGGTGGAGGCCGGGCTCACCGGCACCCGCGCCGGGCTGATCCTCGTGTACACGGGCCTGCAGATGCCGCTCGCGGTCTTCCTGTACACCGGCTTCTTCCGGGGCATGCCGACCGCCTACGAGGAGGCCGCGCGGGTGGACGGCGCCCGGCCGCTGCGCGTCCTCGCCCAGATCATGTTCCCGCTGGTGCGGCCGGCCACCGGAGTCGTCGCCACGCTGACCGGGCTCTTCGTGTGGAACGACTTCTTCGTCGCCCTGGTCTTCACCGACGGCACCGACAAGGTGACCCTCCCCGTCGCCGTCTACTCGTTCGTCGGCCGCTTCACCGCCGACTGGCCGCTGATCTTCGCCGCCGCGCTCATCGCCGCTGGCCCGGTCGTGGCGCTGTTCGCACTCGCCCAGCGGTCGGTCATGAAGGGCTTCACCAGCACCCTGCACGGGTGAAAGGAGGAGGGCGCGATGACGTCCATCGAACTCGACCATGTGGTCATGCGGTACGACGGCACGCGGGCGGCGGTGGACGACGTCTCGCTCACGGTCGAGGAGGGCGAGTTCTTCGTCCTGGTCGGCCCGTCCGGCTGCGGCAAGTCCACGCTGCTGCGACTGCTCGCCGGGCTGGAGAGGCCCTCGTCGGGAGCCGTCCGGATGGGCGGCGAGGACGTCACCGCACTGGAGCCCCGGCGCCGCGACGTCGCCATGGTCTTCCAGAACTACGCGATCTATCCGCACATGACCGTCCGCGCCAACCTCGGCTACGGGCTGCGGGTGCGCGGCACGGGCAAACGGGAGATCGCCGCCCGGGTGGACGAGGTCGCGGACCTGCTCGGGCTTCGCGAACTCCTCGGTCGGCGTCCGGCCACGCTGTCCGGCGGGCAACTCCAGCGGGTCGCGATGGGACGGGCGATCGCACGCCGTCCCCGCGCCTACCTCATGGACGAGCCGCTGTCGAACCTCGACGCCAAGCTGCGCGTCTCCATGCGCACCGAACTGGAGCAGCTGCATCACAGGCTCGGCGTGACCACCGTGTACGTGACCCACGACCAGGTCGAGGCGATGACACTGGGCAGCCGCGTCGCCGTCCTGCACAGCGGCGAACTCCAGCAGGTCGCCACGCCCCATGAGTTGTACGCCCGTCCGGCCAACGCGTTCGTCGCGGCGTTCATCGGCTCTCCGCCGATGAACTTCGCGGTCGGCACTCTGCGGGGAGACGTGCTGGAATTCGGCGGTTTCAAGTTGGGGGTGAACGACCAGACGCGTCCCCCGGTCCACGACGGTGAGCGGATCCTTGTGGGCGTCCGGCCTGAGGACCTGCGGACGGAGGCCGCGCCCGGCGACTGCGCGCTGAGTGTGCAATGCGCCGTGCGCCAGGACCTGGGGGCCGATGTGCTGGTGTTCTTCGGGGTCTCGTCCGGCCCTGACGAGACCGCGGAGATCTCGCATGCCACCTTCGCCGAAGAACGAGGGACAAGGCCGGCGGTAGCGGGAGCGGAGCGGCTGCTGTGCGCCCGCGTTCCCCCCGCACTTCCGGTGCGGCCCGGCGACAGGCTCGAACTGGCGGTGCGCCCCGAGGCCCTGCACTACTTCGACCTGGCAAGCGGCACCCGCCTCGAGACCGGCTGACGCCGCTGACAATGGGACACTCTGGCGCGGGTGGCGGAAGAGGACCGCCCGACTGGCCACGGCAGGCATCCGGTGGGGAGGGCGAGATGGGAACGGAACCGTCGGCGGCCGGTGAGAGGACATCGGCGGGCATACGGATCAGCGGAATCGTCATCGACGCGGTCGACCTGGAACGCATGGCCGTGTTCTGGAGCCGGCTGCTGGATCTGGAGATCACTCGCCGCGAGGATGAGTGGATCAGTCTCGGCCCCGGACTGGCGCTGCAACGCGTGCCCGAGCCCAAGGGCGTGAAGAACCGGCTCCATCTGGACCTGGTCGCCGACGACTTCGCATCGGCGTGCGCCCACGCGGCCGACCTGGGCGCCGTACCGGCCGGTGAACTGCGAGAGGATCTCTGGCAGGTCTGGAAAGACCCGGAGGACAACGAGTTCTGCATCTGCCGGTCATGATTTGGAGCCGCGCCCGCCTTCCCCGATATTGAGGGTCATGACACCTATCTGCGCGGTTGCGGGCGAGTGATGTCGTTCAAGGCGGAGGAGATCTCCAGACTGGCCGAGTCGGGATGGGCCCGCTGCGAATCGGTGGCCGAGGCCGTGGCGCGAGCCGGGCTCCCCGCGGTCACGCCCGACTATGCGGCGACCGCCTTCTCTGACGATCTGTGGGACGCCGCAGAGCGCGCGGTGTCCGCCCTCCGGGACCACTTCGCGTCGGCTCGCTTCGCGGACGAGGTGACGTACGGCGTCCTTCTGGTGCCCGACCCCGGCAAGCTGGACACCCGGCGTCCGATGGCTCCGGCCGTGCGCGCGGGCCAGCTCGGCGCACCCGCTGAGGACGTGTTCGACGAGCGGCTCGGTGCGGGGGCCCTGGGCATCCTGCCCGGCAGGCCGTGGACGATGGCCGCCACGGTGACCGGGACTTATGGGCCGTCCCTGGGCAGCCACGACCAGGTCATGGCCGGGCCGCCGGCGTCGTTCACGGTGGCCGGCACCGACACCAGGGCGCTGATGATCCGCCAGCTGTGGGGTGCCCGCGTCCTGCAGAGCGGCCGCCACCTGCCCGACTGCGAGTCGAACCCGAGGTGGACGTTCACGCTGTTCCCCGGCGAGGGTCTCACCGGCGGTCAGGCCGAGTCCGGCACCGTCCTCAAGGGCAAGGTGCGTTTCCGGCTCGGCAAGCCCGACCGCGGCATCGGATCCGCGCGCACGGCTCCCGCCATCCCCATCGGCCCTGCTCGTCGACCGATGTGAGATTGATAACGGTTGTCATTCTCGTCTGATTGATCACGGTACCTACTGCGGGCGGACGCCGCCCGTCGCCGGCTCTTGCCGGGAGAACACGACAAACGAAAGGTCATTTGCCATGTCCAAGGTGCGTTTGCCTGGACACAGCACGCTCCGAGGGGTCGCCATCGGCCTGCTCGGGCTGCTGTTCTGCGTTGCCGGAGACGCCTTCTCCGCGCTGGGTGCCGAAGACGAGAAGCAGTTCCCCTTCGCGCCCGGTGCGCTCGGGGCGATCTTCGGCGGCCTCTTCCTCACGGGATACGCCACGCTCAGGTTCGGCCTGGCGGTGCGGTCGTCCCGCCGCAACGGCGCCGCCGCCGAAGAGTTCCGGCGGATGCGCGCCTCGGCCGAGTCGGTCCGGTGGCCGATCAGGTGCCTGGCGGTGTCCGGAATCTTCTACCTGCCGCTGCTGGTCGCCGCGACCCAGCGCGTGGGCAGCTTCGCCACCGTGATCGCGGTGGCGTTCTGCGGCCCGCTGGGAGTGGCGATGTGGGGCGCGTTCCGCAAGGCCCGCTACACCGCGGTGGCCTGGCCCGTCCTGGCCGCCGTGGGTCTGTGGGTCATGTCGCTGCAGGAGGAGGCGCACGCCGACCCGCTCGGTTACGCCTTCGCCGCCGCTGCCGCGGTCTGCTTCGCCGTCAACGTCAGTGCGGTCGAAAAGCTGGAGGACCGGGGAGCCGAGACGGTCGGCCTGGCCCTGGCGGGCCTGCTCACCATCCCGGGCGCGGCCGTCTGGCTGATCGCGGGGGGCCTGGAGTGGTTCCAGCCCCGCATCATCATGCTGGCCGTGCTGACCGGTCTGTTCACGGCGTGCGTGGCTCCGGTGCTGGAGGCGCGGTCCATCGGCTACCTGGGCAAGGAGAAGTTCGGGGTGCTGTCCAGCGGTGAGCCGATCATGAGCCTGCCGGTCGGGCTGCTCCTGCTGGGGGAGGTCCCCGGCTGGTTCGTGGCCGCCGGTGTGCTGATCATCGTGGTGGCCATCGTGGGCAACACCGCTGAACTGGACCGGCCGCTGGTCCGGCTTCTGCGCGGCGAGCTGCGATAAGTGACCGCAGTGCCCCCACCAAGGGGCACGGCGGCGGTCAGGCCGGGCGGCGGGGTGAACGGCGCCGCCGGGCATAGCCGCGCGGCCCGACCGGCCGCGCGATCGCGGCGGGGAGGCATCGCCTCCCCGCCGTTCCGTTCGACGTCGGCTCCGGCGCCGACGGATCTTGCCAACTGTATTGGCCCGCGTGGTGCTGATCGCTATCGTGAGCGTGATCAACACGGCCGGGGCGTTCCCGCGGGGGCGGGAGCCCGACCGGGACCGGGAACCGCGCGACGGCGGCACCGGCGCGGCCGTGTACGAAGGACGAAAGGAACCGCTGGTGAGGCGGGCGAAGACCGCGGTGTCAGCGCGTGCGCGCGTCGGTGGCTGGGCCACCGCCGCGCTGATCACCCTGGCGCTGCTGGCGACGCTGCTCGGCGGCGGGCGGGCGGGCCACGCCACCGTCGCCGCGGACGGCAGCGCCTGGCTGTGGAGCCGGACGACCGGCGAGGTGGGCCGGGTCAACCCGGACAACGGCCGGGTCGAGCGGACCCGGAACGTGCCCGGATCGCGCGGTCACCGGGTCCAGGTCACCCAGAACGATCAGAACCTGCTCATCCACGACCTGGAGACCGGGCGGGTGTCCTCGCTGAACCTCAGCGGCCTGGGCTTCTCCGGGCAGGCGGACGTCGGCACCCGCGACGACCCCCACCTGGCCATGGGGAACGGTGTCGCCGCCGTCGTCGAGCGGACGTCGGGCCAGGTACGCGCGCTCGACCCGGCCACCCTGCGCCCGACCGGCCCGGTCCTGCAACTGCCGGGACCGCTGACCGGCGGCGAGTTCGACGGAGCCGGGCTGCTGTGGACGGCCGTCCCCCGGCAGGGCACCGTCACCGCGGTGAAGGTGACCGCCGAAGGCGCCGCCGTCGCCCAGACCGTCGAGGTCGCCGAACCCGATCGGGACCTCGCGCTGACCGTGCTCGACGAGGGCGCGCTCGTGGTGGACCGGGGCGGCCGCGACCTGGTCGCGGCGATCGGCGGCGGCACCCGCCGGATCACCGCGCCCGTTCCGCTGGCCGGCGCCCTGGTGCCCGAGCGCACGCACGGTGGCCTGGCCGCGATCACCGTGCCCGCCGCGGGCGCCGTGGTCACGCTTGACGACGTGCGCAAGGGCGGCCCGATCCACTCGTTCCCGCTGCGCGACCCCGTACAGGAGCCGGCCGTCCCGTTCGCGGGCAAGGTGTACGTGCCCGTGCGGGAGACCGGCCAGGTCCGCGTGTACGCGCCGACCGGCGAGCAGACCGGCGTGCTGAACATGCCGTCCGGACGCGGCGACCTGGAGTTGCAGGTGCGCGAGGGCAACCTGTTCGTCAACGCGCCGGGGAGCGCCGACGCGCAGGTCATCGGCGCCGACGGCCGGGTCCGCACGGTCGGCAAGTACCCGGACGGCAAGGGGCGCGGCGGCGACAAGCCGGTCGCGCCGGGCGCCGGGAACGGACCGCCGCCCGTCTCGGCACCGCCCGCCGATCCGATCTTCCCCGACCCGCCCGACCTGCTCGATCCGCCCGGAAAGCGCCCCACGGAGACCGGCACTCCCGAGCCGCCGCGGACCGAGGCACCGGGAAGGCCCGAGAGCCCCAAGCCCTCCCCCGGTAGGCCTCCGGCCCCGTCACCGAGCCTGACCTTCCCCCGCCCGACGTCGAGGCCCACGACCGGAGCTCCCACCAGCCACGCTCCGACGACCAAGCCGCCCACGACGAAGCCCCCCTGGACGAGGCCCCCCACCACAAGGCCCCCCACCACAAGGCCTCCGACAACGAGGCCTCCCACGACGAAGCCCCCGTCGACCAAGCCCCCCTCGACCAAGCCGCCCACGACGAAGCCTCCCGCGAGCAACCCGTACACGGCGGTGCAGGTCTGCAACGCGGGCGGTTCGGGCAGCGGCTACAAGGTGCAGCGCTCCAGCTCGTTCTCGGGCGGCAGGATCTACCAGCTCTACAGTGCGACCACCAAGAACAACTGCGCCGTCACGATGAAGACCGCCGACATCGGCAAGGGCACCAACGTCTGGGTCCGCCTCCAGAGCCAGAAGGGCGGCAAGGTCGCGAGTGACAACGGCACGTTCAAGTACTACGCCGGACCGGTGTACGTCCACGCGCCCGGCGACTGCGTGCGCTACTCGGGCGGCGCCTCCGGCGCGAGCGCCTCGGCCGGCTGGGCCAACTGCGGCTGAGACCGGAGCGGACACAGTGGAGAGAGGGAGAGTTTGAGCACAACGACGGCCGAGCCGCCGGCGCTCACCGGCGAGGAGGCGGTGCTGGCCGCCGACGCCTTCGACCGGATGGCGGCGGGCATCGAACGGGTGGCCCGCTGCGATCCGGCGACCGTGCGGCTGGTCCTCACCGCGTTCGCCACCGGCGGCCACGTCCTGCTGGAGGACCTGCCCGGCATGGGCAAGACGACCCTGGCCCGGGCGCTGGCCGCGGTGACCGGCGGCACGGCCCGCCGCGTCCAGTGCACACCCGACCTGCTGCCCTCCGACATCACCGGTGTGACGATCTTCAACGAGCAGAGCCGGGAGTTCGAGTTCCATCCCGGCCCGGTGTTCGCCAACGTCGTGATCGTGGACGAGGTCAACCGGACCTCGCCCAAGACCCAGTCGGCGCTGCTGGAGGTCATGCAGGAGGAGCAGGTCACGGTGGACGGGACCGCCCACCCGGTGCCCCGCCCGTTCCTGGTCGTCGCCACACAGAACCCGGTGGACCTGGAGGGCACGTTCCCGCTGCCCGAAGCGCAGCTCGACCGCTTCCTGATGCGGCTGTCGCTGGGCTACCCCGGGGAAGAGGCGGAGCTTTCGCTGATGCGCGGCTCGGCCTCGGCCATGGCCGAGCCCGAGGACTTGGCCCCGGTGCTGGACGACGCGGAGGCGGAGCGGCTGGTCGCGGCCGCCGAACGGGTCGCGTTCGCCGACCCCGTCTACGAGTACGTGCTGCGGCTGGCCCAGCGGACCCGGCGGCACCCCCGGCTGCGCGCCGGGGTGTCCATGCGCGCGTCCATCGCGCTGTGCCGGGCGGCGCGCATGTACGCGCTGGCCGACGGCCGGGGGTACGTCACGCCGGACGACGTCAAGGCCCTGGCCGCGCCGGTCTGGGGGCACCGGCTGATGCCGCTCTCGGGCGCCGCGACCGCGGACGAGACCGCCGAACTGCTCGACGGCCTGCTGGCCGAGGTCCCGGTTCCGGGCCCGCACGAGAACCGGCGCTGATCGGTGGCGTGGCCCCGCCCCACCGGCCGCGGCTGGGGGCTGCTCGCTTCGGGAGCCGCGCTGTGCGGTGGCGGCCTCGGATTCGGCTACTTGGCGCCCGGTGCGCTGGGCGCGCTCGCGTTCCCCACCGTCGCGCTGGCGATGGCGCTCGCCGGGCGGCCGCCCGCCGTCCGGGTGCGGCGGCGCGCCACCGTGTCCCGCGTCCGCGCCGGTGATCCCGTCACGATCGTCTTGGAAATGGAAGCCGACTCCGCCGTCGCCGCCGAGCGCGTCACCGGCCCGCAGGGCACGGCCGTGCTGCGGCTCGGCCCCGCCCGTCCCCGGATCAGGTACGAGCTGTCCGCCGAGCGGCGCGGGGTGATCGAGGCGGGCCCGCTCAGCCTGGTCCGCACCGACCCGCTGGGCCTCGTACGGGCCGCCCGGCCGGCCGTCGACGAGCCGGTCCGCGTGCTGGTGCATCCCCGCCACCACGACCTGGCCACCGTGCCCGCGGCCGGGGCCGGCGGGCGGGACACCTCGTCCGCGGCCACCCGCGCCACCGAGGGCGCCTTCGCGGGGCTGCGCGAGCACGCGCCGGGAGACGACGTCCGCCAGATCCACTGGCGCACCTCGGCGCGCCGCGGGCGCCTGATGGTGCGCGAGCACGCCGACACCGCCCGCCCGGGCCTGACCGTCCTGGTGGACGACCGGTACGGCCCCGGCGAACTGGACGCGCTCGCCGAGGTCGCGGCCTCGATCGTGCGGTCCGGGCCGGACGTCCCGGTGGATCTGCGGCTGGCCGGCGGCGGGTACGCGCCGGCCGGCGCGGCGGGCACCGCCCAGCTGGACCTTCTGGCGGAGGCGGTGCCGCGTCCCGACGCCGACTTCGCGGCGGCCTGCCGGCGCCTTCGCTCGGCCCCGTCCGGCCGCGCGGTCGTGCTGATGTCCACCGCGGCGACGCCGCAGGACACGGCCGCGGCGCTTGAGGCGCTCGCCGCGCGCCGCACCGTCTCCCTGCTGGGTCTGGTCGGCTCGGACGGTCCCGGCGACGGCGCCGAACCGGCCGCGCCGCCCGCCGGAGTGAGGATCCTGCGAGCGCCGGACGCCGGGTCCTTCGCCGCGCGATGGAACGAGACCCGCTGGTGGACGCGGTGAGCCGGGTCCGTACCGCGCTGTCCGCCGTCGCGGTCGCGACGGCCGCCGCGGCCCCGGCACCCCTGCTGGCGGCGGGGTACGACCGGCCGCCGGCCGTGCTCGCCGTGCTGGTCGTCACCGCGGTGGCCGCGGTGGCGGTGACGACGGCGGCGCACCGGCTGCTCCGCGACTGGGGGCCCGCCGCCGCGATTCCGGCCGGGCTGCCCGTGGCCACCGCCGGGCTGGTCGCGCTGGCCGCCTGGTCGCCCGGTCAGGTCAAGGGACCGGTCCCCGCGGCGGTGGACGCCGTGCTGCACTCCGGCGCCCGCATCCTGACCATGGCGCCCCCGGCACCGGCGACCGTGGACCTGCTGGCGTTCCCGGCTCTGGCGGTCTGGCTCGCGGGAGCCATCGGCGCGGTGCTGCGCCGCGACGGCCGGGTCCTGCCCGCGCTGCTGCCGGCCGCGCTGCTCCTCGTCGGGGCCGCCGCGCTCGACCCCGAGGCGGCCGGCCCCGGCTACCGGTCGGCGGCGCTGCTGGCCCTGGCCGCCACCGTCCTGCTGGCCTCCGCGCCGAAGGACCGGCCGGACGCCGCCCGGACCGGGGTCACTCTGCGAATGCGAGACCCGGAGCCCGTCCGCTCCGCCGCGCGTCCCCGGTCGCGGGCGGCCGGCGCGGCGATGGCCTGCGCGGTCCTGCTGCCCGGCGTCGGCGCGGCCGTGGCCGCGCCCGGGATCCTGACGGGCTGGCCCGTTCAGGCCGCCGACCCGCGCGCCGAGGCCCCCGCGGCCGAGACGCCGCTCGACGTGCGCAACCCATTGGCGTACCTGTCGGCGTGGGCGGCCGACCCCGATGTGCCGCTGATGAACGTGACGGGTCCGCGAACCGAACTCCGGTGGGTCGCGCTCGCCGAGTTCACAGGTCCGACCTGGTTGCCGGACAGTTCGTACCGTCCGGCCGGGCATGTCCTGCCGCCGCCCGAGGTGACGCCGCCGCACGCGACCCGGACGTCGGTCCGGGTGTCGGTCCGGAGCCTGCCCGGGGACTGGGTGCCGGTGCCGGGGACGCCCACCCGCGTGGACGGGATCTCGGTCGGGCACGACGCGCTCTCCGGCACGCTGCTGTCCTCGGACGGCCCGGTGGCGGGGCGCACGTACACGGCCGAGGGCCTGGTCGCCGACTGGAACGGCGACGAGGCGGCACAGGCCAAGATCGCGTCCGGAACCGGGTACGAGCGCTACCTCCGGTTGCCGCCCGGCGCGCCCGCGCGGCTGGCCGACATCGCGCGCTCGGCCGCCGGGGACGGGACGCCGCACCGGCGGGCCGCCCGCATCGCCGAGTACCTGCGCGACAGCTACACCTTCGAGCCGGGCGCCCCCGGCGGGCACGGCTACGCGGAGCTGTCCGAGCTTCTCGTCCCGCCGGGGCGCAAGGGCGGCGGCGCCACCTCCGAGCAGTTCGCGAGCGCGTTCGCGGTCCTCGCCCGTGCGGCCGGGCTGCCGAGCCGGGTGGTGGTCGGATTCGGCCCCGGCACCGGCGGCGACGGCGGGCGCGTGGTGCGCACCGGCGACGCGGTCGCCTGGGGCGAGGTGTACTTCGAGGGCTTGGGCTGGGTGCCGTACGACCCGAACCCCCGCGACCGGTCGAAGGCGCGGACCCGGCCGAGCACTGGAGAGCGGTCGAACCGCGACGGTGCGCACCGCGACGACGGTGCGGAGGACCTGGCGGACGGCGGCGCCGGTGGCGCCGGACCGCCGCGCACGGGCGGGCCGGGCGGCGGCCTGCTCGCGGTCCCCCCGGTCGCGTTGCTGGCGGCCTTCCTGATCGGTGTGCCGCTGCTGCGCCTCTCGCGGCTGCGCAGGCCGCGCCGCGGACCCGCGCCGGACCGGATGCTGGCCGCATGGACGGAACTGCTGGTGGCGCTGCGGCTCGCCGGCCTTCCCGCCCCCGCGTCCGCCACGGCCGCCGACGTGACGGAAAGGCTTGCGCGCGAGCTGCCCGAGACTGATCCCGAACGGTTGCGGCGGTTGTGCCGGCTGGTGAACGCGGCCGGCTTCGGCGGCGCGGTCACCGAGGAGGACGCGGCGTTCGCGGTCACGGAGACCGGTTCACTGGCCGCCGGGCTGCGGCGCTCACGGTCGCCGCTGCGCCGCCTGACGTGGTGGTGGGACCCGCGCGCGCTGCTGTGGTCGGTTCAGCCGGTCCGCTTGACGCGCCGCGTGCAGACCGGCGCGGCCTGGGCGACCCGGTCGACGTCCACCACCGCGACCACCGTCAGGCAGTAGTCCACGCTCGGGTTCAGCGCCGTGATCACGATCTTCTCGCTCCCCGGGTCCACGGCGGCCAGCGTGGACGGGGGGTGCCCGACCGGGCCGCCGACCACGTAGTGCGCGGCCTGCCCTCCGCTGCGGTCCTGCCAGGAGACCTCGATCGAGACCTGGCCGTCGACGATCCGCACCTGGGCCGGCGCGTACTGCTGGGCGGGCCGGATGGCGGTCGGCGAAGATGTGGGCACCGTCGACCGCTCGGCCAGCGGCCGGTGATCGGGCGTTCGGGAATCGGACAGCAGCCCGGTCCCCACGACCCCGACCCCGGCGGCCGCGAGCACCACCACGATCGCGATGACCGGGCGCAAACGGCGCGGAGCCACGGTCCGCTCCTGTTCCCGGGCCTGTTCCGGGACCTGCTTTCCGGCCTGTTCAAGGGTGCCGCCGACCTGGTCAAGGCTGCCGCCGGCAGGGGCCGCCGACCTCTCCAAGGGCCACGCCGAAGGCCGTTCCCAGCTGTCGAAGAACTCTGCGGTCGCGGTGACGGGCGCAGGCGCGGGAGGAGGCGCGGGCGCAGGCATGGTCGCGGGCGGAGGCATGGTCGCGGGCGGAGGCATGGGCACGGCTGCGGGCGCGGGAAGGCGCCCGAGTCCTTCCCCCAGCGCGTCGGTGAACGCCTTCACCGTCGGATGCCGCTCGGCGGGGTCGCTCGCCATCGCCCTGGCGAGGGCGTCGGCGAGCCACTCCGGGATGTCGTCTCGCGGCACCTGCGGAACGGGCTCGTTCAGCGCCCGCTCCCGAACCTCCCACCGGCCGTCGGCGGTGAACGGGGCGCGCCCGGCGAGCAGGGCCCACAACGTCGCGCCCAAGCCGTACACGTCGGAGGCGACGGTCTGCTCCTGGCGGCGCAGCGCCTCGGGCGCCGCGAACCCGGGATCGACGCGTTCCAGACCGACCGGCTCCAGCACGCAGGGCGCCGAATGCGCGCCGAGTCCGCGCAGCGTTGCGGGCCCGGCGAGCAGCGGCCCCCGGTCACCGCGCAGCACGCGCCCGGGGTTCACTCCGCCGTGGATCAGGCCCTCGGCGTGGAGCGCCTGCAACCCCATGCCGACCGAGACCGCGATCTCGACCGCCTCATGGACGGGCAGCAGCGCGCCGGAGTCGTGGTCGCCGCCGGGGCAGTACAGCGACGCCGCGTACCGGCGACCGGTCGCGGTACGCCCGGTCTCCAGCACGGTGACGAGATGGTCGTGGCGGGTGGCCCGTTCCAGCGCGGCCAGCTCGTCCAGCGGCGGATAGGAACCGAAGCGCTGGACGCGGAGCGCGACCACCCAGCCGGACTCCTCGTGGACGGCCCGGTAGGTGACCCCGCCGGCACCCTGATGGGCGATCGTGAGGTCGCGGTATCCGCGTACCAGTGTTGGCGGGTCACCGGTGCTGGGCATGGCGGCGGCGTGCTCCCCGTCGTGCGGAGGTCGGGCAGGTTCGGCCGGACATTGATCTTAGCAACCGCCGCGCCGTCAGGGTGCTCGATCGCGCCGCTCTGGCGCGGCCCGCCGGCCCCGCTCCTCCCGCGCCCAGATCGTCACGGCGAATGGCCAGCGTCGGCCGCGGGCCGGTCACTCGGCGAGTGGTCCATTGATCCACTGCGGGGGGCCGTGCAGTCTGTACACGGGCCGCCCACTCCGCCGTCGATGGAGACGCCCGTGCGTATTTCGAAGCTCACCACCCACGTCGTCGGCACAGCGTGGCGCACCCTGACCTACGTCCAGGTCCACACCGACGAAGGTCTCACCGGTGTCGGCGAGGCGCGCATGCTCAACCACACCGACGCTCTGCTGGGCTATCTGGCCGAGGCCGAGCACAACCACATCGCCGGCTCCGACCCGTTCGACATCGAGGACCTCGTCCACCGGATGAAGTACCGCGACTACGGACGGGCGGGCGAGGTGGTGATGTCGGGCATCGCCTGCGTCGAAACGGCCTGCTGGGACATCGTCGGCAAGGCGCTGGGGCAGCCGGTCTGGCGGCTGATGGGCGGCAAGGTGCGGGACCGGATCATGGCGTACGCCAACGGCTGGTACCGGGTCGACCGCACCCCGGACGCCTTCCACGACGCGGCCCGCGTCGTGGTCGAACGCGGGTACCGCGCGCTCAAGGTCGACCCGTTCGGCGCCGGCCGGTTCGAGCTCGACCACGCCGAGACCATGCGTTCGGTCTCCCTGGTCGAGGCGGTGCGCGACGCCGTGGGCCCGGCGGCCGAGGTGTTCATCGAGATGCACGGCAGGTTCTCCCCCGCGACCGCGATCCGGCTGGCCGGGCTGCTGGAGCCGTACGACCCGGGCTGGATCGAGGAACCGTGCCCGCCGGAGAACCACAAGGCGCTGGCGAAGGTCGCCGCGCACACGCGCCTGCCGATCGCGACCGGCGAGCGCATCCACGACCGCATCGAGTTCCGCGAGCTGTTCGAGCTGCAGGCGGCCGACATCATCCAGCCGGACACCGCCGCCTGCGGCGGCATCGCGGAGACCCGCAAGCTCGCGGCGACGGCGGAGACCCACTATGTGCTGGTCGCCCCGCACAACGTCGGCGGCCCGGTGCAGACCGCCGCCAACCTGCACCTCGGCGCGTGCACCCCCAACTTCAAGATCCAGGAGCATTTCAACGACTTCGCCGACGTGGAGATCAAGAAGATCGCGCCCGGCGTGCCCGACGTGGTCGACGGGTACTTCGCGCTGCCCACGGCGCCCGGCCTCGGCGTCGAACTCGACCTGGACGCGCTCGCCGAGTTCTCCGCGGAGCGGGCCGGCCTCGACCTGTTCGCCGAGGACTGGCATCTGCGGGGAGCCGGCCGATGACACGATCGATCGTCCTGGACGAACCCGGAGTCTGGCGCCTGGTGACGGCGGATCCGCCGGAACCCGGCCCAGGCGAGGCGCTCATCCGGGTGGTCGCGGCGGGCGTCTGCGGCAGCGACCGCGACCTGTACGCCGACACCCGCCCGGCGGGGTTCGCCGCCTATCCGGTGACCCCGGGGCACGAATGGTCCGGAACGGTGGCCGCGGTCGGTCCGGGCGCCGACCCGGCACTGGTGGCGGCCAAGGTCGTCGGCGAAGGCCACCGCTCCTGCCTGACCTGCGACAGCTGCCGCAACGGCGACACGAACCTGTGCGCGAAGGGGTACGACGAGACGGGCTTCACCAGCCCGGGGGCGTTCGCCGAGTACCTGCTGCTGCCCGCCCGGCTGCTGCACGTCCTCGGCGACGACGCCGACCTGCGCGCCGCCGCCCTACTGGAACCGGCGGCCGTCGCGGCCGCCGGTGTACGGAAGGTCGGCCCACGACCGGGCGAGTCGCTGGCCGTGATCGGCGCGGGCACTCTCGGAGTGCTCACCCTGCAGTTGCTCGCCGCGCACTCGCCGGTCGAGCTCGTCGTCGTCGACCCACGGCGGGAGCGCGTGGAGCCGGCCCTTGAGGCGGGGGCGACGGCGTTCCGGTCACCGGATGAGATCGGTCCGCTGAACGGGCGCTTCGACGCGGTCGTGGAAACCGCGGGCGCGTCCGGGACGGCCCACGCGGCCGTCCGGCTGGCGCGCCGCGGCGGCCGGGTCGCGGTCCTCGGCATCCCCGGCGACCCGGCCGACTCGATCCCGACCACCCTGATCGTGACCCGCCACCTCGCGCTGCACACCGTCTTCGGCTCCACGTCCGCCGACTGGGCCCACGTCGTACGCGCGTTCGCCGCGGGCATCCTCGCGCCCGCCCCGTTCGTCACCGATGAACTGCCGCTCGAAGACTACGAGCAGGCGCTCAAGCTCAGCGGCTCGCCCACCGCGGGCAAGATCCTCCTCCGGCCCTAGTGCGCCCTGGCGGGCCCCGCTCACTCCCGGGTGCCGCGCGCCGCCCGGTACTCGGCCACGACCAGGTCGGTCAGCTCGGCGACCGAGGTCTCGTCCCGGCGCTTGTCGTAGGTGATCGAGCCGTGCTGGAGCAGGTTCACCCGGTCGCAGACCTCCAGCACCTGGGCGTAGTTGTGCGCGATGATGACGATCGAGACCTCGCCGCGCTCCTTGAGGTCGCGGATCAGGTCGAGGATGAGCGCGCCCTCCTTGGCGCCCATGGCGGCGAGCGGCTCGTCCAGCAGCAGGATCCTGGCGTCCGAGTAGACCGAGCGCGCCACCGCGATGGCCTGCCGCTGGCCGCCGGACAGCTTGGCCACCTCGGAACCGACGTCCTGGATCTGCACTCCCATGTCGTCGAGGTACCGCCGGGCGCGCTTGCGCATGACCCTGTTGTTGAGCAGCGGCCATCGGACGATCTCGCGGTTGAGGAACATGTTGTGGTAGACGGTCAGCTCGTTGATCAGCGCGAGATCCTGGTACACGGTGTCGATCCCGAGGGAACGGGCGTGCGCCACCGACTTGAGGGCGACCTCCTCCCCGTGCACGATGATCCGTCCCCGGTCCGGCTGGTGGTAGCCACAGATGATCTTGATCAGGGTCGACTTGCCCGCGCCGTTGTCGCCGATGAGACCGAGCACCTCGCCGCGGTCGAGGTGCACGGTCACGTCCCTCAGCGCCTCGACCGCGCCGAACCGCTTGCCGATGTGCTCGACCCGGAGCACCTCGCCGGGCGGGGGTTCGGGAGTGCCGGCGGGCGGCGGGCCGGCTGCCGGTCCCGGGGACTCCGTCATGTTCGGCCCGCCCTTCGCAGATTGGCCAGATAGACGTTGAGGATCATGGACAGCAGGATCGCCAGGCCGAGAATGATGTTGAACGGATTGGCACTGATCCCGATCAGGTTGAAGCCGTTGCGCAACTCGGCGAGCACGAACGCGCCGAACAGCGCACCGACCACGGTGCCGGAGCCGCCGGCCAGCGCGGTGCCGCCGATCACCGCGGCCGCCACCGCGGTGAACATCGCGCTCGCGAAGTCCGCGCCGCTCAGCGTCGGGTCGATCGTGTCGGTGCGGAACACCTCGAGGATCCCCGCGAACGCCGAGAGCGCGCCGATGAGCATGAAGTTGCCCACCTTGACGCGGCCGGTCCTGATGCCCGCCTCGTCCGCGCCCAGCCGATTGCCTCCGACGGCGATCGTGTAGAGGCCCCAGCGGGTACTGGTCAGCACCATCTGGAAGAAGGCCACGATCAGCAGGCACCAGATGAGCTCGGACCATTCCGCGTGGCCGAACCAGCTCTGGACGCCGCCCCGGGCGGCCTGCGGGATCTCCGCCGGGAAGGCGTGCGACGTGGTGAGCGTGATGCCGCCGACGAGGAACAGCATGCCGAGGGTGGTGACGAACGAGGGCACCTTGAGCACCACGGTTATGAACCCGTTGCCGAAGCCGATGACCGCGCCGACCAGCACCGACAGCACGATGGCGGGGATCGGATAGACGCCGTAGTAGTCGATCAGGTAGTGCATCATGAACGGCGCGAACGCGTAGACCGCTCCCGCGGACAGGTCGATCTCCCCGCTGACCAGCAGGAACACCTCCCCCACGGCGATGATCGCGAAGGGCGCGGTGCTCTGCGAGAGGTTCACCTGGTTGCTGTGCGAGAGGAAGATCCCGTCCGTCGAGGCCTGGAAGTAGATCACCAGGCCGATGGCCACGAGGAGAATCGTGGCCTCGCGGCGGCGGAGGAACGCGTCGACGGCGAGGCGGAGCATGCCGGACCCCCGCTTCTCGGGGGCCGGCGCACCGCCCGCCGTGGGCGTCCTCTGGTTGACGACGTCACTCATCCGGCGCTCACTGGTGCGAGATCGCGCCGGTCTTCGGCAGGTACTTCTGCTGCGTCGTCGACCCCTCGTACCTGGTCTTCGACGTCAGGTACGGGTCCACGTTGTCCTTGGTGACGAACAGCAGACCGGTGTTGGTGTCGGACGGCGCCACGAGCCCGCCGGAAAGCTTGTACATGTACAGCTGCAACACCGGCAGGAAGCCCTGCAGGTACGGCTGCTGGTCGATGGTGAAGTCGAGGTGGCCCGCCTTGATCGACTGGAGCGTCGACGGGTTGAGGTCGAACCCGCCGGCGACCACGCCCTTCTGTTTCAGGTTGTACTTCGCCACCACCTTGCCGATGTTCTCGGTAGAGCCGGCGTCGACGGCGAACATGCCCTTGAGGCTGGGGTGCCCCTGGGCGTAGGCGTCGATGGTGGACAGTTCCTTCGGCAGCTCGGCGCCGCTCGCCACGTCCGCGAAGTTGATCGACTTCCCGGACGCCTTGATCGCGTCCTTGGCGCCGTCGATCCGCGGCTGGATGTTGAGCGAGCCCGGGGTGGCGATGAAACCGACCGCGTCGCCGCCGGTCATCAGCGCGGCGATGCGCGTGCCCAGCTGGTAACCGGAGTTGTACAGGTCCTGTCCGATGTAGGCGAGCCGGCTGGACCCCGGGTTGTTCCGGGCGCCGTCGGCGTTGTACGAGACCACCGGGACGCCCTGGTCGAGCGCGTTGTCGACCGGCGTCTTGAACGCCGTCTTGTCGACCACGGAGATCGCGATGCCATCCGCCTTCGCGGAGATCGCCTGGTTCGTGGCGTTCACCATCTCGGAGACGATCGAGTCCTTCGACCCCGTCCACTGGAACGAGCAGCCGAGGAGCGCGCACGCGTCCTGCGCGCCGTACTGGGTGGGGGTGAAGAACGGGTTGGTGGTGACGTGGTTGACGAACACGAACCGCCACTTGGGAGTGGACGGGTAGTCCCCCGGACCGCCGCCGGCCGCCGCCGAGTCCTTCTTGTTGTCGCTGGAGCACGCGGCCAGCAACGCCGAGGCGGCGGCCGTGGCGCTGACTAAACCGGCCCCGCTGAGCAGCCGGCGCCGGACCGTCCCCCTGATGTCGAGCGTGTCGAGGGCCTC
Organism: Spirillospora sp. CA-128828; assembly: GCF_050945415.1. Classification (NCBI taxonomy): domain Bacteria; kingdom Bacillati; phylum Actinomycetota; class Actinomycetes; order Streptosporangiales; family Thermomonosporaceae; genus Spirillospora; species Spirillospora sp. CA-128828. Next base: position 5,733,019 of record NZ_CP191986.1, read on the forward strand.
TTCGACCGTGGGGTCTGTCTTCCTCATGGTGGACCTCCTGGGCCGGCGGGACCGGGCGGGCCATGCGGCGCGGATCCGGTCCCGCCGGGGTTGGGCGTCAGCGGGCGCTGAAGGTGTAGACGGTGGTGGTGCGGTAGGTCTGGCCCGGCGACAGCACGGTCGACGGGAAGTTGCCGTGGTTCGGGGAGTCGGGGAAGTGCTGGGTCTCCAGCGCGAACCCGTCACCCTGCCGGTACTGGTGGCCGCCGGTGCCGTACAGCGTCCCGTCCAGGAAGTTCCCCGAGTAGAACTGGATGCCCGGCTGGTCGGACGACATCGTCAGCACCCGCCCGCTCGTCGGCTCGCTGACCCGGGCGGCCTGCCGGAGGCCCGACCCGTCGACGATCCAGTTGTGGTCGTAGCCGCGGCCGAAGACCAGCTGCTGGTGGCCGTCGCGGATCCGGTCGCCGATCGGTGTCGGCTTCGTGAAGTCGAGCGGCGTGCCCGCGACCGGCGCGAGCTGCCCGGTCGGGATGAGGGTGGAGTCGACCGGCGTGTAACGATGCGCGTTGAGCTGCAGGACGTGGTCGTAGATGGTGCCGGTGCCCTCGCCCGCCAGATTGAAGTACGAGTGGTTCGTCAGGTTGACGATCGTCTTCTTGTCGGTGGTGGCGCGGTAGTCGATGCGGATCGAGTCCTTGGTGATCGTGTACGTCGCGGTGGCGTGCAGGTTGCCCGGGTAGCCCATCTCCTTGTCCGGGCTGGTGTAGTCGAGCCGCAGCGAGGGATCACCGTGGTCACTGCCCGGGGTCGCCGTCCAGACCTTCGTGTCGAAGCCGTTGGTGCCGCCGTGCAGGCTGTTGGGGTCGTTGTTGATCGGCAGCTGGTAGGTCACGCCGTCGAGGGTGAACCGGCCCTTGGCTATCCGGTTGGCGTACCTGCCGATGAGGGCGCCGAAGTACGGGCCGGGGTTGTTCTTGGCGACATAGTCGCCGAGGCCGGCGAAGCCCAGGGCGACGTTGCCCATCCGGCCGCGCGCGTCCGGCACCTCGATCGTCTGCACGATGCCGCCGTAGGTGATGATCCGGACGCGGATGGACCGGTTCGTGATCGTGTAGCGCCAGACCTTGGTGCCGTCCTCAAGGGAACCGAACAGGTCCTTCTTGATGCCCGGTTTCAAGGTGGAATGCGTCGCGCGCGCGGGCGCCGCGGAGGCCGCCGTGCCCGCTCCCGTCATCGCGCCCGCCAGCACGATCGCCGCACAGACTCTCCCGGCCAGGCCTGCGCCTGGGGATCTACCTGATCTACCTGGCCTGAGCATGGGCATTCCCTTCTCGGGTGGGGGTGGATGTCCATGTTCGAAATTTCGAACAGAGTCCGAAATCCCCCGTGTTTGAGGACGCTAGACGGAGGCGCGCCGAGCGTCAACGCCCCATCTTGCTAAGCTCCGTTCGACATTTCGCATCTGATTCGACCGACGATTTCGTTCGGGGACATCGTCCGGTGATCCGCGGATCGCCGGTCCAGGGCGAAGGCGTTACCGGGGGAAGGTGAATCGATGGCACGCGCGGTCCCCGCGGTCGGCCGGGCGCTGGACATCCTGGAGCTGTTTCTCGACCGGCCGGCCCTGTCCGCGCCGGACATCACCGAGCGGCTCGGGCTGCCGCGCACCACCGTGCACGAACTGCTCACGACGCTCGTCGACCGCGCGTACCTGGTCCCGGCCGGCGGGACGCCCACGCGGTACCGCCTGGGCATGCGCACGTTCCAGCTGGGCAGCGCGTTCGCCGAGCGGCTCGACCTCGCGCAGGAGGCTCAGGACGTCGCGCAGAAGGTGGCGGCGGACTGCGACGAGACCGTCCATGTCGCGGTGCTCGACGGCACCCACGTGGTCTACATCGCCAAGGTGGACAGCACCCACCCGGTGCGCATGGTGTCCGCAGTCGGCCGCCGGCTGCCGGCCCATTGCACCGGGGTCGGCAAGATGCTGCTGTCCGGACTCTCCCCGGAGGCGCTGGACGCGCTCTTCCCGCGCGACCGCGAGCTGCCGGGCATGACGCCGAACAGCATCACCTCGCCGTCGCGGCTGCGCGCCCACCTCGCCGAGGTACGGGAGCACGAGCTCGCCTACGACCACTGCGAGTCGAACGAATCCGTGCATTGCGTCACAGCGCCCATCTACGACCACGGCGGCGGCATGATCGCGGCGATGAGCATTTCGGTCCCCACGATGCGATGGGACGACGAGCGGAAGCGGGAATGGAGCGAGCTGGTACGCAAGGGCGCCGCCGCCCTGTCCCAGCGGCTCGGCCATCGCCCCGGCCCTGTGAGTTCGGCGAGCTGAACAGCGGTCGCCCGGCGACGAACCAGCCGCCGGGGAATGCCCGGCGGCTGGTTTCGGTCGCGCTTCGGTTCAGGCGGTCTTGGGGGTCGCTCGCATGCCCACGTAGCAGACCTCGCTGCCGTCGGCGAGGGTCGAGAAGACGACCGGCATGTAGTCCTCGCTGAAGGAGGGGCCGGCGCCTGAGGCGGCGAAGACCTTGTCGGTGACCGGCTCCAGGTCCATCTCCAAGGGCGGCGACATGTCCTTCATGTCGCCGACGAACTCGTACCGCATGTGGGGCGAGCCGTCGTCCTTCCGGGAGACGGTGATGACGACGCCTTCGCGCTTGTACATGCCGAGCAGCGGCGCGAGGTCCACGGCGGGGGCCGGGTCCGCCGGGGCGAACGGGGCGGGCATGGTGACGCCGGCGAGTTCGGCGAGCAGGTCGCGGAACAGGTCGGAGTACAGCAGGCGGGCCGCGCCGCCGTTGGTCATGAGGGCCACGGCGACGTTCGCCTGCGGGACGACGCGCAGATAGGCGTACTGGCCGATGGCCGCGCCGTCGTGGCCGTAGCCGGCGATGCCGTCCCAGTCGTAGAGCGTCCAGCCCAGGCCCCAGCCGTCGGCGCTGACCGTCCACTTGTCGGGGACGTCCACCTCGCGGTGCTGCATGGCGGCGACGGCGTCTGCGGACAGGACGCGGGTGCCGTCGGGGGCGAGGCCGCCGGCAAGGTGCAGGCGGGCGAAGCGGGCCATGTCGCCGGCGGACACGATGACCCGGGCGGCCGGGCCGACGGAGCGCGGCATCAGGTCCCAGGACGGGGCCGGGTCGGGGTCGGCGCCGGGCTCGCCGAGGTGGCTCATGGCGACGCGGAAGCGCAGCGCCTCTTCGGGCAGCGTCACCGAGCGCTCCAGGCCGAGCGGGGCGAAGAGGAGTTCCTGGAGGGCCTGGTCCCAGGTCAGTCCGGTCACCTTCTCGATGAGGCGGCCGAGGACAATGTAGCCGAGCCCGCCGTAGGAGATCGCGGTGCCGGGCGGGCAGTCGAGGGCCACCCGGCGGGCGGCCTCGACGTACCTGGCCAGGCAGTCGTCGCCCCGGCCGCCGTCGAAGTTGAAGTCGTTGGTCACGCCGCCGGTGTGGGAGAGCAGCTGCCGGACGGTGATCGTCTTCGTGGCCTCAGGGTCGGGGGTGGCGAACTCCGGCAGGGTGTCCACGACCGGCGCGTCCAGGTCCAGCCGCCCCTCGTCCACCAGGCGCATGATCAGGGTGGCGGTGTACACCTTCGCGATCGAGCCGGACAGGAACACCGAGTCGGGCGTCACCTCGACGCCGGTGCCGCGGTGCAGCACCCCGCTCGCCAGCTCGTGCACCTGCCCGTCGATCACCACGGCCAGGCTCGCGCCGGGGACGTGGTGGGCGGCGCGCAGCTCGTCGAAGCGCCGCTGCCAGCGGGCGAGGTCGAAGCGCCTGCCGGCGGAGTCGCGGACGCCCCACTCGCCCTGGACCTTCCAGTCACCGTCGGCGTTCCAGTTCATCGTCTCGTTCATCGTGCTTCCTTTCGGCAGAAGGGTGAGATCAGGAGGGTGAGGGGTCAGGAGCGGGCGGAGAGGGCGGGCTCGGGCTCGGGCGCTGCCTCGGGCCGGGGTGCCGCGGCGGGCTTCTCCCGCAGGACGATCAGGGCCAGGACGGCCGCCGCGAGCACTCCGGCCGCGCTGACCGCGAAGGCGGAGGACATGGCGGTGGTGAAGGCGTCGCGGGCGGCGCCGGCGAGGGCGGTGTCGCCGGTGCGTCCGGCCACCGCGAGCGCGTCGCCGACGGAACGGGCGGCCTGGCCGGGGGCCGAGCCGGACATCGTCCCGGTGAAGCCGCTGGAGACGATGCTTCCCAGGACGGCCACGCCAAGGGCCGCGCCGGCCTGCTGGACGGTGTCGTTCAGGGCGGAGCCGACGCCGGCGTGCTCGCCGGGGATGGTGCCCATGAGGGCGGAGACGGCCGCGGGCATGGCCAGGCCGCCGCCGGCGCCGAGCAGGAACAGGCCGATGGCCGGCTGGACGAATCCGCCCTCGGCCGACAGGGCGGCCAGGACGCCGAACCCGGCGGCCATGCCGGTCAGGCCGGCGGCGATCAACCCCCGGTGGCCGATGCCGGAGAGGACGGTGGCGCCGAGGGTGTTGAAGGCGACCGAGGCGACCGCCAGCGGGATGAACGCCAGCCCGGCCTGGGTGGGCGTGAATCCGAGGACGTACTGCATGTACTGGGTGAGGACGAGCAGCAGCCCGCCGTTGCCGATCTGCACCAGGGTCAGGGAGAGGCTGCCGCCGCTGAAGGCACGGTGGCGGAACAGGCCGAGCGGCACCATCGGGTGCGGGGTGTGCAGCTCCCAGGCGACGAACCCGCCGAGCGCGAGAACCGTGATCGTCAGCGCGGGCCAGGAGAGGCCGTGCGGCAACTCGATGATCGTCCAGATCAGGGCGGTCATGCCGGCCATGGACAGCACCGCGCCCAGCGGGTCGGGCCTGCTCGCGGGCCCCTTGGACTCGGGCATCAGGAGCAGCGCGGCGGCGATGGCGAGGACGGCGACCGGCACGTTGATCAGGAAGACCGCGCCCCAGTGGAAGTGGGCGATCAGCGCGCCGCCCAGCACCGGCCCGCCGACCAGGCCGAGCATGGCGACCGCGCTCCAGCAGGCCATGGCGCGGCGCCGTTCGGCGGCGTCGAAGACGGTGATCAGGATCGACAGCGTGCTCGGCATCACCAGCGCGCCGCCGACGCCCATCACCGCCCGGGCGGCGATCAACTGGGCCGGGTCGGCGGCGCAGGCGGCGGCGAGCGACGCCGCTCCGAACAGGCCGAGGCCGATGACGAGGACGCGGCGGCGGCCGAACCGGTCCGACAGGCCGCCCGCGGTCAGCAGCAGACCGGCGAAGACCAGGATGTAGGAGTCGAGGATCCACTGCGTGTCCTGGGGACTCGCGCCCAGGTCGGCGGCCAGCGGCGGGATGGCCACGGCCAGCGCCATGTTGTCGATGACCAGCACCATCGCGCTCAGGCACAGCACGATCAGGATCAGCCAGCGGCGGGGGCTGCGCGTTTGCATCAGGGACCTCTCACATCGGGGGGCGAACGCTGTACTCGCGATGCGAACACTGTACGCATACCGTAACACTGTACGCAAGTGCGAACGTCGAACGCTAGGATGGAGGCATGTCAGCCGCCAAGCCGCCCATCCCCTCGGTGTGGGCACGCCCCCGCGCGAAGAAGGAACAGCCGGCCCTGAGCCGCGAACGCATCGTCGCCGAGGCCATCCGGTTCCTGGACGAAGAGGGCCTGGAAGCGCTCAGCATGCGCAGCCTGGCCGTCCGGCTGGGCACCGCGGCCACCTCGCTCTACCGGCACGTGGCCAACAAGGACGAGCTGATCGAACTGATCGTGGACGAGCTGTACGGCGAGCTCCGCGTGCCCGCCCCGGCCGGCGCGGCGGACTGGCGGGAGCCCCTCGCCGGCTGCGCCCAGAGCCTGCGCGCCATGATCATCCGCCACCCCTGGGTCGCGGCGGTGCTGGGTCAGGTCGGCCTCGCCGAGCTGGGCCCCAACCTGATCGACCAGTCCGAGCGCATGCTCGCCCTCTTCCACGCCGCCGGGCTCCCTCCCGGCGAGGCCGAGCAGGCCATGAACGGCCTGCTCGCGTACGTGATCGGGATGAGCATCAGCGAGGCGGCGTACCTGTCCATGCTCGCCCGCAGCGGCCGGACCGAGCAGGAGTGGGCCGAAAGCCTGCGTCCCGCCGCCAAGCAGGCCCTCGACGATCACCCACGGCTGCGGGAGGAGTTCGCCACGCGGCGGGACGACGATCCCGCCCGGCTGCGCGACGTCAACTTCGCCTACGGGCTCGACCGCTTCCTCGACGGCCTCCAGGCCAGGCTCGCCCCGTCCTGAGGCCGTCCGGGCCTCAGCGGCTCAGCGCGGTCTCCCGCTCCACACGCGACAGTTTCTCGGGATTGCGGACGAAGTAGAGCCCGCTGACGAGGCCGTCCTCGACCCGCATCGCCACGATGCCGTCGATCTCCCCGTCGAGCCGCAGGATGAGCCCCGGGCAGCCGTTGACCTGTACAGGCTCGACCGTCACCTCGGCTACGAGCCTCTTGAAACCGAGGGTCATCAGGCGGGCCACCTTGCCGGCCCCCACGATGGGCCGCAGGATGGCCTGCTTGCGTCCGCCGCCGTCGCTCAGGAGGACGACGTCGGGCGCGAGGATGTCGAACAGGTCCTGCAGGTCGCCGGTTTCGATCGCCCGCTGGAACGCCTGGAGCGCGGCCCGGGTGTCGGCCGGTGAGATGACGTCGCGCGGCCGGCGCGCGGCGACGTGCGAGCGGGCCCGGTGCGCGATCTGGCGGACGGCGGCCGCGCTCTTGCCGACGGCCTCGGCGATCTCGTCGTAGGCCAGGTCGAACACCTCGCGCAGCACGAACACCGCCCGCTCGGTGGGCGTGAGCGTCTCCAGCACCAGCAGCATCGCCATCGAGACGCTGTCGGCCAACTCCACGTCCTCGGCCACATCAGGCGCGGTCAGCAGCGGTTCGGGCAGCCAAGGGCCGACATAGGACTCCTTGCGCCGGGCGAGCGTGCGCAGCCGGTCCAGTGCCTGCCGTGTGGCGATCCGCACCAGGTAGGCGCGCTGATCCCGCACAGTGGCGAGATCAACGCCCGCCCATCGCAGCCAGGTCTCCTGCAGGACGTCTTCGGCGTCCGCGGCCGAGCCGAGCATCTCGTAGGCGACGGTGAACAGAAGGTTGCGGTGCGCGACGAACGCCTCAGTGGCGGAATCCATGCGTCCCCCCCGAGCGAGCGGCTCGGCGCTGCTCGTTGCCGGCTCGCTGTGCTCGCTCATAGACGACTCCTGCCGGTTCGAATTCGACTCTGCCACACGCACAAGACGCCGGCCCCCACCACTTTGTGACACCCGCTTTCGGTGGCGCATGCCACATGACCGCGCCGTCACAGGGATCGGGCCGCCGCCGTCTCGTGTTCGTCAGGGCGCCGCGCGAACGATCCGCGGCACGCAAACACCGTGAGTGAGGACGAGGCAGGGCAACTACGAAGGGGCAGGCCGCGGCGGCCGGTTCGCGCCGCTGGGCCGCCCTGCTCTTCATCGGGCTGGCCCAGATCATGATCGTTCTGGACGCCACCGTCGTGAACATCGCGCTGCCGTCGCTGCAGCGGGACCTGGGGATCTCCGACGGCGACCGGCAGTGGATCATCACCGCGTACACGCTGGCGTTCGGCAGCCTGCTGCTGCTCGGCGGCCGGATCGCCGACTACACCGGCCGCAAGCGGACCTTCCTGATCGCGCTGATCGGCTTCGCCGGAGCGTCGGCGCTGGGCGGTGCGGCGGGCGACTTCGAGATGTTGCTGATCGCCCGTGCCCTGCAGGGCGCGTTCGGCGCCTTGCTCGGGCCGTCCACGCTGTCGCTGCTGACCGTGACGTTCACCGAGCCGAAGGACCGCGCCAAGGCGTTCGGGGTCTGGGGCGCCATCGCCGGCGCGGGCGGCGCGATCGGGCTGCTGGCCGGCGGGGCGCTCACCGACTACCTGGACTGGCGCTGGTGCCTGTACGTCAACATCCCGATCGCGGCGATCGCGGCGATCGGCGGGTCCGCGGTGCTGACCGAGTCGCGGCGCGAGGGCAGGGCACGGTTCGACATCCCCGGTGTGCTGCTGGTCACCGGCGGGCTGGTCTCGGTCGTGTACGCCACCAGCCGGGCCGAGTCCGACGGCTGGGGTTCGGCGACGGTCATCGGCCTGTTCGCCGCCGGCGCGGCGCTGCTCGGCGCGTTCGCCCTCGTCGAGAGCCGGGTGGCGCAGCCGCTGCTGCCGCTGCGCGTGATCGCCAGCCGCACCCGCGGCGGCGCCTACCTGGCCGTGGGGCTGGCCGTCATCGGAATGTTCGGCGCGTTCCTCTTCATGACCTACTACATGCAGATCGTCAAGGGATACTCGCCGATCAGGACGGGCGTCGCCTTCCTTCCGATGGCCACGGCGGTCCTGGTGTCGGCCGGCGGGCTCACCACTCGGCTGCTGCCCAGGGTCCAGCCGCGGATGCTGATCGTTCCCGGCATGCTCATCGGCTCCGCCGCGATGCTGTGGATGCTCACCCTGGAACCCGGCACCTCCTATGCCCGCGGCGTGCTGGTCGTGCAGCTCCTGTTCGGCCTCGGGGCCGGCATGATCATGCCGGTGGCCATCAACTACGCCACCCACGGCGTCGACCAGGGCGACTCCGGCGTGGCGTCGGCGAGCGTCAACACGGCGCAGCAGATCGGCGGCTCGATCGGCACCGCGCTGCTCAACACCATCGCCACCAGCGCGACCGCGGACTACCTCGCCTCGCACGCCTCGCACGGCATGGACCCGGCCATCGCCAAGCAGGCGCTCGTGGACGGCTTCGCGACGGCCAGCGCCTGGGCCGCGGGGATCATCCTGGTCGGCGCGCTGATCGTCGCCGTCGTGATGAACACCCCGCGCCCCGAGCACCAGGCCGTCGCCGAGGACGCCGAACCCGCAGGGGCGGCCGAGAGCGCCGAACCGCTACCCGCACACCCCTGACCCCCGGCATGGCCCATCCGGCGTGATCAAGGAATCTCTGCACGGGAGATTCCTTGATCACGCCGCTTCGGCCGCCGCCGATGAGTTTCGCGCGCTCGCCTGGTCTCCATGGGGTGCAGGGTGCCGCACCGGCACGCAGCCGATACCCAGGTTCGGAGAGATGCCGACATGACCTCCAAGCCACTACCTCAGGTCGTCGACGAGCAGAGCTGGCGCAAGCAGCTCGACGAGCTGCGCGCGCGTGAGAAGGCCGCCACGAGGGAGCTCGACGCCATCGCCGCCCAGCGCCGGCGGCTGCCCATGGTGCGGCTGCCCGACTACACCCTCCAGGGACCGGACGGCCCCGTCCGGCTCGCCGACGTCTTCGACGGGAAGACCCAGCTGATCGTCTACCACCACATGTGGACCCCTGGAGAGGAGTGGCAGTGCCCGGGCTGTACCGGGTTCACCTCCCAGTTCTGGAAACTGGAATTCCTCGACGAATACGACGCCCGCTTCGTCATCGTCACCCAAGGGGCGATCGATGAGGCCCTGGCCTACAAGCGGCGGGTCGGCAACGCGATGGACTGGTACTCGACCGCCGACAGTTCCTTCGGCAGCGACATGGACGCGCCGCCAGGGGGCGGCTTCGCGGTCAACGTCTTCCTCCGCGACGGTGACAGCGTCTACCGCACCTGGCACACCAACGGGCGCGGCACCGAGCAGCTGAGCCACACGTTCCCGCTGATCGACCTGCTCCCCTACGGCCGGCAGGAAGAGTGGCAGGACGTCCCCGAGGGCTGGCCGCAAGCACCCGCCTACAGCCATTGGTGGCCCTCCGAGCGCTACGCGCGCTACAGCGAGGGAGCACGATAAGGCAACTCGGAGACGGCCGGCGCGGCCGTTCTCTCGCAACATCGGTCTCAAACCATGGTCGCTGTTTCGCCGCCGCGGGTGCGGCGGCGAGCGCCGATGAGGCGCTGGAGGGCGATGAAGCCGAACAGGAGGACACCGATGGCGATCCGCGTCCACCAGGAACTGAGCGTCCCCTCGAAGCTGAGGATGGTCTTGATGACCCCGAGCACGAGGACGCCGAGGACGCTGCCGACGAGGTAGCCGGATCCGCCCGTGAGGACGGTCCCGCCGATGACGACGGCCGCTATCGCGTCCAGTTCCATGCCGATGGCGTGGGTGGGATCGCCCGACAGCGTGTAGAGGGCGAACAGGACGCCGCCCAGCGCGGAGCAGAAGCCGCTGATCGCGTAGACCTGGATCTTGGTCCGGCCGACGGGCAGGCCCATGAGCATCGCCGACTGCTCGCTGCCGCCGACGGCGTACACGTTGCGTCCCGTGCGCGTCCACTGCAGCACGTAGCCGGCGATGACGACCACCACAAGGGCCGTGACCGCCCCGTACGACAGGTGGTCGCCACCCGGAAAGTGCAGCGAGTTCAGGGCGAGGGTGTCGAAGAAGGAATCGTCGATGGAGATCTGGTTCTCGCTGAGCGTCAGGCACAGGCCGCGGGCCAGGAACATCCCGGCCAGGGTCGCGATGAACGGCTGCACCTGGAACACGTGGATCATGTAGCCCATGGCCGCGCCGAACAGTGTCCCGAAGGCCAGCACCAGCGGGATGACGACGGGCGCCGGCATGTGCAGCTTCATTGTGCCGATCGCGCACAGCATGCCCGACAGCGCCACGACGGAGCCGACGGACAGGTCGATCCCGCCGGTCAGGATGACGAAGGTCATGCCGACCGCGACGACGATGAGGAAGCCGTTGTCGATGAACAGGTCGAGGAAGACCTGGGTGGTGCCGAAGTTGGGGTAGCGGATCGCGCCGACCGCGAACGAAAGCAGGAACAGCCCTAGCGTTACCAGAACGGGGACGTGCCGGCGGCGTGGTGCGAAGGGGCGACCACGTGCGATCACGCTTGGGAAGGCGGCGCTCATGCCGTGACCTCCTGCTGGGTTTCGGCGGACGCCGGTGCTGCGGTCGGCCTGCCGCGGCGGCGGGTGACCTTGGCGCGGAAGGCGGGCGACTGGAGTAGGCAGACGATCGTGACGACGACCGCCTCGAAGACGAGCGTGGTGCGCGGCGGGATGCCCGCCGTGTAGATCGTGGTGTCCAGGGTCTGGATGATGAGGGCGCCCACGACCGTCCCGGCCAGTGAGAACCGGCCACCGGTGAGGGCGGTGCCGCCGAGGACGACGGCGAGGATCGCGTCCAGTTCGATCCAGAGGCCTGCGTGGTTGGCGTCGGCCGACAGCGTGTTGGAGCTGATCATCAGGCCGGCGATCCCGGCGCACAGCCCGCAGAACACGTACGCCAGGACGATCAGCCCGGTGGCGCGGATGCCGACCAGGCGGGACGCCTCGGCGTTGCCACCGACGGACTCCAGCAGCAGGCCGAGCGCGGTGCGGCGGGTCAGCACGACGGTGCCGGCGAGGGCGACCGCCACCAGGATGATCGAGAAGGGCAGGCCGAGCCAGTAGCCGCCGCCGATGAGCTTGTAGTCCTGGTCGTTGATGGTGATGATCTGGCCGCCGGTGATGAGCTGGGCGATGCCGCGTCCGGCCACCATGAGGATGAGCGTGGCGATGATCGGCTGTATGCCGAGGCGGGTGACCAGGAGCCCGTTCCAGAGGCCCAGCAGGAGCGAGGCGACGACGGCGGCGCCGATCGCGATGACCAGCCCGTGACCCTTGCTGATCAGGTAACAGGCCAGCGCGCCGGAGATGGCGACGGTGGCCCCGACGGACAGGTCGACGCCCCGGGTGGCGATGACGATCGTCATGCCGAGGGCGACGAGTATGAGCGGCGCACCGAACAGCAGGATGTCGATGAGGCTCCCGTACAGGTGGCCTTGGCGGACGCGGATCGCCAGGAAGCCGTGCGTGAAGAGCACGTTTCCGAGGAGCATGACGACCAGCACGGTCACCGGCCAGAACAGCGAGCTCCGGGTGAGGGCGGCGAGGCGGGACGGGGATTCGGCGCGGGTCATTTCTCCGCGGCTCCGTTCGCGATGGTCTGCAGGATGCGTTCGGGTGTCAGGGACCCGTCGTTCTGGAGTTCGGAGACGAGCCGGCGGTCGCGCAACACCTCGACCTTGTGCGAGATGCGCAGCACCTCCTCCAGCTCGGCGGAGATGAACACGACGCCGATACCGTCCCCGGCGAGGGAGACGACGAGCTTCTGGATCTCGGTCTTGGCGCCGATGTCGATCCCGCGGGTCGGCTCGTCCAGGATGAGGAGCTTCGGCCGGGTGATGAGCCAGCGGGCGAGCAGCACCTTCTGCTGGTTGCCGCCCGAGAGATTCCGCACCGGCGCGCCCGGGTGCGGCGGGTGGATGCGCAGCGCCTTGATGTACTCGCCGACGAGTTCCTCGCGCCTGCGCTGGCTCAGCGGCCGGAGCCAGCCCCGAGCCGCCTGCAGGGCGAGGACCATGTTCTCCTCGACCGTCAGGTCCATGACCAGGCCGTCGCCCTTGCGGTCCTCGGGGCAGAACGCGATGCCCAGTTCGATCGCGGCGCGCGGCGTCCGGATCGTGACCGGGCCGTCGCCCGACCGGATGCGGCCGGAGTCGGGGTGGTCCGCGCCGAAGATCAGCCGGGCGAGCTCCGAGCGGCCCGAGCCGAGGAGACCGGCGAAACCGACCACCTCTCCCGCGTGCAGGTCCAGGTCGACCGGCTCGATCGCCCCGGTGCGCCCGACGCCTTCGAGTGCGAACAGCCGCTCCCTTCCGCCGGTGTCCGGGGACGTCTTGTCCAGCTCCTCAAGGGCGGCGAGTTCCTGCCCGGTCATCTTCGCGACGAGCTCCAATCGGCTCAGCTCACCGATCGGATACTCGCCCACGAGACGGCCGTTGCGCAGCACCGTCACCCGGTCGCAGACCTCGTAGATCTGCTCCAGGAAGTGGGACACGAAGAGGATCGCCACGCCGTCGGCCTTCAGCCGGCGCATGACGGCGAACAGCCGGCCGACCTCGCCGCGGTCGAGGCTGGAGGTCGGCTCGTCCAGGATCAGCACCTTGGCGTCGAGGTCCACCGCCCGGACGATCGCGACGAGCTGCTGCACGGCCAGCGAGTAGGAACCGAGCTGCGCGGTGACGTCCAGCTTCAGGTCGAGCCGGGCCAGCAGCTCGGCCGACCGGCGGTTGACCGCGGCCCAGTCGATCCGGCCGAACCGGCGGGGCTCCCGGCCGATGAAGATGTTCTCGGCGACCGACAGGTTCGGGCAGAGGTTGACCTCCTGGTACACCGTGCTGATCCCGAGCCGCTGCGCGTGCAGCGGGCCGTGGATGAGGGTGCCGCGGCCGGCGATCGCGACGCTTCCGGCATCAGCCCCGTAGACGCCGGTCAGCACCTTGATCAGAGTGGACTTGCCCGCGCCGTTCTCGCCCATCAGCGCGTGGACCTCGCCGGGGAACAGCCGGAAGGCCACGTCGTCGAGGGCCTGGACGCCAGGGAACCCCTTGGAGATGCCGTCCATCTCCAGGACGGGAACGGTCATTCGCCGTCCTCCTCCGCTTCTGTGCTCTGGTGCCCGCCGGGGCCGCGGGTCGCCGCGACCCCGGCGGAACTCCGGGTGGATCAGTACTTGCGGGTGGGCAGGGCTTCCTTGGCCTTGGCCTGGTCGAAGACGGTCTCGACGGTGACGATGCGCTTCTGGACCTTCTCGCCGTCCTTGACCTTCTTGGCGGTCTGCATCAGCTGGTCGCCGAGCAGCGGGGAGCACTCGACGATGAAGTTGAACTTGCCGTCGGCCAGCGCCTGCATGCCGTCCTTGACCGCGTCGATGGTGACGATCTTGATGTCCTTACCGGGGGTGAGCCCGGCCTCCTGGATCGCCTGCATCGCGCCCAGGCCCATGTCGTCGTTGTGGGCGAACAGAACGTCGATGTCCTTGTGGGCCTTGAGCAGGGCCTGCATGACCTCCTTGCCCTTCGCACGGGTGAAGTCGCCGGACTGTGAGGCGATCACCTTGAGGTTGGGATTGGCGGCGATGGCCTGCTCGAAACCCTTCTTGCGGTCGATCGCGGGGGCGGCGCCGACGGTCCCCTCCAACTGGACGATGTTGACGGGCTCCTTGGCGTCCTTGTACTCGTTGACGAGCCAGTCGCCGGCCTTCTTGCCCTCCTCGACGAAGTCCGAGCCGAGGAAGGTGACGTAAAGGGACGGGTCGGAGTCGACGGCCCGGTCGGTGAGGACCACCGGGATGTCCGCGGCCTTGGCCTCCTTGAGGACGGCGTCCCAGCCGGTGACGACCACCGGGGAGAAGGCGATGACGTCGACCTTCTGCTTGATGAAGGACCGGATCGCGGCGATCTGGTTCTCCTGCTTCTGCTGGGCGTCGGAGAACTTCAGGTCGACGCCCGCGGTCTTCGCGGCGTCCTGGATCGACTTGGTGTTGGCGGTCCGCCAGCCCGACTCGGCGCCGACCTGGGAGAAGCCGAGGACGAGCTTCCCGGAGGCGGAGCCGGAGCCGGAGCCGCCGGAGTCGCCGCAGGCGCTGAGTGCCGTCAGCGCCAGCGAGGCGCCCGCGACGGCGACGATGAGCCGCTTGAACATGGCTGTTTCTTCCTTCTACTTCGGGGGTCGGCGAAGGGCGTCTTTGTCGGGGTCGGGTCAGAACCTCTGGGCGGGGCGATGGAACGCCTGGTTCCAGCGGATGAGGGACCGGTGCTGGACGGTGGTCGCGTCGCCGGTCGGCGATCGTGTGCGGGAGGGAGAGTTACCGGTAACATTTCGGTCGGCAGGAGGACCCTTGCGGCAGGATCCTGAAACTCAGCCGCGGACGCCGGCGGTCACGGCCGAACGTCCGGTCAGCGTGGCGAGCCCGCCCATGAGCACCTGCCTGCACTCGGCCGCGCAGCCATCCTGAATCTCGTCCACGTCGCCCGCTTTCGTCCGTGTGGCGTGTGTCACGAATGTTTGCGCTAACTCATGGTGAATGTCAATCCCTACGCGACCAGGACAGTCCTCCAGTGGGACTTGACGGGCGGTTCTGGTATCGGTAACAGCTCCTCCGGACACCCGATCGCCCTCGCTCGCGGCCGGGCCCCCGGGCGGGGCGGCCCCCCGGCGAGGAGCGGGCGGGCGGCGGCGCACGGCCCCGCCACCGCCACCGGACCCGCCGCCGACCGGGCACGAATGATTTCGAGGGCTCTGATCGACTGCACCGGATAGAAGTGGGATTCGGAGCCGTCCGGCTTCTGCGGCCGATTCCGGCCTTCATGGTTTCGTATTCGGCACTCCCGCCGGCATTAGGATGCGTCCCGATCATGTCGATCATGGTGCGGCAGAAGGGAGACTCCGGATGCGAAATGCACGACGATTCGGCCTGTTCGCGGCCGTGATGGCGGTCGTCGTCTTCGGGGGCGGCACGCAGGCGGGGGCCGCCCAGCCGCCCCACAACGTCCACTGGCTTTACACGCTGAGCGGCAGTGGCGCCGTCTTCTTCGACGCCGATCTGGCGGGGTATCCCTCGTACGAGAAGATAACCGTGTGCGACAACACCACCGACCAGCGTGGAATCGTGGCCTACCTGGAGGGAACGGACCCGAACGGCGACGAGCCCACCGATCCCGCCGGTTACGTTTTCAAAGATCCGTCCAACGACGGCCAGTGCCGTTCATGGGCCACCAACTACTTCGCTGACGGGTACCGCGTGTTCGTCGAAGTCTGCGAGTACCACGGCGACATCTGGGAGAGGTGCGCCTACGCCCACGGTGTGGCATAGGGCCTATTCAGCGGCGCTGAAAAAGGGGCGGAGCTTCTCTCCGAGAGTGCGGCCGACCAGTGGTTTCAGGATGATGGTGTCACCGGAATCCACGACGACACTGGGGCAGTCGCCGTCCTCATTGGTCGTGCCCGGCACACTGAACGTGGCCACCTTCTTCCCGGTTCTGGCCTCCCGCACGATCACCTCGTAACGGGATTCATAGAACGGGTATTTCTTGCTCTTGTTCAGATTGCTGAAATAGCAGCTCACCGTGCCGGACCGGCGTACGGGCTGACCGTCGTACACACAGGCGACGAGCTGCCAGCCATCCGGGATTCGCCCACTGGGTATCTGCATATCGTTGGGGATCGTGGACAGGTCCTTGCTGTCCATCGCGTTCTCCGGCTCACCGGGATCCAACTGGACCTCGATCGGGTGGATGTAGTGCGGCCCCGGCCCGGTGTACGGGTCGCTGGACGGCCGCCATGGCTCCGGGTCCTTCTTCCGACAGGCGGCTTCGTCATCGTCCACGTTCGGGGTCCACGTCCGCTGCGGAGCCGAGGTCGCCGGGCCCGGCGGTGAGGCGGCCCGGGTCGGCCGTGGATCCGCTGCTTCGCCGGAGCATGCCACCGACGCCCACAGCATCGCCACAAGCGCTGCCGCCAGACCGGTTTTTCGGCGACGACCGGGAATCGGCTGAGGAATCATCTTCGTCCTGGGGGGAGACGGCCACCTACCGCCGAACTGTATCGATACGGCGCCCCATAGTGACGCGGTCACTTCAGCGGGTCGTGGCCCGGCTGGAACTCGGTGTGCGGCAGGCGCTGCACGGCGGCGATCAGGGCCGGGTGACAATGCAGGGATGACCGAAAATCGGGGGGAGGACGCCCCGGCCGGGCCGTTCGCAGGCCGGACGGCGTGGGCGCGCAGCCTGCAGACGCCGCTGCGGGAGTTCCTGCGCACCGAGACGGGCGGCGCCGTGGTCCTGCTCACCGCGACGCTCGCCGCGCTGGCCTGGGCGAACGTGGACGCGTCCGGCTACGAAAGGGCATGGGGGACGCAGCTGTCGGTCCGCCTCGGCGGCGCCGGCATCACGCAGGATCTGCGCCACTGGGTCAACGGCGGCCTGATGACGGTCTTCTTCTTCGTGGTCGGGCTGGAGGCGCGCCGCGAGTTCGACATGGGGGAACTGCGCGACCGGCGCCGGCTCGCGCTGCCGCTCGCCGCCGGGCTGGGCGGGATGGTGGTGCCGGTGGCCGTCTACCTGGCCGCGAACGCGGGCCGGCCGTCCGTGCACGGCTGGGGCATCGCGATGTCGACCGACACCGCTTTCGCGCTGGGCGTGCTGGCGCTGGTCGGGCGGAGCTTCCCGGCGCGGCTGCGCGCCTACCTGCTCACGGCCACCGTCGTCGACGACGTCGTCGCGCTCGCGGTCATCGGGATCTTCTACAGCGAGGACGTCTCGGTGCCGCCGCTGCTGCTGACGATCGCGATCTTCGCGTTGACGGTGATCGTCCGCGCCCTCGACGTGCGGCAGACGGCGGTGTACGTGGTGCTGGGGGTGGCCGCGTGGGCGGCGATGCAGTCCTCGGGCGTCGAACCGGTGGTCGTCGGCCTGGCCATGGGGCTGCTGACCTACGCGCACCCGGCCGCGCGGACCGATCTGGAACGCGCCACGGAGGTCTTCCGGCTGTTCCGGGAGCAGCCGACGCCGGAGTTCGCCCGGTCGGCGCAGACCGAGGTCGCCGCGGCGATCTCACCGAACGAACGGCTCCAGCTGCTGATCCACCCGTGGACGAGCTATGTGATCGTGCCGCTGTTCGCGCTGGCCAACGCCGGCATCACGATCAGTGCCGGCTCGCTCGGCCGCGCGTTCACCTCGCCGGTCACGCTCGGCATCCTGATCGGCTACGTCGCCGGGAAGCCGGTGGGCATCCTCGGCTTCTCGTGGCTCGTCCGGCGGCTCAGCCGGGGCCGGCTGCGTCCGCCGGTCGGGTGGGCCGCCGTCGGGGGCGGCGGCGCCATCGCCGGCATCGGCTTCACCGTGGCGCTGCTGATCGCGACGCTGTCGTTCAGCGGCGCGCGGCTGGAGGACGCGAAGATCGGCGTGCTGTCGGCGGCGCTGTGCGCCACGGCCGTCACCTGGGTGGTCGTCCGCGCCACCGCGCTGCTGCCGCCGCGGCGCCGGCTGCGGGCGCTGCTGGGGACCGCGGAGAGCATCGTCGACCTGGCCGCGCCGGTCGATCCGGACCGCGACCACGTCCGGGGGCCCGCCGACGCGCCGGTCACCGTCGTGGAGTACGGCGACTTCGAATGCCCGTACTGCGGGCAGGCCGAGCCCGTGATCCGCGAGCTGCTCGCCGGGCACGGGGACGTCCGGTACGTGTGGCGGCATCTGCCGCTCAACGACATCCACCCCCGGGCACAGCTCGCGGCGGAGGCGGCCGAGGCCGCCGCCGCACAGGGCGCGTTCTGGGACATGCACGATGTGCTGCTCGAACATCAGGAGGCGTTGCGCCCGCGCGACCTCGTCGGCTACGCCGAGAACCTCGGTCTCGACCTCGACCGTTTCCGGGCCGACATGCGCCGGCACATCGGCGCGGGGCGGATCGCCGAGGACGTCGACTCGGCCGACCTGAGCGGCGTCTCCGGCACCCCGACCTTCTTCGTCAACGGACGCCGCCACCTCGGCGCCTACGACATCGCCACCCTCTCCGCCGCCGTCCGCGGCGCCCGGAAGCGCGCCGCGGTCCGCGGCTGACGGCCGTGCCGGCTCCCGTCCCCGGTGTCCTACTGGCCGTGGGGGGCGATGGCGCGGGCGTGGGTGCCGAGGACGTGGCTGAAGAGGGCGGGGGCACGGGTGCCGCCGGCGGCGTCGGGGAGGACCTCGGGGGTCAGGGTCCATTCCGCGCCCACCCAGGAGTCGCCGATGCTGCCCGCGCTTGAGGGGAGGTCGTTGCAGGACTGCTGGACCCGCATGGCGCGCACGGAATCGCCGGTGGGTGTGTCGGTCTCCACCAGCAGCACCGGGACACCGACCAGCGGCCCGTCCTCGACCAGACGCAGGATCTGGTGCGCCTCCTCCCCGGCGAGGGCGGCGCCGGCGTCGAGGACGACCACCAGCCGAATCGGGGGGCCGGCGGACGACCGGTCGTCGTCGCCGCCGATCCGGCGCAGGTCCACCAGGTCGAGGAGGCGGCGGAGGCGCTCGGCGGCGGCAGGTCCGGTGGCCACCCCGCCTCCCAGCAGGCGGGCGCTGGTGGACGGATCGAACCCGTGCAGCCAGCCGGCGCCCGACAGGCCCGCCGCGTCGATCACCTCCAGCCCGGCGACCCCGGGCGGGACGGCGGCCAGGAACCGGGTGGCCAGCGACCAGGCGTAGGCGGCCGAGTCGCCCGGCATCGTGCCGCGCGAGACCCACACGCCGCGCCGCCAGGGCAGCCGCAGGATGAGCGGCACGCGCAGATCGGGCAGCTCGGCGGTGGACAGCCGGCCCAGCAGCATCCCCTCGGCCAGGTCGGTTCGGGGTTGCCAGGTCAGCCAGGCGGGCGCGTCGAAGGGCGCGGCCTCGGGGGTGATGTGCGGTTCCACCCGGGCCAGCTCCTCACGCAGCTGGGCGGCGTCGGACCGCAGCCGCTGGTCGGCGGCGGCCATGAGCTGTTCGAAGCGTCCGCGCGGCTGCCGTCCGGCGATCTCCTCGTTGCGGAGGGTCAGCGCGTGCTCGGTCGAGGACAGGAACGCGGCCAGCGAGCGGCTGGCGTCCTCCCAGACGAGCCAGCAGCGTTCGACGTAGCCGACCTCCGAGGCAGGCGGCGGTGACGGCGGGACGTGCTCCCGGGGTGCCGCCCCGACCGCGGGGGCGACCGGCGGGGCGGGCATTCCGGGCGCCGGATCGGCCGGATCGGCCCGGTCCCCCTCGTCGTCCACCTCGATGCCGTGCGCCTCGACCAGCTCGGCCAGCCCGCCGGGGTAGCCCTGGCCGACCGCGCGGACCTTCCATCGGCCGTCCCGGCGGTAGATCTCCAGCCCGATGATCGCCTTCTCCGGGCCCAGGCCCGCGACGGTGAACTCGGCCACGGGTTCGCCGCCCGCGGTGAGGCGGAGTTCGGGTGGTGGCACCGTCCCGAAGGTCGTCGCGCCGGTCAGGCTGACCGCGATGAGCACCGCTGCCGCATCGGCCGGGACCGCGTCGAGGTCGAGTTCGACTCGCTGGCCTCCCCCGGCGTCGGCCCAGCGCACCCCCGGCGCCTCGGGCGCGTTGAAGAACACCAGGTCGGCGTCGGAGCGCACCCGCAGGTCGGTGCCCACGAGCAGGGCGCTGACGTCCACGGGGACGGCGCAGGACGCGGTGGCGGTCACCCGCCGGGCGGGCAGCGGCGCGTTGGCGCCGCGCGTGAGTGCGGTCATGGGCGGTCAGGCGAGACCGGTGATCGTCGGCAGCATGTCCTGGAAGGTGCGGCCGTGGCACGGCTCCCCGATCGCGTTCATCTTCCAGGAGCCGCCGTGGCGGTAGAGCCGGGCCATCACCATGGCGGTGTGGGCGCCGCCGCCGGTCAGCGTGTATCGGGCCAGCTCACCGCCGTCCGTCTCGTTGACCAGCCGGCAGAACGCGTTCTCGACCTCGTTGAAGGTCTGCCCGTTGAAGGAGCTGACGGTGAACACCAGCGAGGTGACGTGCACCGGCAGCCGGCCGAGGTCGACGATCACCGACTCGTCGTCGCCGTCGCCCGCCCCGGTCAGGTTGTCGCCGGTGTGCCGGACGGAGCCGTCGTCGCTGACCAGCTTGCCGAAGTACACCACGTCGGCGATGCTGCCGTCGGCGAAGAGCACGCAGGACGCGTCGAGGTCGATCTCCCGCTCCCGGGAGCCGAAGAAGCCCTTCTTCTTGACCGCGTCCCAGCCGAGTCCCATGCGGACCATGCTCAGCCCGCCGCCGGGCTTCTCCAGCGAGATCCGCTGACCCTTCACCATCGAGACGGTCACTGCCGTCGCCTCCTCGCTGTCCCCTGTGCCGCGCGGACGCGCCGGCCTGAAGGCACCCCCGTCACCCGGAGGCGAACACGGTGCCCGCAAAGCCTTTCAGCCGATCCGCCTTGTTGTCACCCGATTCCCGGCGCGGACTCGGGTGCCGCGTCACGGCGGACGCCGCACATGAGGGAGGCCCAGGCCGGATGTGGCCTGGGCCTCGGTTGGGGGTGGTCAGCCGATTTCGGCGCCGAAGACTTGGAGGGCCTCCGTCACCGGCTGGAAGAATGTGACGCCGCCGGTCTGGCAGTCGCCCGAGCCGCCGGAGGTGAGCCCCAGGGCGGCGCCGTCGGCGAAGAGCGGGCCTCCGCTGTCGCCCGGCTCCGCGCACACGGTGGTCTGGATCATGCCGCTGACGCTGCCCTCGGCGAAGTTCACCGTGGCGTTGGTGGCGGTGACGGTGCCGTCGTGGACGCCCGTTGTGCTGCCGCTGCGCAGGACCTCCTGGCCGACGACGGCCTCGCCGGCCTCGGTGATCTCCTGTGCCTGGCCGTTGTAGAGGTTGACCGCGCTCTGGCCTGCTTGGCCCTCGCTCTGGACGAGCGCGAAGTCGTTGCCGGGGAAGTCGCTCTCCACGGTGGTGCCGACGGCCTCGGCGCCCTCCTGGTCGGAGGTCCAGTTCTGGACCTCGTTGCCGCAGTGCCCGGCGGTGAGGAAGAAGTCCTGCTGGCCGCGCTTGACGTTGAAGCCGAGCGAGCAGCGCGCGCCCCCGCCGAAGATGGCGTCGCCGCCGAGCGCGAACGTGCGGAGCGTGCCGGGGATGCGGACCATCCGGATCGCCGCGCCCATCTGCCGGGCGGTGCGCTGGACGGCCGCCATGCGCGTGCCGGTGACCGTGTCGTCCGTCCACACCGTGACCTTGGACGTGGCGGGGTCGACGGCCCATCCGGTGCCGGGGATGTCCGACACGGACTGGCGGAGCGTGCTGGTGACCCGCGTCAGGGTGGCGGGGCTCCGCTGGGTCATCTTGGGGACGGCGCCCGCGGCGCGCACCGCGGCGGCGTCCGTGGCGTTGGTGACGGTGACGACGGGACGTCCCGCGGAGTCCACGTAGCCGCCGGTCGTGCGGGTGCCGAGCCGGTCGGCGATCCTGGTGGCCGTGGCGGCGGCCTGGCCGGTTCGCCGGCCGGCGGTCTGCCCGGCGCCCTGTCCCGTCCCCTGGCGTCCGGCCTGGGCGTCGCCGGCGAGTTTCGCCTCCTTGCCGCCCGGCCGTCCCTCGGCGTGCACGACGTACAGCGAGCCGGCCAGGAGCCCGGCGGATCCGGCGGCGACCGCGGTCGTCGTGACCGCGGTCCGCAGCCGACTGTTCCTCACGCTCTTCCGGCGCGTCATGAACCCTCCCGGTTCCGGGTGTCGATCTACGCGTGGGGGTACGCGTCCCGGCGGGAGTGAGTTCAAAGTCTCCGGCGGCAGCCGCCGGACCAGGGTGGACGGCCCCGGCCCGGCGGCGTCGCCTCATCCGGACAACGGGACGGCGCCGCTCGCCGTCCCGCCCTTCGCCGCCTCGAAGGCCATGGTGACGGTTCCGGTCCCGCCCGGCACGGTCACCGTGGTGACTCCGGCGTGGCGGATCTCGACCTGCTTCGTGCCGAGGAGCTTGCCGTCCCACACGTGAACGTGGGCGGTGCCGGGCCCGGTCGCCAGCAGCCTGACGGTGGTCGAGCCGCCGGAGACCTTCGGCTTCCCGGTGATCCGCGCCGTGTCCGAGCGCGGCGCCGCCGGGCCGGCGGCCAGCGGGACTCCGGTCCGCACCGCCTGGAGGATCGACTCCGGCGAGTTCACCGACCGCGTCGCGTCCGTCGGCATGGCCGGCGCCGGGGGCGTGGTCGGCATGCCGGACGGCGGGGTGTGCCCGGGTAGGGACACGAGGCCCCACCGGTACGGGTCGCCCTGCACGCCGCCCCAGGTCGACCAGCCGATACGGGTCTGGCCGGTCTTGTCCTGGGTGTCGGAGTCGTACACGAACAGGTTCAGGCCCATCCGCTCCGGGTCCACCGCGGTGGGCAGCGCCTTGAACGGGATCTCCGCCTCGATCACATAGCCGTCGTACGGCTCGGCGACCGACGAGGCGACCCGCATGCCGGGCGCGGTCTCCTCCCCCGGGCCCTGGCGGGCGTCCGCGTCACGCTCGAAGCACGGCTTCCCGTCCGACATCTTGGGGAAGATGCCGGTCTTGAACGTGGTGGAGGTGTTCTCGGAGTCGCCGCGGGGGTCGATCGCGAGTTCCACCGAGTCGGTGCGCCAGTGCCGCTTGCAGTCGTCCGCGCCGAGCACGGTGCCCTGCTTGTCGTCGCGGACCTTGACCAGCACGTGGAGCGCGTCGTCGGTCCAGGTGACCTTGCCCGTCGCCGAGCAGTCGGCGGCGGACTCGCAGGCCGAGCCCTCCCAGCGCCGGGACAGGTTCAGTTCCGGCCCCGGGTACTCGCCGGGCGACTCCTTGCCGTCCACCGTCGGCACGGTCTCCGCCTTCGGCAGGACGGCCGCAGGGACGAGTTCCAGGGCGCCCTTCTGCACGTCGGAGCCCGAGGACGTGGTCGTGGTGATGGTCAGGTCGTAGTCTCCGCCCGCGCCGCCGTCGTTGGAGGTGGGCAGCGAGGCGTCGGTGTTGGTGACGGTGAACGTGGCCGCGCCGGTCGCCCCGGCGTCGAGCGTGTACGGCTTGGACGCGGCATCGGCGGCGAAGCCCTCCGGAAGATCGAGCTTGACGGTGCCCGACTGCGGGGCCGCGGTCGTGTTGGCCAGGTCCACGCGCACCTTGCGGGACTTGCCGGACGCCAGCGTGAGCACCCGCTTCACCTGCCCGGTCAGCGCCGGGACGCCGGTCTTGCCGGCCCAGGAGTCGAAGTCCGCCACGCGCGGCAGCGGTTCCAGCACCCCGGTGACGGCCGGCCGGACTTCCACGGATGTGGCCGCCTGTCCCTTGGCCGTGCCGCTGGAGAGGGTCGCCGCCAGCTGGACGCGGCCGGCCTTCGCCCCGGCCGGCGGCGTGACCGTGAACGTCGCCGTACGTTCGGTCGAGCCGACCGTCCCCAGGTCACCGGTGCCTGTCACGTTCCAGCCGGACGGCACCGCCAGCGACGCCTTGGCCGCCTTCAGCCGATTCGGGGAACTCGCGTGCGCGGTCACCTTGAAGGGGCGTCCGGCGGTCACACCGAACGAGTCCGTGGTCAATGAGAACCGGGTGCCGAGCGGGAGGCCGCCCTTGCCCGGCAGCACCGCGCCCTCCAGCATCGCCGCCGGGCCGGTGTTCCCCAGCGTGAACGGGACCCGGCTGTGGATCTGCATGTAGTAGTCGCAGCCGATCTGGGCCGGGTCGGACGGGACGTCCGGGAACCCGCCCCAGCCCTGGCTGACGTACGTCCGCTGCGCCTCGCGCTCGACCTGCGCCCACGTCCTGCCGCCGTTGCGGGCGGACGCACGGCCGCCCCATACGCCGTAGGTGATCGAGGCCGGGTCGGCCGGGGTGCCCTGGGCGGCGCAGGCGGCCCCCGTGGGCCCGGACGCCCCGCCGGTCTGGAACAGCCGTCCCGGAGCCCACGTGCTCAGCCTCTCCTTGCCGAGCTGGGCGGGGAATGCGGCGGGGTCGGACGCGGCGAAGTAGGCCTCGGTCGCCAGCCGCGCCGCCTCCTGGTGGTTGCCGTGCTGGCCGGGCAGCGGCGCGGGCACCATGGTGACGATGACCTTCGGCCGGGTCTCGCGGACGAGCCGGACGACCTTCTCCAGCGTCTTCTCGTGATCCCAGGTGGCGGCGGTGAGCGGGGTGCTCACCGTGTAGTAGAAGTCGACCTTGTCCAGGTAGTGGATGTCGGTGACGCCCGCCTTGCCGACGGCGCGCCGCTCCTCGTTCTCCCGGAGCAGCCCGAGCGCCGGCCCCTCCTCGGTTCCGGCGGCGTTGCCGCCGCCCTCGCCGCGGGTGACGGTGAGGACGCCGACCTTCGCCTTGTCGAACTCGTTCCACTGGCCGAGCGTGGACAGGGCGCCGGCCTCGTCGTCGGGGTGGGCGCCGACGAACAGCACGTCAAGCCGGCCGTCGGCGGAATCGGTGGACGCGGCGCCGCCGGGCCCGGCCGCCTCCACGGGCGGGCTCGCGAAGGCGATCGCCGAGGCGGCGAGCACCGTGGACAGGACTGCGGGTAGGGCGAGTCTTCGCATGAACTCTCCTGTTCTTTCCCTACTCCTTGACGGCCCCCGAGAGCATTCCTGCGATGAACTGGCGCTGCAGGAAGACATAGACGATCACGATGGGCGCGGCGATGATCAGCGCGCCCGCCATGAGCAGCGAATAGTCGGTCTTGTGGGTGCCCTGGAAGAAGGACAGCCCGAGCGGTGCGGTGCGCAGCCCCTCGTCCGAGTTGATGATCACCAGGGGGAGCAGGAATTCGTTCCAGGTCCACATGGTGGTCAGCAGCAGCATGGTGAGGATGGCCGGGCGGCCGACCGGCACCAGCACCCGCCACAGCGTGGTCCAGCTGGACGCGCCGTCGATACGGGCCGCCTCCAGCAGGGACCGCGGGACGCTGCGGAAGTAGGCGCGCATCCAGAACGTCCCGAAGGCCACCGACATCGCCACCTGCGGGAGGATGAGCCCCGCGTAGGTGTTGTCGAGCCCCGCCGACCTCAGGTCGAAGTAGAGCGGGACGACGATGGCCTCCGTCGGGATGGTCAGCCCGGCGAGGAACAGCAGGAACACCGCGCCGGAACCGCGGAACCGCATGGTGCCGAGCGCGTACCCGGCCGTGATCGACAGCACCGCGGCCACGACCACGGTGATGACCGTGACGATGACGCTGTTGCGCATGTAGGTGGCGAAATGGCCTTCCCGCCATGCCGTCCCGAACGCGGAGACGTCGAGGTCGGGCAGCCGCAGCGCCTGCGCCACGATCCCGATCATGGGGAATACGGCGATGACCGCGAAGACGGCCAGGATCGCGTGGTTGACGAACCGTTCCGTCCGCCCGGTCATGCGCCCTTCCCTTCCACGAGCCGCCGGATCCCGGCCGTGACGGCGAACGCCAGCACCGCCAGCGTGACGCCGATCGCGCACCCGAGCCCGACCTCGCCGGTGTTGAACGTGCGGTTGTAGACCTCGTAGGCGGGCACCTTCGTCGCGTCGCCCGGCCCACCCGAGGTGGCCATGTAGATGAGGTCGAAGTTGCGGACCGCGATGATGGTCGTCAGCGTGAGCGCCACCGCCAGCTCGCGGCGCAGCCCGGGCAGGGTGACCGCGAGGAACTCGCGCACGGCGCCCGCACCGTCGATCCGGGCGGCCTCGTACAGCTCGCGCGGTATCTTCTGCACCCCGGCGAGGAACAGCACCATCGCGAGCCCGATCCCGACCCAGGTCCCGACGACCCCCACCGCGGGCAGCGCGAAGGTGAAGTCGCCGAACCAGCCGTGCCGCCAGTCGGGCAGGCCGAGCGCGTGCAGCCAGCCGAGGACGGTGTTGACCGGCCCGTCGGTGGAGTACACCCACCGCCACGCCACGGCCACCGCCACCATCGCGACGACCTGGGGCAGGAACAGCACCGTCCGGAAGAACGTGAGGCCGCGGATCCTCGTCCGCGACATCGCGCCGACCAGCACGAACGCGATGCAGCATGGCAGGACGGAGTAGAACACGACGAGGACGAGCAGGTGCCCGAACGCGCCCCGCAACGCCGGGTCCGACCAGATGGCGGTGTAGTTGGAGAACCCCGCCCATGTCGCCGGGCCCAGGCCGTCCCAGTGGTACAGGGAGAACTGCGCGCCCCGCACCAGCGGCCACAGCAGGAACGCCCCGTACACCAGCAGCGCGGGCAGGACGTACAGCCAGCCGACTCCCCGGGCCTCCCCGGGAGGCGCGGAGGCGCCGTCCCGGAGCGCCGCACGCGGGGCCGACGCCTCACGCCTGGACTTCGGGGTCTTTCGCCGCGCGACGGTCGTCATGTGCGGGCTCCTTGTCCTGCGTCCGGCCCGGTCCGGCGCCCGGCCGCGCCGTGGACGAGGCGCGGCCGGGACGGACGGACCCGATCCCTACTTCTTCTTCTGGAAGGCGGTGTAGTCGTCCTGCGCGGCCTTCATGACCTCGTCGGCCGGCTTCCGGCCGGCGATGAGCTCCTGCAGCGGGCCGCCGAACGCGTCGGCGAAGGTCGGCGTGGCGTAGTCGATGTACGGGGTGACGCCGTCGCTCTTGCTCAGCTCCGCCCAGGCCGCCGACACCTCCTTCAGCAGCGTCGCCGAGGGCTGCTTGGACGGCGCGGCGAGCACCGGCAGGTTGCCGGTCTCGACGGAGACGTCCATCGCCTCGGGCGAGGTGATGAAGTTGATGTAGGCCGCGGCGACGTCCGCGTGCTTGCTCTTGGCGGTGATCGACCAGGGCAGGCTCTCGCCGCCCATCGTCGCCGTCGGCGCCCCGGCCTGCGCGGCGGGCGGCAGCATGAAGCCGGCCTTGTCCTTCATCTTGTCGCTCAGCTCGGACGCCCACCAGGTGCCGCCGAACATGAACACGCCTTCGCCCTTGGCGAAGTTCACCGGGGTGTCGTCCCATTTGACGGAGTTGGCGTCCTTGGTGAAGAAGCCCTTCTTCGACCAGTCGGCGAGCTTCTGCGCCGCCTGGACGTTCGGGGCGTCCGTCCAGGCGCCGCCGCTGCCGAACACGAGCTTGCGGACGGACTCCTTGTCGGTCACGCCGTCCTGGAGGATGCCGTACAGCTGCATCGCGGGCAGCTTCTCCAGGTTGCCGAACGCGATCGGGACCTCGCCCTTGCTCTTCGCGGTGCCGAGCGCCTGGTCGAACTCCGCCCATGTCTTCGGCGGCTGGATGCCCAGCTTGGCGAGCTTCTCCTTGTTGTAGTAGAGCCCGACGATCTCACCGTTCAGGGAGACGCCGTACAGCTTGCCCGAGCCGATCAGTTTCCCGCCGTCGGTGACGCTGTTGAGGTCGAGCAGGCCCTTGGGGTACCGCTTACTCCACCCGTAGACCTTGTCGTAGGAGTCCAGCGGGAGGAGCATCCCGGCCTTGACGTACTGCGCCATGGACGCGTAGCCCTGGTTGGCCTCCACGACGTCCGGCGGGTTGCCGCCCGACAGGGCGAGCCGCAGCGTCGACTGCAGGTCGGTGAACGACCGCGACACCCGCTTGATCTTCACGTTGGGGTACTTGGCCTGGAACTGCGCGTTGAGCTTCTCGATCTGCTTCTTCTGCCCGCCCTGGACCTCCTGGTCCCAGACGGTGAGGGTCACGTTCCCGGCCTTGGCCACGTCGGTGTTCACCGCGGCGGGCGCCTTGCTCTCCGGCTCGTCGCCGGACGAACCGGGGGCGCACGCGGCGGCGAGCACGGTCGCGAGGGCCGCGACCGCCGCGGCCGCCCCTCGCCTCGTCAGTGTCGGCATTCCAGCGGCTCCCTTGTCTCTCTGTCCCGGGTCAGGACGGCTGCTGAGGCTCGGCCCGGAGGGTGGGCTCGGCCCGGACGACGGTGTCGGTCGCCGAGTCGGGGATGAAGTCCACGACGAAGGCGTACTGTTCGAGGACGGATTCGGGGACCTCGCCGGACTCGCCGAACGCGGCGATCTCCCCCCAGCACGGCGCCCCGAGCGAGCCGCTGCGGTGCCGGACGGACAGGCCCGCGCACAGGTTGGCGAACCGCAGCCGTTCGGCGAGCGGGAGCCCCGCGAGCGTCCCGAACAGGAATCCCGCGCCGAACACGTCGCCGGCCCCGGTGGCGTCGAGCGGGCGCACCGGCAGCGCCTCGGTCTCGGCGACCTCGCCGGTCGCCGAGTCGATCGCGACGGCCCCCGCGCCGCCGCGCTTCACCACCACGACCGGGACCCGCTCGGAGAGCCTGCGGGCGGCCTCCTCGGGCGTCCCGGCGCGCGTGTAGGCCATGGCCTCCACGGCGTTCGGCAGGAACACGTCCACGTGCTCCAGCCGGTCGAGCACCTCGGTCGACCAGGTCTCGGTCGCGTCCCAGCCGAGGTCGGCGAAGACGGTGGTGCCCGACCGCCGCATCTCCCCGGCCCAGCCCGGCACGGGACGCTCGATGTCGACGAAGCAGGCCCGCGCGGCGGGCGGCGGGGAGCCGAGCACCGCCTCCGCGCCGGCCGTCGGCTCCTCCGCCGGAGCGAGGTCCGGCATGGGCTTGGCGTAGGTGACCATGCTGCGGTCGGAGTCGTAGGCCAGCGACACCGTGACGGGCGTGGGCCAGCCGGTGATCTTGCGGGAGTGCCCGAGGTCGATGCCCTCCTGCTCGGCGAGCGTCCGCCACAGGTAGGCGCCGAACATGTCGTCCCCGAACGGGGCCGCGAGCCCGACCCGCAGGCCGAGCCGGCTCATCGCCACCGCGATGTTCGCGACGCCGCCGGGCGCCGAGCCGAGCCCCTCGGTGAACAGCTCCGTCCCGGGCGGCGGCAGCCCGGGCAGCCCGGTGAAGATCATGTCCATGAAGACCTGGCCGCTCAGGAAGACGTCCAGCTCGGGCGCCGCACCGGCGTCGTCCGCGCGGTGCAGCATGTCCGCGGCGAGGCCCCGCTCGGCGCACGGGTCGGCCAGGGACGGCTCGGGCGGCCGGCCGGGGGCCGCCGCCCCGCCCGGTCCCGGGTCCGCGCTCCCGTCCAGGGTCTCCGCTGTCATGACTCCTCCTCACGAGGGCCGTCGGGGCTGAGGTCGGTCGCGGGGGTCATCGGCCACCGGCCGTGAAGACGCCGGCGACCTCGGGAATCCGGTCGATGTAGCCGTCGAGCAGCCGCCGCCCGATCTCCACGGAGTCGACCAGGGGGTGCAGGGCGAACGCCTTGACGGCGTCCGCCCGCGAACCGGTGGTGGCGGCCTGCACGGTCAGCCGCTCCACGGCCTTGACCTGCTGCATGAGCCCGGTCTGGTGGAGGTCGGGCTGGTCGAGGACGAGCGGGTGGACGCCGGCGGCGTCGACGGTGACCGGCACCTCGACGACCGCGTCCGGCGGGAGGGCGGTGACGGTCGAGCCGTTCCGCACGTTGAGGATCATGGTGGCGCGCTCGTCGCGGCTGATCGCGGCCATCACGTTCAGCGCGACCCGGGCGTATCCCTCGTCCGCGGGGTCGATGCCGGCGTGGTCGTCGAGGGCCTCGCCGGTCCGAGCGCCCTTCATCTCGGCCATGTAGCTCGCGCTGCGGGACGCCACCGTCTCGCGCCACAGTTCCATGGCCGTGCCGCCGGACGCCGCCGCGATCCGCTCATAGAACGCCTCCTGCTGCTTGAGCAGGAACTCGCCGCGGGTCTGCGGCGCGTCCAGGGTGGCGCGGACCGCCTCCCGGTTGAAGTAGTAGTAGTACAGGTACTCGTTGGGGATCACGCCGAGGTCGCGCAGCCAGTCACGGCCGAAGACCACGCCCTCCTCCAGCGTCCCCAGCAACTCCTCGTCGGCGAGCATCCGGGGCAGGACGTCGACGCCGTCGTGCAGGATGCGGCGCATCCAGCCGAGATGGTTCAGGCCGACGTAGTCGAGCCGGATCCGGCCCGGATCCAGCCCGAGGGCCGCGGCCACCCGCATGCCGAGCCCGGACGGGGTGTCGCAGATGCCGAGCACCCGGTCGCCGAGCACGCCCTGCATCGCCTCGGTGATCATTCCGGCGGGGTTGGTGAAGTTGATGACGTAGGCGTCCGGCGCGAGGGCCTTCACGCGGTGCGCGATGTCGAGCATGACGGGAATGGTGCGCAGCCCGTACGCGATCCCGCCGGGACCGGTGGTCTCCTGCCCGAGGACGTTCAGGTCCAGGGCGACCCGCTCGTCGCACACACGCCCTTTGAGGCCGCCCACCCGGACGGCGGAGAAGACGAAGTCAGCCCCTTCCAGGGCCTTGTCAAGCCCGGTGCCGGTGAACACCCGCGGCGCGTCCTCGACCCCTTCGGCGAGCGCGCCGAGCACCGCCGCCATCGCCTCCAGGCGGCCGGCGTCGGAGTCCTGGAGCCAGACCTCCTCGATGCGCGGAGAGCCCGGGTCCTGCAACAGGGCCTGGTACACGTACGGCACCCGGAACCCGCCACCGCCGAGTATGGCCAGCTTCATGCGAAGAACACCTTCCCGCCCGCCTCCCGGCAGACCTCGAGCGTCCGGGGGTCGGCCCCGGCGGTCGTGACCAGCGCGTCGATCCGGTCGAACGCGCACACCCGCAGCGAGCCGGTGCCGGGGAACTTCGCCTCCGAGGCGACCAGCACCACCCGGTCCGCGGATTCGAGCATCGCCTGCTTGATCGGCGTCTCGACCTCCATGTCGTCCATGACGTGCCCGTCCGGCCGCACTCCGGTGCAGCTGAGGAACACGAGGTCGGCGCGCACCTGGCGGAGCGTCGTCTCGGTGAGCGACCCGACGAGGGAGAGGTAGTTGCGCCGCACGACACCGCCGAGCAGGCACAGCCGGACGGCCTCGTCGTCGCGCAGTTCGTCCAGCACGGCCAGATTGGCGGTGATGACGGTGACGGGCCGGCCGCGCAGATGCCGGGCGATCAGCCTGGTGCTGGTCCCGATGTCGAGCACGACGACCATGTCGTCCTCCACCAGCGCCGCCGCCCGCTCGGCCACCGCGGCCTTCTCCGCGCTGTCGTGCTCCGCCGACGCCGCGAAGGAGATCTCGGGCACCGCCGTGCGGGGCGACAGGGCCGCTCCCCCGTAGGTCCGCAGGAGCTCGCCGTTGCGGTCGAGCACGTCCAGGTCACGCCGGATCGTCGACTCGCTCACCTGGAGGGTCTCGGCCAGCTCCCGCACGGAGGCGGCGCCCTTGGTGCGCAGGGACGACACGATCTGCGCACGACGCTTGCTCGATGTCACGCCGTGGAACGTAACACTCTTGCTCGACATCCGTCACCACCCTGGGCGGAACCTGCTCGAAGTCCGTCATTCACTTCGCTGACGTGCACAAAGTCAGTCAGGCCGACAATGGAGTCAGGGGGTCCTGTCGGGAGGCGGGAACGTTCCATTGGGCCTGGGCCCACCGCGCTGCCGGAGGACGGCCCCCGATGTCAGGACGCAAGGTCAATTCGCACATATCACCCCTGCCGACCACCAGATCCGGCGACTGCCTCCACCTCTGCGGCGACGGCCTCCCTGTGCGCCCCTGACGCTCCCACTCCCCGGTCCGACCCGTCGGCTCCTGCGAACACCGGCGGGGTCTGCTCTTGTGCGGTGGTGATTGTTTGCGGATGATTGGCGGGAGTTTTGAGCGTGAACGCGCATGCGGAGGTGTGGTGGGCGACGCGGTCGATCTGCTCGTGGTCGGTGACGCCAACCCGGACGTCGTGCTGGTGGACGCGCCGCGGCGGCCGGTGTTCGGGCAGCGGGAGGAGCTGGTCCGGCACGGCGAGCTGGCGCTGGGCGGGTCCGCGGCGATCATGGCGTGCGGGGCGGCGCGGCTCGGTCTGCGCGTCGCGTTCGCGGGGCGGGTCGGGGACGACGCGGCCGGGCGGTTCGTGCTCGGCGCCCTCGCCGACCAGGGTGTGGACGTGTCGGCGTGCACGGTCGATCCCGAGATTCCGACCGGGCTCACGGTGATCCTCAACGAGGGCGCCGACCGCGCGATCCTGACCGCGCCGGGAACGCTGCCGGAGATGACGGCGGAGGACGTCCCCGCGAAGGCGCTGCTGGGCGCCCGGCACGTGCATGCCGCTTCGTACTTCCTTCAGCCGGGGCTGGCGGCCGGCCTGCCCGCGTTGTTCGCCACGGCGCGCGCGGGCGGGGCGACCACCTCGCTCGACACCAATGACGATCCGTCCGGGCGGTGGGCGGGGCTCGATGCCGTGCTCGCCGTGACCGATGTGCTGCTGCCGAACGAGTCCGAGGCCCGGGCCATCGCCGGATGCGAGGACGTCGCCGAGGCCGCCCGGCGGCTGGCGGCGCGCGGGGTCCTGCCGGTGATCAAGTGCGGTGCCGAGGGCGCCCTGGCGTGGGACGGGGGGCTCGTGCGGGCCGCCCCCGTCCCGGCGGAGCCGCTGGACACGGTGGGGGCGGGGGACTCGTTCGACGCCGGTTTCCTGGCCGCCCGGCTGCGCGGTCTCGACCTGGCCGGATGTCTCGCGCTGGCGACCGCCGCCGGAGCGTTGTCCACCCGCGCGCACGGCGGAACCCGAGCCCAGCCCACCTGGACCGAGGCCGCCGAAGCGGCCCGCCACGCCGGGAGCCCGGCCGGGCCGCCCGGAGGCTCCGCGTCCGAACCGGTCGAGAGACGTCAGGAGAATTCATGGCCGACAACCGCATCATGAGCGAGATCGCCGCGCAGCCGGAGTGCTGGCGGCGCGCCGCCGGGCTGGCCGCCGGGCTGCGGGACGCGCTGCCGGCCCGCGGGGAGCGGGTGGCGGTCGTCGGATGCGGCACCTCGCTGTTCATGGCGCAGGCGTACGCGGCGCTGCGGGAGGGCGCGGGGCACGGTGAGACCGACGCCTTCGCCGCCTCGGAGATGCCGCTCGCCCGCCGTTACGACCGGGTGCTGGCGCTCACCCGGTCCGGGACGACGACCGAGGTCCTCGCCGTCCTGGACGGGCTCGGCGGCGCCGTCCGGACGACCGCGATCACCGCCGACCCGGACACCCCGGTCGCCGGGAGCGCGGGCGAGGTGATCTCCCTGGACTTCGCGGACGAGGAGTCGGTCGTCCAGACCCGGTTCGCCACCACCCAGCTGGCGCTGCTGCGCGCCCACCTCGGCGAGGACCTGACGGCCGCGATCGCGGACGCCGAGGCCGCCGTGACCGATCCGCTCCCGCCGGAGCTGCTGGACGTCGGGCAGGTCACGTTTCTCGGCCGCGGCTGGACGGTCGGGATCGCGCAGGAGGCCGCCCTGAAGATGCGCGAGGCCGCGTGCTTCTGGACGGAGGCGTACCCGGCGATGGAGTACCGGCACGGGCCGATCAGCGTCACCGGCCCCGGCCGCGCGGTGTGGATGTTCGGTGGGCTCCCGGACGGCCTGGCCGGCGAGGTGGCCGCGACCGGCGGGCTGCTGCGCGCCGCCGGCGCCGACCCGCTCGCCGACCTGATCCGGGTGCAGCGGCTCGCGGTCGCGCGCGCGACGGCGGCGGGCCTCGATCCCGAACGGCCCCGGCACCTCACCCGCTCGGTGATCCTGGACCCCGCCTCCGGGGACGGGGGCGCATGATCCTCACGGTCACGCCGAACGCGGCCCTCGACGACACCTACGAGGTGCCGGACGCGCGGTTCGGCGAGGTCAACCGGGTGGCCGCGGTGCACCGGCGGCCCGGCGGCAAGGGCGTCAACGTGGCCCGGGTGCTGCACGGCCTCGGCCACGAGGTCGTGGCCACCGGGCTCGCCGGCGGCGCCGCCGGGCGGCAGATCGAGGAAGGGCTCGCCGCCCTGGGCGTGCCCGCCGCGTTCACGCCGGTAGCCGGGGAGTCGCGCCGCACGGTCACGGTCGTCGGCGCCGAGGTGACGATGTTCTGCGAGCCCGGGCCCACCGTGACCGCCGCCGAATGGGCGGCGTTCCTCGCCCGCTACGAGACGCTGGCCCGGGACGCCGCCGTGGTCGTCCTGTCGGGGAGTCTGCCCCCGGGCGTCCCGCCGGACGCCTACGCGCGGCTCACCCGCCTCGCCCCCGGCCCGGTGATCCTGGACGCCGACGGGGAGGCGCTGCGGCTCGGGCTCGCCGGACGCCCCGCCGTGGTGAAACCGAACGCCGAGGAACTGGCCCGCGTGAGCGGCACCGGCGACACGGCGGCCGGCATCCGCGCGCTCCGCGCGGCGGGCGCGCGGACCGTGGTCGCCTCCCTCGGCGCGGGCGGGGTCGTCGCGGACACCCCCGGCGGTGCCCTGCGCGCCGCCCTCGACCGTCCCGTCCCGGGCAACCCGACGGGCGCGGGAGACGCGCTCGCCGCCGGGCTGGCGGCGGGGCTCGCGGTGGACCGGCCCTGGCCGGACCTGCTCCGGAACGCGGTCGCGCTGGCCGCCTGCGCGGTCCGCTCTCCCGTCGCCGGTGAGATCGACGCCGCCGCGGTCCCCGCGCTCCTCCCCCATGTCAGCGTCCGAGCCGAGGAGGACCATGCCGCTCGTCCCCATGAGTGAGGCCGTCGGCGCGCCCGGGCGGGGGCTCGGGGCGTTCAACGTGATCCAGCTGGAGCACGCCGAGGCGATCGTCACCGGCGCGGAGCGCATGGGGGCGCCCGTGGTGCTCCAGGTCAGCGAGAACTGCGTCGCCTACCACGGCGCGCTCGCGCCGATCGGGCGGGCGGTGCTGGCGGTCGCGCGCGCCGCCGCCGTGCCGGTCGTCGTCCATCTGGACCACGCCACCTCGGCCGGCCTGGTCGGCGAGGCCGTGGACCTCGGGTTCGGGTCGGTGATGTTCGACGCCTCCCGGCTCGCGCACGACGCGAACGTGGCGGCCACCGCCGAGGTCGCCGCGCGCTGCCACGCGGGCGGGGTCTGGGTCGAGGCCGAGCTCGGCGAGATCGGCGGCAAGGACGGCGTGCACGCCCCGCACGCCCGGACCGACCCGGGGGAAGCCGCGGGCTTCGTGGCCGCCACCGGCGTGGACGCCCTCGCCGTCGCGGTCGGCACGTCCCACGCCATGCTCACCCGCGACGCCGTCCTGGACCTTCCCCTCATCGCGCGGCTGCGCGACGCCGTGCCCGTGCCGCTGGTGCTGCACGGCTCGTCCGGGGTGCCCGACGAGGCGCTCACCGCCGCCGTCCGGCACGGCATGACGAAGATCAACATCGCGACGCAGCTGAACAAGGTGTACACCGGGGCCGTCCGCGAGCGGCTCGCCGCCGACCCCGCCCTCGTGGACCCGCGCCGCTACGTCGCCGCGGCCCGCGACGCGGTCGCCGCCGAGGTCGCCCGCCTGCTGAAGATCATCCGCGTCGGCTGACGCGGTAGGTCACGTGGGTGACCAGCTCGGTGCGGGACGCGCCGGCCGGTTCGAGCGAGAGGTCGCCGACGCCCTCGAAGAGGCGCTCGCCCCGGCCGAGGACGATCGGCGCGACGTGCAGCCGGAGCTCGTCGATCAGCCCCGCCGCGAGGTACTGGTTCACGGTGTGGGCGCCGCCCGCGATCGCGATGTCCCGGTCCCCAGCGGCCTGCCGCGCCTGGGCCAGCGCCGACTCGACGCCGTCGGTGACGAAGAAGAACGTCGTCCCGCCCTTCATCGGGACGGGCTCGCGCGGGTAGTGGGTCAGGACGAACACCGGTGCGTGGTACGGCGGCTCGTCGCCCCACCAGCCGTTCCATTCCAGATCCCAGTCGCCCCGGCCGGACGCGAACATGTTTCGTCCCATGATGTAGGCGCCGGCCGAGGTGATCTTCTCGACCTCTTCGGCGTTGGCCTCGGCCTCCTCGAACATCCACCGGTGCAGCAGCTCGCCGCCGTCTCCAAGCGGCTCGTCCATCCGCTGGTTCGGGCCCGCCGCGTAGCCGTCCACGGAAACCGTGATGTCACAGGTGACCTTGCTCATGTCGATGCCTCCTCAACGGACGCCCCTTGCGGCGCCTCTCACTAGGAGATCGGAGCCGCCTTCCGCTCCTCGACATCCCGCCGGGAGAAACATGGAAACGTTTGAACCCTCTGGCGCGAAGCGGACGTGCAGTGGGTGTCGCGGTCGCGGCAGGGGGAACGAGCCTGGGAGGACCAACTGACCACCGATAGCCGCGTGGAGCGGGAGACACAGGAGGAAGTGCCGGCCGGAGCCCGGAAAGCGGACGCGCGGCCGCGATGGCGGCGGGTCGCCGGGCGGACGGTGACCGTCGCGGCGTTCCTGTTCGTGCTCGCGGCGCTGGTCGCGCCCGCCGAGTTCGCGCGTCTCACGCCGGGCGCCTTCGTGCGCATCCCCGTGGAGGGCGTGCTGGGCGTCGCGCTGATCCTCGTGGTGCCGGCGAGGGCGCGGCGGTACGTGGCCCTGACGGCGGGGGCGGTTCTCGGGCTGCTGTTCGTCCTGAAGGTGATGGACATCGGGTTCGACGCGGTGCTCGTCCGGCCGTTCGACCTGGTGCTCGACTGGCCGATGCTGGCGCCGGGCGTGGAGTTCGTCAAGGAGTCGGCGGGGTCCGCCGGAGCGATCGGCGCCGTCGTGGGGGCGGCGGTGCTGACGGTCGGCGTGATAGTGCTGATGGCGCTGTCGACGCTGCGCCTGAGCCGGGTGGTGGTCCGGCACGACCGGCCGGCCGCCTGGGGGGCCGGGGTCCTCGGCGCGATCTGGGTCCTGTGCGCCGCGCTCGGGGCGCAGTTCGTCCACGGTGTGCCGGTCGCGTCCAGGAGCGCGGCGGTGCTCGCCTATGACCACGCCCGGCAGGTGCGGACGAGCCTGAACGACAAGAAGGAGTTCGCGAAGGCCGCCGCGGTCGACAAGTTCCGCAACACGCCCGACGACAAGCTGCTGACGGGGCTGCGGGGGAAGGACGTCACCCTGGCGTTCGTCGAGAGCTACGGGCGTTCGGCGGTCGAGAGCCCGGAGTACGCCGGGCAGGTCGACGCCGTGCTGGACCAGGGGTCGCGGCAGCTCCGCGAGTCCGGGTTCGCCGCGCGCAGCGGCTGGCTCACCTCGTCGACGGCGGGCGGGGGCAGCTGGCTGGCCCACGCCACCCTGCTGTCGGGCCTGTGGATCAACAACCAGCAGCGGTACCGGACGCTCGTGCACAGTGACCGGCTGACGCTGAACGGGGCGTTCCACCGGGCGGACGCGCGGACGGTCGCGCTCATGCCGGCGATCACCCGGGCCTGGCCGGAGGCGTCGTTCTACGGCTACGACAAGGTCTACGACGACCGCACCCTCGGCTACCGCGGGCCGCGCTTCAGCTTCGCCACGATGCCGGACCAGTACACCCTGTCGACGCTCCAGCGCACCGAGCTGGACAAGAAGGACCGTGCGCCGGTGATGGCCGAGACGGCGCTGGTATCCAGCCACGCGCCGTGGGCGTCCATTCCCAGTCTCGTCCCGTGGAACCAGGTCGGAGACGGCTCGGTCTTCAACGGGATGGGCAAGGGGTACAACGCTCCTTGGCCGGGGCCCGGTCAGATCCGCACCGAATACCGCAAGTCGATCGAGTACACGCTGAACACGCTCGTGTCCTACATGCGGACCTACGGCGACGACGACTCGGTCCTGATCTTCCTCGGCGACCACCAGCCCGCGCCGCTCATCACCGGCCCGGGCGCGAGCCGGGACGTGCCGATCACGATCGTCGCCAAGGACAAGGCCGTGCTGGACCGGATCTCCGGCTGGGGATGGCAGGACGGCCTGCGCCCCGGCAAGAACACTCCGGTGTGGCCGATGAGCGCCTTCCGTGACCGTTTCCTGACCGCTTTCGGAGGCTGAGGCCACACCATGCCGCACCCGCTCCCACGGCTCCATTCCCCGAAAGCGCTGAAGCTCGCCCTGGCGGCGCTCGCCGCCGCCCCGCTCGCCATCGCCGGCGTCCTGGCCGCTGGTGTGGGCCGACGACATCACTGGATCTGCCGCTTCGCTTCCGTCCTCGGATAACTGGCTCATGACACCGGCCACAAATACCCAGGGCGCCCCGCAACCGGGGCATCGGAGAGATCCAGCACCACACCGCCGATTCGGCAAATATCGCCAGAGCGGCGCCGGACACCTGAAGATCACCGATCAAAGGGGCGTCAGGCGAATGGACTTTCGCCCGCATCGAGACGCCCCGTACCGACTCCAAGGCGGTTAACTGCCGCATTCTGCACATCGAGGGCCGCGTCCAGATACCGAACGTCATCGCAACCCAGACGCTCGGCTACCGATCTATGGGCCTGTACTCCAGTCCTCGGTCCGCCAGGGCATGAGCGCGCCCCACGCACTTTGCGCGACTGCCCGACTACCGGCATAGGAGGCGCTAGTGTGTTCGATGTGCGGGGCGAAGGGTGACTCCGGAAGCTCCGAAACGTCACGACGGACACAGCGTGACAGTCGCCGCCGGACGGGCGGAGACAGAAAATGCCTGCGGAGGGGATGTAAGACCACGGTTCGCTGCGGCAAACCCCAATGAAACAGGAAGCCACGGAAGTGCCGTCCCTGACGGTGCGGCACAGGCCGAATGCCCGGCCTTCCGGCCAGGGAGCGCGTCAATTCCTGCTGCTGAACGTGGCGTGGCTATGCCCGGCGCCCACCAGAATCGGGGCGTCGGGCAAAGCACGCCGACAGCGGCAATGTTCTTGGGCCACCCCATGCTGGTCGACTACGTCGCCGTCTGGCAGAGCGGGTGATGCGATGGTGGAGGAGTGACCTCGCTGACCGAGGGCCCCGACCGGCCCGCGGCGCCTCCGGCTGAGGCGCCGCCGGGGCGGTCCCGGGTGCCTTGGCGGCGGTGGGCGGTCGTCGCGGCCGTGGTGGCGCTGCTGGCCCAGATGGCGTTCGCGATGGTCTCCACGGCCGTGGCGCAGACGCCGACCATCGACGAGCCGGTCTACATCGGCACCGGCGTGGTCTATCTGCGGGAGCACGACCTCCGCTACAACCCCGAGCATCCGCCGCTCGGCAAGCTGATCATCGGCGCGGGGGCGGTGCTCGCCGGCCCGCACCTGGACACCGCCTTCACGGGCGGCCAGTACCAGGTCGGGCCGCATC
Source organism: Spirillospora sp. CA-128828 (assembly GCF_050945415.1). Lineage (NCBI taxonomy): Bacteria > Bacillati > Actinomycetota > Actinomycetes > Streptosporangiales > Thermomonosporaceae > Spirillospora > Spirillospora sp. CA-128828. Next base: position 5,772,168 of record NZ_CP191986.1, read on the forward strand.
TGCTGTACAGGTCGGGCAATGACGCGCAGCGGATCCTCCTCGCCGCGCGCCTGCCGGTCATCGTCCTGACCCTGCTGTTCGGGCTGGTGATCTTCGCCTTCGCGCGTGATCTCACCGGCCCGGGCGGCGGGCTGGCGGCGCTCACGCTCTACGCCTTCTCCCCCGATGTCATCGCGCACGGGTCGCTGGCCACGCTGGACGTCCCGATGGCCGGCTTCCTGCTGACATCGGTGTGGCTCCTGTGGCGGGCGAGACGGAGGCCGCGGCTCTACCTGCCGCTCGCCGGGGTCGCGCTCGGCGCGGCCATGGCCACCAAGATGAGCACGCTGCCCGCCGTGCCGGTGCTCCTGGCGCTGGTGTTCGTGTCGGTCTGGGCATTCCGTCCGTCCCGCCGCCCCATCGTGAGCGGCGTGCTGTCGGCGGCCGGGGTCGGTGTCCTGGCCGTCGCGGTGGTGTGGGCGAGCTATCTCGCGGTCGACCCTCGCCTACGCTGGACGACTCCCGCCGACGTGCCCGCCATCGGCGGTGTGCGCGGGCTCGTCGCCGCCTGGATGCCCTTCCCGAGGACCTTCCAGGACGGGATGCGCGTCCAGTTCGGGTTCGAGGACATGCGGTGGACGGGCTTCCTGTTCGGCCACACCTACCGGGGATCCCACTGGTACTACCTTCCGGCCGCGCTGCTGGTGAAGACGCCGCTCGGGATGCTGGCCCTGTGGCTGGCGGGCGTCGCGGCGATGGTGGCGCTCCCCCGGCTGCGTCCCGCCGCGCCGTACCTCCTCGCCCCCGCGGCCGTGCTGCTCGTGGTGGCGATGACCGGCGCCCGCGACCTGGGCGTCCGGTACGTCGTCTACATCCCGATGTTCCTGGGGGTAGCGGCAGCCGGTGTGACCCTCCTCCGATGGCGGTGGACGAAGGCCGTCACGGCCGCGCTGCTGCTGTTCGTCGCGGTCAGTTCGCTGCGGACCTATCCCTACTACCTGCCCTACTCCAACGAGGCGTTCGGCGGCCCGTCGAAGACCCATCTGCGTCTGCACGACTCCAACGTCGACTGGGGCCAGGATCTCGGACGGCTCGCCGACCGCCTCCGGGAGCGCTACCCGGGTGAGCCCGTCTGGCTGGTGTACAAGGGCAGCGGCGTCCCGTCCTACTACGGCATCCACGCGAACGACCCGCTTACGGCGCCCGCGTCCCAAGTGCGGGGGCTGCTGGTGGTGTCCGACAGCTGGATCGCCAAGGACGACCCACGGCTGACCCCGCTGATCCGCTCCAGCGAGCCGATCGGCGAGGTCGGCCACTCCATCACCATCTTCCGCCGCCCCCCTCACCGCCTCTAGACCTCGGCCCCCGGCCCGGCGATCAGTGGTGGTGGGTGTGGGCGCGGGACCAGAGGGCCGTCCAACCGCCATGGGAGAGCCACGACGCGGGGACGCGCAGGCCGTGCTCGGCGATCTCGTCCCAGAACGCCGCGGTGTCGGCGCCCAGTTCGCGGGCCGCGGGCAGGGCGCGCTGCCAGCAGCCCTCCTTGTCCTCCAGCGTGGTGGCCGGGTAGCCGGGGACGGTGATCGTGCGCGGCCGCGTCACGGGCGCGAGGTCCGCCTCCGGGGCACCGCAGGTGGTCGCGACGGCGAGCGCGCAGAGCAGCGGCTCGGTCGTGGGCTTGGCGAGGGCGCGGGCGATCACCGGGTCGTCCTGGACGGCGAGCCGGCCGATCGCGCGGCGGATCCGGCGCGCCACCAGGTCCAGGGAGTAGGCGTCGGCGACGGCGGGGAGCTTGACGAGCCTGCGCAGCGTCTTCGGCAGCGGCGGCTCGCCGAGCAGGAGCGGAAGCCGGTCGAAGCGGTCCCGCAGAGCGGGGTCGAGGGCGTCGAGCGCGGCGGCGAGCGGACGGTGCCCGGTGCTCGTCCAGAGCGGGACGAGGCCGGTGGCGCCCTCGTCCAGGGCGCGGCGGACGGCTCCCGCGAGCTGCGCCCCGCCGAGCCGGCGCAGCCGGGCGAGCGCGGCGTCCGGCGAGGTCGCGGCGACGGCGGCGAAGGGGCCGGACCGCGCCGGGCCGGTCCCGGCGCCGGCCGCGAGCTCGCTGAGCGCCGGGCCCACCTCCTCCACGAGGCGGGGGGCCGCCCGCCGTCGCGCGGTGCGAAGGGGCGGAAGCTCCTCCGGCGCCTGGACGGTCTCCTCCTCGACGTCCCCGGGGAGCGTGCCGACCCAGTCGCGGAACCGCTGTTCCAGGGTCGCGTCCGGCGTGTCGTTGAACCTCGCCGCGATCTCGGCGACGCGCCATCCCCGCGACGCGGGCCGGAGCGGGGACAGCTCCGCGTTGACGACCAGGAGGCCGTCCGCGTCGTAGAGGCCGGCGAGAGCGGTCCGGCCCTTCCTGGCGTCCTCGACGTAGGCGGGACCGGCGATGCAGTTGCCCATGTAGTCCGCCCATTCGGCGACGTCCCGGGCGCTGCGTGCGATCTTGAGCCGGACGCCCGCGCCGGGGACGGCCGTCCCGTTCAGCGCGGCGAGCGCGGCCGGTACGGCGAAGTCGCCGGTGAGGGCCTCGGTGATCGCGGTGGCCGACATGAGGCCCGCGGTGAAGGCCGCCCAGGTGCGCGGCGCCCGGGGCGGGACGCCGCCGAGCGCGACGAGCTGCGCGGCCCCGGAGACGGCGACCATGATCGAGTCGAGGCGCGGTGTCAGCGGCTCGGTCTCCGGCGGCGGGTCATGGTCGAACCAGGGCTCGCCGGTGCCTGGGGTGGGCTGTGCCAGCTCGTGCCCGTACAGCCGGGCGAGGGCGTCGATCAGGTCCGCGTACCAGAGCAGGTCACCTCTGCTCTCCACGGTCGCCGGGTCTTGGGCCGGCGTGAGCCGGCTTTGGAGCGGCTCCTCGTGGCCCAGCATCGGCCCGGTCCACTGCGGAATGCCCATCCACTCGGCGGGAGGGCGGCCATAGCCGGCGCTTTCCCGCCAGCCCGTCAAGCGGGCGCCTCCCCACAGGCGCAGCAGGTCGTCGTGAGCTCCGACCATCTCGTTCATCAGGAGTCCGATGTCCTCGATGACGACGAGGGCGAAATCGCGGGCGCAGGCCAGGCGCGGCTTGATGTAACCGGTGAACTTGGCGTCCTTCGGCCTGCCACCGGCCACCTTGCGCACGATGTCGCGCACATAGGCGGCCGGACGCACCGGAAGTCCGGTCAGCCCCGGCACGGGCCGCGCGGCCGCGGCGGCGGCCCAGTCCGGCACCGTCACCACCGCCGCGCGCAAGATCGGGGCCGAACGCTCCAGGCCGTCCTCCAGGCCGTGGTCGGCGACGGCGAGCGCGGTCCGGAGCAAGGCGGTGGCGCCGAGCGCGTCCTGGAGGACGCGGTCGAGCCGCTCGCGCCAGTAGAACTCGTCGGGGATCCAGCGCGCCGCGTCCGCGAGCGACGGCTTCTGCGTCTCCAGGTCCGTCCGGACGCGCAACAGGATCCGTTCGTCGTCGTCGTGGCGGCGCCGCCTGCGCAGATCTGCGAGCCGGTCGCGGCGGCTCTGCGTCGCCAGCCGCGCCTCCCGCCGGGCGAGGCCGGTCCGGCGCTCCACGACTCGCGCCCACAGGTCGAGGACCAGCACGAGCCGGCGGGGCGCGGGGACGTCCTCGAACACCTGCCGGAAGTACCGCGCGAGCACCGAGGGCGGTCCGCCGGGCGTGAGGTCGACGTCTTCGGGCGCACGGAGGGCGAGGACCTGTTCGAGCTGCTCGGGCCCGAGGACGTCGCTGGCCGCCGACGCCAGATGCAGGGCGGCCCATCGTCCGTCCTCGGCCGCCCGCGCGGCGGCGGCGCCGACCCGTTTGGTGACCGCGGGCCCGAACAGCGCGACCAGCATCCCGGCCCGCTCCCCGAGCCGGTGCGCGTTCCGCGGGCCGACGGCCCGCAGTGCGGCCAGGACGGCGTCCCGCTGGTCCCCGCGCGCCCCGTCCAGCCGGGCGGAGCGGAAGCCGGCGCCGAGGTCGACGCCCGCGCCGGCCGCGACGGCTCCGCCGTCGGTCACGAGCAAGGACAGCTCCCGGAGGGCGTGCGCCACGTCGTCCCCGGACGCGTTCTCGGGCCCGAGCGCGACGGCGGTCCCCGGCCGAGCGTCCGACTCGTCCAGCAGGCGGACCGGGCCGGAGGGTCCGGCGATCCAGGCATGACGCCCCGAGGCCACCACGCCCCCATAAAGCCGGATCTTCACCCGCCCCATCATCCTCGCCGCGGCCGCCCCGGCAAACGGAGTTTCGGCGGGCCCCGCCCTCACCCGGGACGGTGATCAGTGTGGTTCCCTGGGGGTCATGTACGACGTGGTCATCGCCGGCGGCGGTCACAACGGGCTGGTCGCCGCCGCGTACCTGGCCCGCGCCGGGCGGCGCGTGCTGCTGCTGGAGCGGCTCGGGCATCTCGGCGGGCTGGCGGTTTCGGCGCGGGTATTCCCCGGGGTGGACGCGCGGGTCTCGCGGTACTCGTATCTGGTGAGCCTGCTGCCGTCGCGGATCGTCCGGGATCTGGGCCTGGACGTCGAGCTGCGGGGACGGCGATACGCCTCGTACACGCCGGCCGGCGACGGCGGCCTGCTGATCGACAACGGGGACCCGGCACGGACGGCGGCGTCCCTCGGCGGCGACGCCGAGGCCTGGCGGCGGTTCTACGAAATGGCCGGACGGGTCGCGGAACGTGTCGCGCCGACGCTGCTGGAGCCGCTGCGCGACCGAGCGGAACTCCGCCAGGTGGTGGACGACCAGGAAGCATGGCGCGATCTGTTCGAGCGCCCCATCGGAGACGTGGTCGACGAGCGTTTCGCGGACGACACCGTGCGCGGGGTCGTCCTGACCGATTCACTGATCGGCACGTTCGCCGACCCGTCGGCCCCTTCGCTCCTGGCCAACCGATGCTTCCTGTACCACGTCATCGGGAACGGAACCGGCGACTGGAACGTGCCGGTCGGCGGCATGGGAGCCGTCACCGGGGCGCTCGCCGATGCCGCGCGGGCGGCGGGAGCGGACCTGCGGACCGGCATGGAGGTCCTGCACATCGACCCTGCCGGTGAGGTGACATTCCAAGACCGTGAAGGGGCCGAGCACACCGTCTCGGCCCGGTGGGTGCTGGTCAACATGCCCGGTGACCCGTCCGCCGAGGGATCGCAGCTGAAGGTGAACATGGTGCTGTCGCGGCTTCCCCGGTTGCGCGACGCGTCCGTCCGGCCGGACGAGGCCTTCGCGGGCACCTTCCACATCAACGAGAGCCGGACGCAGCTCGGCAAGGCGTATCGGGAGGCCCGCGACGGCGGCATTCCGGCATTGCCGCCGGCCGAGGTGTACTGCCATTCGCTGACCGATCCGTCCATTCTCGGAGCGGAATTGCGGACGGCCGGGACGCACACGCTGACATTGTTCGGTCTCCATATGCCGGCGCGGCTCTTCCGATCCGATCCGGAAGGCGCACGCGCGGAAGCCCTGCGCGCGACGTTGGCCTCTTTCGACACGGTTCTCGCCGAGCCGATCGAAGACTGCCTGCTGCGCGCCCCGGACGGCACACCGTGCCTAGAGGTCAAGACCCCGGTCGATCTGGAGAACGAGACCGGGCTTCCCGGCGGCCACATCTTCCATCGGGACCTGTCCTGGCCCTTCGCGGAGGTGCCGGATCAGCGGGGTCGCTGGGGTGTGGAGACCGAGCACCCCCGCGTGCTGCTGTGCGGGGCGGGAGCCCGGCGGGGCGGAGGGGTCAGCGGCATTCCGGGGCACAACGCGGCCCGCGCCCTCCTGGACGCCGGTTAGCCTCGTCCGCAGGCCCGGTGCAGGGCCGCGACCACGCTTCCGGGATCGCACGACGGCAGGACGGCCGCCAGGTGGCCGTCCGGTCGGACGATGTGCACCGTGCCCGGACCGGAGTGCAAAGCCTCCCGGAGCACTCCGTCCACGTCGATGTCGTCCAATGCGTGGATTCGGTGCGGGATATCGGTCGGCAGTTCCGCGAGGCTCCCGGCCTGCGTGAGGACCGCGAAGTGCGTGCCGAAGAGGCGGCGAAGGCGGGTCCGCTCACCCTCGACGACGCACGGGCCGTCCGGGCAGATGACGCCCGGCACCGGCGGCCGGACGGCCCCGGGTTCGAGCGGGAAGCCCTCCACCGGCCCGGACGGGGTCGTCAGCGGCGAGTCCAGGTACCAGAACGGCTCGGCGAGCCGGCCCGAGTCGATGATCGTGCGCGGGTCCGGGTGGGTCCGGGCCCTCTCCAGCGACTCCAGCCGCACCGCCCGCTGCTCCGGCGTCTGCGGGACGAGGAACTCCATCGTCCGCGTGGTGACGCGGAGGTTCTCCTCGGCAGCGGCGCGGCGCTCGATGTCGTAGCTGCCGAGCAGCTCCGGCGGAGCCCAGCCGCGCCGCACGAACGCGAGCTTCCACGCGAGGTTCTCGGCGTCCTGGACGCCGGAGTTCAGGCCGCGGGCGCCGAACGGTGCGTACAGGTGGGCGGCGTCCCCGGCGAGGAAGGCGCGGCCGGACGCGAACGCCGCAGCGCACCGCTCGTGGAACCGGTACACGGTGGCCCACACGATCTCGTAGGGGACGTCCCCGACGATCTTGCGGATGCGGGCGTCCAGTGCGCCCGTCCGCCGCTCGGCTTCGAGGTCGTGGTCGGCGGGGACCTGCCAGTCGATGCGCCACGTCCCGTCCGGGCACTGGTGGACCAGGACCTGCCGGCCCGGGTTCCACTCCGGATCGAAGAAGAATCGCCGCTCGCTCGGGAACGGCAGGTCCGCGCGGATGTCGCAGATGAGGAACCGGTCGGCGAAGGTGCGCCCGGGGAAGCCGATGCCGAGCAGTTCACGGACGGCGCCGTGCCCGCCGTCCGCACCGACCAGATGGGTTCCGCGCACGGTGACGCCGGCGTCGACCTCCACACCGCCGGCGTCCTGGCGGAGGCCGTCGACCGTATGCCCGTAGCGGACCTCCACCAGCGGCTCGGCGGCGGCGAGGTCCCGCAGCCACGCCTCCACCTCGGCCTGCGAGATGTTGATCCAGGGTGGGACGGCGCTGCGCCCCGCGTCCGGGAAGGTGACGGAGAACAGTTCGTCGCCGCGGTAGTAGGTGCGGCCGGTCGTCCAGGTCACACCGCGAGCGATCATCCGCTCGGCGCACCCGACCCGGTCGAGGACGTCGAGCACGTCCCGCTGGAAGCAGATGGCCCTGGACCCGGACGGGTCACGGCGCGCGGCGGCCTCCAGCACCACGCTCGGCACACCGTGCCGTGCCAGCAGCAGCGCCGTGACCAGGCCGACCGGCCCGGCGCCGGCGACGACGACCGGCTCGCTGTCCGTCACAGATCCCACCTTCGCGATGGTGCGCCGCCCGGCGGCCCGCCGTAAAGCGGCCGCGCCGGGCCGGGCGGCGCTCAGGCCGTGCCACTCCCGGCCATGTCCCGCGCGTGCGCGGCCCTCGACAGCTCGATCGTCCGGTCGGCGACGCGCCGGTCCTGCCAGCCGCGCACGTCGGTGTCCTTGCCCGGCTCCAGGCTCTTGTAGATGTCGAAGAAGTGGGCGATCTCGTCGAGAAGGTGCTCGTGGACGTCCCGCAGGTCGCGGATGCCCTCGTAGCGGACGTCCCGGGCCGGCACGGTGAGGATCTTGGCGTCGGGGCCGCCCTCGTCGTGCATCCAGAACACCCCGACGCTGCGGACGGTGACCATGCACCCGGGGAAGGTGGGCTCCTCCAGCAGCACCATCGCGTCCAGCGGGTCGCCGTCCTCGGCGCAGGTCTCCGGGATGTAGCCGTAGTCCAGCGGATACTGGGTCGAGGTGAACAGCATCCGGTCGAGCCGGATGCGGCCGAGCCGGTGGTCCATCTCGTACTTGTTGCGCGATCCCCTCGGGATCTCGACGAGCATGTCGATCTCCATGAATCCCTCCCCCTGTTGAGCACTACCCGCGCGGCAGGCGTGACACGAGTCCGACGGGTCGATTAGTGGGCGGCGGCGTTCCAGTCGGGACCGGTGCCGAGCGCGACCTCCAGGCCGACCGTGAGGGGGTAGGCGGTGGTCATCCCGGTGCGGACGATCTCCGCCACGGCGTCCCGTTCGCCGGGCGCCACCTCCAGCACGATCTCGTCGTGCACCTGGAGCAGCAGGCGGCTGGCGAGGCCGGCCGCGGTGAGCGCCTCGTCCACCCGCAGCATCGCGATCTTGACGATGTCGGCGGCGGAGCCCTGGACCGGGGCGTTCAGCGCCATCCGCTCGGCGGTCTCGCGGCGTTGCCGGTTGTCGCTGGTCAGATGGGGCAGGTAGCGGCGGCGGCCGAGGATCGTCCGGGTGTAGCCGGTGCCGCGGGCCTCGGCGACGACGTGGCCGAGGTAGTCGCGGACGCCGCCGAGCCGCGCGAAGTAGGCGTCCATCAGCGGGCGCGCCTCCGCCATCGGGATGCCGAGCTGCTTGGCCAGGCCGAACGCCGACAGCCCGTAGGCCAGCCCGTACGACATCGCCTTGATCTTGCGCCGCATGTCCGGCGTGACGGCGTCCCGGGCGACCTGGAAGACCTGCGCGGCCATCGTGGCGTGCAGGTCCTCGCCGGACTCGAACGCCGCGAGCAGCGTCGGGTCCTGCGACAGGTGCGCCATGACCCGCAGTTCGAGCTGGCCGTAGTCGGCCGTCATCAGCGACTCGTAGCCGCCGCCGGGCAGGAACGCGCGGCGGATGCGCCGCCCGTCCTCGGTCCGGACGGGGATGACCTGCAGGTTCGGCTCGGTCGAGGTGAGCCGCCCGGTCGCCGCGACGGTCTGCTGGAAGGTGGTGTGGATCCGGCCGTCCGCGCCGATCTCGCGGATCAGGCCGGCGACCGTGGTGCGCAGCCGCGCCTGGTCGCGGTGGCGCAGCAGCACCTGCGGGAGGCCGTTGTCGGTCTGGGTGGCGAGCCAGGTCAGCGCGTCCAGGTCGGTGGAGTACCCGGACTTGATCTTCTTGGTCCTGGGCAGCCCCAGCTCACCGAAGAGCACCTCCTGGAGCTGCTTCGTCGAGCCCGGGTTGAAGCGGCGGCCGGCGATCTCGGCGGCCTCGTCGGCGGCGCGCTCCATCGCGTCCGCGAAGTGCCGCTCCAGGTCGTGGAGGAGATCGGCGTCCACGTGGACGCCGGCGCGTTCGGCGCGGGCGAGCAGGCCCGACAGCGGCAGCTCGACGTCGCGAAGGACATCGGCCATGCCCGTGGACGCGAGGTCGGCGGCGAACGTCCCGGCCAGGTCGAGCACGGCGCGGGCGCTCAGCATCAGCCCCGCCGCGCCCTCGGCGGACGGGCGGCGCCCGAGATGACGGCCCGCGAGGTCGGCGATCCCGTAGGCGGCCAGGCCCGGCAGGAGAAGGTAGGCGGCCATCGCGACGTCGGCGGCGACGCCGCCGAGGCGCCAGCCGCGCTCGCCGAAGACGCGCAGCAGCGACTTCACGTCGTGCAGCGCCTTGGGACGGCCGGGGTCGGACAGCCATTCCGCGAAGGCCCGTTCGTCCTCCTCGGTGAGCTCGGACGGGTCGAAGGAGGCCGCGTACCCGTCGCCGGTGGCGAGCGCGATCCGGGTGATGTCGCCCGCGCCGCGCACCCAGGTGGCGTCGGCGGCGAGTCCGGTCAGGCCGGTCGCGCGGGTCCGCAGCCAGCCGGCCAGCTCGTCCGAACCCAGCTCGCGGCCCCTGACCGGTTCCGGTCCGGCCGCCTCGGGCGGACGTCCGCCGCCCGGGTCGGCGGCGAAGAGGCGCTGCCGCAGGCTGGCGTTGCGGAACTCCAGGTCGTCCAGCAGGGATGTGAACGCGGACAGGTCGTAGGGCCGGCGCAGCAGGTCGCCTGGCGACACCGCGAGGTCCAGGTCGCGGACGAGCTCGGTCAGCCGCCGGTTCAGCCGCACCGAGTCCAGCGCGGCGCGCAGCTTCTCCCCCGCCTTGCCCTTCACCTCACCGGCGCGGTCCAGCAGGGCGTCGAGCGACCCGAACTCGCGGACCCACTTCGCGGCCGTCTTCTCCCCGACGCCCGGGATGCTCGGCAGGTTGTCGGACGGGTCGCCGCGCAGCGCCGCGAAGTCCGGATACTGCGCCGGGGTCAGCCCGTACTTCTCCCGCACCGCCTCGGGCGTGTACCGGATCATCTCCGAGGCCGTCCGGTAGAAGTACAGGACGGTGACCCTGTCGCTGACGAGCTGGAGCACGTCCCGGTCGCCGGTGACGATCAGCACGTTCATGCCGTCCGCCTCGGCCGCCGTGGCGAGCGTCGCGATGATGTCGTCGGCCTCGTAACCGGGCGCCCGCAGCACCGGCAGGCTCATCGCGGCGAGGAACTCGTCCAGGATCCGCAGCTGGCTGCCGAACTCCTCCGGCGACCGCGACCGGGTGGCCTTGTAGTCAGGGAACGCCTCGGTGCGGAACGTCTGGCGCGACACGTCGAACGCCACCGCCGCGTGCGTCGGGCGCTCGTCCCGCAGCACGTTGGCCAGCATGTTCGCGAACCCGTACACGACGTTCGTCGGCTGCCCGGACGTGGTGCTGAAGTTCTCGACCGGCAGCGCGTAGAACGCCCGGTAGGCCAGCGAGTGGCCGTCCAGGAGCAGCAGGCGGGACCGGTCGGTCATGGATCACATCCTGGCATCCGGGGAAGGGGGCATGAAACGGCAGGACGACGTGTTGGGGGCGACATGACGGAGATCAACGTGGGCAGGCTCGGGATCTGGCGGCCGTGGAGCCAGCTGGACCCGGGGCTCGCCAAGGACATCGAGGACCTCGGCTACGGGGCGATCTGGATCGGCGGCTCGCCGGCCGGTGACCTGGACATCGCCGACCGGCTCCTCGCGGCCACCGACCGCATCGTGATCGCGACCGGCATCGTGAACATGTGGAGCACGCCGGCCACGGAGGTCGCCGCGTCCTACCACCGGCTCAACGACGCCCACGGCGGGCGGTTCCTGCTCGGCGTGGGCATCGGCCATCCGGAGGCCACGCAGGAGTACCGCAGCCCGTACGAGACGATCGTCCGCTACCTCGACGCGCTGGACGCCGCGGACGTCCCGGCCGGGGGACGGGTGCTGGCCGCGCTCGGGCCGAAGGTGCTGCGGCTGGCGGCCGAGCGGGCGGCGGGCGCGCACCCGTACCTGACGACGCCCGAGCACACCCGCGAGGCGCGGGACGCGCTCGGCGAGGGCCCGCTGCTCGCGCCGGAGCAGAAGGTCGTGCTGGACGCCGACCCCGGACGCGCCCGCGCGCTGGCCAGGGAGATGCTCGGCATCTACCTCGGCCTGCGGAACTACGTGAACAGCTTCAAGCGGCTCGGTTTCACCGACGCGGACGTCGCGGACGGCGGAAGCGACGCGCTCGTGGACGCGCTGATCGCGCACGGCGACGCCGCGGCGCTGGCCGGCCGGCTCACCGGGCATCTGGACGCGGGCGCCGACCATGTGGCCGTCCAGGTGCTGACCGAGCCCGGCGGCGACCCGCGTCCCGCGCTGCGGTCGATCATCGAGACCCTGCGCTGACCCGGACACGGCGAGGGACGCGCCCGGGTGCCGGGCGCGTCCCTCCGAGGACCGATTCCTACCTGGTCGTGTACTTGCCGATCTCGTCGGGCACCATGCGCTTCCTGGGCTGGGCCTGCGCCTGCTTCCGGGCGAGCTCGTTGCCGTTGACCGTCAGGGTGCTGTGCGCGAACAGCTCGGTGACCGCGGCCGCGCCGTCGATCATCTGGTCGAAGCCCTTGAGGCTGACGTTGTCGTAGCGGTCGCACGCGGAGTGGTAGCACGGGTCGTAGGCCGTCCCGGCCTGACCGCCGTACACCTTCGCCTGCTCGGCCGTCTTGATGCCCTCGGCGCCGGTGAACAGGCCGCCGGCGGGGATCCCGACGGTGATGAAGGCGTTGTAGTCCGAGCGTCCGTTGAACGGCGTCGGGGCGGTGGCCAGCTTGCGCGTCGCGAAGTAGTCGTTGAACGCCTTCTCGATCGCGCCGGACCCGGCGGGGGCCTCGGCGTCGTTCTGCCCCTCGCTGTTGTCACCGTCGTAGACGAAGCGGACGAAGTTCGGCGAGGCGAGCATGTCGAAGTTCAGGTTCAGCGCGATCTTGTCGCGCTCGGCCTGGGAGAGGCTGTCGACGTAGTGCTGGGAGCCGAGCAGGCCTTCCTCCTCGGCGCCCCAGAACGCGAACCGCACCTTGTTGCGGACCTTGCCGCCGAGCTTGCCGATCTGCTTGGCCGTCTCCAGCAGCGTCGCGGTCCCCGAGCCGTCGTCGTTGATGCCCGGCCCGTCGGTGACGCTGTCGTTGTGCGCGCCGAGGACCACGACGTTGTCGGCCCTGCCGCGCTTGGTGTCGGCGATGACGTTGGACGTCTGGCGCTTCTCGTTGACGGTGTCGGTCTTGACGCGCAGCGTCACGCCGCCGTTCTGCGCCTGCTGGACGAGCGCCTTGCCGACCGCGTTGGACGGGCCGATCACCGGGATGCCGTAGGGCTTGGTCAGCGTGCCGCCGACGGGGCCCGGCTGGTCGGGCAGCTGGTAGATGACGACGGCGGTCGCACCGGCGGCGATGGCGTTGTCGGCCTTCACCGAGAAGAAGCAGCCGCCGCGCTGGATCAGCGCGATGTTCCCCTTGGGGAAGCCGGCGAAGTCGTCGGCCTCGCACCCGCTGCCGGCGCCGGTGGCGCCCGGGTCGACGGGGCTCGCCGCAGCGGTGACATCGCCCGACCCGGAGTACTGGAGCGTCGCGAAGTCGGTGTCCGGCGCGAACGTCTTCGGCTCCGGCGCGGTCTCGGCGAAGACCGGCGCCGACAGCTCCTGCCAGAAGTCGAACTCGAAGTTCTGGATCGTGGGGGTGTATCCGGCCCGCTTCAGCTGGTCCGCGATGTACTTGACGGTGATCTTGTTGCCGGCGAGGCCGGCGGCCCGGTTGCCGCCGTTGGCGTCCGCGATCTTCTGCAGGTTCAGCTGGTGGTGGCGGACGTTCTTCAGCGTGACCAGCCCGGCCAGTTTGGAGGTGGCCGGCGCGGCGGCCTGGGCGGGAGCTGCGGCCAGAGTGATGGCGAGCGACAGCCCGGTGAGGGAGGCTAGCGCGGCTCTGCGCATGTCTCGGTCTCCGGTGGTGGGGGACAAAGTAGCCCGAAGCCTGACATGCGTCATTTCCTGCAACAAGACACGACTCTGCATCAAAACGGCCAATATTGGCCTCTCTTTGCACCCGACTTACAAGATCAACATCCGCCCCGGCGAATACCGCTCACCCTGCTCGTCCCCCATCCAGGGCTTGATCATCAAAGTGCGGGCACGCATCGCCCTGCAAGGTCATCAATTCCGAGGGCGACTTTCTGACCTGCGGCGACATCGTGAAAGGGGACGTGCGGCCGCGCGCCCGCACCGGTCGCGGCCGCGGCGCATCCGGGGCGAGCCCCCCACCGGACCGGTGCCGCAGGCTCACGCCCCGCACCCGAGAGATCACAAGTAGCCCCAGGTGAGACCCCTGGTCGTCGGCAAATCGAACTAAGTATGCTCCGGTCCCGCCGACATCGGTCGAGGCGACCGCGGCTTGAGGACGATCAGGAGTGAGGGCCGTTGACGAACCCCCAGCAGGTTCATGGCTCCCATGAACGGCCGCGTACGCGTCCGGTCGGCCGGCGGATCGCGACGCTGCTCGCGATCCCGCTGGCCGCGCTCGTCGCGCTGTGGGCGTTCGCCGCGGGGACGACGCTGTCCGCCGCGCTGCAGCGGTCGGACTTCACGCGGCTGTACAAGGACGTCGGGCGGCCGGCCGGCGCCGTCATGGAGATGATCCAGCGGGAGCGCGCCGGAGCGGTGGCCGTGCTGAAGGCGCACACCCCCGGCAACGTGCGGGCGTACCAGGAGGTCGCGCGCCAGACCGACGCCGCCGTCTCGGCGTTCCGCACGTCGGCGCGCTCGTCCACGGCCAGGGACGCGACCAACGACGAGATGTGGAGCCGCCTGGGGGCGCTCGACCGCCGGTTCGGCGAGCTGCGGCCGCTGCGGACGCAGGTCGGCGAGGGAGCCGCCGGCACCGTGCAGGCCATCGACGCCTACAGCGAGATCTCCGACAACACGCTCCGGGTGCTGACGACCTTCGTCGGTGTCGACGACACGGCGATCTACCGGCAGAGCGCCGGCATCCTGCACTTCACCTGGGCGCGCGACTTCATGCTGCGCGAGAACGCGCTGCTGTCCGCGGTCGGCGGGCACCGGCTGAACGCCGTGGAGCGGATGGCCTTCGCCCGCTGGGCGGGCAACCGCGACGAGTTCCTCCAGCTGGCCCGCGGCGAGGTGGACGGCACGATCTCCACGATCGTCGAGGGCCTGGTCAATTCGAGCGCGTTCGGCAGCTTCAGCCTGCTGGAAGGCCAGATCATCCGGCAGGGCCTGATCCCCGGCGCCGAGCAGTGGCGGGCCGTCATGCGGGATCTGACGCCGCTGTGGCAGAAGGCGGCGGCCAGGGCGGGGGACGTGCAGAACGACGACCTCGTCGAGCCGGCCGGCCGGCTGATCATGCTGCGGTTCTATCTGGCCTGCGTCGTCGGGCTGCTGATCGTGGCCGCGTCGGTGACGGTGCCGCTGCTGTTCGCGCGGCGGCTGACGCGGGAGCTGCGGGACCTCCAGGTGTCGGCGCAGCGGCTCGCGCACGAGCGGCTGCCCGCGGTCGTGGCGCGGCTGCGGCGCGGTGAGAGGGTCGACGTCGGGGCGGAGGCGCCGCGCCCGGAACCCGGGCGGACGCGGGAGATCGCCCTGGTGGCCGACGCGTTCGACGCCGTCCAGCGGACGGCCTTCAGCACGGCGATCGGCGAGGCGGAGCTGCGCGCCGGCATCAACCGGGTCTTCGTCAACCTGTCGTGGCGCAGCCAGTCGCTCCTGCATCGGCAGCTGCGGCTGCTGGACCAGATGGAGCGGCGCGCGTCCAGTGCGGAGGAGCTGGACGACCTGTTCCGGCTCGACCACCTGACCACCCGCATGCGGCGGCACGCCGAGGGCCTGGTCATCCTGTCCGGGTCGCCGACGGTCCGCGCCTTCGAGCATCCGGTCGCCGCGGAGGACGTGGTGCGCGCGGCGATCGCCGAGGTGGAGGACTACACGCGGGTCGAGGTGACGGGCGTGTCGTCGGCCGCGGTCACCGGCGCCGTGGTCGCCGACGTCATCCACCTGCTGGCCGAGCTGATCGAGAACGCGGCGTCGTTCTCCCCGCCGGCCACCGAGGTCACCGTCAAGGTCGAGACGGTCGCGAACGGGCTGGCCGTCGAGATCATCGACCGGGGCGTCGGCCTGGCCTCCGACGAGCTGGACGACCTCAACCGGCGGCTCGCCAGCGCCGTCGAGTTCGACCTGGTCGACACCGAACGGCTCGGCCTGTTCGTCGTAGCCCGGCTCGCCGCCCGGCACGGCGTACAGGTGTCGCTGCAGCCGTCGGCGTACGGCGGGACGACCGCGATCGTCCTCGTCCCGCACGCGCTGGTCGTCCTGGACGACGACTGGCACATGGCGCGGGGCCGGGGCGCCGGGGCGCCGCAGCCGGTCGGGGCGTCCGCGGGCGGGTCCGGGGCGCGGCTCGGCCGCCCGTCCCGTCCGGCGCTGCCCGGCGGGGTCGTCCAGGCGCAGCCTTCCGGCGAGCCCGCCGGCCTGCCCGCCGGGCCGCCCGAGCCGTCGCCCGGACCGCTGCTCGACCCGCCCGAGCCGCCCGGTGGCCGCACCCGGCCGCCCGGCGGCGAACCGGAGCCGGTCGAGGTGGAGGACAGCGAGGTCACCGGGCGGCTCCCGCGCCGGGTGCGGCAGCATTCCCTGGCCCCGCAGCTGCGCGGGCGTCCGGCGGCCCGGCATCCCCGGCCGGCGGACGACGACTTCGACGAGCCGAGCCCGGAGCTCAGCCGCGACCTGATGGCCTCGCTACAGTCCGGATGGCTGCGCGGCAGGGTCGACGACGAACCGGGCGATCTTGATCCACGCGATGAATGGGGGGAATCATGATGGGGCAGGGCCACGCCACAGGCGAGCTCGACTGGCTGCTCGACGATCTGGTGCAGCGGGTGGGAGAGGTCCGCCAGGCCGTCCTGCTGTCCAGGGACGGGCTGGTCATGGGCGCCTCCGGGGACGTCACCCGCAAGGACGCCGAGTTCCTCGCGGCGCTGTCGTCCGGCTTCCACAGCCTGGCCAATGGCGCCCGCGATCATTTCCAGGCCAAGCAGGTGCGGCAGACCGTCGTCGAACTGGACGGCCTGCTGTTCTTCGTCATGCCGGCGGGCAACGGAAGCTGCCTCGCCGTGCTGAGCGACGCCGGCGGCAACGCCGGGCTCGTCGCCTACGAGACGACCATGCTGATCAAGCGGGTGCGGCGCACGCTGTCCACCCAGCCGCGCGCCGCGGCCGGGCCGCAGGATCCGCCGGTGCGCACGGGCGCGTCAGGCTAGAGCGGGCCGTGGAGAGCCCGAGAGAACGCTGGGTCGGGGCGGACGCCGGCCCGGTCGTCCGCCCCTACGCGGTGACCCGCGGGCGCACCCGCCCCCGCGGGCTCGTGATCGACCTGGTGTCGGTCCTCGTCGCGACCGGCCGCCCCCCGGACGGCCGGGTCTGGCTGTCGCGCGAGCAGCGGCGGCTGCTGGAGCTGTGCCGGCGGCCCTCCACGCCCGCCGACCTCGCCTCGGAGACCGACCTGCCGTTCCGGGTGGTGCAGATCCTGCTGGAGGACCTGCACCAGTACGGCCTGATCGAAGAGATGCCGCAGGCCGCGCACACCGAACGCCCCGACCCCCGCATCCTGATGAGAGTGCTCGATGAACTCCGCCGTCTCTGACGTGACGCCCTACGAGCGGGACGAGGACGTCCCGCTGCACACCCTGAAGGTCCTCGTGGCCGGCGGCTTCGGCGTCGGCAAGACGACCCTGGTCGGCGCGGTCAGCGAGGTCCGCCCACTGCGCACCGAGGAGACCCTCACCGACGCGTCCGTCGGGGTGGACGACCTCGGCGGCGTCGAGGGCAAGACCACCACGACCGTCGCGATGGACTTCGGCCGGCTGACGTTCTCCGGCAGCGTCCGGCTGTACCTGTTCGGGACGCCCGGGCAGGAGCGGTTCTGGTTCATGTGGGACCAGATCGCCTACGGCGCGGTCGGCGCGATCGTCCTGGTCGACACCCGCCGGCTCAGCACCAGCTTCGCGGCCATCGACTTCTTCGAGCAGCGGGACATCCCGTTCGTCATCGCCGCGAACCGGTTCGACGGCGCCCGCCGCTACACGGTGGAGGAGATCCGCGACGCCCTCGACGTCGACCCCGGCGTCCCGGTGATGCTGTGCGACGTGCGGAGCCGCGAGGTGGCGCGGGGCGTGCTGGTCGCCCTCGTCGAGCACGCGCTCCAGACGGCGCAGGGCTAGCCGGACGCCATCCGGGCGACGATCAGGGAGGCCAGCGCGGCGTAGGCGGCCGAGTCGTCCAGGCCGGTCTGCGCCTTGATCTCGCCGCGGTGGATGGACTCCATCACCTGGCCGGCGACGGCGCCGACGAAGGCGGCGTCCGAGTCGGGCGACGCCTCCCGCACGAGCCCCTGCACGCGCCGTACCGCGAACCCGGTGTTCCGCTTGTACACCTCACGCGCGGGAGCGAACGCGTCCAAGTCGGCGAAGAACGCCGGCGACGCGGGGGCGAGCTCGTCCGAGATGGCGCGCAGATAGGCGCCGACCCGCTCCCGGGGGTCGGCGCTGGCGTCGAGCACGGCCTCCACGTGTTCGGTGGCCCGGCGGAAGAACGCCCGCACCACCGCCACGATGATCTGCTCCCGGCTCGCCGCGACCGAGTACAGCGTGCTCTTCGAGCACCGCAGCACGGCGGCCAGGTCAGCGACGCTCAACTCGGCGAACCCGCGGGCGAGGAAGACCTCCATGAGCCGTTCGATGAGCGAATCACGCCGCCGCGAGGCCCGCGTCGCCCGCTCGTCCACCGAGGTCATGGGAGAGACAGTACCAAAATGGGTTCGCCAGTACCGACTTTGGTACTGTTGACCTGCCGAAAGGAGTCCGCCCATGCCCGCCACCCGGCACCTGCCGACCCCCGAGTCCGAGGACCTGATCGCGCTCACCCGCGAGATCGCGGCCAAGGAGCTGGCGCCCCGCGTCGCCGACGCCGAGCGCACCGGCACGTTCCCGCGCGAGGCGTTCACGACGCTGGGCCGGGCGGGCCTGCTGACCCTCCCCTACCCGGAGAAGTTCGGCGGCGGCGACCAGCCGTACGAGATCTACCTGCAGGTCCTGGAGGAGATCGGTGCGGTCTGGGCGAGCGTCGGCGTGGGCGTCAGCGTCCACTCGCTCTCGTGCTTCCCTCTCTTCGCCTACGGCACCGACGAACAACGGGCCCGATGGCTCCCGGACATGCTCTCCGGCGAACAGCTGGGCGCGTACTGCCTGTCGGAGGCGCACGCGGGCTCCGACCCCGCCGCGATGCGCGCCAAGGCCGTCCGCGACGGCGACTCCTATGTCCTCAACGGCGCCAAGGCCTGGACGACCCACGGCGGCAAGGCCGACTTCTACACCGTGATGGCCCGCACCTCGGACGACGGCGCACGAGGCATCTCCTGCATCCACGTCCCCGCCGGCACCCCCGGCCTGGAGTTCGACGAGCCCGAGGACAAGATGGGCCTGATGGGCTCCACCACCGCGACCGTCCGGCTCGTGGACGCGCGCGTCCCCGCCGGCAACCTGATCGGCGCCGAGGGCCAGGGCCTCTCCCTCGCCCTCGCCGGCCTCGACGCCGGCCGCCTCGGCATCGCCGCCGTCGCCACCGGCCTCTCCCAGGGCGCCCTCGACACCGCCGTCGCCTACGCCAAGGAGCGCGAGGCGTTCGGCAGGCCGATCATCGATCACCAGGGCCTGGCCTTCGTCCTCGCCGACATGGCCGCCGCCGTGGAGTCGGCCCGCGCCACCTACCTCTCCGCCGCCCGCCTGAAGGACGCGGACCGCCCCTACGGCCGCGAGGCGTCCATCGCGAAACTGATCGCCACCGACAACGCCATGAAGGTGACGACCGACGCCGTCCAGGTCCTGGGCGGCGCCGGCTACACCCGCGACTTCCCAGTGGAACGCTTCATGCGCGAAGCCAAGGTCATGCAGATCTTCGAAGGCACCAACCAGATCCAACGCCTCGTCATCTCCCGCCACCTCGCCCGATAGCCGCCGGCGGCGCAGGGCAGTGAAGACCATCCCGGCACCGCGAAAACCGCGCTGCGACATCCGTGCTCCACTAGCGGTTCCTCTGCGGAATCAGCTGCAGCCTGATGTTCCCGTCATAGGGAACGACGAAGGTCGAGATGCGGGCCGTGGAATCGTGGGGTTTCCATGTCAGGGGTACAAGGAAGAGTCGTCCGCCCGAGGCGAGCAGAAGGCGCAAGTTGCGGTAGCGATACCGGAACGGGACCTTCGCGCCGAAGTCGGCGTACATCGTCTCCGGTGGGACGTCATGCAAAGGCTCCTTCGAGTAAAGGACGACCTCGGGGCGCTTGTGCAGATTCTTGGCGTCGTCGTACGCGCGGGCAATACCGACCTCACCGGCCAGGCTGTTGGCGGCCCAGAACAGGCCCATCACGACGACCCCGATGGATACCAGCCGGCCGCCGCGTTCGAGGGCGTCCATGACGGGCCGGTCCCGCCATCCGCCTTCCCCGGCGTGGCGTGCCAGCCAGAACGCGTACACCAGCAACGGCACGGACATGGTCAGAGACAAAGGCGTGACACCCGGCGTCTCGTTCCTCGCGACCTGCGTTGAGAGAAGCCCGACCAACGCCCGCACAAGCACTGCCAGCCCCACCAGCGCGGTGGCCGCGGCGATCCACGGAACCAGCCCCGGCCGGGCGGGCAGCACCACCCCGCTGATCAACGCATGCGAGCCCAGCGCGACCAGCAGGACCAGCAGGAGCAGCACCGCCGCCGGATACGCGACCTCCACACCGAGCTTCAGCAGGTCCTGGTTGGCCAGGTCGGTGAGCTGCAGATCGACGCCGAAGTACCGGAAACGCTGCAGGGTGGCGACATAGCCGTACCAGATCAGGACGCCCGCGATGATCGTCGTCGGTGGCCCGAACGTGCTGAGCGCCGTCAGCCGCTGCGTCCAGTCCTGAGCGGGATCGGCGGCGGGAGGCTCCTCGTCCATCGGCCGCCGCTCGGCTCTCCGGCGAACCCTCGCCAGCCGGTCTGACCTGTCGTCAGCACTGGGCAATCTCGCCCTCGCCTCCGGCTTCGAGCCCCGGCGCGTCGACCCAGACCACGCACGCCGTGACGATCGTCGTCGACTGCCAGGTCGCCCGTACCGGACGTCCTGGACCCGGCTGAGCTCCCTGGAGGCTCTGGCACGGCCCCGTCGTCGCGTCGGTGCACAGTTTGGAGAGGTACCAGGTGATGTTGAACGTGTATCTGGCGGGCCTGGCGGGCTGTGGGTCGGCTTCAGTGAAATACGGAATTATGCCGCACGGTTCGGCGAGGGATATCACCGTGTCGGCCGCGCAGGGCTTCTGAGCTCCCCGTGTGCCGAGCTCTTTCGAACCTGGACAGTCGGAGACGGGCTGGTAACTCAACCCTGCGAACTTCGCTCCCGCCCGCACCGCCTGGTTTTCGGACTCGGGGTTCAGAAATGGCCGAGGATCGGGTCCTCCCGTCTTGTCGATCGCGAACCTCTCGATCCGCACGGGATAGGGCGCCCAGACCGCCCGGCAAACGTTGTTGGGGGTCTGGTTTTCGAGGGACGCGCCGCTTCCGGTGGAGACCCGGGGTGTCTGCCAGGCCTGCGCCGACGGGCCGACGGGCGGCGGCTGCCCCTGCCCTGGCTGGCCCTGTTGGCCCGGTGCCTGCGGTGACTGTTGAAGCGCCGAGCCCAGCGGTGCGGGGTTCGCCGACGGCCCCTTGCCGCCCTTGCCACCGGAGGAACCCCCGCACCCCGCAATGCCCGCCGCGACTGAAACGATCAATGTCGCGGTGGCGAGTTTGGAAAGACTCACCGTTCGAGTATGAGACGTGCCGATTCCGATAAGGGTCGTCGGGACGAGGCCGTTAACGGCCACGCCGGTGCTCCCGGATTCGCCCCTTTATGTTTGGTAGGTCGGTCTTGGGGGAGGTCGGCGCGTTCGCACACGGATGCGGGCACGCCACGTGATCATGGAGGTCCGCCGTTCTTCATGATCGAGGTGGTGCCGGCGGCCGCGCCGTCGGTGGTCGACGTCCTGGGCGCGGAGCCCGTCGAGGCGGGCGTGAGGAGTGGCGGCCGCCTCCGGAAATGGAAGAATCGGACGCCTGCCGTGTGGTTGCAGCGCTGAGGGGAGAACTGGTGAAATCGTCCGTCCCGTACGTGCTGCCCGAGGCTCGGGAGCGGGTCATCGAGCTGGTCTCGCGGGGCCAGTACCTTCCCGCCATCAAGCTGGTCCGGGAGGCCACCGGAGCCGGTCTCAAGGAGGCCAAGGAGTATGTGGACGGTCTCAAGGGGGAGGCGTTCGGCAGGGTGGTGCCGCCCGAGGTGCAGGCCAAGGCGCGGGCGCTGATCGCCGACGGCAGGTGGAAGGACGCGGCGAAGCTGGTCCGCAGGGACACCGGCCTCGGGTTGAGGGCGTCCAAGGACTACGTCGACGCCGTCCGGGAGGGACGGATGCCCCCGCAGCCGGGCGCGGTGTTGTCGGACCGGGTCCGGGCCTTCAAGGCGGCCGGCGACCATGAGTCCGCGATCGCGCTGGTGCGTGCCGAGACGGGGATGCAGTGGGACGAGGCGCAGCGCTTCGTCGACGCCCTCCGCTAGCGTGAGCGGCCGTCACTGGTCGCTTTCGGGGCCCTCCCCGCCGGTCAGGGCTGGGAGCGGCGGGATCGTCTCGGCGAGCCAGCCGTCCCGGTTCGCGGTGAAGTGGGGGGCGCCACCGGTCTCCCACCACGACCGGACCGCCGTGGTCGTCACCTGCCGCCCGGTCCGGCGGTCGGTGTACGACACCGGCCGCTCCCCCACGCGGCGGACCGTGGCCCGGCCCCGCTTGCAGCCGGCCGGGTAGTCGTTCCAGTTGATCCCGGCCTCGCGCCACAGCAGGTCCTGCATCTGGTCGGTGCTCACCCGGTGGAGCCGCTTGTGGGAGAAGTGCGCCTGCGCGGCCATCGAGATCGAGTTGCGCACGGCGTCGCGCTGCCGCCACAGGAAGTAGTTCGCGACCTCGACCGGGCTCGGGACGGTGAACACGCGGGCGTCGAACGTCGCCCCCTGGTCGGCCTCGTATGCCCGGTTGAACGCGACGGTGGCCATCGATGAGGCGATCGACACCATCTTCTGGACCACGCCGCCGAACCACGGCTCCGTCCCCGAGCCGGCGAAGTCGGTCAGCAGCACCGAGCACTCGTCGGACTGCGTGAAGGCGAACACCGCGCCGGACATCTCCCCGCAGAGCGCTTCGGCGACGGAGTCCATCGCGGCCATCACCGTGTCGTCGAACGGGCGGTCGGCGTGGTGGAGGAAGGTGTGGAAGGCGCGGCCGTCGACGCGGCAGATGGTGTACGTACGGCGCGGCAGGACGGTGCGGGTCGCCTGCTCGTACGCCTTCATCCGGTCGCTCAGCCCGGTGGGCTCGGGTGCGGCTTGCGTGGGCTCGGCCAAGGGTTCCTCCGTGAGTCGATCTCCTCCGCGATCAGCCGATACCGCCCGATCACGAAGACGGCCATTGTCTCGCGGTGGCGCCCGTGCCCGCGCCGTCTCCGCGGCCCGCGAGAATGGTGGGATGACGCGGGAGTCCGTTCTGACGCGGGCCTTGTCGATCTTCGAGGCGTTCGATCCGGACCATCCGGCGCTGTCGGTCTCGGAGATCGCGCGGCGGACGGGGCTGCACGTGGCGACGGCGTCGCGGCTCGTCGCGGAGCTCGTCGGGCACGGGCTGCCGGCGCGGGATGAGCAGGGGCGGGTGCGGGTCGGGATGCGGCTGTGGGAGCTGGCGTCCCGGGCCGCGCCGACGCTCGGGCTGCGTGAGGCGGCGATGCCGTTCATGGAGGACCTGCACGCCGTCATCGGCCACCACACCCAGCTCGGGGTGCTCGACGGGCGGGAGGTGCTGTTCGCCGAGCGGCTCTCGATGCCGAACTCCGTGATCAACGTGACGCGGGTCGCGGGGCGGCTGCCCCTGCACGCCTCGTCCAGCGGGCTCGTGCTCCTCGCGCACGCCTCGCCCGAACTGCTGGACGACATCCTGTCCGGCGAACCGGTCGCCTACACGGGCGAAACCGTCGTGGAGCCGCGTCGGCTGCGCGCCCTCGTGGCGGATAGAAAGCCGTGGTCGCCTGCGGACGCGGCAGCGATCGTCCCATGGTGGTGGTTGAGGTTGCCGCGTTCACGTCGGCGTTGACCCGAACCCACAGGCCACGCACAAGAAGACCGCTTGACTCTCACGGCTCTCCCCGGCGACATGCCCGCACGCATTACAGGTCTGCGACGTGTTACGCGGATCAATCTTCACGACGCGGACGGGCGCCTTGTCCTCCAGCCGCCGCACCAGAGCGCCCCACCCGTTGGCCAGGATGCCCCGGTTCAACCCGGCCTTCTGAGCCACGCGGCGGCCCGGCGCCTCCACCGAGCCCCGCGCAGACCGGGTCATCCCCACGATGTTGAGATCCTCGACGCCGATTACGGCGAACCGGCGGGCCAGGCCGGTGGAGGTCTTCTCGATCCAATCTTTGCGGCGGTCGGTCTCGCGGGCTTTCAGCCGGGCGATCGCGGCCCTTGACCCTGGCCCGCCGCTTGGAACCCGGCTGGGCGCGGGCGAGCCTGCGCAGGCTCGCCGCTGCCGGGTGCGGGGATGGGGTCGGGGATCGCGGCGAACGCGACATGCCAGTGCCCCGCCCGGTCCCGGGTGACACGGTAAGACTTGGCGGTGTCGGGGACGGGCCGGGAGCAGCGGAACCGCACCCACCCCACCTTCGGGACCTTCACCTGGCCGACCCGGCGGGACACGCGCCGCACGTCGCCGGGTTTGACCGCCACGATCCGGAACCCCTGATGACGTCCGGCCTTACGCCAGGTCGGGCGCCGGTGGGTACCGGCAAAGAAATTGCTCATGGCTTGATGGAAGTCCTCGAGCGCCTGCTGCTGCACCGTCACCGACCCGCCACGCAACCAGGCGAACGCCACCCGCGCCTGGGTGAACTGGCGGCACTGATCGGCGAACCCCGGCGCCGAACCGCGCCCCGGCCGCCACCAAGCGTGCTGCTCGACCGCCAGGTTCCACACGAACCGGGCATGCCCGGAAAGCTACCGACCACCACCGACAAAACCCGCAGAACATCGTGCGACGCCGTGGCGCGTCTCGCCGAGGCGTTCCCGCTTCGCGTGTTCCCGGACGCCGTCGGTCTCGGGACGGACGGCCGTGGAAACCTCCTCCCCTACGGCGACCACCTGTTCAACGCGTTCGGGCCGGTGAACGACCTGGTGGGGAAGGGACAGCCGCGCGTGGCCGAACTCTCGGGCTGGGTCAACGCCCAGTGCGCCCGTGACCGGCTTGCACCGGACGGGTTCGGCGCGCAGATCTGGGCGGCGGCCGACCGGGGCGACATCACGCACGAGCAGGCCCCGCTCGTCGTCCGGTCCCTGCTGTCGGCGGGCGTCGACACCACCGTCCACGGCCTCGCCACCGTCCTCTACGCCTTCGCCGTCAACCCGGACCAGTGGCGGCGGCTGCGGCGGAACCCGGCCCTTACCCGGACGGCGTTCGATGAGGCCGTCCGGTGGCAGTCGCCCGTCCAGACGTTCTTCCGCACCGCGGTCGGCGACCGGGAGATCGCCGGGACCGTGGTCCCGGACGGCCGGAAGATCCTCATGTTCCTCGGCGCCGCCAACCGCGACCCCCGCCGCTGGGACGAGCCCGACGCGTTCGACCTGTCCCGCGACCCGTCTGGCCACGTCGGCTTCGGCATGGGCATCCACCAGTGCGCCGGCCAGCACGTGGCGCGCCTGGAATCCGAGGCGCTCCTGACCGCGCTGGCCCGCCGCGTCCGGCGTATCGAACTCGCCGGCGCCCCGGTGCGCCACCACAACAACAGGCTGCGGGCCTGGAAGACCCTCCCGGTACGGGTCTCCTGATCAGAGCCGCACGTACTCGTAGTCGAACGGCTGCCCGTTGATCCCGTTGCGGGGCGGCGCGATCCAGCCGGCGATCTTGCCGCGCTCGTGCACCGGCCTCATCAGCGACCGGACGTGGGTCTTGTCGACCTCCGTCGGAAGCCAGGCGCCCTTGCGGCGCTCCCATTCACCGGCGTCGAGCACTTCGCCGTCCGGGCCCGCCTCGATGCCGGAGAACGCGCCGACCTTGCGGTTGAAGGCGACGCTGGGGAGGTAGAGCCGCTGCGGGAGGCCGGCCTCGGACAGGATCCGGTTCCACCGGTTGACGCCGCTCTGGCAGTCGGAGATGTACTCGCGGCGCAGGTCGGTGTTCAGGCCGGTGAGCGCGGCCACCTCGGTCTGGGCGATGGCGCCGTCGAGGAAGGCGTCCACCATGATCGCGTCGTCGGTGAGGCGGTGGTCGTCCTTGCGGCGGCCCTCCATCCACCGTCCCTTGAGCCCGGCCGTGTAGTAGTTGGCCACGTTGCTGGACGTCTCGGAGCCGAACAGGTCGAGCGAGACGGAGTAGTGGAAGTTCAGGTACTTCTGGATGACGTCCAGGGAGATCGCGCCGTGCGGCGTGACGTCGTCGGTGTCGTGCTCCTTCATGAGCTGGACGGTCCGCTCGACGACCCGGTCGATGCCCGTCGTGCCCACCATCATGTGGTGGGCCTCTTCCTTGAGCATGAACTCGCAGGTCCGGGACAGCGGGTCGAAGCCGGACTCCTTCAGCGTGCCGAGCTGGTACTTGCCGTCCCGGTCGGTGAAGTAGGTGAACATGAAGAAGGACAGCCAGTCGGGCGTCTCCTCGTTGAAGGCACCGAGGATGCGGGGCGACTCCTCGCTCCCGGAGTTGCGGTGTAGCAGCTCTTCGGCCTCCTCGCGCCCCTCACGTCCGAAGTAGGCGTGCAGGAGGTAGACCATCGCCCAGAGGTGGCGTCCCTCTTCGACGTTCACCTGGAACAGATTGCGCAGGTCGTAAAGGCTGGGCGCGGTCGCCCCCAGGTTGCGCTGCTGCTCGACGGACGCGGGCTCGGTGTCGCCCTGGATGACGATGAGGCGCTGCAGGTCCGCGCGGTACTCGCCCGGGACCTTCTGCCAGGCGGGCTCGCCCTTGTGGGCGCCGAAGCCGATGCGGCGGTCGCCGTCGCGTTCGGCCAGGAAGATGCCCCACCGGTAGTCCTTCATGGCGACATGCCCGAAGTGCGCCCAGCCTTCGCGGCCGACGTTCACGGCCGTGCGCAGGTACACCTCCTGCGTCGGCAGGGTCGGGCCCATCGACTCCCACCACGACAGGAAGTTCGGCTGCCACGACTCCAGGGCGCGCTGCAGCCGCCGGTCCTCGTGCAGGTCGACGTTGTTCGGGATCTTCTCGGTGTAGTCGGCGGTGGTCGCCATCGGTCAGACTCGCTTTCGGTCGAAGTCGGCGCGCTGCCCGGTGCCGTAGCGGCGGAGGGCGCCGTCGGGGCCGGACGCGTTCGGACGGGTGAAGATCCAGTTCTGCCAGGCGGTCAGCCGGCCGAAGATCTTGGTCTCCAGGGTCTCCGGGCCGGGGAAGCGGTAGTTGGCCTCCAGCCCGGTGAGGGCGTCCGGGCTGAAGCTCGCCCGTTCCTCGATCGCGATGCGGACCTCCTCGTCCCAGTCGATGTCGTCGGGCGCGAACGTGACCAGGCCGAGGCGCTCGGCGTCACCGGCCTCCAGGGGCTTGCCGGCCGCGTCGCGGACGGCGCTCAGGGCGTCGTCGTCGCCGAGGTACCGGGTGCTCAGCCGGGTGAGGCCGTTGCTCATCGGCAGCGGGCCGAGGTTCATCGCGTCCACGCTGATCGTGGCGGGGTCGGCGTCCGGATCGATGTCCTCGAAGACGCCCTCAAGGTGGTAGGTGCGGTCGGCGGCCAGCGCGACCTCCAGGAGCGAACCGGCGAAGCAGCTGCCCGGCTCGATCAGCGCGATGATGCTGCGGCTGGTCACGTCCAGGCGCTTCAAGGTCCGCTTGAGGTAGTGCACGATCTCGTTGGCGAGCCAGTCACCGGCGTTCTCGAGCAGCAGCCGGTCATGCGCGAGGACGTGCTCCGCCGTGCCGGTCGTGCGGAAGACCCAGGTGCCGAGTTCCAGCTCGTTGGTGCGCAGGTCGAGGATCAGGTCGTCCAGCTCGCGGGTCATGGCGAGCGTCCAGAAACCTTCATTGTGCAGGTCTCCGGGGGCCGCGTCCGGGCCCGCGATCGTGATCTCCACGGCGCCGGCTTCGCGGTCAAGCTTCGCCGACACGTGCCGGTAGGTGATGGAGGTCTCGGTGCGCTCCTTGCCGAGCCGCGTGAGCGCGATGCCCTCGGCGTCGTCCGGGCGGGACGAGCGGGCCGCCAGCTCCCTCGCGCGCTCGGCGACCGTCGTGTCCCACGCGGTGCGCGGGACGGCCTCGTCCACCAGGCGCCACGCGACGGCCTTCTTGCCGCCGAGCCCCTCGGCCTTGGTGGAGAAGTAGTCGGCGCGGTCACGGCGGACGTGCCGCTTGTCCGACACCCGGGTCAGTCCGCCGGTCCCGGGCAGTACGCCGAGCAGCGGCAGCTCCGGCAGCGACACCGCCGAGGAGCGGTCGTCCACGAGCATGATGTGCTCACAGGCGAGGGCCAGCTCGTACCCGCCGCCGGACGCGGTGCCGTTGACCGCCGCCAGGTAGGTCTGGCCGGAGTTCGCGGTCGCGTCCTCGATGCCGTTGCGGGTCTCGTTGGTGAACTTGCAGAAGTTGACCTTCCAGGCGTGCGGCGACGCGGCGAGCATCCGGATGTTGGCGCCCGCGCAGAAGATCTTGTCCTTGCCGCTGGTGATCACCACGGTGCGGACCCCGGGATGCTCGAACCGGAGCCGCTGAACGGCGTCGTACAGCTCGATGTCCACGCCGAGGTCGTAGGAGTTGAGCTTCAGCTCGTAGCCGGGGACCAGCCCGCCCTGTTCGTCCACCGCCATCGTGAGGGTGGCGACCGGGCCGTCGACGTCCAGGCTCCAGTGCCGGTAGCCGGACGGGTCCACCCGGAACTCCACATGCGGGGCGGTGCTCATGAGATGTCCTTCCGCCGGTGTCGTCTCCACCATGTTCCACAAGTTTCGTTCAATACGTCAAGAGTTTGTAGCATATCAATCTCCGGCGCCGCCCCCGGGCGGGGGCGGCCCCGGGGCGGATTTCAGGGTGCGGCGAGCCTGGTCGCGGCCATCTCGCGGACGGCGAAGCGGCGCAGCTTGCCGGTCGGCGTCGTGGGCAGCCTGTCCACGATCAGGACCTCGCGGGGACGCTTGAACGACGCGAGTCCCGCCCGGCAGAACTCGATCAGCTCCGCGGGCTCCGCCGACGCGCCCTCCTTGAGGACGACGCAGGCGATCGGCTTGTCGAGGCCGTCGGCGTCCGGAAGCCCGACGACGGCGACCATCGACACCGCCGGATGCTCGAGGAGCCGTCCCTCCACCTCCGCGGGCGACACCCAGATGCCGCCGGCCTTGAGCATGTCGCCCGTCCGGCCGAGGCAGGTGTAGTAGCCGTCCTCGTCCACCACGTAGGTGTCGCCGGTGCGCAGCCACTCCCCTTGGAAGACCTTGCGGGTCGTCTCGGTACGGCACCAGTAGCCCGTCGCGATCGACTCGCCCTTCACGAGCAGCGAGCCCGGCGTTCCCGGCTTGACCTCGGTCCCGTCGGCGTCCACGACCCGCAGCTCGTAGCCGGGCACCGCGGTGCCCGTCGTCCCCGCGCGGACCTGCCCCGGACGGTTCGACAGGAAGATGTGCAGGCACTCCGTCGAGCCGATCCCGTCGATGATCTCCACGCCGTACCTCTCGGTGAAGCGGCGGCACAGCTCGGCCGGCAGCGGCTCGCCCGCCGACACCGCCAGCCGGACGGACGCGAACGCCTCCACCGGAACGTCGGCGTTCAGGATCGCGGCGTAGAAGGTGGGAACGGCGAAGAACAGCGTCGGACGGTACTCGGCCAGCCGCTCGGCCACCGACGCGGGCGTCGGGCGGTCGGGGTCCAGGATCGTCGTGGCGCCGACGGCGAGGGGGAAGAACAGCGAGTTGCCGATCCCGTAGGCGAAGAACAGCTTGGCGACCGAGTAGCAGCGGTCCTCGGGGGTGATCCCGAGGACCTGGCGGCCGTAGGTCTCCACGACGTGCCGGATGTTGGCGTGCCGGTGCATCGCGCCTTTCGGCTTGCCCGTCGTCCCCGAGGTGTAGAGCCACAACGCGCTGGAGTCGTCCGAGGTCATGTAGGGCTCGCTCAGCTCACCGCCGTGCGCCCGCCCCTCCTGGACCAGGTCCTCGAACGGGCTCACCTGCACGCCCGCGGGAGCCCGGAGCGTCGCCTCGCCCTCCACCACCACCCGCCCGATGCCGGGGGCGTGCGCGACGGCCGACTCGGCGGCGACCGCGAACCGGTCGCTGACCAGCAGGACCCTGGCGCGCGCGTCGTTCAGCAGGGCGGCCAGCTCGGCGCCCGTCAGCATCGTCGACACCGGGACCGGGACGGCGCCGAGCCGCATCGCCCCGAGGATCGCGGCGGCCATGAGCGGGCCGTCGGCCATGAACAGGACGACCCGTTCCTCGGCGCGCAGGCCCCACCGCCCGAGCCCGGCGGCGATGTGCCCCGCGAGCTCGGCGAGCTCGCCGTAGCTGAGATCGCCGCCCGGGCCCGTCAGCGCCGTCCGACCGGCGGTGTCCGGCCGGAACGCGGTCTGGAGCAGGTACTCGGAGGCGTTGAACGTGTCGGGCGGGACCGGGGCGGTCGCCGTTTCAGCGGTCATCGGGGTCTCCCCTCGCCGGGAACCGTGCCACTAATGCTCTACAGAGACAAAACGCTAGTCAAGAGACTTGTGGAATGATGGACGTTCACGCGGGAAACCCGCACGGAACCCGTCCGGACTCGCGCGATACTGGACAGCGTTCCATGGACGGTCGCGCCCCAGAAGGGCCCAGAAGGAGGAGCACATGGCCCGAACCGGCGACGACGCGGCGCACCCCGAGCCGAGGTTCCGGCGCCGCCGCGAACTCGGCGCGGCGAGCGCGCGGTCGCTGCTGCTGACCGTGCTCGGCGAGTTCGTCCTCCCCGCCGGCGAACCGGTGTGGACGGCGACGTTCCTGCGCGCGCTCGGGCTGCTCGGCGTCGAGGAGAAGGCCGTCCGGCAGGCGCTCGCCCGCAGCGGCGGCGAAGGCTGGCTCGCCGGGGAACGGCACGGCCGGCGCACCGCCTGGCGGCTCACCCCGTCCGGCGAGCGGCTGCTCACCGACGGCACCGAACGGATCTACGGCTTCGGCGGCCCGGTCGGCGAATGGGACGGGCAGTGGCTCATGGTCCTCGCCACCGTCCCGGAGACCAGCCGCCGGCTCCGTCATCTGCTGCGCACGCGGCTCGCCTGGAGCGGCCTCGGCAACCTCTCCCCCGGCGTGTGGGTCAGCCCCCACCCCGAACGCGAGCCGGAGGTCCGGGAGGTCCTCGCCGAGATCGGCGTCGCCGGCACCTCCACCCTGTTCGTCGGGCGGCTCGGCGACCTGTCCGAGGCGCGGAGGGTGGCCCGGCAGGCATGGGACCTGGACGAGATCGAGCTCGCCTACGAGGACTTCCTCGACGCCGTCCGCGCGCTGCGTCCCGCCGACGATCCCGGGACGTTCGCCGCGCACACCAGGCTGGTCCAGG
Organism: Spirillospora sp. CA-128828; assembly: GCF_050945415.1. Taxonomy (NCBI): domain Bacteria; kingdom Bacillati; phylum Actinomycetota; class Actinomycetes; order Streptosporangiales; family Thermomonosporaceae; genus Spirillospora; species Spirillospora sp. CA-128828. The sequence continues at coordinate 5,802,903 of NZ_CP191986.1, forward strand.
AATGGCGCCGGTTCCCGTTCCTCGACCCGGCCCTCCCGGCGGAGCTGCTGCCGGACGACTGGAGCGGCTCGCAGGCGTTCGCCCTCTTCCACGAGCGCCACGACACCTGGCGCCCCATCGCCGACCGCCAGTGGAAGGCGACGAACATCTGACGGCGTCGTCGCCCGATCAGATCTTCGGGGACAGTCTCAGCAGGTTGACCGTTCCCTCGGCGACCACGCGGCCCTTCTCATCGGTGATCGTCGACTGCCAGGTCACGTGGTCGTCCACGCGGTCGACCGGGCGGGCGCGGGCCACCAGCCTGCCGCCGCGCACGGCCCGGACGAACCGGGTGTGGTTGCTGACGCCGACGACCCGGTTCCCCAGCCCGACCGTGAGCGCCGCGCCGACGCTGCACACGGTCTCGGTGATCGCGCAGTAGACGCCGCCGTGGACGATCCCGTACCCCTGCATGAGCTTGTCGGTGACCTCCAGCTCGGCCACGACCTCCCGGTCGGACGCCTCTGTCACCAGCAGGCCGAGCGTCTCGTCCAGCGGACCCGCGTAACCGGCGCGTTCGACCGTCATCCCCAGAAGCTATACAGCCGCCGAAACCACCGTCAACGGCCCGTCGAACCTGCTGAACGTGTGTAGGAGGCGCCTCTTCGGGAAGTCGGCAAGGGGCTGGCGCCGTGGAGGGGAGGTCCTGGAATGGGCAGTTTGGTCGGACGGAACCTGCTCGCCGGAGCCGAACCCGACGTCGCCGCCGACGCGGGCTATCCCGACGCCCCTCCCCGCATGGGCTTCTTCACCGACACGTCCGTGTGCATCGGCTGCAAGGCGTGCGAGGTGGCCTGCAAGGAGTGGAACGCGATTCCTGAGGACGGCCTGGAGTTCACCGGGATGTCCTACGACAACACTCAGGGGCTAGGCGCCGACACCTGGCGGCATGTCGCGTTCATCGAGCAGGACAAGCCCATGGGGAACGCCGAGTCCGGCGTCGACCACGGCGACGCGCCCGGTGACACCGACCTCCGCTGGCTGATGGCGTCCGACGTGTGCAAGCACTGCACGCACGCGGCCTGCCTGGACGTCTGCCCCACCGGTGCGCTGTTCCGCACCGAGTTCGGCACGGTCGTCGTCCAGGAGGACATCTGCAACGGCTGCGGCTACTGCGTGCCCGCCTGCCCGTACGGGGTCATCGACCAGCGTAAGGACGACGGCCGCGTGTGGAAGTGCACGCTGTGCTACGACCGGCTCGGCGCGGGCCAGGAGCCCGCGTGCGCGAAGGCGTGCCCGACCGACTCCATCCAGTACGGGCCCTTGGACGAACTGCGCGAGCGGGCCGCGATGCGGGTCGACCAGCTTCACGACCTCGGCGTGGAGGACGCGCGCCTCTACGGGCACGACCCGGACGACGGCGTCGGCGGCGACGGCGCCTTCTTCCTGCTGCTGGACGAGCCGGAGGTGTACGGGCTGCCACCGGACCCGGTCGTCACCACACGCGACCTGCCGTCCATGTGGAAGCACGCGGGCGTGGCCGCCGCCGCGCTGCTCGGCGGGCTCGCCGCCGTCTTCGCGGCGCACGGCCGTGAGGGGGCCTGACGGTGAGCACGTCCGATGTCGGCAAGGAAGGCGTGCGGGGCGCGAAGCCCGGCCGCGACGCCCAGGTGGGCAAGGGGCTGCATCGCCGTGAGGGGCGGCAGGGCGGACGGCGCGGCGAGAAGGCGATGGTGCCGGAGGCGGAGTTCACGTCCTACTACGGCAAGCCCGTCCTGAACCCGCCCGTCTGGAAGGCACGCGACGTCGCCGCGTACCTCTTCCTCGGCGGCCTGGCCGGCGCCGGCTCGGTGCTGGCGGCCGGCGCGCAGCTGACCGGACGTCCCGCCGCCGCGCGGGCGCTGAAGGTCTCCTCGCTGCTCGCCCTCGGCGGGTCCACCGCCGCGCTGATCCACGATCTCGGACGGCCCGCACGGTTCTTCAACATGCTTCGCGTCATGAAGCCGACGTCGCCGATGAGCATGGGGTCCTGGACGCTGGCCGCCTACGGTCCGGCGGCGGGCGCCGCCGCGGTGCTGGACGTGACCGGGCTGTTCCCGCGGCTCGGCCGGGCCGCCACTGCGGTCGCCGCAGCGCTCGGCCCCGGCGTCGCCGCCTACACCGCCGTACTCGTCGCCGACACAGCGGTGCCTGCCTGGCATGAGGTGCACCGAGAACTGCCGTTCGTGTTCGTCGGTTCCGGGACGGCGGCCGCGTCCGGAATGGCGCTGGTCGCGTCGCCCGTCCGCGAGACCGGCCCGATGCGGACGGCCGCCGTCGCGGGGACGGCCCTGGAGGTCGCCGCGGCCAGGCTGATGGAACATCGAGCCGGGCTCGCCGCCGAGCCGTACAAGGTGGAGAAGGCCGGCCGGCTCATGCACGCGGGCGAGATCCTGTCGGCCGCGGGCGCCGCCGGGGGCGCCCTGCTCGGCGGGCGGAGCCGCACGGCGGCGGCGCTCAGCGGGGCGGCGCTCTTGGCGGGCTCGGCCTGCACGCGTTTCGGCGTCTTCCACGCCGGCATGCAGTCGGCGAAGGACCCCAAGTACACCGTCGTTCCCCAGCGTGAGCGTCTCGCCGCGCGCGGCTGACGACGCGCCCGGGCGGCTCGCATATCCCGCCTTCCGTGGGGCAGATCACACAAGTCAGGCCCCGCACGGCGTCACATTCGGGGGTGTCCGACGCATCTTCCTCTGTAGCGGCACGGAGGGAATCGGAGGCGGCATGGACAGCGTGGCAAGACGGTTCGACCTGACGATGTTGTACGCCGCATATGACGCGTTCCGCCGCGACGCCGCCGGGCTGGAGGCGGCGGGACGGACCGGCACGGGCCTCGACGGTGCGGCGACCGCGAACAGCTGGTCCCTGTTCACCGGCCACTGGCGCCTCCAGGACCACGCGGAGAAGGCCGCCTTGTGGACGGTCATGTACGCCAAGGACGCCGGTGCGCCGGGGCGGGTCGGAGTAGTCCTCGACGCGATGGCTCTGCAGGCGGTGAAGGTCGTTCCCCTCATGGACGGCGTGGACGCGGCGCTGGAGCACCACGACCGCTCCGCGTTCGCGCAGTACACAGGGGATCTGCGCGCGTCCGTCGACGCCCTCCTGGACTTCAAGGAGTCGAACGTCCTGCCGCTGATCCAGGAGACGCTCACCCCGTTCGAATGGGGCACCTTCGACGTGGAGTTCCGCCGCGAACTGGGCCTGCGCGGCCTCGGCGTCTTCCTTCCCTGGCTGCTGGACGGCGCCCCCGCCGCCACCGGCCGCGCGGTCCTGCGGCTGCTGCCGCCGCCGATCCGGCTCTGCTACCGGGCCCACTGGCGTCCCCGCTACCAGCGCGGCAGCCGCCTCACCGCGCCCGCCCACTGAGGATCCGCGGTGTGACGCGGTGCACACCGCGCCGATGTCACATCCGTCCGCATTGATTCGGTCTTAATCCCAGAAGCGCGGCATGCCCAGAGCGCGATGGAGGGATGTTGACGATGGCGGGGATGAGCACGCCCGGTGGGGCGCGGGCCGGCACCAGGAGGCCCCCGAGGGCCGTGGACGGCACGGCACGGGCCCTGGACGAGCGGTTCGGCACCACCGGTTTCGCCCGCAAGGCGCTGAAGAAGGCGTTCCCGGACCAGTGGAGCTTCCTCGTCGGCGAGATCGCGATGTACGCGTTCGTGATCATCCTGCTGACCGGGGTGTACCTCACGCTGTTCTTCAAGCCGAGCATGCACGAGGTCGTCTACAACGGCTCCTACACCAAGCTGCGGGGCGTGGAGATGAGCGAGGCGTACGCCTCCGCCCTCAAGATCAGCTTCGATGTGCGGGGCGGGCTCCTCGTCCGGCAGATCCACCACTGGGCGACGCTCATCTTCATGGGCGCGATCCTCGTGCACCTGCTGCGCAACTTCTTCAGCGGCGCGTTCCGCAAGCCCCGCGAGCTGAACTGGCTCATCGGGATCGCCATGTTCATGCTCGTCATGCTGAACGGGCTGTTCGGCTACTCGCTGCCGGACGATCTGCTGTCGGGCACAGGCCTGCGCATCCTGGAGGGCGTCACCGCTTCGATCCCGCTGGTCGGCTCCTACGCGGTGATGTTCCTGTTCGGCGGGGAGTACCCGGGCACCGACATCATCCCGCGCCTGTACATCATCCACGTGCTGCTGATCCCGGGCCTGCTCGCGGCCCTGATCCCGCTGCACGCCATCGTGCTGACCTGGCGGCAGACGCACACCCAGTTCCCCGGCAAGGGCAGCTCGAACACCACCGTCCGCGGCTACCCGTTCTTCCCGGTGTTCATCGCCAAGACGACGTCGCTGTTCCTGTGGGTGATGGGCATCACGACCCTGCTGGCCGCGTTCGTCCAGATCAACCCGATCTGGCTCTTCGGGCCGTACGACCCGGGCGCGATCAGCTCCGGATCACAGCCCGACTGGTACATGGGCTGGCTGGAGGGCGCGCTGCGGATCATGCCCGCCTGGGAGATCAACGCGTGGGGCCACACCGTCGCGCTGAGCGTGGTCGTGCCGGCGCTCGTGGTGCCCGGGCTGCTGTTCACCGGGCTCGCCGTCTACCCGTTCCTGGAACGCTGGGTGACGGGCGACCACCAGATCCACCATCTGCTGGACCGGCCGCGCGACGTCCCCGCCCGCACCGGCATCGGCATGGGCGGCGTCGCCTTCTACGGGACGCTCTGGCTCGCCGGCGGCAACGACGTGCTCGCCGACCGGTTCGACGTCCCGCTGTTCTTGACGACCTGGTTCTTCCGCGGCGCGATCATCCTCGGGCCGGTGCTGACCTACGCCGTCACCTACCGCCTCTGCGTCGGCCTGCAGCGCCGCGATCTGGCGCTCGCCCACCACGGGCTGGAGACCGGGATAATCCGCCGGTCGCCGGACGGCGGGTACAGCGAGGCCGAGCGGCCGCTCCCGGACGAGGCGATCGCCGCGATCACCGACTCGCGTCCCGCACCGGCCGTCGACCTGGACGTCCCGCCGCCCGTCGGCGACGTCGAGAGCCCGCGCGGCAGGACGGTCGCCGGCCGCGTCCGCGCGGCCCTCAACCGCCGCTTCCGGGCCGACCTCGCCGTCGTCCCCGAGCGGTCCTCCGACACCCGGTCCGAAGAGCGGGAGGCAGTGCCGGCCGGGGCCCGGAAAGAGATCAGCGCTCGAAGAGGAGACGAATGACCGGACCGGCCGCGGCCACGGGATCGTCGCCGAGGGCGGGGGGCAGCGCGCCACTCAGCCACAGGTGGGAGAAGCCGTGCACGATCGACCAGGCGGCGATCGCGGCCGTCCGGCCGTCCTCCGGGCGGCCCGCCGAGACGTCGCGCACCCCCTCGGCGAGGACCCGGCCGGCACGCGCGCGGGCGGCGCTCAGGCCGGGGTCGTCGCCGCGGTAGAGCGCGGGGGTGAACATGACCTCGAAATGCGCCCGGTGGCCGGCGGCGAAGCGGACGTAGGCGAGACCGACATCGTGCAGGTCGCCGCCGGCGGCTTCCAGAGCGTCCGCGAACAGGGTGTAGCCCTCCGCCGCGACGGCCGTGAGGAGGCCGGTCTTGTCGCCGAAGTGGTGGGCGGGAGCAGCGTGCGACACCCCCGCGCGGCGCGCCAGCTCGCGCAGGCTCCAGGTCGCCGGACCCGACTCGGCGATCGCCTCGACGGCGGCCGCCATGATCACGTGCCGCAGGTTCCCGTGGTGGTAGCCGTCGCCGCTCATGCGGGAATCCTATCTTGGCATTGACAAGTTCCGGCGGCCGGACGGCGTCCGGGCGCACGGCCGTCAGTCGGCCTCTTTGCCGAACTCGCGGAGCCGGGGCAGGTCGATGACGGTGATCTTGCGCCAGCCCGTGCGGATCAGGCCCTCGCGGCGCAGGCCGTTCAGGGCCCGGGCGACGGTCTCCCTGGACGCGTCCATCCAGCTCCCGAGTTCCTCCTGGGACAGCGGCGGCCCGATCTCGATCGACCCGTCCGCCGCGGGCGGGACGTGGTGGAGCGAGCGTTCCGCGAGGTCGGCGAGGAGGGCCGCGAGGCGCTGCGGGCCCCGGCTCGTGACGTGCGCCGTCAGCCGCCGGTCCGAGTCGTCCATGCGCTGGACGAACGTTCCGGTGACGAGCATCCACACGGCCGGATGCGCGTCCAGGAAACCGGTGAAGCGGGCCGCGGGCACGACCAGCGCGCGGATCGGCGACAGCGCGGTGACGGTCGCGGCCCGCGGCCGGCCGCCGAGCACCGCGCTCTCGGCGAGCAGGTCGCCGGGGCCGCGGACGGCCAGCACCACGTCGTGACCGTCCTCGGTGGACGAGGTCACCTTGGCCCAGCCCCGCTCGATGATCATCACATGGTCGGACTCGTCGCCCTGATACACCAGGGGCGCCCTGACCGGGAACGTCCTCGGACGGGCGGCGGCGCGCAGGGCGGACCGCTGCGCGGAGTCGAGCGCGGCCCAGAACGCGGGAGGCGGGGAGGACGCCGCGTACGGTGCCAACAGCCGCCTCCTTTTCCCAGGGTCATCTGAACTGTAAACCCGGGGCGCGTCACTTGGGGACGGCGATGAGCCGCAGCGCCAGCCCGGTGAAGACGGTCCCGCTGAAGAGGTTCAGGCCCCGCGCCACCCGGCGGCTGCGCCGCAGCAGGTTCGCGAGCCGGCCGGAGAGCAGGCCCACGGAGGCGTCCACGGCGAGCCCGATGAGGACGAGCGTGATCCCGAGGACGAGGAGCTGCATCATCGGGTGCCCGAGGGAGGGGTCCACGAACTGCGGCAGGAAGGCGATGTTGAAGAGGATCACCTTCGGGTTCAGCAGGTTCGTGAGGACGCCCTGCCAGAACGCGCGGAGCCGCCCCGGGCCGACGACGGCCGTGCCCTCGCCGGTCTCGCCGCGGTCCCGGAACGCCTTCACCGCGAGATACAGCAGGTAGGCGGCACCGGCCCAGCGCAGGACGTGGTACAGCGCGGGCAAGGCGGTGAACAGGGCGGAGAGCCCGAGCGTCGCGGCGATGGCGTGGGTGAGAGCGCCGGTCGCGACGCCCACGGCGGCCATCACCCCCGTGCCGGGACCGCCGCGTCCGCCCATCGCGACGATGAACATCATGTCGGGCCCGGGGGTGAGGCAGAGAGCGACGGCCGCGACGACGAACGCCGCATAGAGAGAGGTGTCCACCATGCCGGAATCATGCGACACCAGTGGGCCCGACCGCGAGTCTTTTTCCAGGTCGGCCCGTTGCCGGAGGGCGCCGGGCCGCACGGGAGCGGTAGGCGGTGGGGGTCTGCCCGTAGGCGGCGCGGAACGCCCGGCTGAAGGCGGCGGCGTCGGGCAGGCCCCACCGGTTCGCGATCGCGCCGATCCGCTGCGCGCCGAGGAGGGGGTCGCCGAGCTCCCGGCGGCAGTGTTCGAGGCGGCGGGTGCGGATATAGCGGGCGACGGTCGTCCCGGTCGGCCGGAACACCCGGTGCAGCTGGCGGACGGAGATGTGGTGCGCCGCGGCGATGTCCGCCGGGCAGAGGGACGGGTCGTGCAGCCGCGCCTCGATCCAGTCCTGGATCGCCGGCAGCGTCTCCGCCCCCTCATCCGCCTGGTCATGACCATGGTGGGCCGAGCTGTCAACGAGCGTGGGCATGACGCTCCTCCGGTCGGCGGGCGGGGTCTCGGACGCCACCGCAAGGCTTCTATGGCCCGTCAGGAAGGTCAATGAGCGAGTCAGCACGAGGCTGCGCACGAGCTTTGGCACTCGCCGCCAAAGCCCGGGCACACGGCGGCAGGACCGTCGCCCCGCACCGGACCACCGTGGCCAAAAGTGGACTATTACGGCAATTGCGACAATTGACGCCTCGGGCGCACGTCCGCGCGGCGCCTCATCCCGAATCGCCGGGAATGCGACCGAGACGTGATGCGAATCCCCCACGAAACGTCAAAGAAATGGATAGTCTCCCAGCGATAACTTTTGGTTGAGTAAGGAAATCTGGGAGCACACGCCGCATGGACGCTGCCAACCGGGCACAGGTCATCACACGGTGGGGGGCCATCGCCTTCATGGCGGCCGCGGTCCTGACCGCCACCGCCGGTGGCTTCGCCCAGTCCTATGCCGGGCTCTACCACTGGGCACTGGAACACGGCCTGCGGGGCTGGAAGGCCGAGTCGTTCCCCCTGCTGGTCGACCTGTTCATCATCGTCGGGGAGCTCGGCCTCTTCCTGCTGGCCGTCGACGCCTTCGTCCTGCGCCGCCGGGCCCTGCTGAGCTGGCTCGACTTCTGCCTGCCGCTGACCATCGCCCTCGCGGGCTGGACGGCCAGCCTCATCTTCAACGTCGGGCACGTCGGCCACAAGACGTTCTCCTACCAGGCGACGGCCGCCGTCCCGCCGATCGTGTCGATGCTCGGCCTGTTCGTCCTGCTGCGCACACTGCACAGGTACGTGTCCGACAGGGACGAGGACGAGCCCAAGCAGCCCGAGCCGCAGACGCGCGCGATCGCCGGGCCGGTCACGCTGAACCAGATCACGCTGATGCCGCTGCGGAACACCGGCCCCTTCCCGCAGATCCAGGTCCCCGGATACTCCGGCAAGGCGATCGAGTCCGGCGCCGAGGCCAAGGCCGACGCCCCCGCCGAGTCCACTTCCGGTGCGTCCACCCAGGCCGCGGCTCCGGCCGCCGCCCGGGCGCCCGAGGCGCCTGCGCCGGCCCCCGCTCCCGCCCCGGCGCCCGAGCCGGAACCGGAACTGGCCGTCGTCAGCGCCGCCACGCGCGGCAGCCTCAACGGACGCAGCTCCTACGGCTCCACCATCGAGGAGCCCGCGCCCGCGGTCCCCAACCCTGAGAACCTGCGCTCGATCGTCATCGACATCCTCGAACGGCGCCACGGGGACGTCGCCGGGACGCTCGCCGAGGTCAGGGCCGAGGGCTACAGCTGCGACGAGGCCGAGATCCAGCGGATCAGCGACAACCACTGGTTCCCGTACGCGGTGTACCGGCTGCTCGCCAAGCACCACGGCGACGGCGAGATGGTCGCCGCGGAACTGACCTCGCAGGGGATCGTCTACGACCAGGCGACGCTGGACGCGCTCGTCCAGTCCTGGCGGGTCTGACCCCGCCGCTCCGCGCGTTCCGGACCGGCCGCCCCCTCCATTGCGGGCGGCCGGTCTTCGCTGTATCGGCGTGATCACGCTCCGTCCGTGCGACGCTGGGGACACCAGCGACGCCGGGAGAGCCGATGAAGACGCGTCTGGCAGCAGTGGCCGCGGCCGCCGCCCTCGGCGGAGCCGCCCTCGGGTACCTGATCGCCCCCTCGCCCGGGGACGCCTCCGCCCGTCCCGTGGCCCACGAGACCGCGAGCGGCACCTTACATCTCGCGCTGAACATGCCGGCCGGCGACCGCGCCAAGGCGGCCTCGCTCGGCTACGACCTGTTCGACGTCGACCCCGACGCGGACGAGATCGCGTCCCTCCCGCAAGGCGGGCGGGCGCTGCTCTGGGTCGGCAACACGACCTGCGGCGGCTTCCAGCAGGAGAGCGCCTCCGCCTTCGTGGACACCGTGAAGCGGTTCGCCGGGAACGACCGCGTCTACGGCTGGTACCTGTCCGACGAGCCGAACCCGGACGAATGCCCGGGAATCGTCGACGAGATCCGCCGGCGCGCCGACATCGTCCACCGGTACGCACCCGGCCAGAAGGCGTTCGCGTCGCTGACCGACTGGCCGATGCGTCCGCTCAAGCCGTCGGCCACCCACCTCGACCTCATCGGCCTGGACCCCTACCCGTGCCGGACGGACGGCAAGGGCTGCGACCTCGACGCGATCGACACCATGGTCGGGCAGGCCGCCCGCGCCGGCTTCCCCCGCGGCATGATCGTCCCGGTGTTCCAGACGTTCGGCCAGTCCTGCAACGACGGCGAGCGGAACTGGCGGCTGCCGGACGAGGCCCAGCTGCGGTCCATCCTCCGTCGCTGGGACCGGCTCGTGCCACGGCCGGCGTTCGACATCAGCTACTCGTGGGGCCGCCAGGACGCCTGGGCATGCCCGGCTCTCGCCGACGCCACCGGGCGGGGCGGCGCCCCCGACCTCCAGTCCGTGATGAAACGCCACAACCTGCGCCGGACCCGGCCCGCCCTGCCGCCTGGCCGCACGCCGACGCCGACGGCCTCCACGAAACCGCCGGCGTCGCCCGGCCCTTGCCCGGGACCCGCCTCGCCCTAGTCCTGGTCGCGCTGCTGTTCCTGGGACGGATCGGTCCGCAGCCGCGCGTGCAGCCCGCCGTCCACGCGCAGGACGTGCCCGTTGAGCTGCGCCGCCGACGGGGACGCCAGGAACAGCGCCGCGTCCGCGACCTCCTCCGGCGAGGTCGTGCGGCCGGCCGGGATGTCGGTCGCCGACCGGATCTCCCCGACGACGCTGGCCGGCGCGATGCAGTTCGCGCGGATGCCGAGCCCGCCGAGTTCCACGGCGATCGCCCGGCTGAGCGCCTCGATGCCCGCCTTGGTCACGTCGTAGGCGCTCTGGTTCTCGTGCGCGCGGGACCCGCCCGGCGACGACATGCTGACGATCGCGCCGCCCCGTCCGGCGTCCCGCCAGTACCGGACGGCCCGCACCGACAGCAGGTACGCCGAGCGGAGGTTGGCGGCGATCACCGCGTCCCAGACGCCGGCGTCGATGTCGATGAACGGGGTGCGCAGTTCGGTCATCGCGGCGTTGTTGACGAGCACGTCCAGGCCGCCGTCCTCCCGGAGCCTTTCGAAGACGGCGTCGGCGACGTCCTCGCGGGCCAGGTCGCCGGGCATCGTCGTCACCCGCGGATCGTCGCCGTAGACCTTGAGCCCGCCGGCGTCCACGTCCACGGCGAGCACGGCGGCGCCCGCGTCGGCGAAACGCCGCACCAGCGCGCGGCCGATCAGCCCGGCGGCGCCGGTGACCAGCACCCGCTCCCCCGTGTAGTCGAACTGGACAGCGCTCATTCGGCCGGGGCCTCCCTCACCTGGGCGACGATCTGCGTCGGGTTGACGAACATCAGGGCGATGACCAGCAGCACCGCGGACAGCGCCATGTAGATCACGGCCATCGCGTCGATGGCCTGGGCGGCGCGGATCCCGGGCGTGAACGCGGCGCTGTACAGCGCGACGATCAGGGTCTGGCTGTCGGCGTCCGCCACCAGGAACGTCAGCTCGAACATGGCGACGGTCCGGACCAGCACCAGGATTCCGGCGGCGAGGATGCCGGGCAGCAGCAGCGGCACCAGCACCCGCGTGAACACCTGCCGGGTTCGGGCACCGCACATCCGCGCCGCGGACTCCACGTTCGTGTCGATCTGCTCCACGAACGGCGTCATCACGAGGACGACGAACGGCAGCGCCGGGACGAGGTTCGCCAGCACGACACCCGTCATCGTCCCGGCGAGATGCACCTTGTACAGGACGGTCGCGAGCGGGATGCCGTAGGTGATCGGCGGCAGCAGCACCGGCAGGAGCAGCAGGAACATCACGATCCGCTTGCCGGGGAAGTCGCGCCGCGCCAGCGCGTACCCGGCGGGGACGCCGATCAGCAGCGACAGCGCGACGACGATGAGCGTGATCTCCAGCGTGACTGTCAGGACGTCGCCGAGCGCGAACTCGTCCCACGCGTCGGAGTACCAGGCGCTGGTGAAGCCCTGCGGCAACCACCCGGCGAACCACTTCGTCCCGAACGAGTTGACGACCACGGACAGGATCAGCGCGGCGAGGTTGACCAGGAAGAACGCGACGAAGGCCCAGACGAGCCAGCCGCTCAGCCCGCCCTTCGGCAGGCCCCTTCTCGACAGGCCCCGCGGGCGGGACACGGCGGTCATGATCCCTTACCTCCCATCGCCGGGCCGGTGTAGAGGCGGCCGCGCAGCAGCAGCGTGACGGAGATGACGAGCAGCTCGAACACGCCCATCAGCACGGCGATGGTCGAGGCCATCGAGTAGTCGTACTTCTCGAACGCCGCCTGGTAGGCGGCGATCGCCATCACCCGCGTCTCGCCGGCCGGTTCGCCGACGAGGTTCGCGGACGGGAACACCGAGAACGCCAGCACGAACGCCAGGACGAACGTGGTGGCGAGGCCCGGCGCCAGGAGCGGCAGGATGACCCGCCGCATCCGCTGCCAGGGCCCGGCGCCGAGCGTGGCGGCGGCTCGCTCCAGCGTCGGGTCGATCCCGGACATGTAGGCCAGCACCAGCAGGAACGCGAACGGGAACCCGGTGATGAGCAGGGAGAACAGCACGCCCCAGTAGTTGTAGATCAGCCGGACGGGCTCGTCCACGAGGTGGAGGTCGAGCAGGACCCGGTTGAACCAGCCCTTGGGGCCGAGGTACCGCAGCAGCCCGTCCGCGACGAGGACCGTGCCGAGCGTCACCGGCAGGACGAGCAGCGCCGTCAGCAGCCGGCGCCCCCGGAACCTGCCCCGCAGCCGGTAGGCGATCGGCACCGACGCGCCCACGTTGATCAGCGAGGCGGGCAGCGCGAGCTTGAGCGTCTTCCACACGGTGTCGCGCTGGTAGGAGTCGCGGAAGAAGTCGGCGTAGTTGGCGAAGGGCCCGCCGCCGTTCTTCGGCTGGAGCGACAGCCCGACCCCGTACATCATCGGGTAGAGGAACAGCAGGCCGACGACGAGGACGGCGGGCAGCAGCAGGAGCAGCACCCGGTCCACGCCGCGTTCGGCGAGCCGGTGCCGCAGGCCGCCGCGCCGGGGCGCCGGCGCCTCGGGACGGACGGGAGCCTCAACCGCCATCTCGCGCCCCCGTCCCGCCGAGCGTCTCGGCGGTGGACACGTCGAGTGCCTCGGCCGCGTCCCGCACGCTCTCATCGAACACGAGCACCCGCTCCGGCTGGACGGTCAGCGCCACCCGCTCCCCCGGCGCGATCCGCTCCGGGGACCGGAAGTGGACGACGCGGCCGTCGTCGGTGACGCCCTCGGCGGCGACCTCGCGCCCGTGGAACTCCGACACCTCCACGCGGACCGTCAGGAGGTTCTCCCCCTGCGCCGCGTCCGGCGGCCCGGCGACGTGGAAGTCCTCGGGCCGGACGGCCGCGACCGCCCGCGCCCCGCCGACCGGCTGCCGGCTCACCCCGGTCAGGTGCGGCCCGTCCGGCTCGCCGAGCGTCGCCGTCCCGTCGCCCGCCGAGACGACGGGCAGTTCCAGCAGGTTCCGGTAGCCCATGAACCCGGCGATGTAGGTGCTCGCCGGGTAGGTGTAGACCTCCTCGGGGGTGCCGATCTGCTCGATCCGCCCGGACCGCAGCACCACGACCCGGTCGGCGAGCGCGAGCGCCTCCTCCTGGTCGTGCGTCACGTACACGGTGGTCAGGCCGAGCGTCTGGTGGATGCGGCGGATCTCCGTGCGCATCTGGATGCGGAGCTTGGCGTCCAGGTTGGACAGCGGCTCGTCCATCAGCACCAGCTTCGGCCGAAGCACGATCGCGCGGGCGATCGCCACCCGCTGCTGCTGGCCGCCGGACAGCTGGCCGGGCAGCTTGTCCGCGTGCTCGGTCAGCTCGACCGTGCGCAGCGCCTCGTCCACCCGGCGGGCCGTCTCCGCCTTCCCGACGCGCCGGACCGACAGCCCGAACGCGACGTTCTTGCGGACGGAGAGATGCGGGAACAGCGCGTAGTTCTGGAACACCATCCCGAAGTCGCGCCGCTCCGGCGGCAGGGTGTCGATGCGCTCCTCGTCCAGCCAGATCGCGCCGTCCGACAGCGGCAGCAGGCCGGCCAGGCAGTTCAGCGCGGTCGACTTGCCGCATCCGGACGGCCCGAGCAGCGCGATGAACTCGCCGCCCTCGATCCGCAGGTCGAAGCCGCTCAGCGCCGTGGCCTTGCCGAACCGGCGGGTCACGCCCTCCAGCCGCAGATGCCCGAACGCCGCGCGCGAGACCCTTTCCGGCGCGGTCTCCACCGTCATGACTTCTTGACCTTCTGACCGCCGATCTCGCGGTCCCAGCGGTCGAACGCGGCGACGAGGGCCTTGGCGTCCAGCGGCGGCGCCTTCGGGTTGCCGGCGATGAGCGAGTCGTACTCGGGGCGCCCGTACTCCTTGATCGCCTGCTGGCTCTCCGCGGGCGCCATGTCGAGGGTCACGCCCTTCACGGCCGGGCCCGGGTAGAAGTAGCCCTTGTCGTAGGTGATCGCCTGCTGCTTCGGCTGGAGCGCGAACTTCATCAGGTCGAGCAGGACGGCGAGCTTCTCCCCCGACACGCCCTTCGGGACGACCATGTAGTGCGCGTCGGTGACCCAGGTGAAGCCGTCCAAGGGCTGGATCTTGACGTCCTTCGGCACCTGGCCGAGCACGCGCGGGTTGATGTCCCAGCCGGTGGTGCTGAGGATGATGTCGCGGGTTCCCTCGCCCAGCTCCTTCATCGTCTGCGTGGTGCCGGTCGGGTAGTACTCGATGTACTGGTCGAGGTCCTTGAGGTACTTCCAGGTCTTGGCCCAGCCGTTGTTCGGATCCTTGGGGTCGGAGTCCTTGAGGATGTAGGGCAGGCCCATCAGCCATGTGCGCCCGGGCCCGGAGTTGGACGGGCGCGCGTACTCCAGCTTCTTCGGATGGGCCTTCGCCCACGCCAGCAGCGCCTCGGCCGTCTTGGGCGGGTCGGCGACCTTCTTCGGGTTGTACTCCAGCAGGGGGCCCGACGGGTAGTAGGTCACGACGACGCCCTTGCCCTGCGCGAGGTCCTGCATCTTGGACGCCGGCTCCAGGTACTGCGACTTCAGGTCCGGCAGCTTCGCGGAGTACTTGCCGGCCAGGTCGACCCACAGGTTCTGCTCAAGGCCGGCTGACAGGCCGTCCGTGCCGGTCAGCACGAGGTCGATGTCGAGGCGCCCGGCGTCCTGCTGCGCCTTGACCTTGCCGGCCAGCTCGGGCGCGGTCGCCTTGGTGTAGGTGACCTTGCTGACGAGCTTCGGGTGCTCCTTCTGGTAGTTCTCGAAGATCTGCTGGGTGAGCTGGAGGTTCCCGGCGACGTCGATGATGTTCAGGGTGACGGGCTTGGACGGCAGCTTGACGTCCGCCGCGGCCGGTTCGGAGGCGGACTTCCCGCCCGAGTCGGGCGCCCCGCAGGCGGCCAGCAGCAGGCCGGCGGCGGTCGTGATCGTGAGGAGGGCGGATCGGGGGGTTCTCATGGGGTGGGTCCTCCTGGCGGGACATGCGGTCCCACGGGCAGGGCCGGATCACACCGGCCCGGTGGTGCCTCGGATGAGGAGTCGGGTCGCCAGCGCGGAGGCCGGCGGCGGGGGAGGCGCCTTCGACGCCCCGGGGTCGAGCATGGTGTGCATGGCGGCGGCCGCCGCCCGGGACAGCGCGTTGACGGGGTTGGCGACCGTGGTGAGGGGTGGATTGGTCATCGACGCCATCGGGACGTCGTCGAACCCGACGATGCTGAGCCCGCCGGGCGACCCGGGCTCGCCGGGCACCGGGACGCCGCGCGCGGTGAGCCGGGACAGCACCCCGAGCGCGACCAGGTCGTTGTAGCCGAACGCCGCGGACACGCCCGCGGCGAGCACCTCGTCCGCGGCCCGGTACCCGCCGGTGAACCGCGGCTCGTAGGGGCCGAGGTCCACCAGTTCGATGCCGCGTTCCGCGCAGGCGGCGCCGAGCAGCCTGCGCCGCTGCCGGTTCGACCACGAGTTGGGCGGGCCGGCCAGGTAGGCGCACCGGCGGTGGCCGAGCGCGTGGACGTGCGCGACCGCCTGGTCCATGCCGGGCTGGAAGTCCAGCAGGACCGACGGCGCGTTCCGGCTGGTCCGGTTGGCGAGGACCACGGTCGTCCTGGCCGCGACGGCGCTCAGCCGCGTCCCGGACATGCGGGGGGCGCACAGGATCAGCCCGTCCACCCGCTCGATCATGGCCTCGGCCAGCCTGATCTCCGTCGCCGTGTCCTCGTCGGTGTCGGCGAGGAAGACGGCGAACTCGGTGTCCCTGAAGTACGCCTCCACGCCCTTGATGAACGGCGCGTAGAACGGGTTGGCGATGTCGGGGACGATCAGCCCGACGTTGCGGGTCCGCCCGAGGACCAGCGACTGCGCCGCGCGGTTCGGCTGGTAGCCCAGCCGCTCGGCGCATTCGAGCACGCGCCGCCGGGTCTCGGCGTTGACGAGCTCAGGGGAGTTCAGCGCGCGCGAGACCGTGGAGGGCGACACTCCAGCGAGGTTCGCCACGGCCCGGATCGAGGCCCGCGGGCCGTCGGCGCCCCGCCGTCCGCCGGCGGGGGCGCCGTCCGCGCCCGTACGGTCCGCGCTCATGCCGAGAATTATGAAAACGTTTGCGGAACAGTGTCAATAGGCGGCGTGGAAAAGCCCCCGGCCGGGCGGGGTGGGCCGGGGGCTTCGAACGGGGCCGGATCAGGCGGTGTCGCGGCCCGCGCCCTGCAGCGCGGGTTCGTCCCGGACGTCCTCCTCGTGCACGTAGCGCCGTCCTCGCAGCAGCGACACGAGCGCCGCCACCAGCGACATCGCGATCGCCATGCTGAACACGATGACGAGCCCGTGATGGAACGGCTCGGAGATCAGGTGCGGGAAGTACGAGCGGCCGGTGAGCGTCGCCACGTCGTCCGGCGCGAGCCCGCCCAGCACGTGGAACGGCGCGAGCAGGTTCTGGATCGGGTTGTAGCCGAGGAACGCGGCGAACAGCGTGCCGACCGGCGGCAGGTTCCCCACCTCGGCCGCCGGGCCCGCCGGGACGCCGTGCTCGGCCAGCCCCTGCGTCAGCGTCTTCGGCAGCGTGTTGGACAGCCCCGCGATCATCAGCGAGAAGAAGACGCCGATCGACAGCACCATGCCGGCGTTCATGAACGTGGCGCGCATGCCGGACGCCACCCCGCGCTGGTCCGCCGGGACGGCGTTCATGATCGCGGTGGTGTTCGGGGCGGCGAACAGTCCCGAGCCGATCCCGTTGAGGAAGATCAGCAGCGCGAACGTCGTGTACCCGAAGTCGGTCGGGATGACCAGCAGGCCGGCGAACGCCAGCGCCGACAGCACCAGCCCGCCGGAGGCGAAGGCGCGCGCCCCGTGCCGGTCGGACAGGTGCCCGGAGATCGGCCCGGCCACCAGGAACCCGGCGGTGAGCGGAAGCAGGTAGATGCCCGCCCACAGCGGTGTGTCCTCATAGTCGTAGCCATGCAGCGGCAGCCAGATGCCCTGCAGCCAGATGATCAGCATGAACTGCATCCCGCCGCGCGAGATCGCGGCGAGCAGCCCGGCCGCGTTGCCTGCCGTGAACGCCCGGATGCGGAACAGCGCGAGGTTGAACATCGGCTGCGGCACCCTGGTCTCGATCCAGCAGAACAGCACGAGGACCGCGACGCCGCCCGCGACGCCGCCCAGCACCCAC
Source organism: Spirillospora sp. CA-128828 (assembly GCF_050945415.1). NCBI lineage: Bacteria > Bacillati > Actinomycetota > Actinomycetes > Streptosporangiales > Thermomonosporaceae > Spirillospora > Spirillospora sp. CA-128828. The sequence continues at coordinate 5,820,229 of NZ_CP191986.1, forward strand.
GGGTTCGTCCAGCCCATGTCGTGCCCGCCGTAGGGCTGGATGCCGTAGGTGATCGCGGCGAGCAGCGCGGTCAGCCCGGCGGCGAAGGTCACGTTGCCGAGCCAGTCGATCTTCGCGGCGACCGCCTTCGTCGCGGTCTCGACCAGGCTGCGGTACGCCCAGACGGTGCCGATGATCCCGATGGGCGCGGACGCGAAGAACACCAGCCGCCAGTTGATCTCGCTCAGCAGCCCGCCGGCCACCAGGCCGATGAACGTCCCGGCGATCCCGGCGACCTGGTTGACGCCCATCGCCATGCCGCGCCGGTGCGCCGGGAACGCGTCGGTGAGGATCGCGGCCGAGTTCGCCATCAGCATGGCGCCCCCGATCCCCTGGAACACCCGCCAGCCGATGAGCCAGATCGCCCCGGCGCTCCCGTGCAGCGGGTCCAGCGCGAGGACGAGCGTCCCGACCGTGAACACCGCGAACCCGGCGTTGTACATCCGGACGCGCCCGAACATGTCGCCGAGCCGCCCGAGCGTCACCACCAGCACCGCGGACACGAGCATGTAGCCCATCAGGATCCACAGCAGGTAGCTGACGTTGCCCGGTTCCAGCGGGTTCAGGTGGATGCCGCGGAAGATCGCCGGCAGCGAGATGATCACGATCGAGGAGTTGACCGTGGCCAGCAGCATGCCCAGCGTCGTGTTGCTGAGCGCGACCCACGGATAGTGCTTGGACGGCACGCCGACCCTCCCCAGTCGAATAGTTGCTTCCGCTAACTAATCATATGCCAGGCATACCCCGCCAGACCGGAAAACCTGCCGCGAACGTGACCTCCTAGGATCTCCGGGTGAACGGAAAGCGGAGACACCGGCTCGACGCGGCCGACGAACGCCTCATCGCGTTCTGGCGGGAACGCCACCTGTGCACCCTGGTCACGCTCCGTCCGGACGGGACCCCTCATGCCGTCCCGGTCGGGGCCACCCTGGACGGCGGCACCGTCCGCGTGATCACCTCGGCCGGCTCGGCGAAGGCCCGCCACGTCCGCCAGGCCGGCGAGGCCGGCCTGCCCGTCGCCGTCACCCAGGTGGACGGCCGCCGCTGGTCGACCATCGAGGGCCGCGCGACCCTCAGGACCGACGCCGCCTCCGTGGCCGACGCGGAGAACCGCTACACCGCCCGGTACAAGCCCCCGCGCCCCAACCCCGACCGCGTGGTCATCGAGATCACCGTGACCCGCGTCCTGGGCAGCCTCTGACGGGGCGGCCCCGCACCGGCGGCTTCAGTGCCGGTGGGCCTCTTGGAGCGACCGGCCGGACAGGCGGGCGGCGACGAGACCGGAGAAGTTGGGGCAGTCCCGGAGGTCCTCGTGGGGGCACTGCAGAGCGTGCTCGATGGCGTCACGGGCCGCCTGCGCCCTGGCGATCTGCTCGTCCAGTTCGGCCTGCTTGCGACGGGCGAGCCGGCGCCACTCGTCCAGCCCCGCGCCGGGAAGAGGCAGGAGGGCCTTCTGCTCGGTGAGCGAGAACCCGGCGTCGCGCAGGATCAGGATGACGCCGACCAGCGCGACCGCCGATTCGGGATAGCGCCGCTGACCGGAGATCCTGGCGGGCGCGGGAAGCAGGCCGAGTTCTTCCCAGTACCGGAGGGCCGAGGCGGCGACGCCGGCGCGGCGCGCCAGCTCTCCGATGGTCAGCACATGATCGGACATGTTGCCTTCGAGCGTACTTGAAGGCAACGAATCCCGCCGTGAAAGCAGATCACTGCGATCGGCGGTCAGTAGGCGCAAGCGGATGCGCAGTGAGCGGTGCCGCCTGGTGAGTTCACGGTCGCTCCTGGGCGATGGCCACGGCGGCTTGGCCGAGGCTGACGCCTCCGTCGTTGGGCGGGACCCGGTGGTGCGTCAGCACCTCGAAACCCGCGGCGGTGAGGCCCGACACAGCGCGTTCCAGCAGGAGCATGTTCTGGAACACGCCACCGGAGAGAGCGACCACGCCGAGCCCGTTGCCCGCGCGGATGCGGGACGCCGCGTCGACGATCAGCGCCGCGACGCCGTTGTGGAACCGCGCGGCGATCACCGGGACGGGGACGGCCGCCCTCAAGTCGGCCACCACCGCCCCGATCAGGTCGGCGCCCGCGGCCGTGAAGGCGGACGTTCCGCTGAGGGACACCGAGTACGCGGAGAACTCGGCGGGGTCGGCCTGCTGCTCCAGTTCGACGGCGGCCTGGCCCTCGTAGTTGATCCGGTCCCGGACGCCGAGGACGGCGGCGACCGCGTCGAACAGGCGGCCCATGCTGGACGTGAGCGGGGCGTTGACCCGGCGCCGGGCCATGTCCGCGACGGTGGACCAGCCGGGGCGGCGGGCGACCGGCAGATCGTCCGGCACGCCGTAGGCGGCCGCCATGCGCCAGGGCTCGCGGATCGCGGCGGCGCCGCCCGGCATCGGGACCGGCTCCAGATGCCCCGCACGCTCGAAGCCGCGAAGGTCGGCGACCAGGAACTCGCCGCCCCAGAGCGTCCCGTCCGTCCCGTACCCGGTGCCGTCGAACGCGACGCCGATCACCGGCCCGTCCACCCCGTTGTCGGCGAGGCAGGACGCGATGTGCGCGTGGTGGTGCTGGACGGCGACGGCGGGCAGGTCCTGGTCGAGTGCGTACTTGGTCGAAAGGTACTCGGGGTGCGGGTCGTGGGCGAGGAGTTCGGGGGTGATGTCGAACAGTCGCCGGAAGTGCTCGACGCCCTCCTCGAAGGCGCGGAGGGTCGCGTAGTTCTCCAGGTCGCCGATGTGGTGGGAGAGGAACGCCCGGCCGCCGCGGGTCAGGCAGAACGTGTTCTTCAGTTCCGCGCCGCAGGCCAGCACGGACGGGCCTTCGGCGACGGGAACCGGCTCCGGCGTGTACCCGCGCGACCGGCGGACCGGGAGCGGCCGGCCGCGGAAGACCCGCAGCACCGAGTCGTCGGTACGCGTATGGATGGGCCGGTCGTGCATGACGAAGGCGTCGGCGATGCCGGACAGCCGTTCCAGTGCGTCGTCGTCGCGGTGGGCGATCGGCTCGTCCGTGACGTTTCCGCTGGTCATGACGATCGGCTCGGTGACGAGGAGGTGGTGCAGCGGCGTGTAGGGCAGCAGGAGGCCGACCGCCCGGTTCCCCGGCGCGACCGCATCGGCGAGCACCGCGTCCGGGCGGCGGCGGGCCAGGACGATCGGACGCCGAGACCCGGTGAGGAGCGCCTCTTCGGCTTCGGAGAGGACGCACAGAGCCCGCGCCGCGGCCAGGTCGGGGACCATCACCGCGAAGGGCTTGTCCTCGCGGTGCTTGCGGGAGCGCAGCGCGGCGACCGCGTCGCCGTCCGCCTTCGCCGCCAGGTGGTAGCCGCCCAGGCCCTTGACGGCGAGGACGGCGCCCTCCGCGAGCATCGATCGCGCGACGTTCAGCGGGTCGGCGGCGGCGTGCGGGCGCAGGGTCAGGGACGGGCCGCAGCCGGGGCAGCACACCGGCTGGGCGTGGAAGCGGCGGTCGGCAGGGTCCTCGTACTCGGCGGCGCATGGCTTGCACATCGCGAAGCCCGCCATGGTCGTGTTGGGACGGTCGTAGGGGACGTCCGTGACGATCGTGAAGCGCGGCCCGCAGTTCGTGCAGTTGATGAACGGGTATCCGTAGCGCCGGTCGGCCGGATCGCGCATCTCGCGGAGGCAGTCGTCGCAGGTCGCCGAGTCCCACGACACGAGCGCCCGGCGTTCCCCCGACCCGTCGCTGCCGACGATGGCGAACCCGTCGCGCCCGTCCGCGTCCAGTTCACGGGTGGTGACGCGCTCGACGACCGCCAGCCGGGGCGGGCGCGCGCGCAGGCCGTCCAGGAACCGCCCGACCGCGTCGGGTGCGCCCTCGACCTCGATGAACACGCCGCCCGCGTCGTTTCCGACCAGCCCGGACAGCCCGAGCCCCGTCGCGAGGCCGTGCACGAACGGCCGGAACCCGACGCCCTGCACGACCCCCTCGACGCGGACGCCGACCCGGACGTCCACCCGGCCATTGTCCCGTCCGGGGCCTGCCGGGCCGGGAAGCCGCCGCGCGAGGCGTGTCCGCGGACGCGCCGCACCGCGATGGCGGACGACGCCGCCATCGCGGTCAGGCGAGAAGGCCGCGGCTCATTCGGCCGCCCCGGTGTAGGCGGCGATGGTGCGGTCCGCGGACGCGCGCGCGGCCGCCTCGTCGGCGCCCGAGGCGACGTGCGCCTTGAACCATGCCTCGCCGCTCTGCCGGCTGAACTCCTTGCCCTCGTCGGTCACGGGCCAGTCGGCGCCGACCTCGTCCGGGGCGCTCCCGCCGGACGCCAGGTGCAGGCTGAGGCCGAGGAGCCCCATGTCCCAGCCGATGCCGACGGCGCCCGGGCCGAACTCGCCCCATCGGTCGTCGACGTGCGCGATGTGCTCCAGCTCGAATCGCGCCCTGCCGTCCTCCTCGGGGGTCAGCCGCACCTCGATCCAGCTGGTCTGGCCGCCGTACTCCCAGGTGGCGGAGAAGCTCTTGGGCGGGTCGCAGCGCTCGATCGTCCCGCCGGCGTTGCCCTCCAGCTGGTACCGGCCGCCGAGCCGCAGGTCGCCGGAGACGGGCAGGAACCAGCGGGCGATGCGCTCGGGAATGGTGACGGCGTCCCACAGGTCCTCGACGCCGGTGTCGTAGACCTGGCTGACCGTGCAGGTCCGTGCGGTGCCGGCCTCCAGTACGCGTTCGCCGACCGTGCGGCGGACGGCGTTGATCTGTCCCGTCACTTCGACCATGACTCGCTCCCTGGGTCGCTCTCCGTCTGGCGGCGTGCGCGCTTGCCGCGGGCGATCTCGGTCGCCAGCGCGTCCAGATGCGGCGTCCAGAAGCGGCGGAAGCGGTCGAGCCACGCGTCGACCTCCTGCAGAGGCGCCGAGTCGACGGCGTAGAGCCGGCGCGTCCCCTCCGCCCGCACGACCGCGAACCCGCTGTCCCGGAGCACCTTCAGATGCTGCGACACGGCGGGCTGCGAGATCCCGAACTCCTCGCGGATGACCGCCGTCACCTCGCCGGAGGAGCGCTCGCCGTCGGCGAGCATCTCCAGGATCCGGCGGCGGACCGGGTCGCCCAGCACATCGAATGCGTGCACGAAGGCCAAGCTACAGGAACGGCTTATATAAGCCAAGCCTTAAGAATCATCGGCCGCTGAGAAGCTCCTCGAAGGGGACGGGGTCGCCGAACGGGTCGTCCTTCGGCGCAGCCGGTCGGGCGGCCATGAGGGCGGCCAGTTCCGTGCCGGCCCGGGTGATCCGGTCGGGCAGGGCACGGTCGCCGCTCCCCCAGTCCTCCGACGCCGCGTAGACGCCGGTCGGGACGACGGCCGCGCGCAGGTAGGCGAACAGCGGGCGCATGGCGTGGTCGATGGCCAGCGAGTGCCGGGCGGTACCGCCGGTCGCGCCCAGAAGCACCGGGACGCCGTCCAGGGAACCCCGCTCCAGGACGTCGAAGAAGGTCTTGAACAGGCCACTGAAGGAGGCGTTGAAGACGGGCGTCACGGCGATGAGGCCGTCGGCGTTCGTCACCGTCTCGACGGCGGAGCGGAACGTCCCGGAAGCGAAGCCGGTCAGGGTCGCGTCGACCATGGCGTGGGCGTGGTCGCGCAGTTCGATCGCCTCGACGGCGACGTCCGCCGCTATGGCGTCCGACGTCGCCGCGGCGAGCCGGTCGGCCAGGAGGCGGGTGGACGACGGCTGCCCGAGGCCCGCTGAGACGAGGGCGAGCGTGGTCATCGCACCTCCTCGGTGAGGCGGGAGGCGTGGGTCGGCGCTGTCGCGGGGACGTGCGCCGGGCGCAGCGACTCGAACTCCTTGCGCAGCACGGGGACGACCTCCTCCCCCAGCATGTCGATCTGCTCCAGGACGGTCTTCAGCGGCAGGCCGGCGTGGTCCATCAGGAACAGCTGGCGCTGGTAGTCGCCGAAGTGGTCGCGGAACGTCAGCGTCTTCTCGATCACCTGCTGCGGGCTGCCGACCGTGAGGGGCGTCTCCGCGGTGAACTCCTCCAGGGACGGCCCGTGCCCGTACACGGGGGCGTTGTCGAAGTACGGGCGGAACTCGCGGACGGCGTCCTGCGAGTTCCGGCGCATGAAGACCTGCCCGCCGAGGCCGACGATCGCCTGGTCGGCGGAGCCGTGGCCGTAGTGCTCGAAGCGCTGCCGGTACAGGCCGATGAGCTGCTGGAAGTGCTCCTTGGGCCAGAAGATGTGGTTGGCGAAGAAGCCGTCGCCGTAGTAGGCGGCCTGCTCGGCGATCTCCGGGCTGCGGATCGAGCCGTGCCACACGAACGGCGGGACGCCGTCCAGCGGACGGGGCGTCGAGGTGAAGGACTGCAGCGGCGTGCGGAACTTGCCCTCCCAGTCGACGACGTCCTCGCGCCAGAGCCGGTGGAGCAGATGGTAGTTCTCGATGGCGAGCGGGATGCCGTCGCGGATGTCCTTGCCGAACCACGGGTAGACGGGGCCGGTGTTGCCGCGTCCCATCATCAGGTCCACCCGGCCGCCGGCGAGGTGCTGGAGCATCGCGAAGTCCTCGGCGATCTTCACCGGGTCGTTGGTGGTGATCAGGGTCGTCGCGGTGGAAAGGATCAGCCGCTCGGTGCGGGCCGCGATGTAGCCGAGCATCGTCGTCGGGGAGGACGGCACGAACGGCGGGTTGTGGTGCTCGCCGGTCGCGAAGACGTCCAGCCCCACCTCCTCGGCCTTGTCCGCGATCGCGACCATGGCCTTGATCCGCTCGGCCTCGGACGGGACGCGCCCGGTCGTCGGGTCGGGGGTGACGTCGCCGACCGTGAAGATCCCGAACTGCATGCCGTCCTCCAGGTAGTAGAACTTTCAACCATCCTACCGAACCGTGCCGGACGGGCGGGTATTCCTGGCACTCAGGGCCGGGCGACGGCCCGGGCGGCCGGCAGGAAGAGGTGGCCGCTCAGCGCGCCCCGGAGCGTCCGGAACCCGGCGACGGCCCAGGCCGCGACGAGGAGAAGGTAGAGGATCACGGCAAGGTCGGCCAGTGCGTCCACGCCGGTCATCCTGGACAGGCCGGACGCGCCGGTCACGCAGGTTCCGACGGGGAAGGTGAAGGCCCACCATGTCATCGCGAACGGCATGCCGCCGCGTAGCGCCCGCACGTTCGCCGTCCCCGCCAGAACGAGCCAGAGCATCGCGAAACCCATGACCGGCGTGCCGTAGAGGACGGCGAAGGCGCGCATCGCCGCCGTGTAGCCGGGGGCGGCCCGCCCCGCCGCCTCCGCGATCTGGACGACGGCCGTCGTGGACTGCCCGAGCGGCCCGAGCACGAGGAAGAGCGTCGGGGTGAGGGCGACCGGCGACGGCCGGCCGCCGGCGAGCCGCGTCCAGATCCCGGGGAGCAGGACGAGCGTGGCGAGCAGGCTCGCGCCGAACATGCCGTAGCAGCCGTAGAGCAGCGTGGCGCGGGCCTGCCCCTCCGGCAGGTGCGGCACGAGCGCGGGCCCGAGCGCGGCGGCGACCATGGGCGCGACGACGGGCAGCAGCCAGGTCGGATCCGCGGACCCCGGTTCGAGCCGGTGCCTGGTGATCATCAGGTAGGGCACGCCGGCGGCGGCGGCCACTGCGTAGATCGTTCCGACGGTCCAGAGGACGGCGTCCAGCACGATCGCCGCCCCGGTTCCGATCACGCCGGGGCCGAGCACGAGCGTCCCGTAGCCGACGGCGAGCAGCGCCATGGGCGGGCAACCGTAGAACACGGCGGTCGCGGGGTTCTCCAGGAGCTGGAACCGCGCCACGTCCCCGTGCCGGGCGAAATGGACGGCCCGCGCCGCCACGAGCGCCATGAGCATCACGAGCGAGAGCGCCCACACGGCGACGGCGAAGCCGTGCAGCCCTGGGACGTCAACCGGCAGCGCGCTCGCGCCGTTCGCGACGATGGACGTGCCCATGACGGCCGCATACCAGTTGGGTCCGAGGTGGCGGAACACGTCGGCCGGGCGGTCGAGCGCGCTCAGCGGGGCGCCGGTCACGGAGTGGAGGCTCATGAGACCCAGGCTCCGCTCTCGCATGAGCCATCAGTAGAGGTCATGCCTCTATGAGGTCATAAGGCACCCTTATGGGCACCGTAGGATCGGCGTCATGGCCGTTTCGCACCGCGTCCCCGATCTGGCCGCCCTCGAACTGCTGCTCGCCGTCGTCCGGCTGGGCAGCGTCGGGCGCGCCGCGGCCGAGCTCGGCGTGACCCAGCCCGCCGCCAGCGCCCGGATCCGCTCGATGGAGCGGCAGATCGGCGTGGCGCTGCTCGAACGGTCGCCGCGCGGCTCCCGCCCCACCGAAGCGGGCGCGCTGGTCGCCGAGTGGGCCCGGCAGGTGGTCACGGCGGCGGAGGCGCTCGGCGCGGGCATCGACGCGCTGCGAGAGCAGCGGGACGGGAGACTGCGCGTCGTGGCGAGCCTGACGGTCGCCGAGTACCTGATGCCGGGGTGGCTGGTGACGCTCAAGACCGTCCGTCCCGGCGTGGCGGTGACGCTGCGCACCGCCAACTCGACCGTGGTCGCGGAGCAGGTCCACGGCGGCGGCGCGGACCTGGGGTTCGTCGAGGGCGTGCGAACGCCGCCGGGCCTGAACGGCACGGTGGTCGCCGCGGACCGGCTCGTGGTCGTGGTCGGCCCGGGCCACGCCTGGGCGCGGCGGCGTTCCGGGGTCTCCGCGGCCGAACTGGCGGCCACGCCGCTCGTCCTGCGCGAGGAGGGTTCGGGGACGCGCGAGGTCCTCGACCGGGCGCTCGCCGCGCACGGCGGGACGGCGCCGCCGCTGCTCCAGCTCGCGTCCACCACCGCGCTCAAGGCGGCGGCCGTCTCGGGCGCCGGCCCGGTCGTGGTGAGCGACCTCGCCGTCGCGGACGAACTCGCCGCCGGGCGGCTGATCCGCGTCCCCGTCCCCGAGCTGGACCTCTCCCGGCCGTTGCGCGCGGTCTGGCCGTCCGGCCAGCGGCCCGCCGGCCCCGCCCGCGACCTCCTGGCCCTCACCCGCCCGGGGTCCTGAGGGGCGCTCAGGCGGGGGCTTCGGCGCCGGCCCGGAGGGCCTGGATCTCCAGGGAGATCGCGATCTCGTCGCCGAGCATGACCCGGTCGCCCTGCAGCGGGACGTTGAACTCGATGCCGAAGTCGCGGCGGCTGATGGACGCGGTCGCGGTGAAGCCCGCGCGGACGCCGCCCCACGGGTCGGAGTCCACGCCGTGGAACTCGGTCAGCAGCCGGACGGGGCGGGTCACGTTCTTGATCGTCAGGTCGCCGACCAGGTGGTAGCGGGGCGCGCGGGCGCGGCGGCCCACGGTGGCACGTTCCAATCCGGTGCCGGCGAACATCATGACCGGGTGCCGCCGGACGTCCAGGAAGTCGGCGGAGCGGACGTGCTCGTCCCGCTCGGGGCTGCGTGTGTCGATCGAGCCCATCCGGATCTCCGCGCGGGCGGTCGAGTCGAGCGGGTCGTCCGCGATCACCACCTCGCCCCCGAAGTCGGGGAACGAGCCGCGCACCGTCGTCATGAGGTGCCGGATCGTGAAGGTGATCTCGGAGTGGACCGGGTCGATGGTCCAGCGGCCGGCTTCGAGGTCGGACACCTCGGCCCCCATGAAAATCCCCCCAAACATTGACAACCAGGAAAAACTACCGCATATCTCCCCTGGTCTGCCGGGGGCCTCCGGGGGAATGCTCAGGACATGATCGGTGAACATGTGCTCGCGGGTTACGTCCAGGACGCGGGCGGCCGGGAGGCACTCGACCTCGCGCGCGGGATCGTGATGCTGACCGGCGGCCGGCTGAGCGTGGCGACCGTCCACCCGCCGGACCTCCCGGCCGCGGCCGGCGAGGCGCGCGCGGTCCTGGACCAGTTACCGGACGTCCTGGACGGGCAGCCCGCGGACCTGCTCGTCCAGGAGGGCCGCAGCGTCGGCAGGGGGCTGACCGTGCTCGCCAGCCGGATCGGCGCCGACCTGATCGTCGTCGGCTCCCCCGACGGCGGCGCCCGCGGCCGCATCGGGGTCGGCGCCGCCGCCGACCACCTGCTGCACTCGGCGACGGAGGCCGTGATGCTCGCCCCGTCCGGCTACACCCCGCCGGACGACCTGGCCCGCATCACGGTCATGTACGTCCGGCGGCCCCAGTGCGACGAGGCGGTCATCCGGGCCGCCCAGGCCGCCGACCGCCTGGAGGTGCCGCTCCGCCTGGTCACGCTGGCCATCGGCGACGTGAACGGCGAGCGGCTGCGCGACGACCTGGCCCTTGCCATCCGCCTCGCCCTGGACTCCGCCGACCTGCTCTCCGAGGACGTCTCCGCCGACCTCGCCGAGGGCGACGACGTCGCCGACGCCCTGGACGACGTGGACTGGCTCGACGGGGAGCTGCTCGTCTGCGCGTCCAGCGAGGACGCCGCGGCCCACCGCGTCTTCGTCGGCGAGGTCGCCCTCAAGGTCCTGCGGGCCGCGCCGTGCCCGGTCACCGTCCTCCCGCGTGGCTACTACTAGGTAGTCCCTTTTGGCCGGTTGTGCGGAACGACTTGCCGCTCCCCGTTTACCTCCGCTACATTCCGTCGAGATCGGAACGTGACCTTGGAACCGCGGTCTGGGGCCTTGGCGCGTTCCGTCCCCCCGGTCGGGCGTCACCCTGCCCGAACGAGCGAGGTGCGGCAGGGAGCGAGATGGACCCGATCGGCAAGAAGCTGCTCGACATCGCCCAGAAGGAACTCGGCTACACCGAGAAGGGCGACGGCTACACGAAGTTCGGCGAGTGGTACCGCAAGAACGTCGACGGCGACCACGACGAGTACTTCTCGACGGCGCCATGGTGCGACATGTTCCTCGCCTGGGCCGCCGACAAGGCGGACGTCACCGATCAGGCCGGGCAGTTCGCCTCCACCATCGAGCACGCCAAGTGGTTCAAGAAGAACGACGCCTGGGGCCACGACCCTGAGCCAGGCGCCATCGTCTTCTACGACTGGAACGGCTCCGGCGACATCGACCAGGTCGACCACGTCGGCATCGTCGAGAAGGTCGACGGCCACACCCTCCACACCATCGAGGGCAACGCCGACGGCTACAAGCTCATGCGCAAGACCCGCGACATGGACAACGTCGTCGGCTTCGGCTACCCATCCAAGATCAAGGTCGAGGCCAAGTACGCCCCGAAGCACGCCGCGCCGGCCCCCACCGTCGACCGGATCGGCTCCCCCGTCACCTCGACGCACGCCCAGGAGCAGGAGCACTCCGCCGCCCCCGAGCATCTCCCCACCCAGGAGGTCGTCCTCGGCGGCATCCTCGCCTTCGTCCTCTGCGGCACCGTCGCGCTCGCCGCCGGCCGCGCCGCCGCCGCGAAGGCCCCCACGACGCCGCCGATCCGCGTCCGCAAACGCGGGAAGCACCACCGCCCGTCCACCCCCGTCGCGCTCCCGGCCGACGTCACCCCGGCCGACCTCGACGCCGCGGACGCCAGCACCACCCTGATGCCCGCCATCTCCCTCGCCGCCGCCCACGAGGCCGAGGACCGCGAGTTCTGGGGCCGCATCGCCCACCTCGAAGAGGACAAGGAACTCGACTTCTGGAACACCCTCCACGCGGAGCTCACCGACTCGGAGCCCGCTCAGTACGCAACCACTCCCGGATTCCGCTAGAGTTGTCCATGCGAGCCCGGAGGGCGACCTCCGGACAGACAAGCGGACGTGGCTCAGTTGGTAGAGCATCACCTTGCCAAGGTGAGGGTCGCGGGTTCGAATCCCGTCGTCCGCTCTGAGAGGCCCCCGTCAGGTCTCGCTCTGGTGGAGTGGCCGAGAGGCGAGGCAACGGCCTGCAAAGCCGTGTACACGGGTTCAAATCCCGTCTCCACCTCGCAAGGGCGATTAGCTCAGTGGGAGAGCGCTACCTTGACACGGTAGAGGCCACTGGTTCAATCCCAGTATCGCCCACCACACAAGCCCAGGTGGCAGCACCGGCTGTCACTCACGGTAGGCAAGAATTGATCCCTTGACCGTGATATGACCGTGGGACACGCCATCACCCGCCGGTCAACCGGATCCCATTGCGGGTGTACGCCAGCGCCGCGAGCGCGGTGTCACCCGCATCCGGAAGGGTGTGCAGGTACCGCTCGGTGGCGCGCAGGCTGGCATGTCCCAGGCGTTCCCGTACGATCTGCACATCGGCTCCTCCGGCCAGCACCCGGCCCTGGCACGGCTGATCCTTACCTTGCGCCCGGCGCATCGCCCGGTAATGCGCATACGCCCTGCGGCAATGCGCGCAGCGGCAACGGCCCATCGAATAGCCCGTCAACGTGCCGTGCCGGTAGGTACGGCCGGCCGAGTTCGGCGCCGTCGCACCCAGGTCACCACCGCCCGGCAACAGCGGCGGCACCGGACGTAGTGGTTGTGCCGGCGCGGCAAACAACAGGTCACTCGGCCCTAGGTGGTGCGCGGACGCAAAGTCGGTGCACCGCCATCACCCTGTGAAATCAGCCAGATCCCGACCGTGACATGACCGTAGCCCGCGCTCACACCGCGCCTCGCTCCCCGATCAGTGCAGGTCAAGACCTCCTCGCTTCAGCAAGTCATCCTCCCGTCAAGCGATCGATGTTCAATTTCAGAACCGGGCAGGTCCAGCAGAGGGCGCAGCACCGCGCGACCAAGGCACCATGCGGATCAAGTCACGCCTGGGTCGTGTTGCCCAAACCCTGCATAACCGGCACCTGTGGGACGGAATCCTCAACCGCCCTCCCGGATCCAGCGGCGCACGCGGTTCGCGGACAGGAACCCGATCGCCAGCCGCGCCACCGAGCCGTTGAAGGGCACCGGAACGGCACGACGGACCAGAGCCAGCCATGGAGGCTTCGGAGAGGCAGCGGTGGTCGAAAACCCCTCCACCTCATCGGTCAACAGATCACCATCAAAGCGGCCCCCACTTCTATGAACGGATCGCCACCGCCGGCGCTTCAAACCGCTGATCCCCGAAGCCGTCGCAGCGCTCAACACCGGCTGGCTACGCCACGCCGGACCTCAACCGCCAGGGCGGCCGCCCTCGCCAACCGCGCATATGTTCCTCATCCAGCAACTCCACCGCCCCGACGCGCCCTGTCGGTTGTGGTCGGGGCGGTGGTTTGGCCTGGCGCGTGTCAGTGCTTTGGGGTGCAGCGGAAGTTGGCGGCGTCGTTGGTGCTGCCGTGGCCGTTGTAGTGGGGCACGGCGGGCCAGCGGCACAGTGGCCGGGTCATGTCGCCGTTGCGGCCCAGCAGGGTGTTGGGGGCCTTGCCGTGTTCCACCCATGTCACCAGCGCGGGGAGGGGATCGGCCGGGGCGGCGCCGGTGCCGCCCGCGCAGTGCTCGACGCCGGGGGCCATGAAGAGCCGGGCGAATTGGCCGGTGCGGTGCGGCCCGCCCATCGTGGCCGTGACGCGTTGATAGTAGTCGATGGTGCCTTGGGGGAAGATGAGCTGGTCGGCCGACCCGTGCCAGATGATCAGTTTCCCTCCCGCGTTGCGGAAGGCACGCAGGTCAGGGTTATCGGTGCCGAGCACGTCGTGGTATTCGGTGCGGGACTGGTCGAAGTAGTCCGCGAAATTGGCCGTGGTCACGCTGCGCCAGTCGAAGGCGGGGTTCTTGGCCAGCCACCATTTGAACCAGTCGACCGTGATCGGGAATGGTGTCGGGACGCTTCCGGCGGTGCTTCCGGCGAGTCCGGCAAACGTCGTCCCCGGCGTCAGTCCGTACCAGAGGAACGAGCCGTTCTTGCGGCGCGGTCCCTGCCAGATGCGTTTGACGACGGCCGCGTCCTGGGCGGTGATGGTGCCGCAGGCGGTCTTCATACCGATCAGCGTCGAGGGATCGAAGCGGCAGACACGCGGGTCCATGATCTGGTCGGTGACGCCGTCCTTCGCGTCGCAGGCGTTGATCACGGCTTGGTTGATCGCGTCGAACTTGCATTGCGGGATCACGTCGTGGGCCTGCCGCATCACAACCTGGGGCCACAGTTCGGCCGGGAGGAATCGGTCCCAGTTGATGGCGGGCGCGGCCGAGAGGACGCCGTCGTAGTCCTGCGGGTAGCGCTGGGCCTCCATCAGACCCTGCCGGCCGCCGGTGGAGCAGCCGTTCCAGTACGAGTAGGCGGGCTGGCGCCCGTAGTAGGCGTGGGCCACGGCCTTGCCCTTGACGGTCAGTTCGTGAAGCGATCGGTAGGCGAAGTCCTTGATCTGGTTCCGCTTCATTCCGGTGGGTGACCATGCCCAGTCGCCCGTCAGCGGGGTTCCGGTGTGTCCGGTGTCGGTGGACGCCGCGGCGTAGCCCGCCTTGGCGGCGTCGTCCGGGGGTGTGAGGATGCCGTCGTAGCCGCCGCCTCCGACGCCCTGGAAGCGTCCGTTCCAGGAGTGCACCGGCAGGGAGATCGCGATGTTGATGCTCTCGGGGACGAGCAGAGTGATGTGGCAGATGGCCGGAGTCGTGGTGGTCTGTTCGGCGCTGGTGACGCGGGTGCCGTCGGTGAAGGTCAGCTGGGCCAGACCGGCGCAGGATCGGATCGGTTCTCCCTGCCGCGACGTGGTGGCGTGGCCTACCGAGGCCAGGCCCGTCAGGCCGGCCGCCACGATCAAGGTGAACAAGACGGAAATCCATGATCTGCCGGTGGGGCGGGGCGGTCTCATGTGGTGGTTTCCTCTCTCTCCCCGAGTCCTGGCCGAGATGGGCCGCGCGGTTGATCAGCCCACGCCGAGGAGGGTGTGGGCGCGGTCGCGGTCGCGGCGGAAGTCAGCGGTGGGGCTCCGGTGGACGATGCGTCCCTTCTGCATCACGGCCACCTCGTCGGCGAGGCGGAAGGCCATGTGCAGGTCCTGTTCGACCAGGACGGCGGTGATGCCCTCGGCGCGCAGGCCCTTCAGCACCTCGGCGACGTGGTCGACGATCGCGGGGGCGAGGCCGTCGGACGGCTCGTCCAGCAGTAGCAGCCGCGGGTTGCGCAGCAGCGCCCGGCCGATGGCCAGCATCTGCTGCTCGCCGCCGGAGAGCTGATCGCCTCGGTGGGTGCGGCGCTCGGCCAGACGGGGCATCAGCTCGTAGATCCGTGCAGGCGTCCAGCGGCCACGCCGGTGGCCTTCGGCGGCAATGCGCAGGTTCTCCTCGACGGTGAGGGGCGCGAACACGCGGCGTCCCTGGGGGACGATCGCGACGCCGTTGCGGGCGATGGTGTGCGCGGGTCGCCCGGCGAGTTCGCGGTCGTGAAGGCGGATGCTGCCGGAGTAGGGCCTGAGCATTCCCATCACCGTGTGGATGAAGGTGGTCTTGCCCACGCCGTTGCGGCCGAGCAGCGCCACCGCGGCGCCTTCTGGAACGGTGAAGTCGATGCCGTCGAGCACGGTGGTGCCCGCATAGCCCGCGTGCAGATCGGAGACGGTGAGCAGGTTCGTCATCGCGATCCTCCGGCGTCGGTGAACAGGTCCTCGGTCCTGGCCGAGCCGAGGTAGGCGCGCTGGACGGCCTCGTCGGCGCGGATGGCTTCCGGCGGGCCGGAGGCCAGGACTTTGCCCAGGTGCAGCACGGTGACCCGGTCGGCCAGCCGGAACACCACATCCAGGTCGTGTTCGACGATGAGAACCGTCAGTGTCGGGGGAAGCTGCTCCATCAGGGTCACGAACCGTTCGGTCTCGGCTGCGGACATCCCCGCGGTGGGCTCGTCGAACATGACCAGAGCGGGTTGGGTGGCAAGGACCATCGCGACTTCCAGTTGTCGCCGTTCGCCGTGGGACAGGTCGGCCACGGTGTCGTGTGCCCGCCCGGCCAGCCCGACCGAGTCCAGGTGACGGCGAGCTTCCGCCTCGGTGTGCCGGAATCGTCGTGCGGCCCGGTCGAACCGGTGGGCCACTTTCTGGACGCGCTGGGCGGCGAGCGCGACGTTGTCCAGGACGGAGCAGCCGAGAAACAGGCTGGAGTGCTGGTAGGTGCGCAGCATGCCGCGGCGGGCTCGTTCCGATTCCGGCAGTGAGGTGACGTCGTGGCCGCGGAACAGGACGCGTCCGGCTGAAGCACGCAGCGTCCCGGCCGCGGTCGCGAACAGCGTGGACTTGCCGGCGCCGTTGGGGCCTATGAGCGCGTGCCGCTCCCCCTGGGCGACCGTCAGGTTCACCTGGTCAACCGCGGTGAGCACGCCGTAGGAACGGGTCAGCCCCTGCAACTCCAGAACGGGGGTCACGACGATTTCTCCTTCCGGCGACGGGCACGGGTGAGGCCTGCCAGGCCGCGTGGCATCAGGAAGACGACCGCGATGAATACCGCGCCCAGCACCAGCGGCCCGTGGCCCCCCACATAAGCCGACAGGTTGTCCCGGACCAGCAGCACCAGAGCCGCGCCCAGGCACGGCCCCCACAGGCTGCCTGAGCCTCCGATCACCACGCTGAGCAGGGCGAGCGCCGCGACCTCGAAACCCAGGTCCCCGGGCGAGATGAACCGGGCCTGCGCCGCCCACAGGGCACCGCCCACCCCCGCGACCGCTCCGGCCAGGCAGAAGACCCCGTAGCGGGCCAGCGCCGGGCGGTAGCCGAGCGCCCGCATCCGCGGCTCGTTGTCACGCACGCCGCGCAGCGTCCGGCCATAGGGGGAACGGGCGACCAGCGCCACCGCGGCGAACACTGAGACCGCCACGGCCAGCACCCACCAATAGACGAACCCCGCCGCGAGCAGCGTGGGGCCGCCCAACAGGCTGATCGGGGGCATCCCTGCCAGGCCGTTGCTGCCGCCCACGGCCGACCAGGAGTCGGCGACCTGGTGCACCGACTCGCCGATGGCGAGGGTGAGCATGAGGAACACGATCCCGCGGGCGCGTACGGCGACCCAACCGGTGACGGCTGCCGCGACCAGCCCGGTCACCAGGCCCGCGAGCGTCTGCACGATCGCGTCCGGCGTGACGTGCAGCCCGACCAGCACGGCTGTGTAGGCGCCGACACCGAAGTAGGCCGCCTGCCCCAGCGTCGGCAGTCCCGTGACCCCGGTCAGCAGGTCGACGCTGAGTACCAGGACCGCGAACGCCAGCATCCGGGTCATGGTCGTCACCGGATAGGGACCGACCACCACCGGGACCGCGAACAACAGCGTCAAGACGGCCACGGCGATCACGGTCTTGCGGCGCGTCCGCCCGCCCGCCGCACCGTCATCGATCCCGGTGTCGAGCAGGCCGGGCGTGGACGCGTCGACCTTCATGGTGTGCGCGCCACCGTGTGCCGGCTTCACGCGTGCACCCCCGCCCGCGCCGGCAGCAATCCCGCCGGGCGCAGCAGCAGCACCAGCGCCATCGCCGCGAAGATGAGGAACGAGGCGTACTCCGGCAGCAGCGCGGTGCCCAGCGCCTGCACCTGCCCGATCAAGACGGCGCCGAGCAGCGCACCGCGAACCGAACCCAGGCCGCCGACCACCACCACGACCAGTGCGAGCAGCATCACCTTGTCGTCCAGGCCGGGCTGGGCCCCCAGGATGGGACCTGCCAGCACACCGCCTGCCGCGGCCAGCGCGGCGCCCGCCGCGAACACCCCGACCAGCACCCGGCCGGTGTTGACGCCCAGCGCCGCGACCATGGCGCGGTCCGCGACGGTGGCCCGGATCACCGCGCCCAGCGAACTGCGCTCGACCAGGACGTAGACCGCCAGCGACAGCCCGACCCCAAAAGCGATCACCAGCAGCCGGTAGACCGGGTAGGTCTCACCGGCCACCCCGATGCTGCCGCCGACCGGCGCGGGAGCGGCGATGGAGTGCACGTCATTGCCGAAGGCCACCGACAGCAGTTCGGTGGTCACCAGGGCGACGCCGAGTGTGAGCAGAGCCTGGTCGAGATGGTGCGGCGTGGCCCGGCTCAATCCGGCCAGCACGCCCCCGAGGACGGCCCCCGCCGCCGCCGCGGCCAGCACCGCCAGGACGAAGGACGGCAGGCCTCCGGCGTCGCCGACGACCGCCACCGCGACGTACGCGCCGACCAGGTAGATCGCGCCGTGGGCGAGGTTGAGGACGTCCATCATGCCGAACACCAGGGACAGGCCCAGCGCGATCGCGAACAACAGGGAGCCCATCGCCAGCCCGTTGAGAACGGTGACCAAGTAGGTTGCCATCCGGTCCCGCTCAGCCCAGGTCGCCGATGATCGCGTTGACGTACGTGCCGCCGTTGGCCTTGACCTCGCGCAGGTAGTACTTCTGCTGCACGTTGTGGTCGCCGTCGAAGGTCCACTGCCCGCGCGGGCTGTCGATCGTCCCGACACCGCCCAGCGCCTTGACCAGCTCGTCGCCACCGGTACCGGACGCCAGCGCCTTGTCGAGCACTGCCGCTGCGTCGTAGGCCTGGACGGCGAAGACGGTCGGCGGCTTGGCGGTCTTCTTGCGGTAGGCGTCCACGAACTCCTTGTTGCGCGGGTTGTCCAGCTCGGTGGAGTAGTGCAGCGAGGTCTTCACGCCCACGGCAGCCTGGCCTTGTGCGGCGAGGACCCCGCCCTCGGTGAGGAAGCCTGGCCCGTACAGCGGCACCTTGCCCGTCAGGCCGAACTGCTTGTACTGCTTGACGAAGTTCACCGCCTCCGCGCCGCTGTAGAACGTGTACACGGCCTTGGCGCCCGACCCTCGGATCGCCGACAGGTACGGCTGGAAATCCTGGGTCGTGCCGAATGGGGTGTACTTCTCGCCAGCGACCTTGCCGCCCGCCGCCTCGAAGGTCTTGCGGAACCCGGCCACCATCTCCTTGCCAGCGGCGTAGTCAGGGGCGATGAGGTAGACCCTGCCCTTGACCTCCTTGGCCACAGTCGGCCCCAGGGCGCCGGACACCTTGCCGTTGCTGAAGCTGGTGCGCCAGATGTACCGGGACTTGCGGGCGCCGGTGATGGCGTCGGCCCCGGCGTTGGCGATTATCAGCGGTTTCTTCGCCTCGTCGAAGAAGTCCCGCAGGCCCAGCGCGGTGGCCGAGTTGACCACGCCGACCACCGTGGTGACCTGATCCTGAGTCACCAGTTTCTGGGCGGCCGGCACGCCGGTCTGCGGGCCCTCGCCCTCGTCGGCCGTGACGACCTTGACGGTGCGTCCGCCGAGCTTGCCGCCGTGCTGGTCCAGGTAGAGCTGGAAGCCGTTGCGCATGTCCTGGCCGAGCGGCGCGTACACGCCCGACAGGGGCACCAGGAGACCGATCTTGACGTCGCCACCGGACTTCCCGCCGCCGGACTGGCCAAGACTTGATCCGCAGCCCGACAGCGCCAGGGCGCACAAAGCCACCCCGGCGATCGATCTGATTGGGGAGAAGACGGGGAGAGCGCCCATGATGACTCCTGAAGATGGAGAAGTGGGCAAGAATCTACATCTCCTGGAATCGGCGTCAAGAGTCTGTCGAAGACAGAGTTATCGAATACCAGCAGGACAGCGCCATCTTTGGGGGGCAACAGCCCCGACCTTGACCTCCGCACTGTCGACAGATATAAAGCGGTCTCACATCGATCTGTTCAGTGACAAGGCGGCCCGTCCCAGGGACGGCCTTCCTTCCCCTCGGGTGCAGTCACCTGCTCACCGGCTCACCGGCTCAGCGAGCCTCCTACAAGGACAGGAGAAGACGATGGCCCTCGACCCCGCAGCGCAGGCCGTGCTCGACATGCTCCAAGCGCCCGGCGTGCCGCCGCTCAACGATCTGCCCGTACTCGAGGCCCGCGACGCGTACACGGGCCTGTCGGCCCTGGCGGGCGAGCCGACGGAAGCGGCCCGGACGGAGGACCTGGTGGCCGCGGGGGTCCCGGTCAAGCTGTACTGGCCGGACGGTGAGGGCCCGCACCCCGTCCTGATCTGGATCCACGGCGGCGGATGGACGCTGGGCAGCGCCGCCGGGTCGGACGCGACGGCCCGGGACCTGTGCCGTCGCGCCGGCTGCCTGGTGGTGAACGTCGACTACCGGCTGGCGCCCGAACATCCCTTCCCTGCCGCCGTCGAGGACGTCACGGCCGTCGCCAAGTGGGCGTCCGGCGAGATCGGGGCGCTGGGCGGCGACGCCGCGAAAATCGCCGTGGGCGGGGACTCGGCCGGGGCCACCCTCAGCGCCGTGCTCGCCTGCGAACTACCCGGCGTCTTCGCCCTGCAGGTGCTGGTGTACCCGGCCACCGACCTGGCACGGCCGCACCCCTCGGTCGAGGAGAACGGCGAAGGCCTGCTGCTGACCAAGGCGGCCATAGATTGGTTCACCGGCCACTACCTCAGTGGTGGTGCCGACCCGCGCGATCCGCGCGTCTCACCCCTCTACGCCGACGCCTCGACGCTGGCCACCGCCCCTCCGGCGCTGGTGATCACGGCCGAGTACGACCCACTGCGCGACGAGGGCGAGGCGTACGCCGACCGGCTGAGCGAGGCCGGTGTCGCCGTCGAGCACGTCCGCTACGACGGCCAGATCCACGCGTTCTTCACCATGCCCGCAGCCATCCCCGCCGCCAGAGACGCCCTAGAACAGGCCGCCACGGCCCTCCGACGCGCCTGGGCATGACCCGTTCCGGGCGGGGACCAGGTCCGGTGCGCCATCAGGCTTGCCTGCTGATCCGTCCCCACTCGCGCGTCCCGTCCGGAAGCCACTTGGCGTGTTGCCGCTGAAACAGCTTCGCGGCGCGAACGCCGCCCCATCCCTCGGGGAGCAGTTCCTTGGGAAGCGCGGGATCGACGAGCGGAAGCCGACGCCAGGCGTGCACGAGCCGCGTGAGCCGCACCAGCGGATCGCTGGAAGGCTGCCGTTTGAACGCCGCGAGGAACGCCGCGTACTCCCGCTCGACTTCGTCGAGGTCCCACGCCTGACCGACGAGAGTCGACAGCTCTCCGCCGGCGAGGTACTCCGAAAGGAAGATCTGGGCATCCTCGTGCATCCCGGCTTCCTGCAGGATGAACTCGGCTTCCTTCACCCGATCGGTATGGGTGCTGATCCAGACTCCGGGGACCGGGTTACCGAAGCCCGCCCAGCTCAACCGCGTGCGCAGCAGGTGACGGCCCGCCCGGTTGGTCTCGGCGCCTCGCGCCAGCACCACCAGCCACCGGCGATCCCACTCCCGCTGGGTCGCGGTGAAGCCGAAGATCCGCTGTGCGCCGAGGTCAAGGAACTCTTCGAAGGCAGGACTGAGATGCCACCACGTGTAGCGCCCCTGACGTCTGGAGGTGAGCCAGCCGTCCGCCGAGGCACGTGTCAGGGCCTGCCGGCAGGCCTTCTCGTCAACGCCGAGACGACCCAGCACATCGATGAAGGCGGACGTGGGCGCAGGTCGCCTGGCCGGGCGCACGTACTCACCGAGAACTGTGATCAGCAGCCCACGGGCCCCGCCCGTGCCCGCCGCGTACCGGCGCGACAGAACGAACCTCTCCTGGGAGGCGTCCCCGAACGCGGCAGTGGACGTGATGCTCTCTCGCGGCTCAGCCATGCCCACACCGGTAACCGGCCATCCAAGTGCGAGCGGGACCTGAGCGCATTCGGGCATTCTATTGCCACTCGCTCCTTCCCCCGATCTCCGGCCAGCCGGTAGTCCTGCCTGGGCGGACTCCCGCCGGCGCTTCACTCGGCTTGCCCCACAACCGACCGATCACCTGTTGCGATCACCCCTGGAATCCAGATCGACTGTGGGACCTCTACTCGTCCCTGAACCCCTACGGCGGCCTCGTGGCGGCTGGCACCAGCGAAGTTGGAGGCTGGCCACTGCGATCATTCACCGGCTGAACCAGGGTGGGCTCGTCGGTCAGGAGCAGGCCCTTGGTGAGCTGGATCGTCGGCAGCTCCTGGAACTCCAGCATCACGACGCCCGGGGCGCCCTGCCCGGCCTTCAGCACCGTCTTCAGCTTGGTGTACTCGTCCTGGCCGACACCTGGCTGGACCCAGTCGACCTGAACGTCCTTGTGGGTCCTGTTGAACTCGTCGACGACCGGCTTGAACGACGGGTACCACGCCCACACCTTGATGTGCACCGGGCCGCCGGAGGCGGAACTTCCGCCGCCGGAGCCGCCGCAGGCCGCCAGGAGCGCGCCGGCGACGACGGCGGACACCGCTGCGGTCACGGCGCGGCGGAGGGAACCGGCCTTCTGCTGGGGGGCATGAGCATTCTCCTGAGTGAGGTGCTGGGGTGCGGGGCTGGGAGACGGGGCGGAGGCCGGCGATGGGCGCGAGGTATCCGAAGACTTCCTCGCGGGTTGTGATCTCTGTTACGCGCTTGCAGCGCTGCAAGAGTATTACCCGAGGTCTTGCCACGCTGCATGAGGTAACGCGGCAAAACTTCAGCAGGTCGACCCCCGATGCCAGGCGAAGGTGACTGATGGAAAGACGCGTCACGCTCAGCGACGTGGCGGCGCGCGCCGGCGTGTCCAGCCGCACCGTGTCCAACGTGGTCAACGGTTATGCGCCGGTCGCGGAGGCCACTCGCGCCCGGGTGCAGAAGGCGGTGGACGAACTCGGCTACAGGCCGAACGTGCTGGCGCGCAACCTCGCCGCCGGGCGCTCAGGCCAGATCGCGTTCGTCGTGCCGTATCTGGACACGCCGTACTTCGTCGAACTGCTGCAGGGCGTCATCCGTGCGGCCCGCGTCCAGGGATACAACGTCCTGATCGACCAGACCGACGGCGGCGCGGAACATGAACGGATGTTCCTCACCCGCGGCTCCCAGCAGTTGCTCTTCGACGGGGTCATCTTCAGCCCACTGGGGCTCGGCCAGTCGGATCTGTCCGCCCGCGATCCGAGCCTGCCTCTGGTCGTGCTGGGTGAGCGGGTCAGCGACGGCTCCTTCGACCACGTCGGCATCAACGACGTCGCCGCCTCCCGGGAGGCGACCGAGCACCTGCTCGGCCTCGGGCGGCGCCGCATCGCGGCGATCGGCGACCAGCCCTACCCGACTGGTGAGGCCGCCCAACTGCGCACCCGCGGCTATCGGCTGGCCCACGAACGCGCCGGGGTCCTCGTCGACGAGAACCTGATCATCGCCACGCCGCGCTTCAACCGCTCCGACGGCGCCGGCGCCATGGCCCACCTGCTCGAACTCGACGAGCCCCCCGACGCGGTCTTCTGCTACAGCGATCTGGTGGCCCTGGGCGCCATGCACACGCTGGCCCGCCGTGGGCTGCGGATACCCGAGGACGTCGCCATCGTCGGCTACGACGACATAGAGGACGGCAGGTACTCCAATCCGCCCGTCACGACGATCTCACCGGACAAGAAGATGATCGCCGAGACGGCGGTCGAGCGGCTGCTCAAGCGGATCGGCAGCGCGGCGCCGATGCCCGGTCTGGAAATCCGGGCACCGCATCGGCTCGTCGTACGCGAGAGCACCATCGGGCGGCAGGCCGGACACCCCACCCGCCACGAGCAGCAGGTGTCCGGATAGGTGCTCTACAAACCCGGTGCGGTTCACCCGGCAGGCCTGCTGGATCCTTGACCTCCAAGCTCGCGTTGGTGGTCGCGCATGCCATCGGTAGCCTCGCGGGTCATGAGTCGAATCGCCCGTTATGGAAAGCTGACCGCCCAGGATGGCCGAGGCGGTGAGCTCGCCGATCTCCTGCTGGCCGCCGCCGGTCACCGCTGTGCTTGAGCAGATCAAAGGCAGCCCGGACACGGCCGCTGCAGTGAAACTCATCCAAGCGGCCGAAATGATCGCACTGGACTTGCTCGGCGGTAAGGGCCCTGGGGACGTCGCTGGAACTGCCTGACGTTGCCGGAAGCGCGCCGACCGTCCAAGGAAACGATCACGCCCGATCCGGAACGACGCAGCTCACAGCCACCGCGCGGCCTGCAGCAGCATCCCCTGTTGTCCCAACGAGATGGTCGACATCGCCCGGGCTGGCCTCACAGCTTCGTGCGTGAACCCTTGCGTGCGAACCGGTATGCCGAAACCGGTGGTCCGACGCTGGCGATCCGCGACAGCCGGCGGGTGTTCACACCGCCGATCGATGGCGTGCAGGCCAGCGACCACGACGGCTTGGTCGCCGACCTCGGGCCCGAGCAGTCGGCGGCGCTGCGGAGGTAGCAGTGCAGCGAGGTCTTGGGGATGTGAGTTTTCGGCGGCGATGACGCCGAGGGAGTGGCCAGACTCGGCGCCGGGCCTGGCGCCGCGCCGCTGGTCAATTTTCCGCAGTCGCCTGCACAGATGCTGGACTTCCTCTGCACATCCTCGATCACCGTGGTGCGCAGGGCTACGCGGTCAGTTCGCTCAGCGTGCTCATTGCCTGGTCGAGGAGTGCGGACAGGGGGGTCTTGCCGTCGCTGATGGTCCAGGTGTCGATGGCGGCGTTCAGGCAGGCGATCGCTGAGGCTGCGAGTGCGCGGGCGCGAAGCTCGCTGGCCGGGTCGTTGCCGAGTCGGTGGGAGATCTCCGGGACCAGGATGCTTTGCCAGCCTTGTGTCCTCTGCCACTGGTGGGTCATCAGTGCGCAGGCGTCGTTGAGCAGCCGTATGAAATTCAGGGTTTGCTCGGGCTGGTCGGGATCGGTCTGGGTGATCACGTCGAAGGCGCGGCGCAGTGAATCCCAGGGACGCTCGTGTGCGGGGCGGGCGGTGAGTGCGGCGGCGATCTGGTGGCCGACTTCGCCCAGCTTGCCGAGGACGACCTCTTCTTTGGTGCCGAAGTACCGGAAGAAGGTGGTGCGGGACAGGCCCGCCTCGGCGGCGATCTGCTCGACGGTGGTGTTGTCGTAGCCCTGCTGGGCGAACAGCCGGAACGCGACGTCGCTGACCTCGGCGCGCATCGCGGCTCGGGTCCGCTCGCGCAGCGAGGGCTGCGCGGGGCGGGGGGTGGCGCGGGCTGGGGAGGTCTTGGAGGTCTCGGCCATACCGCAAGTGTACACAGACCCTATATGGTACTTAGTTCCATGTTGAGCTACAGTCGCTCATGTTGACTTCGTACCACTTCCGAGGAGCGCCGTCCATGTCCAAGGTCTGGTTCATCACCGGTTCCTCCCGCGGCTTCGGCCGCCGGTTCGCCCAGGCGGCGCTGTCGCGCGGTGACAAGGTCGCGGCGACCGCCCGTTCCACCGATTCCCTGGCCGAACTGGTCGCCGCCCATGGCGAGGCGATCCTGCCGCTGCCGTTGGACGTCACGGACAAGGCCGCCGTGGCCGAGGCCGTGAAGGTGGCCCACGAGCACTTCGGGCGTCTGGACGTGGTGGTCAACAACGCTGGCTTCGGCCTGTTCGGCATGCTTGAAGAGCTGACCGAACATGACGTCCGCGCCCAGTTCGACACGAACGTGTTCGGCGCGCTGTGGGTGACCCAGGCGGCGCTTCCGTACCTGCGCGCTCAGGGCAGCGGTCACATCATCATGCTGTCCAGCCTGCTCGGCGTTGCCGCCTTCCCGACCACGGGCGCCTACACCGCCTCCAAGGCAGCCCTGGAAGGGTTCGCCGACTCCCTGGCCCAGGAGGTCGCGGGGTTGGGCATCAAGGTCACCGTGGTGCAGCCCGGTGCCTTCGGCACCGAGTTCGCCGCCTCCTCCACCTGGTCCGAGCCGGTGGCCGCCTACGACGGCGTGCGTGAGGCGACCGGCGCAGCCTTCGCTGCCCTCCCCAGTCCCGGTCCGGACGGTGTCGGCCCGGCGCTGCTGAACATCGTCGATGCCGACAACCCCCCGCTGCGGGTCTTCTTCGGCACCCTCGCCCTCCAGGTGATCCCGCAGCTGTACACCGAGCGGCTCACCACCTGGCAGGAGTGGGCCGAGGTGTCCGCACAGGCGGAGGCCGGCCAGGGCTGAGCCCCGAATGGCGGCCCGGGCTCGGCAGACCTTCAGGGGCGCGATCAGTTGCCCGATCGGGTACCCGCTGGAACAGCACCCATGGGCCATGACTTCGCTGCGAGGAGACGAACATGTCGATGATCAACAACACCGGATCCGGAATCACCATCCCCGGAACCAGTAGCCACTTCCTCGACCCGGCCGGGTCGCGCGATCAAGGGCAAGGCCGGCTGCGCTATCTCACCGGTGGCAGTGGCGCGCCACTGGTCATGCTGCACACCGTGCGCACCCAGGCCGAGCACTTCCGCCACCTCATCCCGCTGGTCCAGCAGCGATACACCGTGTACGCGCTCGACCTACCTGGAATGGGCTACTCCCAGATCGTGCCCGGCGCCTCCTACGACGAGCCCGCCATGCGCGCCGCCGTCAAACGACTCATCACACAACTCGACCTGCACGAGGTGACACTGCTCGGAGAGTCGATGGGCGCCGTGCTCGCCTTGACCACAGCGGCCGACCTCCCCGACCGGGTCCAACGCGTCGTAGCGATCAATGCCTACGACTACGCCGGTGGAATCGCCCGGTCCAGCCTCCTGGCACGACTGATCGTTACAGGTGTCATCGCACCAGGCGTGGGCCCGGTGCTCGCCCGACTGGAACCCAAGCCCGTCATGCGCGCCATACTGGCCGGCGGCCTCGCGGACCCGGCCGCACTGCGCGAGGACTACCTGGACGAACTCCTCGACGTCGGCCGCCACCCGGGCTACCCGACCGTCGCCCGCGCCGTGTACCGCAGCCTTCCCAGCCTCGTCGCGGCCCGCGCCCGCTACCCCAAGGTCACCGCACCGGTCCACCTCATCTACGGGGAAAAGGACTGGTCCCGCCTCTCAGACCGGCAGGCCAACAGGCGGCAGCTGCCCAACGCCGAGTACACCCAGATCCCCGACGCCGGCCACTTCATCTCACTGGAACGACCCGACGTGCCCGCCGACCTGCTCAACACGGTCACATGAACCAGCCCGAACCCGACTCCACCCGCCCCGGACCTGCGGCCAATGATCCCAAGCTGCCGGCGAAGCTGGCTGCGCACCCGTCGGTCCAGGCCGTACTCGCCCGGCGCAGGGCCGGTGAGATCACGACCCCGCCGGCAGTGATCGACGCGGCCTGGCTGCGCGAGCTCTGTCTGGCGGCAGGTGCGGACGACGCGGCCGCGGTCAGCGTGGACCACCCCGACCTGGCCGGTGAGCGCGAGCACGTGTTGGCCGCGTTGCCCGGCACCCGCACCCTGATCTCGATGGTGTTCCGGATGAACCGCGACAACTGCCGTTCCCCGGCCCGCAGTGTGGCCAACCAGGAGTTCCACCAGACCGACGAGCAGGCCAACCATGCCGCCCGCAGCGTGACCCGGGCACTGCAGGACACCGGCCATCACGCGCTCAATCCGTCGGTCGGGTTCCCCCAGGAGATGGGCCGCTTCCCCGGGCGGATCTGGGTGGTGGCGCACAAGACGGTCGCGGTGGCCGCGGGACTCGGGGTGATGGGCCTGCACCGCAACGTCATTCACCCCAAGTTCGGCAGCTTCGTGCTGCTGGCCACCGTCCTGGTGGACGCCGAGGTGAGTGGGCACGGGCAGGCGCTGGACTACAACCCGTGCATCGACTGCAAGCTGTGCGTCGCCGCCTGCCCGGTCGGCGCCATCAGCAAGGACGGGGACTTCGACTTCTTCGCCTGCACCACGCACAACTACCGCGAGTTCATGAGCGGGTTCACCGACTGGGCGCAGACCGTTGCCGACAGCCAGGACGCCGCCGACTACCGCTCCCGGGTCACCGATTCCGAGAACGCCTCCATGTGGCAGAGCCTGGCCTCTCCCCCCGGCTACAAGTCCGGGTACTGCCTGGCCGTCTGCCCCGGCGGCGAGGACGTCCTGGGCCCGTACCTGGAGGACCGCAAGGCCTTCATGGACACCGTGCTGCGACCGCTCCAGGACAAGACCGAGACCCTGTACGTCCTGCCAGGCTCACACGCGCAGGAGTACGCCCAGCGCCGCTTCCCCCACAAGCCCGTCAAAGAGGTGACCGGCGGCTGGCAGCCCCCGGCGAAACGCCCCGAACCCTCCTGACCCGGTGTGCTCTCGTTCTTCGTGTTGTCCAGACCGGAGTAAGTCATGAATGGAATTCACCCCTTCCGCGTCCTGCGCGCCAAACCGCTATGGATCGCCAACGGCGTCATCACGGGCATCCTCGCGCTGCTGTTCACCGTGTTCTACGTCGGCGCCAACATCGATCCGGTCGATCACATGAAGAAGCTGCCCGTCGGCCTGGTCAACGCCGACCAGGGGGCCGCTGTCGGTGGCAGGCAGGTCAACCTGGGGGCGCAGATCACCGAGTCGATCAAGAAGTCCTCTGTAAGCGGGGACAAGATCGACTGGAAGGTGATGAACATGAAGGAGGTGAAGGAGGAACTCGGCAAGGGCGAGCTGTTCGGCGCGCTCGTCGTCCCTGCCGACTTCACCTCCTCCGTCACCGCATTGGCCGGCACCGCGACCACGGGGACCCCGGTTCGTCCGATCCTGACGGTACTGACCAACCAGTCCGCCGGCAGCGTGGGCTCCAGCCTGGCTCGGGCGGCTTCGACGGCGGCGGCCGAGAGCGCCTCGCTCAAGGTCGGCAAGGAGCTGACCGCGCAGAACGGCGCCGAGCAGGCGAAGCTGCCCACCGTGGCACGGGTCCTGCTGGCCGACCCGGCCGCCGTCACGGTTGAGGACGGCCATCCGCTCGACTCGCACAGCGGCCTGGGCCTGACCGCGTTCTACTACGCGCTTGTCCTCGTGGTCTGCGGCATGCTCTCCGCCAATGTCATCAGCGGCCAGGTGGACCACGCCCTCGGCTACACCCACAACGACATGGGCCCGCTGCGCCGGCACCGCCCGCTGATCCGGGCGACCCGGGTACAGACCCTGGCCATCAGCAGCACGCTCATGATCGGTCTGTCGCTGCTGATGGGCACCCTGGTCATGGTCGGCGCGGTCGGCATCATGGGCATGGACGCCTCCCACCTGCCGCTGTTGTGGCTGTACTCGGTGTGCGCCATCGCGGTCTCCGGGATCGGTGCGCTCACACTCCTTGCCGTGTTCGGCACGCCCGGCATGCTGGTGGTCACGTTGGTCTATATCGGGATGGCGGTGCCGACGGCCGGTGCCACCACCCCCATCGAGGCGCTGCCCGGCTTCTACCGCTTCCTCGCGGAGTTCGAACCGCTGCGGCAGATCACCGGCGGTATCCGCTCGATCCTCTACTACGACGCCCAGGCCGACGCGGGCCTGACCCGGGGCTGGGTGATGATGGCCGCCGGCCTGGCCGGGGCCGCACTGTTCGGGTTCGGGGTGACGGGCTGGTACGACCGCAAGGGACTGCACCGCATCCCGGCCGAGGAGAAGCCCGAGGAGACTGCCGTCCCGGCGTAGCGGAACGAGATCGTTCACCCGAACGTAAGACGCGAGCGCGGCATACAACGCGTAATGACGCGCATAGCGGACGACCGATGACACCCCCGGAGCCAACCGATCGACTACAGCGAAGATATGCGCCTCCGTCCGTTGCACACCTGCCTCCTGGCCGACCTCGTCGGCCGCGTAGCCGCGCGTTTCTGAGCGTGACTGGTCTCCGGCCGGGAGCACGAGCGTCCGCAAGGGGGGAGAGTGGCACCGAGATGCACGAGGCCGCAGCCGCCGCCTCCACGGAACAGCACGCGCCCCGGTGGTCCCAGGTAGCGGACGACCGCTTGCTCCAGTGGCGCCGCGTCGATCCGCTACTCGGTCCTGTAGGCCCTGGCCTGGAGCACCGCCCCCGACGGAACGGCGAACGTGCTCCGGTTCGGCGCAGAGCACCCATCTCCCCCCGAAGGGCGTCAGATGGGCCGTCTCTTCCTCCCCTTGCCATCGACCTGGCTCACTGCCATGACGGACCGCCACGACGCTGGTACGTGGCCGCAGCACCGTCCCAGATGACGCTCTCGTCTTCGGTCACCCATATCCGCGGCCGCACCAGAACCAGTCGGAGCGTCTGGATCACAACGGTCACCATGACGGCCATGACACCAGCGACCACGAACCGACGATCGACTCGACCAATGCGGTCCCTTCCCGGCCGGTGAACCAGCCGGCGAGCAGAACTGACCACCCCACCGGTCTCGGCTGACAAGATCGGGCACGGCGGAACGGCCGTGACGTCTTGCCTCCTGTCTGCGCGACGCGCGGGATGGCCGCGTTCGATACACGCCCCACAGCATCCGCCTTGCGAGCACAACTTCGACTGCGCGGTGAACACCCAGTGCACCGTCGCCGCTCGCGGCACGCCGGGTGACCTCGATCTCGTCCCCGCATTACGAACCACTTACGCGACCGGACAGGTAGACCGGGCGATCCTAGGATCGCTGCGTGTCGACCATCCGAAGCATGGCGTTGGTAACCGCTACGCCCCTGGTCCTCGCTATTGCGGGCTTGGTGCACCCTCACGGGCTGTCCAGCGCGACCGCCGCGGACTGGGCACAGTTGCACATTGTGCTCCTGCCGGTCTTCCCGCTGCTGCCGGTCGGGCTGGTTGCCGCCCTGTGGCGTCGACCCCGCGGTGATCTCGCGGGGGTGGCCACCGTGGTCGCTTGGGTCGCTGTCTTCGTCTACGCCACCTTCTACACAGGGCTCGACGCGGTCGCCGGCATCGCGGCAGGTACGACGGTCGAGCACGCTCCCCAGGCGGCGGACCTGCAAGCGCTGAAGAACCCGCTCTATGACATGGCCGACGCGCTCGGGCACGTCGGCGTCTACGCCCTCATCGTCGCGGTCGTGGCCACCGCGGTAGCGCTGCTGCCCCAGAGTGGTAACAGAGTTCTTCCTGGCGCGGCCGTGCTCCTGATCTCTTGCTGGTCCTTCATCGACAGCCACATCTTCTGGCCGCGGGGCGTGTACACGATGCTGGGTCTGGCATTGGGCTTCGCCCTCCTCAACTGGGCTTGCCAAAGCAGGCCGCAGTCTCCGAAGACTGAGCAGGAACGTCCGGGTCTCCTAGAAGGTAACGGCGGTCAACCACGATGAACGGTGCCGGCCGCCAAACGGGTTCGACCGCCTGCCGTTGCAAACGCCGCCAGGCAGGACACTAAGGCGATGACCTACGACCGAGAACTTGCCGAGCACGTACGCGAACTGGTCGGTGACCGGCCGGACGTGACAGAACGGCGCATGTTCGGCGGGCTGGCGTGGCTGGTCAACGGAAACATGGCCATCGTGGCACGCGGCCAGGGCGGGCTCATGCTACGGCTCGACCCCGCGGACCACGAAAACGCCCTCAACCTTCCCGGCGCAGAGCCCACCATCATGCGCGGCCGGGAAATGCGCGGCTGGATCGGTGTCGCCCGGCCCGGCCCCGACCTGGCGACCTGGGTAGACCGAGGTATCGGCTACGCCAGCACCCTTCCACCGAAATAGGCACCGAAGGTCCGGCGGAGCCCCCGGACGCGGCTCGGGGGATGCGGCTCGGGGGATGCAGCGCCAGGGGCGTAAGTCGAGGGTGGCGGGTGTCGGCAGGTACACCAGCGTCCGGTGCTCAAGCCCATGGGGCGCGCTCAGGGCGCGGCCTAGCGTCAGCGGCATGAAGCCAACGGATCGTAGTGGCCGCGGCCGCCACGCCAAGCTGGTCGGTGCCGGGATCGCTCTCACCGCGGTTCCTGCCGTGCTCACCCTTGCTGCCGGAGTCCCGGACGCTCATCCAGCCGCGGCGGCGGTTCAGCGTGGCGCCGTTGTGTCGGTGACCCGGATCGCCGGCATGTCGGCCGCCGAAACCGGCGCCTACCTCACCGAGATCGACCCGATGTTCGGATCGCCGCGTCCCCGCAACGGGGTGGACACCTACCGGGTCGTCTACCGGACGGTCTCCCCCGGCGGCCGTCCCACCACCGCGAGCGGTGTAGTCTCCCTGCCTCGGACGCCGCGAAAGGCCACACTGCGACCGGTCAGCTTCACCCACGGCACCCACGCGTCCAGGAACTACGCGGGCTCGATCGCCGAGGACGGACAGAGCCGAGCCGCCGCGATCTACTGTGCGGCCGCCGGATACGCGGGCGTCGCCCCTGACTATCTCGGGCTGGGACTCGGCCCCGGCCCGCATCCTTACATGCACGCCGACTCCGAGGCGTCGGCCTCCTTGGACATGCTGCGCGCGGCACGATCGGTCGCCGCCGCCCACGGCGGCCGGTTCGACCGGCGCGTCATGGTGACCGGTTTCTCCCAGGGCGGCGCGGCCGCGATGGCCCTGGGCCGCGAGTTGCAGCGCGGCGCGGACCCCTACCTGCGGCTGGGCGCGCTCGCGCCGATCAGCGGGCCCTACGACCTGCGGCACGCGCAGATCCCCGCGTCACTCACCACCCACACCACACTCGCACCGAAGGCATCGGTGTTCTACCTCGCCTACATCACGGTGTCCTGGGGCCGCATGTACGACCTCTATGACTCCCCGTCCAAGGTGTTCAGATCCCCATACGACAAGATCGTGGAAGGTCTGTTCGACGGCACCAAGGACCAGGACACCCAGATCATGCCGCAACTGCCGAACACCCCCATCGAACTGCTCACACCCCGGTACCGGCGGTGGCTGCTGCACCCCTCCGGGCCGCTGCTGCGGGCCATGCAATCCTCGGACGGCACCTGCGACTGGATGCCTCGGGTCCCGGTCCGGCTGTTCGCCGGGTCCGGAGACGAACAGGTCGCCCACACGAACACGCTCAGCTGTATGCAGGCCCTGCGTGCACACGGCGCCGAACCACAAGTCATCGACTATGGCCCCGACACGACACACATGGACTCGCTCAGCCGAGGCGTACCCGACACACTCAACTGGTTCCAGAGTCTCAAGTAACCCGCAGCCCCGGGGGGATCAGGTCGATTTCCGCGGATAGTTCGCGCTAGAACTCCTTCGGGTACCGGCCGTACCAGGGGTTGTGGTCCTCAACGGCCTTTGCGGCGTTGAGCACGTCCACGTCCGCGAATCGGCGGCCGACGATCTGCATTCCGACAGGCATCTTGTCGGCGAACCCGGCGGGCACGCTGACCACCGGGTGGCCGGTGAAGTTGAACGGGTAGGTCATGCACCATCCGATGGTGCGCTCGGTCGGCACGCCGTTGACCGAGGCGGGGCCCAGCGTGTTGCCGTCGGCGGTGTTGGTCACCGAAACAGTCGTAAGCGTGGGACAGACGATGTAGTCGTAACCCTGGTCGAAGACGGCCTCGACCGCATCATTGACGGCGATCTCCAGGAACTCCCCGTGCTTGTACTCCATGACACTCGTCTTCGCAGCGCGCTCAAGCATCCTGCGGAACTCCGGGTTCAGCTTGCCGGCGTGTGGCTCCTTCATCAGGTCCACGGGAATTCCGTAGTGCAGGAACAGGTCCCGGGCGAAGCCGTACAGTGCGCTCTGCAGCATCACCCACAGGTCGCTGAGCATCGCCTGGGTGACCGGCCGCTGTGTCCCCGACAGCAGATCCGTGGCGGTCATCTTGTCCATGCCGATCGGAATCTCGCTCACCTTGGCCCCGGCCGCGGACAGTGCGGCCACCCCGTTCCGGACGGCCTTCACCACCTGGCTCTCGACCGGAAAGATGTCCAGATTCGGGCTGAACGCGACGCGCTTACCGTTGAGTCTGCCACCGAGTTGCTTAAGGCTCCGCAGGTAGGCGGGCCGGTCTTGGATGCTGAACTTGTCCCCGGGGTGGAACCCGCCCATCACCTCCATGCTGAGGGCCGTGTCCTCCACCGTCCGGCAGATCGGGCCCGGGTGCAGCATCGGGTTATACGGCAGTGGCGGGGCGTCCTGGGGAATGCGCCCGAAGGTGGCCTTGAACCCGACCGTATTGGTGAACGCCGCGGGGATGCGAACGCTGCCTCCGGCGTCCGAACCCTGGGTGAGGGCCGTCAGGAAACCAGCCACGGCGGCTGCGCTTCCGCCACTGCTGCCACCGGCGTTCTTGGTGAGGTCGAACGGCGTGCTGGTGGGCCCGAAGGCGTAATTGTCAGTGGTACCCTCATGGCCGAATTCCGGAGTGTTGGTCTTGCCCATCGGGTTGATCCCCGCGTCCAGTAGGCGCTGGATGTAGATGGAGTTGGACGGCGGGCGGAAGCCCATTTCCTTGAACACCACCGACCCGAAGGTGTTCGGGGCTTCCTTCCAGAAATCAAAGAGGTCCTTGATGAGGTAGGGCAGCCCCTCCATTGGGCGTGCGGTGCCGTTCATATACCGTCGTTCCGCGTCCCGCGCCCGGGCCAGCACCAATTCCTCGGGGTGGCGATAGACAATGGCGTTCACCTTGGAGTTCAGCCGGTCGATGCGCGCCAGGTATGCCTTGGCCACCTCGACCGGAGAGGCGCGCCTGGACCGCATGGCGCGGAGCAGGTCGGAGGCGGACAGGAAGCACAACTCCTCGCCGCGCGGGGTGGTGCGGCGCGCGTCCCACGTGCCGATGGCGTTGGCGATCTCTTGCGGCGACGGGTCGGAGAGCGCCCGGTTCGCCGTGGTCGCTCTCGCCGGGGAGTCCAGTGCGGGGAAGGCCGTCGTTGCCGCAGCGAGGGTGGCCCCTCCTGCCATCACCCGTCGTCTGGAGATCTCCATATCAGTGTTTCCCGTCTTCCCGTGAGTCGCTCTCGCCACTCATGCACCTCGATCACCTCTTTGTCTCAGACAAGATTCTGGAGCGGCACATGGCACGTCAACCCCTCCAACGGAATCCACTCAAGGTGAAACTCCTGGTCAACAAGTCGGCCCGCACGCAGGTCATCGGTATGGGTTACCGATGGCCGGGGCTCCGGGCGGTCGGCCTTGGTGCAGCCGCCGCATCTGCGGCCGGACCGCCTGCACCCCAGGCTCGGTTCAGGCCAAGCACCTCAACGTCTTGGTTGCGGTCCAGCGGCGCCGACAGCCCGGTCAGAGACTCCCGGAGCCCCCCGCTGTGCCAGATGGGTGAAGGAGTCAGCACCTGCGGGCACCTGCGAGGTGTCGGGGTTGAACTTTCTCATAGGCCAAACCCGTACTCGGGAGCGCAAGGACCCTACAAACAAGATCCCTGAATAGGGATCTCCCATGAAAGGAGGTCTCCATGAACAGGAGCTGTACGGCCAGATCCAGCGCTCGACGATGAAGAAGGGCTGACGGAGCAGTGGCATGCGGTCGGACCTGTGGATCCGCTCGCATCCCATCTGTCCCGCCGAACGACGTCGACCCCTACGGCTTTGGACAAACACGGGTCCTAGAGCGGCGGTCCCGACTCGGGTGGAGGTAGGTCGATAGAGCCGGAGGTGATGGTGGCTCCACAGCACACAACTCAACCTGACGCCAGCCCACCGATTGGGAACCACCCCCCGCACCGTTCGGCCGCGCCGCTCCCCCACGATCGCCGCTGACACCCGTCACAGGACAACCGAATTGATGACCCCACAGAACCCCCTGGGCTGGTCCGCCGCCGGCGCCAGCGTGCGCCCGCTCGAATCAGGCGACCCCGCGTCCGTCGGCACGCACCGGCTCCTCAACCGGCTCGGCGAGGGCGGCATGGGCGTCGTCTATCTGGGGCTGGCTCCCTCCGGGCGAAAGGTCGCCGTCAAGGTGATCCGCCGCGATCTGGCCCGCGACCCGGCGTTCCGCACGCGGTTCGACGCCGAGATAGCCAGCGCCCGGCGTGTCGCATCCTTCTGCACGGCACGGGTGCTCGACCACGGCGTGGCCGACGGGCTTCCTTACATGGTCACCGAATACATCGACGGGCCATCTCTCACTGACTACATCAAGGCGCACGGCCGCTTCCCGCCCGGCGCGCTGCGCAGCCTCGCGGTGGGCGTAGCGACCGCCCTGACCGCGATCCACGCCGTGCGGCTGGTGCACCGCGACCTCAAGCCGCGCAACGTGCTGCTCGCGGCCGACGGGCCCCGCGTGATCGACTTCGGCATCGCGCGCGCCCTGGACTCCGAGGACCACCACACCCAGAGGGGCGCCGTCATCGGCAGCCCCGGATACGTCGCTCCAGAGCAGGCGTTTGAGGGACAGGTCAGCACCGCCGGCGACGTTTTCGCATGGGGAACGCTCGTCGCGTACGCGGCCACCGGGCGCAACCCATTCGGCTTCGGGACGCTGCCCGTTCTCGCCGCCCGCGCGCAACAGGCCAGGTACGACCTGTCGGCCGTGCCGCAGGGCCTCCTGCCGATGGTCCAGGCCGCCCTCCACCCCGACCCGGCTCGGCGGCCGACCGCCGAGGCCCTGCTCGTCCAGCTCCTGGGCGAGCAGGCTCCGGACGAGACGGCCATCGACCTCATCCACAACGAGTGGCGCCCCGGACCGAGCTCATCAGAGGCCGCTCCGCCGGTCCCGTCCGACGCCGTACCTCCACCCCCGTCCGGCGCCGTTCCTCCGGCCTCTCCGGTGGGCACGCCGCCTGGCGGGCCGTCGGGGGCGGTTCCGCCGCGTTCGTCAAGGCGCCGGAGGTGGGCCATGACCGGTGTCGTGACCGGGGTGACCGCGCTGGTCTTGCTGGGGACGACGGGCGCGGCGGTCTATACCCTCAGCCGCGGTACCGACAACGACCGGCCCTCCGGACCGGTCGTGGCGGCTTCGTCGCCGACCGCCGCACCGAGTCCCCTGTCAAGTTCGCCGACACCCAGCACGTCGCCGAGCAGGTCGCCGAGCAGGTCGCCCAGCCCACCCAAGAGCACCGACAAACCCAGCACGAAGCCCACGGTCACGGTCACGCGCCCCACCAAGCAATGGCGCGAGATCGGTGGTCTGGATCGCCTGACGCCCTACTGCGTGGAGCTCGGGTACAAGGAGACGTCCCTGTACACCGAAGGGGGCCGGAAATGGTGGTGTGAGGACTCCGGGGGCGACCTGCAACCCATCGTTCTGCAAGAGTCCTGCCAGTGGCACTACCCGCGCTTCGACAAGCTCCGCGTCAGACAGCGTCCCGACCCCGGTCCCTTCTACGAGGTCCATTGGGTCTGCGAGGCACTGGTCTGAACGTGACGCCGGTCAAGACACCGCATCCTGAACAGCCCTAGGCATCAATAGCCCGACCACCGGACGGACGCTCAAGGCGCAGAGCAAGATCAGCCGGTTGGCGGCGGGTTCGGGCTGCGTGTATTCGACAGGGCCGGCCAGTTTCACGCACGCCCATGTGGTCGGCTCGTCGGATGCCCCTGTGCCGCGCTCACTCCTCCCCCTCGATGACGCGCACCTGGGTCCGGACCTGGCAGCCGTCCGGCAGGACGGAGAA
Organism: Spirillospora sp. CA-128828; assembly: GCF_050945415.1. Lineage (NCBI taxonomy): Bacteria > Bacillati > Actinomycetota > Actinomycetes > Streptosporangiales > Thermomonosporaceae > Spirillospora > Spirillospora sp. CA-128828. The sequence continues at coordinate 5,857,232 of NZ_CP191986.1, forward strand.
CTCCGGATAATGGTCGTCGCCGAGTTCCAGGCCGCGCAGTCGGCCCCGGCACGTGTCGTCGGCGCGAACGATCTGCACCTGGTAGGCGTCGCCGTCGTCTCCAAATTCGTAGCCGATACCGGTGGACTGGATGCTCCAGCGGCCGTTCCCGTCAATGTCCTCCGGGCCGTAGTCGGCCAGGTAGAACCTTCGGCGTTCCACGGCGTAGATGAAGACGCGCAGATCGGCGTCGCCGAGATTGCGGACAGTACCCTCGACCGTGAAATCGCGGTCTTCATCGATCAGATCGCCGTCGGCCGGGCGGGTCAGTTCGACCGCCGTCACCTGCGCGTGGCCAGGTGCCTTCACGGCAGGTGGCCTCCAGGCGGGCAGCAGGGTCTCGGGTGCGAGGGGGGAAGCGCTCGTCGGTGTCGATGTCGGTGCGAGTCCGGCCGACCCCTCCAGGGACGGGGAGGAAGGCCTCGCGGACGGGACGCGGGCCGTGGCCTGGGGCCCCTCGGCACGGCGGTCCGGCATTGCCCAGAGCATGGAGGCGACGCCAACAGCGGTCACCACGCTCATGACGATGAGCGATCTTCGTTCGAGCGGCCAGGAGTGTCTCGACGGAGGCCGGGCATATCTTGCCATTCGGGAGGGGCATCCTCTGCGGCCGTGGCGGCGGCCCGGCGGGCGCGCGTGCATCAATCCCTCTCCCCGGCCGAACGAGACCACGACCGCATGTGTTCTAGCGGCTCTTCAACCGCGATGTCATGCTCCACGTTGAACTCCTTGTCGTCCGAAATGATTTCCGTCCTCGCTTATGCCGACCGCTTCGCAATCACGGAATGGTCCTCCATCCGGGCCCCAGCACCGCATCCGCGTGCTGGGCGCCGGGGCGCGCGCTATGGTCACGCCCGCACGGTACGGCCGTGCGCGGGGGACCGGTCCCGGAGCGGACCCGCGACCGGCCGGAGTGCCTCAATCCGGGGTCGATCCTTGTGCTTCGGGGGATGCGCGCAGGCGGCAGGACGGCGAGCTACTCGGCATCGACGTGAACTCACCGGCGCCGCGCTCGGCCCCGGCCACCGCCAGCCAGCTCACCAGCCCGGGTATGCGGCCGACCACGGAGGGGGTCAGCCTGCGATCTTTCTGCAAGCGCTTTGAAATCTTGCGCAAACTCTTGACCAGACTGCAAGAAGGGAGCATTCTCACGGTGCTCGCGGACGGCCGTCCCCCGCCCCTCCAGGCACCCCGCAAGTGCCTAGTGACAGGAGTTCGCCGCAATGCAACGTGCAAGAGTCCCCCGCCATCGTTCCCTGCTCGCCGCCGTCGTCCTCGCCCTCAGCGGGCCGATACCCGCCACCGCCCTGCTACCCGGCCCCGCCAAGGCCGCCGCCTCCCTCAACGACAGTGACGTCACCGCCAACCTCTGGGAGTGGAACTGGCCGTCGGTCGCGGCGGCGTGCAGCGATCACCTAGGCCCCGCCGGATACGGAGCCGTCCAGGTCGCGCCGCCCGCCGAATCGGTCAGCCTCGGCTCCACCAGCGACGGCGCCCACCCCTGGTGGGAGGTGTACCAGCCCGTCTCCTACGGTCTGACCAGCCGGCTCGGCACGCGCGCCCAGTTCTCCGCGATGGTCACGGCCTGCCACAACGCGGGCGTCCGCGTGTACGTGGACGCCGTCATCAACCACATGGCGGGCCACAACAACACGGTCAACACCTCATACGGCGGCTCGACGTTCGATCCGGGCGGGTTCTCCTACCCCGCAGTCCCGTACGGATACGGCGACTTCCACCACCCCAACGACGGGTACTGCAACGACGACGACGGAGGCATCGACGACTGGAACAACACGTCCGAGGTGCAGAACTGCGAACTGGTGTCTCTGTCGGACCTCAAGACCCAGGCCGACTACATGCGCGACAAGATCGCCGGGTACCTCAACGACCTGATCGGGCTGGGCGTGGACGGGTTCCGGATCGACGCCGCCAAGCACATCGCGCAGAGCGACTTCGCCGCCATCAAGGGCGCCCTCCACACCACCACCGCCGAGGGCGAGGCGCCCTACATCACGCAGGAGGTCGTCCCAGGAGCGACGACGGCCGAACTGAAACCGTCGGCCTTCACCTCGAACGGTGACGTGCTCGGCTTCTCCTACGCGCGTGGCCTGAAGACGCAGTTCCAGAACGGCACCCTGTCGAACCTGTCGGGCATCCCGTCCTGGTCGCTGGACGCGAGCGGCTCCCAGACGTTCGCGATGATCACCAATCACGACACCGAGCGGGACGGGTCGACGCTCAGCTACAAGAACGGCAGCGACTACACCCTGGCGAACTACTTCCTGCTCGCCTACCCGTATGGAAAGCCGTCGGTGTTCGACGGGTTCACGTGGTCGTCCACTGGGCAGTCGCCGCCCGCCGACACCAGCGGTCTCGTCACCGGTGCGGACTGCTCGAACGGCTGGCAGTGCATCACCCTGTCGACCGGGATGAAGGGCATGGTCGGCTGGCACAACGCGACGGCGTCCGCCACGACGGTCTCCGACTTCACCGCGACCGCGGGCGACGTCATCGGGTTCCGCCGCGGCTCGAAGGGCTGGATCGGCCTCAATGACTCCTCCAGCCCGTCCACGGCGTCCTACCGGACCGGGCTCGCCGACGGCGTCTACTGCGATGTCATCACGGGCGGTCTCACATCGGACGGCTGCGCGGGCACCGCGGTCACGGTGTCCGGCGGGACGGCGACCGTGACGATACCGGCGGGCGGCGCGGTCGCCGTCCACGTGGACGCCAAGTCCGGCGCGATCCGCACGTAGACCGCGGGTACGTCGAGCCACACCGCCGCAACACCGGGGAGATGGGGCCCGCCGGGGGCGCCATGCCGATCAGGGCGACCGGCGGGCCTCTGACGCGGCGGTGCGCCTGGTGCCGGTCCGGCCACTGAACGAGGCGTAGCGCATGCACCGGGCCGCCGCGTGAGCATCGGTCGACGGGTCGTCAGGCCGGGCTCCGTACGAAACGCAGGGCCGCGGTGACCGTGGTCAGGCCGCGAATCATGCCCATCTGGTTCCAGTTCAGGTCGAACTCCGCGCGGTCGACGGTGAATTCCGTCTCCAGCGTGAGCGCGCCGTCGTCCGCGGCGGCGAGCCGGGCGGTGAGGGGCTGCGGGCGGCTGATGCCGCGCACGGTCAGCTGGCCGGAGACCTGGACGGTGTCGCCGTCGCCTGGTTCCGCGCTGCGGACGGCGAAGGTGATCTCGGGATGGTTGGCCGCGTCGAAGAAGTCGGCGGAGCGCAGGTGCTCGTCGCGCTTCTTGTTCTTGGTGTCGAGGGAGGCCGCGTCCAGGGTCAGGGTGCCGACGGCGGAGCCGTCGGGCCGCACCTCGCCCTGCCCGCCCACGGCGGTGAAGGTGCCCTTGACGGTGACGAGGCCCCAGATCGTCTTGTGGCGCACGGCGACGGTGGAGGCTACGGCATCCAGCTGCCACAGGCCGGTTTCGACGGCGACGGTCACGGTCTTCTCCAGTGAGCGATGTGGTCCAAATTTGGATGACTGCACGCTAGCTTATTATCCAAATCTGAACAACCACGTCCAAAATTGGACAACAGGTAGACTTGATCGCATGGCCGACCCCGAGGAGCACCCCGGCACTCTGCCCGAATGCCCGTCCGCGCAGGGCGCCGGACTGCTGCCCAAGGAACTGCGGGCCTGGATGGTGATGCTGGCGGCCATGGGGGCGGTGGAGCAGCGGCTGACTTCCGTCTTGAAGGAGAGGCTGGACGTCTCCCACGACGAGTTCCTGATCCTCTGCCTGCTCGCCGAGCAGCCCGGGGAGGGCCTGCGCATGACGCGTATCGCGGAGCTCCTCGGTCGCCCCAAGACCCGGCTGACCTACCAGATCATGTGCCTCCAGCACAGCCGCCTGGTCACCCGCAAGTCGGTCTGCGGCGACAAGCGGGGCATCGAGGTCGCCCTCACGGAGAAGGCCCGCGGCCTGCTGTCCGACGCGTCCGGCGTGCTCGCCGAGACGGTCGTCCAGGCCCTCACGCACGTCATGGGCCCGACCCAGCACGAGGCGATGTGCGGACTACTGCCCGACCTCGCCGCGGAGACCGAGGCACCGTAGGAGCCGCGTAGCCGCGCTCGAAGTTCACGCCTCGCTGATCTTGCCCGCGAGTTGTGGTGGCAGGACGCCGGCGTCGCCACCGAGGTCGCCGGGGAAGATGATCGATCCGAGCCAGGTTGCCGCCGTCGGTCGCGGGCAGGCACACGCCAGAGATGTACGCCGATTCGTCGGAGGCCAAGAACAGCGCCGCGTCGGCGTCTACCTCCGGGGTATGAGGAGCGACCATAGATGATGCACGTCGAGGTGGTGGAGACCTCGTCGCTGGGCGATCGCAGCTACCTGGCCCACGACGGGCGGGTGGCGCTGGTGGTCGACCCACAGCGCGACATCGACCGTTTCCTGGCCCTGGCCGGGCGACTGGACGTCCGCATCACGCATGTGGCCGAGACCCACCTGCACAACGACTATGTCTCAGGCGGTCTGGCCCTGGCCAAGGCGACCGGTGCGACGTACCTGATCGCCGCCGAGGAGGGCGTCGACTTCGGCCGGACCGGCATCTCCGACGGCGACGAGGTCACCGTCTCCCACGCGCTCCGCGTTCGAGCCGTGGCCACGCCCGGGCACACCTTCCACCACCTGTCCTACATCCTTTCCGGCCCAGACGGTCCTGAAGGCGTCTTCACCGGCGGGGCCCTGCTGTTCGGCACCACCGGCCGCACCGACCTGGTCGGTTCCGAGCACACTCACGTCCTGGCCTACCGGCAGCACGCCTCGGCGCAGCGCCTTGCCGACCTGCTGCCCGACGGCGCGCACGTCTGGCCCACGCACGGTTTCGGGAGCTTCTGCTCGGCGGGCCAGTCCGACGCCGCGTCCTCGACCATCGGCCGGGAGAGGCGGGCCAACCCGGCGCTGCGCCTGGAAGCCGACGACTTCGTCGACCAGACCCTGGACGGACTCGACGTCTATCCCGCCTATTACGCGCATATGGGCGTCCGCAACCGCGCCGGTGCCGATCTGATCGACCTCACCCCCGCCCGAGCCGCCGATCCCGCCGAACTGCACGACCGCATAGCCGCCGGGGAGTGGGTCGTGGACCTGCGCTCCCGCAAGGTCTTCGCCCAGCGGCACCTGGCCGGAACCCTCAGCTTCGGTCTGGACGGATCGATGTCGACGTGGCTCGGCTGGCTGGCCCCCTGGGGCGCGCCGCTCACCCTGCTCGGCGAGAGTCCCGAACAGCTCGCCGCCGCCCAGCGGGAACTGGCACGCATCGGCATCGACCGTCCGGCCGCCGCCGCCACCGGCGCTCCCGAGCAGTGGGCAGGAGGCGACAGCGGCAGACTGGAGGACACACCCGTCGCGACGTTCACCGACCTGTCCGCCGCCCGATCCGGCCGCGTACCCGGCCACCTGCCTCCGCCGGACGTCGTGCTGGACGTACGCATGGCCGGCGAGTGGACGGACGGGCACATCGACGGCGCCGTCCATTTCCCGCTGCCCGATCTGGCCCGTCGGCTGGACGAGATACCTGACGGAGTCATCTGGGTGCACTGCGGCACCGGCTACCGGGCCGCCGCCGCCGGCAGCCTGCTCCAGCGGGCCGGGCGCCAGACCGTCCATATCGACGACGCCTACTCCGAAGCCGCCGCCGCGGGCCTGGCCATCAACGATCACTGACCTGGCGACAGCACTGGGAGCAGGTCGCCTAGGTGTAGATGGCGTCATGGAAGGCGATCTCGGCCTCCAGCATCCCCGTGAACCAGCGGGCGAGCAGTTCGTCCGGGATGTCGGCGGGCAGTGCGTCCACCTCCCGGGCGAGCGCGTCCACGCCCGCGCGGAACGCCTGGTCCGCGTGCAAGGCCACCCAGTCGGCGACCGGGCCCGCCTGGACGCGTCCCTCACGGTACGCACGGGTGCACCAGGTGAGGTAGAGGCTCTCGGCGGCGAACAGCACGGTCATCACCGCCGGATAGCCGCCCTCGCGCGCACTCGCGAGGGCGAACTCCGACAGGATCGCCGCCCGCCCCGCCGCGTCCGGGCGCGGCCGGACGGGCCACGCCGCCTGCGCGGCGTCGAAATAGGCGGCCTGTTCGGTCATCAGTGCGTGGACGGCGCGGGAGTTGCGTTCCATCGCCTGCCGGCCGGGTGCGTCCCACACCGCGAGGCCGTGCAGCCGTGCCGCCGTCTCGACGAAGGACGCCTCGATCGCCAGGTAGTCGGCGTATGCCTGGTCGCCGATCACGCCTGTGCGGACCTCCTCGGCGAACCGCATGGCCACCGCCCGCCGCATCGGCTCCGCGCACGTTTCCAGCAGCCGGCGCGAACGGCTCATCGCGCCAGCCACTCGACGAGTCCGCCGAAGACCTGGGCGTAGCCGTCCCATTCCTCGCAGAACGGCGTGGGAGCCCAGTGCGGCGAGCAGTCGGAGGTGAACACGGCCGAGCGCCCCGACCCGTACGTCGCGACTGCGACCAGCGGGTCGGAGCCGAGGGTGGCCAGGACCTCGGTACCGGGCCTCGGAAGGACGCGGTTGTACCCGAGCAGGAGCGGCCATTCGCCGGTGACGCCGCCCAGGGCCGGGTGGTCCGCGGCGGTCACCGCCGCACGCGCCCCCGCGGGGAGCTCTACGCGGTCGTCCTCGGGAAGCAGTTCGACGGGCAGCACCTCGTGCAGGACGGTGTTGCGGAACGCGCCCTTGGCCTCGAAGCCGGTGAACGACAGGTAGCCGCCCACCATCAGGAGGCCGCCACCGTCGCGGACCCAGGCGCTGAGCGCGCCGAGCCGGTCCGTGCCCGGCACCGCCTGCTCGAAGACCTCGGGAGCGAGTTGCAGGGAGTTCGCGCCGATGTCGGACAGCACGACCACGTCGTGGGCGGCGAGGGCGTCCGCGTCCGCCGGGAACTGCGCGGGGACGAGGTGCGCGGGCAGGTGCGTCACCTGGTGGCCCCGGCTCTCCAAGGCCCGCCGCAGCGGCTCGACGCCGACGACGTAGGAACTGGTGGTGAACGAGTCCACCCCCTTGATGTGGGTGGACTGGGTGACCCAGCTCTCGCCTGCGATCAGGACGCGGCTCACTTGTGATCCTTTCCGTTCGTTTCTGGGTGGGATGTACTGGTCCGGGGCGGCGCCGTCGTCAGGCCGCGGCGTCCTCGAACAGCCGGGCGGGGTTGGCCCGCAGGAGCCCGTGCGCCACGTCCGCGGCGACGCCGAGCCCGGCCAGCCGCCGGACGAACAGCTCCGGCACGTACCGGAAGCCGTTGCCTCCGTAAGCGGTGAGCATGCTCTTGAGGAACACGTCGTGGCTGAGCAGCAGGCGTCCGGCGTGCCCGCGCCCGATGAGCCCGGCGATCGCGCGCGCCGTCTCGTGCGGGGCGGGCGACTGGCCCTCGCCCGGGTAGCTGAACGGCATCCCGATCATGTCGAACTCCAGCCAGACGCCGCGCTCGGCGACGGTGTTCTGGTAGCCCGGGTCGTCGTGGGACGGGTCCATGTGGCACAGCACGACGGCGCCGGGCGAGACGCCGTAGTCCCCCAGGACCACGTCGAGCACCTCGTGCGCGCGGCGCTGCCAGCCCGGCAGGTGCACGTACAGCGGGACGCCCGTCTCGCGCTGCGCCCGCGCGGCGGCGCGCAACGCCGTGTGCTCGTCGGGGGTGAAGTCCGGTGAGACTCCGATCTCTCCGATCACGCCGGGCCGGACGCCGGTGCCGCCGGCGCCGTCCGCGAACTCGGCGACCAGATCGGCGGCCAGGGTTGCTTCGTCCGTCCCGGACAGGTGGGCCGGGTGGTAGCGCTCCAGGTACCAGCCCGAACCCATCACTATCCGCAGCCCGCTGCGCTCGGCGAGCGAGCGCAGTGCGAGCGGGTCGCGTCCGATGCCGCCCGGGGTGACGTCGACGACGGTGCCGCCGCCGGCCTCGGCGAACGCGCGCAGGTCGCCGAGCATCGCCGCGTCGTCGTCCAGCCGGCAGTGGTCGAGGCAGGCGTACGGCTGCTCGCGCAGCAGCCAGGCCAGACCGGGTTCGGTGCGGGCGTCGCGCAGGAACGCCAGCGAAGGGTCGTCCGGCGCCATGACCGCCGCACTGAGGTCGTTGCGCAGATGCTCGTGGGTGAGGGTGAGCCCGAGCCCTGCGCTGGAGACCGGGCCGGTCACCGTCGTCACCGTGACCGCTCCCCCCGCGGCCGGTCCGGTCCCGCCGTCCGCCGTCATGGCCCGCGGACCAGGTGGGACGCCAGGTCGGCCAAGGAGCGGCCGCGCAGGTTGACCCAGATCGCGGCGAGCAGGACCAGGCCGGTGACGATCGGGGTGAGGAACGGGCTCACGTCGAGCAGGGTCAGCCCGTTGGCGATCACGCCGGTGATCACCGCGCCGATGATGGTGCCGGTCATCGTGCCCCGGCCGCCGAACAGGTCGGTGCCGCCGAGCACCACCGCCGCGATCACGGTGAGCTCGAAGCCCTGCCCCGAGTTGGCCGATCCCGAGCCGAGCCGCGCCGCGGTGAGCAGGCCCGCCACGCCGGCCGCCAGCCCGGCCAGCATCAGCGTGATCATCTTGATCCGGTCGGTGTTCACCCCGGCCCGGCGCACCGACTCCTCCTGCGAGCCGATGCCGTTGACGTAGCCGCCGAACCGCGTCCTGGCCAGCAGCACCGCGCCGATCAGGACGGCGGCCAGCGCGATCCAGGCCAGCGCGGAGAAGCCGAGGAACTTCGCCTCGCCGATCTTGGCGACGTACAGCCGCCGGTCGATCGGGACGGAGAAGCCCTGGGTCCACAGCTGCGCCAGCCCCCGGATCACCGACATCGTCGCCAGCGTGACGATGAACGGCGGGATCTTCTGGTAGGCCGCCAGCCAGCCGTTCACCGCGCCCCAGAACAGACCGGCGAGCAGCGCGGCGACGATCACCAGGGACGAGTCCCAGCCGGCCTTCAGCATCTCGGCGGTGCCGACCGCGACGAAGGCGACCGTCGAGCCGACCGACAGGTCGATCTGCCCGGTGGTGATCACGAACGTCATGGCCACCGCGACGATCAGCGTGATCGCGACCTGGGTGGCGAGGTTGGAGATGTTGTCGAAGCTCAGGAAGTTGTCCGCGCCGATCCCGAAGCCGGCGAACAGCAGGACGGTGACGGCGGCCATGGCCAGGGTCGCCTTGTTGGCGCGTTCCCACCAGCCGGGCGTCTCGGCCAGTACGGTGGGCGCGGGCGCTGCCGGGGCGCTCATGCTCAGGCCACCTCCTCTGCGGTGCCGGTCCCGGAACGGGTGATCATGGCGACGAGCCGCTCGATGTCCAGGGCGGACACCGGCTCGTCCTCGACGCTGCGGCCCTCGTACATGACGGTGATGCGGTCGCAGACCTCGAACAGGTCCTGCAGCCGGTGGGTGATCAGGATGACCCCGACGCCGCGCGCGGCCACGTCCCGGATCATCGCCAGCACCTGGCGGACCTCGGCGACGGCGAGGGCCGCGGTCGGCTCGTCCAGGATCAGCACCCTCGGCTCGAACGACACGGCGCGGGCGATCGCGACCGCCTGCCGCTGCCCGCCGGACAGGTGACCGATCTCCTGGTAGGTCGACTTGACGCGGACGTGCAGCTCCGACAGGGTCTCGGCGGCCTTGCGGTGCATCGTCCGGCGGTCCACGAACGGGCCCCTGCGCGGTTCGCGGCCGAGGAACAGGTTGCTCGCGACGTCGAGGGTGTCGCACAGCGCCAGGTCCTGGTAGACGATGCCGATCCGCTCCCGGCGGGCGTCGGCCGGGCTCGCGAACCGGATGTCGCGGCCGTCGAGCGTGATCTGGCCGGAGTCGTGCTGCACCGCCCCCGCCAGGACCTTCATCAGCGTCGACTTCCCGGCGCCGTTGTCGCCCACGAGGCCGAGCACCTCGCCGGGCGCCAGCGTCAGGTCCACCCCGCGCAGCGACTGCACCGCGCCGAACGACTTGGTGATGCCGCGCAGCGCGACCAATGGTCGATCGCTCATCACTTCTCCAGGTAGTACAGGTAGTCCTTGACGTTGGCCGGGGTCACGATCTGGGTCGGGACGGGCACGTCCTTCGGGGCGGTCCGCTTGCAGGCCAGGTCGATCGCGGCGTTCATCGCCTCGTAGCCGAACTGGAAGGTGTTCTGTTGGACGACGCCGGTGATCCAGCCGGCCCGCAGCCCGTCCGCCGCCTGTGTCGACAGGTCCCAGCCGACGACCTTCAGGTCGTCGGTGCGCTGCTGCCCGACCACCGCGGCCGCCAGGCCGATCAGGGCGGGCTCGCCGGTGGCGTAGGCGTAGGGCAGGCCGGGGTTGCCGGTGAGCAGGTTCTCGGCGGCGGTCTGGGCGTTCTCCTGGATGTTGCGGCCGTCCACGACGGTCTTGATCTTCATGCCGCCGGCGGTGACCGCGTCGGTGAAGCCCTTCTGCCGCTCGTTCTGGATCGTGCTGTTCAGCGCGCCGACCACGCCTATCTCGCCCTTGCCGCCCGACGACTTCACCAGCGCCTCCCCGAGCTGCCTGCCGCCCTCGGCGTTGGCGGTGCCGACCTGGGTGGCGACCGCGGGGTCGTCGACGGTGGCGTCCACCGCGACGACCGGGATCCCGGCCGCCTTGGCGCGCCGGATCGCGGGCTTGATGCCCTCGGTGTCCACCGCGTCCACGATGATCGCGTCGTAGTGGCCGGCCACCATGTCGTCGATCGCGTTGGCCTGGGTGGTGGAGTCGTCGTTGCCGTTGACGATCTGCACCTGGGCGCCCGCCTTGCGGGCCACCGTCTGCGCGCCGGTGTTGATCTGGTTGAAGAACAGCGCCTGCAGGTTGATCGGCACGATCCCGATCTTGGGCGTGCGGCCCTGCACCTTGCAGGCCTGCGCCACCCGCGCGGGCGGCGGCGGGCCCTGCTCGGTCGCCTTCTTCTCGGCCGCGATCTCGCGCCGGGCCTGCACGTCGCAGCCGACGGTCGTGAGCAGCAGGACGGCCGCGGCCGCGGCCGTCACCGTTCGTCGCATCTCATCTCCTCTCGGTGGGATCGGGCGAGCGCCGACCGGGTCGGTTCTGTAGGGGTCGCTTGGATGTGGGCGAGAACGGCCTCGCGGCGGGGCAGGCCGTCGCGGGCGCCGGGCCGGGTGCACGACAGGCCCGCCGCGACGGCGGCGACCCGGGCCGCCGCCGGCGGCGACGCGCCCCGGTCCAGCTCCGCGCAGTAGGCACCGGCGAAGCAGTCGCCCGCGCCCGTGGCGTCAACGGCGGTCACCTCGATCGCCCGGCCGCCGTGCCGCCCGCCGTCGGGCGTGAACAGCGTCCAGCCGCGAGCACCGTCGGTGACCACCAGGTTTACCCGATGGGCCGTCGCCGCGGCGGCGAACGCGTCGGCGCCTCCGCCCAGGAAGGCCGCGGCCTGGGCCCGGCCGACGATCGCGTGGTCGGCGGCGTCCAGGGCGGCGCGCGTGGCCTGCGGGCCGTCGCAGCCGTCCAGGTCGACCACGAGCGCGGGACCGCCGGGACCGCCCAGCACGGCCGCCGCCGCGGGGAACCGGTAGCCGTCGAGGTAGAGCCAGTCCGCCCCCGCCGCGCGGGCACGGGCGGCGACGTCCGCGACGTGGGCGGTGGTGACCTGGTCGTCCTGGCTGATGATCGAGCGCTCGCCGTCCGGGGTCAGCAGGACGACGGCCGTGGTGAGGGTGCCCGCACGCGACGTCCAGTCCGTCCGGACGCCGTCGGCGGCGAGGATGCGCAGGAACTCCGTGCTCAGCGGGTCGGTGCCGACCACGCCGGCGAACCGGGCGTCGGCGCCCATCCGGGCCGCGGCCACGGCCGCGTTGGCCCCCATCCCGCCGTCGCCGCGGCGTACGCCGGTCGCCTGGACTCGCGCCCCGGGGCCCGGCAGCACCGGGACGGCGACCGTGAGGTCGGCGTTCGCGTAGCCGCAGAAGACGATCACGGCAGGACCACGCCCGCCCTGGCCGCGGCGGCGGTCAGCTCGCGCACCTTCGCCGCGTCGACGCGGCCCCACCACCGGCCGTTGTCCTTGACCGAGGACGCGACGATCACTCCGTCGCATGCGGAGATCAGCCCCCCGACGTTGCCCGCGGTGATCCCGGACCCGATCACCACCGGCAGCGCGGTGTGCGCGGCGATGCCCTCGACCTCGTCCAGGGCGGCGGCGTCTCCGGTGCGCGAGCCGGTGGCGATCAGCACGTCGGCTCCGAAGAACTCGGCGTCCTCGGTCTGCTCGGCCAGTGTGCGGTCGGCGACGATGGCGTGCGCGCCGTGCTTGACGTGGACATCGGCGAAGACCTTCACCGGGCCGGCGCCGATCCGGCTGCGGTAGCGGGCGGCGTGGGCCGCCTGCCCCTCGATGATCCCCTCGTTCGCGACATAGGCGTTGGCCCACTGGTTGACCCGGACGAAGCCCGCGCCTCCCGACCAGGCCGAGGCGATCGAGCACTCGGCCGCGTTGGACAGCACGCTGACGCCGGGCCGTCCGCCGGTGGCGTGCCGGACCCTGTCGGTCACGACGGCCATGGCGGCCGCGGTCTCGTACCCGTGCTCGCCGGGCTTGAGGAACGGGATGTCCCAGTGGTTCTCCACGATGAGGCCGTGGCAGCCGCCCTCCAGGTAGGCCCGTGCCTCCTCTACCGCGAACGCGCAGATCTCGTCCAGCGGGACGCCCTCGTAGTGGGGGCTGCCCGGCAGCGGCGGCAGGTGCACGACGCCGATGACGACCTTCGGGGCGCCGAACAGTTCCACCAGCGCGTTCGGCCGTGAGGGGAACACCCCCGGCGCCCGATCGCTCCCGGCCGGCTCCGCCATGTCGCCTCCATGTAATCGATTGCAGTACGGTTTGGTGAACCGTAGATACCGGACCCCCAGGCCGTCAAGGGTCTATGCTTCGGTCAGTGCGTTTCTGACCACTGAGATCAGCTGTCGGATCGGATTGGAGAGGTAAACGATTGCAGCGGCCCACGATCGCCCAGGTCGCCCAGCGCGCGGGGGTCTCCACCGCGACGGTCTCGCGCGTGCTGTCGGGCCGCGGGCCGGTGTCGGCCGGGGTCCAGCGCAAAGTGCGGCGTGCCGCCGAGGAGCTCGGCTACCAGGTCAACCCCATCGCCCGCGCGCTGCGCAACAGCCGCACCGACACCGTCGGCATGGTCGTGCCGAGCATCTCCAACCCGTTCTTCACCTCGCTGGTGGAGAGCGTCGAGCACGCGCTCGGCCGTGAGGGCAAGGAGCTGTTCCTGTGCGACGCCCGTTCCGACCCGGAGATCGAGGCACGGCGGCTGGCCACGCTCGTGGCGCGCAACGTCGACGGCATCATCGTCAGCCCCTGCCACGGCACCGAGAGCGGCCCGGCCGTCCAGGCCACGGCCGACCGGCTGCCGCTCGTCCAGCTCGACCGGTTCGTCGGCGGCACCAGTACCGACTGGGTCGGGGTGGACGACATCGCCGCGATGCGCCAGGTCATGGACCATCTGCGGGAGGGCGGGGCCCGCTCGGCGGCCTTCGTCGGCTCGCTGCTCACCAACTCCTCGACCGAGCAGCGCTTCGCCGGGTTCCGGCGCCGCGCAGAGGAACTGGGGATGGCGGTGGATCCCGACCATGTGCTCCTCGGTGACTACAGCGTGGTCTGGGGCGAGACCGCCGTCGCACGCCTGCTCGCGGCGGGCGATCCACCCGACGCGATCGTCTGCGCCGACGACCTGATCGCGCTGGGGGTCACCCGTGCCTGCCGGGCGCACGGCGTCGACGTTCCCGGGACGATCCAGGTCACCGGGTACGACAACATCGAGTTCGCGCGGCTCGGCGAGCCCGCGCTGACGACCGTGGACCAGCCGCGCGAGCGGATCGCGGCCGAGGCGGTGCGGCTGCTGGGCGCCGCCGCGGCGGCCAGACAGGGCGAGGGCGGCAAGCGCGGCGAGGGGGGCGGGCGCGGACCGTCCGCCCACGTCGCGCTCGTGCCGTCCCTGGTCGTCCGCGCGAGCACGCGGGCGGACGCCCCGTCGCCCTGATCGGCGAGCGGTTCGAGCGGAAGGACGGAGATGGGCGAGGTACTGGAGGCGCTGGAGCTGGCGCGGCGGCTGGTGCGGCTGGACACCCGGGGCGGCGGCGAGCGCGCGGCGGCCGACCTCGTCGCCGGGGTGTTGGACGACGCAGGGTTCGACGTCCGGCTCCAGGAGCCGGTGCGGGGCAGGGCCAACGTGATCGCGCGGACGGGCCCGGCGGTGTCCCGGGTGCCGGTGACGTTCACCGGGCACCTGGACACCGTGCCCGCCGATCCGTCCGGCTGGTCGTTCGACCCGCTGAGCGGTGAGGTGCGCGGCGGGCGGCTGCTGGGCCGCGGCAGCAGCGACATGAAGGCCGGGGTCGCCTGCCAGATCGAGGCGGCGGTGCGGGCCTCGCGCGACGGCGGGTGCCCCGTCCAGCTCGTGTTCACCTTCGGTGAGGAGACCGGCTGCGACGGCGCCGCCGGGCTCGGCGAGGACGCGCTGGCCCCCGCCGACCTGCTCGTCGTGGCCGAACCGACCGGCAACCGGACGGTCCTCGGGCACAAGGGAACGCTCTGGCTGCGGGCCACCGCCCGCGGTGTCTCCGCGCACGGCTCCCGCCCGGAGCTGGGCCGCAACGCCCTCGTGGCGCTCGCCGCCGCGGCGACGCGGGTCCACGGCCACCAGGGCTGGCCCGTCAGCCCGACACACGGGCCGGTGACGGTTAATGTCGGCACGTTCCATGCCGGAGCGCAGCCGAACCTGGTTCCCGACCACGCCGAGATGCGCATCGACGTCCGCACGATCCCGGAGTTCGGCTCCGGCGAGGCCGTCGCCAGGATCGCCGAACTGTGCGGCGCGGAGATCGGGATCGAGCGGCTGGTGGACCTGCCCGGCGTCGCGACCGACCCCGCCGCGCCGGGCATGGCGGACGTCCTGGAGAGGCTGGAGCCGGGATCGTCCGCACGGCGCCCGCAGTACGCCACGTACTTCACCGACGCCTCGGTGCTGACGGCGAAACTCGGCGAGCCCGCCGTGGTGGTCTTCGGCCCCGGCGACCCGGAACAGGCTCACGTCACCGACGAGACCTGTTCCGTCGCCAACATCGAAACGGCCACGAAGGCCTTCTGCGCCCTTCTGCGCAGATAGATCAGGCCATGGCGATGGCGGCGATACCGGCCAGCACCACCAGGGAACCCGCCAGGCGGCGGGCCGCGTGCGCTTCGCCGAGGACCCGCCATGCGGCCACCCCGCCGAGGACGATGCTCAGCTCGCGGGCCGGGGCGACCAAGCTGACAGGCGCCATCCGGAGCGCGTAGAGCACGAGCAGATAGCCCACCGGCGACAGCAGGCCGACGGTCAGCACCTGGCGGCGATGGTCCCGCCACAACTCGCTGACCTCGGCCCTCTGCCGCAACGCGAGCGGCGCGAGGAGCAGGCTCTGGGCGAGCGCGCCTGAGCCGAAGTAGACCAGCGGCGGGATCCCCAGGGCGGTCACCGAATGCGCGTCCCACAACGTGTAGGCCGCGATCGTGACTCCGGTGAGCACGCCGTAGACGATGCCTGCACGGCGCCGCGCAGGCGATGCACCGTCCTCCGCCGGTGCGCCGGAGCTGACGACCAGGACACCGACGATCACCAGGAGCGCGCCGACCTCGCCCGGCCGGCCGGGGTGTTCACCGAGAAGGGAGATCGCCACCAGGACCGACAGCAACGGCCCGGTGCCCCGGGCGAGGGGGTACACCACGGAGAGGTCGCCGACGGCGTACCCGCGCTGAAGCGTGATCCCGTACATCACGTGCAGAGCCGCCGTCACCACCGCTGCCAGCAGCCAGGTCCATTGAGGAGGCTGGGGCTCGACCGCCACAAGGAAGACCACCGCGGCCGGAGCGAAAACGACGGCTGAAACGGTGTAGTAGAGAAAGACGAACGGTGCTCCACCGCGGCCCACTTGTTTCGCGGAGAAGTTCCAGATCGCGTGCGCGACGGCGGCAAGAAGGACGAGCGAGAGGGCCAGGCTGTTCAAGGGGGAGCCTTCCCCGGGCTCCGCGCAAGCGGGCTCGTCGGCGGCGGAACCCTAGGCACTACTACGGTGCTCACCCTATCCGTCGGCAGTCAGGGTTCTTCTGAGCGCGAGCTTCCCGCGTGCGCAAGGTCACTGAAGCGCTCGGTATCGCTAGAGGGCTAGCTGTATATACAACCAGTGGGCTAGCTTAGCCTCGTGCACAGGAGAGAACCTGACTTCACGCCGCGGTACTACGCCATCGAACAGGCGCTGCGTGCCCGGGTCGCGGCGGCGCGTCCCCACGATCCGCTGCCCTCGGAGACCGAGCTGTGCGCGGAGTTCGGTGTCAGCCGGATGACGGCCCGGGCCGCCGTGCAGCGGCTGGTGAATGACGAGCTGGTCTATCGGGAGCCGGGAAGGGGCACCTTCGTCGGCGTCCCGCCCACCCGGCGGCACGCCGAAGTGCTGGTCTCGTTCAGCGACGAGATGCGCCGCCGCGGCCGGCGGCCCTCTTCCCGGCCGGTCGGCGCGGAGCTGCGGCCGGCGTCCTCCGACGAGGCCGATCGGCTGAAGCTGCGCCCATCGTCGAAGGTGGTCGCGATCCGGCGCGTCCGGCTGGCCGACGAGGTACCGGTCGCCCTGGAGTCGGCGGTGTTCCCACCCGACCTGGCGGCGCTGCTGGAGGCCGACCTGGCCGGTGGGTCGCTACACGCGGCGCTCATCGCCCTGGGCCGCGTCCCCGCCACCGGTCACGCCACCGTCCGCGCCCGGCAGGCCGGCCCCCAGGACGCCGACCTGCTGGCGCTCGCCGCCGGCGCCGCGCTGCTCGTGGAGCACCGGCTCATCCTCGACCGTGACGACCGTCCCGTGGAGCTCACCGAATCCCGCTATGCCGCCGATAGATATGCGCTCGACGTCGCCTTCCATGTCGAACCGCCTCAGGCGACCTCACCATCCGCTTCCTGATCTCGACCGCCGATAGGAGATCACCATGCCCAGTGCCGCGATGACCGTCGAGCAGGTGGCGGCGATGATCGACCATTCCCTGTTGCGACCCGAGCTGACCACGGCCGACGTGCGCCGGGGATGCGCCCTGGCCGCCCGCTACGGCGTCGTGTCGGTGTGCGTACGACCGGCCGACGTGCCGCTGGCGGCACATGCCCTCGACGGCACCGGCGTCGCCGTCGGCACCGTGGTCGGCTTCCCGCACGGCGGCAGCGCGACCGGCGTCAAGGCGACCGAAGCGGCCACGGCCCTGGCCGGCGGCGCACGAGAGCTCGACACGGTCGTGAACATCGGCCGGCTCCGTTCCGGCGACGACGCCTACGTCCTGGCCGACATCCGCGCCGTCGTGGAGCGGGCGGCGGTCACCGGCGCCCTGGTGAAGGTCATCTTGGAGAACGCCTACCTCACCGCCGACCAGAAGGTCCGAGCCTGCCGACTGACCGAGGAGGCCGGTGCCGACTTCGTCAAGACCTCGACCGGGTTCGCCCCCACCGGCGCGACGCTGGACGACCTGCGCCTGATGCGCCAGAGCGTCTCCCCCGGCATCGGCGTCAAGGCCGCCGGAGGCGTCCGCACACTGGACACGCTCCTTCAGATGGCCGACGCCGGCGCGACCCGCTTCGGCGCCACGGCAACCGCGCAGATCCTGGACGACCTCGCCCACCGCAACACCAGCTGACCCCGCAAAGACCCGTGGCCTCGCCCCTGGCGTGACCGGCGGGGTCGGCCAGGGGCGAGGCGGCCACCAAATCCCCGGCTTCCCAACAGGGGGTGACCCACGGCGGCCGCGCGCTAGCGGGTGCGGCCGACACCCCTTCAGCGCCACTCGCTGCGAACATGTCACATCGAGGGATGTGGACCGCATCAGAGGCCACGGCCCGGCGCATGACCATCCTCCCCCAGCAGCGTCGATTCCTTTTGGTGGTGGCCGGGGTCTACATGGTGGGAGGCGCGGCCCGCGTGAGGGGCCGCGCCCCTCTCATGTACGCCGAGAAAGAAGGGCCGACCACCATGGGCATTCCCGCGACCATGCGCGCGCTGCAGCAGACTTCCCTCAACGGTCCGCAGGACATGCGCCTGATCACCGACGCACCGGTGCCGAGCCCGGGCCAGGGCGAGGTCCTGATCCGCGTCACCGCCGCAGGGGTCAACTTCGCCGATATCTCGAAGGCCCGCGGCACGTTCCTGGACGGGCCGCGGCCACCGTACCTGGCGGGTTTCGAGGCCGCCGGTGAGGTCGTCGCGGTAGGCGGGGCGGTGACCGGCCCGCGACGGGGGGCCCGCGTCGTCGGGGTCGGAGCCGGTGCTTTCGCCGAGTACATGGTGCTGCCCGCCGCTGCGGCGGCGCCGGTGCCGGTGGGCTGGGCGGAGCAGGAGGCGCTGGGGCTGGTCGTGAACTGGCCCACCGCGCTGGCCGCACTCAAGCCTCTGGGCGGCGTCGCCGCCGGGCATGTCGTGCTGATCCACGCCGCGGCGGGCGCGACCGGCCAGGCAGCGGTGAGAATGGCCAAGCACTATGGCGCGAGGGTCATCGCCACCGCCTCGCCGGGCAAGCACGAGACAGTGCTGGCGCTGGGGGCCGACCACGTCCTGGATTCTCTTGGCGGCGACCTCGCCGCCGAGGTGATGGAGTTGACCGGCGGTTCCGGCGCCGATGTGGTTCTGGAGTCGGCCGGCGGCGCCACCTTCGCCGCCGGCCTGGCCGCGGCCAAGCGGGTCACCGGCCGGGTCGTCGTCTACGGGGTGGCGGGCGGCGAAGCCCCTATCACCAACTGGGAGCTGGTGTACAAGCACCAGGTCCACATCATCGGCCTCAATATCGGCGTGCTGATCCAGACCGCACCACAGATCTTCGGCGAGCTGATGGGTGAGCTGTCCGCGCTGATCGCGGCCGGTGTGCTTCCACCCGGCCTGCCCACGGGGTACGAACTGGCCGACGGCCCGAAGGCGCTCGCCGAACTGGAAGCCAGGGCCACCGTCGGCAAACTGGCCCTGCTGCCCTGAGAGACCCCCTGAAAAGCCCGCTAGTGCCGAGCCGGTGGCACCGCACACCGGTGTTTCCCATGACAGGAGTCGATGCAGATGACCGCGACCGTGAACCCGGCCGTCAGACAGATGGCGCGATTCGTCGTGATCTACGACACCCCATCCGACGTCGAGGCGTTCGAACGCCACTACGACGACGTCCACATCCCGTTGGCGAAACAGTATCCGGGCCTGCGCCGTTACACGCGCAGCCATAAGCCGGCGGCCGTGGTCGGCGAGCCGTGCCATATGGTCCTGCAGCTCGACGAGATCTGATCGCGGATGCCGCCTCTGCAAGAGAGTGCCCAAAGGTGCCGCACCACCAGGGTCACGGCGTGACATCGGATCCGCGGGCGGCACCGGATCGTGACCGGTTCACCGCCGAGACCGAGCGGTTCCGCCGGGAGCTGTTGGCGCACTGCTACCGCATGGTCGGCTCGGCGCAGGACGCCGAGGACCTGGTGCAGGAGAGCTATCTGCGGGCGTGGCGGTCCTACTCCGGATTCGAGGGCCGGGCGTCGATCCGATCCTGGCTCTACAAGATCGCCACCAACGTCTGCCTGACGGCGTTGAAGCCGCGCCCGATCCGGGTGCTGCCCTCAGGTCTGGCCGGCCCGCAGGAGGGGCCTGATCGCCCGCCGAACCCGGTTGCGCCGGGCGAGGTCTCGTGGCTGGAGCCGCTGCCGGACGCATGGATCGCCCCGCCCGCCGACGATCCGGCTGCGGTGGTGGTCGAACGAGAGTCACTGCGGCTGGCGCTCATCGCCAGCCTGCAGCACCTGCCCGCCCGCCAGCGTGCGATCCTCATCCTGCGCGAGGTGCTGGCGTTCTCCGCCGCCGAGACCGCGGAGATCCTCGGCACCACCACGGCGGCGGTCAAGAGCGGTCTGCAACGCGCCCGTGCCCGGCTGGACGAACTGGAGCCCGAGTCCGAGGAACTGCTCGAACCGGCCGACCAACGAGCGCGCACGCTCCTGGACGGCTACATCGCGGCCTTCGAGCGCTCCGACGCTCGCCTGCTCGAACAGGTTCTGCGCGCGGACGCCACGCTGGAGGCGACGCCGTTCCGAGAATGGCAGGCGGGCCGCGCGATGTGCATCCACATGCTCGACACGTACGTCCTGGGCGCACCGGGCGACTGGCGGATGATCGCCACCGCGGCCAACGGCCAGCCCGCCGCCGTCGTGTACCACCGGGATGCTGACGGCGCGCTCCGAGCCGACGGCGTCGTGGTGCTGGCCCCCACCGCCACCGGCGCGTCCCGCGTGATCAAGTTCCACGATCCCGCGCTGGCCGCGATGTTCGGCTTCCCGGACGTGCTCGCGCACTGACCCGCCAACGGTCACGGCCGGAGCCGGCCTGCTCGGACGCTATGGGGGGCTAATGACGGTGAGCATGCGGGCGAGCTTCCATGGCCGGCGCCCCCAAGCGGTGAGCTTGCCTTCAACAAGCGGCTTCCCTATCCACTGTCGGCCGATGAACACCAGCATGAGAGCCGCCGGGTCGGCAGAGAGATGGGCGTCGACGTCACGCGTGCACCCTGCGTCAAGGGTCAACGAACCGCGGTCGAAGACCATCGACGTGCGTCCACCTCCACGCAGACGCAGGTCGAAGCGAGCTCGGAAAGAACCGGCCTTCTCCTGGTCCAGCAAGGCCGTGGGCGGCAGAGCCGCGATGAGCGGGAACACGCCGCCCTCGACCGCGAGCAGAGCATGGTGACGACGGATCGGCCATGAGCGCCCGATCGCTCGGGCGATGTCATGGCCGTGGATCAGGCATTCCTCGAGCAGGTGACACGCCACGGCCGAAGGCGGCATGCGGGTACCTTGCAGCCAGTCGACGGCGGCCGCCCGCGAACGCGACGCGACATCGTCGAACTCGTGTGCCAGCGCGCTGATGCGATCTGCGAGTACGGCTGGGTCTCGTTCGCCGTCCTCGGCCAACATTCTCGCGTTGGCCTCGGCCATTCCCGCTGTGGTCACCGTGGCTTCGGGGACCGGACTTCCGGCGATGGCATCGGTGTCGACGCGGAAAGCATGAGAGAGGTGAGCCGCGACATCGGCCACCGTCCAGGTACCGACCGAAGCGGAGTTGGCGTCGGGCACGCTCCGCACCAGTGTGACGAGGCTGGAGATAACGTCCTGCAACGCCGCACGGGCCTGGGGCATGGTGTCGGGCGCACCACTGGGCGTCGCCGGCGGGACCATGTCCGCACCTCCCTGGGTCTGGGCTTCGCCTGGGGCATGGCGTCATGCCTGGCCGCACCCCATCGGCTGGTGCTAGATATTGTCAGGCGTGCTTGAGATTGTAAAGTGGTCGCCATGAGTCGGAGCTACGGCCAGTACTGCGGGCTCGCCCGGGCGCTCGATGTCGTGGGCGACAGGTGGAACCTGCTCATCGTCCGCCAGCTTCTCATCGCTCCCGCCCGCTACCGCGAACTGCTCGATGGGCTCGGCGGTGTGGCCACGAACCTGCTCACCGACCGTCTCCGCGACCTCGAGACCGCCGGAGTGGTCGAGCGGCGGCTGGCCGAGGAGGGCAACGCCATCGCATACGCGCTCACCCCATGGGGCGCCGAACTGCGGGAACCGATCGAGAGCCTCGTCCGCTGGTCCACGCCGCTCATGATGCGCGGACCAGACGGCGACCGCTTCCACGCCGAATGGCTCGTCGTCGCTCTGCGAGCCTTGTTCACCGGCAAGGCCTCTGCCCACCGGTCAACTGTGGGGGTCGCGGTCGACGGCCGGCTGCTCCAACTGAGTGCGACACCTTCGGGCGTCGAGGTGAGCCTGCATGATGGCCGCGATCTCGACGCCGTCGTGCGCGCTGAAGCCCAGATTGTTCTCGGGCTGGCAGCGGGTGAGCTCGCCCTCAACGACACCCTTGGGCTCGTTGAAATCGAAGGCGACGCGGCTGCTGTACAAGCCCTCTTCAACCACCACCGTTCATCACACGCATCCTCGGACCGTTGATCCTAGGGAAACCGCTCCGTTCCTAAGCCGTCGAAGGCGAGGGCACGATCGAGGTGCGGCAACCCCAGAGGTGGCCGTCCAAGATCCATCCGGACGAGGAAGAGCGGTGATCACGCGATGAAGGCGGTGCGGTTCCACGAGTACGGCGAGATCGATGTCCTGCGGGTGGAGGACGTGGAGCGTCCGGTGCCCGGCCCCGGGCAGGTCTTGGTCGAGGTCCGCGCGGCGGGGATCCAGCCCGGAGAGGTCCATATCCGTACCGGTGGGCTGCACGAGCGGTGGCCGGCGACATTCCCCTCCGGGCAGGGCAGCGATCTGGCCGGCGTCGTGGCGAAGGTCGGTCCGCAGGTGCGCGGCTTCGCGGTGGGCGACGAGGTCCTCGGCTTCACACACAACAGGGCGAGCCACGCGGAATTCGTCGTGGTCGACGACGTGCAGCTGATCCTGCGTCCGGAGGGGCTGTCCTGGGACGCGGCCGGGTCGTTGTACGTGGCCGGGACGACCGCATACGCCACCGTTTTCGCGGTCGACCCCGGACCGGCCGACACGGTCGTGGTGTCGGGTGCCGCGGGCGGCGTCGGCTCGCTTGCCGTGCAGCTCGCGCGGCGCCGTGGCGCCACGGTGATCGGGCTGGCGAGCGATCCGAACCATGCCTGGTTGAAGGATCGGGGTGTCGTCCCGGTCGAGTACGGGGAGGGCGTGGCCGAGCGGATCCGGCAGGCCTCCGGCGGGAAGGTCGACGCGTTCATCGACACCTTTGGCGACGGTTATGTGGAGCTGGCGGTGGAGCTGGGCGTGCGACCCGAGCGGATCAACACGATCAGCGACTGGCAGGCCGCGGCCAAGGTCGGTGCGCGGACCTATGGAGAAGGCGCGGCGGCGTCCGCGGTCGTGCTCGGCGAGCTGGCCCGGCTCGCCGCGCGCGGGGAGCTCGAGGTGCCGATCGCCCGCACCTACCCGCTGGAGCAGGTGCGGGACGCGTTCGGCGAGCTGGAGCGGCGGCACACCCACGGCAAGATCGTGCTCCGGCCCTAGTAGGCGGGCTCGGCTTGCCGGGTGAGCCGCGACCGGCGGTCACGCGGGGACGCCGCCGGCTTGCGGGGTCAGTTCCACGGGGTGGGCCTGCTCGACGCGGTCGCGCCTGGTGTACATGTCCCAGTAGTGCTCGGCGAGTTCCGCCGGGTCGACGACGGGGAACGCCGCGCCGGTGAACCTGTCGTCGCCCTCAGCCTCGGCCGCCTCGGCTGCCTCGCTGCCGGTGATCATGGCAGCGACGGTGAGAGTGCCGGCGTAGACGCCGCTACCGGCGAGTTCGGCGTTGAGGGAGTACAGGTGGTTGCGGGCGGCGGCCATCACCGGGCCCGGCCCGCTGAGCTGGGGCATCGGCTGCACCGCCGTGTAGCCGATGGTCATCAGGACGGCGCCGTCCCCGCGTTCGATCATCTCCGGCAGCACCGCGCGGAACACCTCCACGGGCGTGAGCAGGAGCAGCCGGGAGAGCCCTTCGAGGGTGGCCGCGTCCAGCCGGGCGGCCGGGGTGAAGGAGACGTCGCCGCCGATCGGCCCGTACTCGACGACGTCGATCCGGCCGAAGTGGCCACGGATGGCGTCCACCAGGGCGGGAACTCCCGCCGGGTCGGACAGGTCCGCGGGGAAGGCGGCGGCCTCGACGCCCTCGCCGGCGAGCTGCGCGACCAGGGCGTCCAGCCGCTCCTTGCGACGGGCCACCAGAGCCACGCGGAAGCCTTCCCGGCCGAAGCGGCAGGCGACGGACACACCAAGACCGGTACCGGCGCCGAAGACGGCGATCACTTTGGACATGGCACGACTCCCTGCCGAAGAGATATTCTGACACAAGTTGACCCATGGGTCAAATTAGGCGCGGCCAGAGGATGAAACCATGGGGCGCCGAGCACACGACGAGGAGGGCAGCCGGATGCGGGCCGACGCGCGACGCAACGCGGAGAAGCTGCGAACAGCGGCGGCCGAGCTCTTCCATGAGCGGGGCCTCCAAGCCCCTCTGAAGGAGATCGCCCGCCGCGCCGGGGTGAGCCATGGCACCCTCTACAACCTCTACGGCTCCCGTGAGGCGCTCATCGACGAAGTGGTCGCGGACCTGGCCGCGGGCCGGCTCGAAAAGGCCGCCGAGCAGGCCCTGGCCCATGAGGACGCCTGGGACGGGTTCGCGTACTACATCGAGACCCTCTGCGAACTCCAGGTCACCGACCCCGCGATCAGCGACGTGGTCACCGGCCGCTACCCGGACGCCGAACGCCTGATGGCCTTCTGCGCGCGTTCACACGCCGCCGCCGACCGCATCATCGAGCGGGCCCAGCAGGCCGGCACCCTGCGCTCCGACTTCACCCATGAGGACCTGCTGTTCATCTTCGGCACCAACGCCCTGCTCTCCCGGGCCGCCAAGGACACCGCGCCCGACGCCTGGCGGCGAAACGTCGCCTTCATGCTCGACGGCCTGCGCACCGAAGCCGCCCATCCCCTCCCCACCGCCCCACTGACCCAGGAGCAGGTCTACCAGGTGGTGGGCAACCTCACCGGCGCGCCGTAACGGGCCGGTGAAGATCCAGGCGTCGACATCGAGTGGCCGGAGGTAGTGATGGGTGATGTGCGGGTCGAGATCGAGGGCTCGATCACCACGATCTGGATGGACCGGCCCGAGCGCCGCAACGCCGTGGACGGCCCGATGGCGGCAGAGTTGCGGGACGCGTTCCAGGCGTTCGAGGCCGACCCCGAACAGAAGGTGGCGATCCTGGCGGGGGCCGGCGGGACGTTCTGCGCCGGCGCCGATCTGACCACGGTCGGCGACCGTGAGCGGAGGAACGAGCTCGACCCCGACGGCGGCGGAACCGGCCCAATGGGCCCGACCCGGATGCAGTTGGGCAAGCCGCTGATCGCCGCTGTCAGCGGGTACGCGGTCGCCGGCGGGCTCGAGCTGGCGCTGCTGGCGGACCTGCGGGTGGTCGAGAGCGACGCGGTGCTGGGGGTGTTCTGCCGACGGTGGGGCGTGCCGCTGATCGATGGCGGCACGGTCCGGCTGCCGCGGATCGTCGGGCTGGGCCGCGCCCTGGACCTGATCTTGACGGGGCGTCCGGTGGATGCGGACGAGGCCCTGGCGATCGGCCTGGCCAACCGGGTCGTCGGTCCGGGCGAGGCGGTCCGGGTGGCGCGTGAACTGGCCGGGGAGATCGCCTCGTTCCCGTTCGGGTGCGTGCTGGCCGACCGGGCCTCCACCTACGGTGCCCTCGATCTGCCGCTGGCCGAGGCGCTGCGGGCCGAAGGCGCGGCGGGCGCGCCGATCGTGGCGGCCGAGGGCGTGGCGGGGGCCGCCCGGTTCGCCGCCGGCGAGGGCCGCCACGGAGCCTTCACCCCGGCGGAAGACCACTCGTGAACGCCCTGCCCGTTCACGATGTCGGTTGCAGGCGGACGATGAACGATTGGGCGCCGGAGACGCGGACGCCTTGGATGTGGACGGGGGCAAGGCCGTGCCGGATGGCGCCGGCCAGAGTCTCGGAGGTGGGGAGGAGGAGCACGACCGTACCGTCCGGTGACAGGACGCGACGAAGCTCCGTCCACCAGCGGGACGGTGAGTCGGCGAGCAGGCCGCGGGGGTGGACCTGGGTGCCCCACGGCGGGTTGCTCAGGACGCGGTCGATGCTTGCGTCGGAGAAGGGAAGGCGGCCGGCGTCGCAACGATCCACGCCGATGGGCAACGCGGCGGCGTTCGCCCGTGCCGCCGCGACGGCGTCAGGTGAAAGGTCGAAGCCTCGCAGGCGGGCGCCGGGCCGGGCGAGCGCGGCCTCGATCAGCAGCGTGCCGGCGCCGCAGCACGGGTCCAGGACGGTGTGACCCGGCCGGATGTCGGCCATCACGGCCATGGCCGCGGCCACCGGCGGGTGGAGGGTGCCCGGGACCGTCCTGCGCTTGTAGGCGCGGCGGTGCAGCGGCCGGTCACTGATCCGCAGCATGAGCGTGGCGTGCGTGCCGTCCAGGGTCAACCGCCACCCCTGGTGGCCCGGCGGAGGTGCGGCGCCGGCGCGCCGCGAGTGGTAGGGGACGCCGAGCCGCTCCGCCAGGGCCGCGCCGACGACGTCCTCGGCGTCGTACCGGCTGAAGGTGCGCCGCCCGAGGAAGGAGGCGGAGACATCGATGCCCGGGACATCGTCCTTCGCCTGAGTCAGCGTGCGACGCAGGCGCAGCAGCAGATCGGTGTCGGCCAGTTCGGCGAGCTCGGCGAGGGCGTGCAGGTCAGACTTCGTCGTCCCGATGTCAGGTCGGCGCGCGGCCAGCAGGAAGAGGTCGTCCGCGGTGCGGGGCACCGGGATCGGCTCCGGCGAGCGGAGGCGGAACTGAACCTCGCGATGGCCGAGACGGGTGACGGCGCCGAGCCCGGACTCCAGGACCTCCGCGGCGACCGCGGACTCCAGCCCGCGGACGCAGCGCGCGACCAGACAGGGGCGCGGAATGCGCATGGTGATCGTTCTTCTCCCACGTCAGCACTCGGGGCAGCGCTCCGCCACCCCGCCTCGCCGACGCCGGGGAATCCTCGCTTCGTCGGCGGCGCGCTAACGCAGGTGGAAGAAGAACGTCATGAGCAACACATTAGGGCACGGGTGACGCTGTCGTTCCGGATCAGGGGGCACGTCGGGACGGGCTCGCCGCGTACGGCAACATGAAGGGCGATCTCCGCGGTCCGTTGGGCCACATCACCGCGCATGACGACGGAAGGCGCACGCATGCCAGGTCTCGGACCCGTGCCTGACGAGGGGCATGTCAGGCTCGGCACCCGCCGCTCGCCGTTGGCCATGGCGCAGGCCCGCCATGTCGCGGACCTGTTGGAGAAGCAGGCGCCGGTGGCCGTCGAGATCGTCGGGATCGAGACGTCCGGCGACAGGTTCCAAGGTTCCCTGTCGGAGCAGGGCGGAAAGGGCGCGTTCCTGCGGGAGATCGACCACGCCCTGCTCACGGGCACCGTGGACTTGGCCGTGCACTGCCTCAAGGACGTTCCCGGAAACGTGCCGCCGCCGGAAGGGCTGGCGTGGCCCGCCTATCTGGAGCGGGACGACACGCGGGACGTGATGCTCTTCCCGATGACGTCGGGCATCACGGGCATGGCCGACCTGCCTTCCGGCGCCAGGGTCGGTACGTCGGCCGTCCGGCGACGCGCCCAGCTCCGGCGGCTACGGCCGGACCTCCGCGTCGAGCACCTCCGGGGCAACGTCAACTCCCGGCTCGCGCGGCTCGACGCCGGCGGGGAGTTCCACGCGATCGTCCTCGCCCACGTGGGGCTGGCGCGGCTCGGACTGGAACGGCCGTACGAGACGCTGGACATGCTTCCCGCCGTCGGGGCCGGCGTGCTGGCGATCGCCTCCCGCAGTGCCGATCTTCGTCTCACCGAACTGCTCGGGCGGCTGGACCACGCGCGGACGCGGACCTGCGTGGCGGCCGAGCGCAGAATGCTGTTCGAGCTGAACGGTGACTGCGACTCGCCCATCGCCGGACGGGCCCGCTACGAGCCCGACGGACGGCTGTCGTTGGAGGGCATGGTGTTCGACCGGGACGGAGACCGGTCCGTGCACTTCCAGATGCAGGCCGCTCCCGAACAGGCGGAGAGTCTGGGCGCATCGGTCGCGGCCGACCTCCTGCGCCAGGGCGCCCGCGACCTGATCGGCTGAGCCCAGGCCGGCACGTTCCCCGACTCTCCTCGGACGGGCCGAAGCGGTGCCCCGGCGGCGCTGCGCACAGTCGCAAGTTCCTTACGCGGCGGAGCAACTGGGGACGATGCC
Source organism: Spirillospora sp. CA-128828 (assembly GCF_050945415.1). Classification (NCBI taxonomy): domain Bacteria; kingdom Bacillati; phylum Actinomycetota; class Actinomycetes; order Streptosporangiales; family Thermomonosporaceae; genus Spirillospora; species Spirillospora sp. CA-128828. The sequence continues at coordinate 5,885,052 of NZ_CP191986.1, forward strand.
GCCGACCTACGGTCGTACATCCACTGTTGTCGGTCATCGGACTCAGGAAGCCAGCCATGATTGGTCCACGTGGCCCGCTCGATCCGGGACGAGGCGGCCCGCAGCCCGTGCTGGAGCGGCGCACCGCCAACATGGCGCGGTTCTACGACGCCATGCTCCAGGGGAAGGACAACTTCGCCGAGGACCGGGAGCTGGCCAGGCGGCTGATCGCGGTCGCGCCCAGCCTGCCGCGGATCCTGCACCTCAACCGCAGGTTCGTCGTTCAGGCCATGCGGCAGATGGCCGGCCTCGGCGTCACGCAGTTCCTGGACCTGGGCTGCGGGCTGCCCGGCACCAACGCCGCGGGGCAGGTGAGACGCGGGTTCGCCGGGCCCGTCCGGGTGGTCCACGTCGACCACGACCCGGTCGTCGTCGCGTACGGCCGGGCCCATCTCGCCGAAGCCCGCCGGACCGCGGTCGTCCACGCGGACGTGCGCGATGCCGACGCGGTGTTCGCGGCGGACGAGACGCGCGAGCTGGTCGATCCGTCCCGTCCGGTCGGCGTGCTGCTCACCGCGATGCTGCATCACTTCCCCGACGCGGACGATCCCCACGGCATCACGCGGTCGTACATGGACCGGCTTCCCTCGCGGTCCATGCTCGCGTTCAGCCATTTCCACGCCCCGGACGCCCCCTGGCACATGGAGGACCAGGCGCGCTGTGCCGAGAACATGCTGGTCGCCGAGCTCGGCTCCGGCTGGTTCCGGTCGCGGGACGCGATCGCGGCGTTCGCCGGCGGCCTCGATCCGGGTCCGCAGGGGGTCCGGGCACTCGGGACCTGGACCGCCGGACGCCGCACACGTGAGCCCCCGCTCGCGCTGTGCGGTCTCGCCATGAAGCCGTAGCCGTTCCCGGCGGCAGCACCCGCCACCGAACAGGAGTGCCCGTGACCTTCGAGCCCGCCGATTCCGGCCCGGCACCGCTGCCGGACCGTGTCCCGCTGTACGGCCCGGCGTTCGCCGCCGATCCCGCGAGCGTCTACGAGCTGCTCCGCCGATACGGGCCCGTCGCACCGGTCGAGCTGGCTCCCGGGATCCCGGCCACGCTCGTCACCTCCTACGAGTACGCGCTGGAAGTACTGCGCGACGCGGACACGTTCCCCAAGGACGCCCGCCGGTGGCAGCGTTCGGTCCCGTCCGACTGCCCGGTCCTGCCGCTCATGCAGTACCGGCCGACCGCGAACCTCACCGACGGCGCCGTTCACGACCGGCTCCGCCAGGCGGTGTCCGAGAGCCTCGCCCAGGTGGACGTCGAGGCGTTGCGCGGTCATGTCGAGCAGAGCGCCGAGCTGCTCATCGACCGGTTCGGCGCCGAGGGGGCGGCGGACCTGCGCACCCGGTACGCGCTGCCCCTGCCGCTGCTGGTCTTCAACCGGCTCTGCGGCGTCCCCGCCGCCCTCGGCGATCGGCTGGTCGCCGGCATGAGCGCGATGATGGACGGCGGCGCCGACGCCGAGAACGCCAACCGCGATCTGGCCCAGGCCGTGGCCGAGCTGGTCGCCCTCAAACGCCGTGAACCCGGCGCCGACGTGGTGTCCTGGCTGATGGCGCATCCCGCGCGGCTGAACGACGAGGAGATGGCGCACCAGATCGTCATGCTGCTCGGGACGGTGACCGAGCCCGAGCAGAACCTCATCATCAACACGCTTCGGCTGCTGCTGGCCGACGACCGGTTCGCCGGCGATCTGTCGGGCGGCAGCCTGGCCGTCCAGGACGCGCTCGACGAGATCCTGTGGTCCGATCCCCCGATCGCCAACTACGGCATCACCTATCCCGTGAAGGACGTCGACTTCGCCGGGGTCCGGCTGCCCGCCGACCAGCCGGTCGTCGTCAGCTACGCCGCCGCCAACACCGACCCGTCGATCACCAGGGGCGACCGGACGGGCAACCGTGCTCACCTGGCCTTCAGCGCCGGAGACCACACCTGCGCGGCCAAGGGGCAGGCCCGGCTCATCGCCTCGGTGGCCATCGAGAAGCTGCTCGACCGCCTGCCCGACATGCGGCTGGCGGTTCCTGCCGAGGAGCTGACGTGGCGCACCGGATGGGTGCACCGGGCGCTGGTCGAGCTCCCGGTGGTCTTCCCGCCGTCGCAGCCGGCCGAGCCCGCCCCCGCCGTCCGCGACGACCGTTTCATCGCCGCCCCCGTACCGGCCGGGTCCGCCGTGCCGTCCGGTCCACCGCCCGGCGCCTCCGCCGCCGGTGGGCCCCGGTCGTTCTGGGGCCCGCTGGCCCGCCGGCGGAGGGGCGGAGACAGCTGATCTAAGCGGAGTCGCCGACCGCGCCGAGGGCGTCCACTCTTTCCGCACGAGCCGGCATTCCGAACCCCTTCACCACCGTCACGAACCGATACAGTAAGTGATCATTCGGTAAAGGGCCGCTTTCACAACCCGCGCACGACCGGAAAACGCGGAACGGCGGAGCATCTCGTCTTACGCGCTTCAGTAAATGCCTTTTCCGCGGGCCGCCGTGACGGATGTCATAACGATCACGAGTCGCGGTCGTGCCTGATCTCGCGGGGGGTGGCTCCATAGTGCCGCCGGAACGCGGTGCTGAATACGCTGGCGGACGAGAAACCGGTCAGGCCGGCGAGATCGGTGATGCTCAGGTGGTCGTACGTCGGGCTCGTCAGCCGGTCTCGCGCCAGCCGGAGGCGCTCCTCCCGGATCAGCTCGCGCGGCGTGGTTCCGGCGTGCTGCAGCGCCAGCTGGACCTGGCGCAGCGACCACCCCAGATCCCGCGCCACCGACGCGCCGGTCAGCCCCGGGTCGGTGACACGCTCGCGCACATGCCGCCGCACCATCGCCTCCACCTCGGCGAGATGGCCCGGCACGACCGGGCGGTCGTCGCCGACGGCCAGCATGCACAGCAACTCGACCGCCCGGTCGCACACGGCGGCGAAGTGGCGGCTGTGGAGCCCGTCGCGCTCGCCGGCCAGCCCGGTGAGCATCTCGGCCACCACGCGCCCCAGCCCGCGCGTCACGTCCACCATCGCGCTGACCGGGGACGACCGGTTCATGGGCCCGTCCACCTCGTGGCCCGGAATCGTCACGATGAGCGCGCGGGTCCCCGCGACCTGCTTGAACTCCACCGCCGTCTCGAGCGTCATGAGGCCGCCGGTGCCGGGCGACAGCACCGACTCCGCGCCGTCCTGCCGGACTTCGAAAGCTCCGCTGAGCGGCACCACGAAGCGGTAATCGGGGTCCGGATTCCGGCGAATCTGGCGCGGTGTGCGAACGTAGGTGAGCTCATCCGACCGGACGTCGAGCAGATGGTAGGCCCCGTTGGACTGACGGACCGCCTCGCCGTGAAAACTGTCGGGACGCCGGTATGCGAATCCCATCGGGCTCTGGTTGTAGGTGTTGATGAGCTCGCTCCAGAAGTCCGTGCGGTCACCGGGCTTCAGATCCGCCGTGTTCGCGGATTCCACCCGGTAAACTCCAACGGCCATCGAAGGCACTCCCTTGTGCGGCACCGACGGTTCGCAAAGAATGCGCACCTTCAACACCGCATCGGTCGGCGGCGCTCACATGATGAAGATCAAGCATAGTTCCGCCTTCCCCGCGCGTCCTGGGGAATCCGGCATCCGGACTCGTTCAGCGGCGCCTTGCGGGGACACGGTCCGGCCGGTAGGAATCGAGCGCCGGTGACTCGTGGCCGTGAATCTCCTGGCAGATAAGCGCGGCGAGAAAGGGACCGAGCGTGATGCCGCTGTGGGTCACGGCGGTGTACAGACCGGGCCGCTGGGAGCCGGTGAGCGGATACCCGTCGACGGGCAGCGGGCGGACGCACCGCCGCACTCCGGCGACGTCCGCGGTCAGGCCGGGGACGAGCGTGCGCGCTCGCGCGAGGAGTTCGGCGCCGACCGCCCGGACCAGCGCCGGGGCGGCCGACTCGTCGACACCGGCGTCCAGGTCGTCGGCCTCCAGGACGAGCCCCCCGTCCTCCGCCTGGCGGGCGGACAGGCCAGGCGCGTGGACGAGACCGTTGAGGACGTCCCGCGCCGTGGAGGTGGTGGCGACGAGGCAGGGGGCGGCCGAGCCGGGCTCGGACGGGTCGACCAGCGGAAGGGGGACGCCGGCGGTGGCCAGGAGCGCGGGGCTGTGCCGGCCCGCCGCGCAGATGGTGAGGCCGGCGTCCAGGTCCCGGCCGTCGTCCAGCCGCACTCCGGTCACGCGGTCGCCCTCGGTGTTGAGGCGGACCGCGCGGTGACCGGTGATGATGCCGGCGCCCGACTCACGTGCGCGCCGCGCCAGAGCTCGCGCGGCGGAGCCTCCCTGCACGTAGCCCTCGTCGGGGTAGTGCGCGATGAGGGCGTCCTGCGGAGCCCGGACGTGCGGTTCGAGCTCGCGTAACCGGTCGAGGCCGATCAGTTCGGCGGCGTAGCCGAGGTCGGCGAGACGAGCGACCCGGTCGGCCAGCCGGCCTTTCGCGTCCTCGGTGGTCGCCCACGTGGTGTTGCCCGCCGGCCGGTACCAGGCCGGGCCGCCGAACCCGGCGGCCAGGTCCCGCCAGGCGGACATCGCCGCCGTCCGAAACCGGTGGTAGGCCGGGTCCCCGGGGTCGTTGGCGTTGATCCAGGCGTAGCTGGTGCCGGACGTCCCGGCGCCGGGCTCCCGCTCCTCGATCACCGTGACCTCGTCCCGCGGGCCCGAGCGGCCATCGCGTTCCGCACGGGTGAGCCGGTCCGCCAGCGCGGCCCCGATGATCCCTGCACCAACGACCAGAATCCGCATGCCCTCAGGATGACAGGGCACGAACGCCGCGGGACGGCCTCAATCGGTCGCCGCGAGCGGCGCCCCTCGGCGAGCGCGGTTCTGCGGTGGGCGGAATGCATGGGCTCGCCGGCATCGCCGACTTACGATGAGCGCATGGCCGAGACCGCCCGACCGCTCATGCCCGCCGACGACACGCCGCACAAGCCGACCGCGCCGCGTCGGCCGACGGAGCCGCTCTGGCGCGACGCGCTCGGCCAGTGCCTCAGGCGACTGCGCCTGGAGCGCGGCGAGATCCTGACCGAGACCGCCCGCCGTGCCGGGGTCTCACCGCAGTACCTCTCCGAGATGGAACGCGGCGTCAAGGAACCTTCGAGCGAGATGATCGCCGCGGTCGCCGGCGCCCTGGACGTGTCGCTCGGTGATCTGACGCTCGCGATCGCGACGACCCTCCTGGCCGTGCCGGCCGGAGCCGCTCCGGCCGGCCCGACCTGCCAGGCCGCTTACGCACTGGCCGCGTAGGCGTCCCCCGATCTAGACGGGCAGCGGCTGCCGCTCCTCGATCACATGGTCGACGAGGCCGTAGTCCAGTGCCGTGTTCGCCGTGAACACGCGGTCGCGGTCCGTGTCGGCGCGCAGTGTCGCGGTGTCCTGCCCGGTGTGCCGGGAGAGGATGTGCTCGATGTCCGCGCGGACGCGGACGACCTCGTCCGCCTGGAGGATGAGGTCCGGGATCGCTCCCCGGCTCTGCCCCGTCGGCTGGTGCAGGACCACGCGGGTGTGGGGCAGCGCCGCGCGCTTGCCGGGGGTGCCCGCGGCGAGGAGCACGGCGCCGACGGCGACCGCCTGGCCGACGCACGTCGTCGCCACCTCCGGACGGATGTAGCGCAGCGTGTCGTACACGGCGAGCATCGCGCTCGGGTCTCCGCCCTCGCAGTTGATGTACAGCTGGATGTCGCGTTCGGGGCTGTCGGATTCCAGGTAGAGCAGTTGCGCGACGAGGGCGTTCGCGACACCCGCGTCGATGGCGGTGCCGAGATAGATGATCCGCTCCGTCAGCAGGTGCGAGTAGACGTCCATGATCCGTTCACCGCGAGGGTGCTGCGCGATGACGTTGGGGATCGTGTAGGTGCTCATCGGGCTGCTCCTTCGGACGGGGCACCGAGCCCGATGGGCCGGTTGCTGGTCGGTACGACTTCGTCGAACGTGCTGACGACCGCGTCGATGAACCCGTAGTCGAGCGCCTCCTGCGCCGTGTACCAGCGATCGTGCAGCGAGTCTTCGAAGACCCGTTCCAGGGGCTGCCCGGTGTCCTCGGCGATGAGCCCGAGCACCGTGTCGCGGGTGTGGCGGAGGTCGTTGGCCTGCAGTTCGATGTCGACGGCGGCGCCGGCGATTCCGGCGGAGCCCTGGTGCATCAGCACGCGGGCGTGCGGCATGGCGCGGCGTTTGCCGGGGGTTCCGGACGACAGCAGGAACTGGCCGGCGCTGTAGGCGATGCCGAGCACGACCGTGGACACGTCGCACGGGATGAGCCGCATGACATCGCGGATCGCGAGCATCGACGGCACCGACCCGCCGGGGGAATGGATCCACAGCGCGATGTCGGTCGAGGAGTCCTCCCGCGCCAGCGTGATCAGCTGCGTCGCCAGCAGGGTGCCATTGTCGTCGTCGAGAGGGCCGTCGAGCACGAGAACGCGCTGCTGGTAGAGCTCGCGCCGCACTCGCTCGTTGAACAACGGGACTTTCTGTTCCTCGCTCATGCCCCAACTCTGCGTCGGCGCGTGCACTGCTCCCAGCCAAATCCGCCCACGGCGGATCCGCCCAGAGCAGCGCGGATCAGTGCCGGCCGGCCGGCGCGCGTCAGCGAACCGTGCCCCTTCCATTGGTGGTCGAGGTGATCTGCCGCCATGTCGCCGGCCCCTTCGGGCGCATATCGAGTCGGGTCATGGCCGCCCGCAGGCCGTCGGCCGAGCCGTATCGCCGCTGCGCTTGGGGAGTGAGCAACTCCCACGCGGAGCGGACATCGCCCTGACCGAGGACGGCCTGCCACTTCCGCGGCACATCCTCGACCGCGCTGGTGTCGGGCGGCAGCTTGCAGCAGGGACCGGAATCGTCGGATCGGTCCACGTGATGCCAGATCACAGCGCCCGCTGCCAGCACGGTCAGCAGCACGACCACGGCGACGATGGGCGCGGGACCCGCACGTAGCGGCCCGCGCCCATGAGCGATGCCCCGGGGGCGCCGATGAGTTCCGGGCCAGGGGGTGGTCTACCTGGTCATGGCTACGCAAACGCTCCAGACACCCGAAGTCGGTCTCGTCTACGACGTCCACGGTCCGCTCCCGACCGCCGACGGGCGCTCGCCGCTGGTCATGATCGGCCAGCCCATGGACGCGAGCGGCTTCCGCACGCTCGCGTCGTACTTCCCCGAGCGCACCGTCGTCGCCTACGACCCGCGCGGTCTCGGCCGCAGCACCCGCAAGGACGGCCGGGTCGACAACGTGCCCGAGGTCCAGGCCGCCGACGTGCACGCCCTCATCGAGGCGCTCGGCGCGGGCCCGGTCGAGATGTTCGCCAGCAGCGGCGGTGCGGTGACCGCGCTCGCCCTGGTGACGGCGCACCCCGACGACGTGACCACCCTGGTGGCGCACGAGCCGCCGCTCATCCCGGTCCTTCCCGACGCCCGGGCCGCCGAGCGCGCCCGGGACGGCGTCCGGGACGCCTACGAGGCCAAGGGTCCGGGCGCCGGCATGGCGGCGTTCATCGCCATGACGTCGTGGCAGGGCGAGTTCACCGACGACTACTTCGCCCGGCCCGCACCCGATCCCGCCGCGTTCGGGATGCCGGCCGAGGACGACGGCTCCCGCGACGATCCGCTGCTCTCCGACCGGTCCTGGGCGGTCAGCGGCTACCGGCCCGACGCCGGTGCGATCGCCGCGGCGCCCACGCGGGTCGTGATCGCGGTCGGTGAGGAGTCCGGCGGAACCTTCACCGGACGCACCGCGGTGGCGACGGCCGAACTGCTCGGTCAGCAGGTGACGGTGTTCCCGAGCCATCACGGCGGCTTCATGGGCGGCGAGTTCGGTTACGCAGGCCAACCCGAGGCGTTCGCTCGCAGGTTGCGCCAGATCCTCGACGGCGCCTGACCGCCGCTCTCGTCCGATCTTTCTCTGGGCCGCCCGCGCGCGATGGGCGGGCGCCCCAGTAGGGTGTGCTGTTTTATCAGCCCGGGTGTGGAAGACCGAGGTGGGTTCGGATGAGCGCGTCACTCCAGCCGGACACGGGTGAGGGCATGCGGCGATGGCTGCTGCAGGGGCTCCACCGCCCCGGCCGCAAGGCCGGCCCGCACCACCGGCCGGCCCCGTCCCACGAGGACGCGCCCCACAAGCAGCACCGCTGGTGGCAGGTGATGTGCCTGACCGGCGTCGACTACTTCTCCACCCTGGGCTACCAGCCGGGCATCGCCGCGTTGGCCGCGGGCGCTCTCAGCCCGATCGCCACGCTGCTGCTGGTGGCACTGACCCTGTTCGGGGCACTGCCCGTGTACCGGTCGGTGGCCGGGCTGAGCCCGTACGGGCTGGGCTCACTGTCGATGCTGGAACGGCTGCTGCCCGGGTGGCGCGGCAAGCTGCTGGTCCTGTTCCTGCTCGGTTTCGTCGCGACGGCGTTCATCGTCACGATCACCCTGTCGGCCGCCGACGCGACCGCCCACCTGCTGCACAACCCGTTCGTGCCGGACGCGATGGCAGGCTGGCAGGTGCCCGTCACGCTGGTGCTGATCGCCGCGCTCGGCGGCATCTTCCTGGTCGGGTTCAGCGAGGCCATCTCCATCGCCGTCGTGCTGGTGGCGGTCTACCTCACCCTGAACGTCGTGGTGGTCGGGACGGCGCTGGCCAAGGTCGTGACGCACCCGGGGCTGGTCACCGACTGGGGCAACGTGCTGACCGCCGAGCACGCCAACCCGGTCGCGATGATCGCGGTGTCGCTGTTCGTCATGCCCAAGCTCGCGTTGGGGCTGTCGGGGTTCGAGACCGGAGTGGCCGTGATGCCGCTGGTCAAGGGCGAACTGGAGCAGCGCATCCAGGGCACGCGCAAGCTGCTGACCACGGCGGCCGCCGTCATGAGCGTCTTCCTGATCACCTCCAGCTTCGCCACGACCGTGCTGATCCCGAAGAAGGAGTTCGAGGAGGGCGGCAAGGCCAACGGCCGGGCCCTGGCCTACCTCGCGCACGAGAACCTGGGCGACTGGTTCGGCACCGCCTACGACATCAGCACCATCGCCATCCTGTGGTTCGCCGGTGCCTCCGCCATGGCCGGGTTGATCAACATCGTCCCGCGGTACCTGCCGAGGTACGGGATGGCGCCGGACTGGACCCGCGCGACCCGTCCGCTGGTCCTCATCTTCACGGTCGTCTCGTTCGCGATCACGCTGCTTTTCGGCGCGGAGGTCGAGGCGCAGGGCGGCGCGTACGCCACGGGCGTGCTCGCACTGATCCTGTCCGCGGCGGTCGCCGCCACGCTCGCGGCCTGGAAGAGCGGCCGGCGCCGCGTCGGCGCCGCGTTCGGCCTGGTCACGCTGATCCTGGTGTACGCGACCATCGCCAACATCATCGAGCGCCCCGACGGCCTGGTGATCGCGGTGCTGTTCTGCATCGCCATCGTGGTGACGTCGCTGATCTCCCGCGCGACCCGCTCCACCGAACTGCGCATCACCGGCGTCGACTTCGACACGGCCGCCCGCCGGTTCCTCGACGACGCCGGCGAGTTGCGGATCATCGCCAACGAACCCGACGAACGCGACCGCCAGGAGTACCTGGACAAGGCCGAGGAGGCGTGGGCCCTGCACCGCCTGCGCGACGACGAAGGACTGCTGTTCCTGGAGGTGACCGTCTCCGACGCCTCGGAGTTCGAGTCCACCGTGCAGGTCACCGGGGAGGAGCGGCACGGCTACCGGATCCTGCGCACCGAGAGCCCGAGCATCGCCAACGCCATCGCCGCGATCCTGCTGCACATCCAGGAGGAGACCGGCAAGCACCCGCACGTCTACTTCCACTGGGTGGAAGGCAACCCGGTCGGCGCGCTGCTGCGCTACCTGATCTTCGGTGGCGGCGACATCCCGCCCCTCACCCGCGAGATCCTCCGCCAGGCCGAGCCGGACATCGAGCGCCGGCCCATCGTCCACGTCGGCTGACCATACGGAGCCGCGTGATCACACCGTGACAGCGGCGGCCGGTGTGATCCATGGCACGTCCGCCTTGCCTCCTGGTAAGTTGATTGTCTGACCTGCGACGACGGGAGATGAGACTCCTGCGGGGGCGGAGCGCATGACATCGGACGCGCACACCGAAGGGCTGCCAGTGGCTATGGAGCTCCAGCAGCCCTTCATCGACTGGGCGTTCACCCAGTCGGCGTTCGCGCTCGCCATCCACGACAGGAACCTGGTGGTCCTGCGCGTCAACGAGCGCCTGTGCCAGATGTTCCAGACGACCGAGGACCGGCTCCGCGGGCGGCGCATCGCCGAGACGTTCCCGACCCCCCAGTTCCACACCCTGGAGCGGTACATGCGCCAGGTGCTCGAAACCGGGGAGCCGGTGCAGCGGGAGACCTACCGCCGGGTGCCCGGCGAGGCCCGCGAGCGGGCCTGGTCGGTGTCCGTCTCCCCCCTCAAGGACGAGAGGGGCGGCACGCAGGGCATCCTGATCGGGGTCCTCGACGTCACCGAGCAGTACCGGACGCGGCAACGGCTGAGCCTGGTGAACGAGGCGAGCACGGCCATCGGCACCACGCTGAACATCACCAGGACCGCGCAGGAGCTCGTCGACGTGGCCGTGCCGCAGCTGGCCGACCTCGCCATCGTCGATCTGCTCGACTCCGTCTTCCAGGGGGAAGAGCCGCTCCCCGGGCCGCTGCCCGCCACGATCGCACTGCGCCGCACCGCCCACCAGTCCGTCAACGAGGGCGTCCCGGAAACCGTGATCAAGCTCGGCGACATCGATCACTATCCGGACTCCGCCCCCTCGGCCCGTGCCCTGGCCACAGGCGAGACAGTGACGACCGGCTTCCACGACCCCGCCTTCCTCCCCTCGATCAGCCACAACCCGGACCGGGCGAACAGCGTCCGCAAGCACGGGCTCCACTCGGTCATCACGGTGCCGATCCGCGCCAGGGGCCTCACCCTCGGCGTCGCCGCGTTCCTGCGCGGCCGCCGCCCGGACCCCTTCGAAGCCGACGACGTGCTCATCGCCGAGGAGCTCACCGCGAGGGCGGCCGTCTGCCTGGACAACGCCCGCCGGTACACCCGCGAGCACACCACCGCGCTGGCGCTGCAGCGCAGCCTGCTGCCCCGGCGGATCCCGGAGACGTCGGCCGTGCAGGTCGCGGGCCGCTACCTGCCCGCGAGCTCCCATGCCGGCGTCGGCGGCGACTGGTTCGACGTCATACGCCTTTCGGGCGCTCGCGTCGCCCTGGTCGTCGGCGACGTCGTCGGGCACGGGCTGCAGGCGTCCGCCACCATGGGCCGGCTCCGCACGGCGGTGCGCACACTCGCCGACATCGACCTGGCGCCCGACGAGCTGCTCACCCACCTGGACGACCTGGTCGGCCGGCTCGCCCCCGAGTCCGACGCCGAGGCGGAGCACGACGTCGGGGCCACCTGCCTGTACGTCGTCTACGATCCGGCGTCCCGCCGGTGCAGCATGGCCCGCGCCGGGCACTGCCCGCCCGCGCTCATCGGCCCCGGCGGCGGGGTGGAGTTCCTCGACCTGCCCGCCTGCCCACCGCTCGGTCTCGGCGGGCTGCCCTTCGAGAGCGTCGACGTCGAGCTTCCCGAGGGCAGCACCCTCGTCCTCTACACCGACGGCCTCGTCGAGTCCCGCGGCCGCGACATCGACGCCGGGCTGGAGCGTCTGCGGCACGCGCTGTCGGCGCCGTCCCTGTCACCGACGGCGCCGCTGGACGATATCTGCGACCACGTTCTCGGAACCGTCCTGCCCGGCACTCCCATGGACGACGCCGCCCTGCTGGTCGCGCGCACCCGGTCGCTGAGCCCGGGCCACGTCGCCACCTGGGACCTGCCCGCCGACCCGGCGATCGTCGCCGACGCCCGCCGGGAGGTCGGCGAGCAGCTCGGCGCGTGGGGTCTCGACGAGCTCGGGTTCGTCACCGAACTCGTCGTCAGCGAGCTGGTCACCAACGCGATCCGGCACGCCGAGGGCCCGATCCGGCTCCGTCTCATCCGGGACCGGACGCTCATCTGCGAGGTCTCCGACGGCAGCACGACCGCTCCTCACATGCGCCGGGCCCGCGTCTTCGACGAGGGCGGCCGCGGCCTGCTCCTGGTGGCCCAGCTCACCCAGAGCTGGGGGTCCCGGCAGACACCGGAGGGCAAGACCATCTGGGCCGAACAGGCCCTCCCCTGACCGCGACGGGGTCGGCCCATGCCGGAGCTTCCCGATGTCGAAGGGTTCCGCCGGGTTCTCGCGGAGCACACCGGTGAGCCGATCGTCTCGGTGTCCGTGCACGACGCCGGCGTGCTTCGCGGCGTCACCGCCCGGAGGCTGGACGCGGCGCTGCGCGGCCATCGGTTCGGCGAGCCCCGCCGGCACGGCAAGTGGCTGCTCGTGCCGGCCGGCGGCCCGGTGGTGCTGCTGCACTTCGGGATGACCGGCTCGCTCTCCTGGCATTCCACGGGCGAGCAGGGACACCGGCACGACCGGGTCACCTGGCGGCTGCCGGACGGCGAGCTGCGCTACCGCGACATGCGCAAGCTCCACGGCATCCGTCTGGTGGACGACGAGGAGCAGGCGGACCGGCGGCTCGCGGATCTCGGCCCGGACGCGTGCGAGGTCTCCCGCCGCGACCTCGGCGAGCTGCTCTCGGGCCGGCGCGGACGGCTCAAGCCGACGCTGACCGACCAGTCCGTCCTCGCCGGCCTCGGCAACCTGCTGGCGGACGAGATCTGCTGGCGGGCCCGGATCAGCCCGCTCCGCGTCGCCGGCGGCCTCGACGACGCCGAGATCACCGGCCTGCACCGGGCGATGCGCAGTGTGCTGCGCGCATCGGTCAGGGCCGGACGGGTGCCGCCGCGCGCCACCTGGCTCACCGGGGCCCGCGACGAGCCCGAGAGCCCGTGTCCCCGCTGCGGAACGCCCCTCTCCGGGCGTCGCGTCTCCGGCCGCCGGACGGTCTGGTGCCGCACCTGCCAGCCGGCATGAGTCTTCTAGAGGCCGAGACGCCGGGCGTGCCGGGCGAGGAAGGCGATGACCTCGTCGGCGGGCTTGTCGGGCAGGCCCCACATGATCTCGGTGACGCCGGCCTCCTCCCACGCGGCCATGTCCTCCGCCGAGGGGCGGGTGGCGGCCAGGACGGAGATCTCCGGCCGTCCGGCGCGGCCCGCGTCCGACCAGGCCGCGTGGAGGGCGGCGGCCTTGGCCAGGATGTCGCGTTCGGTCGGGGTGGTCATCCACCCGTCGGCGTGGGCGGCGATCCACGCGAGCGTCTTCGGGCCGCCGCCCGCCCCGATCATCAGCGGGATGTGCGGCTGGACGGGCTTGGGCCACGCCCAGGACGGGCCGAACGAAACGAACTGCCCCGAGTAGGACGCCTGCTCCTGCGTCCACAGTGCCCGCATGGCCTCCACATACTCGCGCAGCACCGTCCGGCGCGAACCGGCGGGGACGCCGTGGTCGGCGAGCTCGTCGGTGTTCCAGCCGAATCCGGCGCCGATCGTGACCCGGCCGCCCGACAGGTGGTCGAGCGTCGCGATGGCCTTGGCGAGCGTGATCGGATCGGACTCCACCGGAAGCGCCACGGCGGTGGCGAGCCGGATCGTGGACGTCCCGGTGACCGCGGACGCGAGCGAGACCCAGGGATCGAGCGTGCGCCTGTAGCGGTCGTCCGGGAGCGTCTCGTCGCCGGTGCCGGGGTGCGCGGCCTGGCGCTTGACCGGGATGTGCGTGTGCTCGGGGACGTAGAAGGTGTGGAACCCGTTCTCCTCGGCGGCCTTCGCGGCGGCGGCGGGCGTGATGCCCCGGTCACTGGTGAAGAGCACGATGCCGTGTCGCATGAAGGCGATACTAGAACGCGTTCTAACCCAGCGCCGGGGCCGGCCCGCTCACCGGTCGCGGCGCAGCGCCCTCGGCACGGCGGTGGCACTCCGGCCGATCTTGAAGCTGACCGAGTTGCGGACGGACTCCAGCTCCTTGCGGGCGCGGGCGAGCCCCTCCTCCGCACGGGCCAGCCGCTTCTCCGTCCTGGCGAGACGCTCCTTCAGCCCCTTCACATCGTTCGGCTTGGAGCGCGCCGCCGACTTGCCCTTGACGCGGACGAGGCGCCGCCCGGCGACCTGCTGGGTCTCGTGCCAGGCGTCGTCCCGCCCGGCCAGCCAGTCGAGCAGCTCGTCCTGGACGGCGGCGGCGTCGCCCCACGTGCCGTAGAGCTTCTGGGTGGTGACGCAGATCGGGCGCAGCCCGTCGACGGCCACCGACTCCCACACCGCGGCGGCGACCCCGGGAGTGTGCTCGGACCGGTAGTCGTCGCACACGACGATCCCCTCGGGGGGGAGCATGGCGTGCGCGGCCCGGATGTCGCCGTGCACGTGCTCGTACAGATGGGACGCGTCCACATGCACGAATCGGCAGGTCCCGGGCTGGACGTGGTCCAGGATCAGCGAGGTCGGACCTTGGACGATCTCCGGGAGCGTGTCGTGGAAGGCACGGTAGTTCGCCTCGAACGCCTGGCGGGTCAGGGTGGAGTACGAGCCCTTCATCTCCGCCTGGTTGGAGTCGTCCGGCGCCTCGGAGTCGAACAGGTCGCATACCGTGAAGGTCTCGCCCTCGCGCCGGTGGCGGCCCATGAGGATCGCGCTCTTGCCGAGGTAGGAGCCGAGCTCCACGAGATCGCCGCGCTGTTCCCCGCGTTCCTGGCGTTCCAGGAACCAGGTGAAGAGCAGTTGGTCGACCTTGGGGAACCACCCCTTGACGTCGTCGAGGGTGGCGGGGGGGTCGGTCTCTTGGCTGATCATAGGACGGCTCCAGCGTCATCGTGTTCGGGAGGGGGGACACGAAAGGAGGTCGTCATGATAGGTGAGACTGCCATTATGGCAACATCCGGCCATTTTGTGTATCCGCTCGGTGACGAACCCGGCCGGGGGTGCTGTTGACAGGGGCGCCGGCGGAGCCGTACGGTTCGGCTGATTCACGGTTGCCCGAGGGAAATCCGGTGAGAAGCCGGTGCGGACGCGCCACTGTATCCGGGACGCAGATCCCGGGAGCCAGGTCGCTCGGGTGATCGCGACCTCATTGTCCGGGACGCGCAAGATCCCCTACGGAGGCTCCGTGAGCACGCTGTCGGCTCGCCACATCCCCCTTCCCCGCCTCATTCCCTGGCTGCTCGCGGTGCCCGCGCTGCTGCTCCTCGGCTACCTCGTCCTGATGGACAACGGCGCCGTGTCGCAGACCGGCGGCTACCTCCACGAGCTGATGCACGACGGGCGGCACCTGCTCGGCGTGCCCTGCCACTAGGCCGCCGCATGGTGCGCACCCTGCTGGTCAGGGGCCTGCTTCTGGGCCTGCTGGCCGGTCTCGTCGCGGGCGTTTTCGCGTTCGCGGCCGGCGAGCCCCGCATCGACGAGGCGATCGCCTTGGAGAAGGCCGCCGCCGCACACGAGCACGAGCACGGGCAAGGCGCCGGCGCGCATGAGCACGAGCACGGCGAAGAGGTGAGCCGCGGCACGCAGAAGGCCGGGCTCTTCCTCGCCACCGGGCTCTACGGGCTCGCCGTCGGCGGCGTGTTCGCGCTCGTCTTCGCCGGACTGCGCGGACGGGTCGGCCCCCGGTCGGACGGCGGGCTCGCGCTCGCCACCGCGGGGACGGCCTTCGCCGCGGTCATCCTCGTCCCGTTCGTGAAGTATCCGGCGAACCCGCCGGCGGTGGGCGACCCCGAGACGATCAACACCCGGACCGTGCTGTACCTGGCGATGATCGGTGTCGGGCTGCTCTCCGCCGCCATCGCCGTGACCACGGCGCGCAGCGTGCCGGGCGGGCCGTGGGCCCGGTGGCCCGCGGCCGTGCTCGCGTTCGTCGTCCCGGTGGCGGTGGCGTCGCTGCTGCTTCCCGGGGTGGACGAGGTGCCGGACGGGTTCCCCGCCACGCTGCTGTGGCAGTTCCGCATCACCTCGCTCGGGACGCAGCTGGTGTTCTGGGCGTCCTTCGGGACGCTGTTCGGGTGGTTCTGCGACCGGGCGGCGCGTCCCGCGCGCGCCCCCGCACCGGCCTGAACGGGGTGCTGTTCGTCCGGCACGCGACGTCGGCGGGGATGCGGGACGCCCGGTTCCCCGCCGATCCCGCCGCCGACGCGTCCGGCCTGGCCAGGGCGTGGGCCCTGGCCGGGTCGCTGCCGGACGGCGACGCGTGGTCATCCCCTGCCCGCGCCGCCCGGGAGACCTGCGCCGCGCTCGGTCTCGACGCCCGCACCGAGGCCGCCCTCGCCGAGGCCGACCACGGCCGGTGGGCGGGTGTCCGCTACGCGCAGGTCGCGCGGGACGAGCCGGACGCGCTCGCGAGCTGGCTGGCGGACCCGCACGCCGTCCCGCACGGCGGCGAGAGCCGCGCCGCCTTCGCGGCACGCGTCGCGGCCTGGCTCGGCACGGGGCCGTCCGGGATCGCGGTCTGCGACGCGGGCGTCATCCGTGCCGCGCTCGGGCACGCCCTCGGCATCGCCGTCCCGGCGGCCGATCGGATCGACGTCGCGCCGCTGTCCACCACGAGGCTCACCGCCGCCCGGGACGGCTGGCGGGTCGCCCACGTCAACCGGAAGGTCCTCGATTGAACGCCACGTACCCGTTCAGCGCCGTCGTCGGGCTGGACGACCTGAAGCTGGCGCTGCTGCTCAACGCCGTCTCGCCGCGGGTCGGCGGTGTGCTGGTCCGGGGCGAGAAGGGCACCGCCAAGTCGACGATCGTGCGGGCGCTGGCCGCCCAGCTGCCCGCCGTGGACGTCGTGGCCGGCTGCCGGTTCGGGTGCGACCCGGCGGCACCCGACCCGCTGTGCCCGGACGGCCCGCACGAGGCGGGCGGACCGGCCGGGCGGCGGCCGTCGGCGCTGGTGGAGCTGCCGGTCGGCGCGTCCGAGGACCGGCTCGCCGGATCGCTGGACGTCGAGCGGGCGCTGACCGAGGGCGTCAAGGCGTTCGAGCCTGGGCTGCTCGCGGCGGCGCACCGCGGCGTCCTCTACGTGGACGAGGTGAACCTGCTGCACGACCACCTGGTGGACCTGCTGCTGGACGCCGCCGCGCTCGGCACCTGCTATGTCGAGCGCGAGTCGGTGTCGGTGCGGCACGCGGCGCGGTTCCTGCTGGTCGGCACGATGAACCCCGAGGAGGGTGAGCTGCGTCCCCAGCTCCTCGACCGGTTCGGGCTGACGGTCGAGGTGAAGGCGTCGCGGGAGCCGAAGGAGCGCGCCGAGGTCGTCCGGCGGCGGCTGGCGTTCGAGGCGGATCCCGCCGCGTTCGCGGCGCGGTGGGCGGACGCCGAGTCCGGTCTCGCGGACCGCATCTCCGCCGCGCGGGAACGGCTGGACGGCGTGCGGCTGCCGGACGAGCGGCTGGAGCAGATCGCGGCCGTGTGCGCCGGGTTCGAGGTGGACGGGCTGCGCGCCGACCTCGTCACGGCGAACGCCGCCCTCGCGCACGCCGCCTGGCAGGGGCGGGACGCGGTCACGGCCGAGGACGTGCGCGCCGCGGCCCGGCTGTCGCTTCCGCACCGGCGTCGCCGCGACCCGTTCGACGCGCCGGGCCTGGACGAGTCGCTGCTGGACGAGCTCCTGGACGGCTCGTCCCCCGACGACGATGACCCTCCCCCGGGCGGCGGTGTTCCACCGGGTGACGGCGGCCCGCCGGACGACGGCGGGGGCCGCGCCGATTCCCAGGCGGGGCCGGAGTCCGCGGGCGAGCAGGGCGAGCGGGAGGAGCGGTCCGGGGGCGGCGGCGAGCGGGTGGCGGCGGTGGCGGCGCCGCACGCGGTGCCGCTGCTGGAGGTTCCCGGTGTCGGTGACGGCGTGGCGGGCCGGCGGTCCCGGTCGCGGACGGCACGGGGCCGGGTCACCGGGGCACGCCGCCCGGCGGACCGGGTCCGCGATCCGCACGTGGTGGCGACGCTGCTGGCCGCCGCACCGCACCAGAGGGCGCGCGGACGGTCCGGCGCGGGCCTGCTGCTGAAGCCCGGCGACCTGCGCGAGGCGACCCGCGAGGGCCGGGAGGGCAACCTCGTGCTGTTCGTGGTGGACGCGAGCGGCTCGATGGCCGCGCGCCGCCGCATGACGACGGTGAAGACCGCCGTCCTCAGCCTGCTGCTGGACGCCTACCAGCGCCGCGACAAGGTCGGCCTGATCACGTTCCGGGGGCGGACCGCCGACCTCGTCCTGCCGCCGACGTCCTCGGTCGAGGCCGGTGCGGCGCGGCTGCGGGCGCTGCCGACCGGGGGCCGCACGCCGCTGGCCGCCGGGCTCGTCCGTGCCGCGGAGGTGCTGCGCGCCGAGCGGCTGCGCGACCCGGCGCGGCGTCCGCTGCTCGTGGTCGTCACCGACGGGCGGGCGACCGCGGGCGGCGACGCGGACCGGGCCGCCGGGCTGCTGGCGGGGACCGCCGGGATCGTCGTGGACTGTGAGGACGGCCCGGTCCGGCTCGGTCTCGCGGGACGGCTGGCGGCACGGCTCGGGGCACGGCTCGTCCCGCTGGCGGACCTCGACGGAATCGTTCGCGACCACAGGAAGGCGGCCTGACATGCCGCAGGGGAAGCCCGTGTCCGTCCCCGAGGACGGCCTCACCACCCGGCAGCGCCGCAACCGGCCGCTGCTGATCGTCCACACCGGCCCCGGGAAGGGGAAGTCGACCGCCGCGTTCGGGATGGCGCTGCGGGCGTGGAACCAGGGCTGGCCGGTCGGGGTGTTCCAGTTCGTGAAGTCGGCGAAGTGGCGCATCGGCGAGGAGCGGGCGCTGCGGGTGCTGGGGGCGAGCGGCGAGGGCGGCCCGGTCGCCTGGCACAAGATGGGCGAGGGCTGGTCGTGGATCCAGCGTCCCGGGACCGAGGACGACCACGCGGCGGACGCGCGGGAGGGCTGGGAGCAGATCAAGCGGGACCTGGCCGCCGAGACGTACCGTTTCTATGTGCTGGACGAATTCACCTACCCGCTCAAGTGGGGCTGGATCGACCTGGACGACGTGCTCGAAACGCTCACCGGCCGGCCCGGGAACCAGCATGTCGTCATCACCGGGCGCGACGCGCCGGACCGGCTCGCCGACGCCGCCGACCTGGTCACGGAGATGGGCAAGGTCCGGCACCCGATGGACGCCGGGCAGAAGGGGCAGCGGGGCATCGAGTGGTGATCCCCCGGCTGGTCGTCGCGGCGCCGTCGTCCGGCTCCGGGAAGACGACCGTCGCGACGGGGCTGATCGCGGCGCTGCGGGCGCGCGGCCTGCGGGTGTCGCCGCACAAGGTCGGACCCGACTACATCGACCCCGGCTACCACGCCCTCGCGGCGGGGCGTCCCGGCCGCAACCTCGATCCGTGGCTCACGGGCGAGGACCGGGTGGCACCGCTGTTCCTGCACGGCGCCGCCGGCTGCGACGTGGCCGTGGTCGAGGGTGTGATGGGCCTGTTCGACGGGCGCGGCGACACCGGTTTCGCGTCCACGGCGCATGTCGCGGCGCTTCTCGCGGCGCCGGTGGTGCTGGTCGTGGACGCGGCGCGGCAGAGCCGGTCGGTGGCCGCGCTCGTGCACGGCTTCGCGACGTTCGAGCCGGGTGTGCGGATCGGCGGGGTCGTCCTCAACCGGGTGGGCTCGGACCGGCATGAGGAGCTGTGCCGGAGCGCGCTGGAGGCGACGGGCGTGCCGGTGCTCGGCGCGGTCCGGCGGGACGACGCGGTCCTGACGCCGTCCCGCCATCTGGGGCTGATCCCGGCGGCGGAGCGGGAGGCCGAGGCCGTCCAGGCGGTGCAGCGGCTCGGCGAGCTGGTCGGCCGGTCCTGTGATCTGGACGCGCTGCTGCGGCTGGCCGGCACCGCTCCCCCGCTGCCCGGGCCCGCGTGGGACCCGTCCGAACAGGTGGCGCCGGTGGACGGCCGGCCGGTCGTCGCCGTCGCGGGCGGGGCCGCGTTCACCTTCTCCTATGCGGAGCATGTGGAGCTGCTGCGCGCGGCGGGCGCCGATGTGGCCGTCTTCGACCCGCTGCGGGACGAGAGGCTCCCGGCCGGAACCGGCGCGCTCGTCATCGGCGGCGGGTTTCCGGAGGTGCACGCCGCCGACCTGGCCGCCAACGCGCCGCTGCTCGCCGAGGTCGCGGCGTTCCCGGGCCCGATCGCCGCCGAGTGCGCCGGGCTCCTCTATCTGTGCGAGCGGCTCGATGGGCAGAGGATGTGCGGACGCGTGCCGGGAAGCGCGCGGATGACGTCCCGGCTGACACTGGGATACCGGGAGGCGGTCGCGGTGGCGGAGTCGCCGCTGACCCGTCCGGGCGAGCGGTTCCGCGGGCACGAGTTCCACCGGACGGCTCTGACCACCGACGCAGATCCGCTGTTCCGGTGGAAGGACGGCTCCGACGGGTTCGGCGACGAACGGATCACCGCGTCCTACCTCCACCTGCACTGGGCGGGATGCCCGGAGGCGGCTCAGCGGCTCGTGTCGTCCTCCAGATCTCCCTCCGTCTTGAGGTAGACCTCCTGGAGTCCCTGGAGCGTCTCCGGGTCGGGATGCTCCCACATGCCGCGTTCGGCGGCCTCCAGCAGCCGTTCGGCGATGCCGTGCAGCGCCCACGGGTTCGACTCCGCCATGAACTCGCGGTTCTCCTCGTCGAGGACGTAGGCGGCGGTGAGCTTGTCGTACATCCAGTCGGCCATGACCCCGGTGGTCGCGTCGTAACCGAAGAGGTAGTCGACGGTCGCGGCCAACTCGAACGCACCCTTGTACCCGTGCCGGCGCATCGCGGCCAGCCACTGCGGGTTGACGACGCGTGCCCGGAAGATCCGCGCGGTCTCCTCCGACAGGGTGCGGGTGCGGACGGCGTCCGGGCGGGTGCTGTCCCCGACGTACGCCTCCGGCGCCCGGCCGGTCAGCGCGCGGACGGTCGCGATCATCCCGCCGTGGTACTGGAAGTAGTCGTCGGAGTCGGCGATGTCGTGCTCGCGGGTGTCGACGTTCTTGGCGGCGACGGCGATGCGCCGGTAGGCGCTCTCCATGTCGGCGCGGGCGGGGACGCCGTCCAGGTCGCGTCCGTAGGCGTGACCGCCCCACACCGCGTACACCTCGGCGAGGTCGGCGTCGTCGCGCCAGTTGCGGCTGTCGATGAGCGGCAGCAGCCCGGCCCCGTAGGCGCCCGGCGCGGACCCGAAGACGCGCAGCGTGGCCCGCCGCTCGTCGCCGTGCCGCTCGCGGTCGGCCTTCACGTGGGCCCGGACGTAGTTGTCGGTGCCGGGCTCGTCCAGGCCGGCGACCAGCCGGACGGCGTCGTCCAGCATGGCGACGACGTGCGGGAACGCGTCCCGGAAGAAGCCGCTGATGCGGACGGTCACGTCGATGCGCGGCCTCTTGAGCTCCGCGACCGGGATCGGCTCCAGCGCCGTGACGCGGCGGGACGCCTCGTCCCAGACCGGGCGGACGCCGAGCAGCGCCAGCACCTCGGCCACGTCGTCGCCCGCCGTGCGCATCGCGCTCGTCCCCCACACCGACAGGCCCACCGAGCGCGGCCACTCGCCGTGGTCGGCGCGGTAGCGGTCCAGGAGCGAGTCGGCCATCGCCTGCCCGGTCTCCCACGCGAGGCGGCTGGGGATGGCGCGCGGGTCCACCGAGTAGAAGTTCCGGCCCGTCGGCAGGACGTTGACGAGGCCGCGCAACGGCGACCCGCTGGGACCCGCCGGAATGTAGCCGCCGTCCAAGGCGTGCAGGACGTGGTCGAGCTCGTCGGACGTCCGCGCCAAGCGCGGGACGACCTCGGTCGCGGCGAACTCCAGGACGCGCTCGACGGGTTCGCGGCGGTCGGCGGGGACGGCTTCGGCGACCCGGCCTGCGGCGTCCACGGCCCAGCCGGCGTCCTCCATGGCCTGGACGAGGGAGCGGGCGGCGGCCTCGGCGGCGTCCACATCCGCGAGCGACTCGCCGCCGTCCTCGCTGAGACCGAGCGCCTCACGCAGGCCGGGCAGCGTTTCGCGTCCCGACCACATCTGGCGGGCGCGGAGCATGGCCAGCACCAGATCGACGCGGGTCGCGCCCTCGGGTGCCTCGCCGAGGATGTGCAGGCCGTCGCGGATCTGCGCGTCCTTCACCTCGCACAGCCAGCCGTCCACGTGCAGGAGGAAGTCGTCGAACTCGGTGTCGTGCGGGCGATCGTCCAGGCCGAGGTCGTGGTCGAGCTTCGCGGCCTGGATCAGCGTCCAGATCTGCGCGCGGATCGCGGGCAGCTTCGCCGGGTCCATCGCGGCGATCGTGGCGTGCTCGTCGAGGAGCTGTTCGAGGCGGGCGATGTCGCCGTAGGTCTCCGCGCGGGCCATCGGCGGGACCATGTGGTCCACGAGGACTGCGTGCGCGCGCCGCTTGGCCTGCGTCCCCTCACCCGGGTCGTTGACGAGGAAGGGGTAGATGAGCGGAACGTCGCCGAGCGCGGCGTCGGTGCCGCACGACGCGGACATGCCCGCCGCCTTGCCAGGCAGCCACTCCAGGTTGCCGTGCTTGCCGACGTGGACGATCGCGTGCGCGCCGAACTCGTCCGACAGCCACCGGTACGCGGCCAGGTAGTGGTGGCTCGGGGGCAGGTCGGGGTCGTGGTAGATCGCGATCGGGTTCTGCCCGAAGCCGCGCGGTGGCTGCACCATGACGACGACGTTGCCGGCGCGGAGGGCGGCGAGCACGATGTCGCCGTCCTGCACGAAGAGCTCCCCGGGCGGCGGGCCCCAGTGCCGCTCCATCTCCTCCCGCAGGTCCGGGGGGAGAGTGCGGTACCAGCGTTCGTAGGACGCGGCGGCGATGCGGACGGGGTTGCCCGCGAGCTGCTCTTCGGTGAGCCAGTCCTCGTCCTGCCCTCCGGCCGCGATGAGCGCGTGGATGAGCGCGTCGCCGTCCTGCCCGGCGACGCCCGGGAAGCCTTCGCCGAGGTCGTACCCCTCGTCCCTGAGCCGGGCCAGCAGCCGGACCGTGCTCGCGGGAGTGTCGAGCCCGACGGCGTTTCCGACGCGGGAATGCTTGGTCGGATACGCCGACAGCATCACGACGACGCGCCGCCCGGCGGGCGGGACATGCCGCAGGCGTCCGTGCCGGACGGCGATCCCGGCGACCCGCGCCGCCCGCTCGGGATCCGCCCGGTAGACGGTGAGGCCGTCCTCGTCGATCTCCTTGAAGGAGAACGGGACGGTGATGATGCGTCCGTCGAACTCGGGGATGGCGACCTGCGACGCGGCGTCCAGCGGCGACAGCCCGTCGTCGCTCGCCTCCCAGTCGGAGCGGCTCGTCGTGAGGCAGAGACCCTGCAGGATCGGGACGTCCAGCGCGGCGAGAGCCCCGACGTCCCACGCCTCGTCGTCGCCGCCCGCCCCGGCCGTCGCGGGCCTGGACCCGCCCGCCGCGAGCACGGTCACGACCAGCGCGTCCGCCCGGCGGAGCGTGGCGAGCAGCTCGGGCTCGGCGGTGCGGAGGGACGAGCAGAACACGGGCATGGCCTGCCCGCGCGCGTCCTCGATCGCCTCGCACAGCGTCTCCGCGAACGCGGTGTTGCCCGCCATGTGGTGGGCGCGGTAGTAGAGCACGCCGATCACGGGGCCGTCCTGGGTGCGGGCCTCGCGGTCGAGCCGTCCCCATGTCGGCGTCGGTGCCGGCGGCGCGAACCCGCGTCCGGTCAGCAGCACGGTGTCGGACAGGAAGGCGTGCAGTTCGGCGAGGTTGGCGGGCCCGCCATGGGCGAGATAGGCGTGCGCTTCGGCGCAGACACCGCCGCTGACCCCGCCGCTGACCGTGGACAGCTCCATCAGCTCGGCGTCCGGGGCCTGCTCGCCACCGAGGACGACGACCGGGCGGGGGCCCGCGAGGAGCGCGTCGAGGCCGTGCTCCCAGGCCCGTCGCCCTCCGAGCAGGCGGACGACGACGAGATCGGCGCCCTCGGTCAGCTCCGGCAGATCGTCCACGGCGAGCCGCGCCGGGTTGCCCAGCCGGTAGGCGGCGCCGGACGCGCGGGCGCTCAGCAGATCGGTGTCGGACGTCGACAGCAGCAGGACGGTGCCAGCGGACACGGTCGTTCCTCCCCTGGGGTCCTCGCCCCGGTCGCGGGTGTCGCGACGGCAGGAGTCTCCTGGCTCCCGGATCGATGCTCGCCCCGGCCTTCCCGTCCGTGCGGACAGTGGCCTCAAGCGGGGTTCGCTCCCCGGTCACAGTGGCGGGACCGCGCCGGATTCGCACCGGCTTCCTCCCATTGCCATCGCCTGGGCAGAAGCGTACGGCAGCGCGGCCCGCCTGCAAACAGCGGCGGGCATCCTTCCATGCGCCGTCAGCCGCGACGGGCGGTGATGATCCAGGCCTGGCGCAGTACCTCGTCGTGCCGCCACGGTTCGGCGTCGTAACCGCCGGCGTCCATCAGCGGAGCAATCCTTCCTCGGCGGCGTACGCCTCAAGGCGGTCTGCCAGCTCGTGCGGGCGGCTCAGCGCCGGGGTGTGCCCGCCGTCGATCTCGTCGGGGGTGGTGCCCAGGCGCTCCCGGGAGACGCGGCGAAGGAATCCGGCGGGGAACACCCGGTCGTCGCGGCAGATCAGGACCCGCGTGGGAACGTCGGGCCAGGCCCGCAGCGGAAACGGCTCCCCCATCCGGGCCTCGGACTGGGCGCGCCCCCGCTTCAGCGCCTCGGCGGCCAGCTCCGGTGGGACGTCCTGGTAGAACAGGGCGACGACATCGTCGTAGCGGCCCCGCTCCTCCCGGTCGTATCCGGTGCCGGCCGAGTAGCCGGCGGGCGACTCTCCCGGCGCCGGGATCATGGGCGCGACCAGGACGAGCAGTTCCACCGCCACCCGGTCGCAGACGAGCGGGGCCGTGAAGCCGCCGGACGACTGCGCGACGACGACCAGATCGGTCCGGTCGCCGATCGCCTCGGCCACGGTGCCGGCGTACTCGGGCAGGCCGGCCGAGTCGTCCTCGCAGGGAAGATCCGGCGAAACGGTGTCATGACCGCGCGCACGCAGTTCGGCCTCCACCAGATGCCAGTACCAGCCGACATCGCCGGCGCCGTGGATCAAGACGAATGTGGCCATAGTGGCCCTCCCGCTACCTGGGTCGTACTGACATTCTCGTCGCCGAGCGGGAGGTGCGGAGGCGCGTCGGGGCGCCTGCCGCGGCGCGGCGCGCCGGCAAGGTGCGGTTAACATCCTCCTCGTGCCGAATGCCCCTGCGGCGGGACGCGCGCGTGCCGACGCGTGCCCCGGGACGCTGCAGACCCACGATGCCGCCGACGGGCCGCTGGCGCGCGTCCGCGTTCCGGGCGGCGCGGTGTCCGCCGCACAGCTCAGGGTGCTCGGCGCCGCGGCGCGCGAGCTGGGACTCGACGTGATCGAGCTGACCTCCCGCGCCAACCTCCAGTTGCGCGGCGTCGGCGACCCGCCGGCTCTCGCGGCCCGGCTGGAGACCGCCGGGCTGCTCCCCTCGCCGTCCCACGAGCGGGTGCGCAACATCGTCTCCTCGCCGCTGGGCGGGCGCGGCGTCCACGGGATTCTGGCGACGGATCCGCTGGTCGCGGCGCTCGACGCGGCGTTGTGCGCGAGTCCCCTGCTGGCCGGGCTTCCGGGTCGTTTCCTGTTCGCCCTCGATGACGGATCCGGTGACGTCACCTCCTTGGAAGCCGACGTGAGCTGCACGCCGTCCGGCCTCCTGCTCGCCGGCGTGCCGATCGAGCCGACCTGCGACGAGCCGATCGGGGCGATGGTCGCGGCGGCGGAGGCGTTCCTTGCGGTCCGTGGTGACGCGTGGCGGCTGGCGGAAGTGCCGGACGGCGCGCGACGGGTCGCCGAAAGGCTGGGCGGGACGCTCGGGAAGGCGCGGGACGCCGGCAACCCTCCCGCCCCGCATGCCGGAGTCATCGAGCAGCGGGACGGGTCCGTCGCGCTTGAGGTCGTGCCGCCGCTCGGACGGCTGTCCGGCGCGCAGGCCGAAGCGCTCGCCGACGTCGCGGACGACGTCCGGGTCACGCCGTGGCGCAGCGTGGTCCTGCGCGATCTGACCAGGGATGACGCGTCCGCCGTCGCGGTGGCGCTCGACGCGGCGGGCTTCGCCGTCGACGCCGCGTCGCCGTGGGTCGGGGTGACCGCGTGCACGGGCAGTCCCGGATGCGCGAAGTCGCGGGGTGACGTGCAGGGCGAGGCCCGGCGCTGGGTGGACGGCCTGGAGCGCGCCCCCGGGACGCCCGTCCACTGGGCCGGCTGTGACCGACGCTGCGGGACGCCCCGCGGCCCCGTCGTGGTGAGGATGGCAGATGACCGACTACGTCCGTGACGGCGCCGAGATCTACCGGCGGTCGTTCGCGACCATCCGCGCGGAGGCCGACCTGTCTGGCCTGCCGGGCGACGTGGCGCGGGTGGCCGTGCGGATGATCCACGCCTGCGGGATGACCGACCTCGTCGAGGACCTGGCGTGGTCGCCGGGGGTCGTGGAGCGGGCGCGGGCGGCGCTGCTGGGCGGGGCGCCGATCCTGTGCGACGCGCGCATGGTCGCGTCCGGCATCACGCGGGCCAGGCTGCCCGCCGCCAACGAGGTCGTGTGCACGCTCGGCGACCCCGGGGTGCCCGAGCTCGCGGCGCGGCTCGGCACCACGCGGAGCGCCGCGGCGCTGGAGCTGTGGGCCGGCCGGCTGGACGGTGCCGTCGTCGCCGTCGGCAACGCGCCGACGGCGCTGTTCCGGCTGCTGGAGCTGGTGGAGGCGGGCTCGGGACGTCCGGCGGCGGTCCTCGGGATCCCGGTCGGGTTCATCGGGGCGGCCGAGTCCAAGGAGGCGCTCGCCGCGAGCGGCCTCGACCATCTGGTGGTGCGCGGGCGGCGCGGCGGCAGCGCGATGACGGCGGCGGCGGTCAACGCGATCGCCAGTGAGGCGGAGTGATGACGGGACGGCTGTTCGGTGTGGGCGTCGGACCCGGCGACCCCGAGCTGGTCACGGTGAAGGCGGCGCGCCTGATCGGCGAGGCGGACGTGGTCGCCTTCCATAGCGCGCGTCACGGCCGCAGCATCGCCCGGTCGGTCGCCGAGCCGTACCTGCGCGGCGACCAGATCGAGGAGCAGCTCGTCTACCCGGTGACGACGGAGACCACCGGTCACCCGGGCGGCTACCAGGGGGCGCTGGACGAGTTCTACGCCGACTGCGCCGCCCGTCTCGCCGCCCATCTGGACGACGGGCGGACGGTCGTGGTCCTGAGCGAGGGCGACCCGCTCTTCTACGGCTCGTACATGCATCTCCACAAGCGGCTCGCGCCGCACTACCCGACCGAGGTCGTGCCAGGCGTGACGTCGCTGAGCGCCTCGGCGGCGGCGGCGGGGAGTCCGCTGGTGGAGCGGGAGGAGACGCTGACCGTCCTGCCGGGCACGCTCCCCCGCGACGAGCTGGCAGAGCGGCTCCGCGGCACGGACGCGGCGGCCGTGCTCAAACTCGGCCGGACGTTCACCAAGGTCAGGCAGGCCTTCGAGGACGCGGGCCGGCTGGCCGACGCCTGGTACGTCGAGCGGGCCTCGTCCGGCCGGCAGCGGGTCGTGCCGCTCGCCGAGGTCGACCCGGCCGAGGTGCCGTACATGTCCCTCGCCTTGCTGACGAGCCCGGCGGAAGGATCGTTCGAGGCCCCTCCGCCGGCCCGGCCGGAGGGGGCGGGCGGTGTCACGGTCGTCGGGCTCGGGCCGGCGGGACGGCCGTGGCTCACCCCGGAGGCACAGGACGTCCTCGCGTCCGCCACCGACCTCGTCGGCTACGGGCCGTACCTGGACCGGGTGCCCGCGAACCCGCGTCAGCGCCGGCACTCCAGTGGGAACCGGGTGGAGGCCGACCGGGCGCGGCACGCGCTCGCACTCGCGCGGGACGGGGCGCGGGTCGCCGTCGTCTCGTCCGGGGACCCGGGTGTGTTCGCGATGGCGGCGGCCGTGCTGGAGGTGGCGGACGAGGACGAGTTCGCGGACGTGCCGGTGCAGGTCGTGCCCGGGTTGACGGCGGCGCAGGCCGTCGCGGCGCGGGCGGGCGCGCCGCTCGGGCACGACTTCTGCGTCCTGTCGCTGTCGGACATCCTCAAGCCATGGGACGTGATCGCGCGGCGGTTGTCCGCGGCGGCCGAGGCCGATCTGGTGCTTGCCCTGTACAACCCGTCGTCCAGCCGCAGGAAACACCAGCTCCCGGCGGCTCGCGACCTGCTGCTGGAGCACCGCTCCCCCGAGACGCCGGTCGTGATCGGCCGCGATGTGGGCGGCCCCGAGGAGAGCGTCACCGTGACGACGCTCGGCAAGCTGGACCCGGACGACGTCGACATGCGCTGCCTGCTCATCATCGGATCGTCGACCACCACGGTCACCGATCAGGGCGTCGTCTACACGCCCCGCCGTTACCCCTGAGCCCAGGCGGCGGCCGCTCCCACGTCGTCGGTCGTCCGGACGCCGTCCGGCAGACGTGGACGCTCCACCATGACGACCGGGATCCCTGCCTCGCGGGCGGCGGTGAGCTTCGCGCGGGTCATCGCGCCACCACTGTCCTTCGTGACCAGCACGTCCAGGCGGTGCTCGCGGATCAGGGCGCGCTCGCCGTCCAGCGTGTAGGGGCCGCGCGCCAGAAGCACGTGCACGTTGGACGGGACGGGCGGCTCCGGCGGGTCGACCGACCGGGCGAGGAACCATGCGTCCGTCCGGGCGGCGAACAACGGGATGCTGCGGCGGCCCGTGGTGAGGAACACGCGCGCGCCGTCCGGCAGGGCCCCCGCGGCGGCGGCCAGCGAGGAGACGCGCTGCCAGGTGTCGCCGTCCTCCTCGTCCCAGCCGGGACGCCGCAGTGCGAGCAGCGGAACGCCCGCCAGGTCCGATGCGCGCGCGGCCGAGGCGCTCATCCGTTCCGCGAACGGATGGGTCGCGTCCACGAGGCGGTCGATCCGGTGCTCGCGGAGCCACGTCGCCAGTCCCCCGGCGCCGCCGAACCCGCCGATGTGCACCTCCCCCACCGGCAGGCGCGGGTCGGACACGCGCCCGGCGAGCGACGACACGACGTGCACGTCCGTCAGACGGGCCGCGAGGGCGCGTGCCTCCGCCGTCCCGCCGAGGATCAGGACGCGCCGCACGCCCGGTCCCGGTCGGCGCTGTAGAGATGGCTGTCGGGGAACGCCGAGGCCGTCAGGACGCGGCCGACGACGATCACCGCCGTGCGCTTCACCCCCGCCTCCCGCACAAGATCCGCGATGTCGGCGAGGGTGCCGCGCAGGACGACCTCGTCCGGACGGCTGGCCCGGGCGACGACGGCGACGGGGCAGTCGGCGCCGTAGTGGGGCAGCAGCTCGGCGGCCACCTCGTCGATGCGCTGGACGGCCAGGTGCAGCACCATCGTGGCGCCGCTCGCGCCGAGGGTCGCCAGGTCCTCGCCGTCCGGCATCGGGGTCGCGCGGACGGCCGTCCGGGTCAGGATCACGGTCTGGCCGACACCCGGCACGGTCAGCTCCCGTCCCAGCGAGGCCGCCGCCGCCGCGAACGCCGGGACGCCCGGGACGACCTCGTACGGGACGCCCGCCGCGTCCAGCCGCCGCATCTGCTCGGCGACCGCGCTGAACACCGACGGATCGCCCGAGTGCAGGCGTGCGACGTCCAGCCCGTCGCGGTGGGCGGCGGTCAGTTCGGCGACGATCTCATCGAGGGTCATGTTCGCCGTGTCCACGAGGCGGGCGCCGGACGGGCAGGCGTCCAGCAGTTCGCGCGGCACCAGCGACCCCGCGTACAGGCAGACCGGCGCGGCCTCCAGAACGCGCAGGCC
Source organism: Spirillospora sp. CA-128828 (assembly GCF_050945415.1). NCBI lineage: Bacteria > Bacillati > Actinomycetota > Actinomycetes > Streptosporangiales > Thermomonosporaceae > Spirillospora > Spirillospora sp. CA-128828. Next base: position 5,914,795 of record NZ_CP191986.1, read on the forward strand.
GCGCACGGTGATCAGGTCGGCGGCACCGGGCCCGGCACCGACGAAGTACACCGTCATTCCGGGTCCTTCCGCACCGTCCAGAGGGTGACGGGCATGGCGGGACGCCAGGCCGTGAACCCGCCCAGCGGCGCGGCGCGCTCGACGCCGACGCGGATCAGCTCGCCGCCGAGGGACCGGCGGGACTCGGCCACCTTGGCCTCGGATTCGAGGGTGACGGCGTTGGCGACGAGACGTCCGCCGGGCTTCAGCGCGTCCCAGCAGTGTTCCAGCAGGCCGGGGGCGGTGAGGCCGCCGCCGATGAAGACCGCGTCGGGCTCGGGGAGGCCGTCCAGCGCGTCCGGCGCCTCGCCCTTCACGACCTGGACGCGAGGCACGCCCAGCGCGGCCGCGTTGGCGCTGATCCGCTCGGCCCGGTTCGGGCTGTTCTCGATCGCGATGGCCTCGCAGGCCGGGTGCGCCCGCGCCCACTCGATCGCGACGCTGCCCGACCCGGCGCCGACGTCCCAGAGCAGCTCGCCGGGAAGCGGCGCGAGGCGGGACAGCGTCACGGCGCGGACCTCGCTCTTGGTGATCTGCCCGTCGTGCTCGAAGGCGTCGTCGGGCAGCCCGGGCGTGCGGGCCAGCGGCGCCGCGTCCGGACCGGGCACGCATTCGACGGCGATGAGGGTGAGCGGGGACGCGGCGGGCTCCGTCCACTCCTCCGCGACACCGAGCTGTACCGTCTCCTCGACCGCCCCCAGATCGCACAGGACGGTCATCCGGCTCGGCCCGAAGCCGCGGCCGGCGAGCAGCGCGCCGACGATGATCGGGGCCTCCTTGCCGGCGCCGAGCACGATGAGCCGCCGCCCCGGGGCCACGACCGCGTTCAGGGCCGCCGCGGGACGGCCCACGATGCTGACGACGTCCACCCGGTCCAGCGGCCAGCCGAGGCGGGCGCACGCGAGCGACGGCGAGGACGGATGGGGCAGCACGCGGATCCGGTCGGGTCCGAGCAGCCCTGCGAGGGTGGAGCCGATCCCGTGGAACATGGGGTCGCCGCTCGCCAGCACGACGATCGCGCGGCCCTCGTACCGCTCGATCAGCCCCGGCAGCTCGGGCAGCAGCGGCGACGGCCAGGCGACCCGCTCGGGCTCGTCGCCCGGGACGAGGTCGAGCTGCCTTTGGTTGCCGAACAGGACCTCCGCCGCCCGCAGCGCCTCGCGCGAGTTCTCGGTGAGCCCGTCCCACCCTTCGGCGCCGATTCCCACCACGGTGATGACACGCGTGTCCACTGGCCTCCTCAGGGTGAAACCGGGCGTCAAGCCTATAGGAGACGCTCTGGCACACTTGGCCGCGTGAAGCGGCTTTCGATCATCGGGATCGGCGCGGGCGACCCCGACCACCTGACCTTCCAGGCGGCCAAGGCCATCGCCGCCGCCGACGTGTTCCTCCTCGTCGACAAGGGCGAGGCCAAGCACGACCTGGCCGGGCTGCGGCACGACCTCATCGCGGCGCACGGCCGGCACCCGTACCGGATCGTCGAGGCCCGCGACCCCGAACGCGACCGCGACGCCGCCGCCTACACCGCCGCCGTCGAGGACTGGCGCTCCCGCCGCGCGCGGATCTACGAGTCGTTCGTCCGGGACGAGCTGGACGACGGGCAGACCGGCGCGCTCCTCGTCTGGGGCGACCCGGGCGTCTACGACAGCACCCTCGCCGCGCTGGACGAGATCGACGCCGAGTTCGAGTACGAGGTGATCCCGGGGATCAGCAGCGTCTCCGTCCTCACCGCCCGGCACCGCGTGGGCCTCACGCGGGTGGGACGGCCCGTCCACCTCACCACCGGCCGCCGCCTCGCCGCCGAGGGAGCCACGGCCGACGACGTCCTCGTCATGCTGGACGCGCACTGCTCGTTCGCCGGCGCGGGCGACGGCTTCCACATCTACTGGGGCGCCTACCTCGGCACGCCGGACGAGATCCTCATCTCCGGCCCGGTCGAGGAGGTCGCCGACGAGATCCGCGCCGCGCGGGCCGAGGCCCGGGCCCGCAAGGGCTGGATCATGGACACCTACCTGCTCCGCCGGGTCGCGGGCTCCGGCTGACCGTCCGGACCGCCGCGCGGCACGGCGGCCCGGACGGTGTCACGCCTTGGAGGCCGCGGGCGCCTCGCCCGGGGCGGCGGCGTGCCCGGCCGCCGGATCCGCGGGACGGCGTCCCGGGATGGTCAGCGCGATGACGCCCGCGAGGAGCGCCACGCCGCAGCCGATCAGCAGGCCGACGCGGAAACCGTCCTCGGACGGCAGCACGTGGCCGCCGAGATCGATGGTCAGCTGGGACAGCACGACCCCGACCACGGCCGCCGACGTCGAGGTGCCGACCGAGCGCATGAGCGTGTTGAAGCTGTTGGCCGAGGCGGTCTCCGACCGCGGGACGGCGCCCATGATCAGGGCGGGCATCGCACCGTAGGCGAGGCCGACGCCCATTCCGCAGATCGCGGTGACGATCATCAGGCCCCAGGCCGTCCCGAGCAGCACCGTGGACGATCCGTACCCCAGCGCGATCACCAGGCTTCCGGCGGCCAGGGTGACCTTCGGGCCGCGCGCGGCCGACAGCCGTGCGCCGAGCGGCGAGACCGCCATCATCAGCAGCCCGGACGGCACCATCCACAGGCCGGCGGCCACCATCGACTGGCCGAGCCCGTACCCGGTCGCCTCGGGGAGCTGCAGCAGCTGCGGCACGATCAGCGACTGGGCGTACATCGAGAAGCCGATCACGACCGAGGCCGCGTTGGTGAGCAGCACCTGGCGCCGCGCGGTGACGCGCAGGTCGACCAGCGGGTCGCGGGTGCGCAGCTCCCACCGGCCCCACGCCAGCAGGACGACGACCGTGGCGGCGAAGAGCCCGATGGTCGTGCCGCTCGTCCAGCCCCAGTCGGCGCCCTTGGAGACGCCCAGAAGCAGGCACACGAGACCGACGCCGAGACCGACCGCCCCGACGATGTCGAAGCGTCCTACGGCCCGGACAGGCGTGGCGGGCACCAGCAGCCAGATCAGCACGGCGACCAGCGTGCTCAGCGCGGCCGACCCCCAGAACAGCACACGCCAGCTCGTGTTCTCCGCGACGACCGCCGCGATCGGCAGCCCGAACGCCCCGCCGATGCCCATGGACGAGCTCAGCAGCGCGATCGAGGACCCCAGCCGCTCGGGCGGCAGCAGGTCGCGCAGCGCGCTGATGCCGAGCGGGATCATGCCCATGCCGACGCCCTGCATGCCCCGCCCGACGATCATCGGGATCAGCGAGCTCGACACGGCGCAGAGCACCGACCCGGCGATGAGCGGCACCATGCAGACCAGCAGCATCCGGCGCTTGCCGTACAGGTCGCCGAGCCGCCCGATCATCGGCATGGCCACCGCGGACGCCAGCAGCGTGGCGGTGATCACCCACGTCGCGTTCGACGCCGTGGTGTCCAGCAGCCGCGGCAGCTGAGCGATCAGCGGCACCACCAGGGTCTGCATGAACGCGGCGACGATGCCGCCCACGGCGAGCACGCCGACGATCCCGCCGGGGCGGACGGGGGGCGCTGACTCGTCCACGTGAGATTTCCCTTCTGCCGGACACAAGAATCTTGTGCACCATACATATGATGTGGTCCATACACAAGTTATGTATGGCGCATATCGCTGTGGTAGGCATGGTGCGAGCATCGAGACGGAGTGACCCGGACCCGCACGACCGGGAGAAGGACCGGCATGGACAAGCCCACGGATCAGATCGAGTACGAGACCATGCTGCTCGGACGGCACAGCATGGCCACCCGCCGCTCCCGCCGCGCGGGCGGCCTGCTGGAGCGGAGCGCCTACATCCTGCTCAGCCGCATCCGCATCGAGGGCCCGATGTCCATCCGGCAGCTCAGCGAGGCGTTCGACCTGGACCCCTCGACCCTCAACCGGCAGACCTCCGCGATGCTGCGGGACGGGCTGGTGGAGCGCATCCCCGACCCCGCCGGCGGCATCGCCCGCAAGTTCCGCATCACCGGCGAGGGCGAGCGGCGCCTGGACGCCGAGCGCGGTCAGATCACGGCCGGCATCGACAAGATCTTGGTCGACTGGACGCCGGACGAGGTCGCCGCCTTCGCCGCCTTCCTCCAGCGCTTCAACACCGACATCGAACGCCTGGCCGGCCACCCCTGGCCCCGCCCCTGATGTGGACGGCCGGTTAGCCTGGGTCGATGCGTTTCGGTGTTAACGTCCCCAACTTCGGGCCCGGCACCGACCCCGGTGTCCTCCGACAATGGGCGCAGACGGTCGAAGGGCTCGGATTCGACCTGCTCATGGTCTCCGACCACGTCGTGATCACGCCCGACGTCGCAGAGCAGTACCCGGCACCGTTCTACGAGCCGTTCACCACGCTCGCCTGGCTGGCCGGCGTCACAGATCGGGTGCGGCTCGGGACCACCGTGCTGATCGTCCCCTACCGGCACCCGCTGCTCGTCGCCCGCATGGCCACCGTCCTCCAGCCCCCACCCACCACCAATCCAAGGACGAGCTTCGCTCGGCGCCAACCTCAACGACCTGAGCGGCGGGCGGCTGGTCCTCGGCGCCGGCGTCGGCTGGGCCCGCGAGGAGTTCGCGGCGCTCGGCGTCCCGTTCCACCAGCGCGGCGCCCTGACGGACGAGTACCTGCAGACGATCCGCACCGCCTGGGAGCACGTCGGCGACTACCGCACCGTGAACATCCCCCTGTGGATCGGCGGGAACAGCGACGCCGCGCTCCGCCGGGCGGTCCGCCTCGGCGACGCCTGGCATCCCCTCCGCTTCACCCTCCCCTGGTTCCGCGCCGCGCTGGAGCGCCTGACGACCATCGCGAACGAGCACGGCCGTCCCGTTCCCGCCCTCCAGCCCCGCATCGCGCTCAGGCTGACGCCCTCCCCCGTGACCGGCCCGGACCGCCTCGCCGGCGAGGGCACCATCGACCAGGTGGCCGACGACCTGGAACAACTGCGCCTGCTCGGCGCCGACACCGTCCTCCTCGATCCCTTCAACGGCGACCCGGACGAGACCCTCCGCCCCGGCGACGCCTGGCGGGACCTCGCCGCGGTCGCGGCCCTGGACATCGCCGTCCCCTGATCGCCCCGCCCATCTTGGGCAGCTTCTTGATCGCTGTTGCGGCGGTGCCTAGATTGGCTAGGGCGAAGTCCCCGCCTCGCGGAGGGAGCGAGCCGTGCCCGAAGGTACGAACCGATCCATGCGGACGGCGCCGCCGTTCCGCGCCGACCACGTCGGCAGCCTCCTGCGTCCGGCCGCGCTTCTGGCCGCCAGAGAGGACCACGCGCAGGGCCGCATCGACGCCGGGGCCCTCGCCGCGGCCGAGGACGCCGCCATCCGCGACGTCGTGCGGATGCAGCGCGAGGCCGGGCTCCGGTCGGCCACCGACGGAGAGTTCCGCCGCACGTCCTGGCACATGGACTTCATCTACCGGCTCGGCGGCATCAGCCCGGCCGACGAGAAGATCAAGGTGCGCTTCCACGGTGACGCGGGCGACATCGAGTTCACCACCGCGGCGCTGCGCGTGCACGAGAGGGTCCGGCTGGAGGACACGATCTTCGGGGACCACTTCGCGTTCCTGCAGGAGACGGTCGGGGACGGCGTGACCCCGAAGCTGACGATCCCGTCGCCGAACATGGTTCACTACCGCGGCGGACCCGCGGCGATCGACCCGGAGGTCTACCCGGACATCGAGGAGTTCTGGGACGACCTCGCCGCCGCCTACGCCGAGCAGGTCCGCCGGCTCGGCGAGATGGGCTGCCGCTACCTGCAGCTGGACGACACGAGCCTCGCCTACCTCAACGACCCCGCGCAACGCGCCATGATCACCGAGCGGGGCGAAGACGCCGAGCACCTGCACCTGCGCTACATCAGGCAGATCAACGCCGCGATCGGCGGCCGCCCCGAGGGCATGAACGTCACCACCCACATGTGCCGGGGGAACTTCCGCTCGTCCTGGACGGCCGAGGGCGGCTACGACTTCGTCGCCGAGGCCCTGTTCGGCGAGCTGAACGTGGACGGGTTCTTCCTGGAGTACGACGACGCCAGGTCCGGCGGCTTCGAGCCGCTCCGGTTCGTCCCGCCGGGCAAGATGGTCGTGCTCGGCCTGGTGACGACCAAGCGCGGCGAACTGGAGTCCAAGGACGACCTCAAACGCCGCATCGACGAGGCCTCGCGGTTCGTCCCCCTCGACCAGATCTGCCTGTCGCCGCAGTGCGGATTCTCCTCCACCGTCGAGGGCAACGTCCTCACCGCCGACGAGCAGGCCGCCAAGCTGCGCCTCATCGCAGAGACCGCCGAGGAGATCTGGGGCTGAAACCGACCGGAGGGTGAACGGCGGGTGAAGTTATCGCCGCCGTTGCGGGACGCGGTCGCGGGCCGGGAGTAGGCTCGCCGCGGACAGGACGCAGGTCGGGAGAGGAACCGGGTCTTTGAGCGTGATCAATGTCGGACAGGCGATCGTCCTCGGGATCGTGGAGGGCCTGACCGAGTTCCTCCCGGTGTCCTCGACCGGGCATCTGAAGATCACCGAGGGCCTGATGGACATCCCGGTGGACGACAAGGCCGTCGTCGGGTTCACCGCGGTGATCCAGGTCGGCGCGATCGCGGCCGTCCTCGTCTACTTCTTCTCCGACATCGTCCGGATCGTGACCGCCTGGGGCCGCGGCATCGCCAAGCCGTCCGAGCGGTACCACCACGACTACAAGTTCGGCTGGTGGGTGATCTTCGCGACCGTCCCGGTCGTGATCGTCGGGGTCGCCGCCAAGGACCTCATCGAGGGCCCGCTCGCCTCGCTGTGGGTCGTCGCCGGCTCACTGATCGGCGGAAGCGTCGTGATGTGGCTCGCCGACCGGTACGGCACGCACAAGCGCGGCGAGGACGACACGTCCTTCACCGACGCGATGCTCATCGGCTCGTCGCAGATCCTCGCGATGCTGTTCCCCGGCTTCTCCCGGTCGGGCGCCACGATGTCCACCGGCCTGCTGCTCGGCCTGGACCGCGTCGCCGCGACCCGGCTGTCGTTCTTCCTGGGCATCCCCGCGCTGACCGGCGCCGGCGTCTACGAACTGCCCAGCGCGCTGGACTCGGGGGCCGGCACGACGCCGCTGATCGTCGGCACGCTGGTGTCGTTCGTCGTCGCCTACGCCTCGATCGCCTGGCTGCTCCGGTTCGTGGCGCGGCACAGCTTCACGTCCTTCGTGATCTACCGGGTCGTCATCGGCCTGCTCCTGTTCGGTCTGCTCGGCGCGGGGACGTTGGACGCCTGAGACCCGCGGGTATGCGGGACACTGTCAAGATCCGTACGGCCGTAGCGGGGGCGGCGTGCGCGCCGGCCCGCCGAGGAACGGAGCGTTTTGACAGTCATGAACGATGCGATGTGGGCCGGGACCGTCGACATCACCGGGCACGGCGACGACCGCCTTGAGGCGTACCTGGCGAGGCCGCTCGGCGACGCCCCGCGCGGCGGCGTGGTGGTGATCCACCACATGCCCGGATACGACCCGGGCACCAAGGAGTTCGTCCGGACGTTCGCCGCGCACGGATACGCCGCGATCGCCCCGAACCTGTACTCGCGGGAGGGCGCGGAGGTCGCCCCGGACGACCAGGCCGCCGCCGCCCGCGCCAAGGGCGGCGTCCCCGACGAGCAGCTCGTCGGCGACGTCGCGGGGGCCGCCGCCCATCTGAACTCGCTCGACCACGCCAACGGCAGGATCGGCGTGATCGGCCACTGCTCGGGCGGACGCCACGCGTTCCTCGCCGCCTGCGAGCTGGACATCGACGCCGCCGTCGACTGCTACGGCGCCTTCGTCGTCAACGACCCGCCCGAGGACGCCCCGACCTCCGCCAGGTCGATCGTGTCCAAGGCGCCGAACCTGTCCTGCCCGCTGCTCGGCCTGTTCGGCGAGGAGGACGGGTTCCCCGCGCCGGACGAGGTCGCCGCGCTGGACACGGAGCTGACCAGGCTCGGCAAGGACCACGAGTTCCACACCTATCCGGGCGCCGGGCACGCGTTCTTCGCCGTCGAGCGGCCCGCGTTCCGTCCCGCCGCCGCCAAGGACGGCTGGGCGAAGATCTTCGCCTTCTACGGCCGCCACCTGAGCGCCTGAGAGGAGTCCCCATGTGCACCTACCAGACCGTCAAGGTCGAGCTGGACGGAGCGGCGAAGGGCGCGGACGGCTGGTTCACGCTCACCGACGGCGCGGTCTACGTGGACCACCCGTACCACGCCTGCCACGAGCACACGGTGAACATCGACTTCACGAACCCGGGCGACGGGCCGTCCGCGCGCGTCGCGGTCGAGCTGACGGAGGAGTCGGCGCTCGCGCTGGTCGAGGCCATTCAGCGGGCCCTCGCCGCCGCCCCGCCCGGCCTCGCCTCCGCCGGACGGCGCGCGGGCGCCGCGTGACGGTGCCCGGGTGACGCGGTGCCCTGGCCGCGTCTCCCGGCGCTGACCGGGTCAGGGCTTGCGGCCGACCGCCGCGTATCCGTCGACCGGGTCGGGGAGCAGGTCGGGGTGGACGGGACGCCACTCCACGATCGGGACGAGCCCCGGCTCCACCAGGTCCAGCCCCCGGAAGAACCGGCCGATCTGCTCCACGGTCCGGATCGTCATCGGGTTCGTGCCCGGCGCCTCGTTCCACATGCGGACGCCCTCGTCCGTCCGCTCACCGTGCACCACGTTCGTCGACCCGTACAGCGCGAGATAGGACCCGGACGGCAGCGCCCCCACCAGCCGGTCGACGATCGCGTTCGCCTCGTCGTGGTCGGGCACGAACTCCAGGATCCCCATCAGCATGAGCGCGATCGGGCGGCCGAAGTCCAGGGTCCCGGCGGCCCGCTCGATGATCGTGTCCGGGTCGCGGACGTCGGCGTCCAGGTAGTCGGTGGCGCCCTCCGGGCTGGAGGTCAGCAGGGCGCGGGCGTGCGCGAGGACGAGCGGGTCGTTGTCGACGTAGACGACCCGCGACCCGGGTGCGGCCCGCTGGGCGACCTCGTGGGTGTTGTCGGCGGTGGGCAGGCCGGTGCCGATGTCGAGGAACTGGCGGACCCCGACGTCCCCGGCGAGATGGGCGACGGCGCGGTTGAGGAACTGCCGGGACTGGACGGCCAGCCGGTCGATCTCCGGCAGCACCCGCCTGACCTGGTCGCCCATTTCCCGGTCGACCGGGTAATTGTCCTTTCCGCCGAGCAGATAGTTCCAGATCCGGGCGGCCTGCGGCACTTCTGTGTTGATTTCCGGCTCTTCGGTCACGCCTTGAATCTGGCACAGCTTCCGGCGACGCGGGAGCCCTATCCGGTCTCCAGTATCGCGCCCAGGCTGTCGACGGCAGGCCTGGACCGCAAATGCAGATCGGTGATATCGAGTCCCTCATCGCCGAGGACGACCAGCAGCCCCTTCCCGCGGAGCGCGTAGACGACGATGTGGCCGCGCTGGCAGCGCGTGACGACCTCGCGCAGTTCCCCCATCCCCACCTCCTCGCCGGTGCTCCGGCCGAGGCCGAGCGCCGCCGCGGCGAGGGCCGCGAGGACGTCCGGCCGCACCTCGTCGGTGTCGGAGGCGACGAGGAGCCCGTCGACCGACGCGACCGCCGTGTCGGTGACGCCCACCACCGCGCCGCGCAGCTTCTGCAGTTCCGCGAGCACCGCATCGCGCATGCCCATCCCCCTAGTCTCCGGTGCGCCCCCGCGCGGGGGCGCCGTGCGCGAAAGCGCCGCCCGGCGAGCGGGCCGGGGCGGCGCGTGCGGGCCGCCGCTCAGACGCTGAGTTCGCTCTCGATGCGGCGCAGGCGGTGCCGCGCGAGCGCCAGGTTGGCGCGTTCCCGGCCGAGCGCGAGGTAGAGGAACAGGCGGCCGTGGCCGCGGTCCATCAGGCGGATCAGGTGGTACTGGCCGCGCAGGGTGATCAGGATGTCCTCGATGGAGTCGTCGATCGCGAGCGACTCCAGCGTGCGGACCTTGGCCCGGACGACCTCGGTGTTGCCCGCCCCGGCGACCTCCAGGTCGAGGTCGTGACCGCCGCCAAGGGTGCCGAGCGACATACCGCTCTCATAGTCGACGAGGGCCACCCCGATGGCGCCCTCAATGGCCATGGCTTCCTTCAACGCCGTTTCGATGTTCAAGAGGCCTCCCCGTCCGGCGAGTGCGTGAACGCCGGAATGTAACCGTTCGATTCCTTGGAGCGATACAAGCGACGTCTCGCTTGTTTTCGGAGCAATCTATCTTGTAGATCGTCTGCGAACGACCTTCTCCCAAAAAACCGCGTAGCTGACATGATGGATGAATGGTCAGAGCAGTCCCTGCACGGGGCGATCATCCGCCGGCCGCGTCCGAGCGGGCCGGCATCGTGCTCTCCGCGCTGAACCGGCGGGGGCGGGAGCGGTTCTCCGGGACGCTGCGCCTGGACGGGTCGCCGGGCGGCACGGTGGTGATGCGGAACGGGCTGGTCGCCGCCGCCACGACTCCGGCGGCGCCCGGCCCGGAGCCGCTGCTGCTGAGGTCGGGCCGCGTCTCGGAGGCCGACTGGACGGCCGCCTTCAGCGCGGGCGCGCCGGACGGCCGGTTCGCCGACGAACTCGTCCGCCGGGGCCTGCTCGGCAGCGCCGGGGTCGAGGTCGTGACCCAGACCGCGGTGGTCGACGCCCTGTTCGCGATGGTGCTGTGCGGCGTGCACACCTGCACGGCGGGCCCCGAGGGGACGCCGCCGCCGCTGCCCGCCGACCCCGGTCTCGCCCCCGAGCGTCTGGCCCGCGAGATCACCCGGCGGCTCGCCATGGCCGACGGCTGGCAGGCGCGGGGCCTGACCATGGCGAGCAGGCCGCGGGCGACGCACGCCAGGGAGACCACGCCGCTCAACCGGAGCCGCCGCGAGATCCTCGACCGGGCGAACGGGCGCAGGACGCCGCGCGACATCGCGTTCGCGCTCGGACGCGGCGTCTACTCGGTGCTGACGGACCTGGCCACCCTCGTCGAGGACGGCCTCGCCGCGCTCGACCCGCCGCCCGCCGAAGCCCGTGTCACCGCGCCGTCCTCCGTCCCCGCCGGCCCGGTGCCCGTTCCCACCGGCCCGGACGGGTCGATCCGGCGGCGCGGTACCGCCTACCCGGGCGAGTAGGGCAGCACGACCTCGGCCGGGGCGGGGTCGGTGTGCAGGAGTTCGACCAGGTGGGCACGCCTGTCGCGGACGGCGCGCTGGTTGACATAACCCTTGTCGGTGATCTCACCGTCCGCCAGCGACGCCGCACCGTCCAGGACGAGGAGCCGGGCGATCCTGCGGGACGCCCCCGCCTCGCCGTCGTTCAGCCGGTGCAGCGCCTCGCCGAGAGCGGCGCGGACGTCCGGGCAGGCCGCCGCCCTCGCCGGGTTCAGCCATACCAGCGCGCCGACGGAGCCGGCGTCGTGGCCGGTCAGCACCGCGTCGGAGACCAGCCCGCCGCAGGCGCTCAGGAGCGCGGACTTCAGCGTGCCCGCGCTGACCCACGTCCCGCTGGACAGCTTGAAGTCCTCACTGATGCGGCCGTCGAACACCAGTCCCTTGCCGGGGTCGGTGCCGTCCACCATCCGGACGGCGTCGCCGGTGCGGTAGTAGCCGTCCTCGTCGAACGCCTCCCGGGTCCGCTCCGGATCGTCGAGGTAGCCGGGGGTGACGGACGGGCCCTTGACACGGATCTCCAGCTTCGGCCCGACCGGCGCCAGCTTGATCGAGACGCCCGGCAGCGGGACGCCGATGCAGTCGCTGCGCCCGGACGCGAAGTACGCCGAGGTCGCCCCCGGCGCGGTCTCGGTCGCACCCCAGGACGTCGTCATCGGCGCGGAGGACCCGGTTGACGCCGCGACCTTGGCGATGCCGTCCCACACCTGCTGCGGTAGCGCGGCGGCGGCGTAGAAGACGTAGCGCATCCGGGAGAAGAACGCGGCGGCGAACTCCGGGTCGGACTCCAGGTGCGGCAGGAGCGAGGCGTACCCGGCGGGCACGTTGAAGTAGACGGTCGGGCGCACGTCGGCAAGGTTGCGGACGGTTCGCTTCACCATGTCGGGGCCGGGGCGCCCGTCGTCGACGTAGAAGCTGCCGCCGTTGGCAAGGGCGAGGCCCATGTTGTGGTTGCCGCCGAACGTGTGGCTCCACGGCAGCCAGTCGAGCAGGACCGGCGGCTCGCCGGCGAGGAACGGCCAGATCCGCCGGAGCATCCGCTGGTTCGCGCACAGCATCCGGTGCGTGTTGATCACGCCCTTGGGCCGGCCCGTCGAGCCCGAGGTGAAGAGGATCTTGGCGATGGTGTCCGGGCCTACCCGCCCGGCGTGCTCCTCGACGCGGCGGGTGGGCTCGGCCGCCGCCCACTCCCGGAAGGCGTCGCGTCCGGCGAGGGCCGTCCCGCCGGCCGCTTCCAGGGCGGGTGCGTAGCCGTCCGCGTCGTCGGCGAACACAACGGCGGGTCTCGTCAGCGCGGCCATGTCGCGGAGCCTGGCGTTGCCGGTGTCCAGCAGGGAGTACGCGGTGCTGACCGGGACGGCGGGCGAGCCGATCGTGTAGCAGGCGAGCGTCAGCAGCAGATGCTCCACGGAGTTGCCCGAAAGGATCATCACCGGGCGGCCGGACGCGCCGTGGTCGAGCAGCGCCTGCGCGAGACCGTCCGCCATGCGGCGCGCCTGGCCGTACGTCACGCGCCGCCAGTCCTCCCCGTCGCGGTCGGCGACGAGGAGGCGGCCGGGATGGGCGTCCGCGGCGCTCCGGAACAGGTCCGCCATGCTCGCGGCGTATGGGCCGAGCGGCAGCGCCGACTCCAGGACGATCGAGCCGTCCGCGCGCCGCTCGGCGAGCGTCCTCGGCGTGGCGAACAGATCCATGGCTCACCTCGGTCCGGATCGGGCGTGACGTGGACGTCTCCGTGCGACCTCAGCCAGAAGCTATACAAATTCTTTGAGGCGCGTCAAGAGAATGTCGAGTCTCTCTACCGGATCCGGACGTGCGGTTTGCCGAGGCCGGGTCAGCGGGTGTGCGTGGAGGCGCTGCGATACTCGGTGTAGGTGTAGGGGTTGTCGAGGATCTTCGTCTCGGGGACGTCGGGGTACATGCCCTTCCGCCACTCCTCCTCCCCCATCGAGGAGCGCAGGTGCTCCACCGTGGCCTCGATCTCGCGGCGGGCGGCGCCGAGGTCCACGCCCACGAGGCGGTGGTCGTGCTTGACGACGCGCCCGTTCACGACGACGGTGTGGACGTCCCCGCGCTGCGCCTGGAACGCGACGTGCCCGTAGGGGTTGAGGACCGGGAACGAGACCGGCGAGTCGTCGTTCTTGATCAGCACGACGTCGGCCTTCTTACCGGGTTCGAGGCTGCCGAGGTCGTCGCGGCCGAGCGTCCGGGCGCCGCCGCGGGTGGCCCATTCGACCACCTGGTCGGCGCGCAGGGTGCAGTGCGTGACGGTGTCGCCCTGGTTGTGCGCCTCCAGGTGCATGCGGCAGCGGTCGGCGCCGAGCGTGGTCCGCATGGCGGAGAACAGGTCGCCGCTCCACCACACGCTCGTGTCCATCGACAGCGACACCGGGATGTCGTGCGTGCGCAGGACCCAGGTGGGCGGGTAGCCCTGCCCCGCGCTCTGCTCGCTCTCGGTCGAGACGGAGATGGAGCCGCCGGTGGCGGCGATGCGGTGGTAGGAGTCCGCGGAAAGGGACGCGGCGTGCACGTACACGGTCTCGGGCGTCATGAACCCGTGGTCGTGCATCTGCTTGATGCCCTCGTCGCTGGTCGCGCCCCAGACCCCGGCGTGGGTGGTGACGGGGACGCCGAGCTCGCGGGCGATCTCGAAGGCGGGCCGCTCCGGGAAGGACGGGTCGCCGAGCACGTCGAACGCGATCTGGAAGCCGAGCATGTCGCCGCCGATGAGCTTGCCGGCGAAGGCGCGGAACTCGGGCGTCCCGGTCCACTCGGCGGGCGGCGCCTGGATGTTGCCGTACGCGAGGACGAACCGTCCCGGCACCGAGCGGAGCGCGTCCACGGCGGTGTCCGCGTGGTCGAGGGTCTGCAGGCCGTGCGACCAGTCGACGACCGTGGTCACGCCCGCGTCGAGCGCCTCCAGCGCGGCGAGCACGTTCCCGGCGTGGACGTCGTCGGGGCGGAACCGCTTGCCGTGCTCCAGGTAGTACCAGACGAAGTACTGGGTCAGGGTCCAGTCGGCGCCGTAGCCGCGCATCGCGGTCTGCCACATGTGCCGGTGGGTGTCGATCATGCCGGGCATGACGATGCCGCCGGACGCGTCGATCTCGGCGGTGCCGTCCGGGACCGGCAGATCGGGGCCGACCGCGGCGATCCTGTCGCCCTCGACCAGGACGTCGGCGCGGTCGAGGACCTCGCGCCCGTCGGTCATCGGCAGGACGGTGCCGCCGCGCAGCACCAGGGGACGCCCAGGCTCGAACTCGCTCATCGCTCGCACTCCTCGTCCTCGGGACACGACCGCCGGAAGCATTCACGGACTGTTGTCCGTTCTACGGTCACACTTGCATGTCGCCCACTCTCGTCACCAGTGGTCAGGGTGTCAACCGGTTGACCGGGCGGGAAGGTGCCGTGCCAGAATCGGAATGACGGACGAACGTCCGTCCAACGGACGAGCGAGGGGGCCGGATGACGGACACCGTGCGCGGCGGACCGCTGTCGGGGGTGCTGGTGGCGGACTTCTCCCGCATCCTGGCCGGGCCCTACGCGACGATGCTGCTCGCCGACCTCGGCGCCGACGTGGTGAAGGTGGAGGGCCCGAAGGGCGACGACACCCGGTCGTGGACGCCGCCGGAGCGCGGCGGTGTGTCCACCTACTACCTGGGCGTCAACCGGGGCAAGCGCTCGATCGCGCTGGACCTGCGGGACGAGGACGACCTGGCGGCCGGGCGGGAGCTGGCGCGCCGCGCGGACGTCCTGATCGAGAACTTCAAGCCGGGCGGCCTCGCGAGGTTCGGGCTCGACTACGACTCGGTGCGCGCCGCCAACCCGGGCATCGTCTACAGCTCGATCACCGGTTTCGGGTCGGGTGCGGGACGGCACGTCCCCGGGTACGACCTGATGGTGCAGGCGATCTCCGGGCTGATGAGCCTCACCGGCGACCCGGAGGGCCCGCCGTACCGGGCGGGCATCTCGGTGTTCGACGTGATGGCGGGCAACCACGCCGCGATCGGGATCCTGGCGGCGCTGCGGCACCGGGACGCGACCGGCGAGGGCCAGCACGTCGAGGTGAACCTGCTGTCGTCGGCGCTGACCGGGCTCGTCAACCACAGCTCCGCCTACGTCGCCGGCGACACCGTCCCGTACCGGATGGGCAACGCGCACCCGAGCGTGTTCCCCTACGAGCCGCTGCCGACCGCCGACAACGACCTGATCGTCACGGCGGCGAACGACGGGCAGTTCCGGAGGCTGTGCGAGGTGCTCGGCATCCCGGACGTCCCGGACGATCCGCGGTTCGCGACCAACGCCGACCGGACGGCCAACCGGGCGGAGCTGCGGCCGATCCTGGTCGAGCGGCTCGCCCGGCGCGGCGCGGTCGAGTGGTTCGAGCTGCTGGTGGAGGCGGGCGTGCCGAGCGGGCCGATCAACACGATCGACGGCGGGTTCGCGATGGCCGAGCGGTTCGAGCTGGACCCGGTCGTGGTGGTCGGCGAGGGGGATCACGCGGTGCCGACCACCCGGCATCCGATCCGCTTCTCGCGGACGCCCGTGGACTACCGGCTGCCGCCGCCCGAGCTGGACGAGCACGGCACCGAGCTGCGCAAATGGCTGTCCGAGCCGGAGGAGGACGGCCGTGGCTGAGCCGCGCGAGTACCCGACGGCGCTGGGCGCGTCCAGCCGGGAGACCATCACGCTGCTGGGGCACGACCTGGCCCGGGACGTGATGGGCGAGGTCGGGTTCGGCGAGCTGGCGTTCTGGCTGGCGGCGCAGCGGCGCCCCTCGCCCGGGGAGACGCGGGTGTTCGAAGCCGTCCTCGCCGCGCTCGCCGACCACGGCTTCACCCCGACGGCGATCGTCACCCGGCTGACGTACCTGTCGGCGCCCGACTCGGTGCAGGGCGCACTGGCCGCCGGGCTGCTCGGCGGCGGCTCCCGGTTCCTCGGCGTGACCGAGGACACCGGCCGCTTCCTCCACGACGTGCTGTCCTCGGTGGACGGCGGGCTTCCGGCCGACGGCGAGGGGTGGGACGCGCTGGCGCTGAAGACCGTCAAGGCCGAGAGAGAGGCCAGGCGGTTCGTGCCGGGCCTGGGCCACCACGTGCACAAGGACGGCGACCCGCGCACGCCGCGGCTCATGGAGATCGCCACCGAGGAGGGCCTGTTCGGGCCGCACCTCTCGCTGTTCGCCGCCATCGGGCGTGTCCACCCCGAGGTGCTGGGCCGGACGCTGCCGCTGAACGGCGCCGGGGTGTGCGGCGCCGCGCTCGCCGACCTCGGGCTGCCGCTGGAGCTGCTGCGCGGGTTCGCGCTGCTCGCCCGCACCGCCGGGCTGATCGGGCAGCTCGCCGAGGAGCTGCGCCATCCCGTCGGCAACGAGATCTTCCTGTCGGTCGACCTCAACAACCGGTCCGTCGCCCCCGATCCCTACCCCCCCGGAGACCGTCATGGCTGAACTGGTCGCTGTGATCGCTTCGACCCACCACCCCTTCTACCACCGCGCCAGCACGGCGACCGGCGAGGACCGTCCCGACTTCGCCGACGAGTGGGTCCGCAAGGTCGAGGCGTTCCGCGAGACGCTGACCAAAGCGCGGCCGGACGTCCTGGTGATGGTCGGCTCCGACCACTTCCACCAGCTGTGGCTGGACAACATGCCGCAGTTCCTCATCGGCAAGGCGCCGTTCTACGACGCGAACTGGTACAACGAGGAACGCGAGTTCGGCCTGCCGAGGATGGTGCTCCAAGGGCAGGAGGACCTGTCGGCGTACCTGCTGCGCGAGGGCCTGGACGCCGGCTTCGACCTGGCCTTCTCCAACGAGCTGCGCATCGACCACTCGATCACGTGCCCGATCATCACGCTGCGGCCGCAGAACGACCTGCCGATCGTCCCCGTCTACACCAACATCTTCGCGCCGCCGCTGCCGCGGCCCAAGCGGTTCGTCCAGCTCGGCCGGACGATCCGGGAGCTGGTCGAGTCGTGGCCGGACGACCGGCGGGTCGCGGTGATCGGCACCGGCCACCTGTCGCTGGAACTGGGCGGGCCGCGCCAGTTCGGCCCGCACGGGCCCGATCCCGAGTTCGACGCGAAGGCCGTGGAGTGGATCTCGTCCGGCGACATCGAGGGCTGCCTCTCGGAGGTGACGCTCGACAGCCTGCACGCGCCCGGCAACGCCACCCACGGGTTCATGGACTTCATGCTGATGATGGGCGTCGCGGGCGAGGGCCGGAAGGCCGACTACGTCGACACCTACGACCTGTTCCACACGATGGAGGCCTACTTCACCTGGTATCCGAACGGAGCCGGCCAGTGAGCAAGTACCTGCTGAACAAGTTCCTCTACACCGTCGACCGCGACCCGGAGCTCGTCGAGCGGTACCGGGGGGAGCCGGCGGCGACCGTCGCGTGGTGGGAGGAGGAGCAGGCCAATCGCATCATCAACTGCCACGGCTGCGAGTCGAGCACCTGGCTGCGGTTCGACGACACCGAGCGGGCCGCGCTCGCCGGGCACGACTACCCGAAGCTGTTCGAGCTGGGCGCGCACCCGTTCCTGACGCTCACGCTGTTCATCGCGATGTTCGAGCGCGACCACGACGAGCCGCTCGGCTTCCAGCTGGAGTACGCGCGGCGGATCTCGCACTTCTCGCTCCCCTACCCCGACATCGCTACCTGAGCCGATGCGCGCCGCCGAGATCAGGGAGCCGGGCCGACCACCGGTGGTGGCGGAGCGTAAGCCGCCCGTGCCCGGGGACGGCGAGGTGCTCGTGGACGTCCTCGCCGCGCCGATCACGCCGCTCGATCTACTGTGCGCGAGCGGGACGTCCTACTTCGGAACACCCGCGACCCCGTACGTACCGGGTGTGCAGGGCGTGGGGACCGTCGAGGGCAGGACGGTCTGGTTCCCGAGCCAGGCGGGGATGGCGCCGGGCGACGGGAGCATGGCCGAGGTCGCGGCCGTCCCGGAGGATTCCCTCGTCGCGCTGCCGGACGGCGCCGCCCCGGTGCAACTGGCGGCGCTCGGGCTGTCGGCCGTTGCCGCGCACATGGCGCTGTCCTGGCGCGGTGAGCTGGCTGCCGGCGAGCAGGTCGTGGTGCTGGGAGCGGGTGGCGTGGTGGGTCAGGCCGCCGTCCAGCTCGCCAGGACGGCGGGCGCGCGGCGGGTCGTCGGCGCGGCGCGTTCCCCAGCCGCGCGGGAACGGGCGGAGCAGGCCGGTGCCGACGCCGTCGTCGCGCTCGACACCGGGGACGTCGCCGAGCTGGCGCGGCGGTTCGCCGACGCCGCCGACGGGCCGGTCGATCTCGTGATCGATCCGCTGTTCGGGGCCCCGGCGGCGGCAGCGGCGCGGACGCTGCGTTCCGGCGGGCGGCTGGTCAACCTCGGGAGCTCGGCGGACGAGACGTGCCCGATCGACTCCTCCACCATCCGCGGCAGGTCGCTGCGGCTGCTCGGGTACACCAACAACGAGCTGACGGTGGAGCAGCGGGCGTCGGCGGTCGCGTTCGTCGCGGCGGAGGCCGCGGCCGGGAGGCTGACCGTCGCGCACGAGACCGTGCCGCTGGAGGACGCGGCGGCGGCGTGGCGCCGTCAGGGCGAGGGGACGGCGGCGGGGCGGATCGTCCTCACCCCGCGCCCGCCCGGGTGACCTGCGGGACGGTCTCCAGCCGGGCGAAATCGGCGCTGATCTCCCCCGCCGTGTGCAGGAGCATCGGGAGGTACTCCTCCAGCAGCCGCTCGACCGGCGTCTCGGCGGCATGGGTGTTGACGTTGATGCCGGCGATGACCTTGCCTGAGCCGTCCCGCAGCGGCGCCGCCACCGACCGGATGCCGCGCGCGAGCTGCTCGTCCGTCAGCGCCCATCCGCGCGCCCGCACCTCGCGCAGCTCCGCGTCCCGCTCCTGCTTGCCGAACTGCACGCGCGGCTCCAGGCCGGAGCGGGTCGGCTCGGCCAGGATCCGGTCGGCCTCCGCCGGGTCGAGCGCGGCGAGCTGGACCTTGCCGAGCGAGGTCTGCAGGGCCGGGAACCGCGTGCCGATCTGCACCGCCAGCGCGACGATCTTCGGGACGGCGACGCGGGCGACGTAGACGATGTCGGACCCGTCGAGCTGCGCGATCGAGCACGACTCGTTCGTCCTGGCCACGAGCCGTTCCATGTGCGGGCGCGCGACCTCCCACAGGCCCATCGAGCGGACGTAGGCGACGCCGAGGTCCAGGACCCGCGGGGTGAGCGCGTAGCCGCCGTCGTCCACCCGCACGTAGCCGAGCTCCCGCAGTGTGAGCAGGATGCGGCGGGCGGTCGGCCGGGCCAGGCCGGTCGCCTCCGCCACCTGCGCTAGCGACATCACCGGACGCCGCGCCTCGAAGGCGGTGATGACGTCGAGGCCCCGGGCCAGCGCCTCGATGAAATCAGGTCCGGTGCCTTCCCGTGGCATCGATCATCCCCTCGCCGCCGTCCATCAGGGTGTCCATCATACGGACAACTGACCGGACGACCGTGGCCCGCTCTGCGGCACCCGGCCCCTGTGGGACGGCGCTGCGGGTCTAGGGGTAGAAGCGGAAGACCGGCTGGAGGACGCAGGCGGGCTTGTCGCCGTTCTCGATCTCCACGACGAGATCGGCGGTGACCTGGAGGCCGCCGGGGACGTCCGACACGTCGGTGAGCGTCCCGGAGAGGCGGATGCGGGAGCCGGCCGGGACGGGGGCCGGGAACCGCACCTTGTTCAGGCCGTAGTTGACCTTGGTCGTGACGCCCGTGACGTCGAGCAGCTCCGTCCACAGCGGGATGACCAGCGACAGCGTCAGGTAGCCGTGCGCGATCGGGCCGCCGAAGGGGCCGGCCTTGGCCCGCTCGGGGTCGACGTGGATCCACTGGTGGTCGCCGGTGGCGTCGGCGAAGGTGCCGATGCGGGCCTGGTCCACCTCCAGCCAGCGGCTGGTGCCGAGCGAGCCGCCCGCCAGGCTCTTCAGGTCCGCGAACGCGACGGTCGTGCTCATGCCTTCTCCTTGTCACCGCGCAGGCGAAGGGCCCGCACGGCGTTGTCCTTGAGGATCTTGGGCCGGACGGCCGGCTTGATCTCCAGTTTGGCGAAGTCCTCCCGCCACCGGTCCGGGGTGATGACCGGGTAGTCGGAGCCGAACAGCACCTTGTCCTGGAGCAGGCTGTTGGCGTACCGGACGAGCTGCGGCGGGAAGTACTTGGGCGACCAGCCGGACAGGTCGATGTAGACGTTCGGCTTGTGCGTGGCGACGGCGAGGGCCTCGTCCTGCCAGGGGAACGACGGGTGCGCCATGATGATCGTCAGGTCGGGGAGGTCCACGGCGACGTCGTCCAGCAGCATCGGGTTCGACAGGCCGAGCCGGATCCCTCCGCCGCCCGGCATGCCGGCGCCGATCCCCGTCTGCCCGGTGTGGAACAGGGCCGGAACGCCGTGCTCGGCCGCGACCTCCAGCAGCGGGTAGGCGCTGCGGTCGTTGGGCGCGAAGCCCTGCAGTGACGGGTGGAACTTGACGCCGCGCACGCCGCGCTCCTCGATCAGGCGGCGGAGCGTCCGGGCGCCCGCGCGCCCCTTCGCGGGGTCGATGCTCGCGAAGGGGATGAGCACGTCGGAGTGCTCGGCGGCCCGGTCGGCGATCTCCTCGTTCGAGATCGCCGGATGCCCGGTGGCGTTCTCGATGTCGACGGTGAACACCACCGCCGCCAGGTGGCGCTCGCGGTAGTAGGCCGCGATCTCGTCGATCGTGGGAGTGCGGTCGGCGTCCGAGCCGAAGTACTTCGCGGACGCCTCCATGAACTCGTCCGGCAGTGAGAGATGCCCGTGCAGGTCCGACTCCACGTGGACGTGGACGTCGACGGCCTCCACGGCGTCCAGGTCGAGGCCGCTCATCGGGACGCCTCCGGCAGGTTCTCCCCCACGCTCTGCTCGTGCTCGGCGAAGACCGTCGGCCAGGCGTCGGCGATGTCGGCGGAGCCCCAGCCGCCGTCCCGGTAGGCGGCGACGGCCTGGGTCGGATGCGTCCACAGCGAGAGCCGGTCGCCGCCGACGCCGACGGCCTGCCCGGTGATGCCGGCCGCGGCGTCCGAGGCGAGGAACGCCACGAGCCCGGCGGCGTCCTCGGGCGTGCCGAAGGCGAGGGCGCGGCGGGCGAACGGCGGCATCTCCCGTCCCTCCCGCATCGCCTCCACGTACGGGGCGAGCGCGGGGATCGTCTCGGTCATCGCGGTCGCGGCGACCGGGACGATCGCGTTCACCGTCACGTTCGCGCGCGCCAGTTCCATCGCCCAGGTGCGGACGAAGCCGATGATCCCGGCCTTGGCCGCCGAGTAGTTCGTCTGGCCGAAGTTGCCGCGCTGCCCGGCCGGGGAGCCGACCAGGATGAGCCGGCCGCCCTCGCCCTGCTCGCGGAACCGCACCGCCGCCGCGCGGGCGCAGGTGAAGGTGCCCTTCAGATGGACTCCGACGACGGTGTCGAAGTCGTCGTCGGTCATCTTCCACAGCACCCGGTCGCGCAGGACGCCGGCGTTGGTCACCATCACGTCGAGCCGGCCGAACTCCGCCACGGCCCGGGCGACCAGGCCGTCCGCCGCCTCGGACGTGCCGATCGCGGCGGCGTGCGCGACGGCCCGCCCGCCCGCGTCGCCGATCCGCTTCGCGGCGGCCTCGGCGGTGGCGGCGTCCACGTCGTTGACCACGACGGCCGCGCCGGCGCGGGCGAGTTCCCCGGCGTAGGCGAGGCCGAGGCCGCGCCCTGCTCCGGTGACCACCGCCACCTTCCCGTTCAGCTCCATTGGCACCTTCCCGATCCGGTCCTTCCCCTCCGAAGTTAGATTCTGATCTGTCGCGCGTCAAGATTTAATCGAATAAGCTGGGTCCCGGCCGGGCGGCGCCGCGGCATGGTGTGATGGCCACCGGTGACGACCACGGGAAGGACGGGCATGACCGCCGAGCAGGACGCGTCCCCCGGCACACGGCAGCGCCGGCGGGCGCCGCAGCAGCTGCTGTTCAGCTTTCTCGGATCGCTCGTCCTCGACCGCGGATACCCGCCGATCAGCTCGCGGGTCTTCCTGAACCTGCTGGACGACCTCGGGGTGGCGGAGGCGGCGGCCCGCGCCACGCTCGCGCGGATGACCCGCAAGGGGCTCCTCGCCCGCACCCGGGAGGGACGCACGGCGCGGTTCTCGCTCACCCCGTGGGCCGAGGACCTGCTCCGCGAGGCCACCCCCCGGGTCGACTCGCCGGCGCCGTTCACCCACCCGGGCGGCGAGTGGACGCTGCTCAGCTACTCCATGCCGGAGAGCCGCCGCGACCTGCGCCACCAGATCCGCGCCCGGCTGATCTGGGCGGGCTTCGGCGGGCTGCGGGACGGGCTGTGGATCGCGCCCGGCCGGGTCGACATCGACGCGATCTTCGCCGGGCCGGAGTTCGCCGGGTTCGCGGACCTGGCCGACGCGTTCTACTCCGTCCCGGTGGAGGGCACCGACGTGCCGCGGCTGCTGCACCGCGCGTGGGACGTGGCGGCGATCCGCGCCGAGCACGAATCGTTCCTCGCCACCTGGACACCGGACCGGGAGCGGCACGGACGTCCGCTGACCCGGCTGACCCTGCTCGGCGCCGACTGGCTGCAGCTGCTGCGCACCGACCCCGGCCTGCCCGCCGAGCACCTGCCGGACGACTGGCCGGCGGCCGGGTCCACCGCCCTGTACCGGGAACGGTTCGGCACGCTCGAACCCGACGCGACCGAACACCTCCGCAGGCTCCTCCGCGACGACACCGGGCGCCGCTGAACCCGGGTCGGATCCGGCGCGTACCCCTGGGGCGACGGGCCACACCCCCACCGGAAGACGTCGTCCGCCCTCCGGCGCGGCGGGCGTCCCCTGCGCGAGGAGCACATCCGTGTCAACGGACTCGATCGATCCGGGCCTGCTGCGCAAGAACGCGCACAGTCCGTCCTTCTTCGCCCTCCAGCGGGCCTCGGCCGGGCGTCAGGACCTGGTCGACTTCTGCATCCCGTGCAACCCGTACTTCCCGACGCCGGGGATGTTCACCCAGCTGGCGGGCTCCCTGGAGCACATCCTGAAGTACTACCCGAGCGACGCCGACACGATCACCGCCGAGCTGTGCGCCACGCTCGGGCACAACCCGCAGACGGTCGTGATGGGCAACGGGTCGACCGAGCTGATCACCTGGATCGACCGCCTGCTGGTCCGGGAGAGCCTCGCCACGCCGATCCCGACGTTCGGCCGGTGGACGGACCAGCCGATGGAGACCGGCAAGCGGGTCGACATGTTCCAGCTTCACGAGCTGCGCGGCTTCGAATTCGACGTGGACGCGTTCGTGCAGTTCGTCCGGGCGCGCGGATCGCGGGTCGCGGTGGTCTGCAATCCCAACAACCCCGACGGCGGGTACGTCCCGCGGCGCGAGATCGTCCGGCTGCTCGACTGCCTCATCGACCTGGACCTGGTCGTGGTGGACGAGTCGTTCCTGGACTTCGTGGACGCCGAGGCGCACACCAGCGTCGCCGACGAGGCCCGCATCCGGCCGAACGTCATCGTGCTGAAGAGCCTCGGGAAGAACTTCGGCCTGCACGGCATCCGGTTCGGCTACATGGTCGCCAACCCGGCGCTGGCGCAGACCGTCCGGGCGGCGCTGCCGAAGTGGAACCTCAACTCCTTCGCCGAGGTCGTCGTGTTCCTGCTGCGCGAGCACGGCGCCGAGTACCGGGAGAGCCTGCGGCTGCTGGCCCGCGACCGGCTGCTGATGTCCCAGCAGCTCGCGGCGCTGCCGGGGCTCAAGGTCTTCCCGTCCCAGGGCAACTTCGTGATGGTCAAGCTGCCGGACGGCAAGGACGGCGTCGGGCTGCGCGACCATCTGATCGCCCACCACGGGGTGTTCGTCCGCGAGTGCGGCAACAAGCTGGGCTCGACGAGCCAGTTCCTGCGGCTCGTCGTCCGGCCGCAGACGGACGTCCAGCGGCTGCTGATCGGGCTCGGCTCCTACCTGTACGGGGCCCCCGCCGAGCCCGCGCCCGACAACGTGGTGTCCCCAGGTCACAGATGGGGCGAGAGCGCGGTCACCGGAAGCGAGCCGGACCTGAGCCACTTCCCCGACACACTGCATGCCGAGACACGTCCCGAGGATTTCCGCGCGGCCATTTAAGGAAAGGCCGAAAAGGGGTAGCCGGGTAAGTCGCCGGGGTGATCTGGCGGCGCGGACACGGCGCGCCGTACGTTGGCAGGGTTGCTCATCCGGAGCCGCCTCCGACGGCGCTCCGACCCGCGATCCTGGAAAGGTCCTCAATGGAGAACCCGCTCGTCATCGACCCGGCCGGCAACGACGTCCAGGGAGAGGCCGCGAAACTGCGGGAAAGGGGGCCGGTGACTCCCGTGGAACTGCCCGGCGGAGTCGTCGCGTGGGCGGTGACCGGCCAGGAGCAGCTCAAACGGCTGCTGGCCGACCCCCGGGTGTCGAAGAATCCGAATCTGCACTGGACCTCGTACATCAACGGTGAGATCGCGGAGGACTGGCCGCTGCGCCTGTGGGTCTCTGTGCGGAACATGTTCACCGCCTACGGCGACGACCACCGGCGGCTCCGCAACATCATCTCGCGGGCCTTCACCCCGCGCCGCACCGAGGCCCTCAGGCCGGACGTCGAGGAGATCACCCGCTCCCTCCTGGACGGGCTGGCGGCGTCCCCCGGCGGGTCCGCCGACCTGCGCGAGGCGTTCGCCTACCCGCTGCCGATCGAGGTGATCTGCCGCCTGTTCGGCGTCCCGCAGGAGAGCCGGCCGGCCCTGCGGCGCTGCGTCGACGGCATCTTCAACACGGCGCTGACGCCCGAGGAGTCCGTCGCCAACCAGACCGAGATGTACGGCATCCTGCAGGAGTTCGTCGCGTTCCGGCGCCGGGAGCCCGCCGACGACCTGGCCGGCGTCCTCATCTCCTCCCGGGACGAGGACGGGTCGCGGCTGAGCGAGGACGAGCTGGTCGACACGCTGATCCTGATGATCTCCGCCGGGCACGAGACGACGGTGAACCTGCTCGACCAGGCCATCACGGCGCTGCTGACGCACCCGGAGCAGCGCGCGCTCGTCCGGTCGGGCGAGGTGCCGTGGAGCGAGGTGATCGAGGAGGCCCTGCGCTGGCAGGCGCCCGTCGCGAACCTGCCGCTCCGCTACGCCGTGGAGGACATCGACGTCGACGGCGTCACGATCGGCAAGGGCGAGGCGATTCTCGCGGCCTACGCCGCGGCGGGACGCGACCTTTCCCTGCACGGCGAGGACGCCGACCTGTTCGACATCACGCGCGCGAACAAGGAGCACATCTCCTTCGGGCACGGCGTGCACTTCTGCGTGGGGTCGCATCTCGCGCGGATGGAGGCCGAGGTGTCACTGCCCGCGCTCTTCGAGCGCTTCCCGGAGATGTCACTCGCCGTCGATCCGATGGAGCTGCGCCCGGTCGAGTCGTTCATCTCCAACGGTCACCGGGCACTGCCGGTCAACCTCAATTCCTGAGCCGGCGCCGTCCGTTTCCCCGCCCCGGCCGCGAAAAGCCGGGGAAACGGACGGCCCGACGCAACATTCATTCGTCCCGGACGGGCGGATTCACGTGTTCCGGCGGGCCCTCGCCCGGCGTTTACCCTCGTGCATCGCCTGGACCCGGGCGATGGGGATCGTGTGGCCCTGCTCGATCAGATCGGCGGGAACCGGCTGCGGCTCCGGCAGCAGATCCGCCCAGGGATCGCGGTCGGCCAGGAGGGCGGTGGCCGTGCGGATCGTGAAGTCGGACGGCGTGACGCGGTCGAGATCGTCCCACGGCACGGGGAAGGAGACCGGCGTACCGGGACGGATCCGCGGGCTGTAGGCGGCGACGACGGTGGCGCCGCCGGCGCGGGTCGAGTCGAGGAACACCTTGCCGCCCCGGTCCTCGCGGATGAACGCCGTCGTGACCAGGCCGGGGTCGAGACGTTCGGCGCGCACGGCCAGGGCACGCGTGGCGGCGGCGACGTCCTCGATGGACGTCCCGCCGTCCAGGGGCACGAATACGTGCACGCCCTTGGCGCCGCTGGTCTTGACGGCGCCCCGCAGCCCCGAGTCCTCCATCGCCCGGCGGACGAGGCGGGCGGCGTCGACCGCGACACCGAACGCGTCCGGTTCCGGCGGGTCGATGTCCATGACCATGTGGGTGGGCCTGTCCCACGCCTCGGCGCGAACCAGGGGCGGGTGGTACTCGACGGCGCGCTGGTTCGCGAACCACAGCAGCGTGCGCCGGTCGTCGCACAGCGCGTAGGACACCTCGCGCTGTGACGACTCCGCCCACATCGTCACCGTCCGCACCCACGACGGCGTGTACTTGGGGATGTTCTTCTGCATGAACGGCTTCTGGCCGCGCAGGACGCGTTTGACCGACAGCGGACGGCCCGCGAGCCGCGGGACGATGCGTCCGGCGACGGCGTCCAGGTAGTCGACCAGATCGCGTTTCGTCGCGTCCGCCCCCTCGAACAGGGGCTGGTCGAGGTTCGTCAGCCGAACCCCGTCACGCTCCTCATCGGCGCTCACCTCACCACCATCGCACGCGGCAAGGACAAACGCCCCTCGGGTAACGTCGCGTCCATGTTCGTTCCAGCGCATTTCTCCGCGGACGATGCCGAGGTCAGGGAGCTGCTGGCCGGCTGCGGCGCGGCCGACCTCGTCACCAGCACGCCGCGCGGGCTCGTCGCGACGTTCCTGCCCGTCCTGTTCGACCCGTCGGTGGGCGAGCACGGCGCGCTGCTGGCGCATGTGGCGCGCAACAACGATCAGTGGAGCGAACCCGCCGCCGGGGAGTCGCTGTTCATCGTCCATGGGCCGGACGCGTACGTGACGCCGTCCTGGTACGCGTCCAAGCGCGAGCACGGACGGGTCGTGCCGACGTGGAACTACCTGACCGCGCACGTCTACGGCCGCCTCGTCGTTCACGACGACCCGGCCTGGGTCGGGTCGATGGTCCGCCGCCTGACCGATCATCACGAGAAGCGGCGGGCCCCCTCCTGGTCGGTGGACGACGCCCCGCCGGCCTTCATCGACGGCCAGCTGCGGGCGATCGTGGGCCTCGAACTGGTCATCACCAGGATCGAGGCGAAGGCGAAGATGAGCCAGAACCGTCCGGAGGCCGACCGCGAAGGCGTGGTCGAGGGCTACCTGGCAGAGGGCGACACTGCGATGGCCGAGGCCGTCCGCGACGCGTAGGCGTAACCCCCGCTGGACGGTGGGCGGCGCCGGTCAGGCCGAGCGGGGTCGCCAGGGGGACTCTGGGGCGGTCGGGCGGGGATCGGCCGCGACCTGGAGCGCGTAGGTGGGGGTGGCGGCTTCCACCGGGCCCAGATAGATGTGGCCGGTCAGGTGGCACCACGCGGGCAGATCGATCGGGGCCGCCGGATCGCTGGCGATCAGGTGGATGACGGTGCCGGCGGTCAGATCGGCAATGTGGCCGCGCAGTTCCAGCAGCAGGCGCACGCAGGAGCGGTCACCCCCGTCGATGATCACTGGGTCCGTGCTCATTGCCACCCCCGGTTCCGTAACGCTTGCAGCCTGCTTGGGGAAATATAAGCGTTTGGTGTGACAACGGCTGTAGTCAGTCCAAGACGGCGCGCGATGTCGCCGGGGGCGGGCCGTCCTGGTGATGGCTTTACTCGCACGCAAGCCTTGACCCGGCTGTGTCAGACGCGGGTCCGGGAGCCGGACGAGCGGGCCGTCAAAACGTGACAAAACAGGATCAATCGCAAGTGAACGGGATCGTCGGGGATATGGGGGAGGGAGGTCCTAGACTTGACTCTTTCTTTCAGGTTTCGTCCAGCTTTGGAGCTTACAGTCGCAGTGAAGTAACCCCCGTTGTCATCCAGATGAGGAAAACGGCTTTGGGGCGAGTCATGGATCTCGGAATGGGACGAGTGGAGTGCACGGAGACCTGCGGGACGCTGACGTTCCCGGCCGAGGTCGATCTGAGCAACGGCGACGCGATCCTCGCTCAGGCCGTCGGCCTTCTCGACTCCGGGATCCCGGCCCTGATCCTCGACCTGACCGGCTGCACCTTCTGCGACTCCAACGGGCTGAACGTGATCACGCACTCCCAGATGCGGGCGACCGAACTGGGCGTGCCGATGTGGGTGGTGCTGCCGCCGCGCGGGATCGTCCGCCGCGTGTCGGAGGTGGCCGGGCTGCAGCGCCGGGTGGCGATCGCGCCCGACGTGGCGACCGCCCGGGAGGCGCTGGCGGCGGCCGCGCCGTAGCGCTCAGCGCTCCAGCACGCGGTCGATCCACCGATCCGACTCGCCGAGGAGCAGGTGGCCCGCGCCGAGGATGCTGGCGTCGCGGCCCGAGCGGGACGTGGCGATCTCCAGGTTGCGGGTGGCGAGCGGCAGGCAGCGCTCGTAGATGACGCCCCGGATCGTCGCGACGAGCGGTTCGGCGTTGGACAGGCTGCCGCCGATGACCAGGGCGTCGGGGTTGAAGAAGTTCACCAGGGCGGTCAGCACGTCCCCGATGAGGCGCCCGGCGGTGCGCACCGCGCTGGTCGCCTGCGGGACGCCGTCGGTGACGAGGTCGACGATCTCCGACGGGCTGCCGGCCTCGATGCCCTGCGCGGCGAGGGCCGCAGCGAGCGCGGCACCGCTGGCGTGGGCCTCCAGGCAGTCGGGGTGACCGCACGAGCAGTCGACGGTGGCGTCGGACAGGATCCGGACATGGCTGATGTCGCCCGCCGCGCCGCGGCCGCGGTGCAGCCGGCCGTCCACGATGACGCCGCAGCCGATGCCGCTGCCGACCTTGATGACCATGACGTTGTCCAGGGACGGCCATGACCCGCGGTGCTCCCCGACGGCCATGAGGTTGGCGTCGTTCTCGACCAGGGCCGGGACGCCCGCGTGCTCGGTCACGAAGTCGCGGACGGGAAAGTCGTTCCAGCCGGGCATCCGCGAGGGCGAGACGACCTGGCCCGTCGCCGGGTCGACCGGCCCGGGCAGGCCGATCCCGATGCCGCGGACGGGGACGTCGTGCAGCCCGTGGTCGCGCGCGAGCGCGCGCAGACTGCCGATGACCGTGGTCAGCGTCTCCCGAGGCCCCACCGCGATGTCGCACGCGAGGTCGGCCAGCGCGAGAGGCGTGCCGGCGAGGTCGACGACGGCGAGGCGGGCGTGGTGCGCGCCGAGGTCGGCGACCAGGAACACGCCCGCCGCGCGGGCGAGGCGTAGGCGGCGGGGCCGTCGGCCCCCGCGCGAGGCCCCGGCGCCTTCCTCAGCGAACAGGCCGGCCTCGATGAGCTGCTCGACCCGCAGCGAGACGCTGGAGGCGGCGAGGCCGGACAGCCGGGCGAGCTCGGCCCGCGACTCCGCCTGCCCGGTCGCCACCAGCCGCACGAGTGCCGCCGATCCGTCATCCCTGCTGTTACGCACCCCAGATAGATAGCATGCGCGAACTTGGTCCAGCAACGCGTTGACTTACGTCGATTTGACGTTCTATCGTCCTCGTTGACTTCGATTTCGAAGGAAGTTGGGACGTAGGTGACCGAATGATCGAGGTTCGTGGCCTGCACAAGCGCTTCGGCGAGCACACCGCCCTGCGCGATGTGGACCTGGACGTGGCCCGCGGCGAGGTCGTCGTGGTCATCGGGCCGTCCGGTTCGGGCAAGTCGACGCTGTGCCGGTGCCTGAACCGGCTGGAGACGCCGGACACGGGCGTGATCCGGGTCGACGGCGAGGAACTGCCCGCCGAGGGACGCGCCCTCGCCCGCCTGCGTGCGGACGTCGGCATGGTGTTCCAGTCGTTCAACCTGTTCCAGCACAAGACCGTCCTGCAGAACATGACGATGGCGCCCACCCGGGTGCGGGGGCTGTCGCGTGCCGAGGCGGAGCGGCGGGCGCGTGAACTGCTCGACCGGGTCGGCATCGGCGAGCAGGCCGGCAAGCTCCCGGCGCAGCTGTCCGGCGGCCAGCAGCAGCGCGCCGCGATCGCCCGCGCGCTCGCGATGCGGCCGAAGGCGATGCTGTTCGACGAGCCGACGTCCGCACTCGACCCCGAGATGGTCGGCGAGGTGCTGGACGTGATGACGGGCCTCGCCCGCGACGGCATGACGATGGTGGTCGTCACCCACGAGATGGGGTTCGCCCGCCAGGTCGCCGACCGCGTCGTGTTCATGGCGGACGGCGAGGTCGTCGAGACCGGCACGCCGTCCGCCTTCTTCGACTCCCCCGCCAGCGACCGGGCCCGGGACTTCCTGGCCAAGGTCCTCAGCCACTAGCACGACCCCCCGGCGCGCCGCCCATGGCACGCCACCCGAGAAAGGTTGATGATCATGGTGCGTACCCTCGCGGGGATGCGGCGCGCGGCGGTGGCCGCGGTCGCCGCACTGTCGCTGACGGGCCTCGCGGCCTGCTCCGGCGGCGACTCCGACCCGGCCGTGCCCGGTTCCGGCGGCGGGAAGACGGCGGACCTGGCGGCCTCGGCGCCGGTCGCGTCGAACATCCCGGCCGGCTCCACCATGGAGAAGATCAAGCAGCGCGGCGAGCTGGTCGTGGGCGGTTCGCTGGACGCGCCGCTGCTGTCCCAGCAGAACCCGGCGACGAAGAAGGTCGAGGGGCTGGACGCCGACTTCGGCCGGCTGCTCGCCAAGTACATCATCGGCAAGCCCAACGTGAAGATCGTCAACTCGGCGTCGGAGACGCGGGAGGCGCTGCTGTCCAACGGCACCGTCGACGTGGTGTTCCAGACGTACAGCATCACGCCGGAACGCGCCAAGCAGGTCGCGTTCGCCGGGCCGTACTACAGCTCCGGCCTGGTCATCGCCACCAAGAAGGACGAGACGGGCATCAAGACGCCGGCCGACCTGAAGGGCAAGACGGTCATCGCGGGCGCCAACACCCCGGCGATCCCCGCGATCAAGAAGGCCGCCCCGGACGCGAAGATCGTCACGTTCGGCAGCGACCCCGAGTGCGTCCAGGCGCTCAAGCAGGGCCGGGGCGTCGCCTACGTCCAGGACCAGGCCATCCTGCTGGCGACCGCCAAGCAGGACCCGACCATCCAGATCCAGGGCGAGCCGTTCACCAGCGACCCGTACGGGATCGGCCTCAAGCACGGCGACGCCCAGATGAAGCAGTTCGTCAACGACTGGCTCAAGAACATCGAGGCGTCCGGGCTGTGGGCGAAGGTCTGGAAGAACTCGATCGGGACGGTCGTGCAGGGCGAGGCCCCGCAGCCGCCCGCGATCGGCTCCGCGAAGGGCTCGGAGTAACCGTCGCCCCATGAACGTCATCACCGACCACCTCGGCGAGTTCGGCGACGGCCTGCTGCTCACCGTCGAACTGACACTGCTCTCGCTCGCCGGCGCGCTCGCGGCCGGGATCGCCGTCGCCGCGATGCGGGTCGGCCCGGTGCGCGTGCTGCGCGCCGCCGGGATGGCCTACGTCGAGGTACTGCAGAACATCCCGCTGCTGGTGTGGCTCGTCATCGCCGTGTTCGGGCTGCCCGAGATCGGGGTGATCGCCGGGCTGTTCACCACCTCGGTCGTCGTCATCGCCCTCTACCAGGGGGCGTACATGGCCGAGGCGATCCGCTCCGGGATCAACGCGGTGCCGGCCGGGCAGGGTGAGGCGGCCCGGGCGCTCGGGCTGACGTTCGTCCAGTCGCTGCGGCTGGTCGTCCTCCCGCAGGCGTTGCGGACGGTCGTCCAGCCGCTCGGCAACATCGCGATCATGACGCTGATGAACACGGCGCTGGCCGCGGCGGTCGGCGTGGTCGAGCTGACCGCCGCGGCGAACCGGGTCAACCTCGCCGAGGCGCGGCCGATCTGGATCTTCGTGACGGCGGGCCTGGCGTACATGGCGCTGTCGGCGGTCTTCGGGCTGGTGACCGGCGGCCTCGAACGGAAGCTGGCGATCCTGCGATGACCTCGTCCCGCCTGCTGTTCGACGAACCGGGGCCGCGCGCCCAGCGCCGCATCCGGATCGGCACCGCGCTGAGCCTGCTGGCCGGTGCCGTCCTCGTCGCGCTCGCGCTGCGCCAGTTCGGCGAGAACGGGCAGCTCGCCGCCGACCGGTGGCGCCCGTACGGGACCTGGCCGATGTGGCGGTACCTGCTGGAGGGCCTCCGCTCCACGCTGTACGCCGCGGTCGTGTCGATCGCGCTGGCCATGGCGGCGGGCGTCGTCCTCGCGCTCGGACGGCTGTCGCCGGCGCGGTGGCTGCGCCTCCCGTCGGCGGCCTATGTCGAGATCGTCCGGACGATTCCGGCGCTGCTCCTCGTCTACGTCGTGCTGTTCGCGCTGCCGAAGTACGGGCTCGACCTGCCGCTGTTCTGGAAGCTCGTGGTGCCGCTGTCGGTGTCCAACGCCGCCGCCTTCGCCGAGATCTTCCGGGCCGGGATCCGGTCGGTGGAGCGCGGCCAGCTGGAGGCGGGCCTCGCGCTCGGCCTGACCCGCGGCCGGGCGATGCGGCTGATCGTCCTGCCGCAGGCGGCGCGGCGCGTGCTGCCGTCGCTGGTCAGCCAGTCCGCGGGGCTGCTGAAGGACACCTCGCTCGGCTACGTCGTCAGCTATGCCGAGCTGCTCTACAGCGGGAAGGTGCTGGCGAACTACAACCACCTGCTCATCCAGACCTACCTGGTGATCGCGCTGATCTACCTGGTGATCAACGCGTCGCTGGCCAAGCTCGCGCGGACGCTGGAGGCACGGCAGCGGACCCGCCCGTCCCGCGCCGTACGCGAGGCCGTCCCCGCCGCGACACCGTGAGGACCGAGATGTACGAAGTGCTGGCCGAGGTCGTCCGGAACGGCTTCGTCGAGAGCCGCCACTACGGCAGCGTCGCCGGGCTGGCCCCGGACGGGACGCTCGCCCATGCGCGCGGGAACGTCGAGGAGACCGTCCTGCCGCGGTCCACGACCAAGCCGTTCCAGGCGCTCGCCTGCCTGCGGGCGCGCGCGCCGCTGGCCGGGGAACGCCTCGCGATCGCGGCGGGCAGCCACACCGGCGAGGACTTCCACGTCAAGACGGTCGAGGGCATCCTCTCCGACGCCGGTCTGAGCGTGGACGCACTGCAATGCCCAGCGTCCTGGCCCGAGGACGAGCCCACCAAGGCGGCGCTCATCCGGGCGGGCGAAGGCGAGTCGCGGGTGCGGATGAACTGCTCCGGCAAGCACGCCGGCATGCTCGCCGCGTGCGCCGCCAACGGCTGGCCGTTCGGCACCTACCTCTCGCCTGAGCACCCGTTGCAACTGGCCGTCGAGCAGGTGATGGCCGACTGCGCCGGAGAGGAACCGTCACCCGTCGCGGTGGACGGCTGCGGCGCGCCGCTGTTCGGCCTCACCTTGGCGGGCCTCGCCAGGGCCGCGCGCTCCCTCGTCCTGTCCGAGGAGGCCCGCCCCGTCGCGGACGCCATGCGCGCCCACCCCGAGTACGTGGGCGGGACGGGACACGCCAACACCGAGTTCATGCGGGCCCTGCCCGGCTCGGTCGCCAAGGGCGGCGCGGAGGGCGTGTTCGTCGCCGCCACCGCCGAGGGCCACGCCGTCGCGGTGAAGGTCATCGACGGCAGCCCCCGAGCCACCACCGCCATCGCGCTGCGCGCGCTCGCCGCGCTCGGCGCGGACACCGCCCCCGCCGCGCCGCTCGGCGCCGTCCCCGTCCTCGGCGGCGGACGCCCGGTCGGCGAGATCCGCACCACCCAGGAAGGACGTACGTGAGCCTCACCTACGAGATCTGCATCGACAGCGTCGCGGGCGCCATCGCCGCCGAGAAGGCGGGCGCCCACCGCGTCGAACTGTGCGCGGCGCTGTTCGAGGGAGGGCTCACCCCGACCCTGGGCACGGTCCGCGCCGCGCTCGCCGCCGTGTCGTCCATCAAGGTGAACGTCATCATCCGCCCGCGCGGCGGTGACTTCATCTTCGACGAGCACGAGGTCGCGGCGATGGAGCACGACGTGGCGCTCGTCCGCGAGGCCGGCGTGAACGGCGTCGTGATCGGCGCGCTGACGCCCGAGGGGACGATCGACCGTCCCGTCGTGGAACGGCTCATCGCGGCTGCGGACGGGCTGCCCGTCACCTTCCACCGGGCCTTCGACATGGCCGCCGACCCGTTCGGCACCCTGGACGCCCTGGCCGGGCTCGGCGTGGCCCGCGTCCTGACCTCCGGGCAGGACGTGACCGTGCTGGAAGGTGCGCCGCTGATCGCCGAGCTGGTGAAGCACGCCGGGGACCGCATCATCGTCATGCCGGGCGGCGGCGTCACCGACCGCAACGTGGCCCGCGTCGTCGAGGCCACCGGGGCCCGGGAGATCCACTTCGCCGCGCTCAGCGAGGAGCCGAGCCCGGCCGTCCACCGCAACCCCCACCCGTTCATGGGCGGCGAACTGCGGCAACCCGAGTACCGCCGCCTGGTCACGACATCGGCGGGCGTCTCCTCGGTGATCCGCGCGGGCGGCTGACCGGAGCCCTTCGCCGCACCGGTCGCGACCGTACCGGCGGCGGCCTCCGGAGATCTTGTTCGCCGGGCCGAGGCCGCTGACCGCGTTGGTGGTGTTGGCGAAACGCTCACGTTGGCGGCAGTTGAACGCCAGCCCGAAGTCCAGCGCCTGGTCGCCCTGCGCGGCACGTGCGTTGACCGCCTGGCACGTCGCGCTGATCTGCATCGCGGGTTTCTCTCCGCCGCCCCGCGCCGCCGCTCACGATCACTGTCCTTTCTCTACGACTCCTCGGATTACACAGGCCGGGTGCGGGGAGTTCAAAGGTCAAATCCGGCATAAAACCGCTGAAGGCCCACCTAATGGACATGGCCTCCGGGACGGGCAGTTCTTTGCGTGATCTTGTGGTGGTGAGGACCGCGGAGAGTTGCGGACGGGGCATGGATGACTGGGACCGAGGCCGAGGGACGGCGCCGACGAGCGGGAGCGGAACAAATGCAGGTGAAGCTGGAGGCCGAGCTCGGGCGCATTCCGATCGTGGACGTGGCGCCGGTGGTGGGGTGTGGCCGGTGGCCGGCGAAGGCGGTGGTGGGCGAGACCGTCGAGGTGTCGGCGACGGTGTTCCGTGAGGGTCACGAGATGCTGGGTGCGGCGGTGGTGCTGCGGACGCCGGACGGGGAGGAGCTGCCGCCGCGACGGATGGCCGAGGTGGGTGTGGGGCTGGACCGGTGGTCGGCCCGGGTGACGCCGACGGAGATGGGGTCGTGGTCGTTCCGGGTGGAGGCGTGGGGCGATCCGATCGCGCACTGGTGGCACGACGCCCAGATCAAGGTCCCGCGCGGCCAGGACGTCGAACTCATGTTCGCCGAGGGCGTGGCGCTGTTCATGCGGGCGGCGCGCGGGGTTCCGTCGGAGGACCGCCGTGTCCTGGCCCGGCTGGCCCGCTTCCTGTCGGACGAGGACGAGGACGCTCAGGAACGCCTCGCCGCCGCCGGGGACCCGACCGTGGAGGAGGTGCTGGAGCGTCATCCGTTGCGGGATCTGCTGACCGTGAGCGACTGGTACCCGCTGGTGGTGCACCGGCAACGCGCCCTGTACGGGGCCTGGTACGAGTTCTTCCCCCGCTCCGAAGGCGCCGCCTTCGACCCCATCGGCCGCCGCGGCCCGACCTCGGGCACCTTCCGCACCGCGATGAAACGCCTCCCGGCCATCGCCGACATGGGCTTCGACGTGGTCTACCTGCCGCCCATCCATCCCATCGGCACCACCCACCGAAAAGGCCCCAACAACACCCTGGACGCCGGCCCCTACGACCCCGGCTCCCCCTGGGCCATCGGCTCAGAAGACGGCGGCCATGACGCGATCCACCCCGACCTGGGCACCCTGGCCGACTTCGACGCGTTCGTGTCCTACGCCAACGACCACGGCCTCGAAGTCGCCCTGGACTTGGCGCTGCAGTGTTCGCCGGACCACCCGTGGGTGGCCGAGCATCCCCAATGGTTCACCACCCGCGCCGACGGCACCATCGCCTACGCCGAGAACCCGCCCAAGAAATACCAGGACATCTACCCCCTCAACTTCGACCACGACCCCGACGGCCTGGCCACCGAAATCCACCGCGTCATCCGCCACTGGATGGACCACGGCGTACGGATCTTCCGCGTCGACAACCCCCACACCAAACCCGTCGCGTTCTGGGAACGGCTCCTGGCCGACATCCACACCACCGACCCCGACGTGATCTTCCTCGCCGAAGCCTTCACCCGACCCGCCATGATGCACACCCTGGCCAAAATCGGGTTCCACCAGTCCTACACCTACTTCACCTGGCGCAATGCCGCCGACGAACTCCGCGAATACCTCACCGAACTCACCGGCCCCGCCGCCGCCTACATGCGCCCCAACCTGTTCACCAACACCCCCGACATCCTCAACGAATACCTCCAGCACGGCGGCCGCCCCGCCTTTGAGATCCGCGCCGTGCTGGCCGCGCTGCTGTCCCCGACCTGGGGCGTCTACGCCGGCTACGAACTGTGTGAGAACACCCCCGTCCGCCCCGGCAGCGAGGAATACCGCGACTCCGAGAAATACCAGTACCGGCCCCGCGACTGGGAAGCCGCCGACCGCACCGGCACCACCATCGCCCCCCTCATCACCCAACTCAACACACTCCGCAACACCCACCCCGCCCTACAGCAACTCCGCAACCTGCACTTCCACCACATCGACCAGCCCGAACTCCTGGCCTTCTCCAAACGCCACCTCGACGACGTCGTCCTGACCGTGGTGAACCTCAACCCCCACCAACCCCGCGAAGCCACCATCCACCTCGACCTGCCCACCCTCGGCCTCCCCGACGACCCCACCCACCAATTCACCCTCACCGACGAACTCGACGCCACCACCTACACCTGGACCAAATCCAACTACGTCTATCTCGATCCGCACACCAAGCCCGCGCACGTTTTCACGTTCCAGCGGAACGGGAAACATGCGCGGGCTGGTGGCGGCCAGGCCGCCGGAGGAGCAGGTGCCGGGACGGACGCGACGACGGCGGGGACCAGCCGGAGTTCGCGGGCCGTCAGGAACCGGCCCTGGGCGAACGGGAGCTGACCGGCTCCGGGATCAGACCGGCTCCGCGCCGCTGAGCAGGCGGTCCTCGATGGACCGGCAGCCGGTGAACACCGAGCCGAGCCCCTCGCGGTCGATGATCTCCCGGAGCTTGGCCGGCAGCGCCGGGAGCGCGAGGCAGCCGCCCTCGGCGGCGACGCGCCAGCGGATGCCGAGCAGGATGGGCAGCGGGTCGCAGCGGACGCCGAGCCGGTCGTGCATCCGCACCATCAGGTGCCGCAGGTTCCCCTCGACCAGGGTGGTCAGCGTCTCCCCGAGCCGCGGCACGGTGACCTCGTCCAGCACGCCGGACAGGTGGACGACGGTGTGGTCGCCGTCGCCGGCCGCCGTCGTGGTGATCGTCAGTTCGGACGGAGCGGGCGGCGTCGGGGTGAGCCCGGCGTCCCCGGGATGCAGGGCGCGGATGGCGTCGAGCACGTGCGTGGTGTCGACCTCCCCCGCCGTCCCGTCCGGAATGGGCGCGGCCGTCGCCGACGCGACGTCCGCGAACACCGGGACGAGTTGCGCCAGCCCGGTGAGGTGCAGCGCCCGCCGCACATGCGCGGACAGGGCGGGCACCACGGCCCGTAGCGGGCAGCCGAGCAACTGCGCCCGCGTCTCGGCGCGTGCCAGCAGGACGAGCCCGGCGGCGTCCAGCAGGACCGCGTCCCCGAAGTCGACGACGACTCCGCCGCGCCGCATCCCGCGCGGGCCGGCGCAGGCGAGGGACAGCGCCTTGCTCACCCCCTCCCGGATCCCCGCGTAGTTCTGCCAGCTGATCTGCGCGGGCAGGCTGAGCACGATGAACCCTCGCCGGGTCTCGATGCCGAGGCCCGGCACGGTCGTGTCCTTCATCTGTCACATCCCGATCGGGGTTCGAGCGGCCGCGCGGGCGCGCCGGGGCGGAGCGGTCAGACGGCCGGGCGGTCTGGACGCGGGCCGCTCGTCCGGATAGGGCGGGCGGCCGCCCCGCACGACGCCCGTCAGCCGGGACGCCGCGAGGCGCTCGATGGTCCGCGTCTCG
Source organism: Spirillospora sp. CA-128828 (assembly GCF_050945415.1). Lineage (NCBI taxonomy): Bacteria > Bacillati > Actinomycetota > Actinomycetes > Streptosporangiales > Thermomonosporaceae > Spirillospora > Spirillospora sp. CA-128828. The sequence goes on from NZ_CP191986.1 coordinate 5,953,008, forward strand.
GGCCGCACCCCGAGATGGGTGCAGCAGCACCACAGGTCGTCCACGCAGCGGCGCACCCGCTCCACCGGAATGTCGGCGAAACGCACGCGCAGCCGCGCCACGAGGTCATCGCGCGTCGGTACGACCGATGGCGACATCTCCCAGCGCTCCACTGTCCCTCCGATCGCTTCTGGACGGACGCTTTCCGTCCGAACCGAGCAGAACCCGCCACGGCGGCGGGTTCTGAGCTTGGAAATGACCTACCCGGGGGTTGCGACAGAAAAAGCGACGAACCTAAAAACCCGGACATGACACAACCGGTGCGCGGCAAGTATTCGCGGCCCGCGGCGCCACTGAACGGGCCGTGAATCGCCGTGTTTTTGCGCTGCCTTTCCCCGCGATCACGCTCCGTACTGAAACTTTTACGGATGGTTACCAGGGGCGCAGACACCTCTCCGGGGCGGAGGGAATCGCTGATCTAGATGTCGCCAACACACCCGGGGTGGACCCATGCACGGCCAGCCGAAGAACTTCACCCGAAGCACGTCCGACGAGGTCAGTACGCCGGAGACGGACTCCGGCCCGCCCGCGGACGCGCCCGGAACGCACCCCGGACCGCTTCCGGGGCCGGCCGCCGGTCCGGTCCCGGACCCGTTCGACGAGCAGACCCCCCGCACCCCGCACTGGTTCAAGACGGCGGTGTTCTACGAGGTGTCGGTGCGCGGGTTCGCCGACTCCAACAACGACGGCTACGGCGACCTACGCGGCCTGATCTCCCGCCTGGACCACCTGCAATGGCTCGGCATCGACTGCCTATGGCTACTGCCCATCTACCAATCACCCCTGCGCGACGGCGGCTACGACATCGCCGAATACACCAAAATCCTGCCCGACTTCGGCGAACTCGGCGACTTCGTCGAACTCATCGAACAAGCCCACGCCCGCGGCATCCGCGTCATCGCCGACCTGGTCATGAACCACACCTCCGACCAACACCCCTGGTTCCAAGCCTCCCGCACCGACCCCGACGGCCCCTTCGGCGACTTCTACATGTGGGCCGACGACGACACCGGCTACCCCGACGCCCGCATCATCTTCATCGACACCGAATCCTCCAACTGGACCTACGACCCCATCCGCGGCCAGTACTACTGGCACCGCTTCTTCACCCACCAACCCGACCTCAACTACGACAACCCCGCCGTCCAAGACGCCATGCTGGAAAACCTCCGCTTCTGGCTCGACCTGGGCATCGACGGATTCCGCCTGGACGCCGTCCCCTACCTGTACGCCCGCGAAGGCACCAACTGCGAAAACCTCCCCCAAACCCACACCTACCTCAAACGCGTCCGCGCCGAAGTCGACCGCCTCTACCCCGACCGCGTCCTGCTCGCCGAAGCCAACCAATGGCCCGCCGACGTCGTCGAATACTTCGGCGACCCCGCCGCCGGCGGCGACGAATGCCACATGGCCTTCCACTTCCCCGTCATGCCCCGCATCTTCATGGCCGTCCGCCGCGAACAGCGCTACCCCATCTCCGAAATCATGGCCCAAACCCCCAAAATCCCCGAATCCTGCCAATGGGGCATCTTCCTGCGAAACCACGACGAACTCACCCTGGAGATGGTCACCGACGAAGAACGCGACTACATGTACACCGAATACGCCAAAGACCCCCGCATGAAAGCCAACATCGGCATCCGCCGCCGCCTGGCCCCCCTCCTGGACAACGACCGCAACCAACTCGAACTCTTCACCGCCCTCCTGCTCTCCCTCCCCGGCTCACCCGTCCTGTACTACGGCGACGAAATCGGCATGGGCGACAACATCTGGCTCGGCGACCGCGACGCTGTGCGCACCCCCATGCAATGGACCCCCGACCGCAACGCCGGCTTCTCCCACTGCGACCCCGCCCGCCTCTACCTGCCCGTCATCATGGACCCCATCTACGGCTACCAAGCCGTCAACGTCGAAGCACAGGCCAACAACCCCGGATCCCTGCTCCACTGGACCCGCAAAATGATCGAGATCCGGCAACGCCACCCCGTCTTCGGCGTCGGCTCCTACGTCGAACTGTCCGCCTCCAACCCCTCCGTCCTGGCCTTCACCCGCGAGATCACCGAGGACGAGAGCCCGTGGGGCCAGATGGACACGATCCTGTGCGTCAGCAACCTGTCGCGCTTCCCGCAGCCGGTCGAACTCGACATGCGGCGCTTCGAGGGCTACCCCCCTGTCGAGTGCATGGGCGGCGTCCAGTTCCCGGCCATCGGCGAGCTGCCGTATCTGCTGACCCTGCCCGGGCACGGCTTCTACTGGTTCCAGCTGAGTCCTCCGGAGAACGGCGACGCGGAGGTGAGCGCGGACGCGGGTCCGGGCACGCGCGCGGGAAGGACCGTCTGACCGTGCTGCCACCAGAACCGGACCTGGTCCGGGACCTCGCCGAGTGGCTGCCCCGGCAGCGCTGGTTCGGCGGCAAGGACGGCCCCATCGACGACCTGTCCATCGCCACCGCCACCACGCTGCTCCCCGGCGACCCCGGCCTGCACCACCTCGTCCTCGACATCCGCCAGAACCGCACCACCGACCACTACCAGCTCCTCCTCGGCACCCGCCGCGACCTGCCCGACCGGCTCCGGCACGTCGAGATCGGCGGCGTGCGCGACACCGGGCTCCGGCTGTACGACGCCGCACACGACCCGGACCTGACCCGGGTCCTGCTGGACGCCCTGGCGGGCGAGGCGTCGGCCGGTCCGCTGCGGTTCCACCACGCCGACGGCGCCCGCATCCGGACGGACCTGGCGAGCCTGCCCATCACCGCCGAGCAGAGCAACACGTCGCTGCTGTTCGGCGACTCCTACATCTGCAAGCTGTTCCGGCGGCTCAGCCAGGGCGTCAACCTCGACCTTGAGGTCAACCTCGCGCTGACCCGCGGCGGCTGCACCCACGTCCCGGCCGTCCTCGGCTGGATCGAGCTGGAGCCGGGACACGGCGCGGGCGACGCCGGTGAGCCGGTCACGCTCGGCCTCCTGTCGGACTACCTGCACACCGGCGCCGACGGCTGGAGCCTGGCGATCGCCAGCGTCCGCGACTGGTACGCGCACACGCTGCCGCCCGGCGACGACGAGTGGGCCGAGCTGGACGCGAGCGCCGCCGGCGGCGACTTCGCGGCCGAGGCCGAAAGGCTCGGGGCGGCCACCGCCGAGGTGCACCGCGCCCTCGCCGACGCGTTCGGGGTGACGACCCTCCCCGCCGGCGAGGTCCGCGCGATGGCGGCGCGGATGAACGCCGAGCTGACCGGCACCTGCCGCGCGGTGCCCGGCCTGGCGCCGCACGCGAAGGCGCTCACGGCGGCGTTCCTCGACCTGGCGGCGCACGCGTCGCCGCTGCCCGTCCAGCGCGTCCACGGCGACTACCACCTCGGCCAGGTGCTGCGCACCGAGTCGGGCTGGACGCTGCTGGACTTCGAGGGCGAGCCGGCGCGGACGCAGACCGAGCGGCGGGCCCTCGCGCATCCGCTGCGCGACGTCGCCGGGATGCTCCGCTCGTTCGAGTACGCGGCGCGGTTCCTCATCACCAAGGCGGGCACGGTGCCGACCGAGTCGGGGCCGCGGCTGGAGACCCGGGCGCATGCCTGGGCGGCCCGGAACAGGGCCGCGTTCTGCCGCGGCTACGCGGCGGCCGGCGGGCCCGATCCGGCCGCCCATTCGGTGCTCATCCGCGCATTCGAATTCGAGAAGGCCGTCTACGAGGTGCGGTACGAGGCGCGGAACCGGCCGGCCTGGCTGCCCGTCCCGCTGAAATCGCTGGCCCATCTGGCCGTCTGATAAAAGACACCGAAGCCGGTAGCCAATTCCGGGCTATGATCATGCAAAATCGGCGGGCTCTCCCAATTCCGTGCCGATCAACGGGTATCCGAACTCTCGACAGGAAGATCACCTGCAGAAAGTCGATCCGGAACGGAGAGCCCTGGAATGTCCATCGCAGGCCACACGCACAAGGACCCGGCCGGAAGCGCAGCAGCGGCCGGAAGAGAAACGGCCGGAAGCCGGTCGTCGGCCGGGCATGCCGGCCGCACCCCGGCGGCCACCCGAAAACAGAGACTGCTCCGGACGGCCGTCACCATGACGGCGACCGGGCTCGCGCTCGCGGTCCCGATGGGCTCGCAGGCGCTCGCGGCGCTCAATCCCGTCGTGCTGAAGAGCCTGCATCTCGACGCGGCCACGCTGGAGAAGGTCCAGGCGTACGACAAGTACCGGACCCGTGAGAAGAACCAGCGGAAGCGCGCGAAGAAGGCGCTGCGGTTCGCCCGCGCGCAGATCGGCAAGCCGTACCGGTGGGGCGCGGACGGGCCGAGCGGCTACGACTGCTCCGGTCTCGCGATGGCCGCATGGCGCAAGGCGGGCGTCAAGCTACCGCGCGTCACCTACGCGCAGTACCGCAAGGTGGACCGGAAGGTGACGCTCAACGACCTCAAGCCCGGGGACCTCATCTTCTTCCACGGCCGCAGCCATGTCGGCATGTATGTGGGGCACGGACGATTCCTGCACGCGCCCCACGCCGGCGCCAGGGTCCGAATTGACGAACTCGGCGCACGGCGAAGAAAGCAGTTCGCCGGCGCCGTACGGCCCGGCGCGCCCGCCTATCGGGAGTGGTCGCCGTCGGTGCGGGAGCTCGTCGAGAAGATCGACAGAATGAGCGTGGAGAAGAGAGCGGACCTTAAACCGCCTGATAAGAAGCGGACCCCCCAGATTCCGCCACCTGACACTACATTTCCTGAGAAAGCCGACAATCCCCCGATGACCGCTCCCGGACACACCCCGGCGGAAGATGCCGCGCCACCCGGCGGCCCTGCCGCGAAGCCCGCCCCCCGGCCGCGGACCAGACCGCGGCCCCACCGGCACCCGAAGCCCTTCTGGGACCTCCCCGGTTCCCAGCCATGGGCCGAGTACACCGGTCCCTGAGGTCCCTCTCACCGGCGCGGCGATGCCGGGTGCCCGGCATCGCCACGCCGGCACGTGCCGCTCGACCTGGAGCGCACGCCGGACGCCCGTGCCGCGGACCTGGTGGCCCCCGTCAACGGGAGGCGAGGAACTGGCGGACGACCTGCGCGTACATGCGTGCAGGGCTGGGCTCGGACGCGTCTTCCAGAAAGCCCGGTGTGCTCCAGCCGCGCAAGGATGCGCGCCTCGCGGACGAACCGCCGCCGGGGAGATCGAGGAACTTCACCGCGACGCGGCGGCCGAGCCGGGTGTCGGCGGCGGCGTGGACGGCGCCCATCCCGCCGCGTCCAGGGGGAGCTCTCGGTGAGGCCGATCAGCTCGTGGAGGGCCCGGCCGTACGCGCGCTGGCGTTCCGGGGAGAGCAGGGGGACGCGGGTCCGGCGCAGGTCCATCCGGCCGGACGTGCTGCCAGTGCGGGCGTGCGCGAACGTCAGGACGCCCGCGAGGAACCGGGCGTCGAGCCGCCCCGGGTCCGGCCGGTACAGGGTGAGGTAGGGGCCGAGGGCCGCGCCGGACCGCGGCCGGGTTCGGCGGCGAGGTCCGCCAGCATGCCGGCGACCCCGGGATCGTCCGGTTCGACGTCCGGCCAGGTGAGTTTCGCGGCGTCACCGAGCGACACTTCGTACGGCTTGCCGTTTCGGCGCAGCCAGTCCTCGACGGAGCGACTGAACCATTGGCTACTTGGCTTCCTTGCGGCTCGGTCAAGATCGCCGAAGGGACTTCGGGGCGGCGCCCGCCGGGATACCGTTCGGATGTGGACAAAGACGACAGGCCCTCGATCGCGGACATCCCGCACGATGTGCCGACGTCCGCCCGAGCCTACGGGTGGCTGCTCGGCGGCAAGGACAACTACGAGGTCGACCGGCGGTTCATCCGGGGACAGCTGGAGCACCACCCGGCCGGGCTGGACATCACCCGGCAGAACCGCCTTTTCCTGTACCGCGCCGTCCGGTACCTGGCCGCCGAGGCCGGGATCCGCCAGTTCATCGACATGGGCTGCGGCCTGCCGACCGACGCCAACGTCCATCAGGTCGCCCAGCGGTTCGCGCCGGACGCACGGGTCGTCTACGTCGACATCGACCCGATCGTCCTCGCGCACGGGCGGGCGCTGCTGGCCGGCGACTCCTCGACCACGGTCATCCAGGCGGACATGCGCGACCAGGACGCCGTGCTAGAGGACGACGACGTGAAGCGTCTGATCGACTTCTCCGAGCCGGTCGCGACGCTGTTCCTGTCGGTCGGCCACCATCTGCCGGACGCCGACGACCCCCGCCGCGTCCTGAACACGATCATGGACCGTGCCGCGCCCGGCAGCCACCTCACGTTCTCCCAGGTCGCGTGCGACGACCCGGTGAAGAGCGCGGAGATGACCGAGCAGGTCACCAGCGCCGGCATACCGTGGCAGACGCGCACGCCCGCCGAGGTCGACGCGCTGCTGTCCGGGTTCGACCCCGTCGAGCCGGGCCTGTGCAACCTGGTCGACTGGCGTCCGCTCGACGTGCAGCCGCCGCTCGCCCCGGTCCCGCCCGAGCTGGCGATGTACGAGGGCGCCTCCAAGCGGGACCGGACCATCTACGAGTACGGCGGCGTCGTCCGCAAGCGCTAGAGCACGGCGTCACAGGCCGCCGTCCCGATGCCGGGACGGCGGCCTGTGACGTATGCCCAGATTCCCGAAATCAGCAACTCGACCGGCACGAACCGGGACGAGCCATGCTAGGTTGCAGTGAAAATCGTTTTCATTTTCGGGAGCCTCCATGTTCTCTGCCCAGCGTGCCCGCGTGTCCGGGGCGGGCGCCGTCCTCGCCGCCTCGGCGCTCGCCCTCAGCGGCTGCGGATCGTCTTCCGACGCCGCGGAGCCGGGCGGCGCATCCGCCTCCGTGGTGGCCTCGACCAACGTGTACGGCGACATCGCGCGGCAGATCGGCGGCCGCGAGGTGAAGGTGACGTCGTTCATCAGCGATCCCGCGCAGGACCCGCACTCCTTCGAGGCGGGCACGCGCAACCGGCTCGCGCTGTCGAGGGCCGGAGTGGTCATCGAGAACGGCGGCGGCTACGACGACTTCGTGGACACGCTGCTCAAGGGCGCGGGGTCCAAGGCAGAGGTGCTCAACGCCGTCCAGGTCTCCGGGAAGACCGCGCCGGCGGGCGAAGAACTCAACGAGCACGTCTGGTACGACCTTCCTTCCGTCGCGCTTCTCGCCGACCGGATCTCGGCCGCGCTAGGCAAGGCCGACCCGGAGAACGCGGGGACGTTCAGGTCGAACGCCGCCGCTTTCAAGGCGAAGCTGAAGACGCTGGAGGGGAGGGTGGCGGCGATCAAGGCCGCGCACGCGGGCGACGGTGTCGCCATCACCGAGCCGGTGCCCGTCTACCTGCTGGAGGCGGCCGGCCTGAAGAACGAGACGCCGGAGGAGTTCAGCGAGGCGATCGAGGAGGGAGACGACGTCCCGCCGAGGACGCTGCGGGACACACTCGCGCTGCTCACGGGCAAGAAGGTGAAGGCGCTCGTCTACAACGCGCAGACGAGCGGGGCGCAGACCGAGCAGGTCGAGAAGGCCGCGAAGGACGCCGGTGTCCCCGTCGTGCCGGTCACCGAGACCCTGCCCGCGGGCCAGGACTACATCAGCTGGATGGACGGCAACATCGCCGCGCTGCAGAAGGCGCTGTCGTGATCGCCTTGCGCGACGTGGCCCTCTCCTACGGGGAGCGGACGCTGTGGCGGGGGCTCGACCTCGACGTGGCGGCCGGCGAGTTCCTCGTCGTCGTCGGGTCGAACGGGTCGGGCAAGACGAGCCTGCTCAGGGTGCTGCTCGGGCTTCTGCGGCCGTCGGCCGGGACGGTCGCGGTGAACGGCCGCCCGCCGCGTCGGGGCAGCGACCTCATCGGCTACGTCCCGCAGCACAAGGCCGTCCCGGCGCACACTCCGCTGCGGGCCCGCGACCTGGTGCGGCTCGGCATCGACGGGCACCGCTGGGGGCCGCGGCCGCCGCGCCGCGAGGCGCGCCGCCGCGTCGAGAGCAGCCTGCGCGACGTGGGCGCCGCGTCCTTCGCGGACGTTCCGCTCGACCTGCTGTCGGGGGGTGAACTCCAGCGCGTGCGGATCGCCCAGGCACTCGCGACCGACCCGCGCGTCCTGCTCTGCGACGAGCCGCTGGCCTCCCTGGACGCCGACCACCAGCGGATCGTCAGCGACCTGATCGACCGGCGGCGCCGCGAGCACGGCACGACGGTCGTGTTCGTCACCCACGAAATCGATCCGGTCCTGCCGTTCGCCGACCGGGTCCTGGACATGGCCGGTGTTCCGGGATCGGGGGCGGCATGAGCTGGCACGAGGTCTGGCGCGAGATCTTCAACTTCGAGGACTACGGGGCGCTGCTCGGACTGGTCCGGAACTCGCTGATCGCGGGGGCCGTGCTCGGGCTCGTCGGCGGGCTCGCCGGGACGTTCGTGGTCATGCGCGACCTCGCGTTCGCCGTGCACGGCATCAGCGAGCTGTCGTTCGCGGGGGCGGCGGCCGCGCTGCTGCTCGGCACGAGCGTGGCGGGCGGCTCCATCGCGGGGGCGCTGGCCGCCGCCGCGCTGATCGGGATGCTCGGCGCGAAGGCGCGGGACCGGAGCTCGGTCATCGGCGTGCTGATGCCCTTCGGGCTCGGGCTCGGCGTGCTGTTCCTGTCGCTGTACAAGGGACGGTCGGCCAACAAGTTCGGCATCCTCACCGGCCAGATCGTCGCGATCGACGCTCCGCGGCTGTCGTGGCTGCTCGCGACGTCGGCGGTGGTGCTCGTGTGCCTCGCGGTCATGTGGCGTCCGCTGGCGTTCGCCAGCCTGGACCCGGACGTGGCGGCGGCGCGGGGCGTCCCGGTGCGGGCGCTGTCGCTCGTCTTCATGCTGGCGCTCGGCCTCGCGGTCGCCGTGTCCGTGCAGGTCGTGGGGGCTCTGCTGGTGCTCGCGCTGATCTGCACCCCGGCCGCCGCCGCGGTGCGGGTCACCGCGTCGCCGGTGCTCGTGCCGGTGCTGAGCACGGTCCTCGCGACGGTGTCGGTGGTCGGCGGGATCCTGCTGTCGATCGGCTCCAGCATCCCGATCAGCCCGTACGTCACGACGATCTCGTTCGCCCTGTACGGGGTGTGCCGCGCGGCCGGAGCGGTCCGCGCGCGGCGCGGCTGGACGGCGCGGCGCGCGGCGGCGCGGTTCGACACCGTCCCAACATGATCTCTTGGTGCCCGCCCGGCACAGCGGGCCCGGCGGGGCCGCGGTCGCGATCGGCGTTCCGGATATTCCGGACCCGTGTTCGCCATGACGTTGCCATTCGCTTACCCGAGGGTGGGCATCGCCGCAGGCAGCAAGGGAATCATCTGGGCTCTTGCGACTTTCGGGGCGATTGGGAGGGACGCGATGTGGGATTTCGCGGGCCGCGACACCGCTATCGACCTGGGCAGCGCGACCGTGCGAATGCATGTGAGGGACCGCGGCGTCGTGTGCCGCGAGCCGTCACTGCTCGCCCGATCCCGGCACAACGGACGCATCCTGGCACTCGGCGCCCCCGCGCAGGAGATGGCCGGACGCAACCCCGACATCACGCTCGTCCGGCCGATCCGCGAGGGCGCGCCGGCCGAGACCGACGAGGCCGAGTACCTGATGCGGCACCTGGTCCGCCGGCACCACCGGCGCCACTACACCGCCCGTCCGCGGCTGGTGGTCACGGTCCCGAGCGGGATGTCGTCCGTCCACTACCGGGCTCTGCAGTTCTCCGCCTTCCAGGCGGGCGCACGGCGCCTCACGCTCGTGCCGACGCCGATCGCCGCCGCCATCGGCATGGGCATGACCTCGTCCGGGCGGTCCGAGGTCACGGTGATCGCCGACATCGGCGCCGACATCACCGACGTCGGGGTCATCGCGTTCGGTGGCCTCGTCACCTCGCACACCGCGCCCATCGGCGGGTCCGCATTGGATCGTGCCATCGTCGCGCTCGTCCGGCGCGAGCACGGCGTCGCGGTCTCGCTGTCCGCCGCGGAGGCCGCGAAGCTGGAGGTCGGCGCGGTGCCCCCGCTCGGCCGGCATCCGGTGCGGCAGACCGTCGTCCACGGGCGCGACGTCGCGACCGGGATGCCGCGCGGCATCGTCCTCACCACCGTGGACGTCGGCCGGGCGATCGCCCGGCCGGTGGCGGAGATCGTGGACGCGATCCGCGCCGGCCTCGCCGGCTGCTCGCCGGAGATCTCCGGCGACCTGCTGAGCGTCGGCGTCACCCTCACCGGCGGCTGCGCCCGGCTGCCCGGCCTGGAACGGCTGATCCGCGACCGGACGGGGCTGGGCGCGCGGGTCGGCGACGACACCGGCGACGCGGCCGTGCTCGGCGCCGGCGAGGTGCTGCGCTCCGCCGGCTCCCAGGAGCCGTCCGCCCGCGCCGGTTCCCCGCGCCCCTATCTGCTGACGACGGTGCCGGAGTACTGACACCGGCTCCGGTGCGCCCCGGTGAGAACGGTTCGCCGGACCCTGGGCCGTTTCCGTCACGCGAGGTGCACGGCAGCGTCACGATGGGTGCATGGCCTTCGAAGGGATGCCCGGACACGACGTGATCAACGTCGTCGGGGAGCTGGAGCCCGTGGCGGCCGTCCGCGACCAGGAGGCCGCCGAACGGCGGCGCGCCTACCCGCGGCTCGTGGGCATGGGGCCGCCGGAGTTCGGCGGCGCCGAGCAGGCGGGCGGCGTGTGGCGGATCCTCCGGCTCGGCGCGCTGGAACCGTGCGAGGCCCGTGCCGACCTCGGCGTCCATCTCCGCGAGGCCGGCGCGGGCCACGAGACGGCGGTGCGGGACGAGATGCTGCGGCTCGCGGGCCTGCTCTGCCCGCGGGAGGACGAGCCCGCCGTCCTCAACGAGTGCCACGCCGGGCCGCTGCGGTACCGGATCGTCCGCGTCCTCGGCTTCGCCCGGTTCGGGGACGACGGGCCCGAGCCCGCCCGGGTCACCGACGCCGAGGCCGGTCCGCTGCGCTCGTTCCGCATCGACCCCGCCGCACCCGTCGGCCCGGCGGACGCGGCGCTGCGGCTGGAACTGCTCGGCCGGGGGCACGCCGCGCGCGGCGTCCCGGACGCCCTGCATCGCGAGGCCGCCGCAGCGGTCGAGGCCCACCCGGGGGTGGTGCTGCTGCCGCCGCAGTTCGACGTCCTGGAGGACGCCGACGGGCGCTGGCGTCCGGTCGCCCGCGGGAACGGCCCGCAGGACGCCCGCACCGCCCTCGCCTACTACTTCCGGGTGCTGCTGCCGAAGACCGTGCCGGAGGACTGCGCGCCGCCGAGCCCCGGCGAGCTGGCCGAGTACGCCCGTGCCGCCGACCGGGTCGAGTCGGGGAACGGGGTCGAGTTCGTGGCGTGCGGCAGGCGGTTCCGGATCGCCCGCGTCACCCGGATGATCCGCGTCGGCCCGGACGGCCCGGAGCCCGCCCGGCCGTCCGACGAGAACCCCTGACGGCCGGGCGCCGGGCTACACTCCCGGCCCATGAGCGACGCACCCGACCGCGGCGGCCCGGGAAGCCCGCGGCTGCAGGAGGTCTCCGACGGGATCTTCGCCTACCTCCAGCCCGACGGCACCTGGTGGATCAACAACACCGGCTTCCTCGTCGGGGCCCGCGGCGTGACGAGCGTCGACTCCTGTTCGACCGAGCGGCGCACCCGCGCCTACGCCGAGTCGATCCGGTCGGTCACGGACCGTCCCGTCCGGACGCTGGTCAACACCCACCATCACGGCGACCACACGTTCGGCAACTACCTGTTCCCCGGCGCCACCGTCGTCGGCCACGAGGGGACGCGGGAGGGCGCGCTCGGCTGGGGCAAGCCGTTCGACGAGCCCTTCTGGACGAAGGTCGACTGGGGCGACGTCGAGCTCGAACCGCCCTTCCTCACCTACACCGACGGCGTGACGCTGTGGGTGGACGACCTGCGCTGCGAGGTCCGGCACGTCGGGACGCCCGCGCACACCACCAACGACTCCATCGTCTGGATCCCGGACCGGCGGGTGCTGTTCTGCGGCGACCTGCTGTTCAACGGCGGCACGCCCTTCCTCATGCAGGGTTCGATCGCCGGCGCGATCAAGGTGCTGGAGGATGTCGTCGCACCCTTGGACGCGCTGACGATCGTCCCGGGCCACGGCCCCGTCGCCGGCCCGGAACTCATCGACCGCGTCATCGCCTACGCGCGTTTCGTCCAGGCGGCGGCCGCCGAGGCCAAGCCGGCCGGCCTGTCGCCGCTGGAGGCCGCCCGCGAGACCGACCTCGGCCCCTTCGACGGGCTGACCGACCCCGAACGCCTCGTCGGCAACCTCCACCGCGCCTACGCCGAGCTGGACGGGCACGAGCCCGGCGCCCAGATCGACCTGGTGGCCGCGCTGAACGACATGATCGCCTTCAACGGCGGCCGCCCCCTCACCTGCCGCGCCTGACCGGCCGGGCCGTGCGGGGCTAGCGGAGTTCGGCGGCCGTCTGGAGGCGGATGCGCGCGTCCGCCCAGGCCTGGACGGTGCGGGCCTGGTCGTCGGATGCCAGCGCCGCGGCCAGGGCGGTCAGGGTCTCTGCCGTCGTGCGGAGTCCCACCTTCTCCAGGGTTCCGGCGGTCCGGGCGATCCGGTTGCGCAGGCCGTGCGACACCCCGAGGAGGCCGCGGTGCGCGGTCTCGGCCGTGACGGCGAGGGCCGCGTCGACGGCCTCGCCCAGCGGGTCGCGCGGTTCGGCGGCCGGGGCGTCCAGGGCGGCGGCTCCGTCGCCGGCGACCAGGTCGGGGACGACGATGCCGTCCCCGGTCCGCACGGCGAACGGGTCGATGACGAGCCCGCCGCGGTCGCGGCGGACGGAGCCGGTGACGAATCGGGGGGTCTGCGCGAAGGCCTCGGCGAGCGCGTCGAGGGCGGCGGGGCGGTGCGGGCTGTAGTCGGCGGAGACGACGGCCGTCGTGCCCTCCGCGTCGGCGACGACGGCCTCCAGCCGCTGCGAGCCGGGGTGGTAGCCGATGTCGCGGACCTCGGCGATCTCGATGACGCGGACGAGTTCCGCCTCGACGCGGGGCCGGACCAGGCGGGGCGGGAGCGCGTCCAGCGCGCGTCTCTCGGCGGAGAGGTCGCGGACGAGGAGGCCGGCGGGCAGGCTCTCCCATGCGTCGCCCAGCGGAGTGACCGTGGTCTTGGCGATCCGGCCGGCGGCGACGCGCACGACCCGGCCGGCGCTGCGGGTGGCGCTCTCGGAGACGACGTTCGCGGCGGCGAGCGAGCGCAGCGGCGCGCCGAGGATCCGGCGGCCGGCCAGGTCGGCGCCGGTCAGGCTCGTTCCGTCCGGGACGTCCCAGTGGCGTTTCAGGACGAGCACGATGCCGGTGCCGGTGTGCGCGAGGTAGATGCCGGCGGTGCGGGTCCCGTCCGTGCCGGCGACGCGGCAGCCGAGGGCGGCGAGGCGGACGCGGCGCAGCGGCGTCTCCGCGGACTCGTTCGTGCCGAGCACCTGCGAGCGGTGGCCGCCGGCCCGGGCGGCGCGGTGCCGGGCATGGACCTCGGCGAGCAGTCCGGCGATCCGTCCGGGGTCGTGGTCGGCGCGCCGGTCGTGGTAGGCGGCGAGCTGGGCGGCCAGGTCATCGAGCGCGGCCGCGGGCCAGTGCAGGCCGCCCGCCGCCAGGTCGGCGGCGGCGCGGCCCAGCGCGGCGGCCAGGACGGGGCCCGCGTGCATGGCGCCTTCCAGGAGGACCTGATCGGCGAGGTCCACCGCGGCGTCGAGCCCGTCACCGGTCGTCACGGCGGAGCCGCCGACGTCCAGGCGGATCTCGTCGCCGGTCAGGCCGCGTTCGTCGGCGACGCGGAACGCCCATACGGCGAGGACGGTGACCTCGCCCCGCACCGCGGCGACGGCGTCGGTGTGGACGTAGCCGAGTTCGTCCGGCACGAGGAACCGCACGGTGCAGGTCGGCAGCTCGACCTGCGCCACCGGGTCCTGCGGGGTGGGGCGGCGGATCCTGGCCGAGTAGCCGGTGCGATGCGTCCGGCGGGCGGCGGTGAGGGCGCGCTGGCCGAGCAGGCGGGCGAGGGCCTCGTCGTCGAACGTGCCCGGCGACCAGGCGGGCTCGGGTGCCGCCGGTTCGGCGTCGGGTGCCGCCGGTTCGGCCCCCGGTTCAGCCTCAGAGGCGGTCCGCTGGTAGGCGAGGACGAGGCAGATCCGGTGGCGGCAGGTCCCCGTCGCGGCGCACGAGCAGGTCGCGGCCTCCAGCCCGGCTCCGGCGGGAAGCGAGGTCTTGGTGCCGTCCGGGAAGGCGCCGTCGATGTCCCCGTCCGGCGACACGGTGATCTCGGGGCCGTTGCCGGCGTCCAGGTCCTTGGCGGCGCGCTTGACCAGGCCGCGGTTGGCGAGGGCGGCGAGCGCGTCCGGTGTCAGGGAGAGCAGGTCGGCGCGGGTCATCGGCCGATCCGTTCGGCGACGAACTCGGCGAGCTGCCCCGGTGTCATGGCGCCGACGTGGGCGCCCTCGTCGGCCAGCCGCTGCGCCATTCCCCGGTCGTAGGACGGGTTGGCGTCCTGGTCGAGCGCGGCCAGCCCGAGCACCTGCGTGCCCTGCCGGACGAGCTGCCGGACCTCCCGGACGAGCCGGTGCTCGTCCCCGCCCTCGTAGAAGTCGGTGATGACCGCGACGATCGACCGGCGCGGGTTCTCCACCAGCCCCGCCCCGTACGCGACGGCCCGCGCGATGTCGGTGCCGCCGCCGAGCTGGACCTTCATCAGCAGCTCGGCGGGATCGGTGACGTCGGAGGTCAGGTCGACCACGGAGGTGTCGAACGCGACGAGGTGCGTCTTGAGGCCGGGCAGGCCCCACAGGCACGCGGCGGTGACGGCCGCGTGGACGACCGACCCGACCATGGAGCCGGACTGGTCGACCAGCAGGATCATCTGCCACTGCTCGACGTGCCGTCTCGTCCGGGACACGAACCTCGGGTGCTCGATGTAGAGGCGGCGCTCGTCCGGCCGGTAGTGGCCGAGGTTGGCGCGGATCGTGCCGTGGAAGTCGAAGTTGCGGGAGTTCTTGATCCGGCTCGGCCGCCGCGACCGGGTGCCGTGGAACGCCTGCCGGACCTCGGTGGCGAGCCGGTCCATCAGCTGCCGGACCACCGCCTCCACGATGCGCCGGGCGAGCGCGAGGACCTCCGGGTTCATCAGGTGCTTGGTGCGCAGGACGGCGCGCAGCAGCGTCTCGTCCGGCTCGATCCGCTGCAGGACGGCCGGGTCCGTGACGACCTCGTGGATCTCGTACCGTTCGACGGCGTCGCGTTCGAGCCGCTCGATCGTCTCCTTCGGGAAGAGCCGGTGCACGGCGTCGAGCCAGTCGACGGTGGTGAGCTGGGACGGCCCGTCCCCGCCGGTCCGGTCCCCGGACGGATCGGGCTCGCCGCCGCCCGCGCCGCCTCCGCGCCGCACCCCGCGCCTGCCGAGGTCGGGGTCGCGCCCGTACAGCCAGTCGAGCGCCGCGTCCCGTTCGGCGGCCCCGCCGCCCAGCGCGCCCATGCACGATTCGGCGGGCGCGCCGAGGACGAGCCGCCAGCGTTCCAAGTCGGGCGGGGTCACGACTCTCCCTCCTGTGTTCCCTGCGGGGAGGCGCCCGTTCCCATCAGCCCCGCGGCCGAGAGGGCGCGGTCCACGCGGGCCTCCAGTGCGAGCGCCTCGGCGGTGAGCAGCGGCGCGTCCGGGGTGCGCAGCAGCGCGCGGGCGGAGCCGCGCAGGCCGCGGCGGTCCAGCAGCCCCTGGGCGATCGCCTCCCGCTCGCGCGGCGGGAAGTACTCGAACGCCTGCCGCAGCGCGGGCAGCGCCACGAGGAAGTCCTCCTCGCCCATCCCGCCGACCAGCTCGTCGAGGACGCCGAGGACGGAGGTGTCCGGGTCGAGCACCTCCTGCCTGGCCAGCGCGAACAGGCCGGCGAGCCAGTCCCCGAACGTCTTCGGCCCGGCCGCGCCGCGCACCGCCCGCACCGGATCGGAGGCGTCGCCGAGGACGCGGCCCAGCCCGAACGCGGCGCCGCGCAGGTCGGGCGGGGCGTCGGGCTCGGCGGCGACGCGCCGGGCGACGCCGAGCGCCGCGTCCCGGTCCAGGCTCAGGGTCCCGCCGGCGTGCAGCAGCGCGTCGCGGGTCGCGGCGACGGCGCGGAGCCGGCGCGGATCGGCGGGCGCGGGCCCGCCGCGGACGCCCTCGACCAGCCACAGGACGCGGTCGGCGCACTCCTCGATGACCGTCCCGAACAGCGGGCTGCGCGCCGTCCCGAAGACGCGGTCGTGCCGCCACAGCCCGAGCACGGTGTCGAGCGCCGCGCCGAGCGCGGCGATGTCGGAGGCGCCCGCGATCGCGGCGGCGATCGACTCGGCGATCCGCTCGGACTGGCCCGCGCACCCGCACAGCGCCGCGTCGAACAACACGCCCGCGAGCCGCTCCATGTCGGTGCCCGCGACGTTCATGCGCTCGTCCAGGACGGCCGCGGCCGCGTCGTCGAGGGTCGGCCCGTACGCGCCCGCCTCGATGAGCGCGGAGTGCCGCAGTCCGCCCCCGTCGGACACGTCCAGGAACCAGCGTTCCTCCAGCACCGGGTCGGCGCCCGTCGCGGGCCCCGACTCGCGGTCGGCGCCGGGTATCCCGAGGACGCGCAGCCGGTGCAGCGCCCTGCTCCGCTCCAGCCCGCGCGGGGTCGTCAGGGTGAGGACGACCGGGCCGTCGCGGTCGAGGCCCAGCCGCGCCAGCTCGGACGTCGCGTTGTCCACGAGCGGCGGCGCGGGGGTGTCGCGGTGCAGGCGTCCGGTCCGGTCACCGCTCAGCGCGGCGACCATCTC
The DNA here is from genome assembly GCF_050945415.1 of Spirillospora sp. CA-128828. NCBI lineage: Bacteria > Bacillati > Actinomycetota > Actinomycetes > Streptosporangiales > Thermomonosporaceae > Spirillospora > Spirillospora sp. CA-128828. Next base: position 5,969,825 of record NZ_CP191986.1, read on the forward strand.
GGCGACCGCCGGGTGCGCCCCCGGGGCGAGCGTTCCCCGGGACGTCCACGGGAGCCGCTGGTCGAGGTCGTCGTTCACCAGGGCGGACACCAGCCCGTCCAGCAGGTCGGCGCGGGCGGGCGCCGGGTGGCCGCGCAGCCGGGTGAGGCCTTCGGTGAGGGTGCGGGCGGCGATCAGGTCGGCGGTCGAGACGACCTGCCCGCGCTCGCGCAGCCGCGCCACGACCGTCTCGACGAGCGCCCCGGCGGCCGCGGCCGGGCCGCTCTCCCAGAGCCGCTGGTAGTACTCGGGCGACGGCATGCCCGACTGGTAGCCGGTGAACGCGTCGAGGCGCCGGAACGAGTACGGGACGAGGAAGCTGCCGCCGGTCGCGTCCTCGGGCGGTTCGGGGACCCGCGGCCAGTCCGTGCCGCCGGAGGTGACGAGCGCTTCGAGGGCGGGCTTGTGGAAGCCCCCGGTCACCACGACGACGGGCCGGTCACCGGCGTCGGCCTCGGCCGCCCGGATCCACTCCGCCATGTAGGACTCGCGGGCCGTGTCGTCCTCCCCGGCCTCCGCCTCGCCCCGCAGCAGGCCGAAGTAGGCGCCGAGCCGCTCTCCCGCCCCGTCGGGGTCGATCTCGAAGAGGTGGTCCCAGAGGATGTCGGTGTTGTCGACGGCGAACTCCCGGCACAGCCGCTCGGTCACCTCGGCATAGCGGCGTTCCGCGTCGGCGTACCGGTTGCTGCGGCCGGCGAACGCGGGATGCCACGCGGGCAGGTCGATGAACCGCAGCTCCGCACCGGCGGCCCGCCCCTCGTGGAGCGCGACCCATTCCGGCGAGTACCCGCAGAACGGCGACCATGAGGCGTGCACGCGGTCGGCGTCCCGGTAGTAGCTGAAGACCGCGACGGGCGGTTCGTGGCCGAGGAGCAGCTCGTCCATCCGTCCGCCGAAGTCCGCGGGCCCCTCCACCAGCACGTACGCGGGGCGCAGCCGCCGGATCACGTCCCGGACGAGCCGGGCGCACGCCGGGCTGTGGTGCCGGACGCCGACGAAGGTGACGGCCATCAGCCGGGCAGCAGGTGCCGGGCGGCGTGCAGCGCCTTCCACTGCTCCCCGGGGCGTCGGGGCGCCTGCTGTTCCAGGTACCGGCGCAGCCGGGCGAGGTCCTCGGGGCTGTCCTTGGCGGCGGTTCCGGCGAGGCACTCGACGATGTCGGCGGCGCTGCCCTCCTCACCGCGCAGGAACCACCCGCGCACCCCGACCTGGTGGGCGACGGACACTGCCTCGGCGGTGCTCATCACGGCCGACAGCCGGTCCATCGACCGGCCGTCCTCGGTGGTGGCGTTCCGCAGCTCCCGGAACGTGGTGACCAGCACTTCGAGGACGTCCCGGCGCGGCGCGACCTCGACGCCGCTGTGCTCCAGCAGCCGCCCGGCCTCCTGCTCGACCAGGTCCAGCTCGGTCGCGAAGTCGGCGATCGGGAACACCGTCTCGAAGTTGAACCGCCGCTTGAGCGCGGCGCTCATCTCGTTGACGCCCCGGTCGCGGGTGTTCGCGGTCGCGATGACGTTGAACCCGTCGCGCGCGAACACCATCGACTCGTGCCCGGACAGCTCCGGGATGGCGAGGACGCGGTCGGACAGCGGCGACAGCAGCGAGTCCTGCACCTCCAGCGGGCAGCGGGTGATCTCCTCGAACCGGACGACCCTCCCCTCGGCCATCCCGGTCAGCAGCGGCGCCGGCACGAGCGACCGCGTGGACGGCCCCTCCGACACCAGCAGCGCGTAGTTCCACGAGTACTTGATCTGGTCCTCGGTGGTGGCCGCGCCGCCCTGGATCGTCAGCGTGGAGGTGCCGCTGACCGCCGCCGCGATCAGCTCCGACAGCAGCGACTTCGCCGTCCCGGGCTCCCCGACGAGCATCAGCCCGCGGCTGGTGGCGAGGGTGACCAGGGCCCGGTCGATGAGGGCGGTGTCACCGACGAACTTGCGGCGGACGCCGAGCGCGTCGTCCCCGACGATGAACCGGCGCGCGGCCGTCAGGCTCAGCGCCCACCCGGGCGGCCGCGGCCCGGAGTCGTTCTCCCGGAGCCGGTCCAGCTCGGCGGCGAACCGGACCTCGGCGGGCGGCCGCTGGTAGTCGGTGCCGGTGGTGCCCGTACCGGTGGTGTCGGTGGTGGTGTCGCTCATTTCTCGGCCGCCTCCGCGAGGGTGGTCAGGTCGGCGAGGATCTCGGACGCGATGACGTCGTTCAGTTCGCCGAATTTCAGCGGGGTGCCCTTGCTGGGCCAGAAGTCGTCCGGTTCCGTCGCGAACCACACGTAGTCGAGGACCTGATGGTCGCCGGTGGCGTCGACCGCGCCGACCGAGATGCCGGGATCGAGGTCGATGACGACGTGGCGGCCGTCGGCTATGCGGCGGGAGATCCACCGTTCGCCGCCCGCGTCCAGCGGGGTCCCCCGCTGCCACCCAAGCTTGACGAGGCCGAGGACCTTTCCGAACGGCACCTTCAGCTTCTCGAACCGCTCCAGCCGGCCGCTGTCGCGCTCGGCGTCGGTCAGCACGTGGACGGTACGGGTGAGCTGCGGGAACGGCTGCGTGATCTCGTAGTCGGCGAACACCTCCGACCAGGCTTCGATGGTGTCGCCGAGGTGCAGCGGGTGGGCGATGCCGACCCGGGCCGACTCGGAGAGGGGGAACGGGTCGTCGCCGGCGTCGGCGAACGTCCGGTCCTCGGCGATGCGGAACGCGGCCGTCGTCCCGTCCTCCTCGGCGATCCAGACCAGCCGGCGCGCGATGTGCCAGACGAGCGGATGCCGGACGATGAACTCGCCGAACTCGGCGGTCGTCCAGCGGCGCTGCGTCACCATCGCCTGCTCCAGGCGGCGGATCTGATCCGAGGCGACGGTCCGCACGTCCTTCTTGAGGCCGGCGAACGTCTTGTAGGCGGCGGGCGCCAGCTCGGGGTCGTCCTTGGCGCCGGGCTTGGGCAGGGCCTTGCGGTGCTTTCCGTCCTCGTCCGCGACGAACGGCTTGAGCTGCTCGTCGAACCGGACGAGGAAGCGGCGCGGCCCGTAGTCGAGGACCATGCCTCCTTCGGCGTCGAGGCCGAAGGCCGGGACGAGCCGGTCCGCGAGCTGCTCGGTGGAGAGGCCGAGCCGCTCGGCAACCTGCCGGATCCTCCGCTGCGCCTCCGCCTGGAGACCCTTGAACTTGACCTTCTGCGCGATGCCGTGGAGGTGCATAAGCGCCACGTCCGACCCGATCTCGGCGAGCACCCCGAGGCCGTTGACCGCGTTCTTGTGCCCGCCCTCCCCCGGCCAGGCCCGGATGACCGCCGTCAGGCGCCGGACGGTCTCGTCGTCGCCGGTATGGCCGAGCTGACGCAGCGCCCAGGCGTCCTTGGACGGCTTGCCCGCGTCGAGCCACTGCCGGAACAGGGCCCAGCCGAACTCGGCCACCGAATCCGGCGTGCACGCCTTCGCCACGTCGTCCATCCCGTACGCCGCCGGCAGGGTGAGCAGCTCGATGAGGGCCCGTGTCGCGTCCAGGGACAGCGCCTTGTCACCGCCGCGCAGCAGGACCTGGGGAAGCGGTGCCGGGTCCACCCATGCGGCGATCTTCGCGGGCTGGGCGAGGCCCGTCTCCGCCGGTGGCGTGGACAACAGGTCCTCGATCGCCTTCGCGGACTCGTCGCCGTACGCGTCGCGGGCGGCGTCCACGACGGCGCGGAGACCGTGCGCGTCGAGCAGATACCGGAGCGCGGTCTCGGCGTGCCGCCAGTCCTTGGCCTTCTTCCCGAGCGCCGCCGGGACGAGCAGCGCGACGGCGCCGAGCCCGTGCCTGTCGAACCACGCGCCGGCGGGGCGATAACGCCTCCCGTGTTTGGCGAGCACCTCCCCCATCAGCAGGGCCGCGTCCGCGTCGAAGTACGGCATCAGCGGTTCGCAGCAGGTCTCCGGGTGCGGCTTGGCCATCAGGATCGCGACGGGCAGCGCGTCCAGCTCGTATCGGGCCGCGAGGGGCCGCATCCACCGGTGGGCGTCCCGGTTGGCGACGCCCCGGAAGCCCGGCAGGACGGGACGGATCAGTTCCTCGGGGCCGTGCACCATCAGCACCAGGGAACCGGTCATGGCACCGCCCCTCGTGTAGCTGTCGACGCAGGTCTCCCAGTCGTCGCCATGGGGTCGCCGGACGTGCGGGTCGGCGTCCAGCCACTCCTGCCTTTCGCCGTCACGCCACACGAGCCGCGACGCGGGCGGAGTCAGGCCGGTCATCACGAGGCGGCGGGGATGCAGCCATGGACGGCCGGTGAGGAGGGCGGGAAGCTCCTCCGGCGCCGCCGCCGGTACGCGCGTGGACGTCGCGGCGATGCGCTCGACGGCCGCTGCGACGTCGTCCGGCAGCCCGGGGAGCGCGGCGGTGACGAGGCCGGCGTGGGCCTCGACGTGATGGGCGAGCAGATCGTCCACGCCCGCCCGGGCCAGCAGCCGCAGCGCCCGTACCGGGAACCGCCGCGCGGCCTCGCCGAGCGCGGCCCGCACATGCTTGCGGTCCAGCCGGTCGATCAGCGCCTGGAACGCCTCGTCGGTCGGCAGGAAGGCGATCGCCTCGAAGATGCGCTTGCGGTCGTCGGACTCCAGGTACCTGCCGTCCGCCTCGGCCAGCAGGAACGGCAGGACGTCCGGGCCGATCCCGTCCGCCATCGTGCCGAGCAGCGCCCGCGTCGCCTGGCCCCAGTAGATGCCGCGCGACGGGAACGGCGTCGCCAGCTGCCCGGCCTTGCCGAGCGCCGACAGCACGAGCAGCTCGAGGTCGTGGCGCCGCGCCTGGGGGGCCGCCGCGGCGCAGCATTCGTCCACCCAGTCCTCCCGCGTCGGGACCAGGTACGACACGAGCCACCGCGCGGCCCACCCGGACCGGTGCTCCGCGAGCCGGCCGGCCGCGTCGGCGTAGTCGGACTCGGAGGCGGCGGCCAGCAGCCCGCGGACGCGGCGCGCGTCCTCCTGCGACACCGCGAGCATGGTCTCGTCCGGCGCGTGCCGGGCGCCGACCCAGGTGCCGCGCCACGTGCCGCCGCTCTCGCGGGCCGCCGTCGTCCGGCTGAGCTCGACCAGCGCGCACGCGGCGAACGCGATCCCGTGCTCGGTGATCCACGCGTCGACGTAAGGGCGGTGCACCTTGTCCCTCTGGTACGGGCCGCCGTTGCCCATCACGGTGACGGCCGCGATCGCCGCCGCCCCCGCCGGATCCGCCTCCCCGGCCATGTGCCGCCGCGCGGCCTCGGCCAGCGCGGGGTCGCCGGTGCCGCCCTCCAGCAGCGCGTCGACCGCGCCGCCCGTCCGCTCGACGAAGCCCCGGACGGCGTCCGCGGCCGCCGCGTCCACCTTGATCTTCGGGCCGGGCGCACCTCCGCGCCGCGCGTGCAGCGACCGCCGCCACGACTCCGGGATCGTCAGGACGTCTTCGCCGGGGAGGTGATCTTCCATGTCGCCCAACCGTAGAGGAGCACCCCGACAAACCGCTCGGAATCGACCGGGAACCCTGTGAGAGTGGCAGGTGCTCGCCTGGTCTGGCTGGAGACGCCGTCCAATCCCGGTCTGGACGTGTGCGATATCAGGCGGATCGTGGAGGCGGCTCACGCGGCGGGCGCACTTGTGGCGGTGGACAACACGCTTGCCACGCCGCTCGGGCAGCGCCCTTTGGATCTGGGCGCCGATTTCTCCGTCGCCAGCGACACGAAGTCCTTGACCGGGCACGGGGATCTGCTTCTCGGGCACGTCGCCGCCCGCGATCCGGAACTCGCCGAGGGGGTCCGGTTCTGGCGCAAGACCGTGGGCGCCGTCCCGGGACCGATGGAGGCCTGGCTGGCGCATCGGTCGCTCGCCACGCTCCAGCTGAGGCTGGAGCGGCAGGCGGCGAACGCGCTGGCGCTCGCCGAGGCGCTGCGGGGCCATCCGAAGGTCTCCGGGCTCAGATACCCGGGGCTGCCCGGCGACCCAGCGCATGAGATCGCGGTCCGCCAGATGCGGCGATTCGGCTGCGTCGTGTCGTTCACGTTGAAGGACGAGGCGTCCGCCGAACGGTTCCTCGGGTCGCTCCGGCTCGTCATGCAGGCCACCAGTTTCGGCAGCGTGCACAGTTCCGCGGAACGGCGCGGGAGGTGGGGCGGCGACGCCGTCGCACCCGGATTCATCCGTTTCTCCGCCGGTATCGAGGACACCGGAGATCTCGTCGCGGACGTCCTCCGGGCGCTGGAGAAAACAACATGATCGCTGAAGGGCGCCGGCTGTAGCGTTGCCGCCCATGAGCGAAGCGCGGGCACTTCTGGAAAGCGGGGACATCGCCGGGCTGATCCGGCATCTGCGGTTCAACGCGGACGGCATGGAACTGGCGGAGCTCGCGCGGCTCATGGAGGGCGCGGCGGCAATGTCCGGGTTCGACGACATGCGGGAGGCCGCCGCGGCGATGGCCCGCGAGCAGGCGCCTCAGCAGCTTTACGACTTCGGTTACGCCTGCGTCGAGCGCGGCATTCCATTCCTGGCCGTTCCGGCACTGAGGCGGGCGCTGGAGATGCTTCCGGACGAGCCCGTGCTGCTCATGGAACTCGTGTCGGCATTGGAGCGGGAGAACCGGCACGCCGAGGCCGTCGCGGTACTGGAACCGCGGGTGGCCTCGCTTGAGCCGTGGCCCGCCCGGTATCTGCTGGCCCACAACGCGCTGTTCGCCGGAGATCTCGCCCGCGCGGAGCACGAGGCCGGGCTGCTGCCGGCGCCGGACGACCAGGACTGGAGGCCCGCCCACGACCGGCTGGGGCGGATGATCGCGCGGGCACGGGCGGCGCGGGCCATGCGCCCGTTGGACTCCACGGACCTGCGGGGGTGGCACTTCGCGCTCACCGGCGGCCTCCTCGTCACGATCTCGCCGTACGGGTTCCATGACGGCATGACGGGGCGGTTCGCCTACACCTCCGACGGCTTCGCGACGTGCCGGCGCGGCCTCGACCGGCTGCGGCTGATCCTGGACGCGGCGGGACGGCGGCCGGTGTCGGTGGGCCTGCTCCCCGACCGGTCGAGCCGGATCCTGGGGCTCGCGGCGGCGCGGCTGTTCGGGCTGCCGGCCGAACCGTTCGCCCCGGGACGCCCGGACGTGCTCGTCATCGCCTACGACCTGAACGAGACCGAGGCGGACGGGCTGTGGGAGCGGGCCGAGGGGCAGGTGCTGTTCGAGCACGCGTCCTGCTGGACCGACCCGCCGCCCGTCAGCGCCGACGTCACCGGCCTCCTGCACCAGGTGGTGAAGTCGCCCTGGGGCGAGCGGCTGCGGATCTCGCCCGCCGGGGAGGCCGAGACCGTCCCGCCCGACGACCGTCCCGTGGAGGACCTGGCCGACGAGATCGTCCGCGCCGATCCGCATGAGGACGACGGCGCCGACGAGGGCGTCCCGCCGGATCCTGACGAGGCCCTCGCGGCGTTGGTCCGCGCGGTCGGCGGGCACTGGCTCACCGGCCCGAGGGACGCGGTGCGCTCCCCCGGCCCGGTGTCCAGCAGCCGCTTCGGCTAGGACGCGGTGAGACTCGTCAGGTCGGTGAGCAGCTCGGAGACGAAGATCGGGTCCACGTCCGCGAGTCCGTTCTCGATCGCCTCCGAGTAGGGGCCCGTACCGATCCGGACGCGCTCGATCGTCTGGACGGGGTTCAGGTCGACCAGGCCGACCACGATGCCGGGGTTCAGGTCGATCACGACGGTCACGCCGGGGGCGAGGTGCCAGGAGATCCAGTGCTCGACGCCGTTGTCCTGCGGGGCGCCGCGCCGCCAGGCCGTCCGGGTCAGGCCGAGGACCTGTCCCGTCGGGACGGTCAGCCCCTCGAACCGTTCGAGCCTGCCGTTCTCGCCCTCCCCGTCGGCGAGGGCGTGGACGGGCCGTCCGAGCTGCGGGAACGGCTGCAGGATCTCGTAGTCGGCGAACACCTCCGACCAGGCCGCCACGGCGTCGCCCAGTTCCACCGGGTGGGCGATCCGGACGTCGGCCTGGTCCGGGAACTCGACCGTGTCGTCGTCGAGGCCGGCGAACGTGCGGTCCTCGGCGAGCCGGAACGCCCTGTCGCCGCTCAGCCAGACCAGCCGCCTGGCGAGGTGCCACATCAGCGGATGGCCGACGATGAACTGGCCGAACTCGGCCTTCGTCCACGTCCGGCCCATGACCATGGCGGACTCCAGGCGGGCGACCTGGCCTGACGCGACCGACCGCGCGTCCTTCTTCAGTTCCGCGAACCGCCTGTACGCGGCGGGCGCCAGCTCGGGGGCGTCCTTGGCACCGGGCTTGGGGAGCGACTTGCGGGGCTTGCCCTTCTCGTCCGTCAGGGACGGTTTGAGCTGCTCGTCGAAGCCGACGGCGAACCGGCGCGGCCCGTAGTCGAGCGTGAGCGTCCCGTCGGCGTCCAGCCCGAAGTCGGGGACGAGCCGGTCGGCGAGCTGCTCGGCCGTCAGCCCGCGCCGCTTCGCGATCTGCAGGAGCCTGCGCTCCGCCTCGCCTTTCAGTCCCTTGTACCGGGACTTGAGCGCAATGCCGTTCAGCTGCGTCAGCGCGACATCGCTGCCGATCTCGACCAGGACGTCGAGCCCCTGGACGGCCCGGGGGTGTCCGGCGCCCTGGCCCGGCCACTCCTTGATCAGCGGAGTGAGGCGGCGGACGGTCTCGTCGTCGCCGAACCGTCCGAGCGCGGACATCACGAACCGGCTGCCCTTCGGCAGCCGCGCCGCCTGCCATGCCTCCAACAGCGCCCACGCGAACGCGGTGAGCGATCCGGGCTCGCAGACCTCGGCGGCGCCGTCCACGACCGGGGTCACGTCGATCCTGCCTCCCGGGCTCCCCGTGAGGGCGAGCAGCAGGTTGCGGACCGCTTCGGGCGGGAGTTCCCCGCCGTCGCGCAGGACCGGCCTGGGCAGCGCCTCCACGTCCAGCCAGCTCGGAAGGGACGGCGGCCGGATCGGCGGTTCGACGGGCGCCGTCGTGGCCGGTGCGTCGGCGAGGAGCCTCGCGACCGCCTCGGCGGCCTCGTCCCCGTGGACGCGGGCGGCGCCGACGACGTCCCCCTCGATGATCCGCAACGCCTTGACCGCACCCCGGCGTGGGCCGACGCGCTTGCCGAGCGCGTCCGGCACCAGGTACGGGACGGCCGCGAGCCCGTGCCGCCCGAACCACGTGCGGGCGACCTTCTGTGCCGACTTGAGCCGGTACAGCCAGTCGGCCATCAGGCGGGCGACGTCGGCGGACAGGAACGGCATCAGGATCGGGCCCGTGCCGGCCGGGTTCTGCTTCGCCAGGCGGAACGACACATCCAATGCGCGGATCTCGAAACGCATGACGATCGGCACGAGCGAATGGTGGAAGTCCCAGGTCACCTGGGGCTTCCACTCGGCCAGCAGCGGCCGCGCCAGATCATCGGGAGCCTGCGCGAGGAAGCCCGCCCGCGTGGGCTCGTAGCCCATCCGGCCGTCCCGGAACTCCTCGGCGGCTCTCTCCCACTCGTCACTCCGCCAGAACCCGTACGCACGGACCTCTGCCCATCGTTCACGTTCGCCGAACCTCCAGACGATCAAGCGGTCCTTGGGCGGCGTCAGACCGGGGACGATGATCGGCTCTTCGTCGGAGGGCCTGGCCGCGGGCTTGCGCTTCCACGGCGGGTCCAGCAGAGGCGTCGGCAGATCCATTGGTTCTCTTTCTCAGCTCAGTGTCGCGAGGTCGGCGAGGACCTCGGACACGGTGACCGGGTCGAGGTCGGCGAAGGACGCCGTGGGGCCGCCGCCCATCCAGAGCTGGTCGGGACGACCGGTCAGCCCGACCGCCCGCAGCGTCTGGTCGGGCAGCGCGTCCACCACGCCGACGGCGATGCCCGGGTCGAGGTCGATGACGATGTACCTGCCGCCGGGGAGGTGCCGGGAGATCCAGCACTCGATGCCCGCGTCCTGCGGGGCGCCCCGGTCCCAGCCGCGCGAGGTCAGCCCGAGCACCTTGCCGACCGGGACCGTCAGGCCCTCGAACCGGCCCAGCCGCCCGCCCGCGCGCTCGTCGTCGGACAGCCGGTGGACGGGACGTCCCAGCTGCGGGAACGGCTGCAGGATCTCGTAGTCGGCGAACACCTCCGCCCAGGCGGCCACGGAGCCGTCCAGGTCGACGGGATGCGCGACGCCGACGACCGCCGATTCCGCGAGGGTAAGGACGTCGTCGTCCGCGTCGGCGAACGTGCCGTCCTCGGCGACGCGGAACGCGGTGACCTTGCCACCGTCCCCCTCACCGTCACGGGCCAGCCAGACCAGGCGCCGGACGATGTGGCGGACGAGCGGATGACCGGCCAGCAGCTCCTCGAACTCCCGCACCGGCCAGCGGCGCCGCGTGACCATGCACCTTTCGAGGCGGCGGAGCTGGTCGGCGGCGACGGTCCGGACGTCCTTCTTCAGCGTCGAGAACGCCCTGTACGCGGCGGGCGCCGACTCGGGGTCGTCCTTGGCGCCGGGTTTGGGCAGCGACTTGCGGGGCTTGCCGTCCTCGTCCGTCACGTACGGCTTGAGCTGCTCGTCGAAGCGCACGACGAAACGGCGCGGCCCGTAGTCGAGCGTGAGGGTTCCGTCGGCGTCCAGCCCGAAGTCGGGGACGAGCCGGTCGGCGAGCTGCTCGGCCGTCAGCTCCAGCTCGGCGGCGACCTCCTCGATCTTCTCCTGCGCCCGGCTCTTGACCCCCTTGAACTTGACCCGCTGCGAGATGCCGTGCAGGTGCATCAGCGCCACGTCGGTGCCGATGGCGGCGAGGACGTCCAGGCCGGTCACCGCCTTGGCGTGCCCGCCCTCGCCCGGCCACGCCCGGATCACCGGGGTCAGCCGGCGGACGGTCTCGTCGTCGCCGGTCAGGCCGAGCTGCGTCAGCGCCCACCCCTCCTTGGACGGCGCACCGAACGCCTCCCACCGCCGGAACAGGGCCCAGCCGAACTCGGCGAGCGCCCCGGGGTCGCACAGGTCGCGGACGGCGTCCACCCCGGCGTAGACCTCACCGGGCTTGGACATCGCCAGCATCGTCAGCACGTGCCGCGCGGAGGCGTCCGGCAGCGCGTGCTCGCGGTCGCGCAGCAGGATCTGCGGGAGCAGCCGTACATCGGCCCAGTCGCCGACGGCCGGCATCTTCGTGGGCAGGACGTCCAGCGGATCGGCCGTCAGGAGGCGCTCGATCGCGTCCGCGGCCTTGTCGCCGTGGACGCGGGCCGCCTCGACGATCGGCCGGGCTCCGTGCTGTGCGGCGATGAGGCGCAGCGCGGCCTCGGCGGCACGGCGTTCGGCACCCGCCTTGCCCAGCGCGGGAGGCAGCAGCGCGGGGACGGCGGCGAGGCCGTGCCGCCGGAACCAGGTCCGCGCCGTTCCTCCGGCCTGCTTGAGCCGGACGAGCCAGTCCGCCATCAGCCGCGCGACCTCGTCGCTCACGAAGGGCAGCAGAATCCCGGCCGCGTTGGCCGGGTCACGGCGCGCCGCGAACACGGCGGCGTCCAGGGCGTTGAGTTCGAACCGGGAGACGACGACCCGCATCCACTCGGCCACGTCCCATGGTGTGGGCGGCTCCCAGCCCGCGAGCAGCGGACGGACGAGTTCGTCAGGGCCCTCCACGAAGAACAGCGGGTGCATGTGGCCCGGCAGGTCGCCCTTCGTGAACTTCTCGACCTGAATCTGCCAGTCCAGCCGCTCGACCCAGCGCCACAGGTGGTGCAGGTCGACCCTCCAGTCATCACGCTCGCCCGGCTCCCAGCCGATCGAACGCGTGCCCGACGAGGGCAGATCCTTGATGACGACGGGCTTGGCCTTCGGCCGGGGCCGGGTCCACGGCGGGTCCGCGAGCAGGGGCGGCAGGGCGGCGGCGGGCGCCTCCGGTGCCCGGACCGTCGTTTCGCGGATCGCCTCGATGACCGTGCGCGACTCGTCCGGAAGCTCCGGAAGCATCTCCTCCACCAGGTCGGGATGGGTGAGCATGTGGGCCCGCAGCAGGTCCTCCGCCTCCGGTTTCGCCGCCCCGGCGAGAAGCCGCACCGCCCGCCGCGGAAACGTCCGGGCGGCCACGATCACCGCGGGCGGGACGTACTTGGCGCCGAGCCGGTCCACGAGCGCCTGGAACGCCTCGTCCCCGGGCAGCACCGCGAGGACGTCGAGCAGGTCCCGGAAGGTGTCGGTGTCGATGTACTCGCCGTCCAGGGCTTCGGTCACCAGCGGTACCGCGGCGGACGGCCCGGCACCGTCCGCGAGGGTCGCCACGACGCTCGGCGTCCGGTCGTAGTAGCCGAGCGGCAGGGCGACCGGATCGACCTGCTCCGGCGCGCCGAGGGAGCAGAACAGCATCCACCGGTACCCCACGTGCGGCGGCAGGCCGTGAACCGCCGGATCCGCGCGGACCTCGTCGACCCAGTCCCGCCTGGTCGGCGCCAGGTAGGAGACGACCATGCGCTGCACGGGCGTTCGGCGCCGGCTCGCTAGGCCCTCGACCGCCTCGGCGTACACGCCGTCATCGGCGGCGGCGAGCAGGGCGCGCAGATGCCGGGCCGACCGCTCCTCCGCCCAAGAGCCTCCGCGATAGTCCGACGGCTGGGCGAGCCGCACGCCGGTCCAGGTCGCCTTGCTCCCCACCTGGCGGTAGTCGGTCGTGATCTCGCACAGTTCGGCGAAGGCGCACGCGGCGAACGGCAGGCCGTGCTCGGCGGCCCATGCGTCCCGGAACGGGTCCTTTCCGCCGAGTTCGAGAAGGCCGCGCTTGGCCACCGCGATGGACGCGACCACCGCCGCGCCCAGCGGATCGGCCGCACCGTTCAGATGCGCCCGGCCGCGCTCGACCAGTTCGGGCGCCGAGCCGGGCAGCGCGAGGACCTCCTCGACCTCCGCCCGCGCGCCGTCCACCAACGCCCGAGCCTTGCCCACCGCGGACTCGTCGATCCGCACTTCCGGCCACGGCCCCGGACGGTCGCGGCGCGGATGGACGAGCCGCCGCCACGCGTCCGGCATCTCCCAGATGTCCTCATCAGCCCCAGTCGCCATGGAGCCACACCGTAGGGGAGATCACCGACATACCGGGTCAGGACCCGGAACGCATGTCCCGCTCGACGGCGTCGGCGGCCTTGCGGGCGGCGATCAGGACCGGGTCCCAGACGGGCGCGAACGGCGGCGCGTAGCCGAGGTCGAGTCCCGTCATCTCCTCCACCGTCATGCCGTTCCACAGCGCGATCGCCAGGCCGTCGACGCGTTTGGCGGCGTTCTCCTCGCCGACGATCTGGGCGCCGAGCAGCCGCCCGGACCGGCGCTCGGCGATCAGCTTGGTCGTCATCACGGTGGCGCCGGGATGGTAGCCGGCGCGCGTGGTGGACTCGACGGACACGCTCAGCGTCGCGAAGCCGGCGGCGGCCGCCTCGCGCTCGTTCAGCCCGGTCCGCGCGACCTCCACCCGGCAGATCTTGGAGACGGCGGTGCCCACGACGCCGGGGAAGGTGGCGTAGCCGCCGCCGAGGTTGACGCCGGCGACGCGTCCCTGCTTGTTGGCGTGCGTGCCGAGCGCGATCGCGACCGGGGCGCCGGAGACGAGGTGGCGGGTCTCGACGCAGTCGCCGGCCGCCCACACCCCCTCGGTGCGGGTGCGCATCCTGCGGTCGGTGACGATGCCGCCGGTCGGGCCGGTCTCGATCCCGGCGTCGCGGGCGAGACCGGAGGCCGGTCGCACACCGAGGCCGAGCACGACCAGGTCCGCGGGCAGGGTCCGGCTCGCGGTGCGGACGGCGGTCACATGCCCGTCCGGGGAGGTGTCGAAGCCCTCGACCGGCTCCCCGAGGTACAGCTTCACGCCGATGCCGCGCATCGCGTCGGCGACGATGGCGCCCATGTCCGGGTCGAGGGTCCGCATCGGCTGCTCGGCGGCGTCCACGAGGGACACCTCCAGGCCGCGCATCACCATCGCCTCCGCCATCTCCAAGCCGATGTAGCCGCCGCCCACGACGACGGCGCGGCGCGGCTTCTCCTCTTCGACGGCGCGGCGGATCGCGATCCCGTCGTCGAGTATCTGCACGCCGTGCACGCCCGCGGCGTCCGCGCCGGGCAGCCGTGGGCGGGTGGGGACGGCGCCGGTCGCGACCACCAGCTGGTCGTAGGGTTCCCACCGCTCGCCGCCGTCGCCGGCGGAACGGACGCGCACCCGGCCGCCGCCGGGGTCGATCTCCACGGCCTCGGTGCGCAGCCGCAGGTCGATGCCGCGGTCGCGGAACTCGGCGGGCGTGCGGGCGATGAGCGCGCCGGCGTCGCCGACCACGCCGCCGACGAAGTACGGGATGCCGCACGCCGAGTAGGACGCGTGGCGCCCGCGCTCGACCGCGATGATCTCCAGCTCGTCCGGGCCGCGCCGCCTGCGGGCCTGGGACGCGGCGCTCATCCCCGCGGCGTCGGCCCCGATGACGAGCAGCCGTTCGCGTGCGGCCATGCCGGTTCTCCCCACGTCGATCGTCTCACCCCAGACCGTAGACCCGGCGGGCGTTGCCGGACGCGATCAGCCCCGCGACGCGTTCGGCGTCCAGAGACGTCCAGGCCCCGTCCTCCACTCCCCCGGCCAGGAACCCGGCCAGGCCGCGCCGGAACAGCAGCGCGCCCAGGTGGTACAGCTCGGCCAGCCCGAACGCGTCGGACGAGTACAGCACCTTCCCGAACGGCGCGAGCTCCAGCAGCTCGGCGATGAGCGCGGGCGACCGGTGCCCGAGGTTGTGCGTCGCGAGCCCGGCGTCGACGTACACATTCGGGAGCACCTGGGCCAGGTAGCCGGCGTGCCGGTGGAAGGGGTAGTTGTGCAGCAGCATCGCCGGGGCGGGAGCCATGGCGCGCAGCAGTTCGATGAGCAGCAGCGGGTCGCCGCGGCGCAGGTCGGCGTCCACGTCCCCGTACCCGACATGGAACTGGACGGGCAGCCCGGCGTCCACCGCGCACCAGACGAGGAACCGGTGCAGGATCTCGTCGCTGACGCGCGGCGGCGCCCCGCTGCTCTCGGCCGCGAGCATGAGCTGCCCGGCCGCGCCGGTGACCTCCGCCTCCGACGGCCGAACGCCCGAAAGCTCCAGCCCGGCCCGGTAGGCGGCGATCGACTTGGCTCCGACGGCGTCCCGCCCGCCGATCCGGGCGCGGACCTCGCCGGCGAACCGCGCCGCCTCGACGCCGTCCGCCGCCACCTGCTCCGCGACCGACTCCAGCCGGACGATCTCGTGCGCCGCGGCGCCCGCGAGCCGGCCCAGATCGGGCGGGTCGAGCAGCGTGGCCGGTGTGTAGCCGGTGTCCACGCAGAGCGCGTCCAGCCCGGCGGCGTCCAGGAACCGCCGGTTGACCTCGGCCGCGCCCAGTTCGGCCCGGCGCGCGAGGTACTCGCCGGGCCCGGCGTGCGCGTCGAGGTCCAGGACGGGCGGGCACCAGCGCCGCAGCGCGAACCCGATCTGGGAGTCGAACAGGCTCACGCCCGGCGCCGGGGCCTCCGCCTCGGTGAGCGCCTCCTCGAACGACGTCCGGTCCGGATCCTCGCCGAAGACGCCATGGCAGTGGTGGTCGAGCAGCGGCAACGACTCCAGGTATTCGAGCACGGCACCCCGCCTCCTTCCCTGAAACAGGCCGATGTTCTCCCTACGATGCCCATACGGGCCGTGCCCGTGTCCTCCGCCACCCCGATCGGGAGTAAGCACTGTGGAACCGACCTCTCAGACCACCCTCGGCGGACAGGACTTCGGCGCGCGTGCGCTCGACGGGCGCGTACGCGCCCGTCTCGGCGCGCGGGCGGCCGAGATGGCGCGGAGGCTGGCCGGGGACGGCATCGTCGCCGTCGCCCTGACCTGGGTGGACGTCAGCGGGATCACGCGCACCAAGACCGTCCCGGTGGACCGCCTGGAGCACGCCGCGGCGTGGGGTGTCGGGATGTCCCCGGTGTTCGACGTGTTCCTGCTGGACGACTCGATCGTGTCCGGGCGCCACATCGGCGGCCCGGCCGGCGACCTGCGGCTGCATCCCGACCTGGACCGGCTCGTCCCGATGGCGGCGCTGCCGGGCTGGGCGCACGCGCCCGCGCTCCGGTACGCGCAGGACGGCACCGTCCACCCGCTGGACGCGCGGGCCCTGCTGCGCCGCGAGATGGGACGGCTCGCCGAGCGCGGCTGGACGGTGAAGGCCGCGTTCGAGATCGAGTGGGCGGTGTCGGACGGCGAAGGGGACGAGTTCTCCCCCGCGTGCAAGGGCCCGGCCTACGGGATGACACGAGTCACCGAACTCGCCGGGTACCTGCGGGACCTCCTCAAGGCCCTGAAGGCGACGGGCGTGACGGTCGTCCAGCTTCACCCCGAGTACGCGGCAGGGCAGTACGAGGTGTCGGTGGCGGCCGAGGACCCGGCCGGCGCGGCCGACACCGCCGTCCTGGTCCGGGAGACGATCCGCGCGATGACGACGGCGCACGGCATGGCCGCGTCGTTCTCGCCGAAGGTCGAGGCGGACTCGGTCGGCAACGGCGCCCATGTCCACCTCAGCCTGTGGCGGGAGAACGCCGAGGACGGCGCGGTGAACGCGATGGCGGGCGGCCCCGGCCCGTACGGGATGACCGGGGCCGGGGAGTCGTTCGCCGCCGGGATCCTGCACCGGCTGCCGGCGCTGCTCGCGGTCGGCGCGCCGTCGGTGGCGAGCTACCTGCGGCTGATCCCGTCGCACTGGGCGGGCGCGTTCGCGTGCTGGGGGCTGGAGAACCGGGAGGCCGCGCTGCGGTTCGTGACGGGGGCGGAGGGCGAGCGCGCGACCGCCGCGAACCTGGAGGTCAAATGCCTGGACGCGGCCGCCAATCCGCACCTGCTGCTGGCCGCGCTGCTCGCGGCCGGACGGGACGGGCTCAGCGACGACCGGAGGCTCCCGCAGCCGGTCGAGGTGGACCCCGCGGGGCTTTCGGAGGAGGAGCGCGCCGCGCGGGGCATCGCCCCGCTGCCGTCGTCGCTGGCGGAGGCGGTCGCGGCGTTCGAGGCGGACGGCGTCCTACGGGAGGCGCTCGGCGAGGCCGTCACCGACACGGTGTCGGCGGTGCGGCGCGGGGAGATCGCGCTGCTGGACGGGGCGACGCCGCAGCAGGTGGCCGCCGCGACGCGATGGCGGCACTAGGGGAGGTCGGGCCCGGACGCGCCGTCGTGTCCGGCGGCCGCGACGGCCGCGCCCGGCTCGAAGCGCCGCACGCGCATCTGGAGCCGGCCGCAGGCGCAGCGGGTGTAGGTCACCACTCCATCGGAGGTCAGGTGCCGCGAGAGCACCTCGTACACATCGGACTCAGGCCAGCCACAGCGTGGGCATTCCACGGCGCATCCCCAGGGACGTCGTCTGTAAGGGTTATAACTAAGATATCATTTACTGCACGGCAGCGGGACCGGAGGCCCGGGTAATGCGCATCACTGGATACAAGAGTCACGGGGTGGCGGCCGCCGCCGCGCTGGTCAACGCCGTGACGAGCGCCGACGAGGACGACTCCCCCGACGCGCTGCGCCGCGTCCTGCGGGACCACGAGTTCTTCTGGCACGAGTTCGAGGACGCGGACGCCCCCGCCTTCCGCCATTGGGCGCGCACACTGCGGACCTTCTTCGAGGCCACCCGCCTGGAGGACGCGACGGAGCTGCTGAACCGGCTGATGCTGGAGATCCCCATGCACCCGCACCTGTCCGACCATGAGCCGCACGGTCTGCACATGCACTACGCGCCGCCCTCGTCCCGCCTCCCGGACCGCTTCCGCGCGACCACGCTCATGAACCTCGCCGAGCTCGTCGTCGAGCACGGTCTCGGCCGGACGGGCGTCTGCGCGGCGGAGGGCTGCGACCGCGTGTACGCCGACACGTCCCGGGCGGGACGGCGCCGCTTCTGCTCCGAGGCCTGCGCGAACCGGACGAACGTCGCCGCCTTCCGCGCCCGCCGCCGCACGTGACCCTTGCCGCATGTGACCCTTGCCGCACGTGACCCTTGCCGCACGTGACCTTTGCCGGTGTGCGGGAACGACAGGGGCATGCCGCTCGTGTCCTTCCGCCGCCGTTCCGGCCGGGATGATCGCGCCGACCGCTCGCCGCTGGGCGTGGCGACCGAGGTGCAGTCCACGGTCTACCGGATCGCGCGCCTGACGATCACGGCGGTGCTGTCGTTCGTGCTGGCGCTCGCCGTGCTGCCGGCCGGCGGGCCGCGGCCGCTGCTGGCACCGCTGACCGCGCTGCTCGTCGTCCAGTTCTCCGTGTACGAGACGATCAAGGCGAGCATCCTGCGGGTCATCGCCGTCACCTCGGGGGTCCTGGTCGCGGTGCTGGCCGCGAGCACGATCGGGTTCTCCTGGTGGACGCTCGGCCTGACGATCCTCGCCGCGCTCGCCATCGGGCACACACTGCGACTGGGCGAGCACGTGCTGGAGGCGCCGATCTCCGCGATGCTGATCTTCGCGCTGGGGTCGGCGAGCGAGGCGGGCGCCGCCGACCGCGTCCTGGAGACGCTGATCGGCGCCGCCACCGGGCTGGCGGCCACCCTGCTGGCGCCCTCGGTGCGGGTCCGGCCGGCGGAGGAGGCCGTCCAGGACGTCGCGGAGAAACTGCGGGAGCTGATCGAGGACATCGCGGACGGGCTGCGCGGCGAGCGCACCGGCGGCGAGGCGGCCCGCTGGCAGGACGAGGCCGAACGGCTCGCGCGCGAGATCGGCCGCACCGACCGCGACCTCGGCGCCGCCGAGGAGAGCGTCCGGCTCAACCCGCGCACACGGGCGCGGCGCCTGATCGACGCGGGCGTGGCGCTGCGCAACGCCATGGAGACGATGGAGCACTTCACGCTGTCGCTGCGGGGCCTGACCCGGTCCCTCGCCGACGACGAACGGCTCGGCGAGCGGGGCAGGCTGCTGACCGACCCGGAGCTGCGCCGCGAGCTCGGCGAGGCGCTCGCGGGGATCGCCGCGAGCATCGCCTCCTACGGCCGGCTGGCCCGCTCCGACCTGACCCGCGACGCCCGGCCGTTCCTCGCCGAGCACGAGCTGGAGGTGCGGGTGGACGTGGCCCGCGAGCGCCGTGCCCGGCTCGCCCGCAGGCTGCACGCGCGGGCCGCCGCCGGGGACCTGTGGCCGCTGTACGGCGAGGTGTCCATGGACATCGACCGGCTCATCGAGAACCTGCGCGTCGAGCACCGGGCCCGCGCCCGCGAGCACTGGCGGCGGCACGGCGGCGCGTCCCGGCACCTGCCCGCGCGGCCGGTCCGGGTCGTCCAGCAGGCCGGGCACCAGCTGCGCCGGGCCGCCGCGGCGGCCGCCTCCGCCGCCGAGCGGAACCCCCGCGAGCCCGGCGAGCCCCGCGACCGGCACTGAGGGGCAGAGGCCCGCCCCCGGGGGGAGGGGGGACGGGCCTCTGCGTGGGTGGGGGTCAGCGGAAGGTCGGCTCCAGGACGTCGATGCCGCGCGTGTTGTCGGCGACGTAGACGTACTTGCCGTGCCAGTAGGGCTGCCACGAGGCGGCGTCCGCCGGCCGGTAGTAGGCGAGCTGCCGGGGGTTCGTCGGGTCGGTGACGTCCAGGAACCGCGTGCCCTGCGAGTAGAACGACTGGACGACCACCCCGTCGCGGACGTCGAAGTAGTGGGCCGAGCAGTCCGTGCTCGTGGGATCGCTGCCCTCCTTGCCCGCGACTCCCCACGTGGCGACGGTGTTCAGGCGGAACTTGTGCTCCGGCGTGGACCGCCAGCCCTCACCGCCGTAGGAGCCCTTCAGCGACGCGATGACGAGCAGGCCGTCGTTGGCGCAGCCGTCGTTGAACGTCTCCTCGGTGACGTAGAGCAGCTTGCCGTTGCCCCACCTGCGCGGGTCGGCGGCCTGGTTCTTCGTCCGGCCGACCGCCCGGTAGCTGTTGTGCATGAACGTGGAGTTGGTGGTGGCCTCGTCCAGGCCGCCGCCCGCGTACGGCACGGGGTCGACCGCGGTGGCCGTGCGCCGCTTCTTCTCCACCGGGTCGTAGTGGCGGCCGGTCGTGTAGTAGCCGCGCACGCCGCCGCGTCCGGACGCCCAGGCGACCCCGTCGGAGTCGACCTGGATGTCGTGCGTGTAGTCGGTCTTGCCGTCGTTGCGGCCCGTGTCGATCGGGTCCTTGTGCACCTTCGGCTTCGCCGGGTTGCGAACGTCGGTGACCCAGACGGGCCGTCCGCCCCAGTCCGCCGGCATCCAGTCGGCCTTGGCGGGGCCGCCCGTCCACAGGTACTTGCAGTCGTTCACGCAGGTCGTGGTGTGCCCCGCGGGGACCTTCACGTAGGTGATCTGGCGCAGGCTCTCCGGCTTGGAGGCGTCCACGACGTAGATGCCCGACTCACCGGTCTGGGTGTTGCCGCCGAAGGCGCGCGGGTCCCGGGAGAGATAGATGATCTTGCGCTTGGGGTCGAAGTCGGTGTCCTCGGTCTCCCACATGCCGGGCATGTTCAGCTGCCCGACCAGCTTGGGGACGCGGGGGTCGGCGCTGATGTCGTACGCCTTCAGCCCGAACTCGCCCGTCGCGTACATGATCGTCCGCTTGTGCGGGCCCTGGCCGTAGTCCATGAACATCAGCGAGATGGCGCCCTTGGCGTCGGGCACGCCGCCGACGCGCCGCACGCCCTTCACCGCCTCGGACTTCTTCGTGCTCGCGGCGTCCGCCCGGTGGTAGTGCCCGGCGTGGCCGCCGCCCGTGCCCTCGCCGCCGGCGGCCGCCGCCTTGGTCGTCTGCTCGTTCGCCGGCCCGGGCGGGCACGCCCAGGCGGAGCCGGCCATCAGCGCCACGGACGCCGCGACCGCGACGCCGCCCTGCAGCAGGCGCCGGGTGTCGATGGATGTGCGGGGGAGCATCGCGCCTCCACGGAAAGGATCTTCGCAACGGCCAGTGTGACCGGGACCGCGAACTTGATCAACAGTCCCGCGGGTCACGAAATGGACTCAGCACCGTGCGGACTGGTGAGACCTGACAACCTGCCGTACCCTCCCCGGGTGAAGAGCTCCACCCGTACCGCGTCCTTGATCACCGGAGCCGTGGTGGTGCTGCTGGCACCGGTCGCGGCCCTCAAGGCGTGGAGCGCCCCGGCCGACCCGCGGATCTCCGTGGGCGCCCCGGCCCCCGCGACGCTGCTGCCCGGCGACGTCCGCGACGCGCCGGGACGGATGATCGCGAACGCGCTGTGGACGGGCCTCGTCTCCTACGACCCCGGGACCGGCGCGCCCGCGAACGCCACCGCCGAGTCGATCACCAGCCCGGACCGGCGGGTCTGGACGGTCCGGCTGCGCCCGGGCGCGACGTTCCAGGACGGATCGCCCGTCACGTCCCGCTCGTTCACCGGCGCCTGGACGGCCGTCGTGCGCGAAGGCTGGGCCGGGTCGCGGTTGTTCACCGAGGTCGCGCATGTCAAGGGCGCCCGTGAGGGCGAGGACGGGATGCCCGGCCTGAAGGTGAAGGACGACCGGACCTTCGAGGTGACGCTCGACCGCCCGCTGAACGGGTTTCCGGCCCTGCTCGGCGACCCGGCGTTCTTCCCGATGCCGCAGAACGTCCTGGCGTCGGGGGACTGGGCGTCCTACGGCCGCGCCCCCGTCGGCAACGGGCCGTTCCGGCTGAAGTCGCGGAGCCCGCGGGAGATCGTCCTGCAGCGCCGGTCGGGCGGCGGCCGTTCCGTGGTCGTCAGGGCGATGCCGGAGGCGAGGACGCAGTACACCGCCGCCGAGGCCGGTGACCTGGACGTCGCCACGCAGGTGCCGCCGGATCGGCACGGGTCGATGGACGCCGACTTCGGCGACCGGCACCGCGCCGTCCCCGGGCGCGACGTGACCTATCTGGCGTTCCCCGGCCGGGAGGAGCGGCTGTCGTCCCCGACCGTCCGGCAGGCGCTGTCCATGGCGATCGACCGGTCCGCAGTGACCGAGGGGGCGCTCGGCCACCAGTACTCCCCCGCCGACTCGCTCGTCGCGCCGGGCATCCGTCCCGGTCACCGCGAGGGGCAGTGCCGGCTGTGCGTCCACGACTCCAAGGCCGCGGCCGCCGCGCTCGCCGACGCGGGCGGGCTGAAGGGCCCGCTGAACCTCTGGTACGAGGCGGACCGCGGCGACGACGCCTGGGTGAAGGCCGTCGCCGGGCAGCTCCACAGGGAACTGAAGCTCGACGCGCGCCCCCGCCCCGTCGCGGACCTGCGCAAGGCACTGGACGAGCACGAGGTGGACGGCCCGTTCGTCGTCCACACGACGGCCGCCTACCCCGCACCGGTCGCCGCCCTCGCGCCACTGCTGGACGCCGGCACCGGCTTCGACGACGAATACACCACCGGCCTCGTCGCCGAGGCCGAACGCGCGGCCACACCGGACGAGGGCGTGATCCCCGCCCGTCTCGCGGAGAGCGCGATGCTCCGCGACATGCCCGCCATGCCGCTGTGGTCCGCGCACGAGCACTTCGTCTGGTCCGAGCGCGTCCGCGGCGTCGCCGCCGACGCCTTCACCGGCCTTCGCCTCGACCGCCTGGCCGTCAAGGACTGACCGGCTCCTTCGCCCGCATGAGCCCCAGAGCCGGAAGCGCCCCGAGGACGGCCAGCATCGCCGCGGTGACGAGCATCCCGCCCGGCCCGTACAGGCCGTAGGGGACGCCGAGAACGGCGACCCCCACAGCGATCCCCATCTGCTTGGCCGTGTTCGTGATGCCCGCGGCGACGCCCGCCCGTTCCGCGGGCGCCGCCGCCAGGGCGACCTGGCTGGACACGAGGTTCCCGATCGCCCCGAGCCCGCCGACGGCGAAACCCGGCACCATCGCGGGCCAGGACCCCGTCCGGTAGGTGGCGGCGAGCAGCAGCGTGGACGCGGCGGTCAGCAGCGGCCCGGTGGCCACCAGCGCGGCGGGCGGGAAGCGGTGCGCGATCCGTCCGAGAATCAGTGGCGCGGCCAAGGCCGGACCGCTGTAGGTGAGGAACCACAGGCCGGCCCGCACCGGTGCCGTGCCCATCGGCCCCTGCACGTAGAGGGAGAAGTAGGCGAGCGACCCCGACCCCGCCGCGTGGGAGAAGAGCGCCGCCGCCGCGTTGGCCGCGTACAGGCGGTTCCGCAGCAGCGACAGGTCGATCATCGGTTCGGGCACGCGCCGCCGTAGCAGCCCGGCGAGCGCGGCCCCGCCCGCCGCCACCGGGAGCAGGACGCCGGGCGCCGCCCAGCCCAGGCGCGGAACCTCGATCAGCGCCCACAGCAGCCCGCCGAGCCCCGCCGTCAGCAGGGCCGCAGCCGCCGGGTCGAGCGGGCGGGGGCGGGAATCGCGGGACTCCCGCACCGTCGCCACGGCGGCGGCGAACGCGGCCGCGCCGACCGGCACGTTCAGGAAGAAGATCGCCCGCCAGCCGAACACCCCGGTCAGCGCGCCGCTCACGATGGGACCTGTCGCGATGGCCGCCCCAGACGCGGCGGCGTAGACGCCGAGCGCCCGGTTACGTTCCCGCCCGGCCGGATAGGCCGCCGCCAGCAGCGGGGAAGCCGTCCCGTACAGGGCGGCCGCCGCGCAGCCCTGCGCGGCGCGGAACACGTCCAGCGCCGGGGCCGCGGGGGCGAGCCCGCAGGCGAGCGACGTGGCCGTGAACGCGGCGAGGCCGCCGAGCAGCATGCGGCGTCGTCCCAGCCGGTCGGCCAGCGCACCCGCGGTCAGCAGCATCCCGGCGAGCACGAGCGCGTAGGCGTCGACCGCCCACTGCACCTCGGCGAGCCCCGCGCCGAGATCGCGGCGCATGTCGGGCAGTGCGATGTTCACCCCGACCAGGTCGAGGACGAGCAGGTAGCCGGCGGCCGAGGCGACCGCGAGCGTCCATGCGGGCCGGTGTCCGGTGGGCATGTCGGCTCTCCCTGGTTAATATACGGTGTAGATATACGACGTATATTAACGGCTAGACTGCCGTCATGAACACCCCGGCCCAGCGCGGTCGCGGCACCCGCGGGCTCACCCGGGACGAGGTGCTGGACGCGACCCTCGACCTCGCCGAAGAGCGCGGCCTGGACGCGGTCAGCATGCGCGGGGTCGCCGAGCGGCTCGGCGTCACCCCGATGGCGCTCTACCGCTACGTCGGCGACAAGCAGGGGCTGCTGGACGGGCTGGTCGAGCGCCTCATCCGCGAACTGCCGGACGACGACCCCGATCTGCCCTGGCAGGACCGGCTCCGCGCGTTCGGCGCCGGGATCCGCGAGGTCGCGCGCCGCCATCCGGAGGTGTTCCTGCTGCTGTTCATGCGCCCGACCGTCACCGAGGAGGCGCGGCGGCCGCGCAACGCCGTCCAGGCCATGCTGCGCGCGGCCGGGGTGCCGGCAGAGATCGTCCCGCCGCTGCAGCGGCTCCTGGACACGGTCGGCATGGGACTCGCCGCGTCCGAGGCGAACGGACGCTTCACCGGCGGCCCCGAGGACGTCGACCGGATCTACGACCTGGCGGAGGACCTCTTCATCGCCGCTATCGAACGCTACGCGGACGGTTGAACTTTCGGTCGATGCTCCGAAATCCTTATGCTTCGGGAATGCAGCAGGACGAGCAATCCGGCCGGGTGACCCTGGCCCAGGTGGCGGATCAGGCCGGCGTCTCCATTTCGACGGTTTCGAAAGTCCTCAACGGACGCGAGGACGTGGCGCGCAAGACCCGGCTGCGGGTGGAGCGGCTCCTGGACCACCACGGCTACCGGCGAGGCTCCCGGGCCGCCACCGAGGCGCCGCTCATCGAGATCGTCCTGCACGAGATCGAATGCCTCTGGACGATGGAGCTGATCCGGGGCGCGGAGAGCGTCGCGAAGGCCAACGGCGCGAGCCTGGTGCTGACCGAGAGCGGCACCCGCCACTCCCCCGGCCCGGAGTGGATGAGCGGGGTGCTGCGGCGCCGCCCGCTCGGCGTCATCCTGCTGTTCTCCAGCCTGCCGCCGGAGTGCAAGAAGCGGCTGCTGTCCCGGTCGATCCCGTTCGTCATCATCGACCCGGCCGGCGACCCGGACCCGGGCGTCCCGTCGGTCGGCTCGGCCAACTGGTCCGGCGGGCTCGCGGCGACCCGGCACCTGATCGACCAGGGCCACCGGCGGGTCGCGATCATCACCGGGCCCGCGGACATGCTGTGCTCCGTCGCGCGCCTGGACGGGTTCCGGTCGGCGATGAGCATGGCGGGCCTGGACGTCGACTCGTCCTTCGTCACCTACGGCGACTTCCACGTCCGGGGCGGGTACGAGCGGGCGGCGGAGCTGCTCGACCGGCCCGACCGGCCGACCGCGATCTTCGCGGGCAGCGACCTGCAGGCGCTCGGGGTGCTGGAGGCCGCGCGGGTGCACGGGCTGCGGGTGCCGGACGACCTGTCGGTCGTCGGGTACGACGACGTCGCGGTCGCCCCCTGGGCCAGCCCCGCCCTCACCACCGTCCACCAGCCGCTCCGGCAGATGGCGGAGTCCGCCGCCCAGATCATCCTGGGCATCCGGGCTGGGGAGCCCGTCGCCACCCGCATGGAGCTGTCGACCAGCCTGGTCGTCCGCAAGAGCACCGCACCACCGCCCGCCGAAGGGTGACGGCCGGGCACGGTCACGCCGGTGCGACGGCCCGGCCCATGGCCGGAGAGATCATTCCGGCGCACATGCCGCGGCTCCTCAGGTTCGCGGCGATCTGCCGGCGGGTGCGGCGGCGCGGCCGGCGGTGGCGGTCAGGACGACCGCGGCACCGGCGCCGAGCATCAGGGCGAAGGCGAGGACGAACCCGCGGCGGGGTGCGGGCGGCGCGCTGCGGGGTCTCCCGCGCAGGGGAGCGTTTGCGACCATTCTCTGTTCCTCCAGCGGAACTCTGATCGTGGACGGGAGCGACCGTCCCTCTGCGAGACCTCATTCTGAAAACGAGCCCGAAAGGTGTCAATACGTCGAAACGGACTTTCGTGGCCTCGATCATCGATATCTCTGGGGATCGTCGCTTGAAGTGGTGAAATAGTCTCGAAACTTTTCGCTGCATCAAGGTCGCCTTGAAATCTCTAGACCAGTCGGTCTAGTCTCGTCGGCATGGCACCCCGGGGTGAGACGAGAGACCGCGTCCTGCGGACGGCGGCGGAGCTGTTCCAGCGGCAGGGCTACCACGGCACCGGGCTGAACCAGGTCCTCGCGGAGAGCGGGGCGCCGAAGGGCTCGCTGTACTTCCACTTCCCGGAGGGGAAGGAGCAGCTCGCGTCCGAGTCGGTGGCGCTGTCCGGCCGCTCGGTGGGCGAGGACCTCACCGAGGCCGTCCTCGCCGCGCCGGACGGACGGGCCGGGCTCGCGGCGCTGGGCGACCACTTCGCGCGGAGCCTGCTGGAGTCCGGCTTCAGCAAGGGCTGCCCGGTGGCGACGGTGGCGCTGGAGACGGCCGCCGAGAGCGAGACCATCAGGGCCGCCTGCGACGGCACCTACGCCGAGTGGCAGCGCGGCATCGCGATGGCCCTGCGCGGCTGGGGCGTGCCGGACGAGCGGGCCGATCCGCTGGCCGCGCTGGTCCTGTCGTCCCTGCAGGGCGCCATCATGCTCGCCCGCGTCCGGCAGGACGTGTCGGTCATCCACGAGGTCACCCGCCAGCTCGGCGACCTGCTCTAAGGAGTCCCCTTGCGCGTTCATCATCTCGACTGCGCTCCCATGCGGGAGATCGAACCGGCCGACGGGCCGGACGGCCCGTTGCGGCCGGCACGGGCCGCCGGCCATGTGCTCCTCGTGGAGACCGAAACGGCCGGGCTGCTGCTCGTGGACGCCGGGATCGGTCTTGGTGACATCGAACGGCCGTCCGAGCGGCTGCTGGACGACTGGGTGGAGATGGCGGGGCCCACGCTGGACCCGGCCGCGACCGCCGTCCGGCAGGTCGAGAGGCTCGGCTACGCGCCCGGCGACGTCCGGCACATCGTCCCGACGCACCTGCATCGCGACCACGCGGGCGGGCTGAGCGACTTCCCGGACGCGGCGGTGCACCTGTTCGAGGCGGAGCGGGCGGACGGCGGCAAGACCCCGGCGCAGCTCGCCCACGGCCCGAAGTGGATCGCCTACGAGGACGGGGAGGGCGAGACCTGGCACGGCTTCGACGGTGTGCGGGCCCTGGAGGGCGTGCCCGAGGACGTGCTGCTGGTCCCCCTCGGTGGGCACACGCCGGGCCATGCCGGTGTGGCCGTCCGGGACGGCGACCGGTGGCTCCTGCACGCGGGCGACGCGTACATGTACCACGGGGAGGTCGACCGCCCCGAGCCGGTCACGCACCCGCTGATGGAGCTCGTCCAGGCCGGCGGTGAAGTCGACCGGGAGTTGCGGCTCGCCAACGTGGCGCGGCTGCGGGAGCTGGCGCTCGGCGGCGAGGTCGAGGTGTTCAGCGCGCACGACCCCTGGGAGCTGGCCCGCTACCGCTGAGACAGGCGGTGCGCCAGAGCCGTGTGGCGGCGGCCCGCGCCGGCGGTGCGGACGGCGGCGGCGAGCGCGCGGCGTGACCCGACGAGGACGACGAGCTTCTTCGCGCGGGTGATCCCCGTGTAGAGGAGGTTGCGGCGCAGCATCATCCACGCGCCGGTGGTGAGCGGGACGACGACGGCCGGGTACTCGCTGCCCTGCGACCGGTGGATCGTGATCGCGTACGCGTGGGCGAGTTCGTCCAGCTCGTCGAAGGCGTAGTCGATACTCTCGTCCTCGTCGGTCAGCACGGTCAGCGACTGCTCTTCGAGGGAGACGGACATGACGACGCCGACGGTGCCGTTGAAGACGCCCGCCTCGCCCTTGTCGTAGTTGTTGCGGAGCTGGGTGACCTTGTCGCCGACGCGGAACACGCGCCCGCCGTAGCGGCGCTCGGGGCGGCCGTCCTCGTGCGGTGTCAGCGCCTCCTGAAGCAGCGAGTTGAGCGTGCCCGCCCCGGCCGTGCCCCGGTGCATGGGCGCGAGCACCTGGACGTCGCGGCGGGGGTCCAGGCCGAACTTGCGCGGGATGCGGTTGGCGACGACGTCGACGGTCGTCTCGGCGGCTTCTTCCTGTTCCTCGCACGGGAACAGGAAGAAGTCGGCATAGCCGCGCGTGTGGGGGTGGTCGCCGGCGTTGACGCGGTGCGCGTTGACGACGATGCCCGACTCCTGCGCCTGCCGGAAGATCTTCGTGAGCCGGACGCGCGGGATCACCTCGGCGCCGAGCAGGTCGGCCAGCACCTCGCCCGCGCCGACGGACGGGAGCTGGTCCACGTCCCCGACGAGCAGGAGGTGGGCGCCGCGCGGGATCGCCTTCACCAGCTTGTTGGCGAGGATCAGGTCGACCATGGAGCTCTCGTCCACGACGACCAGGTCGGCGTCGAGCGGGTTGTCCTGGTCGAACTTGGGGTCGCCGCCGGGCTGGAGCTGGAGGAGCCGGTGGACGGTCGCGGCCTCGTGGCCGGTGAGCTCGGCGAGGCGTTTGGCCGCGCGGCCGGTCGGCGCGACCAAGACGATCCTGGCCTTCTTGGCGGCGGCCAGCTCCACCACCGAGCGGACGGTGAAGCTCTTGCCGCAGCCCGGCCCGCCGGTCAGCACCGCGACCCTGGACGTGAGCGCGAGCTTGACGGCCTCCTCCTGCTCGGGCGCGAGGGCCTGGCCGGTCCGCTGCCTGAGCCACGGCAGCGCCCTGTCCCAGTCGACGTCGGCGAACGCCTTGAGCCGGTCGGTCTGGGCGTCCAGCAGGTCCAGCAGGCCGCGGGCGAGGGAGCGTTCGGCCCGGTGGAACGGGACGAGGTACACGGCCGGGATCGTCGCCGCGTCCTCCCCGTCCCCCGGGATCGGCTCGCGGACGACGCCCTCGTCACGGGCCAGCTCGTCCAGCGCCGGGACGATCAGCCCCCGCTCGACGCCGAGGATCTTCTCGGCGGCCGTGACGAGGTTCGGCTCGGGCAGGAAGCAGTGCCCGTCGTCGGCGGCCTCGGACAGCGTGTACTGGAGCCCGGCCTTGATCCGCTCGGGGCTGTCGTGCGGGATGCCGACGGCCTGCGCGATCGTGTCGGCCGTCTTGAAACCGATGCCCCACACGTCCGACGCCAGCTGGTACGGCGTCCTGCGGACGGTGTCGATCGACTTGTCGCCGTACCGCTTGTAGATGCGGACGGCGAGCGACGTGGACACGCCGACGCCCTGCAGGAAGACCATCACCTCCTTGATGGCCTTCTGCTCCTCCCACGCGTCGCCGATCCGCTTGGTGCGCTTGGGGCCGAGGCCGGGGACCTCGACGAGGCGCTCCGGCTCCTCCTCGATGATCCGCAGGATGTCGGTGCCGAAATGCCCGACCATCCGGTCGGCCGTCACCGGGCCGATCCCCTTGATCATGCCGGAGCCGAGGTAACGGCGGATGCCCTGGATCGTCGCCGGCAGGACGGTCGTGTACGAATCGACCTCGAACTGCCGCCCGTACTTCGGGTGCGAGCGCCACCGGCCGACCAGGCTCAGGCTCTCCCCCACCTGCGCGCCGAGCAGCGCCCCCACCACGGTGAGCAGGTCGCTTCCGGTCTTGGCGGTCGCCACCCGCGCGACCGTGTAACCGGTCTCCTCGTTGGCGTAGGTGATCCGTTCCAGGACCGCCTCAAGCTCCGCCGGACGCGGCGCGGCGTGCGGGGTCGGGGGGGTCGGCACGGTCACCATGATGGCCGATCCGCCCTGCGGGTTGGCCGGATCCGGCACACGTTCTGGATCTTCCGTTGATCGCGACGTACGTTCCGGGCGCACCCGTACGCACACCCGTACCGGGAGGTATCGCTGGTGTTCCGCTCCCGACTCCAGGCACTGGCGGCGCTGAGCGCCCCCGCCGTATCGATCGCCCTCACGCTGTCCGCGGCCCCGGCCGCGGCATCGTCCCCCGCCCCGTCCGGGAACGATCCAATCCCGGGCTTCACCAAGGAGAACTCCAGGTGGCAGCGGCAGTACGAGAAGCTGCTGCAGGAGATCCCGTCCGCGAAGACGGCCCGCGACCTGGACGCGGAACTGGCCAGTGAACCAGGGCTGACCACCACGACCGGTGACCGGCACCGGGTCCGGCGCATCGTCGAGCGTCTCACGTCGTACGGCCTGAAACCCGAGGTCAAGACGTACTACGCCTACCTGTCCCTGCCGAAGCGCGTGAAGGTCGAGATGACCGCGCCGGCACGGCGGACGCTGCCCGTCAAGGAGAAGAAGCGTCCCTGGCAGAAGCACTACGAGGACGTCATCCCGGGGCACAACGGCATGTCGCCGTCGGGGAACGTCCAGGGCGAGGTCGTCTACGCCAACTACGGGCGGCCTGAAGATTTCGAACTGCTCGCCAAGAACGGCGTCTCGGCCAAGGGGAAGATCGTCCTCGTCCGGTACGGGGCGGTGTTCCGCGGCATCAAGCCGCGCGAGGCCGCCAAGCGGGGCGCGAAGGGCGTGCTCATCTACTCCGACCCCGCCGACGACGGGTTCGCCAAGGGCCCGGTGTACCCGGACGGGCCGTGGCG
Organism: Spirillospora sp. CA-128828; assembly: GCF_050945415.1. Lineage (NCBI taxonomy): Bacteria > Bacillati > Actinomycetota > Actinomycetes > Streptosporangiales > Thermomonosporaceae > Spirillospora > Spirillospora sp. CA-128828. The sequence goes on from NZ_CP191986.1 coordinate 6,000,284, forward strand.
CGCCGCGGACGGCATCCAGCGCGGCAGCATCGCGCAGATCCAGCTCGCGGCCGGAGACCCGCAGACGCCCGGCTGGCCGGCGGTGAAGGGCGCGCACCGGATCCCGCCGTCGCAGGCCCCGATGCTGAAGGGCCTCATCCCGACGACGCCGATCTCCTACGGCGCGGCCGAGCCGCTGCTGCGCGCGCTGAAGGGCGGCCAGGTGCCGAAGGAATGGCAGGGCGGCCTGCCGTTCACCTACCGGTTCGGCCCGGGCGGGACGAAGGTCCACCTGGATCTCGAGAACACCTTCCAGGTGCGTCCGCTGTGGGACGTCACCGTGCGCATCCCTGGAAGCGAGCACCCCGAGCAGGAGGTCATCCTCGGCGCACACCACGATGCCTGGGCCTATGGCAGCAGCGACAACCTGTCCGGTGCGGAGAACGTGATCCAGGTAGGGCGCGCCGTAGGAAAGCTCCTCAAGCAAGGGTGGCGACCAAAGAGAACCGTCGTCCTGGCCACATGGGACGGTGAGGAGTACGGCCTGTTCGGCTCGACCGAGTACGCCGAGCAGCGCGCGAAAGAGCTCCGCCACGCGGTCGCCTACGTGAACATGGACGGTGCCGGTGGCTCGGAGTTCGGCGCGACGGCGACGCCCGCGCTGGACCAGGCCGTCATTGACGTGTCCAAGGAAGTGCAGTGGCCCGGCACAGGCGGGACGCTGTACGAGGCGTGGAAGGCGCAGAACGACGGGAAGACCCCGATCGACCGCATCGGCGGCGGCTCGGACTTCCAGGCGTTCTTCCAGCGGTTCGGTGTGCCCGCGATGGACCTCGGTTCCGCGTCGCCGGGGACGTCCGGGAACTACCACTGCTCGTGCGACGACTTCTACTGGATGTCGCACTTCGGGGACCCGTCCTGGGAGTACCATGCGGCCATGTCGCGGCTGGTCGGCATCGCGACGCTGCGGCTCGCGAACGCCGACGTGGTCGCGATCGGCTACCGGCCCTACGCGGCGGAGACCGCCCAGTACCTCACGGACTTCACCGACGAGCAGCGTAAGCGGCTGGGGTCCGTCGTTGTGGACGTCTCACGCGACATCGAGCAGGCCAAGGCGTGGCAGCGTGCGGCAGGGGCGCTGCAAGCGCGCGCGGACGAGGCGCTCCGCAGGGGCGATACGGCAGCGTTCCACAGCCTCAACGACAAGATCATGCAAACCGAGCGGGATCTGCTCACGCAGGCGGGCCTCCCCGGCCGTCCCTGGTACCGGCATCAGATCTACGCTCCGGGGATCGACACCGGCTATGCCACGCAGCGGCTCCCCGCGCTGAACGACGCGCTTTTCGTCGACCACGACGTCCGCACCGCCAAGGCGTATGAGGCCAGGCTCTACGGCAGCCTCCGCGCCGCGACCCGCACCCTCGACCCCACCGTCTAGGCGTTCTCGGCCATCCGCCGAGCGGGCGTCGCGCCGGCTGAGACCTCCAGCACGCCCGTCTCGGTGACCAGCGCGTTCACGAGGCGGGCGGGCGTGACGTCGAACGCGGGATTGAACGCGCCCACGCGATCGGGGGCGGTCCTGGTTCCGCCCCAGGTCACGATCTCCTCGGCCGGGCGTTCCTCGATCGGGATGCCGTCGCCGTCCGGGATCGCGAGGTCGATCGTGCTCCACGGCGCGGCGACGACCATCGGGATCCCGGCGGCGTGGCAGGCCAGCGCCACGCCGACCGAACCGATCTTGTTGGCGGTGTCGCCGTTGGCGGCGATCCGGTCGGCCCCGATGACCGCCACGTCGGCGAGGCCGCGCAGGATCGTGCTCGGCGCCGCCCCGTCCGCCTGGACGACGCACGGGATGCCGGCCTGGTCGAGTTCCCACGCGGTGAGCCGCGCGCCCTGCAGGAGCGGGCGCGTCTCGTCGGCGTAGACGATCTCGACGCGCCCCCTTTCGTGCAGTTCCCGGACGACGCCGAGCGCCGTCCCCCACCCGGCCGTGGCGAGAGCACCGGCGTTGCAGTGCGTCAGGACGCGGAGAGGCCGGTCGCCCGATCGCCGCAGGATCCAGTCGGCGCCGTGGGCGCCGATGGCGCGGTTGCCGCGTACGTCCTCGTCCAGGAGCGCCTGGGCCTCGGCCGCGACCGCGTCGGCGCCCTTCGCGGCGAACGGCAGCACCCGGTCGACGCCGGCGGCGAGGTTCACCGCCGTCGGGCGGGCCTCCCGGACGCGGGCGATCGCGGCGGCGCGCTCCGCATCGTCCCACCCCTCGCGGGCGGCCTGGCGGACGGCGATGGCGACGCCGAACGCGCCCGCCACGCCCAGCGCGGGAGCTCCCCGGACCACCAGGCGCCGGATCGCGTCCACGAGCGTGTCGACGTCCCGGACGACGATGTACTCCACCCGGCCGGGCAGCAGGGTCTGGTCCAGCAGCCGCAGCCCGTCGCCCGTCCACTCGACGGTCCGCGCGTCGTTCGTCATACCGCCCATCATGCCCAAATTGCCGCGAAGCCCGACGCCATCGGGCTTTCCGCTTCACCCGACTCCGCTGCGTGACCTGCGACAACTTGACAGATGTCGAACTCATGTTCGAAATTGTGCAGGAGGGGGCGAGAGGAGGGACGACCGTGCCGGAGGCGGCCCTGCGGGATCTGGCGGCAGCGCTGGAAGGCACCGGGCTGGACACGGCGCCCCGCGACACGACGGTACCCGTGCTGCCCGCGCTGCGCACCGTCGTCCCGGGCGGCGGCCTGCGTCCCGGCTCCGTCGTCGGACTGGACGGCACCGGTGCCGCCTCCCTCGGCCTCGCCCTCGTCGCGGGCGTCTCCCGGCACGGCGGCGAGGACGGCACCGGCGGCTGGTGCGGCGTCGTCGGCGTCCCCGGTTTCGGCGTGGCCGCCGCGGCCGGGATGGGGGCGGCCCCCGAGCGCCTCCTGCTCGTCGACGAGCCCGGCGACCGCTGGCCGGACGTCGTCGCCGCCCTGGCCGAGGCCGTGGACCTGATCCTGCTGTGCCCGCCGGAGCGTCCGGGCGCCGCGGCCGTCCGCCGCCTGTCGGCGCTGGCCCGCAAGCACGGCTGCGTCCTCACGCTGACCGGCGCGTTCGCCCGCGACTGGCCCGGGGTCCGGCTCCGGCTGCGCCTGGACGGCGTGGCCTGGGAGGGCCTCGCCGGCGGCCACGGCCGGCTGACCGGCCGCCGCGCCGAGATCGTCGCCGAAGGCCGCGACGCCCCCGGCTCCGGCCGCCGCGCCCGCCTCTGGCTCCCCGCTCCGGACGGCACCGTCAGGCCGGACGAGACGGCACGGCCGCCGCTGGAGCTCGTCCCCGGCGCCGTGGCCGCGGGCGCGCCCGTCCATCCGCGGCCGGCCGGCGTCCCGCCACAGGTGCAGGTAGCGGTACGGGAGGGGGTCGCGTGACGCGGGTGCTGGTGGTGTGGTGCCCGGACTGGCCGGTCACCGCCGTCGGGGTCGACGCGGCCACGGCGGGGGCGGTGGTCGTGCAGGGGCAGGTGGCGGCGTGCTCGGCGGCGGCGCGGGCCGAAGGGGTGCGGCGCGGGCAACGGGTCCGGGACGCGCAGCGGCGGTGCCCCGAGCTGCAGGTGCGGGAACGGGACACCGATGCCGAGGGGCGGCTGTTCGAGACCGTCGTGGAGGCGGTGGCGGAGCTGACGCCGCGCGTGGAGGCGGTGCGGCCGGGGCTGTGCGCGATCCCGGCGCGCGGCCCCGCCCGGTTCTACGGCGGCGAGGAGGCGCTGCGCGTCCTGGTGCAGGACACGGTCGTGGAGGCGGGCCACGACTGCGGCTCGGGCGTCGCGGACGGGCTGTTCGCGGCGGAGCTGGCGGCGCGGGCCGGGCAGGGCGGCGCGGTCGTGCCGGAGGGCGGCGCGGCGGCGTTCCTCGCGCCGTATCCGCTCGCCGTGCTCGACCGGCCAGAGCTGGCCGACCTGCTGCGGCGGCTCGGGATCAGGACGCTGGGGGACTTCGCGGCGCTGCCGGCCGGGCACGTCGCCGGGCGGTTCGGGACGGACGGGGCGCTCGCGCACCGGCTGGCGCGGGGCGAGGAGCCGCGCCCGCTCGCACCGGTCCGGGGCGCCGCCGACCTGTCGGTGCGCGGCGACTTCGATCCGCCCGCCGAGCAGGCCGAGCGGGTCGTGTTCGCGGCGAAGCGGCTCGCCGGCGAGCTGCACGAGGGGCTCGCGGCGGGCGGGCTGGCGTGCGTCCGGCTGGAGGTCGCGGTCGGCTTCGCCGACGGGCACGTCCTGCGGCGGCTGTGGCGGCACGACGGCCTGTCGGCGCTGGCGGTGGCCGAACGGGTCCGCTGGCAGCTCTCCTCCTGGCAGGGAGGGGACGCCGAGGACGTCTGGGGCGGTGTCACCTGGGTGGAGCTGGCGCCGGACCAGATCGTCCCGGACCAGGGGCGGCAGGAGGGGCTCTGGGGCCGGACCACCGTCACCGACCGGATCGCACGGGCCGCCGACCGCGTCCAGGCGCTGCTCGGCCATCAGGGGGTCACCCGGCCGGTCCTGGTGGGCGGGCGCGGGCCGGGCGAGCGGGTCATGCGCGTGCCGGTCGGCGATCTGGCCCCCGCCGGCCTGCCGGAAGGGCCGTGGCCCGGGCGGGTCTCCGGGCCCGCGCCGGCGGTCGTTCCGGCGGCGCCTGCACCGGCCGAGCTGGTCGACGCGGCCGGTGCGGCGGTGGTGGTGTCGGCGCGGTGCGAGGTGTCCGCGCCGCCCGCCACGCTCGCGGTCCGCGGACGTCACGCCGCCGTGACCGGCTGGACGGGCCCGTGGCCGGCCGACGAGCGCTGGTGGGACACCGGCGCCGCGCGCCGCCGCGCCCGGTTCCAGGTCACCACCGACGACGGCGCCGCCTACCTGCTCGCCGTCGAGGGCGGACGCTGGCACGTCGAGGCCGTCTATGACTAGGGGGCGCTGATGGGGTGGCACAACCCGCCGATCTCCTGGCGGGAGTTCGAGGAGCGGCTGTCGTGGCGGCCCGCCGAGCGGGCTCCGGAGCAGGCGCCGGAGGCGGCCGCCCCGCCGCCTCGCGCCGCCGCGGAGGTGCCGTGGGCGGAGTTGCACACGCACTCGTCGTTCAGCTTCCTGGACGGGGCGAGCGACCCGGCCTCGCTCGCCCGGGAGGCGGCGCGGCTCGGCGTGGAGGCGATGGCGATCACCGACCACGACGGCATGTACGGGGCGGTGCAGTTCGCGCAGGCCGCGAACGAGGCCGGGATCGGGACGGTGTTCGGCGCCGAGCTGAGCCTCGGCCTGCCGGGACCGCAGACCGGCGAACCCGATCCGGCGGGCCGGCACCTGCTCGTCCTCGCGCGCGGCGCACCCGGATACGCGCGGCTCTGCTCGGCGATCACGTCGGCGCAGCTCGCGGGCGGGCGGAAGGGCCGTCCCGTGTACGACCTGGAGGCGCTGGCCGGCGCCCACGACGGCCACTGGGCGGTGCTGACCGGATGCCGGAAGGGCCCGGTCCCCGCGGCGCTGGAGGCGGGCGGGCCGGACGCGGCGGAGCGGGAGCTGCGCGGCCTGATCGGCAGGTTCGGCCGCGGGAACGTGTTCGTCGAGCTGATCGACCACGACCAGCCCGACGACGACCTCCGCAACGACGCGCTGTTCGAGCTCGCGCACCGGGCCGGGGTGGACGTGGTGGCGTCCAACAACGTGCACTTCGCGGCGCCCGGCGCCGACGCGCGGCTGGCGCAGGCGATGGCCGCGGTCCGGGCGCGGCGCAGCCTGGACGACATGGTGGGCTGGCTCCCGGCGGGCGGCACCGCGCACATCCGCTCCGGCGCGGAGATGGCGAAACGGCTGGCGCGCTTCCCCGGCGTCCAGGACAGGACGGTCGCGCTCGCGAGGGAGTGCCTGTTCGGCTTCGACGTCGTCGCGCCCCGGCTGCCGGACTGGCCCGTCCCCGAGGGACACACCGAGGCGAGCCTGCTGCGGCACCTGGTGAAGGAGGGCGCGCTCGCGCGCTACGGGCCGCCCGAGCGGGAGCGGATCTCCGGCGCCTACGAGCAGATCGCCAAGGAGCTGGACGTCATCGAGCAGCTCCGCTTCCCCGGCTACTTCCTGATCGTCCACGACATCGTGGAGTTCTGCCGGAGCAGGGGGATCCTGTGCCAGGGACGGGGGTCGGCGGCCAACTCGGCGGTCTGCTACGCGCTCGGCATCACCGGTGTGGACGCCGTCCGGCACGGGCTGCTCTTCGAGCGCTTCCTGTCACCCGGGCGGGACGGCCCGCCCGACATCGACCTGGACATCGAGCACCGGCGCCGCGAGGAGGCCATCCAGTACGTCTACGACAAGTACGGGCGGGAGTGCACCGCGCAGGTCGCGAACGTCATCAGCTACCGCCCGCGCATGGCCGTCCGGGACGCGGCGCGCGCGCTGGGCTTCTCCCCCGGGCAGCAGGACGCGTGGTCGAAGGGCATCGATCCGCGTGACCCGGTGGGGTCGGAGACCGACATCCCGGGCCCGGTCATGGAGCTGGCGAACCGGATGCTGAAACTCCCCCGCCACCTCGGAATCCACTCCGGCGGAATGGTCATCGCGGACCGGCCCGTCGGGGAGATCTGCCCGATCGAGTGGGCGACGATGCCGAACCGCAGCGTCCTGCAATGGGACAAGGACGACTGCGCGGCGGCCGGGCTGGTCAAGTTCGATCTGCTCGGCCTCGGCATGCTCGCGGCGCTGCACGACTGCTTCGACCTGGTGGACGAGCACCACGGGCACCGGTACGACCTGCAGTCGGTCCCTCCGGAGGACCCGGAGGTGTACGACATGCTGTGCGACGCCGACACCGTCGGGGTGTTCCAGGTGGAGTCGCGGGCGCAGATGGCGACGCTGCCGCGGCTCAAGCCGCGCGAGTTCTACGACCTTGTGGTGGAGGTGGCGCTGATCCGGCCGGGGCCGATCCAGGGCGGGTCCGTCCACCCGTATCTGCGGCGGAGGAAGGGCATGGAGCCCGCCGTCTGCCCGCATCCGCTGATGGAGCCGGCCCTGTCGCGGACCCTCGGCGTGCCGCTGTTCCAGGAACAGATGATGCAGCTGGCCGTGGACTGCGCGGGCTTCACCCCGGCGGAGTCCGACCAGCTGCGGCAGGCGATGGGCGCCAAGCGCGCACCGGAGCGCGTCGAGCGGCTGAAGCGGCGGCTGCTGGACGGGATGGCCGAGCGCGGCATCCCGTCCGACATCGCGGAGAGCGTGTACGAGAAGATCCTGGGCTTCACCGGGTTCGGGTTCCCCGAGTCGCACGCGCAGAGCTTCGCCCACCTGGTGTACGCCAGTGCCTGGCTGAAACGTCATTTCCCCGCCGCCTTCACCGCCGCTCTGGTGCGCAACCAGCCGATGGGGTTCTACAGCCCGCAGAGCCTCCTGAACGATGCCCGCCGGCACGGCGTCGTGGTCAGGGGCGTGGACATCAACGCCAGCGACGTCCACCCGACTCTGGAGGAGCCCGTCGAGGTGCAGTCCGATCACCCGCACGCGCCCGCCGCGCCTCAGCCCGCGATACGGCTGGGATTCTCCGGCATCCGCAATCTTGGCGACGACACCGCGGAGGCGATCGCGGCAGGACGCCCCTACACCGGCATGGAGGACCTCGCCCGCCGCGTGCCCCTGTCGGCCGGCGCCCTGGAGGCGCTCGCCACCGCGGGCGCGTTCGACCGGTTCGGCCTGTCGCGGCGTGAGGCGCTGTGGGCGGCGGGTGCGCTGGCGGGTTCCGGCCCAGGGCAGCTCGAAGGCGTCACGCCGGGCGCGTCCGCCCCTGCCCTGCCCGCGATGACACCGATCGAGGAGACGCTCGCCGACCTGTGGGCGACCGGCGTCTCCCACACCCACCCGGTCGCGCACGTCCGGGAGGCGCTGGACGAACTGGGCGCACTGCCGTCCGCACGGCTCGCCGGGACGCCCGGCGAGACCAACGTCCTCGTCGCCGGGCTCGTCACCCACCGGCAGCGCCCGCCGACCGCCGGCGGCATCGTGTTCATGACGCTGGAGGACGAGACCGGCATCATCAACGTGGTGTGCCCGCCGCAGGTGTTCCAGCGGCACCGCGGCCTCGCCGTCGACTCGCAGGCGCTGCTGGTCGGCGGCCGCCTGGAGCGCGCCGACGGCGTCACCAACATCCGCGCCACCCGCCTCCGCCGCCTCCCCGTCCCCGGCCGCGTCAAAGCGCGCAATTTCCATTGAGCCGCCCTCGGCGTCGGGCCCTGAAGGCCCTCCTTCAGCCGGCAGCGCCTCAGATCACCGGCGACAGGGCGGCCGGCTGTGGCCGCTAGAACCTTTGCGCGTCCTCTGACATCGTAAGAAGAGTTGGGGCCGCGTGCCGCCGCGTGAGCGGCCGCCAAGACGCGGCTTCGTGGGGGCGGAAGGTGGATCTGCATGGACGCGACCTCCCTGGGTGAGTTGCGCCCGGACGACCCCCACCAGATCGGCCGGTACCGGATCGAGGCCAAGATCGGCGAGGGTGGGATGGGCGCCGTCTACCTCGGCCGCGACCCGGAGGAACGTCCGGTCGCGGTCAAGGTGGTGCGGGCCGAGCTCGCCGGGGACAAGACGTTCCTCGCCCGCTTCCACGACGAGGCCGCGAACGCCCAGCGGGTCGCGTCGTTCTGCACCGCGCAGGTCCTCGAGCACGGCGAGGACCTCGGTCTCGCCTACATGGTCACCGAGTACATCGACGGGCCGTCACTGCTGAAGCACGTGAGCGACAAGGGCGCGCTGTCCCCCGGGATGCTGCACGGCGTCGCGGTCGGCGTCGCCGCGGCGCTCGTCGCCATCCACAGCTCCGGCCTGGTGCACCGCGACCTGAAGCCGAGCAACGTGCTGCTGTCCATTTCCGGGCCCCGCGTGATCGACTTCGGGATCGCCCGTGCGCTGGACATGGCCTCCGCGCACACCCGGACCGGCCAGGTCGTCGGCACTCCCGGCTGGATCGCGCCCGAGCAGATCACGACGCAGCAGGTCACCCCGGCCGTGGACGTGTTCGCCTGGGGCTGCCTCGTCGCGTTCGCCGCGAGCGGGCGCAACCCGTTCGGGCAGGGCTCGTTCCAGATCATGGCGGCCCGCGCCGTGCACGCCGACCCCGAGATCGGCGATCTGCCGCCGTCGCTGTCCGGGCTCGTCCAGGCGGCGCTGCGCAAGGACCCGGCACAGCGGCCGAGCGCCCGCGACCTGCTGCTCGCCCTGGTCGGCGGGACCGGTGAGGCGACGGTGACGAACGAGCTGGGCGAGACGTGGACGTCCCCGCCGGGCGGCGACCCCGGCGTCACCTCCCGCGACGTCTCCGGCGCCGCCCCCGCGCCGCCTCCGCCGGAGCCGACCCGCCCCGCCCCGGAGCCGCCCCGGCCCGTCCCGGAGCTGCCGCCGGAGCCGCGGACCCGGCCGGCGGTCGAGCGGCACACCGTACCGCCCACCGAACGCGAGGTCCTCCCGCCGCTGCCGCCCGCCCGGGGCGGCGGCACGTCCCGGCGCACCACGTTCCTCGCCTCCGCCGCGGCCGGGCTCCTGGTCGCCGGGATCGTCGCGGGGGCCGTCTACCTCGCCAACCGGCCGTCCGGCGACGCGCGGAACACCGGCGCGGAGAGCGCCGCGTTCCCGACCGCGCCGATGCTCGTCCGGATCGACACGGCGGGCGGCTGGCCGACGTCCTGCAGCGCCGACATCGGCCTCTTCAAGCCGGCTGACAAGTCCGTGAAGACGCTGGTGAGCGGGCCGTCCTGCGACATCCTGCCCGAGCGGTCCCCGGACGGTAAGCGCATCGCGTTCAGCAGGCGGGGCGACACGACCGGTCAGGCGTGGGTGATGAACGCCGACGGGTCCGGCGCCGAGAAGGTGACCGGCATCCTGCGGGGCACGCGGGTGACCTGGTCGCCCGACGGCACGCGGCTGGCCTACATGGACGAGAAGCAGGGTGTCCGGCAACTCTTCGCCATCACCCTGCAAGGGCACGCGGTCACCCAGCTGACCAACGACGACTCGGTCAAGGACGACCCGATGTGGTCGTCCACGGGCAAGCTCGTGTTCTGGAGCAAGCGCGACGGCGGCGACGAGCAGCTCTACACGATGGATCCGGACCGTCCCGGGGGCACCTGGACGCGGCTGACCAAGGACGGCGTGCGCGCCGTGGACCCGGAATGGTCCCCGGACGGGTCCAAGATCGCCTTCGTCCGGGGACCGGCCACCGGCAGCGCCATCTGGGTGATGAACGCCGACGGGTCCGGCGCGCACGCCGTGACGTCCGGCGGCGGGCGCGACATGGACCCGGCGTGGTCCCCCGACGGCCGCTGGCTCGCCTACGTGCGCGGCCCGGTCGCCGACCCGGTGATCCACGCCGTCCGCGCGAACGGCGCCGGCGACCGTGTCGTCACCCCCGCCGGCCGCGTGTTCGGTCACCCCAACTGGTAGCGACCGGCCCGGGCTAGTCGCGGGCGGCCGGGGCCGGCTCCTCCGGCGCGGCGACCGGCGCTCGGGCGCGGGACAGGGCGCTCGGCCACCACATGTGCCGGCCGATGTCCAGGTTCAGCGCCGTGACCAGGACCGACCGGACGACGAGCGTGTCGAGCAGCACTCCGAAGGCGACCGTGAAGCCGAGTTCGGCGACGAACACCAGCGGCAGCGAGCCGAGGGCGGCGAACGTCCCCGCGAGCACCGCGCCCGCCGAGGTGATCACCCCGCCGGTCGCGGCGAGCCCGATCAGCGCGCCGCGCCGGGTGCCGTACCGTTTGGCCTCCTCGTGGACACGGGTCATCAGGAAGATGTTGTAGTCGGTGCCGAGGGCCACGAGGAACACGAACGCCCAGAGCGGGAAGGACGGGTCGGCCGACGCGAACCCGAAGACGTGGTTGAACATCAGCGCGCTGACACCGAGCGCGGCCGCGTACGACAGCACGACCGTGGCGACGAGTATCAGCGGCGCGACAACGGCGCGCAGCAGCAGCGCCAGGATCGCGAGCACGACGACGAGCACGATCGGGATGACGGCGTTCTGGTCGCGGTGGGAGGCGTCGTTGATGTCGAGCGTCACCGCCGACGTGCCGCCGACCTCGGCGTCCGCGCCGGGCACGGCGTGCGCGGCGGCGCGGGCGCGGTCGACGGCGGTGAACGCCCGTTCGCTGTCGGGCGCGGCGTTGAGGGTGCCCTCCAGGTAGACCCGGCCGCCGGACGGCTGCCCGGGGTCGTTCCCTGCCGGTGCGACGGCGGACAGGTCCGGGACGGAGGCGAGGGCGGCGCGGACCTCGTCCTGCGTCCCCGCGTTCGTGACGATCTGAACGGGTGAGCCGCTGCCGGCCGGGAAGTGCCGGGCGAGCACCTCTTCGCCGGTGACCGAGTCGGGCTTGCCGGTACTGAACGCGTCCTTGCTGGGCAGCGAACCGGTGCGCAGGCCGAACAGTCCGGTGGCAAGTGCGCCGAGCACCACGGCCGTGACGATCCAGGTGACGCGGGGGCGGACGGCGATGGCCGATCCGATCCGCGCCCAAAGGCCCCGTTCGGACGGCTCGGCCGTGCCGTATGCCGGACGCCGTGGCCAGAACATCCAGCGGCCCCCGATCACCAGTAGCGCAGGCAGCAGCGTGACCATCGCAGCGAGCGCGACGACGACGCCGATCGCCATCACCGGCCCCATGCTCTTGGTCGAGTTGAGGACGGCGACGAGCAGGCACAGCATGCCCAGCGCGACGGTCGAGCCGCTCGCGATGATCGCGGGACCGGCGCGGTGCAGCGCGATCGCCATCGCCTCGTGCCGGTCGCGGTGCCGCCGCAGTTCCTCCCGGTAGCGGGCCACCAGCAGCAGCGCGTAGTCGGTGCCGGCGCCGAAGACCAGGACGGTGAGGATGAACGCGGCCTGCCCGTTGACGGTGAGCCCGGCGTGCTCGGCCAGCAGGTAGATGACCGCCTGGGCGGCCGTCAGCGCGAAACCCACGCACAGCAGCGGCGCGAGCCACAGGATCGGGCTGCGATAGGTGATCAGCAGGATCGAGATGACGATGGCGGCGGTGATGAACAGCAGGGTCGAGTCGAAGCCGGCGAAGACGTTGCTGAAGTCGCCGGCGTACCCGGCCTGGCCGGTCACGTGCGCCTGCAGCCCGGGGGCGCCGTGCTGGACGATGTCGCGGTAGTCGTCCACGGCGGGGCCGAGCAGGTCCCAGCCCCCGTTGCCCACCTGGACGGAGACGATCGTCTCCAGCGCCGTCCCGTCCTTGGACGGGATCGGCCCCTGGACGTCCACGGCGAGCCGCCGGGGTGGATCGGAGCCCTCCGGGTCCCCGGTGACGGCCCGCAGCCGTGGCACGTCCGCCGCGGCCTTCGCCCGGTCGGCGGCGGTGAGCCGGCCGCCGTCCCGGTGGTAGACGATCACCGCTGGGAAGGTGTCGGCGGGCGTGAACCGCTTGGACTCCTCGACGACCCGGGTGGACTCGGCGTTGCTCGGCAGCCACGCCGACGCCTCGTTGGTCTGCGCGCCGGTGAGCTTGCCGGCCAGCGGCATCGCGATGGCGAGGATGACGATCCAGACGGCCAGTACGACCCATTTGCCCCGCCGTCCGCAGGGCAGGGAGGAGAACCTGTTCGCACCCGTCATGAAAGAACCCCCAGGAACAAAGCCGCCCGCATTTTCCTCCCTACGTCGATACTCGCGGGACGGTCAAGACATAACGCGTTTAGATATGGTTAATGGCAGGCCATTTCCGGACAGTTTTCGCGCTGGGAAATGTTGTGTCCGACCGCGCGATCAGCCGGTGATCATGTCGAGGCGGCGGAGGATGACGCCCTCGCGCAGCGCCCACGGGCAGATCTCGAGGTCCGGGAGCTCGAACAGGTCCATCGCCGCGTCCGCGACGATCGCGCCCGCGAGCAGCTGCGGGGCGCGCCGCTCGGACACGCCGGGCAGGTCGGCGCGCTCGGCGGACGGCATCTTCGCCAGCTTCTCGGTCCACTCGGTCAGCGCGTCGCCGGCCAGGACCCGCCGCTGGTAGGGCCCTTCGTCGCTGGGCGCGGCGCCGCCGATCCGGGCGAGCTGCTTGAACGTCTTGGAGGTGGCGACCGCGTGGTCGGCGGCGCCGTACCGGGCGACGTCCCCGACCCGGCGCGCGATCTCCGCCCGGACGTGCCGGCGCAGGTTGCGGACCTCGTCCAGGGACGGCGGGTCGGCGGTGAACCAGTCGCGGGTGAGCCGGCCCGCGCCGAGCGGCAGCGAGAACGCCGCGTCCGGCTCCTCGTCGATGCCGGACGCGATCTCCAGCGAGCCGCCGCCGATGTCCACCACCAGCAGCCGCCCCGACGACCAGCCGAACCAGCGCCGGACGGCGAGGAACGTCAGCCGCGCCTCCTCCTCACCGGACAGCGCGCGGATGTCGATCTGTTTGTCGTCGCGGATCCGCTCCAGCACCTCGTCGCCGTTGGCGGCGTCACGGACGGCGGAGGTGGCGAACGCGACCAGGTCCTCGACTCCTTTGTCCTCGGCGATCTGCAGCGCGTCGTCGACGAAGTCGCGCAGCATGCCCTCGCCCTCCTCGGAGAGCCGGTCCCCGTCCTCAAGGTGGGCAGCGAGCCGCAGATCCGCCTTGTGGGAGTACGCGGGGAGGGGTCGCGCCCCCTGATGGGCGTCCACCACCAGGAGATGCACGGTGTTCGAACCCACATCCAACACGCCGAGTCGCATGCTCATGACGCTATCGGACGAATCGGCGGACCGGGCAGTCTCCCGTACGGCTATGGTCTCGGGCATGGAGGCGAGTCCGGAGCGCCGGTGGCGCGTACCCCCAGGTCACATGGCGGTGAAGTGCGCCGCCGCGGCGGCCGTCACGGCGCTCGTCGTCCTGTACTCCCACGATCCCCAGTTCCTGTTCCTGGCGGCCACGGCCGCGATCGGGCTGAACGCGCTCGCCCTGCGCGACCTGGTCGCGCCGGTCCGGCTCGCCGCCGACGGCGACGGCCTCACCCTCGTGACCGGCTACGCGCGGCGCCGCCGCCTGCGGTGGGACGAGGTGACCGCCATCCGGGTCGACGAGCGGCGCCGGCTCCTGCTGCACACGCGGATACTGGAGATCGAGACCGCGGACGACCTGCACCTGCTCAGCGCGTTCGACCTCGGCGGCGACGTCCACGACGTCGCCGACGAGCTGTACCGGCTCCGGGCCCGTACCAGCCGCTGAGCTACGCCTCGGGGAGCTCGTCCGGTGCCGGGTAGGAACTCTGCGCGCCCGGCCTGCGGACGGCGGCGGCGCCCACGCGGGTGGCGTACCGGGCCCCGTCCCGCAGCGAGTCGCCGCGCGCGAGCCGCAGGCAGAGCGCGGCGGTGAAGGCGTCGCCGGCGCCCGTGGTGTCGACCGCCTCCGCCTTCGGGGACGGAACGGCCGTCGTGCCCTGCCCGTCCGCGACGACGACGCCGTCGGCGCCGAGCGTGACGACGGCCGAGCGCGGCCCCGCCCCGATGAGCGCCGCGGCCATCCGCCCGGCGTCACCCTCCCCGCCCAGCAGGAAGGCGGCCTCGTGCTCGTTGACGACGAGGGGGTCGCAGAGGGCGAGCAGATCGTCCGGTACGGGGGCGGGCGGCGAGAGGTTGAGGACGACCCGTCCGCCCGCCCGCACGGCGATCCCGGCGGCGGCCTCCACGGCGGGCAGCGGCACCTCCAGCTGGAACGACACGGCGGACGCGCCCTCGATCATCGCGCGGGCGCCCTCGACGTCGTCCGGGCCGAGCCGGGCGTTGGCGCCGGCCGAGACGATGATGCTGTTGTCGCCGTCCGGCCCGACCGTGATCAGCGCGACGCCGGTCGGGACGCCGGGCGTGGTCGCCAGGTGGGCGAGGTCGACGCCGTCCGCGGTCAGGGCGCCGCGCAGCAGCTCGCCGTGCCCGTCGTCGCCGACCCGCCCGACGAGCCCGACGCGACCACCGAGCCGCGCCGCCGCGACCGCCTGGTTCGCGCCCTTCCCACCCGGATGGGTGGCGAGGTCGGACCCGAGCACGGTCTCCCCCGGCGCGGGCCGCCGCTCGACCCCCACCACCAGGTCCGCGTTGACCGACCCCACCACGACAACGTCCCGCATGCGCTTTTCCACGTGTAAACGATTACATGCGCGGGCGTGCCCCGCGCAACCGTCACCCGGCGCGCAGATCCGCGAGGTCGACGACCTCGGCGAGCTCTTCGACCGACGGATAGTAGCCGCGGCCGACGATCATCCCGTTCCGCGTCACCAGAAAGGCGCTCGCCCCGCGCACACCGGCCCGCTCCGCCCAGATCCGATGCGCCCCGGTCAACCGCACCGCCGCCACCCGCAACCCACCCGGCCCCGTCCAGATCCCCCGATCATCCCCCATACACGAAACGTTACGCTCCATTACCGAGAGTAATGGAAGTCAGGCTGGGTTAAGCCGATGAATTCCGGGGGTGTTGGTGGTCTTCACGGGTGATGGGCGATCTAAGAGGGGTGACACCATGGCGACCGTCATCACTGAGATGACCATGTCACTGGACGGCTATGTGGCCGATCCGTCCGACGGGGTGGAGGAGCTGTTCGGCTGGTACGGCAACGGCTCTGTGGAGATCCCGACGGTCGGCGGCATGCCGCCGTTCCGCGTCTCCGAGGCGAGCGCCGCCCACATCCGCGAGACGATGGACGCCGTGGGCGCCATGGTCACCGGACGCCGCCTGTACGACATCACGCACGGCTGGGAGGGCCGCCATCCGTTCGACGCCCCGGTCTGGCTCGTCACGCACGAGGCCCCGGCCGACCCGCCGCCCGGCCTGACCGTCGTCACCGACGGCATCGAGAAGGCCGTCGGCGAGGCCGCCGCCGCGGCGGGCGACGGGGTCGTCGGCGTCGGCGGCGGGCTCACCGCCCAGTCCTGCCTGGACGCCGGCCTCCTGGACGAGATCCGCATCAACCTCGTACCCGTGCTGCTGGGCGAGGGCATCCCGTTCTTTGCGGGCCCGTCCACCGCACCCGTCCGCCTGGACGACCCCTACCGCGTCATCCAGGGAACCGGAGTCACCCACCTCTACTACCGCGTCCGCTAAGTCCCGGCGGATGGTTGCGGGGGCCGGGCCGTGCGTCAGGACGCGGTGCCGTGGAAGGTGTGGGTTCCGGAGCCGACGGTGACGGGCTTGGCCACACCGGGGACGTGCACCTCGGCGCTGCTGCCCGGCGGGACGGTGACCCTCAGGGTGACCACGCCGTCCTCCAGCGTCCAGGACGAGCGGACCTCGCCGAAGGGCGTCCGCCGGGTGGCGGAGGCGCTGGTCAGGCCGCCGACCACGGCCGGGTCGACGACCAGCCTCCGGTAGCCGGTGGACCCGGGCGCCTGCCGGATGCCGGCGAGGCGGCCGGAGAACCACGAGTCGATCGAGCCGAGCATGAAGTGGTTCTGCGACTGGCCGCTGCCGCCGTCCCACGACTCGCCGAGCGCGGTGTTGCCGTGGACGACCTGGTACCCGTAGCTCGGGCTGTCCGTCCGTGTCGCGATCTCGTAGATGACGTCGTCGGGCAGGACGCGGAACGCCGACGGCAGCGAGATCTCGCCGAGCAGCAGGTGGTATCCGGCGTTCTTGACGCTGGAGACCAGGTGGTCGAGCAGCCTGGAGCGCTGGTCGGCGGGCACGGCGCCCATGTCGAGCGCGATGGCCTCGGCGCCTTGGCCGCCGCCGCCGAACGTGCCGGTCGCCGGGTCATAGAGCTTGTCCGACAGCGCCTTGGCGCTCTCATCGGCCTTGCTGCGGTAGGCGGCGGCGCCCGTCTCGTCGCCGAGAGCACCGGCGATCCTGGAGAGGGTGTCGGTGATCCGCCACCAGCCGTACGTGCCGGAGACGACCTTGGGGAACGTCCGGTCAGGGGTGAACCAGTCGCCCAGGCTGTAGTCGGTCAGGCCGCCGGAGACGCGGCCCTCGATGTACGCCGCGTACCGCTTCATCGCGTCGTAGTACGTCCGCAGGGTCTCGATGTCGCCGTAGTTCAGGTACAGCTGCCACGGGACGACGACGAACGCGCCGCCCCAGTTGGGGTCGTCCCGGTACGCGCCGGCGAGGACGGTGTAGTCGGGGACCGTGGACGGGATGAGCCCGGTGTCGGTCTGCGCGTCCGCCATGTCCTGGACCATCTTGCGGAGCTGGGCGTGCACGTCGTAGTTGGCGGCGAGCGCGTCTCCGACGAGGTGGTCCTGCTCCAGCCAGCCGAGCTTCTCCCGGCTCGGGCAGTCGGTGAGGATGCTCATCATGTTGCCCTCGATCGCGCGGCGGACGAGCCCGTGGACGCCGTTGATGAGCGGGTCGGACGAGGTGAACGAGCCGGCGGAGTCGTTGTCGGCGCGCAGCACCTGCCCCCGAACGGTGATCGTCGCGCCTTCGGGCAGCCCGCGCACCTCCAGGTAGCGGAAGCCGTGGTACGAGAACTGGGGATGCCAGGTCTCCGGGCCTGCGGAGCGGGTCGTGTACTCGTCCCAGAGGGGCCCGCCGACGTTGCTGATCGACTGGTAGGCGCGCCCGTCCTTCAGGCTCTCGGACGGGTAGATCCGCACGGACGTGCCGGCCGGGGCCTGGACGGTGATCTCGGGACGGCCCGCGATGTTGCGGCCCACGTCGAAGACCCGGTAGCCGTCGCCCGATCCCGCCTGGCGGCCCGCGAGCGTCTCGATGACGCGGACCGGCTCCGCCGTGCGTCCGCTCAGCGCCCCGGGCGCCGGGACGGGCGCGGCGGCCTCCCAGCCGGAGCGGGACGCGCCCGGCCTGTCCCAGCCGGGACGCTCGCGGCGTGCGTCGTGGTCCTCGCCGCCGTACCAGTTGGAGAACGTGACCGGCCCGAGGACGGTCTTCCACGTCCCGTCGCTGGCGACCCGCACGACCTGCCCGTTCGCCAGGGTGACCTCCAGTTGCGCCATCAGCTTGGGGTCGCTGATCGTCCCGGCGAACTTGCGGTAGCGGTCGGGTGTCGAGATCACGTTGGCGGCGCCGTTGCCCAGCTCGACGCCGAGCGTGTTCGCTCCGGAGCGGAGCATCTTGGTGACGTCGTAGGTGGCGTACTGGACGCGTTTCGCGAACCCGGTGTTGGCGGGTTCCAGTTCGGCGTCGCCGACGCGGCGTCCGTTCAGGGTCGCCTCGTAGACGCCGAGGCCGGCGATGTAGAGGCGGGCCTGGCGGACACCACGCGGCAGCCCGAAGTCCTTCGCGAAGATCGGCAGTGCCTCGGGGACGGGCGATTCGGGCGGTTCCTGGCCGGTGACCGTCTGCCGCGTCGCGTAGGGCCCGTCGGCGGAGTCGGAGGTGCCGACCGAGAAGTCGACGGGCGCGTACGGAACCTTGCCGCCCTCGACGCCCTGGTCGGTGCGCGGGTAGAGCAGGACCTCGTCGAAGTCCTCCGCCTCTTTCAGGTCGACGGTGAGGGTGAGCGGCGCATCCGAGACGTCGGCCTTGCCGTAGGCGGAGCTGGACCAGCCGGCGAACTCCTGGTTGGTGGTCTGCGTGCCGTCGGTCAGGTAGCGGGTGCCCCACTTGCGGTTGACGTTCCCGCCGTTGTCCGACGCCGTGACGGTCCTGCCCTTGGCGAGGTCGGTGTCCGGGTCGCCGGAGTCGCGCACTTCCAGCTCGGCGAGTTGGAGCCGCCAGGTCTTGCCTGGCAGTTGCTCGATTCTGGGCAGGCCCAGCTTCGTCACGTCCAGCCGGACGTAGCGGGCAGTGGTCTTGGGCAGCTTCACCACGATGGGTGCGGGCTTCTTGTCCTTGGTCTGCCAGTCCTGCCGGCCGATCCAGTGTCCCTGCCAGTCGTTCTGGGACGTCAGGCCGGTCTCGAACCAGGACGGCGACGACCAGCCCGAGTGCCGCGACCCCGTCCAGACTCGGACGCGCCAGTACACCCGGGTGCGGCTGCCGATCTGCTTGCCGGCGTAGCCGGCGCGCTGGTCGGCGGACGCGACCCGGCCGGAGTCCCAGAGGTCGGGACGGCCCTTTTCCAGGGCCTTCTCGCTGGTCGCGGCCTGTATCTGGTATGCGGTCTGGGTGACGTTCCGCCCGCCCTGTAGCTGCCAGGACAGCGGCGGTGTCGTGTCGTCGATGCCGAGGGCCGCCTTCAGGTCGGCGGCCTTCAGGTGGGCGGGAGGTGCCGCCGCGTCCGCGTACGCGGGGGCGGAGAGGAACGTCAGCGGCAGCGCAACGGTGATGGACGCGGCGGCGAGGCCGCGCAGTGGCGTACGCATGGGGGCTCCTAGAAGGGGCGCTGAGCGTGCAGCTCGGCGATCTCGGCGGCCGTCAGCACGTGGTTGTAGAGGCGGAAGCCGGCGACACGGCCGTGCAGGTTCGGGTTGCGGGTGTCCTGCGAGCGGCCGAGGTAGTTGTGCGTGGTCGCGCCGAGGACGACCGGGTTCATGACCAGGGCGTCGTTGCGTCCGGCCGGAACGCCGTCGATGTAGAGGGCGGCGGTCCCGTTCCCGGCGGTGACGGCGACGTGTGCCCAGGCGCCGGTGGGGAGCGCGGACCCGGCGTCGGCGATGTCCTCGCCGTCCATCCCGGTGATCTTCATGGTGAACCGGGCCTTCGCCGCGCCGGTCCGGGCGATGACGGCGAAGTAGGTCTGCCGGTTGAAGCCCAGGTCGAAGACGCGGACGTTGTTGGTGAGGGTCTCCAGGCGCACCCAGAGCGCGGCGGTCAGCGTGTCCAGGCCGCTGAGCAGGCCGGGCGGCAGCACGACGTGGCCGGTCGCGCCGTCGAGCGTGACGGCGCCCTCCGTCCACGACGCGCCTGTGGCGAGGGTCGCGTCCGGCCAGTGTCCCGTCGCGTCGGCGAGGCCGCCGTCGCGCAGGGGGAAGTGCGCCAGGAGTTGCGGTTTCCGCTTCGGTGCCGGGGTCGCCCAGTAGACGGTGTAGTGCTCGTGCTGGACTTCGGCGAAGGGTTTCAGCGACACATCGGCGCCGTCCGCCTTCGCCGCGTAGCGCAGGGGCCCGGCAGGACGCAGCGAGCGCGGGTCGATCTCCGGGAACGCGTTGAGGTCCCGGTCGCCGTACTGTCCCGCCAGGACGACCGGTCCGACCGTGACGGCCTGGACGCACGGGTTGTCCGGGGCCTTCCGCCAGACGGGGGCCATCGGCATCGAGACTTCGATGGCGTCGCCCCGCCGCCACCGCCGCTCGATCGTCGCGTACCCGCCGGGACGCGCCTGCACCGGCACCGCCGCGCCGTTCACCCGGATGCGCGGACGGCGGCCGCGGGCGTCCAGCCAGCCGGGTATCCGGATCTTGAGCGCGAAGCGGGACGACCCGTCCGTCACGGTGAGCCGCGTCGTGTCGGAGTGCGGATAGCCGGTCTCCTGCCGGAGCCGGACACCGCGCTCCGCCCAGGTCACCTCGGACGGGATGAACAGGTTGACGTACAGCGCGTTCCCCGAGCGGAAGTAGATGCTGTCGGCGAACTTGGTGTGCGTCTCCATCCCCGTGCCGTGGTCGCACGAGAAGTTGTCGTAGTCGGAGCTGTAGCTGCCGGGCGCCGCACCGAGGCCGCCCTTCCCTTCACGCTGCGAGCCGGGGAACAGGCCGGTGTAGTAGGTGACGAAGCCGTGCTCGGAGCCGGGGTCCTGCTCGCCGAGCATCTGGTTGAGCAGCGTCCACTCGTAGTGGTCCATGTACGCGGACTCGCCCGGATCGTGCATGAACAGCAGCCGCGACAGCTTGAGCATGTTGTAGGAGTTGCAGTTCTCGCAGGTGTCCGACCCGAGCCGGCTGACGATCTCGCCGGGCGGGCCGAACAGTTCGTTGTTGCTGTTCCCGCCGATCACGTACGAGTGGTCGTGGACGACCGTGTCCCAGAAGAACGCGGCGATGGCCCGGTACCGGGTGTCGCCGGTCGCCTCGTACTCGCGCACCGCGCCGACGATCTTCGGGATCTGGGTGTTGGCGTGGTAGCCGTCCAGGGCGTCGCGGCGTTCGGCCAGCGGGCCGTAGATCTCCTCGTGGTCGAACCGGCGGGCCGTCTCCAGGTGCCGCGGGTCGCGGGTGACCTGGTACAGCTCGGCGAGGACGTCGTTCATGCCGCCGAACTCGACGCGCAGCACCGCCTGCATCCGCTCGCGGGACAGCTTGCCCGTGCGCGTCCCGGCCCAGGCAGCCATGCCCTTGAGCACGGTCAGCGCCTGCGCGTCGCCGCTCAGCCGGTACTGGTCGAGCAGCCCCGCCATGATCTTGTGGAGGGTGTAGTAGGGCGCCCAGGGATGGCCGCCCGCCTCCATCTGGTCGAAGACCGCCTCCTCGAACGCCGACAGGTACCCCTCGCCGAACCCGGCCGCCGGGGCTGCGGCCTGGCATTCGGCGAGTTCACCGACGATGTACCGGCCCTTGGCCGCGTAGGCGTCGTCGCCGGTGTTCGCGTGGGCCTGGGCGAGCGCCGACAGCAGGTGCCCGGTCGAGTGGCCGCGCAGCTGGACGTTCGGGGCCTCCCAGCCTCCGCACGGCTCGACAGACGACGGCAGCCCCACGTTGAGGCGGAACGTGTGCAGCAGGCGGTCGGGGTCGACGAACTTGAGGTAGGCGCACGTCCGCGTCATGTTGGCCCGGAACGGGCTGTCCAGGAGCGTGACGTCCGACAGCGGGAACGGCGATAGGGCCGCCTTCGGCGTCTTCGCGGCGGCGTGGGCCGGTGCGGTGCCCGGGAGGGCGAGTGCGGTCGCGGTGACGCCCGCCGTACCGATGAAGGCCCGCCGACTGAATGCGGAGCGGGTGAAAGGGGCCGTCATGCGCGGCTGCTCCGCAGCGAGTGGGCCCCGCGCAGGCCCTCGATGTACACGTACTCACCGTCGGTGTGGACGCCCTTGGCGCGCGCGTGGGCACCGTCCCACACGAGACGGCCGTCGACAAGGACCTTGATACGGGCGCCGAACGTGGGCACTCCGGCGCGTCCCACGGTCCCGCCAGGGGCCTTCAGATGCGCGGTGTAGGTCCCGTCGGAGACCTTCCAGGACGCGTTGACCGCGCCGACCGGCGTGGTGATCCTCCCCTGCGCGAACGTGAGGTCGGCCGGGTGCGGGACGAAGTCGAACGACCGTCCGCCCGTCCCGGTGGGGTTCAGCCCGAGCACGGAGAACGTGAGCGCAGGCGTCGGACCTGTGGCCCAGGCGTGGGCAAGGCTCACGTAGGTGCTGCAGAAGACGCATCCGTCCCCGGGGTTACGGAACGACTCCCAGAATGTGCTGCCGGTCCCCTCCGGGTGGTTGAGCATGTAGCCCCACTGGCGCCGGATGATGTCCACCCCGGCCTGGTCGGCGGCCTGGCCGCCGGCGGTGAAGTGGGCGTTCACCTCCATCGATCCGGAGAAGACGCCGGGATTGCCCTTGTTCTCGGGCGCGGTCGAGGTGACCGCGTTCCAGTTCCCCTTGAGGGACGCGCTGATCCGGCGCGCCTGCTCCTGGTCGGCAAGGCCGTACCAGGCGGCGAGGGAGTTGCCGTCCTGCGGGTGGATCGCCGAATCCGGGTAGAACTTGTACGCGCCGGCGGTGTCGTCCCAGAAGTTCGTGTTGATGGCGGTGCGGAGCGCGCCGGCGCGCTCGGCGTAGGACGCGGCGAGAGCGTCGTCGCCCTGCGTCTTGGCGAGCTGCGCGCCGGTGTCGAGGACGCGCCACATCAGCACGTTCGCGATGAGGTTCTCGCCCTTGGCCAGGATCCGGACGGAGTCGGACGTGCCGGTGATGGACACCAGGCCCTTGCCGTCCATCTTCCCGGTGGTGAAGCCGACGCTCTTCTTGTACCGGTCCCAGACGCTCGACAGCCAGCCGGTGTCGCCGGTGTAGCGGTAGTAGTCCCAGCTCGCGGCCAGCGTCCACAGGTGGTAGGTGTCCGAGCCGTACTTGTTCAGCTCGGGCCCGGCGTAGGGCAGCTCTCCGGTGTCGCGCTGATGCTGGTACACGGTGGTGAGCGCGTTGCGGGCGGACTCGGTGTCGTCGAACGCCGCGTACGCGCTCGGGATCTCGATGCCGAGGTCGCCGGGCCAGACCGTCCGGTCGCGCTTGGCGCCGTCCACGAGGATCGTGTCGCCGACGCCGATGTCTCCGGTGTTGTCCCACAGCGCCGCCGGCGGCTCCCAGACCCGGCCCGTCTTCGGGGAGATGGTGTTGAGCTGGACGGTGTAGGCGCCCGCGTACCAGATGCGGTTGAGCAGGTCGTCGCTCGAATAGAAGTAGTTGGCGTACCTGGATGGGTCCTTCATCGTCGGCGCGGGCGTGTAGTGCAGCGACACCTTGTCCAGGTCGACCCGGCCGCCCGACTGCAGGAAGATCGTCAGGTAGCGGAAGCCGCCGCGGAGCTGCTCGGCGGGCGTGGTGTAGGACGTGGGGCCGTCGACGTCCACGGACAGGGCGCCGTCCCGGCTGCGGGGGCCGCCGGTGGACGCGTCGCTCGTCGTGTCCACATAGGTGGACGACTCGGAGAACGCGACGCCGACCTTCTGCGGGCCGTCCGACCCGGCGAAGTGCAGCTTGGTGAGCCCGCTGACCTCCTTGCCGAAGTCGAGCGTGATGGACGATCCGGTGCCGCTCAGGCCGGTCTTGCCGCCCTTCAGCACGGCGTCGGCGCCGTCCACGGTGCCGCTCGTCTTGTACACGGAGACCGGGTGGAGCGTCCGAGACGACGGGGAGAGGTTGTACCGCTCCCATGGGGCCGAGTCGTGGCCGGGCTTGGCGAAGGCGGTGCCGAGCGGAGCGGCCTGAGTGGCCATCAGGGCGGACAGGCCGAGAGCGACGGCGGCGGCGCCGCGGCGGCGCCTGGATACGCTGGATTGCATGGATTCCTCGCGATTCCGGTCTTGATCAGGACGTGGGATGAGGGGTTCACCGTGCGGGAGGGCGGGCCAACGCCCTCCCGCACGCGGGTTCAGCGGGTGCGGACCACCGCCTCGCCATAGGGCACCAGCCGGACGGGGCCGATCAGCCCGTACTTCTGGCGGGACGCGCCCCCGTAGACGGTGGGGTCGGAGACGCGGAGCCGGTTGTTCAGCGTCGTGGCGACCTCGACCTCGATCGTGTTGGCGCCGCGCCGCAGGTAGGGGCCGACGTCCACGGCCGGGACGAACACGCTGACCGGGAGGCGGTGGCCGTTGACGGTCACGCGGCAGGTATCGAAGACCTCGCCGAGGTCCAGCACCGCGCCGCCGTCGCCGGCCCAGTTCACCGTGGTGGTGTAGGTGCCGATGCCGGAGACGTCCGCGAGTTCGGGGATGTCCGGCCATGCCGTCAGAGCGTCGAGCTTCAGATCGTGCCGCCGGACGCCGTCCGGCGTCATGTCCTCCACCTGGAGCCGCCAGGACGTGAGGGTCTGCGCCTCGGGCACGGCACCGATCACGGTTTCGACGGTCCGGCCGTCCGGCAGCGTGGTGGAGTAGCCGCCGGGGGCCGTCGCGCGGGCGATGAGGCGCTGCCGGTCGACGCGGAGTTCCGCGTCGGACGCGGTCGCGGAGGGGGCCTGCCCGCCGCGCGCCAGCACGATCACGGTGGCCTCGGACGGCTGGAGCGCCACCCGCAGCGTGATCGTGTCGCCGTCCTCGCGGTAGACGGCGATCCGCTCGGTCTCGCCCGTCCACAGGTCCAGCCGGTACGGGACGGCCTTGCGGTCGGACCGGGTGAACGTGACGTCGTGATCAATGGCGGCGACGGGCGGTTTGACCGTCTCGGCGTGCTTTCCGTTGCAGAGGTAGTAGTAGTCGGCGGCGCCGTCCTGACGGTGGGCGGTGAGGAGCGTGGACGCCTGCGCGTAGGCGACCGTCGGGCGCAGGCCGAGATCCGCCAGCGCGCCGGGAACATCGTCCTCCAGGGCCACGACGCGGACGCGCGGCTGTGCGAACACCTGCTTGAGGACGTCCCGCAGCTGCTCGTTCTCGCCGTCACGCGCCAGCCCTGGAACGGTCGCGGCCGACCAGTCGCCGAGGAACACCAGCGGCAGGCCGGCCTTCGTCAGCTTCAGCATGGTGCGGGCCGTGCCGAGCGGCAGCGTGCACTCGTTGCCGGCGAACCGGTCGCCCTCGATGAACATGACCTTGTAGGCGGGGCCACCGGGGGCGAGCCGCCCGCCGGACACGGTCGCGGACGGGAGGTCGAGCAGCGGCGCGCTGATGAGCTGGTGCGTCCAGCCGAGCGGGACACCGCTCTTGGTGAACCATCCGGCGCCGATACCGGTCTTGGTGTAGCCCTTCTGGCGGAACACGGCGACGTCGATGCGGCTCTTGCCCGCCCGCATCGCCTGGTGGATCCGCGACAGATACCCGGCGACGTCGGGGGCGTGCCGCCAGGTCGGTTGACGCGGCCCCCACGACTCGGCGAATCCGATGCCGCCGTTGTAGGGGGTGAACGCCGCGAACCCGGGCCACGCCGCACCCGGTGCGGTCGCGTAGGAGAAGCCGTGCAGGACGGTCTGGTTGAGCCCGGCCGCATAGGCGCCGCCCATGGTGCGGAGCAGCTTGCTCCAGGTGGTGTTGTAGGCGCCGCCCTGGTAGGCCCCCGCCTCGCAGGAGAGGATCGTCCGGCCGCCCATGTCGCGCCCCCCGGCGAGCGCACGGTAGTCGTCCAGGTTCTTGAACCCGAGCGACTCCCCCTCCGGGACGTCCAGGATGGCGGCGGTGTGGATGGCGTCCGTCTCCAGCCCGTACGGCTGCGCGCGGTACTCAAGCCCGAGCGAGTGTGCCCATTTGGCGATCGCCCCGAAGTGGTACTCGTTGAACAGGTCGGAGATCGTCAGCCAGAAGTCGTGCCGGACGTGGGACGTCGTCGCCGCGTCGTAGGCGAACTTGGTGTTCTCCTTGTAGCGGACGACCACGGGCAGGTACGGCATCAGGTCGTAGCCGCGGCGCCGTTTGAACTCGGCGGGCAGGTCCGGCGTCCAGTTGAGCGCGTCCGTCTCAAGCTCGATCGAGTCCTCGAACAGCGTCGCGCCCGCCCGCCTGATCAGCCTGCGGATGTCGCGGGTGAGCAGGCGCGCCTCCCAGAACGCGGTGACGGCACGGGTACCGGCCCGGCTGAAGTGGTCGACGACGCAGCCGTCCGGGGCCGAGTGCGGGCCGGACTCGGGCCGCTGCCCGCTGCCGCGCCGCCAGTAGGCGAACAGCAGCCAGTCGCCGCCGTCCGGCGCCGTCCAGGTGATCCGCTCCCCCGCGGCCTTCGCGGTCAGGTCGGTGAAGGACGCCGGGGCGAGGCCGGTCTCCTTCCGGGTCGCGTTCGCGGTGTCGATCCTGACGGCGTGGACGGCGACGAGCTGCCGCTTCGTCACGCCGTCCTCGGGCGCGGCGACCGGCTCCGGCACCGGGCCGTCATGGGTGGCCCCGCCCGCGACGGTCGCCGTCCCGTACGCGAGCTCCTGGACGGCGGCCTCGTCGTCCGGCGTGATCGTCGGGACGGCGGCGGGCCAGGCCGGGCCGATCGTCAGGTCGACGGTGACGCCGCGCCGGGCCGCCTGGTCGAGCGCCGCCTCGACGCCGGCGTTCCAGGCGGGGGTGCCCCAGCCGTGCCCCTCCGGGTCCAGGACGGACTTGTCGCGGATGCTGTGGTGCACGGCGACGATCTCCGCGCCGCCGAACCCGGCGGCGGCGATCTGGTCGATCTCCCGCCGGACCTCCGCGGGGTCGACCAGGCCGTCCGGCCACCACCAGCGGAACCGCGGCCGCACCGCCGCGCCCGGGCGGGCGAACCCGCCGCTCCCGGGCCCCGGCGTGAGACCGGGTGCGGCCTGGGCGGCCGCCTCGCCCCCGAGAGCCGGGGCCGCGGCCGCCACGGCGGCGGCGGCGGTGCCGATCTGCAGCACGCGCCTGCGCGTGAACCCCTGCCCGTTACGGTCGTCGTTCACTGTCTTCTCCTGATCACTGTGCGGCCGGAGCCGACCGGGCCGATGGTGAGGAGCCGGCCGGTGGCGTCCTGGCCCGTGGCGCGGGCGGCGCGGGCGTGGGGTCCGGTGACGTGGAAGGCGCTCGGGTCGTCGTCACCGAGCTCGACCACGATGCGCGCGGACGTGCCGGGCGGCACGTCCACGTCCAGCCGGTAACCGTCGTCGCGGTTCAGCGCGACGAGGACCCGGCCGCGGATGGTGGGCACGCGCCCGGAGATCTCGGCGAGGTCCCCGGGACGGGGCCGGATCTCGATCTCGGCGGCGCCCGGCGCGGTGATCCGTACGCCGAGGACATGGCGCGGGATGACGTTCGCGGGCGCCGAGCCCCAGGCGTGCGAGAACGTCATGTTCGGCTTGAGGGACGGGTCCCACGCCTCGGTGACGATGGTCGCGCCGAGATCGTCCAGCATGTGCAGCCAGGAGTTCGTGCCGGTGGCCGTCATCAGGCCGATCGCCGCCTCGGCCTGACCGGTGGCGAACAGGGCGTCCAGGAGGAACTGCGCGCCATAGACGCTGACCTTCATACCGCCGTCCGCGAGGGTCCTGCCCAGGGCGCGGACGACGGAATCGGGAACCGTGCCGGGCCCCGCGACGCCGAGAGCGACGGGGAACGCGGTCGCGTGCTGCGCGCTGCTTTCCGGATTCTGTCGGCGAGTGTCGGTAGCTTGCTGAGCATGCCCCGCTACCGTCTGCAGCCGACACCCGCTCAGGAGCAAGCACTGCTGGAGCATTGCGGGCACGCCCGGTTCGTGTGGAACCTGGCGGTCGAGCAGCATGCTTGCTGGCGGCCGGGGCGCGAGTCGGCACCGGGCTTCGCCGAGCACTGCCGCCAGTTGACACAGGCGCGGGCGGAGTTCGCCTGGCTGCGCGCCGGGTCGGTGACGGTCCAGCAACAGGCGCTCAAGGACTTCACCCAGGCCATGGGCCACTTCTTCGCCGGTACCCACCGCCGGCCGACCTGGCGCAAGGCCGGACGCCACGAGGGGTTCCGGATCGTGGCGGTCAAACCCGGCGACGTGCGGCGCGTCTCCCGCCGGGTCGGGCAGGTGAAGATCCCCAAGGTGGGGTGGGTGCGGTTCCGCTGGTCCCGGCCCTTCCCCGACGCCGCCAAGTCCTACCGCGTCACCCGGGACCGGGCGGGACGCTGGCATGTCGCGTTCGCCGCGATCCCCAACCCCATTCCCGCGCCAGGCACGGGCGAGCCCGTGGGGGTGGACCGGGGTGTGGCTGTCAGCGCGGCCCTGTCGACCGATGACCTCCTTCACGCCCCCGGGCTGCGGGAGACGGAGCGGGCCCGGCTGGCGCGGTTGCTGCGTAAACTCGCCCGCGCCCAGCCAGGTTCCCAGCGGCGCGCCCGGGTCAAGGCCGCGATCGCCCGGCTGCGGGCCCGCGAGACCGACCGGCGCAAGGACTGGGTCGAGAAGACCTCCACCGATCTGGCCCGCCGATTCGATGTGATCGCCGTTGAGGATCTCAATATCGGGGGTATGACACGGTCGGCGCGGGGCACAGTGGAGGCGCCGGGCCGCTGCGTGAGGCAAAAGGCGGCACTTAACCGGGGCATCCTGGCCGCGAGCTGGGGTGCTCTGGTGACCCGGTTGGAGCACAAGGCGCCCGGACGGGTCGTGAAGATCGATCCGCGTAACACGTCGCGGACCTGTAACGCCTGCGGGCATGTCGCCGGGGAGAACCGTGAGAGCCAAGCGGTCTTCTCGTGCGTGGCCTGCGGATTCCGGGTCAACGCCGACGTGAATGCGGCGATGAATATTCGTGATGGGGCCGCAGGGCATGCGGTTGCTGCACGGGGAGGCCCGCCGTTGGGCAGGCCCGCGAACCGTGAACCTCAACACGACCTGCCCCTCACGGGGTAGACGGTCGCTGTTGGAATCCCCCTCATTCACGAGAGGGAGGATGTCAACCAGATCTTCGCCGGGTAGGCGGACGGGCATCGGGGATTGGGCGGCGACGTGGAGCACGGCCGCGGCGACCCGCTTGCGCTCCGGGGTGAACTCGGTGCGTAGCAGCGCCCAGTCGTCGTCGGCCGAGCCCGCCGAGGACAGCGTCGACTGGCCCTTGCCGAGCGTCAGGGTGCCGTCGGCGACCGTGCCCGCGCTGAACGTGCCACGGTCACGGGCGAAGTCCTCGTCGATGACCGCCTTGCCGTCTGGGCCGGTGAAGGTGACGCGGTCCCACCAGTACGCCTTCTGCGGCGACAGCGCCGGACCGCCGTACGGCACGGCGACGGATGCGGCCGACGCGACCTTCCCGCTGTCCCAGACGTATGGGCCGCTCTCCAGACGGGCCGGGGTCGTGGCGAACCGCACCTGGTAGTGCGTCTGCCGCGTCCCCGGACCGAGGTCCGCGACCTGCCAGCTCAGCCTTGGCCTGGCGGTGACTCCGAGCCCGTCCGGCATCAGGGAGGTCAGCAGCCCGGACGGTGTCCGCGCGGCCGGAGGCGCCGCGGACACCGGGCCCCCGGCCGAACCGAGGACGACCGCGCCCGTCACCCCCGCCGCCGACGCCCCGAGGAAGCGGCGGCGGCTCATTCCCTCGCTCATCGCAGCCACCTCAGTGGTCCGAGCGGAACGTGAGGTGCCCGGAGCCGGCTTCGAACACGGCGTAGCCGTCCCTCATGCCGGTCAAGCGGGCGGACCCGGAGACGCGCACGTCGCCGGCCGAGCGGGCGGGGACGTGGATCTCGGCGTGGACGTTCACCGGGACGTCCACGGAAAGGGAGAAGCCGTGGCCGGCCCGGTTCCAGGAGACCCCGATGTCGCCGCGCTGGAGCGGCACCCTCCCGGAGGCGCGGTCCAGGCCGGTCAGCGGTGGCCTGATCCGGACGGCGGCCGAGGCCGGGGCGGTCACGGTGACACCGAGGAGGGTCCGCTGCACGTCCACGAGCGACGTCGCGCCCCACGGGTGGGAGAAGCTTTGCCCGGTCTCGGGCGCATCCCACGACTCCCACGTGAACGTGCCTCCGCGGGCGAGGATGTTGCCCCAGCCCGGCCCCTTGGTGTCGGTGAGGCGGGTGACGACGTCCTCGGGGCGGCTGGAAAGCGCCTCAAGGAGCCGGTGCGCGGTCATCGGCCCCATCTGCATGCCGAGCCCGGCGATGTAGGACTCGACCGTGGCGCGGGTGCCGGCCGGGGCGACGCCGTAGGCGAGCGCGTAGGCGTTGGCGATCTGCGAAGCGTGCGCGCTCTGGCCGCCGTCGCTCTTCAGGCCGTCGGTGTAGACGCCGTCCGGCCGCCGGAGCCTGGCGTTGATGTTGCCGGTGAGCGTCCCGGCGTCCGCGCGCAGCGCCGCCGCGTCACCGGTCTTGCCGAGGGTCTCGGCGGCGCGGGCGGTGGCGTTCAGGACGTCCACGCCGAGGACGTTGATGACGGTGCGGGCGGCGGTGTCCATGTCGTGCCCGTAACGCATGGTCGCGGGCCAGTCGATGATGCCGTACTTGTACTGCCCGGAGCCGCCCTCAAGGTCGGTGACCAGGCCCGTCCCGGACACGATGTAGCGGCGGACGTACCCGGCGACCGCGCTCATCACCGGGTACGCCTCCGCGAGCGTGGACGCGTCGCCGGACTGCTCGTAGTAGTCCCAGACCCAGCCGGGGAACATCTCGGTGTAATCGGGGATGTCGCGCTTGCCGTCTCCGTTCGGGTAGACGGCGTTGAGGCGGCCGTCCGGCCAGTACCGCGCCTGCGAGGCGATGAACTCGCGGATCGCCTGCCGGGTCAGGCGCCGCTCCCCGTAGGCGCCCATCATCGCGAGCGACGTGTCGACCGAGTCGCCGAGGAACTGCCCCTTCTCGCGGGTGGGCGTGTCGAGGAACTGGGACTGCGACCCGTACAGCGCCGACCGCGCCATCAGGTCGTAGGCCGCGTTCACCCCCGCGTTCGACGTGCGGAGAGCGCCCTCGCGCGTCACCTCGTTGTGCTGGAGGACGGCGGAGATGTCGTCCGCCTCGGCGCCGGAGCCCGGGGCGATCTCCAGGTAGCGGAACCCGACATAGGTGAGGGGCCGGAAGGTCTGGTCGCCGTCGCGCTGGGTGTAGCCGTAGCTGAGGTCGGTGTCCTGGTTGTCGTCCTTGGAGCGGGAGACCGTCCCGTCGTCGTTGAGGACGTAGGAGGCGTGCATGTCGACATGCCGTCCGGCGACGCCGTCCCGGAAGCGCACCACCGGTACGGCCGGGATCACCTTCCCGAAGTCGGCGACCAGCGCGCCGGAGTCCAGCCGCGTGACCTTCACCGGCCGGACGGTCCGGTACGTGAGCGCGGTCTCCTGCCCGTGCAGGTGCTTGAACCCGGACGCGGGATGGACGCCGACGACCTGCGGGTCCTGCCAGGAGGAGGCGTCGAAGCCCGGCTTGTCCCACCCGAGTTGCGCGGCGGTCCCGTCGATGTCCTCGACGTAGTCGCCGGCGTCGCCGTTGCGCTTCGGTGCCTTCTTCCAAGGCCCGCGCGTCACCTTCCACGATCCGTCGGTCACCACGACCTGCCGCGTCCCGTCGGCGTGGTCGATCACCAGCCGGACCAGCAGCCCGGGCTCGCCCTTCGGCCGGCCCTGCCCCGACCCGTACCAGTGGTACAGCGCGCCGATCGTGGCGGGCTGCCCGGCCTTCAGCCTGGAGGTGACATCGACGGTCTTGTAGAAGCCGTCGTCGGCGTACTCGAACGCGGGCCCGTGGTCGACGGTCTCCCCGTTCAGGTGCAGCGCGTACTGCTGACCGGCCGCGATGTGCACGCGGGCACGAACGACCTTCGAGTCCCCGACCGTGAAGTCCTTGCGGGCCAGCGTGTAGTCGTCGGCCTCCGCGGTGGTGCGCCGGATCCAGGTGGCCTGCCAGTCCTTGTCGGCGAGCCCGGTGTCGAACGCGGCGGGCCGCGCCCACAGAGAGCGCTTTCCGGAGCCGTCCCAGGTCCGGACCGTCCAGGTGTAGGACGTCTCCGGCGACAGCGACGGCCCGGCGTACTTCACGTACTCCTGGCTCCCCGACCGGACTCGTCCGCTGTCCCAGACCGCCTTGCCGGACGCCTCGCGCACGACGATCTCGTAGGCGCTCTGCACCTCGCCGGGGTCGCGGTCGCGGGGCGTCCAGCCGAACAACGGCGCCCCCTCCACGCTCAGCGGGCGAGCCTGATCCCCGACGGTCAGCCTGGCCGGGGACTGCGGTGCGTGCCCGGCGCGCAGCGCGGCCTGGGCGGTCCCCGGCGGCCCGGCGACGGCCGCCGCGGTCAGTGCGGCGACGGCGAGGAATCCGGCGGAACGTGTCATGTCACGGCGAATCACGAGGGTCGACCTCCAGTTCGTTGATGCGGCTTGCGGTCACCTGCCGGGAGGGCCGGGGCGGGCGGCGCCCGCGGGGGCACCGCCGCCCCGGCCCTCCCGGCCTACGGCCGTACCGAGAACCCGCTCATCTGCACGTTGGCGTTGATGCCGTCCCAGCTCCTGGTGATGTCGAGGCGCACGTAGCGAGCGCTGACCTTGGCAAAGGTCGTCGTCCCGCCCTCCTTGGGCGTGTCGGAGGCGGTGGCCACGGTGCGCCAGGTCCGGCCGTCCGAGGAGACCTGGACCCCGTAGTCGCGCGGCCCGTAGCTGGAGCGCCCGCCCACGACGACCGAGCCGAACTCGACGGGCGCGCCGAAGTCGAGCCCGAAGCGCACCGGGCCGGCGGGTGCGGGTCCCTGGCCGGCGGCGCGTCCCCACGACACCCAGAACGTGCTCGGCGATCCGTCCACGGCCAGCTTGGCCGGGTACCGGTCCTGGCCGGCGTCGGCGACCACGCGCGGGAACGGCGTCCCGCCCGGATTGAGGGCCAGGTCACCGGAGTGCCGCAGGGTCACCGCCGTCGTGGCGGACGGCCCGGCGTCGCTGCGCGCCGTCACCTTCAGGGTGCTCGTGCCGGACGAGACGCCCTTGTCGCGCAGTCCGACGGGCACCGTCACCGAGCCGCCGGCGGGCACCGTGACGCGGCCCCGCTCCGGCTCGGCGCCGATTCCCTCGGCGGCGGACGCGGTGAGCGTCACGTTCGCCGCGCGGCCGGAGGCGTTGGTGACCAGTACGTTCGCCCGGTTGTACCCGCCGTCCGCCAGCGGCAGCTCCGGTTCGAGGGCCCCGGCGGTCAGCACCGGCCGGTCGCCGCCGGCCGGGGTGAGGGTGACGGGCCCGAACAGCCCGTAGTCCATCGGCGTCCGCGACGAGGCGCCGGTGCCGGGCGCGACGCGCACCGCGTTGAGCAGCGTGGAGGCGACCCGCACCGTGATCTCGTTGTCGCCCGGCCGCAGGTACCGGCCCACCTGGACGTGCCGCAGGTCAGCCTGGTTCAGTGCCGGGAGGTCATGCCCGTTGACGTTCACACGCACGGTGTCCACCGGTGTCCCGAGGTCGAGTTCGGCCGTGTCGATGCCCTTCCAGCCGGGGGCAAGGGTGACGTGCGCCGTGTAGGTGCCCGCACCCGAGACGTCCTTGAGATCCACGGGGTGGCCGTTGGCGGTGGTGATCCCCGACCAGGCGGGCAGCGCGCCGTCCGCGCCGGCCTTCACCGAGACCGGGCCGAGCGTCTTGTGCGCGGTATCGCCGGGCCGGCCAGAGGCCCCGGGGCCCCAGGAGTCCACCGAAAGCGACCACTCGTCGATCTTCACCGGCTGCGGGACGGCCGCCGTCCCCTGCCCGGCCGGTTCGCGGGGGCCTTGCGGGTGGCCGGTGAAGGTGGCGTCGTGCCGCGGCGTGACCGCGATGACCGTGGCGTCGTTCCCGGCCAGCCGGACGGGGACGGTGACGGTGCCATGGCCGGACGTGTAGTCCGTGATCGGGGTGATCTTGCCGGTCCAGGTGTCCAGCCGGTAGGGAACGCCGTCGCCGGTAAGGGTGACCGACTGCGCGGTCGCGGTGTTCGTCTGGTTGTACAGGTAGTAGTAGTCGGTGGAGCCCGCCTGACGGCGCACGTCGAGGATCGCGCCCGAGCCGTCGTGCGGCGTGGCGGCCGGCGTGACGTGCAGGCGCCGCAGCGCGTCCGGTGCGTCCGCCTCGCTCGCGACCCGCACCACGCCGCGCTGCCGGAGCAGCTCGGAGACCACCGACTTCAGCCGTGCGTCCTGACGCGCGGCGTCGCCGTTTCCGGGCACCGTGCTCGGTACGTTCCCGGCGATGACGACGGGCAGCCCCTGCCGCGCCAGCCGCAGAAGCTTCTCCGCGGCGTCCACCGGCATCGTCTTCTGGTCGTTCAGCAGTACCGCGTGGTAGGCGGAGCCGTCGCCGAACAGGGCGCCGCGGGAGTAGGAGGCGTCCTTGCGCTGGAGCTGCGCAGGGCTGAGGTACTCATAGGTGTATCCGGCCGACGCCAGCTCCGAGGAGCTCTGGATCAGCTTGTTCGACCCGCTCCCGGTGGTGCCGGTGCCGTTCATGCCGAAGTCCTGCCAGTACACGGCGAGGTCGAACCGGGGCTTGCCCTGCCGCAGCACGAGCTGCATCCGGGCCAGGTCGTCGTTGACCGCGCGGTAGTCGGCCCAGTTCGGGCCGCCCTTGTCGCCCCACGCCTCCGAGTAGGAGGTGTTGCCGCCGTAGGTCATGCCGGGCCAGGCCGACTGCGGGCCGGCGCCCGCGGGCCCTCTGCTCAGATACGGGAAGCCGTGCCAGACGACCTGGTTCACCCCGCCGGCGAAGCCCCGGTAGACCGCCTGCAGGTTCGAGGCGTCCGATCCGGCGCCGGCCGTCGAGCCCCACACCGAGCCGGAGAAGGCACAGCACTCGTCGGACACCACCGGCCGCCCGGACACGTGCGCGCCCGTGGCGACGACCCGGTAGTCCTGCACGTTGCTGTACGCCCCGACCGACTGCCCGAACGCCAGCGACTCGCCCTCGGGCACGTCGATGTGCGAGGCGGCCTCCGAAACGTCCACCGGGATGCCGTAGGGCTGGACGCGGGTGCTGATGTGGTGCTTGTGGGCCCACTCGCGCAGCACGTCGAGCCGGTTGCGGATGTAGAGGTCGCTGAGGGTCTGCCGGTAGTCGGTGCGGACCCGGGCGCCGACGCCGCCGCCGAAGTCGAAGAACGGCCGGTCGGTGATTCCCTGGTCGCCGGCGCCGGCGAGGGCGGGGAGCACCTCGACCGGGGAGTAGCCGCGGAGCTTCGTCCACTGGCCGACGAGCTCGGACGTCCATTTCTGGGTGGAGCCCAGTTCGAGGGAGTCCTCGAACAGGTCGCTCTCGCCCATCCGGGCGAGCAGCTTCCGCACGTCGGGGGTGAGGAAGTGCTCGTCGTAGAAGTCCGTGGTCGCCTTCGCCCCGGCCTTGCCGAACGGGTCGAGGGCGTAGTTGGTGCCGGTCGCGGTGTAGCCGGACAGGGACTGCCCGCTGGGCGTCCGGTAGAAGGCGATCAGCGCGTAGGTGCTCGCGTCGTCGCCGGGGAAGTCGACCGTCAGGCCGCCCTGCGCGTCGACTTTCGGGGTGACGTCGGTGACGCTCGCGCGGTCCAGCATCCGCGGCGCGCTGGAGGACGCGCAGCCCGCGTCGGAGCACTTGGCGACGAGCGCGGCGATGAGCGTCTTCTTCGCCCCGGCGGGCGGCGCGACGTTGAAGTTGGTGGGCAGTTCACCGGACCTGCCGGTGCCGCCCTTGTGGAACTCGTAGGAGAAGACGATCTGCTGCTGGGCGCTCGGATCGTTGACGTCGTCGACCGTGGGAACGGTCGCGGGCCAGCGCGGGCCGATGGTGAAGTCCAGGCCGAGCCCCGTGGCCTTGGCCGCGGCCAGCATCGTCCGGGTCTTCTGCGCCCACAGCGGGGTGCCCCATCCGTAGGTCTTCAGGAACTCCGGGGTGTTGTTGCCGGTGCCCTCCACGTTGAACGGGGCGACCTCCGCTCCGCCGCCTCCCGCATTCTTGATTTGTTCGAGCTCGGCGGCCAGTTCCTTGTCGTCGGTGTAGGCCAGCGGCTGCCACCAGCGGTACTTGGGCCGCACGGAGGCCGGGGGGTCGGCGAAGGTTCCGCTCGTCAGGGCCGGGACGACCGGCCCGAACGACGGAGCGGCCTCGGCGGGGGTCACGCCGGCACCGGCGACCGCGAGCCCGGACAGGGCCACGAGCGCGGCCGCCGGCACGGCGAGCAGCCGGGCTGACGCCCGGCGCGCGGCCGCGGGCGGCAGAGCCCTGAAGCGGATCATGAGGAGTAGCCCTCCAGCTCGATGACGCGGCTGTAGTTGTGGTCGTTGGAGTCGTTGACGACCAGCCGGAGCGCGGACGCGGAGACGGGCGCGAAGGTCTTCTCGACCGTGCCGGCGGTGCTGCCGGCGACGATCGCGACCGTCGTCCACTTCCCGTCCACCTCGGCCTGGACGTCGAAGTCCCGGATGCCGGTCTTCGAGGCCGGGTGGGCGGAGTCGTCCAGTGTGAAGACCTTCACGCGCCCGATGCGCTGCGGTTCGGCCCAGGTGGCGGTGAGGGTGTCGGGGAAGTCCCCGGCGGTGTCGTCGTTCCAGCCGCCGACGCCGTTCAGCCAGACGCCCGAGTCGGTGCCGCCGTCGTTGGTCCAGGCGGGCGAGGAGCCGCTGTGGGTGCTGGACGCCGACATCGTCGCGGTGCGGACGAGGTTGGACGTGACGTGCAGCGGGGCCTGGACGGTCTCGTCGTCGACCGTGACCGTGACGGTCCCGGCGGCCCCTCCGCCGGTGTGCCCGATCGTGACCGGGACGTCGGTCGAGCCGCCGGCCGGGATCGTGACCCGCGCCCCTGCCGAGGCGGTGAAGCCGTCCGACGCGGAGACCTTCACCGGGACGGTCACGGCGTGCCGCTCAAGGTTGGTGACGCGGAAGCGGGCGGCCACGGACTTCCCGTCGAGCACCGGAATGTCGACGCCGAACGGCGGCTCGACGGCGAGCTGGGTCCGGTCCTGCTGCACGGCGCCGGGCGTGTGGACGGTGAACGTCCAGGAACCCGATCCGACCTCGTACACGGCCCGCCCGTCCTGGACGCCCAGCGACCGGGCACCGGCCGGGGCCGTCGCGCCGGACGCGCCGAGCAGCGGGACCTCGACACGGGCGGGCGCGCCGGGCGGGACGGTGACGTCCAGCCGCAGGTCGTGCCCCGACCGCCGCCAGGAGCTGGACACGGTGCCGCGCGGCGTCGTGTACGCCGACGAGGCGCGGGTCAGGTCGCCGACGACGGCGGGCCGGACGACGAGCTTCCCGAAGGCGACCGAGTCGCCCGACTGCCCGATCCCGGCGAGGCCGGCGCCGAACCATTCGTCGATGGCGCCGAGCATGAAGTGGTTCTGCGAGCCGTAGCCCGTCGGTCCGTCCCAGTACTCGGTGAGGGCGGTCGCGCCGTGCACGACCTGGTAGCCGTAGCTGGGGTCGGTGACCTGCTGCGCGACGGCGAGGATGACGTCGTCGCGGCCGGCCGCCGACAGTGTCCGGAACACGGCGGGGAGCGCGATCTCCCCGACGGTCAGGTGGTACCCCTTGGCCTTGATGGACGCGACGAGGTGGTCGAGGACGGCCTTCTCCTGGTCGTCCGGGACGATGCCGAGGTCCAGCGCGAACGCGTCCCCGGCCTGGCTGCCCGACCCGTAGGTGTGCCCTGCCTCGTTCAGGTACTCGGCGTTGAAGGCGCCGGCGATGTCGCCCGCCAGCTTGCCGTAGCGGGCGGCGTCGTCGTCCTTGCCGAGCAGCTTCGCGATCTGGGCGAGCGTGGCGGCGCTGCGCTGGTAGCCGTAGGTGGCGGCCACTCCGCGCGGCGTGGTCTTGTCGACGGCCGCCCAGTCGCCGAGGCCGTAGTCGAGCAGGTTCCCCTTCGCCTTGGACGTCAGGTAGTCCAGGTAGCGCTGCATGTTCGGGTAGAAGTCGCGCAGCGGGGCGGTGTCGCCGTAGGTTCGGTAGTGCTGCCAGGCGGCCATGATGATCGCGCTGCCCCAGTTGGGGTCGTCGCGGACGCCGCCGGAGAACTGGACGTACTCGGGCGCGATGTCGGGGACGAGCCCGTCCGCGGTCTGCGCCTCGGCCATGTTCCGCAGCAGCGCCGGGTAGTAGGCCGCGACGTCGTAGTTGCGGGTGACCGACCCCTGGACCAGCTGGGTCTCCTCCAGCCAGCCGAGCTTCTCCCGGTCCGGGCAGTCGGTGAGGATGCTGAACATGTTGCCCTGGATCGACCGGTCGATGATGCGGTGGATGCCGTTCAGCAGCAGGTCGGAGCTCTCGAACGATCCGGCGGAGGCGTTGCCCGCGCGCAGGATGACGGCCGACACGGCGTCCTTGCCCGGCTCGGACGGCAGGCCGGTCACCTGGAGGTAGCGGAACCCGTGGTAGACGAACCGGGGATGCCAGGTCTCGGTGCCCGATCCGGCGAGCGTGTAGTGGTCCTCGACCGGCGGGCTCTGCGCCCCACCGGCGATCATGGTGCCCTGCTCGACGAGACCGTCCGCGCCGAGCCGCTCCCCCGGCTTGAGCGTCAGCGTCGTGCCGCGCGAGCCGCGGACGCGGATCTCCGGCCACCCGGCGACGTTCTCGCCGAGGTCGAAGACGTAGGTGCCCTTCTTCGGCCGGGTCACCCTGACCGTCTCGCGGCGTCCGACGGGGACGATCGCGGGCGACATCCGCGAGGTCAGCGCGATGCCGGGGTCGGGCGCCTCGGCGGCCGGCCGCCAGGAGTCCAGGTTCGCGGACGGCTCGTCCCAGCCCTTCTGCGCGAGCCGGGCGTCCTCGTCCTCGCCGCCGTACCAGTGGGTGAACGTGGTCGGGCCGAGGTCGGTCCGCCAGGACGAGTCGGTCGCGACCCGCGTCGTCGTCCCGTCGGCGAGCGTGACCTCAAGCTGGGCGAGCAGCTTCGGTGAACCCTGCTGGCCGACGTACTTGGTGTAGCGGTCGCTCGTCGCGGTGACGTTGTAGGTGCCGTTGCCCAGCCGGACACCGATCGCGTTGCCGCCGCGCCGCAGCAGCCCGGTGACGTCGTAGGCGGCGTACTCGGCGCGCTTGCGGTAGTCGGTGTTCGGCGGTTCGAGGACGGCGTCGCTCACCGGGCGGCCGTTGATGGTGGCGTCGTAGATGCCGAGCGCGGTGATGTAGAGCCGCGCCGACCGCACCGTGTTCTTCAGGGAGAACTGGCGGGCGAGCAGCGGCAGCCGGGGCAGGTCCGTCTGGTAGGCGGGCGGCGGTTCCTGGCCGGTGACGGTCTTGGCGGTCGCGAACGGGCCGTCCGCCGATACGGACGTCTGCAGCGCGTAGTCGACGGGGAAGTTCGGTGTCTTCCCGTCGCTCGTCATCACGTCCGTGCGCGGGTACAGCTTGACGGACGAGATGTCCTTGGCCGCGCCGAGGTCGAGCTGGAGCCAGATGTGATGCCCTGGGTCCTGCGAGGCGTAGGTGGGCCCCGTGTACCCGAAGGGCGCCTTCTGCGTCGTGACCGACCCGTCGGTGATGAACTCCGGCATCCATTTGCCGGGGTATTCGCGGACCTCGGAGGCGGTGACGGCCGCGCCCTTCGCCACGTTCGTCCCGGACGGGTCGAGCGCCTCGATCTCGGCGAGCTGGAGCCGGGACACCAGGGAGCTGCCCTCCTTGATCGGCAGTCCCAGCTTCGTGACGTCCAGCCGCAGGTAACGGGTCTTGGTGTCGGCGGGCAGCGCGACCGTGACCGGGGTGGGCGCCCGGTTCAGCCACCGGTCGTCACTGATCCACTTGGCGGACCAGTCGTCCTTGGCGAGCAGGCCCGTCTCGAACCGGGCCGGGGAGCTCCAGGCGGACGCGCGCCCGGAGCCGTCCCAGACCCGGACCCGCCACCACACCTGGCGGCGGGACGTGAGCACCGTGCCCCGGTAGACGGCGTTCGCCGTGCCGGAGGCGACCCTGCCCGAGTCCCACAGGTCGGCGTTGCCGAGCCCGTCGCGGGACGTCGCCGCGACCACCTGGTAGGCGGTCTGGGCCGCGCCGCGCCCGGCCGCCGACAGGCGCCAGCTCAGCGTGGGCGTGACGTCGCCGACGCCGACGGGGCCGTCGAGCGCGTCGGTCCGCAGCCCGGTGGCCCGGAGCCCCGCCGCGTCCGCGCGTGCGGGCAGGGCCGTGACGGCGGTGAGCAAGAGGCAGGAGAGCACCGGTACGACGGCCCGGGTCGGGGGGATTCTGCGCATGGACGAGACGTCCTCTCGGAGCTGTGCGGGGTGGGGTGGGACGGCGTCCGTTTCCCGGGCATGCCGAGCAGAACCCACGGCCGTGCGGGTCGGCCGTTGGCTTTCGCCCGTCATCGCCTAGGAGCGGATCCCCCGATCACGCCAAGAGAGAGTTGTTCCGTCAGGGATTCACTTCGACCAGTTCGATCTCCAAGAGGTCGGCGAGGGCCTTCAGGTCGGCGATGCGGTGGCCGGTGCCGAGGGCCCAGTGGTGGGAGATTCCGGTGGAGCTCCACGCGTCGGTCCATTCGCCCGGATCGCAGCCGAAGTCGACGCGGGACGTGGTGTTGCCGATCTGCAGCAGCGGGCCGTCCACGGTCTCGCCCTCGGAGGCGGCGAACGCGAACCGGCCGTCGCGGCGCTGGATGACGCCGAACGCGGTGACGGGGCCGTGCTTGACGTCGAACTCGACGGACACGCCGTAGCCGCGCTTGCCGTGGTAGACGCCGAGGCCGCGCAGCAGCGGGCGGCGCGCGCTGATCGCCAGGTGCGCGGGCCCGTCGTGGCCCATCTCGACGTGGCCGCGGTGGAAGTCCAGGGCCTGCAGCTCGGTGAACGAGCCGCCCGCGCCGAGCCGGTCGGCGATCAGCATGGCCAGCGACGTGCGCAGCTCGTACTCGCCCGCCGCCGGGATCCCGCGCGCGGTGAGCAGCGACGCGCCGAGGATCATCCCGGCGCCGAGCCGCTCGTG
This sequence comes from Spirillospora sp. CA-128828, assembly GCF_050945415.1. Taxonomy (NCBI): domain Bacteria; kingdom Bacillati; phylum Actinomycetota; class Actinomycetes; order Streptosporangiales; family Thermomonosporaceae; genus Spirillospora; species Spirillospora sp. CA-128828. The sequence goes on from NZ_CP191986.1 coordinate 6,040,941, forward strand.
CACCTCGCCGTCCAGGCCCCGGTGGTAGTAGGCGAGGCTGTCGAGCTCGAAGTCCTCGGCGAGGCGGTCGAGGCCGACCGCCACCCGGGCCGCCCAGGTGAGGTCGTCGACGACGACGGACGCGTCCAGCTCGAAGATCTTCTCCGCCTCGGCCTTCTTCGCGGCCGTCTCGGCGTCGGTGACCTTCTCGACCCGGACGCGCAGGTCGTCGAACTCCAGCACCTCCACGTGCCCGCCGAAGTTGGCGCTGACGAGGGTGAGGTCGGTGGAGACGTCCAGCATCCCCGGGTAGAGGTGGCCCATCAGCCCGTGCCGGCCCCGGCGCAGCGCGGCCCGCACCCCGGCGGCCCGCACCCAGCGGCCGATCTTCGCCCAGGCCCGCTCGTCCTCCAGGTACCCGGAGACGGACCGGAACGGGACGCCGCAGCGCGCGAACGCGTTGGCCATCTCCGGGAGCGGGCAGGCGCCGCAGTAGGCGAGCCACTGCCCGGTGTCGAAGGTGGCGTGGTCCATCGACTCGGTCGGCTGCAGGTTGATCAGCAGGACCGGCGCGTCCGCCCGCTGCGCGACCGGGACCAGCATCGTCGCGGTCATGTACGTGGTGAGGAAGCCGACGATGATGTCGCAGCCGGCGGCGCGCAGCTTCTCGGCGGCCGCCGCGCCCTCCTGCGCGTCGGAGATGAAGCCGACGTCGACGACCTCGGCGCCGAGCCCGCGCATCCGCTCCGAGACGCGCTCGGCGGACCGCTTGAGCTGCGGCAGCAGGTCCGGGAACTGCGGCCAGTACGCGCCGAGACCGCCGGCGACGAGGCCGACCTTCACCGTCGGCGGGGCCGTGTTGTCTGCCATTCCTCTCCTCCTGTCTGCGGACGGGCCGTGAGCGCGCCCGGAAACGTGATCACCGACACGTCGGAGCGCGCGAACCTTCCGGCCGGGCGCATCGTTCTCCTATTCGGGTTCACTTTGGTCGAGCGGGCCCGACAGGGACGGTCGGCGGCCCGGGTGGGGACGGTGCGGCGACGGCGATGTGAGCGCCGGCGCCGCGCGGTCCGGGCCGCCGGCCGTTCTTCCCTCTTTCCGGTGGAAGTCCCTCCTCAGCGCAGGAACGCGGCGGCGACGCCGGCGTCCACGGGGATGTGCAGTCCGGTGGTGTGGGTCAGGTCCCCTCCGGTGACGGCGAAGACGGCGGCGGCGACGTGCTCGGGCAGCACCTCGCGCTTCAGTAGCGTCCGCTGGGCGTAGTACTCGCCGAGCCTCTCCTCCTCGACGCCGTAGACGGCGGCGCGCTTGGCGCCCCAGCCGCCGGCGAAGATCCCGGAGCCGCGCACCACCCCGTCGGGGTTGATGCCGTTGACGCGGACGCCGTGCTCGCCGAGCTCGGCGGCCAGCAGCCGGACCTGGTGCGCCTGGTCGGCCTTCGTCGCGCCGTAGGCGATGTTGTTCGGCCCGGCGAACACGCCGTTCTTGGAGGAGACGTAGACGATGTCGCCGCCCATCTCCTGCTCGATCATCACGCGGGCGGTCTCCCTGGACACCAGGAACGAGCCGCGCGCCATGACGTCGTGCTGGAGGTCCCAGTCGGCCGAGGTCGTCTCCAGCAGCGGCTTGGAGATCGACAGGCCGGCGTTGTTGACGACGAGGTCGACGCCGCCGAACGCCAGGACCGCCGCCCGGACGGCCGCGGCGATCTCCTCCTCGGACGTCACGTCCGCGCCGACCGCGACCGCCACGTCCGCCTCGCGCAGCGCCTTGGCGCCGATCTCGGCGGCGACCTTCTCCGCCGCCGCGACGTCCATGTCGGCGACGACCACGCAGGCGCCCTCGGCGGCCAGGCGGCGCGCGGTGGCCGCGCCGATGCCCGAGCCGCCGCCGGTGACCAGCGCGACGCGGGTCGCGAGCGGCTTCGGCTTCGGCATCCGGCGGAGCTTGGCCTCCTCCAGCTCCCAGTACTCGATGCGGAACTTCTCCGCCTCGTCGATCGGCGCGTAGGAGGACAGCGCCTCCGCGCCCCGCATCACGTTGATCGCGTTGACGTAGAACTCGCCGGCGACGCGCGCGGTCTGCTTGTTCGCGCCGAAGGAGAACATGCCGACGCCGGGGACCAGCACGATCGCCGGGTCCGCGCCGCGCATGGCGGGCGAGCCGGGGACGGCGTGCCGGTCGTAGTAGGCCGCGTACTCCTCGCGGTAGGCGGCGTGCAGCTCCTTCAGCCGGGCCTTGACGTCGTCGAGCGGCGCGTCCGGCGGCAGGTCCAGGACCATCGGCGCGACCTTGGTGCGCAGGAAGTGGTCCGGGCAGGACGTGCCGAGCGCGGCGAGGCGCGGGTGCTCGGCGCGGGAGACGAAGTCGAGGACGGCCTCGCCGTCGGTGTAGTGCCCGACCTGCGGCCGGTCCGTGGACGCCAGGCCCCGGATCAGCGGGAAGAGCGCGGCGGCGCGGGCGTGCCGCTCGTCCTCCGGCAGCGCCGGGTGGACCACCTCGCCGAACGGGTCGGCCTTGCCGTGCTCGGCGATGTAGGACTCCGCGGTGCGGATGATGTCGAGCGAGTTGGCCTTGCACTCCTCGCTCGTGTCGCCCCACGCGGTGATGCCGTGCCCGCCGAGGATCACGCCGATCGCCTGCGGGTTCGCACGCTTGATCTCGGCGATGTCCAGGCCGAGCTGGAAGCCGGGGCGCCGCCACGGCACCCACGCGACCCGGTCGCCGAAGATCCGCCGGGTCAGCTCCTCGCCGTCCGCGGCGGTCGCGATCGCGATGCCGGAGTCGGGGTGCAGGTGGTCGACGTGCGCGGCCTCCACGAGACCGTGCATCGCGGTGTCGATGGACGGCGCGGCGCCGCCCTTGCCGTGCAGGCAGTAGTCGAACGCGGCGACCATCTCGTCCTCGCGCTCCACGCCCGGGTAGACGTCCGCGAGAGCGCGCATCCGGTCCAGGCGCAGCACGGCCAGGCCCGCCTCGGTGAGGGTGCCGAGGTCGCCGCCGGAGCCCTTCACCCACATCAGCTCGACGTCGCGGGCCGTCACGGGGTCGGTGACGGTGCCCTTCGCGGAGGCGTTGCCGCCCGCGTAGTTGGTGTTGCGCGGGTCCGAGCCGAGAGTGTTGGCGCGTTCCAGCAGCTGCTCCACCTCGGGTGGGGTGGAAGTCATCGGTTTCGTCTCCTTCACCTGTCAGGCGCCCCAGCCGGCGGCCTGGCCGTCCTTGCGGTCTTCGGCGACCCGCTCGTAGTAGCCGGACGCCTTGTAGGCGGCGACCGGGTCCGGGTGCAGTCCCATCTCCTCGCGCAGCTCGGCGAGCAGCGGCCGGACGTCGGTGTTGTAGGCGTCCATGAACACCGCGTTCGCCTCCAGGACCTCACCGGACTCCTGCGCCGACCGCAGCGCGCCGGCGTCCACCAGCAGCGCCTTGGCCGTGGCCTCCTGGACGTTCATCACCGAGCGGATCTGGCCCTGGATCTTCGGCTCGATGTTGTGGCACTGGTCGAGCATGAACGCCACGCCCGCCTCGGCGTCGTAGCCGCCGCCGCGCACCACCTCGTACATGATCCGGAACAGCTGGAACGGGTCCGCCGCGCCCACCATCAGGTCGTCGTCGGCGTAGAAGCGGGAGTTGAAGTCGAACCCGCCGAGCTTCCCCTCGCGCAGCAGGAAGGCGACGATGAACTCGATGTTGGTGCCGGGCGCGTGGTGCCCGGTGTCCACCACGACCTGCGCCTTCGGGCCGAGCTTCAGGCAGTGCGCGTAGGAGGTGCCCCAGTCCGGCAGGTCGGTCGCGTAGAACGCGGGCTCGAACAGCTTGTACTCCAGCAGGAACCGCTGGTCGTCGCCGAGCCGCTCGTACACGGCGGCGAGGGCCTCGGCCATCCGGTCCTGGCGGGTCCGGATGTCGTCCTGGCCCGGGTAGTTCGTCCCGTCGGAGAACCACAGCTTCAGGTCCCGGGAACCCGTCAGGTCCATGATGTCGACCGCTTCGAGCAGGTGGTCGAGCGCCTTGCGGCGGACGGCGGGATCGGGGTTGGTGACGCTGCCGAGCATGTAGTCGTCGTCCTGGAAGACGTTGGTGTTCACCGCCCCGATCCGCACCCCCCTCTCCTTGGCGTGCGCGGCGAGCGCGGCGTAGTCGTCCACCTTGTCCCAGGGGATGTGCACGGCGACGCTGGGCGCGACGCCGGTGAACCGGTGCACCTGCGCGGCGTCGTCGATCTTCTCCTGCGGAGTACGCGGCACGCCCCGCTGGGCGAAGACCTTGAACCGGGTCCCCGAGTTCCCGTACGCCCACGAGGGAGTCTCGATCTGCTGGCGGCGCAGGGCGTCCTTCACCGCGCTGGTGTCCGTCACGATTACCTCTCTCAATCCAGATGGAAGACCTCGGTCAGCGGTCGCATGCCCTCGTCGGGGCGGCCGTCGAGGTCCTCGAAGTACTGCGCCATCTCGGCCTGCCAGCGGGCGTTGACCTCGGTGCGGGCCATCGCCTCCTGGGCGGCCTCGAAGTCGTCGGTCTCCAGGTAGCCGACGAGGAGGCCGTCCTCCCGCAGGAACAGCGAGTAGTTGTGCCAGCCGGTCTCGCGCAGAGCGCTCAGCATGTCGGGCCAGACCGCCTGGTGGCGCAGCTTGTACTCCTCCAGGCGGTCCTGCCTGACCTTCAGCAGGAAGCACACGCGCTTCTTGCCTTCGGACATGCGATCAGTCTCCTTGTGGGGGGGCGACCCCCCACGCCCCCCGGTTCGCTTCGCTCATTCTTAGAAGTGGTACTGGTCGATGTTCTTGGCGTCGAAGACCGTCGGCGGGCCGAGGATCACCTCGCCGTTGGCGCCGATCGTGCGCTCGCCGAGCTTGCCGGCCTTGAACTTCTCGCCCTGCGCGCCGGTGATCTGGCCGGACGACAGCGCCGCCGCCGCGTACGCCGCGAGGTAGCCGAGGTTCTTCGGGTCCCACAGCTCGAACTGCTTGACGGTGCCGTCCTTGACGAACTTGCGCATCTGGTCCGGGGTGCCGAGGCCGGTCAGCGCGACCTTGCCCTTGTACTTGGAGCCGGAGATGTAGCGCGCCGCGGCGGCGATGCCGACCGTGGTGGGCGAGATGATGCCCTTCAGGTTCGGGTACGCCTGCAGCAGGCCCTGCGTCTGCTGGAACGACTTCTGGTCGTCGTCGTCGCCGTAGGCGACCTTGACGAGCTTCATGCCGGAGTACTCCGGCTTCTTCAGCTCGTCCTGCATGAACTTGATCCAGGTGTTCTGGTTGGTGGCGTTCGCGGTCGCCGACAGGATCGCGATCTCGCCCTTGCCGCCGATCTGCTCCGACAGCAGCTTGACCTCGCTGCGGCCGATCTCCTCGGAGCTGGCCTGGTTGATGAACACGTCCCGGCAGTCGGGGTTGGTGTCGGAGTCGTAGGCGACGATCTTGATGTTCTTGGACATCGCCTGCTTGAGCGGGCCGCACACCGCGTTCTCGTCGTTGGCGGCGATGAGGATCGCGTCGTGCCGCTGCTGGATCAGCGTGTTGATGTAGGAGACCTGCGAGGACGCCGACGCGTCGGACGGGCCGACCTCCTTGGCGGCGCCGCCGAACTCCTTGGTGGCCGCGATGCCGGCGTTGTCGACGATCGTCTCGTAGGGGTTGTTGACCTGCTTCGGCAGGAACGCGAGCTTCAGGCCCTTCTTCAGCGGCGCGTTCGGGTTCGCGGACGCGTTCCCGGCGGCCTTGCCGTCCCCGGAGTCGGACGAGGAGTCCTTGGTGGTCCCGCCGCAGGCGGCCAGGCTGAGGGCCAGGGCGCTCGCCGTGGCGACGGCGGCCAGCCGGCGCGGGGCGCGCAGACGAATGGTCATCAGATGCCTTTCAGAGAATCCGGGTCGTGCTGTGGGGTGGGTTGACGCGGCGGGGGGACGGTCTCGGGCGGTCATGGCGGGGTCCATGGCGGGGTCATGGTGCGGCGGCGGGGACCGCGGGTCGCGCGCCCCGCCGCCGGCCTTGTGCCTCGCGCACCACGGCGATCAGCCGCGGCGTGAGGACGCTGATGATGAGGAGCAGCCCCGTGACGATCGACTGGACCTCGGTGGAGACGTCGTTGAGCATCAGCAGGTTGCGGAGCAGGCCGATGAGCAGCACGGCCGCGATGACACCGCCGAGGGTGCCCTTGCCGCCGTCGAAGTCGATGCCGCCGAGCAGCACCCCCGCGATGACGGTGAGCTCCAGGCCGAGGCCGTTGTCGGCGCGCGCGCTGCCGTAGCGGAGCGTGTAGACGACGCCGGCGAACCCGGCGACGAGGCCGGACACCACGAACAGGATCAGCTTGAGGCGCTTGACCCGGATGCCGGCGAAGTAGGCGGCGTCCTCCTGCGCGCCGATCGCGAACAGCGACCGTCCGATGCCGGTGGCGTGCAGGACGACGGCCGTGGCGGCGGCGAGCAGGGCGAACAGCGCGATCGGATACGGGATCGGGGTGCCCGGGATGGACGAGGTCGCGAGGTCGGTGTAGGCGGACGGGAACTCCGAGACCGCCCCGGTGCCGAGCGTCACGTACGCCAGCCCCCGGTAGAGGGTCATCGTGCCGATCGTCACGGCCAGGGACGGCAGCCCGAGCCGGGTGACGAGCAGCCCGTTGACCAGGCCGCAGACGAGCCCGACGACCAGCACCAGCGGGATGATCGCCTCGATGGCCATGCCGCCGTCCCACAGCTTGCCGGTGAGGGCGCTGCAGAGCCCGAGGATCGAGGCGACCGACAGGTCCACCTGCCCGCACACGACCAGCAGCGTCATCGGCAGCGCGATCAGCGCGATCTCGCTGAGGTCGTCCAGCGCGAACGACAGGTTGTCGTTGTTGGCGAAGTCGGGCGAGAACCCGGCGCCGCCGGCGAACACCACGATCAGCAGCGCGGTGACCGCGGTCTCCCACCGCATGAGGCGGCTCATGACCGGCCCTCCTTCGAAACCGTGTTCGATGCCGTGTTCGATGCCGGGGCGGTCCCGCCGCCGTTCACGTCGCGGTGCACGGTGGACTCCAGGGACCGCTGCCTGAGCGCCCGGGTGACGCGCAGCGCCAGCAGCCGGTCGACGCTGATGGCCAGCAGCAGCAGGACACCGGTGATCGCGTCCTGCCAGAACGAGTTGACCTTGAGCACCACCAGCACGCTGCCGATGGTGGTGAGCAGCAGCCCGCCGAGCGCCGCCCCGTACACGGTGCCGACGCCGCCGGTGATGGCGACGCCGCCGACGACGACGGCCGCGACCACCTTGAGCTCCCAGCCGTGCGCGGCGTCGGCGACGACGGTGCCGAACCGGGCCAGCCACAGGACCCCGGCGAGGCCGGCGAGCGCGCCGCTGACGAGGTAGGCGGTGAGGATGCGGCGGCGGATCGACACGCCCGCGAGGTTCGCGGCCTCGGGGCTGGACCCGATCGCGTAGTACTCGCGTCCGGACGAGTAGGAGCGCAGGTAGTAGCCGACCGCGAGCATCACGACCACGGTGATGATCGGCAGGTAGGGGATGCCGAGGACGCCGTCGTTGCCGAGCTTCAGCAGCGAGGACGGCAGCTCGGCGGCGCCGATCTGGTCGCCGTGCGCGATCCGGTAGTCGAGCCCCTGGATCACGTACAGGGTGCCGAGGGTGACGACGAGGGACGGGACGCGGCAGAAGCTGACGAGCAGCCCGTTCACCAGCCCGCAGAGGAGGCCGATGAGGACGCCGGCCAGGACGACCAGCACGACGTTGCGGTCGCCGCCGGAGGCGAACTTGCCGGCGGTGAACGCGACGAGCCCGACGACGGATCCGACCGACAGGTCGATGTTGCGGGTGACGACGACCATGCTCTGCCCGACGGCGAGCAGCACCAGGATCGAGGCGTTGAGGAAGATGTCCTTCACGCCCTGCCCGGACAGGAACCGCGGGTTGGCGATGGTCGTGCCGACGACGAGGACGACGAGCGCGCCGAGGATGCTCAGCTCGCGGGCGCGCAGCACCATGTCGACGAGGCGGCGGCCGCCGCCGGGGGGCCCGCCCGAACCCGGCTTGGCCGGGGACTGTGCGAGGACGGTCATCTGCTCAGGCCCTGCCTTTCCGGGGGACGACCCCCAGACCCCCGGGCGGGCGGCCCGAAGATCCTCGCTTCGCTCCGGTCATCAGGCCGCCTTTCCGTTGCCGGGGCGGCCGGTCGCGGCGGCCATCACGGTCTCCTCGGTCGCGTCCGCGCGGGCGATCTCGGCGGTGAGCCGGCCCTCGTGCATGACCAGGACGCGGTCGGCCATGCCGATCACCTCCGGCAGGTCGGAGGAGATCATCAGCACCGCGAGGTCCTGCGCGGCCAGCTCCGACAGCAGCCGGTGGACCTCGGCCTTGGTGCCGACGTCGATGCCGCGGGTCGGCTCGTCCACGATCAGCACGGCCGGCTCGGTGGCCAGCCACTTGGCGAGCACGACCTTCTGCTGGTTGCCGCCGGACAGGACGCCGACGGCGTCGGTGAGCCGGGCGTACTTCAGCTGGAGCCGCAGGCCCCAGTCGGCGGCGCGGTCCCGCTCGACCTTCCGCGAGATCAGCCCTCCGCGGCCGGTCTCGCGCCGCAGCGTCTTCAGCTGGGTGAGGCCCATGTTCCGCTCGATGGACATGTCCATGACCAGGCCCTGCTGGCGGCGGTCCTCGGGGACCAGCGCGAGCCCGGCCGACATCGCGGCGGTCGGGCTGCCGGCCGGCAGCTTCCGGCCGTCGACCTCGACGTCGCCGGCGTCCCAGCGGTCCACCCCGAAGACGGCGCGGGCGACCTCGCTGCGGCCGGCGCCGACCAGCCCGGCCAGCGCGACGATCTCGCCGCGGCGGACCTCGAAGGAGACGTCGGTGAAGGCGCCCTCGCGGGTCAGCCGGCTGACCTTCAGCGCGACCTCGCCGGGCGTGACGTCCTGCTTGGGGTAGAGCGCGTCGAGGTCGCGGCCGACCATCCGGCGGACGAGGTCGTCGGCGGTGATGTCCCCGGTCCGGTCGGTGCCGACGTAGGTGCCGTCGCGCAGCGTGGTGACCCGCTGGCAGAGCTCGAAGATCTCCTCCAGCCGGTGCGAGATGAACAGGACCGCGCAGCCGTGCTCCTGCAGGGTGCGGGTCACGGTGAACAGCCGGGCGACCTCCTGGCCGGTGAGCGCGGCGGTGGGCTCGTCCATGATGAGGACCCGCGCGTCCCGGGAGATGGCCTTGGCGATCTCGACGACCTGCTGGTCGGCGATCGACAGGCCGCGGGCGGGCTGCTGGGGGTCCAGCGCGACGCCGAGCCGCCCGAACAGCTTCGCGGCCTCGGCGTGCATGGCGCGGCGGTCGATGCGGCCGAGCGCGCCGCGCGGCTGGCGGCCCATGAAGATGTTCTCGGCGACCGACAGGTCGGGGAACAGCGTCGGCTCCTGGTAGATGACCGCGACGCCGGCGGCCTGCGCGTCGGCGGGCCCGCCGAACGTGACGGCCTCGCCGCCCACCCGCACCTCGCCCGCGTCGGGGCGGTGCACCCCTGCGAACGTTTTTACAACGGTGGACTTGCCCGCGCCGTTCTCCCCGGCCAGAGCGTGCACCTCGCCCGCGTGGAGCTCCAGGGTGACGCCCTGGAGAGCGCGCACGGCGCCGAACGACTTACTCACGTTGACCAGTGCCAATGTCGGCGGCGCCGACCGGCCCGGTGCACCCATCGCGGCCCTCCTCGCGGGGGACGTCTGTGACGTACGAATGAAAAACGTTTTAACAGGATGTTGCGGAGGACGCTAGATGTGAGCCGGAGCACTCGTCAAGAGGGAACCTGTCGGCAGGGCCCGTCCGACCCTGCGAAAACGCCGTCTCCACAAGGGCGGCGAAGATTTCGAACTCGCCCGCGACCGGGACCGGCCAGCCGGGTTTGCCACCGCGGCGTCCCGACTCCGGGGTTGACACGTTTTAATCCGATGACCCAAAGTGAGCGGCGACACAGCAGCGGACGGACCGGGGGCACACGGATTGAGCACTGACGACACCGGACGTCCCGGGACCCTGAGCCGGACGGTCGGCATCAAGCAGGTCGCCGCGCGCGCGGGCGTCTCGCCCGGGACCGTGTCGAACGTCCTCAACCGGCCCGAGCGGGTCGCGGAGGCGACCCGCGTCCGGGTCGAGAAGGCGATCCGCGACCTCGGCTTCGTCCGCAACGGCTCGGCGTCCACGCTGCGCGCCGGGCACAGCAGCACGATCGGGCTGATGGTGCTCGACCTCGCCAACCCGTTCTTCACCGACGTGGCGCGCGGCGTGGAGGACACCGCCAGCGAGCGCGGCTACGCGGTCATCCTGTCGTCGTCCGGCGAGTCGGACGAGCGGGAGCAGCGCAACCTGCGGGTGTTCGCCGAGCAGCGGGTGCGCGGCGTCCTGCTGACCCCGGTCGGCGACGACGGGGAGACCGCCGACCGGCTCCGCGACCGGGGCGTCCCGGTGGTGCTGCTCGACCATCCGACGCCGCGGGCGAACCAGTGCTCGGTCGCCGTCGACGACGTCGCGGGCGGCGAGCTGGCGGTCGGCGAGCTGCTGGACGGGGGCGCCCGCACGCTGGCGTTCGTCACCGGGCCCACCGTGCTACGGCAGTGCGCCGACCGCCGCAAGGGCGCGCTGCGGGCGCTGCGCGCCGCCGGCCTCGGCCGCGAGGTCATGCGCGAGGTCGCCGTCGGGGCGATGAACGCGCGCGCCGGGCAGGAGGCCGCCCGGCGGCTACTGGAGGCGGGCCCGCCGCTGCCCGACGCGATCTTCTGCGCGAACGACCTGCTCGCGCTCGGCGTGCTGCGCGTCCTGCTGCAGGCCGGGATCGAGGTGCCGGGTGACGTCGCGCTGATCGGGTACGACGACATCGAGTTCTCGGCCGCGGCGGCCGTCCCGCTCAGCTCGGTGCGTCAGCCCACGTACCAGCTCGGCCGGATCGCGACCGAGCTGCTGCTGGAGGAGTGCGACGAGTCCGGCGGGCACGCCCACCAGCAGGTCATGTTCCAGCCCGAACTGGTGGTCCGCGAGTCCAGCCGCTCCTCCTCCGGAGGCACTCCTTGAAGGTCGCGCTGTTCCTCACCTGCGTCAACGACACGATGTTCCCCGATACGGGCAAGGCGATGGTGCGGCTGCTGCGGCGGCTCGGGCACGACGTCGAGTTCCCGGAGTCGCAGACCTGCTGCGGGCAGATGCATCTCAACACCGGCTACCGGAAGCAGGCGCTGCCCCTGGTGAAGGGGTTCGCGGAGACGTTCGATCCGTACGACGCGATCGTGACGCCGTCCGCGTCGTGCGGGGCGATGATCCGCGACTGGCATCCGAGGCTGGCGCCGCGCGCCGCCGGAGTCGCGTCCCGGGTGTACGAGCTGTCGGAGTTCCTGGTGGACGTCCTCGGCGTCACCGACGTCGGCGCGTACTTCCCGCACCGCGTCACCTACCACCCCACCTGCCACTCGCTGCGGATGCTGCACGTCGGCGACCGGCCGCTGCGGCTGCTGCGCGAGGTCCGCGGCATCGACCTGGCCGACCTGCCGGACGCCGCCGAGTGCTGCGGGTTCGGCGGGACGTTCGCGCTGAAGAACTCCGAGGTGTCCGCCGCGATGTGCGCGGACAAGGTCACCGCCGTCCGCAGGACCGGGGCCGAGGCGCTGTGCGCGGCCGACAACTCCTGCCTGATGCACATCGGCGGCGCCCTCACCCGCACCCGCGCGGGGGTACGGACCGTCCACCTGGCCGAGATCCTCGCGTCCACGGAGGAGGACCCGTCATGACGATGCCTACTTATCTGGGGATGCCGTCGTTTCCGGAGGCGGCGCGGCGCGCGGTGGCCGACACGCGGCTGCGCGGCAACCTCGCGCACGCGACCACGACGATCCGCGGGCGGCGCGCGTCGGCGGTGGCCGAGCTGGACGACTGGTCCGCGCTGCGCGAGTCGGGCAAGCAGATCAAGGACCACGTCCTCGCGAACCTCGGCCACTACCTGCGGCTGCTGGAGGACAAGGTCACCGAGGCCGGCGGGACGGTGCACTGGGCGCGGGACGCGGCCGAGGCCAACCGGATCGTCGCGGACCTGGTGAAGGCGACCGGCGAGACCGAGGTCGTCAAGGTCAAGTCGATGGCCACGCAGGAGATCGGCCTCAACGAGTTCCTGGCGGAGGAGGGCATCACCGCCTACGAGACCGACCTCGCCGAGCTGATCGTCCAGCTCGGGGACGACCGGCCGTCGCACATCCTCGTCCCGGCCATCCACCGGAACCGGTCCGACATCCGCGACATCTTCCTGCGCGCGATGGACGACGCGCCGGAGGGCCTGACCGACTCCCCCGCCGAGCTGGCGGAGGCGGCCAGGCGGCATCTGCGCGCCAAGTTCCTGTCGGCGAAGGTCGGGGTGTCGGGGGTGAACTTCGCGGTCGCCGACACCGGCACGCTCGTCGTGCTGGAGTCGGAGGGCAACGGCCGGATGTGCCTGACGCTCCCCGAGACGCTGATCTCGGTGATGGGCGTGGAGAAGATCGTGCCGAGCTGGCGGGACCTGGAGGTGTTCCTCCAGCTGCTGCCCCGCTCGTCCACGGCCGAGCGGATGAACCCCTACACCTCCACATGGACGGGCGTGTCCCCCGGCGACGGCCCGCGCGATTTCCACCTGGTCCTGCTGGACAACGGCCGGACCGCCACCCTGGCCGACGAGGTGGGCCGGCAGGCGCTGCGCTGCATCCGCTGCTCCGCGTGCCTGAACGTGTGCCCGGTCTACCAGCGCGCGGGCGGCCACGCCTACGGGTCGCCCTACCCGGGGCCGATCGGCGCGATCCTGTCCCCGCAGATCAGGGGCATCGGGTCGGACGTGGACGCCTCCCTGCCCTACGCGTCGTCGCTGTGCGGGGCGTGCTTCGAGGCGTGCCCGGTCGCGATCGACATCCCGGAGGTGCTCGTTCACCTGCGGGCCCGCGCCGTCGAGAAGGGCCCCCGCCATCCGCTGGAGCGGGTGGCGATGACGGCGGCCGGGTGGACGCTGCGCTCGCCGACCCGGCTCGCGCTCGCGCAGCGGGCCGCGTCGGCGAGCCGCCGCGTGGTAGCGCGCGGCGGCCGGATCCGGCGGCTGCCGGGTCCGCTGAAAGCGTGGACCGAGACCAGGGACGCCCCGGCGCCGCCTCCCGAGTCGTTCCGCGCCTGGTGGGCGAGGACGGACGGCGGCCGGAAGGAGGGAGACAGGTGAACGCGCGCGAGGAGATCCTCGGACGGGTCGAGCGGGTGACGCCCACCCGTCCCGCCGCCGAGGTCGCGGCCTCCTACGACCGGATCGACCGCGGTTACCTGCGCCGCCACCACGAGGACGGCATCCTCGACCTGTTCGCCGAGCGGGTCGCCGACTACCGCGCGACGGTCCTGCGCGTGTCCCCGTCCGAGGTGGCCTCGACGGTCGCGGAGCGGCTCTCGGCGCGGCCCGGCTCCTACGGTGTTCCCGGTGGCGTCCCCGAGGAATGGCTCACCGCCGCCGGCTCCTCGCTGGTCCGGGATCCCGATGTCGCATCGCTCGACGGGCTGGCGGGGGCGGTCACCGGCTGCGCCGCCGCCATCGCCGAGACCGGCACGATCGTCCTGGACCACGGCGCCGCGCAGGGGCCGCGCGCCCTGTCGCTCGTGCCGGACTACCACCTGATCGTCGTCCTGGCCGGCCAGGTGGCGGCGGATGTGCCGGAGGCGCTCGAACGGCTCGACCCGCGCCGACCGCTGACGTTCGTGTCGGGGCCGTCGGCGACGAGCGACATCGAGCTGTCCCGCGTCGAGGGCGTGCACGGGCCGCGCACACTGGAAGTGCTGGTGGTCCAATGAGCGAGGCGGCCTTCGCGGCGGTCGACCTCGGGGCGTCCAGCGGGCGGGTGATGGCGGGACGCGTCGGCCCGGGCACGCTCGCGCTGGAGGAGATCCGCCGCTTCCCGAATCGCCCCGTCCGGGTCAACGGCACGCTGCACTGGGACATCCTCGGCCTTTACGGCAACGTCCTGGACGGGCTGCGCGCCGCGCCGCCGGGCCTCGCCTCGGCCGGGATCGACTCGTGGGCGGTCGACTACGGACTGCTGGACGCCGCCGGAACCCTGCTCGGCAATCCCGTCCACTACCGCGACGCCCGCACGGACGGCGTGATGGACCGGGTCCGCGCCGAACTGGGCGACGACCTGCTCTACCAGGCGTCGGGCCTGCAGTTCCTGCCCTTCAACACGATCTACCAGCTGGCGGCGGACGACCTGTCCCGGGCGGGCACGCTCCTCCTCGTCCCCGACCTGCTGGCCTACTGGCTCACCGGCGAGATCGGCGCCGAGCGCACGAACGCGTCCACGACGGGGCTGCTGGACGTCCGCGACGGCACCTGGTCGGGCGAGCTGCTGTCCCGCCTGGGCCTTCCCGCCGGGATCCTCCCGCCGCTGCGCGACCCGGGCTCGGTCATCGGGACCCTCCGCGCGGACGTGGCGGCCGAGATCGGCCACGACGCCCTCCGCGTGACGGCCGTCGGCTCCCACGACACGGCCTCCGCGGTCGCCGCCGTCCCGGCCACCACCGGCCGTTTTGCCTACATCTCCTGCGGCACCTGGTCGCTGGTGGGCGTCGAACTGGACGCGCCCGTGCTGACGGAGGCGAGCCGCAAGGCCAACTTCACCAACGAGGGCGGCGTCGACGGGACGGTCCGCTACCTGCGCAACGTGATGGGCCTGTGGCTCCTCCAGGAGTCCCTGCGGGCCTGGGGGAACCCGGATCTTCCCGCCCTGCTCGCCGAGGCCGAGGACGTCCCGGGCCTGCGGTCGCTCATCGACCCCGACGATCCGGAGTTCCTGCCGCCCGGCGACATGCCCGCCCGCATCGCCGCGCACTGCCGCCGCCGCGGGTTCCCCGAGCCGGCCACCCGCGCCGAGACCGTCCGCTGCCTGCTGGACAGCCTCGCGCTGGCCCACCGCGCCACGCTCCGCCAGGCGTCCCGCCTGGCGGGCAGGGGGATCGACGTCGTCCACCTGGTGGGCGGCGGCAGCCGCAACGACCTGCTGTGCCGGCTGACCGCCGACGCGAGCGGCCTTCCGCTGATCGCCGGGCCGGTGGAGGCGACGGCCCTCGGAAACGTCCTGGTCCAGGCCCGCGCCCACGGCCTCGTCGCGGACCTCGCCGAGTCCCGCGCGCTGGTCGCCGCCACCCAGGACGTCCGCCGCTACACGCCGTCGGGTGACGAGTCCCGCTGGCAGGAGGCCGCCGCCCGGCTGGGCCTGGAAAGCTGACCCCGCGGGGCGGATGTCACGGTCCTGGGACGGTTTACCCACCCGAGGTTGACACGGGCGCGTAAACGACCGTTCATAGCTATGAACCACGCGATCACGGAGGAGCCGGCCCGTGTTGCTGACGCGCGGGCGTGGACGGGAGACCCCACCTTATTGACGTTCCACCCGATAGAGTGAATCCCGCCCATTCTCAGGGACCACGACGAGAAGCATGACCACGGCGTATCGACCGCCTGTCACTGTTGGGGTGTGGACATGGAGGGTCGTAGGGGCCAGGACAACGGAGCGTCGCCGAGCAGTGTCCCGCTGGTCGGGCGCAGGGACGTCCTGCGCGTCTTCGAGGAGGCTCTGGACGCCACCGCCGCCGACGCGTTCCGCTTCCTGGCCCTGGTGGGCGAGCCGGGCGCCGGCAAGACGCGGCTGCTCAACGAGCTGTCGAACGCCGCCGACGCCCGCAAGCTCGCCACCCTGTCCGGCCGCGCCTCCGAGTTCGAGCAGGAGATGCCGTTCGGCGCCGTCGTCGACGCCCTCGACGACCACCTCGAAGAACACGTCGGCGACCTCGGCCGCGGCACCGTCCGGCTGCTCGGCCAGGTGTTCCCCGCGCTGGCCGCGTCCCTCAGCGACGGCGAGGAGGCCGGGCCGCCCGGCAGCGCGCCCGTCGCCACCCCGGTCGCCCGCTACCAGCTTTACCGGGCGGTGCGGCGGCTGCTGGAGGACGTGGCCGCCCCGTCGGGCCTGGTGCTGATCCTCGACGACGTCCACTGGGCCGACAACGCCACGATCGAGCTGTTGGACCATCTCGTCCGGCACCCGCCGCGCGCCCGGGTGCTGATCGCCGTCGCGTACCGGCCCGCGCAGGCGTCCGCGCGGCTGGCCGCGCTGGTCCAGGCGTCCCTGCGGGCCGAAGGCGGATACCGGCTGCCCGTCGGGCCCCTCACCCAGGCCGAGGTCGCCGAGCTGCTCGGTCCCGAGGTCAGCAACGCGCGCTGCAGCGAGCTGTACAAGGCCAGCGGCGGCAACCCCTTCTACCTGGAGGCGCTCGCCCGCACCCGGGAGCCGCTGGCCGCCGGGGACACCGAGGGCGAGCTGCCGCCCGCCGTGCGCGCGGCGCTGCAGCTGGAGCTGAGCGGGCTGTCGCCGGACGCGCTGCTGGTCGCGCAGAGCGCCGCCGTCGCCGCCGACGAGTTCGCACCGCCGTTGGCCGCGGTCGCCGCCGAGGTGAGCGAACGCGCCGCGCTGGCCGCCCTCGACGAGCTGGTCGCCCGCGACATCGTCCGGCCGCGGGCCGAACGGTTCCGGTTCCGGCATCCGCTCGTCCGGCACGCCGCCTACCGGTCCGCGGCGGCGGGCTGGCGGCTGGCCGCGCACGGCCGGATCGCCGCCTACCTCACCGAGATCGGCGCGCCCGCCGCGGTCCGCGCCCGGCACCTGGAGCGGTCGGCACGGGTCGGCGACCGGGCCGCCATCGCCACCCTGGTGGAGGCCGCCCGCGCGTTCGCCACCCAGGCCCCGTCGACCGCCGCGCACTGGCTGAAGGTCGCGCTCGGGCTGATGCCCGTGGCCGGCAACGCCGGCGACGACGACGCGTCGCTGCCCTCCCGGCTCGAACTGATGATGGAGCTGGCGCGGGTCCAGACGGTCGGGGGGCACCTCACCGACGGAAGGGAGACCGCGCGGAACGTCCTGAAGATGCTGCCGCTGGACGCCTACGCGCAGCGCGCCCGCGCGGCTCGGCTCGCCGCGCTGATGGAGCGCCAGCTCGACCGGCCGAACGAGGCCCGCACCCTGCTGCTGGACGAGCTGCGCCGGATGCCCGACCCGCGGTCGCCCGCCGCGGTGCCCCTGCGGATGCGGCTGATCGCCGAGCGGATGATGCGGATCGACTTCCGCGCCGCACAGGCCGTCCTCGACCTGATGCCCGACAGCTCCGAGGACTGGGAGCCCAGCCTGGAACTCGCGGTGGCCGCGTTCCGGCCGATGCCCGCGCTCGCCGCCGGCCGCATCGAGGACACCCTGCGCTACCTGGCGGCGGCCGACCGGCTGGTCGACGCGGCCCCGGACGAGCACCTGGCCGAATGGATGGACGCGATCGCCTGGCTGTGCTGGGCGGAGACGTTCATGGGGCACTTCCGCAGCGCGTCCCGCCGGTTCGAACGCGCGGTCAACGTCGCCCGCACCACCGGGCAGCTCTATGTCGTCCCCACCCTGATGGCGGGCCTCACCCGCGCCTACGGCATGCTCGGCCGGCTGGAGGAGGCGGCGGCCGTCGCCGAGGAGGCCGTGGAGGAGGCCAGGCTGCTGCACTCGGGGCAGCAACTGGTGTTCGCGCTCACCCAGCAGAGCCTCGTCGCAGGGTGGTCCGGGGACGACGAGACCGCGCTCCAGCACGCCGAGGAGGCCATCGAGAGCGGCACCGGCGTCGGCGAATGGTGGGGCTCCATGGCCCGCTACGCACGCGCGATGGCGCTGATCGGCCTCGGCCGGCTGGAGGAGGGCGCGCAGGCCGTCGAGGCGACGATGAAGGGCCCGCTGGACCAGCGGACGCATCTGTCGCTGAGCGAGGTCATGGCCGGTGTCGAAGCGGGCCGGGGCCGCGCCGACGCCGCGCGGACGTGGGTGGAGCGCGGCGAGCACTACGTCATCCCCGGTCTGGAGGCCCACAACGGGCTCGCGCAGCTCGCCCGCGCCCACCTCCTGCAGCTCACCGAACCCGCCGCCGCGGCGCGGGAGGCGCTCGCCGCCGCGGAGCTGTTCGGGGAGGCCGGGCACCGGATCGACGCCGGGCGGGCCAGGATGCGGGCCGGGCAGGCGCAGGCCGCGGCCGGCGACCGCTCGGCCGCCCGCGAGCAGCTGCGGCTCGCCGCCGACACCTTCACCGACTGCGGCGCGCGGGCGCTGCACGCGCAGGCCGTCCGCGAGCAGCGCAAGATCGGCGTGCGGGTCCCCGCCAGGGGCGGCCGCGGCACGGGGCTGCCCGGCGGGCTGTCCAAGCGCGAGTACGAGGTCGCGTCACTCGTCGTCGAGGGATGTACGAACTCCCAGATCGCCGAGAGACTGTTCGTCAGCATCCGCACCGTGGAGACGCACCTGTCCCACATCTTCGCCAAGTTCGGGGTGAGCTCCCGGGTCGGCGTGGTGAACGCGCTCACCCGCAACGGGCCTGACCCCGACGTCCCGGGCATCGGCTGACCGGGCCGCCCCGCCCCGACCTGAACGATCACCCGCGTACAACCGTCTCAGTACCTGCCCGTCCGGGTTCCGTGGAAGAAGTAAGGGTTTACCACGATGTCGCGTATCAGCAGGTCACCCCATCATTACTGCGGGAAAGGGAGGTGACGGACATGCAGCGGATGATCCCCCGATTCACGTACGAGGGTGTGAAGGACGCGGACATCACGACGTACCCGGTGGCGACCGAGGATGGGCTCGGGCTGCAGCTCACGCGGTTCCTGCGCGAGGAGAGCGAGAACGTCGTCCTGCTCGTGCACGGCCTCACCTCCTCCAGCGACCTGTTCATCATGCCGGAGATCGAGAACCTGGCCTCGCACCTGCTCGACAACGGCTTCACCGACGTCTGGACACTGGACTTCCGGATGAGCGGCCGCTTCCCGTACGACACCGAGACGCATCGCTACACCCTCGACGACATCGCCCTGTTCGATTTCCCGCCCGCGCTCGAAGAGCTGCGCGAGCACATCGGCGACAAGCGGCTGCACGTCATCGCGCACTGCCTCGGCGCCGTGTCGTTCTCCATGAGCGTGTTCGCCGGGACGGTCGACGGCATCGCCACGCTCACCTGCAACAGCGTGTCGCTGACGCCACGGGTGCCGGCGTGGTCGAAGGTCAAGCTCGGCGCCGGCACGTGGTTCCTGGAGTACGTCTTCGGCCTGCCGTTCCTCGATCCGAGGTTCGGGAGCGCGCCGCGCTTCACCCGCCCGTGGATGCTGTCGCGGGTCGTGTCGCTGTTCCACAACGAGTGCGGCACCCGGTCCTGCCACATGCAGAGCTTCCAGTGGGGCGCGGGCAAGCCGGCGATGTACGAGCACGCCAACCTGCTGCCCGAGACGCACGCGCGCGTCGCCGACATCTGCGCCGCGTCCGGGCTGAACTACTACCGGCACGTCCGCAAGATGGTCAAAGCGGGTGGCTCGGTGAAGTACGCCCCGGACGACCCGCGCTACGCGCGCCTCCCGAAGAACTACCTGGAGAACGCGGCCGACGTGCGGACGCCCATGCTGCTGCTCGCGCCCGAGAACAACCGCGTCTTCACCGACTCCAACATCCACCTGCACAAGATCCTCGAAAAGGCCGCGCCGGGACGCCACGAACTGGCTCTGCTGACCGGCTACGGCCACCTGGACCCCCTGATCGGCAAGAACTCGCACATCGACGTCTTCCCTCGTGTCGTCGACTTCCTCAAGCGCCACAGCGCATGAGCGGTCCGGCGACGAAGCAGCGGAAGGCAGGCCGCCCCATGGAACATGTCAGCGCCGTCGTGATCGGATCCGGCTTCGGCGGATCCGTCACCGCCTACCGGCTGGCGGAGGCCGGGCAGCGGGTCGTGCTGCTGGAGCGCGGGCAGCCGTACCCGCCGGGCAGCTTCCCCCGCTCCCCCGCGGAGATGGGACGGGCGTTCTGGGACCCGGCCGCAGGCCTGTACGGGATGTTCGACGTGTGGGGCTTCAAGGGCTGCGACTCGGTCGTGTCCGCCGGCCTCGGCGGCGGCTCCCTGATCTACGCGAACGTGCTGCTGCGCAAGGACGAGCACTGGTTCGTCCACGACCAGCCGCTGCCCGGCGGCGGGTACGAGTCGTGGCCGGTCTCCCGCGCCGACCTCGACCCGCACTACGACGTGGTCGAGAAGATGCTGGGCGCGACGCCGTACCCGCTGGAGCAGGTCCCGTTCGACGACACCCCGAAGACGCACGCGATGCAGGACGCGGCCGCCGAGCTCGGCCTGCACTGCACGCTGCCGCCGCTCGCGGTCAGCTTCGCCTCCGAGCCGGGCGGGACGCCGGGGCTGAGCCTGCCGATCGTGGACGCCGGGTACGGCAACATCCACGGCGGCGGCCGCCGGACGTGCAGGCTGTGCGGCGAATGCGACATCGGCTGCAACGACGGCTCCAAGAACAGCCTCGACCACACCTACCTGTCCGCGGCCGCGCACCACGGCGCCGACATCCGCACCTCGCACGAGGTGAAGGCGATCCGGCCGCGGCCGGGCGGCGGGTACGAGGTCGACTACGTCCACCACGAGGACCTGACCGCCAAGAAGGGCCGCCCGGCGGTCGAGACGATCTCATGCGACCGGCTGATCCTGGGCGCGGGCACCTACGGCACCACGTTCCTGCTGCTGAAGTCCCTCAAGGCGTTCCCCGGCCTGAGCGACGCGCTCGGCACCCGGTTCAGCGGCAACGGCGACCTGCTGACGTTCCTGCTGCGCGCCAAGGACCGCAACCGGGTCCGGCCGCTGAACGCCAGCCGGGGGCCGGTGATCACCACGGCGATCCGGCTGCCGGACGAGCTCGACGGCGTGCCCGGTGCGGGCCGCGGCGCCTACATCGAGGACGGCGGCTACCCGGGGTTCACCGACTGGATCGTCGACGGCTTCGACGTCCGCAACGACTTCGAACGCTCGGTGAAGTTCCTGTGGAACCGCTTCACCGAGTACTTCAAGGACACGCCGGACACCAACCTGTCCAAGGAGATCTCCGACCTGATCGGCGACGGGGCGCTGACGGTCAGCTCGCTGCCGCTGCTCGGGATGGGCCGCGACACCGCCGACGGCCGGCTGCGGCTGAAGGACGGCCGGCTCGCCGCCGAGTGGACGTCGGAGACCAGCGAGGAGCTGTTCAACCGCGTCCGCAAGACGATGCAGGGCATCGCGGACGTGCTCGGCGCCGACTACGCCGACAACCCGATGTGGTTCCGCAAGCGCATCATCACCGTCCACCCGCTGGGTGGCGCCCCCATGGGCGCCCACCCGGGCGAAGGCGTCTGCGACGCCTTCGGCGAGGTGTTCGGGTTCCCGGGCCTGTACATCGCCGACGGGGCGGCGATGCCGGGACCGGTGGGCCCGAACCCCTCGCTCACCATCGCCGCGCAGGCCGACCGCCTGGCCACGCGGCTGCTGGAGGGCGCGTCCGCACAACGGGGTGCGGGCGGTTCCGCCGCCCCGCCTGCCACGGGGGCCGAGCCGGTCGGGGGAACCGGCTCGCCTGGCGGGGCGGGAAACGGCTCGGCACACGAGGCGGTTCCCGGGGGGCGCGGGGGGTCGTCCCGCCACACGGCGTACGGTGCGGGTTCGGGGAGCCACGACGGGACACGGGGACCGTCCAGCGTGGCGACCCGCCGTACGTCGCTGTCGTTCACCGAGGAGATGAAGGGGTTCGTCACCTACGGTGAGACCGACACGCGGATCGGCGAGCTGGCCGACGGGCGGCGGCACCTGTCGTTCCGCCTGACGATCACCGCGGCGGACACCGACCGGTTCCTGGCCGAGCCCGGGCACGAGGCGACGGCCGAGGGGTGGGTGGACGCCGCCGGCCACGGGGGCCGCAGCCCGGTCGAGCGGGGCACGTTCAACCTGTTCGTCGCGGACGGCGACAACGACCGGCGGCTGATGAAGTACCGGCTGTTCTACACCGACGGCGAGGGCCGGCGGCGGACGCTGAGCGGGCACAAGAACGTCCTGCACGGGCCGCCGACGCGGATCTGGCCCGACACCTCCACCCTCTACGTGCGGCTGCTCGACGGGCATGTCGGCGCGGACGAGGAGGACGGCGCGGAGATCGTCGCGGCGGGCGTGCTGCACATCCAGCTGACGGACTTCGCGCGGCAGCTGACGACGTTCCGCACGTCCGGCCCGGACGGGGCGGGCAAGCTGCTCGACTTCGGCAGATTCTTCGCCGGGGAGCTGTGGGAGGTCTACGGCCCGGACCCCGTCTGAGGGTCCGAAAGGGGGGCCAAGGTCGTGCAGGCCGAGGGAACTGCGGGGTGCTCTCGGCCTGCACCTTTCACGCCGGAGGCCGCGCGGGGGGTCGCGCGGTCTCCGGCTTTTGCTCTGCCTGTCCGGGGACGGTGTCAGATGTCCCCGGCCAGGCGGGCGGGGCAGTTCTCGGGGCAGTGCTCGGCGTGCGCGGGCAGCCATTTGGCGAACGCCTTCAGCATGAGCCGCAGCCCGGACCCGACCAGCGCGCCGGTGCCGGGGATCAGCGGTTCGAACGAGGCCTCCCAGCGGATGAGCGTGCCGGAGTCGCGGGCCTCCAGGTGGACGTCGGAGCGGTAGCGGCGGACGGGCAGCCCCGACAGCGCGATGTAGCCGAAGCGCGTGTGCGGCTCGTAGGCGACGGTCTGCTCGCTCGCGGGCCAGATCTTCTTGACCGCCCCGACCCCGTAGGCGGTCGTGTCGCCCTTGCGCGTCTGCCGGGCCGGCGTCGGGAACCTGCCCCAGGCGCCCCAAGCCTCGGGGACGGCCAGATGCCGGAACAGGGTCTCGGGCGAGGCGGTGGTGGTGGCGGTCACCTGAATCATCGCCACACGCTACACCGAGCGGGATTCGGTGTCAGGACACCTTGGCGCGGGAGCGGAACGCGGCGGCCTTGACGCGGTTCTGGCAGGCGGTGGAGCAGAACCGGCGGGTGCCGTTGCGCGAGGTGTCGACGTAGACGCGGTCGCAGTGCGGCGCGGTGCAGACGCCGAGGCGGTCGCGCATCTCGCCGCCGAGGACGACGGCGAGGCCGGTGGCGCAGGACGCGCCCCAGTCGGCGGTGATGGTGCCGCCCTCGCCGTGGAAGTGCAGGTGCCACGGCTCGCCGTCGTGGCGTTCCAGCCGGGGCCTGGCCCGGGTCTCGGTCAGCAGCCGGTTGAGCTGCCCGGCGGCGGTGTCGCGGTCGCCGGCGGCCACGGAGTCGAACACGACGCGCAGGTCGCGCGCGACGGCCGTCAGTTCCGCCGCCTCGTCCGCGGTGAGGCTCGTGCGCCTGCTCATGCCCTTGAGGACCTCCAGGGCCGCGGGGACGAGCGCGTCCCCGCCGGGCAGTGTGAACGGGCGGCCGCGGGCCTCCCCCTCGGTCAGCCCGTTGACCAGCTTCACGGCGGACGCCACCACGCCATCGGTGTGACTGTTGAAGTTCACTTGACCAGTTACGTCCTTCCGGTTTAGCGTGTCACTGGCCAAAGGCTACATGACAGTCACAGGAGGGGTCATGACGCTGCTCGACCAGCAGACCGCCGGCACCTGGATCGCACGCTGGGACGCCCAGCAGGAGGGCTACGTGCCCGACCGCGAGGAGCGCTTCACCGCGATGATCGACGCGGTCGGCGCGGCCGCGCGGCGCCCCGACCCGCTGGTGCTGGACCTCGGCTGCGGGCCCGGCTCGCTCGCCGGCCGGATCCTCGACCGGATCCCCGGGGCCACCGTCGTCGCCGTCGACGCCGACCCGCTGCTGCTGTCGCTCGGCCGCGCCGTGCACGCCGGCCGCGACGGCATCGTCTTCACCACGCTGGACCTGCGCGAGCCCGGCTGGGCCGCCCGGCTGCGGCTGCCCCGGCAGGCCGACGCCGCCGTCAGCACCACCGCGCTGCACTGGATCTCCCCCGCCGACCTGCGCGTCGTCTACGCCGAACTGGCCACCGTGCTGCGCCCCGGCGGGCTGCTCCTCAACGGCGACGACCTGCACGTGGACGACGTCACGCCCGGTCTGGACGGGCTCGCCGGCGAACTGCGCGAGCGGGAGAAGGCCCGCCGGCTCGCCGGGAGGCCGCGCCCGGAGAACTGGGAGCAGTGGTGGGAGGCGATCGGCACCGACCCCGCGTTCGCCGACCTGCACGCCCAGAGCACCGACGAGGTGACCGGGCACCACGGCTCGCCGTCGCGGCTGCTGTCCGCCCACACCGAGGCGCTGCACGCCGCCGGCTTCACCGAGGTCGGGACGCTGTGGCAGCACGGCGGCAACCGCCTCCTGGCCGCCCTCCTGCCCGCCGGCGGGGCCGGCCGGCGCGACTAGCGCGCCTGGCCGTAGAGGCGCTCGACGTGCAGGCGGACGACGAGGCGGCCGTCCTCGACCATGACGCGGCGGTACTCGTCCCAGTCGGGGTGC
This sequence comes from Spirillospora sp. CA-128828, assembly GCF_050945415.1. Classification (NCBI taxonomy): domain Bacteria; kingdom Bacillati; phylum Actinomycetota; class Actinomycetes; order Streptosporangiales; family Thermomonosporaceae; genus Spirillospora; species Spirillospora sp. CA-128828. The sequence goes on from NZ_CP191986.1 coordinate 6,065,259, forward strand.
TCGCCACGGATGTCGCGGTACACCTCGACGAGCTCCTCGACGGCGGCGTCACCGGGGTCCGCGGCGACCTCCGACAGCTCGGCGTCGCCCTCGGCGACCGCCCACGACCATCCGTCGGGTGAGCTGACGTGCAGGCTGGCCCGCGGATCGCGGGCCAGGTTGCGCGCCTTGGCGCGGTCCGCGGTGATCGAGATCCGGACGAGCCGGCGGCCCTCGTCGAAGTGGTAGTTGATGTTGGACAGCTGGGGGCGCCCGTCCCGCCTGAGGGTGGCGAGCACCCCGAGGTCACGTTCCTTCAGCAGCTTCACCAGCGCCGCGTCGTCCGCCATCGTCCGCCTCCGTCGACAGGTCCTCTTTCCAGGCGACAACCCCGTTCCGCGCCGATCGCTTCCCGCGGCTCCCCGACGGGCCCGCGGGGTCAGCGGACGGCGAGGGCCGGGAAGTCGAGGACGCGGGCGTGCGGGGCGGAGGCGGCACCCGGTCCGCCCCGCTCGCCCTCCGCGCCCTCACGGGGCGTGCGGCCGGTGAGGATGTGGCCGCGGAAGGTCGTGCCCTTCGCGACGATCTTGACGGCGTGGAAGTCCCGCGGCGGCAGCGCGCAGAACCCGGTGCGCACGACGTCGTCGAACAGCGAGTCCGACACGACGTAGGCCAGGTCGCGGCCGGCGTCGTCGATCAGCAGGCGGCGCAGCGGCGTCGCGTCCAGCAGCCGCTGGACGACGATGGGCGCGTCACCGGCGGGCCCGAACGGGCCGGCCGTCAGCGTGCCGTGGTGCAGCGCGAGCCGCACCCGCAGCCGGAAGCGGCCGGCGTCGCGGTTGACCTCGCGCAGCGCCTCGTCGAGGAGGATCACGAAGTCGCCGGCGACCGGCGCCGGGTCGACGCCCTCCGGCAGCGTGGCGAGTTCCCCGTCCCCGCCGACCTGCTTGTCCCAGCCGGCCCGGTCGAGGCCGACGCCGCGCGCGGCGCGGTCAAGCGCGTCCGACAGCCGCCGCTGCGCGAGGAGCTGCTCGCGCGTGTCGCGCTTGCTGTACCCCTGGATGTCCACCGCCACCAGCAGGCGGTAGCTGAGATGTGCTTCCCCGTTCCCTTTCACTAGCCCGATCCCGCCCCTCGGTCTCTGTGGGCAAATGGGCCCGATGCCCGCATTCGCTCCAAGTCATGGAGTGAGCGTCGCCCTGCGAATCCCGTGCGGCCGGATCCTGTCGTGCCGTACGGACCTGAGACGCGGCTCGGGGATCATCCGCGCCAGCAGGTAAGGAAAAGGTGACGAACAAGTAAGGGACCTTTCGGAAAATCCGCAGCGAAACGGGCTCAGTTGAACCGGGAGACACGGGGGTCCCGTACTGCCTCCCAACGTGACACCCACGGTCACCGCGTCGTCCCGCCCCCTCGCACCCGCCCGGAGACCCCGATGGCCCACAGATCACCGGCCGCCTCGGCCACCCGCGAACGCCCTCCCGGACCGTGGAGCTGGTTCCGCGGGCCGCAGCCCGCCGGCGGCGTCGACGACCAGGTGATCGTGACCGAGCTCTACCGCGTGTACGGCCGTCCGCTGCTGTCGTTCGTCCTGCGCCTCACCGGCGGCGACCGGCACTGGGCCGAGGACGTCGTGCAGGAGACGATGATCCGCGCGTGGCGCAGCGCCCACCAGCTGGACGAGAACGCGACCTCCCTCCTGCCCTGGCTGGCGACGGTCGCCCGCCGGATCGTCATCGACGACCAGCGCCGCAAGAACGCACGGCCGCAGGAGGCGGGCGAGGGCCCGCTGGAGAACATGCGCGTTCCCGACGGGTTGGAGGATCTTCTGCGCTCCGTCGTCGTGTCCGAGGCCCTCCTCGCGCTGTCCCCCGCCCACCGGGAGATCCTCAACGAGACCTTCTTCCGGGACCGCTCGGTGAACGAGGCCGCCAAGCATCTCGGCATCCCCGTGGGCACCGTGAAGTCCCGGGTCTACTACGCGCTCCGGGCGCTGCGCGTCGCCCTGGAGGAGAGGGGCGTGACGCCATGAGAGCGCCGGACATGCCGCACGTCGACGTCGGCGCCTACGCCCTCGGCCTGCTGGAGGAGCCCGACCGCCGCGCGTTCGAGGCGCACCTGTCGACGTGCTTCTCCTGCCACGAGGAGCTGGGCGCGCTCCGCGGGCTCGCGCAGACGCTGGACGGCATCGGCCCGATCGCCGACCCGGCGGAGGCGATGCCGGCGCCGCCGGAACCGGCGCTGGTCACCGACCTGATGCGGCACCGGATCCGGCGCCGCCGGCGCTACCGGGCCGCGCGGGCGCTGACCGCGGCCGCCGCCGGGGTCGTGCTGCTCGGCGGCGCGGCCGGCACCGGGTTCACGCTGGGCGCCGACCGCGACCCGGCCAGGTCCCAGCAGGACGGGACGGCCGCACTGATGCGCGAGGGGCAGCGGATGTCGGCGGCCGACGCGGGCACCGGCATCACCGGGACGGTCGCGATGCAGCAGAAGGCGTGGGGCAGCCGGATCGGGCTGCAGCTCAGCAAGGTCCGCGGGCCGCTGGAGTGCGAGTTGGTCGCGGTCGACAAGCGGGGCGACGCGCACACCGTCGTCGGCTGGTCCGTCCCCGCCAAGGGCTACGGCCTGCCGGGCTCGGAGCAGCCGGCGCTGGCGCTGCAGGGCGGGACGGCGCTGCGGCCGCAGGAGATCAGCCGGTTCGAGGTCCGGACGATCGGCGCGGGCCGCACCCTGCTGACCGTCCCCGCCTAGGACCCGCGGCGCGTCCTCGCGCGGTCCGGCCGCACCGGCCGCGCGGGACGCGCCGCTCCTCCGCGTCTCGTAGGCTGGCGCCGTGAGTGCGACCCGGCCGTCCGCGGGCCCCGAGCTGATGCTGCCGGGGCTCCGCGAGGTGTACGCGGCCTACGTCCGGGAGGCGGGAGCGCTGGCCGCGCTGCCCGGCCCGCTGCAGGCGGAGGTGTGGACGTCCGCGCAGCTCGGCGGTCTGGAGGCGGCGGCCCCGCACGCGCAGGGGCGGCGCGCCGCGCTCGGCGACCTGATCGGCTGCCTGCGGGCGGCGGCCACGCCCGGCGCCCGTGCCTTCCTGCGGGCGCTGGCCGCGATCGGGCCGCCCGAGGGGCGCCGGGCGGCCGGACGCGCGGCGGACGGGCTCGGCGACGTCCCGGCGGCGCCGTGGGAGGGGTCGCTCGGACGGGTCGTCCCCGGCCAGGCGTGGCTGATCCAGGAGGGCCCGCTGGACGGCGACCGGCTGGTCTGCGAGTTCCGCTACGAGGACGCCGGCACCGCCGGGATGCACGCGCTGGCCGTGCGCCTGTCCCACGCCGGCGCCCTCGCCGAGGTCGTGATCGTCGGGGACGTCCCGGCGCTGATGACGGCGGCGCGGCAGGCGATGCAGGCCGAACTGTGCGTCGTCCAGCCGTACGAGGCGGCGGCCGCGGGGGCGAGGCTCCGCGCCGGACTGACCGAGGCGGTTCCCGGGGGACGTGGGGGGTCGTCCCCCCACATGGGACACGGCGCGGAACCCTTGCCCGAGGAGTGCTATCCGGCGCTGGCACTGGCGCGCCACCGGGCGTCCCTGCTGCCCTAGCGGCCGAGGGCCCGGTACCGGCGGACCGACAGCGGGACGAACACCGCCGCGATCACCAGCGGCCACGCGACCGCCATCGGGACGCTGTGCTGCGCCGTCCATGATCCGCCCGTGACGGGCTCGCCGAACAGGTCCCGGCACGCCGTCACCGTCGCCGACATGGGATTCCACTCGGCGACGGCCGCCAGCCAGCCCGGCATGGTGCTGGGCGCGATCAGGGCGCTGGACAGGAACCCGATCGGCCACACCAGGATCTGGATCGTCGCGACCGACTCGGGCCCCTTGGCGATCAGGCCGAGGTAGATGCCGAGCCACACCAGCGAGAAGCGCAGGAGCAGCAGCAGCCCGAGCCCGGCCAGGGCCCGGGCGGCGCCGTCGTGGACGCGCCAGCCGATCAGCACGCCGCAGGCCGCCATCACCGCCAGCGCCACGACCGAGTGCAGCATGTCGGCGGTGGCCCGCCCCACCACGACGGCCGACGGGGACATCGGCATCGAGCGGAACCGGTCCGTGACGCCCTTGGCGGCGTCGCTCGCGACCGCGGCGAACGTCGTCTCGACGCCGAACGCCATCGTCAGGGCGAACATGCCGGGGACGATGAACGCCCGGTAGTTCCCGCCGCCAGGGACGTCCATCTGGCCGCCGAACAGGTAGCCCATCATCAGCACGACCATTACCGGGAACAGCAGCCCGACGGCGACCTCGCCGGGCCGCCGCGCCCAGTGGGCGAGGGCCCTGCCGGTCAGAGTCCGCCCGTCCGCGACGGCCCACCGCATCGTCCGGACGCTCATGCGCGCACCTCCTTCTCCTCGGTGAGGTGCAGGAACACCTCGTCCAATGTGGGCCGGCGAAGACCGATGTCCGCCACGGCGAGCCCCGCGTCGTCCAGGGCCCGGACGGCCTCGGTCAGCGCGGCGGCCCGCCCGGACACCGGCGCCCCGATGCACAGGGTCTCGGTGTCGACGTCCACCTCGCCGTTCGCGACCTTGGCGACGATCTCGGTGGCGGCGGTGAGCGACGCGGGATCGTCCAGGACGACCTCGATGCGGTCGCCGCCGAGCCGCGCCTTGAGCGCGTCGGGGGCGCCCTCGGCGATGACGCGGCCGTGGTCGATCACCGAGATGCCGGACGCCAGCCGGTCGGCCTCCTCCAGGTACTGGGTGGTGAGCAGCACGGTGGTGCCGCCGTCCACCAGGGCGCGGATCGCGTCCCACACCTCGTTGCGGCTGCGCGGGTCCAGGCCGGTGGTCGGCTCGTCCAGGAACAGCACCGGCGGCGCGAGGATCATGGACGCGGCCAGGTCGAGCCGGCGCCGCATGCCGCCGGAGTACCGCCCGGCGGGCCTGGCGGCGGCGTCGGTCAGCCGGAACCGCTCCAGCAGCTCGTCGGCCCGCCGCCGCGCCCGCTTCGCCCCGAGGTGGTGGAGGCGGCCGAACATGACGAGGTTCTGCCGCCCGCCGAGCACCTCGTCGACCGCCGCGTGCTGCCCGACGAGCCCGATCGCGCGCCGCACCTCCACCGCGTCGCGGACCACGTCGTGCCCGGCGACGCGGGCGGTGCCGCCGTCCGGCCGGGCGAGCGTGGTCAGGATCCGGACGGCGGTGGTCTTGCCGGCGCCGTTCGGGCCGAGCAGCCCGTGCACGGTCCCGGCGGGGACGCGCAGGTCGAGCCCGGCGAGGGCCTCGGTGTCGCCGTAGCGCTTGCGCAGCCCTTCGGCGGCGATCGCGAACCGTGGTTCCGTCACCCGTCCTCCCAAACTATGTACGCAGTACGGATTTACCATCGCGGCCAATATAACGTACGTAGTACAGAGTTTCATCCTGAGAGGATCGGCCGGTGACCGAGTACAGCGGGGCGGGCGACCCGAGGCGCAGCCTGGAACTCCTGTGGGGCGTCCAGAACCGCCCGAGACGCGGGCCGAAGCCGCGGCTGACCGCGGAGGAGATCGTCCGGGCCGCGATCGAGCTGGCCGACACCGAGGGCCTGGACGCCCTGTCCATGCGGCGCATCGCCGACGAGCTGGGCGTGTCGCCGATGTCGATCTACACCTACGTGCCCGGCAAGGCCGAGCTGATCGACGTCATGGTCGACCGCGCGTTCGGCGAGCTGACCCCGCCCGAGGACGACACGTGGCGGGCCCGCCTGGAACACATCGCGCGCGACAACTGGGCACTGTTCCACCGCCACCCGTGGCTGCTGCGCGTGGCCCTGGTCCGCCCTCCGATGGGCCCGAACGTGATCGGCAAGTACGAGTACGAGCTGCGCGCCGTGGACGGCCTCGGCCTCACCGACCTGGAGATGGACTCGGTGGTCGCGCTCGTCACCGGATTCGCCGAGAGCGCCGCGCGCGTCTCGGTCAACGCCGCCGAGGCCGGGCGCCGCAGCGGCATGAGCGACGCGGAGTGGTGGCAGGCGGCCGCCCCGTTCCTCGACACGTTCATCGACGAGGCCGACTATCCGCTCGGCACCCGCGTCGGCACCGCCGCCGGACGGGAGTACGACGCCGCCGTCGCCCCGGGCCGCGCCTTCGAGTTCGGCCTCGCCCGCGTCCTGGACGGCATCGACGCGCTGATCAGCTCCCGCTAGCCCGCTTGGTCCGCTTCGTCGGGACGGCCTGCGCGGGGTCCTCGGGCCACGGGTGCTTCGGGTACCGCCCGCGCAGTTCGGCCCGCACCGCCCGGTAGCCCTCGCGCCAGAACGAGGCCAGGTCCGCGGTGACCGCCGCCGGGCGTCCCGCCGGCGACAGCAGGTGCACGACCAGCGGCACCCGCCCGCCCGCGAGCCGCGGCGCCGCGTCCCAGCCGAACAGCTCCTGCAGCTTCACCGCGAGGACGGGCCGCTCCCCCGCGTAGTCCACCCGGATCCGCGACCCGGACGGCACCTCGACCCGCTCGGGCGCGTACTCGTCCAGCCGCTTGGCCTGCTCCCAGGGCAGCAGCCCCCGCAGCATCCCCGCCACATCGACCCGCCGGAGATCGGCCCGCCCGCGCGCCCCCGCCAGCCACTCCGGGGCCCGTTCCAGCAGCGCCGCGTCATCGACGGCGGGCCAGGGATCGCCGAGCGCCTCCCGGAGGAAGGCGAGCCGCTCGCGCAGCGCGACGGCGCCCGGCGTCCAGGTGAGCAACCCGAGCCCTTCGGCCCGCACCCCGTCCAGAAGCGCGGCCCGCACGAGCTCCGGGCCCGGCTCCCGCAGCGGCCTGGAGCCCAGTTCGATCGCGCCGAGCCGCTCGACGCGCCGCGCGACCACGTCCCCGTCCCGCCACACGACCTCCTCGGTCGTCCCGATCAGCGGCGCCGCCGCGAACCGCGCCGCGTCCTCGTCGATCACCACGGCCTGCCGCACCCGCGCCGACGCCGACCCGGCCGGACGGTCCGCCGCCGCCACCGCGAGCCATTCGGCCCGGCCCGCGGCCAGCGCCGACCCGCCGGTGAGCTCGGCCCCCGTCCCGGACGCCATCAGATACCCGCCGCCCCGCCTGCACGCCACCCTCTCCGGAAACGCCAGCGCCACCACGACCCCCGCCGCGTGGTCGTCGGATCGCGCGGCGGGGGTACCGGCCCGGGTGGTGAGGGAGTTGCGGAGGCGGGTGGTCTCGTCGCGCCAGCGGGCCGCGTGGGGGTCGGCGGGGCGGGCCTGGCGGCGGAGGGCGCGCCAGGTGGCGGTCAGGTCGTCGCCCGCGGAGCGGGGCGGCGGCTCGGAGAGGAGGGCGACGATCTGGGACGCGTCGCGGGCGCCCACCTGGGGGGCGCCGTCGATCAGGGCGCGGGCCAGCCGGGGGTGGAGGCCGACGCGGGCGAGGCGGCGGCCTCGGTCGGTGACGTGGCCGTCCACGACGGCGCCGAGGGCGTGCAGGACCTCGCGGGCGGCGTCCATCGCGGCGGCCGGGGGCGGGTCGGGGAGGGTGAGGCCGGTCGCGTCCGGGTCGCCCCAGCAGGCCGCGTGGAGCGCGAAGCCGGTCAGGTCGGCCAGTTCGATCTCGGGGCGGGGACGGGCCGGGAGGCGGTCGTGCTCCGCCTGCGTCCAGCAACGGTAGACGGTGCCGGGGGCCTCCCGCCCGGCGCGTCCGGCGCGCTGTCCGGCGGTGGCGCGGGATGCGCGGACGGTGGTGAGGGAGCCGAGCCCGCGGGCGTGGTCGGTGCGCGGCTCGCGGGCGAGGCCGGAGTCCACGACCACCCGGACGCCGGGCACGGTGAGACTCGACTCGGCCACCGAGGTGGCGAGGACGATCCGGCGGCGCGCCGCGGGGGCGAGCACCTCGTCCTGGACCGGCCGGGGCGCCTGGCCGTGAATCTGCAGGACGTCGGCGGGAGCGTCCTTGAGCAGGCCGGCGACGCGGGCGATCTCGCCGACCCCGGGCAGGAAGCACAGGACGTCGCCGTCGCGTTCGGCCAGGGCGCGGCCGGCGGTGGCGGCGACGTGCGCGAGGAACGCCGGGTCGACGCGCATGCCGTGGGGCGGCGGCAGGGGTCGCGGTGGCGGCGCCCAGATCGTCTCGACCGGGTGGAGCGCCGCCTCCGTCTCGACGACGGGCGCGTCGCCGAGGAGGCGCGCCCAGGGACCGGTGTCGGCGGTGGCGGACGCGGCCACCAGGCGCAGGTCGGGGCGGAGCGTCGCGCGGACGTCCAGGAGGAACGCAAGCGCGGTATCGGCGTCCAGGTGCCGCTCGTGGCATTCGTCCAGGATCACCGTGCCGACGCCGTCGAGTTCGGGCTCCGCTTGCAGCCGCTGGAGCACGACGCCCGTCGTGACGACGTCGACGTGGGAGCCCGGGCGGGACTCGCCGCGGACGGTGACGCCGACCCGGCCGCCGGCACGTTCACCGAGAAGCCAGGCCATGCGGCGCGCGGCGGCGCGGGCGGCGAGCCGGCGCGGTTCCAGGACGAGGACCTTGCCGGCGGCGGGCGGGCCGCCGAGGGCGAGCCCGGCGAGCGCGAGCGGGACGAGAGTGGTCTTCCCCGTGCCGGGTGGCGCCGCGAGCACCGCCGTGCCGGCGGTGTCCAGGGCCGCGCGCAGGGCGGGGACCGCGCGGCGGACGGGAAGGTTCTCGGCGGCGCTGAGGTGCATCGTCCCAGTGTGCCGCCCCGACCGGGCGGACCCGAAATCAATTGCGATGAAAAAGGCTCTGCCGGTTGCGGTGATAGTTGCACCGAGCCTTTCAGGCAATAGGCCGGGCCGTTCTTGATTATCCCCCGAATCAACCGGCTCAATCCAGGCGAACGGGCCGGTGAGCAATGACGTCAAGACCAAGAAGTAACGCGGGAGTTTGATTTAAGTCACCTCGCGAAGTGTAGCGGCAATGCCGCGGGTATCCACATAATGAGGACGTCATCGCAGGTGCTGGGAGGCTAGAGATGTTCGGCAGCTCCATCTACCTCAGGGACCGTCCCGCATTCACCGGAGGTTCACCGCAGGCGGTCCACGAGGAGCTCTGGCAACGCGGCCGTAAAGGGAGATTGCGGACACGCGCATTTCTGGCGGCGGCGACGCTCGTGTTGTGCGCACTGCTCGTCAACGCCGTTTTCGGAATCCTGATGGCGGTTCTGGTGGCGTCCGCCGACACGTTCGTCCATTGGCGCATTTACACCGCGTCGCGGGTGTGGCGGCTCGGGCTGCGGGGCGAGGAGCGCATGAACCGGTTCCTGCGCTACACGCTGGAGCGGCGCGGGCACCGCGTGCTGCACGCACGGACGGTCCCCGAGCACGGCCCGGCCGACCAGCTGGTGATCGGCCCGGGCGGCGTGTGGCTCGTCCACAACGAGGCGTGGGCCCCCGGCACGGAGATCTCCCAGCACGGCGGCAGGCTGTTCGTCGACGGCCGGACGCAGACCAAGCTCGTCGCCGGGCTGACCGCGCGGGCCGAGGCCGCCGCCGAGGCGATCTCCCGCGTCGCGGAGGTGCCGGTGACGGTGACGCCGGTCCTCGCCGTGCACGGCGGCAAGCTCGTCCGGACGCCGTTCGCCGCGGACGGCATCGTGTTCGCGCCGCCACTGAAGCTGATCCGCTGGATGCGCCGCAACCCGGCCGCGGACCGCTCCTCCGAGGAGGTCGAGGCGATCACCCGGGCCGCCGTGCACGCCCTCCCCATCGGCGGCCGCTCACTGTCCGCCGCGGCATGACGGAGCGGAGCGAGGGCATGCCGCGGCTCTTGCCGGGGGGCGTGGGGGGTCGCCCCCCACACCGGTACAGCATGACGGAGCGGAGCGAGGGCATGCCGCGGCTCTTTCCGAGCACGACCACCGGACACCTGTGGCCGGAGGGCTCACACGCCGCCGCTCACAGGGCGCCCACCGCCCGCGGGGGATCCGCCACCTCTGCGGGCGGTGCGGCGCAGCCACAGCAGGCCCACGACGGGCAGCACCAGCGGGATGAACCCGTAGCCGCGCCCGTACATGGACCAGACGGTCTCGTCGGGGAACGCCGCGGAGTCGGCGATGCTGAGCGTGCCCACGACCAGCACGCCGGCCAACTCGGTGGAGCAGGCGGCGACAGCGATCCGGAACGACGTCCGGCCGCCGCGGGCCAGCGCCACCGTCGCCAGGACGTAGACGGCCGCGGCGAACGCCGACAGCAGGTAGGCCACGGGCGCGTCGGAGAACTTGGTGGCGATCTGCACGCCGGCCCGCGCGCCGGCCGCGAGCGCGAAGATCGCGTAGACGGCGACCAGCAGCCGTCCCGGGCCGCCCGCGGTGCCGCCGGGACGGTTCCCGGAGCGCAGAGCCGACCCGGCCGGCTCTTCCCGGGGGGCGCGGGGAGTCGCCCCCCGCAGGAGACCGCGCCGGGTTCCGCCGCCCGTGCGGGCTTCGGCGCCGGCGCGGGCGCCGTCGCCCGCGCGGGCTCGCGGCCCGCCGTCCTCAGGGGTTCCGGGCCTGACCTGGTCGGGCCTGACGTGCTCGGGCTCAGCCACCGGTGCCGCTCCACAACTGGTTCATCCGCACGATCATGACGGCGACGGCGATACCGGCGACCACGATCACGCCGGGCCCCCACCGGGAGCGCTCCAGCAGCCCCCATCCGGCCCCGGCGACCGGGATCAGCAGCGATCCCAGCAGGTAGCCGACGAAGGTGGCGGGGCCGTCCGGCCCCTCGCCGCCGGAGAGCTTGACGAATCCGACGACGGCCTGCGCGATCAGCAGCGCCTCCAGGACGCCGAGCACGACGAGGTCGCCGACGCCCATCGCGCGGCCGCGCAGCGCCGTCACCAGGGCGTAGCCGGCGGCCAGCAGCGCCACCACGATGATCATGATGGCCAGGACGTTCGTCACGGCAAAAGAGTACTACCGCGTGTAGAGGACGGCGTCACCGCGACCGGGGGCCGCACCCCGCCGGGCATGGCAGCATGGCGGGCGTGAACGCGCTGCAGTGGCTGACCCTGACCCGGCACGGTGAGAGCACCGGGAACCTCGCCTTCCAGGCGGTGGACGGCACCGACGCCGAGGAGGCCGGCATCCCCGAACGGGACGCCGACGTCCCGCTGTCGGACACCGGCCGCGCCCAGGCCGCGACGCTCGGCCGCTGGCTCGCCGCGCTGCCGGACGATGAGCGCCCGACACTGGTCGTCTCCTCCCCCTACCTGCGCGCGTTCGACACCGCGCAGATCGCCCTCGCCCAGGTGGCCGACGCCTCCGAGATCCTGCCGGTCCGGGTGGACGAGCGGCTCCGCGACCGGGAACAGGGCATCCTGCAGGGCCTCACCGCCCGCGGCGTCCAGAACCGGTACCCGGGCGAGGCCGACCGCCTGCGGCGCCTCGGCAAGTTCTACTACCGGCCGCCCGGCGGCGAGTCATGGGCCGACCTGGCGCTGCGGCTGCGCAGCTTCTACCGCGACCTGCAGGCCGACGCACCCGGCGGCCGGGTCCTGGCCGTCGCGCACGACGCGATCGTCGTCATGACCCGCTACCTGGTCGAGGAGCTGACCGAGCGGGAGGTCATGGAGATCGAGAAGGAGCCCATCGGCAACGCCTCGGTCACCCGGTGGCGGCACGACGGGTCCGGCCTCGCGCCCGTCTGCTACAACGACTGCGCCCACCTCGCCGGCGTCGTGCGGCCGTCCCCTAAAGCTCGCCGCTGAGCAGCCGGGCGCTGCGCGAGGCGACGGCGGCGACCCGCGGGTCCCCCGCCGGCAGGACCGACCGCAGCCGCTCCAGCGCCTCCAGGTCGGCGCGTCCCGGCTCGGTCTGGACGTAGGTCCACAGCGTGTCGGCGCCGCCGTGGTCGAGCGCCAGTCGCCGGACCCGCACGGCCAGCTCGTCGCGCTCGGCACGGAGGGCGGGCGCGTCGGAACGCGGCAGCAGCTCGCCGCCGTACAGCCGCACGGCGCCGACGACGTCGCCGTCGTCCAGCATCCGCCGCACGGTGAGGAAGTCGGCCTCGACCGCGCAGCCGAGCCGGTACGGGCGGGCCCGGACGATGTCGCCGAGCTGGTGGCGGAGCCGGTGGATCTCGGGGCGGACGGTCGCCGGGCTGCCGTCGTCGCCGTACAGGTACAGCGAGAGCCGGTCGCCGCTCAGCCCGCACGGGTGCAGGGCCAGCAGCGCGAGGATCTCGGCGTGCCGCAGGGTCAGGTCGGACCGCCGCCCGTCCACATGCGCGTGCGGCTGCCCGTCGCCGAGGAGCGACAGCGTCAGCAGCGGCCCGTCACCGGCGGCGGGCCTCGCCGCCGCGTCGCGGGCGCCGCCGCGGGGAACGGCGCCCGCGTCGACCCGGCCGCGGGTGCCGGGCAGCCGCAGCAGGAACGCCTCGCCGAGCGGCTCGGCGACGGCGATGCGGCCGTCCGGCAGCGCGACCGTCCCGCCCGGCTCGGGGACGGGGACGCGCAGCCCGCGCAGCCCGTCCGCCGACGCCGCGAGGACGCGGCCGGTGGCGGTGACGAGGACGCCGCTGCCGCGCAGCCCCCGCAGATGCGGCAGCAGCCGCGCGCGGAGCCGCTCGTCCCGCGCCAGCATCTCGTTCTCCAGCCGCGACTCGGCCAGCCGGGCCGCGGCGGCGACGAGCGCGACGGTGGCCGGATGAAGCGCCTCCACGGTCGCGCTGACGTCGATACAGCCGACCACCCGCCCCGAGTCGGGGTCGGTGATCGGCGCGCCGGCGCACGACCAGCGGTGCAGGACATGAGCGACGTGCTCGGCGGCGTAGACGTACTCGGGACGGCCGGTCGCGAGCGCGGTGCCGATCCCGTTGGTCCCGACGGCGTCCTCCGACCAGCGGAATCCCTCGGTCAGCCCGATCGCGTCGGCGGCGCGCCGGGCGGCCGGCGGGCCCTGCGTCCACAGCGCGTTGCCCGTCTCGTCGGTGATCACCATCAGGTGCTCGGTCTCGTCGGCGACCCGCCGCAGCAGGTCCCGCAGCATCGGCAGGTGCCGTTCGAGGGGGTGCGCGGCGCGGGCGTCGGCGAGAACGTCCCGGTCGAACACCAGAGGCGCCGCGGCCACGCCCGCGTCGATCCCGGCATCCCGGGAACGCCGCCACGACTCGGTGATCGGCGGACGGACGGTCACCGGATCGTGCACCACCATCAGTCCCTTTCCCGGGAGCGAACCTCGGAGAGAACCTCGGCCCGTCTGAAGGATCGGCCCATCCGCGGGTGCGGCGCAACCGATTCCACAGATCCCGCCCGGCCGCATCCGGGCACGTTCCGTGATCGGACGATCGCAACGTGCATGCAACGTGCCGCGGCCTACCGTTACCGGCGCTGGGGAGCGGAAGGGCCATCCTGTGGATCCGCCGTCCCGCGCGCGTCCGGGGGGAATGCGTGCGGGACGGCGCCGCTCCCCGCGTTACGGGGAGGACGAAGAACGCATGCTCTGCCTGACCTGTCACCGTGTCCGCCCGGCTCTGAGCCCGGCGGACTACACCGCCGAACGCGCCTGGCTCATCGTCCGGCAGGGGCTGTGCACCTGCGCGCCACCGCCCGCGCGGACCCGCCCGGCACCGCGCCGCAAGCACGCCCGGTCCCCGGAAATAAACATCTGAGTTCACAAAATGTTCACGGTCGGTTCGCCTACAGTTTAAGGAGATTCCATCCGACCTGCCCCTTGGAGGGAGCGCCATGACCGTGATCCCGGGTCTCGTCCGCCGCGCCGCCGCCGAGGCGGAGCGCCATCTGCGCGAGGGCGTCGGCCTTCTCGTCAGAGTCGGGCGGGATCTGGAACGGTCGGCCGAGCTCGGCCGGGTGCTGCCCTCCTACATCGAGCGTGTCGCGATTCTAGAGCAGGCCGTCCGCGACCAGGACGCCGAGCTCCGCACGATCCGCACCGAGCTCGACTCGCTGGTCGTCCAGCTCAACGACAGGCTGCTGCCCCGCATCGACGAGCGCATGGACGACACGGAGCGTGACCTGGCCGCCGTCGCCACCAGCATGATCCGCACCGGCCGCGACACCGTCGGCAACCGCACCCGGCTGGAGGCCGCCGAGCGGCGCCTCGCCGAACTGCGCACCAAGATCGCCCAGCTGGAGCAGCGGACCGGGCTGTGGCGGGACCTGCAGTCCACCGTCGCCAGGTTCGGCGACGACCTCGACGCCATGCGCGCCCGGATCCCGCTGCGCGCCGCCGAGCCCCCGGCGTCCGCCGACGCCGCGCCCGCCCCGGTGCAGAACATCACCGACCGCCCCGCATAGCGGCCCGTCCCGCACGGAAAAGGGCATTGCCTGACGTCCTGGAGAATGGACGCATGACTCAGCCGTCCGACATCGGTCCGCCCACCGTGCCGCCCGCCGTGCGCGGTTTCGCCAGCGACAACCAGGCGAGCGTGCATCCGGAGATCCTCGCGGCACTGGCCGGGGTGAACGACGGGCATCAGCCCGCCTACGGCGACGACGTCGTCACCGGCCGGCTCCGCGAGGTCGTCCGGCGGCGTTTCGGCGACCGCGCCGAGGTGTTCCCCATGTTCAACGGGACGGGCGCGAACGTGGTGTCGCTGCAGGCGATGTCAGACCGGTGGAGCGCCGTGGTGTGCCCGGAGTCGGCGCACATCAACACCGACGAGTGCGGCGCGGCCGAGAAGATCGCCGGGCTGAAGCTCGTCACCGTGCCCACGCCGGACGGCAAGCTCACCCCCGCTCAGGTCGAGGAGCACGCCACGGGCTTCGGCAACATCCAGCGGCGGCAGCCCGCCGTCGTGTCGATCACCCAGAGCACCGAGCTCGGCACCGTCTACACCCCGGAGGAGACCGCGGCCGTCGCGGCGGCGGCGCACGAGCGCGGCCTGTCGGTCCACATGGACGGCGCCCGCATCGCCAACGCGGCCGCGTCCCTCGGCCTGCCGCTGCGCGCCCTCACCACCGACGCCGGCGTGGACGTGCTGTCGTTCGGCGGCACCAAGAACGGCCTGCTGCTCGGCGAGGCGATCGTCGTGCTGAACCCGGACGCGGTGAAGGGGCTCCCGTACCTGCGCAAGTCGAGCATGCAACTGGCCTCCAAGATGCGGTACGTGTCCGCGCAGCTCGTCGCGCTGCTGGACGGCGACCTGTGGCGGCGCAACGCCGCGCACGCCAACGCGATGGCCCGCCGCCTGGAGACCGCCGCCCGCGCCGTCCCCGGCGTCGAGATCACCCAGCCCGTGCAGGCGAACGCGGTGTTCGCGGTCGTCCCGAAGGACGTGGCGGAGCAGCTGCGCAAGCGGTTCTTCTTCTACGGCTGGTCCGAGGCGACCGGCGAGGTCCGCTGGGTCTGCTCGTTCGACACCACCGAGGACGACGTGGACGCGTTCGCCGCCGCGCTCGCCGAGGAGATGTCCGCCTGACCAGGGGCGCATCCCGATCATCGGGAGTGCGTCCGCCCGCCGCGCCGCCCGCGCGTTATCGTGTTACCGAACACCATTCGGTACAGGAGGCGAGCCCGATGGCCAACCGCACCTTCGTCGTCGGCGTGGGCATGACCAAGTTCGAGAAGCCCGGCTCCCGCGACTGGGAGTACCCCGACATGGCCAAGGAGGCCGTCGGCAACGCGCTGCAGGACGCAGGCGTCGGCTACGACACGGTCGAGATGGCCTACGCCGGCTCCATGTACGGATCGATGGGCCAGCGCGCCCTCTACGAGACCGGCATGACCGGCATCCCGGTGATGACCGTCATGAACGCCTGCGCGACCGGCTCCAGCGCGCTGTTCCTCGCCCGCCAGGCCGTCCGCGGCGGCCTCGCCGACTGCGCCCTCGCCCTCGGCATGGAGAAGATGAAGAAGGGCTCGCTCGGCGCCGGCATGGGCGAGTCCAAGGTCACCATCGTCGACCACCACCTGCGCTCCATGACCGCGGGCCGCGAGTGGGAACTCGACAAGGCGCCCATGCCGCAGATGTTCGGCAACGCCGGCCGCGAGCACATGGAGAAGTACGGCTCCACCCCCGACCACTACGCCTGGATCGGCTGGAAGAACCACAAGCACTCGGTCAACAACCCCTACGCGCAGTTCCAGACCGAGTACTCCCTCGACGACGTCAAGAACGCGACGATGATCTTCGACCCGCTCACCAAGCTGCAGTGCTCCCCCACCTCCGACGGCGCCGCCGCCGCGCTCGTCGTCAGCGAGCGGTTCCTGGACGAGCACGACCTGTGGGACCAGGCCGTCGAGATCGCCGGCCACCACATCGCCACCGACACACCGCAGAGCTTCGAAGACCACTCCTCCATCCAGGTCGTCGGGTTCGGCGTCTCCCAGCACGCCGCCAAGAAGGCCATGGACGAGGCACAGGTCTCCATCGACGACGTCGACGTCATCGAACTCCACGACTGCTTCAGCGCAAACGAACTCATCACCTACGAAGCGCTCGGCATGGCCGAGGTCGGCGAAGGCCACAAGCTCATCGACGACGAGGCCACCACCTACGGCGGAAAGTGGGTCGTCAACCCCTCCGGCGGCCTCATCTCCAAGGGCCACCCGCTCGGCGCCACCGGCCTCGCCCAGTGCGCCGAACTGACCTGGCAACTGCGCGGCAAGGCCGGAAACCGCCAGGTCGACGGCGCCCGCACAGCCCTCCAGCACAACATCGGCCTCGGCAGCGCCTGCGCAGTCGCCGTGTACAAGCAGTGCTGACCCAGGGGTAGCGACCCCCCTGGAACCCCCCGTCACGAGCCGGTCGATCCTCACGCCACGGTTTCGATGTGTTGTGACCGTGCGGGTTTGTGTCGTGGCGCTGCGGTCGCCCGGCTCGGCGGGCATGCGCCCTCCGCTCGCTGCGCTCGCTCCACGCGCCTGCCCGCAATGGTGGCTGGTGCCGTTGCCTGGGGCGACCTCTGCTTCGGCCTTGGCGTGCGACAAAGATTGACTCTTGTCTCACGTTCGCTAGGCTAGAAGTAAGTGGTTACTGGTCAGGAGGTGTGATGCCCGCCTCGTCCTCGCCATCGGTCGTCACCGCGGCCGCGCGGGCGGTCGTCCGCGCTCCGCTCGGGCCCGGCACGCTCCTGTGGCGGCACGCCGCCGACCTGCGCTCCCTGCTCCCCGGCGCCGCCGCCGGCCTGATGCAGCTCATGCACCCCGGCATCGGCGCCGGAGTCACCGGGCACTCCGCGTTCTTCGACGCCCCGTTCGACCGGATCCACCGGTCCGTCCCGCAGATCTGGGCGACGATCCTCGCCCCCGACGGCACCGACCGCGCCCGCGGCATCCGCGACCTGCACCGCGCGATCGGGGGCGTGGACGAGCGGGCCCGCCGCTACCACGCCCTCGAACCCGAGACGTTCTGGTGGGCGCACGCCACCTTCACCTGGGAGATCTTCAAGGCCGCCGAGACCTTCCACCCCGGCACCCTCAGCGCCGAGGACCACGAGCAGATGTACGCCGAGACCGTCACCTGGTACTCCCGCTACGGCGTCAGCATGCGTCCCGTCCCCGCCGACTACGCCGGATTCCAGTCCAAGTTCTGGCACATCTGCGCCAAGACGCTGGAACTCACCCCGGCCGCCGCCCGCGCCCTGGAGATCGCCAAGCACGGCTCCGACACCGTCACGATCCTGCCCGTCGGCGGCGCCCGCCTCGACCGCGCCGGACGCCTCGTCGTCGAACGCCCCCTGCGCCTGATCACCTTCGGCTGCCTGCCCCCGATCGTCCGGGAACGCTTCGACGTCCCGTGGTCCCCGCTGGACCAGGCCCGGTTCGCCGCCCTCGCCATGGCCAACCGGCAGGGGTACCGCATGATGCCCACCGGCATCAACCACTGGGCCCTCCGCAGCATGCTCCGCTACATCGGCGCGCAGACCCGCCCCGCGCGGTACCGCCCGGCGGCCTGAGGGAGTCAACCCGCCGGGGCCGGAGAGGCCAGGCGGGGACGCAGGTCCTCACAGGCGGCGAGGATCCGGCCGACGTCACCGTCGGTCAGGGCCGCGTGCACGGAAAGGCGCACCAGCGTACGGCCCACCGACGCCGTCGGCGGGAACAGCGCCGCACTGAAGATGCCGCGGCCGACCAGGGCGTCCCGGAGCATGGTCGCGTCCGCCTCCGAGCCCGTCTCCAGCGCGACGATCTGCGAGTCGGACTCCACGAGGCGGTAACCGAGCCCGGCCAGACCGTCCCGCAGGCGCCGGGTGACGGCGCGCAGCCGCTCCCGGCGCCAGCCCTCCTTGCGGACGACCCGCAGCGCCGCGGCGAGCCCCGCGACGTCGTGCGGCAGCAGCGTCGAGCTGAACACCGCCGGAAGCGCGGTGTGGACGAAGTAGTCGGCGAAGCCCGGACGGTCGCAGGCGATCAGCCCCGCCCGCCCCGGAAGCGCCTTCGCCAGGCTCGCCGTGCGGAAGTCGACGCGGCCGGTGAGGCCCAGCGCGGCGACCAGGCCCTCGCCGTGCTCCCCGTGCGTGCCGAGCGAGTGCGACTCGTCCACCACGAGCATGCAGTCGAACTCCTCGGCCAGCTCCACCAGCCCGGGCAGCGGGCAGACCGATCCGTCGGTGCTGTAGACGGCGTCCACCGCGATCACGCCGGAGCCGCCCACCTCGATCCGGCGGCGCAGGTGGCCGAGGTCGTTGTGGCGGAAGTAGGCCATCTCCGCGCCCGCCCCCCGCGCCCCCTCCCACAGCGACATGTGCGCGAGAACGTCCAGGTAGACGGGGACGTCCGGCCCGGCGGCCACCTGCAGGAGCCCGGTGTTGGCGGCCCAGCCCGACGGGCACAGCACCCCGGCCCGCGCGCCCATGTGCCGCGCGAAGTCCTCGCCCAGCACGATCTGCGGGTGGTCGTCGGACAGGCAGAGACCGGCGGGCTGCGCGCCGCCGTCCGCCGCCCGCAGGCTGGCGATCATGGCCTCGGTGACCGCCGGATGCTCGGCGAGGGCGAGATAGTCGCTACAGGTCAGCATGATCGCCCCGCCGCCGGGGGGCGCGGGCGCGGGCCGCCGCCCGCCCCGGGTGCCCCGGAACACTCTGATGCGTTCGCCCAGCCGCTGGTGAGCGCTGGTCATGGTCGTCACTCTCCCCCGTCAAACTTCCGTCACGTCCCGTAGCGGAACCTAATCATAGTGTGAAAAGAATCTCGGGGGTGAGGCAAAGCCTACGGAGTGTAGCGGGCTTGAGTGGAACAAATCATTCCGTTCTGCTATTATGGAGGGCATGAGCGAGATCATCACCTCGGGCTGGACCATCCTCGACACCGCCCACGAGGCACTGAGCAACGCCGTCCGCGACCTCTCCGGCCAGGACCTCGGCCGCCCGACCCCGTGCGCCCACTGGAACGTCGCCCAGGTCGTCCAGCACGCCGCCGGCGACCAGCTCGCCTTCGCCTCCTCCATCACCGGCGAGCCCGGCCCCGGCTACAACCCCTTCGAGCCGTCCGGCACGCTCGACGGATCGCCGATGGACCTGCTGGAACCGTCCGTGTCCGCATGCGCCGCGGCCTGGGCCACCGTCGACCGCGATGCCACCGAGACCCCGGTCCCCGTCCCGCCCGGCTCCCTCAAGCCGGAGACGGGCGCCGGCGCCGCCGCGCTCGACGCCGCCGTCCACGCCTGGGACATCGCCGTCGCCACCGGCCGCCCCTCCCCGCTCACCCCGGAACTCGCCCGGACCCTGCTCGACGTCGCCAGGCAGATCGTTGAGCCGCTGCGCCAGTACGGCGCGTACGCCGCGGCCATCGACCACACCGGTGACGACGAGGTGGCCGCACTCCTGCGCTACCTCGGCCGCGACCCCGGCTGGACGGCCTGACCCGGCCGTGACCTGCGGGCGCGCGGCCCGCAGGTCACGCAACGTTCGCACCGAGTGGTTCCGGCGGTCGCATACTCTTCAACGACGCAACCGGACAATAAGGTGTGGAGACGATCGCCGCAGGCACCGACCCCGCGGTGGGCGCCGAGCTTTCCGGCCTAGGCGCGCACACTGCGACGCCAACCCTCGTTCAACGGGCCCGCAGGGCCCGTTGGGCCGTTCTCGGGGTGCTGCTGACCCTCGTCGTCACGGCCCTGATGCTGACCGTCGGCCCGCTGCGGGCGGCCGCCGCGACGATCGGTCACATGCGCTGGGTCTTCCTGCCGGCGCTGGTCCTGCTCTCCCTTCTGCACTACGTCTTCTCCGCGGTCGCGCTCCGCGGCGCGTCCGGCTGCCCTCTGCCGCTGGTCACCACGACGATGACGCAGTTCACCGCGTCCGCCGCCAACCGGGTCACGCCGGGCGGCATCGGCGCCGCCGCGGTCAACACCCGCTATCTCGTCTGCCGCGGCGTGCCGCTGGCCCGCGCCGCCGTCGCCGTGGCGGTCCTGCACGTGGCCGGCGTCCCCGCGGACCTGCTGCTGATGGGAGCCGTCCTCGGCCTCGGCACCGTCTTCGGGCCTGGCGCCGGGAACGACCGAATGCTGGACGCGCTCGGCCACCACGCAGCCCAGGCCGCCGGCCTCGTCCCGCCCGTCCCACTGCTCATCGCCGGCGGGGTGCTCCTGCCGGCCGCCGTTCTGTGGGGCCGCCGCGCGGCGCGCTCCGCTCCCGCCCGCAGGGCCGTCGCCGGCTTCGCCGACCTGTGCCGCCGCCCGCGCGACCTGGCGATCACCCTCGCCGCGTCCGCCGGGACCACGTTCGTCATGGGCGTCGCGTTCGCCATCAGCGTCCTCGCCATCCCCGGGACGGCGGTCGGCCCGGCGGACGCGCTGGCGCTCGTCGCCGCCTACCTGGTCGGCGCCGCGGCCGGCTCGGCCATCCCGACGCCCGGCGGGGTCGGCTCCACCGAGGCGGCGCTCGTCGCCGCGCTCGCCGCCCTCGGCATCGCCGCCGGTCCCGCCTTGCACGCCGTCCTGCTGTTCCGGGCGATCACCTTCTGGGCGCCGGTCCCGCTGGGTGTGCTGGCATGCCGGACGCTCCGGCGCTGACCTTTACATTGTAGATCACTAGATGCCGAAGACCGCCCCTGCACCCGCCACCAGCTGCGCACCTCCCGGAGGAATTCGGCCAACGCCTCGCTCGCTCGCGCGCGCTCCCGGCAGGACGTTCCTTGACATCCTCCCCCTCGTGAACGAGAGGGATTCCAGCAGCGACCAACTACCCCGTGAGGGGCAGGTCGTGTTGAGGTTCACGATTCACCGGCCCGCCCAGCGGCGGGCCTCCCCGTGCAGCGACCGCATGCCCTGCGGCCGTATCACGAATGTTGCAGGCGGCGTTCACGTCGGCGTTGACCCGATGCCCGCAGGCCACGCAGGAGAAGACCGCTTGGCTCTCGCGGCTCTCCCCGGCGACATGCCCGCAGGCGCTACAGGTCCGCGAGGTGTTACGCGGATCGATCTTCACCACGCGCCCGGGTGCCTTGTCCTCCAGCCGCCGCACCAGACCGCCCCAGCCGGCGGCGAGGATGCCCCGGTTCAGCCCGGCCTTCTGAGCCACGTTGCGGCCCGGCGCCTCCACCGTCCCGCGTGCCGACCGGGTCATGCCCCTGATGTTGAGGTCCTCGACGGCGATCACGTCGAACCGGCGGGCCAGGCCGGTGGAGGTCTTCTCGATCCAGTCCTTGCGGCGGTCGGTTTCGCGGGCCCGTAACCGGGCGATCGCGGCCTTGACCCTGGCCCGCCGCTTCGACCCGCGCTGGGCGCGGGCGAGTCGGCGCAGCAGCCGCCCCAGCCGGGCCCGCTCGGTCTCCCGCAGTCCGGGCACAGTGAGCAGGTCACCGGTCGACAACGCCGCAGCCACGGCCACGCCCCGGTCCACCCCCACGACCTTGCCGGTGCCGGGTGCGTGGATGGGGTCGGGGATCGCGGCGAACGCGACATGCCAGCGGCCCGCCCGGTCCCGGGTGACCCGGAATGATCTGGCGCCGTCGGGGACGGGCTGGGACAAGCGGAACCGCACCCACCCCACCTTCGGGATCTTCACCTGACCCACCCGCCGCGACACCCGCCGCACGTCCCCGGGCTTGACCGCCACGACCCGGAACCCCTCATGCCGTCCGACCTTGCGCCAGGTGGGGCGCCGGTGGGTACCGGCGAAGAAGTGGGCCATGGCTTGGTGGAAGTCCTTGAGCGCCTGCTGCTGCACCGTCACCGACCCCGCCCGCAGCCACCCGTACTCCGACCTGGCCTGCGTCAACTGGCGGCACTGCTCGACGAATCCCGGCGCCGAACCGCGCCCCGGCCGCCACCACGCACGCTGCTCGACGCACAGGTTCCACACGAAACGTGCGTGCCCGCAATGCTCCAGCAGCGCTTGTTCCTGAGCGGGCGTCGGCTGCAGACGGTAGCGGGACATGCCCGGAAAGCTACCGGCCGCCACCGACAAAACCCGAGAGAACATCCTGAGGCACCATGCCGCGTTTCCTCCCGCCCTGAAGGACGTTGCCTCCACACCGGAGGCAACAGGTGAACAGGAACCGGGCACGCCTCGGATGCTCCCGTGGTAGAAGCTCCCGAGCTCACCCCGCTCGCCGGGCTGCTAGCCTCGTCCCCATGTCCAGCCCCGAGTCCGACAGACGCTGACTCCCGGGCGGCTCCCCTGAGTGCGGGCCGCCTGCGGTGGGCTGCCTTCGCCCTCTGATCCGAGGGATCTCTTCTCGCCATCGCCGTCCGTGACGACCCCGGACGGCCCTCCCGGCACAGCCCCCGCCGATCAGCAGACCTGTTCGCCGATTCGGGAGTCTCCCCTTGCCTTTCGCCGTCTACGTCCTCGGGCTTGCCGTGTTCGCCCAGGGCACCTCGGAGTTCATGCTGTCCGGCCTCATCCCGGGCATCGCCGCCGACCTGCACGTGTCCATCCCCGCCGCCGGCCTGCTCACCTCGGCCTTCGCGATCGGCATGGTGGTCGGCGCCCCGTCGATGACCCTGCTCGCCCGCCGGTGGCCGCGCCGCCGCGCCCTGCTGGCGTTCCTGTGCGCGTTCATCGCCGTCCATGTCGTCGGCGCCGTCACCACCAGCTACGCGGTGCTGCTGGCGACGCGCGTCGCCGCCGCCCTGACGAACGCCGGGTTCTGGGCGGTCGCGCTCGCCACCGCAACCGCGCTCGTCTCCCCCGCCGCGCGGGCCCGCGCCACGTCCGTCGTCGTCGGCGGCGTCACCGTCGCCTGCGTCGCCGGAGTTCCCGCCGGCGCGCTGCTCGGCGGGGCGTGGGGCTGGCGGACGGCCTTCTGGGCGGTCGCGCTGGTGTCGCTGCCCGCGATGGTCGCGATCGCCAAGGCGATCCCGGAGGAGCGCCCGTCGGTGAGCAGCGCGGGGCGGGAACTCCGCGCGCTCGCCAGTGGCCGGCTTCTGCTGACCCTCACGGTCAACGCGCTCTTCCAGGGGGCGACGTTCTGCACCTTCACCTACCTCGCGCCGCTGGCCACCAACGTCACGGGGTTCGGCTCAGTCTGGGTCCCGGCGCTGCTGGCCCTCTTCGGGGCCGGGTCCTTCGCGGGCGTCACCATCGGCGGGCGGATCGCCGACACTCACCCGGCCGCCCTGATCGCGGCCGGGATGTCGTCGCTGGCCGCCGGGTGGACCGTCCTCGCGCTGAGCGCGGGTAGCCCGGCGGCGACGATCGCACTCGTGTTCGTGCAGGGCATGCTGGCGTTCGGGACGGGCCCGGCGCTGATCTCACGCGTCCTCGACCAGGGCTCCGCCGCGCCGACGCTGGCGGGCGGGTTCGCGACGGCCGCGTTCAACGTCGGCGGGACGATCGGCCCGTGGCTCGGCGGCACCGCGATCGGCGCCGGCCTCGGCTACCGCTCGCCCGTCTGGGTGAGCGCGCTGCTGATGGCCGGCGCGATCGCGCTGCTGGCCGGTCAGGCCTGCTTCTCCAGGGCCCGGAGGGCGGAGCCGGTCATGGCGGGCAGATAGCCGGACCGGTGGCCGAGCGCGGTCGGGTGGTAGGACGAGCCGATCGGGATCGTCACCGCGTTGAGCCAGCCGTCGCCGGAACACAGCTCGTGGCCGGCGAACTCGTCCCGGACGTCGGACCAGGTGAACCCGGCGCGGCCGGCCGCCTTGGAGATCACGCCGTCCATGGTGTCGGCGGCGCCGTTGAGGGCGGTCCGCTTGGTGTTGCTCAGCCCCGCGCACAAGTTGACGATCTTGTAGAGGCGGGGGTAGCCGAGCACCACCACGCGGGCCGACGGCGCCTTCGCCCGGATCTTGGCGTACACGGAGTCGAGCTTGCCAGGGAGCGTGTTCTTCATGTAGCTCTCGGCCTGCGCCACCCTGCTCTGGCACGACGAGGTCGACTCCAGGACGCAGGTCTGCATGACGTCGCTGAACCCGGCGTCGTTGCCGCCGACCGTGATGCTCACCAGCGTCGTGGACGAACTGAGCGCCCCGAGCTGCCCGCTGGCGACGGTGTCCGTCGTCGCGCCCGAGCAGGCGGCGAACTTGTACGACTGCGTGGTGTGCGCCGCCGCCCACAGATTCGGGTAGGCGTTGGCGCTGCGGTTGCACGACCCGCTGCCGGGGTCGTAGTTCCCGGCCCCCGTGCCGGACGAGTAGGAGTCCCCCAATGCGACGTAGCTGGTTCCGGCCGCCGAGGCGGACCCGGACCATGCCACTGAGCCGGCGGCGAAGGTCACCGCACCGAAAGCGACCAGACAGGGGCGGGAGAGACGCATCTGCACACTCCGGGCGACGTATCGAATTGTGTCGCCCGACTTATACCCGCCCCGCCATTCCCCCAAGCCCCAAACTGATCAACAGTGTTTGGCACTATCCGCCATTGCAATCCGAAATACGAGAATCTCGGACCGTCAAGACACAAGGAACAACAACCATTTTCGACTCAATAACGACCGCCTCAGGAATCACACCGGCCCCATTCGTGCTCCCCTGTCGCGGAGCGAACGGGGCAACGGCGGTCACGCACGTCCACGCCCGCGCCCGGCCCGGAGTTCCAGCCGCTCCCCCTCGAAGCGTGCGCGGAAGCCGCGGTCGTGCGAGACGGCGACCACCGCCCCCGGGTACGCCGCGAGCGCACTCTGAAGGTCCTCGACCAGGTCGAGCGCGATGTGGTTGGTCGGCTCGTCGAGGACGAGGAGGTCCGCGGGCCTGGTCACCAGGGCCGCGATCTGCAGCCGCCGCTGCTGCCCCGCGGACAGGGCGGCGACCGGGATGTGCAGGTCCTCCTCGCGGAACAGGCCCAGGGCCAGGAGCTGTTCGGCGTACTCGTCGGGCGGCCCCGGCCGCCCGGCGGCGAACGCCGCGAGCAGCGGGAGCCGCGTGGAGCGCGCGGGAAGTTCCTGCGCGAGGTAGCCGATCCGGGCGGGGCGCCGGGCCGCGCCCGCGTCCGGCTCCAGGTCGCCCGCCAGTACACGCAGGAGCGTCGTCTTGCCCGCGCCGTTCTCGCCGGTGACCAGCAGCCGCTGTCCGGACGCGATCGTCAGGAGCCCGTCCAGACGGAGTCGTTCGCCGACCCGTACGCCGTCGAGCTCGGCGAGAGACCGCCGGGCCGGGCCGTCCGCCGCCGGCAGGGCCGCCGTGAAGCGGAGCGGTGCCGGCGGCTTCGCCACCGGGTTGCGCCGCAGCTGGGCCAGGCGCTCCCGGACGGAGCGCACCTGCCCGCCGAGCTTCGCCTCGCTGGACCGGCGGTGCTTGCCGAACCCTTCCTTCGGGTCGCGGCGGGTGGTGGCCAGCCGCCTCCCTGCGGCCTCGAGCAGTTCCTCCATGCGGGCCACCTCGTCGGCCCAGGCCGCGTACCGCTGCTCCGCGCCGCGCCGGGCGGCGGCCTTCGCGGCGCGGTAGCCGGCCCAGCCGTCGCCGTACCGTCGCACGGTGCACTCATCACGGTCGACCTCCAGGATCGTGGTGGCGATGCGCTCCAGGAAGCCGCGGTCGTGGGTGACCGCGACGACGGTGCCGCAGTGGGCGCGCAGGTGCTCCTCCAGCCAGCGCACGGCCGCCGCGTCGAGGTGGTTCGTCGGCTCGTCCAGGAGCAGCAGTTCGGGGGCGGCCGCCAGCACGCAGGCGAGCGCGAGCCGCGACTGCTCACCGCCGGACAGCGAGCCGAGCAGGCGGTCACGGGTGATCCGGGCGAGCCCGAGCCCGTGCATCGCGGCGTCCACACGGGCGTCCGCCTCGTATCCGCCGCGTTCCTCGTATTCGACCAGCAGTTCGCCGTACGCGGCGAGTTCCTCGTCCGACGCGTCTCCCAGCGACTCCTCTGCCGCACGGAGCGTTCGCTCCATATCGCGCAGTTCGGTCAGGGCGAGGTCGACGGCGTCCTGCACGGTGCGGGACGCATCGAGGTCGAGGGTCTGGGCGAGGTGGCCGGTGCCGCCGGGGAAGCCGACGTTGATCTCTCCGGTGTCCGGCATCTCGGCCGCGGCGAGCAGCCGCAGCAAGGTGGACTTGCCGGAGCCGTTCTCGCCGACGACGGCGACCTTCTCACCTGGCCGGACGGTGAAGGAGATCTGGTCGAGGACGGTCCGGGTGCCGTAGGACTTGGTGACGTCCTTGACGGACAACTGCACCACGGCAACGGGGGCGACGGTGGGCAGGACGGTATGGGCGCGGTCGCGCATATGACTTTTCCTGGACGTACGAAGGGTCTACGGGCAGCAGAAACGGCGGCATCGGCCGTGCCCGGACTCAGACGAAGTAAAGGAAAGCCATGCCCGCACCATACCGCGGGATCAGGGATTTCGAGGGCGGCGGATCTTGCGCCAAACAGTGCGGGCGTGGGTGTTCAGGCGGGTGCTGACGCGGCGGGCGGCGGGGAACTCGGTGCCGAGCAGGCCGAGGCCCGCGAGGATCGCGACGATGCCGGGGCCAGGAAGGACGAGCATGGCGGCACCCGCGACGATCAGCGCGGTGCCGACGATCGCGACGCCGATCTTGCGCAGAAGGCGGACGGGCGTCCGCCCCCGGGCCTCGGGTGAGGGATCGGTCTCCGAGCCGGAACGGTCCATCGCGGTCGTGGTCACTTCGCCTCCCCAGGACGTCTTGTCATTGGGACGAACCGGAACCGCGTCCGGGATCCCGATCGCGGCCGGTGTGGCCAGCGTCACACCCGGGCCGAGCCGGGCGTGGGACGGGCGCCCGCGGCGGCTAGCATCTCGATCATGAGGATCCCGTCCGGCGTGCCGCGGCGTGCGCGCGGCCGCTCCGGGGCGCTGGCCGCGCGGGTCTGGAGGCGGCTGGGCGGGCGGACGCAGTGGCGGCTCGCGCGGCTCCGGCACCGCACGTTCCTGGTCTATGCCGGCGGGATCGTCCGGGACGAGCAGGGACGGATCCTGCTGCTGCGACACCGCATGTGGCCCGCGTACCGCGCCTGGGGGCTGCCGGGCGGATACGTCAACGCCGGTGAGCGGCTGGAGGACGGCGTCGCGCGCGAGGTGCGGGAGGAGACGGCCCTGAAGGTGAAGGTCGCCGGGCCCCCGCTCCATGTCGCCAGCGGATTCCGGCACCGGGTCGAGACCTACTACGAGGCCCGGGTCGTCGGCGGGCGGCTCGACCTGGACGCCGGCGAGATCCTGGAGGCCCGCTGGTGCCCGCTGGACGCGCTGCCGGACGAGATGTCGCCCCGCCTCCGGACCGTCATCGCCTCACTTGACCTCAACCGCGGTTGAGATTGCAGCCTGGACCGCATGATCCTCACCGACCTCGAACGCGAATACATCGCCGGGCAGCAGCTCGGCCGCCTCGCCACCGTCGGCCCCAAGGGCGACCCGCAGAACAATCCCGTAGGAGTCACCTACAACGCCGAGACCGGCACGATCGATATCGGCGGCTGGAACCTCGCCAAGTCCCGCAAGTACCGCAACCTGCAGCACAACGACCAGGTCGCCCTCGTCATCGACGATCTGGCCTCGGTCAGTCCGTGGAAGGTTCGCGGCATCGAGATCCGGGGACGCGCCGAGACCGCCGTCGTCAAGGCGGTGGAAGGCTCGCATTTCGGCGGCGACATCATCCGCGTCCACCCGCGCACCGTATTCAGCTGGGGCATCGACCCGGACGCGGAGAACATGACCAAACGCACGATCGAATAGCCGATCCTGAGTCGCTTTCTCAGGGGGTGTCGATCGCCGGGGCCTGCCGCTGGGACGGGGCCGGGTCGTTGAAGATGACGTGGGGCCGGTCGTCGGCCTGGTTGAGGGCCCACAGGCCGACGGCGTCGGCGCAGACGAACAGGACGGCCATGAGGGTGGCCACGATCCGGCGGCGCCGGCGTTCCCGGCGGCGCCACTCGCGCCGGACCCGCTGGTAGGCGTCCGGTGCCGGTTGGACCCCGTCGGTGAGCGCGTCGAGGGCCGCGCGCAGCTGATCTCCCGAAAGAGCGGGACCGCTTGTCATCGTCGCTCCTGCATCAGCTTGGTCAGAGTGGTCATGCCGCGGGCGACGTGCGTCTTGACCGCGCCCTGCGAGATGCCCATCGAGGCGGCGATGTCGCTTTCGCACAGCCCCAGCCAGTATCGCAGGACCAGCGCCTCGCGCTGCCGTGCCGACAGATGCCGCAGCGCCTCGACCAGCGCCCGCTGGTCATCGCGCAGCAGGGCGGCACTCTCGGCCGACTGCACCGAATCCGCCCCCTGGTCGATGTGCTTGCGAACGACCTGGAGGTGACGCAGCCGCATGCGGGTCAGGTTGCAGACCACCGACCGCAGGTAGGGCAGCGCGGCGTCGGGGGTGCGGAGCCGGTTCCACCGGCGGTGCAGCTGGCAGAACGCCTCGGAGACGATGTCCTCGGCGTCGTCGGCGCCGAGCAGCACGGCCAGCCGCAGGAGCCCGGGGTAGTGCAGGTCGAACAGCCGGGTCAGTACGGCCTCGCGATCCATGGCACGTCCGTCGGCGTCGGCCTGCCCCGTGGCGGGCCCCTGCGCAGACGGCGCCGCGCCGTGGGGCGGGGCGAACGCCGCGACGTCCGGAGCAGGCTGCGGCGCCGGAAACGGGACACCGGGTCTCAGGACGGTCATGTGGTCGTCTCCATTCCGGGCCGCGGGCCGGCCGACGACGTCAGGTCCGGGCCGCGCGGAACCCCCCACCTGTCCAGCAGGGGTGTGAGCACCGCGACGATCAGCAGGTTGAGCCCGAGGCCGACGACCGCAGCGTACGCCTGCGCCTGCCACCCGCCCAGCCCCACGTGGATGACCGAGGTGAATCCGGCGCCGACCACCATGTGGGTGCCCGCGACCATGCCGGCCGCCCATCCGCCGAGCAGCGCCACGTGGTGCAGTCGCCGGGTGAACAGTCCGCCCGCCACCGCCGGGAAGGTCTGCAGGATCCAGACACCGCCCAGCAGCTGCAGGTTGATGGCGTCCTGGCCGCGGAGCCCGAACACGAACACCACGGCCCCGGCCTTGGCCACGAGCGAGACCACCTGCGCGATCCGCCGCTGGTGCTTGGGCGTGGCCGTCGGATGGAAGAACTCGACGTAGATGTTGCGGACGAACAGGGTCGCCACCGCGATCGACATCACCGCAGCGGGAACGAGCACGCCGACGGCCAGGGCGCCGAACACCAGCCCGGTCAGTGCCGCCGGCGTCACCTCCTTGACCAGCAGGGGCACCGCGACCTCGGCGCTGCCCGGCGGTGCGGCGATCCCGGTGGCGAGGGCCGCGACGCCCAGCACCGCGAACAGCCCGAGCACCGCCGTCCAGGCGGGCAACGCGATCGACGTGCGGCGCAGCGCGTCCGCTCGGGTGGACGCGAACGCCGCCGTCAGCACGTGCGGATACATCAGCAGCGCCATCGCCGAGCCGAGCGCGAGGGTGGCGTAGACGGAGTACATCCGCGGGTCCAGGGCCATCGAGGCCCCGGCGGTCCCGCCGGTCGACAGGCGGCGGTCCGCGTCGGCGAACATCGGGCCCGGGCCGCCGAGGCGGTCCATGGTCAGGGCGACCACGGCCACGACCGCGCAGACGATCGCCGTCCCCTTCACCAGCGAGATCACCGCAGGTGCGCGCAGTCCATGCCGCCAGGTCGCCACCGCCAGGACCGCGAACACCGCGATGAGCGCGAGATCGCCCGCCGCCCCACGCGGGTAGAGCCCGCCCGCGGTCAGGACGGCGCGGATGCCGAGCAGCTGCAGCGCTATGTAAGGCATGGTCGCCAGGACGCCGGTGACGGCCACGACCAGCGCCACATCGGGGAGCCGTAACGGCCTCGGACGAAGTCGGCCACCGTGACGTACCTGTGCCGTCGCGCCACCGTCCACAGCCGGGGCAGCAGCACGAAGGCGACCGGATACACGATCACGGTGTAGGCCAGAGCGAAGAACGCCAGCGCCCCGATGCCGTACACCAGGCCGGGAACGGCGGCGAAGGTGTAGGCGGTGTAGATCGTGCCGCCGAGCAGAAACCACATGGCGAACGCACCGATCCGGCGGTCGGCCAGCGCCCAGCTCTCCAGGGTGGGCAGCTCGGGGGCCGGGCGGAACCGGCGGGCGGTGACCGCGAACAGCGACGTCCCGCCGAGCACGGCGAGGAACGTCACCACGCTCACCGGCTCGATCATCCGTCACCGCCGCATCCGTCCAGCATTGCCTCTGTGTTGCGCATGTCATACGTCTGGTTGACACAGGCCGGCGGAAAAATCTCGTGGAAATTCGATGTCAACCGGATCGCGGGTGTCGACAACTCTGCCACAAGACCGTGAAACCCCCCGGAGGCGTGATGGCGAAGCCGACCCGACCGGCGCGACGTGCCGCCGCCGGCACCTGCCTGGTCCTGCCCGTCGTGGCGCTGCTGTGCGTGCCGTGGTACGCCCGCTCGACACCGCGGCTGGCCGGGGTGGAGTTCTTCTACTGGTACCAGTTCGCCTGGGTCCCGGGCAGCGTCGTCTGCATGCTGGTCGCGTACCTGCTGCTGCGCGAGCGCCGGGACCGCCCGCCCCACCGATGACGCTCGACGCGGGAGACCCGGCACACCCTTCGCCACCACGCCCCCGACCGAACACCTGACCGCACGCCTCCGCGGTCAGGTCCGCCCTGTCCTTCAGTTCACGAGGAGATCACCCATGCCAAGAATCGATGACCGACCCCCAGAGGAGCCGCAATCGTCCCCGCCGCCTGAGGGCCGTTCGGATCGGAGTGGCTGGAACTGGCTGCTGGTGGTGCCGGTGGTGGTTCCGCTGCTGACGCTGTTCTACAACAGCGACACCCCGCGGCTGGGCGGGTTCCCGGCCTTCTACTGGATCCAGCTCGCCTTCATCCCGCTCGGTGTCGCCTGCACCGTCGTGGTGTACCAGATGACCCGGAAGCGGGGCTGAGCCGATGGCGCGCGACCACCTCACCGAGATCATCGTCTTCGCCGTCCTGTTCCTGCTGGTCAGCGGGATGGGTTTCGTCGCCGCCCGGTGGCGGCGGCCCGACACCATGCACAGCCTGGACGAATGGGGCCTGGGCGGCCGCAGCTTCGGCAGCTGGATCACCTGGTTCCTGATCGGCGGCGACCTGTACACCGCCTACACCTTCGTGGCCGTCCCCGCCCTGGTGTTCGGCGCTACGCCGCCGGCTTCTTCGCCGTCCCCTACACCATCGTGGTCTACCCACTGGTGTTCCTGATCCTGATCCGGCTCTGGTCGGTGTCGCATGTCCACGGGTTCGTCACCCCCGCCGACTTCGTCCGCGCCCGGTTCGGCTCGCCGACGCTGGCCCTGGTCATCGCGATCACCGGCATCGTCGCCACCATGCCCTACATCGCCCTGCAGCTGGTCGGCATCGAGGCGGTGCTGAAGGCGATGGGCGTGAACGGGCACTGGCCGATCATCATCGCCTTCGTGATCCTGGCCGCCTACACCTACCAATCCGGGCTGCGCGCACCGGCGTTGATCGCCTTCGTCAAGGACGTGCTGATCTACCTGGTCATCATCGTCGCGGTGCTGTACATCCCGGCCAAACTCGGCGGCTGGGGCGACATCTTCGACGCCGCCAAAACCAAATTCGACAAGTCGCCCGCACCCGGCGACGGGATCACCATCGCCGGCAGCGGGCAGCTGAACTACGCGATGCTCGCACTCGGGTCGGCGATGGCGCTGTTCCTGTATCCGCACAGCGTCACCGGCGTGCTGGCCAGCCGCAACCGCAACGTGATCAAACGGAACATGGCGGCACTGCCCGCCTACAGCTTCGTCCTCGGCCTGATCGCGCTGCTGGGCTACATGGCCATCGCCGCCGGCGTCAAACCCATCACCACCGACGGCAAACCCGACACCAACACCGTCGTCCCGGTGCTGTTCGACCACATGTTCCCCGACTGGTTCACCGGCGTCGCGTTCGCCGCCGTCGGCATCGGCGCGCTCGTCCCCGCCGCGATCATGTCGATCGCCGCGGCCAACCTGTTCACCCGCAACATCTACAAGGAGTACATCCGCCGCGACGCCGACGCCAAGGAGGAGGCGACCGTCAGCAAGCTGGTGTCGCTGATCGTCAAAGCCGGAGCGGTGGTGTGCATCCTCGCGCTCGACCCCGAATTCTCCATCGACCTGCAGTTGATCGGCGGCGTCATCATCCTGCAGACGCTGCCCTCGGTCGGACTCGGCCTGGTCACCCGCTGGTTCCACCGCGGCGCCCTGATCACCGGCTGGGCCGCCGGCATGGCCGCAGGCCTGTGGATGCTGTACCAAATCCCCAACCCGGCCAAGGGCAAGGAGCACTTCGGCGGCTCGGCCTACCCCCTCAGCGACCTCGGCCTGGACACCCAGACCACGGTGTACGCCGGGATGCTGGCGCTCGCCGTCAACGTCGTGATCGCGGTCGTCGGCACCGTGATCTTCAAGGCCGCCAAGCTCGCCGACGGGCAAGACGCGACCCGCACCTCCGACTACCTCGCCGACGAGGGCGACCCGAAGGTCAAGGACCTGGAGGTATCCGCCAGCACCTGACCCCACCCAGCGGTCTGTGGCGGGACGCTCGCGAGCGTCCCGCCACAGACCGCCAACTCGCCCAGCCCTCCTCTGCGCCTCGCTGTTCCGAGAGGTCAGGCCGGTCGGGGCGGTGACGACTCGCGGCGGTGGGCGAGGGCCTGGCCGGCGGGGAACTCGTCCGCCACCTTCCGGAGCAGATGGACGGTCTCGTCGAGAGGCTCACCGGCCACGAGCCGTTCCAGGAGGCCGTACAGGTGGTCTTCGGCGTCCGCGACCCGGCGTTCGAGCCCCCGCCCTTCCGAGGTGAGGGTCAGCGTGACATATCTGCGGTCGTCCGGGTCGGTGGCGCGCTGGACCAGTCCCTGCGACACCAGCCGGTCGACCAGGCGGCTGGGGCTCGCGGTGGTCTCGCAGACCAGGAGGTGGCCGAGCGCCGACAGGGTGAGGGGCTGGTGATCGTGCAGCACGCGCAGAACCTCGGCCTGCGAGGGGGTGAGCCCGAGCGGCCGCAGCTGTGCGGCGAGGATCCGGTTTCCCTCACGCTGAACGGCGAGGATCAGGTAGCGCAGTTCCTCAACAGGTTTCACGGTCCGCCTTCGGTCGCATCGCCCCCGCCGGGACGACCCATAGGTTACACGACACATATTTACCGGACACCTCTTGCCGGGATGTAGATGTCGTGTAATCTAATGTCGTGTAACGCAATCGAAGGGGATCATCATGAACACGTCCGACCCCATCGCGGGAGTGTCCGTCATCAGCACCGGAAGCGTCGCGATCCGGCCCGAGCACGTCGGGCCCACCCGGAAGAACACCTACCTGTGGCTGGCCACCTCCCGCCGCTGGACGGCCCCGAGACCGATCAACGTGTACGTCGTCGAGCACCGCGAGGGCCTGGTGCTGTTCGACACGGGCCAGGACCGTGCCTCGGTCACCGACCCCGGGTACTTCCCCGGCGGAGCGAACGGCCTGGTCTACTCGCGGCTCGCCAGGTTCGACATCGGGCCCGACGAGACCCTGGCTGCCGGGCTGCGCCA
Organism: Spirillospora sp. CA-128828; assembly: GCF_050945415.1. Classification (NCBI taxonomy): domain Bacteria; kingdom Bacillati; phylum Actinomycetota; class Actinomycetes; order Streptosporangiales; family Thermomonosporaceae; genus Spirillospora; species Spirillospora sp. CA-128828. Next base: position 6,099,010 of record NZ_CP191986.1, read on the forward strand.
CCTCGGGCACGCCGTCGAGGACGTCCGCACAGCCGTCGTCTCCCACCTCCACCAAGACCACATCGGCGGGCTTCCGCTCCTCGGCCGGTCGGAGATCGTCGTCAGCCTGCCGGAATGGGAGTCACTGCACCGGCCGCTGCCGCAAGCCCGCGGCCTCATGCCCGACCACATCGACCTGCCGGGCCTGCGGTGGAAGCGCGTCGCTCCGGAGGGTCTCGCCGACACGTCGCTCGCCCCCTTCCAGGACGGGCACGACCTGTTCGGCGACGGCAGCCTGGTGCTCCTGCCCACTCCTGGCCACACGCCCGGCTCTCTGTCGATGCTCGTGCGCCGTCCGGACCGTCCGCCGCTCCTCATGGTCGGCGACCTGACCTATGACGACGCCCTGCTCGCCCAGAACAAGCTTCCGGGCGTCGGCGACAAGCGGCAGATGCGGACGGCGACGCGGATGGTGAACGAGCTCCGCACCCGCCTACCCGGGCTGGTCGTCCTGCCCGCGCACGACCCGGGCGCGGCAGAGCGGCTGGCCGCCGCCCTCGACGGCGGACCCGGCCGGCGGCTCTCCGCTTGATCGATCGGAGACGACGATGAGCTTTCGCATATCGCTGGACATCCACCGTCCGCCGTCGCGCGTGTTCGAGTTCGTCGCGGACTTCCGCGCCATGCCCCGGTGGTACGAGGCGGTGGAGGGCGTCACGGCGATGACGGGCCCGCCCGGAAGGGGCACACGGTTCCGCATGCTGCGGTCCCTGCCCGGCGGGCCCGCGCGGAACGACGTCGAGATCACGGCCTACGCCCCGGGCCGAGAAGTCACGTTCCGCTCCACGAGCGGCCCGACTCCCTTCCGCTACCACTACCGGACCGAACCAATCCCAGGCGGCACCAGGCTGGTGCTGGACGGTGAGATCAGCGGGGAAGGGCTGACCGGTCCCGCCGCCCACCTAGGCGGCCTGACCGAACGCCTTTTCAAGCAGGGCATGAAGAAGAACCTGAACACTGAACCGTTTTCAACGTGCGTTGGGCTCGCGGTTCTGGAGGACGTGGATGGCCTTGGCCAGATGACCGGCCCGGTGGGGGCAGCAACGTAGCTTGGTCAGGATCTTCCAGTGCTTGAGCTGGGCGTTGGCGCGTTCACCGGGGCCGCGGAGCTTGGCGTGGGAGCGGTTGGCGTCCTTGCAGGACTCGGGCTTGTCCTTGCCCTTGTAGGGCGTCTTGACGTGCGGGCCGGCGCCGACGTAGCCCTTGTCGGCCAGCACCAGGATCCCAGCGGCGGCCAGTTCGCGGACCAGGCCCCAGATCCGGGCGGCCTTCAGGTCGTGCACTGAGCCGGGCAACGGCCCCGACACCCACACGATGGTCCCGTCCGGTGACGCGAGCACCTGCAGGTTCACGCCGTGCTTCTTGTGTTTGCCCGAGTAGAACGGCCGGTCGGCCTTCACTCGGTCAATCGGGATCAGCGTGCCGTCCATGACCAGGTAGAGCAGGCCGTCCTTCTTCGCTTTGGCCAGCGCCCGGCTGAGTTTGGGGGATCGGGCCGACAGCAGCGTGACCGTCTCGTTGACGTACCGCCAGGCGGTGGTGGTTCCGACCCCGAACCCGGCGCCGAGCTGCGCGAACGTCTCCCCGTTCTTCAAGTAGGCCAAGGTCATCAGCGCCTGCATGCCCGCCGGCAGTGCCCGGCCCTTGCTGCCGACCTGCTTGCGGTGCCGGCCGACGACCCCGGCCACGTACTGCAGCGTCTGACGCGACAACGGCAGCGAAGAACGATAGAAAAGCATGTGAAGCCTCTGGTTGGGGCGGAGGGTTGTGAGAGATCACCCGTCCTACCAGGGCTTCTTCATGTTTCAGGGCCCGCCACACCGCCCGCGATCATGCTGTGATCACCCGTCCCTGGTCGCTGGTGGAAAACGTTCACTCTCAGACAGATCCTCGAATCATCCCCATAGCCGGAGCCAGGCCCCCGCCGTCCAGCCGGACGCTTCGGCTAGCCTCGGGCGCCATGGCCTGGCTTCCTGACGACTTCGTCCATCCCGTCCACGTCCCGCTACCCGGGGGCGCGCACCACCTGCGGCCGATCCGCGAGGCGGACACTCCCCTGGACTTTCCGGCCGTGATGGGCTCACGGGAGAGGCTGTGGAGCATCTTCGGACCGGCCTGGGGATGGCCCGCGGCCACCATGACCTATGAGGAGGACCGGGTCGATCTGCTGCGCCACGAGCGTGAAATAGCCGCACACGAATCCTTCAACTACGCACTTCTGGATACGGCGGAGACGGCGATCCTCGGCTGCGTGTACATCGACCCTCCGGAGAAGGCCGGCGCCGACGGCGAGATCGCCTGGTGGGTGGTGGACGACCTGGTCGGAAGCCCTGTTGAGCAGGCCCTGGACGAACTGGTCCCGCATTGGACGGCCACCGACTGGCCGTTCGAGAATCCCCGATTCCTCGGCCACGACATCACCTGGGAAGACTGGCTCGCCCTACCTGCCCATTCGTAGGCTTCACAGGGCGGTCATCTCGCCCGCCAGGGCGGTCCCATCCGGGCCCGAACGTCAACTACGCCGGAGGCCTGCCCGTACCGAGGCGCGGGGCTGGGCCGGATCAGGGACTTCCCGTGCCTCCGGATGCTCCAGGAACTGGACGACGGGAATCTGGTACGGGGCGAGCATCTCCAGGATGTCCCGCGTGCTTTGGATCTTGTCCTCGTTGATGGTGAAGCGCCCCGCGTCGGCCACGGCGTCCTCAGCGTCGTTCCCCGGGATGACCACGCCGACGATGCCTCCCCTGTCCGTGACGAGGGCACGGTCGCCGACCAGGCACTTCTGATGCAACGGCGGAACCATTTCCGAAATGACCACATGAAGATCGATTCCCGCGTCCACCTGCCCCTTGAGAACCTCGATCATTGCGTCGTCCATATCGCGTTCCGACACGATCAAGATCCGGGTGAGGGTGAGACCGTTGTGAAGGATCGCGGACCGTTCGGTCGCGAGGTAGCCGGTGTCGCGGCCGGTCCACCAGTAGTCGTTGCCGGTCGCGCTGAGCGCGGTCATCTCCGCGAGTTCGGACAGGATGCTCGGTCGGAACTCCTGGCGGCGGCTCAGGGACGATTGGCCGTTGGCGAGGTCGCGCATCTCCTCGGTGAACGCGCGTTGCCGCGCCTCCCGCAGCTTCAGCAGAATCGCGCTGTCGCGCTCGTCGATCCGTGTCCACTGCTCGGCGATCTCACGGATGAAGGAGTGGCAGGCGGGAGGCGCGTCGGCCAGCGACTTGGTGATCGCGAGCGCGGTGGAGATCTCTTTGAGCTCTCTGCGGTCCTGGTGGATGCTCTCCTCTCGGCGGAAGAAAGCGTCGATGACCAGTGTCAGGTTGACGCAGGCGAGCGTGACGATCAGCCCGAGCTGCCATTCCTGCTGCTTGGCGACGGCGGTCACGGCCCCGAGGCCGACCGACAGCAGGCCGCCGAAGACGAGTCGCGCACGCTGCCAGGGAACCGCCGGCTCTCGCTCCGCCATCACACGGCTCCTTGCCCGAGCGTCCTCATCGGTATCCGTGGCGGTTCTCAGTTGCGCTTTTTCCGCCTGCGTCAGTGTTTCAGCCTCTCAGAGGCCCGTCTGTGCCTTCTGCCACATTGGGACCGCCGAGGGCCGGAAGCACGCGGCACCGGTTCAGGAAGCCCGGGGTTGTGGCGCGGTGGGGCGCTGCGCGGTCTGGATCCGACCGCCGAGCCGGGCGTGCAGCGGTGCCAGCCGCTCGGGGCTGGAGACGATGATCCAGCGTGGTCCGACCAGATAGCTGCCGCCGTACATCATCGAATACTCCAGCCACGCCCGCTGGCCCTTGTCGGTGGCGAAGGTGTTGATCAGGTACTGGCCTGAAGGGGCCGCGCAGATCGCCTGCTGGTAGTCGGCCGCCCGGCCGCGTTGCTGTGGTGTGCAGCCCAGCGCGGTGCCGAGTTGCTGCAGGGTGAGCGGCCGCGCCGGTGTCGCCGCCCCGGGCGTCCTGCGGCCGCGGTCGGCGGAATCGGAGCCGCAGCCGGTGCACAGCGCCAGCGTCGTGACGCAGGCCGCCCCAGCGAGCACGCAACTGGACAGACCACGACGTCGGCGAGGCGCTTCCATCGCTTTCCTTTCCCTCCCGCCGTCGCACGGCCGGTCGGCACTCTGGCTGCGCTCACCTGTACGCACGGCGGCGGTGACTTGTTCATCGGCCGGGTCGCGGGCCGCACTGGTTAGGTTCCCGCTGCAGGAAGAATCCACTGCCGTTGATCACGTCCACGGTCAGACCGGCGAGCGCGCCATCGGGTGACCCTTTTAGGCAGCGCTGAAAGGGGGTGCGAACCAACTGCGCTTTCCCCGACCATCGCAAGGACCAGTACGGGGAAACACGAATCAATCTCACGGGGGAGAACGTTCATGCGCATCCGCAACACCGCACGGATCGGTAAGGCCGGAGCCATGGCCGCCGGCCTGGCCGTGCCCGGCCTGCTGGGCGGTCCCGTCATCGCCGAGGCGCCCCCGGACCTCGGGACGAGCGCGGTCTTCAACGAACCGGGTGGGACAGAGGTCAGGGACCAGCTGACCAGACTGATCGACGGGGCGCACGGCGGCTCCACGATCTACCTCTCGACCTATCTCTTCCGCGACAAGGTCGTCGCGAAGCATCTTCTCGCCGCGGCCAAGAACGACGTCACGGTCAAGGTCCTCGCCGACAGCGACACAAAGCGGAAGCACTACGGGATATTCAAGGACTTCGCGGCGGCGCTGAAGAAGGAAGGGGGAAACTCGTGGGCGAAGCTCTGCTCCGAAGGATGCGTCGGCGAGGGGGACAGTCCGGCCCTGCACAGCAAGTTCGCACTGTTCTCGCAGACGCTGCGCAGGAGCAAGGTCAGCTTCGTCACCACCGCAAACCTCACGGACAGCAAGACGGGCGGGGTGGGCGGCACCAAGGGGTGGAACGCCGGCTACACCGATGTCTCCAGCGACGGCCTGTACGAGCGGCTCAGGGGGTACTTCAACGACCTCAAGGACGAGCCGAACCTTCCCGACTACTACAACCACAACAAGCCGGAGACCACCGGCAATGTCAAGACCTACTTCCATCCACGGAAGAAGGGCGGCGACACGGTCAAGAACGTTCTCGACGGGGTCGACTGCAAGAAGGGCGCCACGGTACGCGTCAGCAACTGGTGGATCGGCCGGAAGGCCGTGGCCAAGAAGCTCTGGGATATGGGGCAGTCCGGGTGCTCCGTCGACATCGTGGCCAATCAGATTTCGATGTCGTCCTGCGAGATATTGGCCAAGTACATCGCCGGAGCCCCGCTGCACATCAAGGGCTTCTCGCGTGGAAAGCGCGAGACGGGCAACCACGAGAAGAACATCATGATCGACGGCCACTATCTGGGTAAGAACCGAAAGATCACGTTCACCGGGTCGGACAACATCACGCCGTCGTCGCTGTCCGAGAACGACGAGATCACCGTGCGGATCGCCGACTCGGCGATCCACGACCGGTTCGTCGAGAACTTCGAGGACGTGAAGGCCGCCGCCGACATCGAACTCCCGGCCTTCAGCGTGCCCAAGGAGGACTGCAAGCCGCTGGCCCCGTAGTCCGATACAGGGGGTCCAACGGGTTGGTTTCTGACGGGATCCGATGATCAAGGAGACCCCGGGTGCCCGGCACCGTCGTTGGGGACGAGTCCGGGAGCAGCCGGTCCAGGTGCCGTCGAGCACGGCCTCGGACGAGCAGTTGATCTCGATGCTGGTGGACCGGGCTCGAACGCAGGGGCGCAGCGTGCTGACCGACGTCCCCCCTAGAGGTCAGGGTTCCCCGAGATCCGGTGGGCGGTATCGCCGGCGGCTGGCGCGGTGTTCGCGCGGACCGCCTCGTCCCGTGAGGTCAGGGTGGGGGTGCCGGGCCGTGCAGGTTCAGGTTGCCGCTGCGGGCGCGGCTCGGCGAACACCGAGCACCGCCCCCGGGACCGCGGCCGCGTGACCGACGATCGCCAGGAAGAATCCACTGCCGGTGATCACGTCCACGGTCAGACCGGCGAGCGCGCCGAGGATGAAACCGAGCCAAGCACCCACGAGGGCCCCTAAGAGGGGCCGCGCGAGGGGCCGCCGGTTCCGGCAGATTGCCGCAGCGACGACCAGAGCAATCAGTGTCACGGAGAGCGCAGGCATCAACATGCCTCCAGCCTCGTCCGCCACCCATCCCCGGGCACATGGGGAACTTCCCTGGGCTCTCCCGGATTGCTCCCCTAGGGGGAGCGCGATTTCACGCACAGTCACAGCTTGATCGAATGTAGGTCGGAGCCCACGGGCGTTGGTGGGGGTGGTGCCTGGGGAGCCGTGACCGGCGCGATCACGCGGCCCACTCCCCGGCGAAGATGGCGGTGACGGTGCGACCCTCGTCGTTGCCGTGCCAGCCCCAGCTCGCGGTGGTCAGGGAGACGGTGCGTAGTCCCCGGCCGGACTCAGCCAGCTCTCCCGCGTCGGCGGCGGGCTCGCCGGGACCGCCCTGGTCGACGACGGAGACCGCGAGCAGCCCGCCGTCGCGGGCGATCTCGACGGTGCAGCAGCCGCCGTCCTGCCCGGACTTGGTGTGCCGCAGGGCGTTGACGACAAGTTCGTCGGCGGCGAGAAGGCCAACGTCGAGGTACGGGCAGCCGACGAACCGGCGGGCGCGAACCGGCGGGCGTTGCGGGCCTACTCGGGTCCGCCGGGGAAGGAGCGCCGCCACCGCAGCGGGGGTCGCGGACGGACCTGCCGGGACCATCGTCGGAAGCATCGGGCACCTCAGATCGTGATGGACGAGCCGGGTTGCGGATCACTCGGGTCACTCATGGTCCGCCCGCCGATCGGCGCACCGCCTAATCCCTCGAACCACGAAGAATCCTCCTGTTGGATCCCTGGGCGGCAGATGAGCACGGACGGACGTCGCACCCGCGAATACCGAACGTGCAAGATTCGCACGCGTGCAGCGACGACATTCAATCAACGAACACACGGGAAATGAGCTCGAAATTTAAACACCTTCACCATTCTTCGTGATCCGCTCCAGAACCTTTCACCAATGTTGGCGATCTCCATCGACGGCATGGTAAAAATGGCGCGGCGGGTCACCGTCGACCCCATTCCGCGAATGCGGACGGGCCAGGACGATCGCCAGGGAGTGCGATGAACGACGAACCCGAAGGTCTGCGGCCGTGGCTGCCGGCCGTGCGCACCGGCTGTCCGGTCGGCGTGCCGCACCAGGTGTGGATCGAGGCGTCGATGACCTGGTTCGTCCACGAGTTCGGCCGGGGACCGGCGATGCGAGGCGTCGTAGTGCCGGGCCCGGAGCTGCGGTCCGCTGCGTACAGCGGGACGCCGGAGCAGATCGAGGGCTTAGTTGCCCTTGTGTGCGAGTGGATGGGAATCGACCGGTCCACACTGACCGTCGAACTCTTCGACCGGAGCGACGAGGACGCGGCGGCGGCGCGGGAGGAGAAGCGCACGGTCGGGCATTACCGCGTCGAGAACGGCCGTCCGGTCATCGGCCTGGATGTGACGGAAGCGTCCGACGCCTCCTATCTGATCGCCGTCATCGCACACGAACTGTGCCACGTCCGGCTCCTCGGCGAAGGACGGATCACCGCCGACCGCAAGGACCACGAGTGGCTCACCGATCTCCTCACCGTGTATTTCGGATTCGGCGTCTTCACCACGAACGCAGCGCTGAGATACGGCGAGACGTCCCGCGGTTTCTCCGTCCAGCCCCTCGGCTATCTGGACGAGCGCACGCTCAACGCCGCTCGCAATGACAGCTATTCACGGCTCGGCTATCTCACGGAACGGGAGTTCGGCTACGCGATGGCCTGTTACGCGTGGCTGCGCCACGACACCGAGCCGGACTGGGCGGCCGAACTCGATCCGGGCCCGCGCGTCTTCCTGCGGCAAGGGCTCGCCTACCTGACCCGCAACGCCGGGCCGGGCGAATTCCCGACCCGCCGGGCAGGGAACATCCCGGTCTCGGTCCGCGTGGTGCCGAAGACCGACCATGTGTGGCTCAGCGGCCTGTACCTGATGCCTACGCAGACCGAATGGCCGCCGGACGCCCCAGGTCACCGCCCGCGCTGACGCCGCGGCTCCGCGGAGGTCGGGTTCCGACGCTCCAGTCGACGGGAATCCACCGCCCATGCCCGCGGCGGTAGAGCGTCATCTCGGACGGCGCGGTCCCCAGATGGGCCACGCCCAGGTGGCGGGGTCGCCCAGGGAGGAATCGGTCATGCCGAGCCCCGTCCCGGTCAGTTCGGCGACCAGAAGTTCGGTGATGTTTCCGTGGAAGACCCCGGAATCGATGTTGACGATGGGCCATTCGTCCGGATCGGGCTTCGCGGTTTCCCAGCAAAGGACGTCCCGTCCCTCGGTGCTCCCACAGAACAGCAGGCCCCCCGGCTCCGGATGGACGCGCGTGGAATCCTCCGAACTGCCGTAGGACCGCAGCAGACCGGCGTGCATGTCGTGATGTTCAGCGAGTTCACCGGGCGCGCAGACGAAGATGCCATTGAGGACGACCCGTGGCCCATACGCCTCATGAAGGCGCTTGTAGTCGGACGGCAGCCGGCTCACGCCGACCTCTCGCTCGACGGCCTGCCAGTCACAAGCCCATGCCTCCCCCAGCCCGATGATGGTCTGAAGCTGCGCCAGCGGATCCCGAACCGCGCTCCGGCCGGACGCGAGGTCCTCGACCGGATGACCGGGCCGGGTCAGGACGCGCTCGCGCCGTACAGGCGGCAGGGACAAGACCGGCAGATCAAGTCGTCCGTCCAGCCATTCGTCGAGGAACTCGGCAGCGGTGAGATTGAGCTGCTGGTGTCCGTCGCCCGCCACCACGACGAGCCACTCGGCCGGATCGGGGCGTATCGGCAGCCACCAGCAGGTCTCCCCGCTGCCGAACACACCCCACAGCAGCGCCTCCTCGTGCGGTGCCGCGTGCCGGCGCTGCTCCGTTTCCTGGTCAAAGCCGTCGAAGCCCGGAACCAGAAGGCGGAGCGCCCCGGCGAGCGTCCCCGGCCCCGTCCGCGATACGAGGGCGGTGTAGTCCTCCGGAACGTCGCGGCCGACGAACCGCGGCTCCCACTCCAGCGCATCGTCCGGCGTCACCCGGATGGTCCCCGCCAGCGCCCGGCCCGCATCGGCGAGATCCGTAGCCGACGGTTCGTCATTCGACATGGATTCTCCGGGGCGGTTGGACGGGTGGGCGAACACCTAGCGAGATCACTGACGCAGGCGCAGTGCAAGCCGGATGACCTGGGCATGGAGTTCGTCGGGAGGCGCTGACAGGTCGAGCGCGGTCTCCACAATGTGCACGTCATAGGTACCGGCGATGACGCGAGGTTGGCAGAACGTCACGTGACGTTCCAGGCCGCCCGCCACATTCCGGCAATCACCGCACCTGGCGGGGTGGCTTCCGTTGCTGCGCCAGCAACTCCATTGCCTCACGCCAGTGCAGATGCGAATGCTCCTCGGCCAGTGCGGTGTGCTCGTCGCAGAACCACTCTTCCCACGCGGGATGGCCGGTCCAGCCCTCCCGAGCCTGCTCCCGTTCGACCGCCTCCTCCTCGGGGGTGAGCGCGAACCGGACGAGCTTGAAGGACGAGACCGGGAGGTCGTCCCCGAGGGACCGGTAGCAGATCAAGCACATCGGCGGTCTCACGCCAACTCCCTTCCAAGGACGGACGTCCCCGAACCGTAGCGCCACGACGCGCCGACCGCGCAGCCTGCCGTTGCGTTCTTGGCCGCGTATGCGGCACCCCCGGCCTTCATCGTGTCGGACGCGGTCGAGCATCTCCTCCAGCGGGAAGGTCATGTGTCAATAGCAGTGGTCAGTGGGACAGGGGTCTGCTCGATGACCGGACGTAGCGGCTACTCCTGCCGCACCCCAGGCGCCCTTGAATCGCCCATTTCGGGACGAATAGAGCATCGTCGTATCGCTTGAATGACTCCTTGTTGTTGACCGCATCGTTCTGAGTCACTCGCTTATATAGATGAAGCAACGGGCCGTCCAGCATTCAGGCCAGTGATACGCACAGTCAGATGGCGTGGGTGGAGTATCCGCACGTGCAAAGTTCGCACGTGCGCGATTACATAGGGGCTCGGTGTGATCTCGACGTCAGCCCCGCGCGTCAAGGGACACGCCCGGCGTGCCGTCCGACCGATGCCCCGATGGCGGTTCGTCTCCCCCCGATGGAAGGACCGCGAGCGTGGGCGTGGAACACCCCAGCGGGCCCGATAAGGGCACCGAGACCGGCGACAAGCCCAGCTCATCTGAGCGGCCGACCACACCGCCCGCCGACGACCCCGGCTCGGGGAACCAGCCGTCCCGTATCCAAGACCGCGCCCGCGCCAACGGATCCGCCCAAGAGAACGGGACACAGCAGACCGAGGTCAAAGACAGCCGCACCCAGCCCGCCGACAAACACGACAACGGCGGCGAGGAAGCGGAGGCGCCCGGCCAGGCCAAGACCGAGGACATGGGCCAGGGTGAGCGCGAGCGGGGCAAGGACGACGGCGAATCCAAGACCGGCGAAACAGAACGGCAAGACGGCCGCGACAAGGAACCACGTTCCGAAAACAGCGGAACCCCGGCAGACAAGTCGGACAACGCCCCACCCGGTGACCGCGAGCCACTCCAGGGCCAGTCCCCCGAACGGCAGACCGACACCCACGGCGAGACCACCGACAAATCCCCCTCATCTCGGACGTACGCGCTGCCGGCCGACAACCCCGGCTCGGGGAACCAACCGTCCCGCATCGAAGACCGCGCCCGCGCCAACGGATCCGCCCAAGAGAACGGGACTCAGCGGACCGAAGCCTCCGACACCGGTAACCCGCCGTCTCAGGAGCGTGACGCCCAACCCACCACGGCCCAGGGCACAAGCGACGGCCCATCTGCCGGTCTCAACGGCAAGCCCGAGACCGGGCAGGAACAGGACGCTGGGAAAGCGGTCGCCGATCAGGGGAAGCCAGAGTCCGGCGACCGTCACCGGCCCACGGATGGGACGCCCCAAGAGCAAACCGACGCCCACGGCGAGACCACCGACAAATCCCCGTCATCGGAGTGGGCGTACGCCCTGCCGGCCGACGACCCCGGCTCGGGTACCCAGCCGTCCCGCATCGAAGACCGCGCTCGCGCCAACGAAGGCTTCCAGCAGGAATCCGGCACGCATCAGCCCGAGACCACCGACCAGCACGACATCGGCAGCACCAGGACGGACCAGGAGCAGCCCAAACCCGAGGGCTCCGACGTGCCGCCCGCCACCGACCAGAACCCGCAGGCCGCGGACAAGCCGGACGACAACGGCCCCCAGCCCCACCACGAGCGGGTAGGGGACAACAGCGAGCAGCCCGTCGGTCCGCAGGACGAGGGACAGCAAGGCACACCCGAGCAACCGCAAGCAGGGGAACCCAACGCCGAGTCGCCCGGCGACTCCGACCAGAACCCACAGATTCCGGACGGAGAACCCGCAGCCGACGGCCAACCGTCCCAGCCCGAGTCAGCCGAACAGCCGCCGGACGAGCCGGCGAGCCGACCCGACACCGAACAATCCGAGGTCCAAGACAACGACACCCGGGCCGACCAACCTCCCGGCGATCAAGACGGCGACCATGATAAGAACGCCGAAGGCACCGACACCGAGCCGCCGCCAAACGAGACCAACGAGACAACCGAGACAAACCCTGAGACCCGCACCAATCCCGACCTTTCCAATGTCTACACCGACAGCCGCGGCCGAGTGCACATCGAACCTCGATATGGACGCGAGCAGACCAGCGAACCCGGCAACGAACTGGCACGAAACGAACCGGAGACAACGGACCCGACCGGGCTCCCGACCCGCGAAGATTCGGTTAAGACAGAGGTCGGCACACGAGGACGCGGCGAGTTCGGAAGTCCCGAAAACGATCCCACCGACCGTGATCCCCGCAAGAGGGACCCCGAAAATTCATCTCGGCGGCGGGAAGCTCGTCGCGGGCTCTTCGACAACCCCGGCGATGTAAAGAAATCCGTTGACACGTTCGCTGATCCTATCCGAAAAGGCTTCGAACGAGTCCCGCCAACGGGGCAACATACAGGCACAGACAACAATACAGATCAGTTCAAAACGCCCGATCATCCGATGCAGGCCGGCAGCGCCGTGCTCGCGATGGCAAGTACAGCGATCATCGTGCTAGAAGGCGCGCGCCGTGGCACCAGGATCGCACGGCAACTGAGAGGGAGAAACCATGGCGATCACCGATAAGCACGTGGCCGTACTGCGCGCTCAACTGACTGGTCAACACGACGAGCACCTTCGCCTTGTAAAACAACTCGACGCCGACGAAGCGAATCGGGAATATGCGGCTCTGGTAACTGCCGCCTTCATCGTGGCGGTCGAGCGACGCTTCATTAAAAATGGAGAATTCGCAGACGAGTCAGAAGTGATCGATTTTGTCGCGCAGGTTCGCGCAAAAAGTCCTGAGATGCCGGACGTCATCGACCCACGACTCGCCGAGAGCCTGATCCTGCATCTCCTCGAAAAGGGGCCCGTGATAGATGCCGATGCAGATACCAAGTTCGGACATCAACTTGTACTGCTGGCCACCCTCGCGGGCGAGGAACAGTTCGCCGGCAGCGAACTCGAAGCATTCCTGTCCGAAGTTCGTTCCATCGCCGAAGATCTCCTTGAATGATGGATTACTCGGCGGTTGAGATCAGTGAACAAAACGTACTCGCCTTGCGGTCTTTCCTGTTGGAAGGGCCGGAGGCTTGGGTGCCGCTACAAGACGAGATTCAGAAGGACGATGAGACGGCAGTCGGCTACATGTCGCTGCTCTACGGGGCGTTCAACGTTGCGGTGCACCGGAGATTCTCGCCGACCTACACCATTGGTGAGATCGTCCGCTTCGTCGCCGACCTGCGGATCGAGGCCAAGGAGGAGGCAGATCTGATCAACCCGCTCGTCGCCGAGGATATGATTCGCCGGGCCATCAATGCTCCCCAACTCAAAAGCGACGTACCGGACGACCTGACGGCCGTCATGAGCGCCGAGGTCCACATCCTGCTTTACCTCATCGCCGAAGCGGACTATGACCGGGCCGACCTGGAGCAGTTTATCGAAGAGACCACGACCTACGCTAGGAAGTGGCTCGATGCTCTACGGACCAAGGCGACCAAGCAGGCGTGATCCGAGCGGCGGGTCTCCCAAACAGCAAGAGGAAGAGGCCATGCCGACAACGGATAAGCAGGTAGCAGTCCTTCATGCCCTGCTCACAGGGCAGCGCAAGAAGCATCGCGAACTCCTTAACCAACTGGATCGATCCGCAGCCAATGTAGGCTACTCCGCGCTACTCGCAGCCGGTCTTTTCGAGGCGATTGAGCGACGTTTCATCGTTAATGGCAAGGCGACTGACGACTCTACGGTCGTCGACTTCGTCGCCTCGATTCAGGAAAGGACGAACGAAACACCCGATCTCATTAAGCCCGACATCGCCGAACGCATGATCTTTCACGCACTCAATAAAGGCGTCTCGATATCAAACATTGACAAAGAAATGGCAATCCAGCATCAAATGGTCCTGTTGGTCGCGTTGATCGGCGATGCTCAACTGAGCGAGTCAGACCTAGACACATTCTTGAACAAAATTCGAGCCGATGCGGACGAGGCGATCAACTGATGCAGTACTCGGCCGTTGAGATTCGTGAGGAAAGATCTTGGCCTTGCGGCGGCCCTTCCTCTTGGAAGGACCGGATGCCTGGGGGCCGCTGTCGAGCAAGATGCAGACGGACGAAACATTGTGGCCGTGGCGACGCGAACGCTGGCGAAGTGCCTCGTGACTGCGCTACACCCGGGGTGACAGGTTGAATGTGCCCCGTCGTGACTACACCGGGTGAGACAAGACCGTGTCCTTGAATCAAGGTGTCGTATGCTCCGGGTCATGCACAGCACCCTGACGGAGCACGCTCGGTGTCTCTTCGGGGACGAGTATCGACCTAGGCCGGAGTGCAGCCTCGAGCACGAGGAGCGCTACTTCATCGAAGAGCTGACATTTGCGGATGCGGATTCGATTCTCGCAATGCTGCATGAGCTGTGCCCGCACAGGGTCGACGGCCTTCTGCCGGTCTGGGTCCGTAACCTGGCCTACCGGCTGTTGCTCTTGCAGCGACCGGACGAGCCCGCATTGATGCGAGAGGCCGCAGAGAATCTCTGGTTGCACGGCCCGGACTGGGACGACATCGCGACGGACCTCACGCGCCGCGCTGACGTGCTGGAAGCGAGCTGAGCTGGGAGCCGCTGGTCACGCTCGGAGACAGAGACGGATCGCTGCCACACTGACGCCGCCGTGGTAGACGTAGGCGCGCCTGTGGTAGCGCGTTGCCACGGCACGAGATGTGCTGAGCCTGTTGATCATCCGCGGCTCGGGTGCCGGGCAGTACTCCGCGCTGGCGGGTCGGCGCGAGCAGTGGGTGGGATGTCGGCTTCTTCGTGGCTTCGCCGATTGCGAAGTCATGTGCTCGCAATTCCGACACATCGCTGTGTGTGGGCTTTGTGATTTGGGCTTCTTGGGTCGAATCGGGCGCCTGAATGGCGCACGTTCAGGTTTTGCACGTGTGCATATCGCGGGTGGCGCTTCATATCGGCGCGCGAGGCGAGCGTTTGTCCGAGCGTGACCATACGATTACTCGATAGTGGTTGACCGCATAGAGTTAGCGATCAGTACGGATCGCGTCTCCGCGATATCAGGAGGACGGCCATGCCGAGCCCCTACGTCCGCCGCCGTCGGCTGGCGGCTGAGATCCGCAAACTCCGCGAGAGCCGCGGCCTCACGGCCGATGATCTGGCCGGCCTCATGTTCTACAACCGCGCGAAGATCTCCCGGCTGGAGAACGGCCAGAGCCGCCCGGACGTGGGCGAGATCATGAACATGCTCGACATCCTCGAAGTCACCGGCAGCCAGTACGACAGGCTCCTCCAACTCACTCGAGAGGCTGCACACAAGGGCTGGTGGGACCGGTACGGCATGTCGATGGGGCCACGCCAGAAGCTCGCGGCGGACTTGGAGTACAACGCCGCGACCGTCCGCAACTACGACCAGACGGCGATTCCCGGCGCCCTGCAGTGCCGTCCATTCATCGACGCTCTCGTCAAGCTCGATGAGAGCCAAAGGACTCTCGACTACCAACCGGACCGGATGGCGGAAGCTCGCGAACGGCGGCAGCGCGAACTACTCAGGCCAGACGGACCCGCCTACGAGACCGTCCTCGACGAGTGCGTGATTCACAGGTTGGCGGTACCGCCTGAGGCGATGGCCGCCCAGCTCTGGCACATGATCACAACGATCTCGGAGGAAAAGCGGATCACGGTGCGGGTGCTGATGCACGACGCCCACCTCCCAGGAGGCTTCCTCCCTCAGTCGTCGTTCTACCTCTACACCTTCGCCGAGCCCGGCGACCCGCCGATGGCAGTGGTCGACACTGCCACCACCGACCTTGTTCTCACCCAACGTCGCGAGGTCGTGAGGTATACCGGGATGTACGACCGCCTCCGAAAGGCCGCCCTCTCCCCAGAAGACAGCATCGCCTTCCTCGCACGGGTAGCCAACCGGCTGGCAGACCAGACAGGATCGTGAACATGACCAAGCACTACTCTGGCTGGCGCAAATCCGGTCGCAGCAACCCTGACGGCCACTGTGTCGAAGTAGGCCGCGCCCGCGATGGGACCATCGGCGTCCGCGACACGAAGCTCAACGGCGAGAGTCCCATTCTGGAGTTCACAAGTGACGACTGGCGGGTCTTCCTCCACAGGATCCGTACGGACGGCCACTGACCCCTCGAACATCAGCAGCCTTGAGACCAGGCTCGCTCGCCTCAAGGCCGCTGGCGTAGCTAAGGCCCCACACTTACCTCTCCGGATGGCGCAGCCCTTCCCAGGAGGAGGGGCGTGAATGGTTTTGTAGGGTTACCCCACCTGTGTCGCCTGCGCCATCGCGTCATAGACGTCCATGACCCGAGTCTTTGTCCGTGAGAACCGGTCGGGATTGTTGCGCTTGAAGGCCCGAAGCCGTTCCGGATGTAGCCGCCATCATCACGGCCGACGCTGGAGAGGCGGAAGTACGCAGCATCCAATTGGATAAGCATTAAGAACCCTCCGCTCCTCGTCCTACGAAATCGGCCTACCATCGCCTCCGGCCTCGCGGACAAAGTTTTGAATAATCATGCCGTTTAAAACAACTTCACGATTCGCCTCGGGACGCACCCGGTGTCACCGGACATGTTGATGGAGTGTCGCTAACTTTCCGGAGAGCATCGTGGGTGTTGCGGCGGGATGTGGGCCCGGCGGATGACAGGTTTCTCTTGGCGTTCCAGCCGTCCGCCTAAATCCATTGAAGTCGCTATTGGTGTTCGGGGGGCTCTGGGAGGCTTACGAGGAGTTCTCGTACTTCGGTTGCCCTTGTGGGGGCGTCGATCTCGATGAGCAGGTCGAGCGCCTCGGAGTAGGCTCGCCTAGCTCCGGACAGGTGTTCGGTGTGGCGGTGGATGTCGCCCAGAATGCACAGCATCGTCGCCAGGCCGGCCTTGTTCTTGATCTCTCGATGGAAGTCGATGGCGGGCTTCAGTACTTCCTCGGCGTCGGCGAAACGGCCTAGGCCGTCGTAGGCCAAGGCCAGGTGCCATGCGCACCAGATGATCTCGTCGCGGTCGTCACGTTGCCGGCTCAAGGCCATGGCGTGTTCCAGTACGCGGGCGGCGTCCGCGTGCCGGCCGAGTTGGCGGTAGGCGTCGGCAATGTGCGCTGACAGCCAGATCTCGCCCGCCGCGTCGTCCTGGCGCTCGTAGATGGCCTGTGCCTCAGCGTAAAGGTCGAGGGCCTGTTCAGGATGGTCGAGATCGCACTGGAAATCACCGAAGTGGGTCAGCACCCACGCCTCTTTGCCGGGATCGCGCATGGAGCGGACCACTTCAAGCGCGCGATCATAGAGAGGCGGCGTTTCGGTCGCACGTCCCAGGATTCTGCGGGCCTCGGCGAGGTGGATCAACGATCCGAGCTCGGCGGGGGCGTCCCCGGTGCGCTGCGCCGATTGGACGGCGAGTGTCTTGACCGTCTCCATCTCCTCCCACTGCCCGCGGTAGAAGAGGAGGCCATAAAGCGATTCCGTGATCCTTACGACAAGTTCGTGTTCATCCGCCTCCGCGGCGGCCCCGAGATTCGCGTGGACGTTGAGGGATTCGTCCGCGAACCATGCGATCGCCTCGGCCGGAGGCTGTTCGTGCGCGCCGGGCTGCGACATCCACTCGTGCAGGCGGTCGGCGTACCAGTTCAGTGCGCGGTGGAAGGCGGCCCGCCGGGCGGACGGTGACTCCTCGGCCGACAAGCGTTCCATTGCGTACAGCCGGAGCAGGTCGTGGAGGCGGTATCGGTCTTCTCCCGCGGGCTCGATCAGATGACGGTCCGACATCTCCCCGAGCATGCGCTCGGCGTGCTCGTCGTCCACGTCGCCGGTGCGGGCGACCAGTTCGGCGGTGAATTCCCGGCCCGCCAGGACGCCCAGGTGGCGGAACAGCGATGCCGTGTCAGGCCGCAGAGACCGGTAGCTGAGTTCGAAGCTGCTGCGCACTCCCCTGTCCTCGCCTTCGAGGCGGGAAATACGCCTGCTCTCGTCCTGAAGATCGGTCAGGTAGCGCGCTGGCGATCTGCTGTTCATCACGATGTGGGCGGCGGCGATGCGTATCGCCAGCGGAAGCCCGGCCAGGAGCCGCACGATCTGCTGGACGGATGGACGGTCGCGGTCCACCACCTCGGTACCGACGATCCTTTCGAACAGCCGGAATCCGTCGGGGTCGGGCAGCGGGTCGAGGCGGAGCCTGTCGGCGCCGTCTACCGACGCAAGCGTGGTGCGGC
Organism: Spirillospora sp. CA-128828; assembly: GCF_050945415.1. Classification (NCBI taxonomy): domain Bacteria; kingdom Bacillati; phylum Actinomycetota; class Actinomycetes; order Streptosporangiales; family Thermomonosporaceae; genus Spirillospora; species Spirillospora sp. CA-128828. The sequence continues at coordinate 6,116,932 of NZ_CP191986.1, forward strand.
TGGTCGCGATAACAGCTGTGCCTGGCGACTCGGGCAGGAGCGTGGCGATCTGCCGTCCTTCGGACACGTTGTCGAGCAAAAGGAGGCCGGGCCCCTTTGCCAACTGCTCTTGGTATTTGCGCTGACGCTGGACGGGGTCATGCGGCAGTTTGTCGGCGGGTATGCCGAACGCGGCCATGACCTCCACCATGACGGCGTCCACGGTGGCGGCTGCCGCCACGTCCACCCGTATGCGCGCATAAGTGAAGGGGGCGGCGAGCCTGTGGGCGAGTTCGTTGGCCACCTCCGTCTTCCCGACCCCTGCCATGCCGTGGAAGACGACCAGCGGGCAGGTCTCGGCCAGCCGTTCGGTGAGCAGAACTCTCGCTCTGGCGATGACCTCGTCCCGATCCGTGAAGTCCGGAAGCGATCTGTTCAGCTTCACGTGGCCCTGAGAGAACGGAGCGGTGCCGGTCGGGCGTGGGAGGCGGATCAGTTCGTCCAGCCGGAGTTCCCGGCCCCAGGGCGTGTCCCGCATCGTGTCCGCCCACCGGTCCAGCGGGGCGACCGTGAGCACGGACGTTCCCTGGGCTGCGTGGTGTTCGATCACCACGCCGACCGCGAGTGCGCTGTGCCCGGGGTGCCGGGCGAACACCAGCGCCCCGGACATCCCCTGCCATTCGCTCACACCTCGCCCGCTGGCCGAACGCGGGTCTGACTCGACGCGCAGCTCCATCGACTCCGCGCGTAGGTTCGAACCCGTCGGTATGACGCCGCGCACGTGGGCGGTGTCGCGCTTCGGGACCGTTTTCGACTGCTGCGGGCGCTCCTTCCATCTCGGGTAGCCGACCGTCCAGCACTCGGCGATCTCGTCGGTCTCGGAGCGATGGATACGGGCGAAGCGGACCGGGTCCAAGTCGGCGGGCGAGCAGTCGCCGGTCACCGCGAGGAGGGCGAGGTCCGTGGGTTCGTCCACCGTCACGATTTCGGCCGGGTGCTCCGTCTCGTCCACGAGCCGGACGAGCAGTGTCTCGGCGTCCAGGACGTTGTGCGCCACCGACAGCACCCATTGCCGACCGACCAGGTAACCGGAGCCCACGGTCCAACGGCCGCCGGGGCCTCGACGCAGGATCTCGACGGCGCGGGTCTTGAGTTCGGGCATTTCAGGGTTTGTCTCCGAGTCCGCGCGTCACCTTTATCGGGTTTCCGTCTTCGTCGAGTGGCGCTTCCAGCGTGACCGTTACCCGCTGGATCTCCTCCCTCCGATAGGAGCCGTCACCGCCCAGTTCGAGAACCCAGAACTTCGCCTTGCCGGACGCGCCGCCCTGCCGTGTGACTCCGACGTGGAATTCGAGTTGTATCTGGCCGACGCCGAAAACGAACTCCGAGTCCTTCCCCGCCTCCAAGGCTTCCATCAGCTCCGCACGTAGTGCGGCGATGCTTTCCGCAAGTCCGAGTTGGCCCACGAAATCCTCCTATACCAGCATTCCGTCGAGGGTGAGCTGGAACCCCGACGGCGCGGCAAGCGATCCTTCGCGCCGGATGTCCGGTACTCATGCCACGCCCATGTCGCGATCCTCTACGACCTTCGTCGCCATGAGGAGCCGTCCGGGCGCATGCGGCCAGAGAAGGCCAATACCGGATCACGGAGGGGAGTAGCCCAGCCCGCCCCTGGCACACGGCCCCACAGCGCCGACCGAAGGTGCCCGGCGAGCCACCCTGCCGTGTTCAACGGTAGGTCTGGTAGGTGTCGGACCAGTGAAGGGTCGGGCGGACGTAGACGCGGGGTTCGTCGTGGGAGGCGATGTTCTCGTGGAATATCAGGGCAGGGTCGTGGTCCAGGGCGTTGGCGACGAAGGCGCTGTATCGGCTGGTCGGTGGGTCGAAGCGAAGGCAGTCGAGGATTGTGCGCGGGTCCCTGGGATCGGGGCGATGGTCCGGGGCGGCATTGAAGAATCTGGGGTCGAGTAAACCGCCGTTCTCCCATTCGTCCCAGCCCTGGATGGAGAGCATGCAGTAGAGGTCGTGGCCGTGGTCGATGAGTGTGCGGAGGTGGCGGACGGCCGCGCGGACTAGGACGCCGTTCTTCTCGTCGGTCGGCAGGCTGTTCAGGAACCGCAGCTGGTGGTATTGGGCGTAGAGGGGTGGCTCGTCGTAGCCGAAGTCGTCCGGGAGGTTCCCGAAGAACTCGTGGCGGTCGATTCTCTGTTCCGTGATCAGCCGTTGGAAGTCGGCTTCGTACTCGGGGGCGTCCTTCATCGCTCCTCCTCCACTCTCGGTCGCGATGATCCCGTGGTTGTCCGGAGGCGGGCGCCGGGTTGTGCAGGGTTCAATCTTCCCAGCGGGCGGGGATCGACAAGGACGTCATTCCGCTCGGCCCGGCTGCCACGGCCGTTTCAAGATCATCGGGGTTGGGGGATTTTGTCGCCTAGGTTGATGACTCGGTCATTTAGTGTGTTGGCCAGATCGTGGTGTGCCCGGAGTTGTCACAGGACGTGTACTTGTTCGAGTGCGAGCACCCAGCGTCCGGTACCTTCCTCGATGTCGAGTATGGCGGTCAGGTCGCTCCAGACTCCGTTGAGCGGTAGGGCGAATTCGATGTGCGGCAGCATGTCGTCTTCGCGCCATATCTCTATACGTGTCGGATAGTCGCCCGTGGCGGTGTCGGGAGATGTGACTCGCATCGTGCGGCCTGCAGCGATGCCGTTGATGTCCGATTCCCAGGCTCCGTAGTTGGCGATGTAGGTGCGTAGTTGCTGGGGTGTGAGCCGGTAGTGAGGGTCCGGGTGTGGTTTGAGGAATGCGTCGGCGGCGGCGTAGTCGTCGGCTGCGAGCAGCCGGACCCACTCCAGGACTGCGTCCAGGATCTCCTCGTCCGAGGCGCCGGGGTCGAGAGTGCGCATGGCCGTGAGATTAGCTCGCGGCCCGTTCAATGGTCATGAGGTGAGGCCGAGGATGGCGAAGGGCCTGGTCATGTCGCGGCAGGCCCAGCGGGTGGCTTCGGTGGTGTCGGTGCGTCCGGCTATGCGCAGGGCGCCGATGGCCAGGTTGCGCAGGGTGGCCATGATGCGGGGTCCGGAGCGGGTGCGG